>NZ_JAVHZV010000010.1 GCF_031119625.1 Pseudomonas sp. G34
CCCGTTCCCACAGGTAAAACAGCAATGTCTGCTTTTACGATGGCTCCCACGCTCCAGCGTGGTAGCTAAGGCCCAGGCGCTCTGCGCCGTGTTGCCTGCAACAGCGGACGCAGAGCGTCCCCGCAGGCATTCCCACGCGGAGCGTGAGGAACGATCAAAGCGCTGGTTCTTTATCGGCCTGCTGCTGCTCGGCGCCGACCTGGCGCTGCGCGGCGGGTTCTAGAGGCTGCAATGTACGAAAGCGGCCCCTTGTAGGGTGGACGACGCTTGCCTGCGCGGCCCGATCCGTCCACCGCATCACCATCGCAATGGTGGACAAAAAGAGCGTTGTCCACCCTACGGGCTAATCACGCCGAGATAACGATCAACACATCACGCCGTCTCGCGTTCGCGAATGCAGGTCGGCCCGGCGCGCTGCACCACCTCGTGCTCGACCTCCTGGCGCAAGCCAAGAAGGAAGGCTGCTTCGGCGACCACGAACAGCGGCCCGATGATCAGCCCGGTCAGGTCGTCGACGAACGCCGGCTTGCGGCCTTCGTAGAAGTGCCCGATGAACTGGATGACCCAACCGACCACGAACAGCCCCAGCCCCATGCTCAGCCACAGCGTCGTACCGGCCATCGCCAGCCCGGCGCTGAACCACAGGCACAAGCCCAGCAAGGCGCCCATCACCGCCCCGAAACGAAGGTCCAGGCGCAGGTAGAACAGCGTGCTGAGCAGCGCAGCCAGGGTCGCCGGCGACAGCCACAGGCCGCCCACAACAACTCCCGGGCGCGACAGCAGCAGGGTGACGGCCAACACGATCATCGGGATACCCACGAAGTGGGTGACGATATTGCGCCGGTCGCGGTGGTAGGCCGCGTATTGGGCGAGGTGATCCACCAGGGTTTTCATTGTTGTTATCCTCTCGGGGTGCGTACCGCCTCATCATGGCGCGGCTTGCGCAGCAGCACTGTCAGCTAGCCGACAAAGCGGAATCCCCATGACCGATCTGCGCGACACCCTGCTTCAGGGCCAATGGTTCGCCGTGTTGCCGGCGCCCTTGCAGCAGGCGCTGCTGAGCCAGGGCCGACGGCTGAACCTGGAGGCCGGGCAGCGCCTGTTCAGCCGCGGCGACGCGCCCAGCGGGCTGTACGCCGTGCTCAACGGCGCGATGCGCGTCGGCAGTGTGGATGCCGACGGCAAGGAGGCGCTGCTGGTGCTGGTGGAAGCGCCGCACTGGTTCGGGGAAATCGCCCTGTTCGACGGCCAGCCGCGTACCCACGACGCGGTTGCCGAAGGCGCCAGCAGCCTGCTGCACGTGCCCCAGGCGGGCCTGCTGAACCTGCTCGATACGCATCCCGCCTACTGGCGCGACCTCGCCCTGCTGATGGCTCACAAGGTGCGCCTGGCCTTTATCGCACTCGAAGAGATCAGCCTGCTGCCCGCCGCACAACGCCTGGCGCGACGCCTGCTGCTGATCGCCGAAGACTATGGCGAAAGCCAGGGCCCACGGCGCATCATCCACCTGTCCCAGGAGCAATTGGCGGCCATGCTGGCGATCTCCCGGCAGACCGCCAATGGCGTGCTCAAGGAGTTGCAGGCGCGGGGTATCGTCAAGCTGACCTACGGCGAGATCGAGATTCTCGACCTGGACGCACTGCGCAAGGCCGCACATTGAGGTATGAAGCTTTTGTGACAACCGAACCAATGGCCTAGCGCCATGTCCTTAGTCATTCTCCGAACCACAGGCCGGCTGGCTGCGCCAGCGGCCGCGAACTCTCCGGGATGCCGTTGCCAGATTCTGACCCCATCGACCTGCCCAGCGTACTCGCCGGCCCGCTACTGCGCCGCCTGGAGCCCGACCGCCTGGTGCTCTGGCTGGTCGCCAGCCGCCCACTGCAGCTGACCTTGCGCCTGGCGCCGGGCGACAGGGCCGAATCCGATCACCCGCTGGACGACGACGCCTGCCAGCGCCTGGTGGTTGGTGAACGTGCGGTCATCCACCTGATCGACCTGCACCTCGACACGCCCCTGCCGCAGGATGAGCTGATCGCCTACGACCTGCTGATCGACGGCCAGCAGGGCATCGCCGACTGGGCCGCGCACCTGCTGTACGACGGCGCGACGCGGCCCAACTTCGTGCTGCGCTCGCGCATCGATCATCTACTGCACGGCTCCTGCCGCAAGCCGCATCACCCGTCCAAGGATGGCCTGCTGTGCGCCGACCGCCTGCTGGCCGCGCCTCACGCGGCGTCCGAGCGGCCGGCCGTGTTGCTGCACAGCGGCGATCAGGTGTACGTCGACGATGTCGCCGGGCCGATGCTGCGCGCCATCCACCAGCTGATCGAGCGCCTGGGCCTGTACCACGAGAGGCTCGAAGGCGCGGTGGTCGATGACAGCGCCGATCTCTATGGCCACCCCGCCAGCTACTACCACCGCGCCGACCTGCTGCCTGCGCTGAAGAGCAACGAAACCCTGCGCGAGCGCTTCTTCGGCGGCAGCGAAAAGCCCATCTTCACCAGCAGCAATGCCGACAACCACCTGGTCACCCTGGCCGAAGTGCTGGCCATGTACCTGCTGGTGTGGTCGCCCACGCCCTGGTTGCTGCTCGACCGCGAAGTGCCCGAGCTGAGTGCCGAGGATGCCCAGCGCTATGACCGCGAACGCGCCTGCATCACCGCGTTCGTCGCCAGCCTGGGTGATGTGGCACGGGTGCTGGCGCACCTGCCGAACCTGATGATCTTCGATGACCATGACATCACCGATGACTGGAACCTGTCGGCCCAGTGGGAGGAAACCGCCTACGGCCACCCCTTCTCCAAGCGCATCATCGGCAACGCGCTGATCGGCTACCTGCTGTGCCAGGGCTGGGGCAACAATCCCGATGCCTTCGCCGAACCGCTGGCCGATGTTCACGCCCTGTGCGAGCAGGCGCAGGGCGACGGTTTCGGCAGTGCGGCCCAGGATCAACTGATCGACGAGCTGATGCGCTTCCAGCACTGGCACTACGTACTGCCGAGCAGCCCGGCACTATTGGTGCTCGACACACGCACCCGGCGCTGGCGCAGCGAGCGTAACCTCAAGCGCCCGTCGGGCCTGCTCGACTGGGAAGCGCTCAGCGAACTGCAGCAGAACCTGCTCGATCATCCGAGTGCCATCATCGTCTCGCCGGCGCCAATGTTCGGCGTCAAGTTGATCGAAGCGGTGCAGCGGGTATTCAGCTGGGCCGGCCATCCGCTGATGGTCGATGCGGAAAACTGGATGGCCCATCGCGGCGCCGCCAGCGTGATGATGAACATCTTCCGCCACTCGCGCACGCCAAGGGACTACGTGGTGCTCTCCGGCGACGTGCACTATTCGTTCTTCTACGAGGTCAAGGTACGCCAACGGCGCAATGGGCCGACCATCTGGCAGATCACCAGCAGCGGCGTGAAGAACGAATTTCCACGCCGCCTGCTGGACGTCTTCGACCGCCTCAACCGCTGGCTGTATGCGCCCTGGTCACCGCTCAACTGGCTGACCAAACGCCGCCGCATGCAGGTCTTCCCGCACATTCCCAAGCACAGCAAGTCGGGCGAACGGCTGTGGAACTCGGCCGGCCTCGGCCAGGTGCTGTTCAACGCCAGGGGCCAGCCCAGCCAGGTATTCCAGCTCAACGCCGACGGCTCACCGCGCACCGAATTCATCGATGACCGCGATCAAGTGGCAGAGCGCAGCGAGGCGCCGAAACGCGCCTGACCGCCAGCGTGATGGCGAGCTAGCGGCGCGCCCAGGTCTCGAAGCTGTGCGCAGGTGCCGACTCGGTAGCCGGCTGCTCGTCGCACTCGACGCGCTGCCACTGCGCTGCGTCGAACGCCGGAAACCAGGCATCGCCTTCAGGCTGCAGCGCCACGCGGGTCAGGTACAGGCGATCGGCAACCGGCAGCGCCTGCTCATAGAGCTGGGCGCCGCCGATCAGCATCACTTCGTCGACGCCCTGCTCGCGGGCCCAGGCCTCGGCGCGCTGGTGGGCCGCCTCGACCGTGGTGAACACTTCGGCGCCGTCGAGGGTGAGGCCGGCCTGGCGGCTGACCACCAGGTTGAGACGGCCTGGCAACGGGCGGCCCAGGGAATCCCAGGTCTTGCGGCCCATGATGATCGGCTTGCCGAGGGTCTTGGCCTTGAAGTGCTTGAGGTCGGCCGGCAGGTGCCAGGGCAGTTGATTGTCGCGGCCAATCACACGGTTTTCGGCGAGGGCAGCGATCAGGCAGAGGGGGAGTCGATTCGTCATGGCGCCGAGCATAGCAGAGCCCGCCATGGGCTCGCATGACTTGCCGCGCTGTCATCGTCACGCCATATTTTTCGGTGCAGGCTTAGGCCACCGCTAACAACCACCTACGTTTTCAGAGACGCCCTAAAGCCGCTCAGGAGAGATATCCATGCCGATCCACCAGGCCCGCGCATTACTGCTCAGCGCCCTGTTCGCCCTGCCCTTCACGGCGAATGCCGAAACCCGCGAAGCCCCCGCGGCCAAAGGTGCCGACGACGGCAAACCGCTGATCATCGCCCACCGCGGCGCCAGCGGTTACCTGCCCGAGCACACCCTCGCCGCCTACGCGGTCGCGGTGCTGCAGGGCGCCGACTATATCGAGCCCGACCTGGTGATGAGCAAGGACGGCCAGCTGTTCGCCCGCCACGATAACGAGCTGGGCCTGACCACCGACGTGGCCAAACATCCGGAGTTCGCCGACCGCAAACGCAAGGCCACCATCGACGGCGTCGAGCTGGACGGCTGGTTCAGCGAGGACTTCACCGCCGCCGAGCTGAAACGCCTGCGCGCCATCGAGCGGATTCCCGACGTCCGTCCGGGGAACACCCGCCTGGATGGCCAGTTCGAGATCCCGACCCTGCAGGAAATCATCGACCTGGTAAAGGCGCTGCAGGTCAGCCAGGGCCGCGAGATCGGCCTGTATATCGAAACCAAGCACCCCGCACACTTCCAGCAACTCGGCCTGGCCATGGAAAAGCCCCTGGTCGAGACCCTGGCCCGCAACGGCTATGCCGACGCCAAGGCGCCGGTGTATCTGCAGTCGTTCGAAGTGAGCAACCTGAAAGCACTGCGCCAGCTCAGTTCGCTGCGCCTGGTGCAACTGTACGGCAAGGGCCAGCCCCAGGATCAGGTCGAGCTGGGCAACCCGCTGACCTATGAACAGATGGCCACGCCCGCCGGGCTGAAGGCGGTCGCCCAGTACGCCAACGGCGTCGGCCCGGACAAGGGCTACGTGATCCCGCGCAAAGCGGACGGCAGCCTGGGCGAGCCGACGCGCTTCGTCGCCGACGCCCACGCCGCCGGCCTGCTGGTGCACCCCTACACCTTCCGCGCCGAGAATCAGTTCCTGCCCATCAATCTGCAGCGTGGCAGCGACCCGGCCGCGCGTGGCGATATCGACGCCGAGCTGCGCGCCTTCCTGGCCACCGGCATCGATGGGCTGTTCATCGACCAGCCGGATATCGCCGTGCGCCTGCGCAACGCTGCCGCACACTAGGGTCTGTTGCCGTTTCACGCACGGCCGCGCCGGAGCCCGTTTTGACGCGAGGCAAGGCACGAGCCGCGAAGTTTAGTGGGCTAAATGAGCCGGCGAGAAACGCAGCGTCGCGACAAAACGGGCCCGGCCCTTCGGGTTGTGCGGGAAATCTCGCCATGCGTCGTTGGAGGACTTGGCAAGGGAACAACCATTACCTGCGTCCTCCGCCTAGCCTGGCGAGATTTCTCGCGACAACGCGGCTCGCGTTGAAACGGCAACAGACCCTAGCTGCGAGCTGTTGTCATTCACCACGCAGCGGGTATGCTCCCGGAGACTGACACTCACCGGGAGATCGCGTGCCACTACCCAAGCTGCAACGCCTCTGGCTCTGCGAGGCCGTGCGCCTGCGCGAAGAACATGCCGGCCTGCTCGAAGACAGTGAAGCCAACCGCCGTGCCCAGGCAGTCGGCGGCGACCTGGCCACCCGCATCGAACAGCGTGCCCTGCACCTGGCCGAACGCGATGGCCAGGTGCAGGCGCAGCGCCACTGGCTACAGGGTGCGCGCCTGGCCCTGCTGCTGCTCGGCCTGCTGGCCCTGGCCAGCGGCGCCGGCCTGGCGGTAGCCGCCCTGGGCGACGGGCAAACGCCGGTCAACGTGTTCTGGGCCCTGGGCAGCCTGCTCGGCCTGCATCTTCTGATGCTGCTCGGCTGGCTGCTCGGCCTGCTGTTTGGCGGCGGCCATGGTGCGGTGCTCGGGCGCCTGTGGCTGTGGCTCAGCGAGAAGCTGGCCCGCGACGCCAGCGCGCTGCACACCGGCCCTGCGCTGGTGCTGCTGCTGCGCCGCCAGCGCCTCAATCGCTGGCTGGTCGGCATGGCCGTGCACGGCCTCTGGCTGGTGGCGCTGAGCACCGCGCTGCTGATGCTGCTGGCGCTGCTGTCCACCCGCCGCTACGGCTTCGTCTGGGAAACCACCCTGCTCGGCGGCGACACCTTCGTTGCCCTCACCCAGGCCTTGGGCGCGCTGCCTGGCCTGCTCGGCTTTCCGGTACCCGATGCCGCCACCATCCGCGCCAGCGGCGACAGCCCGCTGCCCCTGGAGGCCGCTCGCCATGCCTGGGCCGGCTGGCTGATCGGCGTGCTGGTGCTCTACGGGGTACTGCCACGCCTGTTACTGGGGCTGCTGTGCCTGTGGCGCTGGCGCGCTGGCGTTGCCACGTTGCAGCTGGATGTCGACCTGCCCGGTTACGACCTGCTGCGCGAGCGCCTGCAGCCCAACAGCGAACGCCTGGGCGTATGCGACGCCGAGCCGGCGCAGCTTTATCAGGTGCAGGCCGCTGCTGGCGTCGACACCAGCAGCGGCGCACTGCTGGTCGCCATCGAGCTGGATGACCGGCGCCCCTGGCCGCCGGTGCTGCCCAAGTCGGTAGCCGACGCCGGGATCATCGACAGCCGCGAGCAGCGCCGCCAATTACTCGACCAACTCACCCGTTTTCCGCCCGCGCGCCTGGCCATCGCCTGTGACCCGCGGCGCTCACCGGACCGCGGCAGCCTGGCGCTGCTCGCCGAGCTGGCCCGTTGCGCCGGCGCAACCCGTATCTGGCTGCTGCAGCCGCCCCAGGGGGAAACCCTCGACAGCGAGCGCCTTGGCGACTGGCACAGGGCGCTGGACGAACTGCAACTGGCCCACCGCGAAAGCTCGCCCCTGACCTGGCTGGAGACTGGCCATGACTGATACCAACCGTCGCGCGAATGGGCCGTTTGCCGGGGGTTATCGCCCATGAGCCAGCCGTTGAAGCTCGCCGTGGTCGGCCACACCAACGTCGGCAAGACCTCGCTGCTGCGCACCCTGACCCGTGACGTCGGCTTTGGCGAGGTGTCCCATCGCCCCAGCACCACCCGCCACGTCGAAGGCGCGCGCCTGTCGGTGGACGGTCAGGCGCTGCTGGAGCTGTACGACACGCCGGGCCTGGAGGATGCCATTGCCCTGCTCGACTACCTCGACAGGCTGGATCGCCCCGGCGAGCGCCTCGACGGCCCGGCGCGGCTGGCGCGCTTCATGGAAGGCAGCGAGGCGCGCCAGCGCTTCGAGCAGGAAGCCAAGGTGCTGCGTCAGTTGCAGGCCTCGGACGCCGGCCTGTACGTGATCGACGCCCGCGAGCCGGTGCTGGCCAAGTACCGTGACGAGCTGAACGTGCTGGCCATGTGTGGCCGACCGCTGCTGCCGGTAATGAACTTCGTGGCCAGCGCCAATCACCGTGAAGACGACTGGCGCGAGGCCCTGGCGCGCTTGGGGCTGCACGCCCTGGTGCGTTTCGACAGCGTGGCGCCGCCGCTCGATGGTGAGCGCCGGCTGTACGAGAGCCTGGCGCTGATGCACGAGAAATCGCGTCCGCAACTGCAACGCCTGATCGACGACCACGAAGCCCAGCGCGTGGCCCGCCACCGCAGCGCCAAGCGCCTGATCGCCGAGCTGCTGGTCGACTGCGCCGCCTGCCGGCGCAGCGTCGCCAACCAGCCTGAGTTGGAAAAAAGCGCCATCGAGGAGTTGCGCGCCGAGGTGCGCCAGCGTGAACAGCGCTGCGTGGAAGCGCTGCTGCGCCTGTATGCCTTCCGCCGCGAAGATGCCCGCGCCGACGACCTGCCCCTGCTCGACGGCCGCTGGGGCGATGACCTGTTCAACCCGGAAACCATCAAGCAACTGGGCATTCGCCTGGGCGGCGGCGCCGCAGCCGGGGCAGCCGCCGGGGCGGGCGTCGACCTGCTGGTCGGCGGCCTGACCCTGGGCACCGCAGCGCTGGCCGGCGCGCTGCTCGGTGGCGGTGCGCAGACCCTGCGCAACTATGGCTCGCGCATCAAGGGCAAGCTGCAGGGCCAGCGTGAACTGACCGTCGACGATGCCGTGTTGCGCCTGCTCGCGCTGCGCCAGCAACACCTGCTGCAGGCCCTGGATAATCGCGGCCACGCGGCGGTGGAAGCGGTGCGCCTCGATGCCCTGCAAGAAACCCAGTGGCGCGAAGGCAAGCTACCGGGCGCGCTGCGTATCGCCCGGGCCCGGCCGGAATGGTCGTCCCTGAACCCCGGCGCGCGTCTCGATCAGGTCGAGCGGCTGGAACAGGTCGAGCGTTTGGCCAGGGAAATCGATGCGGCGCCGAGCGCGAAATGAGCCTGTGCAGCGAACTGGCCGCCGTCCTCGAGCGCGAGCTGCGCTTGGGCAACAGCCTCGGCCAGGCGCCCCATCGCGCCGGCTGGCCACAGCCGGACTCGCTGTTCGCCGCCCTGCGCGAGGACTTCAAGAGCGACCTGAGCCAACTACCGCCGTCGGTGCAACATGGCCACTGCAACGACCCGCACTACGGCTGGTACGAAGAGCTTTATTGCCGCGAACACCACCACCTGCTGGTCGCTGGCGCGCCCAAACCCGGCCGCCGCTGACCCCTGACCGCGAGCCTCGAACATGCCCGTTGCCAACCTGTTCCACGCCAGCGAGCCGCCCGCCCAGGGCGAGCGCTTCGACACCCTGCTGAGCCATCGCAACCTGCAGATCGAACGGATCCTCAGCTCGTCACGTATCGAGTCAGTGGACTATGTGCAGGAGCAGGATGAATGGGTACTGCTGGCCCGCGGCGAGGCGCGCATGACGGTGGCTGGCGAAGCGCTCGAGCTCACCGCCGGCGATCACCTGTTCCTGCCCGCCGGCACACCGCACCGCGTGGAACGCACCAGCGACGGCGCGCTGTGGTTGGCCATCCACCTGCATCCTGGCAATGGCGTTTAACTGTGGGAGCGCGCCATGCGCGCGACAATTTGTGGGTATCGCCCTGTAGGGTGGAAGACGCTTCATCCTTCCACCACGAAATAACCACCACAACTCAACGCCTGAGCAGGCTCGTCCACAGCGTCGCCGCGACGATCAGCAAGCCACCGATCCACGCCTGCACGCTCAGTTGCTCGCTGAGCCAGAGTACCGCGAACAGCGCACCGAACAGCGGTTCGCTGCCCATCAACAGCGACACCCGGGTCGGGCTGCTGCGGCGCAGTGCGTAGTTCTGCACGAAGAACGCGAACAGGGTGGCGAACAGCACCAGGTACAGGGTGCCGATCCAGAACGCCGGCGCTGTCGGCAGGGCCGGCAGGCCGCCCGGCAGAACGATCACGCCGAGCAGTAGGCAGCCAATACCGATCACCCCGGTCTGCACCGCGGTCAGCGCCAGGGCCGGTACCTGGGTATGGGCGGTCAGCCGCCCGGTCAGGCATACCAGCACGGCGCGCAACAGCGCTGCCATCAGCATCAGGCCGTCGCCGAGGTTGAATTGCAGGTCGACGCCGCCGCTGAGCAGCCAGGTGCCGAACAACGACAGCGCAACCGCCGGCAGCAAGCGCGAGTCAGGCCTGCGGTCGAACATCAACCATTCCACGAAGGGCGTGATGACCACGCACAGGCTGATCAGGAATGCCGCGTTGCTGGCCGAGGTGTGCAGCACGCCATAGGTTTCGCACAGGAAGATCGCCAGCATCACGCCGCCGAGCGGAATCCCCGGCGCCCAGGCCTGGCGCCCCGCTCCGCGCAGCTGCGGCAGCAGGATCAAGAAAGTCAGGCAGAAGCGCACGGCGAGAAAGCCCAGCACCGGGTAGAACACCAGGGCTTCCTTGGCCACACCGTAACTGGTGCCCCAGACCATGGCGACCAGCAGCAACAGCACATCACTGGCCTGCAGCAGGCGCGAAGGGGAACGGCTAACCAGGGTGGACATAGGGGGTACTTCCTGCGATCGGTAAGGAGCGCATTGTCCATTGCGTCCCTCGGCGTGATAATCCACCAACCCCGAACAAGACCTGTTCCCCATGCGCACGAATCTCACACCACAACTGCTTCCCTATCTGGCCATCTTCGTGCGCGTGGTCGAGACCGGCAGCTTCTCTGCCGCGGCCCGCCAGCAGGGCAGCACGGCGTCGGCGGTGAGCCGGCAGATCGCCCATCTCGAGCAGGCACTTGGCATTCGCCTGCTGGAGCGCACCACGCGGCGCCTGCGCCTGAGCGAAGCCGGCAGCGAAGTGTTCGAGCGCTGCAAGGACATGCTCGACGCCGCCCAGGCTGCCCTGGATGTCGGTGAACGGCTGATGAGCCAACCGCGCGGCCGAGTGCGCCTGAGCGTGCCCAAAGCCTTCGGGCGCTTTCTGGTGATGCCGCTGATTGAGGATTTTCTGCAGCGCTACCCGGAGGTGGACGTCAGCCTCAACCTCAGCGACCGCAGCCCGGATCTGATCAGCGAGCAGTTCGACCTGCTGGTGAGCATCACCGACCAACCGCCGCCAACCCTGGCCGGTCGGCCGCTGTGCAATGTCCAGCAGCTGTTGTGCGCCAGCCCCACCTACCTGCAGCGTCATGGCACACCCCAACACCCCAGCGAGCTGGTGCGCCATGCCTGCCTGTACCTGGACGAAACGCCGGACGACCACCGCTGGCATTTCAGCAACGGGCCGGAGCAATGCGTGGTGCCGGTCAGCGGCCGCTTCGCCAGCAACCACAGCGAAGTGCGCCTCAACGCCGCGCTCGGCCACCTGGGCATCACCTGCCTGCCGCACTTCACCGCCGCGGCGGCACTGGCCAGCGGCGAGCTGCTGCGGGTGTTGCCGCAATGGCGCTACACCGGCTCCTACCAGGGCACCGCATGGATTCTCTACCACCCGACCCGCCACCTGCCGCCCAAACTGCGGGTGCTGATCGACCACCTGGCCGAGGGGCTGGGCAAGGGGCAATCACTATGAGTGGGCGGATAACCAGACTTCGCCATTGGCTGGAACGCCGTCGCCTTGAGCGGCAGCCGGCGGATACGGCTGCTCACCTCACCCTGGAGAATATCGACACCGAGGTCGGCAACCGGATTCTGGACAGCCTCAAGGCCGACGGCTGGCGGCAGGTCGCCCAGTACAGCCCGATGGCGTTCGACAAGGGTATCGATTACGACAGCTACCGGCTGCGCCGGGGCCTGGATGAGCTGAGGCTGGAGTGGGATAACTGGTTCGAGTGGAAGCTCAGCGGGCCGAGCGAGCTCGTCGAGGAAATCGCCGAGCGTTTTTCGCTAGGAAAGTGAGCGCTTGATCCCCGGGTTACGCCTTCGGCTAACCCAGGCTACGGTTTTGCTTTGCGTAGCCTGCGGTTGAGCGCAGCGATACCCAGGAACAAGCTCAAACCGCCACCGGCGCCTTGATATGCGGGTGCGCCTGGTAGCCGACCAGTTCGAAGTCCTCGAACCTGAAGGCGAACAGGTCCTTCACCTCGGGGTTGAGCTTCATGGTCGGCAGCGGCAGCGGCTCGCGGGTCAGCTGCAGGTCGGCCTGCTCCAGGTGGTTGGCGTACAGGTGGCAGTCGCCGCCGGTCCAGATGAACTCGCCCGGCTGCAGGCCACAGACCTGCGCGACCATCAGCGTCAGCAGCGCATAGCTGGCGATGTTGAACGGCACGCCGAGGAAGATATCGGCCGAGCGCTGGTACAACTGGCAGCTCAGCTTGCCGTCGGCCACGTAGAACTGGAACAGCGCGTGGCATGGCGGCAGGGCCATCTGCTCGACCAGCGCCGGGTTCCAGGCCGAGACGATCAGGCGGCGCGAGTCCGGGTTCTTCTTGATCATCTCGATCAGCTTGCTGATCTGGTCGACCGACTCGCCGTTCGGCGCCGGCCAGTTGCGCCACTGGTAGCCGTACACCGGGCCGAGGTCGCCGTTCTCGTCGGCCCACTCGTCCCAGATGCGTACGCCGTTGTCCTTCAGGTACTTGATGTTGGTGTCGCCCTGCAGGAACCACAGCAATTCGTGAATGATCGACTTGAGGTGGCACTTCTTGGTGGTCACCAGGGGGAAGCCGTCAGCCAGGTCGAAGCGCATCTGGTGGGCGAACACGCTGTAGGTGCCGGTGCCGGTACGGTCTGGCTTGAAGGTGCCGTTGTCGCGCACCTGGCGCATCAGGTCGAGGTACTGTTTCATCGTGCCACCTCCGCTACCGGTTGGCGCTTGTAGGCGTAGACCATCAGGCCCAGGCCGGCGAGGATCATCGGCACGCACAGCACCTGGCCCATGGTCAGCCAGCCCCACGCCAGGTAACCGAGCTGGGCGTCCGGCACGCGGACGAACTCGACGATGAAGCGGAAGATGCCGTAGCACACCGCGAACAGGCCGGAGACCGCCATGGTCGGGCGCGGTTTGCGCGAGTAGACCCACAGGATGACGAACAGTGCCACGCCTTCCAGGGCGAACTGGTACAGCTGCGAGGGGTGGCGCGGCTCCGGCCCGCCGGTCGGGAAGACCATGGCCCAGGGCACGTCGGTAACCTTGCCCCACAGCTCGGCATTGATGAAGTTGCCGATACGCCCGGCGCCCAGGCCGATCGGCACCAGCGGGGCGATGAAATCCATCAGTTCGAAGAAGCTCTTGCCGTTGCGCCTGGCGAACCACAGGGTGGCCAGCATCACGCCGATCAGGCCGCCGTGGAACGACATGCCGCCCTTCCACACTTCGAGAATCAACAGCGGGTTGGCGATATAGGCCGGCAGGTCGTAGAACAGCACATAGCCCAGACGACCGCCGACGATCACGCCCATCGCCACCCAGAACACCAGGTCGGAGAGTTTCTCCTTGCTCCAGGTCGGGTCGAAGGCGTGCAGGCGCCGCGAGGCAAGGAACCAGGCACCACCGATGCCGACCAGATACATCAGGCCGTACCAGTGAATCTGCAGGAAGCCCAGGTCGAGGGCGACCGGGTCAATATTCGGGTAAGGCAGCATCAGGATTCCTCACAACAGAAAATTCAGGCCGACGATAAACAGCAACAGCGCGAACAGGCGCTTGAGCACCCGCGGCGACAGGCGATGGGCCAGTCGCGCACCGGTGCGCGCGAAGAACACACTGGTCAGCGCGATGCCCAGCAGCGCCGGCAGGTACACATAACCCAGGCTCCAGTCCGGTAGACGCGCGTCGCCCCAGCCCAGCCACAGATAACTCAGGGCGCCGGCGGCGGCGATCGGCCAGCCACAGGCCGACGAGGTCGCCACCGCCTGCTGCACGGACACACCACGCCAGGTCAGGAAGGGTACGGTCAGCGAACCACCGCCAATGCCGATGATCGCCGAAGCCCAGCCGATCACGCCACCGGCCGCACTCAGCCCGGCCTTGCCCGGCACCTCGCGGCTGGCCTTGGGCTTGAGGTCCAGCGCCAGCTGCAGCGCCACGCACAGGGCGAACACACCAATGATCTTCTGCAGCACCAGGCCGTCGATGGACTCGGCCGTCAGCGCGCCAAGTGCCGAGCCCAGCACGATACCCACGGTCAGCCAGATGAACAGCCCCCAGCGTACCGCGCCGCGGCTATGGTGCTCACGCACGGCGTTGATCGAGGTGAACAGAATGGTCGCCAGCGAGGTGCCTACCGCCATATGGGTCAGCACCGAGGCGTCGAAGCCCTGAGCCGTGAAGGCGAAGATCAGTACCGGCACGATGATCATGCCGCCACCGACGCCAAACAGCCCGGCCAGCAGGCCTGCGGCGGCACCGAGCAGTATGTAGAGAAGGAAGATCATGCTGTGCTCTGCGAAGCGATGCGGCATGGTAACGGAAGCAGCCCGCAGCCTCTACTTTTGGCGATGGATGCCACGGGATGCTTTGCGTAGAGTGAAGGCTCCCCAAGCAAGCGAGTTGCACCGTGGCCAATACCTTTTACCTGCGCATCGCCTGCAACCATTTGCACCTCACCCACCTGGAAAGCGCTCGTGTAGCAATACTCGAGGCTGACCCGCCCTTCAGCAATCAACGCCTGCTGGTGGCCGAGTTCAGTATCGCCGACCGCATGATCAAGGCGGCGGTGCAGAGCCTGATGCCCAAGCGCCTGGCCTTTCTCAATGCCGCACCCAAGCTGTTGATCCAGCCGCTGGAGCGGCTGGAAGGCGGCCTTTCCCAGGTCGAACAGCGCATTCTGATGGAGCTCGGCATGGGCGCAGGGGCGCGCAAGGCCGCCTTGCATGTTGGCGAAATCCTCGACGCCGATGGCGTGCGCAGCAGGCTGCAATAAGCATGTGCCTGATCGTTCTCGCCTGGCGCCCCGGCCACGCCCTGCCGCTACTGGTCGCCGCCAATCGCGATGAGTTCCATGCCCGACCGACCGCCGCCATGGCCGAGTGGCCGCAGATGCCCGGCCTGATCGCCGGGCGCGACCTGCAGGCTGGCGGCACCTGGCTGGGCATCGGCCGCGCTGGCCGCTTTGCCGCCCTCACCAATATCCGTGACCCGCGGGCTGCGCAGGGCTCACGCTCACGCGGCGAGCTGGCGCTGCGCTTTCTGCAGGCAAACCAGAGCCCCGAAGTTTTTCTGAACGAGCTGCGCCGCGAGGCGGCGGAATACAGCGGCTTCAACCTGCTGGTCGGCGATAGCCAGGTGCTGTGGCATTTCAATTCGCACAGCGGCCAGGCCCAGGCGCTACCGCCCGGTATCCATGGTGTTTCCAATGCCGACCGGGATACGCCGTGGCCAAAACTGCAGCAGGCCAAGGCTGCACTCGCCGATGCCCTCGAGACAGCCGATGAAGCGTCGCTATTCGCGCTGCTGGCTGACCCCGGAAGGCCTGACGACGCGGCGCTGCCGGATACCGGCGTGGGCCTGGATCTGGAGCGCCTGCTCGGTAGCGTATTTATCGCCAGCCCGAGCTATGGCACCCGCGCCAGTACCCTGCTGTACACCTACGCCGATGGAAGGCGGCGGATTATCGAGCGCAGTTTCGGCCCTGAAGGGACATCGGTTGGTGAGGTGCGCTTCGAGCGCTAGACTCGGCGTGACCCGGTTTGTGCGAGGGGACAGAGCCCCATGCCGGCGACACTGTCGCGCGCATGGCGCGCTCCCACAGCGCTAAGCGACTGGTCTAGCCGCTACGCCTGAATCCCCGACGCCGGGTTGATCATCCGGCCCAGGCCCAGATTGCGCAGGGCCAGTTGCAGGGTGCTGTGGATAACCTGCGGGTTGTCGATGCGCATGGCCTGGCCAAGCAGCTCCTTGGCCTTGCTCAGGCTGATCTGGCGCAGCAGCCACTTCACCTTGGGCAGGTTGGTGGCGTTCATCGACAGGCTGTCGAAGCCCATCGCCATCAGCAGCACGGCCGCGCTGGGGTCGCCGGCCATCTCGCCGCAGATGCTCACCGGCTTGCCTTCGGCGTGGGAGTCCTCGACCACCTTGGTCAGCGCCTGCAGCACGGCTGGATGCAGGAAGTCGTAGAGGTCGGCCACCCGCGGGTTATTGCGGTCCACCGCCAGCAGGTACTGGGTCAGGTCGTTGGAGCCCACGGACAGGAAGTCCACCTGGCGGGCCAGGTCACGGGTCTGGTAGACCGCCGCGGGAATCTCGATCATCACCCCGATCGGCGGCAGCGGCACATCGGTGCCTTCGTCGCGCACCTCGCCCCAGGCGCGATGGATCAGGTGCAGGGATTCTTCCAGCTCCTGGATGCCGGAAATCATCGGCAGCAGGATGCGCAGGTTGTTCAGGCCCTCGCTGGCCTTGAGCATGGCGCGCACCTGCACCAGGAAGATTTCCGGGTGGTCGAGGGTCACGCGGATGCCGCGCCAGCCCAGGAAGGGGTTCTCTTCCTTGATCGGGAAGTAGCTCAAGCCCTTGTCGCCGCCGACGTCCAGGGTGCGCATGGTCACCGGCAGCGGATGGAAGGCGGCCAGCTGTTCGCGGTAGATGGCCAGCTGTTCCTTCTCGCTGGGGAAGCGGTCCTTGATCATGAACGGCACTTCGGTGCGGTACAGGCCAACGCCCTCGGCACCGCGCTCCTGGGCGCGCACCACATCGGCGAGCAGGCCGGTGTTGACCCACAGCGGCATGTGGTGGCCGTCGAGCGTCTCGCAGGGCAGCGCGCGCAGGGCGTCGAGGCCCTTGGTGAGCTGGCGGTCTTCCTCGACCACCTCGGCATACTGCTTGCGCAGGATCTCGCTGGGGTTGGTGAACACCTCGCCGTGGTAGCCATCGACGATCAGCTGGATGCCGTCGATCTTCGAGTACGGCAGCTCGACCGCGCCCATCACCGTGGGAATGCCCATGGCCCGGGCGAAGATCGCCACGTGGGAGTTGCCCGAGCCCTGCACCGACACCAGGCCGACCAGCTTGCCTTCCGGCACCTCGCCGAGCATGGCCGGCGACAGTTCCTCGGCGACCAGGATGCAGTTGTCCGGATACACCAGGGTCTGCTGACGGGCCTGCTGCAGGTAGGCGAGCAGGCGACGGCCCAGGTCACGGACATCCGAGGCGCGCTCGCGCAGGTAGGCGTCGTCCATCAGTTCGAAACGGTTGATGTGCTCGCTGACCACGTGGCGCAGGGCGCCCTGGGCCCACTGGCCGGTCTTGATGACATTGACCACCTCGTTACCGAGGGCCGCGTCTTCGAGCATCATCTGGTAGACGTCGAACAGCGCACGCTCTTCCGGGCGCAGCTGGGTCGCCATGCGCTCGGAGAGGTTGCGCATGTCGGCGCGCACACCCTCCAGGGCGCTCTGGAACAGTTTCAACTCGGCATCGATGTCGTCGATGCTCTTGTCCGGCACCACCTCAAGATCAGCCGGCGGCAGCACCACCACGGCGGTACCCACCGCCGCACCGGGCGAGCCCGGCACGCCGATGAACTTGGCCTCCTGGATGCCCTTGCCCTGCTTGCCCAGGCCACGGATCGAACCGGTGGCCTCGGCATGGGCAATAACCCCGGCGAGCTGGGCGCTCATGGTGACCAGGAAGGCTTCCTCGCCTTCGTCGAACTGGCGGCGCTCCTTCTGCTGCACCACGAGCACGCCCATCACCCGACGGTGGTGGATGATCGGTGAGCCGAGGAAGGAGGCATAGCGCTCCTCGCCGGTTTCGGCGAAGTAGCGGTAACGGGGGTGTTCGGAGGCGTTTTCGAGGTTCAGCGGCTCTTCGCGGGTGCCGACCAGGCCGACCAGGCCCTCGTTGGGGGCCATGCTGACCTTGCCGATCGAGCGTTTGTTGAGGCCGTCGGTGGCCATCAGCACGAAACGGTTGGTCTCCGGGTCAAGCAGGTAGACCGAGCACACCTGGGTGCCCATGGTCTCCTTGACGCGCTGCACGATGATGCCCAGCGCCGCCTTGAGATCCTTGGCGGCATTCACTTCCTGGACGATCTTGCGCAGCGTGTTGAGCATGCTGACCTGCCTAATCCCGCGCCAACAGGCGCGGTGCGAGTTCCTTGAGTGCGCGACGGTAGACTTCGCGCTTGAATGTAACCACCTGCCCCAACGGATACCAATAACTGACCCAGCGCCAGCCGTCGAACTCCGGCTTGCCGGTCAGGTCCATACGCACCCGTTGCTCGTCGGAGGTCAGGCGCAGCAGGAACCACTTCTGTTTCTGGCCGATGCACAGCGGCTGGCTGTGGGTGCGCACCAGGCGCTGCGGCAGACGATACCTCAACCAGCCCCGGGTGCAGGCGAGAATTTTCACGTCCTGCTCTTCCAGGCCCACTTCTTCGTTCAGTTCGCGGTACAACGCTTCTTCCGGCGACTCGCGGTCGTTGATACCGCCTTGCGGGAACTGCCAGGCATCCTGGTTAATTCGACGCGCCCAAAGCACCTGGCCAACATCATTGGTGAGAATGATGCCGACGTTGGGGCGAAAACCATCAGGATCGATCACGGCACACAACCTCGTAAACGCATGTCACCGCATTGTTCCATAAAGCTCGCGACAGCGGCAACGCGCTCGGGTGGTACGGCGCGGCGGCCCGTCGCGCGGTTTTCCCCAGGCCGGCAAAGCCGCTATTCTGGCCGCCTCCCTGGCCCTGTATGAAGAGGTGATTCCGTGCGCTTGGCTTTATTCGATCTCGACAACACCCTGCTTGGCGGCGACAGCGACCATGCCTGGGGCGACTGGCTGTGCGAACGCGGGATCCTCGACGGCGCCACCTACAAGGCGCGCAACGATGCCTTCTACCAGGACTACCTGGCCGGGCGCCTGAACATCACCGACTACCTGAACTTCACCCTGGATATCTTCGGCCGCACCGAGATGGCCCAGCTCGATGCCTGGCACCGCGAATTCATGGCCGACTGCATCGAACCGATCATTCTGCCCAAGGCCCTGGCGCTGCTCGACAGGCACCGCGCCGCTGGCGACAAGCTGGTGATCATCACCGCCACCAACCGCTTCGTGACGGCGCCAATCGCGGCACGGCTGGGCGTCGACACCCTGCTGGCCACCGAATGCGAAATGGTCGACGGCCGCTACACCGGGCGCACCACCGACGTGCCCTGCTTCAAGGAAGGCAAAGTCACCCGCCTCAACCGCTGGATGCAGGAAAACGGCTTCACCCTGGAACGCTCGACCTTCTACAGCGACTCGATGAACGACCTGCCGCTGCTCGAGCAGGTCAGCTATCCGGTTGCCGTCGACCCGGATCCCAAGCTGATGGCCGAGGCAGAGGACCGCAACTGGCCGATCATGTCGCTGCGCGACTGACGCGCCGAGTATCGACCTCAAACAGGCCCCAAAGCGCCTCAGGAGCTTCATGCCGCACACCGTCGATCAGCCGGCCTCGCGGCCACTCGTGGTCGTCGCGCTGGCTACAGCGCTTTGCCTGGCTGGCGACTCCATGCTGTATATCGCGCTACCGGTCTACTGGCGCGACGTGGGCCTCGATGCGCTCTGGCAGGTTGGTGTACTGCTGTCGGTAAACCGGCTGATTCGTCTACCGTTCAACCCAATGATCGGCTGGCTTTACCAGCGCATCAGCCTGCGCACGGGATTGCTGCTGGCCACCGCAATCGGTGCGACCACGACCCTGGGCTATGGTATCGCCCAAGGCTTTATCGCCTGGCTTGTATTGCGCGCAGCCTGGGGGGTCGGCTGGTCATTCTTTCGCATTGGTGGTCTGTCGGCGGTGGTCTACTGCTCGAACGGCCAGTCGCGAGGCCAGGCAATGGGCCTGTACAACGGCCTCTATCGGCTTGGCAGCCTCGCGGGGATGCTACTTGGCGGACTGCTGGTTCCGCTCTACGGATTACCCGCGCTGGCATTGAGTTTTACCGCCATGGCCCTGCTGGGCCTGCCGCTGCTGCTGCGCTATTTTCACCTGCCAGCCGGGTACGGCGCCCAACAGATCGCACCTGCAAAAAGCACCATCACCGCACATGGCGCGGGGCCGGCGACCGGGGTCCACGCAGTCCTGATCAACGGTTTTAGCGTCGCCTTGTTGATTCAGGGTGTACTGGCCGCAACGCTGAGTGCCCTGATCGCCCATTTCTACGGCAACGAACTCGATTTATTCGGCCTGCTGCTCGGCGCCACCGCGCTGTCCGGCTTCCTGCAAGCGCTGCGCTGGTCCTGGGAACCCTGGTTGGGCAAGCGTGTCGGCGCCTGGTCCGATCGCCCAGGAGGTCGCTCACGGCTCTACGGATGGACACTGGCGGGCGCCGCGGCGAGCTTTGGCCTGATGGCCAGCGGCCTGCCATTGGCAGCCTGGATTGCCGTGACCGTCGTGGTGATGTTGCTGGCGACTGCACTGACCACGCTCTCGGACGCACTCGCCAGCGATGTCGCCAGTACCGGCAACGTGGTCGCTTTCATGACGCGTTACTCGATAGCCCAGGATCTCGGCGCCGCGCTGGGCCCACTATTTGCCTACTTGTTGATCGGGTTGAACAACGGCTTCGCCTGGCTGTACTGGGGAGGCTCGTTGATCTACCTGCTACTGGCCTTGGCCTGGCTACGCCCGGCCAGACCAACGCACGGGTGATCAGATCGGTTTGGCGGCCATCACCGCCATGGTCACCACCAGCAGCACCACGATCAGCGCGGCGTAGACCATCACCAGGCGCAGCGACTTGGCCGGCACCGCGCCGTCGGCCTGCGCCTGCCAGGCGCCCAGGCGGCCGAACAGCAACAGGCCGACGATCATCAGCACGGCAAACAGGCTGCTGCCCAGCAGCAGCCACAACTGGCCCAGTGGCCAGCCGGCCAGGTTGACCATCCACCAGCCGGTCATTGGCAGGCTCAGCGCCAGCACGGCGAACACCGGCAGGCTGATGGTGCGGGTGCGCTGCAATTTGCGTTGCAGCACCGCCTTGTCACCAGCGCGCCAGGCTTTCCAGAGCATGAAGGCGTGGGCCAGCACGCCGAGCAGCAGGAGAATGCCGGGCAGCGCATGGAGGACTCTGATCAGCAGATAATGCTCCATCACGGTGTTTCCTTTGTTTTTTATGGATTCAGGCCCTGGGTATCGCTGCGCTCAACGCCAGGCTACCGATAGAAAACCTGCGTAGCCTGGGTGGAGCAGCGCGATACCCGGGAAGATCAGTTACGCGAAACGACTAGCCGAGAAACAGCTTGTAGGCCGGGTTGTCGGTTTCATCCCAATACGGATAGCCGATCTCGTCCAGCGCCGGCGCCAACAGGTGGCGCTCGTCTTCCGGCACTTGCAGGGCAGCCATTACCCGGCCATCGGCAGCGCCGTGGTTGCGGTAGTGGAACAGGGTGATGTTCCAGCGCCCGCCCAGCTTGTCGAGGAAGTTGAACAGCGCGCCGGGCCGCTCGGGGAATTCGAAGCGGAACACGCATTCGTTCGGCACCGCCGCCGCATGGCCGCCCACGGTGTGGCGGATATGCAGCTTGGCCAGCTCGTTGTCGGTCAGGTCGAGCACCGGGAAGCCCTGGCCGCGCAGGTTTTCCACCAGCGCCGCGCGCGGGTCGTTCTCCGGGTGAGTCTGCACGCCAACGAAAATGTGCGCCTCGCCATCCTGGTGGTAGCGGTAATTGAACTCGGTGATCTGCCGCTTGCCGATGGCCTCGCAGAACGCCTTGAAGCTGCCCGGCTTCTCGGGGATGGTCACGGCGATGATCGCTTCGCGCTTCTCGCCCAGTTCGGCACGCTCGGCCACATGGCGCAGGCGGTCGAAGTTGACGTTGGCACCGGAGTCGATACCCACCAGGGTCTTGCCGGTAATGCCTTCGCGCTCGACGTACTTCTTGATGCCGGCCACCGCCAGGGCGCCGGCGGGCTCGGTGATCGAGCGGGTATCGTCGTAGATGTCCTTGATCGCCGCGCAGATCTCGTCGGTACTGACGGTGATCACCTCGTCGACATGATCCTTGCAGATCGCGAAGGTGTGCTGACCGATCTGCGCCACGGCCACGCCGTCGGCAAACAGCCCGACCTGCGGCAGTACCACCCGCTCACCGGCGGCCAGTGCCTGCTGCAGGCAGTTGGAATCATCCGGCTCGACGCCAATGACCTTGATTTCCGGGTGCAGGTATTTGACGTAGGCGGCGATACCGGCAATCAGGCCGCCGCCGCCGACGGGTACGAAGATCGCGTGCAGCGGGCCCTGGTGCTGGCGAAGAATTTCCATCGCCACCGTGCCCTGGCCGGCGATCACGTGGGGATCATCATAGGGGTGCACGTAGACCAGGCCTTTTTCCTCGACCAGTTTCAGCGAGTAGGCCAGGGCCTCGGGGAAGGCATCGCCATGCAACACCGCCTTGCCACCGCGCGAGCGCACGCCCTGCACCTTGAGCTCGGGCGTGGTGCGCGGCATGACGATGGTGGCCTTCACGCCCATGTGCTTGGCGGCCAGCGCCAGGCCCTGGGCATGGTTGCCGGCCGAGGCGGTGACCACGCCGCGGGCCAGTTCTTCGGGCGAGAGCTGGGCGAGCTTGTTGTAAGCGCCACGAATCTTGAACGAGTACACCGGCTGCAGATCCTCGCGCTTGAGCAGAATCTGATTGCCCAGGCGTTCGGAAAGTTGGCGAGCGGGTTGCAGCGGGGTTTCCACGGCAACGTCATAGACACGGGAAGTCAGGGTCTTCTTGACGTACTGTTCGAGCATGGCGGGCATCGCAGGCGGCTTCGAGGGGAACGGACGAGTCTAACCTAGCCATCCGCCGAGCGACCATACGAATTCCGGGGTTTTGCCGGCTATAATCCCGGCCTCGTTTCCTTCCTTCTCGTGGAACCCGCATGACCCAGGATCAGCTCAAACAAGCCGTGGCCCAGGCCGCCGTCGACTTCATCCTTCCCAAGCTCGACGCCAAGAGCGTGATTGGGGTCGGCACCGGCTCCACCGCCAACTGCTTCATCGACGCCCTGGCCAAGCAAAAGCTGGAGTTCGACGGCGCCGTGGCCAGCTCCGAAGCCACCGCCGCGCGCCTCAAGGGCCATGGCATCCCGGTGTATGAACTCAATACCGTCAGCGACCTAGAGTTCTACGTCGACGGCGCCGACGAGAGTGACGAGCGCCTGCACCTGATCAAGGGCGGCGGCGCTGCCCTGACCCGCGAGAAGATCGTTGCGGCCGTAGCACGCACCTTCATCTGCATCGCCGACGGCAGCAAGCTGGTACCGGTGCTCGGCGAATTCCCGCTGCCGGTGGAAGTGATCCCCATGGCGCGCAGCCATGTGGCCCGCCAACTGGTCAAACTGGGCGGCGACCCGGTGTACCGTGAAGGCGTGCTGACCGACAACGGCAACGTGATCCTCGACGTGCACAACATGAGCATCACCGACCCGGTGAAACTGGAGGCGGACATCAACGCCATCGTCGGCGTGGTCACCAACGGCCTGTTCGCCGCCCGCCCGGCCGACCTGCTGCTGCTCGGCACCGCAGAAGGCGTGAAGACGCTCAAGCGCTGAACTCCGCGGGCGGATGACCCGCATCCGCCCCACCATCTGCCGGTGCGCACCAAGTGAGTGCCGGCCTGCCAGATAGTTGCTCACGCCTGCCAGCGCCGCAGCGGCAGGTATCCGCCGTGACTTACAGGCAGGCGACACTTGCGCCTCTGTACTGCGGCATTTTCCTACCGGTTCGGATTTCCGGCCCACATACTGCTCTGCGCTGAATGCCACACAAAAACAGCATAAGGAGCATGATGTGATCAAACCTCTCATCCTGGGTATGGGCCTGGCAGGCACGCTGTTACCCACCCTGGCCACGGCCTACCAGTACGGCGAGTACGCCGGTGGCACCGTCGACACGCTGATCAACGACTACCCGGGCCGCTACCGTGGCACCGCCAGTTTCGCGGGTGCGACCGACTGGATGGAACAGCGCCTGTCGGCGTCCGGCTATGACGGCTACCGGCAGGACTTCACCTGGGCAGGCAACCGCAGCTCGCAGAACGTGATCGTCGAGGCCGCCGGTATTACCGGTAACAACCTGGTGGTCGGCGCCCACTTCGACACCTTCTTCGGCCGCCCTACCCTGCAGGGCCTGGACGACAACGCCTCGGGGGCTGGCGTGCTGACGGAAATCGCCCGCAACCTGGCCGGCCTGTCGTTCGAGGATGGCGTGACCTTCATCGGTTTCGGTGCCGAGGAGGAAGGCCTGCGCGGCTCACGCGCCTACGTCGCCTCCCTGGATGCCGAGTCACGCGCCCGCCTGACCGGCATGATCAACATCGACAGCCTGATCACCGGCGACATGATGTATGCCCATGCCGGCTCGGACAGCGCCGCCACAGCGGAACTGGCGGCGCTGCGCGAACATACCCTACGCATTGCCAAGGAGCTGGGCATCGAGCTGCACACCAACCCCGGCCTCAACGCCGCCTATCCCGCTGGCACCGGCTGCTGCAGCGACGCGGAGAGCTTCGAGGGCCTGGGTATTGCGGTGCTGTTCGTGGAGGCCACCAATTGGCAGATCGGCGACCTCGACGGTTATGAGCAGACCACCAACCCAGCCATTGCCGGTGGGGCGACCTGGCATAACCCGGCCCTCGACAATGAGGCCGTGCTGACCGGCGCCTTCGGCGCAGAGCGCATCGCGCAACGCCTGCGTGACTACTCGCGCCTGCTGACGCGCCTGGTACTGGAAGCCACCAATACCGACCTGCGCTATTCGGCGCTATCTGGCGGTGCCATGCTCGGCACCCTGGAAGACACCCTGAAGCGCCAGCAGCAGACCCACCAGCAACGGCTGGAACGTCGCAGGCAAACCCTGCGCGCCATGCCACGCGAGGTCGGCAGCGTCGACGGCGGTGTCGGGGTGGAAGGCCAGTGGCAGCCCAGTAGCGGCTTCGACGGTTCGCTGGATCAGCGTTCCCGCCAGGCCACTGCCTACCTGTTCGGCGATGCACAACTCAGCGAATGGCTGAACCTCGGTGCCGGGCTGAGCGTCATCCGCGGCCAGGATGACCTGCAACACGGCGGCAAGGTTGCAAGCGATACCTGGCAGGCTGGCCTGTATGCGCTGTTGAGCAACGCCGGGCCGCTGTGGCTGAGTGCCGACCTCAGCGCCGGCCGTACTCGCTTCGATCTGGATCGCTCGGTGTTCATCCAGGGCAATGCCGGTGGCCCGGCGCTGCTCGACCAGAAGCTTGCCGGCGAAACCGATGCCACGTTCTGGGGCACAGGCTTGCTGGGCGGCTATGACCTGCCGTTCGGCGACTGGCGTACCGGCCCGCAGGTGGGCCTCGACTACCGCCACTACAAACTCGACGGTTTCAGCGAAAGGGCCACGCAACGCACCGCGCTACGCTTCGAGGACGAAGGCTTCGACTCGGCAGAGTTGAGCCTCGGCTGGCAGGTACGCGGCAACTTCGCGCTGGATCGTGCGATGCGCCTGCAGCCTTATGCCAGCCTGACCTGGATCGAGGAGCTGGGCGATGGCATGAGCGAGGACTTCACCGTGACCAGCCTGGCCGATGGCTCGGCACGCCGGGTGAGCAACGGTCGGGAAAACGACAAGCACTTCGCCCGCGCGCGTCTCGGCACGCAATTGGCCATCGGCGAGGCGTTCGCCGTCTATGCCGAAGCCAACACACGCCTGCGGCATGCTGATGGCGATCAGGCCAGCTATAGCCTGGGCCTGCAGTACCTGTTCTGAGGCAGCGCGCCAAGTGGGTCACGGGGCCATGCCCGGTTGCCGTTCGCTACTGGCGAAAGCGTGAAGGTGCCAAGCTCAAGGTGCACCCGAAAAGGTCAAGTGAGCGCTCACTTGGCCTTTTTTTCGAAGGTGTAGAACAGGTTGGGCTCGCTGATCAGGTAGATCACGTCCTGCTCATCCATGGCGATACCCTCGGCCTGCGGCACGGACTCCTTGAGCCCCTGCTGGCCGCCGACCAGCGACAGGCTGCTGATCGGCTCGCCCTTGGTATCCATTTCCACCAGCAGGCGCGAATCATCGGACAGCGCCAGCAGGTGGCCGGTACGGGCATGGTATTGCAGGCTGGACAGGTCTCGCACGAACAGCCCTTCATCACGCTCACGGTCATCGATGATGCGAATCGCCGACGGGCTGTGCGGATCGAGATGCGGGAAGCCATGCACCTCGTAAATACGCAGCGGATCGCGTTCCTTGGCAATGAACAGGCGCTTGCCCGCCAGGTCGTAGGCCAGGCCCTCGAAGCCCTTGTTCTTGGCCTCCATCTCCAGGCCCAGCGACAGCTGCTGGCCGTCGGCAGCGTCGACCTGGGTAGTGGCGTCGTCGATACGGACTTCGACCAGGCGCTGCGGGCGCTCGTCGGCGATCACCAGGACGCCTGGCGCAACGTACTCCACGGCCTCCGGGTCGCCGAAGCCGACCAGGCCGATCTCGCGCAGCACCTTGCCGTCGAGTGACAGTTCGATCAGCCGGGTATTCTGGTTGGTGACGGTGAACAGGCTCTTGCGCAGCGGATCGTAGGTCAGCGCCGACACATCGTCGACCAGCCCGTCGATCACCTTGGCCTCACGGCTCACCTGATAGCCATCGAGCCACAGCGTATTGGCCGGCGCCTGCGCAGGCTGTCGCACGTTGAACCAGGCACGCTCGAATACCCGCAGCTCCTGCCCCCAGATAGCCAGCAGCAATGCCGCGATCAGTACCAGCAGCAGCAACCAGACCTTGAGAGAAATCAGACGACGCATACCCGCTCACCCATGGAAGAAAAACAGCGTCGCTCAACCTGGAGCGCCGTTCGACCCGCGAAGCTAACAGCCCTGGCCTCGCTTAACCAGCGCGCCCCCTCAATCGGCCTTGCCACCCTTGCTGAATACATAGAAGAGGTTGGGCTCGCTGGTCATGTACAGTACGCCCTGATCATCCATGGTGATGCCTTCGGCTTGCGGCACCGATTTCTTCAGGCCCTGCTGCCCCTGCAGCAGCGACAGGCTGCTGATCGGCTTGCCGGCTTCATCCAGCTCGACGACCAGGCGCGACTCATCGGACAGCGCCAGCAGGTGGCCGGTCAGGCTGTCGTAATGCAGGCTGGAGAGATCACGCACGAAGATGCCGGCATCGCGTTTGCGGTCGTCGCGAATCTGCACGGGGTTCGGCGAGGCCGGATCGAGATTGGGAAACCCCTGCACTTCGTAGATGCGCATGGGGTCGCGCTCCTTGGCCACGAACAGCCGCTGGCCTTTCAGGTCGTAGGCCAGGCCTTCGAAGCCCTTGTTCTTGGTGCCCATTTCCAGGCCCAGCGACATCTGCTGCCCTTCGGCGGCATCGATGGCGGTGGTGTCATCATCGATGCGCACCTTGACCAGCCGCTGGGCGCGCTCGTCAGCGATGACGAAACGCCCGGGGGCCACGTATTCGACGGCTTCCGGGTCGCCGAAACCGACCAGCTCGATCTGCCGCAGCACCTTGCCATCGAGCGACAGCTCGATCAGCTTGGGGTGCTGGTTGGTCACGGTGAACAGGCTTTTGCGCTCTGGATCGTAGGTCAGCGCCGACACGTCGTCTTCCAGCCCTTCGATGCGCTGCGCCTCGATCACCACCTGGTAGTCGCTCAGCCACAGCGAATGGGCGGGCGCTTCGGCCGGCTGGCTGACGTTGAACCAGGCCCTTTCAAACAGGCGAAATTGCTGGCTCGTGATGGCCAGCGCGACCAGCACGACAAGCACCAGCAACAGAAGTAATCCCTTGATCGAAAACAGGCGGCCCATGGCGACTCACATATGCAACGACAGAAATGACAACGCCGCCCCTCGATGCGTCGAGAGGCGGCCATTCAATGCGGTGACGGGAAGCTAACAGCGTGGCGGTTATTTCACCAGTTCGACGATATCGACGTCGATTTCACGGCTGGTCAGGTCCTTGTCGACTTCACCGGTCAGCTTGACGGTGGCCTTCTCGGAGATCGCCTGCGGCGGCCAGTCTTCGTTGTCGATCTCGACATGGATGGTGCCGGTGGCGTCCTTGAACTCATAGAGCTCGTCCTGCAGACGCTTGACGATCTGACCTTGCAGCACCACCGGGGTGTCGTCGCCGGCTTTCAGCGCCTGCTCGACGGTGGTGACCTGGGCGACCTGACCCGGGCCGGTGTAGCCGGCAGCCAGGGCGGCGGTGGAGAACAGCGGAGCGAGCAGCAGTGCGAGTACGGGAGCTTTCATGGGGATGACCCTCTATCTGTAGATGACGGGGTCAGGTTAAGTCGCGCAGCTGAAGCGAGGCTTAAAGGCGGCTTAAGCGAAACTTAATTGGCTGCGGAGGGTTGGGATGCCAAGTGAGCCAATGTGGGAGCGGGCCATGCCCGCGATTCGCGGCCATGCCCACTCCCACAAAATCAGCTACCGCCTCACAGCACCCGGCTGGCAAAGCTGGAGTGACCGACCAGGTCCAGCACCAGCTCGTCGCCTTTGTTCAGCGGGCCGACGCCAGCGGGCGTGCCGGTCAGGATCACGTCACCGGGTTGCAGGTTGAAGTGGCCGGCCATTTCCTGAATCACCGGCACGATCGGGAAGATCATCTCGGCGCTGCTGCCGTCCTGGCGGACTTCGCCATTGATGGTCAGGCGGATGCCGATATCACGCAGATCAGCGATGGCGTCGCCCGGCACGAAGGGCGCCAGCACGCAGGCACCGTCGAACGACTTGGCGATTTCCCAAGGATGGCCCTTGTCCTTGAGCCTGCTCTGCACGTCGCGCAGGGTCAGATCCAGCGCCGGGGCGATCCCGGAGATGGCGTCGAGCACCTCTTCTTCATTGGGCGTGCGTGACAACGGCTTGCCGATCAGCACGGCAATTTCCGCCTCGTAATGCACCGAGCCGCGATCGTCGGGAATGCTGAAGCCGCCTTCCAGCGGCACCACACAGCTGCCGGGTTTGATGAACAGCAGCGGTTCGGTCGGCACCGGGTTGTCGAGTTCCTTGGCATGCTCGGCGTAGTTACGGCCGATGCACACCACCTTGCCCAGCGGGAAGTGAATGCGGGTGCCATCGATGTACTGGTGCTGGTAGCTCATGGTCGCTCCTGTTGTTTTTTGCAGGCCTGGGTCGGTCAGGCGAAGATCTTGCCCGGGTTCATGATGCCGTTGGGGTCGAAGACCGCCTTGATCGCCTTCATGCAGGCGATTTCCTCCGCTGAACGGCTGTATTGCAGGTAGTCGCGCTTGACCAGGCCCACACCGTGCTCGGCGGAGATCGAGCCGTTGTAGCGCTGGACGATCTCGAACACCCACTTGTTGACCCGCGCGCACGAGGCGAAGAACGCCTCCTTGTCCATGTGCTCGGGCTTGAGGATGTTCAGGTGCAGGTTGCCATCGCCGATATGGCCGTACCAGACCACTTCGTAGTCGGGATAGTGCTCGGCGACGACCGCGTCGATGTCGCGCAGGAACGCCGGCACCTTGGAGACGGTGACGGAGATGTCGTTCTTGTAGGGCGTGTGGTGGGAGATGGTCTCGGACAGGTACTCGCGCAGCTTCCACAGATTCTTCAGCTGGGTCTGACTCTGGCTCATCACCCCGTCCAGCACCCAGCCCTGCTCGATGCAATGCTCGAAGGTGCTGAGGGCCTCGTTGGCCACTTCCTCGCTGCTGGCTTCGAACTCCAGCAGGGCATAGAACGGGCAACGGGTGTCGAAGGGCGACGGCACATCACCGCGCGCCATGATCCGCGCCAGGCCCTTGTCGGAGAAGAACTCGAAGGCGGTGAGGTCGAGCTTGCCCTGGAAGGCGTGCAGCACCGGCATGATCGAGTCGAAGTCCGGCGTGCCCAGCACCATGGCGGTGAGGTTGCGCGGCGCCCGATCCAGGCGCATGGTCGCCTCGACCACCAAGCCCAGGGTGCCTTCGGCGCCGATGAATAGCTGGCGCAGGTCGTAGCCGGTGGCGTTCTTGATCAGGTCCTTGTTCAGTTCGAGCAATTCGCCGGTGCCGGTGACCACCTTCAGGCCCGCCACCCAGTTGCGGGTCAGGCCGTAGCGAATCACCTTGATGCCACCGGCATTGGTGCCGATGTTGCCGCCGATCTGGCTGGAGCCGCTCGAGGCGAAATCCACCGGGTAATACAGGCCGTTGTCTTCGGCGAACTGCTGCAGCACACCGGTGACCACGCCCGGCTGGCAGACCACGGTGCGGTTGGAGGCGTCGAAATCGACAATCTGGTTCATGTAGTCGAACGACACCACCACCTCGCCGTTGGCAGCGACCGCCGCCGCCGACAGGCCAGTGCGGCCGCCCGACGGCACCAGGCCGATCCTGTGGGCATTGGCCCAGCGCACGATGGCCTGCACCTGCTCGATGGTCTTGGGAAACACGATGGCGCTGGGCGCGGGCGCGTATTGCCGGGTCCAGTCCTTGCCGTAGGTTTCCAGGGAGGCGGCGTCGGTCAGCAATTTGCCGGGCTCGACCAGGGTGCTGAGTTCGTCAATCGGCATGAGATCAGTCATAGCAACTCTCGAAACTTTCATGGTCGCCCTGAGAACCGTTCAGGTCGCACCCGAGCAAGGAAAAGGGAAGCCATGCTAGCATATGCACCCCGCGAATCGCGCTGCACAGCGACTTGCCGGGCCGATTGGCGAGCGCGCCGATCCTTCTCCTGACACTTAAATTAGTGGGGCAACAGGTACTCCGATGAGCACGACCTCTCTCGACAAGAGCAAGATCAAGTTCCTTCTTCTCGAAGGCGTCCACCAAAATGCCGTGGACACCCTGAAGGCGTCCGGCTACACCAACATCGAGTACCTCAAGACCGCGCTCTCCGGCGAGGAGCTGAAGGCCAAGATCGCCGATGCGCACTTCATCGGCATCCGTTCGCGCACCCAGCTGACCGAAGAGATCTTCGACTGCGCCAAGCGGCTGGTCGCCGTCGGCTGCTTCTGCATCGGCACCAACCAGGTCGACCTGGACGCCGCCCGCGAGCGCGGCATCGCCGTGTTCAACGCGCCCTACTCCAATACCCGTTCGGTCGCCGAGCTGGTGCTGGCCCAGGCCATCCTGCTGCTGCGCGGCATCCCCGAGAAGAACGCCTCCTGCCACCGTGGCGGCTGGATCAAATCGGCGGCCAACTCCTTCGAAATCCGCGGCAAGAAGCTGGGTATCGTCGGCTACGGCTCGATCGGCACCCAGCTCTCGGTACTTGCCGAAGCCCTGGGGATGCAGGTGTTCTTCTACGACACGGTGACCAAGCTGCCGCTGGGCAACGCCCAGCAGATCGGCAAGCTGCATGACCTGCTCGGCCTGTGCGACATCGTTTCCCTGCACGTGCCGGAATTGCCGTCCACCCAGTGGATGATCGGCGAGGCGGAAATTCGCGCCATGAAGAAGGGCGGCATCCTGATCAACGCCGCCCGCGGCACCGTGGTCGAGCTCGAGCACCTGGCCCAGGCGATCAAGGACGAACACCTGATCGGCGCCGCCATCGACGTGTTCCCGGTCGAGCCGAAGTCCAACGACGATATCTTCGAAAGCCCGCTGCGCGGCCTGGATCGGGTGATCCTGACCCCGCACATCGGCGGCTCCACCGCCGAAGCCCAGGCCAATATCGGCCTGGAAGTGGCCGAGAAGCTGGTCAAGTACAGCGACAACGGCACCTCGGTGTCGTCGGTCAACTTCCCGGAAGTGGCCCTGCCGGCACACCCGGGCAAGCACCGCCTGCTGCACATCCACGCCAACGTGCCGGGCGTGATGAGCGAGATCAACAAGGTGTTCGCCGACAACGGCATCAACATCTCCGGCCAGTACCTGCAGACCAACGACAAGGTCGGCTACGTGGTCATCGACGTCGATGCCGACTACTCGGACCTGGCCCTGGAAAAACTCCAGCAGGTCAACGGCACCATCCGCAGCCGCGTGCTGTTCTAGGCCATTCGCTGCAACGACAAAGGGAGGCTCCGCAGGCCGTGTGAAAACTACTGCGCTCGGCCATGCGGCGTTAAAAACCGGCTCAAAATGCTCATTTACACCACGTAAACTGCGCTTTTTCGCCGGTTTGCGGGGGCGCCTAGCCCTTGCCTGACCTTCGCTCGCTACGTTTTCACACAGCCTGTCCGGCCTCCCTTTTTCATGCCTGCACTCTGGCGTTAGAACACGCCATCACCGCGGCGACGGAACCAGCCGGTCAAGGACAGGCGATCGCGGCTGGCCGGCAGCACTTCGTGGGGAATATCCGCAGACAGGAACACCACCAGCGTGCCGGCCTCGGGCAGCACGTCGCGTACCTGCCCATCGGCCAGGTACAGGCGCAGCATGCCGCCGTCTTCGGGCTGCCAGCCGTCATTGAGGTACAAGACCGCCGATACCGCCCGGCGGTCATCGTCGCGGAAGCGATCCAGATGCTTGAGGTAGAAGCCGCCCGGTGGGTAGAAGGCGAAGTGGCTCTCGTAGTCCACCAGGCCCAGGTAAAGGCTCTGGTTGATGGCTTCGCGCAGCTCGTCGAGCAACTGCAGGTACCCGTCGCACGCCGGTGACTGCCCCGCCTCGAGCCACTGGATGTGGTCGCTGCGGGTACCTTCGCGCACCGCTACCGCATGCCCACGCCCCGTACCAGCCGGCGCCAGGGTGCCCTGAGCAATACGCTGGCGGCACTCCTCGGCCAGTTGGTGGGTCAAAGACGTTGGGGCAAATTGGGTTTGCAACGACCATCCGAATTCGGCAAGGTCATCGATGATGCGGCTCAGCAACGAATCGGAAATGTCTGTCGTCATGGCCGGATTCTACCCTGTGTCACGTACACCTCGACAAGCTCCACCTGGCTGCCGAAAATAGCCGCCCCAGACAGGAGTTCGTATGCGTGCGTTGTGTTGTTTCTTGCTGTTGCTCCTGAGCCTGCCGGCCAGCGCCGACACCCATGCCGAGCTGTATGAAAAAGCCGGCTGGCCGCAGCAGCGCGCGCATTTCAGCGATGCTCTGAGCGCCGCCCAGGCGCGCTACAGCCAGAGCCTGCCGCCGGCGGTGTATCAAGCGCTGGTCGACAACAGCAACCGACGTTTCGCCGCCCGTGCCATGGACGAGCGCGCCGAAAGCAGCCTGCGCACCAATCTCCCCGATCCGGCCCCGGCCCTGCGCTTCTTCGAATCGCCCCTGGGCCGCAAGATCGTCAGTGCCGAACTGCTTGCCACCCGCCCGGACCAATTGGCCAAGTACGCCGACGGCCTGCCGCTCAGCGAAGCCGATGCCACCCGCCGCCTGCTGATCCGTCACCTGGCCCAGGCCCTGCCGGCCAGCGAAGCGGGTGCGGAGATCAGCCTGGCCCTGGCCGGCGTGGCGGCCGACAGCCTCAGCCAGATGATTCCCGGCCTGCTCGGTGGCGCTACCGCCCAGGGGCTGCTCGACGGCCAGCGCCAACGGCTGATGACGCAGATCGACAAGGATCTGGACAACACCCTGCTGCACGTCTATCGCAACCTGTCCGATCCGGAACTGGAAGAGTTCGTCACCTTCGCCCAGTCCAGCGAAGGCGCGGCCTACTACAAGGCGGCCCTGGCAGCGATCCGCGCCGGCCTGGCGGTGGGTCAGTAGCCGCGGTCCAGCTGCTCGCCGAGGTAAGCGAAATAGCGCTGGCGCAGCGGCGCCACCTCGTTGGCCAGGTGGTGGCGCGCCTCGGGTAGGCGCAGGATGCGCGGCGCACTGAACTTGTTCTCGAGCACCGCCAGGTTGTGCCGCCAGTCTACCGTCATGTCCGCCTCGCCCTGGATGATCAGCGGGCTGCGCGTGCTGCGCGGTGCCTGCTCGATGCGCGGCACCCACTGGCTCAGCGCACCGACCCAGACCGTGGGCACCACCTTGGGCTGCAAGGGATCGCGGTTGCGCAGGAAATCGAGAAACTCCGGGTCACTGGAGTTCTCGCTGAAGCGCCGCGGAATCTCCTGCACGAAGCGCCGCAGCAGCCGGTAGCTGAGCTGCGACCAGTTCCAGCGGCGCGGCCGTACCAGGGGCGCCAGCAGGATGGTTTCCCCCACCTCGGCCAGCGGCTGGTCGTTGAGCAGGTAATCGATCAGGATCGCCCCGCCGGTGCTCTGCCCGCACAGGTGCCACGGCGCCGGCAGGCCCAGGGCGTCGGCCTGCTGCAAGGCGGCACGCAATACCGCCTGGTATTCGGCGAAATCCTTGATACTGGCCCGCGGGCCACTGGACAGCCCGTGCCCCGGCAAGTCCACGGCCAGCACCGCGAAGCCGGCCTCCAGCGCCCACTCGATCACATGCCGGTAGAGGCCGCTGTGGTCGTAATAGCCGTGCAGCAGCAACAGGGTGGCGCGAGGCGCAACGGGCTGCCAGAGCTGAGCGGCAATGCGGTAGCCATCCACCTCGAACCAGCCCAGCCGGCTGTCGACCGCCTCGCGCGGCAGGAAGCCGTAGAACTGCCGATAGGCGAGTTCCGCGGCCGACAGCGGCGCGGCGCTGGCCAGCGGGCGCAGGCTGGCGACCAGGGGTTCGGGTTGGAAGATATCGGACATCGGCACCATCGACTCGCATTGATTCACGGCAGCGTCACCTGGGTGGGCAACCGGTAGAGTGACGATCTTCTGCTGCCGGGCTCGCCATGGCAAGCTACCGAGTCGCCCAATGGAAGCTGTCGGCATGCCCCGCTCACGCCGCACCACTGCCCTCGCCTGCCTGGTCGCCGCGCTCTGGCTGATCGCCATGCTCGTCGCCTTCTGGTGGTTCGAGGCACGTTACCTGCGCGCGTTCGATGAGCGTACCGCGCTGTTTTCCGGCAACCACCTGCGCCTGCCGGATGAACTCGCCGGGCCGGGCAATGTTCGCCTGGTGCACTTCTGGGATCCGGCCTGCCCCTGCAATGTCGGCAACCAGCAGCACCTCGGCGAATTGCTGGAACGCTACAGCGGGCGGGGTGTGCAGTTCTATTCGGTGCAGAAGGCCGGCAGCGACGGGCAGTTGCCCCAGGCGCTGCGTGCGCTGGAGCCCCTGACTGGGCTGACCGGCAGCGAGCGGCTACCCGCCAGCCCGGCCGTGGCGATCTGGGATCAGCGCGGCAGGCTGGCCTACTTCGGCCCCTACAGCAGCGGGTTCAACTGCACCTCCGGCAACAGCTTCGTCGAGCCGGTGCTCGATGCGTTGCTCGACGGACGCAAGGTGCTGGCGGACAACAACCTGGCTAGCGGCTGTTTCTGCGATTGGGTTAAATAGCGGCAATCGGCCAGCAAAAAGAGCCAGATCTGCTTTTCTTTCCGTACTGCCACTCCTTCTGAGAACCTTTTCATGCTCTAGCGAGCTCGCACCATGCGTGGCGAAGCACCCGAAGACGCGGCGTTTACCAGCGGTAACCGAGCAGCCCGAGGGGGTTTTCAACGCAGCACGGCCGATGCACGGCAGGGCCATGGCAAGGTTTTAAAAAAAGCGGTAACCACAGGAAGATTCCCATGCATGACCATTTTTATCGCCAGGCCGATCGCCTGATGCTGTGCGTCGTCTGGCTGATGACGCTGTATGCGCTGGGGCTGGCTTTCTGGCACGCCACCTGGGCAGCGGCCCTGGTCATCGGCGGTGGCACCGCCGTCACGCTCAGCACGCTCTACGCCATGGTGGGCGGCACCCGCCTGTACCGCTGCCTGATTGCCGTGGCCTTCATGGTGCTGGCCGCCCTGCATATCCAGCAGAGCCATGGCATGGTGGAAACCCACTTCAGCGTCTTCGTGCTGCTGGCGTTCCTGGTCTATTACCGCGACTGGCTGCCCATTCTGCTCGCCGCCGCCACCATCGCCGTCCACCACCTGAGTTTCTTCGTGCTGCAGCAGAGCGGCAGCGGCATCTACCTGCTGCAGCCGGGCTCCGGTTGGCATGTGGTGTTCATTCACGCCGCCTACGTGATCGCCGAAACCGCCATTCTTCTCGTGCTCGTGCGCCACAGCGCCCGCGAAGCAGCCGCCGGAGAAGACCTGCAGCGCACCTCGGCACACCTGCTGCGCGATGGCCAGCCGGTCGACCTGGCCTACCGCAGCCCTTCCAGCGACAGCCTGGCGCAGCGTTTCAACCGCTTTCTGGCCCTGCTCGACAACCTGGTGAGTCGGGTCGTGGGCGCCGGTGACGAGCTGCGCGCCACCAGCCAGCGCCTTACCCAGTCGACCCATGAGTTGAATCAGTGCGCCGATGATCTGCTCGACGCCACGGCGCAGATGGGCGGCGCCATCGAGCAACTGAGCCACGCCGTCGGCGACGTTTCCAACAGCGCGGAACAGGCGGCGCAAACCGCTCGCCAGGCGGATGCCGATGCCGCGGCCGGCGCCGCGGCGATCAGCGATACGCAGAGTGAAATCCACACCCTGTCCCGGCAGATGGACAGCAGCAGCGAGGTGGTGCAGCAACTGGCGGCCGAGGCACAGTCTATCGACAGGGTGTTGGAGGTGATCCGCTCGGTGGCCGAACAGACCAACCTGCTGGCCCTCAACGCCGCCATCGAAGCAGCCCGCGCGGGTGAGCAGGGCCGCGGCTTCGCGGTGGTGGCGGACGAAGTGCGCCAGCTCGCGCAGCGTACCCAGCAGGCCACTGGCGAAATCCAGGGGATGATCAGCCGCCTGCAGCAGGGCTCGGCCAAGGCGGTGAGCGCCATGGCCGAAAGCCACGCCGGCGTGGCCCGCTGCGTCGGTCACACCGAGCGCACGGTGACGCTGCTGGACAACGTGCACCGCTCCATCGAGGCGATCCAGGCAATCGGCGTGTCCACCCGCGAACAGCTGGCGGCGACCACCGAAGTGGCCCGCTTGATCGAGCAGGTGCGCCAGGTGGCCGGCGACACCGCTCGCGATGCCGGCGAGGTGGCCGGCGACAGCCAGCGCCTGGCCGGGCTGGCCGAGCACCTCAACGGCCTGTGCGGGCAGTTCCAGGTCAGCCAGGGCCGTGTCACCTCCTGAGCAGACCGCCTTGCAGTGGCTGCCGATTGCCCGCAGCATGGCGGCCCGCGTGAGACAAGGATGGCAGCATGAAACGCTTCCTCATCACCCTGGCGGCCGTGCTGCTCACCACAGCTGGCGGTGGTGCCTGGTACCTGCATGGCAAGCAGCCGCTGCGTGACGGCGAACTGGCCCTGCAGCACCTTGGCGCGCCCGTGCAGGTGCGTTACGACGAGCGCGGCGTGCCGCATATCGAGGCGCAGAACGAAGCCGACCTGTACCGCGCACTGGGTTTCGTACAGGCCCAGGATCGCCTGTTCCAGATGGAGATGCTGCGCCGCCTGGCCCGTGGTGAGCTGGCCGAGGTGCTCGGCGCCAAGCTGCTGCCCACCGACCGCCTGTTCCGCACCCTGCAGATCCGCGACCGGGCCGACCAGCAGGCCCGCGAGCTGGACCCCGACAGCCCCCACGGCAAGGCGCTGGCCGCCTACCTCGATGGCATCAACCAGTACCAGGACAGCCGCCCGGCCCCGCCGGAGTTCGACCTGCTGGGCATCGACAAACGCCCCTTCACTGCCGCGGACACCCTGTCCATCGCCGGCTACCTGGCTTACAGCTTCGCCGCAGCGCTACGCAGCGAGCCCCTGCTGACGCGCATTCGCGATGAGCTGGGCAGCGACTACCTGAAGATCTTCGATATCGACTGGCACCCCGACGGCGTGCTCGACACCGCCCTCGGCGAACACGACTGGCGGCTGCTCGACCGGCTCGCCGCGCTGAGCGACCAGGCCCTGGCCGACAGCGGCCTGCCGCAGTTCGAAGGCAGCAATGCCTGGGCGATCTCCGGTGCCCGCACCGCCAGCGGCAAGCCACTGCTGGCCGGCGACCCGCACATCCGCTTCTCGGCGCCCTCGGTGTGGTACGAGGCGCACCTCAGGTACCCGGGCTTCGAGCTCTACGGCCATCATCAGCCGGCAACCCCGGTGGCCTTTCTCGGCCACAACCGGGATTTTGCCTGGACCCTGACCATGTTCCAGAACGACGACATGGACCTGATCGCCGAGCACCTCAACCCGGAGAACCCTGAACAGGTCTGGTACCAGGGCCGCTGGGTCGACCTGCAGCAGCGCCAGGCAGTCATCCGCGTCAAGGACGGTGAACCGGTCACCCTCAGGCTGCGCCGCTCGCCCCACGGCCCAATCATCAACGACGCCCTGGGCGACAGCGCCGGCACCACGCCAGTCGCCATGTGGTGGACCTTTCTGGAAGCCGAAAACCCGCTGCTCGAGGCCTTTTACCGCCTCAACCGTGCCGATACCCTGGCCAAGGGCCGCGCCGCCGCCGAGCGCATCCACGCCCCGGGCCTCAACCTGGTGTGGGCCAACGCCGGCGGCGACATCGCCTGGTGGGCGGCGGCCAGGCTGCCGATCCGGCCGGCCGGGGTGAACCCCGCGTTCATCCTCGAGGGCAGCACCGAGGCGGCCGACAAACTCGGCTTCCACCCCTTCAGCGCCAACCCCCAGGAAGAGAACCCGACCCGCGGCTATATCGTCTCGGCCAACTTCCAGCCGCTGCCGGCCAACGGCATCGAGATTCCCGGTTACTACAACCCGCCAGAGCGCGGCCAACGCCTGAACCAGCATCTGGCCGACCCGAGCGTGCGCTGGGATCTCGACAACAGCCAGGCCCTGCAGCTGGAAACCGCCACGAGCTATGGGCCGCAACTGCTGGCACCGATTCTCGATGAGCTGCGCGCCGCGGCAGCAGGCGAGCAGGAGCGCGAGCTGGTCGAAGCGCTGGCGGCCTGGAACGGCGATCACCCGCTGCAATCGCTGCCGGCAACCCTGTTCAACCAGTTCATCTACGAACTGGGCCGCGCCACCCTGCAACCGCGCCTGGGGGCGCAGGCCTTCGAGCAACTGCTGTCGACGCGGATGATCGACAGCGCCCTGTCGCGGCTGACCGCCGACCCGCACTCGCCCTGGTGGGCCAACGTCGATGGCCAGCCGCGCAGCCGCGCCGAAGCGGTGGCCGAGGCCTGGCGCGCCACCCTGCAGCATTTACGAACCACCCTGGGCGACGACCCCGCACAATGGCGCTGGGGCCAGGCCCATACCCTCACCCATCAACATCCGCTGGGCGTGCAGTGGCCGCTGGATACGCTGCTCAACGTCGGCCCGCTGCCGGCGCCCGGCGGCCACGAGATGCCCAACAACCTGTCGCACCGTATCGGCCCCGCGCCCTGGGCCGTGGGCTACGGGCCCTCGACGCGCCGGCTGATCGACCTGGCCGACGCCGACCACAGCCTGGGCATCAACCCGCTGGGCCAGAGCGGCGTGCCGTTCGACCGCCACTACAGCGACCAGGCCCAGCGCTTCATCCAGGGCCGGTACGTACCGCAGCACCTGAGCGCCGACGACGTCGCCGCCCACACCCGCAGCACGCTGCTGCTTCGCCCTGCGCCCTGATTCAAGCCGCGGCCTGAATCGCGGGCATGAAAAAGCCCGCCATGGGCGGGCTCCTTCCAGTCAGCCGATCAATTACTTGATCTTGGCTTCCTTGTAGGCAACGTGCTTGCGGACGACCGGATCGTATTTCTTGATCTCGATCTTGTCCGGGGTGGTGCGCTTGTTCTTGTCGGTGGTGTAGAAGTGGCCGGTACCGGCGCTGGACACCAAACGGATCAGTTCACGCATGACAGTCTCCTTAAACCTTTTCGCCGCGAGCACGAAGCTCGGCCAGAACTACGTCAATACCACGTTTGTCGATGATGCGCATGCCTTTGGTGGACAGGCGCAGACGCACGAAGCGGTTTTCAGACTCGACCCAGAAGCGGTGATGCTGCAGGTTCGGCAGGAAACGACGACGGGTTTTGTTGTTTGCGTGGGAAATGTTATTCCCGGTTACCGGACCCTTACCGGTAACTTGACAGACTCTCGACATACCTCAGCCCTCTAAAACCACATGCCCAACCCGGCATGGGTTGGCCGCTTAATCTCTGTTTTTCGGCGCTGGGCGCCGCGTTTCTTCAGGGTCTTACCGGTGATAGATCGCGATCAAGCAACCGGGCCCCTAGAAAAGAGCGCTGCTTTATACCAGAAAGGCCCCACAGCAACAAGCGCGAACGCACTTTAAATGCCGGCTTTGCGGGCGCTGCCCCCACAGGCGGCGGGCAGGCGCCGCACAGACCGCTCGTCGCCCTATCACGTTGTTAGCCGGCATCTTATCGTTTAGGGTCTGTCCACGCGTTAACGCGACCCTCCTTGCCCCTCAGCATTCTCACCACCGGCGCGCCGGATGCACGCCGTTTCGTTCAGGAGATCACCATGCGCCTTGCCCTGTTGCCGCTGCTCGTCGCCCCGCTGTTCGCCCAGGCCGCGACCCTGAGCGTCTGTACCGAAGCCAGCCCCGATGGCTTCGATGTGGTGCAGTACAACTCCCTGACCACCACCAACGCCTCGGCCGACGTGCTGATGAACCGCCTGGTCGAATTCGACGCCGCCAGCGGCAAGCTGCAACCGAGCCTGGCCAGCAGCTGGAAGATCTCCGACGACGGTCTGACCTACACCTTCACCCTGCGCCCGGACGTGCTATTCCACCGCACCGACTACTTCAAGCCCAGCCGCCGGACGCTGGAAGCCGATGACGTGCTGTTCAGCTTCGAGCGCATGCTCGATAGCCATCACCCGTGGCACAAGACGGCCACCAGCGGCTATCCCCATGCCCAGTCCATGCAGTGGCCCGCGCTGATCAAGGCCGTGGAGAAGGTCGACGCCCACACCGTGCGCATCACCCTGAACAAGCCGGACGCGACCTTTCTCGCCACCCTGAGCATGGGCTTCGCCTCCATCTACTCGGCCGAGTATGCCGACCAGTTGTTCAAGGCCGGCACGCCGGAGAAGCTCAACAGCCAGCCGATCGGCACCGGTCCCTTCGTGTTCCGGCGTTTCCAGAAGGACGCCGCGGTGCGCTACACCGCCAACGCCGACTACTTCGCCGGCAAGCCCAAGGTCGACGCCCTGGTGTACGCCATCACCCCGGATGCCAACGTGCGCCTGCAGCGCCTGCGCCGCGGCGAGTGCCAGATCGCCCTGTCGCCCAAGCCGGTCGATGTCGACGCGGCGCGCAAGGATGCCGACCTCAGCACCGTGAAGACCGCCGCCTTCATGACCGCCTTCGTGGCCATCAACAGTCAGCACCCGCCGCTGGACAAACCCGCCGTGCGCCAGGCCATCAACCTGGCCTTCGACAAGCGCAGCTATATCAAGGCGGTGTTCGAGAACAGCGCCGAACCGGCCAATGGCCCCTACCCGCCGAACACCTGGAGCTACGCCAGCGACCTGCCGGGTTACGCCCATGATCCACAGAAGGCCCGCCAACTGCTCAAGGAGGCCGGGCTGGCCGATGGTTTCAGCACCACCATCTGGACGCGCCCCTCGGGCAGCCTGCTCAATCCCAACCCCAGCCTGGGCGCACAGCTATTGCAGGCCGATCTGGCCGAAATCGGCATCAAGGCGCAGATCCGCGTGATCGAGTGGGGCGAGCTGATCCGCCGTGCCAAGGCCGGCGAGCATGATCTGCTGTTCATGGGCTGGGCGGGCGACAACGGCGACCCGGACAACTTCCTGACCCCGCAGTTTTCCTGCGCCTCGGTGGAGTCCGGCCTGAACTTCGCGCGTTTCTGCGACGCCAAGCTCGACAAGCTGATCGCCGACGGCAAGACGCTCAGCGACCAGGCCAAGCGCAGCGCCCTGTATCAGGAGGCCCAGGCGATCATCCAGCAGCAGGCACTGTGGCTACCCCTGGCCCACCCGACCGCCTACGCGCTGACCCGCAAGGCCGTCGAGGGCTACAGCGTGAGCCCCTTCGGCCGACAGGATTTCTCCCAGGTCAGCGTGCCGTGATCCCTCGGGCTGCCCCCCATGGCGGGTGGCAGCCCGATACCGATCAAGCATGCCGGCGGCTGTCACCGGCATGACACACGGCTGTCGCACCCTGTTGGTTTTTTAACCGCAGGGAATCATCTGCCATGCGTCGCATTCTTCGCCTTCCCACGCTTCTCGCCGGTACGGCCTGCTGGGCCTCGTTCGCCATCGCCCAGGACAGCGCCACCGCCTACCCCGCCACCCTGGCCGGCCATGCGCTAATGCCGGCGGCGAGCTTCATTCAGCCGCCCGCCGATGCACCGGCGGATTTCGCCATCAGCGGCAAATTCTCCAATGGCCAGCGCAACGAACAGGTCGGCAGCGTGGAAGGCCTGTCGGCCAACCGCCCCACTGGTATGTCGCTGCCCTTCGAGGGTCAGCCGCTGCAGGGCCACTCCGGTATCAAGCACATGCCGGACGGCAGCTTCTGGGTGCTCACCGACAACGGCTTCGGCACCAAGGCCAATTCCGCCGATGCGATGCTGCACCTCAGCCATTACGCCGTCGACTTCCAGCACGGTGACTTCAAGCGCCTGGCCACGGTGTTTCTCAGCGACCCGGACAAGAAGGTGCCGTTTCGCATCGTTCACGAAGGCACCCCGGCTCGCTACCTGAGCGGCGCGGACTTCGACCCGGAAAGCTTCCAGCTGATCGGCGACTCGATCTGGATCGGCGACGAGTTCGGCCCCTACCTGATCAAGACCGATTTGCAGGGCCGCGTGCAGGCGGTGTTCGACGTCGAGGCCGACGGCAAGCCGGTGCGCTCGCCTGACAACCCCGCCGTCACCACCCCAGCCTGGCCAGCCGACGCGATGAACTTCCAGGTGCGCCGCTCCAAGGGCCTGGAAGGCATGGCCGCCGCGAAGGATGGCAGCAAGCTTTACGCACTGCTCGAAGGCCCGCTCTGGGCTGCGGCCAGCCAGGATGCCGAGCAGCGCGACGGCAAGCGCGTGCTGCGGGTGCTCGAGTTCGACGTCGCCAGCGAAGCCTGGACGGGGCGTCACTGGTTCTACCCGCTGGAGCAGCCCGGCCATGCCATCGGCGACTTCAACATGATCGATGCGGCCAGCGGCCTGGTGATCGAGCGTGACAACGGCGAGGGCACCGCGGACAAGGCCTGCCCGGCCGGCGAGAAGGGCACCACCTGCTTCTCGGATATCGCCCGCTTCAAACGCGTCTACAAGGTCGCCTTCGACGACAGCAACGTCGGCCAGGCCGTGCGCAAGCTCGGTTATATCGACCTGCTCGCCATCCGCGATCCCCAGGGCATCGCCCGCAAGCCGCTGAACGACGGCGTGCTGACCTTTCCGTTCTTCACCATCGAGAACGTCGACATCGTCGACGATCGCCATATCGTGGTCGGCAACGACAACAACCTGCCGTTCTCCAGCAGCCGCGAACCGAACAAGGCCGATGACAACGAACTGGTGCTGCTGGACGTCGGCGAGCTGCTCAAGGCCCGCTGACGCATGCCGAAGCGGCGGATGTCGCTACATCCAGCCGTGCTCGGCCATCGACAGCGGCTCGCCGTCGCCGATGATGAAATGGTCGAGGACGCGCACCTCGACCAGCGCCAGCGCGTCCTTCAGGCGCTGGGTCAGCACCTTGTCGGCCTGGCTCGGCTCGGCGATGCCGGACGGATGATTGTGGGTAAGGATCAGCGCCGCCGCGTTGTGGGCCAGGGCGCGCTTGACCACCTGCCGCGGGTAGACGCTGGCGCTGTCGATGGAGCCCTGGAACAGCGCCTCGAAAGCCAGCACGCGGTGCTTGGCATCGAGAAACAGGCAACCGAACACTTCGTGGGGCTCGTGGCGCAGCAGCGCCTTGAGGTAATCGCGCACCGCCTGGGGGCTTTCCAGCGCCGAGTCGCGACGCAGTTGCTCGGCCAGGTGGCGACGGCCCATTTCCAGCACGGCCTGCAGCTGGGCGAACTTGGCCGGGCCGAGCCCCAGGCGCTGGCTGAACGACGGCAGATCAGCCTGCAACAGCGCGCGCAGGCTGCCGAAATCGGCGAGCAGATGGCGCGCCAGGTCCACCGCACTCTGCCCCGCCACCCCGGTACGCAGGAAGATCGCCAACAGCTCGGCGTCGGTCAGGCTGGCCGCCCCCTGGGCCAGCAATTTTTCCCGCGGGCGCTCTGCCGCGGGCCACTCACGAATGCTCATCAAGACGCTCCCTGTCCGTTCGCCCCAAGGTTCACTTTCACAGGTGACGGCCTTGCCCGGCGTGCCGCTGCTCCCCTGCTGCCGCTGTGCTATCGTAGCCCGGTTTTTCGCAGGGCGCCGGGCCTGGGGAGGTCTCGGGCATCTGCGTCTGTAACTACACACGACAAAGGCAGAGTTATGCAGCGGCTGTATCGCAAACGCATCATCCTTGGCGTGGGTGGCGGCATCGCGGCGTACAAGAGCGCCGAACTGGTCCGCCGCCTCAAGGATCAGGGCGCCGAAGTGCGTGTGGTCATGACCCAGGGTGGTCGCGAATTCATCACCCCGCTGACCCTGCAGGCGCTGTCCGGCCACCCGGTGCACCTGGATCTGCTCGACCCGGCGGCCGAAGCCGCCATGGGCCATATCGAACTGGCGCGCTGGGCCGACCTGGTGCTGATCGCCCCGGCCACCGCCGACCTGATGGCGCGCCTGGCGCAAGGCGTGGCCAATGACCTGCTGACCACCCTGGTGCTGGCCACCGATGCCCCGGTGGCCCTGGCGCCGGCGATGAACCAGGCGATGTGGCGCGACCCGGCGACCCTGGCCAACGTCGAGTTGCTGCGCAGCCGCGGCCTGAAGATGTTCGGCCCGGCCTCCGGCAGCCAGGCCTGTGGCGACGTCGGCCTGGGCCGCATGCTCGAAGCCGATGACCTGGTACACCTGGCCGCCGACTGTTTCGAACACCTGGCACTGACCGGCAAGCACGTGCTGATCACCGCCGGGCCGACCCAGGAAAACATCGACCCGGTGCGCTACATCACCAACCACAGCTCCGGCAAGATGGGCTTCGCCCTCGCCGAAGCGGCGGTGGAAGCCGGTGCCAAGGTCACCCTGATCAGTGGCCCGGTGCACCTGGCAACGCCGGATCGGGTCACCCGCATCGACGTGGTCAGCGCCCGCGACATGCTCGCCGCCTGCGAAGCGGCGATGCCCTGCGACATCCTCATCGCCGCCGCCGCGGTGGCCGACTACCGCCCGGAAGTTGTCGCCCAGCACAAATTGAAGAAAGACCCCAACAGCGGCGATGGCCTGCTGTTGCAGATGGTGCGCAACCCGGACATCCTCGCCACCCTGGCGCAGCGTGACGACCGGCCGTTCAGCGTCGGCTTCGCCGCCGAGACCGAGAACCTGCTGGAGTACGCCTCGCGCAAGCTCAAGGACAAGAACCTCGACCTGATCGTCGCCAACGACGTGGCCAACCCGAGCATCGGCTTCAACAGCGAGGACAACGCGATCACCATCATCGATCGCGGGCTGCAGCAGAGCAGCTTTGCGCAGACCAGCAAGGGCAAGATCGCCCGCCAGCTGGTGAGCTTCATCGCCGCACAGCAACCCAAATCCTGACATTCATTCGCACGGAAACCCTGATCGCCCCATGCACGCCCTACAAGCCAAGATCCTCGACCCCCGCCTCGGCAGTGAATTTCCCATGCCCGCCTATGCCACGCCCGGTTCGGCCGGCCTGGACCTGCGTGCCATGCTCAAGGAAGACCTGACCCTGGAACCTGGCCAGACCGTGCTGATTCCCACCGGCCTGGCGATTCACGTCGCCGATCCGGGCCTGGCGGCGCTGATCCTGCCGCGCTCGGGCCTGGGCCACAAACACGGCATCGTGCTCGGCAACCTGGTCGGCCTGATCGACTCCGACTACCAGGGCGAGCTGATGGTGTCGTGCTGGAACCGCGGCAATACCGCGTTCAACATGGCCATCGGCGAGCGTATCGCCCAGCTGGTGCTGGTGCCGGTGATCCAGGCGCGCTTCGAAGTGGTCGAGGACTTCGACGACAGCGAGCGCGGCGCCGGTGGATTTGGCCACTCGGGTAGCAAATGATCCCCCTCTAGATCGCCAGGAGACGTCGGATGAAAGGCTTCAAACGCGCGCCCAAGGAAGAACGCCCCGGCGACTCGCAAGCCAGCACTCGCGGGCAGTCCATGGCCTCGGCCGACCTGCTGAACGGCGCGATCGTCGCCATCCTCGGCGTGGCCCTGGCCGGTGCCATCCTGTGGTTCGGCGCCGTGAGCCCGGCGCAGCAGTTGCAGCAGCAACAGCTCAGCCAGGCCTGGGGCAGCAGCCAGGCGGCCAGCCTGCAACAGGCCCTCAAGCAGCTCGGCGCCGACACCCTTGCCGCCGCCCGCAACCCGGCGCTGTCGCAAGCCCTGCAGAGTGACGACGACACCCAGCTGCGCAATGCCGAAAACGGCCTGCGCTACTGGGCTGGCGTAGTTGATGCCCAGCTCAATTTGCCAGGCCAGGCGGTGCCGGACAGCTCGCGCAGCGCGCCGATGAACTTCGCCGCGCTGGACCTGCTGCGCCGCCTGGAGGCCGGCCAGGCGCCGGCCGTGGAAGCCTACAAGGTCGGCGAGCGCTGGCTGGCCTACAGCGTGGCGCCGGTGCGCCAGAACGATGACCAGCCGATGGTCGGCACCCTGCTGCTGGCGGTCGACCTCAACCGCCTGCTCGGCAACCTGCCACCGCTGCCGGCCGATGTCGGGCAGATCCAGCTGGTACAGCGCTTCGATGCCGGCGCCGCCCAGGTGCTGGCCCAGCGCGGCCAGGCCGAGGGCACGGCCCAGGCGTTCGCCACCGGCAATCCGCACTGGACGCTGAACTTCACACCAGCTGCAGGCCTGGGCGCCACGGGCCTGTCGCCCGCGCTGCTGGGCCTCGCCCTGCTGGTCGCGCTGGCTGCTGCGCTGGCCGGGCTCTATCTGGTCAAGCGCAGCCTGCAGCAGCGCCTGGATCGCGATACCGCGCAATTGGCCGAACTGGTTAAAGAACTCTCCGCGGGCAAAGCCGTCAAAGCCTTCAGCTTGAGCCTGCCCGCCCTGAATAACCTGGCGCAGAACCTGAGCCGACTGCCCCGTCGCGCCCAGGAACCCGTGGCGACCCGCCCGGATCCGGTGGCCAGTGAAGCACCCAGTGGTCGCGTCGCAGCCAAGCCAGCGGAATTCGTGAATCCGCTGTTTCAAGACACCGATATTCTCGATATCGACATCCTCGACGACGACCAGGATCTCCTGGGACTGGAGCAGACCCCCATCATGACCGCGCCGCAAGCCCCGAAACTCCCAGCAGACATCTTCCGAGCCTATGACATCCGCGGTGTGGTAGGCGCAGGCCTGACCCCGGAAACCGCCTACTGGATCGGCCGCGCCATCGGTTCGCAGAGCCTGGCCGAAGGCGAGCCGAACGTCGCCGTCGGCCGCGACGGTCGCCTGTCCGGCCCAAGCCTGGTGGAACAGCTGATTCAGGGCCTGGTCGACAGCGGCTGCCAGGTCAGCGACGTCGGCATGGTGCCGACTCCGGTGGTCTACTTCGCCGGCCATGTGCTGGCCGGCAAGACCGCGGTAATGCTCACCGGCAGCCACAACCCGCCGGATTACAACGGCTTCAAGATCGTCATCGCCGGCGACACCCTGGCCAACGAACAGATCCAGGCACTCAAGACCCGCATCGATACCAATGACCTGAGCAGCGGCGAAGGCAGCGTCGAGGTCGTCGACCTGCTGCCGCGCTACCTGGAGCAGATCCGCAGCGACATCGCCATGGCCAAGCCCCTGCGCGTGGTGGTCGATTGCGGTAACGGCGCCGCCGGGGTGATCGCCCCGCAGCTGATCGAAGCGCTGGGCTGCAGCGTGATTCCGCTGTACTGCGATGTCGACGGCAACTTCCCCAACCACCACCCGGATCCGGGCAAGCCCGAGAACCTGGTCGACCTGATCGCCAAGGTCAAGGAAGAGAATGCCGACGTCGGCCTGGCCTTCGACGGCGACGGCGACCGCGTCGGCGTGGTCACCAACACCGGCACCATCGTCTACCCGGACCGCCTGCTGATGCTGTTCGCCAAGGACGTGGTGTCACGCAACCCCGGCGCCGACATCATCTTCGACGTCAAATGCACCCGCCGCCTGACCCCACTGATCAGTGGCTATGGCGGCCGCCCGGTGATGTGGAAGACCGGCCACTCGCTGATCAAGAAGAAGATGAAGGAAACCGGCGCCCTGCTGGCCGGCGAGATGAGCGGCCACGTGTTCTTCAAGGAGCGCTGGTTCGGTTTCGACGACGGCATCTACGCCGCCGCGCGCCTGCTGGAAATCCTCAGCCAGGACAAGCGCAGCGCCGAACAGGTGTTCGCCGCCTTCCCGGACGACGTGTCGACCCCGGAAATCAACGTGCAGGTCACCGAGCAGACCAAGTTCCCGATCATCGAGCGCCTGCAGCGTGAAGGCCAGTGGGGCGAAGGCAGTGTGACCACCCTCGATGGTGTGCGCGTCGATTACCCCAAAGGCTGGGGCCTGGTGCGCGCCTCCAACACCACGCCGGTGCTGGTACTGCGCTTCGAAGCGGAGAGCCAGGCCGAGCTGGAGCGGATCCAGGAGCTGTTCCGCTCGCAAATGCACCACGTCGCCCCTGACGTCCAACTACCGTTCTGATCCGTCCAGCACTGGAGCCCCGCATGACCCTAGAGCGTGAAGCCGCCACCAACGTCGCCAAGGTGCTGTCCGAAGCACTGCCGTACATCCGTCGCTTCGTTGGCAAGACCCTGGTGATCAAGTACGGCGGCAACGCCATGGAAAGTGATGACCTCAAGGAAGGCTTCGCGCGCGACATCGTGCTGATGAAGGCAGTGGGCATCAACCCGGTGGTGGTTCACGGCGGCGGCCCGCAGATCGGCGATCTGCTCAAACGCCTCTCCATCGAAAGCCACTTCATCGATGGCATGCGCGTTACCGACGCCGCCACCATGGACGTGGTGGAAATGGTGCTCGGCGGCCTGGTCAACAAGGACATCGTCAACCTGATCAACCGCCATGGCGGCAGCGCCATCGGCCTGACCGGCAAGGATGCCGAACTGATCCGCGCCCGCAAGCTCACCGTCAGCCGGCAGACGCCGGAAATGACCCAGCCGGAAATCATCGACATCGGCCATGTCGGTGAAGTCACCGGGGTCAATACCGACCTGCTCAACATGCTGGCCAAGGGCGACTTCATTCCGGTCATCGCGCCAATCGGCGTGGGCCCGCAAGGCGAGTCCTACAACATCAACGCCGACCTGGTGGCCGGCAAGGTGGCCGAGGCGCTGAAAGCCGAGAAGCTCATGCTGCTGACCAACATCGCCGGCCTGATGGACAAGCAGGGCGAAGTACTCACCGGCCTGAGCACCGAGCAGGTCAACGAGCTGATCGCCGACGGCACCATCTACGGCGGCATGCTGCCGAAGATCAAATGCGCGCTGGAAGCGGTACAGGGTGGCGTGACCAGCTCGCACATCATCGATGGTCGCGTGCCGAATGCGGTGCTGCTGGAGATCTTCACCGATATCGGTAACGGCACCATGATCAGCAACCGCAAGCGCCCCTGATCACGGCTCGTGAAACGAAAACGCCGGCCTTGTAGCCGGCGTTTTCGTTTGTACGCGCAATCCATCGGGTGATGGGCGGCGTATTGCCCATGGTGGGTTACGGCGCCCGTTAAACGCGAGCGCTTCAAACAACCAACAGGCGCCTCCACCCACCCTACGAAACTGCGCGCGGCATGCAACAGCACGTAGGGTGGACGACGCTTCACCCGTCCACCGCTCCGCAATCGCCGCGGTGGATGAAAAGAGCGTCATCCACCCTACGTGCTGATCGGCCGCTTTGGCTTTTTGGTATTTTTCATGCCACGAAATTAACAGGCGACACCAATTCGCCCCTTCAGAAGGCCGAGCGGAATCGTTGTGGAGAGGGTTGAGCGACATGGATGCCGCGAGAGCCGCGATGGGCCAGGGACGGCCCTTCGTGGGGGGCCGCCTAGGCCGGGCCCTCGGAGCAATGATGGAGCGAGGGAACCCCAGCGAAGCTGGGGCCGGATGTCGGGGCTAGACCTTTTGGTTTCTTTTGGCGGGGCCGGCCATCCGGGCAATGCCAAAAGAAACCCGCTCGACAGAGCGGAACGGGAGGTACGAGCAACGCGATAACTCTGGCAAACCAAAGCATGTAGGGTGGACGACGCTTCACCCGTCCACCGCTCCGCAATCGCCGCGGTGGATGAAAAGAGCGTCATCCACCCTACGTGCCCACAAGGTCGCTGGATATGCGCTTTTGCCTTCCATCAGCCCATCAACGAATCGCGTAGATATCCTTCTCGTTGGCCTCGGCGTATTCGTACAGGCGCGCCAGGTAGGCTTTCTGCTGCTCCCAGACCTTTTGCGCGGCCGGGTCGGCGGCAGCGGTGGCATCGACTACCCCGGCGGACACTTCCTTGAGCTTGGCGAGCACTTCATCCGGCAGGCGGCGCACGTCCACGCCCTCCTTCTTCAATTGCTCCATGGCCGCCATGTTCTTGGCGTTGTAGTCATCGAGCATGTCGGCGTTGACGTCACGGGCCGCGGCGCGAACGATGGCCTGCAGGTCGGCCGGCAGGGTTTCCCAGGCCTTGATGTTGATATCCAGCTCGAAGGTGACGTTCGGCTCCTGCCAACCCGGCGTGTAGTAGTACTTGGCCGCCTTGTGCAGGCCCAGCGCCTGGTCGTTGTAGGGGCCGATCCATTCGGTGGCGTCGATGGCGCCAGTCTGCAGCGCCGTGAAGATCTCGCCAGCCGGCATGTTGACCACGGTGCCGCCGACCTTGGTCAGCACTTCGCCGCCCAGGCCCGGGGTGCGCATCTTCAGGCCCTTGAGGTCGTCGACCGAGTTGATTTCCTTGTTGAACCAGCCAGCGGTCTGCACGCCGGTGGCACCGCAGGCCATCGGCAATACGCCATAGGGCTTGTAGACCTCCTCCCAGAGCTGGATGCCGCCACCGTAGTGCAGCCAGGCGTTCATTTCCTGGGCGTTGGGGCCGAACGGCAGGGCGCAGAAGAACTGCGCAGCCGGTACCTTGCCCTTCCAGTAGTAAGGTGCGCCGTGGCCCATCTCCGCGGTACCGCGCGATACCGCATCGAACACCTCCAGCGCCGGTACCAGTTCACCGGCGGCATAGACCTTGATCTTCAGGCGACCGCTGCTCATCTGCTCGACCAGCCTGGCGAAGCGCTCGGCACCGACGCCCACCCCCGGGAAGTTCTTCGGCCAGGAGGTGACCATTTTCCAGGCGAAGGTCTTGGCCTCGGCGGCCGGCTTGGCGGCATCGGCGCCGGCCTCCTCCTTGCACCCGACCAATGCCCCGGCGGCGATGCCGACGCCTGCAGCAGCCAGTATTTGGCGACGTTTCATAGGTAGCTCCTTTTGTTGTTGTAATAATTGTTGCCAGCTGGTGATCGGCGATCACGGCCTGGCGATACGCGCAAATGTGCCTACATTAGAGGCAAGCTGCCATCAGGTATAGCAAAGCTGACTAAAGTCGTATGGCGATTGCTGTTTTACCAGCGAACTGCCTAGAATCAGCCGCTTTTGCCGACACTTCCGATAACTATAAGGACGCCCCATGTCCAACTCGCCTTCGCTTCCCCTGGGCCTGGCCAAAACCATCGACGCGATCAACGGCGCCCTTGGCAAGACCTGCGCCTGGCTGACCCTGTTCCTGGTGCTGGGCACCACCATCGTCGTGATCTTGCGCTACGGCTTCGGCATCGGCGCGACCGCCCTGCAGGAAGCGGTGCTCTACGGCCATGCCCTGGTGTTCATGGGCGCTGCCGCCTGGACCCTGCAGCGCAACGCCCATGTGCGGGTAGACATCTTCTACCAGCAATTCAGCGGCCGGCGTCAGGCATTTGTCGAGATTCTCGGCAACCTGCTGTTCCTGCTGCCGCTGTGTCTGTTCCTCGGCTGGGCGAGCTGGGACTACGTCGCCAACGCTTGGGCGACCCACGAAGGCTCCAGCGAATCGGGCGGGCTGAAATTCGTTTACCTGCAGAAGAGCATCATCCTGCTGCTGGTGGTCAGTCTCACGCTGCAGGGCATCTCCAACCTGATCAAGGCGTTCTACGTGATCAGCGGGCGTCTGCCGGTTGCGGAGGTGAAACATGGCTGAGTTGATGGCGATTCTGCTGTTCGCCAGCATCTGCCTGGCGCTGATGGCGGGCTACCCGGTGGCCTTCACCCTGGGCGGCGTGTCCCTGCTGTTCGCCGGTATCGGCGTGCTCACCGGCACCTTCGATGCCGGCTACCTGAGCGCCCTGCCCAACCGCCTGTTCGGCATCATGAACAACCAGACCATGCTGGCGGTGCCGCTGTTCGTGTTCATGGGGGTGATGCTGGAGCGCTCGCGGGTCGCCGAAGACCTGCTCGAATCCATGTCGCGGCTGTTCGGCACCCTGCGTGGCGGCCTGGCGATTTCCGTGTGCGTGGTCGGCGCCCTGCTCGCCGCCAGCACCGGTATCGTCGGCGCCACGGTAGTGACCATGGGCCTGCTGGCGCTGCCGACCATGCTGCGCCGCGGTTACGACCCGGCGATCTCCACCGGCACCCTGGCAGCGACCGGCACCCTGGGGCAGATCATCCCGCCGTCGATCGTGCTGGTGCTGCTCGGCGACGTGATGTCCAGCGCCTATCAGCAAGCCCAGCTGAAAATGGGCATCTTCTCGCCGAAGACCGTTTCGGTGGGCGACCTGTTCGTCGGTGCGCTGTTGCCAGGCCTGCTGTTGGTCGGCCTGTACATCCTGTACATCATCGGCGTGGCGATCCTGCAGCCCAAGAAGCTGCCGGCACTGTCCAAGGAAGAACTCGGTGACGTCGAGTGGGGCAAGCTGCTGAAGGCCCTGGTGCCGCCGCTGATCCTGATCGGCGCGGTACTCGGCTCGATTCTCGCCGGCTACGCAACGCCCACCGAAGCGGCCGCGCTCGGCGCCGTCGGCGCAATGTTGCTGGCGCTGACCAAGAACAAGCTGAATTTCACTCAGCTGCGGGACGTCGCTTACGGCACCACCGAAATCAGCGCCATGGTGTTCATGATCCTGATCGGCGCCTCGCTGTTCTCCCTGGTGTTCCGCGGTTTCGGCGGTGAAGTGCTGATCGAGGACGTGTTCGCCCAACTGCCGGGTGGCGTGCTTGGCGCCTTCTTCCTGGTGATGCTGGTGATCTTCCTGCTCGGGTTCATTCTCGACTTCATCGAAATCACCTTCGTGGTGGTGCCGATCGTCGGGCCGGTGCTGCTGGCCATGGGCCTGGATCCGGTCTGGCTGGGCGTGATGATCGCGCTGAACCTGCAGACCTCCTTCCTGACCCCGCCCTTTGGTTTCGCGCTGTTCTACCTGCGCGGCGTGACCCCGCCGAGCATCCCGACCAGCACCATCTACAAGGGCGTGGTGCCATTCATTCTGATTCAGCTGCTGTTGCTGGTCATCGCCTACATTTTCCCGGGTCTGATCACCTGGCTGCCGACCCAGGTCTACGGCCCGTAACCGACCTGGCCCTTGAAAACGCCCGTTCCGACGGGCGTTTTTCATGGTGAGCGCGAACCTCGCCGCCGCGGCGTGACCCAACAGCCAATCTCTACAGGAGCAGCACGTCCATGAGCACCACCAACGAACGCATCCAGCTGGGCGACCTGGTCTGCTGGCGCATCCAGCATGCCGGCGCCGAGCTGTTGGTCAGCGAACAAGGCGCGCAGATCCTGCGCTACCAGCCGGCCAAGGGCGAGCCACTGATCTGGCTCAGCGACGCGGCAGCCTATGAACGCGGCAAAAGCGTGCGCGGCGGCGTGCCGGTGTGCTGGCCCTGGTTCGGCGACCTGCAGCGCAACCCGGAGGCCATCCGCGCCGCGTACACGCGCCCTGAACAGGCTCCGGCCCACGGCCTGGTGCGCGACCGCGACTGGCAACTGATCGGCCTGAACACCGAAGAAGACGGCGTGACCCTGTCGTTCGCCTTCGACAGCGCCGCCCAGCCGATCGCCGAATGGCCCCATGCCGCCGAGCTGCAGCTCGACATCCACCTTGGCGAGCGCCTGAAACTCAGCCTCACCACCCGCAACCTGGGCGACGGCGAACTGCCGATCAGCCAGGCACTGCACAGCTACTTCGCGGTCAGCGATATCCGCAAGGTACAGATCGAAGGCCTGGACGCCTGCCGCTACGTCGACACCCTGCAGGACTGGAAGAAAGTCCGCCAGAAAGGCGCGGTGACCTTCAGCGGTGAAACCGACCGCATCTACCTCGATACGCCGCAACAGCTGAGCATCGTCGACCCGGGCTGGAAGCGGCGCATCGTCATGCGCAGCGAAGGCTCGGCCTCGGCGGTGGTGTGGAACCCGTGGATCGCCAAGGCCAAGCGCCTCTCGCAATTTGCCGACGACGCCTGGCAGGGCATGCTCTGCATCGAGCACGCCAACGTGCTGGAGGATTCGCTGATCCTCGCCCCCGGGGCCGAATACCGCCTCGACGTGACGCTGTGGGCGCAGGCACTTTGAGGTGACGGGCAGTCAGGCTGCGCGGGCCAGCACGCCGCCAGCCTGATAGACTGCCGCGATGCACGCCCCATCACCGGATACCCCGATGCACGCAAAGAACCCTGCAATCGGCTTGTGTCAGCAAGCCACCTTTCTGATCAGCGCCGCCAAGGTCGACCAGTGCCCGGACGACCAGGGCTATGAAGTCGCCTTCGCCGGCCGCTCCAACGCCGGCAAATCCAGCGCGCTGAACACCCTGACCCACGCCAGCCTGGCGCGCACCTCGAAAACCCCGGGGCGTACCCAGTTGCTCAACTTCTTCCGCCTGGATGACGAGCGCCGCCTGGTCGACCTGCCCGGTTACGGCTACGCCAAGGTGCCGATCCCGCTCAAGCTGCACTGGCAGAAACACCTCGAGGCCTACCTGGGCAGCCGCGAGAGCCTGCGCGGGCTGATGCTGATGATGGACATCCGCCACCCGCTGACCGAGTTCGACCGCATGATGCTCGACTGGTCCGGCGCCAGCGGCATGCCCATGCACATCCTGCTGACCAAGGCCGACAAGCTGGCCTTCGGCGCGGCCAAGACCACCTTGCTCAAGGTGCAGCAGGAGATCCGCAAGGGGTGGGGCGATCACGTCAGCATCCAGCTGTTCTCGGCGCCCAAGCGCATTGGCGTGGAGGACGCGCAAACCGTGCTGGGCCACTGGCTGGGCCTGATCGGCGAAGAAGACGACGACCAAGCCGAAGACTGATGCGCTTGTAGTAGCCCGTGGTCGAGCGTAGCGACACCCGGGAGTAGCCACATGCTCTTCCTGGGTATCGCTGCGCTCAACGCCAGGCTACATCTTGAAACGCCCCGCAAACGCGGGGCGTTTTGCGTTGCGCTCTGGCGAGGAGCGGCTAGGCTCCAGGGAGGAATGGGTGAACCAGGGCTGCCGGCACTTTTCTGCAGGCAAAAAAAACCCCGAACTTCGTATGGGGAGGGAGAAGATCGGGGTTTAAGGGTCTGAACCGCTAGGGCGGGGCTCAGATGTCTGCCAACACTTAACACAACAAAGGAGCATCGAAGGGCTTTATGGGCCATTCGTAAACTCTGACCGGGCGTTCAGAAGTAAAGTTCAGCCGCCCTTAGATTCCTTTGTTTGGTCTTAATAACCATTAAGACCGCCTGGTACTAACTGATAACGGGACGCAGCACGCCCCGATCCATCAGTGGGCTTCATCCCAGTTGTTGCCGACACCAACCTCGACCAGCAGCGGTACATCGAGCTTCACGGTCTCGCCCATCAGCGGACGAATCTGTGCACTGACCTGCTCGACCAGGTCCTCACGCACCTCCAGCACCAGTTCGTCGTGCACCTGCAGGATCACCCGGGCGTCCAGCCCCGAGTCGGTCAGCCACTGGTCCACGGCGACCATGGCTTTCTTGATGATGTCCGCTGCGGTGCCCTGCATCGGCGCGTTGATCGCCGTGCGCTCGGCACCGGCGCGCTCCTGGGGGCGGCTGGAGTTGATCGCCGGCAGGTACAGGCGCCGGCCGAACAGGGTTTCCACGTAGCCCTGCTCCGCCGCCTGGCGCCGGGTACGGTCCATGTACTCGCGCACGCCGGGGTAACGGGCGAAGTAGGTTTCGATATAGGCCTTGGCGGTTTTGCTGTCGACGCCGATGTCCTTGCCCAGCTTCTGCGCGCCCATGCCGTAGATCAGCCCGAAGTTGATGGCCTTGGCGCTGCGTCGCTGGTCATTGCTGACCTGATCGAGCTCGACCTTGAACACTTCCGCGGCAGTCGCGGTGTGCACGTCGAGGTTATCGCGAAAGGCGTTCATCAGCCCTTCGTCGCGCGACAGATGGGCCATGATGCGCAGCTCGATCTGCGAATAGTCCGCGGCCACCAGCTTGTAGCCCTTCGGCGCCACGAACGCCTGGCGAATGCGCCGGCCCTCGGCACTGCGGATCGGGATGTTCTGCAGGTTCGGGTCACTGGACGACAGCCGCCCGGTGGACGCCACGGCCTGTTGATAACTGGTGTGGATGCGCCCGGTGCGCGGGTTGATCTGCTCCGGCAGGCGATCGGTGTAGGTGCTCTTGAGCTTGCTCAGGCTGCGGTACTGCATCAGCACCTTGGGCAGCTCGTAATCCTGCTCGGCCAGCTCGGCGAGTACCGCTTCGGCGGTCGAGGCCTGGCCCTTGGCGGTCTTGCTGAGAATCGGCAAACCGAGCTTTTCATAGAGAATGGCGCCGAGCTGCTTGGGCGAGCCGAGGTTGAATTCCTCCCCCGCCACGTCGAACGCCTGGCGCTCCAGGGCCACCAGCTTCTCGCCCAGTTCCTGGCTGTGCTCGCCGAGCAGCTTGGCGTCGACCAGCGCGCCATTGCGCTCGATGCGCGCCAGCACCGGCACCAGGGGAATCTCGATGTCGCGCAGCACGCTGGCCACGCTTGGCACCTGTTGCAGGCGGCTCCACAGGTTCTGGTGCAGGCGCAGGGTCACGTCGGCATCTTCGGCGGCGTACGGGCCGGCCTGCTCCAGGGCGATCTGGTCGAAGGTCAGCTGCTTGGCGCCCTTGCCGGCGATGTCCTCGAAACGGATGGTGCTGTGGCCCAGGTACTTGAGCGACAGGCTGTCCATGTCGTGGCGGGTGGCGGTGGAATCCAGCACGTAGGATTCGAGCATGGTGTCGAAGGCCACGCCCTGCACGTTGATCGGCGTGGTGGCATTGGCCAGTACGTTGATGTCGTACTTGGCGTGCTGGCCGACCTTGGCCTTGGCCGGGTCTTCGAGAATCGGCTTGAGCGCGCGCAGCACGGCATCGCGATCGAGCTGCTGCGGCACGCCCATGTAGCTGTGGGCGACCGGCACGTACACTGCCTCGCCGGCCTTGACCGCGAACGACAGACCGACCAGCTGCGCCTGCTGGGCGTCGACGCTGGTGGTTTCGGTGTCGAAGGCGATCAGCTCGGCCTGCTTCAGGTCCTCCAGCAAGGTATCGAACTCGCCCTGTTCGAGAATCGTGCGGTACTCGCCGGCAACCATCGGCGCCTGATCATCGGTCGCTGCCTGCTGTACGTCGGCGGCGGCTTCGACTGCCGGCACCTCTCCCGCAGCCTCGCCTGGCGCGCCACTAAAGAGGTCGCCGGCCGGCGGCGCGAGTTCGGACTTCGCGGCCGCCTTGGCCTTGGGCGCAGCGCCCTTGGTCTGGCGCAGCAGCTCGTCCAGCCAGCCCTTGAACTCCAGATTCTCGTAGAGCGGGCGCAGCACCTCGATATCCGGCTCGCCGGGCATCAGTTGCGAGCAGTTCAGGTCCAGCGGCACGTCCAGCTTGATGGTCGCCAGCTGGTAGGAGAGGTAGGCCATCTCGCGGTGTTCCTCGAGTTTGGCCGGCAAGGTCTTGGCGCCGCGAATCGGCAGGCCCGGCACCTTGTCGAGGTTGGCGTAGATCACGTCGAGGCCGCCGCCAATACCGACCAGCAGGCCCAGGGCGGTCTTCTCGCCAACCCCGGGCACGCCGGGAATGTTGTCGATCTTGTCGCCCATCAGCGCCAGGTAATCGATGATCAGCTCCGGGCCGACACCGAACTTCTCCTTCACCCCTTCGATGTCGTAGACGCTGCCGGTCATGGTGTTGACCAGGGTGACGTGCTTGCACACCAGCTGCGCCATGTCCTTGTCGCCGGTGGAGATCACCACGTCGCGGCCCTCGGCGGCGCTCTGCCGGGCCAGGGTGCCGATCACGTCATCGGCTTCCACGCCCTCCACGCACAACAGCGGCAGGCCCAGGCCACGCACGCTGGCGTGCAGCGGCTCGACCTGCAGGCGCAGCTCGTCGGGCATTGGCGGGCGGTTGGCCTTGTAGTCGGCGAACAGCTCGTCGCGAAAGGTCCCGCCCTTGGCGTCGAAGACCACCGCAAAGGGGCTGTCCGGGTACTGCCGACGCAGGCTGCGCAGCATGTTCAGCACACCCTTCACCGCTCCGGTAGGCAGGCCTTTGGAGTTGGTCAGGGGCGGCAGGGCGTGAAAGGCGCGGTACAGATAAGAGGAACCGTCGACCAGGACGAGGGGAGCTTGGCTCATGAGGGCAATCAACCTTTTCGGCGGGCGTGGCGCTAGAATACAAGGCACCGTTGATATCAAAGGGACAAGGTTACCATGGGACCATTCAATCGCTTGATCCTGCTTGCCGTGCTGGCAGCCGTGCCGTTCGCCGCGCAGGCCAGTGATGCGCCCTCGGCGGAGCCCGACGTAACCATCCGCCAGGACGGCGACCGCACCGTGGAGGAGTACCGGGTCAATGGCTTCCTCTACGCCATCAAGGTCACCCCCAAGGGTGGCAAACCCTATTTCCTGGTACGGGCCGACGGCAGCGACGGCAATTTCGTGCGTTCCGATTCGCCGGATATGTTGATTCCGGCCTGGGAAATCTTCAGCTGGTAAGGCAGTCAATTCATGTCGGTGTTCACCCCGCTGCAACGTCCGCAACTGGAAACCTTTCTCGCGCCTTACGGGCTCGGCCGCCTGCTCGACTTTCAGGGCATCGAGGCCGGCAGCGAGAACAGCAATTTCTTCGTCAGCCTGGAACAGGGCGAGTTCGTGCTCACCCTGATCGAACGCGGGCCGAGCGAGGATCTGCCGTTCTTCATCGAGCTGCTCGATGTTCTCCACGAGGCCGGGCTGCCGGTTCCGTATGCCTTGCGCACCGACAACCACGAAGCGCTGCGCAGCCTGGCCGGCAAGCCGGCGCTGCTGCAGCCGCGGCTGGGCGGCAAGCACGTGCGCGACGTCAACGCCCAGCATTGCCATGAAGTGGGCGAGCTGCTGGCGCGCATTCACCTGGCGACCCGCGACCACCCGCTGCAGCGCAAGAGCGACCGCGGCCTGGAGTGGATGCTGCGCGAGGGCAAGGTGCTGGCAACCCATCAGGCCGCAGACGCCACCGCGCTGCTCGAAGATGCGCTGGCAGAAATCGCCGCGCTGCAGGAGCAGGTGCGCAAACTGCCGCGCGCCAACCTGCACGCCGACCTGTTCCGCGACAACTGCATGTTCGAAGGCACCCACCTGAGCGGGGTGATCGACTTCTACAACGCCTGCTCGGGGCCGATGCTCTATGACCTGGCGATCACCGTGAACGACTGGTGCTCGGACCAAGCAGGCCGCCTGGATGAAGGCCGCGCTCGTGCCTTGCTGGGCGCCTATGCCGCGCTGCGCCCGTTCACTGCCGCAGAAGCGCAACTCTGGCCAGCCATGCTGCGCATCGCCTGCGTGCGTTTCTGGCTGTCACGCCTGATCGCCGCCGAGGCCTTTGCCGGGCAGGATGTGCTGATCCACGATCCGGGTGAGTTCCAGCGCCGCCTGGCGGCACGCCAGCAGGTCAGCCTGGCGCTGCCGTTCGCCCTGTAGGCGGACGCAAGATGTGACGTAATGGTGGCGCCTTGCCCAGGCGCCGCTCTTGTTCCCGGCAAACCCCTGCGCCTATGCTGCGGCTCTCAATCGCCTGCCGCCGGGGTCGCGCATCGCGCCCGCGGCAGGCCGTCATCATCGGCTCGTCCAAGGCGAGCCAGCTGCACGACAAGGGCCACCATGCGATCACCCCAGCACCCTCGGCGCTCGACGCCTGTCACCTGGGCCCGGCGTGCCCTCGGCGCGCTCGCCTTGCTGGTGCTCGCCGTGCTGATCTGGAATGCCTGGGATCATCAGGCGTTCATCGCCTGGCGCGAAGAGGCCGGGGTGGTGCCGTTCTTTCTGGCCATGGGGCTGCTGCCTGCGCTGGGCGTGCCGATCACCCCGTTCTTCATCGTCGCCGGAGCGACCTTCGGTACCGCCGTGGGGCTTGCCGGCAGCGCCGTCGCCCTGTCGGCCAACCTGCTGCTCTGCTACTGGATCGCCCGCAGCGGCCTGCGCCCCTGGCTCGCCCGGCTGCTGGCGCGCACGCGCTATGAGATTCCCGATTTCGAAAAGGACGATGGCGCGCTGCGTTTCGCCCTGCTGGTCAAACTGGCCCCAGGTGTGCCGATCTTCATCAAGCATTACCTGCTGGGCATGGCCGGCGTGCCGTTCTGGATCTACTTCGGGGTCTCGGGGTTGATCACCGGGATCTACGCCGTTGGCTTCGTGGTGCTCGGCGAGTCGCTGCTCGAACATGACCTGGGCAATGGCGCCATAGCGCTCGCCGTGCTGGCTGCGGCGGGCCTGGCGATCTACCTGTGGCGCCGACGCATGGCGGCCCGGCAAGCGGCCTAGAGCTTGCCGAGGCAGCCGCTGAAGCCATCGGCCAGGGTCTGCAGCATGGCCTGGTAACCGCCGGCATCGATGGGCGCGGCGCTGCCCATGGCGTCCAGCTCGGCCAGCGTCGCCGGTAGCCCCGCGGTCAGCGTTTCGGCCAGGCGCGGGCGCAGCGGCGGCTCACTGAACACGCAGCTCGGCCCCACTTCCTGCAAGCGCTCGCGCATGGCCGCCACATGCCGGGCGCCCGGCTGCACTTCGCTGGCAACGCTGAACACGCCGACATGCTTGAGGCCATAGGCGGCTTCGAAATAATCGAAGGCTTCGTGGAACACGAAATACGGCTTGTCTGCCAGCGGCGCGAGCTGTGCCCGCAGGCGCGGCTCCAGGGCATCCAGGCGCTTGCCGAACGACGCCAGGTTGGCCTGGTAACGCGCCGCGTTGGCCGGGTCGGCCTTGGCCAGATCCGCCGCCATGCGTGCCGCGATCACCCGGGCATTGGCCGACGACAGCCACAGGTGGGCGTCCAGGCTGCCGGGGCGATGGTCATGGTCGTGCTCATCCGGCGCTGCCTGGGCCTGTTCAGCCTCATGGCCATCGTGATCATGATCGTGATCGTGGCCATGCTGCTCGCCGAAGTGCCGCAATGTCATGCCCGGCAGGCTCTGCACGGCCACGCTGGGTTTCTCGCGGGTGGCCAGCACGCGGGGCATGAAGCCCTCCATGTCCGGGCCGATCCAGTACAGCAGATCCACCTCCTGCACCCGGCGCATGTCGGACGGGCGCAGCGCGTAATGGTGCGGCGACGCGCCCGCTGGCAGCAGCACCTCTGGCTCGCCCACGCCGTCCTGCACGGCAGCGGCGATCAGTTGCAGGGGCTTGATGCTGGTCAGCACACGCACCTCGGCCTGGGCGGTGCCGGCAGCGAACAACAGGAAGGAGAACAGCAACGTAAACGGGGAGAGCAGGCGCGGCAACATAGGCAGGAGCGTCGATCAGAAGCGAATGGAAGTAATACAATAACATCTCTTTCTGCCTCGCGTCGAAGCGCGCCGACCGGCAGGCGGGCCGATACGTGGCGCCGGGCGGTCAATGCGTAATAGAATAACGTCCTACGTTTCGAGGCCCACGCCATGTACAAACCCGCCAGCGTCGTGCCGCCACTGGCATCGCGCCCCCACGATCACTCCCACTGCGTCAGCCATGCGCTGGCCGAAGCCGAGGCCATCTGCGCCCGCCAGGGCCTGCGCCTGACCGCCCTGCGCAAGCGGGTGCTGGAGTTGGTCTGGGCCAGCCACAAACCGCTGGGCGCCTACGACATCCTTGCCGTGCTCAGCGAGGAAGACGGCCGCCGCGCCGCGCCACCCACGGTCTACCGCGCGCTGGATTTCCTGCTGGAAAACGGCCTGGTGCACCGCATCGCCTCGCTGAACGCCTTCGTCGGCTGCAGCCACCCGGCCCACGCCCACCAGAGCCAGTTCCTGATCTGCCGTAGCTGCAGCGCTGCCGTGGAGCTGGAGCAGACCGCCATCAGCGACGCCATCGTGCGCGGCGCCAAGGGCGTCGGCTTCGTGGTGGAAAGCCAGACCGTCGAAGTCGTCGGCCTGTGCGCAGGCTGCCAGGGCAGCCAATGAGCGACGCGCTGATTCGCCTCGAAGGCGTGACCGTGGGTTTCAGCGGGCAGACCGTGCTGGACAAGGTCGCGCTGACCATCAACCCCGGCGAGATCGTCACCCTGATCGGCCCCAACGGCGCCGGCAAGACCACCCTGGTGCGCGCCGTGCTCGGCCTGCTCAGCGCGGACAGCGGCACGGTGTGGCGCAAGCCCAAGCTGCGCATCGGCTATATGCCGCAGAAGCTGCACGTCGACCCGACCCTGCCGCTCAGCGTGCTGCGCTTCCTGCGCCTGGTGCCGGGCGTGGATCGCGCCCGCGCCCAGGCCGCGCTGGCCGAAGTGGGCGCCAGCCAGGTGCTCGACAGCCCGCTGCAGGGGATTTCCGGTGGCGAGCTGCAGCGCGTGTTGCTGGCCCGTGCGCTGCTGCGTGAACCGCAGTTGCTGGTGCTCGACGAGCCGGTGCAGGGCGTCGACGTGGCCGGCCAGGCCGAGCTGTACCGGCTGATCACCCGCCTGCGCGACCGCCACGGCTGCGGCGTGCTGATGGTTTCCCATGACCTGCACCTGGTGATGAGCACCACCGACCAGGTGGTGTGCCTGAACCGTCACGTGTGCTGCTCGGGGCATCCGGAGCAGGTCAGCTTCGACCCGGCCTTCGTCGAGCTGTTCGGCCGCGATGCCCAGAGCCTGGCCGTCTATCACCACCACCATGACCACGAACACGACCTCACTGGCGGCGTGGTCAGCGACAAACCGGGCCTGACCATTCATGGCCAGGTGCGCCCCCACGTACATGGAGACGGCTGCAAGCATGGCTGATTTTCTGCTCAACGCCCTGCTCGCCGGCCTGGCCCTGGCCCTGGTCGCCGGCCCCCTGGGCTCCTTCGTGGTGTGGCGGCGCATGGCCTATTTCGGCGACACCCTGTCCCACGCCGCCCTGCTCGGGGTGGCGCTGGGCCTGATGCTGGACGTCAACCCGACCTTCGCGGTGACCGTCGGCTGCGTGCTGCTGGCGATCCTGCTGGTCACCCTGCAGACCCGCCAGCCCCTGGCCAGCGACACCCTGCTCGGCATCCTCGCCCACAGCACCCTGTCGCTGGGCCTGGTGGTGCTGAGCTTCATGCGCGACGTGCGCATCGACCTGATGGGCTACCTGTTTGGCGACCTGCTCGCTGTCAGCCCCACGGACCTCGCCTGGATCCTCGCCGGCAGCGCCCTGGTGCTGGTGCTGCTGGCGCTGATGTGGCGGCCGCTGCTGGCGATCACCGTGCACGAGGAACTGGCCCGGGTCGAAGGCCTGCCGGTGGCGGCGATCCGCCTGGGCCTGATGCTGCTGATCGCCATCGTCATCGCCGTGGCCATGAAGATCGTCGGCGTGCTGCTGATCACCTCGCTGCTGATCATTCCCGCCGCCGCCGCCCAGCGCCATGCCCGTACGCCGGAGCAAATGGCTTTTGGCGCCAGCCTGTTGGGAATCGTCGCGGTGTGCTGCGGTCTGAGCCTGTCGTGGTTCAAGGACACCCCGGCCGGGCCGTCGATCGTGGTGTCGGCAGCCAGCCTGTTCCTGCTGAGCTTTCTGCTGCCACGCCGCAAGGCCTGACGCAGCCGCCGTGATGGCACATTTGGTGGCCCGCCGGCCGCCGTGTAGAATTGCGTATTTTTTGCACAAACCGAGACCCGCAGCCATGACATCGTTCCCTTTACGCTGCGCTGCCCTGGCCGTGCTGGCCCTGCTGACCGCTGGCTGCCAGAGCCAGCAGGCAGCCGAGCCGGCGCCAGCCCCGGCTGCAGCAGCGACGGCGCCGGGCGCCCAGGAGCAGTTCGACGCGTACCTGGCCGCCGGCCAATTGGCCGAGGCCGAGGCCCAGCTTCAGGTCCTCAAGGCCGATAACCAGCCCGCTGCACTGTTGCAGGCCCGGCGCCAGCTCTCCGAAGCCTACCTGCAGGCAGGCCAGAAGGCCCTGGAAGCTGGCGACCTGGACAAGGCCGCCAAATCCCTGGCCCACGCGCGCACCCTGATGCCCAAGGCGCCGGCCCTGACCACCGGGCTGGACGGCGCCATCGGCAAGGCCCGCCAAGCCGAACTCAGCGCCGTCGAGCAGGCCCGTCAGGCCGGTGAGCAGGCCCAGGCAGCACGCCAGGAACAACTGCGCCTGCTGCGCCAGGCGGCCGAAGCCCAAGCCGCTGCCAGCCGCGCGGCCGATGGCGCGCCGGCGCAGGTGCCGGCACAACTGATCGACCCGGCGGCCAAGCGCAGCGACGTCAGCCTGGCGATGCTCGACAGCCGCGACGAGGCGGCGCTGTTCGAGCGCCTCGATGCGGTGGCCGCGGATATCGTGGCCTTCGACCGCAGCGTACATATCCAGGTGCGCAGCGCCGAGGATCTGCGGCGTGTCTCGGCCTTGCTCGAAGCGCGGGTGATGAAGCTCGACCCGACCTTCAAACTGGCCCTCAGCCATGCCGTCAAACCGGTTCAGGTGCCGCGCCTGGTGCTGCGCCCCCGGGGCCAGTGAGGTTCCGAATCAGGCTGCAGTCATAGCTTTTTAGATATAAACATAGGCCTACAAAGATTTTTGAGGTCTAACCAGCGCCGGGTAGACTGGCCATCCATTCATGCCTATCCGGCACAACGAAGAACCCAAAAGGTTTAACGCGTGATCGACTTTCATCAGGTTCACAAGGCGTACCGCGTCAGTGGCCGCGATATCCCCGCCCTGCAACCCTGCGACCTGCATATCGAACGTGGCGAAGTGTTCGGCATCATCGGCCACTCCGGCGCCGGCAAGAGCACCCTGCTGCGCCTGATCAACCGCCTCGAGGAGCCCTCCGGCGGGCGCATCGACATCGATGGCGTGGACGTTACCGCCCTCGGCGCCGACGGCCTGCGCAAGTTCCGCCAGCAAGTGGGCATGATCTTCCAGCACTTCAACCTGCTGTCCTCCAAGACCGTCGCCGCCAACGTCGGCATGCCGCTGAAACTGGCGGGCGTAGCGGCCCGGGAAATCGATCAGCGCGTCGCCGCGCTGCTCGAGCGCGTCGGCCTTCAGGAGCACGCCAACAAGTACCCGGCGCAACTCTCCGGCGGCCAGAAACAGCGCGTCGGCATTGCCCGCGCCCTGGCGACCCGGCCGAAGATTCTGCTCTGCGACGAGGCGACCAGCGCCCTCGACCCGCAAACCACCGCTTCGGTGCTGCAGCTGCTGGCCGAGATCAACCGCGAGCTGGGCCTGACCATCGTGCTGATCACCCATGAGATGGACGTGATCCGCCGGGTCTGCGACCGCGTGGCGGTCATGGATGCCGGGGTGATCGTCGAACAGGGGCCGGTCGCCGAGGTGTTCCTGCACCCGCAACACGCCACCACCAAGCGTTTCGTGCAGGAAGCCGAGCATGTCGACGAGAACGACCAGCGCGACGACTTCGCCCATGTGCAGGGGCGCATCCTGCGCCTGACCTTTATCGGCGAATCCACCTACTCGCCGGTTCTCGGCCAGGTCGCCCGGGAAACCGGCATCGACTACAGCATCCTCGCCGGGCGCATCGACCGCATCAAGGACACGCCCTACGGCCAGCTGACCCTGGCGCTGACCGGCGGCGACATCGACGCCGCCCTGGCCCGCTTCGAAGCGGCTGACGTGCACCTGGAGGTCCTGCGCTGATGGAAACCTTACTGCCCAACGTCGACTGGCTGGAAATCTGGCAGGCCAGCCTCGATACCCTGAACATGCTCGGCGGCTCGATGCTGTTCACCGTGCTGTTCGGCCTGCCCCTCGGCGTGCTGCTGTTTCTCACCGGCCCGCGGCAGATGTTCGAACAGAAGGGTCTCTACGCGGTGATCTCGCTGGTGGTCAACGTGCTGCGCTCGGTGCCCTTCGTGATCCTGTTGATCCTGCTGATCCCGGTCACGGTGCTGATCACCGGCACCTCCCTGGGCGTCGCCGGGGCCATCCCGCCGCTGGTGGTGGGTGCCACGCCATTCTTCGCGCGCCTGGTGGAAACCGCCCTGCGCGAGGTCGACCGCGGCATCATCGAGGCGACCCAGGCGATGGGCGCCAGCACCCGGCAGATCATCTTCAACGCCCTGCTGCCCGAGGCGCTGCCGGGTATCCTGGCGGCCATCACGGTCACCGCCATTACCCTGGTTTCGTACACCGCGATGAGCGGCCTGATCGGCGGCGGCGGCCTGGGTGACCTGGCGGTGCGTTACGGCTACCAGCGTTACCAGCCGGACGTGATGTTCGTCACCGTGGCGCTGTTGGTGGTGCTCGTACAGATTCTGCAAACCATCGGCGATCGCCTGGTGGTGCATTTTTCTCGTAAATAAAACAGCTGGAAGGGCCGGCGGCAACCTGCCGCCACGCCGCCTCATTTCAAGGAGTCACACCATGAAAAAACTGCTCACTGCCCTGGCTGTCGTCGCAGCCTTCTCCAGCGCCGCCCAGGCCGAAACCCTGCGCGTCGCCGCCTCGGCCGTCCCGCACGCGGAAATCCTCGAGTTCGTCAAACCGGCCCTGGCCAAGGAAGGCGTGGAGCTGGACGTAAAGGTCTTCACCGACTACGTGCAGCCCAACGTACAGGTCGCCGAGAAGCGCCTGGACGCCAACTTCTTCCAGCACCAGCCGTACCTGGACGAGTTCAACAAGAGCCGTGGCACCAGCCTGGTCAGCGTCGCTGGCGTGCACGTCGAACCGTTCGGCGCCTACTCCAGCAAGATCAAGGACCTGAAGGATCTGCCGCAAGGCGCCAACGTGGTGATCCCCAACGACGCCACCAACGGCGGCCGCGCCCTGCTGCTGCTGCAGAAAGCCGGCGTGATCACCCTCAAGGATCCGAGCAACATCCTCTCCACCCCGAAGGACATCGCCGAGAACCCCAAGGCCATCAAGGTGCGTGAACTGGAAGCCGCGACCCTGCCGCGCGTGCTGACCCAGGTCGACCTGGCGCTGATCAACACCAACTACGCCCTGGAAGCCAAGCTGAACCCCACCGAGGACGCCCTGGCCATCGAAGGCAGCGACTCGCCGTACGTCAACATCCTGGTGACCCGTGAAGACAACAAGGACAGCCCGGCCGTGCAGAAGCTGGTCAAGGCGCTGCACAGCGACGAGGTGAAAGCCTTCATCCTGGAGAAATACAAAGGCGCGGTGGTTCCGGCGTTCTGATTGCCGTACTACCCCCTGCTGCAACCGATGCCGCGAAGCCTTCACGCTACGCGGCATTTTCATTTCTGCGCCCCGGGGCGCTCACTCGGAGCGGATAAACCGCAGCACGCCGGCCTGCCGCGATGCGCCGCCGCTGGGGTCATCCTTGGGGTGGGCGATGCCATCGCTGACCGGCACTTCGGCGAAATCGAACGGGCTGATGCCTTCGAGGCAGGCGGCGTTGACGCCGTACTGATCCGGGTTGGAGCGGCGTTGATGGTGGGTGTAGATACCGCAGCGCGAGCAGAAGAAGTGCTGGGCGCTCATGGTATTGAAGCGATAGACCGTCAGCAGGTCTTCACCTTGCAGGATACGGAAGTCGGCCAGCTCGGCCGAAACCGCCACCGCACCGCGCATGCGGCAATAAGAGCAGTTGCAGCGCCGTGCGCTGTGCAGGCCATCGCTGAGCGTCACCTGAAAGCGCACCCCGCCACAGTGGCAGGCACCACTGATCTCGCCGATATCCTTGTTCATCGGTCACACCTCCGCTCGACTGAAAACTTCATCATAGGTGGGTTCGGCCAGGCATTGCAGCAGCCAGTCCAGGGCGGGCTGGCGCTGGGCGCGGCGCAGAATCGCCACCAGCTCGCGGTGGAAGGTCAGCTCGCCCAGTTCCAGCACGCGCAGCGTCTGTGGCCGCTGGCACCACAGGCCGGCGCGGGGGATCAGCGACACGCCCAGGCCGCACTCGACCATGCGCACGATGGCTTCCAGTTCATCCAGTTCCAGCGCCTCGCGGGGCGTCAGCCGTTGTTCACGCAGGAAGCGCTCGACCTGGCGGCCGCCGAAGGAACGCCGGTCATAGCGCACGAAGGGCTGTTCGCGCAGCAGCTGCAGCGGGTCGTCTCCGGGTAGGCCGGGGGGCGCGATCAGTACGAAGGGTTCACGCACCAGCGCCACCTGCAGCAGCTCCTTGGGCAGCTCGAAGGGCGGGCGGATCAGCACGGCCAGGTCCAGTTCACCGGCATCCACCTGGCCGAGCAGATCGAGGGAAACCCCGGGCACCAGCTTCAATTCCACCCGCGCGGCCTGGGTACGAAAACGCACCAGGGCTTCGGGCAACAGCCCGGTCTGCACGCTGGCGATGGCGCCGATCTTCAGTTCGCCCTGCCATTCTTCGAGCGCAGTCGGCAGCGCCATCTGCGCGTACAGGCCCAGCATCTGCTCGGCCAGCGGCAAGGCGTGGCGCCCGCCTGCGCTGAGTACGGCGCTGCGCCCGCTGCGGTCGAACAGGCGCACGCCGAGGTTTTGCTCGAGCACGCGCATCTGCGCGCTGACCGCCGACTGGGTGAGGCCCACCCGCAGCCCGGCAGCAGCGAAGGTACCGTAGCGAGCCACAGCGACGAAGGTCTTCAGTTCACGGAGCATTGATCAATTTCTTTTGAGCTGGACGGCAAGAATATTCGCTTTTAATCAAAATTCTTGCATCTAGAATCCACCGATACCGACCTGAGGAGCGCTCACATGGCACTGTCCCCGTTTCACCTGGCCATCCCCGTCCATGACCTGGCCGCCGCCCGGCATTTCTATGGCGAGGTGTTCGGCTGCGCCGAAGGCCGCAGCAGCGATCACTGGGTGGACTTCGACTTCTTCGGCCACCAACTGGTGATCCACGAAGCGCCGAAGATGCCGCACCAGGAGTCGGCCATCAGCAACCCGGTGGATGGCCATGACGTGCCGGTGCCCCACTTCGGGGTGATTCTCGACTGGCCAACCTGGGAAGCCCTGGCCCAGCGCCTGCAGGCACGCGAAACGGCGTTCGTGATCGAGCCCTACATCCGCTTCAAGGGCCAGGTCGGCGAGCAGGCCACCATGTTCCTCCTCGACCCCTGCGGCAACGCATTGGAGTTCAAGGCGTTCAAGGACATGAGCCAGCTGTTCGCCAAATAGGTTGGGAGTCGACGGGTTGCACCTACGCGGCCCGCCCCATCCTACGGATCTGCGCGGACCCGTAGGATGGGTGAAACCCATCAATGCAACCCGCGGTAAGCAGTATCCCCCGCAATTACTCCCCCGCCGGCATCTCCACCTCCGCGGCCCATCCCCAATCTTGCGGATACACGCCACGCTGCACATACGCGTGAAACGAAGAGTGCGGCCAGTCGCAGGCTCGATCCACCAACCCATGCTTGACCGGGTTGTGATGGATGTAGTCCATATGCCGCCGCCAGTCCTCCTCATCCCGGATGGCGTGTTCCCAGAAGCGACGCTGCCAGACGCCACGTTCACCTTTCTCGATCTGGCTTTGGCGCAAATCCGCAGGGAGCGGAATCTGTCGGGAGAATTCACCCTTGATCCGTCGCAGCCGATTGGAGAAATCGCTGTCGCCTTCGGGTAAGCGCATCAGCAGGTGGCAGTGCTCGGGCAGCACCACCCAGGCCTGTAGCGCGAAAGGCGCGCGTTGCTGCTCCTGGTGGATGCTCTGGCGCAGCGCGTCGATATGGGAGACCAGCCAGTCCTGGCGGCGATCGGCGAGAATCAAAGTGAAGAAGTAGAGGCCGCCTGGGCGGTAGTGGCGGCGATAATCGGTCATCAACGTTCCCTTCCTTGGACGTTTTGGGTGCAGTGATGGAGCTGATGGGTTTCACCCATCCTACGAGTGGATACATTAACGTAGGATGGGTCGGGCCGCGTAGGTGCAACCCATCAATCGCTATCAATCAGTCTTGCTGATCAGCCCCGGTAGCTGCGCCGCCAGCTTGTCGATATTGATCGGCGCGCGGATAAAGCCGCGCTGGGTGCCGTCCGGGCCGATGATGGCCAGGTTGCCGCTGTGGTCGACGGTGTAGTTTTCCTTGCTGGTATCGGCCGGAATGTAGGGAATGCTCACCGCGTTGGAGAGTGCCTGGATGGTGTCCGGCTCGCCGGTCAGGCCCATGAAGCCAGCGTTGAAGTAGCCCAGGTACTTCTTCATCTGCTCCGGCGTGTCGCGGGCCGGGTCGACGCTCACCAGCACGATGCGCAGGTTGTTCCACGCCTGCTCCGGGATCTGCGTGCGCAGTTGGCGCAGCTGCGCCAGGGTCGCAGGGCAGATGTCCGGGCAGAAGGTGTAGCCGAAGAACAGCAGGCTCCACTGATCCTTGAGCTGGCCGGTGGAGAAGGTCTGGCCGTCCTGGTCGAGGAAATCCAGGGCGGGAACCTGGCGCTGCTGGGGCAGCATGACGATGCCGGCGTCGAGCAGCGCCGCGGCGTCGTTGGACTTGCCGCGCAGTGCCTGGCTGGCGATCAGGCCGAGCGCCAGGGCAACGGCAGCGATAAGGGCGAATACGATGAGGTGCTTGCGAGTCATGGCGGCCACGCTGGTCAGGGTGAAGGGTATCGCCCTGGATGACCCGACGCCCCGGCTTCGCGGGGAAGCTGTGCCTGGGGGCGGCACAGGGATCGGCCATCTGGCGATGCGCAGCGGGAAAAGGTACCAGATACGCAGCGCCAGGTGGCCGTTTACGCCTGCGGCGGGCTGTCACGCGCCGACCGCAGGCCTGCCTCAGGCCGTCGCGCGGCGCATGCTCAGCGCACGGCCCTCGAGCCGGCGGGTCAGGCCATGGCGTTCGATCAGCAGCGCACCACCTTGCTGCTCGGCGGCGCGGCCCCAGTCGTCGAGCAGCTCCATGCAGGCATGGTCGACATAGCTGAGGTTGTCGAGCGGCACATGCAGGCGGGTGGTCGGCGCAATGCCTTCCAGCACGCTGGCCAGGTGCGGCACCTTGAGGAAGGTCGCCGAGCCGGTCAGGCGCAGCTCCGCTTCGTCGGGGCCGATCTCGCTGAGGCTGACCTTCAGGCGCGAGGCCTTGCCGGCCAGCTTGACCAGGGTCAGGGCGAAACCGATCAGTACGCCGGTCAGCAGGTCGACGGCGACGATGCCCAGGGCGGTAGCCGCGTAGATGAACACCGGGGCGCGGCCATAGCGGCCCAGGCTGCGGATGGCCTTGATGTCGACCAGCTTGAAGCCGGTGTAGACCAGCACGCCACCCAGGCAGGCGACCGGGATGCTCTGCAGCACAGCCGGCAGCAGCATGACGAAGGCCAGCAGCCAGGCACCGTGGAAGATGGTCGACAGGCGGGTGCGGGCGCCGGCCTGGACGTTGGCCGAGCTGCGCACGATCACCCCGGTCATCGGCAGCGCACCGAGCACGCCACAGAGCATGTTGCCGATACCCTGGGCGGACAGCTCACGATCCAGGTTGGAGCGCGGGCCGTTGTGCATGCGATCCACCGCCGCAGCGGACAGCAGGGTTTCGGCGCTGGCGATAAAGGCCACCACCACCGCCGCCAGGATGATCTGCGGGTTGGCCAGGTTGAACAGATCCGCCGGTTGTATCCAGTCGATGGCATCGCTCAGGTTTGCCGGTACCTCGACCCGCGCCACACCCAGGCCCAGCCACAGGCTGATCAGGGTCATCAGCGTCACGCCGATCAGCGCGCCGGGCAGAAAGCGCAGGCCCTGGGGGCGCAGCTTGTCCCACAGGAACATGCAGCTGATGGTGCCGAAACCCAGCAACGCCGCGGCCAGGGCACTACCGCCACCGAGGCCGGGGATGGCCCGGCGCAGGGTGTCGGGGAACGCCAGCAGGTTGTCCAGGCCGGACGCCTGGGGCTTGACGTCGAACATCACGTGAAACTGCGAAAGCACGATGAGGATGCCGATACCGGCGAGCATGCCGTACACCACCGCCGGTGCGGTGACGCGGAACCAGCAGCCCAGGCGCAGGCGCCCGGCAACCAGTTGCAGCAGGCCGGCGAGCAGCAGGATCGGCCCGAGCATGGCGATGCCATGGGTGCGTACCAGTTCGAACACCAGTACCGCCAGGCCGGCAGCCGGGCCGCTGACCTGCAAGGGCGAGCCGGCCAGCCAGCCGACCACCAGGCCACCGATGATACCGGTGATCAGGCCCTTGGCCGGCGGCATGCCGGAAGCGATGGCGATACCCATGCACAGTGGCAGGGCGACGAGAAATACCACGATGGATGCCAATGCATCCCGGGGTAGAGCGGCTTTGAATGAAGCGAGGGTCATGGTGCGGTCTCCTGCAGATCCAGCGCACGAAAAGTCATGACGATGAGCGGGGGCTCACCATCAGCAGGTGTAAGGCAGTCAAAACCCAAGAGGCTTGTTGCAGGGCAAGCCAGCAACAAGCCCGAAAACGGCTGTCGATTGTGGGCGGTTGATCCGCGGGTCGATTCATGGCCACCGGGTGACGTCCTGTCGTAAGTGTTTTACGAGGCCAGGTAACGGGCTCGTGGGCTGGCACTGGGGGTGGTTTCGCCATCGAGGGGCAGGAACTCGCCACGCTCGGCGTCGTACGCCTTGATGGTGCAGTTCTCGATGTCGTAGACCCAGCCATGAATGAACAGCTGACCGCTGGCCAGGCGTGCCGCCACGGAGGGATGGGTGCGCAGGTGATCGAGCTGGGCGACCACGTTCTCTTCGGTCAATACGCCCAGGGTGGAGTGATCGGCGCAGCCACAGTTATCGGCCACCACGGTCTTGGCCACTTCGGCGTGGCGCAGCCAGGCCTTGACCGTCGGCATGCGCTCGATGCTCTGTGGGTTGAGCACCGCCTTCATGGCGCCACAGTCGGAGTGGCCACAGATGATGATGTGCTGCACGCCCAGGCCCATCACCGCATATTCGATGGCGGTGGAAACGCCGCCGTTCATCTGGCCATAGGGCGGCACCACGTTGCCGACGTTACGGGTCACGAACAGCGAGCCGGGGTCACTCTGGGTGATCAATTCGGGAACGATGCGCGAATCCGCGCAGGTGATGAACATGGCCTGCGGGCTTTGCTGACGGGCCAGTTTGCTGAACAGCTCGCGCTGCTCGGGGAAGACATCGTTGCGAAAACGCTGAAAGCCATCAAGCAGGGTCTGCAGGGCCTCGTCTGCACGCTGCTTGCCGGCTGCGGTGGGTGTGGCGGATCGAATGGAACGGATGCGCTCGCTCATGGTGCCTCCTGGTTTTCAGTCGTGATATTGACTTGCCATCTAGTGGCAGTTTGCTTCGTGACTATATGGTCACATCGCAGACGAACTTAACCATAAAGGCTTAAACCAACCTTAATCGCAAGAAATGCGGCAGATATCGATAGCGTATTTGTAACTGCATGCCACGCTGGCCAGATCGGGAAACCCAGCAAGCAACCGCTCTAGAACGGGCGTTATAACGACCCATCTAAAAACGCACAGATGTCCTGCGTGTTACAGCGCGGTGCCGTTCATCAGCAAGCAGGCACGCGGCAATAGTCATCAGCCGGGAGGATCGGCAGCTCGCACACGCCTGTGTGCGAGCTGCCTGGGGGTGCCTTGCAGCGGTCAGCCGCGGTGACGGCCGCGGAAGAAGTCGATCAGGCCCTGGGTGGAGCCGTCCTCGGCGGCGACTTCGTCGCTGCCGACCATGCGCGAGTAGACGCCCTTGCCCAGCTCCTTGCCGAGTTCGACGCCCCACTGGTCGAAGGCGTTGTTGCCCCAGATGACGCTCTGCACGAACACCTTGTGCTCGTACATGGCGATCAATGCGCCGAGGCGGCGGGGGCTGACGCGCTCCATCACCAGGGTATTGCTCGGCCGGTTGCCGGGAATCACCTTGTGCGGTGCCAGGCGCTGCACGTCTTCTTCGCTCATGCCCTTGGCACGCAGTTCGGCCTCGGCCTCCTCGCGGGACTTGCCGAGCATCAGCGCCTGGCTCTGCGACAGGCAGTTGGCGTACAGCCACTGGTGGTGGTCGGCAACCGGGTTGTAGCTGCTCACCGGGACGATGAAATCCGCCGGGATCAGCTGGGTGCCCTGGTGCAGCAACTGGTGGTAGGCGTGCTGGCCGTTACAGCCCACACCGCCCCAGATCACCGGCCCGGTGGCGACGCTGACCGGCTGGCCATCGCCACGCACGCTCTTGCCGTTGGACTCCATGTCCAGCTGCTGCAGGTGCTTGGTGATGTTACGCAGGTAGTGGTCGTACGGCAGGATGGCGTGGCTCTGGGCATTCCAGAAGTTGCCGTACCACACCCCGAGCAGGGCCAGCAGCACCGGCATGTTCTCCTCGAACGGCGCGGTCTTGAAGTGCTCGTCCATGCGGTAGGCGCCAGACAGCAGCTCCTTGAAGTTGGACATGCCGATGGACAGCGCAATCGGCAGGCCGATGGCCGACCACAGCGAATAGCGGCCGCCCACCCAGTCCCACATCGGGAAGATGTTTTCCTCGCGGATACCGAAGCTCACTGCCGCCTCGCGGTTGCTCGACACGGCGATGAAGTGGCGGTACAGCTCGGCTTCCGAACCGCCCTGGGCCAGGTACCAGCCACGCGCCGCCTGGGCGTTCTTGAGGGTTTCCAGGGTGCCGAAGGACTTCGACGAGACGATGAACAGGGTGGTCTCGGCGCGCAGCTTGGCGACCAGTTCGTGGAATTCGCTGCCGTCGATATTGGCCAGGTAGTGGCAACGCACGCCGCGCTGGGCGAACGGCAGCAGCGCCTCGGAGACCAGTTGCGGGCCGAGGAAGGAGCCGCCGATGCCGATGTTCACCACGTCGGTGATCGGCTTTTCGGTATAGCCGCGCCACAGGCCATTGTGGATGCGCCCGACCAGCTCGGTCATCTGCTGCAGCACGCGCTGCACCTCGGGGATGATATCCACGCCATCGACTTCCACCTTGTCGCCCAGCGGGCGGCGCAGCGCGGTGTGCAGGGCCGGGCGCTGCTCGGTGTTGTTCAACAGCTCACCGTCGAACAGCGCGCGGATGCCCTTTTCCAGCCCCACTTCGCGGGCCAGGTTGACCAGCAGCTCGCGGGTCTCGGTGTTGATCAGGTTCTTCGAGTAGTCCAGGAACAGCCCGCAGCCACTCAGGCTGAAGGTCTCGAAGCGCTTGGGGTCGGCGGCGAAGGCCTGGCGCATGCTGAAGCTGGCGAGGCGCTCGCGGTGGGCGACCAGGGCCTGCCAGCTCGGCAATTGGGTGACATCCAGCGATGAAGAAAGATACGGCATGAAGACTCCTTGGTTCGGGCCAGCCAGGCTTGCCCCGCGAATTCGATTACATGCCGTAGGTTGTATGGCGTTGGCAATACTGCGTTGAAAATTGCCTACCGCGCCTTACATCCCTAAACGGCCTGGTTACTCTGCAACTCATGGCGATACGGCAACTGCGGGCCAACCCGTGAACAGGTCAACGCCGCGGCCTGCACCGCGAAATCGAGCATCGCAGCGAGCGCCTCACGCGACAATGCCGCCAGGCCAGCCGGGCTGTCCAGCCCATGCTGCACCAGGTAGGCGATGATCGCCGCCTGGAAGGTATCGCCGGCGCCCACGGTGTCACGGGTGACCACCTGGCGTGCCGGCACCGACCAGTTCCCGTGCTGCCGGCTGAACACGCTCGCCCCTTCGCTGCCGCGGGTCAGGAATACCACCTGGCAACGCTGGGCCAGCCAGCGCTCGATGCTCGTCGACGGGGGAACGCCGGGATACAGCAGCTCCAGGTCCTCCTCGCTGACCTTGATCAGATGCGCGTGGGCGGCAAAAGATTCAATTCGCTGGCGCCAGCGCTCGATATCGGGCGCCGGATTGAGGCGCACGTTGGGATCCAGGCTGATCAGCCGCCGCCCGCTTTCGCGCTCGACCAGCGCCAGCAGGGCGTCGCCGACCGGCGGCACCACCAGCGAATAGGAGCCGACATGCAGGCCACTGACCGTCTCGTCGAGCACCGGCAGGTGCGCGGCCAGCAGCTGGCGATCAGCGCAGCCTTCGCCGCGGAACATGTACTGCGGCGAGCCCTGGGCATCCAGGGCGACCATGGCCATGGTGGTCGGCGAATCGCTGGCGACCAGGTAACGGTCACTGACGCCCTCCTCATCGAGCACCTGGCGCAGGCGCTGGCCGAGATAGTCGCTGGAAATACCCGCGAACAGCGCCGACTCGACGCCCAGTCGGCGCAAACCGACCGCCACGTTGAACGGCGAGCCGCCGGCCAGGGCCTTGAAATTCAGCTCGCTGCTGCGCTCGCCGGGGTTGCAGAAGAAATCGAACAGGGCTTCGCCGCATACCAGGTACATGGGATCTCCGCGTCACGGAACAGGCGCATTCGCGCTGGGAAAGGGCCGGCGGCAGCGCCACCGGATCGGATTATTGCAGCCCGCGCACCTGCTCGCGATAGCGCTGGTAGACGGCCTCGTAGGCGCGACTGCGCAATTGGTCGGGCTCGGCGCCGCGGCTGTGATCGAAGCTCACGCAACGCTGGCACAGCGCATCCAGGCTCAGCGCCTCGCCGTGCCCATGGCTGACGCACCAGGCCGCCTGGATTGCCGCGCCGAGCGCCGCCGCCTCGGTGTGCTGCGGGCAGGCCACGGGCGCGCCCATGATGTCGGCGACGATCTGCCGCCAGGTCGCGCTCTTCGCGCCACCGCCGATCAGGCGGATGCTGTCGCTGCGAATGCCGCTGGCGCGCAGCAGGTCGAGGCCGTAGCGCAGGCCGAAGGTGGTGCCCTCCACCACGGCACGGCAGAGGTTGGCGCGGGTCAGGTTGTCGGTCGTCAGGCCGTGCAGGCTGGCGGTAGCCAGGGGCAGCGCCGGCACCCGCTCGCCATTGAAGAACGGCAGCATCAGCACGCCGCCGGCGCCGATGGGAGCCTCGCCAACCAGGGCGCCGAAGGTCTCGACATCCAGCCCCAGCAACTCGCGAATCACGCCGCTGGCATTGGTCAGGTTCATGGTGCAGATCAGCGGCAGCCAGCCGCCGGATGACGAGCAGAAGGTCGCCACCTGCGGGTGCACGCTGACTCGCGGTTGCTCGGCATAGGCATACACCGTGCCCGAGGTGCCGAGGCTCATGGTGATGGCGCCCGGCGCAATATTGCCGGTGCCGATGGCGCCCATCATGTTGTCGCCACCGCCGCTGGCGACCTGCGCCCTGGGGTTGAGGCCCAGGCGCTCGGCGACCTGCGGGCGGAGGGTGCCGACACAGCGCTGCGACTCGATGAGCTGCGGCAAGGCCCGCACCAGGGCGCCGTCCGGGTCGATCAGCTCCAGCAGTTCGGTGTCCCAGGTGCGCGTACGCACGTTGAAATAGCCGCTGCCGGAGGCATCGCCGTACTCGGCGCAGGCGCGCCCGGTCAGCCAGTAGTTCAGGTAGTCGTGGGGCAGCAGGATATGGGCGATGCGCGCGAACACCTCGGGGTGATGGTCACGGGTCCACAGCAGTTTCGACACCGTGTAGCCCGGCGCGATGGCCACGCCGAGGCGCTCCAGCGAGCCATTGTCGCCGCCGAGGAACTCCAGCAAATGGGCGTTCTCGGCAGCCGACTCGGTGTCGCACCACAGCTTGGCCGGGCGCAGCACCTCACCCTTGGCATCGAGCAGCACCAGGCCGTGCTGCTGCCCGGACACGCCAATGCCGAGGATCTCGCTGCCTGCCACCCCGGCCTGCTGCAGGGCCTGGGCGGTGGCCTGCTCGAAGGCCAGCAGCCAGTCGGCCGGATCCTGCTCGCGGCGCCCATTGGGGCCACTGATCAGCCGGTGCGCCGCGCTGCCCTCGCCCAGCACCTTGCCGCTGTGGCTATCGAGGATCAGCGCCTTGGTGCCCTGGGTGCCGCAATCGATGCCGAGGTACATGGTTCAGTCACCCAGGAGGGTCTGCAGGGTGCGCGTCACGCCCAGCTTGCGCAGGCTGTCGTAGCACAGCTCGAAGGCGGTAACGAAGGCCGCCGACTGGGGGATGGCATTGCCGAAGATCACCTCGACGCCCAGTACCCGCTCGCGCACCTTGTCGTCGTCGGCCACCAGGGCCTGGCAGAACTCGGCGCGCGGATCGGGAATCCGGTAGCTGGTGCCGGTCTCGTCGACGCCCTTGAGGTACAGCGCCCAGGCCGCCACCACCAGGGCGGCGCGCTCCAGCGGCCGGCCGTCGTCGATCAACCGGTTGAGGGTCGGCACGATGAACTTGGGAAACTTCGACGAGCCGTCCGAGCACACGCGCTCGAGCTGGTCGGCGATGGCCTGGTTGGAGAAGCGCTCGATCAGGGTGTCCTTGTAACCTTGCAGATCGATGCCGGGCACCGCTGCCAGCTGCGGGGTCACGTCCTGATCCATGAAGGTGCGCACGTAGCGACGCAGCAGTGGATCGTTCATGGCCTGGTGAACGGTGCGGTAGCCCTTGAGAAAGCCCAGGTAGGTCAACGCCAGGTGGCTGCCGTTGAGCAGCTTGATCTTCATCTCCTCGTAGGGCGTGACGTCATCGGTGAACTGCACGCCAACCTTTTCCCAGGCCGGCCGGCCGTTGACGAACTTGTCTTCCAGCACCCATTGCAGGAACGGCTCGCAGACCACCGGCCAGGCGTCCTCGATGCCATGGCGCTCGGCCAACTGGGCGCGATGGGCATCGCTGGTCATCGGCGTGATGCGGTCGACCATGGCATTGGGAAAGCTCACGTGGCTGTCGATCCAGCTCGCCAGCTCGTGGTCGGCCAGGTGGGCGAAGGCCAGCAGCGCCTTGCGGGTCACCGCGCCGTTGTGCGGCAGGTTATCGCAGGACATCAGGGTGAATGCCGGCGTGCCGGCGGCGCGGCGCTTGGCCAGGGCCGCGCACAGGAAACCGAACACGCTGCGCGGTGCCTGCGGGTGCGCCAGGTCATGCTGGATGTCCGGCAGGTGGGCCATGAACTCGCCGGTGCTGTCGTCGATGCAGTAGCCGCCTTCGGTGATGGTCAGCGAGACGATACGGATCGCCGGGTCGGCCAGCTTGTCGATCAGCGCCGCCGGTGAATCCTCGGCCAGCAGCATGCCGTTGATGGCGCCGACCACGCGCACCTCCAGGCCCGGCTCGTCGCCGAGTACCAGCATGGTGTAGAGGTGATCCTGCGTGGCCAGCGCCTGCTGCATGGCGCGGTCTTCACGGCGCAGGCCGACGCCACAGATGCCCCACTCCTGGGCTTCGCCGCGGTTGAGCAGGGCTTCGGTGTAGATCGCCTGGTGGGCGCGGTGGAAGCCGCCGACACCAATGTGGGCGATGCCCTGGCGCACGGTCGAGGGGTCGTAAACCGGCACTTCGACTTCCGGGGCCAGTGCAGCGAGATTCTTGCGATTCAGTTTCATGGGGCGATTCCTGCGCGTCAGGCGGCCTGGCCGGCCTGGATGCGTTTGTCGATGGCCAGGCCATCGGCGTTGAAGACATGGCAGTGGGCCGGGTCGAAATCCAGCGCCAGGGCTTCGCCGTAGGCCGGCGAGAAGTCGCCGCGCACCCGCACGGTGAGGTCCTCCTCGCCCACGCGCACGTGGCAGAAGGTGTCGCTGCCCAGGCGCTCGCTGACATCGGCGGTGGCCTGCAGGCGGCCCTGCCCGGCCGGCACCACGTTGAGGTGTTCGGGGCGGATGCCGAGGGTGATCAGGTCGCCGTTGCGCAGGCCGGTGGCGGCCAGCGGCAGGTCCAGGGCGGCGCCGCAGCTCAGGCGCAACTGGCAGCGGCCGCTGTCCACGCCCTCCACCTGGCCACGCAGGAAGCCCATCTTCGGCGTGCCGAGAAAGCCGGCGACAAACAGGTTGACCGGGTGGTTGTAGAGTTCCAGCGGCGAGCCGACCTGCTCGACGCGGCCGCCATTGAGCACCACCACCTTGTCGGCCAGGGTCATGGCCTCGACCTGATCGTGGGTCACGTAGATCATCGTCGCCTTGAGCTCCTTGTGCAGGCGCGCCAGTTCCAGGCGGGTCTGCACGCGCAGGGCGGCGTCGAGGTTGGACAGCGGTTCGTCGAACAGGAAGATCTTCGGGTTGCGCACGATGGCGCGGCCAATGGCCACGCGCTGGCGCTGGCCACCGGAGAGCTGCTTGGGCTTGCGCTCCAGCAAAGCACCCAGCTCGAGAATGCGCGCGGCGTTGGCGACCTTCTCCTCGACCTCCCCCTTGCCGACCCGCGCCAGGTCGAGGGCGAAGGACAGGTTCTTGCGCACCGTCATGTGCGGGTACAGGGCGTAGGTCTGAAAGACCATCGCCAGGTCGCGCCTGGCCGGCGCGGTGTCGGTGATATCGACGCCATCGAGGGTGATGGTGCCGCTGGAGACTTCCTCCAGCCCGGCGATCAGGCGCAGCAGCGTGGACTTGCCACAGCCGGACGGGCCAACGAACACCACGAACTCGCGGTTTTCGATATCCAGGTCGATGCCCTTGATGATCGCCGTGCCGTCGAAGCCTTTCTGCAGGTTGCGGATTTTCAAATCAGCCATGGCTCTTGATCCTTCTTGTTATTTCACAGCGCCGAACGACAGGCCACGCACCAGCTGCTTCTGGCTGATCCAGCCGAAGATCAGAATGGGCGCGCAGGCGAGGGTCGAAACGGCGGAAAGCTTGGCCCAGAACAGGCCTTCGGGACTGGAGTAGGACGCCACCAGCGCGGTCAGCGGCGCGGCGGCGGAGCTGGTCAGGTTGAGCGACCAGAACGCCTCGTTCCAGCACAGGATCAGCGACAGCAGCATGGTCGAGGCCAGGCCGCCACGGGCGATGGGCAGCAGCACGCGGACGATTTCCTGCCAGGTGGTGGCGCCATCCAGGCGCGCCGCTTCGAGGATCTCGCCGGGGATGTCCTTGAAGTAGGTGTACACCATCCACACCACGATCGGCAGGTTGATCAGGGTGTAGATGACGATCAGCGCGATGCGCGAGTCGAGCAGGCCGAACTGCTTGGCCAGCAGGTAGATCGGCACCAGCACGCCCACCGGCGGCAACATCTTGGTGGACAGCATCCACAGCAGCGTGCCCTTGGTGCGCTTGGTCTCGAAGAACGCCATCGAGTAGGCCGCCGGCACCGCGATGAGCATGCACAGGAGGGTTGCCGAGAAGGAGATCAGCACCGAGTTCCAGGCGTAGGCGAAGTAGTCGCTGCGCTCGTTGATGTGCAGGTAGTTCTCCAGGGTCGGCGTGAAGATGAACTGCGGCGGCGTGGCGAAGGCATCCAGCTCGGTCTTCAGGCTGGTCAGCACCATCCAGAAGATCGGGAAGAAGATCAGCGCGGCCACGGCCCAGGCCAGCGTGCCGACCAGCACGCTCTGCAGGCGACGGGACTGTTTGAGTGTCAGCATCTCGGCGCCCTCACTGTTTGTCGGTCAGGTTCTTGCCGATCATGCGGATCAGCACGATGGCGGCAATGTTGGCGATGACCACGGCGATCAGCCCGCCGGCGGAGGCCATGCCCACGTCGAACTGCAGCAGCGCCTGGGTGTAGATCAGGTAGGCCAGGTTGGTCGACTCGTAACCGGGGCCGCCGCTGGTGGTGGTGTAGATCTCGGCGAACACCGAAAGCAGGAAGATGGTTTCGATCATCACCACCACCGCGATCGGCCGCGCCAGGTGCGGCAGGGTCAGGTGCCAGAAGATCGCCAGCGGGCCGGCACCGTCGAGGCGTGCGGCTTCCTTCTGCTCCTGATCCAGCGACTGCATGGCGGTCATCAGGATCAGGATGGCGAACGGCAGCCACTGCCAGGACACGATGAGGATGATCGAGAACAGCGGGTGGTGGGCCAGCCAGTCCACCGGCTGGGCGCCGAAGAACTGCCACACCGCGGCGAGAATTCCCGATACCGGGTGGAAGATCAGGTTCTTCCACAGCAAGGCGCTGACCGTGGGCATGATGAAGAACGGCGAAATCAGCAGCACCCGCACGATGCCGCGGCCGAAAAACTCGCTGGCCTCCAGCAGTGCGGAGATCAGCACGCCGAACACCACGCTGATCAGCAGCACGCTGCCGACCAGCAGCAAGGTGTTGCCGGCGCCGGACAGGAACGCGGCGTCGGTGACGAAGTACTCGAAGTTCTCCAGGCCGACGAAATCGTTCTCGCCGGGGTACAGCAGGTTGTAGCGGATCAGCGAGAAATAGATGGTCATGCCCAGGGGCACGATCATCCAGATCAGCAGCAGAACCACCGAGGGGCTGACCAGAAACCAGCCGGGCGCCAGGCGTCGCGATTTACGCGGCGGGGCCTCGTGGGCCTGCTCTGCAGGGTTTTCGATTGTGTTCATCGTGTCTCCGAAAGACAGTTCTACGGCGAACGACCCTTTTGATCGTTCCCACGTCGAGGCGTCGAACCGTCCGCGTGGGAATACATATCAGACGTAGGGTGGACAACGCTCTTTTTGTCCACCAGTGGCGACATAGAGCGGTGGACAAGCTTCGCGTTGTCCACCCTACGGGACCGCAAGATGGCTACTTCGGGTAGCCGGCGCGCTTCATTTCCCGTTCGGTGCTCTGCTGGGCAGCCTGCAGCGCCTGCTCCGGCTTCATCTGCCCGGTCAGCGCGGCTGCGAACAGCTTGCCGACGCTGGTGCCGATGGCCTGGAACTCGGGAATGGTCACCAGCTGGATGCCCACGTATGGCACCGGTTTGGCGCTGGGGTTGGCCGGGTCGGCCTTCTTCAGCGAGTCGAGGGTCACCTTGGCGAACGGCGCGGCCTGCATGTAGGCATCGCTGTAGGTCGAGGCGCGGGTGCCTGGCGGCACGTTGGCGACGCCATCCTTCTCGGCGACCAGCTCACCGTAGGCCTTGGAGGTGGCCCAGGCGCTGAAGGTCTTGGCGGCGTCCTTGGACTTGGAGCTGGTGGGGATTGCCAGTGCCCAGGAATACAGCCACGAGGCGCCCTTGTCGGTGACCTGGGTCGGCGCGAAGGTGAAGCCCACCGAATCGGCCACCTTGCTCTGCGACTTGTCGGTGACGAAGGAGCCGGCCACGCTGGCATCCACCCACATCGCGCACTTGCCGCTGTTGAACAGCGCCAGGTTCTCGTTGAAGCCGTTGCTGGAGGCGCCGGGTGGGCCGTACTTGTTCATGGTGTCGACGTAGAAATTCAGCGCGTTCTTCCACTCGCTGCCGGTGAATTCCGGCTTCCATTGCTCATCGAACCAGCGCGCGCCGTAGGCATTGGCCACGGTGGTGATCAGCGCCATGTTCTCGCCCCAGCCGGCCTTGCCGCGCAGGCAGATGCCGTACTGGCCCTTGTCGGGGTGGTGCAGCTTGCCGGCGAACTCGGCCATCTGCTCCCAGGTCGGCTGCTCGGGCATCTTCAGCCCGGCCTGCTCGAACAGGTCCTTGCGGTAATAGGTGATCGAGGCTTCGGCGTAGAACGGCAGCGCGTAGAGCTGGCCGTTGGCCGACAGGCCTTCACGCACGGAGGGGAACACGTCATCGAGGGCGTAATCGGCGGGCAGGTCCTTCATCGGCTCCAGCCAGCCCTTCTCGCCCCACAGCGCCGCTTCGTACATGCCGATGGTCAGCACGTCGAACTGGCCGCCCTGGGTGGCGATGTCGGTGGTCAGGCGCTGGCGCAGCACGTTCTCTTCGAGCACCACCCACTTGAGCTTGATGTCCGGGTGCTGTTCTTCGAAGGTCTTGGCCAGGCGCTGCATGCGAATCATGTCGCTGTTGTTGACCGTGGCGATGGTCACGGTCTCGGCGGCCTGGGCGCCGACGGTGAGGGACAGGCAGGAAGCGGCTACGAATACTTTGAGCGTATGGTTCATGGTCTTGAACTCCTCTCCCTGGCCCCGTGAGCCGCGGGAGACATTATTGTTTTTGTGGGCCGACCCGGATTACACCCCTACGCCTGGACGCAAACAACGCCTCGACTGCACTGCAACCGATACTTTTTTGCACTGAACAGGCCGCGCCATAGCGCGCCGCGATAACGGCGCAAGCGTCAAGATCGGCGCTTCCGGCATTCACAGGGGGATTTGCGGCAACGCAATCAGTACAGGTTTTGCGCCGTGATGCGCTGGGTGACCAGCCGTCGGTAGCCGCTGGGGGTCATGCCCTTGAGCTGCTGGAAACGCCGGTTGAAGTTGGAGATGTTGTTGAAGCCGGACTCGAAACACACCTCGGTCACCGGCTTGTCGCTCTGGGTCAGCAGCTCGCAGGATTTGCTCACCCGCAGGCGATTGACGAATTCGACGAAGCCGCGCCCGGTGGCCTGCTTGAAGAAGCGCGAGAAGTAGGTGGGCGTCATGCCCAGGTACTCGGCCACTTCTTCCTGGCTCAGCTCCTGGGCATAGCGCTGGAAGATGTAGTCCACGGCGCGGTTGATGCGGTCGACATGGTGCTCGTCGGCCAGCTGCGCAGCGGTACGGTCGGAGAGCAGCTGGTACGACTCGCAGCCGGCCAGCAGCTCCATGAGGATGAAGAAATGCCCCAGGCGGGTCATGCCCTGGGAATCGGCGATGCGCTGCAGCAGCTGGCGCGCCTCGGCGATGGTATGCGGGCAACGGAACTCGATGCCGTACTGGGCGCGGGCCAGCAGCGGCTGCAGATCCTTGAGCTCGGCGAATACCGCGGTGCCGCTTTCCAGCACCTCGTCGGTGAAGTTGACCAGCATGTCGCGCTCGGCCACCGCCTCGCCCGGCGCCATCTGGCTGATCCAGTTGTGCGGCAGGTTGGGGCCGGTGAGAAACAGGGTGTCGGGAGAGAAGTTGCCGATGTAGTCGCCGATGAACACCTTGCCGGCACTGGCGACGATCAGGTGCAACTCGTACTCCTTGTGGAAATGCCAACGCACCAGCGGGCTGGGGAAGCCGTGCTGGCGATAGATCAGCGAATGACCTTCGTGGTCATCCATCAACTCATAGGAGGGGTCGAGCGTTCTCTGCGTTCGGGACATGGCTGGGCGGCATCGTCTTGTTCTTGTCGGTGATTGCCGGTTGGCCGCGCTTCAAACGCAGGCCAACCGACCGACTAAAGACCCTAGCACAGTCCAGCGAGTTCGCTGGTTGAGCGCAGTCCGATGGGCCGGGCCGCGTAGGTGCAACCCATCAACGTGGTGATGGGTTGCACCCATGCTACGACTACAAATCTGCTTTTGTGGGAGCGGGCCATGCCCGCGATTCCCACAATTCGCAGGACAAAACGCCGCAGGATCAGCCCTGTGGATAACGCGCGCGCGGTGTGGCCATGGGCAGCGGGCCGTCACCGATCTGGCGGAACTCACCGGTCTCGGCATCGTAGGCCTTGATCTGGCAGCTTTCGATGTCGTACACCCAGCCATGGATGAACAGCTGGCCGGCTGCCAGGCGCGAAGCCACCGACGGGTGGGTACGCAGGTGGTCGAGCTGGGCCACCACGTTTTCTTCGGTGAGCACACCGAGGGTGGTGTGGTCGGCGCAGCCGCAGTTGTCGGCGACCACGGTCTTGGCGACTTCAGCGTGGCGCAACCAGGCCTTTACCGTGGGCATGCGCTCCAGGGTTGCCGGGTCGAGCACGGCTTTCATCGCGCCGCAGTCGGAGTGGCCGCAGACGATGATGTGCTGCACGCCCAATGCCGCCACGGCGTATTCGATGGCGGTGGACACGCCACCGTTCATCTGGCCATAGGGCGGCACCACGTTGCCGACGTTGCGGGTCACGAACAGGTCGCCCGGCTCGCTCTGGGTGATCAGCTCGGGGACGATGCGCGAGTCGGCGCAGGTGATGAACATGGCGCGTGGCGACTGGGCGTGGGCCAGCTTCTTGAACAGCGCCTGCTGCTGCGGGAACACATCCTGACGAAAGCGCAGGAAGCCATCGACCAGGTGATCCAGCGCTTCGGCGGCCGATGCCGCGTTCTTATCGGACTTGCCATCAGTAGGGCGATGATTACCAGGCATAGTGTTACCTCGTTTACGGATGGGAGCGAAGCCTAAGACAGTGCAGAAGCTTCCCAGTCGGCAGGGTTACCGACAAGGGGTCGAAGGCTTGGACTGTGCCAGGATGATTCAAGACACGTCTGGGCAACAAATATCCGCTCACGGGGTGTAACGGTGGAGTTCGGGCATCGCGCCCTGGGTATCGCTTCGCTCAACGCCAGGCTACCCAGCGCCGCCCTCCACCATACCCGTAGCCTGGGTCGAGCGCAGCGACACCCGGGAATTGCAACAACGACGCAGCCGTCAGAACAGCCCCATCTGCTGGCCGGGGGGCGCGAACTGCGAGCAGTCGAGGATGGCCCGTTTGCTGCCATCGTAGCCGTAGCGCCGCCGCGCCAGGCGAAAGCGCTGGGCCAGCAGCTCGGCGAAGTGGCCCTCGCCCTTCATCCGTGCGCCAAAACGGCTGTCATAGTTCTGCCCGCCACGGGACTGGCGGATCAGGCTCATCACGTGCTCGGCGCGGTCGGGGAAATGGCTCTGCAGCCACTCCTCGAACAGATCGGCAATCTCCAGGGGCAGGCGCAGCAGCACATAGCCGGCCGAACTGGCCCCGGCATCGCGGCCGGCTTCGAGCAGGCGCTCGAGCTCCATGTCGTTGATCATCGGGATCATCGGCGCGGCCATCAGGCCAACCGGCACGCCGTGCTCGTGCAGGGTTTTCATCGCCCGCAACCGGGCCTTGGGCGCGGCGGTGCGCGGCTCCATGATGCGTTTGAGCTCGTCATCCAGAGTGGTGACGCTGAACGCCACGCTGACCAGGTTGCGGCTGGCCAGCTCTTCGAGCAGGTCGAGATCACGCAGGATCAGCGCGCTCTTGGTGATGATGCTCACCGGATGGCGATAGCGCAGCAGGATCTCCAGGGCCTGGCGGGTCAGCTGGTGCTCGCGCTCGATGGGCTGGTAGCCATCGGTATTGATGCCCAGGGCGATCGGCGCCGGCACATAGCCCGGCTTGCTCAGCTGCTCCTCGAGGCGCTCGGCCAGGTTGGTCTTGGCGATTAGTTTGGTCTCGAAATCGATGCCCGGCGACAGGTCCCAGTAGGCGTGGCTGGGCCGCGCGAAGCAGTAGATGCAGCCGTGCTCGCAGCCGCGATAGGGGTTCACCGAGCGGTCGAAGCCGACGTCCGGCGAGCTGTTGCGGCTGATCACCGTCTTCGCCCGCTCGTGGCGCACCTCGGTGACGAAGGTCAGCGGCGTCTGTTCCTGATACCAGCCGTCGTCCTCGGCCTCGCTGCTGGTGGGCGCGAAGCGATTGTGCGGTTTGCTGGCGGTGCCGCGGCCACGCGGCGCTGAAGTCGGGTTCATGATGCAGGCTCGATAACTGTATATAAATACAGTATTAGGATTCTCCCGCTCAACACAAGCCTCGCTCGTCGCGCGAGTAGCCTGAACCGTTCGTCGCCTGGCGCGGTCGCATCTGCACACACCTTTGCACCCCTGCCGTGCCGGAGCCCGCATGCCGCCCGTATCGACCTCTGCTCTGCCTCGCCTTGCCGTGGCCTTGCTGGCTTTCGCGCTGCTCGCTGGCTGCGCCGATGAGCCACCCCCCGCGCCGAAGAACCCGCGGGTCAAGGTGGCCACGGTCAGCCAGGTCGATTACGCGGCAGACGCCACCATCACCGGTGATATCCAGGCGCGGGTACAGACCGACCTGTCGTTTCGCGTCGGCGGCAAGATCACCGAGCGGCTGGTGGATGTCGGCGATACGGTGAAGGCCGACCAGGTGCTGGCGCGCCTCGACCCGCAGGACCAGCGCAACGCGGTGCGTTCCGCCGAAGCCGCGGTCGAGGCCGCCCAGGCCCAGGTCAAGCTCAGCGCCGCCAACCTGTGGCGCCAGCAGCAGCTGCTGCCCAAGGGCTACACCAGCCGCAGCGAATACGACAGTGCCCTGGCCAGCGACCGCAGCGCGCGCAACAGCCTGGCAGCGGCCCAGGCGCAACTCGCCGACGCCCGCGAGCAGGCCGGCTATACCGAACTGCGCGCCGAAAGCGACGGGGTGATCACCGCGCGCCAGGCCGAGGTCGGCCAGGTGGTGCAGGCCGCCACGCCGATCTTCGGCCTGGCCCGCGAGGGCGAGCGCGATGCGGTGTTCAACGTCTTCGAAGCGCTGCTGGTCGAGCCTGGCCAACAGCTACAGGTCAGCCTGCTGAACAACCCCGAGGTGAGCGCCAGGGGTACGGTGCGTGAGGTCAACCCGCAGGTCTCGGCGCAAAGCGGCACCGTGCAGGTGAAAGTCGGCCTTGAGCAGGTGCCGGCGGCAATGACCCTGGGTTCCACCGTCAGCGCCCATGTCCGCAACCCGGCGCTGCGCAGCGTCGAGCTGCCCTGGTCAGCGCTGACCAAAGCGGAAAGCGAGCCGGCGGTGTGGCGCCTCGCTGACGATGACAGCGTGCAGCTGCACCCCGTGCAGGTGGGCCGTTACCTGACCGACAAGGTGATCATTCGCGCCGGCCTGGAAGATGGCGACCGCGTGGTGGTGGCCGGCGGGCAGTTGCTGCACCCGGGCCAGAAGGTGGAAATCGCCGAGGCCCGTGAGCAGAAGCACACGCAGGAGCAGCAGCCATGAACCGGGCTATCCCGTTCGTGCTGCTCGTCGCCCTGCTGAGCGGCTGCGCCGAGGACGAAAAACCCGAACCAATCCGCCCGGTGCTCTACACCGAGGTGCAGCAGCAGAACCAGCAGATTCTCGGCCGCTTCGCCGGCACCATCGAGGCACGGGTGCAGAGCACCCTGGGCTTTCGTGTCGGCGGCCGGGTCGCCCGCCGCCTGGTGGATGCCGGGGCCGAAGTGAAGGCCGGCACCACCCTGGCGACCCTCGACCCCACCGACCAGCAGAACGCCCTGCGTGCCAGCGAAAGCGACCAGGCGCGCAGCGAAGCGCAGTGGATCAACGCCCAGGCCAATGCCCGCCGCCAGCAGCAACTGTTCGACCGTGGCGTCGGTGCCAAGGCCAACCTGGAACAGGCGCAGACCGAACTGAGCAACGCCCGCAGCAACCGCGAACAGGCCGAAGCGGCCACCCGCCAGGCCCGCGACCGGCTCGCCTACGGCACCCTGAGCAGCGATTTCGATGCGGTGGTCACCGCCTGGCACGTGGAGGCCGGCCAGGTGGTCGGCGCCGGCCAGGAGGTGGTCACCCTGGCCCGCCCAGACGTGCGCGAAGCAGTGTTCGACCTGCCCGTGGAGCTGGCTGACGGCCTGGATGATCAGGTGCAGTTCAACGTCGCCTCGCAGCTCGACCCGAGCATCGCCACCCGTGGTCGGCTGCGCGAACTGGCGCCGCGCGCCGATGCCGCCACCCGTACCCGCCGCGCCCGCCTGACCCTGGAAGACACGCCGCCCGGCCTGCGCCTGGGCACCGCCGTGGCCATCAGCCTGACCCGCGCGCAGAAGCCGCGCAGCCTGCTGCCGGCCGCCGCCGTGCAGGAAGTCGACGGCCAGAGCCGCGTGTGGGTGATCGACACCCAGGCCAAGACCGTACACCCGCGCCGCGTGCAGGTGGTCGGCCGCGACGGCGAACAGATCAGCGTCGAGGGCCTGTCGGCCGGCGACAAGGTAGTCAGCGCCGGCCTGAGCGAACTCAAGGACGGCCAGCAGATCCGCATCGATGAGGGCGTCGCACCATGACCCAGCAGGCGCCGCGCAAGAACGGCTTCAACCTCTCGGACTGGGCGCTGCGCCACCAGTCGTTCGTCTGGTACCTGATGTTCGTGTCGCTGCTGATGGGCGTGATTTCCTACATGAACCTGGGCCGCGAGGAAGACCCGGCGTTCACCATCAAGACCATGGTCATCCAGACCCGCTGGCCCGGCGCCACGGTCGACGAAACCCTCAGCCAGGTCACCGACCGCATCGAGAAGAAGCTCGAGGAACTGGACTCGCTGGACTACGTGAAGAGCTACACGCGCCCCGGCGAATCAACGGTGATGGTGTTCCTGCGCGACACCACCAAGGCCGATGAAATCGACGGCATCTGGTACCAGGTGCGCAAGAAGATCGACGACATCCGCGGCGAGTTTCCCCAGGGCTTGCAGGGCCCCTCGTTCAACGATGAATTCGGCGATGTGTTCGGCTCGATCTACGCCTTCACCGGCGACGGCCTGAGCATGCGCCAGTTGCGCGACTACGTGGAGCAGGTGCGCGCCGAGATCCGCAGCGTGCCGGATCTGGGCAAGGTGCAGATGGTCGGCCAGCAGAACGAGGTGTTCTACCTCAACTTCTCGACCCGCAAACTGGCCGCCCTGGGCATCGACCAGCGCCAGGTAATCCAGAGCCTGCAGGCGCAGAACGCGGTGACGCCCTCCGGGGTGATCGAGGCCGGGCCGGAGCGGATTTCCGTGCGCACCAGCGGCCAGTTCGCCTCCGAAGCCGACCTGCGCAACGTCAACCTGCGCCTCGACGACCGCTTCTACCGGCTGACCGATATCGCCGAAATCACCCGCGGCTACGTCGACCCGCCCCAGGCGCTGTTCCGCTACAACGGCAAGCCGGCCATCGGCCTGGCCATCGCCATGCGCGACGGCGGCAATATCCAGACCTTCGGCAAGGCCCTGCACGGGCGCATGGACCAACTGACTGCCGAGCTGCCGGTGGGCGTTGGCGTGCACGTGGTGTCCGACCAGGCCGAAGTGGTGGAAGAAGCCGTCAGCGGCTTCACCCGCGCGCTGTTCGAGGCGGTGCTGATCGTCATGCTGGTGAGCTTCGTCAGCCTCGGCATTCGCGCCGGCCTGGTGGTCGCCTGCTCGATCCCGCTGGTGCTGGCCATGGTGTTCATGTTCATGGAATACAGCGGCATCACCATGCAGCGTATCTCCCTGGGCGCGCTGATCATCGCCCTCGGGCTGATGGTCGACGACGCGATGATCACCGTCGAAGTGATGGTCACGCGCCTGGAGAAAGGTGACTCGCTGCACGACGCCGGTACCTTCGCCTACACCTCCACGGCCTTCCCGATGCTCACCGGCACCCTGGTGACGGTGGCCGGCTTCGTGCCCATCGGCCTCAACTCCAGCTCGGCGGGCGAGTACACCTTCACCCTGTTCGCGGTGATCGCCGTGGCGCTGCTGCTGTCCTGGCTGGTGGCCGTGGTGTTCGCCCCGGTGATCGCCGTGCACATCCTGCCCAAGCGCCTGCAGGCCAAGGAAAAAGGCCCGGGCCGCATCGCCCGCGCCTTCGACAGCGGCCTGCTGCTGGCCATGCGGCACCGCTGGTGGACCATCGGCCTGACCATCGCCCTGTTCGCCGCCTCCCTGGCCGGCATGACGATGGTGCAAAGCCAGTTCTTCCCGGCCTCGGACCGCCCGGAAATTCTCGTCGACCTCAACCTGCCGCAGAACGCCTCGATCAACGAGACCCGCGCCCAGGTCGATCGCCTCGAAGCCAGCCTGCAGGGCGACGACGACATCGCCCGCTGGAGCACCTACATCGGCCAGGGCGCCCTGCGCTTCTACCTGCCGCTCGACCAGCAACTGCAGAACCCCTTCTATGCCCAGCTGGTGATCGTCGCCAAGGACATCGACGCCCGCGATCGCCTGGTGGCCAAGCTCAACAAGCGCCTGCGCGAAGACTTCGTCGGCATCGGCAGCTTCGTGCAGCCGCTGGAGATGGGCCCGCCGGTCGGCCGGCCAATCCAGTACCGGATCAGCGGCGCAGATGTCGACCAGGTGCGCAAGCACGCCCTGGAACTGGCCACCCTGCTGGACAAGAACCCGGACATCGGCGAAATGGTTTACGACTGGAACGAGCCCGGCAAGGTGCTGCGCATCGACGTGGCGCAGGACAAGGCACGCCAGTTCGGGCTGTCGTCCGAAGACGTCGCCAACCTGCTCAACGGCATCGTCAGCGGCACCACGGTCACCCAGGTGAAAGATGACATCTACCTGATCGACGTCATCGGCCGCGCCGAAGACAGCGAACGCAGCTCGCCGCAAACCCTGGAGAACCTGCAGATCGTCAACCCCAACGGCGTGGCCATTCCGCTGCGCGCCTTCGCCACCGTTGGTTACGAACTGGAGCAGCCGCTGGTATGGCGCCGCGACCGCAAGCCGACCATCACCCTCAAGGCCGCGGTGGTCAGCGATATCCAGCCCACCGACCTGGTCGCCAACCTGGCGCCGGATATCCAGAAGTTCTCCGACGGGCTGCCGGGCGGCTACAGCGTCGCCACCGGCGGCACCGTGGAGGAAAGCGGCAAGGCCCAGGGGCCGATCGCCAGCGTGCTGCCGCTGATGCTGTTCCTGATGGCCACCTTCCTGATGATCCAGCTGCACAGTGTGGCCAAGACCTTCCTGGTGTTCAGCGTGGCGCCGCTGGGCCTGATCGGCGTGGTGCTGGCCCTGGTGCCGACCGGCACGCCGCTGGGTTTCGTGGCGATTCTCGGCGTGCTGGCACTGATCGGCATCATCATCCGCAACTCGGTGATCCTGGTGACCCAGATCGACGAGTTCGAACGCGCTGGCGACTCGCCCTGGCAAGCGGTGATCGACGCCACCCACCACCGCCGCCGGCCGATCCTGCTGACCGCTGCCGCCGCCAGCCTGGGCATGATCCCCATCGCCCGCGAAGTGTTCTGGGGGCCGATGGCCTACGCCATGATCGGCGGCATCTTCAGCGCCACCCTGCTGACCCTGCTGTTCCTGCCGGCGCTGTATGTGGCCTGGTATCGGATCGAGGAGCCGTCGGAAGAGCAGCGGGAGGAAGCGCCGGCTTGAGGTGAATGGCCTATCGCGTGCTGTCAGTGAGTTTCTGCGGTGCTTGGTATACCCCTTCGCGGGCATGGCCCGCTCCCACCAAGGGACTTCTGGGCGCCTTCAATTCGGTGTCGAACACAAATCCTGTGGGAGCGTGCCATGCCCGCGAAAAATTCAGCAGTCGGCTCGCCCCTAAAGCCAGACCGCATTCCAGAACGGATAGTCACCCACCCGCCTGACCAATCCAGCCCTCAGCGGATTGGCCACGATATAACGCGCCACCCCCAGCAAATCCTCCTCGGCACGCAGCCCATGGTCGTGGAAGCCTGCCAGCCAGATGCTGCTCTCAGTACCCGCGCATTTCCCCGCCATTCGACTGCTCGACGACTTCAGCCGATTGACCAGCGCAGCCAGGCTGTCCACCTCGCCCAGCTGGATCAGCCAGTGCGCATGATCCGGCATCAGCACCCAGGCCAACATGCTGCTATCGCGCAGAAGCATTGGATTTTCGAAGCAGCGGGCGGCGGCACAGCCCGCAGGGAAATGCCTGAACACCGGCGCGCGCTCACGGGTGATGGTGGTGATCAGATAGGCCGCCCCGGGGCAAGAGGCGCGGCCTCTGCGCAGGGCGCGATAGCCTGGTATGGATGACAACAGCATGAATCGACCTCCATGTTGATTCAGTGGTGCCAGTGTAGTGCTCGCTCTCCTTTCGCGCGCATGGCGAGCTCCCACAAAATGTGTGGGAGCCATCCGACGCGTGGTAGCGGGCGGGGGCGCCTGGTCCATGCCCGCGAACGCGCTCAGCTCCCCCGCGCGCGCTTGAGCCGATAGGCGAACTGCGCCCGGCTCAACCCCAGCAGCCGGGCTGCGGCAGCGAGGTTGCCGGCGCTGCGTTGCAGCGCCTGTTCCAGCAACTGGTTTTCCACGGCCTCCAGCGACAGGCTGGCGTCGGGCAGGTCGGGGCAGCCGAGCCGCGTCAGCAGGTCAACTTCGCCAGGCTGCTCCTGATGCTGCACCAGGCGCCCCTGCTGCAGCAGCGAATAGAACTCGGCGGGCAGTTCCTCGTCGCGGAACAGGTGATTGAGGTCGATGGGCGCGCCTTCGTTGCTGGCGATCACGCCGCGTTCGATCAGGTTCTGCAGTTCGCGGATATTGCCGGGAAAGCTGTAGTTGAGCAGCGCCTTGAGGCCACGCATGGTCAGGCCGACCGGTGTGCGCCCGTAGCGCTCGCAATAACGGCGCATGAAGAAATCCACCAGCAGCGGGATGTCGTCGCGCCGCTCGCGCAGCGGCGGGATAAGGATCGGGTAGACGTTGAGGCGGTAGTACAGGTCCTCGCGAAACTCACCACGGCGCACCGCCGCGCGCAGGTCGACGTTGGTGGCGGCGATCACCCGTACGTCGACGTTGATCACCGAGGTACCGCCGACCCGCTCGATCTCGCGCTCCTGCAGGGCGCGCAGCAGCTTGCCCTGCCCCGGCAGGCTGAGGCAGGCGACTTCGTCGAGAAACAGCGTGCCGCCCTGGGCGCGCTCGAAGCGCCCGGGCCGCGAATGGCTGGCGCCGGTGTAGGCGCCGCGTTCGACGCCGAACAGTTCGGCCTCGATCAGGCTTTCGGCGATGGCCGCGCAGTTGAGGGCCACGAACGGCCCGTCGCGGCGCTCGCTCATCCGGTGCAGGTTGCTGGCGAACAGTTCCTTGCCGACTCCGGACTCGCCGCCGAACAGCACCGTGGCCGGTGTACGCGCCACCCGCTGCAGCGACTGGAATGCCGCGCTGAAGGCGGCCGAAGCGCCGATCATGCGGCCCTCGTCGGCTTCCCCGGCGCTGGGCGGCAGCGGCTGATAGGGCGCCCGTTCCACGCGGCGGTGTTCGCCCTCCTCGGCCGAGGCGTTCAGGTAGCGCAGGTCCTCGCTCACATCGCCCCACAGCTCGGCGGTCTTGCCCAGCACGCGGCACACCTGATGGCCCATGGCGCGGCACTCCACCTCGCGAAACACCACCAGGCGGCCGAACAGCCCGCTCACGTAGCCGATGGCGTAGCCCAGCTCCATCCAGCAGGCCGGGTCGTTGCCGATGCCGTAGGCGGCGATGTGCTCGTCGTCCTCGTGGGCGTGGTGCCAGAGGAACTCGCCGTCGTAGTGGCCGCGGTCGACATCGAATTCGAAGTGCAGCGGCTCGACCTTGACCATGCCTTCCAGGCCGTGCAGGCGGATGCCGGCGGCGAAGATCGAGGCTGGCTCGGCATCCGCCCAGCGCTGCTGCACCAGGCGCGCATCGCGGGCGCCGGAGAGATAACCCGCACGGGTCAGCAGGCCGCGGGCGCGCTCCAGGCCGAGGCTGTCGATCAACTCGCGGCGCAGTGCGCCCAGCGCCTCGCAATGCAGCAACACCATGCGCTGGTCGTTGAGCCAGATGCGCCCGTCACCCGGGGAGAAGAACAGGCATTCGGTGAGGTCTTGCAGCGTTGGGGCACTCTCCCAGTCCAGCGCATCGCTGGCGCCGCGGTAATGGGACGTTTCGATGGCCTGCAGGGCATCCAGGGAAATGCGACGGGGGTCGACCATGGGCGGCTCCTTGCTTGCGCAAATCATCATGTCGGCAAGACGTAAGCACAGGCGATTTGATCATTTGCTCAAGCGCGAGCGCCTGAAATTCACGCCTGGGCAACCGCTTCACTCTGATGACTGCATCCAGATTATTGAAATTGTTATGAATTCTGCGCATGACCGGGGCCCGCTGGGTGGCCGGGCACGCTCCTTGCGATAACCATCAGTGCCACTGGCACATCACTGAAAACAACAATACTCCAAGGAGACACCATGTCTCGATCAGAATCGAACGCTGCCTTGCTGGATGAACAGGTGTGGCATGCCAGGCTGTTTTCCGGCACCTGGCGCCCGCCACTGGCAGGCGGGCGCAACGCGGTCAGCGAGCCGGCCACCGGTGCGTGCCTGGCCACCACCGGCCAGGCCCGTGCCGAGGATGTCGCCCTGGCTACCGCCGCAGCCGCCGCCCAGCAACCGGCCTGGGAGGCGGTGGCGCCGCGCCAGCGCGCGGAAATCTTCCTGCGCGCCGCCGGCCTGCTGCAGGCCCAGGCCGAGGAATGCGCGCTGTTCATCGCCCGGGAGACCGGCGGCATCCTGCCCAAGGCCCAGCATGAAGTACGTGAAGCGGTGCTGTTCCTGCAGCTCGCCGCCGGCCAGGTGATGCAGCCCCATGGCCTGGTGCTGCCGAGCAATACCGGCACGCTGTCCTACGCGCGGCGCCTGCCCCACGGCGTGGTGGGGGTGATCTCACCGTTCAACTTCCCGCTGATCCTGTCGATCCGCGCCGTGGCCCCGGCCCTGGCGGCCGGCAACGCGGTGGTGCTCAAGCCCGACCCACAAACGCCGATCGCTGGCGGTTTCCTGATCGCCCGCCTGTTCGAACTGGCCGGTCTGCCCAAGGGCGTGCTGCACGTGTTGCCCGGTGGCGCCGACGCCGGTGCGGCGCTGTGCAGCGACCCGCACGTGCGGATGATTGCCTTCACCGGCTCCACCGCCGCCGGCCGCAAGGTGGCGGAAACCGCTGGCCGGCACCTGAAGAAGGTCGCCCTGGAGCTGGGCGGCAAGAACCCGCTGATCGTCCTCGACGACGCCGACCTGGAGCGTGCCCTGAGCTGCGCCAGCTGGGGCGCCTTTCTGCACCAGGGGCAGATCTGCATGGCCAGCGGGCTGATCCTGGTGCACGAGTCGCTGCATGAGCGCTTCGTCGAGGGGCTGGTCGAGCGTACCCGGCGCCTGCGTCTGGGTGACCCGGCCGGCGGCGACGTCGAGCTCGGCCCGATGATCAACGAGAACCAGCTGGTACGCACCCACCAACTGGTGCTCGACAGCGTAGTGGCCGGCGCGCGCCTGCACACCGGCGGTCAGTACGAGGGGCTGTTCTACCAGCCCACCGTGCTCAGCCACCTCAAACCGGGCATGCCGGCCTTCGACACCGAGATGTTCGGCCCGGTCGCCTGCGTGGCCAGTTTCGCCAGCGACGAGCAGGCCATCGAGCTGGCCAACCGCAGCGAGTACGGCCTCGCCGCGGCGGTGATCTCCCGCTCGGTGGGCCGCGCCATGGCGGTCGGCGCGCGGCTGCGCGCCGGCATGCTGCACATCAACGACCAGACGGTGAACGACGACGGCGTCAACCCGTTCGGCGGCCGTGGCAATTCCGGCAACGGCGGCAGCATGAGCGGCCCGGCCAACTGGGACGAGTTCACCCAGTGGCAGTGGGTGACGGTCAAGGACACGCCGCCGCAATACCCCTTCTGAGGCTTCAGCCGATTGGCTCACGACAAGAACAAGAGGATCCACCATGAACCTGAACCTGCAAGACAAGACCCTGATCGTGACCGGCGCCGCCTCGGGTATCGGCGCGGAAGTCGCCCGCCTGGCCCGCCTCGCAGGCGCGCGGGTGATCGCCCTGGACCGCAACGAACCGCAGATCAGCGTGCACGCCTACCACCCGGTGGACCTGGGCGACCCGGCGAGTATCGACCAGGTGATCGCCCGCCTGCCCGAGCGCATCGACGGTCTGTGCAACATCGCCGGCGTGCCCGGCACGGCACCCGCCGACCTGGTCAGCCGCGTCAACTACCTGGGCCTGCGCCACCTCAGCGAAGGCCTGCTGCCGCGCCTGGCCGGCGGCTGCATCGTCAACGCCGCCTCGATCCTCGGCGCCGAATGGCCGCAACGCCTCGCCGCGCACAAGGCCCTGGCCGCCACGGCGGGCTTCGCGGCCGGCAGCGCCTGGCTGGCCGCCAACCCGGTGGAACAGGCCACCTGCTACCAGTACTTCAAGGAGGCGCTGATCGTCTGGTCGTACCAGAACGCCTCGCCCTGGTTCCGCGAGCACGACGTGCGTCTCAACTGCGTGGCCCCCGGCCCGGTGTTCACGCCGATTCTCGGCGACTTCGTGCAGATGCTCAGTGACGAGCGCCTGGAACGCGACGGCCGCCACATGAAGCGCCCGGCCCTGGCCGACGAGGTGGCCGCGGTGGTGCTGTTCCTCTGCTCGGATGCGGCGCGCTGGGTGTGTGGCGCCAACATCCCGGTCGATGGCGGGCTGGCCGCCAGCTACGTGTGAGTCGCGCCAACGCGGCGCAGCGATCTACGAAAACAACAAGACAAGGATCATCACCATGCACGCATCACGCCTCTCGGCGCTGAGCCTCGGCCTGGCTGCCCTGGCGGGCACCGCCCAGGCCTATGACCTGCCTTCCGTCAACCTGGGCTCCACCAGCTTCTACGACGGCGCGCCGCTGCCCGGCGGACCGGGCGACTACGTGGTCGAGTACCTGATCTACGGCAAGGCTTCGCGCTTCAACGACCAGCGCGGCGACAAGCTGCCGCTCCCCAGGCAGGAGATCGAGACCTTCGCGCCGGTCACCCAGTACATCCACCTGGGCCAGCCGCTGGCCAACGGCTGGATGCCCGGCGCCACGGTGATCCTGCCCTGGCTGGCCCATGCCGAGGTAGACGACGGCCTCGACAACAGCGTGCTCAGCTCACGTGAAGGCCTGGGAGACCTGGTGCTGGGCGCGTTCCTGCAATCGCCGCTGACCACCCGCGCCGACGGCTCACCGCTGTTCGCCCAGCGCCTCGAGGCCGAGGTGATCCTGCCGACCGGCGCCTACGACCGTGACAAGTCGGTCAACCCGGGCAGCAACTTCTGGTCGTTCAACCCCTACTACGCGGCCACCTACTGGTTCACCCCCAGGTGGTCGGTCAGCGGCCGCTTCTGGTACCTGTGGAACGCCAAGAACCGTGACCCGTCAGCGGCGTTCGGCGATGTGTCGAGCACCCAGGCCGGCCAGGCGCTGCACGCCAATTTCGCCACCCAGTACGCGCTCAACGACAAACTGAGCGTCGGCCTGACCGGTTACTGGCTCAAGCAGATCAGTGATACCCAGGTCGACGGCCGCGATGTCAGCGGCCGCCGCGAGCAGGTCTGGGCCATCGGCCCGGGCTTCACCTATGGGTTCTCCAAGGAGAACATCCTCACCGCCAACAGCTATTTCGAGCAGGACGCCGAGAACCGCACCGAGGGCAACAAGTTCGTGCTCAGCTTCGTGCACAAACTGTTCTAAGCTCCGGCGCGGACGCCATCACGGCGCCTTGGCGACAGGCGCCGGCTGCGCTGCCGGTGCCTCGATGACGGCCTCCGGGCGTCGGGCGTAGTGCTGGGCAATCACCGCGCAGACCATCAGCTGGATCTGGTGGAAGATCATCATCGGCAGGATCATCAGGCCGATGCTGCTACCGGCGAACAGCACCTGGGCCATCGGCACGCCGGTGGCCAGGCTCTTTTTCGAGCCGCAGAACAGGATGGTGATGCGGTCTTCCATGTTGAAACCGCACCATTTGCCGAGCAGCGCGGTGATGCCCAGCGACAGGGCCAGCAACAGGCAGCAGGCGCCGATGAGCATGCCAAGGGTCGGCCAGGACACCTGGCTCCACAGGCCACCGACCACCGCCGCGCTGAACGCGGTGTAGACCACCAGCAGGATCGAACTCTGGTCGACGTACTTGAGCCAGCTCTTGTTGCGGCCGACCCAGGCGCCGATCCAGCGCCGGGCGATCTGCCCGAGGATGAAGGGCACCAGCAGTTGCAGGGTGATCTTGCCGATGGCGTCCAGGGTCGAACCGCTGCTGCCTTGCACGTCCATCAGCAGCGCCACCAGCAGCGGGGTGAGAAAGATGCCGAACAGGCTGGAGGCCGCTGCGCTGCAGATCGCCGCCGGGATATTGCCGCGCGCCAGGGAGGTGAAGGCGATGGCTGACTGTACGGTAGCCGGCAGGGCGCACAGGTAGAGCATGCCCAGGTACAGCTCGGCGCCGATCATCGGTGATAGCAGCGGCTTGAGCGCCAGCCCCAGCAGCGGAAAGAGAATGAAGGTGCAGCTGAATACCAACAGGTGCAGACGCCAGTGGCCGGCACCGGCAAGAATTGCCTCACGGGACAGCTTGGCCCCATGCAGGAAGAACAGCAGGGCGATGGCCAGGTTGGTGATCCAGCCGAAGGCCACCGCCGCCTGGCCGCTGACGGGCAGGAAGGTGGCGATCAGCACGACGGCGATCAGCGTCAGGGTAAAGTTGTCGGGCAGTAAACGGGAACGGGCCATGGGCAGCACTCCGGGCAGGCGATGGCAGGCAGTTGCCACATAAAGGCGGCCACTCTACCCTGCCCCATAATTGCCGACTAACGCCATAAAGCCAGATCATGTCGCCTAACGGACAAAGCAGCATCACCGAACGCAGTATTCCCCAGCTGGAGCGCCTGCCCCGCCCGCTCTACGCACGCAACGAATCACTGCCCCGGCAGACCGGCACACCGCGCCACAGCCATGCCTGGGTGCAACTGACCTACGCGATTCAGGGCGTGCTGCACGTACGCACCGCGGCCGGCAGCTTCGTCGCGCCGCCGCAGCGGGCGATCTGGATCCCCGCCGGCCTGGAGCATGAGGTGCTCAGTTCGCCGAATACCGAGATGCGCAGCCTGTACCTGCACGACGACAGCCCGCAAAACCCACCGCCAGGTTGCCGCGTGCTGGGCGTGGATGCGCTGACCCGCGAGCTGATCCGCAGCTTCTGCGAGCTACCGGTGGAGTATGACGAAAGCGGGCCGGATGGCCGCCTCGCCGGGGTGCTGCTCGACCGCCTGCGGATGGCGCCGGAAGTGCTCCTGTCGCTGCCCCTGCCAAGCGACCCGCGCCTGAAAAAACTCTGCAGCCGCCTGCAGCGAAAGCCGGACGATGACCGCACGCTGGCCGCCTGGGGCAACGAGCTTGGCGTGTCGGAAAAGACCCTGAGCCGCCTGTTCCTGCGCGACACCGGCCTGACCTTTCGTGCCTGGCGGCAACGCCTGCGCCTGCTCGGTGCGCTGACGCCGCTGGAGCGCGGCGAGCGGGTCACCGATGTCGCCCTGCTCTGCGGCTACGACTCGACCTCAGCCTTCATCGCCGCGTTTCGCCAGCAGTTCGGTGCCACGCCCGGCGAGTTCTTCAGCGCCTGAATCAGCTGCTACGGCGCACCTGCAGGCCCGAGTAGCCGTGCTCGCCGGGCTCGCCATCGACTACCAGCTGACCGCTTGCCGCCAGCTCGCGGGCACGCCAGAACAGCAAGTAATCGCTGGCGAAGAAACCGTCGCAGCGCGCCATCACCTCGGCCATGACCCGGGCCAGAGGTTGCGGCTCGGCGCGGGCGTGGCGCAGCAGCGCCGCGTCGATGGCCTGGTAATCCTCGGCCGTGAAATGGCCCGCCTGCCAGCGATGAATCAGCCCGCCATCGGCCACGGCGGCCCGCCATTGCGCGGCCAGGCTGGCACGGCGCTGGGCCTCGACCACACGCGGTTTGGCCAGGCCCAGCAACGCTTGCGGCGCATGCATGGCCACCGCCTGGCGGCTCTGCACCCAGCTGTTGCCGGTGCCGCAGGCCACCTCGATCAGCGCCACGGGGCTGCCTTCCAACGCGCTGGCTACCCGCGCCAGCAGCAGCTGCTCGCTGGCACTGTCGCCATGCCAGACGGTAACCGGCCGCGCCTGCAGCGCCAGGCCGGCAAGCCACTGCGCGTCGGCGGGCAGCTCCGTAGCGAAATCCGGCAGCGGCGCCACGCCCTCGGGCCACAGCGCGTGCCAGAACGCCACGCGCGCCGCACAGGGCGGTGTGTCGACATCACCCAGCGGGCCGACGGCCAGATCGTCGCGCAGTACGCGCAGGCCAGCTTCGGCGGCCTGCGGGCCGATCACATGGGCGACGCCGGCGACAGCGTTGTCACCACAGACCAGATGCCACATAAGTCCTCCTCGTCGAGCGTTACGGGGTGAGTTTCACCGCCAGCGCCGGCTTGTCGCCCTGCTGCCAGGTGCCGGTCAGGCTGCCATCGGCCTGGAATTCGAGTTCGAAGCGGGCCGGCGGTTCGCCGTTCTCGTGAAGGGTGAGGAAGTCCTGTTGGAATTCGCCGCCCAGTTCGATCTGTTTGGCATGCTTGTCGTAGAAGTAGCTGGCCGACAGGCTGTGATCGGCATAGGGCTGCTCGATCACCAAGGTGATCGGATAAGGCCCGAGAGTGCCGTGGTAGACGCCTTGCGCCGTGCTATTGGCCGGCAAGGTGCAGTCGCTGCGTTTTTCCAGCAGCAGGCAGCGGCCGTAGGGGCTGAGATCGCCGCTCAGGGCCTGATAGCCGAGGCTGTTGGCGAACTCGCCAAGGTCGTCCAGCGCACGGCTGGCATGGTTGGCACAGGTCTCGCCTATCAGCGTCAGGCTGTCGCTGCCCAGTTGCAAGCGGTCGTAGTCAAGGCTGGCGGCGCGGCGCATGCCCACGCATTGGCGGTACATGGCGCGCTGACCTTCCAGCCACTGCTCGTCGTCGCTGAGGTTTTCGGCGTCGTCGGCCTTGGCGGGCGGCAATGCGGTCAGGAAATCTTCCAGGCGTTTGACCCGCTGCTTCTGCAGCTCGCCCTGCACACGCAGCAACCCCTCGGGAGTGAGCAACTGCGGCAAGCCGATGGGCCGCCCGCTGGCCAGGTCGAAGTTGTAGCTGCGTGAACCCTGGCTGGTGTAGGCGCCGGTGTACTCGCCGTCGATGTTCAGCGACAGATAGCCTGGCCCCTGGCCGACGACCTGATAATCGAGGTTGTTCACGCCCCAGATTTCCCCATCCTTGGGCTGTACCTTCTCGAACGGCGATTTGCTGAACCGCCCCGGCAGCGCCTGCAGTTCGCGCGCATGCAAAAAGGTGTTGATACGCCCGATGGCCGGGCTGTCGCCGACCAGCAGCGGGAAGCGATAGGTCTCCCAGTCGCTGCGCTTGGCGGTGAGGTCATCGATACGCACATCGGCCAGCGCAGGCAGGGCGATGGCAACCAGGGGCAATAGCAGCAAGCGCACGAGCACGTCCTTAATGCAGTCACGAAAGGCCGGCAGTATCCGCCACGTCCCCCGCGAACTCCAGACGAAGGCTCAGAGCAGCTTGCCCGGGTTCATCAACCCGGCCGGATCCAGGGCGTTCTTGAGGGTGCGCATCAGCTCCAGCTCCAGCGGGTCCTTGTAGCGGCGCGCCGCCTCGCGCTTGGCCTGGCCGAGGCCGTGCTCGGCGCTGATGCTGCCGGCGAACGCCGCGGTCACGTCGTAGATCAGCTGCATGATCGCCTCGGCCTGAGCCTTGAACGGTGCATCCTCGCTGCCCAGCGGCTTGCTGATGTTGTAGTGCAGGTTGCCGTCGCCGACGTGGCCGTAGGCGACGATACGCACACCCGGGAAGGCCTGTTGCAGGCGCGCGTCGGCCTGGGCAATGAACGCAGGAATACGACTGACCGGCACGCTGATGTCGTGCTTGAGGCTTGGCCCTTCATGGTTCTGCGCCTCGGAAATGCCCTCGCGCAGCTTCCATAGCGCGGCAACCTGCGCCTCGCTGCTGGCCACCACGGCGTCCAACGCTTCGCCCTGCTCGAAGGCCTCACCCAGGCCGCTTTCCAGCATCTCGGCCAGGGGCGCGTCGACCAGCGTGTCGCTCAGTTCGATCAGCACGTACCAGGGGTGCGGCTCGGCGAACAGCTCGCTGCAGCCGGCCACGTGGCGCAGCACGAATTCCACGCTCTGCCGCGACATCAGCTCGAAGCCGGTCAGGCGATCACCGCACAGGGCGCGCATGCGCCCGATCAGGTCGACCGCCGCCTGTGGGCTCGGCAACGCGACCCAGGCGGTGGTGCGGCTGCGCACCGCCGGGTAGAGCTTGAGCACGGCGGCGGTGATGATGCCCAGGGTGCCCTCGCTGCCGACGAACAGGTGCTTGAGGTCGTAGCCGGTGTTGTCCTTGCGCAGGCCGCGCAGGCCGTTCCAGATGCGCCCGTCGGGCAGCACCACTTCCAGGCCCAGCACCAGGTCGCGCATGTTGCCGTAACGCAATACGGCGGTGCCGCCGGCGTTGGTCGCCAGGTTGCCGCCCACGGTGCAACTGCCCTCGGCGCCCAGGGATAGCGGAAACAGCCGGCCGGCCTCGGCAGCCGCCTCCTGCAGGCGCTGCAGCAGCACGCCGGCCTCGACGGTGATGGTTTCGTTGCCGGCGTCCACGTCACGAATCTGCGTCATGCGCGTCAGCGACAGCACCACCTGGGTGCCGGAGCCGTCTGGAATCGAACCGCCACACAAACCGGTGTTGCCGCCCTGGGGCACCAGGGCCACGCCGGCCGCGCTGCACAGGCGAACCACCGCCGCGACCTGCTCGGTGCTGGCCGGGCGCACCACCAGCGCGGCCTTGCCGCGGTAGGCGTTGCGCCAGTCGCTCAGGTAGCTTTGCAGGCGCTGTTCATCGCGTACCAGACCGGCTTCGCCGACCACCTTTTCCAGATCCTGCAGCAAACGCTGATCAAGCATGCTCATGGTCTCTATTCCTCCGTCGGCGGGTTTTCAGTCTTTCAGTTCGATGCGCTGGATACGGCCGACCACTAGCAGGTAACAAAACACCGCCAGGAGGGAGTTGGCCGCCACGTAGGCCAGGGCCAGGTCGAACGAGCCGCTGCGGCTGACCAGGTAACCGACGATGATCGGCGTGGTGATCGCCGCCAGGTTGCCGAAGCTGTTGAAGAGCCCGCCGCTGAGCCCGACGATCTGCCGCGGCGAGGTGTCGGCCACCAGTGTCCAACCCAGGGTGCCGAAGCCCTTGCCGAAGAACGCCAGGGCCATCAGCGCCAGCACCGCGGCGTCGCTGTCGGCGAACACGCACAGGCCGATGGAGGCCGACAACGTCATGCCAGTGACGATCGGCAGCTTGCGCGCCAGGGTCAGCGAGTAGCCGCGACGTACCAGGGCATCGGAAAGCATGCCGCCCGCCAGGCTGCCGACAAAGCCGCTGATGGCCGGCAATGCCGCAGCGAAACCGGCTCCGATCAGGGTCATGCCACGCTCCTGCACCAGATACACGGGAAACCAGGTCAGCAGAAAGTAGGTGGTGGCATTGCTCAGGTACTGGCCGGCGTAGATGCCCAGCAGGGTGCGCTGGCTCAGCAGCTGCCAAAGATGACCGCGCTGCCGGGGCTTGCCGGTCGCGGGCAGCGGCGTCAGGTCGAGCAGCCCGCCGCCGCGCTCGATATGCGCGAACTCGGCGGCGCCGATGCGCGGATGCAGGCGCGGGCTGTGGATGGTTCGCGCCCAGAGGAAGCACAGCGCGAAACCGAAACAGCCGAGCACGATGAACACCTGCTGCCAGCCAAAGGCTTGCACCACCCAGCCCATCAGGGGGGCGAACAGCGCCGTGGAGCAATACTGCGCCGAGCCGGACACCGCGGTGGCGGTGGCGCGCTCGGCGCTCGGGAACCAGGCGGCGATGATCCTCGCGTTGCCGGGAAAACAAGGGGCCGCAGCCAGGCCGACCGCCACGCGCAGCAGAAACAGGCTGGCCACCGTCCAGGCCACCGGCAGGAAGCCGACGAAACCCTGGGCGAAGGTGAGCGCCGACCAGCTCAACAGGGCGATGGCGTACACGCGCTTGACGTCGAAACGGTCGAACAGCCAGCCGCCAGGAATCTGCGCGACCACGTAGGCCCAGCCGAATGCCGAGAAGATATAACCGAGGGTCACCGCGTCGATGCCCAGGTCGGCCTGCAGGGCCGCCCCGGCGATGGACATGCTCGAGCGGTCGGCAAAGGTCACCGCAGTGACCAGAAACAGCATCGCCACGATGCTGAAGCGTACGCGTCCGATTCTAGGGGCAGCCATGAGCGATCCTTGCGATGAAACACGACACGGGAAAAAGGCCGGCGTCAGGGTTCACAGCGGATGTCGGGGGCTGCGGGGGCAATGTTGATCATCAGGGGCCTTGTTTGTTGTTATACGGCGCCGGGAGCGCGCGGGCGGATGGAGAACGAGCATACGGACTCGAACACAACTTTTGTCATACGTTATCGTACAACAACATAAAAAATCATCCCACACCTACCTACCGCGGCTTCTCAGAAGCCCAGTCGCATTTCTGCACGTGACTCAAAGCGCATCAACAGCAAGGGTTCCGTTGACAGCACCGAGCGAGCTTGGTACTAATTCGCCAAGTCATACGACAACCTATAACAAGAGAGGCTACGGTCATGCCTACGACCACAACTGCCTACCCGGGTGCCCCGACACCTCTGCTCCCCTTACCCCGGTCAAGCGCCCATGCCTGCGCCTGATCACGCCGCTCCCGCATGCCTGCCTGTCGGCCACCAAGGCTTCTGCCATGGCCACGCTACCGCACCCGAGTCACGCCCTGTCTTCCTTCGCCTTGCGGCACGGCAGCGATGCGCCGTTCCCGATTCATCGTCATGAACTGACGGTCCTACACCACCACGGAGCTTCCAATGAAAAAAATATTCCGCGCCTCTCTTCTATCTGCCGTCGTCGGCATGGGTGCCATCGGCGCTCAATCAGCAGCCATTGCTGATGAGGTCAAATGGCCGACCCGCCCGGTGCAGGTCGTGGTGATCGCCAACCCGGGCGGTGATACCGACTTCAACGCCCGCATGATGGCCAAGTACTTCAACGAGATCACCGGCAAGAACATGGTGGTGACCAACGTCGCCGGTGGTGGCGGAACCCTGGCAGCCGAGCAGGTGAAAGGCGCAGCCGCTGACGGCAACACCATTCTGTTCACCCACCCGGGGCAGCTGATCGTCAACGAAGTGGCGGGTCTGACCGAAGACAGCTACGAGACCTTCGATGTGGCCTGCATTGCCGGCGTCGACAAGAGCACCGTGTTCGTCGCCTCCAAGCAGTCGGGCGTGACCAACATGCAGGATCTGGTCGAGAAGTCCAAGGCCAAGCCGGGCAGCATCACCTACGGCACCGAGATGGGCAGCTTCTCGCACCTGCAGGGCCTGATGCTGGAAAAACTCACCGGCGCCAAACTGAAGATGGTCGATGGTGGCACCGTATCCGACCGCGTGGTGGGCATGCTGGGCGGCCGCCTCGATCTGGGCGCCATCACCTATGGCTCGGTACAGGACTACGTCAACGGCGGCCAGATGGTTGCCCTCGGCCAGCCGAACGCCGAGCGCAACGAACTGCTGGGCGACGTGCCGACCCTGAAAGAGCAAGGCCTGGACATCACCATGGACAAGCCTTACGTGGTGGCCTTCCCGAAAGGTACCGATCCGGCGATCATCAAGAAGATGTCTGACATCATGAAACAGATCACCGAGAAACCCGAGTACGCCGAAGACCTGAAGAAATTCAAGCAACCTGTCGCGTTCTACGGCACCGAAGAGGCCAAGCAGGTTCTGGCCAAGACCCGCGAAGACTTCATGCAGTTCAAGGATCAACTGCGCCAGGCCAAGTGAGTCATGACGCCGCGCCGGCTCAATGAGCGGGCCGGCGCCGCGCATTCGTTCTTCGAGGTTTCACATGAGCACCACCGCGAAAAAGAAAGAGCTGATCATTGGCGTGGTCATGATCGGTGTCAGCCTCGCCTACATGGTGATGGCCTACCAGTTGCCCGGGCATGACGGCATCGATGCCGGCACCCTGCCCGTGCTGCTGGCCGGTTTCCTGACCCTGCTGGGCGTGTTTCAGCTGCTCGGCGCATTGCCGAAGAAAGGGCCCGGCGAAGAAGTGCCCGTGACCACCGCCAGCGACCTGCCCGAGGTGCCCAAGGAAGAAGCGCCAGCCGATGTCATCGAACCGAAAACCGTGCTGCTGACCCTCGGCCTGATCCTCGGGTACATGGCGCTGCTCGGCCCGGTCGGATTCCCGATCATGACGGTGATCTACCTGTACCTGCAGTTCCTGGTGCTGACGCCCGTCACGCAGAAACCTCGGCACGTCGTCTACCTGCTGACCGCGGCGATCTGCTCGGCCGTCATCTTCCTGCTGTTCCGCGAGGCCTTCGACCTGTTGCTGCCCGCTGGCCTGCTGAACAACTTCATCTGAGGATCGACCATGCTCGACTTATTGCAGCAAGGCTTCGGTGCCGTCTTCTCATTGAACATCATGATGCTGATGGCCGTTGGCGTGGCCATGGGCATCGTCTTCGGCGCCGTGCCGGGGCTGTCGGCCACCATGGCCGTGGCGCTGTGCCTGCCGCTGACCTTCACCATGGGCCCGCAAGCGGGCCTGTCCCTGCTGGTCGCACTGTTCATCGGTGCCACCTCGGGGGGGTTGATCTCGGCGATCCTGCTGAAGATCCCCGGTACGCCGTCCTCCATCGCCACGGTGTTCGACGGCGGCCCGCTGATGGAACAGGGCCATGGCGTGAAAGCGCTGGGCGTGGGCATCGTGTTCTCGTTCCTGGGCACCATCTTCAGCATCGCCGCGCTGATGTTCATCGCCCCGCAGCTGGCCAAGGTAGCCCTGAGCTTCGGGCCCCATGAATACTTCGCCATCGCCGTATTCTCCCTGACCCTGATCGCCACCCTGTCGGCCGGCTCCATGGTCAAGGGCCTGTTCGCCGGTGCACTGGGCATCGCCGTGTCTACCGTGGGCATCGCCCCGGTCGAGGCCATCCGCCGCTTCACCTTCGGGTTCAGCGAGCTCAACGGCGGGTTCTCGATGCTGACGGTGATGATCGGCATGTTCGCCGTGGCCGAGATCATCAAACTCGCCGAAACCGGCCGGCATGCCGTGCAGGGCAAGGCCAAGTCGGTGAGCATGAAAAACATCAAGGGCTTCGGTTTCTCGCTCAAGGAGTTCCGCGAGCAACTGCCCAACGCTGGCCGCTCCGGCCTGATCGGCCTGGGCATCGGTATCCTGCCGGGTATCGGCGCGGGTACCTCGAACCTGGTGTCCTACATCATCGCCAAGAAGCGCGCCAAGGATGGTGACACCTACGGCAAGGGCAACATCGGTGGCGTGGTGGCCAGCGAGACCGCCAACAATGCCGGTATCGGTGGCGCCATGATGCCGCTGATGACCCTCGGCATTCCCGGTGACACCGTTACCGCGATCATGCTCGGCGGCTTCCTGATCCACGGCATCCAGCCTGGCCCGCTGCTGTTCATCAGCCAGGGGCCACTGGTGTACACCATCTTCGCCGCGCTGATCGTCGCCACGGTGATGATGCTGTTCATGGAGTTCTACGGCCTGCGCCTGTTCATCAAGCTGCTCGACGTGCCCAAGCACATCCTGCTGCCGATCATCCTGGTGCTGTGCGTGGTCGGTGCCTTCGGCCTCTCCAGCCGCCTGTTCGACGTCTGGTCGATCCTGCTGTTCGGTCTGCTCGGCTACGGGTTCGTCAAGGCGGGCATGCCGGCGGCGCCGTTCATCATCGGCTTCATCCTCGGGCCGATGGCGGAAACCAACCTGCGCCGCGGCCTGATGCTGTCCGATGGCAACTTCACGGAGTTCTTCACCAACCCCATCGCCGGCACCTTCCTCGGCTTGGCGCTGGCGTTCATCCTCTGGCAAGTGTTCAGCGCACTGCGCCCGAAACCCAGCGCGATCAACGAGATTCTGCGTACCTGATCGCTGCCGTGGAAACGAAAACGCCGCTCCAACTGGAGCGGCGTTTTTTATTGTGGCGATGCTGTCAGTCGTCGCTTTTCTTCAGCTTCGGATTGGGGAAGAACTGCACCGCCTTGACCTTGGGGTCGGCCGGCTTCTTCGGCGTCAGGCCGCTGACGTTGACGCGGGTCGGCAGCTCCCTGGCCACCGAGTTGCCGCGCTCGTCCAGGGTGTCGGCGTAACCGCACTGCACGCATTCACGGTGCGGCACGCCGTCGACGTTCCACATCTTGATGCTGTCCATCTCGCTGCACGCCGGGCATACGGCACCGGCGATAAAGCGCTTGGGCGTGACCTCTACAGGCGCGTCGCTCATGCCGCCTCCGCGCTCAGGCCGAGATGGCGAAGCAGCGCGTCGATGCTTGGCTCACGGCCGCGGAAATCGACGAACAGCACCATCGGCGCCTGGGAACCACCGCGCGCCAGGATCGCCTCGCGGAAGGCACGACCGGTCTGCGGGTTGAGCACGCCCTCTTCCTCGAACTTCGAGAAGGCGTCGGCGCTCAGCACCTCGGCCCACTTGTAGCTGTAGTAACCGGCCGCGTAACCGCCGGCGAAGATGTGCGCGAAGCTGTTGGGGAAGCGGTTGTAGGCCGGCGGATGCAGCACCGAGACCTCGTCGCGGATGCCTTCGAGCACCTCCAGTACACTGCGGCCGTCACCATGGGTGGCGTGCAGTTCGAAGTCGAACAGCGAGAACTCCAGTTGGCGCACCATCATCAGGCCGGACTGGAAGTTCTTGGCGGCGAGCATCTTGTCGAGCAGGTCCTGGGGCAGCGGTTCGCCGGTCTGGTAATGGCCGGAGATCAGCGCCAGGCCCTCGGGCTCCCAGCACCAGTTTTCCATGAACTGGCTCGGCAGCTCGACGGCGTCCCAGGCCACGCCGTTGATGCCGGATACGCCGACATGCTCGACGCGGGTCAGCAGGTGATGCAGGCCATGGCCGAATTCGTGGAACAGCGTGGTGACTTCATCATGGGTCAGCAGCGCCGGCTTGCCGGCCGAAGCAGGCGTGAAGTTGCACACCAGGTTGGCCACCGGGCTGACCAGCTCGCCGCTCAATGCACGGCGCTTGTCACGGGCGCCATCCATCCAGGCACCGCCACGCTTGTTGGCGCGGGCGTAAAGATCGAAGAAGAAGCGCCCGACGTGCCCGCCGTTTTCGCTGATCTCGAACAGCCGCACGTCCGGGTGCCAGGTGTCGAAGTCATGCAGCTCCTTGATCTGGATGCCGTAGAGCTTCTCGACGATGGCGAACAGGCCACTCAACACCTTGTCGATGGGGAAGTAGGCACGCAGGATTTCCTGGGAAATGCTGTAGCGCTGCTCGCGCAGCTTCTCGCTGTAGTAGCCCACGTCCCAGCTCTGCAGGTCGTTGCAGCCCTGCTCGGCGGCGAATGCACGCAGCTCGGTCAGGTCCTGCTCGGCGAACGGCTTGCTGCGCACCGCCAGGTCGCGCAGGAAGCTCAGCACCTGTTCGGTGGAGTCGGCCATCTTGCTGGCCAGGCTCAGTTCGGAATAGTTGGCGAAGCCCAACAGGCGCGCCAGCTCCTGGCGCAGCTCGAGAATCTCGGCCATCACCGGGCCGTTGTCGTGCTGCCCGGCATTCGGACCCTGGTCCGAGGCCCGGGTGCAATAAGCCGCGTACAGCTCTTCGCGCAGCGCGCGGTTGTCGGCGTAGGTCATCACCGCGTAGTAGCTGGGGAATTCCAGGGTGATCAGCCAGCCCTGCAGGTTCTTGGCCTCGGCGGCCTGCTGCATCTGCGCCTTGGCCGACTCGGTGATGCCGGCCAGGAGGCTTTCGTCCTCGATGTGCTTGGTCCAGGCCTGGGTGGCGTCCAGCAGCTGGTTGGAAAAGCGGCTGCCCAGCTCGGACAGCTTCATCTGGATCTCGCCGTAGCGCTTCTGCTGCTCGGGCGGCAGGTCGATACCGGACAGGCGGAAATCACGCAGGGCCTGTTCGAGAATGGTCTTCTGCGCGACATCGAAATTCGCCGCTTCGGGGCTGGCGGCCAGCGCCTCGTAGGCCTGGAACAGGGCGCGGTTCTGGCCCATTTCCGTCCAGTATTCCGACAGCTTCGGCAGGCACGCCTCGTAGGCGGCACGCAGCTCGGGGTTGTTGCGCACGGCATTGAGGTGGCTGACCGGGCTCCAGGCGCGGCCCAGCTTGGCGCCCTGCTCGTCGAGCGCGTCGATCAGGCTTTCCCAGCGCGGCGCATCGCCCTGGCTGGCCAGCACCTTGGCGACCACGCTGCGGCTCTCGGCGAGAATGGCGTCCACCGCCGGCTCTACATGCTCGGGCTTGATGGTCGAATACGGCGGCAGGTCGAAATCTTGCAGCAGGGGATTGTTCGCACTCACGTCGGGTACCTGTGGTGGAATGAATTAGAAAGACTGACAACTGATATGGCGGTCATCTTAATTACAATCAACCCCCGACGCAGCTTAAGAGGTTCTATCGTGGCGATTCGTACTTACCAATCCATCACCCCGCAGCTTGGCGAACGTGCATTCGTCGACGCCTCGGCGGTGGTCATCGGCGACGTGGAAATCGGCGAGGACAGTTCGGTGTGGCCGCTCACCGTGATCCGCGGCGACATGCACCGCATCCGCATCGGCAAGCGCACCAGCGTGCAGGACGGCAGCGTGCTGCACATCACCCACGCCGGGCCGTTCAACCCGGACGGTTTCCCGCTGATCATCGGTGACGAAGTGACCATCGGCCACAAGGTGATGCTGCACGGCTGCACCCTGGGCAGCCGCATCCTGGTCGGCATGGGCAGCACGGTGATGGACGGCGCGGTGGTCGAGGACGACGTGATCATCGGCGCAGGCAGCCTGGTGCCACCGGGCAAGGTGCTGGAGAGCGGCTTCCTGTACGTCGGCAGCCCGGTGAAACAGGCGCGGCCACTGAACGACAAGGAGCGCAACTTCTTCAGCTACACCGCTGGCAACTACGTGAAGCTCAAGGATCAGCACATCACCGAGGGCTACGACAGGTGAGGCGTCTGCTGGCAGGCGCGCTATTGGTCACCGCCTGCGCGCCAGCCTGGGCAGACGATGTGCGCTGCCTGCAATCGACCGGCGGCGGCAAGCCGATCCGCCTGAGCCTGACCCTGTTCACCACCGAACAAGGCGAGTGGAGCCGCGCCGGCACGGTGCTGTATGCCGGCCAGGCCGACAGCCTGCCCATCGTGTTCAAAAGCAGCGAAGTGGTCGACGAGGTAGAGGGTCGCCCGTGGGAATACCTCAGCACCTGGCTGGAGGTGCTGCCTGACGAAGAACGCATCGGCGGGCGCTACAGCTTTCACCATCAGGGCGCCGTGGTATTCGATTTCCAGTACAGGAACCTGCGCACCGGCAAGACCTTCCATTTCGAGGAGAACCCGGCGGTGCTGGATGCCTACAACAGCTGTAACTGGCCCGCGTAAACCAACATCGCAGCTTTTGCCATCCAGCAGCCAGGCGTGCAAACGCGAGCGGAATGGCGTAACCTTCATTTGACGTTTATTTTTATTCAAATGAAGGAGGCAGCATGAGCATTACCGCAATGCGTCAGGCCAAAGAGGGCAAGGACGACCACTCGCCCGTGGTCGCTGCCTTCTGGGATTTCAGCGCCGGGCGGGAAAAGCTCAGCGAAGCCGAGCGCCTGCAGCAGATCAGGGACGGCTTCGCTGCCGACCTGGTGCAGGCCGTCAAGGCGACCTTCAGCCTGCCCGAGCGCAGCCTGGAAATCCTCCTCAACGCCTCGATCTCGACCCTCGAACGCCGCCGCCGCGAGCGCAAGGTGCTCGACCCGGTCGCCTCGGAGCGCCTGGATCGCATCGCCATGGTCTGCCAGCTGGCTGAAGAGGTATTCGAGAGCCGCCAGGCCGCTGCCGAGTGGATGTCGCGCAGCAATCGCTCGCTCGGCAGCCAGGCGCCGATCATGCTCTGCGAGACGGAAATCGGCGCCAAGCAGGTACGCCGGGTGCTCAACGCCCTCGACTGGGGTGGCGCTGCCTGATGCGTGCCTGGCGCGTGGCCAAGGCCAAGCGAGCGACCGATCTGTCCGGGCGTGGCGCCGCCATCGAAGGTGGCCGCTGGAACGAACAGGACATCGCCGCCGTGTACATGGGCCTCAGCCCCGGCATCTGCTGCCTGGAAACCTTCGTCCACGCCGAAGGCCCGCCGGCGATGCCGATGAAGATCACCTGTTTCGAGTTGCCGGACGACCCGGATCTTTACTGGGAGCCTGCCGTCGGCGAACTGCCAGACGGCTGGAACGCCCTGCCGGTGGATCGCCCGAGCATGGATTTTGGCAGCACCTGGCTGCGCGCCGTCAGCCACCTCGGCCTGATCGTGCCATCCACGGTGCTGCCACTGGAGCGCAACCTGGTGGTCAACCCGCTGCACCCCGCGGTGAGCCGCATCCGCATCGTCGATACCTACGATTTCACCTACGACCCACGCATGTTCAAGGCGTGACCCAGCCACAGGAAGCCACGTGAATATCCGCCCCATTACCGCCAATGACTTCGATCAGGTCTGGCCGATCATCCATGATGTCGTCCAGGGCCAGGAAACCTACGCCTACGACCCCGCCATGGACCGCGAGACGGCCTGGAAGACCTGGGTCGAGTTGCCCCGCGCCACCTTCGTGGCCGAACAGGACGGGCAGATCCTCGGCACCTACTACATCAAGGCCAACGCCGCCGGCCCGGGCGACCACGTGTGCAACTGCGGCTACATGACCTCGCCGGCGGCCCGCGGCAAGGGCGTGGCAGGCGCGCTGTGCCAGCACTCGCTACAGACCGCCCGCGAGCTGGGCTTTAAAGCCATGCAGTTCAATTCCGTGGTGGCCAGCAACACCGTCGCCGTGGCGCTGTGGCAAAAGCACGGCTTCACCATCGTCGGCACCCTGCCCAAAGCCTACCGCCACCGCACCCTGGGCCTGGTGGACTGCCATGTGATGTACCGCTGGCTGAATGACAATGATCTTTAGCCTTCAAATTGCCTGCGATGGCCGCAACGTGGCGATAGCAGCCGGTCGTAGGGTGGACGACGCCTCATCCGTCCACCGCTCTGCGATTGCAATGGTGGATGAAAAGAGCGTCATCCACCCTACGGCCGCTTCCGCCTTGCTGCCGTCTATTCGTCGGTAGCACCTGAGACCTTGATTGCAGGCTACGACCTGAAACGCGCCAGCGAGAATGCCGACAGGTCTGCCGCGCCAGGCTCGTTGCAATGCTGCATGGCCAGCGCCTCGCCGATGCCGGCGGAATGCTTGAAACCATGCCCCGAGCAGGCCGACACCAGGATCACGTTGGCCATCTGCGGATGGGCATCGATGATGAAGTTGAAATCCGGTGTGAGGGTGTAGGTACAGACCTTGGACTTCAGCACCCGCCGGGACACCCCCAGCAGCCGGCCAGCCACATGGGCGTCGTACAGGGCGTCGATATCCGCCTGGCTGACGCTACGGTCCACGGCATCCGGGTCGCAGCCATCGAGGTATTGCTCGGTGGCGATCTTGATGGCGTTCTCGCCCGGCAACGGCGGGAAGCCGTAGCAGCTGTCGGTATCGGCCGCGCCGTGCAGCAGGATGTACACCGGCGAGCCGGCGGCAAAGCGCTCGGGCTCGTCCAGCTCGAACCACACCAGTTGCTGGCGACAGACCTTGAGCAAGCCCTCGACCGAGGCACCGAGCAGCTTGCCCGTCCACATGCCGGCACAGACGATGGCCTTGTCCGCGGTCAGCGTGCCGCTGCTGGTGCGCACACGAATGCCTCCGGCCTCTGACTCGATGGCCTCGACAAGCGTGTTGCCGTGCAACACCGCGCCCAGCGTCTCGGCCAGCCTCAGCTGTACCTCGATGGCCCGCTCGGGGCGCACATAACCGGCGCCCGGCTCGTAATAGCCGGTAGCCCCGTTGCCAAAGCCGCCGAACTGCGGGAAGCGTGCGCGAATGCCCGCGGCATCCAGCAGGCTGTGCTCGATACCGAAGCGTTTGGCCAGCGCCGCCGTTTCGCCGCCGAAGTCCGCCGTGCCGTGGCCGCGGGTCGGCTGATGACTGCTGCTGAGCATCAACATGCCGCAGGCTTCGAACAGCGCCTCGCCGCTCTGCACCTCCAGCTCACGCCAGATGCGCTGGGAGTTCAACGCCAGCGGCACATAAGCCGCGCCCTCGCCCACCGCCTGGCGGGTAATGCGCGTATCGCCATGGCTGGAGCCCTGATCATGGGGCGGCGCGTAACGATCCACGCCGGCCACGCGTACACCGCGCTTGGCCAACTGATACAGGGTGGCGGCGCCCATGGCGCCCAGGCCGATCACGATTACGTCGTAGTGCATGGGGTTCTCTACTGCTCGAAGGGCTGGATTTCGTCGCGAAAGGCGTCGAGAAAGGCGACCATCCGCGCGTGCCGTTGCTGCGCCAAACGCGCACCAGCCGTTGTCTGAAAGCCGGAGGCCAGGCCCAGCAGCTTGGTGTGAAAATGATCCAGGGCAAAGCGCTGATCATCCAGCGGGCGCTGCCGGGCATCGATATCGTCGGCGTCATACAGCGCGCTGCCCAGGCGCCCGGAGACATGAAAGCACCGCGCCACGCCGATCAGGCCGATGGCATCCAGGCGGTCGGCGTCCTGCAGGATGCGCGCCTCCAGGCTGGTGGGCATGATAGCGGCAGAAAAACTGTGCGCCTCGATGGCATGGCACACGGCGGCGATGCGCTCGCTCGGCCAGCCAATGCCAGCGAGCAATTCGCCGGCCTGTGCGGCGGATAACCGCGAAGCGCTGGAGCGCAATGGCGAATCCTTCTCCACCGCCACGCAGTCATGCAGCAGCACGGCCGCCAGCAGCAACTGCAGGTCGCCGCCCTCTTCGCGCTGCAGTTGCCGAACGTTGGCCCAGACCCGCTGCAGGTGCGACAGATCATGGGCGCCATCGTCGCTCGATGGCGCGCAACGCGAGAGCAGCCGACCGGCAAGCTCGGCATGGGGGGCAAAGCAATCCAGGTTCATCGACAGGGCGCCATGTGCGAAAACCAGCACCTTAGGATCAGGCGCCAGCGCCCGCAAGCCACAGGGCGAAATGTGGCGCCGTGCCATTACTGGACAACGGCATGCCGCTTGCGCCACCTTTGGCAGCCGCGCCGAGCAGCCTGGCGGCACGCCACGACCGCCTCGGCACATGACGGATCTTCGACAGACCAGCCTCTTGAGCGCACATTCCGAACGGCGTCTCAGCAGGTAACCGCGTTCCCGGTTATCTTTGGCACAGGATGGCATCGCAGGGATAGGCACATGGCAATCACACAACAGTCGCGCATGGCCAAGGTCAGCAGCCCACTCGGCGAAAATGCGCTGGTGATGGAGCGCATGGCCGGCAGCGAGTCCCTGGGCCGCCTGTTCCACTATGAGCTGAGCCTGGCCTCGGAAAACGCCTCGCTGAAGCTCAATGCGCTGCTCGGTAAACCCATGGGCCTGGCCGTACAACTGGCCGACGGCAGCGACCGCTACTTCCATGGCATCGTCGCGCGCTGCAGCCAGACGGCCCATCGAGGCCAGTTCGCCAGTTATCAGGTCACCCTCAAGCCCTGGCTATGGCTGTTGTCACGTACCTCCGACTGCCGCATCTTCCAGAGCAAGACGGTGCCGGACATCGTCAAGCAGGTGTTCCGCGACCTGGGTTTTTCCGACTTCGAGGACGCCCTCACCCGCTCCTACCGTGAGTGGGACTACTGCGTGCAGTACCGCGAAACCAGCTTCGACTTCGTCAGCCGGCTGATGGAGCAGGAAGGCATCTACTACTACTTCCGCCACGAGCAGGAGCGCCACGTGCTGGTGCTCTGCGATGCCTATGGCGCGCACAGCACGGCGCCCGGCTATGCGCGGGTGCCCTTCTACCCGCTCGACGACCAGATGCGCGAGCGCGACCACATCCACGACTGGCACCTGGCCCACGAAGTGCAACCCGGCTCCCTGGCGCTCAACGACTACGACTTCCAGCGCCCCAGCGCGCGCCTGGAAGTGCGCTCCAGCATCGCCCGCGAGCACAGCAACGCCGACTATCCGCTGTACGACTACCCGGGCGAATACGTGCAGAGCAAGGACGGCGAGCAGTACGCGCGCAATCGCATCGAGGCGATCCAGGCGCAGTACGAGCAGATCCGCCTCAAGGGCAACGCCCGCGGGCTGGGCAGTGGCCACCTGTTCAGCCTCACCGATTACCCACGCGACGACCAGAACCGCGAATACCTGATCGTCGACAGCGAATACACCATCACCCAGGATCTCTACGAAAGCGGCCGCGGCAGCGAGAGCTTCCAGTTCGACAGCAGCCTGACCTGCATCGACGCCAGCCAGGTGTTCCGCCCCCTGCCGCTGACCGTGCAGCCGATCGTGCAGGGCCCGCAGACCGCCATGGTGGTCGGCCCCAAGGGTGAGGAAATCTGGACCGACCAGTACGGCCGGGTGAAGGTGCACTTCTACTGGGACCGCCACGACCAGTCCAACGAAAACAGCTCCTGCTGGATTCGCGTGTCGCAGAACTGGGCCGGCAAGAACTGGGGCTCGATCCAGATTCCCCGTATCGGTCAGGAAGTCATCGTCAGCTTCCTGGAAGGCGACCCCGACCGACCGATCATCACCGGTCGCGTCTACAACGCCGAGCAGACGGTGCCCTACGACCTGCCCGCCAATGCCACCCAGAGTGGCACCAAGAGCCGTTCGAGCAAGGGTGGCACGCCGGCCAACTTCAATGAAATCCGCATGGAGGACAAGAAGGGCGAAGAGCAGTTGTTCATTCACGCCGAGAAGAACCAGGACATCGAGGTCGAGAACGACGAGACCCACTGGGTCGGCCACGACCGCAGCAAGACCATCGACAACGACGAGACGGTGCACGTCAAACACGACCGCACCGAGACCGTGGACAACAACGAGACCATCACCATCGGTGTCGACCGCAGCGAAAAGGTCGGCAACAACGAAACCATCACCATCGGCGTGAACCGCACCGAGCAGGTCGGCAGCAACGAAACCATCAGCATTGGCGCCAACCGCACCGAGAGCGTGGGCAGCAATGAAACCATCAGCATCGGCGCCAACCGTACCGAGAGCGTGGGCAGCAACGAAACCATCAGCATCGGTGCCAACCGCACCGAAAGCGTCGGCAGCAGCGAGCGCACCACCATCGGTGCCGACCGCACCGCGCTGATCACCGCCAACGAGTACGTGCTGATCGGTGCGGACCTGGCGACCATGGCCGGCGGCAACGAATCGCACTACGTGCGCGGCGAGCGCAACAGCCGTGTGCTCAAGGATGACAACCTGCATGTCGGCAAGAACTTCGTGCTCAAGGCCGGCGACTCGATCACCCTGCAGACCGGCGCCGCCAGCATCGTCATGAAAAAGGACGGCACCATCGTCATTCGTGGCAAGAACATCAGCATTGACGGCTCCGGGGCGATCAACGTCAAGGCCGCCAAGAACATCGTGATGAAAGGCCAGAAAATCCTGCAGAACTAGGCAGCGATCACCGCCAGGAGCTCCCCATGACTGTCCAGCACCACACTCCCGCCGCCACTCGCCTGGACGGCGTGGTCATCGGCGTACTGCTCGATGTGCCGCAGGCCGCAAGCCCGGTGGTAGCCTTCCCCGGCTGCCCGTCCGAGACGGGTATCGCCGCGACCACCACCACGGCCCTCAGCCGCGAGGACATCGGTGCCCAGGTGGCATTGATGTTCGTCGGCGGCGAGCCGAGCCAGCCCCTGGTGATCGGCCGCATCCAGCGCCTGCCACAGGCGCCGGTTACTGCTCCAGCGGCCGTGGCACATATCGACGGCGAACGCCTGGAATTCAGCGCCGAGCGTGAGATCGTGCTGCGCTGCGGCAAGGCCAGCATCACCCTGACCCGCGAGGGCAAGGTGCTGATCAAGGGCGCCTACCTGTCCAGCCGCTCCAGCGGCGTGAACCGCATCAAGGGCGGTTCGGTGCAGATCAACTAAGAAGCCGCCCATGGAACTGCTCAACGCCACGCGTATGGTCGCCGCCTACAACCAGGGCCTGGACGCCGATGGCCGTGAATACCTGGTGGTCATCGTCAAGGGCACCTTCGACCTGCCGGTGGACGGCAGCGTGGCGCGCCTGCTCGACGAGCAGCAGCAGCCGCTGCTGATGAGCGACACCTTCGCCGGCGATCCGGCACTCTCGGCGCCACTGCGCGAGTTCGACTTCGCGCCGTTCAAGCCTTACTGCGACGTGCTGGTCAGCGGCAGCGCCCATGCGCCAGGCGGCCGCCCGGTCAGCCAGCTGACCGTGGGCATCCGCGTCGGCCGGGTCAGCAAGGCATTCAGCGTGTACGGCCCGCGGCACTGGCAGCCCGGCGCCCTGGGCACCAGCGCCGGCGCGCCACAGCCCTTCGTGCGTCAGGACATTTCCTACGCCAGCGCCTTCGGCGGCAGCCACCCGGCGCCAGGCAACCCCGAGCAGTTGCAGTGCAACCTGCGCAACCCGGCCGGCCAGGGCTGGTACCCACGCAGCCTGAGCGGCGCCAGCGTGGTCGGCATGCCGATGCCCAACACCGAAAAACTTGGCCAGCCGGTGGATGCGACCCATGGCGATTTCGAACCCATGGCCCTGGGCCCGCTGGGCAAGCACTGGCAGGCGCGCGTCGGCTTCGCCGGCACCTACGACCAGGCCTGGCAGGACGAACAGTTTCCCTTCCTGCCCCGGGACTTCGACGAGCGCTACTTCCAGGCAGCCCCGGCCGACCAGCAGACCGACTACCTCAAGGGTGGCGAAGAGGTCTTCCTGCTCGGCCTGTTGCCCACCGAGCGCGCGGGCTTTCGGGTGCCCAGCGTGCGCATGCCGGTAACCTATTTCCTAAGCAGCGGTGGCCATGAAACGGCGCAGGCGGTCATCGACACCCTGCTGGTCGACACCGACGCCAACCGGGTGGAAATCACCTGGCGCACGCGCCGGCCACTCAAGCGCAGCCTGTTCGAGATCGCCCAGGTGCTGGTGGGCGAGAAATCCCGGGGCTGGTGGCGCGCCCGCGAGCTGGGCAAGGATTACTACCCGTCGCTGGCCGCGCTGAGCCGCAGCCGTTCGACCGAGGATGACCTGTCATGAGCGCCCTCAGCATCCTCTCCAGCGGCATGGTCAGTGCTGTGGGTCTGAGCGCGCCGGCCAGTTGCGCGGCGATCCGCTGCGCCCTCGACAATTTCCAGGAAACCCGTTTCATCGACGCTGGCGGCGAGTGGCAGGTCGCCGCCAGCGTACCGCTGGAAGAGCCGTGGCGCGGCCGCACCAAGCTGGTGAAAATGGCCGCCCGGGCCATCGCCGAAAGCCTGGCCGGCGTGCCGGGGATCGATTGCGCCGCCACGCCACTGCTGCTCGGCGTCGCCGAACTGGATCGCCCGGGCCGTAGCGACGGCCTGGACAACGGCCTGCTGCGCGATATCGAGCGTGAGCTGGGCGTGCAGTTTCATGGCGCCTCCACGTTGATCCCGCGGGGCCGGGTCAGCGCCGGCGTGGCCCTGCTCAATGCACGCCGGCTGATCCACGAAGGCGGCCACCGCCACGTGCTGATCGCCGGGGTCGACTCGTTTCTCAACGCCGCCACCCTGTCCGCCTTCGAGCAACGCCAGCGGCTGCTCACCAGCCGCCATTCCAATGGTTTCATTCCCGGCGAAGGCGCGGCAGCGGTGGTGGTCGGCGCGCCCGTGCGCCAGGAGGCCGAACAGCTGATCTGCTTCGGGCTGGGCTTTGGCATCGAGAAAGCCAGCGTGGAAGCCGACGACATCCCGCTGCGCGCCGACGGCCTGGTGCAGGCCACCCAGGCGGCGCTCAAGGACGGCAACTGCCGTATGGAGCAGATGGACTACCGGCTGACCGACAACTCCGGCGAGCAGTACTACTTCAAGGAAGCGGCCCTGGCGCTGAGCCGCACGCTGCGCGTGGTCAAGGAAGAGTTCGACATCTGGCACCCCGCCGACTGCATCGGCGAATGCGGAGCGGCCATCGGCCCGGCCATGCTGGCAGTGGCATTGGCCGCATCGCGAAAGGGTTACAGCCTGGGCGCGAACATCGTCTATCAACTGGGCAACGACGCTGGCGAGCGCGCCGTGGCGTTGCTGCGTTACCAACGGGTAGGAGCCGCCTGATGGCCAACGAGGTGTATGCCAACAACCGGGAAATTTCCTGCAAGTCGGCCAGTGGAAAATCCATCGCGGCCTTTCCCGACGTCTGCTTCACCCCGCCGCAGACGCCGCCAATGCCCCTGGGCATTCCGATCCCGTACCCCAACACCGGGCTGTCCAAGGACACCACCAAGGGCACGCGCACCATCCGCATCACCCGCAAGGAAGTGATGCTCAAGAACAAGAGCTACTACAAGACCAGCTACGGCGACGAACCCGGCCGCGCCCCGAAGAAAGGCATTATCACGGGCAAGATCAAGGGCAAGGTGTACTTCACCTCCTGGTCGATGGACGTCAAGTTCGAAGGCAAGAACGTGGTGCGGCATATGGACCTGACGACCCATAACCATGGGTCGTTTCCGGGCAATACGCCGACCTGGCCGTATCTGGATCAGATGGCAGTAAGCAAGGGCGAAGGGCCGTGCAAGGAAGACATCAAGAAAGAGAAAGATGCCTGCAAGGACTTTTCACCTCACAAGCCAGATGGACCTAGCCCCTGCCCTCCCGATGGCAAACCAGAGACCAGTACGGCGGCAGACGCTTACGCTGACAAAGTTGGCGCAGACAAATGCCTAAGCGCCAGGCGGTGCCAGCTCACCCCCTACAAACCAACCGCAGGACAAGCCGGCTGCTGCCCTGGGCAAACAGGCCACCACCTGGTTGAAGCAGGTTCTTTCTTCAACAAAGGCCGCGGTGGCAAGGAATCCAAGGCCATCAAGGGAACGAGCCCTTACAACGGCGATAAGGCTCCCTGCATCTGTGTGGAAGGCTGCAACCAGTACCACGGCACACACGGACTGATGCATACCTATCAGAGCAACGCAGCACTCAATAGCGGCGCTCAGTCAAAGCGAATCACCTTCGAAGACGACAGTTCGGCTCGCTTGGTCAGCGTTACCTATGGCCAAGCCAAAGGCTTCGGCGTGGACGCAGTAGGCAAGACCTTTCCCGAGTCGGGTTGCGACCCCGAGTGCACCAAAGCGCAACTGGACGCCTATCACAACCAGTGCGGCATCGATGATCAGACGGATTGCCGAATGATTGCGACCGGCTACAAAGGAGACGCGGCCCAGAAGGCTGCCGATAACGCGGTAGTTGCTCGCTCAATAAAGATCAAAGTCGCCTCTTCGCCAGCACCGTCAACAAGGTAAGGACCTGGAAAACCACTCATGACCAAGAAACTGAGTCAAACAGATACCTATGTGACCGGGGCTGTGCGTTTCAAAGATCTGGCCTATGTCTCGACCCTGGATGACAGCATCGAACCTCGGATAGAACATTCGCATTTCTACACATGGGATCAAGGCGTCTGGGGTTATGCAGGAGGCAACCATTGGCCAACCGCAAGCATGACCGTCAGCCTGTACCCACTTCACCAAATGTTAGCCATTTCGCCCTATGGCGATGTTCGTCTATTGGGCAGTGGCCAAGAGAGCGAGGAAAAAATCAGCGCTCCTGAAGGCAATCCCATCGACCGCGGTCACCTGCGCCACGTACGCACCGTTGGCCAGCGAACCTTCGCAGTCGGCATGGGCCGCCAAGTCTATCGACGTGACGATGCTGACCAGTGGACATGCATGGATCAAGCGATCCGTCCTGCCATCGGCGAGACAAAGGGCTTCGAGTCCATTGATGGTTTCCACGAAAGCGACCTGTATGCGGTCGGCTGGGATGGCGAGATCTGGCACCACGACGGCCAGCTGTGGAGCCAGAAGGAAAGCCCGACCAACCTCCTGCTGACCCGTGTGCTCTGCGCCGGAGATGGTCAGGTCTATGCCTCGGGCCGGCGCGGGCTTCTGATCGTAGGTCGCGGTGATGCCTGGCAGCCAATCGAGCAGGAGGACGTCACCAGCGACATATGGGATCTGGCCTGGTATGACGGCAACCTCTACCTTTCAACGATGCGCGGCTTGTATACGCTTCAGGGTGGCAGCCTGGTCGAGGTGGATTTCGGGGATGACACACCGGCGACCTGTTACCACCTGAGCGTGGCCGATGGCGTAATGTGGTCATTCGGCGCCAAGGACATCATGGCCTTCGATGGCAATACCTGGACTCGCATCGACTGATGATCGCCACCCTTCTCGACCAACACGCCGAAGAAGCCGCCTTCCTAGCCGGCCTGCGCAGCTACGCCGTAGGCGCGCCGCATTATGATCTGGCGCATCTCGGCGATCTGGACGAGCGGATCGAGGCCCATCTCGACGCCCTGCAGATCGCCGGGCTCAAGGGGCTTCACCTGTTGCTTGCACAGCTGAATCCACATGCCCAGGGCGAGGTGTTCGCTATTGCCGCGCTGGCGCTGCGGCTGAATAACGATAGCGCACTGGAAACCCTGTATCAGCACCTGCATGCCAACCCCGAGGGCGAGGCGTATCTTGTCGCCGCACTGGGCTGGCTGGAGTGGCACGAGGTCTCCGCGCTGATTGAACGCGACCTGAGTTCCACGGACGCCCAGCGCCGCCGGATCGCCCTGGTTGCCCATGCCCTGCATGGCAAGGACCCAGGCCCGGCATTGCTATCGGCCCTGGGCCACGGTGATGCCCGCGTACTGGCGGCCGCGGCACGGCTGGCTGGCACCCTGCGGCGCCGCGACCTGCTGCAGCCGCTGCGTCAGCAACGCCTGCACGGCGACGATGAAGTGCGTTTCTGGAGCAACTGGGCCAGCGCTCAGCTGGGTGATCAGGAAGCGCTTGGCAATCTGCGCCTGTTCGCCGAGCGACCCGGCGACCTGCGCCAACCAGCACTGGAAATACTGCTCGCCTGGCAACCACGGGAAGCCAGCATTGCCTGGCTGCGCGGCCTGATGCAGAGCGAGGCGCACCGCCATATGGCGATCCAGGCCATCGGCCTGCTCGGTGATCCGCAGACCATTGCCTGGCTGATCCGCCAGATGCACGAACTGCCCACGGCCCGCGCTGCGGGCGAAGCATTCAGCCTGATCACTGGCGCCGACCTCGCGGAACTCGACCTGGAATTGAGCGTCTATCCCGACTACGACGAAGGCCCTACCGATGATCCGTCCGACGCCAACGTCGCCATGGACCCGGACATCGACCTGCCCTGGCCCGATCCGCAGCAAGTCGAGCAATGGTGGCAAGGCCAGCAGCACAGCTTGCAGCCAGGCACCGGGTATCTGCTCGGCCAGCCGTTCAGCGAAAGACAGTGCATGGCCGTGCTGCGCAGCGGTACACAGCGGCAGAGACGTGCAGCGGCCAGTTTGCTGGCGCGCTACCAGCCGACCAGCGTTCTGTTCGCAACGGATGCGCCGGCACGCCGGCAAAAGCGATTGCTGGGCTGCTGAGCCCAGGCGATCAACGACACAAGGAGAGTGCGAACATGCTCAAGAAATCCCAGCCGGCCCGGTCGCTATACTGCAGCGCCAGCCATGGGCAGAAATCCCGCTCGAAGAAACCGCCTGCTCACAGGCATGACTACTTCATCAGTCTGCGCATAGCGCTGATGATTTCGCCTCGCCGCAACAATCAACGTGCGGCACGTCCCGAAACGCTCAGCCATTCGGCGAGGGAACGACCTTGAACCGCAAAACACTTTCCTGCTGCGCATTGCTGCTTATCGGACTACTCACACAGGGTTACGCCATGGCTTTTTCCAAGACGCTTTATCTGTTCTCCGAGGTAGAGGGCACCGTGTTGCTCGACGGCAAACCTGTTCAGGGTGTGGAGATAGAACAGGAATATCACTGGCATTGGAAAAACGAGCACCGCACCAACACCACCCAATCCGATGCTCAAGGACGCTTCAAACTGCCGGCCGTGACGGCTAAATCAATGACGGCAGGCTTCATGCCCCACGAGCCGGTGACCGGCCAACGCATCACCTTGCGCTATCAGGGCAAGGAGCATAAAGGCTGGGTATTCACCAAGCACAATTATGACAATCTGGGTGAGGTGAAGGGCCGCCCGCTGAAGTTCATCTGTGAGCTCAACAGCGAACCCGTCGCTCACCCGGAAACTGAAACATTCGGCATCTGCGTTCTCCAGTAACGCCCCATCACCAGACCAGAAGGATTCGGCTGTGAACCCCTTGAGCCCCAAACAATCCGCGCAGATCGCAACGCATGTGTACACCGTCAAGGATGCCGTCATGTCATCCAAGGGTGGTGTGGAGGATGAAGCCGCCCGCCTCGGGCTGAGCAACTCGTTCGACTTCTCCAATCTGCAAATGGCCAGCGGAACCAGCGGTGCCGTTTTCCGTACACGGACAGGCTTCGCCTATGCCGTACACGGCGTAGGGGGGCGGCAGGGAGAGATGCTGTTGGCATTTCGCGGTACCGACACCTTTGCGGATGCGATGACCGACGCCAACGCCGGCCTGCAACGCGGCCCGAGCACCTGGCCTGTGCACGCAGGCTTCAATGAAACGTTCAAGTCGCTACGCAACGACCTCGATTCATTCATGCGCGGCCGCAACCCCAGCACCGTGCACTGCGTGGGCCACAGCCTGGGCGGTGCGCTGGCGACCCTGGCGGCAGATCACCTCAGTGAGCTGGGCGTGGCCGGCATCAAGCTGTATACCTTCGGCTCGCCACGCACCGGTGTCGGCGGTTTCGCTCGCCACCTGAGCGGCAAACTGGGCACCAACAACATTCATCGTGTCTATCACAGCGCCGACCCGGTGAGCATGGTGCCGATCTTCCCGTTCAGCCATGTGCCGGTCAGCGGCAATGTCTGCATGATCCCCTGGAAGGGCGCGCAGATCAGTGCCAATGCGCACCGCATGACCCAGTACCTGCCCTCCATCGGCGATGCCACCTGGACCGGGCTGTATCGCAACCCGGAGCCACCGCTGGACCGGGATATCGACCTTTGGCTGGAGAGCGCCAGTTACGGGCCGACTCTCTATTCCGCAACAACCCTGTGGATGATTTCCAGAGCCATGCAGTACCTGCTCAAGAAGGCCGCCAATATCGTCATCGGCAGTGCGATTACCGTGAGCATGACCGTACTGGATCAGATTGCCGGCGTTCTGGTGCAAGGCGCTCAGCTTTGCAAGGACATCAGCGATTCGATTCGCGCCCTGATCGTGAAGATCTTCAACTTCCTGGGTCGCGCCGTACCTGCAACGATCGACGTGACCACCTTCTTCCTGCGCTGGGTACTGGATCTGCTCGCCAGGGCAGTAGTCGACATGGCGCGCCAGGCCATGCAACTGGTGGTGCGTTCCTGACAACGAAAACGGCGCCTTCAGGCGCCGTTCTTCATCTCACAGATCCCCTTCCTCGACCAGCCGCGCACTACTGGCGTCCAACGCATAGGCCGCATCGGCCAGATCATTGCTGACCGCTTCGACCTTCAGCGTGCCGTTGACCCACAGCGGCTCGTAGATGTCGGTCAGGGCGATGCCCTTGGGGTAGCGCACCAGCACCAGCTGGTTGGGCGGCGGTGGTGGCACGTGGATGCACGCGCCTGGGTAGGGCACCAGGAAGAACAGCGTGCTGCGCCCGGCGTTGTCGGTTTCCAGCGGTACGGGGTAGCCGCCGAGGCGGATTTTCTTGCCGTTCATGCTTGGCACTGTCTTGGCCGAATACATGACGTCGGGCAGGCCTTTGTCCTGTTGCTTCAAACCGCCCTTGCTGTCGAAGGAGCCGGCACCTTCCGGGCCGTTGTGGACGATTTCGGGCATCTGCTCCAGGGCGCGCTGATCCTCTTCCGGCATCAGCTCCAGCCAGTCGGTTTCAGGGAGTTCGGCGCGGGCGAAGCCGCTCAGCAACAGCAGGATCAACAGCAGGTAACGCATCGACGGGACTCACGGTGGTAATGACCAACAAAGAGTAGCCAGGCGTCGATGCGTCAGGCTACCGGTTTAGCGCTTCTTGGTGATCATGCCGTAGATCACCAGCAGGATGATCGCACCGACCACTGCACCGATGAAACCAGCGCCTTCACCTGCCTGGTAGATGCCCAGGGCCTGGCCACCGTAGGTGGCAGCGATGGAACCACCGATACCCAGCAGGATGGTCATGATCCAGCCCATGCTGTCATCGCCAGGCTTGAGGAAACGGGCAATCAAACCCACGATCAGGCCGATTAAAATAGTGCCGATAATACCCATGACGCCCTCCAGAATTAAAAAAGGCGCCGCACTGCTGCGGCGCCTTTCATCTGACGAGAGTGGCGACGCAGAGGTTCAACCTGCCTCGCCCGCACCTATCTAGCTGGCGGCGATCAGCGCCTGTACCTCGGCGATACGGCTGTCGAGGGTCGCCCGATCCGCACAACGCAGGGTGGCGTGGCCGACCTTGCGACCGGCCTTGAAGGCCTTGCCGTAGTGATGCAGGTGGCAATCGTCGATGGCCGCCACCTTATCCACAGCCGGTACGCTGCCGATGAAGTTGAGCATGGCGCTCTCGCCGACCTTGGCGGTCGAGCCCAGCGGCAGGCCGGCAACGGCGCGCAGGTGGTTCTCGAACTGGCTGCACTCGGCGCCCTCGATGGTCCAATGCCCGGAGTTGTGCACCCGCGGGGCGATCTCGTTGGCCTTGAGGCCGCCATCGACTTCGAAGAACTCGAAGGCCAGCACGCCGACGTAGTCGAGCTGCTCCAGCACACGGCCGACATAATCTTCGGCCAGTGCCTGCAGCGGGTGTGCGGTGCTGGCGATCGACAGGCTGAGGATGCCGCTGTCGTGGGTGTTATGCACCAGCGGGTAGAAACGGGTTTCGCCATCACGGCCGCGTACGGCGACCAGCGACACTTCGCCGCTGAACGGCACGAAACCTTCGAGGATGCACGGCACGCTGCCCAGCTCGGCGAAGGCACCGCTGACGTCTTCCGGCTTGCGCAGCACCTTCTGGCCCTTGCCGTCATAACCCAGGGTGCGGGTCTTCATCACCGCCGGCAGGCCGATGCTGGCCACTGCTGCGTCGAGATCGGCCTGGGACTGGATGTCGGCGAACTCGGGCGTCGGGATGCCAAGGTCCTTGAACATCGACTTCTCGAACCAGCGATCACGGGCGATGCGCAGCGACTCGGCGCTCGGGTAGACCGGCACGAACTGGGACAGGAAGGCCACGGTCTCCGCCGGCACGCTCTCGAATTCGAAGGTCACCAGGTCGACCTCGTCGGCCAGCTGGCGCAGGTGATCCTGATCGCCGTAATCCGCGCGGATGTGCTCGCCCAGCGCTTGGGCGCAGGCATCCGGTGCCGGGTCGAGAAACGCGAAATTCATCCCCAGCGGAGTGCCTGCCAGGGCCAGCATGCGGCCAAGCTGGCCGCCACCGATTACGCCGATCTTCATTACTGCGCCCTCGGGTCCGGGTTTTCCAGCACGGTATTGGTCTGTTCGTCGCGGAACTGCTTGAGCGCCGCGTGGAACTGCGGGTGCTGGTGACCGAGGATGCTCGCCGCCAGCAGCGCGGCGTTGATGGCACCAGCCTTGCCGATGGCCAGGGTAGCCACCGGAATACCGGCCGGCATCTGCACGATGGACAGCAGCGAGTCGACGCCCGAGAGCATCGACGACTGTACCGGCACGCCAAGTACCGGCAAATGGGTTTTCGCCGCGCACATGCCTGGCAGGTGAGCAGCACCGCCAGCACCGGCAATGATCACCTGGATACCGCGGCCCTCGGCTTGTTCGGCGTACTGGAACAGCAGATCCGGGGTGCGGTGGGCGGAAACCACCTTCACCTCGTTGGGGATGCCCAGCTTGTCGAGCATCTCGACGGTATGGCTCAAGGTGCTCCAGTCGGATTTGGAACCCATGATCACGCCAACCAGTGCGCTCATCGTCGTGCCTCTCTAAGTCTCGGGCGCAGCGCGCCATGTCGATTGATCGGGCGCTTGGCGCCGCGGCAGAAACAACAAACCACGCGGTAGGCGTGGTTTGCGGAAACCGGCAATTATACTGCAGTCGTGCATAAATCGATAATCGACCGCCTGTCGGCCCATGGTGCGGTGGCCACTTTCTTTGTCCTGGAGCAATGTTCGGCCCGCAGGTCTTTGCATACTGAGGGTTCTCATCGAGGAGGATTGCGCCATGCAGCAGACCATGAAAGCAGCCGTCGTCCATGCCTTTGGCGAGCCCTTGCGGCTCGAGGAAGTGAAGGTACCCCTGCCCGGCCCCGGGCAGATACTGGTAAAGATCGAAGCGGCGGGCGTCTGCCACACCGACCTGCACGCCGCCGACGGCGACTGGCCGGTAAAGCCCAGCCTGCCGTTCATTCCCGGCCATGAAGGGGTTGGTTACGTCGCCGCGGTAGGCGCCGGGGTAACCCGCGTGCGCGAAGGCGACCGGGTCGGCGTGCCCTGGCTGTACACCGCCTGCGGCTGCTGCGAGCACTGCCTGACCGGCTGGGAAACCCTCTGCGCCGAGCAGCAGAACACCGGCTACTCGGTGAATGGCAGCTACGCCGAGTACGTGCTGGCCGACCCCAACTATGTGGGCATCCTGCCGAAAAACGTCGAATTCGCCGAGATCGCGCCGATCCTCTGCGCGGGCGTCACCGTCTATAAGGGCCTGAAGGTGACCGGCGCCCGCCCCGGCCAGTGGGTGGCGATTTCCGGTATCGGCGGCCTGGGTCACGTGGCCGTGCAATACGCCCGCGCCATGGGCCTGCACGTGGCCGCCATCGACGTGGACGACGGCAAACTGGCGCTGGCCAGAAAACTCGGCGCCAGCCTGACCATCAATGCCCGCCATGAAAACCCGGCCGAGGTCATTCAGCGCGATATCGGCGGCGCCCACGGCGTACTGGTCACCGCGGTGTCGAACAGCGCCTTTGGCCAGGCCATCGGCATGGCCCGCCGCGGCGGCACCGTGGCTCTGGTAGGCCTGCCACCGGGCGACTTCCCGACGCCGATTTTCGATGTGGTGCTCAAGGCCATCAGCATCACCGGCTCCATCGTCGGCACCCGCGCCGACCTGCAGGAAGCCCTGGACTTCGCAGGCGAAGGGCTGGTCAAGGCGACCATCCACCGTGACCGGCTGGACAACGTCAACGGCGTGCTCGAGCAGATGCGCGCCGGGCAGATCGAAGGCCGGGTGGTAATGCAGTTCTGATCGTGGCGTCTGACAGCGCGGAACGGGCTCACATCACGCGCTGTCAGAGGCCGTTAGAATTGCCCTCATTACCCCACCAAAGGATCACGCCATGACACGGCTGTCGCTGCTTATTGCCTCAACCCTTCTGACCTTCAATGCCAGCGCCCTGGAGCTGGCGAAATATCCCAAGGCCTTCGCCGCCGACAAGGGCGTCAGCGTCGTCGTCGCGCCCAGCAGCGACGAGAAGCAGGCCCTGGTGCAGATCAGCGGCATCAACCACCCGCTCGACGAAGTGGTGCTGCTGACCGACGTCAAGCCGCGCAGCCAGGACGAAAGCGATTACGCCACCACCCTCGATGGCAGCGCCTACGTGCTGGTCGGCCAGCGCCAGGAGTGGGGTGGCGAGTCCTACCAGCTGTACCTGCCGGGCAACCGCGAGCCGCTGTACCTGAGTTTCGACGAGAAGGCCAGCAAGGCGGTCAAGCCGGCCGAGCTGCTGGCGCTCTATGAGAAGCAGCACAAGGACGGCGTGCAGGAGAAGCTGGCCCGCTTCGATCGCGAGAAGCGCCAGCAGTACCACGTCGAGCGCCTGCAACAGATGGATGCCGAGGCCTCGACCAGCTGCGGCACCACCCTCAAGACCGACGTCGACTGGCAGGCCATGGACGAGCAACTGCTCAAGGAGCTGAGCGTGTCCGGCTACTGCGGCGAAGTGGTCAACCAGATGAACAACCTGTGCAGCAGCTCCCCCGAGTTCAAGGAGCAGGCCGCCAAGCTGAATACCGTCGAGTGCAGCTTCGGCAAGGAAATGAAGATCCGCGAACAGGGCAATCGCATCCTGTTCACCACCGAGCGTGACGCCGCCAACCAGGGCGAATTCATCAACGCCTTCCTGCGTAATCGCTAAGCAGCGCCCCTGCCGGGCGGTCGTCCAGGCCGCCCACTCTCATTCGGAAATCCGAACGCCAGGCGGTCGAAAAACCGAACATCCGACCATCACGCCCTCGTCCGCCGATTGAGCAATAAATAAATATCCTTTAATTTCATAGACTTGAATCGAAAAAAAGCGATACAAAAAGCCTGGCACACATCCTGCTCCCCTTACCTACAGGAATGCGATCGTCCTTCCACCAGCAGGCACGTACCTCGATGTACGTCCTCAATAACAACAACACCGAGGATTCCCCATGCGTCTCGTCCCACGCGTACTGGCTGTAGCCGTTACCGCCGCCCTGATGTCCAGCCCGGTATTCGCCGCGGAACTGACCGGCACCCTGAAGAAGATCAAGGATTCGGGCACCATCACCCTGGGCCACCGCGACTCGTCCATCCCCTTCTCCTACTATGGCGACACCTCCAAGCAGCCGGTTGGCTACTCCCATGACCTGCAACTCAAGGTCGTCGAGGCGCTGAAGAAGGAACTGGAGCTGCCCGACCTGAAGGTGCGCTACAACCTGGTGACCTCCCAGACCCGTATCCCGCTGGTGCAGAACGGCACCGTGGACCTGGAGTGCGGCTCCACCACCAACAACGTGGAGCGTCAGCGCCAGGTCGACTTCTCCGTCGGCATCTTCGAAGTCGGCACCCGCCTGCTGACCAAGACCAGCAGCGGCGTCAACGATTTCGACGACCTCAAGGGCAAGAACGTGGTGACCACCGCCGGCACCACCTCCGAGCGCCTGCTCAAGTCCATGAACGCCGAGAAGAAGATGGGCATGAACGTGATTTCTGCCAAGGATCACGGCGAGTCCTTCCTGATGCTCGAATCCAACCGCGCCGTCGCCTTCATGATGGACGACGCGCTGCTCGCTGGCGAAATGGCCAAGGCCAAGAAGCCGGACGACTGGCACGTGGTCGGCACCCCGCAGTCGTTCGAAATCTACGGCTGCATGGTTCGCAAGGGCGACGAAGGCTTCAAGAAGGTGGTCGACAAGGCCATCACCGACACCTTCGCTTCCGGCGAAATCAACGACATCTACAACAAGTGGTTCCAGCAGCCTGTGCCGCCAAAAGGCCTGAACCTCGATTTCCCGATGAGCGAAGAGCTGAAGAAGCTGCTCGCCAATCCCACCGACAAGTCTGCCGAGCAGATCTGACGGCGTGATGCCACGCCCCCTTCACGAGAGGGGGCGCGGCCGGGAGCCGGAGGGGCCAGCGGCCTCTCCACCCATTTCCTGACGAAGCCAAACCGTCCGCTCCTGCGGATACGGGTAACTGTTGCCCGCCGCCGGCTTCGCCGCGTCCACTCACCTGAGGGGAAACCCGATGAACTACAACTGGGACTGGGGCATCTTCTTCAAGTCCACCGGCATTGGCAGCGAGATCTACCTGGACTGGTTCCTCACCGGCCTGGGCTGGACCATCGCCATCGCCCTGGTCGGCTGGCTGATCGCCCTGTCGCTCGGCTCGCTGCTCGGGGTGATGCGCACCGTGCCGAACCGCCTGATCTCCGGGATCGCCACCGCCTACGTGGAGATCTTCCGTAACGTGCCGCTGCTGGTGCAGCTGTTCCTCTGGTACTTCCTGGTGCCGGATCTGCTGCCCGAACCCCTGGAGCTGTGGTTCAAGCAGGACCTCAATCCGGCTACCTCCGCCTATCTGTCGGTTGTGGTGTGCCTGGGCCTGTTCACTGCCGCACGGGTGTGTGAGCAAGTGCGCACCGGCATCCAGGCGCTGCCCGCCGGGCAGACCGCCGCGGCCTATGCCATGGGCTTTCGCTTGCCGCAGATCTACCGCAACGTGCTGCTGCCCCAGGCCTACCGGATCATCATTCCGCCATTAACCAGCGAGTTTCTGAACATCTTCAAGAACTCCTCGGTGGCCTCACTGATCGGCCTCATGGAGCTGCTCGCACAGACCAAGCAGACCGCCGAATTCAGCGCCAACCTGTTCGAGGCCTTCACCCTGGCGACGCTGATCTACTTCACCCTGAACATGAGCCTGATGATGATCATGCGCGTGGTCGAACGTAAGGTCGCGGTACCGGGCCTGATTTCCGTGGGAGGCAAATGATGGACTTCAGTCAGATCATTCCCGCGCTGCCAGGCCTCTGGGAAGGCATGGCCATGACCCTGCAGCTGATGGTCATGGGCGTCATCGGCGGCGTGATTCTCGGCACCCTGCTGGCGCTGATGCGCCTGTCGAGCAACGTGCTGCTGTCCAAGCTGGCGGCCACCTACGTCAACTACTTCCGCTCGATCCCGCTGCTGCTGGTGATCACCTGGTTCTACTTCGCGGTGCCGTTCATCCTGCGCTGGATCACCGGTGAGGACACCCCCGTCGGCGCGTTCGCGTCCTGCCTGGTGGCCTTCATCATGTTCGAGGCGGCGTACTTCTGCGAAATCGTGCGTGCCGGCATCCAGGCCATTCCCAAGGGCCAGATGGGCGCTGCCCAGGCACTGGGCATGAGCTACGGCCAGACCATGCGCCTGATCATCCTGCCCCAGGCGTTTCGCAAGATGACCCCGCTGCTGCTGCAGCAGAGCATCATCCTGTTCCAGGACACCTCGCTGGTCTACACCGTCGGCCTGATGGACTTCCTCAATGCCGCCCGCTCGCGTGGCGACATTCTGGGTCAGCCCCATGAATTCCTGATCTTCGCCGGCCTGGTCTACTTCACCATCAGCTTCGCGGCCTCGCAGCTGGTCAAGCTCCTGCAAAAAAGGTTAGCCGTATGATTTCCATCAAGAACGTCAACAAGTGGTACGGGGACTTCCAGGTGCTGACCGACTGCACCACCGAGGTCAAGAAGGGCGAAGTAGTGGTGGTCTGCGGGCCGTCCGGCTCGGGCAAGTCGACCCTGATCAAGTGCGTCAACGCCCTGGAGCCCTTCCAGAAGGGTGACATCGTGGTTGACGGCACCTCCATCGCCGACAAGAAAACCAACCTGCCGAAACTGCGCTCGCGGGTCGGCATGGTGTTCCAGCACTTCGAACTCTTCCCGCACCTGACCATCACCGAGAACCTGACCATCGCGCAGATCAAGGTGCTCGGCCGCAGCAAGGAAGAGGCCACCAGGAAAGGCCTGCAGTTGCTCGACCGGGTAGGCCTCAAGGAGCACGCCCACAAGCATCCGGGCCAGCTGTCCGGTGGCCAGCAGCAACGGGTGGCGATCGCCCGCGCCCTGGCGATGGACCCGATCGTCATGCTGTTCGACGAACCGACCTCGGCGCTGGACCCGGAAATGGTCAACGAAGTGCTCGACGTGATGGTGCAACTGGCCCACGAAGGCATGACCATGATGTGCGTGACCCACGAGATGGGCTTCGCCCGCAAGGTCGCCGACCGGGTGATCTTCATGGACGCCGGCAAGATCGTCGAAGACTGCCCCAAGGAAGAATTCTTCGGCGACATCAGCGCCCGCTCCGAGCGCGCCCAGCAGTTCCTCGCCAAGATCCTCCAGCATTGAAGCCCGAGGCCCGCTGTCGCACGGCTGGCGGGCCTTCTACACTCGACGAGGATCACCACAATCGAGGATTCATCATGCGCCTTCTGCACCTCAAGACCCTGACCCTCAGCGTGGCGATCGCCGCCAGCAGCAATGCCGTACTGGCGGCCAGCCTGGAGGGGGGCGCGGTCGCCGCACCGGATCGGTATGCGGCAGAGGTGGCCGCCCAGGTGCTCAAGCGTGGCGGCAACGCGGTAGATGCCGCCGTCGCCACGGCCTTCACCCTGGCCATCACCTACCCCGAAGCCGGCAACATCGGCGGCGGCGGCTTCATGACCCTGTTCATGGACGGCAAGCCCTACTTCCTCGACTACCGGGAAACCGCGCCCAGGGCCGCCAGCAAGACCATGTACCTGGACGACAAGGGCGAGGTGATCGAGAACCTCAGCCTGGTCGGCGCCAAGGCCGCCGGCGTGCCCGGCACGGTGCTGGGCCTGTGGGAGGCGCACAAGCGCTTCGGCAGGCTGCCGTGGAGCGAGCTGCTGACCCCCGCCATCGGCTACGCCAACACGGGTTTCAAGGTTGCCGATCAACAGTTCCAGTACCGCGAGGACGCCATCGGCCTGTTCAACGGCCAGACCAACTTCACCGCGCACTTCGGCAGCATGCGCCCGGGCGAGGTGTTCAAGCAGCCGCTGATGGCCAAGACCCTGGAGCGCATCGCCGCCAACGGCCCGGACGAGTTCTACAAGGGCCAGACTGCCGACCTGCTGGTCGCCCAGATGCAGCGCGACGGCGGGCTGATCAGCAAACAGGATCTGGCCGACTACCGCGTCAAATGGCGTGAGCCGATGCGCGTCGACTGGCAGGGCAACAGCCTGTACACCGCGCCGCTGCCCAGCTCCGGCGGCATCGCCCTGGCCCAGCTGATCGGCATCAAGGAGCAGCGCGCCGCCGACTTCAAGGGCGTCGAGCTGAACTCGGCACACTACATCCACCTGCTGGCCGAGATCGAGAAGCGCGTATTCGCCGACCGCGCCGACTACCTGGGCGACCCGGACTTTTCCACGGTGCCGGTCGCCCAGCTGATCGACGCCGAGTACCTCAAACGCCGCGCCGCCGAGGTCAACCCGGCCGCCATCTCGCCGACCGAGCAGGTGCGCCCTGGCCTGGAGCCACACCAGACCACGCACTTCTCGATCGTCGATGCCGACGGCAACGCGGTCAGCAACACCTACACCCTGAACTGGGATTTCGGCAGCGGCGTGGTGGTAGAAGGCGCCGGCTTCCTGCTCAATGACGAAATGGACGACTTCAGTGCCAAGCCTGGCGTGGCCAACGCCTTCGGGGTGGTGGGCAGCGATGCCAACGCCATCGAACCGGGCAAGCGCATGCTCTCGTCGATGAGCCCGAGCATCGTCACCCGCGACGGCAAGGTCAGCCTGGTGCTGGGCACGCCTGGTGGCTCGCGGATCTTCACCTCGATCTTCCAGGTGCTCAACAACGTCTACGACTTCAAGCTGCCGCTGGAAAAGGCCGTGGCCGCCCAGCGCGTCCATCACCAGCTACTGCCCAAGGACACGATCTACTACGACGCCTACGCACCGCTCACCGGCAAGGTCGCCGACGAGCTCAAGGCCATGGGCTACGTGCTCGAGGATCAGGGCTGGAACATGGGCGACATCCAGGCCATCCGCGTCGACGGGCGCCGCCTGGAAACCGCCTCCGATCCACGCGGGCGCGGCGTCGGCCGGGTGGTGCAACCTTGAGTGCCAAGCCATGACGTGCATCGCGCGGCACCGCTGCGCCTGTGGCGGTGAACCCTCGCATGCGCCTCCGGGCGGGCTGGCTCGGCTCGGGTGACTGTGATGCAATGCGCTCTTGCCAGCCTCCGTGGGGCACCGCCTGCCTTGTCCGCCAAGCCTCGTTACCTCCGTCACCTGTTGTTGACCCTGCTGACAATGGCCCTGGTGTTTGGCTGCGGCTATGCCGGTTACCGCATGAGCGAGAAGGCCGGCATCCGCGCGCTGACCGAAAGCGGTGAGCGGCAGCTGGAGCTCAACGCCCGCGCCGTGGAAAGCGAGATCACCAAATACACCTACCTGCCGAGCTTGCTGGAGCTGGAGTCCAATGTCAGCCGCCTGCTGCTGACGCCCGACAACTACCGTCGCCAGCGCGTCAACGACTACCTCGAGGGCCTCAATCGGCGCAGCGGCAGCCTGGCCATCTACGTCATGGACACCGACGGCCGGGTGGTGGCGACCAGCAACTGGCGCCAGGCGGACAGCTACCTGGGGGAGGATCTGTCCTTTCGCGCCTATTTCCAGGACGCCATCCTCGGTGAATCCGGGCGCTTCTACGGCATCGGCAGCACGGTCGGCGAGGCCGGCTACTACCTCTCGCACGGGCTCAAGGCCAATGGCCGGATCATCGGCGTGGCAGTGGTCAAGATCCGCCTCGAAGCGCTGGAGCAACGCTGGCAGCGCGCCCGCCTGGAAGCCTATGTCAGTGACGAGAACGGCATCATCATCCTCTCCAGCAATCCGGAGCGCCGGCTCAAGGCCGTACGCCCGCTGAATGCCGAGATCAAGGAACGCCTGGCGCGCAGCCTGCAGTACCACTGGTCGTCACTCGACGAGCTGATCCCCCTGGCCCGCACCGCCCTGGGCAACGGCGCCGAACACGTCACCTTTGCCGCCGATGCCCCCGGTAGCCACGACAAATCGGTCAACTACCTGGCGCAAACCCGCCCGCTGGACGACACACCCTGGCACCTGACCCTGCTCAGCCCCCTGCAGGACCTGCGCCGCGAGGCGATCAGCCACGGCATGCTGGCGGCCGCCGCCTTCGCCCTGCTGGCCTTCCTGCTGATTGCCTGGAACGAGCGGCGCAAGGTCATCGCCACCCGCCTGGCCGCGCGCGAAGCGTTGCAGACTGCCAACAACCAACTGGAACGCCGGATCGCCGACCGCACCGCGGACCTGCGCGCCAGCAATGATCGGCTCAAGGCCGAAATCCGCGAACGCCGCCAGACCGAGAGCGACCTGCGCAAGATCCAGGACGAACTGGTGCAGGCCGGCAAGCTGGCGGTCATCGGGCAGATGTCCACCAGCATCGCCCACGAGCTCAACCAGCCGCTGGCGGCGCTGCGTACGCTGTCCGGCAACACCGTGCGCTTCCTGTCACGTGGTGCCTACGACGTGGCCACCACCAACCTGCAGACCATCAACGAGCTGGTCGACCGCATGGGCAAGATCACCGGCAGCCTGCGCGCCTTCGCCCGCCGCTCCAACGACGGCGGCGAAGCCAGCCTGGCCAAGGCCGTGGACGCCGCACTGCAGGTGGTACAGCCGCGCCTGGAACGCACGCCGCTGAACATCCATCACCAGTTCGAAGACGCCCGGCTGGCCATCAACCAGACCCGCCTGGAGCAGATCCTGGTCAACCTGATCGCCAACGCCGCCGACGCGATGAGCGCCCAGGCCGACCGCCAGCTGTGGCTGCAGGGCAGCGCCGAGGGCGAGCGCTATCGCCTGCGCGTGCTCGACAACGGCCCCGGCATTGCCCCCGAAGACCGTACCCACCTGTTCGAACCCTTCTTCACCACCAAGCCCGGCGAGCAGGGCCTGGGGCTCGGCCTCACGCTTTCGGCCAGCCTCGCCGCTGCCGCCGGCGGCAGCCTGAGCGCCGACCATCCGCCCGAGGGCGGCACCGCCTTCGAACTCAACCTGCCCCAGGTGGCCGCTGTCATGGAGACACCCGATGAATGATGACCTCACCGTGCTGATCGTCGAGGACGACCCCCACGTGCTGCTTGGCTGCCAGCAGGCCCTGGCGCTGGAGGACATCCCCTGCGAGGGCGTGGGCAGCGCCGAAGATGCCCTGCAGCGTATCGACGCGGACTTCGCCGGCATCGTCATCAGCGATATCCGCCTGCCCGGCATGGACGGCCTGCAACTGCTCGATGAACTCAAACGCCGCGACCCCAGCCTGCCGGTGGTGCTGATCACCGGCCACGGCGACATCGGCATGGCGGTCGGCGCCATGCGCGACGGCGCCTACGACTTCATGGAAAAGCCGTTTTCGCCGGAGCGCCTGGTGGACGTCGCCCGCCGTGCCCTGGAACAACGCAGCCTGGCCCGTGAAGTGTCGGCGCTGCGCCGCCAGCTGGCCGGCAAGCAGGCCCTGGAGCATCGCCTGATCGGTCGCTCGCCGGCCATGCAGCAACTGCGCGAGCTGATCGCCAACGTCGCCGATACCTCGGCCAACGTGCTGATCGAAGGCGAGACCGGTACCGGCAAGGAGCTGGTCGCCCGCTGCCTGCATGATTTCAGCCGGCGGCAGAACAAGGCCTTCGTGGCCCTGAACTGCGGCGGTCTGCCGGAGAACCTGTTCGAGAGCGAGATTTTCGGCCACGAGGCCCACGCCTTCACCGGCGCCGGCAAGCGGCGTATCGGCAAGATCGAGCACGCCAATGGCGGCAGCCTGTTTCTCGACGAGATCGAAAGCATGCCGCTCAACCTGCAGATCAAACTGCTGCGCGTGCTGCAGGAGCACAGCCTCGAGCGCCTCGGCTCGAACCAGCCGATCGCCGTCGATTGCCGGGTGATCGCCGCCACCAAGGCCGACCTCGACGAGGCCGGCAAGGCCGGGCTTTTCCGCAGTGACCTCTACTACCGCCTCAACGTGGTGACCCTGGAATTGCCGCCGCTGCGCGAGCGCCGCGAAGACATCGCCCTGCTGTTCGAGCACTTTCTGCAGCTCTCGGCCCTGCGCTTCGACCGCGCCGCCCCCGAACTGGACCGCCACACCCTGGCCGCCCTGCTGGCCCATGACTGGCCCGGCAACGTGCGCGAGTTGCGCAACGTCGCCGAACGCTTCGCCCTGGGCCTGCCGGCCTTCAAGAAGAGCGGCGGCAACGAAGGCAACGCCGCCACCTTCGCCGAAGCCGTGGAAGCCTTCGAACGCAACCTGCTGGTCGATGCCCTCGAACAACACGCCGGCAACCTCAGCCAGGCCGCCCAGGCCCTGGGCATGGCCAAGACCACACTGTTCGACAAGGTCAAGAAGTACGGGTTGGGGTGAGACGGTTATCCACAGACTGTGGGAGCGGCAATGCCCGCGAGAGTTCTCGGGTACAAACTGGGACTCCTGCCTGTCGCCGATCTGCTTATTGCTGCGCTATAGGCTTGCAGGGCTTTGGGTGCTTTTTCGCGGGCATGAACTGGGCGTCCCCGCCCGCTCCCACAGATGAATATCCATCACGGCGACCACCAGGGCAGACCTAACCTTGCTCCCGCCCCACGCCCCCCTCCAGCTTGCGCCACAGCAGGCGCACGGCGGCCTTGCGTGACATGCTCCAGCGGTACAGGCGGATTTCCAGCGGGATATGCCAGTGCTCCTTGCCGCACACCACCAGCTCGCCGCGGGCCAGCTCGGCATGCATCGACAGGCGCGGCACCCAGGCCACCCCCAGGCCCTGCAGGGCCATGGCCTTGAGGCTGTCGGCCATGGCGGTCTCATGCACGATGCTGGAACGCAGCGCACGCTGGCGCAGCAGCAGGTTCACCGAGCGCCCCAGGAAGGTCCCGGCACTGTAGGCCAGCAGTGGCACACTCAGGCCGGAGTCGAGGTCGTACAGCGGCGCGCCGTGCTCATCCGCCGCGCACACCGGCAGCATTTCACTACGGCCCAGGTACAGCGACGGAAACAGATCAGGCACCAGTTGCACGGCGGCGTCCTGGTCATGGTAGGCAAGGATCAGATCACAGGTGCCTTCGCGCAGCGAGTGCACCGCTTCGCCGACGTTGGTCGCCACCAGGCGTGTGGTCAGTGGCAGGCCGTCACGGCGCAGGCGGGCAATCCATTCCGGGAAGAAGCCAAACACCAGCGAGTGGGCGGCGGCGATCTGCAGCGCCTCGCCCTGCTGCCCTTCGAGGTGATGCAGGTGGCGCACCACCTCGCCGAGTTGCTCGACCATGCTGCGCGCCGTGAGCAGGAACAGCTGGCCCGACTCGGTCAGCTCGATGGGCGTGCGCGAGCGGTTCACCAAAGTCAGCCCCAGGGCCGCCTCGAGGCTGCGAATGCGTCGGCTGAAGGCTGGCTGGGTGACGAAGCGCTTTTGCGCCGCGGCTGAAAAACTGCGTGTCGAGGCCAGGGTCACGAAGTCTTCCAGCCATTTGGTTTCCAGGTTCAAGGTGCATCCCCCTGCATGCGGACCGAGTGGCCGAGCGCCGCACACTTTAAGTGCGCTGGCGCAAGTCACACTTGCATTATGCCGATTGTGCATAGGGCAGCAAGCAACAGCATTGGCCGACCCAAGGACAAGATCCTTATTCTATGCGCCATCGCGGTATCTTCCGCGGCTCTATGAGAATCGAGACATCATGTCCGCTGCTGCATTGTTTCGCGTCGAGAAAGACCTCCTCGGTACCCTCGAAGTCCCCGCCGAAGCCTATTACGGCATCCAGACCCTGCGCGCACTGAACAACTTCCGCCTGTCGGGCGTGCCACTGGCTCACTACCCGAAGCTGGTGGTCGCCCTGGCCATGGTCAAGCAGGCTGCAGCGGACGCGAATCGTGAGCTGGGCCACCTGCCCACCGCCAAGCACGCAGCGATCAGCGAAGCCTGTGCGCGGATCATCCGCGGCGAGTTCCACGACCAGTTCGTGGTCGACATGATTCAGGGCGGCGCCGGCACCTCGACCAACATGAACGCCAACGAGGTGATCGCCAACATCGCCCTGGAAGCCATGGGCCACGCCAAGGGTGAATACAAGCACCTGCACCCCAACAACGACGTGAACATGGCGCAGTCGACCAACGACGCCTACCCGACCGCCATTCGCCTGGGCCTGCTGCTCGGCCACGACACCCTGCTGGCCAGCCTGGACAGCCTGATCCAGTCCTTCGCCGCGAAAGGCCAGGAATTCAGCCACGTGCTGAAGATGGGCCGCACCCAGCTGCAGGACGCCGTGCCGATGACCCTCGGCCAGGAATTCCGTGCTTTCGCCACCACCCTCGGTGAAGACCTGGCGCGCCTGCGCAGCCTGGCACCGGAGCTGCTGACCGAAGTGAACCTGGGCGGCACCGCCATCGGTACCGGCATCAACGCCGACCCCGGCTACCAGCACCTGGCCGTACAGCGCCTGGCGCTGATCAGCGGCCAACCGCTGGTACCGGCTGCCGACCTGATCGAAGCGACTTCCGACATGGGCGCCTTCGTGCTGTTCTCCGGCATGCTCAAGCGCACCGCGGTCAAGCTGTCGAAGATCTGCAACGACCTGCGCCTGCTGTCCAGCGGCCCGCGCACCGGCATCAACGAGATCAACCTGCCGGCGCGCCAGCCGGGCAGCTCGATCATGCCCGGCAAGGTCAACCCGGTGATCCCGGAAGCGGTCAACCAGGTGGCCTTCGAAATCATTGGCAACGACCTGGCACTGACCATGGCAGCCGAAGGCGGCCAGCTGCAGCTCAACGTCATGGAACCGCTGATCGCCTACAAGATCTTCGACTCGATCCGCCTGCTGCAGCGCGCCATGGACATGCTGCGCGAGCATTGCATCAACGGCATCACCGCCAATGAAGCCCATTGCCGCGCCCAGGTGGAAAACTCCATCGGCCTGATCACCGCGCTGAACCCCTACATCGGCTACGAGAACGCCACACGCATCGCCAAGGTCGCCCTGGACACCGGCCGTGGCGTACTGGAGCTGGTGCGCGAGGAGGGCCTGCTCGACGAAGCCACCCTGGCCGACATCCTGCGCCCGGAAAACATGATCGCGCCTCGCCTGGTACCGCTACAGGCCTGATTCTTCCGCTACCACTGCGCCGCTTCCCTGAAGCGGCGCAGTCATTTGTGCCCTCCCTTGCCGGGCACCACCCTACAGGCCGCAGCTCGGTCATCACAAAAACGACAATTTAGGTGATATCAATGAGTCAGAGCACTACCGCTTCCCGTCGCTTTCCGTGGGGCATGCCCCTCTGGCAGCAGATCCTCATCGGCCTGGTACTCGGCGTGGTCGTCGGCCTGCTCTTCAAGGACGGTGCCAGGCTGCTCGCGCCGCTGGGCGCGCTGTTCCTCAACGCGATCAAGATGCTCATCGTGCCGCTGGTGTTCGTTTCCCTGGTGGCCGGCATCACCTGCATGCAGGACACCGCCAAACTGGGCCGGATCAGCGTCAAGACCATTGCCATCTACCTGGTCACCACGGCATTTGCGGTCAGCATCGGCCTGCTGTTCGGCGCGCTGTTCACCCCGGGCGCCGACATGAACATGACCGCCAGCGCGGCCGTCGAAGCCAAGCAGGCGCCGTCCCTGGTGGAGATCCTCGTCGGCCTGGTGCCCAGCAACCCGGTGGCCGCGTTCGCCGAAGGCAACATTCTGCAGATCATCGTGTTCGCCATTGCCCTGGGCGTGAGCATGAACCTGATCGGCGAAAAGGCAGCGCCTGCGGTCAAGCTGTTCAATAGCCTGGCCGAGGTGTTCTACAAGCTCACCGACCTGGTGATGCGTTTCGCGCCGATTGGCGTGTTCGCGCTGATCGCCGGCGTGGTCGCCAACCACGGTATCGAAGTGCTGCTGCCGCTGGCGGGCGTGATAGGCGTCATCTACCTGGCCAGCATCGCCCACCTGCTGCTGGTGTACGGCGGCATGCTCGCCATGTTCGCGCGCCTGAGCCCCCTGCGCTTTTTCCAGGGTATCGCCCCGGCACTGGCGGTGGCGTTCAGCACCTCCAGCAGCTCCGGTACCCTGCCGGTATCGATAGAGTGCGCGCGCAAGAACCTGGGTGTGTCCGAAGGCGTAGCCGGCTTCGTACTGCCGGTGGGTGCGACCATCAACATGGACGGTACCGCGATCTACCAGGGCGTACTCGCGCTGTTCATTGCCCAGGCGTTCGGCATCGACCTGAACGCCGGCCAATACCTGATGATCATCCTCACCGCCACCCTGGCCTCGATCGGCACTGCCGGCGTACCCGGGGCCGGCCTGATCATGCTCGGCCTGGTACTGACCTCGGTCGGGCTGCCGCTCGAAGGCGTGGCCCTGATTGCCGGTATCGACCGTATCCTCGATATGGCCCGCACCATGGTCAACGTGGCCGGTGACCTGATGACCACGACCCTGGTCGGCAGCAGCGAGAACGAGCTGGATCGCTCGATCTACAATGGCGACAACGCGCGGTAACGCCCGCCTGGGGCGCTCAACAGGGCGCCATTCATAGGCGCTCTTTTGCTGTGCATTTGCCGCCCCCGGCGGCACTGCAGTTGCACGGCCATACCGGCGGGCCCACCGCGACTTGCGGCACTTGTCATCACCCTTGCTCGGGACTGATTGCCCTTTGCGCGCCAGCGCGCTAAAAGGGCAGCAGCCCTAACAAGAGAAGTCCGCCCATGAGCGTCAAATCCGCATGGCTGTTGTGTCTGCTGGCCCTTTCCGGTGTAGCTGCAGTGCCTGCCCAGGCAGAGCTGCCGCCCGGCTATCAGGTCGTGTTGCAAACGGAAAACTTTCCGCCCTTCAACATGGCCGACAACGACAAGAACTTCGCCCGTGACGCCAATATCCAGGGTGTCAGCACCACCATCGTGCGGGAAATGTTCAAGCGCGCCGGCATCGACTACAGCCTGACCCTGCGCTTCCCCTGGAGCCGGGTCTACGACGCCACCCTGGCCAATGCCAACCACGGCCTGTTCTCCACCTCGATGAACGAGGCGCGTCGTCCGCTGTTCAAGTGGGTCGGCCCGATCGCCAAGGTCGAGCGTGTGCTGCTCGCCGCTCCCGGCTCCAGCATCCCCAACCTGACCAGCCTCGAGCAGGCGCGCCAATATCGGATTGGCAGCTACAAGGACAGCGCCGCCGCCCAGGCCCTGGAAAAGGCCGGGCTGCAGCCCAACAACGCCCTGCGTGACCAGGAGAACATCGGCAAACTGACAGCCGGCAAGATCGACCTGTGGGGCACCACTGACCCGGTATGGCGCTACCAGGCCCGCCAGGCGGGGGTCAGCGGATTGCGCAACGTGCTGACCTTCGACCGCGCCGACCTCTACCTGGCGCTCAACCTCGACACACCGGACGAAGTCGTCTCGCGCCTGCAACAGGCGCTCGATCAGATGAAGACCGAAGGCTACGGCACCTGCAACAAGCACCCCGAGCTGTGCTGATGACGACGCGCCGCCGCATCGGCCGGCGCCCGGCATTGATCAAAAGCCTCCGACCGGTTCACAGTCTGCGGTTCTTCTCGTCACCACTCATTGCCGTTTGCGCGGCGGCGCGCTAAAAGGGCGGCGGCCTAACAAGGAGTCGTTCCGATGAGTGTCAACGCCGCATGGTTTGCCGGTCTGCTTGCCGTTTCCAGTCTGTTCGCCCTGCCCGCCCAGGCGGCCCTGCCGCCTGACTACAAGGTGGTACTGCAGACCGAAAACTTTCCGCCCTTCAACATGGCCGACGGCGAGAAGAACTTCGCCCGCGACGCCAATATCCAGGGCGTCAGCACCACCATCGTGCGCGAGATGTTCAAACGCGCCGGCATCGACTACACCCTGACCCTGCGCTTCCCGTGGAGCCGGGTGTACGACGACACCCTGGCCCGCGCCAACTACGGCCTGTTCTCCACCGCGATGAGCGAGGCGCGCCGGCCGCTGTTCAAATGGGTCGGCCCGATCGCCAAGGTCGAGGGCGTGCTGCTCGCCGCACCGGGCTCCAAGATCGAAAATCTCAGCCGCCTCGAAGAAGCCGCCCAGTACCGCATCGGCAGCTACAAGGACGGCGCGGTCAGCCAGGCCCTGGAGCGCGCCGGCCTGCAACCGAGCAATGCCCTGCGCGACCAGGAAAACATCGCCAAGCTCACCAGCGGCAAGATCGACCTGTGGGCCACCACCGATCCGGTGTGGCGCTACCACGCCAACCAGGCCGGGGTAACCGGCCTGCGCACCGTGCTGATCATCGACCGCTCGGACATGTACCTGGCCCTGAACCTGGAAACCCCGGACGAAGTGGTCACCCGCCTGCAGCAGGCGCTGGAGCAGATGAAGAGCGAAGGCTACGGCACCTGCAGCAAGCACCCGGAGCTGTGCTGATAGCGGTATTGCGTTCTGGCTTTCGCAAAGCGATTAGGCGAAGTGCATTCGAGTTCAGCGCAACTCCTGTGGGAACGGGCGGGGACGCCTAGTCCATGCCCGTGATTTCGCGCGCATGGACTAGGCGTCCCCGCGCGCTCCCACATAAGTACCCAGAACCGTAGGGTGGGTGAGCGGCGCCACACCATCGATTGCCGATGGCCACAATCTCGGCGCGCCGCGTAACCCACCGGGCGATGTATTGCATTGCGCCGATGGTGGGTTACGCCGCGCCAAAAACCTCAATCATGCTCAGAACGTAACAAGCGCCTTCACCCACCCTACGAATCTGATCCACTGTGGGAGCGCGCCATGCGCGCGAAAAATCGCGGGCATGGCCCGCTCCCACAGGTACTGCACCAATGGCCGCTTCCGCTAGAAACAGCCGCTCGGTACGTCACCACACCCCGCTCACTCCACCTCGAACAAGCCATCACGTACCGGCGCTTGGGCCAGGCGCTGGCGGATGTCCTCGTCGATACGGGGGTCGTCGGGCTGGTAGAGCATCACCTGGCGGTAGGTGCTGATGCGGTTGATCTCGGTGCCCAGGAATTCCCACACCACCCGGGTGCAGGCCGGCGTGCGCCGGTCGCCGCTGGATACCCCGGTCTTCAGGCCATTGAGGCGGGTGATGCGGCTCTTGAAGCTGGGAATCAGGATGGTCTGGCTCATCTCGTTGACGGTCAGCGACTCGTAGTCGATGAGAAACAGCCGATCCTGCAGTTGGAAGGCGGCGCCCAGGTAGCGACAGCGCGCCGAATCTTCGGCCAACCCGCCGGTGGCGAGCACCTGGCGCTCCTGACGCTCGAACAGGAAGTTGCCACCCTCCTCGCGCATGTGAACCAGCGACAGCAGGATGGTGCCCGGCACCGACATGCAGTTGGCGTACTCGAAGTAGTAGCCGCAATAGCGCGAAAGATCACCTGAGCTTTCCCGCAGTGGTTGTAACAGGGAGTGTAACGGATCGCGCTCGGCCGGCGCGCCGATCTGCGTGCCGCGGGCGCCGATCAGGCGCGCGAACTGATCGCCCGGCAAGCCCAGTTCGTACCCCTCGACACCGAAGAAATCGCCGATTCTCTTGAGGTTGTAGGCCGTAGGCTGGCTCTCTCCGGCCAGGTACTTGTTGAACTGGCCGCGGTTGATGCCGATCTTGCGGCACACCTCGGCAATGGAGCGATAGTGGCTGCAGAGCAGCCGGAGATTCTCACCGAGATGACTGGACATGATCGGCTCAGATGATGCGAATGGCGTGATTATAGCATCAGGTCGCGTCACTTGGGGTCGATCAGCGAAATTGTTCCCGAGGCCTCCTTGCTCAAAGATTGGTCAATGCCCCCGCGCGCCAGCGCTGGCCTGCGAACAATCACAATAAGAGTCGAGGATTCTGATCATGCTCGAAGTACTGAACGACTTTCTTTCCGGGAAAGTACTGATCGTGCTTATCGTTGGCCTGGGTAGCTACTTCACCCTGCGCTCGCGCTTCGTCCAGTTCCGCCATTTCATCCACATGTTCAGCGTGTTCAAGGAGTCGCTGCGCAGCAGCGGTGGCCAGCTCAGCTCCTTCCAGGCGTTGATGCTCAGCCTCGCCGGCCGCGTTGGCGCCGGCAACATCGCCGGTGTCGGCATCGCGGTGACCCTGGGCGGCCCGGGCGCCGTGTTCTGGATGTGGGTGACCGCGCTGGTCGGCATGTCCAGCAGCTTCTTCGAATGCACCCTGGCCCAGCTCTACAAGCAGAGCGACGGTGACGGCCTGTACCGTGGCGGCCCGGCCTACTACATCCAGCACGGCTTGAAGCTGCGCTGGATGGCGATGACCTTCGCCGTGCTGCTGCTGGTCACCTACGGCTTCGCCTTCAACGGCCTGCAGTCGTTCACCGTGACCCACTCGCTGCAGAACGCCTTCGACATTCCGGTGCAGTACAGCGGCCTCGCCCTGGCCGTGCTGCTCGGCCTGGTGTTCATCGGCGGCATCAAGCGCATCGCCTCGGTCTCCGACCTGCTGGTGCCGGTCAAGACCCTGGCCTACCTGGCCGTGACCCTGTACGTGATCATCAGCCAGATCGACCTGGTGCCGGACATGCTGGCGACCATCGTCAAGAGCGCCTTCGGCCTGGAGCCGGCCTTCGCCGGTTTGCTGGGCAGCGCCATCGTGATGGGCGTCAAACGCGGCGTGTTCGCCAACGAAGCCGGCCTGGGCAGCGCGCCGAACGTGGCCGCCGTGGCTTCGGTCAAGCACCCGGCCGCCCAGGGCGTGGTGCAGGCGTTCAGCGTATTCCTCGACACCTTCGTGATCTGCACCTGTACCGCACTGCTGATCCTGCTGTCGGGTTTCTATACCCCGGGCTTCGAAGGTGACGGCATCGCACTGACCCAGAACTCTCTGGCGGCGGTGGTCGGCGACTGGGGCCGGACCTTCATCAGCGTCGCGCTGAGCCTGTTCGTGTTCACCTGCATCCTCTACAACTACTACCTGGGCGAAAACGCCCTGCAGTTCCTGGTCGGTCGCAGCAAGGTCGCCCTGCTCGGCTACCGCGGCCTGGTACTGGCGCTGATCTGCTGGGGTTCGATGCAGAACCTGGGCACCGTGTTCGCCTTCGCCGACATCACCATGACCTGCCTGGCATTCGTCAACCTGACCGCCCTGGCCCTGCTGATCAAGGTCGGCCTGCGCGTGCTGAAAGACTATGATGCACAGCGCCAGGCCGGTGTCGCCCAGCCGGTGTTCGACGGCTCCCGGTTCGCCGACCTGGATCTGGATCGCGCCGCCTGGCCGGCCGCCAAGCCAGCCGCCACCACCGCAGCCCAGGCCCAGGGCGCGCCAGAGCTGCTGCCGACGCAGCGCTGACGGCCCGTCTACGGGTGACCCAGCCTGTGTCACCCGCCTCTGCAGAAGCCGTTGCAGGTGATGCGACCGACTCTAATCTAGCATCAAGTCGCATCATCTAGGGTCGACCCGCGAAATTGCCGCTCCGGCGGCTTTGCCCAACCATTGCGGTCGGTAAACCCGCATGCACCGTCCATGCGCTGAACATCGCTCGCATAGCGCCGCTGCCGGGTGCCTGGTGAACGCGCGGTTGAACCTATACCCCTAATAACAACAGGAAGAGTGTCATGCTCGATTTATTGAACGACCTTATCTGGAGCAAAGTGCTGATCGTCATGCTGGTTGGCCTCGGCCTCTACTTCAGCATCCGTTCGCGCTTCGTGCAGTTCCGCTATTTCACCAGCATGTTCCAGATCTTCGGCCAGGCGCTGCAGCGCAAGCCAGGTCAGCTCAGCTCGTTCCAGGCCCTGATGCTCAGCGTGGCCGGCCGGGTTGGCGCCGGTAACATCGCCGGTGTGGCCGTGGCCATCACCCTGGGCGGCCCAGGCGCGGTGTTCTGGATGTGGCTGGTCGCGCTGGTCGGCATGGCCACCAGCTATTTCGAGTGCTCCCTGGCCCAGTTGTACAAACAGAACGAAGGCGACGGCACCTACCGCGGCGGCCCGGCCTTCTACATCCTGCATGGCCTGGGCCAGCGCTGGATGGCCATCGTCTTCTCGATCCTGCTGCTGGTCACCTTCGGCTTCGGCTTCAACGCCCTGCAGTCGTTCACCGTCGCCAGCTCCATGCATGACACCTTCGGCATCCCGGAGTGGGTCAGCGGTATCGTGCTGGTGTGCATCATCGGCCTGATCATCTTCGGCGGCATCAAGCGCATCGCCAAGTTCGCCGACGTGCTGGTACCGGTCATGGCCGGCTCCTACATCGCCATCGCCCTGTTCGTGATCGGCAGCAACATCAGCCAGGTTCCGGAAACCTTCATGCTCATCGTGCGCAGCGCCTTCGGCCTCGAGCCCGCCTTCGCCGGCGGCATCGGTGCGGCGATCATCATGGGTGTCAAGCGTGGCCTGTTCTCCAACGAAGCCGGCCTGGGCAGCGCGCCGAACGTGGCCGCCGTGGCCGAAGTGCCGCACCCGGCCGCACAGGGCGTGGTGCAGTCGCTGAGCGTGTTCATCGACACCCTGATCATCTGCACCTGCACCGCGATGATCATCCTGCTGTCGGGCACCTACGCACCGGGTAGCGAAGTCGGCGGCGTGATCCTCACCCAGAGCGCCCTGGCCGCCATCGTCGGCGAGTGGGGCCGCGTGTTCATCAGCGTGGCACTGAGCCTGTTCGTGTTCACCACCCTGATCTACAACTACTACCTGGGTGAAAACGCCCTGGGCTTCTTCAGCAAGAGCCGTGCGATGGTGCAGGGTTACCGCGTGCTGGTGATCGTGCTGGTGATGTGGGGTTCGACCCAGGACCTGGGCACCGTGTTCGGCTTCGCCGACCTGACCATGGGCCTGCTGGCCATCGTCAACCTGATCGCCATGGCCCTGCTGTTCAAGACCGGCCTGCGCCTGATGAACGACTACGATGCGCAGATCAAGGCTGGCGTGAAGATTCCGGTCTTCGACCCGGCCAAGTTCGCCGACCTGAAGCTGGACAAGACCTCCTGGCCGGCCCTGCCGTCGCAGCCAGCCGCCCAGGACACTCAGCAGCGCTGAGCCCTCGCGAAGCAGAGCCATGCCCGCCATGGCTCTGCCCCTGATCAGCGGGCCGCATCAGCTGTGCAGCAGCGCAGTACCTCGATGACGGCCCCGCGCCAAGACCACCCCTCAGGTGATCCATGACTTCATCCCATATTCTCGTGCTCTATACCGGTGGCACCATCGGCATGCAGGCCAGCGCCAGCGGCCTGGCCCCTGCCTCCGGCTTCGAGACCCGCGTGCGTGCCCAGCAAAGCCGGCAAGCCGAGCGCCTGCCGAACTGGAGCTTCCGCGAACTGCTGCCGCCCATCGACAGCGCCAACATGAGCCAAGCCAACTGGCTGGCAATGGTTGCGGCGATCCGCCAGGGCATCGAGCAGGATGGCTGCGACGGCGTGCTGGTGCTGCACGGCACCGACACCCTGGCCTACAGCGCCGCTGCCCTGAGCTTCCTGCTGCTGGGCCTGCCGGTGCCGGTGGTGCTGACCGGCTCGATGCTGCCGGCCGGTGCCGAGCACAGCGACGCCTGGCCCAACCTGTTTGGCGCCATGCAGGTGCTGCACGACGGCGTGGCGCCGGGCGTGCACCTGTATTTCGACGGCGCGCTGATGCACGGCGCCCGCGTCAGCAAGCTCAGTAGCGAGGCCTTCGACGCCTTCCAGGTGGCGCCACGTCGGCGCCAGGGCACGCGCCTGGCCGAGCTGCCGGTGGCCATCGACTTCCGCCAGCCGCGCCAGCCGGTCAACCTGCTCAGCCTGCCGCTGGTGCCCGGCCTGCGCGCCAGCCACCTGCGTGCCCTGCTGGACAGCGGCGTGCAGGGCCTGGTGCTGGAGTGCTACGGCAGCGGTACCGGGCCGTCGGACGACGCCGAGCTGCTCGACGTGCTGCGCGCGGCCCATGCCCGCGGCGTGGTGCTGGCGGCAATCAGCCAATGCGCCCACGGGCACGTGGAGTTCGGCGTGTACGCGGCGGGCAGCCAACTGGCCTCGGCCGGGCTGATCTCGGCCGGCGGCATGACCCGCGAAGCGGCCCTGGGCAAGTTGTTCGCCCTGCTCGGTGCGGGCCTGGCGCAGGACGAAGTGGAGCGCCTGTTCAGCCTCGACCTGTGTGGCGAGCGCGCCGAAGGCTGACCGTCAAATCTTCGTAACATCACGCGGGCATAGTCGCGGGCCTTACAATCCCAACGACCGGTACCCTCGTGATGCTGCCAATCTGCAGGCCAAGCCCGCTCTCTCTCGTTCTCGCCCTGCAGGCCGCCATCGCCAGCCCGGCATTCGCGGCAAGCTTCAGCATCGACACCAGCAGCACCGAGGGCCAAACCCTCAACGCCGGTGAAAGCGGCAGCATCGCCAGTGGTGGGACGCTGAGCGTGGCCGACAATACGGTCGCGGTGACGGTTCGCGGTGGTACTTCGACACTGGTCAATGCCGGCGAAATCCGCCAGACCGGCAGCGCGCGCGCCATCGACGCCAACAACGGCAATCCACTGTTCACCCTGCACAACAGGGCGGGTGCCACCATCGATGCCGTGGGCAACGTTGCCATCCGCCTCAATCGTACCGGCGGTCAGTACCTTGTCGACAACCAGGGCACCATCTCGCAAAGCGGCCAGACCATCGGCGGCGAGCGCGCGATCAAGGCCGACGGCGAATACACCAGCACCGGCAACCAGATCATCAATGGCGCGCAGAACAACCGCGATGCCGTGATCAGCTCGGTAGGCAACGACGCCCTGCGCCTGGGCAACAATTTCACCCTGACCAACTACGGCCGCATCTTTTCCACAGGCACGGTCAACACCAGCTGTCCTGGCTACATCAGCAGCCAGTGCAGCAATGACTATTCTGCTGCCGACGGCGTGGCCATCGAAAACCAGCGCGCCAATGTCGCCATCATCAACCATGGCAGCATCGAGGGTCCGCGCCATGGCATCGACGGGGGCGCGCCGCTGAGTGCCGAGGCAGACGCCAACCTGTTGGGCCTGCAGCGCCTGGTGATCCGCTCGGCCACGGGTGCCGGGGTGACCTTCGACAGGATCGCCAACGGCGTCACCACCGAGAACGTGCAGATCGCCAACCCGGTGATCATCAACCAGGCTGACGGCACGGTGATCGGCAGGAACGGCTCGGGGATCGGCCTGGATGGCCACGGCGTGGTGTTCAACTACGGCCTTGTCAGCGGACGCTACGCGGGCGCGGGCAATATCTACGACCACGAAGGCCTGGGCGTGACCATCGCCAATGGCGACGGCGATGGTGTGGACATCGACGGCATCGCCTACATCGAAAACCACGGCCGTATCGAGGGCCTGGGCGCTGGCGGCCTGGATTCCGGCGGCCGGCCCAATGGCGGCGATGGCATTGCCGCAGGCGGCGGCACCATCCGCAACCTGGCTGGTGCGTCGATCTTCGGGCAGAGCGCCGGCATCCTCATCGACGACGGCGCCAATGGCAGCGAACACCCGAGCGGCCGAGGCACCCTGGGTGACAAGGCGGCCGACGGTGGCGTGGCCTACATCGTCAACGCGGGCGACATCACCGGCGCCGACAAGGTCGGTGTCGGCCTGGTCGGCCGCTACGATGACGTGCTGATCAACGAGGCCAGCGGCGTCATCCGCGGCGGCCTGCAAACCGTCCGGGTCGACGAGCTGAACAGCGCGACCGCAGCGGCGGCCGTGCAAATGGGCGCCGGCAACGACACGCTGGTCAACGCCGGCCTGATCGAGGGCCGCAACGGCCTCGCCGTAGACCTGGGTGACGGCGACGACAACCTGACCCTGCGCTCCACGGCGCGCTTCATCGGTATGGTCGACGGCGGTGCAGGAACCGACAGCGTGACGCTCGACGATGCTGCTGGCGGCAGCTTCGCCAACAGTCGCAACTTCGAGAACCTGGACGTGCGCAGCGGCGCCTGGCGCCTGGACAGCGACGACTTCAGCGCCAGCACGCGCATCTACAGCGGCGCCAGCCTGCTCAACCTGGGCACCCTGCAGGGTGATGTACGGGTCGACAGCGGCGCCACCTTCGGCGGTGGCCGCGTCGGCGGCAATCTCGGCCTGGCCAGCGGCTCGATCCTGGCACTGGCGGTGAGCCCTGGCGGAACCAGTAATACGCTGCAGGTCGGCGGCACTGTAGCGTTGAACGGTGCCCACCTGCGCATCGATACACTTGCCGGCGATTACCCGCTGCAGAGCCGCTATCAGGTGCTCCAGGCCGACGGCAGGATCACCGGTACCTTCGCCGACTTCAGCAGCAGCCTGGCCTTCCTCACGCCGACCTTGCACTACACCGACCACAGCGTCGATGTGAACCTGACACGCAACGACCGCCGCTTCGCCGACCTGGCCCGCAACGCCAACGGCAGAGGCGCGGCCGGCGCCCTGCAATCCCAGGGCGGCGGCACGCTGTACAACGCCGTGCTGAGCAGCAGCAGCGACCAGGCTGCCAGTGCCTTCGACCAGTTGAGTGCCAGCAGCAATGCCAGCTTGATGACTGCCAGCCTGGCCGGCAGCGCCCAGGTGGGCAACAGCATGCTCGGTGCCATGCAACAGACCAGCGGCAGCGCCAACTTGCAGGCCTCACTGCTGCGTGACGATGCGCCGCTGCTGGCCTCCAGCGGCGTTCCCCGTCAGGCTCGCAACCTCAACAGCCCGGGCGCCGAAGGTCGTCTGTGGCTACAGGGTATCGGCAGCCACGGCAAACTCGACGGCAGCAACGGCGCTGACGACCTCACCCAGGACACCCGTGGTGCGGTACTCGGTGCCGACTGGGCGGTGGATTCGGCCTGGCGCGTTGGCGTACTCGGTGGCTACGCGGGCACCGATGTCGATGCCGGGCGTGGCGCCTCCAGCGATATCAACAGCCTGCACCTGGGTGTCTACGCCCTGCGTCAGAGCGGCGCCCTCGCCTTGCGGCTCGGGGCGGCCTACAGTCGCCACGACAACAGCAGCAAACGCCAGGTCGACTTTGCCGGGTTCAGCGATCGCCTGCGGGGTGACTACCACGCCAACAGCCAGCAGGCCTTTGCCGAGCTGGGTTATCAGCTCGCCAGCGGCCGCCTGCTCGCCGAGCCCTTCGCGGCCATCGGCTATCAACGTTACAGCCACCAATCCTATGACGAGAAAGGCGGCGCCGCCGCCCTGCATGTCGACAGCCACGAGCAGGACAATCTCAACACCACCCTGGGGCTGCGTGTTGCCCATCTCGGCACGCTGGGCAACGGCATGAGCCTGACCCCGCGGGCCAGCCTTGGCTGGCGCCATACCTACGGCGAGCTCGGCAGCCAGGCGCGGCAGTCCTTCCTCAGCGGCGGCAACGCCTTCAGTGTCGAAGGCACCACGCTGGATCGCGATACCCTGCTGGCCGATGCAGGCCTGGATCTGGGTATCAGCAGCGCGCAGAGCCTGGGGCTGGGTTACAACGGCGAGTACGGCAGCCGCACCCAGAATCACGCACTGGTCGCGCAATGGCAGTTGCGCTTCTGATTGCCATGCAGCGGGTCCAATAGGCCTCGCTGGCGCATTCCAGGCCGACCCGCGTGCCTTGGGCGGGAATGGCAAATCACCTGGTGTGTGTGGCCCACGTCATGGAACAAAGGGCACGCAGTCGGTATAGTCGCGCCCCGGCCGACGACCGGCCGTTTTTCATGCCCTACTCCACAAGGACGTCCCATGCCTTTGCTTCGCTCCAGCGTATTCCTGCTGCTCGCCCTGGCCATTACCGGCTGCTCGACCAAAGCCTTCTTCAAACTGCCGGAAAACAGCACCGTTTCCATCAACGAGCGTGCCGAGCAGCACCCTCAGGGCCTGGTCAAGATTCGTCCGTTCTTCTGGAACCGCGCCGGTGGCGTGCCGTACAAGCTGACCAGCACCACCACTGGCCAGCCGATCTCGGCAGGCAGACTGAGCACGCGTTTTCGCGTGGTATCGATCTTCTGGCCGCCGTACAGCATCATCTACTGGCCGATGGGCTTCCGTCACCCGTGCTATGACCTGACCGCCCCGGTGGCCGGCACCTGCACCGACCAGGACCTGCAGATGCTACGCAAGGCTTACCGCGACGCCCAATGACCTCGCGGCTGCCGCTCAGGCAGCCCAGCTCAAATGACCGGCTATAGGCCGGTCATTCCACAAAGACAACGCTCTCATCTAGCGCCTGCTTTCGACGCCGCCGGGCCGACGCGCAGCAGATCGCTAGAACACCGACCAGCCGATCCGCTCACTGAGCACTTCCAGCGCGGCCATACCCGCCAGGGAGTTGCCCGCCTTGTTGAGCCCGGGTGACCACACGCAAATCGTGTACTGCCCCGGCACGATGGCGACGATCCCGCCACCGACGCCGCTCTTGCCCGGCAGGCCGACGCGATAGGCGAAGTTGCCCGCCTCGTCGTACAGCCCGCTGGTGGCCATGATCGAGTTGACCTGCTGGGTCTGCCGGGCGCTGAGCACCTGCTCGCCGCTGTGCTTGCAGAACCCGTCGCGGGCCAGGAAGCAGAAGGCCTTGACCAGGTCCACGCAGCTCATGCTCAGGGCGCAGTAGCTGAAGTAGTTGCGCAGCACCATCTCGACATCGTTGTGGAAGTTGCCGAACGACTGCATCAGGTAGGCCATGGCCGCGTTGCGGGCGCGGTGCTGGTATTCGGAGTCGGCGATGTGCCGGTCGATCACCACGTGGGGGTTGCCCGACAGGCGCCGCACGAAGTCGCGCATCGACAGCGCCGGGGCGGCGAAGCGCGACTGGTTGATGTCGCTGATCACCAGCGCACCGGCGTTGATGAACGGGTTGCGCGGGCGGCCGTTTTCCAGCTCCAGCTGCACCAGGGAATTGAACGGCTGGCCCGACGGCTCGTGGCCCAGGCGCTCCCAGATGCTCTCGCCGGAATGCTGGATGGCCTGCACCAGGCTGAACACCTTGGAGATGCTCTGGATCGAGAACGGCGTGTGCGCATCGCCAGCGGTGAACAGTGCGCCGTCGTTGCCGTACACGGCGATACCCAGCTGGTCGACCGGCACATCGGCCAGGGCGGGAATATAGGTGGCGACCTTGCCCTGAGCGATCAGTGGGCGAACCTGGTCGAGGATTTCATTCAACAACGCTTGCATGCACACGCTCGCAATCCGGCCCGGCGGCTGCCGGGCTCAATCAGCCATAGACGCCACGACTGACCCGCAAAGCACAGCGACGTTCAGAGGCGCTGTGCCAAAACCGCGATGTGCTCCGGGCCGATGCCGCAGCAACCGCCCAGGTGGCTGGCGCCGCGCGCCCGCCAGTCAGCGACCCAGCGCAGGTAGCCGGGTGGGTCGAGGTCTTCGCGCAGCGGGTCGAGGCCGTCGTTGGCGGTGGCTTCTTCGGGCTGCGGCGGGAAGGCGTTGGCGTAGGCGCCAATGGCCACATCCACACCGAGGCTGGCGAAGGTGTCACGCGCTACGTCGATGGCGTCGCCGATCACTTCCGGTTGGCTGCAGTTGAACAGCAATACCTCGACGCCCAGCTCCGCCGCCGCGCGAGCCGCATCGGCCACCGGCTCGCCAGAGCGCAGGCGGGGCACCTCGTCGGTGTCTTCGTCGCGCAGGGTGAACGACAGCCAGAATGGCTTGCCGTCCTTTGGCAGATGGCCGTGAATGGCGCGCGCTTCGGCAATCGCGCTCTGGGTTTCCGCCAGCCACAGGTCAACATAGGGCGCCAGGCCATCGAGCAGCGGGGTCAGCACCTCGCTGACACGCGCGGGCTCGAACAGGTCCGGGCGGTAGGAGCCGAACAGCGGCGGCAGCGAGCCGGCGACGCGCACCGCTGCATCGGCCTTGTCCGCCGCGCGGCGGGCCAACTGGCCGGCACGCTCGGCCAGGGCGCGGCCTTCGGCGGCGAAACGCTCTTCACCGATATGAAAGGGCACCACGGCGTAGCTGTTGCTGGTGATCACCTGGCTGCCGCTGGCGATATAGGAGGCGTGCACCGCCTCCACCTGCTCGGGCGCCTCGCTCAGCGCCAGCGCCGACCATTCCGGCTGGCGAAATGGCGCACCACGGCGCTGCAGCTCGCGGCCCATGCCACCATCCAGCAAAGTCAGAGATCGCTCGCGCATATAAGCTCCAGTCATATCTATATGCATTCAATTCATTTGGATGCACTTGTTTATAACTATTTAATACACACAAATTGCTGCTCACAACCTTTTTCGCGCCCAAGGATCTCTGTGAAAACCACTCTGCTCGCCGCCCTCGGCCTGACTCTCGCCTCCCTCTGCAACCTGGCCCTGGCCGGCGCCACCCTCGAACGCATCGAGAAGAACGGCGAGCTGGTCAACGTGCTGATGGAAAACTATCCGCCGTTCTCTTTCCTCAACGAGCAGAACCAGCTCGATGGCTTCGACGTCGACGTGGCCAAGGCGGTGGCCGACAAACTGGGCGTCAAGCTGCGCCTGGAAACGCCCTCCTGGGACGTGATCGCCGCCGGTCGCTGGAACGGCCGCTACGACATCTGCATCTGCTCGATGACGCCTAGCCAGGCCCGCGCCCAGGTGTTCGACTTCCCGGTGACCTACTACGCCTCGCCAGCGGTGATCGTGGTCAACGCCAAGGATGATCGCATCCACTCGGCCAAGGACCTGTCCGGTCTGAAAGTCGGCGTCACCAGCGCCGCCTCCTACGAGAGTTACCTGAACAAGGACCTGGTCATCGAGGGCGCCGAAGACCAGCCGCTGGAGTATCCCTTCGAGGCCGTGCAGGTCGCGCCCTACGACAACGACACCGTGGCCTTCCACGACCTGGCCCTGGGTGCCGGCGTGCGCCTGGATGCGATCCTCACCAACCTGGTGACCGCGCAGCCGCGCATCGACCAGGACAAGCGCTTCAAGCTGGCCGGCGATGCGCTGTACGCCGAGCCGAATGCCGTGGCCATCGAGAAGAACGACGCCGAGTGGCGCGCCAAGGTCGAGAGCGTCTTCGCAGAGCTGCGCCAGGACGGTACCCTGGCGGCCATCTCCAAGAAGTGGATCGGTTCAGATATCAGCCAATGACGCCTCCACCTGAAACCCCTCGCCCGCCGCCCCAGGCGGGCGAGTCGTTGCTGCAGCGCCTGTTCGGTTTTCGCAGCCGCCTGTACCTCACTTGGGCGACCCTGTTCGCCCTGTGCGTGGCGTTCTTCCTGAGCTTCGACCTGAAGTTCTCGATCATCCTCGACAAGCTGCCCAACCTGCTCGGCGCCAGCCTGGCGCCGAACGGCTTTCTGCAGGGCGCGGCGCTGACCCTGTTCCTGTGCTTCTGCTCGATCTGGGCATCCCTGGCGCTGGGCTTCGTCACCGCCCTGGCGCGCCTGTCGAACAGCGCCGTGGCGTTCGGCATCGCCAGCTTCTACGCCTCGTTCTTTCGCGGCACGCCGCTGCTGATCCAGATCCTGCTGATCTACCTGGGCCTGCCGCAACTGGGCCTGGTGCCGGGCGCAATCACCGCCGGGATCATCGCCCTGTCGCTGAACTACGGTGCGTATCTCAGCGAGATCTTCCGCGCCGGCCTGCTTGGCGTGCCGCCCGGCCAGCGCGAAGCGTCCCTGGCCCTGGGCCTCAAGCCGACGGTGATCTTCTGGCGGGTGACCCTGCCCCAGGCCATGCGCACCATCATCCCGCCGACCACCAGCCAGTTCATCTCGATGCTCAAGGACTCGTCGCTGATCTCAGTGATGGGCGTCTGGGAGGTGATGTTCCTGGCCCAGTCCTACGGCCGCTCGTCGTACCGCTACATCGAGATGCTGACCACTGCGGCGGTGATCTACTGGTTGCTGTCGATCGGCCTCGAGCTGATCCAGGCGCGCCTGGAGCGGCATTACGGCAAGGCCTACCTGAACGGGCGCTAGGACGCTTCACCTGCACGGATGCTTGCGATGCTGGTCCCGGCGACGCAGGATGACCCTCGACCGACTTTCAGGAGAGCTGCCCATGAGCGTTCGCATTCCCGTGGAAATCCGCGCCGTCAGCGCCGCCGACCATGCTGTCTGGCTGCCCCTGTGGCAGGGCTACCAGCGCTTCTACATGACCGAGATCGACACGGCGACCAGCGAGCTGACCTGGCAGCGCTTCCTCGACCCCGCCGAGCCGATGTTCGCCGCCCTGGCCTGGCACGACGGCAATCCCGTCGGCCTGGTGCACTGGGTCTTTCACCGCTCCTGCTGGACCACGGGTGACTACTGCTACCTGCAGGACCTGTTCATCGGCAAGGACGTGCGCGGCAACGGCATCGGCCGCCAGCTGATCGAACACGTCTACGCCCAGGCCCGGCAGGCCGGCTGCTCGCGCGTGCACTGGCTGACCCACGAGAGCAACGCCAAGGCCAAGCTGCTCTACGAGCGCATCGGTGAGCGCGCGGGGTTCGAGCAGTACCGCAAGCTGCTCTAGAGACATCGACACGGCGACGTCGCAGCCGGCCTGGCACGCAACCCGCATCGCAGTCGGTTCATCTACCGACCGAGCGAACCATGAACAAACTGGACAATGCGTTGCTGAATATCCTGATCAAGGATTCACGCACCTCCTTCGCCGAGATCGCCCGCCAGTTGAACATCTCCCGTGCCCACGCCCGCACCCGGGTGCAGGCGCTGGTGGAGAATGGCGTGATCGAGAAATTCACCGCAGTGGTCAACCCGGAAAAGCTCGGCAAGGGCATCTCCACCTTCGTCGACCTGACCGTCGCGCCGCACGCCATCGAGGCCGTCGCCGAGCGGCTGTCAGCGACCATGGAAGTGGTCAGCCTGTACATCATGAGCGACCTGAAAAGCCTGCATATCCACACCCTGACCGACAGCTACGAAACCTTCGATGCCTTCGTGCGCCAGCACATCTTCAACCACCCGGAAATTCTCACCGTGGACTGCAAGGCGCTGCTGACCCGGGTCAAGCACCGGCGCGGCGGTGCGCGGCTGTAAGCCGGCGGCCTCGGTTCAGCGCGGCCCTGGGGAGCAGCCGGGGCGCCTGATTCAGGCCCGCGATTTCGCGCCCATGGCGCGCTCCCGGCAGAGCGGCGCAGAGACGGCCCCGGGCCCTTCGCCGCATCGGCGGTCACCATTGTCAGCCGTCCGCCGCACCGCCAAGGCTGCGTTAAAAGCGTGCCGGCGGTGCGTTTTGGTGCACAACTGACATTTGGCTGCTCACCGTGCCCCTGCTTGACGGTATGAACCCGAGTAACCGCCGCGACCTGCCACATGTTCAGTAATCACCGCTTTGCTTGTCGTTTCGTCAGCGCTGGGGCTGCCATCGCGCTTGGTTTTTGTGCGCTGCGAACCCTCGCCGAACATTCGAGCGAAAAATAAAACCGATAATAATCAACAATTTATAAAAATCTTCTGCTGGCATGGCAGTTGCTGATGGCAATCAGCAGCGACTTTACATCCGGCACGTCCGCACGCCGGTGGCCAACTGACAGGAGATCTTCCATGAGCCTCAATCGACGCAACTTTATCGGTGCCGGCGCCCTAGCCGCTGGCGCGGGGTTGGCGCTGGGTGCCAGCGGCGTGGCCAGCGCTGCGGTCAGCAGCAAGACCTTCAACTGGAAGATGACCAACGCCTATGCGCCCGGCTCACCTTTCTACGTGCAGGGCCCCGGCAGCCCGACCGACTTCTGCAAGCGCGTCGAGGCGATGTCCGGCGGGCGCCTGAAGATCCAGCACTTCGCCGCCGGCGAGCTGATCCCGGCGCTGGAGGGCTTCGATGCGGTGGCCAGCGGCATGGTCGAGATGAACGCCGCCAATGCCTTCTTCTGGGCCGGCAAGATCCCCGCCGCGCAATTCTTCACCGCCGTACCCTTCGGCATGAACACCCAGGGCATGAACGCCTGGCTGTACAACGGCGGCGGCCTGCAACTCTGGGAAGAACTCTACCAACCCCACGGCCTGGTGCCGATGCCCATGGGCAATACCGGCACGCAGATGACCGGCTGGTTCCGCCAGCCGCTGGAAAACGTCGACAGCCTCAAGGGCTTGAAGATGCGCATCGCCGGGCTGGCCGGCAGGGTCTACAGCGAGCTGGGCGTGGCCGTGCGCCTGTTGCCCGGTGGCGAGATCTTCCCGGCGCTGGAGCGTGGGGTGATCGACGCCGCCGAATTCGTCGGCCCCTATCAGGATCGGCGCATGGGCCTGCACAAGGCGGCCAAGAACTACTACACCACCGGCTGGCACGAGCCGACCAACGTCACCGAGCTGATCATCAACAAACAGGCCTGGGACAGCCTGCCGGCCGACCTGCAGGCCATCGTGCGGTTCTGCGCCCAGGGCTGCAATGTCGACAGCTGGTCGTGGTGCGATGCGGTCAACGCCGAGGCCATGCAGGACCTGGTGAACAACCAGGGCGTGATCGCCCGGCCACTGCCGGCCGACATCATCAAGCGCCTGCATGAGGTCACCCGCGACACCCTGTCGAGCATGGCAGCGGGCGATGCGCCGACCAAGAAGATCTACGAGCACTTCTTCGCCTTCCGCAAGCAGTATCTGTCCTGGGCCTCGGTGGGCGAGAAGGCGTTCATGGACATCGGGATGGGCGAGTCATGATGGCCATCGTCAGCCGCATCGAGGCGCTGGTGGAGGCCCTCGGCGCACTGGCCCGCGGTTGCGTGCTGCTGCTGGTGCTGCTGGTGTCGTTCGACGTGCTGATGCGCTACCTCTTCGACCTGAGCCCGGTGGCCTTGCAGGAGCTGGAGTGGTATCTGATTTCGCCCATCGCCCTGCTCGGCATCGCCTATACCCTCAAGCACCGCCAGGACGTGCGGGTGGATTTTCTCTACGAGAAGTTCGCGCTGAAGACCAAGGCGGCGGTCGACCTGTTCAGCGGCCTGGCCACCGCGGCCATCGGCTTCTACATCGCCCACCTGGCGTTCAAGTACACGCTGCAGTCCTACGCCATTGGCGAGGGCTCGCCCGACCCGGGCGGGCTGCCCTATCGCTTCCTGATCAAGGCCTTTCTGCCGCTGGGCTTCGGCCTGCTCGGCCTGCAGGGGGTCGCCGATAGCCTGCGCGCGCTCTGCCTGCTGCTGCAGCCCGCCCCTGCTCGGGAGGTACGCGCATGAGCCCCAATGAATGGCTGGCCATCGCCATGGTCATCGGCTTCTTCGCCATGATGATGGTCGGCGTGCCGGTGGCCATTTCCCTGGCCGTGTCCGGCTTCGTTGCCGGCATGCTCGGCTTCGGCCCGATGCTCTTCGCCCTGCTGCCGGCGCGCATGTTCGGGGTGGTCAGCAACTACACCCTGTTGGCGATACCGCTGTTCACCTTCATGGGCGTGATGCTGGAGAAATCCCGGGTCGCCGAGGACATGCTCGACACCATCGGCCGCGCCATGGGCGGCCTGAACGGCGGCATGGGCCTGGCGATCATCCTGGTCGGCGTGCTGCTCGGCGCCTCCACCGGCATCGTCGGCGCCACCGTGGTGACCATCGGCCTGCTGACCCTGCCGACCCTGCTGCGTCGCGGCTACAACAAGAGCGTGGCCTGCGGCACCATCTGCGCCTCCGGCACCCTGGGCCAGGTGATCCCGCCGAGCCTGGTGCTGATCCTGCTGGCCGACATCCTCGGCCAGTCGGTGGGCTCGATCTTCGCCGCCGCCTTTATCCCCAGCCTGGTGCTGGCGCTCATCTACGTGGCCTACATGCTGCTGCTCGGCTGGCTGCGCCCGCACTGGGTGCCGGCGATCCCGGCCGAGGAGCGCGCCCTGACCAGCCGCAAGCAACTGCTCAAGGACATGGCGCGCAGCGTACTGCCGCCGATGCTGCTGGTGATGGCCGTGCTCGGCTCGATCATCGGCGGCGTCGCCGCGCCCACCGAGGCGGCCTCCATGGGTGCCCTGGGCGCGTTGATCATCGCCGCCTGCGCACGGCGCCTGGATTGGCAAACCCTCAAGGCCACCCTGCACGGCACCCTGACCATCAGCGCGATGATCTTTCTGATCCTGCTCTGCTCGCAGCCCTTCTCCCTGGCCTTTCGCGGCCTCGGTGGCGAAGCCCTGGTGCACGAGATGTTCGACCTGCTGCCCGGCGGCGAACTGGGAGCGATCCTGTTCCTGATGGCGGTGCTGTTCGTGCTCGGCTTCTTCCTCGAGTGGATCGAGATCTCCTACATCGCCCTGCCGATGTTCCTGCCGGTGTTCGTCGCCTACGACACCAACCTGGTGTGGCTGGGCATCCTGGTGGCGCTGAACCTGCAGATGTCGTTCCTCACCCCGCCGTTCGGCTGGGCGCTGTTCTTCCTCAAGGGCGTGGCGCCGCCCGGCGTCAGCACCCGTGACATCTACCTCGGCGCCTTGCCCTACGTGGCGCTGCAGGCGTTGGCGGTGGCCGTGGTGTTCTGCTTCCCGCAACTGGCGACCTGGCTGCCCACCGCCATTGGCTGGTGATGGCGCAATCAAGCCGGGCCGGCGATGATCGGCCCGGCCAACCAACAAGAAAGGATCCAGCATGCTCAAGACGACCCATGCCACCGGCGGCCTGTTCGTGGCGCCTCACCACCTGGCTGCCCAGGCCGGGCGCGACGTGCTCAAGGCCGGCGGCAGCGCCGTGGAAGCGATGGTCGCCGCAGCGGCCACCATTGCCGTGGTCTACCCGCACATGAACGCCATCGGTGGCGACGGTTTCTGGCTGATCCACGAACCGGGCAAGCCGCCCATCGCCATCGATGCCTGCGGCGGCGCCGCGGCGCTGGCCGACCGCGATTTCTATGCCGGTCATGCGCAGATACCCAGCCGTGGGCCGCTGGCCGCGCTGACCGTGGCCGGTACCGTCGGCGGCTGGGCCGAAGCCCTGGCCCGGACCAGCCACTGGCAGCCACAGCTGGCGTTACCCGCGCTGCTGGCCGACGCCATCGGCCATGGGCGGCGCGGCGTGGTGGTCAGCCGCAGCCAGGCGCAGCTCACTCGCAGCAAACTGGCCGAGCTGCGCGATGTGCCAGGTTTCGCCGAGGTCTACCTGCATGACGGGCAACCGCCACGCGAAGGCGACCTGCTGCGCCAGCCCGCCCTGGCCGACACCCTGCAGCGCCTGGCCGATGCCGGCCTGGACGACTTCTACCGGGGTGAGCTGGCCGTGCGCATGGCCGCCGACCTCGAACGCCTGGGCAGCCCGCTGCGCCTGAGCGACCTGCAGGGCTATCGGGCTCGCGTGGTCGAACCGCTGAGCGTGCGCCTCAACGATGCCACCCTGTACAACATGCCGCCACCCACCCAGGGCCTGGCCTCGCTGTTGATCCTCGGCATCTTCGACAAGCTCGGCGTCACCCAGGCCGAAGGCTTTGCCCACGTGCACGGCCTGGTGGAGGCGACCAAGCAGGCCTTTCTGATTCGCGACCGCGTGGTCAGCGATCCGGGGCGCGTGCCGGAAGACCCGCAGCGCCTGCTGGCCGCTGCCAACCTGCAGCACCTGGCTGCCGCCATCGATCCACACCAGGCATTGCCCTGGCCACAGCCGGCGCAGCCCGGCGATACCATCTGGATGGGCTGCATCGACGCGCAGGGGCGCGCCGTGAGCTTCATCCAGAGCGTGTACTGGGAGTTCGGTTCGGGGCTGGTGCTGCCGGCCACCGGCGTCGCCTGGCAGAACCGTGGCATCAGCTTCTCCCTCGATCCCACGGCGCTGCAGACCCTGGAGCCGGGGCGCAAACCCTTCCATACCCTCAACCCGGCCCTGGCGCTGTTCGACGATGGCCGCACCCTCAGCTACGGCACCATGGGCGGCGAAGGCCAGCCGCAGACCCAGGCGGCGATTCTCAGCCGTTATCGCCTGGGCAGCGACCTGCAGGCGGCGGTCAGCGCGCCGCGCTGGCTGCTCGGGCGCACCTGGGGCGATATCAGCACCACCCTGAAGCTGGAAAGCCGCTTCCCCGCCGAACTGGTCGGGCAGTTGCGCCAGGCGGGGCATATCGTCGAGCAGCTGGACGAGGCCTTCAGCGACACCATGGGCCATGCCGGCGCCCTGCTGCGCCACCCCAACGGCGTGCTCGAAGGCGCCGCCGACCCGCGCAGCGATGGCAGCGTCTGCGGGTTGTAGCGCCCAGGCTACAGAACGAAATGGCCCCGCTCATGCGGGGCCATTTCGTTGCTGAGCTTGCAGGCTGACCGTTGCTCACGCTCTGAGCGAGAGCTGCCGCAATCGCTGGCTGGTGCCCGCCAATCGGCATGTAGGTTGGACGTCGCTTTTCACGTCCACCGACACGGTGGATCGATGCAGCGTGATCCACCCTACATGCTGTGGGAGCGCCGATTAATCAGTCCTCGCTCTTCCAGTTCTTGCGGCTCATGTAGTCGCGGGTTTCCTTGACCACGATGCCGGAGAGCAGCAGCAGGCCTATCAGGTTGGGCAGGGCCATCAGGCCGTTGGCGATGTCGGAGAAGGTCCACACCACTTCCAGGGAGGTCACCGCGCCAACGAACACCATCACCGAGAACACCAGCCGGTACGGCATCACCGCCACCCGGCCCACCAGGCGCTCCATGCAACGCTCGCCGTAATACGACCAGCCGAGGATGGTGGTGAAGGCATAGACCATCACGCTGATGGCCACGGTGTACAGGCCCCAGCCGCCCCCCATGCCCTGCTCCAGGGCCCAGGCGGTCATCGGGGCGCCCTTGAGGCCTTCCTGCATCCAGGCGCCGGTGACGATGATCGCCAGGGCGGTGAAGGTCACCACCACCAGGGTGTCGAGGAAGGTCTGGGTCATCGAGACCATGGCCTGGCGCACCGGCTTGTCGGTCTTCGCCGCTGCCGCTGCGATGGCACCGGTACCCAGCCCCGATTCGTTGGAGAAGATGCCACGGGCCACGCCCATCTGCACGGCAAGGATGATGCTGGACCCCAGGAAGCCGCCGGCCGCCGCCGAACCGCTGAAGGCATCGGTGAAGATCAGCGCGATGGCAGCCGGCAAACGGTCGGCGAAAGCCACCAGCACGACGATGATGCAGGCGATGTACAGCACGATCATCAGCGGCACCACCGCCGCGGCGAAGCGGCCGATGCTCTTGATGCCACCGATGATCACCACCGCGGTGACCAGCGCCAGGCACAGGCCGCTGACCACCGGCGATACGCCCCAGGTGTCATACAGCTGATGGGCCGCGGTGTTGGACTGCACCATGTTGCCGATGCCGAACGAGGCGAGTACGCCGAAGATCGCGAAGGCGATGCCCAGCGTCTTGCCGAACCAGCCACCCACGCCGTTGGTGAGGTAGTACATCGGGCCGCCGCTCTGCTCGCCCTTGGCGTCGGTCACCCGGTATTTGACGCCCAACAGCGCCTCGGAATACTTGGTCGCCATGCCCAGCAGGCCGGTCATCCACATCCAGAACAGCGCGCCCGGGCCGCCGATGCCGATGGCCGTTGCCACGCCGGCGATGTTGCCCACCCCGACGGTCGCCGCCAACGCCGTGGCCAGCGCCTGGTAATGGGACACGTCGCCCGGCACGTTGCCCTTTTCCGAGCGTTTCACGAAAGCCAGCCAGAAGGCATGGCCGAGCACGCGAAACTGCAGGCCGCGCAGGCGAATGGTCAGGTACAGGCCCGTCAGCAACAGCAGCGGGATGAGCAGGAACGGGCCCCACACGAAGCTGTTGATGCTCGACAGTAAAGCGAGGAATGAATCCATGGGGTAGTTATCCTTTTTGTTATGTCCATGTCGGCTTGTGGCCGCCAGGATCGGCATGGCGCGGTGACGCCGAAGTATCCGCCGAGCGGGCCATCGTCATGAACACGATTTCTGGAAAACGGCTGGCGGATCAATCAATTGCAAAGCACAGCGATTGTTGCCAAGGCGCCAAGGCTATAACAACTTGCCCCCAAGAGGCGGCAAAAAAACAGGCGAATTCACTAACTGGCCCTGGGGAAACAGGCATTAGCCATGCCCGAAGCTCGTTTGCCGGCTATCAGGGCCGGCTGCTCAAGGCGCATTTCAGGGGCGATTGCCGCCACTGCGCCCAGGCCCTTTCCCAGCCTGCATGGTGGGTTACCCCAGGCAGGCTGGCAGTTTCCACGCACCGCGCCGCGCCGAGGCCATCGAGGTAATGCTGCATGACAGCCGCCGGCACCAGCGTGTCGGCGGCCCCCGTCAGGTGGCGTTGCGGGATCTGCACCAGGCGCTGGCGGTCGTCCAGGGGCTCGAGGGAGCCGTCGAGGAGGCTCAAGTGTTTCACCTGCACCCAGTAACGGGGGCTCAGGTTGCCGGCCAGGGTCTGTACGCTGGCCACATCATCACGCCGGGCGGCCAGCAGCAGCGCCAGGGCGGCGCCGCCGGAATAGCCGACCAGCTCGAAGTCGTGGTTGCCGTAGCGCGCCTTGATCAGGTCCAGGCCCTGGTCGAGGCTGCCCAGCACCTCGGCGCCGAAACGCTGATTGGTCCACAGCCGGGTGGTGCAGCCCGGAGCCCTGACGAACTGGCAGGGCCGCGCCAGGTACAGGCTCGGCGTCGGGTCGCTGAACGCCAGGCGCGCCACCAGCAGATCACGCGGGGTCGGATCCAGGCTGGGCTGCGAGGGCGTCGCCCAGGCATGGCCGTCGCCCTCCAGATAAACCCGCAGACGCGCTGCGGCCGGTACATGGGCCGGCGCAGCGAGCAGCAAGGGAAAGGGCTTGCTGTCCAGGGTCTGTAATCGCTGGTCATGCTGGCCAGCCAGTTCACCCAGCCGCTGTTGCGATGACTGGCAGCCGCCCAAGGCAAGGGCCAGCAGCGCGCCGACAAGCAACGCGGCCGGCCTTGCCAGGCGGGCGATCAGCATCCGGTGAGCTTCGCCTCGCGGCGTTCACCGGGAAAGAACAGCGGCCGCAGGCGCACACCCACACCGTTACCGACGAAGGCAGCGACCAGCCACAACCAGCCATGCAGGCTGCCGGAGGCAATGCCGCTGAAGTAGGCGCCGATGTTGCAGCCATAGGCCAGGCGCGAGCCGTAGCCGAGCAGCAGGCCGCCGATCACCGCGGCGATCAGCGAGCGCAGCGGGATGTTCAGGTTCGGCGCGAAGCGCCCGGCCAGGCCTGCGGCCAGCAGCGCACCGATGACGATGCCGATATCCATCACCGTGGTGATGTCTTCCCACAGCGGCGCAGCCAGCGCCTGGGCATTGCCCGGCTGCTGCCAGAACGCCCAGGCGGAAACGTCCACGCCGCTGCCCTGCAGCACCTTGGCGCCCCACAGCGCGAATGCCGAGGTGATGCCCCAGGGGCGACCGGCCAGCGCCAGGGTGGCGAAGTTGAGCAGCGCCAGCAGCACCGCACCCCAGATCAGCGGCCAGGGGCCACGCAGGAAACGCTGCCAGCCCTGGTGCTCGCTCGGCGCCGCACGTTCCAGGCTGCCGTGGCGACGCAGCTCCAGGCGGGCGCTGATTGCCGCGATGGCGGCGAACAAGGCCAGGCTGACGATCAGCGCGGGCACCAGGCCCAGGCTGCTGACGATGGAGGTCGGCGGCAGGCTCGGCAGCGCCGACCACCACTCCAGGTGATGGGTCGCGCCAACCCCACCAATGATGAAGAACAGCAGCGTCACCAGCATCCGCGCATTGCCGCCACCCACGGTGAACAGCGTGCCGGAGGCACAACCGCCGCCCAGCTGCATGCCGATACCGAAGATGAACGCGCCGACGATCACCGAGGTACCCGCCGGTGCCACCAGGCCCCTGACCGGCTCGCCGAACAGGGTGCCGGCCGAGAGAGCGGGGAAGAACAGCAGCACGGCGATGGCCAGCATCACCATCTGCGCCCGCAGGCCGGCGCCACGGCGCTCGTTGAGCAACACGCGCCAGGCCGAGGTGAAGCCGAATGCGGCGTGATAGAGCACCAGGCCCAGCGCGCCACCGACGATGAACAACAACGCCTGGCGACCGCTGACCGCAAAGGTCAGCAGCAGCGCGCCGGCCAGCAGCAGCCCGATGGCCACCAATGGCGTACCCGGGCGATTGGCCGGCGCTGCGGCAGGAATGGACAGACTCATATAGACCTTCGAATAACCAATTGAAACGGTCGGCTATTTTAGCCCGCCCCGGCATGCGGATGCTTAGAACGATTGCTGAAAAGGTTATGCCTGCAAGCGGCAGCCTTCAGAACACGCCGTCACGGGCAATCGGCGGCGTGAACAATCCGGCAGGATCACGACGCACCGAACCCTCTTCGATCTCGGCTGCCTCGACCACCTCGACCTGCTCGCCATTAAGCGCCTTCTGCACGTACTGCTGGGTCAGCACGCTGGACAGGATGGCCTTGCCCGAGTCGGTAAAGTCATAGACGCTCGATGAACCCTGCAGCGGCACCGACGCCAGGCGCTGGCCGCGGCTATCGAACACGTCGGCAGTCAGCGCGTGGGTCAGCACCACGCCCATGAAGCTTTCGCTCTTCCATTCACGCACCCGAACCGACAGCAGCATGGCGTCGGCAGAAGACGCCTGGCGCACCGTGCCATCCACGCCGCGGGCGGCGACGCCCTTGCGCTGCAAGCCACCGAGCAGCGACTTCTGCAGCTCCTGAGCCAGCGGCTCGCCGGAGCGCGTGTTGACGTCATAGGGGATGTAGTAGCTGCCGCGGATCAGACCAACGAAATGCCCCTTCTTGTTGCCGGAAACCACGTAGGGACGCTCATCGATCACCTGCACCTCGACGGCCTTGGTGAAGGTTTGCGGCACCACGGGGTAGGCCTGGGAATAGTCGATCTTGCGGCCATTGGAACAGGCGGCCAGGCTGAACAGCAGGATGAGTAGAACGCAACGACGCAGCATGGAATATCCTTATAAAGAGGTCGAGCCGGCGCATTGCAGGCGCCGGCAGGCAGAGCGGCAATCGCCACAACCCAGATACTGGCAGTATGCCACTTCAGGCCCAGATATGGTGCTGGAGCCTAGGCACCATTGCAAGCGATGGCGGCCAGCCGATGTACACCCAAGTCATTGTGGGAGGGCGCCATGCGCCCGAATAACTCGCGGGCATGTCCTGGGCGCCCCGCTCGCTCCCACGGTTTTTTGCAGGCAATGGTGAGCGTCGAGGTTGTTGCCATGGCGAAGTGGGTCGCGGTTTCAGCTGGCCTTGGCCAACGGCCAGACAAAAAAAGGGGCCTTGCGGCCCCCAGAGGTTAATCGGTAACGGTCAGGCTTCGACTTCGATCAGCACTTCGCCCGGGTTGACGCGGTCGCCCTTGGCCACGTGCACGGCCTTGACGGTGCCGGCGATCGGCGCCTGCACTTCGGTTTCCATCTTCATCGCTTCGGTGATCAGCACCGCCTGGCCGGCCTTGACGGTGTCGCCCTCCTTGACCAGCACGTCGACGATATTGCCCGGCATGCTGGTGCTCACGTCGCCCGGCGCGCTGGCGCTGCGGCGCTTGCTGCCGGTGCCACCGGCGACGTAGTCGTTGAGTGCCTCGAACACCACTTCCTCGGGCATGCCGTCGATGGACAGGTAGAAGTGCCGCTTGCCCTCGCCCTTCACGCCGACGCCGGTGATGTCCACGCGGTAGCTCTCGCCGTGCACGTCGATGATGAATTCGGTCGGTACGCCCGCGCCGCCCGCTGCGGCCACGCCAGTGCCATCGGGAATCGGCAGCAGGGCTTCGGGTTGCAGGGTGCCGGCCTCGCGCTCTTCGAGGAACTTGCGGCCGATGTCCGGGAACATGGCGAAGGTCAGCACGTCCTCTTCGGACTTGGCCAGGTCGCCGATCTGCCCGCGCAGGTTGTCCATCTCCGGCTTGAGCAGGTCGGCCGGGCGCACGTCGATGACCTCTTCGCTGCCGATGGCCTGCTTGCGCAGCTGCTCGTTGACCTTGCCCGGTGCCTGGCCGTAGCCGCCCTGCAGGTACAGCTTCACCTCGTTGGTGATGGTCTTGTAGCGCTCACCGGCCAGCACGTTGAAGAACGCCTGGGTACCGACGATCTGCGAGGTCGGCGTGACCAGCGGCGGGAAGCCGAGGTCTTCGCGCACCCGCGGAATCTCCGCCAGCACTTCGTTCATGCGGTTCAGCGCGCCCTGCTCCTTGAGCTGGTTGGCCAAGTTGGAAATCATCCCGCCCGGCACCTGGTTGACCTGCACGCGGGTGTCGACGGCGGTGAACTCGCTTTCGAACTGGTGGTACTTCTTGCGCACCGCGTGGAAGTACATGCCGATCTCCTGGATCAGCGACAGATCCAGGCCGGTGTCGTATTCGCTGCCCTTGAGCGCGGCGACCATCGACTCGGTACCCGGGTGGCTGGTACCCCAGGCGAAGCTGGAGATGGCCGTGTCGATATGGTCGGCGCCGGCCTCGATGGCCTTGAGCTGGCACATCGAACCCAGGCCGGCGGTGTCGTGGCTGTGGATGAACACCGGCAGGTCGATCTCGGCCTTCAGCGCCTTGACCAGATCGGCCGTGGCGTACGGCGTGAGCAGACCGGCCATGTCCTTGATGGCGATGGAGTCGATGCCCATGGCCTGCATGGCCTTGCCCTGGGCGACGAACGCCGCCACGGTGTGCACCGGGCTGGTGGTGTAGGCGATGGTGCCCTGGGCATGCTTGCCGCTGGCCTTCACCGCCTCGATGGCCACCTGCAGGTTACGCACGTCGTTCATCGCATCGAAGATGCGGAACACGTCGATGCCGCTCTCTGCCGCCTTGGCGACGAAGGCGCGCACCACGTCATCGCTGTAGTGGCGATAGCCGAGCAGGTTCTGGCCGCGCAGGAGCATCTGCAGGCGGGTGTTGGGCAGCGCCGCGCGCAGCTGGCGCAGACGCTCCCACGGGTCTTCCTTGAGGAAGCGCACGCAGGCGTCGAAGGTCGCGCCGCCCCAGACTTCCAGCGACCAGTAGCCGACCTTGTCGAGCTTGTCGCAGATCGGCAGCATGTCTTCGGTGCGCATGCGGGTGGCCAGCAGGGACTGATGAGCGTCGCGCAGGATGGTGTCGGTAACCGTGATCTTTCTTGTCATGGTGCGTTCCTCACAGGCCGGCATGGGCGGCGATGGCGGCGGCGATGGCCAGGGCCAGTTCGCCCGGCTTGCGTTTGATCGAGTAGTTCAACAGCTCGGGGTGGTTGTCGACGAAGCTGGTGTTGAAGCGCCCACTGCGGAATTCGTCGTTGGCGAGAATCTGCTGGTAGTAGGTGGCCGTGGTCTTCACGCCCTGCACGCGCATGTCGTCCAGCGCGCGGGAGCCACGGGCCAGGGCTTCTTCCCAGGTCAGTGCCCAGACGATCAGCTTCAGGCACATGGAGTCGTAGTACGGCGGAATGGTGTAGCCGGTGTAGATCGCCGTGTCGGTACGCACGCCGGGGCCACCGGGGGCGTAGTAGCGGGTGATCTTGCCGAACGAGGGCAGGAAGTTGTTGCGCGGGTCCTCGGCGTTGATCCGGAACTGCAGGGCGAAGCCGCGGTACTGGATATCTTCCTGCTTGATGGAAAGCGGCAAGCCCGAGGCGATGCGAATCTGCTCGCGGACGATATCGATGCCGGTGATTTCCTCGGTGATGGTGTGTTCCACCTGCACCCGGGTATTCATCTCCATGAAGTACACCTCGCCCTCGGCGAGCAGGAACTCCACGGTACCGGCGTTCTCGTAGCCGACCGCCTGGGCGGCGCGCACCGCCAGGTCGCCGATGTAGGCGCGCTGCTCGGGGGTGAGCTGCGGGCTGGGGGCGATCTCGATGAGCTTCTGGTTGCGGCGCTGGATCGAGCAGTCACGCTCGTACAGGTGCACGGTGTTGCCGAAGCTGTCGGCGAGGATCTGCGCTTCGATATGCTTGGGATTGACGATGCATTTTTCCAGGAACACTTCCGCGCTGCCAAAGGCCTTGGTCGCCTCGGAGATCACCCGCGGAAACGCCTGCTCCAGTTCCTCGCGGCTGTTGCAGCGACGGATACCGCGGCCACCACCACCGGAGGTGGCCTTGAGCATCACCGGGTAGCCGATGCGGTCGCCTTCGCGCAATGCTTCGGCGATATCCGCCACGTTGCCCTCGGTGCCCGGCGTGACCGGCACGCCGGCCTTGATCATGCTGCGCCGCGCTTCGGTCTTGTCGCCCATGCGGCGGATGACCTCGGCACTCGGGCCGATGAACTTGATGCCGCGCTCGGCGCAGATTTCCGCCAGCTCGGCGTTCTCGGAGAGAAAGCCGTAACCGGGATGCAACGCATCGCAACCGGTTTCCACCGCCAGGTTCACCAGCTTGCGTGGGTTCAGGTACCCGGCCAGCGGGTCGTCACCGATGCCATACGCCTCATCGGCACGCTTGACGTGCAGCGCCTGGCGGTCGGCATCCGAATAGATGGCCACCGAACGAATGTTCATTTCGGCACAGGCCCGCACGATGCGCACCGCAATCTCGCCACGGTTGGCGATCAGGATTTTCTTGATCACGAGCCAGCATCCTCGATCACGTGAACAGGCAACCCATTGAGGGTCGAGATATGACCGGATATGTCCGCCCGATCTTGCGATCAACCCTACGCCGCTGTAACAATTAACCAAAATCAATATTTGTTGGGTTGTGCATAAGTAAAAACTTATGCTCTGCGAACAACAAACCACCACAGTGGTGAATAAAATTCGCAAGTCATTGTTACGCATGACCTTTCGCCAGCTTCAGGTATTCCGCTCGGTGTGCGATCACCGTTCCTACAGCCGCGCCGCCGAGGAAATGGCCCTGACTCAACCGGCAGTGAGCCTGCAGATTCGCCAGCTCGAAGAGCTGCTCGGCCAGCCGCTGTTCGACTACGTCGGCAAGAAGCTGTACCTGACCGAAGCCGCCGAAGCGCTGCAGCGCGCCAGCGAGGATATCTTCGGGCGCCTGGAAAGCCTCGACATGCAGCTGGCCGACCTCAAGGGCTCGCTGCAGGGGCAACTGAGCCTGGCCATCGAATCCAGCGCCAAGTACTTCGTTCCCCATCTGTTCGCCGCCTTTCGCCGCGAGCACCCGGAAGTCAGCCTGCAACTCACCGTGGTCAACCATACCCAGGCGGTCAGGCGGCTGAGCGCCAACCGCGACGACCTGCTGATCATGTCCCAGGTGCCGTCGGACATGGCCCTGGAATTTCTGCCCTTTCTCAACAACCCGATCATCGCCGTGGCGCCGGCGGATCATCCGCTGAGCCAGGCCGAGGCCCTGCAATTGCAGGATCTGTGCGAGTGGCCGCTGCTGGTACGCGAGCCGGGCTCGGGTACCCGCCGCGCCTGCGAGGAGTATTGCCACCAGAAGCGCGCGCACTTCGCGCAGATCCAGGAGGTTGGCTCCATGGAGGGCCAGCGTGAAGGCGTGCTGGCGGGCCTGGGCCTGGCGCTGATTCCGCGCCACGCGGTACGCCGCGAGCTGCAACTGGGCCTGCTGCGCGAGTTGCCGGTCGCCGAACTGCCGCTGCTGCGCAGCTGGTGCGTGCTGCACCCTCGGGGCAAGTACCTGTCGCCAGTGGCCCAGGCGTTCTTCAACTTCGTGCGCGACCAGCGCAAGCAGATCGGCGCGCTGGCCGAACAGTTCAGTGGCGTGGGCAATTCGCTGTAGGGCTTTCGTATATCATATCCAAAAGCCCTTTTTAGCAGGTGCACCCACGTGCCGTTACCTCCCCTGAATGCCCCAAACCTGGGCATTACCCCATCTGCCTCCGAGGTGATCACCAAGCACCTGCGCGACGCCATCGTCGCCGGGCATTTCGCCGAAGACGAGCCGGTGCGCCAGGACGATATCGCCAAGCTGTTCAACGTCAGCAAGATCCCCGTGCGCGAAGCGCTCAAGCGCCTGGAGGCCGAGGGGCTGGTGGTGTTCCAGCGCAACAAGGGCGCGGTGGTCACGCGCATCTCCGAGCCGGACCTGGCGCAGATGTTCGAGGTGCGCATCCTGCTCGAAGACAAGGTGCTGCGCCTGGCGATTCCCAATATGGACGAAGCCACCTTCGCCCGTGCCGAGCGCATCTGCGAGGAGTTCATCGGCGAAGACGATGTCGGCCGCTGGGCCGAGCTCAACTGGGCGTTGCATGCCTGCCTGTACGAACCGGCGCAGCGGCCATTTCTGGTCAGCCTGATCCGCTCCATCCACGACAAGCTGGAACGCTACCTGCGCATGCAGATGAGCCTGTCCGAGGGCAAGGACCGCGCCGATCACGAGCACCGCGAAATCCTCGCCGCCTGCCGCGCCCGCGACATCGAGCGGGCCGCCAGGCTACTCGAAGAGCACATCACCGGCGTGTGCCGCAGCCTGTTCGAGCAGTTGCCTGGGCATCGCTGAGTCGGCAGCCTTCGTAGGCTGGACGACGCTTTAACCGTCCACCGCTCCTATGCCTTGATGGTGGACAAAAACAGCGTTGTCCACCCTACCTGGAGCGCGAGCATCATCAAATCCGCGTACCGGATATCGCTCCACTCCTCGACAAGCTGCGACTCATCCTAGATGCGGTTGGACGCCTCCAGCGCCTTGAGCAAACGGGCGTCGTGGCCGTAGATATCCGGGCGGAATTGCACCTGGCCATCGGCGCCAACCTGGGCCGTCCAGTAGGCCATGAGGATCGGTACCGGGCGTGGCAGGTCGGCGCGCAGGGTGCGGCCGCTGTCCCACTGCCTGGTGATCCGCGCACGCTCGCTGGGCGAGGCGCCGACGAGCAGTTGGTCGACCAGTTCGGTGACCCGCTCGATGCGCACGCAGCCCGAGCTGAACAACCGCGGCAGGTTGTCGAACAGGCGCTGACTCGGCGTGTCGTGCAGGTACACCGAGAAGGGGTTGGGGAAGCGGATCGCCACCTTGCCCAGCGGGCTGTGAGCGCCTGCCGACTGGCGGATCATCACCCGACCGGGGCGCTCCCAGTCGACGCCACGCGGGTCCACCGGGTTGCCGTCGTAATCGATCACCTGCATATGGTTGGCGGCCAGATAGCCTGCCGCGTCACGGCGCAGCTCGGGCAGCTTGTCCTCCTTCAGGATGGTCGGCGGAATGGTCCAGGTCGGGTTGAGCGTCAGGTGGGTGATGCGCGAGCGCAGCAGCGGTGTCGGCCGGGCCGGGCGACCGACCTGAGTGCGCGCCTGCCAGGCGACGGCATGGTCACGCAGGAACATCACCTCGGCGCCCGCCACGTCGATCAGCACGCTGGTCGGCTCGATCTCGTGGGACAGCCAGCGCAGGCGCTCCAGGTTGATGCGGATCTGGTCCATGCGCTCGCTGGCCGAACGGTTCAGCTCGGCCAGCGTACCGGGGCCGACCACCCCGTCGGGCTTGAGCAGGTGGTTGCGCTGGAAGGCCTTGACCGCCTCGACCAGCGCCGTGGAATACACCGAGGTCTGCTCGGCGACCAGTGCCGGCGCACCCTGGGACAGATCGCCATGCAGCTGCAGGCGCTGCTCCAGCAAGGGCACCCGGCCATCCACGGCGCCAGGCTTGAGCAGCGTGCCGCCGGGGATCGCCAGCCACTGCGGCAGTTCCTGGCGCCGCAATTCGGCGTAGCGCTGGCGCAATTGCTGGTAGGGGCCGAAATCCGGCCGCGCCTGTTCGAAGGCCTGCGTCGGATCAGCCAGCCCAGCCTGGGCAATCGCCAGCAGCGGCGCCTGGCTCTGCTGCACGGCCATGCTCTCGGGCTCCCAGAGTGGCTCCACCTTGGCCTGCTCCAGGCGCCCGTAGGCCAGATCGCGCAACGCCTGCAGATACGCCGTGGTGGCCAGCACCTCGACGCAGGCCGATAGCCGCGGCGATGGATCGTCGACCGCCGCCAGTTCGCGCAGCGGCTCCAGGTGATAGGCGCGCGGCTCCAGGCCATCGTCGCCCAAGGCCTCAAGCTGGGCGAACAGCACGGGCAGGTTTTCCTGGTTCCACACGGGCTGCGCGCCGCGCAGCAGGTAGAACGGCTCGAGCCACTCACGATCCTTGGCAGACAGCTCAAGCACGGGCGTGACACAGCTCAGTGCGGGCTCGGCGAGCTGCTCCTGAAGCGGGCTGGGCGGCAGCGCATCGGCCAGCGCCAGGGGTGCCGCAAGGGCCAGTGCCCAGGCAGCGGTTGCAGAGGGAGAAAACAAGGCGCCGCTCCAATTTACGACAGAGTGAATGACAGCCCGTCGGAATGGCCCGCGGGACAAGGGAACTCGGCTGCTAGAATCGCGGGCTTTGTTGTGCCCGCATCGCCTGGCGAAGGCGCGCGCCATCGATGGCCGAAGCTCAGAGACTTGAAATGATGACCACGATTCAGCGAATTTGCTTAGCCTTTCTTTGCCTGGCATTGCCCGTTCCGTCCGTGATGGCCGCCACCCTGGCGCCGGATCCGTTGTTGGAGGGCCTGTCAGCACAAGCCCCGGCGCTCGATCGCAAGGTGCTCAACCACGCCCTCGACGCGATGCGCTGTGCCATCAATAATGGTGCCGTGCCTGCCCAGCGTCTGGCCGTGATCGACTTCTCCAAACCGTCCAGTGAACGCCGCCTGTGGATCTTCGACCTGAGCAGCAAGCGCGTGTTGCTGCACGACCTGGTCGCCCACGGCCAGCAGTCCGGCGACAACTTCGCCACGCGTTTTTCCAACCGTGAAGGCAGCCACCAGTCCAGCATCGGCCTGTTCCGCACCAGCGAAAGCTATACCGGCAAACACGGCTACTCGTTGCGCATGGACGGCCTGGAGCCCGGCTTCAACGACCTCGCTCGCCAGCGCGCCATCGTCATCCACCCCGCCGACTACGTGAACCCGGCCTGGATCAAGACCCAGGGCCGCATCGGCCGCAGCCAGGGTTGCCCGGCGGTACGCCCGGAGGTCGCCCGCATGGTGGTGGACAGCCTCAAGGGCGGCCAATTCATGTTCTCCTACTACCCGGACAAACGCTGGCTGAAGGGCTCGGCGTTCATCAATTGCAAGCCGGCTCTGGTCGCCGGGATCGTCAGCGCCAAAGAGGGCTGAAATTCGCTAATGCGGCCAGCATTGGTGGGCTGAAGCCCACCCTACGGGGTGCACATGTCGTAGGTGGGATGGGCGGCAACGCGCTTCAGCCGAACAAGCCTAGCTGGATGATTCCACCCAAGCGTGAGGAACGGCCTGGCTCACTGTGCCGATTTCGTCATCGCACCGGCGCAAATCCTTCAAGCCGTCTGGCTCGCCTCGCGTCACCCTGTAGCCATTCAATCGGCATACAGGCGCAGCGCCCATGAAACGCATCGAAGTGATCGACTCCCATACCGGCGGCGAGCCGACCCGCCTGGTGGTCAGCGGCTTTCCTGATCTCGGCACGGGCAGCATGGCCGAGCGCAAACAGCGGCTGGCCAGCGAGCACGATGCCTGGCGCGCCGCCTGCATTCTCGAGCCGCGCGGCAACGATGTACTGGTCGGCGCCCTGCTCTGCGAGCCGGTAGACCCCAGCGCCTGTGCCGGCGTGATCTTCTTCAACAACACCGGCTACCTCGGCATGTGCGGGCACGGCACCATCGGCCTGGTGGTATCGCTGGCCCATATGGGCCGCATCGGCCCTGGCGTGCACAAGATCGAAACGCCAGTGGGCACGGTGGAGGCGACCCTGCACGAGGATCGCTCGGTCAGCGTGCGCAACGTGCCGTCCTACCGTTACCGCCAGGCCGTCGACCTGCAGGTGCCGGGCTACGGCCTGGTGCGGGGCGATATCGCCTGGGGCGGCAACTGGTTCTTCCTGATCGCCGAGCATGGCCAGCGCATCGCCGGCGACAACGTCGAAGCGCTGACCGCCTACACCTACGCCGTGCAAAAGGCGCTGGAAGACCAGGGCGTTCGCGGCGAGGACGGCGGCCTTATCGACCATATCGAGCTGTTTGCGGAAAATGAACAGCCGGAAGGCTCGCAGCCAAGCGTCGCGAGCGAAGAGGAGGCAAGGCGGGAGCTGGCGAAAAAGCGCAGTTTACTGGCTGTAAAGGAGCATTTTTCGCCAGCTCCCAACGCCGCATCATCGAGCGCAGCAGCTTCGCTGCGAGCCGACAGCCGGAATTTCGTGCTTTGCCCAGGCAAGGCCTACGACCGCTCGCCCTGCGGCACCGGCACCAGCGCCAAGCTGGCCTGCCTGGCGGCCGACGGCAAGCTGCAACCCGGACAGATCTGGCGCCAGGCCAGCGTGATCGGCAGCCTGTTCGAAGGCTCGTACCAATGGCAGGGTGACAAGGTGATCCCGACCATCCGCGGGCGCGCCAATATCAGCGCCGAAGCCACCCTGCTGCTCGAACAGGACGACCCGTTCGCCTGGGGCATCCGCCCGTGAGCCCGCTGCGGGTCGCCGATGTGATCGTCATCGGCGCCGGCATCATCGGCGCTGCCTGCGCCCGCGAACTGGCCCGCCGCGGCCAGCAGGTACTGGTCATCGATGCGGGCCTGCGGGGTGCTACCGCCGCCGGCATGGGCCACTTGCTGGTGCTCGACGACAACCAGGCCGAACTGGATATCAGCCGCTATTCGCTGAGCCGCTGGCGTGAGCTGGGCCCGCAATTGCCGGACGACTGCGCGTATCGCAACAACGGTACGCTGTGGTTGGCCGCCAACGAAGAAGAGCTGGCAGCGGCAGAAGCCAAGAGCGGCAACCTGCGCGCCGAGGGAATACGCTGCGAGATGGTGCCCGGCCACGCGCTGCAGGCCATGGAACCGATCCTGCGCGACGGCTTGCACGGCGCCCTGCGCCTGCCCGACGACGGCATTCTCTACGCACCGAACACTGCACGCTGGATGCTCGACAACCCGCGCATCACCCAGCGGCGCGCCAAGGTCACGGAGCTGGACGGCAACCGCGTGCGCCTCGAAGACGGCAGTTGGCTAGGCGCCGATGCCGTGGTGCTCGCCAATGGCATCCAGGCCGTGGAGCTCTGCCCGGAGCTGCCCATCTCGGCGAAGAAGGGCCACCTGCTGATCACCGACCGCTACCCGCACCCGGTCACCCACACCATCACCGAGCTGAGCTACCTGAGCAGCGTGCACAACAGCAGTGGCGCCTCGGTGGCCTGCAATATCCAGCCGCGGCCGACCGGCCAGCTGTTCATCGGCACCTCGCGGCAATTCGACAGCCTCGACCCCGAGGTCGACGGCTGGCTGCTGGCGCGCATGCTCAAGCACGCCGCGAGCTACGCGCCGGGCCTGGCACAGCTCAATGGCATCCGCGCCTGGGCCGGCTTTCGCGCCGCCACGCCAGACGGCATGCCGCTGATTGGCGAACATCCCGGGCAGCCAGGCCTGTGGCTGGCGGTCGGCCATGAGGGGCTGGGCGTTACCGCCGCGCCGGGCACCGCCGGCCTGCTCGCGGCGCTGCTGTGGGGCGAGGCCGAACCCATTCCCGCCGCCGCCTATGCGCCCCGGCGTTACCTTGGAGAAACCGCCCATGCCTGACCTGCACCACGATGGGCGCCCGCTCAGCGTAGCGCCGGGCACCACGGTCGCTGCCGCGCTCGCCCTGGGCGGCGACGGCAGCACACGCACCTCGGTCAGCGGCCAGCGCCGGGCGCCGCTGTGCGGCATGGGCATCTGCCAGGAATGCCGGGTAACCGTCGACGGCCTGCGCCGCCTGGCCTGCCAGACCCTGTGCCGCGATGGCATGCAGGTGGAGACATGGCCATGAGCGAACAGGCTGACCTGCTGATCATCGGCGCCGGCCCGGCCGGCCTGTCCGCCGCGCTGGCCGCTGCAGGCGACGGTATGCAGGTGGTGCTGCTCGACGACAATCCATTGCCCGGCGGGCAGATCTGGCGCGATGGCGCGGGAGCCAAGGTGCCTGCCCAGGCGCGCCGCCTGCGCGATGCTGTGGATAACCACGCCAGTATCCAGCGCCACGCCGCCACCCGCGTGGTGGCCTGCGCCGGCAGCCATGCGCTGCTGGTGGAAGGTGCCGAGCGCGGCTGGGTGATCGCCTATCGCAAGCTGATCCTGTGCACCGGCGCGCGCGAGTTGTTGCTGCCGTTTCCCGGCTGGACGTTGCCCGGTGTTACCGGTGCCGGCGGCCTGCAGGCGTTGATCAAGGGCGGCCTGCCGGTGGCCGGTGAGCGCATCGTGATCGCCGGCGGCGGCCCGCTGCTGCTGGCCAGCGCGAGCACCGCGAAACAGGCCGGCGCTCAGGTGTTACGCATTGCCGAGCAGGCATCAACAGGTGCCGTCGCCGCCTTCGCCCTGCAACTGCCGCGCTGGCCGCACAAGCTGTTGCAGTCCTTCGGCCTGCTCGATGGCGGTTACCGCCCAGGCACGCGCATCGTCGCCGCGCTGGGGCAGGATCGCCTGGAAGGCGTGCGCCTGAGGCGTGACGGCAAGCTCGAAGAGCTGGCGTGCGAGCGCCTTGCCTGCGGTTTCGGCCTGATCCCCAACGTGCAGCTGGGGCAGGCGCTCGGCTGTGCGCTGGGTAACGGCGCCATCAAGGTGGACGCCTGGCAGGCGACCGATGTGGCCGGCATCTACGCGGCGGGCGAATGCACCGGTTTCGGCGGCAGCGAACTGGCCCTGGTCGAAGGCCGCATTGCCGGCCACGCCGCCGCCGGCAACCGCGAGGCCGCGCGGCAGTTGCGGGCAACCCGTGCCCGCTGGCAACGCTTTGCCGATGCGCTGAACAAGCACTTCGCGCTGGATCCCGCGCTCAAACACCTGGCGCAACCAGACACCCTGCTGTGCCGCTGCGAAGACGTGCCCTATGGCGCCGTGGCCACGCACGGCAGCTGGCGTGAGGCGAAACTGGCGACCCGCTGCGGCATGGGCGCCTGCCAGGGGCGGGTGTGCGCCGCCGCTGCCCATCATCTGTTCGGTTGGCAGCCGCCAGCACCCCGGCCGCCCTTCAGCCCGGCACGCATCGACACGCTTATCAGGCTGGAAGAGGCGTTGCAGAGCGAGTGACACAGCAATGGGGGCCATTTTCCGACGCCCCATGAGCCGCACACATCAAACGGTAACAAAACGGGTAGCGCGGTAACGCTTTTGTGCCCCGCAGCACAGTCAGAAAAACGCTGAAAATCTTAAGTTATTGATAAATAAAGATATTCAAAAATTGGCACAGGTTATGCTCTATCTCCCGCACAACAAAAATAACAAGACGCACCCCATAACAAGAACAAGACAACGGCTCTAGCATAAGAAAGACAAAAACGCAGAGACGCAGCTAACTGATTTCTTTGGAGAGGACCGCCCTCGGGCTTGTACCGCAACCGGGTCTAGAACAATAAAACTGCTTTGCAAGGCAGCGACAGACGGGTTGGATCTCAGGATCACGGCAACATCAGCGTCCAAACAAATCCGTTCGCTCTTGGCCTCCTTTGGAGGCCTCGGCTAAAACAACAACAATAGGCCGTTAGCACTAACAAGAACGATGATTCGAACAAGATTTAGGGGAGCCTCGGCTCCCCTTTCTGCTTTCTGGCGTTTGTGCCAGCCGCCTTCCCCGCGTACCGCGCGTTCTTGCAGCCCCACGGACTCAATAGCTGCCTGCCTTTCGATAACGCGCTAGGCTCTGCAGCTATTCAAACTGTCTGCAGCCAGCCATGCACAGCCTGCTCCCGAACTCGCCTCATCCCGACCTGCCGACATTGATCAGCACCCTCATGCAGATCGAGCCGTTGCTCGATGCCATGCCCGAGGTGGTGTTCTTCATCAAGGACACGCAGACCCGCTATGCCCTGGTCAACCAGACCCTGGCCCAGCGGCTGGGCTTCAAGAGCAAGGACAAGCTGGTGGGGATGACCGCCGAACAGGTGTTCCCGGCCAGCTTCGGGCCCTCCTACACGGCGCAGGATCGCCGCGTATTGGATGGCGGCACTCAGCTCGACGACCAGCTGGAGCTGCACCTTTATTACGGCAACCAGCCGGTCTGGTGCCTGACCCACAAGCTGGCGCTGCGCAACAGAAGCGGAGACATCATCGGCCTGGCCGGCATCTCCCGGGATGTGCAGCTGCCGCAATCGGGCCACCCGGCCTACCCGAAGCTTGCGGCGGTGGATGCCCATATCCGCGAGCACTTCGCCCGGCCGATCAGCCTGGCCGAGCTCACCGAGCTGGCCGGATTGTCGGTGGCGCAACTGGAGCGCCACTGCAAGCGCATCTTCCAACTCACCCCGCGACAGATGATCCACAAGGCGCGCCTCGGCGAAGCCAGCCGCCTGCTGCAGCACGACCTGCCAATCACCGAGATCGCCCTGCGCTGCGGTTACACCGACCACAGCGCCTTCAGCCGCCAGTTCCGTGCGCTGACCGGGCTGACGCCGAGTCAATTCCGCGAATCGCACACCGGCTGATACCAACGGCTGTTCCGAAACAGGGCGGCAGCGCGCGGCTATCGCTCCCATCTGTAACACCCGACCTGGGCTCTTGACTGCCCCATTTGCCCCTCATCCCCTCCCGAGCCGCCACGGTCCGCGGCCTGCAGCCTCACGCCGCAGAACAGGCACAGCGGTTGCATATTAAATATCGTATACGAAATCACCTATAGCGATTGCCCGCACCGTTTCCGAGGCTCCTGTGAAAAACCCGGCTTTTGCCGTAGCCCTCAGCGCAGTACTCAGCACCACCCTGATCGGCACCGCGCACGCCGACAAACCCGACCCGCTCATCGAGCCCGGCAAATTCCCCCGGCACATATGACCCTTGGAGCTGAAGCGGTAAGACGCGCTGAAGACTTGAACATGCCGGCTCGCCGGTACTGACCGAACGTACGGCCAACAACGGAAAACAGAGGGCCTATCTCGACTCCCTGCTTTCGTATACGAAATATTTTGAATTCACCCAGGAGGCAGCACCATGAGCAGCACCATCTTCACCGGTACCATTCCCGCCCTGATGACCCCGTGCACCGTCGACCGCCAGCCGGACTTCGACGCCCTGGTGCGCAAGGGTAAACAACTGATCGAGGCCGGCATGAGCGCGGTGGTCTACTGCGGCTCCATGGGCGACTGGCCGCTGCTTACCGAGGCTCAGCGCCAGGAAGGCGTGGCACGCCTGGTGGCTGCCGGCATCCCGACCATCGTCGGCACCGGGGCGGTGAACAGCCGCGAAGCGGTGTCCCACGCTGCCCATGCTGCCAAGGTCGGCGCCCATGGTCTGATGGTCATCCCGCGCGTGTTGTCCCGAGGGGCTTCGCCAGCCGCCCAGGAAGCCCACTTCGCCGCCATTCTCGAAGCGGCGCCGAAGCTGCCGGCGGTGATCTACAACAGCCCGTACTACGGCTTCGCCACCCGCGCCGAGCTGTTCTTCAAGCTGCGTCGCAAGTACCCCAACCTGATCGGCTTCAAGGAATTCGGCGGCGCCGCCGACATGCGCTACGCCGCCGAGCACATCACCTCCCAGGACAAGGACGTGATCCTGATGGCCGGCGTCGACACCCAGGTGGTGCACGGCTTCGTCAATTGCGGCGCGACGGGCGCCATCACCGGGATCGGCAACGCCCTGCCCCGCGAAGTGCTGCAACTGGTCGAGCTGAGCAAGCAGGCCGCCAAGGGCGATGCCGTCGCCCGCCGTCGCGCGCTGGAGCTGTCCGAGGCGCTGAACGTGCTGTCGTCCTTCGACGAAGGCACCGACCTGGTTCTCTACTACAAGCACCTGATGGTGCTGGGCGGCGACCAGGAGTACGCCCTGCATTTCTACGAAACCGATGCCCTCAGCGACGCCCAGCGTAACTACGCCGAGACCCAGTACAGGCTGTTCCGCCAGTGGTACGCCAACTGGTCGACACAGCAGAGCGCCGCCTGATCGGGACAGCCGACCTGCAACGGGCGTTACCAACGCATGGGTGCGGGAGGCACGGCTCCCGCTTCTTTGGCCACACCTGCCTTGCCTGACTACTGCGCACGCCGCGCACCTGGCAAACACATAAAAACCAAGGGGAACAGGATGATCAACAAGACCACTCAGCTCTTTGCCGCTCTCGGCCTGGCGCTTTGCTGCGCCACCAGCCAGGCGGCCACCTACACCTATTCGGTACCGACTTCGGTGCCGGAAGGCAGTTTCTTCTTCGACAACTTCCTCAAACGCTTCGCCAGCAACGCCGCCCTGCTCACCGACGGCGAGGTGAAGATCCGCCCGATTGGCGCGGGCGTCATCGTGCCGCCATTCCAGGTTTACGAGTCGGTACAGAACGGTGTGCTCAAGGCGGGCCATTCGACGCCCACCTACCTGGTCAATCAGGACCCGCTGAACAACGTGTTCGCCGGCTTTCCAGGCGGCATGTCAGGCGAGGAAACCCTTACCTGGCTGTATGAAGGCAACGGCCTGAAGTACCTGCAGGAGTTTCGCCGCAAGAACATGGGCCTGCACAGCCTGGTGGTCGGCGTCGGCAGCACCGAAGTGCTGGCCCACTCCAACAAGAAGATCGAGAAGCTCGAAGACTTCAAAGGCCTGAAATTCCGTACCGCCGGTGCCTGGGCCGAGGTGATTCAGCAGGTCGGCGCATCACCCACCGTAGTGCCGCCGGGCGAGATCTACACCCTGCTGCAACGCAAGGGCGTAGACGCCGTCGAGTGGGCGACTCCAGGTGCCAACCTGACCGAAGGCTTCCATGAAGTGGCGCCTTACCTGCTCACGCCTGGTGTGCACCAGCCCTCCTTCGTCTGGGAATTCTTCATGACCGAGGAGAACTGGAACGCCATCGACGAGAAGACCCGCACCAAACTGGAAGAGGCAGCCAAGCTGACCACGATGCAAAGCTACTTCCACTTCCTCGACAGCGACATGAAGGCCATGCAGACCTATCGCAAGGCCGGCATCGAAATCATCGAGCTGGACAAGAGCATCACCGATGACCTGGCCCGGCGTGGCAACCAACTGATCACCGACAAGCTGGAAGCGCGCAAAGCCGACGACATCGACGCCAAGGCCATCTTCAAGGACTACAGCGACTACATGCAACGCTGGTCGGAAAACTCCTCCTATCTCTACAGACACTGATCGGCGCGGTCAGCCGCCCTCGGGTGGCCGGCCGGCTAAGGAGGCGTTATGAAAAACAGATGGTACGACTGGCCAGCGCAAGCGCTGCTGTGCCTGGCAGCCAGCATGGCACTGATCATGGTGCTGGCGATGATCTACGAAGTGTTCTCGCGTTATGCCCTCAACAGTCCGACGCTCTGGGCCTTCGATATTTCCTACATGCTCAACGGCTGCATCTTCCTGCTAGGCTGCGCCTACGCGCTGAAGGAAGAAACCCATGTGCGCGTCGACTTTCTGTCCTCACGCATGCCGCCAGCGGTGCAGCGGTGGTTCAACGCCGGCTTCTACCTGCTGGTGCTGACACCGATCATCGGTGGCCTGACCTACGTTGCTGGCCGTCGCGCCTGGCATGCCTTTGTCAACGGCGAGGTCGAGCACGTCAGTGCCTGGGCGCCGCTCATGTGGCCGTTCTACCTGGCTCTCGCGCTGGGCCTGGCGGGCCTGACCTATCAGCTCATCGTGGATGCCGCGTTGTTCATCGGCAATCGCAAGCAGCCCGGCCACAAGGAACACTGACCGATGATGGAATCCATACCCCTGCTGATGTTCGCCCTGCTGTTCCTGTTGATATTCCTCGGTATCCCCGTGTCCTTTTCGTTGATCAGCGTGTCGTGCCTGTTCGGCCTGTTCCTGTTCGGCGACAACATCCTGCAGCAGATGTATGGCTCGCTGCTGCAGGCCTCGACCAACTTCGCCCTATCGGCCATTCCGCTGTTTGTGCTGATGGGTGCGATCCTCGAACGCACCGGCCTGGCACAACGGCTGTTCAGCGCGATGCAGTTATGGCTCGGCGGGTTTTCCGGTGGCCTGGCGATTTCCTCGATGTTGATGTGCGGCATCTTCGCTGCCAGTTCCGGTGTGGTTGGAGCAGTGGAAATCGTCGTGGGCATGATGGCCATTCCGGCCATGTCCAAATACAACTACGACCGCGCACTCATCTCCGGCACCATCTGCGGCGGCGGCTCACTGGGCGCGATCATTCCGCCCTCGGTGATCGTCGTGGTGTACGCGTCGATGGCGCAGCTGTCGATCGGCCAGCTGTTCGCTGCCACCCTGTTTCCCGGCCTGCTGATGCTCGGCCTGTTCCTGCTCTACATCATCGTCATCTGCTGGTTGAAGCCTTCACTGGCACCTGCCGTGCCAGAGATGAAGGCCACGCCGCTGGGCGAAAAGCTGAAGATCACCCTCAGTGCACTGATTCCGCCACTGCTGCTGATCGCCGCAGTGCTCGGCTCGATGCTCGCTGGTATCGCCTCGCCCACCGAGTCGGCTGCGGTGGGCGCCTTCGGTGCCGCGGTCCTGGCTATCTGGTTCCGCGAGTTGAGCATTCAGCGGCTGATCGAGGCGCTGGTTTCGACCATCAAGATCACCTCGATGATCATGCTGATCGTTGCGGGGGGCATCATGTTCACTGCCATCTTCGCCGCCAGCGGTGGAGGCTGGATGATTGGCGAATTCATGGATGAGATGAATTTCAGCCCTTATGTACTCATCCTGATTCTCATGGCCATGGTGTTCTTCGCGGGTATGGTGCTGGACTGGATCTCTCTGGTGCTGATCTTCGTGCCGATCTTCACCCCACTGGTGAAGGCTGCCGGCATCGACCCGGTCTGGTTTGCAGTGATGTTCATGGTAGTGGTGCAGACCTGCTACCTGACGCCGCCCCTGGCGCCCTCGGTGTTCTACCTCAAGTCCATTGCCCCGCCGGGTTACGGCTATGGCGTGATGTACCGTGGTGTACTGCCCTTCATCGCCATCCAGTTGCTGCTGTTCCTGCTGATCCTGGCAATGCCAGGGATCGCAACGTGGCTGCCAAAGCAATTGTTCTAGGTCTGTTGAATCAGCCCGTGAATCCGGGCTGATCCACGGCAGACTTGCGCAACTGATCAGACATCGTACAATCAAAGCCTTTTCCGTACGTGTAAACGTCCCAACAGGAGCTAACAATGCCCGCTACCATCGGCCACAACATCATCGGCGGCGCGTACAGCGCAGCCGGCTCCGTCGTTCACAAGAGTCATGACGCCAGCACTGGCGAAGCCCTGCCCCACGACTTCATCCAGGCCACGCCTGAGGAAGTCGACGCCGCCGCCAAAGCCGCCGCCGCCGCCTACCCGACCTACCGCAGCCTGCCGGCTGCAAAGCGCGCCGCGTTCCTCGATGCCATCGCCGACGAGCTGGATGCCCTGGGCGACGAATTCGTCGCCACCGTATGCCGCGAAACCGCTCTGCCGAGCGCCCGTATCCAGGGTGAGCGCGGCCGTACCAGCGGCCAGATGCGCCTGTTTGCCAAGGTGCTGCGCCGTGGCGACTTCTACGGTGCGCGCATCGACCGTGCCCTGCCGGATCGCCAGCCGTTGCCGCGCCCGGATCTGCGCCAGTACCGCATCGGCCTCGGCCCGGTGGCCGTGTTTGGCGCCAGCAACTTCCCGCTGGCCTTCTCCACCGCCGGTGGTGACACCGCCGCCGCCCTCGCCGCTGGTTGCCCGGTGGTGTTCAAGGCCCACAGCGGCCACATGACCACCGCCGCCCACGTGGGTGAAGCCATCCTGCGCGCCGCCGAGAAAACCGCCATGCCCAAAGGCGTGTTCAACATGATCTACGGTGCCGGCGTTGGCGAGGCGCTGGTCAAGCACCCGGCCATCCAGGCCGTCGGTTTCACCGGCTCGCTGAAAGGCGGCCGCGCCCTGTGCGACATGGCCGCAGCGCGCCCGCAGCCGATCCCGGTATTCGCCGAGATGAGCAGCATCAACCCGGTCATCCTGCTGCCCGAGGCTGCCAAGGCCCGTGGCGAGAAAATCGCCGGCGAGCTGGCCGGTTCGGTGGTCATGGGCTGTGGCCAGTTCTGCACCAACCCGGGCCTGGTGATCGGTATCCGTTCGCCCGAGTTCAGCGCCTTCCTGGCAAGCTTCACCGCCAAGATGGCCGAGCAGCAGCCGCAGACCATGCTCAACGCCGGCACCCTGAAGAGCTACGTGAAAGGCCTGGACGCGCTCAACGCGCACTCCGGCATCACCCACCTGACCGGCGCCAAGCAAGAAGGCAACCAGGCGCGTCCGCAGCTGTTCAAGGCCGACGTCAGCCTGCTGCTGAATGGTGACGAGCTGCTGCAGGAAGAAGTCTTCGGCCCGACCACCATCGTCGTCGAAGTGGCTGACAAGGCCGAGCTGCTCAAGGCCATCAACGGCCTGCACGGTCAGCTGACCGCCACCCTGCTCACCGAGCCGGGCGACCTGGCCGGTAGCGAAGAGCTGTTCGCACTGCTCGAGCAGAAAGTTGGCCGTGTGCTGTTCAACGGCTACCCGACTGGCGTGGAAGTCTGCGACGCCATGGTTCATGGCGGCCCGTACCCGGCGACCTCCGACGCCCGTGGCACCTCGGTCGGCACCCTGGCCATCGACCGCTTCCTGCGCCCGGTGTGCTACCAGAACTGCCCGGACGCCCTGCTGCCCGACGCGTTGAAGAACGCCAACCCGCTGGGCATCGCCCGCCTGGTAGATGGCGCCAGCAGCCGCGACGCGCTGTAAGCGCCCGCTAGGTTGCAGCGAGAAAGCCGACCTCCGGGTCGGCTTTTTGTGGGCGGCGTTCTCCCGGGTGTCGCTGCGCTCGACCCGGGCTAAGGTGCTCTTGTGGGAGCGGCCATGCCCGCGATTCGCGCGCATGGCGCGCTCCCACAAAGGCGTGATGGCACTTACTACCTGCGCTATCCCTTCAACCCGATGCCTCGCTAATCCCCGCCCCAGCCAGCCCGTAGGGTGGATAACGCGAAGCTTATCCACCGCAGTCTCAGCACCCAAGCCGGCTCCATGGCCTGCAACTGTCGCTCACGACTACTCCCAGGTCGCACTCGAATCCCGCCACAGCCGGCCAGCCACGTAGGTTATCCACAGATGGACGCCAAGGCCGAGGCCAGGCGCGTCCGCACGTTGGAGTAATCGCGCGGAGGCCGCCATGAGCGTCACGACTTATCCACAATCGGCTGTGCCGGTCGATCTGCGTACCTTGCGCAAGGTGATCGCCGCCTCGGCCATCGGCAACTTCGTCGAATGGTTCGACTTCGCGGTCTACGGCTTTCTCGCCGTGACCATCGCCTCGCTGTTCTTCCCACCCGGCAACCCGACCCTGGCGCTGCTGCAAACCTTCGCGGTGTTCGCCGTGTCCTTCGCCCTGCGCCCGCTGGGCGGCATCGTCTTCGGCATTCTCGGTGACCGTATCGGCCGCAAGCGTGTGCTGTCGATCACCGTGCTGTTGATGGCCGGCGCCACCACCCTGATCGGCCTGCTGCCCACCTACGCCAGCATCGGCCTGGTCGCCCCGCTGCTGCTGGCCCTGGCGCGCTGCCTGCAAGGCTTCTCCGCCGGTGGTGAATACGCCGGTGCCTGCGCCTTCGTGATGGAGCATGCACCCACCGAGCAGAAGGCCCGCTATGGCAGCTTCGTGCCGGTGTCCACCTTCGCGGCCTTCGCCTGCGCAGCCGGGCTGGTGTTCGGCATGGGCTTCTGGCTGGACGAAGCGCAGATGCAGGCCTGGGGCTGGCGCGTGCCGTTCCTGATCGCCGCACCGCTGGGCCTGGTCGGCCTGTACATGCGCCTGCGCCTGGACGAGTCGCCGGCCTTCCAGGCCCTGGCGGCACAAGCCCACCCCGAACATTCGCCGCTGCGCGAAACCCTGCGCGAACACGGCGCCACCGTGCTGTGCCTGTCGGCGTTCATCTCCGCCACGGCGCTGTCGTTCTACATGTTCACCACCTACCTGACCACCTACATGCAGGTGGTCGGTGGCGCGGCACGGCCGACGGCCCTGCTCGCCAGCCTGATGGCATTGCTGTTCGCCGCGTTGCTGTGCCCCTTCGTGGGCCGCTATTCGGATCGCGTCGGCCGCCGGCGCACCATCCTGACTGCCGGCATCGCGCTGATCGTCGCGGTGTATCCAGCCTTCACCCTGGCCGCTTCGGGCACCCTGCTGGCTTCTGCCATAGGCGCCATGTTGCTGGCCGTCGGCGCGGTGATCTGCGGCGTGGTGACAGCGGTGCTGCTCTCCGAGCAATTCCCCACCCGGGTGCGCTACACCGCCTCGGCGTTCACCTACAACCTGGCCTACACGGTGTTCGGCGGCACCGCGCCGCTGGTCGCCACCTGGCTGATCGAGGCGACCGGCAACCGCATGTCGCCGGCCTACTACCTGATCGCCATCGCCCTGCTGGCCCTGGCCGGCGGCCTGTCGCTGCCGGAGTCGTCGAAGCGCTCGCTGGATGAGCCGATGACCTGACCGTCGGGTTACTCGTTTAGGCGCAGCGCTGCCAAGGTGCTGACGATCTCGTCGAAGCCCGGGCGGGCGCCAACCTCCGGTTGCTGGCAACGCCGCACCAGCTCGGCCAACTGCGCGGCATGCTCGCCCGGCACCTCGCAGCGCTGTAGCAACTCCTCGAGCAGGATGCCAAACGCGCGCACCTCGATACGTTGCAGCAACCCCTGCTGAGATGGCGCGTCAGCGGGCAGGAAGGACGCCGCGCCAAAGTCGCCAAGCAGCGCATGGCCGATGTCGTCGATCAGGATGTTATGGCCATACAGGTCGCCGTGGGTCACGCCACGGGCGTGCAGGTGGCGCAGCGCCGAGGCGATCCCGCTGGCCACCCGCAGGGCCTGGTCGAACGGCAGGCGCCAGTCGCTCGGGTAGCTATCGCGGCTGCAGCTTTGCAGGCTCGGCGGCCCGGCCAGGATGCCGAAGCGCGGCTCGACCAGGCTCAGCAGCAAGCCCTGCTGACCCTGCGGGTGCTCGACCACGCGACCAATCGCGCCGATCAGGTTGGCATGCTGCCCCACGGTCAGGCACGCGGCCATTTCGCTCTGCGGCGTGCCATCGCTGGTCATCTGCCCCTTGAACAGCTTCAGGGCCACGGCCTCGCGCTGGCCATCGGCCCGCTGCCAATCCGCGCGGTGAATGATCCCGGACGCGCCCTGCCCCAGCACCTCACCGATTTGCAGATCGGCCCAGCGCACGTCAGGCGTGCCCGACGCGGGCGCGTCAACCTCGAACGGGTTTCCCCCATGGGCCAGCCACGCCAGGCTGGGCAGTTGCAGCAGGAACTCCGGCAAGGCGGCTAGCTGATTGGCAGCGATGCGCAGCAGCTCCAGCTTGTGCAGTCGCGCCAGGCTCGCCGGCAACTCACGCAAGCGATTACCGGCGAGCATCAGCTTCTGCAGATCAGTGCAGTCACCCAGCTCGTCGGGCAGGGTTCCCAGGCAGTTGTCGGTCAGGATCAACCAGCGCAGGCGCGGCGGCAGCGCCCTGGCAGACAGCTCGCGGATGCGGTTGGACTTGAAGCCGACCATGCGCAGCGACTGGCAGCGGCCCACCGACTCCGGCACATGCTCGAAATTGTTGTTCGAGCAGAACAGCACCTGCAGCCGATGCAACCGGTGCAAGTCCTGCGGCAGGTCACTCAACTGGTTGCCACTCAGGTTGAGCACCTCCAGGCTGTCGGCCAGGTCGAATATTTCCTCGGGAAACTGCGTGAGCGACGCGGACAGATCGAGGCGGCTGATGCCCTTGAGCTGGCCGGCGCGCAATTGGTCGAGGGTGTGCATCGAGGAAAGGCCCTGTAACTGAGTGAGCCCAGCAGTCTACGTCAACGCCTTGTCGGCGAGGAAACGCTCAGCGCCGCGATGGTTGGGGCAGCGCATCGATATGCTGGTAGTCCGCACCGAGCTCGTCCGCCAGCTGCACGGCGCGCCCCAGGCGGATCGGCGCGCATTCGATATCCACCAGGGTCGCCGGGCACGGGCTGGTGGGGAGCGTTGGCCATTCGCGCAGGCGCCCGTCGGTAATCACCAGCAGGCGTTGCTGCTCCCCAGGTTTGAGGCGCTGGCGACGCTGCAGCCAGTCGTGGGCCTGCTGCAAGGCGGGGATCAACGGGCTGCCACCGCCAGCGCCGAGTTCGCGCAACCACTGCTGCAGCGCGCCGGATGCCTTTTGGCCCTGCCAGTGCCACTGCGGCTGGGCGCCATGGGCGTCGAGTACGGCGATACGCGCACGGTCCCGATAAGCACGCTCGAACAGTTCGGCGAGCAAGCCCTTGGCCTTGCTCAAGGCGCCATGGCGGCGGGTCGAGGCCGAAGCGTCGACGACGATCAGCCACAGCTGGGTGGGTGCGTTGCTGCGCGGCCGGCGCTGCAGATCGGCGCGGCGCCTGGGTTTGCCTTGCAGCAAGGTGGCGAGCCAATCGATGGCCCCGCTGTCGCCCGAGCGCCTGGCACCGCTGTGCCCGCCTGAGTGTTTGCCTGGTGTGGGTCTGGCATCCGTCCCCGCCTTGGCGCGCGGGGGAATGCCTAGGGCTTTTTTGCCCAGCGCGGCGGCTCACGGCGCTCGCCGGTAGTTTGCGCTTGCGCCGGCAGCTCGCCCCAATGGCCCTCGCCTGCTGCTGGCTGTTCGCTCGGCGCCTGAGGCGGCGGGCTGGCCGGCGGTTGCGCCTGCTGCTGCTGCGGCGGCGTGTGGCGCCGCCGATGGCGCAGCACGAAGTCGGCCACGGCCTCGATATCCTCCTCGCTGATGGCTTCAGCGCCGCGCCAGGCGGCATGGGCACGGGCGGCGCGCAGCCAGACGAGGTCAGCGCGCAGGCCATCGACACCGGCCTCGAAGCAGCGCCCGGTGATCGCCTCCAGCGCCCTGTCATCGAGAGGGATACTCGCCACCCGGGCACGCGCCTGCACACAGCGCTCGGCCAATGCCTGCTGCTGCCCAGCCCAGGTGGCGATAAAGCCTTGCGGGTCGGCATCGAAGGCCAGGCGACGACGGACGATCTCGGCCCGCGCGCCCGGCTGCGGCTGGCCATCCAGCGCCAGGTTGAGACCGAAGCGGTCGAGCAGTTGCGGGCGCAGTTCACCCTCTTCTGCATTCATGGTGCCGATCAGAATGAAGCGCGCATCGTGGCGGTGGGAGATGCCATCGCGCTCGACATGGTTGACGCCGCTGGCCGCCGCATCGAGCAGCAGGTCGACCAGGTGATCGGGCAGCAGATTGACCTCATCGACGTACAGCACGCCGCCATCGGCCTTGCTCAGCAGCCCGGGCGAGAACTGCGCACGGCTCTCACCCAGTGCGGCGTCCAGGTCGAGCGTACCGACGATGCGCTCTTCACTGGCGCCCAGCGGCAGGGTGACGAAAACGCCGCTTTCCAGCAGCGCGGCCAGGCCGCGCGCCAGGGTCGATTTGGCCATGCCGCGCGGGCCTTCGATCAGCACGCCGCCAATCGCCGGATCGACCGCCACCAGGCACAGCGCCAGCTTCAGCGCGTCGGCGCCGACCACGGCGGCAAGGGGGAAGTGGGCGTTATCGGTCATGGCGCAATCCGGCTGGGCAAAGCCGCCATTGTAGCAGCGGGCGGTCGAATCCCACCCCGCTGTTCTGCTATGGTCGGCGGTTTAGCGATGCTGTCGCGTGCGATTCATCCAGGGAGACTCAGATGCGCCTGTGCATTTTCTGCGGTTCCAATGCGGGCACCAATCCCGTCTATCTCCAGGCGGCTACCCGCCTCGGCCAAACCCTCGCCAAGGCCGGCATCGGCCTGGTGTACGGCGGCGCCTCCGTCGGCCTGATGGGCGCGGTGGCCAACGCCGCGCTGGAGGCAGGCGGCGAGGTGATCGGCGTAATCCCGCGCTCGCTGTGGGAAAAGGAGGTGGCCCATACCGGCCTCGATGACCTGCGTATCGTCGACTCCATGCACCAGCGCAAGGCGCTGATGGCCGACCTGTCGGACGGCTTCATCGCCCTGCCCGGCGGCGTCGGCACCCTGGAAGAATTGTTCGAGGTGTGGACCTGGGCACAACTCGGCCACCACCAGAAGCCCTGCGCGCTGCTCAATATCAACGGCTACTACGACCGCCTCGCCGGGTTTCTCGATCACATGGTCGACGAAGCCTTCGTCAAGGCGCCGCACCGCGAGATGCTGATCGTCGAGCAGGATATCGACGCGCTGCTGGCAGCGATCGATGGCTATGAAGCACCGCAGGTGGGCAAATGGATCGGTCGGCAGGAAACCTGATTACGACTCAGTGACTGTGGGAGCGCGCCATGCGCGCGAATCGCGGGCATGGACTGGGCGTCCCCGCCCGCTCCCACATAACCCCTTGTACCTCTTGGAATAACAGAGTCCATTCACTACCGACGCTTGCAATCACACACACCCTGGATTACTTTCGAGCCATTCAACGGAGCCGCACATGTCCACATCCCTGATCCTGAACGCCACCCGCCTCGATGCAGCCTGCATCGTGATCGCGCGTGCCCAGGCATCGGTGGTCGCTGCAGCTTCGTATTTTTATGGGTATTGGTTTAGCTACAGGCGCGCCTGATACCCCACAGGCGCCCTAGTAACCCAGGGTCGCCACCAGACAGTTTCTCGAAACCCCCGGTCGGCCTCCCGACCGGGGGTTTTGTTTTTTCCGGCACATCGATTGTTCACAGAGGATTTCACCATGACCGCCTACACCACCTACCAAACCTATTACCGCTACAGCTGGCGATTTATCGGCGCTCACGCCGCTCAACCACTCAATCGAACATCCCATCGAGCCAGATAGTGCGCCGCGCGCGGTAATGTCCGCGCCGGCCGAGGAAATCACCATGTCCGTAGCCGTCAACTCCCGCTCCACCGCCAAAGCCGCCGACCTGCACCTGGTCGCCCAGCCGAGCCGCCGCCACACCTCGCCACTGCCAACCGCCAGCCAGTTGCGCGAAGAACTGCCCCTCTCCGCGGCCCTTGCCCGCCAGGTGCAGCAACAGCGCCACTCGATCCGCGCCATTCTCGACGGTCACGACCCGCGCCTGCTGGTGGTGGTCGGCCCCTGCTCCCTGCACGACGATGCAGCGGTACTCGAATACGCCGAGCGCCTGGCCGCCCTCAGCCAGCGGGTGGGTGATCGCCTGCTGCTGGTGATGCGCGCCTACGTCGAGAAACCGCGCACCACGGTGGGCTGGAAGGGCCTGGTCTACGACCCGGCGCTGGATGGCAGCGGCGACATGGCCGAAGGCCTGCGCCGCTCGCGCAAATTGATGCTCAGGCTGCTGGAGCTGGGCCTGCCGTTGGCCAGCGAGATCCTCCAGCCACTGGTGGCCGGCTACTTCGACGACCTGCTCGGCTGGGCGGCGATCGGCGCACGCACCAGTGAATCCCAGGTGCATCGCGAGCTGGTCAGCGGTTTGGAAATGCCGGTGGGCTTCAAGAACGGAACCGACGGCAGCCTCGGCATCGCCTGCGACGCCATGCGCTCGGCAGCCCATGCCCATCAGCACTTCGGCGTCGATGGCCATGGCCGCCCGGCACTGGTGCACACCCACGGCAACCCGGACACCCACCTGGTGCTGCGCGGCGGCCACGCGGGGCCGAACTACGACGCCGCCAGTGTCGCCACCGCCCGCGCCGAACTGCAGCGCCAGGGCATCGCGCCGCGGATCATGGTCGACTGCAGCCATGCCAACAGCGGCAAGAACCCGCTGCGCCAGCCCGAGGTACTGAGCAACGTGCTTGACCAGCGCCTGGCCGGCGACGGCGCCCTGCGTGCGGTGATGATCGAAAGCCACCTGTTCGACGGTGCCCAGAGCCTTGGCGGCGAGTTGCGCTACGGTGTATCGATCACCGACGGCTGCCTCGGCTGGGCGGGCACCGAGCGCATGCTGGTGGACGCTGCCATCCGTATGCGCCACTTGGTCTGACCACCGGTAGCCTGGCGTTGAGCGCAGCGATACCCAGGGGCGCACTTCCCGGGTGTCGCTACGCTCGACCCAGGCTACGACAGCCCATCGATCACGCCCTCTGGTACTGCCAACCCTGCGCCGTCCACTGCAGGCGATCGGTGATCGCCAATGCCTCGATGAAGGCCGCGTCGTGGGAGACCACGATCAGCGCCCCACGGTAGTCGCGCAGCATGGTTTCGACGGCCAACAGCGAATCGAGATCGATATGGTTGTCGGGCTCGTCGAGCAGCAACAGCGGCGCCGCCGGCTCGCTATCGATCACCCCGGCCAGCGCCAGCTTCAGGCGTTCACCACCACTGAGCCGTGCACAGGGCAGCAACGCCCGATGAGCATCCAGTCCCAGGTGCATCAGCCGAGTGCGGGCCAGCGCTTCGGGCAACCCGTGGTTGCACCGGCGCAAGTGCTCGAGCGCGCTTTGCGCCGCGGGCAGGCAGGACAGTTGTTGATCCAGGTAGGCCAGCGGCACCTCGACCCGACACGCTCCGGCAACGGCTGATAGCCTACCGGCGAGCATCGCCAGTACGCTCGACTTGCCACAACCGTTGGGCCCGGTGATCGCCAGCCGGCGTGGGCCGAACAGGTCGATATCCGGCAGGCTGGCAGCCGAGAACGGCGCTTGCACAGCGCGCAGGCTCAACACCCGCTTGCCCTCGGGCAGGGTTACAGCACCGCCATGCAGCTGGATTCCCTGGTTCTCATCGACCTGCGCGGCGGCCTCACGCACCGCGCCATCGAGCCCGCTACGAGCTTCTTGCAGGCGCTGCTGCAAACGGCCGGCGCTGTTCTCGCTACGGCTCTTCTGCTGACCCAGGAGGATTGGCGCCTGGTTGCTGTCCCGTGCGCCTCGCGCTCCGTTGGCAGCTCTACGCTGCTGGCGCTGCTGCTGTGCCTGCAACGCCCGCTCGCCCCGTTTGCGTTCGGTACGGGCATGCCCCAATGCATGCTGGGCGGCTTGTCGCTCACGTAACAGAGCGTCCCGGTAGACGCTGTAATTGCCGCCGTAGCCGCGCAGCCCGCCTGGCGACAGTTCGACGATACGCTGCATGCCGTCGAGCAGTTGCCGATCATGGCTGATCACCAGCAGGCCTCCCGGCCACTGCTGCAGGCGCTCATACAGACGCTGACGGCTGGCTTGATCCAGGTGGTTGCTGGGCTCATCGAGAATCAGCAGGTCGGCGCCGCTGAAAAACATGCCAAGCAGCACCACCCGCGTGCGCTCGCCGCCGCTGAGCATGGCGGCCGGGGTTTGCAGGGAGAGGTGACCAAGGCCCTCGTCGCGCAACGCCGCGTGCAGACGCTCGGCGATATCCCAGCGGCCTTCGAGCGTCTCGACATCGTCCTCGTCCATGCAGCCTGCAGAGACGCGACCCAGCGCATCGAACGGCGCAGCAAAACCCAGCAGGTCGACCACCCGCGTTCCATCGGCCACCTCGATATCCTGAGGCAGATAGGCGACCTGCGCCTGCCCGGTGATGCGCCCTGCGCTCGGCTGCAAGCGCCCGGCGAGCAGACGGCCGAGCACGCTCTTGCCGGCGCCATTGCGCCCCACCAGGCCGGTGTGCCGGGTATCGAAGGTTTCGCTCAGTTCATCGAACAGCGGCTGGCCGTTGGAAAAATGAAAGGACACGCGCTCGAGCGCGATAACAGGCGAGTTCGTCATGAATGACTCCAGGCAATGCCGTGAAAACGCGCGGCACAAGGCCACGACGAAAGATCACAGGTCGTGCGAGCACGACGGCATTACTGGCGCATTGGACGAAACTCCGCAGGGGAATGGACGGTTAGGCTAAACCCAAGGTCAGGTCAGGGCAACCGAGGCGACTTGTAAAACCGAAAAAACGCCGAAGGAAGCTTCAAGGCAAGAGCTGGCGGTCATCGCTGGCTTTGTAATGTCTTTCTTGTGCAAAAGTAACTGACGACGCCAATCGCCCCTTCAGGAGGCCGAGTGGAATCGTTGTGGAGAGGGTTGAGCGACATGGATGTCGCGAGAGCCGCGATGGGCCAAGGATGGCCCTTCGCGGCGGGCCCTCGGAACAATGATGAAGCGAGGGAACCCCGGCGAAGCCGGGGCCGGATGTCGGGGCTAGACCTTTTGGTTTCTTTTGGGGCAATGCCAAAAGAAACCCGCTCGCCAGAGCGGAACCGAGCGCACAAGCAACTCGGTAATGCTAGCGGGCTAATTCTGGAGGAATGGGCTATGTCCATTATTTTCGCGGGCATGGCCCGCTCCCACAGATAGAGGTCTTACGGCCGCTAGCGCCACTTTCCGGCCAACGCGCCAACAGACCTCAGCTTTCTTCGCTATCGAGCAGCAGGTTTTCCAGGGCTTCACGGTACTCGCCCGGCTTCTGCCACAGGCCGCGTTGCTGGGCTTCGAGCAGGCGCTCGATAATATCCTGCAGGGCGCCGGGGTTGTGCTGCTGGATGAAATCGCGGGTGCCTCTGTCCATCAGGTAGGCGTCGGTGAGCAGGGCGTACTGGTGGTCGTCGACCAGCTCGCTGGTGGCGTCGAAGGCGAACAGGTAGTCGATGGTCGCGGCCAGTTCGAAGGCGCCCTTGTAGCCGTGGCGCTTCATGCCCTCGATCCACTTGGGGTTGGCCGCGCGGGCGCGCACCACCCGCCCCAGCTCCTGCTTGAGGGTGCGGATGCGCGGGGTGTCGGGCTGGCTGTTGTCACCGAAGTAGCTGGCCACCTTGCCACCACGCAGGGTTTCCACGGCCGCCAGCATGCCGCCCTGGAACTGGTAGTAGTCGTTGGAATCGAGGATGTCGTGCTCGCGGTTGTCCTGGTTGTGCAGCACCGCCTGCATGCGCTCCAGGCGCTCGGCGAACTGCTCGCGGGCCGGCGCGCCCTCCGCGCCCTTGCCGTAGGCGTAGCCGCCCCAGTTCAGGTACACCTCGGCCAGGTCCGCGCGGTTTTCCCACAGGCGTTCTTCGATGGCGTTCTGCACGCCGGCGCCATAGGCGCCGGGCTTGGAGCCGAAGATCCGCCAGCCGGCCTGGCGCCGTGCCTCGAGCTCGTCCAGCCCGCCATCCTGCAGCGTCAGGGCTTCCTGCCAGACCCGGGCGGACAGCGGGTTCATGTCCGGCGCCTCGTCCAGATCGGCGACCGTCTGCACGGCATCGTCGAACAGGCGGATCAGATTGGCGAAGGCATCACGGAAGAACCCGGATACCCGCAGGGTCACGTCGACACGCGGGCGACCGAGCTGCTCCAGGGGCAGCACTTCGAAACGCTCGACCCGCCCGCTGCCGGCCTGCCAAATCGGGCGCACGCCCATCAGCGCCATGGCCTGGGCGATATCGTCGCCGCCGGTGCGCATGGTCGCGGTGCCCCACACCGACAGGCCAAGCTGGCGCAGGTGGTCGCCTTGATCCTGCAGGTGCCGTTCGAGCAAGCGGTCGGCGGCCTGCACGCCGAGGCGCCAGGCGGTGGGCGTGGGCAGGTTGCGCACATCCACGGAGTAGAAATTGCGCCCGGTCGGCAGCACATCGAGGCGCCCACGGCTCGGCGCACCACTGGGGCCGGAGGGCACGAAGCGGCCATCGAGGGCGTCGAGCAGACCGTGCATCTCGGCATCGCCACAAGCATCCAGCAACGGCGCGATATGGCTGCGCAGGCTGTGCAGCACCGTTTCACTGATCGGGCCGACAGATTCGCCACCTTCGATCAGTCGCAAGCCCAACAGCTCGAGTCGCTCACGGGTGTCGCCAAAACTGCGCCAGGGCTCATCGCTCAGATCAGCCAAAATCTCCGGACGCGGGCCCATCCACGGCGCCGCCATCTCGCAATCGAGGGGGTCGAAGTCAAGGGCCAGATCATCGGCCAGCGCGCGCAGCAGGCTGGCATTGCTGCCCTGCCCGTCGCCACGCGGAATGCGCAGCAGCGCCAGCAAGGTATCGCGGCGCAGGGTGCCGCTCGGCGATTCGCCGAACACATGCAGGCCATCACGGATCTGCGACTCCTTGAGGTCGCACAGGTAGGCGTCGAGTTGCGGCAGCCAACTGGCGGGGTCGTCATTGAGCTGCAGGCCCAGCTCACGGTCGAGGCTGGCCTCGCGCACCTTGTGCAGAATCTCGCCACGCAGCTCACTGGCGCGGCGCAGGTCGAGCTGGCTGGCGTCGTAGTACTCGTCGGCCAGCCGCTCCAGGTCACGCAGCGGGCCGTAGCTCTCGGCACGGGTCAGCGGCGGCATCAGGTGGTCGATGATCACCGCCTGGGTGCGCCGCTTGGCCTGGGCACCTTCGCCGGGGTCGTTGACGATGAACGGGTAGATATTCGGCAGCGCACCGAGAATTGCCGTCGGCCAGCAGCTTTCCGACAGGCCGACGCTCTTGCCCGGCAACCACTCCAGGTTGCCGTGCTTGCCGACGTGGATCACCGCATTGGCCTCGTATACCTGGCGCATCCAGAAATAGAAGGCCAGGTAGCCGTGCGGCGGCACCAGATCCGGGTCGTGATAGACCGCCGCGGCATCGACCTGATAGCCACGGGCCGGCTGGATGCCGACGAAGGTCAGGCCAAAACGCAGGCCGGCGATCATCAGCCGGCCTGCGCGGAACATCGGATCGTTCTCGGGCGAGCCCCAGCGCTCCAGCACCGCCTGGCGATTGGCTTCGGGCAGGGTGGCAAAGAAATGCTGGTAGTCGTCCAGCACCAGGCTTTGCGCGCAGGGCCGCAGGTCGAGGTTGTCGAGATCGTTGGTCACGCCGCCGAGCAGCTGGTGGATCAGCGCCGTGCCGCTGTCCGGCAGCGCCTCGACCGGATACCCCTGCTGCTGCAGGGCCTGGAGAATATTCAGTGCCGCCGCTGGCGTATCCAGGCCGACGCCGTTGCCGATACGGCCGTCGCGGGTCGGGTAGTTGGCCAGTACCAGGGCGATGCGCTTATCCACAGCCGGAAGGCGCTGCAAATCGGCCTGACGGCGCGCCAGTTCGGCGACGAAATCCATGCCGGGCAGGTGCGCGCGGTAACAGACCACATCGCTCTGGCTGCGCTCGCTGCGAAAGGCCAGGCCCTTGAAGCTGATCGGCCGGGTGATCAGCCGGCCGTCCAGTTCCGGCAGCGCGATATGCATGGCCAGGTCGCGGGGGCCGAGGCCCTGGGCGTTGCCTTGCCATTGCTCCTCGCTGTCCAGCGCACAGAGCGCCTGCAGCACCGGCACGTCACGGCGGAACGGCCGCGCCTGGGGCGACTCCGGGTTGGACTGGGCAAAACCGGTGGTGTTGATGATCACGCTGGCGCCCACTTCGTCGAGCCAGCTCTCGACCTGGGCCATGCAGGCCGCCTCCTTGAGACTGGCCACGGCGATGGGCAACGGGTTGAGGCCCTGGGCCTGCAGGCGCTGGCAGAAGGTGTCGACGAAGGCGGTGTTGGCCGCCTGCACATGGGTGCGATAGAACAGCAACGCGGCCACCGGTGCATCGGCCTGCCAGTCGGCGCGCCAGTCCTGCAGCGTGGCATTGCCCGGCCGTGGGTGATACAGGCCGACCCGCGGCAGCGGGTGCGGCGGCTGCCAACGGTAGTCACGGCCCAGGTAGCGCTCGGCGATGCAGTTGAAGAACTGCCGTGCGTTATCCACCCCGCCCTGGCGCAGGTACTGCCAGAGCCGCTCGGCATCCTCGGCGGTCACGTTGCCCAGCGCCGTGAGCTCGGGGTCGGGGTTATCGCAGCCCGGCACCAGGATCAGCGTCTTGCCCTGCCCCGCCAGCTCCACCAGCCGCTCGATACCGTAGCGCCAGTAGCTGACGCCACCATGCACGGAAATCATGATGACCTTGGCGTGCCTGAGCACCTGCTCGACGTAGAAGTCCACCGAGGCGTTGTTGCCCAGTTGCGCCGGGCTGGCCAGGCGCAGGCTGGGGTAATCCTCGGGCAGATGGCGGGCAACTTCGGCCAGCAGCGACAGGTGCGAATCGCCGGTGCACAGCACCACCAGCTCGGCGGGGGTCTGGCCGAGGTCGGCGATGCTGTCGGCCGGCAGCGACTGGCCGGGCTGGGTACGCAGCAGGTGCATGACGGGCGCCGGTTACGCCAGCGCCGCTTTCAGCTCGGCCGTGATCGCCGTGTGATCGAGCGCCTGGCCGATCACGATGAGGCGAGTCACCCGGGCTTCGTCAGGCTTCCAGGCGCGGTCGAAATGCTTGTCGAAGCGCTGACCAACGCCCTGCAGCAGCAAGCGCATGGGCTTGTTCGGCACCGCGACGAAACCTTTCACCCGCAGGATGCCGTGTTTGCCGACGACTTCCTTCAGTGCGCTCAACAGGCGCGCCTCGTCTGTTTCCGGTAGTTCCACGTGGAACGAGTCGAATTCGTCGTGATCGTGGTCTTCATCCTCGTTGTCGTGGTGGGTCTTGCGGCCTTCGATATGTAGCTCGGTCTCGCTGTTCAGGCCCAGCAGCACATTGAGCGGCAGCGAGCCGCCGTGGGCCTCGACCACCTTGACCGCCGGCGGCAGCTCTTCGCCCACTTCGGCGCGCACCGCGGCCAACGCATCGGCATCCAGCAGGTCGGCCTTGTTGAGGATCACCAGGTCGGCGCTGGCCAGCTGGTCGGCGAACAGCTCATGCAGCGGCGACTCATGGTCGAGGTTGGGGTCGAGCTTGCGCTGGGCGTCGACCTGATCGGGGAAAGCCGCGAAGGTGCCGGCCGCTACCGCCGGGCTGTCGACCACGGTGATCACCGCATCGACGGTGCAGGCGTTGCGAATTTCCGGCCAGTTGAAGGCCTGCACCAGCGGTTTGGGCAGGGCCAGGCCGCTGGTTTCGATGAGGATATGGTCGAGGTCGCCACGGCGCTCCACCAGCTCGCGCATCACCGGGAAGAACTCTTCCTGCACGGTGCAGCACAGGCAGCCGTTGGCCAACTCATAAACCCGGCCGTTGGCCTCTTCCTCGCTGCAGCCGATGGTGCACTGCTGGAGGATTTCACCGTCGATGCCCAGTTCGCCGAATTCGTTGACGATCACCGCGATGCGCCGGCCCTCGGCGTTTTCCAGCATGTGGCGCAGCAAGGTGGTCTTACCGGCACCGAGAAAGCCGGTGACGATGGTGACGGGAAGTTTGGCGAGCGTTTTCATGATGGCCCCTGGCGTCTGCATAAACGGCGAGCGGGCGATAGGATGGCAGGCGCGAGCAGGCTGGCGCGAAGGCATCACCGGATCACCCCGCCCGGTTGTCGAAAGCGTTATCGAGGCAGGTCTCCTGGCTTGCGACTGGCGCATAGCGCGATTCCTTCGCCTTCCCGCGTCATCGCAGTGGCCTTGAAAAGGATTCAGTCGTTCACAGTTGCGGGGGCAGCCACGGCATTCCGTGTTCCCTCTTAGCTCCATGGCAACCCATGGAGAACCTCGAACACCGCAAGGCTACGCAGAGGCCGAGGCAGGGTCAATCGCGGCGCAACCTACAGCATATTGACGCTCTGCCTGCTTCGTGGTGTTCTTGCCCGGTTGTTTCAGGTGTCTCACGCCGCCGCGCGTGAGGTGAAACGGGAAGCCGGTTCGAGTCCGGCGCTGCCCCCGCAACGGTAAGCGAATGCCAGGATCGTTTTGGCCACTGTGCGCAGGCATGGGAAGGCCGATCCTTATCACCGCCAGGTGATCGTCGTGAGCCCGGAGACCGGCCTGAATCCTCTGTTTGGCAACCCGCGGTGGGCGGGCACGCGCCGACTATCGCCCGCCCGTGCGGGTAGTCTCGCCGTGTCCTGCTGTGCCGTTTACCCCCTGAGGTCTACGATCATGTCCAGCAGCGTCCTTTCCACTTCCAGCGCCTCCGCGCTGCCCCTGTCGCAACGTATCCTGCTCGCCGTCGGCAGCTGCGTGCTGGGCGCCGTGCTGATTTTCTTCGCCGGCTTCTCCCACGTCGAAGCCCTGCACAACGCCGCCCACGATACCCGGCATAGCGCCGCGTTCCCGTGCCACTGAGGACGCCAGAATGATCAAGCGCATCGCCCAGACCGCCGGTTTCGCCGGCCTGCTCGCCGCCATCGTACTGACGCTGCTGCAGAGCCTGTGGGTAACCCCGCTGATTCTGCAGGCGGAAAGCTTCGAGGTCGGCGAGCCTGCCGCCATCGAACACCACCACGAGGCCAACGCCGCCCACGGGCACGACGCCGCAGGCGGCCACAGCCACGATGGCGAAGCCTGGGCACCGCAGGACGGCTGGCAGCGGCTGTTATCCACAGGCCTGAGCAACCTCGTGGTAGCCGTCGGCTTTGCGCTGATGCTCGCCGGCCTGTTCACCCTGCGCGCCCCCGAGAAAACCTGGCAGGGCCTGCTCTGGGGCCTGGCCGGTTTCGCCACCTTCGTGCTGGCGCCGGCCAGCGGCTTGCCGCCGGAATTGCCAGGTACCGCTGCGGCAGAACTGCTGCTGCGCCAGTACTGGTGGATCGGCACCGCGGCATCGACCGCCGCTGGCCTGGCGTTGCTGGCGTTCGGCAGCAACTGGATGCTGCGCATTCTCGGTGTGATGATTCTCGCCCTGCCGCATGTGGTCGGCGCACCGCAGCCCGAGGTGCATGCAAGCCTGGCGCCCGAAGCACTGGAGCAGCAGTTCATCCTTGCCTCGCTATTCACCAATGCGGCGTTCTGGGCGGCGCTGGGCCTGGCCGCTGCTTGGTTCTACCGGCGCAATCGCCAGGGCGCATGAGCGAGCGCCCGACCCTCGTCGCCGGCCTGGGTTGCCGGCGCGATTGCTCGCTCGATGAGCTGTTGGCGTTGCTCGACAGCACGCTGGCCGAGCACGGCTCGAACCCGGCCGAGCTGGCGGCCCTGGCCAGCAGCGCCCACAAGGCGGATGAGCCAGGCCTGCAACGGTTGGCCGCGCACCTGAACCTGCCGATCCGCTTCCTGCCCGCCGAGGTATTGGCGGGTTACCATGGGCGCCTGAGCGAAACCTCGGCCAAGGCGTTACAGGTGACCGGCACGCCTGGCGTGGCCGAAGCCAGCGCCCTGGCCCTGGCCGAACAGCTGAGCGGCCAACCCGCTCGCCTGTGGATAACCAAGCGCAAGAGCGCCGCTGCCACCGTGGCTGTCGCCCGTGTTCACCGCTAGGCTGGATCACGCTCGAGCACTGCCGCCTTGCCCTCACATTCAGGAACCCCATGACCGTCTATTTCATCGGCGCCGGCCCTGGCGACCCCGAGCTGATCACCGTCAAGGGCCAGCGCCTGATCCGCAGCTGCCCGGTGATTCTCTACGCCGGCTCGCTGGTGCCGGAAGCGCTGCTCGACGGGCATCAGGCCAACCAGGTGGTGAACACCGCCGAATTGCATCTGGATGAGATCGTCGCCCTGCTGCGCGCCGCCCACGCGCGTGGCGAGGACGTGGCCCGGGTGCATTCCGGCGACCCGTCGCTGTATGGCGCCATCGGCGAGCAGATTCGTCATTTGCGTGCACTGGCCATCCCCTTCGAGATCATTCCCGGCGTCACCGCCACGGCAGCCTGCGCGGCGCTGCTGGAAAGCGAGCTGACCCTGCCAGACGTAGCGCAAACGGTGATCCTCACTCGCTACGCCAGCAAGTCGCCGATGCCCGCCGGCGAACAGCTGCATGACCTGGCCCGTCACGGCGCGACCATGGCGATTCACCTGGGCGTGCAGCACCTGGCAAGGATCGTCGCCGAGCTGCTACCGCACTACGGCGCCAGTTGCCCGATCGCGGTGGTGCACCGTGCCAGCTGGCCGGATCAGGACTGGGTGCTCGGCACCCTGGCGGATATCGAAGCGAAGGTCAGCGCCAAGGGCTTCAAACGTACCGCGCTGATCCTCGTCGGCCAGGTACTGGGGGCGCAAGATTTCGCCGACTCGGCGCTCTACAACGAAGGCCACCGCCACCTGTTCAGGACAGGTGCTGCAGACGATACAGACTCTCGCTGAGCTTGCCGCAGTTTTCGGCGATGGTGATCTGCGCGCCCTGGCGGGCCAGGCGCTGGTTGAGGTCGCTGGCGTACAACTGCTTGAGAAAGGTCGGGTAATCGGGGGCGCCATGCTGGCCGAACAACCAGGCATGCAGCGCGAGCAGATGAAAGCTCCACTTGCCTTGATGGCAATCGAAGCCGGCCGCGCGCAGCCGTTCGATCAGTTGCTGATCCCCCTGCAGTACAGCCGCGCAATAGGCGTGCAGCGTATCCAGCCATTTGTTCATATCAACTGGCGACCACCGGCAGTTCGATGCGGAAACAGGCGCCGCCATGCTGGTTGCTCACGCTCAGCTTGCCGCCCATCTGATTGACCAGGCCATAACTGACCGACAGTCCCAGGCCCGTGCCCTTGCCCACCGGTTTGGTGGTGAAGAACGGGTCGAAGACCCGATCCAGCAGCAGCGGGTCGATGCCCCCGGCGTTGTCCTGCACCTGCACGATCACCTTGTCGCCCTCGCAGTCACTGCGCAGCAGGATACTGGGCTCCAGTTCGGGATGCTTGTCCCGGGCACCGAGCAGCGCGTCCTTGGCGTTGACCAGCAGGTTGATGATCACCTGCTCGAGCTGGTCGGCATGCCCGCGCACCTGGGGCGTGCCGCACAGCTGCAGGGTCAGGTCGATGTCACGCACCAGCTCGCCCTCGCGGATCAGGGTCACGGCGCCCTCGATGGCATCGTCCGGGCTGAACAGGTCGTCTTCGACCTCGGAGCGCCGGCCGAAGATGCGCATGTGGTTGATGATCTTCGCGGCACGGGTGATCTGCTGCTCGATACGCCCCAGCTTGTTCTTCAGGTACTCGGGGTTGGCCGAGCCGTTTTCCACGCCCTTGAGGGTATTGGTCAGGGCGATGCGCATGACGTTGAGCGGCTGGTTGATCTCATGGGCAAGCCCGGTGGCCATCTCGCCGAGCACCGCCATCTTGGCGCTCTGGTTGAGCATCTGCCGGGCCTTCTGCAGCTCGGTGTCGTCGCGGCCGACGGCCTGCACCTCGAGCAGCTTGCCCTGCTCGTCGAACACCCCGCGCTCGGACAGCACCCACCAGATGTGCTCGCGGCCGGGCAGGTCCATGCGCACCAGCGCGGTACCGACTGGCTCCTCGGGCGTCAGCTGGCGGTGGCGCTCGCGAAACTGGGTCAGCTCCTGGGCCGACAGGTAGGTGGCCAGGCTGGTGCCGGGCAGGTTTTCCTGGCGAATGTCCAGGTACTGGGCCAGCGGCCGGTTGGCGTAGACCAGGGTGAGGTCGGGGCGATAGCGACAGATGATCGCCGGCGAATCCTCGACCAGGATGCGATAGCGCTCCTCGCTCTCGCGCACTCGCTCGGCGGCCTGGGCCGCGTCGGTCACGTCCAGGCACAGGCCGACCGCCTCGATAGGGATGCCGCGCTCGTCACGCAGCAGCTTGGCCTCGTCCTGCAGCCAGTGGTAGCGGCCCTCGCGGTCGATCAAGCGGTAACGGCAGCTGGCCACACCCTGGCTGAGCAAGGTGCGGGTATGGGCGAAGTAGATGTCGCGGTCATCGGGGTGGATGAAGTCAGCCACGCTGCGCTGCACGAAGTCGTCCAGGGTCCAGCCCAGCAGCGCGCTGCTGCTGTCGCTGCAGAACACCGGCACGAAGGCGCCCTCGTCGTAGCGATGCACATAGATCACCGCCGGCGCACTGGCGACCAGGCTCTTCAGGCGCGTGGTGGCGGCGTCGGCCTCGACCTCCTTGAGCTTCATGTCGTTGATGTCCAGCACGGCACCAACGATGCGCCGTTGGCCGTTGGCATTGACCACCCGAGTGTGAATGCGGAACCAGCACAGCGCGTCGTCGGCATCGCGCAGGCGCACCACCTGCTCGAAGGCGCGGCCACTGAGCTCGGCATCACCCAGGCGGATGCGAAACTCGTCGCGATCGGCCAGGGTGAGCAGCTCCAGCCAATCGGCCAGGGTGACCGCCGCGCCCTGGGTGAAACCGAAGCGCTGCATCAGGCAGGGCGCCAGCAGAAAGGCGCCGCTGCGTGGCACGTACTCCCACCAGCCGGTACCGAGCAGGTCCTGCAGGATATCCACACGCTCGCCGTGCACCTTGCGCGTCTGTTCGTCGAGGCGCTGCAGCAAAGGCGCCGCGATATGGGCGAAAAGATCCAGCCAATCCCGGGTGTTGAGCTCCGGCATGCTCTGGTGGGCGACGTACGGTGAGCACAACAGCCAGGCGCGGATGCCCTGGTGATCGGCGTAAGGCACCAGCCACACCGAATCCGCGGCATGCCACTCGGCCATCCCGGCATCACCACGCAGCCACTGCACCGGCTGGTCGCCGGCATAGTGCTGCAACTCTCGCGGCAGGTGTTGGCCGTCGTCCCAGAACACCGGCGTCAGGGCGTCCCGGTAATGACCGACGACCTGCCAGCCGCCGCGCAGGCTATCCGGCAGCGCCAAGGCCACGCAGGCCATGCGCAGGGCCTGGGCCATGGCACCCAGCCAGTCGTGAATGTGGCGGGGAAATTCGACGCGCTCGGTGCCGCGCACGGCCTGCGCCACGGTGCTGAGCTGCGAGAACACCTGCAGGCGCTGCTCGCAGGCATGCAGCCGGGCCAGGAAATCGCCCACCTCGAAGGCCTGCAGCGACCAGCCCTGTACCTCGGCCTTGAGCCAGCCGCGGGTATGCAGGATGCCGCCGTCACGGGTAACGAAGGACAGATCGAGCATCTGCTGCACGAAGGCTGCCAGGTCGGTGACCAGGTAACGGCTCTGCCCGTGCAGCAGCTGCTCCAGCGGCAAGACCTGGGAAACCGCGATCGGCAGGCGATCGGCCAGGTTGCCGGAGACCTCGAACACGCGCCCCAGGGCGTCGATGGACAGGTTCAGGCAGGGGCTGTTGGCCGATATGGGTGTCGGGGGCGCTGAAAGCGCGCCGGTGTCGAGCGGCGAATGCGGATCATCGCCACGTTTGAACCAATCCTTGAACACTTGCATTGTCCGGCCCACCTACCATGATTAGCGCCGCGGGCGGATGAAACTCCGCCAACATGAATCGGGCTGCCACGCCCTTCTTCCCTGGATACCCGTTGTCGCCATGGCCTACTTCGTACTGCTCGGCTGGCTGGCTGCCTGTGCACTGCAAGATGCGCAACACCGGCGCATCAGCAACCTGCTGACCCTGGGCGCTCTCGCTGCCGCCCTGCTCCATCTGCTGGCCTTTGGCAGCAGCTTCACCGGTGCTGGCGTGCAGGCCGCCGCCCTGGCGATGGGCGTGGCGTGCCTGCTGTCGCTGCCCGGCTACCTGACCCGCCAGATGGGCGCCGCCGACGTGAAGATGCTGCTCGCCCTGGGCGCCGCCAGCGACAGCAGCCATGTGTTGTTCAGCGTGATCGGCGCGGCGCTGGCGCAAGTCGGCTGGCTACTGCTGCTGCGCGCCAAGCCGCGCATCGGCCTGGCGCTTCCCGAGAAATGGCTGTTCTTGCGAACCGTCACAGCCAAGAAGGCGCCCTACGCCCCCTTTTTATTTGCAGGTTTTGCACTGGCAGACATCTGGTTTTGGATATAACAGGCACGTTATTAAATCAGGATAGCCAAGCGACCAAACTTTTCCTATAACACTAAAGTGATAAGTCGACTTAGGCGAAACCTGTACAAACAATCATTTTTGACACGATATGCGCCGCTGCTACTCTCCAGGTGGTTACTTTTAAATAGGCAGTGCTTCGCATGGACCGCATTAACACCCTGCGAATAATGATCGTTGACGACGAACCCCATATCGTCGAGGAACTCGCCGAGTTTCTCGAGCAGCTGGGTTATGAGGTGACGTCATGCAATAACACCCACGATGCCTTGCAGGCCTTCCAGGCAGATGAGCGCATCGCCATCGTGCTCAGCGACATGCATATGCCAGGGCTTACCGGGGTGCAACTGGTGGCTGAGCTGGCCAGGCTGGGACGGCCTGGGCGCCTCTACGAAACGGCCATTTTCACCGGCAGCACCGACAAGCAGGACGTCATTCTTGCCCTGCGCGCCGGGGTGAGCGACTACTACCAGAAGCCGGTGAACCTGCAGGAGCTGGAGGCGGGGGTGAAGCGCCTGCAGGAGCGTGTCGAGCAGAAGCTCAAGGAGCAGCAGATCCGCCAGCAGATACAGGATCTCGCCGCTTCGCTGCATGAAATGCACAGTGAGCTGATACCCACCATCGCGATCAAGAACGTCGCGCAGATGAGCGCCACCGCCGATACCGTTCCCGAGCCCTTCGACAAGTTGTCACGCCGGCAATTGGCCGTTGCGCAACTTATCGCCAAAGGAATGACCAATTACCAGATATCCTGCGAGTTGGGCATTACGGAAAATACCGTGAAGCTTTACGTTTCCCAGATATTGAGACTGACCCGCGTTCATAACAGAACGCAATTGGCCCTGTCCTACCCTTCCCATGGGTAAAGTTTGTAAACGCCTGAATAACGCCGACCGTCCATGACATCAATAAATTGTGCAGACCGTTTGGCTGTACGACTTCAATAATGCGTTGAACGGCCCGTTCGCCTAGTCACCCAGTTCCCCGCCTGCATCCTGTTCGAAGAACTCCGGGATCGGATGCTTGTGGCTGTCGAGCCAACGCTGCAGCGCCAGCTCCCGCTCGGCGGGGGTGGAAACCTGTGGGTGCGGCGAAGCCAACCGGCCCTCACGCTGCAGGCGCAGCCAGTGAGCGGTCTGGGTTTGCACCTCAGTGCTCACCAGCGGGCGGCCACCGCCCTCGTCCGCGGCCAGGCAGACAACCGGCAGGGCTGCCAGCAACGCACAGCCGATGATCAATCCTTTCATGCTGCTCTCCTCCTGGCAGCCGGCGGTGGCCGGGGTTCAGTTGACGCTGGCGGACGTTTCCTCGAGCGGAACCACGCGCACGAAGCCACCATCGTCCGGCACGATCAGGCGGCCCGCGCGCATTTCGATACCGGCACGCACTGGCACCGTGGCAGCAGGCGCACTGGCGACCACTCGAGCAGGCGGAGTCGGCACGCCTGCCGGGCTGGCCGCCTTGGGCGCCACGGCCACTTCACGCGGTGCTGGAGCGGCTGCAGGCGCCGGCTGAGGCGCGGCAGCAGGGGGCGCGACGACAGGCGCTGGTGCGCGAGCGATAACGGGTGCCGCTGCCACCGCTGGTGCAACAGCAGCGCGGGCGACGGCAGGTGCAGGCGGCGTGCTGGCGCGTGGAGCCGAGTCGGCGCTGCCTGCGACGGCTTGCGCCGTGACCGGCGGCCTGGATGCTGCACTGGCCAGGGACAAGGGCACCACGGGCGTCGGGCGGAAGTTGGACAGCCGCGGCGCGGGCACGGCAGGCGTCGCCGCCACAGCGGGCTGCCCGGCAGGCATCACGGGTTGGCTGACCGGTGCCGCTTTTACCGGCGCCACGACCACCGGCATAACCGCCGCGGCGCGGGCTGGTGCTGCGGGCACTGGCGCACTCACCCGGGCCCCAGGCACCTTGGCGGCAGGCGCCGGCGCGAGCGCTGCCGCAGGCGTCGGCTGGGCGGCGCTCTTGCCGCGCAGCGCCTGGGCGCGCTCTTCGGCGGCGCGCAACTGGCCTGCCGAGAAGCCCATGCGCTCGGCCAGGGCATTGGCCTGCGGGCGCATGCCCTGGTAGATCAGCAGCGTCAGCAGGTTGAGCGCTGGCTGCTGCTCGGTCTCGTTGAGCTCCAGTGCGGTCAGCAGTTCGAAACGCGCTTCGTCCAGACGCCCGAGGTTCATGTACACCACGCCGAGGTCGTTGCGGATCGACGCACTGGTCGGGTCCAGGCTGGCCGCCAGGCGCAAATGCTCGAGTGCTTCGGGGTAGCGCCCCGCCGCGCTGGCCAGTTGGCCGAGGCCCTGTTCACCCTGGGCCTTGAGGCAGGTGCGGGTGAGGCTGGCGTAGAGTTCGCCTGCGTCCGGACGATTCAGCGAGCGCAGGATGCGCGCCTTGGCCAGGCGAGCCTGGGGCATATTGGCCGGCAAACGCTCCAGGTTGGCCAGTGCCGCATGCAAACGCCCTTCCTCGGCCGTCTTCTGGGCGAGGTTCAGCGCCAGCTCCTGCTCCTGAGACAACGGCGCACAGGCCATCGGCGTCGCCTGGGCCTTGCCGGTCAGCCAGGGCGACTGGGCCGGGCCGCTCGCGCAACCTGCCAACAGCCCCATCACCCCAACCACGGTCACAACACGTTTCATCTCAACTCCCCCAGGGCACCGACAATGGCAATGAAGCCGGGCCCCGCCAATACGATCAACAACGCCGGAAACAGAAACACCATCATGATGACGGACATCTTGCCGGACAGTTTGGAAACCCTTTCCTCGAGCGCCGTGTGATGACGGTCATCGATCAGCTCCTTGAGCCGCAACAACGAGGCCATGGCGCCGCCGCCCTGGACGATAAGCTGTTCGAGGATCACCACGCAATCGGTCACCTCGTAGACTTCCAAGGTGGCCGCCATGTCACGTAGTTCACGGCCCAATTCCAGCCCCGCATCGACGCGGGCCAGCACCTGGCGCAGTTCGCCGCTCAGGTTGGGCAGGATGCCATCGGCCTCCTTGGCGAGCACCCGCAAACCCTGTTCGACGGTCATGCCGACATCGAAGAGGATGCGCAGCAGTGGGATGAAGGTGGTCACTTCCTCGGCCAAGGCTTCCTGGCGACTTTTCGCCGCCCAGGCCAGCCAGCGTTTGGGCAGCAGGTAACCGACGCCGAGGGCAAAGATCGGCGCCAACCAGGCAGGTTGTGGCGGCCGGCTCATCAGCAACTGGACGACGATGACGATCAGCAGCAGCGCGACTGGCGTGCCCAGTTGAATGAACGAGAACATCGATTGCTGGCTGCGCTTGCGCCAGCCCAGGCGGTTGAGCAGCTGCAGGGTTTCGCTGTCCATGCTCAGGGTACGGCGGCCCAGGGAGCTGCCGCCGATGCCGCGCATCACACCGCCACCCGAGACCCGCGACAGGGTGCCCATGCGCTGGCTGAACTGGCGCCGGGCACGCAGATCGGCATAGGCCAGGTACAGGAACAGCAGCGCCAGCGCCAGTTGCAGCACGGCACTGAGCAGCAGCAACGCGCCCATCACAGGCTCCTCAGCATGCGCCACAGCGCCAGGCTGCCGACCGCCTGCAGGATGAACGCCAGCAGCAGCACCATGCGCCCCGAAGACGCCTGCCACATGCCCAACATGAATTGCGGGTTGGTGATGAAGATGTACAGGGCCAGGGCCAGCGGCAGGCCACCCATCACGTAGGCGCTGATGCGCGTTTCGCCGGTCAGTGCACGCAGCCGGCGAGCGCTCTGCTCACGCTCGCGAATCAGCCGGATCAGGTTGTTGAGCAACTCGCTGCTGTTGCCGCCATAACGCTGGTTGACCCGCACGCCCAGGGCCAGCACCTGAAATTCGTCGCGCTCGTAAAGGTCGGCGAAGTCCTGCAGCGCGTCGCCCAGCGCCATGCCGCGCTGCACGTTGCGGCGTGTACGCGCCATGGCCCCCTGGAGCGGTTGCGGCGCGTTTTCCATGGCCAACATCAACGCGTCGCCCAGCGCACGGCCAGACTTGAGGCTGCGAATCACCTGGTCGAGAAATACCGGCAGTTGCTCGATCATGCGCAGCACCCGGCGCCGGTAACGCAGCGCGATGAACACGCGGCCGGCGAGCAATGGCCCCAGCAGCATGATCAATAGGCCCAGCCAGTGCCCGACGAGCAACCCCAGCACGGCGCCCAGCAGCCAGATGAACAGCCACAGGCCGAGGCCCTGGCGTGGCTTGCTGAAGCCGGCACGCAGCAACAGCTTGTCCAGGTGGCTGATGGAGGCCCCGTGCAGCGGCTCCGGCTGATCGGCCAGCAGGCGCTGGAGCACTTGCTCGGAGGCGGCCTGCTCGCGGCTTCTGCGCAGCATCAGCAGGCCCAGGGCCAACAGGGTCAGGCAGATCCCCCACAGCAGCATCGACGCGTTCATCCCGGTCCTCCCTTGCCTGCGGCAGCGATGTCAGTCACGGCGCAACTTGTGCCCGGCCGGGTTCGGTGCGTCGCGGCAAAAGGTGCCGCTGCCCGAGCGATCGAGGCGGAACAGGGTATTGGTCACGTACTGATCCTCACGCAAGCCGAGCACCTCGACCACTTCGCTGATGCAGCGGCGGCCATCGGGCAGGCGGGTCAGTTGAATCACCACGTCGAGCGCCGCGCAGATGGTCTGCCGCAAGGTGCGCTCGCCCACCTTGGCGCCGGAGAACCCGACCAGGGTTTCCAGGCGCAGCAAGGCATCCTGGGCATTGTTGGCGTGCACCGTGCTCATCGAGCCGTCGTGGCCGGTGTTCATGGCGGTCAGCACGTCGAGCACCTCGGCGCCGCGAATCTCGCCCAGCACGATGCGGTCCGGGCGCATGCGCAGGGCGTTGCGCACCAGCTCGCGGGCGGCGATCTGGCCGAAGCCCTCGGCGTTCGGCGGCCGGGTTTCCAGGCGCACCACATGGTCGTGCAGCAGCTCCAGCTCGGCGGTGTCTTCGATGGTGACGATACGCTCGCGGGGGTCGATCATCTGGCTGAGCATGTTCAGCAACGTGGTCTTGCCGGTGCCGGTACCGCCACTGACCATGATGTTGCAACGGCGCCTGACCATCAGCTCCAGGCAGCTGAGAATGGCCTGGTCCAGCGAGTTGCTGGCCAGCAGATCGGCGCTGCGCAGCATGTCCTTGCGAAACTTGCGCACCGAAATGCACGGGCCGTCCAGCGCCACCGGCGGAATGATCGCGTTGATACGGCTGCCGTCAGGCATGCGCGCATCGACCATCGGCGAGGACTCGTCGAGGCGCCGGCCCACTGGCGCGAGAATGCGCTGGATGACCCGCAGCACGTGCTGGTCATCGATGAAACGCAGGTCACTGAGCTGCAACACGCCGTTGCGCTCGACGAACACCCGGTGCGGGCCATTGACCAGAATTTCGCTGACCCCTTCATCCTTGAGGAGGATTTCCAGCGGGCCGAAGCCGGTGAGCTCATCGACCAGTTCCTCGGCCAGGCGATCCACCTCGTAGCGGGAGATGGCGATCTGTCGACGGCTGACGTACTCGCCAACCTGCTCCGAGACGAACAACGCCAGGGAGTTGCGGGTGCCTTCCAGCAGGTTTTCGCCCTTGTCCTCCAGTGCATCGATCAGGTAGCGATGCAGCACGGGCTTGAGATCCTGAACACCGACTCGCGTGGCACTACCGCCAAATGGACCTATGGGCATCATTTAATCCTCAGCAAACGTCGCCACAACGGCCCTGCCGCACCATGGCCTGGCTCGAACAGCCCGTTGGCCAGGGTCAGCAGGCCCTGGGTCAGGCCGTCACGGGGGGCGAACTCGAACAAGGGCACGCCCTGATTCTTGGCCTTGAGCCGGGTGACCGGGCTGAGCGGCAGGCCGGCCTCGAGCGGCAGCGCGAAGGTCTTGCTCAGCTCCGGCAAACCGGGTGCCACGGCTGGTTGATAACGGTCGACCAGCAGCCGCGCGTGATCGAGCTTGATGCCCTTGCTGCGCCACAGGCCCAGCAGCGCCAGGTTGCGCCGGCAGTTGGGTACGCTCTGATCGACGCACCAGAACAGCCGCTGGGCGTGGTTGGCGAAAGAGCGCAAACCGTCGCAGTCCGGCTGCCCACAGAGGTTCACCAGCACGTGCTGAAAGTGCTGGCGCAGGCTGCCCAGCAAGAGGAACAGCTCGCCGAGGCTGAAGCGCTCCAGGGCCTCGTCATCCGGGCCGTGGGGCAGCACCCGCAGGCCGTCGGGATGGCGGGCGAAGGCGCTTTCGATCAGGTTCGAATCCAGGCGGCGGATATGCCGTAGCGCATCGCCAAAGCAGAACGACGATTCCATGCCGAACAGCTCCAGGCTCTCGCCGCGCGGCACGCCCAGATCGACGTACAGCGTGCGCTGGCCGCGGGCCTGGATCTGCAACGCCAGGTGCACCGCCAGCAGCGCGGCATCGGCATCCGGCTGCACGCCGTAGAGCAGGGTCAGCTCGCCCTGCTCGCGGGACGGCGGCAGCTGCGGTAGGCGCTGGGTGAGGCGGCGCACCAGCCCGAGCACCTCGCTGCTGCGCGAGCCGTAGGCGATGAAGTCCCGGGCACCGGCGCGCATGGCGTTGAGCACCAGCTGGTTGTCCAGGCCGTCGCCCAGGGCCACCACCACCATCATCGGGCGCATGTCGAGCAGCGCCTCGATCAGCGCGCACTGAGCGGTCTGCCCCTCGCGGCTGAGGCCGACGAACACCAGGCAACTACCGGTCATGTCCATCAGGCCCAGCACCTCGTCGAGGGTTTCGCCGACGTTGAGCACCTGGCCCTGGCCGGCCAGCGCGGCCTGCAGCCATTCCAGGTCCTGCTTGCGGCGGGTCTGTGCGAGGAAAATCTGCTCCATGAACGCTCCCTAGCGCGACAGGCCATCAGCTCGGTGGAAATCGCCGTTCTCGAGGAACAGCTGGCGGAACACGCCCGGGTCGTAATTGCGCAACTGTTCGCCCGGCAGATCCGGTAGCTGGGCATTGGCCGCCAGCGGCTGTACCAGGTGCGGGGTGACCACCATCAACAACTCGCGCTCCTCGCGCTCGATACGCGAGGAGCGAAAGAACGCGCCGAGCACCGGCACGTCGCCGAGAAACGGCAACTTGTCCACAGCCGAGGAACTGTTGGTGGAGATCAGCCCGCTGATCACGAAGCTTTCGCCATCGGCCAGCGACACGCTGGTGTCGGTGCGCCGCACGTTGAGGGCCGGCACCTGGGTGCCGGCGATGGTGATACCGGCAGTGAAGTCGAGTTCGCTGACCTCGGGCGCCACCTTCAGGCTGATGCGATTGCGCCCCACCACGGTGGGGGTGATGGTCAGGCGCACGCCGAACTCCTTGTATTCGATGGACAGCGAATCACTGCCACTGCTGGGCACCGGGATCGGGAATTCGCCGCCGGCCAGAAAGCTGGCGCTCTGGCCATTGAGGGCCACCAGGCTGGGCTGCGCCAGGGTGTAGGCGAAACCGCTGTTTTCCAGGGCGTCGAGGCCGAGCAGGAACTTGCTGCTGCCACCGCCCCAGAGAATGTTGAAGCCATCCCTGACCAACGGAAACGGCGCGCCGGAACCCACGCCGCCGACACCGCCGACCGGCACCGTCGCCGGCCCGGTGCCGGGTGCGCCGATCAGAAAGTTGTTGGAGCCGGTGCCGAAGATGCGCATCCCGACTTCACGCAGCTTGCTGCGCCGCACCTCGACGAAACGGATATCGGTCTGCACCTGGCTCGGCACCCCCTCTTCATCGAAGCGCACCAGCGGCTCGGCCATCGCCGCCGCAGCGACGCCCTGCACCACCACCTGGCTCTGTCGCGGCTCGCGATCGCAGGCCGTCCACACCAGCAGGCTGGTGCTGCCGCCGCGCTTGCCGACCAGCAGGAAGCTGTCCTTGCTGTGCAGGCTTACGTCCGCCACCTCAGGGTCGCCGATCGCCAGCCGGGTGATGGGCACGGGAAAGCGCAGCTCTTGCTGCATGCCCTGGGTCACATCCAGCACCGCCGGCACCGGCTCCAGGCCGGCGCAGGAGGCGAACGCCGCCCCAGGCAACGCGAACAGGGCCACCAGGCTGGTCAGCAGACGGGAAATGCGCAGACCTTCGTTCATCGTGTTGCTTCCTTGCCGGTCAGGGAGTTTGCCGGGTGGCGTTATTGCCGCGGTACACGGGGATGCCGGCAGGCGCCTGGCTGGCCGGGGCGGATTGCACGCGGGGCGCGGGCGCCACCCCACCCAGGGCCAGTTGCTCGAACTGGAACAATTGCCGTTGCGCCTCGCCGACATTGGCTTCGGGCTCCTTTCCAGCGTAGTAATCGGCCAGGCGCTTTTCATCCGCGCTGCGCACCGCCAGGCGCAGGCTGCCTACCTGGGTAGCCAGCATGAAACGGGTGAGCAGGGCTTCGGGAACAGCCAGCACGGCGGTGCTCGGTGCGTTGCGCCGGCGCCGGCGCTCCTCATCGGCATCGGCCGGCAATTGGGCGGCCTCCCCTGCGTTGGTAATGCCCAGGGTGTCGCCCACGCTGAGCAGCCGCAGTGCCGGAATCACCACCTGGGCGGTCTGCTCGGTATTGCCTTCGCCCTGGCGCAGATAGAGCAACACATCGACGTAGTCGCCGGGGCTCAGGTGACCGCCACCGCCGATCACCTCGTCGACCGCCACGGCCAGCGCCCGCTCATGGGGGCGAATCATCCGTGCCAGCGGCCCGGCCATGTCGAACGCGGCCTGATTCAGTACGCTGCCGGCCGGCATGGGCTGCCACAGGGTGCGCCCGATCAATTGCTCAGGGCTGGCAAAACTGCCCGGCGGCGCGATACGCAGGCGCTCCACGGCAAGATCCTCACGGCTGATGGCCACCAGCGGCTGCACCGCCCTGGCCAGCACCACCACATTGACGCGCTGCTGCTCATCGACCTGCGCCTGCAACTGGCTGCCGACCGCCGCCGCCGGTGCCACGGCAGGCGCCGCAGGCCCAGCAGCCGACTGCCCGGGCTGACGACTGAGGGTGATGCCCCAATACCCGGTAATGACTGCGCCCACCAGCAGTACGCCGGCCAGCACCAGCGTCAATCGGCTATTCATGACAGCACGCTCCTTGTTGCCATACACCGGCAAGCACTCGGGACAACCCGCTTCATGCTGACCAACCAGAAGAACAGGTGGAAAACTCGCCTGAGTTATCGGCCTCTGTTCATTCTGGTTTAGGAATTATTTATTGGGAAACTTATAGCGGTTATACGCATCAAGATAGTACATACCGTTCGTCGCTGATAACCTGTTATTTTCCTCGTCGCTATTTTGGCACCGCCGATGATAGTGCCTTAGCTATTGAATTTATTAGAAGTAACACTTGTGACTAATACCTTGGATGTAATACCAAGGTAAGTTTGCGAACACCCCATTGTGATTTCACACTTTCCCTGCAAGTCCCACACAGGCGTCCCTGCCTGCCCTGGCTACAGAGGAAGTACCCATGTTCACGCTCATCATCCTTCGCGAAAAAATCCGCGCCTTCCTTAAAAACGAAGAAGGCGCCTCGGCGATCGAATACTCGATTATTGCGGCATTGATTGCGGTGGTTATTGTCACCGCTGCGGGCGACGTCGGCGATCAGATCAACTCCGTATTTGGAGATATAAGTGACGCATTAAAGGGCACATCGGCTCCTGCAGCTCCTTCCGGTTCCTGATACCCAGAACCACGCGGGCTGTTCAACTGAGCAAGGTTTCGACTTATGCGCCAACATATCCTGCTGGTAGATGACGAAGCCGACGCCCTCGAAGAACTCGGTGAGTTGCTCGAGGGCGAAGGCTTCCAGTGCCACTGCGCCACCAACGTCGCCTCCGCGATGGCCTGCATGGCCACCTGGCCGGATATCGCGCTGCTGATCACCGACCTGCGCATGCCCGATGAAAGCGGCCTGCGCCTGATCCAGAACCTGCGCGCCACGCCCCGTTACGCCACCTTGCCGATCATCGTCATGTCGGGGCATGCCGACATGAACGACGTGATCGGCCTGCTGCCCCTGCAGGTGGTGGACTTCCTGCCCAAGCCGATCTACCAGGAACGCCTGATCGAAGTGCTCAATCAGCGCTTTCCAATTTCCCAAACGATTAATTGCTGACAGAACCGGCTAGCACGCAGTCCGCTCGCGCCCCCCAGGGTGTAATGGCTCAGTCGGGCGCTTGCGCGGCGTCGCCACGCCAGGCTGCGGGCTCAGGGGGCGCCAATCCCAGGGTGCGGTATATCTCGACCCAGCGCAGTGCAACGTCACTGGCGGCCCGTTGTTGTTCAAGCTGCGTATCGAACTGGGTGCGCTGGGCATCCAGCACCTCGATCATCGACAAGGTACCCGCGTCGTACTGCCGTTGCGCCAGAGCGGTGGCGCTGGCAGCGGAGCGGCTGGCGGTGTCCAGCAGGCGTTGCCGATCGAGGCCCTCGAGGTAAGCGCTGATGGCGCTGCGGGTCTCCCTGAGTGCCTCAACCAGGCTGGCCTGATAGCCAAGCCAGGCTTGCTCGCGGCGTGCGTCACCGGCTTCGATGCCGGCGCGGATGCGACCGAAATCGAACAGCGGTTGCAGCGCCTGCGCACTGAGCGTCCAGGCCGGCACGCTCGCGCCCTGTTCGAAGCCCACCAGTGCGCCGAGGGTCAGTTGTGGATAACGCAGCGCCTGTGCCGCATCCAGGCTGCTATCCGCCGCCAGCAGGCGCAGTTCGGCTGCACGCACGTCGGCGCGCGCACGCAGGCTGCTGGCGGGAAGCTGCAGCAACGGGAGCAGGCGCTCGTCACGCGGTGCCAAGGGTTGCGCCTGTTCGGCCAGCAGCGCGTCGATCCGCGATTGTTCGGCGTTGAGCAGATAGGCCAGTGCGTAGCGCGCTGCTTCAGCACGTTGGCGCGCCTGCGGAACGACCGCTCGGGTGATCGCCACCTGGGTATCGAGACGCTCGACATCGAAGCCACTGGCGGTGCCCTGGTCGAAACGTACCCGGGTGATTCGGGCGATCTGCGCCTGGCTGTCGGCAGCGCGGCTGGCGATGTCCACCTCGCGCTGTGCCAGGCGATAGTTCAGGTAGGTGCTGGCCACTTCGGCGATCAGGCTGACGCGTAACGCCTGGTAGTCGGCGCGCACCGCCTGCAGGTTGGCCTCGGCAGCGCGTTGCAGCGCACCCAGGCGCCCGAACAGGTCGGTTTCCCAGCTCAGGTCCAGGCCGTAGAAATAGTCCTCGTCATGGCCCTCGCTGGCGCTACGCCCCCGCTCGTGGCTACCCGTAATATTCAGATTCGGATAACGGTTGCCTGCAGCCTGGCGACGCAGCGCACGCTGCTCGCGAATACGCTGGGCTGCCGTGGCCAGGTCGAGGTTGTCGCGCAGCGCCAGCGCCACCAGCTGATCCAGCGCAGGATCCTGCAGGCTTTGCCACCAGGCCTGGGGCAGCGCGGCCACCGCCTGGGCCGGCAAGGGTGCTGGCGGCATTGGCTCGCGGCTGCTGCAGGCCAAAAGCGCAAGACAGCCCAGCGCCAGCACCAAAACCCTCATGCTGCGCCCTCCGGGTGCGCTATGCCAGGCGCGCGGCGCGCGGACAGGTGGCGATCCATCATCAGGTAGACCACCGGCGTGGTCAGCAGGGTGAGCACCTGGCTGAACAGCAGACCGCCGACCACGGCAACCCCCAGTGGCTCACGCAGCTCGGCGCCGGTACCGAAGGCAAGCATCAGCGGCACCGCACCGAACATCGCGGCCAGGGTGGTCATCAGGATCGGCCGGAAGCGCGCCATGCATGCCTGGTGGATGGCCTCGCGCGGCGCCATGCCCTGGCGCTGCGCCTGCAGGGCGAAATCGACCAGCAGGATGCCGTTCTTCTTGACGATGCCGATCAGCAGAATCAGGCCGATCAGCGCCATGATGGAAAAATCCAGGCCCCACAACCAGAGCAGCAGCAAGGCGCCGATACCGGCCGACGGAATGGTCGAGAGGATGGTCAGCGGGTGCACCAGGCTTTCATAGAGCACGCCCAGAATGATGTATACGGCGACCAGCGCCGCCAGGATCAGCCAGGGTTGCGAGGCCAGGGTCTGCTGGAAGGCCTGGGCGGCGCCGCCGAACCGCCCACCGATGCTGGCCGGCATGCCGATGTCCTGCTCGAGCTGGCGCAACACCGCCACCGCGTCGCCAAGGGCCACGCCGGGCGCCAGATTGAATGACAGGTTGGCCGAGGGCAGCATGCCGCTGTGGTTGATGCTGACCGGCGCCGGCTTGGCTGGCAGCACCTGCACGAAGGTGCTAAGCGGCACCAGCTGGCCGGTTGCCGGAGAACGCAGCTGGAACAGCTCGAGGCTTTGCACCCGCTGAAGCTGGCTGCTGCTCAATTCCAGCACTACCTGGTACTGGTTGGACGCGGTCTGGATCTCGTTGATCCGCCGTTGCCCAAAGGCGTCATACAGCGCCTCGTCGACATCCGCTGCCGAGAAGCCATAGCGCGAGGCGGCCTGGCGATCGATCTGCACCGGCGTTATCGAGGCGTCGAACTGCAGGTCGTTGTTCACGTCGCGAAACATCGGCTGCTGCTGCAAGCGCTCGGTCAGGCGCGGTGTCCAGAGCGCCAGCTCGTCCAGCGAACGACTGCGCAGGATGTACTGGTATTGCGCACGCGACGCCCGGGAGCCGAGGTTGATGTCCTGCCCCGCCCGCAGGGTCACGCGCAGGTCGGGGATGGCGGCGAACTGGGGACGCAGCCGGTCGATGACTTGCTCGACGCTTAGCGAGCGATCATCCGGATCGGTCAGCACCACGGCCAGGCCACCGACACTGTAGCTGCCGTCATTGCCGATGTCGGCGTTGAAGGCCACGACGTCCGGGTCGTTACGCAGGATATCCACAACCTGCCGGCTCTTGGCACGCATCGCCGCAAAGGAAATATCCGCCGAGGCCTGCACCGTGCCGTTCATGAAGCCGGTGTCCTGCAGCGGGAAGAAGCCCTTGGGCATCAGCGCGAAGCCACCAACACTGATGGCGATGCAGGCGAAGAACGCCGTCAGGATCGCGCGCGGATGATCCAGCGCCCATACCAGCGTGCGCTCGTAACCGCGTAGCACACGGCGCATGGTCGGCCCGGGCCCGTCATGGTTCGCCAGCGGGCGCATGCACAGGGCGGCCAGGGCCGGCGCCAGGGTCAGGCAGATGACCACCGAAATCATGACCGCCGAGGTGGCCGCCAGGGCGAACTCGCGAAACAGGCGGCCCACGTAGCCGCTCATGAAGAACAGCGGAATGAACACCGCCACCAGCGACAGGCTGATGGACACCACCGTGAAACCGATCTCGCGCACCCCGTCGAGGGCCGCCTGAACCCGGCCGACACCACGCTCCAGGTGCCGGTGGATGTTCTCCACGACGACGATGGCGTCGTCGACGATGAAGCCCACGGCGACGATGATCGCCACCAGCGTCAGGTTGTTGAGCGACAAGCCGAACGCCAGCATGGCCGCGCAGGAACCGATCACCGAGGTCGCCAGCACGGCGAACACCACCAGGGTCGCCGACCACTGGCGCAGGAACAGCGCCATGATGCCGATCACCAGCGCGACGGCGATCAGCAGGGTCAACTCGGCCTCGTGCAGCGACGCGCGGATGGTTCGGGTGCGGTCGTTGAGCACCTTGACCTCGAGATCGGCCGGGAGACCGGCGGTGAGTTCGGGCAGCGCCGCCGTTACCGCATCCGCAGTGGCGACGATATTGGCGCCCGGCTGACGGCGGATCACCACCGCCACGCCGGGTTTGCCATTGGGCGTGGCCTGGGTGTAGGCGTTTTCCGCAGCGGACACCACCCTCGCCACATCCCCCAGGCGTATGGCCGCACCGTTGCGGTAGGCGACGATCAGGTCGGCGTATTCACCGGCTTCGAACAGCTGGCCGTTGCTGTCCAGGGTCGACAGTCGATACTGACCGACCAGCGCGCCGGTTGGCCGGTTGCCGCTGGCGCGCTGCACCGCACCGCGGATGTCCGCCAGGGTGACGCCGGCCGCCACCAGCCGCTCTGGCCGTGCCTGGATGCGGATCGCCGGGCGCTGCAGGCCGTTGAGGCGGATCATCCCCACGCCTTCGATCTGGCTCAGCTGGCGGGCGATGGCCGACTCGGCCAGGTCGCTGACTTCATAGGGCGAGAGGGTATCGGAGGTGACCGAGAGGATCAGGATCGGTGTGTCGGCCGGGTTGATCTTGCGCCACACCGGCAGCTCGGGGAGCTGGCTGGGCAGGCGCGACGAGGCAGCGTTGATCGCCGCCTGGACTTCCTGGGCGGCAGCGTCGATGTCCTTGTCGAGGTTGAACTGCAGGATCAGTTCGACCCGGCCCAGGGAGCTGGTCGAGGTCATGTCGTCCACACCCGGGATGGCGCTGAGCTGCACCTCGAGGGGGGTGGCGACCGACGAGGCCATGGTTTCGGCGCTGGCACCGGGCATCTGTGCGGAAATCTCGATGGTCGGCGCATCCACCTCCGGCAGCGGCGCCAGCGGCAGCCGCGCAAAAGCGATGACGCCCCCCAGGATCAGGGCCATGGCGAGCAGAATCATGCCAATCGGGTGGGCGATGCATAGCGCGTAGAAGCCGCGTGACCGCCTCAAGGCTGATCTCCGCCAACGGGCACCGGCTCGGCGCGCCTGACGGTAACCCCAGGGCGCAACCGTGACTGGCCATCGGTGACGATCCGATCCCCGGCCGCCAAGCCCGCAACGACCGCCCGCTGCTCGTCCTCGTGCAGCACCTTGACTGCTACGGGTTGCACCTGCTCGCCTTCGACGCGCCACACGAAGGTGCCCTCGGTGCGCTGACGGATGGCCTCGAGCGGCACCGACAGCGCCTGCTCGAGCAGCCCGGTCTGCAGGGTGACCACCACCGACTGATCCGGCCACAGCTGCTCCCGGGCATTGTCGAACCGTGCCTTGAACCGCAGCGTGCCCGTGTCCAGCGCAACCCGGTTGTCGATCAGCGCCAGGGTGCCGGTGCCGAGCAGCGCGCCGCCGTCCTCGCGAAAGGCCTGCACTGGCGCCTTCTGTGCGCCGCCTAGCAGACGCTGCAGCTCGGGCAGACGGCGCTGGGGCAATGTGGCTTCCACATCGATGGGGTCGATCTGCACCACCGAAAACAGGCTGACGCTGTCATTGGCCCTGAGCAAACTGCCGACATCCACGTTGCGAATGCCCAGGCGACCATCGATGGGCGACTCGATTCGCGTATGGGAAAGCTGCACCTGAGCGGCATTCACCGCGGCGTCACGGGTCGCCAGCGTGGCCTGCAGACGCGCCACCAGAGCCTTCTGTTGATCGAGGGTCTGCGCAGGCGAGGCACGCTCGCGCACCAGGTTCTGGTAACGCTGCAAGTCGACCCGGGCGATATCCAGTTCCGCCCGGGTCACGTTGCGCTCGGCCTGGGCCTGCTGCAGTGCGGCGCGCAGGCTGCGGTCATCGAGCCGAGCCAGCAACTGCCCCTTGCGTACCTGCTGCCCCTCGGCAACCGGCAATTCGACCAGCGTGGCGTCGACCTGGGCACGGATTTCCACGCTGTTCAGCGCCCGCACCCGACCCAGCGTACGCAGCAGCACCGGGATGTCGGCAGCTACCACCTCGTGCACCACCACCGGTACCGCCGCGGGCGTCTGGGCAACGGCGGTGGGCGACGGGCGAAGCCACCACGCAAGCCCGGCGCCGACCAGCAGGATGCAAACCACGAGCGACACTGTTCGGGAGGGGGCCATGCGGGTCTTCGCAATAATTAAGAGGGAGGAAATCGGCACTTGCGGTTTTACTGCAATCGGACGTTTTAACGGATTTTGCGGGTTAAATCCCCCATTGCTTGCCAAATTTACATGACAGTGCATTGCAGCACCTGCCCGTCGTCCGATGACAGCATGGCGCCGCAGCGGTAGAGTCGCCGCCTTACCCAGGCCGCTCCGGACCCATGATGCAGGAACACGACGCACGGATCGCCCGCCTGCTGGCCTTCTACCGCAGCGCCTACCTGGCTGACAGCCGCGACCTGAACCTCGACAATCTGTCCACGCTGGCAGCCGGGCGCCTGGCCTGGCTCGATGGCCGTGACGAACTGGCCAGTGGCGCCCTGCCGCTGCTGGCGCTGGCACCGAGCGTCGGCGCCGAGCTGGAGCGTCAGCAGCGCCTTTACCAACGCGAACTGCAGCTGGTCTATGGCGTGCTGCCGGTGTGCGGCCGTCTGGGCAATGGCGAAGGCCCGGCGACCGCGTTCTGCGCACCGCTGGTGTACTACGAGGCCAACCTGAGCAGCGGCAGCGAAGGCGATGCGCACCTGCTGGCCATCGATACCCATCAGCCGCTGCTGAACTGGCGACTGCTGCGCCAGCTACTGGTAGAGGGTGACAACGCCTCGCTCGATGACCTGCCGCTGAGCGATGCGCCCATCGACGCCCACGTGCTCGGTGACCTGCTGAGCTGGGTCAGACAACGCACCCAGGTTGCCGATGTGCTGTCCGCCAGCGGCTTCCCGGCGCTGGAGAGCCAGGATGCGGTGGACAAGGCACTGCGCCGCCGCAGCCTGTCGCTGCGGGCAGCGGCGCTGGTGGCGCTGGTACCACGAGGCAGTGGTAGCAGGGGCATCGTGCACGAGTTGCAGCAATTGCAGGAAGCCAAGGACTGGTCGCCGCCATTGCGTCAGTTGCTCGGTGCCACGTTACCCGCGGCCGAGCCCGGCGCCAGCACGCCCCACGCCCTGCCGGCCCAACTCAGCGCTGCGCAGAGCCGAGCCCTGGCCAACGCGGCGCACTACCCGCTCAGCCAGATATCCGGCCCGCCCGGCACCGGCAAGAGCTACACCCTGGCGGCGCTTGCCCTGGATCGCTATCTGCATGGCGAGTCGGTGCTGCTGGTCAGCCGCAGCGAACAGGCGGTGCGGGTCATCGGCCAGAAACTGCGCGAGGATTTCGGCCTGCGTGATGCGGTACTCGAGAGCAGCAGCGGCAGCCTCCAGCAAACCCTGCGCGAGCGTCTCTCCAGTTTGCTGCAGGGTGAACTGACGAGCGTTGACGAGCAGGCCGAAGCGCAGCAGGAGCAAGCCCTGCGCAAGCTGATCGACGAGGAGCGGCGCCTGGCCAAAGCCCTTGGCCAGCGCAACGAGCAGGCACTGCGCTGGAGCCGGCTGATCCTGCGCGCCGACCGCGGTGCCCTGGGTTTCTGGCAACGCCATCTGCTGCTGCCCTGGGTGCGTCGGCGCGTACGCGGCAGCGTGCGACCCTGGGTGCTGCTCGATGAGTTGCGCGAGTGCCAGCAACGCCGCGAGCAGTTGAGCCGCGACTACCTCAACACCCGACGCGCTGCGCGACTGCAACGCCTGCTGGCCGCTGACCGACAGCTGTTCGTGCAGTACAACCAGGCGATTCGCGCGCGCCAGTCGCAGCGCCAGCTGGCGCTGTTCGAGGATGTCGACCCGCAGCGCCTGCTGGCTGCCTTCCCGATCTGGGTGGTGACCCTCGAGGAACTGCACAAGCTGCTGCCACTACGCACCGGCCTGTTCGACGTGATGGTCATGGACGAAGCCACCCAATGCGATATCGCCTCGGCCCTGCCGGCCTTCCAGCGCTGCCGCCGCGCGGTGATCACCGGTGATGCCAGGCAGCTGCGCCACCTGTCGTTCCTGTCGCGCAGCCGCGAAACGCAGTTGCTGCAGCGCAGCGGCCTGCCGGCCGAGGAGCGCGAGCGCTGGAGCTACCGCGACAGCAGCGTGCTGGATCTGGTCGGCCTGCACCTGCCTGAACAGAACGCCCTGACCTTTCTCGACGAACACTTTCGCAGCCGCCCGGCGCTGATTCGCTTCAGCAACCAGCGCTTCTACGACAACCGCTTGCGGGTGATGAAGGAGCGCCCAGGCCTGGCCAATTGCGACAGCCTGCAGTTGCAACGCCTGGACGGCGAGCGCACGCGCAATGGCGTCAATCAGAGGGAGCTCGAACACGTCCTGCACTTGATCGACGAACATATCCACCGCTACGCCGACAGCCCGGTAAAGCCGAGCATCGGTGTGGTATCGCCATTTCGTGATCAGGTCGAGGCCATCCGCCAGCGCGTCGCCGGCCTCGACCTGCAGCGCCTGCGCGATTTCCGCGTGCTGGTGGACACGCCCTACGGCTTCCAGGGCGAGGAACGCGACCTGATGATCATCAGCTTCGCCATCGATGCCAGCGCCAGCCAGGCCGCGGTGTACCTGAACCGCCAGGACATGTTCAACGTCGCCATCACCCGGGCCCGCGAGCGCCAGGTGGCGCTGTTCAGCGGCGATGAGCGGCTGCTGGCGGAGGATCATCTGCTGCGCCGCTATCTGCAGAGCTTTGCCGAGCAGCCGATGAGCGTGGCTACTCAACCCGATCAGGACGAGTTCGAGCGCGCGCTGTGCAGCGCACTGCAGGCCCAGGGTGTGGCCACCTGGACGCTTTATCCACTGGCCGGGCTGCTACTGGACGTGTTCTGCCAGCGCGGTGACAAATGCCTTGCCATCGACCTGATCGGCTTTCCCGGCGAAGGCGAAGGCTTCCTGGAACTGGAGCGCTATCGGGTGCTGGCGCGCGCCGGCCTGGAAATCCTGCCGCTGAGCTACGCCCTGTGGAGCCAGGAGCCGGAGCTGGCCCTGCAGGCCTTGCTCAAGCGGCTCTAGTGCCGCTCAGGCCCCTTGGGCAGCGAACCATTCGCCGCCCACGGGCGCTATTCAGAAGCTGTGCCCGAGGTTCAGGTACAGGGCCTTTTCATCCTCGTCATTGAGGCCATAGCTGAAATTCAGCGGCCCCAGCGGCGTTTCGTAACCCAGGAACACGCTCGCCGCGTTGATGTAGCCGCTGTCGAAGGCATTGTCGTTGTTCCATACCCGGCCGCGTTCCAGGGAGGCGCCGAGGTAGAGCGGGAAATCCAGCGGCAGGAACGAGCGCGGCGTCATGCGTCGGTAGTACACCATCCGCCCAAGGCTGACGTTCTGCCCGGCCAGGGCGTCCTGGCGGAAGCCCGACAGTTGCTGCGCACCGCCCAGCTGGAAGCTGGAGGTGACGATTTCCGCGTCGTCCAGGGTGCGCCCGTAGCGCCCACCGATCACCAGGCTGTGCGGCCCCTGGTTGAACGCCTTGTCGAGCTTGATCTGCCATTGTCGGTAGCGGTCGTCGGCCCCGAGGCTGGCGTCGTACTGGCGCAGGTTCAGGCTGATCTCCTCGCCCTCGTGGGGGAAGTCGACGTTGTCCAGGGTGTCGAAGGCGTACTGCAGCTCGTAGTAGCCCTCGGTAAAGCTGAACTCCGGCTGATCGCGTTCGCCGATACGCACCTCGGCATCACCCCAGGCCTGGCCTATACCGAAGCGCAGCTCGCCGTTGTTGGCGATCTGCCGGCCGAGGTCGAACCCATAGCCATAGCGCTGTACCCGGTATTCGGCGATCGGATCGTTGTTCAGCACGGATTCGAGGTTCCAGGCCTCGGCATGCAGGTTGGGCGCCACGAACCAGCGCGAGCCGACGTCGAGCGGCTGGTAGAACTCGCTGAACAGCTCCTGGCGATCGCCCAGTTGCACCCTGGTGAGCCACTCCGCGCCAAGGCGGTTGATACCATTCTTGCGAAAGCTCGCGCCCAGGTTGAAGACGCTGTCGCCATTGAAATCGTCGGAGAGGTTGAGCCCCAGGCGCAGGTAGTCGGTGCCGGTGCGCTTTTCCCGGGCATCGATCACCAGGGTGTTGCGCTCATCGCTGTTGACCACCCGGTACTGCACACGCTCGAAGTAATCGAGGCCGTACAGGGTGCCCATGTCGCGCTGCAGCTTGGCCATGTCCAGTGGCTTGCCGATGGGCTGGCGGATGTAGTTGCGGATCACCTCGTCGCCGACCTTGGAGTCGTTGTCGACCTGGATGGCGTGGATCACCGGGGCGCGCTGCTGGGCGCTGCGCGCCAGGCTCAGGGCGGGGTTGCCGCCGCCACGCGGTACCAGCTCCGCGAAACGCGGCTGCAGGGCTCGGGCGGCCTGGTAGCCGGCATCGATCATTTCCTCGCCGCGGCCAAAGTCGGTCACCCCGAAGCTGGCCATGTCCGGCTGTACCAGCACGTCGCTGTCGTGCAGGGTGGCCAGCTGCTCCTCGGAATTACGCCGGGTCATCATGGTGATCGACTGGTTGAGCACGTCGACCACGGTGAGCAGCTCCTTGCGCGGTTTCAGCGGCGTGCCGATATCGACGACGATCACCCGATCGACACCCATTTCGCGCGCTACATCGACGGGGATGTTGTCGACCATGCCGCCGTCGACCAGCAACCGGCCATCCAGCTCGACCGGCGCGAACACCGCCGGAATCGACATGCTGGCGCGAATCACCTGGGGTAAATGACCGCTGCGAAACACCACCTTCTGGTCATTGGCGATATCGGTGGCCACGGCGCGGAAGGGAATCGGCAGGCGGTCGAAGTCGCGGATGTCGCTGCTGCGTACCAGCAGGCGTTCGAGCAACAGTGCCAGGTTCTGGCCCTGGATCACGCCCAGCGGCAGGCCGAGGCTGCCGTCATCACGAAAGCTCAGGCGCTGCTTGATGAGGAAATCGCGGTCATCCTGCTTGCGCCGAAACGGCACGTCGGTGCGCGGTGGATCATCGGAGAGCACCTGCCGCCAATCCATGGTCAGCGCCACGTCCTCGAGCTCGGCGATGCTGTAGCCCGAGGCGTACAGGCCGCCGATCACCGCGCCCATGCTGGTGCCGGCAATGGCATCGATGCGCACGCCCTGCTCCTCCAGCGCCTTGAGCACCCCGATATGGGCCAGCCCACGCGCGGCACCACCGGACAGCACCAGGCCGACCTTGGGCTGGGCCTCTTGCGCGGCACCGAGAAGGGGAAACAAAAGGAACAGGAGAACGAGCAGACGACGCATGGCACATCCCTGGCGTGGGGCGAAAAGGCGCCATTATAGGAGCCTCCTCGCCCGGGATGTGCGCCGTGCAAATACTCGGTTGCAATCAGTGCAGGCGACGGGCCTCGCCGGCCAGAGGGTCGTGGAAACTGGAGATTTCCGATTGCAGGCGACGATTCTCGCCATAGGCCTCGATGGCGCGACGGTAACGCATGCGCTGCTCGTCGAGCAGCTTGCGGCGGGCTTTCACCACGCTCTGGTCCGGGTGCAACGCTTCATCCACATGGCGAGCCATGGCAGGTCTCCAGGTTGAATTACGGGAGACCAGCTTCAGCGAAGGCCATGACAGTTTGAGGAAGCAAGCGTGACGCCTGGGTGACGACCTTGCTCAGGCGCCTTCTTCGTGGGCTTTCACCGACTTGGCCGACAGCCGCAGGCTGCGCAAGCTGCGTTTGACGCTCTTGAGGTGGTTGACCAGGCTCGGCCCACGGGCCATGGCCACGCCCATGGCGAGCACGTCGATCACCACCAGGTGGGCGATACGCGAGGCCAGTGGCGTGTAGATCTCGGTGTCTTCCTGCACGTCGATGGCCAGGTTCACCGTGGCCAGTTCGGCCAGCGGCGTCTGCCCGGGGCACAGGGCGATCAGCGAGGCGCCGGCTTCACGCACCACATTGGCGGTAATCAGCAGATCCTTGGAGCGCCCGGACTGGGAGATGCACACCGCCACATCGGAAGGCTTGAGGGTGATCGCCGACATCGCCTGCATGTGCGGGTCGGAATAGGCCGCGGCGTTGAGCAGCAGGCGGAAGAATTTGTGCTGGGCATCCGCCGCCACCGCGCCAGACGCACCAAAGCCGTAGAACTCGATACGCTGCGCCTGGGAGCAAAGGCCAATGGCCTTTTCCAGCGCCACCGGATCGAGCTTCTCGCGCACTTCGATCAGGGTATGCAGGGTGGTGTCGAAGATCTTCATGCTGAAGTCGGCGACCGAGTCGTCCTCGTGGATCGCGAACTGGCCGAAGCTGGCGCCGGCGGCCAGGCTTTGCGCCAGCTTGAGCTTGAGATCCTGAAAGCCGCTGCAGCCGATGGCGCGGCAGAAGCGCACGATGGTCGGCTCGCTGATGCCCACCAGGTGCGCGAGCTCGGCCATGGAGCTGTGCATGACCGCCGCAGGATCGAGAAGCACATGATCGGCCACCTTGAGTTCCGACTTGCGCAGGAGGTGACGTGACTGGGCGATGTGCTGCAACAAATTCACTGGCTGAGACTCGACTGGCAAAGAATGGACACGCCGGCTGGATATTTGCGCGTCGCGACTCGGTTATGATCGAGGGACGCCGCCGGGCTGTAGTGAGCTTGTAGTTATACTACAAGCCTGGCGACCTCGCACGGACAAACCGAATCGGAGTTCCCATGCAGAGCAATTGTTGCGACATGCTGGTGTTCGGCGGCACGGGCGACCTCGCCCTGCACAAGCTGCTACCAGCCCTCTATTACCTGCATCGCGGCGGTCGCCTGCACCGCGATACGCGGATCCTCGCCCTGGCCCGCAGTACCCATACCCGGGCCGCCTATCAAGCCCTCGCCGAGCGTCATTGCCGCGCCCAGGTGGCCCGTGCCGATTTCGACGATGACACCTGGCGCAGCTTCGCCGAGCGCCTGGACTACTTTCCCATGGACGCCTCGCAAAGTGCCGACTTCGGCCGCCTGGCCAAGTCCCTGGGCGGCGACCGGGAGCGCATCAGGGTCTATTACCTGGCCACCGCACCGGATCTGTTCGAAGCCATTGCCACGCACCTCAAGGTCGCCGGCCTGGCCGGCGCGGGGGCGCGTATCGTGCTGGAAAAACCCATCGGCCATTCGCTGCAGTCCGCCCAGGCGATCAACGCCGGCATCGGCGCGGTGTTCGACGAATCCCAGGTGTTTCGCATCGACCATTACCTGGGCAAGGAAACCGTGCAGAACCTGATGGCACTGCGTTTCGCCAATGCGCTGTTCGAGCCGGTGTGGCGGGCCGGGCACATCGACCACGTGCAGATCAGCGTGTGCGAGACCCTGGGGGTGGAAAACCGCGGCGCCTACTACGACAACGCCGGCGCCATGCGCGACATGATCCAGAACCACCTGTTGCAGTTGCTCTGCCTGGTGGCCATGGAGGCGCCCGTGCGTTTCGATGCCGAATCGGTGCGCAATGAAAAGGTGAAGATTCTCGAGGCCCTCAAGCCCATCACCGGGCTGGACGTGCGCGACAAGACCGTGCGCGGCCAGTACACCGCCGGCAAGATCGGCGGCCAGGAAGTGCCGGCCTACTACTTCGAGAAGCACGTCGATAACGACAGCGACACCGAAACCTTCGTCGCCGTGCAGGCCGAGATCAACAACTGGCGCTGGGCAGGCGTGCCGTTCTACCTGCGCACCGGCAAGCGCCTGGCCAGCAAGAGCTCGGAAATCCTCATCCAGTTCAAGCCGGTGCCCCACCAGCTGTTCGGCAACGGCGAGGCCAACCAGCTGCTGATTCGCCTGCAGCCCGAAGAGCGCATCAGCCTGCAGCTGATGGCCAAGAACCCGGGCAAGGGCATGCACCTGCAACCGGTGGAACTGGACCTGAACCTGGCCGACGCTTTCAGCAAGCAACGCCGCTGGGAGGCCTACGAGCGGCTGCTGCTGGACGTGATCGAGGGCGACTCGACGCTGTTCATGCGCCGCGACGAGGTCGAAGCGGCCTGGCAATGGGTCGACCCGATCATCAAGGGCTGGCAGCAGCATTACCAGAGCCCGCGCCCCTATGCGGCGGGCAGCAATGGCCCGGAGCAACTCCAGCACCTGCTGGAGCGTCATGGCCGGCAATGGAGCAATGAGTCCGAATAAACAATAGGCGGGCTGTTACTGACGGCCCGTTTCCCACGCGCCGGTACCGAGCGATCTCCGAGCGTGCATCCCAGCGCTGCAGATTAATCACAAAGTGCGATGGAGAGCTGCTTTGGCGCGTGCTATTACAAAGCCATTGGCGCTGGCGCTGTACCCTGCCAGCCGGCATGCAGTAAACATATCCACAGGCCGGCCACGGGCGCCAAAACACGTGGACTTGACCGCTCACGGGGATCAGGGAAGTGCCTCACTCAGCTGGGACTGGCTCGGCTTACCGGCAGCGCGGCGCTGCCGCCGTCGAGTTCTCGATCGCCTTCATCCTCTTCTTCCTGATCCTCTACGGGCTGGTCGGCTACAGCATCCCGTTTCTGCTCGGCGCCACTTACCAGGAGCTGGCCACCGAAGCCCTGCGTGATGCCATCCGCTCCCCCGATACCCGCGCGCCCACACCCGAACAGATCACCCTGCATCAGCAACGCGTGCAGCAGAGCGTGCGCAACTCGTGGCTGCCGTCAGCCTGGGCGCAACCCTGCGAGGGTTATGACGGCTTCCTGAAAACTGGCGCGGTATGGAGCGTGTGCGTGCGCCATAGCGAGCCGGAACGCATCATGCCGCCCTTCTCGATCTTCGGCTGGAAGGTACCGCAACTGCCGGACGAAATTCGCGGCGAAGCGAAAATTCGCCTGTACGGGACGGGGGGCTGAGCATGCCGCGCTATCGCTCTGGACATGGCCGCCAGCGAGGTGCCTTCAGCATGCTGAGCGCGGCGACCCTGGTCATGGCCATCCTGTTCCTGGCCCTGGTGATCGACAGTGGCCGCCTGTATCTCGAACAGCGCAAGCTGCAAAAACTGGCGGACACCGCGGCCCTGGAATCCATATCGCGGCTCGCCTCCGGCAACTGCGCGCTGGATACCGCCCTCGCCCAGGTCTATGCCGTTGAAAATGCCGCGTCCTATGGCTTCGTCGCAGGCGCCGGGCGCTCGCTGAGTTCATCCTGCGTAAGCGTCTCGATCATCGACGGCCTGCGCGTACCGGTCGCAGACGCCGCCAATGGCCGGGCGGTTCGCGTGGTGACCAGCAGCCGGGTGCCTGCCAGCATCGTGGTGCGCACCGGCGGCCTGTTCGGGCTCAGCGACAATGACAGCGTAAGCCTGCAAGCCGTCGCGGTAGCCGAGAAAGACAGCGACCCGCTGACGGTCTTCAGCGTCGGTGCGCAGCTGCTGGACCTCAATGCCAATGGGCTGTTGCCCAGGTTACTCACAGCCGCCGGGGTGAACGTCAGCGGGCTGACGGTGCTCGACTCGCAGGGGCTGGCGAATACCCAGATCACCCCGGCCGGTTTGCTGCAGGCGCTGGGTGTGAATGTCGGCGTCAACCAGTTGAAGGCGCTTACCCCGGAGGGCCTGGCGAATCTGGTGGATACCCAGGTCGGCGCGCTGGGTATTCAGAGGCTGCTCGATGTTTCTGCCAACCTGGCCAATCACAACCAGGCGCTGGCCGCTGACATCCAGGCACTGGGCGTCAGGTTGGCAAATTCGCAGTTGAACAACGCCACGGTAAACCTGTTGGCGACCGAGCAACGCCCCGGCCTGTTGAAGCTGGTAACCGGTCCTGGCCAGGCGCTGGGGTCGGCGCTGGATGCCAGGCTGACACTCGGCGATGTGTTATCCACAGGCCTGATGACGGCCGTTCAAGGGCGCGGTCTGTTGATGGATCAACTGAATCTTCTCGGCCTGGTGAAGGTGGAGCTTGGCATCATCGAGCCGCCCTCCATCGGTATCGGCCCGCTGGGTACCACCGCCTTCAACGCACAAACTCGCCTGCATATCGATATCGACAGCGCCGGCATGCCCCTGGCCAGCCCTCTGCTCGATATGCTCGGCACCTCGATCAAGCTGCCGATCATTCTCGACCTGGCGAGCGCCAAAGGTGAGCTGACCGCCATCGACTGCTCCCGAGCCGAGCCCGAAGCGACCATCGAAATCGAATCCACCGTCGGCAACATCTGCATCGGCAACCTGCCCAGTGGTTCGCTGTGGTCTACTCGCGCCAGTTGCACCGAGGCGAACCTGCAGGACGCCAGCATTCTCAGGCTGCTGAACCTCGACCTGATCAAGGGCAAGGCCGCCGTACCGCTGATCGCTACCGGCAACAATCCGGTTCGCGATGAACTGACCCTCGCCGAGGATGAGTCCGACATCACCCAGGTCAATAACCTGAAAATCGGCGACTCGATTACCAACCTGTTCTCCCAGGTCAGCAAGATGATCGGCGTCGGCGCGCCGAAAGGGGCCGATGGATACCCCGGCTTCACGCCTACCCAGGCGGCGCAAATCGCCGACAGGTACCTGGCGACCTATGCCAACAAGGAGGCCATTCGCGCGGCCATGAAAGCGGACGGGCTGACCTGGCCTCGCCCGGTAGCGCTCCTGCTGGATACCACGATGCCCGATGAGTGGTACAACAAGTTGCTGCTGACCAATTGCACCACGAACACGGCGCAATGCCGCACTGAGCTGATCACCTCGTTGCAGAGCAAACCGCAGGGTGGGCTGCTCAACAACGTGCTCACCAGCCTGGCATCATCCCTTGGCCTGAGCGGTAACTCCCAACCCCTCTTGCTCACCATCCTGAATCCGCTTCTCGATGCGCTCAAGCCAGTGCTCAACGCTGTGGGCAACAACGTCAGCAGCCTGCTCACAGACCTTGGCCTGGATCTCGGCAAAAGCGAAATCAAGGTACATAGCATCAGCTGCGGCATCCCGCAGTTGATCCGCTGAGGTGGGCGATGAAAAAAGGGACGAGAAAAACCCAGCAAGGCGCCGTCGCCATCGAGTTCGCCATGCTGTTCGCGGTGTTCTTCGTGGTGGTGTACGGGATCATCGCCTACAGCATTCCCATGCTGTTGCTGCTGACCTTCAAGCAGGTCAGCGCCGATGCGGCCCGCGCGACGTTGCGCGTCGATCCAGGCAATGCCGCCTATAGCCAGCTGCTCAGCCGGGAAATCACGGCGGTGGTACAACGCAGCTGGCTACCGGAAAGCTGGCGCAGCGGCGATTGCCCGGCGCCCGAGCAGGACGCCGCCGGCCTCGACTGGAGCCCGTTGCCAGGGCATGACGGCCAACCGTCCTACGGCAATATCGCCCTCGACAACCGCAACCCGAGCGCACCGCGCTATGTGCTGCACGTGTGCCTGCAACGTGGTTACAACCACGCTGGCCCCAGCGACCAACGGGCCATCCTGCCCACCTTGCGGCTACTGGGGATCAGCATTCCCAGCCTGCCCGAAGAGAACGGCGAGGTGGTCATCCGCGGCGCCACCACCGTCACCCTCTGAGCGGGCCGCGGTCAGGCGCCGATCACCCCGCCGTCGTCGCGGCTGATCACCACCACCGTCGAGCGCGGATGCACGCCGGCCTGGTGGTCGGGGAAGCTCGAGCCGCCCTCTTCGCCCGGGTGCTGAATGCCCACGAACATGCTCTTGTAGTCCGGCGAGAAGGCCAGCCCGGTCACCTCGCAGCCCACCGGGCCAACCATGAAACGGCGGATCTCGCCCGTGTGCGGGTCGGCGCAGAGCATCTGGTTGTTGCCCATGCCGGCGTAGTCGCCCTTGTTGCTGTACTTGCCGTCGGTCTGGATCCACAGCCGGCCGCCGCCGTCGAAGCCGACGCCGTCCGGGCTGTTGAACATGTTGTCGGCATTGATCGCGTGGCTACCCGCCTGGGGCGTGCCGGCGTGCACCACCGGGTTGCCGGCGACCACGAACAGGTCCCAGTCGAAATCCATCGCGGCGGCATCGTCACCGTGCTCGCGCCAGCGCAGGATCTGCCCGTACAGGTTGTTGGCCCGCGGGTTCGGGCCGCCCACCGGTTGCCCGGGCTCGCCGCGCTTGCTGTTGTTGGTGAGGGTGCAATAGACCTGACCGTCCTTGGGGCTGACGGTGATCCACTCGGGGCGGTCCATGCGTGTAGCGCCTACATGGGTGCCGGCCTGCCGCGCGCGAATCACCACCTCGGCCTGGTTGGCAAAGCCGTGTTCGGCGGTCAGGCCATGCTTGCCGGCGGTGAGCTCGATCCAGCGACCGCGGCCTTTGGGATGATCGGCGTCGCCGTTGCCCTCGTCGAAACGCGCCACGTACAGCGTGCCCTGGTCGAGGATATGGCGGTTGGCCTTGGCGTCGTCGCGGTCCAGACGATCGCGGGTGATGAACTTGTAGATGAACTCACCGCGCTCGTCATCGCCCATGTACACCACCACGCGGCCATCGCGGGTGGTGGTCAGTGCCGCGTTCTCATGCTTGAAGCGGCCCAGGGCGGTACGCTTGATCGGCTTGGCGGTCGGGTCGAAGGGGTCGATCTCGACGATCCAGCCATGGCGGTTCAGCTCGTTGGGATTCTTGGCGATATCGAAGCGCGGGTCGAAGCGGTGCCACTCGTTCTCGGCACTGGCATGCAGCACGCTGAAGCGCTTCTGGTCGGGGGTGAACTGCAGGTTGGCATCGCTGCTGCCAAAGCAGTCGCTGAAGTTCTCTTCACAGGTCAGGTAGGTGCCCCAGGGCGTCTGGCCGCTGGAGCAGTTCTGGAAGGTACCCAGCACTTCGATACCGAGCGGGTCGGCCGCGGTCTTGAGCAGCTCATGGCCGCGGGCCGGGCCGCTCACTTCGATCGGCAGGTTGCCGTGCACCCGACGGTTGTAAGGCGAGCCCTGCACGAAGGCCCAGCCGTCCCCAGCGCGACGCACCTCGATCACCGTCACGCCCTCGGCGTTCTGCGCCTTGCGCACGTCCTCGGCGGATTTCGGCAGGCCGCCATGGGCCAGCAGATAGCGGTAATTCACGTATTCGTTATTGATGGCCATCAGCGCGCGATCCGGGTCGCCGGGCCAGGGGAAGAAGCTCATGCCATCGGTATTGTCACCGAACTGCAGCAGCTGCTCGGCCGCAGTGTTGCTGCCGTCGCCCTTGAACGCCGGGCCGCCGGCATGCAACGGCTGGCCCCAGCTGATCAGCGGGCGGAACGAATAGCCGGGCGGCAGGGTGATGGTGTCGGCCGTGGAAGCAGCCAGGTTGCCAAAACCCAGCAGCGGGCTGGGCACGCTGGCCTTGATCGAATCGGCCAGTACGCTGCGGCTCAGCAAACCACCGCCGAGAAACAGGGCCGCGCCGGTCAGCGCCCCGGCACCGATGAAACGGCGACGGGAAAGAGTCAGGCGTTCGAGGTCGGTCAATTGGTCATCATGCATCACGGCGCTCCAGCGTTGTTCTGATGCGCAGGCACGCTAGGCAAATATGATGACGATTGGATGACTATTCTGTGAATTGGCCCTCGACAGGGCAAACGACACCACTGGAAGCTATACACATTTATCGTGATCGAAGCTGTGGATAAGCTGGTAGCGGTCGCTTACACGCCTAGTGCCACGCGGAATCCATGGCATTGATCAGGAATTGAGCATCCGGCATCGGTTATGCACAGATACCCTGGATAAGATCTTTCATCACCTGTGGATATAGTTGCACAGGCCAGTAATTACGGTGCTTTCAAACAGGCTGATCAATCCTTGAACAGCCTATTTGGCCCCGTTACGCGACAGATCACCTGGGCACTTCCCTGAAACCACTATATGATTCATATATGAACCGTATAGAGGTTTCACCATGGGTATCGTCAATATCGAAGATGCACTGCACGACCAGATCCGCCGGGCGAGCAGCGTGTCGCATCGCTCCATCAACGCCCAGGCCGGGTTCTGGATTCGTATCGGCATGCTCTGCGAAATGAATCCGACCCTGAGCTTCAACGAGGTAATGGCTGCCGAACTGCGCGCCGCGGGTGTCTCGGCGCCTGGCCTGGCGGATGCGTCGTGATCAAGACACCGGAAGAAATCGCCCTGATGGCCGAGTCCGGCAGGCTGCTGGCGCTGGTATTCGGCCATCTCGATCAGCTGGATCTGAGCGGTATGTCGACCATGCAGGTCAATGACCTTGTGGATAACTTCATTGTCCACAGCCTTCAGGCGCGCCCGGCGAGCAAGGGGCAATACGGCTATGCCTATGCCTTGAATGCCTCGCGCAATCAGGTGGTCTGCCACGGCGTGCCCAGCGCTGCCGAACTATTGCACAACGGCGATCTGGTGAATTTCGATATCACCCTGGAAAAGAACGGCTATATCGCCGACTCCAGCAAGACCTACCTGATCGGCGACGTGTCGCCCGAAGCGCAGCGGCTCAGCCGGGTGACCTACGAAGCCCTGTGGAAGGGCATCGCTGTGGTGCGCCCGGGCGGCCGCTTGGGCGACATTGGCCACGCCATCGAACGGCATGCCCGCGCCCACGGTTATTCGGTGGTGCGCGAATATTGCGGCCATGGCATCGGCAAGCAGATGCACGAAGCGCCGGAAGTGCTGCACTGGGGCAAGGCCGGAACCGGCCTGACCCTGCGCGAAGGCATGACCTTTACCATCGAGCCGATGATCAACCAGGGCAAACCCGCCACCAGAACCCTTGGTGACGGCTGGACGGTAGTGACCACCGACGGCCTGTTGTCCGCGCAGTTCGAGCACACGGTGGCGGTCACGGCCGACGGCGTGCGGGTGCTGACCCTGCGAGCGGACGAAACGCCGCTGCGCTGAGCATCAAACGCTCAAAGGAAGCCAGCCGCAAATCGCCGGCCTACATATTCAGCCCGTGGCCGCGCCCCGTCAGGTATCCAACTTCACCAGCACCCACGGCAGCATCAGCTGGGTCAGCGGGCCGATGCCGAAGGCGAACAGCAGGGTGCCGATGCCCAGCACCTTGTAGCCGGCGAGCAGGGTGCCGACCAGCAGCACGCTCAACTCGATGGCGGTGCGCATGGAGCGCAGCGAGTAACCGGTCACCCGATGCAGGCCGGTCATCAGCCCATCACGGGGGCCACGGCCGAGCTGGGCGCCGATGTACAGCGCCGAGCCGAGACCGCACAGCAGCACGCCGCCCAGGGTCAGCAGCAGGCGCCAGATGAAGCCTTCCGGCGCCACCAGCAACTGCAGGGTGAAGTCCGCCACCAGGCCGATCACCACGGCGTTGGCGAGGGTGCCGAGACCGGGGATTTCGCGCAGCGGAATCCACAGCAGCAGCACCAGGAAGGACACGCCGACCACGATCCAGCCAAAGCTCAACGGCAACAACTTGGCCAGGCCGACATGCAGCGCATCCCAGGGCGATAGCCCCAGGTTGCCGCGAATCATCATCGCCATGGAAATGCCGAAGAAGGCCAGGCCGACGAACAGCTGCAGCAGACGCAGCGGCAGGTTGCCGGCACGCAGTTGCGCCAGTGGCCCGAGCTGGGCCAGCGCGACCTTGTTGCGCATCACTCCACCGTGACCGACTTGGCCAGGTTGCGCGGCTGATCCACATCGGTGCCGCGCAGCACCGCCACGTGGTACGACAGCAGCTGCAGCGGCAGGGTGTAGAGGATCGGTGCCAGCGCGTCATGAATGTGCGGCATGTTCACCACGTGGGTGCCCTCGCCATTGCTCATGCCAGCCTGCTCGTCTGCGAATACCAGCAGCTCGCCACCGCGGGCACGCACCACCTGCAGGTTGGACTTGAGCTTGTCGAGCAGGTCGTTGTTGGGCGCCACGGTGACCACCGGCATGTCGGCGTCGACCAGGGCCAGCGGGCCGTGCTTGAGCTCACCGGCCGGGTAGGCTTCGGCGTGGATGTAGGAGATTTCCTTGAGCTTGAGGGCGCCTTCCATCGCCACCGGGTATTGCGCACCACGGCCGAGGAACAGGGTGTGGTGCTTCTCGGCGAACAGCTCGGAGACTTTCTCGATGATCTTGTCCATCGCCAGGGCTTCGTCCAGGCGCGCCGGCAGGCGGCGCAGCTCGTCGACCAGCTCGGCGGCGACACCCGCTTGCAGCGAGCCCTTGACCTGGCCGAGGGCCAGGGTCAGCAGCATCAGGCCGACCAGCTGGGTGGTGAAGGCTTTGGTGGAGGCGACGCCGATCTCGGGGCCGGCATGGGTCAGCAGGGTCAGGTCGGACTCACGCACCAGCGAGCTGATGCCGACGTTGCAGATCGCCAGGCTGGCCAGGTAGCCGCCATCGGCCTTGGCATTGCGCAGGGCGGCCAGGGTGTCGGCGGTTTCACCGGACTGGGAGATGCTCACGAACAGGGTGTCCGGCTGCACCGCGACGCGGCGATAGCGGAACTCGCTGGCCACCTCGACCTGGCAGGGGATGCCGGCCAGTTCTTCGAGCCAGTAACGGGCGACCATGCCGGCGTGGTAGCTGGTGCCGCAGGCGACGATCTGCACGTTGCGCACCTTGGCGAACAACTCGGCAGCCTGCGGGCCGAACGCCTGCACCAGTACATGGTCAGTGCCCAGGCGGCCTTCCAGGGTGCGCTGCACGACGGTGGGCTGCTCATGGATCTCCTTGAGCATGAAGTGGCGGAACGCGCCCTTGTCGGCGGCATCGGCGCCTTCGTGGTACTGCACCGCTTCGCGCTGCACCGGCTTGCCGTGGGTGTCCCAGATCTGCACGCTGTCGCGGCGGATCTCGGCGATATCGCCCTCTTCCAGGTACATGAAGCGGTCGGTGACCTGGCGCAGGGCCAGTTGGTCGGAGGCGAGGAAGTTCTCGCCCAGGCCCAGACCGATCACCAGCGGGCTGCCACTGCGCGCGGCCAGCAGGCGATCCGGGTTGGCTGCACTGATCACCGCCAGGCCATAGGCGCCGCGCAGCTGCTTGACCACCGCCTTGAGGGCGTCGGCCAGGTCACTGTGGCTCTTCAGGGTGTGATCGAGCAGGTGGACGATGACTTCGGTATCGGTATCCGAGCTGAAGTGGTAACCCAGGCCCTGCAGCTGCTCGCGCAGCGGGCCATGGTTTTCGATGATGCCGTTGTGCACCACCGCCAGGTGATCCGCGGAGAAGTGCGGGTGAGCATTGTTTTCGGTCGGCACGCCATGGGTGGCCCAGCGGGTGTGGGCGATGCCCAGGCGGCCCGGCAGCGGTTCGCTGTCCAGTGCCGCTTCCAGCTCGCTGACCTTGCCCACGCGACGCCGACGCTGCAGGGTGCCCAGGTCATCGATCAGCGCCACACCGGCACTGTCATAGCCACGGTACTCGAGGCGCTTGAGGCCCTCGACCAGCACGGCGGTGATGTTGCGTTCAGCGATGGCGCCTACGATGCCACACATAAGGTTCTCCTCAGGATGCGTCAGTGGCCGCGCAGATCAGCTGGATCCCGCGGGCCAAGAGTTGTTCGCGCGCCTCGTCAGCGAGGCGCTCGTCGGTAATCAGGGTGTGCACGCTGCCCCAGGGCAGTTCGAGATTGGGAATGCGCCGGCCGATCTTGTCGCTCTCGACCATGACGATCACTTCACGGGCCACTTCGGCCATCACTCGCGACAGGCCCAGCAGTTCGTTGAAGGTGGTGGTACCGCGCTGCAGGTCGATGCCGTCGGCACCGATGAACAGCTGGTCGAAATCATAGGAGCGCAGCACCTGCTCGGCGACCTGGCCCTGGAAGGATTCCGAATGCGGATCCCAGGTGCCGCCGGTCATCAGCAGCACCGGTTCATGCTCGATGTCGCGCAGGGCGTTGGCCACGTTCAGCGAATTGGTCATCACCACCAGCCCGGGCTTGTGGCCCAGTTCGGGGATCATCGCGGCGGTGGTGGTGCCGCTGTCGATGATGATCCGCGCGTGCTCACGGATGCGCGCCACCCCTGCCCGGGCGATCGCCTGCTTGTAGCGGGAAACCGGCTGGCTGCTTTCGACCATCATTTCCTGGGGCAGCGGCACCGCACCGCCATAGCGGCGCAACAGCAGGCCGTTGGCTTCCAGTGCGGCGAGGTCCTTGCGAATGGTCACTTCGGAGGTGGCGAAACGCTTGGCCAGGGCGTCGACGCTCACCTCGCCCTGCTCGGCGAGCAAGGCAAGAATGGTATGGCGACGTTGCGGTGTGTTGCGTTTGGACATATCTAAGTTTCGATTCGAAAGATAATGGTGCGAATCAAAACTCAAGGCGCTTTCGGCGTCAAGAGCAAACCGGCTGTGGATAACCTATTTGCCTCCCGCCTGACGCGGTAGCCAGGTTATCCACAGCGCAGGATCAGGGCTTCTTCTTGGTCGGACGCTGCCAGCCTTCGATATTGCGCTGGCGACCGCGGGCAACGGCGAGATTGTTGGCCGGCACGTCCGAGGTGACCACCGAACCCGCGGCGGTGGTAACGCCATCGCCAAGGGTGACCGGCGCAACCAGCGCGCTGTTCGAGCCAATGAAAACATCCTCACCCATTACGGTGCGGTGCTTGTTGGCGCCATCGTAATTGCAGGTGATGGTGCCGGCGCCGATGTTGGTCCGCGCACCGATCTCGGCGTCGCCCAGGTAGCTCAGGTGGCCGGCCTTGGCACCCTCGCCCAGCACGGCATTCTTCAGCTCCACGAAGTTACCCACATGGGCCTTGGCGCCCAGCACGCTGCCTGGGCGCAGACGGGCGAACGGACCGCAATCGGCACCCTCACCCACTTCGGCACCTTCCAGGTGGCTGTTGGCCTTGACGATGGCGCCCTTGCGCAGGGTGCTGTCCTTGATCACGCAGTTGGGGCCGATCGAAACAAAGTCCTCGATGACCACGCGACCTTCGAGGATCACGTTGATATCGATGGTCACGTCGCGGCCCACGGTCACTTCACCGCGTACGTCGAAGCGATGGGGATCGCGCAGGGTCACGCCCTGGGCCATCAGGCGGCGCGCCATGCGCTGCTGGTAATGGCATTCGAGCTGCGACAACTGGATGCGGTCGTTGGCACCGAGCACTTCCATCTCGTCGGCGGCGGTGGCGGTGGCCACCACCAGGCCGTCGGCCACCGCCATGGCGATCACGTCGGTGAGGTAGTACTCGCCCTGGGCGTTGCTGTTCGACAGGCGCCCCAGCCAGTCGCCCAGGCGCTTGCCGGGCACGGCGAGAATCCCGGTATTGCCTTCGCGGATCTGCCGCTGCGCCTCGCTGGCGTCCTTGTGCTCGACGATGGCCTGCACCGCGCCCTGCTCGTTACGCACGATACGGCCGTAGCCGGTCGGGTCGGCCAGATTGACGGTGAGCAGGCCGAGCTGGTTGTCGTTGACCAGCTCCAGCAGGCGCTGCAGGGTCGCCGGCTCGATCAGCGGCACGTCGCCATAGAGGATCAATACCTTATCGGCACTCAGCGCAGGCTGCGCCTGGGCCACCGCATGGCCGGTACCCAGCTGCTCGGCCTGGATCACGAAATTCAGGTCGTCGGCCCCCAGGCGCTCGCGTACCTTCTCGGCGCCATGGCCGATCACCACCTGAATGCTCTGCGGCTGCAGGCTGCGGGCGGTGTCGATGACGTGGCCGAGCATCGGCTTGTGAGCCACCGGGTGCAGCACCTTGGGCAGGGCCGAACGCATGCGGGTGCCCTGGCCGGCGGCGAGAATGACGATATCGAGGGACATGGCAGATCCAGATAAACGAGAGCGGAAAGAAAGATGGTTCACAGCAATCCGTTGCGTGAGTGTCGATCAGTGATACATCCATCGCGGCTGAAGCCGCTCCCACATGATCGAGTTATCCACAACATCGGTTAAATCGCGGACAAGAAAAAGGGTAGCCAAGGCTACCCTTTTTCCAAGCAACGATGAAGAGCGTCGGTATCAGCTACCGCCGAACTTCTTGCGCATTTGCTGGACGGTGCGCAGCTGGGCTGCGGCCTCGGCCAGACGAGCAGCGGCGGAACCGTAGTCGAACTCGGCTCCCTGCTCGCTCAGCGCCTTCTCGGCAGCCTTGACGGCTTCCTGAGCGGAGGCTTCGTCCAGGTCGGCAGCGCGCTGCACGGTGTCGGCAAGAACCTTGACCATGCTTGGCTGCACTTCCAGGAAGCCACCGGAGATGTAGAACACCTCGGTATCGCCACCCTGCTTGACCAGACGAATCGGGCCCGGCTTGAGGTCGGTGATCAACGGTGCGTGGCCTGGGGAAATCCCCAGATCACCCAGGTTGCCGTGGGCGATCACCATTTCGACCAGACCGGAGAAGATCTCGCCTTCTGCGCTGACGATGTCGCAATGGACTGTCATAGCCATATCTAGCCTCACGTAAGCGCCCGTTGCCGGGCGCACGGGTGATTACAGTTTCTTCGCTTTCTCGATGGCTTCTTCGATGCCACCGACCATGTAGAACGCCTGCTCCGGCAGGTGATCGTACTCACCTTTGAGGATGCCGCTGAAACCAGCGATGGTGTCCTTCAGGGAAACGTACTTGCCTGGCGAACCGGTGAACACTTCAGCAACGAAGAACGGCTGGGACAGGAAGCGCTGGATCTTACGAGCACGGGATACCAGCTGCTTGTCTTCTTCCGACAGTTCGTCCATGCCGAGGATCGCGATGATGTCCTTCAGCTCCTTGTAGCGCTGCAGCACGTACTGAACGCCGCGAGCGGTGTCGTAGTGCTCCTGGCCGATCACGTTCGGGTCCAGCTGGCGCGAGGTCGAGTCCAGTGGATCGACCGCCGGGTAGATACCCAGGGAAGCGATGTCACGGGACAGTACGACGGTGGCGTCCAAGTGGGCGAAGGTGGTCGCCGGGCTCGGGTCGGTGAGGTCGTCCGCAGGTACGTAGACGGCCTGGATCGAGGTGATCGAACCGGTCTTGGTCGAAGTGATGCGCTCTTGCAGAACGCCCATCTCTTCAGCCAGGGTCGGCTGGTAACCTACTGCCGATGGCATACGGCCGAGCAGTGCGGATACTTCGGTACCGGCCAGGGTGTAGCGGTAGATGTTGTCCACGAAGAACAGCACGTCACGGCCTTCGTCACGGAACTTCTCGGCCATGGTCAGGCCGGTCAGGGCGACGCGCAGACGGTTGCCTGGTGGCTCGTTCATCTGACCGTAGACCAGGGCTACCTTGTCGAGAACGTTGGAGTCCTTCATCTCGTGGTAGAAGTCGTTACCCTCACGAGTACGCTCACCCACACCGGCGAACACGGAATAACCGCTGTGCTCGATGGCGATGTTACGGATCAGCTCCATCATGTTGACGGTCTTGCCGACACCGGCACCACCGAACAGACCGACCTTACCGCCCTTGGCGAACGGGCAAACCAGGTCGATGACCTTGATGCCGGTTTCCAGCAGCTCGTTGGAGCCTGCCTGCTCGGCGTAGGTCGGCGCAGGACGGTGAATGCCCCAACGCTCTTCTTCGCCAATCGGGCCAGCTTCGTCGATCGGGTTGCCCAGTACGTCCATGATACGGCCCAGGGTCTTGACCCCGACCGGTACCTGGATGCCTGCGCCAGTGCTGTCGACGTCCAGGCCACGCTTGAGGCCTTCGGTCGAACCCATCGCAATGGTACGCACCACGCCGTCGCCCAGCTGCTGCTGAACTTCCAGAGTGGTTTCGGCGCCGACTACTTTCAGCGCTTCATAAACACTCGGCACCTTGTCACGCGGGAATTCCACGTCGATGACGGCGCCGATGATTTGAACGATACGTCCGCTACTCATCTTTGGTTCCTCTGAATATTTGAACCGTTAAACCGCGGCAGCGCCGCCGACGATTTCCGAAATTTCCTGGGTGATCGCTGCCTGACGTGCCTTGTTGTAGATCAACTGCAGGTCTTTGATGAGGTCGCCCGCGTTATCGGTGGCGTTCTTCATCGCGATCATCCGCGCGGCCTGTTCGGCTGCGTTGTTCTCGACCACTGCCTGGTACACCTGCGACTCCACGTAGCGCACCATCAGCCCGTCAAGCAGCTGCTTGGCGTCGGGTTCGTACAGGTAGTCCCAGTGGTGTTTCAGTTCCTGATCCGAGTCGGCCACCAGTGGAATCAACTGCTCCACGGTCGGCTTCTGGGTCATGGTATTGATGAACTTGTTGGAAACCACGGACAAACGGTCGATGCGCCCTTCCAGGTAAGCATCGAGCATCACCTTGACGCTGCCGATCAGATCGTTGATCGACGGCTCTTCGCCGAGGTGGCTGATCGCAGCGACGACGTTGCCACCAAAGTTGCGGAAGAATGCCGCACCCTTGCTGCCAACTACGCAGAGATCGATCTCCACGCCGCGCTCGCGGTTTGCCGACATGTCCTTGACCAGGGCCTTGAACAGGTTGGTATTCAAGCCACCGCACAGACCACGGTCCGAACTCACCACCACATAACCGACGCGCTTGACTTCGCGTTCGATCATGAAGGGATGACGGTACTCGGGGTTGGCGTTGGCCAGATGACCAATAACCTGGCGGATACGCTCCGCGTAGGGACGGCTAGCTGCCATGCGCTGTTGTGCCTTGCGCATCTTGCTGACCGCCACCTTTTCCATGGCGCTGGTGATCTTCTGCGTGCTTTTGATGCTCGCAATCTTGCTGCGAATCTCTTTTGCGCCTGCCATTTCACACCTATCGGGTTAGCAGGCGGGCGTCTCTCGACGCCCGCTGCGGCTTACCAGGTTTGGGTGGCTTTGAACTTCTCGATACCGGCTTTCAGCTGGCCATCGATGTCGTCATTGAAGTCACCCTTCTCGTTGATCTTCGCCATCAGAGCGGCGTGATCACGGTTGAAGAAGGCGATCAGAGCCTGCTCGAAGCTGATGATCTTGGCGACTTCGATGTCGGTCAGGAAACCACGCTCGGCGGCATACAGCGACAGCGCCATGTCCGCGATGGACATCGGAGCGTATTGCTTCTGCTTCATCAGCTCGGTAACGCGCTGACCATGCTCGAGCTGCTTGCGGGTGGCTTCGTCCAGGTCAGAAGCGAACTGGGCGAATGCCGCCAGTTCACGGTACTGAGCCAGAGCGGTACGGATACCACCGGAGAGCTTCTTGATGATCTTGGTCTGCGCAGCACCACCCACACGGGATACCGAGATACCGGCGTTGACGGCCGGACGGATACCCGAGTTGAACATGGCCGATTCCAGGAAGATCTGACCGTCGGTGATGGAAATCACGTTGGTCGGAACGAACGCGGAAACGTCGCCAGCCTGGGTTTCGATGATCGGCAGAGCGGTCAGGGAACCGGTCTTGCCGGTCACGGCGCCATTGGTGAACTTCTCGACGTACTCTTCGGAAACGCGCGATGCACGCTCCAGCAGACGGCTGTGGAGATAGAACACGTCGCCCGGGTAGGCTTCACGGCCTGGCGGACGGCGCAGCAGCAGGGAAATCTGGCGGTAAGCCACTGCTTGCTTGGACAGATCGTCATAAACGATCAGCGCATCTTCACCGCGGTCGCGGAAGTATTCGCCCATGGTGCAGCCGGCGTAAGGAGCCAGGAACTGCAGCGCAGCCGACTCGGAAGCCGAGGCAGCCACCACGATGGTGTTGGCCAGGGCACCGGACTCTTCCAGCTTGCGCACCACGTTGGCGATGGTCGATTGCTTCTGACCAACAGCGACGTAGACGCAGAAGATGCCGCTGTTCTTCTGGTTGATGATGGCGTCGACGGCCAGGGCGGTCTTGCCGATCTGACGGTCACCGATGATCAGCTCGCGCTGGCCACGGCCTACCGGGATCATGGCATCGACCGACTTGTAGCCAGTCTGTACCGGCTGGTCGACCGACTTGCGCCAGATCACACCTGGAGCCACTTTCTCGACAGCGTCGGTAGCGGCGGTGTTGATCGGGCCCTTGCCATCGATCGGGTTGCCCAGGGCGTCGACGACGCGGCCCAGCAGTTCCGGACCAACCGGAACTTCCAGGATGCGGCCGGTGCACTTGGCGCTCATGCCTTCGGCCAGGGTGGTGTACGCACCCAGGACAACGGCACCGACGGAGTCTTGCTCCAGGTTCAGTGCCATACCGTAGACGCTGCCCGGGAACTCGATCATTTCGCCGTACATGACGTCGGCGAGACCGTGAATACGCACGATACCGTCGGATACGCTGACGATGGTGCCTTCGTTACGGGCTTGGGAAGAGACGTCGAGTTTCTCGATACGCCCCTTGATGATTTCACTAATTTCGGAAGGATTGAGTTGCTGCATAGCTCTGCTGCCCCTTCAAACTCAAGATTTCAATGCTTCGGCCAGCTTCGCGATTTTGCCGCGAACTGAGCCATCGATAACCAGGTCGCCGGCGCGGATTACGACACCACCAATCAAGGTGGCATCCTCCGCAGCGTGCAGGCGCACTTCCCGGCCGAGCCGTGCACTGAGAACCTTGGCGAGTTTGTCTTGCTGTTCATCGCTCAATGCGAAGGCACTGGTAACGTCCACGTCGATCGACTTCTCCTGCTCGGCCTTGTACAGCTCGAACAGCGCGAAGATTTCCGGCAACAGGGCCAGACGATCGTTCTCTGCGACAACGTGGATGAAATTGCGTACCTGGGCGTCGAACTTGTCACCACACACCTCGACGAAGGTGGTGGCCTTGTCTGTACTCGTCAAACGCGGGGCCTTGAACACGCTTTGCAGGGTGGCGTCTTGCGACACCGCCGCTGCCAGGCCGAGCATGGCTGACCAAGAGGCCAGCTGCTGGTGGGCCTGGGCGTATTCGAAAGCCGCCTTGGCATAAGGTCGGGCCAACGTGGTCAGTTCTGCCATGATCGCGCCCTCGCTTAAATTTCGGCGGCCAGTTTGGAAACCAGCTCCGCATGCGCGTTTTGGTCGATGGATGCGCCCAGGATCTTCTCGGCACCGCCGACGGCCAGAGCACCCACTTGGGCACGCAGGGCGTCTTTGACGCTGTTGATTTCCTGTTCGATCTCGGCCTGAGCCTGAGCCTTCACACGATCCGCCTCGACGCGAGCCTGATCACGGGCTTCATCGACGATCTGGTTCGCGCGTTTCTTGGCTTGCTCGATGATTTCAGCAGCCTGTGTCTTGGCTTCGCGCAGTTGCTGACCCACTTTCTCTTGGGCCAACTCCAGATCACGAGCCGCACGACTGGCAGCGTCCAGACCTTCAGCAATCTTCTTCTGACGCTCTTGCAAAGCCGCAATGACCGGAGGCCATACGAACTTCATGCAGAACAGCACGAAGATGAAGAAGGCAACGGACTGGCCAATCAGGGTTGCATTAATGTTCACGCCAACACCTCGCTCGTTCGTTGTCCATCACACCAATCAACTCGAAAAATTCGAGTGATCAGCCAGCGATTTGACCAACGAAGGGGTTCGCGAAGGTGAAGAACAGTGCGATACCAACACCGATCATGGTCACGGCGTCGAGCAGGCCGGCGACGATGAACATTTTCACTTGCAGCATCGGAACCATTTCCGGCTGACGCGCAGCGCCTTCCAGGAACTTGCCGCCCAGCAGGCCGAAGCCAATGGCGGTACCCAGAGCGCCCAGGCCAATCAGCAGAGCAACAGCGATCGCGGTCAGACCAACTACAGTTTCCATCTTTCCTCCCGACTTTTTACGTCGTATTGGTTAAGGTTTTTCTAAGGGTAAAGCGGTAAAGCAAAACCGTTACTTCCAGTGCCCTTGCGGGCGTTCCAGCCGAGGCCGGATCCATCGTGAACGCCGCGCATCGTCGATGCGCGACACGTCCATCAATGGCTGTCTTCGTGCGCCATCGACAGATAGACGATGGTCAGCATCATGAAGATGAAGGCCTGCAGCGTGATGATGATCAGGTGGAAGACTGCCCAGGCCCACTGCAGAACGCCTGCCAGTGCTGCCAACAGAATGCCGCCGCCGAACATGACCGCGATGAGGATGAAGATCAGCTCGCCGGCATACAGGTTGCCGAACAGTCGCAGGGCCAGGGAAACCGGCTTGGCGATCAGGGTCACGAACTCCAGCAGGAAGTTGACCGGGATCAGCAGGATCTTGACGAAGATGTTCTTGGCGCTGAACGGGTGCAGGGTCAGCTCGCCGAGGAAGCCGCCGATGCCCTTGACCTTGATGCTGTAGAAGATGATCAGCGCGAATACCGACAGGGCCATGCCCAGGGTGGCGTTCGGGTCGGTGGTCGGCACGGCACGGAAGAACAGGTGCTCGTCACCGACGATCTTGGCGGCAGCCATCGGGATCCAGTCTACCGGCACCAGGTCCATCAGGTTCATCAGGAAGATCCAGACGAAGATGGTCAGGGCCAGCGGCGCGATCAGGGCATTACGGCCGTGGAAGGTGTCCTTGACGCTGCCGTCGACGAACTCGACCAGCACTTCGACGAAGTTCTGCAGACCGCCGGGCTGGCCGGAGGTCGCGCGCTTGGCAGCAGCCTTGAACAGGAAGATGAAGATCAGCCCCAGCACCACGGAGATACCCAGGGTATCGAGGTGGAATGCCCAGAAGCCCATCTCTTTGGCTTCCTGGGCCGTGTGGGCGAACCCCCAGCCATTGACCGGGTGCTGACCGAAGGTCAGGTTCTGCAAGTGATGCTGGATATAACCCGAAGCGGTTTCTGCAGCTGCCATAAATCCCTCAAACGCTCTAAGGCTTTAAAAATCATCTCTTCATCAGCAAGGGTGCGAACCAGTTGACCAGTTGGGTCAGCAGGAATACGCCGAACAAGGCCGCCGCATCCAAAGGCTTCACACCTGCAAACACCAGTGCGAAAAGCACCGCTGTCAAAACCAGTTTCCCTGCTTCGCCGGCGTAGAACGACCGGACGATGGCCTGGGCTGCCCGCGCTCCGGAGAACCGGAATGCCTTGTGGGCAAAGTACAGATTCGGCAGCCAGGCGATCAGCCCGCCGCACAAGCCGGAGTAACCGGCAACATCCCCTCGCCATTGCCAGAACACAGCGGCGAACAAAACCAATGCAATCAGCTGGGCCAGGAGCACCGGAAAAACCGGCAGGCGATGGAAGGGCAAGCGTTTTGGCGTGCGGATATCCATCGAATTACCTGGGTTGGCCCTCATGGTATCGGCGCCAAAAGAATCAATGCGTTGGCATAGTTTATGCCGCCGAAATGCGCGCAGAGTATAGGGGCGGTTCCCACCCCGTTCAACTGCCCGAAAGCCTTTTCGCCGTAGTGCTCCAGGAGCAATTGTTTCAGCGAATGTGGGCTAGAACGCCCTGAAGTTCGTCGAGGGAGTTGTAGCGAATTACCAGTTGGCCCTTGCCCTTCTGACCATGCTTGATCTGTACCGGAGAGCCCAGCCGCTCAGCCAGGCGCTGTTCGAGCCGACTGATGTCCGGATCGACCTTGGTAGTGGCAGTTGGCCGCTCCTGGGTAGTCAACCACTGACGCACCAGTGCCTCGGTCTGGCGCACGGTCAGGCCGCGTGCGACAACATGTCGCGCACCTTCGGTCTGCTGTTCCACCGGCAGGCCCAGCAGCGCACGCGCATGGCCCATTTCCAGATCGCCGTGGGAGAGCAGGGTTTTCACTTCCTCCGGCAGTGCGATCAGGCGCAGCAGGTTGGTGATGGTCACGCGCGACTTGCCGACCGCTTCGGCGACCTGTTGCTGGGTCAGTTGGAACTCCTGCTGCAGGCGCTGCAGGGCCATGGCTTCCTCGATGGGGTTGAGGTCTTCGCGCTGGATGTTCTCGATCAGCGCCATGGCGATGGCGGCTTCGTCGGGCAGCTCGCGCACCAGGGCCGGAATGCGCTCCAGGCCGGCCTGCTGGGTAGCCCGCCAGCGGCGCTCACCGGCGACGATCTCGTAGCGGCCGTCACCCACGGGGCGCACCACGATGGGCTGCATCACGCCGTGGGTCTTGATCGACTGCGCGAGTTCTTCGAGGGCGGTGACGTCCATGTCGCGGCGCGGCTGGTATTTGCCGCGCTGGATCAGGTCCAGCGGCAGGTGCTGCAGCTCACTGGTATCGACCTTGACGGCTTCTTCTTCCAGGGACTCGACACTGGAGCCCCCCAGCAGGGCGTCCAGGCCTCGTCCGAGCCCACGTTTCTTGGCAGCCATGCACAGATTCCTTATACGGTTGCGGTGTGGGCGTTCGCGCGCTGGCGGCGAACCAGCTCGCCAGCCAGCGCCAGGTAGGCGATCGCACCACGGGATTGCTTGTCGTAGACCAGCGCCGGCATGCCGAAGCTGGGGGCTTCGGCCAGTCGCACGTTACGCGGGATCACGGTTTGATAGAGCGTGTCGGGGAAATGTTCCTTGAGCTGGGCAGACACGTCGCTGGTCAGGCTGATGCGCGGATCGTACATGGTACGCAGCAGGCCTTCGATCTTCAGCGTCGGGTTGAGCAGCTTGCCGATGCGCTGGATGCTGTTGACCAGGTCGCTCAAGCCCTCGAGTGCGTAGTACTCGCACTGCATGGGGATGATCACCCCGTCGGCGGCGACCAGGGCGTTGACCGTCAGCATCGACAACGCCGGTGGGCAGTCGATGAGGATGTAATCGTAATTCTCGCGGATCGGCGCCAGTGCATAACGCAGGCGGCTTTCCTTCATCTTCATTTCCAGCAAGCCCACTTCCGCGGCGGTCAGGTCGCGGTTGGCCGGCAGCAGCTGATAGCCGCCGTGCTCGGAGAACTGCATGGCTTCGACCAGGTTGCATTCACCGACCAGCACGTCGTAGATCGAGTGCTCCAGCGTCTGCTTGTCGATACCGCTGCCGGTGGTGGCGTTGCCCTGGGGGTCGAGGTCGATGAGCAGCACACGGCGTTTGGTCGCAACCAGGGAAGCCGCCAGGTTGATGCAGGTCGTGGTCTTGCCCACGCCGCCCTTCTGGTTGGCGATTGCGAATACTTTAGCCATGTTGCCGTTCCCCCTAAACCGAGCGACGCAGTATCAACAGATGGCGCTGACCTTGGCAACCGGGAACCTTGAGCACCTGGGTTGCAGCCAGGCTGAAGTCCGCCGGCAGCGCCTGCAGTTCGTCATCCGGGTGCACGCCCTTCATCGCCAGCCAGCGGGTCTGGCCATCGCCGAGGTGACGCGTCCAGTTGGCGAAGTCTTCCAGGGAGCTGAACGCCCGCGAACAGATACCACTGAACGGCTGCTCGGGCGTGAACCCTTCGACCCGGCTGTGGATAACTTCCAGGTTGGCCAGTTTGAGCTCGAGCTTCACCTGGGTCAGGAAGCGGGTTTTCTTGCCATTGGAATCCAGCAGGGTGAAACGCCGCTCTGGAAACAGGATGGCCAGCGGAATGCCCGGCATGCCACCGCCACTGCCGACGTCCAGCCACTTATCCCCAGCCTCGGCGACGAAGGGCACCACACTGAGGCTGTCGAGCAGATGCCGCGAGACCATTTCGTCGGGGTCGCGCACGGCGGTCAGGTTGTAGGCCTTGTTCCACTTGATCAGCAATGCCAGGTAGGCGAGCAGTTGCTGGTGTTGCTGGTCGGACAGGGTGACCGCCAGTTCGCGGGCACCTTGTTGCAATTCTTCGGCGTGGCGAGCGGTAACGGACATCAGGCGCTCTGCTCCAGCTGGCGACCGGCGCCACGTTTCTTCAGGTGGATCAGCAGCAGGGAAATCGCCGCCGGGGTAACGCCCGGGATGCGCGAAGCCTGGCCCAGGGTCTGCGGCCTGGCGTCGCCAAGCTTGTGCTGGATCTCCTTGGACAGCCCGGAAATCGTCGCGTAGTCGATATCCACAGGCAGTGCGGTTTCTTCACTGGCGCGCAGGCGGGCGATCTCGTCCTGCTGACGCTCGATGTAACCGGCGTACTTGGTCTTGATCTCGACCTGCTCGGCCACCTGCGGGTCTTCGGCACCTGCACCGGTGACCTCGACCAGGCCGGCGTAATCGATCTCCGGGCGCGACAGCAGGTTGAGCAGGTTGTACTCGTGGGTCAGCGGTGTGCCGAAGCGCTCGACGATGGCTTCGCCTTGCGGCGTGTTCGGCCGTACCCAGGTGCTTTTCAGGCGCTGCTCTTCCGTGGCGATGCTTTCGCGCTTGGCCTCGAATGCCGCCCAGCGAGCGTCGTCGACCAGGCCCAGCTCGCGGCCCTTCTCGGTCAGGCGCAGATCGGCGTTGTCTTCACGCAGGATCAGGCGGTACTCGGCCCGCGAGGTGAACATCCGATACGGCTCCTGGGTACCCAGGGTGATCAGGTCGTCGACCAGCACGCCGATGTAGGCCTCGTCGCGCCGCGGGCACCAGCTGTCGCGGCCCTGGGCGCGCAACGCGGCATTGGCACCGGCCAGCAGACCCTGGGCACCGGCTTCTTCGTAACCGGTGGTGCCGTTGATCTGGCCGGCGAAGAACAGCCCGCCGATGACCTTGGTTTCCAGGCTGTACTTGAGGTCGCGCGGGTCGAAGTAGTCGTACTCGATGGCGTAACCGGGGCGCACGATATGGGCGTTCTCCATGCCGCGGATGCTCTGCACGATCTGCAACTGCACATCGAACGGCAGCGAGGTGGAAATCCCGTTGGGGTACAGCTCATGGGTGGTCAGGCCTTCCGGCTCGATGAACACCTGGTGGCTTTGCTTGTCGGCGAAGCGGTGGATCTTGTCTTCGATCGACGGGCAGTAGCGCGGCCCCACGCCCTCGATGACCCCGGAGTACATTGGCGACCGGTCGAGGTTGGCAGCGATGATTTCGTGGGTGCGCGCATTGGTGTGGGTAATCCAGCAGCTCACCTGACGCGGGTGCTGCGCTTTGTGGCCCATGAACGACATCACCGGAATCGGCGTGTCGCCTGGCTGCTCGGTCATTACCGAGAAGTCCACCGAACGGCCATCGATGCGCGGCGGCGTACCGGTCTTCAGGCGACCCACGCGCAGCGGCAGTTCACGCATGCGCTTGGCCAGGGCATTCGCAGGCGGGTCACCGGCACGGCCGCCGGAGTAGTTCTGCATGCCGATGTGGATAAGTCCACCAAGGAAGGTGCCGGTGGTCAGCACCACGGAGTCGGCGAAGAAGCGCAGCCCCATCTGGGTGACCACGCCCTTGACCTCGTCCTGCTCGACGATCAGGTCATCGGCTGCCTGCTGGAATATCCACAGGTTGGGCTGGTTCTCGAGAATCTCGCGCACCGCTGCCTTGTAGAGGATGCGGTCTGCCTGGGCGCGGGTTGCCCGCACGGCAGGGCCCTTGCGGCTGTTGAGCACGCGGAACTGGATGCCGCCCAGGTCGGTAGCGGTGGCCATGGCGCCACCCAGGGCGTCGATTTCCTTGACCAGGTGGCTCTTGCCGATTCCGCCGATGGCCGGGTTGCAGCTCATCTGCCCGAGGGTTTCCACGTTATGGGTCAGCAACAGGGTTTTCACCCCCATGCGCGCCGCTGCAAGCGCAGCCTCGGTACCGGCATGACCGCCGCCGATGACGATCACTTGAAAACGGGAAGGGAAATCCACCACGCACCTCGTGCCTGTTGAGAAAGGGAGCTTCTAGGAAAGGGCGGCAAGTATAGGGATTTAGCCCGGCTGAAAGAAGCCTTTTGCACAAAAAATAGCCAACCACTGGTGCGTCTAACGGCCGAGTGTTCACTCGTCACCCGCTTGCATGCCGTGGTGTCGTTCGGGGCTGGAACATAAATAAAGAAAAAGAATGATTTTTTTAAAAGGCTTGTTTTTATGTTTATAAATGGTTCCGCCATTATCTGTGGATAGATGGCTACAGCCCTTTATTCATCGTATGTACAGCGATGTATGAAAGCGCGGTTATCCTGGGCGGCGGGTGTGCGGCAGCGGTGATCAGCCTGTGTGTAAAAGGGCAGGTTATACACAGGGCGATTTATCCCTCGGTTAGTCACCGGCTTATGGGCAGGCCTCAAGTGGGGTTTTCCACAGGGTTTATCTGGCCTGTGGATGCAGGGCTGAACAGGCTCATGGCTGCCCGGCCAGCAGCCTTACGCGAGGGTATCCGTGGGTAAATCAGCCAGGCTCGCGTTTTTTAGCGTCGTATGGGCACTATCAAGCGGCCAGATGCCGCTCGCCGGTGGAGGCGCAGCTGGTTTGGCTGTTCCTGAGAGGCTGGGATGCAGGCGAGATTCAGGCTGAGCCTGGCGGTGCGTTGAGCAATGCCTTCGCCGCTATCGAGCCCCGATAACGGCGAAAAAGGTTATCCACAGCGAAGGGGAGAGAGGCTATTTGCCGATGCAGAAACTGGAAAAGATGCGGCCCAGCAGGTCGTCGGAGCTGAATGCGCCGGTGATTTCGCCCAGGGCTTGCTGCGCCTGGCGCAAGTCTTCGGCAAGCAGTTCGCCGGCGCCGGCCTGAGTCAATTGAGCGTGACCATGGTCGAGATGGGCTTGCGCCTGATGCAGCGCATCGAGGTGGCGGCGGCGCGCGCTGAAGCCGCTCTCCGCGGTTTGCTGGAAGCCCATGCAGGCCTTCAGGTGCTCACGCAGCAGCTCCAGGCCTTCGCTGGACTTGGCCGAGAGCGCCAGAGTGGCCTGGCCATCGGCGGCGCTGTGCAGGGCCACCGGCTCGGCGGATAGATCCGCCTTGTTGCGAACCAGCGTGACCCGGGCCGGATCCGGCCGCTGCTGCAGGAATTCGGGCCACAGCGCGAAGGGGTCGGCGGCTTCCGGCGCCGTCGAGTCGACGACCAGCAATACGCGATCGGCTTCGTTTATCGCCTTCAATGCGCGCTCCACACCAATTCGCTCGACCTGGTCGTCGGTGTCGCGCAGGCCGGCGGTATCGACCACATGCAGGGGCATGCCATCGATGTGGATATGTTCGCGCAGCACGTCGCGGGTGGTGCCGGCAATGTCGGTGACGATGGCCGCCTCGCGCCCGGCCAGGGCATTGAGCAGGCTGGATTTGCCGGCGTTCGGCCGGCCGGCGATGACCACCGTCATGCCGTCGCGCAGCAAGGCACCCTGCCCGGCTTCGCGCAATACTGTGGATAACTGCGCGCGCACGCCCTCGAGCAGGCTCAGTACATGGCCATCGGCAAGGAAGTCGATTTCCTCTTCGGGGAAGTCGATGGCCGCCTCGACGTAGATGCGCAAGGCAATCAGCTGTTCGGTCAGCTCGTGCACCCGTCGCGAGAACTCGCCCTGTAGCGAGCGCACGGCATTGCGCGCCGCCTCGGCGGAACTGGCTTCGATCAGGTCGGCAATCGCCTCGGCCTGGGCCAGGTCGAGCTTGTCGTTGAGGAACGCCCGCTCGCTGAATTCGCCCGGCCGGGCCTGACGTGCGCCCAGCTCCAGGCAGCGCTGCAGGAGCATGTCCAGCACCACCGGGCCACCGTGGCCCTGCAGCTCGAGCACGTCTTCGCCGGTGAACGAATGGGGGCCGGGAAAGAACAGCAGCAGGCCTTCGTCGATCACCTCCCCGGCATCATCGTGCCAGGCGCCGTGGTGAGCGTGGCGCGGCTTGGGTTCGATACCGCTCAGGGTGATGGCGATCATCCGTGCACGTGGCCCTGAGACCCGCACGATGCCCACACCACCACGACCCTGGGCGGTAGCAACGGCGGCGATGGTTTCTCGGGATACGGACATAAGGTTCTCCAAACGCTGGATAGCAGAACGCCCCACGAGGGGGCGTTCTGTGTAGCTGTGGAAGCGTATCGGATCAGGCCGCGGAGGCCTTGGTCTGCGCTTCGATCTTGCGGGTAATGTACCACTGCTGAGCGATGGACAGGACGTTGTTGACCACCCAGTACAGCACCAGGCCCGCCGGGAACCACAGGAAGAAGAAGGTGAAGATGATCGGCATCATCTTCATCACGCGTGCCTGCATGGGGTCCGGCGGTGTCGGGTTGAGCTGCTGCTGGATGAACATGGTGGCGCCCATGATGATCGGCAGGATGAAGTACGGATCCTTGATCGACAGGTCGGTGATCCACAGGATCCACGGTGCCTGACGCATTTCCACGGATTCCAGCAGGGTCCAGTACAGGGCCAGGAACACCGGCATCTGCACCAGGATCGGCAAACAGCCGCCCAGCGGGTTGATCTTCTCTTTCTTGTACAGCTCCATCATCGCCTGGGACATCTTCTGGCGATCGTCACCGAACTGCTCTTTCAGCGCTTGCAGACGCGGCGATACGGCACGCATGCGCGCCATGGAACGGTAGCTGGCAGCCGACAGCGGGAAGAACGCCAGCTTGATGATCAGCGTCAGCACGATGATCGAGAAGCCCCAGTTACCCAGCAGGTTGTGGATATGTTCCAGCAGCCAGAAGATCGGCTCGGCGAGGAACCACAGGATGCCGTAGTCGACGGTCTTGTCCAGACCAGGCGACAGCGCGGCGAGGTCCTTCTGGATCTTCGGGCCGGCATACAGCGTGGTGCTGGTCTGGCCTTCGGCACCGGCAGGTACGTTCAGTGCAGGGCCGGTGTAACCGATGATGTAGTTACCCTGGCTGTCCTTGCGGGTCTGCACCACGTTGGTGTCGTCCTTGGCCGGCACCCAGGCGGTCACGAAATAGTGTTGCAGCCAGGCAACCCAGCCGCCCTGCACGGTTTCCTTGAGGCTCTGCTTGTCGATGTCTTTCATCGACACCTTGGTGTACGGCTTCTCCGGGGTCCACAGCGCAGCACCCAGGTAGGTGGCGGTGCCGGTGGCGGTGCTGGAGGACGGGTCACCGCTGTTGTCGCGCTTGAGCTGGGCGAACAGGTTGCCCGTCCAGGCATTGGCGCTCTGGTTGTCGATCAGGTAGGTGACGCCGATCTGGTAACCATTGCCGGTGATGCAGCCGGTTTTCTTCTGTTCCACTTCCTTGGCCGAGCAGCTGGTGTCCAGGCCGCGGTTGAAGGTGAAACGCTTGGTGTAGTTGACGCCAGCCTCGCTGAACTTCAGGTCGACCACCAGCTGATCCTGGCCGTCAGCCAGCTGGTAGACGCGCTGCTCGCTGCTGTACAGCGGGCGACCATTGGCGCGCGCATCCGGGCCATTGGCACCGGTCAGGCCGCTCTGGGCCAGGTACAGGTGCTCGTTGCCATTGTCGAACAGCTGGAACGGAACGTCCGGGCGGTCCTGGCGGCGTGGGTAGTGCGGCAGGCTCAGGCGAACCACGTCACCACCACGCGGATCGATGGCCAGATCCAGTACGTCGGTCTTGACCTGAATCAGCTCGTCGCTGACCGCAACGGTTTCCACCGGGCTTGGCTCGGTGCCGCCGGCATTGGCCGTGGGCACATCGTCATTGCTGCCCACCGAAGCGGTTTCCGGCAGACTCGGTGCGGGTTTGCTGGTCGAAGCGGTCTGATTCGGCAGAGCGGCCTGGCCGTAGTCCTGGTTCCATTGAAGAACCATCATGTAGGACACGACTGCCAGGGCGACGATCAGGATCGAACGTTTGATATCCATGATTATTCGGCCATCGAAGAGGAACGGGAGTGTTTCGCGAGGGGCACCGGATCGTAGCCTCCGGGATGCCAGGGGTGGCAGCGTCCCAGACGACGAACGGTCAGCCAGCCACCACGCAGGACGCCATGGGTTTCGATGGCTTCAAGCGCGTAGCAGGAACAAGAGGGGTAGAAACGACAATGACTGGCCATCATCGGACTGATGGCGTACTGGTAAAACCGGATTGGAGCTTGAACCAGTTTACGCATGGGGATTGTCGTTCACCCCGGTCTGGGCATTGGCCGGTTGGCTGGGCTTGCTGCGTGCCAGGCGTTTCCACAGCTTGCCGAACTGTTGAGCCAGCTCGGCGTTCTGTAGATCACCCAGGCCTTTACGCGCAACTACCACGATGTCCCAGCCCACCAGGTTGTCCTGGTTGAGGCGGAACGATTCGCGGATTTGGCGTTTCAGGCGGTTGCGCTCAACAGAAAGCTTGACGCTCTTCTTGCCGATCACCAGACCGAGGCGAGAATGATCAAGCTCATTGTTGCGCGCAAGCAGCAGGACACTCTTGCCCGGCGCTTTGCCGCTTGGAGAGTCGAAGACTGCCTTGAATTGCCGGGGAGTGAGCAGGCGCTTCTCCCGGCCGAAGCCTCGACTCACCACAAGACTGGAAAATCAGACTGCGAGACGAGCACGGCCCTTGGCGCGACGACGCGACAGGACGGCACGGCCGTTCTTGGTAGCCATGCGAGCACGGAAGCCGTGGGTACGAGCGCGTTTGATGGTGCTGGGTTGGAAAGTGCGTTTCATGATGCGGTTACCTGGTTGTCGACAACGGACCGGAATGGTCCCCGTTTTAAGAGACCGGCGATTCTAGAGAAAGCCGCAGGCCAGGTCAATTTCCAACCAGTTGTTTTGCAGATAGAGAAATATAAAGGAAAGAATCTTTTTAGAAAGGCTTGTTATGTTTCTTATAAATGCGTGCTCCCGTTTCTGTGGATAAGTTCCTGGAGGGCAATACCCATGATGCTTTCAGCGCGGCAAAAGCCTGTCAGAAAGCGGTGCTGCGCATGTTCGCTTGCTGGGCATCGCCTGGGGATCGATTGGCTAGTTACCCACAGGGCAGATATCCCATGGCTTTTCCCCTGGCTTTTACACGTTGCCCAAGGAGCGTTATCCACAGACTTTAAATGCGCCTTATCCGACGTGTGGCAAATTGCCTAACACCTTGATTTGTCTTGTACTGATTGGCTTTCCTATGTGGATAACTCCAGTTCTTGAAGCTACAATAGCCACTGTTTTTGCCTCAGCGTTTTCAAACAGGGGATGTCCGTGTCCGTGGAACTTTGGCAGCAGTGCGTGGAACTCCTGCGCGACGAACTGCCTGCCCAGCAATTCAACACCTGGATCCGTCCACTACAGGTAGAAGCCGAAGGCGACGAGCTGCGTGTCTACGCACCCAATCGTTTCGTTCTCGACTGGGTCAATGAAAAGTACATGGGCCGTATGCTCGAGCTGCTTGGCGAGCGTGCGGCCGGTCTGGTGCCGGCCATTTCGCTGCTGATCGGCAGCCGCCGCAGCTCAGCGCCACGTGCCGTGCTGACCCCCTCGCCGTCGGTTTCCAGCTATAACAGCCCGCCATCATCCGCGCCCGCCCCGGCTCCTGCACCTCAAGTCAGTGCGCCGCCGCCCAAGCTGCCGGTGCAGGCCGAGCCGTCGCGGGCCAGCTTCGATTCCATGGCCGGCGCTACGCCCATTGCGGCGCCCGCGCGCACCGAGCGCAACGTGCAGGTAGAAGGTGGCCTCAAGCACACCAGTTATCTGAACCGGACCTTTACCTTCGACAACTTCGTCGAGGGCAAGTCGAACCAGCTCGCTCGCGCTGCGGCCTGGCAGGTCGCCGACAACCCCAAGCACGGTTACAACCCGTTGTTCCTTTATGGGGGCGTCGGCCTCGGCAAGACGCACCTGATGCACGCGGTGGGTAACCACCTGCTGGCCAAGAATCCGAATGCCAAGGTGGTCTACCTGCACTCCGAGCGGTTCGTGGCCGACATGGTCAAGGCGCTGCAGCTCAATGCCATCAACGAATTCAAGCGTTTCTACCGCTCGGTGGATGCACTGCTGATCGATGACATTCAGTTCTTCGCCAAGAAGGAGCGTTCCCAGGAAGAGTTCTTCCACACCTTCAACGCATTGCTCGAAGGTGGCCAGCAGGTGATTCTCACCAGCGACCGCTACCCGAAGGAAATCGAAGGCCTGGAAGAGCGCTTGAAGTCGCGCTTTGGCTGGGGCCTGACGGTGGCAGTCGAGCCGCCCGAGCTGGAAACCCGTGTGGCGATCCTGATGAAGAAGGCCGACCAGGCCAAGGTCGATCTGCCCCATGATGCAGCCTTCTTCATCGCCCAGCGTATTCGCTCCAACGTGCGAGAGCTGGAAGGTGCCCTGAAGCGGGTGATCGCCCACTCGCACTTCATGGGCCGTGATATCACCATCGAGCTGATTCGCGAATCTCTCAAGGACCTGCTGGCCCTGCAGGACAAGCTGGTCAGCATCGACAATATCCAGCGCACCACGGCCGAGTACTACAAGATCAAGATCACCGATCTGTTGTCCAAACGGCGTTCGCGTTCCATCGCCAGGCCGCGTCAGGTGGCCATGGCGCTGTCCAAGGAACTCACCAACCACAGCCTGCCGGAAATCGGTGTGGCGTTCGGCGGTCGTGATCACACCACTGTGTTGCACGCCTGTCGTAAGATTGCTGAACTTAGGGGATCCGACGCGGACATCCGCGAGGATTACAAGAACCTGCTGCGTACACTGACCACTTGATACGCAACTCCATGCACGAGGCAAGGGACTAGACCATGCACTTCACCATTCAACGCGAAGCCCTGTTGAAACCCCTGCAACTGGTCGCCGGCGTCGTGGAACGCCGCCAGACCTTGCCGGTTCTGTCCAACGTACTGCTGGTCGTCGAAGGCCAGCAACTGTCGCTGACCGGTACCGACCTGGAGGTCGAGCTGGTTGGTCGCGTGGCACTGGAAGACGCTGCCGAGCCCGGTGAAATCACCGTGCCGGCGCGCAAGCTGATGGACATCTGCAAGAGCCTGCCCAGTGATGCACTGATCGACATTCGCGTCGACGAGCAGAAGCTGCTGGTCAAGGCCGGGCGTAGCCGTTTCACCCTGTCCACCCTGCCCGCCAACGACTTCCCTACCGTCGAGGAAGGCCCGGGTTCGCTGACCTTCAACCTGGTGCAAAGCAAACTGCGCCGCTTGATCGAACGCACCAGCTTCGCCATGGCCCAGCAGGACGTGCGCTACTACCTCAACGGCATGCTGATCGAAGTGCAGACCGGCATCCTGCGTGCGGTCGCCACCGATGGTCACCGCCTGGCGATGTGCTCCATGGAGGCTGCCATCGAGCATGAAGGCAAGCACCAGGTCATCGTGCCGCGTAAGGGGATTCTCGAGCTGGCGCGCCTGCTGACCGAACAGGATGGTGAAGTGTCCATCGTGCTCGGCCAACACCACATCCGCGCCACCACCGGCGAATTCACCTTCACCTCGAAACTGGTCGACGGCAAGTTCCCGGATTACGAGCGTGTGCTGCCACGCGGCGGTGACAAGTTGGTGGTCGCCGACCGTCAGGGCCTGCGTGAAGCCTTCAGCCGTACTGCCATTCTGTCGAATGAAAAGTACCGCGGTATTCGCCTGCAACTGGCCGCTGGCCTGCTGAAAATCCAGGCCAACAACCCGGAGCAGGAAGAAGCCGAAGAAGAGATCGCGGTCGATTACAACGGCAGCGCGCTGGAAATCGGTTTCAACGTCAGTTACCTGCTCGACGTGCTGGGCGTGATGACCACCGAGCAGGTGCGTCTGATCCTCTCCGATTCCAACAGCAGTGCGCTGGTACAGGAAGCCGACAATGATGACTCCGCTTACGTCGTCATGCCGATGCGCCTGTAATTTCAGCTGCTGATCAAGGCAGCTAACCAGCGTCAGATAATCAGCCTTGGTATGTTCGGATGCAGTTCCAATCCGTAACATCCAAGGCTGATTTCGTTTAAGGCAGTGGATACTTCTGCCCTCTTCTCCGGCCAGTTCATGTCTCTGACTCGCATCAATTTCACTGCCGTCCGTAACCTTCAGCCGTCGACGCTGCTGCCTTCACCACGCATCAATATTCTCTATGGTGCGAATGGCAGCGGCAAAACCAGCGTGCTCGAGGGTATTCATCTGCTCGGTCTCGCCCGTTCGTTTCGTAGCGCGCGCTTGCTGCCGGTCATCCAGTACGAGCAGCAGACCTGCACCCTGTTCGGCCAGGTGAGCCTGGCGGATGGCCGGCAGAGCAATCTCGGTGTGTCACGCGATCGCCAGGGCGATTTCCAGATTCGCATCGACGGGCAGAATGCGCGCAGTGCGGCGCAGCTTGCCGAAACCCTGCCGTTGCAGCTGATCAATCCGGACAGCTTCCGCCTGCTGGAAGGCTCGCCGAAGATTCGCCGGCAGTTTCTCGATTGGGGTGTGTTCCACGTGGAACCTCGTTTCTTGCCGGCCTGGCAGCGCCTGCAGAAGGCCCTCAAGCAGCGGAACTCGTGGCTGCGCCGTGGTACACTTGATGCCGTTTCTCAAGCGGCCTGGGATCGTGAGTTGTGCCTGGCCAGCGATGAAATTGATGGTTATCGGCGGTCCTACATACAGCAGCTCAAGCCGGTATTCGAGCAGACGCTGAGCGAGCTGGTGGCGCTCGAAGGGCTGACGCTGAGCTACTACCGGGGCTGGGATAAAGAGCGCCCCCTCAGTGAAGTGCTCACGTCGTCGTTGTTGCGTGATCAGCAGATTGGGCATACCCAGTCTGGCCCGCAGCGAGCGGACCTCAGGCTGAGGCTTGGCGCCCACAACGCGGCGGACATCTTGTCCCGCGGCCAACAGAAGTTGGTGGTGTGCGCCCTGCGGATCGCCCAGGGGCATTTGGTTGATCAGGCCAAGCGTGGCCAATGCATCTATCTGGTGGATGACTTGCCGTCAGAACTGGATGAGCAGCATCGCCGCGCATTGTGCCGGTTGTTGGAAGATTTGAACTGCCAGGTATTCATCACCTGTGTAGACCATGAATTGTTGAGCGATGGCTGGCAAACGGATACGCCGGTTTCCATGTTCCACGTGGAACATGGACGTATCACCCAGACCTCGACCACCAGGAGTGAAGCATGAGCGAAAACCAAACGTACGACTCCAATAACATTAAGGTCCTCAAGGGCCTGGATGCCGTACGCAAGCGGCCTGGCATGTACATCGGCGACACCGATGATGGCAGCGGTCTGCACCATATGGTCTTCGAGGTGGTCGATAACTCCATCGACGAAGCCCTGGCGGGGCATTGCAGCGAAATCACCATCACCATCCACCCGGATGAGTCGATCAGTGTTCGCGACAATGGCCGTGGTATTCCGGTCGATATCCACAAGGAAGAAGGCGTCTCCGCGGCAGAGGTCATCATGACCGTGCTGCACGCCGGCGGTAAGTTCGACGACAACAGCTACAAGGTGTCTGGCGGCCTGCACGGCGTGGGTGTTTCGGTGGTCAACGCACTCTCCAAGGAGCTGGTGCTGACCATCCGCCGTAGCGGCAAGATCTGGGAGCAGACCTACGTGCACGGTGTGCCGCAGGCGCCGATCGCAGCGGTGGGTGACAGCGATACCACCGGTACGCAGATCCACTTCAAGCCGTCCGAAGAAACCTTCGCCAACATTCACTTCAGCTGGGACATCCTGGCCAAGCGTCTGCGCGAACTGTCGTTCCTCAACTCCGGCGTCGGCATCCTCCTGAAGGACGAGCGCACCGCCAAGGAAGAACTGTTCAAGTACGAGGGCGGCCTGCGCGCATTCGTCGAATACCTGAACGTCAACAAGACCGCTGTGAACCAGGTGTTCCACTTCTCCGTACAGCGTGATGACGGCGTGGGTGTGGAAGTGGCGCTGCAGTGGAACGACAGCTTCAACGAGAACCTGCTGTGCTTCACCAACAACATTCCTCAGCGTGACGGTGGTACCCACCTGGCGGGCTTCCGTTCGGCGCTGACGCGTAACCTGAACAACTACATCGAGCAGGAAGGTCTGGCCAAGAAGCACAAGGTCGCGACCACCGGCGACGACGCCCGCGAAGGCTTGACCGCGATCATTTCGGTGAAGGTGCCAGACCCGAAATTCAGCTCGCAGACCAAGGACAAGCTGGTCTCCTCCGAAGTGAAAACTGCGGTCGAGCAAGAGATGGGCAAGTTCTTCTCTGACTTCCTGCTCGAGCACCCGAACGAAGCCAAACTGATCGTCGGCAAGATGATCGACGCTGCCCGCGCCCGTGAAGCGGCGCGTAAAGCCCGTGAGATGACCCGCCGTAAAGGTGCGCTGGATATCGCAGGCCTGCCGGGCAAACTGGCTGACTGCCAGGAGAAGGACCCTGCCCTCTCCGAACTGTACATCGTGGAGGGTGACTCCGCGGGCGGTTCTGCCAAGCAGGGCCGTAACCGCAAGACCCAGGCGATCCTGCCGCTCAAGGGCAAGATCCTCAACGTCGAGCGTGCGCGTTTCGATCGCATGATTTCCTCCCAGGAAGTCGGCACGCTGATCACCGCCCTGGGCTGTGGCATCGGCCGCGAGGAATACAACATCGACAAGCTGCGCTACCACAACATCATCATCATGACCGATGCTGACGTCGACGGTTCGCACATCCGCACCCTGCTGCTGACCTTCTTCTTCCGTCAGTTGCCGGAGCTGGTCGAGCGCGGCTACATCTATATCGCCCAGCCGCCGCTGTACAAGGTCAAGAAGGGCAAGCAGGAGCAGTACATCAAGGACGACGAGGCCATGGAGGAATACATGACCCAATCGGCCCTGGAAGATGCCAGTCTGCACGTCAACGAAGCGGCTCCAGGTCTGTCGGGCGCTTCCCTGCAGGCGCTGGTCGGTGATTACCGTACCGTGATGAAAACCCTCAAGCGTCTGTCGCGCCTGTACCCGGAAGAAATCACCGAGCACTTCGTTTATCTCGAAGGCGTGACCCAGGACATGCTCGCGGACCATGATGTCATGGAAGCCTGGCGCCTGAAGTTCGATGCCCGTCTGAAGACCATGGATCGCTCCGGCCTGGCCTACAAGACCAGCCTGCGCGAAGACACCGAGCGTCACCTGTGGCTGCCCGAGGTCGAGCTGATCTCCCACGGCAACTCCAGCTACATCACCTTCAACCGTGATTTCTTCACCAGCAACGACTACAAGACTGTCACCAGCCTGGGCGACCAGCTGAACAGTCTGCTCGAAGAAGGTGCCTACGTGCAGCGTGGCGAGCGCAAGAAGCCGGTCACCACCTTCAAGGAGGCGCTGAGCTGGCTGATGACCGAGAGCACCAAGCGCCACAGCATCCAGCGCTACAAGGGTCTTGGCGAGATGAACCCGGACCAGCTGTGGGAAACCACCATGGACCCGGAAGTGCGCCGCATGCTCAAGGTGCGTATCGAAGACGCCATCGCCGCCGATCAGATCTTCAACACCCTGATGGGCGACGAAGTAGAACCGCGCCGCGACTTCATCGAGACCAACGCCCTGGCGGTGTCCAACCTGGACGTTTGATTGCCTATCGCAGTGCATGAAAAACCCGGCCTGGTGCCGGGTTTTTTATTGCCGATCGATTGCTTAAAGGCCGATCACGCCCACCAGTAGCGCACCATATGGAAGAACACCGGGGCGGCGAAGCATACCGAGTCGAGGCGGTCGAGCATGCCGCCGTGGCCTTCGATCATGTGGCCCCAGTCCTTCACGCCGCGGTCGCGTTTGATCGCCGACATCACCAGGCCACCGGCAAAGCCGAGCAGGCACACCAACAGGGCGAACAGGCCGGCCTGCCAGAAGGCGAACGGGGTGATCCAGTACAGCGAGGCGCCGACCAGGGTGGCCAGGGCCACGCCACCAAAGAAGCCTTCAACGGTTTTCGAGGGCGACAGGTTGGGGGCGATCTTGTGCTTGCCGGCCAGCTTGCCGCACACGTACTGCAGCACGTCGGAGATCTGCACGACGATCACCAGCCAGGCGATCAGCAGCAGGTTGCGGCCCTCGTAGCCGGCGATCTCCAGGGTCAGCAGCGCCGGTACGGTGGAGATGCAGTACACCGCAATCATCAGGCCCCACTGCACCTTCGAGGTACGTTCCAGGAAGCGCGTGGTATCGCCGCCCAGGGACGACAGGATCGGCAGCAGCAGGAACACATAAACCGGAATGAAGATGGCGAACAGGCCGTACCAGCCGATGCCGATCAGCAGGTACTGCATGGGCAGCGCGAAGTAGAACGCGGCAACCAGCGCCGGGTAATCACTGCGCCGGGTTGGCGTCAGCGTCATGAACTCGCGCAGGGCGTAGAACGATACGCAGTAGAACAGCACCACCACGCCGGTATTGCCGAACAGGAAGGCGAAGCCGATCACCAGCACCATCGCCCACCAGGCATTGATGCGCGCGTTGAGGTTGTCGATCACCGCGTGTTGGCCAGGGCCGGCGCGCAGTTTCAGCAGCCAGCCGATCAGGCTGGCGAGGAGCAGAATGCCGCCGATGCCGGCGAACAACAGCAAGGTATTGCGATCCATCTCAAACCTCCTCGGGGGCCAGGGCCAGCAGGGTGCTGCGGGCGCGCTCGAGGAAGGCCTCTTTGCCCTCCTCCTCGCCCATGCCCAGTGGCGCGCCGAAATTCAGGGTGCACAACAGCGGCAGCGGCAGCGCTCGGCCCTTGGGCATCACCCGGTTGAGGTTGGCGATCCATACCGGGATCACCTCCACATCCGGGCGCGCCTTGGCCAGGTGATAGAGGCCTGCCTTGAACGGCAGCAGGTCGTCTTCCAAATTGCGTGTGCCTTCCGGGAAGACGATCAGTGAGTCGCCCTCGCCCAGCGCATCGAGCATCGCCTGCAGCGGATTGGCGTTGGGATCGCTGCGCTGGCGGTCGACCAGCACGCCGTTGAACACCCGCTGGATCAGGAAGCTGCGCAGCGCGCCCTTCATCCAGTAATCGGCGCCGGCCACCGGGCGGGTGCGCTTGCGCAGCTCCGCGGGCAGCGATGCCCAGAGCAGCACGAAGTCGCCGTGGCTGCTGTGGTTGGCGTAGTAGATGCGTTGTACCGGCTGCGCGGTGCTACCGAGCCAAAGAGCCCGGGCACCGGTGAGCAGCCGCGCACCGGAGGTGATGAAAAAAGCGACCAGGGACGCGAGCATGGACAGTTCCTTATCCGAATCGAATGTGTGAGAGCCACGGCATCAGCACGATGGCCGCCAGGGCGACCAGCAGTTGCAGGACCAGCCACAGCCCCTGCAGACGCAGCAGGTGCAGGGCGCCCTGGCTGCGTTGTTCCCAGGAGCGCGCTGGCCCGGCTTTGCGGCCCAGCGACAGCAAGGCCTGATCGAGCTCGGCGGTGCGCCGCTCGAGCTGTTCGGGGGCGGCGGCCAGGGTGGCAAACAGCTCGGCATCGAGGGCGACGCGCAGGGCGTAGTACTTCTGGATCAGGCCGCAGAGCAGCAGCGCGATGCACACGGCGGCGCCGGTGCTGAGCGCCATGAAGCCGAGCAATGGCCCCAGGCCGATGACCAAGGCGAGCAAGCTCAGCGCGCCCGACAGGCGATCGAGGCACTTGCCACGGCGCAGCAGCCCGGCGACCAGCTGCAGTTGCATTTCACTGGCCATGTAATGTGCCTCCCACGGTGACTATCGAGTGGCTTAAAACGCCTTCCAGGGCCTGCAGATGCGCTTCTCCCAGTACTACCTGTGGGCGAGCCCGTCGCAGTAGCGAAACCGCCTCTGCGACGCTCCTGCAGCGGCCGCTGTGCAGCAGCCAGGCGGCGATGGCGGTAGCGCTGCGCGAATAGCCCAGGGCACAGCACACCAGCACCGGCCCGTGGCGCCGCAGGTCTTCGATGGCCACGGCCGCCTGCAGGCACTGTTGGCGGCTCGGCGCGATCAGATCGAGGCTCGCCAGTTCGCGGTAGACCTTGCCTTCCACCCGGCATGGCAGCTCGGCACACAGGTCGGCGATGGCTGCGAAAGCCTGCCCTTTTGCTTTGCCGGGAATGCGACCGAGCCAGACGCCGCCCGCTACTTCATCAGGCTGTGGATGGTTGCGGGTCCAGGCCCGTGAGTTGATCCAGGCGCCCAGCAGATAGGGCGCCAACAGCCAGCTGCTGGCAGCGCTGAGGCGGCCGTCGGCGCGCTTCTGAAAACCCTTGGCACCGAACAGTGCGTAGTTCAGCGCGACCATCAGCAGCGACAAGGCCGGCCACAACAGCCACAACGCGAAGCCGCCGAAATGGATCGCCAGGGCGCTGCACAAGGCTGCGCCGAAGCTGTAGCGCAGGGCCAGCCGCCAGCGCTGCGGGTCGCGGGCCAGGCGCCAGGTAAATAGTGGGCTGCGCCCTTCGCTGGGCCACAGCCACAGGCACAGGAAGCCAGCCAGCATGCCGGTCGGTACGTCGATGAAATGGTGCTGCCAGGTGGTCAGCACCGACAGGCCGATCAGCCAGAACCAGATATGCACGACTGCACGCCACAGGCCGCTGGCGTGCTGGGCAAAGCACGCCCAGAGCACCACCAGCAGGGTGATATGCAGCGATGGCGCCTGGTTGAAGGGTTTGTCGAAGCCCATCAGCACGTCGAACATCATCCCGAACAGCCCATCCAGCGCGGGCCGCTCGAAGGTGAAACGCAGCGGCCAGAGCAGGAAGCAGCTGATGCAGATCACCTGGGCGGTGAGCAGCCGCAGGCCGAGCCGATCCACCGCCGCACGGGTGGCCGGCAGCAGGAAGGCCAGGCCGTAGAGCAGGTCGATCGACCAGTAGGGAATGATCGTCCACGGCCACAGGGGAATCTGTCGCTCCCAGCCGAACACCAGGCTGCCGACGTCGTCACGCTGGCCGGTGAACCAGTTGGCGAAGCCATAGGTGCCGAAGAACAGCGGCGCGAGCAGCAGCAGCCAGAGGATGCCGCGCTTCCATAATCCGCTTTCGCGGACGACCGCGGCGGGCGCCATCAGGACACCCGCTGTGCCAGGGACACGCTGAAGATGCCCCACTCATCGACGCGCTGGGTCAGCTTGCGAAAGCCTGCCGCCTCGACCAGCTGATCCATCTCCGCCTGGCTGCGCCGGCGCATCACCCAGGCCTCGCCGCCCCGGTGGCTGGTCAGCGCACGGGCGATCAGTTCCAGCTGCGGGTGCCACGGTTGACCGGTGTAGATCAGGTAACCGCCCTCTTCCACCGCTGCCGCCAGGCCTGCCAGGGAGTCGCCGATCATCTGGTTGCTGCCGAACAGTTCATAGAGGCCGGAGACTACCGCCAGCGTCGGTTTCGCAGGCTGTTGCAAAAATACCTGCGTTGCCGCTGCTTCGTTAAAAACAGGCTCAAGATGCTCATTTACCCCTTGTAAACTGCGCTCTCTCGCCTCTTTTTGCCTTGCATCGGCTGCCTCGCCTACGTTTTGCAACGGCCTGCTGAGATCCAGCGCGGCCAGATCGGCCTTGTCGAAGGCATCGCCTTTGACGAAGCGGGCGATGCTGGCCAGACCTTTCTGCTCGATCAGCGCCGCACCGTCGCGCACGTTGATGTCGCTGTAGTCGCGCAGCAGGATCGAATCCGGCTTGTCGCTGCCCTGCTCCAGTGCTTCGAGAATGTAGCGGCCATGCCCGGCGGCGATATCGACGATACGCACCTGGCGGCCGCTCTCACGGAGTTTGCCCATGGCCAGGCGCAGCAACTCCTCGGCGTGCACCTTGCGCTGGCGAATGCCCCGCCAGCCGATGGAGTTCAGGTAGTTGCGGTCGATCAGCCGGCCAATCGGCGAGCTGCCGGTCGGCGTGTTGCGGTACACGTAATCCAGGGTGCTGCCCGAGTCGAAGCCGGTCTCGAAACCGAGTTTCACGCCTGCCGAAACACTGCTGCCGAGGCGCATGCTGGCCCGGGTGGCGCGCCAGTAGAGATCACGCGGCGAGTTCTTCGGCAGCGGCGCCGCCAGCTCTTCGGCTTCGGCGCAGCTCCAGCCCAGGCGGTCGGCGTCCAGCAGCGAGGGGCGCTGCAGCGGCTGCTCGAAGGCTTTCAGCACGAAGCGGCGAATGCGGCTCAGCGCATGGGCCCGGTCGCGCTCGCCCAGGGTGTCGTGGAAGAACCCGGGCAGGATGTGCATTTCCTTGTCCAGGCTGCCCAGGCGCTGGAAGAACTGCTCCTGGGGTTTGCGGTGCACCACGAAATCACTGCCGGAGATCAGCAGCTGGGTGGGAATCTGAATCGCCTGGGCATCGGCGACCACCCGCTCGGCGGCGTCGTACAGGCCCAGCAGCATGTTCACCGAAATGGCGCGGGTGATCAGCGGGTCGTTGTCGAACGAGGCGATGCGCTGCGGGTCGTGGCTGAGGAACTTGGCCTTGACGTAGCTGTTGACGAAGAAATTGCCACGCCAGGCGCGCATCAGCTTCAGGCCCGGGCGCGCCAGGGGCACGTACAGCTTGACCTTGAACGCCGGCGAGGCGAGCACCAGCGCGCGGATCTTCGGCGCATAGTCGTGGGCCCAGGTGGAAACCACCACCGCGCCAACGCTTTGCGCCAGCACCAGCATGTCTTCGCTGGCGATACCGTGACTGTCCGTGATGTGATCGATAAAGGTCTGCACGTCGCGCACGCTGGTGGCGAAGCTCGGGCTGTCGCCCCGCTCGCCCGGCGACTCACCGTGGCCGCGGGCATCCCAGGCGAAGAAGTCGAAGCCCTGCAGGCCCAGCTCCTCGACCAGATGCGCCATGCGCCCGCCGTGCTCATGGCCGCGGTGGAACATGACGATGGCGCGCCGGCCTGCGTCGGGCTGCACATCGGCCGCAGGCCAGTGGCGGTAGAACAGGCTGACGCCGTCGTGGGTCGTGAAGGTATTGGAGCGAACTTCGATCATCAGTGCATTCCTATTGCGCAGAAGAAGACGCTTGCGCCAGGCCTTGGCGTACGCGGTTGAACAGCGTGTACAGCAGCAGCGCGGTGATCACCGCGAGAATCGGGTTGATCCAGCTCAGCGGCAGCAGCGTGGTCGCCACCCCGGCACCGAGCACGCCAAAGCAGAAGGCGCGGTCGCTCTTGCCCATCGGCCCGTCATAGCGGCGCGAGGCGCCGACCATCGGCCCCATGACGCCGGCGTATTCACTGATCAGCGCAAACAGCACCAGCACCACCACCAGCGCTGGAGACACGCCCGGCAGCAGGGCGAACGGCAGGAACAACGCGGCATCGGCGATCACGTCGCACAGCTCGTTGAGGTAGGCGCCAAGGGTCGATTGCTGGCCGAACTCGCGGGCCAGCATGCCGTCCACGGCATTGAGCGCCATGCGCAGAATCATCCACAGCGGGATCAACGCGAACAGCCAGAGGCGGTCGGGAAACAGGGCCAGTAGCAGGCCAAGCAGCACCGACACGATGGCAGCGCCGAGCGTCACCTGGTTGGCGCTTACGCCGCGGTCGAACAGGCGCTGCACCAGAGGCCGCAAGAGGTTCTGAAAGCGCGGTTTCAGCTGATAGATGGAAAGCATGTATACGAACTCCGTTTCGCCATGTTTCTCAAAACGTGCCACAGCCTGCTGCGCGTCCGCGCTGCGGCGTTAAACGCGGGCTTAAAGCCGCCTGCGGCCAACGCACTTCAGTGCGGCCCCGAAGGGGCGAGCGGAGCGAGTCATGCTCATTTACCGCAGTAAACGTCGCTTCCTCGCCCGCGTTTGCCTTGCACCGCGATAGTTCGCGAGGCTGTGAACACGTTCTGCAATAAGTTGCGCCAGCTTAGCCGGTCAGGCACCTGCTAGGCGATACGCCAACGTGAACATCGTCATGTGCCACGCAAAAACTTATGCCCAATTTATCGACAGATCAGGTACTGATAAAAATCCTTATTTATCAGTAAATTGGGAGCGTAAATTCACTTAAAAAGGAAATTGTTCAACAGGTTATCCACAGATGCGCCGGTTCACGCCAAGTCGTTGGCCGTTTCCACCGCTTCGGCCTGTGGGCTGAGTGCACCGATTTCACATTGCGCCTGGCTGACCCACTGGAATGCCCGCTCGTTGAGGTTGGCGATCGCCCGTGGGCCTTCGCCTTCCGCGTACATGGCGGGGCCGATCACCACCTGCACCACGCCCGGCTTCTTGCTCCAGCCGTCTTTCGGCCAGAACTGCCCGGCGTTGTGGGCAATCGGCAGCACCGGCAGGTTGCTGTTCACCGCCAGGGCGGTACCGCCCCGGGAGAACTTGCCGATCTGGCCGTCCGGGATGCGCGTGCCCTCCGGGAAAACCAGTACCCAGGCGCCCTGCTCCAGGCGCGTGCGGCCCTGTTGGGCGAGTTGCTTGAGCGCGGCCTTGGGGTTGTTGCGGTCAATGGCGATGGGTTTGAGCATGGCCAGCGCCCAGCCGAAGAACGGCACGTACATCAGCTCGCGCTTGATCACCTGGCTCAGCGGCTCGAAGTAGGCGCACAGGAAGAAGGTCTCCCAGGTGCTCTGATGCTTGGCGAGGATCACGCAGGGCCGCTCGGGGATGTTTTCTTCGCCCCTGATCTCGTACTTGATGCCGGCGACCACTTTCGCCAGCCACACCGCGCAGCGGCACCAGGCCTGTACCACGAAGCGATAGCGCGCACGGAACGGCAGGAACGGCGCGACGAACACGCTGATGATGCACCAGACGAACGAGCTGGAAGACAGCAACAGGTAGAAAAGGAAGGTTCTGAACAACTGCACTGTCGACATGTGAGCAATTACCGTTGCAGGCCTGGCCTGCGCTATCAGGAAAGAAGCTGGGCAGCCACGGCCGCCAGGTCATCGAATACCAGGGTGCCCGCTGGCAATGCCTTGGCCAGGGTGCGTTGGCCCTTGCCGGTTTTCACCAGCACAGGCTGACAATCGACGGCGCGCGCCGTTTCCAGGTCACTGGCGCTGTCGCCGACGAACCAGATGCCGCTCAGCGGTACGCCGTAGTGGTCGCCGATCTGGCGCAGCATGCCGGGCTTGGGTTTGCGGCACTCGCAGCCATCGTCCGGGCCATGGGGGCACTGCACGATCAGGCCGACTTCACCGCCCTGCTCGGCCACCCGTTCGCGCAACCGGGCGTGCATGGCTTCCAGCACGCTCAGCGAATAATAGCCGCGGGCGATGCCGGACTGGTTGGTGGCCACGGCCACGGTCCAGCCGGCCTTGCTCAGCGCAGCGATGGCCTCGATGGAGCCGGGGATCGGAATCCACTCCTCGATGCTTTTGATATAGGCGTCGGAGTCATGGTTGATGACCCCGTCGCGGTCAAGAATGATCAGCTTCACGCATGTTCCTCAGTGCCCTCTCCTTGTGGAGAGGGCAAGGTCATCAGCCCAGTACCGAGATATCGGCGACACCCAGGAACAGGCCACGCAGGCGGGCCAGCAGTGCATAGCGGTTGGCACGCACCTTGGGGTCTTCGGCGTTGACCATGGCGTTGGCGAAGAAGTCATCCACCGGCGTGCGCAGCGAGGCCAGTTGGGCCAGCGCCTCGCGGTACTGGCGTGACTGCGCCAGGGGCTGCACGGCGTTGTCGGCCTTCTGGATGGCGGCGTTGAGGGCGAACTCGGCCGGCGTATCGAAGTAATGGGCTTCGATGCTGTTGGCGATCTGGCCGTCGGCCTTGCTCAGCAGGTTGGACACGCGCTTGTTGGCAGCGGCCAGGGCCTCGGCTTCGGGCAGCGTGCGGAAGGCCTGCACGGCCTGCACGCGCTGGTCGAAGTCCAATGGCGACATCGGGTTCACCGCACGCACGGCCTGGTAGACCGACACGTCCACGCCTTCGTCTTCGTAGCGCGCACGCAGGCGGTCGAAGATGAACTCCAGCACCTGCGGGGCCAGGCCGGCAGCCTTGACCTTGCCGCCGTACTGGCGCACGGCGAACTCGACGGTGGCGCCCAGGTCCAGCTCCAGACCCTTCTCGATCAGGATGCGCAGCACGCCCAGGGCGGCACGGCGCAGCGCGTAGGGGTCCTTGCTGCCGGTGGGCAGCATGCCGATACCGAAGATACCCACCAGGGTGTCCAGCTTGTCAGCCAGGGCTACCGCTGCACCGGTCAGGGTGCTTGGCAGTTCGGCGCCGGCGCCGCGCGGCATGTACTGCTCGTTCAGGGCCAGGGCGACGTCTTCCGGCTCGCCGTCGTTCAGGGCGTAGTAGTAACCGGCGATGCCCTGCATCTCCGGGAATTCGCCGACCATTTCACTGGCCAGGTCGCACTTGCTCAGCAGGCCGGCACGGGCGCCACGCTTGGCGTCGCCGCCGATGCGCCCGGCGATGAAGCCGGCCAGGGCGGAAATACGCTGGGCCTTGTCATAGACGGTGCCGAGCTGGGCCTGGAACACCACGTTGGCCAGGCGCTGATTGAAGGCTTCCAGCGGCTGCTTCTTGTCCTGCTTGAAGAAGAACTCGGCGTCGGTGAGGCGTGGGCGTACCACCTTCTCGTTGCCGGAGACGATCTGCGCCGGATCCTTGCTCTCGACGTTGGCCACGGTGATGAAGCGCGGCAGCAGCTTGCCGTTGGCATCGAGCAGGCAGAAGTACTTCTGGTTGTCCTGCATGGTGGTGATCAGCGCTTCCTGGGGCACTTCCAGGAAGCGTTCCTCGAAGGAGCAGACCAGCGGCACCGGCCATTCGACCAGGGCGCTGACTTCGTCGAGCAGTGCCGGCGGCACGATGGCGGTGCCCTGCTGCTCGGCGGCCAACTGTTCAATGCGCTTGGCGATCTGCTCGCGGCGCTCGGCGGCGTCGGCGATCACGTAGGCGGCGCGCAGCTCCTGGGCGTACATGGCCGGCGCGGAAATGCGCACGTCATGGTTGGCATGGAAGCGGTGGCCGCGTGACACGCGACCGGCCTTCTGGGCGAGGATTTCGCAGTCGACGATCTGGTCGCCGAACAGCATCACCAGCCACTGGCTCGGGCGGACGAATTCGGTCTTGCGCGCGCCCCAGCGCATGCGCTTGGGAATCGGCAGCTCGTTCAGCGAGTTTTCCACGATGCCGGGCAGCAGCGTGTAGGCACGCTGGCCAGGGATATGCTGGCTGAACTTCAGCTTCGGCCCGCTCTGGTCGATGGCCGCAAGCTCCACACCGCACTTCTTGGCGAAGCCCAGGGCGGCCTGGGTCGGGTTGCCGTCGGCGTCGAAGGCAGCCTGTACGGGCGGGCCGTCGAGGTTGACGGTGCGGTCCGGCTGTTCGCTGGCCAGTTGCTCGACCAGCACCGCCAGGCGCCGCGGCGCGGCGTAGTAACGCGCGCCGCGGTAGCTCAGGCCGGCGGCCTTGAGGCCTTTCTCGACACCGGCGAGAAAGGATTCGCCGAGGGTTTTCAGGGCTTTGGGTGGCAGCTCTTCGGTGCCCAGTTCAACCAGAAAATCGAGCGCACTCATTCTGCTGCCTCCAGCTTGGCCAGTACTTCATCACGCAGATCGGGGGCGGCGAGCGGGAAGCCCAGGCGGCGGCGGGCCTGCAGATAACTCTGCGCCACGGCGCGGGCCAGGGTGCGCACGCGCAGGATGTACTGCTGGCGCGCGGTCACCGAAATGGCGCGGCGGGCATCCAGCAGGTTGAAGGTGTGCGAAGCCTTGAGGACCATTTCATAGGTCGGCAGCGGCAGCTCCAGCTCGATCAGGCGGTTGGCTTCGCTCTCGTAGAAATCGAACAGCTCGAACAGCTTGTCGACGTTGGCGTGTTCGAAGTTGTAGGTCGACTGCTCCACTTCGTTCTGGTGGAACACGTCGCCGTAGGTGACCTTGCCGAACTGGCCGTCGGTCCACACCAGGTCGTAGACCGAGTCGACGCCCTGCAGGTACATGGCCAGGCGCTCGAGCCCGTAGGTGATCTCGCCGGTGACCGGGTAGCACTCGATACCACCGACCTGCTGGAAGTAGGTGAACTGGGTGACTTCCATGCCGTTGAGCCAGATTTCCCAGCCCAGACCCCAGGCGCCGAGGGTCGGCGATTCCCAGTTGTCTTCGACGAAGCGGATGTCGTGCACTTCAGGGTCGAGGCCGATGGCCTTCAGCGAACCGAGGTACAGCTCCTGGAAGTTTTCCGGGTTGGGCTTGAGCACCACCTGGAACTGGTAGTAGTGCTGCAGGCGGTTGGGGTTCTCGCCGTAGCGGCCGTCGGTCGGGCGGCGCGATGGCTGCACGTAGGCGGCGTTCCAGGTTTCCGGGCCGATGGCACGCAGGAAAGTGGCGGTATGAAAGGTGCCGGCGCCCACTTCCATGTCATAGGGTTGCAGTACCACACAGCCTTGCTCGGCCCAGTATTGTTGCAGGGCGAGGATCAGATCCTGGAAGGTGCGCACGGCAGGCGTTGTCTGGCTCACGAAAAATTCACCTGTTGGGGCTGCGACAGAAAGCCGGGGAGTATACCCGAAGCGAGGTGCAGGCCGCATGCAGCGCCGTGTTGACTGACAAACGTGGCGCAGCGCCGAGCATGCGGTTGTGGATATCGTCGAGGCATCGCCGACTCTATCGCCAGCGAGTGCTGAGCCCCTCCAGCGGCGACTCGCCCCGGCCCTTGTGGGAGCCCGGCGTGCGGACAAAACGGTCAGCAGCATTTCGGCGAAAAATCCTGGCGGCCCGGCTCGATACCGCTTTTCGGCTATACGGAGCTGGTGCTTTTTGTGGGAACGCGCCATGCGCGCGAAATCGTCAGCAGCCCTTAGGCAGGAAACCTGGCGGTCGGGCCAATATCGCTTCCCGGGTTTCACCCAGGCTACAGGCGCTGATAGTCCGCGGTTATAGTCTGCCCTCGCCCACCGCCGAGCCGACTGCCATGCCCCGCTGTTTCTGGTGTAACGACGACCCGCTGTATCAGGCCTATCACGACCGGGAATGGGGCGTGCCGTCACGCGATCCACAGCACCTGTTCGAGATGCTGCTGCTCGAAGGTGCCCAGGCCGGGCTGTCGTGGATTACCGTGCTGAAAAAGCGCGAGCGCTACCGTGAAGTGCTGTTCGGCTTCGATGCCGAGCGCCTGGCGGCGATGAGCGACGACTACATCGAAACCCTGATGCAGGATCCCGGCATCATCCGCAACCGCCTCAAGCTGCAGGCCGCGCGCAAGAACGCCCAGGCCTGGCTGCGTCTCGACGATCCGGTGGCGCTGCTCTGGTCGTTCGTCGGTGGCCAGCCGAAGATCAACCATTTCACCGGCCGCGGCGATGTACCGGCGGTCACGGCCGAGGCCGAAGCCATGAGCAAGGCGCTGAAAAAGGCCGGCTTCACCTTTGTCGGGCCAACCATCTGCTACGCCTTCATGCAGGCCACCGGCATGGTCATGGACCACACCCGCGACTGCGATCGCTACGCACAACTGCAAACGGAGAAGCAGCCATGAGCGCCACCATCGACACCCTCGAACAACTCCAGGCGCTGTATGGCGTGCCCCATGAGCGCTCGCTGCGCAAGGAACTGACGTACCTGAGCGCGCCTTATCAGGCCCTGGTCGCCGCCTCGCCGTTCGTGGTGCTGGCTACCCATGGCCCGGACGGGCTGGACTGCTCGCCACGCGGCGATGCACCGGGCTTCGTGCGCATCGTCGATGAACGCACCCTGCTGCTGCCGGATCGCCCGGGCAACAACCGCATCGACAGCCTGCGCAATATCATCCACGACCCCCACGTGGCGCTGCTGTTCCTGATCCCCGGGGTGGGCGAAAGCTTCCGGGTCAACGGCCGCGCGACCATCTCGCTGGAGCCCGAGTTGCTGGCGCTGTGCGAGGCGCAAGGCAAGCTGCCACGCAGCGTGCTGCGCATCAGCGTCGACACCTGCTATTTCCAGTGCTCCAAGGCGGCCGTGCGCTCCGGGCTGTGGGATCCCGAGCGGCGCGTCGAGCGCGCCAGCCTGCCGTCGCCAGGCGAGATCCTTCAGTCGGTCATGGACCCATCGTTCGATGTGCAGGCCTACGAGCGCGAGATGCAGGAGCGCCTGAAAACCAGGCTTTATTGAACGTTTCGTCGTTTCTGCTCGTGTATGTAACAGCCAGTCTGGCCCCGGACGGTTACACTGTGCGCCCTTTTTCGATGGGAGCAGCTTGTGGAAAAGCTCAAAGGCGCGCTGGTGGTCGGTTCCCTGCGCTTGTTCGCCCTCCTGCCCTGGCGGGCAGTGCAATCGCTCGGCGCAATGATCGGCTGGCTGATGTGGAAGTTGCCCAACGGCTCCCGTGAAGTCGTGCGCATCAACCTGGCCAAGTGCTTCCCTGAACTGAACGCCGCCGAGCACGACAAGCTGGTCGGCCGCAGCCTGATGGACATCGGCCGCACCCTGACCGAGAGCGCCTGCGCCTGGGTCTGGCCAGCCCACAAGTCGCTGGCCCGCGTGCGCGAAGTCGAGGGCCTGGAAGTGCTCGAAGCCGCGCTCGCCTCCGGCAAGGGCGTGGTTGGCATCACTAGCCACCTGGGCAACTGGGAAGTGCTCAACCATTTCTACTGCTCGCAGTGCAAACCGATCATTTTCTACCGCCCACCGAAGCTCAAGGCGGTCGATGACCTGCTGCGCGAGCAGCGTGTGCAACTGGGCAACCGCGTGGCGCCGTCGACCAAGGAAGGCATCCTCAGCGTCATCAAGGAAGTGCGCAAGGGCGGCGCGGTGGGCATTCCGGCCGACCCGGAGCCGAGCCTATCATCCGGCATGTTCGTGCCCTTCTGCGGCACCCTGGCACTGACCAGCAAGTTCGTGCCGGGCATGCTCGCCGGTGGCAAGGCCGTCGGCGTGTTCCTGCATGCCCTGCGCCTGGAAGACGGCTCCGGCTACAAGGTGATCCTCGAAGCCGCGCCGGAAGGCATGTACAGCGACGACACCTACACCGCCGTGGCGGCCATGAGTGGCGTGGTCGAGAAGTACGTGCGCGCCTACCCCAGCCAGTACATGTGGAGCATGAAGCGCTTCAAGAAACGCCCCGAGGGCGAAGAGCGCTGGTACTGAAACCGGCGGCGCCTCGCAACACGGCGCCGCTGCGCTGGCGCTGGTTCGGCGATTTGAGTTATTAACAGGGCACATCTTTCTCGAGGCTGTCAGGACATGTCCGCCAACCAGCGCCAGCACCCGCGCACACCGATGAAGTGCCGCATCAAGATCTGCCATCCGAGCTTCGGTGAGCTGGTCGCCCAGACCCGCGATCTCTCCGATGGCGGCGTGTACGTCAAGCACGAGGCGCTGGCTGGGCTCGAGCCTGGCACGCGGGTGACCGGCCAGGTGCAGGACCTGCCCATCGAGGCGCCGATCCTGGAAATGGAAGTCATGCGCGTCACCCCTGAGGGCGTGGGGCTGCGCTTCATTCGAGACTGAACTCGACCGGCCGGCGCCCTGCTCCGCCGGCCTCGTTCGTCGTGCCTACAGCTTGGCCTTCACCGCCGCCAGCGCATCGCCACCGTCGCGGGTTTTCACGCCCTCCAGCCAGCCATCGAGCACCTCGGGGTTGGCCTTGATCCAGTTCCTGATCGCCGTGGCGTTGGCCACCTTGCGGTTGAGCACGTCATCCATGATGGTGTTCTCCATCTCCTGGGTGAACTTCAGGTTGGTCAGCAGCTTGCCGACGTTCGGGCATTCGGCAACAAAGCCCTTGCGCGCCAGGGTATTCACCGAGCCGGTGCTGCCAAAGAATTTCTCGCCACCCTTGAGGTACTGCATGTCGAACTGCACGTTCATCGGGTGCGGTGTCCAGCCGAGGAACACTATGAACTGGCCGCGTTTCTCGGCGCGGCCTACCTGCACCAGCATGGCCTGCTCGCTCGACTCCACCAGTTGCCAGTCACCCAGGTCGAATTCGTTATTGGCGATCATCTGGCGGATGTAGTCGTTGGCCGGCGAGCCTGAGCCGATGCCGTAAATCTTCTTGCCGAAGCGGGCGGCAAATTTGTTCAGGTCCTTGAAGTCCTGCACGCCCTCTTCGTAGGCGTAGGTCGGCACGGCCAGGGTGTATTCGGTGCCGCCGAGGTTTTCCACCACCTTGTCGATCTGCCCGCTGGCCACGTAGCGGTCATAGTCGTGCTGGCCGGCCGGCATCCAGTTGCCGAGAAACACGTCCACCTGGCCTTTCTGCAGGCCGGCGAAGATGATCGGCACGGCCAGGGTGCGGGTCTGCGGTTTGTAGCCCAGGCCATCGAGCAGCAGGCTGGCGATGCCATTGGTGACCGCGATGTCGCTCCAGCCCGGGTCGGCGAGGCTGACGCTGGCGCATTTGGGGTCTTCGGCCTGGGCGTACAGGCTGGCGCTCAGGGCCAGCAGACTGGCAGTGATCACGGTCTTGAAGGGCTTCATCGGCGGTGTCCTTGTGCGTGAGGAAGCTGTAACCCTAGCAGATGCAGGGGTGATTTTTGCGACCGTGGCAGGTCACCCTGAGGGCATACCGTTCGTCGCTTGAGATGAGCAGAATTGAACCCATCGCTGTCATGGGCTGTCCGTCCACAGGACGTGCGGAGCACTCTCATATTTCATTGTTTAGGTTGCAAGTGGCTGATTCAGGAAGGGATTCGCGGCGGCTTGGCTTGAGTCTTTTTTTCTGGGTCAACGAATTGAATAAATTTATCGTCTCTCTGATTTTAGGCAGCACCCTGTTATGTGCTGCAGCTGGCAACGCATCCGCCAGCTTCCGGGTTCACCTGCAGGACGGCAGCAGCCGTGTCGTCGCCCCCGCCAAGCCCGATCCGAACTCCTCCCAGGCTGTCGTCAACCGCGCATTGAGCGCACTCGGCACGCCCTATCGCTGGGGCGGCACCAGCCCCGAGCGCGGCTTCGACTGCAGCGGCCTGGTCAAATACGCCTTCAAGCAGGTGGATGACCTCGAGCTGCCGCGCACCTCCCGTGGCCTCGCCCGTTTTGACGGCCCCAAGGTGTCCAAGAGCGATCTCGAGCCAGGTGACCTGCTGTTCTTCCGCATTCGCGGGCGCGGCGTCGATCATGTGGCCATCTACCTGGGTAACGACCGCTTCATTCACGCACCGCGCCGTGGCACCAACGTGCGCATCGACAAACTCAGCGACGGCTACTGGAAAAAGCACTTTCAGCTGGCCCGTCGGGTAATGCCCGAAGGCGCGCAGTTGGCCAGCAACGGCTGACGGGAGCGGCGACGCGACTGTTGTGTGGCGAAAGCGGCCATTCGGCCGCTTTCGCTTTTTGGTGCTCCTCATGCCACAAAATTAGCAGGCGACACCAATCTGCCCCTTCAGGAGGCCGAGCGGAATCGTTGTGGAGAGGGTTGAGCGACATGGATGTCGCGAGAGCCTCGATGGGCCAGGGATGGCCCTTCGCGGCGGGCCCTCGGAACAATGATGGAGCGAGGGAACCCCGGCGAAGCCGGGGCCGTATGTCGGGGCTAGACCTTTTGGTTTCTTTTGGGGCGATGCCAAAAGAAACCCGCTCGTCAGAGCGGAACCGAACTTACGAGCAACGCGATAGCTCTGGAAAACCGCAGCGGACGCAAAGTCTCCAACGAGACACTCAAGCGCATAGCGTGCGGAACAATCAGTTGTAGAAGCTCGCGGCTAAAGCCACTCCTACGCGTTACGTGAACGGCCGCTTCTGCCTTCTAAGCGTCGCCAAGCAAAGAGGCTGGTCATCCGCCGGGCGGGCTGTCGCAAGCACAGCCCAGGCAGTACACTGCGCGCCGCTCGTGACCATGTCGGTCGCGGCAATGGGTTCCCTAACCCCATTTCACGAAAAAGGACGTCCCATGACCCTGCTTCCCGCCTCGGTCAGCCGCAGCGTATTGGCTGCGCTGATCGCGTTCCACATCCTCATCATCATTGCCAGCAACTACCTGGTGCAACTGCCGATCACCCTGTTCGGCTGGCACACCACCTGGGGCGCGTTCAGCTTCCCGTTCATCTTCCTGGCCACCGACCTCACCGTGCGGCTGATCGGCAAACAGGCGGCGCGCGTGGTCATTGCCCGCGTCATGCTGCCGGCACTGGTCGCTTCCTATATCGTCTCGGTACTGTTCCACGAAGGCGCCTTTGGCGGCCTGGCGGCGCTCGGCGAGTTCAACCTGTTCGTGTTCCGCATCGCCCTGGCCAGCTTCCTGGCCTACGTGCTCGGCCAGTTGCTCGACATCCAGGTGTTCGATCGCCTGCGTCAGCTCAAGCAGTGGTGGATCGCCCCGACCGCCTCGACCATCTTTGGCAACCTGCTGGATACCTTCGCCTTCTTTTCGGTGGCCTTCTGGCACAGCGACGATCCCTTCATGGCGGCTAACTGGGTGGAAATCGCCACCGTGGACTACGTGATCAAGCTGACGATCAGCCTGATCCTCTTCGTACCGCTGTACGGCATGCTGCTCGGGGCCATCGTGCGGCGCTTGCCGCAGCGCCCCGTGCCGAACTGACGCGGCGTTGAACGAAAACGCCGGATTCCCTCGCGGGTATCCGGCGTTTTTCATTGGCGATTGGCGGGTTTAGCGCGACGCGGAAGCTACCGGCAAGGCCTGCAGGCGCGACAGGTGCAGGGCCACGGCCAGGGAGATCAACAGCAGCGAGCCGATGAACAGGCCCAGGCCATCCCAGCCGCCGGCCTGCCAGAACACCCCACCGAGGGTGCCGGCAACGCTGGAGCCCAGGTAGTAGCAGAACAGGTACAGCGACGATGCCTGGCCCTTGGCCTGGGTGGCGCGGCGGCCGATCCAGCTGCTTGACACCGAATGGGCACCGAAGAAGCCGAAGGTGAACAGCAGCATGCCGACCAGGATCACCGGCAGCACGTCGAAGAGGGTCAATACCAGGCCAGCGAGCATCAGGCCGATCACCGCCCAGAGCACCTTGCGGCGACCCAGCTTGTCGGCCAACGCGCCGACCTGGGCGGAGCTGTAAATGCCCGACAGGTAGACGATCGACAGCAGGCCGATGCTGGTCTGGTCGAGCTTGAAGGGCGCTTCGATCAGCCGGTAGCCGATGTAGTTGAACAGCGTCACGAAGGCGCCCATCAGCAGGAAGCCCTGCAGGAACAGCCACGGCAGGCCGGCATCACGCAATTGCAGGGTGTAGCCCTGCAGCAGGCTGCGCGGGCGCAGCGAACGGGCGCGGAAGTTGCGCGATTCGGGCAGCAGGCGCCAGAACGCGGCGCCGGCCAGCAGGCCGAGGCCACCGAGGGTGCCGAGCACCGCGTGCCAGGACATGAAGTCCACCAGCACGCCGCTGAGCAGGCGCCCGCTCATGCCACCGATGGCGTTACCACCGATATACACGCCCATGGCCAGGCCCAGGTGCAGCGGGTCGATTTCCTCGCTCAGGTAGCTCATGGCCACGGCGGCCAGGCCGCTGAGTGCCAGGCCTACCAGTGCACGCATCACCAGCACGCCTTCCCAGGTCGGCATCAGCGCACTGCCAAGGGTGAACACGGCGGCGGCGAACAGCGACACCACCATGACCGGCTTGCGGCCGAGCGCATCGGACAGCGGCCCGGTTATCAACAGGCCAACGGCCAGGGTAATGGTGGACACGGAGAGGATCAGGCTGCTCTGCGCCGCGCTGAGCGCGAACTGCTGCGCCAGCATCGGCATCATCGGCTGTACGCAGTAGAGCAGCGCGAAGGTGGCGAAGCCGCCGCTGCACATGGCGAGAATGGTGCGCAGAAAGGCGCGGGTACCTTTCTGGATGTAAACGGGCTGCAGTGGAGCGCTGCGGGGGGCAGGTTCCTCGGTTTGGGGGCTGACACACTCGTTGGGTGCGTGTGGAACGGGCTGACTCATTACGTCCTCTTGGCTGTACTTTTCCCAGGCAAAACGCCGCCGCATGCGCTGGAGCCGGCCAGCACGGGTGGTTGTTGTTATTGGGAATGGGGTCAGGATAAATAGGCGGGCAAGTTCTTTCCAATATAATATTCGACATGATCGATATGTTTTTCGACCTATTGGAGTGAGCATGGAACTGCGCCACCTGCGCTATTTCGTGGCGGTTGCCGAAGAGCTGCACTTTGGCCGCGCCGCCGACCTGCTGGGCATCTCCCAGCCGCCGCTGAGCCAGCAGATCCAGGCGCTGGAACAGGAACTCGGGGTGCGCCTGTTCGAGCGCAGCAATCGCCATGTGGCGCTCACCGACGCCGGGCGCTTGTTTCTCGAGGAAACCCGGCAGACCCTGGCCCAGGTCAGCAAGTCGGTGGACGTGGTGCGCCGCGCCGAACAGGGCGAGATCGGCGAGCTGCAGATCGGCTTCACCGCCTCGGCACCCTTCGTGTCGATCATCCCGCGCGCGGTGTTCGCCTTTCGCCAGGCGTTTCCGGCCGTGCACCTCGACCTGCAGGAAATGACCAGCCGCCAGGTCTGCCAGGCGCTGCTCGAAAAGAAGCTGCAAATCGGCATGATCCGCCCGCTGGAACTGCCCGCCGAGCTGGATGCGGTGGAGCTGCTCAGCGAGCCGCTGGTGGCCTTGCTGCATGCCGGCCACCCATTGGCCGGCGAACAGGATCGAGGGCTGGCCATGGCCGAACTGGCCGATCAGCCCTTCGTTTATTTTCCGCGCAATTACGGCTCGGGCCTGTATGGCCAGTTCTTCAACCTGGCCCGGCAGGCCGGATTCACGCCGCGGGTCACCCAGGAGGCTAACGAGGCGCTGACCATCATCGGCCTGGTGGCGGCGGGGCTTGGGGTTTCGGTACTGCCGGCATCGTTCCGGCGCATCCGCATCGATGGCGTGGTGTTCCGCACCCTGGTGGACGCCGATGCCACCACTGCGGTGTGGCTGGTCAAGCGTCGCCAGGAACGCTCGCCCCTGGCCCAGGCCTTCATCGACCTGCTGACCCGCGAGGTGCAGGCGCTCAAGTAGCCGAGGGGATTTTTGTAGCGGCCTATTGAGCGGCTTTATCCAGCTTGCGCAAGAACACGCTCATTTCCTTTTCCGCCTGTTTGTCACCTTTCGCCTGCGCCGCCTGGATACCCTGTTGCCAGGCGCTGCGGGCGGCGTCCGGGTTGCCGGCAGTTTGCTGGGCCTTGCCGAGCAGCTTCCACGCCGCCGAGTAGTGCGGGTCGTGCTCGACGCAGCGCTGCAAGTGTTCGGCGGCCCTGGCGGCATCGCCGGCGTCCAGGTAAGCCTTGCCCAGGCCGAAGCGCAGCAGCGAGTTATCCACACCCTTGGCGAGCATCTTTTCCAGTGCGTCGGTACTCATGGGGGCTCCCTAGAAGAAGGTCAGGCCGACCTGGAACAGTCGTTCCACGTCGCGGATGTGTTTCTTGTCCATCAGGAACAGGATCACATGGTCGCCCGATTCGATCACCGTGACGTCATGGGCGATCAGCACCTGTTCATCGCGGATGATCGCGCCGATGGTGGTGCCCGACGGCAGGGAGATGTCCTTGATCGCCTTGCCGACCACCTTGCTCGAGCGTGCATCACCGTGGGCGATGACTTCCAGGGCCTCGGCGACGCCCCGGCGCAGCGAGTGCACGCTCTCGATATCGCCACGCCGCACGTGGGCCAGCAGGCTGCCGATGGTGGCCAGCTGCGGGCTGATGGCGATATCGATCTCGCCGCCCTGGATCAGGTCGACGTAGGCAGGGTTGTTGATAAGTGTCATCACCTTGCGCGCGCCCAGGCGCTTGGCCAGCAGCGACGACATGATGTTGGCCTCGTCGTCGTTGGTCAGGGCCAGGAAGATGTCGGCGTCCTTGATGTTCTCTTCCACCAGCAGGTCGCGGTCGGACGAGCTGCCGTGCAGCACGATGGTGCTTTCCAGGTTTTCCGAGAGGTAGCGGCAGCGTGCCGGGTTCATCTCGATGATCTTCACCTGGTAACGGCTTTCGATGGCTTCGGCCAGGCGCTCGCCGATGTTGCCACCGCCAGCGATGACCACCCGCTTGTAGCCTTCCTCGAGGCGGCGCATCTCGCTCATCACCGCGCGGATGTCGGCCTTGGCGGCGATGAAGAACACCTCGTCGTCGGCCTCGATGACGGTATCGCCCTGGGGCATGATCGCCCGGTCACGGCGAAAGATCGCCGCCACCCGGGTGTCGACGTTGGGCATGTGCTCACGCAGCTGGCGCAGCTGCTGGCCGACCAGCGGGCCACCGTAATAGGCGCGCACCGCCACCAGTTGCGCCTTGCCCTCGGCGAAGTCGATGACCTGCAGGGCGCCGGGGTATTCGATCAGGCGCTTGATGTAGTTGGTGACCACCTGCTCGGGGCTGATCAGCACGTCGATGGGGATGGCTTCGTTGTCGAACAGCCCGGTGCGGGTCAGGTAGGCCGGCTCGCGCACCCGGGCGATCTTGGTTGGCGTGTGGTAGAGGGTGTAGGCCACCTGGCAGGCGATCATGTTGACTTCGTCACTGTTGGTCACCGCCACCAGCATGTCGGCATCGTCGGCGCCGGCCTGGCGCAGCACGGTCGGGAACGAACCCTTGCCCTGCACGGTGCGGATGTCCAGGCGATCACTCAGGGCACGCAGGCGGTCGCCATCGGTGTCGACCACGGTAATGTCGTTGGCTTCGCCGGCCAGGTGCTCGGCCAGGGTGCCGCCGACCTGGCCGGCACCAAGGATGATGATCTTCATCGGGTTGCTCCAGCGGCTGCGATCTTGATCAGCTTGGCATAGTAGAAGCCGTCATGGCCGTCCTGCTGGGCGAGCAACTGGCGGCCGTGGGGTTGCTTGAGGCCGAACGGGCCGCTGATCTCCAGTTCGCGGGCCCCCGAGGTGCGGGCCAGAAACGCTTCGATCACCTCGGTGTTTTCCGTCGGCAGGGTCGAGCAGGTGGCGTAGAGCAGGATGCCGCCAACCTCCAGGGTCAGCCACAGGGCGTCGAGCAGCTCGCCCTGCAATGTGGCCAGGGCGGGAATGTCATCGGCCTTGCGGGTCAGCTTGATGTCCGGGTGGCGGCGGATCACCCCGGTGGCCGAGCAGGGCGCGTCGAGGAGGATGCGCTGGAACGGCTTGCCGTCCCACCAGGCAGCGGTATCGCGGCCATCGGCGGCGATCAGTTTGGCGTCGAGGCCCAGGCGGTCGAGGTTCTCACGCACCCGTGCCAGGCGCTTGGCTTCCAGATCCACGGCGAGCACTTCGACCAAGCCCGGCTCGGTTTCGAGCAGGTGGCAGGTCTTGCCGCCGGGTGCCGCGCAGGCGTCGAGCACGCGCTGGCCGGGGGCCAGCTGCAGCAGCTCGGCGGCCAGTTGCGCAGCCTCGTCCTGCACGCTGACGTGGCCCTCGGCGAAGCCGGGCAGCAAGGTGACGTCGCAGGCTTGCAGCAGGCGGATGCCGTCACGGCTGAAGGTGCAGGGCTCGGCGTCAAAGCCGACCTGGCGCAGCCGCGCCAGATACGCATCGCGGCTGCCGTGGCGGCGGTTGACCCGCAGGATCAGCGGCGGGTGGGCATTGTTGGCGGCGCAGATGGCCTGCCAGTGCTCGGGCCAGAAGGCCTTGAGCTGCTTCTGCAGCCAACGCGGATGGGCGGTGTGCAGCACCGGGTCGCGGTCCAGTTCGGCCAGAATGCTTTCGCTGTCGCGCTGGGCGTTGCGCAGCACGGCGTTGAGCAGGCCCTTGGCCGAGGTCTTCTTCAGCTTGTCGACGCAGCCCACCGTCTCGCCGATCGCCGCGTGGGCGGGAATGCGGGTATAGAACAGTTGGTAGAGGCCGACCAGCAGCAGGGCTTCGAGATCGCGGTCGCCATCCTTGAAAGGCTTGCGCAGCAGCTTCTCGGCGATCAGCGCCAGGCGCGGTTGCCAGCGGGCGGCGCCGAAGGCCAGATCCTGGGCGAGGCCACGGTCGCGGGCTTCGACCTTGTCGAGCAGCGGCGGCAGGCTGGTGCCCAGCGACGCCTTGCCTTCGAGCACCGCGGCCAGGGCGCGGGCGGCTGCCAGCCTGGGGTTCATGCCAGCACCGTGCCGACGGCGAACTGCTCGCGGCGGCTGTTGTACAGGTCACTGAAGTTCAGCGCCTTGCCGCCAGGCAGTTGCAGGCGGGTGAGCAGCAGGGCGCCGCTGCCACAGGCGACGGTCAGGCCGTCCTTGCTGGCGGCGAGAATTTCCCCGGGCTGGCCCTGGCCTTCACCGATCCGGCCGGCCAGCACCTTGAGCGGCGCGTCGTTCAGGGTGCTGTGGCAGATCGGCCAGGGGTTGAAGGCACGGATCAGCCGCTCCAGCTCGATGGCCGGGCGGCTCCAGTCGATACGCGCCTCTTCCTTGTTGAGCTTGTGGGCGTAGTTGGCCAGGGCGTCGTCCTGCACTTCGCCCATCAGCGTGCCGCTGGCCAGGCCGGCGATGGCTTCGATCACCGCCGGTGGGCCGAGCTCGGCCAGGCGGTCGTGCAGGCTGCCGCCGGTATCGTCGGCCGTGATTGGCGTGCGTACCTTGAGCAGCATCGGCCCGGTATCCAGGCCGGCTTCCATCTGCATCACGGTGACGCCGCTCTCGGCGTCACCGGCCTGCACGGCGCGCTGGATCGGCGCCGCACCGCGCCAGCGTGGCAGCAGCGAGGCGTGGCTGTTGATGCAGCCGAAGCGCGGGATGTCCAACACCGCCTGGGGCAGGATCAGCCCATAGGCGACCACCACCAGCAGATCCGGTTTGAGCGCCGCCAGTTCGGCTTGCGCAGCGGCATCCTTGAGGCTCGGCGGCTGCAGTACGGCAATGGCGTTGTCCACGGCGAGCTGCTTGACCGGGCTGGGCATCAGTTTCTGGCCACGGCCCGCCGGGCGATCCGGCTGGGTGTACACCGCGACGATCTGGTGCGGCGTGTCGAGCAGGGCCTTGAGGTGGGCGGCGGCGAATTCGGGGGTGCCGGCGAATACGATACGCAGAGCTTCGGTCATGGAGTCTCGCTTTGACTGGGGGGCTGGAAAAACAAAAGGCTTGCCGCGGCAAGCCTTTGCTGTGGGCCCGATCAGGCCTGCTGGCGGTGCTGCTTTTCGAGCTTCTTCTTGATGCGGTCGCGCTTGAGCGTGGACAGGTAGTCGACGAACAGCTTGCCGTTGAGGTGATCGCATTCATGCTGGATGCACACCGCGAGCAGGCCTTCGGCGATCATCTCGAACGGCTTGCCGTCGCGATCCAGGGCGTTGATCTTGACCTTCTGCGGGCGGTCGACGTTCTCGTAGAAGCCGGGCACCGAAAGGCAGCCTTCCTGGTACTGATCCATTTCTTCGGTGAGCGATTCGAATTGCGGGTTGATGAACACCAGCGGCTCGCTCTTGTCTTCGGACAGGTCCATCACCACCACGCGCTTGTGCACATTCACCTGGGTGGCGGCGAGGCCGATCCCGGGGGCGTCGTACATGGTTTCGAACATGTCGTCGATCAGCTGACGCAGGGCGTCATCGACCACGTCCACCGGCTTGGCGATGGTCCGCAGGCGCGGATCGGGAAATTCGAGAATGTTTAAAATCGCCATAATACGTTTGTGATGCACTTGTGGAATAAATTCAAAATCCGCTGCTAAGATGACGCAAGCATTCAAAAACGGCGTCAAGCCGCGGATTTACTGGGCTCTGTCGCAGCGCTAGGGCGCTTCACGCGAAGGCACATCATAAAGGGATTCACCGCATGAGGAAATCACTACTCGCCCTGCTACTGGTCGGCGCGAGCAGCCTGGCGCAGACCGGGATGGCCCTGGCCGAGGTGCAGCTCAAGGAAGGCCACCCGGAGCGCTACACGGTCGTGAAGGGCGATACCCTCTGGGATATCTCTGGCAAGTTCCTGCGTCAGCCCTGGAAGTGGCCGGAAATCTGGCATGCCAACCCCCAGGTGCAGAACCCGCACCTGATCTACCCCGGTGATGTGCTCAGCCTGGTCTATATCGACGGCCAGCCCCGCCTGATGCTGGGCCGAGGTGATTCGCGCGGCACCATCAAGCTGTCGCCGAAGGTGCGCAGCACGCCGATGGCCGAAGCCATTCCGACCATTCCGCTGGAGGCCATCAACAGCTTCCTGCTCAAGAACCGCATCGTCGATTCCCCGGAGCAGTTCCAGGGCGCGCCTTACATCGTCGCCGGCAATGCCGAGCGGGTGGTCAGCGGCGCTGGCGACCGGGTGTACGCGCGCGGCAGCTTCGACCCGGCCGCGCCGGTGTACGGTATCTTCCGCCAGGGCAAGACCTACACCGACCCGGTGACCAAGGAATTTCTCGGCATTAACGCCGATGACATCGGTGGTGGCGAGATCGTCGCCGAGGAAGAGGGGATCGGTACCCTCAACCTGACCCGTACCACCCAGGAAGTGCGCAACGGCGATCGCCTGTTCCCCACCGAAGAGCGCGCGATCAACTCGACCTTCATGCCCAGCGAGCCGAAGACCGAGATCAAGGGCCTGATCCTCGATGTGCCGCGTGGCGTCAGCCAGATCGGTCAGTTCGACGTGGTCACCCTGAACAAGGGTATCCGCGACGGCCTGGAGATCGGCAATGTGCTGGCGGTCTACAAGACCGGCGAAACCGTACGCGACCGGGTTACCGGCGAGTCGGTGAAGATCCCCGACGAACGCGCCGGCCTGCTGATGGTGTTCCGCACCTACGAGAAGCTCAGCTACGGCATGATCCTCAACGCCTCCCGGCAGTTGGCGGTGATGGACAAGGTACGCAATCCGTAACACCTGCAAGCCCCGCCGATGCGGGGCTTGTGCTATTCGATAGGGCCCACGATCAAGGATGATCCGCCATGTCGCCCGCGCTTTCTCCCGCCGAACTCGAAGCCCGCCTGCGCCTGCATTGTCTGCCGGAGCTGGGACCCAGGCGTTTCCGTAAATTGCTCAGTGCCTTCGACAGCGCTTCTGCTGCCCTGAGTGCACCCGCCAGCGCCTGGCGTTCGCTCGGTTTGCCGCTGGCCTGCAGCGAGGCACGACGCAGCCCCGAGATTCGTGAGCGGGCGCGGCTGGCCCTCGAATGGCTGCAGGTGCCCGGCCAGCACCTGATGATGTGGGACGAGCCGAGTTATCCGGCCTTGCTGGCGGAGCTTGCCGACGCGCCGCCGCTGCTGTTCGTGGCGGGCGACCCGACGCTGCTGGAGCGCCCGCAGTTGGCCATGGTCGGCAGTCGGCGCGCCTCCAGGCCTGGGTTGGATACCGCGCACAGCTTCGCCCGCAGCCTGGCGCGGGGTGGTTTCGTGGTCACCAGCGGGCTGGCCCTGGGCATCGACGGCGCGGCGCATCAGGGCGCCCTGGATGCCGACGGGCACACCGTGGCGGTGCTCGGCACCGGTCTGCAATGCCTGTACCCGGCGCGCCACAAGCGCCTGGCCCGGGACATCGTCGAGCGCGGCGGGGCGCTGGTTTCCGAGCTGCCGCTGGACAGCCCGCCTCAGGCCGCCAACTTCCCCCGCCGCAACCGCATCATTTCCGGCCTGTCGCTCGGCGTGCTGGTGGTCGAGGCCAGCCCGTCGAGCGGCTCGCTGATCACCGCGCGGCTGGCCGCCGAGCAGGGCCGCGAGGTATATGCGATCCCCGGCTCCATTCATCATCCCGGTGCCAAGGGCTGCCACCAGTTGATCCGTGATGGCGCCACGCTGGTGGAAAGCATCGAGCATATTCTCGAAGCCCTGCGTGGCTGGCAGCAGGTGCCTTTTGCCGAGCATGCAAGTACGGCATCGCCGGGCGCGACTCACCCATTGCTGGCGCTGCTGTACGCCGCTCCGCACAGCAGCGAGGCGCTCGCTCACGCCGCCGGCAGGCCGTTGCCCGAGGTGCTGGCGGCGTTGACCGAGCTGGAGCTCGACGGCCTGGTCGCCTGCGAAGCCGGGCTTTGGGTGGGCCGCAAGCCGTAATACACTGCGCCCGAGTGTTTTTCGGCGGAGGTATGCATGGTCACCAGTTGGCAGGTTCAGCAGGCAGCGCGCGTGGTGCGCGCCGGTGGCGTGATCGCCTACCCGACCGAGGCGGTCTGGGGGCTGGGGTGCGACCCGTGGGACGAGATGGCCGTGGACCGGTTGCTGGCCTTGAAGGAACGGCCGGTACACAAGGGGCTGATCCTGGTGGCCGACACCATTCGCCAGTTCGACTTTCTCCTCGAAGACCTGCCCGAAGTCTGGCAAGACCGCCTGGCCAGCACCTGGCCCGGGCCCAACACCTGGCTGGTGCCGCACCAGGATCGCTTGCCGCAGTGGATCACCGGCCAGCACGACACCGTGGCCCTGCGGGTCAGCGACCACCCGCGGGTGCGCGAGCTCTGTGCGTTGACCGGGCCGCTGGTGTCGACCTCGGCCAACCCCGCCGGTCGGCCGGCGGCGCGTTCGCGGTTGCGGGTGGAACAGTACTTTCCGCGGCAGCTGGATGCAGTGCTGGGTGGTGCCCTGGGTGGGCGGCGCAATCCGAGCGTGATTAGGGATCTCGTCACCGGCGACGTGCGCCGGCCGGCCTGAGGCTTGAAGGCGATAGCCGCCGTTCGTTGTGGGGCGCCAATTGGTGGGCTGAAGCCCACCCTACGGTGAGATGCGCGGCTGTAGGGTGGGCTTCAGCCCACCAAATCGAACGGCCGCTAGCGCCACTTTCCGGCCATAGAGGCAAACCTCTACAAAACGAAGGCAGCCGTAGGGTGGATCACGCTCTACCGATCCACCACCGCGAAACAAAGCGCAGTGGCGGATATGGGGCCAGGCGGGAAGTCTAGCCTATGCCCATGACTTTCGCGGGCATGGACTAGGCGTCCCCGCCCGTTCCCACATACGCGCACGGCTTTAGACGTAGGGTGGATCCCGCTTCACCGGTCCACCATTGCAACGTATCGGCCCTAAAAATCCCGCCGCCTTTCGCGCTAGGTAACATGAAAGGCAGCGGATAGCGCCCCAGCCTACGGCACCAGAATCGTCGAGCCCGTGGTCTTGCGGTCGCTCAGCAGCGTCTGTGCGGTGGCCGCTTCGCTCAGTGGATAACGTTGGGCGATTTCCACGCTGAGCTTGCCCTTGGCGATCATGCCGAACAGCTCGTCGGCCATCTTCTGCAGGCGCTCCGAGGTGTCGGCATAGCTGGCCAGGGTCGGGCGGGTAACGTACAGCGAGCCCTTTTGCGAGAGGATGCCGAGGTTAACGCCGGTTACCGCACCGGAAGCATTGCCGAAGCTGACCAGCAGGCCACGCGGCGCCACGCAGTCGAGCGAGGTTTCCCAGGTGTCCTTGCCGACGCCGTCGTAGACCACCGGGCACTTCTTGCCGTCGGTCAGCTCCAGCACGCGCTGGGCGACGTTTTCGTGGCTGTAGTCGATGGTCGCCCAGGCGCCCTGCTGCTTGGCGTACTCGGCCTTTTTCGGCGAACTCACGGTGCCGATCAGCTTGACGCCCAGGGCCTTGGCCCACTGGCAGGCGAACGAGCCGACGCCGCCTGCGGCCGCATGGAACAGGATGATGTCGCCGCTCTTCAGGTCGGCGGTCTGGCGCAGAAGGTATTGCACGGTCAGGCCCTTGAGCATCACCGCGGCGGCCTGCTCGAAGCTGATCGCATCGGGCAGCTTGACCAGCTTGTCGGCTGGCAGCACGTGCAGCTCGCTGTAGCCGCCCAGGGGGCCGGTGGCGTAGGCGACGCGGTCGCCAACCTGCAGGCCCTTGACCTCCGAGCCGATGGCATCGACGAAGCCGGCACCTTCGGTACCCAGGCTCGATGGCAGCGAGGGCGGGGAATACAGGCCGCTGCGGAAATAGGTGTCGATGAAATTGAGACCGATGGCCTGGTTGTGCACACGCACCTCGTGGGGGCCGGGCGCGGCAGGCTGGTAGTCGACGTATTCGAGAACCTCGGGGCCACCGTGGCGGCTGAACTGGATGCGTTTGGCCATCGTCTTGCTCCTGCTTGAAGAGTGAATGCAATAGACCCCGAGTGCCTCGCGGGGTTGAAACGATTTTGCTCAGCAGCGGAACGTCGCATCTGCCGTTGACCGGCGTCAACAGCGAAGCGCGAATGGCCGGTGCTATGCTAGCCGCCGATTTCAGCTGTCGCTCGCCACACAAGGTGCCCCCTGTGAGTAACCAAGCCGAGGCCGTGAAGGCCTACCTGCTCGACCTGCAAGACCGTATCTGCGCCGCGCTGCAACGCGAAGATGGCCAGGCCAGCTTCGCCGAAGACGCCTGGCAGCGTCCCGGTGGTGGCGGTGGGCGCACGCGGGTGATCGGTGATGGCGCGGTGATCGAGAAGGGCGGCGTCAACTTCTCCCACGTGTTCGGCGAAAACCTGCCGCCATCGGCCAGTGCTCATCGCCCGGAGCTGGCCGGGCGCGGCTTCCAGGCCCTTGGCGTGTCGCTGGTGATCCACCCGCACAACCCGCATGTGCCGACCTCCCACGCCAACGTGCGCTTCTTCAGCGCCGAGAAGGAAGGCGAGGAGCCGGTCTGGTGGTTCGGTGGCGGTTTCGACCTCACGCCTTACTACGGCAACGAAGAGGACTGCGTGCACTGGCACCGCGTCGCCGAACAGGCCTGTGCGCCGTTTGGTGCCGACGTCTACCCGCGCTACAAGGCCTGGTGCGACCGCTATTTCCACCTCAAGCACCGCGGTGAACCGCGCGGCATCGGCGGGCTGTTCTTCGACGATCTGAACGAGTGGGGCTTCGACACCTGTTTCGCCTTTATCCGCGCCATCGGCGACGCCTATATCGACGCCTACCTGCCCATCGTGCAACGTCGCAAGGCCATGCCCTACACGCCGGCGCAGCGCGAATTCCAGGAGTACCGCCGCGGCCGCTACGTGGAATTCAACCTGGTATTCGACCGTGGCACCCTGTTCGGCCTGCAGTCGGGCGGGCGCACCGAGTCGATCCTCATGTCGCTGCCGCCTCAGGTGCGCTGGGGCTACGACTGGAAGCCGCAGCCGGGCAGCGAGGAAGCGCGCCTGACCGAGTACTACCTCACCGACCGCGATTGGCTCGGCCTGCAGGAGGCTTGAAGCGCGGCGGCAAAAGCTTCAGGCTTGCCGCCTTTGGCTTTTACGCGCGGAAATGTTCATGGATCGCTACGGTGTCTTCGGTAACCCCATCGGCCACAGCAAATCGCCGCTGATCCACCGGCTGTTCGCCGAGCAGACCGCGCAGCAGCTGAGCTACGACACGCTGCTGGCGCCGCTGGACGATTTCGAAGGGTACGCCCGCGCCTTTTTCGCCGAGGGCCGCGGCGCCAACGTCACCGTGCCGTTCAAGGAGCAGGCCTTCGCCCTGGTCGACAGCCTCACCGAGCGCGCCCGCCGTGCCGGTGCGGTGAACACCCTGAAGAAACTCGACGACGGCAGCCTGCTCGGTGACAACACCGACGGCGCCGGCCTGGTGCGCGACCTCACGGTGAACGCCGGCATCGAGCTGCGTGGCAAACGCATCCTGCTGCTCGGCGCCGGTGGCGCGGTACGCGGCATTCTCGAACCCTTTCTGGCCGAGCAGCCGCAGAGCCTGGTGATCGCCAACCGCACGGTGGACAAGGCCGAGCAGCTGGCCCGCCAGTTCGCCGACCTCGGCCCGGTGGTGGCCAGCGGTTTCGACTGGATCGACGCCCCGGTGGATCTGATCATCAACGGCACCTCGGCCAGTCTGGCCGGCGAGTTGCCGCCGATCTCCGCCAGCCTGATCCAGCCCGGCCACACCTGCTGCTACGACATGATGTACGGCGCCGGCCCCACGGCGTTCAACCGCTGGGCGGCAGAGCAGGGCGCCGCGCGCACCCTGGACGGTCTCGGCATGCTGGTCGAACAGGCCGTGGAAGCCTTCCACCTGTGGCGCGGCGTACGCCCGGACAGCGCACCGGTGCTGGCCGAACTGCGCCGGCAACTGGCGGCAGGCTGATCGCGCCGTACGGTTATGCCGAATTCGTCATCACCGTGGGGCAAAGCGATCAAGCCAGCCGGCGGCCGTGACGCCAAGGTATAAGGTCGGCATACGCCACTGACCTTATCGCCGCCACAGGAGCCCACGATGATTCGACTGACCCTGGACGAAGCCCGCAGCTTGTCCCTGTCCATCCTGCGCCATGCCGGTTTCAGCGAAGCCCAGGCCCAAGCGGTAACCGCCACCGTGGTGGCCGGCGAGCGCGATGGCTGCGCGTCCCACGGCCTGTATCGGGTACTGGGCTGCGTCAGCTCGCTGAAGGCCGGCAAGGTGGTGGCTGATGCCGAGCCCGAGGTGATCGACCAGGCGCCAGCCATCGTGCGCGTGGATGCCCGTGGCGGCTTCTCGCAGCTGGCCTTCCAGGCGGGCTTGCCGGTGCTGGCCGAAAAGACCAAGGCCAACGGCATCGCGGCCCTGGCGATCAACCGCTGTGTGCACTTTTCCGCATTATGGGTGGAGATCGAGCAGCTCACCGAACTCGGCCTCGTCGCCCTGGCCTGCAACCCCAGCCATGCCTGGGTCGCACCGGCCGGTGGCAGCAAGCCGATCTTCGGCACCAACCCGATCGCCTTTGGCTGGCCGCGTGCCGGCCAGCATCCGTTCATTTTCGACTTCGCCACCAGCGCCATCGCCCGGGGCGATATCGAGCTGCACCGCCGCGCCGGCAAACCGATTCCCGAAGGCTGGGGTATCGATGCCAGTGGCCAGCCGAGCACCAGCGCCGAGGCGGTGATGAACGGTGCCATGCTGACCTTCGGCGGCCACAAGGGCTCGGCGCTGGCGGCCATGGTGGAGCTGATCGCCGGGCCGCTGATCGGCGACCTGACCAGCGCCGAGTCGCTGGCCTATGACGCCGGCAGCAAGTCATCGCCGTACCACGGCGAGCTGATCATCGCCCTCGACCCACAGCGCTTTCTCGGCGCCGCGGCCGACGCGCACCTGGCCCGGGCCGAGGCACTGTTCGAGGGCATCGAAGGGCAGGGCGCGCGGCTGCCTTCGCAGCGCCGCTACGACGCCCGTGCCCATAGCCTGGTCGACGGCGTGCAGATCCCCCAGGCGCTCTACGACGACCTCAACGCGCTACTCGGCTGACGCGTTAGCCGCGCCCGCTCAGGGTTGTGGATAACTGCGCGGCGTGTACACCCACTTACCGCCATCGCCCCGCGGGAAGCGCCGGGTCTGGCTGGAGCCGATGATCACCAGGGTGCGCATGTCGACCATCTCCGCCGTCAGCTCGCCGAGGCTGAGCACGCGCAGCGCCTCGGCCGGGCGACCGATATCGCGGCCAAGCACCACCACGGTGTCGGGCGTGCGATGGGTGCGGACGATGTCCAGGGCGCGGCCGAGCTGCCAGGGGCGGGCCTTGGAGATCGGGTTGTAGAAGGCCATGGCCAGGTCGGCCGCGCCGGCGTGGTCGAGGCGGTTTTCGATCACTGCCCAGGGCTTGAGGTTGTCCGATAGGGAGATCAGGCAGAAGTCGTGGCCCAGCGGCGCGCCGGCCTTGGCGGCGGTGGCCAGGGCAGCGGAGACGCCGGGCAGCACTTCCAGCTCGACGGCGTGCCACTCGGCGGGTGCAGCGCTCTCTTCGAGAGCCTCCAGCACCGCCGCGGCCATGGCGAATACGCCGGGGTCGCCGGAGGAAATCACCACCACGCGGCGGCCACTGGCAGCCAGCTCGAAGGCGTGACGGGCGCGCTGCAGCTCCTCGCGGTTGTCGCTGCTGTGGCGCACCTGATCATCTCGCAGCGGCTCGGCCATCTTCACGTAGGTTTCGTAGCCGAGCAGGTCCTGGGCTTCATCCAGGGCGCGGCGTACCGCCGGGGTCATATGTTCGGCGGCGCCGGGGCCCAGGCCGATCACGCTCAGGCGCCCGCGCGGGCAGCCGATGGTTTGCGCAGCGTCGGGCGAGGCGGCCTGCAGCAGCTGCAGGTTTTCGCCGTGCTGCAGCTGCGGCGGCAGTGCTTCGTCAGCGCCGATAAAGCGTAGCGGCACGCCGAGATCGGCCGCCGCCTGGGCCAGCTGTTTGTCGGTCATCAGCGCCTGGGGCGCGAGCAGGGCGGCGAGGCATTGTTGCGCCAGGCCAGCCTGCTCGAAGGCCCGGCCGATTCGCGCGGCGAGATCGTCGGCGCTGCCGACCAGGGCCAGCAGCGTGCGTGGATGAATCAGCAGTTCGTCTGCCTGGGCCACGCGCTGCTCTGTGGTGATATGCAGGGTGCGCCCGGCATTCTCGGCCAGCGGCAGTTTGCTCTGCTCCAGCCATGGCGCGTCACCCTCGATGCGCAGGCTTTCGCCGCCGAGCAGGTCGGAGACGAAGCGTTTGCCCTGCTCGATATCGGCCAGCACGTAGCCGCTCGGCGGGTCGAGCAGGCAGGTGCCGAAGCGCAGCTCACCACTGGTGGTGATGGCCGCGCTGACCTGCAGCGCAGCGGCGATCTCCCGGGCCATGCGGTTGACCCCACCCAGGCCACCGAGCAGCGGCACCACGGCGCTGCCATCTTCGGCCACCGCCAGCACCGGCGGCTCGGCGCCCTTGTTGGCGAGCAGCGGCGCCAGGCTGCGGATCACGATACCGGCAGCGCACAGGGCAATGATCGGCGTGTCGCTACGGTACAGGCTGCGCAGGGTATCGCCGAAGTCGTCATAGGCCTGATCGGCCTCGACTCGTCCACTCAGGCCATGGATAACGGCCTGTGGATAAAGTGCCTGGATGCGCCGGGCGGTGGCCAGTGCAGAGGGGCCGAGGATGACGATGGCGGGGGAAGCAGTCATTGGGATTCCAGATTCAATGTGCAGGAGAGGGCGCAGCTCAACCGCGCCACTTCTCGCCCGGCACCACGATCATCGAAAAATACGGCGAGGCCATCGGCTCGACTTCATCGAGCGGCACGATGCGCTGGTTGGCCATGGTCGCGCGCTCCACGTAATGGGCGCGGTCGTGCAGGCCGAGGCTCTGCAGCACCCGGCGCACCTTCTCGAAGTTGCGCCCGAGCTTCATCACCACGGCGGCTTCGGCGCCCTGCAGGCGCTCGCGCAGCTCCTCTTCGGGCAGCACGCCGGAGAGCACCGACAGGCTCTGGTTGCGGTACACCAGCGGCACGCCGAGCACCGCGGCGCTGCCGAGCATCGAGCACACGCCGGGGATCACCTCGGCCTCGTAGCGCTCGGCCAGGCGGTCGTGCAGGTACATGTAGGAGCCGTAGAAGAACGGGTCGCCTTCGCAGATCACCGCCACGTCGCGGCCGGCGTCCAGGTGCGCGGCAATCTGCACCGCGCAGGTGTCGTAGAAGTCGCTGATCACGCCTTCGTAGGTCAGTGGCGGCTCGAGTTTTTCGGTGGTGACCGGGTAGACCAGCGGCAGGCGCTGCTGGCCGTCTTCCAGGTGCGCTTCGATGATGCCGAAGGCATTGCCGCCCTGGCCGACGCTGGCCTTGGCCTTGGCCACGAAGTAGCCGACCACCGGCGCCGATTTCAGCAAACGCAGGGCTTTGAGGGTGATCAGTTCCGGGTCGCCCGGGCCTACGCCCAGGCCGAGCAGGCGGCCTTTGCCGGGGTGGTGCATACCGGGGCGGTGCATACCGGTCATCACTCGACCTCCGTGGCCAGGGCGTTGATCGCCGCGGCGGCCATGGCGCTACCACCGCGGCGGCCCTGGACGATCACGTAGGGCACGCCGTGTTCGGCGTAGGTGGCGGCGAGCAGATCCTTGGATTCGGCGGCGCCGACGAAGCCGACCGGGAAGCCGAGAATCAACGCTGGTTTGGGGGCACCGGCGGCGAGCATATCGAGCAGGTAGAACAGCGCCGTCGGCGCATTGCCGATCACCACCACCGAACCTTCGAGGTGCTCGCGCCAGTGCTCCAGGGCCACCGCCGAGCGGGTGTTGCCGAGCTTCTTGGCCAGCTCCGGCACGCCGGCATCGTTGAGGGTGCAGATCACCGGGTTGGCGCCCTGCAGGCGCGCGCGGGTCACGCCTTCGGCGACCATGCGTGCATCGCAAAGAATCGCCGCGCCCCTGGCCAGCGCTTCACGCCCAGCCGTGCCGGCGCCCGGCGAGAAACGCAGATCCTGCACCACATCGACCATGCCGCAGGCATGGATGACCCGCACCGCGAGCTTCTCCAGATCAGCCGGAATGGCGCTCAGGTCGGCCTCGGCACGGATGATGGCGAAGGAGTTGCGATAGATCTCCTGACCATCGCGGATGTAATCGGTCATCGGGTGAAACTCCGGGTAGCGGTGAGCGAGGCCAGCAGTTCGGCGGCGTCGTCAGGTGTCAGGTGGTGGCCCAGCAGCTGGCCGAAGCCGTTGCCGAGCGGCTGGCGCGCGAACAGCTGGTAACGACCCTCGGCCACGGCCAGCAAGGTGAAGGGCGCGCAGTGGGCGGCAGCGCAGGAGCGGCTGCAACCGGTGAGGTGAATGCCCGGCTGCTCGCTGCCAGCGGGTAGCCGTTCGGCCAGATGCAGCGCATCGGCCTTGGTGTCGGCCTGGCCCTTGGCGCAGCCGCTGGCGCCGGTGCAGGCGATGATACGGGTCAGCGGCGCGCTGGCATCGGTCAGCAGGCCGAGCGCGTGCAGGTTGTGGATAACTGCGTCGGCGGCCGTCTCGGCAATATTGGCTAGCAGCACGCCTTGCCAGGGCGTCAGGCGCAGGTTGCCATCGCCGTAGCGGCGGGCGAGATCCGCCAGGCCGAGTAACTGTTCGGCATCCAGCCGACCCAGCACGGTGGCGGCGCCGATATGCACCAGACCCGGCTGGCGCTGGGCATGGACGCCAAGATGGGCATTGGCGTGCGCCGGGGCACGGCGCCACTCGCCTGCCGGCAGCAGCGCATCTCCCAGCCGCGCCTGCAGGCGCTGCAGCAGATCGGCAGGCGAATGGTTTTCCAGCAGGTGGCGCATGCGTGTCTGCTCGGGCGTGGCCAGCTCCAGGAACAGGTCGAGCAGGGCGATGATCAGCTTATGGGCCTGGGCTTGTGGCACGACAGCCAGCGCCGGCGCATCGTTTGCCGAAACCGGCGGGCAACCGGCCAGGCCGAAGGCGTAGCCGATTCCACTTCCGAGGGGCAGGGCGCTGAGCCAGATATCGTGGGGGTGTGCGAGCATCGCCAGGCGTTCGCCGCCGTCGAGCAGCAGGGCGAACTTTGGCGACAGGGCATGCAGGCGTGGGGTGTTTTCCAGCGTGGCCAGCAGCTCGGCGGCCAGCGGCGAGATATCCACAAGCGCCTGCGGATCGACCCCAGCGGCCGGGCTGACCATCAGGTTGCGCACGTCATCGGCGCCGGGCGTGCTGGGGCCGAGGCCGGCATCCAGCAGCTCGCCGATCAAGGCCTCTTCACTGCCTGTGCGGATACCGCGAATCTGCAAATTGCCGCGGTTGGTGGCTTCGATCACCCCGCCGGCATGCTGCAGCGCCGCCCTGGCGATACGCTCGGCCTGACCGGCTTCGAGGCGCCCGCAGGGCAGCTTGATGCGGCAGATGCCGCCATCCTTCGCCTGCGCGATACGCAGCAACCCCGGACAGGCCGAGGGGCGAACAGCAGGGGATGGAATGCAAAAAGCCTGTTTCAACGGATCACCGGGGTCGGGTCACATGGGCATCCGTTCGAGGATAGGCCAGAGAAGGGTCAGCTTCTATCACCGGGACACCCCGCCCGGTGTGGGCTCATGCGACTGAATCGGTCGGCAGGTCTCCTGGCTCGCAGGTCATCGCGCCTGGCCGGCCTTCCCGGTTTCCCAGTGGCGATTGGCAAGGCACTCGCTGCTACAGTTGCGGGGGCAGCCACGGCGGAAAGCCTGGCCAATATCTGCTGCGCGTCAGCCCTGCCGCGTTGCAGGGCGCTAGCTCGCTAGCTATTGAACAGGTTTTCTCGTGTTCCCTCTTAGGCCCGCTTTTGCTCACATGTAGCCGCTGGGCACCGACAGAGGCGCTATTATGCCCGCTTTGCCCGCCGGGATGAAAAGCCGCCTCGTCGGATGCTAGCCATGCCCTACGAATCGCGGGCCTGAGCAGGGTGGACAACGCTGTTTTTGTCCACCAGGTGCACAGGTTCAGCAGCGGACGCGAAGCGTCCTGAGCGGCATTCCCACGCAGACGTAGGGTGGCCGACGCTCCATCCGTCCACCGTTCCAGCATTGCAAAGGTGGACAAGAAGAGCATTGTCCACCCTACGGAAAGCACGCTGGTTCTTTATGGCGAATGAGTACGGGTAGTTCTGATTAATGAGGAAAAACGCATGACCCCCTGGCTGACCGTCGTGGGCATTGGTGAAGACGGCTACGCCGGCCTCGGCAAGGCGGCGCGGCATGCGCTGCTGGCGGCCGAGCAGGTGGTCGGCAGCGAGCGCCAGCTGGCGCTGTTGCCGCATTGCATCCGTGCCACGCGCCTGCCCTGGCCGAAGCCATTTTCCCTGGCACCGGTACTCGAGAAGCGCGGTACGCCGGTCTGTGTGCTGGCCAGCGGTGACCCCATGTTCTTCGGTGTCGGCGTCAGCCTGGCCCGCGAGCTGGCCCCGGGGGAGCTGCGCATCCTGCCGGCACCGTCGTCCGTGTCCCTGGCCGCGGCGCGCTTGGGTTGGCCGCTGCAGAGCACGCCGGTGGTGTCGCTGGTGGCTCGGCCGCTGGCAGCGTTGCAGGCGCAGGTTCACCCTGGCGTGCGTCTGCTGGTGTTGAGCAACGATGGTCAGAGCCCCGCAGCCATCGCCGAGCTGCTGCGTGAACGGGGCTTCGGCCCCAGCCGGCTAAGCGTGTTCGAGCACCTGGGCGGCGAGCATGAGCGGCGTATCGATGGGCTGGCCGACGGCTGGTCGCTGGCGCGTGCGGCGGATCTCAATCTGGTGGCCATCGAGTGCCTGGCCGGTGAGGACGCCCGCTACCTGCCGTTGACCCCCGGCCTGCCGGACGACGCCTACCGCCACGACGGCCAGCTGACCAAGCGCGACGTGCGGGCCATCACCCTGTCGCGCCTGGCGCCATCGCCCGGCGAGCTGCTCTGGGACGTCGGCGCCGGCTGCGGCTCCATCGGCATCGAGTGGCTGCGCGCGCACCCCAGCTGCCGCGCCATCGCCATCGAGGCCGATGAGGGGCGCCAGGCGCATATCGCCCACAACCGTGATGCCCTCGGCGTGCCCGGCCTGCAGCTGGTGGCCGGGCGGGCGCCCGAGGCGCTGGAGGGGTTGGCCGCGCCTGACGCGATCTTTATCGGTGGCGGCGTCACCGTGCCGGGCGTGCTGCACGGTTGCTGGCAGGCGCTCAAACCCGGTGGGCGGCTGGTCGCCAACGCCGTGACCCTGCAGAGCGAGGCCGCACTGGTCGCCTTTCGCGGCGAGCAGGGCGGCGAGCTGACGCGCATCGAAGTCGCCCAGGCCAAACCCCTGGGCGGCTTCGACACCTGGCGCGGCGCCCTGCCGATCACCCTGCTCGAGGTCCGCAAACCGCGATGAGCCGCATCCTGTTGCTCGGTGGCATCGGTGAAGCGCTGAATCTCGCCCGCCGCCTTGGCCCCGAACATATCTACAGCCTGGCTGGATTGGGCAAGGTGCCTGACGACCTTGTTTGTCGGCTGCGGGTCGGCGGCTTTGGCGGTGCCGAGGGGCTGGCCGAGTTTATCCACAGGGAAGGCATCGAACTGCTGGTCGACGCCACTCACCCCTACGCGGCGCAGATCAGCCGCAACGCCGCCCGCGCCGCCGGGCAGGCAGGCATCCCCTGCTGGGCGCTGCGTCGCCCGGGCTGGACGGCGTCGCCGGGTGATGACTGGCGTGAGGTGTTCGACTGGCCGTCGCTGATCGCCGCGCTGGGAGATTTCCAGCGGCCGCTGTTCACCCTGGGCCGCGAGCCCCTGGAGCATCTGCAGGAGATTCCTGCCCATCAGCACTGGACGGTGCGCTGCCTGCAAACCCAGCCGGCCAGCGAGCGGGCCGAGGTGATTGGGGCGCGCGGGCCCTTCAGCCTGGAGGGCGAGCGCGCGCTGTTCGCGCGGCTGAACTGCGACGTGCTGGTCAGCAAGAACAGCGGCAGCGCCGCCACCGAGCACAAGCTGCAGGTCGCCCGCGAACGTGGCGTGCCGGTGTTGGTGCTGCAGCGGCCGTCGTTACCCGCGGTGGACCGCGAGTTCAGTGAGCCCGAAGCGCTCTGGCAGGCGTTGCAGGGGCTTGGCCTCTAGCCGTAGCCCGCGGTAGAGCGCAGCGAAACCCGGGAACGCTCTGCCAGATGTAGGCGAATCCAAAGGTCATCCTGGGTATCGCTGCGCTCGACCCAGGCTACGAAGCTGCGCTCAATCCAGGCTACGTAATGACCACGCTGTTAAACTGCCGCACTTTTTGCGGAGCTCGACCATGAACGCAACGCCTTATGCCCAGGTGCTATTCGCTGGCCCGGACTTGCTAGACGGCTCGTTCGCCGAGCTGTTTCGTGGCCGCTTGGTCGAGCTGCGCGGCGCGGTGGCGCTGGCCGATATCGTCGACACCGGCGCTGGCTACGACGGCCTCTGGCAACGTGTGGGCGAGGGCAGCGGCCCGCTGCTGGTGATCGACCTGGAGCCACAGAGCAGCAGCCAGCATGTCGACTGGCTACGCGCTGAACTCGCTGCCAAGACCGATCCCGAGCGGGTATTCGTCACCAGCCTGTTCGGCCAGCTGGATGCCGATGCCGCCGGCGCTGCCTGTGCGCTGATCGAGCGCCCTGAACTGCACCTGAGCTGTGTCGAGGTGCCGGCGCTGCCCGGCAGCCATGCCTGGTCGAAGATTCCCGCCCACGACTACCGTGTGCTGCTCTGCAACGGCCCACGCTGCACCCGCCGTGGCGCGCTGCCGCTGTGGAAAATGTTGCGCGAGAAGGTCAAGGCAGCCGGCAAGCTGGAGTGCGAGGGCGGTGTGCATATCACCCGCACGCAGTGCCAGTTCCCCTGCGATCAGGGCCCGACCCTGACGGTTTATCCACAGGGCCATTGGTACCGGGTGCGTAGCGAAGAAGAGTTGATCCGCCTGGTCGACGAGCAGTTTGTCGCGGGCCGTGCGGTACCCGAGTTGATGATGCCGCGGCCCTGAGCGGTATTGCCCGTAGCCTGGGCATCCTGGATTGGTTGCCCCGGGTTACGCCTGCGGCTACGGCCGTTGGCATCGGCTACTCGCCCTGCGCGCGTTTCGGGCTAACATGCCGGCATCATAAGAATTCGAGTCATGCATGACCGCCCTGTTTCTGCGTTATCGCACCGTCGCCATCGTACTGCTGATCGCCATCGGTCTGGCCGCCAGCCTGTGGCTGGCCAGCCGGTATGCCGAGCAGCGCGCCTGGGCGGACCGCAGCAGCGAGGCCCATGGCCAGCTGCAGCTGTATGCGCAATCGATCCAGACCCTGGTCGATCGCTTTCGCTCGGTGCCGCAATTGCTGGCGATGGACAGCGACATCCAGGCACTCCTGCACGCGCCGGATGACCCGCAGTTGCGTGACAAGCTCAACCGCCGCTTCGAACTGCTCAACGCCGCGGCAGGTGCCAGCGTGCTGTACCTGATCGACCGGCAGGGCTCGACTCTGGCGGCCAGCAACTGGAACGAGTGGAGCAGTTTCGTTGGCAACAACTACGGCTTTCGCCCCTACTTCCAAGATGCCCTGCACCACACCTCGGGCCGTTATTTCGCGGTCGGGGTAACCACCGGGGTGCCGGGTTATTTCCTCTCCCACGCGGTGTACGACGACAACGGCGCGGTAATCGGCGTGCTGGTGGTCAAGCTCGAACTCGAGGAATTGCAGCGTGAATGGGTCGGCCAGCCTGGCGTGCTGCTGGTGGCCGACAGCTATGGCGTGGTGATTCTCAGCAGCCGCCCGGCCTGGCGGTTCCGGGCGCTGGAAGAGCTCGACGCGCTGGATCAGGCCGAGCTGGTGGAGGTGCGCAAGTATGCGGAGCGCCCCCTCGAGCAACTGGCCAGGCAGCCGGGACGCAGTTTCGATGGTGATGCCGACTGGATGATCATCGATGGCCCCGATGGCCGGCACAGCTATCTGTGGCAACGCCAGGATCTGCCCAGCGAGGCCTGGACCCTGCACCTGCTGATCGAAGAAGACAGCCTCGGCGACACCGCTCGCAGCTATCGCCTGGCGGCGGCCGGTATCTGGCTGACGTTGGTGTTTCTGGTGCTGTTCCTGCTGCAGCGGCGCAAGAACCAGCGGCTGCAGGCCAGTATCCGGGAAAACCTCGAGCGTGAGGTGACGCTGCGTACCGCCGAACTTCGCGAGGCCCAGGAGGGCCTGGTGCATGCGGCAAAGATGGCGGCGCTGGGGCAGATGTCGGCGGCCATGGCCCATGAGATCAACCAGCCCCTGACCGCCATCCAGATGCACCTGAGCAGCCTTGGCCTGTTGCTCGACAACGGCCGTGAGGGCGATGTACGCAGCGGGCTGGCACGCATCGACGGTCTGCTGCAGCGCATGGCCAGCCTCACCGGCCACCTGAAAACCTTCGCCCGCAAGAGCCCGGCCGGGCTCAGTGAGCGGCTGTTGCTCAGCGACGTGCTGGAGCAGGCACTGTTGCTGCTGGCGCCGCGGCTGCGCAGCGAACAGGTCGAGCTGGTGCGCGAAGTGCGCAGCGAAGCCTGGGTGTGTGGCGATGCCATCCGCCTGGAGCAGGTGATCCTCAATCTGCTCAACAACGCCCTGGATGCCATGCTCGAGCGCCCCACGCGGCGGCTCGGCGTGCAGATAGACGTTGAGGACGGGCAGTGCGTGATGCGGGTCAGCGACAGCGGCGGCGGTATTGCCGACGCGAACCTGGGCCGCGTGTTCGAGCCCTTCTTCACCACCAAACCGGTGGGCGAGGGCCTCGGCCTAGGGCTGGCGATTTCCTATGGGATCGTGCGCGATCTGGGCGGCAACCTGGAGGCTGCCAACAGCGCCACCGGGGCGGTCTTCACCCTGCGGCTGCCCAAGCATGAATGATCGCAGCCGCGCTGCCTCGCTGGAGCGTGGCACGGTGCTCGCTGTCACGCGGGTGCGGCGGTGGCGTTACACTGCGGCGTCGAGCCAGGAGGTGATATGGGTGGTCAGGTAATCGTCGTCGATGATGAAGCCGCGATTCGCGAGGCGGCACAACAATGGCTGGAATTGTCCGGCTTCAGCGTGCAGGTCTGCTCCAACGCCGCACAAGCGTTGGCATTGATCGATGTCGATTTTCCCGGCGTGCTGATCAGCGATGTACGCATGCCCGGTACCGATGGCCTGCAGTTGCTGGGCAAGGTGGTCGAGTGTGATCGCGATCTGCCGGTGATCATGATCACCGGGCATGGCGACGTGCCGATGGCCGTGCAGGCGATCCAGCAGGGCGCCTACGACTTCATCGAAAAACCCTTCACCCCGGATCGGCTGCTCGACGTCGTGCGCCGCGCCCTGGAGAAGCGCCGGCTGGTCTGCGAGAACCGCGCCCTGCGTCAGCAGTTCGGGCTCAAGGACGGCATCGCTGCACAGCTGCTCGGTGTATCGCGGCCCATGGAGCGTCTGCGCCGGCAGATTCTCGACCTGGCCGGTACCTCGGTGAATGTGCTGATTCGCGGCGAGACCGGTTCCGGCAAGGAGCGCGTGGCGCGCTGCCTGCACGACTTCAGCGAGCGCGCCGACAAGCCATTCGTGGCCCTCAACTGCGCGGCGATTCCCGAGCACCTGTTCGAGAGCGAACTGTTCGGCCACGAGAGCGGTGCCTTTACCGGCGCCCAGAGCAAGCGCATCGGCCGGATCGAGCATGCCGACGGCGGTACCCTGTTTCTCGACGAGGTGGAAAGCCTGCCACTGGCGCAACAGGTCAAGCTGCTGCGCGTGTTGCAGGAAAAGACCCTGGAACGACTGGGCTCGAACCGCAGCATTCGGGTCGACCTGCGGGTGATCAGCGCGGTCAAGCCCGATCTGCTCGACGAAGTGCGCGCCGGGCGTTTCCGGGAGGATTTGCTCTACCGCCTGAACGTCGCGACCTTGCAGATTCCCCCGCTGCGTGAGCGCCGCGAGGACATCTCGCTGCTCTTCGAACATTTCGCCGCCCAGGCTGCGCAGCGGCATGGCCGCAGCCTGGAGCCGTTGACGCCGGCCGAACTGGCCAACCTGTTGGGCCATGACTGGCCAGGCAACGTGCGGGAGCTGATCAACGCTGCCGAGCGCCACGCCCTGGGCCTGAGCGGCTCCAACCAGGAAGACGCCGAGCAATCGCTGGCCCAGCAGATGGAAGCCTTCGAGGCGCAATGTCTGCACAACGCCTTGCTGCGCTGCCGTGGCAGCATCCTGCAGACCATGGAGCTGCTGCAGCTGCCGCGGCGCACCCTGAACGAGAAGATGCAGCGCCATGGCTTGCAGCGCAGCGCCTACCGGCCTGCGGGTAGTCCCGACGAAGAATGAGCGGAATCTTGCCGGTTGCCTGAGCGGCAATCGGCGAGGTTTCGCTGGTTTTCGCCGGTCCCGGACAACGCGGCCGCTCTAACACGGTGGTTACAAGGCCTGGCACGGCATCTGCAATAGTCATTTGGCAACCGGCATTCGTCGACCGGTGACCAATAAAGACAACAGCCGTCATGTAGCGGCGTTCTCCGTGTTTTTCTGGTCATCGATCCCGAACCGGCTCTCTGACAATAATAAGCACGGAGAAACACCCATGCGACTGACCAAGCGTTTCAGCCTTCTCGCCGCTGCCGCGGCCATTACCGCCAGCACGGCGGTGTTCGCCGCACCTACCTTCATCAACGTCCTGACCGGTGGTACCAGCGGGGTTTACTACCCGATTGGCGTGGCGCTCTCGCAGGTTTATGGCAACGGCATCGAGGGGTCGAAGACGTCGGTGCAGGCTACCAAGGCCTCGGTGGAAAACCTCAACCTGTTGCAGGCAGGGCGCGGTGAGCTGGCCTTTGCCCTCGGCGACTCGGTGGACGATGCCTGGAAGGGTGTCGAGGATGCCGGCTTCAAGGCGCCGCTGAAGAAAATCCGCGCGATCGCCGCCACCTACCCGAACTACATCCAGATCGTCGCCAGCAAGGAATCCGGGATCAAGACCCTGGAAGACCTCAAGGGCAAGCGCATCTCCGTCGGTGCACCGAAGTCCGGTACCGAGCTCAATGCCCGGGCGATCTTCAAGGCCGCCGGCCTGAGCTACAAGGACATGGGTCGGGTCGAGTTCATGCCCTATGCCGAGTCGGTCGAGCTGATCAAGAACCGCCAGCTGGACGCCACCCTGCAGTCGTCCGGCCTGGGCATGGCGGCGATTCGTGACCTGGCGTCGATGGTGCCAATCACCTTCGTGGCGATCCCGGAAGAGGTGGTCACCAAGATCGGCAGCAGTGCCTATCAGGCCCGCGTGATTCCAGCCGGCACCTATGACGGTCAGGATCAGGACGTACCGACCGCAGCCATCATCAACATTCTGGTCAGCCATGAAGGCGTCGACGACGAAGTGGCCTACCAGATGACCAAGCTGATGTTCGACAACCTGCCGCGCCTGGTCAATTCGCACTCGGCCGCCAAGGACATCAAGCTGGAAACCGCCACCGAAGGCCTGCCGATTCCGCTGCACCCGGGCGCCGAGCGCTTCTACAAGGAAGCGGGCGTACTCAAGTAATCGCCCTGGCCGAGCGCCGCCACGGCGCTCGGCACACTTCCCGCTTCGCCGGGTGGATGCAGGCTGTCAGCTGATGGTCGGCATTCACTCGCAGTCCGATTCTTCGCCCTCTGGGCGTCAGCGAAGGTGTGACCAGCATGAGTGAACATCAGGGGCTGAACGCCAGCCCGAGCGAATGGCCGAAGGCGTTGTTCTACACCGCCTTGCTGTTCTCCACATACCAGATCATCACGGCGGCCTTTCACCCGGTGTCCAGCCAGGTGCTGCGCGCCGGCCACGTCGGCTTCCTGTTGCTGATGGTCTTCCTCTGCTACCCGGCCCGTGGCACCGGCCGGCCCTGGCAGCCGCTGGCCTGGTTGTTGGGCCTTGCCGGCATGGCGACCTTCGCCTACCAGTGGGTTTTCGAAGGTGACCTGATTCAGCGTTCAGGCGACCTCACCACGTCGGACATGATCATCGGCGTCGGCCTGACGTTGCTGATCTTCGAGGCCGCACGACGGGTCATGGGCATCGCCCTGCCGCTGATCTGCGGGTTATTCCTGCTCTACGGCCTGTTCGGTGAATACCTGCCGGGCGACCTGGCGCACCGCGGTTACGGCTTCGACCAGATCATCAACCAGCTGGCGTTCGGTACCGAGGGTTTCTACGGCACACCAACCTATGTGTCGGCGACCTACATCTTCCTGTTCATCCTGTTCGGTGCGTTTCTCGAGCAGGCTGGCATGATCAAGCTGTTCACCGATTTCGCCATGGGCCTGTTCGGCCACAAGCTTGGCGGCCCGGCCAAGGTCTCGGTGGCGTCCTCGGCGCTGATGGGCACCATCACCGGCTCCGGCGTGGCCAACGTGGTGACCACCGGGCAATTCACCATTCCGCTGATGAAGCGTTTCGGCTATCGCCCGGCGTTTGCCGGTGCGGTGGAAGCGACATCGAGCATGGGCAGCCAGATCATGCCGCCGGTGATGGGCGCCGTGGCGTTCATCATGGCCGAAACCATCAACGTGCCGTACGTGGAAGTGGCCAAGGCGGCACTGATTCCCGCGCTGCTGTATTTCGGTTCGGTGTTCTGGATGGTTCATCTGGAGGCCAAGAGCGCCAACCTGCGCGGCCTGCCGAAAGATCAGTGCCCCAGCGCCTGGGCGGCGGTCAAGCAGCGCTGGTTCCTGTTGATTCCCCTGCTGGTGCTGGTCTATCTGCTCTTCTCGGGCCGTACACCGATGTTTTCCGGCACCGTTGGCCTGGCGCTCACCGCGATCGTGATTCTCGGTTCGGCGATCATCCTCAAGGTGTCGTCGAAGATCATGCGCATGGTGTTCTGGATTGCCCTGGGCATTCTCTGCGCGGGCTTCTTCCAGCTCGGTATCGGCGTGGTGTTCGGGGTGATCGGCGCGCTGGTGGCGGTCTGCTGGTTCATCAAGGGCGGCCGGGAAACCCTGCAGGCCTGCGTGCATGCGCTGGCGGAAGGCGCACGGCATGCGATTCCGGTCGGTATCGCCTGCGCCCTGGTAGGGGTGATCATCGGCGTGGTCTCGCTGACCGGTATTGCCACCACCTTCGCCGGCTACATCCTCGCCATCGGCCAGAACAACCTGTTCCTGTCGCTGGTGCTGACGATGATCACCTGCCTGATTCTCGGCATGGGCATCCCGACCATTCCCAACTACATCATCACCAGCGCGATTGCCGCGCCGGCGCTGCTGGATCTGGGCGTACCGCTGATCGTCTCGCACATGTTCGTGTTCTATTTCGGCCTGATGGCCGACCTGACGCCGCCGGTGGCGCTGGCCTGTTTCGCGGCCGCACCGATCGCCAAGGAGAACGGCTTCAAGATCAGCCTGTGGGCAGTACGCATCGCTGCCGCTGGCTTCGTGGTGCCGTTCATGGCGGTCTACGACCCGGCGCTGATGATGCAGGGCGACAGCTGGGGCGCGACCTTGTACATGTTCATCAAGAGTGTATTCGCCGTCGGGCTGTGGGGCATGGCGGTGGTCGGCTACCTGAACATGCGCCTGGCCTGGTGGGAGCGCATCTGGGCATTCGCGGCCGGGGTCGCGCTGATTCTGGCCCTGCCGATCAGTGACGAAATCGGCTATGCGCTGGGCGCCCTGCTGATCGCTCAACACCTGTGGCGCGCGCGCCGCGTTGCTGTGGCGGCGGCTTGATCGGCTTGTGCCTGGGGCTGGCGGGGGCGGTATGGGCCCAGGTGCCCGTGCCGTCCTTCACCCTGGCCTGGAACCACACGATCGAGAAGATCCGCTGGGAAGAGGACTACCGCGTCACGGCGGACGGGCTGCTGCTCGGCGAGGCGCGGGTGCGGGGTAGCGGCGCCGGTATGGAGATTCCCGATGGCGCCGTGCTGCGTGACGGCGCCTGGCATTACCAGCGGCAGATGCCGCCGCTGCAACCGCTACGCCTGGGGCGAACGCCCGAGGCCGGCGACTACCAGCTGTGTGATGGCAAGGGTTGCAAGCCTTTCAGCGAGTGGCTCGGGCCGCCGACGGCAGGTCAGCCGGAGGTGGAGTTATGGAGCTGCGAGATGCAGGAGGGCTGAATTTGCAGAAGCGTTCACCCGCTCGCTTTTGTGGGAGCGCGCCATGCGCGCGAAAAATCACGGGCATGGACTCGGTGTCCCCGCCCGCTCCCACAGGTAATGCACTCATGCCCGCTTTCGCGTTGAGACTGCCGCCCTGGCTGCGCTCAAGGTGATCCACGACCCCGCCGCATCTCACCCAGCTCCGCCCGCAGCGCCTTCAGCTCTTGAAGGATCATCTCCTCGCGCTCCGCCCGCGCGGCAACCTCGGGATCCGGCCCCTGAGCATCCTGCATGGCGTTGACGATCACCGCGATGAACAGGTTGAGCATCATGAAGGTGGCGATCAGGATGTAGGGCACGAAGAACACCCAGGCCAGCGGATACTGCTCCATCACCGGCCGCACGATGCCCATCGACCAGCTCTCCAGCGTCATCACCTGGAACAGTGTGTAGAGGCTGGCGCCGATGCTGCCGAACCACTCGGGAAAGTCCTGCCCGAACAGCTGGGTCGCCATCACTGCGGCGACATAGAACAACAGCCCCATCAACATCACGATGCTGCCCATGCCCGGCAGCGACGCCAGCAGCGCCTGCACCACCTTGCGCATGCTCGGGTTGATCGACACCAGGCGTAGCACCCGCAATACGCGCAGGGTTCGCAGCACGCTGAACGGCCCGCTGGCGGGCACCAGGGCGATACCGACCACCAGGCAATCGAACACCGCCCAGGGATCGCGCAGCAGGCCGATGCCCCGTGCGGTAAAACGCAGCCCCAGCTCGATCACGAATACCGCCAGGATGAACATATCCACAGGCACCAGCAGCCAGCCCCAGTCGTTGGCCAGCTCGCTGGACGTGAGCATGCCGAGGATCGCCGCATTGATCAGGATCAGCGTGGTGACCAGGCGCTGGACGGGCTTGCCGTCCATGAACCGGGCCAGTTGCTGGCGCCAGGCGCTGGGAGCATTCGAGGTGACGATAGGGGTCATGATGGTATCGATGGTTGTAGTGGAGGCTGCCGAGAGTAAATAAGCGGGTTGCTGGAAGATAGCGCGGCAAGCAAGGCGATTTTCGCTAAATGTGTAGGCGGCGTACGGGCGGGATGTCGTCAGGGGTGCTCATTAGCCCGGTAACGGCATTGCCGAACGCGGCGCCGATCATTAGCCTGCGCTCTTTGCCTGGGCCAAATGGCCCTGACCAACACGACGGATCACGGCATGAGCGAGCAGGGCAGCAACATCACCTTCTATCTGGAAATGCACAGCCCCGAGCAGGTGCGCGGCAAGCCCATGCCCGACGACCTGCAGGTGGTCGAGTGCCGAATCAAGCAGTTCCAGCTCAACCGCTTTCTCTACCAGTTGATCGGCGAGCCCTGGCAGTGGACGGACAAGCTGGCCTGGTCGGACGCCCAATGGCGCGACGCGATCGAGCGCCACGATCACCGCACCTGGGTGGCTTATCACCAGGGCGCCATCGCCGGTTACTACGAGCTGCAGCGCGACGCCGAGGGTGCGGTGGAGATTCTCTATTTCGGCCTGGCCCCGGCCTTCTTCGGCCAGGGTTTCGGTGGCCCGTTGCTGACCCACGCGCTGCAGAGCGCCTGGGCCTGGCCCGGCACCAAGCGGGTGTGGGTGCACACCTGCACCCTCGACCACCCCAGCGCGCTGGCCAATTATCAGGCGCGGGGGCTCGAGCTCTATCGCCAGGAACGCGAGGACTAAAGCGGCATTGCGTCGAGACATCCCGGCGGCTGCGCTGTCAGATATCGAGCGAGCCGCGTCGCGGTCACTGAACGGAGTTTCCTATGCCAAAGCTTAGTGTGAAGTTACTGCCTCTCTGCCTGCTGGCGCTGCCCTTCGTGGCGTCTGCCGAGCAGCAGATCCAGCCCGGTCTCTGGGAGATCACCTCGAAGAACATGCAGCTCGGCGGCAAGACCCTGCCGAGCAGCGACGTGATGCTGCAGCAGTTCAAGAGCCTGCCCCAGGCCCAGCGTGAAATGATGGAGCGGGCCATGGCCCAGCAGGGCATCCAGCTCGGCGAAAAGGGCGTGCAGTACTGCATCAGCCAGGCCCAGGTCGATGCCCAGAACATCCCCCTGCAGGACCCCAACTGCAGCCAGCAGATCACCTCGCGTGACAACGACCGCTGGGTATTCAACTTCACCTGCCCACAAGGCCGCGGTCAGGGCGAGGCGCACTTTCTCGACGACAAGTCGTTCACCACCCAGGTCAGCGGTGACTTCGACAGCGGCGCCGGTCGCCAGCAGGGCAGCATGGAGTCCGAGGCGCGCTGGGTGTCGGCCGACTGCGGCGGGTTGAAGCCTCGCCAGCGTTGAGGTTGCATCAGCCTGCCGTCGACGCGGATCGGCTCTGAGTCCCATGTTTGAGGGCGCTCCCTCTGGCCTGGGCTCGGCCGAAGTTGCTGCTCAGCCGGTGTTCGCCAGCAGGATGAGGAAGCGGCTCGCTAGGGCGCGGTCATGAGGTTCTGGCTGCCTGGCTTCTGTCTCGGCAGCGAATAGAGCGCCATCAGAAACGACGTTGCTGCGCCCAGGCAGAAGTTGCCCGCGTGATGGGTTTCCATCGGCAGCACCTCACCCCACACGAGTGCGCCCGTACCGCCGGCCAGGCAAACGATCAGCATGTGCAGAACGCACCGACGAAGCTGGAAGTATGCGTAAAGCATTGCCAGGCCGAACGCTGGGATTCCATAGAAAAACAGGCTCGTCACGGCTGAAAGAATGCCGAACCAGAACGTACCTATCACGGTTTCCACGACGCTCATGCTGGTGGTTCGGGCCATCAGCTCAAGTGTGCAGAAATACCCAAATATGAACACGCCCACCAGCGCCGGGCAGAGGGTGAAGGATGCCACTATGCGTTTGAAGGGATACATCGCAACCTGCCCCTTGGGTTGTCCCTTGCAGCCATTTCTGAGGCTAAACGTTGCTTGTATTGGCGTTTAACCCAGACTCGCGCCCCGCAAGAGGATCTTCAAAAAGAAGACGATTTGTTTTTATTGCGCATGTGTTGGCAGCTCTCTTTAGGGCTGGACTGTTGATATGGGAGAGGACGTACCAGTTGCGTGCTCGTCGGTCAGATGAACTGGGATTTCTCAGTAAGTACTTCTAGGTTCAAGGCAGGCATTCGGGGACCACCGGGCCTTCTTCGCATGCAGAGGGGTTACTTGCCGTGCGGCGGCAGAACTCAACGTCCTTCTTGGCCTGGCAATAATTGCTATTCAGGCGCCGCTCGACGCTTCGCGAGGTGGGAGCCGCATCGGCTTGGCAAGTAGCCAGATGAGGTTGTGCTGCGCACATACGATGGCTCGGCTGGGGGGCCTTGAAGCCTGCTGCCTGCATGCAATTCTCTGCTGCTGCTAATTGATCGGGTGAGCGCGGATCCAGTGGTGGTCGTGCCGGTGAGCTGGGGCTGGCCATGCCGCACTCCAGCAGGGCTTTCTTCACTTCGAGTTGGGAGGCGCCCGGCTTTGCCCAGAGCAGATAAGAGTCCGGTACAGGTTGGAAGGGTAGAGTACTGCCGCAGGCTGTCAGGCTGAGGGCGCAGAATAGGCCTGCAAATAGAAGTCGCATAACGAGCCTCTCGCTGAGGATGGTCATATTGGTTTTGTGGATGGATACCTTTTATCCATGGCGAAACGTAGTTCTTTAGTCGGTAGCGATAGTTCTGGGATGCTGCTCGCTGTATACGGCGAGCAGCATCTACTATCTTATGGTCGTGTTTTGGCCTTAATGTCCAACGTATTCGGTGTGCCATAGGCACCGCAGCCGTTGCGGGTCGACGAGGCTCCGTAGCAGTTGTGTACGGTAGCCGTGCCGCCGAACATGTTGAGCCATTCCTTGACCTTGGTGCTGCCAGCGCCGACTTGGTCATGCGTGGCTGGGTTTCCACCAATGATTGAGCCGACAAAGTCGTCGCGATGGTTCTGCAGGCTGACAGTGTCCTGAGCACCGCCACTGAGCTGGTAGAGCAAGCTGGCAGCTTTTTCAGCGTTGTAAGCAGGCCCGAAGAACTTCAAGTATGTCTCGCTCAATGTGCCCGCCGCGGCATTGCCATTCTTGAGAGCTTCCAACGCGTTTCCGACTGTCATCGAACCACGGCTGTGGGCGTCCAGCTCCAAGCCTTGCGTGCCATAGTGTCTGAGCAAATCCGTAATCTCCGCGGTGGATCTGCTCAGGCCCCAGAACTCGTTCTCCAGGTGTTTTTGATAGCCTGCCACCATCAGCTCGGCCACAGCATTAGAGGCTTGGGGGAAGGACACGATATAGAGCGGTGCGGCACGACCCTCATTATGTTGAGCTGCGTAGCCGGCGGCGGCATTCTCGTCATTGAAGATGCCGTTGACACCAATGCGAATCCGTCCGTCCGGACCAGCTTTGAGCGCGAGTTTCTCCTCATTGCTAAGCAGGCGTAGTACGGGCTTTTCATTCTCCATCTTGACGCTGCCGTCTTCATTCAGCATCACCTCGTACATCGGGTGTTCCTTGACGAACATGGTGCGGTAGGCGTCGTCGCTGAACTTGAAGGCTTCCACTGCCACGGCATTTTTGATGATGCGTTCGGCCTCGGCCTGCTTTTCCAGCTCCTTGGGATCGAGGCGCTCTACACCAATGTGGCTACCCGCGACGTCACGGTTGAGGGTGGCGATGGTCTCTTCGGTGCTCTTCCCGGTCTTGTCGAGCTGCCCCTGTTCGTCGCGAATCTCGATGGCGCCCCCACTGACTGCCGCGAGCGTGCGCCCGCTGTCGCTTTCACGAGCGTCGCCCTTGTTCAGTGCTGTGCCGATGACCGCTTTGCTCAAGCCATATTTGCCTTGGGTGAGCATGTCGCTGCTGAGGTCGACGCCGCTGCTGCGGGCGCTGGCGCTGGCGCGGTTGTCCAGGTCGCTGGTGGTCAGTGTGCCTGTCGTTAGGCGATTGGCATCGGCATCAATAGCGGCTTGGGTGCTGGCGATGACTGCGCCCTTGAGGTCGGTATTGCCTTGTACTTCAAGCTCGAAGCCGCCATCGCCAGCACGGATGCCGCTCTGTTCGACCACGCTGGCGTAATCGCCATTGGATTTGGATTTGGCCAGGCTCAGATTACCGCTTACGGGGGTACCGACACAGAATGGCGGGATGCACAGGCTAAGACCCGCACCTGTGTTCTTCTGCTGGCTGGCATAGGTGCTGGTGTCCTGCAGGCTTTCGACCAGCAGATCACCGCCCACTTGAGCTTTGACACTCTGACCAGCGACTTGGGCGCCGCGGATGCTGGTGTCGCCGCCACTGATCAGCAAAGCCGTATCTCCAGCGCTGACCAAGCTGTTGGTGTGGGTCAGATCCTCGCCGTCTGCCTGACCACGGCCACGCGAAACGGCGGCATTGAAGCTCAGGCCGTTTTGCTGGCCGCCGAAGTTCAGGCCTACGCCGAGGCTGGCCGAGCGGCTGCTCTCGGTGGTGTGCTGGCTCAGCTGATTCTGTGCGGCGACAAGATCAATTCGATTATCGGCGATCAGCGTGGCATCACGGCCGGCAGCGATTTCGCTGCCACGCACCAGGATGTTGCTGTCCTCGCCCGCACCGGTAGCCACCAGGGTAACGTTACCCCCGGCTTTGATGCTGGAGCCTGCCGCACTGTCGCTGGTGTAGGTGGTGTTGCTCTGACTGCTGCTACTGCCTATGGAGATGTTGATACCGAAACCGCCGGCCTTGCTCGGGTCGCCCTCTTTGACCGCTGCTGAAATACCCGAGCCGGTATTGTAGGCAGTGAGCGCCGCCATGGCACCGCCAAGGGCTTTCATGCGGTCATCCTTTACTTCCGAGGTGGCCTTGACCAAGCGATGGGTCGACTGCAGCGCGTTGATCACCGGCACGTTCAGGCCAACCGACAAGCCGCTTTGTTTGAACTTAGTTTCCTGCTCCTGGCGACCGATCTCCCGAGCCTCCGTGATCGCGATCTGTTCGGCCAGCACGTTTACGTCGCCGGTTGGTGTCATCACGTGGCTGCCGGACTGACGATAGCTGTTACCAGCCTCGATAATCACGTTGCCTGCGGTACTGCCGAGCGTGCTGGCGCGGGCGCTCTGGCCGTCGCTGCGGTCGCTGACGCTCTGACGTTGGGTACCGATGGTCAGCGACAGGCCGCCGCCACTGAACAGCCCGCTCTTTTTCACCGACTGATCATGGCGTTCCTGGTTGTATTCACTGGCTGCTGTCAGGTCGACGTCGCGCCCGGCCTGCAGCTGGGTCTGGCGGCTGGAAACGAGGTCACTGCCACGTACGCCGATGTCACGGTCAGCGTTCAGGTAGAGCTGATCGGCGCTGAAAGTGCTGCCTTGTGCCTGAGTACGATCTACCGTGTCACGCAAGGTCGTGGTCTTGCTGGAGAACATGCCACTGCGTCCTTTGAAACGATGTGCCTCGTCAACGAACTGCTGTTGCTCGGCTGCCTCGATACGAATGTCGCGACTTGCCTCGGCCAGCAGCATGCCTTGTTCGCTGCGCACCGTGGCACCCCGGGCGTTGATATCCTGCCCTGCGCTCAGTAGCAGGTTGCCGGTGCCTTGTATCGTGCTGCCCACCTCCGTGTGGCTGGATTCGTTGCGCCAGTTGCTGTCGTTCCAGCGCACCATCTGCTGATGGCTTTCGCTGGCGGTGCCCAGGTTTAGGTCGCGCCCAGCCTCTAGCCGGGTGACTCCGCCCCGGCCGGCGTTGAGCAGCTGTGCGGCGTTCAAATTGATGTCGTTGCCAGCGCTCACCTGCAGGGTGCCCGCGTCGCCGCTGACAAACAGCCCAGCGACACGCGAGAGGCTGGTGCGCGAGCCTTGCACGCTACTGCTGTCCTGGGTCACGGCGTTCAGGTTGACGTCGTTACCGGCCTGGACCAGCAAGCTGTCACGCGCACCGATAACGCCGCCGGTGTTGTTCAGGTCGTCGCGCGCGATCAGTGCCGCACGGTCGGCCTGAATGCGCCCTCCGAGGTTTTCGATGTTCCGCGCATTCAACGAGACGATGCTGCGCCCACCAATGCTGCCGCTGTTGAGCAGGTCACCGGAGAGGTCGAGCTTGAGCTGTTGGCCGGCGATCAGCGCGCCGTTGCCGTTGAGGTCGCCATCGCGTACCCGCACATAGACCTGTGGCACCAGTACCTTGCGTGACTCGCCGTTGGCCAGGGTCACCGAACGCTCCACCAGCCACACCACGTCGCTGGTCAGCTGGGCCATCTGCTCGGCGGTCAGGGCCACGCCAGGCACCAGGTTCCATTCGCTGGCCAGGGTGACCGCATTGTCGATCAGGGCGCGGTATTGCGCTTCGTCATCGGCGTAACCGTCGAGGAAGCGGCGCCCGGTGAGCAGGGCGATCTGCTCGCGGATCAGTTTCTGCTCGTAGAAGCCATCGCCCAGGCGCTGCTGGGTCAGGGCCGGATCCACGTTCAGGCGTTGCAGCATGTAGTCCGATGACAGCCACTGTCGGTAGCTGGCAAAGCGCGGGTCGGTCTCGATCAGGTAGCCACGGGTACCTTCCGGGTTGGTTTGAAAGAGGTTATTGCTCGGCAAGGTCAGGTTGAGGCCGCCAGTGCGTACCAGGTCGGCAACACCCTGGCCGTTGTTGAGCTGCACCTCGACGCCTGGGTCGATTTGCACGCTCTGGTGTGCGGCCAGTTGGGTGTTGCTACCGTTCACGGCCGTTTGGGCGCGGAATTCGGTGGGGGAGATATCGATGTCCTGGATCAGGGGTGCCGGGGTATAGGCCGTGACATTGGTGCCCTGGCGGTCGCGGCCCTTGCGCTGGATGCGGTAGAAGTTGGTGGCGGTGCCGGCGTCGCTGATGACGCGTTGACCGTCCGCCTCGACGTTGGTCACCTGGGTGGCGCCAACCTGCAGCAGGCCTCCGGCGATGATGCGGCTCTTGTCGTTGAGCACGCTGTCACCGCTGAACGACAGGTTGCCTCCCGCCAGGATCTGCCCGGGGGCCGAAGTGAGTACACGGGTTTCGGTGACGGTCCGTTCGTAGTCGTAGCGGTTGAAGTTGTCGCGTCGGCCATCGGGCGTGGTCAGGTGGTCGACCTCGTCGTTGTGTACGGAGACCTGGTCGGGACGGTAGCGATTCGGCGAGCCGCTGATCTGGTATTCCTGCAATTGCTCGCGGCTGACCTCCACCTGCGCGGTGCTGAAATGCTCGTTGGTGTTGCGCAGTTCGCCCACGGCCAGGTCGAGGTTGCCGAGTGATTCGATGGTGGCGCTTGCATTGCTCAGCAGGTCGGCGCGGCCGCTGGCGCGGTCGTTCGCGTCCAGCGCACCGCCGATGGCCAGGTCGCCCGCGCTGAAGATCAGTGCCTGCTCGCGGTTTTCCAGGGTCTGAGTGCCGATGTCCAGGCGTTCGCGGGCGGCCAGGGTGGCGGCGCGGCCCCCTTCGTCGCGGTTGGACAGCAGGCGGCTGGCGATGGCCAGGCGATCACCGTAGAGCTGGCCGGTGCCGAGGTTGTGCACTTCATCAGCCTGGACGCGTACCAGCTGGCCATCGACCAGGCCGCGGTTGAGCAACTGCCCGGTGACACGCAGATCCACCTGGTTGGCGCTCAGCTCGGCACCGCTGGAATTGTTCAGCGCAGCGCTGCGTAGCAGCAGGGATTGCCCGGCCTGCAGTTGGCCGGCGTTGTTCAGGGTACCGCCGGCCTCGATGTCCAGCTTACCGTTGGCCTGCATCTGGCCGGCGAGGCTCATGTCGCCTTGCTGGCGCAGCAGTAGATCGCCCAGGCTAAGGGCGCGGCCATTGCCACGCAGGTAGGCGGCGTTGAGCGAGAGCAGGCGCCCTGAGAGCAGTTCGCCGCCCCCGTTGAGCAGCTCCTGGGCCGTCAGCCTGACCTCGCCGTTGCTGGCGATGCTGCCGCCGCTGTTGTCGAGGCGCTGAGCACCGCGCACCTCCAGCAAACCACCATCGGTGGCGAGGAGGGTACCGCCGCGGTTGTCCAGCTCACGACTGTCGATCAGCACCTGGCGCCCCTGGCTGTGGCCGTCAGCGAGCACGACCTGCTGGGCGTTCAGCTGCAATTCGCCATTGCTCAGCAGGCTGCCACCACTGCCCTCGATGCGCTGGGCGTTCAGTGCCAGGCGGCCGTCGCCGGCATGCTCGACCTTGCCGCCCCGGTTGCTCAGGGTCTGCGCCTCGAGGCTGAGTGTCTGGGCGTTGCTGGCGATGCGTCCGGCGCTGTTGTCGAGGCTGTCGGTGGCCTTCAGCGTGCTGGCGGCGGTGCCGGTTTGCAGCAGTTCGCCGCCAACGTTGGACAGGTGCCTGGCGCTCAGCGTCAGCTGCTCGGCGCTGACGCTGGCGGCATCGCTGCGCAGGGTGCCGCTGGCGCTGGCCTGGAGGGTGCCGGTGCTGTCGATCTGGCTGGCGCTGAGGTCGAGGTCGCCATTGCGGGCATTCAGGCTGAGGTCAGTGGAACGAGTACGACTGTGGCTCAGGTCAAGGTTATCGGCCTCGATATCGAGCTTGCCGCTGGCATGGTTCTGGCCGTTGGCTGCTACGTGACGCGCCTTGATTTCCAGGTCGGCGGCGGCGCCGGAGTTGCCTTGTGCGTCGATGCCGGAAGCCAGCAGGGATTCGCCACTGCTGCGCACGCGGTCAGCCTCCAGGCTCGTCTTGCCCTGAGCGGCCACTACGCCAGTGTTGTCGATAGTGGTTTGGCTGCTCAGGCGCGTGTCGCCCTTGGCGTACAGGCTGCCGCTGTTGTCGATCGACTGGTTGCTGGCCACCCGAGTATCGCCGGCACTGCTGATGGCACCCAGGTTTTGCAGCTTGCCATCCGCTCCGATCACCACATCGCCGGCCATGGCGCCGATCTGCCCGGCGTTGCGTACGCCGACCCCGGCCTCGGTGCCGACCAGCTTGATCTTGCCCGCGTACATGCCGCCCAACTGGGCGACATCGATGGCCACCTCCGGCTTGTCGCTGCCGTCATCGGCAAGGGCGCTGGCCTGGCTGTTATCGGCGCTGACCTGGTTGCGCCCGGCAGTGACCTTGAGGTCCTTGGCCCAGATACCGGCGTTGACTTCCACGCTGCGGGCGATCAGGTCGGTGTAGTCGCTGTCGCGGCTATCCAGGCCCCGCCCGGTGATGTTCAGGGTGCCGCCCTCGACCTTGTAGCCGGTGATGCGCCCATCCTCCATCTGCACGCGGCCAGTGGTCAGGGTGGAGCGGTCGGCGTTGATGAAGCCGCAGCCGTCGCACGTGATCCCGGCAGGGTTGGCGATGACCACCTCGGCGCGGCGACCCGCCACTTCGACGTAGCCACGCAGTTGGCTTGGGTTGCTGGAATTGACCTCGTTGAGGATCACCCGGGCGCTACCGCTGAGATTGGGATTGCCCTCGATCCAGCCACCGAGCTGGGTCTGGCTGTTGGTAGGGGAATTGTTGAGGATCGCGCCGCGGCCATCCACGTCGAACTGACTGTAATTGTTGCGTGAAACCCCTGCGGCGCTGGGCGCGGCGATGTTCACCTGCGGCGTGCCGTTGGCACTCTCCATAACGTTCGGCCGTTGGCCACCAGGCGCATTGGGATCAGCGACGATACCGTTGGCCCAGGCAGGTATGGTCGCGAGGCTGACCAGGCCCAGCGCGCCCATCAGGGCGAAACGCAAGGGCGCCAGGGTCGCCACCCAGCTGCCACTGGTGCCGCTCGCTTCGCGTGTACCGGGCGCCTTGCCCTGGCTGCTGACGTTTTCGGCCACTACCATGAGCAGGCCGCGTGCCTTGTTGAAGATGACTCGATGCAGGTGCTTGTTCATGTGCAATTCCCTTTGCGGTACCGGACCGCAGATAACGTTTGGAGAATCAGCCCTCAGTGGCGATTGGATGAGCGGCAAACCAGGCCTTGGCCTGCTCCGGGATCACGCCAATGCCATGAAAGGTCTTGATCTTCAGGCCGCGTGCTTCACCGCGGTGGTAAAGCGCACGCGCGCAGCTATTGGGGAACACGTGGCTGAGCAGCAAGCGGCTGAGCGCGGCGGTGTGGCCGAAGGGGGCTACCCAGTCGTTGACCCACAGGCGCTCGCCGCTGCGCCAGTCGGCCTCGTCCATTTCCAGAGGTGAATGGCTCAGGTAGCGCCGCTCGGTGGCTTCGTCCAGGCTCAGCCAGGCCAGGTAGAACACCGGCTTGCCGTTTTCGCTGCCGAGCACGAACTGGCGATGTTTGAGGGCCGGCAGCAACAGCCTCGACAGGCTATGAAGGGGGGCGTCGCGGTGGGCCTCGGAGTGCATCCACAGCCAGGTGGCGGCGCCCAGAACATTGGCCTCGTTCCATGGCTCGTCGAAGACGGCCGGGGCGGTGATCTCGAAAGTATCGAAGCGCATGGGCGATCCTCAGAACGACAGGACGACGGTAAAGGCACTGGTGAAATTGGCGGTTTCGAAACCATCCGGTTTCTTCAGCGGAGTGCCCCATGACCAGTCATAGGACAGGTTCCGATAGCCGCCGCGCAGGCCGACCACGGCGCCGGCCAGGCGGCGGCCGATCAGGTAGTCGGCGGAGTTGCCGCCAACCTCGCCATAGTCCACGCCGGCATACAGTTCTTGCCCGCTGGTGCCCAGACCCAGGCCCAGCTCATTGCTCAAGGTCCAGCCACGGTCGGCCGAGAGGATGTTCTCACCGTCGAAGCCACGTACCGTGTAGCGCCCGCCAATGCTGAAGCGGTCCTGCGGTACCAGGTTGGTGCGGTTCCACTGCGCGCGCCAGGCGCCGATATAACGCAGGCGCTGGTCGTAGGCATTGAAAGGGATTTGCCATTGCGCGTCGGCCTGGATGATTTTCGAGCGCGAGGTGCCATCGTCGAAGTTCTCCTCGATCGCTTTCAGGGCATCGTGCGCACCGGTGCCCCGGCGGTAGCTCAAACCCAGGTCGAGCGTGGCCGGGCCGATGAACTCGCGATGGCCGATACCCGCCTGCCAGCCGGCCATGCGCCGACGTTGTTGCTCGATTTCGGCATCGTCGATGAAGTTGTCCGAACTGCGCGTCCACAGGCTGCCCCAGAGCGTGGTCTTGCGCACCGCGTCGCGGTACACCAGGCGCGAGAGGCGCATTTCGTTGTTGCGGCTCTCGCCTCGATACCGGAAATCTGCAATCGCACCGGCAACGGTCTGGTGGTAGTCGTATTCGCTGCTGGTAAGCGCCAGTTGCCAGTAGCCATAAGGCACCGAGTAATGCAGCGTATGGCCCTTGGAACCACGGTCGCCGTCCTCGCCACCACCCAGGTCATGGTTGAAGCTGGCGTAGAACAAGTCGTTGAGTGTCAGCGGGTTGTCCAGCGACAGCGCTACGCTGCCCTGATACTTGCCAGTGCTTTTACTGCCGCCGTTGTCCACCGACAGGCTCAGGCGCGCAGGGAAGCGCTGGCGCCAGGCGATCACTACGTCGCTTTCGCCCGGGCCGGCGTTGCTGGCGGCGGCTGGTACGATACGGATATCGGCTTCCACGGTCGGAACGCGCTTGAAGTTCTCCAGCGCCTGTTCGATGTCACGCAGGTTGAGCAGGTCGCCGGGGCTCGCTGGCAGTGCATTGAAGGCATTGGCGCGGCTGCTGGTTTGCTCGTCGAAGCGGATGCCGCTGATGCGCCCGGGCAGCAGGGTCAATGTCAGCACGCCGCTGTTCAGGTCCTGTGCGCCAGCCAGCACGCGGGTGGTGACATAGCCTTTGGCAATGACGGCGTTCTGGATTCGCTTCATCGTCAGGTTGATGCCGCGCGACCCCAGGCAGCGACCGACGGCGGGATCCTCCGCGGGATTGGCCGCCTGTAGAGCCCATTGAAATCGCTCGGCCGACTCGCCCACCAGTTCGATTCTATCGATGCGGAAGCAGGGCGTTTCCTCGCGTGGCAGGGTTGCCGATCCTTCTTCCTGCGGTAGGGCCTCGAGGCGTACGTCTGGTCGTGCCTCCAGTTGATCGCGTAGCACACGATCACGCTCACGCTGGCGTAACAGCTCCTCTTCAGGGGTGGCGGCGTTCGCGATCTGCACCGTTGCAACGGCGGTCAGCAATAGACAGGAGAGCGTCAGGCGAACGCTGGCGAGGGGCGCCAGGCGAAACCGGGCTCGACAGGAAATGAGTGACTGCATGGCACATCCTTGTGGGCCGACAACGGGACGATGAGGCGAGCGAGCGGGCACAGTGGTTAACTAGCCGCTTCGCTTGGCTCGACGTTTGCTGAGATAGACCGAGAAAAGAAAAGTTGCGCATTTGGCATGCAGTTCGTCGGGTAAAGGGAACCATCCTGTGAACCAAATCGCTTTTCTGGGCAATTTCTCGGACTGGTGGACGCCTTCTTAACGCTCAGAGAATCGGCGAGATCAGCCGCGCCACGCGCATGCCCAGTTGCTGCAGGCGATGCACTTCGCGGCGGTCGGCGCCGATCAGTTCGCGGGACTGGCTGAAGTCGTTCTCCAGCATCGCTTCGACCTGGCGGGCGAATTCCGTATCGACCGTTACCAAGGTGATTTCGAAGTTCAGGCGGAACGAGCGGTTGTCCAGATTGGCGCTGCCGACCACGCCGATGTCTCCGTCGATCAGCGCGACCTTCTGGTGCAGGAAACCCGGCAGGTAGCGGAAGATCCGCACGCCGGCGCGCAGTGCTTCCAGGGCGAACAGGTTGGAGGCCGCATAGACGATGCGGTGATCCGGCCGTGAGGGCAGCAGGATGCGTACGTCGACGCCACGCAGCACCGCCAGGCGCAGGGCGGCGAACAGCGCCTCGTCGGGGATGAAGTAGGGGCTGGTCAGCCAGATGCGTTCGCGGGCGGCGTTGAGCATTTCCACGAACAGCAGCGAGCAGGTTTCCTGGGCGTCGGCCGGGCCGCTGGTGATTACCTGGCAGAGCATGCCTTCGTCCGGGTAGCGCTCGGGCAGCAGCAGCGGTGGCAACTTGCGGGTCGCCCAGAACCAGTCTTCGGCAAAGGACTCCTGCAGGCAGGCCACGGCCGGGCCATGTACCTCGACATGGGTATCGCGCCACGGCGACAGGCGCGGTTTTTCGCCCAGGTATTCGTCACCGACGTTATGGCCGCCGAGAAAGCCACGCTCGCCATCGACCACCACGATCTTGCGGTGGTTGCGGAAATTCAGCTGGAAGCGATTGAGTACGCCGCCGCCGGTGGGGAAGGCGTGCATGTGTACAGCGCCTTCGCGCAGGCGCTTGATGTAGCGGCGTGGCAAGGCGTGGCTGCCGACCGCGTCGTAGAGAAAGTACACCTGCACGCCAGCCGCCGCGCGCTCCAGCAAGGCTTCCTGCAGGCGGCGGCCAAGCTTGTCGTCATGCACGATGAAGAACTGGATGAGGATCACCTGCTGCGCTTCGCCAATCGCCTGGAAGATCGCCTCGAAGGTGGCCTTGCCGTCGACCAGCAGGCTGACCTGGTTGCCGGCCAGGCAGGGCATGCGCCCCAGCCGTGGCAGCGCGCGTAGCTGGCCGTAGGCTTCCGACTCGCCCGCAGCGATGGCCTCCTGCACCCAGGGCCGCCAGTCCAGCGAGGCCATGGCCTTGTGCATCTGCTTGTCGACCAGCCGACGCGCCTCTATATAGGCATAGAAGCGGCTGCGCCCGAAGACCACATAGGGCAGCAAGGTCAGGTAGGGCATGAAGAACAGCGACAGTGCCCAGGCGATGGCGCCCTGGGCGGTGCGTACGCTGAGAATCGCGTGCACGGCGGCGAGTGCACCGAGCGCATGGATCGCTGCTATCAGATAACCGAAGAAATGCTCGATGCCGAATTCCATTGCCGTTCGCTTGTTGGCTGCTGTGCCAACATAGACCACGCTATCGATGGGTCGTCACCGATAGACAGCGTTTCACGTGAAACACGGGGTTTCCAGCCGCCAGCGACGGTCGCCGGCCTGCCCGCAACCATGCGCTGGCCTCAGGGGACTACCAGCCGAGGTAGCGCGGCCGAAGGTGCAGCCTGTCAATCCTCAGGTCAGGCTCTGCCCGGCCACAAAGGCATCGAGCTCCCTGGCGGGCGGGCAGGTCGCCGGGCCATGGCGGGTGACCGCGATGGCCGCTGCGGCATTGGCGCGCGTGGCGGCCTCCTGCTCGGTTAGCCCGGCCGCCAGGCTGGCCAGGAACACGCCGATATGGGCATCGCCGGCGCCATTGGTATCCACGGCCTTCACGGCAAAACCTGGCACCTGCAGGCGCCAGTCATCACGGGCCAGCCAGCAGCCCTGGGGGCCGTCGCGCAGAATCACCAGCGCGCCTTCAGGCAAGCGCGCCGTCAGCCGTTGCAGCGCCTGTTCCAGGCTTGCAGCCGCCGTGAATTGCAGGGCTTCTTCACGGTTGCTGCTCCAGATCGCCAGCCGCTCCAGCAATTGCTCGGCGCCAGGAATCTGCGGGTTGCAGGCCAACGGGCCGGGGTCGAACACCAGGGCGCCGGCAGCGCCGCCCTGCTGCAGCCAGCCGAGCAGCGGGCCGGCCTTGTCGGCATGCAGCAGGCTGTAGCCGCTGGCCATCACCCAGTCTTGCGCCGTGGCGGTTTCGCCGTGTAGATCTTCGGCCTGCAACACGCCTTCGGCGCCGACCCGGGTGATGAACGAGCGCTCGGCGCTGGCATCGGTCAGCGCAACGCAGAGGCCGGTATCGCCGTCGGTGCTTGGCGCCAGGCGGCAGTCGATGCCTTCCGCCTGCATGGCCTGGCGCGCCATGTCGCCAAAGCGGCCAACCCCATGGCGGCCCAGATAGCAGGTGTGCAGGCCATGCCGTGCGGCGGCCGCCATCACGTTGAAGCCGCCGCCCACTTCGAACGCGGCACTGCTGGCCAGCACATCCTGGCCCGCAGCGGGCAGGGCGCTGACGCTCATCACCAGGTCGACGACCACCTGGCCGGTGTACAGCAACCTAGCGGCCATGGGCAGCCTCGTGATTCACGGCAGCGCGACGATCACGGCAGCCGCCCAGCAGCCCATACAGGCCACCGGCGACGATAAAGGTGACGATCCAGCCCAGGCCATTCTGGCCAAACCAGGAGTCGGCCAGCCAGCCCTGGAACAGCACGTTGTCGGCGCCGATCTTCACGGTGGTGAAGCTGAAGCCCAGCACGATCGCCAGCGCCCAGGCGCCCAGCGCGCGCCACTCCACGCCGGCGCTGTACCAGTAGGCGCTGCTCGGGCTGACGTTCATCAGGTCGGCCGGCTCATAGCGCTGGCGATGGCGCAGGTCGACCAGGAAGATGCCCACCCAGGCGGTGATCGGCACGGCCAGCATGGAGATGAAGGTGATGAACGGGCCGTAGAAGCTCTCGGCGATCAGCATGAAGTAGATCGAGCCGATGAAGATCACCACGATATCGACCACCACGGCGTAGACCCGCTTGACCTTGAGGCCGAGGGTCAGGGTAGTCAGGCCCGCGGAGTACACCGACAGGTTGTTGGACAGCAGCAGGCCGCCGAACGCGGTGATCAGGTAGGGCACGGCCATCCAGGTCGGCAGCAGTTCGCGAATCGCCACGATGGGGTCGGTCGCCGAGGCCAGGTGGTCATTGCCCACCGAGATCAGGCCGCCGAGGGTGATCAGCAGCACCAGCGGAATCCCTGCGCCAAAGGCGGCGGAAGCCACCAACCCGGCGGCCCGCACGCTCTTGTGCTGGTAGCGCGACATGTCGGCGCCGGCATTGGCCCAGCCGATACCCGTACCGGCGGCCATGGTGCCGACGCCGATCAGCACGGCGGACAGCGGCGCCGGGGTGGCCGCCCACACCAGGGCCCAGTCGATATGCAGGGCGAGAAAGCCACCGACCACCAGGTTCAGCGCGCCGAACACCCAGGTGGCCCACTTCTGGATCACCAGCAGGGTGGCATGGCCGAGGCCGGATACGCACAGGGTCAGCAGCACGAACAGGCCGATGAACAGCAGGGTGAGGAAGGGCGCGGACTTGGCTTCGACGGGCGTGCCCTGGATGATCGACACCAACGACAGCAGCACGAAGGCCGCCGTGGTGGTGTTGACCGTCTCCCAGCCCAGGCGCGAGCCGAGCGACACCAGGGTCGGGCCGATATTGCCGCGCATGCCGAAGATCGCCCGTGACAGCGTCAGGCTCGGCGCGCGACCGCGGCGGCCGGCAATCGACAGCAGGCCGACGATGGCGAAGGAGCCGCCGGCACCGAGGATGGCGACGATCAGCGCCTGCCAGATCGACAGGCCCTGGAAGGCGATCAGGGTGGCGCCCAGCGGCAAGCCGAGGATGCTGATATTGGCCGCGAACCAGACCCAGAACAGCTGCAACGGGTGCCCGTTGCATTCATGTTCGGGCACCGGCTCGATGCCGCGGGTTTCCAGCTGGCCCACCTGTTCGGATGCGCGCATGGCGTGACTCCTGCGTTAGTTGTTGTTGGCAGGGCTGAATGACCGCACGGGCGGCCATCCATGGGTTTTCAGGGCGTTCGCAAGGCCAGCAGCTGGTCGGTCAGGGGCGCCAGGTCGATCTGGCTGACCGCGCAGACCTGCGCCAGCGCCTCGTTCGGCCAGGCGTCCAGGCCAAAGGTGGCGCCGAGCATGGCGCCGAGCACGGCGGCAATGGTGTCGGTGTCGCCGCCCAGGCTGGCGGCCATGCACAGGGCCTGGTAGGGCGCCAGCTGGCCGTTGGCCACAGTGCGTGCCAGGGCGAAGGCAGCGACCACCGATTCCTGGGAGGCCACCGAGGTGCCGATCACCTCGTAGATCAAGTCGGGCAGCGCTTCGGGGGTGGCTTCGGCGCAGAGTCGCGCTGTCCACTCGATGCGGGCGGCGATAGTGCCGCCGGCCACCCAATGGCCGAGCTGCTGGCCTTGGCGCGCCGCCTCGACGCCGCTATCCAGGGCCTTGGCCAGGCTGTCGCCATTGATACCCGCCGATACGACCGCCGCCACGGCGGCCGCGCTGGCGATGCCCAGGCCGGTGTTGTGGGTCACCTGGCAGGCCTGCAGCACCTGCTGCATGAAACGCTCGGGGTCACGCACATCGGCGGCGATGCCCACCGGTGTGATGCGCATCGCCGCACCATTGGTGGTGCCGAAGCGCCCGGCCTGTTCCGGGCTGGCGCCGGCGAGAATCATCTCGATGGCGCGCTTGGTCGAGGGGCCGAGCAGGTCCTGGGAGCCTTTGGCGCGCATGGCCGCTTCCCAGTCGATCAGACGTTGCGCCAGGCTGGTGGGGTCGATGTGACCCTGGCCGGCAACCAGCAGCTCGCCCACCAGTATCGCCTGCTCGGTGTCGTCGGTGATGGCGCCGGCCGGCATGTTGGGGGCAATGGGTTGATCGGCGTCGGCAGCGATCAGGCCGTCGATACGGCCGTAGCGTGCGCGAATCTGCTGGCGTGACAGCGACTGGGTCGGCATGCCGAGCGCATCGCCCAGTGCCAGCCCGTGGAAGGCGCCGAGGGCGCGGTCGCGCGCGGTGGAAAACTGGTTCACTGGGCGTCCCCGAACTCGAGATGAAGTTGAAAGTGCAGCGGGTCCAGGTAGCTCTCGACGCGCTCCATGAAACGCCCGCGGCTATCGAAGGTTTCCCTGACCACCCTGAGGAATACGCTGCCCGGCGCGCGTTGCAGCTGGCTGGCCGCTTCGTCGTCGAGCGGCGCGGCGCCGATCCACTGCTTGCCCTGCCCGGCGCGATAGCCGTGGGCGGCCAGCGTGGCGGTCAGGGAGTCGTCGAGCAGGCCTTCCTCGACGAGGTTTTCCAGGCCGTCGCAGGCCGGAATCAGCGCGCGCTCCAGGGATACCAGGCTGCCATCGGCGGCCCGCCGGCGGCGCTCGATGAGCATGAAGCGGGCGCGACCAAAGCGTTCGGCGAACTCTTCGCGCTCCACACTGGCGATGCCCAGCAGCTCGGTCTGGATCTGCACGCCACCGGCGGCGAGGGCCTGCGCCCAGCCGCCACCCTGGTGCAGGGGCACGCCGTCATAGGTGACCACCGAGCCGACGCCCGGCTGGGTACCGATGTAGTTGCGCCGTTTGAGCTCGGAAAGTGCTTCGCGCAGGGTGCCGCGGCTGACATCGAATGCCGCCGCCAGCTCGTGTTCGCCGGGCAGTCGCTCGCCTGCGCCGAGCACGCCCTGCTCGATGCGTTCGGCCAGGGCACGCACCACGCGGGTTTTCTTGTCGAATCGAACCTGTCTAATCATGTACAAATTAGTACCCGCAGAATGCTCCGTTCGCAAGCGCTTTTCGGTAAAAGGCGCGTTTCGCAGTGCCTGGCAGGTGCCCGCGGGCCTCGCGTCAGGCCTTTCAGCCCGGGTGGGCGACGCCGGAAAGGTGGCTGACCAGTTGGCGGGCGTGGGAGGGCAGGCTTTGCCAGTCCCGGATGCACAGGCGCAGTTCACGGCTGGCCCAGCTGTCGGCGATGTCGACCAGGGTCAGCGGCAGCTCCTGGGCCAGCCGTGATGCAGCAGCCTCGGGCAGCATGGCGATGCCGGCGCCCTGGGCGACCAGTTGGGCGATGGCGTCGAAGCTCGGCGCGCGCACCCGCACGCGCAGGGCGATGCCGGCGGCGATCGCCTTGTCTTCGATGAAGCGCTGCATGGCCCGTTCGCCGGGCAGGCCGATATAGGGAAAGCCCAACGCTTCCACCAGCTTGGCCTGTCGGCGGTCGGCCAGGGCATGCCCGCGGGGCACCAGCAGCACCAGGCGATCATGGCGAAACGGCAGGGACAGCAGCCCGCCGGTTGGCTGGTTGCCGTCGAACACGCCCAGGTCGATCTCGCCCGCCTGTACGCTGCGCAGAATGGCGCGGCTGGTGCCTTCGGTCAGTTGCAGGTCCACCTCCGGGTAGTCGGCCAGGAAGGGGCCCAGTGCCGCCGGCAGAAAGGTGCTGTTGGCCACGGTGGAGGCGCACAGCTTGAGCACCACCCGCTGCTGGCCGGACAACTCCTGCAGGTTGTCCGTCAGCCGCTGGGTTTCGTTGAGGATCCGCTGGCAGGCTTCGAGCACCAGGCGCCCGGCCGGGGTCGCTGTCATGCCGCTGGCGTTGCGGGTGAACAGGGTGACTTGGCAGCGCTGCTCGAATTGCCGCAGCCGGGTGCTGGCCGCCGACACCGCCACCGGAAAGCTGGCCGCGGCCTTGCTGAGACTGCCAGTCGAGGCGATCGCGACGAAGAGGCGCACGTCCACAAGATCGAAATGCACAGGGTTCTCCAAAACAGAAGGCAGCCTTAGGGAAATACCGATTCTTGACTGGCGCCATGCGGATCAGAATAACCGTTCCCTGCCCCTGATCCAGACTGTCATGAATCCAACTGCGTTTTTTCAGCGCTGCGCCGGGAACGGCAGCCTGTTCGCCATCCTTGCTGCTGCCGGTTTCAGCATGAAGGCGATCTTCGTCAAACTGGCCTACGACGCCGCCCCGGTGGAGGCGATCACTCTGTTGGCGATGCGTATGACCCTCGCCCTGCCGCTGTTCCTGTGGCTGGTCTGGTTGAGCCGCAGCGGCGTCGGTGGGCGCTTCACGCTGGCCGATGGCGCCCGCGTGGTGGTGCTGGCGCTGTTCGGCTATTACCTGTCGAGCCTGTTCGATTTCTACGGCTTGCAGTACATCAGTGCCGGCCTGGAGCGGCTGATCCTGTTCACCTACCCGACCCTGGTGCTGGTGTTCCAGATGATCGCCTTTCGCGAACGCCCCAGCCGCCGCACGCTGCTGGCAATGGCGGTCTGTTACCTGGGCCTGGGCGTGGCGCTGATACACGACATCGGTGCCACTGACATGGGCAGCCAGGTGATCATCGGCTCGCTCTGGGTGTTCGCCAGCGCGGTGACCTACGCGCTGTACTACCTGGGCACCGGAGTGATGGTGAAGCGCCTCGGTTCGATGCGCCTGGCCGGGCTGGCCGGCAGCGCATCGTCGCTGATGGTGCTGGCGCACTTCGCCGTTACCGAGCCGCTCGACAGCCTGCTCGCGCAACCGGCCCAGGTATGGCTGTGCGCTGCGCTGATGGCGCTGATTTCCACCGTGCTGCCGGTGTACTGGATGGCCCTGGCGATCCAGCGCATCGGCACCACCCATACCGCCGCCGTCGGCAATCTCGGCCCGGTGCTGACCATCTTCGCTGCCTGGGCGCTGCTCGGCGAAGCCATCTCGCCGTACCAGATGGCCGGGCTGGCGCTGGTGATGTTCGGCATCTGGCAGCTCAAGCCCCGGGTTGCCGGGAAAGCCGCGGCCGCGGCGATGGTGCAGCAGGGCAAGCCGAGCTCGCCCGGCTGATCGGGGTTTTTTTGCGCCAAGACGGCAGTGGGGGTGGGCCAGTGCCGGGCCTGCTCGACACCCGTGATCGGCGCGCCTGACCAGGCCTCGCCGGCCGCGCCCAGAGTAGATCGCGGAACCTCCGTTTCCGCGGACAGCAGGGGTTTACCTGCATCCTGATCGGCTCCTCGCCTTGCAGCACCTGCAGCGATATCGGGCAGCCTGGTCCGCCGGTTGATCCTGCGGAGATCGTCGCATTGACAATTAAATGTTATGTTATAACAATTGAATTGTCCGTGAGCCCACCATGACGTCCGATGAATTGCTGGCCCAGCCCGTCGAGGCCTACATGAACGATGCCCAGCAGGCGTTCTTTCGCGACCTGCTGGTTGGTCAGCGCGAGGAACTGCAGCAGCGCATCGATGCCGAGTTCGGCGAGTTGCGCGAGCAGGAACGGCCCGCCGACGAAGCCGACATCGCCAGCCGCGAAGAGCAGCGCCAGTGGCAACTGCGCCTGCTGGAGCGGGAAAAGAAGCTGCTCGACAAGATCGATCAGGCCCTCGAGCGCCTGGCCCGTGGCGAGTACGGCTGGTGTCGGGAAACCGGCGAGCCGATCGGTTTGCAGCGCCTGCTGCTGAGGCCCACCGCCACCCTGTGTATCGAAGCGAAAGAGCGCGAAGAACAGCGCGAACGCCACCAACGTGACCTGTAGACCCTGATGCCGATGAGGATCCCGCCATGCCCGACCGCCTTCCCGTAACCGTGCTTTCCGGCTTTCTCGGTGCCGGCAAGAGCACCTTGCTCAATCATGTGCTGAAGAACCGCGACGGCCTGCGTGTCGCGGTGATCGTCAATGACATGAGTGAAATCAACATCGACGGCAGCGAGGTGCAGAAGGGCGTCAGCCTCAACCGCGCCGAAGAGAAGCTGGTGGAGATGAGCAACGGCTGCATCTGCTGCACCCTGCGCGAGGACCTGCTCGAAGAGGTCGGCAAGCTGGCCCGCGATGGGCGCTTCGACTACCTGCTGATCGAGTCCACCGGCATTTCCGAGCCGTTGCCGGTGGCCGAGACCTTTACCTTTCGCGACGAGCAAGGCCAGAGCCTGGCCGACCTGGCGCGGCTGGACACCCTGGTCACGGTGGTCGACGGAGTGAATTTCCTGCCCGACTTCCAGGCCGCGCAGAGCCTCGCCAGCCGTGGCGAAACCCTCGGTGAGGAGGACGAGCGCTCGATCACCGATCTGTTGATCGAGCAGATCGAGTTCGCCGATGTGCTGCTGATCAGCAAGATCGACCTGATCAGCAGGGCCGAGCGCGAAGAGCTGAGTGCCATCCTGCGGCGCCTCAATAGCCGCGCCAGGATCCTGCCGATGAGCATGGGCGCGGCGCCGCTGGACGCCATTCTCAACACTGGCCTGTTCGACTTCGAACGCGCCGCCGCGTCGCCCGGCTGGCTCAAGGAGCTGCGTGGCGAGCACGTGCCGGAAACCGAGGAGTACGGTATCGCCTCCAGCGCCTACCGGGCGCGGCGGCCGTTTCACCCGCAGCGCTTCTTCGACTTTCTCAGCCGCGAGTGGAGCAACGGCCGGCTGCTGCGCTCCAAGGGCTTCTTCTGGCTGGCCAGCAAGTACCAGGAAGCCGGCAGCTGGTCCCAGGCTGGTGGCCTGATGCGCCATGGGCTGGCCGGGCGCTGGTGGCGTTTCGTGCCGAAAAGCCAGTGGCCCCAGGATGACGATGAACTCAAGGGCATCATCCGCCAGTGGGACAAGGCCAGTGGTGATTGCCGCCAGGAGCTGGTGTTCATCGGCCAGCACATCGACTTCGCCCGGCTGCACGCCGAGCTGGACGCCTGCCTGCTCAGCGATGCGGAAATGGCCGCCGGCACCGAGGCCTGGCTGCGTCTGCCCGACCCGTTCGGCCCCTGGCAGGAGGCCGCCTGATGCTGGCATTGAAGACACCGGCGCAGCCGCTACAGATCAGCAGCGAACGGATTGACGTGCTCGGCGATGCGCTGCGTGATGACGTCAACCTGGCGGTCTGGCAGCGCAGCCTGCCCGAGCACCTGGCGGCGTTCGCCAGCAGCCTGCTGGCCCAGGGCGAGCCGCTGGCCGAATCGCTGAGCATCGAGCTGGCCGATAGCGACGCCGAGCCTGAGCTGCACGGGCTGTTGAGTGGCTACAGCGACCTGCCTGGCCAGGCAGCGTTTCTTGCCGATGTGGCCTGGCTGGTGCGCGCCTATGCCTGCCTGCTCGATGCCCGGCGCATCGGCTTGCGCCTGCGGGCACTGGATGGCGCCATGTGCCCGCGCTTTCACGTCGACCATGTGCCGCTGCGGCTGATCACCAGCTACGCCGGCCCCGGCAGCCAGTGGCTGGCCGAAGGCGAGTTGCCGCGCCAGCTGTTGGGCAGCGCGCAGGCGCAGCCCGGGGAGGGCGCGCGGGTCGAACAGATCGGCTATGGTCATGTGGCGCTGGTCAAGGGCGAGCGCTGGGAGGGTAATGAAGGGCGTGGCCTGATCCACCGCTCGCCCGCCTTGCCTGCCGGTGAGCGCCGCCTGCTACTGACCCTGGACTGGCTGGCCTGAACGGCAGGCAAAAAAATGCTGCGCCTGAGCGCAGCAACATCGCCACCGGGCCTGTCCGGCAGCCAAGAGAGACTGTATTTACGCCGATAGAGATGACGATTGAATGACGGCTTAACCTGTTCACGACCTGCATGTGCACGAAGGAGCAGCTACAAGGCAAAAACGCACGCTCCCACCGTAGGGTGGACAACGCTCTTTTTGTCCACCATTGCGATCGCAGCGCGGTGGACGGTTCGGGCCGCGTAGGTGAAGCGTCGTCCACCCTACGAACTACAAGGCAAAAACGGACGGGGGCGGAGCTTCTGTGGGAGAGGCTTTAGCCTCGATTGTGCCAGCCTAGGCGCAAAGAGCTCGGGGCTAAAGCTCCTCCCACGAGATCGCGAACAGCGGGTATCGCCCACTTAGCCGCCAAAATCGACGAACCTGGGCGGAAAGATCATGAACAGGCTTTCAGTAGGCCATCCACACGCCCTTGCTCTGGCTTTCGCAGAAGGGCTTGAGGTAGGCGGCGTCATCGGCCACGCCGTAGTAGTGGATGTCCTGCTGGTACGGGGTGCCGCCGACCCTGGCGTTGCGGCACACGCCAAAGGCGCCGACCGGGCACTGCTCGACGAAGCTGACATCGACCTTCTGGCCCTTGAGCTGGGGCTGGCAGAAGCCGCTGCGGAACAGGTTCGGCGGAATGCTGCGGTTCTGCTGGCAGACCTTCACGTCCAGCCGCTCGGCCTGGCTATGCACCACGCAGGCTTCGCCCCAGGCCAAGCCGGACAATCCACACAACAGCAGGGGCAGCAGACGGCGCATCGATCCAACTCCAGAAAAGGTGCAGCGATTTTAGGGGCTGTTGAGGTTTCGCGGCAACGCGGCTCGCCTTGAAACGCCAACAGGTCCTTCGTCTGCCGCTCGATCGGCGCAAGCCGGGCTTTTCCCCGCGTCGCCAAGCCTTCACCATAGCGCCATGCTCAAACAGATACCCACCCACCTGATCGCCGGGCCCCTGGGCGCCGGCAAGACCAGCCTGATCCGCCACTTGCTGGCGCAGCGGCCCGCGGACGAGCGCTGGGCGGTGCTGATCAACGAGTTCGGCCAGATCGGCCTGGACGCCGCCCTGCTGGCCCGCGACGAAGAGGGCCTGAGTTTCAGCGAGGTGGCCGGTGGCTGCCTGTGCTGCGTCAATGGCGTGCCGTTCCAGGTCGGCCTGGGCCGGCTGCTGCGCAAGGCCAAGGCGGATCGGCTGTTTATCGAACCGTCCGGCTTGGGCCACCCCCTGGCGCTGCTGGAGCAACTGCGCCAGCCGCCCTGGGAGGGTGTGCTCGCCGTGCAGCCGCTGCTGATGGTGCTCGATGCCGCGGCGCTGGCTGCCGATCAACCGCTCGCCGACACCCAGCGTGACGCTTTGGCCCACGCCGGGCTGCTGGTGCTGAACAAGAGCGAAGGGCTCGATGAGATGACACGCGCGCGGCTCGAATCCGAGATTCAGCAGGCCTGTTACTGGACGAGCCAGGGCACGTTGCCGTTCAGCCAGTTGCCGAGGGTTTCCGCGCCAGCTGTGGTGACGGCCGGTAGCGCTCTGCCGGACGGCCCGGCACCGCCGGCCATGGTGTGGCGCAATGCCGATCAGCCGATCTGCCTGATCCAGGATCAGCCCGAAGGCTGGAGCATCGGTTGGCGCTGGCACCCCAGCCAGCATTTCGACCTGTTGGCCATTCAGCAATGGTTGGCGACACTGCCCTGGCGGCGCGCCAAGCTGGTCTTGCACAGCAACGCCGGCTGGCTGTCGGCCAATGCCCTGGAAGGCCAGGTGCTGCACTGGCAGAACAGCGAGTGGCGTAAGGATTCGCGGCTGGAATTGATCTTTACCCATGCTCAGGATCAGGCAGCGTTGCAGGCCGGCATGGCAGCCTGCCGGGCTCGCTGAGCCTCAGGCTTGTTTCAGTCCCGTGAGGCGGGGTGGTCGCGGCGCCATTGCTGCAGTTCGATCACCTGGGCGGCCTTGCGTGGTGCCGGTGCCGGGGCCGCTTCGACAATCGGCGGCAGGGCCGCTGGTGGTTCGCGGAACGGGTAGGGGTCGAGCTCGATAGTGCCCAGATGCCCGCCGAACATGACGATGCGGCCGCTGTGGCGCTGCTCACCGGTAACGGTGAATTCGAACCCATAGACCCTCGCGAAGCGGCGGTTGCCGCGGCCGTCGCGGACCAGGCCGAAGCGCTGAAAGGCCACGTTGCCATCGAGCAGTTCGATATCCAGCTTGGCACAGTGCTGCTTGACCCGCGTCAGCGCGCGCTCACGAATGCCGTGGCCGTGCCAAAGCCAGGCAGCGCCAGCGCCGAGCAGCATCAGGATGAACAGGTTGCCGAGGGTCAACATGGCAGACGAACTCGTGACGGGGAACGCTCAGCTTACCCGATCCACGGTGACAGTTGCCGCCGTGAATCGGCTGTCGGCTCCGTTGTCGTCAGCTGGCCATACCATGGGGCGCGAGGGTCAGCGGCGTGACCGGCGCGGGGGACTGCAGGCCGAGGCGCTCGAACATCACCCGGGCGATTTCCCGCTCGCCCATCACCACCAGATCGGCTTCGTGGTTCTGCAGGTAGTCGACCTCATCGTCGAAATGGGCGCGGGCGATGATGTCCAGGTCAGCATTGGCCTGGCGACCGTGAAGGGCGATCTGCCCGGCCTCCAGGCTGTTGGGGATGGCGATCATCAGCCAGCGCGCCTGGGCGACATTGGCCAGCTCCAGCACGTGGGCGCTGGCGGCATTGCCGAGTACTACGCTGAAGCCCTCCTCGCGCAGTTCCTGGGCATGGGCGCGGTTGTCGTCGATGATCACCAGCGCCACGCCTTCGTCACGCAGGCGCCGGCTGATGCGGCTGCCGACACGGCCATGGCCGATCAGGATCGCATGGCCCACTTCACTGACGGGATGCAGGTCGTTGTCTTCGCTGTTCACCAGGCTGACCTGATCGGCCGGAATGGTGTTTTCGCGGCGATCCAGCCACGGCTGCAGGCGGTCGATCACCAGAAACAGCAGCGGGTTGCAGAGGATCGACAGGATGGCGCCAGCCAGCACCAGGTCGCGGGCCGCTTCCGGCACCAGGTTGAGGCCCACGCCCAGGCCGATGAGGATGAACGAGAACTCGCCGATCTGCGCCAGGCTCACCGAAATGGTCAGCGCCGTACTCAGGGGTTTACGGAAGGCCTGCACGATGAGCATCGCTGCCAGCGACTTGCCGACCACGATGACCAGGAAGGTGCCCAGCACCAGCAGCGGTTGCTCGAGCAGGATCGCCGGGTTGAACAGCATGCCCACCGAGACGAAGAACAGCACCGCGAAGGCATCGCGCAGTGGCCGCGAATCATCGGCCGCCCGGTGGCTGTATTCCGACTCGTTGAGGATCATCCCGGCGAAGAATGCACCCAGGGCGAAGGACACCCCGAACAGTTGCGCCGAGCCGTAGGCGATGCCCATGGCGATGGCCATCACCGCCAGAGTGAACAGTTCCCGTGAGCCGGTGCCGGCGCTGCGCTCCAGCAGCCAGGGAATGACCCGGCGGCCGACCACGATCATCAGTGCCACGAAGGCGCTGACCTTGCCGAAGGTGATCAGCAACTGCATGCCGATGCTGCTGGAACCGTCGCCCTGGGGAATGCCACCGAGCACGCCGGACAATGCCGGCAGCAGCACCAGCGCCAGGACCATCACCAGATCCTCGACGATCAGCCAGCCGACCGCGATCTTGCCGCGGCGGGTATCGATCAGCTGGCGTTCTTCCAGGGCGCGTAGCAGTACCACGGTGCTGGCCACCGAGAGCGCCAGGCCGAACACCAGGCCGGCGCCCCAGCCCCAACCCATCGCCCAGGACAGGCCCATGCCCATCAGCGTGGCGACGGCGATCTGCACCACGGCGCCGGGAATGGCGATGTGTTTGACCGACATCAGGTCCTTGAGGGAGAAGTGCAGGCCCACGCCGAACATCAGCAGGATCACGCCGATCTCGGAAATCTCGACGGACAGCTCTTTATCGGCGACGAACCCGGGGGTGAAGGGGCCGACGATCACCCCAGCCAGCAGGTAGCCTACCAGTGGCGACAGGCGCAGGCGGTTGGCCAGGCTGCCAAACAGGTAGGCCAGCACGAAGCCGGCAGCGATCGTCGCAATCAGGGGTGTGTGATGCGGCATGCGGTCTCCTTGGTGAGAGGGCCTGGCATGCCCGCGCGGCAGCGGATACCGAGCAGAACAGCGTAACGGCCAGGGTCGAATTGCTCGACCGTAAAGACCGATATTTTATATTAAAATATTACTTATAACTAAAGGGTCTTTATACAGAATGTGTCGACACCGCTTGGGGCAGCTGTAGGCCTCGTCATGCCTCGCCTTTGAGGGCGCGGTAGCGACTTTCCAGCTCCTGACGAATCTCGCGACGCTGACGGCCCTGCTCGAAGCGTCGACGCTCTTCGGAGCTCTCCGGTTGACGCGGCGGTACTTCGATGGATTTGCCGTTTTCATCGACCGCCACCATGGTGAAGAAGCAGCTGTTGCTGTGGCGCACCGAGCGCTCGCGGATATTCTCGGTGATCACCTTGATGCCGACTTCCATGGAGGTGCGCCCGGTATAGTTGACCGAGGCCATGAAGGTCACCAGCTCGCCGACATGCACCGGTTCGCGAAAGGTCACCTGGTCGACCGACAGGGTGACCACGTAGCGCCCGGCATAGCGGCTGGCACAGGCATAGGCGACTTCGTCCATGTACTTGAGCAGTGTGCCGCCGTGTACATTGCCGGAAAAGTTGGCCATGTCCGGGGTCATCAGGACGGTCATAGTCAGTTGGGCGTTGCCGGGTTCCATAAGGTCTCGCTCATCAGGTGGACGGGGTGCGATTGTCGGCCGTCTGCGCGGCTTTGGCTGGTCGATTGTGCCTATGCAGTCGATTGCTGCAACGTATGTACCGGCATTTCACTCCTAGAGCCATAGTCTCTCACTCATTCAGGACGATCCCATGACGCGCCCCGTTATTTGCCTAGCTCTATTGCCGCTGCTCGCCGGTATTGCCCAGGCAGCGCCGCAACCCTGCGACAGCGTCAGCCTGTGCAACGCCGCCGGCACCGCGGCCTATCAGGCGGGCCGCTACGCCGACGCGGCCGAGGCCTTCGAGCGGCAACTGCGCCGCGCCGAGCAGGAGCAGGACAGCAGTGCCGCCCGCGAGCTGGCGCTGAACAACCTGGTGGTGACCAGCCTGCGCCTCAAGCAGCCCGGCCAGGCCCGCGCCTGGTTGAACCTCGCGCTGGCCGACGGCATGCAGGGCAACGCCACCCGCAATAACCTGCGTTCGGTGGCCGCGGCGGTGGACTACCCGCAACTGGCGGCCAGCATCGAAGGCCGTTATCTACGTTACGCCGGCGCGGCGGTGTGGAGCAGCCTGGACATCAGCCGTCAGGCCGACGGCAGCTATCGGGTGAACTTCTCGCCGCTGCGCGCCGGTGGCAAGGTCGAAGAATACGGCCCGGCCGCCATCGGCCAGCTGCAAGGCGCATTGCAGGGCGAAAAGGCCTATTACCAGCTGACGAATACAGGCCTGCCCAGCGGCTGCTCGGTCGAGCTGCTTCACGAGGGGCTGGATATCCAGGTGCTGGAAGTCATCGATCAGCAGTGCCAGCAATACGGTGGCGCCGGTATCAGCGTGGCCGGTGGTTACCTGAAGGTCAGTGCTGAACCGGCGTCGCAGGCGCGCTGAGCCAGGCCTTGCCGCCGCTCTAGAGCAGGGCGCACGAGGCGAGCCGCAACGCGCAGGGGGCCTCCGTGGGCGGCAGCCCGTTCGTCGGGCTGTGGGGTCGCGAGAGGCGCGGCCCGAGTGTTAACCTGCGGGCAGTAGGGTCCGCAACGGGCCAATCCTTCCCCTTCCGCAACCGTCAGCGCGCCCCGAGCCGTCAGCCCGAGCGCGTTCGTGTTGCCCAACGACAAGGAGCAGTCTCGCCATGCATGCCATCAGCTTCATCCAGGATCTCGCGGTGATCATGCTGGTGGCCGGTGTGGTCACCGTGCTGTTTCACCGCTTCAAGCAGCCGGTGGTGCTGGGCTACATCCTCGCCGGCTTTCTGATCGGCCCGCACACCCCGCCGTTCGGCCTGATCCACGAAGAAGAAACCATCCGCACCCTGGCCGAACTGGGGGTGATCTTCCTGATGTTCTGCCTGGGGCTGGAGTTCAGCCTGCGCAAGCTGTTCAACGTCGGTGCCACGGCGTTCATCGCCGCGTTCCTGGAAATCGTCCTGATGATCTGGATCGGTTTCGAGATTGGCCGCTACTTCGGCTGGAGCACCATGGATTCGCTGTTCCTCGGTGCCATCCTGGCGATCTCCTCGACCACCATCATCATCAAGGCGCTCGGCGACCTGAAGATGAAGAACGAGCGCTTCGCCCAGCTGATCTTTGGCGTGTTGATCGTCGAGGACATCCTCGGTATCGGCATCATCGCGCTGCTCTCCGGTATTGCCCTGAGCGGTAGCGTGGAAACCGGCGAGGTGTTCGCCACGGTCGGCAAGCTGTCGCTGTTCATGATCGTCGCGCTGGTCATCGGCATCATCCTGGTGCCGCGCATCCTCGCCTACGTGGCCAGGTTCGAGAGCAACGAGATGCTGCTGGTGGCGGTGCTGGGCATGTGCTTCGGCTTCTGCCTGCTGGTGGTCAAGCTCGAGTACAGCATGGTGCTGGGCGCCTTCCTGATCGGCGCGATCATGGCCGAATCGCGTCAGTTGGCGCAGATCGAGCGGCTGGTCGAGCCGGTGCGCGACATGTTCAGTGCGATCTTCTTCGTTGCCATCGGCCTGCTGCTCGACCCCGGCGTGCTGGTCGAATACGCCTGGCCCATCGCGGTGATCACCGTGGCGGTGATCGTCGGCAAGGTGTTCTCCTGCAGCCTCGGCGCCTTCATCGCCGGCAACGACGGGCGCACCTCGCTGCGCGTCGGCATGGGGCTTTCGCAGATCGGCGAATTCTCGTTCATCATCGCCACCCTGGGCATGACCCTGCAGGTGACCAGCGACTTCCTCTACCCGGTGGCGGTGGCCGTGTCGGTGATCACCACCCTGACCACGCCGTACCTGATCCGCGCCGCCGACCCGCTGGCGGTGGGCCTGGGCAAGCGCATGCCGCAGGGCGTCGCGCGGGTGTTCTCGCTGTATGGCGAGTGGCTGCGCAGCATCCAGCCCCAGGGCCAGGGCGCGATCCTGGCGGGCATGATCCGCAAGATCGTGCTGCAGGTGCTGGTCAACCTGGCCTTCGTGATAGCGATCTTTCTCGGCATCGCGTTCTTCGCGGGGCAGATTGGTGCCTGGCTCAGCGGCTGGATCGAGCAGGAGAACCTGCGCAAGGCACTCATCTGGGGCGCCGCGCTGCTGCTGGCACTGCCCTGCCTGATCGCCGCCTACCGCAAGATCAAGGCGCTCTCCATGCTGCTCGCCGAAATGGGCGTGCGCCAGGAGAAGGCCGGGCGCCATACGGCGCGGGTACGCAAGGTGATCGCCGAAGTGATCCCGCTGCTCTCGCTGGTCGGCATCATGCTGCTGCTCACCGCGCTGTCGTCGAGCATCCTGCCATCCAACGACATGCTGCTGTTGGTTGGCGTGGTCGCCGCCGGTGTGGTGGCGGTGCTGTGGCGCTGGTTCATCCGCGTGCACACGCGCCTGCAGATCGCCCTGTTCGAGACCCTCGACAAGCCCGAAACCCCGGGGCATCACTGAAACAACAAGGGCGCCAATAGGCGCCCTTGTTGTATTGGTCGTAGCCTGGTGTTGAGCGAAGCGATACCCAGGGGCGGCGGCGATTGCCGGAAGCCTGCGGATCACTCCTCCAGCCAGACTTCGCGCACCCAGTGCCACACCGAGTCCCAGCTGTCGTCGGTGAGGTCTTCTTCTTCGCCGTCCCAGAGCAGCACGGTGCCGTCCTGTTCGACGCAGTAGTAGTTGCCCTGGTCTTCGCAGATCGGTACCAGCTCGCGCGGCACGCCGAGCGACCAGGCGACCGAGGCCACTTCCGGCAGATAGGTGTGCGATTGCGGGTCGGTGACGGTGACCGGCTCCAGGCGGCCGTACACCACGTCGCTGACCTTGAGCAGAAACTCGCGCAGCTCGAACGGCAGGTTGATGAGGATCTGCTCCTCGATCTCCACCAGCAGCTCTTCTTCGGGCAGCTCCAGCGGCACCGGCACCGGTTCGTTCAATTCACGCAGTTGTTCGATGACTTCTTCCACGGCGGCTCCACCTGGGTTCGACGATTCTCATCAGATTCTGCAAAGCACGAAGCAGACGGGCGTTCGATAGTCGCCGTCTGCTCTAGTGCTTCTTGATAACGCAGCTTTTTACGCTGAATGGAAAATAGTCACAAGCGGCGAAAGGCAAAAAGCCATCTCGAGCCTGCGACTGCTGCACATCGCTTTGGGTGCGGCGCCCGACATAGGTTCCAAAAGCCGGACGCGGAAAAAAACAAACCCGGGCAAGCCCGGGTTTGGTTAACGCGTGTGGGATCAGCCGTTCTGGCGGATACCGGCGACCAGCCAGGGCTGGTTATCGCCAACGGCACGCTCCAGGCGCCAGCTTTCGCTGAACACTTCGCCCTGATCGAAGCGCGAGGTCTTCGAGATACCGCTGAAGGTCAGGGTGGCGATGGTCTTGTCGGCGTGATCATCGACACCGTCCAGCTGCACGTCGAGGTTGTCGATGTAGGTGGACTGGAAGCCATCACCCAGATCGGCGCGCTCGCGCTTGAGGAACTCCAGCAGCTGCGGGGTCACGAACTCGGCGATCTTGTCCATCTCGTTCGCGTCCCAGTGCTGTTGCAGGCTCAGGAAGTGCTCACGACCGGCGTTGATGAAGTTTTGCTCGTTGAACCAGGCAGGTGCGTTGATCACCGGCTTGATCGCCGCGGCGCTGCTGCCACCGAAGATCGACGGCTGAGCCGGCTGCGGCTGGCCATGGGCTTCACGCTGGAAGGGTGCACCACCGGCAGCAGCCACGTTCGGCTGCTGCTTCTGGCGACGGGCGGCCAGGAAGCGGAACAGCAGGAAGGCGATCAGGCCGAAGATCAGCATGTCCATGATCTGCAGGCCTTCGAAGCCATCACCCATGAACATCGAGGCCAGCAGGCCACCGGCGGCCAGACCGGCCAGCGGGCCGAGCCAGCGCGACGCACCGCTGGCGGCAGCCGGGGTACGGCCAGGCGCTGCGGCATTGGCGTTGGGTTGGGAAGGTGGCGTGGCCTGGCGAGTCTGGTGGCTCGGCGCGGCGCCGAAGGATTTGCCGCCGCCCATACGCTTGGCGTCGGCAGTAAAACTGAACGACAGGCCCAGGCAAAGTACCAGGGCGATGCTGAGGAAACGCTGCATTATCGGTTTTCTCTCGGTTATTGAAACACTGACAGGCATCTTGCCCGTGGCAGGTCGGCATGACCAGCAACAGAATGTTTCGAGCTTTTGCCCAGCGAGGCGGCTTGCGGCGCGCCAGGGCAATGGAGATGGGAGGCGAAACGGAACCAACAGGTTCCGTTTCAGTGCTCAGCGGCTGCTGCCTCAGCGCCAGTTGTAGAGTTCTTTCTCGGTCACTTCGCCCATCGGCGTGGCTTCATCCTGGAAGGCCTTCATGGATTTCCAGATGCGCCCATTGAGCTCGTTCTGGCCTGCCAGGTCCTCGAGTACGGCCTGGGACTCACGCTTCATCGCCGCTAGCACCTCGTCGGGGAAGCGCTTGATCGCCACGCCCTGTTCCTTCAACTGGGCCAGGGACTTGGCATTGTGGAAGACGTAGTCGTCCATCATGTCCAGGGTCGCGGCGCGGGAGGCTTCGACGACGATGGCCTGCAGGTCCGCCGGCAGGCTGTCGAAGGCCTTCTGGTTGACCATCGCTTCGACCACCGCCTGAGGCTCCTGCCAGCCCGGGAAGTAGTAGTACTTGGCCGCCTTGTGCAGGCCGAAGGCCAGGTCGTTGTAAGGGCTGACCCAGTCGGTGGCGTCGATGGCGCGGGTCTGCAGCGCGGTGAAGATCTCGCCACCCGGCAGGTTGACGGTGATGGCACCAAGCTTGGTCAACACTTCGCCACCGAGGCCCGGCATGCGGATCTTCAGGCCCTTGATGTCGTCCAGCGAGTTGATTTCCTTGTTGTACCAGCCACCCATCTGCATGGTGGTGTTACCCGCCGACAGCGGCTTCACGCCATAAGGGGCGTAGGTTTCGTCCCACAGGGCCTGACCGCCGCCCTTGCTCAGCCAGGCGTTCATTTCCAGGGTCGACAGGCCGAATGGCACCGAGGAGAAGAACTGCGCCGCCGGTACCTTGCCCTTCCAGTAGTAGGGCGTGCCGTGGCCCATTTCGGCGGTGCCACGAGATACCGCGTCGAACACTTCCAGGGCCGGAACCAGCTCACCAGCGGCGTAGACCTTGACGGTCAGGCGCCCGGCGCTCATCGCGTTGATGCGCTCGGCCAGGCGCTCGGCGGCGGTGCCCAGGCCCGGATAGTTCTTCGGCCAGGAGGTGACCATCTTCCAGTGCACGGCCTCCACTTTGGCGGCGGCAGCGGTGCCCCCGTCGGCAGCGGGTTTGTCTTCCTTGCAGCCGGCCAGGCCGATGGCAGCGCACAGCGCCACAGCGGCGCCGAACAGATTGCGGCGGTTCATGGTGTTCTCCCTTGCAGTGTCGAGCAGCGTGCCCTGATTGCTTTTGTTATTGGCAGCCATCCGTTATGGCGGCTGCCAAGCTTGTTAATCGTTGAGCTGACTTAGAGCGTGTTCACGATCTTTATGTCGGGCTTTATTCATTTTGACGGCAATGCGGCGGTAGCGGATGTAGGGTGGATGACGCTCTTTTCATCCACCGTCGCGGTTGCAGAGTGGTGGACGGATGAAGCGTCGTCCACCCTACGAAGGGCTGCTTGCGCCTTGCAGTTGCCCGCACGCATGCCCAGAAAGATCGTCAACAGCTTCTTAGATAGCCTCTAGCTTGGCATAGGCCAGCATCAGCCACTTGCTGCCTTCGCTCTCGAAGTTCACCTGCACCCGTGCCTGGGGTCCCGAGCCCTCGAAGTTGAGGATGGTGCCTTCGCCGAACAGCGAGTGCTGCACGCGCTGGCCGAGGTTGAACGGCGTGTCCGGTACGGCGCTGCCGGCGAACAGGCTGCTGCCGCTCATGCTGCGGCTGCCACTGCCGTAGGGGCGGCTGACGCTGTTCGACAGGCGCACTTCCTGCACCAGGTGCGGCGGCACTTCGCGCACGAAGCGCGAGACCTTGTTGTAGGTCTCGTTGCCGTACAGGCGGCGGGTTTCCGCGTAGCTGATCACCAGGTGGCGCATGGCCCGGGTAATGCCCACGTAGGCCAGGCGGCGCTCCTCTTCCAGGCGGCCGGGTTCTTCCAGGCTCATCTTGTGGGGGAACAGGCCTTCTTCCATGCCGACCAGGAACACCCGCGGGAACTCCAGGCCCTTGGCGCTGTGCAGGGTCATCATCTGCACGCTGTCTTCATGCTCGGCAGCCTGGGTGTCACCGGCTTCCAGCGAGGCATGGTCGAGGAAGGCGGCCAGCGGCGTCTGCGCCTCGTCACCGTCTTCGCCCTCATAGGAGTCGAAGGCGCGGGCGGCGGACACCAGTTCCTCGAGGTTTTCCACCCGTGCCTGGGCCTTCTCGCCCTTTTCGTCACGGTGGTAGGCGAGCAGGCCGGACTGTTCGATCACCAGCTGGGCGGTGCTGTGCAGCTGCAGGCCTTCGACCTTCAACGCCAGGGTGTCGATCAGCTCGACGAAACCGTTCAGCGCACTGGCGGCGCGGCCGGCGATCACCTTGGTGCCGACCGCTTCGTGCAGCGCGGCCCACATCGACAGGTCGTTGGCGCGGGCGAACTGGCGTAGGGTTTCCACCGTCTTCTCGCCGATGCCACGGGCCGGCACGTTGATCACCCGCTCCAGCGCCGCGTCGTTGCCGCGCTGGTGGATCAGGCGCAGGTAGGCCATGGCGTTCTTGATTTCCGCACGTTCGAAGAAGCGCTGGCCGCCGTAGATGCGGTAGGGAATCTTCTCGCGCAGCAGCGCTTCTTCCAGCACCCGCGACTGGGCGTTGGAGCGGTAGAGGATGGCGATGTCGCTGCGCCGCAGGCTGTCCTTGCGCAGGGCGTCCTCGATGGTCTCGACCACGTAGCGCGCTTCGTCGTGTTCGTTGAAGGCGGCGTACAGGCTGATCAGGTCGCCGTCGCCGACATCGGTGCGCAGCTCCTTGCCCAGACGCCCCTGGTTGTTGGCGATCAGCGCGTTGGCGGCGTTGAGGATGTTCGCCGTGGAGCGGTAGTTCTGCTCCAGGCGGATGATCTCGGCGTCGGCGAAGTCGCTGTCGAACTGCTGGATGTTCTCGATCTTGGCGCCGCGCCAGCCGTAGATCGACTGGTCGTCGTCGCCCACCACCATCAGGCTTTCGCCGCCCATGGCGAGAAAGCGAAGCCAGGCGTACTGCACGGCGTTGGTGTCCTGGAACTCGTCGACCAGGATGTGCCGGAAGCGCTTCTGGTAGTGCGCCAAGAGGCCGGCGTTGTTGCGCCACAGGTCGAGGGCGCGCAGCAGCAGTTCGGCGAAGTCGATCACCCCGGCACGCGCACAGGCGGCCTCGTAGGCTTCGTAGATGCTGCGCATGGTGGCCAGGAACAGGTCGCCACTGGCCTGGATGCCGGCCGGGCGAATGCCTTCGTCCTTCTGGCCGTTGATGAACCACTGCGCCTGCTTGGCCGGCCAGCGCTGCTCATCCAGGCCCAGCTCGCGGATCACCCGCTTGATCAGCCGCTGCTGGTCGTCGGAGTCGAGAATCTGGAAGTTCTCGACCAGCTTGGCTTCCTGCCAGTGCGCACGCAGCAGGCGGTGCGCCAGGCCGTGGAAGGTGCCGACCCACATGCCGGCCGGGCTCTGGCCCAGCACGTCCTCGATGCGATGGCGCATCTCGGCCGCGGCCTTGTTGGTGAAGGTCACCGACAGGATGCTGTGCGGCGAGACGTCCAGGCGCTGGATCAGAAAGGCGATGCGGTGCACCAGCACGCGGGTCTTGCCGGAGCCGGCACCGGCCAGCACCAACTGATGACCGGGCGGCGTGGTGACCGCATGGTGCTGGGCTGGGTTGAGAGAGCTGAGTCGCTGATCGAGGTCATTTTGCATCGCGGCATTCTAGGGGGGCGACGCAGGTAGGGCAAACGCTGCTGATGGCGACGTGACCAGCTGTCGGCCTGGGCCACCAGGCGGCGGCGATCAGTGTTCCGGCAGGTTGGCGAAAATGCTCGCCAGCACCTGGTTGAGCTTGCGCAGCTGGGCTTCGGTGAGGCCCTCGAAACTCTTGTGGAACAGCTCGTCGGTGAGCTCGTGCATGGCGAAGAACGCCTTGCGCCCGGCTTCCGTGAGGGTGACCTGGGTCACACGGCCGTCCTGGGCGCTCTGGCTGGTTTCCACCAGGCCGTCGTCCTTCATGCGGTAGACGATCTTGGTGATGGTCGACAGCTTGGCCACGGCGTGTTCGGAGATCTCCGAAATGCTCGAATTGTCGTTCTCGAAGAGGATGTTGAGCACCCGCCAGCGGGGGATGTCGAGGTCGATACGCTTGAGCAGTTTTTCCATGGCCAGGGAGTAGCGGCCATACACGCGCGCCAGCCAGTAGAAGGGAAACTCTTCCTTGTGGAAGTCTTCGCTGGCGGGGTTGTAGCGGCTGCGGCGTTTCTTGGCGCTGGACATGACTGGGCTGCTTTATAAGGTCGACGGGCAATCATAGACATTTCTACTAATTCCGGCACCCGCCGAGCCATGGGTTTGCCGCGTCAGGGTGACGCATTGGTGCACCCCGGCCGCCTGTTGCCGGCCGTCCATGCGCCCTTTGCACGGGGTAGCCGGGCGGCTCCAGTGTGCGGCCCAGCCCGTGATGCAGGCTTGGCACTGCCTGCCAGAAAGTGTGCTTTGCCGGCCGCCTCTGCACCGCAGCGGCTCAGCCCTGCAGCGCCTGCACCCGGTAGTCGCGGGGCGACATGCCGTACTGGCGCTTGAACACCCGGGAAAAATGCGCCGAGTCGGTGAAGCCCCATTTGTAGGCGATGGTGGTGATGCGCAGGGCGTCGTCGAGCAGGTCGCGGGCGCTGCATTCCAGGCGCTGGCGCTGCACGTAACGGCAGATGCTGTCGCCATCGATTTCGAATTGCCGGTACAGCTGGCGCACCGAGATGTTCAGGCGCGCCGCCAGCTCGGCGGGCGAGGGCGCGTGGGGCAGCGACTGCTGAATCAGCTGCTCGGCCATACGCCGCAGCGGACGGCTGCGCGGGCTGGCGGCCTGGTCTTGCAGGCAGGGCTGCAACAGGCTGATCAGCGCATCCTGCACGGCCGCGCCATCCTGGCTGCTTGGTGCGGCGTCATCCTGGGGCCGGGCGATCTGCTCCAGCAGCCCGGCCAGCACACGGCCGCTGAGGTTGGCGTGCTGCACCTTGCCAAAGCGCTTGGCTCTGGCTGGCAGCGCGCGATCCAGGGTGCGGCGGCACAGGTGCACCGACAGCTGATGCACCAGGCCCTGGGGGCACATCTCCAGGGTTCTCGCCGAGTCCAGCAGGGCGATGTCGCCGGGTTGCAGCACGAACTGCTGCTGATCATGGTTGACCGCCATGACCCCTTCACGCTGCATCACCAGAAAATAGAACTGGTCTTCACCGCGATCCTGATTGGCGTGTTCGCGACAGATCGACCTGGCATTGACGTGGATATCGGCAACGTTCAGGCCGCCCAGGTCGCGATGGCTGATATCACCGATGAATGCGCTCTGCGCACGCTGGGTAACGAAACGGCCACATACGGCGCTGACGGCCTGGTTCCAGTGATCGAAATCGTGGGCTTTTGGCACGTTCACGGTGCACCTCAAGGGCTTCTTGTAATAGGTATCGTGCATAACTGTGCAGAAACTGCACACATTACTAATCACGAGAATATTCAAGCATTTATTGGGCCAGGAACCGTGATCCGATCGCGCCGTGGTTACGGCTGAAGCTCGCGGCGGGTTGAGCCTGTAGAGAGAGTCGAGGCGTTTAGAGGGAAGGTGGACTGGCCTTCTTACTCAGCAGCGTTTGCCCGCTAGATGAGCTGTGAGGCGACGGTTTTAGCTGCCATGGCCGTTTTGGGTAAATGCGAGGCGTGCGTCCTGTGCTCTGATCCTCCAGCCGTGCCTGCAGCTATTTATCGGCTGCCGGCTGCTGCCGTGGAACCCTCAGAGCGGAACGGCGATGTTCAGCCAGAACTTGTCTCCTTCAGGGCGGTTCTGCACATCGAATTCGTGTTGGTAGCGGCCCTGGATATTCACGCCGTTCGCCGCGGTATAGGTCAGTTGCGGCCCCAGGCCCATGGCGCGGCCCTTGAAGTCGCCGAGTACGGCACCCTTCCCGCTGTCACCGCTGACCTGTTTGTAGGCATAGCCACCCAGGCCCACGCCCCAGTTGCCAAAGTGCTTGGCGGCGACGAAATCTGCGTGCAGTTCGTCTCCGGAGCGGTAGTTGGTGTCATGGTTCTCGTAGTTGTGATCGAACATGGTTTTCATCGAGAACTCGTAGCCGGCCGCGTTGCGGTAGGTGAAGGCGAACAGCGGTTCGAGGGTGGCGTAGTTGCGACCGATATTGGCCAGCTCGTTCTCGTCGTAGCGGCCGGTGGGCAGGTAGATGTCCATGCCGACGATCCAGTGCCAGTTGCCGCTATGCCAGCCGATGGCGAGTGGATCGAAGATGAAGTCGCCCATGCCGGCGCGGCGCTGCCGGCCACCGGCGCCCAGGTCGACGTTTACGTCTGCGGCGACCAGAAAGGCGTGCATTGCCCAGTTGCCGCCGAGGATCTGTTTGTCGGTGACGTGGATCGCGCGGAGGATGGTGGCCGCGGTGGTGACCTTGAAATCGTCGAAGGCCGGGTTGCTGTTGGCGAATCTGTCGGCACTGTAATAGGTGTTGTAGCTGACCAGGTAAGTGCCGGGCGGCGGCAGTGCGCCGGTCATGAAACCCTCGCTGCCATTGGCGTATGCGCCGCCGCCGCCCTCGGTGGCCAGGGCGTTGTGGCTGAGGGCGAGCAGGCAAAAGAGGCCCGGAGCGATCAGGTTGTGCTGGGAGAGAATGCGCATGGAAAGGTATTCCTCGAGCTGATGTGCAGGCGAGCGCCAGCCTTGGCGTACGGCTGGCGCCAGGGCTGGCGGAGGGGCAGTCAGGAGCGGCCGGGTTCGGCGAGCGAAGCGGCGTTGACGCCGATCAGCTGATTGAGATCGAGCGTCTGCTCGGCTGGCGCATCGAGTGCCAGCGGCGCCTTGCCGAGGATGAAGTCGGCGCCGCGCTCACCGAGCATGATGGCCGGAGCATTGGTGTTGCCGCTGGCGATCTGCGGGCACACCGATAGGTCGACCACACGCAGGTTGGCCACACCGTGCACGCGCATCTGCAGGTCGACCACCGAGTCGCCTGGCTCGATGCCCAAACGGCAGGTGCCGCCGGGGTGGTAGACGGTCTTGATGGCCTTGCGCACGAAGGCTTCGACGCCGGCGGTGTCGCGCCAGTCGATGTTCTCGGGGGCGGTGATCTTCTTGATCAGGCTGCGCAGCGCGGGCTGCTGCATGAGCCGCAGGCCGGCCTGCACGGCGCGAATCTGGCCTTGCAGATCCTCCGGGTCGCCCAGGTAATTGGGGTCGATCAACGGCAGGTCGGCCGGGTCGGTGCTGCGCAGGCGCACCTCGCCACGGGCCTTCGGGCGCAGGTGGCCGACCTTGACGGTAAAGCCATGCTCGGCAGCCGGGGCGACTTCGCCCGGGGTGTTGTCGAAGTTGTCCATCACCGGCAGGAACATGAACTGGATGTCCGGGCGGCCAACGCCCTGGGTGTCGATGAAGCCGCCGCCTTCGAGAATGTTGCTGGTCAGCAGGCCGCTGCGAAACGCCAGCCACTGCGCCATGTGCTTGATGCCGCGCAAACCCTTGTCTTCGCCAAGGATGCTGATGGGCTCATGGGTGGCGGCGTTGAGCGAAAGGTGCAGGTGATCGTGGAAGTTCTTGCCGACCGGCAGGTCGACCAGCGTCTCGATGCCGTGCTCGGCGAGGTGCTCCCTGGGGCCGACACCGGAGAGCATGAGAATCTTCGGGCTGCCGAAGGCGCCGGCGCTGAGGATCACTTCCTCCCGCGCGTTGACGGTGGTGGGCGCGCCGCCTTTCTCGCTGAAGATCACGCCGGTGGCACGGCCGTGCTCGATCACCACCTTGTGTACCAGGGCGCCGGTCACCACGCGCAGCCTGCTGCTGTCGCGCACCGACTTCAGGTAGGTGCGCGCGGTGCTGGCGCGGGCGCCGTTGCGGGTGGTGGTCTGGTAGAAGCCGACGCCTTGCTGGGAGGCGCCGTTGAAGTCGTTGACGTAGGGCAGGCCCATTTCCTGGCCGGCCCGCACAAAGGCCATGGTCATCGGGTGGCGATAGCGGTTTTCGCTGACCGGTAGCGGGCCGTCCTGGCCGTGGTATTCGCTGCCCAGGCTCTCGTTGGCCTCGGCTCGCTTGAAGTAGGGCAGCACGTCGCGGTAGCCCCAGCCCGGGCAATTCCAGTCGCTCACCCAGTCGTTGTAATCCTGGTGCTGGCCGCGGATGTAGATCATTCCGTTCACCGAGCTGCCGCCGCCGAGCACCTTGCCCTGGGCGATTATCATCTCGCGGTTGTTGCAATGCCTTTGCGGCACGGTCATGTACGGCCAGGACTTCTGCTGGAACACCTGAACCACGGTGGCCGGCATGGTGTGGAAGGGGCTGCTGTCCCTGCCGCCCGCCTCCAGCAGCAGCACGCTGCCCGCGCTTTCCTGGATCAGCCGGGCTGCCACTACGCAACCTGCCGAGCCGGCGCCGATCACGATGTAGTCATATTCCTTCATGGGAGCGTTTCTCTGCTGGCCCGCATCAGGGGCGAATGCAGGTCATTCAAACCGCTATGGGCAGATAAAGATTGTTCCTCGCGGTCAGTTTCTTGCACCTGCTTGCCAACCCGGAGCCGGGCGCGGGCCTGAGGTTTCACCAGGGCAGCGGGCGCTCGGCGCGCAGTTTGCGCACCATGGCGGCGAAGACGGTGTCGGCGAAGCCGCTGTCGCGGATCAGCATGGCGGTGAGGCTGGCGCATTTCTCGGCGACGCCTTCGCCCAGCGGGTTGTCCTCACCACCCAGGGCACCGGCGGCGCACTGGTTTTCGGCGGCGCGCTGCACGGTCCAGAGCAGGAAGAAGGTCTTTTCGATGCTGCTCTCGCCCACCGCGATGCCATGGTTGCGCAGCACCAGGATGTGCTTGTCGCCGAGGCTGGCGATCATCCGCGTTTTCTCGTCATCGAACAGGGTGATGCCTTCGAAGGTGTGATAGCCGATACGGCCGTAGAGCTGGGCGCCGTAGAAATCGTCATGGGTGAAGCCGCGCTTCTTCTGCACCACGGCGGAGATCGGCGTGGTGTGGGTGTGGATCACGCACTGGATGTCATCGCGGGCGCCGTGCACGGCGCTGTGCAGGGCGAAGCCGGCCGGGTTGCCGTGGTAGTCCGAGGGCTCCAGCTTGTTGCCGTGCAGGTCGACCTTGAGCAGGTTCGCCGGGGTGATTTCGCTGTAGTTGAGGCCGAACGGATTGACCAGATAATGGTGCGCCGGGCCGGGCAGGCGCGCGGAAATGTGGTTGAAGATGGTCTCGGTCCAGCCGAAGTAATCCACCAGGTGATAGCAATGGGCGAGCTTGACGCGCAGCGCCCATTCTTCATCGCTGCAGTGGGCGGGCTTGCCGGTATCTTGAGTGGCGTTCATGGGCGGCCTCCTGAGTCAGTGAGTAGTTGGCTGTTCGCCGCGAAAGCGCGCCAGCGTGAGAATGTCCTGGGTGACCGGCATGCTGAGGCCCTGGTAGGCGGCCAACTCGACCACCGCATCGCCAATGGCTGCCAGCTCCAGCGGGCGGCCGTGCTGGTAGTCCTGCAGCATCGAGGTGCGCACCGCGCCCATGTCGGCACCGAGCCTCATGAAGGTCTCCGGGTCGAAGGTGATGCGCGCGCCATAGGCGGCGGCGATCAGCAGGCTTTCCTGAATGATCTTGGCGGTCACGCCGCGCAGGTCGGCGCGGCCATACAACTGCTCCAGGGTCGCGCCGGTGACCACCGACAGCGGGTTGGAGCTGAGGTTGGCGATGATCTTGGTCCATAGCGGGTCGCGAATATGCTCGCTGGCGCGGGCTTCGATACCGGCCTGCTCGACCAGTGCGCGAACCCAGTGCAGGCGCTCGCTGAGCTGCCCGTCCGGCTCGCCGAGAATCATCAGGTGCGGGTTGTCTGAGCGGGCCACGCCGGGCGCGTCGGTCTCGGCGGTGATGAACACCACGCAGCCGAGTATCCGCTGCAGGTCGAGGGCTGCGCTGAGGGTGCCGTCCGGGTCGACGGCCTGCACCTGGCGCTCGGCGAAACGCCCGGGCAGGCCATGGAAGTACCACCAGGGCACGCCATTGACCACCGGCACCACCACCGTTTGGGGGCCGATCAGCGGCCCGAGGGTGGGCAGCAGGCCGGCCAGTGCTGGCGCCTTGGTGCAGATGAAGATCAGGTCCTGCTCGCCCAGTTCGGCGCAGCTGTCGCTGGCGTTCACCGGGCTGTGGTGGCTGCCGTCGAGGTCGCTCAGGCACACCCCGTTTTCGCGCAGCGCAGTCAGGGTTCTCCCGCGGGCCAGCACATTGACCGGCTGGCCGCTGGCGCCGAGCCTCGCGGCCAGGGTGCAGCCGATGGCGCCAGCACCGGCGATGCACACGCGGCGGTGGGTGGGTGATGACATGGCGACTCCCTTTGGCCAGTGTGTTGAAGTGGGCGCCGCCGGGGGTCTGTACGAAAAGTCTCCGAGCGCAGGTACTTTTCGTACAGAGCCTAGCCGGCGAGCATTTCCTGATGCTTGCTGGCCAGGCCCAGGTAGGCCTCGATCACCCGCGGGTCATCGGCCAGTTCGGCGGCCGGGCCCTGCATGGCGATCTGCCCGGTTTCCAGCACGTAGGCGTAGTCGGCCACGCGCAGGGCAGCGCGGGCGTTCTGCTCGACCAGCAGGATCGACACGCCCTGGCGGCGCAGGTCGGCGATGATCCGGAAGATCTCCCGGGTGATCAGCGGTGCCAGGCCCAGGCTCGGTTCGTCGAGCATCAGCAGCTTGGGTTTGGCCATCAGCGCGCGGCCCACGGCGAGCATCTGCCGTTCGCCGCCGGAGAGGGTGGCGGCCAGTTGCCCGCGGCGCTCGTGCAGGCGCGGGAACAGGCCATACACCTCGCTCAAGGTCTTGCGCCAGTCACGGTCGCCCTGGCGCACGCGCTGGAAGGCGCCAAGCTGCAGGTTGTCTTCCACGCTCATGCTGTGGAACAGCTCGCGCTTCTCCGGCACCAGGCCCAGGCCGCGGCCGACCAGCACCTCGACTTCCGGCACGGCCTCCAGCGTGCCATCGAAATTCACCTGCCCACGGGAACCGAGTACGCCCATGATCGCCGACAGCAGGGTGGTCTTGCCGGCGCCGTTCGGGCCGATCACGGTGACGATCTGCCCCTCGCCAACGGTCAGGCTGGCGTTGCTCAGCGCCTCGACCTTGCCGTAGGCCACGCACAGGTCCTTCACTTCGAGCAGGGTGTTACCGGGTTGATTGCTCATCGTCTTCACTCCGCTGCGCCCAGGTAGGCTTCGAGTACCGCCGGATTTTTCTGCACCTCGTCTGGCAGGCCTTCGGCGATCTTCTGGCCGAATTCCATCACCACCACGCGATCCACCAGGCCCATCACGAAGTCCATGTCGTGCTCCACCAGGAGGATCGCCATGCCTTCGCTGCGCAGCTTGCGCAGCAGCTCGGCGAGCGCCTGTTTCTCCTTGTGGCGCAGGCCGGCGGCGGGCTCGTCGAGCAGCAGCAGGCAGGGGTCGGCGCACAGCGCGCGGGCGATTTCCAGGATGCGTTGCTGGCCCAGCGCCAGGCTGCCGGCTTCCTCGTAGAGGTAGTCGCCGAGGCCGACGCGTTCCAGCTGGCGACGCGCTTCACGCAGCAGTTCGGCCTCCTCGCCGCGCTCGCTGTGCAGCAGCGCCGGCACGATGCCCTTGTTGCCGCGCAGGTGCGCGCCGATGGCGACGTTTTCCAGCACGCTCATGGTCGGCAGCAGTTTCACGTGCTGGAAGGTGCGGCTCATGCCCAGCCGGGCGATGCGCCGCGAGGCGATGCCGTTGATGCGCTGGCCAAGGAACAGCACGTCGCCTTCGGTGGGCAAGTCCACCCCGGAGATCTGGTTGAACAGCGTGCTTTTGCCGGCACCGTTGGGGCCGATCAGGGCGAGGATCTCGCCGGCGTGGATGCTCAGGTTCATGCGGTCGTTGGCCACCAGGCCGCCGAAGCGCTTGGTCACCTCACGGGCCTGGAGAATCAGCTCGCCGCTCGCCGGCAACTGCCGCCGCGGCAACTCGGGTGGTTGCTCATCGGCCCTCGGTGCACCCTTGCCCTGGCGCCAGCGGGCCGGGGTCAGGCGCAGCAGCAGCGGCCACAGGCCGCCCGGTGCGCGTTGCATGAGCAGCACGATAAGCAGGCCGAAGACGATGGTTTCGTAGTTGCCCTGGCTGCCCAGCAGCAGCGGCAGCCAGTCCTGCAGCCACTGCTTGAGCAGGGTCAGGATGCCGGCGCCGAGCAGCGCGCCCCAGACGCTGCCCACGCCGCCGATCAGCGCCATGAACAGGTACTCGATGCCCATGTGCAGGCCGAACGGCGTGGGGTTCACGAAGCGCTGGTTGTGGGCGTACAGCCAGCCGGACAGGGCGGCCAGCAGCGCCGAGATGACGAAGATCACCAGCTTCGCGCGGAAGGTATTCACGCCCATCGACTCGGCCATCACCTGGCCGCCCTTGAGGGCACGAATCGCCCGGCCCTCACGGGAGTTGAGCAGGTTCTGCACCAGCAGCATGGCCAGCAGCAGGATCACCCAGATCAGGTAGAACATCTTCCAGCCCTTATCCAGCAGCATGCCGAACAGCGAGATGGGCGGCAGGCCGCTCATGCCGGTGTGGCCGCCAAGGCCGTCGAGGGTGCCGAACAGGTAGTAGAGGGAGATACCCCAGGCGATGGTGCCCAGCGGCAGGTAGTGGCCGGACAGCTTCAGGGTCAGCGCACCGAGCAGCAGCGCCACCGTGGCGGTCAGGGTGATGCCGAGCAGCAGCGCCAGCCACGGCGAGCCACCGGCCCAGGCCAGCCAGGCAGGCAATTGCTCGGTAGCGGTCAGGTACGCGCTGGTGTAGGCACCCAGGCCGACGAACGCCGCCTGGCCGAAGCTGGTCATGCCGCCCACGCCGGTGAGCAGCACCAGGCCGAGCACCACCAGGGTGTACAGGCCGATGTAGTTGAGCAGGGTGATCTGGAAGGTCGGCAGCGCCAGGGGCGCGATGCCGAGCAGCAGGACGAAGACGAACAGCAGGGCGCGCAGGTTCATTCTTCTTCCTCCACGTGACGGCTGGTGAGCGAGCGCCAGAGCAGGAACGGAATGATCAGGGTGAACACGATGATCTCTTTATAGGTACTGGCCCAGAACATCGAGAAGGCTTCGATCAGGCCGACCGCCAGGGCGCCGAGGGCGGCCACCGGGTAGCTGACCAGGCCGCCGATGATGGCGCCGACGAAACCCTTGAGGCTGATCACGAAGCCGGAGTCGAAATACAGGGTGGTGATCGGCGCGATGAGAATCCCCGACAGCGCGCCGATGAAGGTCGCCATGGCGAAGGTGGCCTTGCCCGCCAGGGTCGGCGAGATGCCCATCAGCCGTGCGCCCATGCGGTTCACCGCAGTGGCTCGCAGTGCCTTGCCATACAGGCTGCGCTCGAAGAACAGGAACAGGCTGATGATCAGCATCAGCGACACGGCGATGACCCACAGCGTCTGGCTGTTGAGGGTCACCGGGCCGAGCTCCAGGCCGGCTTCGGAGAATGGCCGGGTGCGTGCGCCCTCCGGGCCGAACAGCAGCAGGCCGACGCCGACCATGGCCACGTGCACGGCGATGGAGACGATCAGCAGCACCAGCGGATGGGCGCCGGCCACCGGCTGGAAGAACAGCCGGTAGATCTGCGGGCCCAGCGGCACCACCAGGGCCAGGGTCAGCAGTGCCTGCAGGGCCATCGGCAGCTCGGCCAGGGGCAGGTTGCGCACCAGCAGCACCATCGCCACGGCGTACAAGAGCTTCACCGGCACCCAGCGCGGCAGCCGGAAGGCGTGGCCGCTGCGCAGCGCGCCGATCAGGTCGAGGCTGCAGTCGACCAGGGTCAGGCCGAGCAGCAGCCAGACCAGTGCGGTCGGCTGGCCGGCCTGCAGGGCGGCCATGGTCAGCGCGCCGTAGGTCACGTATTCACCCTGCGGGATCAGCAGGATCCGGGTCACGGTGAACACCAGGAGAATGGAGAGCGCCAGCAGCGCGTAGATCGCGCCATTGGTCACGCCATCCTGGCCGAGCAGCAGGGCTATCTGGAAATTCATGGGGGCAACATCCTTCGCATGCAGGGCTGGGCACGCGCGCGATAGACCCCGGCCCACAGGCCGAGGCGCATCTGACGGCGAGCGTGTTAGCGGTGCCGGGCACCGGCCTGGGTTACTTGAGCAGTACCCACTTGCCGCCTTTCACGGTGATCAGCTCACGGCCACGCACGTCGAAGCCGCTGTGGTCTTCCGGGCTCATGTTGTACACGCCCTGGGTGCCGGCCAGTTCGTGGGTCTGCTCCAGGGCATCGCGCAGGGCGGCGCGAAACTCCGGCGTGCCCGGCTGGCCTTTTTGCAGGGCGGTAGGGATGGCCTTCTCCAGCAGCAGGCCGGCGTCATAGACGTTGGCGCCGAAGGTCGCCGGCGCGCTGCCGTTGAGCTTGGTGTAGTCATCGATATAGCTGCGGGCCACGCCCTTGGAGGGGTGGTCGTCCGGCATCTCGTCGAGCACCAGCATCAGGCTGGCCGCCAGCACCGTGCCCTCGACCTTGCGCCCGCCGAGCTGCAGGAAGGCCGGCAGCGCCGCGCCGTGGGTCTGGTAGACCTGGCCCTTGTAACCCTGGTCGACCAGGGTGGCTTGCGGCATTACCGCCGAGCCGCCGGGTGCGGCGACCAGTACGGCGTCAGGGCGCTGGGAAAGGACTTTCAGGCTCTGCCCGGTCACCGAGGTGTCCTGGCGCTGGAAGCGCTCGTTGGCGACGATCCTGATGCCGTTCTTGGCGGCCAGGGCGGTCATCACCTTGCCCCAGTTCTCGCCGTAGGGGTCGGCCGTGCCGATCAGGCCCAGGGTCTTCACGCCGTTCTTGACCATGTGTTCGGTCAGCGCCTCGGCGATCAGCTCATCGTTCTGGGTGGTCTTGAACACCCATTTCTTCTGCTCGTTCATCGGCAGCACCACGGCGGCGGTGCCCACCGGGGCGAGCAGCGGCGTGCCCGACTCGGCGGCGAACTGGATGACGCCCATGGCGTTGGGTGAGCCGCTCGGGCCGATGATGGCGTCGACCTTCTCCTCATCGAGCAGCTTCTTGAAGGCCTTGACCGTGGCGGTCGGGTCGCTGCCGTCGTCGAGTGCGACGTAGCGGATGGTCTCGCCGCCGGCTTCGCTCGGCATCAGCGCGATGCTGTTTTTCTGCGGGATGCCGACCAGCGCGATAGGCCCGGTCGAGGAGGTGATGACGCCGATCTTCACGTCGGCCTGAGCCGTTATCGACGCGCAGAGCGCGCCCAGTAGCAGGGTGGACACAGCTTTTTTGAGCAGCATGTCGTACTCCGGGGTGCAGGGCTAATAACGGGCTCAACAGCCGTACCGCGGGGGTAGGGGTATCGCCTTCTCGTAATGGGCTCGGTGTTGTCACCGGCATAGCGCAACCGGTGGACAGCCAGCGGTGCAGCTGACGGGGAAATTGCAGGTTGCATGCCAGAAATTTTCCAGCCGGGCTGGCGCAGCGCAGGTGGGTGGCCTGCCGAGGCGGCCGGCGGAGGCCCGATTTCGGCCCGGCGGAAAGCTGCCTGGGAGCAGCAAAACCAAGGGTTCGAGCGAGAATTTTTCCGGCTATTTTCAGCTTTAAAAATGGTGTTTTTATGGTGTTTTTATGGTGTTTTTTCAGGTGTAAATTTTTTCTATCAGCGCTGTTTTAGCGATTTTTATTTTTGATCAAAAAATAGTCAGGTAACACCTGTGCCCACCGATGATTTTCATGTGAGATTTATTAAATAACTGTTTTATATGGGTTATTAGGCGATCCTTCGGTTGGTTTGCTGATTTTGATGGCGTTACCGAAATGCACGCACTTGGTGCTTTTTAGTGGAAAAGTGCACCAAATTACTCACCAATTAATTTTGAATATTCAATTGACAATTCACGTAATTCTGACGATTTTAGATTTACGCGAATCGGCAGCGTTGGCTGCCCGACGCAACGTTCAAGTAGGTGAGTGGCATGAAGATGGTCATCGAGCACATGAAGCTGGGCGGCACCGGACTGACGGTGATGGTCAAGGACACCCTCGACATCGCCGGCTACCCGACCCGCGCCTCCAGCCGTGCCCTGCAGGATGCCGCGCCGGCCGAGCAGCATGCTGCAGTGGTCGAGCGTGTGCTGGCAGGCGGCTGCCAGATCCTCGGCAAGACCGTGCTGCATGAACTGGCCTACGGCACCACCGGCATCAACGCCTATGCCGGCACCGCGGAAAACCCGCGCTACCCCGGGCGCATTCCTGGTGGCTCTTCCAGCGGTTCGGCCGCTGCGGTTGCCGCTGGCCTGTGTGATTTCTCCCTGGGCACCGACACCGGCGGCTCGGTGCGCATTCCCGCCTGCTGTTGTGGCGTGTTCGGCTTCAAACCCACCTTCGGCCGTATCGACCGCCGCGGCGTTATGCCCGCCCAGACCAGCCTGGACTGCATCGGGCCATTCGCCCGCAAGCTGTCGACGCTGAACGAGGCGATGGCGGTGATCGACCCGTCGTTCGGGGCGGCGCCCGAGCTGGGCGACATCCGTATCGGCGTGGTGGCGGTGCAGGCCGCCAGCGATATTCAGAACGCCATCGATGCCCTGCTCGACGCCAGCGACCTGCCCCTGGGCCGTGTCGAGCTGCCAGGCCTGCAGGCCGCTTACGACGCCGGCATGGCGGTGATCAACCGGGAAACCTGGAACGCCTGCGGCCACCTGCTCGACACCGGCCTGGTCGGCGCCGACATCGCCGGGCGCCTCGAGGCTGCCGGGCAGACCAGCGATGCCGCCCTGGCCGAGGCCGAACAGGTACGTACGCGTTTCACTGCCGAAGTGGACGCCGCCCTCGAGCGCTTCAGCGTACTGGCCCTGCCGACCATGCCCGATTACCCGCTGCGCCTCGAAGAGGCCGCCGACACCCGTGCGGTACTCGGCATGACCGCTTTCGTACGCCCCTTCAACCTGTCTGGCCACCCGGCACTGAGCATTCCCTGCGAAGGGCAGGCCGGGTTGCCGGTCGGCCTGCAACTGATCGCCGCCAAGGGCGCCGACGAACTGCTGCTGGCAGTCGCCGGCGAGCTGTTGCGGCGCCTCGACTCCAACCTCCTGTGATCCCGGAGCCTGTCATGAATTCGCTCAATCTGGCCGGCAAGCTGCCCGCCGCTCCCATTACCGACAGCCAGGCCTTCGTGGATCTGCTGGTGGACATCAAGAGGCGTGGCCGTGCCGGTGAGTTCGACCGCCTGGGCCATATCGCGCCGGACGTGATCGAGTCGTTCAAGGCCGTCGGCGTGTACCGCGCCCTGGTGCCGCGCCGCTTCGGTGGCGACGAGCGCTCGCCTGGCGAGTTCTGCGCGATGATCGAGGAGATCGCCAAGGCCGACGGTTCCGCCGGCTGGGTCGCCAGCTTCGGCATGAGCCCGGTCTACCTGGCCTCGCTGCCGCTGGAAACCATCGAGCAGGTGTACGCAGGCGGCCCGAACGTGGTGTTCGCCGGCGGTATCTTCCCGCCGCAGCCGGCTGACCCGGTGCCAGGCGGCTTCAAGGTCAATGGCCGCTGGAAGTACTCCAGCGGCTGCATGGGCGCCTCGCTGGTAGGCGTCGGCATCGCCCCGAAGAACGGCGACAAACTCGACCTGCCACGTTTTGCGGTCATGCCGCAGAGCCAGGTGCGCATCGACCAGACCTGGGACACCGTCGGCCTGCTCGGTACCGGCAGCCACGACCTGGTGGTCGAGGATGTGGTGGTGCCCGAGGCCTGGACCTTCGTGCGCGGCGGCCCGGCCAACCTCGACGAGCCGTTCTTCCGTTACCCGTCGCTGTCGTTCGCCACCCAGGTGTTGTCGGTGGTCGGCCTGGGCGTGGCCCGCGCCGCACTGGACGAGCTGCGTGACATGGCCTCCGGGCGCATCTCGGTGACCGGCGCGCCAGCCGTCGCCGACCGCCCGCTGGCCCAGGTCGAGATCGCCAAGGCCGAGGCGGCCCTGCGCGCGGCGCGCTGCTTCTTCTACGAAGCCATCGACGATGTCTGGCAGCTGGTGCTCGCTGGCGAGCCGCTGCCGGCGGAAAAGGTCAACCTGCTGCGCCTGTCGTCGACCCACGCCGTGCGCGTTGCCGCTGAAGTGGCGCGTAGCGCGCAGATGCTCTCGGGCATGACCGGCGTCTACAACAGCAGCCCGCTGGCGCGTTTCGTCAACGACGCCCAGGTGGTGACCCAGCACGCCTTCATGGGTGACATCACCTACCAGAACGCCGGCGCCATCTTCTTCGGCAAGCAGCCCCTGCCGGGCTACCTCTAACTTTTCCTGGAGCCAATCATGAGCGAGAAAAAACCACTGCGCGTGCTGTTCTGCATGGGCATCAACCAGAACTTCTTCGACGCCGCCCGTGAAGAGCAGCTGGAAGTCTGGGCCGCGTTCAGCGCCATGTGGAACGGCATCCACGACCTGCCGGGGGTGACCGTGTTCGGCAACATGGACGACGACCAGAGCATGGTCGGCCCGAGCAGCGGCTACCCCTGGACCACCTACCTGCTGGCCGACGTGCCGGACATCGAAACCGTGCACGCCGCCTGCAACCTGCTGCGTACCACCGCGGTGGGCAGCGGCCCGTACAAGCTGTGGCGCTACGTGAAGATCGAGGCCCGTACCGGCCGCGAACTGATCATCCAGCGCGCGTGAATGCCATGTCGACCGTCGCCGAACTTCACGCCCGCCTCGCTCGCTTCGAAACCGAGCATGCCGTGCGCGCCTGCATGAACCGCTACATGGTGTTGTGCGACGCCCTGGACGCCAGCACCCCGCTGGACGAACTGGCCGGCCTGTTCACCCGCGATGCCGTTTGGGAAGGCAAGGGCGCCAAGTACGCCGCGAGCTTTGGTGGTTACCGCGGCCGGGAAGCGATTCGCGCGATGTTCGCCACCTACATGAAAACCCCGGCGCACTTCGCCCTCAATGTGCACTTCCTGACCAGCGAGCTGATCGAGGTGCAGGGCGAGGGTGCGACCGGCAGCTGGGTGATGTTGCAGACCTCGACCTTCGCCAGCGGCGCCTCGCACCTCAACGCGGCGCGCCTGACCGTGCGCTTCGCCGAGGAGGAGGGGCGGTGGCGCATGGCGCACTTCCAGACCGAGAACCTGTTCAGTCGGCCTGTCAGCGCCTGGAACAGCGAGGCACAACTGCCGGTGCCGAACAACGCGGCCGAATGACCCGAGACTTTTTTGCAGTCGGCCAGATAAGCCGACCAGGAGCCAACCGTGAATAACATGATCGATGTCGTGAACCTCGAATGCGACCCCGCCGAGCTGGTCAAGGCCGACCGCGTGCACACCTCGCTGTACACCGACGCCAAGCTGTTCGACGCCGAGATGGAAAAGATCTTCTACAGCACCTGGGTGTGGGTGGCCCACGAGAGCGAGATTCCGGACGCCGGCAGCTACAAGAGCACCTTCATCGGCAAGCAGCCGGTGATCGCCGTGCGTGACCGCAAGAAGCAGGTCAACGTGCTGCTCAACCGCTGCCGTCACCGCGGCGCCACCGTGTGCGAACACAAGAAGGGCAAGACCAACAGCTTCGTCTGCCCGTACCACGGCTGGGGCTACGCCCTCGACGGTTCGCTGCGCGGCATTCCGCACCCGGACAGCTACGGCGAGTGCCTGGACAAGAGCGAACTGCCGCTGGTGAGCCTGCGTACCGAAAGCTACGCCGGGATGATCTTCGCCACCTTCAAGGACGACATCGAGCCGCTGGTCGACTTCCTCGGCCCGGCCAGGAAGTGGATGGATCTGTTCATGAAGCAGGGCGCCGGCTACGGCATCAAGGTGCCGGGCGAACACCGCTTCCGCTTCCCGGGCAACTGGAAGATCCAGCTGGAAAACACCACCGACGCCTACCACTTCCCGCTGGTGCACAAGTCGTTCCTGCACTCGGTCGATCAGCAGACCATGGACATGCTCGATTTCGTCGACGGCGCAGGCTACGTCGAAGACCTGGGCAACGGCCACAGCGTGATGGTGATGATCCCGGACCTGATCGACCTGGAAGCCAACCTCGACCTGCCGATTCCGACGCGCTTCGAGAGCCTGGCTCAGGAGTTGCGTGACGAAGGCATCGAAGAACAGCAGGTACGGCGCATCGTGCGTGCGGTCGGCGGCTCGGGCTTCAACCTCAACCTGTTCCCCAACATCGCCTGCTCGATGGCGTTCTTCCGGGTGCTGCAGCCGATCTCGGTCAACGAGACGGAAATCCACCACTCGGTGATCACCATGGACGGCGGCCCGGCCGTGGCCAACCGCTACCGCCTGCGCCTGCACGAGCACTTCCAGGGCCCGATGGGCTTCGGCACCCCGGACGATTCCGAGGCCTGGGAGCGGGTGCAGAAGGGCGCCAGCGCCGGCGAAGACCTGTGGATCATGCTCAACCGCGGCCTGCCCGGCGAGAAACCCAGTGAAGACGGCCTGGTCAGCGACGTGTCCGCTGAAACCGGCATGCGCGCTGCCTACCAGCAGTGGAAAAAGATGATGTCGGCCTGAGCGACGGAGAACCGAAAATGAATCTGCAATTGCTGCAAGAAGTCACCGCTTTCATCTGGGCCGAAGGCGACATGCTCGACCACAACGAGTACGACACCTGGCTGGCGCTGTGGGCTGACAAGGGCACCTACATCATCCCCATCGACCCCAAGGAAGAAGACTTCGAGAACACCCTCAACTACGCCTACGACGACGCGCACATGCGCCAGCTGCGGGTACAGCGGTTGATCGGTGGCGAGTCGATTTCCACCAGCCCGCAGCCGCGCACCGTGCGCACCGCGGCGAACTTCCGGGTGCTCTCCGAGGACGGCGACCAGGTGCGGGTGCGTTGCTCCCAGCACCTGCGCGATTTTCGCAAGGACTCGCTCAAGCACTACAGCGCCGACCTGACCTACGACCTGGTGCGCAGCGGCGACAGCTTCCAGATCCAGCGCAAGCTGATCCGCCTGATCAACTCCGACGATACCCTCGCGGGCATCGGCTACATCCTCTGAGGGCCTGACCATGACGCAGATCGCATTGGTCACCGGCGCCGCTCAGGGCCTGGGTCTGGCCATCGCCAGCCGGCTGTTCGCCGCCGGCTACGCGGTGGTGATCACCGACCTGTCGCTGGAGCGCGCCCAGGCGGCTGCCGAGGGCCTGGACGCCAGCGGCGAGCGGGTGCTGGCACTCAAGCTCGACGTCGGCAGCAAGGCTGATTTCGAGGCCGCGCTGCAGGCCACCGTGGCCCGCTTCGGCGGCCTGCAGGTGGTGGTCAACAACGCCGCGATGACCATGGCCACGCCGGTCATGCAGATCAGCCCGGAAGAGTTCGATCGCGTCATGAGCCTCAACACCCGCAGCGTGTTCGTCGGCTGCCAGGTGTTCGGCGCGCACATGGCCCAGGCCGGCTACGGGCGCATCGTCAACATGGCCTCGCTGGCCGGGCAGAACGGCGGCACTGCCACCGGCGCGCATTACGCCGCGTCGAAGGGCGCCATCGTCACCCTGACCAAGATCTTCGCCAAGGAACTGGCCGCCGGCGGCGTGACCGTCAATGCCATCGCACCGGGGCCGATCGACTCGCCCATGGTGCACGCGGTGGTATCGGCCGAACGCATGCCGGGCATGCTCGCCAACATCCCGGTAGGGCGGCTGGGCGATGCGGATTTTCTCGGCGACCTGGTCGTGCAGCTGGCACGTCCGGAAGCCTATTTCACCACCGGGGCGACCTGGGATGTGAACGGCGGCTTATTCATGCGCTGAGTTGGACCAACCAATACGACGGCCGAACCAACGACCGCCTTTACCTTGACGTGCAATGCGGGTGAACCCGAGATGACTGAACAACTCCTGACGGTGCAAGTGCACAAGCGCCAGCTGCAGGGCGACGGCGTCGTCGTCCTTGACCTGATTCCGGTGGGCGGCGCCACGCTGCCGGCGTTCGACGCCGGTGCCCATGTGGATATCCACATCGCTCCTGGCCTGGTTCGCCAGTATTCGCTGTGCAGCGACCCGGCCGATCCTGCCGTCTACCGTCTCGGCGTGCTCAAGGACCCCGCTTCGCGCGGTGGCTCGACAGGCGTGCACGACACCCTGCTCGAAGGCACCGAGGTGCAGATCAGCGCGCCGCGCAACCTGTTCCCGCTGGCCACGGCCGCCAAGCGCTCGATCCTGCTCGGCGGCGGCATCGGCATCACCCCGATGATCGCCATGGCCTATGCCCTACACGCCAAGGGCGAGGATTTCGAGCTGCACTACTGCGGCCGTTCGCGCAGCCGCAGCGCCTTCCTCGAGCAGCTGCAGAGCGTCGCCTTCGCCGACCGGGTGTTCACCCACTTCGATGACGAAGCGCCCGAGCAGAAGCTCGACATGGACGCCGTGCTCGGCCAGGCCGAAAGCGGCGTGCACGTCTACACCTGCGGCCCGACCGGGTTCATGGAGTGGGTGATCGGCGAGGCGCTGGGGCGCGGTTACGCCGACGACCACATCCACCGCGAGTACTTCCAGGTGGAGGTCGACAACAGCGGCGCCAGCTTCGAAGTGGTCGCCGCCCGCAGTGGCAAGAGCGTGCAGGTGGCCGAAGGGCAAAGCATTCTCGAAGCCCTGGCGGATGTCGGCATCAAGATCGAGATTTCCTGCGAGCAGGGGATCTGCGGCACCTGCCTGTGCGACGTGCTCGAAGGCGAGCCGGACCACCGCGACGTGTACCTCACCGACGACGAGAAAGCGGCCAACGATCAGATCCTGGTCTGCTGCTCGCGCGCCAAATCCGCAAAACTGGTTCTGGACATCTAGGAGAACGGACATGGTCGACGTAACCGGATTCCGTAATGCCATGGCCCGTCTCGGCGGCGCCGTTTCTGTCATCACCACCGACGGCCCCCACGGGCGCTTCGGCTTCACCGCCTCGGCGGTGTGCAGCGTCACCGATTCACCACCCACCCTGCTGGTGTGCATGAATCGCGCGTCCACCTCCAACGTGCATTTCAAGAACAACGGCGTGCTCTGCGTGAACGTGCTCAGCGCCGCGCTGCAGGATATTTCCGGGGTGTTCTCCAACCGCGAACTGGACTCCACCCAGCGCTTCGCCGCGACCTCGTGGACGACCCTGGAAAGCGGCTCGCCGGTGCTGGAGCAGGCGTTGGTCAACTTCGATTGCCGCATCGCCCAGGTGCATGAAGTCGGCTCGCACAGCATCTTCTACTGCGAGGTGCTGCACATCAAACAGGGCGACACGGAAGAGGGCCTGATGTACTTCAACCGCGCCTACCACCGCCTCTGCGAGGCCTCCAAGGCCGCGTTCTAGAAAGCTTGCAGCCTACAAAAAACCTGGCGCTGCGGCGCCGGGTACGGGCCTTTTCATGCCCGCTTTGCGGATAACCGTGCCGTTCAGAGCACCCGCAAATTCACTGCCACTGTTGATCTGCTCACACCTACAAGACCCGGCTTGCCGGACACAAAGGAGCATCACATGCACACCACACCCTCGCTCGCACGCGTGCTGAAAAAAGTCGGCCTGATGGGCGCCGTCCTCGCCCCGATAACCGCCCAGGCGGATCTGGTCGACGACAGCCACCTCAAGGTGGACATGCGAAATTTCTACCTGCACCGCGACTTCACCAACAGCGACGCGCCAAGCCCCAAGGTCGGCAGCTGGTCCCAGGGCTTCGACCTGCAGTTCGCCTCCGGCTACACCGATACGCCGATCCAGTTCGGTGTCGACGTCAACGCCCAGTACGCCATCCGCCTGGACTCCCACGGCGATGACGGCACCCTGCCGATGGATTCGAGCAGCGGGCGCACCGCCGACGACTACAGCCGTGCTGGCGCCACGCTGAAGATGAAGTACTCCAAGACCGAGCTGCGGGTCGGCGACATGCGCCCCGAGCTGCCGGTGGCCTGGCATGACCCGAGCCGCCAGCTGGACACCATCTACCAGGGCGCCGTGCTGGAATCCAAGGAGATCAGCGGGCTGACGCTGACCGGCGGGCGCTTCTGGTCGGCGGTCACCCGGGAGTCGTCCAACCACGAGAAATTCTACAAATTCGGCTCTACCGACAACCTCGACAGCGACCGCGGCATGGACTTCGGCGGCGCCACCTGGGACATCACCAAAAGCCTGCAGGCCAGCTACTTCCACGCCGTGGTGCACGACATCTACCGCCAGCACTACGTCGGTTTCGCCCACACCGCCGACCTCGGCAGCGGCTTTGGCCTGCGCACCGACGCGCGCTATTTCGACAACAAGGAAAACGGCGACGCGCTCAACGGCGAGATCGACAACCGCGCCTTCTCCGGCGGCTTCACCCTGACCAAGGGCGGCCACAAGGCGAGCATCGTCTACCAGCGCATGTTCGGCGACAGCATGTTCCCGACCCTCAACGGCTACATCCCGCAGTTCTACCTGCTGAACTGGGCCAACCAGCCGTTCATGCGCCCGCAGGAGCGTTCCTGGGGTATCGGCTATGGCTACAACTTCGCCGAGCTGGGCCTGCCGGGCCTGACCTTCAGCAGCCGCTTCATCAAGGGCAGCGACATCGACCTCGGCCGTGGTGTGAAGGGCGCCGAGAACGAGCGCGACCTGGCCCTCAAGTACGTGGTGCAGAGCGGCGCGCTCAAGGGCGTGGGCGTGGAGTGGAAGAACTACCTGGTGCAGCAGCACGACTTCGGTAACGACTTCAACGAGAACCGCCTGTACGTGACCTACACCTGGAACCTGTTCTGAGGCCCCGCGGCGCGGCGCCCGCCTGGATGCCGCACAGGTATTGATTGAGCCCTGCTGCGGCGGGGCGATGGGAGTGTGTATGTCCAGTACGACGCAAAAGGGCGGCCTCAGGCGCATCGTTGCCGCATCGGTGATCGGCAACGCCCTGGAATGGTATGACTTCTTTCTCTACGGCACCGCCGCCGCGCTGGTGTTCGGCCCGTTGTTCTTCCCGGCCGGCACCGACCCGGTGGTCGGCACCCTTGGCGCCTTCGCCGGCTTTGCCGTGGGCTTCGTCGCCCGGCCACTGGGCGGTATCGTCTTCGGCCATATCGGCGACCGCCACGGGCGCAAGCTGGCGCTGGTGATCACCCTGTCGCTGATGGGCTTCGCGACCTTTCTGATGGGCCTGCTGCCGACCTTCGAACAGGCCGGCTATCTGGCGCCGATCAGCCTGGTGATCCTGCGTATCGTGCAGGGCATCGCCTCGGGCGGCGAGTGGGGCGGCGGCGTGCTGATGCTCAGCGAAAACGCGCCGTCCAGCCGCACCGGCTTCTATGCCTCGTGGAGCCAGCTGGGCGTGACCGGCGGCTTTCTGCTGTCGGCCGGGGCGTTCTACCTGGTGCAGCTGCTGCCAGACGACGACTTCATGAGCTGGGGCTGGCGCATCCCGTTCGTGGCCAGCATCCTGATTTTCGGCGTGGGCCTGTACATCCGCCGCAGCCTGCCGGAAAGCCGCGACTTCCAGCAGGATGTCGAAGCCAAGGCGGCGGCCAAACACCTGCCGGCCATGCAGGTGCTGCGCGAACATCCCAAGGCGGTGCTGCAGGCCATGGGCCTGCGCCTGGCGGAAAACGGCGGGGCGTACATCTTCCTGTCCTTCGCCATGGCCTACGCCAAGTTCACCGGCCTGGCGACCCAGACCGTGCTGATCGGGGTGATGATCGCCATGACCCTGGAGGCGTTCATGATCCTGTTCTGGGGCTGGCTGTCCGACATCATCGGCCGGCGCACGGTGTATGCCATCGGCTCGGTGGGGCTGATCGTCTTCGCCTTCCCGTTCTTCTGGCTGTTCGACACCCACGACACGCTGCTGGTCTACCTGGCGCTGATCCTTGGCCTGCCGCTCAGCCACGCGGCGATGATCGGCACCCAGCCGGCGTTGATGGGCGAGCTGTTTCCCACCCACGTGCGCTACACCGGGCTGGCCATGGGGCACGAGATCGCCTCGATCTTCGCCGGTGGCTTCGCGCCACTGATCGCCACGGCGCTGTTCGCCCACTTCCAGTCGGCCTGGCCGGTGTCGGTGATGCTGGCGCTGTTCGGCATCGTCACCACCGTCACGCTGCTGACCATCCGCCAGGCACCGTACCGCACCGGCACACCTTGAAGCCGCTTTTCTCGAAACCCTCTTGCCCGTGCTTGCGCGGGCTTTTTTATCGCCCGACCTTTTTCGCACGACTCACCGGGAGCCAACATGACCCTATATGAATTGATCACCTTCACCGTACGCGTGCGCACCCCGGCCGAGGCCATGGGCCGCCTGCAGGCGAGCCTGCAGATTCACCAGCCGGGCGTGGTGCTGGCCGGTTGCTGGGTGTCGGAGATCGGCCCGCAGAACCAGATCGCCGTGCTGCGCGGCTTCCCGGACGCCGAAACCCGCGTACAGGAGCGCGGCCGCTACCTGCAGGCGGCGGATGCCTTCGGTATCGCCGACCTGCTGCTGGAGATGCAAGTGGCCGATTACAGCCTGTTCCCGTTTCTCGAACCGCTGGCGCCCGGCGCCCACGGGCCGTTCTACGAGCTGCGCGAATACAACCTGATTCCCTCCGGCCTGGCACCGACCCTGGCGGGCTGGGCGAAGGCCGTCGGGCCACGCACCGGGCCGCAGTATTCGGCGGTTTACGCGGCGTTCTACGCCACCTCCGGGCAACTGCCGCGCTACCTGCATATCTGGCCCTACGCGAGCCTCGAACAGCGCCTCGATGTACGTACCCGGGCCGTGGCCGATGGCGTGTGGCCGCCGGAAAACTCCGGCCCGCAATTGCAGAAGATGAACTCCACGGTGTACCTGCCGGCCAGCTTCTCACCGTTGTGCTGAGCACCGACGGGCAAGACGGCACGCTCGGACACGGGGATGGCCGGCATCGACAAGCTTTGCGTGGGGGCCTGGCTAGGATGGGCGCATAACCACCTGCCGAGCGCTGCCGCTGGCACGCGCCTTCTCAATGCCTATATCCGAGGTACTGCCATGACCAACGTTTCGATCACGCCGGCTGTTCAGCAATTTCTGCAACGCCGGCACGGCTCATTCATCGCCGGCCGCGCGGTGCATGACGAAAGCGGCGCCGCCATCGAGGTCATCAACCCGGCAACCGGTGAGGCGCTTGCCGCCTTCACCGGCGCCAGCCCAGCCCAGGTCGAGGAGGCGGTGGTATCCGCCCGTGCGGCGTTCGAAGGCAGCTGGGCGCAAACCTCGCCCTACCAGCGTGGCGTGTTGCTCAACCGCCTGGCCGACCTGATCGAACGGCACAGCGAAGAGCTGGCGCAGCTCGAGAGCCTCTGCTCGGGCAAGGCGATCAACCTGGCGCGCGGCCTGGAAGTGGCGCAGAGCGCGGTGTTCCTGCGTTACTTCGCCGGCTGGGCGACCAAGATCAACGGCGAAACCATGACCCCGTCGCTGCCCTCGATGGCCGGCGAGCAGTACATGGCCTTCACCCGCCGCGAGGCGATTGGCGTGGTGGCCGGCATCGTGCCGTGGAATTTCCCGATCATGATCGGCATCTGGAAGATCGCCTCGGCGCTGACCACCGGCTGCACCGTGGTCGTCAAACCCAGCGAATTCACCCCGCTGACCCTGCTGCGCGTCGCCGAGCTGGCCATCGAAGCCGGCATTCCGGCGGGCGTGATCAACGTCGTCAACGGCCTGGGCTCGGTTGGCCAGCAACTGATCGGCCACCCGCGCATCAGCAAGGTGTCGTTCACCGGCTCGGTGCCGACCGGCATCGCCGTCGGCAAGGCCGCCATGGAAGCCAAGCTGACCCGCGCCACCCTGGAACTGGGCGGCAAGAACCCGGCGGCGATGCTCGCCGACGTGGACATCCACAGCGCCGTGCAGGGCATCGTCATGGCCGCGTTTTCCCACCAGGGGCAGATCTGCGCCTCGCCCGAGCGCCTGTACGTGCACCGCTCGATCGCCGACGATTTCGCCAGGGCCCTCGGCCAGGCACTGCAGACCCTGAAGATCGGCTCGCCGATGGACGAGAGCGTGCACTTCGGCCCGCTCGCCAACAAGCCGCATTACGACAAGATGCTGGCCTTCTTCGCCCGCGCCCAGGGCTCCAACACGGTTATCTGCGGTGCCAAGGCCCATGGCGACAAAGGCTACTTCGTCGAGCCGACGGTGATCCTCGCCAGCGGCGCGGACGACCCCTTCCTGCACGAAGAAACCTTCGGCCCGATCGTCTGCATCCTGCCGTTCGACGACGAAGAGCACCTGGTCGAGCTGATGAACGACAGCCCCTACGGCCTCGGCGCCAGCATCTGGACCAACAACCTGTCCAAGGCCCTGAGCCTGATCCCCAAACTGGAATTCGGCACCGTGTGGGTCAACATGCACACCTTCCTCGACCCTGCCGTGCCCTTCGGCGGCACTAAGGCCTCCGGCCTGGGCCGCGAATTCGGCTCGGCGTTCATCGAGGATTACACCGAGCTGAAGTCGGTGATGATTCGTTATTGATTCGGTGTCTGTATTGCTGACGCCTCGGCTTTGACCGGGGCGTTGGGCCTCTGTGCAACAACGCCTGCGTGCCAGTAAATTGCAATTCAATCGCCAGTTCTTTGCCATAAAAATCGACCGTTTAGCGGGTTTTCGGAACATTCGGGAACCCAGCCGGCGTCAGTCCGTCGTAGCGACGAACGAACGGTTTTTACGACAGGTAGGGATGCATGGCGGTGCGCAATGGAGCTGCAGTTGTAGGGTTGTGTCTGGCTGTTTTTCCTGTGTGGGTGAACGCCCAGACACCCGGTGAGCGTGAGCTGCAGCGTGATCGCCAGGAGCGTATCCTGCAGGAGCAGCAGCAGCGTTTGCAGGAGCTGCAACGGCTCCCGGGCCGCGAGGCACAACAGCCTGCCGCGCCTGCAGCGGATGACGAACGCTGCTTCGCCATCGATGACATCGAGATCAGCGGTGCCAGCCTGCTGTCCGAGGCCGACCGCGCCGCGATCCTGGCGCCATTTGCTGACGATTGCCTGGGCGTCAGCCAGCTCAACGCGCTGCTCAAGGCCATCACCGATCACTACATCGACCGCGGCTACGTCACCACCCGTGCCTACCTGCCGCAGCAGGATCTGTCCGCCCGCACCCTGAAGATCATCGTGGTCGAAGGCCGCCTCGAAGGCCTCGACAGTTCCACCCTGGCCAGCGACCGCGAACTGGCGATGAGCTTTCCCGGCAAGACCGGCGAGGTGCTCGACCTGCGCGAACTGGAGCAACTGGTCGAGAACCTCAATCGCCTGCCATCGCGCTTCGCCAAGCTGGAGCTGGTGCCGGGCGAGCAGGTGGGTGGCAGCCGCGTGCAATTGCAGGGCGAGCGCAGCAAACCGTGGCGCGCCAGCCTGTCGCGTCACAACGATGGCCAGCTCAGCACCGGCGAGCAGCAGTGGGGCGTCGGCCTGGACTGGGACAGCCCGCTGGGCCTGGCCGACCAGCTGAGCCTGCGCGCCAGCCGCGATGCGGTCAGCGACAGCTACCGTCATTCGCACAGCCAGAGCCTCTATTACAGCCTGCCCTATGGCTGGTGGACCTTCAGCTACAACTACGGTCAGTCCTACTACCGTACCGAGGCCGAGCTCAATGGCTTCCCGGTCGAGACCGATGGCGACTACCAGAGCCATAACCTGTTGGCCGAGCGCGTGCTGCACCGCGACAGCGTCAGCAAGACCGCCTTCAGCACCGGCCTGAGTCACGTTCGCACCAATAACTTCATCGAAGACAACCACATAGGTATCTCCAGCAATCGCCTCAGCGAATGGCAGCTGGGCTTCAATCATGGCCGTCGCGTGGGCAGCGCCTTCGTCAACGCCGACATCGGTTGGCAGCGCGGCATCGGTGCCTTCGACGCCCAGGGCAACGGCCATCCCCGTGGCCCGAATCCGGTCGCCCGTTACAACAAATACACCCTGACCCTCAGCTACCTGCAGCCCTTCAGCCTGGGCGGCGAGCGCTTCAGTTTCGAGAGTCTGGCCACCGGCCAGAAGAGCGAAGACCAACTGTTCAGCCCGGCGCGCATCAGCGTTGGTGGCCTCAACTCGGTGCGCGCCTACAAGGACCAGTCGCTGTCCGGCAATAGCGGCGGCTACTGGCGCAACCAGCTGCGCTGGACGCGGCCGGTGACCTGGGCGCCGCTGCAACCCTTCGTGCAGCAGTACGGCGCCGCCCTGGCCTATGACCTTGGCGTGATCAGCCATGACAGCCACAACAGCGGCGCCAGCGGCCGCCTGAGCGGTCATGCCCTGGAGCTCAGCGCCCGTGGCGAACACCTGGCTGCCAGCGTGACCTTCGCCCATTCCCTGGAACGCCCCGCCGCCTTCACCGAGGGTGAGCGGCCGGTGTACTTCCGCCTCGATGTGTTCTTTTGATTTCAACGCGTAACGGAGTTATCCACATGGACGTTCGCAGCCCCCTGAACCGTGCCATCGCCCGTATCCTCATCGGCGTCATGCTGTTCGACCCGGTGCGCGCCGTCGCTGCCGAGCTGGCGGTCGACGCCGCTGCCGGTGGCAACACCAGCATCGGCCAGGCCGGCAATGGCGTGCCGGTGGTGAATATCGCCACGCCCAATGGCAGTGGTCTGTCGCACAACAAGTTCACCGACTACAACGTCGGCCAGCAGGGGCTGATCCTCAACAATGGCGCCCAGGCTTTCGTACCGAGCCAGTTGGGCGGCTACATCAATGGCAACCCGAATCTCAAGGGCGGTGCCGCGGGCGTCATCCTCAACGAGGTGACCGGTAGCAACCGCAGCCAGCTCAAGGGCTATACCGAAGTGGCCGGGCAGGGCGCCCATGTCATCGTCGCCAACCCCCATGGCATCACCTGCGATGGCTGCGGTTTCATCAACACCCCGCGCGCGACCCTGAGCACCGGTGCGCCGCAGATTCAGGATGGCCGCCTCAAGGGCTTCGACGTCGACGGCGGCGACATCGCCATCGAAGGCGCCGGCCTCAATGCCAGCAACGTCGACCAGTTCGACCTGATCACCCGCAGCGCCAAGATCAACGCCGATATCCACGCCAAGCGCCTGAACGTCATTGCCGGCCGCAACGAAGTGGACGTTGCCACCCTGCAAGCCACCGCCAAGGCCGACGACGGCAGCGAAAAGCCCCAGGTGGCCATCGACAGCTCGGCCCTGGGCGGCATGTATGCCGGGGCGATCCGCCTGGTGGGCACCGAAGCGGGCGTGGGCGTGAAGCTGGCCGGCGACATGGCGGCCACTGCCGGGGATATCCAGATCGATGCCGGCGGCCAGCTGACCATGAACCGCAGCGCGGCCAGTGGCAACACCACCCTGGTGGCCGACAGCGTCGATCTCAAGGGCGATACCTATGCGGGCGGCACTGCCCGGCTCGAGGCCAGGCAGGTGGACGTGCGCGAGAGCCTCGCCGCCGGTGAACAGGTCAGGGTGCAGGCCGAGCGCCTGAACAACGCCGGCGCCATCGAGGCCGGCGTGCGCGCCGACGGCAGCACCAACAGCGCCGGTCACCTGCAACTGAGCGGCAACAACGTGCGCAACGCTGGCCAGCTCACCAGCCATGGTTCCCTGAACACCGACCTGCAGAAACTCGACAATGCCGGCGGCAAGGTCGCTGCGGCGGGTAACGCCACGCTCAAGGCCAAGGCGCTCGCCAACCAGGGCGGGCAGATCGTTGCCCAGGGCAACCTGACCCTCGACACCGATACGCTGAACAATCGCCAAGGCAGCGCCCTGGCGGGCCAGGCTTTGGCCATCAAGGCCGAGGCTGTGGATAACCAAGCCGGCACCCTGGCCGCCGGTGGCACCATCACCGCGAAGGTCAGCAACGCACTGAACAACGACGGCGGCCTGGTGGAGGCCGGCGGTCATCTCGATGTAGAAGCCGACAGCCTGAGCAATGCCGGTGGCCGCCTGCGTGCCCTGGGCAGCGGCGGTGAGAGCCGCTTCGCCATCGGCACCGCGTTGAATAACGACGGCGGCGTGCTGGAGGTGGCCAGCGCGGCATTGACCTTCGACACCCCGGCCCTGAGCAACCGTGGCGGTGTGGTACGTCACCTCGGCAGCGCCGGGCTGAATCTCGACATGGATCTGCTCGGCCAGGCCGGTGGTGAATTCATCACCAACAGCGCGGTGAGCCTGAGTGCCGAGGAATGGGTCAACAACAGCCTGCTGCAGGCCGCCTCCATCACCCTGGACATCGACCGCCTGACCCAGACCGCCGGCGGCGGCCTGCTGGCAGTCAACAGCCTCAGCACCACGGGCGAAAGCTGGATCAACGATGGCCGTATCGAAACCAATGGTAGCCTCGACCTGCGCCTGAGCGGTGATTACCGTGGCAACGGCAGCCTGCTCAGCCAAGGCAATCTGCTACTCGATGCCAAGCGTGTTGAGCTGGGCGACAACGCCCGTGTTCGCGGCGCGGGTTCAGTCACCGTCAGCGTATTGGGCGAGCTTGCCAACACGGGCCAGCTGACGGCCGGCACCTGGCTCAAGCTGGCTGTGGGTGAGCTCAACAACCGTGGCGCGCTTGGCGCAGCGGGCGAGCTACTGGTGCAGGCCCCGAAAATGCACAACGACGGTGGTTTGATTTTCAGCGGCACGGACATGACCTTGCTCGGCGACGAGCTGAGCAACCGCCAGGGTGATATCTACAGCCTGGGCAATCTGTTCTTTGCCCAAAACGAGGTGGGCGACAAGGCAAAGCGTTTCAGTAACGCATCCGGTACCGTCGAAAGCGCGGGCACGCTGACCATTGCCGCTGGCCTGCTGGAAAACCTGCGCGAAGATTTCGATATCGTCAAAGAGAAGGTGTCTGCGCGCCTGATCTACCTGCGTTGCGGTGATTGCGGCGGTACCAAAGAATCATCCCACTTCACGTTGGAAGAAATAGACCGCACTCGCGGTTCCAATAACAACCCGCAGGCCCAACTGCTGGCCGGCAAGGACATGAGCCTTTACAGCGATACGCTGGATAATCGCTACAGCCTGATCGCTACCGCCGGTAATTTGCTGATCGATACCGATAGCCTGTCCAATCTCGGCGCCCAAGGCGCAGACGTACTGACCAGCCGAGAGGTGCATGCCCACCGGATTCGCATGAAGTACGTGCGTGCGCGTCGAGCCGAAGCAAACGCCTTCACCGCCCGTAACTGGATTGAAAGCCCCAGCTACAACCCCGGCGACATCACGGCTGAGGTCAATAGCTTTCTGGCTCGCCATGCATACAAGATCAAGGTCAATGGTGAGCCGGTCTACAGCAACCGGGTCGATTATTCCGGCATTCTTCAGGCCGCCGGCAATGTAGATATTCGAGCGAACAAAGAGCTTAACAGCGATGTGATCCGCCCCGGCTTCGCCTACACCTCCGGCGGCAACCGAGTAGGAGACACCGGGGTCGGCAATGGTATTGCCACCTATGTAACCCTCAATCCTCAGCTGCCGGCTGATTTGGCCCAGCAGGCTGTCGACCCGCTTGCATTGCCTACCTTCAACCTGCCGAGTGGACAAAACGGCCTGTTCAGCCTGAGCACCAACCCCGCTCATCCTTACCTGATCGAGACCAACTCGGCGTTCGCCGACCTGGGCAACTTCCTCAATTCCAGCTATCTACTCGACCAGCTCGACTACAACCCCGATCACGCGCAGAAACTGCTCGGCGATGGCCTCTATGAACAACGCCTGATCCGCGATGCCATCGTGGCCCGCACCGGGCAGCGTTTCCTGGCCGGCCTGACCAGTGACGAAGCGCAGTTCCGCTACCTCATGGATAACGCCATCGCCAGCAAGGATGCGCTGCAGCTGTCCGTGGGCGTTGGCCTGTCGGCCGAGCAGGTCGCCGCCCTGACCCACGACATCGTGTGGATGGAAGAGCGCGAGGTGAATGGCCAGAAAGTCCTGGCACCCGTGGTCTACCTGGCCCAGGCCGAAGGCCGGCTGGCGCCGAATGGGGCGCTGATACAGGGGCGGGAACTCTCGCTGATCAGTGGCGGAGCGCTCAATAACGCAGGCACTTTGCGCGCGACAGAGAACTTGCAGGCTAGCGGTGAGAATATTGGCAACACCGGGCTGATGCAGACGAATGGGCGTCTGCAGCTATTGGCCAAGGACAGTATCCGTAATGCCCGTGGCGGCATTCTTAAAGGCCAGGACGTCAGCCTGGTTGCGCTGACAGGTGATATCGAAAACGAGCGCTCTGTCATCGAGCACCAAAGTGCAACGAGCAACACAGACCGTCAGCAGAGCTTCGTCGACAGCGCCGCGCGCATCGAGGCGGATAATGATCTGCTGATCAGGGCTGGCAAGGACATTCGCAACATTGGAGGTGCCATCAGCGCGGGCGGCGATGCGGCGCTCGAAGCGGGCAACGATCTGATCCTCGGCTCGGCCGAAGCCGAAAACCGCCAGAACAGCTGGGACCGCAAAGGCCACTCCTACCAGAACAGCATCACTCAGTACGGCAGCGATGTGCAGGTTGGCCGTGATCTGCAAGCGGTTGCCGGCCGCGATCTGCTGGTCGTCGGCAGCACCGTCAAGGCTGGTGGTGATATCGACCTGGCGGCTGGCGGTGACATGAGCATCATCTCGTCAGCCGACGAGAACCACTCCGATTACTACCGCAAGAGCGGCGGCAAGACGGTCATCTCCCAGGAGGATCACGTCAAACAGGTAGCTTCGGTCATCGAAGCGGGCGGCAACCTGAAGGCACAGGCTGACGGCAATCTCGTCCTCGCCTCCAGCCAGCTCAAGGCCGGCAACGAGGCTTACCTTTACGCAGGCGAGCAACTGGCGCTGATCGCCAACCAGAACACCGACTATTCGCTGTACGACAAGAAGAAAAAGGGCGGTTGGGGTAGCAAGGAAACACAGCGTGACGAAGTCACCACCATCCGCCATATCGGCACCGAGATCACCACCGGCAGCAACCTGACCCTGGCCAGCGCAGGTGACCAGCTGTACCAACGCGCGAGCCTGGACAGCGGCGCCGACCTGACACTGCAAAGCGGCGGTGGCATCACCTTCGAGGCGGTGAAGGATCTGGATCAGGAGAGCCACGAGAAGAGCAAGGACAATGCCTTCTGGACCTCGATGAAGGGTAAAGGAACTACCGACGAGACCGTGTTGCAGAGTGCGCTTGTCGCCAAAGGTGATGTTGCAATCTCAGCAGTCGAAGGACTGAAGATCGACATCAAGGAAGTCAACCAGCAGACCGTTAGTCAGACCATTGATGCCATGGTCAAAGCTGACCCGGACATGGCTTGGCTGAAGGAGGCTGAGCAGCGGGGAGATGTTGACTGGCGTTTGGTAAAGGAAATCCATGAAAGCTTCAAATATCAGCATTCTGGATTAGGGCCAGCTTCACAGCTGATCATTGCTATTGCCATGTCAATGATTGTAGGACCGCTTGCAGGAGCATACGGAGGTGTCGTTGGCCAGGCCGTGGCTGTTGGCGCTGCGACCAACGCGACAACCAGCGCGATCAATAATCGTGGCAACCTGGGTGCGGTGTTCAAGGATGTTACATCCTCGGATGCAATGAAGGGCTACGCGGTATCCGCGTTCGCTGCCGGGTTTACGACCGGCGTGCTCGATAGTGCTTTCGGCGTCACTGGCGACAACGTCAACAAGGTGACCAAGGGTTTCGACCTAAGTAAGGCATCGGATATTGGCAAGTTCGGCACTTACCTGGGCGTGCAAGGCACCGTACAGGCGGCTGCCCGGACGGCGATCCAAGGCGGCAGTTTCTCGGATAATCTGCAGGTTTCGTTGACCGATCAGGTCTATCACCTGATGCAGGCTACCGGCTTCACCTTTGCTGGCGATTTTGCAGAAGGTCGTTGGAGCGACAATCTGGGTGAGTGGGCCGACGTCAACTGGGCTGAAGGCAGTGCACAGAAAGCTGCACTGCACGCTGTGATTGGAGGCTTACTAAGCGAAGCGACCGGCGGTGATTTTGCAACCGGCGGCTTGGCCGCTGGCGCCAACGAGCTGTTGGTCGAACAACTGTCAGGCCAGATAAAACAGGACAAGAATCTCGAGCTGGCGGTTTCCCAACTGGTCGGTGTGGCCGCAGCAACCGCGACAGGCGGTGACCTCGCGAAGGCTGCAGAGCTCGCCAAGAACGCGACAGCCTACAACCGCCAGATGCACCCTGAAGAGGTTCGCCTGATCAAGCGTCAGGCTAAACAAATGGCCAGAGAGGAGGGGATCAGCGAGGACGAGGCCAGTCGTCGTATGGCTGAGGCCTTTGCTTACTACACCGACAAAGACTGGCGATCGACCATCTCCGGCAAAGAGGTGCTGATAGAAGAGTCGACCTTAGCGAATTTGGGTAAGGCACTGGCGCCACTGGCCAATCGCTACGAGGCAGTGAGCGATGTTCCGCAAATGGGCGAGCGGACTTATACCGCTGCAGAGACACTTGGTTTGCTGGAGCGTTACGAGTCCAACCACACCGATTTCTTCGATAGCAAGATCAATGCAGAGCACCTGATCGGTCGGTCACCATCCGATTGGGAGTATCAGGACTTCTACAGGAACAACCTCAATTACGGCGACGGTGTTGGCGTTGGGGCTCAGTTGGTTGGCGTCGGCAAAGGTATAGGTAATGCAGTAGGCGACACTGTTGTTGGTACGTATGAGCTAGGCAAAGGCTTGGTAACCGAGCCGCTTTCGACTAGCGAACAGATCGCCAACGGCCTACGTCAGACTGCATTCCAGCCTAACGAGGCCTATGCGAATTACACCCAAGCTCGTGATGATGCACAGATCCAGGCTGCTCTGTATCGCCTGCAGGGTAATCCCGAGGCCGCTGCCAAAGTCGAAGCGCAGTGGGAAACCAACTTTGCACTCAACTTTGCAGGTGGTGGCAGTGGTGCGCTGAGAAAACTACCAAGGTCAGGCGCGGATGTCTGGGAGGCCGGTCCGATTGCGAAGGGCAAGCTGGAGGCTGACGCTCCCAATTTGGACCCCAAACAAGGACACGGCGGCACGTCGCTGGCCGGCCTACCCGAACACTACCGCGAAGGAGGTTCAGTCGGCGCTGCCTTCAACGAAGCTGGCGGGTTGCCGGATGGTTATCGGCGGGTGCTCAATACCAAGACCGGCAATACCGAAGTGGTGTCGTCGGATGGGGTTTTCTACTATGAGACCGCAAACGGACTGCGACCTAAGGCTGGTGGAAATCTTGCTGGGCAGGTTGAGGCTGAGCGTAGGATTAAGGGTGCAAAAGCAACTGGTGCAGCTGAAGTACCGGCCACGTCTGCAACTGCACGGGTAGGACTGCGGGAAGACCTTGCAGCGCAAGCCGGAATCCCTCGAAATATGGTGGAAACTCCGGCGAATGTTTGGGGGAAATCCATTGATGATATTCAGCAGTCGTTCAAGATGGATGGTGCCAATCTCACATACGTGCCACCGAAAGCTGGAACATCTGGTAACGCGCAGGTTTACAAAGTTGAAGGTGGTACAACTGGCATTAAAGAGATTCAATATAGTCCATCTACTGTTGATGCCTCGGTTAAATCAGTGCATGTGGGGGAGTACTATAAAATTACATACGTTGATGGTAGTAAGGCTAAGGTTATTGATCCTGCGACCTACAGGCCGACATTTCAGGGGCCTTCTAAGCCCATTTATGATGCGAATACGACATACTTGAATCCGCAAGGTCAGAAAGTGAAGTTCAACCCTGCAACCAATGCGTGGATTTCCGAATGATGCCGCTAGGTAGTTTTTCTATAGTTTGGGATGCTTCAATTATTCCTGGTGTATCACTTGCAGGAATACCGTTACATGCTAGTGCTGTCGATCTGGAGGCTGTGCTTTCGAAATATTTGACTGATAAGAATTCTTCGCTGTATAGGTTTGAAGGGGCGCCAGAACTTTGTTTGAGTAGGTATGGTCTGGATGATCGCGGTAATGGCGGTTATTCTTTTTCAATTTTTGATGATGAGATTGTCAGTGAGTTAAAAAAAGGAGTTCCTGCATTATCTGTTCTTATTCGTAGTGGGAGGGTGTACGCAGTTAAAGTTTATGACTTTAGTTTTCCAGGCGAGCCTGCGCATAGACTTGTTTACAAGGGGCTTTTGTCTGAGTGCATAGGTTTGGGAAGTCTTGTATCTGATATTTTGCCATTTACTAGCTTAGAGTTTGATGAGGCCGAAGAGTGGTTTTATACCGGTCGTGATTATGGGGCCCTTGAAGTTACGGGGTGGGGGGTTCCTCTGGAGGAACAGCCGAACCAGCTTATTACAGCTATATGTGTAATTCAGGGATGACAGGCCTGCATGTATAAAATGTAAAAGCCTCAGACCTGATCTGACACCCTCGACACCGGCCTTGCGCCGGTGTTTTTGCACCCCAATCGATGGGGTCAGGGTCATTGATTTAGCCGCATGCTCGAATCAATGACTCTGATTCCATCGATTTTAATGTATTGCTGTTAAAGTACATAAAGTTACGCCTGCTGAAGCCGAGCAGCTAATGAGAGAAGTCGCTGAGTCGAGGTCTAGGTATTAATAATGAATTTAGAGCACGTCATTAGGGATTACATCCAGCTACAGTCTTCGCTCCTGGGTGCGTTTAAGGCTTGTTATCCAGAAGCAAGTGATCATAGGTGGCTGCTAGACTTTCCTAAGGCCGGGTCTATTGTTGTAGGTAACGATGTTTGGGTCTTTAAAAAGCATGGCGCAGGTCTAAAGTTTTTAAGAGAAACCTCTGAACCCTTTTTAGTAGTTGATGTTCACCAGGCAGTAGATAAAGGACATCTGTTCGACGAATGGAGAGTTCTTCAGTTTTTAGAATCGTGTGGCTATGTGGTGAGTTTGGAAAAGCTTAAATCTGAAATTGCTCTTCTTTGGAGAGAAAAGGGGACAGATTTATTTTTGGCCGTGGCAGTGGCGGAGTAAATAAATCTGTCCCCTTTTTCGCAAAGCCTCTGACGAATACCTCCAGAAGCTACATGCCAACGGGGCCGTTGATCGCGACGGAAAACTGATTAACGAGCGTAATGTTTATGTTCAGGGTGCCGAGGGGCTGGTCGATCTGGCATTGGATGGTGTAGGTTCGGCCGTAGGAAGGGCTGTAAGCGGTATCTGGTCGAGCGCGGACAGAATCAATGCCAACTCAGGGCGGCCGAAGAACAATCCGGAAACCATTGATCCCGGGCGAGCACCGGATCATAGTTGGGGGCAGCCGAGTGCTGCCTCAGGTGCAAAAGGGAACGCTGCGGTAGCAACAGAAGCTAATAACGCTCTCAGTGCTGCGAAAGGAGTTGTTGCCTCGCGAGTCAATGTGCGGACGGGCGCTGCAAACGTCAAGGGTAGTGGACTTGAGTACGCTTGGAAAAAGCATGGTGGCGCTTGGGGCGAGAATAAATCTGCTTTTACAATTTCCAAGGATGAATTGAAGGTTGTTCTGCAGAGTCCACAGGTCGTCAAGACGCCTGCGTACCAATCACCAATGTCTGGTAATTTTATTCGAACAGTTGATATGGGACGGCCTATTGGAATTGATGCCAAAGCTGGGGGGCAGCCTACAAATTTCATGACAGTGATTACTGATTCAAAAGGTAATTTGGTGAACACATTTCCTGGAAAGACTCTCTAATCATGTATTGCTTAATGGTATGGGATAAGAGCCTAGCATCCATCGGGCGAGATGGTTGCCTTGATAAAATTGAGATTCCTTTGGATGTGGCAAATTTTTTCTTTCGGCTTGATGCCGAGCAATTTCCAATCCTTTCCAGCTTAAGCTTTGATGACTACGATATGTTCTCTGGGGCGCAGATTGACTCGCTTGTAAATGAGTTGTTTGCTGTTGCTAGTATAAACCCTTTAGTTTCTGAAGTGGTTAAATTAATGGTGGATCTGATGCTTAAGGCGAAGTCTTTAAGAAAAAATGTTTTGTTTGATCCGTTTAGGGCGGATTGATTGCTGCAAAAGCCACTGCTAGCCTTGAAAAAGAGGCCGGCATTTACTTCGGACAGCAGAGAAAATATTGGCCCCAAAGTACAAAGTAATAATAGAGAATAATAGGGAAAATAATAGGGGACAGACCACGATTAACCCTCCTCTAAATCGTGGTCTGTCCCCTATTGTTCTGAAACTTGCAGCAGTTGATATCAGGGCCTCGCCTCCGAGCTTGGCCTTTTCTTACCGATGGAGCGCTTTACAGCTCAAGGACGTTCATGAAAAAAATCAGTTTTATCCTATTGGCCGGTGCGCTCGCAGGCTGCAACAGCATCTCCTCCGTCCCGTACGTAGAACCGAGCCCGTCTGCCGATACCGCCAAGGTTCGGGTGATCACGAATTCGAGCGTCTACGGCGACAGCCTCACCGAAAACTGCATTCCGAAGATCCGCCACAAGATGGCGGTGTCTGGCCGGCAGTATGAAAGCGGACGCATGCACGAGACGTATCCCCAGTTTCCGCTGCAGCCGAAGACGGTAGAGGGAATGCCGAAGCGTATGGCGCCGAAGATGATCGATCTGAAGCCCGGCATCCGTATGGCGGAAGGGATGTACGTTGAAGTCGCTACCGAGTATCTCGTGCCGACTAACGCACCCTTCATGATCTCAACCCTAGGCGCGGTGATGGGCAGCTACGGCAGCACCCAGCCGACTTGCCCTATGGATGCGAAGGTCTTCGACCTTGAGGCGGGAAATAGCTACGAGGTCTTCGTGGGCATGGGGCCAGGGCAGACCCCAGAGGGAGCGAAGCTGTTCTGTGCCCTGGCTGTGCGGAAGATGCTACCAATCGGGAACACTGGAGAGGCGTTGCCTTTAGTGGTCGAGCCCAAGCCGGCGCCGAAGGCGAAGTGTAAAAGTTAATCGTCGAGCCCCGCCATTGTGCGGGATTTTTTTGCTGATCATCTATTACGTAGAGTTTGTAACAACTCAACTTGGAGGGCCAATAAGGGACAGACCCTGAGGAATCCCCACAAAATATCTATTCAGATCAATCGGATAGCTTGAGGATGCCTGCATGAATCGGGCAGTTTGGTAGTCGCCAAACCAACCAACCCCCGAGACTCATGCAGGCAGTACGATTCTTACACAAGGCATTTTCCCAAGCACTCCCCACTGTTCACGCCAAGCGACTGACCGCGCTGATGAGTTGCGTCAGCGCCTTGTTGCATGGGCATCGCCTGACCCTGACCGATCTGGGCAGGGCCATGCCTGGGGAGGCTTACACCAAGCATTCGATCAAGCGCGTGGATCGCTTGTTGGGTAACGCCCAGCTTCAGTCGGAGCGTCCGCTGTTCTACTGGAAAATGCTGACTGCGCTGCTTGGCTCCCTGCATCATCCCTTGATCCTGGTGGATTGGTCACCGATCAATGCGGCTTCTGATCTTTACTTGCTGCGCGCTTCGATACCGCTGGCCGGAAGGGCGTTGCCCGTTTATGAGAGCGTGCATGATCGTGAAGGCTGCCCCCAACGTCAGAAACAACTACTCGATGCGCTTGAGCTTATGCTCCCCGATCAATGCGTGCCGATCCTAGTGACAGATGCCGGGTTTCGTCGCCCCTGGTTCCAGGCTGTTGAAGCCAAGGGTTGGTATTACGTGGGACGTGTACGCAATCGTGATCTGTATCGCGACGAGCAAAATCAATGGCAGCCGATCAAGCAGCTCTACCAGCGGACAACCTCGACAGCGCGCTCGCTTGGACAAATCGAGATGACGCGCAGGGCGCCGCACAAGGTTGCGTTGTACGGCATTCACCAACCGCCCAAGGGCAGAAAGCATCGACGCGTGACGGGCAGCATTGCGCGCAGCAAGCTCAGCCGGCAGAACGCTCGCCGTGAACAAGAGCCCTGGTTGCTCGCCAGCAACCTGCCACCAGCCAACTGGACGGCACACCAGATAGTGGGTGTCTACCGCAAGCGGATGCAGATCGAGGAAGGTTTTCGCGATGTGAAAAGCCTACGCTTCGGCTTTGCTTTCGATCTGCACCGGACGCGCTGCCCACGCCGTATCGAGAGCCTGCTGCTGATCGCCGCACTGGCTTGTTATGCGCTGTACCTGGTTGGCCTTCAGGCTAAAACGACAGGCAGTTCGTACCGCTTTCAGAGCAACAGCATTAAGTATAGAACCGTGCTGTCACTCTGGCGTATCGGCCTTGAATACCTCAGGCGCTCGGCCAGCGATCTATCTTGTTCGGCACTCGCCAAGATGGAGCTATTGCTGCGTGACGAGGTACACCAAAAAGCTCAGGTGCTGGAGTAGATTTGTGGGGATTCCTCAGGGACAGACCACGTTTATAGCTCTAGGTAAGAGGGACAGATTTATTTTGGCTCATGGAAAATGCTGAATAAAGTCCAGTGGGTTCGAGTTAGACGCTACTTGCTCGCCTGCTGCCGCTATATCGGGTTGAACATGGGATCGAGCCGAAAATAAAGGGGCAGATCTAGATCTGCCCCTTTTTCGTTATAAACGCCCGTCCTCACTTCACCGAAAACTTGAACACCGTGTTCTGCGTATACGTCTGCCCCGGATCAAGTCGTGTGGAGGCGAACGTCGGCTGGTTCGGCGCATCCGGGAAGTGTTGGGTTTCCAGGGTGAAGGCGCTCCAGTGGGCGTAGGTCTTGCCGGCTTTGCCCTTCACCGTGCCGTCCAGGAAGTTGCTGGTGTAGAACTGCACGCCCGGCTCGGTGGTGTAGAGCTGCAGGAGGCGGCCGGAGGCGGGGTCGTGGACTTCGGCGGCGAGTTGCTTGATGTCGCCTTTGGTATCCAGCGCCCAGTTGAAGTCGAAGCCGCCCTGTTTGGCTTCGGCGAATTTGAGCTGCTCGTGGTCGTCCTTGATGTGCTGGCCGATGGGCGTCGGTTTGCTGAAGTCCATCGGCGTGCCTTTGACCGGGGCCAGTTCGCCGGTGGGGATCAGCGTCTTGTTGACCGGCGTGTAGTGGCTGGCGTGCAGGGTGGCGACCTGCTTGAGCATGTCGCCGTTGCCGGCCCCGGCGAGGTTGAAGTAGCTGTGGTTGGTGAGGTTGACCACGGTGGGTTTGTCGGTGGTGGCCTTGTAGTCGATGTGCAGTTCGTTGTTGTCGGTGAGGCGGTAGGTGACTTCGGTTTTCAGGTTGCCGGGAAAGCCCATCTCGCCGTCCTTGGACAGGTAGGTGAGGGTCACGCCGACCGAATCTTTATCCTTCACCGGTTTGGCTTCCCAGACCTTCTTGTCGAACCCTTCAGCGCCGCCGTGCAGGGCGTTCGGGCCGTCGTTGAGCGGCACCTGGTAGCGCTTGCCGTCGAGTTCGAAGGCGCCGCCCGCCAGGCGATTGCCGAAGCGGCCGATGGTGGCGCCGAAGAACGCCGTGCCGGCCTCGTAACCCTGTACGTCATCGAAACCCAGCACCACGTCTTCGACCTTGCCGTTCTTGTCCGGCACTTCCAGCGCCTGTAGCACACCGCCGTAGGTGATGATGGTGGCCTGCATGCCATGGCTGTTGCGCAACTGATACTGCTCGACAGGCGTGCCGTCGCGGGTCTTGCCGAAGGGCTTGTGTTCGCTGGTCAGCCCGGCAGCGTTGGCGCCGGTACTGGCGATGGCCAAGGAGAGGGCCAGGCCGGACAACAGGTGGTGAGGGTGGGTCATGGTCGAACTTCCTTTTATTGTTGTGAGAGTCGTTCTAACGCAAGCGGCCTGGGGAGCGGGTGCCGGGCCGGAATGATCTTGATACGAAAAACAGGTTAGCTGTTATCTGACAAGTGGCTAGCCCATTCGTCTCGGCTACTCGGCCGGTTTTTGGCGAACTGCAGGCTGCCCGCGAACTAACCCGCTGAGTAGGCCATTAAGAGCGATTCATGCCGGGCGCCAAGACCTGCATTACAGCCGCCGCAGCAGACAGGGAGAAGGCTGAGCCATGAGCGACGCACCATCCGCAGCCGGAGCGCGGGCGGTGGTCATTCAGTTGCAGCCCGAGGATCAGCGGCTGATTCCCAAGCGCCGCCTTTCAGCCGCGCAGCTGACGGATCTTCAATCCTGCCCGGTTGCCTTACCACCGGACTGAGCCTGCGCTTGCCACTGGCGGATCGCCTGCAGCACCTGATCCTCGTAGCCGCGCAGCTTGCGCGCTTTGTAGGGCGAGGTGCTGATCGCCAGGATCGGCGCGCTGTAATGAATGGCCTCGGCCAGGCGATCCAGGTAGGCGTGGCCATCGCGGCGGTACTCGGCAAGCTCCTCCTCGTTCAGGCGGATCAGCACGCTGCAACTGATGGCGCCGTGATGGCACTCCACGTCCAGCAGCAAACCGCTGCCGTCTTCCAGCAGAAACCAGGCGTGGGGTTGGTGATCGATGACCTGCATGGTTCGTCCTCTGCCGGGCTGCGCGCGATCAGCCCTGGCCGATCTTCTGCTCGGAGAACAGCGTGCGAATCGCCTCGCGGTACTCGCGGCTGCCGGTGCGCATGCTGTTGTTGTGGTTACCGCCGTCGATCAGCAGCAGGCGCTTGGGCTGGTTGGCCGCCTGGTAGAGGCTCTCGCTGAAGCGCGCCGGCACGTAGCGGTCGCCGGTGCCGTGGGCGATCAGCACCGGCACCTTGATGTCGCCGATCTTGCTCAGGGAGTCGAATTTCTGCGACAGCAGCCAGCGCACCGGCAGCGAGGTGTACTCGGCGGCCACCGCGGTGGCGGCATCGGCCAGGTTGGTGAAGGTCGATTCGATGATCAGCCCGGCCAGCGGCGGCGTATGGCGATCGCGGCCCAGGGAGTCGGCCAGGTTTACCGCCACCGCGCCGCCCAGGGAGTGCCCGTAGATAAAGCGCTTGGCCGGGTCCGGCTGCAGTTCGGTTAGGCGTTGCCAGGCGATCTCGGCGTCCTCGTAAAGGGTGCGCTCGGAAGGCAGTTCGCCGCGGCTCTCGCCGAAGCCGCGGTAGTCGATGGCCAGCACCGAAAAACCCATGGCGTGCAGCTGCTCGATGCGAAACAGCTGGCCGGTGAGGTTCCAGCGCGAGCCGTGCAGGTACAGCAGGGTCGGCGCGTCCGCCTTGCGGGCCGGCCACCACCAGGCGTGGATGTTCTGGCTGTCGCCGAACTCGGGCGCGCTGAGGGTCATGTCTTTCACGCCGGCGGGCAGGCCGTGGAACCAGCTGGCGGTGCCCGGCTCGATACGAAACACCAGCTCGCGCTCCTTTTCTTCCAGCTTGGTGCAGCCGACCGGCAGGCCGACGGCCAGGCACAGCAGCAGGCCGATGCTGAACCAGCGACGACGCAGGGTGTGGATAAGTGTGCTGGCCATGGTTCTCCGCGGAGGTTGCAAACGTAACGCGCGCCGCGCTTCGCTCACGGGGGGCGCTGGGGCAGGGGCAGGTGATAGGCGAATAGACCGAAACGCCCTGCCGACGTTCGTCGGTTTCGGCGGTTTCGGGTATCGAGTTGTTACCGCAGCATGACAGGGCTGCTGGCGCTTTCAAGCCTGCGCTATGCTGCGCCGCTGAACTCCTGCGGACGCCACCATGACGCCCACTCCTGCCGATTTGCGCCGCCCGGCCGGTGCCACCCTGGTGCTCCTGGCCTCGCTGTATTGTGCCCAGGGTTTGCCGTCGGGGCTGATCGCCCATGCGTTGCCGGTGTTGCTGCGTCAGCACGGTGTGGACCTGGCCGTGATCGGGCTGCTCAAGCTGCTGGCACTGCCCTGGCTGCTCAAGGTGCTCTGGGCGCCGTGGGTGGATCGCCTGTCGTCGCGGCGCCTGGGTCATCATCGGGGCTGGATTCTACCGCTGCAGGGCACGGTGGTGGCGATCCTGCTGGCCCTGGCACTGCTCTCGCCGGATGCGCTGTTCGGCGCACACTTGCCGCTGCTGCTTGGCCTCCTGGTGCTGGTCAACCTGGCGGCGGCAACCCAGGACATCGCCACCGACGGCCTGACCGTGCGCCTGTTGCCCGAGCGCTGGCGCGGATTGGGCAACAGCCTGCAGGTGGGCGGCTACAAGGTGGGCATGATCGTCAGCGGCAGTGGCCTGTTGCTGGTGATCGATCGCGTGGGCTGGAACCTGTCGTTGCTGGCGCTGACCCTGCTGGTCGCCCTGATGCTGCTGCCGGTATGGCGCTTCGCCGAAACCCGGCAATTGCCGCCTGCCAGCGCGCCGGCCGAGCCGCTGGGCGTCGGCCTGTTGTGGCGCCATTACCGCGGCCTGCTGGCGTTGCCGGGCATGGGTTTGTGGCTGGCCGTGGTGCTGACCTTCAAGCTCGGCGACGCCCTGGGCTCGCCGATGATCAAGCCGATGCTGGTGGATCAGGGCTGGAGCAATGCCGAACTGGGCCAACTGACCTTGATCAGCAGCCTGGTCGGTATCGGCGGCGCGTTGTTGGGCGGTTTGCTGTATGCGCGCCTCGGCGTGCTGCGCGCGCTGCTGATCTTCGGCGGCTTGCAGGCGCTGAGCCTGGCCGCGCTGGCGCTGCTGGTCAGCCGTGGCGGCGATGCATCGCTGGTGTATGGGCTGACGCTGTGCGAGCAGGCGGCCGATGGCTTGTCCACAGTCGCCCTGTTCGCCGCGATGATGCGCCAGTGCCGCCCCGGCCACGAAGGTGCGGACTTCACCCTGCAGGCCTCCACGCAGATTCTGCTTGGCGGCTTCGTCGGTGCGGCCAGCGGTGTGCTGGCCAAGGCGCTGGGTTATGACGGGTTGTTCGTGTGTGCCGGCGGGCTGGGGCTGGCGGCATTGCTGCTGGTGGGGCGTTACTTTCGTCGGTATGGCTGGCGCTAGCCTGCGGATCGTCCGTAGCCCGGGTCGAGCGTAGCGACACCCGGGGGATTCCTGGGTATCGCTGCGCTCAAGGCCAGGCCACGGGCCGTTGCAGTTTCAATCCTCGAACTGCACCGGACAGTTGGCGCCTTCGAGCTTGTGGATTTCCTCGACCACATGGGGGCGGGCGTGGCGCAGCACCAACTGGCGGTTCTGCGCCTGCAGACGGCGCGCCTCCAGGTGGAGCATTTCCACGCCGGCGTAATCGATGAAGTTGATGTGCCGGGCGTCGACCACCACCCGCTCGCCATGGCTGAGCTGCAGGATCTGCTGCACGTAATGGCAGGCGCCAAAGAAGATCGAGCCTTCCAGGCGCAGCAGCTCGTCGTCGCCGTCGCGGGTGTATTTGAAGCGCGGTTGCGAGGTGCGCTTGAGGTAGAAGAACAGCGAGGCCAGCACGCCGGCGTAGATCGCCGTTTGCAACTCCAGCACCAGGGTGGCGAGCAGGGTCAGCAGCATCACCACGAACTCCGCACGGCTGACCCGCAGCAACGCGCGAACGCCGGCGACATCCACCAGCCCCCAGCAGATCAGCAGGATCGCCGCGCCCATGCTGGGCAGGGCGATATGGGCGATCAGCGGCGCACAGAACAGTGCAAAAGCGGCCACCAGTAGCGCCGAGAACACCCCGGCCATCGGCGAGGTGGCGCCGCTCTGCAGGTTCAGCGCCGAGCGGGTGAAGGAGCCGGCCGACAACGAGCCGGAGAACCACGGGCCGATCAGGTTGGACAGGCCCTGGGCGCGCACTTCCTGGTTGGCATCCAGCAGTTGCTGGGAGCGGGCGGCCAGCGAGCGGGCGATGGACAGGCTGGTGACCAGCCCGAGCATGCCGCAGGCGATGGCAGCGGGCAGCAGTTCGAGCAGGCTGTTGACCTCGAAATGCAGCAGGGTGAATGGCGGCAAGGTGCCTTCGAAGGCGTCGACCAGGCGAATGCCGGCGAAGAAACCGGGCAGGGCGGCGACCAGCAGGCTGCCTGCAATCACCCCGATCAGCAGGGCCGGCAAGCGTGGCCACAGGCGCCGGCAGAGCAGGCTGACCGCCAGGGTGAAGGCCGCTACCAATAGCGCGTGCCAGTCGGCCTGGTGCAGGTGCTGGCCGAGATCGAGCAGGGTGGCCACGGCAGTGCGCTGGCTGTCGACGTCGAGGCCCAGCAAATTCGGTAGCTGACCAAGGGCGATCACCAGCGCGGCGCCCAGGGTGAACCCGAGGATCACCGAGGGCGACACGAAGTTGACCAGGTTGCCGAAGCGCAGCAGCCCGAGCAGCCACTGGAACAGCCCGGCGAGAAAGGTCAGCACCAACACCAGGGCGACGAACTCCTCGCTCCCGGGCCTGGCCATGGGGCTGACGCTGGTGAACAGCACGATGGAGATCGCCGCCGTCGGCCCGCCGATCAGGTGCCACGACGAGCCCCACAGGCAGGCGATGATCACCGGCACGATGGCCGCATACAGCCCGTACTCGGCCGGCAGCCCGGCGATCAGCGCGTAGGCGATCGATTGCGGCAAGGCGAGGATGGCGCCGCTCAGGCCGACCAGCAAATCCGTGCCCAGGGTGCGCCGGGTGACGCTCGGCCACCAGAGCAGGAAGGGCAACAGGCTGTATCGGCTGGGTAGACGCATGGGCTTTTTCGTTAAGGGGTTGGGTGGTGGGCAGGGTAGCAGAGGTGTTGGCGATTATTTCCCAAGGGCCTCGAGTGCAGCGTCTATTTGGTGGGCTGAAGCCCACCCTACGGCTTTCGCAGCAGCGTGTGCCTACGATCTTGCGGGCATGGCCCGCTCCCACAAAAAGAAGTT
>NZ_JAVHZV010000011.1 GCF_031119625.1 Pseudomonas sp. G34
CCTTGCCCTTCTTCCTGGCAATCGCCTTCATCCGCGTCGCCGCCTTCTGCACGGTGGCCATCTTCTCCGGGCGCTTCATGCCGCGCCATTTGCGGATTTCTTCGCGGGTGCGGCCGCAGCTGACGCACAGTTCGCTGTTTAGCTGGCACAGCGACACGCAGGGGTTTTCAATGTCCTTGGCCACGTTGGCCCCTTGCCGGCCGCTCGACCGAAAATGCCACATGGTCGGCGATGCGGGACACGCTGATACCCACTTGCTCGAAAGCGGCCAACGTCAGTTCCAGCATTCTCGCCTTCTCCGCACCGGCGAGTGCCCTCGCCCTGTTGGCCTCGGCGTCGAATACCCAGGTGACGATCAGGCTCTGTGGAAGGTGCTGGTAGTCCACGTCATGGGTGAGCCACTGGAAGCCGACGATTTCGCTCTTTGCGGTTTCGCAGGCGTCGGTCAGGGTGCGAATCAGCTCGCGCTCGATGCCTGCATATTTTCGTTTCGAGGCTGCCATAAGGCCCTTCTGGGTCGGTGTTCAATGCGCCGCCATGTTACCCGAGGAGCAGCCCACCTGCCCCACGCGCTACAATGCCGATCGCCGTTTTTTCAAGAGCTAGCCCAATGTTCACCCTCACCCACCTCGATGCCACGCCACCCGAGTCCCTCAAAGCCCAGGTGCTGCAGATGGTGGTGGACTATTTCAGTGACATCAGCCCGGTGCCGCTGACGCCCAGCAACCCGCTGTTCCAGCTGTACCAGTACGTGATCGGCTATGAGGTGCACCTGTACCTGCAGGCCATGAACGGCGAGGCGCACAGCCCTGCACAATTGCTGCTGGCCCTGAATGATCAGGACCCTGCCGTGGTGCTGGGTTTCGCCCTGTACCTGCCCAGCCAGGATGACGCCGACGCCTGCACCCTCGCCTATATGGCCGTGGCGGCCAGCCATCGCCGGCGCGGTATTGCCCGGGCCATGCTGCAGCGCATCATCGAGCGCCACCCGCACCTGGAACTGGCCTGCGTGGCCGGCAAGGTACCGATGTTCGAGGCCATGGGCCTGCAGGTGCTGGCCGCGCAAGGGCCGCAGGTGCTGATGAACACCCGCGACCAGCGCTCCGATGGTCTGGTGGCCGTGCAGGACCTGACGCCGGTATTCCAGTCCACCGAGGTGCGGCAGATCCACGCGTACCTGCTCAAACAAAACGGCAAGAAGGCCATGAGCGAAGCCGAGAAGCAGCGCGACTATCACCTGGATCAGCTGGCCCACCAGGCTCGCCAACTGGTTGCCGAACGGCTTACACCGACCCTTCACTGAGTACGCCGGGCCTGTGCCGATACGCGCAGATTGCCCGCGCGACTCGTTCTGCGAGAGCAGCCCCCCGAACGGCGGATGAAAGCCGCGCCCACCAAGCCCCGGCCCTACGCCCGGTTTGCGTGACCGGTCACGCGGCGTGGCCGCCAGATACCCTATGCTGAGCAGGCCAACCTGGAGCGGCCTGCGATGAGCGAAACCGGCAACGCAATCATTTTTTTCACCACCCAGCTTGTGCTGCCGCTGGGCCTGGCATACGCCTATTGCCGAAAAACCGGCATTCCTAGCGATACCTGGCGAGCAGGCGGCATCGCCCTGATTGCGCTGTCGAGCGCGATACTGCTTTTCACCGGGCTGCTTGGCCTACCGGCCTATGTGAAGAACGTCGGCTTCGTCACTGATCGCTCCATGGGCTGGACCTGTGGCGCCGTTGGTATCGTCGGCGGCTTGGCGATGGGAGCCCTCGCCCGGCGTTTCGAGGGCAAGCGCGCTCGTTAGAACCAGCGGCTCGCTGACGATGCCCCACGCCGTTGCAGTCGGGCTCGGGTACAGATACCGCAGGATCAGCCCAGCACTGTGCGCACTCGCCCAGTGCGCAGCCAAGGAATAGCGCCATGGACATCCGTTTTCTGACCTTCCCCGATTTTCACAACGTGTACTTCTACCGCTCCATCACCCTGGCCATTCTCCTGGCAATCGGTGGCCTGGTGCTGTTCAAGGCGCCAACCACGCGGCTGCCTGAGCTTCTGCTGGTCGGCGGCTGCTTGCTGCTTATGGGGTGGCGGTTCGCGCTGGAATGGCGGCGGTTGAACAAGGCCGGGACGGCCTCTATTCACAACGATGAACTGATCTTTGCCAGCGAAAGCGGCCATCGGCAGATACCGCTGAGCAGCCTGCACTCTGTGACCTCGAAGCACAGCCTGTTCATGGTGCGGCGCTATCGCTCATGGAGCGAGCACTTGGCCTTCGTGGAGTTCACCCTGCACAACGGCGAGCGCTTTTACACGCTGGTCGAAAGCGCGCTGTTCGAGTCGCCAGCGGCCAAGCACAGCCTGGCGGCGATCCAGGCGGCCGTACTGGCGGCAAAGGTGAAAAGCGCTGCCAGCTGAGCGCCCTACTGCTGGCTCAGCAGCTTGCGCAGGGGCACGCCATCCTTGTGCACCGGGGATTTGATGACGATGTAGCTGAAGTACTTGGAGATGCCGATGTTCTTGTCCAGCAACACTTCCATCATGTACTGGTAGTGCTGGATGCTGCGGGTCATGAAGCGCACCAGGTAGTCGTAGCCGCCACTGATCAGGTGGCATTCGAGCACTTCGTCAACCAGGTGGATGTTGGACTCGAACGTGGCGAAGTCTTCGCGCTTGTGGTCGCAGAGGGTGATTTCGGTGAATACCGTCACCAATTCGGTGATCTTGGCCAGGACAACGCAGCCGCCTGCACCCTCGCCTATATGGCCGTGGCCGCCAGCCATCGCCGGCGCGGCATTGCCCGGGCCGTGCAGGATCTGACGCCGGTATTCCAGTCCACCGAGGTGCGGCAGATCCACGCGTACCTGCTCAAACAAAACGGCAAGAAGGCCATGAGCGAAGCCGAGAAGCAGCGCGACTATCACCTGGATCAGCTGGCCCACCAGGCTCGTCAGCTGGTTGCCGAACGGCTTACACCGACCCTTCACTAATTGCGCAGCCAACCAAGGTGCGTGAAAGTGCGCCCGGCATCAACGCAAAACCGGCGTCCGGTGAGGAACGCCCGTTGCCATGCCTTGCGGAGTGTCCTCGCTGGCGTGCTGCATGGAAATCGCGGCACCGCCATGGGCCGCGTTTCAATAACCGCGAGAGCGGTCGATGGCATCCTCGAGCGGCTCGCCGCGTTGATGTCGACGCAGGTTCTCCAGCAGGATCGGCGCGGCCGATTCCGGCTGGGTCATGCTCGCCACATGGGGGGTCAGAAATACCCGCGGATGGGCCCAGAAAGGATGTTCCACAGGCAGCGGCTCGGGCTCGGTCACGTCGAGAATCGCGCGCGACAGCTGCCCGGAATCCAGCGCCTCGAGCAGGTCGGCGTCGACCAGGTGCGAACCGCGCCCGACATTGATCAGCGCCGCGCCGGCAGGCAGCCGCGAAAACAGCTCGCGATTCAGGATGCCCCGGGTCGCCGGGGTGAGCGGCAACAGGCAGATCAGCACATCGCAGCCGGCGAGAAAGGGCTGCAGCTGCTCCGCGCCGGCGAAACTCTCCACGCCCGGCAGCTCACGCCGCGAGCGGTTCCAACCGCGCAGGTCGAAGCCGTAGCTCGCCAGCCGCTGCAGAACGGCGCTGCCAAGCGAGCCCATGCCCATCACCCCGATGGTGCGCGCCGAGGCCGGCAGCACCTTCAGCGGGGCCCAGCTACGCGCCGCCTTCGCCTGCAGATAGTCGAAGAAGTCGCGGTGCAGGGCCAGCACGCAGAGGGACACATACTCCACCATGCCGTCGATGATCCCTGGCTCGACCATCCTGACGATGGGCACGTGCGCGGGGATGGCGGAAAAATCGACATGATCGACACCGGCTCCCGAGGAGAAGAACACCTTCAGCCGCGGTAGCTGGGCGATGAAATCCGCCGGTGCCTGCCAGGCGATCAGGTATTCGACCTCGTCGAGGTCACCGGCATCGGGCCAGACCCGGAAGTCGAGGTCCGGAGCATGTTCGGCGAAGTAGCGCACCCAGGCGGGGGCGCGTGCGGCGTCGGATCGATAAAGAATGCTCATATTGAAGTCCTACCAGCCCCCTACCCAGCCATCGAAAAGCCCTTCAGGCAGGGTTTCCTCGTTGGCGCCACGGAGAAAATCGAAGTCGCAGCCCAGATGGGCCTGCTCGATGTGTTGGTTGTACAGGTTGCGGTAGCCACGCACGTGCCGGGACAGCGGCGGCTGCCAGGCCTGGCGGCGCCGCTCGAGTTCCGCCGGGTCGACGCAAAGCTCAAGTCGCCGCTCGGCGATGTCGAGCTCGATGATGTCGCCATTTTGCACCAGGGCCAGCGGTCCGCCGACCGCTGCCTCGGGAGACACGTGCAGCACGGCGGCACCATAGGCAGTGCCGCTCATTCGCGCATCCGAGATGCGCAGCATGTCGCGCACGCCGCGCGCCATCAAGTGACGCGGCAAGGGCAGCATGCCCCACTCCGGCATCGCCGCGCCCACCGGCCCCGCATTGCGCAGGATCAGCACGCTGTTCTCGTCGATGCCGAGGTCGGGATTGTCGATCTGGTCGGCGATCGTCTGCACGTCTTCGAACACCACCGCCCGGCCGCGATGACGGAACAGCCTGGGGTCCGCCGCACAGGTCTTCATCACCGCCCCGTCCGGCGCCAGGTTGCCTTTGACCACCACCAGGGTCTCGCCGGGCTTGACCGGTTTGTCCAGCGGGCGGATCACATCGCTGTCGCAGACCTGCGCCGTCTCGATGATCTCGCCGAGGGTGCGGCCGTCGACGCTGCGTGCATCGAGATGCAGCAGGGGCTCGAGGGTCTTGAGCAGGGCTGGTACGCCACCGGCGGCCATCAGCCGCTCGGTCAGGTGTTCGCCGGCGGGCTGGACGTTGGCGATCAACGGCACGCGTCTGGCGATCTCGTCGAAGCGCTCCAGGGTCAGCGGTACGCCGACGCGCCCGGCGAGCGCCAGCAGGTGAATGATGACGTTGGTCGAGCCGCCAACCGCGCACAGCAGGGTGATGGCATTGTCGAAGGCGCGCGCATCGAGCACCTCGCTCGGGCGCGGGCTGCCATCGGTGGCCAGGCGCACGCTACGACGCCCCACCTCGCGGGCGAGCTGATGACGACGGCGGTCGACCGCCGGCACCAGGCTGCTGCCGGGCAGCGACACCCCCAGGGCCTCGCAGATCACCGCCATCGACGACGCGGTGCCCATTTCCGCGCAGTGCCCGGCGGTGCCCATCACGCTGCGCTCGAACGCGGCGAAATCGCCCGCGGAAAGCTCTCCCGCACGCAGCTGGTCGACCAGCCGCCAGACGCCGGTGGCGTTGGCCAGGTTGCCGCCAGTCGCCGAGCGAGGGGTGGCCGGGCCGCTGGCCAGGAAGATGAACGGCACGCCTGCGCTGGCGGCCCCCATCAGCAGGGCTGGCTGGGTCTTGTCACAGCCGCCGAGCAGCACCAGCGCATCGAACGGATAGCCGCGAATGGTCTCCTCGGCCTCCATGGCCAGCAGGTTGCGAAACGGGAAGGAGCTCGGCTTGATGATGTTCTCGCTGATCGACATCAGCGGCACCTCGAACGGGATACCGCCCGCCTCGAGAATCCCCACCCGCGCCTCCTCGGCAAGCGTGCGCAGATTGAGATTGCACGGGTTGATATCGGACCAGGTGTTGAGAATGCCGACCACCGGCCGCGTCATCAGGTCTTCGCGACTCCAGCCGGCGGCCGCCAGGGTTGAGCGATGCACGAAGCCAGGCAGGTCATCCTTGCGAAACCAGCGGGCGCTGCGTAGCGGCCGAGCATCTTTTGTTTGCTTGTCGCTCATGAAATCACCTTGTGGATCCGATTCGTCGAAGCAGAACTATCACCCGCCGGCAGGCCGTCGCACCGCCGCTTGCCGAGGCGGTGTGACGCTTGCAGCCTCAGCGCCCGACCAGAGCGGGCAGACCGCCGATTTCGTTGATTCCCAGCGCTTGCACAGGCGCGACATGGCGGTATCGACAATCTCGTCGCGAGGACGCCAGTCGCCCATCACCTGCTCCAGCCGATAGGCGGTGAGGTCCTTGACGAACGGGTCCATCTGCTCAGGGGTGACGCGATCGACTCCGCTCGGGTACACAGACGTCGTGCTGGACCGTCAGAGCATTACAGCACTACGCCTCCAGCAGATGAGGTTAAAAGCAGGGCGCGCCTCGACACAAAAAGGCCGTTTTACAGGCCAGCCCCAGCAGACCTTGCGGGCCGCTCGAAATGCGCCTTGGCAGGCCCTGGAACAGCACCGGGCGCCTTACCGGCGCGCACAAGGTCCAGCCAGCCTGCTAGCGCTTCACGCAGGCAAACAGCGCGTTGCCGGCACCCTGGCTGATCGGCAGGATCTTCTGGTAGTCGTGCTCCAGCACATGCACGTCGAACTGCGGCTCCAGTAGCGCCTGCAGCTCGGCGAAGCTCACCGCGACCATGGGGTGCTCGTCGTGCCAGGTCAGGGTTTCGTCGCCCGCGATCTTGTCGATGCGCAGGCGCAAAGCCTGCTGCTCGCCCGCGCCGCTGTAATGCCAGCCGGAACTGAAGGTGAAATGCCCCGCCGCATTCTGCACGGTGTGCGCGGCGAACAGGCGATTGTCGATACGGGTGCGGTCCACCGCGTTGAAGCAGAACAGGCCGCCGGGCCGCAACGCTCGATGCACCTGGGCGATGCAGGCCGCCAGCCGCTCGGTGGTCGCGCTGTAGTGCAGCGAGTAGAGAAAGCAGGTGATCAGGTCGACCGGCTCGGCGAGGCTGAACCTGCACATGTCCTGCACGGCAAAATGTGCCTCGGGGCAGCGAATGGCGGCCTTGTCGAGCATCGGCTGGTTGATGTCCAGGCCGCTGCTGTGAAAGCCGGCATCGAGAAAGTGGCGCACGTGGGGGCCGGTACCACAGGCCAGATCCAGGTGCCGCGTGCCGCCGTTGCCGAACAGCTGCTGCAGGCGCTGCACGGCGTGGCTTTGCGCCTGGTAGTCGATGTCGGCGCACATCAGGTCGTAATAGTCGGACAGGTCCGTATAAAGGGCATTGACGGGCATCGGAACCTGGCCATGACGGAGGTGTTTTCGAGGGTCGCGGATCATAGCTGAAATCCCCCACGGCGCTGGAACTAATCGCGGCGAACGGCAGCTTACGCCGCGCTGGCGATCCATTAGACTGCCCGGCAAAATGGCGCCCCCGCTGCCCAATTCCCCCGCCCGGTCGACTCTGATGCCCAAGGCTTACAGCTACCTGCTCCGCTACCCATCCGCCAGCCTGCTGTTCGTGCAGTTGCTGGGCATCGTGCTCTACCCCTTCATGGAGCAATTGTCCGAGGGGCGGGCCATCGTCGGCGCCTTTGGCATCGTGGTGCTGGTGATGTCGCTGCGCATGGTGCGCAGCAGCCCGAACATCCAGTGGATCGCCTTCACCCAGGCGGCGTGCATCCTGGCGCTGACCGTGGCCGTGGAGTTCGAGAGCAACACCGCGCTGTCGATCCTGCTGGCGGCGCTGGAGTCGAGCTTCTATTTCTATGCCGCTGGCGGGCTGATCGCCTACATGATGGAAGACCAGCGCGCCAGCACCGACGAGCTGTTCGCCGTGGGTGCCACCTTCACCCTGCTGGCCTGGGCCTTCGCCCATGCCTTTTCGGTGTGCCAATTGCTCAGCCCTGGCAGCTTCGGGGCGCAGATCAACCCGGAGGCACCACGCACCTGGATGGAACTGCTGTACCTGAGCTTTACCGTGCTGTCGGGGGTTGGCCTGAGTGACATCACCCCGTTACGGCCCTTCGCCCGCGCGCTGGTGATGCTCGAGCAGTTCGCCGGGGTGATGTACATCGGTCTGGTGGTCACGCGCATGATCAGCCTGACGGTCAGGCCACGGGCCGGCTGAGCGGCCGCCCAGGCACGGCAGGCCGTAGCTCGAAGGTCGTTCATGGCCCACGCCCAGCCAACCATTTTCACGCCTGCCGGCTACGCTCAAACCCATACCATTGGCTTCCGACCCTTATCTACCCAGGCCCAGCACAACATGGCGCTCGACCCCCTAACCATGCTGACGATCACCATCGCCCTGGCCCTGGCGGCCTCGTTGTACTTGGCCATCGAGTGGCAAACCGTTCGTGAGCCAGCGCTGCTGTTCTGGAGCGCCGGTTTTGCCCTCATCAGTATCGGCTCGACCCTCGCCCTGCTGCGCAGCAGCGGCCTGCTGCTGGTCGGCATCTGGTTCGCCAACGGCCTGCTGATCATTTCGCACTGGCTGTTCTTCGCCGGCGTGGCGCGCTTTACCGAAACGCGGCTATCGCCTGCCTGGTTGCTGGTGGTGGTGATCTGGCTTGCGATGTTGCTGCTGCCGGAAGGCCCTGAGTGGTCGAAGATCATGCTGCTGGTCAATTCGCTGCTGATCGCCCTGATCACCATCCGGGCCAGCTTCCTGCTGCGCCCGCAGGGCACCTCACTGGGCGCCGGGGCGGCTCAGCTGCGCTTCGTGCTACTGGGCCATGGGCTGTTCTATATCGCCAAGACCATTCCGGTGTTGATGCCCGGCACCTTGATCGATCTGGCCGCTTTTCGCGGCGAGATCATTCAGATATCGCTGGTGGAAGGCGTGATGGCCTTGATGCTGATCGCCCTGTCGATGACCGGCACCGTGCGCTATCGCCGCGAGAAGCGCATCGAGCGCCTGGCCGCGCGCGACCCGTTGACCGCCATGTACAACCGCCGCGCCCTGGAGGCACGGGCGCCACGCCTGCTCAACGGTGTATCCGCTGCACACCCCGGCGCGCTGCTGCTGATCGATATCGACAACTTCAAACAGGTCAACGACCTGCATGGCCACGCGGCCGGCGACAGGTTGCTGGTGGTGCTGGGCGAAATGATTCGCCGGGCCTTGCCCGAAGGGGCGTTGGCGGCGCGCTTGGGTGGCGATGAATTCGTGATACTGCTCCGGGATGCGTCCCCCCAGCGCATCACCGACCTGGCTGACCTGCTGCGCCAGCAGTTTCAGAGCGCCGCTGCGCAGGCGTTCGCCACGCCCGAAGCGGTGACCCTGAGCATCGGTGCCAGTCTGTACGACCAGCCCCCGGCCAGCCTGGCGGCGCTGATCGAACAGGGCGACGTGGCGCTGTACCAATCCAAGCGCGGCGGGCGCGACCGCCTGCGCCTGGTCGATCGCACCGCCAATGCCGAGCTGCTGGCGGGCTAGCTGGCGCGCCAGCCGGGCCTCAACTGAACATGCTGTCGTCGTCGAAGAAGTCCGAGCTGTCGAAGGCATCGGTGTCGATGTCGTTGTTATCGATAGCTTCGTTGCTGGCGTACGGTGCATCACCCAGGTCACTGGCGAAGCTGTCCTGCATGGGCGCGTCTTCGCGGATCACTTCGACGATCTCTTGCGGCTGGTTGTGATGGAACATGCTGGTCAGCAGATCCGCCACCACGACCCCACCGGCCACACCGGCTGCGGTCTGCAATGCGCCGCGCATGAAACCACCACCCTGCACCACCGGCGCCGCGCCAGGCATGGCCGCCGGTGCGGCCGCCGCAGCCGGAGCATTCTGGGAAAAACGCGTTTCGCCCCAGCCGCTCGGCCGCTGGCTCGGCTGCGGCGCATTGGCCGGCTGGCCGCCACCGAACAGCCCGGAAAGAAAGCCGCCACTGCCGGAGCGCTGGCGCTGCGCATCGGCCGTCTGGGCTTCCAGTTCCCGCACGCGCTGGTCCAGGCGCTTGATCGCGGCCTCCTGAATCAGCAAGGCCTGGGCCATGTAGTACGGCGCCGCAGGTTGCCGGGCCAGATGACGCCTGATCTGCGCCTCGGCGTCGGCATCGCGTAGCCCGCCCTCGTGCTCGGCCTCTTGCAGGCGGGTGAACAGGCCATCGATCAGGGTTTGCTCGTCGGAATTCATGGGTGCCTCGCTTGAGCAATAGAGAAATGCACATCCCTGTTCAAGGTGCCGCGCGGCGCCCGGCGCCGCTGAATCGATATATTGGAGTGAACGACAAAATTACAAGTTCCGGCCTGGCTGCAGAAACCCGGCGGCAGTTCCGCCGGCCTGTGGCGAGGTCGTGAACACCCTCCCGGGCGACGTATCTGGGCAGGCCAATGCGCCAAAGTGGGGCGATCATCCAGACAGGGTTCAATAACCACAAGGAGAGCCGGGATGAAAGACTCAGCGCGCGGCCTGCTGCTGGTCACCAGCGGCATCGTGCTGCTCAGCTTCGATGGCCTGCTGGTGCGCCTGGTGAACGCCGATGGCTGGAGCATCGTGTTCTGGCGCGGGCTGCTGATGTTCATCGCCCTGGGCGCCTTCTCGCTGTCAGCCAGAAGCCGGGCAAGCCTGGGCGCCAAGCCGCTACCCAGTGCCGTTTCGGCCGTGCTGCTGGCACTGATCTCGATCTTCTTCGTGCTGGGGGTCATCCACACCACGGTAGCCAACGTGGTGGTCATTCTCAGCACGGCGCCGCTGTTCGCCGCACTGTTCACGCGCTTCTTCCTGCGTGAAGCAGTGGCGCTACGCACCTGGCTGGCGATCGGCGTAGCGACCCTGGGCATCGTGCTGGTATTCGCCGGCTCCTTCTCCACCAGCGACCTGTTGGGCAACGGCTATGCGCTGCTGTCTTCGCTGGCGCTGGGCGCCAACCTCACCTTGCTGCGCCGCCATTCCAGCCTGGCCCGCATGCCGCTGATCGCCCTTGGCGGGCTGGTCGCCGCGCTGATCGCCCTGCCCAAGGCGCAGCCCTTCGGGCTCGATCAGGCCAGCTACCTGGCGCTGGGGATGATGGGGCTGCTGCAGATGCCGCTGGCCACCTTGCTGATCAACAGCGCGACGCGCTACCTGCCATCCGCCGAGGTGGCGTTGTTCTACCTGCTGGAAAGCGTGCTGGGCACCCTGTGGGTCTGGTATTTCCTGAGCGAGGTGCCAGCCCAGGCCACGCTGTACGGCGGTGCGCTGGTAATCGCCACGCTGGTGGTGCATGCCGGTTTCACCCTGCGCGCCCGCCCCGCCTTGCCGGCCTGAGGCCTGAGCCGGCAGCGCGAATACGCACGCCCATGTCGACCCCAGACAACCGGGGAGTCAGCACGGGCCCTAAGGTGAACCACCTTCGTCCAACACCAGGAGCCGCTCATGGCCAACAAACCGATTACCGTACTGCGCGACACCCAGCCAATGCCCGTCGTCGACGCCTGCAAATGGGAGCGTCTCGAGGGCGACCCGCACACGGTCAACCTCAACGCCTACACCAGCGACGACGGCAGCAAGATCATGGGTACCTGGATCTGCACCCCCGGTAAATGGCGGGTGGAATACGTGAAATGGGAGTACTGCCACTTCCAAGAAGGCTATTGCATCATCACCCCGGACGGCATGGCGCCGATCCACCTCAAGGCCGGCGATATCTTCGTCGTCGAGCCAGGCATGAAAGGCACCTGGGAAGTGGTCGAAACCGTGCGCAAGTACTTCGTGTTCGCCTGACCCTCCAACGCTTGTGGCCACCGCGACTGCAGTGGCCAATCAACAAGTCATCGGATAACCAAGGGGCTTATTGGCACCCATCAAGCGCTGCACCATCGATAAAAATAGTTAAATATCAATTAGATATATAGATACTCTGTCGGCACTCTCCCTGAAGCCACGATAAGGTCTTCCATGGTTGTCGTACATCTTGTAGGTTGTTAGCGCCGTTTCGGCCCGACAATAACAAGAAGGGACATGACATGAACGACACCCCGCAACCTGGCCATTCACGCCGCCGCTTTCTCAAGCACTCATTGCTCTGCTCCGCCGCTGCCGCAGGCGCCGGCTCCTTGCTGCCGCAACTGGCCAGCGCCGCCCAACCGCTTGGCCTGCGCTACCCGGACAATGCCGTAAAGGCGCTCGATGACAGCTTCCTGCAACTGCGCCTGTTCAATGCCAGCGTGGAGAAGCTCGCCGATGGCCTGCGCTGGGCCGAAGGCCCGGTATGGTTCGGTGACGGCCGCTATCTGCTGGTCAGCGACATTCCCAACAACCGCATCATGCGCTGGGACGAGATCAGCCAGACCCTGGGCGTCTACCGCCAACCGTCGAACTATGCCAACGGCCTGGTGCGCGACACCCAGGGCCGCCTGATCGCCTGCGAAGGCTCTACCACCCAGGAGCTGGGGCGGCGCATCACCCGTACCGAACACGACGGGCGGATCACCGTGCTGGCCGACAAGTTCGACGGCAAGCGCTTCAACTCGCCGAACGACGTGGTAGTCAAGCGCGATGGCTCGGTGTGGTTCACCGACCCACCCTTCCAGACCGGCAACTTCTACGAGGGCTACAAGATCGAGCCCGAGCTGCCCCATGGCGTCTACCGCATCGACGGCGACAGCGGCCAGGTCAGCCGCGTGGCCGACGACCTGGGCGGCCCCAATGGCCTTTGTTTTTCGCCGGACGAGAAGACGCTGTACATCGTCGAAGGGCGTGCCAAGCCCAACCGTCTGGTCTGGGCCTACCCGGTGAACGACGACGGCACCCTCGGCCAGCGCCGCAAACACATCGAAGCCACCGACACCGGTGCCCTGGACGGCATCAAGTGCGATGAATTCGGCAACCTGTGGTGCGGCTGGGGCAGCAACGGCTCACCAGAAAGCGAGCCGGAAAAGCTCGACGGCGTGCGGGTGTTCAACAGCGCAGGCAAGGCCATCGGCCATATCGCCTTGCCGGAGCGCTGCGCCAACCTGTGCTTTGGCGGTGAGAAAGGCAATCGCCTGTTCATGGCCAGCAGCCACGCGCTCTATTCGATCTTCGTCAACGCCCGGGGCGCGACGCTGGTGTGAACGGCAGCGATCAAGCCTGGGCAGGCCGGGCTTGATCGACACGCGTCACTCGATGGTGCCGATAGACCAGGCCAGCCAACACCACGACTGCTCCCCCACGCCCCCATAGCGGCCGGGCCCTGGGCAAGCAGCTACTGGTGAAAGCTTCGGCGACGCCAGGCCGCGACGCTGGCGATGCACAGGCCTCGAGCAGCGTGCGCACGCGCAAATATCCCTAGTAGCACAGGGCCAGCTTCGTGCAGAATTGCCCCCATACTCACTTCCCCTCTCCTACCAAACGGCGCAGCCGCCAGGACACGCCGACAACGGCGTGCGCCAAGGCGACCCGAAGGACGTTTCGATGCTGGCTCCAATCGATCACAACGATCAGTCCCGGCGCAGGATGTTCAAGACCCTGCTCTGGGTGACCATGTGTTTCGGTGTGCTGTTCTCGATCTTCAATGCCACCCGCGGGCTGTGGCTGCTGGTGAGCATCGAGGTGGTCTACACGCTGCTGTCGCTGTACATGCTGGTGGTGGTCGAGCGCACTCGCTACCTGCGCCCCCTGACCATCGTCTATCTGGTGCCCTTTCTCGGCGTGATGATGGCAACCCTGGCCAACCCGAATACCTCGGTGGGTATCTTCGCCTGGATCCAGACCATCCCGATCATCCTCTACCTGTTGCTCGGCCTGCGCCTGGGGCTGCTCGGCTCGATCCTGTTCGTCAGCCTCGGCCTGTACCTGTACACCCAGTACTACACCGAGAAAAACCCCAGCGACAATCTCGGCTTTCTGCTCGACATCGGTATGGCCACCCTGGCCATCACCATCTTCTCGCACACCTACGAACACACCCGCGCCCAGACCGAGAAGCGCCTGATCGAACTGATCAGCACCGACTACCTCACCGGCCTGGCGAACCGCTCCAAGCTGACCGAGGTCTTCGCCCGCGAGCGTGGCCACGCCCAGCGCAACGACGCGCCGCTGGCCCTGGTTTACCTGGATATCGACCACTTCAAGCAGATCAACGACCGCTTCGGCCATGAAATCGGTGACCAGGCCCTGCGCCATTTCGCCTATGTGCTGTCGCAGCGCCTGCGCACCACCGACCTGCTGTGCCGGCTCGGCGGCGAGGAGTTTGCGGCCCTGCTGCCCAATACCACCGCCGCCCAGGCCGCCGCAATCGCCGAGGAACTGCGCGAATGCCTGGCCAGCACGCCTCTGTACGTGAAGGGGACGCCCATGCAGATGACCCTCAGCGCCGGCGTGGCCAGCCTCGGCCAGGACGGCGAGCGCCTGGACGAGCTGATGAACGCCGCCGACAGACGCACCTATGCGGCCAAGCGCGCGGGCCGCAACCAGGTGGTCAGCGATGAGGCTGCGGCCCTCGGCTGAGCACGGCCTGGCGTTGAAACACCGGGTTTTTTCTCGTCGGCAATCTCGTTTGCCGAGGCGAAAACCCAGCTGTAGAGCTGGCACGCGCCAACAGCGCGGCTATGCTGAAACTCCATATAGTCCCCCGGTTTTCCCCCAGGAGCTTCATATGGATATCGCCAGCCTGTTCGCCGAATTGCACACCCTGCCCACCGTCCCCAAGGTCGCCCAGGATCTGATCCAGCAGTTCGACAACCCCACCACCAACCTGGAAAGCGTGGCGCGTAATATCGAGCGTGACCCGGTGGTCGCCGCCAAGGTACTGCGCCTGGCCAACTCGGCGCGCTTTCGCGGCTCGCGCGATGCCAGCAGCGTCGAGGACGCCGCCATGCGCCTGGGCTTCAACACCCTGCGCACCCTGGTGCTGGCTTCGGCGATGACCGGTGCCTTCAAGGTCGATACCGGCTTCAACCTGAAAAAGTTCTGGCTGCGCAGCTTCCGCGTGGCGAGCATCGCCCGCGCCCTGGCCAAGCAGCTCAAGCTCGACGCGGACGCCGCCTTTACCTGCGGAATGATGCACAACATCGGCGAGTTGCTGATCCAGACCGGCGCCCCGGACTTCGCCCGGCGCCTGAACCGCCACCCGCAACGTGAAGCCGCGGCCCACGCCGCCGAGGAAACCATGCAGCTGGGCTTCGGCTACCCGGAAGTCGGCGCCGAGCTGGCACGCCGCTGGCAGTTACCGGCGCTGATCCAGAACGCCATCGCCTACCAGAACAAACCGTCCCAGACGCCGGGCGACGGCCAGTATGCGCGCCTGGTGGCCCAGGCCATCCACGTCGAGGAAAGCCTGGAGGCCCATGGCCTGAGCGATGCTGCCAAACAGGATCTGGACGGCCCGCTGTTCGAGGAAGTGGATCTGGCCAAGCTGTTCGACGCCCTGCCCGCCGTGCTGGAAGCGGACAAGGCATTTGGCGAGTTGTTGAACTAGAGCGGGGCGAGGGCTGCTGGAGTCGGTCGACTCCGGCAGAGCGGTCAGCGGGCCGTGATGAAGCCCCCAGCGGCCCGTTTCCATCCCAGGCACCGCGCCACCTTTGGCCAATGTCCATTCAGCGATATCGGCTCAGTTGCCACCAATGGGCGTTTCACGCTGAGGGCAACTGCCTTACTCGGCGGTATCCGGGCGCTTGGCTGTCTGCGCGAAGGTCATGATCACATCACGCACCACCTTGCGCTGCCCGGCAGGCAGGGCGAGAAAGGCTTCGATGGCTTCTCGCTCGGGGTAGAACTGCGGATCTTCCCAGCGGCCGCGCTGCTCGCGCACGGCCATGGCTGCGCGCTCGCCGAAACGCAGCGCCTGCGGTTCGACACGCAGCCAGTCGGCCAGCACCTGCAATTTGTCCTGGGAGGGAATGGCCTCGCCGCGCAGCCATCGCGACACGGCCTGGAACGTCACCGAGCGCCCCCAGTAGCGGGAGTTGAACTCCCGCTCCAGCACGGCGGGACGATCAGGGTAGCCTGCGGCGAGCATGGCATCGCGCAGGCGCTGGGCAAATTCGGTTTTCTCGGTCATGGGCGGACGTTAAATTCCGCTTCCATGCTTGATTGAACATACGGTTTAATTATAAATTAAATTCATGGTTTCATCACGGGCGCTGTGACGCTGATCATGCACAAGGAGGTGCCATGAACTACGCAAGATCATTTCACTTCGAGGGGCGGCCAATCGCCGTTCACGCCAGCGCCGATGGGCGCCTGTGGTTCTGTGCAGAGGCCATCTGTGCGGTGCTGTGCTTTTCCGATAGCCAGGCGGCGCTGCTCTACCACTGCAAGCCCAGCGGCATCCTGTTCGGTAACGAGGCGTCACCCCAGGCGATGATCGATCTGCGCAACGTGCTTCAGCTCAGCCATCACAGCCCGCCAGGCCGCGCCGCTCGCCTCCACGACTGGCTGTGCAACTGCGTGTTGGCTTCGCAGCTCGGCCATGCGGGCAAACCGCAGCGTCACCAGCTCAGCACCCATGACCAGCAGCTGCAGCTGCTGCGCTGGCAGGAGAGCTGGTGGCTGGAAATGCAGGATGCCGTGGAGCTGTTCGGCAGCGGTAATGAGCCGCTGCCGCGCCCTGCTCATCCTGAATGAGCGGTTTCAGGCACGCAGACAGCACTGCTTGTACTTCTTGCCGCTACCGCAGGTGCAGGGGTCGTTACGGCCGACCTTGGTCTCTTCCCGGCGTACCGGCAGCAGTGGCTCCAGATGCTGCTGCCAGTAGTCGTAGAGCGCCAGCGCTGCTGGTTCGACGCTGGCGACCGAGGCGTCATACGCCTCGTCGGACATGGCGTTGAGCGCCTCCACACCCTCTTCACTACCGTGCAGGGTGATGCTCGCCAGGGCGGCCGCCTGCACGTCGGGCAGCTCGGCGTCGATCCAGCCGGCCACCTGGGCGCCGCGCAGGTAACCCGCGCACCATTGCGAGACGATGAGTTTTTCACCCTTGCCCTTGTCGTCCGCCAGGAAGATCGCCTCGTAGTCATCGGGCTCCTCGCCAAGCATATAGGCGGCTTCGCTCATCAGCTCGACGGCCAGCTTGGTAAAGCGCTCGCCTTCCTTGTCGTTGGCCCATTTGGGCAACTGCTCAGCCCAGATGTGGGGATACCAGGTGCCGGGGTCGACCTGCCGCGGGCCGGACACGATGGCCGCGAAATAGCCGTCCAGCTCGCTGGCGGAAAGAATCGAGTCGTCGTTGCCGTACTTGAGCAACAACTGATCGAGCTTTTCGAGCCCTCTGTTATCCATCGCAAACGCCCCTCTGAAAAAAGGCCGCTACTTTCCCACAGATGCCCTGCCGCCGACAGCCTCGCCAGCCGTCCGGCACATCGCGGGTGCCGAGGCGGCGGCAGCCCGGTACAATGCGCCCCTTGCCCGTGTCGCCTGATAAAGAAAAAACCATGTCCTTGCCCAAGAACCACCTGGAACTGCTCAGCCCTGCCCGCGACGTCGAGATCGCCCGCGAGGCCATCCTGCATGGCGCCGACGCCGTCTACATCGGCGGCCCGAGCTTCGGTGCCCGGCACAACGCCTGCAACGAGGTGAGCGATATCGCCAGGCTGGTGGAGTTCGCCCGTCATTACCACGCGCGCATCTTCACCACCATCAACACCATCCTGCATGACGACGAGCTGGAGCCGGCCCGCAAGCTGATCCATCAGCTCTACGACGCCGGCGTGGATGCGTTGATCGTGCAGGACCTGGGCGTGCTGGACCTGGACATTCCGCCGATCGAACTGCATGCCAGCACCCAGACCGACATCCGCACCCTGGGCCGGGCCAAGTTTCTCGACCAGGCCGGCTTCTCCCAGCTGGTGCTGGCCCGCGAGCTGAACCTGCAGGAAATCCGCGCCATCGCCGATGAAACCGATGCCGCCATCGAGTTCTTCATCCACGGCGCGCTGTGCGTGGCGTTCTCCGGCCAATGCAACATCTCCCATGCGCAGACCGGGCGCAGCGCCAACCGCGGCGACTGCTCCCAGGCCTGCCGCCTGCCCTACACCCTCAAGGATGAAAAGGGCGGCGTGATCGCCTACGAGAAACACCTGCTGTCGATGAAGGACAACAACCAGAGCGCCAACCTGCGCGCCCTGGTCGAGGCCGGCGTGCGCTCGTTCAAGATCGAGGGCCGCTACAAGGATGTGGCCTACGTGAAGAACATCACCGCCCACTACCGCCGCGAACTCGACGCCATCCTCGAAGACCGCCCGGACCTGGCACGTGCCTCCAGCGGCCGTACCGCGCACTTCTTCGTACCCGACCCGGACAAGACCTTCCATCGCGGCAGCACCGATTACTTCGTCACCGAGCGCAAGGTGGATATCGGCGCCTTCGACTCGCCAACCTTCACCGGATTGCTGGTAGGCCAGGTCGAAAAGGTCAACAAGCGCGACCTGATCGCCGTCACCCATGAGCCGCTGTCCAACGGCGACGGCCTCAACGTGCTGGTCAAGCGCGAGGTGGTCGGTTTCCGCGCCAACATCGCCGAGCTGAAGGCGGAGTTCGAGGAAGACGGCGAGAAGCGCTACCGCTACCGCGTCGAGCCCAACGAAATGCCTGAGGGCATGTTCCGCCTGCGCCCCAATCATCCGCTCTCGCGCAACCTCGACCACAACTGGCAGCAGGCGCTGCAACGCACCAGCGCCGAACGCCGTATCGGCGTCAGTTGGAAGGCCGAGTTGCGCGAAGCTGCACTCACGCTCACCGCCACCAGCGAAGAAGGCATCAGCGTCGAGGTCGCCCTGCCCGGCCCGTTCGGTGTCGCCAACAAGCCGGAACAGGCCCTCGAAGGCCTGCGCGACCTGCTCACCCAGCTGGGCACCACCATCTACCACGCCCAGGGCGTGCAGCTGGACGCCCCCCAGGCGTTCTTCGTGCCCAACTCGCAGCTGAAAAGCCTGCGCCGCGAGGCCATCGAAGCGCTGACCGCAGCCCGCGTGGCCGCCCACCCACGCGGCAGCCGCAAGGCCGAGAGCAACCCGCCGCCGGTGTACCCGGAGTCGCACCTGTCGTTCCTGGCCAACGTGTACAACCACAAGGCCCGCGAGTTCTACCATCGCCACGGCGTGCAACTGATCGATGCGGCCTACGAGGCCCACGAAGAAGAAGGCGAAGTGCCGGTGATGATCACCAAGCACTGCCTGCGCTTCTCCTTCAACCTGTGCCCCAAGCAGGCCAAGGGCGTGACCGGCGTGAAGACCAAGGTCGCGCCCATGCAACTGGTGCACGGCGATGAAGTACTGACCCTGAAGTTCGACTGCAAGCCCTGCGAGATGCACGTGATCGGCAAGATGAAAGGCCATATCCTCGACCTGCCACAACCGGGCAGCGCCGCCACCCAGGTGGTCGGCCATATCAGCCCGGAAGACCTGCTGAAAACGGCACGACGGCAAGCGCCGCACTGAGTGCTGTGAAGGCTGGGCGGTTCCGATCTGCCTGACTGGATCGACCGCGCAGTTGCACCATGACGACGCCGCGCGATGCTCGGCGTTGCAGCCGAAAACCCATATGGCGGGCCCACTGATGGGCCCGCTCACAGTGCCAACAAGGAAGTAGCCGTATGACGCGCTGGCTGGATAAGCCCTCGATGGACAGCGACGAACTGATCGATCTGGTCATCGAACGTTCGCAGCGCTTTTTCAGCCGGTACGCCTCCCCCGTCGCCAAATTCTGCCCGCCATTATTCGGCTTCGCGATCTTTCTGCTGTATTTCAACCGGCACGGCTTCTACCCGACCTTCGACCTCTTCCAGTTTTCCTCGCTGCTGCTGGCTGCAGCCGTGCTCGGCTTCGTCCTGGTCGGAACTTACGTACTTCTGCTGGTGGTGCCCGGCGCCTGGCTGCACTATGGATTCGTCAACTCGCCGCCCATCAAGGAAGAACTGCGCTATATAAGGCCGGCCAATGACACACAGACCTACCGGTTCGTCGGCATTCTGATTGGCCTGGTTTACGTCGCACCCTTCGCTGCCAGCACGCTATGCGTGATGTATATGACATTCGCGTACACATCGCTTTTTCAACATGCGATGTTTCTGGCTCCTGCGCTGATCACCCTGATCGCAGGGCTGCTGTTGCAGAAATTGCTGGAGCTGAGGGCCTACAGTTTTTTGCGCTACATCTGGTCGGCCTATGTCCCAAACATCATCGTCGCGTTATTCACCTTCTTGATCATTCGTGACGCTGCCACCGGCATCGATCGAATAGACAACGATCTGCTGCGCGCTTTTGTAGTTTATGGAACACCCGTATTGATCAGCGTAATAGGAGGAATTTGTGCAATTAGCTTCGTAGCAGGCTGGAGCTTCACCCTGCACTTCGCCACCTTCTTTGCCCTGCTGATCGCCTTCTACAGCGGGCTCTTAACCGCGTTGCCAGACAAAACCGTACGCGCCATCGGCCTGGGCAACTACCAGGCCGAGCGCATCGTTCTGGATAGCAGCTACTGCGACAACGATGCGCAAATGGCCCTGGCGTTCGATAACCAGTGCTCACTGAAGGACGTCCACGTGGTGTGGCTGATGGGCGACAGCTTGCTCTTCAAACGCACTGCCGAGGACAAGCAACTGATTCAGGTGCCATCGCGTTTTATCAAGATGGTGATCAGGGCTTCGGACTGAGCCCAGCGCCTTGGCGCGGATACCAACGCCACCCCTGCTGCATCCCCGCAGCCGCCAGCAAAATCGCGGCAACGCCCAGCCACTGCAGCGCGGTCAGTTGATGGTCGAAAGCGAGCCAGTCAACCGCAATCGCCGCAACCGGATAGATGAATGACAGCGAGCCGGTCAGCGCGGTCGGCAGTTTCTGGATGGCGCCGTACAGCAGCACGTACATGCCGCCCGTGTGCACCACACCCAAGGTAAGCAGGATCGACCAGGTTTGCTCGCCCTTGGGCAGCGTGGCGAGGTCGGCCACTGGCGCCAGCATCAGCACGCCCACGCTGACCTGGATCAGCGCGATCAGGTGCGGCGACACGCCCTTGAGCTTCTTGATGATCAATGCGGCCACCGCGTATAGAAAGGCGGCGCCGAGGGCGAAGGCGATGCCCACCAGGTAGTCGTCACCCCCCTGCTCGACGTTGTCGTGGGCGCTGACGATGGCCAGCATCCCCAAGAAAGACACCGACAGCCAGGCGAGCTTTTGCAGGGTGAGTTTTTCGCCGAGCAACAGCGCCGCCAGGATCACCAGCATGAACGGCTGCACGTTGTAGACCGCCGTGCCGATGGAAATCGATGCGCGGGAATAGGAGGCGAACAGCAGCAGCCAGTTGCCGACGATGGCCACCCCGCTGACTACGGCCAACATCAGGGTAACGCGGTTCAGCAGGCCAGGGCGCAGGTGGCCAAGCAGCGCGCAGACCAGCAACAAGGTAAGCGCACCGAATACACAGCGCCAGAACACCACGTCCAGAACCGGCAAGCCGGACAACAGAACGAACCAGCCGATGGTGCCGGAAATCAGCATGGCGGCGACCATTTCCAGCGTGCCTCTGTGGGTTTGCTTGTCCATCGATACGCTCCTTCAGGTGGTGCGCAAAGTATGGCGAGCGACGTGCAGCCGCTCCATGGCAAAACGGAGGCAAAAACCGCAGGCAGACTTTAGTATCAAGGCATATTTCGCAAAATGCCTTTGGATCGATGATGACCGATGAAAAAGACCAGCAACTGATCAACGCGCTGATGGAAGACTCCCGCCGCTCGCTCAAGGCGCTGGCACAGATCAGCGGCCTGTCTTCGCCCAGCGTGGCCGAACGGTTGCGCAAGCTCGAAGAGAAAGGCGTGTTGCAAGGCTATGGCGTAGAGGTCGACCCGCGTGCCTTCGGCTATCAGTTGCAGGCCATCGTGCGCATTCGCCCGCTGCCCGGCCAGCTGCATGAAGTGGAGCGGCAGATCCAGGCCACGCCGCAATTCACCGAGTGCGACAAGGTCACCGGCGAAGACTGCTTTATCGCCCGGCTTCACGTACGCTCGATGGAGCAGCTCGACGAGATCCTCGACCACATCAACGTCTATGCGCTGACCAACACCGCCATCGTCAAGAAGACCACCGTGAAGCGACGGTTGCCGCCGATGGCCTGACGACGAGACGCGCGGCTCGTCATCAGGCCCCGCGCTTATTTCAACTGGCTGGCAAAGCGCTCCACCGCGCCGAGCACCTGCTTGGCGCCCTGACGAATCTCGACGATCACGTCGCCCGCCTGGTTGGCCAATTCCAGCCCCGCTTCGGCCTGCTGGCGGCTGCTGGCCATGTCGCTCACGGCGGCGTCGACCAGCTTCTGGTTTTCCTGCACCACGCCGACGATCTCCTCGGTGGCCTTGCTGGTGCGGCTGGCCAATTGCCGAACCTCGTCGGCGACCACCGCGAAACCCCGCCCCTGCTCACCGGCACGCGCGGCCTCGATGGCCGCGTTGAGCGCCAGCAGGTTGGTCTGCTGGGCGATACTGCCGATGGTCTGCACCATGGTACTGATCAATACCGACTGCTTGCCCAGCGCCTCGATGCCTTCGGAGGCCGAGCCCATCTGTTCGGAGATGCGCTGCATGGTCTGCACCGTGTCGGTGACCACCTGGGCGCCGCGCTGGGCGGCGGTGTCGGTCTGCTGGGAAATGCCGTAGGCGATTCCCGCCGCGTCGTTGACCTCTTCTTCACGGTTGACCTGATCGGTGATCACGGTGGCGAACTTCACCACCTTGTAGAGTTTGTCCTGGGTGTCGTGCACCGGGTTGTAGGTCGCCTCCAGCCATACCACGCGGCCGTGGCTGTCGATACGCTTGAAACGTCCGGCCATGAACTCGCCGCGGTTCAGGCGCTCCCAGAACTGCTTGTAGTCGGCGGAGTGGGTTTCCTGGGACTCGCAGAACATGCTGTGGTGCTTGCCCTTGATGCGTTCCAGGCTATAGCCCATGCCGTGCAGGAACTGGTCGTTGGCGGTCAGCACATGGCCACTGAGGTCGAACTCGATCACCGCCGTGGAGCGCAGCAAGGCGTTGATGAAATCCTCGTTTTCACGGGCGCGATTCATGGTTTCGGTGATCTCGCTGCCAAAGCACTGAACGCGGCGCACCGCACCGCGCTCATCGACCACCGGCTGCCAGCAGGCCTGAAGCCACACCAGTGAACCATCGGCGCGTAGGAACCGGTAGCGATCACTGACCGAGCGCCCGGTGCGTATGGCCTCGCTCAAGTTCTTGAAACACGGCAGGTTCTTCACGTACGCCGGCACGATGTCGCTCATCGGCCGATTGGCCAACTGCTCGGGCCCGTGGCCAATGAAGCGTGAGAAGTTGGCATTGGAATCGATGATCCGGAAATCGGGATCGATGGTCAGCATGATCATCTCGGTCTCGATGCCGTGGTACAGCTGTCGGAGTAGCGACAGTTCGGCATCCTTGGCCTGCAATTGTTTTTTCCACTGGTTACCGAACATGCTCTTACTCCAAAAGGCAATCACGTTGAAATTCATCGGCTGCCCTGCCGAATTATTGAGGACCGCTCAGCCAGAAATTGCAGGCTGCTCTGCCATCCAGCATAGAAGGTAGGTACGGGGGTCATCGGGGTTTTGCGAAGCAAAAACATGCCGCGCGCAAGGGTGGGCGAATCCGCAGACAAACTGACAGTGGTGCCAAGGAAAAATGCAGGCTTTTTGGCCACGCTGGCGATGATCACCTAGCCTGCCTCGACCTGAATCTCGCGCAGGCAGGCCGGGGAAATATCGTTCTCAGCGCTCGGTTGCGTTACGCTGGCCAGGTCATCAGCGTGGAGAACATTCATGGCTTACCCACCCCACCTGCAGGCGGGTGATCGCGTCGTGCTGTTCGATGGCGTATGCAAGCTGTGCAACGGCTGGAGCCGCTTTCTGATACGCCATGACCGCGCCGCCAAGCTCAAGCTGTGCAGCGTGCAGTCGCCCCAGGGCCAGGCGATTCTGGCCTGGTTCGGCATGCCGCTGGATCACTTCGACACGCTCCTTTATGTCGAGGGCGGCAGGGCCCTGCAGCGCAGCGACGCCATTCTGGCCATCCTGCATCAGCTGCCAGCCCCGTGGCGCTGGGCGACGGTGGCGCGGGTGCTACCACGCCGCCTGCGTGACTGGGTCTATGACCCCATCGCCCGCAATCGCTACCGCCTGTTTGGCCGCTACCCATACTGTCAGGTGCCGCGCCCCGAAGACCGCGAGCGTTTCCTGCATGACTGACGCCTGGCTGGCACGCCTGACAGTGGCGGCGATCTTCATCTACCACGGGCTGGTGCCCAAGCTGCTGTTCAGCGATGCCAGCGAACTGCAGCTGCTCGACGCCCATGGCTTGCCTCACCATCTCCTGCCAGTGGCCGGTGGCGGCGAAGTGCTGCTGGGGCTGCTTATTGTGCTGCTGCGCCGGCAGCGTTGGCCGCTGTGGGCGGCAGTGGCGGCGCTGACGCTGCTGCTGGTGGATGTGGCACTCGTCGCGCCTGCGCTGCTGACCCAGGCGTTCAACCCGCTGAGCCTGAACCTGGCCGCTATCGCCCTGTGCATCATCGCGCTACGGGGCAGAACCGCCCGCTGATTTCGCCTCAGTTTCCCGCCTGCTCGCGCAACAGCCGCGCGATTTCGGCCTGGCGCCGATAGGCCGGCGCCTCGACGGCGTTGAAGTCGCGGCTGTAGCGCGCCGCAAAGCCCGCCGTACCCCATTCCCGGTACTGCTGCACGTGCAGCAGTTCATGGGCCCACAGGGCGGCATCCTGTTCGGCCATGTGCGCGTCGCGAAACACGATGATGTCGACCAGGGTGACCGCGCGGATATCCGGGTTCTGCATCACGTTGCGGGCCGCGCTCAGCTCGTCGAGGTCGCCGACCTTGTAGCGCACCGAGTCGAGCAGTTCGGCTGCGTAGAACGGCAGCAGCTGTTGGCGGATCGCTGGCGGAATCGGCAGGGTCCCCTGGCGCAACGCCGATTCGCGCGAGCGCAGGATCCAGCCTTCCAGCGCGGCAGCGGTGATGGTGCCGGCGCGCTCCTGCATCGGGCCGAGCACGCCGTTGGGGTCCGGCACGCAGATGCAGCCGCCCAGGCACACCCGGGTTTCACCCGGCGCGCAGGCCAATGCGGCAGGCACCGGAACGATCGTCAGCAATACATACAGCAGAACGCGTTTGGTCATGTACCGCTCTCGATCGAACAAAGACGCGACCATGGCGCCAGCCGCTGCCGTTGTCCAGCCCCAGCGGATCACGCTGGCTGAACGAAGGGCTTACTTGCCAGGCGACAAGAAGGCCGACGACGGGCTGAGCATGTGGATTTCGCGGATCTCGAAATCCCGGTTCAGGTAGTCCATGCGCCGCTCATGGAAGTCGCGCATATGCGCCAAGGCGTTGTGCACCGCCAGATACTCGCGGGACTGCCAGACCTCGAAAAAGATGAACAGCGTCGGGTCGCTGGCATCGCGCAGCATGTGGTACTCGATACAACCCGGCTCGGCGCGACTGGGCTCGACGTAGGCGCGGAACAACTGCTCGAAGTCGTCGGCGCGTTCCGGGCGGGTGTGGGCGTGGAGGATGAATCCGTACATGAAAGGTGCTCGGTGGTGGCGGTGCTGCACACCCTAGCGCAAACAATCGCCTTGCATTCATGCATTCGAGTCACTAATGATTTGCGCATACAGGTATTTTTCGCCCCCGCGAGAGCCCGTAACCTGGCGCCATTCAATCAGTTACGGGAAGCCCAGCATGAAGAAGATTCTGCTCCTCAACGGCGGCAAGCAATTCGCCCACTCCGATGGCCGCCTCAATCGCACCCTGCATGAAACCGCTGCCGCGTACCTCGACGGGGCCGGTTTCGAGTTCAAGACCACCGAGATCGACGCCGGTTACGATGTCGCCGAAGAGGTGCAGAAATTTCTCTGGGCCGACGTGGTGATCTATCAGATGCCGGGCTGGTGGATGGGCGCGCCGTGGATCGTCAAGAAGTACATCGACGAAGTGTTCACCGAAGGCCATGGCAGCCTGTACGCCAGCGACGGCCGCACCCGCTCCGATGCGTCGCAGAAGTACGGCAGCGGCGGCCTGATCCACGGCAAGCAGTACATGCTGTCGCTGACCTGGAACGCCCCGCAGCAGGCCTTCGACGACCCGAGCGACTTCTTCGAAGGCAAGGGCGTCGACGCGGTCTACTTCCCTTTCCACAAGTCCCAGGCGTTCCTGGGCATGAGCGCCCTGCCGACCTTCCTGTGCGTGGACGTGATGAAGCGTCCGGATGTCGAGCGTGACGTGCAACGCTACCGCGAGCACCTGGCGCACGTCCTTGCTACGGCCTGAGTCGACATGACAAACGAGGCGGCGCCCGGCACTATCGGTCGCTACGCCTCGCCATGGATTGCCCGCATGCCCTTCCCCAGCCTCCATACCCCACGCCTGCTGTTGCAGCCCCTGCAACTGGCCGACGCCGCGCAGATCCAGCCACTGTTCGCCCAATGGGAGGTGGTGCGCTACCTCAATAGCCAGGTGCCCTGGCCCTACCCTGACGATGGCGCGTTGAGCTACCTGCGTGATGTCGCCCTGCCCGCCATGGCCGCTGGCAGTGAATGGCACTGGACGCTGCGGCCCATCGCCGAACCCGAGCAGGTGATCGGCGTGGTCAGCCTGATGGACACGCCCGGCAACAACCGCGGCTTCTGGATCGCCCCAGCCTGGCAACGCCAGGGCCTGATGGGCGAAGCCTGTGTGGCGGTCAATCGCTACTGGTTCGAGGTGCTGCAGCGCCCGCTTATGCAGGTGCCCAAGGCGGTCGACAACATCGCCTCGCAGCGACTGTCCATACGCGAAGGCATGCACCTGGTGGAAACCGGCGAGAGTGACTACGTCTGTGGCCGGCTAGCCTCGCAAACCTGGGCGCTCAGCCGGGACGAATGGCTGAGCCGGCAGACCTGAAACCCTCATGGGGAGCCTCTAAAAACGTAGCGAGGCAGTCAGCACAAGGCAAAAACAAGCGAAAAAGCGGAGTCTACGAGTTGTAAATGAGCATTTTGAGCTTGTTTTAAACGCAGTGCTGACAACGCAGGTAGTTCTTGGAGATGCCCTACAGCGGCTGCACCTTGAGCGGCCGGGAAAAACGGTAGGTGGTCACGCAGCACAGCAGCAGGCCACCGATACCCAACAGGCCGCCGACGATGCCCACGTTGGCCACGCCCAGCTGGCTGCTCACCAGGCTACCGAGCAAGGCGCCACCGCCAATGCCGATATTGAAGATGCCGGAGAACAGCGCCATGGCCACGTCGGTGGCGTCCGAGGCGAGGTTCAGCACCTTGGCCTGCAGCGCCAGGCCGAAGCACATCATGGCGATGCCCCAGACCACGCTCAGGGTCGCCAGGTAGGCGTGTTCGCGGGCCACGGGCAGCAGAAGCAGCATGCACAGGCTCAGCACACTGATCGCCGCGATCACGAAACCGCGGGGGAAGCGACCGCTGTAGCGGCTGAACAGGATGGAGCCGATGATCCCGGCGCAACCGAACAGCAGCAGCAGAACGGTGACCATGTCGGCGGCGATGCCGGCGACCTCCAGGGCGAACGGCTCGATATAGGTATAGGCGGTGAAGTGGGCGGTGATCACCAGCGCAGTGAGCACGTACACGGTAACCAGCGCCGGGCGCTTGAACAGCACCGGCAGGCTGCGCAGCGAGCCGGAGTTCTGGCTCGGCAGCAGCGGCAGGTTCTTCATCAGGCACAGCACCACCACGCCTGCCACCACGGCAATGGTGGTGAAGGTGGTGCGCCAGCCCAGCACCTCGCCGATCACCCGGCCCAGGGGAATACCCAGCACCATGGCCAGCGCACTGCCGGTCGCCAGCAGGCCAAGGGCTTGCGCCTGCTTGCCTTCCGGCGCCACCCGGATCGCCAGGGAAGCGGTAATCGCCCAGAACAGCGCATGGGCCAGGGCGATGCCGATACGGCTGACCATCAGCACGCTGAAACTCCAGGCGATGCCCGACAGGATGTGGCTGGCGATGAACAACATGAACACGCAGGCCAGCAGCTTGCGCCGTTCGATATTGCGGGTCAGCAGCATCAGCGGCAACGAGGCCAGCGCCACCACCCAGGCGTAGATGGTCAGCATCAGGCCGACGCTGGCGGTACTCATCTCGAAGCTGTGGCCGATCTGGCTCAGCAAGCCCACCGGCACGAATTCGGTGGTGTTGAAGATGAAGGCGCCCAGCGCCAGGGCGATCACGCTCAGCCAGCTGCCGCTGTGCGTTTGCTCGGGTGTGTTCATTCGGGTAAGTCCACGCATGGGGGAACGCTGCCTACAACGGCCTTTGCGCCCGTGGCCTGAATGGCAGCGAGCGGCTGTAGCAGCGAACGGAAAAAAACAACCCCATACACGACGAACACGCACACGGCAGCTCGCGCTCCAACGCTATGGAAAGCGGGGAGTGGCGATGCGGAGAGCGGGAAATTATAAGTATGAGGATGGCCTGCGGCGGCGATTCTACGCGCGGCCCGGCACCTCGACAACAGGCCCCGAAGACCTTCTGGCAGGCGCCCGACAGCCGGTTGAACACGGCGCCAGCGGCCCTCCGTGCGGCGCTCGTGCATCGTAAAAAAAACGTAATTTTTACCGCCACGCGCTGCGCGCCCTGACTGCGCGAAGGTAGCATCCCCCACCTCCACTGCTCGAAGCGCCATCCAATGACGGCAAGCCCTGCTTTCCATTTCCTGCCCTGCCTGGTCTCCCGTCCATGAAGGCTCTTTTGCATCCCGCCAGGATCGTCGCCCTGGTATTTCTGCTGGTGATTGTGCTGGGCACCGCCCTGCTGATGCTGCCGATTGCCCAAGCCGAAGGCATCGGTGCGCCCTGGGTCACTGCCTTCTTTACCGCCGTCTCGGCGGTGTGTGTCACCGGTCTGGTGGTGGTCGACACCGGCACTTACTGGTCGGGGTTCGGCCAGGTGGTGATCCTGGTGCTGTTCCAGCTCGGCGGCTTCGGGATGATGACCCTGGCGACGCTGCTCGGCCTGATGGTCAACCGCTCGTTTCGGTTACGCACCAAGATGGTCGCGCAACAGGAATCACGCACGCTGGCCATCGGCGATGTAGGCAGCGTGGCCAAGCTGGTGCTGGTGGTCACGCTCGGCATGGAACTGCTGATCACCCTGCTGCTGACCTTGAGGTTGCACCTGGCCTACGACCTGCCCCTGGGCGACGCCGCCTGGAGCGGGCTTTTCCACGCGATATCCGCCTTCAACAACGCCGGTTTTTCCATCCACCCGGACAGCTTGATGCGTTACGCCAGCGACGCGCTGATCCTGCTGCCGGTGATGACTGCAATCGTCATCGGCGGCATCGGTTTCCCGGTGCTGCACGACCTGCGCAACCGCTTCCGTGATCCTCGGCACTGGTCGTTGCACACCAAGCTGACCCTCAGCGGCACCGCGCTGCTGCTGCTCTGCGGCTTCGTTGGCCTGCTGTTTTCCGAGTGGTCCAACGCGGCAACGCTCGGGCCGATGAGCATTGGCGACAAGCTGCTGTCAGCGGCCTTTGCCTCGGTATCGGCGCGCACTGCAGGCTTCAACTCCATCGATATTGGCGCCCTTACCCATGAAAGCTGGGCGCTGCACTATTTGCTGATGTTCGTCGGCGGCGGCAGCGCCGGCACGGCGGGCGGCGTCAAGGTGGGCACGGTGGCCATTCTGCTGCTGATGGTGGTCGCCGAAATCCGTGGCCGTGGTGATACCGAAGCCTTCGGCCGACGCATCTGCCCGGCGGCTCAGCGCCAGGCCATTACCGTCCTGGTGCTGGGCAGCGCGATGGTGGTGATCGGCACGCTGTTCATCCTGCGCACCACCGATATCGCCACCGACAAGGTGATCTTCGAGGTGGTCTCAGCCTTCGGTACGGTCGGCCTGTCCACGGGCATCACCGCGGACCTGCCGGAATCGAGTCAATTGATGCTGACCCTGCTGATGTATGTTGGCCGTGTCGGCATCGTAACCCTTGCGGTTTCCCTGGCCATGGGTGAGCGCCGCATGCCTTATCGCTACCCAGAGGAGCATCCCATTGTCGGCTAAATTCCTGTTTACCGAGCAATTCGCCTTTTCCAAGGGTGACAGCGTGGTGGTGGCCGGCCTCGGTCGCTTCGGCAGTTCCGTGGCGCAGTCGCTGATGCGCCTGGGCCATGACGTGATGGGCATCGACCGCGAATCCGAGCCGGTCCATCACTGGGCAGACCTGATCACCCACGCCGTGCAGGCCGACACCACCAACGTGATGGTGCTGCGCCAGCTCGGCGTGGCGGATTTTTCCCACGCCATCGTGGGTATCGGCACGGACCTGGCGGCCAGCCTGATGACCATCATGGCGCTGACCGAACTGGGTATAAAGGACATCTGGGTCAAGGCGCTGACCGAGGAGCACGGGCGCATCGCCCAGCGCATCGGTGCCCATCACGTGGTGTATCCCGAATCGGACATGGGCGAACGGGTTGCTCACCTGATCAGCGGCAGGATGATCGACTTCATCGAGTTCGATGACGGGTTCGCCATCGCCAAGATCCACGCCCCGCAAGCGACGCACAACCGGACCCTGGCCGAATCCGGCATTCGCGAAGTCCATGGCGTGACGGTGGTGGGCCTGAAACGCGCCAATCAGGACTTCCAGCACGCCACGCCGGGTACGCAAATACTGGCGGGTGATCTGCTGATCGTGTCCGGGGCGACTCACCTGATCCAGAAGTTCGCCGGGCGTTCGAAAACCCGCTGATCATTGCTCGCTGCGCTCAATCCGGCACTTCCACGCTGATGTGGATCGCGTCATGGCGCCAGTACTCGAGGTCGCAGTCGATCAGCCGGCCGCGCTGGTCGCGATTGACCCGGGTGATGCGCAGCGCCGGGCTGCCGGGCGCCACCCTGAGCGCGGCGGCAGCCTCGGCGTGCAGCGCGGTGGGCACCATGTCGAAGCGCACGCGGCCGTAGCGCACGTCGTATTCGCTGGCGTACAGCTCGGTCAGCGAGCGGGTCAGGTCGAAGTCGAGAATGTCGGGAAAATAGTCGGGGTTCAGGTAGTGCTCGACATACAGCACCAGCCGCCCGTCGATGCGCCGCGCCCGGCGGATCTGGTAGACGCTCGACAGCCCCGACAGGCCCAGTAGCTGGCAGATGTTCGCGTTGGCAGGCATCAGCCGCGCGCTCAGCACCTCGGTAGCCGGCACCCGCCCCTGCTCGGCGACCATGGCGTGAAAGTGGGTGCGCACCGACGGGTTGTAGGCCACCCGCGCGGGCGACACGAACCAGCCGCGGCGCTCCTCGCGGTACACCAGCCCCTCGGCCTCCAGCTGCCCCAGCGCCTCACGCAGGGTGATCCGGGTGGTGTCGAACAGATCGCTCAGGCGGCGCTCGGCCGGCAGCTTGCAGCCGGCGGGCAGCAGGCCGTGCTCGATCTGCTCCTGCAACGCGCGGCAGATGGTGGTAACGGCCCGCGGCGTGTCATCGCGCATCACCCTGATTCCTTTTGGACTAGACCAGCCCCATCACGGGGCATGCTGCAGCCATCTGCGCGGCTGCTTTTCTATCGTGCAGCCTAGGCAAGCGCCATGACCGGTAGATGACAGCCAGGCTGCAAGCATGGCCCATGCCAGGCAATTCAATGCCTTGGGCTGGTCTACGCTCTCTAACCAGGCCGTTGAAAAACTACCTACGTTGCCATTGCTGCGTTAAAAACAGCCTCAAAATGCTCATTTACAGCACGTAAATTGCGCTTTCCCGCTGTTTTTGCCTTGCACTAGCTGCCTCGCCTACGTTTTTCAATGGCCTGCTAAGCGCAACGCCGATGAGTGGCCAGCGGCCCTGCCGACACAAAACTGTCATTGGCAGCGCCTACATTGGCTTGGCTCTTGCTGATCTAGACCAACCTCGCATCGCAAAGGAGTTTCCAATGAAACAACTGCTACTGGCATCGCTGATGGGCAGCGCCATCGCTCTGGCTTCCCACGCCATGGCCGCCGACACGGATTTGACTGCACTGGAACAGGCCGCACGCAAAGAAGGCGCCGTGAACAGCGTCGGCATGCCGGACAGTTGGGCCAACTGGAAGGACACCTGGCAGGACCTGAGCGACAAGTACGGCCTCAAGCACATGGACACCGACATGAGCTCGGCCCAGGAAATCGCCAAGTTCGCCGCCGAGAAGGACAACGCCAGCGCCGACATCGGTGACGTCGGTGCCGCCTTCGGCCCCATCGCCGTGCAGCAGGGCGTGACCCAGCCCTACAAGCCCAGCACCTGGGAGCAGATTCCCGAGTGGGCCAAGGACAAGGACGGCCACTGGGCGCTCGCCTACACCGGCTCCATCGCCTTTATCGTCAACAAGCAACTGGTCAAGGATGTGCCGAAAAGCTGGGCCGACCTGAAAACCGGCAAGTACCGCGTGGCCATCGGCGACGTCAGCGCTGCCGCCCAAGCGGTCAACGGCGTACTGGCAGCGGCCATCGCCAATGGCGGTGACGAGAAGAACATCCAGCCGGGCCTGGACTTCTTCGCCGAGATCGCCGAGCAGGGTCGCCTGTCGCTGGCCAACCCGACCATCCAGACCCTGGAAAAAGGCGAAGTGGAAGTGGGCATCGTCTGGGACTTCAACGGCCTCTCCTACCGTGACCAGATCGACCCGAACCGCTTCGAGGTGCTGATCCCCTCCGATGGCTCGGTGATCTCCGGCTACACCACCATCATCAACAAGTACGCCAAGCACCCCAACGCCGCCAAGCTGGCCCGCGAGTACATCTTCAGCGACGCCGGACAGATCAACCTGGCCAAGGGCAACGCCCGACCGATCCGCGCCGAGCACCTGACCCTGCCGGCCGAAGTGCAGGCCAAGCTGCTGCCCAACGAGCAGTACGCCAAGGTCAAGCCGATCAAGGACGCCGCCGCCTGGGAAGCGACCTCCAAGGCCCTGCCGCAGCAGTGGCAGGAAAACGTGATCATCAATATGGAGTGATCCAGGCCTCAGCCTTGTAGGGTGGACCGGGGCGCGTAGCTGACGCTCCGTCCACCATTTTGATATCCCAGTGGTGGATGAGAAGAGCGTCATCCACCCTACTCCTCCAGGATCACCCATGCCGTCCAAGGTCATCCTCGTCATTCTCGACGGCCTCAATTTCGAGGTCGCTCGGCATGCACTCGGCCACCTGCAGGCCTATCGCGCCGCCGGCCGTGCCGCCCTTTACAAACTCGAGTGCGAACTGCCGTCACTGTCGCGGCCGCTCTACGAGTGCATTCTTACCGGCGTGACGCCCATCGACAGCGGCGTCGTGCACAACCACGTGGTGCGCCTGAGCAGCGAGCGCAGCGTGTTCCACTACGCCCGCGCCGCCGGGCTGAGCACGGCGGCTGCCGCCTACCACTGGATCAGCGAGCTGTATAACCGCGCGCCCTTCGTGGCCGCCCGCGACCGGCATACCAGCGATGCCGAATTGCCGATCCAGCACGGGCATTTCTACTACGTCGACCACTACCCCGACTCGCACCTGTTCGACGATGCCGAGAGCCTGCGCCTGGCGCACGCGCCGGATTTTCTGCTGGTGCACCCGATGAACATCGACGACGCCGGCCACAAGCACGGCCTGAACAGCAGCCAGTACCGCAACGCGGCGCGGGTCGCCGACATCCTGCTCGCCAATTACCTGCAGGCCTGGCTCGACGCCGGCTACCAGGTGCTGGTGACCGCCGACCACGGCATGAACGACGACCGCTCGCACAACGGCCTGCTGGCCGAGGAGCGCGAAGTGCCGCTGTTCGTGCTCGGTGATGCCTTCAGCCTCAGCGAATCGGCCGCGCCAAAGCAGCTGGAGCTGTGCGGCACCCTCTGCGAGCTGCTCGGCGTGGCCCATGACAAACCTCTGTGCCGGGAGCTGCTGCGATGAGCGCCACTCACAAACCGCGCGGCAAATGGCTGGCCCTGCTGTGCCTGCTGCCCTTTGCGGTGTTCTTTATCGCCTTCCAGATCGCCCCGCTGGTGTGGGTCGCGCTCAACAGCCTGAACACGCCGGATGGCTGGGGCCTGGGCAATTTCGAGAAGGCCTTTGCCTCCAAGTTCTACATGCAGGCGGTCAAGCACAGCCTGCAGATCGCCTTCTGGTCGAGCCTGTTCGGCATGCTCATCGCCATCATCGGCAGCTACTCGCTGCGCCAGGTGGATTCGAAACTGCGCGACTTCGTGATCGCCTTTTCCAACATGACCAGCAACTTTGCCGGCGTGCCCCTGGCCTTCGCGTTCATCATCCTGCTCGGCTTCAACGGCGCGTTGACCCTGCTGCTGATCCAGGCCGGGCTGATCGAGAGCTTCAACCTGTATTCGAAGAACGGCCTGATCGTGCTCTACACCTACTTCCAGATTCCCCTCGGTGTGCTGCTGCTCTACCCGGCCTTCGACGCCCTGCGCCTGGACTGGCGCGAGTCGGCTGCCTTGCTCGGCGCCGGCACCTGGGCGTTCTGGCGGCACATCGGCCTGCCGGTGCTGACCCCGGCGCTGCTCGGCACCTTCGTGATCCTCTTGGCCAATGCCCTGGGCGCCTACGCCACGGTGTACTACCTGACCACCGGCAACTTCAACGTGCTGCCGATCCGTATCGCCGCGATGATTTCCGGGGACATTTCCCTCGACCCGAACATGGCCAGCGCCCTGGCGATGATCCTGGTCGGCCTGATGGCGGCGATCACCCTCGTCCATCAGTTGCTGCTGAGGAGGAGCTACCATGTCCCGCGCTGATGCCCCAGCAGCCAGCCTCTATCACCGCGTGGTGGTCTGGCTGCTGTTCCTGATCCTGCTGCTGCCCCTGGCCGGCACCCTGCTCTACTCCCTGGCCACCAGCTGGTCAGCGACCATCCTGCCGGACGGCCTGACCTTCAAGTGGTACCTGCAGCTGTGGGGCGAGCCGCGCTTTCTGAAAGCCTTCGGCCAGTCGCTGCTGGTCTGCTTCGGCGCCCTGGCGCTGTCGGTGGTGCTGATCCTGCCGCTGCTGTTCGTGGTGCATTACCACTTCCCCAAACTCGACGCGCTGATGAACGTGCTGATCCTGCTGCCGTTCGCCGTGCCGCCGGTGGTCTCCGCCGTGGGCCTGCTGCAGCTGTACGGCTCCGGCCCGCTGGCCATGGTCGGCACGCCGTGGATCCTGATCGGCTGCTACTTCACCATCGCCCTGCCGTTCATGTACCGCGCGATCACCAACAACCTGCAGGCCATCAACCTGCGTGACCTCATGGACGCCGCCCACCTGCTCGGCGCCAGCACCTGGAAAGCCGCCTTCCTGGTGGTGCTGCCCAACCTGCGCAAGGGCCTGATGGTGTCGCTGTTCCTGTCCTTCAGCTTTCTGTTCGGCGAGTTCGTGTTCGCCAACCTGCTGGTCGGCACGCGCTACGAGACCCTGCAGGTGTACCTCAACAACATGAAGAACAGCAGCGGCCACTTCAACAGCGCCCTGGTGATCTCCTACTTCTTTTTCGTCCTGGTGTTCACCTGGGCGGCCAATCGACTGAACAGGGACAAGGCATGAGCTTCCTGAGCATCCAGAACCTGCACAAGAACTACGGCAGCACCGCGATCTTCAGCGACATCAACGCCGAGATCCAGCAAGGCGAATTCGTCACCCTGCTCGGCCCGTCGGGCTGCGGCAAATCCACCCTGCTGCGCTGCATCGCCGGCCTTACCGAGGTCAATGGCGGCAGGATCCTGCTCGGCGGCGACGACCTGGTGCCGCTGGCGCCGCAAAAGCGCGGCATCGGCATGGTGTTCCAGAGCTACGCGCTGTTCCCCAACATGACCGCCGCGCAGAACGTCGCCTTCGGCCTGCGCATGCAGAAGGTCGGCAAAGCCGAATCTGCGCAGCGCGTGCAGGAAGCCCTGGCGATGGTCGAGCTTGGCGACTTCGCCGGCCGCTACCCGCATCAGCTGTCCGGGGGCCAGTGCCAGCGCGTCGCCCTGGCCCGTTCGCTGGTCACCCGCCCGCGCCTGCTGCTGCTCGACGAGCCGCTGTCGGCCCTCGATGCGCGCATCCGCAAACACCTGCGCGAGCAGATCCGCAGCATCCAGCAGGAACTCGGCCTGACCACCATTTTCGTCACCCACGACCAGGAAGAAGCGCTGGTGATGAGCGACCGCATCTTCCTGATGAACGCCGGGCGCATCGTCCAGAGCGGCGACGCGGAAACCCTTTACACCGCGCCGGCCGATGCCTTCACCGCGGGCTTTATCGGCAACTACAACCTGCTCGACGCGCCCACCGCCAGCCGCCTGCTCGGCCGCCCGCTGAGCAGCCAGGTGGCCATCCGCCCGGAAGCCATCGTGCTCGGCCAGGGCCCGATCAGCGCAATCATTCGCAGCCACGCCCTGCTCGGTAATATCATCCGCTACCGGGTGGACGCCGGCGGCGTGGAACTGCTGGTCGACGTGCTCAACCGCAGCGCCGACGACCTGCACGCCAACGGCCACCCGATCTCACTGGATATCGCGGCGAGCGCCGTAAAAGAGGTGGGATAGGGTCTGTTCACCTTTCAGCACAAGCCGCGTTGCAGCGAGAACTTTCACCCGGTTAGGCGCAAGACGCAGGCAGTGGTTGGACCAGCCCCACATCGTGTCACGACAGCGGGTGAAACTTCCCGCGCACCCCCTTGGGACGGGCCTATTTTTTCGCGATACTGCGTTTCTCGCTGACTCATTTGGCCCACCAAACTTCGCAGCTCGCGCCTTGCCTCGCAAAAAAATAGGCACCGGCGCGGTCGTACTGAAAGGAAAACAGACCCTCATGGCCCTGGCAATTTTCGATCTCGACGAAACCCTGATCAACGGCGACTGCGCCAGCCTGTGGAGCGAGCACATGGCCGCCCTGGGCTGGGTCGACGGCGAGAGTTTCATCGCCAAGGACCACCAGCTGATGGCGCTGTACGCCGAAGGCAAACTGGCCATGGAGGACTACATGACCTTCAGCCTGTCGCCGCTGGTGGGGCGCACGCCGGAGGAAGTCGCCTTCGTGGTCGAGCCCTTCGTGGAAGACGTGATCGAGCCGATCTTCTTCAGCGACGCCACCCGCTGCCTGGCCACCCATCGCCAGGCCGGCGACCGCATCCTGATCATTTCCGCCTCGGCGCATTTTCTGGTCAGCGCCATCGCCGAACGCCTCAAGGTCGAAGAGGTGCTGGCCATCGACCTGCACGAGGAATACGGCCATTACAGCGGCAAGACCAGGGGCGTGCTGACCTACCGCGAAGGCAAGGTCACCCGCCTGCATGCCTGGCTCGAAGAACACGGCGAAAGCCTGGACGGCGCCTACTTCTACTCCGACTCACGCAACGACCTGCCGCTGCTGCAACGGGTCGACAAACCCCACGCGGTCAACCCGGACCCGGTGCTGCGCGAGCATGCCGAACGCGAGGGCTGGCCGATACTGAGCTGGAGTTGAGCGCGATAGCAGCAAGGTAGTGAAAGCGGCAGTAAGACTCACACCTGTGGGAGCGGGCCATGCCCGCGAAAATTACGGCATAAATCGTTCCCAAAGGCGTAGGGTGGACGACGCTTCACCTACGCGGCCCGCCCCGTCCACCGCTTTACGATCGCAATGGTGGATGAAAAAAGCGCCATCCACCCTACGTCTACCTGGGATGCGCGCAGATGATGCGTAACCTACGAATGGTGGGAACGGGCGGGGACGCCTAGTTGTTCATGCGCGCGAATCGCGGGCATGGCCCGCTCCCACAATAGATCGCTGAACTGCCGGCAGTCGTAGGGTGGACGACGCCTCACCTACGCGGCCCGACCCGTCCACTGCTCTGCGATCGCAATGGTGGATGAAAAGAGCGTCATCCACCCTACGTCTGCTTCTGCCTTGCAGCAGCCCAGGCGGCGCGTTAAAGAAGATCGTCAACAGCTTCTTAGAACGTCACACCCGCGATCAGCGCAATATTGCTGTACGGCCGGCACTCCCCGGTACGGATCTGCACGCGAGCCTTGGCACAGGCGGCCTTGAGTTCGTCATGGCTGACCAGTTGCCGCTCGCCCAACTCCCCGGCTGCGGTCAGCGCTTCGATGGCCTCGAGCGCCAGGGGCGCGACTTCCAGGGTTTCCCGGGCCAGCAGATGGCCCTGCACCTGCATCTCGCTGAGCACCACTTTCAGGGTAGTGACGAAGTCCGGTACGCCGGCGGTCAGCGCCAGGTCGATGCATGGCGTACCTGCGGGTACCGGCATGCCGGCGTCGCCAATGACGATGATGTCGCCATGGCCCAGGCGAGCGATGGCGGCGGACAATTCGGCGTTGAGCAGGGGCGTCTTCTTCATGCGGGCAACTCGTGGCGATAAGGGATGGAGGGCTGTGCGCCCGGCCGGGTGACGGCCAGGGCGGCGGCTTGCTGGCCGAGGCGGATGGCGCTTTCCAGCGGCAGGCCTTCGGCCAAACCGGCAGCGAAGCCGCCAACGAAGGTGTCACCGGCGGCGGTGGTATCGACCGCCACCACAGGCTCGACCGGCAGGTGCAGATGGCGCTCGCTGTCGGCGTAGAAAACGCCCTGGCTGCCGAGGGTGATCAGTACGCGGCGGGCACCACTGGCCAACAGTTTTTCCGCAGCCTGCAGGGCGCTTTGCGGTGAGTCGACGGCGATGCCGGTCAGCAGCGCGGCTTCGCTCTCGTTGGGAATCAGGTAGTCGATCAGGCTGTACCAGCTTTCCGGCAACGGCCCAACCGCGGGAGCCGGATTGAGGATCACCGTGCGGCCCAGTGCATGAGCGCGCGCCAAGGTGGCCTCGACGGTGGCCATGGGCATTTCCAGCTGGGCGATGACGATATCCGCCGCCGCCAGCAAACCATCATGATCAACCAGGCGCTCAGCGGTCATTTCGCCGTTACCACCCGCCGCGATGACGATGGCGTTCTGGCCGGCGTCGTCGACCAGGATCGTCGCGATGCCGGTGGCTACATCAGGCACCGTCGCCACGCCGCTGCAGTCGATGCCTTCGGCAAGCAGGCCGGCTCGCAGTTCGGCGCCATGGGCGTCGTCGCCCACACAGCCGACCATCGCTACCGTGGCGCCGAGCCGCGCGGCAGCCACCGCCTGGTTGGCGCCCTTGCCGCCCGCCGCGGTAGCAAAACCGTGCCCGGCCAGTGTTTCGCCCGCAACGGGAAAGCGCGGCATGCGGACGATCAGGTCCATGTTCAGGCTGCCCACCACAACTACCTTCGCGTGCATTACCGGTGTTCCTCTACGTCAGCGAAACGCGTGGGCGCTTCGAACTATTCAAGTCAGTGGCGCTGCGCTGGACTCGCGCAACACCAGGGTGGGTTCGATCAGTTGCTGCTCGGCGGCCAGGCCGGGCGTGCGGATACGTGCCAGTAACCGGGCGGCAGCGGTCTCTCCGAGCTGGCCGATGGATTGGCCGACCGTGGTCAATGCCGGGTGCAGGTAGCGGCTGACTTCGATGTCGTCGAAACCCACCACCGAGAGCTGCTGCGGCACGTTCACGTTGCGCTCGGCAGCGGCGCGCAGCACGCCCAGGGCGATCATGTCGTTGCCGGCGAAAATCGCCGTGGGCGCATCATCACCCGCCAGCAGCACCTGGGCAGCGGCGTGCCCGGCGGGGCTGGTAAAAGCGCAATCGACTACCGGCAGCGCCTCGACCTTGGCTTCGGCCAGGGCTCTGCGGTAACCCGCCGCACGCAGCTGCACCACCTGGGTACTGGCCGGCCCACCGATACAGGCGATACGCCGATGGCCGAGCTCGAGAAGATGCCGCGTCGCCAGGTAGGCGCCGCGCTCATGATCCACCTGCACGCGATCGGCCGTTACGCCATCGAGGGAACGGTCGACCAGCATCAGCGGTACTTTCAAACCCGCCAGTGCCTGGGCGAAGGCCGCGTCGCTGGCCACGGTGGCGACGATCAGCCCGTCGATGCGCCGCTCCAGCAACACGCGCAGGTAGCGCAGCTGCTTGTCGATGTCGTCGTCGGAATTGCACAGGATCACGCTGTAGCCGTTGCGCTCGGCGTGGTCCTCGATGCCGCGGGCCAGCTCGGCGAAGTACGGGTTGCTGGCGTTCGGTACCAGCAGGCCGATGGTGCCGGTGGCCCGGACCCTGAGCGAGCGGGCCACGCCGCTGGGCACGTAACCCAGCTCGGCGATGGCCGCCTCGACCTTGCTGCGCACCGGGTCGCTGACCGGCCGGGTGCCGTTCACCACATGGGACACCGTGGTGTAGGAAATACCGGCCCGCGCGGCGACGTCCTTGATGGTGGCCACGACGAATCAGCCCCGGCGCTTGGCGCGATAGCTGCGGTAGGTGTCGAGGATCACCGCAATGACGATCACCGCACCGGTGATGATCCGCTTGGTCGGTTCGGTCGCGCCGATCTGCGCGAGGCCTGCGGCCAGCACGGAAATGATCAGCACGCCAAAGAAGGTGCTGATCACCGAGCCACGGCCGCCCATCAGGCTGGTGCCACCGATGACTACGGCCGCGATCACCTGCAGCTCCAGGCCGGAGCCGGCATTCGGGTCGGCGGCTTCCAGGCGGGAGATCTGGAACAGCGCGGCCAGGCCGGCGAGCAGGCCCATCAGGGCGAACACCGAGATCTTGTAAGGTTTCGGGTTGATGCCGGCCAGGCGTACCGCTTCTTCGTTGGTGCCGATGGCCACCAGGTAGCGGCCGAACACGCTGCGGGTCAACAGCAGGTGCGCGGCAGCGATCACCAGCAAGGCGATCACGAACGACGGCGAGATGCCGGCGGCGAACGGCGTCGACAGCCAGGCGTAGGCGTCGCCGATGTACGCGGTGCGCGAGTCGGTGAGCTGGTAGGCCAGGCCGCGGGCCATCTCCAGCACGCCGAGGGAGACGATGAACGAGGGAATGCCCCAGGCCACGGTGATGATCCCGGTGACGCTGCCGGCCAGTGCTGCACAGGCCATGCCCAGCAATGCTGCCGGCACGATGCCCCAGCCAAAGCCGAGGGTCGCCACGCTGACCACGGCAGCGGCCAGGGCCAGCACCGAACCGACGGACAGGTCGATGCCGCCGATGATCAGGATCAGCGTCATGCCCACCGCCAGCACCATCAGGTCGGGAATCTGGTTGGCCAGGGTGGTGAAGGTCGAGTAGGACAGGAAATGGCTGCTCAGCGATGAGAACAGCACGATCATCGCCAGCAACGCGCCAGCCAGGCCGAGGTAGGTGCCCAGGCCCTGGTGCGTGCCACTGCGCTTGGCGGGCGTGGCGGACGGAGTGGTCATTGGCAAAGCTCCTGTAACGGGGGTGCGACATCGCCGATCAGGGCTTCGCGGCTGCGGTAGCCGGCAAAAGCGGCAGCCAGCAGACGGTCCTGGCTCCAGTCGTCGCGGTCGAATGTTTCGATAAGGCGGCCAGCGGACAGCACGCCGATACGGTCGCAGATCAGCATCAGCTCGCGCAGGTCACTGGACACCACCACGAGCGCCTTGCCCTGGCGGGCCAGCTCACCGAGCAGGCCGTAGATTTCGAACTTGGCGCCGACGTCGATGCCGCGGGTCGGCTCGTCGAACAGCAGCACCTGGCAGTCGCGCTCCAGCCAGCGGCCGATGACCACCTTCTGCTGGTTGCCACCGGACAGTTCAGCCACGGCCTGATGGGGCCCGTTGCAGCGAATGCGCATGGCATCGATCTGCCGCTGCGCCAGTGCCTGCTCCGCCGCCGGGCGCATCACGCCGTGCCGGGAGACCGCCGGCATATTGCCCAGTGCCAGGTTGGCGGCAATCGGCTGGCCGAGCAGCAGGCCTTCGCCCTTGCGGTCTTCGGTGATCAGCGCGATGCCATGGCCTACCGCTTCAGCCGGTGAGCGCACGCGCACCGGCACAGGCGGATTGCCGATGGCCACCTGGCCGCTGTCAGCGCGGTCGGCGCCATAGATCAGCCGCAGCAATTCGGTACGGCCAGCGCCGATCAGCCCGGAAATGCCGTAGATCTCCCCGGCCCGCACACTGAACGACACGTCGTCCACCTTGCCGCGCCGGCTGAGATTGCTGATCTGCAACAGCGGCGCACCAATCTGCCGTTCGCCCAGGTCGATGGCGTCGCCGACATCGCGGCCAACCATCAGGGTGACCAGCTCGTCGCTGCTGTAACGATCGATGGGCTCCACGGCGACCAGTTGGCCGTCACGCAGCACGGCGACGCGCTGCGCCACCTTGGCCAGTTCTTCGAGACGGTGGGAGATATAGACGATGGCCACACCGGCGTCGCGCAGGCGCTGGATCTGCTCGAACAGCAGGTCGACCTCACGGGCGGTGAGCATCGCCGTGGGTTCGTCGAGCACCAGCACGCGGCAATCGCCGATCAGGTTGCGGGCGATCTCGACCATCTGCTGATGGCCGACGCCCAGCGCGGCGACCGGGGTGTCCGGGTCGATAGCCTCCAGGCCGACCCGTGCCATGGCCTCACGCGCCATCTCGCGCAGGCGGCCACGGGCAATCCAGCCGCCACGGCTGGGCAGGTTGTCGAGAAACAGGTTCTCGGCCACGGTCAGGGTCGGCAGCAGGTTGAGCTCTTGCAACACCATGCGCACGCCAAGGCGCTCGGCCTCGCGGCGACTGGCCGGCGCGTAGGGCTGGCCGAGAAAGCTCAGGGAGCCGGTAGTCGGCTGCTCCAGCCCACAGAAAATCTTCGAAAGGGTACTTTTGCCGGCGCCGTTCTCGCCGGTCAGCGCCAGCGCTTCACCGGCGCGCAGCTCCAGCTCGACCCCGCCCAGCACGGGCTGGACGTAGGTCTTGCCGATATTGCGGGCGGCGAGAACGGTCTCGCCGGCCACTACCGCATGGGTCACGGCTTGGTCACGAGTTCGACCGGAGTTTCGATCACGCCGTCTTTCGCGCCGGTGGGCTCACCCTTGACCAGCTTGAGCGCCGCCTCGATGCCGAACACCGCCTGACGCGCGGCGAACTGGTCGGCGGTGGCGAGCACGCGACCGTCCTTGAGCATCGGCTTGATGGCGTTGATGTTGTCGTAACCGACCACCTGCACCTGGTCCTTCTTGCCAGCGGCACGCACGGCAGATACCGCGCCAAGTGCCATGCTGTCGTTGCCGGCCAGCAGCGCTTTCAGATCGGGGTACTCGTTGAGCATGGCCGAGGCCACCGCGTTGCCACGGTCGATTTCCCAGTTGCCGGACTGCACGCCGACGATCTTCATGCCGGCCGCTTCCATGGCGTCCTTGAAGCCCGCGGTGCGCTGCTGGGCGTTGGTGGTGGTGGAAACGCCTTCGATGATGCCGACTTCGTCGCCCGCCTTGAGCTTGTTCTGCGCCAGGTACTCGCCGACCAGGCGCGCGCCCTTGCGGTTGTCCGGGCCTACGAAGGGCACGTCCAGGCCTTTGCTTTTCACCACTTCAGGGTCGAGACGGTTGTCGATATTGACGATCTTGATGCCGGCATCGCTGGCCTTCTTGATCACCGGCACCAGGGCCTTGGAGTCAGCCGGGGCGATCACCAGGGCATCGACCTTGGCAACGATCATCTGCTCGACGATACGGATCTGCGCGGAGGTATCGGTCTCGTCCTTGATGCCGTTGGCGATCAATTCGAACTGCGCAGGGTTTTCTTTCTGGTAGGCCTTGGCGCCATCTTCCATGGTGCGGAAGAACTCGTTGGCGAGGGACTTCATGACCAGCGCAACGCGGGGCGTATCACCTTCGGCGGCATGGGCACTGGAGAAACTGACAAGGGCAGCGGCACCAAGGGCAATGGCGGCGCAGAGCCGGGCAGGACGGAAACCGGACATGGGCGAACTCCATGATTATTGTCGTTGTTATCGATACGCAAACGTTTGCGTGGGCATAAAATTATGAAATGGACAGAGGATTGTCAAATCTTCGCGCATCGCCAATGAGGCCCTGGCCCTGCGCCACTGAAAAACCAGACGTGACCTGCACACTGGTTTGCATGGCGAACTTTTCGCTACCATGGCCGTCAACTTATGCCGCCACTGTGGTTGCAAAGTCAGGGCGCAGCATCGCCCTCCATGGATGTGTCTCGATCAAGGACTATCAGCATGCTTAAAACGCTGTTAATCGGCGCCAGCCTCGCCGGCCTGCTCGCCGGTTGCTCCAACCTCCCCTCCCAACCCCTGGACCAGCGCCTGCTCGGCGAATGGCAAGGCATGCGCGACAAGAATGGTCCGTGCCAGTTCTTCGCTTGGAATTCCAGCTTCGGGGCCGACGGCCGCTTCAAGATCAGCTTCTTTGCCGACGCGCAGAGAACGCGCCTGATCCAGACCGAACAAGGCACCTGGACGGCCCACCACGGCAAGAACCACCTGACCACCGACGGCGTGAAAACCACCGAGGTCTACGACTATCGCTTCGTCGATGCGAACACCGTCGAGTACGTCAACCTCAACGCCGACCCGACCGCCGATTGCCAGGCGGACTACCGCTTTACCGAGCACCGCGTCGGCAGCTGAAATAGCCTGCCGCGCTTCGCATGAGCCTCTGGCTCGATAACCCCTCGTAAGACAGACAAGGATGATGATCGTGTTGAAAAAACTGATGCTCGGCTCTGCCCTACTCGCCTCCCTGGTTCTGACCGGTTGCTCTTCGGTTCCGATGGCACCGGCTGAACAGGACGCCTCCATGAAGCAGTTCAGTGCACCGGCTGCCGACAAGGCAGGCCTGTACATTTACCGCAACAGCTTTGCGGGCAAGGCGTTGAAGAAGAGCGTTTCGCTAGACGGCAAGGTGATTGGCGAGACCGCCAACAAGGTTTATTTCTACAAGGAAATAACGCCTGGAAAACACGTGCTCTCCACCGAGTCGGAGTTCAGCGACAACGCCCTGACCTTCCAGGCCGAGGGCGGCAAGAACTACTTCGTTCGCCAGTACATCAAGATGGGTGTTTTCGTCGGCGGCGCAGGTCTCGAGATGGTCGACGAAGCCGAAGGGATGAAGGGTGTACGCGACTCGAAGCTGGCGATCTCCCAGTAAATCCTCAAGCAAGGTTCACCAGACAGCCCGGTGAACCTTGTGCTGCTCAAGGAAGAACGCATGAAACGCCTCACCGCCGTATTGATCACCAGCGCCCTGCTCACCGGCTGCATGACCTTGTCCGGCACCTACCAGCTGTCGCTGCAGGATGCCAAAGGCCAGCCGCTGGCCCAGAACATGACCATGGTCGCCGAAGGCAGCGGCATCTACACCGTGCGCAATGCCATGTGCTCGGCCCATCCGGACGCCACGGTGATCATCCGCGACCTCAACAGCGGCGAAGAGCTGAAGAGCGAAAGCCCGCACAAGTGCTGACGGGCAACGCGGTGGGTCATTGGATATTGATGCGGTATTCGACGGCGCGCCGCTCTTTGCCACCATGCAAAGAGGAAAACACCACCGAGTCCTCCCCTGCCTTGTCGCCCGCCAGGTAGACGAAGCGGTCGACCTTGGCGATATCCCCGGCGACCTTGTACTCACGCTTCCAGCGGCCCAGCCTGGGCGTGCTGTTACCCATTTTTTCCACTGGCACCCACAGCTCCATGCGCGTCTTGCGCCCCTCCTCGCTGAGTTGATCGAGGATCACGCAGCGCTCGCCCGGTTTGACCCGCACCGGGATCACCAAATTGCCATAGGTCTGGTCGCGAACCGCCGCCGCCGTATCCACCTCGCAGGCCATGCTCTGCACGCTGCTCAGCAGCAGCGCCGCTGCACACCAGGTATATCCGTTCATGGGCTCACCACTTCGCTGGCCGCATAGCGCTGCGCTGGCTCGACGATCTGCTCCTGAGCCCTGACCAGCGGCAGGTCACGGGAGCCTTCGGCAGTGGCCCCTACCAGGGCGTAAAGCGTTGCAGTGGCCAGCTCCAGCGCTTGCGGCAAAGCGTGGCCCGATAGCAGGCGCGCCAGCAAGGTGGCCGAGAATACATCGCCCATGCCGTTGGGCAGCGGATGCAGCGTCAGACGCGGCGTGTTGACCAACCAGGCGCCCTCGCCATTGACCGCCAGGGTGCACAGCTGGTCCGCCGGGATGTCCGGGGTGGCCAGGCTGGTGACCACCACCACGTCGGGGCCGCGACCACGCAGTTGGCGCGCCGCCCGCACGGCCTCGTCGACGCTGTCGAGTTTGCTGCCAGTGAGCAGCTCGAACTCGAACTGGTTGGGGGTGATGATGTTGGCGCAGGGAATCGCCAGGTTACGCAGGAAATCCGGGATCGCCGCATTGACGAACACGCCGCGGCCGACATCGCCCATCACCGGATCGCAGAGGTAGCGCACGCCCGGGTTGTCACGGCGGATCTCGTCCACCGCCTCGAGGATCACCGCGCCGATCGCGGCATCGCCGAGATAGCCGGAGAGCACCGCCGAAACCTTCGACAGCACGCCGCGATCACGCAAACCGGCAAGCACTTCACGGATATGCTCGGCATCGAACACCTGGCCGCGGAACTGCCCATAGCCGGTGTGGTTGGAGAACTGCACCGTGTGCACCGGCAGCACTTCGAAGCCCAGGCGCTGCAGCGGGAACACCGCGGCGTCGTTGCCGACGTGGCCAAGGGCGACGTGGGACTGGATGGATAGCACCAGAGGTGAAGAGGTAGCGCTCATGGGAAGGCGGGTTCCTGTCATGGACGGCGCAAGGCCAATGCCGGCATTATTCGCCAATCACCCCAGAGATTCCACGGCAAACGGAGTGCCCATGCGCCACACCGGGAGCGCTACCAATGACCGCTGATATGCAAGCCATCCAGGCCGATATCACCACGCTGCAGGTCGATGCCATCGTCAATGCCGCCAATTCCTCGCTGCTCGGCGGCGGCGGCGTGGACGGCGCCATTCACCGCGCCGCAGGCCCCGAGCTGCTGCACGAGTGCCGGCTGCTCGGGGGCTGCAAGACTGGCGAGGCCAAGCGGACGCGGGGCTACCGATTGCCAGCCGCGTCCATCATTCATACCGTGGGGCCGGTCTGGCGTGGCGGCGATCAGGGCGAAGCCGCCCTGCTCAGCGCCTGCTACCGCAACTCATTGCGCGTGGCCGAGCAAGGCGGCGCCCGTTCCATCGCCTTCCCGAGCATCAGCAGCGGCATCTACGGCTACCCCATCGAGGCGGCTGCGCGCCTGGCCGTGGCTACCGTACGTGAGGCACTGGCTCAGCATCCGGGCATCGACAGGGTGCTGTTCTGCTGCTTCTCGGCCAGCGACCTGGCGGTCTACCAGCAGGCGCTGGCCGAGCAGCAGGGCTGAATCAGCACGGCAGCGGCGCATTCTCGGGCAGCATGCCCTGCTCGCGCAGCGCCTGCCAGAAGGCTGCTGGAATGCGCGCCTGCAGCTGAGCGACGTACTGCGCCGGGCGAGCCGGTGTGGCGCTGCCGGGAATGACCGCGCGCACCACCGGATGGGCCAGGCAGAACTGCAGCGCTGCCGCGCGGATATCGACTCCGAATTGCTCGCCCAGCGCGCGCAGCCGCTCGGTCTTGCGGCGCACCGCTTCGGGAATGCGGTCGTATTCGAAGTGCTCACCGCCGGCCAGCACCCCCGAGTTGAACGGCCCGCCGACCACGATGCCAACGTCACGCCGGGCGCATTCGGGAAACAGGGTTTCCAGGGCTTCGTGGTGATCGAGCAAGGTGTAGCGGCCGGCCAGCAGGAACACGTCCGGGTCGGCCTGCTCCAGCGCCAGGCGGCAGGGTTCGACCAGGTTCACGCCCAGCCCCCAGCCACCGATCATGCCCTCCTCGCGCATGCGCGTGAGCGCCACTGCCGCGCCCTGCATGGCCTCGGCGAAGTAGTCGCGCCACTTGGGGCCATGCTGGTCTGCGGAAACGTCGTGGATGAACACCAGGTCCAGTCGGTCCACGCCGAGGCGCTCCAGGCTGCTCTCGATGGAGCGACGGGCACCGTCGGCCGAGTAATCGATCACCCGCCGGTTGGCCAGCTCATGGGTGAAGGGCTTGGCGTTCTCGGGCTGGTCGGCTGGCTGCAACAGCCGGCCGACCTTGCTGCTCAGCACGAATTCGTCGCGCGGCTTGCCGCCAAGGAATTTTCCGAAGCGCTGTTCCGATAACCCGGCGCCATAATGGGGAGAGGTGTCGTAGTAACGAATGCCGGCCTGCCAGGCGGCTTCCAGGGTCGCCTGGGCCTGCTCTTCGGGCACCGCCTGGAACATGTTGCCGAGCGGCGCGCCACCGAAACCGAGGGTTGGGAGCTGGATGCGCATGCTGCCTCCTGATCGTGGGTGTGTCTGTTGGGGACAGACGCCCGCCGTCATTCGTTCGGCCTTTCCGCCAGGCAGCCACCCCGGCATCCGCGCTCCACGCTTGCAGGAATGCCACTCATGCCCTGATCAGGCGGCTCAGAACGCCAGTTTGTAGCCGATCACCATCAGCATGATCGCCAGGAACGGGCGCAACAGGTTGTCGGACACGCGTCCCGACAGGTGGCTGCCAAAGAAGATGCCCGGCAGCGAGCCCAGCAGCAGGTAGCCCAACACCCCCCAGTCCAGGTTGCCGAGGCCGGCATGGCCAAGGCCGGCCACCAGGGTCAGCGGCACGGCATGGGCGATCTCGGTACCCACCAGGCGGCGTGTGGGCATCAGCGGGTAAAGCAGGAACAGCGCCACGGTACCCAGGGCACCGGCGCCGATGGAGGTCAGGGTGACCATGAAACCCAGCACCAGGCCGACCACCACGGTCAGCCCATTGAGGCGCCCGGGGCTGAAGTGGAAACCGTCCCCGGCATGCCGGCTGGCGAAGGCGAACAGCTGCTTCTTGAACAGGATCGCCGTGGCAGTGAGCAGCAGCACGATGCCCAGCGCATGCCTGATCAATTGATTGGTGGCGTGCTGATCGCCCGGGATCAGGGTCAGCGCCAGCAGCGTCAGCAAGGCGGCCGGCACGCTGCCGGCGGCCAGCCAGGCGGTCACCGACCAGTCAATATTGCGGTTGCGCTGGTGAACGAACACTCCACCAGCCTTGGTGATCGCCGCGTACAACAGGTCGGTGCCCACCGCCGCCGCAGGGCTGATGCCGAACCACAGCAGGATGGGCGTCATCAGCGAACCGCCGCCCACGCCCGTCATGCCGACGATAAAGCCAACCACCAGCCCCGCGACGACGAAGCCCAAACCGCCAAAATCCATACCTGCCCCAATTGCCGTTGTCGGCTCATTTGCCAGCGGCGCAGGATAACCATCTGGAGCGAAAGGACATATACCGAGTAAGAATTTGCTTATAACAGTTATATCGATCCGGGTTCACGACACCCGGCTGCCTGTCGATGCTCAGGCCGTGCCGCCCCGATACGCCATGTGAATCAGCGGAAACGGCCGCCCTTCGCCATCGCTTTCGCTGCGCCCGGTGTCCTGGAAGCCGTAGCGGCGATAGAAGCCGTGAGCAGCCGGGTTCTGTTCGTTGACGTCCACGGTCAGTGGCCCGCAGCGTTCGCGGGCGTCATCCAGCAGGCGCGAACCCACACCCTGGCCATGGCAATCGGGGTCGACGAAAAGCATTTCCACATGGCTACCGGTGAGGCCGATGAAGCCAAGTATCCGCTGGCTTTCGGCCACGCACACATGCACCGCCACCGCAGGCAGGTACAGCTCGCCCACCTGGCGATGCAGCCGCTGGATGTCAGCCGCACTCAGAAAGCCGTGGGTAGCCACTACCGCGCGGTGCCAGATGGCCAGCAGCTCGGCATCATCGGTGAGTTGGCGTGGGCGAATGAGCATCAGCTGACTCCTCGGTAACGGGGCACGCAGCCTACCCGTGGGCGGTGCATATCGGCAACGCTGGCCAGCCGATGCCGACCGGCGCCCTGGGCGGGTTTGCGCGTGGCGCGGAGATTGCCGCGACCCGCCATGTAAAGTTTGCTTGACCAAGCAATCGCCCCGCCATAATGTAAAGCTAACTTTCCATTTCGAGTAAGCCCAATGACTGACTCCAAACGCTTCGTGGTGCATTTCAGCCTGGCAATAACAGCTTACGTCGTTGCCGTGGCGATCAGCAGCCTGGCCCAGACGCTGATGCCGCCAAGCGCGTTGCGCACGCTGTGTGCGCTGATCCCCGTGGTGCCGATGGTCGTCGTGGCCGTCACGGTAATCCGCCAGATCCGCCAGCTCGACGAACTGGCCCGGGCGATCCATCTGGAAGCCCTGGCCTTGGCGTTCGTCGGCACGGCACTGATCACCTTCAGCTATGGCTTCCTGGAGACCGCTGGTTTTCCGCGTCTGTCGATGTTTTTCGTGTGGCCGCTGCTCGCCGCCCTCTGGGGCTTCGGCGCGTGGCTCGGCTGGAGGCGCTACCGGTGATCAACCTGGTGCGTGAATTGCGCAATGGGCAGGGCTGGTCCCAGGCCGAACTGGGTGAACGCCTGGGCGTGTCGCGGCAGACGGTGAATGCCATCGAAACCGGGCGCTATGATCCCAGCCTGCCCCTGGCCTTCAAGATTGCCCGTCTGTTCGAACGCCCTATCGAAGCCATCTTCCAGGCGCCAGACGCATGAGCCGCAACGCACACCCGCCGCTGCAGGCCTATCGCCTCGCCGTCGAACAGCAGGGCTTCGTCAGCGACGCCGCTCAACAGCGGGCGGCCGAGCAGTTGCAGGGCTGCTACGAGGCCCTGCATGGTGGCGGCTTGGCGAAGGGGGTGTACCTCTGGGGCCCGGTCGGGCGTGGCAAAACCTGGCTGATGGACAGCTTTTATGACGCGCTGCAGGTACCCGCCCGGCGCCAGCATTTCCACCACTTCATGGGCTGGGTGCATCGCCGCCTGTTCGAGCTGACCGGCACCGCCGAGCCGTTGCAGGTATTGGCCCGGGAGCTGGGCAAAGAAATCCGTGTGCTGTGCTTCGACGAATTGTTCGTCAGTGATATCGGCGACGCCATGCTGCTGGGGCGCCTGTTCCGCTCGCTGTTCGCCGAAGGCGTGGTGCTGGTCGCCACCTCCAACCAGCCGCCGGAACAACTGTACGCCGGCGGCCATAATCGCGAGCGTTTCCTGCCCGCCATCGACGCCCTGCTGCAGCACATGCAGGTGGTGCCGGTGGATGGCCAGCAGGATCACCGCCAGCACCCCGGCCAGGTGCGGCAACGCTACTGGGTTCGCCAGGCAGGCCAGCAAAGCGCTCTGCCCGCGGTGTTCGCCTCGCTGAGCGAGGGCGAGCCTGCCAGCCATGAACCGCTGGCCATCAACCACCGGCTGATCGCTGTGCAGTGCCACAGCCGGGCCGTCCTGTATTGCAGCTTCGAGCAGCTGTGCGGGCAGCCTCTCTACGCTCAGGATTTCATCCTGTTGTGTGATCGCTTCAAGGCCATTTTGCTGGGTGATGTGCCCGCCCTCAGCGCCCAACAGCAACCTGCCAGGATCGCCCGCGGCACCGAGGACGCCGCCGAGCGGGTGGTTGCCGGTGACCGCCAGCTGCCGGCGCTGTCTGTTCACGACAATGCCGTAAGGCGCTTCATTGCCCTGGTGGACGAGTGCTACGACCGCCGCGTGCCGCTATATCTGGAGGCCTCGGTCGCGCTGGACGCGCTGTACACCGAGGGCTATCTGGGCTTTGCGTTCCGCCGCACCCTGAGCCGCCTGCAGGAAATGCAGCTGCAGCGCTTCGGCTGAAAGCCCGTGCATTCAGAGAGGTAGCCTGGGTGGAGCGCAGCGATACCCAGGATCGACGGCTCAGGCAGGCACGAGCCCGAGAAACGCCTGGATCTGCGCCTTCTTGGCAATCGCGTCCTGGTAGCCCAGCTCGATCAGCTCGCTGCAATAACCCGGCTCGAACAGCAGGTAGCTGAGCACCCCGCCACCCCCGTCGCGGGTCGCGCCCGGGCCGCGCAGGAACAGACGCAGCGCCGCCGGCATCTCCCGGCGATGGCGGGCGGCGATCACGTCCAGTGGCTGGCTCGGCGAGATCACCAACACTTCCACCGGGGTGAGCCCGTAGGTGCGGCTGCGCTGCTCGGCCGGCACCAGGCGGCCGAGCTGATTGAGGCGTTCGAGCAACTCGATATCGCTTTCCACGTTGTCGATAAAGGTGCTGTTGAGCATGTGCCCGGCAATCTGCGCCAGGCTCGGCTGCACCCCACCGGGCACCGGCACGGGCGCGCCGCCGGCCTGGTTGCCGACCGGGTTGCCGCTGACGCCCACCACCAGCACCTTGGTCGCGCCCAGGTGCAGTGCCGGGCTGATCGGCGCCATCTGCCGTACCGCGCCGTCGCCAAAGTACTCGCGGTTGATCTTTACCGGTTCGAAGATCAGCGGAATCGCCGTGCTGGCCAACAGGTGCGGCAGCGCCAGGCGCGTCGGCACGCCGACCCGGCGATGCCGGAACCAGGGGTCGATGGTGGCCCGGCCCTGATAGAAGGTCACCGCCTGGGCCGACTCGTAGCCGAACGCGGTCACCGCCACGGCGCGCAACTGGCGGTGGCGAACCGCGGCGGCGATGCCGGAAAAATCCAGCTCGCGCTCGAGCAGCCTGGCCAGCGGCGAGCTGTCGAGCAGCGCTACCGGTACCTGCTTGCCCAGGCCGAGCATGCTGTGGCCGATGAAACGGCTGGCCTGGCGCAGCACACCAGGCCAGTCGCTGCGGTACACCTGATCGGTATGGAAGCTGCGCCACACGCTGCCCAGGCGCTTGACCGCCTCGCGAAAGTGCAGCGCGCCGCAGGCCAGGCCCACGGCGTTGATGGCCCCCGCCGAGGTGCCGACGATGACCGGAAAGGGATTGTGCGACGACTCCTCGGGCAGCAGCTCGGCGATCGCCGAGAGCACACCGACCTGGTACGCGGCCCGAGCGCCACCGCCTGAAAGGATGAGCCCGGTAGTGGCCGGGTGGCCGGTAGCGTCCTGCTTCATTCGTCGATTCCGCTGCGGGTGGTCAGTAGAGTTTAGGCTCGCCTGGTGGGCGAGTCTTGAAGCGCCGGTGTGCCCACAGGTACTGCTCGGGGCACGTGACAATGGCCTGCTCGACCCACTGGTTGACCCGCAGGCAGTCGGCCTCTTCGTTCTCGCCGGGAAAATCCGTCAGCGGCGGATGGATGGTCAGCCGATACCCCGCACCATTGGGCAGGCGCATCTGGGTGAACGGCAGCACGATGGCACGCCCCAGGCGGGCGAACTTGGTGGTGGCGGTAACGGTCGCCGCCTGGATGCCGAACAGCGGCGCGAACAGGCTCTGCTTGCGGCCGTAGTCCTGGTCCGGTGCGTACCAGATCGCCCGGCCGGCGCGCAGCACCTTGATCATCGCCCGCACGTCCTCACGCTCGATGGCAGTGGCATCCAGGTTGTGGCGTTCACGGCCGCGGCGCTGCACGAAATCGAACACCGGGTTGCGGTGTTCGCGGTACATGCCGTCGATGGTGTGCACCTGGCCGAGCAAGGCGGCGCCGATTTCCAGGGTGGTGAAGTGCACGGCCATGAGGATCACGCCCTGGCCTTGCGCCTGGGCCTGCTGCAGGTGCTCGATACCCTCGATATGGGCCAGGCGGGCGAGCTTGTGGCGCGGCCACCACCAGCTCATGGCCATCTCGAAGAAGGCGATGCCGGTGGAGGCGAAATTTTCCTTGAGCAGGCGCTTGCGCTTTTCCGCCGGCATTTGCGGGAAGCACAATTCCAGGTTGCGCGTGGCGATACGCCGACGCGCGCCGGCCAGGTGATACATCAGCCAGCCCAGGCCACGGCCCAGGCGCAGCAGTGCGCCATAGGGCAGCTGCACGGTCAGCCACAGCAGGCCAAGCCCGGCCCAGAGTGGCCAGAACCGCGGGTGAAGAAAGCTGCGACGAAAAACGGGACGATCCATTGACGATCCTGGATGGCGGTCAAAGCCGCCTAGTCTAACAGCACGTTCGCCGCTCTCGGGAGTGATGCGCCACGCGCCTTGCGGCGGCCAGGCGTTGCACGACCCTAGCATGCAGCGCCGCAGGCGGCACGCCGCCAACGCGCGCAACCGGGCTTGCATGGCGCTGGCCCCGGCGTCAGGATCGTAATCCGCGAATAACAATACCCGTGCCCACGGCCAGGAGAATGCCATGCAAGAAGTCGTCATCGTCGCCGCCACCCGTACCGCCATCGGCAGCTTCCAAGGGGCGCTGGCGGACGTGCCGGCCACCGACCTGGGCGCTGCGGTGATCCGCCGCCTGCTCGAGCAGACCGGCCTGGACGGCGCGCAGGTCGACGAAGTGATCCTTGGTCATGTGCTGACCGCCGGCGTCGGGCAGAACAGCGCCCGCCAGGCCGCGATCAAGGCCGGCCTGCCCCATGCCGTGCCGGCGCTGACCCTCAACAAGGTCTGCGGCTCGGGCCTCAAGGCCCTGCACCTGGGTGCCCAGGCGATCCGCTGTGGCGATGCCGAGGTGATCATCGCCGGCGGCATGGAGAACATGAGCCTGGCGCCCTACGTGCTGCCCAAGGCGCGCACCGGGCTGCGCATGGGCCACGGGCAACTGGTCGATACGATGATCAGCGACGGCCTGTGGGATGCCTTCAACGACTACCACATGGGCATCACCGCCGAGAACCTGGTGGAGAAATACGCGATCAGCCGCGAAGACCAGGATGCCTTTGCCGCCGCCTCCCAGCAGAAGGCCATCGCCGCCATCGAGGCCGGGCGCTTCGCCGATGAAATCACTCCGATCCTGATTCCCCAGCGCAAGGGTGAGCCCCTCGCCTTCGCCACCGACGAACAGCCGCGCGCCGGCACCACGGCCGAAACCCTGGGCAAACTCAAGCCCGCCTTCAAGAAGGATGGCAGCGTCACCGCCGGCAACGCCTCGAGCCTCAACGACGGCGCCGCCGCGGTGCTGCTGATGAGCGCGAGCAAAGCAGCAGCGCTGGGGCTGCCGGTGCTGGCGCGCATCAAGGCCTATGCCAATGCCGGCGTCGACCCGGCGATCATGGGCATCGGCCCGGTGTCGGCCACCCGCCGCAGCCTGGAGAAGGCCGGCTGGACGCTCGACCAGTTGGACCTGATCGAAGCCAACGAAGCCTTCGCCGCCCAGGCGCTGTCGGTCGGCAAGGAGCTGGGCTGGGACGCCAGCCGCGTCAACGTCAACGGCGGCGCCATCGCCCTCGGCCACCCGATTGGCGCCTCGGGCTGCCGGGTATTGGTCACCCTGCTGCACGAAATGCTCAAGCGTGACGCCAAGAAAGGCCTGGCGACCCTGTGCATCGGTGGTGGTCAGGGCGTGGCGCTGCTGCTCGAACGCAGCTGAAAACGGTGCGGCCCGGCCAGCTGCTGGGCCTGATCCGCGATACGACAAGCCTTCTTGCGATGAGACCGCCGATGAGCGACCGCCTGCACTACCTGTTCGCCGAATGCCGCAAACGCTGTGCGCAGCGCCCGGAGGTCACGGCCATCGTGCTGTTCGCGCTGCTCTGCGAGGACGACGACGTGGTGTACCTGGAAATCCGCTACATCGACTACGCCAGCGGCCTGGCGGAAGGCGATCACCTGTGGCTGTCGCTCGAGGAAGCCAAGCAAGACCTGCTCGACGACCATGGCATTACCGAGCAAGACTGGCGCCCACTGTCTGCACGGGAAATCGCCCGCATAGACCGCACCATCGAATAAGAGCGGGCTCAGCGCCCGCCACTGAGCTGCGCAACGTTGCTCAGGTAACCCGTTCGGCCACCGGCAGTTTGGCGATGGCTTCGCGGGTTTCCCGGTCCTGGGCGTCGCGCCAGGTACGGAAGGCTTCCAGCTCACCGCCCCAGGTCTTCATTACCCAGGCCAATACCGCCAGGTCATCGATCAGGCCCAGGCCGGGAATGAAATCGGGAATGGCGTCGAGCGGCGATACGAAATAGATCAGCCCGGCGACGATGGCCACCAGGGCCTGCGGGTTGATCGCCCGGTAGCTGCCTCGCCACCAGGCCACGCACAGCTCCTGCAGCAGGCCCAGATCGCCCCTCAACGACGACAGGCTGCGCGCGCCACCGCCACTCTTGCGGGTTACCGCCAGCAGCAAGGCCGGTAGCCGCCCACGTTTGAGAAAGCGCTGCGCGATGGGCAGGTAACGGGCGAAATTCCACGGTGCTTTCATGACCACTCCTCGTCAGCCCGCATGGCTGCTGGGCTGTCTGTGGTTATCCACCATAGCTGTGGATAACCTTGTGAACAGTTATGGGATTAGCTTACCAAAGCCCCCTGGGATGCGGCCTTGCCACAGATCGGACATTTTTTATCCAGCCGATAAAACCCTGCTAAATCAATCAGTTAAAAAAATCAAAAGATTTCGTAAAAAAACTGACCAACTGAATAAGAAGCTTTGACGCAGTGTGCATAACCAGTCTGTCAAGGTCTTGCATTCAGCTCGATTTGCGATTAGGCAGGGCTCGAAAACGACAACGCCCCGGCAAGCGGGGCGTTGTTTCAAGCAGCGAGTGCTTACTGGGCTGGCGCGGCTTCAGGAGCAGCCTGCTCTTGAGCAGCCTTGTCCTTGATCCCGATCAGCTCGAGGTCGAACACCAGTACCGAGTTGGCCGGAATGGCCGGGCTCGGGCTCTGGGCGCCGTAGGCCAGCTCGGCCGGGATGTACAGTTTGACCTTTTCGCCAACGTGCATCAGTTGCAGGCCTTCGACCCAACCCGGGATCACGCCGCCAACCGGCAGGTCGATCGGCGTGCCACGCTCGATGGAGCTGTCGAATACGGTGCCGTCAGTCAGCTTGCCTTCGTAGTGAACGGTAACCACGTCATCAGCCTTGGGCTGAGGGCCGTCGGCTTTCTTGACCACTTCGTACTGCAGGCCGGAAGCGGTGGTGGTGACGCCGTCACGCTTGCCGTTCTCTTCGAGGAATTTCTTGCCGGCTGCTTCGGCTTCTTCGTTCATCTTGGTCATGCGCTCTTCGGCACGCTTCTGCAGAGAGGCGAAGGCCTCGATCAGCTCTTCGTCCTTCAGGCGCTGCTCTTTCTTGCCGATGGCGTCTTCGATGCCCTGGGCAACGGCGTTCGGATCGAGGTCGTCCATACCTTCCTGAGCCAGGCTCTTGCCCATGTTCAGACCGATACCGTAGGACGCCTTCTGCGCCGGAGTCTCCAGTTTTACGTCGCTGGTTTGCGAGTCACAACCGGCGAGCACCAGGCCCACCAGGGCGATCGCTGCTGCCAAACGATGCTGTTTCATGCTGATTCCTTGTCCGCTGCGCCCTAGGGCTATCGAGTGAAGGCGCGAGCTTAGGGTGTGTGAGTGTATCAACGCAAGCCGCGGCGCTTGGAATTACCCAGGCAGATCACGCGTACTCTGCGAGAAATGGCGAGCGGTGGCGAAAAGCCGACCGAAACGTCCAGCACGTGCCAACACAGCGACGTAACTGACTAGCCGGTAAGAGTTTTCCTGAGCAGAGAAGTTCAGTGGTGGCCAGCGAAACCAGGCTCACTCACGCGCTGATCGTGCTCGCGCCACCCGCGAGGCGGACTCGCGCCCGAGCACCCGGCTGATACGCTGCCCCGCCTCGATCAGCCCAGCCAGGTTCACCCCGGTCTCGATACCCAGGCCCTGCAGCAGATAAACCACATCCTCGCTGGCCACATTGCCGGTCGCGCCCCTGGCATAGGGGCAGCCGCCCAGGCCGGCCACCGAGGCGTCGAACACCGCGATACCCTCCAGCAGGCTGGCGTAGATATTCGCCAGGGCTTGCCCGTAAGTGTCATGGAAATGCCCGGCCAGGCGCTCACGGGGCACCTCGCGGCCTACCACCTCGAACAGGTGACGTACCGCGCCGGCGGTCCCCACACCGATGGTGTCGCCCAGGGACACTTCATGGCAGCCCATGGCCTGCAACTCGCGGCAGACCACCGCCACCTGCCGGGCCGAGACAGCGCCGTCGTAGGGGCAGCCGAGCACGCAGGACACGTAGCCGCGTACCCGAACGCCGTGGCGCTGCGCCGCGTCCATCACCGGTTCGAAGCGCTTGAGGCTCTCGGCAATCGAGCAATTGATATTGCGCTGTGAAAAGGCTTCGGACGCTGCGGCGAACACCGCGACTTCCCTTACGCCGGCAGCCAGAGCCGCCTCCAGCCCCTGCAGATTGGGGGTCAATGCCGCATAGGTGACGCCGGAGCGCCGGTCGATGCCGGCAAACACCTCGGCACTGCCGGCCATCTGCGGCACCCATTTGGGCGACACGAAGCTGCCGACTTCTATATAGGCGAGCCCGGCCGCGCTCAGGTCATCGACCAGGCGCACCTTGTCGGCCACGCCTATCGGCTGCTTCTCGTTCTGCAGGCCATCACGGGGGCCGACTTCCACCAAGCGAACGTGGCTGGGCAGGCTCATGGCTGCGCCTCCAGCTCGACCAGCACGGTGCCTTCGCCGATCAGCTCGCCCTCGGCGCAGTAGATGGCCTTGATGACACCTGGCTGGGGCGCGCGAATGCTGTGTTCCATCTTCATGGCTTCCAGCACCACCAGTGCAGCGCCCGCCTCGACCTGCTGGCCCGGCGCGACCAGCACCCGCACGATGCTGCCGTTCATGGGCGCGGTAAGCCCGCCCCCGTGGGCAGCGCGTGCCTCCGCGGCGGCCAGCGGATCGAAACGGCGCACGGCCAGCCACTCCACGCCCCAGCGCAGATACAGGGTGTCGCACTGGCGCACTGCGGTTCTGGGCACCGTGTTCATGGGCTCGACCCGCAGGCGCTGCGTGGCCTCGCCACAGGTCAGGGTCATCGGCGTGCCGGCTGGCGATACACTGCGCCAGGCGTTACGTGCCGCCCAGGGCGAATGCGGATCATCGGCGCGCTGGTACGCGCTATCGGTAGCCAGCAAGGCCGCGCCAGCCTGCTGCCAGAAGGCATCCGGCAGTTCCTGCGCTGGCGGCAGCAACTGCGCCTGGTGCCGCTCGATAAAGCCGGTGTCCAGCTCCGCAGCGGCGAACGCCGGATGGGCGAGGATGCGCTGCAGAAACGCCAGGTTGGTCTTGAAACCGCCCACTATGGTTTCGGCCAACATGGCCAGCAGGCGTTGGCGCGCTTCCTCGCGGTTCTCGCCCCAGGCGATCAGCTTGGCCAGCATCGGGTCGTAGAACGGCGACACCTCATCGCCCTGCTCCACGCCGCTGTCGATCCGCCGCCCCGGCCCGCCTGCCGGCTCACGGTACAGATCGAGATGCCCGCTGGCCGGCAGAAAGCCGCCTTCCGGGTCCTCGGCATACAGACGCACTTCTATCGCATGCCCATCGAGCGGTACCTGATCCTGGCGGATTGGCAGCGGCTCGCCACGGGCCACGCGGATCTGCCAGGCCACCAGATCGAGGCCGGTGATCGCCTCGGTCACCGGGTGCTCGACCTGCAGGCGGGTATTCATCTCCATGAAGAAGAACTCGCCGCGGGCATCGAGCAGAAACTCCACGGTGCCCGCACCGACATAGCCGATGGCCTGGGCGGCACGCACCGCAGCCTCGCCCATGGCCTGGCGCAACTCGGCAGACAGGCCGGGCGCCGGCGCCTCTTCGACCACCTTCTGGTGGCGGCGCTGGATCGAGCAATCGCGTTCATTGAGATACAGGCAGTTGCCGTGCTGATCGGCGAATACCTGGATTTCCACGTGGCGTGGCTGCAGCACGTATTTCTCAACCAGCATGCGCCCGTCACCGAACGCCGACTGCGCCTCGCGCTGCGCCGAGGCCAGGGCGTCGGCCAGATCCGCCTCGCGCTCGACGATCTTCATGCCCTTGCCGCCGCCACCGGCGCTGGCCTTGAGCAACACCGGGTAGCCGATCTGCTGCGCCGCACTGCGAAAGGTGTCGAGATCCTGGGCAGCACCGTGATAACCGGGCACCAGCGGCACGCCGGCCTCCTCCATCAGCGCCTTGGCCGCCGACTTGCTGCCCATGGCGTCGATGGCGCTGGCCGGCGGGCCGAGAAAGACCAGCCCGGCCGCTTCGAGCTTGCGGGCGAAGGTGGCGTTCTCGGACAGAAAGCCGTACCCGGGATGAATGGCTTCGGCGCCGCTGGCCCTGGCGGCCTCGATGATCTTGTCCATCAGCAGGTAGCTGTCGGCCGGTTTTGCACCACCCAGGTCGATGGCGATGTCCGCCTCGCGTACGTGCCGGGCGCTGTGGTCGATGGCGCTGTGTACCGCCACCGAGGTCAGCCCCAGGGCCTTGGCGGTACGCATGATGCGGCAGGCGATTTCGCCACGGTTGGCAATCAGCAGTGTGGTGATGGTTTTCATGACTGGGCCTGCCAGGCGGGTGTGCGTTTGTGCAGAAAGGCGTTGAGGCCTTCCTGCCCCTCTTCACTGATGCGGATGCCGGCGATCACGCTTTCCGTGCGCTGGCGCAGGGCGTCGCTGAGCACGCCGCTGCCAACACCGTGCAACAGCGCCTTGGTCTCACGCATGGCCTGGGGGCTGTTGAGCAGCAACGTGGCGACCCACTGCTCCACTTCGCTCTCCAGCTCGGCCGCCGGATAGCACTCGGCGAGCAGGCCCAGCTCCCGTGCCCGCTCTCCATTGAAGCGCTCGGCACTCAGCGCATAACGGCGCGCCGCGCGCTCGCCGATGGCCTGCACCAGATAGGGGCTGATTACCGCAGGCGCCAGGCCGATGCGCACTTCGGAGAGGCTGAACGACGCCTCGCAGGCGCCGATGGCGATGTCGCAGCAGGCCGTGAGCCCCACCGCCCCACCGAACGCCGCCCCCTGCACCACGGCGAGGGTCGGACACGGCAGGTGGTAGAGCTGGCTCATCAACTCGCCCAGCTCGTGGGCATCGCGCAGGTTGGTGGCATAGTCGAGCGCGGCCGAGGCCTGCATCCAGGCCAGGTCGGCGCCAGCGCTGAAGTGCTTGCCGCGCCCACGCAGAATCAGAAAACGCAGGCTGTCATCGGCGGCTATCTGGCGTAGCGCCTGGATCAGCTCCGCGATCATCTCGGCGTTGAAGGCATTGTGTTTGTCCGCGCGGTTCAGCCACAGGGTGGCGACGCCGCGCGAATCGGTTTGCAGTTCGATTGTGGTGAAGTCGGTCATCGGTCTGTCCTCGGCCGGGCTACATGCGGAACACGCCGAAGCGCGTCGGCTCGATGGGCGCATTGAGGCTGGCGGAAATCGCCAGGGCCAATACCTCGCGGGTTTGTGCCGGGTCGATCACCCCGTCGTCCCACAGCCGGGCGCTGGAATAGAAGGCGTGGGCCTGGCGCTCGTACTGCTCGACGATGGGCTGTTTGAGGCGCTGTTCGTCTTCGGCGGAAAATACCTGGCCGGCGCGCTGCGCCTGCTCGTGCTTGACCTGCACCAGCACCCCGGCGGCCTGCTGCGCGCCCATCACGCCGATGCGGGCGTTGGGCCACATCCACAGAAAACGCGGGTCATAGGCGCGGCCGCACATGCCGTAGTTGCCGGCGCCAAAGCTACCGCCGATGATCACCGTGAACTTCGGCACCCGGGCGCAGGCCACCGCGGTGACCAGCTTGGCGCCGTGCTTGGCGATCCCGCCCTCCTCGTATTTCCTGCCGACCATGAAGCCGGTGATGTTCTGCAAGAACAGCAACGGGATACCGCGCTGGCAGGCCAGTTCGATGAAATGCGCGCCCTTCTGGGCGGCCTCGGCGAAGAGGATGCCGTTGTTGGCCAGGATGGCGATCGGGTAGCCATTGAGATGGGCGAAGCCACACACCAGGGTGGTACCGAACAGCGCCTTGAACTCATCGAACTGCGAGTCGTCGACGATCCGGGCGATCACCTCGCGCACGTCGAACGGCTGCTTGGCGTCGGCGGGAATCACCCCGTACAGCTCGTCGGCGGCATGGCGCGGAGCAATTGGCGTGTGCACCTGCAACTGGCCGTGCTTGCGCCAGTTGAGGTTGGCCACGCAGCGCCGCGCCAGGGCCAGGGCGTGCTCGTCGTTCTCGGCGTAATGGTCGGCCACGCCGCTGGTCTTGCAATGCACGTCGGCGCCGCCCAGTTCCTCGGCGCTGACCACCTCGCCGGTGGCGGCCTTCACCAGCGGTGGGCCAGCGAGAAAGATGGTCGCCTGCTCGCGCACCATGATGGTCTCGTCGCTCATCGCCGGCACGTAGGCACCGCCGGCGGTGCACGAGCCCATCACCACGGCGATCTGGGCGATGCCCTGGGCGCTCATGTTGGCCTGGTTGAAGAAGATCCGCCCGAAGTGCTCGCGGTCCGGAAATACCTCGTCCTGACGTGGCAGGTTGGCGCCGCCGGAATCCACCAGGTAGAGGCACGGCAGGCGGTTTTCACAGGCGATGGCCTGGGCGCGCAGGTGCTTCTTGACGGTCAGCGGGTAGTAACTGCCGCCCTTCACCGTGGCATCGTTGGCGATGACCATACACTCGACGCCCTCGATGCGACCGATGCCGGCAATCACCCCGGCGGCCGCGACCTCTTCGTCGTAAACCTGATAAGCGGCCAGCGCGCCGATTTCCAGAAACGGCGAGCCGGGGTCGAGCAGCCGATCGATGCGCTCGCGCGGCAGCAGCTTGCCCTTGCCGGTATGCCGCTCCTGGGCCTTGGCACCACCGCCTTCGCGGGTGCGCGCCAACACGGTGCGCAGTTCTTCGACCTGGGCGAGCATCGCCTCGCGGTTGGCCACGTACTCGGCAGAGCGGACATTCAATTGCGTGTGCAGTGTTGCCATGGCGCGGCTCCGACTGGCGGACACCTTTAAAAACTACCTGCGGTTTTAAAGGTGATCCTGAAACAGGAAAACGAGGGGCTTTGATCAAGCCGTTTCGTTGAACAGCTCGCGGCCGATCAGCATGCGGCGAATTTCACTGGTGCCGGCGCCGATCTCGTAGAGCTTGGCGTCGCGCCACAGGCGGCCGACCGGAAATTCGTTGATATAGCCGTTGCCGCCGAGAATCTGGATCGCCTCGCCGGCCAGCCAGGTGGCCTTTTCGGCGGCGTAGAGAATCACCCCGGCGCAGTCCTTGCGCACCTGGCGCACGTGCTCGCTGCCCAGCGCATCGAGCTGCTTGCCGACCGCATAGAGATAGGCGCGGCAGGCCTGCTGGGTGGTGTACATGTCGGCAAGCTTGCCCTGGATCAGCTGAAACTCGCCGATGCTCTGGCCGAACTGCTTGCGGTCGTGGATATAGGGCACCACCACGTCCATGGCGGCCTGCATCAGACCCAACGGGCCGCCGGAGAGCACCGCGCGTTCGTAATCCAGGCCACTCATCAGCACCCGCGCGCCTTCGCCAAGGCCGCCGAGGATGTTTTCCGCGGGCACTTCGACATCCTGGAACACCAGCTCGCCAGTGTGCGAGCCACGCATGCCGAGCTTGTCGAGCTTCTGCGCCACCGAGAAACCCTTGCTGCCCTTCTCGACGATGAAGGCGGTCATGCCCTTTGCACCCGCCGCCGGATCGGTCTTGGCGTACACCACCAGCACGTCGCAATCCGGGCCGTTGGTGATCCACATCTTGCTGCCGTTGAGCAGGTAATGGTCACCCTGGCGATCAGCGCGCAGCTTCATCGACACCACGTCGGAACCGGCGTTGGGCTCGCTCATCGCCAGGGCGCCGATATGCTCGCCGCTGATCAGCTTGGGCAGGAAGCGGCGCTTCTGCGCCTCGCTGCCGTTGCGGTTGATCTGGTTCACGCAGAGGTTGGAATGGGCGCCGTAGGACAGGCCGATGCCACCGGCAGCGCGGGAGATTTCCTCCATGGCGACCATGTGCGCCAGATAGCCCATGCCAGCGCCGCCATATTCTTCGCTGACGGTCAGGCCGAGCAGGCCCATGTCACCGAACTTGCGCCACAGATCCATGGGGAACTGGTCGCTGCGGTCGGCCTCGGCGGCGCGCGGGGCGATTTCCTTGGCAGCGAAGCCGGCGACCGCGTCGCGCAGCATGTCGATTTCCTCACCGAGGAAGAAATTCAGGCCTGGCAGGGTGCTCATGTAACGACTCTCCATTGTTGTACTTGTTGGAAGCGTCGAAGGGTCGGTGCTCGACGGTTCAGGCGCTCACGGAAATGTCCTTCAGGGCGTTGCGGCAGCGCTGCTCGGCGGTGTCGAGCTCGCGCTGCATCTGCTGGATATCGAGCAGCTGGCGAGCCAGGTGCTCGCGGCGCTCGGCGATCTTTTCCAGAAAGTGGTCGAGCTGCTTGCGGTTGCCGCCCGCCGGGTCGTAGAGGTCGATCAGCTCCTTGCACTCGGCCAGGGAAAAGCCGATGCGCTTGCCGCGCAGGATCAGCATCAGGGTCACCCGGTCGCGGGCGCTGTAGATACGCTCCTGGCCGCGGCGCTCGGGCGCAAGCATGCCCTGCTCCTCGTAGAAGCGAATGGTGCGGGTGGTGACGCCCAGTTCCTGGGCGAGATCGGAAATGCTGTGGGAAACGCTCATGGGGTGGCCGCGACCGAAAGTTACCTTTACGTAAACGTAAGCCTGCAATTGCAGGGCTGTCAACTCAATCGGTCATCCGCTGGCCAAAACGAAAAAGGCATGGCCGTTGCGACCATGCCTTTGATTGCCTCAGGGCTGCGGCTTGCCATCCCACGGCACGCCATCTAGGGGGCGTCTACGCGCCATCTCGGCTTCGTCGAGGCCTTCCCCGGCGCCGATATCGCCCTCACCGACCACGCTGAGGTCGCGGTCTGCCGGCTGGTCGTCGCCGCGCTCGTGCGGGGAGCGCGCGCCGGTGTCGTCGATCAGTGTTTCCGGGCTCAGGTCGTCCTGGCTCACGCCATCTTCGTGGCGGCCCTCCGCCAGGGTTTCACCGCCGCTCAGCCCGGCTTCGCGCACGCGTTCTTCCGGGTATTCGTGCTGCACTTCGTCGGCCGGGCGACGGTCACCGATGCGCCCTTCCCGCTCGTCCTGGCGATCGCTGAAGTCGAGCTGCTCGATCGAGCCCATGCGATCCTGCATGTCGTCGATCTCCTGGGGCGTCATAGATTGCTTGGATGTGCTCATGATGGTCTCCACTGTGGGTCTAGTGGGTGGACTCGCCCCGCAGCGGGAAAATTCAGGGAAAGTGACGAGCTCAACCTTCGCCGACCAGTTGCTCCAATGCCTCCTCGATCACGCTGGTACTGGTGGGCCGCACCAACCGGGTGACCTCCACGCCATCGCGCAGCAACACCAGGGTCGGCCACAGTTTGACGCGCAGCGAGCGGCCCAGCGGGCGACCGCTGCCATCCTCGATTTTCAGGTGGCGTACTTCCGGGTAATCCGCCAACACCTTGGTCAGTAGCGGCTGGGCGGCCTGGCAATGGCCGCACCAGTCGGTGCCGAACTCGAGCAGGGTCATGCCGGGCATCGCTTGCACCTCGGCGGGTGTCGGGGCGGTGGCGCTGTAGGGGTTGCTCATGGGGTCTCCTTAGCCGATGGCACAAACGAAACCGCCCCGTGCAGGCGGGGCGGTCGGCAATTGCAGCGGATCAGACGCCGTCGCTGACCTTCTTGACGACCGGTTTGACCCGTTCGGCGATTTCGCCTTCGAGGCGGCTCACGGTATCGCTGATGCGGTCCACCTCGGGGCGCATGGAACGGGCGTCTTCCATGATGCTCTTGAGGCGGCAGTGGCCGCTCAGGCCGCGGGCCACCAGCATACCGCCAAACGCCGCGCGTGCCAGGCCGAGTATGCCGCCACGCCTGAGGCCGCCACGGGCCATGGCGATGCCGCTGCCGATGGAAAGCGCGCGCTCCCAACCCTGGACGTTACTGCTGGCGTGTTTATCAGATATGGACATCGCGTTCGCTCCGGTCGGTGATTGATATGCAACCGACTGACCGAAGCGGCCTGGCGTTCGCCCCTGCCGACAGGCGGAAGACCGCTTTGGCGCAACCGCCGCCGTCTGGCGATAGCCGACTCGAGCCACTCCCTGCCCAACCCTGGCAACACCGCGGCCACCCGGTGGACCCGCGGTGTCCCTAGGGCTGCTTGTCCGCCCCCAGGGCGGTATAGCCGGGCCATTGCTTGAGCAGGGTTTCGACGAACTGCTCCGCGGCAGGCGACAGCGATGAGCCATGGCGCCGCACCAGGCCCAGGGTACGGCTGATAACGGGATCGACCAGCGGGCGCTGCACCAGTATCGGATGGTCCTCAGCCGGCATCGCCAGGCTCGGCATGGCAGCAATCCCCAGGCCGGCTTCGACCATTCCCAGCGACGTGGACAGATGCTGCACTTCGTAGAACCAGCTGGGCCGCCAGTCGAGATGGGCCAGGCCGTGGTCGAGCAGTACCCGGTTGCCGCTCAGCCGACCGACGCCGATCAACCGGTAATCGCTCAACTCACGCCAGGCCACCTGGGGTTGCTCGGCCAACGGGTGATCGCGCCGGCAGGCCAGCACGAAGGGCTCGTTGACCAGCGGCGTGAAGTCGATCTCGGCGTGCTGGCCGCTGAGCATGTTGATGCCGAAATCCGCCTCGCCGCGCAGCACCGCTTCCAGGCCCTCGTGGGCACTGAGATCGAGAATGCGGATGCGGATCTTCGGGTACTGGCGATTGAAATCGCGGATCACCGTGGGCAGGAAATAGAAGGCTGCAGTGGGGATGCACGCCAGCGTCACCTGCCCGGACTGACGCTCGGCCAGCTCGCGAATGCCCAGGATGGAGCGCTCGAAATCGTCGAGCAGGCGCCGGGCCTTGGGCAGGAAATCCCGGCCGACCGCGGTGAGGCTCACCCGCCGCGTGGTGCGGTCGAGCAGTTGGGTGCCCAGCCCTTCCTCCAGCTTCTGCATGCGCCGGGTGAGCGCCGGTTGCGAGAGGTGGATGGCATTGGCGGCCTCATGGAAGTTGCCGAACTCGGCAATCTTGACGAAGGCGCGCAGATCCTGGAGCTCGTAATTCATGCAAGAAACCTATCAATCGATACTTTTATTTTACGAAGCAGATTAGTGCATTAAACAGCATCGGGCGACTTGCGCCCATCTCAGGATCAACTCACGCGCATTAATGCAATAAATGCATCAGTGGCTGAAATATATGCAATTTACAAAACAAAGCAAGCTGATCACCATTTAACAAAAGCAACAATAAGCAAATTTATTGCACTGGAGACATCATGCAATCCATTCCCTGCGTGCTGATGCGCGGCGGCACTTCTCGTGGCCCGTTCTTCCTGGCCAACCATCTGCCTGCCGATATCGCCCAGCGCGACGAGCTGCTCCTCAACCTGATGGGCTCCGGTCATGAGCTGGAAATCGACGGGATTGGCGGCGGCAGCCCGCAGACCAGCAAGGTGGCGATCGTCAGCACCTCCGAGCACCCCGACGCCGATGTCGACTACCTGTTCGTGCAGGTCATGGTCAACCAGCGCCGGGTGGATACGGCGCCCAACTGCGGCAACATGCTCTGCGCCGTTGGCCCTTTCGCCATCGAGCATGGCCTGGTCAATGTCAGCACGCCGGTCACCCGGGTGCGTATCCGCAACCTCAACACCAACACCCTGGTCGACTCGGAAGTGCAAACCCCCAAGGGCAAGGTGCGCTATGACGGCGACACCTGCATCGATGGCGTGCCGGGTAGCGCCGCGCCGATCAAGCTGACGTTCCTCGATGCCGCCGGCGCCAAGACCGGCCAGTTGCTGCCCACCGGCAAGGTGCGCGATCACTTCGATGGCATCGAGGCCACCTGCATCGACATGGCCATGCCCATGGTACTCATGCATGCCGGCGCGCTGGGCAAGAGCGGCTACGAAACCCCGGCCGAACTGGATGCCGACACGGCGCTGCTCGAACGCCTGGAGCGCATTCGCCTGCAGGCCGGCGCCGCCATGGGCCTGGGTGACGTCAGCCAGATGGTGATCCCCAAGCCGGTACTGCTCGCCCCGCCGCGCCAGGGCGGCAGCCTGTCGACCCGTTACTTCATGCCGCACAACTGTCATCGCTCGATCGCCGCCACCGGCGCCATCGGCCTGGCCAGCGCCTGCGCCCTGCCCGGCAGCGTGGCGTTCGACATCGCCCCCATCACCGGCGCGGCGCTGGTACGCCTGGAGCACCCGGGTGGCGAGATCGAAGTGTCCCTGGTGCCCGGCGAAGACGCTCGCCCGCAAACCATGCAGGCCTCGCTGATTCGCACCGCACGCCGCCTGTTCGCAGGCGATGTGTATGCGCCGCAGACCTCGCGAGGCACGCCCCGCAGGAACTGATGCCATCCAACACCGCCTCCACGAGTAGATAACAATGACAACAAAGCACCTGTTTCACGCCTGCGTCGCCCCTGCTGCCGTTCTGGCCAGCCTGCCGCTGGCCGTCAGCACGGCGTTGGCCGACGGCTTCGTCGAAGACAGCAAAGCCAACCTGGAACTGCGCAACTTCTACCTCAACCGCGACTTTCGTGACGGTCCCGGGCAGAACAAGCGCGAAGAATGGGCCCAGGGCTTCATCCTCAACATGGAGTCCGGCTACACCAGCGGCACCGTCGGTTTCGGTGTCGACGCCCTGGCCATGCTCGGCGTCAAACTCGACTCATCGCCGGACCGCTCCGGTACCGCCCTGCTGCCGCGCGACAGCAAGCAGCGCCCCGAAGACGACTACAGCAAGCTCGGCCTGACCGCCAAGGTACGCATCAGCGAGAGCGTGCTGAAAGCCGGCACCCTGATGCCGAAGATGCCGACCCTGCAGTTCAGCAACAGCCGCCTGCTGCCCCAAACCTTCGAAGGTTGGCAGCTGCAGAGCAAGGATATCGAGCGCCTGACCGCCTCGTTCGGGCAGACTTCCCGCGTGGTGCAACGCGACGTTTCCGGCTCCAACGACCTGGCGCTGAACAACAAGAACGGTCGTTTCGGCGGCAGCCCCAGCAGCGATCATCTGCGCTTCGGTGGCCTGGACTACGCGCTCACCCCCAATACTCAGTTCAGCTACCACCAGGGCCAGCTCAGCGACATCTATCGCCAGCACTTCCTGGGTTTGCAGCACACCCTGGCGCTCGGCCCAGGCAAGCTGAAAGCCGACCTGCGCTACTTCAACAACAGTGAAAGCGGCCTGGCCCGCGCCGGCGACATCGACAACCAGGTGTACAACGCCATGTTCACCTACAGCCTGGCCGGCCATGCCCTGGGCGTGGGCTACCAGCAGATGCGCGGCGACGACGGCTTCACCTACGTCAACGGCGCCACGCCCTACCTGACCAACTTCCTGCAGCTCAACGACTTCGCCGGGCCTGACGAACGCTCCTGGCAGGCTCGCTACGACTACGACTTCAGCAAGGTGGGCCTGCCCGGCCTGACCTTCATGACCCGTTACGTGCGCGGCAGCGGCATCGACCTGGCCAACGGCACCACCGGCAACGAGTGGGAGCGCAACACCGACCTCGCCTACGCCTTCAGCGAAGGCCCGCTGAAGAACCTCAAAGTCACCTGGCGCAACGCGGTCTACCGCGCCAATTTCACCCGTGCAATGGATGAAAACCGCTTGATTCTGAGCTACGCCCTGCCGATCTGGTGATACGGCGAACCACCTACCAATAACTCCAATACAGGTAAAAACCCGATGAAACTGCTGAAAAATTGCCTTCTTCTGCCCCTCGCCGGCGCCGTGCTGCTGACCAGCCTGCAGGCCCATGCCGAGCAACCCAATCGCCCGGAATGCATCGCGCCGAGCAAGCCGGGCGGCGGCTTCGACCTGACCTGCAAGCTGGCCCAGGCCGGCCTCAAGGACAACGACGTGCTCAAGTCGCCGATGCGCGTCACTTACATGCCCGGCGGTATTGGCGCCGTGGCCTACAACGCGGTGGTCGCCAACCGGCGCAACGAGCCCGGCACCCTGGTGGCCTTCTCCGGCGCCTCGCTACTCAATCTGGCGCTGGGCAAATACGGCCGTTTCGACGAGAACGCCGTGCAGTGGCTGACCACCATCGGCACCGATTACGGCACCCTGGCGGTACGTGACGACTCGCCGTACAAGAATCTCGACGACGTGGTCAAGGCACTGAAGAAGGACCCGAAAAGCATCGTCGTCGGCGGTGGCGGCAGCATCGGTGGCCAGGGCTGGGTGAAGATCGCCCTGCTCGCCACGGCCGCCGGCATCAACCCGCGCGAGCTGCGCTACGCCGCGTTCGAAGGCGGTTCCGAGCACTACATGGCGCTGATGGGCAAGCACGTCGACCTGGTAACCGGCAGCGCCAGCGAAATCGCCTCTCAGCAGGGCAACAACATCCGCACCCTGGCGGTATTCAGCGAAGAACGCCTGCCGGGCGAGCTGGCCGAAATCCCGACCGCCCGCGAGCAGGGTTATGAGATTCAGTGGCCGCTGATCCGCGGCTATTTCGTCGGCCCGGACGTGCCCAAGGAGCAGGTGCAGTGGTGGCGTGAGTCGTTCGCCAAGCTCGAAGCCTCGCCCGATTTCGAGCGCTACATGGTCGACCGTGACGTGCTGCCGATGTACGTGAGCGGCGATGAGCTGCAAGCCCTGGTGAAAAAGCAGGTTGCCGAGTACCGCGAGCTGGGCCGCGAGTTCGGGCTGGTCGAATAAACCTTCCGGGAGGGCCTGGCTCTCCCCCTGGAGCACCCCATGCAAGAGCGTATCTTTGCCGGCGTCAGCCTGCTGCTGTGCATCGGCCTCGCGCTGATGGCCTGGAGTTACCACGCGCCGTTCTCCTACGAGCCGGTCGGGCCACGTGCCTTCCCGCTACTGCTCATCGTGATGATCGCCCTGGGCTCTATCTACCTGTTGGTCAAGCCATCCAGTACGACGTCTCACGACGA
>NZ_JAVHZV010000013.1 GCF_031119625.1 Pseudomonas sp. G34
CGTTGTTCTCAAGTGCAAATTTTCGGCGAATGTCGTCTTCACGTTATAGACAGTAACCAGATTGCTTGGGGTTATATGGTCAAGTGAAGAAGCGCATACGGTGGATGCCTTGGCAGTCAGAGGCGATGAAAGACGTTGTAGCCTGCGATAAGCTTTGGGGAGTCGGCAAACAGACTGTGATCCAGAGATCTCTGAATGGGGGAACCCACCTAGCATAAGCTGGGTATCATGCACTGAATACATAGGTGCATGAGGCGAACCAGGGGAACTGAAACATCTAAGTACCCTGAGGAAAAGAAATCAACCGAGATTCCCTTAGTAGTGGCGAGCGAACGGGGACTAGCCCTTAAGTTGATTAGAGTGTAGTGGAAGGCTCTGGAAAGTGCCGCCGTAGTGGGTGATAGCCCCGTACACGAAATGCTCTTATCAATGAAATCGAGTAGGACGGAGCACGAGAAACTTTGTCTGAATATGGGGGGACCATCCTCCAAGGCTAAATACTACTGACTGACCGATAGTGAACTAGTACCGTGAGGGAAAGGCGAAAAGAACCCCGGAGAGGGGAGTGAAATAGATCCTGAAACCGTATGCGTACAAGCAGTGGGAGCCTACTTTGTTGGGTGACTGCGTACCTTTTGTATAATGGGTCAGCGACTTATATTCAGTGGCGAGCTTAACCGAATAGGGGAGGCGTAGCGAAAGCGAGTCTTAATAGGGCGTTTAGTCGCTGGGTATAGACCCGAAACCGGGCGATCTATCCATGGGCAGGTTGAAGGTTGGGTAACACTAACTGGAGGACCGAACCGACTACCGTTGAAAAGTTAGCGGATGACCTGTGGATCGGAGTGAAAGGCTAATCAAGCTCGGAGATAGCTGGTTCTCCTCGAAAGCTATTTAGGTAGCGCCTCGTGTATCACTGCTGGGGGTAGAGCACTGTTTCGGCTAGGGGGTCATCCCGACTTACCAAACCGATGCAAACTCCGAATACCAGCAAGTGTCAGCACGGGAGACACACGGCGGGTGCTAACGTCCGTCGTGAAAAGGGAAACAACCCAGACCGTCAGCTAAGGTCCCAAAGTTATGGTTAAGTGGGAAACGATGTGGGAAGGCTTAGACAGCTAGGAGGTTGGCTTAGAAGCAGCCACCCTTTAAAGAAAGCGTAATAGCTCACTAGTCGAGTCGGCCTGCGCGGAAGATGTAACGGGGCTCAAACCATACACCGAAGCTACGGGTTCATCTTAGGATGAGCGGTAGAGGAGCGTTCTGTAAGCCTGTGAAGGTGAGTTGAGAAGCTTGCTGGAGGTATCAGAAGTGCGAATGCTGACATGAGTAACGACAATGCGAGTGAAAAACTCGCACGCCGAAAGACCAAGGTTTCCTGCGCAACGTTAATCGACGCAGGGTGAGTCGGCCCCTAAGGCGAGGCAGAAATGCGTAGTCGATGGGAAACGGGTTAATATTCCCGTACTTCTAATTACTGCGATGGAGGGACGGAGAAGGCTAGGCCAGCACGGCGTTGGTTGTCCGTGTTTAAGGTGGTAGGCTGGTTTCTTAGGTAAATCCGGGAAATCAAGGCCGAGAACTGATGACGAGTTGTCCTTTGGGACGATGAAGTGGTTGATGCCATGCTTCCAGGAAAAGCTTCTAAGCTTCAGGTAATTAGGAACCGTACCCCAAACCGACACAGGTGGTTAGGTAGAGAATACCAAGGCGCTTGAGAGAACTCGGGTGAAGGAACTAGGCAAAATGGCACCGTAACTTCGGGAGAAGGTGCGCCGGTGAGTGTGAAGGGTTTACCCCGTAAGCACATGCCGGTCGAAGATACCAGGCCGCTGCGACTGTTTATTAAAAACACAGCACTCTGCAAACACGAAAGTGGACGTATAGGGTGTGACGCCTGCCCGGTGCCGGAAGGTTAATTGATGGGGTTAGCTAACGCGAAGCTCTTGATCGAAGCCCCGGTAAACGGCGGCCGTAACTATAACGGTCCTAAGGTAGCGAAATTCCTTGTCGGGTAAGTTCCGACCTGCACGAATGGCGTAACGATGGCGGCGCTGTCTCCACCCGAGACTCAGTGAAATTGAAATCGCTGTGAAGATGCAGTGTATCCGCGGCTAGACGGAAAGACCCCGTGAACCTTTACTATAGCTTTGCACTGGACTTTGAGCTTGCTTGTGTAGGATAGGTGGGAGGCTTTGAAGTGGGGACGCCAGTTCTCATGGAGCCAACCTTGAAATACCACCCTGGCAACCTTGAGGTTCTAACTCTGGTCCGTTATCCGGATCGAGGACAGTGTATGGTGGGTAGTTTGACTGGGGCGGTCTCCTCCTAAAGAGTAACGGAGGAGTACGAAGGTGCGCTCAGACCGGTCGGAAATCGGTCGTAGAGTATAAAGGCAAAAGCGCGCTTGACTGCGAGACAGACACGTCGAGCAGGTACGAAAGTAGGTCTTAGTGATCCGGTGGTTCTGTATGGAAGGGCCATCGCTCAACGGATAAAAGGTACTCCGGGGATAACAGGCTGATACCGCCCAAGAGTTCATATCGACGGCGGTGTTTGGCACCTCGATGTCGGCTCATCACATCCTGGGGCTGAAGCCGGTCCCAAGGGTATGGCTGTTCGCCATTTAAAGTGGTACGCGAGCTGGGTTTAGAACGTCGTGAGACAGTTCGGTCCCTATCTGCCGTGGACGTTTGAGATTTGAGAGGGGCTGCTCCTAGTACGAGAGGACCGGAGTGGACGAACCTCTGGTGTTCCGGTTGTCACGCCAGTGGCATTGCCGGGTAGCTATGTTCGGGAAAGATAACCGCTGAAAGCATCTAAGCGGGAAACTTGCCTCAAGATGAGATCTCACTGGAACCTTGAGTTCCCTAAAGGGCCGTCGAAGACTACGACGTTGATAGGCTGGGTGTGTAAGCGTTGTGAGGCGTTGAGCTAACCAGTACTAATTGCCCGTGAGGCTTGACCATATAACACCCAAACAATTTGGCTGTTAGACGGTAGAAGTCGACAGTAATGCCGAAAATTTGCGAGAACACGTAATACCAACGGACATCACATACCCAATTC
>NZ_JAVHZV010000014.1 GCF_031119625.1 Pseudomonas sp. G34
CTGGCCAAGTGGGCGGTGGCCTTCGGCCCGGCCGAATACTTCGTGCTGATGGTGTTCGCCATCGTCTGCCTGGCAGGCATGGCCGGCAACAAACCAATGAAGACCGCCATCGCGGCCTGTATTGGCTTGTTCCTGTCGTGTGTCGGCATCGACTCCAACAGCGGCGTGTACCGCTTCACCTTCGGCAGCCTGGGCCTGGCCGACGGCATTCAGTTCGTGGTGCTGGTACTGGGCCTGTTCTCGGTCAGCGAGATCCTCGTGCTGCTCGAGCGTACCCATCATGGCCAGAAAGCCATCGATGCCAGCGGCCGCATGCTGTTCAACGCCAAGGAAGGGATGTCGGTACTGGCGACCAACCTGCGTAGCGGCGTCACCGGCTTCGCGATGGGCGTTCTGCCTGGCGCCGGCGCGACCCTGGCCAGCGCCGTGTCCTACATGGCCGAGAAACGCCTGGCCGTGAAGGACAACAAGTTCGGTGAAGGCGACCTGCGCGGCCTGGCCGCCCCGGAAACCGCCAACAGCGCCGCAGCCTGCGGCTCGAT
>NZ_JAVHZV010000015.1 GCF_031119625.1 Pseudomonas sp. G34
GCAGTGTTGATGGTGATACCACGAGCCTTCTCTTCCGGGGCGCTATCGATCTTGTCGAAGTCGACCTTGGCCGAACCGAAAACCTCGGAGCAGACGCGAGTCAGAGCAGCGGTCAGAGTGGTTTTACCATGGTCAACGTGACCGATGGTGCCAACGTTGACGTGCGGTTTGTTACGTTCAAACTTTTCTTTAGCCATTTTGACCGTCCCCAACGAAGAATTCAGCTAGCGATACCGCCATTAAAACAAAGGCAGATACTTTCATATCTGCCTTTATTAAATGGAGCTCATGAGCGGATTTGAACCGCTGACCTCACCCTTACCAAGGGTGTGCTCTACCAACTGAGCTACATGAGCGAAACACAGTGCGCAAACCACAAAAGCTGGAGCGGGCAGCGGGAATCGAACCCGCATCATCAGCTTGGAAGGCTGAGGTTCTACCACTGAACTATGCCCGCGGAGCCTGCAGCTCACGCCTAAATCTGGTGGAGGGAGAAGGATTCGAACCTTCGAAGTCTATGACGTCAGATTTACAGTCTGATCCCTTTGGCCGCTCGGGAATCCCTCCATAAGGAGGCGGCATTCTCTTTATCTGCCACCCTACTGTCAAGCACTTTCTCATTTAAAAACCTGAGCTTAGCGACGCTAACAGCAACTTCGCATTTCATCCCTAGAGATGACCACCCTGCGAAGCGGGCGCCATTCTATGCATTCTATCGAACGCTTGCAACCCCCTCGCATGGCATTAATTGATGTTGTAAGCCATTGAAGTCCAAAGACAAACGCTCGAGCAGGGAATCATCGACCAAACGCCGGCTTTCCGGGGCTATCCGCACCCAGTGGCTGCGGTTGGCGCGCGGCAACTCACGCAACAGCGGCTCATAACCGGCGCGGCGCAGGCGCGAGATCACGCTGTCGGCCGAGTCATGGCGAGGAAAGATGCCCAGCGAGATACCATTGGCGAGATCGCCCTGGCTGATGATGTAACTATCGATCTTGCGCGCCTGCAGTTCACGCAACTGCCTTAGCGATGCCTGCCGGGAAGCCAGGGGAGGCAGATAAACCCAGTAGTCGACAGCGCCTGCCGACTCGATCACCTGGCTTTGCGAGCCAATGTCCAGGCTCAGCAACCGCTGCTCCACCTGCTCGGCCTGCGCCGGCTCATCGAAGGGCCCCAGGAACAGGCACACCGCCTGCTCGGGCGCATCCTCCCTGACAGCAGAGGCACGCCGCTCCTGCGGCTTGGACTCACTCAACAGCTGGATGTCGCGTCGGCTGTCCTGATACAGGGAAAGCGGTGCGACCTCCTTGGCCTGCATGGGCACCTGCTGCTGATGCCAGACGTAATAGAAGGCGTTGAGCACCACCAACAGCATGAAGATCCAGCGCATCACTTATCTCCCGCCACTGGGCAGGCGATCGCCAACCCGATGAACACCAGGTCGGGCACCACCCGCGCCGCCGGAACCCACTCTGACGCCATCGCTGCATCGCCTCCGGTCAGAAACACCGCCACCTCCCCCCCGCATTGCTGGCGAGCCAGCTCGAGCTGGGTGGTCACGAAACCGCGCAGCATCAAGCGACAACCACGCTCGACCGCTTCGGCGGTGCAGCGCCCCGGCATCAGGCTGTCGCTGGCGTGTTCCGCTGCCACACTGTCATAGCGAATACGCCGGGTGTGGGTCAGCAATTGACTGCGCATCAGCGGCATACCCGGGCATATGAAACCACCCAGATGGGCGCCATCCGCAGCGACGAAGTCCGAGGTGATCGCCGTACCGAGATCCAGGATCAGGCAGGCTCCGCGCTCCAGGCTGTAGGCACCGACGACAGCCAGCCACCGATCGAGCCCAAGGCGCTGATACTCCAGGTAGCCATTGTGCACCCCAGCAAGCACCTGGGCAGGCGCAGCCACCCGGCATTCGATGGCGAAGCGCGCAGACAAGGCCGCACAGAGCAGACGCGTTTCATCATCGCCACGCACACTCACCAGGCGACAAACCGAAAGCTGCCCCGCGAAACGATCGACCAGCGCGGCGATGAGCTCCTCACCGCTGTCCGCCACACCACTGGCGAGTGCCGAGCCCAGGCCGGCACGCGGCAGGACTCGCCATTTGATGAAGCTGTTACCGCAGTCAAGCTCAAGAATCATCATGCAACCTCAAACTGAGCTCTCCACCGCTGAACACTTTTTCCTGCCCGTCGATTTGCAGGCGCAGAGCCCCCGTATCATCAACCCCGAGAACACGCCCCTGAATGGTCTGCGCCCCGGCGGCAAGCACCACCACTCGCCCCTGCCACAGGTGATTGGCCTCCCACTGCTCACGCAGCGCGGCGAAACCCTGCACCTGATGCAACTGAAGATAACGCTCGAGCTGACGATTGAGGCCGGCCACGAACACGTTGCGATCGACCTGCTCGCCCAGCACCTGACGCAGCGATGTCCAGGGCTGGTCGATAACCTCGCCCTGCGGCGTCACTCGCATGTTGATGTTCACACCGATACCGATGACCACATGGCAAACATCGGCTGGATCACCGGACAGCTCCAGCAGGATACCGGCGATCTTGCGGCCGCCGACCAGCAAGTCGTTGGGCCACTTCAAACCCGCATCGGCAGCGCCGGCATCGCGAAGCGCCTGCAGCAGCGCAAGCCCGACGACAAGACTAAGACCTTCGAGCTGACGCATCCCGCCGCTGACCCGCAGCACCAGGCTGTAATAAAGATTCTCGCCGAACGGGCTCGCCCAGCTGCGACCGCGCCGACCACGACCCGCGGTCTGTTGCTCGGCAATCACCAGGAATGGCGGAACGGCACCCGACGCCAGATGACGCATGGCCTGGGCATTGGTCGAGTCGACTTGCTGCAGCAGGGTGATCGGGTAGGTCGACGAGGCGCAAAGCGAGTCATTGTCCAGCAGCGACAAGGGCGCCTCGAGCCGGTAGCCGCGTCCGCGAACCTTGTGGATCTGCAGGTCGAACTCGGCCTCGAGCGCCTGCAGGCGCTTCCAGATGGCCGCCCGACTTACGCCCACGGCAGCACCGAGCTCTTCGCCCGAATGAAACTGCCCATCCTGTAGAAGTCGCAATAAAGACTGCATGCCTAACCTGTCCTGCTTCAAGGAGCGCATGATAACGATGCACTCGCCTGCTGCCTACACGACCAGGGCGCATTCATTCTGATAGAAAGAGGCAGGAGCAACAGCCTGGCGCGGGCTCTAGGCGCCGAGCACGCGCAGCAGACCATGACCACGGAACAAACTCACGGCGCCACAAGCTCTAGTACGAGCCTCCCGTAGCCTGGGTTGAGCGCAGCGATACCCAGGAAGGCGCCCTTCGAGATCGCTCGTCCGTGCCGGCTTCCAGCTTTTCCCAGGCCCACAAAGGACGAAACCCCAGACCTCTT
>NZ_JAVHZV010000016.1 GCF_031119625.1 Pseudomonas sp. G34
GCCAAGGACTACGTGCGCATGCAGTGGATGATGCTGCAGCAGGAGCAACCGGACGACTTCGTGATCGCCACCGGCGTGCAGTACTCGGTGCGTGAATTCATCACCTGGTCGGCGGCCGAGCTGGGCGTGCACCTGCGTTTCGAAGGCACTGGTGTGGACGAGCAAGGCATCGTCGAGCGTATCGACGGCGACAAGGCACCGGCCCTGAAAGTCGGCGACGTGATCGTGCGCATCGACCCGCGCTACTTCCGCCCTGCCGAAGTGGAAACCCTGCTGGGCGACCCGACCAAGGCCAAGACCAAACTGGGCTGGACCCCGGAAATCACCGTGCAGGAAATGTGCGCCGAGATGGTTCGCGAAGACCTCAAGGTCGCCCAGCGTCATGCCCTGCTCAAGGAGCACGGCCACGACATGCCGGTATCCGTGGAGAACTGAGGATGAGCGCGACTTCTCTCCAGCGCATCTTCGTCGCCGGCCATCGCGGGATGGTCGGTTCGGCGATCGTGCGCCGTCTGCAGAGCCTGGGTTACCAGAACATCATCACGGCGCCACGCGAAAGCGTGGACCTGATCGATGCGGCCAGCGTGCAGCGTTTCTTCGCCGAGCAGCGCATCGACCAGGTTTACCTGGCCGCGGCCAAGGTCGGCGGCATCCACGCCAACAACCAGTACCCGGCCGACTTCATCTACCAGAACCTGATGATCGAGGCCAACGTCATCAACGCCGCCCACCAGGCCGGCGTGCAGAAGCTGCTGTCGCTGGGCAGCTCGTGCATCTATCCGAAACATGCCGAGCAGCCGATGCGTGAAGAAGCGCTGCTGACCGGCGTGCTGGAGCCGACCAACGAGCCCTACGCGATCGCCAAGATCGCCGGGATCAAGCTGTGCGAAAGCTACAACCGCCAGCATGGCCGCGACTACCGCAGCGTGATGCCAACCAACCTGTACGGCCCGCATGACAACTACCACCCGGAAAACAGCCACGTCATTCCTGCCCTGCTGCGTCGCTTCCACGAAGCGACCCTGCGTGGCGACGATGAAGTGGTGATCTGGGGTAGCGGCACGCCGATGCGCGAGTTCCTGCACGTCGACGACATGGCCGCGGCCAGCGTGCACGTGATGAATCTGGATGACGCCACTTACCAGGCGCACACCCAGCCGATGCTCTCGCACATCAACGTCGGTACCGGCCAGGACTGCACCATTCGCGAGCTGGCCGAAACCATCGCGCGGGTCACCGAGTTCCAGGGCCGTTTGAGCTTCGACAGCAGCAAGCCCGACGGCACGCCACGCAAGCTGATGGACGTCTCGCGCCTGGCCAAGCTCGGCTGGACGGCGAGCATCGACCTGGAAAGCGGTCTGCGCGACGCCTACCGCTGGTTCGTCGAACACATCGACGATGTGCGCAGCTGACATGTTCCTGCCGGCCGATACCTTCAAGACCGTGGTCGCCAGCACCCCGCTGGTGTCCATCGACCTGCTGGTACGCAACCTGCAGGGCGAGTTGCTGCTGGGCGAGCGGCTCAACCGCCCCGCCCAGGGCAGCTGGTTCGCCCCGGGTGGGCGGATCCTGAAGAACGAAACGCTGGATGCGGCATTTACGCGCCTGACCCGGGAAGAACTGGGCCAGGCATTCGGCCGCGACCAGGGCAGGCTGCTCGGCGTGTACGAGCACTTCTATGACGACAGCGTGTTCGGTGAGGCGCCGGATACCCACTACGTGGTCATTGCCTACGCACTGGAACTGGGCGCGCAGCACAACCTGCAGCCGCCAAGCGTGCAACACGGTCGCTACCGCTGGTGGCCGATCGAGCAGATGCGCGATGAACCGCGCATCCACAGCAACACCCGCGACTATTTGCAGGCGCTGTACTAGATACCTCGCAAGCCACGCCTACGCGGTGGCACTGGCGAGCCAAGACAATTTCGATATGGGAAGGCGAGCTTGTTCAAGCAACTCCTGGCATACCGCAATCTGCTGCTGATCTTGTTTGTGCTGAACTCGGCCTGTTTCTTTCTGACCGATGACAAGAAGGCTGGCATCCCCTACCTGCGCGAGCTGTGGCTGCTCGGCATCCTGGGCTGCTCGGGGGCTTTGTTCCTGGTATGGAAGCGCATCTACCAGTCCAAGACCAGCTTGTGGATCATCTTCATGGGCCTGGTGCTGCCGGTGGTCTCGGCGATCATGGCCGAGCTCAACTTCGACCAGCCATTCATCTACGGCCTGCTCGAGGAACGTCGCAGCTTCGCCTATCTGGTGTTCTTCCCGGCGCTGTACCTGATGATCAAGACGGCACCGACCCAGAAGCACCTGGAGACCTTCTTCCTGTATTCGGGCCTGGCCTGCGCCTTCGTCGGCTACTGCTACTTTTTCAAGATCATCCCGGAAAACACCGGCGTGTCCTTCACCGTGGATGCCAAGGACGCCGGCAGCGCGCTGCTGCGCCCTGATCGCTACCGCATCGGCTCGAGCTACGTGACCATCTGCGCCTTCATGCTGATGTACAGCATGAAGGACCGCATCTCGCTGCCCAAGGTGTTCACCCTGCTGTTCTTCGCCTCCTACCTGTGGCTGGTGCTGCAGACCCGCCAGACCATGATCATCTGGTGCCTGGCAGGCCTGTGGATCTTCCGCGACCGTATCGACTCGCTGCTCAAACTGGGGTTGCTGGCCGCGACCATCCTGGTGGCCTCGTTCTTCATGTTCCCGGAGTTCTACTACGCCCAGTTCGACAAGTTCCAGGCGCTGCTCGACGAGGCCACCACCGGCCCCGGCGTGCGCGACAACACCACGGCGATCATCCTCGGCGCGGTGGCGGACAACATGTACATCGGCATGGGCTCGCTGTCGCTGCAGTGGAAAGGCGGCTTCAGCACGCTCTACAACCCGCACTTCTACCTCTCGGACGTGGGCATCTTCGGCGTGTACTACCGCTACGGCTTCCTCACCCCGCTGATCGCGCTGATCTTCTACGTCGGCTACCTGCGCATCATGAAACGCTGCCCGAACAAGGGCCCGCTGCTCAGTGCCTTCCAGCTGGTGTTCTGGTTCCAGATGCTCAACATGTTCCTGTCCAACTCCCTGATGTACGGCGGCGATGTTCTCGGCATCGGCGCCGCCTGCTTCCTGTACTACGCCCGCGCCCATGCCGCGCAAGCATCCCCGACTCGTGAGATCAGAGGCACACGCCATGACCCAATTCAGTATCGTAACCATCAACTGGAATAACCTGGAGGGTCTCAAGCAGACCTACCAGAGTGTGGCTGCCCAGACCTACCGCAACTTTCGCTGGATCGTCGTCGACGGTGCCTCCACCGACGGCGGCGCCGAGTGGCTGGCGACCATCGACGAGCCCTACGCGGAGATCACCTCCGAGCGCGACAAGGGCCTCTACGACGCCATGAACAAGGGCCTGATCAAGGGCTCGGCGACCGAGGGCTACACCCTGTTCCTCAACAGCGGCGACTTCTTCTACGACGAGAACGTGCTGCAGAAGGTTGCCGATGCCATCGAACAGGCACAGAGCAAGCCACGTTACGTCTACGGTGATTACTACCTGCAGAACGCCGAGGGACGCCTCACCCCGCAGAAGGCCAAGAAGATCGAGCACCTGGTGCTGGGCATGCCGTCCAGCCACCAGGCCATGTACTTCGAGAACGAGCGGCTGCGCAACGTGCGCTTTCGCGAGGATTTCAAGCTCTCGGCGGACTACTGCATGATCGTCGAATTCCTGCAGGGCCAGGACCACCAGCGCGATGTGCTGAGGATCGAGTCGCCGCTGTGCATTTTCGATACCACCGGGGTTTCCACCAGCCGCCGCTTCGATGCGCTGAAGGAAGACATGCGCATTCGTCGGGAGGTCATGAAACTATCGCCGTTGCACAGTATCTCTTTGTATGTCCTGCACTACGTGCACACCCACAGCAAATTGCTGAAGGCGGCTTTGGGTAAATGAATCGCGAGCAACAACAGCCGTTGCCCGTCAGTGATATGCGCAAGAGGCGCGAAGAGGTGTTGATGAAGGCTTTTGACATCGAGTTCTACGCTGGCACCAAGGATCGCCTGATCGAGGACTTGGTTGAGCACAGCACCGACAAGTACAGCTATATCGTGACGCCCAACGTGAATCACGTGGTGCAGCTGGAAACCGACCGCGACCTCAAGCGCGCCTATGCGGTGGCCCGTCACCGCATCTGCGACAGCCGCGTGCTGCTGCCGCTGCTGCGCATGCTCAAGGTGCCGGTCGAGGACGCGATCCCCGGCAGCACGCTGACCGCCGAGCTGATGAACATCGCTGACGAGCGTGCCTGGAGCGTAACCATCATCGGCTGCGAAGACGATGACATCGCCCGTCTGCGCGAGCGCTTCCCGCACGTCACCTTCCATCACCACAACCCGCCGATGGGCTTTATCGACAGTGACGAAGCGGTGCAGGCCTGCCTGTCGTTCGTCGTCGACCACCCGTCCAATCTGGTGGTGCTGTCGGTGGGCTGCCCGCGCCAGGAAATTCTCGCGCACAAGATCTTCGAAACCGATCAGGCCGTCGGCATTGGCCTGTGCGTGGGCGCTTCGATCAACTTTCTGTCCGGCAAGCTGCAGCGCGCGCCGATGTGGATGCAGCGTTACTCGCTGGAGTGGCTGCACCGCGCCTATACCGAACCACGCCGTCTGGTGGGCCGCTACGCCCGCGACGCGTTCCTGATCCTGCCGATCCTGCTCAGGGAATTCAAACTTCGGCAATCACTCTTCATGGGAGGAGCTCCACGATGATTCCTGTCATACTTTCCGGTGGTAACGGCTCGCGCCTGTGGCCGCTTTCGCGCCAACTCAACCCCAAGCAGTTCCTGCCCATCGCTGATGACTCGCTGTCCATGCTGCAGGCGACCATTCGCCGCCTGGACGGCCTCAAGGTCAGCCAGCCGTACCTGATCTGCAACGAGGAGCATCGCTTCCTGGCTGCCGAGCAGCTGCGCACCCTGGGTATCGAGAACGCCAGCATTCTGCTCGAGCCGGTGGGCCGCAACACGGCACCGGCCGTTGCCCTGGCCGCGCTCAAGGCGCTGGAGCAGGAACAGGATCCGGTGCTGCTGATTCTCGCCGCCGACCACCTGATCAAGGATGTCGACGCCTTCCACCGCGCCGTGGAAACCGCCCTGCCCTTCGCCCAGGCCGGCAAGCTGGTGACCTTCGGTATCGTGCCGAGCCACGCCGAAACCGGTTACGGCTACCTGCAGAAAGGTGAAGCGGTCGGCGACGGCGGCTTCCGCGTGCAGCAGTTCGTCGAGAAGCCTGACAGCGAAACCGCCGAGCGCTACCTGGCCTCCGGTGAGCACTTCTGGAACAGCGGCATGTTCATGTTCCGCGCCAGCCGTTACCTGGAAGAGCTGCAGCGCTGGCAGCCGGAGATTCTCGACGCCTGCCGCCGCGCCACCGCGCAGAGCGAACAGGACATGCACTTCGTGCGTATCGGCAAGGAGGCGTTCGCCGCCTGCCCGGAAGACTCCATCGACTATGCGGTGATGGAAAAAACCGCAGACGCGGTGATGGTCGCCCTCGACGCCGGCTGGAGCGATATCGGCTCCTGGTCCGCGCTGTGGGACGTCAGCGACAAGGACGCCGAAGGCAACGTGCACAAGGGCGACGTGCTCAGCCACGACAGCCGCAACAACTACGTGCACGCCGACTATCGCCTGGTGACCACCGTGGGCGTCGAAGACCTGATCATCGTCGAGACCAAGGACACCATCATGGTCGCGCACAAGGACAAGGCCCAGGAGGTCAAGCGCATCGTCGAGAAGCTCAAGCAGGAAGGCCGTGGCGAGCACCTCAACAACCGCGAGGTCTATCGCCCCTGGGGTATGTACGACTCCATCGACAATGGCGCCCGTTATCAGGTCAAGCGCATCACCGTGAAGCCGGGTGCCAAGCTGTCGGTGCAGATGCACCACCACCGTGCCGAGCACTGGATCGTGGTCAGCGGTACGGCCCAGGTGACCAATGGTGACGAGACCTACATGGTCACCGAAAACCAGTCGACCTATATCCCGATCGGCCAGATTCATGCTTTGGAAAACCCGGGCATGATTCCGCTGGAATTGATCGAGGTGCAGTCCGGTACGTATCTGGGCGAAGACGACATCATCCGCTTCTCCGACAATTATGGTCGCGTCAAGGAACTCAAGGTTTCCGCTGCCTGATGCCAGGCCAGCGCCGTTGCAAGCCAAGACCGGTGCTGGCCACGCTCACCGGGGCCTTGCCGGGCCCCGCCGCCGGGTGGTTCGCCACCTTTCCTATGGTATCGCCAGTTCACGACCGATGAGGCAAGGAGCGCCTTTCATTTCGCCGCTAAATGGATTTATACAAGAACAAGCCAAGCGCGAAGCCCATGTGAACAGACTCCGGATAATTTCCTACTTTCCGACAACGAGGCTCGCCCGTGAAAACTTCTCAACTCCTGTACGACCCAGTTATCCACAAACTGAAGTTGCTGGAAGAAGATGATGTGAAGCCGTTGCTCGAAGAGCTGACCGCCCCCGAGAAGCCCACTATCGTTGGCTTTCTCAACCAGCATGGGTACAACCTGATTCAGCAGGACAAGCGCGCCCGCCGCCACTTCCTGCAGGTCAACTACCTGCTGCGCGACGGCATCGGCATCAAGCTGGCCTGCTCGCTCAACGGCCTGGAGCCCGGCGCCAACCTCAACGGCACCGACTTCATTCCGGCCCTGATCGATCACGCCTTGCAGAGCGAGCAAAGCGAGCGCTATCAGCTGTTCGCCATGGGCACCTGCGAGCCATGGACCGAAGAAGGCGCCAACGCGCTGTTCGGCGACCGCGACTTCCACGCCATCGACGGTTTCCAGCCCACCGAGCGCTATCTCGAGTTCGTCGAGGAGCACCTCGAGCCTGGCAAGGTTCCGCTGATCGTGATGGGCATGGGTATGCCGCGTCAGGAAGAAGTGGCGGTCAAGCTGCAACGCCAGCTCAAGCGCCCTGCCCTGATGGTCTGCGGTGGCGCGATTCTGGATTTCGCCGCTCAGCGTTTCAACCGTGCCCCGGCAGCGTTCCGCAAGATCGGCATGGAGTGGGCCTACCGCCTGCTGATGGAACCGCGCCGGCTGTTCGCCCGCTATGTCATCGGCATTCCGCAGTTCTTCTACTACATCGTGCGCAATGGCCGTGACAGCAATGTCCCAGTCAGCGAACAAAGCGCCTACGACCGCAAATCCTGAGTCGACTGCAGGTACTGAAACGCCCGCACGAGTGATCGCCCGGGCGTTTTTGTGCTTCGCGGAATCTCAGGAAAATCAGCCTTGGCACCGGACTGGCAAGTTTGTGTGAGTTTACGGATGTTTTCGGCGATCAAGCGGTCTATCGGCTTATCGACGTCCTACTGACGTCTCCCGTTTCGCCCTGTCGGGCGAGTCACTTTTGCGGGCAAAAGTAACCAAAAACCTCCGCCCGTTGCACCGGAGGCAATTCACGGAGCTTTGTGTGCTTGAGCATGGGGTCAGCCCTGGGGCTGACCTGGATGCAACTACAGGCTACATCCCGCAAGCCCCGTTCGTGCAAGCGCGCGAATGTCCCCTTCAGGAGGGTGAGTGGAATCGTTGCGTAGAGGGGCGAGCGGCATGGATGCCGCGAGAGGCTTAAAGGGCCAGGGATGGCCCTTGTAAGCCGACCCTCGGAGCGACGATGGAGCGAACGAACCCCGGCGCAGCCGGGGCCGGATGATGGGGTGCGCTTTCTTTTGCTTACTTTTCTTTGCGCACTTCAAAGAAAAGTAAGTCGCCCGAGGGGGCGAAACAGGGAGTTTCTGCACACAACGCAGCGGCGTCCAAACACCTAATGAGAAGACACACTGATTTGCCAGTCCGGTATCAACCAGGCGTCACCCTACCAAACAAAGAACCCTGGTCTGGCACGCTGGAAAAGGCGATGCCGCCGATGCGGCATCGCCCTTGTCCGTTTAACGCCCTGCCGCTACCGCAACCGGCTTCTCGCTGCGCACGCTGCGGCCCTGCTCGATCAGTGCGAATACTTCGTTCCACATCGCCTGGGTACGGCCCTTGAGCTCGGCAGAATGGGCGTTCAGGCGAGCAGAAAGGGCCTGCATCTGCACCGGGTCAGTGAGGTTGTCGAGCGCGCGGTTCAGCTCTTCGTCGCTCAGGTTGATGTCCAGCACGCCTTCGGAGAAACCGTAGTCGGCGAACAGCATCTGGTACTTGTGGCTCCAGCCAGTGGCCAGCGACGGCACGCCCTGGGACAGCGCACTGACCAGGCCGTGGAAACGGCTGCCCAGGGTGCCGCGGCAGGCGCCGAGAATGCCCTTGATGGCCAGCGGGTCGGTTTCACGCAGGATCGGCAGGCCGCCTACCGCCTTGGAAACCTGCTCGGCCAGGCGCGCATCGCCCTCACCCTCGTGGATCAGCAGGAACGGCTTGGCGCCACGCTCTACCAGTGCCTTGGCGGCACGCTCCAGGAACGGTGCATAGCCCTTGGCGATGCTGTCGTTGGTCTTGTCGAGCATGCGGCAGTTGGGCACCAGGCAGATCTGGTGAACCTCGGGGTCGAAATAGTCCGGCACCGGCCCGGAAATCAGGTTGGTGAAATCCGGGGCGATCTTGATGTTGTCGCGCTCGCCGACGATCTCGGTCAGGTAGTCGTAGGAAATCTGTTCGCGGGCGAAGATCAGGTCGCAGTTGTCGACGAAGGCCTTCACCGCTTCACGGCTGCGCGGGTCGCGGAACGGCCCGAACGCCTGGGGCAGCAGGATCACCTTGGAGCCCTGCTGCTTCCAGCGCTTGCTGGAGCGCGCCAGCTCTTCGGAGAGGTCCGGGCCCCACTGGTCGCTGTAGGCGAAACCGGCGGCGTCCAGCACCACGTTGATTTCCTTGTCCAGCACGATGCCGTACTGCTCGCGAATACCGGCCGGCACCAGCGCCGCCAGGTCGCCGAACGGAATACCTTTGCGCCACAGCCAGGCCTTCTGGTACAGCCCCAGGGACGCACGATTGACATAAGGATAGGGGCTCTTGGCCCGGCCGGGCTCCATCACCACCTTGGCAGCCGGCAGGTTGTGCCGCACTTGCTGCAGGGCGGCATGCAGCATCAGTGCTGCCCCCTTGTTGACGAAACCGGCCTTGCGAATCTCGACGTACATATCACCTTCTCCTGAATTCACGAATCAACTGGGGCACGCTAATGAACACGTGCAGGCAAATACTCTTGGTCATCATGATGAACAGCGGTCGTGTCTTGCGTGACAGCAGCAGGCTCACGTAACCGGCCACGCCGTAGGAAATCAGCGTTGCCCAGGCCGACCCGACCACGCCGTGGCTTCTGATGAGGAAGTAGTTGAGGACGATGTTGCTCAACGCCCCGAGGCCCTGGGTAACCAGGGAAAAGATGAACGCCTCCTCGATGATGATCCACTTGCTGAACAGCGCACGCATGAACACGAAGGTCGCGGCGAAGATATGGATCGCCAGCACCGGCCCGGCGTCCGCATACTGGGCGCCGTAGAGCAGGTGCACGATCCAGTCGGAGAGCAGGAACACCACCACGGCCAGGGCGAACGCCACGAAGAACAGCACGTCCAGCGCCACCTGCATGAAGCGGTTGTAGCCGGCGGTGTCGCTCTTGTGCAGGTCGATCATCTTCGGGAAAACCGACGCCATCAGAATGGTCGGGATCAGGTACCAGGCCTCGGACAGGCGCGATGCCGCCGAATACACACCGACGGCGTACTCGCCGAGCATGTACTGCAGCATGATCTGGTCGACCTTGAGGTAGATCACCGCCGACAGCGAACCGAGGAAGATGAGGAAGCTCTTCTTGAGCAGCGTCTTGCCCAGCGGCCAGGAAAAGTCGAAGCGGAAATCGCGCTTGAGCATCACCGCGTAGCTGACCAGGATCACCGAGGTGACCATCACCACCACCACGTGGGCCAGGGCGATGTACACCAGACCGGCACCGGCAATGGCCAGGATCATCTTCAGGCCGTTGCCGCCCAACTGGCCGACGAAACCGGCCACCGCGGCGTACTTGGCCTGCACCCGGGCCTGGAACCAGTCGATGAGCATCTCGAACGGGGTGAAGAACAGCGCCAGGGCGGTGAACAGCAGCACCAGGAAATTGCGGTCGTTGCCGAACAGGTAGGTGCTCATCATGATCGCGAAGGCGATCACCGAGCAGCCCACCTTGATCATGAATACCGTGGAAAGGATCTGGTCTTCATTGTCCGGGTTGCTGCGCAGCTCCTTGACCACCAGGCCGGTTAGCCCCAGGTGCACGACGATGCTGAGCAACCCCAGCAGCGCCAGCGCGTAGTTCAGGTAACCGAAATCCTCGGGCCCCAGGTAGCGCGCCAGCACCACGGTGGTGGCCAGGCCGATGGCCAGCATCAGGAACTTCTCGGCCAGCATCCAGCCGGAATTGAGGAGGTACTTCATGCCCTCCTGGACACGCGAGGCACTCATCGAGCGGGCGACTCCAGGCGCATATAACTGCGGGCTTCCTCCAGCGAGAGCTTCTGCGAGTATGGCACCAGGCCGGTATCGGCGGCGTAACCCAGGGAGATGAACATGACGATGCGCTCGTCCGGGTCGAGCTTGAGCAACTTGGCCGCAGCCTCTTCACGCTCGGGAATGTCCGGCCAGTTGATCGAGCAGGACGACACGCCCTGGGTCTCCAGGGCGAACATGAAGGACATCGCCGCCAGGGCGCCGTCGATGTAGATCACATGGCGATCACGCACATGCGGGTAGGCGCGCAGGCGGCCGACCACGGCGACGATCGCCGGGAAGTTGTGGTCGAAACCGGCCACGCCCATCGGCAGGCGCGACGCCTGGGCCACCGAGGCCGGGTCGTCGAACACCACGAAACGATAGGGCTGGCGGTTACAGGCGCTGGGCGACTGCACGGCAACTTCCACCGCCTTGTCGATCACTTCGCGCGGCACCGGGCGATCCTGCTGGTACCAGCGCACCGAACGGCGCTTCATGGCCAGCTGGCGCATGGCCGTGAAGTCGACGCTCGGGGTGCTGACGTCGGCCGCGAACGGCACGCGCTCGGCATCCGGGTGGCGCAGGGTATGGGGCGAACCACTGGGGCGCTCGAAGCGGGCGAATTTTTCGCGGGCGCGGTTGAGCACCGGATGATCGCCGGTCACGGAGAAATACTCGGCGAGCACGTCATGGGCCCAGCTGACCTCGTCGCGATCGACGTTGCCGTTGAGCGAGGCGATGTAGCTGTCGACCGTATCGTTGATGTAGTCGAGGGCGAACACCTGACGCCGCGGCTGCATGATCAGGCCCTTCTCGATGCGGTGCACGGCACGGCGCAGGAAGTAGTTCACCGGCTCGGCACCGGACAGGTTCTGCTCATGCTGCAGGTGACCGACCACCACGGCGTAGGCCTCCCGGTCGAAGGCCGAGGAGAAGAACGAGTAATGGAAACGGCGCAGCATGGCCGAGCGCGACAACGCCCGGATCCAGCCAATGGCGAGTCTCTTCTGCAAGGTCTTGAGGTTATCGATACTGTCCCGCGGCAAGACCTTCTTGAGGGATTCCTTCAACATTTTCATAGGCTGTGATTACCGTTCAATGGTTAATATCTCCCCCACAATCGCCGTAACGGTACGGCGACACTCGATTGATGGACGCTGGCAGTTCTAAAGCCGAACCACAGGCATCTGCACGCCAGCCAATGCTTGTCGAGGCAGTGCAGGCTGCAGCATCCCTTCCCTTGGCAACCACCCGTCCGGCCTCTGCCTACTCGGGTAGAGGGCAGCGCGAAAACGGCGTCTGGTGCTGCAACGGTTCGACATCCAACCCGGTGTTTCGAGGGTGTTGGAGGCGGCGCTCTGGGGTGCCGCTATTCGTTGTCAGGGTTTAGGACTACGGAGCAACGCTTTGATTCCGCATCCACGTGCTTTGCGTGAAAAAAGTTGCCGAAAGGCCGTTGTAGCGCGGTGCGCAGCGCTCTGCCCGGTAGCTGAAAAAGGCTTGAACGCGGCAAATGGCTGACCAGCCTCGTGCTCAGCAGCGCGCCGGCAGCAGGTCGCCAAGGGCCTTGCGCAGCTCGCGTATCGAGAACGGCCTGGCGATGCTGCGCAGCGCCGCAGCCGAGGCCGGTTGCCCTGCATCGGCCGCAGCGACAACCAGCAGCACGGACAGCCCGGGACGCTGCGCCTGCGCCACCTCGGCCAGCTGAACACCGCTGATGCCGGGCAGGCTGACATCGACGATCAGCAGGTCGAAGGCCTCGCGCCCGAGCAGCTCGAGCGCCGCTTGCGGGTCGGCGGCATTGATCAGCTGATGGCCGCGCTCGGCAGCCACTTCACCGACCAGCAGGCACACCGACGAATCGCTCTCGACCAGCAGGATGCGCGACTGCGCAGGCGCCGACGCGCCAGCCAGCGGCCCAACCGCCCGGCCCGGGGCATCGACCACAGGCAGATAGAGACGCACCGTGGTGCCAACCGCAGGCTCGCTGTGAATGGTCACCTGGCCGCCGCTCTGGCGCGCGAAGCCATGCACCATGGAGAGCCCCAGGCCACTGCTCTGGCCGACCGATTTGGTGGTGAAGAACGGGTCGAAAACCCGCTCCAGGGTGGCGTTGCTCATGCCGTTGCCGGTATCCGACAGGGCGATCAGCAGATAACGCCCAGGCACCAGGTCCGGCAAGGCCGCACGGTTCTCCTGGGCCAGCTCGACAAGCGATGTATGCAGGCCGATCTGCCCGCCCTCGGGCATGGCATCGCGGGCATTGAGGGCCAGGTTGAGCACCGCGCTTTCCAGCTGCCGGGCATCGGCCAGCACGCACACGGCGGCATGCTGGTAATCGCCCCGCAGGCAGATGCGCTCACCGATGGAGCGCCTGATCAGCGCCTCGAGGGAGGCGAGCAGCGGCTCCACTTCGATAGGCTGCGCTTCCAGCGGCTGGCGATGGGAAAGCGTCAGCAAGCGCTGGGTCAGCGCACTGGCGCGGTCGGCGGAGATGCTCGCGGCGTCGATGAAGCGCGGCAGGTCATCGAAACGGCCAGCCGCCACATGGCGCTTCATGATGTCGAGTGCACCAATGACGCCGGTGAGCATGTTGTTGAAGTCGTGGGCGACGCCATCGATCACCGACTCGACGGCATCCATCCGCTGGCTCTGCTGCAGGGCCAGCTCCTCGTCAGGCGAGCGCGCACGCTCACCGCTCAGGGCCCGCACGGCGCTGCACAAGCCACGCGAAGTGAAAGGCGGCTCCACCACCAGGGCTATACCCTGGGCGAGCTGCGCGGAGCTGGGCGCGGCGTTCGCGGCGCCCAGCAGCAAGACCGGAACGGTCGACTCGGCGAGCCTGACGAGCAGGGTTTGCTCCTGCGGGTCGAGCAATTGCTCGGCGAGGAGCAGGACATCACCGCGCTCGCCCATCGCAGCGAGGGTTGCAGCAAGACTCTGGAATGTCAGGCAGGTCGCGCCAAGGGGCTCGAGCAGCGGCACCAGCCGGCTGGCTTCGCCGCTACAGATCAGGATGCGCATGCACGCTCTCCTCGCGCGCCGGCGCCGGGGCGCCGATGCAGCAAGTGGGCGGCCTCCGCGCGGCCCTGCCCATAGGCACTCAGAGAATCGCGAGCGCCGCTTTGCGTTAGCGAAATCGCGACGAACGACCGGGCATCGACCGCTATTCGCCCTACAGCTTCATCCATGGATCTCGCACTCTCGCCATACACCTCATTCCGGGCGCATGGAAATGCGCCCGGGCTTGCGCAGCGTTCGACCGCCGCGGCCTAGAGGCGTTCAGCTTGTATGACAGGGGAGCAAAGCGTAATCGGTCGGCACCTGCACCGGTCGCCGGAGAAGATCAGCTGGGGCCGATCAGTTCCTTGACCTTGGCGGTAACCAGATTGATGTCGAAGGGCTTGTCGAACACCGCAGCGAATAGCTCGGGGCTGGCGCGCCCGACACTGCCCTGGGCGCCACTCATCAGAATGATCGGCAAATCGGCAAGACCCGCCTTGGCCCGAATTGCACGGGCGAATTCCAGACCATCCATCACCGGCATCATGAAGTCGGTGATGACCAGCTCGGGGCGCTCGCGGTCGAGCACCTCGAGGCCGCGCCGGCCATTGCTGGCCTTCACCACCATGTAGCCTTCATCCTCCATGGCGTAGCCGAGAATATCCGCTATCAGGTATTCGTCGTCGACTATCAGGATGGTTGTCATAGATTATCGGCTCGGTCAGGCACACATGGCTCAAGCGTCCTGCGCAGGGACGGCATTGCCCGACAGCGCACCAGCCGCATGTCTGAAGGCCTTGCTGAGTTCAATACCATGATCACTGATGACCACTTCCAGGAGCGAGGGATCGTAACGGCTGTCCCTCATCTTAAGTATGGAAAGAAGGCGTTTTAGTTCAGCATCTTTTTCCACGAAACGCATGAGGATCAGGTTGTCGACGATGCTCGACAACTCCGGTGCCGGGGCGTTGATCTCGGCGGCGAACAGGTCGCGCATTTCCCAGGTGGCGAACACGGTAACGCCCATGGCGCGCAGCTGGCTCATCAGCGCGCTGAAGAACTCGATCAACCGCGCACTGCCAGTGGCAACCCGGGCCATACCGCCCAGGCTGTCGATATGCAGGCGCTTGATACCCTTCTCACGCACGGCGTTGATGACCCGCGCGCCCAGGCCATCGAGCAGGCCCTCAGTGGTGGGCTGCCACATGATGTGCAACGCGCCGCGTGCTTCGAGGGCTTCCAGATCCATGCCCAGCGCCTTGGCCTTGAGACGCAGGCGCTGCGGCGTTTCGTAGAAGCCGAAATGCAGGCCGGGCTCTTCCACGGTCGACTGGGCGAGGAAGTTCAGCCCCAGGGTGGTCTTGCCAACCCCGGACGGCCCCATGACCAGGGTCACCGAGGATGCCGACAAGCCTCCGCCGATCAGCCTGTCCAGGCTTGGCATGCCGCTGGACACATGCTCCAGGATGTCGCTGTCAGGCTGGCTGGGGTGGCTGTACAGGCTCTCCAGACGCGGGTGGATCACCAGCCCGTCGTCGGTGATCTCGCATTCGTGCATGCCGGACAAGGCGCCACTGCCGCGGGTCTTGCGCAGGTGGATACGGCGCACCGAACGGGCACCGAACAACTCTTCACCCAGCTCGATCACGCCGTCGACCATGGTGTGTTCGGGGCTGCCGTCGTCCAGCCGCGAGCTGGTCAGAAACAACACCGTGCACCCGGCGAAGGCCGCATGGCCCTGCAGTTCGGAGATGAATTTCTTGGTGTCGATCTGGTTCTCTGCCTTGGAACGGGCATTGAGCAGGCCATCGACGATCAGCAGCGTGGCCTTCTGGCGGCTGATCTCGCGCCGCAGCAGCTTGACGACCTCATCGAGCCCCTCATTTTCAAGGGTGTCGAAAGCGCTGACGAACTGGATCTCCGCGCCGACCTTGCTCGGGTCGAAGAAGCTCATCGTGGAAAGGAACTGAAAGAGCCTTTCATGGGATTCGGCAAGTAGCGTGGCGACCAGAACCCGGCCTCCGTCGCGCACATGATTGAACGCGACCTGGTTGGCGAGAATCGTCTTGCCAGAGCCGGGGCGCCCCTGAACGATATAGGATGCCCCGGCCACCAGACCACCCTTCAAGAGAGCGTCAAGACCCTCGATCCCACTTTGCAGGCGTTGTAGCTGTTCCAAGATCTGGCTTGCCTCAGTCGAAATTACGCAAATATTGCCTGGGCTGGAAAACTCACTGCCCAAGCTCCGTAGCGCTGGCTGAAAAAATGAATGGCGATACTACCATGTTATTCCCGCGCATCTGCCGCCTGAACGGCGCATGCCGGCAAGTAGAGTTGCATGGTGGTTCCCTGCCCCGCTGCGCTTTCGATCCGCACGTCACCACCGGCCTGCCGGGCAAAACCATAGACCTGGCTAAGGCCCAGGCCAGTTCCCTTGCCAATCTCCTTGGTGGTGAAGAACGGCTCGAACAGGCGCGCACGAATGGCCGGGTCGATACCGCAGCCCTGATCGGCTACCGCAATCACCACGAAATCGCCGTGCAGCCCGCCGCCATCAGCGGCCAGCCGCTGGTTGCGCGCCTCCAGCCGCACCACGCCGCTACCGCTCATCGCATCGCGCGCATTGAGAATCAGGTTGAGCAGCGCCATTTCCAGTTCGCTCGGGTCCAGCTGCACACAGTGCAACCCATCATCCACCTGCATCTGCAGGGTCATGGTCTTGGGCAGCGCCTGGCTGATGAAGGTCGATGCCGCATCCAGCAGTTGGTTGAGGTCTACCAGGCCACTGGACTTGGGCTCGCAGCGGGCGAAGGTCAGCAGGTTGCGGGTCATCTGCGCGCCACGCTCGCCAGCGGTCTGGATACTGTCGAGCAGGCTGGCCAGGCGCTCGGGATCATCGGTGCGGCTGGCCAGCTTGGCGGCGCTGAGGATGATGGTCAGCAGGTTGTTGAAGTCGTGGGCCATGCCGCCAGTCAGCTGGCCGAGGGCTTCCAGCTTCTGGGCCTGGAACAGCTGGGCGCGCAAGGCGTCGTAGCGGTCCTCGGCTTCGCGGCGATCGGTGATATCGCGGGTGATCTTGGCCAGGCCGATGATATCGCCCTGCTCGTTGCGAATCGCATCGATGACCACCAGGGCCCAGAAACGCGTGCCGTCCTTGCGCACTCGCCAGCCTTCATCCTGGGCGCGGCCTGCACGCAATGCGCGGTCGAGCAGGAGGTCGGGCTTGCCTTCGCGGCGATCTTCATTGGTGTAGAAGATCGACAGATGCTGACCGATCGCCTCGCCTGCGTCATAGCCCTTGATGCGCGCCGCGCCGGCGTTCCAGGACACCACATGACCGGCGGGGTCGAGCATGAGGATGGCGTAATCGATCACCGCCTGGACCAGCATCTCGTAATGTCGCTCGGTCAGGTTGCCGGGTGAGAGAGGCGCAAACTGGCTGTTCATGGGGGCCCGTTCCAGGCGGCGATGGAGGTGCAGTGTAGTCCGCGATCCATGCCGAGTGACAGTAAGTTGTAGCATCCGCCCATCCCGTGGCGATTGCCAGATGACGACCGGCCTGATATCTGTATAAAAAAACAGTACCCTGCCAGCCCCATGTCTTCAAGTATCGATCCACGCTTCTATTACCTGCACAACTTTCGCAAGGCCCTGGCCTGGATCGGCGACCGCCACGCCGACCTGCTCGACGCCCGCGAGGAGGCCTTCCTGCGGGCCTTCGATGAGCTCGACTGGTCGGCCCAGGCCCTGCTGGTGCGCATGATCATGCGCAAGGGCGTGCACTTTCGCGCCAGCAAGCTGAACTACGAGGAAATCGGTTGCTGCCGCCAGGCCGCCGCGGCGCTGATCGCCAATGGCTGGGTGCTCGACGATGCGCCGCTGTCGCTCGATACGTTGCTGGCGCTGCTGCGCAAGGACGAGATCATTGCCAGCTTCGCCCGCCAGCTCAGCGACCGCCGCGCCCGCAAGGACGAGCTGCTGGCCCAGCTCGCCGTGCACTTCGAGGACAGCCAGCCGTTCGCCAGTTGGTGCCCGACGCTCGACGACGCGCTTTACAGCCTGACCATCGACGACCTGAGCGAGCGCCTGCGCCTGATGTTCTTCGGCAACCTGCGCCAGGAATGGTCGGAGTTCGTGCTCGCCGACCTGGGTATCTTCCGCTACGAGCGGGTCGACTTCCCGGCGGACTCACGGGCCCTGCGCTGCCGCGAGGACGTCGACGACTACCTGCACCTGCAGCGCTGCCGCGAGGCCTTCGAAGCCGGCGAGGTCAGCGCTGAGCTGCTCGCCGGTATCGACGCGCGCCGCTACGACAATCCCTATATCGCTGAGCGCCGCGCCAAACTGCTGTTTCGCATCGGCCAGCATCTGGAACGCTGCGCAGACTTCGACCTGGCGCTGCAGGTGTACGCCAGCAGCGGTTATGGCGCCGCGCGACAACGGCGTATCCGCGTGCTGGAGCGCACCTTGCGCTACCAGGAAGCCCTCGAACTGGCCAACCAGGCGATCAGCGAACCGAGCAGCGACGGCGAGTTGCAACTGGCCGAACGCGCACTGCTGCGGCTGTCCCGACAGCTGGGTCTGCCTGTGCCAAAACGCAGCAAAGCAGCGGCACCCGCGCGCCTGGATCTGCAGCTGCGCAAAGCCCCCATGCTGGCGGTCGAACAGCTGGTGCAACAGCACCTGCAGTGCCTTGAGGCGCCGGTGCATTACGTCGAGAACACGCTGATCTGCAGCCTGTTCGGCCTGCTCTGCTGGCGGGCGATATTCGCCGCCGTGCCTGGCGCGTTCTTCCACCCGTTCCAGCATGGCCCGGCAGACCTGCTTACCGCCGAGTTCTATGGGCGGCGCCGCGCGCTGTTCGCCGAGTGCCTCGCGCAACTCGAGGATGAGCGCTACCGCGACAGCATTCGCCAGACCTACCGCGACAAGTTCGGCATCCAGTCGCCGTTCGTGCATTGGGGCGTGCTCAGCGAAACCCTGCTCGAACAGGCGCTGGACTGCCTGCCGGCGGCGCACCTGCAAGCCTGGTTTCGCCGCCTGCTCGGTGATATCCAGGCCAATCGCTCAGGCATGCCGGACCTGATCCAGTTCTGGCCCGAGGAAAAGCGCTACCGGATGATCGAAGTGAAAGGCCCTGGCGATCGCCTGCAGGACAACCAGCGCCGCTGGCTGGCGTTCTGCGCCGAGCATGGCATGCCGGTAGACGTCTGCTACGTGCAATGGGCCGAGGCGTGAGCTATCGCGTGGCGGTGCGCGCCCTGTGCGAGTTCACCGCCAAGTGCGGCGACCTCGACCTGCGCTTTACGCCCTCGCCCACCGCCCAGGAGGGCATGGCCGGGCATGCCACGGTGGTCGCCCGGCGCGGCGAGGGTTACCAAGCCGAGGTGCCGCTGGCGGGTGAATTCGCCTCGTTGCAGGTACGCGGCCGGGCCGACGGCTTCGATCCGCTGAGCAACCTGCTCGAGGAGATAAAGACCCACCGCGGCGACATCAGCCGCATCCCGGAAAACCACCGGCAGCTGCACTGGGCCCAGGCGCGAGTCTACGGCTGGCTGCTCTGCCAGAGCCGCGATCTGCAGCAGATCGACCTCGCCGTGGTGTACTTCAACGTGCTCACCCAGAAGGAAAGCGTGTTCCGCGAAACCCGCACGGCTGCCGAGCTGCAGGCATTCTTCGAGGAACTGTGCCGGCGCTTCATCACCTGGGCCGAGCAGGAGCAGGCGCACCGCCTGCGCCGCGATGCCGCGCTGGCCGAGCTGCGCTTTCCCCACGCCGAATTTCGCCTTGGTCAGCGGCAGCTGGCCGAAGCCGTTTACCGTGCGGCGCGCGATGGCCATTGCCTGATGGCCCAGGCCACCACCGGCATCGGCAAGACCCTGGGCACCCTGTTTCCCCAGTTCAAGGCATTCCCGGAGAACCAGCTGGATCGGCTGTTCTTCCTGACCGCCAAGACCCCGGGCCGGCAACTGGCGCTGCATGCGCTGGCTATTCTGCGCGGCGAAACCCTGCCGCTGCGCGTGCTGGAGCATGTGGCGCGGGACAAGGCCTGCGAGCACCCGGACAAGGCCTGCCATGGCGAGTCCTGCCCGCTCGCTCGCGGCTTCTACGACCGCCTGCCCGCCGCGCGCCAGGCCGCGGTCGAGCGCATCTGGCTGGACCAGGCCGCGGTACGCGAGATCGCCCTGCAGCACGAGGTCTGCCCCTACTACCTGAGCCAGGAGCTGACCCGCTGGGCCGATGTGGTGGTGTGCGATTACAACTATTACTTCGACCTCAGCGCCCTGCTCTACAGCCTCACGCTGATCAACGAGTGGCGGGTGACGCTGTTGGTCGACGAAGCCCACAACCTGATCGAACGGGCCCGGCGCATGTACAGCGCCGAGCTCGACCAGGCGCGCTTCGAGGCCATGCGCAGCAACGCGCCCAAGGGCCTGAATGCGGTGCTGACGCGCATCAGCCGCCACTGGAAGCAATTGCACAAAGAGCAGAGCAAGGAGTACCAGACCTACCCGCAGCCGCCGGATCTGCTACTCCTGTCGTTGCAGAAGGCGGTCAGCGCGCTCACCGATCACCTGACCGACCAACCCACCGGCAACGATGGCGAGCTGCTGCAGTTCTACCTCGATGCCATGGCCTTCTGTCGCCTGGCCGAAGCCTTCGGGCCCCATTCGCTGTTCGATATCAGCCGCAAGCAAGACCTGCGCGGGCGCAGCCATTCGGTACTGTGCCTGCGCAATATCGTGCCGGCGCCGTTTCTCGCGCCGCGCTTCGAAGACAGCCACAGCACCACCCTGTTTTCCGCCACCCTGAGCCCGGCGCGCTATTACGCCGACCTGCTCGGCTTGCCCGAGGCGACGCCCTGGGTGGATGTCGAATCCCCCTTCCAGGCCGCGCAACTGCAGGTGCAGGCAGTCAGCAACCTGTCGACCCGCTACCAGCACCGCGAACGCTCCCTGGCGCCCATCGTCGCGCTGATGACGCGGCAATTCAGCGAGCGCCCGGGCAACTACCTGGCGTTCTTTAGCAGCTACGCCTACCTGCAACAGGTGCTGGAGCTGTTCGACCGTGAGCATCCGCAGCTCGAACGCTGGGTACAGGCGCGGCAGATGGACGAGGCCGAGCGCCAGCAGTTTCTCGAGCGTTTCAAGCCCGGCGGCAGGGGCATCGGCTTCGCGGTGCTCGGCGGCGTGTTCGGCGAAGGCATCGACCTGCCGGGCGATCGACTGATCGGCGCCTTCATCGCCACCCTGGGGCTGCCGCAGATCAACCCGATCAACGAGCAGATCAAGCTGCGCATGGCCGAGATGTTCGGCAGCGGCTACGACTACACCTACCTGTACCCCGGCCTGCAAAAGGTCGTGCAGGCCGCCGGCCGGGTGATTCGCACCCCCCAGGACAGCGGCGTGGTGCACCTGATGGACGACCGCTTCACCCTGCCCGAAGTACGCGCCCTGCTACCGGGCTGGTGGCAGGTGGAGCGCAGTCGGGTGCCGGAAACACCCATGCTGGCGCCCCTGGTGCGCAGGCCGCCAGCGGTGCAACAGCCAACGCCCGCCGAACCCCTGCCCGCCCTTACCCAGCGCGGTCTTTTCGACCCGCCAGGCTGAAAGACCAGCGGCAGCCCATTGCCGCCGGTGGCAAGGCGCTGCCTGTCACGCTTCAGCACTCTAAAAATATACTTACGTATCAATCAGTTGTATTCACATGACGCGGTGGCACAAGCTTTGCTGAGCTACAAGCTCACGACAAGGAGGCCCGTCATGAGCATCATCGGTTCGTTCAATCCCTACACGATGGCCACGGCCCTGCAGCGCAGCCGCGCCGAGGACCTGGACTTCAAGAAAAGCAGCGACGCCGCGCTGCTGGTCGAGCCCGGCAAGCCGCGGGAAAATCAGCAGGTCGCGCCGACGTTCAAAAGCGATGAGTCGAACGCCCACCAGCAGGCCTACGACGAAGCCTTCGCGCGGATGCTGGTCAACCTCAACAGCTCGGCCAGCCAGGCAAGCGAGAACAGCTCGCCGGGCGCGGAAGACATCGCCGCCGGTAACGAAGGCCAGGCCGCACCCAAGCCGAGCGCCGTCGATGAGTTCATGGCCTACATGGCCATGACGCCGGCTGAAAAGATGCGCGACAAGATCCTCAAGGAAGTCGGCATGACCGAGGAACAACTGGAGAACCTGCCGCCTGAGCAGCGCGCCGCCGCCGAGCGGGAAATCGCCGAGAAGATGCAGACCTTGCAGGAGCTCAAGGCCGCGCAGGATGAACCAGGCACCCTGCACGAACACGCCTGATCAGCGCAGACGATCGACCATCTTGCCAATCACGCCGAGCATGTCGGCAGCCAGCTTCTTCGAGCGCTGGCCGTTCCAGCCGGTCTGCGGGTTGGGGGTATCGTCATGGTCCTTGAACGGCATCTCCAAGGTGAATGACAGGCAGTCGAACGCCTCGCCAACCGCGTTGCAGGCCAGGTTGAGGTTGGCCTTGCCCGGTGCGCTGCGCGGGTAACCGAAGCGGGTCTGGAACTCGGCGCCGCTGTCCACAAGGCGCTGGCGAAACTCGCTCTCCAGTGCCTCCAGGCGCGGGGTGAAGCCGGGGTTGCCCTCGCAGCCGGCGGTGAACACGTGGGGAATTTCCTCGTCGCCATGGATATCCAGAAACAGGTCCACGCCAATCTCACGCATCGCCTGCTGCACGAACAACACCTCCGGGCTGCGCTCGGCGCTCGCCGACTGCCAGGCGCGGTTGAGATCCTGCCCCGCCGCATTGGTGCGCAAGTGGCCGCGGAAGGCGCCATCGGGGTTCATGTTCGCCACCAGGTACAGATCGGCCTGCTGCAGCAGCCCATCCAGCTCGCTATCGGCCGCATTGCCCAGACGCTCGATGATGCCCTCCATGAACCACTCGGCCATGTGCTCGCCCGGATGTTGCTGGGCGATGATCCACACCTTGCGCGTCGCACTGGCATGGCGATGCACGCGCAGCAGTTCGATATCGCGGCCCTCGATGCTGCGCCCGCTGGCCTGCAGCTCGACACCCGGCAAGGCCAGCGCCCTGGCGATCAGTGCGGCGTGGCGCTCACGGCTGTAGGGCTCGAAGTAGGCGAACCAGATCTGCTCGTGCTCAGGCGCCAGGCCGAAGTGCAGCGCGCCATTCTCGAAGCGACTCGGTACCCGGAACCAGGTCTGCTGATCGTAAGAGGCCGCCGCGTGGTAACCGGCCCAGGCGTGGCTGTAGGCGGACTGCCCGGCGTTGGTGATGCTGAAGTCGTGGCGCGCGCCCGGGGTCAGGCCGTCGACATGGAAATGAAACCACTGGAAGTGATCGCTGTTGAGATCCTTGCGCATGGCCAGCAGCACCTTGTGCGGGTCGCTGGCGTCCTGCACGAGGATGTTGCCGCTGTCGAAATCCGAGCTGATCTTCATGGCTGTTCTCGTTGCTATGGTCACGGTGGCGGCAGCATCGCAGTTTCCCGACGCCGAGGAAATGCACAGGCGACGATTGCAGCGCGCGGTGCTGCAGCTCACACTGGCGCCTCACTTTTTCGCTGATAGCCGGAGCCGCCGTGTCCCTAGTCGATGATCAACAACGCCAGCGCGTGCTGGACGCCACCGAGTCGCTGGACTGCACGGTGTACCGCCCCGATGAAGACGATCTGGATGCCGAAGAACAGGACATGGGCGACGCCAAGGTGCTGTTCACCGGCCCATTCGAGACCCCGCAAGACTGGGACGCCGCCGAGCGCGATGACTACTTCGACGGCATCGATCCGGCGCTGTTCTTCACCGCGCTGATCGCCTGCGAAGCCAAGCCCGGCTCCAAGGCCTTCTTCACGCCCCAGCCCGGCGACCTGCTGGCCGCCATGAACGCCGGCAAGGTGGAGATGTACTTCGTTTGCGAGCGCCTGGATGACGAGAATGGCAGCAGTTACGTGCTGATTCGTGACGAAGAGATCGATTGAGTCGGGCGTATGGCACGAAAAAAGGTTCTTCGCAAGATCTCGGGGGCGCCAGTCTTGGCACCGGACTGGCAAATCGGTGTGTCGTGTCGTTAGGTGTTTAGACGCCACTGCGTTGTGTGCAGAAGCTCCCTGTTTCGCCCCCTCGGGCGACTCACTTTTCTTTGAAGTGCGCAAAGAAAAGTAAGCAAAAGAAAGCGCACCCCATCATCCGGCCCCGACTGCGTCGGGGTTCGTTCGCTCCATCGTCGCTCCGAGGGTCGGCTTACAAGGGCCATCCCTGGCCCTTTAAGCCTCTCGCGGCATCCATGCCGCTCGCCCCTCTACGCAACGATTCCACTCACCCTCCTGAAGGGGACATTCGCGCGCCTGCACGAACGGGGCTTGCGGGATGTAGCCTATAGTTGCATCCAGGTCAGCCCCAGGGCTGACCCCATGCTCAAGCGCACAAAGCTCCGTGAATTGCCTCCGGTTCAGCGGACGGGCAGAGCCCCTCCAGGAGGGCGAACGCAATCGTCGTGGAAGAGGTTGAGCGGCATGGATGCCGCGAGAGCCGCGATGGGCCATGGATGGCCCTTCGCGGCGGGCCTCTGGAACGGCGATGGAGTGAGCGAACCCCGGCGTAGCCGGGGCCGGATGATCGGGCGGAGGGTTTTGGTTACTTTTGCCCGCAAAAGTGACTCGCCCGGAGGGCGAAACCGGAGACGTCAGTAGAACGTAGATAAGCAGATAAGCAGATAAGCAGCTTGAGCGCGGAAAACACCCGCGCACTCACACAAACTTGCCAGTCCGGTGTCACCCCGCCTGCTCCCCCAAACTCTGCGAAACACAAAAAACGGGCCCCGATGGGCCCGTTTTCATGTGCAGCAGTGGATCAGCTACGGATCAGATGATCGAACGCACTCAGCGAAGCCTTGGCGCCCTCGCCCACGGCGATGACGATCTGCTTGTACGGCACGGTGGTCACGTCGCCGGCGGCGAAGATGCCGGGCAGCGAGGTTTCGCCACGGGCGTCGACGATGATCTCGCCACGGTCCGACAGCTCCACCGAGCCCTTGAGCCACTCGGAGTTGGGCAGCAGGCCGATCTGCACGAAGATGCCTTCCAGCTCTACCGGGACGAACGCATCGGAGTTGCGATCCTTGTAGACCAGGCCGGTGACCTTCTGGCCGTCGCCTTTCACTTCGCTGGTCAGGGCGCTGGTGATCACCTTGACGTTGGGCAGGCTGTAGAGCTTTTTCTGCAGCACGGCGTCAGCACGCAGCTTGCTGTCGTACTCGAGCAGGGTGACTTCGGAGACGATGCCGGCCAGGTCGATGGCCGCTTCCACGCCGGAGTTGCCCCCGCCGACCACCGCTACGCGCTTGCCCTTGAACAGCGGGCCATCGCAGTGCGGGCAGTAGGCCACGCCCTTGTTGCGGTATTCCTGCTCGCCCGGCACGTTCATCTCTCTCCAGCGTGCGCCGGTGGACAGAATCACCGTCTTGGCTTTCAGGCTGGCGCCGCTCTCGAACTTCACTTCATGCAGGCCGCCAGCGCTGGACGCCGGAATCAGCGCGCTGGCGCGCTGCAGGTTCATGATGTCGACTTCGTACTGCTTGACGTGTTCTTCCAGGGCGCGGGCCAGTTTCGGGCCTTCGGTTTCCTGCACCGAGATGAAGTTCTCGATGGCCATGGTGTCGAGCACCTGACCGCCGAAACGCTCGGCGGCCACACCGGTGCGAATACCTTTACGGGCTGCGTAAATGGCTGCCGCAGCGCCAGCCGGGCCACCCCCGATGACCAGCACGTCGAAAGCGTCCTTGGCGTTGAGCTTCTCGGCATCACGGGCCGAAGCACCGGTGTCGATCTTGGCGAGAATCTGCTCGGCATCCATGCGGCCCTGGCCGAACAGTTCGCCGTTCAGGTAGATGCTCGGCACCGACATGATCTGCCGGGACTCGACCTCATCCTGGAACAGTGCACCGTCGATGGCGACGTGGCGGATGTTCGGGTTGAGCACGGCCATCAGGTTCAGCGCCTGGACCACGTCCGGGCAGTTCTGGCAGGACAGCGAGAAGTAGGTCTCGAAGTTGAATTCGCCTTCGAGGTTCTGGATCTGCTCGATCACTTCAGCCGCCAGCTTCGACGGGTGGCCACCGACTTGCAGCAGGGCCAGCACCAGCGAGGTGAATTCGTGGCCCATCGGCAGGCCGGCGAAGCGCAGGCTGATGTTGCCGTTCGGGCGATTGAGGGCGAACGACGGCTTGCGGGCATCGTTGCCATCGGTCTTCAGGGTGATCTTGTCGGTCAGGCTGACGATATCGTCGAGCAGGCCTTTGAGCTCCTGAGATTTGTCGCTGTCATCGAGGGACGCGACGATCTCGAACGGCTGGCTGACCTTTTCCAGGTACGCCTTCAACTGGGATTTAAGGGTTGCGTCCAACATATACGGGTCCTCAATGACAAAATTCGGGCAATAAAACGCCCGGACGGGTTACGCCCGGGCGTTCGGGCACCTTTAAAGCCTGTTGGCTTGTAGGTGGAAAATGGGATGTAGCGCGTCGCGAGCGACGGCAGTGCGAGGCGAAATCAGGCGAGGGCCGGTCGGAGTCGCGGGCGACTTTACGAGCTGTAAATGAGCAGCCCGTCCTAGGCGGCCCCACCTGATTTCAACGAAACAATGCCTAGCGCAGTAGCGCTACGCCCATTTTTAGATTTTGCCGACCAGGTCCAGGGACGGAGCCAGAGTCTGGGCACCTTCTTTCCACTTGGCTGGGCACACTTCGCCCGGGTGGGCAGCGGTGTACTGAGCGGCTTGCAGCTTGCGCAGGGTCTCGGCCACGTCACGAGCGATCTCGTTGGAGTGGATTTCGACGGTCTTGATCTGGCCTTCCGGGTTGATCACGAAGGTACCGCGCAGCGCCAGGCCTTCTTCAGCGATGTGTACGCCGAAAGCGTTGGTCAGCTGGTGAGTCGGGTCGCCGATCAGCGGGAAGCGAGCTTTACCAACGGCAGGCGAGGTTTCGTGCCATACCTTATGGGAGAAGTGGGTGTCGGTGGTGACGATGTACACTTCGGCACCGGCCTTCTGGAAGGCTTCGTAGTTGTTGGCAGCGTCTTCAATCTCGGTCGGGCAGTTGAAGGTGAAGGCTGCCGGCATGAAGATCAGTACCGACCACTTGCCTTTCAGGCTTTCTTCGGTGACTTCGATGAATTTGCCGTTGTGGAAAGCGTTGACCTTGAACGGCTGAACTTGAGTGTTGATCAAAGACATCTGTGAACTCCTTGGAGGGTTGAAAAATTTACAGGACAGATAGTAGCCCCATATGGCTCAGAGAGCCCATTGATTGAAACCATCAATCCAATTAGCTGAGTCAATCGAGCCATATAAAAAGCCTTTTAAAACAGTAATCTGAAAAATTCCTGCTCAGCAATGGGCGAGCGTTCAGCACCACCGCGAGCGACCAATGAACAGCTTTCAGACCACCAACCGTTGCGACAGCGATTCTGCCCGCCGGGTTCGCCCCATGCTACCGCGTCTGGGCCTGCTGATGCTTGCCCTCGCGAGCAGTTACAGCACGGCCGAGGAGCGAGAGCTGCGCTTTTCGATTACCGAAAGCGGTGTGATGCCAATGGTGCTCATCCACAACGGTGCGGCGGTCGATGGCATCCTCCATGACCTGGCCACGCGCCTGGCCGAAAAAGTCGAGCGCCGCGCCGACCTGCAGGTGATGCCGCGCATGCGCGTGCATCGCGCGTTGCTGAATCAGGAAATCGACGTGCGCTGTTACGTCAACCCGGCCTGGCTCGACGAACCTTATCCAGGCTATGCCTGGAGCGTGCCCTTCATGCTGCAGCGTGATCTGCTGGTCAGCCGCTCCGCTCAGCCCACCGCCCCGGAGCGCCTTGCCACACAGCCAATCGGCACGGTGCTGGGCTTTCACTACCCGACGCTGGACGCGCTGTTCGCCGCCGGGCGGTTGCAGCGCAACGACGCGCGTACCCAAGGCCTGGTTCTACGCAAGCTGGCAGCCGGACGTTACGATTATGCGGTCACCAACGAGCTGGCCTTGTTGTGGTTCAACCGCGACCGCCAGGAGGCCGACAAACTTCACGAAGTGCACGAGCTGACCCACGTCGAGGTCGCCTGCCTGGTTCGCGATGCGCCAGACGTGCCCACCCAGGCGCTGCTCGAGGCGATGCGGCAGATGCAGGACGATGGCGAGTTCACCGCCATTCTCCAGCGTTACCGTTAAATCACGCTGCAGGCCCAACAATGGTTTTCTCGGCCTGCCAATGGGTGAATAATGCCCCGCCTGATTCGCCGCCCCCCGATGAGGTAAACCATGAGTGGCTCCGCCCACGCCGCCCCGCGCCTGAGCGCTGGGGCGATTCTGCTGATCGAACTGGCCCTGGCACTGGGCGGCTTCGCCATCGGCACCAGCGAATTCTCCATCATGGGCCTGATGCCCAACGTGGCCCAGGATCTGGGCGTCAGCGAACCCCAGGTCGGCCATGTGATCAGCAGCTACGCCCTGGGCGTGGTGGTGGGCGCACCGATCCTTGCGCTGCTCGGCTCACGCCTCATGCGCAAGCACTTGTTGCTGCTGCTGATGGGCGTGTTCGCGGTGGGCAACCTGGCCAGCGCCCTGGCGCCTGATTACCTGACGCTGATGGTGTTTCGCTTCTTCGCCGGCCTGCCCCACGGCGCCTACTTTGGCGTCGCCATGCTGGTCGCCGCCTCGATGGCCGCGCCGCACAAACGCGCCAAGGCGGTGAGCCGGGTATTGATGGGCCTGAGCGTGGCCATTCTGATCGGCAACCCGCTGGCCACCTGGCTGGGCCAGAGCGTCAGTTGGCGCTACGCCTTCGCGCTGGTCAGCGTGATTGCCCTGGCCACCGTGGCGATGATCGCCCTGCTCCTGCCGCTGGACCGCAGCGAGGTGCGCAGCAGCCCGATCAGCGAGCTGCGCGCCTTCAACCGCGCGCCGATCTGGCTGGCGCTGGGTATCGGCTCGATCGGCTTTGCCGGCATGTTCTGCGTGTTCAGCTACATGGCGCCGACCCTGCTGGAAGTCACCCGGGTCAGCCCGGGAATGATTCCGGTGGCCATGGCGGTATTCGGCGTCGGCTGTATTCTCGGCAACATGGCCGGCGGCTGGCTGTTCGACCGCCTGCAGTTCAAGTCGGTGGCCTGGATTCTGCTGTGGAGCGCGCTGGTGCTGCTGGTGCTGCCAACCGCCACCCAGTCGATCTGGACGGTGCTGCCGGCGATTCTCGCCCTGGGCACCATCGCCGCCTTGTCGCCGGCCTTGCAGACTCACCTGATGGACGTGGCCACCGGCGCCCAGACACTGGCTGCAGCGTCCAACCACGCCGCCTTCAACATCGCCAATGCCCTGGGCCCGTGGCTCGGTGGCCTGGCGATCAGCGCCGGGTTCGGCTGGACCTCGACCGGCTATATCGGCGCAGCAACGGCAGTCGCCGGCCTGCTGGTGTTCACCTGGGCGTGGAAGGTGCAGAAGGCTCAGAAGACCGCCTAGGCCGAGGTCGCCTCCAGCACCGGCTCTACCGCAGAAGGTCTGCGCCAGGCATGCAGCGGCGCCGCACCTTTGCCCGAGAACAGCCAGCCGGTACGCGCCCCGACCAGGGTGGTCACGGCATGCTGGCGGCCCATGGGCAGGTGCCGGGCCACGAACAGCGCGCTGTCGCGCAGCACCGCCAGCCAGGCACTGTGCGACTGGAACAAGGGCGTCAACAGCCGGCTCGCCTGGCGGTAGTAACGCAGGTGAGCGCCGCGCACCGCGCCATAGGCGGCAAAGCAGGCCGCAGGATCGACAGCTTGGGCGCGCCCGCAAGCACCCAGGGCATCGGCCAGCGCCACGGCATCGACCAGGGCCATGTTGGCGCCCTGCCCCAGCTGTGGGCTCATGGCATGGGCGCAATCACCGATGGCCAGCACCCGGCCGTCATGCCATTGCTGCATGCGTACGTCGGCGTAGCTGGCCAGCATCAGCTGTTCGGGCGTATCGATGGCCTGCACAAAGGCCTCGGCCGGCTCGCCTACCAGTTGCCGTACCGAGTTCTTCCAGGCCTCCAGCCCGGCCTGCTGCCAGGCGCCATGGCTGGCCACCGGCAGGCTCCAGAACAGGCTGCTCAGCTTGGTTTGCCGCTGCTCATGGGTCACGCCGGTGGGCATGATGCCGAACATCTGTGAGCAGCCGCGGTACCACTGCCGCAGGTCCGTGCAATCGGCGCCCGCCGGGGTCGGCACGATGCTCCACAGCGCCCCCCAGGGATAGGCCTTGACCGTTTGGCGCACCTGCATCTGCGCGCGCAGTTGCGAACGGGTGCCGTCGGCCAGGATCAGCGCCAGATGTTCGCCGAGCACCGATTCGTTGCCGCGACCATCGTCGGTGAGCAACCGTACGTGGCTGGGCGACTGCACGAAGCGGGAAATGGCAGTGCCGGTACGGATGGTCACCCCGGCTGCACGGGCCGCATTGAGCAAGGCGGTCATCAGCACGCCGCGGTGAATGCCGAGGCCGAAGGAATCGGCCTGCCAGTGCGCGTAGCGGGTGTCGAGAATCACCCGCTGCGAGCAGGCCGACGTGCCGAACAAGCGGCTGACCGGCGCGCCGAGGGTGGTGCATTCATCGAGCAAACCAAGGTGGCGCAAGGCCGCGAGCCCCGAGGGCTGCAGTAGGATGCCGGCACCTACCGGCTGCAGCTCGGCAACGCGTTCGTAGAGGGTGACCGACCAGCCCTGGCGGGCCAGCAGGATGGCGCTGGCCAGTCCTGCGGTGCCGGCACCGATGATCGCAATGGGTAAATCCTTCACGGGCACATCCTGTGCGGTAGCGAGTGAAGGACAATTCTACCTCGCCTACTCGGGAAGAATGTCGAAGCCGCCACGGTTCTGGCTGACGATGCGCAGATTGGCCACGCCGCCAGCCTCGACCTGCACCGCCACTTCGCGGTTGAGGCGGCCCTTGCCGCACAGAGTCTGGTCTTCGCTGTCGGCAGCGATGCCGACGATACGCTTGCCTGCCGGCACCTGGAAACGGCCCTGCTCACCGACCGCGATGCGCGCCGCGAGCTTGCGGTCGACCAGCACGGCCACGTAGCAGCCGCCGCCCATCAGGCCCAGATCACGGGTGACCACCACCTCGCCGCCGCCCTGCAGCGGCTCCTGATAGCCACGCAGGCGCTCGGTCGGGATGTCGGTGACCTTGTCGGGATCGGCCTGATAGGACGAGCAACCGGCCAGGACCAGCAGAGGCAGTACGGCATAAATCAGACGCATGGGTTCTCTCCGGAGAATCGCAGGGGTGTCGAGCAACAGGCTCTGCTCACAGACAAGCACATTGCCATAAGCGTGCAATAAATCCATCGCGACGAGTGCGCTGGCTTGCACAGGTTGGCCGCACCATAATGGCGCCCACACTCTCCACGAGCGACCTGCATGGACACGCGCAAGAACATCGACGGCCTGGCCGGCGGCATGATGGTTGGCCTGTGCATGATCTGGGGCATGCAGCAGGTGGTGCTCAAGGCCGCCGCCGATGACGCGGCACCGGTGCTGATGCTGGCCCTGCGTTCGGGCATCGCCGCGTTGCTGGTGGCCCTGCTGATGCTGTGGCGGCGCGACGGGCTCGGGGTGCGCGCCGGCAACTGGCGGCCAGGGCTGGTGGTCGGTTCGCTGTTCGCGGTCGAGTTCATGCTGGTCGGTGAAGGGCTGCGCCACACCAGCGCCTCGCACATGGTGATCTTTCTCTACACGGCGCCGATCTTCGCGGCCCTGGGGCTGCAATGGCGGCTGCCTGCCGAACGCCTCAAGCCCCTGCAATGGCTAGGTATCGGCATCGCCTTCATCGGTATCGTGGTGTCGTTCGCCGGGGGCTCCAGCGACGCGCAAACCAGGGATGCAGGACGGCAGCTGTATGGCGACTTCCTGGGCCTGCTCGGTGCCATGGCCTGGGGCGCCACCACCGTGGTGGTGCGCAGCTCGCGGCTGTCCAACGCGCCGGTCACCCAGACCCTGTTCTACCAGTTGCTCGGCGGCTTCGTGCTGCTGATCATGGTGTGCGCCTTGACCGAGCAACTGCGTTTCAACCCCACGCCCATCGCCGTGGGTGGCCTGATATTCCAGGCGCTGCTGGTGTCGTTCGCCAGCTTCCTGGCCTGGTTCTGGCTGCTGCGCAACTACCTGGCATCGCGCCTGGGCGTGCTGTCGTTCATGACGCCGATGTTCGGCATCCTGTTCGGCGTGGTGCTGCTGGGCGAGCCGCTGGAGGTCAACTTCATCCTCGGCGCCCTGCTGGTGCTGTGCGGCATCCTGCTGGTCAGCGGCTACGAGTGGCTGAGCCAGTGGCTCAAGCGGCGGGCGCGGTAAGGATTGAGTGCAGCGCTAGGCATCATGATGGGACCAACCTGTGGGAGCGGGCGAGACGCCTAAGCCATACCCGTCTTTTTTCGCGCGCATGGCGCGCTCCCACTATTGCCGCTTCGCTCAGGCGTTCTGAAAGCGCTTGACCAGCCTGGCCTGCAGCTTCTCCAGCTCGGCCGGGTCGGCCTTGCCACTGGCGTGGGCCTGCAGCCCCTGCTCGCTGAAACGCGGAATCACGTGCATGTGGATATGGAACACCGTCTGCCCGGCGGGCGCCCCATTGAACTGGGCGATCTGCACACCATCGGGCTGCAATTCGTCGGCCAGCACGCGGGCGACCTTCTGTACGGCCAGGGTCAGTTTGCTCAGGTTGTCCGCGTCGATCTCCAGCAGGTTGCGGGCCTCGGCGCGCTTGGGGATCACCAGGGTGTGGCCGAACGACTGCGGGAACAGGTCCAGGAACGCCAGCACGTCGTCGTCTTCGTACAGCTTGTAGCAAGGCATCTCGCCGCGAATGATCTTGGCGAAGATGTTCTGCGAATCGTAATCGCCGTAAAGGCTCATGGGTTTCTCCATCGCGTTATGAACGTGCTCGCACCATACCGGCTCGGCCGGCTGCTGCGAAATAGCGTGCTTGCTCAGCGGCCCTTGCGCAACAGGCTGATACCAACCAGCACCCCCACCCCGCACAGGGCGATCAGGTAGTAGGCCGGGCCCAGCGGGCTCCACTTGACCAACAGCGACACGGCCACCGGGGTCAGGCCACCGAATACCGCGTAGGACATGTTGTAGGAAAACGACAGGCCGCTGAAGCGCACCGGTGCCGGGAAGGCGTGCACCATCACGAAGGGCACCGCGCCGATGGTGCCGACGAACAGGCCGACCAGCGCGTACAGCGGGAACAGCCACTGCGGGTTGGCATACAGGCCGCTGTAGAACAGCCACGCGCAGGCTGCCAGCGCGCTGCAACCGACCACCAGTACCCGGCCGGCACCGATACGGTCACACAAGGCGCCGCTGATGATGCAACCAATGCTGAGCATGATGATGGCCAGGCTGTTGGCCTGCAGCGAGGTGACCGCATCGAAGCCGTAGAAGGTTTGCAGGAAGGTCGGCGTCATCAGGATCGCCACCACGATGCCGGCCGACAGCAGCCAGGTCAGCAGCGCGGAAATCACCACGCTGCCGCGATGATCACGCACCACGGTTTTCAGCGGCAGTTCCTCGGCCAGTGCCTTGCGCTGCTGCATCTCGGTGAACACCGGGGTTTCGTGCAGCCACTGACGCAGGTACACGGCGAACAGGCCGAACACGCCCCCCAGCAGGAACGGCAGGCGCCAGGCCCAGTCGAGCACTTCCTGGGCGGTGAACACGCTATTGATCAACGTGGCCATCAGCGAGCCGAGCAGGATGCCGACCGTCAAGCCGCAGGTCAGCGTGCCACAGGCATAGCCGATGTGCCGCGCCGGTACGTGCTCGGACACGAACACCCAGGCGCCCGGCACTTCGCCGCCAATCGCCGCCCCTTGGATCATGCGCATGAGCAGCAACATCAGCGGCGCCAGAATGCCGATCTGCGCGTAGGTCGGCAGCAGGCCCATGATCAGCGTCGGTACCGCCATCATCAGGATGCTCAGGGTGAACATGCGCTTGCGGCCGATCAGGTCGCCGAAGTGCGCCATGATGATGCCGCCCAGCGGGCGTGCCAGGTAGCCGGCGGCGAAGATGCCGAAGGTCTGCAGCATGCGCAGCCAGTCGGGCATGTCCGGCGGGAAGAACAGCTTGCCGACGATGGTGGCGAAGAACACGTAGATGATGAAGTCGTAGAATTCCAGGGCGCCACCGAGGGCGGACAGGGAAAGGGTCTTGTAGTCACTACGGGTGAGTGGCCGACCAGGGGCCGACGATGCTGCAGCTTGCATGGGGAAAGTTCTCGCAGATCCACGGAGCCACGGGGTTGGGCATCGCCCGCGGGGCGCTCACGATAGCAAATCCGCGGGCCGAGGGCAGCGCCGCAACGCCTGGCATGCCGCCTGCCGGCAAAATATGTAGCCATGCTTCAGGCAACCGACAGGCGCCGATGGAGAAAATCGGCTCACGCCGGGTCATACCCGCAGCTTACCTCTATCAGCTCAGCCATTAAGGAACCTCATGGACTGGCTACACCTGCTCGTTCTGTCGCTCATCCAGGGCATCACCGAATTCATCCCCGTCTCGTCGTCCGCTCACCTGATCCTGCCCTCGCAACTGCTGGGCTGGCCGGATCAGGGCCAGGCATTCGACGTGGCCGTGCACATCGGCACGCTGATGGCGGTGTTGCTGGCGTTCCGAAAGCAGGTCGTGGCGATTCTCGGTGGCTGGTTCAGCCATGTGCTGCACCGCCGTGCCAGCCCGGAAAGCCGTATGGGCTGGATGATCATCCTGGCAACCATTCCGGCCGGCCTCGCCGGGCTGATCTTCGAATCGATGCTGGAGCAGTACACCCGCTCGATGCTGGTGATCGGCACCACCACCATCGTCTTCGGCCTGCTGCTGTGGTGGGCCGATGCCACCGGCAGCCGCGACGCCGACATGAGCCGCATGACCTGGCGCCACGCCCTGCTGATCGGCCTGGCGCAGATGCTCGCGCTGATCCCCGGCACCTCGCGTTCGGGCATCACCATGACCGCTGCGCTGATGCTCGGTTTCGATCGCAAGAGCGCGGCGAGCTTTTCCTTCCTGATGTCGATCCCGCTGATTCTCGCCGCCGGCAGCCTGAAGACCGTGCACCTGATCGACCAGGGCGACGCTGCCCATTGGGGCGACATGGCCTGGGGCATCGGCCTGTCGTTCGTGTCGGCCTACCTGTGCATCAAGCTGTTCCTGGCCGCCATGGATCGCATCGGCATGCTGCCGTTCGTGATCTACCGCTTGCTGCTCGGCGCCTTCCTGCTGTTCATCGCGCTGTAGGGTGGCGTAGCCCGGGCAGAGCGCAGCGACACCCGGCAAGCGTGCCCTGGGTAGCGCTGCGCCAGGCACCCGGCGCCAGGCTGGCTCGGCGTTACCTTCTCCTACATCTGTCGCCGGCAGTTTCCGCCGAACCGCGTGAACAGGCTCGGGAGCACGCAAGGCACGCTTATTGCGTGATTCTCGGATCCGAAACGAGAAGGCGTGCCCCCCATGCAGCACTCCCACCTGACCACCCTCCACGCGGTCGTCCTGGCCCTGGATACGCTCTGCCAGGACGGCGCCTGCATCGATGAGCTGCTGGCCGGCAGCGGTATCGCCCCAGCCGACCTGCAACGCCCGGAGATGCGCATCAGCATCGCCCAGGAACGCCAGGTATTTCGCAACGCCACCGCGCGCTGCCAGGACCTTGGCCTGCTGCTGGGCCGGCGCATGCACGTGTCGTCCTACGGGTTGCTGGGGTTCAGCCTGCTGTCGGCGGCGAGCCTGGGTGAGGCGCTGGCGGTGGCGTTCAGCTTTCCCGCCTTGCTGGGCACGCTGTTCACGCTGCAACTGCGCCGCGACGGTGCACAGGCCTGGATCGAAGCCAGCGATTACCGCGACGCCGATGAACTGGCGACCTTCAATACCGAGTTCTGCCTGGCGTCCCTGAAGCTGATCTGCGACGACCTGCTTGGCCGCCCGCTGCCGTTGACCAGCGCGCGTTTCAGCCACAAGGCGCCTCGCTACCAGCGTCAGTACACCCGGGATTTCGGCTGCCCGGTGCAGTTCAACGCCGCCGACAACGTCATCGTCTTCGACAGCGCCTGGCTGGACCGCCGCCTGCCGCTGGCCGACCCGGTGACGCATCGCGATACCCTGCAACGCTGCCACCAGCTGAACCGCGAATTCATCTCTCACCAGGCGCTGATCAGCCGCGTGCGCCAGCTGCTCGCCAGCCAGTTGCCCGACTCGCCGGGGCTCGATGGCCTGGCGCGGCAGTTGCGCTGCTCCTCGCGCACCCTGCGCAGGCAGTTGCAGGAGGTGGGCAGCAGCTACCAGAGCCTGCTCGACGAGCTGCGCTTCGAACAGGCCCGCCGCCTGCTTGGCGAAGAGCGCCTGCCCATCGCGCGCATTGCCGAAGCCCTCGGCTACAGCGAAACCGCCAGCTTTCGCCACGCCTTCCAGCGCTGGAGCGGCACCTCGCCGAGCCGCTACCGGCGCCCTGCCCTGGCTTGAAGACGCGTGCCCGCTGGCGCCTTGGGGTGCCCGCTGCGCGCACCGATGGGGTCAGCGCTGCGCCATTTGCTGGCCACATCTATCCCCTTTTGGCCGCTCCGCTCATTTCCCCGGCACCACGATGCGACCAAGAATGCAGCTACCACAAGCGGAGGGCCAAGCATGCGCACGATCTATAGCGATGACCATCACCTGCACCACGGTCGCTGTGAAATCATCGACGGGGAACTCAAGCCCTGCTTCGAGATGCCGTCACGCGCCGACCATGTGCTGGCGCGGGTACGTCAGCAGGGGCTTGGCGAGGTACTTGCCCCGCGCGACTTCGGCCGCGCGCCGATCGAACGCATTCACGACCGCGACTACCTGAGCTTTTTCGAAGGCGCCTGGGCGCGCTGGGCCGCCATGGGCCGCGACGGCGACCTGCTGCCCTTCACCTGGCCTGCCCGTACCCTGCGCAGCGTGCTGCCGGATAACCTGCATGGTCAACTGGGTTACTACAGCTTCGATGGTGGCGCGCCGATCACCGCCGGTACCTGGCAGGCGGCCTGGAGTTCTGCCCAGGTCGCGCTCACCGGCCAGGCGCTGATCAGCGACGGCGCCGCCAGCGCCTTCGCGCTGTGCCGCCCGCCAGGCCATCACGCCGCCGGCGACCTGATGGGCGGCTACTGCTACCTCAACAATGCCGCCATCGCCACCCAGGCGTTTCTCGACGGCGGCTGCAAGCGGGTGGCGATCCTCGACGTGGACTACCACCACGGCAACGGCACCCAGTCGATCTTCTACCCACGCAACGATGTGCTGGTGGCCTCGATCCATGGCGACCCGTCCTTCGAATTCCCGTTCTTCCTGGGCTACCACGACGAAGTCGGCGAAGGCGCCGGCCAGGGCTTCAACCTCAACCTGCCGCTGGCCGCCGGCAGTGGTTGGGATCGCTGGAGCGCGGCCCTGGAACAGGCCTGCGCGCGGATCGCCGACTACGCGCCCGAGGTGATCGTGGTGTCGCTGGGCGTGGACACCTTCAAGGAAGACCCGATTTCGCAGTTCAAGCTCGACAGCCCGGACTACCTGCGCATGGGCGAACGCATCGCCCGCCTCGGCAGACCCACCCTGTTCGTGATGGAGGGTGGTTACGCCGTCGAGGAGATCGGCATCAATGCGGTGAACGTACTGGAAGGTTTCGAAGGCGCCTGAGCCTGCTGCCACTAACTGACGCTTCAAGGGAGTACACCACGATGAAAACCTTCCAAACCCTGCTCGGCAGCGCCCTGTGCGGCGCCGCCCTGCTGGCCGGCGGTGCCATGGCCGAGGCGCGCGAGCTGCGCGTCTACAACTGGGCCGACTACATCCTGCCGCAGACCCTCAAGGACTTTCAGCAGCAGAGCGGCATCAAGCTGACCTGGGACACCTTCGAGACCAACGAGGCGCTGGAAGCCAAGCTGCTCACCGGCAACTCGGGCTACGACCTGGTGGTGCCGTCCAACATGTTCCTCGACACCCAGATCAAGGCCGGCGTGTTCCAGAAGCTCGACAAAAGCAAGCTGCCCAACTGGAAACACCTCGACCCGGCGCTGCTCAAGCTGCTGGAGACCAACGACCCCGGCAACCAGTATGGTGTGCCCTACATGTACGGCACCGTGCTGATCGGCTACAACCCGGACAAGGTCAAGGCCGCCCTCGGCGACAACGCGCCCGTGGACAGCTGGGACCTGGTGTTCAAGCCCGAGAACATGGAAAAGCTCAAGCAGTGCGGCGTGGCGATGCTCGATGCGCCCAACGAGATCCTCCCGCTGGCACTGCATTACCTGGGCCTGCCGCCGAACAGCAGCAACCCGGCGGACTACGACAAGGCCACCGAGCTGATGATGAGCATCCGCCCCTACGTGACCTACTTCCACTCGGCCAAATACATGACCGACATCGCCAACGGCGACATCTGCGTGGCCATCGGTTATTCGGGCAGCTTCTACCAGTTCGCCAACCGCGCCAGGGAAGCCGGCAATGGCGTGAAGGTCGAGTGGCGCCTGCCCAAGGAAGGCGCGCCGATCTGGTTCGATACCTTCGCCATCCCCAAGAGCGCCAAGAACGTCGAGGAAGCGCACGCGTTTCTCAACAACCTGCTCGACCCGAAAGTCATCGCGCCGATCAGCGACTTCCTCGGTTACCCCAACCCCAACACCGATGGCATGAAGCTGGTCGACAAGGCGATCAGCGAAAACGCCGACCTGACGCCGACCGCTGAAGCGCAAAAGACCCTCTACAGCGTCGAGCCGCTGCCGCAGAAGGTCGAACGGGTGCGCACCCGCGCCTGGACCAGGATCAAGAGCGGCAGCTGAGCCACCTTCCTCCCCCGACGACCCCGCGCCTGACGCGGGGTCTGTATTTTACGGCAGCCGCGCTGGCCCACGCGGCTTGCCGATTGTCTGAACCTGCCAATCGCGCAGTGGCTCAGATGCAGATGAATCGCCCGGCTATGCTGAACATCGAGCCCCCAGCGCCCGCCGAGCCGGCCAACGCCCCGCAGTCAACACAAACAAATCTCTAATGACAATAGTTTTCATTGGCATCTATTTGTCGCTAGAGTGGCAACTCTGCCCGGGTCACCATCGCGGTGAGATGACGGGCCAAGCCATACGAGGATAAAGATGTTCAGTCGGATCCGCTGGCGCACCTGTGCCCCCCTGCTCGCCGCCCTTCTGGTCTCCCTGCTGCCGCAACTGGCCGCCGCCGATGGCAAGCTCAAGGTGGTGACCACCTTCACCGTGCTCGCCGACATGGCCCGTCAGGTGGCCGGCGACAAAGCCGAGGTGGAGTCGATCACCAAGCCCGGCGCCGAGATTCACAACTACCAGCCCACCCCGGGCGACATCCTCAAGGCCCGCGATGCGCAGCTGATCCTGCGTAACGGCATGAACCTGGAACTGTGGTTCGAGCGCTTTCTGCAGCGCCTGCAGGGGGTGCCCGCGGTGACCCTCAGCGAGGGCGTGGAGCCGATCGGCATCGCCCAGGGCCCATACAGCGGCAAGCCCAACCCCCATGCCTGGATGTCGCCGGATGCGGCGATGATCTACATCGACAACATTCGCGATGCACTGGTCGAGCACGACCCGGCCAATGCCGATACCTACAGGCGTAACGCCAAGGCCTACCAGGCGCTGATCAAGTCCACCGTCGGGCCGATCCGCGAGCGCTTGCGGAAGGTGCCCGAAGAACGCCGCTGGCTGGTCTCCAGCGAAGGTGCGTTCAGCTACCTGGCCCGCGACTTCGGCCTCAAGGAGCTGTACCTGTGGCCGATCAACGCCGATCAGCAGGGCACGCCGCAGCAGGTGCGCAAGGTGATCGACGCGGTGCGCGCCAACAAGATTCCCGCCGTGTTCAGCGAAAGCACCATCTCCGCCTCACCGGCCCAGCAGGTCGCCCGGGAAACCGGCGCCAAGTATGGCGGCGTGCTGTATGTCGACTCGCTCAGCGAGCCCGATGGCCCGGTACCGACCTACCTCGACCTGCTGCGCGTGACCTCGCAGACCATCGCCGACGGGCTGGCCGAATAATGCCCAACGCCCTGCATGAAGAGGACAGCCTGGGCGGCATCCGCGTCGACGCCATCAGCGTCACCTACCGCAACGGCCACACCGCCCTGCGCAGTGCCAGCTTCGCCAGCCCCGGCGGCAGCATCACCGCCCTGGTGGGCGTCAACGGCAGCGGCAAGTCGACGCTGTTCAAGGCCATCATGGGCTTCGTCAAGCTGGACCAGGGCAGCATCAGCGTACTCGGCATGCCGGTACGCGAGGCGCTGCAGCGCAAGCTGATCGCCTACGTGCCGCAGAGCGAAGACGTCGACTGGAATTTCCCGGTGCTGGTCGAGGACGTGGTGATGATGGGCCGCTACGGCCATATGGGCCTGCTGCGCCGCCCCAAGGCTGCCGACCGCGAAGCAGTGGACGCCGCCCTGGCCCGGGTCGGCATGGGCGAGCTGCGCACCCGGCAGATCGGTGAGCTGTCCGGCGGGCAGAAAAAGCGCGTGTTCCTCGCTCGCGCCCTGGCCCAGGACTCGCGGGTGATCCTGCTCGACGAGCCGTTCACCGGCGTCGACGTGAAGACCGAGGACGCCATCGTGCGGCTGCTCGGCGAATTGCGCGACGAGGGCCGGGTGATGCTGGTGTCCACCCACAACCTGGGCAGCGTGCCGGAGTTCTGCGACCGCACCGTGCTGCTGGCGCGCACCGTGCTCGCCTACGGCCCGACCCAATTGGTGTTCACCCGCGAGAACCTGGAGCGCACTTTCGGCGGTGTGCTGCGCCATTTCGAGCTGCCGGGCGAAGGCCAGCGCAGCTCGCCGCTGATCGGCATCATCACCGACGACGAACGCCCACTGGTGCTCTACGACGGCAAGTCGACCATCCGCGGCCGCGTCGACGACAAGGATCCATAGTGCCCAGCCTGCTCGAACCCTTTTCCTACGGCTACATGGTCAACGCCATGTGGGTGTCGACCCTGGTCGGCGTGGTCTGCGCGCTGCTCTCGGTGTACCTGATGCTCAAGGGCTGGTCGCTGATCGGCGATGCCCTGGCCCACTCCATCGTGCCTGGCGTCGCCGGCGCCTACATGCTCGGCCTGCCCTTCGCCCTGGGTGCGTTCGGCGCCGGCACGCTGGCGGCAGGCGCCATGCTGTTCCTCAACCAGCGCAGCAAGCTCAAGGAAGACGTGATCATCGGGCTGATCTTCTCCTCGTTCTTCGGCCTCGGGCTGTTCATGGTGTCGCTGTCGCCCACCTCGGTGAACATCCAGACCATCGTGCTCGGCAACATCCTCGCCATCACCCCGGGTGACACCCTGCAACTGCTGCTGATCGCCGGCATCACCCTGGCCATGCTGGCGCTGCGCTGGAAGGACCTGATGGTGGTGTTTTTCGACGAGCATCACGCGCGCACCATCGGCCTGAACCCGGCGCGCCTGAAGGCGATCTTCTTCATCCTGCTGTCGGCCTGCACGGTGGCGGCGATGCAGACGGTCGGCGCCTTTCTGGTCATCGCCATGGTGGTCACCCCGGGCGCCACCGCCTACCTGCTCAGTGACCGGTTCGAACGGCTGTTGCTGATCGCCGCCTGCATCGGTGGCCTGTCCAGCTTTATCGGTGCTTATGCCAGCTACTTCCTCGATGGCGCCACCGGGGCGATCATCATCGTGCTGCAGACCTGCGTGTTCCTCGTAGCGTTCGTCTTCGCGCCCAAGCACGGCCTGCTGGCGGCACGCCGCCGCGCCGCCCAGTCCCGCCTGGAGCCATGAGCATGGAAGCCTTGCTGCTGCCGCTGCAGATCGACTTCATGCAGTACGCCCTGCTGATCGCCGTGCTGGTGGCCATTCCTGCCGCGCTGCTGTCGTGCTTCCTGGTGCTCAAGGGTTGGGCGCTGATGGGCGACGCCACCGCCCACGCGGTGTTTCCCGGGGTGGTGATCGCCTACATGGTCGGCCTGCCCTACTCGCTCGGCGCCTTCGTCGCCGGCATGCTCTGCGCCATCGCCTCGGGCTACCTCAAGGAAAACAGCCGGATCAAGCAGGACACCCTGATGGGCGTGGTGTTCTCCGGCATGTTCGGCCTCGGCCTGCTGCTCTACACGCAGATTCACAGCGACGTGCACCTGGATCACATCCTGTTCGGCGACATGCTCGGCATCGGCTGGGCGGACCTGCTGGAAAGCGGCCTGATCGCCCTGGCAGTCAGCGCCTTCATCGGCCTGAAATGGCGCGACCTGCTGTTGCACGCCTTCGACCCGGTGCAGGCGCGCACCGTCGGCCTGCCGGTACGCCTGTTGCACTATGGCCTGCTGGCAGTGATGTCGCTGACCATCGTCGGTGCCCTCAAGGCCATTGGCATCGTGCTCACCGTGGCGCTGCTGATCGCCCCAGGCGCCATCGCCTTCCTGCTCACCCGCACCATGGGCGCCATGCTGCTTACCGCGCTGGCCATCGCCGTGGGCGCGGCGCTGAGCGGCGTGTACCTGAGCTTCTTCATCGACAGCGCACCGGGGCCAACCATCGTGGTGCTGCTCAGCGTCCTGTTCGTGGCGGTGTTCGTCTATTCCAGCCGACGCGAGCGCAGGATCGCGGCGCAGCGGTAACTGGCCGCCGGCACCACCCGCCGCGCCGCAAGCGGGCGCGGCAGCACTTCGCGAGCCACTTCTGCGTTCGCACATCTGCAACACCAGTAAGGCACCCTCGACTCGACAGTGATGGCCACCAGCCAGCATTGGAGCCTATACCTGGTGACTGCCCGTCACGTAGAACCTCATGGCTGGGCGCTCAAGTTTGTGTCGGCCACGCCGATTCAGTGTTCACAACGACTACAAATTCGCCAACGACTCCTTCTGCCTGCTTCTAAGCTTTAAAAAACTCAACAAAAACGCTTTACCACCCTGCAGGGACCACCGTGAACATCAAACAGAAACTCACCTGGGCCTTCGCGGCCATTGCCTGTGTGCCCGTCGTACTGGTCGCCGTCGTGGTAGTGGTCAACCTGCGCGAACAGGCGCAGGAAGACTTCCTGGACAGCAGCAGCCGCGAGATCAGGCAGATCGAAAACGCCATGAACCAGTTCTTCGACGCCATCGCGCAGAACGTCGAATACCTGGCCAAGCACCCTGCCGTGCGTAACGCCGGCGAGCTGAAGAACTACACCGGCGCCGACGCCGCGCAGATTCCGCAGACCGACCAGGGCAAGACGTTCCTGGAGATGTTCGGGCAATTCGCCGCCAGCCACCCGAGCACGGCCTACCTGTCGCTTGGCAAGGCCGACGGCGGTTACGTCTCCTGGCCGGACGACGCCAAGATCAGCAACTACGACCCGCGCGTACGGCCCTGGTACAAGGCCGCCATGGCCGCGCCCGGCAAGACCGTGCGCACCGCCGCCTACTACTGGGCGCCCGATGACGTGGTGCTGATGGGCACCGTGCGCACCGTCGACAACCAGCAAGGCCAGCCGACCGGGGTGGTGGGCCTGGACGTGTCGCTCAAGCAGCTCACCGAACTGGTCAAGCAGATCAAGCTGGGCGACAGCGGCTACCTGATGCTGCTGGAGAGCAACGGCAACGTGCTGGTCGACCCGCGCACCCCGGAGCACAACTTCAAGCTGATCAGCGAACTGGGCGATGGCTATGCGCAGCTGGCCGGCGTCGAGAGCGGCCTGGTCGAGGTCGAGCTTGGCGGCGAGTCCTACATGGCCAACGTCTGGTCGTCGAAAACCCTGGGCTGGCGCTTTATCGGCCTGATCGAGCGCAGCGAAGTGATGGCCAAGGCCACCAGCCTGACCTGGCAGATCGGCGTGATCGCCGCGGTGCTGGCCGTGCTGTTCGCCATCGTCGGCGCCAGCTTCGCCGGGCTGATCGTCAAGCCGATCCGCAGCGTGGCCGGCGGCCTGGAAGGCATCGCCCAGGGCGAAGGCGACCTGACCCGCAGCCTGGAGGTGCGCGGCAATGATGAAACCGCCCTGCTGGCGCGCTGGTTCAACCAGTTCCTGGGCGCCATCCGCACCCTGGTGCAGCGCATCGGCAGCGCCTCGGCAGACCTGCAAACCGCCTCGGACGCCAGCACCCGGGTGGCCCGCGACATGAACGACGCCGCCGGCCGCCAGCGTGAAGCGGTGGAACTGGTGTCCACCGCCTTCAACGAGATGGTCGCCACCGCCAACGAAGTGGCCCGCTCCTGCAGCAATGCCGCTTCGTCCGCCGACTCCGGGCAGCGCCAGGTGCATGACGGCCAGTTGCAGATCGACGAAGCCACCGGCAGTGTCACCCAGCTCAGCGAAAACCTGCAGAAATCCGCCCAGGCCATGCAGGTGCTCGAGCAGGACAGCAAGAACATCAACGCCATCCTCGACACCATCCGCTCGATCGCCGAGCAGACCAACCTGCTGGCCCTCAACGCGGCCATCGAGGCGGCGCGGGCCGGCGAGCAGGGTCGTGGTTTCGCGGTGGTCGCCGACGAAGTGCGCGCGCTGGCCAAACGCACCGCCGACTCGACCGGCGAGATCGACGGCCTGCTCGGTGGCCTGGCCAAGCGCACCCAGGACGTGACCAAGCAGATGCAGAGCAGCCTGAGCATGTCGCTGCAAAGCGTGGAACGCATCCAGCAGGCCCGCGACAGCTTCGAGCAGATCCGCACCTCGGTGGACGAGATCCGCGATCAGAACAACCAGATCGCCACCGCCGCCGAGGAGCAGCATCACGTGGCCGAAGACATCAACCGGCACATCGCGCAGATCCACACCGATGCCCAGCTGGTCGAAGAACTGGCCCATTCGGCACGAACCGACTCGCAGCGGCTGGAGTCGCTATCGGGCGAACTGAACGGCCTGGTCGGTCGCTTCCGTACCTGATCGACAATCCCGCAGGGCAAGCGCAATGCTTGCCCTGCGGGATTGTTTCGCCGCCCTCTGCTATCCCCTGAAATCCCCCCAAACACCCGCGCTCGATAGCGTCCCGTTATCGACATTCCGGCTATTGGAGCGCATCGCCATAGCCCCCTCTGGCGCCGTCCCGCGCGCCCGTGAACAGCCGTGATAAACACTTTCGTAGGCACTTGAATGCCGCCCGAACAGGCGCTTTATCTGGCGCCCCAAAAGAGTGCGCCTGCGGCCGCGATTTGCCTGCAACAGTGACCAATATGGGATAGCCGGCATCGGGGCGACTTACCTACCATCAACTCGGCCCAACTGGTTTTTGGTTTTGCTTAATTCGCCGCGAATAAACCAATTCCGTTACTACCAATTGCGCTGTTCGCACTGAGCGTTGTGGAACTTCAACGAAGTTTCTTGTTTGCACACTGCACGGCAGCGTCACCCACCACGTTGTGCCAGGCCTGCACTTCCGACCCCGAGAATGCCATGACTAATAATACAAGAATCGATTTCATCTACCTCTCCGAACAAGACATGATCCGCGCTGGCGTGACCGACATGCTCGCCTGCGTCAATACCATGGAAGAGGTATTCGACCTGTTGTACAAAGGCGACTATCGGATGGCCGGCCCGAACAACGACTCCCACGGCGCCATGGTGTGCTTCCCGGAAGACTCTCCATTCCCGAGCATGCCGCGCCACGCCGCCGACCGCCGCATGATGGCGATGCCGGCCTACCTGGGTGGCAGCTTCCGTACCGCTGGCGTGAAGTGGTACGGCTCCAACGTCGAGAACCGCGAGAAGGGCCTGCCGCGCTCGATTCTGATGTTCACCCTCAATGACGTCGACACCGGCGCCCCGCTCGCCCACATGTCGGCCAACCTGTTGTCGGCTTATCGCACTGGCGCGATCCCCGGCGTCGGCGCCCGCCACCTGGCGCGCAAGGATTCCAAAGTGGTCGGCCTGCTCGGCCCAGGCGTGATGGGCAAGACCACCCTCGCCGCCTTCATCGCCGTGTGCCCGCTGATCGACACCCTCAAGCTCAAGGGTCGCAGCCAGAAGAGCCTCGACGACTTCATCGGCTGGGTGCGGGAAACCTACCCGCAGATCACCACCATCGAGGTGGTCGACAGCATCGAAGACGTGGTGCGCGGCTCGGACCTGGTCACCTACTGCACCTCCGGCCGTACCGGCGACCCGAGCGAATACCCGCTGGTCAAGCGCGAGTGGGTCAAGCCCGGCGCCTTCCTGGCCATGCCGGCCGGCTGCAACATCGATGAAGGCATGGAGCAGGCGGACGTGCGCAAGGTGCTCGACAACGTTGGCCTGTACCAGGCCTGGTACGAAGAACTGCCCAAGCCGGCCCACAACCACGTGCCGGTGATCGGCGTGCGGTTCATGGACATGCTCGAGGAAGGCAAGCTGACCCTCGAGCAGCTCGAAGACATCGGCAAGATCATCGCCGGCGAAGCCCCGGGCCGTCGCAGCGAAGACGAAATCATCATCATGTCGGTCGGTGGCATGCCGGTCGAGGACGTGGCCTGGGGCACCGTGGTGTACCGCAAGGCGCTCGAGCTGGGCATCGGCGTGAAGCTGAACCTCTGGGAAACCCCGGCCCTTCGCTAACCCCTCATCCCTTCAAGGACATTACGCCATGACCAGCATCAGCAAAGTCAAAACCGGTTCCAAGTACGAAGAAATGGGCAGCTACTCCCGAGTGGTGGCTGTCGGCGACTGGATCTTCGTGTCCAACACCGCCGGCCGTAACCCGGACACCAAGGAAATCTCCGAGGACCTGGCCGAGCAGACCCACCAGGTGTTCGCCAACATCGAGTCGGCACTTGCCGCCGTGGATGCCAGCCTGGCCGACGTGGTGTGCTCGCGGGTGTTCATCCAGAACCCGCAGGACGTGCCTGCGGTGATGACCATCGTCGGCGAGAAGTTTCGCGGCATCGACCCGGCCTCGACCGTGACCTGTCCGCCTCTGGGCTCGACCGTCTACAAGGTCGAGCTGGAGCTGACCGCTTTCCGTGGCGCCTCGCGCGCCGACGTGAAGAAAATCAACCTGGCTCAGTGAGCCAGGTTCACGGTCACCTCATCACCCTTACCGTTGAGTGCTCTTCATGTCGCCTCGAATAGAGCCCGTACAAACCTCCACCGAGTTTCCCGCTAGCAGCGCCGTAGTCATCATCGGTGGGGGCATCATCGGCCTTACCGCCGCCCTGACCCTGGCCGAGCGCAACATCCCGGTGGTGGTGCTGGAAAAAGGCCGCATCGCGGCCGAGCAGTCATCGCGCAACCTCGGCTGGGTGCGCAAGACCAACCGCCATATGCACGACATTCCCCTGGCCCTGGCCGCCGAGCGGCTGTGGACGGAAATGCCGGAACGGGTCGGCCAGGACGTTGGCTTCCGCCAGGCCGGCATCCTGTTCGTCGCCCGTAACGATGCGCAGATGGCCATGCACGACGGCTGGCTGAAATCGGTCGCCTCCCTGGATCTGGACTCGCGGCTGGTCAGCGCCGCGGAAATCGCCAAGCTGGCCCCCGGCGGCCAGGGCCAGTGGGCTGGCGGCATCTACACGCCGTCCGATGCCCGCGCGGAGCCGACCCTGGCCTCCAGCGCCATCGCCAAGGCGGCGATGGCCAAGGGCGCGCTGATCATCGAGAACTGCGCGGTGCGCACCCTGGTCACCAGCGGTGGGCGCGTCAGCGGCGTGCTGACCGAGCGCGGCGAGATTCGCTGCGAGCAGGTGCTGCTGGCCGGCGGCATGTGGTCGCGGCGTTTTCTCGGCAACCACGGCATCAACCTGCCGACCCTGCCGCTGACCTGTTCGGTGATGCGCACCAAACCCATGGACGGGCCGACCGAGATCGCCCTGGGCGCCCCGGACTTCTCGTTCCGGCGCCACAAGGATGGCGGCTTCATCGTCACCCAGCGCGGCGCCCTGGATGCTCACCTGACCCTCGACCACCTGCTGATCGGCATGCGTTACCTGCCCCAGCTCAAGGCCCAGCGCGACTTCCTGCGGGTGTCCTTCGGCAAGGAGTTCTTCAAGGACCTGGCCCTGGCGCGCAGCTGGAAAGGCACCTCCGTCACGCCCTTCGAGAAGGTGCGCACCCTCGACCCGGCGGCCAACCCGTCGCTCAATGCCGAGGCGATGCGCAACCTGGTAGCGGCCTGGCCGATGTTCGCAAACGCCCAGATCGAGCAAAGCTGGGCCGGCGTCATCGACATCACCCCGGACTCCAACCCGGTCATCGGCCCGGTCGCGAAGATTCCCGGCCTGACCCTGGCAACCGGCTTTTCCGGTCACGGCTTCGGCACCTCACCTGCGGCTGGGCAACTGGCGGCCGACCTGCTGTGCGGCACCACGCCCATCGTCGATCCCAGCCCGTATCGTTTCGAGCGCCTCAGCTAAGCGCTTTGCCCTGCTCCGGCTTGTGCCCTGCATGAAAGTGCGGGGCATTTTTTTGCCTGTGATTTAGCTGTTTCAACAACTCGCCTTAGAGCCTGCTCACGATCTTTACTCGCATGCAGCGGCAGCTACAAGGCAAGAGCGGACGTTCGCCACTTTGGCTTTTTGGTGTTTCTTCTGCACGGCAATAACAGACGACACCAATCGCCCCTTCAGAAGGCCGAATGGAATCGTTGTGCAGGGGGACGAGCCGCATGGATGCGGCGAGAGGCCTGATGGGCCATGGATGGCCCTTCCAGGCCGGCCCCCGGAACGACGATGCAATGAGGGAACCCCAGCGCAGCTGGGGCCGTATGTCGGGGCTAGACCTTTTGGTTCCTTTTGGGGCAATGCCAAAAGGAACCCGCTCGTCAGAGCGGAACTGAGCGCGCAAACAACACAGTAATGCTGGCGGATTAATATGAGAGCGAGCTATGCCCTGATTTTCGCGGGCATGGCCCGCTCCCACAGATATTGCAACAGTCCGATGCTTCATCCGTCCATCATCCCGACCGCAACGGTGGATGGAAAAAGCGTCATCCACCCTACAGGTTTGGCTAGGCGTAAAGAGCTCGGGGCTAAAGCCCCTCCCACGAGATCGCGAACGGCCGCTTCCGCCACTTAGCTACCAAATCAACGAACCTGGGATGAAAGATCATGAACAGGTTCTTAGGCCTCCGACCTGCCCTGACATAGTGCGCCCTTGTGTCCAGCACCCCGACTGCAAAAAGCAGAACAGGCACGAGCGTGAGCTACGTGCCTGTTTTGCCAGAGTGGTGCCTGCTATTGGAAGGTGGCCACCGGGCGCAAAGCGTAACGGTGGGCTGCTTTCAAGGCATCGGCACCAGGCGGCTTTGCGCGGCGCCCTGCTGCAGGGCCGTGGCGCGCATGGAAAGCCCGGCGTGAATCACCAGGGTCAGCACCGCGCAGACGCCAGAGAAGATCAGCGCGGCCGAGTAGCCATAACGCTCGATCAGGTCGCCGGCAATGGCGGGCCCGAAGGCGGCGCCCAGGGAGATGCACACCGTGCCCAGGGCGACCAGCTTGCCGGAGGTGTCGAACTCGGCCATCAGGCCAAAGGTGTAGGCCAGCACGAAGTTGATCGACAGCAGGAACAGCAGCGTGCCGACGGTGAAGGTGGTCATCGAGGTGAACTGGCCGATGATCACCAGGCCGACCAGCACCACCGCGACGATGGCCGCAACAGGCAGCACGCGCCCGAGCTTGAGTCCCAGCGAGGAAGCAATGAAGCCGCCGATGGCGTTGATCAGGAAGCCGATCGACAGCACGGCGCCGATCTCGTTGGAGGACAGCCCGGTCTTCTTGCCGATCAGTTCCAGGAACGGCCACACGGCCATGATCCCGGTCATGAACACCAGGCTGGCTGCCAGGCTCATCCACACGATGAACTGGTGCTTGCCGGCATCGGCATGAATGCTTGCGGCAATCAGGTCTTCACGTTTCACCGCGCGGCTCGGCACCCCGAACAGCGCCAGGCCCATCAGCAAGGCCGACACGGCCAGCACGATCAGGATGCCGTCGAAGCCCCACTGCGGCGCCACGGCCACCGGCAGCAGAATCAGCAGCGCCGCGCCGGGAATCGACTCCATCCCCAGCTTGAAGCCAAAGGCCCGCTCGGGGCGGTCGCTGCCACCGAAGATCACCATCGCCAGGGCGTAGAGCGCGCCGGTCGCGCCGCCTGCCACGGCCATGATCACCAGCAACTGGCCGTACGAGGGCTTGTTGAGAATGGCCAGAATCCCCAGGGTGACGATAACGGTTGCCACGGCGGCGATGGTGCGCCAGCCGAATACGCCCAGCCAGGCCAGCGAGATCACGCCGACCAGGGCGAAGGCCAGGTTGCTGGCCAATGCCAGTGTGCCGAGCTGCTGCTCGCCGTAACCCAGGGTCTCGCCGATAGCGCCGAACAGCACCGGCATGACATTGAGCAGCAACGCGCCGCAGGCCGACAACAGGCCGGCGCATATATAAACACGAACATTGTCTATTGGATTTTTTCTTGGGCTGTTCATGACCTATTCCTGATAAGTTGGACGGCTGGCACTTCATCCCTATCTGCAGTTGAAGTGCCACGTGCTGGTGGTTTAACGGCGCAGCAATGCGTGCTGCGAAACAACGGTGCTACTGGCTGAAACCTGCACTTGAAACCTCACCCGCACTGTCGCGGCATACGGATTGGCGGGCGCAACGAGGCTGCCCGGCAACTTTCCAGCCACGCTTACTTGGCAAGTACGGTTATCGATTGAACGGCGCCGCTAACTGATTGGCGGCCCCTGATCAGCAGCAAAGCTGATTGGTGTTTTCATCACTCGGGTTCCTCAACGTGCACGCGGGGTTTGCGAAGGCGTCTCACCGAACAGGGTTCGGTAGGCGCCGGAGAAATGCCCCAGGTGACTGAATCCCAGATCGCTGGCAACACGGGCAACCGTCAGCTGCTCGGTTTCGGTGCTGCGCAGCCGGCGACGGGCGATATTCAGGCGTAGCGCACGCAGGTACTCCACGGGCCGCAAACCGGTCACGCTGAGAAAACTGCGCTGCAAGGTACTGCGGCTCACGTTCAGGTACTTGCACAGGTCGAGCACCGAGGGCGGCTCATCCTGGTTGGCCAGGGCCAGTTCCTGGCTCTGCTTGACCAGATAGGTGCTCACCGTGGAGTTGGCGCTGCGCCCCACCGACCACTCGAGCGCGCTGTCGAGAAACGCCAGCATGAATTCCAGCACCTGCTCTTCGAGCTCCGCCTCCGACAGCGCCTCGCCCAGCAATGCGCGATCGATCAAGCGCTCCAGATGTCGGCGCATGTGGTTGATCATCGCCGGCTCCAGGTCGAGCCGGGTGATGCGCGACAGCTGGCACAGCTGCGTGCTGGAAAACGCCCGCGAGGCGAAGGTCTCCAGGCTGGCGATATCCACCGCCACGCACAGCAGGTCGATGCCGCCCGGGGACTGGACGAAGAACTCCTGGCCACCGTGAAGAACGGTGACACTATCGCTCGTCAGCGGCTTGCCCTGGAACACACTCGGCTCGCTGCTGCACACCGGCATCGCCAGGCACAGTCGCCCCGCCGGCGCAGCACCGATTTGCACGATGCGCTTGTCGAAGGTCTCGCGGAAAATCTGGAAGCGCTCTGCGGTGAGGTGTTTGAGCGTGGTATGGGCGTGCCCGGCACCCAACTGGTCATAGGTTTGCTGCCAACCGATCACCGAGTTGGCGTGCACATCCACATCGTCGAAGCAGTTGCATTGCACCAGCATGGTGGTCGTACCCATCTTTGCAGACGCTCGACCATTTGCTGCAAGCTCCGCGCCACCGGCCATGCCAGCGGGGCGGATGGCCGCCGCCATGCCTGATGATTGCGCAGACCGGCGCGCCGCTGCCAACGCCGCTACCTGGTGTGACGATGCAGCGTGATGATTCTGAAAGTAGGACACAGCACCCCTCCAGGCCCGATTCCGGGCAGGTACCGGCCAGCCAGGCTGGCCCATCGCACGTTTGCCGTGATCAACGACCTCGGGAGATCGCCGACCGGCTAATGCCTACCGGCGCCATCCTGGCGAAGCAGGCGTTGGCCAGCAGAGGGGCAAACGATCGTCGAACCCAGGGCAACACGGCTTCATCGAAAGACGCAGCGGCGTGAACCAGGTGATCACGGTAGTGGGGAGGGTGCGCAACGCAAGGGGAGACAATCATTCTGCTAGACCTGTTGTAGGGGCAGTCTTTGCGAGAAATAAACCGCCCGGCAGTAGCCGCAGACGGCGAATAATTATTATGGGGCCAATCAACTAGGGTCGATGCTAGCCCTCGGCATGGGCGGCGGCTATCCCGTTTTAGTCATGTCGACGGGTGCAAACCGGGTTGTGGGCGATTATCGAAACGCCAGGGCGCTCCCCCGGGGCGCACAAGGCTGCTGGCGCAGCCCCGGCAGATTCGCCCACTCAGCGGGGGAATTCGGCCTCGGCTGCATTCAGCTCCTGCATGGCTTCATCGAGTTTGGCCTGGCGTTTGGCGATCTTGCCCGGGTCGCCGCTCAGTTCGGCATCACGCAGGTCAGCCTCGCGCTCACGTATCTCATCGCGGGCCTTGTCGATCCTGGTTTGCAGCTCGCGCATCAATTCCTTGTCCGAACAGTTCTCGCGTACGCCGTCCAGCGCCGCGCTGAGGCCTTTGGCTTTTCCGGTAAGGCCTTCGGCCCAGGCAGCCTGCAGCTGCTTTTCGATTTTCTCGGCCTTGGTCTCGCACAGCGGGTTGGCAGATGAGTCGGCCAGAGCCGGCAAGGCGGCCACCAACAACAGGCAGGGAATCAGGGCTTTCATCTAACGCGCTCCATTAACGGCAGACAGCTGCGCCGGACGGCGTGCCGCGCATACAGACCACGGTTTGCCGCGATGATTTCACAGCCGCTGCAAACGGCGCTCGAACGCCGACCGGCAGGCGCTTTGCGGGAACTTCATCTAGCCTCACCTGCCGATTGAATAAGAAGCTGAACAATGCAGTTCGGCGTTGCAGAGGAGTTGATGAAATGCCCGATGCTCAAGGCAAGGTTCGTTACGCGGTGGTCGGTGGCGGCTGGATTTCCCAGGGCGCGTTCATGCCCGGCGTAGGCCAGACCGACAACTCGGTGATCACCGCACTGGTAACCGGCGACCCGATCAAGGCCGACAAGCTGGCAGCGCTCTACAACATCAAGAGCTACCGCTACGAAGAATTCCCCGCCCTGCTCGCTTCAGGCGAGATCGACGCCATCTACCTGGCCACGCCCAACTTCCGCCACCGCGAGTTCGCCGAGCCGGCGCTGGATGCCGGCATCCATGTGCTGCTGGAAAAGCCCATGGCCACCAGCCAGGAAGACTGCCAGGCCATTACCGCGGCGGCCGAACGCTCGGGCGCCAAGCTGATGATCGCCTACCGCCTGCACTTCGAACCCGGCACCGTGGAGATGATCCACCGCGTTCGCGCCGGCGATATCGGCGACCCACGGCTGTTCAACGCCACCTTCACGCAGACCGTCGACCCGGCCAACCACCGCATGCAGAGCGGCTATTGGGCCGGCCCGGTGACCGACATGGGCCCCTATCCGATCAATGCCGTGCGCAACCTGTTCGACGACGAGCCCCTGGAAGTACGCGCGGTTGCCGTGCAAACCCCTGGCCGTGAAATCAACACGCCAGACACGGTAGCCGTGACCATGCGCTTCGCCGAGGAGCGCATGGCGGTCTTTACCGTGAGCTACAGCCTGCCCTACACCGAGCGTCTGCAGGTGCTCGGCAGCAAGGGTGAATTCGAGGCCTCACCCTGTTTCGGCTTTGGCGAAGGCACCGCGGTCAGCTACCGCGCCACCATCGGCGGCAAGACCAGCGAGCACGAGCACCCGGTGGTCGACCAGTTCGCCGGGGAAACCCAGTACTTCTCCGACTGCATCCTGCAGAACCGTGAGCCGGAGCCCGACGGCGACGAAGGCTGGCGCGACGTACGCGTGTTGGAAGCCATCGAGCGCGCCCTGGAAACCGGCCAGCCGCAGCGCCTCGACCCGCTGCCCAAGCGCCCGGGCGTGAGTGTCGAGCAGGCACGCCGCCTGCCGCTGGCCAACGTGCCGGAGTACGTCAACACCAGCGAACCGGTGAGCTGAGTCCAGCGAGCCGTAGCCGACCCGCGCGCGCACCGCCTTACCTGGTTGCCGGCGGCTAGGCGCGACTGAAAACGCCCGGTGCTGCGCACCGGGCGTTTGCCATTGCGGGGCTCGAGACGGCCACCCGGCGCGCTCGCTCTGCTGGGCTCGCCAACCGGCCGAGGCCAAGCCAGCTGCACCTCAGCGTGGCTGCCTGCGGTGTTCGCCCCCCAGCTCCCGTGCCAGGGCAATGAAGTTGGCCACCTGGGGCGACTGATGCAATTGCCGGCAGGCCAGGGTGATCGGCGCCACCAGGCGCGGCTTGGCATCGCCAATCGAGCGGTAGGCCACGCTGTGCTCGTGAAAGCCGCGCATCGACGCCGGCACCACGGAAACCCCGGCGCCAGCGGCCACCAGGCTGACGTTGGTGAGCATGCGCTCCACCTCGAATGCCACGTGCGGCTCGAAACCCGCATTACGGCAGGCCTGCAGGAAGTTGGCGTACATCCCCGGCGCACCGGGGCGGCGCACCAGGATCAGCGCTTCGCCGGCCAGATCCTTCAGCGAAACCGCGCCCTTGCCCGCCAGCAGCCGATGCCCCACCGGCAGGGTGAGCAGCAGCTCTTCGTTGAGCAGGCGGTGGTAGGCGACGCCTGGGGGATTGCCCACCGGCGCGCGCAGGATGCCGACATCCAGATCGCTGCCACTGAGCTCATCGGTGAGTTCCTGGGCATTGCCTTCATTGAGGCCGATATCCACCCCCGGATAGGTATCCCGATAGCAGCGGATGATCCTGGGAATCAGCGGGTGCGACGCCGCCGAGCTGGTGAAGCCGACGTTCAGCCGCCCCTCGATGCCCTTCGCCGTGCGCGCGGCCTTGAGCGCGCCCTGCGACACCCGCTGGAGGATGTCGCGCGCCTCGCCCAGGAACACCTCGCCGCCAACGGTGAGGTCGACGCCCTTGGCGTGGCGGATGAACAGGTCGAAGCCGAGCTCCTGTTCCAGCGCCCGGATCTGCTGGCTCAACGGCGGCTGCTGGATGTTCAGGCGGGCGGCAGCGCGGGTGAAGTGCCGTTCTTCGGCAACCATGACGAAGTAGCGCAGATGACGAAGTTCCATGCAGCCCTCGGGGAGGTTGGTAAAGCCGGCACACCATACCGAATCCCTCCGGCGATGGGGTAGGATGAACGCCCCCGGTGGCCTCGACGTCACGCCGACAACAAGAACAAGACAGGCCTTGATGATTCTCAGGCATTCGCGAACAGGCCTTGCCCTGCTTCTGCTGGCACTCGTCCTGGGCGCCCTGCTGGGTGTCTGGCGGCCTGATCTGGCGGTGCAGATGAAGCCGCTCAGCGATCTGTTCATTTCCGCCATCGGCCTGTGCACGCCGGTGGTGATGTTCGTGCTGGTGTGCTCCAGCGTCGCCGCCCTCAGCGACTACCGGGCCACGGCGCGGCTGGGGCTCAAGGCCGTTGGCTACTGGCAACTGATGTCGCTGCTGTCATTGCTGGTCGGCTTGCTGGTCGCCCTGCTCATGCAGCCTGGCGGCGGCCTGCAGCACATGGGCAGCGACTGGCCCGCCGTGCCAGCCGCGGACGACGGCCCACTCTACTCGCAACTGCCCGGCCTGCTGCTCGACGCGCTGGAGCAGAGCGTCATCCTCAAGGTGCTGCTGGTCGCCGTGGTCTGCGGCCTGTTGCTCGGGCGTAGCGGCAAGGCCGGCCAGTACCTGGCGCCGCGCCTCGAGCAGACCGTGAAGCAGGTGTTTCGCGTCATGCAGGTGATCGTCAGCCTCGCGCCGCTGGCCGCCTTCGGCGCCCTCGCCTTCATCATCGGCAAGTACGGGCTGCAAGCGGCCGTCCCACTGGTCAAGTTCGTCGTGGTGGCCTATGCCGCATGCCTGGTCTATCTGCTGCTGGTGCCGGCCATCGCCCTGCGCCTGGCCGGTTGCCGACTGCAGCGGCTGCTCGGCTACATCCAGGAAGAGCTGCTGCTGGTAGCCACCACCGGCTCCTCGGTCGCCGCCCTGCCCCGCCTGATCGATAAACTGGAAGCGGCCGGTTGCGACAGCCAGGCCGTGCGCCTGACGCTCACCGCCGGCTACAGCTTCAACCTCAACGGCTCGAACCTGTACCTGGCGGTCGCCATCGTGTTTCTCGCCCAACTGGCCCACATCGAACTGGGCGCCCTGCAGTTGGGCAGCATCCTGCTGGTCAGCCTGCTGACGTCCCTGGGTTCGACCAGCGTGGCCGGCTCGGCCTTCGTCATCCTCACCGCCACGCTGAGCGTGCTGAATATCGTGCCACTGGAAAGCATCGGCATCCTGATCGGCGTGGAACGCCTGATGAAATGCCGTTCGCTGACCAACGTGCTGGGCAATTGCGTGGCCTGCGTGGTCATCGCCCACTGGGGTGGCAAGGTGGACAGGCACAAGCTGCGCGAAGTGCTGGGCTGACGGCGCGCCAGCGCATCGCTCGATAGCGTGCCGGCCAGCACGAGCGAACGCAGCAGCCAGGCGTAGCGGCGCCGATCTCTGACCTTTCGGGCTCTGCCGAAACTGAGCGGCGAGGCCAGCAAGGCCTCGCCGCCCCGACATCAACGCGAAGCCGGCAATAGCTTGGCGAAGGCCTTGTCCAGCGCCTGGTCCGCCTCGACCAGTTGCTGACGGCGCTCGCTCATCCAGCCTTCATCGGCCTGCAGGCGTTTGCCGGCCTCGGCCAGCATGCGCCTGACCTCGGCAGGTTGCGGGCCGCCGGTGCCCTTGCGCGTCTCGACCATGGTGCGCGGCGACAGGGTGGCGCGAAAGGCACTCTCGCTCAGCGGCAGGCGCTGTTCTTGCCAATCGTATTTCTGCGCGGCCTTGGCATAGAGCTTCTGCGCCTCAGCGTAGGGGAACGTCTTCGGCAGCAGGCCTTGAGCACGCGCCTGACCGACGATCAGCGAGGCGAAGCTGTGACCGATGCGGAACGGTACCTGGTGCTCGCGTTCCAGGGTATCGGCCAGCTCCATCGAGGTGGTCCAGTCGGCATCCAGCTCTTCCATGGCCCGCTCGGGATTGATCACCAGGGCATCGAGCACCATGTCCAGGCGCTCGAACATCTCGGTGGCCGACTTGAACAGGCCAAGGTCGTCGAACGCGGCCTTGTAGTCGGTCATGCCGGTGGTGACGTTGTGCGCGCGGATGGTGGTGGCGCCCGCCAGGCCGACGACATCGGAGGCCGATTCGCGGGTACGCATCAAGAGGCCGGGATTGCGCTTCTGCGGCATGGCGCTACTGGTATAGGTCGAGCCCTCCTCCAGCAGCAGCCAGGGGCGGGTCTGGTGATACTGGGTGTGGATGTCGCCGATCAGCGCCCCCACGCGAATCGCCGACGACGAGGCGATACCCGCCGCCTCCAGGGGAATGTCGAAGGTCGATACCTGGCTCGAATCCAGCGAGTTCTCGCGCACGCCATCGAAGCCCAGCAGCGTGGCCAGGCGCTCGCGGTTCAGCGGCCAGCCGGAGTTGGCCAACACCGCGGTGCCCATCGGGCTGAGGTTCAGCCGCGCATAGAGCTCGCGGATACGCTGCGCGTCGCGCTCGAAGGAAGCCTCGAACGCCAGCAGGTAATGGGCGTAGCTGATCGGCATGGCCTGCACGCCGTTGGTGTAGGCCGGGATCAGGGTGTCGACGTTATCACCGGCGAGCTTCAGCAGGCGCGCGCGCGAGGCGTTGAGCGCATCGCCGTAGGCAAGCACCTGGGCACGCAGCACGGCCAGGCGATAGGTGGCGTACATGTCCTGGCGGCTGCGCCCGGAATGGATCAGCGACGCTTGCGGGCCGATCTTGTCGATCATGATCTGCTCGATCTGCAGCACATCGCTGGGGCGTTTGCCGTCGGCGGCGGTCGCCTGCTCGATCACGTGCTGCACACCGCTGGCGATGCGCTTGCCCTGGGGGGCCTTGACGATGCCCTCCTCGGTGAGCATGACGATCGAAGCCTTGTTGATGCGGTTTATCCAGGCGAACTGGCTTTCGTAGGCGCCCCCCTTGAGCACCGATTGGTCTACCGTCGCGCCGATCTTGCGCGCCTGCTCGGCGCATTCGGCCGTGGTGCGGCAAGGCAGCTCGGCGGTATTGGCCGCCAGCGCGCCGCTGGAGGCGCACAGCCCATAGACGACGGCCAGGTGCAGCAGGGTCTTTGTTGTTCTCATGGTTTCAATCCCGCTCGCTATCAATGAGGGCACGGCTGCCGTGAAAGACAGCAGCCCCGACATGCTAGCGACGGGCAATAGAGATATAAAATATATTAAAAATATCCACTCAATATCTAAAAGATACCGAATCGATTCAGCCAAAGGCCATGGTTTGCGGATGCCTCGCGCAGGCGTCAGGTGTTCACCAGCAGGCCTGGGTCGATCTGGCGACGCCTCCCAGACGCGCCGGGACGACGCTGTGCCCCCTTGTTCAGCACGGCACAACAGGAACAAAAAAGGGACGCCAGCAGGCTGTGTGAAAACGTAGCGAGCGAAGGTCAGGCAAGGGCTAGGCGCCCCCGCAAACCGGCGAAAAAGCGCAGTTTACGTGGTGTAAATGAGCATTTTGAGCCGGTTTTTAACGCAGCATGGCCGAGCGCAGTAGTTTTCACACAGCCTGCAAGGCGTCCCTTTTTGCGTGCCGCTAGTGCCTGCGGATTACAGCTGCACCACGTCGAACTGGACGTCGGTGGCCACGTCCGAATCGTAGTCCACGTCGCTGCGCTCGAAGCCGAACAGGTTGAGGAACTGCTTCTTGTAACCGGCATAGTCGGTCAGTTCGAACAGGTTCTCGGTGGTCACCTGGGGCCACATGGCCTTGCAGGCGTCCTGTACGTCGTCGCGCAGTTCCCAGTCGTCCAGGCGCAGGCGGGCTTTTTCGTCGACCTCGGCGGGGGCGCCATCGGCGCGGAACAGACGGTCACGGAACAAACGGTCGAGCTGGTCCTGGGTGCCTTCGTGGACGCCCTTTTCCTGCATGATCTTGAACACCATCGACAGGTACAGCGGCATCACCGGAATCGCCGAGCTGGCCTGGGTGACCACCGACTTGAGCACGGCCACGTTGGCGCCGCCCTTGACTTCAGCGGCCAGTTTCTGGTCCAGGCGCAGGGCGGTTTCGTCCAGATCCTGCTTGGCCTTGCCCAGCGCACCGTGCCAGTAGATCGGCCAGGTGATTTCGGTGCCGATGTAGCTGAAGGCCACGGTACGCGCGCCTTCGGCCAACACGTCGGCGCTGGCCAGGGCGTCGATCCACAGCTGCCAGTCCTGGCCGCCCATGACGGTGACGGTGTCGGCAACTTCCTGCTCGGTGGCCGGCTCGATGGACGCCTCGATGATCACGTCCTTGTTGGTGTCGATGGCGGTCGACTTGTACGGCTGGCCAATCGGCTTGAGCGCCGAACGGATCACTTCACCGCTCTGCGGCAGCTTGCGCACCGGCGAGGCCAGGGAGTAGACGATCAGGTCGACCTTGCCACCCATCTCGTTCTTGATCAGCTCGATGACCTTGGCACGGGCTTCATCGGAGAAGGCGTCGCCGTTGATCGACTTGCTGTACAGGCCTTCGGCCTTGGCGAACTTGTCGAACGCGGCCGAGTTGTACCAGCCAGCGGTGCCGGCCTTGGTCTCGGTGCCCGGCTTCTCGAAGAACACGCCCAGGGTATCGGCGCCAAAGCCGAAGGCGGCAGTGATGCGCGCAGCCAGGCCGTAGCCGCTGGAAGCACCGATCACCAGCACCTTTTTCGGACCGTCATTACGCACGCCCAGTTTGCGTGTCGCCTCGATCTGCTCGGCCACGTTGCGCTCGCAACCCAGCGGGTGGGTGGTGGTACAGATGAAGCCACGAACTTTAGGGTGGATAATCAACGTGTTTACCTCGTCATCGTGTGTTGGGCAGGCGACAGTTTACTGCCGATTTCCCGCCCGAGAAAAAGGCTAATTAGACCTATTGGTCGCTGCAAAAGCCAGCCAGGCCACATTTGGTCGCCTGGTTGTTTTGTCGCAGGGTCTCGACGACGTTGTGAATGGCGCCATCCAGGTCCCCGGGTATCGTGTTGCTCAACCCAGGCTACGAGCGCATGGCGGTGGTCCGGAGCGCAGCGAAACCCGGGAATCTTTTCCCCAGCCATCCCCCCGCACTGGCCTTCGCCCACGCGATTCCTTACCATCGCAGGCCTTCCTATTCCAAGGCCGCACAGGCCGTACCGCACCCCGCCTGCTGCCGGGTGTCCGTCTTGCTCGATTCAGGTAACCCATGAAAATCGCCCGTCTGCGCGCCGATATCCTGGCCGGTCTCACGTCCTCGTTCGCGCTGGTGCCCGAATGCATCGCCTTCGCCCTGGTGGCCCAGGTCAACCCGTTGATGGGCCTCTATGGCGCCTTCTTCATCTGCCTGATCACCGCGCTGTTCGGCGGCCGCCCCGGGATGATTTCCGGCGCGGCCGGCTCCATGGCGGTGGTCATCGTCGCGCTGGTGGTGCAGCACGGCGTCGAGTACCTGCTGGCCACCGTGCTGCTCGGCGGCCTGATCATGATGGCCTTCGGCTTGCTGCGCCTGGGCAAGCTGGTGCGCATGGTGCCGCACCCGGTGATGCTCGGTTTCGTCAATGGCCTGGCCATCGTCATCGCCACCGCGCAGCTGGAGCACTTCCAGCGCGACGGCCGCTGGATCGAGGGCAACGAGCTGTACCTGATGCTCGGCCTGGTAGCGCTGACCATGGCCATCGTCTACTGCCTGCCGCGCCTGACCAAGGTGATCCCGCCGGCCCTGGCGGCGATTCTCGGTGTCGGTTTGCTTACCTACTTCCTGCACCTGCCGACCCACACCCTGGGCGACATGGCGAAGATCGCCGGCGGCCTGCCGGTACCGGCGCTGCCGCAGATTCCCTGGAGCCTGGAAACCCTGCAGATCATCCTGCCTTACGCAGTCTTGATGGCCATGGTCGGTCTGCTGGAAACCCTGCTGACCCTCAACCTCACCGATGAAATCACCGAAAGCCGCGGCCACCCGGACCGCGAATGCGTGGCCCTGGGCGCGGCCAATATCGCCTCGGGCATGTGCGGCGGCATGGGCGGCTGCGCGATGATCGGCCAGACCATGATCAACCTCAGCTCCGGCGGTCGCGGCCGGCTGTCCGGCATCGTTGCCGGAGTGATGATCCTGCTCTACATCCTGTTCCTGTCGCCGCTGATCGAGCTGATTCCCCTCGCCGCCCTGGTCGGCGTGATGTTCGTGGTCGCCCAGCAGACCTTCGCCTGGGCCTCGCTGCGGGTGCTCGGCAAGGTACCGCTCAACGACGTGCTGGTGATCATCGCCGTGACCATCATCACCGTGCTTACCGACCTGGCCGTGGCGGTGTCGTGCGGCATCGTCATCGCCGCGCTGAACTTCGCCTGGCAACACGCCCGCGAGCTGTATGCCGAAAGCCACCTGGAAGCCGACGGCAGCAAACTCTACCTGCCCCGCGGCACGCTGTTCTTCGCCTCGACCACGCAGTTTCTCAATCAGTTCGACACCGCCAACGACCCCGAGCACGTCACCGTGGACTGCCGCCACCTCAGCTTCGTCGACTACTCGGCGATTGCCGCCCTGATGACCCTGCGCGAGCGCTACAGCAAGGCCGGCAAGCACCTGCGCGTGGTGCACCTGTCCGAACGCTGCAAGCAGCTGCTCAAGCGCTCCGGCATGCACCCGGCCTGACACTCACAGCGCCCGGCGAAACGCGCCGGGCCTGTTTCGCAGCGCGCCGTTGTGAAAAGCTGTTAAACAGGACGAGTTGCCCGGTGCCTGCTGCTGCCCCGCTCCCCCGCACCAGCCCTGGCCTGGCGCCGCTTCGCCGACCATGGCGAGCCGTTTGCCCTGCGCCGCCTGCAATGATTCTGTCATCCGCCCTTTGCACAGTTCCGCTCACCGCGGCTCTGCCCGTGGTGTCGTGCTTGTTTCGGCTCTGTGCTGGAGTCGTCGTTGTCAGGCAACTATCCCTCAGGTCGAATGGAGCCCACCATGAGCAGCATCCCGCGTCTGTCGAAAACGCCGCCGTCCTCCTCCGAAAAAACCTTCGATGCCAACCTGGCACTCGCCCAGACCAAGCCTCGCCAGGACTACAAACCCGCGGCGCCAGACGCCAAGGCGCCTGCCCTCGGCGACTACAAGAGCATCGGCCCGGCCAACGAGGTGGCCAACGACACCATCCGCTATGAAACCCACAGCGGCGACAAGGTCATCGTGCTGCGCTCCACCTCGCCGGCGCTGTTCGAGCAGGTGAAGAAGGATTTCGAGACCCTCAAGGCGCTCAACCAGGCCACCGCCGAGGGTGACCGCCGCGCCGGCAAGGACGACAAGGCGCCGGACAGCGTGCGCGACTACCAGGCCATCGAAAGCCTCTCCCCCGACGTGATCCGCTACCTCAACAGGGACGGCGAAGGCATGGTGCTCGCCAGGGCCGACAACCCGGACATGTTCGACAAGCTCGGCAGCCTCAAGGAGTCCCTCGACGGCATCGCGGCCAGCGAGGAAGACGGCTACCGCCGCGCCAGCGACAACGAAACCTGGCCGCCCTACAGCGGCCTGGGCGTGGGCAAGGTCGACGAGATGGGCCCCGGGGTGATCCGCTATCACAACGGCGATGACAAGGTGGTGCTGCACAAGGACGACAACCCGGGCCTGTTCGACTACCTGAGCAAGATGGAAAAGCTCATCAGCAACGACGATTCCCGCGGTGCCATGGACCGCGCCCAGGCAGACGGCCACAGCCTGCTCGAGCGCGATGGCGAAGCACCGCCCTACCCCGACTACAAGGCGATTCGCTGGGAAGGCAACGTCGGCGACAACGGCCTCATCACCTACGAAACCTGGGACGGCGACAAGGTCGCGGTCGCCGAGGCGCTCAGCCCGGAACTGTTCGCCCAGCTGAAGAAGAACGCCGAGATCATGCTCAAGGCCAACGAGCAGGAGAAGGAAGGCTACGCCATGCTGCACCCGGACGATTACCTGACCAGCGAGGAAATCGCCGGCGCCACCATCGGCCCCGAAGGCGAAGTCGGCGACGGTTTCGTGCGCGCTGAAATCTTCGACGGCGACAACAGCCGCAAGGTCATCGTCTCCCGCGAACTCAATCCCACCCTGTACGATCGCCTGGTCGCCGAAGACCAGGGCCGCCGCAACAACCTCGAGATGGTCGACGATGCCCGTGGCGACAGCCAGCTACCGACCACCGGCGAGCTGGATATCGGCAGCATGACAACCAGCGAGAAAGACCCCAAGGACAGCAAACGCTCGCTGACCGTCAGCGAGCTGACCTGGCAAAAGGTCATCGACGGCTGGAAGAAAGGCATCGAAGACGGCTCCATCAAGGAAGACGACGACCGCGCCAAGATGTACCGCGCCCTGCGCGCCCAGGGCACCCTGGAGGGCGGCCTGGACATGGTCACCCTCGACATCGGCAAGGGCCAGAGCACCAGCGGTACCAAGGGTGAGGACTTCGAAACCATCATCGACGGCCGCAAGGTCGACGAGCAGCTCACCACGCTGTTCTCCAGCGAAGCCGTGCAGAAGGATTTCCTCGCGGCGCAGAAGAGCGCCCTCGACGCCCTGCCCAACAAGGACGAGGTGACCAAGAAACTCGAGGACATGGCCTTCAGCGAGGACTACGTCAAGCACATCCGCGACCTGCAGGCCGACGGCAAAGACGACCTGGCTGCCGCCGACATCCGCGAAACCTATGCACAACTGGCCATCGCCAACCCGGAAAAGGCCGCCGAGTTCGCCCAGAAGCTGCAGCTCGACGCCACCATCGTCGACCTCGACAAGCTGATGGCCAACCCCGAGCTGATCAACGACGACAATCTCGCCCTGGCCACCCAGGACGTGGTCAAGACCGTACTCACCGCCCTGAAAAAAGCCGGTGTCGACCTGCCGCGGCGCACCGCCGAAAGCCTCGACAAATTCATCAACGAATTCCTCGGCGACAAGCAGACCGCCAAGGATTTCGGCAAGGCGCTGCAGGAGCTGGGCGACCGTTTCATCAAGAACGGCGAAGTCACCCAGAGCGACATCGACGATCTGATGAAGAAAGACGTCTACAAGGCGCTCAACGAAAAGACCGACGGCGGCATGCTGTCCACCATCAGCGTGCTGAACAGCAACGGCGCCCTGGGCTCCACCGGCGGCCTGATATCCCTGGCCTCGGGCATCTACCAGATGGCCGGCGGCAAGCTGGGCGGCACCCCGGAAGAGCGCCTGGCCATCGCCAAGGAAATGGTCGCCTTCTTTGGCGCCAGCCAGCACTTCGTCAACCTCGGCACCCACATCATCGACAAGGTCAATGGCAGCCACCTCAACGCCATGCTGGGCCTGGACAAATCCCTGCCGGAGATCTTCGGCAAGGGCCTGCCAGAGAACCGGCCGTTCACCTCGGAAATCGGCGCGCGCTTCCAGACCAATCTCGATGAATTGCTGGCCAGCGCGCCACTGGCCGACGACGCCAAGATGGCGGACAAGCTCGACCTCTCGCAATCCGACTACAAGGAGGTCATCAAGGGCATGAAGGAAGGCTTCAGCGGCACGCCAGTGCTCGCCGACTCCAATGCCTTCAGCCGCGGCGCCGGTGCCTTCCTGCGCGTGCTGGATGCCGGCGCCAACACCTTCGTCGGCGTCGCCGATGCGGTGCTTGGCGGCTTGATGATCAAGAAAGGCGCAGATGCCGGCGACAAGGCGATGATCGCCCAGGGCGCCATCACGGTGGCCGCCGGGGCCTTCGGCGTGGGCGGCGGCGCTGCCTCGGCCGGCGCCCTGGCCAAGCTCAGCTTCGCCCGCGCCGCGGTCGGCCCGATGTTCTGGATATCCGCCGCGCTGACCATCGCCACCCTGCCCTTCAGCATCATCGAGGACATCAAGTACAACAACAAACTCGACGACTACCGCGACAGCCTCAAGGACCTGTTCACCGACCTGGAAGGCGACGACCTGCTCACCGACGACGGCCTGCAGCGCTTCGAATTCCTCGACGAATACATGCACAGCTACGGCCAGCGCGATGCGCCGGACGACAAGAGCATCTTCGAATACCGCAACGACGAATGGGACTACTTCGTTGACCGCGGACACACCTACTGGGACGGCCAGCACGAGGACTACAAGGGCGACGGCGACAACCTGGATACCGTCATGGATCGGGGGTCAACCGTCGGCTCCTGAGCCAAGCCCGGATTGGCAGCAGCGACGCGCGACAGGCGTTCCCATGCTCCCCATGGGCGCGCTTGCGCAGCTGGTGCTGCACGTCGCAGGAGAGCTGGTGGCCAACGCGCAGCCTGTCCACCACGTTCAGCATGGCGAGCTCAGGCTGCTCACCCCGAGCTCAAGGCCTGAAAGCGCACTCGCCCCGCACCCTCAACGCCTGCGTGAGGTCTGCCGCGGCTGCAAGGCATCGAGCGCCTGGGCATTGTCGCGAGCCCAGTCGTAGATCATCTCGATGGGCTCGACCAGCCGCCGGCCGAGCTCGGTGAGCGAGTAGTCGACGGTGGGCGGCACGCTGTCGTGCACCTGGCGGTCGATCAGGCCGCTGGCTTCCAGTTCGCGCAGCGTCTGCACCAGCATTTTCTTGGAGATACCGGGCAGGCTGCGCTGCAGCACGCCAGTGCGGGCGGTGCCGCCATGGCGGGCATGCAAGGTGTGCAGGATCATGCTCGTCCACTTGGTGGCGAACAGTTCGAGTACGCGGCGCGGCGCGCAGTCTTCGCGCCATTGTTCATCGGGAGTGCCAGGTTGCATCGGGGGTGGTTACCTTTTGGTGCCGTCTTGGTTTGAGTCTGCAGCGTCGTTATGGTGCCAACACTCGTTCTTGTGGAGGAATAGATTCATGGCACATCACGCACTGGTCGTCGGCGCCAGCGGTATCGTCGGCAGCGCTACCTCGCGCCTGTTGGCCGAACAGGGCTGGCAGGTCAGCGGCCTGGCTCGCAACCCGAAGGCCGCCGATAACGTTACCCCGCTGGCCGCCGATCTGCTCGACCCCGCTTCGCTGGCCACGGCCCTCGAAGGCCTGAAGCCCACCCACCTGTACCTGACCACCTGGGCGCGCCAGGCCACCGAGGCGGAAAACATCCGCGTCAACGCGGCGATGATCCGCAACCTGCTGGATGCCCTGCGCCCGGCCGGCAGCGTCGAGCACGTCGCCCTGGTCACCGGCCTCAAGCACTACCTCGGCCCGTTCGAGGCCTACGGCAAGGGCACCCTGCCGCAGACGCCGTTTCGCGAGGAACAGGGCCGCCTCGACGTGGAGAACTTCTACTACGCCCAGGAAGATGAAGTGTTCGCCGCCGCCAAGCGTGACGGTTTCACCTGGAGCGTGCACCGCCCACACACCATCACCGGCGTGGCGGTCGGCAATGCCATGAACATGGCAACCACCCTCGCCGTCTACGCCTCGATCTGCCGGGAAACCGGCCGCCCTTTCCGCTTCCCTGGCTCGGCCGTGCAGTGGAACAGCCTCACCGACATGACCGATGCCCGCCAGTTGGCCAGACAACTGCTTTGGGCCTCGACCACCCCGGCGGCCGCCAACCAGGCGTTCAATATCGTCAACGGCGACGTGTTTCGCTGGAAATGGATGTGGCAACGCATCGCCGAGTGGTTCGGCATCCAGGCCGCGCCCTTCGACGGCGAGCCCGCACCGCTTGAAGAACAGATGGCCAACGACGCGGAGATCTGGCTCAGCCTCGCCGCCCAGCACGACCTGGCTGAAGCCGACATCACCCGCCTGACCTCCCCGTGGCACACCGACGCCGACCTGGGCCGCCCCATCGAAGTGGTCACCGACATGTCGAAAAGCCGCAAGCTGGGCTTTCTCGACTACCAGGCCAGCGACGAGGCGTTCTTCGCGGTTTTCGAGCAGCTGCGTAAGGCCAGGCTGATTCCGTAAACCCTGCCCCCCCTACGTCGGGAGCCTCAATAGGGGCTCCTTGCTCAAAACTCCTCCCGACAGTACTAAACCCGCGACTACCACTATCGGATGGCTTGCGTATTGGCTATCAGATTGGCTAACGTCGGCCTCGTTGATAGCGATAAGCCACGCCTCTGCCGCGCTAGTGAAGTAACCTGTTGATCGGTGTTTCATAGCGCAGCAGTAAGGTAGTCAGGGACATGACATCTGCCGGTCAGTGGCCGCAGATAGGGAAGTAATGGGATGGCCAGACGTCGCAAGACCTCCGCGTTCGACGACCTTATCTCCATCGCCAGCCGCCTGCCCTGGTGGCTCAGCTTCCTGCTGGCGCTGCTCAGCTGGTACTGGCTACACACCTACGCTACCAGCCCCCCTCCGCGCCTGAGCGATGCCAGCCAATTCTCCAACCACTTGACCAGCGCAGCCTTTCGCGGTTGGGCGACAGCGTTTCAATACATCATTCCCACCGCGTGCGTATTCGGTGCCATCGCCTCAATCTTCGGCCGTATCCGTCGCCGCAGACTGCTCGCAGAGGTCGCTTCTGCAACGCTCAGCGGGCGCACTCTGGAAAACATCTCTTGGCAAGAATTCGAACAACTGGTTGGTGAGGCCCTGCGCCAACAGGGTTACGGCATAACCGAAACCGGGAGTAACGGCCCGGACGGCGGCGTTGATCTGATCCTGCGTAGCCCTCAGGACGAGCGCTATATCGTTCAGTGCAAACAGTGGCGCGCCATCAGAGTTGGTGTGCCGGTCATCCGCGAGTTTCTCGGCGCGATGGTCACCCACGGTGCTGTTGGCGGCTTCGTCGTCACAGCAGGCAGTTTCACCACCGAAGCCAAGGAGTTTGCCAGCGGTCGCAACATTCGGCTGGTGGATGGGGTGGAACTGAATAAGTGGATTGCTGCGGCCAAGCGCGCGCCGATTCGACCGGCGCATACAGCCTCTCAGAAAAAACCAGTCTTGGAAGAAGTAGGCCCAAAAATCGAAACGCCCACCTGTCCTGTTTGCAACTCGACCATGCTCAAACGTGTAGCCAAACGAGGGCCGCGTATCGGCCGGGAGTTTTGGGGATGTACCAAGTGGCCTGGCTGCAAAGGAACTGCTACGCAGCCTTAATAGAAAATCAAAAAACCTAAATATAAGAACTTGAGCCTGCACTATGAACTCTACATCGGCCGAAGCAATTGAAAGTATTTATGAAGAAGCGAGAGATTTCTTAATCATCGGGCTTACTGGGCGAACTGGATCCGGCTGCTCTACAGCAGCAGCAAAACTTTGCGCCCAGTCCCTTGACATCCCGGCAGATGGATACGAAGGGCTAACCAACAATGAATTAAAGAAACATAAAATTATTCATAAATTTCTCAACAATGAAAAGTGGCATACATTTTACAAACTTGAAGCGCGCTCCATAATCACCTACCACCTTTTACTGCTAAAACAAAAACAGTTCTACGAATACTTAAAAAACACAATTAGCGACACAACCACTGAAGAGACAATAGAACAAACATATAAAGACCTTATCTCTGTACGTGAAAAGCTGCAGATCCTTACCCCTACCAAACACACCAAAAAAAAAGCAACCAATCAAGAGTGGCTGGATCTTTATTTCGAACGACTCCCTGTCGCCACTAATATAATCAAAGAGCATATCGGTCTCGCTGCATTTACGAAACTGTATCAAAGCGCCGGTGACAACGTAAGATCTTCAGGTGCTGCAGATGACAGCCGCTTCAACAGCGAAAAACTATTTAATTTCCCCAAGCACATAAACAAAATAATTAAAATTGCGCACGCTGCGTCAAAAGAAAAAAATACACCTTGTAGGATAGTAATTGATGCAATACGAAACCCTTACGAGGCCTTTTTCCTAAAAAGGCGATACGCTAACTTTTACCTCCTCTCGATTAACACACCTGATACACAGCGCCTCAATACTTTACGAGAAGCGAGAAAACTATCTAGTAAAGAAATCAACGATCTCGACAGCAAGGAATACCCCGAAAAAATATCGGGAGAAAAGAAATTTATTGCTCAGAACATCCAGGCCTGCATTGAGATATCCGACATACACATTCACAACTCGAAGAAAAATGAATTTAATCAGAATGATCTAGTATCGCAACTCGGTTGGTATTTGGCACTCATGATGCATCCAGGGCTGGTGATGCCAACTTCTGTCGAAAACTGCATGCAGGTCGCATATACCGTCAAACAGAGCTCAGGCTGTATATCTCGCCAAGTTGGAGCTGTAGTTACGGATGAGAACTATAGTATAAAAAGCGTTGGCTGGAATAATACGCCTCAAGGTCAGACACCATGCCTTTTGCGTAATGCAGAAGACTTGCTCCGGGGAAACAACCCTTCTGATTACAGCGACTACGAGAAAAATGACAACGTATTCCGAAAGGCCATAAGCGACAAATATATAGGATTAATACAGGAGGGAGCAAAAACAAGAAACATTCCATTCTGCTTCAAAAGCGTCCAAAATGAAATTGAAGGAGAAAAAAATCAAGTACATACCCGTGCTTTACACGCAGAAGAAAATGCATTCTTGCAAATTGCGAAAAATGGAGGACAGAAGCTTAGCGGAGGTATACTGCTTACTACTGCAAGCCCCTGTGAACTCTGCGCAAAAAAAGCCTATCAACTTGGCATAACAAAAGTAATCTACATAGACCCATATCCCGGCATCGCCACAGATCACATTTTGTCAGTGGGTGCTAAAAGACCAAATCTTGAATTATTCAGAGGCGCCGTCGGCCGCGCGTTCCATCAGCTATATCAGCCTCTCATGCCTTACAAAGATGAATTAGACCTAATTTACTCTATAAAGCCATACCACAACCCTAGCAGCCCATCTAAAAAATTTATTCTCGAAGAAAACAAAAATCTTCTTGACGAAGTAGCTCTCCTCAAAGAAGAACTGAGAAAACTCAAAGCAGACAATCAATCACAAACCCAAAGCAAGTAACGCAATATATTTTCCGCCCCTAGAACAATCAACCGTTCTCAGGCACTAATTATTTTCTATAAAAAAATAACTCACTCTCACGTCACCACGGTGAATGCGCGAAACTTCATGTCAATACATTAGATCGATGACGTGACTGTCTCACACGCACGCGAGCCGCTTCGTTAACCTGAACCAACCCGCCCTTTCCCGCCCTAAGCAGAACCGCTGCAGGGAAAGGAATCGGGCAGGTGTGGCCGGTTGGCAGCGCAATCGGGTTTGGGAATTCGGGCATATTGCCCTATCCTCGCGCCCCTTCGAACAAGACGACCACAGGAAGACGCCCGTGTCTGCATTGCTTGACGCCTTCTCCGGCCTGCTCTGGACCTACCTTGCCATCCCCATGCTGCTGCTCAGCGGCGCCTACCTGACCTGGGTCTGCCGCGGCGTGCAGGTGCGCATGATCCCGGAGATGTTCCGGGTGATCACCGAGCGCAACCACGGCGACCAGAAGGCTATTTCGTCCTTCAAGGCATTCACCATTTCCGCCGCGTCGCGGGTGGGTACCGGCAATATCGCCGGTGTGGCCACGGCCATCGCGCTGGGTGGCCCGGGTGCGGTGTTCTGGATGTGGATGGTGGCCCTGCTGGGTGGCGCCACCGCCTTCGTGGAGTCGACCCTGGGCCAGCTGTACAAGTCCGACAAGCATTACCGCTACCACGGCGGGCCTGCCTATTACATTCAGCGCGCACTGGGCTGGCGCTGGCTGGCGATCACCTTTGCGGTGATGATCAGCATCACCTACGGCCTGGTGTTCAACTCGGTGCAGGCCAACTCGATCATCGACGTGATGCAGACTTCCTTCGGTGGAGAGGACGGCAACCCGAACCTGAGCTGGATAATCGGCGGCGTGCTGACGGTGCTGACCGGCGCGATCATCTTTGGCGGCGTGCAGATCATCTCCAAGGTATCGGTGACCGTGGTGCCGGTGATGGCGGTGATGTACCTGTCGCTCGGCACCCTGGTGATCGTGCTGAACATCGGCCAGGTGCCGGCGATGATCGGCGAGATCTTCGCCCATGCGTTCGGCTTTCGCGAGATCGCCAGTGGTGGCGTGGGTGCGGCGATCATGATGGGCATGCGTCGCGGGCTGTTTTCCAACGAAGCCGGCATGGGCTCGGTGCCCAACGCCAGTGCCACGGCGTCGGTGTCTCATCCGGTCAAGCAGGGGCTGGTGCAGAGCCTGGGCGTGTATTTCGACACCATGGTGATCTGCACCATGACGGCGATCATCGTGCTGCTGGCCGACCCCAGCCATGCCTATGGCGACAGCACCATGGGCGCCGGCCTGACCCAGTGGGCGCTGGCCGAACAGCTGGGCAACTGGTCACTGCACTTCCTGACCCTGGCCATCCTGCTGTTCGCCTTCACCTCGGTGATCGGCAACTACTATTACGGCGAATCCAACATCCAGTACATGTTCGGCAGCAAGCTGCTGCTCAACCTGTTCCGGGTGGCGGTGATGGCCTTCGTGATGATCGGCTCGGTGGTGCATATGTCCGTGGTGTGGTCCATGGCGGACGTATTCATGCCGCTGCTGGCGCTCACCAACCTGATCGCCATCGTGCCACTGGCCGGCACCGTCGCCCGCCTGCTCAAGCATTACCGCGAACAGCGTCAGCGTGGCGTGGAGCCGGTGTTCCACCGCGACGACATGCCGGACCTCAAGAACATCGAATGCTGGGACGGCAGCGATCACGTCACCCACGCGCAAACCTATAGCGAATCGGCCACCACGGCGCTGAAGAACTAAGGCGAGGCCCAGCGTTGCAGGCAACAACGCCGACCTGCCCAGGTCGGCGTTCTGCTATCGGCAGTCAGCAAACAGTTGACGGATTACACCGCCCGGGCGGTCAGCAGGCGCAGACCCAGGCCGATGAACAGCGCGCCACTGAGGCGCCTGATAAGCGCAACCCAATAGCCGGCGCTGAGGTGTTTGCTGAAGCGAAAGGCGGTGTAGCAATAGAGTAGGTGCACGCTGATCACCACCGCGGCGATGGTCAGGTACATGATGATGAACTGCAGCGGCACGGAACGATCCGCCTGCAGAAACTGCGGCAGGAAGGCGCACAGAAAGATCATCGATTTGGGATTGCTGATCGAGACCAGAAAGGCCTCACCGGCGATACGCCATTTCGCCACCGGGCTGCCGGTCGTCGCAGCCTCAGTCGCCTTGACGGCTACTTTGCGGCTGAACAGTTGGCGCACACCCAGGTAGATCAGGTAGCCCGCTCCGAGGATTTTCAGGGCCAGAAATGCCGATGGCATAGCGACCAGCAGCGCGCCCACACCGAGTGCGACCCCAGTAACCACCAGCAGCTGGGCAGACAGGTTGCCAACCAGAGTCGCGCCCATGGCAGTCGGCCCGTGGCGCAGCGCGTTGCGCACCACCAGCAGCACGTTCGGCCCCGGCGTCAGCGTGGTGGCCAGATAGGCCAGGAAGAACGTGAACCAGAGATGCAGGGCCATGGCGGCGGCTCGTGATGGCTGACGAGCCTGATGCTAGCAGTAACCAAATTTTTCAGGCAGCACCGAATTCAACCGAGGCGGCTCATGCCATTTCCGAGCTGCTGGTGGCGAACGTGCAGCGATTCAGCCAGGCCAGCATGTCACCGGCCTCCAGCGGCCGCGAGATATAGAAACCCTGGGCTTCCTGGCAGCCCCAGTCGCGGATCACCTTGAGGGTGTGCTCGGTCTCGATGCCTTCGGCGACCACGCGCTGGCCCAGTTCTCGGGCCAGGCTGATCAGCGCGCGCACGATGTTCCAATCCTTACTGCCCGGCTGCAGGTCGTCCATGAACGAGCGGTCGAGCTTCACCGTGTTGGCCGGGATGTCGCGCAGGTACGACCAGTTGCTGTAGCCGCTGCCGAAATCGTCGATGGCGATCTCCACGCCCATGGCCTGGAGCCGCTCGATCTGGGTGATCACCACCGAGAAGTCGCCGACCAGCGCGCTCTCGGTGAACTCCACTTCCAGGCACGAGCCATCCAGTTCGTGGCGCGCCAGCAGACGAACGATCTCGTCGGTCAGGTGATCGTTGTTGAGATCCGCCGCCGATACGTTGATGGCCACCTTGAGGTTCGCGCCCTCGCGGCGCCAGGCATCGATCTGGTTGATCGCCTGGTTGATGACCCAGAAGCTGACCGCGTGGATCAGCGCCGTCTGCTCGGCCAGGGGGATGAATTCGCCTGGGCTGATCTCGCCCAGGATCGGGTGCGTCCAGCGCAGCAGCGCCTCCACGGACAGGCAGGCTCCGCTGTTCAGATCCACGCGCGGCTGGAACACCAGGCGCAGTTGGTCATCGGCACGCACCGCGCCAGCCAGGTCGTTGAGCAGGCGATTGCTGCGCTGCTGCGCGGCGTCCATCTGTTCATCGTAATAGGCCCAGCCCTGCCCCGTTCGGCGCGCCTCATCGGCGGCGCAGACGATCAGGCGCATCCAGTCCTCGGGCACCGCGCCGGGCTCGAGGCGCAGCACGCCGATACCGATCTGCGGCAGCACCGGCAGCTCCTGGCAATGGATGGGCTTGCCGAAGGCTTCGCGCAGCGTGGCGAATACCGCCTCGGCCTGCTCCAGCTGGTTGCCGGGCACTGCACAGGCGAAGCGCAAGGCACTGATCTTGTAGAGCTCCCAGCTGGCCGGCAGCAGGCTGCGCAGGAGGTTCTTCACGGCCAGCGTGAAGTCGGTCAGGAACTGGAAACCGAGCGACTTGAGCATGTCGTTGAGCTGCGCCGGCGACACCAGTTCGATCGCCACGGCCAACGGGCTTTCGCCCCTGTCGATCGCATCGCTGATGTCTTCGTCCAGCTTGGCGTGGTTGTACAGCCCGGTGGTGCCGTCGATGAAGGCGGCGGCGCGCATCTCGTCGAGGCGGGCCACCGCCAGGCGCGCGATCTGTTCCAGCATGGCCTGGTCGGCAGCGGACATCAGCGGGCGCGGCTGGGTGTCGATCACGCACAGGTTGCCGAGCACCAGCCCGCCGTCGAGCACCAGCGGCACGCCGGCGTAGTAGCGGATGCCGGGCTCGCCAGTGACCAGCGGGTTGCCGCGAAAGCGCTCGTCCTGCTGGGCATCGCAGACCTCGACGCTGCCGCCGAGGGCCACGCTATAGGCGCAAAAGGAATCGGCCCGTGGGGTTTCCTGCAGGTCGGTACCCACGCGCGCGCGGAACCACTGGCGCTTGCGGTCGAGAATGGTGATCAGGCAAATGGGCGTGTTGAAGTACAGCGCGGCGATCTTCACCACTTCATCGAGAAACGTATCGCTGTTGCCCTCGACGAAGCACGGATGCTCATCGATCAGCCGCTGCCGGCTCAGCTCGTTCATCGGCAGAGGTGGGTAAGGAGCCAGCATTGTTCTTCTCTCGGTTATTGCGTGCAAAAAAGGGTGCCGGAATCTCTTTCGCAGACCTTCCGGCAGATGATAACCAAATGACATCACAGCCCATAGGGAGTTGCGTGAATCTTTACGACCGCTCGGCGGTTGGCAACACGGCGCATCCAGGCAGCGACGACGGCTTGCTGAATATCAGACCGCATTCAAGAAGTGGAGTGCGGTCAGCGAGTAGACTGGCGCTCACTCGACATCCACCATCAAGCAGGCGCAGCGGCTTGGCGCCAGCGAGTCGACAACGCGAAAGAAAGCGGAACGCGCAGCCGCTTCGAACGCTCTTAGCTAGCAGACACCCCCGTTTGCCTCCCATTACTGCGCTCGCCTTGATGATATGGATCAGTTGACCAAGCCAGCACCCGACGATTTGCTCACCGAGCGCCTCGGTTTCCTCGCCAATGGCGGGCAGGCTGGCCAGCTGCTGCACGCGCTCGATAGCAGTACCTCGCCATTGGGAGCCCCTGCAGGCTGGTCGACGGCCCTCAAGACGCTGATGAGCACCGTGCTGCCAGTAAAGGCGCAGATCGTGCTGTTCTGGGGCCCCCAATACATCGCCCTGTACAACGACGCCTACGCGCCGAGCATCGGCAACAAGCACCCGCGTGCCCTCGGCCGCCCGGCGGTGGAGAACTGGTCGGAGCTGTGGGACGACCTCGAGCCGCTGCTGCGCGGCGTGCGTGAAACCGGCGAGACCTTCTCAGCCAAGGATCGCCCCTTCTACATCGAGCGCCATGGCCGCGGCGAAGCGGTGTATTTCGATGTTTCCTACTCGGCCGTGCGGGAAGCCGACGGCTCGGTTGGCGGTGTGCTGTGCGTGGTCAATGAAACCACTCAGCGCGTGCAGTTCGAGCGCCGCCAGGCCTTTCTGCTCGAACTGGGCCAGGCGCTGCCGTCGGTCAGTGAGCCGGATCAGGTCGAGGCCCTGATCCTGCGCAGGCTGGCCGAAGAGTTGAACGCCTCCCAGGTGTTCCTCGCTGAAAACCTCGATGCCGAGGCGACAGTGGGTCTGCGCCAGAGCGTGGTACCCCAGGCGCCCTGCGGCCAAGCGCTGCAACCTTACAGTGCCGAGCAGAACGCGGTGCTGTTGGCCGGCCGGCCGCTGATCCAGGAAGGCGACGACGCCGCGCCGGCTGCCATGCATGTACCCGTGGTGCGCCATGGCGTACTCGAGGCGGTGCTGGTGATCGAGCACGACAGCCAGCACCTGTTCTCCGACTTCGAAATCCAGCTGGCCGAGGAAACCGCCAAGCTCGCCTGGGTATGGATCACCCACGCCCGCGCCGAGGTGGCGTTGCGGCAGAGCTCCACGCAGCTGTCAGCCATGTTCGACCAGGCCGGGGCCGGCATCGCCGTGTGCGACGCGAGCATGAAGCTGGTGCGTGTGAACGATCACTATTGCCAGATCGTCGGTCGCAGCCGTGCCCAACTGCTCGGTCAGTGCCTGTACGAGCTGGCCGAGTCGGGGGAAAGCGCGCCGGTCACCTCGGCCTGCGAATACAGCGTTCGCCATGGCCGCCCGTTCGAAAACAGCCGCTGCCACAGCCGCCCCGATGGCAGCATGGTGTGGGTACAGAATCACGTTTCACCGCTGCTCGACGAACAGGGCAAGGTCGTCGGCACCATCTGCGTGTGTGTCGACATCAGCGAACGGGTGCGCGCCGAGGCCGAGCTGCGCGAGCTCAACGAGTCCCTCGAAGAGCGCGTCGCCACCATGGTGGCGCAGCGGGAGGCGGCGCTCGCGCAGCTGCATGAAGCCCACAAGATGGAGATGGTTGGCCAGCTCACCGGCGGCATCGCCCACGACTTCAACAACCTGCTGACGCCCATCATGGCTTCGCTGGAACTGATTCGCCGGCGCCTGCCGGACGAGCGCTGCACCAAGCTGGCCGATGGCGCGCTGCAGGCTGCCGACCGCGCGCGCATTCTGGTCGGCCGGCTGCTGACCTTTGCCCGCCGGCAAACCCTCAAGCCGCAACCCGTGGCGCTGTGCACACTGATTCGCAACATGCGCGACCTGATCCAGCGCTCCCTGGGGCCGATGGTCGAGCTGCGCATCGATATCCCGGAACGCATGCCCACGGTGTTCATCGACCCGCACCAGTTGGAGCTGGCGGTGCTCAACCTGGCGGTCAACGCCCGCGATGCCATAGGCGACAACGGCCGGCTGAGCATCGTTGCCGAACTCAACGAGGTGCACGGCGAGAACCCGGCAGGCCTGAGTGGTGGCCAGTATGCCCGCCTGGTACTGAGCGATTCGGGCTGTGGCATGGACGAAGAAACCCTGCGCCGTTGCGCCGAGCCGTTCTACTCCACCAAGGGCGTGGGCAAGGGCACCGGCCTGGGCCTGTCGATGGTCCAGGGCTTGCTGGTGCAGTCGGGCGGCGGCTTCGCCATCGACTCGTCGCCAGGGCACGGCACCCGGGTCAGCCTGTGGCTGCCGACCACCGATGCACCGGCCGCCTGCGAGAAGCCCGAGCGTGACGAGGAAGTGCCGCACGCAGCGCGCCCGACGCATATCCTGCTGGTCGATGACGAAACCCTGGTACGCGATACCACCAGCCTGCAATTGCTCGACCTGGGCTATCAAGTGACCGAAGTGGATTCTGCCGCGGCGGCCCTCAAACTGATCGAAGAAGGCCTGCGCCCGGATGCGCTGGTGACCGACCACATCATGGAAAACAAGACCGGTGCCCAACTGGCCCAGGAACTGCGCCAGCGAATGCCTGACCTGCCGGTGTTGATCATCACCGGTTATGCCAACCTGACGCCCACCCAGATCAGCAGCTTCGAGGTGCTGGCCAAGCCCTTCCGGCGCCGCGACCTGGCTGATCGCCTGGCACGGCTGCTGAGCGCCGATCACTCGGCCAGCTGAGCCGACAGGTGGATCAGGCGCCTTCCAATCCTTGCTTGAATGGCAGCGGCGGCAACCTGACAGAGGTGCCGCCGAGCTTCTCGACCAGCGCTGCTGGCGCCTCGTCGGAGAGTTCCACGACGTGGCCGGCCAGCAGCCCCTCGGATTCAGTGTCCGGATAATCGTCGATCACCCACTGCTCGACTTCCTCGCGGCTTATGCCCAGGGCCTGGGCCAGGACGCTACCGCGTTGCTCGGCCCACAGGCTATCCATTGGCTCGTTACTCATGGGTCCCCCTTTTCTACTGCTGATGATCAACGCGCGGCCATTCAAGCCAGGGAGCCCATTGGCCGGGCACGGCTCTCGGTCTCCCCGCTCGTCAGCTGCTGACGCAGGCGCAATACCAATTGCGAGATGGCACGGGAGCTGGACAGTTCGCCGCGCTGGATACCAGCGGCGCGCAGCAGTACCTGATCGTTCCGGGGTGCGCGAATCTCCAGGGTCATGCTGTCATCGGCTTCGATGGTGCAGCGGCAGTTTAAGGGCAGAAAGGCGGATTCAATGATCTGCCGTTGTTCCAAGATGGACATCATCACGACTCACCTCGAACGCTGAGCGCGTAGTTATATATGAAAGAAAGTGCCTGGCGGCGATAGGCCAATAAGTTCGCCGTTAAAATCCGTGCATCAAGAATGCCAAAAACTTTTCCAATAAAAACAGCGCTGTTCAAAATATTCATCATGCACAATGCAATAACATGCCGGGCGACCCCTGCATTTTGCACGCTCCGTTTAAACCTTCACAACGCACTACCCGTCGAGGTTGCCGTTCATCCTAAAGCACGCCATTCATTTCGAACGAATTGCGCAGAACTTAATTCGTATTTCCTGAGGCATGCCTCACCCCTGAACGACAAGGAGATGAAAATGGCTCATAGCAATCCAGGCAACTTTGCAAATGATCGTACCAAGGCGGCAGAGGCAGGCCGCAAGGGCGGCAAGAACAGCGGCGGCAACTTTGCCAACGACCGTGCAAAGGCCGCAGAAGCAGGCCGCAAGGGCGGCCAGAACAGTCATGGCGGTGGCGGTGGCAGTAAGCAGGAATCCTGACAGCGACAAGCCAGGCCCTGCCCAGGGCCTGGATTTTTTTATAGCGGGATGAAGCGGCCAAACAACAACTAACACCCTATAAGCTGTACATAATAAACCCTTGTACAATTTTTCAATTCACTCCCACCAACAGCGTTACTCGCCAGTGTTTAAAAAAGCGGTACAAGAGTGCCATTTGCAAACAAATTCTTTATCAAAAAACACTCTTTCCTATACAAAACCAACACGCGTACAAACTTATAACAGCGCACCCACCCGTTACTTCATTTCGGCAACAGCTCTCCACCGCCATTGGAACGGGGCACCCGTTATTCAAGAACGGTGCCGACTGCCACTGTGTTGCAAATTCGACTGGTGGTGAACAGGTGCAGGCTCATCGAGCACAGCCATACAAGACCTACGCCGGGCAGACGCACACAGTGAAGCCTTCACACAGGAGGCCTCATGAATACTGCGACGGTACCTCAAGGACACCCCCACGATTGGGCACTGCTGTTTTTACGCGTGACGGGCAGCCTGTTGCTGCTGGTCGTGCACGGGCTGCCCAAGGTGCTCAACTTCCAGGCCGAGCTCGCTTTGATCGAAGATCCGTTCGGGCTGGGCCCGCAGCTGACGCTCGGCTTGGCAATCTTCGCCGAGGTGCTGTGCCCGCTGCTGATCATCGCCGGAACGTTCACCCGGCTCGCCACACTGCCGGTACTGGCCGTGCTGGTGGTGTCGCTGGCAGTCGTGCACCCTGAATGGAGCCTGGGCGAAGGGCAATTTGCCTGGCTGCTGGCGATCATCTTCACCACCCTGCTGATCGCCGGCGCCGGAAAGTTCGCGCTGGGCCAGCGGCTGCCCTGGCAATGAGCCGCCTTGCATGCTGTTGGCCTCTATCGGGTGATCGGGTGTCCGCTCGACGGCACCTTCCGAGCGGGCCCGCCGCAGCAAACTCACGATCGGCAAGGGCAAGCCGTGATCAATTCGACATACGGCACGCAGCGTGACTGAAATCCTTCGCGCAAGCGTCTAGAGTCGGATTGTGGGGCGTGGCAGCAATGCCGGTCAGTGGTCAAACAGTCCGAACTTTTTGCCATTCCCGCACCCTGTATGAACACTGCAACCGACGTTCGGGAACACCATGATCAAATCCGCCAAGCACCGCGCCACCGTCATCTGTCATCAGCACGGCAAAGTCCTGCTGGTGCGCAAGGCCGACGCGAAATGGACCCTGCCAGGCGGCAAGATCGAAGCCAACGAGGGCCCGGCCGAAGCCGCGCTGCGTGAGCTGTGCGAAGAAACGGGGCTGGACAGCCAGGGCCTGGAGTTTCTCGCCCTGCACCAGTTCGACAGCCGCCCGCACCACGTCTTTCGCGTCACGGTGCCGGAAACCCTGGCTGCGCGCCCGCTGAACGAAATCGCCGATTGCCGCTGGTTCTCCACCGCCGACCTGGACATGGCGATCAAGAAGTCCGCGCGCAAGCTACTGGAGCTGTACTTCCCCGGTAATTCCCGGGAGCCCGCCTGATCGGCGGCGGCATGTCCATGGGGGTGCCCTGCCCCCTCGGCTTGGTGTTGAAGAACGGCTCGCAGGCGTGCTCGACACGCCGTTGTCCAGCGATATCGGCAACCCGCCCGGGCGCTCTGGGCCACCAGGCCGCCAGCCTGTAGTCGCAGCCGACCACGGCTCGGCGCAACCTCGACGCCGCGCTGCTGCACGACGCCGGGGCAGGTTCAGCGACGCTGGCTCATGCCAGTTTGAAGCGGTTGACCTGGGTTTGCAGATCGGCCCCCAGGCGCGCCAGGTCGACGCTGGCCGCCGAGGTTTGCTCGGTGGCTGCCGAGGATTGCTCGGCCACGTCGCGAATGCTCGACACGCTGCGGTTGATCTCTTCGGCCACCGAACTCTGCTGCTCAGCGGCGGTGGCGATCTGCTGGTTCATCTGCTGGATTTCCGAGACCGCGGCATTGATCGCGTTCAGCGCGCTGTTGGCCTGCTTGGCGGCGTGCACCGTGGTTTCCGCCTGGGCGCAGCTCTGCCCCATCATCGCCACGGCCTTCTCCGCACCGCTCTGCAGATTGCCGATCAGCCCCTCGATCTGCTCGGTGGACTCCTGGGTACGGCGCGCCAGGGCACGTACTTCGTCGGCTACCACCGCGAAGCCACGCCCCGATTCGCCCGCCCGCGCGGCCTCGATGGCCGCGTTGAGGGCCAGCAGGTTGGTCTGTTCGGCGATGCCCTTGATCACGTCGAGCACGGTACCGATATTGCCGCTGTCATGCTTGAGCGCCTCGATGGCATGGGCCGAGTCCTCGATGGACACCGCCAGTTTCTCGATGCGCGATACCGCCTGCTGGACGGTCTGCTGGCCTTCCTGGGTCTGCTCGTCGGCGTTGCGCGCGTACTCGGCCGCCGATTCGGCGTTGCGTGCGACATCCAGCACGGTGGCGGTCATTTCGTTCATGGCGGTGGCCACCTGCTCGGTTTCCATGCGCTGCTGCGCGACCCCGGCGCTGGTCTGCTCGGTTACCGCCGACAGCTCCTCCGCCGCCGTGGCCAGCTGGGCCACGCCATTGCCCAGGCGCCCCAGCAGGTCGCGCAGGCTCAGGGTCATGTCCTGCATGGCCTGCATCAATTGGCCAAGCTCGTCATTGCGGTCGGCCTTGATATCGCTGGACAGGTCGCCCTTGGCCACCTGCCGCGCCACGCTGACCACCCGCTGCAGGGGGCCGACGATCATGCGGGTGATCAGCAGCGCGCACAGTAGCCCCAGCACGAAGGCGATGGCCGCGGCGCTGAACAGCATGGTCTTGGCCTGGCTGGCGTCACGGTTGAGCAGGTTGAACTGCAGCTCCAGCGCTTTCTCGGCGGCCGCCGCGACCTGACGCGCCCGCTCGGTCATGTCCTCTTCGGTGCTGTCGTACGCGACAATGGACTTGCGCACATTGCCGAACTGTTCGTTGTACTGCTGCAATTGCGCCAACGCCGCCTCGACATCGGCCCGGTCGGACGGATCATCGAGCTCACGCGTCAGCGCGCGGCCCTTCTGTTCCAGCGAGACGAAGTGCTGCTGGAGCAACTTGGCGTACTGCTCGTCCTCGCGCAGCAGAAAGTCCTTTTCCCGGCGGCGTGCCTCGAGCAGCTCCATGCTCAGGGCATTGGCCTGGTTGGCCTGGCTCAGCACGTCGATGCTGGTCTGGTCGCCGCTCAGGCGGATCTGCTCGACGGCGGCCTTGCGCAGGCGCTCCTCCACAACCGCGAAGCGCTCGAGCGCGGCGCGGGCTGCATTTTCCATGGCCTGCTGCGCCGACTGGCTATTTTCGGTGGCTTGCTTGAGGCTCTGCAGTTCATCGCGATAGCCCTGCACGTCCTCCTGGATCTTGCGCATCAACTCCTTGTTCTGCGGGCGCTGCATCTGGTTTTCGCTGGCCTTGGCCTGCTGCTGGACCTGGTCGGTCAAGGCCTCGGCCTGCTGCAGATACTTGTCGTCGCCACGCAGGATGAAGTTTTTTTCCTGCTGGCGCGCCTCGGTCAGCCTGGCGTCGATGCTGCTGACCCCCAGTAATATGTCGAAGCGCCGCAAGGTGGTTTGCAGGGCCGACTGGCCGACCCAGACGATTGCCAAGGTAATGGCCAGGATCAGGCCGAAACCACTGAACAGTTTTTTCCTCACGCTCATGTTGAGCAGTAGATTGGCAATGGACATTGAGTAACTCCCTGATGATGCGAATAGGCCAAAGCCCTTTGGTCACGTGCGCGCCGGCACCTGCAGCAGCGTGAAACGCCTGCCCAGTGAAATGGCCGGTTTTCCCACGGTGTGACCCACCCTATCGGCGGGCAAAAACGAAACTGTAAATTTTGTAAGCCCTGCCGCCATGGCGACTGCGACGCCCGCGCACCGGTGCGCCGAGAGTGAAGCGCGCGTGTCCGTTCGCACGATGGCGAAAGCACATGGCACGGATGCGCAATCGATCGGCAGCGTCGGCGCCGTGGTGAAGTATCCCGGTCTCTGCCCGCCGCCCGTCGGGCAGCGAGGCTTGCTTCAGTGTCCGGAAAGCGAGGGCCGGACGTTTTCCAGCACCTCGTTCATCTTGAACGGCGTGGCCAGCAGCGCCACACCGTTGCCCAGCAACACCTCAGGGTTGCTGGCCTTGCCGGCCTAACCGCGCATCAACAGGGGTCGGCGGGCTCTCGCGCAGGCTCCGCGAACTGAACAACAGGGGCGCAGGATCTGCGCGTATTGCCGCCATCGGCGTACTGGCACGGTAGAGCGCTTTGTGATAATTCGGGCTCTGCCGCAGCGCTTTTCGGGCCACCGAAAATAATGGCGACATGAGATCACTGCCCCCCCTATACTGGGCAAAATTCAATGACATGGAACTGCACCCATGCGCCTCGACACACTGACACTCAAGACCCGCCTAATCATTGCAGTCGCCATCCCCTGCATCGCCCTGATTCTGGTCGCCATGACCAGCCTCAACAGCATGTCGAACATGCAGAAGGAGGCCAGCGCGCTCTACCTCAATACGTCCGCGCCGATGCGCGCCATGGCTGAAGCGGCCTCGCGAATTCCGCGCATGCGCGTGGGCATCGACATGATGCTGCTGCAGGAAACCGCGCTGCGCGACGAGCGTGGAGTGAAAACCCGGGTGCAGGAAGCGCTCAACGAGGACATCCCCGGCATGCGCGAGGCCATGCGCCATGCCGTCGAGGCGCAGGTCAATCCGGAGCGCCGGGCTCAGGCCCAGCGCCTTCTGGATCAGTTCGAGGCGATGGTAAGCGCCGAGCTCATGCCCATGCTGCAGGCGCTGGACGCCGGTGACATGCCCCGTGCCCAGCAGATCTACCGCGACCAGTACGCCAAGAGCTACGGCGTGATGCGCCAGGGCGCCGGTGAACTGCTCGACACCCTGCTGCAGCAGGCCGAGCAGCAAAACCAGCGCAGCACCGACAACTATGAGCAGGGCCGCGTACGCCAGCTGGTGATCATCGCCCTGGGCCTGCTGGTGTCGTTCGTCGCCTCCTGGCTGATCGTCACCAACCTGCGTCGCCGCGTCTCCACCCTGCAGAGCAGCCTGGGCTATGCCGCCGACAACCTGGCACTCAATTCGCGCATCGAACTCAGTGGCAGCGATGAGCTGAGCGACATCGCCCAGAGCTTCAACCGCTTCCTGGAAAAGGTTCACGGCATCATGCAGCAGTTGGCCGGCAACTCCCGCCAGCTGTCCACCATGGCCCGCGACGTGGCCGAGCGCGCCCGCCTGACCCAGAGCAACTGCGTGGCCCAGAGCGATCGCACCGTGCAGGTGGCCACAGCGATCCACGAGCTGGGCTCGACCGTCAACGAAATCGCCGGCAACGCCGAGAACGCCGCCCGCGTGGCCCGCGAAGCCACCGAGCATGCCAATGGCGGCCGTGAGGTAGTGGACCAGGCCAACCGGCAGATCGACGCGCTCAACGGCGAGCTGGAACAGACCGCCAAGGTGGTCGGCGCACTGGCCGGGCAGATCGAGGCGATCAGCGCTACCCTGGGCACCATTCGCAGCATTTCCGAGCAGACCAACCTGTTGGCGCTCAACGCCGCCATCGAAGCCGCCCGCGCTGGCGAACAGGGCCGCGGCTTTGCCGTGGTGGCCGACGAGGTGCGCACCCTGGCGAGCCGCTCGGGGGCCTCGACCGAAGAGATCCAGAAGGTCATCGACCGCCTGCAGACCGAATCGCGCTCGGCGGTCGACGCCATGGCCAAGGGCCGCCAGCAGAGCGAACGGGTGGTCGAGTACGCCGGCAAGGCCTCCGAGGCGCTGGCCCAGATCAACGGCCACATCAGCCAGATCAGTGATCAGAACATCCAGGTCGCCACGGCTACCGAGGAGCAGTCCTGCGTGGTCGAGGAGATCAACCGCAACGTCGAGCAGATCAACCAGTTCACCCAGGAAACCACAGTGATCGCCGACCAGTTGAACGACGCCAGCAGCAACTTGCAGAACCTGTCGCGCCAACTCGACGAGCTGGTCGGCAACTTCAAGCTGTAACGCCTGCGCCGCCAGCCTGGTGCTGGCGGCGTATCTTCAGGGCCTCGCCGTGCTGGTCGACGACAGCAGGCGCGCGCCCAGCACCACCGCCCCGCCCAGATAAGCCACGGCGCTCCACGCGGCCATCAGAATGCCGCCGAAGCGCTGGTCTTCCAGCTGCTCGAAGCCGAACGCGCCCAGGCACAACTCGGCCGGATAGATCAGTTTGGGCGCCATGATCAGCACCACGCCGAGCATGGTCATGTGCACGAAGGTCAGGAAGAAGCCGAACATCGCTGCCGCCAGGCCACGGCGTGAGTCACTGGCGAAGCCGAGCAGCCAGACACCGAGCCCGACGGCGAGAAAGCTGGCCTGCTGGGCAACGAAGGCCCAGACGTTGAGCGCTGCCGCCTCATGCAGCGGCGGCGCATGCCAGCCCCACACCACCACCATCTCGGCAGTGAAGATCAGCGCGATCCCGGCGCTGCTGTGGCGCAGCCCATCCACCCGCAGGCCGGCGCGAGCGAGGCCGATGGCCAGCAGCGGCGCGGCCAGCGCCACCACGCCGAGGTGCAAGAGCATGTGGGCGGAAAACGCCGTGCGGCTCATCGCCGGCAGCGGCCCCAGCCAGCAGGCGGCCAGCACCAGGAAACCGAGCAGCAGCGGCCAGTTGCGTGCAGTTTTACCCACGGCGGCGCCCTCCCCGGGCCGCTCAGCCATTGCCGGCTTGCGCAAGGGCGGCGGAGATTTCCCGCGCCGCATCGGCCGCCGTCCTCTGCGGGGAAATCAGGCTGACCAGCTCACCAGCCGGGCTCATCAGGTATACCGAGCCGGTGTGGTCGAGCATGTAGGTATCGCCCATCGGCACCTTGCGAACGTATACCCCGTAGGCGTCGGCAACCTGGCGGATCTGTTCCGGGCTGCCGGTCAGGCCGAGGATGCGTTCATCGAAAAACCTCGTGTAGGCGGCCAGCACCTCCGGCGTGTCGCGTTCCGGGTCGAGGCTGATGAACAGTGGCTGCAGGCGGGCGCCCTGCTCGCCGAGGCCGTCGAGCAGCTTGGCGATCTGCACCAGGGTGGTCGGGCAGACATCGGCGCAGCGGGTGAAGCCGAAGAACACCAGCAGCCATTGGCCCTCGAAGCTCTGCTCGGTCACGCGCCGCCCATCGGGGCCCTGCAGTTCGAACGGCCCGCCGATGCGCTGGCCGCCATCCACGGCCGCGGCCAGCGGAACAGGCGCCGGCCACAGCTGGAAGGACAGCGGCAAGGCCGCGAGCAGCAACAGGATGAGCACAGCGCTGGCGATCCAGGTGGGTTTCACGTACGCGGCCTCCTCGCCCAGCGCCGGCAGCGCCCCAGTGCCTGCCTCGACTTACTGACCGCAGGTGATCAGCTGCAGTGCGATCTGTAAAAGGTAACCGCAGGTCTCAGGCGCCGCTGCTCAGACCTTGGTCGTCGACGACAGTTGCAGCCAGACCGAGAAGGCCCCCAGGCCGGCCCAGAAAACGGTGAACATCCAGGGTGAGCGCAGGGAGAAGCGCAGCGACTTGTAATAGCTGTCCTGGCTGGATTCGTGCTCGCTGAACAGCGGCGACTCGTCATAGGCATGGCCGAACCGGGGCTCGCTACGCAGCAACTGCTCCTGCTTGAAATGCCAGTGGCCGATGATCGCCGCCGAGGCGCGGATGCCCGGCCAGGCATTCAGCGAACTGACGATACCCAGCAGCGCCAGCAGGGTCGGTACCACCAGGGTAAACAGGTCGCCCCAGCCCGGATTGGCGTTGGCCATCGACGAGGCGTAGGCGATCACCAGAAACGACTGGGCCGCGAGGTAGGCGTTGGTGCGATCGGCCATCAGATTGGTTTCGTACTGGATTTCCCGCCGGTAGAAATCCAGGCGCTCCTTGGGGGTGCCGAACATCATCGAGTCGGAGACTTCGCCGTTTTCCGCAGGGGGTTCGGGATCGCTGGAGATGATGATTCTGGACACTAGGAAGGTACCGATACGAAGAAGGTGAGTGATGACGGCGACGCCGTGCAGCCGCGCTGTACGGCGTCGCCTGGGCAATTAGCGCTTGGCTTCGGTGTCCGGCGCTTCTGAACGGGTCAGGAAGGCGTCGGTGAGCTCAGGCAGGTGGTTCTTGATCCACTCGGCCATCGCCTCCTCTTGGGGCAGGATGGTCTCGCAGACACGCTGGGTTTCCCGGTCGCCAGCCGCCTTGGCAGTTGCGATCAGCACCGTGTAGGAGGCGATTTCGAGGTTCTCGAACACGTAGCCGCTCATCGCACCCTTGACCACCCCATCGCTCATCACCGAGCCGCCGACCGCCTGGCCGAAGGCGCTGAGCTTGCCGGCGAGATCCTTGAGCATCGAGGGTTTCTCGCCAAGGCGTTCCAGGCAACCTTCCAGCAATTCGCGCTGGCCCTGGGTTTCCTCGATGTGCTGCTTGATACGGGTCTTGAGCTTGGGATAATGCTCGAGGCGTGATGCCTGCGCTTTCAACATCTGCTCGGCCTGCTGCTCCATGGCATGGGCGTCGCGCAGCCAGCTCAACAGGTTTTCGGTCTTGGTCGCCATGATCATTCGCTCCGAACGTGATTGAAGATTCATTATTGGGAACGAGCCGCCAACCAATACGTTCGCAATTAAGGACGAGCGGTTATTTACAGCCCACACATTTATCGAAGAGGGCTGACCCCACACTGAACAACCCAACTTGAAGTAACCATGAATAAAACCATTAATTCCTGCACACGCCCTGAATAACCTATACAAACATCCGCTTGTATAAAGTTATTTGTATAGATATGCGGGCTAGCGGCTGCAAATAAAAAGCCCCGCGAAGTGCGGGGCTCGGAAACAGCTGGCGCTCAGGCCGTCGGGCGCTGGCGATGATCCAGGCTGCGACGCGTCCACATCATCTTGGCGGCGGTCGGGCTCACCGGCGCGCCGGTGAAGGTGGGCAGCTGGCGGCGCACCCAGCGGGCGCCGGTGCCTTTCCAGGAGATTTCGCCGCTGACCAGCTTCTGGTCGCGCTCGAGCTCGTGCGCCAGGGCACGCAGCTCGTTCTGATCAACCACGGTACGGCGATCCACCGCCCTGCACAGCTGAGTCGCGCCACCCTTGGCAACTGTCAGCAGAAATTTTCCATCCGGGCGCGGCGTCAACGTGATTTCGTGATCAGGCAGCGCAGATGCAAGCACTTCAATGGCAACAGCAGTCATTGGAAAACTCCCTTGGTGAATGACGATTTAACGTCACTCGATATTGCACACTGCATGCCAATTCAAGGAAGTTAGTAAACACCTGTAAACAGGGCACTTCAGGCAACTTTCGCACCCGCCGACAATGCAAAGTGCAAGATACAACTTCAGGGGCACCGCATTTTGCATGCCATCAAAATACAACTACCGAAGATTATCCTGACACCTATTTACAGCGCTGTTTACCAGTTAATTTACAATGCTTACAAAGCAACAAAATACTGCCTTTATATAGGCAGCACTGGTCAATGTCCCGTGGCACGACCGCCCGTAGGCGGCCCGCCATTGGCACGGCTCAAGGTCGCAGGATGACCTTGCGGCAATCGTCCTCCTGCTTGTCGAACAGGCGGTAGCCTTCGGCAGCATCGGACAGGTTCATGCGGTGACTGATGATCACCTCTGGCTGCAGCACACCACTCTGGATGCGCTCCAGCAGATCCGGTAGCAGACCGTGCACATGGGTCTGGCCCATCTTGAAGGTCAGCCCCTTGTCGAAGGCGTCGCCAAACAGGAAACCGTGGATGAACCCCGCATAGACACCCGGCACGCTCACCGTGCCGCCGCGCCTCACCGCGGCGATGCACTGGCGCAACGCCTTGCCGCTGCTGCCTTCGAGCTTGAGCTGGGTGAGCAGGGTCTCGGTGGCGCTGCCCTTGGCTTCGAAGCCCACCGCATCGATCGCGGCATCCACGCCGCGGTGACCTTCGGTCTGCTCGATGATCGCTTCGGCCGGGTCATCGACCTTGTCGAAATTGATCGGCACCACGCCATAGGTGGCGCGTGCGTATTCGAGGCGGTACGGCTGGTTGTCGACCATGAAGATCTGCCTGGCGCCGAGCATCCGCGCGCAGGCAGCGGCCATCAGCCCTACAGGGCCGGCACCGTAGATGGCTACGCTGCTGCCCTCCTTCACCCCGCCATTGATCACTGCCTGGTAGCCGGTCGGCAGGATATCGGTGAGAAACAGCACGCGCTCATCATCGAGCTCGTCGGGGATCTTGAATGGCCCGGCATTGGCCTTGGGCACGCGCACCAGCTCGGCCTGGCCGCCGGGCATGCCGCCATACAGGTGGCTGTAACCGAACAGCGCGGCGCCGGAGGGGATCTGCTTCTTGTTGAGGATGGCGCCGCGGCCGTCATTGGTGGTTTCGCAGGCGGCATGCAGGTTCATGTCGCAGAAGAAGCAACTGCCGCAGGCGATCACGAACGGCACGATCACCCGGTCGCCCTTGCGCACCGCCGTGACGGCGCTGCCGACCTCTTCGACGATGCCCATGAACTCATGGCCGAACACATCGCCGTGTTTCACTTGGGGAATCTTGCCGCGGTACAGGTGCAGGTCCGAGCCGCAGATCGCGGTGGCGGTTACCCGCAGGATGATGTCGTCCGGCTCCTGGATGACGGGGTCGGGTACGTTGTCGACGCGAACGTCGTGGCTGCCGTGGTAGGTCAATGCACGCATGCTGCTCTCCAGAACGAGGTTTGTGGGCCTGTTCTAGAGTCCGAGGAAACGCCGGCCGGTTTGGTTCAGCCGCGAGGATGAGTGGCCGCTTACGCTTGTGGTACGGGCCTTTGCAGCATTTCCAGGGCCTGGGCGACGCGCTCGGCGAGCGTGCCGTGCAGCTCGTGATAGGCCCAGCCGCGGCGCTGCAATTCGTCGCGATACCAGGCCTGCTGACGGCGGCGAAAGCGGTCGTCCTGGCGGGTGCCGTCCTGCACGAAAGGGAAATCGTCGGCGCACAAGAAGGTGTGCGCGTACGGCCGTTCAGCCAGGCGCTGCAGCTCGGGCTCGGCGCGCCCGAACATCGCGCCGCTGTAGAACAGCGTGGTCAGCGGCGAGGTGTCGCAGACCAGGTAGCGATTGGCGCGCTCGGCAGCGGCGTTCTCGTGGGCGACCTGGGTGCGGCCGATATGCAGCAGGTCGTGGTATTCGAGCACGCCGCCCTTGGCCAGCCAGTGCTCACGGCCAAACTCGGCGACATGCACACTACCCAACGCCCGCGCCAGGGCTGCGGCCAGGCTGCTCTTGCCGGTGGACTCGCCGCCCAGCAGCACGATCCGCTCGACGAAATCGGCATACACCGGCGGCGCGAGAAACCCCTTGAGGCCGTGGGGATCCTCACGCAAGCGGGTGCCGGAGATCGGCACGGCAGTACGGGCCTGATCGACGCAGACATGCTGCACCGGGTGACCGAAACACGCGGCCAGGTGCGCGGCAAAGCCATCGCCATAGCCTTCACTGGTGAACACCGCCTCCACCGTGGTGCCGAGCACCACCTGGCACAGCTCGGCGACGAACTGACGCTGCTGGTGATCGGGCGCTTCGTTGTGCGGCAAATCGGGCAGCAATTTGCCCTCGCCGCGCCAGGCCTGGATGCACACAGGGGTGACCGCCAGCGCCGGCACCTCGGGAAAGCACGCCTGCAGCCAGCGCTGGCGGCGCGGCGCCTCGCAAGCGGGCAGCTCGGGCAACGAGTAGCTGAGCAGAAAGAGCTGCTCGCACTGGGCGAGCGCCGTACGAATCAGCAGCTCGTGGCCCAGGTGCAGCGGCGCGAACTTGCCGACCACCAGGCCGCGTCGAAAGGCTTTGCCCATCTCAGGCCAACCGCTCCTGTGCTTGCAATGCGCGGCGCCAGCGGTACAGGCCGTACCAGGCATTGCACCAGAACAGGCCATACAGCCCGGCCGTGAGGTACAGCTCGCGAGAGGCGAACAGCGGCACGGCCAGGGTATTGACCAGCAGCCAGCCATACCAGGTTTCCAGGCGTCGGCGCATCAGCAGCAGCTGCGCCAGCACGCTGAAGGTCAGCACCAGGGAGTCCACCAAGGGCGCGTAGGCATCGGTAAAGCGATGCAGCAACAGACCGTAGGCGACGGCAACGATCACCGCCATGGCCAGATAGCCGAGCAATGCCCGCGCCGGCGTGCGGCTGATCGGCAACTCGCCGCCGGCATTGCCACGCTGCCAGGCCCACCAGCCCATCACACTGGTGACGATGAAAAAGCCTTGCAGGGTGACATCGGCATACAGCTGCACGGTAAAGAACAGCCAGCCGAACAGCAGGCAGCCGAGGATACCCACCGACCAGGTGTGCACGCTGTTGCGCGCCGCCAGCCACACGGCGATCAGGTTGGCGATATTGGCAAACAGCTCCAGGGGGCTGGGCATCAACGGATCCTTGTCAGGGCAGCCAGGTCAGGAAAGAGGTGGGCGCCATGCGGGTGGTCGATGGCGCAGCATAGCGCAACGCCTGCGGCCAACGCGCGCAGTCAAGCGCTGGCTTGCTACTATCGCCCGCTGCACAACCCACGCGAGGATGCCCATGAGTGATGACCGCCCCACCCGCACGCGCTCGTGTCTGCCGGCGGGCAAGGCGCCGACCCTGGCGGATGTCGCCAAGGTCGCCGGCGTATCACCGATCACCGTGTCGCGCACCCTCAACCAGCCGCAGATCGTGCGCGCCGAATTGCGCGAAAGGGTGTTTCGCGCGGTACAGCTAACCGGCTACGTGCCGGCCATGCTCACCGAAGCCAGCGCACAGCGCAGCCGGCTGATCTCCCTGTTGGTGCCGACCGTGGCCAATTCGATCTTCGCGGACACCGTGCAGGCACTGATCGACACCCTTACCGAAGCGGGCCACGAAACCCTGATCGGTTTGACCAACTACAGCGCCGAGCGCGAAGAGCAGCTGCTCGACACCATCCTGCGCCGCCGCCCCGACGGCATCGTGCTCACCGGCACGTTGCACACCAAGGCCAGCCGCACGCGCCTGTCGCGCTCGGGCATTCCCATCGTCGAAACCTGGGACCTGGCGCCACGACCGCTGGACATGCTGGTGGGCTTTTCCCACGAGGCGATCGGCGTGGCCATCGCCCGCTACCTGACCGCCAAGGGCTACCGGCGCTTTGCCGTGGTAACCCTCGACGACCCACGCGGCCAACGCCGCTGCGACAGCCTGGTCGGGGAATTGGCCAGCCAGGGTATTGGTGAGGTGCCGCGGGTGGTGTTGCCGCCACCGGCGACTGTCGACCTTGGCCGCGAGGGGCTGCAACGGCTGCTGGCCGCAGGCGAACGACCGGAGGTGCTGGTGTGCAGCTCCGACACCCTGGCTCACGGCGTGCTGGTGGAGGCCGCCGAACGCGGCATCCGTGTGCCGGACGACCTGGCGGTGATGGGTTTTGGCGACCTGAACGTCGCCGTGCACCTGCAGCCGACATTGTCTACCGTGCGCATCAACGGCGCGGAGATCGGCCTGCAGGCAGCCCACGCCCTGCTGCAGCGCCTCGACCATCCCCACGCGGAGCCGGTGAAGGTGCGCATCGATAGCGGTTTCAGCATCGTCGAGCGGCAGAGCGCCTGAAAGCTGCTTTCCCCTGTTAGACGGATATCTGACAAGAGCAGCGATCCCTGTGGGAGCGGGCCATGCCCGCGAAGAATCGCAGGCACGGACTGGATACCTTCACCCGCCTGCGCAAATCACCGACCACGCGATAGCCGCGGCGGTACACCAAGGGGTAGAAAGGCCCCTCAGCGCCAATTCGCCAACCAACCCAAGCCATCTTCGGTAAGCCCACGTGGGTTGTATTCGCAGCCGATCCAGCCGTCGTAGCCCAGCTCGTCGAGCAGCGCGAACAGGTAGGCGTAGTTCACTTCGCCAAGGTCCGGCTCATGGCGATCCGGCACCCCGGCGATCTGGATATGCCCGACCCCCGCCTGGAACCGTTTGAAGCAGGCGGCCAGGTCACCTTCCATGATCTGCGCATGGAAGAAATCCATCTGCACCTTGAGGTTGGGCTCGCCCAACTCGGCGACGATGGCATGCCCCTCGGCCTGCCGGTTGATGAAGTAGCCCGGTATGGAGCGGGTGTTGATCGGCTCGATCAGCAGGGTCAGATTCTGCTCGGCAAGCCGCCGGGCCGCGTAGCGCAGGTTGTCCAGGTACACCTCGCGCATGCGTGGGCGCAGCGCCTCGTCACTGACCAGCCCGGCCATCGCATGCAGTCGCGGGCAGCCCAGGGCCTGGGCGTATTCGATGGCCTGGTCGACGCTTTCACGGAACTGCGCCTCGCGCCCCGGCAAGGCGGCGATACCCCGCTCGCCGGCGGCGAAGTCGCCCGGCGGCAGGTTGAACAGCACCTGACTCAAGCCATTTTCGGCCAATCGCTCAGCCAGCTCGGCAGCCGGATAGTCATAGGGAAACAGGTACTCCACGCCCTTGAAGCCGGCGGCAGCGGCGCGGGCGAAGCGCTCCGTGAAGGGCGCATCAGTGAACATCATGCTCAGGTTGGCAGCGAAACGTGGCATTGCGATCACCATTGGGCGCCGAAGGTCTGGCGCAGCTCGTCAATTTGTTCATCGTTTAGAGGCCGCGTCGGTTGCTGGCGCAGCAGCAGGTACAGCTTGGCGGTCTCCTCGAGTTCTTCGATGGCGTAGGTGGCCGCCTCCAGGTTCTTGCCCGACACCACGGGCCCGTGGTTGGCCAGCAGCACCGAGCTGTGCTGGCCGACCAGGCCGCGAATCGCCTCGCCCAGCTGCGGGTCACCCGGGCGGTGGTAGGGAATCAGCGGCAGGCGCCCCACTCGCATGACGAAATACGGCGTCAGCGGCGGCAGGCAGGAACTCGCATCCAGGCAATCGAGACAGGACACCGCCGCCGAATGGGTGCAGTGCAGGTGCACGATGGCGCCCGAGTCGTCACGCCCCTCGTACACCGCGCGGTGCAGGAAGGCTTCCTTGGAGGCCGGTTTGCCGGCCAGGTGATTGCCCTGCCAGTCGAGCTTGGCGATGTCGGCCGGGTCCAGCCGGCCGAGGCAGGCATTGGTGGGCGTCAGCAGCCAGCCATCGTCGAGGCGCACGCTGATGTTGCCCGACGAGCCGGGGCTCAGGCCTCGCCCGTAGAGGGAGCGGCCGATCTCGACGATTTCTTCGCGCAACAGGCTCTCTTTGCTCATGCCAGTTTCCCCCAGGCCTTGACCATGAAGTCGCTGCTGCCGAAATTGCCGGACTTGAGCGCCAGCGCCAAGGGTTTGCCGGCACGCCCCAGGGTTTGCGTCCAGGGCACGCCCGGGTCGATGCTCGGGCCGATGCGCAGGCCCCCGATATCCAGGGCGTTCACCACCGCGCCCGAGGTTTCGCCGCCGGCGACCAGCAGTTGCCCGACGCCCTGCTCGTCCACCAATGCTCGGGCGATGGCGGCTAGCGCAGCCTCGACGCGCTCGCCCACCTGCTGGCTGCCGAACTGCTGCTGCACGCGGCGTACTTCCTCGGGCGGGCTGCTGGCGTAGATCAGCACCGGCCCTTGTTGCCCGGCGGCCCAGGCCAATGCCTCGGCGACCAGCTCGTCGCCACGGGCCATCAGCTCGCCGGCCTCGAGGCGAAACGCCGGGTACAGCGCTGCCGCCTGCTCCACCTGCGCCAAGGTGGCCCGCGAGCAGCTGCCACTGAGGATCGCCTGGCGCCCCCAGCCTGGGTCCAGTTTGCCGGCTTCGCTACCCGCGCCCAGCAGGCCCCGGGCCTTCCAGTCCTGGGCCAGGCCGAGGGCCAGGCCGGAGCCTGCGGTTACCAGGGGCAACTGCGCGCAGGCGGCGCCCAGTACGCTCAAATCGTCATTGTCGGTGGCATCGCTGATGGCGATGCCGACCCCTTCGCCACGCAGTTCGGCGATCCGCTGGCGGGTCGCCGCGACGCCAGCACGCAGGGTGCGGTAGTCGATCAGGCCGACGCGCTGACGGGTCTGCGGTTGCAGCACGCGCATCAGGTTGGCGTCCCCCATCGGCGTGAGCGGATGGTCCTGCATGCCGCTCTCGTTGAGCAGCACGTCGTTGGCGAACAGGTAACCGTTGAACACGCTGCGGCGGTTTTCCGGGAATGCCGGGCAGGCGATGGTGAAATCGCTGCCCAGGGCGCTCATCAAGGCGTCGCTGACCGGGCCGATATTGCCTTCGGCAGTGGAGTCGAAGGTCGAACAGTACTTGAAGTAGAACTGCCGGCAGCCCTGCGCCTGCAGCCATTGGAGGGCCTGCAGCGACTGCTTTACCGCCTCCTCGGGCGGCAGGTTGCGCGACTTCAGCGCGACCACCAGCACCTCGGCCTCGCCAAGCTCCAGCGGGCGCTGCGGGATGCCGATGGTCTGCACGGTGCGCGCGCCACCGCGCACGAACATGCTGGCAAGGTCGGTGGCGCCGGTGAAGTCATCGGCAATGCATCCGATCAGCGGCATGGTCACATCTCCTCGTTGGCGGCGACAGGCAGCTGGATGCCGGGAAAGATCTTCGCCACGGCGATGTCATCCTCGCGGCCCAGGCCGGCGGCCGAGGCCTGCTTGAACATCTGGTGCGCGCTGGCCGTCATCGGCAGCGGGAAAACCGCGTCCTGGGCACTGTCGAGTACCAGGCCGAGGTCCTTGACGAAGATATCGACGGCCGAGCGCGGCTGGTAATCGCCGGCCAGCAGGTGCGGCACGCGGTTCTCGAACATCCAGGAGTTGCCGGCGCTATGGCTGATCACCTCGTACAGCGCCTTCGGGTCGCAGCCCTGGCGGATGCCATAGGCCATGGCTTCGGCAGCAGCGGCGATATGCACGCCGGCGAGCAGCTGGTTGACCAGCTTGATCTGCGAGCCCTGCCCGGCTTCATCGCCGAGGCGATAGACCTTGGCCGCCACAGCCGCCAACGCGGCTTCGCACTGCTGGAACGCCGTCGCAGGCCCCGAGGCCATGATGGTCAGCTCACCGGCGGCGGCGCGCACCGCGCCACCGGAAATGGGCGCATCGAGCATCGCCACCTGGTGCTCGGCCAGGCGTTTGGCGATACGCCGCGCGGCGGCGGCGGCAATCGTTGCGCAGGCCACCACCACCGTGCCCGGGCGCAGGCGTGCCGCGATGCCCTGCTCGTCGAACAGCAACGCTTCGGTTTGCCGAGCATTGACCACCACGATGAACAGCACGTCGCTGCCCGCAGCCTGATCGCCCAGGCTGGCGACCGGCAGGCCGCCCTCGGCGGCGAAGGCCCGGCGCACCTCGTCGCGAATGTCGTAGCCCCAGACCGGCAGGCCAGCGCGCAACAGCGAGCGCGCCATGCCCAGGCCCATGGAACCGAGCCCGATCACGCCAATGGTGGATGTGGCTGTCATGTTGTGACTCCTCTTGTGATTGTTATCAGGCCGTCGAAAAACTACCTGCGTTGCCGCCGCTTCGTTGAAAACAGCCTCAAAATGCTCATGTACAACTCGTACACTCCGCTTTCTCGGCTGTTTTCGCCTCGCGTCCGCTGCCTCGCTAACGTTTTTCAACGGCCTGTTATCCGTCGCCATCAGCCTCGCTGCGCGCCTCACGCAGGCGGGTTTCGGCGTTGCACAGGTGCGTGGAGGCGGCCTGGCGCGCGGCCTCGCTGTCGCCGGCGGCGATGGCCTCCAGCAAGGCGTGGTGTTCGTGGTCGACCTGCTGCATGTAGTGGGCGTTGCGCGCCTCGTTGCGGCGGGTCACGGCAATGGCCTGCTGCAGCAACTGGTGCAAAAAATCGATGGTTTCCAGAAAGTGCTGGTTGCCGGTCGCGGCCACCACGCAGCGGTGAAAGGCCAGGTCCTGCCTGACGCCGTCCTCACCACGCTCGACCGCTTCGTCGAGTTCGGCCAGGGCGTTGCGCATCGCCCGCAGGTGGGCATTGTCGCGACGGCTGGCGGCCAGCTCGGCGGCCTTTGTTTCCAGTGCGCTGCGCAGTTCAAGGATCTCCACCACCGCCGAGAAATCGCCTTGCGGCTGCGACAGGCGCAAGGCCACCGAGGGCTTGCTGGTCACGTAGGTGCCACTGCCCTGGCGGGAAATGAGCATGCCTTCGCGCTTGAGCATGGAAATGGCCTCGCGCACCACAGTGCGGCTGACCCCGTACTGGTCGCACAAGGCCTGCTCGGTGGGCAGCCGCGTACCGGCGCCCAGCTCGCCGTCGTGCACCGCCTCGCTCAGGCGCTTGGCCAGCCTCTCGGCGAGCTTGGGGGTGGCTTCGTTCAGCATCTGCACAGTGATCTCCCGGCAACCTTCCCGACGGTTCTCGCGCGCCTCGAACTCACGAGAACGACGCGAACGGTTGCGCCAACGTTAAATTCATCATACAACATGACAACTTCCTGTCACCTAGTTCATCCAACAACAAGAATACGGGGCATCCGAATGCCCGGATATTCTCCCCAGCGGAGCGTGATCCATGAACATACTGGTAACTGGCGGCGCCGGCTTTCTCGGTGCAAGACTGATCGAGGCGCTGCTCTCGCCCGATGCGCACGACCTCCTGCCGCCTGGCGGGCGCATCGTTTCGGCGGATCTGGCCGCCTGCCCGATCATCGATCCACGCGTCGAGTCGCGCACCGGCGACATTGCCGATCCCGCCTTCCTCGCCTCGCTGATCGATGCCGACACCCACCTGATCTATCACCTGGCCGCCATCGTAAGCGGCCAGGCCGAAGCGGACTTCGACCTCGGCCTGCGCATCAATTTCGACGCCACCCGCGCCCTGCTCGAACACTGCCGCCAAGCGGGCCGGGCGCCGCGCTTCATATTCGCCAGTTCCCTCGCGGTATTCGGCGGGCCGCTGCCCGAGCAGGTGCCCGAGTCACTCTCACCGCTGCCGCAGTCGTCCTACGGGGCGCAGAAGGCCATGGCCGAACTGCTGATCAACGACTACTCGCGCAAGGGCTTCGTCGATGCTCGCGTGTGTCGGTTGCCGACGATTTCCGTGCGCCCCGGCAAACCCAACGCCGCCGCCTCGTCGTTCGCCAGCGGCATCCTGCGTGAACCGCTGGCCGGCCAGGCCAGCAACTGCCCGGTGCCGCTCGACACCCGCCTGTGGCTGTCCTCGCCCGGCACGGTGATCGCCAACCTGATTCATGCCGCGCGCCTGGAGGCCGAGGCCCTCGGCCAGCGCCGCACGCTCAACCTGCCGGGCATCAGCGTGCGGGTCAGCGAGATGCTCGACAGCCTCGCCCGGGTTGGCGGCGAAGCGGCGCGCCAGCGGGTCAGCCATGAGCCGGACGAGCGCATCCAGCGCATCGTGTGCAGCTGGCCCGGCGACTTCGACATCACCCGCTCGCGTGAACTGGGCTTCACCGCCGACCAGGACTTCGACGCGGTGATCAGGGCTCACCAACGCGACATGAGTCGTTAGCCAACGCGGCCAGCGCCGCAACCGTTGCATCTAATAACAACAAGAGGAATCCACCATGCAAGCAACCTCCATCGCCGGGCCACAGCTGATGGTTGGCCTGGTTCTGGCCATCGTCGTGCTCATCGTGCTCGTGCTCAAGACCCGTATCCACGCGCTGCTGGCTTTGATCATCGCCGCGTCCATCTCCGGCCTGGTCGGCGGCATGGCGCCCGATGCCCTGGTCAAATCGATCACCACCGGCTTCGGCACCACGTTGTCCACCATCGGCCTGGTGATCGGCTTCGGGGTGATGATGGGCCGCCTGCTGGAAGTCTCCGGCGCGGCCGAACGCATGGCCTACAGTTTCGTGCGCTGGCTGGGCAACAAGCGTGAAGAGTGGGCGATGATGGTCACCGGCTACATCGTCTCGGTACCGATCTTCTGCGATTCGGCATTCGTCATCCTCAATCCGCTGGTGCGCGCGCTGTCGCGCAACACCGGCAAATCCATGCTGACCCTGGGCATCGCCCTGGCCGGCGGCCTGATGCTCACCCACCACGCGGTGCCGCCAACCCCGGGGCCGCTGGGCATCGCCGGGATCTTCAATATCGATGTCGGCCTGATGATGTTCTGGGGCGTGGTGTTCACATTGCCCGCTACCTTCGTGCTGGTCGCCTACGCCCGCTTCATGGGGCCGCGCATCGAGGCGATGATCGCCCAGAGCGGCCAGGCGCCCGTCGATCCGGCGGTGGCCTATCGCGACGTGCTGCAGCGCGCGGACGAGCGTGAAGCCGAGCTGCCGCCGCTGTGGCTGTCGATGCTGCCGATCCTGTTGCCGATTCTGCTGATCTTCGCCAACACCCTGATCGGCGTGGTCGCCAAGCTGGATGCCGGCAGCACCTTGCAGCAGAGCCTGCTCGGCCAGACCGTGGCCTTTCTCGGCAACCCGGTGATCGCGGTCGGCCTGGGCGTGGTCGTCGCCCTTTATGGCCTGGTGCCGCGTCGTCCCCGCGATGAAGTGATCGCCGAGATGGAAAAGGGTGTGGAAAGCGCCGGGATCATCCTGCTGGTGACCGGCGCCGGTGGCGCCCTGGGCGCCGTGCTGCGTGACAGCGGCGCCGGCCAGTACATGGGCGAATGGGTGGCGACGCTGCCGTTGCCGGCGGTGCTGATCCCCTTCGTGATCGCCTCGCTGGTGCGCCTTATCCAGGGCAGCGGCACCGTGGCGATGATCACCGGTGCGTCGATCTCTGCGCCGATCCTGGCGACCATCCCCGATGTGAACATGGTGTTCGCCGCCCAGGCCGCCGCCATTGGTTCGATGGTCTTCGGCTACTTCAACGACAGCTACTTCTGGGTGGTCAACCGCATGCTGGGCGTGAAGAACGCCAAGCATCAGTTGCTCACCTGGTCGGTGCCCACCACCCTGGGCTGGCTCACCTCGCTGCTGACGCTTCTGCTGTTCAACGCCATTCTTGGTTGAGCGCCGCCGGCAGCCATGGCCTGCAAAAGCCGTGGCTGCCGGCTTCTCGAACCGCGACAGGCGCCTCAAGAAGGCGCGCCACTACAGGCTTGAATGATTACCCAATCAGCTTAACGTCCAGGGTCACGCCAGCAGTTTCCAGCCGCTGGCGGCCCCTACGATAACGTCGAGCGAGGTAATCAGCGTGAGTGACCACACCCCTTTCCAAGGCTGCGCGGACCAGGATCAGATCGCCTGGGTACGCGTGGCTTCGGTGTTCCTGCCCCTGGCCAACCCGATCAGCGATGCCAAGGTGCTGACCGGCCGGCAGAAGCCGATGACCGAGATCGCCATGCTGTTCGTGGAGATCGAGAGCAAGGACGGCCACCGCGGCCTGGGCTTCAGCTATTCGAAACGTGCCGGCGGCCCCGGCCAGTTCGCCCATGCCCAGGAAATCGCCCCGGCGCTGCTCGGCGAGAACCCCAGCGACATCCAGAAGCTGTGGACCAAACTGTGCTGGGCCGGCGCCTCGGTGGGTCGCAGCGGCCTGTCGACCCAGGCCATCGGCGCCTTCGACGTGGCCCTGTGGGACCTCAAAGCCAAACGCGCCAACCTGTCCCTGGCCCGCCTGCTCGGCGCCCAGCGCGACTCGGTGCGCTGCTACAACACCTCCGGCGGCTTCCTGCATACGCCACTGGATCAGTTGAAAGTGAACACCGACCTGTCGCGGGACAAAGGCATCGGCGGCATCAAGCTGAAAGTCGGCCAGCCCGATTCGGCCCTCGACCTGCACCGCGTCGCCACCATTCGCCAGCACCTGGGCGACGACTTCCCGCTGATGGTCGACGCCAATCAGCAATGGGACCGCCCCACTGCCCAGCGCATGTGCCGCAGGTTCGAGGAATTCAACCTGGTGTGGATCGAGGAGCCACTGGACTGCTACGACGCCGAAGGCCACGCCGCCTTGGCCGCCGCGTTCGACACGCCGATCGCCACCGGTGAGATGCTCACCAGCGTGGCCGAGCACGCCGAATTCATCAAAGCCCGCGGCGCCGACTACCTGATGCCGGACGGCCCACGGGTCGGTGGTATCACCCCGTTCCTGAAGATCGCCGCCATGGCCGAACAGGCCGGCGTGATGCTCGCCCCGCACTTCGCCATGGAGCTGCATGTGCACCTGGCCGCCACCTACCCGACCGAGCCCTGGGTGGAACACTTCGAATGGCTGGAGCCGCTGTTCAACGAGCGCCTGGAAACCCGCGATGGCCGCATGCGGGTGCCGAACCGCCCTGGCCTGGGCCTCTCGCTCAGCCAACGGGTGGCCGGCTGGACCGCCCAACAGGCGGAGTTCGGCAGGCGCGCCTGAGCCCCTTTGGCCCGAGCGAAACGGCCGCCACCGGCACGGCGCCGGTGGCGGCGTTCCAGCAAGCAGATTTGACGTCATTTTTTTGTATGCTGAACGCTTTATCCTCGGCAGGCGACGCACTACACTGCGCGCCCCTGCCACATTCACCACCGTAGGTAAAGGTCGCCAACCTGAACGATTTTGACTAAAGGTTGCGCGTGGCCGGTCGAAGTAGTGGAAATCCAAGGATCTTTTCTCTGTCAGGAGCTGCAACATGCAGTCGTTAAAGTCGCTGTACGATTCCATCGAAATGCACTTTTTCGATACCCTGACCAAGAAATTATCCAGCCTGTTCCTGCTCGTGCTGGTCAGCGGCCTGCTGGTCTGGGTGGCCCTCAGCCTGCGTGCCGACATCGTGCAACTGCTGCACGGCGCACAACTCGACCCGGCGCTGCTAGCGCAGGTGGAAGGCAAGCTCGACACGCTGGGCACCGCCCTGGCGCTCAGCGCGCTGTTTACCCTGGCCATGGTCAGCTTCATGGTCTGGTACTTCCGCCACCTGATCGTGCGCCCGGTCGACAACATGACCCGTGCCCTGGAAGAAATCGCCAGCGGTGAAGGCGACCTGTCCCGCGACCTGCCCCTGCTCACCCACGATGAAATCCGCACCCTGGCCAGCACCTGCAACCGCTTCCTGGCCAAGCAGCGCGAGATCATCAGCAATGTGCAGGCGCTGACCGTACAGATCGCCGTCGAGTCCGCCCGTTCCTTGAAGAACATCAGCGACTCCAGCGACAGCGCCACCCACCAGGCGCGCTTCGCCAATGAAGTGATGAGCGAGAGCAACAGCGCCGTCGGCCGCATCGAAGAGGTCTCGCAGCAGACCCAGGCGATCTCCAGCACCACCGCGCACAACCTGGGCATGGCCCAGGACTCCTACGCCGAACTGCTGGAAGTCACCGGCAACATCAGCGCCATCTCCAGCAGCCTCAACGAATTCAGCACCCTGGTTTCGGCGCTCAATGAGCGCTCCTCGAACATCAAGTCAGTGGTCGGGCTGATCCAGCAGATTTCCTCGCAGACCAACCTGCTGGCCCTCAACGCGGCCATCGAAGCGGCCCGGGCCGGGGAAAGCGGCCGCGGCTTTGCGGTGGTCGCCGACGAGGTGCGTACCCTGGCGCAGAACGTCAGCCGCGCCACCGGCGACATCTCGCAGAACATCGACGCCATGCTCAAGGAGGTCAGCACCACCCACGAGCAGACCGCGCGCATCAGCCAGAGCGCCCGGGAAACCCAGGTGGTGGTCGAGCGGGCCACGGGCCACTTCGAGACCATGATCAGCGATTTCGAGTCCACCAACGGCAAGCTGGCGGAGATCGCCGAGCACATCCAGCAGGTGGCCGATGCCAACACCGGCATCAATGACCGCGTCACCCAGATTCACGCCGACAGCCAGGCCATCGACCAGCGCATGCAGCGTTCGGCTACCGCCACGCGGGATCTGTCCGCGGTTGCCGAGCGGGTGCAGACATTGCTGGGCCGTTTCGTGCTCGGCGAGGGCGAGCTCGATGCCGCCATCACCCGCGCCACCCAGTGCCGCGACGCCCTGCAGGCGCGCCTGGCGACGCTGCAGCGTGAAGGGGTGAACCTGTTCGACCAGAACTACAAGCTGATCGCCAACACCGACCCCAAGCAATACATGACCGGCTACACCGAACGTTTCGCCCAGATCTGCCAGGAAGAGATCGACCGGCTGACCAAGGGCACGCCCGGCGGCATCGTCACCTTTATCGTCGACACCAAGGGCTACTGCCCGGTGAACAACAGCTGGGTATCCAAGGCGCCCACCGGCGACCGTGCCGTCGACCTGCCGGTGTGCCGCAACAAGCGCATGTTCTCCGACCCCGTAGGCCTGCGTGCGGCGAGCAATACCCAGCGCTTCCTGCTGCAGACCTACCTGCGCGACACCGGCGAAATCATGACCGAGATCGACGTGCCGTTCTTCTTCGAAGGCCGCCACTGGGGCAACATGCGCATGGGCTTCGATGCCTCGCGCCTGCTGGGCAAGGCTTAGGCATCCGGGCTCGCCGCATCGAGGCGAGCGCGCTCCTGCAACTCCTGACGCAGCTGCAGGATAAAGCGCTGCAACTCTCCAGCCCTGCGCAGGCTCGACACAGGCCGACCGAGCACCTGCAACAGCACATCAGCGCTGGCAGGATCCCGGATCTGCACCACCAGCTCATCCTCGTGGGTGATCGTGCATCGGCACAGCCAGGGCAGAAAGGCCGCTTCCAGCTGTGCCTTCAATTCATCGGCGGGCAGCGCCTCGGCTGTCGTGCTCACCTTCACCGCCACGCACAAAGCCCCGAATCGACGGGGCTTTTTTTGGCAATCAATGCAGGGCATCCAGGTTGCGGCGTGACCACATCATCTTGGCAGCGGTGGGGTTCACCGGTGCACCGGTGAAGGTCGGCAACTTGCGCGACACCCATTGCGCGCCAGTGCCCTTCCAGTTCACCTCGCCGCTGACCAGCTTGCGGTCGCGCAGGATCTCGCGCTGCAGCGCGCGGGCACCGTCTTCGGTATCCACGGCCAGCTTGTCGACCGCCTTGAGGAAAATGTTCTCGCCTTCCCGGCTGATGCACAGCAGGTACATGCCATCCGGGCGCGGGGTGATGGAAACCGTATGATCGGGCAATGCAACACTTAGTTGGTCGAGGTTGGCAGTATTCATTTGGCGATCCTCTTATTGGCCGTGGGCAGTTAGTCATTGCTGCCCTCGGGGAGGTGCATCACATATGCCAACTTCAGCCATTAAATGAATATGCCGGTTTTATTGAATATCGCGCCGCTTGCGCTTGTGCAAAGGTCTTGCACTTTGCATGAACCGGGTCGTCGTGCACGGGCATCCTGCACGTCTTCTCCGTCATCAACTCGGCCTAACGTGTAATGCCATAGGGCCGACCATCTTTTCGAGCGAACTTAATCAACTAGCGACACTTCGAAATAAACAGCGCCGGTGCACTGTCAGGCCGCCGGGCGCTCGAGCGAGCGCCGACCCCGCTGTCGGCGAGCGCCATCAACGCCGCTCTACCACCCCGCGAACACCCGAACCCACGGGCCTTCGCCGCAAAGAAAGGAGATCCGCCATGGGCGATCCTTCGCTGCTTTTCTGGCTCGGCGCATTCGTCGTCATCGCCTTCGTTGACCTGGTCACCATCATGAATCTGTGGCGCAGCGACAAGCCTCTGAATACGCGCCTGATGTGGGCATTGATTATCGTGCTATTGCCGGTAATCGGTTTGATCATCTGGGGATATGCCGGCCCGCGGGGCATGCCAAAACCACCCACCTCGCCGGAACAAAGTAAGTAACGGTGATTGACAATACGTATCGTTCATCCACTATGCCACTAATAAGGGAGTAATACCGAGAGCAATAGTTGTGGCAAAGATGAGATTCCTGGACGCTGCTGCATTGCTGTACAACTATTTCCAGCCATTGGTTGTACAGGTGTCATTGGAGTCGCCGACGCACATGGTCGTGCGACTTTCGGAAGTGGATTCGCAAACCTCCCTAGAAGTACGCGATATTCCCTGCAGAACATCGCTGACTCCAACGGAGGTTTTCACCATTATCGAACTGATCGAAGAGCGCATACGCCTGGAAAAGCCCGAGTTGTTCACGCGCCATTGCGTGAACAAGCTGCGCCTGCCCTGAGGCTCAAGCCTGGGGCTGGCGTTGGCGATCCTGGTAAACGGCATCGAGCAGTACCACCAGTTCGGCCGCCGTCGGCACCGTGCGACCGTCCAACTGATCCTGTACCGAGGCTTCCACACTTGCCGTGGTGAGCCCGAAGCGGTTGAGCGCGCCGGTGAGTGCCTGATCATCCAGGCCCTGCTGCCTGAACACGCGCAACAGGCTGTCCCACACGTCACGCAGATCGGGCTGGTGATCACGACCATCGGGCCATGGGTGGCCCACCCGCGGCTCGGGGCGCATCTCCGCCACGGTCACTTCACCTTCGTAGGCGCGCACCGAGCCGCCCTTCTCGGCCACGCGGGCATCACGTGAGGCACGGTTCCAGGCTGCTTGCGCCAGCACCGGTGAAGTGGTCGCACACAGCAGTTGGTCGTCGAGATAAATCCTGAATTCGCCCATGTCGTTCTCCGTAGCGTGATTGTCGACTGTCCCTGGATTCGATTCGGCGCGCGCCCATAGATTCCGGTTTTCTGCGCCCCGGGGGCCGGAAAAGCGCGCATTTGAAGCATCCGGATACAGACGTCGATTATCCGAACTCAACGGCCAGTCGAGGCCTCGTAACTAGCACGGGCTGCGTGATCAGCCCTCTGCCCATCCAGCCAAAAGGAACGCGCCCATGAGCCAGACCCCCATCGACCAGACGCCACCCAACAGCCCTGCCAAGGACGTGGAAGGCGAGAACGTCAACGTCGTGAAAAAGCAAAACCAGCGCCCTGGCGAGAAGACCGAAGCGGTCGACCGGGCCATCACCCCAACCTCGATCAAGACCAAGGAACAGGAAGCGGAAAAGATCAAACAGGCATCGGAGCAAGCCCGCCGCAAGCTCGAGGAATAAGCCGAGAAGATTGCGCTCCCGGCCATGGCACGGGAGCCACGCCAAACGGAGAATGGCGCAGGCCCCGTCGTCATCCCGCCATGGCCACCCTCGCTTCGCGCCAGGCTCAGCGCCTGCGCGACAACACGATGGTCGCTCAGGAATGCACCACCCACTGCACGGCATCCGCCTGGGCCGTCAGGCAGTCCACCTCATCGATCAGGCCGGCCCCCAGGGCCTGTTCGGCATCGACGATACGCGGTGAGGCAGTCAGGCAGGCCACCACATCCAGCGGCTCACGGGCGCCACCGGTGCGCTCCTCGACGATGCGTCGGTACAGGTGCATGTCGTAATCCAGGCTCATGGCATATTCGGCCATGCGCGCATGATCCACCGAGCCGTTGAGCGTCCAGTGAAAGGGGTGGAAGAGAAACTTGCTGTAGGCGCAGGCCGTGCGCCGCTGCCCGGCCAGGAAGATGATATTGCCCATCGACTCGACGGTACCCAGGTTATGGGTATGCACCGGAACGGGCAGCGAGATCAGGAAGTTGTACAGGGAAAAACCGTAGCTGCACTCGCCACCCATGGTGGCGATCTTCAGGACGATGCGGCTGGCGCCCTGCTGCAATGCCTTGGTGCAGCTGTCGATCAGTTGCCCGCAGGTGTGGGAATTGATCGGTGCCGTGAAGTGAACGACGTGAAGGGTCATGGCGCACCTCCGCGAAAATGGGCGAAACGGGCCCGCAGCGGGCGTACTGCGGGCCACAGGGCATTACGGCAGCGGATTGCCGCCGGTAACCCCAAAGGTTTCGCCGGTGATGTAGCTGGACTCCTGGGAGGCCAATAGCACGTACAACGGCGCGCATTCGGCCGGCTGGCCCGGGCGTTTCATCGGCACCTGGGAGCCGAAGGTGGGGATTTTCTCTGGCGGTTGACCGTCGGTGGGCTGCAGCACGGTCCAGATCGGCCCCGGCGCGACCGCATTGACGCGGATGCCCTGCTCGATCACCTGGCTCGACAGCGCCTTGGTGAACGCCACGATGGCCGCCTTGGTGGTGGCGTAGTCGAGCAGCGTGCCGGACGGATCGTAGGACTGGATCGACGCCGTGTTGATGATCGCCGCACCTGGCGGCATATGCGCCACTGCTGCCTTGCACAACCAGAACATGGCATAGACGTTGGTCTTGAAGGTGTGGTCGAACTGCTCGGTGGTGATCTGGGAAATATGCTTCTGGGTGATCTGTTTGCCGGCCACATTGACCAGAATGTCCAGGCCGCCAAGGGCGCCGACCGCATCGCGCACCAGCGACACGCAGAAGGCTTCGTCCTTCAGGTCGCCGGGAATGGCCACCGCGCGGCGGCCCTCGGCCTCGATCAGCTTGATCACCTCCTGGGCGTCCGGCTCTTCCTCGGGGAGGTAGTTGAGCACGATGTCGGCACCCTCGCGGGCATAGGCGATGGCAGTGGCACGACCAATCCCGGAGTCGGCGCCGGTGATCAGCGCCTTGCGCCCGGCCAGGCGCCCGAAACCGACATAGCTCTCTTCGCCATGGTCCGGTTCGGGGGTCATGTTCAGATCCAGGCCCGGCTCGGTCTGGTGCTGTGCCGGAAATTCGGGCTGTGGATACTGGGTCAACGGGTTCTGCATGGCGAACTGGTTGCTGGTATTGCGGGTCATCGGATTCTCCTGCAGGTTGCTGGTGGATTCACGGTTGCCGCCACGTGTGAAGCGCAATCGCCGCAGGCATCAATCGCCTGCGTTACCAGTTGGGAGGAAAGCCCGCCGTTCGAAGTTCAACCCGTCCGAGCAGCGGGCATGAGCCGCTCTAGCACGGCCGTTTCGCTTGTTCCACCGAGCGACGCGGAGAACCGCTCAGCGCTGGCTGGCGATCAGCGTCGGCCGCGCATCTCCGGGCGCCACCGCGGTGCTAAGGCTCAGCGTCACGGGAATCGATTTGGCTGCCGGCACCTTGCTGCGCTCGGCGTGGTGCCAGAGCGGCACCAGCGGGTTGCACTCCGGGTAGTAGGCCGCGCAGCAGCCCTGGGGAATGTCGTAGGCGAGAATCTGCAGCGGCCCGACACGCCGCTCGACCTCGGGCTCCACCGCGGTGGTCACATCCACCCAGTCACCGCTCGCCAGGCCCAGGCGCACGATATCGTCGGTATTCATGAAGATCACCGAGCGCGTGCCGTGCACGCCGCGGAAGCGGTCGTCGTAGCCATAGATGGTGGTGTTGAACTGGTCGTTGCTGCGGATCGTCATCAGTTGCAGCACGTCGCGCCGGCCATAGGGGCCGTTCACGTCATCGTCGACGATCAACCGTTGCGGCGTGGCGAACTGCGCCTTGCCGCTCTGCGTTGCCCACTGGCGCTGCACGGCGCCAAGCGGGCGATGGAACCCGCCGGGCTGCCACATACGCGCCTCGAAGTCGTGAAACGTTTCCGGGTAGATAGTGGCGATGGCCTTGCGCACCAGCCCGTAGTCGCGGCGCCAGGCATCCCAGTCGATCGCCACTTCACCACTCAACGTGGCACGCGCCAGCCCGGCGATGATCGCCGGCTCCGAACGCAGGTGTTCGCTGGCCGGCTCACTGCTGCCGCGCCAGCCGTGGATGCAGCCGGTGCTGTCTTCGGTGCTGTGGCTCTGCTCGATACCCTCCTGGCGGTCGATCTCGATCCGCCCCAGGCACGGCAACAGCCAGGCCTGCTCGCCAGGCAGCAGATGCGAGTGATTGAGTTTGGTGGCCACCTGCACGTTGAGCGCCAGGCGCTGCCAGGCCGGTTCGATCAGCGTGGTATCCGGCACCGCGCGCAGAAAGTTGCCGCCCAGGCTGACGAAGCCGCGCACGCGGTTTTCCAGCATGCCCGTACAGGCATCCACGGTGTTCAGGCCCATCTGCTCGGGCACCTTGAATTTGAAGTGCTGCTCGATCAGCTCGACCGGCACCTTGGCCGGATCCTCGGTAATGCCGACGGTGCGCTGGCCCTGCACGTTGGAATGGCCGCGCACCGGGCAGATGCCGGCGCCCGGCTTGCCGATGTTGCCGCGCAGCAACAGCAGGTTCACCAGCATCTGCACGTTCTGCACGCCCTGGCGGTGCTGGGTCAGGCCCATGCCATAGACGATCATCGCCCGCTGCGACTGCGCATAGACCAGCGCCGTGGCTTCCATGGCCGCACGCTTGAGGCCGGTGATGGCTTCCAGCTCGGCCCATTGCTGCCGGCGGACATAGGCGATGAATTCGTCGGCGCCGTGGGTGTGCTCGGCGATAAACGCCTCATCCAACACACCCGGCTCGCCGCGCTGCAATGCTGCATCGTGCAGATCCAGCAGCGCCTTGCTGACGCCAACGATGGCCGCGGTATCACCGCCGATGGCCACCTGGTGGTACTGAGTGCTGATCTGCGTGGAATTGGGGCCGAGCATCTCGCCCGGCGACTGCGGGTTGACGAACGCCTGCAGGCCACGCTCCTTGAGCGGATTGAAGGTGATGATCGGCACGTCGCGCTGCCGCGCTTCCTGCAACTGGTGGAGCATCCGCGGGCTGTTGCTGCCGACGTTCTGGCCGAAGAACAGCAGGCAATCGGTGTGCTCGAAATCGTTAAGCGTCACCGTACCCACCGGCACGCCGATGCTCTCCTGCAGGCCCACGGAGGTGCTCTCGTGGCACATGTTGGAGCTGTCCGGCAGGTTGTTGCTGCCATAGGCGCGGGCGAACAGCTGGTACATGAACGAGGCCTCCAGCGAGGCGCGCCCGGAGGCGTAGAACACCACCTCGTCTGGCTGCAGCGCACGCAGGCTGGCGCCGATCTGCTGGTAGGCGGTTTCCCAACTGGTTTCCTCGTAGCGGTCGGTACCCGGGTTGTAACGCAGCGGATGGGTCAGCCGGCCGTGCTGTTCCAGGGCATGGGCCGACCAGCCGCGCAACTCGCTGACACTGTGCTCGGCGAAGAACGCCGGGCTGCTGCGTTTGGCCGTCAGTTCCCAGGCCGTGGCCTTGGCGCCGTTCTCGCAGAACTCCAGCGGGTGGGTATCGCCCGGCTTGGCCCAGGCGCAGCTCACGCAGGCGAAACCATCGGGCTTGTTCTGTTTGAGCAGCGCCGCGCCGATCTTCAACACCGCCTGTTCACGCAACAGGATGCCCGCCACCGATTTGGCCGATCCCCAGCCTCCGGACGCGTCTGTGTAAGGTCGATAACGGGTCTTTGGATCAGTCAGCATATCCCTCTCCTGCACGTGGCTCGTTCTGGTACGACGAAGCCATTTCGCGAAAGGTTCGGGCTAACGGCCCTGTGGTCTGGCAGGCGATTGATGAGCGGGTGTGTCAGGGGCGGGCAAGCGAAACGCCGTGCTGCCGCTGCGTCGGCGAGGTTTCCAAGGCAACGCGAAAAGGCACCTGCAGGAGGTGCCTTTGCGGAGGAGCCAGGCTTACTTGTTGCCGGTCAGCGCGGCGTAGCTGGTCATCAGGTTGCGGTAGTCCGGGATGTGATCGGAGCAGATCTTCGCCAGGCCTTCCACATCGTTGCGCCAGTCGCGGTGCAGCTCACAGGCCACGGCGAACCAGTTCATCAGCTGCGCGCCGGCGGCGGTCATGCGCTGCCAGGCCGAGTCGCGGCTGATCTGGTTGAAGGTGCCGGAAGCGTCGGTGACCACGAACACGTCGAAGCCCTCCTCGATGGCCGCCAGCGCCGGGAACGCCACGCAGACTTCGGTCACCACGCCGGCGATGATCAGTTGCTTCTTGCCGGTGGCCTTGATTGCCTTGACGAAGTCTTCGTTGTCCCAGGCGTTGATCTGGCCAGGGCGGGCGATGTACGGCGCGTCCGGGAACATCTCCTTCAGCTCGGGAACCAGAGGGCCGTTGGGGCCGGTTTCGAAGCTGGTGGTGAGGATGGTCGGCAGGTTGAAGAACTTGGCGATATCGGCCAGGGCCAGCACGTTGTTCTTGAACTTGTCCGGGTCGATGTCACGTACCAGCGACAGCAGACCGGCCTGGTGGTCGACCAGCAGAACGGCGGCGTTGTCTTTGTCCAGGCGGTTGTAGGCGATGGAGTTGGTCATGGTGCGATCCTCTTTCTTGGGTGGTTGCCGATTCATTTGGCTGATTCGTTTGGGTGGTTTGCAGTTGTCGCCGCATGTGGGAAAGATTAAATTCGACACCCATCTCGCACCAGACGGCAAAAATCGCCTCAAGCGTTCCATTTTCAGAACGGTAACCCCATGGAAGACCTCAACACGCTCTACTACTTCACCCAGGTGGTGGAGCACGGCGGCTTCGCCCCGGCCGGTCGCGCGCTGGATATTCCCAAGTCCAAGCTGAGCCGGCGCATTGCCCTGCTCGAAGAGCGTCTCGGTGTACGCCTGCTGCAGCGCACCAGCCGCCACTGCTCGCTGACCGAGATCGGCCAGGAGTACTACCAACGCTGCGTGGCCATGCGCGTGGAGGCCGAAGGCGCTGCCGAGGTGATCGAGCGCAACCGCAGCGAACCACGCGGCCTGGTGCGCCTGGCGTGCCCGACCACCCTGCTCAATTCCTGGGTCGGGCCGATGCTGACCCGCTTCATGCTGCGTTACCCGGCGGTGGAGTTGTTTATCGAGAGCACCAACCGGCGCGTCGACGTGCTCCACGAAGGCTTCGATATCGCCCTGCGTGTGCGCTTCCCGCCGCTGGAAAATACCGACATGGTGATGAAGGTGCTGGGCAACAGCCGCCAGTGCCTGGTCGGCCGCCCGGATTTCCTCGAACAGCTACCGAAGAAATTCCAGCCCAGCGACTTGAGCGCGCTACCGAGCCTGCATTGGGGTGGCTCGCAGCGTGAGTACCAGTGGGAACTGTTCGGCCCGGGCGACGGCAAGCTGCTCATCCCCCACCGCCCGCGCATGGTCACCGACGACCTCATCGCCCTGCGCCACGGCGCCCTGGCCGGCGTCGGCATCGCCCACGTACCAAGGGTGGCCGTGCGCGAGGATCTGGACGCCGGCACCCTGGTGGAAATGCTGCCGGGCTGGGAACCCAAATGCGGCATCGTCCATGCCATCTTCCCGTCACGCCGCGGTCTATTACCGTCGGTGCGCACGCTGATCGACTTTCTGGCCGAAGAGTTTGGGCAGAGCGATATGGCGTGAGTCAGTTGCTATGGCCCACGCCGCAAAGGGTGGACAACCAGGCGCGACACCCTGCCCCCGGCTAGCGACTCTCAAACCCCCGGGTGAAGCTGCGAAGCCGCGAGGCCGAACACCGCCGCCAGCGCGATCAGCAGCACCAGGTTGAGCAGGATCCGCCGCCCCTTGGAAAGCCCGAAAAACTCCTTGGCGACACTTCCTGCAAACACCAATGCCACGGCCAGAAACGCCGGCGTGGATACCAACCAGTCGGCGACTTGGCTGTTCATCAGCAGCGCGCTGTCCGGGTAAAGCCCCTGGCTGATGGCCATGTAATCGGGCCTTGCCTCGACAAGCCCCCAATACGCCGCCACGGTAATCAGCTGGAGCACGAGCAGGATCAGGTTGCAGAGGGTCTTCAGGCGGGGGAAGCGACCCACGTCACGGCTGTGCACAGAGCGCGCTCCCGTTCTGGGTCTTGCCCATCATGTCCTTGATCACGCCACGAATCTTGGTGTCCGCCAGTTGCCCACCTTTGGACTCGACCTTGATGCGGCTGAGCGAGAAGGTGGACTCGTTGTTCGCATCGAAGATGGTGAAATTCACGTCCACGGTACCGCTGAATGCCAGTGTGCCCTTCAGTTCCACCTCGCCCAACTTGCCAACCAGCGAAGAGCGGCTGCACAACCAGGCGTGCTTGGTGGTGTCGATCTTCATCCACGCCGTTTCGATATGGCCGGCGATCAACGTGCCGCTGTTGCCACCGATCTCGGGACCGGAGGCGATGCCGAAGGTCTGCGGCTGGTCGCTGCTGGAACGTCTTAGCTGGATATAAACGCCACTGAACAGGCTGAAACCAATGCTGGTCTTGGGCAGCGCGGCGCCAATACCGCTGGCCAGTATCTTCATTTCCATCACATACTCCTTATGTGTACGCAGGTAGGTGGTCATATCGCTGAACAAGCATGACGACGCAGCAATAGATCCACCGTGAATGACCACGCACAAAGGAAATAAATCCTGAAGGTCTGGCGCCGGGTGCCTCGCGCCGCACGTGACGGATGGATTCGGCTTATGGTCCCGCCACTGCAGTATCAAGCGGATTTATTAAAGAACCGGGCAACGCGGCCGCTATGCAGGTAATGCATGGGCAATCGCCAGTAGCAAAGGCTGACCGGGCAAGGACGAACAGGAGATACAAGGGACATGAGTGATTCACTCACTTTTTCCGCCGCTGCCAATTCACACACAATTGCTCTGTGGCGCACCCCGCCAGGCCAGGCGGCAGGCACCAGCGCCGAAAACGATCCCATTGCCGGTCCCGGCAGCGCCGGGCTGGCCGAGCGCACCAGGGTGCAGATCAGCCAAGAGGCCCTGGACAAGTTTCAGGCCTACACAGAAACAGCAAAAACGCGCAGTACGACCAGCCTTTCTGAAGGCGTGAAGTTTCACACTCCCGGAGCATTGAGCGAGCAGGACCAACAGACGCTGAGCGCCAGCCTGCGGCAAGACCCTGCGGCGGTCGCCAAACAGGCCCTGGAAACACAAGCGCAGGCCATGAAAACGGCGAACCTGCAGTTGAGCGCGATCTCCTCGACGATCGAGCAGACCTACACTCGCCTGCTGGAAACCATCACCAGCACTCAGCCCGACCTGAAAGGTGCCGATTTCGGCTTCAGTGTCGATGCGACGGGAGCGCTCGTATTGACCAATGCAGAGACGCTGAGCGCCGATCAAAAAGATCGCCTGCTGGGAGCCCTGAATGGATCGGACGACCTGGTAAAACAGGCCAATGACCTGGCCGACGCACAGATCGCCCTGTTCGAGGTCGAGCGGCTCAGCCTGGGCAGAGACTTCAACCGCGCCAACTACGCGCAAACCATCGATATCGGTGCGGAATTGCTTGCACGAGTCGCTGCCCGCGACGCTCCACGTGATAGCTCGGGGGGTGGCTTGCACCAACTGAACATGGCGAACAATTGGCGGCAGCAATTGTGGACCAAGGGCGAACACAAGCCGATGTCGGAGCAGGTGTGATACGGCCGAAGCACCGCCCACGGCCAACCTCGCAGCGCTCAATAAAACCGACTCAGGCCTGTAGGGCGGATCGCGCTGCGTCAATCCACTGTGGCGGACGTAAAAGCGGCATCCGCCCTACGGATCTGCGCGATAGTTGCAACGGTACAGAAGCGTGCATCCGTAATTTCGCGCGCATGGCGCGCTCCCATAAAAGCACAAGCGAATCTGCCTGGTAGCCTGGGTATCGCTACGCTGGAGCCGGGCTACGAATCACAGCAGATAGCGACGGTGCGGTCATCCAGAAGCCCGCGGCGAACCAAGGCGACCATTTCAGCCTCCACATCCCCTTCGCTAGCGTCCTTGCCGAATACCGCACACGTCGCCGTGCCCGCAGCCGTGACGCAGCGATACACCGCAACCACGCTACCCGGCCCACAGCCGGTGTGGCCACCGAGGGTCAGGCCGCCCGCCACATCGCCCTGCATCAAGCCCAGGGCATAACCCGCTACCAGCCATGGGCGCCCTGCAAGCGGGCCACCCAATACACGCCGCGCCTGCATCTCGGCCCGCAGCATTTCCGGTAGCAAGTTCGTGTCCAGCAGCCGGTCCAGCAGCAGCGCTGCATCGCATACACGGCCAACCAGCAGGCCATGATAAACCCAGCCGGGGTGATAAGCGGCGGCACTGCTCATATCGACGCCGCGCAGATCCGCCGGCGTCTTGGCCAGGCGAACACCTGGCACGCCAAGAGGCTGCAATACTCGCTGCTCGATGGCCTGCGCAAGCGGAGTGTCGGTGAGTGTCTCGATCAGCCGGGCGATATACAGATAGCCGACATTGGAATAACCCCAACCAACTCCAGGTTGATAACGCAGACGCGTCGCGTCGAGGCGCTCGAGCATCTCGTTGGCGGGCCAGGGCTGGTCGCCACGGGCAACGGCGGCGTGGTAGTCAGCAAGCTCACCGTAGTCAGCCAGGCCGGCTTCGTGCTTCAGCAGTTGCCGCAGCGTGAAGGGGCCGCCAGGCATGACCTCATCAAGCGACACCAACCCATCGCGCACCAGGGTCAGCGCAGTCGCCGCCAGCACGGTTTTGCTGAAGCTCCACCAGGGCACGAGCGGCCCAGACTTGTCCGCTGAGACAAGCTGGCCATCGATGACCAATGCATGTGAAAACGCTGACATCACTTATCTCCGTGGCATGGCGAAACGCGGTTCGCAATAGCGCAACGTGAAGCAGAGGCGCTTGCCCTGATGACTGAAAAGCTCATGAGACGCCTATGAAACCGCCCACTCCATCAGCGCATTCTGGGCATGAAGCAAAAAAGCCTTTGCTTCGACACTTCGACAGCTCTTGTGCAGCATCGCATCGGCGGTCACCTCGCCTCCGCGAGTTACCGGCGGGCACGCTAGAAAGAGCAGATCCTTACGGGCTTTATCAAGAAGCGCTGCCGATACCTGGTAGTCCAGCAATTGCTCTTGCGGGGCATTTTTCGGCAGGCAGTCGGTGACGATAACGTCAGCATCCAACACGTGGGCGATATCCGAGCTGATTTCGAAATTGGCGTTCAGCAACTGTGCATCCGTGAAGTGCCAGGCTTGCGGATAAACCTGGACGATCTGGATAGGCAGCGCGATGGAAGCCTCGACCCAGGAGCGAAGAATGTTCGCATCCGGGGCGATGACAACGACCTTCAAACCTTCCAGCGTTCCTTTCACATGCTTGATATAGGCCAGGTCGCCCAGCGTTTCGCACGGATGGTTGGCATGGGTACGTGCATTGATGATCGGAGCGGCTGCTGCACTGGCGAGCGCTTGCAACGCCGTGAGTTCTTTTGTGCGTACCACGAGAAGATCGAACCAGTTGTCCAGATAGCCCGCCAGATCCGCTATCGACTCTCGCGAACCGAGGCTGATCGGAATCTGAACGCAGATAGCGCCCATGGCCTGCGCACCCAGATCGAAGGCCGTGGTATTACGCCAACCCGTATCGTCGATTATCAAACCCACTCGCTTATCGCGCAGCGTGGACGGCATGTTGCGCTCACGCCAGTACTGCGCCAGCTCACACGCCCGGTCGACAAGCGCATGGATGACTTCTGCAGGCAACGCATGAAGTTCGAGAAAATCCTTGTACGGTTTCACGTCCATATCCCTTCCTCGGCAATTTCAGAGGGCTTATTACAGGCGATGTTGGCCAGGTGGACGGCCGCGCCTAAGACCTCGCACGCATATCTCATGGGACTTCTTACCCCTGTGGGAACGGGCCATGCCCGTGATCTCGCGCGCATGGCGCGCTCCCACAAAGGCCAAAGCAGGACTGCTTCGTAGCCCGGTGTCGCTATGCTCGACCCGGGCTACAAACGTGTCAGCCCATCAGCCTTCCACCTGGCTCCACTGCTTGCTCAGGCGCTTGTCCGACACGGCCATTTTGGTACCCAGCTGCTGGGCCCAGAGGGATACGCGGTATTCCTCGAGCATCCAGCGGTAGGTCTGCAGTTCGGCGTCGCGTTTGCCTTCCTGCAGGTGTTTGCCAAGGCGCGCCTGGTATTGCTCCCAGTAACCCGCCAGCTCGCCGCTCCACACCCGGTCGCGTTGCAGTTGCGCGGCGATCTTGTCGAAGCGTTGTTCGATGGCCTTGAGGTAGCGCGGCACTTCCTTAAGCCATTCGGCCGGAGTTTCACGCACGAAACCGGGGTACACCAGGTTGCCCAGCTGCGCCTTGATATCGTTGAGCGCCACGGCCTGGGCCAGGTCGATCTTGCCCTTGAAGCGCTTCTGCAGGCCGTGCCACAGCTTGAGAATGTCCAGGGTCAGGCGCGCCAGCTTCTCGGCGTGCTCGGTCCAGGCGCCGCGCTTCTTCTCGGCCAGGGCGGCCAGGGCTGCGCCGTCACGGGGCAACGGCTGCTCACCGTCGAGGATGCAGCTGTCCAGGCTGGCCAGCAGAATGTCTTCGACCAGTGCATCGACGCGCCCCAGCTCGCGGTGCAGCAGGCCCAGCTCGGTCAGCCCCGGCAGCTTGCCGCGCAGGAACTTGGCGGGCTCGGCCAGCTGTTGCAGCAACAGGCGCTGCAACGCACGGCGGTGCTGGAACTCGGCTTCCGCCTGGGTCGGAAAGCGGCCTTCCTTGACCACGCCACCTTCTTCCACCAGCGCCGGGAATACGGTCATCGACAGCCCGGCAACCTTCTGCTGGGTCTTCTCGGCAACCTGGGCGAAGCCCTTGGCTTCCACCGGTTTCTGCACCTTGTCCGCTTGCGGGACGGCCAACGCGGCCTGGCTGGCCTCGGCGAAGCGCGCGGTCAGCTCCGCCAGGTCGCGGCCTTCGCCGAGCGGCTTGCCGTGGGTGTCGACCACCTCGATGTTCATCTTCAGGTGGGTTTCCAACTGCCGGGTGGCCTCGACCCACGCCTCGTTGTCGATCCGCGCGCCGGTCATGCGTTGCAGCTCGCGGGCCAGGCTTTCCGGCAGGCTGCCCTGGCCGAAGGTGAGCTTGCTCAGGGCGGCGCCGACGAAGTCCGGCACCGGCACGAAGTTCTTGCGTACGGCCTTGGGCAGGCCGCGCACCAGATCGATGGCCTTGGCCTCGATCAGCCCCGGCACAAGCCACTCCAGGCGCTCGCCCGGCAATTGCGGCAACAGCGGCGCCGGTACGCGCAGGGTCACGCCGTCACGCGGGTGATTGGGCTCGAAGTGGTAGGTCAGCGGCAATTGCAGCTCACCGACATGCAGGGTGTCCGGGTACTGCGCGGCGGTGACTTCCAGCGCCTCGCGGGCCAGCACGTCCTCCTCACGCATCATCAGCAGTTGCGGGTCCTTGGCGCTTTCGCGCTTGTACCAGCTCTCGAAGGTAGCGGTCTGGTAGATATCCCCTGGAATGCGCGCCTCGTAGTAGGCGAACAGGGTTTCCTCGTCGGCCAGGATGTCGCGGCGGCGCGCCTTGGCTTCCAGCTCGTCGAGCTTTTCCAGCAGCACGCGGTTGGCGTTCAGGCACTTGGCGCGGCTGTTGATTTCGCCGCGCACCAGGCCTTCACGGATAAACAGCTCACGGGACGCCACGGGATCGATGGGCCCGTAATGCACCGGGCGGCGGCCGACCACGATCATGCCGTACAGGGTGACCTGCTCGTACGCCACCACCTGGCCACGCTTCTTCTCCCAGTGCGGCTCGAGGTGGTTTTTCTTGATCAGGTGGCCGGCCAGCGGTTCGATCCAGTCCGGCTCGATCTTCGCCACCTGGCGGGCGAACAGCTTGGTGGTCTCGACCAGCTCGGCGGCCATGATCCAGTTGGGCTTCTTGCGGCCGATCACCGACGACGGATGCACCCAGAAGCGCCGCTGGCGGGCACCGAGGAAGTCGCCCTCCTCGGCTTTCTGGCCGATCTGGCTGAGCAGGCCGCTGAGAATCGCCTTGTGCACCGCCGCGTAACCCTTGGCGCGCTGCGCGGCTTCACTGGCCTCGGCCTGCTCGCGCAGGATCACATTGACCTTGGTGTCGGTGGTCGGCGCCACACGCTCGCCCTTTTCGTAGGGTGGACGGCCGGAGCCGTCCACCTTGGTGGACAAGCCTGCGGCGTTGTCCACCCTACCCACGTCATGAGCTTGGGAAGCTGATGACGTGCCGGGTGCCAGCTGCAGGTCCTTGGCGAGCAGCACCAGCTGGCGATGGGCATCGCGCCATTCGCGCAGGCGCATGTAGTTGAGGAAGTTCTTCTTGCACCAGGTGCGCAGCGGGTTGGAGCCCAGCTCCTGGCGTTTTTCCTCGAAGCCGCGCCACAGGTTGATCAGCGCAGCGAAGTCGGAATCGACATCCTTCCACTGCGCGTGAGCCTGATCGGCCGCCTGCTGGCGGTCCATCGGCCGCTCACGCGGGTCCTGCACCGACAGCGCACTGGCGACGATCAGCAGTTCCGGCAGGCTGCCGAGCTTGGCCGCTTCGAGCACCATGCGGCCCAGGCGCGGGTCGATGGGCAGGCGCGCCAGCTGGCGACCCAGTGGCGTCAGCTGGCCTTCTCGATTGACCGCCGAAAGCTCCTGCAAGAGGTTGAAACCATCGCTGATGGCCTTGCCATCCGGTGGCTCGATAAAGGGGAAATCTTCGATGCTGCCCAGGCGCAGATGGAGCATCTGCAGGATCACCGCCGCCAGGTTGGTACGCAGGATTTCCGGATCGGTGAAGCTCGGCCGGCCGAGGAAATCCTCCTCGCTGTACAGGCGCACGCAGATGCCCGGCTCGACCCGCCCGCAACGGCCCTTGCGCTGGTTGGCACTGGCCTGGGAAATCGCCTCGGTGGGCAGGCGCTGCACCTTGGCGCGGTAGCTGTAGCGGCTGATGCGCGCCGTGCCGCTGTCGATCACGTAGCGAATGCCGGGCACCGTCAGCGAGGTTTCCGCCACGTTGGTGGCCAGCACGATCTTGCGCCCGGCCATGGGCGCGAAGATCTTCTGCTGCTCGGCCGGCGTCAGCCGCGCATACAGCGGCAGCACTTCGGTAAAGCGCAGGTTGGCCTTACGCAGTACCTCGGCAGCATCACGAATCTCGCGCTCGCCGGGCAGGAAGATCAGCACATCGCCGGGGCGCTGGCCGACGCTCTTCTCATGGGCGGCGATTTCATCCAGCGCAGCGAGAATGGCCTGGTCGACGGTCAGGTCGTCGAGCAGGCTTTCGCCCTCCTCGTCCACCTCGGCGGCCAGCGGGCGGTACCAGGTTTCCACCGGATAGGTGCGCCCGGACACCTCGACGATAGGCGCATCCGGCAGCCCGTCGCCACCGAAGTGCTTGGAAAAGCGCTCCAGGTCGATGGTCGCCGAGGTGATGATCACCTTGAGATCGGGGCGGCGCGGCAGCAGGGTTTTCAGGTAGCCGAGCAGGAAGTCGATATTGAGGCTGCGTTCGTGGGCCTCGTCGACGATGATGGTGTCGTACTTTTCCAGGTAGCGGTCGTGCTGGGTCTCGGCGAGCAGAATGCCGTCGGTCATCAGCTTGATCAGCGAACTGTCCTTGCTCTGATCCTCGAAGCGCACCTGATAGCCGACCAGCTCACCGAGCGGCGTGCCGATCTCCTCGGCCACCCGCGTGGCCACGCTGCGCGCCGCCAGCCGTCGTGGCTGGGTGTGACCGATCAGGCCGTGCTGGCCGCGACCGATTTCCAGGCAGATCTTCGGCAACTGAGTGGTCTTGCCCGAGCCGGTTTCGCCGGCGATCACCAGCACCTGATGCTTTTCCAACGCCGCCTTGATCTCGTCGCGCTTGGCGGCAATCGGCAAGGCGTCGTCATAACGCATCACCGGCACGCTCAAGCGCCGCGACTCGACCTTGGCGCACGACGCCTGAAAACGCTCCAGCCACTGCGCCTGCTTGGCCGCATCGGGCTTTTTCTGCAGCTCGTGCAACTGCCGGCGCAAACGATGGCGGTCGGCGATCATGGCGTGGTCGAGGTTCTTCTGCAGGGCGGCGATATCGAAGGAGGCGTCGGTCATCAGGCTCGGGAAGGTCGCGGAAAAGGGGCGATTGTCGCAGATTACAGGCTGAGGCGTGCAGGGTGAGCTGTCGATGGAAGGCGGAGAGCGAATGAGTTAGCAAGCAATGGCTTTTGATTAGAAGCGGTCAGCCTGCCAGTAAATAAATCTGCTCCTTTCTGTTGTCCAGCTGCTCCAAAGACAGTGTAGAGTCACTTTGATATCGAAGTGCTTTGCTTACATTGCGGGGGAAGCACTCGGGTTTGTTGATCACAAGCAGGGTTACGACTCTACAAAGCAAGGAGGCATAGGTGGTCGGATATCAAGGTATGCGTTGGCTCAAAGTGGACTTCCAAGTCCAGACACCGGAGGACAATAGGCACTGGGCGGACGACGATCTGCGCCTACAAAATCCACGTCGACCATTGCGAAATGGTGAGCCCGATGAAAGTGATATCCAAAACAAGGCCAAACGTTTCCTGATGCGGTGCCACGAGCTAGAGCTCGATGCTATCGGTATCACCGACCACAACTTTTCAGAAAAAACTGAACCCCGTGACTGGTTTCTCACACACCTCGTCGAGCAGAACAAAACCGTTGCCAAAGAACTAGGTAAACCCCCGCTCTCCGTTTTCCCTGGATTTGAGGTAGATCTCGGTTACCACGTGCTGTGCTTGTTTGAGCCTGCTACGAAAGTGAGTCACCTGCGGCGCGTAAATATGATCCTCATTAAATTGGGATTAGCCGAAAATCAGCGGTTCAGAGGCGGAATGCCCAACGCCTTACGTCGCGGAGACGAGCCTGTCAGTCTCAAGACCTTGCTGGATGTCGTTCAGAAAGATCATGGCGGTATTGTGATTGCGGCACACGCTGACCAAGAGGATGGTTTGCTTGCAGCCGGCCGAAACATGGATGACTACAAGCTACCTGGCCTGCTGGCGGTAGAGGTAACAACTTACCCAATGCCTCCAAGATACAGCTCGATCTTGGAGGGGAGAGATAGAAATTGGTCGCGCGGTGGGCGACAGCCCGCATACGTTCAGTCCTCGGACGCAAAGTCGCTAAAAACAGACGCAAATGGGGTTCCTCTCGCAAATGCTCTGGGATATCGCCACACCTGGGTTAAGTCCTCTAAGCCATCGATCAATTCACTGCGCCAAGCCTTTCTCGATGGCAAATCGCGGCTTCGACTCCAACCGGCACGTCCTTCGGATCAGCAGACTCATCCCAGGATCGTTTTTCTGAAATGTAGCGGCTTCAAGTTCCTCGCTGATCAAGAGATCTTTTTCTCACCAAACCTCAACACTTTGATCGGCGGACGGGGCACCGGGAAATCCACAGTTCTTGAGCTACTGCGGTTCGCATTCGGTCGTGACCAAGGAAGTGCTTTCTCCGCCTCTACCAAGGCGAAATTCGATCGTGTACGGGCAACTTTTACCGAAGAAGCAGAGGTTCAGGTCGGCTGGGAGAGTATTCCTGGCCAGATGGATGTTATCTCGCTGAGACCAAGGGACGGTCACGTATTAATACAAGGAGAAGCACACGATCTTGAAATTTTTCTGCGGCAGCTACCAGTGCAGTTCTATAGCCAACAGCAGCTCAGCGAACTCACGGACGTGGATGGCGGCGATAGCTTGCTGGCTATGATTGACGAGGCTTGTTCAGTTGAACTCCAGGCTTTAAAGGGCCAGGAAAGTACACTCCGTGCCGAGATCCATCAGCTTTTTGCAGGCGTCGATCAAATTCAAGCTCTGACCGACGAGATCAGCGCACTCAAACAGGAGCTCCAAGAATTAAATCGACAGTGGCAGGCTAGGAGTGAGGTTCAAACGGAAGCGCAGCAATACCAGTACGCAGAGGCTGCCCGACGTTACTTTGAGCAGGTACAAACTCAGATTAATGAAGACATCAAGCGGTTCTCCTTACTAGCCGACGATTTATCTTCTCAAGGCGCACTCAACAACGGCCAGGTAGAAGTCTGGCCTAGGTCAGAGTGGTTCAATGAGCTAACTAGGGATGCAGCGAGGATAAGGGAGATGTATCGGACGAAGGCAGTCGAACTGGCAGTTCAGCTCCGGCAAGAAGCGACCAAGCTCTTTCAACATGGTGACGGTTGGGATCGAATTTCGAAGGAGCTAGAGGGCACAAAGGATGTTTTTCTTATGGCATGTAGAGAGCGAGGCCTGCAGCCCCAAGACGTGGCACGACTGCAAGAAATCGATAGGGCTCGCCAAGCAAAAATGCAATCGCTACAGCAGAAGGAGGAGCGGCTAGGAGCTCTTTCCCCGCAGCGCGAGCGTTTGAACACCGCAATGAGGGACATGGATATTCTATGGGAGCAACAATTCAATATTCGCCACCAAGCCGCTCTTGACATCAATGCCAGAGCACAAGGCTCAATACGCGTCATTATTCAGAAAATGGCAGATGAATCGGGCTTCATTCAAGCATGGAACGAAATGGCACCGGACGGTCGTAGCCGCCTTGGGAGAGCCTGGGAACATATCGGAAAGCAGTTATTTGAGAGCTTTTCCCGGCATCCGCAAGGGGCAGACTCGCCCTGGGTTCACATCCGTGAGGTGCTAGCTAAGCGGAGAGACTTCCCACTATCTCTGCTGGAATACCAAGATGAGCTGAAGCCCTACCTCATTTCCCAAAAAGACGCTTGGCGAAACGCTCGACTTACCCGTGTCCAGGAGCGTGTAGACATTGAGCTTTACCGGGCCGATACGACATTGGTCGGTAGTGTGCAGACCAAGGCCCTGTCGGAAGGTCAGCGCAACACCGCCGTGCTAAATCTCCTTCTGGCCAAGGGTGAGGGGCCGATTGTGATTGACCAGCCTGAGGATGAACTGGACTCCAAATTCATATACCGTGAGCTCGTGCCGTTACTCCGTAAGGTCAAAAACCAGCGTCAACTTATATTAGCTACTCACAACGCCAATCTGCCCGTGAATGCCGACACCGACCTAGTGTATGCCTTAGAAGTGGAACAAGGGCTAGGCGTAAGACTTGCGTCAGGCGGTTTGGACAGAGCTGATACAGCCACTGCGGTGCTGGACATCATGGAAGGATCGGAAGAAGCCTTTAAACGTCGGCTTGATAAATATCACTTCTAACTCGGATTAAAGAGCTCTATGTAACGCGCAGGTGTCCGGAAAGTGCGATTTGCCCCGATGCTGGTCGCGCGCGCTCTGCGAGCCACCTATCGGGGCGGCTCGTAGCGCTCACACTTTACTCCGCCTCGAACTGCAACTGCGGTGGCTGGCGGCGGAAGCCGCCGGTCAGCCAGGTCAGGTAGAGGCCGCCGAGTACCAGCCAGGCGCAGCCGAGCATGATCGCCAGGCGGTCGAGGCTGGCCATCAGCCACAGCGTGGCCAGCAGGCCGATCAATGGGCACAGCAGGTACAGCAGCAGCTGCAGCGGGCCGCGCGCCTGGGGTTGGCGGGCGAAGTGGACGATCACCGAGAGGTTGACCAGGCTGAAGGCCAGGAAGGCGCCGAAGTTGATGAACGAGGTGGAGGTGGTCACGTCCAGCTTCAGGGCCAGCAGCGCCACCACGGCGCACACCAGGATGGCGCCCACCGGCGTGCCGAAACGCGGGCTCAGGGTGGCCAGCAGTGCGCGCGGCAGCACGCCGTCGCGGCCCATGGCGAACATCAGCCGCGAGGCGCTGGCCTGGGCCGCCAGGCCCGAGGTGAACTGACCCACGATCAGGCCGATCAGGAACACCGACACGAACAGGTCGCCGCCGATATTGCGGGCGATCTCGTAGGCCGCCGCGTCACTGCTCTGGAACACCAGAGAGGGGTGGGCCAGCTGCACGAAGTAGGCGGTGGCCACGAAGATCAGCCCGCCGATCAAGGTGATCAGCAGGATCGCCCGGGGGATGGTGCGCTCCGGGTCATGGGTTTCCTCGGTCAGGGTACTCACCGCGTCGAAGCCCAGGAACGAGTAGCAGGCCACCGCCGCCCCCGCCATCACCAAGGGCAGGTTCATGCCCTCGCCGATAAAGGGTTCGAGTGACCATAACGGTTTGCTGGCATCGCCCAGCACGTAGTGCACGCAGAGCGCCACGAAGGCCAGCAGCACCAGAAACTGCACCAGCATCAGCACGCCATTGATGCCCTTGGCCAGGCGCAGGCCCACCACGTTGATCAGGCTGGTGACCACGATGAAGGTCAGCACCCATAGGGGCTGCGGCAAGCCGGGAAAAGCCGAGTGCAGGTAGGCCGCGCCGATCAGCCAGATGGCCATGGGCAGGAACAGGTAGTCGAGCAGCACCGCCCAGCCGGCGATGAAGCCCAGGTGATCACTGATGCTGCGGCGCACGTAGCTGTAGGCCGAGCCGGCGACCGGGAACAGCCGGGCCATGCGTGCATAGCTGAGGGCGGTGAAGAACATCGCCAGCGAGGCGGCCACGTAGGCGGCCGGCACGGCGCCGCGGGTGATCTCGGCGAGAATGCCGAAGGTGCCGAGCACGATGATCGGCGTCATGTAGGCGATGCCGAACAGCACCACCGCGCCCAGAGACAGGGATCGTTGCAGACGAGCCATTACTTGCTACTCCAGTTTTATATGTTGTTATGGCAGAGCCGAAGTCGGCAAAAACACGCGGCAGAGCCGCAGCGGGCGCTTCTATGGCGCCCGGCAGGTCAATCAGGGGATCAGCAGCTCACGCAGGCCACTGGCATGCTCGACGCGCTCACCCGGCAGCGACATGCGCCGCTCTTCCAGGTAGCGGTAATCACGGCGCGCCTCGGCCAGGCGCTGGAGGTCCAGGGCGATGCTCTGCCGGCACGGCTCGCGGCCGGCCTCCAGCAGCAGGCTGCCGTTGGGGTCGACCACCGCGCTGCCGCCGGCGAACACCAGGCCGCCGTCGCCCTCGCCCACCCGGTTGCTCATCACCGCATAGGCCTGGTTTTCCATGGCCCGGGCCATGATCGCGGTGCGGTGCGTCGGCCCGTAGGGATCCATGTTGCCGTTGGTGACGATCAGCAATTCGGCGCCCAGCTCGCCCAGGGCCCGGGCGCTCTCCGGGAACTCGATGTCGAAGCACACCAGCAGGCCGACGCGCACGCCATCGAGCAGCGTCGTGGCGTAGCGGTCGCCTGGGGTGAACACGCCGCGATCCGAGGCCCACAGGTGGGTCTTGCGGTACTTGAGCAGTATGTTCGTCCCGTCCATCAGCACCGTGGTGTTGTAGAAGCTGCCGCCGTCGTTCTCGGCAATGCCGATCGCCACCGCCAGCCCACGGGCCGCAGCGGCCCGGCCGATGGCGGTCAGGCTCGGGCCATTCAGGGGCTCGGCCAGCGCGGCGATGTTGTCCGGGGTCGGGAAACCGGTCAGGTAGGTTTCCGGGAACACCAGCAGGCGGGTGCCGGCCTGGCACGCGGCGATGGCCTCCAGGGCCTGGGCGAGGTTGTGGGCCGTATCACCGTCACGACCGGTGAGCTGAGCGAGTTCGACTTGCATGACGGGGCTCCGTTCTTGTTGTTGCATCACGCGGAGGGGGCACACAGAATGCCGACACCGATCCGCCGGGGTTCGAGTATGGAGGCTGAGCCACAGAGGCGAAATCACGCACGCGGGGTAACCCCACAGGGGTAGACAGATGACCATGACCTTGCACGACATCGCCTTCCATCGCAGCGTGGCCGAGCTCATCGACGCGCTGCACAGCCCGCCGTTCTGGCGCACCCTGGCCCGCACCCTGGCGCAGTACGTGCACCACGACAGCTGGGTGGCGTTGATCTTCAGCGAGGGGCGCCCCCAGGTGCTGGCCGAAAGCCCGGGCGACGATGGCGCGCCGGATCTGCTGTTCCAGGATTACCTGCACGGCCTCTACCTGCTCGACCCCTTCTATATCGCCAGCCGCGAAAGCACGCGTGAAGGCTTGGTGCGACTCAGCGACGTCGCCCCGGAATGCTTCGAGCAAACGGACTACTACCAGCGCTACTTCAGCCTCAACGTGGTGGCCGACGAAGTGCAGTTCAACGTCGCCCTGCCCGGCGCGCGCACCCTGTGCCTGTCACTGGGCTCACGGCAACGCTTCCTGCCGGAGCAGATCGCTCTGCTCTCGCTGCTGCAGCCCTGGGTGGCGGCGCTGATGCGCCAGCGCCTGAGTTTCGAGCCGGAGCCGAGCGAGCCGGCCGCGGCGCCGCCCTGGCAGGAACGCCTGGAACGAATGGCGCATCAGGTGGAAACGGCGCTGACCGGCCGTGAACTGGAAGTGGTGCGCCTGATGCTCGCCGGCCACTCCAGCAAGGAGGTGGCCCGCAAGCTGGCCATTTCGGCGGAGACCGTCAAGGTGCACCGCAAGCACCTGTACAGCAAGCTGGGCATCAAGTCGCAGTCGGAGCTGTTCGCGCTGTTCCTGCAGGCCCAGCGCGGCTAGGCCGGCCAGGCCTGCAGCACGGTGATCAAGGATGGCGAGACGACGTGTCCGGCTGGCAACTGCCCGGTACTACCACCATCAGGCAGGCCGGCAGTTTGCTGCGCAGGCGCTTCGGCGTTTCGTCGGCGAAGGCGACCCGCCAGTGGCTGCCCTCGCGGATGGAATCGAGCCGGTAACTGCCGACCTCCTCTTCCGAGAGGCCCAGGTAATCAGCAAGTTGGCGATTGGTAGGTTTGGCGCTCATAGATAACCCTTTCCATGGATTTCGACAGGCACACAAGGACGCAAAGTCGCCACTGTCTCGCGGCGTTAATGCAGGGTGGTTCATGTTTCGAGGATATGCAAAATAAAACCGGAACCATTTGCAACACGCCGTCTCGGAATTGGATCGCGTTCACACTTTTTCTGTGCCCGCAGCCAGTCTCCACGGAAGACATAACAATGAATCTGAGCGAACACCCCGGCAAGGATCTTGCCGCCAACATCCTCAAGTGTCTTCCGGTCGGCATGGCCCCGCGCCTCGAAGCGCTGGTGGCGGCGCAGAACTCGACCATCACCGAAGAAGTCATCCGCGCCATCGACGCGCACCTGTGCAAACAGTCCAAGGCCAACGTCCTGGCCATCGCCCGCGAAGCCAAGGTGCTGGGCCACGGCGGCGCCTAGTCAACCCGTCCCGACAGCGAAGCCACCGGCGGCGACGAACGGGCCGCTATCACGCTACGCGTTGAAAGCCGCCGCTCCCTGAGGAACACCTCGAGGTACTGGTGGTTGCCGACGGGCATTACCGGGGCTCAAGGCAGGCGGCGATGCATCCCTGAACGGAGTCGACACCACTCACCGCAGCGGTTCGCTTTATTTCGCTATTGCGGGCAGGCTTTGCGCTCGGCTCGCCCCGCGGTCAGGCACCCTCACCTGCGGTAACGACCGGCTCTTTCGGCTTTGCCTGAGCCCGACGCATCTGGCTGCGCTGGCGCCTGGCCTGCTGCTTGGCATGCAGCGCCTGGGCAGCCGTCACCGTGCCAGCCGGCTGGCCATTCAGGTCCAGGCGCGGGGCGTCTTCGACCATGCTTGCCCAATAGCGACCGCCCCGGCACCAGGAGGCCAGGCCGAGCTTGAGCTGCTCCTGGGAGATACCCAGTTTCTCCAGATGCTGTTCGGCATCCTTGAGAATGCCCTCCTTGAGCGGCACCTTCGGCGCCGGGTTGACCGGGAAGGCCAGCGGGAAGTGCTTCTGCAACCGCCAGATCGCCTCCAGGGCAGGATCCTGTTCCTGAGGCTTTCGGGGCGAGGCAGCAGGCCGCTTGCGCTGCTTGGTAGTCTCGGTTTTCACCTGCTCTTTTTCAGCCCGCAGGCGGTCACGCAGATCCGCTAATTGCTCAAAACCCATCGTTCAGTTCACAGCTTGGTGGTTGATCATCGGCGCAAGCTTATCCCATGCAGCCCTCGAGGGCAGCCCGCGGCGGCATTTACTGTCGGTTTTCGCCGCTAGAGCGCTATCAAGGATGGCGGCATTGATGCTCAGGGGGAGCCTGCAAACTGACGGAAGCCTGAGGGGCGGTGCCGCGCTTCAGCCCGAGCCAACAGCTCTATTTCGCCTATCCGAACCTGCGAAGCGCAGGTCACCATTGCGCTGAATTGGACTAATCTTGCCCTTCTGCAGACGACCCGAGAGGGTGCTTATGGGGAGGCGCATCAGAGCGGCTCGTCACGGCGCAAGGTTGCAATCACCTTGAGCAACACAGGGGGCCAGACCCTGGCCCATAGCGCTGGAGATTCACATCATGCTGAGCTACACCATGATCGGCACGAACGATCTGGACGCTGCAAAAGCGTTCTATAACGCGATCCTGATTGCGCTGGGATACGAAATGGAGCGTTGGGAGAAGCAGCTGTGCTACTCGATTCCCGGCATCGAAGATCAGGAGAATGGCCCAGGCGCCTTTCACGTCACCATTCCGTACGACGGGCAACCGGCGACGGTCGGCAATGGCACCATGGTTGCCTTCCGCGCCGCTACACACGAGCAAGTGCGAAGCCTGCATGCAGAGGGCCTGCGGCACGGCGGCGCGGACGAGGGAGCCCCCGGTTTTCGCGACGCTTACAGTGCCAACTTCTTCGTGGGCTACCTGCGAGACCCTGACGGGAACAAGGTAGCGCTCTTCTGCACCAGTGCGTCCGAGCCTACCCGCCCCTGGTGAGAGCTTTAGGTGCGCATCATCTCGGCGGCCTGCTCGGTGGCTTCGGTGGTTCGGGTCGCCAGCTTGCGCACCTCATCGGCCACCACCGCAAAACCTCTGCCCGCCTCGCCTGCCCGGGCCGCCTCGATCGCCGCGTTCAGCGCCAGCAGGTTGGTCTGGCTGGCGATGCTCTGGATGGTGCCGACGATCTGGGTGAGCTTGGCGATGTTGGCTTCCAGGCTGCGCTGGTGGGCCGCCTCGGTCTCGCGCATGGCGTTCTGCTGATGTTGCAGATCAACGTCCACCAGTGCACCGACCACCCGCAGCGGCGCGCCCGAGGCGTCGCGCTTGGTCTGCCCGCGTGCCCGGAACCAGCGGTATTCACCGCTCTTCATCTTCAAGCGGTACTCGATATCGAAGGGCGTCTTGCCGCTACGGTCGTTCAGGTGCGCCTGGAACGCTTCGAGGCTGTAGGCCTTGTCTTCCGGGTGCAGACGCGATGCCCAGCTGTCCAGCACATCGGGGAACTCCTCGACCGTCTCGAAGCCCAGCAGGCGACGGAACTGCGGCGACCACCAGAAGGGGTTCTTCGGGTTGACCGGATCCCCGGCGATCACCTCCATGTCCCACAGGCCGTCCGAGAGCATCTCCCGGGCCAGCTCGAAGCGGGTGATGATCACATCGTGCTCCTGCTCACGCTGCAGTTCATCTTGGATATCGCGCAGCGCGCCGGCGACCCGTAGCGGCACGCCACGGCCGTCGCGCAGGGTTTCGCCCTGGGCGAAGAACCAGCGGTAGCTGCCATCCTTCATGGCCAGGCGATTTCTGACCCGGTAAGGGGTCATGCCGGATTTGTCGTTCAGGTGGCGGGCGAAGGCATCCAGGGTCGCCGCCTTGTCTTCGGGGTGCAGGCGGTCGGCCCAGCTGGCCAGCACGTTGGGAAAGTCCTGCTCATTGCGAAAGCCGAGCATTTCCCTGAATTGCTGTGACCACCAGAAGCGGTTGCGCGGGTTGACCGGGTCACCGGCGATCACCTCCATATCCCACAGGCCTTCACTGGAGGCGCGGTTGACCAGATCGAAGCGGGTTTCCGAAGCGCGCGCGCTGGCGTCGGCTTCCGCCAGCATCAGCCGTGCGCCTTCCAGCTCGCGCTCGAGTTCGGCGATGCGGGTGTCGTTCTGCACGGCCTTCTGTTCGCGTGCGGTCCATTCACGCTGCACATCTGCCCAGTTGGCAGACCCACGGCTGGCTGTACCCTGGGCGGCGACCGGCAGCGAAGCGGTCAGTTGCTTGAGAGCCTGGAGCTCGCTGCGCGGACGAAAGAGATGGAGCATGGTTCGGTACTCAGAAGAAATGCGAGAAATGCCGAATCCATGGCGGACGGTATGCTTTTCAGCAGGCTGGCGACGGCGTACTCGCGGGGATGAGTCGTCAGCGCTGGGTAGGACTGGCACAGCGCGAGAAAGGTTGCGCCTTTTTTGCCATCATTATGATATCGGCATCTGCACGCGGCGCCTACGACCTGCGGTCTGCTGACAACGCGGCCTGGCGCCTGCGAGAAGAGCATCTGTGAACGGCTGAATGCCCTGCACCGGGGATGCCGCGACGTTGCTTTCGCGTCACTCTCTGGCTGCGTTGACGCAAGGCTCTCCCCGCCCCTCGCCTGGAAACCAAGCAGGGCTCATGCATCGATTTATGCTCGCCGCTCATTGCCGGACTGCCCGCGGCGAACCTGGCCATTAGCGCAGCGCTCCACCCACGCTCTGCTTCCTGCGGTATGTGACAGCGAGCTGCAATCGAGCAGGCGCCTGAGCAGCGCGCAACTCCATTGATAGCTGGGGCGACAGTTTCCGCGCTCCTGACTGAATGCATGCAGGCAGCTCATGGACACAAATGGTTACATCTATAGTATGTTATAAAGTAACACCTCCATTAATCTCTGCGCCCCTTTCTCTGGCGCCCCTAGCGATGAACCAGCCTCCCTACCGCCTCCTCGCCTTTACCGCTCTGGCATCCCTGACAGCAGAGGCCTGGGCTGAAACCTCAACCCGTACCCTGCCGGCTATCAAGGTCACCGAGGCAGTGGATGACCGCGCCAGCTACAAGGCCGAAGCGGTGACGGTGGGCACCAAGGGCGCTCTGGCACCGATCGACATTCCGCAGTCGGTCAGCGCCATTACCCGCACGCGCATGGATGACCAGAACCTCACTACCATCGGCGAGGTGCTCAACGAAGTGACCGGGGTATCCGTGGCACCGTGGGACTCCATCACCCAGCAGTACTACTCCCGCGGCTACAGCCTGGACATGGCCTACGACGGCGTACCGGTCTATGGCGGCGGCTCGGGCATCCAGGAATACGACATGGCCATCTACGAGCGCGTGGAGGTACTGCGCGGGCCGGCCGCGTTGTTCATGGGCTCGGGCAGTGGCGGCGGGCTGGTCAACATGGTGCGTAAACGTGGACTGTACGAGCCCGCTGTGTCGCTGACCACCTCGGCCGGCTCCTGGAACAACCACCGGGTCATGGTCGACGCCGGTGCACCGCTGGATGCAGATGGCCGCCTGCGTAGCCGCGTGGTCGCCGCCTGGCAGGAGCAGGATTACTTCTGGGATGTAAGCCACAAGGACAAGTGGCTCGGCTATGCCACGCTCGATTACCAGCTCACCCCGGACACCGTGGTGTCGTTGACCGGCAGCCATCAGGAAGACCACATGGACTCGCCGAGCATGGGCCTGCCGGCCTACACCGACGGCCGCTTTCTCGACGTGCCGCGCTCGACCCACGTGTACCCCGAGTGGGCACGCTTCGCCTACGAGACCACGGAAATTGCACTGGATCTCGAGCACGCCTTCGCCAACGGCTGGCAGCTCAAGAGCAAGCTGCTCAACCGCACCCAGGACAAATTCTGGAAGGATGCCTTTCCCGCACCGGGAGCAGGCGCAGGCGTTGACCCAGATAGCGGCATGATCGCCCGCTATAACCGTCGCAAGAATGACACCGACACCGAACGCAACGCCTTCGACCTGTACCTTACCGGCCCCTTCTCCGCGCTGGGCCGAAACCACCACGCCACCCTGGGCTACAACCGGGATCAGCAGTCGAACCGCTCGCGCAGCGTCAATGCGGCGCCGTTCTTTGGGGTGCCGGTAAACGATCCGGACGTAGTTCCGGAACCCGACTTCGTGTTTACCAATGGTTCCGAGAACGAAACCACCCAGCACGGCATCTACGGGCAGTTGCGCCTGTCCCTGGCCGAGCCACTGACGGTGGTGCTCGGCGGCCGCAGCAGCAACTTCGAATACCGCAGCCGTAGCGTCGCGCCCTCCACCCCCAGCGCGTGGAACGCCTCGCGCAAGGAAACCGGCGAGTTCACCCCCTACGGCGCGGTGATCTACGCCTTCACCGATAACCTCAATGGCTACGTCAGCTACTCGGACCTCTTCATCCCGCAGGCGCAGCAAACGGTCGGCGGCACCAGCCTGGAACCGCGAATCGGCGCGCAATGGGAAACCGGCTTGAAGGCCTCGTTTCTTGACGGCGCCGTCGACGCCTCCGTTGCGCTTTTCCGCACCAACGACACGAACCGGGCCATGAGCGACCTCAACAACCCAGGCTTCTTCGTCTCGGCTGGCGAAGTGCAGGTGGAAGGCTGGGAAATGGAAATCAGCGGCAAGCCCAACGACAGCCTCAACCTCTCCATCGGCTACAGCTACCTGACCAGCCAGTACCTGGAGGACCGCTTCTCGCCGGGCGAGAAGTTCTCGCTCTATGAGCCACGCCACTCCCTGAAGACATACGCCAAATACCGCCTGCTGGACGGCGGCCTCAAAGGCCTGTTCGTGGGTGGCGGCCTGCATATCAGCAGCGGCACCGATGGCAGCAGTGATACCCCGCTACGCAGCCAGGGCGGCTATGCCCTGGCCAGTGCCCAGGTAGGTTATGAATTCAGTAGCAAGACCTCGGTGGCCCTGATGGGCAATAACCTCTTCGACCGCCATTACTACGCACGGGTCGGCAACCTCAATACCTATAACACCTACGGCGAACCGCGAAGCTTCGCGCTGGTGATGCGTACGGCGTTGTAGAGAGTGCGAGAAATCAAAGCGGCTGGTTTGGGGTAAGAGGTGCGGGGAGCCAAAGCAGTTTTGGCGTTGCCTTGCGTGAGAGACTGGTGAGTGGCTGCTATCGGCGGTCACCCAATGCTTACATCGACAGGTACTCTCCAACAGTTTTGCTCGAAGCTAAAGCTTTACCCCGCAAAACGGGGGCAAAGCCAACCCAATGATTTAGTTACCGCGATACGTTGAGAAGCCATAAGGGCTGAGCAACAGCGGAATATGGTAGTGAGGCACACTGCCATCCGCTGCGAAAATCACTGGGACCTCGGGAAAGAAAGTTGCCGCCTGATGGTTCTTGAACCACTCACCGGTTTTGAAGGTGACGCGATAAGTCCCTTTCTCCAGCGCTTTGCCTTCCGGATACAGTGCCGTGATGCGACCCTGCTCATTGGTGGTGCCGGTGTTCAGCTTGCTCCAGTGCTCCCCGTCCTGCTTTTCCAGGGTCACATTCACGCCTGCCGAGGGAAGACCATCCTGCAGATTCAGCACATGGACGCTCAGTGGGTTACCCGCCGCAAAAACGGCAGAGGAAAGTGCGCTCAATACAGCACCTGCGAAAAGAGTTTTCAGTGCGTTCATGGTGATCTCCTGATTACTTGAGGGTGGGTAAAACTTGTGCGATGGCTTTCAGCGCGCAGCCCTCATCGATCTGGCCACCCCCGGCTCCAGCAACGCCAATGGCACCGATGACCTGATCACCCACCTTCAGCGGTACGCCACCGCCCAACAGCAGCAGCTCATCGAGGGTGTTGAGGTTTTCAGCCTCTGGATTGCTGCGCGCACGCTCTGCCAGCAGGCCGGTGGCCGTTTTCGTTGACAGGGCGGTAAAGGCCTTGCGCTGCGCGGCCAGGGTGTTGTGTGGCCCGACATCGTCATCGCGCTGCACGGCCACCAGGTTGCCGCCGCGGTCGACGACGGCCGCTACCCCGGTACGGCCGTCTGCATGACAGGCTGCCAAGGTCGCGTCCAGAAGTTGATTGGCCATCGCCAGGGTGACATCCGCACGCTGGGCAACCTGTGGGATATCGGCCCACGCGGCACTTGAACCCATGGCCAGGGCCAGTAATGACGTGGCGAAGCTTTTTCCGATGTGCATAAGTCCTCCCGTTCAAAGCTCGGCTGAGCAGTTGCCGGGCATACTGCACATGCGTTGCGCTCAGACTGATTGCCGGCGCATTACCAATTTGTAATGGGACGAAGTGGCTTATCGGCCTAGGCTATGTGCCTGTGCTGGAGGACTTGATGCGTATCCTGGTTGTTGAAGACGAAGTGAAGACGGCGGATTACCTGCGCAAGGGCCTGGGTGAGTCCGGCTATCTGGTCGAGGTCGCCTTGAATGGACTGGATGGTCAGCACCTGGCGCAGGAAAGCGAGTTTGATCTGATCATCCTCGACGTCATGCTGCCTGGGCTGGACGGCTGGCAATTGCTGCAGATCATCCGGCGAAAATCGCAAACGCCTGTGCTCTTTCTGACGGCGCGAGATGCCATCGAAGACCGCGTCAAAGGGCTGGAACTGGGGGCCGATGATTACCTGATCAAACCGTTCTCCTACGCAGAGTTGCTGGCTCGCGTGCGCACCTTGTTGCGCCGCGGGCCACCCCGAGAAGTGGAGCAGTTTCAGGTGGCCGATCTGCATCTGGATTTGCTGAAACGCAGGGTCACTCGCAGTGGCGAGCGCTTGACACTCACCAACAAGGAGTTCGCGCTGCTGCACCTTTTGCTCAGCCGCGAGGGTGAGGTTCTGTCACGAGCGCTGATTGCCTCGCACGTCTGGCAGATGAATTTTGATAGCGATACCAATGTCGTGGACGTCGCTATTCGGCGCCTGCGGGCCAAGGTTGATGACCCGTATCCGATCAAGCTGATTCACACCGTGCGTGGCATGGGCTACATGCTGGAGGCCCAGACATGAGTCTTTGGCCGCGCACATTGAGCCTGCGCCTGGCACTGATGTTCGCCCTGGTCAGCTCGCTGCTGCTGGGCTCGGTGGGGCTCTACCTGTATCAGTCGTTGCAGCGCGAAATCGCCTGGCGTGATGACCAGGCGCTGCTTGGCCGGCTGCAACGCATGCAGGCGCTTATCGGTGACAGTGAGAGTATCGACTCACTGCGCACCCGCCCCCAGCTATACGAAAACATGCTGGGTAATCGCGATAGCCTGCTGTGGATTCTCGACAACACAGGGCAGCGCCTGATCGAAATCAACCCGCTGGCCCTGCCATTACCGAGCCTCTCATCGACGTCCGCGCCAAGGCTTGCAGATAGTGCGGACAATCCAGCGCTACGCCTTGCCTGGGTCGATATACCGAGTGCCGAGAGCCGCCTTACCCTGATTGCCGGCAAGTACCTCGGCGAACGCGAGCAGATGCTCAGTGCCTATCGCTGGAAAGTTCTGCTGGCCGTGACGGTGGGTGCGTTGTTGGCGTTTCTGCTCGGCTGGCTGGTGAGCCAGCGTGGTCTTAAGCCTGTGCGTCAACTGGCGAAACGCGCCGCCACCATTGATGTGCAGCACCTGCATGTACGCCTGGAGCCGTTCCAGGATGTCAGCGAGTTGACTGCGCTGAGCCATGCACTCAATCAAATGCTTGAACGCCTTGAACAGGGCTTCGCCCAGCTTTCGCGCTTCTCTGAAGACCTCGCGCACGAGATGCGCACGCCACTGAGCAACCTGATGGGACAAACCCAGCAGGCGCTTGATCGCAGTCGCTCGACCGAGGAATACCAGAATCTGCTGGCCTCCAATCAGGAGGAGTACGAACGCCTGGCCCGGATGATCGACAGCATGCTGTTTCTGGCCCGTACCGAGCAGCCTGGGTCGTCGATAAAACGCGAATCTGTTGATCTGCAGAGCCTGGTTGGGCAGCTCTGCGAATATTTCGAAGGGATGGCGCAGGAGCGCGGCATCGAACTGATCAATACGGCCAACGACACGCTGAACGCTGACCCCGAGCTGCTGCGGCGGGCGCTGGCCAACCTGCTAGCAAATGCGCTGCGTTATGGCGCGCCTGATACACCGGTGACGATCCGTTCCTTACACACTCCCAAAGGGCTTGAAGTCAGTGTGCATAACCAGGGTGAGGTGATTGCTGCCGAACACCTGCCGCATCTTTTCGAGCGGTTTTATCGCTGTGACCCTTCGCGCAACCAGCCCGATGATTCGGGTGGGCTTGGGTTGGCCATCGTGCGCTCAATCATGCAAGCCCATGGGGGAAAAGTCAGTGTTACCAGTAGCCATTCAGGTACGGATTTCATGCTGTTTTTCCCGATAGATTTAGCTGAGTGATTGAACGCTCTGCCCGCCTCGCCTTGTAACGGCGCCCGCCTGCTGTCGCGAAGGCAGTCGCCTCGCCGAACGGCGCTGGGCTTCCTCGTGGCCCGGCGATAGGATGCTTATCAGGCTCGAAACAATCGATGACGAGGGAATGGCTTTGCGCCTCGACGACACCTGCTGATTCGGGGGTTCAGAGGGCATCAAAGCCAACTTCAAGGAGTAGCCGCTTGGCCAAGAGCGTTGTGACATGCGAGTGCGCACAGGTTGCCATCGAGCTCGATGGTGCGCCATTCATCTCCACCGAATGCCATTGCACCAGTTGCCGCGAAGCGGCGGCACGCCTTGAGCAGCTGCCGCTTGCGCGGCCGATGCTCGAGGGCAATGCGGGCACGCAGTTCGTGCTCTATCGCAAGGACAGGGTCCAAATCCTGCGTGGTCAGCATCTTCTGGAGGCGTTCCGGCTCGGGCCCAAAGCCCCAACACGCCGGGTAATCAGCCGGTGCTGCAACAGCCCGGTCTTTCTCGAATTCCAGAGCGGCCACTGGCTCAGCCTGTATTCGAGCCTATGGCCCGAAGAGACACGGCCAAAGCCGCAACTGCGTACGATGACCGGCGACCGAACAGACCAGGCGGCGCTCGACGATGCTGTTCCAGCGGGCCCCCTGCAAACCTGGCGATTCTATGCAAAGCTGTTAGGCGCCTGGATTGCCATGGGCTTCAAATCGCCGAAGATCTGCATTGGCGAGGAAACCGAGCGTGGTAAAACAACCGGCACGTAGAGCGAACCGGAACGCCGGCCGCTCGTAGCGCCAGCGAACAGTCCGCCGGCCAGTACAAACGGCGTACTGCTTCGCTGCCGACTGGTACGCCCTAGCAGCCTCTCCCCCAAATCACCGGCACACCGCCGCAGCCGGCACTCTGGCGCGCCAGGCAAACCCCAGCACCATCAGCAGCCCCAATGCTGCCATCGCGGCACCGGCCAGGGAGATCGCCGGGTAGCCCAGCCCGGCGCTGATCACCGCGCCGCCCACGGCTGCGCCGATGGCATTGCCCAGGTTGAAGGCGCCGATATTCACCGCCGAGGCCAGGTTGGGGGCGGCCTTGGCGGCTTCCATCACGCGCATCTGCAAAGGCGGCACGATGGCAAAGCTGGCGATGCCCCAGATGAGGATGGCCACGGCGGCCGGCAGCGGCCAACGCATCAGCACGGTAAAGGCAAGCAGCACCAGGATCAGCGCACTCAGCGAGGCGATCAGGGTGCGGTCGATGGAGCGGTCCGCCGCCTTGCCGCCCCACATGTTGCCCAGGGTCAGGCCCACGCCGTAGAGCACCAGCATGGCGGTGATGAAGCCCGTGGAGGCATGGGTCTGGGTGCTGAGGATCGGTGCGATGTAGGTGAACACGGTGAACATCGCACTGGAGCCGACCACGGTCAGTGCCAGCGCCGCCAGCACCGGGCCACGGCCCAACACGCGGATTTCGGCGAGCACGCCATCGCTCTTCGGCAGCTCGACGTTGGGCAAGGCGAACCACAGCGCGAGCATGGTGATCACCCCCAGGCCGGCAATGCCCCAGAACGCCGTGCGCCAACCGAGCAGCTCACCGAACCAGGCAGCCAGCGGCACGCCGCCGATGGTCGCCAGGGTCAGGCCCATGAACATCGCCGCCACCGCGCCGGCGCGTTTGTCCGGTGCGACCAGGCTGGCAGCGACCACCGAGCCGACGCCAAAGAAGGCGCCGTGGTTGAGCGAGGTGACTACCCGGGCGACCAGCAGGCTGGTGTAGTCGGTGGCCAGGGCGGACATCAGGTTGCCAAGGGTGAAGATGGCCATCAGCCCGATCAGCAGGTAGCGCCGGGGAATCTTGCCGGTGGTCAGGGTCATCAGCGGCGCGCCGATCAGCACACCGATGGCATAGGCGCTGACCAACAGGCCAGCGGCGGGAATCGACACGCCAAGGTCACTGGCGATGCCGGGCAACATGCCCATGGGGGCGAACTCGGTAACGCCGATGCCGAAGGCACCGGTGGCGAGCGCGACGAGGGGTGGATTGATACGCATGAGAGGCTCCTTATCTATGCCGCAAATGCTACGATCCCGATCTCACGGGCGGTAGACCGCTTTCCTGGCAAACACCTTTGCTGCAGAGGCACAAATGGACGTAGGCGGCCGATCAGGCGAGATGGAGGTGCTGGTGCGTGTGGCGCAGGAAGGCAGCCTGTCGGCGGCGGCGCGCACCCTGGGCATGACGCCCTCGGCGGTCAGCCGCATCATCGCCCGCACCGAGCAGCGCCTGGGCACCCGTTTGCTGCTGCGCACCACGCGAGCGATCACCTTCACGGCCGAAGGCGAGGCGTATCTGCGCGGCGCCCGGCGCATCCTCGCCGACCTGGCCGAGGTCGAGGACGCCATCACCGACCAGAGCGTGCCCAAGGGGCGCATCCGGGTCAGCGCCGCGCTCGGGCACGGCAGGCAAGCCATCGTGCCGCTGGTGGCGGCCTTCAGTGCGCGCTACCCGAATATCGTCGTCGACCTGACCCTGGGCGATGAGGTGGTGGATATTCTTGGCGGCCAGGCCGATGTGGCGGTGCGTTTCGGCCCACTGCCGGACAGCCCGCTGACCGCCCGCAAGATCGGCGACACCGGCCAGGTGGTGGTGGCCTCGCCTGATTACCTGGCGCGCCACGGCACGCCCCAGGCACCGGAAGACCTGCTACAGCACAACTGCCTGCGCTTCAACTTCCGCCGCGCCGAGCCCAACTGGCCGTTCTTGCGCGACGGCGAGGTGTTCTCCCTGAAGGTCTGCGGCAACATCGAATGCAGCAGCGGCGAGGCCCTGGCGCAACTGGCCCGGGTCGGCGCCGGCATCGCCCGGATTGGCGCCTTTACCGTCAATGACGACATCGGGCGCGGCGACCTGGTGCAGCTGCTCGAAACCTACAACCCCGGCGAGCGAGAACCGATTCACGCGGTATTCGTCGGCGGCCCGACCATGCCGGCGCGGGTGCGGTTGTTCGTGGATTTTCTGCTCGAGCATCATCGGCTGTAAGCGCAGAACTGACCGTTCCTCACGCTTCGCGTGAGAATGCCTTCTAGGACGCATCGGCCCATACGGGAGCGGGCGGAGCGCCTTGAGCCGAGCGATTCGGCTGATGGCTGCACCACCCTTGTGGGAGCGCGCCATGCGCGCGAAATCACCGGCATGGCCCGTTCCCACAGACCGTACGGTGGATCACGCTCTAATGATTCAGCGCCACAACCACCCCATGGTGGACGAATAAAGCGTCGTCCACCCTACTTGCTGCGCGAAACCTACAACCCCGGCGGGCGATAACCGATTCACGCTATCTGGCTGACGGGTACAGCACCTATTGTGGGAGCGCGCCATGGGCGCGAAATCACGGGCATGGCCCGTTCCCACAGACCGTATGGTGGAGCACGCTCTAATGATTCAGCGCCACAACCAAGCTCCAGCCGGACGGGCTCCCAGTGCCCTGCCGCTCAGCGACTCAAGCTAAACGCAAACAGCAGATACAGCCCGAACGCCACCACTGGCAGCAGGTGCCAGAGGTTGGACAACCACGCCGTCGAGTTCAGGTAGCCGACCACCAGCAGACCGGCGGTGGCCAGGGAGATCCCGGGGAGCAGCAGCATCAGGGTCGCCAGCAGGCGGTCCTGGAACGGCGTCAGTTCGCTTTGGTTGGCGATGGCCGCAGCGGAGAACACCACGATCAGGCCTTGCAGGCCCGCGAAGGTGATCTGGGCGAGCACGCCGATGATCAATGCCGTAAGCGACATGATTGATTCCTTTCATTCACCTGGTTGCAGGTTGGCCAGCAGCTTGCCGGTGAGCGCATGCAACTGCTGTTTTTCCTCGTCACTGAGGGCGGCCAGAACGCGCTGCAGGTTAGCAACGTGGGCGGTGAGCATGTTGTCGATCAGTTCAAAGCCCGCTGGCGTCAGCGCCACCAGGATGCCGCGGCGGTCGGAGGGATGCTTGCGCCGTTCGATCAGCCCGGCTTTTTCCAGGCGGTCGATGCGGCTGGTCATGCCGCCGGAGGAGATCATTGCGCTTTCGTACAGCGCCGTGGGCATCAGCGCGTAGGGCTCGCCGGCGCGGCGCAGGGTGGCGAGCAGGTCGAATTCACCGGCCTGCAAGCCGTGCGCGGCGAAGAACGGCAACAGGTGATCACGGCTGATCACCTGGCTCAGCTCGCCGAGGCGGCCAATCACCGCCATGGCAAAGCCGTCCAGATCCGGGCGTTGCTCACGCCACTGTTCGGCGGCCAGGTGTGCTCGATCGTGCATGTCGGCCTCGATTTATCTTGCTATCAAGATACTTTTCAAAAAGAATGTTTGCATCCTAGCGTATCCAGTCCAAGGAGGCACCTGCATGTCGGGCACCGCGCATCGACCCGTTTTGGCCCTGGCCCTGCTGTTCACCGTCGGCGCGCTGATGGGGCTCACCAGCATTCTGGTCAAGCTGGCCGGCAGCGCTGGCTGGCAGCCGATGGCCTATCTGTTGTGGGGCCTGCTTGGCGGCGGCCTGCTGCTGTTGCTGTTCGCCTGGTGGCGTGGCGAGCGGCCAGGCATGAGCCTGCCGCAACAACGCTATTACCTCGCCTCAGGCCTGCTCAGCATCGCCGTGCCGAACGGCTTGCTGTTCAGCGCCATCGGCCATGTCGGCGCCGGTTTCGCCTCGATGTGCCTGGCCTTCCCGCCGCTGTTCACCTACCTGCTGGCCCTGGCGCTGCGCATGGAGGCGCTCAGCCGGATTCGCCTGCTGGGCATCTGCATCGGCCTGTCCGGCAGCCTGCTGCTGGCCCTGGGCAAACTGCACGGTGGCGACAGCCCGGCCCTGTGGGTAGTGGCCGCGCTGTGCGTGCCGGTGTTCCTGGCCCTGGGCAATATCTACCGCGCCCGCTACTGGCCCAGTGGCGCCACACCGCTGTCGCTGGCGCCCGGCATGCTGCTGGGCGGCGCGGTGCTGCTGGGGCTCACGGCGCTGCTCGGTGTGGACTTCTCGCCCCAGCTGAGCAGCGCCATGGCCGTCGGCCTGATGCTGGTGCAGATGCTGTTGTTCGCGGCAGTCTATGCGCTGTTCTTCATCCTGCAGAAGCTGGCGGGTACGGTTTTTCTCAGCCAGATCGGCTCGGTGGCGGCGATCACCGGCGCGGCCATGGCCATCGGCCTGCTTGGCGAACAGGCCAGCCTGAGCCTGGCGCTGGCGGCGCTGTGCATCGTCGTCGGGGTATTGCTGGTGGCCTGGCGCGGCGCCCAGGAGAAGGCGCAATGAAACGGCAAACCCTGCTATTGCTGGCGATCATCCTCTTGGGCCTGAACCTGCGCCCGGTGCTCGCGGCGGTGGGCCCGCTGCTCGACCGCATCCAGCTGGACACCCAGCTGGGGCACGTGGGCGCCAGCCTGCTGACCAGCCTGCCGATCGTGATCATGGGCCTTGGCGCCCTGGCCGCCACCTTTCTACGCGAGCGGCTCGGCGAGCGACGCGGCATCTGGCTTGGCGCCCTGCTGATCGCCCTGGCCTGCCTGGCCCGTGGTTTGCTGCCCAGCGCCACGCCGTTGCTGATCAGCGCCCTGCTGGCCGGCGCCGGCATCGCCTTCGTGCAGGCGTTGCTGCCGGGTTTGATCAAGGCGCGCTTCAGCCATGACGCGGGCCGGCTGATCGGCTTCTACAGCTGCGCGATCATGGGCGGCGCGGCCTTTGGTGCGGCGCTCACCCCCTGGCTGGCGCAGTGGCTGGGCTGGGCCTGGGCGCTGGCGGCCTGGGCGGTGCCGGCCATCGTCGCCTGCCTGGTATGGCGCCGCGCCGCACCAGCGGATGACGCCCGGACCGGCAGCGCCGCAGCATCGCTCAACCCCTGGCGCTCGCCGCGCGCCTGGCTGCTGATGGCCTTTTTCGGGGTCGGCACGGCGGGTTATACGCTGGTGCTGGCCTGGCTGCCGCCCTACTACACCTCGCTGGGCTGGAGCGCCGAGGCCAGCGGCCTGCTGCTGGCCGCCCTGACGCTCTGTGAAGTGGCAGCCGGCCTGGTGGCCTCGAGCCTGCTGGCGCGCTGCCCGGACCGCCGGGTGCTATTGGCTGTCGTGCTGGTGTGCCTGTTGCTCGGGCTGATCGCCCTGGTGCTTGCGCCGCTGGCACTGGTGGTGGTGATCTGCGTGCTGATCGGCATCGGGATCGGCGCGCTGTTTCCGCTGTCGCTGGTGGTCGCCCAGGATCACCTCGATGACCCACGCCAGACCGGCGACCTGCTGGCCTTCGTGCAGGGTGGCGGCTACCTGATTGCCGCCACCTCGCCCCTGCTCGCCGGCCTGCTGCGCCAGTACACCAACGACCTGCGCCTGAGCTGGCTGATGATGGCCGCCGCCACGCTGGTGCTGATGCTCATGGCAACGCGTTTCAAGCCGGGCAGCGGGCATTTCCATACCCACTGACACGACTTAGAGCGGACCGGTACGCCCGTGGCTGAGGGGTTACTGTGCTTCGCGCAGGTAGGCGACCACGGCGGCTTCGTCGCCGGCGAAGACGATGCGCTCGGCCTTGCTGTCGCGCTGGTAGGCGTACATGGGGTCGTAGTACTCGCGCAGCAACCCGGCGATCCAGTCGCGGTGCAGTGCCACGTCGCCGCTGGCTTGCTGGGCCGCGAGCGCGTCGACCATGATCGCCCGCAGGCGCTGGTGGCGTTCGCCGCCCAGGCGCTTGTGGATGTTGTCCAGGCTCTGCAGCAGGCGCGCGGCGAACAGCTCGAAGCCCTGGTTTTCACCATTGGTGGCGATGAATTCGGCGCACAGGTCGATCACGTAGTCGCGCAGGATGCGCTCCACACGCCCCTCGAAGCTGTCTTCCAGCCACACCAGCGGGTAGCCCTGCATGCCGTGATACAGCGACAACGGCACATTGCAGCTGCCGACGATGCGCCCCTCGTCTTCGAGTACGAAGCGCTCGATGCCCGCCGCGCGCTTGCGCAGGATGTCCACGGCCAGGGCATTCTCGAAATCGATCTGTGCCGGCTGGCCGGTGGCGCGCTTGCCGAAGCTGGAGCCGCGGTGGTTGGCGTGGCCTTCCAGGTCCAGGGCATCGGGCAGCTGGGCCAGCACGTCGGTCTTGCCGGTGCCGGTCATGCCGCCGACCACCACGAAACGGCACTGCGCCACGGCCTCTTCCAGGGTGTCGAGTAGAAAGGTGCGCATCGCCTTGTAGCCGCCGGTGATGCGCGGGTAATCGATGCCCGCCTCGCGTAGCCACTGCTGGACGATCTGCGAGCGCAGGCCGCCGCGAAAGCAGTACAGGTAGCCGTTCGGGTTGGCGCGGGCGAAGGCCGCCCAGGCCTCGACCCGCTCGGCCTTGGTCTGCCCGCCGACCAGTTGGTGACCCAGCTTGATGGCGGCCTCCTGGCCGTGCTGCTTGTAGCAGGTACCGACCTTCTGGCGTTCCAGGTCGGTCATCAGCGGCAGGTTGACCACGCCGGGAAACGCACCCTTGGTGAATTCCACCGGTGCACGGGTATCCATCATCGGCACGCCGTCGAGAAACAAGGCACGGAAGTCGCGGGCGTCTTCGCGCATCAGAACACCTCGACGGCGTGACGCTGTCGCTCCACCAGCACGCCGATGGGCGCCAGGTGCAGGCCCAGTTCGGCGGCCACGGCGAGAAACTCGGCCTCGCCCTGCTCGCTGACGGCGATCAGCAGGCCGCCGCTGGTCTGCGGGTCGCAGAGCAGGTCGCGCTGGCTGTCGCTCAGGGCCGCGATGCGCTCGCCGTAGCTGTCGAAGTTGCGCAGCGTGCCGCCGGGCACGCAGCCTTCGGCCAGGTAATGCTCAACGCCCGGCAGGCGCGGCACCGCGGCGTAGTCCAGGCGCGCGGTGAGGCTGGCACCGTCGGCCATTTCCACCAGGTGGCCGAGCAGCCCGAAGCCGGTGACGTCGGTCATCGCGTTGACCCCGGCCAGCTTGCCGAAACGGCTGCCCGGCTTGTTCAGGGTGCACATCCAGTCGCGGGCCAGGCCGACATCCTCGGCGCGCAGCTTGGCCTTCTTCTCGGCGGTGGTGAGGATGCCGATGCCCAGCGGCTTGGTCAGGTACAGGGTGTCGCCGGCCCTGGCGGTGTCGTTGCGCTTCATGTGCTGCTTGTTCACCACACCGGTCACCGCCAGGCCGAAGATCGGCTCGGGGGCGTCGATGGAGTGCCCGCCAGCCAGCGGGATGCCGGCGGCGTCGCACACCGCGCGGCCACCACGGATCACCTCGCGGGCGACTTCCGGCGGCAGCAGGTTGACCGGCCAACCGAGGATGGCGATGGCCATCAGCGGGTCGCCGCCCATGGCGTAGATATCGCTGATCGCGTTGGTGGCGGCGATGCGGCCGAAGTCGAAGGGGTCATCGACGATGGGCATGAAGAAGTCGGTGGTCGACACCACGCCGCGCTCTTCGTCGAGCGCATACACCGCCGCGTCATCACGCGAGGCATTGCCCACCCACAGCTTGGGGTCGAGGTTCTGGGCGCCGCTGCCCGCCAGGATCACCTCCAGCACCTTGGGGGAAATCTTGCAGCCGCAGCCGGCACCGTGGCTGTACTGGGTCAGGCGGATCGGCTCACTCATGGCAACGCTCTCATCAACGGACTCTCATCAACGGAAAACCAGGCGGCGGATTATAGGGGCTGTGGCCATTTCATTCACGGCCGCGCGTCTTCGGGCCGCCCAGGTTGCACGATGAAACGACGACAGGCCCCGGCAAAGCTGGTCTTTCTCGCGCCGCCTCCTATAATCGCCGCGCTATTCCCTTGCAGCGCCCGCCATGGCGCCTGCTGCCGTTTTTTCCGCTATTGAACCGGAGAACTCCATGCTCAAGCGCACCCTGTCGCTGGTCGCCGGCCTTGCCCTGTCCGCCGCCGCCCTCACCGCCCATGCCGCCGAAACCCTGCGCGTCTCGGCGATTCCCGATGAAGCCCCCACCGAGCTGCTGCGCAAGTTCAAGCCGCTGGGCGCCTACCTGGAGCAACAGCTGGGCATGAAGGTCGAGTTCGTGCCGGTGGCCGACTACCCGGCCGTGGTCGAGGCCCTGGCCACCGATCGCCTGGACATGGCCTGGCTGGGCGGCTTCACCTTCGTGCAGGTGAACCTGAAGACCGGCAACGCGATGCCCCTGGTGCAGCGCGAGCAGGATGCCGCCTTCACCAGTACCTTCATCAGCGCCGACCCGCAGGTCAAATCGCTCAAGGACCTGAAGGGCAAGACCTTCGCCTTCGGCTCGATTTCGTCCACCTCCGGCAGCCTGATGCCGCGTTACTTCATGCTGCAGGACGGCATCAAGCCGGAAAGCTATTTCAGCCGCGTCGCCTACTCCGGCGCCCATGACGCCACCGCGGCCTGGGTCCAGGCCGGCAAGGTCGACGCCGGGGTGCTGAACTCCAGCGTGTGGGACAAGCTGGTCAACAGCGGCAAGGTCGACACCACCAAGGTCAAGGTATTCGCCACCACGCCGACCTACTTCGACTACAACTGGACGGTGCGCGGCACCCTCGACCCGGCGCTGGCCGAGAAGATCAAGCAGGCGTTCCTGGCCCTCGACCCGGCCAACCCGGAGCACAAGGCGATTCTCGACCTGCAGGCGGCCAGCCGCTTCATCGAGACCAAGCCGGAGAACTACAAGGGCATCGAAGAGGCTGCCCGCGCTGCCGACCTGCTGAAATGAGCCTGTGCCTGACCGCCGTCGGGCTCACGCACGGCAATGGCGTGCAGGCGCTGCAAGGCATCGACCTGCAGGTCGCACAGGGTGAACGGGTGGCGATCATCGGCCCGTCCGGCGCTGGCAAGTCGAGCCTGCTCAACCTGCTGGCCACCGCCCTGGCGCCCAGCGAGGGCGAGCTGCAGGTGCTGGGCGAACGCCCGTGGCAGCTGTCCGGCCGCCAGCGCCAACGCCTGCGTACGCGCATCGGCCTGATCCACCAGGCGCCGCCGTTGCCGCTGCGCCAGCGGGTGGTCACCGCCGTGCTGGCCGGCCGGCTGGGCCAGTGGAGCCTGGCCAGGAGCCTGGTCAACCTGCTGCACCCACTGGACATTCCCGGCGCCCGGGCGCAGCTCGACAAGCTGGACCTGGGCGACAAGCTGTTCGCCCGCTGCGGCCAGCTCTCCGGCGGCCAGCTGCAGCGCGTCGGCATCGCCCGCGCGCTATATCAGGGCCCGCAACTGCTGCTCGCCGACGAGCCGGTGTCGGCGATGGATCCGCGCCTGGCCGACCACACCCTGTCGCTGCTGGTCAACCATGCCGCGGCTGGCGGGGTGACACTGGTCGCCAGCCTGCACACGGTGGAGCTGGCCCTGGCGCACTTTCCACGCATCGTCGGCGTGCGTGACGGGCGTATCGCTTTCGACCTGCCAGCCAGTGAGGTCGACCCCGAACGCCTGCAGGCCCTGTACGCCAACGAGCAACTGAGCCCGGCCCACGTTGCTGAGCCCCTGCCGGGGGCCTGGGCTGCGCGATGCTGAACCGCGATTATCGCGACCCCGCTGCCCTGCCCCGCCTGGCGTTGGCGCTGCTGGCCATCGCCCTGCTGTGGCCGGGCATGCGCCTGGCCGAGCTGGACCTGGGCGTGCTGCTGCGCCCGGATAGCGCCCAGTCCATGGGCGGCTTCCTCAAGGACTTCTGGCCGCCGGCCCATGACGGCGACTTCCTCACCCTGCTGCTGGACGCCACCCTGCAGACCCTGGCCATCGCCACCGCCGGCATGGCCCTGGCGCTGCTGCTGGCGGTGCCGGCGAGCCTGCTGGCCAGCCGCGCCCTGTCGCTCACGGCGGCTTCGCGCGGCGGCCAACCGAGTGTGCTCGGCAGGTGGCTGCGCTGGCCGGTGCGCGGTGTGCTGATCGTGCTGCGCAGCGTGCCGGAAATCGTCTGGGCGCTATTGTTCGTGCGCGCCGTTGGCCTGGGGCCGACCGCCGGGGTGCTGGCCATCGCCATCACTTATGCAGGCATGCTCGGCAAGGTCTACGCGGAAATCTTCGAGTCGGTAGACCAGCGCCCGGTGTACGCCCTGCTGCACAGCGGCAGCGGGCGCCTGGCCGCCTTCGCCTATGGTGTGCTGCCGGCCGCCGCCGCGGAGCTGACTTCCTACACGGTGTACCGCTGGGAATGCGCGGTGCGCGCCTCGGTGGTAATGGGCTTCGTCGGTGCCGGTGGCCTGGGCCAGCAGATCGACCTGTCGATGCGCATGTTCGCCGGCGCCGAAGTGGCCAGCATGCTGCTGACCTTCCTGGTGCTGGTGCTGCTGGCTGACCAACTCAGCCGCCTGCTGCGCGCGAGGTTCACATGAGGCGCCTGGGCAACCTGCTACTTCTGCTGGGCATCGCTGCGGCGGTGGTCGGCTCGTTCGTCTATCTCGGGCTGGACCTGGCCGGCCTGTTCGGCGCCGACAGCCTCGGGCAGATGGGCAGCTACGCGGCGCGCTTTCTCAGCCCCGACTTCAGCGCCAGCCACCTGCAGGCCACCGCCCACGGCGCCCTGGAAACCCTGGCCATGTCGGCCATCGGTACCCTGCTTGCCGCCATCCTCGGCCTGCTGTTGGCGCTGCCGGCGGCCGGTCGCCTGGGCGCCCTCGCCCAGGCTGCCACACGGCTGCTGCTCAACGCCCTGCGCGCGATTCCCGAACTGGTGTGGGCGGTACTGATGGTGCTGGCTGCCGGCCTGGGGCCGAATGCCGGCACCCTGGCGCTGGCGCTGCACACCGCGGGCGTGCTCGGCCGGCTGTTCGCCGAAGCCCTGGAGAACACCCCACCGGAGCCGGCCAATGCCATTCGCCTGCAGGGCGGCGGCGCCTGGGCCGCGTTCTGCTACGCCACCCTGCCGGCGCTGTGGCCGCAATTGCTGGCCTACAGCCTGTACCGCTGGGAGAACAACATCCGCATGGCGGCGATCATGGGTTTCGTCGGCGCCGGCGGTCTGGGGCAGATGCTCTATGTCAGCCTTAGCCTGTTCCAGGAAGCCCAGGCCGCCACTGTGATCCTCGCCATGTTGCTGCTGGTGCTGGCGGTGGACGCCTTCAGCGGCTGGACGCGGCAGCGCTGGGTGCGCAATTAATCCGGGAGCGCCACGGCCATGCCCGCGGTCAGATGCGCTCTGCAGCCCTGATTTCGAGACTCGTCCATGTCCGTACCCCGCATTGGCTTCGCCTGCCAGTACCGCCACCCCGACCGCAGCCTGCCGGCCGGCGAGCTGAAAACCATCGAGGCGGCCTACAACCCGCGCACCACCACCCTGCGCTGGATGGACAGCGTCAGCCAGGCGGTGGCCTACGCCAAGCTGGGCGAGATCGTCGAGCACAACCTGCAGGCCCAGCTGCGCCTGCTCACCTACGTTGCCACCCTGCCCAAGCCCCTGCAGATGCTGCGCCTGAGCAGTGACCTGCTGCCGTTCTACAGCCACTCGAAGGTTGCCGCCTTCTATCAGCGGCCCGAAATGGAGCAACGCCTGATCGACGGGTTCGCGGCGATTGGCGAGGTGGCGCGCGCCACCAACATCCGCCTGTCCATGCACCCCGGCCAGTACTGCGTGCTGGGCTCGGACCGCCCGGACGTGGTGGAGAACAGCCTCGCCGAGTTCGAGTACCACGCCGACATGATCCGCATGATGGGCTACGGCCGCACCTTCCAGGACTTCAAGTGCAACCTGCATATCGCCGGCAAGCTCGGTGGCGATGGCATCCGCGCGGTGTGGCCGCGGCTGTCCCATGAAGCGCGCCAGTGCATCACCTTCGAGAACGACGAAAAGACCTACGGCGTGGATGCCTGCCTGGCACTGGCCGATCTCGCCCCCGTGGTGCTCGACGTGCACCATTGCTGGATTCACGAGGACGCCTACATCGACCCGCACAGCGAGCGCGTGGCGCGGATCATCGACAGCTGGCGCGGTGTGCGACCGACCATGCACCTGTCGCAACCCCAGGAGCGCCTGCAGGAGCTGGGCCTGAGCACCGAGCAGAAGCTGGAGATGCCCGAGGTGCTCAAGGTTGCGCCCAAGCGCGAGCTGTACGGCCACAGCGCGCGGATGTGGAACCACTGGACCAACGGGTACGTGCTGCAGTTTCTCGATCGCTTCGACATCATGTTCGAAGCCAAGGACAAGAACCTGGCGACCCTGGAGTTCTACGAGCGCTACCTGAAGAGCGCCTGACGGGTAGGGAGTGGAAACTGCCCGATCCCCACAACGCAGAAGGCCCTGCAACGCAGGGCCTTCTGGTACAGCGCGACGCTTACTTCTTGCCGAGTTTCTTCAGCTCTTCGTCACGCAGCTCGCGGCGCAGGATCTTGCCGACGTTGGTGGTCGGCAGGCTCTCTCGGAACTCGACCTGCTTGGGTCGTTTGTAGCCGGTGAGGTTGTCGTGCATGTGCTGCATGACCTGTTCCTTGGTCAGGGTCATGCCCGGCTTGACCACCACGAACACCTTGATCGACTCGCCCGAGCGCTCGTCCGGCACGCCGATGGCCGCGCACTGCAGCACGCCCGGCAGGGTCACCAGCACTTCTTCCAGCTCGTTCGGGTAGACGTTGAAGCCGGACACCAGAATCATGTCCTTCTTGCGGTCGACGATACGGATATAGCCGTCGGGCTGGATGATGCCGATGTCGCCGGTCTTGAACCAGCCGTTGGCATCGATCACTTCATCGGTGGCTTCCTGGCGCTGCCAGTAGCCCTTCATCACCTGCGGGCCCTTGATGCACAGCTCGCCGGTTTCGCCCATGGCCAGGTCGTTGCCCTGGTCATCGATGACCTTGAACAGGGTCGACGGTACCGGGATGCCGATGGTGCCCATCTGGTTGCAGGTGACCGGGTTGACCGAGGCCACCGGGCTGGTTTCGGTCAGGCCGTAGCCTTCGCAAATGGCGCAGCCGGTGACCTGCTTCCAGCGCTCGGCGGCCGCCTGCTGCAGCGCCATGCCGCCGGACAGGGTGACCTTGAGCTTGGAGAAGTCGAGCTTCTGGAAGCCCTCGTGGTTGCTCAGCGCCACGAACAGGGTGTTGAGGCCGACGAAACCGCTGAACTGGAACCTGGACAGATCCTTGACCAGCGCCGGCAGGTCACGCGGGTTGGTGATCAGGATGTTGTGGTTGCCGCAGTGCATCATCGCCATGCAGTGAAAGGTGAAGGCGTAGATGTGGTACAGCGGCAGCGGCGCGACGATGATTTCGCTGCCCTCGCCCAGGTTCGAGCCCATCAGCTCGCGGCACTGCAGCATGTTGGCGATCAGGTTGCGGTGGGTGAGCATGGCGCCCTTGGCGACGCCGGTGGTGCCGCCGGTGTACTGCAGCACGGCAACGTCCTCGGCGCCTGGGTTGGCTTCGCTGACCGCCTTGCCACGGCCCTGGCTCAGGGCGTCGGTAAACTTGATGGCAGCCGGCAGGTTGTAGGCCGGCACCATCTTCTTCACGTACTTGACCACGGCATTGACCAGCAAACGCTTGAGCGGCGGCAGCAGGTCGCCGACCTCGGTGACGATCACCGTCTTCACGCCGGTCTTGGGCACCACCTGCTCGGCCAGGTGCGCCATGTTGGCCAGGCACACCAGCGCCTTGGCGCCGGAGTCGTTGAACTGGTGTTCCATTTCCCGCGCGGTGTACAGCGGGTTGGTGTTGACCACCACCAGGCCGGCACGCATGGCGCCGAACACCACCACCGGGTATTGCAGAACGTTGGGCAGTTGCACGGCGATGCGGTCGCCGGGCTTGAGATCGGTGTGCTGCTGCAGGTAGGCCGCGAAGTGGCCGGCCAACTCGTACAGCTGGCCGTAGTTGATCGTCTTGCCCAGGTTGGTAAACGCGGGCTTGTCGGCGAAACGCTGGCAGGACTGCTTCAGCACCGCCTGAACGTTGGGGTACTGGTCGGGATCGATCTCGGCCGCGACCCCCTCGGGATATTTGTCCGTCCAGAAGTTTTCGGTCATGGACACCCACTCCTAAGCAACAGCTTATCGTCACCGCCAAAGGCGGTTGTTTGTTGTATGTATGCCTGGCTGTTCGCCCCTGAGGAGCGCAAAGCGGGCCGAGATTAGCAGAGTTGCCGGATACCGACCACAGCTTGAAAAGGCTGACCAGTATCGAAAGTGACCAATTACAAAATAATGGTCACAAGCTGTTTAACGCGCGAAATTGACTGGCAGGCGACGTCGAACGGCAGGCAACGCCCATGATAGACGCCTGCGTGCTTTCCTGCAGAAGGACTTTGCGGCCGGCGGGTGGTCGCCGAGCTTAGTGGCGTGAGGCGCTCACGCCTGTAGCCGGGGTCGAGCGCAGCGTCCCCCGGAAGCGGCCCTGGGTAGCGCTGCGCTCAACACCAGGCTACCCGTTCGAGAAGGCGCCATCTGCCACCAAGCAAAAGGCCCCGCAATGCAGGGCCCTTGTGGTCGAATCATGCAGCGGGCTAGGTCTTGCCAAGCGCCTTCAACTCTTCATCGCGCAGTTCGCGGCGCAGGATCTTGCCGACGTTGGTCATGGGCAGCGACTCCCTGAACACGATCTGCCGCGGCACCTTGTAGGCGGTGAAGTTTTCCTTGCAGTAGGCCTTGAGCTCCTCGGCGGTGAGGCTTTCGTCGCGCTTGACCACGAACAGCTTCACCGCCTCGCCGGATTTCTCGTCCGGCACGCCGATGGCTGCGCAACTGGCCACCTTGCTGTGGGCCATCACCACGTCCTCGATCTCGTTGGGGTACACGTTGAAGCCGGAGACGATGATCATGTCCTTCTTGCGGTCGACGATGCGCACGAAGCCGTCTTCGTCGATCACCGCGATATCGCCGGACTTGAACCAGCCCTCGGCGTCCAGCGCCTCGGCGGTGGCCTCCGGGCGATTCCAGTAACCCTTCATCACCTGCGGGCCCTTGATGCACAGCTCGCCGCGCTCGCCCAGGGGCAGTTCGTTGCCGTCATCATCGATGACCTTGAACGCCGTGCCCGGCACCGGAATGCCAACGGTGCCAAGGCGCGCCAGGTCGCCACTGGGGTTGGCGCTGGCGATCGGCGAGGTTTCGGTGAGCCCGTAGCCCTCCACCACTGTGCAGCCGGTCAGGCGCTGCCAGCGCTCGGCAGTGGCCTTGACCAGCGCCGTGCCGCCGGAGTTGGTGACCTTGAGGTGGCTGAAGTCGAGCTTGTCGAAATCCGGGTGATCCATCAGCGCCACGAACAGGGTGTTGAGGCCCAGCAGGGCGGAAAACTGCCACTTGCCCAGTTCCTTGACGAAACCGGGAATGTCCCGCGGGTTGGTGATCAGCACGTTGTGGTTGCCGTTGACCATCATGCACATGCAATTCATGGTGAAGGCATAGATGTGGTACAGCGGCAGCGGCGCGATCATCACCTCCTGGCCAGGCTTCATCAGCGGCGTGCCGTCGGGGCCGTGCTGCAGCATGCAGGCGTTGGCCTGCAGCATGTTGGCGATCAGGTTGGCGTGGGTGAGCATGGTGCCCTTGGCCACCCCGGTGGTGCCGCCGGTGTACTGCAGCACGGCGATATCGCCTTGCGCCACACTGACCGGGCGCAGGCCGAGCCGCGCGCCATCGGCCAGTACTTGCTTGAACGCCAGCGCCTGGGGCAGGTGGTAGGCGGGCACCATCTTCTTGACCCTCTTCACCACGGTGTTGACCAGCCAGCCCTTGAGGCTGGGCAGCATGTCGCCCATGCGTGCTTCGATCAGGTACTCGATCGGGCTGTCGGGCAGCACCTCCTGCACCAGCTTGCCGAACATGTTCAGGTACACCAGGGCCCGCACCCCGGCATCCTTGAACTGGTGGCGCATCTCGCGGGCGGTGTACAGCGGGTTGGTGTTGACCACGATCAACCCGGCGCGCATCGCCCCGAACACGGCAATCGGGTACTGCAGCACGTTGGGCATCTGCACGGCGATGCGGTCACCGGGCTTGAGGTCGGTGCGCTGCTGCAGGTAGGCGGCGAAGGCGGCGGACAGCCTGTCCAGCTCGCCGTAGGTCAGCGTTCTGCCCAGATTGCTGAACGCGGGGCGGTCGGCGAAGGTCTTGCAGGAGCGTTCGAATACCTCGACCACCGACTGGTAGGCGTCCATGTCGATGTCGTTGGCCACGCCAGGGGCGCGTTTGTCGTTCCAGAAATCGGGCTGCATTGTTGTTATCCCTTGTTTTCCGACGGTGCGTGAGGTCACTCGAACGAACTTAGCAGCCGGCCACGGCCTGGCAAAGCCACAATCAATACCGTGAATTTCAGCACCTGCAGGGTCTACAATGCTCGGTATCCGCCGGCTATCAGGCTGTTGCAAAACTACCTGGGTTGCCGTTGTATCGTTAGAACAGGCTCAACATGCTCATTTACAGCTTGTAAACTCCGCCTTTTCGCCTGTTTCTGCCTCGCATCGGCGGCCTCGCCTACGTTTTTCAACGGCCTGCAAAGGGACTTTGCCATGCAGCACCACAGCGTCTGGCTCGACAGCAGTGATGGCGTGCCGCTGTACGTCAACCACTGGCACGCCCGGCAAGAGCCCAGGGCCGTGGTGATGCTCGCCCACGGCATGGCCGAGCACAGTGGCCGCTATGCACGTTTTGGCGAGGCACTGGTCGCCGCCGGCTTCGAGCTCTACGCACTCGACCACCGCGGCCACGGGCAGACGGCGCAACACGGCCTGCTCGGCCATTTCGCCGACGAGAACGGCTGGAATCATGTGGTCGGCGACCTCTCCACGCTCAATCACCATATTCGCCACCAGCGGCCGCAAACGCCGATCATCCTGTTTGGCCACAGCATGGGCAGCTTCATCACCACCGCCTACCTGATGCACCACAGCAGCAGCGTGCAGGGCGCCATCCTCAGCGGCTCCAACTACGGCAAGCCGGGCACTTACCGGGCGGCAGCGCTGGTTGCCCGCTTCGAGCGCTGGCGCCAGGGCGCGACCGGGCGTAGTGCGCTGCTCGAGCGGCTCTCGTTCGGCGCCTTCAACAAGGCCTTTGCACCGGCGCGCACGCCGTTCGACTGGCTCAGCCGTGACAACGGCGAAGTCGACCGCTACATTGCTGACCCCCTGTGCGGTTTTCGCTGCACCAACCAGTTGTGGCTCGACCTGCTGGAGGGGCTGCAGCGCATCACCCCGCGCGCCTCGCTGAAACAGATCGCCCCGCAGTTGCCGATCCTGATCATCGGTGGCGACCAGGACCCGGTCAGCCAGGGCGACGGTCTGCAACGCCTGGCCGATGCGCTGACCCAGGCCGGACACAGCCGCACGACATTGAAACGCTATCCACAGGCCCGCCACGAACTGCTCAACGAGCTGAACCATGACGAGGTCACCCGCGACCTGATCGACTGGCTGGAACAGGTGCTCTCGCAGCCCCAGCAGCGACCATTACATTCTCAGGAACCCCATCCATGACGCAAAGCAGCAACACGCCTTACGAAGCCCTCGAAGTCGGCCAGACCGCCAGCTATAGCAAGACCGTGGAAGAACGCGACATCCTGCTGTTCGCTGCCGTTTCCGGTGACCACAACCCGGTGCACCTGGACGCCGAATACGCTGCCACCACCATGTTCAAGGAGCGCATCGCCCACGGCATGTTCAGCGGCGCGCTGATCAGTGCGGCAGTGGCCTGCACCCTGCCCGGCCCGGGCACCATCTACGTGGGCCAGCAGATGAGTTTCCAGAAGCCGGTCAAACTCGGCGACACCCTGACCGTACGCCTGGAAATTCTCGAGAAGCTGCCGAAATTCCGCGTGCGCATCGCCACCCGCGTGTTCAACCAGCACGACGACCTGGTGGTCGACGGCGAAGCTGAAATCATCGCGCCACGCAAGGCCCTTACCGTCGAGCTGGCCACCCTGCCGCCGATCAGCATCGGCTGATTTTTTTGCAGCCTTAGAACCTGTTCACGATCTCTAGCTGGACGTAGGGTGGACAACGCTTTTTTGTCCACCATTACAAGTGCGAAACGGTGGACGGATGAAGCGTCGTCCACCCTACAAAAGGCCACTGAGGCCATAGATAGTGAACAGGTTCTAGGCCTGCGCCACCAATCTGATCCAATCTGGAGCAAACCATGCCACTGTCCATGCATTCCATTTCCATCCCGGTGTTCACCCGCCAGTTGACCAACCTGTCGACCATCCTCGGCATCGCCGCCGCCAATGCCGAAGCGCGCAAGATCGAGCAGAGCGTGCTGCTCGGCTCGCGCCTGGCGCCGGACATGTTCCCGCTCAGCCGCCAGGTGCAGATCGCCTGTGACACCGTCAAAGCCGGTGCGGCCCTGCTGGCCGGCGTCGAGGCGCCGAGCCATGCCGATGACGAGACCAGCTTCGCCGAGCTGCAGGCGCGTATCGCCAAGACCCTGGAATTCGTGCAGGGCATCAGCGCCGCGCAGCTCGACGGCAGCGAAGACCGCACCGTGACCCTCAAGCGCCGCGACAAGGAAACCCACTTCCAGGGTCAGGCCTTCCTGCTCGATCACGTGCTGCCGAACCTGTATTTCCACATCACCACCACCTACGCCATCCTGCGCCACAACGGCGTGGAACTGGGCAAGCGCGACTTTCTCGGCACCCGCTAAGCGCTCACGGTCTTCAGTAAACCCTGTGAAGCGACGGCGACAAGACGCCCGCGCAGATCCGGTGATTGATTGTGGGAACGGGCTGGGACGCCTGGTCCATGCCCGTGATTTTTCGCGGGCATGGCCCGCTCCCACAAGTAGATCGCGACCGGCCGCTTGCCCCACTTGGCAGGCAAAAGCCTACTGAGGCGCGCCGTGACCTGCTGGTGCATACCCTGTGCGCAGCGCACCAAGACAGGTCAAGCCTGGTTGTCTCTCACAAAGATAATCCGCAAAAAAGCTGAAAATCGGCATTTCATTGTGCACATTGCACAACCCGCACTGTACGAGCTGCCGAACTGATCCGTTGGCACGTCGCCTGCTATAGCCATGGCTTCCCTCACCCTGTGGAGCCAGGCCATGACCCACCCCACCACCGACAGCGACTATCCCTTGAGCGAAGTGCCGACCGGCGCCCGCAAGGGGCTGTTCTCCACCACCATCCTGCTGTTCGGCTTCACCTTCTTCACCGCCACCATGTTCGCCGGCGGCAAGCTCGGCATGGCGTTCGATTTCAAGACGCTGATCTGGGCCGCGGTGATCGGCAACCTGCTGCTCGGCACCTATGCCGCCGTCCTCGGCCTGATCGCCTGCCGCAGCGGCCTCAACTCGGTGCTGATGGGCCGCTTCTGCTTCGGCGAGGCCGGCAGCAAGCTGTCCGACGTGCTGCTCGGTTTCACCCAGATTGGCTGGTATGCCTGGGGCACGGCAACCATCGCCATCGTGCTGGTGAAGATTCTCGGCCTGCCCGAAGGCCTGACCATCGCGCTGATGGTGCTGTTCGGCTTCGGCTTCTGCCTCACCGCCTTCATCGGCTACAAAGGCCTGGATCTGCTCTCGCGCGTCGCCGTGCCGGCCATGCTGGTGCTGCTGGTGGCCTCGCTGTGGATCGCCACGCGCGACATCGGCGGCCTGGCCGGCCTGCTGGCGGTCGAGCCCAAGGAAACCATGAGCCTGAGCGTGGCCATCACCCTGGTATTCGGCACCTTCGTCAGCGGTGCGACCCAAGCCACCAACTGGACCCGTTTCGCCAGCAGCGGCCGCGTTGCGGTACTGTCGAGCCTGTTCGGCTTCTTCATCGGCAACGGCCTGATGATCGTCGCCGGAGCCTACGGCGCCATCGTCTACCAGCAGCCGGACATCGTCGAAGTACTGGTGCTGCAGGGCCTGTCCATCGCCGCGGTGGTGATGCTGTTTCTCAACCTGTGGACCACCCAGGACAACACCATCTACAACTTCGCCGCCGCTGGCTGCAACCTGCTGCGCACCGAGCGCCGCAAGACCGTCACCATCGCCGGCGCGGCCATCGGCACCCTGCTGGCCATCGGCGGCATGTACGAGATGCTGATTCCCTTCCTGATCCTGCTCGGCTCGATCATCCCGCCGATTGGCGGCGTGATCATGGCGGACTACTTCTACGGCCATAAGGGCCGCTACCCGCTGCTCGCCGAGGCGCGCATTCCTGCCTTCAACTGGGTCGGCCTGGGTGCCTACGGCATCGGTGCGCTGTGCGCCTACTTCTCGCCCTGGGTCGCGCCGCTGGTCGGCATCATCGTTGCCGCCGTGCTGTACATCGTCCTGTTCGAAGCCAAGAAAGTCTTCGCCACGCGTAGTCAGATCGCTCGCGCATGACCTTGAACGTTGCCGATATCCTCGCCCTGCCCGGCCTGCAGGCGCTGCGCCTGCGCGCCGGCCAGGCGGCGCTGGGCAACCCGGTGCGCTGGCCCTACGTGGCCGAGAACGCCGATATCGCCGACTGGGTAATGGGCGGCGAGCTGGTGTTCGTCACCGGCATCAACCACCCCCGCGACGAAGCCAACCTGCTGCTTCTGGTGCGCCAGGCGGTCGAGCGGGCCACCGCCGGGCTGGTGATCCTCACCGGCGCCGAGTACATCCACAGCATCCCCGCCGCAGTAGTGGCCGAAGCCGAGCGCCTCGGTCTGCCGCTGCTGGAACAGCCCTACGGGCTGAAGATGGTGGTGGTCACCCAGGCCATCGGCACCGCCCTGGTGCAACAGCAGATGCTCGGCAGCTCGCGCCAGCACGTGCTCGAGCAACTGCTGGAGGGCGACTATCAATCCCTCGATATCCTCCTGCAGCGCGCGGCCAGCCTGGACTTGCCGCTCGCTATACCGCGCCAGGTCGCCCTGCTGCGCTTGCAGAACAGCGAGCAGCTGTTCGACGGTGCAGCAGCCGACAATGGCGAGCGCCTGCTGCGCGACAATCGCCAATGCCTGCAGCAACGCTTGGAGCACGGCCTGCAGCAACTGGGCGATGCGCTGCCACTGATCGGCCAGGGCGAACACTGGATCGCCCTGTTGCCTTGCAGTGGCAGCCAGGACGAACAACGCAATCGCAGGTTGCTGAGCGAATTGCTTGGTGAATTGGACGAGCGCCTGCAGCCGCAACGCGCAGTGCTCGGCCTCAGCAGCGGCAACCATCGCCCCGAGCAGTTCGCCCGCGCCTTGGGCCAGGCCCGCCAGGCGCTGGTCGCCGCCCAGGCCTTTCCCGAGCGCCTGGGGCTGTGCAGCTTCAACGAACTGGGGGTGATCGAACTGCTCGGCGCGATCCGCGACCGCAGCCTGCTCGAGCGTTTCGTCGAGCGCACCCTGGGCCCGCTGATCGGCGATGATTCACGCCACGAGCCGGTACTGATGCCGACCCTGGAAGCCTGGTTCCATGACAACGCCAACCTCGCCCTGGCTGCACAACGCCTGGGCGTACACCGCAACACCCTGAGCTACCGTGTACAACGTATCGAAGCGCTGACCGGCTGCTCGTTCGATGATCCTCACGACCGGCTGAATATCAGCATTGCCCTGCTGATCCGTCGCCTGTCGTCTCATAGCCTGCCAAGGAGTACCCCATGAACATCGTCAACGCCCGCCTGCGTGGCCGCGAAGGTCTTTTCCATATCGCCCTGGACGGCGCGCAGATTGCCGCCATCAGCGCGCAGCCGGCTGCCGTCACCGCGACGGAAGGCGACCTCGACGCCGCCAGCAACCTGGTGGTGGCGCCCTTCGTCGAGCCGCACATCCACCTCGACGCGACGCTGACCGCCGGCGAGCCGGCCTGGAACATGAGCGGCACGCTGTTCGAGGGCATCGAACGCTGGGCCGAGCGCAAGGCGCTGGTCACCCATGAAGACACCAAGACCCGCGCCAAGAAGACCATCGACATGCTGGTCGACCACGGCATCCAGCACGTGCGCACCCACGTCGACGTCACCGACCCGAGCCTGGGCGCGTTAAAGGCGATGATCGAGGTGCGCGAGGAAACCCGCCACCTGATCGACCTGCAGATCGTCGCCTTTCCCCAGGAGGGCATCGAGTCCTACGCCAATGGCCGGGCGCTGATGGAACAGGCCGTGGCCCTGGGTGCCGATGTGGTCGGCGGCATTCCGCACTTCGAGAACACCCGCGACCAGGGCGTTTCATCGATCAAGTTCCTGATGGACCTGGCCGAGCGCACCGGCTGCCTGGTGGACGTGCACTGCGACGAGACCGACGACCCGCAGTCGCGTTTTCTCGAAGTGCTGGCCGAAGAGGCCCGCGTGCGCGGCATGGGCGAGCGCGTCACCGCCAGCCACACCACCGCCATGGGCTCCTACGACAACGCCTACTGCTCCAAGCTGTTTCGCCTGCTGAAGATGTCCGGGATCAACTTCATCTCCTGCCCGACCGAGAGCATCCACCTGCAGGGCCGCTTCGATACCTACCCGAAACGCCGCGGCCTGACCCGCGTGGCGGAGATCGACCGGGCCGGCATGAACATCTGCTTCGGCCAGGATTCCATCGTCGACCCCTGGTACCCGCTGGGCAACGGCAACATCCTGCGCATCCTCGAAGCCGGCCTGCATATCTGCCACATGCTCGGCTATGAAGACCTCAAGCGCGGCCTCGACCTGATCACCGACAACAGCGCCCGCACCCTGCACCTGGGTGAACGTTACGGTGTGGAAGTGGGTCGCCCGGCCAACCTGCTGATTCTCTCGGCACCCGACGATTACGAGATGATCCGCACCCAGGGCCATGCCCTGGTATCGGTACGCCACGGCGAAGTGCTGATGCGCCGCACCCCGGCACAGATAGAGCGCGCCTGATCAGGTGCATTTGGCCGTAGGGTGGATGACGCTTTTTTCATCCACCATTGCGTCAGTCCAAGCGGTGGACAAGCTTCGCGTTGTCCGCCCTACGAACTGACGCTAAAACGTGGGAGAAGCTCTAGCCGCGCCCCCCATGAAGACCTCGCGGCCGAAGCCGCTCCTACAACTGCGAAAGCGCCCTACTCCACCCGCACGCTGGCGGTCATGCCGGCGCTGAGCTGGACGTTTTCGGGCAGGGCGTCGAGCCTGATGCGCACGGGGATGCGCTGGGCCAGGCGCACCCAGTTGAAGGTGGGTTCGACATTGGCCAGCAACTGGCCGTCCGGGCTGGCGTTGCGGTCGGTGATGCCGCGGCTGATGCTGTCCACCTGGCCGCGAATCTCCTGTTCACCGCCCATCAACCAGACCTCCACCGGCGCGCCGACCTGAATGCGCGGCAGCTTGGTTTCCTCGAAATACGCCTGCACGTAGAACGAGCCGGTATCCACCAGGGCCATCACCGCCTGCCCGGCCGTGACGTAGTTGCCCTGGGCCAGCCTCAGGTTGGTGATCTGACCATCACGCGGTGCGCGCACTTCGCTGCGCGCCAGGTTGAGCTGGGCGATACGCAAATCGGCCTGGGCCTCACGGTATTCACTTCGGGCCATCTCGGCGTTGATCTGCGCGTTCTCACGCAGCTCGGCGCTGATCGCCTGGCTGCCAAGCCGCGCACGCCGGGAGGCTTCGTGCTCGCGCAGGTTGAGCTGCTGCTTGCGGATATCCACCACGGCCTGGGCCTTTTCCAGTGCGGCCTGGTAGCGATCACGGTCGATGGACATCAACAGATCGCCGGCCTTGACCTGCTGGTTGTCGCGCACCTTGAGTTCGAGCACCCAGCCGGACACGTCCGGGGCGATGGTCACCACATCGGCGCGCACGCGGGCGTCGCGGGTCCATGGCGAATACATGTAGTGCTGCCAGATCCAGGCACCAGCGAAGATCGCCGCTACCACCACAGCCAGGGTAATGCCGACGCGAATGGTCGAACGCATGTCGCTCTCCTTAATATCTCCGCAAAGCTTGTTCAGCATCTCGCGAGCTAGAGCCATGCAAGGCGCTACGTTAGTAACAGCCTCCGGCTGGTCAAAGCAGGCGAGAAAGCGAGTTTACGAGTTTGTAAATGAGCATTCCGACCCTGGTTTTAACGCAGCAGGGCCGACGCGCAGCAGATGCTGGCAAGCTTTTAAGTCGCCAGGACAGCTATCACGGCCGCCAGGACGCAAACGAACAGGGCACAGTCGAACAGCGCTTCGTGCCAGATCCACTGCGCCAGTCCCACGCGCTGCAGGCCCAGGCGTACCACGCCGGTGAGCAACAGCGCCAATACCGCGTAGGCCGCCATGGGGCTCAGCAATACGCCGCCCAGCGACCATTCATGCAAGCCCATATGTATCTCCTCTGAGCTGACACCAGTGGCGCCAGCCATTTTGCAATTGCAACAGCGCGGCCTCGGCCAGGCGTTTGTCGATGCTCGGCGTGCAGGCGCGCAGGGCTTGCTGCAGCTCGGCCACCGGTGCGTCGAGGTCGTCCTCGCGGCCCGGCGCAGGGCCGCGCTGCAGCGCATCATCGAGGCGCTGCAGAAAGCGCCGCTGCGAGCGCGCCAGGCCGGCATCGGCCCTGGCCAGGCAGGCACGCAGGTGCAGCAGTTCGTCGCCCAGGTCGAGGCCGGCCACGCCCTCGTCCCAGCGGCTGCGCGCCTGATCCGGGCGCGCCGGGTAATGCCGCGCCAACTGCAGCAGGCGATCGGCCATGCGCCCACCAAACCAGTTTTCCGCACGGCCCAGATCGCGACGGGTCAGCCGGCCGAGGTCGACCAGCATGGCATGCACCAGGCGCCGGCCGTGCCACACCGGGTTGCGCAGCACCACCAGCCGAAAGGCCATCACCGCCACGGCCACGCCCATGAGCATGCCCGGCGCCTCGTTGAGGAAGAATTCGACGTTGTAGCCGACACCTGGCGCGGGTAGGCACAGCACGATGAAATGCAGACAGAAGGCGGTCGAAGTGGCGGCAATCGGCGGCTTGGCCATGCCCAGCACCCCGAAGAACAGCGGCACGCCGAGCACCATGCAGAGCATCACGAAACCGTCGATCTGCGGCATCAGAATCTGCCCGACGAAAAACGCCACCGGCAACGCGTAGAGAATGCCGCGCAAAAACATCATGCCGATCTGCGGCGCCGCCTCGAGCCGCGCGAACAGGCTGCAGACCACGCAGGCCAGCAGCATGGCGCCAGTGGCATGGGTCCAGCCGGTGGCCAGCCAGAAGCTCGCCAGGGTCAGGAATGCCAGCGCGCTGCGGGAGCCGAATACCAGCGCGCTTTGCCAGTCGTAATGCCAGGACAGCGCCCGCGGTGCATCCGCCGGCGCCTTGCCTTGCTCGACGGCGAGCAGCGCACGGCTGGCGTCCTCGATGCGCATGAGCAGTACCGCCATACGCTCCAGGCACAGCTGCTGGCCGCCGTTGAGCTCGTCGTCCGCTGCAGCCTGGCGCAGGCGCTCGATCAGCTGCGCCCGGTCACTCGCGTCATCCTGCAGGCGCTCGTCCACCTCCTGCAGCCAGGGCGCTACGGCCTCGGCCTCGAGGCTGCTCAACTGCCGCCACTGGCGCGCCACGCCACGCGCCAGGCGCAGCACGCCCAGCAGATCACGGCTCAGCACCCGTAGCGCGATGGCGCGCTGGCGACCGCGCTCGCCCTCGAACCAGGCGTGCTCACGCTGGGCGTCCACGGCAACGATACGTGCCAAGGCTTCGAGCAGGCCCTGGCGCGCCTCCTCCTCGCCGGTCAGCGCCTGGCGCGCCGCCTTGAGGCCGGTCTGCCAGGCATCGCGCGCCTGTTGCGCCAGCTGCCGCTCGACCCGCTGCGGCCACAGCAGTGCGCTGCTCAGGGTGGCGCAGACGATACCCAGGCAGATTTCCGTGGAACGGGCGATGGCCTCATCGAAGATCACCTGGGGCTTGCCAATCGCCGGCAAGCCGATGATCGCCACCGTGTAACCGGCCAGCACGAAGGCATAGGACCAGGCGCTGCGCAGCATGGTCGAGGCCGCCGTACACAGGCCCAGCCACAGCGCGAAAGCCAGCACGAACAGCAGCGGCATCTGCGCGAACAACGCCATCATCACCACTGCCATGAAGGTGCCGACCAGGGTGCCGAGCAGGCGCGCCAGGCCCTTCTGCACCACCATGCCGGAGAGCGGCTGGGCGACGATAAAGGCGGTCATGAACGCCCACTGCGGCTGCTCGAGGCCCAAACGCAGGGCGAGCCACAACGCCAGACCGCCGCCAAGCAGGGTCTTGATCGCAAACTGCAGGGCTTGAGTGCTCGGCGCAATGAACGCCAGCAAAGAATCACGCACGGTGCTTACCTGAAAACGTCTCAGCTCTGAACATAGCCGCAGCCAAAGGGTTCCGCCTCCGTGCAGGGGGCGAATTATTAGCTAGCTAAGCATGTACTGTCCAGCCATCGCCTGCGTCTCAGGTCCAGCAGGACACCGAAATGCAGACGAAAAAAAGGGCGACCGAAGTCGCCCCAATGCCTTGCGTGCTCGTGAGCCTGGATATCACTGCGGCTTTTTCTTGGTCGCATCCTTCCAGACGAAATAGGTGAACCCGACGCCAAACAGAATCATCAGGCCAACAGTGCCGATACCGGCCAGAACCACCACATCCAGGAACATGCTGCCTCCTTGCATCTGTTGTTGCTCGGGTATGGGGCTACCTTAACAGCCACGCGCAGCCCGCCATTGACCCAGGTCAAGTGCCAGGCACGAGCGAACGTCAGCGCCAGACAGCGACTGATCTGCATCAATAATTTAGACAGGTCTGGGGCCGCGCAGACAGATACGCAGCAATGCGCTGAGCAGCGTGTTCTATTGGTAGGAGCGGCTTCAGCCGCGAGCTTTTGATGTGCGAAGGGCTCGCGGCTAAAGCGGGTCACCGCCCGGCCCCTCCCACGAGATCGCGACCGGATCACTAACACCACTTTGCAGCCGAAATCGATGAAATCCAGCTCAAGGACGCTGAGCAGGTTCCTAGCGTTTCTTCGGTTTGCTCTTGGGCTTCTTCTTGCCCTTGGGCAGCGGCAGGGCTTGCTCGAAGGCATTGCGCATCTCTTCGAGCTTCTTGTCGCGCAGGTCATGAATGCGCTTGTCGCGCTCTGCGGCGAAGTCGATCAGTTTCACATCATTGCTCATAGCGGCGTCCGGATGAGACGAAACGTCAGGTTCAGGCGAGGGGCACAGGGCTTGCGCGTCTTGGCCACCTGGTGCTGCCAATGATGCTGCGTCTGGCCGCTCATGACCAGTAGCGAGCCGTGCTCGAGCTGCAGCGAATGTTCGATACGCGTGTGCCCCTTGCGGCGCAAGTCGAAGCGCCGCGCGCCGCCCAGGCTCAAAGACGCCACCAGCGGCTCGGTTCCCAGCTCGCGCTCGTCGTCGCTGTGCCAGCCCATGGAGTCCTGGCCGTCGCGGTAGTAGTTGAGCAGCGCGCCATTGAGCGGCTGGCCGAGTGCGTCGACCAGGCGCTGGCGAATCTCGGCGAGCAAGGGTGTCCAGGGCAATGGTTGGTGGGTCATGCCGGAATAACGGTAACTGGCGTGGCTGTCGCCATACCAGGCCAGCAGGCGTGGCACCGGATGATGACGGCCGAACAGCTGCACCTCGGGTTGTTGCCAGGGCGTTTGCTCGACCAGCGTTTGCAGCCAGTGATCGGCCGTGGCGCTGTCGATCCAGGCAGGCCGATAGCTGAGTTCGGCATCCGCCAGTTGCAGCGCCGCCTGGTCGAACAATCCGCCCTGCCGAGCCTCCACGCGCGTCAAACCTCGACGTCCACCCAGAGACCCTGGCGCGGCAATTGGTCGATGGCCGGTTCATCCGCCTCGTCGACTTCGCCCTCGGCCAACTCGGCGGCCGTGTAACCACGCCGCTGGCGGCGGCGCTGCTCCTCACGCAAACGTTCTTCCACTTCCTGGGGATGGCGTTTTTCCAGGCCGACCGCATCCTCCTGGGCCGTCTCGGCAGTCGGCGTCACCGGCGCGATCTCCGGGCGCGGCTTGACCACGTCCTGCTGGGCGGTAACCGGAACCAGGCTGTGAGGAATCGGCGGCAACATAGATGACCTCTCTTTGCAGCTTTATCGGCAGCGCGGCGGGCGACTTTACGGCTGCGTTACTACACTGTCTGACCGGACCGGCGTCGGTAAGTGCCAAAACAGCTGTGATGCACCTTTGGCTCAGCCTAGCCCTGCGGTAACATAGCCGGCTTTTTTACAGGTGGAGACAGGCAGCATGGCGGAGTATCAACCGGGGCAACGCTGGATCAGCGACAGCGAAGCGGAACTGGGCTTGGGCACCATCCTCATGCAGGACGGCCGCATGCTCACCGTGCTCTACCCCGCCACCGGCGAAACCCGCCAGTACGCGGCCCGCAATGCGCCGTTGACCCGCGTGCGCTTCTCGCCGGGCGACGAGATCACCCACTTCGAAGGCTGGAAACTGACCGTACGCGAAGTCGACGACGTCGATGGCCTGCTGGTCTATCACGGCCTCGACGCCAAGAACCAGGCCGTCACCCTGCCGGAAACCCAGCTGTCCAACTTCATCCAGTTCCGCCTGGCCAGCGACCGCCTGTTCGCCGGGCAGATCGACCCGCTGCCGTGGTTCTCGCTGCGTTACCGCACCCTGGAATTCACCAGCAAGCAGGTGCAGTCCTCGCTGTGGGGCCTGGGCGGCGTACGTGCGCAACCCATCGCGCACCAGTTGCACATCGCCCGTGAAGTGGCCGACCGGATCGCCCCGCGCGTGCTGCTGGCCGACGAAGTGGGCCTGGGCAAGACCATCGAAGCCGGCCTGGTGATCCATCGCCAGCTGCTCAACGGCCGCGCCAACCGGGTGCTGATCCTGGTGCCGGAAAACCTCCAGCACCAGTGGCTGGTGGAAATGCGCCGACGCTTCAACCTGGAAGTGGCGCTGTTCGACGCCGAGCGCTTCATCGAAAGCGATGCCAGCAACCCGTTCGAAGATGCACAACTGGCACTGGTCGCCCTCGAGTGGCTGTGCGAGGACGAAAAGGCCCAGGACGCGCTGTTCGCCGCCGGTTGGGACCTGATGGTGGTCGACGAAGCCCACCACCTGGTCTGGCACCCGGAAAAGGCCAGCCGCGAATACAGCCTGGTCGAGCAACTGGCCGAAGTGATTCCCGGTGTGCTGCTGCTCACCGCCACCCCGGAACAGCTCGGTCAGGACAGCCACTTCGCGCGCCTGCGCCTGCTCGACCCGAATCGCTTCCATGACCTGCAAGCCTTCCGCGCCGAGAGCGCCAGCTACCAACCGGTGGCCGAGGCCGTGCAGGAGCTGCTCGACCAGGGCCAGCTGAGCGCCCAGGCCCGCGACGCCATCGGCAGCTTCCTGGGCGATGACAGCCGCGACCTGCTCGACGCCGCCGACGGTGGCGACAGCGACGCCCGCGCCCGCCTGGTACGCGAGCTGCTCGACCGCCACGGCACCGGCCGCCTGCTGTTCCGCAACACCCGCGCCGCGGTACAAGGCTTCCCCGACCGCGAGCTGCACGCCTACCCGCTGCCCAGCCCGGACGAGTACATGGAGCTGCCGCTGGGCGAGCATGCCGAGCTGTACCCGGAAGTCAGCTACCAGGGCCAGGCCGATATCGAGGAAGACCAGCGCTGGTGGCGCTTCGACCCGCGCGTCGAATGGCTGATCGACACCCTGAAGATGCTCAAGAAATTCAAGGTGCTGGTGATCTGCGCCCACGCCGAAACCGCCATGGACCTGGAAGACGCCCTGCGCGTGCGCTCCGGTATCCCGGCCACGGTGTTCCACGAAGGCATGAGCATCCTCGAACGTGACCGCGCTGCCGCCTACTTCGCCGACGAAGAGTTCGGCGCCCAGGTACTGATCTGTTCGGAAATCGGCTCCGAAGGCCGCAACTTCCAGTTCGCCCACCACCTGGTGCTGTTCGACCTGCCCGCCCACCCGGACCTGCTCGAGCAACGTATCGGCCGCCTCGACCGGATCGGCCAGAAGCACAAGATCCAGCTGCACGTGCCGTACATGGAAAACAGCCCGCAAGAGCGTCTGTTCCAGTGGTACCACCACGCACTGAACGCCTTCCTGGCCACCTGCCCGACCGGCAATGCCCTGCAGCACCAGTTCGGCAGCCGCTTGCTGCCGATGCTGGAAAATGCCGACGACGGCCAGTGGCAGGCGCTGATCGACGAAGCCACCACCGAGCGCAAGCGCCTGGAAGGCGAGCTGCACGCCGGTCGCGACCGCCTGCTGGAGCTCAACTCCGGCGGCGCCGGTGAAGGCGAGGCGCTGGTCGAAGCGATCCTCGAGCAGGACGATCAGTTCGCCCTGCCGATGTACATGGAGCAGCTGTTCGACGCCTTTGGCATCGACAGCGAAGATCATTCGGACAACGCACTGATCCTGCGCCCCAGCGAGAAGATGCTCGATGCCAGCTTCCCGCTCGGCGACGACGAAGGCGTGACCATCACCTACGACCGCGACCTGGCGCTGTCGCGCGAAGACATGCAGTTCCTCACCTGGGAACACCCCATGGTGCAGGGCGGCATGGACCTGGTGCGCTCCGGCTCGATGGGCAATACCTCGGTGGCACTGATCAAGAACAAGGCCCTCAAGCCCGGCACCGTACTGCTCGAGCTGCTGTACGTCAGCGAGGTGGTGGCGCCGCGCAATCTGCAGCTGGGCCGCTACCTGCCGCCGGCCGCGCTGCGCTGCCTGCTCGACGGCAACGGCAACGACCTGGCCTCGAAGGTCTCGTTCGATACCCTCAACGACCAGCTCGAAGCGGTGCCCCGCGCCAGCGCCAACAAGTTCGTGCAGGCCCAGCGTGATGCCCTGACGCCGAAGATCGCCGCTGGCGAAGCCAAGATTGCGCCGCGCCATGTCGAACGCGTCACCGAGGCCAAGCGCCGCCTGGCTGCCGAACTGGACGAAGAGCTGGCCCGCCTGAGCGCCCTGCAAGCGGTCAACCCAAGTGTACGCGACAGCGAAGTGGACGCCCTGCGCGAGCAGCGTGAGCAAGGCCTGGCCATGCTCGACAAGGCCGCCCTGCGCCTGGAAGCCATTCGGGTGCTGGTCGCCGGTTGAGACAAGTCGGAGGTAGGTGGAGCCCATCGCCATTTGATGGGTTTCAGCCACATCCTGGGGATTGAGCTAACTTGTGGGAGCGCGCCATGCCCGCGAAGCTGTCGCGCGCATGGCGCGCTCCCACTGAGGCTGGCGAAACCCATCAGGGTTTCCCCGCCTCTTCAATGACTTCGCTCGCCCTCTTCTGCAAACGCCCTAAACCATCTGCAACCGCTGCTTGCGCGTCGGTGCCGGGTAGGCGCTGTCGATCGCCTGCAGGTCGGCGGCGCTGAGCTGCAGCTCGGCGGCCGCGGCGTTTTCGGCCAGGTGCCGCGGGTCACTGGCCTTGGGGATCACCAGCACGTTGGGCTGGCGCAGCGCCCAGGCCAGGGCGACCTGGGCGCTGGTCACCCCGTGCCGCTGCGCGACCTGGTGCAGCGCGGCATCGGCCAGCAGCGCACCGCCCTGCCCCAGTGGACAGTAGGCCATCAACGGCATGTTCTGGCGCTGCTGCCACGGCAACAGGTCGAACTCCACGCCACGCTCCTCGGGGTTGTAGAGCACCTGATTGGTGGCGCAGGCCGAATCGCCGAGCTCCTGCAGATCATCCAGGTCGAAATTGGACACGCCCCAGCGGCCGATCTTGCCCTGCTCGCGCAGGCGTTCGAAAGCCTCCACCGTTTCCGCCAGCGGGTACTGGCCACGCCAGTGCAGCAGATACAGGTCGATATGCTCGGTGCCCAGGCGCTTGAGGCTGCGCTCGCAGGCCGCGGCGACGCCCGTACGGCTGGCGTTGTGCGGGTAGACCTTGCTGACCAGCAATACCTGATCGCGCTGGCCGGCCAGCGCCTCGCCGACCACCTCCTCGGCGCCGCCTTCGCCATACATCTCCGCCGTGTCGATCACACGCAAACCGCGCTCGATACCTTCACGCAGCGCGGCGACTTCATCTTTACGCCGATCGCGGTTTTCGCCCATGCGCCAGGTGCCCTGGCCTATCACCGGCACCTGAACGCCGGCCAATTCGAGTGTGCGCATCATGCTTCCTCCAGTGATTGCATCCTGACCCGCCCCCATGGCTCAGGTTCAAGCCAACGATACAAACCTAGGCGTATGTAAAGACTGGCTTTTTTTGACCGATCGGTCGGACAGCGCGTGCTTGAGCGGCTACCCTGTGAGGAAAGGACAAGCCAGGGCCAGTCAACCATGGGCGCACTATGGCGATCCGACTCCGCACCGCCTGCTCGCGAACATAAGGTCGCGACCGCGGTGCCGCGCAAACCCCGGCCCGGCAAGCATCGCGTGCGCTGGGTGGTGGGCTCGACGCTGTTGCTCGGGCTCATGGGAGTCAGCGGGCTGGCGGTCTTCGAACTGCGCACCGCCCATTTCCAGTCGACCGAGTTGAGCCGCTACGCGGCCACACTCACCTACGAGGTCAAGGACGGCCCCAGCGACGCCATCGTCTATCCCGGTAATGGCCCCTTCGATCAGCGCCAGGGCTACAGCCGCCTGCCGACCTTCATCGAGCGCCTGCAGAGCCGTGGTTTCGAGGTGCTGCAGCAAGCCCGCTTCTCCCCGGCCCTGAGCGACTACACACAGCGCGGGTTCTTCCCGCCCTTTGCCGAGAAGGCGCAAACCGGCGTGAACATCGAGGATTGCCGCGGCACGCCCTTCTATACCGTGCGCAACCCACGCCAGCGCTACACCAGCTTCGCGGCCATCCCGCCGCTGGTGGTCGGCAGCCTGCTGTTCATCGAGGACCGCCAGTTGCTGGCCGCCGAGCCGGCCGAAGCCAACCCGGCGGTGAACTGGTCACGTTTCGTGATGGCGGCGCTGTCCCAGGTCGGCAAGTACGCAGGCATGCAGGATCAATCCGCCGGCGGCAGCACCCTGGCCACCCAGCTGGAAAAATACCGTCACTCGCCGGACGGCATCACCCATGCGCCCGCCGAGAAATTGCGGCAGATGGTCTCCGCCAGCGTGCGCGCCTACCAGGGCGGCCCGCAGACCCTCGAAGCGCGGCAGAACATCGTGCGCGACTACCTCAACAGCGTGCCACTCTCGGCCGCCCCCGGCCATGGCGAAGTGCATGGCCTGGCCGACGGCCTGCGCATCTGGTTTGGCGTTGATTTCGTCACCACCAACGGCCTGCTCGACAGCGAGCAGGCCAGCGAAGCGGGCCTGGCCGAACGTGGCCTGGCGCTGCGCCAGGTGCTGTCGTTGATGATTGCCCAGCGCCGGCCCTCGTACTACCTCGCCCAGGGCCGGGCGGAGCTGGCCGCGCTGGTGGACAGCCACCTGCGCCTGCTGGCCAACGGCGGTGTGCTGGACAGCAGGCTACGCGATGCGGCACTGGCCCAGCAGGTGACCTACCGCGACTGGCAGACCGACCCCAACCTGCAGCGCATCGACAGTGACAAGGGCGTCAGCATGGCGCGGGCACGGCTGGCCGGGCTGCTCAATCTGTCCTATTACGAGCTCGACCGTCTCGATCTGCAAGCCCGCGCCAGCCTCAATTCCGACCTGCAGCAACAGATCAGCCTGTATCTGGAACAGCTCGCCGACCCGGCGTTCGCCGAGCGCGTGGGCCTGTTTGGCGATCGCCTGCTGTCGCCCAGCAAGACCGGCGAGGTCAGCTACAGCTTCACCCTGTTCGAGCGCACGGCCAACGGCAATCAGGTGCGCGTGCAGACCGACAACACCCATCAGCCCTTCGACATCAACGAGAGCAGCAAGCTGGAACTGGGCTCTACCGCCAAGCTGCGGGTGATGGCCACCTACCTGGAAGTGATCGCCGAACTGCATGGCCGGCTGGCCGCCATGAGCCCGGCGCAGCTGCGTGGCCAGGACATCGCCGACCTGGACCTGCTCAGCCGCTGGGCGGTCGACTACCTGCTGCGCAACCCGGGCGCCGACCTCAGCAGAATGCTCAATGCAGCGCTGGAACGGCGCTATTCGGCCAGCCCCGCGGAGCGCTTCTTCACCGGCGGCGGCCTGCATACCTTTGGCAACTTCCGCCGTGAGGACGACGGCCGGCTGCCGACCCTGCGTGAGTCGCTGCGCGAATCGATCAACCTGCCGTTCGTGCGCCTGATGCGCGACCTGGTGCGTTACAGCACCTACCAGGCGCCGGGCAATAGCGCCGAACTGCTCAAGGACGACAAGGACCCGCGACGCCAAGAATACCTGAGCCGCTTCGCCGACCGCGAAGGCACCACCTTCATGCTGCGCTTCTGGCGCAAGTACCAGGGCCAGTCCGCCCAGGAGCGCCTGGACACCTTTATCGGCGGCCTGCGCCTGACCGATACGCGCCTGGCGGCGGTGCACCGCTACCTGATGCCCGGGGTCGATGAGGCCACCTTCGGCAACTTCATCAAGGCTCATCTGCCGGGCGTGCGGATCAGCGACAAGCGCATGAACGAGCTCTACCGGCGCTACGGCCCCGGCGCCTTCAGCCTGCCGGACCAGGGCTACATCGCCCGGGTACACCCGCTGGAGCTGTGGCTGTTGAAGTACCTGATCGACCACCCGCAGGCCTCGTTCAATGACGCCGTGACCGCCAGCGCCGAGCAGCGCCAGGAGGTCTACGGCTGGCTGTTCAAGAGCCGCCACAAGAGCGCCCGCGACAGCCGCATTCGCATCATGCTGGAGGTCGAGGCCTTTCTGGATATCCACCAGCGCTGGCAGAACCTGGGCTACCCATTCGAGTACCTGGTGCCGTCCCTGGCCACCGCCCTGGGCAGCTCGGGGGATCGCCCCGCGGCCCTGGCCGAGCTGATCGGCATCATCCAGAACGATGGTCTCCGCCTGCCCACGGTGCGCATCGACAGCCTGCACTTCGCCGGCGACACGCCTTACGACACGCGCCTGGGCCATGTACTCGAAACGGGCAAGCGGGTGATGGCCCCCGAGGTTGCCGCGGTGCTGCGCGAGGCCTTGTCACAGGTGGTGGATGGCGGCACCGCGCGGCGCCTGCAGGGCGCCTTCACCCTGGCCGACGGCAGCCCACTGACCCTCGGCGGCAAGACCGGCACCGGCGACAACCGCATGACCAGCGTCGGTCGCGGCGGCCAGGTGATCAGTTCGCGGGTGCAGAACCGTACCGCTACCTTCGTGTTCTTCCTCGGCCCGGATCACTTCGGCACCCTCACCGCCTTCGTGCCCGGCCGCGCGGCAGAGAACTTCCGCTTCACCTCGGCGCTGCCGGTGCAGGTGCTCAAGGGCATGCAGCCGATCCTGGCGCCCTACCTGCAAACCGGCGCCCGCACCCTGTGCGCACCGCCACCGCAGCAGCAGACGGCGCAGGTGGTGCATTAGATCAGCCGATCACCTGTGGGAGCGGGCCATGCCCGCGATTCGGGCGCATGGCGCCCTCCCACAACAAAGCCGCCGATCAGTCGCTGCCTAGCGCTTCAACTTCACATACAACGCCTCGACCTTCTCCCGCGCCCAGGGCGTCTTGCGCAGGAAGGTCAGGCTCGACTTGATGCTCGGGTCGCTCTTGAAGCAGCGGATATCGATGCGCTGGGCCAGACCGTCCCAGCCATAGTGCTCGACCAGATCGGTGAGAATGGCCTGTAGCGTCAGGCCGTGCAGCGGGTCTTTGGATGTGCTCATGGGTCTCTCCCTATCGCGGCGCGGCAGCTTACCAGACGACGCTAACGAAAAGGCCCGGACAACTGTCCGGGCCTTTTGAGCAACGGCTTACCGAAACGCGATCAGAGATGCGCGTCCTGGTATTCCTTCTCGGCCTCGTCGAAACGCTTGACCATGGTCGGCGTCGCCGGGCTGCCGATCTTGCTGAACACGACGATGGCCAGGGTGGCGAGAATGAAGCCCGGGATGATCTCGTACAGGCCCAGGCCGATGAAGTTCTTCCACACCACCACGGTGACCGCACCAACGACCATGCCGGCCAGCGCACCGTTACGGGTCATACCCTTCCAGACCAGCGAGAGGATCACCACCGGGCCGAAGGCCGCGCCGAAACCGGCCCAGGCGTAGGACACCAAACCCAGCACCTTGCTGTCCGGGTTGGAGGCGATGCCGATGGCCACCAGGGCGATCAGCAGTACCATGGCGCGACCGACCCAGACCAGTTCGGTCTGGCTGGCATCCTTGCGCAGGAAAGCCTTGTAGAAGTCTTCGGTCAGGGCACTGGAGGACACCAGCAGTTGGCAGCTCAGGGTGCTCATCACCGCCGCCAGGATGGCGGACAGGATCAGGCCGGCAACCCATGGGTTGAAGAGGATCTTGGTCAGTTCGATGAACACCCGCTCGCTGTTCTCGCCGACCGGGCCGGCCAGCATCGGGTTGTTGGCGAAGTAGGCGATGCCGAAGAAGCCGACGGCTACCGCACCGCCCAGGCTGAGGATCATCCAGGTCATGCCGATACGCCGTGCCGCCGGAATCGACTTGACCGAATCGGCGGCCATGAAGCGCACCAGGATGTGCGGCTGGCCGAAATAGCCCAGGCCCCAGGCCAGCAGCGAGATGATGGCGACGAAGGACAGGCCACGGAACATGTCGAAGTTGGCCGGGTTGGCCTGCTCGATGGTGGCCATGGCGGCGTCGAAGTCACCGAGCGCCAGGATCACGAACACCGGGGTGATCAACAGCGCGAAGATCATCAGGGTGGCCTGCACGGTATCGGTCCAGCTGACCGCCAGGAAGCCGCCGATGAACACGTAGGCGATGGTCGCGGCGGCACCGACCCACAGGGCGGTATCGTAGCTCATGCCGAAGGTCGACTCGAACAGGCGCGCACCGGCTACCACGCCCGAGGCGCAGTAGATGGTGAAGAACACCAGGATCACCAGTGCCGAGAAGATGCGCAGCAGCTTGCTGTTGTCTTCGAAGCGGTGGGTGAAGAAGTCCGGCAGGGTCAGCGCGTTGTTGTTGTGCTCGGTGTGCACCCGCAGGCGGCCAGCCACGAACAGCCAGTTCAGCCAGGCGCCCATGATCAGGCCAATGGCGATCCAGCTCTCGGAGATGCCGGCGATGAAGATCGCCCCCGGCAGGCCCATCAGCAGCCAGCCGCTCATGTCCGAGGCGCCGGCGGACAGCGCGGTGACGAAGCTACCGAGGCTGCGGCCACCGAGGATGTAGTCGGAGAAGTTCTTGGTCGCACGGTAGGCAATGAAACCGATCAGCAGCATGGCCAGGATATAGACCACGAAGGTGACCAGCATGGGAGTGCTTGCAGTCATTGGGGAATGCCCTCTCGCTTGTTTTTATTCGAACCGGGTTAACCCGGCCCAGTTGGCACGTCACGACTACGGTCGTGCTCCAGATACGCCATTCTTCTTATTACAGATGGCGTTACCGATTCGGGGCAGCAGCCCCAATTAGCAAAACGGGCGGAAACCTGATGATTCCCGCCCGTTCGTGATTACTCGTCGCCCAGCGACAGCAGTGAGGCGTTGCCACCCACCGCCGTGGTGTTCACCGACGTGGTGCGCTCGTTGACGAAGCGCAGCAGGTAGCTCGGGCCACCGGCTTTCGGGCCGGTACCGGACAGGCCACAACCGCCGAACGGCTGTACGCCGACCACCGCACCAATCTGGTTGCGGTTCACGTAGAGGTTGCCGACGCGCGCCAGGGCTTCGATGCGGGCGGCAGTTTCCTCGTTTCGGCTGTGAATGCCAAGGGTCAATCCATAGCCGGTGGCGTTGATGGCCGCGACCACCTTCTCCAGATCGGCGGCATCAAAGCGCACCACGTGCAGCACCGGGCCGAACTGTTCTTTCTTCAGCTCATGAATGCCAGCGATCTCGAACGCCACCGGGGCAATGAAGTGACCGTTCAGATCGCCACGCAGCGAGGCTTCGGCAATCAGCTTGCCCTCGCCTTTCAACTGATTGATATGCGCCAGCAGGCCATCACGGGCTTCGCCGTCGATCACCGGGCCGATATCATTCTCGCGCAAGTGGGTCGGGCCAATCTTCAGCTCGGCCATGGCACCCTTGAGCAGGTCGATCACCCGGTCGGCGATATCGCGCTGCACGTACAGCACGCGCAGGGCCGAGCAACGCTGGCCGGCGCTGGTGAAGGCCGAACCGACGGCATCCTTGACCACCTGCTCGGGCAGCGCAGTGGAGTCGACGATCATCGCGTTCTGGCCGCCGGTCTCGGCGATCAGGGTGGCAATCATGCCGTCCTTCTCGGCCAGTTGGCGGTTGATGATGCGTGCGGTGTCGGTGGAGCCGGTGAAGCACACGCCGGCGACGCGCGGGTCGCGGCAGAACACGCCACCGAGGGTCGCGCCGTCACCGGGCAGAAAGGCGATCACGTCCTTCGGCAGGCCGGCGTCGAACATCAGTTCCAGGGCGCGGGCGGCGATCAGGCTGGTCTGCTCGGCCGGTTTGGCCAGCACCACGTTGCCGGCCACCAGTGCAGCGCTGATCTGGCCCAGGTAAATGGCCAGCGGGAAGTTCCACGGGCTCACGCAGACGAAGATGCCGCGGCCTTCATGGAACAGCTCGTTGCGCTCGCCGGTCGGCCCCTTGAGCTCTTCACGACCGAGCTTGAGGCGCGCCTGCTGCGCGTAATAACGGCAGAAGTCCACCGCCTCGCGCACTTCATCGATGCCGTCCTGCATGGATTTGCCCGCTTCCACGGTGCACAGCGCCATCAGCTCGGCACGGTTGCTTTCCAGCAGATCAGCGAGGCGCTCGAGAATGCTTGCGCGCTCATCGATAGCGACAGCGTTCCACTTCGGCCAGGCGGCGCTCAAGCCATCCAGCGCCTGGGCGGCCTGGGCGGCGGTGGCGAACTGGGCGGTGCCGACCAGCTTGTTCAGGTCATAAGGGCAGCGAACTTCCTGGGCCTCACCATTCAGGGTCTGGCCGTTGATCACCGGCGCGGCCTGCCACTGGCGATCCAGCTGCGGACGGTAGAGGTTTTCGAGTTCGGTCAGCGATTTCTGGATGTTCATGTTGATGCCCTGGGAGTTTTTCCGTGTGGCCCCGTACAGCGCAGGCGGCAGCGGGATTTTGTTATTGGCGAGGCTGGAGAACTTGCGCAGCTGGGTAACCGGGTGATCGATCAGCGACTCGACCGGCACGCTCGGGTCGACCAGCTGATGCACGAACGACGAGTTAGCGCCGTTCTCCAGCAGGCGGCGCACCAGGTACGGCAGCAGGTCCTTGTGGGCACCTACGGGCGCGTAGATGCGCACGGTCTTGCGGTGCTTCTCCAGCACCGTGTCGTACAGCGCGTCGCCCATGCCGTGCAGGCGCTGGAACTCGAACTCGCGCGGCGACGCCTGCTCGGCCGCCATGGCCAGGATGCAGCTGACGGTGTGGGCGTTGTGGCTGGCGAACTGCGGGTAGATCACCCCGCGGGTGAACTCGCTGAGCAGGTAGCGGGCGCACGCCAGGTAGGAGGTATCGGTGCCTTCCTTGCGGGTGAACACCGGGTAGCCGTCGAGGCCCCACACCTGGCACTGCTTGATCTCGCTGTCCCAGTAAGCGCCCTTGACCAGGCGCAGCGGCATCTTCTCGCCGAGTTCCTTGCCCAGCAGGGTCAGCCACACCAGCACCGGCAGGCAGCGTTTGGAGTACGCCTGGATCACCAGGCCGAACTCGCCCCAGCCGGCCACGGCCGGATCACGCAGCAGCTTTTCGTAGAGTTCCAGGGACAGTTCGAGGCGATCCGCCTCTTCGGCGTCCACGGAAATACCGACGTTGAGCTTGCGTGCGCGGATGGCCAATTCGCGCACGTTGGCGAACAGCTCGGTCAGCACGCGCTCGCGCTGGGCCACTTCGTAACGCGGGTGCAGCGCGGAGAGCTTGATCGAGATCGACGGCTTCGGGCCCGGGCCGACCTGCGGCTCGGCACCCACGGTGTCGATGGCCTTGCGGTAGTCGGCCATGTATTTCTCGGCGTCTTCGGCGGTCAGCGCCGCTTCGCCAAGCATGTCGAAGGAATAGGTGTAGCCCTTCTCGCGCTCCGGGCGACCGTTCTTCAGCGCTTCGCTGATGGTGCGACCGAGCACGAACTGCTTGCCCATCAGCTTCATGGCCTGGTTCATCGCCGCGCGGATCACCGGCTCGCCGGAACGCTGGATGAGGCGGCCAAGCACCTTCTTCGGGCGTCCGTCAGCGGCTTGCGGGTCGACCACCTTGCCGGTCATCACCAGGCCCCAGGCCGCGAAGTTGACCAGCACGTTGTCGCTCTTGCCCAGGTGCCGCTCCCACTCGGCGGCGCTGAGCTTGTCGCGGATCAGCGCATCGGCGGTGCTGGCATCCGGCACGCGCAGCAGCGCCTCGGCCAGGCACATCAGCATCAGGCCTTCCTGGGTATCCAGGCTGTACTGGCGCAGCAACGCATCGAGGGTGTCGACCGCATTGTCGCGGCCGCGCACGTCCTGGATCAGGCTGCGCGCCTGCTGGCGAACGCTGTCGATACCAGCAGCGCCGGGGTCGGCCAGCTGCAGCAGCTCCTCGAGGTACGCGGCTTCGTCAACGTTGTAGTTGGCACTGATGGCGGGAAAGAAATCGGCGGACTTTCCTGCAGAGATTCGCGCAAGGAACTCCGGCTGCAGGACCTGGCTGGCTTTGAACATCACGCCCATCCTCTTGTAGGGATTATGTATGGGGGTACCCCTGCTTCGGGTCTAGCCCAGCTACGACGATCTGGCGATCCCCGGCGTGCAGAAGCGGATGGCGGAATGTAGAGGCAGATGGCCGGCGGTTTCTTGCAGAAAACTCTGGAGTTTTTGCGAAAACCTCCAGACCGGGTATGGCAGCGGGCCGGCGGCTCACCCAGCCGGCGATCGACGACCGCCGCGGCACGTGGGCGGATGACGAAACCCCGCCCCGCAACCTCAGCGCGAAAGATGCCACAGCCCAAAAAAGCTGACCTTGCCAGGCCATGGCCCGCAGCGTTTTTACGATTATTTTATGCCGTGCCGGCCAAGCTGAATGGAGACTTTACGGCCATCGATCCAACAATACGCTCGTCGCCATTTCGGCATCGCAGGCAAGGATCATGACTGAATTTCTGTTCGTTTTCGGCTTGGCCATCGTGCTGGGCTGGCCATTGGGTCGCTATCTGGCGGCCATCATGCGCGGCGCCCCGATGCGCGGTGATCGCCTATTCGCGGTCATCGAGCGCCCGCTCTACCGCCTGCTGGGTATTGATCCCGCCCAGGGCATGAGCTGGAAAACCTACGCCAGCGCGTTTCTGTTGAGCAACCTGATCCTCGGCCTGCTGGTCTGGATGCTGCTGATGAGCCAGCAATGGCTGCCACTCAACCCCAACGCGGCACCCAACATGCGCTGGGACCTGGCGCTGCACACCGCCGTGTCGTTTCTGACCAACACCAACCAGCAGCACTACGCCGGGCAGGCGCAGCTTTCCTATCTATCGCAGATGACCGCCATCGTGGGCCTGCAGGTGATCACCCCGATGATGGGCCTGGCGCTGGTGGTGGCGACGCTGCGCGGGCTGTTCGGCGGCCGTCAGCAAACCGATCGCAGCCAACCAGCCGTTGTCGGCAACTTCTGGGCCGACCTGATCCGCCCCACCATCCGCCTGTTCCTGCCGCTGTGCCTGCTGCTCTCGGTACTGCTCACCGCCCAGGGTGTTCCCGCCACGCTCGATGGCGGGCCAAAGGCCACGCCGCTCGATGGCGCTGCGCAGATGAGCGAGCAGAAAATTCCCCTCGGCCCGGTTGCCGCCATGGTCGCCGCCAAACAGCTGGGCACCAACGGCGGTGGCTGGTACGGCCCGAACAGCTCGGTGGCGCTGGAGAACCCGACGCCGGTGAGCAACCTGCTGCAAACCCTGGCGCTGATCCTGCTACCGGTGGCCATCGTCTTCATGGTCGGTGACTTTACCGGGCGGGCCCGGCTCAGCGCGCTGATCTTCGGCTGCATGCTGAGCATGTCGTTGATGTCCGCCGGCATTGCCCTGTGGTCCGAGGGCCATTCGGCGAGCAGCAGCGACATCGCCCTGATGGAGGGCAAGGAGGTGCGCTTCGGCGCCGATGCCTCGGCCCTGTGGGCCGCATTGACCACCCAGACCAGCAACGGCTCGGTCAATTCCATGCACGACTCCCTGGCACCGCTGACCGGCATGGTGACCATCGCCAACATGCTGGTGAACGGCATCTGGGGCGGCATCGGCTGTGGCCTGCAGCAGTTTCTCGTGTACCTGCTGCTGAGCGTGTTCCTGGCCGGCCTGATGACCGGCCGCACCCCTGAGCTGCTGGGGCGCAAGATCGAAGCCCCGGAAGTCAAATGCCTGGCAGTACTGGTGCTGCTGCAGCCACTGGTGATCCTCGGCCTGAGCGCCGTCAGCCTGCTTTTCCCCGAACTGACCGGCAACTCGAACCCCGGCGCCCACGCGATCAGCCAGGTGCTCTACGAGTACACCTCGGCCTTCGCCAATAACGGTTCGGGCTTCGAGGGCCTGGGCGATGCCAGCTACTGGTGGAACCTGAGCTGCGTGCTGGCCCTGATCCTGGGCCGCTACCCGGCGCTGATCCTGCCGCTGATCATCGCCGCGATGCTGGCACGCAAACGGGTGACGCCCGAAGGCCCCGGCACCCTGCAGATCGAGACGCCGACCTTCGCCCTGACGCTGATGGCCATCATCGCCATTCTCACCCTGCTGCAATTCATGCCCGTGCTGGTGCTGGGGCCCGTGGCCGACCACCTGCAGTTCATCACCCGTTGAGGCTGATTTCACATGACTCAGATGACCCAACATTCCGTTAACGCCAAGCGCCCGGCCCTGCTTGACGCCGCCGGCGTGAAAAGCGCCGTGCTCGCGGCCTTCAGCAAGCTTGCGCCGAATAACGCGTTCAAGAACCCGGTGATGGCCGTGGTCTGGGTCGGCACGCTGCTCTGCGCCGTGCTGACCCTGCTGGGCAAGAGCACGCCTGCCATCGGCTGGAGCGTCACCCTGCTGCTGCTGGTCACGGTGCTGTTCGCCAACTTCGCCGAGGCCGTGGCCGAAGCCCGCGGACGCGGCCAGGCCGACTCGCTACGCAAGGCCCGCAAGGATCTCGTCGCCCGCCGCCTGAAAAGCCTGAACGAGCGCAGCGAGCCACAGCGCATCGCGGCCAGCGAACTGCGCCCGGGCGATCTGCTGATCGTCGCGCAAGGCGAAATCATTCCCGCCGATGGCGAGATCATCGAGGGGCTGGCGAGCATCAACGAGTCGGCGGTCACCGGTGAATCCGCGCCGGTGCTGCGCGAGGCCGGTACCGACCGCTCCGGCGTGATCGGTGGCACCAAGGTGCTGTCCGACCAGATCATCGTCGAGGTCACCGCCCAGCCGGGTAACAGCTTCCTGGATCGCATGATCGCCCTGGTCGAAGGCGCCAATCGACAGAAGACGCCCAACGAAATCGCCCTGGGCCTGTTGCTGACCACCATGACGCTGACCTTCCTGATCGTGGTGATCACCCTGCCCGCCATCGCCGCCTTCGTCGGTATCCAGATCGATCCGCTGCTGTTGATCGCGCTGCTGGTGTGCCTGATCCCGACCACCATCGGCGGCCTGTTGCCGGCCATCGGCATCGCCGGTATGAACCGCGCGCTGTCCGCCAACCTGTTGGCCAAGTCGGGCAAGGCCGTGGAAATCGCCGGTGACGTCGACGTCCTGCTGCTGGACAAGACCGGCACCATCACCCATGGCGACCGCCAAGCCACGCATTTCCATGCCCTGCCGGGCATGCAGCCAAGCCGCCTGCAGGAAGCTGCGCTGCTGTCGTCGCTGGCCGACCCGACCCCGGAAGGCAAGTCCATCGTCAAGCTGGCGCGCCAGAACGGCGTGAGCGATGAAGCGCCCAAGGACGCCACTTTCATTCCCTTCAGCGCGCAGAGTCGTCTGTCCGGCCTTGACATGCTCGACGGCCGGAGCATTCGCAAAGGCGCGATCGATGCCATTCGCCGCCACGTGCTGGCGGTGTCCGGCTCGGTGCCGCCGCAGCTACAGGAATTGGTCGATCAGGTGGCACGCAAGGGCGCCACGCCGCTGGTGGTCGCCGACGGTCGCCAGGTGCTCGGCGTCATCGAACTCAGCGACGTGGTCAAGCATGGCATCAAGGAGAAGTTCGCCAAGCTGCGGGCCATGGGTATCCGCACCGTGATGATCACCGGTGACAACCCCCTCACCGCTGCGGCCATCGCCGCCGAGGCGGGCGTCGATGACTACATCGCCGAAGCCCGCCCGGAAGACAAGCTGGCGCGTATCCGCCAGGAGCAGGAGCGCGGCCACCTGGTGGCCATGGTCGGTGATGGCACCAACGATGCGCCGGCACTGGCCCAGGCCGATGTCGGCCTGGCCATGAACTCGGGCACCCAGGCCGCCAAGGAAGCGGGCAACATGGTCGACCTGGACTCGGATCCAGCCAAGCTGCTGGCCGTGGTGGAGGTGGGCAAGCAGCAATTGATCACGCGCGGCGCGCTGACCACCTTCTCCCTGGCCAACGACGTGTCCAAGTACTTCGCCATCCTGCCTGCCCTGTTCGCGGGAGCGATTCCAGCCTTGGCCGGGCTCAACCTGATGCAGCTGTCCAGCCCGACCAATGCGGTGCTTTCGGCACTGATCTTCAACGCCCTGATCATTCCGCTGCTGATTCCGCTGGCCATGCGCGGGGTACGCGTACGGGCAGCCAATGCCACGGCGCTGCTGCGTCGCAACATGCTGATCTACGGGGTAGGCGGCGTATTGCTGCCGTTTCCGGCCATCAAACTGATCGACATGCTGCTGTCGGCAAGCATCGGCGTTTAGACGACTACATTGGGTGAACGATATGACGAATGAAACGACTGCGCCCCTGGGCAATCTGCTGCGTCCAGCCTGCGTCTTGGCATTGATCGGTTTGCTGGGCTTCGGCCTGAGCTATTCGCTGGTCTCCACAGGCATCGGCAACAGCCTGTTCCCCCAGCAGGCGAGCGGCAGCATCATCGAGCGCAACGGCACCATCATCGGTTCCGCGTGGGTGGCTCAGCCATTCGCTAGCCCAGGTTATTTCAGGGCGCGTCCCTCTGCAGCCGGCTATGATCCGATGGCCATGGCCGGCAGCAACCAGGCCCGCAGCAACCCTGCCATGCGCCAACGCATCGACGAGCAGCGCGCCGTGACCGCCGGCCAGGAGGGCGTCGATCCGCACGCTGTACCTGGCGATCTGCTTACCCAGTCTGGCAGCGGCATGGACCCGCATATCAGCCCCGAGGCAGCGCAGATCCAGGTCGCTCGTGTGGCGCGTGAACGCGGCATGCCGCAAAGCCAGGTACAAACCTTCGTGGCAACCTACACGGAGGGGCCTAAATGGGGGCTGTTCGGGCAGCCACGGGTCAATGTGCTGCGGCTCAACCTGGCACTCGACGACGCCAGGAGCAGGTAACGGGTATGCAGGAAAACCGTGAAGCACGTGCCGATGCCCTGGCCGGTGAACTGCGCCGGCAGGGCAGCGGCCACCTGACGCTGTTTCTGGGAGCGGCGCCTGGTGTCGGCAAAACCTACGCCATGCTTTCCCGCGCCCGGGAGCTGCGCCAACAAGGTGTCGACCTGGTAATCGGCGTGGTGGAAACCCACGGCCGTAGTGAAACGGCGGCGCTGCTCGATGGCCACGAGCTGATCGCACGCCGCCAGGTCGAGTACCAGGGGCACAGGCTGGACGAGATGGATCTGGACGCCATCGTGCAGCGCCGCCCACGCATCGTCCTGGTCGACGAGCTGGCCCATCGCAATGCCCCAGGCAGCCGCCACGAACGGCGCTGGCAGGACGTGCTGGAGCTGCTGGACAACGGCATCGACGTCTACAGCACGGTCAACATCCAGCACCTGGAAAGCCTCAATGACATCGTGCACCGCATCACCGGCATCCGGGTCAGCGAGACGGTGCCCGATGCGCTACTCGACCGTCTGCGCGACATCCGCCTGGTCGACCTGCCGCCGGGCGAGCTGATCGAGCGCCTGCACCAGGGCAAGATTTACCTGCCCGACATGGCCGAACAGGCGCTGCAGAGCTTCTTCTCGGCGCCCAACCTGGCGGCGCTGCGCGAACTGGCCATGCAGACGGCTGCTGACCACATCGAGGATCACCTGCGCGAATCGCAAACCGCGCAGGGCATCAGTGGCTTTGCCTTGCGCCGCCGGGTACTGGTCGCCATCGATGGCAGCGGCAACTCGGAATACCTCGTGCGTGCCGGCAGACGCATTGCCGAACGCCGTGACGCGCCCTGGAGCGTGGTCACGGTGCAGCGCGCCGGCCGTATCGACTCGGCCAGGCAGGCCGAACTCGACCGTGCCTTCGTCCTGGCGCGTAATCTGGGCGCCGACACACAGGTGCTGCATGGCAATGCCATCGCCGATACGCTTCTCGACCACGCCGCCCACGATGGGGTGTCCACCCTGGTGGTCGGGCGCAGCCGTGAGCGGCCCATCGCCCGCATGTTCAACCGTACCCTGACCCAGCGCCTGCTGCAGCACGGCGCCCATTACGAACTGGTCATCGTCAGCTCTGCCCAGGCCCGTGCCAAGGCCCGCGCGCGCCAGCGCCCCAGTGTGTCGGCGCGCTGGCTGTCCTGGCGGGATGCGACGTACGCGTGCACCGCCGCGGCCATCGCTACCGGGTTGGCCTGGATGGCCGAGCAATGGGTCGGCCTGGCCGACCTGTCGATGATCTTCATCGTCGCCGTGGTCATGGTCGCGGCGCGCACCCGCATGACCGCCGCCGTGCTGGCGGCGATACTTTGTTTTCTGGCTTACAACTTCTTCTTCATCGAGCCGCGCTACACCCTGTACATCTCCGCGCCCTGGGGCATCACCACGGTGTTGCTGTTCCTGGTGGCGGCGCTGGTGGCGGGGCGCCTGGCCGCGCAGCTGCGCATGCAGATCCTGGCCCTGCGCGCCGCCAACAACCAGGCCTCCGTGCTGCATCACCTGGGCCGGCAACTGAACGCCGCGGCGGACCTCACCCAGGTGCTGCAGGCCGGGCGCAGCTGCCTGGAGCGCTCGTTCGGCGCCCTGGTCACCGTCAAGGTCGGCGAGCGCCAGGAAAACTCGCCCGACGTGCAGCTGGCGCAGATCGACAAGGCCGCCGCCGACTGGGCGCGGCTCCATGGCCAAGCCGCCGGCCGCTACACCGACACCCTGGCTGGTGCGCGCTGGTGGTGCCTGCCGCTGTTGGGCAACGATGAAGTGATCGGCGTCGTCGGCCTGCTGCACGACGCCCCGCTCAAGCAACTGCCCACGCAGAGTCGTCGTCTGGCCGAGGCCATCTGCGAGGACATCGCCCAGGCCGCACTGCGCGCCACACTGGTGGCCGACCTGGAAACCGCCCGGGTCAATAACGAGACCGAGCGCTTGCGCTCCGCCCTGCTGTCCTCGGTGTCCCATGACCTGCGCTCGCCGCTGGCGGCGATGATGGGCTCGGCCAGCAGCCTGATCGACTACGCCGACGCCATGAGCGAAGAGGACCGTGTCAGCCTGCTGCAGACCATCCAGCTCGAAGGTGAGCGCCTGGACCGCTACATCCAGAACCTGCTGGACATGACCCGGCTCGGCCACGAGGGACTGACCCTGCACCGCGACTGGATCGGCGTCGACGAGCTGGTCGGCTCGGCGGCCGGGCGCCTGCATCGCTACCGTCCGCAGGTGCGCATCGACCTGCATCTGGACAGCGACCTGCCGCCGCTCTGGGTACACCCGGCGCTGGTCGAGCAAAGCCTGTTCAACGTGCTGGAAAACGCCGCCAAGTTCTCACCGCCCGGCGAGAGCATCGACATCTTCGCCCGCCAGGTCGACGGCAAGCTGCAACTGGACGTGCAGGATCGCGGCCCGGGGATCGCCGAGCACGAGCGCAGCCGCATCTTCGACATGTTCTACAGCATCGAGCGCGGCGATAGCGGCAAACAGGGCACCGGCCTGGGCCTGACCATCGCGCAGGGCATGATCGGCGCCCACGGTGGCGTGGTCAGCGCCTTTGCCGGCGAGGGCGGGCGCGGTACGCTGATCCGCCTGAGCATTCCGCTGACCGAGCCGGATGCACCACAGCAGGTGATCGACAGTGGCGATTGAACCCTCCTCCACCCAGGCACGCATCCTGGTCATCGACGACGAACCGCAAATCAGGCGCCTGCTGGACATCAGCCTTCGCGCCCAGGGCTACGAGGTTCGCCAGGCGGAAGACGGCCACAGCGGCCTGCAGAGCCTGGCCCAGGATGGCGCCGACCTGATCCTGCTGGACATCGGGCTGCCGGACATGGATGGCCATCAGGTGCTGCAGCAGCTACGTGGATGGAGCGCAGTGCCGGTCATCATGCTCACCGTGCGCGATGCCGAAACGGAAAAGGTGGCGGCCCTCGACGCCGGCGCCAACGACTACGTGACGAAGCCGTTCGGCACCCGCGAGTTGATGGCGCGTATCCGCGTGCTGCTGCGCCACAACGATGCGCAAAAGAGCGTGGCCACCGTCTACGACGATGGTGTGCTGCACATCGACCTGGGCCGTCGCGACGTGCTGCTGCGTGGCGAACGCCTGCAACTGGCGCGCAAGGAATATGCGCTGCTGGCCCTGCTGCTGAAGAACAGCGGTCGGGTGGTGACCCAGCCGCAGATCCTGCGCGAGATCTGGGGCAAGGCGCACGACGACGATCTGCATTACGTGCGGGTGCTGGTCGGCAAGCTGCGCCAGCGGCTGGGTGACAACGCCGCAGCGCCGCGCTGGCTGGCAACCGAGCCGGGGGTGGGCTTGCGATTCATCGCGCAACCGGCCTAGCCAGGCCTGCGCCCTGCTCTGCCAGCAAGCCCCTCGCGCGCACGACCGTCGTCGATCGGCGCGTTGGCAAACGGCGGCTAAAGGGGTTTCGTCAAAGGCGCGTAGCTGCGCCTGTATAGACGGTTGCCTGCCAGTTTCAACAGGATGGCACGGCCACAGCCAGGTAGCCGGCGCAGCTTGTCCCGCGCGACGCATTGCTGTTGCACCCAGTCGACGCGAGGCTTGCGTCGGCGCGTGTATTCGGCGAGCGCCTCGCCGATGCTCGAGGCGCTGCCAAGGGTTTCAGCCAGGACCAGCGCATCTTCCATCGCCATCCCGGCCCCCTCCGCCATGCTCGGGGACGAGGCATGCGCCGCATCGCCGATCAGGTAGCAATCGGCATGGCAAGCGCTGCAATCGAGCCCAGCAACCCCGGGGCCTGCAAGGCCCGGGCGGCATTACCCGGCAGGTAGAGGCCAGTCCCGGCTTGTGGAACATCAGCCCTGTGTTCGATCAGGTCGGCGCCAAAGCCCTGCAGTTGCAGGGCCCTGGCCACGGCCAGGCCGGCGATACCGCCGCCCACTATCAATACTCTCATCCGGATACTCGTTCTCTGCTATGGCGGTGACGATAGCACCCTGCGTCGCGCGGATGAGGCCTGCTACTCCGCCGCCCACGCGAGGCAAAACTGCCGCTGCGGCGCTAGATATCCAGTGACACCGCCAGATTCAAGCCATGTTGGCGTTCATCGTCAGCGTGTCGGTAGCTGTAGCTGCCGCGCAGTGACAGGCCGTCACCGAGGCGCTGGCTGACACCAAAGTGGCCGCGCAGGCTGCGGTCATCCGGGCGATGGCCAGGCAGTTCGAAGTCGATCCCCGGCAGGCTGTTCAGCGACATGCGCAGCTCGGTGGGGTCATCCTCGTATTCGCGCTCCACTGCCAGCTCGCCGAACAACCGGGTCTGCGGGCTCAGGTCGTACAGCCCCTGCAGACCGGCCCCCAGGCGCCTGGACTTGCGCGTCTGGTCGTCGAAGCCCAGAGCAGTGGAACGCTGGCCTTTCTCGCGATACCCGTGCACATCGATGTGCACGTAGTCGGCGCTGATGAAGGGGCTCAGGTGCCACTGGCTGCCTGGCTGGGCGATGTCGTAGCCGATACGGCCGCTGACGGCCCACAGCGTACCCTCGGTGTCACCCTTCTCCGCATTGGTGGCCGGGCCGGCGGCGAACTTGCGTTTCAGGTCGTCGTATTGCAGGCGCCCGGCGCTGGCCGAGAGGTCGCCCCACCAGCGATCGCGCTGGTACTGGGCGAACGCCGTGCCGATGTAGCTGCGCAGGTTGTAATCGGAATCCGCCGCGCCGGCCTCGAGATTCTGCTCCTGCAGCCCGGCCGCCAGGCCAACCCGCCAGGCCTCATCGAGGCGATAGCTGGCGCCGAAGTTGAGGCTGTAGCCATTGCCATCGGCATTGCCGCCGTAGCGGTCATAGTCCAGCCGTTGGCCGCCTCCGTTGACGAAGGTGCGCCACTGACCGACCGCCTGCCAGGCTTGCCAATCCGCCAGCCATTGGGCGCGCAGCTGATCCTGATGGCCACGCAGGGTACCCAGGGCCATTTCCGGCAACAGGGTGACTTCCCAGGGGGCGGCCAGTAACGAGTAGGCGTAGTCGGCAATCAGGCGCTGGCCGGCAATCGTCGGGTGAACGCCGTCGTTGAACAGCAATTTCGTCGGGTCCGGTGTGCTGCCATTGAGCCCGAAGATCGGGTTGGGGTTGCTGCAACCGGCGAAGCAGGTGCCGATTAGCGTGGCGCGATCGGCCACCAGGCCGTAGCGGCCAGGATCACCGACCACTTCGGCGAGGTAGAGCGGCATGTTCAAGGCAATCACATTGGCGTCCAGGGTTGCCAATTGACTCACCAGCTCGCTGTTGAAGGCTGCGCCCAATGCGCTGACCTGCCCCTGCAGCGGGCTGCCGAAAAAGTTCGGCGTCAAGCCGAGGTCCGGCAGCACCCACACCATGATGTAGCGCGCGCCCGCCTGTTGCAGCGCCTCGGCGCTGTCCACCAGGCGCCCCGCTGCGGCCTGCGCGCTGGGCCCATCGATGACCTGAAACTGCAGGAAGTCGTTGCCGCCGCCCGTCAGGTAGTACAAGGCGTTGGGGTCGGCTCGGCCACCCGTGGACTGCAGATAACCGCCGGGCCCGGTGATGGCACCGAGGATCTGATCGGTTCGGTAGCCGCCGACCGCCCAGTTGTTGCCACCGTCCACGGTATTGGCCGAGCCCAGGCCGGGGCCCGGCAGCCCGAGTGCATTGCCCAGCAGCATGGGTGACACCTCACCGAATACTTCACCACTGCCATCCTGGTAGGTCGGGCCGGTACGGTTGGTGAAACGAGTGGTCGCACCTGCCGGGCCATCGGCATCGGCAAACCACCCGGCATCACTGAGGCTGTCACCAAGTACGTAGAGGCCGCTGTATGGCGCGGCACAAAGGGAGCTGGCACTGGCCAGCAGACAGGCAGCCGCGAGCGGCGTGAGGAAGGGTTGCATGGCAAGTCCTTTTATTATTGGAGTGAACCGCTCGACAAATGTAGCCAGTGTTCGATGCAAGCGCAGCCTGATGGATAAAAACGAAAACGCCGCCGTTACCTGGCGGTAACGGCGGCGTTTGCTGGCAATACGTGATCAGCGGGTCAGGCGGGTCAGCGCTTCGCGGTACTTGTCGGCGGTCTTCTGGGCGACGTCGGCCGGTACGGCCGGCGCTGGCGGCTCCTTGTTCCAGCCGGTGGACTCCAGCCAGTCGCGCACGAATTGCTTGTCGAAGCTCGGCGGGTTGCTGCCTTCGGCGTAGCTGTCGGCGGGCCAGAAGCGGCTGGAGTCGGGGGTCAGCACCTCGTCCATCAGGGTCAGGGTGCCGTCTTCGTCGAGGCCGAACTCGAACTTGGTGTCGGCGATGATGATCCCGCGGCTGGCCGCATACTGCACCGCCGCGCTGTACAGGGCGATGGAGGTTTCGCGTACCTTGGCAGCCAGCTCGGCGCCAATGATCGCCTCGCACTGCGCAAAGCTGATGTTCTCGTCATGGTCGCCCACCGCGGCCTTGGTCGACGGCGTGAAGATCGGCTCGGGCAGCTTGGCCGCTTCCTTCAGGCCGGCCGGCAGGGCGATGCCGCACACGGTGCCGCTCTTCTGGTATTCCTTCCAGCCGGAGCCGACGATGTAGCCGCGCACGATGGCTTCCACGGCGACCGGCTTGAGGCGCTTGGCGACCACCGCGCGGCCTTCTACAAGCGGCAGCTCGGCTGCCGGCACCACGTCTTCGACGCGGTCACCGGTGAAGTGGTTGGGCACCACGTGGGCCAGTTTGTCGAACCAGAAGTTGGAGATGGCGGTGAGGATCTTGCCCTTCTCCGGGATCGGCTGCTCGAGGATCACGTCGAAGGCCGACAGGCGATCGGTGGCGACCATCAGCATGCGCTTGTCGTCGATCTCGTAGAGGTCGCGGACTTTGCCCGAATAGATCTTTTTCAGGCTCAGGGAAGGTGTGGTCATGTCGAGCTAGCGCCTCGTCGCGGAAAAGTCGCGCCGCATGGCGTCAAAGCAGACGCGCCACGGCTGTATGGGCGGCAGGAAAACGCCTGCCTGTGAAAACAAAAGGCGAAACCCCATGGGGTTTCGCCTATCGCCAACCACGTGCCAGGAATGCCTAGCCGAGGTTCTCCTGGATCATGCCCAGCACCCGGCGGGCCACCTCGGCCGGCGCCACGGTGTTGATGTCCTTCTCGACGGTCACCTGCACGGTGTCGCCCACGGCGGTCAGGCGAACCTGGTAGCGCTCGGCGCGTGCCTCGACGGCGTCCTTGTCTTCCGAGCCGCCGAACATGCGGCTGAACAGGCCCGGCTTCTCGTTGGTGCGCTGCGGGCCTTCGGCCAGGTTGACGTAGTAGACGCCGAGGGTGCGGTTGATGTCATCGACGCGCAGGTCAGCCATGCGCAGCGAACGGCCAACCCCGGACCAGGCGCGGTCGAAATCGGTGCTCAGGTTCAATACCGGGTTGCCGTTGCCATCCTGCGACAGGGCTACGCGGTTTGGCGCATCGAAGTCGCGGCCGGCCAGCAGCGAAACCGAACCACCCTGCTCCACACCACGGGTCAGGCTGGCCTGCAGCTCGTCGAGCAGCGCGGCGTCGAGGGTCTTGTTGACGCTGCGCTCGGTGAACGGCACGTCGGCGTTGCTGCCGGCCGGACGCTGCGCGGTGACCACGAAGATTTCGCTGGTATTGCGCTGCACACCGGGCTCGAGGCGCACATGCACACGGGTTTCGGTGTTGCTGTCGAGGCCACCGACACGGCCGGCCAGGCGGCTCTGCATGCTGCTCGACAGGGCGTCGAAACGCTGCCAGTCAGTGCTGAATTCGCCGGTCTGCGGGCGTTCGTCGACGATGCGGAAGCCGCCGTCTTCGAAGAACTGGCGAGCACCAGGCCAGACCTCGGCCGGCACGCGCTGGGCGACCAGCCAGCTGGAGTCGCCGCTGTTCTGCAGGCTGAACTCGCTGACGTTGTCACTGACGGCCAGCGCCTGTGGGCGCGGCACTTCGTATTCGCCCTTGGCGTCGCTGTCGCGAATCTGCTGGGGAACCGGCAGCAGCGGGTCGAGGCGCTTGGCCTGGACGTCGGCCGGCAGCTGCATCGGCGCGGTCTGCCGTGCGGTCAGGTAGTCACTGCCGCGGTCGCGGAAGTAGCCATTTTCGCCCCAGATCCAGCCACAGCCACTGGTGCTGGTGATGATCAGGGCAAGTGCGGAAAGTCCGGCCAGTCGCTTCATGCGTCGTAATTCCTCGATTAGACCAATACACCGGACTGGCGCAGGGCCTGACGCAGCGGTTCGTGACAACGGGGGCTCAACCAGGTCAGCGGCAAGCGAATGCCGTCGGCCATCATGCCCATTTCATTCAGGGCCCATTTCACCGGAATCGGGTTGGCTTCGATGAACAGGTTCTTGTGCAGAGGCATCATACGGTCGTTGATGGCCCGGGCGATCGCCGCTTCGCCGCGCATGGCTGCCGAGCACATATCGCTCATCGCCCGCGGCGCCACGTTGGCGGTCACCGAAATATTGCCCTTGCCGCCGAGCAGGATCAGCTCCACCGCAGTCGGATCATCGCCGGAGTACAGGTGGAAGCTGGGGGCCACACGGTCGAGGATGTCACGGGCACGCTGCAGGTCGCCGGTGGCTTCCTTGATGCCGATGATGTTGTCGACCTTGGACAGCCGCTCGACGGTTTCCGGCAGCATGTCGCAGGCGGTACGGCCCGGCACGTTGTAGAGAATCTGCGGGATGGCCACGGCTTCGGCGATATGGCGGAAGTGCAGGTACAGGCCTTCCTGGGTCGGCCGGTTGTAGTACGGGGTGACCAGCAGGCAGGCGTCCGCACCGGCAGTCTTGGCATTCTGGCTCAGCTCGACCGCTTCACGGGTGGAGTTGGCGCCGGTGCCGGCGATGACCGGGATGCGCCCGGCGACCTGATCCACCACGCGGCGGATGACTTCGATGTGCTCGTTGACATCGAGCGTCGCCGACTCGCCGGTGGTGCCGACCGCGACGATGGCATGGGTGCCCTCTTGCAGGTGGAAATCCACCAGCTTGCTCAGGGCCTCCCAGTCGAGATTACCCTGCGCATCCATGGGCGTGACCAGTGCCACCATACTGCCCGCAATCATGCAACCGCTCCTGCCGAAAAAGAGAGCGGTAATGGTACTGGCGCCACCAGCCTTGCACAAGCGACCAGATGGCTGTAGTTACCGGCATTACGCGCGCTCGGCAGCACGGCCGAGCATATCTGGTCATTCCCCTGGCGGGCGCTTTTCGCTACCCTGCGAGTTTGTTTGGCGCTGTCTATAGCGCCGGGCGTTCAACGTTTAGGAAGGCTGCATGTCCACCCCCCCAGTTCGCGAACAATTTCTCGTCATCAGCGCCCTCGGCAGCAATGCCATGGAGCTGACCAATGTGCTGTGCCGGGCCAGCCATGAAAACCGCTGCGCGGTCATCAGCACGCGCCTGAGCCGCCACGGCGAGCTCAGTGCGCTGGTGCTGCAGATTTCCGGCAGCTGGGATGCCCTGGCGCGGCTGGAAGCCGGCCTGCCTGCGCTGGCCAAGAAGCACGAGTTCACCGCCAACGTGATCCGCAGCGCCGCCCAGGAAGTCCGCCCCCAGGCGCTGCCTTACGTGGCCTACGTGAGCTCGGTGTACCGCCCGGACATCCTCAACGAGCTGTGCCAGTTCTTCATCGACCACCGTGTCGAGCTCGAGGCGCTGACCTGCGACACCTACCAGGCGCCGCAGACCGGCGGCACCATGCTCAACGCCACGCTGACCGTCACCCTGCCAGCGGGCACCCAGATCAGTTGGCTGCGCGACCAGTTCCTGGATTTCGCCGACGCGCTGAACCTGGATGCCCTGATCGAACCCTGGCGCCCCCAGAATCCATAAGGAGCCCTACCCATGGCCATCGCTATCGATTCCCCCGTTGCCGACTTCAGCGCCCCGGCCACCGGCGGTGATTTCAACCTGGCGGCCCACAAGGGCAAGCAACTGGTGATCTACTTCTACCCGAAGGACAACACCCCCGGCTGCACCACCCAGGGCCAGGGCTTTCGCGATGCCCATGAGGCTTTCGCCGCCGCCAACACGGTGATCGTCGGGGTGTCCCGCGACAGCCTGAAGACCCACGAGAACTTCAAGGCCAAGCAGGGCTTTCCCTTCGAGCTGATCTGCGACAAGGACGAAAGCGTCTGCAACCTGTTCGACGTGATCAAGCTCAAGAAGCTCTACGGCAAGGAATACCTGGGCATCGACCGCAGCACTTTCCTGATCGACAAGAACGGCGTGCTGCGTCAGCAATGGCGCGGGGTGAAAGTGCCCGGCCATGTCGACGAGGTACTGGCCGCCGCCCAGGCCCTGAACAAAGCCTGATACATATGCAAAATGCCGCTCGAGAGCGGCATTTTTGTTGGTGCAGGGTCAGGCGTGCATCACGCTTTACGCAACCAGTAGCGAAACACCCCGCCCTCGTTTTCCTCGCGCAGCAGCGCGTGCCCGGCCAGGCGCGCGAAGGCCCGAAAGTCGCGCTGCGACCCGGCATCCGTGGCCGACACCTTGAGCACCTCGCCACTGGCCAGGCCATTGAGCGCCACCTTGGCCTTGAGCAGCGGCAGCGGGCAATTCAGCCCACAGGCATCCAGCTCGGCCTGATGCTCGCCCTGCCAACTCGACAAATCACTCATACCACCCTCCGGTTTTGCAGGCCGACAGCATAACCCAAGGCCCGCTGGCGCTGGTCAGGCAAGTGCCCACCCGGCTACAGTACGGCACTGATCCAACAAGAGCCTTGTGCATGAATGTTCTGCGCCCCACCCTGCTGACGCTCGCCTGCCTGCTGGCACAACCGGCCATGGCCAGCGACCTGCCCTCCCTCGGCGACGCCAGCTCCGCGCTGGTGTCTCCGCAACAGGAATACCAGCTGGGCCGCGCCTGGCTGAGCATCGTGCGTGGCCAGGTCAGCCAGCTGTCGGATCCGCAGCTCAAGGACTTCGTCGAAAGCAGCGTCTACCGCCTGGCCGAGACCAGCCAGGTACAGGACCGGCGTCTCGAGTTCGTGCTGCTCAACAGCCCGCAGATCAACGCCTTCGCCGCCCCCGGCGGGATCATCGGCGTCAACGGCGGGCTGTTCCTGTATGCGCAGACCGAAGGCGAATACGCCTCGGTGCTGGCCCACGAACTGGCGCACTTGTCGCAGCGCCACTTCGCCCGTGGCCTGGAAGCCCAGCAACGCATGCAGCTGCCGGTGATGGCGGCCATGCTCGCCGGTATCGTCGCCGCTGCCGCCGGTGCCGGTGATGCCGGTATCGCCGCCATCGCCTCGACCCAGGCGGCGGCCATTCAGGAGCAGCGGCGCTTCTCCCGGCAGAACGAGCAGGAGGCCGACCGAATCGGCCTGATCAACCTGGAGAAAGCCGGCTACGACCCGCGCTCGATGCCGAGCATGTTCGAACGCCTGATGCGGCAGTACCGCTATGACCGTATGCCGCCGGAGTTCCTGCTCACCCACCCGGTTTCCGAATCGCGCATCGCCGATACCCGCAACCGCGCCGAGCAGCTCCCTGGCGGCGGTACCGAAGACAGCCTGCGCTACCAGTTGATGCGCGCCCGCGTGCAGCTGACCTACGAAGAAACCCCCGGCATCGCCGCCAAGCGCTTCCGCGCCCAGCTCGATGAAAACCCGAACATGGACACCGCCCGCTACGGCCTGGCCATCGCGCTCACCAAGGGTGGTCAGTTCGACGAAGCGCGCGACATCCTCGCGCCATTGCTGCAGAAGGCGCCCAACGACATCACCTACAACCTGGCGCAGATCAGCCTGGACTCGGCGGCCAATCGCCTGCCGGCCACCGAGCAACGGGTAAACCGCCTGCTCGAGCTGTACCCCAACAATTACCCGGTCAACCAGGCGCGCATCGACCTGCTGCTCAAGCAACGCAAGATCCCTGCCGCCGAACAGGCGCTCAACGACCTGCTCAAGCGGCGCATGAAGGATCCGGATGTCTGGTATCAGGTGGCGGAAGTGCGCGGGCTGAGCGGCAATACCATCGGCCTGCACCAGGCCCGGGCCGAGTATTTCGCTCTGGTCGGCGACTTCAACCAGGCCATCGAACAGCTCGACTTCGCCAAGCGTCGCGCGGCCAACAACTTCCAGATGGCCTCACGCATCGACGCGCGGCAGAAGGAGTTGATCGAAGAGAAGCGGATGACCGAGGAAATGCTGCGCGGCTGATGGCGCAGCACTCGGCTGCACCAACTATCGACCGATAGTCCGTGCAGCCGATGGTCAGGCGTTGCCGGCGAGCTTCAGGCGGGCAGCCTGGGTAAAGTCCAGCATGCGCTTGAGCGGCTTGATGGCCCGCGGAATCAACGCCGAATCCACGAACACTTCGTTGCTGCCTTCGCGCAGGCACTGCAGGGTGCGCTGCAGGGTGTTCATGGCCATCCACGGGCAGTTGGCGCAGCTGCGGCACGCCGCACCATTGCCGGCGGTCGGCGCCGCCACGAATTCCTTGTCCGGGCACAGCTGCTGCATCTTGTAGAAGATGCCGCGGTCGGTGGCGACGATAAAGGTCTTGTTGGGCATGCGCTGGGCGGCGGCGATCAGCTGGCTGGTCGAGCCGACCGCATCGGCCAGCTCGATCACCGCGGTTGGCGACTCGGGGTGCACCAGCACCGCGGCGTCGGGGTACAGCGCTTTCATCTCTTCGAGTTGGCGCGCCTTGAATTCCTCGTGAACGATGCAGGCACCGTCCCAGAGCAGCATGTCGGCGCCGGTCTTGTTCTGGATGTAGCGGCCCAGGTGCTGGTCCGGCGCCCAGATGATGCTCTCGCCGTTATCCATCAGGTGCTCGACGATCTCCACCGCGCAGCTGGAGGTTACCACCCAGTCGGCACGCGCCTTCACGGCAGCCGAGGTATTGGCGTAGACCACCACGGTGCGCTGCGGATGCTGGTCGCAGAATGCGGCGAACTCATCGACCGGACAACCCAGATCCAGCGAGCAGGTCGCCTCCAGGGTCGGCATCAGTACGCGCTTTTCCGGGTTGAGGATCTTCGCCGTCTCGCCCATGAACTTGACGCCAGCCACCAGCACGGTCTGCGCCGCATGCTGGTTGCCGAAGCGCGCCATCTCCAGGGAGTCGGACACGCAGCCGCCGGTCTCTTCGGCCAGCGCCTGGAGCACCGGGTCGCAGTAATAATGGGCGACCAGAACGGCATTCTGGCGCTTCAGCTCCTTGCCAATTTCATCACGGTAGAACGCTTCCTGCTCCGCCGTCAGCGTCTCTGGCTGCTTGGCATCGAGGTGAGCCTGGACAAGAAGTCGTTCGGCAATGTGCGTCATGTCGTCAGGGCCTATCGAGGTCTATCTGCACGGGACGTGGAGTATACCGCCAGACGCGTTGCGCCGGTCGGCCCATGCACGACCGAGGCGCCCGACAGTGGGCGGCGCAGGCGTTGCGCGGGCGCGCATGGTAAGGGCATTGGCGAGGTTTTTTCAATCTCGCCCCCACCGGCAGGCGCGACACCGGTTGATCGCCGCGATAATCCACCGCATCATCACCACCAAGGCCATCGTTAATCCGTCAGGCGAGCCTCCATCGGGCCTGACCAACCATGCAGCCCACCCTTTTACCTGACCACACAAGCCTGGGCCTGTGTGATCACCCTGAAAAATCAACGGACATACGCACGCCGCAGTGGCCGTTCAGCGATTGAGGATGTCATGGCTTACGAAAACATCGAATGGGACAAGCTGGGTTTCGACTACATCAAGACCGACCAGCGCTACCTGTCGCACTGGCGCGACGGTGAGTGGGATCAGGGCACGCTGACCGAAGACAACGTGCTGCACATCAGTGAAGGCTCCACCGCCCTGCACTACGGCCAGCAGTGCTTCGAGGGCCTCAAGGCCTACCGCTGCAAGGACGGTTCGATCAACTTGTTCCGCCCCGACCAGAACGCCCTGCGCATGCAGCGCAGCTGCGCGCGCCTGCTGATGCCGGCGCCGTCGACCGAGCAGTTCATCGAAGCCTGCAAGCAGGTGGTCAAGGCCAACGAGCGCTTCATCCCGCCGTACGGCTCGGGCGGCGCGCTGTACCTGCGCCCCTTCGTGATCGGTGTGGGCGACAACATCGGCGTGCGCACGGCTCCCGAGTTCATCTTCTCGGTGTTCTGCATCCCGGTCGGCCCGTACTTCAAGGGCGGCATGAAGCCGAACAACTTCGTGATCTCCAGCTACGATCGCGCCGCCCCCCAGGGCACCGGTGCGGCCAAGGTCGGCGGCAACTATGCAGCCAGCCTGATGCCCGGCTCCCAGGCCAAGAAGAACAACTTCGCCGACTGCATCTACCTCGATCCGCAGACCCACACCAAGATCGAGGAAGTGGGCTCGGCGAACTTCTTCGCCATTACCCATAACGACGAATTCGTCACCCCGAAATCGCCATCGGTATTGCCGGGCATCACTCGCCTGTCGCTGATCGAACTGGCCCAGAGCCGCCTGGGCCTGAAGGTCATCGAAGGCGACGTGCTGATCGATAACCTGGGCGATTTCAAGGAAGCCGGCGCCTGCGGCACCGCTGCGGTGATCACGCCGATCGGCGGCATCGAGTACAACGGCAAGCTGCACGTGTTCTACAGCGAGAAGGAAGTCGGCCCGGTGGTCAGCCGCCTGTATGCCGAACTCACTGGCGTGCAGTCCGGCGACATCGAAGCGCCGCAAGGCTGGATCGTCAAGGTGTAAGCCGACCTGCTGGCAGCTCTCAGGAGCTGCCAGCCCGGCTTCGCGGCACACAAAGCAAAAAGCCCGAAGCTCTTGCGAGATTCGGGCTTTTTGCTGCGCCTTCGCATAGAAGGCTTGATGTGGTGGGTCGTGTAGGATTCGAACCTACGACCAATTGGTTAAAAGCCAACTGCTCTACCAACTGAGCTAACGACCCGTGGTGCGAGCGGTATAATACTGATTTAATTCAGAAATTCAACACCCAGCGAAAAATTTTTTACTGATAGCGCGTTGGGTCAGCCATGCCGGCGACGGCGAAACCGGCGGCACGCAACCGACAGCTGTCGCACTTGCCACAAGCTCGACCGTCGGCGTCCGCGAGGTAGCAGGATACGGTCAGGCCGTAATCCACACCCAGGCGCGAACCTGCCTGCACGATCTCGGCCTTGCTGAGCATCTGCAACGGCGCCTGGATGCGAATGCGCTGCCCTTCCACGCCCATCCTGGTGGCCAGGTTGGCCATGCGCTCAAAGGCCTCCACGAATTCCGGCCGGCAGTCCGGGTAACCGGAGTAGTCGACAGCGTTGACGCCGATGAAGATGTCCTGCGCGCCCAGCACTTCGGCCCAACCGAGCGCCAGGGACAGGAACACGGTATTGCGAGCAGGCACGTAGGTCACCGGAATGCCCGTGGTCGGGGCCTGGGGCACGTCGATGCTGTCGTCGGTCAACGCCGAGCCGCCGATGCCGCCGAGGTTCATGCCAATGACCTTGTGCTCGACCACGCCCAGCTGACGCGCAACGCGCTCGGCCGCCTGCAGCTCGGAACGGTGCCGCTGCCCGTAGTCGAAACTCATGCTGTAGCAGCGGTAACCCTGCTCTTTCGCCATCGCCACGACGGTGGCCGAATCCAGGCCACCGGACAGCAGGATGACCGCTTTCTTTTCACTCATGTCAGTGCCCCGGCTCGTCGTTCCAAAGAATCTTGTGCAGCTGCAGTTGCATGCGTACCGGCAGGTTGTCGGCAATCACCCACTCGGCCAGCTGTCGCCCGCTGACCTGGCCGTGGCTGGGCGAGAACAACACCTCGTCCACACGCTCGGGCAGGCCGTACTGGATGACCTTGCTCACCGACCAGTCGTAGTCCTCACGGGAGCAGATCACGAACTTGACCTGATCGTGGGGCTGCAGGTGCTCGATGTTCTCGTAGCGGTTGCGGCCCATTTCTGCCGAGCCCGGGGTTTTCAGGTCGACGACCTTGCTGACCCGCGGATCCACAGCCGAAACGTCCAGGGCGCCGCTGGTTTCCAGGGAAACCTGGTAGCCGGCATCGCACAGTTTTTCGAGCAAGGGGATGCAGTTCGGCTGCGCCAGCGGCTCGCCGCCAGTGACACAGACATACCGCGGGCGATAGCTCGCGACCTGCTCGAGGATGGCATCCAGGGAGAGCAACTCGCCGCCGCTGAACGCGTAGGCGGTGTCGCAGTATTGACAGCGCAGGGGGCAGCCGGTCAGGCGTACGAATACCGTTGGCAAGCCAGCGGTACGCGCTTCCCCCTGCAACGAGAAGAAGATCTCGGTAATGCGCAGGGTATCTTTCATAAGGGCCACGGGCGTGACGGCGAAACAGGCCATCCGCCTCCGTTGCGAAAAAGGACGGCGATTCTAAACGAAAACACGCCCGGCAGGCATCTTTGCCCTCACCGACAACAGGATGAAAAAGCGCAGGCACAAAAAACCCGCGACAGGCGCGGGTTTTCGGAAGTGCTTTCAGCTCAGCGAATGCGCTGCAGATCGCGCTGCGCCAGCTGGGCGGCAGAAGTACCCGGGTACTGCGCGATGACCTGCTGGAGGATGCCCTTGGCCTTGTCGTTGTTGCCCAGGCGAATTTCCACATCGGCCAGCTTGTACAGCGAATCCGGCACCTTGGAGTGCTGCGGGTAGGCCTGGCTGACCTTGGCAAACGCCTGACCAGCGCCTTGCAGGTCACCCTTGGCGAGGTTCACCTCACCCAGCCAGTACTGCGCGTTACCGGCGTACTGGCTGTTGGGATAACGACGCAGGAAAGCGCCAAAGGCCTGGCTGGCCTTGTCGAAATCCTTGGCTTTGATGAGGTCGAAAGCTGCATCGTAGAACAGCTTTTCCTTGGCAGGATCGGCCGGCTCGCCGGAGGCTTGGGCCCCTGCGTCACCGGCGCCTGCGGAAGCACCACCGGCGCCATTGCTGGCACCTGCGGCTGAAGAATTCTGGGTGGCGGCAGCGCCAGCGGCGGCCCCACTGCTCAGTCGTTTGTCGAGGTCCTGATAACGCTCCAGGCTTTCCTGCTTCAAACGCTGAATATCGTTCTGCTGCTCTTCGAGCATGCCCCGCAGTTGCGCAATTTCCTGCTGCATCTGCTGGAGCTGACTGAACAGCATGCCCTGCGCTGTAGATGGAGTTTGCACTCCACCTCCAGCGTAGGCGCCGGACGTGCCGCCACCGCCTGCCGGATAACCACTACCGTTGCCGGTACCGCCATCCTGAACGGGAACCTGAGCCCAAGCCGCAAGCGGCAGGCTCAGAGCCAAAACGGTTACTACACGTCGGCACGTTCGCATATCGAATTACTTACGCAGTTCGACGCGACGGTTCTGAGCCCAGGATTGCTCGTCGTTGCCAGTGGCAACAGGACGCTCTTCACCGTAGGAAACAACTTCCAGCTGGGCTGGGGAAACACCCTGCAGGACCAGGTAGCGCTGCACGGCCTTGGCGCGACGCTCGCCCAGAGCCATGTTGTATTCGCGGGTACCGCGCTCGTCAGCGTGGCCTTCCAGAACGACGCGAGCGCCGTTGCCTTTCAGGTCCTTGGCATGAACGTCCAGAGCGCGCATGGCTTCCGGCTTCAGGTCAGAGCTGTCGTATTCGAAGTAGAAAGTGGTGATAGCGCGCAGAGCGGCTTCTTCACTCAGGCTACCGTCAACAGCGCCGGTGTTTGCACCGTAGCCAGCGTTCGGATCTACAGCGCCTTCGCCAGCGGTGTCACCGCCCTTGGAGGAACAGCCAACAGCCACGGCGAGAGCCAGGCTCAGTGCAGCAAACTTGCCAAATTTCAGCATTTCCATGTGTAACTCCTAATGAACCCCAGTGTGTTAAGCATCAAACAGGTAAAGCACCGCGCATCAGTTCAGGAAGGGGGACCAGGATGGCTCTCGAACTTCGCCTTGAGCGGTAGGAAGAGGGAGCCTAACGCGACCATTGGTGGACGCTAACATCAGGACTCCCCGCCCCTGCTGGCGGGTAGCGTAGATTATCATGGTGCCGTTGGGCGCAACAGTAGGCGACTCATCCAAACTTGTGTCGGAAAGAATTCGCAGATTGCCACGCTCAAGATCCTGAGCCGCTACCTTGAACACGGTGTAACCATCCTGGCGATGAATCATTACCAGGGTCTTTTCGTCGGCAGACAATTTAGGGTTGGCATTGTAGTTGCCGACGAAGGTCACTCGTTCGACCGCACCAGAGTTGATGTTGGTCTTGTAGATTTGCGGCTTGCCCGAGCGGTCGGAGGTGAAATAGATGGTCTGCCCATCCTTGCCCCAGAACGGCTCGGTATCGATAGCCGAATGATTGGTGACCCGGCGCAGGTTCCGCGAACCCATGTCCATCACGTAGATTTCCGGGTTGCCGTCGCGCGACAGGGTGAACGCCAGCTTGGTACCGTCCGGCGACCAGGCCGGTGCACCGTTGAGGCCTTCGAAGTTGGTGACCTGCTCGCGGCGACCGGTGTCGATGTGCTGCACGAAGATACGCGGGCGCTTCTGCTCGAACGACACGTAGGCGATACGCTTGCCGTCGGAAGCGAACGAAGGCGACAGGATCGGCTCGCGCGACTGCAGCAAGGTCACTGCACGGGCGCCGTCATAGTCGGAACGCTGCAGGGTGTAGCGGGTGTTATTCACCCCGAAGCGCTCGGCGGTGACGTACAGCATGCGGGTGGAGAACGCACCCTTGACGCCGGTGAGCTTCTCGAACGACTGGTCGGCGATATGGTGAGCCATGTCGCGCAGTTGATCGGTGCTGCCACCCACGGTACCGGTCAGCACTTGCTGCTCGGTGGCCACGTTGAACAGGGCGAACTGCACCTGCAGGCGCGCGCCATTGGGCACGATGTTGCCGACCAGCACGTACTGGGCGCCGAGTGCCTTCCAGTCGCGGTAGATGACTTCACTGCCCTGGGTCGGCAGGCTGATCATGTTCTGCCGCGGGATCGGTTCGAACACGCCGGAGTTGCGCAGGTCGTTGCCGACGATGGTGGCGATGTCTTCCGGCAGCACGTTGCCGCCCTGCCAGCCGAAGGGCACCACGGCGATGGGGGTGGCTCGATCAGTACCGGTACTGATGACCAAGGGGTCGGCCGCTTGCACGCTACCGACCAGCATGGCCAGACCCAGTACAACGATTCGCATCAGGGTATTCACAGACCTAAATCCTCCGGTTTGAAGACGGCACGACGCTGCCGGTAGAGCCGATCGAACGTGGCGCGATCAAGTTGCTGCATTTCCACGATGCGCCCCACGTTGCGCACCGCCTGTACCGCTGAACTGTCGAAAGGCGCATCACCACTGGAGCGGCTGACGCTGGCGTTGGTGATGGTGCCGTCTGGCAGCATCTCGATCAGCACTTCGACACTCATGCCGTTGCGAGCGGACGGCGGACGTCGCCACTGCTCGCTCACCAGCTTGACGATCAGATCGTCGAGACTGCCGGCTACCTGGTCACCCTGGGTTTCGGCCAACGCCTGCTGCCGCTCGGTGTCCTCGGACAGCAGTTCGGCCAGGGCCGCCGCTTTCTTGTCCTCGACAGCCTTGCGCTCGGCAGCCTGCGCAGCCTTCTTCTTGGCATCCTCGGCGGCTTTCTTTTTAGCGGCCTCGGCTGCTGCTTTCTTCTTGGCTTCTTCGGCTGCCTTCTTCTTGGCATCCTCGGCAGCTTTCTTCTTCGCCTCGGCTTCGGCGGCCTTCTTCTTGTCGGCCTCCAGCGCAGCTTTCGCCTTGGCTACATCTGCAAGTTTCTTCTGTTCGGCAGCCTTGGCTGCCGCATCCGCTTCGGCCTTCTTGGCCGCATCGGCCTTTTGAGCCTCTTCGGCTTTCTTTTGTTCCGCCGCTTTGGCCTGCGCCTGCTTCTGCGCTTCAGCCTTGGCCTGCGCCTGCTTTTCGGCCTCGGCCTTCTTCTGCTCGAGCTGCTCGGTCTCGAACTGCGGCGCGGCGGTCTTCTTGGCTTCACCCGCAATCTTCTGATTGGTCTGGGTGGTGGCCTGGCTCTGCGACTTCAGTTGGTACAGGGTAGCCTGCACGATCGGTTTTGCAGGCGGCAGCTCGGGTGCGAAGGCAAAACTGACGAACAGCATGCCGAACATCAGCACGTGCAGCCCTACGGCCCAGACCACCGGCCAGAACAGGCTTTCCGAAGGTGAGCGTTCACGCTGCTGCATCAGGGCGCCTCGGTGATCAGGCCGACGTTACCCACGCCCGCCTGCTGCAGACCGCCCATGGCGGACATCACGGTACCGTAATCGACGGCCTTGTCGCCGCGCACGAAGACCTGCACCTGCTTACCCTGGCTGCGGGTCTGGTTGATGATGGCAGTCACTGCACGGGTCATTTCATCCAGGGTCAGTGCGCGATCCTGAACGGTATCGGTGTCCACTTCGGTGCCCATGTTCCAGTAGTACGACTTGTCGGACTTGATGGAAATGGTCAGCACCTGGGAGTCGTTGTCCTGGGGCAGCACTTCGCTGCTGACCTGGGGCAGGTCGACCTTTACGCCCTGGTTGAGCATCGGCGCCGTCACCATGAAGATGACCAGCAGCACCAACATCACGTCGATGTAGGGCACCACGTTCATCTCGGCGACGGGCTTGCGTCTGTTGCGAATTCTGGCTCTGGCCATGGTCTTGAAACCTGTATTGAGTGCGCCGGAAGCTTATTCTTCGCTGCTGTGTACTTTGCGGTGCAGGATCGCCTGGAATTCGTCGGCGAAGGTGTAGTAACGCGAGATCAGCATTTCGCCGCGGGCAGCGAAACGGTTGTAGGCGATAACCGCCGGGATCGCCGCGAACAGGCCGATGGCCGTGGCGATCAGTGCCTCGGCAATGCCGGGCGCTACGGTGGCCAGGGTCGCCTGCTGCACCTGCGCAAGGCCGCGGAAGGAGTTCATGATCCCCCACACGGTGCCGAACAGACCGATGTACGGGCTGGTGGAGCCGACGGTGGCAAGGAACGGCAGGCTCTGCTCGAGCTTCTCTTCCTCGCGGGAGATGGCCACACGCATGGCACGGGCCACGCCATCCATCACCGCATCGGGGTCCATGCCCGGTTGCTGGCGCAGGCGGGAAAACTCCTTGAAGCCGGCGCGAAAGATCTGCTCCAGGCCGGAATCCGGATCCGGGTTGCTACCGGCCTGACGATAGAGCTTGGACAGGTCGATCCCCGACCAGAAACGCTCCTCGAAGCTGTCGAGCGCTCGCTTGGCCGAGCGCAGGAAATTGCTACGCTGGAAAATCATCACCCACGACATGACCGAAGCGGCCACCAGGGTCAGCATTACCAACTGCACCACCAGGCTGGCGTTGCTGATCAGACTCCACATCGACATGTGGTCAACGGCATTTGCGTTGGCTTCCACGCTTACTCTCCTGCTGTAGGTATACCGGCACCGTCACCCTGCTCAGCGAACGCCGTTCGCAGAGACGGGGGCATGGCCCGGGGTTTGAAATTATCGGCGCGCACGCAGGCCACCAGAAACTGCCCTTCGCAGAGCAGCACGTTATCCGCAACCCGCCTCACTTGTTGACGAAAGCGCAGGCTGGCACGGTTCAATTCGCTTACTTCGGCACTGATCAGCAGTTCGTCGTCCAGCCGCGCCGGCGCGTGGTAGCGCGCCTCGCTGGAGTGCACGACGAACAGCAGCCCCTCGGCGGCCAACGTCGACTGGGAAAACCCCAGCTCACGCAGTCGCTCGGTACGGGCCCGTTCCATGAATTTGAGGTAGTTGACGTAGTAGACGACTCCGCCCGCATCGGTGTCCTCGTAATAGACACGACAGCGGTGGGCGAACGACGGATCGGCCTCTTGCGCGCGCATACTAGTGCCAGCCCGGTGTCTTGCCAATCGGCCGCGCAAGTATTTTTTTCATGGCGCATCTCCATCGTTGAACAGGTCGAGCGTCGGGCGCTCGTCCATGCGCTTGGGCGTATTCAGGCCGAAGTGCAGGTAAGCGTGGCGGGTCACCACGCGCCCTCTGGGCGTACGCATGATGTAACCCTGCTGAATCAGGTACGGCTCGAGCACATCTTCGATGGTATGCCGCTCCTCGCTGATGGCTGCCGCCAGGCTATCGACACCGACCGGGCCGCCATCGAATTTCTCGATCATGGTCAGCAGCAGGCGGCGATCCTGGTGATCGAACCCGCGCTCGTCGACATCCAGCAGGTTCAGCGCCAGGTCGGCAATCTGCCGGGTGATATCGCCCTGCCCGCGCACTTGCGCGAAGTCGCGCACGCGACGCAGCAGGCGGTTGGCGATCCGCGGCGTACCGCGAGCGCGACGGGCAATTTCGAACGCGCCCTGGGACTCGATGGGCAAACCGAGGATGCCGGCCGCGCGCATGATGATGGTGGCCAGGTCTTCGGTGTTGTAGAACTCGAGGCGCTGCACGATGCCGAAGCGATCACGCAGCGGGTTGGTCAGCATGCCTGCGCGGGTGGTCGCGCCAACCAGGGTGAAGGGCGGCAGGTCGAGCTTGATCGAGCGCGCCGCTGGCCCCTCGCCGATCATGATATCGAGCTGGAAATCCTCCATCGCCGGATACAGTACTTCCTCGACGATGGGGGAAAGACGGTGGATTTCGTCGATAAACAACACATCGCCAGGCTCAAGATTGGTCAGCAGCGCTGCCAGGTCACCCGGGCGCTCGAGCACCGGCCCCGACGTGCTCTTGATGGAAACGTTCATTTCCTGGGCGATGATGTTGGCCAGGGTGGTCTTGCCCAGCCCCGGCGGGCCGAAGATCAGCGTGTGATCGAGTGACTCCTTGCGCCCACGAGCTGCCTGGATGAACAACTCCATCTGCTCGCGCACCACCGGCTGGCCGATGTACTCGGCCAGCTTGAGCGGGCGAATGGCGCGGTCGACCTGCTCGTCGCGGTCGCGACCGCCCGCCGTCACCAACCTGTCGGCGTCGAGCATCTAGAGCATTCCTTTCAGCGCGCGGCGGATCATGTCTTCACTACTCAAACCATCTTCTTTGACTGCCGAAACGGCGCGACTGGCTTCCTGAGGCTTGTAGCCCAGCGAGATAAGCGCACTCACCGCATCATTCTCCGCGCTTGAGACTGCGCCCCCGGCACGAGGTTCAACCACCAGTGGCGCCATGCCAGGCACTGCCTCCCAGGCCTTGAAGCGATCCTTGAGCTCGACCAGCAAACGCTCGGCGGTCTTCTTGCCGACGCCGGGAATCTTCACCAGCGCGGCGGTATCCTGGGCCTGCACGCAACGCACCAGCTCGTCGATTTCCAACCCGGACATCAGCGCCAGGGCCAATTTGGGCCCCACCCCATTGAGGCGGATCAGTTCGCGGAACAGCTCGCGCTCGCGCTTCTCGAAAAAGCCATACAGCAGGTGAGCATCCTCGCGCACCACCAGATGGGTGTGCAGCGTCAGCGGCTCGCCTACCGGGGGCAAACGGTACAACGTGGTCATGGGGACTTCCAGCTCATAGCCCAGACCGTTCACATCCAGAATCAAATGCGGCGGCTGCTTCTCCGCCAGGGTGCCGCGTAAACGTCCGATCACCGACGCATTCCTCACATAGAAGGTTCAATACCGGCCAAGGTCACGTGCAGCCTGCAACAGGCTGCTACCGACCTGAACGATGCTTATAAACGAAGCCGCCCGCCGCGCCGCTTGGCGCCGGCCAGGCCATGGGGAATCAGGCTCTGCCGGTGGTGGGCGTGACACAGGGCGATACCCAGGGCATCGGAGGCGTCGATCTGCGGCTTCTGCACCAGCTTGAGCAGGTGCATGACCATCATCTGCACCTGTTCCTTGTCGGCCCCGCCGGTGCCGACTACTGCCTGCTTGACCTGGGTCGCGGTGTATTCACTGACCTCCAGGCCCGCCTCGACCGCCGCGACGATCGCGGCACCCCGCGCCTGGCCAAGCTTGAGCGCGGAATCGGCATTGCGCGCCATGAACACCTGCTCGATGCCCATGGTGACCGGACCGAAGGTGCGAATCACCTCGCTTACCCCACGAAACACGATCTGCAGGCGCTCGGCCAGCGGCCCGCCGCCGGTACGGATACACCCTGAGGCCACGTATTCGCAGGTGCGCCCGGTATCGCGTATCACCCCGTAGCCGGTAATGCGGGAACCGGGGTCGATTCCCAGAATCAGCGTCATGCCAGTCATCCACCCGTGGCCTTGACTGCCACACTGTCTATTTATCCAGGCGCGAGTATAGGGGCGCCGAGCGCCAGCCGTCACCCAAAGGATTCGCCCAGGCGCCAAGCGACGCCCAACCAACCCGCGCCCATAAAAAAGCCGGAAGCGCACAGCGGCAAACTTCCGGCCCGGATGCAGCGCTGGATCAGCCCAGCTGCTCCATGATCTCGTCGGAGACTTCGGCGTTGTGGTAGACGTTCTGCACGTCGTCCAGGTCTTCGAGCATGTCGATCAGCTTGAAGACTTTCTGCGCGGTTTCCAGATCGCTGATTGGCGCACTGATCGACGGGATCATGGCGATCTCCGCCTCCTCGGCCTTGAAGCCGGCAGCCGCCAGGGCTTCGTTGACGGCGTGGAACTCGGTAAAGCTGGTCGACACCAGGGCCGCGCCCTCCTCACCCATCTCCACGTCATCGGCGCCTGCTTCCAGGGCCGCTTCCATCAGTGCGTCTTCGTCAACCGAGGCGAAGCTGATCTGCCCCTTGCGCTCGAACATATAGGCGACCGAACCATCGGTGCCGAGGTTGCCGCCGCATTTGCTGAAGGCATGGCGCACTTCGGCGGCGGTACGGTTGCGGTTATCGGTCATCACTTCGACGATGATCGCCACACCGCTCGGCGCATAGCCTTCGTAGCTGAACTCGACGACGTTGTCGGCTTCGTTGTTGCCGGCGCCCCGGGCGATGGCGCGATCGATCACGTCACGCGACATGTTGTTGGTCAGCGCCTTGTCGACCGCCAGGCGCAAACGCGGGTTATCCGCGGGGATCGGGCCGCCGTGCTTGGCGGCGACCGTCAGCTCGCGAATCAGCTTGGTGAAGATCTTGCCGCGCTTGGCGTCCTGACGCCCCTTGCGGTGCTTGATGTTGGCCCATTTGGAATGACCAGCCATAACTCACTCCATTTCCTTCAAATTAGTTTGCAGCGGGCATAAGCCGAGATGAGAACCGTCGCGAGCGCAGATCAGGCAAGGCAGAGCCCGCTCCCGGCGGGCTGCTGCATTCACCACATCCTTGTGGATCACGGAAAGCGGTGAGAAAGCGCAGTTTGCTGTAGCAAATGAGCATTTCGAACCGCTTTCCAACGCAGCATGATCAAGCGCAGCAGGTTATCACTCGGCTTTGGGTTGCTCGCGCAGGCGGATGTGCAGCTCACGCAGCGATTTGCCGTCCACCACACCCGGCGCCTGGGTCATGACGCAGGCCGCGCTCTGGGTTTTCGGGAAGGCGATCACTTCACGGATCGACGAAGCGCCGGTCATCAGCATCACCAGACGGTCGAGGCCGAAGGCCAGGCCACCATGGGGCGGCGCACCGTACTTGAGGGCGTCGAGCAGGAAGCCGAACTTCTCCTGCTGCTCGTCTTCGCTGATGCCCAGTACACGGAACACGGTCTGCTGCATGGCCTTGTCGTGGATACGGATCGAACCACCACCGAGCTCGGTACCGTTGAGCACCAGGTCGTAGGCGCGCGACAGCGCGGCAGCCGGGTTGGCCTCCAGCTCTTCGGGCGAGCATTTCGGCGAGGTGAACGGGTGGTGCATGGCGGTCAGGCTGCCATCGTCGTTCTCTTCGAACATCGGGAAGTCGACCACCCACAGCGGCGCCCATTCGGCGGTCAGCAGGTTGAGGTCATGGCCGAGCTTGATACGCAGCGCGCCCAGGGCATCGTTGACCACCTTGGCGCGGTCGGCACCGAAGAACACGATGTCACCATCGACCGCGCCAACGCGATCGAGAATGGTGTTGAGGTTCGGCTCGGCGATGTTCTTGACGATCGGCGACTGCAGGCCTTCGACGCCCTTGGCGCGCTCGTTGACCTTGATATAGGCCAGGCCCTTGGCGCCATAGTTGCCGACGAACTTGGTGTAGTCGTCGATCTGCTTGCGCGGCATGCTCGCCCCGCCCGGTACGCGCAGCGCGGCAACGCGGCCTTTCGGGTCGTTGGCCGGGCCGGAGAAGACCTTGAAGTCGACGTCCTTGAGCTGATCGGCCACGTCGACCAGCTCCATCGGGATACGCAGGTCCGGCTTGTCGGAGCCGAAACGACGCATGGCTTCGGCCAGGGTCATGTGCGGCAGCGTACCGAACTCGACATCCAGCACTTCCTTGAACAGGTTGCGGATCATGGTCTCGGTGATGTGCATGATCTCGGCTTCGTCGAGGAAGCTGGTCTCGATGTCGATCTGGGTGAATTCCGGCTGGCGGTCGGCACGCAGATCTTCGTCGCGGAAGCACTTGGCGATCTGGTAGTAGCGGTCGAAACCGGCCACCATCAGCAACTGCTTGAACAGCTGCGGCGACTGCGGCAGCGCGAAGAAGCTACCGGCGTGGGTACGGCTCGGCACCAGGTAGTCGCGCGCGCCTTCCGGCGTGGCGCGGGTGAGGATCGGCGTCTCCACGTCGAGGAAGCCGTTCTCGTCCAGGTAGCGACGGATGCTCGAGGTGATGCGCGAGCGCAGCTTGAGCTTCTCGGCCATTTCCGGGCGGCGCAGGTCGATGAAGCGATAACGCAGGCGCGTCTCTTCACCCACATCGGTGTATTCGTTGAGCGGGAACGGCGGTGTTTCCGCCTCGTTCAGCACCTGCAGCTCGTAGCCCAGCACCTCGATGGCGCCACTGGCCATGTTGGCGTTGCGCGCGCCTTCAGGACGCAGGCGCACCTTGCCGGTGATCTTGACCACATATTCGCTGCGCACGCGGTCGGCCTTGGCGAAGGTATCGGCACGGTCCGGGTCGAACACCACCTGGGCCAGGCCTTCGCGATCGCGGATGTCGAGAAAGATCACGCCACCGTGGTCACGACGACGGTGAACCCATCCACACAGGGTGATTTCCTGGCCATCCAGGCTTTCGTTCAACTGGCCGCAATAGTGGCTGCGCATCATGATCGGGTTCGCTTCTCTGATCGGTTCTGGATTCGTCGACATCGCCTGCCATTTGGGCAAAGCGCCTGAGCCGCACGCGTGAAAAGGGCGGAATTATATAGCCTTTATCGGCAGGGCGCAGCACGTGTTATGCGCCATCGCTCTGGTAAAAGAGCTGAACCCGGGCGCTGCGATTGATTCAAAGCATGGCCGCTATTGAGACGAACCCGGAGCATGTGACGAACGGTCGTGATAGGCTTTTTGCCATCGACTCTTAGCCATTGCTTACTTAGGAGAGCAACCATGGAAATCAACATCGGCATCGCCGAACAAGACCGCGAAGCCATCGCCGAAGGCCTGTCGCGCCTGCTCGCGGACACCTACACCCTGTACCTGAAAACCCATAACTTCCACTGGAACGTTACCGGGCCGATGTTCAACACCCTGCACCTGATGTTCGAAGGTCAGTACACCGAACTGGCACTCGCCGTCGACGCCATTGCCGAGCGTATTCGCGCCCTGGGCTTCCCGGCCCCGGGTACCTATGCGGCATACGCGCGTCTTTCTTCGATCAAGGAAGAGGAAGGCGTACCCAGTGCCGACGAAATGATCCGGCTGCTGGTGCAAGGGCAGGAAGCCGTGGTGCGCACCGCGCGCGGTATCTTCCCGCTGCTCGACAAGGTCAGCGACGAGCCGACCGCCGATCTGCTGACCCAGCGCATGCAGGTTCACGAGAAAACCGCGTGGATGCTGCGCAGCCTGCTGGCTGCCTGACGCTTACGCCAACAGGGCTGCCACGGCAGCCCTGTTTCGTTTCTCCCCGCCATAATCGCCAGCACGGCGCCGGCAATTTGAGTAGCCCTCCTCTTTGCTGTTAAATACGCCCCGTGCCGCCATCCCAACTCCTGGGCCGGTGCATAGGCTGGCCCTCCCGAACCTTCATCGCCCTTACGTCACGGCAAATCGCGTGGAGCCAGCTCTTCCTGGTGATCCTTTATCTAGTGAGTGCGTTGAACATGTTGAAACTCGTCCACCTGCTGGTGGGGCTCTGCGCCCTGCCGTTATCCATCGCCCCTGGCCTGAACGACGGCATCCAGCCGTTCCTGCAACATCCCGACGCGCTGTGCCTGGCGCTCTTTGGCTTTCTCAACCTGCTACTGGCCACGCAGTTTCCACTGTGGCACAGCAACGCCCGCCAGCATTTGCAAAACCTGGCGTGCGCCCTGCTGATCCTCGGCACCCTGCTGCAGGCTCTGATTCTGCTCGCCCCCCTGCCCCTCATCGCCGAGCAGCCGGCCCTGCTGTTCAGCCTGCTGATCATCACCCTGGCGGTTGCCCTGCACCTGGGCACCAACCTGCGCTTCGACAGAAAGAAAGCTGCCGTCCAGCAAGACCTGGGTGATCGCGAAACCGGCACCGTGAAGTGGTTCAACACCTCGAAAGGCTTCGGTTTCATCTCCCGCGATGCTGGCGAGGATATCTTCGTGCACTTCCGTGCGATCCGCGGCGAAGGCCACCGCGTTCTGGTGGAAGGCCAGCGCGTCGAGTTTTCCGTGATGCAGCGCGACAAAGGCCTGCAGGCCGAAGACGTGATCGCCGCCCTGCCGACCCGGCGCTGATTCTTCAGCCCATGAAAAAAGCCCCGTCAGCGATGACGGGGCTTTTTCATTTGTAATGTCAGCTGCCCAGGTGAACCGGAACGCCAGCCGCTCGTAGCCTAGGCGAACGGATCGCCACGCCCTGCAGCCTGCAACGGTGTAAAGCTAGTTCACGGTGCCCTTGATCAGTAATGAGGCGGCGGCGCCTCATCCTGGCCAACCCCGAACGGGCTGACTTCCTCCTGGCGCTTGGCCAGGGCCTGCATCTGTAGCTGCAGGCGCTCGATCAATTTCTGCTGCTCCACCAGGGCATCATTGAGTGCCTGAATGGTGTCGTCCTGAAAGGCCTGACGACTCTCCAGCTCGACGATGCGCTGTTCGAAATCGCTCATTCATACCTCTCCTGCGCGGTAGTGTCCCGGCATGACCGATCGCAACCTGTCACGCAGCGCAACCACCTGCTGCTGCTCATAGGGCTTGGCCGGGTGACGCCCCCACACCGGGGCCGGCCAGGCGTCGTCGTCGCGGTAACGGACGATCACGTGCATGTGCAGCTGACTGACCACGTTACCCAGGCTGGCGATATTGATCTTGTCGGCCTTGAACGCATCCTTGAGCACCTCGCCCAACAAGGCCGCCTCTGCCCATAGCGCTTGCTGATCCTGCGCGTCGAGCTGAAACACCTCACTGACATCCTCGCGGCGGGGCACCAGGATGAACCAGGGGTAACGGGCATCGTTACTGAGCAGCACGCGACTGAGCGGCAGATCCCCCAGCACGAAGGTGTCCTGCTGCAGACGCGAATCCAGTACGAACATGTGCTCACCTCATCTCAATGAGTCATTCAGCGGACCGGGCAACCCGGCAAAGGCGCAGCATACCCGCCAAGGTGTTGAAAATTAACCCCAAATCATATGCACCAAAAACGCGCACAAGCGGCAAGACTGGCTTCTCCGATGCACCATATTGTTTCCCAAAGTAAACATTGGCCTACACATTCAAACGCCAACTAAAACTCATTATCAACAATCAAAGCATATAGATAGCAAGCTACTAAGAAGCACGCTAACAAGAACGCAAAAAAACCGATGTTTAGGTCGATAATCTGTACTTTCCAGCGAAAGCCTGCCCACAAAACCCAGTATTTCGGCACCTTTGGTAATTTTGAGCACGGCTTTTGCTTTAAAGCTCGCAACGCTCCCGAATGGGGCCTCGCGGTAACGCTTCCAGGCCCTGTAATAGAGCTGTAGATCGTCGGATGGTACTCAGTAGGCATGGCTTGCCTGGTTGCGACGCACCCTTTGCACTCAACGACATGCGCAAGGGTTGCGACGAAATGGATAGATCGAAACTATCGCCAATACAAAGCGCCGTGCTATAAGTTCCATCCGACATAAAAAGAAATAGGGCTGCTCGCCATAACAACCTTATTGAGCAGCAGTAGTACTCTTCTAAACCAAAGGAGCAAATCACGATGCGAGTGATGAAGTGGAGCGTAATCGCCCTGGCTGTGGCCGCGGGTACCTCTCAGATGGCAGTGGCGTCGGAGCAGTCCGAATCGAAGGGTTTCGTTGAAGACAGCACCCTGTCGCTCCTGGCGCGCAGCATGTACTACAACCGCGATGCCCGTAACGGCGCTTCCCGTGGCACCGAAGGCAAAGGCTATTCCGAAGAGTGGGGCGCCAGCGCACGTGCACTGTTCGAATCCGGCTTTACCCAAGGTACCGTTGGTTTCGGCGTTAACGCTTATGCCGGCACGCTTTGGCAGCTGGACACCGGTGGTGGCCGCCGTGGTGTTGGCATGTTCCCGGAAAACGACGGCAAGGACCTGAGCATCGCCAACGCTGCAGTCAAAGCACGTATTTCCAGCACCACACTGACCTACGGCTCGCAAATGCCAGCCCTGCCGGTCCTGGCCTACGATGACGGCCGCCTGCTGCCGGAAACCTTCGAAGGCACCATGGTCACCAGCAAGGAGATCGAAGGTCTCGAGCTGAATGCTGGTCGCTTCACCGCCCAAAACGAAATGCGTCAATCCGGTCGCGACAGCGCTGGCTTGAAGTCCATTAACGTGGCTGGTGGCTCTTACGCTTTCACTAAGGACTTCAGCGCTGCGCTCTACTACAGCGACCTGGAAGATCGTTACAAGCGTAAATACGCAAACCTGAACTACAACCTGCCGCTGACCGAAGAGCAAGCCCTGGGCTTCGACTTCAACATCTACAAGAGCGACTACGACCGGCAGTTCGGCGGTGGTGACAACACCATCTGGAGCCTGGCAGCCAAGTACAGCGTTGGCGCACACGCCTTCATCCTGGCCCACCAGCGCAACACCGGTGATCGTGGCTTCGATTACGGCGTAGGTGATGGCGGTGGCGCGATCTTCGTAGCCAACAGCTTCCTGTCCGACTTCAACCAGGAAGACGAGCGCAGCTGGCAAGCCAGCTACGAGCTGGACTTCGCCACTTATGGCGTACCAGGCCTGAGCTTCAAAACCGCTTACATCTGGGCTGATAACATCCAGACTGCCGAGAGCAACAACGGTAAAGAACACGAGTTCTTCAACCAGGTTAAATACACCGTGCAAAACGGCCCGGCTAAGGATCTGTCCTTCCGCCTGCGCGGCTCGGTTCTGCGCGCCAACTCGGCTGTCAACGACCAAAACGTTGCCGACACCAACGAAGTTCGCTTCTACGTGAACTACCCGCTCAGCGTTCTGTAATCTCGCGCAAGCCTGATAGCAGTTCAAAAACCCGGCTTCGGCCGGGTTTTTTATTGCCTATCAGCTGCTCATCACTGCCATGCAGCGGGCGACGATAGCCTGCCCGTACGCGCCCCCACGGTGCAATCGACCGCACACCTGCTCGCCAGCTTGCCACCGCAATCACCCCTCGGCACTTCGCGTCCTGTACGCCATCAGCCACGCGCCGTACAATGCCGAGCGATAAAAATCCCCTTTGCTACCGACAGAACGGCCCATCATGCGTACCAGTCAGTTCCTGCTTTCGACCCTCAAAGAAACGCCCTCCGATGCGGTGGTGATCAGCCACCAGCTGCTGCTGCGCGCCGGCATGATCCGCAAGCTTGCATCCGGCCTGTACACCTGGCTGCCGATGGGCCTGCGCACCCTGCGCAAGGTGGAAAGAATCGTACGCGAGGAGATGGACGCCGCCGGTGCACTGGAGGTGCTGATGCCCGCCATCCAGCCCGCCGAACTGTGGCAGGAATCTGGCCGCTGGGTGCAGTACGGCCCGGAGCTGTTGCGCGTGAAGGATCGCCATGATCGCGAGTTCTGCGTGGGCCCGACCCACGAGGAAGTGATCACCGATCTGGCCCGCAACGAGCTGAACAGCTACAAGCAGCTGCCGCTGAATCTCTATCAGATCCAGACCAAGTTCCGCGACGAGATCCGCCCGCGCTTCGGCCTGATGCGTGGCCGCGAATTCATCATGAAGGACGCCTACTCCTTCCATGCCGACCAGGCTTCCCTGCAGCAGACCTACGATCGCATGCACCAGGCCTACTGCAATATCTTCACCCGCCTGGGCCTGAACTTCCGCCCCGTGGAGGCTGACAACGGCTCCATTGGCGGCGCCGGCTCCCACGAATTCCACGTGCTGGCCGAGTCGGGCGAAGACGATATCGTGTTCAGCAACGCCTCCGACTACGCCGCCAATATCGAGAAGGCCGAAGCCATTCCTCGCGAGTCCGCCCGTGCGGCGCCGAGCGAAGAGTTGCGCCTGGTCGACACCCCGAACGCCAAGACCATCCAGCAACTGGTGCAAGGCTACGACCTGCCCATCGAGCGCACCATCAAGACGCTGATCGTGCATGCCGAAGAAGCAGGCAAACTCATTGCCCTGATCGTTCGCGGTGATCACGAGCTGAACGAGATCAAGGCCGCCAACCAGCCTGGCGTGGCCAATCCGCTGGTGATGGCCTCGGATGCCGAACTGCGCGACGCCATCGGTGCCGGCGCCGGCTCCCTGGGCCCGCTGAACCTGCCGCTGCCGATCATCATCGACCGCTCGGTCGAGCTGATGAGCGATTTCGCCATTGGTGCCAACATCGACGACAAGCATTACTTCGGTGTGAACTGGGAACGCGACCTGCCGGTACCCACCGTCGCCGACCTGCGCAACGTGGTGGCCGGCGACCCGAGCCCGGATGGCAAAGGCACCCTGGAGATCAAGCGCGGCATCGAAGTCGGGCATATCTTCCAGCTCGGTAGCAAATACAGCGAAGCGATGAACTGCCAGGTACTGGGCGAGAACGGCAAGCCGGTGGTGCTGAGCATGGGCTGCTACGGCATCGGCGTGTCCCGCGTGGTGGCTGCCGCCATCGAGCAGAACAACGACGAGCGCGGCATCATCTGGAACGACGCCCTGGCGCCCTTCCAGATCGCCCTGGTACCGCTGCGCTACGAAACCGATGCGGTGCGCGAAGCCACCGACAAGCTGTATGGCGAACTGACTGCCGCCGGCTTCGAAGTTTTGCTCGACGACCGTGACAAAAAGACCAGTCCGGGCATCAAATTCGCAGACATGGAATTGATCGGCATCCCGCATCGCATCGTGGTCAGCGATCGCGGCCTGGCCGAAGGTAACCTGGAGTACAAGAGCCGCCTGGACACCGAGGCTCAACCAGTCGCCGTCGGCGAGATCCTGTCGTTCATCCAGAACCGTATCCGCCGCTGACCCCTTAAAGAGCCGTCATGTTCAAGCGAAGCACCCTACGCGTTCTCGGCGCCACCACCTGTGGCGCCCTCTTTCTCGCTGGCTGCGCCAACCATCTGCCGCAGCGCAGCGAACACGAGGAGCGCGTCGAACGCAAACTGCTGAGCCACAGCCTGCAGATCGACGTGGGCCAGCCCGAGGTACTGGAGCTGCCCCAGCGGCGGGTGCGCGTGCAGGAACAGAAGGTCTTCGAGGTGACGCCGTTCGAGGTCACCCGCCACTACGACCGCTATACGCCGTATCAGCCATGGCGCGAGATCTATGAAATCCCGCTGGGCGCGGTGGCCATCGTTGGCGGCATCGGTGCCAACGTGCTCAACGTGGTAGCGCTCGGGCGCATTCCGGATAGCGCCACCAAGGACTGGATCAGCTACGGCGTAGCGGGCGTCAACCCGTTCATGAACGTCGAGTCCAATGGCCGCTCGCAGCAGAACCTGGCCGGCATCGACGAGAAGCGCCAGGAAACCCGCACGGACTACTCCAGCCTGCCCTGGGCCGAGCGACCGGTGATGATCAAGGCCGGCGAGCAGACCCATGAGCTGCTCACCGACCGCAATGGGGTGCTGCGCCTCAACCTGCTCGACGGCCCATTCGCCGACCAGGACATCGCCCGGGTCGGCACCCTGCTGCTGACCGTCACCGACGAACAGGACGCGACCAGCGCCGAGGCGACCTTGCTGGTCAGCCGCACGCTGCGGGGCAAGCTGCGTGAAGCCCATGACCTGATCTACGACGACCTCGAAGGGGCGGAGGTCGAGCAGTGGGTGCATCGCGTCAAGCGCCTGTCCGACCTGGGCCTTGAAGAAGAAGCCAGCGAGCTGGAACAGAGCCTGATCGAACTGACCCGCAACGACCCCGAACTGCAGGCCGAATTCCTGCGCTCGCTAACCCAGAACGCCGGCCGGCTCGCCGCGGATCCGGGCGAAGACTAGGTCACTAACGCCGAATCTCGAAGCCTCGCGCATTCTCTACGGGGCGCTCGTTCAGCACCAGCGACACCACGCGAGCGCCTGAAGGCCCGTGCTCCAACCATTGGGCCAGCGAATGGACTGCGCCCTCCTCGCCTTCGAACATGACCTCCACGCGACCATCGGGCAGATTGCGCACCCAGCCTGACAACTGCAAACGCCTGGCCTCGATGGCCGTGCTCTGGCGAAAACCGACACCCTGCACACGCCCTTCGACATAGCCGTGCCGACCGACCATGGCCATTGCCTCAACTCTCCTGGCGCAGCGCTGCCAGCCGCGCCTTGAGGCCTTCGGCGGTCTGCTCACCGAGCAGACGCTCACGCACCTTGCCCTGGTCATCGACGATATAGGTCACCGGCAGTGCATCGCTGGGCGGCAGCCCGTAGCGCTCCGCGGGATCCTTGGCCAGCACCGTGAATTCGATACCCAGCGCCTTGGCCGCCTTGCTGAGCTCATCGCCCTGCAGGCCATCGAAATTGACACCGAACACCCCGACAAACTGCTTCTCCAGCTCGGGCGCCAGGGCGTTAAGCTCGGGAATCTCGGAGCGGCAGGGCCCACACCACTCGGCCCAATAATTGATAACCAGCCACTGGCCTTCAAGGCGCTCAACCGCTACCTTCTGCCCATGCTGATCGACACCGACGTCATCCGTGCAACCTGCCAACAGCACAGCGGCGATGAGCACCATCATGAGCCGAATGACTGACTGGACCCGCTTTACCATGGAAATGGTCCTCATACCGATAAGGTTGCTATGACACTGGATGCCCTGCAGCTCGACGTACCCGACGCGCTTCAGACCGACTCGATTGACCAGGCTACGCTCGGCGGCAGCCTCGGTGCAGCGCGCCAACTGCCGGCCGAGGCCGGCCTGCAGGAAGTGATCGCCCTGCTCGCGCGCCTCAATCGCAGCGCGATGACCTTACTCGAAAGACAGCGGGCGCTGCAAAATTTCAGCGACGAGTATCGCCACTACAGCGTGCAGGCTGGCCGCGCCGCTGGCGCAGAACAAATGCTGCGGCTGTGCACCGAGCTGGCCATGGGTTACAAACGCCTGCTGCTGCAGATACTGCAGGGCCACAAACCGTCCCAGCCGCACCTGGCCTGGTGCCTGTACATGGCGGAGCACTTCATCGCCCAGACCTTGCTGCGCCATTGCCAGCAGTACCGTGAGCCGGATGCCGGCCTGTGGCGCGACAGCCACCTGCTGTACTGGCTGGGTGAACAGCACGGCTGCCTCGACGAGCCGGTGGCGGCAGCCTTCCTCCCCACCCCGGCCGATACCTTGCGCGGCCTCTACCAGCAGACCCTGCTGCTGGCCCTGAGCAACCCACCGCACCTGCCTCCGGACGAGTGCCAGCGACTGTTTGCCGCCCTGGCACCGCTGGCGGCCCTCGCCCGCCTGCTGCCCTGGGACACGGAAGACAAATCCGAAGGCCCGCTGATTGACCTGCACGGCAGGCAGCCGTACCTGACCCACCAGCAGCGCCCGCCAACCGGCAGTGAGCACCTGCGCCGCCTGGAACTGGGCGCACTGCTGGTCGCGCTTGGCGAACCCGCGCCACTGCGCAGCGCTGGCGAGCGCGAGCTGCTCGAGCGCGTGCACCATCACTGGCTGGGTAGCGACCAGCGCCGCCACCCACGCACCCCGCAACAAAGCGACTGCCGCCTGGCCATCGGCATCACGGCCATTCATGCCCAGCTTCTGGAGCAGCGGCCGCCATGCACGCCGGGACAGATTCTCGATATCGGCCCAGGCGGCGCACGCCTGCTGTGCCCGGCACAGGCCGCCGACAGCTTGCCGATCGGCCAACTGGTGCTGCTGATTGCCGACAGTGACGTGCTGGCCCTGGTGTGCTGGCGTCACCTCAACGGCGAGGGGCTCCATCTCGGTCTGCGTTACCTCAAGGGCCTGGCGCAACCGACCTGGCTCAGGCGTACGCCCAGCAGCCAACCCCACCTAGGCATCCTGCAGAGCACGCCAAAACCACGAGAGGGATGGCACCACGGCCTGTGGGTGCCGCACAACCAGTTCAGCGACGGTGAAAACCTGTGGTTGCAGCTGCCCAATGCGGTCAACCAGAACCGCCTGCAGCTGACAGCCTGCAACCTGGCCAGCGCCACGGTGAGCCGCCACCCCCTGGAACTGCCCTGAATGCGAACCCGGTCACGGCCAAGGGCGGCCTGGCGCACAGTTTGATCGAGGGCATCCTTCTTATACTTCCCCGCTGACGTCCTTCGCCAGCCAGGAAACCCGCATGCCTAACGCCCATGACACACTGATCGGCCAAGTACCGGCACACCTGATCCAGAGCGCGCACCTGCAACTGACCGACTACGACGGACGAGTCGCAGAATTCAACATCGCCGCCTGGCTGCACGTGCCCGGCCAGGCCGGCAGCCTGGTATCCCTGCAGGTTCGCTATCGTGATGGCGACCAGGTTCGCCTGATCAACCTGGATCACGCCAAGGTGGGCGCACACGACAAGATCCTGCTTTCAGGTATCGCGCGCCTGCCGGTGAAGCAGCGCATCGAGGACATGCAGATCCGCCTGCGCTCGGCGCAGCCGCAGGTCGAGGTGAAAGTCGAAGAGCTCTTCGTGCAGGCCGTCGAACAGACGATCGCCCAGCCCCTGGCCAGTCAGGCCAACGCCTGATTGATCGCAACGGCGGCCTCGCACGTGACCGGCAACGGCTGCTCGCCGGCTGCCGGCCAGTCCCGCGCAGTGGAGACCAGCGACTCGGGCCAGCGGCCGAAACGCAGGCCGGTGATGCGATTGAGGTTTTCCAAGCCACGCTCGCTATCACGCGGGTGGAGCATCACGACCTTGGCGGAGGGTTTGAGCATGGCACGACTCTGGCTGCGGCGATATCGACTGGAAACAGCATAGCCAGAAACATGCCACTTTACTGACGCCAACATGCTGGCAGCCTCGATAACTATCCCGCCTCCCGTTGCGGCACGTGCAGGTGCCAATAAACGTCACTTCCTGTCGCTGCCCTGCCCCTCCAGCCAGTGCGCCAGGCTGTCGCCGAACAGCACCGTCTGCTCATCGTGCAGCCGGCGCAGCGCTTCACGCAGCGCCGGATACCAGGGCTCGTCCAGCTCATCGGGCAACTGGTTCAAATGGGGCAACGGCCAGGGGCTGCGCTCGAACAACTGCTGCAAGGTGTAATGGGACAGGTCGCGGCTGAGCATCCAGCTATCGCCACCGGTGCTGGCGACCAGGCGCTGGCTTTCCAGAAAACTCAGTACCTCCTCCCATTCATGCTCGGGCAGCAGCCAGCCCTGACGCTGAATATCGCGATGGCGCACCTTGAGCCCGGTGCGCTGGCGCCCATGAAACACCCGCAGAATGCCCAGCAGCACCAGCGCCCGGGGCATCGCGCGCTTGCGCCACAGCGGGGAAACCCCCAGGTTGCACACCAGCTCAGCCCCCAGCAGGACGATCAGCCAGGACAGGAACACCCACAACAGAAACAGCGGCACCGTGGCGAAGGCGCCGTAAATCAGCTGATAGCCCGGAAAGAAGCGTACGTAGAAACCAAAAATCGCCTTGGCCAGCTCCAGCAGTACAGCGGTGAACAATCCCCCCCACAGGGCATGGCGCAGTGGTACCCGGGCATTGGGCACGGCCGCATACAGCAGGGTGAACGCCGCCACGCTGAACAGCAGCGGCGTGAAGCGCAGCAGCGTCTGGGCACCGACCACCGCATCCGGCCCGCTGAGCAGCGACAGCGAGGCGATATAGGTGCTGACGGCAAAACCGGCGCCCAGCAGCATGGGCCCGAGGCTGAGAATCGCCCAATAGAGCAGAAAGGTGGCAACCCCGCGGCGCGGTTGTCGCACCCGCCAGATGGTATTGAAGGTGCGCTCGATGGTCACCAGCATCCAGAAGGCGGTGATCGCCAGCACCCCCACGCCGATCCAGGTCAACTGTCGCGCCTGGGAGGTGAAATTACGCAGGTATTCCTGCAAGGCCTCACCCGCAGACGGCACGAAGTTGTGGAAGATGAACGCCTGGATCTGCTCGCCGGTTCCCTGAAACGCTGGCACGGCAGAGAGCACGGCGAAGCTGACGGTCATCATCGGCACCACGGCGAACAGCGTGGTATAGGTCAGCGCAGCCGCGTTATCGGCGCCGCGATTGTCGAAGAAGCGCTGCCAGAGGAATCGCCAGAACTCAAACCAATCGTGCAGACGCTGCTGCATACCCACCTCACAAGGGCAGTCGGAAACGTGCGCATCATCGCCAGGCCGGCACCATTGGCGGCGCGGGCAATGCAGACGAGCGGGAAAAGCTGGCCACAAGCCATTGTGACCGACGCATTACAGACGCTGGCTCGCCACTTAGGTTCGCCTCGATTGCCGCACCCCGTTCAGCGCAAGGCGCCGACGCGGTTAGAATAGCCGCCATCTGCCGCCAGAAGCGACGACCGCCATGACCGATCTGACTCTTTATCACAACCCGCGCTGCTCCAAATCCCGCGCGGCCCTGCAACTGCTCGAAGAACGCGGCCTGCAGCCCACCGTGGTGCATTACCTCGACAACCCACCCAGCGCCGCGCAGCTGCGCGAGGTGCTGGACAAACTCGGCCTGCCGCCCCGCCAGCTGTTGCGCAGTGGCGAGGACGAATACCGCCAACTCAACCTGGCCGACCAGGCGCTCGGTGACGACGCGTTGATCGAAGCCATGGTCGCTCATCCACGCCTGATCGAGCGGCCGATCCTGATCACCGCGGACCGCGCCGTGATCGGTCGGCCGCCGGAAAACATCCTGGAGTTGCTGCCATGAGCACACCTTACATTCTGGTGCTGTACTACAGCCGCCACGGCGCCACTGCCGAGATGGCCCGCCATATCGCCCGCGGCATCGAGACGCAGGGTGTCGAGGCGCGCCTGCGCAGCGTGCCGGCGGTATCCGCCGAATGCGAGGCGGTCAGCGACAGCATTCCGGCAGAGGGCGCGCCCTATGCCAGCCTCGATGACCTGAAGAACTGCGCCGGCCTGGCCCTGGGCAGCCCGACCCGCTTTGGCAACATGGCCGCGCCCATGAAGTACTTTCTCGACGGCACCAGCAACCTGTGGCTGACCGGCAGCCTGGTCGGCAAGCCAGCCGGCGTGTTCACCTCCACCGCCAGCCTGCATGGCGGCCAGGAGAGCACGCTGCTGTCCATGCTGCTGCCACTGCTGCACCACGGCATGCTGATCGCCGGGCTGCCCTACAGCGAGTCCGCCCTGGTCGAGACCCGCGGGGGCGGCACGCCCTACGGCGCCAGCCACCATGCAGGCGCCGATGGCAAGCGTGCGCTGGACGAGCATGAGGTGGCCTTGTGCCGCGCCTTGGGTCAGCGCCTGGCGAGCATCGCGCTCAAACTGGAAGTCAAGCGTGACTAGGGCGGCCGGCGCACCGCCCAGCGTGGACTGGCTGCTCCCGCGCCTGCGGATCTGCCGCTACCTGAGCCTGGCCAGTTTTTGCGCGCTGGGGCTACTGCTGCTGGTCTGGAACCTGGGTTATGCGGCCGTGCCCAGGTCGCTGCTGTGGGCAGTGCTGGCCTTGCAGCTGCTGCCCCTGCTGTTGCTCGCCCCCGGAATCATCGGCGGCCACCCGCGCACCCACTCGTGGGCCTGCTTCGTGGTCAACCTGTATTTCATCCAGGGCGTGCTGGCCGCGTTCGATCCCTCCAAGCGCCTGTTCGGCTGGCTGGAAATCCTCCTCAGCCTGACCCTGTTCACCAGCGCGCTGCTCTACACGCGCTGGTGCGCGCAGTACCAGCGTAGCGGCAGCATCGGCGAACGCCGCGAGGAGTAGCAGCTGTGCGGAACCGTGCGGGTTACCAGTCCAGGGTTTCCTTGAGGAACGGGATGGTCAGCTTGCGCTTTTCCTGCAGCGAGGCCTGATCGAGACGCTCGAGCAGCTCGAACAGCGCATTCATGCTGCGCTCGCCCCGGGTGAGAATGAAGCGCCCCACCTCGTCACTCATGTGCAGGCCGCGACGCGAGGCCCGCAACTGCAGGGCACGCAGCTTGTCCTCGTCGGACAGCGACTGCAGCTGGAACACCAGGGCCAGGGTCAGGCGGGACTTGAGGTCGGGCAGCTTGATCGACAATTCGCGCGGCGATGCATCGGCGGCCAGCAACAGGCGTCGACCGCTGTCGCGCAGGCGATTGAACAGGTGAAACAGCGCTTCTTCCCAGGCCCGCTGCCCGGCAGCCGCGTCCAGGTCATCCAGGCAGACCAGTTCGAACTGCTCCAGGTTGTCCAGAATCGCCGGGCCGTATTGCACCACCTCGGCCAGCGGCAGGTAGGCGGCACGCTCGCCGAGCTGTTCGAAGCGCAGGCAGGCCGCCTGCAGCAGGTGGCTGCGCCCGACGCCCTCGCCACCCCACAGGTAGATCAGGCTCTCCGTCCAGCCCGCCTCGGCTTCGCACAGACGCTCCACGTACCCGAGGGCAGCGGCATTGGCGCCCGGGTAGTAATTGGCGAAGGTGGCGTCGTCACGCAGACGCACACCCAGAGGCAGTTGAATCGGCTTCATGCTGGAGAGAACGGCTCGTCGGAGCCCGATTGGCGCCCTGAATAGAAGGTGGCGCAGTTTATACCCTTGGCGGCCCGCTGTCATTGCCGCACTTTCCAAGGCAATACAAAGGTTTAGCCAGCCCTAGCGCGGCTTGCGGCCAGGCGCTGGCTGCACCGGGGCCTGCCCCGCGTAGGCATTGGAGTGGGTGTACAGTTGGTGCACGTGGCGCAGCAGCACCATGATCACCGCCGCCACCGGCAATGCCAGCAGGATCCCGGTGAAACCGAACAACTGGCCGCCGGCCATGATCGCGAAGATCACCGCCACCGGGTGCAGGCCGATGCGGTCGCCGACCAGCAGTGGCGTCAGCAGCATGCCTTCGAGCAGTTGGCCGACCACGAACACGCCGGCGATCGCCAGCAACGGATAGGGGTCGCCGCCGAACTGGAACACCCCGGCGAGCAGCGCGCTGCCAATGCCCACCACCACGCCGAGGTACGGCACGATGCTCGCGAGGCCAGCCAGCACGCCGATCAACAGCCCCAGCTCCAGGCCGATGGCCATCAGGCCGACCGCGTACATCGCACCGAGTGCCAGCATCACCAGCAACTGGCCGCGCAGGAAGGCACCGAGCACCTCATGGCATTCGCCGACCAGCTTCACCACCATGCCTTCGTTGTCGCGCGGCACCAGGCTACGCAGCTTGCCGACCAGCACATCCCAATCGCGCATCAGGTAGAAGCTGACCACCGGAATCAATAGCAGGTTGGCCGCCCAGGCCATCAGCGCCAGGCTCGACGCCGTGACCTGGGAAAGCACCAGCCCGGCGATGCCGGTGGTCTGGCCCAGGTGCCCGGACAGCGATTGCTTGAGTTGATCGAAGCGCCAGAAGCCCTCGTTCAGGCCGAGCCTGACCTGGATCCACGGCAAGGCCTGGTTCTGCGCCCAGTCGAGCATCTGCGGCAGCATCTCGTAAAGACGTGCCAGCTGCTTGCCCAGCATCGGGATCAGCACCAGCAGGGCCAGGGCCATCAACAGGGTGAACAGGCTGAATACCACGATCACCCCCCAGGTGCGTGACAGCTTCAGGCGCTCCAGGCGGTCGACCAGCGGATCGCCGAGGTAGGCGATCAGGATGCCGACCAGAAACGGCGAAAGAATCGGATGCAGCACGTACAGGAAACCGCACAGCACCAGCACGGCGGCGATCCACAGCCAGCGAGACGAAACGGGCATGCTCGATCCTCAGAAGCAAATGACAGGTCGGTGCGCACTCGCAAAACGACCTCGGCCATGGCCGAGGTCGTCGCAAGCGAAGCGGTTCAGATGAGCGGCAGTCTACCAGCGAAAGTACAGGACATCGCCACGGGGCTTGGCATCGGCTGCCGGCGGCGCTGGCTGGGGCTGCACGGGCGGCTGGCTGGCGTCGACAGGTTGCTGGGGCTCGGCGGAGGCCGGCGGTTCAGCAGGGGCCGGCGCCTCGGCGGCCAGTTCGGCAGCCGAGACCTCGTGCAGCTGCAGCAGGCCCAACTGGGTGCGCAACTGCTCGGCGCTGGCGCTGACCTGGTAGATCAGCCGATCGGCCGCTACCGATTGCAGCTGCGCGCCGAAAGGCTCGAGCACCCGCTGCAGCTCCGCGTAACGCGACAGATCGGCGCCAATGATTTCCACCGTCTGCGTCGAGCTGGCGCCCGGGGCGACCACGAAACGCGGCGCCAACCGCTCGCTCACCGCCAGCAACACAGCATCGGCCAGCGCGGCCTGATCGGCGCCTTCGGCCTTGCCCTGCTCACGCTCCTCGCCCAGCCACAGCTGCCAGCTGGCCTGCCACTTGCCGTCCGCTTCGCTGGCCCGCACCGCCAGCAAGGCGTCGGCGCCGTAGCGCTCGGATGCCGCGCGCAGCTCACCCGGCTCCTTGGCGCCAAGCGCCTCCTTGGTGGCCACCAGCTGTTCGCTGAGATCGGCCAACGGCAACCGCAATGGCAGGCCGCGGTGCTGGGCCGCCTCGCGCAGCGGTTCGGCGGCGGCCTGGCCATCACCGACCATATTGGCGCCATCGACCGTCTCGTTCAGCCACCAGGCCAGAATGGCCGGACGGTTGACACCCCACAGCGGCAAGCCGGCCTGGCGCAGGGAGCGGTCGGTGGACACGGCATCGAAGTCGACCACCAGGTGATCGCCTTCGTAACCGTACTGGCTGATGATCTGCTGGGGATCCTTGCGCAGCTCGGCCAACGCGCTGCCTTTGATTGCCTCAGGCTTGCCGGTCAGGCGCAGCACCAGCGTATCGACCGCGCGCTGCAGGGCGGCATCGCGCTCCTCGGGCTGCTGGCTGGCAACCGTCTCGCGCACCTGATAAAGGTCGCTGACCGTCGCTGCCAGAGTCGGCAGGCTCAGCAGTGACAGACACAGAAGCAGGGGGCGGAAGGTCGGGCGCATGAAGGGCTCTCGGCTGGGAAAAGACGGCGCACGGCAATCGAACCGTGGCGCTATACCTTAGGGGCTGTTGCCATGGCATCGCAAGCCACGCGGCCAATACCGCGCAAGCTGGCCTGCGTGTGACCGACCAGGCGGGGCCAGGTTTCACCGCCAACCGCCCCGGCACCGCGACCCGCACTCGGCGCGGTGACTGGCCGCTGCCGGGCAAGCCTGATAAAATCGCGCGCCTTCGCAGAACGGCCCCGAGGGGCCGACGCTATTCCGACTTTCCCCTTCCAAAGGCCTGGATCTATGAGCAAGCAACCCTCCATCAGCTACAAGGACGCAGGTGTGGACATCGACGCGGGCGAAGCCCTGGTCGAGCGCATCAAGGGCGTAGCCAAGCGCACCGCCCGTCCTGAAGTCATGGGTGGCCTGGGCGGCTTCGGCGCCCTGTGCGAGATCCCGGCCGGCTACAAGCAGCCGGTGCTGGTCAGCGGCACCGACGGCGTGGGCACCAAGCTGCGCCTGGCGCTGAACCTCAACAAGCACGACAGCATCGGCCAGGATCTGGTCGCCATGTGCGTCAACGACCTGGTGGTGTGTGGCGCCGAGCCGCTGTTCTTCCTCGACTACTACGCCACCGGCAAGCTCAACGTCGACGTTGCCGCGACCGTGGTCACCGGCATCGGCGCTGGCTGCGAACTGGCGGGCTGCTCGCTGGTCGGTGGTGAAACCGCCGAGATGCCGGGCATGTACGAAGGCGAAGACTACGACCTGGCCGGCTTCTGCGTGGGCGTGGTCGAGAAGGCCGAGATCATCGACGGCTCCAAGGTCGCCACTGGCGATGCGCTGATCGCCCTGCCCTCCTCAGGCCCGCACTCCAACGGCTATTCGCTGATCCGCAAGATCCTCGAAGTCTCCGGCACCGATATCGAAAACACCCAGCTCGACGGCAAGCCCCTGGCCGACCTGCTGATGGCGCCGACGCGCATCTACGTCAAGCCGCTGCTCAAGCTGATCAAGGACACCGGCGCAGTCAAGGCCATGGCCCATATCACCGGTGGCGGTCTGCTCGACAACATCCCACGCGTGCTGCCCGACAATGCCCAGGCGGTCGTCGACGTAGCCAGCTGGGAGCGCCCTGCGGTGTTCGACTTCCTGCAGGAGAAGGGCAACGTCGACGAGCATGAAATGCACCGCGTGCTGAACTGCGGCGTGGGCATGGTCATCTGCGTCGCCCAGGATCAGGTCGAGGTGGCTCTGCAAACCCTGCGTGCCGCTGGCGAGCAGCCGTGGGTGATCGGCCAGATCGCCGAAGCCGCAGCAGGCGCCGAGCGCGTGGTGCTGAACAACCTGAAAACCCACTGATAGGCACCTAATGCCGCGATCCTGCAATGTAGTGGTGCTATTGTCGGGCACCGGCAGCAACCTTCAGGCGCTGATCGACAGCACCGCTGATGGCGAAAACCCGGTGCGCATCGCCGCGGTGATCGCCAACCGCAGCGATGCCTATGGCCTGCAACGTGCGCGGGACGCGGGCATCGCCACCCGCGTGCTCGAGCACGGTGATTACCAGGGCCGCGACGCCTTCGATGCCGCGCTGATGCAGGCCATCGACGACTTCGCCCCACAGCTGGTGGTACTCGCCGGCTTCATGCGCATTCTCACCCCCGCCTTCGTGCGCCACTACCACGGCCGCCTGCTGAACATCCATCCCTCGCTGCTGCCGCGCCACAAGGGCCTGCATACCCATCAGCGCGCCCTGGAAGCTGGCGACACCGAGCATGGCTGCAGCGTGCACTTCGTGACCGAGGAACTCGATGGTGGCCCTCTGGTCGTACAGGCAGTAATCCCGGTACATTCGCAGGACACGGCCGCCAGCCTGGCGCAACGGGTTCACGCCCAGGAGCACCGGATCTATCCGCTGGCCGTGCGCTGGTTCGCCGAGGGCCGTTTGCAGCTCACACAAGCAGGCCCCCGGTTCGACGGTGTTGCATTGCCGCCCACCGGTTACCCCATCAACTGCAAGGAGATTCCATGCGCCGCGCCCTAATGCTTGCCCTGGCGTTGTTCAGCCTGCCTGCCCTCGCCGCAGAGCCGAAGCCCTTCTCCGCCAGCTACACCGCCGACTGGAAGCAGGTGCCGGTCAGCGGCTCCGCCGAACGCAGCCTGCAAAAGCTCGATGACGGCCGCTGGCAGCTGGTGTTCAAGGCCTCCATGCTGGTCGCCGGCCTGACCGAGCAGAGCACCTTCACCGTCGAGAACGATGCCTTCCTGCCGCAGAGCTACAAGTTCGAGCGCAGCGGCCTGGGCAAGAGCAAAGACGTCGAGTTCGACTTCGACTGGTCGCAGAAGCAGGTGATCGGCAGCGACCGGGGCGATCCCGTGCGCTTCCCGCTCAACCGCGGCATGCAGGACAAGTCGACCTACCAGCTGGCCCTGCAGCATGACGTGGCCGCCGGCCAGAAAAGCATGAGCTATCAGGTGGTCGATGGCGACGAGATCGAGACCTACGACTTCCGCGTGCTCGGCGAAGAGGTGGTGCGCACCGCCGCTGGCCTGATCGATGCGATCAAGGTAGAGCGCGTGCGCGACCCGACGCAAAGCAGCCGCAAGACCATCCTGTGGTTCGCCAAGGACTGGGATTACCTGCTGGTGCGCCTGCACCAGGTCGAGAAGGACGGCAAGGAATACCAGATCATGCTCAAGTCGGGCACGGTCGACGGCAAGAATGTCGAAGGCCGTCGCGACTGATCAGCCTGCCGCATACCAGAGAAACCGGGGCCTGCCCCGGTTTTTTTATGCCCGCGATTCAGCCCCGAGGCTGAAAAAAAACATGCACAAGCGAAGCGCCTGGGAACTTGTAACTAATTAATACAGTCACAAAATATGTCGTTGCTTAGCAGGCTAAGCACGAGCGCAACCGCCTTGCGCAGCATTTGTCCGGCAATACTGGAGAAATAAGATGAGCGTACTAGTAGTGACCGAGCGTGACGAACACCATATGTCCCACGAAGCCCAGGCCGAGGGCCTGCGGGTCTGGGACGTGTACCAGAACGACCAGTTGGTCGGCATCTTCCCGTCCGAAGAGGAAGCGGTCGCGTATCAGGCGGAGCTGGAAGCCCACGACCCAGAGGCGGCTCATTCGCAATAAATCGGAATCCCATGAAAAAGCCCGCATCACGCGGGCTTTTTCATGGCTGACGGCTTACCACATCAGGTCGTCGGGCACCTGGTAGGCCGCGTACGGATCATCCGCGTCCGGCGCCTCGGTCGGCGTATTGAGCAGCAGCACGCGCTGCGGATCACGCTCCTGAATCTTCAAGGCGGCCTCACGCGGGATCACTTCGTAGCCACCCCCATGACGCACGATGGCCAGCGAACCGCGGCTGAGCTTGTCGCGCATCAGCGCATTGACCGGCAGGCGCTTGACCTTCTTGTCGTCGACGAAGTTGTAGTAGTCCTCGGTGGTCAGCTTGGGCAGGCGCGACGCCTCGATCAGTTGCTTGATCTGCGCGGCACGGGCCTTCTGCTCGGCCTTTTCCTGCTGCTGGCGATTGAGTTCCTGGTCGCGCGCCGCCTTCTCGGCCTTGGCCTGCTGGGCCGCGAGCTGGCTGCTGTTGTCCTCTTCAGCCTGGCCTTTCTTCACCATGCGCTGCTGTTTGTGCTGTTGCTTGCTGGCCTGCTTGACCTGCTTCTCGTTGACCAACCCGGCTTTGAGCAACTGGTCACGTAGTGAAATCGCCATAACCTACCTATCCGCAGACAATTTAATGAGATGGGCATGCCCATCGGATTCTCGTCGAGGCTGCTGCGCCATCCGGCTCAGCAGCCGCGCTGCTTGTCGATTTTCTTGGCCTCGCCCCACAGGGCGTCGAGCTCATCCAGGGTGCAATTCTCGATGGGCCGCCCGGCTTCGCGCAATGCCTGCTCGATAAATCGGAAACGCCGCTCGAATTTAGCGTTGGCAGCGCGCAATGCCGCTTCCGGGTCGACCTTCAGGTGCCGGGCCAGGTTGGTGGCGCTGAACAGCAGATCGCCGATTTCTTCGGCAATGGCCTCCGGGTCGTTTTCACTGATCGCTTCGAGCACTTCATCGAGCTCTTCGCGCACCTTGTCGAGCACCGGCAAGGCATCCGGCCAGTCGAAACCGACCCGGGCGGCGCGGCCTTGCAGCTTCTTGGCGCGGCTCAGGGCTGGCAGCACGTTCGGCACATCGTCGAGCAGCGAAAGCTGCTCTGGCGCCGCGGCGCGCTCGGCTCGTTCCTCGGCCTTGATCGCCTCCCAGCGCTGCTTGACTTCAGCCTCGCTCAGGCGCGGCTGATCGAGCGGCCCATACAGGTCGCCATCGGGAAATACGTGGGGGTGGCGACGCACCAGTTTGCGGGTGATGCCATCGACCACCGCGGCGAAATCGAAGCGCCCCTCCTCCCTGGCCAACTGGCTGTAATAGACCACCTGGAACAGCAGGTCGCCGAGCTCGCCGGGCAGTTCGTCGAATGCCTCACGCTCGATGGCGTCGGCCACCTCGTAGGCCTCTTCGAGGGTGTGCGGCACGATGCTCGCGTAGGACTGCTGCAAATCCCATGGGCAGCCGTGCTGCGGGTCGCGCAGGCGAGCCATCAGGTTGAGCAGATCGGTGAGTTGATACATGACAAGATCCAGTCGATGCGGGCACGCGGCGCCTTGACGCCCCATGCCCGGGTAACGGCTCAGGGCGCGCGGTGGCGACGCGCCTCGATGATGTTGGGCAGCTGCGAGATGCGCCCCAGCAGGCGACCCAGCGCATCGAGCCCGGGAATCTCCACGGTCAGCGACATCGACGCCGTGTTGTCTTCCTTGTTCGAGCGGGTGTTGACTGCCAGCACGTTGAGTTTCTCGTTGAGCAGCATCTGCGTCACGTCGCGCAGCAGGCCGGAACGGTCGTAGGCGCGGATGATGATGTCCACCGGGTAGGTCTGTACCGGCACCGGCCCCCAGCTGACCTGGATGATCCGCTCCGGCTCACGCCCGCCCAGCTGCAGCACCGCCGCGCAATCCTGGCGGTGGATGCTGACCCCGCGCCCCAGGGTGATGTAGCCAACGATGGGGTCGCCCGGCAGCGGCTGGCAGCAACCGGCCATCTGGGTCAGCAGGTTGCCCACGCCCTGGATCTGGATGTCGCCACGCTTGCCCGGCTTGAAACCCTGGGCCTTGCGCGGGATCAGCTCGAGCTGCTCGTTGCCACGCTCCGGCTCGACCAACTGCTGGGCCAGGTTGACCAGCTGCGCCAGGCGCAGATCACCGGCGCCCAGGGACGCGAACATGTCTTCGGCGGTTCTGAGGTTGGCCTTCTCGGCGAGCTTCTCGAAGTCCACCGGCGGCAGCGCAACCCGCGCCAGCTCGCGTTCGAGCATGACCTTGCCGGCGGCGACGTTCTGGTCGCGATCCTGCAGCTTGAACCAGTGGACGATCTTCGCCCGGGCCCGCGAGGTGGTGACGTAGCCGAGGTTGGAGTTCAGCCAGTCACGGCTCGGCGTGCCCTGCTTGCTGGTGATGATCTCTACCTGCTCGCCGGTCTGCAGGCTGTAGTTGAGCGGCACGATGCGGCCGTTGATCTTGGCGCCGCGGCAGTTATGGCCGATTTCGGTGTGCACCCGGTAGGCGAAGTCCAGCGGCGTGGCGCCCTTGGGCAGGTCGATGGCGTGGCCGTCCGGGGTGAACACGTAAACCCGATCCGGTTCGATATCGACGCGCAGCTGTTCGGCCAGGCCGCCGATATCGCCGAGTTCCTCGTGCCACTCGAGCACCTGGCGCAGCCAGGAGATCTTTTCTTCGTAATGACTGCTGGCGCCCGATTTGACGTCGGTGCCCTTGTAGCGCCAGTGGGCGCAAACGCCGAGCTCGGCCTCTTCGTGCATGTTGGAGGTGCGAATCTGCACCTCCAGCACCTTGCCTTCCGGGCCGAGCACCGCAGTGTGCAGCGAGCGGTAGCCGTTCTCCTTGGGGTTGGCGATGTAGTCGTCGAATTCCTTGGGAATGTGCCGCCACAGGGTGTGCACGATACCCAGGGCGGTGTAGCAGTCGCGCACCGCCGGCACCAGCACGCGCACCGCGCGCACGTCGTAGATCTGGCTGAACTGCAGGCCCTTGCGCTGCATCTTGCGCCAGATCGAATAGATATGTTTTGCCCGGCCACTGATGTCGGCCTTGATGCCGGTGGCTTCGAGCTCCTCGCGCAGCTGCTCCATCACTTCGTTGATGTAGTGCTCGCGATCCAGGCGCCGCTCGTGCAGCAGGTTGGCGATCTGCTTGTACTGCTCGGGTTCCAGGTAGCGGAAGGACAGGTCCTCCAGCTCCCACTTGATATGGCCGATGCCCAGGCGGTGGGCCAGCGGCGCGTAGATGTCGAACACCTCGCGGGCCACGCGCTGGCGGCGCTCCTCGTCGGTGTCCTTGACGGCGCGAATCGCGCAGGTACGTTCGGCCAGCTTGATCAGCGCCACGCGCACGTCGTCGACCATGGCCACCAGCATCTTGCGCAGGTTGTCGACCTGGGCCTGGGAGCCCAGCACCATGGACTCGCCACGCGGGTTGAGGCTGGCGCTGATGGCCGCCATGCGCAGCACGCCTTCGATCAGCTTGGCCACCACCGGGCCGAAGCGCTGGCGCACGTCAGCCAGGGGAATCTTGCCTTCACGCACACCGCGGTAGATGACGGCGGCCACCAGGGAATCCTGGTCGAGCTTGAGGTCGGCGAGAATTTCGGCGATTTCCAGACCGGCGCTGAAACTGGACGTGCCTTCGGTCCACAGGTTCTGCGCAGCATTGGCCTGTTGCTCGGCCGCCCGGGCGAATTCACAGGCGGCGCGCAACGCATCGCGGTCGAGGGCCGGATCGACACTCGTGACGTGCTCCAGCCAGGCCTCGAGATTGATACTGCCATCGTCGTTGATCGGCTGGTGCACTCTAACCTGAACCATCTATTACCTTCCCTATCACGGGGCACGCCCCGTTGAATGTCGCCGGGCTTCTGCGAGCCGGTCGGTTTGACCAAACGGCGCAATTCCTGTGCGCCACTGCATTACTGACAGCTTAGAGCTCGAACAGCGCCATCGCCTCGACATGCGCCGTTTGCGGAAACATGTCCAGAATACCGGCTTTCTTCAAGCGATAGCCCTGTTGCAACAATTCGCCACTGTCGCGCGCCAGCGTCGTCGGGTTACAGGAAACGTAAACCAAGCGCTTGGCACCCAGGCTGCCGACCTGCCGAACCACCTGTAGCGCGCCATCGCGCGGCGGGTCGAGCACGATGGCGTCGAAGCCGCCAGTTGCCCAGCCGGCCTCGGCCAGCGAGTTGGACAGGTCGGCCTGATAAAAGTGCGCATTGGCCAGGCCATTGCTGCGGGCATTGCCCGTGGCCCGCTCGACCATCGCCTGCACACCTTCCACCGCAATCACCTCACGTGCCCGCCGGGCCAGCGGCAGGGCGAAATTGCCCAGGCCGCAGAACAGATCCAGCACCCGCTCGTGTTCACGCGGCGCCAGCCATTGCAAGGCCTGGGCCACCATCGCTTCGTTGACGGCCGCGTTGACCTGCACGAAATCGCCAGGCCGATAGGCCAACTGCAGATCCCATTCCTGCAGCCGGTAGCCCAGCGGTTGCGTGGCATCCAGCGGTTGCGGCGCGCCCTCGCCCTGCAGCCACAACTGGGCATCATGCACCGAGCAGAATGCCTGCAGGCGGGCCAGATCCACTTCGCCCAAGGGCTCGGTGTGGCGCACCAGAATGGCACTGGCGGTGCCCTGGAACAGTTCCACATGACCAATGGCACGCGGCGCCTGCAAACCGCCCAGCAGGGCGGGCAGTGCACGCAGAATCGGCTGCAGCGGCTCGACCAGCACTGGGCACTCACTGATGGCGACGATGTCCTGGCTGGCCGCGGCGCGAAAGCCGACTTCCAGGCGCTTGTTGCGCGCATCCCAGCGCACCGCGATACGGGCACGGCGACGGTAGGCGAATTCCGGGCTGGTCAGTGGCTCGACCCAGCTTTCGGGCTGCACGCCGCCAAGGCGCTGCAGCTGTTCGGCGAGCATGCGCTGCTTGAGCGCCAGCTGCTCGGCATGGGGGATATGCTGAACGCTGCAACCGCCGCAGATGCGCGCATGCACACAGGGCTCGGCGCGCCGCTCGGGGCTGGCCTGGAGCACCCGCTCGGTGCGTGCGTCGATCACCTTGCTACGGGCATCCAGTACCCGGGCTTCGACCTCCTCCCCCGGCAGCGCGCCGCTGACGAACCAGGTGCGCCCGTCGCTGAAGGCGATGCCCCGGCCATCGTTGGCCAGGCGCTCGATCGTCAGGCGCTGCTTCTTGCCCACCGGCACCTGGGCGGCCCGGGTACCACCACTGGGTTGAAAGCGCAGGCCGCCGTTCTTGCGGGCCATCAGCGCGCCACGGCGTCGTACACGCCGGTGGACAGGTATCGGTCGCCACGATCGCAGACGATGGCGACCAGCACGGCGTTTTCCAGCTCACGGGACAGGCGCAGCATGGCCGCCACCGAGCCGCCGGACGACACGCCACAGAAGATGCCCTCTTCGCGGGCCATGCGGCGCATCACGTCCTCGGCCTCGGCCTGGGCCATGTCGACGATGCGATCGACCCGCTCGGATTCGAAGATCTTCGGCAGGTATTCCTGGGGCCAGCGACGGATGCCCGGAATCGCCGCGCCTTCCATCGGCTGCAGGCCGACGATCTGCACGGCCGGGTTCTGCTCCTTGAGGTAGCGCGACACGCCCATGATGGTGCCGGTGGTGCCCATGGAGCTGATGAAATGGGTGATCTGCCCACCGGTCTGGCGCCAGATTTCCGGGCCGGTGCCGGTGTAGTGGGCGACCGGGTTGTCGCCGTTGGCGAACTGATCGAGCACCTTGCCGCGGCCCTCGGCCTGCATGGCCAGCGCCAGGTCACGGGCGCCTTCCATGCCCTCTTCCTTGCTGACCAGGATCAACTCGGCGCCGTAGGCGGTCATCGCCGCCTTGCGCTCGGCGCTGGAGTTGTCCGGCATGATCAGGATCATCTGGTAACCCTTGATCGCCGCGGCCATGGCCAGGGCGATGCCGGTATTGCCCGAGGTGGCCTCGATCAGCGTGTCGCCGGGCGCGATATCACCGCGCAGCTCGGCACGGGTGATCATCGACAGCGCCGGGCGGTCCTTTACCGAACCGGCCGGGTTGTTGCCTTCGAGCTTGACCAGCAGGGTGTTGCTGGTGGTGCCGGGCAGGCGTTGCAGGCGAACCAGGGGCGTGTTGCCGACGCATTCGGCGATCGTGGGGTATTGCTGGGTCATGGCGTCGATCGGGTCCAGACGGCTGCAGGGGGCGGCCATGATACCGGCAAATCAGCACAACCCCTACTCCCCGCTACGGCGCCTAATGGCCCCCGGGATCCCAGCCTGGCCAGCCGAAGCCCGCGGTTAGCGGCGCTCCCAGGTGACAGCTGCACGCATGCGAACCAGCCGATCTAAGCTGATAACCGATTCATCTAACGCTGCGTGGGGCCGGCGATGAGCGGCGTACCGCTGACATCGTGCATGGCTGCCGTTCCGCACTCGGGCACCAGGCTCAGCGCTATTGCCTTGGCCGCCAGCCACGCATCGAGCCTGCCAGCTGCCGGTGCAGCGGTTTTCTCGGCTCGCATGGGATGTGCGTATCCGGCCCACATCAGCATCTGCAACGCCTGCAGCAATACCCCCGGTTCATGGCAGAACTCCGGCAGGCAGCGCAACGCGGAAAATGCCTTGGGGCCCGCCAGCAACTGGCGAAGCAATGGTTCGAAGATCGGCTGCGGCCCAGGAACGATGCCGATCGGCGTGGCAAACGACAGCCCTCCCGGCACCGGCATCGAATCCAGTGCCGTGAAGCAAACGCGATCCAGCTCGAGCAGATGCTGCTCGGCAGTCATGGGGTTGGGCTGGCGCTGGAACATATCCAGGCGCTGGTGCTGGTTACGCGCCAGGTCCTTGACCGTTTCGCGCAGAGCGGTCGACGGCAAGCCATTGAGAATCGGCTGGATGTTGCCGGGTATGGCCAGGCTATCCATGTTCTCGAAGCAGTCGGCACTACCGATGTAAGTCAGCTCGGCCTGGGCAACGACTCGATGCACATCGGCGCAATGTTGCGGCCGCCAGTAATCGGTCAGAAAGTCGTGGGCCAGGTAGGTCTCGTGCGCCTTTTCCAACGCCGCCAGTTCATCTTTGAGCCCTGGATTGTCTTCGAAGGCACCCGCGCCGTTATCGGCCAGGCAACGCAGCAGCTCGACGCCCTGCCGAACAGCATTGGCCGAGTCACCGGGCGTGGCCAACGACACTTCATGCAGGACTTTCTGAATGGCGGTCAGCCGCGTCGCACCGGGGTGACACATGTAGTGCAGGTAGAACAGCCCGCCTGGCTTCAGGAAGCGGTAAAGCGCTTTCAGGATGCTGGCCTGGGCCTGGGGTGGCAGCCAGGACCAGGTGCCATGGCAAGCGATGAAGTCGAACGGTTGCTGCTCGCCAGCGGCGAAGTCGCCAAAGCTGGCTTCGATGAACTGCAGGTTCGTCAGCCCGATGCGCTGTGCCGCCTGCCGAGCCAGTGCGATGTGGCCACTGTTGAAGTCGACGCCCACGAACTCGCCGAGTGGATTGCTCGCCGCTGCAACCAGCAAGTTGATACCCGCGCCACAGCCTAGTTCGCAGTATCGGTACGGCTGCGTGATATCCGGGGCGCTGCACGCCAGGCTGGTGGCGATGTAACTCATCCACACCGGCTGCATTTCCTTGTGGAAATGCAGGGGATAGGGAACGTCGATCACATAGCCCTCACGGCGGCTCATTGGCAGGCTCCAGCACAGGCAACAACTCAGGGATAAACGGCAAGATCCAGCCCACCAGGGCGCTCGGCACCTGAAAGGCCGGATCGACGGGCAGCGCACTCGCTAGAAGCGACTGGTAAATCCTACGTAGAAGGTGCGCGGATCGCCGTCGCCATAATCGTCATCGGTCTCAACGGCGTCATTGAAGACGTTCTGTACGCCAGCGCGCAGCGTGAGGTTCTTGTTGACGGCATAATTGCCACCCAGATCCACCGTGGTGTTGGCTTCGGCGAACCGGTCCGCGCCCGTTGCCGAGGGGCGATACAGCTGTTTGCCGAGATACTGGGCCGACAGGTAGGTGGAGAGCTGATTGTTGACCTGCCACTCGAGCAGCGCATTGGCTGTCCACTCGGGCGTCATCAGCAGCGCTTCACCGGTCGTGGTGTTTTCCGACTCGATCATGTACGTGGCATTACCGCTGAACGATACCGCGGTACTGATCGGCACCCCGAACGACAACTCGACGCCACTGGTCTTGGCTTCCTCGATGTTGTACTGCTGGGTGTACCAGATGCCGTTGACTTGGCCGAGGAAGCCATTCTGCATCATGTCCTTGATCTTGCTGGTGAAGTAAGTGGCTTCTAAGCGGTATTCGTTTTCGTCGAAGGCCACACCCAGCTCGTAGTTGGTGCTGATCTCCGGTTCCAGATCCGGATTACCGACCATGAAGCACTGGCCGCCCATGTAGCCAAGCGGCGCCAGCGAGGTACAGCCCATGCCCATCGATGAGGTACCCGAGCTCAGGGAGCGCTCCTTCAGGTTGGGGGCACGGAACCCCTTGGAAACCCCGCCCTTGATCGTCCAGGCGTCGGCTGGGTGATAGACCAGATAAGCGCGTGGGCTGGTATGGGCGCTGAAGCCGTCGGTACGGTCGGTACGCAGGCCCAGGGTCAGGGTCAGGTCGTCCCGCAGGAATACCTGATTCTCGGCGAAGACCGCCCACGCCCACCCTTCAGGGTTCTTCTCTGCAGCCAGCGCTTTTGCCTGGCCTGGCGGAACGAAGGCGGCGATATTGCCGATATTGCCCGGGTTCTCGACCTCTTCCTCTTTGTACTGCAAGCCTGCGGTCAACCATTGGCTGACGCCCAGCTCGAACGGCACGTCGAATTTGAAATCCGCTACCGCCTCCTTGGATTTTGCTCCTGCATTGTCGCTTTCAGCCGGGTCGGCCTTGTTCTCGAAGGTATTGACGTACAGGTCGAGCTTGGTACCCACCTCACCGAAACGCCCTTCATGGCCAATACCGAACCCTCGGCTGATCATTTTCGAGGAGCCGAATGTCTCGTTGGTCTCACCGGCGGCCTCCCGGGCTTCGAGGTTATCGAAGGAACGCGCACGTTCCTCACCAGCAGAGGCATCGACGCTGAAGCTGTGGTTTTCCGAGGCCTGCCAATTGAGCTTGGCATTGACGTTTTTCGACAAGGCGCCGGTCGACCCCGTGGCGTTCGAGTCGGACTCGCGGTCACTGAAGCTGCCGCCAAGGCGCAAACCGAGGCTGTCGGTCAGCGGGCCGCTGAGATTGACGCCGATCTGTGAGGTGTCACCCGAGTCGCGGGGTTGCGGGCGACTGTAATTGGAGGTTATCGAGCCTCCCCACTCGGGCGCGACCTTGCGCGTGATGATGTTGATTACCCCGCCCATCGCCTCCGAGCCATACAGCGACGACATGGCGCCGCGGACCACCTCGATGCGCTCGATGGACTCCGGCGACAGCCAGTCGAGATCCTGGGGGATGGTGTCAGGCCTATGGCCCAGCAGCTGCGAGCTGCCGATACGTTTGCCGTCGACCAGAATCAGGGTGTACCTGTCCGGCATACCGCGAAAGGAAATCTTCGACCCCGCCCCGGTCGCCGAATAGCCGCCGGTAACCCCGGGCAACGTGCCCAACACTTCGGCGATGCTGGCCATCGGCTTGCGCTCGATGTCCTCACGGGTGACCACGCTGATACTGGCCGGGGCATCACGCAGATCGACCTCGGTGCCGGCGGCAGTCACCACCGTGGAGCCGAGCTCCAGCGACGAGCCATGGCGCTCGCCAAGGTGCAGAACAGATGCTTCGTCCGTGGAAGCCTGTTCGTCCAGCTGCCCATACGCAGCCGGCGCGCTGAATGCCAGCATGACGGCCGTGGCCAGCAGACTCGGTGTGTACTTCGGATTCATCGACGTTCCCTTACCGCATGATTGTCAGGCCCGGGCGGGCGAAAACGGCGGTGGTGGATCTCCCGAAGGCTCTCCCTAGAGCCTTCCCACCGCGATAGCGGCGCAAATGATAGTCAATACCATATGAGAGTAAACATCATTTACAGTCTATACAGTTTGCCCCTGGACCTCGGCAGCCGGCAGCAGCAGGTGCATCTGCAGCCCGCTGCCTGGCGGGCTCTGCGCCCACAGGCGACCATCCTGCAAGGCAATGGCACTGCGTGCGATGCTCAGGCCGAGGCCGAAGCCGCCGTCACCGGGGCGCGCACTGTCGAGCCGAGCGAAGGGCTCGAAAATAGTTTCCAGGTAGCGCTCCTCGATACCGGGGCCGTCGTCGACCAGGCACAAATGCCAGCAGTCACCTTCAAGCACGCCGCTCAGGCGCACCCGCCCTTGCGGCGGTGAATGGCGAATGGCGTTGCGCAGCAGGTTTTCCAGGGCCTGGGCCAGGCTGGTCAGGTTGGCGTACACCGTGCACTCTTCATCGGCCTCGAACAGCATGCGCTCGCGGCACCAGCCGGCTTCGAAGCAGGCGTCCTCGACCAGCATGTCCCAGAGCTGCAGCAGGCGAATCGGCTCGCGCTCGAATTGCGGGCGCTCGGAGTCCAGCCAGGCCAGCTCCAGGGAGTTCTCCACCAGGTTCTGCATGATGGTGATCTCGCGGTCGAGGCGCTGGCGCAGCACCTGCGGGTCGCTCTCGCCGTCGTTGGCCACGCGCAGCCGGCTCAGCGGCGTACGCAGCTCATGGGACAGGTCACGCAACAAGCGCCGCTGGTAAACCACGGTGCCTTGCAGGCGCTCGGCCATATGATCGAAGGCGCGCCCCAGCTCGCCCAGTTCGTCCTTGCGGCTCGCCACCGGCGGGCCCACCCGGGCGCTCAGGTCGCCGGCACTGAGGCCATTGGCCTGGCGGCGCAGGATCACCAGCGGCCCGATCAGCCAGCGATACAACAGGGTAGCCAGGAGGATGGCCAGGCAGGCGGGCAGCACGCTGCGCAGAAAGAAGTCCCACAAGGGGCGGTCGCTGCGTGGATCCAGGCGCGGCGGCAGCTCCATCACCAGGCGCCCATTGCCATCGCTGAACGGCACATAGAACACCGGCTGGCCGCCGGGCCGGCCGACCTTCTGGTCGAGCCGGCGCACGAAGCTCAGGCGCAGCGCCTCCTCTTCGCTGAGCGGGCAGGAGGACAACGACTGGTGGTGCTGGTCCACCACCACGACCCACACCTGCTCACGCAGATAGAGGTCGTGCAGAAACCCGTCCAGACCTTCGCGACCGTGCCCCCGCCAGGCCGCTTCCGCCTCGCCGGCCAAGGCTTTCAGCTGCTGTTGGCTGTGCGCGGGCAGCGTGGACATCGAGTCGTACACCCGCCGTTCCAGATCCATGTGCATGCTGATGGTCAGTAGACAGAACAGGGCCAGGCCGACGATCAGTTTCCAGAACAGCGAATGCCGCTCCGGCACCTCAGGATTCCCGCGCCGTCAGTACGTAACCCTTGCCCCATACCGACTCCAGGCGCGTGCTGGCGTAGCCGATGGTCTTGAGTTTGCGACGCACGTTGCTGACGTGCATGTCCAGGCTGCGGTCATGCTGGGAATAGCCGCGATGCAGCACGTGCTGGTACAGGAAGGCCTTGCTGAGCACCTCCTCGGCGTGCCGGGAAAAGGTTTCCAGCAGGCGGTACTCGGTCGAGGTGAGCATCGCCCACTGGCCTTCATGACAGACGTCGCAGCGCTCTTCGTGAAAGCGCAGCGCATCGACCTGCAACGGCGGCTGGCCACGCCGCTCATAGGCTACCCGGCGCAGAATGGCCTCGATACGCACGCTCAGCTCGCCAAGGCTGAACGGCTTGGGCAGGTAGTCGTCGGCCCCCTTGCTGAAGCCGGCGATACGGTCCTGCTCGGCGCCCAGGGCAGACATCAGGATGACCGGCACGTGGCGCTGCTCGCGCAGGCGTTGCAGCACGTCCAGGCCATTGCTGCCGGGCAGCAGAATGTCCATCAGGATCAGGTCGAAGTGCTGCTCCCGGGCCAGGCGCAGGCCTTCACTGCCGTCGTGGCTGAGGGTCACGTCAAAGCCGCAGCCCTGCAGGTGCGCCTGCAGGTGCGAGGCCAGGGCCGGGTCATCTTCGACGGCAAGAATCCGGGTGGCGCTGCTGGGTGAAAGGGTCATGGCGAAATGGCTCTGGCAAGCAAATGCGAGCGATTCTACCTAACGCCCGGGTACCCGTAACCCGCCTTGCGACGGGGCAAGCGTCGCAAGGCGGGAATCGCTACACTGCCTGGCATCGTCGAAAGGGGGCATTGCGTGTTCAAGGATATCGGCATCAAGGGGCGGGTACTGATGCTTACCCTGCTGCCCACCAGCCTGCTGGCGCTGGTGTTGGGCGGCTATTTCATCTGGATGCAACTTTCCGGGCTGCAGGCGCAACTGCTGCAACGCGGCCACATGATCGCCGGACAATTGGCGCCCCTGGCCGCCCCCGCCCTGCTGCATGGCGACCAGGCGTTGCTGCAGCGCATCGCCACCGAAGCCCTGGAACAGCCGGACGTGCGTGCGGTGACCTTTCTGGACACGCAAAGCGAGCGCCTGGCCCATGCGGGCCCGAGCATGCTCAACCAGCGCCCGCTGATCGACAGCGACACCGTGGACATCGCCGAACACAGCAGCCAGGACGCTACCCGCTTCCTGCTGCCGGTGCTGGCCCAGCACCTGACCCTCAGCGGCGACGAACGCAGCGACGGCGAGGCCGGGGCAATCGGCTGGGTGGAGCTGGAGCTGTCGCACCACAACACCTTGCTCAGCGGCTACCGCAGCCTGCTCACCAGCCTGCTGCTGGTGGTCACCGGGCTGATCATCACCGGCCTGCTGGCCCTGCGCATGAGCCGCAGCATCAACGACCCCCTGCTGCGCATCAAGCACGGCGTCGCCCTGCTCAAGGACGGCCACCTGGAAACCCGCCTGCCGCCACTGGGCAGCCACGAGCTGGACGAGCTGGCCTCGGGCATCAACCGCATGGCCGAATCGCTGCAGGCCGCCCAGGAGGAAATGCAGCACAGCATCGACCAAGTCACCGAGGACCTGCGCCAGAACATGGAAAACATCGAGATCCAGAACATCGAGCTGGATTTCGCCCGCAAGGAGGCCCTGGAGGCGAGCCGTATCAAGTCCGAGTTCCTGGCCAACATGAGCCACGAGATCCGCACGCCGCTCAATGGCATCCTCGGCTTCACCAACCTGCTGCAGAAGAGCGAGCTCAGCCCGCGCCAGCAGGACTACCTGAGCACCATCGAAAAGTCCGCCGACAGCCTGCTGAGCATCATCAACGAGGTGCTCGACTTCTCGAAGATCGAGGCCGGCAAGCTGGTGCTGGAAAACATCCCCTTCAACCTGCGCGACCTGCTGCAGGACACCCTGACCATCCTCGCGCCAACCGCCCACGAGAAGAAGCTCGAGCTGCTCTCGCTGGTCTATCGCGACACCCCGGTATGGCTGTCGGGCGACCCGCTGCGCCTCAAGCAGGTGCTCACCAATCTGGTCAGCAATGCCATCAAGTTCACCCGCGAGGGCAGCATCGTCATCCGCGCCATGGTCGAGGAAGAAACCGCCGACCGCGCCCAGCTGCGCATCAGCGTGCGCGACACCGGCATCGGCCTGGGTGAAGAAGACCTGCGTGCGCTGTTCCAGGCCTTCAGCCAGGCCGACAACTCGATGTCGCGCCAGGCCGGCGGCACCGGCCTGGGCCTGGTGATTTCCAAGCGCCTGATCGAGCAGATGGGCGGTGAAATCGGCGTCGACAGCACGCCGGGCGAAGGCTCCGAATTCTGGGTCAGCCTCAACCTGCCCAAGGCGCGCAGCGAGGCGGACGAGCACCCCCGTGCCCTGGCTGGCCGCCGCGTGGCGATCCTCGAAGCCCACGAACTGGCCCGCCAGGCACTGCAGCACCAGTTGGAAGATTGCGGCCTGCAGGTCAGCGAATTCCTCGACATCAATAGCCTCTGCGAAGCCGTGGCCCAGGCTGCCGGCTCCGCACAACCCTTCAGCTGCGCCGTTCTCGGCATCACCAGCGACGACCTGGCGCCCACGGAGCTGGGCAAACGGGTCTGGGATCTCGAGGCCTTGGGCTGCAAGAGCGTGGTGCTCTGCCCCACCACCGAACAGACGCTCTACCAGGACAACGTGCCGGACTGGCACAGCCAGCTGCAGGCCAAGCCGGCCTGTACCCGGCGCCTGCAGCGCGCGCTGACGGAACTGGTGGCGCCGCGCCAGGCGCGCCAGGCGCCGCACCACAACCTGACGCGTTCGCCGGCCATTCTCTGCGTCGATGACAACGCCGCCAATCTGCTCCTGGTGCAGACCCTGCTCGACGACATGGGCGCCAAGGTCACGGTCGCCAGCAGCGGCTTCGACGCCCTGGTGATCACCCAGGAGCAGGACTTCGACCTGGTGTTCATGGACGTGCAGATGCCCGGCATGGATGGTCGCCAGACCACCGAGGCGATCCGTCAGTGGGAGCACGACAACGCGCGCACACCGATGCCCATCGTCGCCCTGACCGCCCACGCCCTGGCCAACGAAAAGCGCACCCTGCTGCAAAGCGGCATGGACGATTACCTGACCAAGCCGATCAGCGAGCGCCAGCTGGCCCAGGTGGTGCTCAAATGGACCGGCCTGAGCCTGGCCAGCAACCACCAGGAGCCGCAACCCGATACCGCGGCGGCGCCTGCCACGGCCGTGCTCGACAAGGAAGAAGGCCTGCGCCTGGCCGCCGGCAAGGCCGACCTGGCCGCCGACATGCTCAACATGCTGCTGGCCGGGCTGCCGGGTGACCTGCAGGCGATCCGCCAGGCACGCGCCGATGGCGACCGCAACGCCCTGATCGAACGCATCCACCGCCTGCACGGCGCCACCCGCTACTGCGGCGTGCCGCAACTGCGCGCCGCCTGCCAGCACAGCGAAACCCGGCTCAAGCAGGATCAGCCGATCCGCAGCAGCGGCCTGGACGAACTCGAGCAGGCCATCGAGCGCCTGCAACAGGAAGCCCACGATGCCGCCGTTTGATCTGGACACCTCAGCCCAGGTGGCGGCGATGCAAGTGCTGCCGCCGGCGCAACTGCCCCTGAGCAAGCAGCTGAAAGCCGGCACCCGCCGTGAGCACGACAGTGTCGACACGCTGGTGATGCAGTCGCGGCCCTTCGAGAGCCTCGCGCGGTACGGGTGTTTCCTGCGCCTGCAGCATCGCTTCCATGGCGCCCTGGATGCCCTGTACCACGCTAGCGAGCTCAATCGCCTGCTGCCCGGGCTGCACGAAATGCCGCGCTTCAGCGCGGTGTGTGCCGACCTCACGGATCTGGGCCTTGCCCATCCGCCCACCCCAACCCCGGTCACGCCACCCAGCGTGCATGCCGGCCTGGGCTGGCTGTACTGCAGCGAGGGTTCCAACCTGGGCGCCGCTTTTCTGTTCAAGCAAACCCAGCTGATCGGCCTGAGCGCCGAAAGAGGTGCCCGCCACCTGGCCGCCCACCCGGATGGTCGTAGCCTGCACTGGCGCCAGTTCGTGGCCCTGCTCGACGGCCTGGAGCTGAGCGAAAGCCAGCGTGAAGAAGCCGTCGGCGGCGCCGTGGCAGCCTTCGCCCTGTATCGCGCCGCCTTGCGGGAAATCTTTCCCGCTGCCTGATGACCGCTTCGGCGTCACTCCAGGCGTCGCTACCCCGCCCGCCGTGGTCGCGCCCTGCTAGAATGCCGCTCTCACCCGGAGGATCCATGGCCGAACACGATTTTCGCTACAACCTGCTCAACCCCGAACACACCCTGATCGAGTGCCGCGCCCTGGCTCCCGGCCGCTATCAGGTCACCGGCAACGGTGGCTCGATCAAAGGCAACGATACCCTGGTGGTCAGCCTCAAGGGCAGCCGCGACCTGAGCATGCGCCTGCAGGTCGACAAGGTTCGCCACCTGATCAATCCGCCCGGCCAATGGGTCGCGGTCGCTCATGGGCCGGCCTTCACCGAGCTGTCGATCTTCAACTGGGAAGTGACCTGCGACAGCTGCGGCAAGCAACTGGACTTCGAATTCGCGGTCGACACTGCCCTGGGTAAAAAAGCCCAGACGCCGGCCGCCGATGCGCGCCTTGCCGAGCTCGGCTGGCGCAAACAGCAGGACAAGCACCTGTGCCCTGCGTGTATCAAAAAGGAGGCCTGATGAAACCGCTTCTCGCCCTTGGCTTGCTCACTGCAGCCCTGGCTGGCTGCGCGGCAAAACCCGTGCAGCTGGAAACCGAGCGCACCTACCGCGTGGAATGGATCGGCGAACGCCCGCTGATCGACAACAGCCACCTGACCATCATCCTTGGCGAAGATGGCCGCGCCTACGGCAATGCCGGCTGCAACCACTGGTTCGCCAGCTATACCCTGGCTGGCGACAAGCTGACCATCAGTAACCCCGGCAGCACCCGCAAAATGTGCGCGCCGGCGCTGATGGAGCAGGAAAACCGCTTTCTGCAGAGCCTGACCACCATCGAGCGCTGGGATATCTCGCCCATCGAGCAACTGCGCCTGTGGCCGGCCAGCGGCAAACCGATCCGCCTGTGGCCTGACGAATAGGCGAACAAGCCGGTCGGGGTGGGCTCAATGGCCCACCTCCTTCCCGGCGCCGCGTTACCGTTCAAGCGCGGTGAACAAGTCCAGCTGTTCGTGCTTGCCGCGCAAGTCCTGCAGGCGCACGCCGACCCCCAGCAAGCGCACGGGCCGATTGCCCCGGGCATGGGCATTGCTCAGCAGCACGCGATAGCTTTCCAGATCCCGCGCCGCGCCGGCCTGCTCCAGGGTCGTCTGGGTAAAGTCGTGGAACTTGACCTTGACGAACGGCTTGCCCGCCCGGTAACTGCTGTCCAGGCGCGTCATGCGCCGCTCCAGTTCCTCCAGCAAGGCCGGTAGTTGCGCCAGACAGGCCTGCAGGTCGGGCAGATCCTGATCGTAGGTGTTCTCCACGCTCATCGACTGGCGGCGGCTGTCGGTCTGCACCACCCGCTCGTCGATGCCATGGGCCAGGTTCCACAAGCGCTCGCCAAAGCTGCCGAACTCACGCACCAGGCGCAGCTTGTTCCACTCGCGCAGATCGCGGCAGGTCCGTATGCCCAGGCGGGTGAGCTTGTCCGCGGTGACCTTGCCGACCCCGTGCAGCTTGTTGACCGGCAGCTCGGCCACGAAATCCTCGACCTGATCCGGGGTGATCACGAAGATGCCGTTGGGCTTGCGCCAGTCGCTGGCGATCTTGGCCAGGAACTTGTTGGGCGCCACCCCGGCCGACACGGTGATATGCAGGTCGCTGGACACGCGCCGGCGAATGTCCTGGGCGATACGCGTGGCGCTGCCGCCGAAATGCTCACAGTTGGAGACATCCAGAAAGGCCTCGTCCAGGGACAACGGCTCGATCTGGTCGGTGTAATCGCGAAAGATCCCGTGAATCTCCCGGGACACCGCGCGGTACACGTCGAAGCGCGGCTTGACGATCAGCAGGTCCGGGCACAATTTCAGCGCGTGCCCGGAGGCCATCGCCGAGCGCACGCCATAGGCGCGCGCTTCGTAGTTGCAGGTGGCGATCACCCCGCGCCGATCGGCCGAACCGCCCACCGCCATCGGCTTGTCGGCCAGGGCCGGGTTGTCGCGCATCTCGACCGACGCATAGAAGGCATCGCAGTCAATGTGGATGATCTTTCGCTGCCGCCTGTCCATGCAAATCTATCGAGTGTTCCAGGATTGAAAGAGATTATCGGCAACCTGCAAGGGGCGTCGCTATCGCGCAGGCAATGCGCTTTTTCACACGCTGGCAAAACGGCCAGGGCGTTGTAGATAGTCAACTCCGACGCCGCAGCGTTCACGGCAGCCGACGACTTGCCGCGGCCCCACTATTGTCCTCCGCCTATGCTTACAGGGCCAGCGCAATGCGCCGACCTGGCCTAGGCTCAATGCAGCGCACGGCAGTGCGTTTCAGCACCTTTATGCCGGCTATCCGAAAGTTCCACCCCATTCCGAAAATACACGACCTCACGTCGGATATGGGGTGAAGCCGCTGCTGGGGTGGCCGATAGCCTGGGTAACTGCGTTCCATCCAGCGAAAGGCGATCATCATGCTTCTACGACGTATAAATGTGGCTCCCCGGGCGGCCTTGTTTTTCTCATTAATCGTGTTGATCGTCGTACTGCTGGGCGCAGTGGCGATCATCCAGATGAAAACCCTGCGCGAGGTCGAACAGGATGTAGAAACCAACTGGATGGCCAGCGTGCGCGTGGCGGGGCTGATGAATGCCGGCGTACTGCGGCTGCGACTGGAAAGCCTGCGGGGCACCACCTCGGACGACCCGCAAATTCGCCAGCAGACCCTCGATGGTTTCGCGGGATACCGGACGGCGTTCTTCGATGCGATCAACAGCTATGAGAAGTTGGTGTCAGGCGAAGGGGATCGCAAGCTCTACGCGGAGATCCGTGCCAGCTCCCAAGCCTACGCACGGCTGCTCGACCAGTTCGAGCCCTTGATGCGCAACGGCGACAGTGCTGCGGCCTTGGCATTGATCAACACCACGATCAGGCCGGTGACCAATGCCATGCAGGAGCAGATTACCACCCTGCGCGAATACAACGACCGCGGCGCCGAAGCGGCGGGCGTTCGCGCCAGCCAGGCCTATTCCACCGGGCTGATGCTGGTCGGCACCCTGATCGCCATCGCGATCGTCGCCACGATTCTGCTGGCCTACCTGCTGACCCGCAGCATTACCGTGCCGATCAGCGAAGCGGTGCAGATCGCCCAGCGCATCGCCAAGAAGGATTTGACGGAAAAGATCCTGGTGATCGGTAAGGACGAAGCGGCCGCCATGCTCAGCGCCCTTCATCAGATGCAGGGAAACCTGCGCCAGACCATTGGCCACATCGCCGACAGTTCCAACCAACTGGCCTCGGCCTCCGAAGAGATGACCTCGGTCACCGAGGAATCCAGCCGCGGCCTGGTTCGCCAGAACGACGAGGTCAACCAGGCAGCCACGGCGGTTACCGAAATGAGCGCGGCCGTCGACGAGGTTGCCCGTAACGCAGCGGAAGCCGCCGATGCTTCGCAGCGCACCCATGCGCTCACCAGCGCCGGCATTGACAACGTGGCACGCACGCTCAAGGCCATCCAGGACCTGACCCAGAACGTCGGCAATACCAGCGGCCAGGTGCAGCAGCTGTCGTCGCGCGCCCAGGAAATCAGCAAGGTGGTCGAGGTGATTCGCGCCATCGCCGAACAAACCAACCTGCTGGCCCTCAACGCGGCCATCGAAGCGGCGCGCGCTGGCGAACAAGGCCGTGGTTTCGCCGTGGTGGCCGATGAGGTACGCGCACTGGCGCACCGCACCCAGCAGTCCACCCAGGAAATCGAGCAGATGATCGGCGGCATACAGAGCGACTCCGTGCAGGCGGTCCGCGCCATGGAGCATAGCCAGCAGATGGCCAGCGACTCCACATCGGTCGCACAGAATGCCAACAGCTCGCTGCAACAGATTGCCGAGGCCATCACCCTTATCAACGAGCGCAACATCCTTATCGCCACCGCAGCGGAGGAACAGGCCCAGGTGGCGCGCGAAATCGACCGCAATATCACCAGCATCCGCGATTTGTCGACGCAAAGCGCCGATGGCGCCAGCCAGACCGCCATGGCCAGTGGCGAGGTGTCGAAACTTGCCGTTGGCCTGAACCGGGTAGTCGGAGAGTTCGTGATCTGATCGGGGCCGGTACCGAGTGATCGGTACCGGCGGCAGCGCTCGATCGGCCTGCGAGCCCCGACCGAACAATAGCGCTGGAGCGCCCGCAACACGCGTGTTAAAGCCGCGGGCGCATCCAACCCCCTACGCTAACCATTTGAACGGAAAACAGATTTTTCCCCGATAAGCGTTGACAGCGTGGCTCAGATGAATAGAATGGCGACCGCGGGATGGAGCAGTCTGGTAGCTCGTCGGGCTCATAACCCGAAGGTCGTCGGTTCAAATCCGGCTCCCGCAACCAGATACTCAGAAAGGCCACTCAATCGAGTGGCCTTTTTGTTTTTCTGCCTTTCGACTTAACTAATTGATTGAAAAGCAGAAATCGGTTGACACAAGTCTCATCCCCTATACAATTGGCGCCGCGGGATGGAGCAGTCTGGTAGCTCGTCGGGCTCATAACCCGAAGGTCGTCGGTTCAAATCCGGCTCCCGCAACCAGATACCCAGAAAGGCCACTCAATCGAGTGGCCTTTTTGTTTTTCTGCCCTTTCGATTTAACTAATTGATTGAAAAGCAGAAATCGATTGACACAAGTCTCATCCCGTATACAATTGGCGCCGCGGGATGGAGCAGTCTGGTAGCTCGTCGGGCTCATAACCCGAAGGTCGTCGGTTCAAATCCGGCTCCCGCAACCACCTTCGAAACGAAAGCCCTGACAGTTCGCTGTCGGGGCTTTTGTTTATGGGCGTTGAAAAATCAGCCTCGTCATCACATTCCACGCTTACCGACTAATCTTTCCAGGTGCCTGCGATAGACACCTTGAAGCGCTTCGCTCAAGCTCATACATTGTTTGATACAAATTGGAACTTGGATTCCGCCCTTCAATCTGAGCCGCACTGCCCAAGAGGTATCCGATGCGCGCCAGCTCCGACGCTACTGTTCCACCTTCCCTGCCCAAATCTCAACTTCTGCTCTGGCGCCAGCGCCTGGATCGATACCGCCAGCCTCTGGGCCTGAGTGTCGCTCTGGCACTGTTCGTGATTGCCTTGCTCGCCTGCCGTCATCTGCTCAATGAGCTGGACCCCAGCGCGCTGCACGCCTCCATCCTGGCGGTGCCCACGGCCAATCTGTTCGGCGCCGTCGGCCTGACCATTGCGGGCTTTATCGCCCTGCTCGGCTATGAATGGTCGGCCAGCCGCTATGCGGCCGTCAGCCTTCCCGGCCGAACCCTGGCCACCGGCGGTTTCTGTGCGTTCGCCATCGGCAACGCGGTTGGCCTGTCGATGCTTTCGGGCGGCTCGATCCGCTATCGGCTGTATTCGCGGCATGGCATCGGTGGGCTCGAGATCGCTCGCATGACGGTATTCGCCAGCCTTTCGCTTGGCTGCGCCCTGCCGGTACTTGCCGCGCTCGCCGCACTGGCTGACCCCGCCGATGCCGCCGCCGCATTGCGCCTGCCGCAACCGGTGCTGGTGACTATCAGTCTGGTCATCCTGGCCATTGCCGCTGCGCTGCTGTTGAAGCTGCACCGCGCCCGGCTCAAAGAGCGTCCGGCACCGGACTGCGTGACCGTGCGGGTGAGCCGGCACCTGCTGCGCATGCCCGATGCCAAGCTGACGCTGCTGCAGGTACTGATCACCCTGATTGATGTCAGTGCCGCCGCCGGGGTGCTGTATCTGCTGCTGCCCGAGGCCCCGCCCTTCAGCACGTTCCTGCTGGTTTACCTGATCGCCTTGGCGGCCGGCGTGCTCAGTCACGTGCCGGGTGGCGTCGGTGTGTTCGAAGCCGTGCTGCTCGCCGCCTTTGCCAGCGAACTGGGCGCAGCGCCCCTGGCCGCCGCACTGCTGCTGTATCGCCTCATCTACATCGTGCTGCCGCTGCTGGTGGCTTGCCTGCTGTTGCTGGGCATGGAACTGCGCCGCCTCATCAGCGCGCGCCAGGCGATCCGTGCGGCCAGCGGTCTGGCTGCGCCGATCCTCGCGCTGCTGGTGTTCATTTCCGGCATGGTGCTGCTGTTCTCCGGTGCCACGCCGAGCCTGGACGAGCGCCTGGAGATCCTTGATTTTCTCATCCCCCACCGCCTGATCGATGCCTCGCACTTTGGCGCCAGCCTGATTGGCCTGCTCTGTCTGCTGCTCGCTCAGGGGCTGCGGCGGCGCCTGTCGGCAGCCTGGGCAATGACCCTGGGCCTGCTGATCACCGGTGCCATCCTGTCCCTGCTCAAGGGCTTCGACTGGGAAGAAGCGCTGCTGCTGAGCATCACCGCCGGCCTGCTGGCGCTGTTTCGCCCCTACTTCTACCGCCCCAGCCGGCTGATGGAACTGCCCTTCTCGCCCTGGCACCTGGCGGCCAGTACCTGCGTGCTCGGCGCGTCGATCTGGCTGCTGTTCTTCGCGTATCAGGACGTGCCCTACGAGCACCAGCTGTGGTGGCAATTCGCGGTCAACGCCGATGCCCCACGGGGCCTGCGTGCCGCCCTGGGCTGCGTACTGGTGCTTGGCGTGGTGTTCCTGGCCTGGCTGCTACGCGCCGCACCGCCAGCCATCACCCTGCCGAGCAGCGAGGAGCTGGACCGTGCCGCGCAGATCGTCAAGGCCTCCGGCCAGGCCGATGGCGGCCTCGCCCTGACCGGCGACAAGGCGCTGCTGATACACCCCGAAGGCGACGCCTTTCTGATGTACTCGCGCCGTGCGCGCAGCATGATCGCGCTGTTCGACCCCATCGGCACGGCGCAGCGCCGCGCCGAACTGGTGTGGCAGTTCCGCGACCTGTGCGACCGCCACCACACCCGCCCGGTGTTCTACCAGGTGCGCGCCGAAAACCTGCCGCTGTACATGGACATCGGCCTGACCGCCATCAAGCTTGGCGAAGAAGCGCGCGTCGACCTGAACCGCTTCGAGCTGGAAAGCACCGGCAAGGCCATGAAGGACTTGCGCTACACCTGGAACCGCGGCCAGCGCGATGGCCTGATCCTGGAGTTCCATGAACCCGGCCAGGCACCGTTCGACGAGCTGCGCACCATCTCCGATGCCTGGCTGGGCGGCAAGCAGATGCGCGAGAAAGGCTTCTCCCTGGGCCGTTTCGATCCGGCCTACCTGAACCGCTTCCGCATCGTCATCGCCCGGGTCGAAGGCCGCGCGGTGGCCTTCGCCAACCTGCTGGAAACCGACAGCCGCGACCTGGCCACCCTGGACCTGATGCGCGTGCTGCCGGACGCGCCGAAGCTGACCATGGAATTCCTCATGCTCGGCCTGATCCTGCACTTCAAGGCCGCCGGCTTCGCCCGCTTCAGCCTGGGCATGGTGCCGCTCTCGGGTCTCCAGCCACGCCGCGGCGCACCGCTGACGCAGCGCCTTGGCGCCCTGGTGTTCAAGCGTGGTGAGGCGTTCTACAACTTCCAGGGCCTGCGCCGCTTCAAGGACAAGTTCCAGCCTGACTGGGAGCCCCGCTACATGGCCGTACCCGCAGGGCTCGACCCGCTGGTGGCACTGACCGACACCGCCGCGCTGATCGCCGGTGGCTTTACCGGACTGGTGAAACGCTGATGACCCGTACTGCCAAACGTCTCCTGCCCATCCTCGCCCTGCTGCTGGCACTGATCGCCGGCGGCCTCTACTACTGGCTGCGCCCGCCTGCCGCGGCGAGCCTGGCGCATCACCCGCTGGCTGCGGGCAACGAGTTGCGGGTGGCCACGCCGGGCGGCAAGGTGCACCGCCGCGTACTGCTGGTACTGCCGAACGATCAGTTGCTCGGTGATGACGAACTGCTGGAACTGGCGCAGTCCAACCACGCCGTGATCGGCCAGTACCCGGCCTCGCCGCAGAGCTGTGAAGCCCAGACGCAGAACCTGCAAGAAGCCACCAGGCAGATAGGCGGGCCACTGAACCTGCTGGCCGGCAGCGACAACGCCGCCATGCTCGCCTGGCGGTGGCTGGCCACCCAGACCGACGACAAGGCGCAGGCGATCTCGGTCGGCTTCTCGCTGGAGAAAACCGACTGCCCAAGCCCGCCCCCGGCAACCAGTGCCCATGGTCACTGGCTGGCCGTGTGGAACGACAACCCGGATGACGCCACCGCCCTGTTCGTGCGCCAGCAGAGCAATGCCGAAACCCTGATCGGCGATTACCACAGCGCGCCCAAGGCGCTGCTGATCACCCAGGTGCGCCGCCTGCTGCAGGGCGCCAGCGACGACCTGCCGGTGGTCGAGGTGCCGTCCACGCCGCCTGGCGATACCGTGAGCCTGTTCTACTCCGGCGACGGGGGCTGGCGCGACCTGGACAAGGCCGTGGCCGAGCAGATGGCCAAGCGCGGCTACCCGGTGGTCGGCGTCGATACCCTGCGTTACTTCTGGCAACGCAAGAGCCCGGAGCAGGCCGCCAGCGACCTCTCCGAGATGATGCGCGATTACCGCGAGAAGTGGCACGCCAAGCGTTTCGTGCTGATCGGCTACTCCTTCGGTGCCGACGTGATGCCGGCGCTCTACAACCGCCTGCCCGACAGCGACAAGCAGCAGGTCGACGCCGTGTTGCTGCTGGCCCTGGCGCGCAGCGGCGCGTTCGAGATTCGGGTAGAAGGCTGGCTCGGCAAGGACGCCGACGAAGCCGCCACCGGCCCGGAGCTGATCAAGCTGCCGGCCGAGAAGGTGCTGTGCGTCTACGGCACCGAGGAAGCGCCGGAAAGCGGCTGCACCCAGGAGCAGAGCGTCGGCGAGAAACTCGAGCTGCCGGGCGGCCATCATTACGATGAAAACTACCCCGCGCTGGCCGAGCGCCTGATCGCCGCGATCAAGAAGCGCCAGCACTGAACGGTTGACAGGCCCCTCGACAGCCGCACAACCAGCACCTAGGCTGTGCGGCTTTTGACAGGGGTGGCAGCATGAGCAGGGAGACACTGGAACGCCAGCAGGTGCCCCTCTACCTGCTCGCCGTGCTGGTGGCGTGCATGGCGGGGCTGCTGGCCCCAGAGCACGCCGCCAGCCTGCAAATGCTGATCACCCCGGCCATCGCCGTACTGATGTACACGATGTTCTTGCAGATTCCCTTCCTCACGTTGCGCGAAGCCCTGATCGATCGGCGCTTCATGGCCGCCCTGCTGGTCGCCAACTTCGTTCTGATCCCCCTGCTCGTCTGGCTGCTCACCCGTCCGCTCGCCAGCCACCCGGCCCTGTTGATCGGCGCCCTGCTGGTGCTGCTGACCCCGTGCATCGATTACGTGGTGGTCTTCACCCATATCGGCAAGGGCGACTCGCGGCGGCTGCTGGCCGCCACGCCCATCCTCCTGGTGCTGCAACTCGCCCTGCTGCCGCTGTACCTGACGCTGATGCTCGGCGACTCGCTCGCGGTACCGATTGCCAGCGCACCCTTTATCGAAGCCTTCCTGACCCTGATCGTCGCACCCCTGGTGTTGGCGGTGCTTACCGAAGCGGCGGCGAAACACTCGCGGGCCGCCAGCGCCTGGAGCCATGGCTGGGCCTGGCTGCCGGTGCCGGCCATGGCGGCCGTGCTGATGCTGGTGGTGGGTGCGCAGATCACGCCTATCGTGCGTGACATCGAACGTTTGCTCCCGGTTGTGCCGATCTACCTGGCCTTCCTGCTCGTCGCCCCGCTGATCGGCGCACTGACCGCGCGGTTGTTCCAGCTACCGACGGGCACAGGGGTGGCCGTGACCTTCAGCGCCTCGACACGCAATTCGCTGGTGGTGTTGCCCCTGGCCATGGCATTGCCGGCCGAGCTGCGCATGCTGGCGGCCGCCGCGATCATCACCCAGACGCTGGTGGAGCTGGTCGGCGAGCTGATCTACCTGCGTGCCATCCCCGCCCTGATCCGCCACAGCCAGTGAGCGGCCATGGCAATACCGGTTATTTTCCCGCCGCACGGTAAAGATCAACTGGAAATACCGCCGAGGCGCCGCTAGAATTGCGCACTTTTTGACCAGAGGCGCGCAAAGCGCCCGGCCCGTCTTAGCCCTGAGGTTCACCTGCATGACCACCACCGCCACCCCGAAAGTTGGGTTCGTCTCCCTTGGCTGCCCGAAAGCCCTGGTCGATTCCGAACGCATCCTGACCCAACTGCGCATGGAAGGTTATGAGGTCGTGCCGACCTATCAGGACGCCGACGTGGTGGTGGTCAACACCTGCGGCTTCATCGACAGCGCCAAGGCCGAGTCCCTGGAAGTGATCGGCGAAGCGATCAAGGAAAACGGCAAGGTCATCGTCACCGGCTGCATGGGCGTCGAAGAAGGCAGCATCCGTGACGTGCACCCCAGCGTGCTGTCGGTCACCGGCCCACAGCAGTACGAGCAGGTGGTCAACGCCGTGCACGAGGTAGTGCCGCCGCGCCAGGACCACAACCCGCTGATCGATCTGGTGCCGCCGCAAGGCGTCAAGCTCACCCCGCGCCACTACGCCTACCTGAAGATTTCCGAAGGCTGCAACCACAGCTGCAGCTTCTGCATCATCCCCTCGATGCGCGGCAAGCTGGTCAGCCGTCCGGTCGGCGACGTGCTGGGCGAGGCCGAGCGCCTGGTCAAGGCCGGCGTCAAGGAACTGCTGGTGATCAGCCAGGACACCAGCGCCTACGGCGTCGACCTCAAGTACAAGACCGACTTCTGGAACGGCCAGCCGGTCAAGACGCGCATGAAAGAGCTCTGCGAAGCGCTCTCCAGCATGGGCGTGTGGGTGCGCCTGCACTACGTGTACCCCTACCCCAACGTCGACGACATCATCCCGCTGATGGCTGCCGGCAAGCTGCTGCCGTACCTGGACATCCCCTTCCAGCACGCCAGCCCGCGCGTCCTCAAGCTGATGAAGCGCCCGGCCTTCGAAGACCGCACCCTGGCGCGCATCAAATCCTGGCGCGAGCAGTGCCCGGACCTGACCATCCGCTCGACCTTCATCGTCGGCTTCCCCGGCGAAACCGAAGAAGACTTCCAGTACCTGCTCGACTGGCTGACCGAAGCCCAGCTCGACCGCGTCGGCTGCTTCCAGTACTCGCCAGTAGAAGGTGCGCCAGCCAACGACCTGGACGTCGACATCGTGCCCGATGACGTTAAACAGGATCGCTGGGATCGCTTCATGGCCCACCAACAGGCCATCAGCACCGCTCGCCTGCAGATGAAGATCGGCCGCGAAATGGACGTGCTGATCGACGAAGTCGACGACCAGGGCGCCGTCGCCCGCTCCTGGGCCGACGCCCCGGAAATCGACGGCAGCGTGTTTATCGAAGGCACCGACTTCCAGCCAGGCGACAAGGTGCGCGTACGCATCGTCGATGCCGATGAATACGATATGTGGGCTGAGCGGGTTTAATCCCTCGCCCTACCGTGCTCAATAAAAAACCTGCGCTTGCAGGTTTTTTATTGGCTGCGCGACTTACGCCCTGCGCCTGAAAAGCAAGCGTTCGAATCAGTGCTCTTGCTGATCCAGCCAGACGATATTCAGCACCAGCGTCCAGGGTGAACATCGCGCAGCCCGACGACCACGATGGTGAATGAGAACAGCGCCGGCTACGCGCCCAGATCCACCCCGCTCGCTGGCTGATGCGAGGCCATGGCGGCGGTACGTTCGGGCTACCGGTTGCTCACCCCAACGGGCTGACGACACCGGCAAAGCCTTGCCCCAGAACGTGGGTGTAAATCTGCGTCGTGCGTACATCAGCATGGCCAAGCAGTGTTTGTACGGTTCGAATATCACTGCCACGGCGCAGCAACTCGGTGGCAAAGCTGTGGCGAAAGGTATGGCAGCTTGCCGGTTTGTGCAGTGCGCTGCGGCGCACGGCTTGCCGAACGGCCTTCTGGATGGATGTAACATGAATGTGATGACGAACGACGTGGCCATCTTCGTCCATGCAGAGCGCGCTGGATGGAAACAGCCATTGCCATTCGAACGAATGACCGGCATCGGGGTACTTGCGTCGTAGGGCGAAGGGCAGACTGACCGGCTGCCGGTAAAACGCATCTTTGTGCTTCCATGCGTCGAACATACGCTGCCTACGCTCCAGTAGTGGAGTGATCAGTGAGCCTGGCAGCAGCGTCGTGCGGTCTTTTGCCCCCTTGCCGTCATGTACGGTCAGCACCTGGCGCTCGAAATCCACATCCTTGATACGCAGCCGCGCAGCCTCCACCACGCGTAAACCTGCGCCATACATCAAAGAAGCTAGCAGTTGATAAGGCTGACCGAGCAACGCGATTAACGCTGTTGCTTCGGCATGCGTCAGTACACAGGGAATACGCTGAGAGCGCTTGGCCCGCACCACCTCACCAACCTGACCGAGTGGTTGTTCCAAAACCCTTGCGTAGAGAAAGACCAATGCATTGAGAGCCAGATTCTGAGTAGCAGCCGCGACCTTGCGCTCCACTGCCAGCCAGGTCAAAAATGCATTGACCTCGGTGGTCCCTAGCTCCAACGGATGACGTAACCCATTGAAGCGAATGAAATAACGAATCCAGTACCAATACGACTTTTCGGTTCGGATGCTGTAATGATGCGTGCGCATCACGGCTGTTACCTGCTCACGCAGGCGTGGCTTGGCGGGAGGACTGTCCATGTCGATCTACCTGAGCTGTTTTTTTGTACAGTAGTAATGGATGAGCTAAAAGCGGAAGTCAAGCGAATACCGGCTGCCGTCAGCAGAGACCGTATAAATGATTGATTAAGATAGATTTTTTATTTATGTGATGGCGATCGATGCGTACTTATATAGAACGCTCTACTATTGCGTTAATGCAGAATTCTATCTAATCACTGTTATGTGTAAGGAGTGCATTTAGGCCGATAGGGGTAATAGGTGGGGGACTGACAGTCCCTGTGGCGCTTGTTGGCTCTGTAGCCCTTCTGCTGGTTTTGTTGCGCTACGCAAGTATCAATTTGGTTCCTTCGGATCAAAACAACATTAAGGAGGTGTCTATGGTGAAAACATTAACTGCTCGTACTCGTGTTCTCATAAGCTCGCTTTTTGAAACAACATGGGCTATTGGAGTCGGCGGCGTTGTAGGACACCTATTGGCCTAAGTGCATTCAAATAAAAATCAGGAGCAATGACTATGGAAAGGTACAAGAATCTAGGCGGCGATTCTGGCGTGGCTTTTTATGAGATAGGGCACGACTCGATAACCGTGCAATTCACAACTGGCGCAACATACCTATACAACTACCGAAGCGCGGGCCAGCAACACATAGAGCAAATGAAGTCCTTGGCCATCGCCGGCCACGGGCTTAATGGCTACATAAAAATATATGTCAACCGAGGTTATGCCTCGAAATTGCGGTAACACATAACAACTGGTTCAAATCGCTCGCTCCGCTCGCTGGGACGGGCTAAAGCCCGCCCCTTAACCAAACGTTAGGCAACCAAAACAGAACATGAACAACCTTGAATTAGTGGCCGCCCTCAAAGCACTTCCAGATGAAGATTTGGCGCTGGTGCTTGGCAGCGTTCTTCCCGAACGCAATCCTTTTTCCAAAGAGCCAGAAGTGGTTAGCTCCAAAATGTTTCTTGGCATATACACGGAGTACACAGACGAGAGCTCAATTAGCATTGTGGCCTATCCTAAGGATGGCGAACACGGACCTTATTGGGGGTTCTGTCAATCTGCTGAGTCACCAATTTCAGGCATAAACTTCGTTTCGTCTCAGAAGCAAGCCATATCGCCACTGGACGAAACAATAATACATCTTACATAGCCTAACAAATGGTTCAAATCGTTCGCTTCGCTCTCTGGGACGGGCTAAAGCCCGCCCCTTAACCAAACGTTAGGCATCCGAGAACGGACTAGAAATGCTTTCAGCACGCGAATTTTACTATTCAGAAATCGCGCCAGATGAGGCCGGAAAGAACTATCAACAGGCCCATCAGAGCGCAATTTACGATGAGAAAAGCTCCAAGGAAGACCTAAGCAATATTGTTGGGCACGTACCAAATCTGAGCAATGACATCCTGATTGAAAGCTATATTGAGAATTTTATCGCGAGCACATCGGGAACGTTTTCAGACAGTATTTCTCGTATGTTCGTGGCTAAACGAAAAGATTTCTTAGCTAACGCTGGAGCAATTCATGCTGGGGGACGATTCGAAGGGGATTTGGTTTTCTTCTACGTAGGGCTATCCGATCTTTGTTTTCAGTATGCAATTCTCTTCGGGGAATTCATAAATCTTTGTGCGTTACGTCAGGAGCTCCCGGATGATTCTGAGGATGTCCTGCTGTCAATGGCTGGAGTCGTAAAAGGCCTAAATAAGCTTGCAAACGCGCAGTTGGAGTGGGGAATAAACGGCAACGAGATACGACTTAAAGATGAAACATTGATATATCCATCAGATCATCTCGCGGACAACGCTGCCAGAATTGCAACTCTCATGGATCGCGTAGTGCTTGGCCACGAAATAGCTCATCACCTACTAGGCCATACTGGACGAGACGCAACAACCTCTGAACTGCTGGAAATCCGTATTGCTCCTTTTCTAAATCAGGGATTGTCCGCAAAACATCGTAAAGAGATTGAAGCTGATTTATTGGGTCTAGCGCTCCCTCTCTGGTCCACGTTTGGCGATAGCTCGGATCAGGCTGAGTTTGAGGTAGCGCTAGGGGCATTGCTCTTCTACACCGTTATTTCACATTTAAAGTGCAGCATGTTTTTGGAGTCAGAATCACATCCGTCTGCCGCTACCCGGTACAATCATGTGCTCAAGTTCATTCGCACACACTTCAAGCTCCCAGTCCTAGATTCATTGATTGATGATATAGAGCGTTTTCAAGCGCTGCTATTTGCAACTCAGGACAGGGGGCTTGGACTTATGCAAAAGCATAGACTTTCAACTAATGGCGAGCGGAATGCCTAACAAGGCGCTCAAATCGCTCACTTCGTTCACTGGGACGGGCTAAAGCCCGCCCCTTAGCTTTATCGTTATGCACTTATTGAGAAACCGTATGGACATTGGAAAAATTGAAATAAAGCTGGATAAACGCTGGGAGCTACAAGATCTTTCCGTAGTCACCAAAGAATACGTTCAGCTATATAGCTTTTTCTATGTTCTCAAGTGCGTAGATGAGGGGATATACGTCGGGCTAGATTTTTCCACTTACCCATGGGGTGGCGGTTACAGTGTTGTTAATTTTTTCAAAGGTTCCTACGGCTTAACTCCAGATGAATACCGCCTCCAAATAAATAGAATTCAATATGCCTCTCCGGGTTTTATTGAGCTCAGTGGCGTTATAGCTATCGCTTCAGATGTTAGTATTTTAGTTAGTGCGCTATGCGCCTCAGCATTGGCCATCAACAAAACATACGACACAATAGTAAAAAGTTATCACAGAAGAAGGTTAGGCCATATCAAGGTTCAAGAGGCCGAGTCAAAATTAATGCAAGACGACATCGTATTTATACAGCAATCAATTAGGCGCCTATCTTCCGAATTCAACTTGCGTCCAGAACAAGTAAGTGCCGTACAAAAAATCACGAACGGAAATGAGCTTGTACAGTTGAAAATTCTTTTGGCACTATATCGTCGAGCCGAACCAATCCAAGAGCAGCAGTCGTCAGGAAAGGCACAGTTGTAATTGCATAACAAATGGTTCAAATCGTTCGCTGTGCTCACTGGGACGGGCTAAAGCCCGCCCCTTAACCAAACGTTAGGCACCAAGGGCAGAAATACTGTGGCCTCATACTTATCAGATGCAGCGAATCTAGCAACGGCGGCCGCAGTCATATTCGCCGCATGGCAGATATGGCTATCAAAAAAACAAGCAGAAACTACGTTCGAAGATTCCCTAGCAAAGGAATATAGAGAACTAGCGGCAAGGCTACCGACTAAAGCATTACTTGGAGAGCCATTAACGGACGAGGAGTATGCTGCTAGCTTTGACGAAATGTATCATTACTTTGACCTTTGCAATGAGCAAGTATTTCTAAAGCAAACAAAACGCATTTCAAATAAAACCTGGAAGTTCTGGGAGGACGGAATGAAATCCAATATAAGCCGCCCTGCATTCGAACGCGCCTGGTCTGAAATTGCGGCTCGCTCAGAAAATGACTTCTCAGAACTACGTTCAATTATTCCGCCTAAACCTCAGATACAGCCCAATGCAGTTGGAGCCTAACAACTGGTTCAAGCCGCTCGCTTCGCTCACTCGGGACCGGCTAAAGCCGGCCCCTTAACCAAACGTTAGCCGCTAAAGGTAAACCCATGCTTGCAGAGTTAGCATCCGGATACGCATCAATCGTAGGGTTACTATCTGCATTCTCGGCGAGCCGAGATGGGAAAAATACAAAAGACTTCCAAAGCTTCATTGAGTGGCTAATAAAGCATAATCATGAAGAGCTGATATTAGAAATCCAGCAGAATCAAAGCACCGCCATCTTCATTAAGGCCTTTTTGAACAAAGAGATCCCTGAAATTCAGTTGAAACTTGACTCCATTTTGGCTCTTGTACAAATAGTTATCGAACGCTTGCAGGAGCCTTCGGAGGCATCTTCAGAGCAGCACCCAGAGCATCACTACGCACAAAAAATTATTACGTTCATTTTCGAGAAATTTAAAAGCAATAAATTCAAGTCAGAGAATTTCGATTACGCCCTTGAACTCACAATAGAGTCAATCCAAGGTCACCTGAAAAATTTCAACCATTACGTGCTTGAAGCCATGGTAAGGGAATGCCTAACATCCAGGAGCTCTGCCACAGAAATTGTTCACAAGCATTGGAACAACTTAATTTCTTAACTGAAACATCCGTAACGGCTAACAACTGGTTCAAGTCGTTCGCTTCGCTCACTCGGGACCGGCTAAAGCCGGCCCCTTAACCAAACGTTAGGCATTTTTCATGGCATCGTTTCCGCAAATCCTCTTGAATCGACTCTGGCACTCTACTACGCCCGCACGCTATGAGCTGATTCTTGAAACCGGTGCCATACTTCCGGAGCCAAACATTCCGGATGCTTCCAGATATTGCACCGCGCAAGGGCCAAAACACTACCCGTATGTACGCACCCTAGGAGGAATTAGTCTCTTTGATTTCACCGATTTCAACCCGGACTCGTACAGCGAGAAATATGTAGCCAGTTGGTTTACCTTTGTGCCTATGAACAATAACGGCGGCAATAAAATCTGGATTGAAATCAATCGAGAGCTAGTTCAGGATTCATTAATTGAAGGCATCGACCTAATAGATCAATGGAAACGAAATAATGCATATGGTCATAATGTAATGCCAATAATAGAAGTCGCACACATCGGCCCAATTGACACCTCAAAATTTACTCAAGTACTCCAACACCTTGATTGTTCGTGGCAAAAAATCAGATAACGGTTCAGATCGAGGCCCAATGCCTAACAAATGGTTCAAACCGTTCGCTTCGCTCACTGGGACGGGCTAAAGCCCGCCCCTTAACCAAACGTTAGGCGTAAGAGCAAAAACCGGGCAGGGAAGTTATGCGTTCAAATAACAATTGGCTTTGTCAGTCTGCAAGTTCGCGTCGTTCGTTCGAGTCCGCGCCGAAACATTTGCACCAACAAACTCAAATACGCGTCGAGGTAGTAGGGCATTCCGCGTATGTCGAATTTTTGTATTCCCATGCGCTTTTACCGGAAGGTTTGCACGCGTATGCTCAAAGTCCAATATCCAGCAGCGAGTCGTTTCGTCAATTGCGCCCGGCGAGGCACCGAAGCCTAACCAGGCATTCAAGCCACTCGCTGCGCTCGTTGGGACGGGCTAAAGCCCGCCCCTTAATTTAGCGTTAGAGGCTTAAATTGATAACTCAGTATCTGATTGAGTACGGATACCATGCAGCGCTAGCCGTTTTTATTATCGCGGGTCTAGCTTTAGTTAAAGTAAAATACACCCTACCCGGATTAATAATTACTCTAAGCACATCAGCGATGATTGCACTTAGAATAATGCATGAAATTTCTTTCAGCCAAGATATGGTTTCATATGTAAATGATGAGCGTGGCAATATGATAGCTGCCAATATAAAAATGACCCCATGGCAAAACGCATCGTTAATTTTTGACCCGTTGGGGTTGTTGTTTGTTTCGCTCAGCTTACTTTTATTAGCCAGTCAAACACGTAAAAAGATTAGCAAAGCAACTGAGCAGCCAGCCTCTAACTAGTGGTTCAAACCGTTCGCTGCGCTCACTGGGACGGGCTGAAGCCCGCCCCTTAACCAAACGTTAGAAGGACTCAACATGATCCTACATGCGACAGTCAGCGGATCACCGCATGATCCCTTCTATGAAATGGCCTTGATTTACTGCGTTGATGAGTCCAAGAATTATTGTTTCTCGCTAACTCGAAGACCGGAGTCAAAAGAAATAGAAATTATGGTTGTGGATCAAGTAAACGAAAGAGTCGACACTCTTGCGGTCGATCTTTATAGAAATCAAATACAGGCAAAGATCCCTCCAGAGCCAGCCAAGAAATTAGATGGGCATGAAAAATATATTATTGAATTTCAGGTCGACGATCTTGAGTTCAAAAATATCTCGGCTGCCCTTGAAAAAATCTTTGATGGCAAACCTGGGCTAACAGTACACGACTTCTAACTAGTGGTTCAAATCGCTCGCCCCGCTCGCTGGGACGGGCTAAAGCCCGCCCCTTAACCAAACGTTATGCACCTTCGGAGTAACACCGTGAAAATCCTGAAGGAACAGACCATCTGCGAATGGAAGAATGTCACCCCTCAGAAACCAGAGAGCGGGTCAAAACTTGGAATTGCCTTAAGTACCGTCGGGAAGTTACCCATTAACGGGCTTAGGCATAAACCAGAAAATGGTAGTAATGGCTGGTACATCTGGTGTGGCAGCGAGCTGTCCGACGCTGACGATTTCTTTTATCCATTGCATATAGAGCACATCGACAGCTACCTGCCAGAGGTGGCAGGCTACCTTGATCTACCTGCTGGCTACCGTTTTCTTATCGACGGCAATAATTTTGAAGATGTATGGTTTGATTCCGAGTTGCTCAATGCATAACAACTGGTTCAAATCGCTCGTTCCGCTCGCTGGGACGGGCTAAAGCCCGCCCCTTAACCAAACGTTATGCGCCAACGGCAATTTGGCATTCTGTTATACATGGAGAGTAAATGAAAAAGAAAACCAAACGGTCACTTGGCCTCAGAATCTTTAATTCCCTCGGCGTTACGCTACTTCTGTCATCCGTGATCTACATTCTAGCGGCGGGTTTCCATTCTGTTGCTGTGGCTGCTGTAGCGCTCTCTGTTGCAGGCGTGGCAACACCTGTTGCTCTCAGTAATGACGGTCCATTAGAAATACTCTTAGGCACTCTCGAAGCGATGATCGACGGCGTCCTAGCTATAGTCGAAGGCATAACTAGTGCAATCTCTGGCCTCTTCGGTTAAGCGCATAACAATTGGTTCAAACCGTTCGCTTCGCTCACTGGGACGGGCTAAAGCCCGCCCCTTAACCAAACGTTAAATTCCAATGAGCTATCGAGCAATGTACGAAAAATTTGAGGAGTTTGGAGGTTGTCTCCAAATTAAAACATCAGAAAAAACTGATTTCGATAGTGGTTTACTTGAAATTATGCCTCGAATCGAGGATGTCGAAGCTGATCTGAGTGAATGTAAAGAGATGTTGAAGGAAATCTCTGAAGAACAATCTCGCCTTCTTTTAACTACTGGGTTTCGTCGCGGCCTGGCATACAGCTCATATACATATATGCCTTTATCGGAAGCCCAAGGCCTTGCTAATGAATTTATGTCTTCGTTACCTGAGGGGGCCACTTTTTACACTCACTGCTCAATCCCAGGCTCAGAAGAAGGCGTTGTATGCGGGTGGTCAGGGAGAATAACCGGGGCAACATTTGAATTATCCGTCTATGCTGTTTCTGGCGCTGGTTGTACCTTGTTCTTAATAACTGATGAAGATTGAATTTAACAAGGCGCTGCTGTCGGACAAATTTTCCGCTGCGCTCCAAATTTGCCGCAGAGCGCGGCGTTAGGCAACCAAAACAGAACATGAACAACCTTGAATTAGTGGCCGCCCTCAAAGCACTTCCAGATGAAGATTTGGCGCTGGTGCTTGGCAGCGTTCTTCCCGAACGCAATCCTTTTTCCAAAGAGCCAGAAGTGGTTAGCTCCAAAATGTTTCTTGGCATATACACGGAGTACACAGACGAGAGCTCAATTAGCATTGTGGCCTATCCTAAGGATGGCGAACACGGACCTTATTGGGGGTTCTGTCAATCTGCTGAGTCACCAATTTCAGGCATAAACTTCGTTTCGTCTCAGAAGCAAGCCATATCGCCACTGGACGAAACAATAATACATCTTACATAGCCTAACAAATGGTTCAAATCGTTCGCTTCGCTCTCTGGGACGGGCTAAAGCCCGCCCCTTAACCAAACGTTAGCACCCAGAATGGAGCCCCCGTGTTTAGCAAAACCGATATTCGCGAATTAATTATTAAACTAGGCAGGAGGTGGTTTTTTCCAGACTTCTCCAACAAGATCACTTGGGCGATCATCAGCCTTGGCGTGGGTGTTGTTCTGACGCCAACACCATTGAAACTAGTCCTCTACAACTGGCTAGTCGATACCTTTAATCTGAACTCAGGCAATCACTTTTCGCTTGCAGAATTGAGTTCTGGCGCCGCTGATTACTGGGTTGGATTTTCCCTAATTACATCTGCCTTTGCTCATAACATCTTCAGCAAATGGCTTCAACTGAGCCATGAAAAATTAAGCAATCAAGATAAAATAGCCACTATAGAGGCGGATAAAGTCTTATATATAAAATTTATGGCAACCATACCATCTGGATCGCGCTCAATATACTTGCTTCAGTCACATGACTTTGGAAACTCATTTAATCTTGAGTCACTAGACGAAATAGATACCTTTGTGTCCGAATGGAATTACGCAGAATCAAAATTTCTAAACGAAGAATTAGAAAATCTGCGTGAAGCTCTATGGCAAAAAAGCAATGAGTTTAGTTGGTTGCTCGCTAAAAAATCAGCGCCAATCGGTAATGGCCGTCTCCAGAGGGTTGTACCAGATCAACATCGAAACGATTGGGACTGGCCAAAATGGGTAGATGATGATGTAAAAGCCGTAAATGCAATGGTCTCGGAAGTCGTTGAGCTCATCAAAAATTCATTGCCACGGCCAAGCGCGTACTGCGATGCTAACAAGTGGTTCAAACCGTTCGCTGCGCTCACTGGAACGGGCTAAAGCCCGCCCCTTAACCAAACGTTAGCTCATAAGAAAAATATGCGTAGATCAATAAATATTATCTTTAGTATCTGTGTTGCTTTACATGGCATAAAAGCCTTTGCCACTCCGCTCTCTATTGTCAACTGCGCTAATAACAACGAACACACAGAAAATACAAAGCTAAAACTTGATAGCGACAAAGATCAACTGGAAGATCTTTCATATGAAGTTAACTTTCCTGCACGCATTGAGTACGGAAGAAAAGCGCATACGGCCAACCAAACCCCACATGTAGCCATGAAAATAGGAGATAAATGGCTCGCCGGAAGTAACAGAGGCGAATGGGGTGGCGAACTGGTACTTATAGAGCCCGACAAAACTCACAAAATATTACTCAAAGACAATATCCATGAAATATTCAGAACAGAAGTCGGAATAATCGTTGTTGCCGGTCTTTCTCACCTAATGAATAGCAGTGGTCGAGTATATTTAGTAAGCGAAAATGGCTCAAATTTAGATTACACGTTGTTGTTCGGTCTTGATGCCGCCCCAGAAAAATCATGGATGACCTCAGAAGGTGAGATTTTCATAAATACTAGCTATGGAGCCTCCATCATAAGAACCGATGGCACGCTAAAAAGAGCTTTGTGTAAAAATCACGAGTACATAAAATTCAAAGGCCGGTCCTGAGTGTATGCAGCTAACAACTGGTTCAAATCGTTCGCTTCGCTCACTGGGACGGGCTAAAGCCCGCCCCTTAACCAAACGTTAGTTGTGAATTTATGAACTCCACTGAAGCGTTAAGTCATAAAATTCGAAAAGAATTTTTGGAAGTACCATTCCCTTCACATTGCGGCCTACACGCGGCCGTAGCGAAGGACGACTGGGTCAAAGATGAAAGAATTCTTCGAGAGATAACTCAACGAGACGATTACATTGGAAAATGGTGGGATGTACCGAAAGAGCACCTTCTCAAATGCATGATGGCTTTGAGTTATTTAGATGCTGCTGGCATGGAGTTTTACCTCCCCGCATACATGAGTGCGATTATTGAATCGCCAAGTGATTTCGACGAACCAAAGATTAAATCAAGTTCTTGGCAAATAATCCACACAATGCTACCTGATGAAGAAAGTCAGGAATTAAAGCAGTATTTCCATGATCGGTTCTCCGGATTTTTGGGCGGTAAAAAGCAAGTATGCCGGGAGTTCTTACAATATATCGAAAGCTGTAGGCTCTATGACGAGCATGCGAGAAAAATCGCGCAAGAGGCATTAGGTCATGAGTTCTGGTCAAGTAACAGCTAACAAATGCTTCAAATCGTTCGCCTCGCTCACTGGGACGGGCTAAAGCCCGCCCCTTAACCAAAAGTTAGGTATCCAATGATCACCGGTTCCATATCTGCATCCGATTACCTCAATGCTCAGCGGCTACACAGAGCTAAATCAGTCCGTGTCTACTATGCGGTATCTGTAGCAGCCATCGCAGTTGGAGTGATGAGCTTTTTCTTCTTCCAACAGAAATTAGGCTTCATTATCGGGAGTGCTGGTGTTGGTGGCGTAATTGGCGAACTCGTCATGTCAGTTTTCTATATTCCATGGAAAACCCGTCGCCTTTACAGTCAACAAAAAGATCTTTCATCACCATTTTTTTACACATGGAATAGTGAATACCTTGAGGCCAAGGGCATCAGTGGGCAATCAAAGCGAAAATGGTCTGATTACTTAATGATCAAGGAAAGCGAGAGTATTTTCCTTCTCTACCAATGTGACCTCATATTTGAAATGCTTCCTAAATCTTGGTTCAAAGATCAGGAACAAATCTCTGAATTTCGAAAATTTGCATTTCGATCAGTGTAAACCTAACTAGTGGTTCAAATCGCTCGCTTCGCTCACTGGGACGGGCTAAAGCCCGCCCCTTAACCAAACGTTAGGTAACCTATGAATATTGAAACCGTTCTTGCCTTTTCTGCAGTTGCCGGTCTCGCAATTCTTAGTCCAGGCCCAGCAATCCTTTTGGCTCTGCGCAATGGCGTAACATTTGGTATGCGTGCGGTTATTTGGTCTTCTATGGGCAACATTACTGGCCTTTTCTGCTTATCAGCAGCTGCAATGCTTGGCTTGGGGCTGCTGCTTAAATCCTCAGCACTTCTATTTAGTATCGTCAAAGTCCTAGGTGCCCTATACCTATTTTATGTCGGTATTAGGCACTTATTTGGTCGTACCTCAGTACTGGGAGCTGAAGCTAGTCAATTATCTAATACCAAAACACATAGCCCTTTTCTGCTATATCGTGAAGCATTTTTTATGGCTGCATTCAACCCGAAACCTATTCTATTTTTTACGGCACTTTTTCCGCAGTTCATCAGCGAACAAGAGCCGTTGTTGCCACAATTCTTCATTCTCACAAGTATTTTTATGGTTTTATCGTTCTTCGCTCTCCTTGCCTATGCGACGGTTGCTGCTCGCGCGAAAAACGTGCTACAGAAGCCCCATTTTGTAAAATGGATCAACCGTGTAGTTGGGGGGTGTTTATGTCTTTCGGAGCTGCGCTGCTCACTCTTCGGCGCCCGGCAACCTAACTAGTGGTTCAAATCGCTCGCTTCGCTCACTGGGACGGGCTAAACCCGCCCCTTAACCAAACGTTAGGTGAATGCCATGGAAATGATACGTGTACGCTCAACAGCCATCATCGCAATTGGCTACGACCCTGCAAGCCGAAGAATGAAAATCACATTTCAGCAGGGCCACACGTACGACTTCTGTCGCGTTCCAGCGCATATATACGAAGGCTTCATGCGGTCAGCATCAAAAGGTACCTATTACAACGCTCACATAAAAGACCGCTATCAGTGCTAAGCAAACACCTAACAATACGCTCAAAGCTCTCACTTCGTTCGCTGGGACCGGCTAAAGCCGGCCCCTTAGCTTAATCGTTGGGCACCACAAGCTAATATCGAGGTACCCCCCAAATGCCAGCCCCTGAAAAAGAATATTTCACTTTGACTGAAATTATGGATCGCTGGGCTCGTTCAAAGGTCGATCAAACGACTTTACTCGATTATGCAAGGAGAGACCTCCTGATTTACTCCGTTTACTTGAGAGAAATCGGGAGCCACAAACGCGAGACCATTGAACCCGATGGGGCAATCCGAACAACCACCGTAAGCACCATGCAATTTGTTGCCCCAAACTTTACTTATCAGCCAATAAGATACCTCAAGGCAAATGATGCTCGGCGGATACTTGAAGCAAAAGAGGGCGAGCAAATTGCAGTATCAGTCCTGTACACATCAGCAGAAAGAAATAAAGAAAGTGGCACAGGCTATGCGCAACCACTCTACTTTGAACCCAAAGACTTGCTGATAACAAAGTCAGAGAGAGACCGTTTTGAAAAACAGCATAAGCTGAGTATTGGCAGCTGGAGTGAAGCCTCTTGGAAATGGCTAACAGACGCTAGCAACCAAAAAGCCTTAACGCTTATAGGCAGTGCTATTGCAGCAGTCGGAATTACGCTATGGCAGTTATACGTTCGCTTTCTAAGCTAATAAGGTGAGTGCGGTGTCCAACAATGCGCTCAAATCACTCACTTCGTTCGCTGGGACCGGCGAAACCGGCCCCTTAGCTTAATCGTTAGGCCCGCTCATATGAATGACGCATCGTGGTTTAAATCATGGAGTCCGCTCTCTGATATTCCGTATCCGACCGTTAAGGCAAGCGAGTCGTTATATTCAATTGGGCCGTCCACATATCTATTCACTGTTCCCCATAACCGAGAATTCACCGGCGAAGACAAGGGGCCGTACGCGACGATCCTAGTATTCTCTCCTTCGGTGGGCGCCGTTGAGAGATCCCTCAACATGTCGATTGAAATGGACACAGGCGAACCTCTTGACTTCAATACCATTCCAAAATTTGGCTTATCTAACTTTACTTACGCTTCCCTGTCCAAGCTTCCTGGCGTGTTTGAGTCAGCACGCTATCACGGAATAACGGGGCAGTTTCTCGAAACATCTCTACGTTGGGGTGCCATCGAATTTTGCTTTCGAAACAATTGCCTAGCATCCAAAGACGAGCCGTATCTTGTTCGGTACTCACCGTGAGCCTAACTAGTGGTTCAAATCGTTCGCTTCGCTCACTGGGACCGGCTAAAGCCCGCCCCTTAACCAAACGTCAGGGCGCACAGCCGCTGCGAAGGCCAGCCAATGAAAGTGAAACGCATCGTCGCTGATATTCAGGCGACCAGCCCCGCAGAGGCGGATGCCTTTTATCGCGGGGTACTCGGTCTGGAACTGGCCATGAATCACGGCTGGATCCGAACGTACACCGGCGACACGCAAATGACAGTTCAGGTCAGTGTCGCATCCGAGGGTGGGTCGGGAATGGAGGTGCCCCATTTGTCTGTAGAGGTGGATGACTTGGCAGAGGCGCTGCGCAGGATCGAAGAGGCGGGGATCACGGTCGAGTACGGGCCCGCCACCGAGCCGTGGGGCGTGAAGCGGTTCTACGTGCGTGATCCAATGGGCCGGCTGATCAATATCCTTCAGCATGTATAGCCGTCGGGTGCGCCCTAACGATTCGTCCAAGCCGGCGCCGCTTCGCAGCGTGGGTTGACTCAGGCGTTGGCCGCCATAGGAGGGTTGGTGAATACGATTGACCTGAAAAGCGAGCTAAAGCCCCTATACAAGCCTTCCGCAAAAACGGTCGTCGAGGTAGACGTACCTGCGTTCAACTCTCTCATGATCGATGGCGAGGGCAACCCCAACACCACCGAGAAGTACAAGGAGGCAGTCGAAGCCCTCTACTGTGCCGCGTACACCATCAAGTTCGCGCTAAAGCGGGAAAATGCGCTCGACTACGTCGTAATGCCACTCGAGGGCTTGTGGTGGGCCGACGACTTGACCAGCTTCGACCGCGACGATAAAGACAACTGGAAATGGACGATGATGATCATGCAGCCACCAGAAGCCACCAAGCAGCTGGTTCAGGCAGCGATCACCCACGCTCAAGACAGGAAGGGGCTGCCTGGGTTACGAAAGATTCGGTTCGAACCATTCAAAGAGGGCCGCTGCGCGCAAATCATGCACGTTGGCCCATTCGCTGCCGAGGGGCCGACAATCCAACGGGTGCACGACTACATATCACGCCACTCGGCACTGAGGGGCAAGCACCACGAGATCTACCTGAGCGACATACGCAGGGCAGCGCCGGAAAAATGGAAAACCATCATTCGCCAGCCGATGGAATGACAGCTGATTCGCTTCGCTCACTGGCAAGAGCTGAAGCTCGCCCCTTAACCAAAGGTTATGCGCCTGAGAACGTCGTCAAAGGGAGAAAGAACAATGACACTAACCAAAGCCGACTGCGAAGTTCGCACCGTGCTCGAAGAGTGGGCCACGGCAACCAGGCAAGGCCGGATAGATCACGTTCTGAACAACCACGCCGCGAACCTGGTGATCTTCGATGTGTTGCCGCCAATGAAGTACGAAAGTGCGGAATCCTACAGGAGCAGTTGGGACGAGTGGCAGCCGCAAACAGAGGGTGAAGCGGTGTTCGATCTTGAGAACCTGACGATCACTGCCGGTGACGATGTCGCGTTCGCCCATTGCTTCATCCGCTGCGGTGGTAAGCTGCCAGACGGTAGAACGTTTCAGGACTTGGTACGTGCGACATTCTGCTTGAGAAAGGTCAATGGCTCATGGGTGGTCGAGCATCAGCACGTGTCAAAGCCCTATGAGAACTCGTGAAGAACCTGCTGATCGTTCCCACGCTCCGCCTGGGAACGCAGCCCTGGGCGCTCCGCGCCCGCTACTGCACCTGATTCGACGCGGAGCGTGAGGAACGGTCATTAGTTAGTGGCAAGCAGCGCCTTGGTGCCCTCCTCTGCCTCGGCCGTGCCTCGCCGGCTCATGTCGTCGGCCTGCCTGCCCAGGTACCAGCCAAGCGCTCCCCAGAGCAACGCACAACCCGCGCCCACCAGCGCCACCAGTACCGCGCCCTGGCCAAGCAGATCGAGGAAACTCTTCACCCAGCCGCTAAGCGCATCGCCGGCGCGGTAGACCACGGTGTCGATGAAGTTCTTCGCCTTGTACTTGCTCTCCGCGTCCAGCGGGGCGAAGAGCATTTCCCGGCCGGGCCGCACGAAGGCGTATTCACCGATACGGCGCACGATCATCAGCGCGGCCAGCATGGCGAAGGTGGGCGCCAGGGCGAGGCCGATGAAACCCACGCAGACCAGCAGCGGCACCATGGCCAACAGCACCCGCACGCCCAGCTTCTGGGCGATGCGCCCGGTGATGAACAGCTGTGACAGCAAGGCGCCGGCCTGCACGAGCACATCGATGATGCCGAACACGCGAATCTGCGCGTCGCGGTCCGGGAAGCGTTCGGCCACCAGGCGCGCCTGCTCGAAGTACAGAAAGGTGGTCACCGTGGCGAGCAGCACCACGAACCCGGCGATGGCCAACAGATACGGCGATTGCAGCACCCGCGTCAGACCGCTGAACGGGTTGCCGGCCACCGGCTTGCGCGAACTCTCGGCCTTCACCGCGCCAGGCCGGCCGGCGCCGCCGACTTCCCGCCAGCGCATCAGCGGCGCCTTGAGCGCCAGGGCGACACCCAGCAGCACGCCAGCCAGCAGCACCAGCCCGCTTTCGCCGACAACACCGACCAGCAACGCGCTCATGGCCGGCCCGACCAGGCCGCCGACGCTGGCACCCGCGGCGATAAAGGCGAACAGCCGCTTGGCCTGCTGGCTGTCGAACACGTCGGCCATCAGGCTCCAGGCCACCGACACCACGAACAGGTTGTAGACCGAGATCCACACGTAGAACACCCGTGCCAGCCAGACGTTCTCCTCGCTGAGCTGGAACAGCACGGCGAAGGCCAGCAGGTTCAGGCAGAAGAAGCCGTACACCCAGTCGACGAAGTGGATGCGCGGCACCCGCGAGCTGAGCCAGGCGAACAGCGGCACGGCCACCAGCATCACCACGAAGGTGGCGGTGAACAGCCATTGCAGGTTGTCGACACCGGCCATGATGCCCATCGACTCGCGGATGGGCCGCAGCATGAAATAGCCGGAGAACAGGCAGAAGAACAACGCGAACCCGGCAAGCGCCGGTCCCAGCTCGTGGCGCTCGGCGTTGATGGCGGCGCCGAGGCGCCGCGGCAGAATTGTAGAAAGCATGATGGCCGCTCCTGGCGAGTTATCAGCGGTAGGTAACGCCGGTCAGTTGCTCGGCAACCGTCCACAGGCGTGCCGCGGCGCCGGCATCTTTGGCCACCTCTGGCACCGTGGCCAGGCCCAGCGGCCCGCGCTTTTCTTCCTCGCCGGTCGGCCCGTAATAGGCCCCGCCCTGGGCCTGGTGCGCAGTGGCGGCATACAGCGTAGGCAGTGCGCCCTGGGCGGCGGAATGGTACTCGTCGCGATCCTTGGCCCAGTTGCGGCCGAACTCGCTGTCCAGCCCCGGGCCGCGGGCGATCAGCTCGGTCACGGCAACACCCGGGTGCGCGGCGATGCTCTGGATGCCCCAGCCCTGCGCCTGGCTCCGGCGCTGCAGCTCGAAGGCGAACATCAAGGTCGCCAGCTTGGATTGCGCATAGGAGACATAGGGGTTGTAGGCCCGCTCGGACTGCAGGTCATCGAAGTCGAGGTTGCCGCGCAACGCCGCGATGCTCGACAGGGTGACCACCCGCGGGGCAGTGCTCTTGCGCAGCAGCGGCAGCACATGGCCGGTCAGGGCGAAGTGCCCCAGGTAGTTGGTGGCCAGCTGCAGCTCATGGCCATCGGCCGAGGTTCCGCGCTCAGGCGGCGCCATGACCGCGGCATTGTTGATCAGCCCGTCGAGGCGCGGCAGTTTGGCATTCAGGCGCTCGCCCAGGGCCTTGACCGAAGCCAGATCGGCCAGGTCGACTTCTTCGAACTGCACCTGGGCGCCGCGAATTTCCTCCTTGATACGCGCTATCGCTTCCCTGCCCCGCTGGGGGTTGCGGGCGGCGATCACCACTTCGGCGCCAGCGGCGGCCAGGGCCTTGGCATCTTCGAAGCCCATGCCGCTGGTGCCGCCGGTCACCAGGAAGATACGCCCGCTCTGCGAGGGCATGTCGGCCAGGCTCCAGTCCGGCTTGGGTGCGGTTTGCTGGGCGGAGACACTGTTCGCCTCGAGTGCGAAGCCCAGGGTCAGGCTGAGGGTCGCCAGCCACTTGCGCCAGGTGGCGCCGCGGTTGGCCGGGGTGGCCGGGGTGGCCGTTGCCAGGATGCTGGTTGTCATTGTTCGGTCCTCTCGTGGGTAGGAATCCGACGGTTCGCGGCAAGGCGGCCCGTCGACGTAGACCATTGTTCAACGGGTGGCGGGCCACGATAAGCCGTATAAAACTGGACGCTGTGTACGGGCAGCCGTACGATCAACCCTCCAGTTCGAGAGCCCTTCCCATGCGCCAGCCCAACCTGACGGACGTTGCCCTGTTCGCCGCCGTGGTCGAAGCCGGCGGTTTTCGGGTGGCTGCGCAGAAGCGCGGCATGCCGGCTTCGTCGATCAGCGATTGCGTGCGCCGCCTGGAAAGCGACCTCGGCGTGCGCCTGCTCAACCGCACCACCCGCAGCGTGTACCCCACCGAAATTGGCGCGCGCCTGCTGGAGCGGCTGCGCCCGGCCCTCGCTGAAATCGGCGCGGCCTTCAGTGATCTTGACGACGAGGCGCAACAGCCCATGGGCACCTTGCGCCTCAACGTGCCGGTGCCCATCGCCCGCTTCGTGCTGCCGCGCCTGATCCCCGCGTTTCTCGAACGCTACCCCGGCGTCAGCGTCGAGGTGGCGATGGACAACACCTTCGTCGACGTGGTCGCGGGCGGCTTTGATGCCGGTGTGCGCTACGAGGAAAGCCTGGCCAAGGACATGATCGCGGTGCCCATCGGGCCACGCCGGCAGCGCTTCGTGGCCGGCGCCTCGCCGGCCTATCTGGCACGCCACGGCATGCCGCAGCACCCGCGTGACCTGCTCGAACACCGCCTGATCGGCCACCGCTTCGAGAGCGGCAAGCTGGGCGTCTGGGAGTTGGAAAAGGACGGCGAGACCGTCCGCGTGCCGCCCCAGGGGCCGCTGCTGTCGTCGTCCCAGGATCTGGAGGTGGGCGCTGCCGTGGCCGGCGTCGGCATCATCTACACCTTCGAGGAGTACCTGGGCCCGCTGTTCGCGCAGGGCGCGCTGATACCGGTACTGGAGCACTGGTGGCAGGGCTTCGACGGCCCGTATCTGTACTACAACGATCGCCGCCACGTGCCTTCGCCGCTGCGCGCCTTCGTGGATTTTCTCAAGGCCGAGAACCAGGGCTGAGTGACGACCAGCCGGCCTGTGCCTATGCCGCTGCCCTGGCCTCTGGCGAGACGCCGGTCGACCGCGGTTTCGCCATGTACGCGGCTCGGCTTATCATGCCGGCCATGATCAAAGACCCGTTCCAACGCCTGAACCTCGACCGCGAGGTGCTCAGCGTCAGCCAGCTCAACAACCGCGCGCGCCTGTTGCTCGAAGATGTCTTCGGGGGCATCTGGGTCGAGGGCGAGATTTCCAACCTCGCGCGGCCGGCCTCCGGGCATATCTACTTCACCCTCAAGGACAGCCAGGCCCAGGTGCGTTGCGCGCTGTTCCGGCAGAACGCCGCTCGGGTGCGCCAGGCGCTGCGCGACGGCCTGGCGGTGAAGGTGCGCGGCAAGGTCTCGCTGTTCGAGGGCCGGGGCGACTACCAGCTGATTCTCGACGCCGTGGAGCCCGCTGGCGACGGCGCCCTGCGCCTGGCCTTCGAGGCGCTGAAGGAAAAGCTCGGCGCCGAAGGCCTGTTCGCCGCCGAAAGCAAACGCGCCCTGCCCGCCCACCCGCGGCGTATCGGCATCGTCAGCTCGCCGACCGGCGCGGTGATCCGCGACATCATCAGCGTGTTCCGCCGCCGCGCCCCGCAGGTCGAGCTGAGCCTGATTCCCACCGCTGTGCAGGGCCGCGAGGCCACGGCGCAGATCGTCCGCGCGCTGAAGCTGGCCGATGCCCAGGGCTTCGATGCCTTGATCCTGGCCCGCGGCGGCGGCTCGCTGGAAGACCTCTGGTGCTTCAACGAGGAAGCCGTGGCCCGCGCCGTGGCCGCCTGCGTGACGCCCATCGTCAGCGCGGTAGGCCATGAGACCGATGTGTCGATCAGCGACTTCGTCGCCGACGTGCGTGCGCCTACACCATCGGCCGCCGCCGAGCTGTTGGCACCGCACAGCAACGATCTGACCCAGCGCGTCAGCGTGTTGCAACGGCGCCTGACCCTGGCGATGAACGGCCGCCTGGCCCGCGAGCGCATGCGCCTCGATGGCCTGACCCGGCGCATGCGCCATCCCGGCGAGCGGCTGCGTCAGCAGGCCCAGCGCCTCGACGATCTGGACATGCGCCTGCGCCGCGCCTTCACCCAGCAGCTCAATCAACGCAGCCACAAGCTGGCTCAATTGCAGGCCCGCCTGGCCGGTCAACACCCCGGGCGCCATCTCACGTTGCTGCGCCAGCGCCTCGACAGCCTGGCCGAGCGCCTGCCGCGGGCGATGAAGGAAGGCCTCAAGGCGCGCCACCTGCTGCTGCAGAGCCAGATGCAGACGCTGCATGTGGTCAGCCCGCTGGCAACCCTGGGGCGTGGCTACAGCATTCTGCTCGACGAGCGCGGCCGGGCGATTCGCAGCGCCGCCGCCACCCAGCCCGGGCAGCGCCTCAAGGCGCGCCTGGGCGAAGGCGAACTGCAAGTGCGCGTCGAAGACAATCACCTCGCCCCGGTCACGCTTTCGCTGCTGGACTGATACCGATAAGGACACCCCATGCGCTCCCTGCTGTTGCTCTTCACTCTGTGCCTCGCCCTGCCCGCCCACGCCGAAGGCTTTATCAGCCGGCTGCTCAACAAGCCGGTGCCGGGCGGCGTAGCGGTGGTCGACCTGGGCAACAGCGCCAGTGCGCCCAGCGCCACCTATCAGGGCAAGCCGGTGTTGGTGGTAAAAGAGGACGGGCTGCGCTGGATCGCCATCGTCGGCATCCCGTTGAGCGTCAAACCGGGCACCCAGCAGATCGAATCCGCCGGCCAGCGCCTGAGTTTCCAGGTGGGCAGCAAGCAGTACGTCGAGCAGCGCATCACCATCAAGAACCAGCAGCAGGTCAATCCCAACGCCAAGAACCTTGCGCGCATCGAAAAGGAACTGGCCGAGCAGACCCGCGCCTACCGGCAGTTCAGCCCGCGCCAGCCGAGCAACCTGCTGTTCGACAAACCGGTCAACGGGCCCCTGTCGAGCCCCTTCGGGCTGCGCCGCTTCTTCAATGGTGAAGAACGCAACCCGCACTCGGGGCTGGATTTCGCCGCCAACCGCGGCACGCCGATCAAGGCACCGGCGGCCGGCAAGGTGATCCTGGTGGGCGACTACTTCTTCAACGGCAAGACGGTGTTCGTCGACCACGGCCAGGGCCTGATCAGCATGTTCTGCCACCTCTCGGAGATCGGTGTGAAGGTCGGCGACGAGCTGCCGCGCGGCGGCGTGCTCGGCAAGGTCGGCGCCACCGGCCGCGCCACCGGCCCACACCTGCACTGGAACGTCAGCCTCAACGATGCGCGGGTCGACCCGGCGATCTTCATTGGCGCGTTCAAGCCCTGAGCCAATATAGGGCGGCAGCATCACCCGTTCGCGGCTAACCTGACGCGACTCGCTGACCGGCGATTGCGCGACCTCTCCAAGGAGCCACCATGATCACCGTCCACCACCTGAACAACTCGCGCTCGCAGCGCATCCTCTGGCTGCTCGAAGAGCTGGGCGTCGACTACCAGATCAAGCGCTACGAGCGTGACCCCAAGACCATGCTCGCTCCGCCGGAACTGCGCGCCGTGCATCCGCTGGGCAAGTCGCCGGTGGTCACCGACGGCGACCTTACGCTGGCCGAATCCGGCGCCATCATCGACTACCTCGCCAACCGCTACGGCCCGCACCTGCTGCCCCCTGCCGATAGCCCGGAACGCCTGCGCTGCAATTACTGGCTGCACTACGCCGAAGGTTCGGCCATGCCGCCGCTGCTGCTCAAGCTGGTGTTCGACAAGCTGGAAAGCAGCCCGATGCCGTTCTTCGTCAAACCCGTCGCCCGGGGCATCGCCCAGAAGGTCAAGAACGCCTTCGTCGCCCCGCAACTCAAGCTGCACCTGGATTACCTGGAAGGCGAGCTGGGAGAGCGCACCTGGTTCGCCGGCGAAGCGTTCAGCGCCGCCGATATCCAGCTGAGCTTTCCGCTCGAAGCCGCTGCCGCTCGCGCCGGCCTGGACGCCAGCCGCCCGCGCCTCAGCGCCTTTCTCGAACGCATCCACGCCCGCCCCGCCTACCAACGCGCCCTGGAAAAAGGCGGCGAGTACGCCTACGCCAAGTGACGGCGTGAGCGGCGGCGTGCACCGCGTCGATCATCCCCTGCGCCCCAGCGCTGCCTGCGCATCAGCTGAGCCAATGGTTACCAGAGATGCGCAGATACCCGCCGGCAACCTGGGTTTGCTAAGGTACGCGCGCTATCGCCCGGCGCACCGGCGATGGGGGTCATGAAACCAGCGAGAGACGCGATGAACGAACACTACCAGGCCACCCTCAAGTGGCTTCAGCAATACCCGGAGTTGCACACCCTGATCAGCCTGAGCCTGCTGATTCTCGGTGCCTGGATCGCCAACTGGGTGGTCAAGCGCATTCTGGTGCGCGGCCTCTACCGGGCACTGCGCTCGACCAGCGTCGGCCAGGACAAGATACTCGGCGACTCCCACGTGGTACGCCGCCTGGCCAATATCGTGCCGGCACTGATCCTCACCAGTGGCATCAAGGTGATCCCGCACCTGCCCGAGGCCGTGGTCACGGTGGTGGAGAACGTCTGCAGCGCGTTCATCATCCTCACCATCGCCCTGGCCATCGGCGGCGTGCTGAACCTGATCAACATGCTCTACCAGCGCCGCCCCAACGCTCACCTGAAGCCCATCAAGGGTTACATCCAGGTGGTGACCATCGTCATCTACGCCATCGCGGCGATCCTGATGGTGGCCGCGCTGATCGATCGCTCGCCGCTGATCCTGCTCTCCGGCCTCGGTGCCATGGCCGCGGTGCTGATGCTGATCTTCCAGGACACCCTGCTGTCGCTGGTCGCCAGCGTGCAGATTTCCTCCAGCGACATCATCCGCGTCGGCGACTGGATCGAGATGCCGCAGCTCAACGCCGACGGCGATGTGATCGACATCGCCCTGCACACGGTCAAGGTGCAGAACTTCGACAAGACCATCACCACCATCCCGACCAAACGCTTCATCAGCGACCCGTTCAAGAACTGGCGTGGCATGCAGGAATCCGGCGGGCGGCGTATCAAGCGCTGCCTGTACCTGGACCAGACCAGCGTGCGCTTCCTGAGCCCCGACGAAATCGCCCGCCTGCAGCGCTTCCTGCTGCTCGGCCAGTACCTGAGCAGCAAGCAGAGCGAGCTGCTGAGCTGGAACACCGAACTGGCCGAAGCGGCCCAGGAGCCGGCCAACACCCGGCGGGTGACCAACATCGGCACCTTCCGCGCCTACGTCGAGCTCTATTTGCGCCAGCACCGCGGCATCAACCAGGACATGACCCTGCTGGTGCGCCAGCTGCAACCCACCGCCGACGGCCTGCCACTGGAGCTTTACTGCTTCACCAATACCGTGGCCTGGGCGGCTTACGAAGGCTACCAGTCGGATATCTTCGACCACCTGCTGGCGATCCTGCCGGAGTTCGGCCTGCGGGTGTTCCAGCACCCGAGTGGGGCGGACATGCGCGAGCTGCGTCCCAACCTGCACGCACCGACACCAGCTGAAAACGCTGCGCAACCGACAAGCTGAAAACGCTTTTTAGCCGCAATAAAAAACCACCAAGGAGTTCACCTTGGTGGTTTTCACCAATTTTCAACACAGGCTTGCCAGCTTTACCCTCAATGGTTAGGGTTGAGCCCATGACTATCTCCCAGACCCTCATCCTGCTGCGGCAACACGCCAATCTCTGCCTCGTCGCGCAGCGACTGCGGTAGGGTCTGCCGGCCGCCTTTTCTCGCCTTTCGATTTCTCTGTTTTTTTCAGCACGGCCCACGCGGGCCCTCGCCTTCAGGATTGATTCATGAGCATGCTCAAAGACCCTTCGCAGAAGTACCGCCCGTTCACCCAGATCCAGATTCCCGACCGCACCTGGCCGGACAAGATCATCGACAAGGCGCCGATCTGGCTGTCCACCGACCTGCGTGACGGCAACCAGTCGCTGATCGAGCCGATGGATGCCGAGAAGAAGATGCGCTTCTTCAAATGCCTGGTGCAGGTCGGCCTGAAGGAAATCGAAGTGGGCTTCCCGTCCGCCTCGCAGACCGACTTCGACTTCGTGCGCGAGCTGATCGAAGGCGGCCACATCCCGGACGACGTGACCATCCAGGTACTGACCCAGGCCCGTGACGACCTTATCGAGCGCACCTTCGAGTCCCTCAAGGGCGCCAAGAAGGCCATCGTCCACTACTACAACGCCTGCGCACCGAGCTTCCGCAAGATCGTCTTCAACCAGGACAAGGCCGGCGTCAAAGCCATCGCCGTTTCCGCCGGCACCACCATCAAGCGCCTGGCCGCTGCTGCGCCTGAGACCCAGTGGGGCTTCGAGTATTCGCCGGAAGTGTTCAGCAGCACCGAGATCGACTTCGCCGTCGAGGTGTGCAACGCGGTGATCGAGGTGTTCCAGCCGACTCCGGCCAACTCGCTGATCCTCAACCTGCCGGCGACCATCGAGTGCGCCACGCCGAACAACTACGCCGACCAGATCGAATGGTTCGGCCGCCACGTCGACCGCCGCGACAGCGTGCTGATCAGCGTGCATACCCACAATGACCGCGGCACCGGCGTGGCCGCTTCGGAGCTGGCGGTGATGGCCGGCGCCGATCGCGTCGAAGGCTGCCTGTTCGGTAACGGCGAGCGCACCGGCAACGTCTGCCTGGTGACCCTGGCGCTGAACCTCTACACCCAGGGCGTCAACCCGCAGCTGGATTTCTCCGACATCGACGCGGTGCGCAAGGTGGTCGAGGACTGCAACCAGCTGCCGGTACACCCGCGTCATCCGTACGTCGGTGACCTGGTGCACACCGCCTTCTCCGGCTCGCACCAGGACGCCATCCGCAAGGGCTTCGCCCAGCAGCAGGAAGGTGCGCTGTGGGAAGTGCCGTACCTGCCGATCGACCCCGCCGACATCGGCCGCGACTACGAGGCGGTGATCCGCGTCAACAGCCAGTCCGGCAAAGGCGGCATCACCTTCCTGCTCGAGCAGGAATACGGCATCAACCTGCCGCGCCGCATGCAGATCGAGTTCAGCCAGGTGGTGCAGAAGGAAACCGATCGCCTGGGCCTGGAAATGACCGCCTCGCAGATCCACAAGCTGCTCGACAGCGAATACCTCAAGGCCACCTCGCCCTACGAGCTGAAGGGCCATCGCCTGGAAGAAGAGAACGGTGAAAGCCGCGTCGAGGCCAAGGTGCAGGTCAACGGCCAGGAACAGCGCTGGAGCGGTTCGGGCAAGGGCGCGCTGGAAGCCCTGGCCTCGAGCCTGCCGGTCGCCGTCGAGGTGATGGACTACCACGAGCACGCCATTGGTGGCGGCGCCAACGCCAAGGCGGCCTGCTACATCGAGATCCGTCTCGATGGCCAGCGCCCGCTGCACGGCATCGGCATCGACGAGAACATCACCACGGCGAGCTTCCGCGCGCTGTTCAGCGCCCTTAACCGCGCGGTGAAACAAGCCGAGGAAAAGACCCAGGCCGCCTGATAAGCAGCCTGCGGTAAACGACAAAGGGACGCTGCGGCGTCCCTTTGTCGTTTCTGAAACAACGCATTTGTAGCCCGGGTCGAGCGCAGCGACACCCGGGAATTGCCCTGGGTATCGCTACGCTCAACGCCAGGCTACAGCTCTGCTTTTACGGACTTCATCTGCCGCTGCAGGGTGTTGCCCATGAAGAACGCTGGCGCCTGCCAGCGGGCGATGAACATCAGTACCAGGCCCAGCAGCAGGATCACCACGGCGATCACGAACACCAGGCCGAGGCCACCGATGTGCGAGCCGCTGCCGAAGTCCGGCGACATGCTGTCGAAGGTGGTCTGCCAGAAAATGATCGACAGCATCACCGCGCCCACCAGCGGGCACAGGCCGCGCATGAAGAAGTGCCGCGCGCTGTCGAACAGGCTGTGGCGGAAGTACCAGACGCAGGCGAAGGCGGTCAGCGCGTAGTAGAAGCAGATCATCATGCCCAGGGCCGTGATGGTGTCGGCCAGCACGTTCTCGCTCAGGGTGCGCATGGTCACGTAGAACACCGCGGTGGCGATGCCGGCGGCGATGGTCGCGTAACGCGGCGTTTGCGACAGCGGATGCACGCTGGCGAAACGCTTTGGTACCGCGCGGTAGTAGCCCATGGCGAGCAACGTGCGTGCCGGCGATATGAAGGTCGACTGCAGCGACGCCGCGGTGCTGGCCAGCACCGCGATGGACATGAGGATCGCCAGCGGCCCCATCACCGGGCCGGCCAGGTGGGCGAAGACGTTCTCCTGGATCTGCGCATTGCCCAGGCCAAGGCCGGTGTCGCCGGTACCCGCGAACTGCAGGGTGGCGGCCGCGGTGAACAGATAGAGGGCGAGGATCAGCAGCACGGTGATGGTCGCCGCGCGCCCCGGCACCTTCTCGCTGCCCACCGACTCTTCACTGACCGTCAGGCACACGTCCCAGCCCCAGAAGATGAAGATCGACAGCGACAGGCCTGCCGCGAAGGCGGAGAACGAATCGATGTTGAACGGGTTGAACCACTCGGGGTGAAACACCACTGGCGAGCTGTCCGGCGAGGCGACGAACGCGGCAATGGAAAAGCCGATCAGCACCACCAGCTGCAGCGCCACCAGGGTGTACTGCACACTCATGGTCATGCCGATGCCGCGGCAACAGACCCACACCGCCATGGCGATGAACACGCAGCAGGTGACGATATTCACCAGCAGGTTGCGGGTCAGGTCGGCCAGCCAGTCCAGGCCGGTCAGCTGGGCGAGAAACAGGTAGAAGAAGTCCACCGCGATGCCGGCCAGGTTGGACAGCACGATGGTGGTGGCGGTGACCAGCCCCCAGCCGCCGATCCAGCCGATCATCGGCCCGAAAGCACGCGCCGACCAGGTGAACGAGGTGCCGCTGTCCGGCTCCGCGGCGTTCAGCTCGCGGTAGCCCAAGGCGACCAGCAGCATCGGCAAGAAGCCGACGATGAATACCGCTGGCAGGTACACCCCGACCTCACGCACGGTCGGGCCCAGGGCGCCGGTCAGGGTATACACCGGCGCGATGGTGGAGATGCCCAACACCACGCAGGCCAACAACCCGACCTTGCCCTGGGCCAGGCCCTTGCCGGAAATCACAGCGGCCGCACCGGCCACAGGAGCGGCCTTTACGGGCGATGCCGACGCATCTGGGTAATCACTCATAAGTCTCTGCCATCGTCTTGGAATTGTTTTGCCGAACGTGGTCAGGATCTCCACGGCGAGCAGCGCCAAGCCAGCGGCTGCGGCCGACGGCCAGGGGCCTGCGGGAGATCCCGACCCGTTCAGGTCAGAGCAACCGGAACCCGAGCGGGCTCCGGGCGGACTCAGCGGGCGTCGCGCGCCCTGGCGTAGGCCTGGCAGGCATCGCGGAATGCCTGGAACAGGGCCAGCGATTCGGGGTTTTCGCTGAAGCGCCATTCCGGGTGCCATTGCACGCCGATCAGAAAGCCCGCCGAGTCGGCAATCGATACGGCTTCAACCAGGCCATCGGGCGCCAACGCCTCGACACGCAGGCGCTCGGCCAGGCGATCGATGCCCTGGCTGTGCAGCGAGTTGACCTGGAACTGCGCCGGCAGGCCGATCCGCTCGAACAGCCCACCCGGCTGCACGCTGACCGCATGCTGCGGCGCGTACTGCTCGGCCACCGAATCGCGCTGCGGCTCGCGGTGATCCAGGTAGCCCGGAAGCTCCTGCACGCGCTGGTGCAGGGTGCCGCCCAGGGTCACGTTGAGCTCCTGGAAGCCGCGGCAGATGCAGAACACCGGCACCCCCTTGGCGATCGCCAAGCGCAGCAGCGGCAAGGTGTTGGCGTCACGGCTCGGGTCGTGCTGGGTACCTTCCAGGCTCGGCGCGCCCTGGTAATGCCGGGGCTCGACGTTGGACGGCGAGCCGGTGAACAGGATGCCGTCGAGCTGCTCGAGCAACTGCTCTGGGTCGCTCGGCGTGCTGCGTGCCGGCAGCACCAGCGGCAAGCCGGCATGGGCCGCCGCTTCGACGTACTTGTCGCCGACCGTGTGCGAATCGTATTTGCCGAGTTGCTGCCGGCAGGCAGTCACGCCGATCAGGGGCATGCGGGTCATGGTGTTCTCTCCGGAAAAGCCTGCCGACGGCGTGCGCCGGCAGACGCAGCATCAGATGCCCAGGCGGTCACGCAGCTGGTAGTAAACGGCGCCCAGGGCCGTGAACGGCACGCGTAGCAGCTGCCCACCCGGGAACGGGTAATGCGGCAGCCCGGCAAAGGCGTCGAAACGCTCGGCCTGGCCACGCAGCGCCTCGGCCAGCACCTTGCCGGCCAGGTGCGTGTAGGTCACGCCGTGGCCGCTGCAGCCCTGGGAGTAGTAGATGTTCTCGCCGATGCGGCCGACCTGGGGCAGGCGCGACAGGGTCAGCAGGAAGTTGCCGGTCCAGGTGTAATCGATCTTCACGTCCTTGAGCTGCGGGAAGGTCTTGAGCAGCTTGGGGCGGATGATCGCTTCGATGTCCGCCGGGTCGCGCGCACCGTAGACCACACCGCCGCCGTAGATCAGGCGCTTGTCGGCGCTGAGGCGGTAGTAGTCGAGCAGGTAGTTGCAGTCTTCCACGCAGTAATCCTGCGGCAACAAGCTGTGGGCCAGTTCGTCCGACAGCGGCTCGGTGGTCAGCACCTGGGTGCCGCAGGGCATAGACTTGGCCGCCAGTTCCGGCATCAACCCGCCCAGGTAGGCGTTACCGGCCACCACCACGAACTTGGCCTTCACCTGCCCGTTCGGTGTGTGCACTACCGGCTGCGGGCCGCGGTCGATGCGGGTCGCCGGGCTCTGCTCGTAGATCGCGCCACCCAGGGATGCCACCGCAGCGGCTTCACCCAGGGCCAGGTTGAGCGGATGGATATGACCGCCGCTCATGTCCAGCATGCCGCCGACATAGCGGTCGGTGCCGACCACTTCGCGAATGCGCCGCTCGTCCATCAGTTCCAGCTGGGTATGGCCGTAGCGCTCCCACAGCTTCTTCTGGGCTTCGAGGTGGCCCAGCTGCTTGCCGGTGATGGCGGCGAACACGCCACCGTCCTTCAGGTCGCACTGGATGCCGTACTTGGCGACCCGCTCACGGATGATGCGCCCGCCTTCGAAGGCCATCTCGCCAAGCAGTTGGGCCTGGCGCGCGCCGACCTGCTTCTCGATGACGTCGATATCGCGGCTGTAGCTGTTGACGATCTGCCCGCCATTGCGCCCAGAGGCGCCGAAGCCGACCTTGGCGGCCTCGAGCACGGTGACGCGAAAACCGTTTTCCAGCAGGAACAGCGCGGTGGAAAGGCCGGTGTAACCGGCACCGATGACGCACACATCGGTCTCGACGACTTCGGTGAGCGCTGGGTAATCGACCCGCGGGTTGCGCGAGGCGGCGTAGTAACTGTCGACGTGTTGAGTCATGTGAAACTCCTTAACTGCAATGCTCCGCCTTGGGGCAAATCCATTCGAGACCAAGCGAGGCCGGTTGCTACTCTCAAAGCTTGATCCAGGTGGCTTTCAGTTCGGTGTACTTGTCGAAGGCATGCAGCGACTTGTCGCGGCCATTGCCCGATTGCTTGAAGCCGCCGAACGGTGCGGTCATGTCGCCGCCGTCGTACTGGTTCACCCATACGCTGCCGGCACGCAACGCCCGTGCGGTGCGGTGGGCGCGGGTGATGTCGCGCGTCCATACCGCTGCGGCCAGGCCGTAGGGTGTGTCGTTGGCGATGCGGATGGCTTCCTCGTCGCTGTCGAAGGTGATCACCGACAGCACCGGCCCGAAGATCTCCTCGCGGGCGATGCGCATGGCGTTGTTCACACCGGCGAAGAGGGTCGGCTGCACGTAGCTGCCGCCGGTCTCCTGCAGGGCCCGCTCGCCGCCGGTGAGAATCTCCGCACCCTCCTCGCGACCGGACTCGATGAACCCCAGCACGCTGGCCAGGTGGCCGTCGTCGACCAGCGCGCCGACACGGGTGTCCGGCTCCAGGGCATGACCGGGCTTCCACTTCTGCAGCGCCTCGACCACCATCGGCAGGAAGCGCTCCTTGATCGAGCTTTCCACCAGCAGGCGCGAGCCGGCGACGCACACTTCGCCCTGGTTGAAGGCGATGGCGGTGGCGGCTGCGTCGGCGGCGGCCTGCAGGTCCGGCGCATCGGCAAAGACGATGTTGGGGCTCTTGCCGCCGGCCTCCAGCCACACGCGCTTCATGTTCGACTCGCCGGCATAGATCATCAATTGCTTGGCGATCTTGGTGGAGCCGGTGAACACGATGGTGTCGACATCCATGTGCAGGGCCAGGGCCTTGCCCACGGTGTGGCCGTAACCGGGCAACACGTTGAACACGCCAGCCGGAATGCCGGCTTCCAGCGCCAGCTGGGCGACACGGATGGCGGTCAGCGGCGATTTCTCGGAGGGCTTGAGGATCACCGAGTTGCCGGCAGCCAGCGCCGGGCCGAGCTTCCAGCTGGACATCAGCAGCGGGAAGTTCCACGGCACGATGGCCGCCACCACGCCGACCGCCTCACGGGTCACCAGACCCAGCTGGTCGTGGGGCGTGGGCGCCACTTCGTCATACAGCTTGTCGACCGCCTCGGCGCTCCAGCGGATGGCGTTGGCCGCCGCCGGCACGTCGATGCTCAGCGAATCGCTGATCGGCTTGCCCATGTCGAGGGTTTCCAGCAATGCCAGTTCCTCGGCATTGGCCAGCAGCTTGTCGGCAAACGCGATCAACACACGCTTGCGCTGCGCCGGGGCGAGCTTTGCCCAGTCGCCGCGCTGGAAAACGTCGCGAGCGGCCTTGACGGCAAGCTCGGCATCCTCGGCCATGCAGCTGGCCACGCTGGCCAGCTGCCGCCCGTCCACCGGGCTGATGCTGTCGAAGGTCGCGCCGCCCACGGCATCGCGATAGCTGCCGTCGATAAAGGCCCGGCCCTCGATGCGCAGGCTCTGGTAACGCTGCTCCCAATCCTGGCGAGTCATGCTCATGCTCATCACTCCCTTAGACGGTATGCAGATACCAGTTGTATTCGAGGTCGGAAATGGTGGTCTCGAACTCGTGCATTTCCGCTTCCTTACAGGCGACGAAAATGTCGATGTATTCGGGGCGAATGTACTTGTTCATCACTTCGCTTTCGTCCAGCTGACGCAGGGCGTCACGCAGGTTGTTCGGCAGGCTCTGCTCGAGCTGCTCGTAGGAGTTGCCCTCGATGGGCGCGCCCGGCTCCAGCTTGTTGGTCAGGCCGTGGTGAATACCAGCGAGGATCGAGGCCATCATCAGGTACGGGTTGGCGTCGGCGCCGGCCACCCGGTGTTCGATGCGGATCGCATCGCTGCTGCCGGTCGGCACGCGCACCGCCACGGTGCGGTTGTCCAGGCCCCAGCTTGGCGCGTTCGGCACATAGAACTGCGCACCGAAACGGCGGTAGGAGTTGACGTTCGGGCACAGGAAGGCCATCGACGCCGGCATGGTGTCGAGGATCCCGGCGATGGCATGGCGCAGCGGTGCGTGCTGTTCCGGGTCGTCGGTGGCGAAGATGTTCTGCCCGGTTTTCTTGTCGAGCAGCGAGATGTGCACATGCAGACCGTTACCGGCCTGGCCCGGGTAGGGCTTGGCCATGAAGGTGGAATCCATCTCGTGGTCGTAGGCGATGTTCTTGATCAGGCGCTTGAGCAATACCGCATAGTCGCAGGCCTTGATGGCGTCTTCGACGTGATGCAGGTTGACCTCGAACTGCGCCGGGGCACTTTCCTTGACGATGGCGTCGGCCGGCAGGTCCTGCTCCTTGGCGGCTTCGAGCATGTCCTGCAGGCAGTCGACATACTCGTCGAGATCGTCGATCAGGTAGACCTGGGTGGAGATCGGGCGCTTGCCGGAAATCGGCGAGCGCGGCGGCTGCGGACGGCCGTTCACGTTCTCCTGGTCGATCAGGTAGAACTCCAGCTCGAACGCGGCGCAAATGGTCAGGCCCAACTCGTCGAACTTCTCCACCACCTGGCGCAGCACTTCACGGGGGTCGGCGAAGAACGGGCGGCCGTCCAGCTCGTGCATGGTCATCAGCAGTTGCGCGGTGGGGCGCTTCTGCCACGGCTCCTTGCACAGGGTGTCGGGGATCGGGTAGCAGATCCGGTCGGAGTCGCCGATATCCAGACCCAGGCCGGTGCTTTCCACTGTGGAGCCGTTGATGTCCAGGGCGAACAGCGAAGCCGGCAGGTTGATGCCTTTTTCGTAGACCTTGTGCAGGCTGGCGCGCTCGACACGCTTGCCACGCACGATACCGTTCATGTCGGTGATCAGCAGGTCGACGTACTGGATCTCGGGGTGATCCTTGAGGAAGGTGTTCGCTTCGTTGAGCTGAACGACACGGGGGGTAACCGAAGTCATGGGAAATACATCCTTTCGCATCGGCGCGCCCGCGGAAGACATCTCACGAGCCTTGGCGCCTCATTATTCTGGGTATCCGCTAGCGGATTTGATTCTAGGCAACGCCTTGAGTATAAGTGGGCGCACACGCAACCGATACTGGCAACAGAGCAATTTATGATTGCATCTACGCAATACCAGATCAGCCATGTCGACCTTGCCCTGGTGCTCGCCCTGGTGCGCGGCCGTTCTCTGGCACGGGCCGCCGAGCAATTGCAGGTGGATGTGTCGACGGTGTTCCGGGCCATCCGCAAGCTGGAGGCCAACCTTGGCATCGCCTTGTTCGAGAAGAGCCGCCGCGGCTACATGCCGAACCAGAGCGCCCAGGCCCTGGCCGAGCAGGCCGAGCGCGCCGAACAGGCGCTGGATGCCGCGCGCATCGCCCTGCAGCAGGGCGAGAAAGTCATCAGTGGCACCGTGCGCCTGACCTGCACCGATGCGGTACTGCAGAACCTGCTGCTGCCGAGCCTGGCCGAATTGATGCCGCGCTACCCGGCGCTGTCGCTGGAGCTGGCCACCACCAACACCTTCGCCAACCTCAGCCGCCGCGACGCGGACATCGCCCTGCGCCTGTCCAACGCGCCGCCCGAACACCTGGTTGGCCGTCAACTCGGCCATACCGCCTATTACATCTACGGCCGCCCGGAACACCGCGACGCCTTTGTGCAGGCCCCCACCTCGGTGCCGTGGATCGCCCCGGACGACTCGATGCCCGACCACATCACCGTGGCCTGGCGCCATCAGGTGCACCCCAGCCTGGTGCCACGCTACCGCTGCAGCAGCATGTCGGCGGTCGCCACCCTGGTGCAGGCCGGCCTGGGCATCGCCGCCCTGCCCGACTTCATGGCCCGCAGCCTGGATGGCGTGGAGCGCCTGAGCGAGGCCCTGGTTGATTGTGACACCCACCTGTGGCTGCTGACCCGCCCCGACTGCCTGGCACTACGCTCGGTACAGGCGCTGTTCGACGAACTCACCCCGCTGCTGCGCGCGCGCCTCAACAGTCGCTAGCCGATCCCTCTGCGCGGCGTTAACCACGCCGTCATCACGCCTGGTGCTAGACCCGGGCAGAGCGTGGGCAGGCGAATTAGAACCAGCCCGCAGGCAGGGCACGGGAACCATCCACCTGCCTGCACCTCCTAAAAACGCAGGATCAGGACAGACAGCGACAGGATTGTGCAATCGACCCGACACAGGGCTGCACTACGCTTACCCACCCACGCGGCCACAAGCCGCTGATTGACAGACGACAGGAATTGCCCATGACCACCATTCTCGGCTACGCCGCCCAGGACTCCAGCAAACCTCTCGCGCCCTACCGCTTCCAGCGCCGCGCCGTCGGCGCCAACGACGTGCAGATCGACATCCTCTACTGCGGCGTTTGCCACTCCGACCTGCACACCGCGCGCAACGAGTGGAAGAACACCCTGTACCCCTCGGTACCCGGCCACGAAATCGTCGGCAAGGTGACGGCCGTGGGCAGCAACGTCACGAACTTCAAGGTCGGCGATCTGGCCGGCGTTGGCTGCATGGTCGACAGCTGCCAGAGCTGCCCGTCGTGCTCGGAAGGCCTGGAGCAATATTGCGAAGCCGGCTTCACCGGTACCTACAACGGCCCGATGTTCGGTGGGGAGAACACCTACGGTGGTTACTCGGACAACATCGTCGTCGACCAGAAATTCGTGCTGCGCATCCGCCACACCGAGAACTTGGCCGCCGTTGCGCCGCTGCTCTGCGCCGGCATCACCACCTACTCGCCGCTGCGCCAGTGGAACGTCAAAAAAGGCGACAAGGTCGGCGTGGTCGGCCTCGGTGGCCTTGGCCACATGGCCGTGAAGATCGCCGCGGCCATGGGCGCCCATGTGGTGCTGTTCACCACCTCGCCGAACAAGCGTGAAGACGCCCTGCGCCTGGGCGCCGCCGAAGTGGTGGTGTCGAAGAACGCCGACGAGATGGCCGCCCACGCCAACAGCTTCGACTTCATCCTCAACACCGTCGCGGCGCCGCACAACCTGGATGCCTTCCTCGGCCTGCTCAAGCGCGACGCCACCATGACCCTGGTCGGCGCACCGGACTCGCCACACCCGTCGCCGGAAGTGTTCAGCCTGATCCTCAAGCGCCGCCGCCTGGCCGGCTCGCTGATCGGCGGCATCGCCGAAACCCAGGAAATGCTCGACTTCTGCGCCGAACACAACATCGTCTCGGACATCGAAATGATCGACATCCAGAACATCAACGAAGCCTTTGAACGCATGCTCAAGAGTGACGTGAAGTACCGCTTCGTGATCGACATGGCCTCCCTGGCCAAGGATCAGAGCGCGGCGTAACGCGAGCAGCTGATCGCACACCGGCCCGGTCTCGCCCTTGCGAGCCGGGCCGGTGGCGTTTCTGGCTCAGCGAAACTCGAACGGATCGGCATCCTGATGCGCCGGGAAGCGCTCGCGGTAGGCGGCCAGGGCCGCGCCGTCGAGGCGCTGATGGAACACGCCGGCCTTGCCTCCGGCATCGAGCAGGCTGTCGCCCTGGAAATCCAGCACCTGGGAATCGCCGCTGTAGGGGTGGCCCTTGCCGTCCACGCCGATGCGATTGACTGCTGCCACGTAGCAGAGGTTTTCGATGGCGCGCGCCGGTAGCAGGCGGTTCCAGTGCAGGCGTCGCGCTGCTGGCCAGTTGGCGGTGTAGAGCAGCAGGTCGGTGCCCTTGGCATCGCGGCTCCATACCGGGAAGCGCAGGTCGTAGCAGATCAGCGGGCGCACCCGCCAACCCTTGACCTCGAACACCGCCTGGCGCTCGCCGGCGGCATAGTGCTGGTGTTCGCCGGCCATGCGAAACAGGTGGCGCTTGTCGTAATGGGCCAGCGAACCGTCCGGCCGCGCCCACAGCAGGCGATTGCGGTAGCTGCCATCGGCGGCCTGGATGATCAGGCTGCCAGTGATCACCGCATTCAAGCGCTGCGCCTGCTCCCTGAGCCACTGGCTGGTGGGGCCGTTTTCCGGTTCGGCCAGCTCGGCCGACTGCATGGAAAAGCCGGTGCTGAACATCTCCGGCAGGATCACCAGATCGGCGCCCGCGGCCTGCTGCAGCTGCGTCTCGAAGTGGCCGCGATTGGCCGCCGGGTCGTGCCAGGCGAGGTCACTCTGGATCAGCGCCAGTTCGAGGTGGTCTTGTTTGCTCATGGATAGCCCTCCGTGATATCGCATGCCAAGCGGTAGACAACGCTTCGCGGTTGTCCACCCTACAAGGCGCTAGATGGCGCTGAGTTTTTCCGCGGCCTGGCGCAGGGTGTCCTCGCGCTTGGCGAAGCAGAAGCGCACCAGCCGCTGTGCCGGGTCCGGCCGCTCGCTGAATACCGACACCGGAATCGCCGCCACGCCATGCTCGCGGGTCAGCCATTGGGCCATGGCCACGTCGTCCAGCTCCGGGCGGATCGCCGAATAATCGGCCAGCTGGAAATAGGTGCCCGGCGTGCGCGTGAAGGTGAAACGCGAACCGGCCAGCAGGTCGCAAAACAGGTCGCGCTTGGCCTGGTAGAACGCCGGCAGCTCGGCCACATGTTCCGGGCAGGTGGCCATGAAGTCGGCCAATGCGTATTGCAGCGGCGTGACGCCACAGAAACTGACGTACTGGTGCACCTTGCGCAGCTCGGCACTCAGCGCCGGCGGCGCCACCACATAACCGGTCTTCCAGCCGGTGACGTGGTAGGTCTTGCCGAACGAGCTGACCACCAAAGCCCGTGCATACAGCTCGTCATGGGCCAGGACGCTGGCGTGCTGGCGGCCGTCGAACACCAGGTGCTCGTAGACTTCATCGCTGAGGATATGGATGTCACGGTCGCGGATCAGCGCGGCCAGGCGGTCCAGCTCGGCGCGGCCGATCAGCGCGCCGCTGGGGTTGTGCGGTGTGTTGAGCACGATCAACCGGGTGCGCGGGCTCAGCGCCGCTTCCAGGCGTTGCCAGTCGATGGCGAAACTACCCTCGGCCAGCGGCACATGGATGCAACGCCCGCCGGCCAGGGTCACGCTGGGGTCGTAGCTGTCGTAACAGGGGTCGAAGACGATCGCCTCGTCGCCCGGATGAATCAGCGCCTGGATCGCGCAGAAGATCGCCTGGGTGGCGCCCGGCGTGACGGTCACTTCGCTGTCCGCACTGACCTTGCGACCGTACAGCCCCTCGATCTTCACGGCGATCTGCTCACGCAGCGCCGGCAGGCCGGTCATCGGCGCGTACTGGTTGTGCCCCGCCGCCACATGCCGGGCCAGCGCCTCGCGCAGCGCCTCTGGGCCATCGAAATCTGGGAAGCCCTGGGACAGGTTGATGGCGCCGGTCTGGGCCGCCAACTGGGACATGGTGGTGAAGATGGTGGTGCCGACAGCGGGCAACTTGCTGGTGAACATCGAGGCGTCCTGGGCAGTTGAGGCAGACGCCGAGGATAGCCGATGGCGCGAAGCCCACGCACCCGGTAATAATCGCAGGCCAACCGATGAGAAGCCCATGAACGTCGAAGACCTGCGCCTGTTCGTCACCACCCTGGACGCGGGCAGCTTCACCGCTGCCGCCGACACCCTCGGGGTGACCAAACAGTACGTCAGCCGCCGCGTCGCCGCCCTGGAAGCGCTGCTTGGCGTGCGCCTGCTCAACCGTACCACGCGCCGCCTGCAGGCCACCGAACTGGGCTTGCTGCTGTACGACAAGGCCACCACCATCCTCGCCGACCTGCGCGATGCCCAGGAGCTGGTCTCGGCCCAGGGCGCTTCCCTGCGCGGCACCCTGCGGGTCAGCGCGCCGATGACCTTCGCCACCCTGCACCTGAGCCAGGTGCTGCCGCTGTTCATGCAGCAACACCCGCACATCAACCTGGAGATCGACCTCAACGACCGCGCCGTCGACCTGCTCGCCGATGGCTACGACATGTCGATCCGCATCGGCACCCTGGAAGACTCCAGCCTGATCGCCAAGCGCCTGACCGACATGCAGACCATCCTCTGCGCCAGCCCCGCTTACCTCGAGGAACACGGCACGCCGGCCAACCTCGACGAACTGCAGCAGCATGCCTGCCTGCTCTACGGCCACAGCCGCCACGTGGAATGGCGCCTGCGCGAGGCCGGCAAACCCAGGAGCCTGAGCATGCGCGGCCAGTTGCGCGCCAACAACGGCGAGCTGATCCGCGATGCGGCCGTCGCCGGCATGGGCATCGCCTACCTGCCCACCTTCATCGTCGGCCAGGCCCTGGACAGCGGCGCACTGCTGCCGATCCTCGATCAGCACTGGCCGGCCTCGGCGGCGGTGTATGCGGTGTATCCACAGCACCGACAATCCGTCCGCGCAGTGCAGGTGTTCTCGGATTTCATCAAGCAGCAGATCGAGCACCTGAGCGCCTGAAACCGTCAACCTCAATAGGACAATAAGTCCATTTACAGCCGGTTAATCAATCTCCCGACAGCAAGTAAGATCACCTCCATGCCGCCGACCAAGGCCGCACTCATCAACCGGAGGATTCATCATGCTGGCTATCCGTAAAGCGACCGACCGTGGCCATGCCAACCATGGCTGGCTCAACTCCTTCCACACCTTCTCGTTCGCCAGCTACAACAACCCGAAGGAGCGTGGCTTCTCCGACCTGCTGGTGATCAATGACGACACCGTCAGCGCCGGCCAGGGCTTCGGCGAGCACCCGCACCGCAACATGGAGATCTTCTCCTACGTGCTGCAAGGCGCCCTGGAGCACAAGGACAGCCTGGGCACCGGCTCGGTGATCCGCCCCGGCGACGTGCAGCTGATGAGCGCCGGTACCGGTGTGTCGCACAGCGAATTCAACCACTCGCCCAGCGAGCCGGTGCACTTCCTGCAGATCTGGATCGTGCCGAGCGAGCGCCAGGCCGAGCCACGCTACCAGCAGGAGCACTTCAGCGAAGCGCAGAAACGCGGCCGCCTGCAGCTGATCATCTCGCCGGATGGCGCCGATGGCTCGCTGAGCGTACGGCAGAATGCGCGGGTGTACGCCGGGCTGTTCGACGCTGACGAGCAGGCTCATCTGCAACTGGACGACAACCGCTACGCCTACGTTCATGTGGCCCGCGGCAGCGTTCAGCTCAACGGCGAGCAGTTGCAGGCCGGTGATGGTGTGCGCCTGCGCGACGTGCGCGAGCTGCACCTGAGCCATGGCCAGCAGGCCGAAGTGCTGGTGTTCGACCTGCGCCCCAACGAACTGCCGTCGCTTTCCTGATAGGTACGCCGTAGCCTGACGTTGAACGCAGCGATACCCGGGATTGGGTTTCGCTGCGCGCTACGCCAGGCTACCCAGGCAATTCGATGCACAGGTCGCCTGCCCCTAGGCGCTTATATACGCCTGCCTTAGAATGAGCCTCCGCCGCCCGCCGGCCATCTGCTCAGTCGAAAATCCCCATGCGCTGGTTGCTCGCCTTCACGCTCTTCTCATTGGCCCTGGCCGGGCATGCCGCCACTGCGCCCGTCGCTCCCGTGGCGACCGTCGACAAGGTATTGGTGGAGAAATCCCAGCGCCGGCTGCAACTGATCAGCCAGGGCAAGACGCTCAAGTCGTATCGCATCTCCCTGGGCAAGCAGCCGCTCGGCGCCAAGCTGCGCGAGGGCGACCTGCGCACGCCGGAAGGTTTCTACTGGATCGACTGGCGGCGCAAGAGCGAGAAGTACAACCTGTCCATGCACATCTCCTACCCCAACGCCCGTGACCAGGCACAGGCCAAGGCCGCCGGCGTGAAACCGGGCAGCATGATCATGATCCACGGCACGCCGCTGGACGACGAATACCCCGAGTGGTTCTTCCATACCCTGGACTGGACCGAGGGCTGCATCGCCATGAAGAACGCCGACATGCGCGAGGTCTGGGCGTTGGTTAAAGACGGCACGCTGATCGAGATCCGCCCCTAACAGGCTATTGAGCTGGGGTGATTACCAACGGATAGTACGCGCCACCTGGGTGCCGCCCGGTGCCAGCCATTGCGCGCTGACCAGCAGCGGTTGCAGCGCCGCGCCAGGCTCGACGCGCCCCGTCAACCTGGCCTGCCTGGCCAGCAGGTCGGCCGCCAGGTCGGCATGATGCTGACCGGGCAAACTCAACTGCCCTGCCAGTTTCCAGCCCGCCGTGCAATCGAGCGCCACACGGGCCTGGCCCAACTCCAGTTGCCAGGGCGCCTGCAGCGCCAGCCCATCAACCTGTAAATTGCCCTTCGCCGACAGGCAGCGTGAGCCGCTGCCGGTCAGCTCGATCATGCCCTGCCACTGCCCCGCCAGGCGATAATCGGTCGCCAGGGTGTGCGCATCACTGGCCGGCTGCAGCGCCGCATGCCAACGCCAGGGCCAGCCGGACACCTGCAACTGCCAGCGCTGCCCCTGATAACCGGCACTGGCCTGGGCCGTCGCCCGCCAGGGTTGCCACGCCCAACGCAGCGGGCCGAGATCACCGAGGCGCTCGGCCTGGCCCTGCCAGATACTGCCGCTGATACCTGCCAGCGGTATCGGCAGCGGCGCCAACAGCCAGCGGGCGGGCAGCTCGACCAGCAGGGTGATGGCAAATACCAGCAGCGCCCACAGCCAGGCGCGCCGACTCATCGCTGCAGCGCCAGTTCGAAGTGCAGCGCCGACTCTTCACGGCGCAGGCTCCAGCGCAACAGCTGCGCGCCCTCCCGCTCCAGCTGCAGGAGCCAGTCCTGCAACACCCGTTCGTCCTGCAACCGACCGCGTACCAGCCATTGCCCGGTGTCCGGTTCCAGGGCTTCGATGCTGATGTTGCGGGCCTTGGCGGCCTGCTGCAGGTCATCGGCGCTCAGCGTCCTGTCGGCGCCCAGGGCCAGGCTCGAACCTGCCAGCGCCTGCCATTGGCCAAAGGCCTGCCAGCGCTGCTGGCCTTCACGCCAGGCCAGCAGCGCCAGCAGCACGGCGATGATCGCCACCGCCAGCAGGCGTACGCCGCGGTGCTGAAGATTCAGGCTCATGATGCGCCTCCCAGATCGAAAGTCAGATTGAGTTCGTCGCTGGCCTGGGTCACCTGCACCGCGACGCCGATAGCGCTGGCCATCGCCTGCCAGGTTGAATCGTCGACGGCCTCGTGCCCCTGCAGGCGCAGGCTCCAGCGCTGCCCATCGAACTGCGCAGCGCTCAGTTGCCAGCCGGCGTTGGCGCGCAACCAGCCATCGAGTTCGGTCTGCAGGTGTTGCAATTGTCGCAGGCGCAGCTGCCGCTCATCCGCGCCCAGCCGCTGCTGTTTCACCCGCTGCGCGGCTTCGCGCAATGAAGTGACCGGGCCGACCACGGCCTCCACCTGTGCCTGATACACGCCCTGCTGCCGCCATTGCTGGCTGGCCCACAGGCCCGCCCAGAGCACCGCCAAGGCCAGGCAGGCAGCCGGCAGACGCCACAGGCCAGGGCCGGGCAGGCGGGCCTGGCGCTGCGCCCGGCGCCGTTCGAACAGGCTGGGCAGGCCATCCAGCGCGGCGAGCGGCTCGGGCCAGGCGCCCTCGAGCCGGTGTATCTCGAGCTCGCCCCAGATACCGGCAGGCGCTACCGCCTGCAGCTCGACCGGCCATGCCAGCCAGTGCTGGCGTGCCTCGGCGCTGCTACCGACGAACAGACTCGCCCCGCCCTCCTGGCGCCAGCACCAGGCGGCGCCGGGAGCCGGCACCGGCAACAGCTGGAACTGCGCCCAGCAGCGCTGCACATCCAGCTGCCACTCGGCGCATCGCGCCAGCCAACCGTCGAGCAGCGCCTGCTCGACGCAAACCAGGCGCATACTGCCGGGCTCTCGGGCCAGGCAGCCGCAGGCCAGCTCCTCGGCGCTCTGCAGCAGGCGATCCTCGAGCAACAACGGCCACTCGTGACGCTTGAGCCCCGGCGGCGCAGCTACCTGGAAGTGGCTGCAGCGCTCGCCCGGCAGCACCAGCGCCACCCGTGCGCCCGGCATCGCCGGCGGCTCTCCCGAGCCTGAGGCCTGTACGCGGCCCTGCTCGACCCGCGCCCACTGCCAGGCCTCGGCATGGGCCCCCGGGCGCAGCAACAACCACGGCCGTGCCGCGCGGCGACGCCAACGCTCAAGTTTCATGAACGGCCCCACGGCAGGGCGAAGGTACAGACATAGGGCGCTCCATCACGCTGAAACGTCAGGCGCACGCCCCGGTCCGGGCGCAGCCTGTCCGTCGATGGCCAGGCCAGCCAGCGGCTGTCCTGGCGAAAACTGAAACTCACCGACTGCACCCCGTCCAGCTGCTCGCGCAGGGTCCACAGCGGTGCGCCGGTGGCGTACAGATCACTGGCGGTGTGCAGCAGCAGACGTTGGCTGCGCCGGTCGTAAGCCAGGCGCTGGCGCTGCAGGCGGGCGCCGCCCTCGGCGCTCGGCCAGGCGCCGAGCGCCACCCATTGCAGTTGCAGCTCGTTTGGCTGCCAATCCAGCCAGTTCAACGCCAGCGGCAAGCGGCGCTCATGCAGCTGGCGCAGCACGGTGGTGTCGAAGCGCCGCTCCAGGGCCAGGCAGAAATCCAGTACCGGCATACCTGGCGAGCCCTGGGACAGGCGCTCGCGCACATTGATCCAGCCGTTGACCAGGGCGGCCAACAGCACACCGAGCAAGGCCGTCAGCGCCAGGGCGACCAGCAGCTCGATCAGGGTCAAACCGCCCTGCCTGGCGCTCACGGGCGCACCAGAAACAGCTGATACAGCCCCAGCGACTCACGGCGCTCGCCATCAGCGAACAGGCTCAGCTCGGCACGCCGCAGGTTGCGTACCCCGGTGCCCTGCATCTGCAGTTGCCAGTGGCAGCTGCCAGGGCCCTGGACGAGCACCCCGGTGAGGCTGTTCTGCGCCGGCCACAGTTGCTCGACCGCAAAACGTGCTTCCAGCTCACGGGCACACAGCGCTCCGAGCTGATGCTGCTGAACGCTCTGCTGCACGGCCAGGCGCTGGCGCAGCACCTGGCTGGTCATGACCGCCAGCGTGGCGGCGATACCCAGGGCGACCATCACTTCGAGCAGGGTGAACCCACGCTGGCGCTTCATCGCAGCGACGTCCGCTGCAAGCGCCCGGCGCTGTCCCACTGCCATTGCTCACCGCCCTCGGGCCAGTGCCAGCGCAATGCCTGCGCACGCCCGACACCGTTTGGCGTGAACACCAGGCGCGGCTCGCCGGCAGCCGGCCAGTCAGGCCTCAGCAGCGCCGGCCATTCGCCCAGCGCGACCGCCTCGACCTGCCAGCGCAGCCCCTGCTGATCGCGAACCTGGCGCACGAACTCCGGGCGCCGGCCGTTCCAGCGCAGGCCATGAATCTGCCCGGCGTGCAGCGCCTCTGCAGCCTGGGCGCGGCTGGCCGCAGCGAGGCGTTCCAGGGCCTGCCGCGCCGGCGCCTGGCCGCTGTCGAGCCAGGCCACGCTGAGGCTGGTCAGCAGGCCGGCGATAAACAGCACGACCAGCAACTCCAGCAGACTGAACCCGCGCTGCGCAGACCTAGGGTGGATGACGCGCTTTTCATCCACCATCGCGCCGCTGCAACGGTGGACGGATGAAGCGTCGTCCACCCTACGTTGGTTGATTGCCATCGCGTTCCGGCAAAGGGTCATAAGCGGCCGCTCAAAGCTCCCAGTTGCCCAGGTCGGCATCGATGCCCTCGCCGCCTTCGAGGCCATCGGCGCCCAACGAATAGATATCGACCCGCCCATGCTGGCCGGGGCTGCGGTACTGATACGGCTTGCCCCAGGGGTCATCGGGCAGGCGGCGGATATAGCCGTCGGCGCGCCAGGCTCGCGGCAGCGGCTCGACGGTCGGTTTGGCCACCAGTGCCGACAGCCCCTGCTCGTTGCTGGGGAAGCGCAGGTTGTCGAGGCGGTACATGTCCAGGGCCTGCTCGAAGGTCGACAGGTCGGCCATCACCTTCTGCTTCATGGCCTTGTCCTGGCTGCCCAGCACGCTGGGTGCGACCACGGCGATCAGCAGGCCCATGATGAAGATCACCACCATGATTTCCATCAGGGTGAAGCCCCGTTGGGTGAAACGATTGCTGCGCATGATGGCGCTCCTCCTTACAGTGTCAGGCCCTGATTGAGCTGCATGATCGGCAGCAGCACGGCCATTACGATGAACAGCACCACGCCGCCCATCACCAGAATCATCAAGGGTTCGAACAACGCCATGGCGGTGTCCACCTGGCGGGCGAAGCCACGCTCCTGGTTGTCCGCCACGCGTTCGAGCATGTCCGGCAGGGTGCCGCTGGCTTCGCCACTGGCGACCATGTTCAGCAGCAACGGCGGGAAGTGGCCGCTGGCCTCCAGCGCCCGATGCAGGCTGACGCCGCCTTTCACCTCGCTGCTGACCCGTTCCAGGGCCAGGCGGATGCGCCGGTTGTTGACCGTGGCGGTGGCCACCTGCAGGGCCTCGAGCAACGGCACGCCGCTGCCGACCAGGATCGCCAGGCTGCGTGACAGTCGTGCGCTCTCCAGCACCTGCAGGAGCACGCCGACCTGGGGCAGGCGCAGCAGCAGATCGTCGCGGCGCAGGCACCAGTGCGGTTTGCGCAGCAGCAACTTGCCGAGCAACGCCGCCAGCAGTACCGCCCCCAGCAGCCAGGGACCGAGCAGCACCAGGGTGTTGCTGATGCCGATCAGCAAGGTGGTAATCCATGGCAGGCTCTGCCCGGCATGGGCGAACTGCTCGGTGAGCTTGGGCACCACGAAGGTCATCAGGCCGATCACCACGGCCAGGGAGACGCCCATCAATACCGCCGGATAGATCAGCGCGGTGCGCGCCTTGTGCTGCTGGCGCTGCACCTGTTCGAGGTGCTCGGCCAGGCGTTCGAGCACCTGGGCCAGGCGACCGGAGCGCTCACCGGCCTCGACCAGCGCGCAGTACAGGGTCGAGAACACCCCGCCCTGGCGGGCCAGGCTGCGGGCCAGGCCAACGCCCTCGGCCAGCGAGCCGCGCACCGCCACCAGCAAGCTGCGCAGGGCTGGCTGCACCAGTTGCCGCTCCAGGGTGCCCAGGGCGTCGACCAGCGGAATGCCGGCGCCGGTGAGGGTCGCCAGTTGCCGGGTCAACTCGCACAACTGCGCGCGGCTGACCCGCTGGCGGCGCGGTTGGCGGCTTTGCGGGTCGTGACGGTGCAGCTCACGGGCGAACAGCCCGTTTTCGCGCAGCAACTGCCGGGCGTGGCGCTCGCTGTCCGCCTGCAGGCTGGCCTTGTGCGCCTTGCCGGCCAGGTCGACGGCCTGATAGCGATAGGTCGGCATGCTCAGCCCTGCACCGCGCGCAGCACTTCGGCGAGGCTGGTGTCGCCGCGGCCCAGGCAATCGCAGGCCATGGCCGCCAGGCTCTGCCGACGGTCTTCCAGGTAGGCGTGCATGCTCACCTCGCTGGCGCCGCTGTACAGCAGGGCGATCAGCCCGTCATCCAGCTCGATGAATTCGTACAGCCCCAGGCGGCCTTGATAGCCGCTGCCCTGGCACAGCTCGCAGCCGAGCGGATGAAAGCTGTGATCGAGCCCGGCCAGCTCCGGCAGCAGCTGCCGCTCGGCGGCCTGCAACGGGCGCCGCTCGGCACAACTGCACAGGCGGCGCACCAGGCGCTGGGCGAGCACGCCACGCAGGCACGAGGCGATCAGGAAGGGTTCGATGCCCATGTCGCGCAGGCGGGTCACCGCGCCCACGGCGCTGTTGGTGTGCAGCGTCGACAGCACCAGGTGCCCGGTAAGGCTGGCCTGCACGGCGATCTGCGCGGTCTCCCGGTCGCGGATTTCGCCGAGCATGATCACGTCCGGATCCTGGCGCAGGATCGCCCGCAGGCCACTGGCGAAGGTCAGCCCGGCCCGCGGGTTGATGGCGGTCTGGCCGATGCCGGTGATGGCGTATTCCACCGGATCTTCGACGGTGAGGATGTTGCGGCTGCCGTCATTCAGGCTGTTGAGGCTGGCGTACAGGGTGGTGGTCTTGCCCGAGCCGGTCGGCCCGGTGCTCAGCACGATACCGTTGGGGCGGCCCAGGCAGGCGCGCAGGCCCTGCTCCACCGCGGGCGGCATGCCCAGGTTGGGCAGCGCCAGCAGGCTGGCCTGCTTGTCCAGCACGCGCATCACCACCCGCTCGCCATGGATGCCCGGCAGGGTGGAAACCCGCACGTCGACCTCGCGACCAGCGGCCCGCAGGGTGATACGGCCATCCTGGGGCTGGCGCTTTTCGGCGATGTCCAGGCGCGCCATGACCTTGATCCGCGACACCAGCATCGCCGACAGTGCCCGTGGCGGGCGCAGCACTTCGCGCAGGTGGCCGTCGATGCGCAGGCGCACCACCAGGCTCTGCTCGAAGGTCTCGATATGGATATCCGAGGCCTGCAACTGCAGGGCCTGGGCGAACAGGCCGTTGATCAGGCGGATCACCGGCGCCTCGTCATCGCTCTCCAGCAGGTCCTCGATGCGCGGCATGTCGTTCATCAAACTGTCGAGATCGACCTGCTCGCCGATGCCCTCGATCAGCGCCGCATTGGCCCCCTCGCCAGCCTGGTACAGCTGGCCCAGGCGTTGTTCGAACTCGGCCCGCGACAAGTGGCATACCGCACCCGGCGCGCCCGCGACGCGCAACAGTTCCTGCAACTGGTCGGTGTCGGCGTCCTCGCACAGCCACAGGCCCCAGCTGCCCTCGCCGGGCACCCAGGCCAGGCCGGCTTGCCGGGCCAGGCGATAGGGCAGCAGGCTCATTACCAGGCGCCCCCATCGAGGCGCGCACGGCTGGCCGGGAATAGCTGCTGCAGCCCGGCATCGCCGTCCAGCGCCGGCAACTTGAGCGCCGTCTCGCGCTGCAGGTTCTGGTATTTCTCGGCACTGAAGCTGGCGATGCTCGGCCCGTCGCGCAGGATGCGCGGGCGGATGAACACCATCAGGTTCTGCTTCACGCCGCTCTTGCCGGTGGAGCGGAACAGCCGGCCGAGGCCGGGAATGTCGCCGAGCAGCGGCACCTTCTGATCGGTATTGCTGGTTTCATCGCTGATCAGCCCGCCGAGAATGATCAGGCCGTTGTCCTCGACCATCACCTTGGTCTTGATCTCGCGCTTGTTGGTGATCACGTCGCTGGCCGAGGCGAAGTCGGCGATCGACGACACTTCCTGGACGATGTCCAGGCGCACGCTGTTGTCGATATTGATCTGCGGCTTGATGCGCAGCTTCACGCCGACCTCGCGGCGCTCGATGGTCTGGTACGGGTTGCTGTTGTTCTGGGTCACCGAGCCGGTGACGAAGGGCACTTCCTGGCCTACCAGGATCGACGCCTCGGCGTTGTCCAGGGTCAGCAGGGTCGGGGTGGACAGCAGGTTGAAGCCGCTCTTGCTCTTCAGTGCATTGAGCAGCACGGCGAAATTGAAGCCACCACCGAAATTACCGATGCCGGCGGTCGCACCGTTGACGCCCGACAGCAGCTCGCCGAGGGCGGCGTTGTCACCACTGGCCGCGGCACCTGCGATGCTGGCGATATTGGCGCCACCGGCGCTGAAGTTGACCACCCCGGCGCCGAGTTTCTCGTCGGCGAACAGCCACTGCACGCCCAGCTCCTCGGCGCGGGAATCGGAAACCTCGGCGATGATCGCCTCGACCACCACCTGGGCGCGGCGGATGTCCAGTTGCTCGACGATCGAGCGGTAGGCCGCCAGCTCGCTGTCCGGGCCGACCATCACCACCGCGTTGGTGCCCTCCTCGTACTCCAGGCGCACCCCCGAATCGCTGATCGGCAGGCGCGCGACCTGGGCGCCCTCGGCGCCTTCGCCGGGCGCCTGGGGCGCCTCCTGGCTGAGACCGCGCAGCACCTTGACCACTTCACTGGCGTTGGCATGGCGCAGGTAGATCACCTGGGTGTTGGAGGCGCGCAGCTCGCCGCCCGGGCGATCCAGTTGCTTGAGCAGGGCGCGCACCCGCTCACGGCTGTCGGCACTGCCGCGCACCAGCAGGGCGTTGCTGCGCGGGTCGGCGATCACCTGGGCGCTGTCGGCGCCCTTGTCGTTGGCCAACAGGCGGGTGATCAGCGCGCTGGTGTCGGCGGCGCTGGCGTGCTGCAGGGGCATCACCTGCAGCGGCTCGTCGCTGACCTGATCGAGTTCGGCGAGCAGGCGGTCGATACGCGCCAGGTTGCTGCGCCAGTCGGTGACCACCAGCAGGTTGGCGGCAGGATACGGGGTGATGACCCCGACCCGCGGATCGATCAGCGGCTTGATGATGCCGAGCAGCTGCTCGCTGGCGGCGTTGCGCACGCTGAATACCCGGGTGGCGATGCCGTCGCCGGCGGCCGGCTGCCCGCCGCTGGGGTCCACGGGCACCGGCTCCAGGCGTGCGGCCTGGTCAGGCAGAATCTTCACGCTGCCGTTGGGCAGGTTGACCGCGGCGAAGCCCTGGGCACGCAGTTGCGCCAGGAAGATGTCGTAGATCGCTTCGCTGTCATGGCGCTCGACGGTGCGCACGGTGACCTTGCCCTTGACCCGCGGGTCGACGATGAAGGTGATGCCGGTGATCTGCGACACGCTGTCGATGAACTCGCTGAGCTCGGTGTCGACGAAATTCACCTCGTACAGCGGCGACTCGGCGACCGGCAGGTCCAGCACCTCCTCGGCCAGAATCGGGGTGGCACCCAGGGCCAGCAGCGCGGCCAGGCAGTAGCGAACGATCATCTCTTATCCTTGCCGCTTGAAGCCGGTCACGGCTGGCCGTGGCGGCCAGGGCAGGCGCTCGCGCCGCCCCTGGTTATCGAAAATCAGCCCCGCTTCGTCGATGTACTGCAGCACGATGCCGGGCGCGAGGCGTTGCCCGAGCTGGTAGCTACGCACCTGCTGGCCGTAGCGCAGCACCACCACCGTGGCGCTCAGCGGTTGGGCGCGCAGCCCACCCAGGTACTGGATCGGCAAGCGGGTCAACGGCAAGTCGCCGCCGTCGGCCTGCAGCTGCCAGTGGCCCACCAACAGGCCCGGCGGCGCGGCCACCTCGACGGCGGCGGCACGGGCCGGTTGCGGCTCACGACTGAGCTGCAGCACGCACTGCGCTGCCAGCCATGCACCGAGGGTCAGCCACAGGCCGCGCCACAAACGCTGCGCGCTGATCAACTGACGCCTCTGGGGTGCCAGCCAGGATGGCCCTGCACATAGCGCACGCTGGGCAGCTGCAAAGCTGGCAATTGCCAGTCGGCTGGCTGCCTGCTCAACCAGGTTTCCACACGCTGCCAGAGCGGCTCGCCGGCGCCGGCGTCGGCGCTCAGGGAAACGCTGCGACACAGGCCGTCGAGGGGCGCCAGGCCGGAAACCCGCTTGCCGCTCGGGCTGTAGCTGACCTGCCAGGCCTGCCCCTGCCAGCGCGGCAGATCCTGGCTGTTGTCGAGCAGCAGGGGGTCGCCGAACAGTTGCTCGGCGGCGTTTTCCAGCACGCTTTCGAGCGGTTTTACTGGCGCCTCGACCACCGCGGCCGGGTAGCCGCCGGTGAGGCTGATCAGCTGTTCGCGGGTAATCGCCTGGCCGGCGGCTACCGGGCTGTCGTAACGCAGGCCAGGCAGCAACACCTGCATCTGGCCGTCATCGGAGAGTGCCTGATGGAGCAGGCGATCCCAGCTGCCACCGCGGGTGTCACGCCGCCACAGCGCCTGCGGCGCCCTGGCCAGCGGTTGGTCGAGCCAGGCGGCGTGGGGCGCGCGCTGGCCCTGCAGCTGGCTGCGCAGGTTCGCTGCATGGGCCTGGCCTGCCGGGGAAAGCAGCTGCTCGAAGGCGGGGTGAAAGCGCGCGACGAAGGTCCACTGCCCCGCCTGGCGTTGGCAGCCGATATGAAAGGCACCGCTGGCCCGGCAGCCACCGAGCACCACCGGCACGCGCCTGCCGCTGCTCTGCAGCACCTCGATCGGCGTCGGCCAGAAATCCTGCCCACGGGCACACAGCAGCAGATCGGCGTCGCTCAGCCGCTCGGCCAGCCACAGGCCGGGCCCGGTGCCCACGTCGGCCAGGGCGATGACCAGATCGGCCTGGCCACGCGCCTGCTTGAAGGCCGGCAACAGCGATTGGTACCACTGTTTCAGGGACGCCTTCTGGTCGCCGGCATAAGGGTCGGTAATGCCGACCACGGCGATCCGCAGGCCGGCGCGGCGGATCAGCGTGAAGGGTTGCACGCCCAGCGCCTGCGCCTGCTCCTCGGCAAGCCCGGCACCCAGCACCGGCTGGGCAAACTGGCGATAGAGGCCGGCGCAGCGCTGCGGCCACAACACCCGCTCATCGCTGCAGACCCGCACCTCGCTGCCCAGCAGCTGGCTACCCTGGGCGCCACTCTCGCCCTGGGTCAGGTAGGCCAGCCCGCTGCCATTCCAGCCCTGGCCGTTCTCCAGGGTCAGGCAGCGCTCGGCACCCTGGCGCTGGCGCAGCTCTTCCAGCAGCGCGCCCAGCACGGCGTAACCACCGGTGCTGACGCCCTCGGCCAGGCGCGCATCGAGCAGCGGATTGAGTTCGCTGCGCGCCTGGTGGGCATGGCTGCCACTGAGCCAGGGCGCGCGGCCGAGGTGGGAAACCGGCCCCAGCCGGGTGGCCGGCACCACCGGCTGACCCGGCTGGCGGGCATCCAGGGTATCGGCGACATACAGCAGATCCAGCTCCGCCTGCCCGTCCGGCCGCGGTGTCGCGAAGCCCGAGCATGCGCTGAGCAGCGGCGCCATCGCCCCGATGCCCATCCAGCTCATCACTTCCCGTCTGCCGATGTCTGTCATCGCCCCGCTCGCCTCATCTTTATGCATTGTCGGGGCGGGATACTGGGCAGCTAATGTGACAGTTTAATGGCGGTTATTCGACAGCCCCACCACCACTGTATTTTGAAAAAATCAAATAAATCAGAAAGCTAGCGTCACAAAGCTTTCAATAGCCATTAACACAACTGCCAAAAAATCATCACACACGGTCTCTAAAGTCCCGGTTTCCTCAAGCCGCTTCAACAGAAAAAGGACATGACCTGATGAGTCGAGATACCGGCGATAACCTGGATCGCAATACCAGTGGCAACCTGCCCATGGCCTCGGTTCTGGATGCCTACCTGAGCCGCCGCAGCGTGATGCGTGGCGGCCTTGGCGCGGCGATCGCGATGATCGCCGGCACCGGCCTCACCGGCTGTTTCGACAGCGGCGGCTCCAGCAACGACAGCTCCCCCAGCGAGCCACCGGCCGAGCCGAAACTGGCCCTCGGCTTCCAGTCCATCGCCGGCTCGCGCACCGATGCCTGCGTGGTGGCGGCCGGTTACAGCGCCTACGTGCTGGCGCCCTGGGGCACGCCGCTGAATTCTCTGGCCGCGCCTTGGAAGAACGATGGCAGCAACACTGCCACCGACCAGGAAAACTCGGCCGGCATGCACCACGACGGCATGCACTTCTTCCCCATCAACGACAGTTCCGAAGATGGCCTGCTGGCGGTCAACTACGAATACATCGACGAAGACGCCCTGCACCCCAATGGCCCGACCACCGTCAACGGCCGCCGCCCGGCCGAGGAAGTGCGCAAGGAAATCAACGCCCATGGCGCGGGTGTCATCCGCATCAGCAAGGTCAACGGGCGTTGGCAGGTGGTCGATAACGACCCACTGAACCGCCGCTTCACCACCGCCAGCGTGATGGACATTTCCGGCCCGCTGAGCGGCACCGACCACCTGAAGACCAAGTTCTCGCCGACCGGCACCCAGACCCGCGGCACCAACAACAACTGTGGCAACGGTTACACCCCCTGGGGCACCTACCTGACCTGCGAAGAGAACTGGCCGTCGATCTTCATCAATACCGGCACCCGCCCTGCCGATCAGTCGCGTATCGGTATCGCTACCAGCACCGGCCGCTATGGCTGGGAAACCGCCGCCGGGGACGCCTCGGAACAGAACGACGAATTCACCCGCTTCAACATCACCCCAAGCGGTGCGTCGGCCACCGATGACTACCGCAACGAAGCCAGCACCTACGGCTACATCGTCGAGATCGATCCCTTCGATGCCAGCACCCGCGCGGTCAAGCGTACCGCCCTGGGCCGCTTCCGCCATGAGGGCTGCTGGCCGGCACTGCCGGTGGTCGGCAAGCCGGTGGTGTTCTACAGCGGCGACGACTCGAACAACGAGTACCTGTACAAGTACGTGTCCAACGCCCTGTGGGAGGCCGCCGACGCCAACCCCAGCGACCGCCTGGCCACCGGCGCCAAGTACATGGACAACGGTACCCTGTACGTGGCCCGTTTCGATGCCGACGGCAGCGGTGCCTGGATCCCGCTGGTGGCGACCACCCCGACCACCGACGGCAGCACCCTGGGCGCCAAGTTCACCGATCTGCCGGGGATCATCCTCAACACCCGCGGCGCGGCCGATGCCGTCGGTGCAACGCCGATGGATCGACCGGAGTGGACCGCGGTCAACCCGCTCAATGGCGATGTCTACCTGACCCTGACCAACAACAGCGCGCGCACCGCCGCGCAAGTCGACGCCGCCAACCCACGTGGCCCGAACCGCCACGGCCACGTGATCCGTTGGCACGACAGCGACGATCAGCTGAGCTTCACCTGGGACATCTTCGTGTTCGGCGCCAATGCCTCGGGAACCCCGGACATCAACCGCTCCGGCCTGACCGAACTCAACCAGTTCGCCAGCCCGGACGGCATGAGCTTCGACAGCCGTGGGGTGCTGTGGATCCAGACCGACAACGGCGAATCCAGCGTGACCAGCTACACCAACGACCAGATGCTGGCGGTGATCCCCAGCAACCTGGTCGACAGCAATGGCCAGCAGGTACCGGTCAACGCGCAGAACCAGGTTGACCTGCGCCGCTTCTTCGTCGGCCCCAACGGCTGTGAAGTGACCGGCATCGCCTTCACGCCAGACAACAAGTCGATGTTCGTCAACATCCAGCACCCGGGCAACTGGCCCTATAGCGACGTTGCCACCGAAGAAACGCCAGCCGGCACCACCGTCCGCCCACGCGCCTCCACGGTGGTGATCCAGCGCAACGACGGCGGCGAAATCGGCGTCTGACCTGCCCACGCGGCACGGGCTCATCCCGTGCCGCCTCTCTTCGCCTGGATGTGGCAGCCGCGACGTCCAGGCGCTCTCTTCCCAGAATCCGTTCACGATCATTCGCCGTAATTGCATCTGCAATGACTGCAACATGGCGGGAGCGGCCGTTCGTCCACGTTAGGGAGGCTGGTGATTATCTGTGGGAGCGGGCCATGCCCGCGAAAATAATCACGGGCATGG
>NZ_JAVHZV010000017.1 GCF_031119625.1 Pseudomonas sp. G34
GCCTGGCTCGGCGCACCACTTTAAGGGTTGTCCCCATTTGTGGGAGCGCGCCATGCGCGCGACGATCACGGGCATGGCCCGTTCCCACATGAGATAAGCGGCGCCTTCCACGACGCAGGATGGGCTTTAGCCCACAGCCGGCTCAACTTCTCTACTTGGCGTCCCGGCGGCGGCGCAGCAGTGCCCAGCCGGCGAGCAGGCTGCAGAGGATGATCAGCGGCCACGAGCGCCATTGCAGGTAGGGCGTCAGGTGCTGCATGGGCTGCACCTGGCCGTACAGCGTGGCCTGTTCGAATTGCGCCAGGCGCTCGGTGATGCGCCCGAACGGGTCGATCAGCACGGTCACGCCGTTGTTGGTGGCGCGGATCATCCAGCGACCGGCTTCCAGGGCGCGCATCTGCGCCATCTGCAGGTGCTGCAGCGGGCCGATCGATTTGCCGAACCAGGTGTCATTGCTGACCGTCAGCAGCAGGTCGCTCTGCGCGGCCATTTCAGCGGCGAACTCCGGGTAGACCACTTCGTAGCAGATGAAGGTCGCGATGCGATGCCCTTTGGCTTCCAGCAGCGGCTGGCCGTGTTCACCACGGGCGAAGTCGGACATCGGCAGGTCGAAGAAGGCGATCAGCCCGCGCAGCATGTCCTGCAGCGGTACGTACTCACCAAACGGCACCAGGCGCTGCTTGAGGTAGTCACCGCTGCCCTGGCCGACCACGCTGACAGCGTTGTAATAGCGCATCTCGCCCTCGGCGTTGGGCTGGCGGATCGGCACCCCGGTGATCAGCGCACTCTGCCGGTCGCTGGCGAAGCGATCCATCATGCTCAGGTAGCCGATGGCCTGCTCCTTGAGCACCGGCACCGCGGTTTCCGGCCACACCAGGATGTCCACCGGCTTGCTGGCGAAGCTCATGTCGCGGTACAGCGCCAGCTGGGCATTGAGCTGGGCCGGGTCCCACTTGAGGTTCTGCTCCACGTTGCCCTGGATCGCCGCGACGCTCAGCGGCTCGCCGGCCGGAGCGGTCCAGGGGTGATCCTTGAACGCCGCGCCGAGCAGCCAGGGGGCGATCAGCAGCACCAGCGCCTCGGCCAGTTGCGGCTTGTTGCCGTACAGGCGCGGCAGGTTGACCAGCAGCGCCGCGCTCAGCGCCAGGGCGAACGACAGCAGCCACACGCCGCCGATCGGCGCCAGGCCGGCCATGGGGCCGTCGAGCTGGCTGTAGCCGGCATAGAGCCACGGAAAACCGGTAAGGAACCAGCCGCGAAACGCCTCCTGCGCCACCCACAGTGCGGCGAACGCCAGGGCATCAGCCAGTGGCGCGCTGTCGCGGCGCAGGCACAGGGCCCACAGCCAGGCGGCGAGTGCGAAGAGCAGGCCAAGGCCGGCGACGAAACCCAGGGTCAGGAACGCCGCCAGCGGCGGCGATGCCGCGCCGTAGTCGTGAATGCTCACATACACCCAGCTGGTGCCCGACGCGAACAGGCCGAAGCCGTACCACCAGCCGCGCCAGGCGGCCTGGCGTGGGGTCAGCGCGCGCAGGCCGCGGTAGAGCAGGGCGATCGACAGCAGCGCCAGCGGCCAGATGCCGTAGGGCGCCAGTGCCAGGGTGGTCAGCGCGCCCGCCAGCAGGGCGATCAGGTTGCCGGGCCAGCCGGGTTGGAACAGTCGGTTCATCGAGGGACTCACAATCGAAACAAGCAAACACCCCGCCGGAGGGCGGGGTGTCAGGTCAGCGGGCCAGCGGTGTCAGGCGCAGCAGATGCACCCGGCGGCTGTCGGCATTGAGCACGCGAAAGCGGAACTCGCCGATCACCGTCACTTCGTTGCGCTTGGGCAGGTGGCCGAAGGCGCTCATCACCAGGCCGCCGACGGTATCGAACTCGTCGTCGGAGAAATCGGTGGTGAAGGTTTCGTTGAAGTGATCGATGGGCGTCAGCGCCTTGACCAGGAAGTCGCCACTGGGCAGCGGCTTGACGTAGCTGTCTTCCTCGACGTCGTGCTCGTCTTCGATATCACCGACGATCTGCTCGAGCACGTCCTCGATGGTCACCAGGCCGGCGACGCCACCGTATTCGTCGATCACCACCGCCATATGGTTGTGGTTGGCGCGGAATTCGCGCAGCAGCACGTTGAGGCGCTTGGACTCGGGCACGAAGGTGGCCGGGCGCAGCATGTCGCGGATGTTGAAGTCGGGCTGGTCGGCCAGCAGCAAGGGCAGCAGATCCTTGGCGAGCAGAATGCCGAGCACGTCGTCGAGGGTTTCGCCGATCACCGGGTAGCGCGAGTGCGCCGCTTCGATGATGACGGGCAGGAATTCCTTGGGGGACTGGCTGGCCTTGATGGTCACCACCTGGGAGCGCGGCACCATGATGTCGCGAACCTGCAGGTCGGCGACCTGGATGGCGCCTTCGACGATGGCCAGGGCCTCGCTGTCGAGCAGTTTGTTCTGGTGGGCATCGCGCAGGACTTCCAGCAGTTCCTGGCGGTTTTTCGGCTCATGAGCAAAAGCCTGGGTCAGTTTGTTCAACCAGGACTTCTGCTCGTTGCTCGATCGGTCTTCGCTCATGGCGTTTTACTCGGGATCCCTATAGTCATTCGTCGCCGGCATACGGGTCGGGGTGACCCAGCTCGGCGAGCAATAATCGTTCCAGCGCTTCCATTTCCTCGGCTTCCTCATCGTCGATGTGGTCGTAGCCCAAGAGATGCAAACAGCCGTGAATCACCAGATGCGCCCAGTGCGCCTCCGGGGTCTTGCCTTGCTCGACAGCCTCGCGCTCGACCACTGGCACACAGATCACCAGGTCGCCGAGCAGCGGGATATCGAGGAGCGGAATGCCGCCCACTTCATCCGGTACGTCGGCTGGAAAGGACAGCACGTTGGTGGCGTAGTCCTTGCCGCGCCAGGTGCGATTGAGTTCGCGCCCTTCGCCTTCGTCCACCAGGCGGATGGTCAGTTCCGAGTCGGCGCTGCGCTGGCGCAGGGCGATGGCGCACCAGGCCTGGAAATTGGCCAGCGTGGGCAGGTGGCCAGCCTCGCTGGCGACCTGCAGATCCAGTTCGATCATGGCTCGGAGCGTGCTCCCGGATCGTTGTCCGCCGGGCGGCGATCGAAGGGCTGGCGCTCGGCATCGAAGCGCTCGTAGGCTTCGACGATGCGCTGCACCAGCGGATGGCGCACCACGTCCTTGGGCTTGAAGTGGGTGAAGCTGATGCCCGGCACGCCCTTGAGCACGTCGATGACGTGGGTCAGGCCGCTCTTGGTGCCGCGCGGCAGGTCGACCTGGGTGATGTCGCCGGTGATCACCGCGGTGGAGCCGAAGCCGATGCGGGTCAGGAACATCTTCATCTGTTCCATGGTGGTGTTCTGGCTTTCGTCGAGAATGATGAAGCTGTTGTTCAGCGTGCGGCCGCGCATGTAGGCCAGCGGCGCGACCTCGATCACCTGCTTCTCGATCAGTTTGGCCACCTGCTCGAAGCCGAGCATCTCGTACAGGGCGTCATACAGCGGGCGCAGGTAGGGGTCGATCTTCTGCGACAGGTCGCCGGGCAGGAAGCCGAGTTTCTCGCCCGCCTCGACCGCCGGGCGTACCAGCAGGATGCGGCGGATCTGCTCGCGCTCCAGGGCATCCACGGCGGCGGCCACGGCAAGATAGGTCTTGCCGGTACCGGCCGGGCCGATGCCGAAGTTGATGTCGTGGTCGAGGATCGCCTTGACGTACAACTGCTGGTTGGCACCACGCGGACGGATCATGCCCTTGCGAGTACGCAGGGCAATGTTGAGGTTGGCGCTGGGGCTGTTGAGCTCCTCGATACCGGATTCCTGCAGGAACAGGTGCACCATGTCCGGCGACAGCTCGGTGGCGTCGGTTTCACGGTACAGGCGGCGCAGCAGGTTCTCGGCAGAAGTGGTCTGCCCGGGCTCGCCCAGCAGTTCGAACTGGTTGCCGCGGTTGCGGATCTCGATGCCCAGGCGCGATTCGATCAGGCGCAGGTGCTCGTCGAATTGCCCGCTGAGGTTGGCGAAGCGCTTGGCTTCGAAGGGTTCGAGGGTGAAACGATGAGGTGTCGAGGTGATATTCAAGGTCGTTTTGTGGCCGCCGTCGGCTGATATGGAAGGGAGAGAATAGCGCTAGCCAGGGATGAGTGAAAGCACGGCCGACAGCCGCGCTCAGAGCAAATATTGGGATGATCTTGCGAGCTAGAGCCATGCAAGGCAAAAACAGGCGAGGAACGGTCGGAGTCGCGGGCGACTTTACGTGCTTGTAAATGAGCATTACTCGCTTCGCTCGCCCTTCGGGCCGCACTGAAGTGCGTTAGCCGCAAGCGGCTTGCCGAGCCTGTTTTTAACGCAGCAGGGCCGACGCGCAGCTGATCATGGGTTATCAATGGCGCTCGATCAGGGTGCCGCGCAGCGAATGCGGCATCGCCTCGTCGATATGCACGTCGACGAACTGGCCGATCAGGCGCGGGTTGTCGCACGGGAAGTTGACGAAGCGGTTGTTCTCGGTCTTGCCCTGCAGCTTGCCGGGATCCTTTTTCGAGAAATCGCTGACCAGGATGCGCTGCACGCTGCCGACCATGCGCCGGCTGTTCTCGAAACCCTGCTGATTGAGGCGATGCTGCAGACGCTGCAGGCGTTCCTTCTTCACTTCTTCCGGGGTGTCGTCATGAATATCCGCGGCCGGTGTGCCGGGGCGCGAGCTGTACATGAAGGAGTAGGAGAAGTCGAAACCGACGTCCTCGACCAGTTTCATGGTCTGCTCGAAGTCTTTTTCGGTCTCGCCGGGGAAGCCGACGATGAAGTCCGAGCTGATCACGATATCCGGCACGGCAGCTCGCAGTTTGCGGATCCGCGACTTGTACTCCAGCGCCGTATGGTTGCGCTTCATGGCGGCAAGGATACGGTCGGAGCCGGACTGCACCGGCAGGTGGAGAAACTTCACCAGCTCCGGAATGTCGGCGTGGGCCTTGATCAGGGCGTCGGAAAACTCCAGCGGGTGGCTGGTGATGTAGCGAATACGGTCGATGCCCTCGACGGCGGCCACCAGATACAGCAGCTCGGCGAAATCGGCGATGCCGCCGTCGCGCGTTTCACCGCGGTAACCGTTGACGTTCTGGCCGAGCAGGGTCACTTCACGCACGCCGTTTTCGGCCAGGTGAATGATCTCGCCGAGCACGTCGTCCAGCGGCCGGCTGACTTCCTCGCCCCGGGTGTAGGGCACTACGCAGAAAGTGCAGTACTTGCTGCAGCCTTCCATGACCGAAACCATGGCGCTGGGGCCGTCGACCCGTGGCTCGGGCAGGCGGTCGAACTTCTCGATCTCGGGGAAGGAGATGTCCACCTGGGCGGTCTTGGTCAGCCGCGCGGCATCGATCATTTCCGGCAGGCGGTGCAGGGTTTGCGGGCCGAACACCACGTCGACGTAAGGCGCGCGGTCGCGGATCGCCGCACCTTCCTGGCTGGCCACGCAGCCGCCGACGCCGATCACCAGATCCGGGTTCTCCAGTTTCAGCTCACGCCAGCGGCCGAGCTGGGAGAACACCTTGTCCTGGGCCTTCTCGCGGATCGAGCAGGTGTTGAGCAGGATGACGTCGGCGTCCTCCGGACGATCGGTGACCTCCAGAGCCTGATGCTCGCCCAGCAGGTCGACCATGCGCGAGCTGTCGTACTCGTTCATCTGGCAACCGTGGGTTTCGATATAGAGCTTCTTGGTCATGGCGATTCGTCGGCGGTTAAAAAATGACCGCGGATTATAGGAGGGTTGGCCCCGTGAGGCCACAGGTGCTGGACGGGAGGGGCGCGGTGGGGGGCTTCACGTGCAGCTTCTGACCTTGTGCTATCCTGCGCGCCCCGTTTTTGCTGACTTCGAGTTTCATGACCAAGCGCGACCCCATCTACAAGGTGATCTTTCTCAATCAGGGCCAGGTGTACGAGATGTACGCCAAGCAGATCTTCCAGAGCGATCTGTGGGGCTTTCTGGAAATCGAGGAATTCGTGTTCGGTGAGCGTTCGCAGCTGGTGGTCGACCCCAGCGAGGAGAAGCTCAAGGCGCAGTTCGATGGCGTGGTGCGCAGCTTCGTGCCGATGCATTCGATCGTGCGCATCGACGAGGTGGAGCGCCTCGGCACGCCAAAGATCAGCGAAGCCAAGGGCGGCAGCAACGTGATGCCGTTCCCGATGCCGCCCATCCCTGAGAAGTGAGCGCTACGCAACGGCGGCGCTGATTACTTGAGCGGCGCGAACGGCGACAGGCTGTCGGCGGCCTGCAGTTCCTGCAGGTAGTTGCGGAAGATCTGCCCCAGTACCTGGGTGGCGACTTCCTGTTCGGCCCGGGGCATCTGCATGGCCACCTCGTCGGCACCATCCATCGCTTCATCCGAGCCGTTGACCGCGGCCATCTTCAGCACGATGTAGGCCTGCACGTTATTGGCCGCCACGCCTTCGCCACGGAAGAACATCATGCCCAGGCGATACTGCGCCTGGGCGTGGCCCTGCAGAGAGGCGTGTTCGAACCAGTTCAGCGCCTGGGGCAGGTCACGCTCGCCGGCGCGGCCTTCGTAGTAGAACTCGCCGAGTTCGTACTGGGCCTGGGCATCGCCACCGTCTGCGCTCTGTTGGCAGGCTTGCAGGGCGGCGGGCAGGTCTTCGGCGGCGACATTGAGCGAGCAGCTCCCGGTCGCCGGGATCAGCAATGAGTTTCCATCCGCCACGCCGAGCGTTGGCAGCAGGAGCAACAGGCAGCCCAGAGACAGGGTGCGGCCGGTGCGCTTCATGAAGATCCGGATACCTCGACAGGCTGACAGGTGGGAGGATGACGAGGCCAAATGGGCTCGGCATCACATTATGAAATAAGCAGCACTGTTCTTACAAAGTCTTTGCCGGCTTTTCTGCCTCAACCTTGCGCAAAAGTGTCACCAGATGGTCGGTTTGTGTGCGGCGGGTGGTTTCACAGAGATCTGCCCAGGCCTCCCGCCGTTCACCTCAGGCGCCGAACGGCACCGCTTCGATCACGCCTGCTTGAGGGCGGCGAAGGCGCGCTCGGCCGCATCCAGGGTCAGTTTCAGCTCGGTTTCGCCATGGGCGATGGAGGTGAAGCCGGCCTCGAAGGCGCTTGGTGCCAGGTATACACCACCTTCGAGCATCAGGTGGAAGAAGCGCTTGAAACGCTCGGCGTCGCTGGCCATCACGTCGTCGAAGGTGACGATATCGTCGGCGCCACTGAAGTATAGGCCGAACATGCCACCTGCCTGGGTGGTGACGAACGGGATACCGGCGGCATCGGCGCGATCCTGCAGGCCCTGCAGCAGGCGGCTGGTGTAGTCGGCGAGCTCGGCGTGAAAGCCCGGGCGGCTGATCAGCTTCAGGGTGGCCAGGCCGGCGGCCATGGCCAGCGGGTTACCCGACAGGGTGCCGGCCTGGTAGACCGGGCCGAGCGGGGCGATGTGCTGCATGATCGCGCGCTTGCCGCCAAAGCAGCCGACCGGCATGCCGCCGCCGACGATCTTGCCGAAGGTCGACAGATCCGGGGTGACGCCGTAGTGCGCCTGGGCGCCGCCGAGGGCAACGCGGAAACCGGTCATCACCTCATCGAAGATCAGCACCACGCCATGTTTGTCGCACTGCTCGCGCAGGCCTTCGAGGAAGCCCGGTGCCGGCGGCACGCAGTTCATGTTGCCGGCCACCGGCTCGACGATGATGCAGGCCACGCTCTGGCCAACGTCGGCCAGGGTCTGCTCGACCGCGTCGATGTCGTTGAACGGCAGCGTCAGGGTGTGCTTGGCGAAATCCGCCGGCACGCCCGCCGAGCTGGGCACGCCCTGGGTCAGCAGGCCGGAGCCGGCCTTGACCAGCAGGCTGTCGGAGTGGCCGTGGTAGCAGCCTTCGAACTTGATGATCGCGTCACGGCCGGTGTAGCCACGGGCCAGGCGGATGGCGCTCATGGTCGCCTCGGTGCCCGAGCTGACCATGCGCACCATTTCCATGGACGGCACGATCGAGCAGACCAGGTCGGCCATCTCGGTTTCCATGGCGGTCGGCGCGCCGTAGGAGAGGCCGTGGTCGAGCTGCTTGCGCACCGCATCGAGCACCTCCGGGTGGCTGTGGCCGAGAATCATCGGGCCCCAGGAGCCGACGTAGTCTACGTAGCGCTGGTCATCTTCGTCGGTGACGTAGGCGCCCTCGGCGTGCTTGAAGAACAACGGCGTGCCACCCACGCTCTTGAAGGCGCGGACCGGCGAGTTGACGCCGCCGGGGATGTGTTTCTGGGCGTTGGCGAACAGCGTTTCGGAGCGGGACATGGGGGTCTCCTAAGGTCAGTCAGTTCGCGTCGAACAGCGCGCTGAAGGCGCGCGCGCGGCGCTCGACCTCGGCGGGCGATTCGGCGGCGAACAGGGCATGGATCACGGCGATCATGCTGGCGCCGTGTGCGATCAGTGGTGCGGCGTTGCGCAGGTCGATGCCGCCGATGGCGACGATCGGCAGCGCCACGCGGGCCCTGGCGGTCGTCAGCAGGTCGAGGCTGGCGGCCGGGGCGCCGGGTTTGGTCAGCGAATTGAAGAAGCGGCCGAAGGCCACGTAGCTGGCGCCTTCGCCGGCCGCCTGTTCGGCCAGGGCCAGCTGGGCGTGGCAGGTCGCGCCGATGATCGCCTGGCGGCCAAGCAGGGCACGGGCCGCCGCCAGCGAGCCGTCTTCCTGGCCGAGGTGCAGGCCGACGCCGAGGCGGGCGGCCAGCTCGGCATCGTCATTGATGATCAGGGTGGCACCATGGCTCTCGCATAGCCTGCGCAGGGCTTCGGCCTCGCGCAGGCGACGGGCCTCGTCGGTGGACTTGTCGCGGTATTGCAGCAGGCGTGCGCCACCGGCCAGGGCCGCTTCCACGTAGGGCAGCAGCTTGCCACCGGCGAGCAATTGGCTGTCGGTGATCGCGTAGAGGCCGCGCAGGTGGCCGGGCGTCGCCATCAGCTGAGGTCCAGTGGCAGGCGGCGCGGCACGAACTGGCCACGGCCGGGTTGCTCGGCGTCGCGCAGGGTGCGCCAGGTGTAGTCCAGGGCGGTCTGTACCGCGCCGATCAGGTCCTGGCCCAGGGCCAGGCGCCCGGCCAGGGTGCTGGCCAGGGTGCAGCCCGAGCCATGGTAGCTGCCAGGCAGGCGCGCGCAGGTAAAGTCATGGCGGCTGCCATCGCGCAGGTACAGGCGGTTGTGGACGTCGCTTTCGTCGCCATGGCCGCCGGTGATCAGCAGGTACTCGATGTACGGCAGCAGCTTTTCGGCGCACTGGTCCGCGCTGCCATCCGGCAGCTCGGCGAGGATGCGCGCCTCGGGCAGGTTCGGGGTGGCGATGGTGGAAGCGGCGAACAGCCGTTCGCGCATGGCGAAGCCGACGTCCTCCTTGCCCAGGGCGCCGCCGCCACCGGCACGCAGCACCGGGTCGCAGACCAGCGGTACACCGGGCAGCTTGGCCATGATCATCAGCACGGTGTCGACCATTTCCACCGAGCCGAGCATGCCCAGCTTGACCGCGGCCACCGGCATGTCGGCGATCACCGCATGGGCCTGGGCCAGTACCCAGTCGCGATCCAGGACCCGGAAGTCGCTGACGTCGACGGTGTCCTGCACGGTCAGCGCGGTGACCGTCGGGGCCGCGTGGCAGCCCTGGGCGAGCAGGGCTTCGATGTCGGCCTGCAGGCCGGCGCCGCCGCTCGGGTCGTGGCCGGACAGGCACAGCACCACCGGGCGCGACGGGGCGAGGCGGGCGGTACTGCGGGGGTAATCGGGAAGGCCAAAGTCGATCATCTGTGTCGCGGGTTCCGGTTTACGGGTACGGCGGTGGCCGCGGTACCGGGTTGATCGGGCTCGCACCGGCACATGGCAGGCGGCATTTGCTGTGGCGCGAGCTTAACATTTTATGGGCGACGATGAGGCCGGGCCGGTTCGAGGGGCGGGGCATGGCTGGGGTAGCCGGCACCCCCAGGGGCTGTCGATGAGCGGTCAACAGAACCTGGGGCCTTGAGCCCCGCCAGGGGTGTTTGTACGATGGCCCTGCCTCGCGGTCGCGAGGCGTGCACGTTCCTTATCGGCAGGGCAGAAGGCGCCTGGCATGAACAATCTGTTGCGTTGTGTCGCGGTGCTGCTGTGCCTGCTGGCTGGCCTGGCCCAGGCCGAGCCGCGGGTGGTGGCGCTGAGCTGGGAGGCCACCGAGCACCTGCTCAAGCTCGATATCACGCCGATTGCCGTGGCCGATGCCGATCAGTACCGAACCGAGGTGGCGCGCCCGCCATTACCGGCCCAGGTGCCCAGCGCGGGCTCGCGGCGTGCGCCGGACCTCGAGCAATTGGCCGCACTCAAGCCGGACCTGATCGTCATCGGCGAGGCGCAGGCGGGCATGCGCGCGCAACTGGCACGCATTGCCCCGGTCACCGCCTATGGCAGCCTGTCCCAGGAGCACGACAGTTACCTGGTCGCCCGTGACGACTACCTGGCCCTGGCCCAGCGCTTCGGCCGCGAGGATCATGCGCTGCGCGAGCTGGCCGCGATGCAGGTGCAGGTCGATGAGCTGCATCGCCAACTGGTCGAGCATTTTCGCGGGCAGTTGCCGAAGGTCGTGGTGATCCGCTTCACCTCGCCGAACACGGTGCGCGTCGATGGCGGTGATTCGATGATCGAGCATGCCCTGCAGCAGTTGCACCTGCAGCCCGCCTACCCGCAGCCGCGCGAGGCGGTGGTGCCGGTGCAGGCCCTGGCCGGCATCGAGGAGGGTGTGGTGCTGTATGTCGAGCCGTTTGCCGGCCAGGCGCAGCTGTTCGCCACGCGCGAGTGGCGGGCCATGCCGTTCGTGCGTGCCGACCGTTTCGCGGCGATGCCCGGTACCTGGGCCCACGGCGGGGTGTTTTCCATCCAGTACCTGGCCGAGGCCATCACCAAGGCGTTGTTGAGTCTGCCGGCGCCCTGAGTCGAGGTTTGCTCGTCATGGCCCTTGCGATGTGCGATCACCCTCCCTAGAGTTGCCGGCATTCATACATATGTCGTGCCGTGAACGGCCGCATCACTTCCAAGGCGTGGGGCCTTGCGATGCGGCACAACAGGGCCATCTGCGGGGCTGCATGGGTTTTTTCCTGATCCTTCTTCTGGCGCTATGCCCATTGCTGGCCAGTGCCGCCGATCCGGCGGTATTCGACGAGCGCACCCGCGTGTTGCCGCTCGGCGAACACATGGCGGTGTTCGAAGACGTGCGCGGTGACAAGAGCATCGACGACGTCACGTCCAGTGCCCTGCAGGGCAGCTTCCGGCAGCATGACAAGGCGGTGTTGAACGCCGGCTATTCACGCTCGGCGTTCTGGTTGCGCATCGACCTGCAGTTTCGCCCCCGCGGCACTGCCAGCGCCAATCCGCAGAGCTGGCTGCTGGAACTCGCCTATCCGCCGCTGGATCACCTGGAACTCTACGAAGAGGGCGCCGATGGCCGCTTTCACCTGAGCCATCGCACCGGCGATGCGCTGCCGTTCTCCAGCCGCGAAATTCGCCAGAACAACTACCTGTTCACCCTCGACTTCCAGCCCGAGCAGGTGCGCCGCATCTACCTGCGCCTGGAAAGCCAGGGTTCGATCCAGGCGCCGCTGAGCCTGTGGTCGCCGGCCGCCTACCTGGAGGAGCAGCCGGCGCGCATCTACGTGCTGGGCATCATCTACGGCGTGTTGCTGGTGATGCTGATCTACAACCTGTTCATCTTCATCAGTGTGCGCGACACCAGCTACCTCTATTACATCCTCTACATCGCCTCGTTCGGCCTGTATCAGGTGTCGGTCAATGGCGCCGGCATCGAGTTCCTGTGGCCTGACAACCCCTGGTGGGCCAACGCCGCCACGCCGTTCCTGATCGGCGCGTCGGCCCTGTTCGGCTGCCAGTTCGCGCGCAGCTTCCTGCACACCCGCGGGCACAGCCCCTGGGTGGATCGCAGCCTGCTGCTGCTGATGCTCTGGGGCGTGCTGGTGATGGTACTGGCACTGTGCGCCAGCTACGCCCTGTCGCTGCGCCTGGCCACTGTGCTGGCCCTGGTGTTCACCCTGGTGGTGCCGATAGCCGGTGCGCTGGCCTGGTGGCGCGGCATGCGCGTGGCGCGTTACTTCCTGATCGCCTGGGCGGCGTTCCTGCTCGGTGGCGTGGTCAACACGCTGATGGTGCTCGGCTACCTGCCCAACGTGTTCCTGACCATGTACGCCAGCCAGATCGGCAGTGCCATCGAGGTGGCGCTGCTGTCCCTGGCCCTGGCCGACCGCATCAACGCCATGAAGGAAGAGCGCGCGCGCATCCTGCAGAGCGCCAGTGCCAAGCTGGAGGCGCTCAATCACCAGTTGGCCGATAGCAATCGCCTCAAGGACGACTTCCTGGCCACCGTGACCCATGAGCTGCGCACGCCAATGAATGGCGTGATCGGTTCGCTGGAACTGATGCAGACCCTGCGTCTGGATCCCGAGGTGGAGCAGTACCAGAAGACCGCGACCCGCTCGGCGCGGGACATGATGCAGATGGTCAACGACATCCTCGCCCTCACCGAGCTGCAGGCCGGCCGGCTCTATCCGCGCCGGGAAACCTTCAGCCTGCGCGGCTTGCTCGACGGCTTGTGCGCCAATTTCGAGGGCCGCGCCCGCGACAAGGGGCTGGATTTCAGCCTGGACCTCGACGAGCGCCTGCCCGATACCGTGGAAGGCGACGGCCAGAAGCTGGCCCAGGCACTGGGCTACCTGCTCGACAATGCCGTCAAGTTCACCGCCGTGGGCAAGGTACAGCTGCGCGTGCGCGGCACCGCCCAGTCAGCCGTGGACAGCCTGCCGCTGAGCTTCGAGGTGATCGACGCCGGTATCGGCCTGGAGAACGTCCGGGAAACCGACCTGTACCGCCGCTTTCATCAGCTCGACACCTCGATGACCCGCCAATACGGTGGTTTGGGCATCGGCCTGAGCATCTGCCGCCAGTTGGTAGACCTGCTCGGTGGCAGTCTCGCCTACGAGCCCAATCGCGCCGGAGCGGGTGGCAGCATCTTCCGTCTCGACCTGACCCTGGCGCTGCCGGTGCAGAGGCCCGCCGAGCAGCCGGCGGTACGGCGCAGCAGCGGTACCGCGCTACGCGCTGCCGAGCAGTGCACGGTGCTGGTGGTCGAGGACAATGCCATCAACCAATTGGTGATCCGCGGCATGTTGCTCAAGCTCGGCTACCGGGTGCGCACCGCCGACAATGGCAACGAAGCGCTGGAATGCCTGCAGCGCGAGCCCATCGACGTGGTGCTGCTCGATTGCCAGATGCCGGTGATGGACGGTTTCGCCACCTGCCGTGCCCTGCGCCAGCTGCCGGCCTGCGCCGAACTGCCGGTGCTGGCGATCACTGCCCACAGCCAGTCGGGTGACCGCGAGCGTTGCCTGGCAGCAGGCATGAGCGATTACCTGGCCAAACCGGTGAAATTCGACGAGTTGCGGGTATTGCTCCACGAATGGGTGCTGTGCCGCCCGGCCTGACCGAGGGGGCGATGCGGGGCTATGAGTAGCGCGCCAGCTCGCGGGCATCGTGGCTGCAGAAGATGGCCAGCTGCGGCTGCTGTAGTGACAGCGCACGCAGGCGGTGCTGGTTGAGCATCCGCTGGTGGTGGTCGGTGTCCATCAACCGCTGATACAGGCGCAGCCCGGGCGGGCATCGGCGCGCCGCCTGGCCGATCTCGTCGCGAAAGAAATAGGCGTCACCGGCGTGCAGCGCCCAGCCGTCTTCACCACGTACGGCGATACCCGCGTGACCGGCAGTATGGCCGCGCAGCGGAATCAGCAGGATGTCGTCGACCACGCTGCGCACCGACTGGAACCCGAACCACTGATCACCTTCCTCACGGTACAGTCGCCAGCGACTGACTCCATGCCATTGGACCGGGACGAAGCGTCGGCGCGGCAGAAATCCTCTCAGCTGTTGGACCGCAGCGTGCTCATCCTGCATCAGGTGAACGGTGGCGTTGGGAAAGTCGCCCAGGCCACCGGCGTGATCGAAGTCCAGGTGGGTGAGCAGGATGTGCTGCACGTCCGCCGCTTGAAAGCCCAGCTTGCGAAGCTGCGCAACGGCCGTGCGTGCGGGATCGAACTGGATATTGTTGAACAGCCGAAAAAACCGGCTCAGCCGCGTCGGGTCGCGCACGTCAGCTTCACCAAAACCGGTGTCGACCAGCACCAGTCCGTCACCATCGGTCTCCAGCAGCAGGCAGTGGCAGCACAGATGAGCCCTGGGGCCTTTGCTGAACCCGTCGAACAGCGCGCCGCCAAACGGGCACATGCAGCCGCAATCGAGATGATGGATCTTGATCATGGTTATTCCCGTGGCGCCGGGCATGCTGCGCCCGTCGGTCGCAAGGCAGCATGGCGAGACGGCAGGTCAATGATGCACGTGGGCACCAGTGGGGTCTTCGATCTGAAACACCTTGCCCTTCTGCCAGGCATCGGCGCCGGGCTGAACGGCGGGGCGTTCGATGTCGGCGCGGTTCCGGCGTTTTTTCGCGCTGTCGATGCCCAGGCGCTGGTCGCGCTCGTCGACCATGCGTGGATCCACCTGGCCATCGGCAGTGAAGCCCATCATCAACTGCGGCACGCCGAGCGGCAGGCTCTTCTGCTGATCGGTATGCCAGGTGTGCCAGGTCTTGCCGTAGGTGCGCACCAGCTTGCGCATCAGCGCATGCTCGGCGACCTCGGGAATGCCGGGGGCCACCAGCTGGCCGGATTTCACCTCATGCACGTGACTGTGCCACAGCGCCTTTTCGTCATCGGGCAGGGTCTTGAACAGCCGTTCGCTGATGATGTACTCGACTCCCATCAGCTTGGCGTCCCTGACGTTGCCGTCGTAGATCACGCACTGAATCAGCTCTTCGCTGAGGATGGAGCAGTAGTGGTGGGCTTCCATCTGGGCGTCCGGTCTGCCGTTGTAGAAGTGAAAACCGTCGAGGTAGGCGTTCAGTGCAGCGATGGGCGGTTGGGATTGCAAGGCGGCTGCGCCGGCTTCAAGCAATCGGGTGTCGGCTTTGCTGGGAGCGCCCTCGGTGCCGACATTGGAGTGGCTTGCGGTGCCGAGGCAGGCGCTCAAGGGCAGGGTCGCCAGCAGCGGCAACAGCGTCAGGCGGATTCGCATAAGCACGGCCGTCCTTCGTCATGACCAGGCTCGACAGGTGCCGAGCCTGGCGTTGAAATTACTGGCGAGTCTTGCTTTGCAGCTCTTTGGCCATTTCCAGGTGATGCTCCAGTTTGGGCAGGGTCTTCTTGGCCCAGGCGCTCACCTCGGTGTCGTCGGAGGCTGCGGCTTGCTGATACAGCTCGATGGCCTGCTCATGGGCGACGACCTGGTTGTTGGCGTAAGCCTCGTCGAAGTTCTCGCCATCGCGAACCTGCAGGATCATGGCCTTGGCCTTGTTCATCAGTTCGGCGTCATCGGAGACCTCGAGGTTTTTCTTCTCGGCCAGTGCCTTGAGCTCATCGTTGGCACGGGTGTGATCATCGATCATCGTCTGGGCGAATTTCTTCACCTCGGCATGGCTACCTTTCTCGAGCGCCAGTTTGCTGGTCTCGATCTCGGCGATGCCCTTGGCCGATGCTTCCTCGGCGAAGTCGTTGGCGCTGACCTTGTCGGCGGCCTGGACGAGGCCGGCGAAAGCGAAAATCAGTGCGGCGGTTGCGCCGATCAATACAGCTGTGCGTTTCATGATGACTCCTTGATAAGTCGAGTGACCGGGTGCCAACACCAGTTGTGGTAATCGCCGGGACCCGCTGTCGGTTGGCGTAGGTTGATAAAAAGCACCTGGAATTAACGAAGCGGTCTTTGTACAGGCCGCTTCGTTAATTAGTTTAAAACGGGAGGGTTATAGCCCTCCCGTTCTCCAGGCTTAGCGTCCGCCATGGCTGTTGGAACCACCTTTACGGCCCGCTTCGGATGCCTTTTCACGATCATTGGCAAAGTTGCCGCCAGAGTGCTGGCCGCCTTTTTTGCCGGCTTCGCTGGCTTTCTCACGGTCATTGGCGAAGTTGCCTGGGTTGTTATTTCCGGTATTAGCCATTTCTCTATCCTCTTGGTGTGGCCTGCCCTCAGCGGCAGGTAAAAGTTCGAGGCAGTGGTGAAGCGGAATGTTCGAATAAAAAAGTGCTGGTGGCGATGAATGGTAGAAGTGATGGTGTTGTGATAGTAAGTTGTATAAGTGTTGTATATAACGTTGTCTGTTTCGCTTGCTGTCAGTGTGCTGCTATTTCTTTCTTTGATTTTTTGCGCGTGGCGAACGCCATGGTTCATATGCAGTCAATTTTGGTGGGCGTGTTGTATGTGACACGCGATGAACCTAACGCCGCCAAGCGCTTTGCGCCATTGCACCGCGCAGGGCCTAGTCCGATAGCGAGGCATCACCATGAAAGGGCAGATATTTCTGATCAATTACATATGCGATAACCAGCCGATGCATCTCGAAGTGTCGTCCGATGCCGAGAGCATGACGGTCGAGCAGGCGCAACAGCATGTGCATGATGAAGGCGCCAGGGGCAAGATCACCGATGTGCAGGTCAGCAAGATCACCCGCACCCATGAGCCGGGTACCACGCCTGGGCATTATCAGCAGCCCTGAGCCCTGACGCAGAAAGCCGGCGCATGCGCCGGCTTTCTGTGGGGTGTGACAGGCAGCGCCTGGCGCTTAGCGCTTGGCCTCCAGGCCCGGGGTGTCAGAGCGGTCCAGGAAGGCCTGGCTCAATTCCGGCAAGTGCTCGCGCAGCCAATCGGCCATGGCGATTTCCTGTTGCAGGATCGTTTCGCAGTCCTGCTGGGTCTGTGTGTCGCCCACGGCTTTGGCGGCCGCGATCAGCACCGTGTAGGACGCGATCTCGAGGGTTTCGAATACATAACCCGACATGGCGCCCTTGACCACTTCATCGCTCATGGCCATGCCGCCCACGGCCTGACCGAAGGCCATCAGTTTGCCGCTCAGGTCCTTCATTGTGGAAGGCTCGCTGTCCAGGCGTAGCAATGCCTGCTCCAGCGTCTGGCGCTGGCCGATGGTTTCTTCGATATGTTTTTCAATGCGTGTGCGTAACTTCGGATAATTATGCAGTCGCTCTTTTTGTGCCGTCAGCATGCGTTCCGCTTGTTGTTCCATGGCATGCGCATCGCGCAGCCAGTTCATCAGGTGTTCAGGTTTAGTGGTCATGATCGACTCCGCCGTTTATGAGCAAGTCATGTTCCGAGGCGGTGACGGATACCAAGGTTCATTGCTTTTCGCCAATGGTATTAAACGAAGCGCTAATAAGCGAAACGGCTCGGTGGCGGAATGCCTGGACATTACCGTTTCGCTTAATTGTAAAGAGTGTTTTTCCTTGAACTTGGTGCGCACTTTTGCATTCGCTTATTACAAGCCCGAACAGGGCAAGGAGCAACTCCAAGCAGGGAATTATTATCGGTGAGGAGAACAGTTCATGTTCGTACATAACAAGCGATTGCAGTACACGGTACGCGTTGCCGGGCCCAATCCGGGGTTGGCAAATCTGCTGCTCGAGCAATTTGGCGGCCCGCAAGGCGAGTTAGCGGCGGCCATGCGTTATTTCACCCAGGGCTTGGCCGAAGACGATGCAGGCCGCAAGGATCTGCTGCTGGATATCGCCACCGAAGAACTCAGCCATCTGGAGATCATCGGCTCCATCGTCGGCATGCTCAACAAGGGTGCCAAAGGCGATCTGGCCGAGGCGGTGGAGGAGGAGGCCGAGCTGTACCGTTCACTGACCGAGGGCGGTAACGACTCGCACATCACCTCCCTGCTGTACGGCGGCGGCCCGGCCCTGACCAACTCGGCTGGGGTGCCCTGGACGGCGGCCTATATCGATACCATCGGCGAGCCGACGGCGGATTTCCGTTCGAACATCGCCGCCGAAGCCCGTGCCAAGATCATCTACGAGCGACTGATCAACGTCACCGATGATCCGGGCATCAAGGATGCACTGGCCTTTCTGATGACCCGCGAGCTGGCGCACCAGAAGTCCTTCGAGAAGGCGCTGCATGCCATCCAGCCGAATTTCCCGCAGGGCAAGCTGCCGGGCGTACCGGAGTTCACCAGCCTGTACTTCAACATGTCCCAGGGCGAAGAGGATCGCCGTGGCCCCTGGAACGAGGGCGATCAGTGGGAGTTCGTCGCCAGTCCGCAGCCCGCGGTCGACGGTGGCGATGGTACTGCGCAGGTGATGTTGCCGGCCAAGCAGGCTGAAACCTTGCTGCAGATGGCCAAGCGCACCGCATCGGATCCGACCCTGGATTCGATCACCGGTGCCGACCTCGGCTCTGGCGCCGCGCGTAAACCCGAGTAGAACCTGCCCCGACAGCCGTAGGGCAGGGCAACCGATCAGCCAGGCGAGCGATGCTCGGCCTGGCTTTTTTGTGCCTGAGCCTCGCCGGCCCTGGCCCGTGATTGCCGGTTACCGCTGATCCTTCGGGTTGAATCTTTTCCGGCGCAGGCTTCTCCCAATTGCATAAGGCCATGGGGGCGCACCCGCCATGGCCAAGCCAAGAATCAATGAGCGCCGTATCGCTTGGCGGGTGCTCCTGAACTGCCCACGCAAGGCTCCGACCATGACCACTTTGATGCCGATCTTCACCACATCCAGCCAAAGCTGTGATTTTCTCCAGGCCGGCCCGGCCCGCACGCTGTACGAGCGTCTGCTGCGCCCCGAGCTGGACGAGGGCGCGCTGAGCGAGGCGCGCAGCTTCCTGGACGGCCAGCTGGCCAAGGCCCAGGCGCTGCCCTGCGACGTGCCTGCGCAGCCCGAAGCGCTGCTGGACTGGATGCGCGGCGCCGCGCTGCGCACCACCGAGGCCTATGGGCAGTATCTGCAGGAGCGGCGCCAGGGTGCGCCACGGCGCTATTTCCAGAATCGCGGCCATGCGCTGTATTTCCTGCGCCATGTCGCCCCCACCAAACTGGTGGACGGCGCCTGGCTGTACGGGCTGCTCAAGCACTGGCAGGAGCTGCGTCTGCGCCCCTTGCTGCGCACCTACCTCGAGGAGTTGGGTGACGGCGTGCCGGCCATGAATCATGTGCTGCTCTACAAGCAGCTGCTCGCCCAGCATGGCTGTGACGAACTGGCCGAACTGGAAGACCAACACTTCCTGCAGGGGGCCCAGCAACTGGCGCTGGGCCACCTGGCCGAGGATTACCTGCCCGAAGTGATCGGCTACAACCTGGGCTACGAACAGCTGCCGCTGCACCTGCTGATCACCAGCTACGAGCTCACCGAGCTGGATGTCGACCCCTACTATTTCCAGTTGCACGTGACCATCGACAACGCCAGCACCGGCCACGCCCAGAAGGCCGTGCAGGCGGTGCTGGAAAACCTGCCGGTGATGGGCGATCGCGACGCGTTCTATCGCCGCGTGATGCGTGGTTATCAGCTCAACGACCTGGGTATCGGCTCCACTGCGGTGATCGGCGCCTTCGACCTCGAAGACGAAGTTTGCGCCATGCTCGAGCGCAAGCGCGAGGTGGCCACCCAGGTGCACTCCGATTACTGCCGAATCGAAGGGCGCACCGTCAATGAATGGCTGAGTGAGCCTGGCCAAGTGCGCGCCTTTCTCGATGCCTTGCAAAAGCGTGGCTGGATCCGCCGCGACCAAGACCCGCAGAACAGTCGTTTCTGGCAACTGGTGCAAGGGGATCGCGCCGCCATGTTCGGCGTGTTCAGCAGCTATGAGCTGCAGCTGCTGCATGACTGGATTGCCGGTAGCTGGGCACCGGCGCGTAGCCGTGGCCGTCCACGCCGGCGCCCCGCCGCAGCGGCCGGCGAACAGGCCGTGGGCCTGGATGACGAAGCCCAGGCGCTGCATGGGGCACTTCGGGCAATGCCGGCTCAGCAGCAGGCCGGCAAGCTGATCGAGCTGATGTCGCCCGCCAGCCACTTCACCCCGGCGGGGCTGCTGGCCACGCGCCTGTTCAATGCCTATCTCCAATAATCATGTCCGGGGCACCGATGCATAGCGAGCAAAACACTGCACGACAACAGGCGCTACTGGACCTTGGCCAGGCACTGGAGCGGCAAGGTTATCGATTCATCACCGCCACACCCTTGACCCATGAACGGGTCAACGCACGTGCCGAAAACCAGCAGGCGCGAGACCTGGCCGGCGTATTTGGCTGGAGCCGGCCGTTCGCGGCGCCGGTGGTAGGCGACGAACTGCTCGAATTGATGCGTGCAGGCGGCGTGCTTGTGCAGCAGGGCCAGCAGCTGGCCAGCGCGGTGCGCTGGTCCAGCCTGGGTGGCAAGCTGTTCGTGCATTCCGGCTACCCGACCGTGCAGACCGACGCCGTGTTCTTCGGCCCCGATACCTACCGCTTCGTGCGCGCCATCGACGCCTTTCTCGGCACGCCCGCGACCTCCAGGGTGTCGCGAGCGGTGGATATCTGCTGTGGTGCCGGCCCGGGTGCCCTGTGCATTGCCCAGGCAAGGCCCGCCGCCCAGGTGCTGGCGGTGGACATCAACCCACGGGCGCTGGAGTTCACGCGCATCAACGCGGCGCTGGCCAGGCTCGACAATGTCGAGGCGCACTACAGTGATCTGCTGAAAAACCTCGACGGCGAGTTCGACCTGATCGTCGCCAACCCGCCCTATATGCTCGATGCCGACAGCCGTGCTTACCGCGATGGCGGTGGCGAGCTCGGTGCCGGCCTTTCCGAAGCCATCGTCGAAGCGGCGATCGGCCGCCTGGCTCCCGGTGGCAGCCTGCTGCTGTATACCGGCGTGGCGATGACTGCAGCCGGGGATCCGTTTCTGGCCTACGTCAAACGTACCCTGAGCGATGCGTCGCTGGCCTGGCGCTACGAGGAGATGGATCCCGACGTGTTTGGCGAGGAATTGCTCAAGCCGGGCTATGAGCAGGTCGAACGCATCGCCGCGGTGGTGCTGACGGTTACCCGAACCGCAGCATGAGTCTGAGGGCGGTGGTCCGCCCTCAGCGCCCAGGCTTCAGGCGCTTTCGATAAAGCGGCGAATGCGCTGCGCCGCTTCCACGCATTCTGCCAGCGGTGCGACCAGCGCCATGCGTACGCGCCCGGCGCCCGGGTTGAAGCCCGCCACCTCGCGGGACAGGTACGAGCCCGGTACCACGGTCACGTGCTCCCTGGCGAACAGTGCGCGGGTGAACTCGGCATCATCGCCCGGTGTCTTGGCCCACAGGTAGAAGCCACCGTCCGGGCGTTGCACGTCCATCACGCCTTGTAGAATCGCCAGCACGGCGTCGAACTTCTCGCGATACAGGTCGCGGTTGGCGCGTACGTGCTCTTCGTCCTGCCAGGCGGCGATGCTGGCCAGTTGGGTCTGCACCGGCATGGCGCAACCATGGTAGGTGCGGTACAGCAGGAAGGCCTTGAGAATCTCCGCATCGCCGGCCACGAACCCGGAACGCAGGCCCGGCAGGTTGGAGCGCTTGGACAGGCTGTGGAACACCACGCAGCGTTTGAAATCGCTGCGGCCCAGCTCGGCGCAGGCGCTCAGCAGGCCGGCCGGCGGGTTTGCCTCGTCGAAATACAGCTCGCTGTAGCATTCGTCGGCGGCGATCACGAAGTCGTACTGGTCGGCCAGGGCGATCAGCTTCTTCAGGGTAACCAGCGGAATCAGCGCGCCGGTGGGGTTGCCCGGCGAGCACAGGAAGAGGATCTGGCAGCGTTGCCAGACCTCCGGTGCCACGGCGTCGAAGTCCGGGTTGAAGCCATGCTCGGCCAGGCATGGCAGGTAATGGGGCTGGGTGCCGGCGAGCAGGGCCGCGCCCTCGTAGATCTGGTAGAACGGGTTGGGGCTGACCACCAGGCCGTCGACGTCGCGCTGCGCCACGGTCTGGGTGAAGGCGAACAGCGCCTCGCGGGTACCGTTGACCGGCAGCACATGGCGGGCAGCGTCCAGCCAGCCGGCGGGTACCTTGAAGCGTCGCGTGCACCAGCTGGCGATAGCCTCGCGCAGCGCCGGGATACCCTGGGTGGTCGGGTAGACGGCCATCTGGTCGAGGTTGTCGGTCAGGGCCTGGGCAACGAATGCCGGCGAGCGGTGCTTGGGCTCGCCGATCGACAGGGCGATGGGCGAGCGATCTGCGGCGGGAGAGACGCCGGCGAGCAGGGCGCGCAGTTTCTCGAAGGGGTAGGGCTGCAGCTGGGCGAGGGCGTGGTTCATGATGATCCGACGGGTCCTTTGTGGGGCGGCGACAAAGCTGGCGACACTAGCACGTGAGCGGCCCCAGGAAAATTGCTTATCGGCGCCGAGCCGCCAGTGGTCGCGAAAATACCCAGCCTGCTGGCCAGCAGCGGGCCGATCCATGCGCCGCCTTTAAAGGCATGCCGAAAAGTGCCCCTGCAGCGCTCAAGCAGGCGCGTTTGCGCGCCATTCAGCGGGCTGACGTATCGTTCAGATTTTTTGTAAAGGCGCTAAAGACGCACCGCTTTGGGTCGATAGCCTGAGGGTAATTCCTCCGGCATCCCTACAAGCGAGAGCTCATTCATGCGCACCCTCAAGTTCAGCCACAAGATCATGCTGGCTGCTTCCCTGGTGGTCATTGCGGCCTTCGCATCCTTTGCGCTGTACAACGATTATCTGCAGCGCACGGCGATTCGCGACAACCTGGCCAACTACCTCCACGATGTCGGTCAGGTCTCGACCGGCAACATCCAGCACTGGCTCTCCGGGCGCATGCAGCTGCTGGATAACCTGGCCGAGTCGGTGCAGGACGATAGCTCGCCGGCGCCATTGGCCAGAAACCTGCAGCACCGCAGCGTGGCGTCCGCCTTCCTGTATGCCTACTACGGGCAGAACGACGGCACCTATACGCAGTTCCCACCCAGCGAGCTGCCGGCCGGCTACGATCCGCGCCAGCGCCCCTGGTACAAGAGCGCCGCTGGCGCCAGCGGCCCAGGCCTGACCGAACCTTACCTGGCGGCCGACCCGCGCGATGGCCTGCTGATCACCATCACCCGGCCGGTCAGTGTCGGCGGCACCCTGCAGGGCGTGGTGGGAGGTGATCTCAAGCTGCAGACCATCGACGACATCCTCAACTCCTTCGACCTCGGCGGCATGGGTTACGCGTTTCTGGTCGACGACAAGGGCACGGTATTCGTGCACCCGGACAAGAGCCTGGTGCTGAAGAAGCTCGGCGACCTGTTCCCGGGTGGCGCGCCGCGCCTTGAGGCGGGGCTGCAAAACGTCGCCGCGGCCGATGGCAGTGCGCGCATCGTCAGCTTCCTGCCAGTGCAGGGCCTGGCCGGGGTGCGTTGGTACGTCGGCCTGTCGGTGGACGAAAGCAAGGCCTTCGCGGCGCTGCGCGAATTCCGTATCTCGGCGCTGACCTCCACGGTCATCGGGGTGATCGCCATCCTGCTGCTGCTCGGCGCGCTGATCCGCATCCTGCTGCGCCCGCTGCACGTGATGAGCGATGCCATGAGTGGCATCGCCGAAGGCGAGGGCGACCTGACCCAGCGTCTGAAGATCGATTCCGGTGACGAGTTCGGCCAACTGGCCGGGGCCTTCAACCGCTTCGTCGAGCGTATCCACGAGTCGATCCGCGAAGTGGCTTCGACCACCCGCGAAGTGCATGCCCGGGTCAGCACCGTGGTGCAGGCCTCCAATGCCTCCATGGGCAACTCCAGCGAGCAGGCTGCGCGCACCGACAGCGTGGCCGCGGCGATCAACGAACTCGGCGCCGCGGCCCAGGAAATTGCCCGCAATGCCGCCGATGCCTCGGTGCAGGCCAGCGAGGCCCGCCGCGATGCCGAGGAAGGCCAGGGCATGGTCGAGCGCACACTGGGCTCGATGGGCGACCTGTCGGACAAGATCCAGGCCTCGGGCAACCATATCGAGCTGCTCAGCGAGAAGAGCAACGACATCGGCCAGATCCTCGACGTGATCAAGGGCATTTCCGAGCAGACCAACCTGCTGGCGCTCAACGCCGCCATCGAGGCCGCGCGTGCCGGTGAGGCGGGGCGCGGGTTTGCCGTGGTGGCCGACGAAGTGCGCAACCTGGCCCAGCGCACCCAGAGCTCGGCCCAGGAAATCCAGCAGATGATCGAGCAGCTGCAGGCCGGCGCCCGTGATGCGGTGGCGACCATGGGCGAGAGCCGCCGCTTCAGTGACGACAGCGTGCGCATTGGGGGGCAGGCCGGTGAGAACCTGCGTGGCGTGACCCGCCGCATCGGCGAGATCGACGGCATGAACCAGTCGGTGGCCACCGCCACCGAGGAGCAGACCTCGGTGATCGAAAGCCTGAACATGGACATCACCGAGATCAACACGCTGAACCAGGACGGGGTGCGCAACCTGCAGGCCAGCCTCAGCGCCTGTACCGAGCTGGATCAGCAGGTCGGGCGGCTCAAGCAGCTGGTCGACAGCTTCCGCATCTGACCCCCACAGCACGGGCCCCGAATGGGGCCCGTGCTGCATTCAGATGCTGATCTGCAGCGGGCTTGGGCTGCTGCTCGCCGACAGCTTGGTGATGATGGTCTGCTGCAGGCGCGCGCACAGCTCGGGGTCGGACAGCGGCTGGTTGTTGGCATCGGTGACGAAGAACACGTCTTCCACCCGCTCGCCCAGCGTGGCGATCTTGGCGTTCTGCACGGACAGGTCGAAATCCAGGAAGATGCGCCCGATCTTGGCCAGCAGGCCCGGGCGATCCGGGGCGGTCAGCTCGACTACGGTGACCGGCCGCTGGGCGTCGTTGTGAATGGTCACCTGGGGAGCGAAGGCGAAGTGCTTGAGCTGCCGTGGCACGCGGCGCTGGATGATGTTCGGGTACTCGTCCGGGTGCATCAGGGTATCGACCAGGCTCTGGCGGATCTGCTGGATGCGCTTGGGGTTGTCACCGATCGAGCCGCCTTCGGCTTCGAGCACGATGTAGGTGTCGAGGGTGAACTGGCTGGTCGAGGTGAGAATCCGCGCGTCGTGAATGTTCAGGTTCAACTGCGCCATGGCCGCCACCGTTACCGCGAAGAAGTCGTGCTGATCCGGTGCGTAGATGAAGATCTGCGTGCCGCCTTCGAACTCGCGCTGGGTGGTTTCCTTGATCAGTACCAGTGGGCCGCCGTCAACCGGCTGCTGGAGGATCGCATTGGTATGCCAGGCCACGTCCTCGGCGCTGTGGCGCAGGAAGTAGTCATCGCCCAGCTGCGACCAGAGCTGCTCGACATCATCCGGGTCGGTGCCGCCATTGACCAGGGTATCGAGCGCGGCGCTCTGGGTCAGGCGAATCTGCTCCTCGCGCTCCACCGGATTTTCCAGGCCGCGCTGCAGTGCGCGCTTGGTCTCGGTGTAGAGCTGGCGCATCAGGCTGGCGCGCCAGGAGTTCCATAGTGTCGGGTTGGTGGCGTTGATGTCGGCCACGGTCAGCACGTAGAGGTAATCCAGATGCGTCTGGTCGCCCACGAAGGCGGCGAAGTCGTTGATCACCTGCGGGTCGGACAGGTCCTTGCGCTGGGCGGTGGTCGACATCGCCAGGTGGTTCTGCACCAGCCAGACGATCAGCCCGGTGTCCCAGGCGGGCAGGTGGTGGCGCTGGCCAAAGGCCTCGGCATCCAGGGCGCCGAGCTCCGAGTGGTCGCCACCGCGGCCCTTGCCGATGTCGTGGTAGAGGCCGGCCAGGTAGATCAACTCGGGCTTGGGCAGCTTGTCGATGAGCTGGCTGGCCAGGGGGAATTTCTCCGCCAGCTCCGGCCATTTGAACTTGCGCAGGTGCTTGATCAGGTTGAGCGTGTGGGCGTCGACCGTATAGATGTGGAACAGGTCGTGCTGCATCTGCCCGACGATATGGCCGAACTCCGGCAGGTAGCGACCGAGGATGCCGTAGCGGTTCATGCGCCTCAGGTTGCGGTGGATGCCTTCCTTGCACTTGAACAGCTCGATGAACAGGCTGGTGTTGCGAATGTCGCGGCGGAATTCGTCGTCGATCAGGTAGCGGTGATCACGCAGCAGGCGGATGGTGTCGGCGCACACGCCATTGAGCTCAGGGTGCTGGGCCATCAGCACGAAGATCTCGAGGATGGCGAACGGCGTGCGCTTGAAGACGTTGGCGTGGGTCACCTCGATATAGCCGTCACGCACCTGGAAGCGGCTGTTCAGCTGCTTGGCCGGCGTGCTGTCGTCAGCACGGAGGATTTCTTCCTCGAAGTGCTGGTTGATCAGGTCGCTCAGCTCGGCGATGCCCATCACCACGCGGTAGTACTTCTGCATGAAGCGTTCGATGGTGCGCTTGGTATCGCTTTCGTTGTAGCCGAGCAGCTCGGCGACCTTGCTCTGGTGATCGAACAACAGCCGATCCTCGGCACGCCCGGCCAGCATGTGCAGGGCGTAACGCACCTTCCAGAGAAACTCCTGGCTGGAGGCAAGCAGGGCGTATTCGCTTTCCAGCAGGAAGCCCTGGCCGACCATCGCATGCAGGTTCAGGGTGCCGAAATGCCGGCGCGCCACCCACAGGATGGTCTGGATATCGCGCAGCCCACCGGGCGAGCCCTTGACGTTGGGTTCCAGGTTGTATTCGGTGTCGTTGTACTTGGCGTGGCGGGCCTTCTGCTCGTCGCGCTTGGCCAGGTAGAAGGCCTTGCTCGGCCACATCTGGGCGGTGGACGTGACCTCCTGCATGCGCGCGCGCAGGTGCTCGGGCCCGGCGATGGTGCGGCTTTCCATCAGGTTGGTGATGACCGTCAGGTCGGCGCGCGCCTCGACGCCGCATTCGGCCACCGAGCGCACGCTCTGGCCGACTTCCAGGCCGATGTCCCAGAGCAGGGTGAGAAAGCCTTCGATCGATTCGCGGAAGGTTTCCTGGTCATCGCTGCCAAGCAGGATCAGCAGGTCGATATCCGAATAGGGGTGCAGTTCGCCGCGGCCGTAGCCGCCCACCGCCAGCAGGGCGATCTCCGCCTCGCTGCTCCAGTTGAAGCGCTTCCAGGCTTCGAGCAGGATCTGGTCGGTGAAGCGTGCGCGGTCCTCGACCAGGCGGCGCACGTCGCGCTTGTCGCGAAAGCGCGCATCGAGCACCTCGTGGGCGCGGCGAATGGCTTTCTTGAAGGCGCCGATGGGGCTGGACTTGAGTGCCAGTTCCGCCTGGAACTGACCGCGATCGAACAACTCGGCGTCTAGCAGCGACATGCGGCGGCCTTCCTTCATCTATAGAGTGATGCTCGTATCAGGCTGAGGTGCGGGCGATGGTGTCGTCGCTGCGCAGGGTGAAGATCTCGTAGCCGTCGGCGGTAACCAGCAAGGTGTGCTCCCACTGGGCGGACAGCTTGCGATCCTTAGTGATGGCGGTCCAGCCATCGCCCAGTACGCGGGTTTCCGGGCGGCCCTGGTTGATCATCGGCTCGATGGTGAAGGTCATGCCTTCCTTGAGCTCCATGCCGGTGCCGGCGCGGCCGTAGTGCAGGACCTGCGGGTCTTCGTGGAACACCGAGCCGATACCGTGGCCGCAGAATTCGCGCACCACCGAGAAGCCGTTTTTCTCGGCATGCTTCTGGATCACTTCACCGATGTCACCCAGGCGCGCGCCCGGGCGAACCACCTCGATGCCCTTGTAGAGGCATTCCTGGGTGACGCGCGACAGGCGTTCGGCCCACTCCGGCACCTTGCCGACGTGGAACATGCGGCTGGTGTCGCCGTAGTAGCCGTCCTTGATCACGGTGATGTCGATGTTCATCACATCACCTTCCTTGAGCGGCTTGTCGTTGGGAATGCCGTGGCACACCACGTGGTTGAGCGAGGTGCAGATGGATTTTGGAAAGCCTGGGCGGCCCGGCGCTGCGCCGTAGTTGAGCGGGGCGGGAATGGCCTTCTGCACATCGACGATATAGTTGTGGCAGATGCTGTTGAGTTCGTCCGTGGTGACGCCGGGTTTGACGTGCTCGGCGATCATCTCCAGTACGTCGGCGGCCAGGCGACCGGCGATGCGCATTTTCTCGATTTCGTCGGGCGTCTTCAGGGTGACGGTCATGGTGATCTCGGTAGTTCTGTAAAGAGCGGCATGGTAACAGTTTGCGCCGGCAACCTTGAAGCGCTGGCGCGCAGCGGGGCTGGCGAGCAAGAGTGTGTCGGCATATAGCCTAAGGCCGGTTTGTGTGGTATAAAACGCGCCGCTTTACGGGGTAGCCCCCGAAAGCCTAACCCCACACACGTATCGACACGATTTCCTGGGTGCCCGCAAGGGTTGGAAATTGGGATGCGTGGAGGCCTAACCCGACTTATCAAGGAACTATCATGTCCCAAGTCAATATGCGCGATATGCTGAAGGCCGGTGTGCACTTCGGCCACCAGACCCGTTACTGGAACCCGAAAATGGGCAAGTACATTTTCGGCGCGCGCAACAAGATTCACATCATCAACCTGGAAAAGACCCTGCCGATGTTCAACGACGCCCTGTCGTTCGTTGAAAAGCTGGCTGCTGGCAAGAACAAGATCCTGTTCGTCGGCACCAAGCGTTCCGCTGGCAAGATCGTTCGCGAAGAAGCGGCTCGTTGCAACTCGCCGTTCGTCGATCACCGCTGGTTGGGCGGCATGCTCACCAACTACAAGACCATCCGTGCCTCGATCAAGCGTCTGCGCGATCTGGAAGTACAGTCCCAGGACGGTACCTTCACCAAGCTGACCAAGAAAGAAGCGCTGATGCGTACCCGCGATCTGGAAAAACTGGATCGCAGCCTGGGTGGTATCAAGGACATGGGCGGCCTGCCGGACGCTCTGTTCGTCATCGACGTTGATCACGAGCGCATCGCGATCACCGAAGCCAACAAGCTGGGCATCCCGGTCATCGGCGTTGTCGATACCAACAGCAGCCCGGAAGGCGTTGACTACATCATCCCGGGTAACGACGACGCCATTCGCGCCATCCAGCTGTACATGGGTGCCATGGCCGACGCCGTGATCCGTGGTCGCAGCAACACCGGCGGCGCTACCGAAGAGTTCGTCGAAGAAGCACCGGCTGCCGAAGCTGCCGAAGGCTAAGCGGTAACGCAGAGCATCTAGTGTTATGCGCTGCGCAAAAAGGGGGCTAGGCCCCCTTTTTGTCACTCACAGATTTGATTGCCCGCTAGCGGGTGATGGTTGAAGACCTACCAAGAGGATTTTCAAGATGGCAGAGATTACTGCAGCACTGGTCAAGGAACTGCGCGAGCGTACCGGCCAAGGCATGATGGAGTGCAAGAAGGCCCTGGTTGCCGCTGGTGGCGACATCGAGAAAGCCATTGATGACATGCGCGCCTCGGGCGCCATCAAGGCCGCCAAGAAGGCGGGCAACATCGCCGCTGAGGGCGCTATCGCCGCTCGCGTCGAAGGCGGCCGTGGGGTAATCATCGAAGTCAACTCGCAGACCGACTTCCTGGCCCTGCAGGACGACTTCAAAGGCTTCGTAAAAGACAGCCTGGATGAAGCCTTCACCCAGAACCTGACCGACGTCGCTCCGTTGATCGCTTCGCGCGAATCCGCTCGTGAGGCGCTGGTCGCCAAGTGCGGCGAGAACGTCAACATTCGTCGCCTGACCGCTGTTTCCGGTGAGACCGTTGGTGCTTACCTGCACGGCCACCGCATCGGTGTTCTGGTGGTTCTCAAGGGCGGTAACGACGAGCTGGCCAAGCACGTTGCCATGCACGTTGCTGCCTCCAACCCGGCCGTCGTTTCGCCGGATCAGGTCTCCGAGGAGCTGGTTGCCAAGGAAAAGGAAATTTTCCTGCAGCTCAACGCCGACAAGATCGCCGGCAAGCCGGAAAACATCGTCGAGAACATGATCAAGGGCCGCATCAACAAGTTCCTGGCTGAAGCCAGCCTGGTTGAGCAAGCCTTCATCATGGACCCGGAAGTCAAGGTCGGTGACCTGGTCAAGAAAGCCGGTGCTGAAATCGTTTCCTTCGTGCGTTACGAAGTGGGCGAGGGTATCGAGAAGGCCGAGAACGACTTCGCTGCCGAAGTTGCTGCTCAGGTTGCTGCCAGCAAGCAGTAACGGCATGCCGCTCAGCTAGTGCCCCAGAAGAGGCTGCCCGCTCACGCGCGCGGCCTCTTTTTCAAAGGGGATTTTTTTCGAAGCGATGGTCGGTGCCGGTGGCACTCACGGTCGTGAGCGCTGTCGAAGCGCTCGATATGACGTGCCACTTGGCGCGCACATTTTTCTTACGCCGCAGGAGAGAATGGTAATGGCTCAGCAGGTGAGTGGTCGTCAACCGCGCTACAAGCGCATTCTGCTCAAACTCAGCGGCGAGGCCCTGATGGGCTCGGAAGATTTCGGCATCGATCCCAAGGTGCTCGATCGCATGGCGCTGGAAGTCGGCCAGCTGGTCGGTATCGGCGTGCAGGTCGGGGTGGTGATTGGCGGTGGCAACCTGTTCCGTGGTGCAGCGCTCAGCGCCGCCGGCATGGATCGGGTCACCGGTGACCACATGGGTATGCTGGCCACCGTGATGAACGCCCTGGCCATGCGCGACGCCCTGGAGCGCTCGAATATCCCGGCCCTGGTCATGTCGGCCATCTCCATGGTCGGCGTCACCGATCACTACGATCGCCGCAAGGCCATGCGCCACCTGAAGACCGGTGAGGTGGTGATTTTCGCCGCTGGCACTGGTAATCCGTTCTTCACCACCGATTCGGCAGCCTGCTTGCGCGGTATCGAGATCGACGCCGATGTGGTGCTCAAGGCAACCAAGGTGGATGGTGTGTACACTGCCGATCCGTTCAAGGATCCGCATGCGGAGAAATTCGATCGTCTCACCTATGACGAGGTGCTGGATCGCAAGCTGGGCGTGATGGATCTGACGGCTATCTGCCTGTGCCGTGATCACAACATGCCGCTGCGTGTTTTCAATATGAACAAACCGGGTGCCCTGCTCAATGTGGTGGTGGGCGGCGCCGAAGGTACTCTGGTCGAGGAAAGTAAAGAATGATCAACGAAATCAAGAAGGACGCCCAGGTTCGTATGCAGAAGAGCCTGGAATCGCTGGCTCACGCATTCAGCCGCATTCGTACCGGCCAGGCTCACCCCAGCATCCTCGGCGGCGTGATGGTGCCGTACTACGGCGCGGACACCCCGCTTAACCAGGTCGCCAGCGTAACCGTCAAGGATTCGCGCACCCTGCAGGTCGTGGCCTTCGAGCGCAGCATGCTGAGCGCCGTCGACAAGGCCATCCAGAGCTCCGGGCTGGGCTTCAACCCCACCAACCTGGGCGAGCTGCTGCTGGTGACCATGCCGGCGCTGACCGAGGAGACCCGCAAGGGCTTCACCAAGCAGGCCCGTGATGCCGCCGAAGACGCCCGTGTAGCGGTGCGCAACATCCGTCGCGACGCCATGAGCCAGCTCAAGGATCTGGTCAAGGAAAAGGAAATCAGCGAGGACGAAGAGCGTCGCGCCGCTGACGACGTGCAGAAGCTGACCGACAAGTTCGTGGCCGAGATCGACGTCGCTGTGAAGCAGAAAGAAGCGGACCTGATGGCCGTCTGACGGCCAGGAAGTCGCCATGGACAATTCCAAAGTCGGTGCCGTGATGGCCGTTCCACGGCACGTGGCGATCATTATGGATGGTAACAACCGCTGGGCGCGCAAGCGCCTTATGCCCGGTGTCGCCGGGCATAAGGCGGGCGTCGATGCGGTGCGCGCGGTCATCGAGGTGTGCGCCGATTCCGGCGTGGAAGTGCTGACCCTGTTCGCCTTCTCCAGCGAGAACTGGCAGCGCCCGGCCGACGAGGTGGGGGCGTTGATGGAGCTGTTCCTCAGCGCCCTGCGCCGTGAGGCCCGCAAGCTCGACGAGAATCGCATCAGCCTGCGCATCATCGGTGACCGTTCGCGGTTCCACCCCGAGTTGCAGGCCGCCATGCGCGAAGCCGAAGCGGCCACCGCCGGTGTGGCGGGCGAGAAGCGCTTCATCCTGCAGATCGCCGCCAACTATGGCGGCCAGTGGGATATCGCCCAGGCCGCGCAGCGCCTGGCGCGTGAAGTGCAGGGTGGGCATCTGCAGCCCGAGGACATCACCCCGCGCCTGCTGCAGGGCTGCCTGGCCACCGGTGAATTGCCGCTGCCCGATCTGTGCATTCGCACCGGCGGCGAGCACCGGGTCAGCAATTTCCTGCTCTGGCAGATGGCCTACAGTGAACTGTACTTTTCCGACCTGCTGTGGCCGGACTTCAAGCACGACGCCATGCGCGCAGCGCTGGCGGATTTCGCCAAGCGTCAGCGGCGTTTTGGCAAAACCAGTGAACAAGTCGAAGCCGAGGCCCGCGCCTGATGCTCAAGCAACGAATCATTACGGCGCTGATCCTGCTGCCGATCGCCCTGGCAGGATTCTTCTTGCTCGAAGGTGGCGCGTTCGCGCTGTTCATCGCCGTAGTGGTCGTGCTCGGTGCCTGGGAGTGGGCGCGCCTGGCGGGTTTCGACGCCCAGCCGCTGCGTATCGCCTATGCGGCGCTGGTGGCGGTGCTGATTTATCTGCTTTACAGCGCGCCCGCGCTGGCCCCATGGCTGCTGGCAATCGGTGTGCTGTGGTGGGCGTTCGCGACCTTTCTGGTGCTCAACTACCCGGATAGCAGCCGCTACTGGGGTGGCCTGCCGGGGCGCCTGCTGATCGGCCTGCTGATTCTGCTGCCGGCCTGGCAGGGGCTGGTGGTGATCAAGCAGTGGCAGCTGGCCAACTGGCTGATCCTGGCGGTGATGGCGCTGGTCTGGGTGGCGGACATCGGCGCCTACTTTTCCGGCAAGCGCTTCGGCAAACGCAAGCTGGCGCCGCGGGTCAGCCCTGGCAAGAGCTGGGAAGGGCTGATCGGCGGTCTGCTGCTCAGCCTGCTGCTCACCGTGGTGGTCGGGCTGTACCGCGACTGGTCGTTCGGTGTATTCCTGCTGGCGTTGCCGGCCGCTGCGCTGGTGGTGCTGATTTCGGTGGTCGGTGACCTCACCGAAAGCATGTTCAAGCGCCAGTCCGGTATCAAGGACAGCAGCAACCTGCTGCCAGGCCATGGCGGTGTGCTCGATCGTATCGACAGCCTGACGGCGGCGGTGCCGGTGTTCGCCATGCTGCTGTTGCTGGCTGGCTGGGGCACATTGTGAGTCAGGTTCAGCAGATCACCGTGCTCGGTGCTACCGGCTCCATCGGCCTTAGCACCCTCGATGTCATCGCGCGCCACCCCTCGCGCTACCAGGCATTCGCCCTGAGCGCCTTCACTCGCCTGGCCGAGCTGGAGGCGCTGTGCGTCATCCATCGCCCGCGTTTCGCGGTGGTCGCCGATGCAAAGGCGGCCAGCGAGCTGCAGGCGCGCTTGCAGCATGCCGGGCTCGCTACCCGGGTGCTGTCGGGCGAGGCCGGGCTGTGCGAGGTCGCCGCCCATGCCGAGGTGGATGCGGTGATGGCCGCCATCGTCGGTGCGGCAGGTCTCAAGCCGACCCTGGCGGCGGTCGAGGCCGGCAAGAAGGTGCTGCTCGCCAACAAGGAAGCCCTGGTGATGTCCGGCGCGCTGTTCATGCGTGCGGTTCGTCAGAGTGGCGCCGTGCTGCTGCCCATCGACAGCGAGCACAATGCGATCTTCCAGTGCCTGCCGCAGGATTACGCGCGGGGCCTGCAGCCGGTTGGCGTGCGGCGCATCCTGCTCACCGCATCCGGTGGGCCGTTTCGTGAGGCTTCGCCCGAGTCTTTGCACGCGGTGACGCCCGAGCAGGCCTGCGCCCATCCGAACTGGTCGATGGGCCGCAAGATTTCCGTGGACTCGGCCAGCATGATGAACAAGGGCCTGGAGCTGATCGAAGCCTGCTGGCTGTTCGATGCGCGCCCCGAGCAGGTCGAGGTGCTGATCCATCCGCAGAGCGTGATCCATTCGTTGGTCGATTATGTCGACGGCTCGGTGCTCGCCCAGTTGGGCAACCCGGATATGCGCACGCCCATCGCCCATGCACTGGCCTGGCCGCAGCGCATCGACTCGGGCGTTGCGCCGCTGGATCTGCTCGCCGTGGCGCGCCTGGATTTCCAGGCGCCCGACGATATTCGTTTTCCCTGCCTGCGCCTGGCGCGTGAGGCTGCCGAGGCCGGCGGCAGCGCGCCGGCGATGCTCAACGCCGCGAACGAAGTGGCGGTGGCGGCATTTCTCGAGCGGCGGATTCGCTTTACCGATATCGCGCGTATCATTGGCGGCGTTCTCGAGGCAGAGCCGGCCGTTGCGGTGAACTGCCTCGATGCCGTGCTCGAAGCTGACCGCCGCGCGCGGGAGCTGGCCGGGCAGTGGTTGAATCGTGGAGAGGTGGCATGAGCGCACTATATATGATCGTCGGCACCCTGATCGCCCTCGGCGTGCTGGTGACCTTTCATGAATACGGTCATTTCTGGGTGGCGCGCCGCTGTGGCGTCAAGGTGCTGCGCTTCTCGGTAGGCTTCGGCACGCCGCTGGTGCGCTGGCATGATCGCCAGGGCACCGAGTTCGTGATCGCCGCCATTCCGCTCGGTGGCTACGTGAAGATGCTCGACGAGCGCGAAGGCGACGTGCCGCCGGAGCTGGCCGAGCAGTCGTTCAACCGTAAGACCGTCAAGCAGCGCTTCGCCATCGTCGCCGCCGGGCCCGCTGCCAACTTCGCCCTGGCCCTGCTGTTCTTCTGGCTGGTGGCGATGCTCGGCAGCCAGCAGGTGCGCCCGGTCATCGGCGCCGTGGAGGCTGGCAGCCTGGCCCAGGTCGCCGGGTTGCAGGTGGGCGAGGAAATCGTTGCGGTCAACGGCAAGGCTACCACTGGCTGGTCGGCGGTCAACCTGCAGTTGGTGCGCCGTCTCGGTGAAAGTGGCGAGCTGCTGATTACCACCCGTCCTGTGGAGGGCGGCGCCGATACCCTGCATCGGGTCGAACTGAATGATTGGCTGCGCGGTGCCAACGAGCCTGATCCGATCGCATCGCTGGGGCTTCGCCCTTGGCGCCCGAGCCTGGCGCCGGTGCTCGCCGAATTCGACCCTGAAGGCCCGGCCCAGGCTGCCGGCCTGCGCATTGGCGACCGCCTGCTGGCGCTGGATGGGCAATCCCTGACCGACTGGCAGGATCTGGTCGACCGCGTGCGTGAATTGCCGGGCAAGTCGGTATCCATTGCCCTGGAGCGCGATGGTCAGCGTCTGGACATTCCCGTCACCCTGGCGTCGAAAGGTGAGGGCGAGGCAGCGACCGGCTACCTTGGTGCGGGCGTGGCGCCGGCGCAGTGGCCGCCACAGATGCTTCGCGAGGTCAGCTACGGGCCGCTGCAGGCGGTCAGCGAAGCGGGCGCGCGAACTTGGACGATGAGCGTACTGACTCTCGATTCCCTGAAAAAAATGCTCTTCGGTGAGCTCTCGGTAAAAAACTTGAGCGGGCCGATAACCATTGCTAAAGTGGCGGGCGCTTCGGCCGAGTCAGGCCTTGGGGACTTTTTGAATTTCCTCGCCTACCTGAGTATCAGCCTGGGCGTTCTCAATTTGCTGCCCATTCCGGTTCTGGATGGCGGACATCTGCTTTATTACCTGGTCGAGTGGGTGCGTGGCCGCCCACTGTCCGAACGGGTGCAGGGTTGGGGGATGCAGATTGGTATCAGCCTGGTGATCGGGGTGATGCTGCTGGCTCTGGTCAACGACCTTGGTCGCCTGTGAGCGCAGCTGAATTATATATCTTTCGTCTCGAACGACTGATTTCTTATCGTTAGTTGGAATAAGAAAGGACTTCATGAAACGTCTGCTGCTACCTGCGGTTCTTTCCGCATTGATGATCGCCGAAGTTCACGCCGAGTCCTTCACCATCTCCGATATTCGCGTTAACGGCTTGCAGCGCGTCTCCGCGGGCAGCCTGTTTGGCGCGCTGCCGCTCAACGTCGGCGAGGCGGCCGACGATCGCACGCTTACCGAAGCGACCCGTGAGCTGTTCAAGACCGGTTTCTTCCAGGACATTCAGCTGGGCCGCGACGGCAACGTGCTGGTCATCACCGTGGTCGAGCGCCCGTCGATCTCCAGCATCGAGATCGAAGGCAACAAGGCCATCAGCAGTGACGACCTGCTCAAGGGCCTGAACCAGTCCGGCCTGGCCGAAGGCGAGATCTTCCAGCGTGCGACCCTGGAAGGCGTGCGTAACGAGCTGCAGCGCCAATACGTGGCCCAGGGCCGCTACTCTGCCGAGATCGACGCCGAAGTGATTCCCCAGCCGCGCAACCGCGTGGCGCTGAAGATCAACATCAACGAAGGCAGCGTCGCCGCCATCCAGCACATCAACGTGGTCGGCAACAAGGTTTTCGCCGATGAAGACCTGCAGGACCTGTTCGAGCTGAAGACCACCAACTGGCTGTCGTTCTTCCGCAACGATGACAAGTACGCCCGCGAAAAACTCTCCGGTGACCTGGAGCGCCTGCGTTCCTATTATCTGGACCGCGGCTACATCAACATGGATATCACCTCCACCCAGGTATCCATCACCCCGGACAAGAAGCACGTCTACATCACCGTCAACATCGATGAAGGCGAGAAATTCACCGTTCGCGACGTGAAGCTCTCCGGCGACCTCAAGGTGCCGGAAGACGAAGTTCGCGCGCTGCTGCTGGTCAAAGAGGGCCAGGTGTTCTCCCGCAAGGTGATGACCACCACCAGCGAGCTGATCACCCGGCGCCTGGGTAACGAGGGTTACACCTTCGCCAACGTCAACGGCGTGCCCGAGCCGCACAACGACGACAACACCGTATCCATCACCTTCGTCGTCGATCCGGGCAAGCGTGCCTACGTCAATCGCATCAATTTCCGCGGCAACACCAAGACCGAAGACGAAGTACTGCGTCGCGAGATGCGCCAGATGGAAGGCGGCTGGGCATCGACCTACCTGATCGACCAGTCGAAGACCCGTCTGGAACGTCTGGGCTTCTTCAAGGAAGTCAACGTCGAGACCCCGCAGGTGCCGGGCACCGACGACCAGGTCGACGTCAACTACAGCGTCGAAGAGCAGGCCTCGGGCTCGATCACCGCCAGCGTGGGCTTCGCCCAGAACGCCGGCCTGATCCTCGGGGGCTCGATCACCCAGAACAACTTCCTGGGTAGCGGTAACCGCGTCAGCCTCGGCCTGACCCGCAGTGAGTACCAGAGCCGCTACAACTTCAGCTTCACCGATCCGTACTGGACCGAGGACGGCGTGAGCCTGGGCTACAACGCCTTCTACCGCACCACCGACTACGACGAGCTCGATGTCGATGTGTCCAGCTACTCGGTCGACAGCCTCGGCGCCGGCATCAACATCGGCTACCCGATCAGCGAGACCTCGCGCCTGAGCTACGGGCTGACCGTACAGCAGGACGAAATCAACACCGGTCGCTACACCGTCGACGAAATCTTCGACTTCACCCGTCAGGAAGGCGAGAAGTACGTCAACTTCAAGGCCTCCGTCGGCTGGTCCGAATCGACCCTCAACCGTGGCGTGCTGGCCAACCGCGGTCATTCCCAGAGCCTGGTGTTCGAGACCACCGTGCCGGGCAGCGACCTGTCGTTCTACAAGCTCGATTATCGCGGTCAGGTGTTCAAGCCGCTGACCGATACCTACACCATGCGTTTCCACACCCAGCTGGGTTATGGCGGCGCCTTCGGTTCGACCGGCAAGCTGCCGTTCTACGAGAACTACTACGCTGGCGGTTTCAACTCGGTACGCGGCTTCGAGGACAGCAGCCTGGGCCCGCGCAGTACGCCGAGCACCGGCAACAACCCGGGAACGCTGCGTGACCCGGACCAGGATCCGCTGCCGTTCGGTGGTAACGTATTGATCCAGGGTGGCGCCGAATTGCTGTTCCCGCTGCCATTCGTCAAGGATCAGCGTTCCCTGCGTACCGCCTTGTTCTGGGATGTCGGTAACGTCTTCGACACCGACTGCAGTGCCGGCCAGAAGCGCCGCGGCGACAGCTGCGACATCGATTTCGGCAACCTGGCCAGCTCGGTAGGTGTCGGCGTTACCTGGATCACCGCGCTCGGCCCGCTGAGCTTCAGCCTGGCGATGCCGGTCAAGAAGCCGGACGACGCCGATACCCAGGTCTTCCAGTTCTCCCTCGGCCAGACGTTCTAAGCGTCTGCTCACGAATCACCAAGACAGTTTTTCTGCAGGAGTTGCACCGTGCGTAAGTTGACTCAATTGGTTCTGTTAAGCGTCACCCTGCTGGCCACCCCGGCCTTCGCGGAAATGAAGATTGCCGTGCTCAACTACCAGATGGCCCTGCTCGAATCCGACGCGGCCAAGCGCTACGCGGTCGACGCCGAGAAGAAGTTCGGCCCGCAGCTGAACAAGCTGAAGACCCTGGAAAGCGACGCCAAGCGCATTCAGGATCGCATCGTCAAAGACGGCGAGAAGATGCAGACCGCCGAGCGTGAGCGCCTGGAGCTGGACTTCAAGCAGAAGGCCCGTGATTTCCAGTTCCAGTCCAAGGAGCTGAACGAAGCCAAGGCGGTTGCCGATCGCGACATGCTCAAGAAGCTCAAGCCCAACCTGGACAAGGCCGTTGAAGAAGTCATCAAGAATGGCAACTTCGACCTGGTGCTCGAGCGCGGCGCGGTCATCGATGTCAAACCGCAGTTCGACATCACCCGCCAGGTCATCGAGCGCATGAACCAGATGCGTTGATAATGTCCACACCGGTATTCACGCTCGGCCAATTGGCCGAACAGCTGGGCGCCACCTTGCGTGGCGCGGCTGATCAGACCGTCGACGGGCTGGCAACCTTGCAGGATGCCGGCCCGTCTCAGCTGACGTTCCTGTCCAACGCGCAGTATCGCAAGCACCTCGGCAGTTGCCAGGCCGCTGCGGTATTGCTGACCGCGGCGGATGCGGAGGGCTTTGCCGGCAACGCGCTGATCGTCGCCAACCCCTACCTCGCCTACGCGTCGCTGTCCCATCTGTTCGATCGCAAGCCCAAGGCTGCGGCGGGGGTACATCCTACCGCGGTGGTGGCCGAGGGCGCGCAGGTCGATCCGAGCGCCGCTATCGGCCCCTACGTGGTCATCGAGGCCGGGGCGAAAATTGCCGCCGGCGTGTCGCTGGGCGCGCATTGCGTGATCGGCGCACGCTCGGAAATCGGTGAGGGCGGCTGGTTGGCACCGCGGGTCACCCTGTACCACGACGTGCGCATCGGCAAGCGGGTGGTGATCCAGTCCGGTGCGGTGATCGGTGGCGAAGGCTTCGGCTTCGCCAACGAGAAGGGCGTCTGGCAGAAGATCGCCCAGATCGGCGGCGTGAGCATCGGCGACGACGTCGAGATCGGTGCCAATACCACCCTCGACCGGGGTGCACTGTCCGATACGCGTATCGGCAACGGCGTGAAGCTGGATAACCAGATCATGATCGCGCACAACGTGCAGGTCGGTGACAACACGGCGATGGCTGCCTGTGTCGGTATTTCCGGCAGCACGTCGATCGGCAAGAACTGTATGATCGCCGGCGGCGTTGGCATGGTTGGCCATATCGATGTCTGCGATGGCGTATTCGTGACCGGTATGACCATGGTCACGCGCTCGATTACCGAGCCCGGTGCCTATTCCTCGGGCACTGCCATGCAACCTGCAGCCGAGTGGAAGAAAAGCGTGGCGCGCATCCGCCAGCTGGACGACATGGCGCGGCGTGTGAAGCAGTTGGAAAAACAGCTCGCTGCCGTGACCTCGAGCGGGAATGCCTCATCTGATGCCTGAGCCGATGGCCGGCTCTCTTCTTTTTATTACAGGCTTCTCTGGAAATGATGGAAATCAACGAAATTCGCGAGTACTTGCCGCACCGTTACCCGTTCCTGTTGGTGGACCGGGTCACGGATCTGGATCTTGAGGGCAAGAGCGTTCGTGCCTATAAGAATGTCAGCGTCAATGAGCCATTCTTCAACGGCCATTTTCCCGAGCATCCGATCATGCCTGGCGTACTGATCATCGAGGCCATGGCCCAGGCCGCCGGTATCCTCGGCTTCAAGATGATGGGCGTGAAGCCTGCCGATGGCACCCTCTACTACTTCGTCGGCTCCGATAAGCTACGCTTCCGTCAACCGGTGGTACCGGGTGACCAGCTGATCCTCGAGGCCAAGTTCCTCAGCAGCAAGCGCAGCATCTGGAAGTTCGAATGCAAGGCCACGGTCGACGGTAAAGAAGTGTGCTCGGCCGAAATCATCTGTGCGGAACGCAAGTTATGAGTTTGATTGACCCTCGCGCCATCATCGATCCCAGCGCCAAGCTGGCAGACGACGTCGTCGTCGGCCCTTGGTCGATCATTGGGCCCGACGTAGAAATTGGCGAGGGCTGTGTGCTGGGTCCCAATGTGATCATCAAGGGGCCTACCCGTATCGGCAAGCACAACAAGATCTATCAGTTCGCCTCCCTGGGCGAAGACACCCCGGATCGCAAGTACAAGGGCGAGCCTACGCGCCTGGTCATCGGTGACCACAACATCATCCGTGAAGGCGTGACCATGCATCGCGGCACCATTCAGGACCGTGACGAAACCACCATCGGTGACCACAACCTGATCATGGCCTATGCCCACATCGGTCACGACAGCGTGGTGGGCAATCATTGCATCCTGGTCAACAACGTGGCCCTGGCCGGTCATGTGCACATCGGCGACTGGGCGATTCTGTCCGGCTACACCCTGGTGCACCAGTTCTGTCATATCGGCGCGCATGCCTTCGCCGGCATGGGCGCGGCGATCGGCAAGGACGTTCCGGCTTACGTCACCGTTTCCGGCAACCCCGCGGAAGCGCGCAGCATGAACTTCGAAGGCCTGCGTCGTCGCGGCTTCAGTTCCGAGGCGATGCAGGCGCTGCGCCGTGCCTACAAGATCGTCTACCGCCAGGGCTTCACCATCGAGGAAGCGCTGGTCGAGCTGGAAGACGTGGCGGCGCAGTTTGCCGAAGTGGCGGTGTTCCGCGATTCGATCCTGACCTCCAGCCGCGGCATCACCCGCTGACCCATGGCTGAGGTATTGCGTGTCGCGCTGGTTGCCGGCGAGGCATCCGGCGACATTCTCGGCGCGGGCCTGATGCAGGCACTCAAGGTGCAGCGCCCGAACGTCGAGTTCATCGGGGTCGGTGGCCCGCGCATGCAGGCCGAAGGGCTGGTCAGCGATTTTCCCATGGAGCGCCTGGCGGTCATGGGCCTGGTCGAAGTGCTGGGTCGGCTGCCCGAGCTGCTGTCGCGGCGCCGCCGCCTGATCGCCAGCCTGATCGAGCGCCAGCCGGATGTGTTCATCGGCATCGATGCACCGGACTTCACCCTGGGCGTCGAACTCAAGCTGCGCCAGGCCGGCATTCGCACCGTGCACTACGTCAGCCCTTCGGTCTGGGCCTGGCGGCAGAAACGCGTGTTGAAGATTCGCGATGCCTGCGACCTGATGCTTACCCTGTTTCCCTTCGAGGCGCAGTTCTACGAGGCGCACCAGGTACCGGTGTGTTTCGTCGGCCATCCGCTGGCCGATGCCATCCCGTTGCAGGCCGACCGCGCGGCGGCGCGCGAGCTGCTGGGCCTGCCGGGCGATGCGCCGGTAGTCGCCTTGTTGCCAGGCAGTCGCGGCGGTGAAGTGGCGCGACTCGGTAGCCTGTTTCTCGACGCGGCCGAGCGCCTGCGGGCGTTGCGCCCCGGCGTGCGCTTCGTGCTGCCCTGTGCCAGCGCCGAACGTCGCCAGCAACTCGAGCAGATGCTCGGTGGCCGTGACCTGCCGCTGACCCTGCTCGATGGTCGCTCCCACGACGCCCTGGCCGCCTGCGACGCGGTGCTGATCGCCTCCGGCACCGCCACCCTTGAAGCGCTGCTCTACAAGCGGCCGATGGTGGTGGCTTATCGCGTTGCGCCGATGACCTTCCGCATTCTCAAGCGCCTGGTGAAAAGTCCCTATATCTCGCTGCCCAATCTGCTCGCCCAGCGGCTGCTGGTTCCCGAGCTGATCCAGGAGGCGGCGACTGCCGAAGCGCTGGCGCAGACGCTGTCGCCACTGCTGGTCGACGGTGAGGTGCAGACCGAAGGCTTTGATGCCATTCACCGCACCCTGCGCCGCGGCGCTTCCGAGCGGGCCGCTGCCGCGGTGCTCGATCTGCTGGGGCGCAACTGATGCAGCTGGGCCTGGATTTCGCCACCGTCGAGGAGCTGGTCGCCGGTGTCGACGAAGTGGGCCGCGGGCCACTGTGTGGCGCGGTGGTGACCGCCGCGGTGATTCTCGATCCGGCGCGGCCGATTGTCGGCCTCAACGATTCCAAGAAGCTCAGCGAGGCGCGGCGCGAGAAGCTGTTCGACGAGATCCGCGAAAAGGCCCTGGCCTGGTGCATCGCCCGCGCCGAGGTGGAAGAGATCGACCGCCTGAATATCCTGCATGCCACCATGCTGGCGATGCAGCGTGCGGTCGAGGGCCTCAGCGTGCAGCCGAAACTGGCGCTGATCGACGGCAACCGCTGCCCGAAACTCTCGGTGCCCAGCGCACCGGTGATCGGTGGCGACGCCCAGGTACCGGCGATTGCTGCGGCCTCGATTCTCGCCAAGGTCAGTCGTGATCGCGAAATGCGCGAGCTCGACGCCCTCTACCCGGGCTACGGCATCGCCCTGCACAAGGGCTATCCGACCCCCGTTCACCTCGAGGCCCTGATTCGTCTGGGCCCGACTCCGATTCACCGGCGCTCCTTCGCGCCGGTGCGCCGTTTGCTGGAAGCCGCCACCTTCGGTTGAGTGCAACGACTCGCTGTCGGGCTTGCCAGTTACGGTACAATCCGCGTTTTGTCGCTTTTCCTGCAGGGCTTCTTCATGGCTGTTTCCTTCGTTCATCTTCGCCTGCACACCGAATACTCCCTGGTCGATGGCCTGGTCCGCGTCAAGCCGCTGGTCAAGGCGGTGGCCGGGGCTGGCATGCCGGCCGTGGCGGTCACCGACATGAGCAACATGTGCTCGCTGGTGAAGTTCTACAAAGCCGCCATGGGCGCCGGCATCAAGCCGATCTGCGGTGCCGACATCTGGCTGGCCAGCGCCTACGAAGACGGCCCGCTGACCCGCATGACCCTGCTGGCGATGAACCCCAAGGGCTATCGCAACCTCACCGAGCTGATCTCCCGCGGTTGGAGCGAAGGGCAGAGCAACGACCTGGTGATAATCCAGCGCGACTGGGTGAAGGAGGCCAGCGAAGGCCTGATCGCCCTGTCCGGCGCCAAGGAAGGTGAAATCGGTCATGCGCTGCTCGATGGCGAGCCGGCCAAGGCCGAAGCCCTGCTGCAGGAATGGCAGGCCGTGTTCCCGCAGCGTTTCTACCTGGAAGTGCAGCGCACCAGCCGGGTCAATGACGAAGAGCACGTGCATGCTGCCGTGGCGCTGGCCGACAGAGTCGGCGCCCCCCTGGTGGCCACCAACGACGTGCGTTTCCTCAAGCAGAGCGATTTCGAGGCCCACGAAACGCGCGTGTGCATCGGTGAGGGGCGGATTCTCGACGACCCGCGGCGGCCGCGGATCTATTCCGACCAGCAATACCTCAAGTCGCCGGAAGAGATGGCCGAGCTGTTCAGCGACCTGCCCGATGCCCTGCAGAACAGCGTCGAGATCGCCAAGCGTTGCAACATCGACGTGCAGCTGGGCAAGTACTTCCTGCCGGATTTCCCGGTGCCCGAAGGCATGACCATCGACGAGTACTTTCGCAAGGTGTCGTTCGATGGCCTCGAGGAGCGCCTGCAAGTCCTGCTGCCCAAGGACACCCCGGATTACGATGCCAAGAAGCAGGTGTACATCGACCGGCTGAATTTCGAGCTGGATATCATCATCCAGATGGGCTTCCCCGGTTACTTCCTGATCGTTATGGACTTCATCCAGTGGGCCAAGAGCAATGGCGTGCCGGTCGGTCCCGGTCGTGGTTCAGGTGCCGGCTCGCTGGTGGCCTACGTACAGAAGATCACCGACCTCGACCCGCTGGCCTACGACCTGCTGTTCGAGCGCTTCCTCAATCCCGAGCGGGTATCGATGCCCGACTTCGACGTCGACTTCTGCATGGACGGCCGCGACCGGGTCATCGATTACGTGGCCGAGAAGTACGGCCGTAATGCGGTGAGCCAGATCATCACCTTCGGTTCCATGGCGGCCAAGGCGGTGGTGCGTGACGTGGCGCGGGTGCAGGGCAAGTCCTACGGCCTGGCGGATCGTCTGTCGAAGATGATCCCCTTCGAGGTCGGCATGACCCTGGAGAAGGCCTACGAGATGGAGGAGCCGCTGCGCGACTTCCTCAAGGTCGATGAAGAGGCCGCCGAGATCTGGGAGATGTCGCTCAAGCTCGAAGGCATCGTGCGCGGCACCGGCAAGCACGCCGGGGGCGTGGTGATCGCCCCGACCAAGCTGACCGACTTCGCGCCGATCGCCTGTGACGAGGAGGGCGCCGGCCTGGTGACCCAGTTCGACAAGGACGACGTCGAGCAGGCCGGCCTGGTCAAGTTCGACTTCCTCGGCCTGCGCACCCTGACCATCATCAAGTGGGCGCTGGAAACCATCCATCGCGACCAGCGTGCTGCCGGCGAGCCGGAAGAGAACCTGGTCAACATCGACTTCATCCCGCTCGATGACAAGCCGACCTACCAGATGCTGCAGAAGGCCGAGACCACTGCGGTGTTCCAGCTTGAATCGCGCGGCATGAAGGAGCTGATCAAGAAGCTCAAGCCCGACTGCCTGGAAGACATGATCGCCCTGGTGGCGCTGTTCCGTCCCGGCCCGCTGCAGTCCGGCATGGTGGACGACTTCATCAACCGCAAGCACGGCCGTGCCGAGCTGTCCTACCCGCACCCGGATTACCAGTACGCCGGCCTGGAACCGGTGCTCAAGCCGACCTACGGGATCATCCTCTACCAGGAACAGGTCATGCAGATCGCCCAGGTCATGGGCGGTTATACCCTCGGCCAGGCGGACATGCTGCGCCGCGCCATGGGCAAGAAGAAGCCCGAGGAGATGGCCAAGCAGCGCGGTGGCTTCATCGAGGGCTGTGCCAGCAATGGCATCGATGCCGAACTGGCGGGCAACATCTTCGACCTGGTGGAAAAGTTCGCCGGCTACGGCTTCAACAAATCCCACTCCGCCGCCTACGGCCTGGTGTCCTACCAGACCGCCTGGCTGAAGGCCCATTACCCGGCGCCCTTCATGGCGGCGGTGCTGTCGGCGGATATGCACAACACTGACAAGGTGGTGATCCTCATCGAGGAATGCCGCAACATGAAGCTGCGCATCGACCCGCCGGACGTGAACGCCTCGGAGTTCAAGTTCACGGTCAGCCACGATGCCAAGCAGACCCAGCGAATCCTGTACGGCCTCGGTGCGGTAAAGGGCGTGGGCGAGGGCCCGGTGGAGGCCATCGTCGAGGCGCGCCAGGACGGCCCGTTCAAGGATCTGTTCGACTTCTGCTCGCGGGTCGACCTCAAGCGCATCAACAAGCGCACCATGGAGGCGTTGATCCGCAGCGGCGCGCTGGATCGCCTGGGCCCGCATTTTCACGACGAGCTCAAGGCCTACCAGGCCAATATCGACCGCAACCGTGCGGTGCTGCTGGCCGCGATGGAGGAGGCGGTGCAGGCTGCCGAGCAGACCGCACGCAGCCACGACAGCGGCCATATGGACCTGTTCGGTGGCGTGTTCGCCAGCCCCGAAGCGGACGTTTATGCCAATCATCACCGGGCCAAGGAGCTGTCGCTCAAGGAGCGCCTCAAGGGCGAGAAGGACACCCTGGGCCTGTACCTGACCGGCCACCCGATCGACGAGTACGAAAGCGAGGTGCGGCGTTTCGCCCGTCAGCGCATCGTCGACCTCAAGCCGGCCCGCGACACCCAGACCATCGCCGGTCTGATCGTCAACCTGCGGGTGATGAAGAACAAGAAGGGCGACAAGATGGGCTTCATCACCCTGGACGACCGTTCCGGGCGTATCGAAGCCTCGCTGTTCGCCGAAGCCTTCGCCAACAACCAGGCGTTGCTGCAGAGCGATGCCCTGGTGGTGGTGGAAGGCGAGGTCAGCAACGACGATTTCTCCGGCGGCATGCGCCTGCGTGCCAAGCGGGTGATGAGCCTGGAGGAGGCGCGCACCGGCCTGGCCGAAAGCCTGCGGGTCAAGGTGCAGGCCGCGGCGCTCAAGGGCGACCGGCTGCGCTGGCTGGGCGAGTTGTGCCAGCGCCACCGTGGTGCCTGCCCGATCACCCTGGACTACACCGGCGCCGATGCCAAGGCCTTGCTGCAGTTTGGCGAGCAGTGGCGTATCGACCCGGCCGACAGCTTGATTCAAGCGTTACGTGACCAGTTCGGGCGAGAAAACGTCTTCCTGCAATACCGCTGAAATAGCGGCGCTGAAAAGCAGTGGCTCAGGCCGCTCTTTTCGGCCCTGACACTGCATGTTTGCCCCTGGTGCGAGCAGATCCTATGATTTGCTGCCGTGCGAATGCCTGGCGCATTTGCCGGCATTTTCGCCGGAAGTGCATTGCAGGTGTCGACCTGAAGGCGCCTGTTCCTATAAGGTAGGCGCCAATTGGATACACGCTCCCCGGCCCTTTTGGCCGTCGACGCATGACGGATGCCTATGAACCCGAATTATCTCGATTTCGAACAGCCGATTGCCGACCTGCAAGCCAAGATCGAAGAGCTTCGTCTGGTTGGTAACGACAACTCCCTGAACATCGGCGACGAAATCGCCCGCCTGCAGGACAAGAGCAGCACGCTCACCGAGAGCATCTTCAGCAATCTGACCAGCTGGCAGATCGCTCGCCTCGCGCGTCACCCTCAGCGTCCATACACCCTGGACTACCTGCAGCACATCTTCACCGAATTCGACGAACTGCATGGCGACCGCCACTTCTCCGACGACGCGGCCATCGTTGGCGGTGTCGCGCGCCTCAACGGCCAGCCGGCGATGGTCATCGGCCATCAGAAAGGCCGTGAAGTGCGTGAAAAGGTGCGCCGCAACTTCGGCATGCCGCGCCCGGAAGGCTACCGCAAGGCCTGCCGTCTGATGGAAATGGCCGAGCGCTTCAAGATGCCGATCCTGACCTTCATCGACACCCCCGGTGCCTACCCGGGTATCGACGCCGAAGAGCGTGGGCAGAGCGAGGCGATCGCCTGGAACCTGCGGGTCATGGCGCGCCTGAAGACGCCGATCATCTCCACCGTGATCGGTGAGGGTGGTTCCGGCGGCGCACTGGCCATTGGCGTGTGCGACAACCTCAACATGCTCGAGTACTCGACCTATGCGGTGATCTCGCCGGAAGGTTGCGCCTCGATTCTGTGGAAGACCGCCGAGAAGGCGCCGGAAGCTGCCGAGGCCATGGGTATCACCGCCGAGCGCCTGAAAGGCCTGGGCATCGTCGACAAGGTGATCGCCGAGCCGCTGGGTGGTGCACACCGCGACCCGGGCGCTGCTGCCGAATCGATCCGTCAGACCCTGGTCGCGCAGCTCGAGGAGCTGAGCAAGCTCGATACCGACGCGCTGCTCGCCCGTCGCTACGAGCGCCTGATGAGCTACGGCATCGCCTGATGCCGCTTCACCCCGCAAGCAGGCCAATCGCCCCGATGGCCGTCATGCTTGCGGGGGCGCTTCACTGACCCCATGTCTCTCGAATCCGCCGTGCTGGCACGCCTTGCGGCGTGGCGTGATGCACCGCTCTGGCGGGTAGCCTATTCCGGCGGGCTCGATTCTTGTGTGCTGTTGCACCTGCTTGCCAGGGCGGCCCAGCACCATGAGCTGCCGCCAATCCGCGCCGTTCACGTCCATCATGGCTTGCAGGCCGCTGCCGAAGGCTGGCCTGCGCACTGTCGGCAGCTGTGTGACGAGCTGGGCGTTGCCCTGGATGTGCAGTACGTGCAGGTCGCCCCGGGTGCCAGCCTGGAGCGCGCCGCCCGCGAGGCACGTTACGCGGCGTTTGCCGGGCTGATGGTGCCGGGTGAGGTGCTGCTGCTGGCCCAGCACCAGGATGACCAGGCGGAAACCTTGCTTTATCGCTTGCTGCGTGGCGCCGGGGTAAGCGGCCTGGCGGCGATGGCGCATAGTCGTCGCCTGGGGCCGGGGCATGCCGTCAGGCCGCTGCTGGATGTGCCACGCAAGACGCTCGAGGCCTACGCGGCCAGCCAGGGGCTGCGCTGGGTGGAAGACCCTTCGAACGGCGACACCGGCTTTGCCCGCAATTTTTTGCGCCAGGACATCCTGCCGCGCCTGGCCGCTCACTGGCCCGCTGCATCCGCGGTGCTGGCCCGTGCGGCGGCTCATCAGGCCGAGGCCCAGGCCTTGTTGCAGGAGCTCGCCGAAATCGACCTGCAGCGCTCGCGGCGGCGCTTGGCCGTTTCATGGTTGAACATTCCCTGCCTGGATCTGCCGGCGCTGCGCCAGTTGTCCGAGGCGCGCCAGCGCAATGTGCTCAGGCACTGGCTGGGCGACCAGACGCGCATGCCGGACAGTCGCCATTGGCAGGGTTGGACGGATCTGCGTGATGCCGCCCCTGATGGCACGCCGCTGTGGCGCCTGGAAAGCGGCGAGCTGCGCCGGCATGGCGATCGGTTGCTGTGGCTGGGCGCTGGGTGGCACACGCCCTGGTCGAGTCATGAGCAGCCCTGGCCAACGGTGCGCCAGCCCCTCGAGTTGCCTGGCAATGGCGTCGTTAGGTTGGTCGGGCAGGTTCCCGATGGGCGACTGAGCATCGGTTATCGGCAGGGTGGGGAAGTGCTCGATGTGCCGGGGCGAGGTCGGCGTGATCTCAAGCGTTTGTTGCAGGAAGCCGGTGTGCCCGAGTTCATCCGTCCGCGGCTGCCGCTGTTGCGCCGCGACGGTCAGGTGGTGGCGGTCGCCAACCTGCCACTCGACCCGGCCATCGGTGAGCTGCATTGGCAATTCTCTACGCTGGTGCGACCAGTTCCGCCTGGGTGACTGCCGTAGCGCTGACGCTTGCATCTAACCTACGGATTTGCAAGGTATTTGCAGGGCTGGCGGAATTCTGCCGGCAAGCGCTTTGTTGCCTTGCGGGCTTGCCGTTCTTCCCCACTCAAGACGTTTCCGGTAGACTACGCTCCCGTCTCTATTCAGGTATTCGCTGCTTCTTTCAGAAGCGGTGGATGTTTGCTATTTGCCGGCATGGTTCGCCATGTTTGCTAAGGTGAACCAAGGCCTTCTCTGCTCCCCGGCGGCTTGACCGTCACTGCTGACTTCTTAGGGTTTTTCATGACGCGCTTCATCTTCGTCACGGGTGGTGTTGTTTCTTCATTGGGGAAAGGCATCGCCTCGGCATCCTTGGCGGCAATCCTGGAGGCGCGGGGCCTGAAGGTCACGATGCTCAAACTGGATCCGTACATCAACGTCGATCCGGGCACCATGAGCCCGTTCCAGCATGGTGAGGTGTTCGTCACCCACGATGGCGCCGAGACTGACCTCGATCTGGGTCACTACGAGCGTTTCATCCGCACCACCATGACCAAGAGCAACAACTTCACCACCGGCCGCGTGTACGAAGACGTACTGCGCAAGGAGCGCCGTGGTGACTACCTGGGTGCCACCATCCAGGTCATCCCGCACATTACCGACGAGATCAAGCGCCGCATCATCAAGGGTGCCGGTGACGCCGATGTCGCCATGGTCGAAATCGGCGGCACGGTCGGCGACATCGAGTCGCAGCCGTTCCTCGAGGCCATCCGCCAGCTGCGTTTCGAAGTGGGCGCCAAGCGCGCCATGCTGATGCACCTGACCCTGGTGCCGTACATCGCTACCGCCGGCGAAACCAAGACCAAGCCGACCCAGCACTCGGTCAAGGAACTGCGCTCCATCGGCCTGCAGCCGGACGTGCTGGTGTGCCGCTCCGATCACCCGATCGACCTGTCGTCGCGCCGCAAGATCGCCCAGTTCACCAACGTCGAAGAGCGCGCGGTCATCGCCCTGGAAGACGCCGACACCATCTACAAGATCCCCGGCATCCTGCACTCGCAGGGGCTGGATGATTTCGTCGTCGAGCGTTTCGCCCTCGAATGCCGCGGTGCCGATCTGTCCGAGTGGGATCGCGTGGTCGATGCCAAGCTGAACCCGGAAAAAGAAGTCAACATCGCCATGGTCGGCAAGTACATGGAGCTGCTGGACGCCTACAAGTCGCTGATCGAAGCGATGAGCCATGCCGGTATCAGCAACCGCACCAAGGTCAACCTGCGCTACATCGATTCCGAAGACATCGAGAACAACGGCACCGACCTGCTGCAGGGCGTCGATGCCATCCTGGTGCCGGGCGGCTTCGGCCTGCGTGGCGTGGAAGGCAAGATCAAGACCGTTCAATACGCTCGTGAGAACAAGATTCCTTACCTGGGTATCTGCCTGGGCATGCAGGTGGCGGTCATCGAATTCGCCCGTAACGTGCTGGGCTGGAGCGACGCCAACTCCACCGAGTTCGACATCGCCAGCAAGCACCCGGTGGTCGGCCTGATCACCGAATGGCAGGACGCGACCGGTGCCACCGAGCTGCGCACCGAAGCTTCCGACCTGGGCGGCACCATGCGCCTCGGTGCTCAGGATTGCCAACTGCAGGCCAACTCCAAGGTTCACGACTGCTATGGCAAGGACGTGATCGTCGAGCGCCATCGCCACCGCTATGAAGTGAACAACAACCTGTTGCCGCAACTGATCGAAGCTGGCCTCAAGGTCACCGGTCGCTCCGGCGATGGCGCATTGGTCGAGGTGGTGGAGAGCGCCGATCACCCGTGGTTCGTGGCCTGCCAGTTCCACCCCGAGTTCACCTCCACGCCCCGTGACGGCCACCCGCTGTTCAGTGGTTTCGTCAACGCCGCGCTCGCGCACCAAGCTAAGAAGGCCTGACCCATGACCCAGAAGACCGTTCGTGTCGGCAACATCGACATCGCCAACGACAAGCCTTTCGTGCTGTTCGGCGGCATCAACGTGCTGGAGTCCCGCGAGCTGGCCATGCGCGCCTGCGAGGAATATGTGCGGGTGACCGACAAGCTCGGCATCCCTTACGTATTCAAGGCCAGCTTCGACAAGGCCAATCGCTCCTCGGTCAGCTCCTTCCGCGGCCCCGGCCTGGAAGAGGGCATGAAGATCTTCGAGGAAGTGAAGAAGACCTTTGGCGTGCCGGTGATCACCGATGTGCATGAACCCCACCAGGCCCAGGCGGTGGCCGATGTCTGTGACATCATCCAGCTGCCGGCCTTCCTGTCCCGGCAGACCGATCTGGTGGTGGCCATGGCCAAGACCGGTGCGGTGATCAATATCAAGAAGGCGCAGTTTCTGGCTCCCCAGGAGATGAAACATATTCTCGCCAAGTGTGTCGAAGCCGGGAACGATCAGTTGATCCTCTGCGAGCGTGGCTCCTCCTTCGGGTACAACAACCTGGTGGTGGACATGCTGGGCTTCGGCATCATGAAGGCCTTCGAATACCCGGTGTTCTTCGATGTCACCCATGCCCTGCAGATGCCGGGTGGCCGTTCGGATTCCGCGGGCGGGCGTCGTGCCCAGGTCACCGAGCTGGCCAAGGCCGGCATGAGCCAGGGCCTGGCAGGCTTGTTCCTCGAGGCCCATCCGGATCCGGAAAACGCCAAGTGCGACGGCCCCTGTGCACTGCGCCTGGACAAGCTGGAGCCGTTCCTCGCCCAGCTCAAGCAGCTGGATGATCTGATCAAGAGTCAGGATCCGATCGAAACCGCCTGAGGGCGTTTCCCGGTCTCGTCTGTTTCACCGCCCGGCCCGTTGGCCGGGTTTGTCTGTCCGCCTGGCCACCCTCGAGCGTGGCCGGTAGCGGTCGCCGAATGCTGCAGTGCGTTTTCGACAACTTCTGGAGAGCTTACAAGAATGGCAAAGATCGTCGACATCAAGGGTCGTGAGGTTCTCGACTCCCGTGGCAACCCCACCGTGGAAGCGGACGTAATCCTCGACAACGGCATCGTTGGCAGCGCCTGTGCGCCGTCGGGTGCCTCCACCGGTTCGCGCGAAGCGCTGGAACTGCGTGATGGCGACAAGAGCCGTTACCTGGGCAAGGGCGTGCTGAAAGCCGTGGCCAACATCAATGGCCCGATCCGCGACGCGCTGCTGGGCAAGGACCCGGTTGACCAGAAGGCCCTCGACAAGACCATGATCGAGCTCGACGGTACCGAGAACAAGGCCAAGCTGGGCGCCAACGCCATCCTCGCCGTGTCCCTGGCTGCCGCCAAGGCCGCTGCCCAGGATCAGGATCTGCCGCTGTACGCGCACATCGCCAACCTCAACGGTACCCCGGGTCAGTACTCCATGCCGGTGCCGATGATGAACATCATCAACGGCGGCGAGCATGCCGACAACAACGTCGATATCCAGGAGTTCATGGTTCAGCCGGTTGGCGCCAAGACCTTCTCTGACGGCCTGCGCATGGGCACCGAAATCTTCCACCACCTCAAGGCCGTGCTCAAGGCCCGTGGCCTCAACACCGCCGTGGGTGACGAAGGCGGTTTCGCGCCGAACCTGGCCTCCAACGAAGACGCTCTGTCCGCGATTGCCGAAGCCGTGGCCAATGCCGGCTACAAGCTGGGCAGCGATGTGACCCTGGCCCTGGACTGCGCGGCTTCCGAGTTCTATGAAGACGGCAAGTACAACCTCTCCGGTGAAGGCAAGTCGTTCGACGCCGAAGGTTTCGCCGAGTACCTGAAAGGCCTGACCGAGCGTTTCCCGATCATCTCCATCGAAGACGGCCTGGACGAATCCGACTGGGCGGGCTGGAAGATCCTCACCGACAAGATCGGCGCCAAGGTGCAGCTGGTTGGCGACGACCTGTTCGTGACCAACACCAAGATCCTCAAGGAAGGCATCGACAAGGGCATCGGTAACTCGATCCTGATCAAGTTCAACCAGATCGGCTCGCTGACCGAAACCCTGGAAGCCATCCAGATGGCCAAGGCGGCCGGCTTCACCGCGGTGATCTCGCACCGTTCGGGCGAAACCGAAGACAGCACCATCGCCGACCTGGCCGTGGGTACTGCCGCTGGTCAGATCAAGACCGGTTCGCTGTGCCGTTCCGACCGCGTGTCCAAGTACAACCAGCTGCTGCGTATCGAAGAGCAGCTGGGCGCCAAGGCGCCGTACCGCGGTCGCGCCGAGTTCCGCGGCTGAGTCAGGTGCGTGCGGCAGGGTTAAACAATCCTGCCGCGCGGCCTTCCTGGAGCACCGCCAGGCGCACTGGTGGCCTTGCCGGATACCGATGACGCAGGGAGAATCCACGGATGTCCGCCGCCGCGACCCTTTCCTACCCGAGTGCCTCACCTGTCATGCGTAGTCCTTACTGGCTATTTCTCGCTCTGATCCTCGTACTTGCAGGCCTGCAGTATCGCCTGTGGGTGGGCGAGGGCAGCCTGGCCCAGGTGGCCGAGCTGCAGCAGCAGATTGCCGAGCAGCAGGGTGAGAACGAGCGGCTGCTGGAACGCAACCGCATCCTCGATGCCGAGGTGATGGAGCTGAAGAAGGGCATGGAAACCGTCGAGGAACGTGCCCGCCATGAGCTGGGCATGGTCAAGGACGGCGAAACCCTCTATCAGTTGGCTGAATGAACACACCTGATCTGCCGTCGTTCTGGGCGGTGATTCCCGCCGCCGGTATCGGCAGCCGCATGCGCGCCGACAAGCCCAAGCAATACCTGCAGCTGGCCGGCAAGAGCATTCTCGAACACACCCTCAACTGTTTTCTCGATCACCCCTGCCTGCGTGGCGTGGTGGTCAGCCTGGCCGAAGACGATCCCTTCTGGCCCTCCCTCGCCTGTGCCCGCGATGGGCGAATCCATACCGCCGCCGGCGGTGCCGAACGTGCCGACTCGGTGCTCAACGCCTTGCTGCGCCTGGCAGAGCTGGGTGCCGGCGAGCAGGATTGGGTACTGGTGCATGATGCCGCACGGCCCAACCTGGCGCCGTCCGACCTTGATCTTCTGCTGGCCGAATTGGCCGATGATGAAATAGGCGGGCTGCTGGCGGTGCCAGCTCGCGATACCCTCAAGCGCGTGGGCCGCGATGGCCGTGTGCGTGAAACCATCGACCGCTCGGTTATCTGGCAAGCCTATACACCGCAGATGTTTCGCCTCGGCGCCTTGCATCAAGCCCTGGCGGAAGCGCTGGTATCGGACGTCGCAGTGACCGACGAGGCCTCGGCCATGGAATGGGCCGGGCGGTCGCCGCGCCTGATCGAAGGCCGGGCGGACAACCTCAAGGTCACCCGCCCGGAAGACTTGCATTATCTGGAGCGCCTCTGGCGAGGCCGCCACTGAGTCACCGGCTCAGTGAATCCACTTCTTGGCGTTCTTGCCGATGTTTCGTTCCAGCACCGACGTCAGCTTGTCCATCGCGCCATCGATGGCCTGCTGCAGTTCGCTGGCGTCGTAGGACACCGACATGGGGTCGCGGCCCTTCATGCGTGCCTCGACCTTGCAGCGCTTGTCCTGGGGGCCGCTCTTCAGGGCGTTCTCGTCGGAGAGGTGGATTTCCACCCGGGTGAGGTGCTCTTCGTAGCGCTGCAGTTTGTCGCGCACTCGACCGCGAATGTCAGTCTTGAATGCCATGGAGGTGTCGACGTGCTTTCCGCTGTTGACCATGACCTGCATAACCCTGTTCTCATGCTGGTGGATTCACAACGACCCGAACGGGGCCTCATGGGTTACGACGAGGCATGGGCGGGTGGGTTCGCGGGTGGTTGTGACATTCTATGAGCGCCAGGCCGGCCGATCGCCGCCCTCAGGCGTATTCAGGCGTATTCAGGGCGTTGCGCGAGACCGTAACGTAATGCGTCGATCAGTTGCCGGACCTTTGGCGACAGGTGTCGCTGCTGCGGGTACAGCGCCCACACCGCGGTATTGGGCGGCTGATGATTGTCGAGCAGCGACACCAGGGCGCCGCTGCGCAGGTGCTCGAGCACGTAGTAGTCCGGCAACTGGCACAGACCGAGCCCGGCCAGGGCGGCGTCCAGTACGGCCTGGCCGCTGTTGCAGCGCCAGTTGCCATTGACCCGTTGCGAGGCTTCGCGGCCTTCGAGCTGGAAGGTCCAGACGTCGCTGCTGCCGATCAGGCAGTTGTGCCGGGCCAGTTCCGACAGGCTGTGCGGGCGGCCATAGTGCTGCAGGTAGTCAGCCGACGCGCACAGGTACATGCGCCGAGGTGCCAGGCGGGTCGCCAGCATGCGTGAGTCCGGCAGGCGGCCGAGGCGAATGGCGATGTCGAAGCCGTCCTGCACCAGGTCGAGGGTGCGATTGCTCAGCTCGATGTCCACCGACAGTCGCGGGTGGCGCGCCATGAACGCGGTGACCAGCGGCACGATGAAGCGCTCGCCATAGGCCACTGCGCAGGTCATGCGCAGCAAGCCCTTGGGCTCGCTGCCCAGGTCGCCAATGGCGTTCAGCGCCTCCTCGCGGGCGTCCTGCAGGCGCTGGCAGTGCTGCAGGAATGTCTGGCCGGCCTCGGTCAGCGCCACCTTGCGCGTGGTGCGGTAGAACAGGCGAGTGTGCAGGCGTTCCTCGAGGCGCGCGATCTGCCGGCTGACCTGTGACGATGACAGGCCCAGGCGCTCGGCGGCGGCGCTGAACTGGCCACATTCTGCAACGGCCACGAATTCATCCAGCCCTTCCCAACGATTCATGGTGCCTCGCGCATGACGGCTAATTATCCCTGTAGAGCAATAATGTTTTGCATTCTGCCTGATTATTTCGGTTGATGGCTCTACTACACTGCTTGCCATCGCAATTCACCTGGAGAGCCCAGCATGATCAAGTCGCGCGCCGCCGTAGCCTTTGCCCCCAACGAGCCGCTGAAAATCGTCGAGGTGGACGTCGAGCCGCCAAAGGCTGGCGAGGTGCTGGTGCGCATCGTTGCCACCGGCGTCTGCCATACCGATGCCTACACCCTGTCCGGTGCCGATTCCGAAGGTGTGTTCCCGTCCATTTTGGGCCATGAGGGTGGGGGCATCGTCGAGGCCATCGGCGAAGGCGTGACCTCCGTGGCCGTCGGTGATCACGTGATTCCGCTGTACACCGCCGAATGCGGCACGTGCAAGTTCTGCCTGTCCGGCAAGACCAACCTGTGCAGCTCGGTGCGTGCCACCCAGGGCAAGGGCCTGATGCCCGACGGCACCACGCGCTTCAGCTACAACGGCGAGCCGATCTATCACTACATGGGCTGCTCGACCTTCTCCGAGTACACCGTGCTGCCGGAAGTCTCCCTGGCGGTCATTCCCAAGGAGGCCCCCCTGGAAAAGGTCTGCCTGCTCGGGTGTGGCGTGACCACCGGCATCGGTGCCGTGCTCAACACTGCCAAGGTGGAAGAGGGCGCTACCGTGGCGATCTTCGGCCTGGGTGGCATCGGCCTGGCGGCGATCATCGGCGCCAAGATGGCCAAGGCCTCGCGGATCATCGCCATCGACATCAATCCGGCCAAGTTCGACGTGGCCCGTGAGCTGGGCGCCACCGACTTCGTCAACCCGAAGGATCACGACAAGCCGATCCAGGAGGTCATCGTCGAGATGACCGACGGCGGCGTGGACTACAGCTTCGAGTGCGTCGGTAACGTGCAACTGATGCGCGCGGCCCTGGAATGCGCCCACAAGGGCTGGGGCGAGAGCGTGATCATCGGTGTCGCCGGCGCTGGTCAGGAGATCAGCACCCGTCCGTTCCAACTGGTGACCGGTCGCGTCTGGCGCGGTTCGGCGTTCGGTGGCGTCAAGGGCCGCAGCGAGCTGCCGAGCTACGTCGAAAAATCGCAGCGTGGCGAGATCCCCCTGGACACCTTCATCACCCACACCATGGGCCTGGAGCAGATCAACGAAGCGTTCGATCTGATGCACGATGGCAAGAGCATCCGCACCGTCATCCACTATTGATCAGTGGGGCGGGTAACGCCGTCGCCTGACGGCTGGCCCGCCCGTGAGGATTCGTCATGACCTTGGAAATCGTCTCCAGCAACAAGAGCTTCGGCGGCTGGCACAAGCGCTACAAGCATCGCTCCACATCGCTCAACTGCGACATGGTGTTCGCCGTCTACCTGCCGCCGCAGGCCGAAACGGGCGCCAGGCTGCCGGTGCTGTACTGGCTCAGCGGCCTGACCTGCACGGACGAGAACTTCATGCAGAAGGCCGGCGCCCAGCGCATGGCCGCCGAGCTTGGCCTGATCATCGTCGCCCCCGATACCAGCCCGCGTGGCGAGGGCGTGCCGGACGATGCCAATGGCGCCTACGATTTCGGTCTGGGTGCTGGCTTCTACGTCAACGCCACCCAGGAACCCTGGGCGCGCCACTACCGCATGTACGACTACGTGGTGCAGGAATTGCCGGCGCTGATCGAGGCCAACTTCCCGGTTTCGGACAAACGCGGTATCGCCGGCCACTCCATGGGCGGCCACGGTGCGCTGATCTGCGCGCTGAAGAATCCGGGGCGTTATCAGTCGGTGTCGGCGTTCTCGCCAATCAGCAATCCGCTGAATTGCCCATGGGGCGAGAAGGCTTTCAGCAACTACCTGGGTGAAGACCGTTCGCGCTGGCGCGAGTGGGATGCCAGCGTGCTGATCGCCGAGGCCGGCGAGAAGCTGCCGATTCTGGTTGACCAGGGCGACCGCGACGATTTTCTCGACGGGCAATTAAAACCCCATGCGCTGGAAGCGGCAGCCAAGGCGGCGAATCATCCGCTGACCCTGCGTCTGCAACCGGGTTACGACCACAGCTATTACTTCATCGCCAGCTTCATCGAGGATCACCTGCGTCATCATGCTGATGCGCTGGCTGGCTGAGGCCTCTGGTTCAAAGCATTCGCGGGCAGGGACTGGGCGTCCCCGCCCGCTCCCACAACGTGATCTCTCGTGGGAGCGGGCCATGCCCGCGAAGCGATAGAAAATTCAACGAACTAAAAGGGCGCTGCAGACCAGGTCTGCAACGCCCTTTTTGTTTTGCCGGACGATTATTCGCCCAGGCTGGAACGCAGCATCCAGGCGTTCTGCTCATGCACGCCGATACGCGCTACCAGCATGTCGTGGGTGAACAGGTCGCCAGCCTCTTCGGCCAGCTCCGCGAACTCGCTCATGCGGCGGGCAACGGTCTCGTTGTCGAGCACCAACTGCTTGATCATCTGCGGCGTGGTGCCGTGGGGTGCCTCGTTGTCGATCACCGTCAGCGCGCGGAAGGTTTCCCCACCGGTGGGTACCAGCTTGCCCAGGGCACGGATCCGTTCGGCGATCTCGTCGGCGGCCTGGTGCAGTTCGTTGTACTGCTCGTCGGTCAGCTTGTGCAGGCCATAGAAGTTGGCGCCCTGCACGTTCCAGTGCACACCCAGGGTCTTCACGTACAGGGTGTAGCTGTCGGCCACTGCCTTGGTCAGCGCTTCGGCGACTTTTTCGCGGGCACTGCCATCGACGCTGGTGTTGATGCTCAGGCCATCGCCCTTGAGTTTCGACGGTGCGGCTTTCGGCGCGGCTTTTGCCTTGGGTTTAGCGACTGCAGGTTTTTTTGCTACGGCCATGATGCTCTCCATGGTTGCTGGAATTTCTGCTACCTCTTGTCGACTCCTGAAAACCCGAAAACATTCCCACGTTTTTCTCCGTGGCCATCTGCGCAGGGCCGTTTATCGCGAACCGCCGCCGATGAGTTCGCCACTTCGTCTGCGCCGATCCCAGCCGAACGGGCGATGGGCCAGGATCGTGCCTGCGTCGGTTCCGGCAAGTCCGCCTCGCGCCGAGCTTTCGGGTAGAATCGGCCTTTTTGCGAGCGAGGGGCATCGGCTCATGCGGATTGGCCATGGTTACGACGTGCATCGGTTCGGCGACGGGGATTTCATCACCCTGGGCGGGGTGCGCATCCCCCACCGGTTCGGCCTGGTTGCCCATTCCGATGGCGACGTGGTGCTGCACGCGCTGAGCGATGCACTGCTTGGCGCCGTGGCGCTCGGCGACATCGGCAAGCATTTCCCCGATACCGACCCCAACTTCAAGGGCGCCGACAGTCGTGTGCTGCTGCGCCATGTGCTGGGTCTGGTGCACGCCAAGGGCTGGAAGGTCGGCAACGTCGACGCCACCATCGAGGCCCAGGCGCCGAAGATGGCGCCGCATATCGAGGCCATGCGCGCGCTGATCGCCGAAGACCTGCAGGTCGGGCTCGATCAGGTCAACGTCAAGGCCACCACCACCGAGAAGCTCGGTTTCGTGGGCCGCGAGGAAGGCATCGCCGTACACGCCGTCGCCTTGCTGGTCAGCGCATGACCGAACTGGAGCTACTTGGCCCGTGTGCCCATGGCGAACCCTGCGGGCAGGCCGTGCTCAAGGCCACCGCCGAAGACTTTCAGGTCGACGAGGTACTGGACATCGAACTGTCCGGGGCCGGTGAACACCTCTGGCTGTGGGTCGAAAAGCGCGGCCTGAACACCGAGGATGCCGCGCGGCGCCTGGCGCGTGCCGCGGGTGTGCCCATCCGGCTGGTCAGTTACGCCGGCTTGAAGGACAAGCAGGCGCTGACGCGGCAGTGGTTCAGCCTGCATCTGCCGGGCAAGCATGATCCCGATTTGAGCGCCGCCCAGGACGACAGCCTGGCGATCCTCAAGCAGGTGCGTCACAGCCGCAAGCTGCAGCGCGGCGCCCACGCCGCCAATGGTTTCACCCTGCGCCTGACTGGGCTCAAGGCCGATCAGGCCGCGCTGGATCAGCGCCTGCATGCCATCGGCGCGCAGGGCATTCCCAATTACTACGGTGCCCAGCGCTTCGGTTTCGAGGGCGGCAACGTGGCCCATGCACGGCATTTTGCCGAGCGCGGCGAGTTGCCGGACAAGCGCAACGTGCGTTCGCGGGTACTCTCGGCGGCGCGCAGTTTCGTGTTCAACCGGGTACTGGCCGAGCGGGTGGCAGCCGGCACCTGGAACCAGGCGCTGCCTGGCGACCTGCTGGCATTCACCGACAGCCGGAGTTTTTTCCTGGCCGGCGAGGCCGAATGTGTGGATCCCCGCCTGGCCGAACTGGACCTGCATCCCACCGGGCCGCTGTGGGGCGAGGGCGCTTCGCCTGCCCAGGGCGGCAGCGGCGAGCTCGAGCAACGCATCGCCACTGCCGAGCCGCAACTGACGGGCTGGCTCGCACAAGCGGACATGGCGCACGAACGGCGCATCCTGCGCCTCCCCATTAGCGGTTTGACGTGGCATTATCCCGAGCCTGACATTCTGCAACTGGAATTCGTCTTGCCGGCTGGATGTTTCGCCACCGCTCTGGTGCGCGAAATCGTCGAGCTTTTGCCGGCAGGGCAGACGGACAACCCATGCGTATTCTGATTTCTAACGATGACGGCGTGGCCGCACCGGGCCTCGCCGCGTTGCACGCTGCGCTGGCTGATTATGCCGACTGCACGGTGATTGCCCCCGATGGCGACCGTAGCGGCGCCAGCAGCGCGCTGACCCTGGATCGCCCGCTGCACCCCTGTGTGCTGGGCAATGGCTACATCAGCCTCAACGGCACGCCCACCGACTGCGTGCACCTGGGCATCAATGGCCTGCTGCCCGAGGTGCCGGACCTGGTCGTGTCGGGCATCAACATGGGCGCCAACCTGGGCGACGACGTGCTGTATTCAGGTACCGTCGGCGCCGCCCTGGAAGGCCGCTTCCTGGCCCGCCCGGCGTTCGCCTTTTCGCTGGTCTCCCGCTCGGCCGAGAACCTGGCCACGGCGGCCCATTTCGCCCGCAGGCTGGTCGCCGGCCACGCGCAGCTCGACCTGCCGCCGCGCACGGTGCTTAACGTCAATGTGCCGAATCTGCCGCTCGAGCATATTCGCGGCGTGCAACTGACCCGCTTGGGCCATCGTGCCCGCGCCGCCGCACCGGTAAGGGACGTCAACCCGCGGGGCAAGCCTGGCTACTGGATCGCCGCGGCTGGCGACGTCGAGGATGGCGCCGAGGGCACCGACTTCCACGCCGTGATGCAGGGCTATGTATCGGTTACCCCGCTGCAGCTCGACCGCACCTATCAGGATGGGCTCAACCGCCTCAGACCCTGGCTGGAGGGGTTGATGACATGAATAGGGAGCATGACCGCCACGGGATTGGCATGACCTCGCAGCGCACCCGCGAGCGCCTGATCCAGCGACTCTACGATGAAGGGCTGTCCAACGCCGGCGTGCTCGAGGTGATCAGGCGCACGCCGCGTCATCTGTTCGTAGACGAAGCCCTGGCCCATCGCGCCTACGAAGACACGGCGCTGCCGATCGGCCACAACCAGACCATCTCGCAGCCCTACATGGTGGCGCGGATGAGCGAGCTGCTGCTCGCCGCCGGCCCGCTCGACAAGGTGCTGGAGATCGGCACCGGCTCTGGCTACCAGACGGCGATCCTGGCGCAACTGGTCGAGCGGGTGTTCACCGTCGAGCGCATTCAGGGCTTGCAGGAACGGGCGAAGGAACGATTGGTCAAACTCAGCCTGCGCAACGTGGTCTTTCGCTGGGGCGATGGCTGGGAAGGCTGGCCGGCACTGGCGCCCTACAACGGCATCATCGTTACCGCCGCGGCCTCGGAAGTGCCCCAGGCCCTGCTGGATCAGCTGGCTCCAGGTGGTCGCCTGGTGATTCCCGTTGGTTCAGGTGACGTTCAGCAACTGTTATTGATTATTCGCGAGGAACAGGGTTTCTCCCGGCACGTACTCGACGCGGTACGGTTCGTGCCCCTGCTTAACGGCCCCTTGGCCTGATTCAAACCGAACGGAAGGATGCATGAAGAAAACCTTGTTGCTGTATACCAAAGGAATGGCGATGGGCGCGGTAGATGTGGTGCCTGGGTTTTCCGGCGGCACCGTTGCCCTGATCACCGGTATATACGACAAGCTTCTCGGCTCGATCGCGGCCATCCCCCAGGCGCTGATGCTGCTCTTGCGTGGTCGCCTGGTGGCAGCCTGGCAAGCCTGCAACGCCACCTTTCTGCTGGTGGTGATGCTGGGCATCCTCAGCAGCATCTTCACCTTGGCGCGGCTCATCAGCTACCTGATGCACGAGCACCCCATACCGCTGTGGGCATTCTTCTTCGGCTTGGTACTGGTTTCCGTCTACCTGGTGGGGCGCGAGGTGGCCGTCTGGCGCGCCAACCGGATGATCAGTTTCGCCGTTGGCCTGGCATTCGCGCTGTGGATTACCCTGGCCGCACCCATGCAGCTCTCCGCTGACCCACTGACGCTGTTTCTGGCGGGCGCCATCGCCATCAGTGCGATGATCCTTCCGGGCATCTCGGGCAGCTTCATCCTGGTGCTGCTGGGGCTTTACCCGGTGGTACTGGGGGCGATCAAGAATCTCGATGTGCCGGTGCTGGCGGTATTCTGCGCCGGCTGCGTGCTTGGCCTGCTGATCTTTTCGAAGGCATTGAGCTGGCTGCTCGCCCACGCGCGTGACCTGACCATGGCCTTTCTGGCGGGGCTGATGCTCGGTTCGCTGGTCAAGGTCTGGCCCTGGAAGCAGACCCTGACGTGGCAAACCAACCGTCATGGTGAATCGTTTCCACTCGAGCAGGTCAATCTATTGCCGTGGCAGTTTGCCGATGTCAGCGGCGAGGATGCGCAGCTGCTGCTGGCTATCGTGCTGAGCCTGTGCGCCATCGTGCTGGTATTGGGTGTTGAATGGCTGGCGCGCCGCCGCCAGGTTGAAGAGGTGTGACGTTTCGGCGTTCGTTACCGGTCGCTCGGGGCCGTCTGCAAGGGAGATTGGGGTGAGTTCCACAGCCAAGCACGGACATCGTTCCTCGGGCATGTTGCGCAACCTGCTGCTGTTGACGGCCGTGGGTGCGTTGCTGGCCGGCTGCGCCAGCTCGCATTCCGGTGGTGTGCAGGTCGTCGATCGCAACAGCGCGGCGGCACAGCGCCAGCCGGTGACATCTGGCCAGTACCGGGTGCAACGTGGGGATACACTTTACTCGATCGCCTTTCGCTACGGCTGGGACTGGAAAGCGCTGGCTGCCCATAACGCCATTGCGCCGCCGTACCTGATTCGCGTCGGCCAGGTGATTCGGTTCGGTTCGGGCAGCAGCAGGCCGGTTACGGCCTCGGCGCCGAACGTTTCGACCCCTGTAGTGACCACGCCAAGCCGACCCTCCACGCCGGTGCAGGCGCCCCCGGCACAAACCACCACGCGGCCGTCGGCCCCGGTGGTGGTAGCGCCTGCCACCACTCCTGTGGAGCCCGTTCAGCGTTCCGCGAGCGGTTGGGCGTGGCCGGCAAGTGGTGCGATTATCGGCCGTTTTTCCTCAAACGGTAGTTTGAATAAAGGCATTGATATAGCAGGTGAATTGGGACAGCCTGTCCTTGCTGCGTCTGGAGGATCCGTTGTCTACGCCGGGAGTGGTTTACGGGGCTACGGCGAATTGGTGATCATCAAGCACAGCGATACCTACGTGAGTGCCTACGGCCACAACCGCAGGCTATTGGTACGTGAGGGGCAGCAGGTCAAGGTCGGGCAACAGATTGCCGAAATGGGTTCCACGGGAACTGACCGGGTGAAGCTTCACTTCGAAATTCGCCGCCAGGGTAAGCCTGTAGATCCAATGCAATACCTGCCACGTCGTTGATCTGTCGCTCGTTCGCCCGCTCACGTGGGATGGACGGGCTTTGATGTTGCCAAGGATACGGGCACATCAGGGCTTGCTGGTCGAACTCAGCAAGGGACGGAACAATAAAATGGCACTCACTACCAAGGCGCCGGAGTTTGACATCGATGAAGAACTGCTCCTGATGGAGCCGGACATCGATCTTGACGAGGCGGGCGACAAGGCGGCCACTGCCAGGGTCGCCACGCGTGGCAAGGCCAAGCAGCCTGCTGGCAGCAAGCAGCACAAGTATATCGACTACACCCGGGCGCTCGACGCCACTCAGCTTTACCTCAACGAAATCGGTTTCTCCCCACTGCTTACCCCTGAAGAAGAGGTGTTCTTCGCGCGCCTGGCGCAGAAGGGCGACCCGGCAGGGCGCAAGCGCATGATCGAAAGCAACCTGCGGCTGGTGGTGAAGATCGCCCGGCGCTACGTGAACCGCGGGTTGTCGCTGCTGGACCTGATCGAAGAAGGCAATCTCGGCCTGATTCGCGCCGTCGAGAAATTCGACCCGGAGCGCGGCTTCCGCTTCTCCACCTACGCGACCTGGTGGATCCGGCAGACCATCGAGCGGGCGATCATGAACCAGACCCGCACCATCCGTCTGCCCATTCATGTCGTCAAGGAGCTCAACGTCTACCTGCGCGCTGCTCGGGAGTTGACCCAGAAGCTCGACCACGAGCCGTCCCCCGAAGAAATCGCCAACCTGCTGGAGAAACCGGTGGGCGAGGTCAAGCGCATGCTGGGCCTCAACGAGCGGGTATCCTCGGTGGACGTGTCCCTTGGGCCAGACTCCGACAAGACGCTGCTCGACACCCTTACCGATGACCGCCCCACCGACCCTTGTGAACTGCTGCAGGACGACGATCTTTCGCAAAGCATCGACCAGTGGCTTTCGGACCTGACCGAGAAGCAGCGCGAGGTGGTGGTGCGGCGTTTCGGCTTGCGCGGGCACGAGAGCTGCACGCTCGAGGAGGTCGGCCAGGAAATCGGCCTCACCCGTGAGCGCGTGCGGCAGATTCAGGTCGAAGCGCTCAAGCGTTTGCGCGAAATACTCGAGAAGAACGGCCTTTCCGCCGACTCGCTGTTCCAGTAACACCCGGCCTGCCAGGCCTTGGGCCAGTCAGCTAGCTGACTGGCTTTTTTATTGCCTGCGATTCGGGTGAAGAAATGAAAACGGCGCCTCAGGGGCGCCGTTTTCGATCAGCCCTGGATCAGGCTGGCGTGCTGTCGCGCAGTTGCAGCAGCGCATCCGACTGCGCCTGAACGGCGCGGTACTGGTCGGCATCGCTTGCCAGCGTCGCGGCGGGTACCGGGAAGATCTCGTTCAGCTTGGCGCTCCACTCGGCCGATGCCGCCTGCTCGGGGAAGCAGCGGCGAATCAGGTCGAGCATGATCGAAACGGTCACCGAGGCACCCGGGGAAGCTCCCAGCAGGGCGGCGATGGTGCCGTCCTGAGCCGCCACCAGTTCGGTGCCGAACTGCAGGATGCCGCCTTTGTTGGCGTCCTTCTTGATGATCTGCACGCGCTGACCGGCAACCTCCAGACGCCAGTCGCTGGCCTTGGCCTCTGGATAGAAGCCGCGCAGCGTGTTCAGGCGCTGTTCATGGGACTGCATGACTTCCTTGACCAGGTAACGGGTCAGGTCGAAGTTGTCGCGGGCCACTGCCAGCATCGGGCCGATATTGTTCAGGCGCACCGACATCGGCAGGTCGAGAAACGAGCCCTTCTTCAGGAATTTGGTGGTGAAGCCGGCGTACGGCCCGAACAGCAACGACTTCTTGCCATCCACCACGCGGGTGTCCAGGTGCGGCACCGACATCGGCGGCGAGCCGACTTCAGCCTGGCTATACACCTTGGCCTGATGCTGGTTGACCACCTCCGGGTTGTCGCAGCGCAGCCACTGGCCACTGACCGGGAAGCCGCCAAAACCCTTGCCTTCGGCGATACCGGACATCTGCAGCAGGGGCAGGGCGCCGCCACCGGCACCGAGAAACACGAAGCGGGCCTGGATCTGGCGGTGATTGCCGGTCTTCTGATCCTTGGTGCTGACGCGCCAGCCATGCTCGTTGCGGGTGAGGTCGGTGACGCGCTGGTTGAAGGTCACGCGCGCATCGCTCTGCTGAACCAGGTGGTCGAGCAGGCTCTTGGTCAATGCACCGAAGTTGACGTCGGTGCCATTGGCCACGCGGGTCGCCGCGATCGGCTCGTGCGGGTCGCGGCCCGGCATCATCAGCGGCATCCACTCGGTCATGGTGGCGCGGTCTTCGCTGTACACCATGTCTTCGAAGGCGTGATGCACATGCAGCGCCGCGAAGCGCTTCTTGAGATAGTCGATGCCTTTCTGGCCGCGAACGAAGCTCAGGTGCGGTACCGGGTTGATAAAGGACCTGGGCGCGCCAAAGGTGCCTTTCTTGACCAGGTAGGCCCAGAACTGCTTGGACTCCTCGAACTGGGCGTTGATGCTCACCGCCTTCTTGATGTCGATGGAACCGTCGGCGGCCTCGGGGGTGTAGTTGAGCTCGCACAGGCCGGCGTGGCCGGTACCGGCGTTGTTCCACGGGTTGGAGCTTTCCGCCGCACCGAAGTCCATCGCCTCGACGACCTCCAGCTTGATGCCCGGATCGAGCTCCTTGAGCAGCACGGCCAGCGTTGCGCTCATGATGCCGGCACCGACCAGCACTACATCTACAGCTTCGTAATCGTTCTGCGCCATTACCACATCTCCAAAAAATCAGCGTCCAGTCATAGGCCGTCGGCCTGGGCGTCAAAGGCGCCTGTCAGCGGTTGCAGAGCTGTATTGAGGATTGGGATGACGGTAGGAGGTCGCCTTGTCCTGCCGCAAGATGATTCATATGTTCGCCACACTCTTGTGAAGTTGTTGAAACCATTTTTTCACGTTCTTTTGGAACGCGAACCTCAAAAGTTCATGTGCCTGTTGGGCCGTCCCAGCCCGCAGATGTTCCGCGAAAACGCAGCACTGCAGGGAGGAAGGGCTCTGATATCGAGCAGCACGAAGGGGGCGACTCTCTGTGGCGTTGCCGATGGCATGACTGCATCAGCGGTACGGCGATGCCGATCAGGAGGCGTCCTTATAATCGGGGCGTGATTATAAGGGCGAAAGCGCGGGAAGTGATCAGGTGCGTGTGACTTTTATTGCACGCGCACTGGGGGGCTAAAACGCCCTGGCGGGCGCTCAGTGGCGGGCGAATGCGCTTTTCGGCAACGGCGCACCGAGCCAGGTCAGGCGCTGTTCGTTGACCTCATGCCAACCTGCAGGCCCCGGCGGATGGGCGCTCTGGCGAAATGCGCGGCAGATGCCCTGGTCATCGACGCAGGCAAAAATGCGCGGGTTTCGGGTACCGGTGATTTTCTGCAGGAGGGCACGCATCAAACAAGCTCCGTTCACGCAAAGCGACCAAAGTCTTATACCGCCGGCATGTGACGAGCCGGTGACGCGGAACCGCGCTCACCGTTTACAGGTCGATTCGTTATACTTCGCGAGCCTTAAGCGCCCCCCATGGAGAACCGAGTATGAATCGCCTGTTGTTTGGTCTGGTTGCCGTTATCAGTCTGGCTCTTGTCGGTTGTGCCCACAGCCCGCAACAACTCAGCCCGCAGCCCAGGCTGATCGGCTCCCTGACTCCTGTAGGTCAGGGCCAGCCTGTGGTGGTGCGGGTTGTCGATGGGCGTCCCTCGCCGGTACTGGGAACCCGCGGTGGCCTGTATCCGGAGACCAGCGCCATCAGCGTATCGGGCCAGGATGTATTGCCCAAGCTGCAGGCCCAGGCCGAGGCGGCCGTGCGCCTGCTGGGCTTCACCCCGTCGGCCAATGCCTACAACGCGCCGCAACTGACCCTGACCCTGGCCGAGCTCAAGTACCAGTCGCCCAAGGAAGGTCTGTACGTCACCGAAGCCAACATGACCGCCAGCTTCCGTGCCGATGTGCAGAACAGCAATCGCCGTTACAGCGGCCGCTACGGGGCCTCGCTGAACCAGCGTTTCGGTATGGCACCGAACCAGGAAACCAACACCAAGCTGGTCAGTGATGTGTTGAGCGATGCACTGACGCGTGCCTTCAAGGACCCGACCCTGGGGCAGATCCTCAGCGGTCAGTGAGCCTCACGGCAGCCAAGAAAAAAGCCCCGAAATTTCGGGGCTTTTTCATTGGCGTTGGATCCTGATCAAAGCGGCAGGCCGGCCTTGATACGGTACTGGTTGCGTACCGGCATCGCGTACTGAAGGATCAGGTAGGGCTGTTGCTCGCTCGGGCAGCGGCTCAGGCGCTGCTGCCATTGCTCGGTGGCAGCGGCCAGCTCGGCGGCCGTGAACAGTGACTCGGCTGCCGGCACCTCCAGTTGCGGATCGCGCTCGCTCCACATGGCGTAGGCCAGGTAGTGCACGGGGAACAGGCGATAACCGCTGAGAATCTGCGCATCGGTCAGCGCGGCCAACTGCTTGGCATCCTCGAAGCCACTGGTGATCGGGTCGCCGAAATGCACATGCACGCGCCCCTTGTAGCCGGTGATGCCCAGGCCGATGCTCTTGTCATCCTCGCCCGGCTGCTTGGTATAGCTGCCCGTGGTGGCGCGGGTGTACAGCTCGCGGGCCTTGGCCTGGTCGCAGGGGTCGTACTCGTAGCTGATCGACACCGGCGTCAGCTTGAGGCTGGCGATCACCTCGGCGAACGGCTCGTCCTTGCGGCTCATATGAAACATCTTGAGGATCGCCGAGTCGGTGCGGTCATCACCGTCCTTGGCACGGCCTTCGGCCTGGGCGATCCAGATCGACTCGCCGTCCTGGCAGATCGAATGGCTGATATAGGCCGACAGCAACTGATAGGCCGCCAGTTTTTCGCGGCGGCCGGTGATCGAGCGGTGCACGATGAAACTCTTGTTCAGGCGCATCAGGTCGCTGACGAAGGGCTTCTGCAGCAGGTTGTCGCCAATGGCGATGCGGGGTGTCTGCAGGCCGGCGTGGTACACGGCGTAGTTGACGAAGGCCGGGTCCATGACGATGTCGCGGTGGTTGGCCAGGAACAGGTAGGGGTTGCCGGCCTTCAGGGTTTCCACGCCGGAATAGCTCACGCCATCGGTGGCATGCTCGACGGTACGGTCGATATACGGCTCGATGGATTCCTGCAGCGCGCGAACCGAGCCAATATGGCGGAACTGCGAGCGCAGCCGATGGGCTATAAGAGGTTTGAGCAGCCAGCCAAACGGGCTGGCCAGGCGCGGAAAGCGAAACTGGGTAAGGATGTCGAGAAACGCATCGTCGGCCAACAGGCGCGCCAGAACCGCTGGAATTTCCGCGTCGGCGTAGGGTCGGATGCTGTCGAATTCGCCCATCATGATCTCTTGTGATTATCGCTGCGATTGAAGACTTGGAAGCGCTGCGCCCTGTGCCGTAATCACGCGTGACGGCAACTCGAGGTGCAGCAATAGATCGCCCATTATACCCTGCAAGTCACACGGAGGCGCCCCATGTTGGAAACCCAGGATTATCAGTGCCCCTACTGCGGCGAGCCGGTCGAGGCGGTACTGGACTTGTCGGCTGGTGACCAGCAGTACATCGAGGACTGCCCGGTGTGCTGCCGGCCCATCGTTTTCCTGCTCGAGACCGACGGCCAGAGCTGGCACCTGGATGTGCGTGGGGAGAACGACTGATGAAGCGCGTCTATGAGCCGCAGGACCTGATGGAAGGCGAGTTGCTCAAGGCCATGCTGGCCAGCGAGGGCATCCAGGCGCATCTGGTCGGTGCCCATCTGGCCGGCGCGGTGGGCGAGCTGCCGGCGTGCGGGTTGCTCGGCATGCTGGTCGAGGACGCCGACGCCGAGCGCGCCCGCTGGCTGATCGGCGAGTACAATGGCGCGCAACCACTACCCGGTGACGAGCCGGACAATGTTCAGGGCGTGTTGCTGTGCTGAACGGCGCGCCCGCTTATCCTGATCGAGCCTTCAATGAGTGGACGCTTCGCGCTGTTTCGCTGGACGCCAGCCTTTGCGGCGCAGCCAGGTTTTCCCGCTGACCAGCAGCCGCACTGGAACTTCGCGCCGGGCTCACAGGTGCTGCTGTTGCGCAGCGAGCATGAGCAGCCTGCGCTGGTTCGCGCGCGCTGGGGGCTGACTCCGCCGTGGCTCAAGGACCTGTCGAAAACACCGGCCCACGCCCGCGCCGAAACCCTGGCCGAGCAACCGATGTTTCGCGACGCGTTTCGCCTGCGCCGTGGCCTGATTCCGGCCAATGGCTTCTACGAGTGGCGCGGTGCGGCGCGTAAACGGCCGTACTGGCTGAGCAGCGAGGAGCCGCTGCTGTATTTCGCCGCGGTCTGGGAGGCCTACCCGGTGGAGGGGCAGGTTTACCTGAGCACGGCGATGATCACCCAGGCTGCTGCGTCGCTGCGTCGCCCGCTGATTCTCGATGCGCGCGACAGGCAGCGCTGGCTGGCCGCTGACACGCCGCTCGAGGAGCTGCAAGCGCTGCTCGTCGGCAGGGCGCAGCCCTTGCGGGAACGGGTATTGAGCAATCTGGTCAATGACCCGAAGCTCGACGGGCCGGAGTGTCTGACGCCTGTCTGAGGCTTTGGCTTGCGCTTGAATGCGGGCAGCCCCCCAGCAGGCCGCTGAAAACCTAGGCGAGGCAACTGACGCCAGGCTTTTTTAACGACGCGGCGCAGCGTAGGTAGTTTTTCAACAGCCTGTTAGCATATTTCGCTCAAGTACCCAGGGAGTTCCAGCATGAAATCGTCGTTGTCCATTACCACGCTGACCGCGGCTCTGCTGCTGGCAGGATGCCAAGCCGTGAACACCACCAGCGGTGGGGCGGTAGGTGTCGAGCGCAAGCAGTACATGTTCAGCGCGCTGTCGACCGATGAGGTCAACCAGATGTATGCCCAGTCCTACCAGGAGACCTTGCAGAAGGCCTCCAGCAAGGGTGTGCTGGACAAGACCAGCGCCGACGCCAAGCGCCTGCAGCGTATCGCCGATCGCCTGATCAAGCAGGCGCCGCTGTTCCGCCCGGATGCGGCGCAGTGGCAGTGGGAGGTCAACCTGATCAAGAGCCCCGAGCTCAACGCTAACTGCGGCCCTGGCGGCAAGATCATCTTCTACAGCGGCATCATCGAGAAACTGAAGCTCACCGATGACGAAATCGCTGCCGTCATGGGGCACGAGATCGCCCACGCCCTGCGTGAGCATGGCCGCGAGGCGATGTCCAAGGCTTATGGGCTGAACATGGCCAAGCAGGGCGCTGCCGCATTGCTGGGCGTGAGTTCGGACCAGATGGCGCTGGCTGATGCGGCGGTGAACTATGGCATGACGCTGCCCAACAGCCGCAGCAACGAGAACGAAGCCGACCTGATCGGCCTGGAACTGGCTGCCCGTGCAGGCTTCAACCCCAACGCGGCGGTCACCCTGTGGCAGAAAATGGCCAAGGCCAGCGAAGGTGCGCCACCAGAGTTCATGAGCACCCACCCCTCCTCGTCGAGCCGCATCGCCTCGCTGCAGGCGACGATTCCGAAAGTCATGCCGCTCTATCAGCAAGCCAAAAAGAACTGATCGCCAGCCAGTGTCCAGCTCCCGAAGCCATGCTCGGGAGCTGGCTACCTGGTTTGCCGTGCTGCCTGCCGAATAGGTGAGAGCCGCCGCCTGCGTAACGGCGCCTTTGATCGTGCCATCAGCCGTTCAGAAAGCCGCTCAGCAGCATGGCCTGGTAGGCGGCGTAAAGTGCCAGGGCCGCAAAGGCGATGGCTGCAAGCCGGCGAATCAGCGTGAGGGGGAGGCGCTCGGCGGCGAAGTTGCCGGCCAGCACCACCGGCACGTTGGCGATCAGCATGCCCAGGGTGGTGCCGAGCACCACCATTATGAAGTGCGGGTACTGGGCGGCGAGCATCACCGTCGCCACCTGGGTCTTGTCGCCCATCTCGGCCAGAAAGAATGCGATCACGGTGGTCAGGAACGGCCCGTGGCGCTTGAGGCTGGAGCTTTCGTCATCCTCGAGTTTGTCCGGGATCAGCGTCCACAGCGCCACAGCGATGAAGGACGCGGCGAGGATCCAGCTCAGCAGTGCCGGCGACAGCAGCCCGGCGACCCAGTTGCCCAGCGCACCCGCAGCCAGGTGGTTGGCCAGGGTGGCGACCACCATCCCCCAGATGATCGGCCAGGGCCTGCGAAAGCGCGCGGCCAGCAACAGCGCGAGCAACTGCGTCTTGTCGCCGATTTCCGCCAGGGCAACGATCAGGGTGGGAACGAAAAGAGATTCCAGCATCGCGGTTCCTAAAGGGGCGGGTAGACACGGCTATGACACGTACAGCCTTCCCGCCCCGGGTAAGGTGTGCGTGTCATAGGTCTTGTCAAACCCCGGGCAGCGTTCGAACCGAACGGCGCCGATCCGTCTTGGCGGATCTTGGGTCGCACGCACCATGGTCAGCCGACCAAGTATGTTGATGCGTGCCGGGCGAGCGGGCGCTCGCGGGAGACTACTCCCCTAGGACGCGCGCATTCTGCCCAAACACCATGCGTTGGGCAAGGCCTGCGCCGCCATGCCGCAGGCGCCGGCCGTTACCGGCTGATGGCCCGGTAGATACGGAAACCATCGGCGTCGGCCAGGGTGTGACAGGCGCCGATATATTGCTCGATCAGGGGTGGGTACTTGAGAAAACGGTTGGCCACCAGGCGGATTTCTCCGCCTTTGCGCAGGTGCCGCGAGGCCTGGCGCAACAGGTCCTCGCTGGCCTGGTAGTGGGTATGCACGCCCTGGTGGAACGGCGGATTACTGAGGATGGCGCTCAGCTCGACCGGTGCCGCGGCGATACCATCGCCACTGATGACATCGGCCTGCAGGCCATTGGCAGCCAGGGTCAGGCGACTGCTGGCGACGGCGAAGGCATCGACGTCCAGCAGGGTGACCTGGCTGTGCGGATAGCGGCGCTTGAGCACTGCACCGAGCACCCCGGCACCGCAGCCGAAGTCGAGCAGATGGCCGCCTGGCAGTTGATCCAGATGCTTGAGCAGCAGTGCGCTGCCAATATCCAGCCGACCGTGGCTGAACACCCCAGGCAGGGTGACCACCTCGAGGGGGCCGTCATCGAGCGGCAGGCTGTAGCGCTGCGCCAGCGTGGCGAGAGCCGGTTCTGCAGGCACCTGATCCACGCGCACCTGCCACAGCTGGCAGTGGCGGGCACTGTCGAGTTTGCGCGGCGTGCCGTAGGCGGCCATCTGCTTGGCCGCGCGCTCGACGCCGGCGCGCTTTTCGCCCACCAGGTAGAGCAGCTTGCCAGGCAGGCGGGCGGCCAGGGCATCGAGCAGGTAGGCGGTCAATTCGCGGGATTTGGGCAGGAACAACACGGCCGTCTCGAAAGCATGCGCGGGTGGTGCGATGTCGAATGCACTGCGCCCGGCGAAGCGCGCCGCGAGCCTCGCCTGGTCACCGGCGTGCCAGCTCCAGCCCGACGCCTGGGGCAGCTGTGCCAACAGGTCATCGGCCGGCAGCCCCGCGAGCAAGGCGGGGCCGGCAAACAGCTCGGCCTGACGCAGCAGCACTTCACTTCGCGGATCCATCAGCTCTACCCCGGCAAAAGCGCGAAGGGTAGGGGCCTGGGCCGCAAGCTGCAAGCCCGACGCGTCATGGGATCAGTTGACCTGGCGCTTGGCCTGCCCGGCAAAAAAGCTCGCCGCGTTTTCCGCCAGTTGGCCAACGATCCGCTGGCGCGCCTCGCGGGCGCCCCAGGCGCTGTGCGGGGTGATGATCAGCCGTGGAATGTCGGCAGCCAGCAGCGGGTTGCCGTCCTTGGGCGGCTCCTGGGTCAGTACGTCGGTCGCCGCGCCGCCCAGCTTGCCCGCGCGCAGGGCGTCGGCCAGGGCTTGTTCGTTGATCAGGCCGCCACGGGCGGTGTTGATCACGAACGCGCCGGGCTTGAGCAGCTCCAGCTCCCGGGCGCCGATCAGGTTACGGGTCTGTTCGGTCAACGGGCAGTGCAGGGTGAGGGCATCGACCTGGGTGAGCAGTTCATCCAGCGGCAGGCGATCGGCCCGCGGCGGGCGCCCCGGGAGTTGGCCATAGAGCACGCGCATGCCGAAGGCTTCGGCCAGCCTGGCCACCGCGCCGCCCAGCTCGCCGTGGCCAAGCAGGCCGAGGGTCTTGCCTTCGAGTTCGACGATCGGGTGGTCGAGCAGGCAGAACATCGGCGATTGCTGCCAGCGGCCGGCACGGACATCGCGCTGATAGTCCGCCAGGCTGGTGGCCAGGGCCAGGAGCAGCGTCAGGGTGTGCTGGGCCACCGAAGGCGTGCCGTAACCCTGGCAATTGCACACGGTCACGCCGTGCGCCCGGGCTGCGGCAAGGTCGACGTTGTTGGTACCGGTGGCCGCGACCAGCACCAGCTCGAGATCCGGGCAGGCCGCCAGCACGGCGGCGTCGATCACGGCCTTGTTGCTGATCGCCACGCGGGCGCCCTGCAGGCGCTCGATGATCTGCGACGGGCTGCTCTGGTCGTGCAGCGTCAGCTCGGCGAACGGTTCGCGCAGCGGCGTCATGTCCAGATCGCCAAGGTCGAGGGAGCGATAATCGAGAAACACCGCGCGGCCTGTTTTACTCATCAGCTGTACCTTTCTGGCTGTACTGTCGGGAAGTAAAGTGCAGCCTATCAGAAGCGCGCCGCCGCCTGCCTACGGGTTGCGCGCCGGCCTCGTTGAATCAATCAGCCAATTTCTGGAGCTGCCGTGTACTGGATGGAGTTTTTCACCGTTGCCCTCATTCACCTGCTGGCCGTCGCGAGCCCGGGGCCGGATTTCGCCATCGTGGTGCGTGAAAGCGTGGCCCATGGTCGGCGCGCCGGGGTGTTCTGCGCATTGGGCGTCGGCACCGGGATTTTCGTTCACGTGGCCTATTCGCTACTGGGCATCGGCCTGATCGTTTCCCAGTCGATCGTGCTGTTCAACGCCCTCAAGTGGCTGGCCGCCGCCTACCTGCTGTACATCGGCTTCAAGGCCCTGCGCGCGCGCCCGGCAGCACCCGGTGCGCTGCAGGAACAGGCCGCTGCCCCGGCGAGAACACCCCGTGGAGCGTTCGTGACCGGCTTCGTGACCAATGGCCTGAACCCCAAGGCGACACTGTTCTTCCTGTCGCTGTTCACCGTGGTGATCAACCCGCACACCCCGTTGCTCGTGCAGGGCGGCTACGGGGTGTACCTGGCCGTGGCGACGGCAGTGTGGTTCTGCCTGGTGGCGATGCTGTTCAGCCAGCAGCGGGTGCGCGACGGCTTCGCGCGCATGGGCCACTGGTTCGATCGCCTGATGGGTGCGGTGCTGGTCGGCCTCGGCATCAAGCTGGCGTTTACCGAGCTGAAATAAGGAGCGCGGTGGCGCTCCTGGCTGGCCGGTTACAGCAGTTGCACCGCGACCGCCGTCGCCTCGCCGCCGCCGATGCACAGCGAGGCGATGCCGCGCTTGCCGCCCGTCTGGCGCAGGGCGTTGATCAGCGTGACGATGATGCGCGAGCCGGTCGAACCCACCGGATGCCCCTGGGCACAGGCGCCGCCGTAGATATTCACCTTGGCGTGATCGAGGTCGTGTTCGCGCATCGCCAGCATGGTGACCATGGCAAAGGCCTCGTTGATCTCGAACAGGTCGACTTCTGCCTTCTGCCAGCCGGCCTTGTGCAGCACCTTGCTGATGGCGCCGATGGGCGCGAGGGTGAATTCGCTGGGATCCTGGCTCTGGGTGGCATGCGCAACGATGCGCGCCAGCGGTTGCAGGCCGCGAGCCTGGGCCTGTTCTGCGCTCATCAGCAGCAGCGCGCTGGCGCCATCGGAAATCGAACTGGCGTTGGCGGCGGTGATGCTGCCGTCCTTGCTGAAGGCCGGCTTCAGGCTGGGGATCTTGTCGATCCTGGCGTTCAGCGGCTGTTCGTCCTCCTTCACCTCGACCTCACCCTTACGGCTTGCAACGTTCACCGGCACGATCTCGGCGGCCAGCACGCCTGAAGCCATGGCCTGCTGTGCACGGCGCAGCGACTCGATGGCATAGGCGTCCATCGCTTCGCGGGTGATGCCAGCGCTATCCGCGGTTTCCTGGGCGAACGAGCCCATCAGCCGACCGGTACGGGCATCCTCCAGCCCATCGAAGAACATGTGGTCCTTGACCTCGCCATGGCCCATGCGCAAACCACCACGTGCCTTGGGCAGCAGGTAGGGGGCATTGGACATGCTCTCCATGCCACCGGCGATCATCACATCGGCGCTGCCAGCCTTGATCAGGTCATGGGCGAGCATCACCGCCTTCATGCCCGAGCCGCAGAGTTTGTTGATAGTGGTGCAACCGCTGGCGCTCGGCAGGCCGGCGGCAAGTGCTGCCTGGCGAGCAGGGCCCTGCTTGAGCCCGGCGGGCAGCACGCAGCCCATGATCACTTCCTGCACGTCGTCAGGGGCGACACCCGCCCGGGCGATGGCCGCGCGTATCGCTGCGGCACCAAGATCCGTTGCGCTTAGCGAAGCCAGGCTACCCTGAAAACCACCCATGGGCGTGCGAGCGCCACTGACAATAACGATATCCGACATAGGTTCACCTTGATCTGCAAATAGGGGGCGAAACCGGCCCGCTGGTCATAGTGAGCAACACAATCATCCCTTTGGCTGATTGAGCGAGCGCTACCACACGTTAATGTTGGGCAAGGTGCCATCAGCGCTCAGGTTTCGCTTCATCTTCATCGCTTCCAACAATAGTCCAGAACAGGTGAGCCCATGTTGCAGACCCGCATCCTTCCCCCCGCCGCGAATGCCCACCCATACCCGTTGCTGATCAAAAGCCTGTTGCTGTCGGGCAGCCGTTACGAAAAAAACCGTGAAATCGTCTACCGCGACACGTTTCGTTACAGCTACGCAACCTTCAACGAACGGGTGGCGCGGCTGGCCAACGTGCTCACCCAGGCCGGGGTAAAGGCCGGCGACACCGTGGCGGTGATGGACTGGGACAGCCACCGTTACCTGGAATGCATGTTCGCGGTGCCGATGCTGGGAGCGGTGCTGCACACCATCAATATCCGCCTGTCACCCGAGCAGATCCTCTACACCATGAACCACGCCGAAGACCGCTTCGTGCTGGTCAACAGCGACTTTGCCGCGCTGTATCAGGGGATCGCCTCGCAACTCACCACGGTCACCGGCACCCTGCTGCTGAGCGACAACGCCACGACCGTCGACGAGCTCCCCGCATCCGTCGGTGAGTACGAAAGCCTGCTGGCGGTGGCCGAGCCGAGCTATGCGTTCGCCGATTTCGACGAGAACTCCGTCGCCACCACCTTCTACACCACGGGCACCACCGGCAATCCGAAGGGCGTGTACTTCAGCCACCGGCAACTGGTGCTGCATACCCTGTCGATGGCCACCACCCTGGGCAGCCTGGACAGCATCCGCTTGATGGGCAATGACGACGTGTACATGCCCATCACCCCCATGTTCCACGTACACGCCTGGGGCGTGCCCTATGTCGCGACGCTGCTGGGCGTCAAGCAGGTCTATCCGGGGCGCTACGAGCCGGAAATGCTCTGCAAGCTGATCAAGCGCGAGCAGGTGACCTTCTCCCATTGCGTGCCGACCATCCTGCAGATGCTGCTGGCCGCGCCTGGCGCCCAGGGGCATGACTTCAAGGGCATGAAGGTGATCATCGGTGGCAGCGCCCTCAACCGCGCCCTGTATGAGGCTGCCAAGGCCAGGGGCATTCAGCTGACGGCAGCCTATGGCATGTCGGAAACCTGCCCGCTGATCTCCTGCGCCTACCTCAACGATGAGCTGCTCGGCGGGGGCGAGGAGCAGCGCACGGCCTACCGCATCAAGGCCGGTATTCCGGTGCCGCTGGTGGAAGCCTCGATCATGGACAGCGAGGGCAAGCACCTGCCCGCCGATGGCCAGACCCAGGGCGAACTGGTGTTGCGCGCCCCCTGGCTGACCCAGGGTTACTTCCGTGAAGCGCAAAAGGGCGAGGAGCTGTGGGCCCATGGCTGGTTGCACACCGGCGATGTGGCAACCCTGGACGATATGGGCTTCATCGACATCCGCGACCGCCTCAAGGATGTGATCAAGACCGGCGGCGAGTGGGTCTCCTCGCTGGAGCTCGAAGACCTGATCAGTCGCCAGCCGGCGGTTCGCGAAGTGGCCGTGGTGGGGGTGGCCGATACGCAATGGGGCGAGCGCCCATTCGCCCTGGTCGTGGCCAAGGAAGGCCAGCCGCTGGACGCGCGGATTCTCAAGGAACACCTCACGCCTTTCGTCGAGCAGGGGGTCATCAACAAGTGGGCGATCCCCTCGCAGATCGCCCTTGTTACCGAAATTCCCAAGACCAGTGTGGGCAAGCTGGACAAAAAGCGTATTCGCGTTGATCTCGCGCAGTGGCAGGAGGCCGGAAGTGAGTTTTTATCGTCCCTGTAAGGCACGAATTTCAACGGCAAAAATGTGACTGATCAGTCAAACAAGCGTTTGGCTTGCTAATTGCTGGTTTCCGGCCATCCTTGGCTTGTCACGGATGGGATTGATCCCTCTAAACCGGCGAGCCAGAGTGTCTCGGGCACTGCAAGCACCACCTGGCAAGGCTCGCTGGCTTTAGTCAATCAGCCATAACAAAAACAAATGGAGTAGCGTCGATGACCAACACAACAAGGCCGTTCTGGCGTCTGGCAAAACTGCCGCTGGCCGTCAGCCTCGCATCAACTCTTGCCAGCCCGGCATTCGCGGTGAATTTCAATATCGGGGAAATCGAAGGTCAATTCGACTCGTCGCTGTCGGTGGGGGCCAGTTGGTCGACAGAGAAAGCCGATAAGAACCTGATCGGCATCAACAATGGTGGTTATGGCCTGTCGCAGACCACCGATGACGGGCGATTGAATTTCAAGCGCGGCGAAACCTTCTCGAAGATTTTCAAAGGCATCCATGATCTCGAACTCAAGTATGGGGATACTGGTGTTTTCGTGCGCGGCAAGTATTGGTATGACTTTGAACTCAAGGACGAGGGTCGCGAGTTCAAGGACATCAGTGATTCCAACCGCAAGGAGGGCGCCAAGTCCTCCGGCGGCGAGTTGCTGGATGCATTCGTCTATCACAACTACAGCATCGCCGATCAGCCCGGCACCGTGCGCTTGGGCAAGCAGGTAGTCAGCTGGGGCGAAAGTACCTTTATCCAGAACAGCATCAACGCGATCAACCCGGTAGACGTCGCTGCATTCCGTCGTCCCGGCGCGGAGGTCAAGGAGGGGCTGATTCCGGTCAACATGTTCTACGTGTCGCAAAGCCTGACCGACAATCTGTCTGCGGAGTTCTTCTATCAACTGGAATGGGACCAGACGGTCGTCGATAACTGCGGCACGTTCTTCTCGCAACCTGACGTTTACGCAGATGGTTGTAGCGACAACCTTGCCGTGCTGAGCCCGGCACTCGGGGCAATTTCAGGCTTTGCCGATGCGACGGGCGCTGGCTACCGAACCACTTCCGAAGGCGTTATCGTTCCGCGAGGGCCTGATCGGGATGCCCGTGACGACGGCCAATTCGGCCTGGCGCTGCGTTGGTACGCCCAAGAGTTGGACACCGAATTTGGTGCCTACTTCATGAACTATCACAGCCGCGCCCCAATCTTTAGCGGACAAGCCGCTTCAGCTTCCTCGCTGGCCGCTGCCCAAGCCGCGCCGGGAGGCTTGGCAGGATCGCTGATCGGCCAGCAATGTGCGGCATTGGCTGGCGCCTGCGCAAACCCAGCGGTACTGGCGGCAGTACGCGCCGGCGTTCTGGGGAGCGCCGCATTCCAGACGGCTGCCACGGGGCTGGTTTCCGCAGCTGTGGCAGGTAACAGCAGGTACTTCATCGAGTATCCCGAAGACATCCGTCTCTATGGTCTGAGCTTCTCCACCACGCTACCTACCGGTACGGCGTGGAGTGGGGAAATCAGCTATCGACCCAATGCACCGGTGCAAATTAATACCACTGACATCCTTTTCGGTGGCCTAACCCTTGTCGACCCTAGTGTCTCGCCGATTCAGGCGAGCGCCGGGCAGGACAGTCATGGCTATCGCCGCAAGGAGATTACCCAGCTGCAAACAACCTTCACTCACTTCTTCGACCAGGTGATGGGCGCTGCCCGGATGACGGTGGTCGGTGAGGTCGGTTGGACGCACGTGGGTGGGCTGGAAAGTACGTCCGACATTCGATATGGCCGTGATCCGGTATTTGGTCCGGGGCCGTTGGCAGGCGGTCGTTGCCAATCGCTTAACGCCAGCACGATCGGCGCTGGCGATGCACGCAACTTGAGTCGCTATTGCGAAAACGATGGCTATACCACGACTGACTCCTGGGGCTACCGCATGCGTGCGATCTGGGATTACAACGATGCCATTGCCGGGGTGAACCTCAAGCCTAACGTGGCGTGGGCCCACGACGTAAAAGGCTACTCGCCTGGCCCGGGTGCCAACTTCGAAGAAGGGCGTAAGGCGGTCAGCCTCGGCCTCGATGCCGAGTACCAGAACACCTATACGGCAAGCCTCGCCTACACCAGCTTCTTTGGCGGCAAATATAACGTGCAGAAAGATCGAGACTTCCTGGCCCTCAGCTTCGGTATGAACTTCTAAGCGCCCGTATTCATAGGAAAACGCATTTATGAGAACAACAAAAAGGCTGTTGCAAACTGGCGCTCTGACCTTGTCGCTGCTGGCTACCGGTGTGATGGCAGCGGTGTCGGCGGACGAGGCGGCCAAGCTGGGTAATACCCTGACGCCGCTCGGCGCCGAGAAGGCCGGCAATGCCGATGGCAGCATCCCGGCGTGGACCGGTGGGCTGCCGGTCAATGCCGGGGCAGTGGATGCGGGCGGCTTCCTGGCCGACCCGTTCCCCAACGAGAAGCCGCTGTTCACCATCACCGCGCAGAACGTCGAGCAGTACAAGGACAAGCTCACGCCTGGCCAGTACGCGATGTTCAAGCGCTATCCGGAAACCTATCGGATGCCGGTCTACACCACGCACCGCACGGCAACCGTACCGGACAACATCATCGCGGCGACCAAGCAGAACGCCACCAACACCAAGCTGATCCAGGGCGGTGAAGGGCTGGAGAATTTCCAGCTGGCCAACCCGTTCCCGATTCCGAAAGACGGCCTGGAAGCGATCTGGAACCACATCACCCGCTACCGCGGTGCCAGCGTTCGTCGTCACGTGGTGCAGGTGACGCCGCAGGCCAATGGCTCGTTCAGCCCGGTCAGCCTGGAAGAAGAGTTCGCCTTCCGCAGCATGATGAAGGGCGTCGATACCAGCCAGCCGAGCAACATCCTGTTCTACTTCAAGCAGCGGGTAACCGCGCCGTCGCGTCTGGCCGGCAACGTGTTGCTGGTGCACGAGACCATCGACCAGGTGAAGGAACCGCGCATGGCGTGGCTGTACAACGCCGGTCAGCGTCGTGTGCGCCGCGCGCCGCAGGTCTCCTATGACGGCCCGGGTACCGCAGCCGATGGCCTGCGTACCTCCGACAACCTCGACATGTACAACGGCTCGCCTGATCGCTACGACTGGCAGTTGCTGGGCAAGAAGGAAATCTACATTCCCTACAACAGCTACCGTCTCGATTCGCCGAAGTTGAAGTACGCCGACATCGTCAGGCCAGGGCACCTGAATCCGGACCTGACCCGGTACGAGCTGCACCGCGTCTGGCACGTGACCGCGACCCTGAAGCAGGGCGAGCGCCACATCTACGCCAAGCGTGACTTCTACATCGACGAGGATACCTGGCAGGCCGCTGCCATCGACCATTACGACGGTCGCGGTACCCTGTGGCGCGTGGCGGAAGCCCATGCCCAGTACTACTACGACAAGCAGGTGCCGTGGTACGCCGTCGAGGTGATTCACGATCTGCTCTCCGGTCGTTACCTGGCCCTGGGCCTGAAGAACGAGGAAAAGCGCGCCTACGAGTTCGACTATCCTGCCAAGGAAAGCGACTACACGCCGGCCGCACTGCGCCAGTCTGGCGTGCGTTGATCGCCCTGTGAAACCGAAAAGCCGGCCGCCGCGCCGGCTTTTTGTTGCCCGCTCGATTGCCACCAAGGCCGTGGGGCTTGCCGGGCGCTTCGCTCGACTGGTTCAGCGTGCAGTGCCTGGTGCCGGGTAGAATGGGCTCTCCGCCTGCTATCTGCGTTACAGGAACACCCTATGCAATCGACATCCCCTGGCATGATCCGCGAAACATTTCCCGTCGGCCCCTTGCAGTGCAACTGCACCATCATTGGCGATCCTGTCAGCGGCAAGGCCATCGTGGTCGATCCGGGTGGCAACCCCGACCTGATCATGGCGCGGCTGGAGGCTCATGGCCTCAAGGTGGTGAGCATCATCCATACCCATGCCCACCTCGATCATTTCCTGGCATCCGGGCAGATGAAGGAAAAGACCGGGGCGACGCTGCACCTGCACAAGGACGATCAGTTCCTCTGGGACAACCTGGAAATGCAGTGCCAGATGTTCGGCGTGCCCTACACCCCCGTGCCTGCCCCTGATCAGTGGTTGGCCGATGACGAGGCACTGGCCTGTGGCTGCGGCGTGGCCCTGCACACGCCGGGGCATACCCCAGGCTCCATGAGCTTCTGGTTCCCCGAGGCCAAGCTGCTGATCGCCGGTGATACCCTGTTTCGCCGCGGTATCGGGCGCACCGACCTGTGGGGTGGCGATTACGCCAGCATCGAGCGCTCCATCAAGCAGCGCCTGTACCGCCTGGATGAAGACGCCACCGTGGTGACGGGCCACGGGCCGGACACCCGACTGGGTGACGAGATGCGCGAAAACCCCTTCGTGCGTGCTTGAAGAACAACTGCTTACAGATTTTCTGCGTGGTGCTTGTTAGCCTTGGTCGGGAACTTGGCTGCGTTCGCTGGCTCGAAGCCGCGGATAGAAGTCTGTCTCTTCGCAACACGACTAAGGATTACCCATGATCAAGCTCCGCACCCTGATTGCCGCAACGGCCGTTTTCGCTGTTCTGTCCGGCTGTACGGTCAACCCCTATACCGGTGAAAGCCAGGCGGGCAAGTCCGGCATCTACGGCGGCATGGGCGCGCTGGCCGGTGCCGCGGTCGGCGCTGCCACCTCGAGCAAGAAAGACCGCAAGAAGGGCGCGCTGATCGGCGCCGCCGTCGGTGGTGCAGCAGGGGGCGGCTACGGCTATTACGTCGACACCCAGGAAGCCAAGCTGCGTCAGCAGCTGCAGGGCACCGGCGTGCAGGTGCAGCGCAATGGCAACGACCTGACCCTGATCATGCCCGGCAACATTACCTTTGCCAGCAACTCGGCGGACATTTCCAGCAGCTTCTACCCGACGCTCAATTCGCTGGTGCTGACCTTCAAGGAGTTCAACAAGAACGGCGTGAACATCGTCGGCCATACCGACAGCACCGGTTCCGCCGAGCTGAACCAGAGCCTGTCCACCCGCCGTGCCCAGAGCGTGGCCTCGTACCTGGCCGCCAACGGTGTCGACGCTTCGCGGATCTCTGCCTATGGCGCAGGCCCGAACCAGCCGATTGCCAGCAACGCCAATGAAGCAGGTCGCGCACAGAACCGCCGCGTGGAAATCAACCTGCGCCCGCTGTAAGCCAAACCGCGTATCACAAACCCCGCTGCGGCGGGGTTTTTCATGCCTGCTACCTTCGCAGATGTGGCTGCCCGGCGGGCGATGGCTAGACTGTGATGATCAAGGGTCGATGCGGGCAGGGAGGTAAGCGTGGTACCGGATCGGGATGAGCCGCTGGAAATACTCGTCGTCGATGATCGACAGGACAATCTGGACGACATGCAGGAGCTGCTCGAGGCCATCGAGCAGCCTGTGCACTGCGTCGACTCGGGTGCCAAGGCGCTCGAGTACCTGGCCCAGGCCCAGGTGGCCCTGGTGTTGCTCGACGTGCAAATGCCGCGCATGGACGGCTTCGAGGTGGCGCGGCGCATGCGCGCTGAAGCGCATACGCGGCTGACGCCGATCATCTTCATCTCCGGATTGGCGCAGACAGACGAGGTTCTTGGCCAGGGTTATGGCGCCGGCGCGATGGATTTCATTGCCAAGCCGGTGCAGCCGGCGATGCTGCTGCACAAGGTGCGCGCGCTGCTCGAACACGAGCGCCATCGTCGTGACCTGTTGCGTGCCACCCGGCAACTGGAGCGCGAGCGCGCCTTCAACGCCTCGATCCTCGACAACACCGCCGAAGGCATTCTGGTGGTCGGCGATGACGGCAACATCCGTTTCGCCAACCCGGCGATCACCCGCATGCTCGGTTGCCAGGCCGGTGAGCTGACCGGCAGCGCGCTGCTGGAGTGGGTCGATGTTGGCGCGGCACAGCCCTGGCAGGCGTCGAGCTTCTACCAGCACTGGCAACGTCGCGAGCACCTGCGCCTGCATGACGCCAACCTGCGCACCCGGGATGGTCGCCCCGTGCCGGTGGCGCTTTCCTGTTCGCCGCTGCCGGATGACGAGCACGGTATGGTTCTACTGGCGCTGGACATGTCGCTGGTGCGCGACCTGCACCAGCAGCTCGAGTCACTGGCGATCACCGATGCGTTGACCGGCTTGCTCAACCGCCGTGGCTTTCTGCAGGAGCTGCAGGCCTCGATCTCCCGTCATCAGCGCACCGGCCAGCAGGCCGCCTTGCTGTACCTGGATCTGGATGGCTTCAAGCGCATCAACGACACCCTGGGCCACGAGCGCGGTGATCAGGTGCTGCGCCAGGTCAGCAGTCAGCTCAAGGGGTGTCTGCGCCCCTATGATCGCCTGGCGCGGATCGGCGGCGATGAATTCACGGTGATTCTCGACAGCCTGGGTAGCCCGGCCGAGGCGGCCTCGGTGGCACAGAAACTGGTTCAGCAGATATCCGGCCAGGCCGAGGAGGGCGACCTGTCGGGATTGGGCGTCAGCATTGGTATCGCCTGCTTACCCACCGATGGCAGCACGGTCGAAGGCCTGCTGCGGGCGGCCGACACGGCGATGTACGAGGCCAAGCGCGGTGGCCGCCGGCAGTACCGCTTCTACCAGGCGGCGAGTTGAGCCCAGGGCCGCGGCTCGGCCGTGGGTGAAACGACAACGGACCCTAAGGGTGTTGCTGGTGCAGGCGCTCGAGCAAGCCATCCTTGGTTTCCCACAGCGCGTTGATCCACTGCTGGAAATCCTTGCGGTAGGCTTCGTCCTGATCGTAGGCGCGGCCGATGAAGCGATCCGGGATCGCTAGCTGCTCGACCACCACCACCACCTCGTCCAGCTGACCGCTGAGCAGGGTCCAGAAGCCGGGGCTGCCCTGCGGGTAGTGCAGGGTGACGTTGATCATGCCGTGCAACTGCTCGCCCATGGCATCGAGCACGAAGGCCAGGCCGCCCGCCTTTGGCTTGAGCAGGTAGCGGTAGGGCGATTGCTGTTCCTGGTGCTTGGCCGGGGTGAAGCGGGTGCCCTCGACGAAATTGAAGATGCCCACCGGGTTGTGGCGAAACTTGGCACAGGTGCGGCGGGTGGTCTGCAGATCCTTGCCTTTCTTCTCCGGGTGCCTGGCCAGGTATTCCTTCGAGTAGCGCTTCATGAAGGGAAAGCCCAGCGCCCACCAGCACAGGCCGATTACCGGCACCCAGATCAGTTCCTGCTTGAGGAAAAACTTCAGCGGCCTGACGCGTCGGTTGAGCAGGTACTGCAGCACCAGAATATCCACCCAGCTCTGGTGGTTGCTGGTTATCAGGTAGGAGTGCCCGTAGTCGAAATTCTGCTCACCCTCGAGGTGCCAGCGGGTTTTACCCAGCACCTGCATCCAGGCTTTATTGCAGCTGATCCAGCCTTCCTGAATGAAGGTCATCAGGTGATCGCTGGCACGCTGCACAACCGGCAGTGGCAGCAGGATGCGCAGCAGCGTGATGGTGAATAACGGCACGCACCAGACCAGGGTGTTGAGCGCCAACGAGACGCTACCCAGAAGGCCGAGCACCGGGGCAGGCAAAAAGTGCAGCATGAACGTGCGAACCTCAGGCAGGTTGGCTGCCTGCGATAGCGCTGGCAGCAATTGGCGCACAGGTTAACGATTGGTGACCGAACTGCAAGTCGATCCGAATGCGGGTTGTGTCACCCGCGTGCGGATCGGCCCTTTTCACTGGCGCATGTTGGCGGCCTGGATGGCGGTCAGGGCGATGGTGAAGACGATATCGTCGACCAGTGCCCCGCGCGACAGGTCGTTCACCGGCTTGCGCAGGCCCTGCAGCATCGGGCCGACGCTGATGCAGTCGGCGCTGCGCTGCACCGCCTTGTAGGTGGTGTTGCCCGTGTTCAGATCCGGGAAGATGAATACCGTGGCGCGACCGGCCACCGGGCTGTTGGGGGCCTTTTGCCGGCCAACACTTTCGATGGCCGCGGCGTCGTACTGCAGCGGGCCGTCGACCAGCAGCTCCGGGTTGGCCAGGCGTGCCAGGCGCGTGGCCTCGCGGACCTTTTCCACTTCTTCGCCGCTGCCGGAATCACCGGTGGAATAGCTGAGCATGGCGACCCGCGGCGGAATGCCGAAGGCCTGGGCGGAGCTGGCGCTCTGCAGGGCGATTTCCGCCAGTTGCTCGGCGTTGGGGTCCGGGTTCACCGCGCAGTCGCCATACACCAGCACCTGGTCCGGCAGCAGCATGAAGAACACCGACGACACCAGGTTGTAACCGGGCGCGGTCTTGATCAGCTGCAACGCCGGGCGGATGGTGTTGGCGGTGGTGTGCACGGCGCCGGATACCAGGCCGTCGACTTCGTCCAGCGCCAGCATCATGGTGCCCAGCACCACGGTGTCTTCGAGCTGGGCGCTGGCCATCGGGGCGTTGAGACCCTTGCCCTTGCGCAGCTCGACCATCGGCTCGACGTAACGCTCGCGGATCAGGTCCGGGTCGAGGATCTCCAGCCCTGGCGGCAGCTCGATGCCCTGGGCCTGCGCCACGCTGTGCACCTCCTCGGGCTTGGCCAGCAGCACGCAGCGGGCGATGCCGCGGGCCTGGCAGATGGCGGCGGCCTGTACGGTGCGCGGCTCGGCGCCCTCAGGCAGGACGATGCGCTTGTTGGCGGCCTTGGCCTGCTGCACCAGCTGGTAACGGAACGCCGGCGGCGACAGGCGCAGCTCGCGCGGGCTGCCGCAACGGGCGGCCAGCCAGTCGTGGTCGATGTGGCTGGCGACGAAGTCGGCGACCTTCTCGGCGCGCTCCTTGTCGTCGACCGGGATTTCCTTGTTCAGGCGGTTCAGGTTGGTGGCCGTGTCGTAGGAGCCGGTACTCACCGTCATCACCGGCAGGCCGCTCTGCAGGGCGCCACGGCACAGTTCCATGATCCGCGGATCGGGGGCGAAATCGCTGCACAGCAGCAGGCCTGCCAGCGGCATGCCGTTCATGGCCGCCAGGCTGGCAGCGAGGATGATGTCGTCGCGATCCCCCGGGGTGACCACCAGGGTGCCGGGCTTGAGCAATTGCACGGTGTTGGCCACGGCGCGGGCGCAGAGCACGATCTTGAGCATGCGCCGCTGTTCGTAGTCGCCGGCATTGAGAATGCGCGCGCCGAGCAACTCGGCGATGTCGCGGGTACGCGGCGCGTTGAGTTCGTCGAGCCAGGGGATGCAGCCGAGCAGGCGGAATTCCGGGTGGCGCAGCAGCGAAGATTGTTCGCGCAGGCGCGCGGTGAAGGCGTCCAGGCCATCGTCGCTGCGGATCTTGTTGAGGATCACCCCGAGCACCTTGGGATCCTTTGGGCCGCCGAACTGCTGGGCCTGGATTTCCACGCGATCACACAGCTCGCTGAGGCTTTCCTGCTCCGGCGCCGAGACCAGGATCACGTCGGCATCCAGGCTCTTGGCCAGGTGGAAGTTGACCCGCGCGGCGTAGCTGGCCTGGCGCGTTGGCACCATGCCTTCGACGATCACCACGTCCTTATCCTTGGCGGCCTCCTGGTAGAGGCTGATGATTTCCTCGAGTAGCTCGTCCAGGTCACCGTCACCGAGACGCCGCTCGACATGGGCAAGGGCCAGCGGTTTGGGCGAATGCAGGCCGTGGGTGCGCGCCACCAGTTCGCTGGAGCGCTCGGGGCCGGCATCGCCCTGGTGCGGCTGGGCGATGGGCTTGAAGAAGCCGACCTTGAGACCGGCGCGCTCCAGCGCACCGACCAGGCCCAGGCTGATGGAGGTGAGACCGACACCAAAGCCGGTCGGCGAGATGAAAAAGGTGTGCATGGGGTTCTCCGTATCAGTCGAGCAGCGCCAGGGTGTCGAGGGCGATCTGCCGTTCTTCGTTGGTGGGCACCACCAGCACCCGGGTATGGTCTTGCGCGTTGATCGGTCCGCTGACGCCACGCAGGCAGCGCGCGTTGGCCGCTTCGTCGAGCTTGAGGCCGAGCAGGCCCAGGTGAGCCACCGTCTTGCTGCGGATCAACGGTGAGTTCTCGCCGATGCCGCCGGTGAAGATCAGCCCGTCCAGGCGCGGCAGGGCGCAGCTCATGGCCGCCAGGGATTTGGCCAGGCGGTAGCAGAACACCTCGATGGCCAGGGTCGCGCCGGCGTGGCCCTCTTCGCGGGCCTGCTCGAGGCTGCGCATGTCGTTGGACAGGCCGGACAGGCCCAGCAGGCCGCTGTCATGGTTGAGCATGCGGTCGATCTGCTCCAGGCTCCAGCCCAGGGTGCGTGACAGGTGGCTGTGCAGGTTGGGGTCGACGTCACCGCTGCGGGTGCCCATCACCAGGCCCTCGAGGGGCGTCAGGCCCATGCTGGTATCGCGGCTCTGGCCATTGACCACGGCGCAGGTCGAGCAACCATTGCCCAGGTGCGCGACCAGCCAGGCGCTGTCATCCGTCGGCAGCCCGCTGAGCTCCGCCGCGCGGGCGCTGACGAAACGGTGGCTGGTGCCGTGGAAACCGTAGCGGCGCACGCCATGGTCACGGTACAGCTGCTCCGGCAGCGCGTAGCGGAAGGCGTGTTCCGGCAGCGTCTGGTGGAAGGCCGTATCGAACACCGCCACCTGGGGCAACTCGGGGTACAACGCCAGGGCCGCCTCGATGCCCAGCAGGCCGGCCGGGTTGTGCAGCGGCGCCAGGGGCGCAACGGCGCGAATCGCGGCAATCACGTTGGGATCCAGCCGTTGGGCGCTGGTGAAGTGTTCACCGCCGTGCACGATGCGATGGCCGATGCCGTGCAACTGGCCGCCGGCAGCCTCCTGCACCCGCTGCAGCAGGTTGGCGAGTGCCGCGCGGTGATCGTCCCCGGGGATGGCCTGGGTGTGTTTGACGCCCTCTCGCTGCCAGTGCAGCGCCGCGTCGACGCTGCCCAGGCGCTCCGCCAGGCCGCTGATGGCGAACGCCTGCTGGTCGGGGTCGACCAGGGCGAACTTGATGGAGGAACTACCGCAGTTGATCACCAGAATATTGCGTGCGGGCATTCAAGAGTCCTTAGCATCGGAAGGCGTTGGAGCCAGTGTGGCGACACACCAGCCACAGGTGAAGGGGGTGCCGATACGCGCGTGCCGCTGCGCAGCGTCGAGCACCCAGGCGCGATTTTGCCAGGGCGGCTGATGGCGCAGGTGTTGAGTATGGCCACAAGATAAGACAGCGACCCAGTAGCCGTCATGATCTTGCTCAAAACCGACCAGGGTCGTCGTGGACACGGCCCGCCCGTCTGGGCTTGGGTCGCTTTCACTGCCGTCGTTGGTTAAACTCACACGTTCATTTTCCTCGAGCAAAAGGTTCGCCCCATGCAGATCGCCGCCAACAAGGCCGTTTCCATCGACTATACCCTGACCAACGATGCCGGCGAGGTGATCGATAGTTCCGCTGGCGGCGCGCCGCTGGTTTACCTGCACGGTGCCGGCAACATCATCGTCGGCCTCGAGAAGGCCCTGGTCGGCAAGCAGGCCGGTGACGAAGTCAAGGTTTCCGTCGAGCCGGAAGAAGCCTACGGCGAATACAGCGCCGAGCTGGTTGCTACCCTCAACCGCTCGATGTTCGAAGGCGTCGACGAGCTGGAAGTCGGCATGCAGTTCCACGCTTCCGGCCCGGACGGCGGCATGCAGATCGTCACCATCCGCGAACTGGAAGGCGACGACGTGATCGTCGACGGCAACCACCCGCTGGCCGGCCAGCGCCTGAACTTCGCGGTCAAGGTGGTCAACGTGCGTGACGCCAGCGCCGAAGAAGTCGCCCATGGTCACATCCATGGCGAAGGTGGTCACCAGCACTGATCCGTATGTCGGCAGCGCAACGGTCGCTGCTGGCAGATGGTCATGAACGGCTGCTAAGCTGCAGTCACGAAAAGGCGCCTTTTCCGGCGCCTTTTTTGCGCCTTGCCAACCGTGGCAAACCGTCGCAGACGACCCTTATTCATGCCTTTTCGCGTTACCCGGAGCACCGATCATGAGCGCCTTTCACCACCTGACACTGCACGCACTGGACGGCCAGGAGTTGCCGTTGGCCCCGCTCAAGGGCAAGGTGGTGCTGGTGGTCAATGTCGCGTCAAAATGCGGGCTCACGCCGCAATACGCGGGTCTGGAATGCCTGCAGCAGAGGTACGCCGAGCAGGGCTTCAGCGTGCTCGGCGTGCCCTGCAACCAGTTCGCCGGGCAGGAGCCGGATGACGAGGCGGCGATCGCCCAGTTCTGCAGCCTGAACTACGGCGTGACCTTTCCGCTGAGCAGCAAACTCGAGGTCAACGGCAGCGGTCGCCATCCGCTGTATCGTCTGCTGGCCGGTGAGGGCGCCGAATTCCCGGGGGACATTACCTGGAACTTCGAGAAATTCCTGGTTGGCCAGGATGGCCGTGTGCTCGCACGTTTCTCGCCGCGCACCGCGCCGGACGATCCCGCCTTGATCCAGGCCATCGAGAAGGCCCTGGCCTGAGCCCTAAGTGCGGCCCTTCATCTTTGCTGGTGTTTCAGTGGGCGCGTTTGCTTTCGATCGCCAATGGCGGATTGCGCCCGTTGCCGGGCACGGCGCTGCTCTGTAGCGCGGCGTACAGGTGCTGTTCGAACTGCTCGACGATGCTCGACCAGCTTTGCCTGGCCGCATGCTGCCGGGCATTGAGGCGAACCCTGCGCAGGTTCTCGCTGTTCTCCATCAGCCAACCGGCAGCCTCGATGAAGGTGCGCTGGTCATCGGCGCTGGCCAGCATGCCGTTGTGGCCGTCTTCGACATGCTGGGCGGCGGCGGCCTGGTCGAAGGCGACCACGCCGAGCCCCGAAGCCATGGCCTCGAGCAGCACGTTGCCGAAGGTCTCCGAGAGGCTCGGAAACAGGAAGATATCGCCGCTGGCGTAATGCTGCGCCAGCGTCTCGCCACGCTGGATGCCACAGAACAGCGCATCCGGCAGCTGCGCCTGCAGGCGCTCGCGCAACGGGCCGTCGCCGACCACCACCAGCCTCAGGTGCAGCCCTCCAGCTTGCTGCTGCAGCGCCTGGAAGGTGCTGACCAGCAGGTCCAGGTTCTTCTCGGCGGCCAGCCTGCCGACGTGCAGCACGGCGATGTCCTGTTCGGCCAGGCCCCAGCTGCGGCGCAGTTCGTCGCTACGCCGGGCCGGATTGAACAGCCCGGCATCGACCCCGCGGGCGAGCAGTTCCAGGCGCTCGAAACCACGGCGCTGCAGCTCGCAGCGCTGGCTGAGGCTGGGTACCAGGGTCATGCGTGAAGCGTTGTGGAACCAGCGCAGGTAGTTGGTCAGCAGGCGGGTCAGCAGGGTGATGCCGTAATGCCCGGTGTACTGCTGGAAGTTGGTGTGAAAGCCGCTGATCACCGGAATCCGCAGGCGCCTTGCTGCCCGCAGGGCGGATAACCCGAGCGGGCCTTCGGTGGCGATGTACAGCACATCCGGGCGCTGGCGCCGCCACAGGCGCAGCAGTTTGTGACGTGCCGACTGGCCCCACTGCAGGCCGCGGTAGCCGGGCAGTGGCCAGCCGCGGGTCAGCAGCAGGTCGTCGTCATTGGCGGCCGGGGCGTCGTGGTGCTGCCGGGGGCGGACCAGCTGCAGGCGATGGCCGCGGGCGCGCAGCCCGCTGACCAGATGACCAAGGGTATTGGCCACACCGTTGATTTCCGGGCTGTAGGTCTCGCTGACCAGGGCGATGAATAGCGTGGGAGTGCTCATGACAGCAGTCTGGGCTGCCGTCATGTAGCGTTTGTGACATCAGTGTGGCGTTTGCGTGACAGCGCCGGTGCCCGCGCTCACGCCGCCTTCACGCACCCAGAAGAGGGTGGCGCCGGCTACCGCGGCGGGCATCATCACGATGTTCACGAAGGGCACCAGCAGCGCGGCGTAGGTGATGCCGCCAAAGCCCAGGGACTGCCAGCGCTTCTCGCGCAGCCAGGCGAGCATGTCCTGCCAGCTGACCTTGTTGTTGTCGGCGGGGTAGTCGATGTACTGGATGGCCATCATCCACACCCCGAACAGCAGCCACAGCGGCGCCGCCACCAGGTTGACCACCGGAATGAACGAGAGGATCAGCAGGCCCAGGGCACGCGGCAGAAAATACGCCAGCTTGCGCCCTTCGCGGCCCAGGGTGCGCGGCACCATGGCGATCAGCTCGGCCCAGCTGAAGGGCGGGAAGTTGTCCTGGCCACGCACCACCACCTCGACCTTCTCGGCGAGAAAGCCGTTGAATGGCGCGGCGACGATATTGGCCAGCATGGTGAAGGTGAAGAACACCATCAACACCACCAGCACCACGAACAGCGGCCAGAGAATGTATTGCAGAAAGCTCAGCCAGCCTGGCAGCGACGGCATGAAGGTGTCCACCCAGCCGCTGAACTGCTGCACGGCGAAGCCGATCATCAGGCTGAACAGGATCAGGTTGATCGCCAGCGGCAGCAGCACGAACAGCCGCAGGCCGGGGCTCATCACCAGCTTCAGGCCTTCGCCGAGGTATTGCGGGCCGGACAGCACAGGAGCGCGCATCGAGGTTGTCTCCAACAAATGAACGTGGCGCGACCTTACCCATTTTGCCGCCCCGGTGAAAGCGCGGCAGGGCGATAGCGCGCGGCTATCCGCGGGATTGGCAAAGCGCATTTCCCTGCGGCCGGCCGCGGCAGCTAGTCTGCCCGCGTCCCTTTGCAGCCGCCGAAGTCCGACCGCTCTGGTCGGTGGCGGCCTTTTTTGCAGCATTGCGCTGTAAGGAGTTCCTGATGTCGAGTACCCGGCACGCCCGCGTGATCATTCTCGGTTCCGGCCCGGCGGGCTACAGCGCGGCGGTCTACGCGGCGCGCGCCAATCTCAAGCCGCTGCTGATCACCGGCTTGCAGGCCGGCGGGCAGCTGACCACCACCACCGAGGTGGACAACTGGCCCGGCGATGCCCATGGCCTGACCGGCCCGGAGCTGATGCTGCGCATGCAGGCCCATGCCGAGCGCTTCGAGACCGAGATCGTCTTCGATCATATCCAGGCCGTGGATCTCGCCGCGCGGCCGTTCACCCTGGTGGGCGACAGCGTTTCCTATACCTGCGATGCGCTGATCATCGCTACCGGTGCCAGCGCCCGTTATCTGGGGCTGCCGAGCGAGCAAGCGTTCATGGGCAAGGGCGTGTCGGCATGCGCCACCTGCGACGGCTTCTTCTATCGCAACCGTGAAGTGGCAGTGGTCGGCGGTGGCAATACGGCGGTGGAGGAGGCGCTGTACCTGGCCAACATCGCCAGCCGGGTCACGCTGATTCACCGCCGCGGCGCCTTTCGCGCCGAGAAGATCCTGCAGAACAAGCTGCAGGCGCGGGTGGCCGAAGGGCGCATCGTGCTGGCCCTGAATGCCGAGGTGGATGAAGTGCTCGGTGATGCCTCGGGTGTTACCGGGGTGCGTATCCGCAGAGCGGACGGGGCGACCCGCGACCTATCGGTGGATGGCCTGTTCGTGGCCATCGGGCATACCCCCAATACGGCGCTGTTCGAGGGCCAGCTGGCGCTCAGGGACGGTTACCTGCTGGTCAGCGGCGGGCGTGACGGCAATGCCACGGCGACCAGCCACGCGGGCGTGTTCGCCGCCGGCGACGTGGCCGACAGCGTTTATCGCCAGGCCATCACCTCGGCCGGTGCGGGCTGCATGGCCGCGCTGGATGTGGAGCGCTACCTGGACGGGCTCTGATCGGTCCGCTGCGCCAGAAACAAAAAAACTTCCGGGAGAAGTTCTTGACGTCGCTTGCGACGGCCCGCAGGGTGGCCGCCAGGGACGGTGGGCCACAAAAAATGCCCGTGTCCATCGACACGGGCATTTTTCATTGCATCAGGCTGGCGGCTTACAGATCGAAATCGTACTCGGCCAACTGCTTGTGCAGGCGCCGCTCTTCGAGAAAATTGTCGATGATGCGTCGCTTGGTGAGATTGGTTTTCGCCACTTCCACGGGGGCTTCGCTGTTGTCTGCTTCCTCGCTGACGAAGTCGTCGTCCAGTTCCAGGTCTTCTTTGCCGCTCATGCGCTTCACTCCCGGCTACAGGGGCCATTTGCCGACCTTATAAGGGCAAACGTGAAGCGAGTAAAAAAGATTTTTTCAATCAGCCCATACAAGAACTGTATGAAGCCTCAATCGTCGGAGGTCTTCGCCTTGTATTCGCACAGGTCTTCGATCCGGCAACTGCCGCAGCGCGGCTTGCGCGCCTGGCACACGTAGCGCCCGTGCAGGATCAGCCAATGGTGGGCGTCCAGCAGAAAGTCCTTGGGCACGAACTTGAGCAGCTTCTTCTCGACCTCCACCACGTTCTTGCCAGGGGCGATGCCGGTGCGGTTGCTGACCCGGAAGATGTGCGTATCCACCGCCATGGCCAACTGACGAAAGGCGGTGTTGAGCACCACGTTGGCGGTCTTGCGGCCTACGCCTGGCAACGCCTCCAATGCCTCGCGGGTTTCCGGCACCTGGCTGCCGTGCTGCTCGACGAGAATCCGGCAGGTCTCGATGACGTTCCTGGCCTTGCTGTTGTACAGGCCGATGGTCTTGATGTACTCGCTCAGGCCATCGACGCCCAGGGCGAGGATCGCCTCCGGCGTATTGGCCACCGGGTAGAGCCTGGCGGTGGCCTTGTTGACGCCGACGTCGGTGGCCTGGGCGGAGAGAATCACCGCGATCAGCAGTTCGAACGGCGTGCTGTAGGCCAGTTCGGTCTTGGGCTCGGGGTTGTCTTCGTGCAGACGGCGGAAGATTTCAAGGCGTTTGGCGGCGTTCATGGTCGGGCATCAGGGCTCGTCAGTGCGCGCTAGCTGGCGCTGGTCTGCGCCTGCAAGCGGCGTTCGGCCGCGGCAAGGCGTTCTTGGGCATCGCGTATCTTGGCGGCGTCAGCGGGTTCGCTGCGCTGTAACTTGCTGAGTTCGGCGCGGGCGTAGGCCAGATCGGTCTTCAACTGGCGCAGCTGCACGCTGAGCCCGGCCTTGTCGACCAGCACGCGGGTGGGCGGCGGCTTGCCGCTGTGCTCCTCGGCCAGGTGCAGGGCCTGCTGGGCGGCGGCATAGGCGCCGCGCAGCGGGGCCAGGGCCTGTTCGTCGAGGCCGCGGCGCTCGGCGGCCTTGAGGGCCATGCGATGGCTGGCCAGGTCGAGCTTGGCCTGCTTGAGTGCCTGCTCGCCCGGGCTTGGGGCTGCTTGTGCGGGTGTTGCCTGCAGCTCAGCGAGGCGCCGTTGATCCTGCTCGGCGGCCTGTTGCAGGGCCGCCAGTTGCTGGCGCTGGCCGTCATCCGGCGTATCACCAAAGGCCTTCAGGGCCTTCTGCAACTGGGCCCGACTCATGGCAGCATCGATCTTCGCCTGTTTCAGCGAGGACGCACCGGGGGTCTGCTGGGGCGCGACAGCAGGCGCCTCTACAGGCGCAGGACGTAACGGGCGGGCCGCGCGGCGACGGGCATCGTTGCGCGCCAGGCGGGCCAGGCGATTCTGGTGGCGAGTGCGGAACTGGTCGGCGCGCGCGCGTTGCGCCTCGGCCTCGGCCGGCGCCAGGGCGATCAGGTCGATGCAGTCCACCGGGCAAGGGGCAATGCACAACTCGCAGCCCGTGCATTCATCGTTGATCACCGTGTGCATCAGCTTGGCCGCACCGACGATGGCGTCCACCGGGCAGGCCTGGATGCACTTGGTGCAGCCGATGCACTCGGCTTCGCGGATCACCGCCACCTGCGGCGGGGTTGCCGGCAGTGCCAGGGGCAGCTCCGGTACCTGCAACAGGTCAGCCAGGGCATGGACGGTCGCCGTGCCGCCGGGCGGACACTTGTTGATCGCCTCGCCCGCGGCAATGCCCTCGGCGTAGGGCAGGCAGCCCGGATGGCCGCACTTGCCACATTGCGTCTGCGGCAGCAGGGCGTCGATGGCGGCGATACGCTGCGCAGTGCTCATGGGCGCACCGCGGCACGCCGCCACGGCAGCGAGCCATGGTGGTGCGGGCAGGTGAAGTGGCGAGGGTCGATCATCGCTGTTGCAGGTCTGGCTGGCGCGTGAGCCAGGCATTATCCGGCATGGGCCGCGCCCGGTACAGCGGCACGGCCACGCCAGCGCTCACTCATGCTTTATTGCGTGCGCGGCTCGCCTTACGCCATAGCCAGCGGACCAGCAGGGCGAGCGGGAACAGAATGATCACGAAGGGGATGCCGTAGCCAAGCAGCTTGAGCGCTTCGGTGGCGCCCTCGGTGGCGTTGTCGAGCATGCCGCTTGCGGCGTCGCCGATACGCGCCAGGCGGCCAAGCGGTTCGCCTTCGGTGCTGAAGCTCAAGGTCAGCAGGTTGGTGGTCAGGCGCCGCTGTTGCTGCGCCGACTGCTGGGCGTTGCCTGCCAGTTGCACTTCTACCTCGGCCAGTTCGCGGGCCAGGGCGAGCATGTCACTGACGCTCAGGTCGGTGCGCGCCTGATACTGCAGCAGGGTTTTCTGCTGGCGTTCCAGGCGTTGGCGTTGCTGTTCGGTGTCGCTGGCCGCCTGAGCCAGGTCCTCGGCGCGGGTGTGGCGGCTCTGCAGCTCGCCGCCTTCGCCGGCAAAACCAACCAGCGGTTCGACACCCGCCGGCGCGATGCGCACGGTGATGCTGGCCGCCTGGTAATGGCCCTGGCTCTGCTCGATGGCCAGCAGGTCGCACTGGCCGAAACGCTGGCTGCTGCACGCTTCACGTACCGCTGCCAGGCGTGGCTCGACCTGTTCGACCGGCAGGCGAATGCCGACGCTGTGTTCGTAGGCGAGAAAGGCGCCCTGTTGCGCCATTTCCCCCTGCAGCGCGGCGCCTGCCGGTGCGCGACCGTCACCAGAAGGCGAGCAGCCGACCAGGGTCAGCAGGGCCAGGGCAGTGGCGAGAAACCAGCTTTTGGGGGTCAGCATCCTTGCTCCTGATCGATTACTTGACGCGTTGACCCGGCTTGGCACCGCTGTCCGGGCTGAGCAGGTAGATTTCTTCGCCGCCAGGGCCGGCGGCCAACACCATGCCTTCGGACACGCCGAACTTCATCTTGCGTGCTGCCAGGTTGGCCACGTACAGGGTCAGGCGGCCTTCCAGCTTGCTGGGATCCGGGTAGGCGCTCTTGATGCCGCTGAACACGTTGCGCTTCTCGTCGCCGATATCCAGGGTCAGGCGCAGCAGCTTGTCGGCACCTTCGACGAACTCGCATTTTTCGATCAGCGCGATACGCAGGTCGACGGCTGCGAAGGCGTCGAAGGCAATCTCCGCGGCCAGCGGATCCTTCTTCAGCTCGCCATTGCCTGTGGAGGCTTCGGCGGCCGCCAGGTCTTCCTTGGAGGCTTCCACCATGGCTTGCACCTTGGCCGGCTCGATGCGGCTGAGCAGCGGGGTGAAGGGGTTGAGCTGATGATCGGCCAGCAGCGTGGTCAGGTCGTTCCACTGCAGCGGCGCGACGTTGAGGAACGCCTCGGCATCGCGCGCCAGGTTCGGCAGTACCGGCTTGAGGAAGATCACCAACTGGCGGAACAGGTTGACGCCCAGGGCGCAGATCGCCTGCACTTCGTCGGCCTTGCCTTCCTGCTTGGCCAGCGACCAGGGCGCCTTGTCGGCGATCCAGGCGTTGGCGCGGTCGGCCAGGGCCATGATTTCACGCATGGCGCGGGCGAAGTCGCGGCTTTCGTAAGCGTCGGCGATGCTTGGTGCGGCGCTCTGGAAGGCATTCCACAGCTCCGGCTCCGGGTTGGCGGCAACCAGCACGCCGGCGTTGCCCTTGTGGATGAAACCGGCGCAGCGGCTGGCGATGTTGACCACCTTGCCGACCAGGTCCGAGTTGACCTTCTGGATGAAGTCCTCGAGGTTCAGATCGAGGTCATCGACGCCACGGCCGAGCTTGGCTGCGTAGTAGTAGCGCAGGTATTCGGGGTTCAGGTGATCCAGGTAGGTGCGCGCCTTGATGAAGGTGCCTCGCGACTTGGACATCTTCTGGCCGTTGACGGTCAGATAGCCGTGCACGTTGATCGCGGTCGGCTTGCGGTAGCCGGCGCCTTCGAGCATGGCCGGCCAGAACAGGGCGTGGAAGTTGACGATGTCCTTGCCGATGAAGTGATACACCTCGGCCTTGGAATCCTTGTTCCAGAACGCGTCGAAGTCCAGCTCCGGGCGGCGCGCGCAGAGGTTCTTGAAGCTGGCCATGTAGCCGATCGGCGCATCCAGCCAGACATAGAAATACTTGCCCGGCTCGTCGGGAATCTCGAAGCCGAAATAGGGCGCATCACGGCTGATGTCCCACTCGTGCAGGCCGCCATCCAGCCATTCGGCGAGCTTGTTGGCCACCGACTCCTGCAGGGTGCCGCTGCGCGTCCACTGCTGGAGCATGTCCTGGAATTGCGGCAGCTTGAAGAAGAAGTGCTTGGAGTCCTTGAGCACCGGCACCGCGCCGGAAATCGCCGAGCGCGGGTCTTTCAGTTCGGTGGGCTCGTAGGTGGCGCCGCATTTTTCGCAGTTGTCGCCGTACTGGTCCGGCGTCGCGCATTTCGGGCAGGTGCCCTTGATGAAGCGGTCGGCCAGGAACATGCCTTTTTCCGGGTCGAAATACTGGGTCACCGAACGGGTGGCGATGTGGCCGTTGTCACGCAGTGCCTTGTAGATCGACTCCGACAGCTCGCGGTTTTCCGCCGAGTGGGTGGAGTGGAAGTTGTCGAAGTCGACCAGGAAGTCGGCGAAGTCGCCGCTGTGCTCGGCCTTGACGCCGTCGATCAGCTGTTCCGGGGTGATGCCTTCCTTCTCGGCACGCAGCATGATCGCCGAGCCGTGGGCATCGTCGGCGCACACGTAGATGGCCTGGTTGCCGCGCAGCTTCTGGAAACGCACCCACATGTCGGTCTGGATGTACTCGAGCATATGGCCAAGGTGGATCGAACCGTTGGCATAGGGGAGGGCGCTGGTAACGAGAATCTGGCGAGCTTGGGACATTGTCAGGCTGTCATCGATTGGCGGGTGGTCGATCACTATAAAGTAACCGGGCGCGTTCCGGCCAGCGGGCAAATTCAGCGGCTAGCGGCTTGAATTTACAGGCGTGAGCGGGTTCCAAGGATTACCTTCCGCTCTCCCTCCAGGAGATGAACCATGCGTGCAATTCTACGTCCGCTCGCCTGTGCCACCGCGCTGGCGCTGCTGGTTGGCTGTGCCTCCAGCAATCCCTATGACAATGTCGGCGGTGGGGCGCCCGGCGGCAGTGGCCACCGTACCGCGACCTACGGTGGCCTGGCAGCGCTTGCCGGCGCGGCTGCCGGCGCAGCGATCAGCCATAACGACCGTGGCAAGGGCGCCGCTATCGGTGCGGTGCTGGCCGGCGCGGCGGGTGCCGGCTACGGCTATTACGCCGATCGCCAGGAGGCCGAGCTGCGCCGCAGCATGGAAGGCACCGGCGTGGAAGTGCAGCGCCAGGGTGACGACATCAAGCTGATCATGCCGGGCAACATCACCTTCGCCACCGACTCGGCGGACATCGCGCCGAGCTTCTACGCGCCGCTGAACAACCTGGCCACCTCGTTCAAGCAGTTCCAGAACAACAGCATCGAGATCGTCGGCTACACCGACAGCACCGGCTCGCGTCAGCACAACATGGCGCTGTCCGAGCGCCGTGCGCAGAGTGTGACGAGCTACCTGACTGCCCAGGGCATCGACGGCTCGCGCCTGTCCAGTCGCGGTGCCGGCCCGGACAATCCGATTGCCGACAACGCTTCCGCCGAGGGCCGTGCGCAGAACCGCCGCGTCGAGGTAAACCTCAAGCCGCTGCCGGGCCAGCCCGTGCAGTGATGTCTGCGTGCTGGCGGCTCAGGTGGCCGCCAGCCTGCATCAGCCAGGCAGCTCGGGTAGGATAGGCGCCTTTCCTGCCATCTCCGGAGCCAAGCATGAGCGCTGATATCCGCGCTGCGGTCGAAGCCGTATTGCGTCAGTACACCGACCCCCATCTCGATCAGGATCCGCTCAGCGCCGGCTGCGTGCGCGCTATCGACGTGCAGGGTGACCAGGTCAGCGTTCAGCTCGAGCTGGGTTACGCCGCGGCACAGTTCAAGCAGGGCTGGGCGCAGATGCTGCAACTGGCCATCGAAAGCCTCGCCGGCGTGCGCAGCGCCACTGTCGAGGTGAACTGCGTGATCGCCGCGCACAAGGCGCAGGCCCAGGTGCCGGCGCTGGCCAACGTCAAGAACGTGATCGCCGTGGCCTCCGGCAAGGGCGGTGTGGGCAAGTCCACCACTGCCGCCAACCTGGCCCTGGCCCTGGCCCGCGAAGGTGCGCGGGTGGGCATTCTCGATGCGGATATCTACGGCCCCAGCCAGGGCATCATGTTCGGTATCGCCGAAGGCACGCGGCCGCAGGTGCGCGAGCAGAAGTGGTTCGTGCCGCTCGAGGCCCATGGCGTTCAGGTGATGTCGATGGCCTTTCTGACCGACGACAACACGCCGGTGGTCTGGCGTGGCCCGATGGTTTCCGGTGCGCTTATCCAGCTGGTCACCCAGACTGCCTGGGACGACCTCGATTATCTGATCATCGACATGCCGCCGGGCACCGGCGATATCCACCTGACCCTGGCGCAGAAAGTCCCGGTGGCCGGTGCGGTGATCGTCACCACTCCGCAGGACCTGGCACTGCTCGATGCCAGGAAAGGCGTGGAAATGTTCCGCAAGGTGAACATCCCGGTGCTTGGCGTGGTGGAGAACATGGCCGTGCACATCTGCTCCAGCTGTGGGCATGCCGAGCACCTGTTCGGTGAGGGCGGTGGCGAGAAGCTGGCCGCGCAGTTCGGGGTCGACCTGTTGGCCTCGATGCCGCTGTCGATGGCCATCCGCCTGCAGGCCGATGGCGGCAAGCCAACGGCCATCGCCGACCCGCAAAGCCAGCTCGCCATGCTCTATCAGCAGATCGCCCGCCTGGTCGGTGCGCGCATCGCATCGAGCGCCACCACTGCGCAGGCCATGCCGAACATCGTGATTGCCGACGATTGATGGTTGCTGTGCGCTTGCAAGGCGATCGCACAGCTTCCGGTAGCTGAACCACAGGCATAAATCGCAGGCATAAAAAAACCCCGCCGAAGCGGGGTTTTTTCTAACAGTTAAAGCAGGTTATACAACCTGAACTTCTTCTGCTTGCATGCCTTTCTGACCACGGGTGGCCACGAAAGTCACTTGCTGGCCTTCTTTCAGGCTCTTGAAGCCATCGCTCTGGATAGCTTTGAAGTGTACGAACAGGTCGTCACCGGATTGCGGGGTGATGAAGCCGTAGCCTTTCTCATCGTTGAACCACTTAACGGTGCCAGTCTGACGATTGGACATGTGATGTCTCCTAAGAACTAAATAAATTAACAGCCCTGGATAGAACCAGGCCGGGACTGAGTGCAACGAGTACTAGGAGTCGGACGATGTTTGGATCGAAATCTAGGCATCATGTAGCGATTCGCGGTGACACATGCAGCACAGTGGGATCACCATACCCGCTTTTTTCAGGAAGTGCGAATGCTCTGTCAGTCTTTCTGCGATTTACTTGCATCGGCGCCTGCCCAAGGCGCATCGCAACGGCCCGTCAAGAGGCTTTGAACGCGGCTCTGCAGCCCGGTAAGATGCGAGCACTTTTCACCGCGTAGACTTTCAGGAAGGCCCCGCCATGAGCATCAAATCGGACAAGTGGATTCGCCGCATGGCCCAGGAACACGGCATGATCGAGCCCTACGTCGAGCGCCAGGTGCGCGGCGCGGACGACAGCCGGGTGATTTCCTACGGGGTTTCCAGCTACGGCTACGACGTGCGCTGTGCCGATGAATTCAAGGTCTTCACCAACATTCACTCGGCCATCGTCGACCCGAAGAATTTCGACGCCAAGAGCTTCGTCGACATCAAGAGTGACGTGTGCATCATCCCGCCCAACTCCTTTGCGCTGGCGCGTACCGTGGAGTTCTTCCGTATCCCCCGTGACGTGCTGACCATCTGCCTGGGCAAGAGCACCTATGCGCGCTGCGGCATCATCGTCAACGTCACGCCGCTGGAGCCGGAATGGGAAGGCCACGTGACACTGGAGTTCTCCAACACCACCAACCTGCCGGCGAAGATCTACGCCAACGAAGGGGTGGCGCAGATGCTGTTCCTGCAGTCGGACGAGGCCTGTGAAGTGTCCTACAAGGATCGTGGCGGCAAGTATCAGGGCCAGACCGGCGTGACATTGCCAAAGGCCTGATGGCCACGGTGATTGGCTGAGAAAAAACCGGGAATCTCCCGGTTTTTTTATGCCTGGCGTTCCATCGGCTGCGGCCTGGGCAGCCGGGAAACGCTGAATTTCAGGCAAAAAAATGGGCGCTTCATGCGCCCGGAGAAATCAATCGATGCGTAATTTCTGAGTGACCATGGTCGATGAAGTTCCCGCGGATTTATAGGGCGAACTGTTCACGGCCGGTAGGTCTACATCTTCATTAGGGCACGCCCCAGCGTGCCACCACCTGCTGGAGACTCGCCATGAGCCAATGGATCATCACCTACAGCCGAGACGAAGCTGCCGAAGTCCTCAAGGTCAAATCCAAGGAAAAACCCAGCCTGGAGCAGGCGGTGACCTGGGTGCTCGAATGGGCGCAAGAGAATCTCGAGCCCCTCGAGCCGAAGGAGCAGCCCCATGAGGAGCAGACCCCTGCGGTACGCCTGGAAGAGCGCTTCGGCATCACCATCACCGGCATCGCCAAGGACTGACCCGCTTGTGCCTCAAGCGCGGGCACGCTGCTTGTCGGCCGACCCCGGGGCTGCGGCGCTGCGCCGTTGCAAGGGTTCGACCTTGCGCTGCTTCTCATGCAGAAAACTCAGTACCGCGTGGCGATAGGCGTTGTAGCGCGGATCGTCGGCCAGGGCGATGCGGTCGCGTGGCCGTGGCAGGTCGATGGTCAGGATCTCGCCGATGGTCGCTGATGGGCCATTGGTCATCATCACGATGCGGTCGGAGAGCAGCACCGCTTCGTCGACGTCGTGGGTGATCATCATCACCGTGTTGTGCAGCTCGCTCTGGATGCGCATCACTTCATCCTGCAGGTGCGCGCGGGTCAGCGCGTCGAGCGCGCCGAACGGCTCGTCGAGCAGCAAAACCTTGGGTTCCATGGCCAGCGCGCGGGCAATGCCGACGCGCTGCTTCATGCCGCCGGAAATCTCGTTGGGCCGCTTGTGCAGGGCGTGGCCCATGCTCACCAGTTCCAGATGATGCAGCGTCCAGTCGCGGCGCTCGGCCCTGCTCTTGGTGCGCTTGAACACCTTGTCGACGGCCAGGGCGACGTTCTCCTGCACGGTCAGCCAGGGCAGCAGCGAGTGGTTCTGGAACACCAGGCTGCGATCCGGGCCGGGGCCGCGCACTTCGCGGCCGTCGAGGATCACCGCGCCGCTGCTCGAATCGGTGAGACCGGCGACGATGTTCAGCACCGTCGACTTGCCGCAACCGGAGTGGCCGATGATGGAGATGTATTCGCCGCGCTCGACGTTGAGGTTGATCTGGTTCAGGACGTGGGAGCTGACGCCGTCACGCTCGAAGTACTTTTCCACATGCTCGATGCTCAGGTAGTGCTTGCTCATGTCTGTCTCCTCAGGCCGATGTGCCGCGGGTGATGCGATTGCCGACGAACAGCACCAGGCGGTCGAGTATGAAACCGACCACGCCGACGTAGACCAGGGCGAGAATGATGTCGCTGATACGCGAAGCGTTCCACGCATCCCAGATGAAAAAGCCGATGCCCACGCCGCCGATCAGCATCTCGGCGGCGATGATCGCCAGCCAGGACAGGCCCACGCCAATGCGCAGCCCGGAGAAGATGTACGGCGCCGCCGCCGGCAGCATGATCTTGTGGAAATACTCCACGCCGTTGAGGCGCAGCACCTTGGCGACGTTGCGGTAGTCCTCGGGGATGTTGCGGATGCCCACCGAGGTATTGATGATGATCGGCCAGATCGCGGTGATGAAGATCACGAACAGCGCCGAGGGATGGCTGTCCTTGAAGCCGGCCAGCGACAGCGGCAGCCAGGCCAGCGGTGGCACGGTACGCAGGATCTGGAACAGCGGGTCGAGGCCGCGCATGGCCCAGGTCGACTGGCCGACCAGCACGCCGAGCGCCACACCCACCACCACCGCCAGGGCATAGCCGTAGGCCACGCGTTCGAGGCTGGCGAGCAGCTGCCAGGCCATGCCGACGTCGGTGCCGCCGTTGTCGTAGAACGGGTTGATGATCAGCTCCCAGGTGTCTTCGATCACCTGGCTGGGCGGCGGCAGGGCGGCATTCGCGCCGCTGCACAGCAGTTGCCAGATCAGCATCAGCGCGGCGGTGATCACCAGCGGTGGCAGCACCGACTGCATCAGGGTTGTCGACAGGCGTTTCAGCCAGCTGGGAGCGATGACGCCAGCCGGTAGGGCCAGCGATTTGACGGGCGCATTCATGGCGTTTCTCCGGTTAGGCCTTCAGGGCCAGGCTGTCGAGATAGGCTTGCGGGTTCTGTGGGTCGAAAGTCTTGCCGTCGAAGAAGGTCTCGATACCGCGGGATTTGCCCTGGGGAATCTGGGCGGCGGGCACGCCCAGCTCGGCGGCAGCCTGGCGCCAGATGTCTTCGCGGTTGACCTGGTCGATCAGCGCCTGGCTGTCGAAATCCATCGGCAGGTAGCCCCAGCGTTTGTTTTCGGTGAGGAACCACAGGTCGTGGCTCTGGAAGGGGTAGGAGGCGAACTCGCTCCAGAAACGCATCAGGTGCGGGCTGTTTTCCACCACGCGGCCGTTGCCGTAGTCGAAGTTGCCCTGCAGGCGGGCCAGCAGATCCTTGGCCGGGGCGCCGATCCAGCGGCGTTTGGCGCAGATTTCGGCGACCTTTTCCTTGTTCTCCGCCGCTTCGCAGAACATCTGCGCTTCCATCACCGCCTTGAGCAGGGCGCGGGTGGCATTGGGGTTGGCGGCGACATAATCGGCGCGCAGCGACAGGGCCTTTTCCGGGTGGTTGGCCCACAGCTCGCCAGTGGTTACCGCGCTGTAGCCGATGTTCTGGTTGATCAGCTGGGCGTTCCATGGCTCGCCGACGCAGAAGGCGTCCATGCTGCCGACCTTCATGTTGGCGACCATCTGCGGTGGCGGGATGACCACCGTCGGCAAGTCCTTGTTTGGCTCGATGCCGCCGGCGGCCATCCAGTAGCGCAGCCACAGGTCATGGGTGCCGCCGGGAAAGGTCATCGCCGCAGCGATCTTCTGGCCCTTGGCCTGCTTGGCGGCGACCGCCTGCTTGAAGGCGCTGGCGTCGGTGCCGAGCTTGAGATCCTGGTATTGCTTGCTGATCGAGATGCCCTGGCCGTTGAGGTTCAGGCGCGCCAGCAAGACCATCGGCAGCGGCGTGTTGTTGGTGGTGATCTTGCCGGCGGCCATCAGGTAGGGCATCGGCGTGAGGATATGGGCGCCGTCGATACCGCCACTGCCGGCGCCGAGCACCAGGTTGTCGCGGGTGGTGCCCCAGGAGGATTGCTTGAGCACTTCCACGTCGGTCATGCCGTGCTTGGCGAACAGCCCCAACTCCTCGGCGACGAACAACGGCGCGGCATCGGTGAGGGCGATAAAGCCGAGCTTGGCCTTGGTGGTCTCCAGGCCATCCGTGCCGGCAGCCCACACCGCGCTGCTCAGGCCCGCTGGCAGCATGCTCAGCAAGGCACCGCCGCCCAGCAGTCCCATGGACTGCTTGAGGAAGGTACGGCGTGGCAGGCCGGTTTTTTGTTCGGCGTTCTGCTGTTCGCGTGGCGTGTCGTCCATCTCGTTCTCCCCAAAAGGCACGCATAAAAAAACGGCGTCACGCTCATGGCAGCGCGGGGCTGCGTGAGTGTGGACGCCGTTGTCCGGAATTTGGATTGTGGAGGGCAGAGCCTGCCTCCCCTGTTAGGGACTTAGCAGGTTGCATGCCAGCGGTGATTTCACCTGGTGCGACAGCCTGGCCGTCAGCAGTGGAGTGCCCCGTCAATGCGTTAACTGACTGAGCGTTAAGGCTTTTTGGCTCGATTTCCAGACTGCTCTGCGATTCGCATTGCAGGCGGGCGATCTTTGTCGCCGCACAGCAGCAGGGCGCGAGGCCTCTTCCGTGCGCGGCGCAGGTGCATGACAAGGTCGGGCTTGGGCACCGGTAGCCTGCGCTCGGTGCTTCACGATCTCTGTGTATCAGGAAACTCTTCTTGCGATGGATCGACAGCAATATAGTAGAAGCGGCCGTTCCCAGCGTAGGGTGGACAACGCTCTTTTTTGTCCACCATTGCGCTCGCAGAGCGGTGGACGGATGAAGCGTCGTCCACCCTACGAAAGGCCGCTTCCGCCACGTTGCAGCCATTAGGGATGGCTTAGGCCGAATGGTCGTGAGCAGATTGCGAGCGGGGCTGGCGAGTGATGCCCGGCAGCTAGCGCAGCGTTCTCAGCCGCGCCGGGGCTTGTCGGTTCGCGGCTTTTCCTGGGTCTTGCGTGCGGCGAAGGTGAGCAGGCTCTGGGCGACGTCGACCAGGCGCATGCTGCGCTCCATGGCCGATTGGCGCAGGCGCGCGTAGGCGTCCTCTTCGCTGAGCCGGTAGTCGTTCATCAGCAGCTTCTTGGCCCGCTCGATCAGCTTGCGCTCGTTGAGGGTTTCGCGGGTTTCCTGCAGCTCGTCGCTGACCTGCTGCAGGCGCTGGTTCTGCTCGTGCAGCAGATCCAGCACCGAGCGGGCCAGGTGGTTGCCCACGGCGTCCTGAGGTGGGATGTCGAGGGTGCTGCTGTGCACGCTGAACAGCAGTGCCTGCTCGCTGCCGGCATCCATCTGCGCTACACGGCCGAGCAGCGCGCGGTGATTGTCCAGGTCGGCATGGGCGTCCGCGATGCTGCGCCGGCAGCGTTCGAGCAGGCATTGGGTCAGGTGGCTTTCGACCTGCTTCATGGCATCGATACGTTGGGTGTTGAGCTCGAACCACAGCTCGCACAAGCCCGGGTCCACTTGCGCCTCGGCCGAAGTGCGCTTGGCCACAGCGCGCAGGCTGGTCACCTGGGCAACGGTGTCGGTGCCGCGAATCTCTTGCCACAGCGCATTGGCCTCGGCGCTGGCGAACTCGGTGAAGATGTCGAAGCAGCGCTCCTGGCCTTCCTGCAGGTGCAGCAGGCGCGCCTGCAATTCGTCATCGAAATGCCCACGGGAAAACCCCTCGACGCCGACCGCGCGTTCCTGGCCGGCGAGTTCCTTGCCCTGCATGAAGTTGAACAGTGCCACCAGCACCCGAGTGATGCCCGGATCCACGGCGGTATCCGCCGCCTCGAAGACCACCGCCAGCAGCCCGCCGATCAGCCGGGTAAAGGTCTGGGTCGCCTGGCGAGGAGACAGTTGCCGTTCACGGATACGCCGGCGCAGCCCGGGCAACTCGTCGAGGCCGTGCAGCACGTAGGCGATCCGCTGGAACAGGCGGGCACGGTCGGCCGCATTGGCCTGGGCGGTGTCCATGGACAGGAAGAATTCCAGCACCTCGCGCTCCACGGCAGCCGAGCCCGCGCTGTGTGCATCAAGATGGTGCAGGTAGCGATCCGTCTGGTTGCCCAGGTAGACGTTCGAATAGCCCCGTTCCTTTTGCAACTGATGCACCAGTTGGCTGATCCGGGTGACCAGCTCGCAGGTGACGGACAGGCTTTCCAGGCCCTGCAGCTCGCAGCGCCGGGCGGCGAGCATGAAACGCAGGGTGGGAGGCATTTTGTGATCGGGCATGGCAGGGTCTTATCGGTCGCAGTGTTGAACCAGAACAGTGCAAATAGCAGTCCAGTTTTGCTGCAGTGCTACCTGTCAGGGAGGTCGCGGGGCTCTATGAGCTGCACCCCCTTCAGGCGCTGTGCAGCTGCAGCGGTTCGGCCGCCAGCGTGGCCGCGCCGACCACATCGCCGATCACCAGGATGGCCGGGCTTTTCAACTGGAAGCCCTGGGCATCGTCGGCCATTGCCTGCAGGGTGCTGCGGCATTCGCGCTGGTCGGGCAGCGAGGCGTTTTCGATCATCGCCACCGGGGTGGCGGCAGCCATGCCGGCATCCAGCAGGTGTTGGCGGGTGTCGGCCAGGGTGGCGATGCCCATGTACACCACCAGCGTGGTGCCGCTGTGGGCCAGCGCCTGCCAGTTCGGCGCGCTGCCGTCCTGAGTATGGGCGGTCACCAGCGTCACGCCGCGGGCCACGCCGCGCAGGGTCAGGGAGATGCCGCAGCGGGTTGCGGCGGCCAGGCCGGCGGTGATGCCGTTGACGATTTCGCAGTGCACGCCGCGCGCCGCCAGCCAGTCGGCTTCCTCGCCGCCACGGCCGAAGATGCACGGGTCGCCACCCTTGAGGCGCGCCACCACCTTGCCCTGGCGGGCGTAGCGCAGCATCAGCCGGTGGATGAAGGCCTGGGGCGTGGAGCGGCAGCCGCCGCGCTTGCCGACGCGTATCACCCGGGCGCCCGGGCAGTGCTCCAGCACCTGTGGGTTGACCAGATCATCGATCAGCACCACATCGGCCAGGCCCAGGGCGCGCACCGCCTTGAGGGTCAGTAGTTCCGGGTCGCCGGGGCCGGCGCCGATCAGCCATACGCTTGGATTCATCACGGTATTCCTCTCTTTAGAACCAACTAAAGTCTGCTGCGCGTCGGCCCTGCGGCGTTAAAAACAGGCTGGATTGCCAGCCCAGTCGGATTGCTCATTTACAGCTCGTAAACTCCGCGTCCTCGCCTGTTTTTGCGGGGCCGCCTAGGCCTTGCATTGCTCTAGCTCGCGAGACTTGAGCAGGGTTCTCGTATTTCCCAGTTTTTCACTAGGCTTCGATGGTCTGTAGCGCCAGCAGGCGCTTGATTTCCGGGACGCAGGAGCCGCACTGAGTGCCGCAGCCAAGGTTCTGCTTGAGCGTGATCAGGTCGCCGCCGCGCTCGATGCCTTCGCGCACTGCCGCCTCGCTGACGTTCATGCAGGTGCACAGGGTCTTGCCGGTCTGCCGGCGGGTCTGGCCAGGTGGGCTTTCCAGGGGGGCCAGCAGCCAACGGCGCAAGGATCGGCCGGTGTCGTCGTCGAGTGAGGTCTGGTTCTGCCAGAGGTCGCGCAGCCAGTTGCGTGCCTGGGTTTCGCCACCCAGGGCGAAGCCAGTCAGGCGACCGCCGTCGATACGCACGCGTTTATGAATGGGTAGGGCGCCTGGGCCGCTATGAGGGTCGTCGTAACGCATCACTGGGCCATCACTCAGGCCCAGGTGCTGGTGCAGCCGATCGAGCAGTTCTTGCGCGGGCGCGTGATGGTGGGCGACGCGCATCACCAGCGCCGAGGCCTCGCGACCGGCCAGACCGAAGCTCGCGTAGGCGAAGGTTTCGCACAGCGGGCGCAAGGCTTCCAGGCGTTGTTGAACGTCACCTTCGATCAGTGCGTGGAAGGTCCAGGGCAGGTCGATGGCCTGCACCTCGATGCCGGCATGCTTGAGCTCGGGTTGTTTGGACAGTGGATCGAAGGCTGGCAGGGTCAGGGCATTGATGCCCAGGCCCTTGAGAAAACGGTCGCCCCAGTGCATCGGCAGGAAGGCCTGGCCGGGCTGAAGACTGGCATCGGTTTGCACACGCAGCACCAGGGCGCCACGGCGGCTGCGCACCTCGACCAGTGTGCCGTCTTCCAGCTGCCGCTGCGCCATGTCCAGCGGATGCAGGCCGAGCAGCGGCTCTTCGGCATGGGCGAACAGCCGCGCGGCAGTGCCGGTGCGGCTCATGCCGTGCCACTGATCACGCAAGCGCCCGGTGTTGAGCGTCAGCGGATAGCCTTCAGCGCCTTGCTCCCTGGGCGGCTGATACGCCTCGGCGACAAAGCGCGCGCGACCGTTGGCGGTTGGAAAGCGGCGATCGCCATACAGGCGCGCCGTGCCTATCTCGGCGCCTTCGGGAAATGGCCATTGCTGTGGGCCTCGCGCTTCCAGCAGGCCATAGCTGAGCCCGCAGAGGTCCAGATCACGCCCGCGGGTGAGCACCTTGTATTGCTCGAACAGTTGCTCGGCGGCGGAGAAAGCGAAAAGACCGGCAGGTGCGCCGGGCAACCGGGCCTCCAGGCGGCGGGCGAAGTCGCAGGTAATCGCCCAGTCGGCACGCGCCTCGCCAGGTGCCGCTACCGCACGGCGCACGCGACTGACACGGCGCTCGGAGTTGGTCACCGTGCCTTCCTTCTCGCCCCAGCTAGCGGCGGGCAGCAGCAGGTCGGCGTAGCGGCAGGTTTCGGTGGTGGCGAACGCTTCCTGCACCACCACGAATGGGCAGTCGCGCAGGGCCTGATGAACCTTGTGCTGGTCGGGCAGCGACTGGGCCGGGTTGGTGCAGGCGATCCACAGCGCCTTGATGCTGCCGCTGCCCACCGCGTCGAACAGCTCGATGGCGCTGAGCCCGGGCGTTTCCGGCAGCCTGTCGACGCCCCAGTACGCCGCGACTTCGGCGCGGTGCTCGGGGTTGGCGACTTCGCGGTGACCCGGCAGCAGGTTGGACAGGCTGCCGGTTTCCCGGCCACCCATGGCATTGGGCTGGCCGGTGAGGGAAAACGGCCCGCTGCCGGCCTTGCCGATCTGCCCGGTGGCCAGGTGCAGGTTGATGATCGCGGCGTTCTTGGCGGTGCCGGCCGTGGACTGGTTGACACCCATGCACCACAGCGACAGAAAGCGCGGCGAGCTGCCGATCCAGTCTGCGCAGCGGCGCAAGTCCGCTTCACTGATGGCACACCGTTCGGCAACGCGTGCGGGCGGGTAGTCGGCAACCAGGGTTTGCAGCGAATCGAAACCTTCGGTGTGGGCCGCGATGAAGGCGTGGTCGATCCGTCCTTGCTCCAGCAGCAGATGCAGCACGCCGTGCAGCAGCGCCACATCGCTGCCGGGGGCGATGGCCAGGTGCAGGTCGGCGAGGTCACAGGTGTCTGTGCGCCGTGGGTCGACGACGATCACCTTCATCTGCGGGTTGCCTGCCTTGGCCGCTTCCAGGCGCCGAAACAGGATCGGGTGGGCATAGGCCATGTTGCTGCCGATGATCAGCAGGGTATCGGCCTGTTCGATGTCCTCGTAGGAGCAGGGCGGGGCGTCGGCACCCAGGCTGCGCTTGTAGCCGACCACCGCCGAGGACATGCACAGGCGCGAATTGCTGTCGATATTGTTGGTGCCGACCAGGGCGCGGGCCAGCTTGTTGAAGGCGTAGTAGTCCTCGGTCAGCAGTTGCCCGGAAATGTAGAAGGCGACGCTGTCCGGGCCGTGTTCGCGGATGGTGGCGGCGAACACATCGGCGGCGTGATCCAGGGCGCTGTCCCAGTCGGTACGAACACGGCCGAGCCCTTTACCGAGGCGCAGCTCCGGGTAAAGCGCGCGGGCGGCGGGGTCGCCGGTCAGGTGCAGCGAGGCGCCCTTGCTGCACAGCTTGCCGAAGTTGGCCGGGTGCGCCGGGTCGCCGCTGACGCCAACGATACGCTCGCCGTCGTGTTCGATCAGCACGCCGCAGCCGACGCCGCAGTAGCAGCAGGTCGAGGCGGTGGTTTGTGTGGCCAGGCCGCTCATCAAGCGGCCCCTTGCAGCAGAATGGGTTCGGCGGTGTAAGCGGGCGCGAGACTGGCGACGGCATCCTCGCCAAACATCAGCAGGCCGCGAATAGCGGCGACGTTGCGGCCTTCGCGGAGCAGCTGCAGGTACCAGGCAGCGTCAGCGGTGTCGCCGTACAGGCAGGCGCCGACCAGCACGTCGTTTTTCAGCACCAGCTTGCGGTAGCTGCCCGTCAGTGGATCGTCGAGCACGATGCTCTGGGTGCCCGGGCCGCCGGCGAAATCCCCAGCGGAAAACAGCTCGATGCCGGTGACCTTGAGCTTGGTCGAGGTCAGCGAACCCAGGTAGCGGCGAAAACCCTGCATCGCCAGGTGGCTGGCGCACACCCGCGCCTGTTCGAACAATGGCGCCACCAGGCCATAGGCGACGCCCCGGTGGCTGACGCATTCGCCCACCGCGTACACGCGCGGGTCGAAGCTCTGCAGCGTGTCGTCGACCAGAATGCCACGGGCGCAGGGCAGGCCGGCACGCTGGGCCAGTTCGATATTGGGGCGAATGCCGGCGGCCATCACCACCAGGTCGGCGGGCAGGCTCTCGCCATCGCTGAAACGCACGGCGCTGACCCGACCGCCATCGCTGCCGATCAGCGCACGGGTCTGCTTGCCGAGGGCGAAGTGCAGGCCGCGGTGCTCCAGGGCACTTTGCAACAGGCGCCCGGCGCGGGCATCGAGCTGGCGCTCCAGCAGGGTGGCGCCGTTGTGCACCACGCTCACCTCCATGCCGCGCAGCTTGAGGCCGTGGGCGGCTTCCAGGCCCAGCAGGCCACCGCCGATGACCACGGCGCGGCGATGCCGGGTGGCGCTGTCGAGCATCAGGCGGGTGTCGGCGATGTCGCGGTAGCCGATCACGCCGTCCAGCGTGTTGCCGGGGATCGGCAGCATGAATGGTCGCGAACCGGTGGCGATCAGCAGGCGGTCGTAGGCCGCGCTGCTGCCGTCATCGGCGATCACCCGGCGGCGTACGCGGTCGATCTCCACCACCGTGCGGCCGAGCAGCAGTTCGATGCCGTGGCTGGCGTACCAGGCCAGGTCGTTGAGCACGATGTCATCGAAGGTCTGCTCGCCGGCCAGTACCGGCGAGAGCAGGATGCGGTTGTAGTTGGGGTGCGGTTCGGCGCCGAACACGGTGATGTCGTAGAGATCCGGGGCGATCTTCAGCAGCTCTTCGAGCGTGCGCACGCCGGCCATGCCGTTGCCGATCATCACCAGTTTCAATCGCTTCATCCTTCACCTCCATGGAGCCAGCCCAGGCGACCGCGAGGCCAAAAAAAAGCGTCCTGCACCGTGAGTGCAAGGACGCCTTTGTCCGGTCCCGATCGTTCGGGGAGCGTGCCGTTTGCCGGCGCGCGCTATGTCTGTGAGGTGAAGAGCAGGGAGTGTGCCAACTCGGCGGAGCCCGCCGCAGCGGGCTACCCGGGACGCGCTGCGCTACTGACAGCGCGCCTGCTGACTTGTATTGGTGCGCTGCGCACCGCCGTTGTGCGTCAAGGCGTCAGCAGCAGGCGCTTGCGCCCGTAGGTCTTCTCCAGGTTCTGTTGCAGCACCGGGAAGCTCACGTACTGGGCACGGCGCCAGGCGTCGATGCCGTCGGCGTAATGGGGGCTGGCCGGGTTGCCGGACTGCCCGGAGCTGTTCAGGCCGATCATCGGCTCCTCGCGGCCGAAGTCGACGATCATGCGCATGCTCGGGATCAGCCAGGTAGTGAAGTCCTGCCCCCAGTTGTAGGCCGAGACGTTCAGGGTGCTGTGGTCACCGCCGGCCGGGTAGGGGCCGCGATCCAGGTAGCCCTTGAGCGAGGCGATGCTGGCGCGCTGGCCGGCACCGAGGTGCGGCGCCAGCTGCGTGCTGCCGCTCAGCCACTCGTAGGTATGCAGCTTGCCCCACTGCCACGCCGTGCGCTCGTTGCCCAGGCGTTGCTCGAGCAGCTCGATGCTGGCCGCCAGGCTGCGAGCGAGGATCGCCGGTTTGTCTTCCTTCTGCGCGGTGCGCACGTCGTCCCAGAACGGGCTGTCTTCGCGGCCGAGCAGGTGATCGGCCTGCGCCGAGTAGGACAGGTTGGCGGTGTTGACCAGGGCTTGCCAGGCGGGCGAGGTGTCCGGGCCCAGCTCGTCGAGGAAGATCTGCCGCGCGCTCTGCTGCAGGAAGGCGCCATACACGGCGGCGTCCGCCGAGGTGGCTGACAGCTTGCCATCGAAAGCCATCAGTCGGCTCAGGGCTTCACGGGCCTTGCCGCGCTGCGCTTCGGGCAGGCGGTCGATGGCCTGGCGCAGCGGCTCGGCCATGTTCTGCGCCTCGAACATGCCCTGCAGCTTGGCCACGAAGGGCGAGGTCTGGTCGTATTGCATGGCGATCATGCTTGGCGTGTCGTGACGGCCGCTGCCCGCCAGCTGGGCGATGCGCTCGTAACGCTCTGGCGCGTACCAGGAGTTGGACAGCTGCATGCCATAGCCGCGTGGCGCGCTGCGCTGGTTGGCGCTGCCCAGCCAGCCTTGCTGCGGATCCTGGTCGTAGGGGTGGAGCATCGGGTCGGCGAAACCGTCCCACTCGTAGCGGCTGTCCCAGCCCGGCGATGGCACCAGGCCCTGGCCTTCACGACGATTGGGGAAGCGCCCGGTGACCTGCCAGCCGATGTTGCTGGCATCGGCGAATACCAGGTTCAGCGGCATGGCGCGGATTTCCCGGGTCGCTTCGAAGGCCTGCTCCACGGACTGGGCGCGGGACAGATTGAAGAAGGCATCGAGGCTGGCGTCTTCCTCGAACTGCGCAGTCTTCAGGGCCAGGCCATAGCCGCTCTGCAATTGCAGTGGCTGCAGCGGATGTTTGCGCTCGCCCAGCACGCTGTTCAGCAGCGGGCCGTGGCGGGTTTCGTAAACGGTCTCGCGGATCGATTTCTGACCCTTGATGAAAAAGGTTTCCTGGCGCTCCTGAGCGGGCAGCCATTTGCCGTCGGCCAGGTACAGCAGGCGATTGCCTTCGCGTTTGACCTTTTCGAGGAACAGGTCCTGGTTGTCGCCCATGACCATGGTCATGCCCCAGGCCAGCTTGCCGTTGAAGCCGGCCACCACGGCCGGCATGCCGGCGACGGTCACCCCGGAGGCCTGGAATTTCGGCGCGCGAATCTGTACGAAGCTCCACACCGAGGGCAGGCCGATCGGCAGGTGCATGTCATTGGCCAGCAGGCTCTTGCCGCTGCGGCTGCGCGACGGGGCGATGGCCCAGTTGTTCGAGGCGGCGACGCCGAGCATGTGCTGCTCGGAGACTTGTGCAGCGGCGCTCTTCACCGCCTGCAGGCCGGCGATGCTGCCGCCCAGGGACAGGCCCTTGAGCTTGTCGGCTTCCTCGAACGGCAGCGGCTCGTCCGGGTAGGTGGGCAGCAGCCAGGCAAGTTTGTCGGCGCCGACCTTCTGAGTCAGGCTCAGCGCGGCGATCTCTTCCTGCAGGTTCACCGAGAGGCCGAAGTTGAGCAGGCAGAAGATCATCACCGAATCTTCCGGCTTCCAATACGGCGGGCGATAGCCCGCCTCGGCCAGGTCCATCGGCAACTTGTCGCGGTAGCGGAACAGGTAGGCGTTGACGCCCCGGGCGTACACCTCGAAGAACGCCTTCATGCGCGGCGAGGCATTCTTGTAAAGCACCTCGGCGCTCTTCTTGAGGTTGGCCGCGCGCATGAACCTGTCCATCTCCAGCACCCCGGGGCCGGCCATTTCCGCCAGGCGACCTTCGGCCATCAGGCGCATGCTGACCATCTGGCTCAGGCGGTCGCTGGCGTGCACGTAGCCCAGGGTGAACAGCGCGTCATGGAAGGTATGCGTCTCGATCAGCGGCATACCCAGCGGGTTGCGGCGTACCGAAGCGGTCTGCGCCAGGCCCTGCACGCGAAAGGAGCCCTGATCCGGGTGCACGCTGTTGCGGTAACGGCTGTCGAGCAGGGACTGGCAACCGCTCAGCGCAACCATGCCGGTGACGAGGCCAGCCAGGCTCAGGGTGGCGAGAGGACGGAAAGCGCGCGGCAGCATGCGGCGGACTCCTGGAGGATTGTTAAAGGGGGTAGGGCGGAATGGCGCTAAAGGTAGAGAGGCCGATGGCGCCTGGCAAGGGGCGCGAGGGCCGATTCGACCTGGGGTTATGGCCGGGCGGCCAGCCCCTCGTCGAGCAACCAGCGCGCCGCCTCGTGGGCCTGCTGCTGATGGGCCTCGGTGAGCTCGGCAAAACGCGCTTCGTGCTGGCGACGTTCGGGGCGGCTCAGGGCCTGCCAGTCGGCGTGGGTCGGTACATGGGCGGTGGCGTCGTAAAGCTGCTGGAACACCTGCGCCTGGGGGCTGATGCTCAGTTGGCTATCGTAATTGTCGAGCAGCACCTTGATGCGGATGGCGCCTTCGATCAGCGGTAACTGGCCATCGAGGAGGGAGCTGGCCAGCACCCGCAGATCGTCATGCAGGCGCTGGCGTTGCGCGAGGTTGCTCTCGGCCTGCTGACGTTGCCTGGTCCAGACCCGGCGCCAGAGTTGAGCGGCGTACAGGGCCAGTGCGGCGACGATCAGTACCGCGAGCAGGATCAGCAACTGATCAGGCGCCATGGCACTTCTTGAATTTCTTCTCGCTGCCGCATGGGCAGGGGTCGTTGCGGCCGACGTCCTTCAAGGAATTGCGCACCGGCTCCTGAGGAGCATGGTTGCAGTGCGGGCCGTGCACATGGCCGTGGTCGTGATGATGATCATGGTCGTGGTTGCAGTCAGGGCCATGAACGTGGGGTTGCTGGGTCATGCGGGTCACTCCGGAAGATAATCGCCGGGAATTATCTCGCCATTGCGCGCCATGTGCACGCGGCGGCCGAAGAATAATCCGGTTTTCACTTCGCCCTGCAGGCGATAGCGAATCGGCTGGTCGGGCTCCTCCAGCAGCTTGACCACCTGGCGCACATGGCGCCACAGGTTGGTGCGCACCGGCACGTCGAATTCGAGATGGCCGTTGGCAGGGACGGTGAACCAGACTTCCGACTCGCCATCGGCGAGCAGCACATCGTTCAGGTGCACCACGTATTCGAGGCCACGTACCGGCAGGCTGACGTCGTTGGGGTTGTCGATGCGAAAACGCAGGATGAAGCGCTGTTCGAGCAGTTTGGCCTTGACCACGTTGACGTCAACCAGACGCACGTCCGGGTCTTCGAAGCTGTCCGAGAACCAGGTCGAGCAACCACCGAGTGTCGAGCCCAGACCGAGGAATACCATTAGGCTAAGAATTCTTATCATTTGCGCCTGAGAAAACATTTCATACTCCGTTCGAGGCCTCAGTGTAACAAGAGACGGCTTGGCTGCCCTAGTGCTGTCGCGCGTGATTCGCCGTGAGGAAAATGCCGACCGACGCTCGTGTATGCGCGAAAAGCTGCGTCATACTGGCCCTCACGCATTTAGGTTTTATTGCCGTGGCCGAAACGGTCCGGCGAGCCGACAGGAAGGAACGAGAAGATGGCGCGATACGAGATCGCATTTTCCGGTGAGCTGGTGCCCGGTGCCCAGCTGGAGGCGGTGCAGGCCAACTTGGCCAAGCTGTTCCAGGCCGACGCCCAGCGAATCGCCCAGCTGTTTTCCGGGCGCCGGGTGGTGATCAAGAACAACCTGGACGAAGCCGCGGCGGAAAAGTACCGCAGCACCCTGGAGCGCGCCGGTGCTCGGGTCGACGTGGTCGACACCGAGGCGCAGCTCATCGAGGAAATCGAGCTGGCGCCGCCGCCCCCGGCCAACCCGGTGAGCCAGGCTGCAGGGCAACCTGCCGCTCGCCTGGTGGTCGCGCCGCGGGACGAATACATGGCCGCCTTCGCCGATGTGGACGCGCCGGATTTCGGCGTGGCGGCACTGGGTGCCGATTTGCAGGATGGCAAGGCGGAGGTGGCGGCGCCTGATCTGGATCTCTCCGCGCTAAGCCTGGCACCGGTGGGCAGCGATATGGGCCAGGCCAAGGCTGCGCCCGCAGCGCCGGCCCCGGATACCTCGCACCTCAAGTTGCTCTGAGAAGCGCGCCTACAGATAGGTCGCGCAGCACTTCTTGAACTTCTGCCCGCTGGCGCATGGGCACGGGTCGTTGCGGCCCGCCTGCAAACCCACGGTGGGGTCGATGAAGTACCAGCGGCCGCCGTTCTGCACGAACGCCGAACGTTCGCGGTGGCTGTGCTCGCCAGCGGCGTCATGCCAACGGGCCACGAAGGTGACCCGCGCATGCTCGGGCTGGCCGCCGAGCAATTCCGAATGCTCGACCTCCAGGCCCAGCCAGGTGCTTTGCAGACTCCAGGCACGAATACCTTCTATATCCAGTTTCGCCTGCTGCGCCGGCAGTGAGGTGGCGACCAGGTAATCGACATTACCCAGCACATAGGCGCTATAGCGCGAGCGCATCAGGCTGGTGGCACAGGGCGCGTGGGCGCCGGCGTGGTAGCGCCCGCAGCAGTCGGGGAGGGAGTTGCCGCTGCCGCAGGGGCAGCCGCTTGGCGTGGCGTCAGGCATCGTGCTTACCACCAGTATTTGCCGAAGTTTTCCGGATTGGCCCAGAACTTGGCGTTCAGCCAGTCGGGCGCCTGTTTGTATTCGAGCAGGTCGTAGGTAAACAGGCTCAGTACTTGTTCATCCCGAGAAAAGCGTTCGCTGACATGCAGTGCCAGGGCGAAGAAGTCGGTGTCTTTCCAGCCGCAGGCCGGCAGATCGACCAGCACCGCCAGGCGGCTGGCATTCAGATTGCGGATGCCGCCGAGCAACTGCAGACCGGCGCGTCGCTCCAGATGCTCGAGACAGTCGACCACCACGGCGAGATCGAAACGTTGCCCGGCAAGCTCTGCTGGCAGGTAACCGGGGCTGGCGTGGGCCACCAGGCTGTGCGGATGCGCCTTTTTGAACGCATTGACCGCGGGTTGCTCGCTGGCACTGACCAACAGCAGCCGGGCAGGCGCATAACGTTGCATTAGAGCGGCCAGTGATTGTTGGGGGGTGCGGGCGGACGTGATTTGGCTCATTGGAAACCTCGAAACAATCACAAAAGACTACCGCGCATCCTCATATTCAACTAGAACTGTTCGGCCTGCAGTGATGTCGTAATGCTGTCTGGCAGATTTTGAAGCGGGCGTCTTTAATCCAGAGTGTCGGTTTTTGCGCCGATTCCATTAGGAGACTTGCATATGAGTATTACAAGGAAAGCGGTACCCCTGATCATTGCGTCCACCCTTCTGACGGGTTGCGCTGGCGTTCAGAAATCCGACTGGCCGACCTGTGCCGCTGTTGGTGGTGTGAGCGGTGCCGCTCTGGGTGCCATCGAAAGCTCGGCCTGGGCGGGCGGTGGTGCAGTAATTGGCGCGGGTTTCGCCGCTGCCTATTGCTGGGTTCACGGCGCCGAAGACCAGCAAGTGGCGGTAGTCGAAGAGACCGTCATGGTCGAAGAGACTGTTGCACCTGAGCCGGTTGCCGAAGCGGTGCGTGTCGAACTGGACGTCAAGTTCGACTTCGACAAGGCGCAGGTCAAGCCGGAGAGCATGGGCGATATCCAGAGCCTGGCTGACTTCATGAAGCAATACCCGCAAACCACCACCGTGGTTGAAGGCCATACCGACTCGGTTGGTACCGACGCCTACAACCAGAAGCTGTCCGAGCGCCGTGCCACCGCTGTGCGTGACGTGCTGGTCAACCAGTACGGTGTCGGCGGTACCCGCGTGAACGCAGTCGGCTATGGTGAAAGCCGCCCGGTTGCCGACAACGCCACCGAAGAAGGCCGTGCGATCAACCGTCGCGTAGAAGCCGAAGTCGAAGCCCGGCCATAAGCCTGACTCGACCTTCGTGAGCTTCCTGGCCGGCCCTGTGCCGGCCAGGAACACGATGTCACGCAATGGACATCGTTTTTGCTTGAGCCCTCTGTTTCCTCGCCCATAAAAGCAGTAATGTGCCGCACGATAACAAGTGGGGAGGGGCGTTAATGAGGATGATCGCAAGGCTGGGCAAACTGCTGGCGACACTGTTCTGGTGCGTCGTACTGGTCAATCTCGTCTCCCCCTATGCACAACCCTTCGCGCAGCTGCTGACGCTGGCCGGCGTCGCCGTGCTGGGCCTGCATCTGGCCGAACTGCTGCTGTTCAATGCGCTGCTCCGCGCGCAGCCACGGGTGGCCGTCGAGCGCGCCAAGGTGCTGGCGTTCGGCATGTTCCATGTCTGGTCGTTGCCTGCCGCCGAGACGGTGACCGCGGCGGTGCCGACGAATGCCGAGGAGGCCGCCCCATGCGCAAGCTGATTTTCCTGGCTGCCTTGTGCTGCCCGCTGGCAGCGCTGGCTGCAGCCGTGATCGAAGTCGATTCCCACCATTTCACCCGACTACCCGTGCAGGGCAGTGTTCTGCAGCTGGATCGCGTTGCCGTGGCTGACAGCGGCACCTTGCTGATTCCTGTCGGGGTCAGCGAAGTGCGCATCGGCGAATTGTATCTGGGCCACGATGCGCAGATCGCCATCGCACCGTCGAACGAGCGTCTGTTGCTGGATATCGGCAGCGGCCAGATTGCCGCGGGTGCGCAGATCAGCGCACCGGGGGCGCCAGGTACGCCACAACAGGCGGCCATGCCTGGGCGCACCCTGGTGATTCGCATGCAGTCGGTGAGCACCGAACCCTGGTTGCTCGATGCCCGTGGCGGCCGTGGTGCGGCGGGTTACGCCGGCCTCGACGGTGCCAATGGCAAGGCCGGCGGTTGCGCCTGGGGCAAGGCCGGCGCTGGCCATGACGGCCAGGATGGTAGCGACGGTCACCCTGGCGCCCCAGGCGGCCAGGTTCGCCTGGAAGTACCCAGTGATTTTCCTGTCGAGCACGTGCAGGCGCGGCTCGACGGTGGCGCGGGTGGCCCGGCGGGTACGGCGGGCAATGCCGGTAGCGGCGGCGCGAGCAAGGGCTGCTGGATCTACAGCACCAGTGCCGGCCTCGATGGCCGCCCTGGCGCACCTGGGCAGCCAGGCGCCGCGGGCCAAGCAGGGCGGCTGGATGTGGTGCGTTTCTAAGAGGAAAAGGGCCTGGCCCTTTTCATTACAGGCTGGGACGCGCCGCGGCGAGAGCCACCACGGCCAGACCTAGCAGCAGGTTGAAGGCCACCAGGCGGCGGATACGCCCCAGCACGGCGCCTGCCACCGGCCAGTCCTGCGCTTGCACGGCGCGGCGCATGGCCGGCAGTTGCAGCGCCTGGATGCGCAGGAACAACGCCAGCATCGCCAGGTACAGGCCCATCATCACGTGCACGTAGCGCGGCGCACCATCGAAACCACTGAAGCCCATGTGCAGCAGGCCGATGCCACTGACCGGCAGCAGCACGACGGCGATCCATACCCACACGAAGAAGCGTCGAAAAACTTCCAGCCACAGCGTCAGGCGCTCCGGCGCCTGCAGCGTAGCGGCCGCCGGGCGCAGCACCATCCACGCGAAGAACATGCCGCCGACCCAGATCAGCGCCGCGAGCAGGTGCAAGGTGTAGATGAGCGAATAGGGCGGCATTCAGGTACTCCGGTAGCCAGCGGATCATCTCGACGCAACTGCACAGCCGTCGGTTTGGCTGGTCCTGCATCGTGCAGGTCGCGCTCGGCCTGCCGTGATCGGTTTCAGAAAGTCGGGCCCGCTGCCGCGTTGCAGCGGTACTCTTCATCGGGAGCCGGCAAGCGAATCAGCACAGGGGCGATAGGCGCGTTATGATAGCGGCCGTCAGCGAATACTGAAAATATATCCAGCCTTTCTAAGCCAAGATCCTTAATGCTCAGCACCGAACTCAAGGCCCAGATTCAGGGCGCCTACACCCGTTTTCTCGAATCCAAGGGCCTCAAGCCTCGCTATGGGCAGCGCCTGATGATCGCCGAGGTGGCCAAGGTGCTGGGCACCATCAAGGTCGATGACGAAGGTCGTCGGCTCGGCGACCCCGCGGTGGTCGCCGTCGAGGCCGGCACCGGTACCGGCAAGACCGTGGCCTACTGCATCGCCGTGATTCCCACCGCCAAGGCCGCTGGCAAGCGCCTGGTGCTCGCCACCGCCACCGTGGCGCTGCAGGAGCAGATCGTGCACAAGGATCTGCCCGATCTGATGCGCAACAGCGGCCTGAACTTCAGCTTTGCACTGGCCAAAGGCCGTGGCCGTTATCTGTGTCTGTCCAAGCTCGACGTACTGCTGCAAGAGGGGCAGGCGCAAAGCTCCACGGCACAGTTGTTCGAGGAAGAAGGCTTTCGCATCGACGTGGACGAAGAAGGCCAGAAGCTGTTCACCAGCATGATCGAGAAGCTCGCCGGCAACAAATGGGACGGCGACCGTGACAGCTGGCCCCAGGAGCTGGAAGACAGCCGCTGGGCGCAGCTGACCACCGATCACAGCCAGTGCACCGGCCGCCATTGCCCGAATTTCGGCCAATGCACCTTCTATAAGGCCCGTGAAGGCATGGGCAAGGTCGACGTGATCGTCACCAACCACGACATGGTGCTGGCCGACCTTGCCCTGGGCGGTGGCGCGGTGCTGCCCGATCCGCGCGACACCCTGTACGTGTTCGACGAAGGTCATCACCTGCCGGACAAGGCCATCGGCCATTTCGCCCATTTCACCCGCCTGCGCTCGACGGCCGACTGGCTCGAGCAGATCGCCAAGAACCTCACCAAATTGCTGGCCCAACACCCGCTGCCGGGTGATCTCGGTCGGCTGATCGAGCAGGTGCCGGAGCTGGCCCGCGAGCTCAAAACTCACCAGCAATTCATGTTCAGCGCCTGCGAGCAGGTCGCCGATTTCAAGCCTGGTGAAGACATGGAAGGCCGCGAGCGGCCACGCCACCGGTTTGTCGGCGGCGTGGTGCCCGAGCATCTGATCGAGTTGGGGCTGGAGCTGAAAAAGGGCTTCTCCAAGCTCAACGACCTGTTCACCGGGGTGACCGAAAAGCTCAAGGAAGCCATGGATGGCGAGGGCAGCATCGGCATCGCCAGCCATCAGGCCGAGGAATGGTACCCGCTGTTCGGCAGCCTGCTGGCGCGCGCCCAGAGTACCTGGGAGCTGTGGCTGGCGTTCACCGCCGAAGACCCCGAGAACAGTCCGCCCATGGCACGCTGGCTGACCCTGGCCGAGAGCGGTGCGCTGTTCGATATCGAGGTCAATGCCAGCCCGATCCTGGCCGCGGAAACCCTGCGCCGCAACCTGTGGAGCGTTGCCTACGGCGCGCTGGTCACCTCGGCAACGCTCACGGCGTTGGGTACCTTCGACCGTTACCGCATGCGTGCCGGGTTGCCCAAGGCAGCGGCTACGGCGGTGGTGCCCAGCCCGTTCCACCATGCCGATGCCGGCGTGTTGCGCGTACCGGATCTGAAAGCGGATCCGCGCAACGCCGCCGAACACACCGCGGCGATCATTCGCGAGTTGCCGGGGTTGGTGCAGGGCTCGCGCGGTACGCTGGTACTGTTCTCCTCGCGGCGGCAGATGCAGGACGTGTTCGACGGCCTGGAGCGCGACTGGCGCAAGCGTGTGTTCATCCAGGGCAACCTGTCCAAGCAGGAAACCCTCAACAAGCACAAAGCGCGGGTCGACAGCGGCGAGGAGAGCGTGTTGTTCGGCCTGGCCAGTTTTGCCGAGGGCGTCGACCTGCCGGGCGCCTACTGCGAGCATGTGGTGATCGCGAAGATTCCCTTCGCCGTGCCGGACGATCCGGTCGAGGCGGCCCTGGCCGAGTGGATCGAAGCGCGCGGCGGCAACCCGTTCATGGAGATCGCCGTGCCCGATGCTTCGCTGCGCCTGGTGCAGGCCTGCGGGCGCCTGCTGCGTACCGAAGAGGATCGCGGCACCATCACCCTGCTGGATCGGCGCGTGGTCACCCAGCGCTATGGCAAGGCGATTCTCAACGCGCTGCCGCCGTTCCGCCGGGAAATCAGTTAGGCGTCTGCGGCGCTGCGCAAGAAAATCTCGCCGCCGGCCCGTCATCGGACATGCGGGCTTTGCGGTGGAGCCCCCATCTGTCGCACTATTGCGCCTGCGCGCGTGATGCGCGGCAACAGGCTCGTGACGGGATGGTCGCGAGCACTCATATTCGTCGTCGAGTTGCGGGGAGAAGGGGTCTTGAAGGTCAACACCTGGCTGCTGTCGGCCGATCGTTCGGGGCAGTGCACTGCGCACGCACCTGTAGGTCTGGTTTCCAAAGTTCTGTCACTGTGCATCGCTGCAGCCCGTCCTCGACACCCACTGGCGATGCGGCGCCTGGCGCTGGTCACGCTGCTAGGCCTGCCGGCCCTGGGCAGTGCGGCCGATCGCCAGGAGCTGTTCAACTTCGTGCGGCCGATGGATGCCGTGCAGGTATCTGGCGATAACGCCTACCTGCCCAGCGTCACGGCTGAGAGTGCCGCCCAGGGCGAGATCCTGCGCCGCCTGACCTTCAACCCGAGCGAGCGCCCGACCCTGCGCCTGACGCCGCAAAGCGGCAGTTGGGACTGGTCCGAGGCGAGCGCCATGAGCCTGCGCGTGCAGAATGCCATGGACTGGGCGCTGACCCTGGATGTGACCATCGAAAGTGCCGATGGCAAGCGCCTGACCAGCCAGATCGCCTTGCCGGCCGGCCCGGCGCAGACGCTGCTGATGCCCCTGGGCGCCACTTCGCCGCGTGCCCAGGGCATGCGTGCCGGTGCGCCGATGCCCTGGCGCTACGACGGTCGTCTGCTGCTCCTGGCGGAAACCGTGACGGGTGAAATCGACCCCAACAACGTTACTGCCGTGACCCTGTCGATGCCCAACCCCCAGGCCGCGCAGCACGTGCTGCTGGGCCGTTTCGGCGTGCGTGGCAGTGCTGATCTGGAGCAGGCCTACCGCGGTATCGTCGACGGCTACGGCCAGTTCACCCGCCGCGACTGGCCGGGCAAGATCAAGAACGACGAGCAACTGCGCCAAGCCGTTGTGCAGGAAGACAAGCAGCTGCAGGCCTGGAAGGCCGACCACCCCAGGCAGGACATCTACGGTGGCTGGATCGGCGGCCCGTCTTTCGAGGCCAGCGGCTTTTTCCGCACCGAGAAGCGTGGCGATCGCTGGTTCCTGGTCACCCCGGAAGGCAATCCCTTCTATTCACTGGGCGTGAACACGGTAATCGGCACCGAGAGCCAGACTTATATCGAAGGGCGTGAAGCGATGTTCAGCGCCCTGCCGGCCGAGGGCGAGCCGCTGGCGGCCTTCTATGGCAGCAGCGACAGCCAGTCCGAGACCGGCGCCAACCGTGGGCGCGACTTCGCCAGCGGTCGCTGGTACGACTTCTACTCCGCCAACCTGCAGCGTACCTATGGCGAGCTGAAGCCGCAGCTCTGGCGCGAGCGCGCGCAGAACCGCCTGCAGGCCTGGGGCTTCAATACCCTGGGTAACTGGAGCGACAACGATTTCGCCCAGGACAAGCGCATGCCCTACAGCATTCCGCTGTCGATCCATGGCGACTACGCGACCATCAGTACCGGCGTTGACTGGTGGGGCGGCATGCCCGACCCGTTCGACCCACGGTTCGCCATGGCCGCCGAGCGGGCCATCGCCATCGCCACCCGTGACCACCGCGACGATCCCTGGGTGATGGGCTATTACGCCGACAACGAACTGGCCTGGGCCGGCCCGGCGGAAGATCCGCTGTCACGCTATGCACTGGCCTACGCCACGCTGCGCCTGACCACCGACGTACCGGCCAAGCGCGCCTTCCTCAAGCAACTGCGTGACAAGTACCGTAACCAGGAAGGGCTGTCCAAGGCCTGGGGCATCGACCTCAAGGCCTGGGAGCTGATGGAGGATCCGGGCTTCCAGGCGCCGCCGGTGAACCCGGCGTATCCGGCCATCGAAAACGACATGAAGCGCTTTCTGCGCCTGTTCGCCGATACCTACTTCAAGACCATCGCCGACTCGCTCGACTGGCATACGCCCAACCACCTGCTGCTAGGTGGCCGCTTCTCGGCCAGTATTCCCGAGGCGGTCGAGGCGTGCGCGCAGTATTGCGACGTGCTGAGCTTCAACTTCTATACCCGCGAACCACAGCAGGGCTATGACTTCGAAGCCCTGCGCAAGCTGGACAAACCGCTGCTGGTCACCGAATTCCATTTCGGCTCCCGCGACCGTGGCCCGTTCTGGGGCGGCGTCGCCGAGGTGTACAAGGAAGAGGAGCGTGGCCCGGCTTATGCCAACTTCCTGAAAAAGGCCCTGGAAGAACCGCAGATCGTCGGCGTGCACTGGTTTCAGTATCTCGATCAGCCGGTTACCGGGCGCTTGCTCGACGGCGAGAATGGTCACCTGGGCCTGGTGGCGATCACCGATCGGCCGTGGGATGGTTTCGTCAGCGCCGTGCGCAAGGCCAACCTGAGCGTGCCGCCGTTGGTGCTCGAGCAGGCCGCCAAGGAACCCGAGGTAAAACCGGCCGCCGCGCCTGCTCAGAATGCTGCGCCGGCCACCGCGCCGGCAGCCGATAGCAACGCGCCGGCCGCCGAGCCCAAGCCGTAATCATCGCGCGCCAGCCGGGCTGGCGCCTTTCCCATGCAGGAGCCGTCAGTGCAGATTCAGGGTTACTTCGACCTCAAGTTCGAAGCGGTAAAAGACGCGTTCGCGGCCTTGTTCGATGATCCGCAGGAACGTGGCGCCGGCCTGTGCGTGCAGGTCGGCGGGGAAACCGTGGTGGACATCTGGGCCGGCGTCGCCGACAAGGACGGCCAGCAGGCCTGGCACAGCGATACCATCCTCAACCTGTTCTCCTGCACCAAGCCGTTCACGGCGGTGACCGCATTGCAACTGGTGGGCGAGGGCAAACTCGAGCTGGATGCGCCGGTCGCGCGTTACTGGCCGGAGTTCGCGGCAGCGGGCAAGGAGCGCATCACCCTGCGCCATTTGCTCAGCCACCAGGCGGGGCTGCCGGCGATCCGCCAGAACCTGCCTGCCGAGGCCCTGTACGACTGGCCGACGATGACCGCCGCGCTGGCCGCCGAGGCGCCCTGGTGGGCGTTGGGCGAGGGCCATGGTTATGCGCCGATCACCTTCGGCTGGCTGGTCGGTGAACTGTTGCGGCGGGTCGAGGGGCGTGGTCCGGGCGAGTCGATCGTGGCGCGCACCGCCAAGCCGTTGGGCCTGGATTTCCATGTCGGCCTGGCGGACGAGGAGTTTCACCGCGTCGCCACCATCAGCCGCGGCAAGGGCAACCTGGGCGATGCGGCAGCCCAGCGCATGCTCAAGACCATGATGAGCGACGCCCAGGCCATGACCACCCGGGCGTTCACCAACCCGCCGTCGATCATGACCAGCACCAACAAACCCGAATGGCGACGCATGCAGCAGCCGGCGGCCAATGGCCATGGCAACGCCCGCAGCCTGGCTGGTTTCTACAGCGGCCTGCTCGATGGCAGCCTGCTCGACAGCGAGCTGCTCGCTGAACTCACCCGCGAACACAGTGTCGGTGAGGACAAGACGTTGCTGACCTCCACGCGTTTCGGCCTTGGTTGCATGCTCGATCAGCCCACCGTTGGCAATGCCACATACGGCATGGGGCCGCGTACGTTTGGCCATCCCGGGGCGGGCGGTACCACCGGCTTTGCCGACCCCGAGCGTGATGTGGCCGTGGGTTTCGTTACGAATAACCTGGGGCCGTTCGTCTTAATGGACCCGCGTGCACAGAAACTTGCGGTTATCTTATGCGAGTGTTTTTAAGAACCGCGCTTAAACTCTTGCGCTACAACGCTTTTAGCTGACTCCGGATAACCCGGGTGCCTTCGACCGATTAGATACGGATGAACCGATGCTTTCCTATAAGACTTGCGCGCTGGCGCTTTGCGTACTGCTGACAGGTTGCTCCCTGTTCGAGAAGAAGGAAGACCCCAAGCCGGTTCCCATGCCGCCGCCCGAAGTCACCCAGGCCTGGCTGGACGAATACGAGCCGCTGCTGCGTGAGGCCATCAAGGACAGCAATTTCGAGATGGAGCGCCGCGAGAACCTGCTGGTGGTCACCGCGCCGGTCAAGGGCTCGTTCAACCCGGACCGCCCCGGCATGCTGCTGCCGATCACCCTGAGCCCGATCACCCGCGTGGCCAAGGTGCTGGAAAAGGACAGCAAGGTCGGCGTGCTGGTACTCGGCCACGCTGACAGCAGCGGCGCCCTGGAGACCAACCGCGCGCTGAGCCTCGAGCGCGCCCGTGCCTTCACCGCCATCTTCCGCCTCAGCGGCCTCAAGCAGGATCGCCTGATGGTCAAGGGCATGGGCCCGGACATGCCGCGCGCCGCCAACGACAGTGCCAACGGTCGTGAGCTGAACCGCCGTGTGGAAATCCTCCTGACCCGCCAGGACACCCTGCAGGCGCTGATTGCCAAATACAGCACCCCCGATCCGGCACCGGCTGCCGCCACTGCTGTTGCCGCCGCCGACAAGCCAGCCGAGAAGCCGGCTGCCAAGGCTGCCGCCAAACCTGCAGCCAAGGCCGTGGCCAAGGCGTCGGCCAAGCCCAAGGCAGCTGCAAAGCCGGCCGCCAAGCCCGCAACCAAGGCGGTTGCCAAAACTGCCGACAAGGGCACCACCAAACTGGCCGATGCCAAGAAAGTGGTTGCCGCAGATCAAGCCAAATAAGGCCTGTCCCGTTAAGCTAGGGTCTTTGTCGCTTTCGAGAGTACGCTCATGACTCAGACCCTGGCCGACATGCGCCGTGATTACACCCGTGACGGGTTGAGCGAGGATCAGGCGCCGCTGGAGCCCCTCGCGCTGTTCAGAAGCTGGTTCGCCGACGCGGTGAAAACCGAGCAGCCTCCTGTAGAACCCAATGCCATGACCCTGGCGACCGTCGATGCCGATGGTCGCCCGCATTGCCGTGTGCTGCTGCTCAAGGGCCTGGACGAGCGGGGCTTCACCTTCTTCAGCAACTACCAGAGCGCCAAGGGCGAGCAGCTGCAGGCCAATCCCTTTGCAGCATTGACCTTTTTCTGGCCGACCCTGGAGCGCCAGGTGCGTATCGAAGGGCGCGTCGAGCGGGTGACGCCTGGCGAATCCGATGCCTATTTTCAGGTACGCCCGCTGGGCAGCCGCCTCGGTGCTTGGGCATCGCCGCAGAGCCGGGTGATCCATGACCGCGGTGAGCTGGAAGGCCTGCTGGCACAAACCGAACGACGCTTCGCCGACCGGGCGCCCGAGTGCCCGCCGCACTGGGGTGGTTACCGCCTGCTGCCCGAGCGCATCGAGTTCTGGCAGGGGCGTGCCAGCCGCCTGCATGATCGTCTCGACTATCGGCTCAATGGCGAAGCCTGGCTGCGCCAGCGCCTGGCGCCCTGACGACCTTTCGTTGCGCCGCCGCTGCGGCGCACGGCATGCCCCTGGACACCCGCCCAGCCTGGCGGCTCGCCCCAAGCAGAGCGCACGATGCTAGAACTCGACTCCACCCTGGCCCAGCACATCGTTGATCGCGCCATGGCCATCCTGCCGTACAACATCAACGTGATGGATGCCCAGGGCATGATCATCGGCAGTGGCGACCCGCTGCGTCTGCACACCCGCCACGAGGGCGCACAGCTGGTGCTGGCCAACCGGCGGGTGGTGGAGATCGACGAGCAGGCCGCGGCCTGCCTGCGTGGCGTGCGCCCCGGGGTGAATCTGCCGCTGCTGCATGCCGACGAGCTGATCGGCGTGCTGGGCATTACCGGCGCCCCCGAGGTGGTGCGGCCCTACGCCGAACTGGTGCGCATGGCGGCGGAAATGCTGGTCGAACAACGCCAACTGCAAGCCGAACGCCACTGGCAACGGCATCAGCTCGACGCCTGGGTGCGTCAGCTGTTCGACCCCTCGGTTGCCATCGCGGCATTGGCGGCCGAAGCCGAGCGCCAGGGCCTGACGTTCACTTGGCCCCGTCAGGTATGCCTGCTTGAGCTGCACGGGCAGGGCGAGCCCCTGGCGCAGCAGGCGCGCCTGCTTGGCGCCCTGGCCGGCAAGAAGGAGCACCTGTGGGCGCCGTTGGGCATGCGTGAGCTGCTCTGGTGCCGGCCGCTGGCCGCCGGTCAGGACGACTCTCACTGGCTGGAGGGCGCCGACGAGCGTGGTTGGGGCGTGGGCCGTCTGCTGGTCAGCGACGCGGTTCAGTCACTCGCTGAACTGCGCCAGGCTTGTCTGGCGCTGCGTGATCTGCAGGCCTTCGCCCGGGCACGGCATCCGTCACTGCGCCTGGTGGCGCTGGAACAGCATCGTCTGCCGACCTTGCTGCATGCCCAGCGCCACAGCTGGTTGCTGCAGGGCTGGCTGGCGCCCTTGAAGCAGGTGCTCGCCCATGACGCCAGCGGCGTGTTGCGCGAAACCCTGGAAGCCTGGTGCCGGCATGACGGCCAGGTGCAGAGCTGCGCGGCGGCGCTGGGCATTCACCGCAACACGCTGCGCTATCGCCTGGAGCGAATCGCCGAACTCAATGGCGTCGAGTTGACGCGCCTGGATCGCCGTCTGCAGCTTTCCCTCGGGCTGGGTCTGATCGAACCCAATGGCTGAACCTCGTGGTGCGTGGGCACAGTAAATGTTGCCGCTGGCCTCTCTCTCGTTGTGCGCGTGAACAGGGTGCGAGCGCCCGCCGCTGAGTGACAATGTGTGACAGTGGCATCCCATAACAACAACGAGGACTCCGGCATGGCTCTGGTTCTGATCCTGGTCGCACTGATCGCGTTTATCGTGCTGTCGACCACCCGTCTCAAGCTGCACCCCTTTCTGGCCTTACTGGCGGCTGCGCTGATCGCCGGTTTCGCTTATCAACTGCCCCATCAGGACATTATCAAGACCATCACCACCGGCTTTGGCGGCATCCTCGGCAATATCGGCATCGTCATCGTGCTCGGCACCATCATCGGGGTGATTCTCGAGCGCAGCGGCGCGGCGATCACCATGGCCGAAACCGTGATCAAACTGCTCGGTGAGCGCTTCCCGACCCTGACCATGTCGATCATCGGTTATCTGGTGTCGATCCCGGTGTTCTGCGACTCGGGCTACGTGATCCTCAATTCCCTGAAGAATGCCCTGGCGGCACGCATGAAGGTATCGATCGTGGCCATGAGCGTGGCCCTGGCTACCGGCCTCTACGCCACCCATACCTTCGTGCCGCCGACACCGGGCCCGATCGCCGCTGCCGGCAACCTCGGGCTGGAATCGAGCCTGGGCCTGGTGATCGCCGTTGGCCTGTTCGTGGCCATGATTACCGCCCTGGCCGGCATGTGGTGGGCCAACCGTTTCATCGGCAAGGACATCGCCCTCGTGGATGACGGCACGCCGCTGCCCAGCGCCGAAGAGTTCGCCGAGCTGCGCAGCCAGTACGGCAAGCTGCCGAGCGCTGCCCAGGCCTTCGCGCCGATCTTCGTGCCCATCCTGCTGATCTGCCTGGGCTCCATCGCGGTGTTCCCCAGCAAGCCATTCGGCGAGGGCGAAATTCTGGCGGTGCTGCGTTTCTGTGGGCAGCCGGTAGTGGCGTTGCTGATCGGTCTGCTATTGGCTTGCACCCTGCTCAAGGGCAACGGCAAGCGCCAGAATCTGCATGACCGGGTCAGCGAGGGTATCGTTTCCGCAGCGCCCATTCTGCTGATTACCGGTGCTGGCGGCGCGTTCGGCGCGGTGTTGAGCGCCTCGCCGCTGGGTGCCTACCTGGGCGCCACGCTATCGGCACTGGGCGTCGGCTTGTTCATGCCGTTTCTGGTTGCCGCTGCCCTGAAAACCGCCCAGGGCTCGAGCACCGTGGCCCTGGTTACCACCTCGGCGATGGTGGCACCGCTGCTGGCGCAGCTTGGCCTGGACAGCGAAATGGGCCGGGTGCTGACGGTCATGGCGATCGGTGCGGGGGCGATGACCGTGTCCCACGCCAACGACAGTTTCTTCTGGGTGGTCACCCAGTTCAGCCGCATGCCAGTGGCGGTCGCCTACCGCGCCCAGACCATGGCTACGCTGATCCAGGGCCTGGTCGGCATGCTCACCGTGTGGCTGCTCAGCCTGGTCCTGCTGTAAGCCTTTTCCTCCACGGGGCGCTTGCGGGCGCTCCGCCGTTTTCGAGGTTTCTGCATGAAAATCGTCATTGCTCCGGATTCGTTCAAGGAGAGCCTGAGTGCGCCCGACGTGGCCCAGGCCATCGCGCGCGGCTGGTTGGCCGTGTACCCGGATGCCGAGATCGCCCTGTGCCCGATGGCCGATGGTGGCGAAGGTACGGTCGATGCCGTGCTGGCGGCGAGCGGCGGCGAGCGGCGCGAGCTGTTGGTGAAAGGGCCGCTGGACACGCCGGTGAAGGCTCACTGGGGTTGGCTTGGCGACGCCACGGCAGTGATCGAGATGGCCGCAGCCAGTGGCCTGCACTGGGTCCCCAGCGGCCAGCGCGACGCCCGCCTGACCTGCAGCTACGGCACTGGGCAATTGATCCTGGCGGCTCTGGATGCCGGGGCCACACGGATCATTCTCGGCCTGGGCGGCAGTGCCACCAACGATGGCGGCAGCGGCTTGCTGCGCGCTCTGGGCGTGCGCTTTCTGGATGCCGGCGGCAACCAGCTGCGTGCCGGTGGCGCGGCCTTGGCGGCGTTGCAGCGCATTGATCTCAGCGGTCTCGACAAGCGTTTGCAGCACGTGCAGGTCGAGGTGGCCGCGGACGTGGACAACCCACTGTGCGGCCCCAAGGGCGCCTCGGCGGTCTTCGGCCCGCAGAAGGGCGCAAGTGCCGCCCAGGTCATCGAACTCGATGCCGCGCTGGCGCGCCTGGCCGAAGTGGCGGGCGAGGCGCTGGGCGAAGATTTCAGTACCTTCCCGGGGGGTGGTGCCGCCGGAGGCCTGGGCTTTGCGGCCAAGGCGTTTCTCGGTGCGCGCTTTCGCCCTGGTGTCGAGCTGGTTGCCGAGCTGTCCGGCCTCGCTGACGCGGTGCGCGGCGCAACCTTGGTGATCACCGGGGAAGGGCGGCTGGATGCCCAGAGCCTGCACGGCAAGACCCCGGTCGGCGTAGCGCGGGTTGCCCAGGCCCACGGGGTACCGGTGATCGCCCTGGCAGGCAGCCTGGGGGAGGGTTATCAACAGGTACGCGAAGCCGGCATCGAAGCCTGTTTCAGCCTGGCTCCGGGACCGATCACCCTGGAGTACGCCTGCGCCCATGCCGGGCAGGAGCTCGAAGCACGTGCCGCCGACCTCGCCAGGTTGTGGCGCATCGCCCAGCGTGCCGGTCGCCGAGATTCGTTGTGAGACCAAGGTGACGATTTGCCAGTACGGCTGTCTATACTGACGTCGGGTTGATCAGATGCCGACCCTGTACCGATGCTGAACGGATGAAGCAATTTGTCGGCAATTACAGTGACCGTCCTGACGGCCAAGGTGTCGTAGGGTTATCAGTCAAGTCTGGAGAATCGTCATGCTTAAACCTGGTTTTTTTGCCGCCCTGTTCGCCGCCGCGACGCTGACGCTTGGCGGCTGTGCATCCAGCCTGACCGGCGACAGCTATTCGCGTGACGAGGCGCGAGCCGTACAGACCGTGCGCATGGGCACCATCGAGTCGCTGCGACCGGTCAAGATCGAGGGCACCAAGACGCCAATCGGTGGCGGTGCGGGTGCGGTGATCGGTGGCGTGGCGGGTAGCGGCGTCGGTGGTGGCCGGGGCTCCGCCGTGGCGGCGGTGATCGGTGCGGTTGCCGGTGGCTTGCTGGGCGCTGCGGCCGAGGAAGGCATCACCCGTACCCAGGGTGTGGAAATCACCGTACGCGAAGACGACGGCAGCATGCGTGCCTACGTGCAGGCCGTGGAGGAGAATCAGATCTTCCGCGTCGGTGAGCGTGTGCGCATCGTGACCGTCAATGGCACCAGCCGCGTCACCCATTGAGCCAACCTCCAGCACCGGTAGTTGAGCGGTGTCAATCGGGGCCGGAACAGCCTAGCTGTTTCGGCCCCTTTGCTTATGCTGTTGGTATGTAAGCAGGCGCTTTTGATAGCGTTTGGTAATAGTTCTACCCATGACCTCGCGTTGATAGCTAAGCATAATCACCCTGCGCTGCGAAGCGAGCGTCCGGGCTAAACAGATCGAACATAACGTGCGGATTATCAGTCAGTTATAACCAATCACTGGCCATCGATCGGGTCCCTGCTCCTGTGCATGGGCAGCGATTGGAGTTGTATCGGCTGCTGATCGGGCTTCGCGCATACCCTTGCAAGCATCGGTCGGACTGCAGTCGACCGGATTTGGCACACATCAATGGGCCGCCAGGTTGCAGGCGGGCTGGTACGAGAGGTTTTAGTGTATGGCGCTTGCGCTGGTCGTCGCCTTACCATTTCTAGGCATCCTTCTTCCACTCCTGGCTGACCGCAAGGGGCGCTCGCTGTGCGCCTTGGCCGCGGCACTGGCGCCGGCCGCCGCCATGGTCTTGCTGTGGGCGGAACGGCCAGGCACCTTCGAAGGGCATGGCCATGTGGTGCGCTATCCCTGGCTGACCGAGCTGGGGCTGGACCTGAGCTTTCGTCTCGACGGCCTGTCTTTCCTGTTCGCGCTGCTGATTCTGGGGATCGGCCTGCTGGTCATCCTCTACGCCCGTTATTACCTGGGCAAGCAGGAGCCGATGGGGCGTTTCTTTGCCTACCTGCTGTTGTTCATGGGTGCCATGCTGGGTGTGGTGCTGTCCGAAAACCTGCTGCTGATGTTGATGTTCTGGGAACTGACCAGCCTGTCTTCATTCCTGCTGGTGGGCTTCTGGAGTGGTAGCAGCGACGCGCGGCGAGGCGCGCGCATGGCGTTGACCGTCACGGGGGGCGGTGGCCTGGCATTGCTGGCCGGCATCCTGCTGCTGGGCCACATGGCCGGCAGCTTCGAGCTGAGCGTGGTGCTCGAGGCGGGTGACATCGTTCGCGCCCACTCGCTGTACCCCGTGGCCCTGACCCTGATTCTGCTTGGCGTGTTCACCAAGTCGGCGCAGTTTCCCTTCCACTTCTGGCTGCCCCAGGCCATGGCGGCGCCTACCCCGGTATCGGCCTACCTGCATTCGGCCACCATGGTCAAAGCCGGGGTGTTCCTGCTGGCGCGCCTCTATCCGGTGCTCGCCGGCACCGACTGGTGGTTCTACATGGTCAGCATGACCGGCATGGTCACGCTGTTGTTCGGCGCCTGCATGGCGCTGTTCCAGCATGACCTCAAGGGCTTGCTGGCCTACTCGACCATCAGCCACCTGGGCCTGATCACCCTGCTGTTCGGCCTCGATACCGAACTGGCGACCGTGGCGGCGCTGTTCCATATCATCAACCACGCCACCTTCAAGGCGTCGTTGTTCATGGCTGCCGGCATCATCGACCACGAAACCGGGAGCCGCGACATGCGGCGCATCGCCGGGCTATGGAAATACATGCCGCACACCGCGGTGCTGGCCATGGTGGCGGCCTCGGCGATGGCCGGTGTGCCGCTGCTCAATGGCTTCCTGAGCAAGGAAATGTTCTTCAGCGAAACGCTCAGCCAGGATCTGCTGGGCATCTTCAACTGGATGATTCCGGTGGCGGCAACCCTGGCGGGGGTGTTCTCGGTGGCGTATTCGCTGCGCTTCATTCACGACGTGTTCTTCAATGGCGAGCCCAAGGACCTGCCCAAATATCCGCCCCATGAGCCGCCGCGCTACATGAAGATTCCGGTGGAGATCCTGGTGTTCCTGTGCCTGCTGGTCGGCATGCTGCCCGCGTATACCGTGGCACCGCTGCTGAGCGCCGCGGTGTCGGCCAGCCTGGGTGGCGAGGCGCCGCAATACAGCCTGGCGATCTGGCACGGGTTCAACCTGCCGTTGGCCATGAGCGTGGTGGCACTGGCCGGCGGGGTGCTGGTCTACGCCTGCCGCGAGCCCCTGTTCCGCTGGTACAACGGCATGCCGACGGTGGACGCCAAGGATGTTTTCGAACGCGTGATCTACCGCCTGGTAAAGAGTGCCCGTGGCCTGACCCACCTGCTCGAGAGCGGCTCGCTGCAGCGCTACATCGCGCTGTTGCTGCTCAGTGCGCTGGTGCTGCTGGTGGTGGCGCTGTCGGAGCTCAAGAAACTCGATGGTGGGGTACCGTTGTCGCCGGTGGATGGCATAACCGCACTGGGCATGCTGATCCTCTGCCTGATGGCCGTGCTCACCGTGGTGTTCCACCGCAACCGGCTCAAGGCGCTGATGACGCTCAGTTGCGCCGGGCTCATGGTGGCCCTGGCCTTCGCCCGCTACTCGGCGCCGGACCTGGCCCTGACCCAGCTGTCGGTGGAGGTGGTGACCATCATCCTGCTGGTGCTGGCGCTGTTCTTCATGCCCGACCGCACGCCGCAGGAGTCCAGCAGCCTGCGCGGGCTGCGCGACGTGGCCCTGGCGGGCGGTGCCGGTATCGCCATCGCCTTGCTGACCTACGCGGTGATGACCCGTCCGTACGACAGCATCTCGGCGTTCTTCCTGGAAAACAGCGTCAGTGGCGGCGGCGGCACCAACGTCGTCAACGTGATTCTGGTGGACTTCCGCGGCTTCGATACCCTGGGTGAGATCGTCGTGCTGGCCATCGCCGCGGTCGGCATCTACGGCTTGCTGGCCGGGCTGCACCTGCCGCACCCGGATACCGACCGCAATGGCAAACTCTGGTCGACCGATAGCCACCCCATGATCCTCGATGTGATCGCCCGGTTGATGATGCCCATGGCACTGCTGGTGTCGGCGTTCATCTTCCTGCGCGGCCACAACCTGCCGGGCGGCGGCTTCATCGCCGGTCTGATCACCGCCATCGCCCTGATCCTCCAGTACGTTGCCCATGGCGTCGAGTGGACCCAGCAGCGGCTGCGCTGGAGTTACCACTCCATGGCCGGCCTGGGCATTCTCATCGCCGCGCTGACCGGCCTGGGCAGCCTGGCGTTCGGCGCACCGTTCCTGACCTCGGCGTTCGACTATTTCCATCTGCCGCTGATCGGCAAGTTCGAATTGGCCACGGCGCTGCTCTTCGACCTCGGTGTGTACCTCACGGTAGTGGGGGCGACGCTGCTGATCCTTTCCAACATTGGCCATGTCAGCCAGGACGAATCCAGCAAGGAGGTTCACTGATGGAAGCGCTCTACGCCCTGACCCTTGGCGTGCTGACCGCAGCGGGCGTGTATCTGCTGATGCGTGCGCGGGTCTACCCGGTGGTAATGGGGCTTACCCTGATCTCCTACGCCGTCAACCTGTTCCTGTTCGCCATGGGGCGCCTCGGCACCGGCGTGCCGGCGGTCATCGGCAAGAGCGCCGAGCACGGCGATCCGCTGCCCCAGGCGCTGGTGCTCACCGCGATCGTCATCGGCTTCGCGATGACGGCCTTCGTGGTGGTGCTGTCATTGCGTGCCCTGGGTGAGCTGCACACCGACCATGTGGATGGCGAGGAGCCGCGTTGATGAACCATGGGCTGATCCTGCCAATCCTGTTGCCAATGCTCGCCGGCAGCCTGCTGCTGGTACGTTCCTACCTCTCGTTGCGCGTCAAGCGCGTGCTTTCCCTGGCCGTGACCTGGGCGTTGCTGCCGATCAGCATCTGGCTGCTGCTGCAGGCCGATAGCGGTGAGCTGCAGCTCTATGCGCTGGGCAACTGGCAGGCGCCGTTCGGCATCGTGCTGATGCTCGATCGCCTGTCGGCATTGATGCTGGTGACCACCGCCGTGCTGGCCGGGTTCGCGATGCTCTACGCGGTGCGCGGCGACGACGAGCGGGGTGCCAATTTCCACGCCCTGTTCCAGTTCCAGCTGCTGGGCATCAATGGCGCGTTCCTGACCGGCGATCTGTTCAACCTGTTCGTGTTCTTCGAGATCCTGCTGATCGCCTCCTACTCGCTGCTGGTCTACGGCGGTGGGGCGCAGCGGATCAAGACCGGCGTGCACTACGTGGTGCTCAACCTGGTGGCCTCGTCGCTGTTCCTGATCGGTATCGGCATCCTCTACGGCCTGCTCGGCACCCTGAACCTGGCCGACCTGGCGCTCAAGATCGCCGAAGCCGATGCCGAGCGGCAGCCGCTGCTGGCCGCTGCCGGCTTCCTGCTGCTGATCGTGTTCGGCCTCAAGGCGGCGATACTGCCCTTGTATTTCTGGCTGCCCAGCGCCTATGCCGCGGCTACCGCTCCGGTCGCGGCACTGTTCGCGATCATGACCAAGGTGGGCCTGTATGCGATCGTGCGGGTGTTCACACTGCTGTTCGGCAACCAGGCCGGCGGCCTGGCCCACCTGGTCGACGACCTGCTCTGGCCGGTGGCGATGTTGACGCTGGTGGCGGGGGTTATCGGTGCGCTGGCGGTTCGCCGCTTCGAGCGGTTGATCGGTTACCTGGTCATCGTCTCGGTCGGCACCTTGCTGGCCGGCATTGCCCTGGGCACCGCCGATAGCCTGAGCGGCGCGCTGTTCTACCTGATCCACAGCAGCTGGATCTGTGCAGCACTGTTCCTGCTCGCCGATCTGGTCGCGCGTCAGCGCGGCGAACTGGGTGGGCGCCTGCGCACCGGCCCACGGCTGGCCAACCCGCTATTGCTGGGGGCGATGTTCTTTATCGCCGCAGTGTCGGTGGCCGGGCTACCGCCATTTTCGGGGTTTCTTGGTAAGGTGATGCTGCTGCGCGCCGCTGGCACCGGGCAACAGGCTCTGGAGCTCTGGCCGGTGGTATTGATCGGCGGGTTGGGCATGCTGGTCGCCCTGTCCCGTGCGGGCAGCGTGCTGTTCTGGCGCACTGCGGACGAGGCCGTCGCCAAGCCCGAACTCGATAGCGTGCGTACGTTGGCTGCCATCGGCCTGTTGGCCTGCAGCCCGTTGCTGGTGGTGGCGGCGCAACCGGTGTACGCCTACACCCAGGCCACGGCTGAGCAGTTGCTGGACGTTGGCGCTTACCTGCAACTGGTACGCGGAGGTGGAGCATGAGTCTCAAGCGCTGGCTTCCTCACCCCATATTTACCCTGATGCTGACGGTGATCTGGCTGTTTCTGGTCAACAAGCCGAGTCTCGGGCACCTGGTGCTGGGCGCCTTTCTCAGCTGGGGCATCATGCTGCTGTGCCGCGACTTCATGTTCGACGTGCCGCGCCTGCGCCGTCCGCTGAAGCTGTGCCGTTACATCCTGATGGTGCTGTGGGACATCCTGGTGGCCAACATTCATGTGGCGCGCCTGGTACTGGGCCCGACGCGCAGGCTCAGGCCGGCCTTCGTCGAGGTGCCGGTGCGCATCGAGAACGAGTTCTTGCTGGGCGTGCTGGCGTGCATCCTGTCGTTGACGCCAGGTACCGTATCCTCGGGGCTCAGCGCCGATCACAAGACGCTGTTGCTGCACGTGCTGGATGCGGCGGACGGCGATGACATCATCGCGCAGGTCAAGTCGCGCTACGAAGCGCCGCTGCTGGAGATTTTCGAATGCTCGATATCGTGATTCCCTTCTGCATGGCCCTGATGGGCCTTGCCATGGTACTCAACGTGGTCCGGCTGGTGCGTGGGCCGTCGATGCCGGATCGCGTGTTGGCGCTCGATACCCTGTACATCAACGCGCTGGCACTGATCGTGCTGTTCGGTATCTGGCTGCAATCGGATCTGTTCTTCGAGGCCGCGCTACTGATCGCCATCATGGGCTTCGTCGGCACCGTGGCGGTGGGCAAGCACATGATGCACGGCGAAATCATCGACTGAACGGAGGATCGTCAGCATGCCATTCTGGATCGAAGCACTGGTCGCATTCTTCTTGCTGGTGGGTTGCTCGTTCGCGCTGATCGGCGCGATCGGCCTGTATCGCCTGCCGGATTTCTTCACCCGCCTGCACGGCCCGACCAAGGCCACCACCCTGGGCGTTGGCGCCATGGTCGTGGCCTCGATGATCTTCTTTGGTAACCAGTCGCAGGGGCTCAGCATTCACGAACTGCTGATCACCCTGTTCCTGTTCATCACCGCGCCGGTCAGCGCGCACATGCTGGCCAAGGCGGCCATGCAGGACAAGGTCAAACTGGTCAGGCGCACCCGCGGTCGCCCCTGGGAATCCTGAGCGGCCTGGCGCGTCAGCGTTGCTGCGCGCCCCTTGGCCTGACCGGTTAGCCGGCGTTCTCGCCAAGGATTGCCCGTGCCACGCCCTCGGCCACACGAATACCGTCGACACCGGCAGACAGGATGCCGCCGGCGTAGCCTGCGCCTTCACCGGCCGGGAACAGTCCGCGCACGTTGAGGCTTTGCAGGTCTTCGCCACGGGTAATGCGCAGTGGTGACGAGGTACGCGTTTCGATACCGGTCAGCACCGCATCGTGCAGGTCGAAGCCCTTGATCTGCTTGGCGAACGCCGGCAAGGCCTCGCGGATCGCCTCGATGGCGAAATCCGGCAACGAGGGCGCCAGATCCCCCAGCTTGATCCCCGGCTTGTAGGACGGCTCCACGCTGCCCAGTGCGGTGCTTGGCCTGCCGGCGATGAAGTCGCCGACCAGTTGCCCCGGCGCTTCGTAATTGCTGCCGCCGAGCACGTAGGCGTGGGCTTCCAGGCGCTCCTGCAATTCCACACCGGCCAGCGGACTGCCGGGATAGTCCTGCTCGGGGGTGATGCCGACCACGATACCGGCATTGGCGTTACGCTCGTTGCGCGAGTACTGGCTCATGCCGTTGGTGACCACCCGGTGTGGCTCGCTGGTGGCCGCGACCACGGTGCCGCCCGGGCACATGCAGAAGCTGTACACCGAGCGGCCGTTTTTTGCGTGGTGCACCAGCTTGTAGTCGGCGGCGCCGAGCTTCGGGTGACCGGCGTATTTGCCGAGGCGTGCTCGGTCGATCAGCGACTGCGGGTGTTCGATGCGGAAACCCACCGAGAACGGCTTGGCTTCCATGAACACGCCGCGCGCGTGCAGGGCGCGGAAGGTGTCGCGCGAGCTGTGGCCAAGGGCCAGGATGACGTGGCGGCTGTGTATCTGCTCGCCGCTTTCCAGCTCCACGCCGACCAGTTGGCCGTCTTCGATCAGCACATCGCTGACGCGCTGCTGGAAGCGCACTTCGCCGCCGAGGGCCTTGATCTCTTCACGCATGGTGGCCACCACGCCGGTCAGGCGGAAGGTGCCGATATGCGGCTTGCTGACGTAGAGGATCTCCTCCGGCGCACCGGCCTTGACGAACTCTTCCAGCACCTTGCGCCCGTAGTGGTTGGGATCCTTGATCTGGCTGTACAGCTTGCCATCGGAAAAGGTGCCCGCGCCGCCTTCGCCGAACTGCACGTTGGACTCGGGGTCGAGCACCTTCTTGCGCCACAGGCCCCAGGTGTCCTTGGTGCGCTGGCGCACCTCCTTGCCACGCTCCAGGACGATGGGCTTGAGGCCCATTTGCGCCAGGATCAGCGCTGCGAAGATGCCGCACGGGCCGAAGCCGATGACCAGCGGGCGCTGGGCCGGTTGCTGTTCGGCAGCAATGCTCAGCGGCTTGTAGCGCACGTCCGGAGCGATGCCGATATGGCGGTCGTCGGCGAAGCGCGCCAGCAGCCCGGCCTCGTCGCGCACGCTGAAATCCAGGGTGTAGATGAACGGCATGTCGCCGGATTTCTTGCGGGCATCGTAGCTGCGCTTGAACACGCTGAGTTCCAGCAGCTCGTTGTCGTCGATACCCAGGCGTTCGACCAGGGCCGGGCGCAGGGCGTCGTCTGCATGGTCGAGGGGCAGTTTCAGTTCGGTGATGCGCAGCATGGAATCGTCCTTTCAGGGCCGGAGGCAACCCGGCAGCTTTTCGAGGGCGGCGATTATGGACGAAAAAGACGCGTGAGGCTGCAGTTCGCGCATTGCAGTCGACAAGTCGCCGCGTGAGTCGATGTGTCGCGTAATGCCAAGTCTGCGTCCACTGGGCAGAGGCTCATGACCAACAAGGATAGGCGCATGCACGGGAACAGGACGCTCAAAGCAGGGTACTTGGCAGGTTTGGTCGGGGCACTGGTGCTGATGCTGTTGCGCCGCCCCGGCTGACCGGGCGGCTGCGATCAGGCGCTGGCGCGGGCGCTCATCCAGCGCTGACGCTGCTCGGCCGTATGAAAGCTCCAGGCCACAAAGCGGCTCTGCTTCTGGCCCTGGCTCATTTCCACCGTGCGGGTTTGCAGGGCGCCGACTTTGTTCAGCGTGGCGTACACACCCGGCAGGTTGCCGGCCTTGGAGATCAGTGTGCTGAACCACAGCACCTGGTCGCGGTGTTCGGCGCTTTCCCCAATCAGCCGGGCCACGAACGCCGCCTCACCGCCCGGGCACCACAGCTCCGCCGCCTGGCCGCCGAAGTTGAGCACCGGCAGCTTGCGCTTGGGGTCGAGTTTGCCGAGGTTGCGCCATTTGCGCTTGCTGCCGCTGCCGGCTTCGGCGGCCGAGGCATGGAAGGGTGGATTGCAGAGGGTCAGCTCGAAGCGTTCGTCGGCGTTCAGCAGCCCCTTGAATACATGCCCGGCATCCGCCTGCAGGCGCAGCTCGATTGGCTCGCGGAGACCCGGGTTCGCCTGCACGATGGCCTGTGCCGAGGCGATGGCCTCGGGCGCGATGTCCGCGCCGAGGAAACGCCAGCCGTATTCGCGGTTGCCCAATAGCGGGTAGATGCAATTGGCGCCCACGCCGATATCCAGCGCCCGAACTGCCGCGCCGCGGGGGATGTCACCGCCGTTGTCGCCCGCCAGCAGGTCGGCCAGGTAGTGCAGGTAGTCGGCGCGCCCGGGAATCGGCGGGCACAGGTAGTCGGCCGGAATGTCCCAGTGATTGATGCCGTAGAACTGCTTGAGCAGCGTGCGGTTGAACACCTTGACCGCTGCCGGGTTGGCGAAGTCGATGCTCTGGTTGCCATAGGGGTTGATGATCACGAACGCCCCGAGCTCCGGGCTGGCCTTGATCAACGCCGGAAAGTCATAACGGCCCTGATGGCGATTGCGGGGGTGCAGCTGACCTTTGGCAGTGGAGGCGGCGGGCGGTTTGGGCGGGCGTTTGCTGGGCATGCTGATCATTGCGAAAGTGGCGGGCCGGGCATTTTCCCACAGGTGGTGGTGGTGTGCTTGGTGGTTTGCTGTTGGTGTTGCGGCGAGCTGAACTGCATATCCCAGTGGGAGCGGGCCGTGCCCGCGATTTCGCGCGCATGGCGCGCTCCCACAAAAACACCTTCTTTGGCGCTTGAACTACAGCGGAAATATCCACGGCACCATCACCACGCTGACGATCATCACCAGCACGGTGAACGGCACGCCGATGCGCACGAAGTCGCCGAAGCGATACTGGCCCGGCCCCAGTACCAGGGTGTTTACCGGGGATGAAATCGGCGTCATGAACGCCGCCGAGGCGGCGAGGGCGACGGTCATGGCGAACGGCAGTGGCGATGCGCCCAGTGCCTGGGCGGTGGCGATGGCGACCGGCGCCATCAGCACCGCGGTTGCGGTATTGGAGATGAACAGACCGATCAGCGCGGTGACCGCGAACAGGCTGGCCAGGATCACCCGTGGCCCGGCGTTGCCAAGCGCACTCACCAGGCCGTTGACCGCCAGGTCGATGCCGCCGGTTTTCTGCAGGGCCAGGGCGAACGGCAGCATGCCGACGATCAGGATCAGGCTCGGCCAGTGGATCGACCGGTAGGCGCTGGGCATGTCGATGCAGCGAAAGGCGCCCATCAGCAGGCAGCCGATCAATGCGGCCATCACGTTGGGCACCAGGCCGCTGATCATCAGCCCGACCATCACCGCCAGGCTCAGCAGGGCGTAGGGCGCCTTGCGCGCGGCGGGCGCCACCTCATCGACCTCGGCGGGCAGGCTGAGCACCAGGAAATCCCGATTGAGGCTTTGCAGGTGATGGATCTGCTTCCAACTGCCGGCCACCAGCAGGGTGTCGGCGTGGGTCAGCTTCTCGTCCACCAGCAAGCCTTCGAGTGCCTGCCCATGGCGACGCAAGCCGACCACGTTGAGCTTGTAACGGCTGCGCAGTCCCAACTCCTGGATGCTCTTGCCCGGCAGGTGCGACTCCGGCGGCAACGCCACCTCGGCCAAGCCGAGTTCGTGGGAGTGCACGCTGTAGTAGGAGCTGCGCAGCGGCAGCGCCTCCAGGCCCAGCTCCTGGTAGGCGCCGAGCACTGCGATGGCGGGGCTGGCCAGGTCGACCAGCAACACGTCGCCGGGCAGCAGCTGGGTGTTGCCGGTAGCCATCAACAGCAGGGTGCGAAATTGCCGCTGGCGTTCCACGGCAATCACGTTGATGCCGTACTGCGAACGCAACTGCAGCTCGTCCAGGGCCTGGTTGGCCAGGGGCGAGTCGGCACGCACCTGCAGGCGGCGCTCGCGCTCACTGAGCCGGTAACTGTCGGCCAGGTCGGCGAGGGTCAGGCGCGGCGGCGCAGAGGTATCGCCATCGGCGTCACGTTGCAGCCAGCGCCGCGTGGCGAGCATGTAGAGCACACCCAGCACCAGCACGGCCAGGCCAATCGGCGTGAAACTGAAGAAGCTGAAACCCGGCAGGCCAGCGCGCAGCAGCTCGCTGTGCACCACCATGTTCGGCGGTGTGGCCACCAGGGTCAGCATGCCGCTGATCAGGCCGGCGAAGGCCAGGGGCATCATCAGCCGGGCCGGTGCGACCTTCAGCCGCGCCGCCACACCAAGTACCACCGGAATGAAGATCGCCACCACGCCGGTCGAGCTCATCACCGAGCCAAGCCCGGCGACGGCCACCATCAGCAGTACCAGCAGGCGGGTTTCGCTGCTGCCAGCCTTGGCTACCAGCCAGTCGCCAAGCCGATAAGCGATACCGGTGCGTACCAGGCCTTCGCCAATCACGAACAGCGCCGCGATCAGAATCACGCTGGGGTCGGCGAAGCCGGCCAGGGTTTCCTGGATGCTCAGCACACCGGTCAGTGGCAGGGCGACGAGGATCATCAAGGCAACCACGTCCATACGCGGCTTGTTCAGGACGAACAGCACCACGGCCGTGAACAGCAGGCCGAGCACCATGAGTAAATCGAGGGTCATTCTGGCTCCTTGCCCCGATCTGCTGCCTTGGCCGTTACTCAGGCCTTAGCGCGAGATCGTATGAGTTTCCTGCAGTGTTTCAGGGATAGCCGAGGACAGCCTTGATCTGCTGCAGGTTGGCGGCGATCCAGCGTTTGTCGATGGCGCCCCAGTCGCGGATCAGGTAGTGGCCGGCGTTGTTGCGCTCGCCCTCCTGCTGCTGGAACTGGCAGTCGATATCCAGCTCTTCCAGTGCGCTCAGGGTGTCCTGGGCGGTGCGTCGTGGCATGCCGGTGGCGGCCATCAGGGCCGGCACGCTATCGGCAGCGCCACTGTCGATCAGCCAGGCGACGTAGAGCCGGCGGTAGAAGCTGGTCTTGGTCTTGCTCACTTGCATTTGCAGGGATCCCATCATGTGGTGGGCTTCGAGGATACTGCTTGCCAGAGCGGTATAACAAACCTCTTGTCTATAAACGAAAACGGCCTACCGGGGCTTTCACCACGGCAGGCCGTTTTTCGTTACGCGCTGGTTTACAGGCTGGCGATCTTGCCGCGCTGTTCCACCAGATTGGCCAGCGCCTGCTCGGCCTCGGCCAGCTTGGCGCGCTCTTTCTCCAGCACCTCGGCCGGTGCCTTGGCGACGAAACCTTCGTTGGCCAGCTTGCCGCCGACCCGCTTGGCTTCACCTTCCAGGCGCTGGATTTCCTTGTCCAGGCGCGCCAGTTCGGCCTCCTTGTCGATCAGCCCGGCCATCGGCACCAGTACCTGCATGTCGCCGACCAGGGCAGTGGCGGACATCGGCGCTTGTTCGCCGGCAGCCAGCACCTTCACCGATTCGAACTTGGCCAGCTTGTTGAGCAGCGGGGCGTTGTCGTTCAAGCGGCGCAGGTCTTCGCCATTGGCGTTGGCGAGGATCACGTCGATGCGCTTGGCCATGGAGATCTTCATCTCGCCACGGATCTGCCGCACGCCGAGCATCAGCTGCTTGACCCACTCGATGTCGCCTTCGGCGGCGGCGTCGATGCGGGCCTCATTGGCCACCGGCCACGGCTGCAGCATCAGGGTGTCGCCGCTGACGCCGGCCTGGCCCTTGATGCGCTGCCAGATTTCTTCGCTGATAAACGGCATGAACGGGTGCGCCAGGCGCAGGATCACTTCCAGCACGCGCACCAGGGTGCGGCGGGTGCCGCGCTGGCGCTCGAGCGGGGCGTTCTCGTCCCACAGCACCGGTTTGACCAGCTCCAGGTACCAGGCGCAGTACTCGTCCCAGACGAATTCGTACAGGGCTTGAGTCGCCAGGTCGAAGCGGAAGGCGTCGAGGTGGCGGGTCACGTCCTGCTCGCAACGCTGCAGGGCGGAGATGATCCAGCGATCGACCGGTGACAGGTCGACCGCTTCGCCATTGATGCCGGTGTCCTGGCCATCGGTGTTCTCGATGACGAAGTTGGCGGCGTTCCACAGCTTGTTGCAGAAGTTGCGATAGCCCTCGACGCGGCCCATGTCGAACTTCACGTCGCGGCCGGTGGTGGCCAGCGAGCAGAAGGTGAAGCGCAGGGCGTCTGTGCCGTAGCTGGCGATGCCGTCCGGGAATTCGGCCTTGGTCTGCTTGGCGATCTTCTCGGCGAGCTTGGGCTGCATCATGCCGCTGGTGCGTTTGGCCAGCAGTGTCTCGAGGTCGATGCCGTCGACGATGTCCAGCGGATCGAGGACGTTGCCCTTGGACTTGGACATCTTCTGGCCCTGGCCATCGCGCACCAGGCCGTGCACGTAGACGGTCTTGAACGGGATCTGCCCGGTCAGGTGGGTCGACAGCATGATCATCCGGGCGACCCAGAAGAAGATGATGTCGAAACCGGTGACCAGCACGTCGGTGGGGTGATGGGTCTTCAGGAAATCGGTCTGCTCGGGCCAGCCGAGGGTGGAGAAGGTCCACAGGCCGGAGCTGAACCAGGTGTCGAGCACGTCGTCGTCCTGACGCAGGGCGATGTCGCCGAGGTTGTGCTTGGCGCGCACTTCGGCTTCGTCGCGGCCGACATAGACGTTGCCCGCCTGGTCGTACCACGCCGGAATGCGGTGGCCCCACCACAGCTGGCGGCTGATGCACCAGTCCTGGATATCGCGCATCCAGCTGAAGTACATGTTCTCGTACTGCTTGGGCACGAACTGGATCTCGCCGTTCTCGACCACTTCGATGGCCTTCTCGGCCAGCGGCTTGGTGGACACGTACCACTGATCGGTCAGCCACGGCTCGATGATGGTGCCGGAGCGGTCGCCCTTCGGCACTTTCAGGGCGTGGTCGTCGATGCCTTGCAGCAGGCCGAGGGCATCGAACGCGGCGACGATCTGCTTGCGTGCCTCGAAGCGATCCAGGCCGGCGTATTCGGCGGGCAGGCTGGCATCGAGCAGGGCGTTGACGCTGCCATCGACGTTGAAGATCTGCGCGCCGGCCAGCACCTTGGCGTCCTGGTCGAAGATGTTGATCAGCGGCAGGTTGTGGCGCTTGCCGACTTCATAGTCGTTGAAGTCGTGGGCCGGGGTGATCTTCACGCAGCCGGTACCGAATTCCGGGTCGCAGTAATCGTCGGCGATGATCGGGATGCGGCGGCCCACCAGCGGCAGTTCGACGTACTGGCCGATCAGCGCCTGGTAGCGTTCGTCGTGCGGGTTCACGGCGACGGCGGCGTCACCCAGCGCGGTTTCCGGGCGCGTGGTGGCGACGATCAGGTAGTCGTTGCCCTCGGCGGTCTTGTTGCCATCGGCCAGCGGGTAACGCAGGTTCCACAGGTGGCCTTTCTCGTCGTGGCTTTCCACTTCCAGGTCGGAAATGGCGGTGTGGAACTTGGTGTCCCAGTTGACCAGGCGCTTGCCGCGGTAGATCAGGCCGTCTTCGTGCAGGCGCACGAAGGCTTCCTTGACCGCCTCGGACAGGCCGTCGTCCATGGTGAAGCGCTCGCGCGACCAGTCCACCGAGGAGCCTAGGCGGCGGATCTGGCGGGTGATGTTGCCACCGGACTCGGCTTTCCACTCCCAGACCTTGTCGAGGAACTTGTCGCGGCCCAGATCATGACGATCGATACCCTGGGCGCCCAGCTGACGTTCCACCACCATCTGCGTGGCGATACCGGCGTGATCGGTGCCCGGCTGCCACAGGGTGTTGCGACCCTGCATGCGGCGGAAGCGGATCAGCGCGTCCATGATCGCGTTGTTGAAGCCGTGGCCCATGTGCAGGCTGCCGGTCACGTTCGGCGGCGGGATCATGATGGTATAGGGCTCACCGGAGCCCTGCGGAGCGAAGTAGCCGTTCGCCTCCCAGTTTTCGTACAGGGCGGTTTCGATGGCGTGGGGCTGGTAGGTCTTGTCCATGCGCGGCGGGACCCTTCTGGCGTCTGATCGGAAAAGCCGAGCAGTATAACCAACCGCCGCGCAGTTTTGTTCCGCTCTCGCGGCTATCGGTCGAGCGGAAAAGTGCTGGTCAGGGCAGGGCAATCAGCGGCGCGGGGGGAGCAGGCGATTGAGGCGTGCCTGCAGGCGGCGCTTGAGTTCGGCTTCGATCTGCGGCACGAAATCGTCGATCACATCCTGCAGCAGCAGCTGCGCCGCGGCGCGCAGTTCGGTGTCCAGGCGATTGATCTCGTTGTCGCGGCCGATGGCGCGCTGCACGGTCTGGCGCAGTTCGTCTTCCGAGGCGATGCCGGCGGTGCTGCCAGGCGCGGCGGGCTGCGCGGCAGGGATCGGTTCTGGGGCGCGCACCACCTCGGATAGCACGGGAATGTCGTCCGGGTCGAACTTGTCGGTGAGCAGCGGCGGGTCGAGGTCGTCGTCGAGCAGTTCGCGAATCGATTCGAGATCGCTGAGCAGGGCGCCGGGTTTGTGGGGCGGGTTCAGGTTGTCCATGGCAGGGGTCTACAGTTCGACACGTTTGGGATCATAGCCGCGCTGCCGGTAGCTGCGGAAATTCTCCCGGCAGGCGGTCAGCAGGTCGGGTTCCTGGTTGACGATCTCGATCACCCGGCTGAAGCGGTCGATATGCGGGCTGAGCGTGCTGCTGAGGTTGATCAGCACGGCCTGCTGCGCCGCCGGCTCTTCGTCCAGACCGATTACCACCGGCGCCTGCGGATCATCCTGATGCAAACCGTGGGGGATGAAGCTCTCCTGGCGGGCTCGCCAGAGCAGCTCGTCGAGTTCGTGGCATTGCGCGCTGTCGTGACCGCGCAGGAACACCGGCAGGCCATGGCGCCAGGCTTTGCCGGCGAGCTGGCAGGCAGCTCGCAGGCGTTCGGCTGGAGTGGCCGACGACAGTACGTAGAATTCGATTCGGGGCATGTGCAAAGTGTCGGGCTTCAAGCGGCAAGCTTCAAGCGAAAAGCGCAGTGGCGGTCAGTAAACGGGTTTGCGTCATCGGCGAGCGAGGGTGGCCAGGGACGGCCACCCTCGGGTTACGGGCGATCAGGCCTGCACGCGGTCGAGCAGGTACTGGGTGAGCAACGGCACTGGGCGGCCGGTGGCGCCCTTGTCCTTGCCACCGCTGACCCAGGCGGTGCCGGCGATATCCAGGTGCGCCCACTTGTAGGCCTTGGTGAAGCGCGACAGGAAGCAGCCGGCAGTGATGGTGCCGGCTTTCGGCCCGCCGATATTGGCGATGTCGGCGAACGGGCTGTCCAGCTGCTCCTGGTATTCGTCGTACAGCGGCAGTTGCCAGGCACGGTCATCGGCCTGGCGGCCGGCGGCGAGCAGCTGGTTGACCAGATCATCGTCGTTGCCCATCAGGCCCGACACGTTGCTGCCCAGGGCGACGATGCAGGCGCCGGTGAGGGTGGCGATGTCGATCACCGACTGCGGCTTGAAGCGTTCGGCGTAGGTCAGGGTATCGCACAGCACCAGGCGGCCTTCGGCGTCGGTGTTGAGGATTTCCACGGTCTGCCCGCTCATGGTGGTGACGATATCGCCGGGGCGCGTCGCGCCGCCACTGGGCATGTTCTCGGCACAGGCCAGCAGGCACACCAGGTTGATCGGTAACTGCAGCTCGAGCACCGCGCGCAGGGTGCCTAACACGCTGGCGGCGCCGCCCATGTCGTACTTCATCTCATCCATGCCGGCAGCCGGCTTGATGCTGATGCCGCCGGTATCGAAGGTGATGCCTTTACCGACCAGGGCGTGGGGCTTGTCGCCTTTCTTGCCGCCGTTGTATTGCATCACGATCATTCGCGGCGGCTGGTCGCTGCCTTGGGCCACGGCCAGGAAGGCGCCGGCGCCCAGTGCCTGCAGCTTCTTCTCGTCGAGAATGTCGACCTTGAGGTTCTTGTGCGCCTTGGCCAGCTCTTTTGCCTGTTCGGCCAGGTAGCTGGGGTGGCAGATGTTTGGCGGCATGTTGCCCAGGTCTTTGGTCAGCGCCATGCCGATGGCGATGGCGCGCGCCTCGCGAGTGGCACGCTCGACGGCAGCGGTGTCGGCCTTGTCGGTGATCAGGGTGATTTTCTTCAGCGCACCCGGCTCGGCCTTCTGGCTCTTGAAACGGTCGAACTGATAGCCGGCATCGGCCAGGCTTTCCACTACCAGGCGAGCCTTGGCGTAGGCGTCGCGGCCCTTCACCTGAATATCCTGGAGGGCCAGCAGGGCGTCGCTGCCACCGAGATTTTTCAGGGCGGCATAAACGGCAGCGATCAATTTGCGCAGTTGGCGGTCAGACAGTTCGGCGTCCTTGCCGGTGCCGACCAGCAGCACGCGCTCGGCCTTGAGGTTCGCCACGCCGTGAGCCAGCAGGGTCTGGCCAGCCTTGCCAGCCAGGTCGCCACGCTTGAGCAGGGCGGCGATGGCGCCGCCGCTGGCAGCGTCCACTGCCTTGGCGGTAGCGCCGAGCTTGCCGCCCTCGGCGACCGGAATGACCAGGGTGGCGGTTTTCAGTGTTTCCGGGCGAGCGTTTTTGACGATAAATTCCATGCGTGGTGTCCCCAAGACAACGAGTCGCGAATGCAGGATAATGGACGACAATTTTTTCCGCCGGTTCGCTTGAAAGTGCGGGCCAGCATGCAGTTCGGCTAGTTTGAGCACAGCCGCCTGAGCCTGACAACCCTGGAGTGTCTGTTTGATCGTCTTCCGATATTTGTCCCGAGAGGTTCTGGTTACCCTGAGTGCGGTGAGTGCCGTGCTGCTGGTAATCATCATGAGTGGTCGCTTCATCAAGTACCTGGCCCAGGCGGCCCAGGGGATACTCGATCCGAGCGTGCTGTTCCTGATCATGGGCTTTCGCCTGCCCGGTTTCCTGCAGCTGATCCTGCCCCTTGGCCTGTTCCTGGGCTTTTTGCTGGCCTACGGGCGGCTGTACCTGGACAGCGAGATGACCGTGCTGTCGGCCACCGGCATGAGCCAGCAGCGGTTGTTTCTCTACAGCCTGGCACCCGCCGCGGTGGTGGCGCTGCTGGTGGCCTGGCTGAGCATGGGCCTGGCGCCCCAGGGCGTCACCCAGGTGGCCAAGATCTTCAATCAGCAGGATGCCCTCACCGAGTTCGATACCCTGGTGCCCGGGCGCTTCCAGTCGATGCGCAACGGCACGCGGGTCACCTATACCCGTGACCTGTCGGAAGATCGCACCGAGCTGGGCGGCATCTTCATTTCCGACAAGCGCGTCTCCCGTGACGGTGCCAAGGATCGCGGCATCAGCGTGCTGGTCGCCGAGAGTGGTCGCCAGGAGGTGCAGCCCGACGGCAGCCGCTACCTGATCCTGGAAAACGGTTACCGCTATGACGGCAATCCGGGGCAGGCCGACTACCGGGTGATCCAGTACGACACCTATGGCGTCCTGCTGCCCAAGCCGTCGGTGGCCGCGGATATCAGCGAGCGCGAGGCGATTCCGACCTCGCAACTGATCGGCAGCGACGATCCGCGCCTGCAGTCCGAGTTGCAGTGGCGTCTGTCGATTCCGCTGCTGGTGTTCATCGTCACCCTGATGGCCGTGCCGCTGTCGCGGGTCAACCCGCGTCAGGGGCGCTTCCTCAAGCTGCTGCCGGCGATTCTCCTGTACATGACCTACCTCGGCCTGCTGGTGGCGGCCCGCAGCGCGCTGGACAAGGGGCGGATCCCGCCTTACGTCGGGCTGTGGAGCGTGCACCTGTTGTTCCTGCTGGTTGGCCTGGCGCTGCTCTACTGGGAGCCGCTGCGTCTGAAGTTGGTAAGCCGTCGGGAGAATGCTCGTGGTTAAGCTGGATCGTTACATCGGCGTGCAGGTGCTGTTCGCCATCCTGGCTGTGCTCGGCATCATCGTCGGCCTGGCCCTGTTGTTCGCGTTGATCGACGAGCTGGGCGATATCGAAGGCAACTACGGGATCGGCGATGCGCTCTGGTACGTACTGCTGACGGCGCCACGACGCATCTACGACATGCTGCCGATGGCGGCGCTGGTGGGGTGCCTGATCGGCCTGGGTACCCTGGCCAGCAACAGCGAACTGACCATCATGCGTGCTGCCGGGGTGTCCATCGGGCGCATCGTCTGGGGCGTGATGAAGCCCATGCTGGCGCTGATGCTGGTGGGCATCTTGATCGGTGAATACGTGGCGCCCTGGACCGAAAACCAGGCCCAGGCCAGCCGTGCCATGGCCCAGGGTGGTGGCGAAGCGCAAACCGCCAAGCGCGGTATGTGGCACCGCCAGGGGCAGGAGTTCGTGCACATCAACACCGTGCAGCCGGGCGGTGTGTTGTTCGGGGTGACCCGCTATCGCTTCGATGACGAGCGCCGCCTGGAGTCCTCCAGCTTTGCGCGCCGCGCCACCTACGAAGGCAACTATTGGCAGCTGGAGGATGTGGCGACCACGCTGTTCCATGATCGCCGCACCGAAGTTGTCAAGGCGCCGACCGAGCGCTGGGATATCGAACTCAGCCCGCAATTGCTGGGCACCGTGGTGCTGGAGCCTGAGGCGCTGTCGATCACCGGCTTGTGGAGTTACATCCATTACCTGAAAGAGCAGGGCCTGAACAACGGCAACTACTGGCTGGCGTTCTGGACCAAGGTGCTGCAGCCGCTGGTCACCGCTGCGCTGGTGCTGATGGCCATCTCCTTCATCTTCGGCCCCTTGCGTTCGGTCACCCTGGGGCAGCGCGTGTTCACCGGCGTACTGGTGGGGTTCGTGTTCCGCATCGCCCAGGATCTGCTGGGCCCGTCGAGCCTGGTGTTCGGCTTCTCGCCACTGCTGGCCGTGCTGATTCCAGCGGGCATCTGCGCGATTGCCGGGCTCTGGCTGCTGCGCCGGGCCGGCTGATCCCACTGTGCCCTTTCCCGTCAGTGGGAAAGGGCGCGGTTTCGCTCTACTTCAAATAGGCTGCCGACGCGGGTCACCTGCGGTGCGCGTGCTTGGGCAGGCGCACGATGACGCTATCCGAGTACAGGTCGTGCCAGCTGCGCTTGCGCTTGTCGACCAGCGTCCAGAGATAGCCAAGGCCCAGCGCCAGCCAGGACAGCATGGCGATCAGAAAGCGCAACAGCGCCTGCCACAGGCTGATCGCCGTGCCGTCGGCATTCTGTACCCGAATGCCCCACACCTGCATGCCCAGGGTCTGGCCGCCATGGGTCCAGAACTTGGCGAAGAACGCGAACAGGCTGAGCAGCAGCAGGCTGGCGAGCAGTGGGTCGTGATCCAGGGCGCCGGCGTCTGCCCATTGGCGCAGCTGTGCCTCACCGTAGATGGCCATCTGGATGAGCTTGTAGATGAAGCCCACGACGATCAGCAGGGCGATGCACAGAAAGCCGTCGTAGAGCATGGCGGCCAGGCGCCGGCCAAGGCCTGCCGGAGGAAAGTCGCCTTGCGGGCGTAGTGTGGGTTTCGGCATATCGGGTTCGCATGCATAAGCGCGGTCAAAGCGCGGATACTAAGTTGCAGGCATAAAAAAACCCCTGACCTGAGTCAGGGGTTTTTTCAAGCAGCGGCTTATTCCTGGATTTGAACCTGGTCAGCCTGCATGCCTTTTTGACCTTGTACAGCAACGAAGCTAACTTTCTGGCCTTCTTTCAGGCTCTTGAAGCCGTTACCTTCGATAGCGCGGAAATGTACGAACAGATCCGGACCGCTTTCTGGAGTGATAAAACCAAAACCTTTCTCGTCGTTAAACCACTTGACGGTACCGTTCTGACGATTCGACATGTCTCTTATCCTTGGAACTAGAGTTGATGACAGCCTCCATGTGTAGAGGACTGAAGACTGGTTGCAAGGAGTGATGGAAGTCGAACGGGATGTAGCGGATCTAGAGCGATCTACTGCATCAGGTCACGATTCTCGGCGACCCATGCAAACACAGTGGCTGAACTCTACGCTAACTGTTACGCAAATGCCAACCCTTCGGACACGCATAAACCCACGTAATCATCGCGAGGCTTTGTCCGAATTGCAGATGGGTTTTTATAATGGCTCAAGCATGTGCAACGAGGCGATGCACGGCACTGTTTCAGTGCGAACTGTCACAAATTGGCAACAGTTGAAGGATATATGGTGCCCCGGGGGAGACTCGAACTCCCACTTCTTTCGAAAACGGATTTTGAATCCGCCGCGTCTACCGGTTCCGCCACCGGGGCACAATGGCGGCGCAGTATAGGGAGCAAGATGCCATTGGTCAATGCGCTTGCGTGGTCAGCGTAAGCGAATTCCGGTAAGCTGCTCCGCCCTGCAGTACGACACCTTTTTCGATCATGCGCGTTGCCGACTTTCATTTCGATCTGCCTGACCAGCAGATCGCCCGTCACCCCCTTGCCGAGCGCCGTGCCAGCCGATTGCTGATTCTCGACGGCGCCAGCGGTGCACTCGCTCATCGGCAGTTTGCCGACCTGCTCGAATACCTGCGCCCCGGCGACCTGATGGTGTTCAACAACACCCGGGTGATCCCGGCACGGCTGTTCGGGCAGAAGGCCACCGGCGGCAAGCTGGAGATTCTCATCGAGCGGGTGCTCGACGAGCACCGCGTGCTGGCGCACGTGCGTTCGAGCAAGTCGCCCAAGCCGGGCTCGCTGATCGATATCGATGGCGGCGCCCGGGCGCAGATGCTGGCGCGTCACGATGCGCTGTTCGAGCTGCGCTTCGAGGAGGCGGTGCTGCCGCTGCTCGAGCGCGTCGGGCACATGCCGCTGCCTCCTTATATAGACAGGCCCGACGAGGACGCCGACCGCGAGCGCTACCAGACTGTGTACGCGCAGAAGGCTGGTGCCGTGGCGGCGCCCACGGCAGGGCTGCATTTCGATGACGAGCTCTTGGCCGCGTTGCGCGAGAAGGGCGTCGAGAGCGCCTTCGTCACCCTGCATGTCGGTGCCGGAACCTTCCAGCCGGTGCGCGTCGAGCGTATCGAAGATCACCACATGCACAGCGAGTGGCTCGAGGTCAGCCAGGAAGTGGTCGATGCCGTACAGGCATGCCGCGCTCGTGGCGGCCGGGTGGTGGCGGTGGGCACCACCAGCGTGCGCTCCCTGGAAAGTGCTGCCCGTGATGGCGAGCTGAAGCCGTTCACCGGCGACACCGACATCTTCATCTATCCAGGCCGGCCGTTCCATGTGGTCGACGCGCTGGTCACCAACTTCCACCTGCCGGAGTCGACCCTGCTGATGCTGGTCTCGGCCTTCGCCGGCTATCCCGAAACCATGGCGGCCTATGCCCAGGCCGTGGCCGAGGGCTATCGCTTCTTCAGTTACGGTGATGCCATGTTCATCACCCGCAATCCCGCACCGCGCGGGCCCGAGGTTTCAGTATGACGCGCAGCTGCCGCATGTCCTTCGAACTGCTCGCCACCGACGGCAAGGCCCGCCGCGGCCGCCTGACGTTCCCCCGTGGCGTGGTGGAAACCCCGGCATTCATGCCGGTGGGCACCTATGGCACGGTCAAGGGCATGTTGCCGCGCGATATCGAGGCCATCGGTGCGCAGATCATTCTCGGCAACACCTTCCACCTGTGGCTGCGCCCGGGTACCGAGGTCATCAAGCGGCATGGCGACCTGCACGACTTCATGCAGTGGCAGGGGCCGATCCTCACCGATTCGGGCGGCTTCCAGGTGTTCAGCCTGGGAGCGATGCGCAAGATCAAGGAGGAGGGCGTGACCTTCGCCTCGCCGGTCGACGGCTCCAAGGTGTTCATGGGGCCGGAAGAGTCCATGCAGGTGCAGCGTGACCTGGGCTCGGACATCGTGATGATCTTCGACGAGTGCACCCCGTACCCCGCCGAGTTCGATGTGGCCAAGACCTCCATGGAGCTGTCGCTGCGCTGGGCCAAGCGCTCCAAGATCGCCCATGGCGACAGCAGCGCGGCGCTGTTCGGCATCGTCCAGGGCGGCATGCACGAGGCACTGCGCATGCGCTCGCTGGAAGGCCTGAGCGAGCTGGAGTTCGACGGCCTGGCCATCGGCGGCCTGTCGGTGGGCGAGCCCAAGGAAGAGATGATCAAGGTGCTCGACTACCTGCCCGGGCAGATGCCGAGCGACAAGCCGCGTTACCTGATGGGCGTCGGCAAACCCGAAGACCTGGTCGAGGGCGTGCGCCGTGGCGTGGACATGTTCGACTGCGTGATGCCGACCCGCAACGCGCGCAACGGCCACCTGTTCGTCGACACCGGGGTGTTGAAAATCCGCAACGCGTTCCACCGTCACGATGACTCGCCGCTGGATCCGACCTGCGACTGTTACACCTGCAAACACTTCTCGCGCGCCTATCTGCACCATTTGGATAAGTGCGGCGAAATGCTCGGCAGCATGTTGAATACAATCCACAACTTGCGCCATTACCAGCGCCTCATGGCTGGTTTGCGCGAGGCAATTCAACAGGGTACATTGGCCGCCTTTGTCGATGCCTTCTACGCCCGGCGCGGCCTGCCAACGCCGCCGCTGGATTGATTTTTCGATGGCTAAAAGATCTTTCAACAGGAGTGTCAAATGAGCTTTTTTATTCCCGCTGCCTACGCTGATGCCGCTGGCCCTGCTGCCGGCCCGGCCGGTACCGGTTTCGAGTGGATCTTCCTGATCGGCTTCCTGGTCATCTTCTACCTGATGATCTGGCGCCCCCAGGCCAAGCGCGCCAAGGAGCACAAGAGCCTGCTCGGCAATCTGCAGAAGGGTGACGAAGTGGTGACCAGCGGTGGCATCGCCGGCAAGGTTGCCAAGGTCAGCGACGACTTCGTGGTCATCGAAGTGTCCGACACCGTCGAACTGAAGATCCAGAAAGCAGCCGTTGCGGCAACCCTGCCCAAGGGCACGCTGAAAGCCATCTGATCACGGTTGAGAAGCTACCTGTGTTGCCATCGCTGCGTTAGATACAGGCTCGGAATGCTCATTTACGCCAGTAAAGTCCGCTTCCTCGCCTGCCTCTGTGGGGCCGCCAGCGGCCCTGCGCTGGCTGCCTCGCCTAGCTTCTTCAATGGTCTGTTAAGTCTCTGTTCCAGTTTTATCCATCCCGCGGGGCGCATATTGCGCCCCGCGTCATAAGCGGGCGGCGTCATTCATGCTCAACAAATACCCTTTGTGGAAATACCTGCTGATCGCAGTTGTGCTGATCGTCAGTCTGATTTATTCCGCACCCAATCTTTACCCCGATGATCCGGCGATCCAGATCAGCGGGGCCAGTTCGGCGCAGACCATCGCGCAAGCCGATCTCGACCGTATCAGCAAGGCGCTGACCGAGGCGGGCATCGAGGTCAAGGCGTCGAACGTCGGCGAGAACGGCCGCAGTGGCCTGATCCGCCTGCTCAGCCAGGGCGACCAGCTGCCGGCCAAGGACGTTGTGCGCAAGACCCTGGGCGACAACTACGTGGTGGCCCTGAACCTGGCCCAGACCACGCCCGACTGGCTGCGCAGCCTCGGTGCGAGCCCGATGAAGCTCGGCCTCGACCTTTCCGGCGGCGTGCACTTCCTGCTCGAAGTCGACATGGACAAGGCCCTCGAGGTTCGTCGCCAGGTCTATGAGGGCGAACTCAAGAGCCTGCTGCGCAAGGAGCGTGTGCGTTACCGCAGCATGCCGCAGCAAGGTGGCGCGATCCAGCTGGGCTTCGCCGATGGCGACACCCTGGCCAAGGCCGAAGAGCTGATCCGCAAGGACTACAAGGATTTCAATCTCGAAACCCAGGAGCGTGGTGGCCAGCAGGTGCTGCGCGTCACCCTGACGCCGGCCAAGATCGCGGAAATTCGCGAGTATTCGATTCGCCAGAACCTGACCACCGTGCGTAACCGGGTCAATGAGCTGGGCGTCGCCGAGCCGCTGGTGCAGCGCCAGGGTGCCAACCGCATCGTGGTCGAGTTGCCGGGCGTGCAGGACACGGCCGAAGCCAAGCGTATCCTCGGCAAGACCGCCAACCTCGAGTTCCGTCTGGCCGCCGACCCGAATGCGCCGCGCGGCACCACCGAGCAGTTCGGCTTCCGCGAGGAAGGTCGCCCGCCGGTAGAGCTCGAGCGTGAGCTGATCATCACCGGTGATCAGGTGACCGATGCCCAGGCCAGTTTCGACGAGAACGGCCGTCCGCAGGTGAACATCCGCCTGGATGGCCATGGCGGCGACCTGATGAACCGCGCCACCCGCAGCAATGTCGGGCGCAGCATGGCGGTGATCTTCATCGAGCAGCGTCCGCAGACCCGCTACGTGAAGCAGATGGTCGACGGCGTCGAGCAGGAAGTGCAGGTCGACTCCTTCCGGGAAGAGAAGCAGATCATCAGCCTGGCGACCATCCAGTCGCCGCTGGGCAGCCAGTTCCGCATCACCGGCCTGAACGGCCAGGGTGAGTCCTCGGAGCTGGCGCTGCTGCTGCGCGCCGGTGGCCTGGCGGCGCCGATGTACTTCGCCGAAGAGCGCACCATCGGCCCGAGCCTGGGTGCCGAGAACATCGTCAAGGGCATCGAGTCCACCGAGTGGGCGATGATCTTCGTGTCGCTGTTCATCATTGCCATTTACCGCTTCTTCGGCGTCCTGGCCACCATCGCCCTGGCGTTCAATCTGACCCTGCTGGTCGGGCTGATGTCGGTGATCGGCGCGACGCTCACCTTGCCAGGCATCGCCGGTATCGTGCTGACGCTGGGTATGGCGGTCGACGCCAACGTGCTGATCTTCTCGCGGATTCGCGAAGAGCTGGCCAGGGGGCTGTCGGTTCAGCGGGCGATCCATGAAGGTTTCGATCGCGCCTATTCGGCAATTCTCGACAGTAACCTGACCACCTTGCTGGTCGGTGCAATCCTCTTCGCACTGGGCACCGGTCCGGTGAAGGGCTTTGCGGTAACGCTGTCGCTGGGCATCATCACCTCGATGTTCACGGCGATCATGTTCACCCGCGGCATGGTCAACCTGATCTTCGGTGGCCGTAACTTCAAGAAATTGTGGATCTAAGGTGAAATCATGAAGTTACCTTCACGCATTCCGTTCATGGCGATACGCAACATCGCGTTCGCCGTCACCGTGGTTATCAGCCTTATCGGCCTGGGTAGCCTGTTCAAGCATGGCCTCAATTTCGGCCTGGATTTCACCGGTGGCACCCTGATCGAGCTGACCTACGAGCAGCCCGCCGATCTGGAGCTGATCAAGCGTGAGCTCGGTCAGGCCGGTTACAACGACGCCGTGGTGCAGAGCTTCGGCTCCACCACCGACGTGCTGGTGCGTCTGGCCGGCGACTCGCCCGACCTGGGCAACGAAGTGGCCACTGCGCTGCGCAAGATCGACGACACCTCGTTCGAGGTCAAGCGTGTCGAGTTCGTCGGCCCGCAGGTGGGTGAGGAGCTGCGTGACCAGGGCGGCCTGGCCATGCTGCTGGCACTGGGCGGCATCCTGCTGTACCTGGCCTTTCGCTTTCAGTGGAAGTTCGGGGTCGGCGCGGTTGGCTCCCTGGCCCACGACATCATCGTCACGCTCGGCATCCTGGCCTTCTTCAAGGTGCCCTTCGACCTGACCGTGCTGGCAGCGGTGCTGGCGATGGTGGGCTACTCGCTGAACGACACCATCATCATCTACGACCGCATTCGCGAAAACTTCCGGATGATGCGCAAGGCCGACATCATCGAGAACATCGATGTCTCGGTGACCCAGACCCTGCTGCGTACCATCGCCACCTCGCTGTCGACTGCCCTGGCGCTGGTCGCGCTGCTGGTATTCGGTGGCGACAGCCTGGGCGGCTTCGCGCTGACCCTGTTGATCGGCGTGGTAGTGGGTACCTACTCCTCGGTGTACATCAGTGCGCCGGTGCTGATCTGGCTGAAGCTGACCTCCGAGGATCTGATTCCTCCGGCGGCTGATGCCGAGGGTGTCGACGACCGCCCCTAAAGCGTGACTCGGTCATCATCTGCACTGCACTAAAGGCGGGCGGCAAGGGAACTTGTCGCCCGTTTTGCCTTTCCAAGGCTGGGAGTAGGGCGCATATAGGCGCCGCAGTTGTGATCAGGAGAATCGCATGAACAAGTCATTGTTGGTTGGTGCTGTGCTGGGTGCTGTCGGTGTCACTGCCGGTGGTGCCGTCGCGACCTACAGTATGGTGAGCGGGCCTAAGTACGCCGAGGTTCTGGCGGTCAAGCCGGTAACCGAAACCATCAAGACCCCGCGCGAAGAATGCCGGGATGTGGCCGTGACGCGTCAGCGTCCGGTGCAGGACCAGCACCAGATCGCCGGTACGGCGATCGGCGCCGTGGTCGGTGGCCTGCTGGGTAACCAGGTGGGCGGCGGTAACGGCAAGAAGATTGCCACCGTTGCCGGTGCGGTCGGTGGCGGTTACGCCGGCAACAAGGTGCAGGAAGGCATGCAGACGCGTGATACCTACACCACCACCGAAACCCGCTGCAAGACCGTCCACGACACCAGCGAGAAGATCGTTGGCTATGACGTGAAATACGATCTGGATGGCAAGGTCGGTCGCGTGCGCATGGACGAAGAGCCGGGCAGCAAGCTTCCGGTTCGTGACGGCAAGGTGGTAGTTGCCAGCTCCGAAGCTGACGAGTAATCGTCTGGCGGATGTAAAAAGGCGCTCCCCGGAGCGCCTTTTTCATGGGCAATAAAAAACCGGCCCTGGGCCGGTTTTTTTATGAGTCAGTTTTAAAGTCTAGCGAGCTAGAGCAATGCAAGGCAAAAGCAGGCGAGGAAGCGGAGTGTACTTTTGTACATGAGCATTCCGAGCCTGCTTTTAACGCCGCAGTGCCGACGCGCAGCAGACTTTCGCTGATTCTTAGCGCTTGAGCGAAGCCGACAGGTGCGGCTGAATCGCGGTCAGTACCGCCTTGAAGCACTTGGTGTTGCCGGCAACGATCTGGCCTTTCTCGAGGAATTCATGGCCGCCGCTGAAGTCGCTGACCAGGCCGCCCGCTTCCTGGATCAGCAGGGCGCCGGCTGCCATGTCCCACTCGGACAGGCCGAATTCCCAGAACGCATCGAAGCGGCCCGCTGCCACGTAGGCCAGGTCCAGGCTGGCAGCGCCAGCGCGGCGCACGCCGGCGGTCTGGCCGACCAGGCTGCGGAACATGCCCAGGTAGTTCTCGAGGTTGTCGAGCTGGTCGTTGCGGAACGGAAAGCCGGTGCCGAGCAGGGCGCCGTCCAGGCTCTTGCGGTTGCTGACGCGCAGGCGGCGACCGTTCAGGGCGGCGCCACGGCCGCGGCTGGCGGTGAATTCTTCCTGGCGAACCGGATCGATGATCACCGCGTGCTCCAGGCGGCCGCGGTATTTGCAGGCCAGGCTGACGGCGAAATGCGGAACGCCGCGCACGAAGTTGGTGGTGCCGTCGAGCGGGTCGATGATCCACTGGTAGTCGGCGCCTTCACCGCTGCCTTCGAGCAGGCCGCCTTCCTCGCCGAGGAAGCTGTGGGTCGGGTACGCCTTGCGCAGGGCTTGGACGATCATCAGCTCGGCCGAGCGGTCGATCTCGGTCACGTAGTCCTTGGCATCCTTTTCATCCACCGAGATGACATCCAGGCGTTCGATGGAGCGGAAGATCATTTCACCGGCGCTGCGGGCGGCGCGCAGGGCGATATTCAGCATGGGCTGCATGGAGGTTCACCTGGGGTCGTAATAAAGCCGGCCATTCTAGCAGAAAAGATTCGGGCGGTAAGTGCCGGCCGTTGCCTGCGTGGCACAAAGAAGGGGGCTTCTGTAAGATTTGTCACCTCATTTATCCGACGCGGGCCTCTACCTTGCTGCAGAACATTCGAGTGGTACTGGTCAATACCAGTCATCCCGGCAATATCGGCGGGGTGGCCAGGGCCATGAAAAACATGGGGCTGTCGCGCCTGGTGCTGGTCGAGCCGCGGCAGTTTCCCAGTGACGAAGCGGTGGCCCGGGCCTCCGGCGCTAGCGATATCCTCGATTGCGCCCAGGTGGTGTCCTGCCTCGAAGAGGCGCTGGTCGGCTGCAGCCTGGCCTTTGGCACCAGTGCTCGCGAGCGGCGCATTCCCTGGCCGTTGATCGATCCGCGCGAGTGTGGCGTGGCGGCGGTGCAGAAGGCCGTCGAAGGCGGCGAGGTGGCGCTGGTGTTCGGGCGTGAGCACGCCGGCCTGACCAACGAAGAGCTGCAGCGCTGTCATTTTCACGTGCATATTCCCTCCGATCCGGCATTCAGCTCGCTGAACCTGGCGGCTGCCGTGCAGGTGCTGACCTACGAAGTGCGTATGGCGGCCTTGGCGCGCGAGGTTGTGCCGGCGCCGGTGCGTGAGGAAGGGCTCGCCGATGAGGGTGATCAGCCGGTGACGGCGGACGAAATGGAGTCCTTTTACGGGCATCTGGAAAAGTCGTTGGTGGAAATCGGCTTTCTCGATCCCGCCAGCCCGCGGCATCTGATGAGTCGCCTGCGTCGCCTGTACGGGCGCAGCGAGGTGACCCGGCTGGAAATGAATATCTTGCGCGGCATCTTGACCGAAACCCTCAAGGCGGCGCGCGGTGAGCACCACAAACGGGGAAAGACTGATGTTTGAGCGCATGCGGGAAGATATCCAGGGTGTTTTTCATCGTGATCCGGCGGCGCGCAATGCCTTCGAGGTGGTCACCTGCTACCCCGGGCTGCATGCAGTCTGGCTGCATCGTGCGGCGCACGCGCTGTGGGGCTCCGGTTGGAAGTGGCTGGCACGGGGCGTGTCGAACTTCAGCCGCTGGCTGACCGGTATCGAGATCCACCCGGGGGCGGTCATTGGCCGGCGCTTTTTCATCGATCACGGCATGGGTATCGTCATCGGCGAAACCGCCGAAATCGGCGATGACGTGACGCTTTACCAGGGCGTGACCCTGGGTGGTACCAGCTGGAACAAGGGCAAGCGCCACCCGACGCTGGAAGATGGCGTGGTGGTGGGTGCCGGCGCCAAGGTGCTCGGTCCGTTCACGGTGGGTGCCGGTGCCAAGATCGGCTCCAATGCGGTGGTCACCAAGGCGGTGCCAGCCGGTGCGACCGCGGTGGGTATTCCCGCCAAGATCATCGTCAAGGGTGGTGACGGGATCGAGGCGCAACGCCAGGCCATGGCCGACAAGCTCGGTTTCGATGCCTACGGCGTCAGCCAGGACATGCCCGACCCCGTGGCCCGTGCGATCGGCCAGTTGCTCGATCACCTGCATGCGGTCGACAGCCGCCTGGAGGGCATCTGCGGTGCACTGGGGGAGCTGGGCAGTGACTACTGCGCCAAGGATATGCCGCAACTGCGTGACGAGGATTTCGCCGGCGTCTGCAAGGAGTCGGGCGACAAGCCGGCGGTGTGATGCGGGGTGGGGCGGGCTTTGCTATGATCCGCCGCCGCTTGGCGTGGGGAGGGGTGTCTAAAGTCCGAGTATTTTAGTTGGTCTTATAGTTGACTCAAATACTCGGATAAGAGGATAATCGCCTCACATTGTGAATCCTTGGTAACCCTTCATGCGACTGACTACCAAAGGCCGATACGCCGTGACCGCCATGCTCGATCTGGCGCTGCATGCCCAGAATGGGCCGGTATCCCTCGCCGATATCTCCGAGCGTCAGGGTATTTCCCTTTCCTATCTCGAGCAGCTGTTCGCCAAGCTTCGTCGTGGCAGCCTGGTGTCCAGCGTGCGCGGCCCGGGTGGTGGTTATCAGCTGTCGCGCAACATGCAGGGCATCCAGGTCGCCGAGGTGATCGACGCGGTCAACGAATCCGTCGATGCCACGCGTTGCCAGGGGCAGGGCGGTTGCCATTCCGGCGATATCTGCCTGACCCACCACCTGTGGTGCGACCTGAGCCAGCAGATTCACGAGTTTCTCAGCGGCATCAGCCTGGCCGACCTGGTCACGCGCCGTGAAGTGCAGGAAGTCGCCCAGCGTCAGGATCAACGTCGCTGCGCCAGCAACGGCAGGGCGCACCTTCTGGATAAGATTGAAGCGTCCACCGTCGATTGAGCACGCAAGGCGCCGGCCTGATACCTGATTAGGAGATACCGAAAAAATGAAATTGCCAATCTACCTGGATTACTCCGCGACAACGCCGGTCGACCCGCGCGTTGCGCAGAAAATGATCGAATGCCTGACCAACGAAGGCAACTTCGGCAACCCGGCTTCGCGTTCCCACGTGTTCGGCTGGAAGGCCGAGGAAGCGGTCGAAAACGCCCGTCGCCAGGTTGCCGAGCTGGTCAACGCCGACCCGCGCGAAATCGTCTGGACCTCCGGGGCTACCGAGTCCGACAACCTTGCCATCAAGGGCGTCGCCACCTTCTACGCCAGCAAGGGCAAGCACCTGATCACCTCGAAGATCGAGCACAAGGCGGTGCTCGACACCATGCGTCAGCTCGAGCGTGAGGGCTTCGAAGTCACCTACATCGAGCCTGGCGAAGATGGCCTGATCACCCCGGCCATGGTCGAGGCGGCGCTGCGTGAGGACACCACGCTGGTGTCGATCATGCACGTCAACAACGAGATCGGTACCGTCAACGACATCGCCGCGATCGGCGAACTGTTGCGTGCTCGTGGCGTGTTCTTCCACGTCGACGCGGCCCAGTCGACCGGCAAGGTCGAGATCGACCTGCAAAAGCTCAAGGTCGACCTGATGGCCTTCTCGGCGCACAAGACCTACGGCCCGAAAGGCGTTGGTGCCCTGTACGTTCGCCGCAAGCCGCGTATTCGCCTGGAAGCCCAGACCCACGGTGGTGGTCACGAACGGGGCATGCGCTCCGGCACCCTGGCGACCCACCAGTGCGTCGGCATGGGTGAAGCCTTCCGTATCGCCAAGGAAGAAATGGCCGCCGAAAACGCCAAGGTACTGGCGCTGCGCGACCGCTTCTTCAAACAGGTCGACGGCCTGGAAGAGCTGTACATCAACGGCAGCATGACGGCCCGCGTTCCGCACAACCTGAACCTGAGCTTCAACTACGTTGAAGGCGAGTCGCTGATCATGGCCCTCAAGGACCTGGCGGTGTCGTCCGGTTCGGCCTGTACCTCGGCGTCCCTGGAGCCTTCCTACGTGCTGCGTGCCCTGGGCCGCAACGACGAACTGGCACACAGCTCGATTCGCTTCACCTTCGGCCGCTTCACCACCGAAGAAGAAGTCGACTACGCCGCGCAGAAGGTCTGCGAGGCCGTTACCAAGCTGCGCGAATTGTCGCCGCTCTGGGATATGTTCAAAGAAGGTGTCGACATTTCCAAGGTGGAATGGGCAGCACACTAAAAGCTGCCGGTGAGCGGCCCCTGATGAGAGAGGATTGATAACATGGCTTACAGTGAAAAGGTCATCGACCACTACGAGAACCCGCGCAACGTCGGCAAGATGAACGCGGAAGACCCGGACGTCGGCACCGGCATGGTCGGTGCGCCGGCCTGCGGCGACGTGATGCGCCTGCAGATCAAGGTCAACGAGCAGGGCGTCATCGAAGATGCCAAGTTCAAGACCTACGGCTGCGGTTCCGCCATTGCCTCCAGCTCCCTGGCCACCGAGTGGATGAAGGGCAAGACGCTGGATGAGGCGGAAACCATCAAGAACACCCAGCTCGCCGAAGAACTGGCGTTGCCGCCGGTGAAGATCCACTGCTCGGTCCTCGCCGAGGACGCCATCAAGGCGGCCGTGCGCGACTACAAGCAGAAGAAAGGTTTGCTCTAAGGAGGTTTGTCGATGGCTATCAGCATGACTCAGGCTGCCGCTCAGCATATCCAGCGTTCCCTTGATGGGCGCGGAAAGGGTGAGGGCATCCGCCTGGGCGTCCGCACCACCGGCTGCTCCGGTCTGGCCTACGTGTTGGAGTTCGTCGACGAAACCGCCAGCGAAGACCAGGTGTTCGAGAGCCATGGCGTCAAGGTGATCATCGATCCCAAGAGCCTGGTCTACCTTGACGGCACCGAGCTCGATTTCGTGCGCGAGGGGTTGAACGAAGGCTTCAAGTTCAACAACCCGAACGTGCGCGGCGAGTGCGGCTGCGGCGAAAGCTTCAACATCTGATGAAGCATTCAGGCCCTTGTCACTTCGCCCTGTTCGAGTTGCAGCCGAGTTTTCGTCTGGATCTCGAACAGTTGGCCGTCCGTTATCGCGAACTGGCGCGCAGCGTGCACCCGGATCGTTTCGCCGATGCCTCCGAGCGTGAACAGCGCGTGGCACTCGAGCGTTCGGCAAGCCTCAACGAGGCTTACCGCACGCTGAAGAGCGATTCGCAGCGCGCGCGTTACCTGCTGGCGATGCGTGGCCCCGAGTTGCCACTGGAAGTCACCGTGCAGGATCCTGACTTCCTGATGCAGCAGATGCAGTGGCGCGAAGAGCTCGAAGACCTGCAGGACGACGCCGATCTGGCGGGTGTGGCGGCCTTCAAGGGGCGCCTGAAAGTGGCCCAGCAGGCGCTGAACGAACGCTTCGCCGAAGCTTGGGAGGACGATGCGCGCCGAGAAGAGGCCGAACGCCTGATGCGCCGCATGCAGTTTCTCGACAAGCTTTCCCACGAGGTGCGCCAGCTCGAAGAGCGCCTCGACGATTAATGCTCGTACGGCTGCCGTGGCCGTGCCTGATACTCAAATAAGCACTGACTACCTATGGCTTTATTGCAGATTGCTGAGCCCGGCCAGAGCCCTCAACCGCACCAGCGTCGTCTGGCGGTCGGGATCGACCTGGGCACCACCAATTCCCTGGTCGCTGCCGTGCGCAGCGGCGTCAGCGAGCCGCTGCCGGACGGCAACGGGCGCCTGATCCTGCCTTCGGCCGTGCGCTACCATGCCGATCGCGTCGAAGTCGGCGAGGCCGCCCGTCTCCAGGCCGCCAGTGATCCCTTCAACAGCATCCTGTCGGTCAAGCGCCTGATGGGCCGTGGCCTCGCCGATGTGAAGCAATTGGGTGAGCAACTGCCTTACCGCTTCGTGGCGGGCGAGTCGCACATGCCGTTCATCGATACCGTGCAGGGCCTGAAAAGCCCCGTGGAGGTGTCCGCCGATATCCTCAAGGTATTGCGCCAGCGCGCCGAAGCGACCCTGGGTGGCGAACTGGTCGGTGCGGTCATCACCGTGCCGGCTTATTTCGACGACTCCCAGCGCCAGGCCACCAAGGACGCCGCGCGCCTGGCCGGCCTGAACGTGCTGCGCCTGCTCAACGAGCCGACTGCCGCTGCAGTGGCCTATGGTCTCGACCAGAAGGCCGAAGGCGTGGTGGCGATCTATGACCTGGGCGGCGGTACCTTCGATATTTCCATCCTGCGCCTGACCGGTGGCGTGTTCGAAGTGCTGGCCACTGGTGGCGACAGCGCCCTGGGTGGCGACGACTTCGACCATGCCATCGCCGGCTGGATCGTCGAGCAGGCGGGTCTGTCTGCCGATATCGAGCCCGGCGCCCAGCGCAGCCTGTTGCAGACGGCCTGTTCCGCCAAGGAAGCGCTGACCGCTGCTGACAGCGTCGAAGTCGTGCATGAGCAGTGGCAGGGTGTGTTGTCCCGTGCCGAGTTCCAGGCGCTGATCGAACCCATGGTGGCGCGCAGCCTGAAAGCCTGCCGCCGCGCGGTGCGCGACGCCGGTATCGAGGTCGAGGACGTTGGTGCAGTGGTCATGGTCGGTGGTTCGACCCGGGTGCCGCGCGTGCGCGAGGCGGTCGGCGAGCTGTTCGGTCGCCAGCCATTGACCGATATCGACCCGGATCAGGTGGTCGCCATCGGTGCGGCGATCCAGGCCGATGCCCTGGCCGGCAACCGCCGCGCCGACGGCGAAGAATTGCTCTTGCTGGACGTCATCCCGCTGTCCCTGGGGCTGGAAACCATGGGCGGGTTGATGGAAAAGGTGATTCCGCGCAACACCACCATTCCGGTGGCGCGCGCCCAGGAATTCACCACCTATAAAGATGGCCAGAGCGCCATGATGATTCACGTGCTGCAGGGCGAGCGCGAGCTGATCAGCGACTGTCGCTCCCTGGCGCGCTTCGAGCTGCGCGGCATCCCGCCGATGGTGGCCGGTGCCGCGAAGATCCGCGTGACCTTCCAGGTGGATGCTGACGGCCTGCTCAGCGTCAGTGCCCGCGAGCTCGCCTCGGGCGTCGAAGCCAGTATCCAGGTCAAGCCCTCCTATGGCCTCACCGACGGCGAGGTGGCGCGCATGCTGCAGGACTCCTTCCAGCATGCCGGTGGCGACAAGGCAGCGCGCGTGTTGCGCGAGCAGCAGGTCGATGCCCAGCGCCTGCTCGAGGCGGTCGACGGTGCGCTGCAGGTCGATGGCGACCGTTTGCTGGACGCCGAAGAGCGCATGGTCATCGAGCTGCAGATGCAGGAATTACGTGATTTGTTGACCGGCACCGATGGCCTGGCCATCGAGCAGCAGACCAAGCGTCTGTCGCAGGTGACCGATGCCTTTGCCGCCCGGCGCATGGATTCGACGGTTAAAGCCGCGCTGGCCGGGCGCAGCCTGAATGAGATCGAGGAATAACCGATGCCCGTGGTAACTTTTCTGCCCCACGAGAAATTCTGCCCTGAAGGGCTAGTGGTCGAGGCACCCTCCGGTACCTCGATTCTGGAGCTGGCCCACGAGCACCGTATCGAGATGGAAAGCGCCTGTGGCGGCGTGTGTGCCTGTACCACCTGCCATTGCATCGTGCGCAAGGGTTTCGATTCGCTGAACGAGGCGGACGAGCTCGAAGAGGATTACCTGGACAAGGCCTGGGGGCTGGAAGCGCAATCGCGCCTGGCCTGTCAGGCCATAGTCGGCGAGCAGGACCTCACCGTCGAGATACCCAAGTATTCGCTCAATCACGCTGCCGAAGCGCCGCACTGATCAGGAAACCACGACATGAGCCTGAAATGGGTTGATGTGCTCGAAATCGCCATCCAGCTCGCCGACAGCAAGCCGGATGTCGACCCCCGTTATGTCAACTTCGTCCAGCTGCATCGCTGGGTGGTCGAGCTGCCGGAATTTTCCGACGACCCGCAGCGCGGCGGCGAAAAGGTTCTCGAAGCCATTCAGGCGGCCTGGATCGAAGAAGCCCAGTGATCCTGGGGCCGGTTCATGGCCGGTCTTTTATGCCGAGCAGGTGCCACCTTGGGGCATCGCTCTTATGCTTTTGACTGGAACCCGCGTATAATTCGCGGGTTTAATTTTTGGCTTTAATCCACCGTTTCTGGAGTTTCACATGGCTGTTCAACGTACCTTCTCCATCATCAAGCCGGATGCCGTTGCTAAAAACGTTATCGGCAAGATCACCACTCGCTTCGAAGAAGCCGGCCTGCGCGTCGTTGCTTCCAAGCAGCTGCAGCTGTCCGAGCGCGAAGCGGCCGGCTTCTACGCCGAGCACAGCGAGCGCGGCTTCTTCAAGGATCTGGTTGCTTTCATGACCTCCGGTCCGGTTATCGTTCAGGTGCTGGAAGGCGAAAACGCCATCGCCAAGAACCGTGAGCTGATGGGCGCTACCAACCCGAAAGAAGCGGCTGCCGGCACCATCCGTGCTGACTTCGCGGTTTCCATCGACGAGAACGCCGTTCACGGTTCCGACTCCGAAGCTTCCGCTGCTCGCGAAATCGCTTACTTCTTCTCCGCTACTGAGATCAACGCTCGCATTCGCTAAGGCGACGCGTGCGAAGGTGACGTTCATGACCGACACGAATGGCAAAATCAACCTGCTGGGCCTGACCCAGCCGGAAATGGAGCAGTTCTTCGAGAAGCTCGGAGAAAAGCGCTTTCGTGCCGGTCAGGTCATGAAGTGGATTCACCACTTCGGCGTCGATGATTTCGCCGCCATGACCAACGTCGGCAAGGCCTTGCGCGAGAAGCTCGAGGCCGCTGCCTACATTCGCGGGCCCGAAGTGGTCAGCGAAGACATTTCTTCCGATGGCACGCGCAAGTGGGTAGTGCGCGTGGCGTCGGGCAGCTGCGTGGAAACCGTGTACATCCCCCAAGGTGGGCGTGGCACCCTGTGCGTTTCCTCGCAAGCCGGCTGTGCCCTGGACTGCAGCTTCTGCTCCACGGGCAAGCAAGGTTTCAACAGCGACCTCACCGCGGCCGAGATCATCGGCCAGGTGTGGATCGCCTGCAAATCGTTCGGCAGCGTGCCGGCGACGATCGACCGCGCCGTCACCAACGTGGTGATGATGGGCATGGGCGAGCCGCTGCTGAACTTCGACAACGTCGTCGCCGCCATGAAGATCATGATGGACGACCTCGGCTACGGCATTTCCAAGCGCAAGGTCACGCTGTCGACCTCCGGCGTGGTGCCGATGATCGACAAGCTCGGTGAAGTGATCGACGTGTCCCTGGCGCTGTCACTGCACGCGCCGAACGACGAACTGCGTAGCCAACTGGTGCCGATCAACAAGAAGTACCCGCTGGAGATGCTGCTCGCGGCGTGCAAGCGTTACGTTTCCGGCCTCGGCGAGAAACGTGTGCTGACAATCGAGTACACCTTGCTCAAGGACGTCAACGATAAACTCGAGCACGCCGAGCAGATGGTTGCCCTGCTGGCGGACATCCCCTGCAAGATCAACCTGATTCCGTTCAACCCGTTCCCGCACTCCGGCTACGAGCGGCCGAGCAACAATGCCATTCGGCGTTTCCAGGAACTGTTGCAAAAAGCCGGACATAACGTCACGGTGCGCACCACTCGTGGTGAAGATATCGACGCTGCCTGTGGGCAATTGGTTGGTCAGGTCATGGATCGTACCCGTCGCAGTGAGCGCTATATCGCCGTACGCCAGCTCAATGGCGACTCGGATGCCCCGCGCTCCACCGCCAGCCGTAACTGAGAGGATCTCCATGACCGCGCTGCGTTCCCTGCTGTTTCTGCTGACTGCCAGCCTGCTCACCGCCTGTGTTTCCACCGGCGATGTCGACCCGATGAAAACGTCCGAGGGCCGCAAGAAGGCGTATGACTCGTTCGTGCAGTTGGGCATTGGCTATTTGCAGCAGGGCGAAACCGGCCCGGCCAAGGTGCCGCTGAAGAACGCACTGGACATCGACTCCTCGGCTCCCGATGCGCATGCCGTTCTGGCGCTGGTGTTCCAGCGCGAGATGGAGCCCAAGCTGGCCGATGAACATTTTCGCAAGTCGCTGTCCAAGAACCCCAGGGATGCACGGCTGCTGAACAACTACGGCGGTTTCCTGTTCGAGCAGAAGCGCTACAAGGAAGCCATGGAGCGCTACAGCCTGGCCGCCGAAGACAGCCTCTACCCCGAGCGCGCCCGGGTGTTCGAGAACATGGGCATGACCGCCATGATGCTCAACCAGCGCGAGCAGGCGAAAACCTATTTCGAGCGCTCGTTGCGCCTCAACAGCCGCCAGCCGCGTGCCTTGCTGGAGATGGCCAATCTCTCCTTCGAAGATCGCGAGTACGTGCCGGCGCGCAGCTATTACGAGAGTTTCAGCGCCATTTCCGAGCAGAACGCCCGCAGCTTGTTGCTGGGCGCGCGCCTGGCCACGATCTTCGAGGATCGTGACCGCGCTGCCAGCCTCGGCCTGCAGCTGAAACGTCTTTATCCCGGTACGCCGGAATATCAGCAATATCTGTCGGAGCAAAGATGAAAGCGGCCCAACCCGAAGTTGCAGCAGCTCATCGCGTCAATCCTGGAGAAGCCCTGCGTGCAGCGCGTGAGAGCCGAGGCTGGTCGGTGGCGGAAGTCGCCACCCAGCTCAACCTCACCCCGATGCGCCTGAGCCAGCTGGAGGCTGGCGAGTTCGAGAAACTGCCGGGCAACACCTTCTCCCGGGGTTACATCCGCGCCTACGCGAAATTGCTGGGGCTGGAGCAGGCGCCGCTGGTGGCCGATTTCGATCAGTTCACCGGCAGCAACGCCACCGGGGCCAGCGTGCACGCGCTGGGCCGGATCGAGGAGCCAACCCGTTATTCACAGAGCATCCTGCGCCTGGTCAGCTTCCTGCTGCTGCTCGGCGTGGGCGGTGCCTGCTTCTATTGGTGGCAGGAACAGGGCTGGCAGATCGATGACCTGAAGAGCGTCGGCCTGGGTCATGTCGAGGTCGAAGGCGCCGATGGCAGCACCCAAATTCATCCGCTTGACGAGCCGGAAGATCAGGCCGTCGCTGCGGCGCAGGGCCAGGGCACCGAGCTGCCGTTGCCAGGCGTACCGGCCGAGCAGGGAGAGGCCCCGAGCGAAACGCCGCCGGCCACCGCCACCGAACTGCTGGAACAGAACCCGCCAGCCGAGCAGGCCGCGCCAGCGCAGCAAGCACCCGCTGCCCCAACTGAGCCGGCTGCCCCTGCGGCGCCGGCGGCACCGAGCGCCCAGGCCCCGGCTGGCACGGCTGCCCAGCCGCAGGCTCCGGTTGCCGCTGGCGAAGGCCTGGTGAGTTTGAAATTCACTGCCGATTGCTGGGTTCAGGTGACCGACGCCAGCGGCAAGGTCATCGCCAGCGGGCTGAAGCGCGCCGGTGACAGTCTTGATGCCCGTGGGAAGGCCCCCATGGAGCTGCGCCTGGGCTTTGCCCGCGGCGCTCAGGTGACCTATAACGGTGCCGCGGTCGACGTGACGCCGCATATCTCCGGTGAAACCGCACGCTTGAAGTTGGGTGGGCAGTAATATGCATGGTGAATCACCGATCAAACGTCGTCTCTCTCGCAAGATCTGGGTAGGCTCGGTTCCGGTCGGCGGCGATGCCCCCATCGCCGTGCAGAGCATGACCAACACCGACACCAATGATGTTGCCGCCACCGTCGAGCAGATCCGTCGCCTCGAAGCGGCGGGCGCCGATATCGTGCGCGTCTCGGTGCCGGATATGGACGCCGCCGAAGCCTTCGGCCGCATCAAGCAGCAGGTCAACCTGCCGCTGGTGGCCGACATCCACTTCGATTACCAGATCGCCCTGCGGGTGGCCGAGCTGGGCGTCGACTGCCTGCGCATCAACCCGGGCAACATTGGCCGTGAAGATCGCGTCAAGGCGGTGGTCGAGGCCGCGCGCGACAAGGGCATCCCGATTCGCATCGGCGTCAACGCCGGCTCCCTGGAAAAGGACCTGCAGAAGAAATACGGCGAGCCGACGCCCGAGGCGCTGGTCGAGTCCGCGCTGCGCCATGTCGAGCACCTCGACCGCCTGAACTTCCCCGACTTCAAGGTCAGTGTGAAGGCCTCCGACGTGTTCATGGCCGTCGAGGCCTATCGCCTGCTGGCCAAGCAGATCGACCAGCCGCTGCACCTGGGCATCACCGAAGCCGGCGGCCTGCGCTCCGGTACCGTGAAGTCTTCCGTGGGCCTGGGCATGCTGCTCGCCGACGGCATCGGCGACACCATTCGCATTTCCCTGGCCGCCGATCCGGTGGAAGAAATCAAGGTCGGTTTCGATATCCTCAAGTCGCTGCGCCTGCGTTCGCGGGGCATCAACTTCATCGCCTGCCCGAGCTGCTCACGGCAGAACTTCGACGTGGTCAAGACCATGAACGAGCTGGAAACCCGCGTGGAAGACCTGCTGGTGCCGCTGGATGTGGCGGTGATCGGCTGTGTGGTCAACGGCCCCGGTGAAGCCAAGGAAGCGCATATCGGCCTGACTGGCGGCAGCCCGAACAACCTGGTGTACATCGACGGCAAGCCGGCCTCCAAGCTGACCAATACCAACCTGGTGGATGAGCTGGAAAAGCTGATCCGCGAAAAGGCGGCCGAGAAGGTCGCCGCCGATGCGGCCGTGATCGTGCGCGGCTGATCCGTGCTTAAGGAAAACAATTGAGCAAGTCCCTGCAAGCCATTCGTGGCATGAACGATATCCTGCCGCAGCAGACCCCGGCCTGGCGCTATCTGGAAACCACCCTGGCAACCTTGCTGGATAGCTACGGCTATCAGGAAATCCGCCTGCCGATCCTCGAGTTCACCGACCTGTTCGCCCGTGGCATCGGCGAGGGCACCGACGTGGTCGACAAGGAGATGTACACCTTTCTCGACCGCAACAACGAGTCCCTGACCCTGCGCCCCGAGGGCACTGCCGGTTGCGTGCGCGCGGTGCTCGAGCATGGCCTTACCGGTGGCGGGCAGGTGCAGAAACTCTGGTACGCGGGCCCGATGTTCCGCTACGAAAAGCCGCAGAAGGGCCGTTATCGCCAGTTCCACCAGATCGGTGTGGAAGTGTTCAACCTGCCCGGGCCGGACATCGACGCCGAGCTGATCACCCTGACCTGGCGCCTGTGGAAGCAACTGGGCCTGGCCGATGCGGTGACCCTGCAGCTCAACAGCCTGGGTTCCAGCGAAGCCCGCGGTGTGTACCGCGACGCCCTGGTGGCCTATCTGCGCGAGCGCTTCGATCAGCTCGACGAAGACAGCCAGCGCCGCCTGACCACCAACCCGCTGCGCATTCTCGACAGCAAGAATGCCCAGACCCAGGCGCTGCTCGCCGACGCACCGACCCTGCATGACTACCTGGACGACGAGTCCCGCGCGCACTTCGAGGGCCTCAAGGCGCGGCTGGATGCCGTCGGTATCAAATACGAGATCAACCCGAAGCTGGTGCGTGGCCTCGATTACTACGGCCGCACCGTGTTCGAGTGGGTGACCGACAAGCTCGGTTCTCAAGGTACCGTGTGCGCCGGGGGCCGTTACGACGGCCTGATCACCCAGTTTGGCGGCAAGCCGACGCCGGGTGTGGGCTTTGCCATGGGCGTCGAGCGCCTGGTGCTGCTGCTGGAAACCCTGCAGTGCGTGCCCACCGAGTTGCGTCGCCCGGCCGATGCCTTCATCTGTGCATTCGGTGAGGCTGCCGAGCTGGCTGCACTGGCCCTGGCCGAAGACGTCCGTAACCAGGTTCCGGGGCTGCGCCTGCTGGTCAATGCCGGCGGGGGCAGCTTCAAAAGCCAGTTCAAGAAGGCCGACAAGAGCGGAGCGCTGTATGCTCTGATTCTCGGTGAGGACGAACTGGCCAAGCGCGTGGTAGGTTGCAAACCTTTGCGCGACGACAGCGAACAACAAAGCATTGCCTGGTCGGATCTTGCCGACCACCTGGCATCCTGCACCCAGCAGGCTTGAGCGATTTAGCGATTAAGGAGTATTGGGGTGGCGTTGAACAGCGATGATGATGAACTGGCCGGCCTGAAGGACTGGTGGGATCGTAACGGCAAGCCGCTGCTGGCGGGCGGCGCCCTGGCGCTGATCGCGGTATTCGGCTGGCAGGCTTGGCAGAAGTACCAGACCAACCAGGCGCAGGGCGCATCGGTGATCTATCAGCAGCTGCTGGAATCGGCCATGACCCCGAGCGGCCAGCCGGACGCCGCCAAGGTGGCCGCGCTCGCTGGCGAGCTGAAGAAGGATTTCGGTGGCACCCAGTACGCCCAGTACGGCAGCCTGTTCGTGGCCAAGGTGGCGGTCGAGTCCGGCAAGCTGGACGACGCGGCGAGCGAGTTGCGCAGCGTGGTCGACAAGCCGGCCAACGACACCCTGGGCGAGCTCGCTCGTCAGCGTCTGGCCCGTGTGCTGGCCGCTCAGGACAAGGCCGACGAAGCGCTCAAGCTGCTCGACGGCGACGCCGACCAGGCCTTCCTGGCCAGCCGTGAAGAGCTTCGCGGTGACCTGCTGGTGAAGCTGGGGCGTACCGACGACGCGCACGCTGCCTATGTGAAAGCCAAGGGCGCGCTGGCTGAAGAAGCTGCCGTCGGTGGTCTGCAACTGAAGATCGACGACCTGGCCAAAGGGGATGCATGACGTGATGCGTTGGAAGAATGCCGCACTGTTGGCCCTGGCCGTCCTGGCCGTGGGTTGCAGCAGCAACAGCAAGAAAGAACTGCCGCCTGCCGAGCTTCCCAAGTTCACCGAGGAAGTGAAGCTGCAGAAAGAGTGGAGCCGCTCGATCGGTAACGGTCAGGGCGACATCTACAACATGCTCGAGCCCGTGGTCGATGGCGAGCAGATCTTCGCCGCCGACGTCGAAGGCCTGGTCGTGGCCATGGACCGTACCACCGGCAAGGTCGCCTGGAAGCAGGAGCTCGAGGTTCCGGTTTCCGGCGCCGTGGCGGCTGGCTACGGGATGATCGTGGTCGGCACCCTCAAGGGTGAGGTGATCGCCCTGGATTCGGCCAGCGGTGAAGAGAAATGGCGCGCCCGTGTGCCGAGCGAAGTGCTCTCCCCACCGGCGATCAGCAGCGACACCGTGCTGGTGCAGACCCAGGACGACACCCTCGTCGCGCTGGATGCCTACAGCGGTCAGCAACGCTGGATCTTCGAGAACACCCCGGCGGTACTGACCCTGCGCGGTACCGGCAGCCCGCTGCTGACCAACCAGTTGGCCATCGCCGGCCTGTCCAGCGGCAAGGTCATCGCCCTCGACGCGCAGCGCGGCATCCCGGTCTGGGAGCAGCGCGTGGCCATTCCCCAGGGCCGTTCCGAGCTCGACCGCATCGTCGATATCGACGGCGGCCTGCTGCTCTCCGGTGGCCAGCTGTACGTGGTCAGCTACCAGGGCCGAGTTGCGGCACTGGACCTGCAGAGCGGCCGGGTGATCTGGCAACGCGAAGCGTCCAGCTCCATGGGCGTGGCCCAGGGGTTCGGTAACGTTTACGTGACCCTGGCCAGCGGCACCGTGGAAAGCATCGACGAGCGTTCCGCGTCGGCACTGTGGACCAACGATGCCCTGGCACGCCGCCAGCTGTCGTCGCCCGCGGTGTTCTCCAGCTACGTCGCCTTCGGCGACCTGGAAGGCTACCTGCACCTGATCAGCCAGGTCGACGGTCGCTTCGTCGGCCGTACCCGTATCGACAGCGACGGGCTGCGCGCCCGTCCGCTGGTGGTCGGCGACTGGCTGTATGCCTTTGGCAACGGCGGCAAACTGGTGGCGCTGACCATCAAGTGAGCCCCGGCTTCGCTTGCCTGGCCGTGCCGGGCAAGCGAGGCGGATAGTGCGTGATTTGCGGCCGCTGCCTGTGCAGCGGCTTTTGTATTTTTTGAAATAACGAAGTGGAGAGCCGAATGGTTCCCGTAATTGCCCTGGTGGGCCGGCCGAACGTCGGCAAATCCACCTTGTTCAACCGCCTGACCCGCACCCGCGACGCGATCGTCGGGGATCTTTCCGGGCTGACCCGCGACCGCCAGTACGGCGAGGCCAAGTGGCAGGGGCGCACCTATATCGTGATCGACACCGGCGGTATCTCCGGTGACGAGGAAGGCATCGACGCGAAGATGGCCGAGCAGTCCCTGCAGGCCATCGAGGAAGCCGACGCCGTGCTGTTCCTGGTCGACGCCCGTGCCGGGTTGTCCGCCTCCGACCAGATGATTGGCGAGCACCTGCGCAAGCGCAACAAGCGCAGCTTCCTGGTGGTCAACAAGGTCGACAACCTCGACCCGGACCTGGCCCGCGCCGAGTTCTCGCCGCTGGGCATGGGCGAGGCCCTGCCGATCGCCGGCGCCCATGGCCGTGGCATCACCCAGATGCTCGAAGCCGCCCTGGGCAGCTTTCCCAAGGATGCCGGCGAGCCGGAAGAGGGCGAGGAGGCCGAGGAAGTCGCCGAGGGCGAGGAAGCCAAGCGCATTCCCGGCCCGAGCGAGAAGGACGGCATCAAGCTGGCCATCATCGGCCGCCCCAACGTCGGCAAGTCGACCCTGGTCAACCGCATGCTCGGTGAGGATCGGGTCATCGTCTACGATCAGGCCGGCACCACCCGCGACAGCATCTACATCCCCTTCGAGCGTGACGACGAGAAGTACACGCTGATCGACACCGCCGGCGTGCGCCGCCGCGGCAAGATCTTCGAAGCGGTGGAAAAGTTCTCGGTGGTCAAGACCCTGCAGGCCATCCAGGACGCCAACGTGGTGGTGTTCGTCATGGACGCCCGCGAAGGGGTGGTCGACCACGACCTCAACCTGCTCGGCTTCGTGCTCGAGAGCGGCCGCGCGCTGGTCATCGCACTGAACAAATGGGACGGCATGGAGCCCAGCGAGCGCGATTACGTGAAGACCGAGCTGCAACGCCGGCTGTTCTTCGTCGACTTCGCCGATATCCACTTCATCTCGGCGCTGCACGGCACCGGCGTTGGCCATCTGTACAAGTCGGTGCAGGCCTCGTTCAAGTCGGCGATCACCCGCTGGCCGACCAGCCGCCTGACGCAGATCCTCGAGGACGCCGTGCAGGAGCACCAGCCGCCGCTGGTCAACGGTCGCCGCATCAAGCTGCGCTATGCCCACCTCGGTGGTGCCAACCCGCCGCTGATCGTGATCCACGGTAACCAGGTCGACGCCGTGCCGCGCGCCTATTCCCGTTACCTGGAAAACACCTACCGGCGCGTGCTCAAGCTGGTCGGTACGCCGATCCGTATCGAGTACAAGGGTGGCGAGAACCCCTACGAGGGCAACAAGAACACCCTGACCGACCGCCAGGTGAACAAGAAACGCCGCCTGATGAGCCACCACAAGAAGGCCGAGAAGAAGCGCAAGGACAAGCGCTGACAGCTGGCGGTATTCAGCCGTTGGTAAAGGAGGGGTAGCTACAGGCGTAGCTGCCCCTTTTTTCATTTTGGCGCTCTTGCGCGGTTCAGGTTGACCGGCATCCATTTCTTGGTTGCCGCTACCTGGGGTGAACGAAAAAAGCGCGGGCACTCTCTGCCGTTTCAGACCACTAACCCAGAACCCCATCGCCACAGGTAAGGAATTCACGATGAACGTACTGATGGTACTCACCTCCCACGACCAGCTCGGCAACACCGGTGCGAAGACCGGCTTCTGGCTCGAAGAGTTCGCCGCGCCTTACTACGTGTTCAAGGATGCCGGCGCCACGATCACCCTGGCGTCCCCGGCTGGCGGCCAGCCGCCGCTGGACCCGAAAAGCGACGCAGCGGATGCGCAGACCGATGCCACCCGCCGCTTCAAGGCCGATGCCGAAGCGCAGCGCCAGTTGGCCAGCACCGTCAAGCTCGCCTCGGTGAACCAGCAGGACTTCGACACCGTGTTCTACCCAGGCGGCCACGGCCCACTGTGGGACCTGGCCGAGTCGCCCGAGTCGATCGCCCTGATCGAAGCCTTCGAGCGTGCCGGCAAGCCGATTGGTTTCGTTTGCCATGCGCCGGGTGCGCTGCGCCACGTCAAGGCGGCCGACGGCAGCCCGCTGATCAAGGGCCGTCGGGTCACCGGTTTCAGCAACAGCGAAGAGGCCGGCGTGCAGCTCACCGACGTGGTGCCGTTTCTGATCGAGGACGAGTTCCAGAAGCTCGGCGGCCAGTATGAGAAGGGTGAGGACTGGGGCTCGTTCGTGATCGAGGATGGCAAGCTGGTCACCGGCCAGAACCCGGCCAGTTCCGAAGCCGCCGCCGAGGCCTTGCTGGCGCAGCTCAAGTAATCGGTAAGCGGCGGCATCGCCACCACGACGGGCGATGCCGCCCTTGCTGATGCGGCGACGCCTCGAGGTAAGGGTGATTATCTAATGCAATTGTGAGTCAGTCTCAGCTGGATTAGAATCGCGGCCCTTCTCCCTGAGGATTACCTCCCATGCGTTGGCGTCGTGCTTCCATCTGCCTGTTGTCGCTGTGTTCCGTCGGCGTTCATGCCGCTTCGCTGACCGTGCCGGATGACGGCACGCTGGAGCTGCCCGACTCCGTCGTCACCGGCTCTGCAGAGAGCGCCACCGGCCCGGTTCAGGGCTACGCGGCGACTCGCTCGGCCAGCGCCACGCGCACCGATACCGCCCTGCACGAAACGCCCCAGTCGGTCAGCGTGGTACCGCGCGACGTGATCGACGACATCTCCGCCACCCGCCTGCAGCAGGCGCTGGACCAGGCCGGCGGCGTTGGCCGCGCCAACAACTTTGGCGGCCAGGGGCTGACCAACTTCACGGTGCGCGGCTTCACCTCCGCCGAGTTCTATCGCAACGGCTTCCCGATCAACCGCGGTTATCCCAACTCGCCGGATGCCAACACCCTGGAACGCGTGGAAGTGCTGCGCGGCCCTGCGGCCACCCTGTATGGCCGTGGCGACCCCGGCGGTACCTTCAACGTGGTCACCAAGCAGCCGCTGGACGAGCAGCGCACCACCGTCGGCAGCCAGTTCACCGACCAGGGCCTGCGCCGTGGCACGCTGGACACCAGCGGCCCGCTGGACGAAGAAGGCCGCCTGGCCTATCGCCTGAACGTGGTGGGCGAGGGCGGCGACAGCTTCCGTGACGATGTGGAGAGCGAGCGCTATGGCATCGCCCCGGTGCTCAGCTGGCAGGTGACCGACGCCACGCGCATCACCCTCGAGGGTGATTTCATGCGTAACAACCACCCGCTCGACCGTGGCCTCACGCACTTCCCCGGGCAGCGCGGCACGCCCAGCCATTCGACTTATTACTGGGAGAAGGGCACCGACAACAAGCTGCACAACGACAACGACATGGTGCAGTTGCGTTTCGAGCACCAGCTCAATGACGACTGGTCGCTGGCCGGTGGTTATCAGTACCTGGACGGTTCCCTCAAGGGTAATGCGGTCGAGGCCAACGGCATCGCTGCCGATGGTGTGACACTGGGCCGTAACTTCAGCTACCGCAAGCTGGAATGGACCGACCACAACTACCAGCTGAACCTGACCGGCCACTTCGAGACGGCGGGCCTGGCCCACACCCTGATCACCGGCGTGGAGTACGAGGATTACGACTACCGCTCGATCATCAGCCGCTCGCCGGGTGGGCTCACGGATTATCCGGTGAATATCTTCGATCCGGTGCTTGGCCAGCCGCGCCCAGCGCTGACCCGCACGCCGACCCATGACCATGAAACCCTGAAGACCTGGGCCGCCTTCGTGCAGGACCAGATCGCGCTGACCGAGCGCCTCAAGGTGCTGGGCGGCGTGCGCCTGGAGCGCTTCGAGCATCAATACGATGACTTGCGGGTAAACAACGCAGACTGGCAAAAGGCCGACAACGCCGTGACCCCGCGTGTGGGCGTCATCTATGACCTGACCGACAGCGTCGCCGTCTACGCCAACGCTTCCAAATCCTTCAAGCCCAACTCCGGCGCGGCGCGCCTGGGTGGCGGCTTCGACCCGGAAGAAGGCAAGGCCTACGAGCTGGGTATGAAGTGGGCGGCGCTGGATGGTTTGCTGAATATCGATACCGCGGTATTCCACACCATCAAGGAAAACGTGCAAACCCCCGACCCGGTCGATCCCAACTTCCGCATTGCCGCGGGAGAAGTGCGCAGCCGTGGTTTCGAGGTCAACGTGGCGGGCGAACTGACACCTGAATGGCGGGTGATCGGCGGCTACGCCTATGTGGATGCCGAGGTCACGCGGGACAGCACGCTGCCCAAAGGCACCCACCTGGCCAATATCCCGCGCAACGCCTTCAACCTGCTTAGCGTCTACGAGTTCCGCGATGGCTTCTGGCGTGGCCTGGGCCTGGGCGCCAACCTCAAGTACGTGGACCAGCGTGCCGGGCAGACCGCCGCGAACACCTTCACCATGGACGACTACACCGTCACCGACCTGCTGAGCTTCTACAAGGTCAACGAGCAGCTGCGCCTCAACCTGGACGTGCGCAACGTGTTCAACAAGGGCTACGAAGAAAGCTCGTGGAACAACTACGCCTACCCGGGCGAGCCACGCACCGTGCAGACCGGCTTCACCTACACCTTCTGATCACCCGTGGCGCTCAGAACCTGTTCATGATCTTTCAGGTCAGATTCGTCGATTTTGGCAGCTAAGCGGCGGAAACAGCCGTTCTCTATGTAGGGTGGATGACGCTCTTTTCATCCACCATTGCGATCGCAGAGCGGTGGACGGATGAAGCGTCGTCCACCCTACGACAGGCCGCTTTTGCCTTTTAGTTGCCGCTTCATGCGCATAAAGATCGTGAACAGGTTCTCAGGCGAAGGCCTGAGCGCTTAGCGGTTGCACCACCGGCCGCCCCTGACGGTCCTTCAGAATATCCACCGCCACGCCATAGGTGCTCTGCAGCAACTCTGCGGTGACGATATCGCCTGGGTGGCCGCTGGCGGCCAGCGTGCCGTCGACCAATACCAGCAGGTTGTCGGCGTACTGGCAGGCCAGGTTCAGGTCATGCAGCACCACCACGGTCACTAGGTTGCGGCTGCGGGTTTCCTGGCGCACGCGGTCGAGCAGGGCGATCTGGTGGCGCAGATCCAGAGCGCTGACCGGCTCGTCGAGCAGCATCACCTGCGGTTCGCGCATCAGCACCTGGGCGAAGAATGCCATCTGCCGCTGCCCGCCACTCAGCGAGCCAATGCCGCGCCCGGCCAGGTGGGCGATACCGACCTGGGTGAGCTTCTCCATGGCGCGCTGCAGCAGCGCGTCGTCGAGGCGCAGGCCGATCTGGCCAAGATTGCCCAGCACCACCACTTCGAGCACCGACAGCGACACCTCGGTGCTGCAGTCCTGGGGCATATAGGCGAAGTCACGCCGCCAGGCTTCCAGTACGCGGCGATTTGGCGCCTGGGCGCCGCGGCTGTGCTCGCCATGGGTGATGGCACCGCCGGCCAGCGGCAGGTCACCGGCCATGGCGCGCAACAGGGTGGTCTTGCCGGTGCCGTTGGGGCCCAGCACCACATGGATGGCGCCCGGCTGCAGGGTGGTGCTCAGGCCGTTGAGGATGGTGCGCCCGGAGCGGGCCAGGGCGAGGTTGTCGAGCTGGATCATGTGCGGCCTCGCTGGGGGGCGAAGATCAGCCAGAGCAGGAACGGCACGCCGACGATGGCGGTGACGATGCCGATGGGAAACAGCGCGCCCGGCACGATGGATTTGGACAGTACCGAGGCCGCCGACAGCATGAAGGCGCCACAGATGGCCGACAGCGGCAGCAAAAAGCGCTGGTCCTCGCCGACCAGCATCCGCGCGATATGCGGCGACACCAGGCCAACGAAACCGATCACGCCGACGAAGCTGGTCGCCGTGGCAGTCATCACCGCCACCAGAATCAGGATCTTCAGGCGCAGCACGCGGATGTTCACGCCCAGGCTCACCGCACGGGTTTCGCCGAGGCTCAGGGCCGCCAGCTTCCAGGCGTCACCCATGAGGATCACGCAGCAGACCAGGGTTACCCCGGCGGTGATGCTCAGGGTCGTCCAGGTCGCTTTGCCGAGGTTGCCGAACAGCCAGAACAGGATCTGCTGCGACAGCTCCGGCGAAGACAGGAACTGCACCAGCGACAGCAGCGACTGGAACAGGAACAGCATGGCGATGCCGCCGAGGATGATCGTGTGGCTGCCGGCGTGGCGCAGGGTGGCCAACGCGAACAGGAACACCACCGCCAGCATCGAACAGGCGAAGGCGCCCAGCGGCACGCCGATCAGCGGGCCGAGGCCGAAGCTGCCAAAGGCCAGGCTCAGCGCCGCACCAAAGCCGGCCGCGGCGGCCATGCCCAGGGTGTAGGGGCTGGCCATGGGGTTGTTGAGCAGGGTCTGCATCTGCGCGCCACCGGCGCCGAGCGCCGCGCCGACGGCCAGCGCCATCAGCGCCACGGGCAGGCGCAGGTCATGCACGATGGTATCGGTCATCGCCGCACGCTCGCCGATGTTCAGCAGCGAGCGCAGCACGTCCCACGGCGAGAGCATCGACGGACCGGTGGCGATATCCAGCACCAGGCAGGCGCCGCACAGCAGGGTGAACAGCAGGCAGTTGCGCCAGCGCTTGCGCTCGCGCAGGCGGTGTTCGGCGATGGCCTCGCGCTCGAGCGGCGAGAGGTTCAGGGCGTTTTGCTCATTCATGGGCGCTGATGGCATAGGTGCCCTCGAACGGGATCGGCAGGTACTTGCGGTAGTAATCCATGTAGTTGGCCATCGGATCCAGGTCGGCGAACAGGTCCGGGTACAGCTGCTTGGCGATGAACTGCAGCAGGGCGAAGTCGCCCAGGCTGCGCGAGCTGCCCTGGTAAACGCCGTACAAACGACCATCACGAATCGCCGGCAGTTCCGCCCAGCCCGGGCGCGAGGCGAAGGCCAGCAGCTGCTTGCGCGCCGTGGCTTGGTCTACCCCTGGGCCCATGGACAGGGCAGCGGGGTTGCTGTTGTCTTCACGGCCGGAAATGATGATCACCTCCGGGCGCGCCACCAGCACCTGCTCCGGGTTGATCTGGCCCCAGGCCTGCACGTACGGCGCGGCAATATTGTCACCGCCGACCGCGGCGGCCATGGCGCCCCACATGTTGTTGCCGTAGGTGAAGGAGTATTCGGCCGGGCCCTTGTTGCCGAACTCGATATAGATGCGCGGCTTGGGCTTGTTGGCCTTGGCGATGCGCGCCTCGATATCCTTGACCGCCGCGCTGTACAGATCAGCCAGTTCACGGGCGCGGGCCTGCTGGCCGGTCACTTCACCGAGCAGCAGGGTGGAGTTCACGTGGCGCTCCAGGGTCTGGGCGTTGTAGTCGATCACCAGCACCGGCACGCCGGCCTTCTCCAGCCGCGCGACCTCATCGGGCAGCGCCTTGAATTGCCAATCGGTCAGCACCAGCAGATCCGGCTCCAGGCTCAGTACCTTCTCGACCGAGAAGCTCTGGGTCTCCACCTCGCCGACATCGGCCAGGGTGTCCAGCTTCGGGTAATGCGCGACATAACGCTTCCAGTTCTCCGGCACCTTGCGCTCCCAGGCCCCGCGGGAAATCCCTACCACCGAGTCGAACGCCTGCTCGCCACCGACGGCCGCGTAATCCTCGAAGTTGAACCCCAGCACCACCCGCTTGGCCGGCAACGTCACCGTCACATTACGGCCCAGCACATCGACCACCTGCCCGGCGTGACAAAGGCTAGAAAAAAGCAAAGCAATAAGCATTACTACTAACGTGCGCAAGGAAGGATTGGTCATCTGTCTGGTCGTTCCTGTAATCGATGGGTGCATTCTACCCTGATCACAGCCGGCCAGCGATTCGAGCCGTGCCTCTGCACGTGGCGGCTCCAGCCAGAGCGCTCAAGTACGGCGGCATGCAACCGGACAGCCCGCAGCGTCCGTAAAAAAAGCCCTGCTAGAGCAGGGCTGGAGGCACAGTGAAGCTCAGCCCAGCCTAGTCCAAGGGGCGACGGCGCAGCCCCAGGGCGGTTTGCAGGAGCAGGGTGATCAGCGCACCGAGTAGCGCCAAGGCCATATCTTTCTGTGCATCCCATGGGTCTTCCTGGGTTGCAAGGAATGCCTTGGCTTGATCATTGCCAAGGTATTGGCCGCCCACCCACTCGATCAATTCGTAGATTGCCGAGGTGGCCAGAATCAGAGTGACCGCCATCAACGCCAGCCAGCCCCCACGCAGGGGCGTGCGCCGATAAAGAACCTCCCAGAATGGAATGAAGAACAGCGCGCCATAACTGAAGTGCACCAGACGATCATACTGATTGCGCTGCCAGCCCATCAGCGAGTCCAGCGAGTGCCCCGTGAGTTGCTGAATCCACTGCTCATACGGCACCTTGGCATAGGTGAAATGAGCACCCAGTTCGTGTATCCCGATCATCAACAGGATTGCCAGATAAGCCGCGAATGACAGGCGCAGCGCCCGCCAGGCTGCGGCAAGCCCCAGCAACAGCCCGACCGGCAGCGCATTTTCGAGCAACCAGTCCACCCGGTTATGCGGCGTGATGCCGGAGCAGATCACGGCCAGCACGGCCAAGGCCAGCAGTATGGAGGCCTGAGGCAGCGTGGCCGTTGGCAGATGTTCATGTTCAGGAGGCGCGGCACGCGTTCTAAACAAGGTAATCCCCTGGGCTTGGCATGGTCAGCGCATCATTCGGGTTACAGAATGGGTTTACCACCGGTGACCGCATACCGTGAGCCCGATATGTAGCTGCCTTCGTCGGAGGCCAGCAGTACGTAGATCGGCGCCACCTCGATCGGCTGGCCCGGCCGGCCCAGGGGTGTCTGCCCACCGAACGAAGTCACCGCCTGCTGCGGCATCGTCGAGACGATCAGCGGCGTCCAGATCGGGCCGGGGGCCACGCTGTTGACCCGGATGCCCTTGGGCCCGAGCAGTTGCGCGAGGCCGGCGCTGAAGTTGGCGATTGCGCCCTTGCTGGTTGCATAGGCGAGCAGCATGGGCGTCGGGTCGTCGGAGTTCACCGAGGTGGTGTTGATGATCGAGCCGCCCTGCGGCATCGAAGGCACCGCCGCCTGGCACAGACGGAACATGGCGGTGATGTTCACGTCGAAGGTTCTCAGCCATTCCTCGTCGGGGATGTCCTCGAGCGATTGGCGGGTCATCTGGAAGGCCGCATTGTTGACCAGAACATCGATGCGGCCGAAGCGCTCCACGGTCTTCGCCACGGTGTCCTGGCATACCGCCTTGTCGGCCAGGTCGCCGGGCAGCAACAGGCACTGCCGCCCGGCCTCTTCGACCCACTTGGCGGTTTCGCGGGCGTCTTCATCTTCTTGCCAGTAGGCAATGGCCACGTCCGCCCCTTCGCGGGCGAAGGCGATGGCCACCGCGCGGCCAATGCCACTGTCGCCACCAGTAATCAGCGCCACCTTGCCTTTGAGCCGGCCGCTGCCGGTGTAGCTCTGCTCGCCGCAATCCGGCTGTGGCTGCATGTTGCGCTGCGAGCCCGGCACGGGCTGAGGTTGGGCGGGGAACGGTGGAGTCGGGTAGGTACGCATTGCTGTCTCTCCTGTGCAAAGGAAAATTGCTGTCGTGGTTTCTTTTCGGAGAACTGCACATGCGTGAAGTTGAATCAAATCGCCTGACGTTTCGACGAAAGGTTCGTCTTGCTCGTTAGCCATTCGTCCAGCTAGCGGCACTCCCGCTCCCGGATCACTTTCAACATCTGTACTTAGACCCGTTGAGGAGTGACCGCCATGCCACGCGGAAGCAAAGACAAATACACCGACAAGCAAAAACGCAAAGCCGAGCATATCGAGGAGAGCTATGAGAGCAAGGGCGTGTCCGGTGACGAAGCCGAAGCGCGCGCCTGGGCAACCGTCAACAAGCAGTCTGGCGGTGGTGAGAAGTCAGGCGGTTCGGGCAAGAAGACCGCGTCGAGCGAAAAGAGCACAGCGCGCTCTGACTCGGCCAAGCGTGCCGCCAAGACCCGTGAAGGCAAGCCGCGGTCATCCACATCCTCGCTGGAAACGCAAACCAAGGAAAGCCTGATGAAAGAAGCGCGCAGCAAGGACATTCGTGGCCGCTCATCGATGAGCAAAGCGCAGCTGGTCGAGGCGCTTCGCAAACAGCGTTGATGCTGCTCAACCCAGCCAGTCGAGGCGTGTGCATGTCAAAGGCGAATGACGCACCGTGGTGGAAGAGCGCGGTGATCTATCAGGTATATCCGCGCTCGTTTGCAGACAGCAATGGCGACGGTGTCGGCGATATCCGTGGCATCAGTGCGCACCTCGATTACCTGAAAACCCTGGGTGTCGATGCGCTGTGGATATCCCCGGTGTTTCGCTCGCCCATGTGCGATGGCGGTTACGATATCTGTGATTACACGGACGTTGATCCGCTGTTTGGCACCCTGGATGATCTCGATACATTGATCGCCGACGCTCATCGCCGAGACCTGAAAGTGCTGCTCGATTTCGTCCCGAACCACACCTCGGATCAACACCCTTGGTTCATCGAGTCGAGTGCCGGCCGCGACAGTGCCAAGCGTGACTGGTATGTCTGGCGTGACCAGCCCAACAACTGGCGCGCCGCCTTTGGTGGAAACAGCGCATGGACCTGGCACGAGGGCAGCCAGCAATACTATCTGCACTTCTTCCTGCCGCAGCAGCCCGATCTCAACTGGCACAACCCGGAAGTCGTTGCGGCTATGCATGAGGTGCTGCACTTCTGGCTCAAGCGCGGTGTGGATGGTTTCCGGATCGATGTGGTGCATTGCGTAGGCAAGGATCCTCACTTCAACGACGACCCGCGGTGTCTGGCTGGCGAGGCAATGGTGCATATCAATGACCAGCCTCACAGCCATGAGGTACTTCGCGGCCTGCGGCGTCTGGTGGACGAGTATCCCGGTGAGCGTGTGCTGATCGGCGAAGTCAACATTCGCTCGACCCGGCAGGTCGCCGCGTATTACGGCGCCAGCGACGAGTTGCATATGTCCTTCAACTTTCCGCCGTTGGACGCCGGCTGGGATCCTGTGGTTTTCCGCCTGTGTATCCGTGAGGTGGAAAACGAATTGGGCGCGATGCTGGCATGGCCCACCTGGGTGCTCTCCAACCATGACGTCAGTCGCCATCGCAGCCGCTACGGTGGGTCATTGCGCCGAGCCCAGGCCGCCGCCGTATTGCTGCTCAGCTTGCGTGGCACACCATTCATCTTTCAGGGCGAGGAGCTTGGGTTGGAAGATATCGAGCTCAACGAGCGCAACCGTGTCGACCCGGGCGGCCGCGATGGCAGCCGGTCACCACTTCCGTGGACAGAGCAAGCGCCTCACGGCTGGGCGGGGGCACCGACCTGGTTGCCATTTTCGCTTCATGCCGGCCCGTTGTCGGTAGAGGCCCAGCATCAGCAACCGACGTCGACCCTCGCGCTATACCAACGGCTGCTCAGCTGCCGACGCACCAGCAAGGCGTTGCAGCTGGGCGATTGGCAAGAGCTGCCATCACACCCCCAGGTATTGGCCTATCGGCGTGAGCATGAAGACGACGAACGCCTGGTGTGTATCAATTTCAGTGAGGCCAGTCAGGTCGTTTCGCTTGCCGAGCCCTGGACGTTACAGGTGGCGAGCGATGGCCAGGGGGAAGGGCGGCCATTCACCGGCTGGCTGGCAGCCGAGCAGGCGGTAATTCTTTGCAGGCGCACGGCATGAAGGCTCATTGGCACCTCGACACGTTGATCTATCAACTCGACCCCTCGCTGTTTCTCGACAGCAATGGCGATGGGTGGGGGGATCTGGGCGGCATCATAGAAAAGCTCGATTACCTGCAGAGCCTGGGCGTTGGCACCTTGTGGCTGATGCCCATCTACCAGTCTCCCTGGCGCGACGCCGGCTACGACGTGACCGACCATCTCGCCCTGGATCCGCGTTTCGGCAGTGAGGCGCAGTTCAAGCGGTTGGTTCAAGAGGTCAAGCAGCGCGGTATGCACATCATTCTGGAGCTGGTCGTGCAGCATGCCTCTGATCAGCATCCCTGGTTCGTGAAGGCGCGGCAGAGCCGGGATAACCCGTATCGCGATTACTTCATCTGGTCAGACGTGCCAGTGGACGACGGTAACCAGCCTATCTTCCCATCGGTCGAAGACAGCATCTGGGAATGGGACGAGCAGGCCGGGCAATACTACCGGCACTTGTTCTATCGGTATCAGCCGGATCTGAATTTGGCCAACCCGCGTGTGCTCGAGGAAGTCGAGCGGATCATGGCGCGCTGGCTTGCCCTGGGTATCGATGGTTTTCGCCTCGATGCGGCATCGCATATGGTTGAGCAGGCCGGCCACGGCCAGGACGACCAGGGCGTCTGGCTCCTGGAAAGGCTGCATGCCGTCATGATGCGTTTCAACTCGCAGGCGATTCTGCTGGGCGAAGTAGACGTCGAACCCGAGCGCTTTCCGCATTATCTCGGCGGCGGACAACGAATGGCCCTGGTGCTCGACTTCTGGCTCAACAACCACATCTTCCTGGCCTTGGCGACTGAGCAGGCGGAGCCACTACGGCGGGCTATCGAGCGCCGGCCGCCATCGCCAGCCAGCGCCGGCTATGCGGTTTGGCTGCGTAACCACGATGAACTGGATCTTGAGCGCTTGAGCGAAGACGAGCGTGCCGAAGTCATGCGCATCTTCGCACCGGAAGAAGACATGCGCCTTTATGGACGCGGCATTCGCCGTCGGTTGGCGCCAATGGTGAGCGGCGATGTCCAGCGCCAGCTAATGGCTCAGGCGCTATTGCTGTCGTTGCCAGGCACACCGGTGCTGCGTTATGGCGACGAGATCGGCATGGGCGATGATCTGGATCTTCCCGAGCGCCTTGCGGTGCGCACGCCCATGCAGTGGTCGGACGCGCCCAATGCCGGCTTCTCCAGCGCGACCGGCAAGCTGGTCATGCCGGTCATCGATCAGGGCCCCTTCGCCTATCCGACGCTCAATGTGGCGCAGCAGCAGGGTGACCCAGCGTCCATGCTCAATCGGGTAGCCCAGCTATTGCGCTTGCGCGTCAAGCTGGCGGAAGTCGGCCAGGAGCGCATGCAGATACTCGACGTGCAGCATCCTGCGGTTTTTGCCATCGCGCATGGTGAGGACACCACTTCGCTCATGCTGGCCAACCTTGGCAGCACGCCAGCCGAGATCGTCATCGACCTCGATGGATTTTCCGAAATACTCGCGGACGCGCCCTACAGCGACGAGCGAGCAGCCGACCTGTCGATCAACCCATACGGCTACCGCTGGTTCCGGCGTGTCCGCACGCCATCAGAGCAACAGCAAGACCACTAACGCTGCAGTGATCACCAGGATTGCGCTTACCCGGCTCGAACTCAACGCCCACGCGCGCTGGCGCGAGTTTCGGGTGAAGCGCCCACGCACCTCGTGTACGCCGTTTACCGGTTCGAACAGATTTCCTGGCTGGGTCGGCAGTTGCTCATCGCCCGCCATCTGCCCCGACCACGCGTTGCGTGCCATCAGCCGGTCGAGCAGGCCTGGAAACAACAGCGTGCCCATGATGGCCTTCACGGTGGTCATGCCAAGCCACAGCTCCCTCGGCGGCGCATTGACGACGCTGAGAATCGCACGGGCAGCCACCTGAGGATCGTGGATCGGCGGCACAGGCTGCACCTGCTTGCCAAGTTTGTTGCGCGCCCAATCGAACTGAGGGGTGTTGATGGCGGGAAGTTGCACCATGCACAGTTTGATGTCACTGCGTTGATGGATGAGCTCGCAGCGCAGTGAATCGGTGAAACCGCGCACCGCGAACTTCGCCCCGCAATAGGCGGCTTGCAGTGGAATGGCGCGGTAGGCAAGCGCTGAACCCACTTGAATGATCACGCCACGATTGCGTGGGCGCATCAACGAAAGCGCCGCCATGGTGCCATGCACGGTGCCCAGGTAAGTTACCTCGGTGACCCGTTTGAGCTCGTCCGGCAGCAGCTGTTCGACGGGGGCGAATACCGTCACCATCGCCGAGTTGACCCACACGGCAACCGGGCCGAGCTCCGCTTCGAATCGTTGCGCCGACTGGGCAAGTGCTTCCCCATCCGCCACGTCCACACTGATCGCCAGCGTCTCCACGTTGTAAGACTGCAACTCCTCGACCGTTTGCGCCAAACCCTCATCGCTGCGGGCGACCAAACCAACGGCATAGCCTGCAGCAGCGAAGGCATGCGCGGTCGCACGGCCAACACCCGCGCTGGCACCGCAAATTACTACCACCGGACGATCAACGTCATTCATATCTATGTCTCGCAGGCTCCTGAGAGGTAGAGACGTAGAGTGGTGTGGGGTTCAACTGGGCGGATCAGCAGGAAATGGTCTGGCGCGGAGCTGAGAAACGTTAAGGATGCGATCAATCTGTTCGACACTTATCGACACCCCAAAACGTTGTCCACAAAAAAGCCCTGTAAAAACAGGGCTTTAATGTTTCCGATCTGGAGCGGGCTAAGGGAATCGAACCCTCGTCATGAGCTTGGGAAGCTCAGGTAATGCCATTATACGAAGCCCGCTTGAGGGCGCCTTTATACCCGAATCCGCCGACGAAATGAAGCCCGGGTTGCCCGATGGCGTTCGGCCGGGGCAACGCGGGCCCCTCTGGGTCGCCTTATACGGCCATGGCGTGCAGGCCGGGGTGAGCGGTGAAGCGTTTGCTGGTGGTGTGGTGTTGCAGAAAGCCGAGCAGGGCGTTCTGGGTCTGCAGCCAGGCGCCCTTGTGTTCCATGTCGATGAAGTGGCCGGCGTTGCTGACCGTGGCGAAGTGGCCGGCGTTGATGTAGCGGGCCATCAGGCGCGCGTCGGCGGCGGAGGTGTATTCGTCGAGTTCACCGTTGATGAACAGCAGCGGGATGTCGATGCCGCCCAGGCGGTCCAGGTGGCAGTGGGCCTGCATGCGCAGCACCTGCTGCACGTGGGCGTACATCTGCCGGTATTCGTGGGCGCTCAGGCGGCTGGTGTGCTTGTGGTTGTAGCGTTTGAACAGCGACGGCAGGTGCTTGCCGATGGTGGTGTTGATCAGGTGACCGACCTGGTCGCCGTCCTCCTGGCTCAGGCATACCAGGGCGCGGCTCAGGTAGTCGAGCATCGGCTCGTTGAGGATCGGCGAGAACGACGCGAACACGGCCTTTTCCAGCGTGGCCGGGCGCAGGCTGAGGGCGAGCATGCTGGCTATGCCGCCCCAGGAAAACGACATCAGGTACTGGGCTCCGTAGTGGTCGATCAGGTCGAGCAGGATCGCCGCTTCGTCTTCCTTGGTCATGCAGTGGTCGTTGCGGTTGTGCGGCCGCGACTGGCCGGCGTAGGGCGGGTCGAAAAGCACCACGTTGAACTGGGTGGCGAGGTATTTGACGGTCTGCGCGAAGGACGCGGTGGTCGCCAGCGAGCCGTTGACCAGGATGATGGTCTTCTGCGCCAAGGGGTTGGCGTGAAACTCGGTATGTACCTTGTACGTCCTGTGAACATCGATGACAGCGATTGCTGGCTTCATATGGATTCCTCCGGGCGCAAAAGATGAACCTGGCTGACGGCGAACCGTAAACCGGGCAAGTCACCCAGCTAGGAAAGCGCCTGGACATGACAGGGCAATGTCAGGCGGGAGGATCTTGTGATTGGCTGGTTAGCGCAGGTTTCAGGGCTTGAGGTAACGGGCTTGGGCATGCGCTCTTCTCACCAGCCGGTAGCCCCTTTGCGCGGCACCCAGGCCACTCGGCGGCGGCAGTTCACACGCTGGCGATTTCTGCTGCGCTGAGGGCGCGGTACTGGCCGGGCGCCAGTTGCGGATCGAGGACGATCTCACCCATGCGTTCGCGATGCAGGGCAACGACGCGGTTGCGGAAGTGGCCGAACATGCGTTTGACCTGATGGTAGCGGCCTTCGAACAGGGTCAGCCGGGCGTGGTGACTGTCCAGCACGTCGAGCCCGGCAGGCAGGGTGGTGAGGTCCTCGAAGGCGAAGTACAGGCCGCGGGCGAAGACCTCGGCATACTCGTCGGTGATCGGCTGCTCGGTGGTGACGTGATAGACCTTGGGCTTGCGCTGCTGGGGCTGGGTGATGCGCCGCGACCAGCGCCCGTCGTTGGTGATCAGCAGCAGGCCGCTGGTGTTGAGATCCAGGCGCCCGGCCAGGTGCAGCTCGTGCTTGTCCGGCTCGTCGAGCAGGTCGAGCACGGTGCGGTGTTCGTCGTGCTCGGTGGCGCTGACCACGCCGACCGGTTTGTGCAGCATCCAGTAGCGCGCGCTGCGCCCGGCCTGCAGCAGTTCGTCGTCCAGTTCCACGCGCTGGAAGTCGCGGATATCGACGCGCGGATCAACGATGATCTCACCGTCCACGCGCAGGCGGCCGGCGCTGATCAGCAGGCGGCTGTCCTGCCGGCTGAAGCGTGGGAAGTTACTCAGGAAGCGGTCCAGGCGCATGGTTCAGTCGGGCTCGCGATCGTGCTCTTGGGAAGCAGCGATATGCACGGCACCCGCGCAGCGCGGGCACAGGCAGGCACGGTTCAAGGCCTCGGGCGGCAGTTGCTGCAGCGCGTGCGGCTGGACCTCGACTGCGAAGCACCAGCAGTGCGCCACCTCGCTGTCGCTCGCGGCCTGGGCGCAACGGTTGGGCTGGCCGCAGGCGGGGCACAGGTTGGTGTTCATTGGGCTGGCTCGCGCAGCCGGCCATTGGCGGCCCCGTTACCGCTCCAGCCGTGGCCGGCGGCCGAAGTGGCCGTGCAAGCGGCGGCGAGCCGACCCGGCAGGGCGAGCAGCCGCAAGCGAGCGCTGGCAGTGTGGACGGACGGTGACGGCATGGTGCTGGCTTCTGGAGGGGTGGCCACCATGCTAGGTGGGCGCTGGGCAGGGCGCAAGCCGAGCGGCGCGAAGCGTGCTGTTCGCGCCGCTCGGTCGAGGCGTTTACGCCTGTTCGATAACGGCCACCCGCTGGCCGGCGCGCACCGCAGCGCCCGGCTGCACGCGGACCTCGCGGACGATGCCGGCCACCGGCGCGGTGAGCGGGATCTCCATCTTCATGGATTCCAGAATCACCAGCACGTCGCCGGCTTCGACCGAGGCGCCTTCCTCGACCTGCACCTGCCAGAGGTTGCCGGCGATATGGCTGTCGACGCTGTGCTGGCCGGCCTCGAGCGGCGCATCCTCGGTCATCTCGGCCACGCCTTCGTCGCTCTCGAAATGCGCCTGGCCGGAGTCGATCCAGCGTTGGCGTTCGGCGGCGAAGGCCGTGCGCTGCTGATCGCGGAAGGCGGCGATGCTGTCGGCTTCCTCGCTGAGAAAGTGCTGGTAGTCGGCCAGGGCCAGCTCGCTGTGCTCGATGCGCAGCTCGAAACGGCCCAGGGGGAAGTCGCGGCGGATGCGCAGCAGTTCGTCGGCACTGACCGGGTAGAAGCGGATCTGGTCGAAAAAGCGCAGCAGCCAGGGCTTGCCGTCGAAGGCCGCCACTGCGCGGTAGCGGTTCCACATCTGCAGGGTGCGGCCGACGAACTGGTAGCCGCCGGGGCCTTCCATGCCGTACACGCACATATAGGCGCCGCCGATGCCCACCGAGTTCTCGGCGGTCCAGGTGCGTGCCGGGTTGTACTTGGTGGTGACCAGGCGGTGGCGTGGGTCCAACGGCGTGGCCACCGGCGCACCGAGGTAGACATCGCCCAGGCCCATGACCAGGTAGCTGGCGGCGAATACCGTGCGATGCACCTCGTCCAGGTTCGGCAGGTCGTTGATGCGACGGATGAACTCCAGGTTGCTCGGGCACCAGGGCGCGTCCTTGCGCACTGTGGTCATGTACTTGTCGATGGCCAACTGGCAGGCCGGGTCGTCCCAGGACAGCGGCAGGTGGACGATACGTGACGGCACCCTGAGGTCGCGCGCGGCGCACACGGTGTTCCATTCGCACGCGACGATATCCAGCAGCGCTTGCAAAGGCAGGGTTTCCGGCTGGTAGTGCACCTGCAGCGAGCGGATGCCCGGAGTGAGGTCGATCACGCCGTCGAGCCTTTTGGCTTCCAATGCCTGCATCAGCGCATGGCCACGAAAGCGCAGTACCAGGTCGAGTTCCGGCGCACCGATTTCCAGCAGCAGGTGGGTGTCGCCGGACAGGCGCGCGACCAGGCGGGTGTCGGCGTGGCCGATATCCAGCACGATGGGGCTTTGTAGCCCGGATGCAATCCGGGGCTCAGGCGCTGCGTTCTCCCCGGATTGCATCCGGGCTACGGCCGTACCTGTAGGAGCGGATTTATCCGCGATTTCGCTGCCGCCTGCATCGCGAATGAAGCGGAGCGCCGCCCGGTCGTTCCTACACAGGCTGGTGCATTCGCTGGCACTGGCTTTGGCCAATGCCCGTGCCGTGGCGATATCCACCGGAACGAAACGCACCTTGTCGCCGGCCTTGAGTTGGCCGAGCTGCCACAGGTCGGCCTCGATGATGGTGACTGGGCAGACGAAGCCACCCAGGCTGGGGCCGTCCGGGCCGAGGATCACCGGCATGTCGCCGGTGAAGTCCACCGCACCGATGGCGTAGGGGTTGTCGTGGATATTGGAGGGGTGCAGGCCAGCCTCGCCGCCGCTGTCGCGCACCCATTCCGGTTTCGGACCGATCAGGCGCACGCCGGTGCGGCTGGAGTTGAAGTGCACTTCCCAGTCGGTGGCGAGGAAGGTGTCGATATAGCGCTCGCTGAAGTATTCCGGCGCGCCGTGCGGGCCGTAGATCACCCGCAGTTCACGCACCGCCGGCAAGGCCGGGCAAAGCTCGGCGGGCAGTTGCGCACCGCTGCTGGTATCGCTCAGCGGCAGCAGGTGCAGCACGTCGCCGGCGCGCAGGGCGCGGCCGCCATGGCCGCCGAACTGGCCGAGGGTGAAGGTGCTCTTGCTGCCCAGGTAGTCCGGCACCTGGATGCCGCCGCGAATGCTCAGGTAGCTGCGCGCGCCGCTGCCTGCGATGGTGCCGAGGGCCAGGGTGCTGCCGGCTGCGATCAGCAGGGCGGTGTTCAGCGGCTGGGCGACGCCATCGAGGCTGACGGGAATCTCGGCGCCGGTGACGGCGACCACGGCGGCGCAGTTGAAGCGTAGGGTAGGGCCGCTCATGGTGATTTCCAGGCCGGCGGCGCCTTCGTCGTTGCCCAGCAGGCGATTGCCCAGGCGCAGGGCACGGTTGTCCATCGGCCCGGACGGCGGCACGCCTACCGCCCAGTAGCCGAGGCGGCCGGGGTAGTCCTGCACGCTGGTCTGGGTGCCAGCGCTGAGCACCTCGAAGGTGCTGGCCTGGTAGACCAGGTTTTCCAGGCAGCGCGTCCAGGGCTTGCCGCTGGCGAAGGGGGCATCGGCCAGAATCTGGCGTAGGTAGTCGCGGTTGCATTCCACGCCGTACAGCAGCGAGTCGGCCAGGGCTTTGTCGAGGGCAGCGCTGGCCTGCTCGCGGGTCGGCGCCCAGGTGATCAGCTTGGCGATCATCGGGTCGAAGTAGGGTGGAATCTCGCAGCCGGCCTCGACCCAGGTGTCGATACGCAGGGCCTTGCCATCGGCCTCGGGAAAGCCCACGGCAGTGAGCAGGCCGGGGCTGGGCTGAAAATCGCGGCCTGGGTCTTCGGCGTACAGCCGCGCCTGGATGGCATGGCCGTTGGGGTGCAGCCTGGCCGCCAGTTCGCTCAGCGGCGGCAGGTCGCCGGCGGCCAGTTCGATCATCCAGCGCACCAGGTCGACGCCCCACACCTGTTCGGTGACGCCGTGCTCGACCTGCAGACGGGTGTTCACTTCAAGGAAGTAGAAGTGCTCGCCCTTGCTGTCGTAAACGAATTCGACGGTGCCAGCACTGCGGTAATTCACGGCCTTGGCCAGCTTGATCGCGGCGGCGCAGAGTTCGTCGGCCATGCCGGTGGGCAGATTGGGCGCCGGGGTTTCCTCCAGCACTTTCTGATTGCGCCGCTGCACCGAGCAGTCGCGCACGCCGAGGGCGAGCACCTCGCCCTGGCCGTCGCCGAACACCTGCACTTCCAGATGGCGGGCGCGCTGGATGTATTTTTCGATGAATACACCGCTGTCGCTGAAATTGTTCTGCCCCAGGCGCTTGACCGCCTCGAAGGCGTCGGCGAGTTCGCCTGCCGAGCGGCACACGCGCATGCCGATGCCGCCACCGCCCGCGGTGCTCTTGAGCATCACCGGATAGCCGACCTGTTCGCCTGCCACCAGCGCGGCATCGAGGCTTTCCAGCAGCTCGGTGCCTTCGAGCATCGGCACGCCATGCTGCTTGGCCAGGGCGCGGGCGGTGTGCTTGAGGCCGAACACCCGAAGTTGCTCGGGCGTGGGGCCGACGAAGGCGATACCGGCCGCTTCGCAGGCTTCGGCAAAAGCGGCGTTTTCGGAGAGAAAGCCGTAGCCCGGGTGGATGGCTCGGGCACCAGTCTGCTTGGCGACGGCGAGAATCTTGTCGACCACCAGATAGGTCTGCGCGGCCGGGCCTTCACCGAGGGAGAAGGCCTCGTCGGCCTGCTGGATATGCAGGCTGGCCACATCGGCTTCGGAGTAGACCGCGACGCCTTTGACGTCGAGCTCACCCAGGGTGCGCAGGATGCGGCAGGCGATGGCGCCGCGGTTGGCGATCAGAAGTTTTTCGAACATGTTCATTGACCCTCGAAGGGCGTGGCGGGCCGTCCCGCCGGTATTGGGTCTGCACCACGGTCGTCCGTGGGGGGCGTTCGAGTAACGAGGTAAACCGGCGCGTGCCCGATGATACGTTCTACGTTTTCACCAATCGGTGGACGTGAAGAGCGACGGCTACGCGCCCCGATCCACCCTACGTATCGGCTTTTTGCCGGGGAGTGGGCTTCAGGCATTGCCCCGAGCGGCTCTGGCAGAGCAGCAGCAGGATGCGGCGCAGGCGTTGGCTCAGTTCCATACCAGCACCTCGGCAGGCGTCGGGTTCCAGCCGTTGCAGGGGTTGTTGAGCTGCGGGCAGTTGGAGATCAGCACGATCACGTCGGTCTCGGCGCGCAGCTCGACATATTTGCCGGGGGCGGAGATGCCGTCCTCGAAGGTCAGGCCGCCCTCTGGGGTGACCGGCACGTTCATGAAGAAGTTGATGTTGGCGCCGATGTCGCGCTTCTCCAGGCGGCCATCGTGCAGGCTGGCGCGCAGGAAGTTGTCGCGGCAGCTGTGCATGTAGCGCTTGTCCAGCGCATAGCGCACGGTGTTGCTTTCCTGGGCACAGGCGCCGCCGAGGGTGTCGTGGCGCCCGCAGGTGTCGGCGACGATGGTCAGCAGGGGCTTGCCGAGGTTGGAGTAGAGCACCGTGCCGGTGGTCAGGTAGACGTTGTTCTGCTTGCGCAGGGTGCGCTGCGGGTCGAAGCGCTCGCGCGGGTTGGCGGCGGCGAAGAACAGCGTGTCGATCGCCTGGTTGCCTTCCAAGTCATGCAGGCGCAGGGTCTGGCCGGCCTTGACCTCGAACAGGTAGGGCTCACCCGCCGCGATGGTGTGGCGGAATACGGCGGTTTCGGGATGCAGGTTGCTTGCGGTCAGGCTCATGTCGGCCCCCTCAGAGGTACTGGCGTTCGGTGTTGTGGAAGGCGCGGCCGTTCTCCGGGCGCGAGGTGCGGCACAGCACGCTGATGCCGTCGCTCTCGACCTGGCTCCAGGTGAGCTGCACCGGCTTGGGCGCGTATTGCGGGTTGGGGTCCATCGGGTGCTGCAGGGCGGTGAGTACCACCAGGGTGTCCATCGGCGCATACAGCTCGAGGTAATCGCCGGCCTGGCTGTTGCCGGGCTGGAACTGGAAGGCACCGTCTGCATCGACGTCCACGCGGCTGAACAGGTTGAGGTTCATCAGCAGGTCCGGAAGGGCGAGGTTCCACTTGCCCATTTCCACCAGCAGGTTGTCCGTGCCGTTGCGGAAGAAGCTATTGCGCAGTTCCTGATAGCGGCCCTGGCCGTATTTCTCGGCGACTTCCTCGGCGTTGAGCACGCCACCCAGGCTGTCGTGCCAGCCGCAGGTGTCGGCGCTGATCGCCGCCAGCACGCGGCCCATGTCCGAGTACAGGCAGTGGCCGGCGGTGAGCTTGGCGGTGTGCTGGCCCTTGAGGGTATCGGGCAGGTTGAGGCGCTCGCTTTTCTCGGCGGCATTGAACAGCAGCAGGCTGACGTTGGCGCCGCCTTCGATATCGGTGAGGCGCAGCAGCTGGCCGCGCTTGAGCACGAAGGAGGTGTGGCCGCCGCCGGGGACGGTTTCCTCATAGAGGGTGGGGCGCAGGGTTAAAGAGGCAGTCATGCTCGGACTCCTTGTTGGGCAGTTGGCAAACTGTCGGTCAGGTGGGCCGGCAGCGTGTCGAGCGCGGCACGGGTGGCTCGGCGATCTTCGTTGAGAGGAATGTCGTAGGTGATGCGCGCACCGAAGGCGTTCGGCGCGTGCGGGTCGTTACGGGTCTTGTCGAACACCATCAGGCGGGTGCCGAGGCTGAAACCTTCGGCGAGGTCGTGGGTGACCATGAACACGGTCAGCCCGGTTTCGCGCCACAGTTCGAGCAGCAGGGCGTGCATGTCCTTGCGGATGCCGGGGTCGAGGGCGCCGAAGGGTTCGTCGAGCAGCAGTACACGGGGTTTCATGATCAGCGCCTGGGCGATGGCCAGGCGTTGCTGCATGCCGCCGGAAAGCTGGCTGGGGTATTTGTCCAGGGCATGGCCGAGGCCGACCTTCTGCAACATTTCGGCGGCCTGTTCGCGGGCGGCGCGCTTGGCGCTGCCGAACAGCCGGCCGAGCAGGGCGGAGCGTGGCAGCTCCAGGCCGATGGCGACGTTGTCCAGCACACGCAGGTGCGGGAACACCGAGTAGCGCTGGAACACCACGCCACGGCTGGCATCCGGCTCGCCGGCCAGTGGTTTGCCGCCGAGCAGGATCTCGCCCTTGCTGGGGCGCTCCTGGCCCAGCAGCAGGCGCAGGAAGGTCGACTTGCCGCAACCGGAGGCGCCGACCAGGGCGCAGAACTCACCTTCGGCGATGGACAGGTTCAGGCGTTCCAGAACGGTCTGGTCGCCATAAGTCTGCCAAACGTTTTTTACCTCGATGAAAGCGCCTACTGCGCGAGCCGCTGGCTGCGTTGCGCGGTGCTCGCAATCCTCAGGGACTACTTGTCCATTGCGGTTGCTGCGCTCCGTGCGCCTTGCCAGCGACTCGCTCGCTACGGCGCTACTTTTTTTATCACTCATGCTTTTGCCCCCTCGTACCAGGGGAAGCACAGCCGCGTCAGCTGGCGCAGCCCCAGGTCCATCAGCCAGGCGAGCAGGGTGATCCACACCACATAGGGCAGGATCACGTCCATGGCCATGTAGCGGCGTACCAGAAAGATCCGATAGCCCAGGCCATCGGTACTGGCGATGGCTTCGGCGGCGATCAGGAACAGCCACGCCGAGCCCAGCACCAGGCGCAGGGCGATCAGCAGGCGCGGTAGCAATTGCGGCAGCACCACGCGCAGGATCAGCGTCCAGGTGCTGGCGCCGAGGGTCTGGGCCTTGATCAGCAATTCCTGGGGAATCTCCCGGGCGCGCTGCTCCAGGTCGCGGGCCAGGATCGGGGTGATGCCGATGACGATCAGCATCACCTTGGACAGCTCGCCGAGGCCGAAGACGATGAACAGGATCGGCAGTATCGCCAGCGGCGGCACCATCGACAGCACGGTGAGCAGCGGTGACAGCGGCGCCCTCAGCAGCGGCAGAATGCCGGCGGCGATGCCCAGGCACAGGCCGACCACGGCGGCGATGCCGATACCCATGCCAAGGCGCGTCAGGCTCGAGGTGGTGTCCTGCCAGAAGGCGTATTCGCCGGTGCGCTTGTCTTCAGTGAAGGCCAGGCGGTCGACGGCAGCGATCATCTGGCTGGCGCTGGGCAGCAGCTTGTCGTTGGGATTGTCCGCCAGGCGCTGCGCCGACGCCGTGAAGTAGGCGAACAGCAGCAGCGCGAAGGGCAGCAACACCAGCAGCAGGCGACCGGCCCGGTCGGGATGTCGGTTGATCAGGCGCATAGAACTCTCATTGGCGATGGCCGTGTCGAAACGCAGGCGTCTCTGGGTGCGTTCTCACCCAGCGCATGGGAACCAGCAGCCGTCCTAGAGTTGGCCGTCAGCGGCCATCTGCATGTAGGTCGGGTCGAAGCGCAGCTTGAGGTTGCCCTGGTCACCGGTGGTCACGTCGCCCGCGAAGCTCATGCCGATGGCATCGGCACTCTGGGCGCCCTCGCCGAGCAGCCCGTGGGTGAAGGAGAAGGCTGCGACCTTGCTCATGGTTTCCGGCAGGCGTGGGCTCTTGGTGAAGGCCACGGCGTCCTTGGCGCTGTAGAACATCTTGGTGGTGGCGAGCTGCGCCTCGTAGCTCTGCAGGTCGGTGCCGGAAGCCTTGGCCATGTGTTCGCGGGCCGCCTGGCCGGCAGCGCCGCTGTCGCTCATGGTCGCCATGATTTCGTACCAGGCACCGGTCAGCGCCTTGCCCAGGGCCGGGTTGTCCTTGAGGGTGTCGCTGTTGACCACCATCAGGTCGATGATTTCGCCGGGAATCTGGCTGGAGTCGAACACCTTGGTCACCCCGGGCGTGGCTTCGATTTCGGCGAGCAGCGGGTTCCAGGTGGTCACGGCGGTGACGTCCTGGGTGGCGAAGGCGGCGACCATGTCGGCATCCGAGGTATTGACCACCTTCAGGTCACGCTCGCTGAGGCCGGCTTTTTCCAGGCCGCGGGCCAGCAGGTAGTGGGAGACCGAGAGCTCGACCAGGTTGACGTTCTGGCCCTTGAGGTCGGCAAGGGTTTTCTTTTCGCCCTTGAGCACCACGCCGTCGTTGCCGTTGGAAAAGTCGCCGACGATCAGCGCGGTGCTGTCTATGCCACCGGCAGCGGGAATGGTCAGGGCATCCATGTTGGTCATGGTGCAGCCGTCGAACTGGCCGGCGCTGTACTGGTTGATCGACTCGACGTAGTCGTTGAGCTGCACCACATCGATGTTGATGCCGTACTTCTTCGCCCATTTGTCGACGATGCCCTGGGTGGCGCCGTATTCCCAGGGCATCCAGCCGGCGTAGAGGGTCCAGCAGACGCTGAAGGTGTCTTTCTGGGCTGCCTGGCTGTTGAGGGTGATGGCCGCCGCGAGACCGGCGGCGAGAACGGAGAAGAGACGGGGCTTGCGCATGGGGACCTCCAGTTCGAGAAAGGGCGGGCAGGAGTGCGCGGCATGTCCCATCGCTGGGGGCGCGTTCTCCCGGGCTTTTGTCCCGCCGTGTAACCCCTCGAGGAGGTCGCCAACTCTCGGACCAGTCATTCGCCTTTGCTGGCGAACCGGAACCCTAGTCGGCTATTAGCAAATTGTGATGCCGCGACCCAGGCCATTACCGGGGCTTTCCTGCACATTGAGGTCTAAGCGAGGATCGTGCCAGGGTGTGACAGGGTGTCTGGCATGGGGCTAGTGGGGGTGGCGAGGGGATTGGTTGCGCCTTCGTGGTGCGTGATCAGAATTGGCTGCGCGGTTTCGGCGCATAGTGTTGAGCGTTGCAGCGGCACCACTGAAATCATTTGTAGCGACTCACCGACGAGTGGAGCGGATTCGGTCTGTGGGCAATTGTCTGATGGATTGGGAACACTCCCGGCATCGGCAGCCGCTGATGTGCGTTTCGCGGTCGAAGGAGGCCGCCCCATGATCCGTAAATCCATGCTCGTTGCGTTGTTGGGTTTCTCGCTGACCGGTTGCGCCGTGTACGGCGACAGTCGCTATGGCAATCGCTACTACGAACGCCAGTACCACCCAGGCACCTATGTGCAGCGCACCGAGGTGTATGGCGCACCCCGCGTTTACCTCTATGAGGATCGTCGCTACGATCGGCGCTATGCACCGCCGCCCGTCTACCATGCACCGCCGCCCAGGTATTACGCGCCGCCACCGCCGCCGCGCCATTACAACCCACCGGGCTATGACCAACGCTATTACGGCCGCCACGATCGCAATCGCCGTGACTACCGCCCGGCGCCGCGGCCGGGTTGGGAAGGGCAGCGCCATCACTACCAGCAACAGCAGCGCCAGCGCTATTCGCCGCCGCAATGGCAGCAGCGCGAGGCGCCCCGGCGCATTCAGGGCATGCCCGAGCGCCAGCGCTGACAGCCGTGCCGATGCGCTCTGCGAGTGCATCGGCACGTTCGTCGCCTGTAGTGGCATCTGGCAATTGTGTTTTGCGTGCCCGCGCCGCACCATGACGACGTTGCGTGTCTGGAAGCATTGTCGTGCCAATCGGCGGTCCTGGCGTTCTCTCACTTCGTTATCGCTGGCCGTTGCTGGTGGCGTGGCTGCTCGCCCTGTGGTTGGTGGCTGGCGGCCTGCAGGCGCAGTGGGACTTGCAGCGCATCGCCGCCCGTGCCGAGCAACTCTATGGCCCATTGGGCGCCGGCAAACCCCGCATCGACGCCTGGCAACGCCTGCTCGACGAGCAGCGCAACGCCCCTGAGGCCGACCAGCTCAAGGCCGTGAACCGGTTTTTCAACCTGCAATTGCGTTTCCGTGACGACCAGGAAATCTGGGGCGTTGCCGACTACTGGGCGACCCCCGTCGAGGCGCTGATGCGCGGCGCCGCCGATTGCGAGGATTACGCCATGGCCAAGTACTTCAGCCTGCGTGAGCTGGGCGTGCCGAGCGAGAAGCTGCGCATCACCTACGTCAAGGCGGTGCGCCTGAACCAGGCACATATGGTGCTGACCTATTACCCGACCCCCACCTCGGTACCGCTGGTACTGGATAACCTGATCGATGCCATCGAGCCCGCCACCGAGCGGCGTGACCTGGTGCCCGTGTACGCCTTCAACGCCGAAGGGCTGTGGGTGCCGGGGCCGGCTGGCGGCAAGCAGGTGGGAGACAGCAAGCGCCTTTCGCGCTGGCAGGATTTGTTGAAGAAGATGCGCGCCGAAGGGTTTCCTTAAGGCGTAGCGAGGAGTTGTGCATGTCACTGTTCAAGCAGTTGTGTGTCGCCATCTGCGTGCTGATGCTGGTGAGTTTCGCCGGCAGCGTCGTGGTCAACGTGGAGATTTCGCGCGAGCAGCAGGTCAACCAGTTGCGCTCCCATGCGCAGGACGCGGCGACGGCACTGGGCCTGTCGCTCGGCTCGCACCTGAACGATGCGGCGATGCTGGAACTGATGGTCAGCTCGATTTTCGACAGTGGCTATTTCGAGAGCATCCGCGTCATTGCCCCGGATGAGAAGGTGCTGGTCGAGCGCTCCGGCCCGAGCCTGGGCCGAGGTGCGCCGCAGTGGTTCGCCGATCTGGTAGACCTGGCGCCAGCCCAGGGCGATGCCATCGTCAGTGATGGCTGGAATCAGGCTGCGCGGGTCGAGGTGATCAGCCACCCATATTTCGCCATCGCCAAGCTGTGGCAGACCGCCTACGCCACCTTCCTGTGGCTGGCGCTGATCAGCCTGCTGTGCATCGCCCTGGGTGTGCTGCTGCTCAAACGCCAACTGCGCCCGCTGGAATACATGGTCGAGCAATCCAACGCCATCGCCCGCCGTGAGTTTCTCAGCGCGCCAAACCTGCCGCGTACCCCGGAGTTTCGCCGGGTGGTCAACGCCATGAACCAGATGGTGGAGAAGCTCAAGACGCTGTTCGACGAGGAAGCCTCGCGCAGCGAGAAGCTGCACGCCGAAGCCTACCAGGACAGCCTGACCGGCCTGGCCAACCGCCGCTATTTCGACCTCGACCTGCAGGCCCGCCTGACGGAGGAGGAGCGGGCCAGCAGTGGTGTACTGATGCTGTTGCGGGTCAATGACCTGAGCGGGCTGAACCAGCGCATCGGCGGGCAGCGTACCGACCAGTTGCTCAAGGCGGTGGCCGAGCAGCTGCAGCAGATCAGCCAGGGGCGCTTCCTGCTGGCGCGTAACCGCGGCGGCGAATTCGCCTTGCTGGCCGGCGGCATCGATCGCCATGAAGCCGAGCAACTGGCCGAGCAGCTGTGCAGCGCACTGCTGTCGTTGCAGCAGACCGGTGCCAGCGATTGCTCGCCGGTAGCGCATATCGGCATTACCACCTTCGCGCCGGGGGCCAGCAGCAGCGAGCTCTATAGCGCGCTGGATGCCGCACTGGCCGAGGCCGTCAGCAACGGCCGCAGCCATTGGGCGTTCGTCGAGCACCGCCAGCAGGCCGCCGCCAACAGCGAGCGCAACGACTGGCATCGCCTGCTGGACAGCGCCCTGGAGCAGGGGCGCTTCCTGCAGTACGTGCAGCCGGTGGTCAACGCCGCCGATCCCACTCAGGTGCTGCACAACAAGGTGCTGGCGCGCCTGCTCGACGCGCGTGGCGAGACCATTCCGGCCGGCCAGTTCCTGCCGTGGCTGGAGCGCTTTGGTTGGACCGCGCGCCTGGATCTGGTGATGCTCGACGCCTTGCTGGCACAGCTCGCCAATCATGAAGGGCCGGTGGCGTTGAGTCTGTCGGGCATCACCGTGCGTGATCCACTGGCCCTGCAACAGATCTACGAGCGCCTGCGCCTGAACCCGGCGGTCAGTGGCCGGCTGATTCTGGAGCTGGACGAAGGCCAGTTGCCGGGTTCTGCAGAGCTCGAGGCGATGACCCGCAAGCTGCGCAGCCTGGGTGTCGAACTCGGCCTGCAGCACTTCGGCGGGCGCTTCAGCATGATCGGCAACCTGGCCAAGCTCGGCCTGGCCTACCTGAAGGTGGATGGCAGCTTCATTCGCGGCATCGATCAGGAAAGCGACAAGCGCCTGTTCATCGAGGCCATGCAGCGAGCGGCCAACAGTATCGACCTGCCATTGATTGCCGAGCGGGTGGAAACCCGTGGGGAGTGGGAGGTGCTGCGCACGATGGGCGTCAGCGGCGTGCAGGGGCGCCTGTTCAGCGAGCCGGCCGCCTGGGCCTGATCAGATCAGGCCGCGCTCTTCGTCGTTGATCAAACGGTTCATGCCACCGAGTGCGTCGCGCGCTCGGCTGCGGCCCATCAGCTTGCTCTGGGCTGCTTCCGGCAGGTCGGTGATGCGTACCACGCCTTTCTTGATCAGCACGTCGATCAAGTCCTCGAGCACACGGATCATGTCCAGGTCGCTCTGCTTGAGCTGCAGCAGGCTGCTTTCCACGTTCTGGTTGGAAAACCAAGACCGCGCTTCTTCGCTATCGGCCGGCAGCTCGCCGTTCATTCCTTCAAAAGGTTCGGGCTGTACGCGCAGCAGCTCGCCTTCGGCATTACGTTTTATGTAGAACACGACCTTCTCCGAATAGACCTATGGGTACAGCTTAGCGCCCCGCCACGAAAGTGTGGCGGGGCATTGGCCTATCATGGGTCGACTTTGATCGTGTGGTTGGCGATCAGCGAGTTGATGTCATAGCTCGGCAGGCTGGCCTGGCCCAGGTCGATCTGTACATCGGCCTTGGCGGCGACCTGTTGGCTGGAGGTGTCGGCAGTGTTGAACTCGCCCTTGGTGCTGATCAGCAGGGTAGAGCTGCCGTTGTCGGTCACCAGCTTCAGGTAGCTGTCCAGGTTGTTGCTGTGATCCTGCAGCAGCGAGCTGAGGTCGATGGTGTCGCCCTCGGCCACGTTGAAGTCCTTGATCACATCCTTGCCGAAGTCGCCTTTCTGCCAGGCGAAGGTGTCGGCCCCGGCGCCGCCGAACAGGATGTCATCACCCGCCCCGCCAACCAGCAAGTCGTTGCCGCCCTGGCCGTAGAGGATGTCGTTGCCGCCACCGCCGTACAGCTGATCGGCACCGCCACGGGTGTCGCCTGCCACGTTGAAGGTCTCGTGATTGGCGCGGATGTAGTCGTACAGATCGCCGTTGGTTGGTGCGATGCCGTTCTTCAGCTCCAGGAAGGTTTCCAGGGCTTTCACGCCGGCACCATCATGCAGGTCGGTTGGCTTGGTCGGATTACCGTCTACGCCCCACTTCAAGCCGTCGGTGTTGATCACGTCACCAAAGATGATGTCGTTGCCATCGCCGCCGTGAATGGTGTCATTACCCACCGTTACCGGCACATGCGCGTTCGAACCGCCATGCAGGGCCACCGAGAGTTCATCGGCCGAGTTGACGATCTCGACCTTGCCCACCGGCACCTTGGTGTAATCCACCCGGCTGATGTTATCGATCCACATGGTGGCATTGGCGAGGTTGTTCGACTTGTCATCGACGGTGAAGGCCAGGCGGTAGGTGCCTGCGCCGACGACCGAGGTTTCCGCCGTGGTCCAGTTGCCTGCCGTGGTGCCACCGCCGCTCTGCACGTCGGTCCAGACACCCTGCACCAGTTGCTGCAATTTCCAGCTCAGCGAATCACCGTTACCGGTATCCGCGGTGCCGTAGGCGAACCGCAGGGTGCTGAGGGTGCCTTCGGCAATGGTCAGCGTTGGCGTGGTGGCGGTGACGGGCGAGCCTCCCGCGGTATCGCGAATCATCAGGGCATCGGAGTTGCGGCCAGCCGAGCCGCTGAAGAACCCCGTTCCGGTGATGTCCCAGTTGCCCAGGTTGTTCCAGCCGGTCGTGTCGTTGTTGAAGTTGGCCAGCGTGGCCCCCGAGCCATTGGCCAGGTAGCTGAACGCGGGCGAGTCCGTGGTGTTGTCGAACAGGCTGAGGTTCTTCTCGCTGACCCCTGAACCGATCCCGATGGCTTGCACGGCACTCTTGCCGGCGAGCACGTTGAAGGTGTCGAGCGAGCCCAGCAGTACCTGATCGTTGGTGGTCGATCCGTTGCCACTGACCGTGGTGGTGTTGCCGTTGTAGTAGAAGGTCGGGTCACCGTCGGACAGGAAAAATGTCAGGTTCTCGTAGCCGGCCGCCTTGGTATTGCCAGCAGCGCTCTGCGCATCGAACCAGGCGCTCGCTTCCTTGAAGGCGGCTTCATAGTTGGTGCCGCCATTGGCCGTCAGGCGCTGGATATCGGCCAACAAACCGTCGAGCTTGGTGCCATTCTGCAGGTCGGCCACCCTGGCGCTCAGGGTGACGTCGCCGGCGAAGCCCACCAGGGTGAGGTTGACGACGCCATCATGGCCCGCCAGGGTTTTCGCGAAGTTCGACAGCGCGCTCTTGGTCAGGCTCATGCGATCACCCTGCATGCTGCCGGAGGTATCGACGAGCAGGGCGATGTTGTAGTTGGTCGCTGGTTGAACGGTGGTCAGCGTACCGCCTGCATCACCGAGCAGCACGTCGTTGCCGGCGCCGCCCCGGATGGTGTTGTCGCCGTTGTCGTTGCTCCCGTCGCCGGCCACGTGGATGACGTTGGCAGCCTGGTTGACCTTGAGGGTAACGGTCGCCGTGTCGCTGCCGCCTTTGCCATCGCTGACGCTGTATTGGAAGCTGGCGTCGCCGTAGAAGCCGGCCTTCGGCGTGAAAATCACGTTGCCGTTGTTGAGCGTGACCGTGCCGTTGGTGGCGTTCTGCACGCTGGTAATGGACAGCGCGTCGCCATTCGGATCGGTGTCGTTGCCGAGCAGGGTGCTGCCGGCGACCGTCAGGCTTTCGCCGGACTCCACCACCAGGTTCGAGGTGCCTGGTATGTGGTAGAGCATGTCCGAGTCGACGACCTTGAAGGTGCCGCCCTGGCCCAGCTCGACCTTCAGGCGCGCATCGCCGCCCTGATCCCAGTAGATGATCTCGATCTGTTGAGCGCCCGCTTGCGCTGCGCTGATGGTGAAGGTTTTGCCGGTGGCGGTGGAGGTCGACTGGATGTTGTTGAACTCGGCAACCACCTGGCCGTTGATACGGATGCTGTAGCCGTCATCGGCCGTGACCTTGAACTGGTAGGTACCGGCAGCCAGGTTGATATAGCCAGCCATCTTGATAATGGCGTCCGAGCTGTTGCCCGGGTCTGTGGACAGCGAGTTGGCTTTGGCGCCGTTGCCTGACGCGACATCCACACCCAGGAAATTCTGCAGGTTGGTGCCGTTGCCCAGACCTGACGCATTGCTCAAGGTGCCGTAGTCCAGCTTGGTGGCATTGAAGGTCGCCGCCGGGTTGTGGCTGTCGATGAACTGGCGAACCTGGCTCAGGTTGGTCAGGTTGGCGCCATCGTTGCCTGCCCCGGTGCTCGCGTCGTTGTAGCCGTAGTATTCGGCTTTGAGCCCGGTGACCTTGGTGTAGCTGTCGTCCTTCGCATCCGGGGTGCCGTCGATGATGCCGCCGGTGGCGCTCTGGCCGCCGATATCCAGGCGCACGGTTTCCAGCGGTTCCGCGACCACATTGTCGGCAAGTGTCTGCACGGTTACCGAGAAGCTGGTGACACCAGCCGGCACGGTGATCTTCCCGGTGCTGGCGTCATAGGTCACGCCATTGCTGAAGCTCTGGGCGGTCAGCTTGTAGTCGACGTTGGCGGTTGCCGTGCCGGTGGCGTTGAAGGCCAATACGGTCGGCGTCGAGCTGGCATTGCTCAGGGTGACGTTGAAGACCAGGTTGTTGCCTTCGACCACATTGTCATCGGCCGTGCCAGCCTGACCCACGTCGATGGTTTTCACCGTCGGTACCGGATCGTTGTCGATGATGGTCGCGGTACCGGTTTTCCCACCAACAGTCAGGCTGAAGTTCTCGGTCGGCTCGTTGACGGTGTCATTGATGGTCGGAACCGTGACGGTGAAGCTGGTGACGCCCGCCGGCACGGTGACCTGGCCGGTAGTGGCGTTATAGGTCACGCCGTTGCTGAAGCTCTGGTTGGTCAGTGCCGCGTTGTAGTCGCTACCCGCCGTCGCAGTGCCGGCATTCAGCGCCAGGCTGAAGGTGGTCGGTGTGCTGCTGGCGTTGGTCAGGTTGACGGTGAACACGGCGTTGTCGCCTTCGTCCACTTGGCCGCCGGTGCTATCGACAGCCGAGCTGACGGTACTGACGGTCGGTGCGGCATCGTTGTCGATGATGGTTGCAGTACCGGTCTTACCGCCTACGGTCAGGCTGAAGGTCTCGGTCGGCTCGCTGACGGTGTCATTGATGGTCGGAACCGTGACGGTGAAGCTGGTGACGCCCGCCGGTACGGTGACCTGGCCGGTAGTGGCGTTATAGGTCACGCCGTTGCTGAAGCTCTGGTTGGTCAGGGCTGCGTTGTAATCGTTACCGGCGGTCGCCGTACCCGGGTTGAGGGACAGGCTGAAGGTCGATGCCGTACTGCTGGCATTGGTCAGGCTGACGGTGAACACGGCATTGTCGCCCTCGTCGACCTGGCCGCCGGTGCTGTCCACCGCTGCGCTGACGGCGCCAATGCCTGGGGCCACTTCGGTGCCGATGATGGTAATGGTGGCGTTCGCGGTGGCTGTGCCGCCATAACCATCACTGACGGTGTAGGTGAAGCTCTGAGTCTTGATCTCACCCGATTTCAGGTTGTTGTCATTGGCGGCAAAGTTGAAGCTGCCATCGACGTTGACCGTCAGTACACCCTTGGCCAGCACGACCTTGCCGTTTGCCGGGACGTCGGCACCATTGATCTTGACGACGTTGAGTGTCTGGTTGGCCTGGGCATCGCTGTCGTTGTTGAGTAGGCCCTTGCCCTGGTCGATGACCAGCGTCTGGCTTTCATTGACCACGTAGGTGCTGTTTGCCGAGGCAGGGCCGGAACCGGAGAAACCGGTCAGGAAGTAGTCGGAACCATCACCTGTGCCGTTTACCGTAGGCAGCGCTTCGAAGCGGATACTGTCGAAGACCTGCGTGCCGGTATTGAGCGAGAAGGTGCCTGCGCCACCTGTGCCGAGTTTGAACGTGCCACTGGCCACTTCAACGCCTTCGTACATCGCAACCCAGCGGCCGACTTCGCCGCCTTCTTCACCTGCTACCAGGCGACTTACGCTGAAGCTCGCCTGATTGAGGTTGCCACTGAAGTTCAGCGTGATGGATTCGGACTTGCCGGTGGTCGGATCGAACTCCAGCTGGTCAGGTACGGGGTTGACGACGGCGCGCGGCGAACCATCGACGCCCAGGGCGTTTTGGTTGCCATCGACATTCAGCTCCAGCAGTTTGGCGTCGTTACCATTGCCATCGCGGGCCTGGATGACGATTTTCTGATTGTTGCTGTCTTGCAGCGCCCAATTGTTGCTGGTCACTGCGCCGCCCAGATCACCGATCTGCACGGTATAAGGGCTGCCCACCGGGTCATCGACGGCGACAGGGTTGCTGTTTACCAGTGCCTGGTCGCTACCTTTGCTGGACGTGTTACCGAACTGATCCTGCAGTGTGGCGTCAACGACGATGGTCTTGCCTTCGCCGGGGGGGGCGAAGGTGGTGTCGAGGTAACCCGTGGTGATCTGCGCCGCAGTCAGTGTGAAGGTCTTGATGGTCGTGCCATCGGTGACACTGAGGGTGTCGCCGGCCACGGAACCGGCTGGCAAGCCGACTCGTACATCGATCGCACCGCTGAGCTCGTTCTGACCGATTACCCCATCGTTGTTGATGTCCTCACGGATTTCTACGGTTGGAGCTGCCCCCGTGGCACCTGCCAGCGTATCGACGCGGGCGCTGTCGGTTCCCTTGTTCGACGTGTTGCCGAACTGATCCTGCAGCGTTGCTTCGACGGTTAGCGTGTTGCCTTCGCCTGGACTTGGGAAAGTGGTGGTAACGAAGCCCGCGGTGATTTGCGCTGCGGTGAGCGTAACGGTCTGTGGTGTAGTGCCGTTGGTGATGACCAGCGTGTCGCCAGCTACGGCACCGGCTGGCAGGCCTACACGTACGTCGACCGGGCCATTCAGTTCAGCCTTGCTGATGATGCCGTCGTTGTTGGCGTCTTCAGTGATGGTGACGACCGGAGCTGCACCTGTGGTGCCGGCCAAGGTGTCGACCTTGGCGGTGTCGGTACCTTTCTCGGAGGTGTTGCCGAATTGGTCTTTAAGTACAGCATCGACAGTGATGGTCTGACCTTCGCCCGGGCTTGGGAAGGTAGTGCCGACCTGGCCAGCTGTAACTTGCTCGGCAGTCAGGACGATGTCCTTGGTGACGGTGCCCGAGGTGATACTGATAGTGTCACCCGCGACAGCGCCAGCCGGCAGGCCTACACGTACATCAATTTCTCCGTTGAGCTCTGCCTTGCTGATCACGCCATCGTTGTTGGCGTCTTCAGTGATGGTGACGACCGGAGCTGCACCTGTGGTGCCAGCCAGGGTGTCGACCTTGGCGGTATCGGTACCTTTTTCGGAGGTGTTGCCGAATTGGTCGCGCAGGGTGGCTTCGACAGTGAGTGTGTTGCCTTCACCCGGGTTGGCGAAGGTCGTTGTGACGAAGCCTGCGGTGATTTGTGCTGCGGTGAGCGTAACGGTCTGCGGCGTGGTGCCGTTGGTGATGACCAGTGTATCGCCGGCGACAGCACCGGCTGGCAGGCCTACACGCACGTCGACCGGGCCATTCAGTTCAGCCTTGCTGATGATGCCGTCGTTGTTGGCGTCTTCAGTGATGGTGACGACCGGAGCAGCACCCGTAGTGCCGGCCAAGGTGTCGACCTTGGCGGTGTCGGTGCCTTTTTCAGAGGTGTTGCCGAACTGATCCTGCAGCGTTGCTTCGACGGTTAGCGTGTTGCCTTCGCCTGGGCTCGGGAAGGTCGTTGTAACGAAGCCCGCGGTGATCTGCGCAGCCGTGAGCGTAACGGTCTGCGGCGTGGTGCCGTTGGTGATGACCAGCGTATCGCCAGCTACTGCGCCGGCCGGCAGGCCTACGCGTACGTCGATAGGGCCATTGAGTTCGGCCTTGCTGATGATGCCGTCGTTGTTGGCGTCTTCTGTGATCGTGACTACCGGAGCTGCACCTGTGCTGCCGGTCAAGGTGTCGACCTTGGCAGTATCGGTACCTTTTTCAGAGGTGTTGCCGAACTGATCGCGCAGCGTTGCTTCGACGGTTAGCGTGTTGCCTTCGCCTGGACTCGGGAAGGTAGTGTCGACGTAACCAGTAGCGATTTGCGCTGCAGTCAGGGTGATGGTCTGCGGCGTAGTGCCGTTGGTGATCACCAGCGTATCGCCAGCTACGGCGCCTGCTGGCAGGCCTACGCGTACGTCGACGGGGCCATTCAGTTCAGCCTTGCTGATGATGCCGTCGTTGTTGGCGTCTTCAGTGATGGTGACGACCGGAGCAGCACCTGTGGTGCCGGCCAGGGTGTCGACTTTGGCGGTGTCGGTGCCTTTTTCGGACGTATTGCCGAACTGGTCTTTAAGTACAGCATCGACAGTGAGCGTGTTGCCTTCACCAGGGCTCGGGAAGGTCGTTGTAACGAAGCCCGCGGTGATCTGCGCAGCGGTCAGCGTAATGGTCTGTGGCGTGGTGCCGTTGGTGATCACCAGCGTATCGCCAGCCACTGCACCGGCCGGTAGGCCTACGCGCACGTCGACGGGGCCATTGAGTTCAGCCTTGCTGATCACGCCGTCGTTGTTGGCATCTTCGGTGATGGTGACGACCGGAGCAGCACCGGTGGTGCCAGCCAAGGTATCGACCTTGGCAGTATCGGTACCTTTTTCAGAGGTGTTGCCGAATTGGTCGCGCAGGGTGGCTTCGACGGTGATGCTGTTGCCCTCGCCGGGGTTGGCGAAGGTCGTTGTGACGAAGCCAGCGGTGATCTGCGCTGCGGTCAGCGTAATGGTTTGCGGCGTGGTGCCGTTGGTGATGACCAGCGTATCGCCAGCCACTGCGCCGGCCGGCAGGCCTACGCGTACGTCGACTGTGCCATTCAGTTCAGCCTTGCTGATCACGCCGTCGTTGTTGGCATCTTCAGTGATGGTGACGACCGGAGCAGCACCGGTGGTGCCAGCCAGGGTGTCGACTCTGGCGGTATCGGTACCTTTTTCGGAGGTGTTGCCGAACTGGTCGCGCAGCGTGGCTTCGACGGTGATGCTGTTGCCTTCACCGGGGTTGGCGAAGGTAGTTGTGACGAAGCCAGCGGTGATTTGCGCTGCAGTGAGCGTGACCGTTTGCGGCGTGGTGCCGTTGGTGATGACCAGTGTATCGCCGGCGACAGCACCGGCTGGCAGGCCTACACGCACGTCGACCGGGCCATTCAGTTCAGCCTTGCTGATGATGCCGTCGTTGTTGGCGTCTTCAGTGATGGTGACGACCGGAGCTGCACCGGTGGTGCCGGCCAAGGTATCTACTTTGGCGGTGTCGGTGCCTTTTTCAGAGGTGTTGCCGAATTGGTCGCGCAGCGTTGCTTCGACGGTTAGCGTGTTGCCTTCGCCTGGATTTGGGAAAGTGGTGGTAACGAAGCCAGCGCTGATTTGCGCTGCGGTCAGCGTAATGGTCTGTGGCGTGGTGCCGTTGGTGATCACCAGCGTGTCGCCAGCCACTGCGCCGGCCGGCAGGCCTACACGTACGTCAATTTCTCCGTTGAGCTCTGCCTTGCTGATCACGCCATCGTTGTTGGCGTCTTCGGTGATGGTAACGACCGGAGCTGCACCCGTAGTGCCGGCCAAGGTATCGACCTTGGCGGTGTCGGTACCTTTTTCGGAGGTGTTGCCGAACTGGTCGAGCAGGGTGGCTTCGACAGTGAGCGTGTTGCCTTCACCCGGGTTGGCGAAGGTAGTCGTGACGAAGCCCGCGGTGATTTGCGCTGCAGTGAGCGTGACCGTTTGCGGCGTGGTGCCGTTGGTGATCAGCAGCGTGTCGCCAGCCACTGCGCCGGCCGGCAGGCCTACACGTACGTCAATTTCTCCGTTGAGCTCTGCCTTGCTGATCACGCCATCGTTGTTGGCGTCTTCAGTGATGGTGACGACCGGAGCAGCACCCGTCGTGCCGGCCAAGGTGTCGACTTTGGCGGTGTCGCTGCCTTTCTCGGAGGTATTGCCGAACTGGTCGCGCAGGGTCGCTTCGACGGTGATGCTGTTGCCTTCACCTGGGCTCGGGAAAGTGGTGGTAACGAAGCCCGCGGTGATTTGCGCTGCAGTGAGCGTGACCGTTTGCGGCGTAGTGCCGTTGGTGATGACCAGTGTATCGCCAGCTACGGCGCCGGCTGGCAGGCCTACACGCACGTCGACTGGGCCATTCAGTTCAGCCTTGCTGATGATGCCGTCGTTGTTGGCGTCTTCAGTGATCGTGACGACTGGGGCCGCGCCGGTGTCGCCGGCAAGGGTGTCGATAGCGCCATTGTCGGTAGCGTTGCCAGTATTACCAGCCGGGTCAGTAACCTGAGCCTCAACGGAATAGGGGCCTTCAGCCAGTGCCTGCGGTACATCGACGGTATAAGTGCCACCAGCTAAAACCGGTGTGGTCACGGTAGTGACGGTGCTGCCCTGGGTGATGGTCAGCGTGACAGTGCTGCCAACCGGCGCATCGGTAGTGCCGGTGATTGTCGGGGTGGTGTCATTGCTGACTGCCGGAGCATCGACAGTGATTGCCGGAGCGGTGATGTCGACGCTATAGCCTTCGGTGTCGGAGGCGGTGCCGACGTTACCGGCGGCATCGGTGGTGCTGATGCT
>NZ_JAVHZV010000018.1 GCF_031119625.1 Pseudomonas sp. G34
GCGCGGGTAGAAGGGGGTGGTTTCCTTCTGCGGGGTTTCCTGCACCAGGCCGTACAGCTCGGAGGTCGAGGCCTGGTAGAAACGGGTTTTCTTTTCCAGGCCCAGCAGGCGGATGGCCTCGAGAATGCGCAGGGTACCCATGGCATCGACGTCGGCGGTGTATTCCGGGGCTTCGAAGCTGACCGCCACGTGGGACTGCGCGCCGAGGTTGTAGACCTCGTCAGGCTGCACTTCCTGGATGATGCGGGTCAGGTTCGACGAGTCGTTGAGGTCGCCGTAGTGGAGGATGAAGTTCTGGTTATCGACGTGCGGATCCTGGTAGATGTGATCCACACGCTGGGTGTTGAAGGACGACGCGCGGCGTTTGATGCCATGCACCTGGTAACCCTTTTCCAGCAGGAACTCGGCGAGGTACGAACCGTCCTGACCTGTGATACCGGTGATGAGAGCTTTTTTCATGAAATTACCTTCCGCTAAAAAAACTATAAAAGCGCTGCCTAAAATAATAGAAAACACTATTAGAATAAAAAATTAAAGAAACCCGTTCTTTGAGCGGAAGAGAAAAGTAAAAAAATATTTTAATCCATCGACCATGATAACGATCATCTTGAGCAGAGCAGCGTTGCCGAAGCAAACGTCTAGAGCGCAACGACAAACCAAACGCATGACGCTCCTCAAACAATTTGTTTGCTCTTTCGCGAACATGCAATTGGTTTGAGAATTTATGAAAATCAACATCTCGCCGAATAGAGTTCCCGGAGTGAATTCTATAGTTCAGCCCGACTAGAGGAACATGAAAAACCTTACAAAACCCGAAGTCTACGAATGCTTTAATCCAAGTATCTTCATTTGGAAGACCGTCGGGAATCGGAAAAATGCAATCTGCAAACTTTTTATTGAACGCCATTCCTCCACCAGTTGAGGCGCCCCGACCAGGAGACTTTGGAATAATAATATTATTGTAACGCTCATCCAAGGAAAACATTCGGACTTTACACAAGCTAATTGCAGCCATATCCACAGCAGCAAATGGAGCAATCCGATCCACAACCACATCAGGGCATAAGATATCGTCACCAGCAAACAAAATAAAAAACTGCCCAGATGACTGCTCATAAGCCAAATTCAAGGCAGCAACCTTGCCTTTCCCACCACCCAAAAAGCATTTTATACGTGGATCATCGTAAGACTCTATAAGAGCAACAGTATCATCAGTTGAGCCATCATCAACAAAAAGAACTTCGTACTCAATAGTGGTTATCGCAAGTAGCGAGTCAATAGCATCGCAAATATAGCTTTGCTCGTTCTTAACCGGAACCAAAAAACTAACCAAACACATCAACCCCAATCCTTTTTAGTAAAAACACAAATAAAATCAAAAAAAACAATAACCCACCGCTGAACAATATTGATAAAAAAGAAGCACTGGAGCAACCCTATAGCACTGATAGGCAGAGAGCAAACGAATGGTTTAACCCCGGACTTTACAATAACGCCAAATACTGCACCAAGCACCGTGGAAAACAAAATAACACCCGTCAAGCCAAATCCTATATAAGCCTCAGCTATGTAAGAGGCATCTGCATTGCCTGTGAAATCCATACTAGAACCATAGTGACATCGAAATACATTACGCTCCAGATCAGCATAATCGAAGCCAAAGAGCGCAGACAGATACCGGCTAACAGAAAACAAAAAATCGCGCAATAGGTCCCCTACCAATAATAAAAAACATAATAAATCATAACAAAGGACACTCAAATGATCGTATTAAGAAGATAAGTCAGCGTACTCTCCTCTTCAAGTTCATGCAGCAGAAACTGCGCCTTGCCTGCGACCAACCTGAATGGTGGCGCAGTATAGGTCATGGTGCAGCCCCTTGACGAATGGATTAGGTGTTGCACTTAGGTTTTCCCGCCACTGCCCTAGAAGGAAGCAGAGCTCAATAGGAGATACTAAAACTAAAGACTATCGATACCACTATCCAACCAATAAAACTCATACGGCAAATATGTTGACTCCAGAGCATTCTCGAGCGGCTCACCAGAAGCGATCCTACGCTCCAAAATAATGCGCTCCTCTGAAATGCCATACACTAAAATACCAAAACTCAAGATAACAGGGAGCCAAAAAAACATATACCCCCATGAGTACCTCAACCTAGAAAGCGTCTCCAAAAGAAAGAACAAGTAAACCAACAAAGCAATTGTTATGAACCTATAGGCGATAGGATAAAAACTATAAGCAACCACTGCAACAATTAAGTAGAAGGCGCTAAAGAGAAACAAGCGCCCAACTCTCGGGAGAAAAAGAACAGAACCCAATACATTTATAGAGATCAAGAACCCATACAAAGAAAACCCTACAGCCCCCTGCAAGTAGTCTATATAATACCTAAACTTTAATGAGAACTCATAAAAATCTTCATAAAAAACAACTAAAGCAAAAAAACAAAACAGCAGAAAAAGAGAAAAAACCTTCAAACTTAAGCGAGAAAAAAACAGTGGGTAAAATAACAAAACAGAGACATGAAACCCCGGCGCCAAAATTGCTGCAAGAACGCTTGCAGCACGAGACCTGCTACATAGGGAATATAGAAGCAACATAGATGCAATTGCAGCCCTAGCAATATTGAAATGGAAGTTCAAATAGAAAATCAAAACATACGCAACCAAAAAAAGACATTTATCAGAACTATACTTACAAACCTTCCAAAGCAAAACAACCTGAATCAAAGACATTGTAAAAATATAAGCAAGACCACTATCAAAAACATTCTTATGCAGCCACATGAAAATAACAAATAGAGGCTCCATCCTCCCGACCGAATAAAGAAAGTAATCTTTGTCGGATATATTTTTATAAGCACTTAGATAAGAAATTGTATCAGACCCGACCAATCCTCGAAGTCCTGCAAACAAAAGCAAAACAAAAAAAATCACCCCGAGTAGAATAGATGATTGATAATCAGGTAATTTGCGAGCAACAAGCGCCGCCCCAACAACAAAAAAGAAAAACAACATATATACTAGCATGCTTCAACCTACAACATTAAAAACCTAAAAAGACAACCTCAAAACCATTAAACTAAAATCATACACAAAAAAGCAGAAACCAATCAGAGCCATCATATTATGGAAAGTGAAAATTGAACACTACACCTTTACCCCCCTTTTCAAAAAAAGACTCAACAAAGACACGCAAAGCCCGCCACACCACAACAAAACAAATAACGAATAATGCTCACGCCCTAGAAACACGAAAAAAATTGACACCACTAAACAAGTTAAAGTCAGACAATATAGCTTTAATCTCGGCATCCTGCGCCACACTATAATTGCGAACTCTGTACGAACGACAAGGAAGACCCAAAAAGCTGAGGCCGTTGCTATAGCCGCTCCTGCCGCTCCAAAAATTGGGATGAGCCAATAGTTCCCTATGTAATTGATTACGACCGCCAAAATCGATGCGATCATCGTATAGGCGCTTTTCCGGGCAATACCTAAGCCGACGCCCGTTGCCTCCGAAAGGGTGTAGAACAGTGGGTAAGCCATGCAGGGAACAAGAACATATTGAACGCTTGCATACGAGGGCGGTAACAAATAGGTGACGACCCAAGAAAAAATTCCGGCCAGCGAAAATAGAATAACCACTGCAACCAACACATACTCCGTAATCTGATCTATATGTTCGGTATTGATACCTTCTGCAGCCCATTTATAGACCGTTGGAGCCCAGACTGTCGAAAATATGCTCTGCAAAATGACAGCGACAGCGGCAAAGCTAGATGCCACTGAATAGATACCCAGTTCTTCGAAAGTGGAGAGGCTACGCAAAAATAGTTTGTCCATAGCCGTCAACCCCCAAAACGCCACTCCGCCCATTATCAGAGGCGCGCCAAAGCGCAGCATGGGTTTCAGTTTTTCTCTATCAATCTTTCGACTTAATGCTGCCAACCACTCCTGACGGGTATTCCAACCATAAACTAGGGTAACAGCCACAACTGAAAGCGTCTGAGCAATTATCAGATAGAGAAAATCAAAGCCAAATGAAAAGAGGATATAAAAACCGATCACAGAAAGAAAAAGTAACTTAGGCAAAACTTGACTCATCGAAAATGCCAAGCCCTTTTCCTGCATGCGCAAGATCAAGGATAGAAAACGCGAAACAAACGTGGCTCCAAAACACAATGCAACTAAAACACTGATCAGTACACTGTCCACGGAAAAGAGTGCTTGCGAAATAAAATCTGGCACTATAAAGCAAAACGCTAAGCCCACAACAAGTAGTAGCAAGCCCGGCAACAAGGCAGCCTTGAGTAGCGCAGGCTTATCTACCGATTCGTGGTAGTCACGGACATATGCCTGATCCAAGCCTAGACTAAATAGCAGGACGCAGAAACTGGAAACCACCTGTAGCATGGCAATCCGACCGATATCCTCGGCCGAATAAAACCAGGTAACAACCGGTAGCGTGATAAAGCCTAAAGCGGCTCCACCGATGGGACCAACGGCAAAAGAGACAACTTTCTTTGCGTTCAAGAGAAAAACTCTAAAACCGAGTCAATAACCTGAACCAGTTCGTGCTCTTTCATTCCGTACCAGATGGGCAGACGAATCAGACGCTCGCTATCTTTGGTTGTGTATCGATCGTCACCATGAAAACGGCTGAATTGTGGACCAGCGACAGCTGAGTGAAGCGGTACATAGTGAAAAACACCAAACACCTCTCGCCCCTTCAAATGTTCAAGCAAAGCTGTTCGCTCATAAAGGTCGTGAACCTTTACGTAAAACATATGTGCATTATGAACACAACCTTCCGGTATAGAGGGCACTATGACTCTACCACTTGCGATTAATGGAGATAGAGCCTCGCAGTACGCATTCCATATCTGCAAGCGATTCTGATTGATCTCTTCAGACTTTTCTAACTGCCCCCACAGAAAGGCTGCTTGAATATCACAGGGCAGATAGCTGCTACCAATATCAACCCAGCTGTATTTGTCTACCATCCCGCGGAAAAACTGGCTGCGGTTAGTGCCTTTTTCGCGGATGATTTCAGCGCGATTTATAAAGCGCTCATCGTTGATGATCAGTAGGCCACCTTCTCCGCCGCTAGTGTAGTTCTTGGTTTCGTGGAAACTGAAAGCCCCCATGTGACCGATGCTGCCCAACGGACGGCCTTTGTAAGTAGCCATCATGCCTTGAGCAGCATCTTCGATGACAAAGAGCTGGTAACGGGAGGCTATGTCCATGATGGCGTCCATCTCGCAGGCTACACCCGCATAGTGGACAGGCACGATGGCTTTAGTCTTGGATGTAATCGCCGCTTCGATCAGGCGTTCATCAATATTCATCGTATCCGGGCGAATATCGATGAAAACGATCTTCGCACCACGCAAGACAAAGGCGTTGGCTGTACTGACAAACGTGTAGCTTGGCATGATGATTTCATCGCCAGCTTGCACATCAATAAGTAACGCTGCCATCTCTAGCGCGTGCGTGCAGGAAGGCGTCAGAAGTGCTTTTTTGCATCCTAACTTTTCCTCAAACCATGCCTGGCAGCGTTTGCTGAACTCTCCATCGCCCGAGATTTTCGGACTACGCATAGCAGCGAGCACATGCTGATCTTCGTTACCGGTATAGGGCGGTTTGTTAAATGGGATCATTGTAAATCTCTTCTAGAAATTTTTGCTCCAGCGCGAGTAGATCTTGCTTTCTTTCTTTGAGCCGGCGTGCCGGATTACCGACATAGACCCCCCACGGCAGGGTACTTTTGTTGATTAAAGTCATAGCGCCAAAAGAGCAACCTTCAGCAACATGAACCCCTGGAAATATTATAGAGCCGGCACCAACGATGACATGTTTACCCAATGTAACTTCCTCGAATACCTCTCTCTTAAACTTACGAGGAACCAAAGAATTGGTCAGTGTTGCGCCACTATAATCATCTGACTGGGAAAATACTTTTACCCCATATGCTAGCGTGCAAAAATCAGAAAAGGATATACCGGGAGTTCCGCCAGCCACCAGACACATGGGCGTTATGTGGCAAAACTTACCAATTCGAACCCTGCCTGATATGACACAAAAGTCATCAACCCTGGAGTTATCGCCAATCTCAATTTGATCAACATTATAGATACTTGCTTTATCGCTGACCTTGACATTTTTGCCAAGATGTCGAAAGCCCATCTGATTGAGCTGCTCATCTGAGTAGTAAGCCATGGATCACCCCTCAAATATTTTTTTCAGTTGATGCACCATTTTTTCTTTAGAAAAAACACTTTCAATCATCGCACTATTAGACTTAGCGAAATAATCATCCATTGCTACCAACTCAAGACCTGAAATATCATAAACTTTTACCCCTATCTTTTTGAACATCGACCACGGAGTAATATCACTTCTCATATAAACCTTCTTACCCAGCCCCAAAAGGGTTATGATGTTGCCCATAGCCTGCTGCCGCCTGTGGTTAAAAATGGCAATATCAACCCTTCCGAGAAATTCCAGATACTGGTCAACCGGCATAAACTCAGTAAGCGGCTTGAACTTATCCCCAAACTTTTCTTTTCCCGCCCTTATCACAGATCGAGCATATTCTTCATTACCATAAGAGAGAGGAGCATAGATCGCGATATCTTCTCCACAAAATGGAGCAAGCATTTCAAGAATCTCTAAATGATTATTACTTGAGTCTGCCGAATTACCAATCTGAATATTGATCCCACTATGCGGCTTGGTCTTTACACCGTAATTTCGATATACATTGCTTGTATACATAACGCAATCATGATGCTTTCCGGTGGCACCGTACCATTTACGCGCAAGCTCAACATCACCTTCAAGATATGTAACCAAATTACCAATACTTCTAATTACAGGGCGCTTAAATAGGTTCCTCAACCACCACTTCCAGCCTCTGCAATTAGACATATAGTCATATAAATCCCCTCCCCAAATCATCCAATAGCATTTTTTCAGAAGCCAAGGTTGAAAAAAAAGAAGGACTATTACATAAAAATCCCAAAGACCATGCAGTATAATTTTTTCCGCACTATTCGCATGCCGGAAAAATGCTAAAACCCAGGAAACACCAGTCGCACTATATTTTTTTATATTAAGCCCCCTCGGCCATTCACCAACCCGTGTATGGCTCAATATAAAATGTTGCGCTGGGTCAACTTCCCTCTGTATAAGTTCAAAAAACGGCTTAGTAAAAGTTTGGGGTTCAGCAATGTGAAGAATCTTCATTTTATCAAGGACAACAGATAGTGACCGTAACTGTTCTTACTTAAAGCCCGGCCGATTTTCCGCAGCTCGTCGACACTTAGCCAGCCATTATAAAAAGCGATTTCTTCCAAGCATGCGATCTTGTAGCCCTGCCGTGTTTCGATAGTCTCGACAAAATGACTGGCTTCTAGCAAGCTTTCATGTGTACCAGTGTCGAGCCAGGCGAAACCGCGTCCGAGTAGTTGGACGCTTAGATCACCACGCTCTAAATATGCCTGGTTGATACTGGTGATTTCCAACTCACCACGATCAGATGGTTTTACCTGTTTGGCGATCTCGACTACGTCGTTGTCATAAAAATACAGGCCAGTCACTGCATAGTTAGACTTGGGCTTAAGCGGCTTTTCCTCGATGGAGATGGCACGTTTATCGGAATCGAACTCAACCACACCAAAACGCTCTGGATCCTTGACGTGATAACCGAACACGGTCGCACCTTTGCCACGGCTGGCTGCATCGCGCACTAAAGAACCAAAACCCTGTCCGTAGAAGATATTGTCGCCCAGCACCAGGCATACCGAATCGCTACCAATGAACTCTTCGCCAATGATGAACGCTTGCGCCAGTCCATCAGGGTTTTGCTGTACGGCGTAGCTGAGCCGAATACCGGATTCACTGCCATCACCAAGCAGACGCTGAAAACCACCAATGTCATCAGGGGTGCTGATCAACAGGATGTCACGAATGCCGGCGAGCATAAGTACCGACAGCGGGTAATACACCATAGGTTTGTCGTAGATCGGCAGTAACTGCTTGGACACACCTTTGGTAATAGGATACAGCCGGCTACCCGCCCCACCGGCGAGAATAATACCTTTCATAGGTTGCCAATCCTCATGCCGAGACGCCTAGGCGTTCGCGCTGATAACTACCGTCTTGTACGCGACGGCACCATTCCAAATTCTTCAGGTACCACTCGACGGTTTTGCGAATACCCGAATTGAAGGTTTCCTCTGGCGTCCAGCCCAAATCTCGCTGGATCTTACTGGCATCGATGGCGTAACGCAGGTCGTGACCAGGGCGATCCTGAACATGAGTGATCAATGAGGCGTGCGGGCAATACAGTGAGTCGGGGCATAATTCATCGAGTAACTCGCAAAGGGTATGCACGACCTCGATGTTCTGCTTCTCATTGTGACCACCGATATTGTAAGTCTCCCCCACTTTTCCCCCGGTCACCACTCTGTACAAGGCACGGGCGTGGTCCTCCACATAGAGCCAATCGCGCACTTGATTACCTTTGCCGTAAACCGGTAGTGCCTTGCCCTCCAAAGCATTGAGGATAATCAGCGGGATGAGCTTTTCAGGAAAGTGATAGGGTCCGTAGTTGTTCGAGCAGTTGGTAACCAACGTCGGTAGGCCGTAGGTACGACCCCAAGCGCGCACCAAGTGGTCGGAACTGGCCTTGCTTGCCGAGTAGGGTGAACTCGGGGCATAAGGGGTGATTTCGGAGAACAGCTCTTTGGGGTCTTCCAGGTCACCGTACACCTCATCAGTTGAGATGTGATGGAAGCGGAAAGCCGCGTTGCGCGCTTCATCCAGGCCTTGCCAGTAATGGCGAGAGACATCCAGAATCGTGTAGGTGCCGACGATGTTGGTTTCGATGAAAGCGGCCGGCTCGTCGATTGAACGATCAACATGGGACTCTGCAGCCAAATGCATTACCGCATCTGGTTGCTGCTCGCGAAACACACGCTCTAGCGCAGCACGGTCGCAAATATCTACTCTTTCAAAAACATAACGTTCGCTGTCGCTTACTTCGATAAGCGATTCAAGGTTTCCGGCATAAGTCAATTTGTCGAGGTTGACCACAGTGTCGTCGGTGTTACGAATAATGTGGCGGATGACAGCCGAACCGATGAAGCCAGCGCCACCCGTTACGATAATTTTCATTCTATTTAACCAGGCTCCGCACAATTTTCTCGACCACTTCAGCATTCATATATGGATGCATAGGGAGACTCATCACCTGTTCTGCCACCTCATCACCTATCGGCAAACTAGCAGCCCTGTCAGCCACAGCCGGCTGTTTATTCAACGGAATCGGGTAATGCACAGCAGTGGGGACGCCGACCTTGTTCAGTTGTTCCTGAACGACCTCCCTATCACGGACGCGAATGGTGTACTGGGCGTAAGCACTTGTGTTGTGAGGTTCGATGTGGGGGATTGCAATGATGCCAGAAGCCCTGCTCGCAAGGCCATCAGCCCTGCCAGGTGCCAGTAGCTCGTTGTAGCGAGCTGCAACCTGCTTGCGTAGAGCAATTTCGTCTTCGAAGATATCCAGCTTGGACAATAGAATGGCAGCCTGCAGGGTATCCAAGCGGCTATTCACTCCCACTCGGATATGGTGATAGCGGCGATCCTGGCCATGCCGGGCGATCTGGCGCAGTACCTTTGCCAACTCGTCGTCATTGGTGAAAATCGCACCGCCGTCGCCATAACAACCCAAGGGCTTGCTAGGGAAGAAACTGGTGCAAGCAATAGTGGTCAGGTTACAAGAACGTTTTTCCTTGTATGTGGCACCAAAGCTTTGTGCAGCATCTTCGATTACCGGGATACCGTATTTAGCGGCAATAGCGTTGATGGAATCGAAGTCGGCACACTGACCATAGAGAGATACCGGGATAATTGCCTTGGTACGAGGAGTGATGGATGCTTCCAATAATATCGGATCGAGGTTAAATGTCCGTGGATCAATATCTATGTAAACAGGCTTTGCACCTAACAGGGCGACGGTTTCTGCCGTTGCTATATACGTGAATCCCGGGGTAATGACCTCATCACCCGGACCGATCCCTAAAGCCATCTGGGCAATCTGCAGAGCGTCGGTGCCATTAGCACAGGTAATACAGTGCTTAGCCCCGGTATAAGCGGCAAGCTTTTCCTCTAACTCAGCCACTTCAGGGCCGAGAATATATTGACCATGCGCCAGAACTCGCTGAATACTGGCATCAATTTTGTCTTTGATACGGGCCTGCTGAGCTTTCAGGTCGATGAACTCAATCATTACTGCGCATCCACTTTATTCAGTTTATTGCCACTCAGCACATAACGCGCACCAGTATGCGGACATACCACCTGCCCCTCTCCGTGAAGCGGTAGCCCCAGTTGCTCGCCGAACTCGCTCATCCAGCCTATTTGGCGCGCCGGCACGCCGACCATCAATGCGTAAGCAGGTACATCCTTGTTGACCACCGCACCGGCCCCGACAAAAGCAAACTCTCCAATGGTCACGCCACAGACGATGGTGCAGTTGGCGCCTAGCGTTGCGCCTTGCTGAACCAAGGTATCCCGGTATTGGTTCTTGCGCTCAATCAGTGATCGTGGGTTGTAGACGTTAGTGAATACCATGCTCGGTCCGCAAAACACTCCGTCTTCAAGGGTCACATTGTCGTAGACCGAAACGTTATTCTGCACCTTGCAATGGTCGCCAATTACCACTTTATTGCCAACGAACACGTTCTGACCCAGTGACACGCCCTTACCAATGCGCGCACCGCCACAGACATGTACGAAGTGCCAAATCCGAGAACCATCGCCGATCTGGGCGCCCTCATCGATAATGGCGGATGGATGTACCCGATAGTCCATGGACGCCTCAGTAACTCAGGTTCTTGAGAAATGGATGGCCTTCATCATTCTGAGCACCAATAACAGCGTTGGAGCGGATCGTGTTGACAGTTTCCACACAATGCCGAGCGTCCTCGATGCCATAGCCACGGCCCGCGAGTATTTCTTGATAACTGGTGGTATGCAGGTCCGTAAAGCCTTCAGAGAATTCCATTTCCTCACCGTTAACGGTGATGGAACGGTAAGTAGGTTTCTTGCCTTTTACCGAATCAGGCAAGTCATTCGCATCAATAGATAGGAACCAGCGGACCCGAGCCTTCTCATACTCTAAGTAACCAGCGGCTTTGTTCTCAGTGGAATAATGCACCACGTTGCGCTGCAGATTGCCGAAAATGAAATGCAGCATGTCGTAAAAATGCACACCAATATTGGTTGCAACGCCGAAGGATTTACGCGGATCGCCTTTCCAACTCTCCATATACCACCTCCCGCGACTGGTGATGTAAGTCAGCTCAACGTCGTACTTATGGCTAGCGTTTTCACGGGCAACCTTACTTTTCAGGTCGAGAATCGCCTGATGATGGCGCAACTGTAGAATATTGTAGACGCGCTTACCGGTTTCTCGTTCGATCAGCGTCAGCTCATCCAAGACCTCCGGAGTTGGCACTAATGGTTTTTCGCAAATCACATCACACCCCAAGCGCAGACCCGCGGCAATGTGGGCATGGTGTAGGTAATTCGGCGTACAGATAGATGCATAATCGAGTGCGGTTGCCGGGTCACGCTTGATACGGTGAGCGTGCTCAAGAAAACGCTCAAACTCGGTGAAGAACTCACTTTGGGGAGAGATGCTGTCGATGATACCGACTGAGTCGTTAATGTCGTAGGCAGAAACCAGCACATTGCCGGTGTCCTTAATGGCCCGCATGTGACGGGGGGCGATGTAACCGGCTGCGCCGATCAGGGCGAAATTCTTCATGGATATTCCTTATGAAACAGTCGCCCTACTAAGCACTAGAGCCTCGCAGGGCAGGAACTGCATGGCGACCGATCAGGCTTTGATGATGTGCTCGGCCGGACTACGGTATTTACCACGGCTGTCAACGATCAGGCGGGCATGCTGCTTGATCAGCTCATAGTCGAACTTGTCGTGATCAGTGGCTAGCACCACCGCATCAAAGCTGGCCAGGTTTTCTATCGTCAATGCCTCGCTGCTCAGCTCGAAATGGTGTTCGCGCATTTTCGGGAAGACCGGCACATGGGGGTCACTGTAGGCGACAAGCCCCCCCTTAGCTTCGATCAGTTCCATGATCTCCACAGAGGGAGATTCGCGCATATCATCCACATTCTTTTTGTAGGCGATGCCCAGCACCAAGACTCGGCTCCCCTTGAGCGCCTTGCCGCTTTCATTAAGCCCGTCCATCAGCTTGCTCAGGACATACTCCGGCATCGCCTGATTGACCTCACCGGACAGCTCAATGAAACGAGTGTGCAGACCGTATTCACGAGCCTTCCAGGTCAGATAAAAGGGATCGATGGGAATGCAATGCCCCCCTAGGCCCGGCCCCGGGTAGTAGGCGGTAAAACCGAACGGTTTGGTTGCTGCCGCATCCACCACCTCAAAAATATCAATACCCATCCGGTCAGCAACGACCTTCATTTCATTGACTAGGCCAATATTGACTGCACGATGGATATTCTCCAGCAGCTTGGTCATTTCCGCGGCTTTCGTGGAGCTCACTGGAACGACTCGATCAATCGCCTGCTCATAGAGCGAAATGCCCACTTCCAGGCATGCCGGCGTGTGGCCACCAATCACCTTAGGAATAGTGCGAGTTTCGAAATTCGGATTACCTGGGTCTTCTCGCTCTGGGGAGTAGACGAGAAAGATATTCTCGCCAACAACTAGGCCGCCTTCTTGAACACGGGGCAGGAGCTCCTCCTCGGTGGTGCCGGGATAGGTAGTGCTTTCCAGCGACACAACTTGGCCCGCTCGAAGGTAAGGCTTGATGGCGTTGGTGGTGTTGATCACGAAGCTCATGTCCGGTTCGCGATATTTGTTCAAAGGAGTAGGTACGCAGAGCACCAAAGCATCACATTCCGCGGCTCGTGAAAAATCGGCAGTTGCCTCAAAGCCATTAGATAGCGCATTTCCGATCAAATCAGACGAGATATGCTCGATATAACTCTCGCCTGCATTCAGCTTGCTGACCTTTTCACTGTCGATGTCTATGCCGAGAACGCGATAGCCAATAGCGTTGTAGCGCAACATCAATGGAAGGCCTACATAACCTAACCCGACGATGCCCACAACCGCTTCTTTCGATGAAAACTTATTAATAACTATCTTCTTCACAAAAACCTCATAAGAGTTGCTTTAATTGAGCACTGCGTTTATCAGCTGCACACCCATAGCCAAGCAGCTCATTAGTCACTCTATAGCTCGTGGCGCCAGAATAATTGTACCGAGCGCTATAATGACGCCCAGCACAGCCCCACCCAATATGCCAAACAACAAAATCATAATTCTCTTAGGTTTAATTGAAGAGCGTGGATAAATAGCCTGCTGATCAATATTTACAAGTTCCAACTTAGTCAAATCTAAATTCAGCGCTTTTAACGCGGCGGCTTCTTTGCTCCATTTCGCATAGTCGCCGATAAACAGATCCTCTTCCTCGCGTTGCTTGAGCAATTGAATCTGCCTGTTCTGCTCCAGTAGCCGCAGTTCGGTCTGAATCTTGGCGATGCGCGGCTCGGTAAAATCGTCCGAGCGGCGTTTCTGCAGAGCGGTACGTTCAGCTTCCAAGGCCTCGCTACCCATGAAGTACAATGGAATCTGCTGGTTGTTGACCTCGGTGCGAATCACATTGCCCGACGCAGGAACTTGTGCGGTTTCGCCCAAAGAGGACGGCGTGCTGGGCTTTTCGATGCTTAGTGATTTGGCAATAAGAATAGCTTCGTTCAACTGCGCAATTCGATCGTCGCGGCGGGTGCGAAGCTGTTTGCGCAACGCACTGAGTTCATCATTGAGTTGGGCGCGCTTGAGTGCATCCCCCTCTTCCAGCCCAGCGATTTGCGCCTGCTTATCGGCTTGGTAGGCCGCTCGCTCGGCAGCCATATTCTGCTCGAGCTTTTCCAACCTGTTCTGGATGATCACCTCGACATCCTTGGCAATAGCGATACGCTCCTGCTCGATCACATATTCGATCAAGCCATTGACTACATCTGCGCCCTTAACTCCCCAAGGGTAGGTATAAGCCAAGCCTATGTAAGGAAAACCACCGTCGCTTTTCTTCGGGTCTGGCCGAAGAATCGCGAAGCTTTCATTTATCTGGTTCAAACCCTGCTCCAAGGTCTGATCGTCGCTGATGGCGTCCGGCCCGAACAGATCCTGATGCTTACGGTAAAAGGCCAAGCGGTATTCATAGGAGCTGATACCCGAGCCCACGCGCTGCAGCGCCTCATCTGGGGTGAGCTTGTACACTTGGGAGGCATTCAACTCATCAAGTACGTTCATTGCCACCGGACGTAACACGCTCTGAGTCTTGTAATACTTGGTCGCAAAGAGGGCATAGGCGATTGCGATCAGGGTGACAACTGCTGTTACGCCTAAGATCAGCCGCTTGCGTGCCCATAGCGCACGTATGAGCTCGCCCAGATCGATTTCATCGTTCTGCTGGCTAGTATTGGGAGCTTGCGACATAGACTCAGTCATCCTGTTTCAAAGCGGTAGAAAAGACATACGGCGAGCGCTAACGGCGCAAGGCCGTAAGTTCGCAATGAAGGAAGTGTGGGCTGAAAACTCGTATATGCCCCATTTGCACAGGTGAGAACCATGCAAGGCAGCGCTGCAACGAGGCCAACCAGGAGCACGGAGAAAGCGGGCGGAGCCGCCAAACGCATGAGGAAGAGGAAGGCGCATGCGCAAGCTCAAGCGAGTGAACGGGGTATGGCAGCGCTGGCTTTTTTGAATTTCAGGCATCATTTCGCGGGTTCAGGCAAACCGTTGCCTTCACTACATTCCTCTTGAGCCTGCAATTGAGGCAGGCTGTGATCTTCACCATCGCTCGACACCCGGGAGCACGAATGCCTACGTATTCGCTCCCGAGAAGTAGCTCCTGATGGCCATAGCATCGAATGCCGAGCCAGGCGCTGTCGAGCACCGCATTCTACTCATTATTCACTGAGAATTTGCCATCTGTGTGACGAAAATCTCATACCGTTTGTATATAAGCAGCCTTAGGATCGCTCACGCCCCGCCGCTACTGCCGAGGCGGCGCGGTTGGATAGTTTACCAGAGCGCTCTTTGTCCCGACGTCACTAACCCGCACCATTAGTCGCGCCGCCAATGACCGCTGACAGCCCCGCGCTCGCATATCGACATAGCAGCGCTTGCCGCAATGCCGACTTGGCCCCCTCCTCCCCATGCACCAACCGAATCTCCCCCGGCCACTGCTCCATCGCTGTCACGAAGCCGACCAACCCCGCCTGATCGGCATGTGCCGAGTACCCGCCGATGCTATGCACGGCTGCACGAATGTCGTAGCGCTGGCCATCGAATTCCACATAGCCGTTGCGCGGGCCGAAGCGCTGGATAGCATGGCCGGGCGTGCCGCGGGCCTGGTAGCCGACGAACAGCACGTCGTGCCGTGGGTCGCCGAGCATGGCCTTGAGGTAGTTGACGATACGGCCGCTGGTGCACATGCCGTTGCCGGCGATGACGATGGCGGGCCGGGCGCTGCTGACCAGATGATTGAGAATTTTCTGATGAGCGGCGTGGCTGTCGACGGTGATTAGTTGCTCGAACGCCAGCGGCCTTCTGCCGGACTGCACGCGGGCCTGGGCTTCGTCGTTCCAGTGGTCTTTAAGTTCGCGATAGGCCTGGGTGAAGCGGCTGGCCAGGGGTGAGTCGAGGATGATGGGCAGGCGTGGCCAGTCGGGTTCAGCAGGGGCATTTGGTGCGGCTTGAAGATTTTCGCGGGCGTGGCCCGCTCCCACAGGGGCTTCTGGAGCGGCGGCGGTGTCCAGCTTTTTGCTGTGGATGATGTCTTCCAGTTCGTAGAGCAGTTCCTGGGTGCGGCCGACGCTGAAGGCGGGTATCAGCACGGTACCGTTGTTGGCCAGGGCATGCTCGATGACCTGCTCCAGGCGCTGGCGGCGGGTGCTGCGGTCTTCGTGCAGGCGGTCGCCGTAGGTGCTTTCCAGCACCAGGATATCGGCACGGCGTGGCGGCACGCAGGGCTTGAGGATCGGCGCGCCCGGGGCGCCAAGGTCGCCCGAGAAGACGACACGCGTGCTGGCTTCGCCTGGGCGGTACTGCACATCGATTTCCACGTAGGCAGAGCCGAGCATATGGGCCGCGCGCTGCAGGCGCACCTTGGCCTCCAGGCCTTGATCATTGTGCAGGGTGAACCAGTACTCGTAGGGCAGCGCGATGATTCGCTCCTGTACCTGCTTGAGGTAGCGCTCTACCTGCTTCTGGTCCCGGCTGCAGGTGAGCTTGAAGGCGTCCTCCAGCACGATGGGCAGCAGTTTGGCCGAGGGCTCGCTGCAGAGGATCGGCCCCTTGAAGCCGGCGGCCAACAGATAGGGAATGCGCCCCACATGGTCGGCGTGCACATGGGTGACGATCAGGGCACGAATGCCCTCGAGCGAGAATTCGATGAGTTGGTGGTCGGCCCGCGCACCGAGTGGCGATGCATCGGCGCCCTGGAACAGGCCGCAGTCGATGAGGACGCTGCTGTGCTGGGTGATATGCAGTTGGTGGCAGGAGCCGGTTACGCCGTCTTGGGCACCATGGTGGCTGATGTACGGGTACTCCATCGGTTAATCCCTTAACGTCTGGCAGGTGAATTTTTGAGGGGGCGTAATGATGCGTTATGGGGCGCATTGAATAAAGAGGCAGGGCATATAGTGTTTTGCTAAATCTGCGCTTGATTCCCCGGGTATCGCTGCGCTCAACCCAGGCTACAGCGGCTCAGGCAAGCTAGTGGCCAGGTTTGCAAGCTGAGCGTCACTCGGCAAATCGCGGGCATGGCCCGCTCCCACAACAGGAACCCGAGGATAGATGCCTTTGGCGACATCTGTTACGTAGAGACAGAGACCCAAATGCCTTACATGCTCAAAATAACTACTTGAAGGAAAAAATCGGTAATTTCACCGCGGCCTATTGCAGGCTGAGGATTGCGCGCCAATGCCATTCGCATGGCGCCGGGTGCTCAAAGGGCAACTGATGCGGATGTCAGCACAAGCCAGGAGAATCACTCGTCCTCGTCGTTCACCCGATCACGCAACTCCTTGCCCGGCTTGAAGTGCGGGACGAACTTGCCATCCAGACGCACTGACTGGCCCGTCTTGGGGTTACGGCCCACCCGCGGGGCGCGGTAATGAAGGGAGAAACTGCCGAAGCCACGGATCTCGATGCGATCGCCAGTCGCCAGCGCCTGGGACATCTGTTCCAGCATGGTCTTGATGGCCAGCTCGACATCTTTGTTTGAAAGCTGCCCTTGGTGGGTGACGATTCTTTCGATCAACTCCGACTTGGTCATACTTTTCCCTTCGTTTTCAAGCGGCTATGTCACTCGATGGGAAGGTTGTAGCACGCTGATCAGCTTTTGAACAGCCTAAAAAATCACCAGCTTCGAAAATGTGCTTGGCGTCTTGAATCGATTGCCGCTGATTCCGCTATGTGAATGTAAGTCGTTGACTGTGCAGCATTGTTGGCAAACGTGCTGATTCGCCCTCGATACCGGCAGGCACGAGGCACGAAAGGTGATCAAATGCCCGCGGGCGCCGTCCAAGCAAATCCACGCACTCGATGGTTAGAGACCGCCAGCGCCTCAGGAGAAAACCGTGCTGATCCCCGCCACTCTGCTCGAAGCAGATACCCTCACCCGCCTGATCGAAGACTTCGTCACCCGCGACGGCACCGACAATGGCGACGAAACACCGCTGGAAACGCGGGTTGCTCGCGTACGCCGGGCGCTCGACAAGGGCGAAGCGGTAATCGTGTTCGACCCGGAAAGCCAGCAATGCCAACTGGCGCTCAAGCGCGACGTACCGAAGGAGTGGCTGGACCAGGATGAGGGCTAGTTAGCCGTGGTTTGTCATTGATTGCGCGTCATTTTGTACTGACTGCTGGGCGTATTCGCCGAAGGCAGTACGCCGCGAGGCTGGCAGCATGCTTTTGCGGGTAGGTCGCCGCCTCCGACAGGCAAACTGTTCGCTTCGCTACGAGTGGCCGGCATCCCGGTCCGCCCTACGCAGCTGGCGGCGCACCCGCGAGTATGTATGAGCCGCGACCCGCGCCGAGTGGTTTGCTCAACGCCCTATCCACGCAATCCCCCTTCCCGCTCCCAGGCACAGCGCACACGTAATGCGCCGTCCTGCGGGCTGTGCAGGCCATTCTCCGACTCCGCTTCCCAGCGAAAGGTGTGGGTACCGCTCAGCTCGGTTTCCAGGTGCACCACGGCACTGGCCCAGTACAGGCGCTTGAGCAGCGCCTCGAACTCGGCGACCCACAGTTTCCACTCGTATTCGATGGTCTGGTAACTGGCCCCGAAGTGGATCACCTGGGTCTGGTACAGGCCACTGCCCGGTTGCTGGCAGCACGAAAACATCTCGCGCCCCAGAAACGGCCAGGCGTCGCCGCTCGGCAAGGCGTCGAGTACCTGCTTGTTGAGCAGGCGCCGCAAGCGGCTCTCCGCCGGGCTGTCCGACGGCCAGTCACGAATGTTGCCGTAGACGATGGATTCCGATTCCACGGGGGCACTCCGCTAAAAACTGGCAGCCTTCTATCACAGCCCGCGATGCAGGGGAATGCTGCGGGCAGAACGGTCGGTCAGGACGGTGATGGAGATCATTCAATCGCCCGGATTCACGGGTTAGCCATGCTTCCGGGTTGAGCTGCACTCTACCCGGGCTACCAGGTAGTCACGCCGAAGGCCGGCGCGGGCCCTTGCGCATCGACCAGGCCAGCAGCACCATCACCACCGCCATGCCCGTCAGCACCATGAACGGCACCTGGTAGGTGCCCGACAGATCCCGCGCCAGGCCGCTGAGCACCGGGCTCAGGCACGCCACGCTGTAGCCCGAGCCGAGCATCATCGCCGTCCAGCGACTGACTGCCATGGGCGAGCCGGCCTCGTAGATGGGCAGCAACAACGACAGCGCGAAGGAGCCGCTCATGCCGAAACCCAGGGTCAACGCCCAGAATTCCGGGATGAAGGTGGGCACGAAGGTGATCATGCTCAGGCTGACCAGGGTCAGGGAGCCGCAGGCGACCATCAGCAGGTAGCGGTTCATGCGCTGCACCAGCATTGGCAGCACGAAGGAACTGGGCAAGCCCATCAGCATGGCCAGGCTGAACAGCGTGTTGCTGTGCATCGCCGACAGGCCCGCCTCCTGGTAGCGCGCCACCGTCCAGGTCGCCACGGCGTAGAACAGGCCGGCCTGCAGAGCGAAGTAGGCACTGATCAACCAGGCCCGCCCTTCGCGCCAGGGCAAGCCGGCGGAAGCGTCTTCGCTGCTCAGTGGTTCGGCGTGCTGCTTGGGCAGACAGCACCAGATCACCACGGCCAATATCGCCGGCAGCGCCCAGACGGCCAGGCCATAGCTCCAGTCATCGCCAAACAGCTGGGCAACCGGCATGGTCAATACCACGCCGATGGCGCCGCCAACGGCCATGCTCAGCGAATACCAGGCCAGCACCTGGCCCATGCGCCCGGCGAAATGGCGCTTGATGAAGCCCGACAGCAAAGGCCCGGCAATGGCGATGGCGGCACCCAGCAGCACCGCGCTGCCGACCAGCATCGTGCTGGAGTGGCCAACCAGGCGCAGCGTCAGCGCCACGGCAATGGCGCCCAGGCACAGGGTAATGGTGCGTTCCAGGCCAAGGCGCACCGCCAGCCGGGGCGCGAGCGGCGCCAGCAGGCCCATGCACAACACCGGCAGCGCGGTGGTCAGGCTGATAAAGCCGCGGCTCAGGGACAGTTCCTGAGCGATGCGTTCGATAAGCGGCGCCAGCGAGGTAATGCCGGGTCGCAGGTTCACCGCAGCGACCACCAGGGCCAGCAGCAGCAAAGCGCGGGAGACGGGTTTCACACGAGTTCCTGATCAGGTGGCCAGGTTTAGCCGAGGCGGCAACCCTACTCGTGCGTTTCGATTAGGGCAAGCGTGACCGCGTGCTTGACTGCAACGTGGCGGAAGCGGACATCGGTGCAGTACCTGTGGGAGCGGGCCATGCCCGCGATTCGCGCGCATGGCGCGCTCCCACAATGGATCGTTGACGGTTGCCTTTGCCCGGGCAAGCGGCCGTTCGCGAACTCGTGGGAGGGGCTTTAGCCCCGAGCTCTTTGTTTGCCTTGAAAAAGACTCGAGGCTAAAGCCTCTCCCACAAAAGCACCATGCCCACCGTCCGCTTCTGCCTTATTGCAGTCGATTTCACGATGGCTTCCACGCTCCAGCGTGGTAGCTCAGGCCAAGGCGCTCCGGCCGCGCGCGGCATCAGCTGGTGAACAGGTTCAAGGCGTCTTCGCTTCGCGTTGCCCGGCAGCCTTGGCGCGCATCTTCTCGCACATCAGGGTCATCTCGTCATACAGCAGCTGCGGGTTCTTCTGCTTCAGCGCCCAGGCCTGGCGGCCCTGCTCGTGGGGCAGGATCATGAACTCGCCGGCGGCCACCGCCTGGAAGATATAGTCGGCAATGAACTCGGCGTTGATCGGCGAGCTTTCCAGCAACTTGCCGACCTGGGCCTTCATGGCTGGCGTCGGCCCGCGGAAGGAATCAAGCAGGTTGGTCTGGAAGAACGACGGACACACCACGTGCACGCCGACCTGCAGGGGCTTGAGCTCGGCCAGTAAGCTTTCCGACAGCGCCACCACACCGGCCTTGGCGACGTTGTAGTTGCTCATGCCCGGGCCCTGCATCAGCGCCGCCATGGAGGCGATATTGACGATGCGCCCACGGCTGCGTTCGAGCAGCGGCAGGAACGCCTTGCAGCCCTTGACCACGCCCATCAGGTTGATCGACAACTGCCAGTCCCAGTCCTCGAGCGACAGCTCGGCAAAGAAGCCACCCGAGGCCACGCCGGCGTTGTTGATGATGATGTCGATGCCGCCGAACTTCTCTTCGCAGGCCTGCGCCAGGGCGGTCAACTGGCTGTAGTCACGCACGTCGCAGCGCAGGGTGAAACCGTCGCCGCCCGCCTCGCGCACCAGGCGCAGGGTTTCCGCCAGCCCTGCATCGTTGACGTCCGACAGCGCCAGGCGCCAGCCCTCGCGCGCCCAGCGCAGTGCCAGTTCGCGCCCCAAGCCGGATCCGGCCCCCGTGATCATCATGCGATTGCTCATGCTCAACCTGCCCTGCTGGCCAATGAAAGACAGCCCGAGTGTAGCGAAGGCGCAGGCGCCTCCCAGCCATCATCAGCTTGTTGAATGGGCGCACCGCGGGGTGGGTATGGCGCAGATTCGCTGGCCCCGGGTGTCGCTGCGCTCGACCCGGGCTACGCGGTGGATGGCTACTGGAACAGGCGGCTGCTCAGTTCGTGGCTGGCTTCCAGCAGGATCGGCAGGAAGCGGTTCTCCAGCTCCTGGCGGGACACGCGGCCCACGTGGGTGCCGACGTTGAGGGCCGCCAGCACCTGGCCGGCGGAGTCCTTGAGCGGCACGGCAATGGAGCGCAGGCTGACTTCCAGCTCCTGGTCGATGATCACCCAGCCCTGGCGGCGGATCTCTTCGATATTGGCGCGCAGGTCTTGCGGGGTATGCAGGGTGCGGCTGGTTTTCACCTGCAGATCCGCGTGGCTCAGGTAATCGTCCAGCGCCGCGTCATCCAGCGCGGCCAGCAGGATACGGCCCATCGAGGTGCAATACGCCGGCAGGCGGCTGCCCACGCTCAGGTCAACCGAAATCAGCCGCTGCGGCGTCGCCGAGCGCGCGATATAGAGAATCTCGTCGCCCTCCAGCGTGGCCATCGAACAGGCCTCGTGCAGCTGCTCGCTGAGACGGTCGAGAATCGGCTGCGCGGTAACGGCCATCGGCGTGGACGACAGGTACGCGTGGCCCAGGGTCAGCACCTTGGGCAGCAGCGAGTAGACCCGCCCATCGGTGGTCACATAGCCGAGCTTCATCAGGGTGTGCAGGCAACGGCGCACCGCCGCCCGGGGGATCTCGGTGCGGTGGCTGATCTGGGCGATGGTCAGGTGGCGCTTGCGCTCCTGAAAGGCATGAATCACCGCCAGGCCGCGGGCCAGCGAGGTCATGAAATTGGGGTCGCCGGTAAAGGCTTCGATGCGCTTGGCCGGCGAGGCGATGATCGGCGGGGCCATGGAACTGGGCACGGAACGGGATTCGGGCATGGCACTGTCACTCGTCCAGAGGGTATGCGCGATTATCGAACTGCGGTTCGATAATCGCAAGACGACGAACAGCCAAAGCCTGTGCGCTCGCCCAGAAGCTAAACGGCGTAGTAGCACGCGAAATGGGCAGCAGAAAGCAAACCGCCCTGGGACAAGGTCTCCAGGGCGGCTCGATTTATCGGTGCGATGCTGCGTACTTGAGTAGCGACGCCCTACTGCGCATGATGGCGATACAGGGCTGGCGGCACGCCGGTGCTGTCCACCGGCTGCCACGGGCCTTGCAGGGTGCCGGCCCAGCTCCAGCCGTCCTGCCAGCGGTAGAAGGTGCGCTCGCGGTAGTAGGTGTTGCGCTCGGAGTCGATCTGGTAGACACCCAGCGTGCCATTCCAGTGGCTGGAGACGCCCGGTGGCGGCGCGAAGCGTGGGTGGGATTTGCTCACCGGCGGCGAACCGGCGGAGCCCGATGGGCCGCCATCGGGGCTACCGGGCGCCGGGCTGTGCAAGGTACAGCCGGCAAGGCTCAACAAAGTGGCTGCCACGGCAGCGGAAATCAGTCTGTTCATGGTGGTGTGCCGTCAGGGCTATCGATGACAAGGCGTTGCACGTCCTGGGTGCTGCTGGCCAGCGGTTGCCCCTGGCCGATCCACTCGCCGCTCTTTGCATCGCCGGCGCGCGAAATGCGCGCTACCAGTTGAACCTGGTCGAACGCGGAAAGTTTCAGTTGCGGCATCATCGCATCGCTGTCGGACAGGCTGACCGTGGCCGGCAGCTCGGCCACGGTCAGGCGCTTGACCGCCAACGGCATCGGCGGCCCGGAAGCGGCGCGGGCAAAGACGAACACCGCATCGCCGGACTGCACCTTGCCACGCAGCGCCGGCGCCAGCTCGACGCGCACCTGCAGGCCAGCCGCTTGCGGCTGAGCGGTGCTGACCTCACCGCCCTGGGAGCCCAGCTCCTGGCGGGCGCGCTCGATACCGCCGGCAATTGCCTGGCGTGAGGGGTCGCCCTCGGGCAGCACGGCCACCAGGCGCTCCCAGTAGCCGATGGCATCGGCGAAACGCTGCTCCTCATAGGCGGCGATGCCCAGCAGGCCCAGGCTGGTCACCTCCTCCGGGTCCGCTTTCAAGGCTTCGCTGGTCAGGGCCTCCAGCTGCGGGCTCCACTGTTTGTCGGCGGCAAAATACAGCGCCTGAGCCCATTGCCCGAGCAGCTCCGGTTCACGGCCGGCTACCTTGACCGCCTGCCCGAAGGCACGCGCCGCATCGGCGGCGCGCTGCTGGGCCATGTAGCTGCGGCCGAGAAAGTACCAACCCTCGGCCGACTCTGGATTGTTCTGCACGGCCTGCTCCAGGCGCGTGGTCATCTCCTCGATGCTGCGCGGCTCGGCCGCCAGGGTGCGCGCCTGCTCGACCTGGTCGATAGCGCCCCATTGCTGGTACAGCAGCACCGCCAAAACTGGGATCAGCACCACCGCCAGCAGCGGCACGGCGCGGCCGAGACGACGGCCCTGGCGGGCTTCGCTGCCTTCGGTGTCGGCCAGCAACTCGCGGGCGGCTTCGTCGCGCGCCGTCTGCAGTTGCGTGGCATCCAGCGTGCCGGCCAGGTGCTGCTGCTCCACCTCGCGCAAACGCTCCTGATAGAGGGTGACGTTGAGGGCAGTACGATCTTCCTCGGCCTGTACCTTGCGCCCGCGCAGCAACGGGATAAGCAGAAAACTCACGGCGAGCAGACACAACAGGCCGGCGGACAACCAGAATTCGATCATGGGGCCTTCTTATCCTCAGGCGTCTGCTCGAGCAGTTGCGCCAGACGTTGCTGTTCATCGCTCGACAGGCCAGTAGCGGCCACGCCGCCGCCCTTGCGACGGCGCAGCACGATCACCCCAAGCAGCACGAAGCCGCCGACCAGCAAGGCCGCCGGGCCATACCAGAGCAACAGGGTGCGACCGCTGACAGGTGGTTTGTAGAGCACGAAGTCGCCATAGCGGGCGACCAGGTAATCGATGATCTGCGCGTTGCTCTCGCCGGCCTCGAGCTTGCGGTAGATCTCGGCGCGCAGGTCCATGGCGATCGGCGCGTCGGAATCGGCGATGTTCTGGTTCTGGCATTTCGGGCAACGCAGCTCTTCGGTGAGCTGGCGGTAGCGGGCGCGTTCGGCTTCGCTGGCGAACTCGTAGGTATCGATGGCCGCCTGGGCAACGCCACCCAGCGCCAGCAGCAGAACCAGGCCGCTCAGCAGGCGCATCATTGGTCCGCCTCGTCGACCATCTGCTGGTACAGCGGCGCCAGCTTCTCGCGCCAGATCGCCTCGTCGATCACGCCGACGAACTTGTGCCGGATGATGCCCTTGGCGTCGACGAAGAAGGTTTCCGGTGCGCCGTACACGCCAAGGTCGAGGCCCAGGGTGCCCTTGGGGTCGCTGATATTGAGCTGATACGGGTCGTGGAATTCGCCCAGCCATTTCTGCGCGGCGGCGTTGTCGTCCTTGTAGTTGACGCCATGGATGGTCACGCCCAGGGCGGCCAACTTGTTGAGCACCGGGTGCTCGACCTTGCAGGCCACGCACCAGGTGGCCCAGACGTTGACCAGCGAGGGCTTGCCCAGCAGGTTTTCTTGGGTGATCAACTGATCGCCCTCCACCGCCGGCAATGAGAATGCCGGAAAGGGTTTGTCTATCAGCGCCGACGGCAGCTCGGACGGGTCGAGAAACAACCCGCGATAGAGAAATACCGCCACGCCGAGAAAGATCACCAGCGGTAGCAACAGGATCAGTCGTCTCATGCCTGTGTCTCCTGCAGGCCAAGCGCGTCACGCACGCGGGTCTTGACCTTGATCCGGTAGCGCTTGTCGGCAGCGGCGAGAAAGCCGCCGAAGCCCATCATCAGGGCGCCCAGCCAGATCCAGCGAACGAAGGGTTTGATATGGATGCGTACCGCCCAGGCGCCCTGCCCCAGCGGCTCGCCGAGGGCGACGAAGAGGTCGCGGGTCAGCCCGGCGTCGATACCCGCTTCGGTCATCACCGATTGCTGCACGGTATACAGGCGTTTTTCCGGGTGCAGCACGGCGATCTGCCGCTCGCCGTCGAAGATGCGCACCGTGCCGCGGTCGGAGATGAAGTTCGGCCCTTCATGATGCGCCGCCCCTTCGAACACGAAGCGGTAGCCGCCCAGTTCCACCGCCTCGCCCGGCGCCATGCGCAGGTCGCGCTCGAAGCTGCCAAGGCTGGTGAGGACTACCCCCAACGCGCAGACCGCCAGGCCCAGGTGCGCCAGCTGCATGCCCCAGTAGCTGCGGCCCAGGCTGGTCATGCCCTTGAAAAAGCCTTTGTGGCGGGTCTTGTCCTGAATGTCGCGCAGCCCGGCCAGAACCACCCACGCGGCCAGCAGGCAGACGCCAAGCACCGCCCAATGGAAATCGCCCCACGCCAGGCTGGCCAGCAATGCCAGCATCACGCTGGCGACCAGCACCGGTGCGAGCATACCGAGCAGCCAGCGCAGCGGCGTGTCTTTCCAGCGCACCAGCACACCAACCGCGAGCACGGCCATCAACAGCCCCATCAGCGGCACGAACAGCGCGTTGAAATACGGCGGGCCGACCGACAGCTTGGCGCCGCTCAGGGCATCGAGCACCAGCGGATACAGGGTGCCGAGCAGGATCATCGAAGCCGCCACCACCAGAATCAGGTTGTTGGCCAGCAGCAGGGTTTCCCGCGACCACAGGCCAAAGCCGACCTGGCTGCGCACCACCGGCGCACGCAGGCCGAACAGGGTCAGCGAGCCGCCGACCACCAGCAGCAGGAAGGCGAGAATGAACACCCCGCGCTCCGGGTCGCTGGCAAAGGCGTGTACCGAGGTCAGCACGCCGGAGCGCACCAGGAAGGTACCGAGCAGGCTGAGGGAGAACGCGGCGATAGCCAGCAGCACCGTCCAGCTTTTGAACACGCCGCGTTTTTCGGTCACGGCCAGCGAGTGGATCAACGCCGTGCCGACCAGCCAGGGCATGAACGAGGCATTCTCCACCGGATCCCAGAACCACCAGCCGCCCCAGCCCAGCTCGTAATACGCCCACCAGGAGCCCAGGGCGATGCCGATGCCGAGAAAGGCCCAGGCGACGATGGTCCAGGGTCGTGACCAGCGCGCCCAGGCGGCGTCCAGCTTGCCGCCGAGCAGCGCGGCGATGGCGAAGGCGAAGGCCACCGAGAAGCCCACGTAGCCCATGTACAGCATCGGCGGGTGGATGATCAGGCCGAAATCCTGCAACAGCGGGTTGAGGTCGCGACCATCGGCCGGCACGTTGGGCAGCAGGCGGGTGAAGGGGTTGGAGGTGACGATCAGGAACAGCAGGAAGCCGACGCTGATGATGCCCATCACCCCCAGCACCCGGGCGAGCATCTCCTCGGGCAGCTGCCGCGAGAAGATCGCCACGGCAAAGGTCCAGCCGCCGAGAATCAAGGCCCAGAGCAGCAGCGAGCCTTCGTGGGCGCCCCATACCGCGCTGAACTTGTAGTACCAGGGCAGCGCGGTGTTGGAGTTCTGCGCCACGTAGGCCACGGAGAAGTCATCGACCATGAAGGAGTACGTCAGGCAGGCGAAGGCGAACACCAGAAAGGCGAACTGTCCCCAGGCCGCCGGTTGCGCCAGGCTCATCCACTGGCGATCGCCGCGCCAGGCACCCATCAACGGCAACGTGGACTGCACCAGGGCCAGGCACAGCGCCAGAATCATCGCCAGGTGGCCGAGTTCGGGAATCATCGCGCGGCCTCCCCGGTTTTCTCGTATTGCTTGCTCATGCCACTCTGCTCCAAAGCCTGCTTGACCTCGGGCGGCATGTAGTTCTCGTCGTGCTTGGCCAGCACTTCGTCGGCCTGCAGGATGCCGCCGTCGTCGACCCTGCCCATGGCGACGATGCCCTGCCCCTCGCGAAACAGATCCGGCAGGATGCCATGGAAGCGAATGGTCACCCGCGCTACGTAGTCGGTGACCACGAAGTCGGTCTGCAGCGAATCACTGGAGCGCTTCACCGAGCCTTTTTCCACCATACCGCCGGCGCGAATGCGGGTATCGAGCGGCGCCTCGCCGTTGGCGATCTGGGTGGGGGTGTAGAACAGATTGATGTTCTGCTGCAGGGCGCTGAGGGCCAGCGCCACGGCGATACCGACGCCGGCAACGATGGCCAGCACGATAAACAGGCGCTTCTTGCGAACGGCGTTCAACGTGACTCCTCCCGGCGCATACGGCGCGCCTCATCCTGCAGGTAACGGCGTTTGGCCTGCAGCGGCAACAGCACATTGAGCACCAGCACCACCAGGCAGATGCCGTAGGCCGACCAGACGTAAGCGCCGTGGTTGCCCATGGCGAGAAAGTCGGCGAATGACGCGAAACTCATCGTTTGCCCTCCACCAGCCCGCGGATTTCATTTTTCACCCAGCTGCTGCGCGCTTCCCGGCGCAACACTTCGAGGCGCATGCGCATCAGCAGCACCGCGGCGAAGAAGCAGTAGAAGCCCAGCACCATGATCAGCAGCGGCAGCCACATCTGCACCGGCATCGCCGGTTTTTCGATGACGCTGAAGGTGGCCGGCTGGTGCAGGGTGTTCCACCACTGCACCGAGTACTTGATGATCGGGATATTGATCACCCCGACCACCGCCAGTACCGCGCAGGCCTTGGCAGCGCTGTCGCGGTTGCTGATCGCCTGGCCGAGGGCGATGACGCCGAAATACAGGAACAGCAGGATCAGCATCGAGGTCAGGCGCGCATCCCAGATCCAGTAGGTGCCCCAGGTCGGTTTGCCCCAGATGGCGCCGGTGATCAACGCGATGGCGGTCATCCAGGCGCCGACGGGGGCGGCCTGCTGCAGGGCCACGTCGGCCAGTTTCATCTTCCACACCAGGCCGACCACCCCGGCCACGGCCAGCATCACGTAGATCGACTGGGCCAGGAATGCCGCCGGTACGTGGATGTAGATGATCCGGAAGCTGTTCCCCTGCTGGTAGTCCGGCGGCGCGAAGGCCAGGCCCCAGACGGTGCCCACAAGCAGCAACAGCGCAGCGGCGATGGCCAGCCCGGGCAGCCAGCGGCCACTGATTTCGTAGAACCATTTGGGCGAGCCCAGCTTGTGAAACCATGTCCAGTTCATCAGGTTACTCATCTGTCTCCGAGGTCAGCGCCGAAATGGGAGGCTAGCCCCGGTTGCACGGTTCAATCATTCGCTGACACTGATTTTCAGGCCGGCGGCAATGGCGAAGGGTGTCAGGGTTATCGTCAGCGCGGCGAGGCTGGCCAGCCAGAGCAGATGCCCGGCCACCGGCAAGCCTTGCAGGCTCGCCTGCAGGGCTCCGCTGCCGAGAATCAGCACCGGGATGTACAACGGCAGAATCAGCAGCGCCAACAGCAGCCCGCCGCGCTTGAGGCCCACCGTAAGCGCCGCGCCAATGGCACCGAGCAAACTGAGGATTGGCGTACCCAGCAGCAGGGACGCCAAAAGCACCGGCAGGCAGCGCCCCGGCAGGCCGAGCATCAATGCCAGCAAGGGCGACAGCAGCACCAGGGCCAGGCCGGAAAACAGCCAGTGGGCCATGACCTTGGCCAGCACCAGCACCGGCAAGGGGTGCGAGGAAAGTAGCCATTGCTCCAGGGAGCCGTCTTCGAAGTCGCTGCGAAACAGGCCATCGAGCGAGAGCAGCACCGCCAGCAGCGCCGCCACCCACACCAGGCCGGGTGAGAGGCTCTGCAGCAACTGCGTTTGCGGGCCGACGGCCAGCGGAAACAGGGCAATGACGATAGCGAAGAACACCAGTGGATTGGCCAGCTCTGCAGGGCGCCGACACAGCAGCCGCGCCTCGCGCACGACCAGCAGCATAAACAGGCTATTCATGCGCCATGCTGTCCCAGATCAAGATCCCGGTAGCCATCCGGTACGCGGCGCAGGGAATGGTGAGTGGTGAGCACGACCAGGCCGCCCTCTCGGCAGTGTGCGGCCAGATGATCTTCCAGTTGACCGACCGCCTGTTTGTCCAGCGCAGTGAAGGGCTCGTCGAGTATCCATAACGGTGGGCCGTGCAGATACAGCCTTGCCAAGGCCACGCGACGCTGCTGGCCGGCCGACAGGGTATGACAGGGCACATCCTCGAAACCGCGCAGCCCGACAGCCTCCAGGGCCTGCCAGATCTGCTCGCGGCTGGCCGGGCGATGCAGCGCGCACAGCCAGGCGAGGTTCTCTTCGGCGCTGAGCAGTCCCTTGATCCCCGCGGCGTGGCCGATCCACAGCAGGTCATCGGCGAGCTCGCCACTGCGCCTGGCAAGGGGTTGGCCCTTGAGATGGACGGTGCCGCTGGACGGTGGCCTGAGGCCGGCGAGCACGCGCAGCAGGCTGGTCTTGCCGCTGCCGTTGGGGCCGGACACCTGCAGCATCTGCCCGGCGTCCAGCCTGATGTCGAGGTTCTCGAACAACAGCCGCCAATCCCGTTCGCAGGACAGCGCGGTGGCTTCGAGAAAGGGACTGCTCACAACGCGGGCACCTGGTTCAAGTCGAGACGATTGTGGCCGCTATACTCTTGCGGACGTTCGGATTGGCCGCGAGTATACATGCCCGCCCTGCTCGCCCGCAGTGTGCATCGGGCCCAGAGTATGAGACTTAATGACCGAGATCAGTGGATCGCGTCCTGTTGCCCCCCAGCCGGCGGCCAACAGACCGGCAGTTAGCGCCGCCGACCTGGCGGTAAAGCTGCTCAAGCCCCTCGACGGCCTGATGGCAGCGGGGGAAAGCGCCAAGGCCGAGGTGGTTGGCGTCAAGGAAGGCGTACAGAACTTCCAGCTGATGCTGCGCGTGACCCTGGACGGCGGCCGCCAGGCAACCCTGCAGGCCAGCAGCCCGCAGCCGCTCGCCCAGGGCACGGCGCTGGCCGTCACCGCACTCTCCGATACCCGCCTGGCGCTGGCCGTACTGGCCGGCGGCAACAAACCGCTGACCAGCATCGACCTCGAGCAGTTGCCGGTTGGCACCCTGCTGCAAGGCAAGGTGCTTTCGCGCGAGGCAATGCCCGTGCAGGTCGCGCAGACCACCGTCTTCAAGGTGCTGGTCAACCTGCTCAACACCGGGCTGGCCGGCAAGACCCTGAGCCTGGAAACCAGCCTCGACCTGCCGCCGGGCAGCCTGCTCAGCGCGCGGGTGCAGGGTGACCAGTCCCTCGCCTTTCTGCCGCTCAGTGGCCGTCTCGACCAGCTCGCCCTGCTCCAGCAGCTCGGCAACCAGCAAAGCCGCCAAGGCTCGCTGGAAGGCCTGATGGCGGCGCTCAAGGGCATGGGCGGCCAGGGTGGCCTGCCCGATGGTTTGAAGGGCAGCATCGACAAACTGCTGGCCGGCTTGCCGAGTGGCGAGCAGCTGAGCGATGGCAAGAGCCTGATGAAAGCACTGGAAAACAGCGGGCTGTTTCTCGAGAGCAAACTGCTGGCCGGCCAGACCAGCGGCCTGGGCACCGACATGAAGGCCAACCTGCTGCGCCTGGTCAGCCAGTTGCTGCCCTTGCTGCCCGGCGCCGCGCCCCTGGCGGCGGCGACCGCTTCGGCCAATGCCATGACCCAGGCGCTGCCGGCCTTCGCCCGCAACGTGCTGGGCAATATCGGCCAGAGCAGCGGCCGCCAGCAGGCGATGAGCTTCCCCCTGCCCAGCCGCCTGCTGCAATCGATGGATGAAGAGGCTGACCTGGAAGCGTTGCTCAAGCTCGCGGCCGCCGCCATCTCGCGCCTGCAGACCCACCAGTTGTCGAGCCTCTCACAGAGCCAGGTCGGCCCCGAGGGCCAGCTGTTGACCACCTGGCAGATGGAGCTACCGATGCGCAATCAGCACGAACTGGTGCCGCTGCAGGTGAAGATCCAGCACGAGGAGCCGGCGCCGTCCGGCAAGCAGGATCCCAAGGAAGCGCTGTGGCGTATCGACCTGGCATTCGACCTGGATCCCCTGGGGCCGCTGCAGGTGCAGGCGCAGCTGGCCCATGGCAGCCTGTCCAGCCAACTGTGGGCCGAGCGTGCCAGCACCGCCGGGCTGATCGACCGCGAACTGGGCAACTTGCGCGAACGCCTGGTCGCCGCCGGCCTGACGGTGAGTGACCTGGTGTGCAGCCAGGGCACGCCGCCACAGGGCCCGAAAACCTCCCTGGAACAACGCTGGGTCGATGAAACCGCATGAGTAAGACCACCCGCCAGGCCATCGCCCTCACCTACGACGGCCAGAATGCCCCCAACCTCAGCGCCAAGGGCGACGATGAGCTGGCCGAGGCGATACTGGCCATCGCCCGCGCTCACGACGTGCCGATCTACGAAAACGCCGAACTGGTGCGCCTGCTCGCGCGCCTGGAACTCGGCGAGGCGATTCCCGAGCAGCTGTACCGCTGCATCGCGGAGATCATCGCCTTCGCCTGGTACCTGAAAGGCAAGTTCCCGGCCGGCTTCGACCCGCGCGGCAAGCCCAAGGAGGGGCCGCTGATGCTCGAAGGGCCTGCTGGTAACAACCCTAAGCGCTAGATCACCAGCCGACCGCAGCCCGGAGTATCGCTTCGCTCAACGCCCGGCCACGGGTATGCAACGCGCCGGCAGGGAACTGCATTGGTCATTTGCAGATCTGGACGTAGCCTGGGTGGAGCGAAGCGATACCCGGGAGCGAGATTCGCGGGGAAAAATGCTCAGGAGCGGCGCGCCTGATGCAGCTTGGCGACTAGTTCCGCTTCGGCCTTGCTGAGGCCGCAGGATTGGGTGAGGTCGTCGGCGCTGGCGCCCATGCCGACCAGCCTCGCAGCCTGCGTGAACGACAGGCTGGTGGGATCGCGCTGCTCGATCTGGGTCAGCTTGTCCGGCAACGGCGCCACGGTACGGCGCAGCTCGTGCAGTTCTTCGCCCATGCGGATGCTACCGGTCAGGTAGGTGTCCAGGCGCTTGCCCAGCTCGCGGATGCGCTGGTCACGCTGGGCATCGCGTTCGGCCTGTAATTGGCTGGCCAGGCGCAGACGCCCTGCGAGCCACACGCAGGTGCCTACCAGCCCGGCACAGACCAGCGCCAGAACGATCAGAGCAGCCTCGAGCACGTCAGATGCTCTCCAGCTCCGACCACTCCTCCTCGCTCATCATCTTGTCCAGCTCGACCAGAATCAGCAGCTCGCCGTTCTTGTTGCAGACGCCCTGGATGAACTTGGCCGACTCGTCGTTACCGACGTTCGGTGCGGTTTCCACTTCGGACTGACGCAGGTAAACCACTTCGGCCACGCTGTCGACCAGGATGCCCACCACCTGCTTGTCCGCTTCGATGATGACGATCCGGGTGTTGTCGGTCACGTCGGACGAATCGAGGCCGAAACGCTGGCGCGTGTCGATCACGGTGACCACGTTGCCGCGCAGGTTGATGATCCCCAGCACGTAGCTCGGCGCGCCCGGTACGGGGGCGATCTCGGTGTAACGCAGCACTTCCTGTACCTGCATCACGTTGATGCCGTAGGTTTCGTTATCCAGACGGAACGTGACCCACTGCAGGATCGGATCTTCAGCGCCTTGTGCAGAGCTTTTCTTCATGGCCTAGCCTCGTCATTGACCGCGCGTTGCGGTGCGCGGGAGTCCCGCTATTCAGGTGATCGCACGCTGTCGCGTACGAACGTTATCAGTGTATCTGTCCGTTGCGCATGCGCTTGGCGGCACCGCTGGCGATCAACTCGGCCAACGCGGCGACATCCAGCAGCGCGCACATGTGTTCGATCACGGTACCGGCCAGCCAGGGTCGTTGCGAGCGCTGACTGCGCCATTTGATCTCGTCCGGATTGAGGCGAATCGAGCGGCTGACCTGATGAACGGCCAACCCCCACTCGTAGCCCTGCACGGAAATCACGTACTGCAGCCCCTGCTTGAAATCATCCCGGTAACGATCCGGCATGACCCAGCGTGCGGTGTCGAGCACCTTCAGGTTGCCGGACTGTGATGGCAGTATGCCCAAAAACCAGTCCGGTTGGCCAAACAAAGGTGTCAGTTCCTGGCCGGCCAGCGGATAGATCGAGCCCAGGCAGACCAACGGCACGGCAAGGGTCAGGCCCGCGACATCGAACAACAGGCATTCGAAGGGCTCTTCCGCCCACGCGGGGCGCCCATCGGGCTGGGTCAGGAAAATCTGTGGCGCCGGGCGATGCACCTCGGCGACCGGTTCGACAACCGGCGGCATGGGAATCGGCTCGACGATGAGCGGTGCAACGACTTCGGCCAGCGGCTCGCTCGGCACTTCGGCGGCGGCGGGCTGAACCAGGCTCAACGCAGGTGCTTCGGCGCGCGGCGTCAGCTGCGCATCACGCACCTGCTCTTCGAGCACTGCGGCCTCGAAGTCATCCAGGGTGCTTTCCTCGAGCGTCTGCTCGAGTTCGATGGCGGCGTCCTGCAGCAGCCCATCGAGATAGGACTGCAGCGCCAGTTGGGGCCGATTTGCGGTGGCAGTGGAGCGACTCATGAAGGCAACCTGCAGAAGAGTTCTGTATGAGCTATCGGCCGCTGGGGCGGCAGACTTGAGCCGGTTCGTGCAGAATATTCAGCCGCCATGATCAGGCCACCTGGGAGGCGGGCTGCTGCGCCAGCAAATGCTTGAGCAGCGCCCGGTAGGCGATGGTGCCACGGCTGTTGCCATCGAACTGCGAAGGCGTCAGCCCTGCCCGGCTGGCGTCACGCAGGCGGGTATCGACGGGAATGTAGGCCTGCCAGAGCTGCTCGGGGTAGCTTTGCTTGAGCAGGCGCAGGGTCGACAGCGAAGCCTGGGTGCGGCGGTCGAACAGCGTCGGCACGATGGTGTAAGGCAGCGCCTGCTTGCGTGAGCGATTGATCATGGTCAGGGTGTTGACCATGCGCTCCAGGCCCTTGACCGCCAGGAACTCGGTCTGCACCGGAATCACCAGTTGCTGGCTGGCCGCCAGGGCATTGACCATCAACACGCCGAGCAAGGGCGGGCTGTCGATCACTGCATAATCGAAGTCCTGCCACAGCTGCGCCAGGCTCTTGGCGATCACCAGGCCCAGGCCGCTCTGCCCCGGCGACTGACGCTCCAGGGTGGCCAGGGCGGTGCTCGACGGCAATAAAGAAATCTGTTCGTGGCTGGTGGGCAGCAGCAACTGCTTCGGCAGGCCCTGGGGCACGTTGCCCTGGTGCTGGAACAGGTCGAAATTGCTGTTCTCCAGGGTGTCCGGGTCGTGACCGAAGTAGCTGGTCATCGAGCCATGGGGGTCGAGGTCGACCACCACCACGCGCTTGCCGGCATCGGCCAACAGGCCTGCCAGGGCAATACTGGAAGTGGTCTTGCCCACGCCGCCTTTCTGATTCGATACAGCCCACACTCTCATAATCTTCATCCTCCCGGGGAAAGGCTAGGCCTGGCCGAGACTAGTTGTCCATTTCAGGGACTGGCGACGGGGAATTGACGGCGTCGTTGGCGGACGCCGGTGCTGCAAGCTCTTTAGCAGGTTGCGTGCCAGCGCGTTGCAGCGCTGCATCAGGCTGCGCATTGGCGCTTCCCACACCACTCACACTACGCCGTACATCGAGATTGCGCGAGACCACCAGCACTACCCGGCGATTGCGCGCCCTGCCCTCCGCCGTGGCGTTGTCGGCCACCGGCTGGAACTCGCCGTAGCCCACGGCGGCCAGGCGCGACGGATCGACGCCATCCATGGCCAGCATACGCACGATGCTTGCCGCCCGCGCCGCAGACAGCTCCCAGTTGGTGGGGAACTGCGCGGTCTTGATCGGCTGGTTGTCGGTGAACCCTTCGACGTGCACCGGGTTGCCATAAGGTGCCAGGATCTTGGCGATCTTCTCGATGATCGCGAAGGCCTCGTCGTTCGGCAGTGCATCGCCACTGGGAAACAGCAGCCCGGAGCTCAACTCGATCTCGATCCACAGTTCGTTGCCGCGCACCTTGAGCTGATCGCTCTGCAGCAGGCCGCCAAAGGCATCGCGAATGCTGTCGGCGATGGTCTGCAGAGTGGACGCGGCGATCTGCTGCGGCGCCGCCTCGTCAACCATCGAACGATCCGGCTCGGTGGTACGCGGGCGCTCGTCGCCAACCGGAATGGGCTTGATCGAACGGTCAGGCTGGTTGAAAACGCCGGTCAGGCTGTCCGAAAGGATCTTGTACTTGCCTTCGTTGATCGAAGAAATCGAATACATGACCACGAAGAACGCGAATAGCAGGGTGATGAAATCCGCGTAGGAAACCAGCCAGCGCTCGTGGTTCTCGTGTTCTTCGTGGTGGCGTCGGCGGGCCATGATCAGCTCATGAAGCCTTGCAGCTTCAGCTCGATGGACCGCGGGTTCTCGCCCTCACCAATGGACAGGATGCCTTCCAGAAGCATCTCCCGGTACGCCGACTGGCGCAGGGCTACTGATTTCAGCTTGTTGCCGATCGGCAGCAGCAGCAGGTTGGCGATGGCCACGCCGTAGATGGTAGCGACGAACGCCACGGCAATGCCGCTACCCAGCAGGCTGGGGTCGGCGAGGTTGCCCATCACGTGGATCAACCCCATGACCGCGCCGATGATGCCGATGGTCGGTGCGTAGCCGCCCATGCATTCGAAGAACTTGGCGGCCTGGATATCACGGCTTTCCTGGGTGTAGAGATCCACCTCGAGAATGCTGCGAATGGCTTCCGGCTCGGTGCCGTCGACCAGCAGCTGCAACCCCTTGCGGGCGTAGGCATCGGGCTCGCCATCGGCGACCGCCTCCAAACCCAGCAGGCCTTCCTTGCGCGCGGTCATGCTCCAGTTGACCACCCGGTCGATGCCGCCTGGCAGGTCGATCTGCGGCGGCACGAAGATCCAGCGCAGGATGCTCACGGCGCGCTTGAACACCGCCACGGGGGTCTGCAGCAAGGCCGCGCCCAGGGTTCCGCCGATCACGATCAGCGCCGCCGGGCCGTTGAGCAGTGCCGAGACATGACCGCCTTCCAGGTAGTTGCCGCCAAGAATCGCGACGAACGCCAGAATGACGCCGATCAGACTCAGCACATCCATCAGAGGCAGGCCTCGACCAGATGGCGACCGATATCATCGAGGGGATAGACGGCGTCGGCCAGGTTGGCCTTGACGATGGCCATGGGCATGCCGTAGATCACGCAGCTGGCTTCATCCTGGGCCCAGATCTGACTGCCGCCCTGCTTGAGCAGGCGCGCACCCTCACGGCCGTCTGCGCCCATGCCGGTCAATACCACGGCCAGCACCTTGTCGTTGTACGACTTGGCCGCCGAACCGAAGGTGATGTCCACGCAGGGCTTGTAGTTCAGGCGCTCGTCACCGGGCAGGATGCGGATCGTACCGCGGCCGTCGATCATCATCTGCTTGCCGCCCGGCGCCAGGATGGCCAGGCCGGGGCGCAGGATGTCGCCGTCCTCGGCTTCCTTGACGTTGATCTTGCACAGCTTGTCCAGACGCTCGGCAAAGGCCTTGGTGAAGGCTGCCGGCATGTGCTGGATCAGCACGATGGGCGTCGGGAAATTGGCTGGCAACTGGGTCAGTACGCGCTGCAGGGCAACCGGGCCGCCCGTCGAGGTGCCGATCGCCACCAGCTTGTAGGCCTTGCGCTTGGGCGCCGCACTGGCCGAGGCGCTGGGCCGCTCGACCGGCGGTTGGCTGACGCTTGGCTGCGGGCGTGCGGCCGCCGTGGTGGTGCTCGGGGCGCTGGCAGGTCGGCTCGTGCTACCGCCGGCAGGCGGCGTCACGGACGCCGTGCCGACCCCCCGGCGGTTGCTGCGCGAGATGCTGTGGACCTTCTCGCACAGCAGCTGCTTGACCTTCTCGGGATTGCGCGAGATGTCTTCGAAGTTCTTCGGCAGAAAGTCCACCGCACCGGCGTCCAGCGCATCCAGGGTGACCCGGGCGCCTTCGTGGGTGAGCGAGGAGAACATCAGCACCGGTGTCGGGCAGCGCTGCATGATGTTGCGCACGGAGGTGATGCCATCCATGAGCGGCATCTCGTAATCCATGGTGATCACGTCTGGCTTGAGCGCCAGCGCCTGATCGATGGCTTCGCGCCCGTTGGTGGCCGTACCGACCACGGTGATGTTGGGGTCCGAGGAGAGAATCTCCGAAACTCTGCGCCGGAAAAAACCGGAGTCGTCGACTACCAGTACCTTGACAACCATAAACACTCCTAAGCGGCACGGCCGTCGCCGTGCCGTGGACAATCAGAGACGCCGTGCGTAGCGCTTGAGCATGCTGGGCACATCGAGGATCAGCGCGATGCGACCATCACCGGTGATGGTCGCGCCGGACATGCCGGGCGTACCCTGCAGCATCTTGCCCAGTGGCTTGATCACCACCTCTTCCTGGCCGACCAGCTGGTCGACCACGAAGCCGATACGCTGGTTGCCGACAGTGAGAATCACCACATGCCCCTCGCCTTGCTCTTCATGGGCAGCTTTGCTGACCAGCCAGCGCTTGAGGTAGAACAGCGGTAGCGCCTTGTCGCGCACGATCACCACTTCCTGGCCATCGACCACGTTGGTACGCGACAGGTCGAGGTGGAAGATCTCGTTGACGTTGACCAGCGGGAAGGCGAACGCCTGGTTGCCCAGCATCACCATCAGCGTCGGCATGATCGCCAGGGTCAGTGGCACCTTGATGACGATCTTCGAGCCCTGGCCTTTCTGCGAGAACACGTTCACCGTACCGTTGAGCTGGGAAATCTTGGTCTTCACCACGTCCATGCCCACGCCGCGGCCGGACACGTCGGAAATCTCGGTCTTGGTCGAGAAGCCCGGGGCGAAGATCAGGTTGTAGCATTCCAGGTCGGTCAGGCGATCGGCGGCGTCCTTGTCCAGCAGGCCCTTTTCCACGGCCTTGCTGCGCAATACGTCGGCGTCCATGCCCTTGCCGTCATCGGTGATCATCAGCAGGATGTGGTCGCCTTCCTGCTCGGCGGACAGCACCACGCGCCCGGTTCGCGACTTGCCGGCGGCCTCGCGCTCATCGGGGCTTTCCACGCCGTGGTCGACAGCGTTGCGCACCAAGTGCACCAGCGGATCGGCCAGGGCCTCGACCAGGTTCTTGTCCAGGTCGGTTTCTTCACCGACCAGTTCGAGGTTGATCTCTTTCTTGAGCTGGCGGGCCAGGTCACGAACCAGGCGCGGAAAGCGCCCGAAGACCTTCTTGATCGGCTGCATGCGGGTCTTCATGACCGAGGTCTGCAGATCGGCCGTGACCACGTCGAGGTTCGACACCGCCTTGGACATGGCCTCGTCGCCGCTGTTGAGCCCCAGGCGCACCAGGCGGTTACGCACCAGCACCAGCTCGCCGACCATGTTCATGATCTCGTCCAGGCGAGCGGTGTCGACGCGAACCGTGGTTTCCGCCTCGCTGGCCGGCGCAGCAGCCGCTGCCGGTGCAGGGGCCGGCTTGCTGGCCTCTGCCTTGACGGGAGCGGCAGCCGCCTTGCTTGGCTCGGGCTTGGCTGCAGGTGCCACTTTGGCCGGCTCGGCCTTGGCAGCGGGCGCCGCCGGCTTGGCAGCGGCAGCCGGCTCGGCTGCAGGTGCTACGGCAGGCGCAACGAACTGGCCTTTGCCATGCAGCTGATCGAGCAGCGCTTCGAATTCGTCATCGGTAATATCGTCGCCCGCTTTTGCCGCAGGCGCGGGTTCCGCCGCTGCCGCCGGGACGGGCGCTACGGCAGGCGCGACGAACTGGCCCTTGCCGTGCAGTTGATCGAGCAGCGCTTCGAATTCGTCGTCGGTAATCTCATCGCCCTGGGCTGCTGGCGCCGCCACCGGCTCTTGAGCCGGCGCTGGCGCTGCAGCAGCGGCCGGCGCAGCGAACTGGCCCTTGCCGTGCAACTGGTCGAGCAGCGACTCGAACTCGTCATCGGTGATCTCGTCAGTCGAGGCACTGGCCGGCGCCGGAGCTTCATCGCCCAGGGCGTCGAGCAATTGCTCGAATTCGCTGTCAGAGATATCTGCTGAAGGCTCGGCCGCTGTCGCCAGCGGCTCTGCAGGCGCAGGTTCCGGCTCAGCCACCGCGTCAGGCACAGCGCCACCCGGCTCGGCCAGGCGCGCGAGTGCTGCCAGCAGCGCTGGCGAGGCAGGCGTCAGTTCCACGCGCTCGCGCACTTCGGTGAACATGCCGTTGACCGCGTCCAGTGCTTCGAGCACCACGTCCATCAGTTCGGCGTCAACACGACGCTCACCCTTGCGCAGGATGTCGAACACGTTCTCGGCAATATGGCAGCACTCCACCAGCTCATTGAGCTGCAGGAAGCCGGCACCGCCTTTTACCGTGTGAAACCCTCGGAAAATCGCATTGAGCAGGTTCATATCGTCCGGGCGGCTTTCCAGCTCCACCAACTGCTCGGACAATTGCTCGAGAATTTCGCCGGCCTCTACCAGGAAATCCTGGAGGATTTCTTCATCGGCGCCGAAGCTCATATGACGTGCTCCTAAAAACCCAGACTGGACAGCAAATCGTCGACGTCGTCTTGGTTCGAGGCGACATCATCACGCTTATCGGCATGAATCTGCGGACCTTCACCGCGGGACGGATTTTTTTCTTTGTTCTGCTCGGCACGCAGCTCTTCGTGGTCGTGATCGATACCCGCGAAGCGATCGACCTGGCTGGCCATCAGCACCAGCTTGAGGAGATTGCTCTCGACTTCGGTCACCAACTGCGTGACGCGCTTGATTACCTGACCGGTCAGGTCCTGGTAATCCTGCGCCAGCAGAATGTCGTTGAGATGCCCCGACAGCTTGCCGGTGTCGCGCTGGCTGCGCGCCAGGAACAGCTCGATGCGCTTGGCGAGCTCACGGAAGGCTTCGGCGCTCATTTCGCGACGCATGAAGCGGCCCCAGTCCTCGGCGAGCAAATCGGCTTCGCTGCTCAGGTCATTGACCAGCGGCGCGCTCTGCTCGACCAGGTCCATGGTGCGGTTGGCCGCACGCTCGGTCATGGTCACCACGTAGTTCAGGCGCTCGGTCGCATCGGCGATCTGCGAGACTTCCTTGGCATGTGGAACCCGAGGGTCGAGCTGAAAATTGACGATGGCATTGTGCAGCTCACGGGTGAGCTTGCCGACTTCGAGGTAAAGCCCCCGGTCGCGCGCCTTGTTCAATTCGTTGATCAGCTGTACGGCTTCGCCAAAGTTGCCTTGTTCGAGACTGTCGACCAGTTGGCGGGCATTGCTTTTCAGGGTCGACTCGAGGTCAACCTCGTTAGAATCTTGGTGTTCCATAACAACCTCGCGGCAGACATCAGCCGTTGACTCGCTCGAAGATTTTTTCGATCTTTTCCTTGAGCACCTGAGCAGTGAACGGCTTGACTACATAGCCATTCACACCGGCTTGCGCGGCCTCGATGATCTGATCGCGTTTGGCTTCCGCCGTGACCATCAGCACCGGCAGGTGCTTGAGTCGATCGTCGGCGCGCACGGCGCGCAACAGGTCGATGCCCGTCATGCCCGGCATGTTCCAGTCGGTCACCAGAAAATCGAAGCTGCCGCTCTGCAGCATCGGCAACGCCGTGACGCCGTCGTCAGCCTCTGCCGTGTTGGTGAACCCCAGATCACGCAAGAGGTTCTTGATGATCCGTCGCATCGTCGAGAAATCATCGACGATGAGGATTTTCATGTTCTTGTCCAAGTCGACCTCCGTACAGTCCCAAAACGCCTGCAACACCGTGCAGCGCTTATTAATCGTGAAACCGGCCTGGCTGAACGCCGCAAACCATTGCGCTCGGCTTTGCTGCGTTCACTGTGTGTCCAGCGCCCTGCTAATTCTGCGACCCATTCACGGCCCGGCTCGACCACCTCCGGCCCGTGAACAGATTTCCTATGCGCGCCACTCCCCCAACCGCGCCCGTAAGCGCGCGGCACATTGGCTGTGCAGTTGGCTGACCCGCGACTCACTGACCCCCAGTACCTCGCCGATTTCCTTGAGATTCAATTCCTCGTCGTAATACAGCGACAACACCAGCCGCTCACGCTCCGGCAGATTACTGATGGCATCGGCCAGCGCGGCCTGGAAACGATCATCTTCCAGTTCATGCGACGGTCCGTGATGCAGGGAACTCGTGTCTTCCTGCAGTCCGCCATTTTCGCCTTCCTGCAAGAGGTCGTCGAAACTGAACAGGCGGCTGCCCAAAGTGTCGCCAAGAATGCCGTAGTAATCTTCGAGACTCAATTGGAGTTCGGCAGCAACCTCGTGATCTTTAGCGTCACGACCGGTTCTGGCCTCAATTTTTCGTATCGCATCGCTGACCATGCGGCTGTTGCGGTGCACCGAACGTGGCGCCCAGTCCCCCTTGCGCACCTCGTCGAGCATGGCACCGCGAATACGAATGCCGGCAAAGGTCTCGAAACTGGCGCCCTTGCCGGCGTCGTATTTACGTGAAGCCTCGAGCAAACCGATCATCCCGGCCTGGATCAGGTCATCGACCTGCACGTTGGCCGGCAGGCGGGCCAACAGGTGGTAGGCGATACGTTTTACCAGCGGCGCGTGGCGCTCGATCAACTGATGCTGTGAATCTCGTGCTGTTGCCTTGCTGTACATTCGGAGTCCAGAGGCTGTCGTCATACAGCCGTGTCTGCAGTCGGTTGTTGCACCAGGCGCTCCACGAAAAACTCCAGATGACCACGCGGGTTGGCCGGCAGCGGCCATGCATCGACCTTCTGGGCAATCGCCTTGAACGCCAGCGCGCACTTCGAACGAGGGAACGCCTCATACACCGCACGCTGTTTCTGTACGGCCTTGCGAACCGATTCGTCGTAGGGCACCGCGCCGACATATTGCAGCGCAACATCCAGAAAACGATCGGTCACCTTGGTCAGCTTAGCAAACAGATTGCGACCTTCCTGGGGGCTGTGCGCCATATTGGCGAGTACCCGGAAACGATTCATGCCGTGGTCGCGGTTGAGCAGCTTGATCAGCGCGTAGGCATCGGTGATGGAGGTCGGTTCGTCGCACACCACCACCAGCACTTCCTGGGCGGCGCGCACGAAGCTGACCACCGAGTCGCCGATGCCGGCAGCAGTATCGACGATCAGTACATCGAGGTTCTCGCTGATGTCGCTGAAGGCCTGGATCAGGCCGGCATGCTGCATGGGTGTGAGCTGCACCATGCTCTGGGTGCCCGAGGCGGCGGGCACGATACGAATGCCGCCGGGCCCCTGCAATACCACGTCGCGCAGGTCGCACTCGCCGTCGATGACGTCGGCCAGGGTGCGTTTGGCGGTCAACCCGAGCAGCACGTCGACGTTGGCCAGGCCCAGGTCGGCATCCATGAGCATGACGCGCCGACCGAGATCGGCGAGTGCCAGTGACAAATTCACCGACACATTGGTCTTGCCAACGCCGCCCTTGCCGCCAGTCACCGCGATCACCTGTACGGGATGCATACCCATGTTATCTACACACCTTATCTAACTTCACTGTGGGCCCTGGGGCCATTGTGCGCTGTCGCGGCGAGCACGACCAGCGCTTCGCCACGCTCAACCCGTTCAACCGGCCTGCCTGGCCGGGTTCTGATACAGCCCGGCGAACATGTCGGCCATCGTATCCTCGCTCGGTTCATCCGGTGCCTGCAGGCCAACGGCGCGACTGACCAGCTGGTGGCTGCGCGGCACGTGCACGTCATCCGGGATGCGCGGGCCATCTGCCAGGTAGGCTACCGGCAGACGGTGGCCAATAGCCAGCCCGAGTACCTCGCCCATGCTGGCGGCTTCGTCCAGTTTACTCAGAATGCAGCCGGCCAGCCCACAACGCTTGTAGCTGTGATACGCCGCCTTGAGCACCTGAGCCTGGCTGGTAGCGGCCAGCACCAGGTAATTGCGTGCATTGACGCCGCGACTGGCCAGCGCCTCGAGCTGCATGCGCAGCGCCGGATCGTTGGCAGGCAGGCCGGCCGTGTCGATCAGCACCACGCGCTTGCGGGCCAAAGGCGCCAAGGCCTGGGTCAGCGACTGACCAGGGTCGACCTGGGTCACCGAGACGCCAAGAATCCGCCCCAGGGTCTTGAGCTGTTCCTGGGCACCGATGCGGTAGCTGTCCATGCTCACCAGGGCGATGCTGGCAGCGCCGTACTTGAGTACGTAGCGAGCGGCCAGCTTGGCCAGGGTGGTGGTCTTGCCCATGCCTGCCGGGCCAACCAGGGCGATCACACCGCCCTCTTCCATCGGCTCCTGCTTGGGCGTCTGGATCGCATGAGCGAGGTGCGCCAGCACCATGCGCCAGGCCTGCCGCTGATCGGCGATCGACGCCACGCGATCAAGCAGCGTACGTGCCAGTTCGGCGGGCAGCCCCATGCGCTGCAGACGGCGCCACAAGGTGGCCTGCTGCGGGCGGCGGGCCTGCATCTGCCCCCAGGCCATGGAGCCCATCTGCATTTCGATCAGCTCCCGCAGGCCATGCAGTTCAGAGCGCATGGAATCCAGCGCCGACTGCTCGACCGACGCCGCCGCCGGCTTCTGCTGCTGGCGCTGCAGCACGGCATCCAGGCTGTCGGCCGCCGGCGTGGCAGGCGCCGCGCCAAACAGCTGACGGTCCTTGCCGGCATCGGCCTGGCTGCGGGTGGTCAACTCGGCATGGGCCGAAGCAATCTTCGACTGGGTCTTGCGCAGCTCGGCTTCCAGTGCCGGGTTGGCCTGCCGCGCCGGAACCGGCGGGGCCTGGTAATCGAGCGCAGCCGTCAATTCCACACCACCGGCCACGCGGCGGTTGGCGATGATGGTCGCATCGGCGCCCAGTTCATCACGAACCAGCTTCATGGCTTGGCGCATATCGGCAGCGAAAAAGCGTTTGACCTGCATGGCCCGTACCCTCGATTAGTTCTGCCCCACCGTCGCAACGATGGTGACCTGCTTGTTGTCCGGAATTTCCTGGTACGCCAGGACATGCATGCTCGGGACGGCCAACCGGGCGAAACGCGAGAGCATCCCCCGAACCGGCCCGGCTGCCAGCAGAATCACCGGCTTGCCAAGCATCTCCTGACGCTGCGCTGCTTCCACCAGGGAACGCTGCAGCTTCTCGGCCATGCCAGGTTCCAGGAGGATGCCATCCTCTGAGCCCTGACCGGCCTTCTGAAGACTGTTTAGCAATATCTGTTCCAACCTTGGCTCGAGGGTGATCACAGGCAGCTCCGGCTCTAGTCCCACGATGTTTTGCACGATGGCGCGGGACAACGCGACACGAACTGCCGCGACCATGGCGGCGGGATCTTGACTCCTCGGCGCAACGTTGGCGATGGCCTCGGCGATGGTGCGGATATCGCGTACCGGCACCTGCTCCTGCAGCAATGCCTGCAACACCTTGAGCAGGGTCGACAGGGAAATCAGCCCCGGCACCAGCTCCTCGGCCAGCTTTGGCGAGCTTTTCGCCAGCAATTGCATCAGTTGCTGGACTTCTTCGTGGCCCAGCAGCTCATGGGCGTGCTTGTGCAGAATCTGGTTGAGGTGGGTGGCCACCACGGTGCTGGCGTCGACCACGGTGTAACCGAGCGATTGCGCCTGGTCGCGCTGGCTCGGGTCGATCCACACCGCCTCCAGGCCAAACGCCGGATCTCTGGCGGCCACCCCATTGAGGGTGCCGAACACCTGGCCGGGGTTGATCGCCAGTTCGCGATCCGGGTACACCTCGGCTTCGGCGACACTGACGCCCATCAGGGTCAGGCGGTAGGCGTTGGGCTGCAGATCGAGGTTGTCGCGGATATGCACCGAGGGCATCAGGAAGCCCATCTCCTGGGACAGCTTCTTGCGCACGCCCTTGATGCGCGCCAGCAGCTGCCCACCCTGGTTGCGATCGACCAGGGGAATCAGCCGATAACCCACTTCCAGGCCGACCATGTCCACCGGCACCACGTCATCCCAGCCCAGCTCCTTGACCTCCTGGGCGCGCTGGGCCGGCAGCAGTTCCTGCTGGCGCTGCACTTCGATGACTTCGGCTTCCTTGGTCTTGCGCTGCTTGTTGGCGATCCAGTAGGCCGCGCCAGCCGCCACCAGGCCGAGGCTGATGAACGACATGTGCGGCATGCCCGGCACCAGGCCCATGGCGATCATGATCGCCGCCGATACGGCCAGCGCGCGCGGCGAGGCGAACATCTGCCGGTTGACCTGGGCGCCCATGTCCTCGGAGCTGGACACGCGGGTCACCATGATCGCCGCGGCGGTCGACAGCAGCAGCGACGGGATCTGCGCCACCAGGCCGTCACCGATGGTCAGCAGGGTGTAGATACGCCCGGCGTCGCCGAAACTCAGGCCGTGCTGCAGCATGCCGATGGCAATACCGCCGATCAGGTTGATGAACAGGATCAGCAGGCCGGCGACGGCGTCGCCGCGCACGAACTTGCTGGCACCGTCCATGGAGCCGTAGAAATCGGCCTCCTGGGCCACTTCGCTGCGACGTTTCTTGGCTTCGACCTGGTCGATGAGGCCGGCGTTGAGGTCGGCATCGATGGCCATCTGCTTGCCGGGCATGGCGTCCAGGGTGAAACGCGCGCTCACCTCGGAAATACGCCCGGCACCCTTGGTAACCACCACGAAGTTGATGATCATGAGGATCGCGAACACCACGATACCGACCACGTAGTTGCCGCCGATCACCACCTCGCCGAAGGCCTGGATCACCTTGCCCGCAGCGTCGTGGCCGTCCTGCCCGTTGAGCAGCACCACCCGGGTGGAGGCGACGTTGAGCGCCAGGCGCAACAGCGTCGCAGCCAGCAGGATGGTCGGGAACACGGCGAAATCCAGCGGCCGCAGCGCATAGATCGCCACCAGCAAGACGACGATGGACAGGGCGATGCTGAAGGTGAACAGCACGTCGAGCAGAAACGGCGGAATCGGCAGCATGACCATGGCGAGCATGACCAGCAGCAACAGCGGAATACCGAGATTGCCGTTACGCAGCCCGGAAAGGTTGCTGCGAACATCGCCAATCATTTGAGCGCGATCTAGTGCCACGTGGGTACCCCGGCTGATTCAATCTTTTGACGTTGAGGACGTCGCTGCAACCGGTATTGCAAGAACCTCTCCAACTCTTTGAAAGCCGCGAAACAGGCGGCTCCTGCCGGCAATCGCGTGCCCTGCTCCGGCAGCCACGGGACGAAAACACGAACCCCGCCGGCAAAGGCCAGTCACACCTCTTGAGCAATGGCTTTACCCAAAGACGTTCCGACCAAGGAGAGCACCATGAAACGTTGGATGATGGCCGCACTGGCCAGTTGCTGCGCGGCCAGCCTGCATGCCGCCGACAAGACCGTCGAACTGAATGCCGTGGACGCCAATGGCGTCGGCAGCTCGGTCGGCAAGGTGGTGATCAGCCAGAGCCCTTACGGCGTGGTGTTCACCCCCGAGCTGCATGGCCTGGAACCCGGGGTGCACGGCTTCCACGTTCACAGCAAACCCAGCTGCGATCCGGCGCCCAAGGATGGCCAGCCATCCGCCGCCGAAGCCGCCGGCGGCCACTGGGATCCGAAAAACACCGGCAAGCACGGCCTCCCCTGGGGTGAGGGCCACCTGGGCGACCTCCCCGCCCTGCTGGTCACCGCTGACGGCAAGGCCAACCAACCGGTACTGGCGCCGCGGATCAAGAGCGTGGACGAGCTCAAGGACCTGTCGCTGATGGTTCACGCCGGCGGCGACAACCATGCCGATCATCCCAAGCCCCTGGGCGGCGGTGGCGCCCGCGTTGCCTGTGGCGTGATCAACTAAGCCAACCGGCTGCAGCCTGCACCGGGCAGGCTGCAGCGGCCTACGGGTCGCGACGCAGGTCCGGCGGGATGGGCAAATCCTTCAGCGGCGCCGGGCGCTTGCCCTTGCCGGCCTGGAACTGGCGAATCTGATAGACGTAGGCCAGTACCTGGGCGACCGCCAGATACAAACCGGCCGGGATTTCCTGGTCGAGCTCGGTGGTGTGGTAGATCGAGCGTGCCAATGCCGGCGACTCCAGCAGCAGCACGTTGTGCTCGGTGGCGATCTCGCGAATCTTCAGCGCGGTGAAGTCGCTGCCCTTGGCCAGCAGCATCGGCGCCTGCCCTGCCTCGGGGTCGTATTTCAAGGCAACGGCAAAGTGCGTGGGGTTGGTGATCACCACGTCGGCCTGGGGCACTGCCTGCATCATGCGCCGCTGGGTCATCTCGTGCTGCAGTTGGCGAATGCGCTGCTTGACCTCCGGCTTGCCCTCGCTGTCCTTGTATTCGTCCCTGACCTCCTGCTTGGTCATCATCAGCTTCTGCTTGTTGTCCCAGAGCTGGAACGGCACGTCCACGGCAGCGATGAAAATCAGCCCGAAGGACATCCACAGCGCACTCCAGCCGACCACTTGCGCCGAATGCATGATCGCCGACTCGATCGGCTCGTTGGCGATCGCCAGCAGGTCGTCGCGGTCCATCGACAGCACCACCAGGGCCACCAGCAGAATGACGATGAACTTCGCCAGTGCCTTGAGCAGCTCGATCAGCGCCTTCATCGAGAACATCCGCTTGAGCCCGGCCAGGGGGTTCATGCGGCTGAATTTGGGCGCCATGGCCTTGGCCGAAAACAGCCAGCCACCCAGCGCGATGGGGCCGACGATGGACATCACCAACAGCACGACCAACAGCGGCATCAGCGCCTCCAGCGCCACCTGCCCGGAGGCTGCCAGCCACAGCGCCATGCTGCGCTCGTCCATCAGCACCTCGCGTGGCAGCGCGAAATTGCCGCGCATGATTTCCAGCATGGCATTGCCGATCGCCCCGCCGGTGGCAAGCAAGCCGCCGGAGCCTGCCAGCATGATGGCGAAGGTATTGAGTTCCTTGGAGCGGGCGATCTGGCCCTTTTCACGGGATTCCCGGCGGCGTTTCTCCGTGGGTTCCTCGCTTTTATCGGCACCGCTGTCCGACTCGGCCATCAGCGGGCCCTCGCCAGTTCGCGCAACATGATCAGCGCCTCGGAGGCGAGCACCTGATAGTGCGCCAGGATATCAGCCATGGAAATCCACACGATCACCATGCCCAGCACCAGGGTGAGCGGAAAACCGATGGAGAAGATGTTCAACTGCGGTGCCGCGCGGGTCATCACGCCAAAGGCGATATTCACCACCAGGAGCGCGGTGACCGCCGGCAACACCAGGATCAGCGCTGCGCCCATCACCCAGCCGAGCTTGGTGGCGATCTCCCAGTAATGCTCGACCTGCAGGCCGGAGCCCGGCGGCAGGGTCACGAAACTTTCGGCCAGCACCTCGAAGACCACCAGGTGCCCGTTCATGGCCAGAAACAGCAAGGTCACCAGCATGGTGAAGTACTGGGCGATCACCGGCACCGAAATGCCGTTGGCCGGATCGACCATGGAAGCGAAGCCCAGGCCCATCTGCATCGCCAGAATCTGCCCGGCAACCACGAAGACATGGAAGAACAGCTGCAGCACGAAGCCGAGCATCACCCCGATGAGGATCTCCTGGGCGATCAGCATGAAGGCCTGCAGGCTGATCGAGTCGACCAACGGCATCGGCGGCAAGGTGGGCACCAGCACCACGCTGATGGCCAGGGCCAGGTACAGGCGCACGCGGGTGGGCACCAGCTGGGTGCCGACGATGGGCATCACCATCAACAAGGCGGCGATGCGAAACAGCGGCAGCACGAAACTGCTGACCCAGCTGCCGATCTGCGCATCGCTCAGCTCGAACATCGGCTCAGCCGATCAGCTGCGGAATGTTCATGATCAGGTTCTGCGTGTATTCCATCAGCTGCTGGACCATCCAGGGCCCGGCAACGATCAGGGTCAGCAGCATCACCAGCAGGCGCGGCAGGAAGCTCAGGGTCTGTTCGTTGATCTGCGTGGCAGCCTGGAACATCGCCACCACAAGGCCCACCAGCAGGCTGGGCATGACCAGCAGGCCAACCATCAGGGAGATCAGCCAGAGCCCTTCGCGGAATAGATCGACAGCAACTTCAGGGGTCATGTGAGCCTCGCTACAGGGTGCCGAAACTGCTGGCCAGGGTGCCCATGATCAGCGCCCAGCCGTCGATCAGCACGAACAGCATGATCTTGAACGGCAGCGAAATGATCAGCGGCGACAGCATCATCATGCCCATGGCCATGAGGATACTGGCCACCACCATGTCGATGATCAGGAACGGAATGAAGATCATGAAACCGATCTGGAACGCGGTCTTGAGCTCCGAGGTCACGAAGGCCGGCACCAGGATGGTCAGCGGCGCCGCTTCCGGGGTGGCGATGTCGGTACGCTTGGACAGGCGCACGAACAGCTCCAGATCGCTCTCACGGGTCTGCGCGAGCATGAAGTTCTTGATCGGCACTTCGGCCCGCTCGATCGCCTGCTGGGCCGGCAACTGCTGGTTCAGATAAGGCTGCAGGGCCTCGCGATTAATCTGGTCGAAGACCGGCGCCATGATGAACAGGGTGAGGAACAGCGCCAGGCCGATGAGGATCTGGTTGGAGGGTGTCTGCTGCAGGCCCATGGCCTGACGCAGGATGGAAAACACGATGATGATGCGCGTGAAGCTGGTCATCAGCATGAGGAACGCCGGGATGAAACTCAGCGCCGTCATGATCAGCAGGATCTGCAGGCTGACCGAGTATTCCTGCTGCCCCTCGGCATCGGTGCTCAGGGTAATCGCCGGAATCGACAACGGGTTGTTGCCCTGCTGGATCAGCGGGTTGACCGAGGGCGGCTCCTGGGCGAAGGCCAGCGAGGCACCCAGGGCGAACACCAGCACTAGCAGAAGTCGCAGCATCAGGACTTGTCCTTCTGGTCCTTGCCCAGCAACTCCATCAGGCGCTGGGAGAACTCGGTGGATGCCGGCTCGGCATCGGGCAGGTGAACCGGCTCGCCCATCACATGCAGGGAGTTGATGCGCCCGGGTGTCAGGCCAAGCAGGATCTGCTCGTTGCCCACCTGCACCAGCACCAGGCGGTCACGGGGGCTCAGCGCCTGGCTGGCGACGATCTTGATCACCTTGCCATTGTTGGGCCCCAGGCGCTGCACGCGGCGCATCATCCAGGCGAGCAGAAAGATCAGGCCGATCACCAGCAGCAGGCCGATCACCAGCTGGGCCAGCTGCCCGCCTATGCCGCCGCTGGCGGCAGGCGCCTGGGCAGCCGGTTCGGCGGCGAATACGAAGCACGGTAGCGCCAGCAGCGCGAGCAGGAGTCTGTGCATGGCGTCAGCGCAGCTTCTTGATGCGTTCGCTGGGGCTGATCACGTCGGTCAGGCGAATGCCGAACTTCTCGTTGACCACCACCACTTCGCCGTGGGCGATCAGGGTTCCGTTGACCAGCACGTCGAGCGGCTCGCCCGCCAGGCGATCGAGCTCGATCACCGAGCCCTGGTTGAGCTGCAGCAGGTTGCGAATGGTGATGTCGGCATTACCCACTTCCATGGAGATGGACACCGGGATGTCGAGAATCACATCGAGGTTCGGGCCCTCCAGGCTGACCGGGTTGTTGGCCTTGGGCGTGGTGCCGAACTCCTCCATCGGCGCGCGGGGCGCCGAGGGCTGGCTGGCTGCACTGGCGGCCAGCATCGCGTCGATATCGTCCTGCCCATCCGCATCGCCGGACTCGGACAGCGCAGCCGCCCATTCGTCGGCGAGCGCCTGTTCCTCGGGGCTGGTTTGTTCGTTCTCGTCTGCCATCGTTCAACCTCGGCTGGCGTCTATCGGTTTGGCCACGCTCACGGCGCGGCAGATAATGGGGGCTAACGGTGCTGGCGATCCAGGGGGTCGAGCACCTGCAGCGACAGATTGCCCTTGTGCGAGCCGAGCTTGACCTTGAACGACGGCACGCCGTTGGCGCGCAGGATCATGTGCTCGGGAAGCTCGACGGGAATCACGTCGCCAGGTTGCATGTGCAGAATGTCGCGCACCTTGAGCTGGCGCCGCGCCACGGTGGCGCTGAGCGGTACGCTGACGTCGAGGATGTCTTCGCGCAGGGCCTTGATCCAGCGCTCGTCCTGGTCGTCGACATCGGACTGGAAGCCGGCATCGAGCATCTCGCGAATGGGTTCGATCATCGAATAAGGCATGGTCACGTGCAGGTCACCGCCGCCGCCATCGAGCTCGATGTGGAAGGTCGAGACCACGATGACTTCGCTGGGGCTGACGATGTTGGCCAGCGCCGGGTTGACCTCCGAGCCGACGTACTCGAAGTTGATGTCCATCACTGCCGCCCAGGCCTCGCGCAGGTCGACGAACGCCTGATCGAGCACCATGCGCACCACGCGCAGTTCGGTGGGGGTGAATTCGCGCCCTTCGATCTTGGCGTGGCGACCATCGCCACCAAAGAAGTTGTCGACCAGCTTGAACACCAGCTTGGCGTCGAGGATGAACAGGCCAGTGCCGCGCAACGGCTTCATCTTCACCAGGTTGAGGCTGGTCGGCACGTACAGCGAGTGCACGTACTCGCCGAACTTCATCACCTGCACGCCACCAACCGCCACATCGGCAGAGCGGCGCAGCAGGTTGAACATGCTGATGCGCGTATAGCGCGCGAAACGCTCGTTGATCATCTCCAGGGTCGGCATGCGCCCGCGCACGATGCGATCCTGGCTGGTCAGGTCATATTGCTTGACGCTGCCGGGTTCGACGAACTCCTCGGTTTCCACCAGGCCATCGTCGACCCCGTGCAACAGCGCATCGATCTCGTCCTGGGACAGCAGGTCTTGTACGGCCATTAGCGAGCTCCCGCCCTATTGCAACACGAGGTTGGTGAACAGCACCTGCTCGACGACCACCTTGCCGGTCTCCTTCTCGGCCAGTTGCTGCACGCTGGCAGTCGCCTGCTGGCGCAGCATTTCCTTGCCGACCGGAGTGATCAGGGCGTTGAAATCCTGGCCGGAGAACAGCATCACCAGGTTGTTGCGCAGCACCGGCATGTGCACTTTCAGTGCATCCAGACCGGCCTGATCACGGGCCATCAAGGCCACGCTGACCTGCATGTAGCGTGCCCGGCCATTCTGGGTGAAGTTGACCACGAAGGCGGGCGTCAGCTCTTCATAGATCGCCGGCTGCTTGACCGGCGCGGCGTTCTCGGCCTGGGCATGCTCGGCCTCCGGCTTGGCGCTGTCCTTGCTCAGGAAGAACCAGGTGCCGCCGATCGATGCGCCGACAGCCAGCAACAGGGCCAGCACGATCACGATGATGAGCTTGAGCTTGCCAGGCGGCTTGCTGCCTGCTTCGGCAGCAGCGGCGGGTGGCGCGTTCTTCTTTGCCATGCCAAAAATCCGTCACGGAGCGGAGAACCCTCCGCTTTCAATAGGTTAAGAGCAAGTGTTATGCCAGCTCATCGACGCGGCTGCAATCACCGAGCGCGCCATGTTACGCGAAAGCAGGGGGCCTGACCTGACTCCAGGCGTGCCGTAAAAAGCAAATCACCCCGCTCGCAGTGTCGAGCGGGGTGATTGGGAGTCTAGAACAGCAACGGGCAACCGGGATGGCTCCAGCGCAATCGGTGTCGAACCGCAGGTCAGGCGTAATAGTCGACCATGCCGCGGCCAGTGCCCTGGGCCGGGTCGCGGATCTCGAGGCTGCCGATCACCCGCTCCTCGCTCTCGCCAGCAGCCCCGCCCTCATCCGCCATCCGGCTACCGCGGCCACGCCCGTCGCCTTCCTGGCCTTGCCAGGCGCGGCCCTGGGACTGATCGGAAACGTTCACGTCAGCCAGGTTCATGCCCTGCTGGGTGAACATCTCACGCAGGCGATGCATCTGGCCTTCGAGCGCCTCGCGCACACTTGGGTGAGCGCTGGCGAAGCTGATCTGGGTCTGGTCCTGGTTCAGGCTGATGCGCACATCGAGCCGGCCGAGTTCAGCCGGGTCGAGCTGGATCTCCGCGGACTTGAGGTTCTGGCTGGACATCCACATCACCTTGTCCACCACCCCTTCACTCCAGCCGGCCTGCTGCATGGCCACCGGCTGACCGGGCACCACGGCAACCCGACCGACCTGAGAGGCCTGCTGGCCAATCGCCTGGCTCAGCGCGCTGAGCTTGCTGACGAACTGCTCGGGCGCGGTACCGGCCGAACTCTCCTTGAGCGCCTCGAGCGCTTCGCTGCTGAGCTCGAAAGACGGCAGCGGGGTAAGCTCGGCAGTTTCACCCTCCACGGCCGTGGACTTCATGCCCATGGCCGCCATGGCGCTGGCAAACGCCTGGCCACTGCTGGCCGAAGCGGACGCCGCTGCGCCACCCGGGTTAGCGGTCGACTGCGCGGCGGCCTTTTCCTGGGCGCCGACCTCGAGCGCCAATTGCACGGCGGGCTGCTGGTTGAGCGCGTCAATTTCCGGATCGAAGCTCGCCTCGGTCATGCTCGCCGGCGCGGAGCCGATCAGGCTGCTCGAGACCACGGCGGTCGCCGCCTCGGACTCTGCTTCGGGCTCGGCCACCAGCACCTCGGGCTCCGGCTGGAACAAGCCCAGCAGCAACAGGGGATCGACGGCGCCCTCTTCCAGCGTCGGTTCTTCAGGCAAATCCTTGCCGCTATCGGCAACCGCCGGTTCGGCGGCAGCCGCCGTTGCCGGATCGCTGGCGCTCGCCTGGGGATCGGCCTTGCCGTCGCGTGCCGACTTCACGGCGTCGTCCTGGCGTTCGCTGGCCTTGGCCTGGCGCTCTTTGGCATACACCTGCGAGAAGCTGGAAGCCTCCTGCTTGCGCGGCTGCGCGGTGCTCTGCGTAGTGGTTGCCGGCGCGGCCTTGGGCTTGGCAGCCGGGGCCGGGGTCAGCAACAGATCAGGGGCAACGGGCATGAATGCTCTCCGCTTGAATTATGACGTATGCCCTCTCCAAGCAAGGGTCGAGCCAACATTCAAGAAAAAGCTAGCGGGCCGGGAAACGCTGCCGCTCGGACTTCAGCAGGATCCGCACGATGGCGAACTCGCGCTCGATACGCGAGACCAGCTGCGCCGACTCGGCCAGCTCCCCCCGTCGCGCCAGCTCTTCGAGATCCCGGCAGGACTCGGCCAGCGCCTTGGCGCCCATGTTGCTGCAGCTGCCCTTGAAGCTGTGCGCTGCCCGGCGCATGGCCTGGGCATCCTGTTCCTGCTGGGCGTTCTGCAGCAGGCGCAGGCGCTCTTCGGAGTCGGTCACGAAGGTATCCAGCAGCACCGGATACTCGTCCTCCATGATGTCCTGCAGGGTATTGAGTACATCGCGATCCAGATGATTGTCGGACACCCTAGACTCCAGGCCAGCCTCGAACGACGGTTTGCCATCGCGGCGCCTCCTCAGCTGGCTCGCGAAAGCAGACGGATTATGCCTGTGTGGCCCAGGAAAACTCCACACAGACCCGACGCCCGTCAGGCGACCACTCACAGCGCTCGCTGAATTCGCGGATCAGCCCCATGCCGCGGCCACTGAAGCCGCTTGCCGAGTGCTGGCGCGCCAACACCGCCACCGGGTCGAAGCCAGCGCCACTGTCCTCGACGGTCAGGGTCAGGCAACCACCGCCTGGCCGCTGTCGCACGTCGAAGGCCACGCTGACGCAGCCATCCTGCAGGGTATCGAGCCGCTCGGCGCGCAGCCGATAGTACTCGGCGAAGCCGGCGGCATCGCGCTTGAGCGAGGAATCCAGGGCCAGCACGCCGTGTTCGAGCGCGTTGGTGTACAGCTCGCACAGCACGCTGTAGAGATTGCCGCCATTGCCGCGCAGCCCCGGCACTTCGAGCAGCAACTGCAACAGGTGCGGCAAGGGATAGAAATCGCGCAGGGTGGCACCGCGAAAATCATAGCGCGCCGACCAGTTGTCCGGCCCGGCCTGCGACTCACCGGCTGGCAGCGGCGGCCGACTGACCGCGCCATCCTCGATCATGGTCACTTCGACCAGGCTGACATCGTCGCGGGCCTCGCCGTGAAAAGCCTGCAACGCCTGCTGAATATCGGCGAACAGAAGCGCCGCGTCACGGCCGGCATCGAGCACCTCGAGCAGGCGCTGCTCGCCGAACAACTCGTCGTGTTCGTTCTGCGCTTCGAGTACGCCATCGGAGAGCAGAAAAACCCGGTCACCCAGCTCCAGCGAATAGGACTCGTAGTCATCGCGAAAACTGTCCGGCTCGAGCACGCCCAGTGGCAGGTGGCGCGAGACCAGCGGCACGCGCTCGCCACTGTCCTGGCGCAGCACGTAACCGGCCGGCAGGCCACCGCCCCAGAAGTCGACCGTGCGCCGGCGGAAACTGATGTTCAACAGGGTGGCGCAGCAGAACACCCCGCGGGGCAGGATGCGGCGCAACTTGGCATTGCTTTCGTGGAGGATCTCCACCAGTGAATGGCCTTTGCCCGTCATGCGGTAGAAGACATCCGCCAGCGGCATGGCGCCGATCGCCGCGGGCAAGCCATGCCCGGTGAAATCGCCGAGCAACAGGTGCATGTCGCCACTGGGGTGAAAGGCGGCCAGCAACAGGTCGCCATTGAACAGTGCGTAGGGCGACTGCAGGTAGCGCACGTTGCCAGAGCCCAGGCAACCGGAGTGGGCCACCTTGTCGAAAACCGCCTTGGCGACCAGTTGCTCGTTCTGCAGATGCTCGTTGTGCCGGGCGATCTGGTCGCGCTGGCGCAACACCTCCTGGTGCAGGCGCCGCAAGCGGTCCATGGCGTTGATCTTGGCTTCCAGAATCACCCGGCTGTAGGGCTTGGCGAGAAAGTCATCGCCGCCGGCCTCCAGGCAGCTGACCAGCGCTTCATCTTCGCTCAGAGAGGTCAGGAAGATGATCGGCACCATGGCTTCACCGGCCATGGCCTTGATCCGCCTGGCTGCCTCGAAGCCGTCCATCACCGGCATCAGCGCATCCATCAACACCAGCTGCGGGCGCTGCGACTCGAACAGCGCCACCGCCTCCAGCCCATTGGCGGCCACCAGCACCCGATGCCCCTGGCGACCGACGATGGTCGACAGCAGCATGCGGTCAGTGGCGCTGTCCTCGGCGATCAGGATGGTCAGGGATGAGGCGTTCATCGCGCCTCAGTCGATCTGGAAAAGCTGTTCGAAGTTGGAAATGGAGAGAATCTTGCGTACGTCGGCGTTGCAGTTGAGCAGACGGATCTGCGCACGGTCGCCACCGGCATGATCACGCAACAGCAACAACATGCCGAGTGCCGAACTGTCGAGGTAGGTCGTCCCCTTCAGATCGACCGTATAACGCTTGGGACGGATATCGACTCGCTCGTAGGCGCGGCGAAATTCCTGATGGGCGCCGAAATCGAAGCGACCCTGAATGGTAATGGTCAACTCTTGCCCGTCTTCCGAGGGCAGCGAGGTGATGGGCATGAAACACTCCTTGATATCCGGGATAACCCGCAGCCCGCTAAGGCGGGTCAACGTGGCCGAGCCTGCTCCGTGGAGCAGCCGATAAGCTGTTGACCCGTGTGGTGACGCGGTGTCTCACCTGTTTTTCCTGGCCATGCCCAGCCCGCGCGCAGGCGTACTGAATTCCGACTTAAGAAGATTTAGCACTAGCCTGGGCAAGCGGCAACCTCATTCCAGGGAATCGCGTCGCACAATGCGCTGGGACAGCTCGTCGAGCAGTTTCTGCTCGCGCTTGTCCTCGGCCAGGCGCGCTTCGTCCAGGTAGCGCTGCACCAGCTTGCGCAGCCCCTCCAGGCGCGCATAGCGCTGTTGCCAGACCTCGCGCACCTTGTCCAGGTTGTTGCGATGCCAGTTGACCGCCTGCTGCTGCTGGGCAATCGCCACATCGAGCTGGGACAGGAAGCGCTGGTAGTTCATCAGCCACTGGCCGGACACCCCATGCTGGCCCTCGTTCATCCATTGCTGCTGATAGCCCTGCAGGTAGTTCTCCAGATCGGCGAGCTTGTTCTGCGCCTGTCCCAACAGGCCCTGGGCACGCCCAAGCTGCAAGGCGGCTTCGCGCTCGGCCTTCTCGGCCATGTCGACCACCGGCGCCAGGCGCGCCGCTCGGCTGGCAGCCACGGGTTAGGATGCCGCCGTGGGGTTGAGCACCGCGGCGAGCAGCTCGCGGCTGCTCTCCAGGCTCTCGCTTTCGCCGAGGGCCTGGCGCAGGTAGCGGACCATGACCGGCTGGCGGGCGATGGCCAGGTCGGTGTCGGCGTCGCCACCCGGCACGTAGGCGCCGACGCTGATCAGGTCGCGGCTCTGCTGATAACGCGACCACAGCTGCTTGAAGCGCTGGGCGTTGCGCATGTGCTCGGGGCTGACCACCTGGGGCATCACCCGGCTGATCGAGGCTTCGATATCGATGGCCGGGTAGTGCCCCTCTTCGGCCAGGCGCCGGGACAGCACGAAGTGACCGTCGAGCACGCCACGGGCGGCGTCGGCGATGGGATCCTGCTGGTCATCGCCCTCGGACAGCACGGTGTAGAAGGCGGTGATCGAACCGCCGCCCTCCTCGGCATTACCAGCCCGTTCGACCAGGCGCGGCAGCTTGGCGAACACCGACGGTGGATAGCCCTTGGTCGCCGGCGGCTCACCGATGGCCAGGGCGATTTCCCGCTGGGCCTGGGCGAAACGGGTCAGCGAATCCATCAGCAACAGGACGTTCTTGCCCTTGTCACGGAAGTATTCGGCGATCCGCGTGCAGTACATGGCGGCGCGCAGGCGCATCAGCGGCGCATCATCGGCCGGTGAGGCAACCACCACCGAGCGCTTGATGCCCTCCTCGCCAAGAATCTCGTCGATGAATTCCTTCACCTCGCGACCCCGCTCACCGATCAACCCGACCACGATGATCTCCGCCTCGGTGAAGCGCGTCATCATGCCCAGCAGCACCGACTTACCGACACCGGTGCCGGCGAACAGACCGAGGCGTTGGCCGCGGCCGACGGTGAGCAGGCCGTTGATGCTGCGGATGCCGACATCCAGCGGTTCGCTGATCGGGTGGCGCTTGAGCGGGTTGATGGTCGGCCCGTCCATCGGTACCCAGTCCTCGGCCTTCATGCCGCCCTTGCCGTCCAGGGCACGGCCGGCGCCATCGAGCACCCGGCCGAGCATCGACATGCCCATGGGCAGGCGCCCGGTATCGGGCAGTGGCACCACCCGGGCGCCCGGCGCGATGCCGGCCAGGCTGCCGACCGGCATCAGGTAGATCTTGCCGGAGGAAAAGCCCATCACCTCGGCCTCGACCTGCACCGGGTGGTAGCTGTCGTCGTTGATCACCAGGCAGCGACTGCCCAGCGCGGCACGCAGGCCCTCGGCCTCCAGGGTCAGGCCGACCATGCGCAGCAGGCGGCCTTCGACGATGGGCTGGGTGGGAAGTTTGACGGCCTCGCCGTAGCCCTCCATGCGGCGGGCGAAGCTGAGGCGCTCAAGGCGCATCGCTGGCGTCCAGATCGATGACCATGTCGGCAGCACGCGGCGTGGTGGCATGCTCGCGCTGCTGCTCGAACAGTTGCTTGAGCGCCTGGCTCAGCCGGGTTTCGACGCTGGCGTCGATGCGGCTGTGTTCGCTCTCCACCCGGCAGCCGCCCGGCAGCAACGAATCGTCTTCGAGAATTCGCCAGCTTTCCTCGTGGCGCTCGCGCAATGCCTTGACCAGCTCGAAGTCCTGCGGGTTGAGGTGGATGCGGATGTTTTCCGCGCCCATGGGCAGCAACTTGAGGGCCTCGCGTAGCACCTGACGAATCTGGCTGGAGTCGCGGCTCAGTTCGCGCTGGATGACTTCCCGGGTGATCTGGCCAACCAGCATGACCAGCGCCACTTCGAGCTGCTGATCCTGCTCGGCGATCGGTTCGAACAGATGGTGCATGACCTGCTCGAGCGCCTGGACCCGCCCGGCCAGGGCGGCGTCCGCCTCCTGCTTGGCCTTGAGCTGGCCGGCACGGAAGCCGTCCTTTTCACCGGTAGCAAAGCCCTCGTTGTAGGCGTCCTGGCGGATCGCTTCGAGCTCATCGAGCGTCAAGGGTTTGACATCCTCGAAGGCCACCTCCTCGCTTTCCTGGGCGATCGGCGGCGGCTCGGCAGTCACCGGCTCTGCTGCAGGGGCCTCGGGTTGCGACTCGTCATGCTCGTCGAAACTGGGCAGCGACCAACGGTCGACACTGCCCAGATCCTTGGCGCGAATCAGTTCGCTGACCGGTTCTTTGCCAGACATGGGTTACACCATTTCCTCGCCGCCCTTGCCGCCGAGCACGATCTCGCCAGCATCGGCCATGCGCCGGGCAATGGTGAGAATTTCCTTCTGCGCCGTTTCCACGTCGCTGACCCGCACCGGCCCCTTGGCCTCCAGGTCATCACGCAGCAGCTCGGCCGCACGCTTGGACATGTTCTTGAAGACCTTTTCCTTGATCGCCTCGTCGGCGCCCTTGAGCGCCAGCACCAGCACGTCGGACGACACCTCGCGCAACAGCGCCTGGATACCGCGATCGTCGACGTCGGCCAGGTTGTCGAAGACGAACATCAGGTCCTCGATCTGCGACGACAGGTCCTCGTCGATCTCGCGGATCGAATCCATCAACGGCCCTTCGACCGAGCTGTCGAGGTAGTTCATGATGTCCGCGGCGCGTTTCACGCCGCCCATGGTGGCGCGGGTGGTATTGGAACTGCCGGAGAACTGCTTCTCCAGAATCAGGTTGAGTTCCTTGAGTGCCGCTGGCTGCACGGTATTCAGCGACGAGACGCGCAGGACGATATCCAGGCGCACCTTGTGGTCGAAGTGGCCCAGCACTTCGCCGGCCTGGTCGGGGTCCAGGTAGGCGACCACGATGGCCTGGATTTGCGGGTGCTCGTAGCGAATCACGTCGGCGACCGCGCGCGGCTCCATCCACTTCAGGCTGTCCAGGCCGCTGGTGCTGCCGCCGAGCAGGATGCGGTCGATCAGGTTGCCGGCCTTGTCCTCGCCAAGCGCCTGGGTGAGCATCTTGCGGATGTAACCGTCGGCGCCCACGCCGAGGCTGGTCTGGTCGCCCACGGTTTCGACGAACTCGCCCATCACCTGCTCGACCTGCTCGCGATGGATGTTGCGCATGGCGGCCATGGCCACACCCACGCGCTGAACCTCCTTGGGGCCCAGGTGGCGCAGCACCTGAGCGGCATCGGTTTCACCGAGCGAGAGCAGCAGGATCGCGGCCTTCTCGACCTTGCTCATCTTGGCGGTGGTGCGGTTCTCATTCATCGGCATTGATCCAGTCTTTGACTACCTGGGCGACCCGGCCCGGATCTTCGGCGACCAGACTCTTGATCGCGTTCAGTTGTGCATCATACCCCTCGCTCGGGCTCGGCAACATAATGCTTTGCGGCCCGCCGAGGCTTACCCGATCAGAGGCCAGGCCGTCCATGCCGCCCATTTCGCCGAGGTCGACGTCGCCATCGCGGCCGCCACCGGCCAGGGCCAGCTCCTTGCCTTTGCCGCCGCCAGTGATGTTGTTGAGCACCGGGCGCAGCACGAACCACACCAGCAGGAAGATCAGCAGCGCCGGGAACAGCGACTTGAGGCCGCCCATGGCCATCAGGAACAGCTCGCTCTGGTACCACGGCACTTCGATCACTTCCGCGGCTTCAGTGCTGAACGGCGTATTGATCACACTGACGCTGTCACCACGGCTGGCGTCGAAACCGACCGAGTCCTGCACCAGGCGGGTGAAGCGCGCCAGGTCATCGCTGGTCCAGGGTACGCGAGTGGCTTCACCGGTGGCCGGGTCGACACGCATCTGGTCATCGACCACCACCGCGACAGAAAGCCGGCGCAGGCGACCCTGTTGCTGCTTGGTGTAGCTGACCGAGCGATCGAGTTCGAAGTTACGGGTGGATTGATCACGCTTGTCGGCCGGGTACGGCGCCAGCATCGGCTGGCCGGTGGCCGGGTCCATGATCTGCTGGCCATTGGCATCGACCAGTGGCTGGCCGGGGGCGATCGGCCCACCAGGTGCCGCGGCGCCACCAGCCTGTTGGGGCGCGGCAGCCGGACCAGGCGGCTGATTGCTCAGCGCCCCCGGTACGCCTTGCGGGCCGCTGCCGCTGCTGCGTTGTTCATTGACCTGTTGCTCGCTGCGCAGCGCCGGCTGGTCCGGGTTGAAGGTTTCCGAGGTCGACTCGACGGCGCTGAAGTCCACGTCCGCGGAAACTTCGGCCTTGTAGCGACCCACACCCAGTACCGGCTGCAGGATGTTGTGCACGCGCTGGGTGAACAGGCTTTCCATGCGGCGGCTGTAATCGAACTGCTTGCCGGCCATGCTCAGCTCGGACATGTTCTGCTGATCGGACAGCAGATTGCCCTTCTGATCGACGACGGTAACCTGACCCTTGTCCATTTCCGGGACGCTGCTGGCCACCAGGTTGACGATGGCCATCACCTGGCTTGGCTCCAGGCTGCGGCCCGAGTACAGCTCTACGAGTACCGAGGCGCTGGGCTTGCGCTCGTCACGCACGAACACCGAACTCTTCGGGATCGCCAGGTGAACGCGAGCGGCCTTGACGTTGTTGAGGCTCGACACGGTGCGTGCCAGTTCGCCTTCCAGGCCGCGACGGTAGCGGGTCGCCTCCATGAACTGGCTGGTGCCCAGGCCCTGCTCCCTGTCGAGGATCTCGAAACCGATGCTGGTATCGGTCGGCGCCACGCCGGCGGAGGCCAGGCGAATACGCGCCTGGGCCAGGTCCGAGGACTTGACCAGCAGGGCGCCGGAGTTCGGCTCGATGGTGTAGTCGATATTGGCGGCGGCCAGGGTTTCCATCACGCTACGCGCATCCATGCCCTCGAGGCTGCCATACAGCGGCTTGTAATCGGGCTGCTGGGACCACAACACCACGGCAAAGCCGATCGCCACGCTGGCGGCCAGGCCAACCAGCAGGCCGGCCTGGCGCAGCAGCGGCATGTCCGAGAGGTTTTCCAGGAAGGTCAGCCCGAGCAGCGGCTTCTTCGGTGCGTTGTCGGCGGCGGTGGCAGGTACGTTTGCGGCGAGAGTGTCGGCCATGATCGAAATCTACCCCTTAAACCGGCATCTGCATGATGTCTTGATAGGCCTGAACCAGCTTGTTGCGCACTTGGGTCATGGCCTGGAACGAGACACTGGATTTTTGCGAGGCGATCATCACGTCGGTCAGGTCGACGCCGCTCTGGCCCATTTCGAAGGCGTTGGCCAGTTGGCCGGCTGCCTGCTGGGTTTCGCTGACCTTGTTCACCGCCTGCCCGAGCATGTCCGAGAAGCTCGGCGCGCCGACTTCCTGGGCCTCGGCCACGGCTGGCTTGCGCGCCATGGCCTCGGCCTGCATGGAGCGCATTTCCAGCATTAGACGATTGAACGCGACACCCTGACTCATGACCTTTCCTCCACTGACCGCGGTTTTTTGACGCCGCGTGTGCTTTGCAAGGGTGATTGCAACAAGGGTGCCAACTACCTGGGCGCCATGAAATCTGCGATCACCAGGCGAGCAAGCAGAAAGCGCGCCAGCCAGGCTCGCGATAGAGGATAGAGATGCAGTGATGAAAAGCTGTTGCCCATGAAAAAGCCGCGCCTGGCGAAGCAGGCGCGGCCTGGGGGGCCAGCAGCTACTGGCTGATGGTCAGCTTGTCGCGGTTGCGTTCGAGCAATGCGGCGCCGATGCCTTTGACTTCGAGCAGTTCGTCCACCGAGGCAAAGTCACCATGGGTATCGCGATAAGCGACGATGGCCTGTGCCTTTACCGCGCCAACGCCACTGAGCTCGCGTTGCAGGGTCTCGGCGTCGGCAGTATTGAGGTTGATGGGATTGAGTTCGGCCACTTGCTGGGCCACGGGCTCGGTAGCCGGTGCCTTCGCCGCCTCGTTGGCGCTGGCCAGCACTGACGCACTGGCAACCACGGAAAACAGCAGGGCTTGCAGGGTAGTTTTCAGCATGATCAACATCCTCTGTAAGTTCCACTCGGGTTGAGCGACGCGGGTGTTCCTCACGCCGCAGGATGAAAATAGCCAGTCTGAACGCCACGTCAAAGGAGCCTTTGTAACTACGTTTTCCGCGTCTATCTAAAGCCCTTGCTCGCCGCTAAGATGCGCGTCTCCATTACCATGCGTGTTCGACCATGCCTGCCACCGCTCGCTTTCCTCTGCTCCCCTATCTCTGCGCCTGCATCGTCGGTTTTCTCGCACTTGGCAGCCTTTGGCAAACCATCGGCAAGCCGGTAACCCTGGCCGACGCGGCCACGCCGACCCACAAGCTGCAGTGCGCGTCCTACACGCCGTTCGGCAAGGACCAGTCGCCCTTCGATCTGCCCCTGCAGATCCGCCCGGAGCAGATGGACACCGACCTGGCGCTGCTGGCCGAGCGCTTTCAATGCATCCGCACCTATTCGGTCACCGGCCTGGAGAAGCTGCCGGAACTGGCCCGCAAGCATGGCCTGAAGCTGATCACCGGTGCCTGGGTGAGCCGTAACCCGCATGACACGGCCATCGAAATCCAGGGCCTGATCAAGCTGGCCAAGGAAAATCCGGATGTGGTCGAGGCGGTCATCGTCGGCAACGAAGCGTTGCTGCGCAAGGAAGTCACCGGCGGGCAGCTGGTCGAGCTGATCAACCAGGTCAAGGCCGAGATCAGCCAGCCGGTCACCTATGCCGACGTCTGGGAGTTCTGGCTCAAGCACCCGGAAGTCGCGCCAGCGGTCGACTTCATCACCATCCACCTGCTGCCGTACTGGGAAGACAACCCGGCCGGCATCGACGCGGCCCTGCATGAAGTGACCGAAGTGCGCGAGCTGTTCGGCAAGCAGTTCGCCCCCAAGGACATCATGATCGGCGAGACCGGCTGGCCCAGCGAAGGCCGCCAGCGTGAAACCGCGGTGCCCAGCCGCGTCAACCAGGCCACCTTCATTCGCGGTTTCGTCGCCCTGGCCGAGCAGCATGGCTGGCGCTACAACCTGATCGAAGCCTTCGACCAACCCTGGAAACGGGTCAGCGAGGGCGCGGTGGGCGGTTTCTGGGGGCTGTACGACGCCGATCGCCAGGACAAGTCGATCCTCGCCGGGCCGGTCTCCAACCTGCCCCATTGGCCGCTGTGGCTGGCCATCAGCGCCGGCGTTCTGGGCTTCGGGCTGCTGGTCGGTGGTCGCCCGAGCTCGCCGCGCAACGCCGTGCTGCTGCCATTGCTGGCCGCCTTGGGCGCTGGCTGCATCGGCCTGTGGGCGGAGCTGGCCTGGGTGACCAGCCGCTACCTCGGCGAATGGCTGTGGGCGGGTGCCCTGGTCGCCCTCAACCTGCTGGTACTGGCCCATGCCGCGCTGGCGCTGTCCACGGCGCAGGGCTGGCGGGCCCGGGCCTTCGGCTGGCTGGAGCGACGTGCCGGCTGGTGGCTGGCGGCAGCCGGTTTCGCCGGCGCGGTGATGATGCTGGCGATGGTGACCGATGCGCGTTATCGCAGCTTCCCCAGCGCCGCGCTGCTGTTGCCGGCACTGGTTTACCTGCTGCGCCCGGTGGCAGGGCCGCGCCGGGAAATCGCCGTGCTGGCGGTGCTGATCGCCGCCGGCATCGTGCCGCAGCTCTATGAGGAAACCCTGGACAACCTGCAGGCCATCGGCTGGGCCATTACCAGCGCGCTGTTGGCCGCAGCGCTGTGGCGCAGCCTGCGCCACTCGAAAACCCGCTAACGCTGCCCGGGCGCTGCGCTCGCCGCGCAGCGCCCGGGCAGCGTTAGCGGGTCACCACAGCTGGCGCGCGTACCAGACGAAGCAAGGAAATGACGACTGCGAACACTGCCAGGCTCGCGGTATACAAGGCCAGCGCCGGCAAACCGAGCAGCAGCCCCGGCACGGCCAGGCGCCAGCCCCACACGCCAGGCAGCGCGAACGCCAGCAGCGCGCAACCCAGCGCCGCCCAGGCAATGACCCGCAAGTGAATCATCCAGCCCAGGGTGGCGCGTACCTGGCAGGCCAGAAGGCCCGGGTCCTCGACGCAGCGACCTACCCACTGATCCCCTTCCATGAGCAGGTAGCGCAACGCGTAACTGGCAATCACGCAGACGAGCGCCGCGATCACCAGGGCGACGATGGATATACGACGAGGCATGCTGCACTCCAGAGGGCTTGAAAACGGCGCTCAGCATAATCTCCCGGCAGGCGGATGCAAGCGGCAAATCGGGCGCCACCGAAGCTGACGCATAGGCCCGTGGCAAAGGCCGTTGGCGGCCCAGTCGCCTTCTGGTATACCCGCTGTGCAGCATGGCAGAATTTCCCATGGCACTTTGATACAACAGCGGTTGTCCTAGTGATCGCGGCTGATGCCGAAAGCACCGGCTTGCCGGCCCACCTCTGAAAAGAATGTTCTCTTCCAAAGGGATCTTGTATGTCTTTCATCCCCCGTCTTGCAGCGCTGCTTGGCACCCTGCTGCTCAGCGCCTCCGTGTGGGCCGTCGATGTCGATGCGCAGACCTACGGCTATCCGCTGACCAACCCGTTCGAAGCCACCATTGCCACCACGCCGCCGGAGCTGCGCCCCAAGCTGCCGGAAGACGCGGACATCAAGCAGGCTGACTACCGCGTGCGCCTGCGTCCGGAACGCGAATTCCAGCTGCCGGACAACTTCTGGGCCGTCACCAAGATGAGCTACCGGCTGGCCGAGCAGAATGGCCCGGCACCGCTGATCTTCATCATCGCCGGCACCGGTGCGCATTATTCGAGCGGCACGCCCGAGTACCTGAAGAAGCTCTTCTACGGCGCCGGCTACCATGTGGTGCAGCTGTCGTCGCCGACCAGCTACGACTTCATGACCTCCGCCTCGCGCTTCGCCACGCCCGGCATCAGCCGCGAGGATGCCGAGGACATGTACCGCGCCATGCAGGCCGTGCGCGCCCAGCACCCGCGCCTGCAGGTCACCGACTATTACCTGACCGGTTACAGCCTCGGCGCCCTGCATGCGGCGTTCGTCAGCCAGCTGGACGAGACGCGCCGCAGCTTCAACTTCAAGCGCGTGCTGATGCTCAACCCGCCGGTCAACCTGTACACCTCGATCACCAACCTGGATCGCCTGGTACAGACCCAGGTGAAGGGCATCAGCAACCGCACCACCTTCTACGAGCTGGTGCTGGCCAAGCTGACCCGCTACTTCCAGCAGAAGGGCTACGTGGACATCAACGACGCCCTGCTCTACGACTTCCAGCAGTCCAAGCAGCACCTGAGCAACGAACAGCTGGCCATGCTAATCGGCACCTCGTTCCGCTTCTCGGCCGCCGATATCGCCTTCACCTCGGACCTGATCAACCGCCGTGGCCTGATCACCCCGGTCGACTACCCGATTGGCGAAGGCACCAGCCTGACACCGTTCTTCCGCCGCGCGCTGCAGTGCGACTTCGACTGCTACATGACCGAACAGCTGATCCCCATGTGGCGCGCCCGTGATGGCGGCGGCAGCATCACTCAGTTGATCAATGAGGTCAGCCTGTACGGCATCGAGGATTACCTGAAGAACAGCCCGAAGATCGCGGTGATGCACAACGCCGATGACGTGATCCTCGGCCCCGGCGACCTGGGCTTCCTGCGCCGGACCATGGGCGATCGCCTGACCGTGTACCCATACGGCGGCCACTGCGGCAACCTCAATTACCGCGTCAACAGCAACGACATGTTGGAGTTCTTCCGTGGCTAAGTCCTATCCTGCTCTCGTACTGTTCACGGCCCTGTTGAGCTGCGGCGCCGCCTCCGCCCAGAGCACCACCGTCGATGACGATGGCTTCAAGCAACCGCTGCGCGAGCTCAAGTTCAACCCGGGCCTGAACCAGCGCGAGTTCGAGCGTTCCACGCTCTCGGCGCTGGAGGTTCATGATCCGCTGGAGTCGTGGAACCGCCGCGTCTATCACTTCAACTACCGGTTCGATCAATGGGTGTTCCTGCCGGTGGTCGACGGCTACCGCTACGTCACCCCAGGCTTCGTGCAAAAGGGCGTGACCAACTTCTTCAGCAACCTGGGCGACGTCCCCAACCTGGTCAACAGCGCCTTGCAGCTCAAGGGTGAACGCGCCATGAACACCACGGCGCGCCTGCTGTTCAACACCACCCTGGGTGTGGCCGGCCTGTGGGATCCGGCCACGCTCATGGGCCTGCCCAAGCAGCGCGAAGATTTCGGCCAGACCCTGGGTTTCTACGGCTCCCCTGCCGGCCCGTACCTGATGCTGCCGATCCTCGGCCCGTCCAACCTGCGTGATACCACGGGGCTGGTAGTGGACTACGGCATCAACCAGCAGATCAACTACCTCAACGTCTCCGAAACAAGCAGTGATCACCCCGAGATCATCGTGCTCAGGGGCATCGATCAGCGCGCGACCACCAGCTTCCGCTATGGCCAGCTGAACTCGCCGTTCGAGTACGAGAAGCTGCGCTTCTTCTATACCGAGTCGCGCAAGCTGCAGATCGCCGAGTGAAAACCCTGACGGCGCCCCAGGGCGCCGTCAGCACATCGACTTTCTCGATAGGTGAGTTGATCTTTTCCCATCCATCTGGCGGCCCGGCTGGCCTACCATGGCCTCATCGTTGTTCACCAGAGCCAGCCAGATGAACCCACTACGCCCTGTCCTCGCCATCCAACCGGGCCAGCCGGCCTCCGACGGCGCCGGTGTGCGCCTGAACCGGGTCATCGGCGGCGCCGGTATCGAGCGTTTCGATCCGTTCCTGATGCTCGATGAATTCAGCACCGACAACGCCGACGACTACATCGCCGGCTTCCCGCCGCATCCGCACCGCGGCTTCGAGACCATCACCTACATGCTCGAAGGGCGCATGCGCCACGAGGATCACCTCGGCAACGTCGGCCTGCTGCAAGGCGGCGACGTACAGTGGATGACCGCCGCCCGGGGCATCATCCACAGCGAGATGCCCGAACAGGAACAGGGCGCCATGCGCGGTTTCCAGCTGTGGCTGAACCTGCCGGGCCGCGACAAGATGGCCGACCCGGACTACCGCGACATCCCCAGTACGCAGATTCCGCGCCTGCGCACCGAACAGAACGTCGAGGTGGTGGTCGTTGCCGGCACTTTCGTCGAAGGCGACAGTCGCCAGACCGGCGCTGTACAGCGCCCTCACACCGAGCCGCATCTATTCGATATGCGCCTGCCCGCCGGTAGCGTCGTACGCCCTGAACTGCCGGCAGGTCATCGCGCCTTGCTGTATGTGTACCAGGGCGAAATCCAGGTACAGCAGAGTCATGAGGCCAAGGCAGGTCGACTGGTAAGGCTCGATGATGAGGGCGCGTTGCTGTTGAGCAGTGCCGGCGGTGCTTGCGTGCTGCTGATTGCCGGCAAGCCACTGCACGAGCCGATCGTGCAGTACGGGCCGTTCGTGATGAACAGCCGGGAGGAAATCGAGCAGGCGCTGCGTGATTTTCGTGACGGCAGCTTTGCCTGAGCGGGTACTGCCCCTCAACGCAGGTGGTTACGCCTGAAGGTCTCCTCCCCCATCGCCGCGATCTGCCCCTCGATCAGTGCATCGAAGGGTTTGAGCAGTTCACGGTAATCGGCTGGTGCCTCGAGCTGGTTGAGCACCGCGACTATCGCCTCCAGCGTCGACAGCGAGCCTGCCATCGGCGCCTTGCGCAGGCGATAGCGCGACGGCGGCGCATCGGCCAGGGCCACTCGAGGCAGGGCCGCCAAGGCAGGATTGAGATAGAGCAGTTTGCGCGCCTTGCGCCAAGTGCCATCGGGCACCACCAGGCGCAGCGGGCGCCCGTCTCCCTCACTGCCGAGCTCGACCACCGAGAGCGCCTGCTCTCCCGGAAACAGCAGGCAGGTGCGATAACCCGTCTGCGCCAGCCAGCCCGGCAAATCATCGAATGCTTCGCCCACCCACAAGGTGGCATTACGCAAGCCCAGCACGGCGAGATTGGCTGTGTTGAGCGCGTGGTCGACTTCATCAGGGTGCTGCAGCACGAGAATTTCGGTACGGCTGGGCAAATCGGGGATCAGCGCGCACAGACAATGGCTTTCTGGTCGTCTGCAGCGGCAACAGCGGGGGCGTGACATCGTTGGCTCTCCTCAGCCAGGCAGTGTGCCACAAGCCAACTGCCGCGTAAGCTGCAGTGGCAACCAGACAACTTTAGTGGTGCTCCAGCCAAGCGCCGTGCCTTTCCACTCACCACTGCGCGCCCTGCCCCATGGAGCCGACAATGAACACGCCTGCCGAGCAACCCTCGACCTCCCACCTCGACCCTCTGCGCTTCCACCGCAACCATGCCCACCTGGCGAGCCCTTTCGGAAACGACACCTTCGCCCTCAAGGCTGAAGCCTTCGCAAGATTCTTCGGCACGCCGATGTTTCTCGGCGTACAAACGCTGATAGTGGTGGCCTGGATCGTCGCGAACACAAGCGGCCTGAGCAGTTTCGATGCCTATCCGTTCATTTTGCTCAACCTGGCGTTCAGCCTACAGGCTGCCTACGCCGCGCCCCTGATCCTGCTGGCGCAGACTCGCCAGGCAGCCCGCGACAAAGCACACTCGGAGGCCGATGCGAAACACCGTGAAGAACTGGCAGTCGCCAACGAGAAACGCCTGGAGAGTGCGGCACAACAAAGCACCCAGTTGCTGGAGCTGATTCGTCAGAATACCGAGCTGACGTCCATCACCAAACAACTGAGCGAGCGAATCGAAGGCCTGACGGTAGAGCTGCATGAGCGACTGATCAGCAAAGACAGCCGCCCATTGGCCTAGGGTCTGTTGCCGTTTCAACGCGAGCCGCGTTGCCGCGAGAAATCTCGCCAGGTTAGGCGGAGGACGCAGGGAATGGCATTCCCTTTCCAAGTCCTCCAACGACACATGGCGAGACTTCCCGCGCAACCCGCAGGGCCGTGCGTGAAACGGCAACAGACCCTAGCGGTTGAAGCGCTCGGCCAGGCTGTGCAGGTAGTCGGCCATGGTTTCCAGTTCCTTGCCAATCGCCGCGCCCTGGTGGGCCTGCTCGGCGCCTTGCTCGGACAGGTGGGCGATGCGGGTGATCTGCCGGCTGATGTCGTCAGCCACCTGGCCCTGCTCCTCGGAGGCAGCCGCGATCTGCTGGCTCATGCCACTGATGCGACTGACCGATTCGCTGATGCCATCCAGTGCGATGCGCACCGCCTCCACGCTCTGCACACTTTCCCGGGAGATCTCCTCACCGCGCCCGGCCGTGACAACGGCGCGTTCGGCACCGGCGCGCAGCGAGGCGATGATCTGGTGAATCTGCTGGGTCGACTCGCGGGTGCGCGAGGCGAGTGAGCGCACCTCGTCGGCGACCACGGCGAAGCCACGCCCCTGCTCGCCCGCGCGCGCGGCCTCGATGGCGGCGTTGAGGGCCAGCAGGTTGGTCTGCTCGGCAATCGAGGTGATCACGTCGGCCACGCTGCCAATCGACTGCGTCGAGTTGGCCAGATCGTTCACCGCCTGGCCGATATCCGCCACGGCCTTGGCCATGTGCTGCATCGACTCCAGGCTGCCGCCGGCCAGTTGCCGCCCTTCTCTGGCCAGCCGGTCCGCCTCCTCGGCGGCATGGCTGGTGCTCTGCACGTTCTGGGTGACTTCCTGAATGGTGGCCGCCATCTGGTTGATGGCAGTCGCCGATTGGTCGGTCTCGCTACGCTGCTGGTCGAGCATTTCGGCGCCCGCGCGGGAGAAGCCGGCGGCCTGGGCCGCCTGCTTCTTGACGTTGACGCCGGCATCTTCGAGGCGCGTCAGGGCGGTCTGCAACCGCGCTTCTTCGCTGATCATGGCCATGTCGAGCAACGCCTGGGCGCCTCGGTTGTCACTGTAGGTGAGCGCCACCAGGCTGCTGGTAAACGCCTTGGGATGCTCGCCAAGGGTGTGCCGAATCAGCGCGCGCTTGCTGTACAGCTGATAGCACGCCAGTGCCGCCATCACCGCGACCACCAGCAGCCCCAGCCATACCCCGGAGAGTGCAGTCTGGGCCGCCAGGATGATCAACGTCGCGATGATCAGTGGCCAGGAGCGAATCAGGTCATAGGTCAGGGTTTCAATCGCCGGCACCGGCGACTTGCCATTGCGCAAACGCGCGTACAACTTCTCTGCACGGCGCTTCTGCTCTTCGCTGGGCAACGAACGAACCGACTCGTACCCCGCCACCTTGCCATGCTCGTAAACCGGCGTGACATAGGCGCTGACCCAGTAGTAGTCACCATTCTTGGCGCGATTCTTGACGATGCCCATCCAGGGTTTGCCCTGCTTGATGGTGTCCCACATATGGCCAAACACGGCAGGCGGCATATCAGGATGGCGCACCAGATTGTGCGGCTGGCCGATCAGCTCTTCGCGGGTGAACCCGCTGATGGCCACGAAAGCATCGTTGCAGTAGGTGATCTTGCTGTTTAGATCAGTGGTGGAAATCAACCGCTCGTGACCGGGGAAAGTCCGTTCCCGCTGAGTTACCGGAAGATTCTGACGCATGGTTGAGATCCTTTAATACGTGAAGGGTACGTCCTTTCCACTCAACTAGGTCTAGCACAGCAAAGCTGCCGCGCCAGCACGGGTAGGCGGTTGGTGTGTAAATGCGCAAACGCACGAGAAAAAGCCGGTCAAGGTCCGTGCTACCCGGCTCCCTGCCAGGGCTTTTTCTCTGCTTACCCGAATGGGCATCTCTGTTGTCGGCAAACCCGTCGACGACTTGAGAGCGCCTTGAGGGAGATCGTGACCGCCCCTCGCCAGGGCCTGGCAAGCGAGTCCTAAACCCAGGGGAAAGCAGGCTGGCTACCAAGCTATGGGAGGGAAAAAGTCGCAGCAGATGGCGCCAGGCAAAGCGCTGGCCACCACGAAGAACCGGCTACCAGGGGGCGCCAGCTGGATAAAGCTGAGGGGATTACAGCGAATGAGCGACACGACGATGCAGCTCATGCATCGGTAGGCATTGGCCGCGAAGGGCCAACGAGGCAAGCATCAACCAAAAACAAAACGCCGCACCTGTGTCACGAGGCGTCAGAACGTTCTACAAGCGCCGCAAGGCGCGGCGCTTTGGTCAACTTGCGTTGGGCGACTCAGCGACGAAGGCGGCGCTCTTCGGCCAGACGACGCTGCTCTTCGCTACGAATGGGAATAGGCTGCATGCGCGGGGCAAACAGGGCATTGAGCTGGGCAGTGATTTTTTCGAACCAGGCTTTCATAAGAGTATCCTCGAACTACGCGCGGCTATGGTGACCGCTTGATTTCAGAGTAGCCGAAACACACCCGGTAGTGGAGAGCAAAGCTGTCTTAAAGCATTGCAAGTCGCTACCGAACGTCGCTTAGTTTCCCTCAGGCGGCGGTGCCCGCCATCACGTCAGCCATTCGACTGTTTTCACAGCTCTGCACGGGCTCCTCAAAACTGATACTCGACACCAGCACCCGCGTACCAAGAACGTCCTGGCGCCGCTTCGTAGAAACGACCATTGCCATCACCCACGATCACCGAACCGACGTACTGCCGGTCCAGCAGGTTATCCAGGCGCAGGGTCTGGTGGGTTTGCCAGGGGCCGACGTGCTGCTCGAAACGGGTACGCCAGTTGAACACCGCGTAGCCTGGCGCGGCTTTCTCGGTGTTGCTGTCTTCGACGTACACCTTGCTGCGATAAAGGCCTTCGAGGGCCGTGCTGATGCCATCGACCGGCTTCCAGGCCAGCTCTGCAAATAATGTGGTGCGCGGCACGCCAGGCAGGTCGTTGCCCTTGTCGATGATGGCGTCGCCAGCGGCGAAGCGCGAATCGTAGGTTGCGGCGAGGTAGGTGTAGGCCAACGCCGCCGACCAGTGCTCATCGAGCTGGCTGTCGACGCCCAGTTCGAAACCGCGACGCAGGGTCTTGCCGGCGTTCTGGTAGCTGGTACGGCCGTCGCGATTTTCCAGCACGACGATTTCGTCATCGGTGTTGATCTGGAAGATCGCGGCGTTGATCCGGGTTTCTTCGGCGAGGCGGGCTTTCAGGCCGATTTCGTACTGGGTGCTTGCCGAGGGTTCAAGGCCGTAATTGAAGCCCGCGTTGCCCTGGGAATAGGCCAACTCGGCCTGGCTTGGCGTTTCGAAACCCTTGCCGACGCTGACGTAACCGTTCAGATCCGGGGTGAAGGCGTAGCCCACGCTGACCGATGGCGTGGCCTTTTCGTAGCGCCTGGTGCCGCTGTCATCGCCATTGACGCCGACGCTGTACGTGTCATCGACATCCACTTCTACGGTGCTGTAGCGCAAGCCGCCCTGCAGGGTCCAGTTACCGATGTTCCAGGTGGCCTGGGCGTAGGGATCCAGGCTGGTAACGGTATCGACTTCATCGCGGCGCAGGTTGCCTTTGATGCCGTTGCGAGCCCCCGAAAAGTTCTCGTAACCGCGTCGATCGTCGCGGCTCTGATCGTAATCCAGGCCGAACACCAGGCGCAGATCCCCACTTACTCCGTCCACCGGTTGCAGCCAGCGAATGCTACCGCCATGAAACTCTCGGTCGAAGTCGACGACGCCGCCACTGTGAGCGGGATTGTTACGCTGAGGCGCCTGAGGAATAGCCAGATACTGGATGACGCTGCGCTTGCCGGCATAAGCCGTGGTTTGCAGCGTCGCCTCGCCAAAATAGCGCTCGTAATTCACGCCTACCTGCTGGTGATCAATGCTCTTGCGGGTATCGAAGTTCAGCGCATTGGCGGCGACCGAACGCGGATCGGCCTTGTAAGCCGCCCACGCCTGTCCCAATGGATCTTGCGTGCCGTTCTGCTCCAGGCTGCTGTAGATCAGCGCCACCTTGCTGTCTTCATCGGGTTCGACGTTCAGCTTGGCGAAGGTCTGGTCACGGCGCGCCGAGCTGTGGTCACGGTAACCGTCGGTGTCCATCCGTGAGGCGTCGAGCACGAAACCCACCCCGTCTGCCTCACCTTCGGCGCTGAGGTGACTACGGGTCAGGCCATCACTGCCGATCAGCGTCTCGGCGCCGATACGCGGCCGGCCGACGCCGTCACGGGAGAACACCTGGATCACCCCGCCGGCGTTGCTGCCATACAGCGTCGAGGCAGGGCCACGCAGCACTTCGATGCGCTCGGCGGTGTCCAGGTTGAAGGTCGCGGCCTGGCCCTGGCCATCCGGGGTGCTGGCGGGAATACCGTCGCTGATCAACTTCAAACCGCGCACGCCAAAGGCCGAGCGTGCGCCAAAACCGCGGGAGGATATCTGCAGGTCCTGCGCATAGTTCTGGCGGTTCTGCACCACCAGGCCGGGCACCCGGGTCAGCACCTCGGAAGCATTGATGCCCAACTGGCCGTCACTGATCTGATGTCGATCGATGCTGTCCACCGAAAATGGCAGATCAAAGCTCTGCGCCGCACTGCGCGAGCCGCTGACCACGCTGGGTTCGAGCACCAGGCTGCCGGCTTGCTGGGCCTGTGAAGTGCCCGCCGCTGCGCAGCCGCATAGCAGGAGGGCCCTGCTCAGGCGGGAAAGCTCGAAGGCGCGCGAAGGGGGTCTGCAGCTCATGGAAAAGGATCCTTTCATAGTTCGGCTTGGCGCCCCGTGGCGCAGCCACCCGGGTTGCAGTGGCCGTGAAACCGACGGGCGACTCAACACTGCCATCGTCACGCGAGCGGACCTGAGGTGCGACCCGCAGGCGCACCCCCCGTTCAAACAATAGTGGCCACTGTAATCCCTCCAGCGCCTCCCTTGAGCCCGGGCGCACGCCCGCTACATTTTGAAAGTCGATTGTGGGCTTGCCTTGCAACGGCCATGCGGCAAAACTGCTGACCTTTCGCCCATTCACTGGAGCTCACCTTGCGCCCTGCCGACATGCTGCGCCTCTTGCTGCTCGCCGCGATCTGGGGCGCCAGTTTTCTGTTCATGCGCATCGTCGCGCCGGTGATTGGCAGCATGCCGACGGCGTTCTTTCGTGCCTCGATCGCCATGCTGGGCCTGCTGGCGATCCTGCTGCTGATGCGGGTGAAGTGGAATTTCCACGGCAAGCTCGGCCTGTGCCTGATACTCGGGGTGATCAATGCGGGCATTCCGTCGGCCATGTACAGCATGGCCGCGCTGGTTCTGCCAGCGGGCTACTCGGCGATCATCAATGCCACCACACCGATGATGGGCGTGTTGATCGGCGCGCTGTTCTTCGCCGAAGCGATGACCAAGAGCCGAGCGGCGGGCGTGGCCCTGGGCCTGTTCGGTGTCGCCGTGCTGACCCGTAGCGGCCCGGCACAGCTGGATAGCGGCCTGCTGCTGGGCGCCCTCGCCTGCCTGCTGGCGACTGCATGCTATGGCGTGGCCGGTTTCCTCACCCGACGCTGGATAGCAGGACGCCTGGACAATCGACTCACCGCGTTTGGCAGCCTGTTGGGCGCCAGCCTGTTCCTGTTACCGCTGTTCGGTGGCTCGCTCGCGATACAGGCGCCAGCGAGTTGGGGCGGCTGGCTGGAGTGGTCGTCACTGCTGGGATTGGGCCTGGGCTGCACGGCGTTTGCCTATGTGCTGTATTTCCGCCTGCTCAACGACATCGGGCCGATCAAGGCCTCGACCACCACCTTTCTGATCCCGATCTTCGGTGTGCTGTGGGGCGCGCTGCTGCTCGACGAGCCGCTGTCCTGGGCGCACCTGTACGGCGGCATTCTGATCGCCATCGCGCTGTGGCTGGTGGTTCGGCCTAGCAAAAGCCTGGCGGCTTAGGTAAAGCCGCACCACCGCGGTCAGGTGCTAGCTGGTACTTCCATTGCCTCGAACAATGGAGTTGGTGAGCTGAAACCCACAGCGTGAGGCCGACTGCATATTTTGTGGGAGCGGGCGGGGACGCCGAGTCCATGCCCGCGAATCGGGCGCCTGGCGCCCTCCCACATTGGACATAACCGGCGCGACTTTCCGATAGCTCGTGACCGGACGATATCTACGCCCTAGCTCATCACTCGTTCAGCTGGATCGGCTCGCCCCTAACGGACGCTGGAAACGAGCGGATCGTCAAGGCAGCTGACTTCCTACTGCTGCAGTTCCTGCTCGGTAAACATATCGCTGAACAACATGCTGCTCAGGTAGCGCTCGCCGGAGTCCGGCAGGATCACCACCAGGGTCTTGCCCTGCATGTCCGGCTGTTCGGCCAGGCGTACCGCTGCGGCCATCGCCGCGCCGCAGGAAATCCCGCAGAGAATGCCTTCCTCGCGCATCAGGCGCAGGGCCATGGCCTTGGCGTCTTCATCGCTGACCAGCTCAACGCGATCGACCAGCGACAGGTCGAGGTTCTTCGGCACGAAGCCGGCGCCGATGCCCTGGATCTTGTGCGGGCTGGGCTTGACCTCATCACCGGCTATCGTCTGGGTGATCACTGGCGAGGAAACCGGCTCGACCGCCACGGAGAGGATCGCCTTGCCCTGGGTCTGCTTGATGTAACGGGAGATACCGGTGATGGTGCCGCCGGTACCGACGCCGGATACCAGCACGTCGATGGCGCCCTCGGTGTCGTTCCAGATTTCCGGGCCAGTGGTCTTCTCGTGGATCGCCGGGTTGGCCGGGTTCTCGAACTGCTGCGGCATGTAATACAGCTCGGGATTGGACGCGGCGATCTCGGCAGCCTTCTCGATCGCGCCTTTCATGCCCTTGGCCGGCTCGGTGAGTACCAGCTCGGCGCCGAGCGCCTTGAGGACCTTGCGACGCTCCAGGCTCATCGAGGCCGGCATGGTCAGCATCAGCTTGTAGCCCCGTGCGGCGGCGACGAACGCCAGGCCGATACCGGTATTGCCGGAGGTCGGCTCGACCAGGGTCATGCCCGGTTTGAGCACGCCACGGGACTCGGCATCCCAGACCATGTTGGCGCCGATCCGGCACTTCACCGAATAAGCCGGGTTGCGGCCCTCGATCTTGGCCAGGATGGTCACGCCCTTGGGCCCGAGGCGATTGATCATCACCAGGGGCGTGTTGCCGATAGCCTGTGCGTTGTCTGCATATATGCGGCTCATGGTGTATCGGTTCCTTGTCATGACTGAGCCCGTCAGCCTATGCCTCAAGCCCTGGCGCGTCCAGCGTCTGGAAGTTCGAACTCCGGCGGATCGGTGGCAGTCCACTCCACACACCGCGTAACCGGACACCCACGATGAAACGTCGCTACAGCCTGCCCCTGTGGATCTGCCTCGGCCTGCTCGCCCTGCTGCTGGTGGTGCATATCGCCCTGCCCTACATGGTGCGCAATTACCTCAACGACAAACTGGCCGAGATGGGCGACTACCGTGGCCATGTAGAAGACGTCGACGTGGCGCTATGGCGCGGTGGTTATCGGATCAATGGCCTGCGCATCGTCAAGGTGACCCAGAACCTGCCGGTGCCTTTCATCGACGCGCCACAGATCGACATCGCGGTGAGCTGGAACGAACTGCTGGAGAATCATGCGGTGGTCGCCCGGGTGGTGTTCGAGCGCCCCGAGGTGAACTTCGTCGACGGCAAGAGCAGCGAAGACTCGCAGACCGGTGAAGGCACCGACTGGCGCGAGCAATTGAACAAGCTGCTGCCCATCACCCTCAACGAAGCACGGATCAACGACGGCACCCTGGGTTTCTACAACTTCAATACGTCGCCGCGCGTGAAACTCAAGGCCAATGACATCCAGGCCAGCTTCTACAACTTGACCAACGTGGCCGACGAACAGGGCGACCGCGTGGCGCGCTTCGAAGGCAAGGCCAAGCTGATGGATCAGGCGCCGCTGGAGGCCAGCGCGGTGTTCGACCCCTTTCACAACTTCCAGGATTTCGAATTCCGCGTGCGGGCCACCGATATCGAACTGACACGGCTCAATAACCTGGCCAACGCCTACGGCAAGTTCGATTTCAAATCGGGCACCGGCGACGTCGTGGTCGAGGCCTTCGCCGAAGACTCCCAGCTCAGCGGCTATATCAAGCCACTGCTGCGCGACGTCGAGGTGTTCGACTGGCAGCAGGATGTCGAGAACCAGAACAAGGGTTTCTTCCGCTCGATCTGGGAAGCGGTGGTCGCCGGCAGCGAAAAGGTGCTCAAGAACCGCCCGCGTGACCAGATCGCCACCCGCGTGGAGCTGCGCGGCAGCACCAAGCAGCAGGACATCAGCGCCTTCCAGGCCTTTATCGGCATCCTGCGCAACGGTTTCATCCAGGCCTTCAACAGTGGTTTCGAGCGCGACGCTGCTGAACAGCCCTGAGCTGTCCATTCAATGACTGAATACCCCGGTAACGTTCACAGCCGTGAGCCGGGCACGCTATAGTCGGCGTTTTCGTATTCGCTTGCACCGCGTGAGGATTCCCGATGAAGTTCGAAGGCACCGAGCACTATGTCGCCACCGATGACCTCAAGCTTGCGGTCAACGCTGCCATCACCCTGCAGCGCCCGCTGCTGGTCAAGGGCGAGCCCGGCACCGGCAAGACCCTGCTCGCCGAGCAACTGGCCGAATCCTTCGGCACACGCCTGATCACCTGGCACATCAAGTCCACCACCAAGGCGCACCAGGGCCTGTACGAGTACGACGCGGTCAGCCGCCTGCGTGATTCGCAGCTCAGCTCCGAGAAGGTTCACGAGGTTCGCAACTACATCAAGAAGGGCAAGCTTTGGGAGGCCTTCGAGGCCGACGAGCGCGTGGTGCTGCTGATCGACGAGATCGACAAGGCCGACATCGAGTTTCCCAACGACCTGTTGCAGGAACTCGACAAGATGGAGTTCTACGTTTACGAGACCGACGAAACCATCAAGGCCAAGCACCGGCCGATCATCATCATCACCTCGAACAACGAAAAGGAGCTGCCGGATGCCTTTCTGCGCCGCTGCTTCTTCCACTACATCGCCTTCCCGGATCGCCAGACCCTGCAGAAGATCGTCGACGTGCACTACCCCGGTATCAGCAACAGCCTGGTGGCCGAAGCGCTGGACGTGTTCTTCGACGTGCGCAAGGTACCGGGCCTGAAGAAGAAGCCCTCGACCAGCGAACTGGTCGACTGGCTCAAGCTGCTGATGGCCGACAACATCGGCGAAGCGGTGCTGCGCGAGCGCGACCCGACCAAGGCCATTCCGCCGCTGGCCGGCGCCCTGGTCAAGAACGAGCAGGACGTGCAGTTGCTCGAGCGTCTGGCGTTTATGACGCGCCGCGGTAATCGCTGATATCGAACGTCCTTGTAGGGTGGGTTAGCGAAGCGTAACCCACCGCCCAGCCGCCAGGCTGGCAAGCATGATGCCTGCGGCATCAATGGTGGGTTACGCCGCTGCGCGGCTAACCCACCCTACGGATAATCCCGAGGGCATAGACAATGCTGCTCAACCTGTTCAACGAAATGCGCGCCGCCAAGGTGCCGGTGTCCCTGCGCGAGTTGCTCGACCTGATCAGTGCGCTGGAGCACAAGGTGGTGTTCGCCGACATGGACGAGTTCTACTACCTGGCCCGCGCCATCCTGGTCAAGGACGAGCGCCATTTCGACAAGTTCGACCGGGCCTTTTCGGCCTACTTCGAGGGTTTGCAGAACCTCGATCAGCACCTCGAAGCACTGATTCCCGAAGAGTGGCTGCGCAAGGAATTCGAGCGCTCGCTGAGCGACGAGGAGCGCGCGCAGATCCAGTCGCTTGGCGGCCTCGACAAGCTGATCGAGGAATTCAAGAAGCGCCTGGAGGAACAGAAGGAACGCCACGCCGGCGGCAACAAGTGGATCGGTACCGGCGGCACCAGCCCGTTCGGCTCGGGCGGCTACAACCCCGAGGGCATTCGCGTTGGCGATGCCGGCAAGCGCCAGGGCAAGGCGCTCAAGGTGTGGGATCAGCGCGACTACAAGAACCTCGACGACTCGGTGGAGATCGGCACGCGCAATATCAAGGTCGCCCTGCGCCGCCTGCGCAAGTTCGCTCGCCAGGGTGCCCAGGACGAACTGGACCTCGATGGCACCATCGACCATACCGCCCGCGACGGCGGCCTGCTGAACATCCAGATGCGCCCGGAGCGGCGCAACACGGTCAAGCTGCTCCTGCTGTTCGACATCGGCGGCTCCATGGACGCCCACGTGAAGGTCTGCGAGGAGCTGTTTTCGGCCTGCCGTACCGAGTTCAAGCACATGGAGTATTTCTACTTCCATAACTGCGTGTACGAATCGGTGTGGAAGAACAACCTGCGGCGCACTGCCGAGCGCATGTCCACCCACGATCTGCTGCACAAGTACGGCGCCGACTACAAGGTGGTATTCATCGGCGATGCGGCCATGGCGCCCTACGAGATCACCCAGCCGGGCGGCAGCGTCGAACACTGGAACGAAGAAGCGGGTTACCTGTGGCTGCAGCGGTTCATGGAAACCTACAAGAAGCTTATCTGGATCAACCCCTACCCGCGTGAGGCCTGGGACTACACCAGCTCCACCGGCATCATCCGCGAGTTGATCAACGACCAGATGTTCCCGCTGACCCTGCAGGGCCTGGAAGACGGCATGCGCTTTCTGGCCAAGTAGCTGGCCACCTGCAGCCCGGGTCGAGCACAGCGACACCCGGGAACGGCCCTGGGTATCGCTGCGCTCAACCCAGGCTACGTAACTGCTTTCAGCGCATGCGCGGCGTCTGTCGCTCGGCAACCACGCGCCGCTTGCTACGCCGGAACGGCATAGCAAGCAACAGCAGGATGCTTTCCACCACCCAGGCCAGGAACAGCGCGCAGGCGATGCCCCAGGCGATTGCCTCCGGCGCCAGCAGCACCTGATAGCGATAGGCGGCACGGGTTTCTGCCAGCAACTGGCTATCGGCGGCCGTTGCCAGGTGCCAGACCTGGCGATACCAGGGGCCCTGCATGGCCAACGACTCCTGCTCCAGTAGCGCGGAGCGCTCCACCAGCAGGCCGACGCTGCGCGCATCGCTCTGCATCACCGGATCGCTGCTGTTGCGGTAATGGCCAACCAGGCGCTGCAGGTCGCCATCGAAGAAGCGCCGGGCGGTGTCACGAAAGCCGCTCAGGCTCTGTTCGGATTCCAGGCGGTGGGCCTCGACGCGCTTGGTGTAATCGTCGATGAACCCCGGCACCTGAACGCCCAGCAGCAAACCAAGGGCGAACAATGCCAGACGCAGATAACTTCTTATCATCCTTCCCCCGCCGCCCCGCCGTGCGGGACGCTCGTCAGTTGCTCTGGCCCTGGGCGACGCATTCGCCGGCGCGCCACAGGCGCCATTCACCCGGCTGGTACAACGACCACTGCTCGTTGTCGGTCAACGGCTCGGTGGCCAGCACCGAGACCACGTCATTGGGGGTGGTCTCGGCATGGAAATCCACGCTCATGTCGGCATCACGCAGGTGCGCAGGCCCGAAGGGTGCGCGCCGGGTGATGTGCGCCAGCTTGGTGGAGCAGAAGCTGAACAGCCAATCGCCGTCGCTGAGCAGGCAGTTGAACACGCCATGCTGTCGATAGGCCGCGCAGGCAGCGACAAGTTCAGGCAACAGCACCTCGACTGGCACGGCTTCCGGGAAGGCCGTGCGAATGCGGTTGAGCAGATCGCAAAAGGCCGTCTCGCTGTCGGTATCGCCAATGGCACGGTAGAAGCTCAGTGCCGGGCGGAAGTCGGCCAGCTGGCCGTTGTGGGCGAAGCACCAGTTGCGCCCCCACAGCTCACGCACGAAGGGATGGGTGTTGGCCAGGCACACGCGCCCGACATTGGCCTGGCGAATATGGCCGATCACCACCTCGCTCTTGATCGGGTAGCGCTGCACCAGCTGCGCCACCTCCGACTCGCTGCTCGCCCGTGGGTCCTGGAACAGACGCAGGCCGCGGCCTTCGTAGAAGCCGATGCCCCAGCCATCACGATGCGGCCCGGTTCGCCCGCCCCGCTGCATCAGCCCGGTAAAGCTGAAGACGATGTCGGTGGGGACGTTGGCGCTCATGCCCAGTAATTCACACATGATCGGGCTCTCGATTGACAGTGCCTACAAGCGCGGCTCGACGCGAGTGCCGCGACTGCTGCGTGGCGGGGAGTATGTCGGTTCTTGCTCCTGGTCCTGCTGCAGACGCTCGCGCAGGGTCAGGTCGCTGTCGCCCTGCTGCTCTTCACGCGCCGCCTTGCGCGCCCTGGCCCGGCTCAGGAACGGCCAGCGAATGGCCACGAACACCAGGTACACGGCAAAGGCGATCATCCCGTACATGGCCAGATCCGCCACGGCGCGCCAGGCATTGCTGCCGACCTTGAAGATCAGGTCGAGGGCGACGATCGCCACCGCCGGGGCAAATAGTTCTTTGGCCGGGTCGACGATGGTCGGGCAGAACAGCAGGATCGCCACCAGCACCCGCAGCGGCTCGCGCAGGTAGCGCCACATCCAGCTGGTAATCCGGAACCACACCAGCAGGCAACCCAGTGCGGCAATCGCATAGGCGCCCCAGGCGAGGAGATAGTCGTTTTCGATCATGAGGGCGATGGTCCCTTGCTTGACTGGGCTCGAGCGGGCGAATGCGCATTTGCGCGCTTGCCGCACGACAAAGGCGCTTATGATAACGGCTTTTACCCGGTTCGGCGTCTTTGGGGCATTTCTTGGAACGCAGATGCGACAGCGTCTGGAACTGCACCCGGATGTCGCCCCGCGCTCTGGAGATATTGATGACCACCGCTCCCATCGCCCGCAAGGCCCCCGGCGCCGACCCTTACCACTGGCTCGAGGCCCGCGACAGCGACGAGGTACTGGCGCACCTGCGCGCCGAGAACGCCTACCTGGAAAGCCGGCTGGACGATCTGCCGCTGCGCGAGCAGCTGTTCCAGGAAATCAAGGCACGCATCCGCGAAACCGATCTGTCGCTGCCAACGCCCTGGGGCGACTACCTCTACTACCAGCGCACCACCGCTGGCGACGAGTATCCACGCCACTATCGCTGCCCTCGCCCGGCCGATGGCAGCCTGACGCTCGATGAGAACGCCGAGCAACTGCTGCTCGACCCCAACGAGATTGCCGCCGGTGGTTTTCTGTCCCTGGGTGCGTTCAGCATCAGCCCGGACCAGCAGCGCCTGGCCTACAGCCTGGACACCAGCGGCGAGGAAATCTACCGGCTGTTCGTCAAGGAGCTGGCCAGCGGTGCCGTCAGCGAACTGCCGTTCGACAACTGCGATGGCAGCATGACCTGGGCCAATGACAGCCAGACCCTGTTCTACGGCGAGTTGGACGGCACCCACCGCCCAGCCACCCTGCAGCGCTTTCGCCTGGGCGATGCACACGGCACCCAGGTTTTCCACGAAGCCGACGAGCGCTTCTTTCTCAGTTGCTACCGCAGCAGCTCCGAGCGCCAGCTGGTGCTGCTGCTGGGCAGCAAGACCACCACGGAGTCCTGGGTACTGGACGCCGACACGCCCGAGCAGCCCTTCCAGTGCCTGGCCGCGCGTGAAGAAGGCCACGAGTACTACGCCGATCACGGCAAACTGGACGGCCAGTGGGCCTGGCTGATTCGCAGCAACCAGAGCGGCATCAACTTCGCCCTGTACAGCGCCGCGCCCGAACGACCAACGCGGCCCCACTGGCAGGAGCGAGTGGCGCACGACGAGCAGGTCATGCTCGAAGGCGTCAGCCTGGCAGAATCGGCGCTGGTGCTCAGCCTGCGCGAGGGCGGCCTGCCGGTCATCGACGTGCGCCCGCAGGGCATGGCCGGCTATCGGGTCAGCCTGCCGGATGCGGCCTACAGCCTGTACGTGCAGGACAGCCTGGAATTCACCAGCCCGGTGATCCGCCTGCGCTACGAAGCGCTCAACCGCCCGGCGCAGATTCGCGAGCTGAACCTGGCCGATGGCACCCAGCAGATCCTCAAGGAGACGCCGGTTCTCGGCAACTTCGATGCCGATGCCTACCTGAGCCAGCGGCTCTGGGCGACCGCGCCGGATGGCACCCAGGTGCCGATCAGCCTGGTGGCGCGGCGCGATGCCCTGGGCCAGGCGGCGCCCCTTTATCTCTATGGCTACGGCGCCTACGGTGAAAGCCTCGACCCGTGGTTTTCCCACGCGCGCCTGAGCCTGCTCGACCGCGGCGTGGTGTTCGCCATCGCCCATGTGCGCGGCGGCGGTGAGCTGGGTGAAGCCTGGTACCGCGCGGGCAAACTCGCCCACAAGCAGAACAGCTTCAGCGACTTCATCGCCTGCGCCGAGCACCTGATCGCCAAGAATTTCACCAGCGCCTCGCAACTGGTGATCAGCGGCGGCAGCGCCGGCGGCCTGTTGATCGGCGCGACACTCAACCAGCGCCCGGAGCTGTTTGCCGCGGCCATCGCCGAAGTGCCCTTCGTCGACGTGCTCAACACCATGCTCAACCCGGAGTTGCCGCTGACCGTCACCGAGTACGACGAATGGGGCGATCCCAACGAGCCCGAGGTGCATGCACGCATCAAGGGCTATGCCCCTTACGAAAATGTCCAGGCACAGCGCTACCCGGCAATCCTCGCGGTGGCCGGCTACAACGACAGCCGCGTGCAGTACTGGGAGGCTGCCAAGTGGGTGGCGCGGCTGCGCGAGCTGAAAACCGACGACAACCTGCTGCTGCTCAAGACCGACCTGGAAGCCGGCCACGGCGGCATGAGCGGCCGCTACCAGGCCATCCGCGACGTGGCCCTGGAATATGCCTTCGTGTTCAAGGTACTCGGCCTGCACGCGGCAGGCCGCTAGAAGGCTGCCGGAGCCGGCAGCCGGTGGCGTCAGTCAGGAATCTGCTCCTCCGGTAGCTCGGGCGCCTGCTCCTGCTGGCGCTCGGCGGCATCCTCGGCGGCCTTGGTGGACTCATCGTTGTCACGCCCATCGCGAATCACTGGCGGGGTGTCGGGGTCGACCTTGGACGGGTCAGGCACCTGGGGCGTCTGTATCGCCCCGGCCGGCTCGGGCGGGGCTGACTGCTGCTGGGCCTGGGCGATGCCGCCGATCGACAGCAGGCTGATCAGCACGAGTAGAGGTGTGCGCATGGTCGGTACTCCATAAGGCAGTGGGACACGCTGCATTGGGCAGTGCCCGCCGACGGAAAGTGCAGACTGATTCCCCGGCCCTGCCTATATACTGCTCGCATACGCCAGCAAGGAGCGACCATGAGCAGCCCGTCCACGCCTACTTCCAAACTCGACCGCATCCTCGCCGACGCCCAGCGCAGCCGTGAAGAAGGCTACCGGGACAAGGCCCTGCGCATGTACCCGCACGTCTGCGGCCGCTGCGCCCGTGAATTTTCCGGCAAGCGCCTGAGCGAGCTGACCGTGCACCACCGTGACCACAACCACGACAACAATCCCCAGGACGGCTCCAACTGGGAACTGCTGTGCCTGTTCTGTCACGACAACGAACACGCCCGCTACACCGACCAGCAGTATTTCAGTGAAGGTTCGACGGCCAGCCAGGCCGCATCGAAAACCACCCACAAGGCCTTCGCCAACCTGGCCGAGCTGCTGCAGAAAAAGTCCTGAGCAGCGCGCGCTGCCCACAGGCCGTATAATGCCGGCCCCTTTCTCGAGGCCTGGCCCGTGGGCAACAAACGATACAGCTGCATCGGTCTTTACAACCCCAAGTCGCCGGAGAACGTCGGCGCGGTGATGCGCGCCGCCGGCTGCTATGGCGTGGCCTCGGTGTTCTATACCGGCAAGCGCTACGAGCGCGCCCGTGACTTCGTCACCGACACCAAGCGCGTGCATTTGGATATTCCGCTGATCGGCATCGATGACCTGCAGAAGGTCATCCCGCTGGGCTGCACGCCGGTCGCCGTGGAGCTGGTGGATGGCGCACGCCCCCTGCCCACCTATACCCATCCGGATCGTGCCTTCTACATCTTCGGCCCCGAAGACGGCTCGCTCGACAAAAGCATTCGCGACTGGTGCGAAGAAGTGGTCTATATCCCCACCGAGGGCTGCATGAACCTGGCGGCCACCGTCAACGTGGTGCTCTACGACCGCCTGGCCAAAGGCAACAACACGCGCACTGGCGCCAAGTACTGAAATCGCAGACAAAATAAAGCCCGGACGATGCCGGGCTTCGTGTCGAGGCTGACCGATCAGGACATCTCGGCCTTGCCGCCGGTGCGGCTGTAGCCATCTTCGGCAACCAGCTTGCCGCCTACGTGCTGGTAGCCGCTCTCGGCAATCTTGCCGCCAGTGCGCTTGTAACCGTCCTCAGCGACCAGCTTGCCGCCTACGTGCTGGTAACCGCTCTCGGCAATCTTGCCGCCAGTGCGCTTGTAGCCGTCTTCAGCGACCAGCTTGCCGCCTACATGCTGGTAACCGCTCTCGGCAATCTTGCCGCCAGTGCGCTTGTAACCGTCTTCAGCAACCAGCTTGCCGCCTACGTGCTGGTAACCGCTCTCGGCAATCTTGCCGCCAGTGCGCTTGTAGCCGTCTTCGGCAACCAGTTTGCCGCCGACGCGCTCGAAGCCACTCTCGGCAATCTTGCCGCCGGTACGCTTGTAACCGTCCTCAGCCACTTTCTGGGTGCTGATCGAGTGCGAAGTGGTGGCGTCGACCGGGCCCTGCGGCAGTGCGAATGCTGCGCTGGCAAGGGTGGCGATAAACAGGCTGGCGATAAATTCAGTTTTCATGATGAGCTCCTTGGGAGGAAGTAAGTGGGTATGGAGCTCATGTTACTCAAGAAAATTTGATCAAAAACTCGTTCCCAGGAATAGTAAAGATCGACTCCATTGATAGCTCCCTCAACGCCAGCAATGGCAGGCCTGTAACGCGAAATGCCCGATCCGGCAGCAGTACCGGATCGGGCATTTCGCTTGGCGACAAAAATATCAGTAAAGTCGATAGATCAGCCGCTGCACTCGCTCAGCAGGGTGACGGCCACCGCGCAGGATGCGCGCGGCGGCCCGCGGGGCTTAGCGCAGCAGGCGGGTATCCAGCACCTTGGAACTGCGGCCCATGACGTTCTCGGTGATCTCGATGAAGTCCTTGGTGCTGGCCTTGTCCATGCGCATCAGGCCACGGGCCACGTCATCCAGGGAGCGCTGCTGGCCGTCCTTGGTGGCCTGGCGAATCTCGCGATCGAGTTCCTGCAGCAGCAATACCGCGCGGGCGGTGACCGGCCCGGTGGAGGTTTCGGTGCGCAAGGTTTTCACCGGTTTGCTCCACGTGATCAGGTGCTCGCGGATCTTCTGGTAGCGGTCTTCGCTGAGCCCACCGGCACGACGCATTATCTCGATGGCGTAGTACTCGGCGATCCCCTCGCTGATCCAGTCGCTCTTGTCGGTATCGCTGATACGGCTGAACACGTGCACCAGCTCGTGCACCAGGGAGCTGGTACCGTTCTCGCTGACCAGCGGGCGGTCGGCGTGCATGAAATAGGAATTGGGTGCCGACAGGCCGCCGCGCCACATCGGATCCCCGGCGCCGACCACCAGCAGCTTGGCGGGGTCACGGGGGAACACCGCCTGCATTTCCGGCCAGACGAAGGTCAGCAGGGTCAGCGCGTCCATCCGGCGCATGCCTTCGCCCACCGGCGCGGCGATGGTCACCTGGGTTTCGCCGAGCTTGGCGCGGCGGGTGCCGATCTTGCCGGCGAGGATCCAGCCCGTGGGCCGGTCGAACTTGCGTTGCGGGTTGTCGATACGGAACTTGTTCTTGCCCACCCGCGGCCAGCCGGTCTCGACGCTGCGCCAGCCCTTGGGCAGGTCGAACTCCAGGCGGGCGACCAGCTCAATGCCGTCGGCCTGATTGAGCACGGCACTGGGAATCAGGTCATCACCGCGCAGCAGTGCCCAGTCCTCGGTCATGCGCGCATCGAAGCGCCCCTCGCCGCGTGGGTGATCGATACGCACCTTGTAGCTCAGGCTGCTCTTGCCCTTGCCGGGCACCCACAGGCCGCGGTTATCGCCTTCGGGCTTCCACTCGCCATCGGCCTTGAAGTCGCTGTAGTAGCCCTCGTCACCGAGGTTGAAGTTGAGGCCACGCACGCGCTCGCCCTCCTCCAGGGTGATGCTGACTTCCGCCTGATCGCTTTGCGGCAGGAATTTGACCTTGTAGTCCAGATCGACCTTTTCGGCGGCCCACAGGGGTGTGCCGGTACTCAACAGAACAGCGGACAGCAGCAGGCAGCGAATCGACATACAGGCAACTCCAGAGACCAGTCAGAACGTCACGGGGGATCAACGCACAGCAAGAATATGACGCAACTAGCACAAGCAAACAGCATCGCGCTTAAACGAGCCTTAACGGCTCAACAGACACTCAGCCGGCGCGAAAGATCAGGTGCTCTTCCCAGTCGTCTTCGGCCACGCTGTTTTCGCTGAGCATGCGCCCAGCCTGGGAGATGCGCTCGCGGTGTACGGCATCGGGGTCGCCGCATACCAGATGGTGCCAGGGCGGCAGATCCTTGCCCTCGCTGACCAGCCGGTAGCCGCAGGTCGGCGGCAGCCACTGGAACTGGTCGGCCTGGGCCGGCGTGAGCTGGATGCAATCGGGCACGAAGCGCTTGCGGTTCGGGTAGTCGCTGCAGCGGCAGGTCTGCAGATCGAGCAGCTTGCAGGCGATACGCGTGTAGTACACCGTACCATCGTCCTCGTCTTCGAGCTTTTGCAGGCAGCACAAGCCACAGCCATCGCACAGCGACTCCCATTCCTGGAGGTCGAGCTGCTCGAGGGTCTTGTGTTGCCAGAAAGGAAGCGTGGGTGCGGCCATGATCGAACTTGCAGGTAGCGGGCGAAAAGGCCGGCAGTCTAGGTCTGCAGGCCACACAGTACAAGCCGGCGGCGACGGTGGGTTCAGTAGCCGCGGGCGAAATCCACCAGGCCCTGCAACGCGGCGCCCGCCCGATAACGCTGCAGGTTGGCCAGGAACAACTCGACCAGCAGGTGCGGCAGGGTCGGCGCGGCACTGTGGCCGGTCAGCGTCAGGTTGCTCGCGGTCCAGAACGGATGCCCGGCCGGCAGCGGCTCTTCACGGCAAACATCGATCACCGCCGCGGCCAGCCCTCCGCTGGCCAGCGCAGCGACCAGATCCTCGTCGACCACCGCGGTGCCACGCCCGGCGTTGATCAACACCGCCGATGGCTGGAAGCGGGCCAGCAAGGCGGCATCGTAGATATCCCGGGTGGCGGGCGTATTGGGCAGCAGGTTGACCACGTAATCGGCCTGGGCCACCAGCCGCGGCAGCTCGTCGAGCGCCGCCACTTCGTGAAATGGCGCCAGGCTTCGCGGGCTGCTGGCCACGCCACTGAGTTCGACGTTGAACGGCTGCAGGAAGCGGGCGACCGCCGCGCCAATCTCACCGCAGCCGACGATCAGCACCCGGCGGCCTGCCAGGCTACCCGGCAGGCCGCCATCCCAGCGCTGCTCGCGCTGGGCCTGCTGGCGGGCGACCAGTTCGCGCTCGTGGGCAAGCATGTGGCACAGCACGTACTCGGCCATGATCTGCCCGAACACGCCGACCGCGCGGGTCAGCTGGTAGTCCCTGGGCAAATCCTCTGCCAGCAGCGGGGTGATGCCCGCCCAGGTCGACTGTAGCCAGGCCGGTTTATGGCCGGCACGCAGCAGGTTGGCGAACCGGTCGGGCTCACCCAGCCAGACCGGGCAGCTGGCGGCCTGCTCGGCGAGTGCGCTGTCCTCGCCGGTGACCAGCTCGAGTTGCGGCGCAGCGCGCTGCAGCAGGCGCTGGTACTCGGCGTGATCCTGCTCGGCGATCAGTACGCGCATGGCATGCTTCTCCCCTCAGACCGGATCGTTGCGGCGCAGCAGCTCTTCGGGAAGATGCTCGATGTAATCGTCTTCCGGAGGCGGCATCTGCAGGTGGTAGCCCTGGCTGTCGAGGTTGTCCAACACCTTGCCGATGTCCTCGCGGGCCAGCACACGCTCGGGGCTGAGCACCATGTCGAATGCATGGATGGGCGTGCCGAACGCGCTGAGCAGCGGCTCGGGCACGCGCGCCAGCGCATCGGCGCGCAGCACGTAGAGATACATCTCGTTCTTGCGCGTGCTTCTGTAGATCGAGCAGATACGTTTCAAGCCGCTTCTCCTTCGCCAGCCAGGCAGTCGAGCAATGCCTGGCCCATCAATTCGCGACGCCAGCCGCGCAGGCTGTCCGGCAGGCGGTAGGGGCCATTCGGGTAGCCGCTCTTGAGCAGCGCTTCGAGGGTCTTCTTGCGCAGCATCAGCTCGGGCACGATCTCCAGGCGCTCGCCCTCGCGCTGGCCGATGGCGCGCAATTTCTTGAGCAGCCCGGCGGCCTCGATCGGCAGCGGCTCGGGCATCGCCGGCGGCCACTCGGCGGGTGGCAACGCGGCCGCCTCGCGGATCAGTTGCAGGATGGTCTCGCCATCCTGGCGCACGGTTTTCGGGTGCATGTCCTCGATGCGCGCCAGCGCGACCAGATCGCTCGGCTGCTGGCGTGCCAGCGGCCACAGCGAATGCTCGCGCAGGATCCGGTTACGCGGCTGATTGCGCGCCCGGGCCTGACGCTCACGCCAGGTGCACAACGCACGCAGTACCGCCAGCTGCGCGCGGGACAGTTTCCAGGCCATCTTGGCTTCGCGGTAGGCCTCCTCGGCGGGCATCTCGCGGCGCAGGCCGGCGACCAGCTCGGCGCCGTCCTCGAGTATCCAGGCATTCTTTTCAGCCGACAGTCTGGCCTGCAGGCGGCGATACAGCTCGGCGAGGTGCACGACGTCTTCGGCGGCGTAGCTGACCTGGGTCTCGGACAGCGGCCGCTGCAGCCAGTCCGAACGAGTCTCGCCCTTGGGCAGCTCGATATCCAGCACCGCCTGCACCAGGCGCGAGTAGCCCATCGAGAAACCAAGATTGAGGTAGCCGGCCGCCAGTTGCGAGTCGAACAGCGCAGCAGGCAGGCTGCCAGTCAAGCGCAGGAATACCTCCAGATCCTCGCTGCAGGCATGCAGCACCTTGACCACCTGGGGGTCTTCGAGCAGCTCGGCGAAGGGCGACCAGTCGCCGATCAGCAAGGGGTCGATCAGGTAGGCATGCTCGCCTTCGCTGACCTGCAGCAAGCCGGCGATCGGGTAGAAGGTGTCGACACGCATGAACTCGGTGTCCAGCGCCACGAAGGGCTGTTTGCGCCAGACAGCGCATTGCGCTGCCAGGCTGGCGTCGTCTCGAATCCAGACAATTTCGATGGTCACGCGGCTCTCCCGTAAAGATTGCCGCGCAGTATATCCCGTGAGCCTCGGCTGTGCGCTCATAGCAGTTCGCTGCGCAAGCGCTCGCGCGCGGCATCCGAGCAGCGCGACATCGGCGCGCGCAGCTCATCGGCTATCAGCCCCTGCATGGCCAGCATGGCCTTGACCGGCGCCGGGTTGGGCTCGCTGAAGGCCAGGCGTATCCACGGCAACAATTGACGAAACAGTGCACGCCCGGCCAGCAGGTCGCCCTCGCGCAACAGCCTGACCACTTCCACGAAGTCGGCGGTACGCACGTGTGCTGCCGCGCAAATGGCGCCGCTGCCGCCCAGGCACAGGGTGGCGAAGATCTGCTCGTCCTCGCCGGTGAGCAGGTCGAGCTGGCCATCGGCGATCAGCGCCTGGGTCTTGCGCAGATCACCGCCACAGTCCTTGATCGCCACGATACGCGGGTGCCGGGCCAGTTGCCGGAGGGTGTCCAGCTCCAGGTTCACGGCACTGCGATAGGGAATGTCATAGAGGATGATCGGCAGCCGTGAGGCGTCGGCAACAGCCTGGAAGAACAGCTGCAGGCCCTCCTGCGATGGCCTTATATAGTAGGGTGCCGGCACCAGGATGCCGGCCAGCGGCCGGCTCTGGATAGCTTGCAGGCGAGCCAGTACCGCCACCTGGTTATTACCCGCCAGCCCCATCACCACGCGACTGGCCGGCACCACCTCGAGCACCGCATCCAGCACCGCCAACTGCTCCTGCTCATCCAGGGCCGCGGCCTCGCCGCTGGTACCGCAGACCACCAGCCCGGCCGCGCCGCTGTCGATCAGATGGGTTGCCAGGGATCGCAACGCCGGCAGATCCACCTGCCCGCCGCGAAACGGCGTTACCAGCGCAACCCAGATACCGGAAAACCTAGACATGCATGCAACTCCTCGGTGTAGACCGTCTGGTCACCGTCGATGGAGTGCGGGAAGGGGGTGTAGCGAAGGGATACTTCGACTGAGCGCCTCTGTCCTGTCAGCCCATCTGACGGGACAGCGCGCCCCGGTCAAATGAGCGACTGTTTCTTCGACTTGCCAGCTTCCAGGCGCACGCACCGATCCATGGCAACGAGGCCAGGGACAGCAAGCGTGGGCAGGGAATGGAAGGACATGGAACGCTCGGCAAGGCGACTGGAACCCGATACTGCCGAACCCAATACGGCGGTGTCAATCGCGCCACAGCGAAGTTTCAGGAAGGCTGACAGTTCCAATTCGATATATACAGGCCGAGCTAAATCCTCAATCGATTTAAAAACAGCCTTTTACAGCGCAAATATCGCACTAGGCTTGAAGTTGAGCGCCTAAACACCGCTCCCGGCGGGATTTATCGGTCATGGCATCTACCTTGTGCAGCCACGCATCCGCTGCCAACACCCTCCCCCACCGGTCACCTTGCTCATAGAGGTTCGTATGGGAATCGCCGCCAGTGACCTGAACCAACATGTCATCCGCCCCACCTTGCTGTATCTGGGTAGCCAGTCCGTTGCCGCCGAGGCCCTGCTGCTGGGCGTCGCCGCCTGCCAGTCGTCCCTGGGCACGGAACTGGACAACTGCAACGGCTACGGCCTGTACCGGATCTCGGCGTTTCATCACCAGCACCTGTGGGACGACCACCTGGCCGCCAGCCCCGATCTGGCCAGCCGGGTTCGCGGCCTGGCCAGCCAGCATGCATTTCTCGGCGCGCCGCATTTCGAGCTGACCGTCAACCTGCGCTATGCCACCGCCATTGCCTGGCTGCTGATCGAACATCGCTGCAAGGCGCTACCGGCCGCCGACGACCTTGCCGCCCAGGCGCTGATCTGGCAGCAGGTCTTCGCGCCCTACCGCCAGCCGAGTGAATTCGTTCGCGCCTGGCAACGCTGCATCCTGGAACTGGCCAGCGCCGCTTGAAAAACTGACTGTCGGGTCACAGGTGCCAAGTAGCGAAAGGCTCTATATCCTGCGTTTCAGGGACAGCATCAACATCGAAGGAGCGTGTTTACCCTGAACTTTTCGAATTGCCATTCAGTCAGCAAGCGAGAGTTCCCGAACCTGCCATGGAGCACCCCGTGAGTAAAACAATCCTAAGAACCGGTCTGGCAATCGCCATCGCATCCACCTCCACCTATGGCCTGGCCAGCGGCTTCGCGCTCAACGAGCAAAGCATCGCCAGCATGGGCATGTCGTTCGCTGGTCGATCCTCCTCGGCCGAAGACGCCAGCACGGTGTTCGGTAACCCGGCCGGCATGGCGCGTATCCAACGCGAACAGGTCAGCTTCGGTGTGGCCGCCATTCATGCCAAGAGCAGAATCAGCGACACCAGCAGTACCACCGCGCTGGCGGCCGGTGGCGGTGGCGCCAACGGTGGTAGCAACGATGGCGACATGGTTCCCACCACGGGCGTGCCCATGGGTTACTACGTCAAGCCGCTGGATGAGAAGGTCGCGTTCGGCATCGGCGTCTACGCACCTTTTGGCCTGGCCACCGAATATGAAAATGGCTTCCAGGGCCGTTACTTCGCCGACAAGAGCTATGTGCGGGTGATTACCGTACAGCCGACCCTCAGCTACCGCTTCAACGACAAGCTGTCGGTAGGCTTCGGGCCGACCTTCAACCATATCGAAGGCGAGCTGAGCTCCGCGCTGACCAACCCCTTTGGCCCAGCCGGTGCCAACGATGGCCAGGTCAAGGTCAAGGGCGACGACACCGCGGTTGGCTTCACCGCTGGCGTACTCTACGAATTCACCCCGCAGACCCGCGTCGGCGTGACCTACCGCTCCCGGGTCAAGTACGAGCTGGAAGGCGATACCCGGGTATCCGGGCCAGGCCTGGCAATCGGCACCTCGGCTGGCAAGTACGACGCCTCCCTTGACGTGACCACCCCCGAAACCGTGGACATGTCCTTCACCCACGAACTGAACGACGCCTGGACGCTTTACGCCGGCAGCAGCTGGACGCGCTGGAGCCGCTTCAAGGAGCTGCGCATCGAGAACGAAGGCGTGGGTGGTGCATTTGCGGGGCAGCTCGGCACCATCGTCGAGGAGCAGGAGTGGCACGATACTTGGGCTCACGCTGTTGGCCTGTCCTACAAGGTGAACCCGCAATGGGTGCTGCGCACCGGCATCGCCATCGACCAGACGCCGACCAACAACACCGATCGCTCGCCGCGCATCCCGTCGGGTGACCGGACGATCTTCAGCCTGGGCGCTGGCTGGAGCCCCACCGAGGACATGACCGTCGACCTGGCCTACTCGTATCTCAAGGAAGAGGAAGTCGAGATCAATCGCGCCAGTGCGGCCCGCGGCAGCTACAACGCCACCTACAAGAACAGTGCTCATGGCCTGGGCGCGTCCCTGACCTACCGCTTCTAAAGGCTGGCACGCTCGCCCCCTGCACAGGGGCGAGCCATTTCCCGCCCATAAAAATCGCGGCAAAGGCCGCGATTTTTTATGCCTGAAATGACCTCAAGGTGCCGAGGCGATCGCCTTCTCGATGGCGGCGATCAGTTCGGGGTCGTCCGGCTTGGTCATGCTGGAAAACCGTGCGATCACCTGCCCCTGGCGATCGACCACGTACTTGAAGAAATTCCAGCGTGGTGCCGCCGTCTGCCGGGCCAGCTCCTTGAACAGGGGGATGGCAGCGTCACCGGTGACCGGCTGGGTTTCGCTCATGGTGAAGGTCACACCGTAGTTCACGTAGCAGACCTTGGCCGTCTCCTCGGCGTCGTCGGACTCCTGCCTGAACGAGTCGGACGGCACCCCGAGAATCTCCAGCCCCTGGTCGCGATAACGCTTGTTGAGCGCCTCCAGCCCCTCGAACTGCGAGGTGAAGCCGCAGAAGCTGGCGGTATTGACCACCATCAGCGGCTTGCCGGCGAACTGCTCGCACAGGTCGATGCTGTCCTTGGAGCGCAGCTTGGGCAACTCGCCCTGGTCGGCCAGCAAGGCCGGGCATTCGGCGGCCTGCAGCTGAACGCTCAACGCCAGCAAGGCCAGGGGCACGGCAAACAATGACAGTCGCATCGAATCGTTCCTTATCGGTAAACGCTCAGCACAGGTTCATGCCCAGTTGCATGATCGCCAGGCCACCCGTGCGCCACGCCCAGAACAGCAGCGCAAGCAGCGCCAACCCGGTAGCGCCGGCCGCCACTACGACTACGGGTTTGAGCGTCATGCCTGGGCTCCTTGCAAACGTGCCACGGGTTGCTCGCGCACCGGCCAGTTGAGCGCGGCGGCGAGCACACTGAGCAGAATGGAAATCTGCCACACCAGATCATAGCTGCCCGTGTGGTCGTAGAGGTAACCGCCGAGCCAGCCGCCCATGAACGAGCCCAGCTGGTGGAACAGGAACACGATACCGCCGAGCATCGACAGGTTGCGCACACCGAACAGCGTGGCCACGGTGCCATTGGTCAATGGCACCGTGGACAACCACAGCAGGCCCATGGCGATGCCGAAGGCGTAGGCCGTCCACACGCTCAGCGGCACCGTGATGAACAGCGCGATGACCACGCCACGGGCCAGGTACAAGGCGCTGAGCAAGCGCGGTTTGGAACGCCGCCCGCCCAGCCAGCCGGCGATGTAGGTGCCGAACACGTTGAACAGCCCCACCAGGGCCAGCACCGTGGTACCAACGATGGCCGGCAGGTGCTGGTCGACCAGGTAGGCCGGCAGGTGCACGCCGATGAACACCACCTGGAAGCCGCAGACGAAAAAGCCCAGCGCCAACAGCCAGAACCCCGAATGGCTGCACGCTTCGCGCAGCGCCTCGCCCAGGGTCTGCTGCGGGCCCTGGGTCACCGTTGGGCGATCCTTGACCATGGCCGCCAACGGCACGATCAGCGCCACCATGATGCCCAGGGCGATCAAGGCAGCCGACCAGCCCAGCCAGCCGATCAGCCCCAGGGTGCCCGGTAACATGGCGAACTGGCCGAAGGATCCGGCTGCCGCGGCGATGCCCATGGCCATGCTGCGTTTCTCCACCGGCACCGCACGGCCGACCACGCCGAGAATCACCGAGAACGAGGTGCCCGACAGGCCGATGCCGATCAGCAGCCCGGCACTCAGCGACAGCGACAGCGGCGAATCCGCCAAGCCCATCAGCACCAACCCGGCGGCATAGAGCACACCACCGACGATGATCGCCCGCTGCGCGCCGAAGCGATCAGCCAGCGCGCCGGTAAACGGCTGGGCGATACCCCAGATCAGGTTCTGCAGGGCGATGGCAAAGGCGAACACGCCACGGCCCCAGCCGAAATCGGCACTCATGGGCGACAGGAACAGGCCGAAGCCGTGGCGAGTGCCGAGAGACAGGGCAAGGATCAACGACGCCCCCACCATCAACCAGATACCCGTGCGCTGTAGCGAACTCATGGCATGTCCTTTTTATTATCAAATCCAACACGGGGAGAAAGGGCGATTACCGCCTTCATGGTCGATCCAGGCTGGCGAGCAACTCATCCAGCGCTTGCAGATGATGCGCCTGCACGCGTTGCTGCAGGAGCAGCTGCACGGCTTGCCAGGCCTCCAGCCCCTCGGCGAGCAGCCTCTCACCTTCGGCAGTCAGGCTCGCCAGGCGGTTGCGCTGATCGGCACCGCCCTGCAGGACGACCAGGCCGCGCCCTTCGAGCAGCCGCAGGTTGCGGCCCAGGGTGCTGCGCTCCAGCCCCATGGCGGCGGCCAGGTCAGAGATGCTGGGCTGATCGAGGCGTTGCAGGTGGCGCAGCAGCGAATACTGGGCAGCGCTGAGTCCGACACGGCTCAGGGCATCGTCATAGCGCTTGCTGACGCCACGGCTGGCGCGACGCAGGCGTGTGCAAAGGCATTCGGTCGGCAACATGGAATAAGTGTATATACCCGCTTCGGCGGCAAGGCAACCTGAAACGGGCTTGGTCAGAACGTTCGAACATTGCCGGCGCCGCTCAGTCAACCGCTTGCAACCCCTAGAAACCTTGAGGAGACCGACATGCTTTCATCCCGATATGCCTCATGCATTCAAGCTTGCAGCGCCTGTGCCATTGCCTGCGAAACCTGTGCGGCAGCCTGCCTCGAAGAACAGGATATGCAGATGATGCGCGCCTGCATCCAGCTCGATCGCGATTGCGCGGACCTGTGCCGGCTGGCCGCGGTGTTGATGCTGCGCAACAGCCCGTTGGCAGAAGCGTTCTGCAAGCTATGCGCCGAGGCCTGCCAGGCCTGTGCGCAAGAATGCGCCAAGCACCACCATGACCACTGCCAGCAATGTGCCCAGGCGTGCCAGCGCTGTGCGGACGAATGCCTGGCGATGGCCGCCTGAGTCAGCTACCGAGTTGCAGCGCCAGCGCCAACAGCGCGCCGCACTCCAGCACTTCGAGCAGCGCCCCGGCGGTATCGCCCGTGGTACCGCCGAGCCGCTGCAGCATCAGCCGCCGTAGCCAGAAGAAGATCACCACGGCCACCAGCAGCATCCAGGCGCCGCCCAGCAGCAGACAGGCCAGCAAGGTCAGCGCCAGCACGACGCCCGCCGTCGAACGCGGCAGGTGCTTGGCCAGCGCCTCGCCCAGGCCGCCGGCGCGCACGTAAGGCGTGTGCAGAAACAGCGCCAGCACGGCAGCGCGTCCCAGCACCGGAACCAGCAGCAGGGCAAGCTGGCGGCCGTGCTCGAGCAGGGCCAGCAAGGCAGCGAACTTGAGCAGCAACAGCAAGACCAGCACCACCACGGCGATCGGGCCGCTGCGCGGATCCTTCATGATCGCCAGGGTACGTTCGCGGTCACCAAAGCCGCCCATCCAGGCATCGGCGCTGTCGGCCAGGCCGTCCAGGTGCAGTGCGCCGGTCAAGGCGACCCACAGGCTTAGCAGCAGGGCTGCCTGCAAAGCGAGCGGCGCTGCTTCGAGTAGCTGGGCGGCGCCCATCAACAATCCGCCGATCAGGGCGCCTACCAGCGGGTAGTAAAGCAGCGAGCGGCCCATTTGCTCAGGTGTGGGCATCCCCGCCAGGCGTACCGGCAACCGGGTGAGGAACTGCAGGGCGATCCACAACGGCGTCATGGCAGCTCCCGCAGGCCGTGCTCGTCGACCTGCAGGTGCACCCGCTGGCCGTGGGCCACGCTGACCTGCAGCAACTGCTCGCGGGGCAAACCCCGCGCCCTGGCCAGCAACAGGCGCATCACCCCGCCGTGGGTGACCACCAGCACCTGCTGCCCGGCATGCTCGGCCTGCAAACGCTGCAGGGCATCGAGCACCCGCGCTTCGAAGGCGAGCAATGGCTCGCCACGCGGCGGCGTGAAGGCATAAGGGTCGGCCCAGAAACGGCCCAGGTCATCGGCGTCGGTTTCCATCAACTGGGCGGCCGTGCGGCCTTCCCAATCGCCGAAATGCAGTTCCTGCAAGCCGGCCTCGAACTGCAGCGGCAGGCCGCGGGCAGCCGCCAGCTCCTCGGCAAACCGCGCGCAGCGCTGCAGCGGCGAGCTGATCAACGCATCCCAGTGCTCGTGGGCCTCCACGGCGGCACGCAACTGCGCCCAGCCAGCCTCGGTCAGGGCATCGTCGAGGCTACCGCGCAGGCCACCGCCCTGCTCCGTTTCGCCATGGCGCAGCAGGTGCAGGATCACGCCGGGCGATCCGCGACCGCCGCTTCGGCGAAGGTGGCCATGCCGTTGTGCAACGCACAAGCCAGGCGCAGCATCGGCACCACCAGCGCCGCCCCGCTGCCCTCGCCCAGGCGCAGCCCCAGGCTGACGATCGGCGTGGCCTGCAGCGCCGCGAGCAGGCGCTGGTGGCCGGGCTCGGCGCTCTGGTGGGAGAACAGCAGCCAGTCGCGGCACGCCGGGTTCAGACGTACCGCCAGCAAGGCGGCGACGCTGCAGATGAAGCCGTCGACCAGCGCCACCACGCCCTGCTGGGCGCAGGCCAGGTAGGCGCCAGTCAGCGCAGCGATCTCGAAACCACCGAGGCAACGCAGTGCCTCCATGGGTTGCGCCGCGGCGCCCTGGTGCAGCCGAAGTGCCTTCTCGATCACCTGCGCCTTGTGGGCGACACCCGCCGCGGCCAGGCCGGTGCCGGGCCCGACCAGGTCGCCCACCGGGCAATCCAGCAACAGGCAGGCCAGTGCCGTGGCGGCGGTGGTATTGCCGATGCCCATTTCACCGCCGATAAACAGCTCATGGCGCTGCTCGGCGGCACGTAGCACGCTGTCGCGGCCGGCCTGCAGGGCGATCAGCGCCTGGGCCGGGGTCATGGCGGCCTCGCGCATCAGGTTGGCGGTGCCCGCGCCGACCTGCAGATGACGCACCCCCGGCAAGGGTTCGAGCGGCTCGGCGGTGCCCAGGTCGGTCACCTCCAGCGCGGCGCCCAGCTGGCTGGCCAGCACGCTGATCGCCGCGCCACCGGTGACGAAGTTGCGCAGCATCTGCCCGGTGACCGCCTGCGGATAGGCGGAAACGCCCTCGGCTACCACGCCATGGTCGCCGGCGAAAATGCTGATCCACACCTTGTCGACCTGCGGCCGCTCGCGGCCCTGCAGCGCCGCCAGGTGCACCGCCAGGCGCTCCAGCTCGCCGAGCGAACCCGCCGGTTTGGTCAGCTGGGCCTGGCGGGCCGCTGCCTTGTCACGCGCCACCGAGTCCAGGGGCTGGGTGGGGTTGAGCCACCAGTCGAGGGTCATAACGGGTCTCCCTTGAGAATCATCGGCAGGCCAGCCACGGTGAACACCACGCGCTCGCAGCGCTCGGCGACGGCCTGGTGCAGCAAACCGGCGGCATCCACGTAACGGCGGGTCAGCTCGCCCATCGGCACCACGCCAAGGCCGCTTTCGTTACTGACCAGAATCACCCGGCCCGGGAGCTTTTGCAGGCAGGCCAGCAGCGCTTCGCACTCGCAGTTCAGGCGCGCCTCGTCGTCCAGCATCAGCAGGTTGGTCAGCCACAGGGTCAGGCAGTCGACCAGCAGGCAGCGATCAGCCGCGGCCTGCTCTTCGAGCACTCGCGCCAGCGCCACTGGCTCCTCGACCAGCCCCCACTCGGCCGGGCGGCGTTCACGGTGCGTACGGACGCGGCTGCTCATCTCGCCGTCCAGCGGCTGGCTGGTGGCGACATAGATCACCTGCAGCCCCGACTCGGCGGCCAGGCGCTCGGCCAGGCGGCTCTTGCCCGAGCGGGCGCCGCCAAGAATCAACTCACGCATCTATCGCGCCTCCTCGGCCAGGCCGCAGAGCGCGCGCAGGGCCGCCTGGTCCAGATGGTTTTCGACCAGGTCGGCCAGGCGCTCGATATCGCGTTCGCGCAGGGCGTGATAGTCCACCGCCTGCACATCACCCAGCCCGGCCCAGCGCAGCAGCGCGCTGCACGCGGCCGAGGACTCGAACAGCCCGTGCAGATAGGTGCCCATTACCTGGCCATCATCGCTCAGCGCACCGTCGCTGCGGCCATCATCGAGCTGCACGGCGGCGCGCTCGAGGCCGATACCCGAGGTGACCCCGGCATGGATTTCATAACCACTGATGGCGGCATCTTCCAGGCACAGCCGGCCGCTGACATTGCGCAACTGCTTGTGCGGCTCCAGCACGGTGTCGATCTGCAGCAGGCCGAAGCCATCGCTGCCGCCGGCAGGCCCTTCCAGTCCAGCCGGATCCTCGACCCGACGCCCGAGCATCTGCAGGCCGCCGCAGATACCCAGCAGCTTGCCGCCATAGCGCAGGTGCCGGTCGATGGCCGCTTCCCAGCCGCCGCGGCGCAGGAAGGCCAGGTCCGCACGTACGCTCTTGGAGCCGGGCAGGATGATCAGATCGGCCGGCGGGATCGCTTCGCCAGGGCCGACGAAGCTCAGCTCGACCTGAGGGTGCAGACGCAGCGGATCGAAATCGGTGTGGTTGCTGATCCGCGGCAACACCGGCACCACCACCTTGAGCACCTGATCGGCCTTGCTCACCTGGCGGCGGTCGATGGCGTCCTCGGCCTCCAGATGAAAATCCATCAGGTACGGCAGCACGCCCAGCACCGGCTTGCCAGTGCGCTGTTCGAGCCAGTCCAGCCCCGGCTTGAGCAGGGCGATATCACCGCGGAACCGGTTGATCACGAAGCCCTTGAGGCGCGCCTGCTCGCTCGGCGACAGCAACTCCAGGGTGCCGACCAGATGGGCGAACACGCCGCCCTTGTCGATATCGGCGATGAGGATCACCGGGCAGTCGACCGCCTCGGCGAAGCCCATGTTGGCGATGTCGTTGGCGCGCAGGTTGATCTCGGCGGGCGAGCCGGCGCCCTCGACCATCACCACCTGGTGGCTCGCCCGCAAACGCTGATGGGACGCCAGCACCGCTTCCCGGGCAACCTGCTTGTAGTGGTGATAGGCCAGGGCGTTCATGTTGCCGACCGCCTGGCCGTGGATGATCACCTGAGCGCCGGTGTCGCTGTTGGGCTTGAGCAATACCGGATTCATGTCGGTATGCGGCGGCAGGCCGCAGGCCTGAGCCTGTACCGCCTGGGCGCGGCCGATCTCGCCACCGTCGGCGGTTACCGCACTGTTGAGCGCCATGTTCTGCGGCTTGAACGGCACCACGCTGACGCCCTGGCGGCGCAGCCAGCGGCACAGGGCGGTGACCAGGGTGCTCTTGCCGGCATCGGAGGTGGTGCCCTGCACCATCAGGGTGGCGCCCGATTCGCACTGGCTCATCGTGCCTCCTCGGCATACAGGCTCAAGGCCTGCGCCAGGCGCTGCCAGCCGGCTTCATCGGGCGGCAGGCCGAAACGAATGCTGGCCGGGCGCTCGAACAGGCGGGCCAGAATGCCGTTGCAGGCCAGCAACTCGTGCAGCAGCGCCGCCTGCTCGGTGGCAACCCACTGGAACAGCGCGCAGCCGCCGGTGGGCGCCAGGCCATGCTCGCGCAGCAGGCCGGCCAGGCGCTGGCCGTCACTGACCAGGCGCTGGCGTTGCGTCTGCTGGGCAGGTTTGTCAGCAAGCAGGCGGGTCGCCAGCCAACGGGTCGGGCCACTGATCGTCCACGGGCCGAGCAACTCTTCCAGCCTCTCGAGCAGCTGGTGCTCGGCCAGCACGAAGCCCAGACGCGCACCGGCCAGGCCGAAGAATTTGCCAAACGAGCGCAGCACGATCAGCCCGGGCGACTGCGCGTGGGCCGCCAGGCTCTGCTCCGGGGTGCAGTCGATAAAGGCCTCATCGACGATCAGCCAGCCGCCCCGCTCGGCCAGACGGGCATGCCAGGCATACAGTTGCTCGGGCGAAAAGCGCCGCCCGGTGGGATTGTTGGGATTGACCAGTAGCAGTACATCGAGGCGCTCCAGCGCGCGATTGACCGCGGCCTCGCTGATCTCCAGCACCCGGTGCCCTTCGCGCTGCCAGGCCGCCGCATGCTCGGCGTAGGCGGGCGAGACGATGCCAACCCGCGCTTCGCGGCGCAGCCGGGGCAGGCACTGGATCGCCGCCTGGGAGCCGGCCACCGGCAGCAGCCTGGCCGCGCCGTAATAGGCGCAAGCGGCGGCTTCCAGACCATCGTCCTGCTCAGGCAGGCGATTCCAGGCCTGCCCCGGTATTGCCGGCAGCGGCAGGCTGTACGGCGCCACACCGGTCGACACGTCCAGCCAGTCGTTCAACGGAATGTGATACCGGAGCGCCGCCTTGCGCAGCCGTCCGCCGTGCTCAAGCAAGGCACACCTCCACGATCAGCATCAGCAGCAACCAGAGCAGCACCCCGCCCCACACCAGGTTCATCGCCCGCTCGATATCCCGTGCCCGTGGTGGTGGCCCCTCGCCGAGCCCGGGGCGCTGGTGCAGCTCGCCATGATAGACCGCCGCGCCGCCGAGACTGACACCCAGCGCGCCGGCACCAGCGGCCATCACCGGCCCGGCATTGGGGCTGTCCCACTGCGGCGCCTGGCGCTGCCAGCAGCGCAGTGCCAGAGCGGTCCGCCCCAACAGCGCGTAGGTCAGCGCCACCAGGCGCGCCGGCAGGTAATTGAGCCCGTCATCGATCTTCGCCGCCGCCCAGCCGAAACGCTCGAAGCGCGCGTTGCGATAGCCCCACATGGCGTCCAGGGTATTGCTCAGGCGGTACAGCACCACGCCCGGCGCGCCGGCGACGAGAAACCAGAACAGCGCGGCGAACACCGCATCGCTGCCATTCTCCAGCACCGACTCGGTGCCGGCCCGGGCCACGCCGGTGGCGTCCAGATCCTCGGTGCGGCGGCTGACCATATAGCCGACCCGCAGCCGGGCCATGGGCAGGTCACCCAGGCGCAGGGCCTGGGCCACCGGCTGGGCATGCTGATCCAGGCTGCGCAGCCCCAGGGCGGCATACAGGGCAACGATCTGCACCAGCCAGCCAACCCACGGCAGTTGCACCAGCAGCACGGTGAGCAGCGTCAATGGCAGCACCGCCAGGCACCAGGCACTCACCCCGTGGCTGCGCCAGCCGCCGCCGGACGGGTTGAAACGTTGCTCCAGGCGACTGGCCAACTTGCCGAAGCCCACCAGCGGGTGCCAACGCTTCGGCTCGCCAAGGGCGGAGTCCAGAACCACGCCGGCAAAGGCGCTGAGGATCAGGCTCATGGCCGGCTCTCGTTATTCATGGTTTTCCCAGCGGTCCTGAAACAGCAACTCATGCAGCGGCCGCACCTGCGCCCAGCCCTCCTGAACCAGCATCGGTGCCGGGTAAAAGGCCTGCACCGGCCCCAGGCAGAGCACCGCGACCGGCTTGCTGCCCGGCGGCATGCCCAGCAGTTCGGCCAGGGCGACGGGGTCGAACAGCGATACCCAGCCCATGCCCAACCCTTCGGCACGAGCGGCCAACCAGAGGTTCTGGATCGCGCAGGACAGCGACGCCATGTCCATTTCCGGCAAGGTGCGGCGGCCGAACACATGGGCCTCACGGCCCTCCATCAGCGCGGCCACCAGTACCTCGGCGCAGTCGCGAACGCCCTCGACCTTCAGGCGCATGAATTCATCCGAGCGCTCGCCCAGGGCCTCGGCGGTCAGCTGGCGCTCCTGCTCGACCAGCTGATAGATAGCTTCACGCAGCGCCGGCCGGGTGATACGGATAAAGCGCCACGGCTGCATCAGGCCGACGCTGGGCGCCTGGTGCGCGGCCTCGAGCAACCGGGCAAGCAGCTCGGGCGCCACCTCGCCGCCGGCGAAGTGGCGCATGTCGCGGCGCTCGGCGATGGCGCGGTAGATGGCGGCGCGCTCTGCGGCGCTGAAGGCGTGCTCGCTCATGGCAGCAACAACGCCGCGGCAGCCGGCGGGTTCGACGGCAGATAAAAATGGATGTAAGAGGCGGTCAGGCGGCCGATACGAAACACCGCCTCGCAGACCGGTTTGTCATTCGGGCAATCGCCACGAACCAGTGGTTCGAGCACGGACTCGAGCCGCGAATGGTGGTAGCTGTGCCCGCGCAACACGCCCTCGGGCAATGCCACGCTCTGCAAGGCCAGGGCGACCAGGCGCTTCTGCATCTGCGCATGGCCAGGCACCAGGCCGGCCAGTTCGGCGCGCTCACCGGCCACATCACTCAGCGACTCGAGCAGGTACAGCATGCCCCCGCACTCGGCGAGCATCGGCTTGCCGGCCTGCTGGTGCGCCCTGATCGCCGCGATCATCGGTCCGTTGGCGGCCAGTGCCTGCAGGTGCAGCTCCGGGTAGCCGCCGGGCAGGTAGAGGCTGTCCACCTCGGGTAGCGCTTCGTCCGCCAGCGGGCTGAAGCACACCAGGGTCGCGCCCATGCGCTCGAGCAGATCGAGATTGGCCTGGTAGATGAAGGCGAAGGATGCGTCGTGCGCCACACCGATGCGCACGCCCGCCAGCAGCGGCGCCAATGGCGTTAGCGACGGCGCGGCGAAGCTCACGGGCGGCGGCAGGGTCACGGTTGCGGTCTGCTCGAGGGCGTCGGCGGCAGTATCCAGGCGCACGTCCAGGTCGGCAAGCTCGCCGGCCTGCACCAGACCAAGGTGCCGGCTTGGCAACTCGATGGCGGCACTGCGCGGCAACGAGCCATACCAGCGGATCGAGCTTGGCAGGCTGTCGCGGATCAGGTCATTGTGGCGCCCCGGGTTGACGCGGTTGCCGAGCACGCCGGAGAACGGCAGGTCCGGCTGATAGCTGGCCAGACCGACGGCTAGCGCCCCGAAGGTCTGGGCCATGGCCGAGCCGTCGATCACGCCGAGCACCGGCACACCGAAGCGGCGCGCCAGGTCGGCAGCCGAGGGCGAGCCGTCGAACAGCCCCATCACCCCTTCGATCAGAATCAGGTCGGCCTCGCCCGCGGCTTCCCAGAGCAGGCGGCGGCTCTCGGCCTCGCCGACCATCCACAGATCCAGCTGGTAGACCGGGTTGCCGCTGGCCCGGGAGAGGATCATCGGATCGAGAAAGTCCGGCCCGCACTTGAACACCCGCACCCGCTTGCCCTGGCGGGTATGCAGGCGCGCCAGGGCGGCGGTGACGGTGGTCTTGCCCTGCCCCGAAGCCGGTGCGGCAATCACCAGGGCCGGGCAGAGCCGCGCCTGGCCAGCCTCGACGGGCAGCGCTTGCGCCGTGTTCAAAACTCCACGCCCTTCTGCGCCTTCACACCCGCCTTGAAGGCGTGCTTGACCAGGGTCATCTCGGTCACCGTGTCGGCCGCCTCGAGCAGGGCCGGCGGCGCGCCGCGGCCAGTGACCACCACGTGCTGCAGCTCCGGGCGCGACTCGATATCGCGCAGCACCACGTCCAGATCCAGATAGCCGTGCTTGAGGGCGATGTTCAGTTCATCGAGCACCACCAGGGCGACCTGCGGGTCGCCCAGCAGTTGCCTGGCGACATCCCAGGCCTGGCGGGCCTTCTCGATGTCGCGCTGGCGATCCTGGGTGTCCCAGGTGTAGCCCTCGCCCATCACGTGGTAGCTGACTTCATCGGGGAAACGGCGGAAGAAGTGCTCCTCGCCGGTGGCCATGCCACCCTTGATGAATTGCACCACGCCCACTTTCAGGCCGTGGCCCAGGGCCCGGGCAACCATGCCGAAGGCCGAGCTGCTCTTGCCCTTGCCGTTGCCGCTGTGCACCAGCAACAAACCGTATTCGTCCTGGGCCTGGGCGATCCGGTCGTCCATCAGCGCCTTCTTGCGCGCCATGCGGGCGTTGTGGCGCGCATCGCGCTCGGCCGATTCGCGACTGGGGGATGGGGTCGACTCGCTCATGGGATCTCCTCGGTGCCAGCACGCCTGCGCAGCTGAAACGCTCAAGCATGCATTGATGCCTGACGATAAAAACGATCACGCAGGAGCAGGCAGGGGCTGGCCCTGAGGCCGCGCACCGGCCGCGCCCACCGCGCAACCTAGGAAAAAGCGACAGGCCGGTCTCCGGGCTTGCGAGCGCGTATCCCTTGGGACACAGCGACCAACGCGCCTTCCCGTATCAGCGATACAGTGGCCAGAAGCGTGGTTGAACTCGTCTACCGTTGCGGGGGCAGCGTCGGCATTGCTCGCTTGGCAGCAGCGCACCGACTTCCCAGTTTCACCCCTGGCCGAGACCCGGGGCACCTGAAGCAGGTCGCAAAGGGTAAGGACTGACGGCATAAGCGTCAATCGGAGAGTCAGTTATGTCGCGCTGCCTCAGGGATGGCTGGCCAGCTCCACCGGAAACACGCGCTTGGCTTCGATGTAGGTGCGCTGCCAGTAACTGTTGCCAAGGCTGTCCAGGCGCACGGTGCCGCCCGAGGACGGCGCATGCACGAAGCGCCCTTCGCCGACGTAGATACCCGCATGGCTGACCTGACGCCCGCCGTTGGTGGCGAAGAACACCAGGTCACCACTGCGCAGCGAATCCCGGCCGATGGTTGGCGCGCGCATGCTGATCAGTTCGCGAGTCGAGCGAGGCAGCCTGATGCCGGCCGCGTCACGGTATACGTAGCCGATCAGCCCGCTGCAGTCGAAACCGCTGTCCGGTGTATTGCCACCATAACGATAGGGCGTACCCACCAGGCCCAGTGCGCGGAACAGCACATCGTCCGCACCACCCTGGTAAACACCGGGTGCAGGCGCGACCACGACGGGTTGCGGGGCAGGTACGGGTGCTCGGCTGGAACAGGCACTGAGCAGTGCTGCGAGCAGGAGAAAGGCGATGCGGACGGTGGCAGTCATGGACGGACGATCCTGGAGCCTGAATGCGCCCTACTCTGCCGTGTTCACAACTGCAGTGCAAGCTTTAGCTTTACGCTGCAGTCGATTGAAAACACTCAAATTGTTGCCCGAACATTGAGATCGGGCAGCGGCCCATCAGTGCTGAGAGGCCAGATGCTCGGTCGGCGCCAGTGCCAGAACGCGCTTGGCTTCGATGAAGGTACGCTTCCAGTAGCGATCATCCAGGCTGTCGATGCGCACGCCACCGCTGCGGCTGCTGGAGGAATGGATGAACTGATCGTCGCCCAGGTAAATGCCCGCGTGACTGACGCGGCCACGCCCAGCAGTGCTGAAGAACACCAGATCACCGGGCTCCAGCGCCTTGCGCTCGACCAGCGGGGCATCGATGTTGATCATGTCACGGGTCGAACGGGGCAGTTCCATGCCCAGCTCTTCACGGAACAGGTAACCGATGAAGCCACTGCAATCGAAACCGGTCTTCACCGAGCTGCCACCGAAACGGTAGCGGGTACCGATCAGGGAAATGCCTTTTTCCAACACGCTGTCAGCCAGTTGCGGCAGTGCGTAGGGCGCGTGCCCGGCAAAATCGGCGGCGCTATCGTCTGCGCCGGCATCAGCTTGGTCCAGCAAGGGCGCAGCCACTACCGGCCTGGCAGGCATCGAAGCCTGGGCCGACGGCGCGTCAATCTGGGAGAGTGGAGCCTGGTTCGCGCAGGCGGCGAGAACCATCGTAAGTGCGAGAGGCACGAGGGGTGCGAAGCGTTTGCGCATGGGCACGACCGTGGCATGAAAAATGAACAGCCGCGACTATGCCCGCGAACGGGCTCATTTGCAAATATTATGAGCGGTAATGTGACTCAGTAGTTCCGGGAAAACATCTAAGGCCCGTTCTTCCAGCCTGAAGTCAGCCAGTTCGCTGACCTCGGTCTGCGACAAATTGACCTCGACCGTTACCCCGCCCGAACGGCGCGCCCGCACCAACGGCTCGGCTATATAAGGAAAGCTGGCGCTGGTGCCGACACTGATCACCAGGTCGAAGCCCTTGCCCAACTGCTCGTAGAGGCGCTCGACAGCGGCGGTTGGCAGCCTCTCGCCAAACAGGGTGACAGGCGGGCGAAGCACACAGCCGCACGCCTCGCACAACGGTGGCAACGGCTGCAGGAGACGCTCCCCCAACCGCTCGTCGGTTAGCCCGCATGCCCGGCAATAAAGTGGCGCCAACTCACCATGGATCTCGATCAGGCGATCCTCGGGGCTGCCGGCCAGGCGATGATAACCATCGATGTTCTGGGTAAGCACCCAACATTCGGGCTTCAGCGCCTGCAGTTCGGCTATCGCCTGGTGGCCGGCATTCGGCTGGGCACCCAGACAGGCGCTGCCAAGCTGCGCCAGGTACTTCCAGCACAGCGCCGGGTCACTGCGCAGCATCTCGCCCGACAGCGCCACCTCGATCGGCACGCCATCATCGGTATGGCCGTTGTACAGCCCATTGAGGCCGCGGTAGGTCGGCAATCCGGAGTCGGCAGAAAGGCCTGCCCCGGTGATGATCAGGATCCGCTGCGCCTCGATGATCGCCGACGCCAGGCGCTGCAGTTGCGGCCGCATCAGTGGTTGACCGTGTGGGCCAGCATCACCGAAAGCTGGCACATGGGCCGGCCACTTTGCGCATGCCATTGATTGAACGCCGCCTGAACCGCCGCGCGGTCACGCTGACTGCTGGGCACCTTGTCGACGATCTTCTGCGCCTTGAGCGCGGCGACCATGTCATCGGAGGGAATGAAGGTGTCCTTGCCAACCATGCGCAGAAAGCGCGGTGCGGAAAGCCCACCGAGCTGGGTGCCCTGCTTGGCCAGCCAGTGCCAGAGGCCGACGATATCGGTCACCGGCCAGTCGGCGATCAGCGCACCAAAGGCGAAGCCGGGTTTGGGCGTGGTGGTCTTCGCCGCAGCGGCAGGCCCGCTCAGCGCACCACACTCCACATCGAGAATGAACTGGGCGTTGCGCGGCACGCTCTTGAGCTTGCCGAGGTGGCGAATCAGCCGGGCGTCCTGCATCAGCCGCTCGAGGCGTTCGCCGCCCATCAGCACGACTTTCTCCGGATCGAAACCGAAGAACACCTCTTCGAAGGCCGGCCACTTGGCGTCCACCAGGCTGTGCTTGAGGCCGGCCCTGAAGATGCGCAGGCTCATGATCGACAGGTAGCGATCGTTACTCAGCGCGCGCAGTTGCTTGTCCGGGACGGGCTGCGGCAGACGCGCCTCGAGCGCCTCGACCGAGCCGAAGCGGTTCACACAGTACTCATGCAGCCATCGATAATCGTGCATCGCTCGTGGTCAGCCCTCGAAATTACAGATTCATCACGTTGAGAAAGCGCGGCGTGGCCTGCTCGTCGATCTTCAGGCTGGTGAAGTCGAACAGGTTACGGTCGGCCAGTTGCGAGGGCACCACGTTCTGCAGAGCGCGGAACATGATCTCGGTGCGGCCCGGCGATTTGCGCTCCCACTCCTGCAACATGTCCTTGACCACCTGGCGCTGCAGGTTTTCCTGGGAGCCGCAGAGGTTGCACGGAATGATCGGGAATTCCTTGAGCTTGCTGTAGGCCTCGATATCGGCCTCGTTGCAATAAGCCAGCGGGCGAATCACCACGTTGCGCCCGTCGTCGGCGCGCAGCTTGGGCGGCATGGCCTTGAGGGTGCCGCCGTAGAACATGTTGAGGAAGAAGGTCTCGAGAATATCGTCGCGATGGTGACCGAGGGCCATCTTGGTCGCGCCGATCTCGTCAGCGAAGGTGTACAGGGTGCCGCGGCGCAGCCGCGAGCACAGCGAGCAGGTGGTCTTGCCTTCCGGGATCTTCTCCTTGACCACCGAATAGGTGTCCTTTTCGACGATGTGGTACGCCACACCAATGGACTCCAGGTAGGCCGGCAGCACGTGCTCGGGAAAGCCCGGCTGCTTCTGATCCATGTTCACCGCGACGATCTCGAAGTTGATCGGCGCGACCTTCTGCAGGTACAGCAGGATGTCGAGCATGGTGTAGCTGTCCTTGCCACCGGACAGGCAGACCATGACCTTGTCGCCCTCCTCGATCATGTTGAAGTCGGCGATGGCTTCGCCGGCCTGGCGACGCAGGCGTTTTTGCAGCTTGTTCTGATTGACCGAGAGGGTGCCCATGGCGCGCAAGAATCCGCTATAAGTACTGAAGCCGCGCATTTTACCCAGAAAACGAGGCGCACCCCAGCCACAAAACGGCTAACCGTCGGCAACGCGCCAGCTCATCGACCAAGGAAAGCCGATGAATCAAGACACCTTACCCAGCAGCAGGCTGCTCGAGTTGCTGGAGGCCTCGCCCGACGGGCTCTCCGAATACGAACTGCTGTTGCGCCTGAGCCGCTGGCAAGGCCGTGACGAGCGCCTACCCAGCGACACCCTGGAGCTGTTTCGCAGCCACTTCCTGCTGTTCCATACGCTGTACCGGCTGCGCGATCAGCTGCATGCCGAGCGCCGCGCCTCCTTGCAGATCAGCCCGCTGTGCATTCGCCTGCTGCCTTACCAGGGCGCCGAAAGTGCGCTGAGCGAGCGCGAGCCGCTGCGCGACTATTATCTGGATCTCAGCCACCTGCGCGACACCGGCGCGGAGGATGTCGAACGGATGCTCGGCGCGTTCTGGATGCGCATGCAGGGCGGCGAAGACAAGCAGCAGGCACTGGCCACCCTGGAGCTGGACGAGCAGCAGGGCGTGCTGGATCTGGCAGCCATCCGCCAGCGCTATCGCCAGTTGGTCAGCCTGCACCACCCGGATCGCGGCGGGTGTACGCAGCAGCTGCAACGCATCAACAGCGCCATGGAAACCTTGCAGCGCTACTACCGCTGAGGCGCTTCACCCTGCAGAAAAGATCGATCTGCGGCATAATTGCGGCCAGTTACCAGCCTTCGTAGCGACCATGTCCGAGCAGATTCACGCCCGCGTCGAAGCCTGCTATCAGCAGGCAGAAAGTTTTTTCAAACGCCCTTTCACCCGCCCCCAGGTGAGCTTCAAGCTGCGCGGGCAGAAAGCTGGCGTGGCGCACCTCACCGAAAACAAGCTGCGCTTCAACCCCCAGCTTTACCGCGAGAACCAGGAAGACTTCCTGCGCCAGACGGTCGCCCACGAAGTGGCCCACCTGATCGCCCACCAGTTGTACGGCCTGAGCATTCAGCCCCACGGCGAGGAATGGCAGTTGATCATGCGTGGTGTCTACGAACTGCCACCACACCGCTGCCATAGCTACGACGTGAAGCGGCGCCAGGTCAGCCGCTTCATCTACCGCTGCCAGTGCCCACAGGGTGAGTTTCCGTTTTCCGCGCAGCGCCATGCGCTGGTGGCAAAGGGGCGCCGCTACTTCTGCCGGCGCTGCAAGATCACCCTGCAGTTCACCGGCGAGCAGCGCGTCGAATAGGATCGAGCTGCGGGGACGCTTCGGCGCACGCGCTGTGCGGCGAGAAACGTCAACCGACCGACCCTAGTCGTTCAGGCGCTGAAAGGCACGCAGCAGCGCGTGGCTGAGGTCGACGCTGGAGAACTTGGTGAGCACGTCGTTGGCGCCGACTGCGCGGGCCTTCTCGGTGTTCATGGTGCTGTCCAGCGAGGTGTGCAGCAGCACATAGGTGTCGCCGAGTTCGGCGTCCTTGCGGATCTGCTGAACCAGGGCATAACCATCCATTTCCGGCATTTCGATATCCGAGACCAGCACTTCGACGGGCCGCCCCTCCTCCCGCGCCGTTTGCAATACCTCAAGGGCACTGGCGGCGCTGCGCACGGCCTGGCAATCGAGGTCGAGCTTGCGCAGGGTGATCAGCGTCTGCTGCAAGGCGACCTGGGAGTCGTCGACCACCAGCACCCGGCGGCCCTGCAGGAGCTGCCGCTCGGCCGGGCTCAGCAGTTGCTCGCTGACCTCCTCAAGCGGCGCCGGGGCGATTTCATGCAGCACCTTCTCGATGTCGAGGATCTGCACGATGTTGCCGTCGATCTGCGTCACGCCGGTGATGAACGCACGCGAACCGGCGCCCGAGGGTGGCGGGCGAACATCCCGGGTCGAACACTGCACGATGCGTTCGACACTGTGCACATGCAGGCCCTGCCGCGAACGGCTCAGCTCGGTGACGATCAGGCAGCCTTCGCCACTGTCGTTGCCGCCACGTTCGCCAATCGCACGGGCCAGATCGATGACCGTCAGCGCCGAGCCACGCAAAGTCGCCACGCCGCGCACATGGGGATGCCGGCTGGGCATCTTGGTCAGCGCGGGACAGGGAATGATCTCGTTGACCTTGAGCAGGTTGATGCCCAACAGGCGCCCGTTATGCAACCGAAACAGCAGCAGCGACAGCGCGTCGCCGAGCACCATATTCATACCCGCATCTCCCCATCCATCAAAACGAAAAAAGTGGCCTGACTGCATAGCGCCCGGCTCGTTGCTCTAGTGGCAGTGAGTCAGCCCAGAAAAGCGGCTACCTGCGGCGCGTCGAACGGCCAGTGCAACTCGGCGCCGGTGTCGGTGCGCCGCAACACCGGAATGACCAGCGCATAGCGTTCCAGCAGCCCGGGCTGCTCGGCGATATCCAGCAGCTCGACCAGCAGGCCGTTCTCCACGAACGGCATCAGCACGGCCTCCGCGTAGTCACACAGGTGACAACCGAGGGTGCCCAACAGCTGGCATTCAGGAAGCATGGTCGACGCAGCCTGCAAGGTGACAGAGCGCGCAGTCTATCACCTCCGTCCGGTTGCTCAGGTCTTCTCGCCAGCCTGCTTGCCTTGCGGTGCCAGCGTCGAGTCGAGCACCCCCTGCAAGCCGTCGAGCAGGCGCCCATTGATCTGCTCGGCCTTTTCCAGGCGCCCCGCATCGAAGCGCTCGTCCAGCGAGAAGCCGCCCTTGAGCAGATCCTGCAACAAACCCTTACCATCGCTGACCCAGGCATCGGCCGTTCGCAGGGCATCGAGCAGGCCCTGGGCGTAATCGGTAAGCGCACCATTGGTCGCGCTGGCTGACTGCCCGCCCTGGTTGGAGACCGCCCCATAGGTGTCGGTGGCCTGGCGCACGCTGGTCTGGGTCAGGCGCAGGGACATGGAGGCCAGTTGCGAGCTGTCCATGTCCAGCGCCATGGCACGATCGAAAGCCCCGGCCATGTCACCCGAATAGAAGGAATTGGACAGATCCTGCACCTGATTGAAGAGCTTCCCCAGGGCGGCCTTTTCCTCATCATCCAGCTCGCCCTCGACCTCCACCTGCCAGCCGCCGATCTGCAGGCTGCCGGACTGGCTGCCCGCGCCTTCGCTACGTGACCACGCAGCCGAGGCCTGGGCCACCGATACGCGCAAGCGGTCGCCGTCACGGGTGGTGATGTTGAGCTCGAAGCTTTCCGCCACGGCGGCGAAACGGTCGCTGGAGGTCGGCGTGACGCCCTTGCTTTCACCGTTGGCCGGCACGGCACCGTAGAGCTTGTCGAGGCCGGCGAAACCCTGCTCGATGCGCTTGAAGGTATCGTCGATGTCCGTGGCGACCTTGTCCTTGAGCAAGCCCATGCCGTCGAGCATCTTGCGCGCCTCGTCAAAGCCTTTCTGGACACCAGAACGAGCCTGATCGAGAAGCTGCTGCAATTTCTCCGGATCAGCGCCGGAAGCGGCTTCACTCTTGAGGCGCTGCTCGATGAAACCCAGCACGCGATCAGCGACTTTCTCCGGGGAGAAGTCGTCCTGCTTGGCATTCAACGAGCCTGGCGGCAGGCCAAGGCGTTCGGCCAGGCGGTTGGACAGCGCGGCCTGGGCATCGGCCGCGTTGCGAATGGTAGGCTGGCCGCCGAGTTGCGGCGAGCGGCCTGTCGTGGAAGTCGACAGCGGGATGGAAATAGCCATGGCAAGTCACCGAAACGGGAGCATGTCCAAGGTTGACGGCAGGCCTCGACAAAAGTTTAGGGCTGGGGACGGTTAACTGCTCAGTCCTGGCTTACCGCGCCGATCTTGTGGATCGACAGATCGGCGCCGTAGTACTCCTGCTCCTGGCTCAGGCGAATGCCCACCAGTACCTTGAGCAGGCCATACACCGCAAACCCGCCGAGCAGTGCCACGGCCACGCCGGCCAGGCTACCGGCCAGCTGGCTGGCCAGGCTCACGCCGCCCAGGCCGCCCCATAGCGGTTGGCCAAAGATGCCGCAGGCGATGCCGCCCCAGACGCCGCACAGGCCATGCAGGGGCCAGACGCCCAGCACATCATCGATTTTCCATTTGACCTGCGTCGCGGTGAACGCCCAGACGAACAGCGCACCGGCGATGGCGCCAGTGACCAGCGCGCCCACCGGATGCATCAGATCGGAGCCGGCGCAGATGGCAACCAGCCCGGCCAGCGGGCCGTTGTGCAGGAAGCCCGGGTCGTTGCGCCCGACGATCAGCGCCGCCAGGGTGCCGCCGACCATCGCCATCAGCGTGTTGACCGCCACCAGCCCGCTGATGCTGCCCAGGGTCTGGGCGCTCATCACGTTGAAGCCGAACCAGCCGATGATCAGCACCCAGGAGCCCAGCGCCAGAAACGGAATGCTCGACGGCGCCATGGCCACCAGACGGCCGTCCCGATAGCGTCCATCACGGCGCCCCAGCAGCACTACCGCGGCAAACGCCAGCCAGCCACCGACCCCGTGCACCACCACCGAGCCGGCGAAATCGTGGAACGGCGCACCGAAGCGTTCCTGCAGCCAGGCCTGCAAGCCGAAGTTGCCGTTCCAGATCATGCCTTCGAAAAACGGGTAGACGAAGGCGACGATCAGCGCAGTGGCGCACAGCTGCGGGCCGAACCGTGCGCGCTCGGCAATGCCCCCGGAAATGATTGCCGGAATTGCCGCCGCGAAGGTCAGCAGGAAGAAGAACTTCACCAGCGCATAGCCATTGCCGGCGACCAGCACGCTGGCCGGATGCAGGAAGCTGACCCCGTAGGCGATCCAGTAACCGACGAAGAAATAGGCGACGGCTGAAATGGCGAAATCCGAGAGGATCTTCGACAGCGCATTGACCTGGTTCTTCTGCCGGACGGTGCCGACTTCCAGAAAGGCGAAGCCGGCGTGCATGGCCAACACCATGATCGCGCCAAGCAGAATGAACAGCGTGTTCGAACCGTGAATCAGGGTTTGCACGGCACTGTCGAGGTTTTCCATCGAAGCACAGACTCCGCAGCGAAAAGCACCAAAAAAGAACACAGGCCCAACAAGAAGCACCATTTACAGGCACACCACCTTGTCACGTCACGCACCCATTCCGAGCGCACCAGGCTCTCGGCGCTCCATCGCCCGCTCTTTTCTGAACTTATTCTTTGATTATCAATTAGTTAGTTAAGCACCAGAGAGATGCCTCGAAGGCCGGCCAGCACCATAAGCATGCATCGCGACCAACGTCGCGGCTCGTCAATGCAATGCCTGTGCCCTTCTTTATTCCCCCCTCCCAGCCAGTACGCAGATAGAGTGAACCTGCCCGGGGTGCGCCACTCGAACCCCTTACACCGCCTCATACCTACAGGAGATTGATCAATGGCACGCCCCCTCCCCCCGCGCCCCGCAGCTCCCGCCAACAAGGAAGAGCTGCTGGAAGAATTCCAGGCACTGGTTCGTGACACCGAAACCCTGCTGCAGCACTCGGCCAGCCTGGTCGGCGACCAGGCCGAAGAGCTGCGCGCGCAGATCCGCGACAGCCTGGGCCGTGCACGCACCACCCTGAAGAACACCGAGGAAACCGTGGTCCAGCGTGGCCGCGCAGTGGCCGGCGCGACCGAAGACTACGTGCAGACCCATCCGTGGCAGACCATCGGCATTGCCGCCGGCATTGGTATACTGATCGGCATGCTCATTAGCCGACGTTGATCAGGACAGCCCATGGATGACAGCCAGACAGCAGCACCTCCCAGCCGCGGCCCCTCGCCGCGGCGCCTGGCCGGTGCGCTGCTCGGGCTGGTTCATGGGCATGTCGCACTGTTCAGCGAAGAGCTCAAGGAACAGCAGGCGCGCACCGTCACCCTGCTGATCCTGACGGGCCTCTGCGTGCTGTTCGGCCTCATGCTGATCATCGGCGTGTCGGCCGCCCTGCTGATTCTCTTCTGGGACACCCAGCGTATTCTGGTCATCAGCCTCCTCTGCCTGTTCTACGCGCTGGGGCTGCTTGGCTGCGGCTGGAATCTCGTTCAACGTATGCGCAATGCGCCTGCCCCGTTTAGTGCCAGCCTCGAAGAACTGGCGCGTGATCGGGAGCAACTGCTGCCATGAGCGACAAGAACACTCAGCAACTGCGCAAGACCATGCTGCGCCTGCGCCTGGAAATGCATCGCCAGGAAATCCGCCATGAAACCCTGGTCATTCTGCAGCCACTGCAGAAAGCCAAGGACCTGGGTAGCCACTGGCGCCAGGAATTAAAGGCAAGCAATGCACCAATCTGGATCACCGGCGGTGTGTTCGCCTTGACGGTGCTGGGCATGCGCGGGGGCCAATGGCGCCGCTGGCTACGCATGGCACTTGGCGCCTTTCCCGACCTGCGCAAACGCGCTCCGCGGGATACCGGCGAAAAGCCAGCAGAAAAACCCGACCACGCTTAAAACTGGCCACCTTATTGCTTGATAGGGCGCTCAACGCCAGCTAACGCCTGGCTCCCTGCCCGCTCTCACTAAGGATGTGCCCGGTGCTCGACGGTCAACCTGTCGCCGTCTTCCAACCTTTCATCGATACCGCCAACGGGCAAATCGCCGGCGTCGAGGCGCTGGCCCGTTTGCGCGATGCGCAGGGGCGCCTGCATTCCGCCGGCCCCTTGTTCGCCGACCCGAAAACACCTGCCGCGGCCCTGCGCAGGCTTGACCGGGCCATTCGCGAGCAGGCCTTCGCGCGCTTTCATGCGGCCCCCGCCCACTGGTTCCTGAGCGTGAATATCTCCCCTCGCTGGATCGGCCGCTTGCGCCCCGCACAGGCGCTGCCAAGCCTCAAGCAACTGGCAAGCAGCGGCATCGCTGCACAGCGTGTGGTGTTCGAGATAACCGAGCTGGGTGGTGCCAGTGCACGGCTTGCCGCCGTGGCCGCTCGCTACCGCGAGGCCGGAGTGCGCATTGCCATCGATGATTTCGGTGCAGGCTATTCGCAACTCGACCGTGTGCTGGCGCTGCGCCCCGATATTCTCAAACTCGACATGCGCCTGTTTCAGGAGGCGGCCCGCGGCGGGCCCAGTGGAGAGGTGGTCAAGGCGCTGGCGCTGATGGCGGAAAAGACCGGCTGCTGGATCATCGCTGAAGGTGTGGAGACCGAGGCCGAACTGCATTTCGCGCTGGAGTGCGGCGCCCGTTTTGTACAGGGCTACCTGTTCGCGAAACCGGAGCTGGAGTTCTTCGATAGCGACGCGTTCGTCGAGCACTTCGCCAGGTTGCGCGACGCCTATGTACAGAACAAGCTCGCCGAGCGCCTGCGCCTCATGGCGTTGCGCAGGCAGCTCGCCGAGCTGTTCACGCAGCTGAAAAGCGACACCCAGTCGCTCGCGCCCGCAGTCACGCCAGCCACCTACCCATGGCTGCTGCGCCTTTACCAATGCGACAGGCATGGCACCCAGATCACCCCGAACCTGGAATGGCGCGATGGCAGGTGGCAAGCCGATGATCGCTACCTGGGCCACAACTGGTCCTGGCGCCCCTACTTCTATCAGTTGCTGGCCGAAGGCTGGGACGAGCGCCGCCTGATCCTGTCCAACACCTACCGCGACGCCACGACCAACCAGTATTGCCTGACCGCCGGGCAGTTCATCGAGGATGGCGCGCGCCTGCTGCTGGTCGATATCGACGCCAGTGGACTTTAGTGGATACGGCCTTGCAGTTGCCCGAATGAACAGGGAAGCTAGCGGGCATTCGCCTGTGCGGCTCCGCTGGCAAGAGCGCACATCTTTGACCCGCGGTACCCGGTAAAGGAAGCACGCTTGGACTGGCAAACACTGCTCACCCGTGAACGTCTCGGCAAACCGTCGGCCAGCGCCGATGAACTGGGACGCAGCCCTTTCCACAAGGATCACGACCGGATCATCTTCTCCGGCGCCTTTCGCCGCCTGGGCCGCAAGACCCAGGTGCATCCGGTATCCAGCAACGACCACATCCACACCCGCCTGACCCACTCGCTGGAAGTCAGTTGCGTGGGCCGCTCGCTGGGCATGCGGGTTGGCGAAATGCTGCGCAGCGAGCTGCCGGCCTGGTGCGAGCCCAGCGACCTGGGCATGGTGGTGCAATCGTCCTGCCTGGCCCACGACATCGGCAACCCGCCGTTCGGCCACTCCGGCGAAGACGCCATCCGCCACTGGTTCCAGCAGGCCGCCGGGCGTGGCTGGCTGGACGCCATGAGCGACGCCGAGCGCGGCGACTTTCTCAGCTTCGAAGGCAACGCCCAGGGTTTTCGCGTGCTCACCCAGCTGGAGTACCACCAGTTCGATGGCGGCACGCGGCTCACCTACGCCACCCTTGGCGCCTACCTGAAGTACCCCTGGACCTCGCGGCATGCCGAGGCACTGGGCTACAAGAAGCACAAGTTCGGCTGCTACCAGAGCGAACTGCCGCTGCTCGAACAGATCGCCAGCAAGCTGGGCCTGCCGCTGCTCGAGGAGCAGCGCTGGGCGCGCCATCCCCTGGTTTACCTGATGGAGGCCGCTGACGATATCTGCTACGGCCTGATCGACCTGGAAGACGGCCTGGAAATGGAGCTGCTCGACTACGCCGAAGTGGAGTCGCTGCTGCTCGATCTGGTCGGCGACGACCTGCCGGAAACCTACCGCCAGCTCGGCCCCCGGGACTCGCGTCGGCGCAAGCTGGCGATCCTGCGTGGCAAGGCCATCGAACACCTGACCAACTCGGCCGCCCAGGCCTTCGTCGAGCAGCAGCCCAGCCTGCTGGCAGGCCGCCTGGAAGGCGACCTGGTCGAGCACATGCACGGCCCGGCCAAGCACTGCGTACAAGCGGCCAAGGCCATGGCCCGCGAGAAGATCTTCCAGGACAAGCGCAAGACGCTGCACGAGATCGGCGCCTACACCACCTTGGAAATTCTCCTCAATGCCTTCTGCGGTGCGGCGCTGGAACAACACGGCGGGCGCACGCCGTCATTCAAGAACCGTCGCATCCTCGACCTGCTGGGCCATAACGCGCCCGACCCGCACTGGCCGCTGTACCGCTCGTTCCTGCGCATGATCGACTTCATCGCCGGCATGACCGACAGCTACGCCACCGAAATGGCGCGGGAAATGACCGGTCGCTCGAGTCCGGTCTGAGCATGGGCCAGGTATTCAGGCAGCTGTTCAGCTGGCATGCCGGGCCACCCGCCTGGGGCTCGGCGGTGGTCGCCGGGCTGGGTTGTGCACTGCCGCTGCTGCTCGGTTTGTTCAGCGCCCACCCGGGGTTCCTGTGGGCCTCGGTTGGCGCCTTCCAGGCCGCCCAGGCCAATCCGCTGCACCGCTTCGGCATGTTGCGCATGCTGCTGCTCACCGGCCTGGGGGCGTGCAGTGCCGGCCTGGGTTTCTGGTCGGCCACCCATCCACTGATCAGCCTGTCGCTGTTCGCCGGCTTCGGCCTGCTGCTGGCCTGGCTGCAGCGCTTTGGCACCGAAGCCGGCAAGCTGGGTATCGGCCTGACGGTGTGCCTGTGCCTGGGCCAAGGCCAATACGGCAGCAGCATGCTCAACAACCCCAACGCCATCGCCATGCTGTTCATGCTCGGCGGGCTCTGGGTGATGCTCCTGGCATTCGGCCTGCGTGGCCTGCATGGCTTGCGCATGTGGCCACACATGCCGCGCCTGATCAGCCTGCTCAAGGTGCTGCGCCGCCACGCCGGGCGCCAGTCCCGCCAGCAATGGGGCCTGTACGCGCTGGGCTGCACGCTGGCGGTGTCCATGGCCGGCTTGATCGTCAACCTGGCGCACCTGCAGCGCGGCTACTGGCTGACCCTGGCGGTGGTGACCACCTTGCAGCTGGAATTCCGCGGCAGCCTGGTGCGGGCGCTGCAGGCGAGCATGGCCAGCCTGACCGCCGCCGGCCTGCTGATCCTGTTCGGCCATAGCCTGCAGAGCCCGCCGCTGATGGTAGCCATCATGCTGCCGCTGATCATGCTCAGCCGCGCCCTGCAGGCCAACCACTACGGCCTGTTCGTGCTGCAGACGACGGTCTGTTTCGTGCTCCTGGCCGAGAGCCTGGCCAAGGATTGGCACCTGCCGCAGGTACGCCTGTTCAACGTCACCCTGGGTATCCTGCTGACCCTGTTCATCGCCCTGCTGATGCACGGCCTGCGCCAGTGGCTGGATAACCGCGAAGCCGCCAGGCAACGCGCCACGGCGATCAGCGAACGAGCGCCGGCGCAGCAATCGGAAACGAAGGTAGCGAGTGACGAGTGAGCCGCGTAGCGCGGTACAAAAGAAAAGGGCCTCGAATGAGGCCCTCGGTGGATCAGGAAGCCGAGTTGATCTCTTTTTCCGGGTACCACACGTCCAGCAGCGGGCTGACGCTGAAATCGACCAGCTCGGAACGGCCCTTGAGCCAGGCTTCCACGGCGGCACGTTGTTCTTCGCTGACCGAACCACGCTTGGCCAGACACACCAGGCCGTAGTCGTCACCGCCAACATAGCCCAGGCCGTTGGCGTTCATCGCGTCGCTCAGGAAGGCATCGAGGAAGGCGTCGACCGCTTCATCGCTCAGGTCTTCCTTGAAAGTCAGGTTCAGCTCGAAACCCAGCTCCTGAAACTCGTCCACACAGAGTTTCTTGCGCAGACGACGGGAACGATTGGTAGCCATGGGTATAGATCCTTGCAGAGTGATAACGCGCGGCACTCTACCAGTTTCGTGGCGGCGATGCCCGCCGACCGACGAAAAATCCCCCGTGCTGCTGCGGCGACGGCCGGCATTGGATCGGCGGCCATAAAATCCCCCAATCACGGCCCCTTGGCGGCCATCTCATGGGGCATAATGCGCGGCATCGTCCCAAACCGCTGTGGGAGCTCGTAATGCGATTTTCCGTTGTACCCGCTGTTCGGAGGCTACGCATCCTCCGCCCTCTGGCTTTCGCCTGCCTCGTCCTGCCCACGGCCCTGCCTGCCCATGCAGCCATCAGCGCCAACCTTCCGGAAAGCGTGACCAAGAGCCTGAAGGCCAACAAGATCGGCCAGCAGTCGCTGTCGGTGGTGACCCTGCCGCTCAACGGCCCGGGCAATGGCACCATTTTCAATGCCGATGTGTCGGTGAACCCGGCCTCGACCATGAAGCTGATCACCACCTTCGCAGCCCTGGAGATACTTGGCCCGACCTTCCAGTGGAAGACCGAGTTCTACACCGACGGCCAGCTCAAGGACGGCGTGCTCAACGGCAACCTGTACCTCAAGGGTGGCGGCGATCCCAAGCTGAACATGGAAAAGCTCTGGTTGATGCTGCGTGACCTGCGTGCCAACGGCGTGCGCCAGGTGACCGGCGACCTCGTGCTCGACCGCAGCCACTTCGTGCAACCGGATCTGCCGGCCTTCAATGATGATGGTGGCGATGCCAACAAGCCCTATCTGGTCACCCCCGATTCGCTGCTGGTCAACCTCAAGGCGCTGCGCTTCATCGCCCGTGCCGAGAATGGCAAGGTCACGGTAGCCGCCGAGCCGCCCCTGGCCGGGTTGACCCTGGACAACCAGGTCAAGGTGCTCAAGGCCGGCAAATGCCCGGCCTGGCCGGATGTGCGCTACAACCCGGTCAAGGAATTCGACGGCACCCGGGTGATCGTCACTGGCCAGCTGACCGACGGCTGCAGCGCCCAGACCTACCTGTCACTGCTCGATCACCCGGCTTATGCCGCCGGTGCGGTACGGGCGATCTTCGGCGAGCTGGGCGGCAGCATCATGGGCAAGGACCGCCAGGCCGACGTGCCGAAGAGCGCCACCCTGCTGGCCCGCGCCTTCTCGCCAGACCTGGTGGAGATCATCCGCGACATCAACAAGTACAGTAACAACACCATGGCCCGCCAGCTGTTCCTCAGCATCGGCGCGCAGAACCGCAACGAGGCGGATGTCGACGATGCCCACGCCGCACAACGGGTGATTCGCGCCTGGCTGGCCCGCAAGGGCATCACCGCACCGCAACTGGTGATGGAAAACGGCTCCGGGCTGTCCCGCGCCGAACGCATCAGCGCTCGGGAAATGGGCCGCATCCTCGAGGCGGCATGGAAGAGCCCCTATGCCGCCGAGTTCATCAGCTCGATGCCGATCGTCGCGCTGGACGGCACCATGCGCAAACGCCTGCGCAACACGCCGATGGCCGGCCAGGCGCACATCAAGACCGGCACCCTGAACAACGTGCGCGCCATCGCCGGCTTCAGCCGCGACAGCAACGGCAACAGCTGGGCCGTGGTGGCCATCCTCAACGACCCGAAACCCTGGGGCGCCTCGGTGATTCTCGATCAGGTGCTGCTCGACCTCTATAAGCAGCCGAAGAGCGCCGCCAGATAATGGTATGAGGTACCCCGGGTCGAGCCTAGCGACACCCGGGGGATCGCCCTGGGTATCGCTACGCTCAACCCAGGCTACGGTTTTCTATCGTTGCGGCGTTACTTGGCCATCACCTTCCAGGCGCGGTGGATCTTGGCGTTGCGCGCGAAGTCCGGATCGATGGTCTGGGCGGTAATTTCCTCGACCTGATAACGCGCCGGCAACTGCTCGTCGAGGGCGAACTTGCGGAAGTTGTTGGAGAAATACAGCACGCCGCCCGGCGCCAGGCGCGCCATGGCCATGTCCAGCAACTGCACGTGGTCGCGCTGCACGTCGAACACGCCTTCCATGCGCTTGGAATTGGAGAAGGTCGGCGGGTCGATGAAGATCAGCTCGTACTCGCCACGGTCGTCGGCCAGCCAGCTCATCACGTCGCCCTGCTCCAGGCGGTTCTTGTCCGAGAAACCATTGAGCGACAGATTGCGGCGCGCCCAGTCCAGGTAGGTTTTCGACAGGTCGACGCTGGTGGTGCTGCGCGCGCCACCCTTGGCCGCATGCACGGATGCCGTGGCGGTGTAGCAGAACAGGTTGAGGAAGCGCTTGCCGGCGGCCTCCTTCTGGATGCGCAGGCGCAGCGGGCGGTGGTCGAGGAACAGCCCGGTATCCAGGTAATCGGTGAGGTTGACCAGCAGCTTGATGCCGCCCTCCTTCACCTCCATGAACTGCCCCTGGACCGCCTGGCGCTCGTACTGCTTGCTGCCGCTCTGCCGCTCGCGGCGCTTGATCACCACCTTGCTCTTGTCGATGCCGAGCGCCTGGGGAATCGCCGCCAGGGCATCGAACAGCCGCGCCTGGGCCTTTTCCGGGTCGATCGAACGCGGCGCCGCGTATTCCTGCACATGCACCCAGTCGTGGTACAGGTCGATGGCCAGGGCGTACTCGGGCATGTCGGCATCGTAGAGGCGGTAGCAGTCGACGCCTTCGCGGCGCGCCCATTTGCCGAGCTGCTTGAGGTTCTTCTGCAGGCGGTTGGCGAACATCTGCCCGCCCTCGCTCAGGCGCGCCTGCTCGACCGGCGCTGGGGCCGGCTTGATCGGGTTGCCGTTGCGGTTGAGCTTGGGCGCCTCGGCCTGCAACTCATTCTGCTCGCGTTCACGTTCGCGCTGCTCCGGCGTGCGCCGCTCGCCGGTGACGAACTGCTCGGGCTGCACCTTGATCAGCAGCAGTTTGCACGGCAAGGCGCCGTTCCAGAACGAATACTGCTTGTGGCTGCGGATGCCCATCCGCTTGCCCAGATCGGGCGCACCGGTGAACACCGCTGCCTCCCAGCCCATGCAGGCCTGGCGCAGGCGCTCGCCGAGGTTCTGGTAGAGGTACAGCAGGCTGGCCTCGTCGCCCAGGCGCTCGCCGTAGGGCGGGTTGCTGATCACCAGCCCCTTCTGGTTCTGGTCCGGGCGCGGCTCGAAGGTCGCCACCTCGCCCTGGTAGACCTTGATCCAGTCGCTCAACCCGGCGCGGTCGATGTTGTTGCGCGCCGGCTGGATGAGTCGCGGGTCGGCTTCGTAGCCACGAATCCATAGCGGCGGCTTGGCCATACCGGCTGCAGCGCGCTCCTCGGCTTCGGCACGCAGGCGGCTCCAGGTGGCCGGCACATGACCCAGCCAGTTGCTGAAGCCCCACTGCTCGCGCGTCAGATTCGGCGCGATATCGGCGGCGATCATCGCCGCCTCGACCAGGAAGGTGCCCACGCCGCACATCGGGTCGGCCAACGCGCCACCCTCGGCGGCGATCCGCGGCCAGCCGGCGCGGATCAGCACGGCAGCGGCCAGGTTCTCTTTCAACGGCGCCGCACCCTGCTGCAGGCGGTAGCCGCGCTGGTGCAGGCTGTGGCCGGAGAGATCCAGGGAGAGGATCGCTTCGCCACGATCCAGGCGCAGGTGCACGCGCAGATCCGGGTTGAGCTTGTCCACCGAGGGGCGAGTGCCGTCGGCCTGGCGCAGCTTGTCGACGATGGCGTCCTTGACCTTCAAGGCGCCGAAGTGGGTGTTGTCGATCCCCGAGCCATTACCACTGAACTCCACGGCCAGGCTGCCACTGGGCTCCAGGTGCTCGAACCAGTCGACACCGAGCACGCCCTCATAAAGGCTCTCGGCATCGCGCACCGGGAAGCGCGCCAGCACCAGCAGCACCCGGTTGGCCAGTCGTGACCACAGGCACAGGCGATACGCCGTCTCCATGCTGGCCAGGCCGCGAATTGCCGAGGTGTGCTCGCGGGCCTCGTTGAGGCCCAGCGCCTTGGCTTCCTCGAGCAACAGGCCTTCGAGCCCCTTGGGGCACGTGAGGAAGAGTTCGTTATCGTCCGACATCAGAAATCCAGTGCCCGAAGGCGGTAATGGGTTTGGCCCAGTGGTGGGCGCAACCAAAAATAAGTGACAAGAAGTCGCAATGCGACCCTTCGTCTGAATAAATTGCAGCTGCAATCGATAGCCATTCACGATGGCAAAACACCAGCAACGTTCACACAAGCCGCTGGTAGCGCGGGTTTCAGCCAGCAACGCGGCTAGCAGCTGAAAAGCTTATGGCCTCACCCTCGAAAGCGTTACGTCCTTATGACAAATCGATCATTCACAGCGCATCGCACATTCGATAGAAATCTACCCAGGCCGTCGTCGCAATGACGTCGGCACATGGAGGCTCGCGACGCCGGCAGCGGACTCCAACGGCAGACCTTCTGCCTGACCTTCCAAAGGTCTACGGGACATACAGTCAACAAGTGAGGGCAACACCCTATGAGAAGACTTAAGCGTGATCCGTTAGAAAAAGCATTTTTGCGCGGCTATCAGTACGGTATCAGTGGTAAATCCCGCGAGCTGTGTCCTTTCACTCTTCCGTCCGTGCGTCAAGCCTGGCTCAATGGCTGGCGTGAAGGCCGCGGTGACAACTGGGACGGTTTGACCGGCACTGCCGGTATCCATCGACTCAACGAACTTCGCGCTGTCGGCTAAAGCCAAGGACCTACCGACTTCACCAAGCACGCTCCATCCGAGCGGCGGGCGAGAGCCCAGGGCTCCCTTAGGGAGCCCTTTTTATTGCCCGTGATTCAGCGCCGCGCCGCGGCAATGGCGTCTACCGCTTCGCGAATCAACGCCGGCCCCTTGTAGATGAAGCCCGAATAGATCTGCACCAGGCTCGCCCCTGCGGCGATCTTTTCGGCGGCATGCCGGCCTTCGGTGATGCCACCGGCGGCGATGATCGGCAACCTCCCCCCCAGTTCGCTCGCCAACACGCTGACCGTGTGGGTGCTCTTGTCACGCACCGGCGCACCGGAAAGCCCACCGGCCTCATTGGCGAACGCCAGGTTCTCGACGCCCTCGCGGCTCAGCGTGGTGTTGGTGGCGATCACCGCATCCATGCCGCTTTCCAGTAGCGCGGTGGCGACCTGCACGGTTTCCTCGTCGCTCATGTCCGGGGCGATCTTGATCGCCAGCGGCACACGCCGGCCATGGCTGAGGGTCAGTTGGTTCTGGCGCTTGTGCAGGGCATCGAGCAGTTGCTTGAGCGAATCGCCGAACTGCAGGCTGCGCAGGCCCGGCGTGTTCGGCGAGCTGACGTTGACGGTGATGTAGCTGGCGTGGGCGTAGACCTTGTCCAGGCAGATCAGGTAATCGTCCACCGCACGCTCGACCGGGGTATCGACGTTCTTGCCGATGTTGATGCCCAGCACGCCACGGTATTTGGCTGCCTGCACGCGGGCCAGCAGGTGGTCGACGCCATGGTTGTTGAAGCCCATGCGGTTGATGATCGCCTCGGCCTCCGGCAGGCGGAACAGGCGCGGCTTGGGGTTGCCCGGCTGCGGCCGTGGGGTGACGGTGCCGATCTCCACGAAACCGAAGCCCAGCCCGGCGAAACCGTCGATGGCATCGCCGTTCTTGTCCAGGCCCGCGGCCAACCCTACCGGGTTGGCGAACTGCAGCCCCATGACCGTTACCGGCAGGCTGCTCGGCGCCTTGCACAGGCGCCCGGCCAGCCCCAGGCGGCCAGCGGCGCCGATCAGGTCGATGGACAGCTCGTGGGAAGTTTCCGGGGACAGTTTGAATAGCAGCTCGCGGGCCAGGTTGTACATGGGCAGGCTTAGCTCGGCAGTGGCGAAATCGAAAGTCGCGAATTATAGCCGGCCAAGCCTTCGCGTAGCGAGGATTAGAGCCCGTTCACGCTCTCGCGAGCTAGATACGCAAGAAGCGGCAACTACAAGGCAGAAGCGGCCGTTCCCACCGTAGGGTGGACAACGCTCTTTTTGTCCACCATTTCGATCGCAGAGCGGTGGACGGATGAAGCGTCGTCCACCCTACGAAAGGCCCCTTACGCCACTATTCAGATCTGTAGGGTGGGCTTTAGCCCACCACTGCAAATGGCCGCTTTCGCCGCTTAGCTGCCAAAATCGACGAACCTGGCCTGAAGATTATGAACAGGTTCTCAGGGCAAGCGCCGCAGGCTGAGCAGCTCACCGGCATCGTTGAACTCGAGCTCGAAGGAACCATGAATACCGGCGTGGGTCAGAAACGCGCGGAAATGGTGGGCCGGAATGCTGACCCGGCGCCCGTCACGGCTGAGCGCCTGAATGCGGTTGGCCCGCCCCTGATAGATCGCCTGCACGCGGTCTGCGGGTAATGCGATATCCAGAACCAGGCTGGCCATGGAGGCTCCCTTGCAAATCAATCGACGGATTCTGCCACACTCCCAGGCGCTGCACGCGCCACGCCGCAACATCGCCGACATTCTGCACCGGGGTCGTGCAACTGGCCGCCAGCTCTGCCACACTGCGCCAGGCAAACCGACGTACGTGAGCTGCCATGAGCCTGCCTGAACAGCCCAGCCTTCTTGCCTCACGCCTGGCCGCCCTGGCCCAGCGCGTCGGTCTGCTTGGCCGCGGCTGCAAGCCGATCTTCGAACGCGCCAGCCAGTTGCAGCTGCCGTTCTCCGCCATCCCCACCTTTGCCGACAACATCTGCTGGCTCGGCGGCCCGCCGCTGCAGCGCCTCAAGGATCTGCCGCGCAGCGCCCTGTCCGGTCCGGTGCAGGAAGACAAGGCCGAAGCCCACGCCGCGCTGATCCAGCTCATCGAGGTCGAGCATCGCCATCTGCCGCAGTTCGACCTGCGCCTGGTCGACAGCCTGGTGCATTGCGACGGCAGCTACGGCAGCCTCGAGGACTACGCGGCCAGTGAAGCCTGCCGGCAGATTCGCATCATCAGCTATCGCGACTTCCTCAAGCACCTGAGCAAGGCGCTGCCCGACTATCCGCAGCAGGATCTCGAGCTGTTTCACGCCCAGTGGCGCGGCGAGCGGCTGTTCTGGGCTGGCGAGGCGAATCCCGAAGCGTTCGCCAGCGCAGTGGCCTATGCGCGGCTGCGCGGCCTGGAAATCACCCTGCCGGCGCACATTACCTACTACCGCATCAGCCCCGCCGGCCTGCGCGACCTGGAACAGCGTTACCACGCCCTGGCGATGCCCTGCGCGGCCTGGAGCGATGCCTGCTTCATGCAGCTGTTGATGGAGCACGAGGTGCCCTATGCGCGCCTGAGCTTGCTGCGCACGCCGGGCTCGCCGGAGTTCCTGTTGCTGCCCAAGCATTCGCCCCAGGCCTGCGCGCTGGGCGAAGGGCTGCTGCAGGCCGGCGCACCGGACATGCTGCGTTACGTGCGGGAACTCGGCTGACCGACAGGTTTTGTAACCACTTGGGCGAAATGCGCGCGGCAATGGCGGGTCACTCTTTGCTCCCCTCTTCGTCTGGAGCATCGCCGTGCGCACTACCCTCGCCTCTTTGCTGATCGCAGCCAGCCTGCCTGCCCTTGCTGCCGAAACGCCGCGCTATGGCGCCGAGCTGCAAGGTTTCGACTACCCCCATGCAGTCAAACGCTTCAACTTCGAATCCCAGGGCAACGCGGTGCAGATGGCCTACATGGACATCCAGCCCGAGCAGGCCAACGGCCGCACCGTGCTGCTGATGCATGGCAAGAACTTCTGTGCGGCAACCTGGGAAGGCAGCATTGCGGCGCTCAGCGCCGCGGGTTACCGCGTGATAGCGGCGGACCAGATCGGTTTCTGCAAATCCAGCAAGCCGGCGCATTACCAATACAGCTTCCAGCAACTGGCCAGCAACACCCATGCACTGCTCGAACAGATCGGTGTCGACAAGGTGACCGTCATGGGCCACTCCATGGGCGGCATGCTCGCCACCCGCTACGCCCTGCTCTACCCCGATCAGGTCGAGCAACTGGTGATGGTCAACCCGATCGGCCTGGAGGACTGGAAAACCCTCGGCGTGCCTTACCTGAGCGTCGATCAGTGGTACCAGCGCGAACTGAAAACCACCGCCGAGGCCAGCCGCAACTACCAGAAGAACACCTACTACGCCGGCCAGTGGCGGCCCGAGTTCGATCGTTGGGTCGACATGCAGGCAGGCATGTTCAACGGTGACGGCAAGGAGATCGTCGCCTGGAACTCGGCGCTGACCTACGACATGGTCTACACCCAGCCGGTGGTCTACGAATTTTCCGAACTGCAGATGCCCACGCTGTTGCTGATCGGCGAGCAGGACAACACCGCCATCGGCAAGGACGCCGCCCCCGAGGCCGTGCGCGGCAAACTGGGCAACTACAAGGCACTGGGCCCGGCCACCGCCAAACGTATCCCCGACGCGACCCTGGTGACCTTCCCCGACCTTGGCCATTCGCCGCAGATCCAGGAGCCTGAGCGCTTTCACAAGGCACTGCTCGACGGCCTGCAGAAGAAACCCGCAGGCAGTTGAAGTCGTCGCTGCGTGCAGCGATAAGCAGGGCCGGTAGTCCCGGCTGTCGCCGCGCACGCCGCAAAGCCATGCCCTGCTTGAAAGTCGGTGCAAGGCCACACAAAAAAACGCCCCGAACCAGTCGGGGCGTTTTTTTCAGGTGCAGCGCTTACTCAGTTCAGCTTGGCAGCACCGGCAGCTGGCTTTGCGCCAGGTCGCTCAGTTCACGATTGGCCACGGCGTACATGGCGTAATCGCTGCCCGAGGCCGAACGCAGCTCGGCGAGCATGGCCTTCCAGCGGTCGACCAGGCGACGATTCTGCTCGAGCCAGGCCTCGACACGCGCCTCGATCGACTCGGGGCCGTTGGCCAATTGCAGAACGGAGACGGTGATGGCGCGCTGCTGCGCGTCCAGGTCGTCCCGGAACGCCTCGCGGGCCAGGGCCTGCCAGTTGCTTTCCACGCTCAGGCCGCTGATCTGCTGCAGGTACCACGACAGGTCCAGTGCATCGGACACCGCGAAGTAGGCAGACGCCACCTCGGTCGGCTCGCGACCGGTGAGGTCCGCCGACTCGATGATCGGCAGCAGCGTGTACAGATGACCGGTGCCGGCCACCACGCGCGACAGCAGCTCCGGCACGCCAGCCTCGACGTAGGTCTGGTAGCGCGCCATCCACTCGTCACGGGCCGGGCCTTCGAGCAGCTCGTCCAGGCGCATGGCCAGGGCTTTCACACGTGGCCCGAGGTGGGCGACATCGCGGGCGGCGTCCAGGTCGTTGCGGCGGCTGCGCAGGTACCAGCGCGTGGCGCGACGGCCCAGGCGCATCAGCTCGTCCATCATGGTCAGCTGCAGGTCGGCGGGCACCTGGTTGTCCAGGGCCTCGATCTGCCGCCACCAGAACGGCAGGTGGAAGACGTCACGCACCACCACATAAGCCGCGGCAACCTGCGCCGAGCCCACGCCAGTGGACTCCTTCAGGCGCTGCACGAAGGTGATGCCCATGTGGTTGACCAGATCGTTGGCGATCTGCGTGCTGACGATCTCGCGCTTGAGGCGGTGACGGCGCATGGCCTCGCCGTACTCCTGGGCCAGGCGCGCCGGGAAGGCGGTTTCCATCTCCCGCGTCAGGTAGTCGTCATCGGTGATATCGGACTTGATCAGGGCTTCCTGCAGCTCGATCTTGCTGTAGGAAATCAACACCGACAACTCGGGGCGGGTGAGGCCCTGGCCCTTGGTGGCGCGCTCGTTGAGTTCTTCCTCGCTGGGCAGGAACTCCAGGGCGCGGTCCAGCTTGCCGGTGGCTTCCAGCGCGGCCATCAGGCGCTTGTATTCACCCTGGCGTTCGCGGGCACGGCGCTCGGCCAGCGATAGCGCCTGGGTCTGCTTGTAGTTGTTGCCCAGAACCAGATTGCCCACGTCCTCGGTCATCTCGGCGAGCAGCGTGTTGCGCTGCTTGCCGGTCATGTCGCCGGCGGTGACGATCTCGTTGAGCAGGATCTTGATGTTCACCTCGTGGTCGGAACAGTCCACCCCACCGGCGTTGTCGATGAAGTCGGTGTTGCTGGCCCCGCCATTGAGGCCGTACTCGACGCGGCCGAGCTGGGTCATGCCCAGGTTGCCGCCCTCGCCCACCACCTTGGCACGCAGTTCGCGGCCGTCGACGCGCAGCACGTCGTTGGCCTTGTCGCCAACGTCGGCATGGCTCTCGCGGCTGGACTTGACGTAGGTGCCGATACCGCCGTTCCAGATCAGGTCGACCGGCGCCTTGAGCAGCGCGTTGAGCAGCTCGGTCGGCGCCAGCTTGTCGGCCTGGATGTCGAAACGCGCCTTCATCTCCGGGCTGATGGCAATGCTCTTGGCGCTGCGCAGGAAGATGCCGCCGCCCTGGGAGATCAGCGACGCGTCGTAGTCGGCCCAGCTCGAACGCGGCAGGTCGAACAGGCGCTTGCGCTCGACGAAGCTGCGCGCGGCATCCGGGTTGGGGTCGATGAAGATATGCAGGTGGTTGAAGGCAGCGACCAGCTGCAGCGACTCGGACAGCAGCAGGCCATTGCCGAACACGTCACCGGCCATGTCGCCGATGCCGATCACGGTGGTCAGATCCTTCTGCACGTCGATGCCGCGTTCACGGAAGTGACGCTGCACCGAGACCCAGGCGCCCTTGGCGGTAATGCCCATGCCCTTGTGGTCGTACCCGGCCGAGCCGCCCGAAGCGAAGGCGTCGCCGAGCCAGAAGCCATATTCGTTGGCGATGCCGTTGGCGATGTCGGAGAAGGTCGCGGTGCCCTTGTCGGCGGCAACCACCAGGTACGGATCGTCGCCATCGTGGCGCACCACGTTGGCCGGTGGCGCCACCTCGCCTTCTTTCAGGTTGTCGGTGATGTCCAGCAGGCCGCTGATGAAGATGCGGTAGCAGGCGATGGCCTCGGCCTGGATCTCGTCACGGCCGCCGCCCAGCGGCAGGCGCCGCGGCACAAAGCCGCCCTTGGCGCCGACCGGTACGATCACCGCGTTCTTGACCTGCTGGGCCTTGACCAGGCCAAGCACTTCGGTACGGAAGTCCTCTTCGCGGTCGGACCAGCGCAGGCCGCCGCGCGCCACGTTGCCGAAGCGCAGGTGCACGCCCTCGACCCGCGGCGAATAGACGAAGATCTCGAACTTGGGCACCGGGCGCGGCAGGTCGGTGATCGCGCTGGGGTCGAACTTGAAGCTGAAGTAGCCCTTGTTCTCGCCCGAGGCATCCGGCTGATAGAAGTTGGTGCGCAGCGTGGCCTTGATCAGGTCCAGGTAGCGCCGCAGGATGCGGTCTTCGTTGAGCACCGCGACGTTGTCCAGGGCACCGAGAATCGCCTGCTCGAGCTTGTGCTGCTTGTCGTGCAGGTCATCGGCACTGAGCTTGCGCGCCAGGTAGAAGCGGGTCTTGAACAGGCGCACCAGCTCGCGGGCGATGTCCGGGTGGTTGAGCAGCGTGTTGGCGATGTAACCCAGGTCGAAGCCCAGGCGGATCTGCTTGAGATAGCGGGCATAGGCGCGCAGCAGCGCCACGTCACGCCAGGCCAGGCCGGCGGTCAGCACCAGGCGGTTGAAGGCGTCGTTCTCGGCGTCGCCGTGCACGATATGCACGAAGGCATCCTGCAGGGTGTCGTTGAGCTGCTGGATATCCAGCTGCAGCCCTTCGCTGTAGGTAAAGGCGAAGTCGTGAATCCAGTACTCACGGCCGTTCTGATGCTGCAGGCGGTAGGGGAACTCACCCAGCACACGCAGGCCGAAGTTCTCCAGCACCGGCATCACGTCGGACAGCGCCAGCGGGTTGTCGGCCTGGTAGAGCTTGCAGTGCAGCTGACGCTCGCCGGGCACCAACGGCTGGTAGAAGCTCATGACCAGCGGGCGCTCCTCGGAGAGGCTGCGCAGGTGCTGCATGTCGACCACCGCCGAATGGGCCGGGAAACGCTCGCGGTAGCCGGCCGGGAAGTGTTTGGGGAAGTCGGTGAGGATGCGCGTGCCCTTGGCCTCGCCAAAGTTCTCCACCACCAGTGCAGCGTACTCGTCGGTCCAGGAACGGCAGGCCTGCACCACTTCGCGCTCGAGCTGTTGCGGGTCGATGTCCAGCTTGGTCTTCGGGTCCACGCGCAGAATGAACTGCACCCGCGCCAGCACCGACTCGGAGAAGTAGGTCCAGAACTCGCAGTCGCTGGCCCGCAGGCGGTCGACCAGCACCTGCTGGATGCGCAGGCGGGTCTCGGTGGAATAGATGTCGCGCGGCACATAGGCCAGCGCGTAGACGAAACGGCCGTACGGGTCGAAGCGCAGGAACAGGCGTACCTTGTTGCGCTCCTGGATCTGCACGATCGACAGCGCGGTACTGGCCAGCTCGTCGACCGGCGTCTGGAACAGGTCGTCGCGCGGCAGCACTTCGAGCACCTTGACCAGTTCCTTGCTCAGGTGCCCCTGGGAAATGAAACCGGAGCGTTTCTCGACATCGGCAACCTTGCGGCGGATGTAGGGAATCTCGCGCACGCTCTCGCTGTAGGCGGTCGAGGTGTAGATGCCGAGGAAACGGCATTCCTTGACCACCTTGCCGGAGGCGTCGATTTCGCGGATGGAGACGAAGTCCGGGTATGCCGGGCGGTGCACGCGGCTCGGTTGCGCGGCCTTGGCGAACGACAGCAGGGTCGGCTCGCGCAGGTAGGCCAGCGCATAGGGCTCGATGTGCAGGTCATCCTGGCTCAGGCCGCTGCGCAGGCGCCGGGACAGGCCGAGCAGCGAGCTCTCGTCGTACTGCAGATGGCCGCCATTGGCGGCGTCATGCACGGTGAACTCCTCGTAGCCGAGGAAGGTGAAATGGTTGTCCTGCAGCCAGGCGAGGAACACCTTGATTTCTTCCAACTCGGCCGGATCGGTCACACCATGGCCGAAGCTGCCGTCACCGAGCTTGCTGAGCAACTCCTGGGCCTTGGCCTTCATCGGCTGGAAGTCGGCCACGCTCAGGCGCACTTCCTCGAGCACGTCGAGCAGGGTCTTCTGCAGCGACTTGATCTCGACGTTGCTGGCGCAGCGGTTGATTTCCAGGAACATCAGCGATTCGAGGCTGACATCCGCGCCGGTGCTGCCCTTGGGCAGCAACTCGAGCAGCGCGCCCTGGGCATCACGGCGCACGCTGAGCACGCTGTTCTGCAAGGTATGAATGCTGTGACCGCGGCGTTTCAGCTCGATGCGCACCGAGTCGACCAGGAACGGGATGTCCGGGTGCAGCACCTCGATGCCGGTGTGGGTGCTCTGCCAGCCATGCTTCTCGTAGTCGGGGTTGAACACGCGAACCTGCGGCTGGGCCGGGTCGAACTGGGCCAGCAGGCGCCAGGCAGAAAGAGTACAGCCAACCAGGTCGGAAAGTCGCCGCTGGGTCAGCTCTTCGAGTGCGATGATGCCGAAGAACTGTTCAGCGAACAGGGAGACCTGTGGCAGGTCCTGCTCGCTGACGTGCTGCGCCAGGGCCGCTTGCAGTTGATGCTGGAAGTCGGCTTTGCTGGCCGCGGTGAAGAACGCCATGCTTGTACTCCGTCTGTAGGCTTGGTTAGTGCGATTGTTGTTTCCGTACGTAGTTCAACCTTAGACCGGCTACCTGCAAACGCTACCCGATGCGTAAATGACGCGCCGGTCACAGGCGCCCGACGAGCTTAACGAGGCGAGCGCAACGCACGCTTGCGGTGCGGCGACATTTTCGTTCACCGAGCCTGCATCTCAACAGATGTCATACAACTGCTTGCACCGTAGTGGCACAACGCCTAAAGTCTGGCGTCAATAAAAACAATGCCAACGGACTGTCCCATGCGCCTATTGCTCTCCTGGAAGCAGAAGTTTCGTCTGCTGATCCTCGTCACCCTGGCCAGCCTGGCCCTGCTGATGGCCGCCTCGTTCTGGGCCAGCCAGCGGCTCAACGCCTCGCTGCAGGCGCGCGAAGAAGCGGCCGCCTACGTCAACGCCAGCACCACGGTAATGAATCAATGGTGGCGCAGCAGCGCGCTGCGCCAGCAGTTGACGCCGGACAACCAGGCGGCCTTCGCCGCCGGCCTGGACGAGCTGCAGGCGCTGGCCGACAAGCTGCCCGCCCAGGCCCAAGCGCTCGGTGATGCCCATACGCTGGAATACGCCCGGCAGATCCAGGCCGTGCTGCAGCAGGAAGTGGCCCAGCAACGCCAGCTGTTGAGCCTCCATCAGGCCCTCGGCCTGACGCCCTTCGAAGGCCAGCGCAAGACCATGAGCGAAAAGAGCAAGGCACTGGAGGCGATCAGCTTCGACATGATCAAGGCGGCGGTCGGTAGCGCCCTGAGCAGCCAGCGCGATTACCTGGCCAGCGCCGATCCGGTGTTCGCGGCGATGACCCACACGGCAATCAACAAACTGCAGGCGCAGATCGACGACCTGGAATGGGCCGATACCCCGGTCGGCAAGACCGTGCAGGCGTTCAGCCAGGCCTTCACCGACACCCAGAAAACCATCGAGCAGCTCGCCGCGACCAATGCGCAACTGAGCCAGCTCGGCGAAGAATTGCAGGCTCGCGTCACGGCGCAGGCCGATGATCTGCACAACGGCTTGCTGCTGCAGCGCGCCCAGGATGCCACGCAGGCCCGGGTTTCCTCGCTCTGGCTGATGGGGCTGAGCTTCGCTGGCGTTGCCGCCCTGCTCTGCCTGACCCTGCTGCAGGCGTCCGGCACGCTGGTCAGGCGCCTGGAGAATGTCACCCGGCTGCTCAGCCAGGTGGCCTCCGGCGACCTCACCTGCACGCTGCCGGTCGGCACCAACACCCGGGACGAATTCAACCAGCTGGCCAGCGCCGCCAACAGCATGATCCGTGACATCGGGCGCATCGTCGCCCAGGTGGTACAGGCCAACGGCGAGCTCAACCGCCTGCACGCCCACCTGGACGATTCCATGCGCCAGCTTGGCGACAACAGCACCCAGGTGGAAATGCAGACCGAGCAGGCCGCCGCGGCTTCGCAGCAGATCAGCGCCACGCTCAACGACATGGCGCAGCGCACCGCCGACGTCGGCAATGCCACCCACTGCGCCTACGACGCCGCGCGCAACGGCGGCAACGTGATCAGCGCCAGCGCCGCAAGCATGAACCAGCTGGCCCAGTTGATCCAGAATACCCACGCCCAGGTCAGCGCCCTGACCCAGTCCAGCGGCAAGGTCACCAGCATCATTGGCGTGATCAACGGCCTGGCCGATCAGACCAACCTGCTGGCCCTCAACGCCGCCATCGAAGCGGCGCGAGCCGGCGAGGCGGGCCGTGGCTTCTCGGTGGTCGCGGACGAAGTCCGTTCGCTGGCGCAAAAGACCATGGCGGCGACCACCGACATCGCCGCCATCGTCAACGAACTCAGGCAGCAGACCCAACAGATGGACCAGTTGATGACCAGCGGCCTGAGCCTGGCCGAGGCCGGCCAGCGCAGTTCCGGTGAGGTGGCCAGCGCCATCGAGGGCATCACCAGTTCCATGGAGCAGCTCAACGCGCAGATGAGCCAGGTGGTGGTCGCCATCGAGCAGGTTTCCGGCAGCACCGAGGAAATCGCCAGCAAGGTCGAGGACATCAACCTGCATACCGGCCAGACCAAGCAGCTGCGCCTGAGCCTGGACGAACACACCCAGGGCCTGTCCCGCCAGGTCGAGGCGCTCAACCACAGCGCCAACCAGTTCCGCATCGCCTGAGCCGGTGCCAGCCGCGCATCAGGCCGGCGCGGCTGGCAACCCGGTCACAGACCCGAGCAGGCTCGCATGGCTTATCGCCCCTGCCTTCGATTATCATGGGCGGCCCTGACGAGCGGGGTTCGTCGCTCGCGATTCGTATCTGGACAGCCCCATGGAACACAGAGACGCGCTGCTCGCTCTTCGCCACTTTCTCGCCAGCCAGATCCTCGGTCAGGAAAAACTCATCGATCGCCTGCTGATCGCCCTTCTCGCCGACGGCCACATGCTGGTCGAGGGCGCTCCCGGCCTGGCCAAGACCAAGGCGATCAAGGAACTGGCCGAAGGCATCGAGGCCGAGTTCCATCGCATCCAGTTCACCCCCGACCTGCTGCCGGCCGACATCACCGGCACCGAGATCTATCGCCCGGAAACCGGCAGTTTCGTGTTCCAGCAGGGGCCGATCTTCCACAACCTGGTGCTCGCCGACGAGATCAACCGCGCGCCGGCCAAGGTGCAGTCGGCGCTGCTCGAGGCCATGGCCGAGCGCCAGGTGTCGGTGGGCCGCAGCACCTACGACCTGTCGCCGCTGTTCCTGGTCATGGCCACCCAGAACCCGATCGAGCAGGAAGGCACCTACCCGCTGCCCGAAGCGCAGCTCGACCGCTTCCTGATGCACGTGAAGATCGGCTTCCCCGACGCCAGCGTGGAGCGCAAGATCCTCGCCCAGGCCCGCGGCGAAGCACTGCACGGCGAAACCAAGCCGGATCATCGCCTCAGCCAGCAGGCGATCTTCTCGGCGCGCAAGGAAATCCTCGGCCTTTATATGGCCGATGCGGTGGAGGAGTACCTGGTGCAGCTGGTGATGGCCTCGCGCACCCCCGGCAAGTTCGACGCCGAGCTGGCCGAGTGGATCGCCCATGGCTCCAGCCCGCGCGGTTCCATCGCCCTGGACCGCTGCGCACGTGCCCACGCCTGGCTGGCCGGCCGCGATTTCGTCAGCCCCGAAGACATCCAGGCGGTGCTGTTCGACGTGCTGCGCCACCGCATCATCCTGTCGTTCGAGGCCGAGGCGTCGGGCATCGACCAGGACCGTGTGGTGCAGCGCATCCTCGACGTGGTCGCGGTGGCCTGATGCTTGCGCACACGGATAACCCTGAGCTGCAGGCGGGCATCCGTACCGATCTCAAGCAACTGATCGACATGCGCCACCGGGTGCGCGAGGTGCAGCTGTTTTCCACGCCCGGCCGGCGCAGCCCGCTGATCGGCCTGCACCACTCGAAACTGCGCGGGCGCGGGGTCGACTTCGACCAGGTGCGGGTCTACCAGCCCGGCGACGACGTGCGCACCATCGACTGGCGCGTCACCGCACGCACCCAGGAGCCGCACACCAAGCTGTTCCATGAAGAACGCGAACGGCCCATCTACCTGCTGGTGGAGCAGAGCCGCCAGCTGTTCTTCGGCTCGGGCCTGATGTTCAAGTCGGTGCTCGCCGCCCGCGCCGCCGGGCTGATCGGCTGGGCCGCCCTGGGCCACAACGACCGCATCGGCGGCCTGGTATTCGGCGGCCAGGACAACCATGAGATCAAGCCGCGGCGCAGCAAGCAGAGCCTCCTGCAACTGCTCAGCCGGCTGAGCCGCGCCAACCAGGCACTGTCCGCCGATACGCCGCTGCTGCGCGACAGCTTTGGCCAGGCCCTGCGCCGCGCCCGGGAAGTGCTGCGCCCCGGCAGCCTGGTGGTGATCCTCTGCGACGAGCGTACCCTTGGTGATAGCAGCGAGCAGCAACTGATACTGCTGGCCCGGCACACCGACCTGCTCCTGCTGCCGGTCTCCGATCCCCTCGACCATGCCCTGCCCACGTCCGGCCTGTTGCGCTTCGCCGATGGCGATGCCCAGCTCGACGTCGACACCGAGGACGCCGAACTGCAGCGCAGCTACGCCGCCCAGGCCCAGGCGCGTCAGGCACGCTGGCAGCGCCTGGCGAACAAGCTCGGTGTGCCGCTGCTGTCGCTGTCGACCGGGCAGGAGCTGATCGAGCAGTTGCACGAACACCTGGACAACCTGCGCCCGGGTAAATCCCCATGAACCCGCTGGATCAGCTCGAACCGCTGATCGCCCCCGCGGCCATTGGCTGGTGGCCGCCGGCGCCTGGCTGGTGGCTGCTTGCGCTGCTGCTGCCCGTGCTGCTGTGGGCCGCCTGGCGCCTGGCACCGCGGCTGCCCCGGCCACGCCGCAAACAGGCGGTCGAGCAGCCCCTCGATCCGCTGCGCCAGGCAGCCCTGCAGGAGCTGCAGCGTCTCAGCAAACCCTATGACGGCGCCGCCGCCGGCCCCTGGCTGCAACAGCTCAACGGCCTGCTCAAGCGCCTGTGCCGCGAGCGCTACCCGGACAGCCACAGCCACACCCTGAGCAGCCGCGCCTGGCTGGCGTTTCTCGACAACCGCTGCCCGGCCGCCGGGCTGACGCGCTGGATGATCCTCGTCGAAGGCGCCTACAAGCCGCAGTGCACCCTGGATGACAAGGCCATCGAAGGCCTGCATCAGGCGGTCGCCACCTGGATTCGCAAGCATGTTTGAGTTCGCCTGGCCCTGGCTGTTCCTGCTCGCACCGCTGCCCTGGCTGCTGCGCCTGTGGCTGCCGGCCGCCGACAGCGGCGAAGCGGCGCTGCAGGTGAGCTTTCTCGGCGAGCTGGAAAACCTCTCCGGGCGCCGGGCGCGCCTGCAGCTGCCGCCCTGGAAGCAGCAGGTGCATTTCGCCCTGCTCTGGTTGCTGCTGCTGGTCGCCGCCGCGCGCCCCGAATGGGTCGGCGAGCCTTTGCCGCTGCCGGCCAGCGGGCGCGACCTGCTGATCGCCGTGGATGTGTCGGGCTCGATGGATTACGCCGACATGCGCCTGGACGACGAGGACGTCAGCCGCCTGACCCTGGTCAAGCAACTGATCGGCGAGTTCATCGACGGCCGCACGGGTGACCGGGTCGGGCTGATCCTGTTCGGCAGCCAGGCCTACCTGCAGGCGCCACTGACCTTCGACCGGCAGACGGTGCGCACCTGGCTCGACGAGGCGGTGATCGGCATCGCCGGGCAGAACACCGCCATCGGCGACGCCATCGGCCTGGCGGTCAAGCGCCTGCGCCAGCGCCCGGCCGACAGCCGCGTGCTGGTGCTGATCACCGATGGGGCCAACAATGGTGGGCAGATCGAGCCGATGACCGCCGCTCGCCTGGCCGCCGAAGAAGGCGTGACCATCTACCCCATCGGCATTGGTGCCGACCCGCAGCAGGCCGGCAATTTCGCCGCCTTCGGCCTCAACCCGAGCCTGGATTTGGATGAGCCGAGCCTGCGCGCCATCGCCGAGCTCACCGGCGGCGAATACTTCCGCGCCCGCGACCAGGGTGAGCTGCAGAGCATCGAAGCGACCCTCGACCGCCTGGAGCCGGTGGCCCAGCAACCGACCCTGGCACGCCCGGCCCAGGCGCTGTATGCCTGGCCGCTGGCCGCCGCCCTGCTGCTGAGCCTGGCGCTGGTGATCCGCAACCTGTGGCCACAATTGCGCCATCAGCTGCTGAGCGTCAGCCAACGTCGGGGGCGCCGCAGGCCATGAGCGAATTCCTGCCCCACCTGCTGCGCCCCTGGTGGCTGCTGGCATTGCCGGTGCTGGCCTGGCTGCTGTGGTTGCTGGCACACCGGGAAACCCGCAGCGGCCGCTGGCAGACCTTGCTGCCGCCGGCCTTTCACGCCGTGCTGCTGCGTGGTGGGGGCGGCCGCCGCAGCCGCCTGCCGCTGGTCATCCTCGCGCTGGCCTGGCTGCTGGCCAGCCTGGCGTTGCTCGGCCCCAGCTGGCAGCGCATCGAGCAGAACGACGTCAAGCCCGCAGACCCGCTGGTGGTGATGCTCGAACTGACCCCGCAGATGCTGGCCAGCGACGCCTCGCCGAACCGCCTGGCCCAGGCCCGACGCAAGCTGCTCGACCTGCTGCAGGCCCGGGGCGATGCGCAGACCGCCATCGTGGTGTACGCCGGCAGCGCCCACACCCTGGTGCCGCTGTCCGATGATTTGGGCACCAGCCGCAACCTGCTCGAAGCGCTCAAGCCGTCGATCATGCCCGAGCCCGGCAAGCGCGCCGACCTGGCGGTGGCCAAGGCCCTCGAGCTGCTCAAGGGCGGTGCCCAGGGCCAGGGCCGCCTGCTGCTGATCACCAGCAGCCTGGACGACGACGAACGCAGCGCCATCGCCAGGCTGCTCGGCAGCCGCGGCGAGCGCCTGCGCATCCTCGGCGTGGGCAGCAGCGAAGGTGCGCCGATCGTGCAGGAAGACGGCACTCTCATGAAGGACGAGCAAGGCGCCATCCTCATGCCGCGCCTGGATGTCAGCGGCTTGCGGCAGTTCGCGGCGAGCATCAAGGGCCAGTACCGCAACATCAGCCTCGATGAGCGCGACCTGCGCAGCCTTGGCCTGCTCGACGGCCCGTCGCAGCTACGCGACAGCGGCCACAAGACACAACTGCGCAGTTGGGCCGACCAGGGCTACTGGCTGCTGCTGCCGCTGTTGCTGCTGGCCGCCTGCGCCGGGCGCCGCGGCTGGCTGCTGTGCCTGCCGCTGCTGTTGCTCGGTACCCCGCAAACCAGCATGGCCATGAGCTTCGACGACCTCTGGCTGCGCGCCGACCAGCAGGGCCAACGCCTGCTCGACGCCGGGCGCCCCAAGGAGGCCGCCGAGCGCTTCGAGAATCCCCACTGGCGCGGCCTGGCGCTCTATGAAGCTGGCGACTACGCGGCGGCGGCCGAGCAGTTCGCCAAGGATGACAGCGCCCCTTCGCTGTACAACCGTGGCAACGCCCTGGCCCGCAGCAACGAACTGGAAGCCGCCATAGACGCCTACGAACGAGCCCTGGAAATCGACCCGCAGTTGCAACAGGCAGCGAAGAACAAGGCACTGGTCGAGGAACTGCTGCGCCAGCGCCAACAGCAGGCCGAACAGCCGGATGCCGACCAAGATCAGCAGCCCGAAGACAAGCCTGATGGGCAGCAGCCACCCGGCCAATCCTCGGCCCCCAGCGAAGACCAGCAGAGCGGCCAGGGCCAGCCGTCAACTGCCCAGGAGCAGCAGCCTCCTGAGCAGGATCAACCGCAACCGAACCCGGCCGGCGAGGGCGACGGTGAGCCCGCCGACAAGGGCGAAGCGGCGCAAACAGTCCCGAATGACAACGAGGCGCAGGAAGCCGACACGCCCCTCGATGGCGAGCGGCGCCAGGCTCTGGAACAATGGCTGCGGCAGATTCCCGATGACCCGGGCGAATTGCTGCGCCGCAAATTCTGGTATGAACAGCAACAGCGTCAGGAACAACCCCGATGACCCGCCTGCTCTGCACCCTGCTTTTCTGCCTGCTGGCATTGCCGGCCAGTGCGCAGGACTTCACCGCCAGCGTCGACCGCAGCCGGCTGACCCTGGGCGAAAGCCTCGACCTGATCCTCGAATCGACGGATGCCACCGAGTTCGGCAAACCCGACCTGACACCGCTCGACGAACTGTTCGACGTACTGGGCACGCGCCAGGTCAACCGCCTGACCACCCTGGATGGCCAGGCGCGCGCCAGCACCCGCTGGATCGTCACCATCAAGCCGCGCCATAGCGGCTTCGTGGTCGTGCCACCGCTACGCCTGGGCGACTCGCAAAGCCAGCCGGTCAGCCTGCACGTGACGGAGTCCACCGGCCAGAACGCCGACGAACAGATGGCCCCGGTGTTCATCGACGCCAGCCTGGATCATGAAAGCGTCTACGTGCAGGCGCAGAGCGTGCTGACCCTGCGTATCTACCATTCGGTTTCGCTGTACGACGACAGCAGCCTCACACCGCTGGACATCCCCGACGCGCGGGTCGAGTCCCTGGGCGAGCCGCGCACCTACGAGCAGGACATCGGCGGCGTGCGCCACGGTGTGATCGAGCTGCGCTACGCCATTTTTCCGCAGAAGAGTGGCCAGCTGACCATTCCCAGCCAGGTGTTCAGCGCAACCCTGGCCGAGCGCCCCAACCGCAATGAATACATGCCGTTCGGGCCGCGCCCGGGCAAGGTCACCCGGGTGCGCTCGCCGCAAATCCCCCTGACGGTCAAGGCCAAGCCAGCCGACTACCCGGCCGACGCGCCCTGGCTGCCAGCCCGTGCCCTGAGCCTCGCTGAAGCCTGGAGCCCGGAGCCGGGCCAGGTGAAGGTCGGCGATTCGCTGACCCGCAGCCTGATGGTCAAGGCCGACGGCCTGTCCAGCGCCCAGCTGCCGCCGCTACCGGCCACCCAGGTGGAAGGCCTGCGCCGCTACCCGGATCAACCGCAACTGAACAACGAAAACAGCGAGCGCGGGGTGATCGGCAGCCGCGAAGAACGTGAGGCGCTGGTGGCTGGCAAGGCCGGCACCCTGGAATTGCCCGCCGTGGATGTGGTGTGGTGGAACACCCATGAGGATCGCCTGGAGCACACCAGCCTGCCGGCGCGCACCCTGAATGTGGCCGCTGACCCTGCACTGAGCGTCGATCAGCCGGTGGAAACCCGCCCGCGCGACAGCGCCGCCGCCGACGACGTGCTGTTGTGGCCCTGGCAGCTGAGCAGCGTGCTGTTGGCAGTGACCACCCTGCTCGGCTTCGGCCTCTGGTGGCACGCGCGCAGCCAGCCGGCCGTGCAGCGCAGCGCCCAGGTCGGCCCCAGCCCGCGCACCCTGCTCGACGACCTCAAGCGCGCCTGCCTGGCCAACGACAGCCAGGCCACCCGCCAGGCCCTCGACGCCTGGGCACGTCAGCAGCCGGAAACCCTGGCCGATATGGCTGCCCGTTTTGCGCCATTGTCCGAGGCTTTGGACGGGCTCAATGGCGCGCTGTACAGCGAAGCCGGCCAACACTGGCAAGGCAAGCAGTTGTGGCAGGCCATCGGCGAACTGCCACCGGCCGAGAAAACCCAGGAAAATAGCGGGGAAGCCAGCCAGCTACCACCGCTGTATCCGCGCTAAAACAGGAGCAACCATGGACGCTCGTCCCGCCTCCCCCAGCTTCTGGCGTGACCCCGCCCTGCCCTTTATCGAGCTGCGCTCCATCGAGGATGGTCGCCAGGTCTGCTACGGGCGCCACAGCCACGCATTCTTTTCCATCGGCGCGATCACCGCAGGGCAAAGCACCTACAGCAACCGTGATGTGGACTGCCAGGTGAGCCAGGGCACCGTGGTGCTGATGAACCCCGGCGACGTACACGCCTGCAACCCCATCGACGGGCAGCCCTGGTCGTATCTCATGTGCTATGTGGACCCGCAGTGGCTGGGCGAGCTGCAGCACGCCCAAGGCTTCACCGACGCGCCCGCGTTCCAGCGCTTCGCCGATATCGCCAGTGACGATGCCGAGCTGTATCAGGGCCTGCTGGCATTGCGGCGCAGCCTGCTCGATCCCTTGGTAAGCACCGCCGACAAGCGTGCCCAAGCCGAGGCATTCTTCGGCCTGGCGCTGCAGCGGCTGGTGCTCGAAGGCGAGCGTGACGACAGCCTGAATCCGCGCCTGGAACTGGCCGCCGAGCTGATCCAGCAGCACTGCGGCGAGCCGCTGCGCCTCGACACCCTGTGCGCGGCCGCGCAGCTGTCGCCCTCCCAACTGATTCGCGGCTTCAAGCAACGCTACGGCATGACGCCCCACGCCTACCTGCTCAACCGCCGCATCCAGTTCGCCCACGCCCGCCTGAAAAGCGGCGCGGCCCTGGCCGAAGTCGCCCAGGAAGCCGGCTTCGCCGACCAGGCGCACTTCCAACGCACCTTCAAGCAATTGCTCGCCGCCACGCCAGGCCAATACCGCGGCTAGCGACAACCAGCCCGCAGCCTGACCCAAGCCGGTAGCCTGGCGTTGAGCGTAGCGATACCCGGGAATCACTCGCGCGAATGTGCCCCGGGTATCGCTACGCTCAACCACGGGCTACGGTTCTGTGGCGCTCCAAAAACCGGCTAATAATCTTTCAGTCCAGGTTCGTCGATTTTGGCAGCCAAGTGGCGTAAGCGGCCGCGCGCTCTCAAACTGTGGGAGCGGGGCATGCCCGCGAAAAATCACGGGCATGAACTGGGCGTCCTCGCCCGCTCCCATAATGAGTCCGCCAGCATTACCGTGTTGTTTACACACTCAGAGATGTAGGGTGGACAACGCTCTTTTTGTCCACCATTGCGAGTACAAAACGTTGAATGGATCGGGCCGCGTAGGTGAAGCACCATCCACCCTACGAATGGCTTCTCCTGCCTTGTAGTCGCCGCTTCATGCGCATAAAGATCCTGAACAGGCTCCAACGGGCTTATACCAACACCAGATACCCCGCACTGGCCACCAGCAATCCCGCCAACACCCGATTGAACACCCGCACCCGCTGCGGCGCCTGCAAGTAAGGCTGCAAGCAAGTACCGGCATAGGCCCAGCAGGCCAGCGACAAATAACAGACCACACAATAGATCGCCGCGAACAGCCACACCCGCCCCGCATCGCCATCGGCCGCAAAGGCACCCGTACCGGCAATCGCCGCCAACCACGCCTTGGGATTGAGCCATTGCATCAGCGCCCCGCCAGCAAAGGACGCCACCGCCCCACCTTCAGCGCTGTGCAACACGCCGTTATCGACCGCCAAGCGCCAGGCCAGATACAGCAGAAAGGCCACACCAGCCCACTGAATCGCCGCCGTCAGCCAGGGCAGCAGCACCAGCAACTGATGCAGCCCCAAGCCGATCAACACCAACAGCAGCGTGAAGCCCAACGTAGCCCCGGCGACATGCCCCATGGCCACTCGCAGGCCATGCCGGGCTCCAGCGCTCAGCGACACCAGATTGACCGGCCCGGGCGAAATGGAAGCAGCCAGCGCGAACGCCGCCATGGACAGATACAAACTCATCATCACGCCTACCTCACTACTGATCGAGTGAGGCACGTTACGCAGTGACCAAATGGGCGTATTGAAGAAAATTCGCATGCTCTGATACGGAAAAATCGCGGACAGGCCGCGGTTTTTCATTTGCTGGTCATCTTAATAGGCGGGCGTGGAGCCGCTCTTCTTGCCTGCCTGCTCTCGGGCTGATCATGTAATTGAATGGGAATAAGAGGCGGATTTATTTTTATACCAGTGGCGATGCACCATAAATAAACCTGCACCCTTCCACCCTAAAAAGTTAATTAAATTGTTAGGCATCTTCAACCTTGACCGCATTTATAAACTCTCTTATAGGCAAGTTATCTAGAAAGAGCTTTTCGAATGCGCTATTAAGTTCTCGAATCCATATTTCACTATCCTTAGCTATCAAGAATTTCTGAGCCTTTTCTGTTAATGGATCTTTTTGGTAGTGGAACGTCGCATTCCGAAATAACCGGAGGAAATCGACGTACTCTTCATTGCCTAATAGTTCGTCTACCGCTTCATTCGAGCACTTCAGCTCTTTATAGCCTTCAACTACGACGTAAATTAATGAATACCACACTGACATTCTGTGGAGAGTTGACGCCATGCTTCCAATCTCTTTAATCCACTTTTCAGCATCAAAATTATCGATATTGGGAAGCTCTGCAGACACAAACTGCTTCACTGCATCTGCCGTGCACCAATGTTTATGTAGAGCAACTAGCTGTGGACTCATGATTAGTCTCTTACGTTCTGCACAGCGGCGCGAGATACGAGCGTGCCGTAGGTGCAATATTCTGCAACTTGCTAAATGAATTTATGCATTTATACATTTATGCATTTATGCATTTATACATTTATGCATTTATGCATTTATGCACCCATCCTGATGCCGACCCCGATAAAAGAAAACATAACCGCCGAGCTGCAAACGGATACAAGCAAGTATTGCCACCAAGAATGATTGAAGTACTGAATAATACGAACAAGCGATAAAACAGCTATAGCAATAGCAATAACGTACAGGACATATATGTATAGAGCGAGTACGTCTCCACCAACTGCTGAGAATGCCTCTTTACCGGTAAATATCAAGACAGTAGCCAAAAACGAAGCAAGTGCTTGATTCCCCAAAAACTCGGTTAAGACAGGAAATGTAAAGCGCTCACCTTCCTTAGGAAAAGCAAGAAATTTTTCAATAGACTCATTGGATATATTTGAAGCAAGCTTACCTAGCGCAGGCAAACTAATAACCGTGATGAGAATCAGATTTACAAAAACAACCAAAAATAATGTCTTTCTATCCGGGGTTGGCCCAGAAAAAAATTCGACAAAATAGAGAGAGTTGAATTTTAAAAATACCCCGAACATCAACAGCGATATTATCAATTCAAAAATACTATATGATCCTATCAATTTTCTCATGGCTTCCTCATTGCATGTAGCGCGAAATTAAGGGGCTGACGGCACGTCAGTCCCAGTGAGCAAAACAAACGTTCTTGAATGCTGTAATGGACTCTCCACACACCACAGTTCTATACCAAGGTATCGAGGATTTTTGAGCGGGAGTTATGAAGCGCATCGCTGTTGATCTGGCCAAGTCCATTTACCAAGTTGCCGAGAGTGTCCGTTTCGGCCAGGTGGTCCAGCGCAAGCGGCTGAACCGAGAGGCGTTCCGGCGATATATACAGGAGCAGGTCGAACAGGTCGAGTGGGTGATGGAAGCCTGTGGCACTGCGCATTACTGGGGACGATTGGCGCAATCGCTGGGGCATCGGGATGCTGATTCATCCGCGCTACGTGCGACCCTATCGACGGCGTAACAAAACCGACCGCAACGACTGCGATGCCATGCTGGAAGCCGCACGCTGCGCCGACATTCACCCCGTGCCGGTAAAGAGCCACGATCAGCAACAGCTTCAGCAATTGCACGGGCTACGTGAAACTTGGAAGAAGAGCCGCACCCAGCGAATCAACCTGCTGCGCGGCATACTGCGTGAGGCGGGTATCGAAGCGCCGGCCTCGACCGCTGCCTTTATCCGAACGGCCAATGAATCGGTTGACCAGCCTGAACTTGCTCCCTTGAGCCGTCTGCTGCATATCGTGCTGGCCGAGATCAACTTGTACGAGCAGTGCATGGGCGAATGCGAACAACAACTCAAGCGCTGCCAAGCCCGCACACCGGAAAAGCTGACCCAACTACAGCGCTGGGCCGTGCAGACAGCAGAGCGGATCGGTCACAACAAGGCGGCGGTGGCCCTGGCCAAAAAACTGGTGCGGATCTGCTGGGCGGTGTGGTGCCACGAGCGGCGTATCAATGGCAATTGGCAGAGCGTAAAGCCCGCCTGACGGCGGGAGTAATCAATAAAGGTGTGATGATTTTCTTGTGGTTGTGGTGAGTAGCAGCACTGTCGAAACAGGCGAGTCCTGCAGCGGAACAAGGCCGATAACAATGATGATCCCCGTGATCGATTGAACGCTTGGTCCCCGCTGCGCGAACTACAGAATGGCCAGGGCGTAAGCGCTCAAAAAAGGCCGGATATACGAATGCAACCGTGCTGACGACAGGTGCAAAAGCAAAGCTTTGCTCACTACTTGTGGGGAGAGTCCATATACGTATTGTTAGGTATTTGCTTAGCACTGATAGCGGTCTTTTATGTGAGCGTTGTAATAGCTGCCTTTTGATGCTGACCGCATGAAGCCTTCGTATATATGTGCTGGAACGCGGCAGAAGTCGTACGTGTGGCCCTGCTGAAATGTGATTTTCATTCTTCGGCTTGCAGGGTCGTAGCCAATTGCAGTGATGGCTGTTGAGCGTACACGTGTCATTTCCATGGCATTCACCTAACGCCAGCCGTAACCGGCGCATTTGTAGTTAGCGCAGCGAACGAAAAATGCGTCCGAGTTGACGGCCTTGTTAGCCTTCATAGCCTAAACCTCCCATATACGATGGAATCATACCTAGGGATTTGACTCTTTTTACTTCTTTGCTTGTGAGATGACGACACACGTATGGGAACACCTGAAGAAGAAACTCTTTTAGACTTTCAAATGCTTCATCGGAATAGACCACGCCTGAGCGTTGTTCATTCATGATGCTCATAACCCATTTAATGAAGATTGTGGGCATCATTACATCAGAGATATCTTCCCAGCCATCTATTAAATTAACATTTCGCTTCCTGATGTATGCGGATAATGCCGAGTCGCAATGCCCCCTACATGTCCAGAAAATGTGATCGAAATGCTCTTTCTCATTTTCGTAGTCAGTTCTTCTAGACCAAAGCGTGATTACACCATTGTCTTCTTGATCGAAAAGCTCCTTTTCACAGACTTTGCATTTTAAGCTCGGTTTTTCTACAAATATTTTTGCTGGCTGAGGGTTTTCCGTTTTCCATTCTGAGAGTGATACAGGAAAATACCTTTCGGCAATTTCAAGACCCTTGGCAGAGTGGAGTAATTGGCCTTCAATTTTTTCGCGATCAAAGACTTGATACTCGATCTTCCCCTTCATGCCCTCAAGATTTGTCGATAATCCTGTGCTCGCAAGGGTTGAGTAGAAGCCGATAAAACCTTGGCAATCATTAGCCTCTACTCTATCCCTAATATTGGCATCATCAGTTGGTGAAACAGAATTACCACTAAACGCTTTATGTTTACAGCTTACAAGCCATCTGATAATGGTTTCGCCACCAACACCAGTACGCTTTTCTTCAACGATTAGATCAACCCCACCGTCAGCACCTCTGTCTGGATCGGTGATGATTTTGTAGCCCATGAATGAGAGAAAGTCGCGTGCAAACAGTTCGAATGTGTCCTGCATTCCGCTGGCTTTGTGCGCTTCTCGTATCTCTTTAAAATCCAATACTGCCAATTCAGTTCTCCGTTCACTTTTGAGGCTAACAGTGAATAGACAGAATTCTGCGTTAACGCAATAAAAGCGTTATGTATAATTGCGCCCTACCCGTATTCGCAAAAATCAAAATCCATATCAATCAGTAGTTTACCGAATTAAAGCGCGGCACCACTTGCATTCGCCTGAATTCCGCTTTTTCACGTCCAGCACTTCCCTATAAAAACCAGCCCGATCTTGCGATAGCAAAACGACCTCTACAGCATGCAAATACCGAGAGGTCGCGCCTTTTACAGAACCAGCCGTTCAATGCGCCAGCAGCGACCCACCCTTCTTGCCCGCCAGCTTCTCCGGCTTGATCAGGAAGTGCGCCAGGGCCGGCAGCAGCCACAGGGCGCCGAACATGTTGACGATAAACATGAAGGTCAGCATCAGGCCCATGTCGGCCTGGAACTTGATCGCCGAGAACATCCAGGTCGCCACGCCGATGGCCAGGCACAGGCCGGTGAACAGCACCGCCTTACCGGTGGAGCGCAGGGTCTGGTAGTAGGCCTCCTGCAATGGCAGGCCGGCGCGCAGGAAGGTTTCCAGGCGGCTGTAGATATAGATGCCGTAGTCCACACCGATGCCCACGCCCAGGGCGATCACCGGCAGGGTCGCGACCTTCACGCCGATGCCCAGGAAGGCCATCAGGGCGTTGCCGAGGATCGAGGTGAGGATCAGCGGCAGCACGATACACACGGTGGCGGCGAAGGAGCGGAAGGTGATCAGGCACATGATGCCGACGCACAGGTACACCAGCACCAGAATCAGCAACTCGGAGGTGCTGATCACTTCGTTGGTTGCCGCCTCGATACCGGCGTTACCGGCGGCCAGCAGGAACTCCACGTTGTCGGACTCGTGCTCGGCGACGAAGCCCTCGACCGCCGCCACCGCACGCTTGAGCGTCTCGGCCTTGTGGTCTTCGAGGAACACCAGCACCGGCGCCACCGAGCAGTCGGCGTTGTACAGGCCGTCCGCGCGGGCGATGGAGTTGTTGAGCACGTCGGGGTTGCGCGACAGGGTTTCCCATTTCAGGTTGCCCTCGTTCATGCCCTTGATCACCTGGCGCGACACGCTGACCATGGAGATCGCCGACTGCACGCCGGGCGTGTTGTCCATGGTCCACATCAGCTCGTCCATGGCGGCCATGGCCTCGTAGGTCGAGCAGCCTTCGGGCGCGGTCTTGACCATGACCACCAGCACGTCGGAGCTGGTCGAGTAGTTGCGGATCACGAAGTCGTTATCCAGGTTGTAGCGCGAGTCCGGGCGCAGCTCCGGCGCGCCCTGGTCGAGGTCGCCGACCTGCAGATACTGGTACTGGTACCAGAACCCGCCCACGGCAGCGACCAGTGCCAGGCTCACGGAGATCGGCGCTACCTTGGCACTGGCGAAGTTGGACAGCCGCCGCCAGAACGGGTGTTCGCTGACCGCATCGCGCTTGCTGCGCTCCACGGCCTTCTTGCTGATACCGATGTAGGAAATCGCCACCGGCAGCAGGATCAGGTTGGTGAACACGATCACTGCCACACCGATCGAGGCGCCGATGGCCAGCTCGCGGATCACCCCGATATCGATCAGCAGCAGGGTGATGAAGCCCACGGCATCGGCGAGGATGGCGATCATCCCCGGCAGGAACAGCTGGCGGAAGGTCAGCCGCGCAGCCATCAGTGGCGTGTCCGCCGCGCTGGATTGCAGGGCGATGCCGTTGATCTTCTGCACGCCGTGGGAAATGCCGATGGCGAAGATCAAAAACGGCACCAGCATCGAATAGGGGTCGATGCCGAAGCCCACCGTGTGCATCAGGCCCAACTGCCACCCCACCGCCACCAATGTGGTGATCACCACGGCGATGGTGCTGCGGATGCACCAGGTGAACCAGTACAGCAGCACGAAGGTGATCAGCAGGGCGACGCCAAAGAACAGCGCGACCATCATCAGGCCATCGATCAGGTCACCGACCTTCTTGGCGAAACCGATGATATGGATCTGCACGTCCGGGTTCTGCGCCTGGTACTTGCTGCGGATCTTTTCTTCGAGCTGGTGGGAGAACTGCTGGTAATCGAGCTTGATCAGGCGGCCCTGGTCTTCAGGGTCCGGGTAGGACTCGAGCAGCGGCACGTCGATGATGCTGGACTTGAAGTTGTTGGCCACCAGGCGGCCGATCTGCCCGGACTTGAGCACGTTGCCGCGCAGCTCTTCGAGGCTTTGCGCGCTGCCGTCGTAGGTCTGCGGAATCACCTCGCCTCCGGCGAAGCCTTCCTCGGTCACTTCGGTCCAGCGCACGCTGGGGCTCCACAGCGACTTCAGGCCGGAGCGGTCGACGCCCGGGATGTAGAACACCTCGTCGTGGATCTGCCGCAGGGTTTCCATGTACGACTGGCTGAAGATATCGCCGTCCTTGGCCTCCACGGCAATCCGCACGGTATTGCCGAGGTTCGCCAGGTCGTTGCGGTGCTCCATCATGTTCTGGATGAACGGATGACTGAGCGGAATCATCTTCTCGAAGCTGGTCGACGGGCGCACCTGGGTGGCCTGGTAGAACAGGAAGACACTGACCAGCAGGCAGATCAGGATCACTGCGGGTCGGTTGTTGAAGATCAGGCGCTCCAGCAGGCTGGCCTTGTCTTGATCAAGGTTACTCATCGAACACTACCCCAGCTTGTTATTGTTGGCCTGGATTGGCACCGGTCTCGGTGGTCAGGCGTACACCGCCCTGCCCGACCAGCACCAATTTGCCGTCTGCACCCGCGGTGACGCCCGCCAGGGATACTCGATCCGGGCGGTTGAACACGCTGAAGCTGTTGCCGTGATCGGTACTGCGCAACACGCTGCCACCATGGCCGACCACCACGATGCTGCCGTCGCCCAGCGTGGCCGCACTGGCCAGGCCGAACTCCAGGTCGGCGCCGCTGGCGGTGGCCAGTGCCACCTGCTGCCAGGTCTCGCCCGCGTCCGTGGAATGGAACAGATGCCCGCGCAGGCCGAACACCAGCAGGCCACTGGGCTCGCCGCTGGCGATCACGCCGAACAGCGAGCCCTGGTAGGGACCTTCCAGGGTTTCCCAGGTTGCGCCGCCATCGGTGGAGCGAAACAGGCTACCCATCTCGCCGACGATAAACAGGCCGGCGCCCGGCACGTCGGCGATGGCGTTGAGGTGATAGGTGTCTTGGTTGTCGAGGCGATCGCTGACGTCGTCCCAGGTGCTGCCGCCATCAGTGGTTGCCAGTAGCGCACCGTAGGCGCCGATGGCGAAACCGTGCTGGGCATCCTTGAACCAGACGTCGAGCAATGGGGCCTCGCGTTGCAGGTCTTCGAACTGCTTGCTCCAGGTCGCGCCGCCGTCGCTGCTCGCCAGGATCAGCGCGTCGTGGCCGACCGTCCAGCCATGCTGGTCATCGACGAAGAACACCGCGGTGAGCATCTGCCGGGTCGGCACCTTGGCCTGGGTCCAGTTGGCGCCGTCATCGTCGGAGTACAGCACGTGGCCGCGCTCGCCGACCGCCACCAGGCGCTTGCCGGCATGGGCGACATCGAGCAGCAGGCTCGAAACGGCGCGGGCCGAGGGCACCGAGAAGCTTGCCGCGTCGGCGTCAGCGGCCTGGACGAGCGGCGTGGCGCCCAGCAGCAGCGAACACAGCGCCAATGCCTGCAGCACGGGCCGGGCGATCTTACCGCTTCGGGTGCGCCGCACGATGGGCTCACTCATACACAACTCCCCTTTGTTCTTGTTATTTAGCGCCTGCTCGGCGCCGCCTATGCTATCGGCGTTTGCGGAACATGGTAGCCACCACGATCTGCTGTTTTGTAAGAAAAAGCCCGTGTTATCGACCGCGCGAATGCCTGCCGCACGGCCCGCGCCACCTCGGCCTCAGCGGGTGCCACGGCGGCGCAGCTGGGCCGGCGTGAAGTAGCCATCATCGGCAGTCGGCTGGCTGAAGTCGATGGTGTTGGCTTCCTCGTTGTCCAGATTCTGCACGTGGTAGCGGCGCGCCTGCAGGTCATGGAACACGTCCAGTGCAGACCAGGTAGTCGGCAGCTCGTAATAGTTCTTCAGGTAGGCCATCGATACGCGCCACAGCTCGCCACGGCCATCGTACTGATCGACCACGGCGGCCTGCCAGCTGTCTTCGTCCAGGTACAGGGTACGCTTGGAATAGATATGCCGGGCGCCGCTCTTGAGCGTGCCCTCCACCACCCACACACGGTGCAGCTCGTAGCGCGTGTAGGCCGGGTTGAGATGGCCGACCTGCAGCAGATCCTTGTACTTCACCTGCGCGCTGGTGAGCTTGTAGCTGTTGTAGGGAATGTAGATTTCCCGCTTGCCGAGCAGCTTCCAGTCGTAGCGATCCGGGGCGCCGTTGAACATGTCGGTGTCATCGGCGGTACGCAGGCCGTCGGCAGCGGAGATCGGCGTGTCATAAGCCAGGTTTGGCGCGCGGCGCACACGGCGCTGGCCGGCGTTGTAGCCCCAGGCCTGCCGCGGCTGCTTGACCTGGTCCAGGGTCTCGTGCACCAGCACCGCGCCACCGGCCAGCCGCGCCGGGCTGCGGGTTGCCGACAGGTAGTAGAACAGGATGTTGTTGAGGCTGGCGTAGCTGCCTTTCGGGTCGTAGAACTTGAACAGCGCTTCCTGCTGCGAGGTGACCAGCGAATAGGAGCCGTTGCGCTGCACCGCCACTTCCGAAGCGCGGCGCACCACGTAGGTGCCACGGTAGCGGGCGATGTGATTCCACAGGGCCTCGACGCCATTCTGTGGAATCGGGAACGGGATGCCGCCGAAGGCATCGGCAAAGCCGTTACCGCCGTCGAGCAGTTTGGCGCTGACCGCGTTCTTCGCGGTGTTGTCGTACACCCACTGCGGCGCCGAGCCGGAGCGGCGGCTGGGGTAGACCGGCATCTGGAAGCTATCCGGATAGGTCTCGAACAACGCCACCTGCCCCGGCGTCAGCTGATCGCGGTACTGGGCCAGGTTGGCGCGGGTGATGGTGAACAGCGGCTTGTCAGCGGCGAACGGGTCGATATGGTGGGTGCCCGAGCCCTTGTAGCCGGCCGGCGCCTGGGTGATGCCGCCGCTCCACGGGGGAATGCTGCCGGCGGCGTTGCCAGCTTTTTCAGCGCCCAGCGGCGTCAGGCTGCTGCCGAGCTTGGCAGCCTCCTGCGGCGACACGGCCGCCATGCTGTTGCCGGCCAGCAGCACCAGCGCGACGGCGACACCCTTGATGTTCAGCATGCTGTTTCCCCGTGGTCAGAAAGAGTATTTGACGTTGAAGCCGACGTTGTCGCGGTCGCGCACGCCGTTGTTATTACCACCGCCGGAGAACTCGGTGTACTGCAGTTCGGCTTCCAGGCTGTTCATGTAGGCCGCCTTGACGCCGAGGGTGTAGGCCTTGCGGCCCTCGATGAAACGCCCGGTCTGGTAGGAGTTGCCCTCGAAATCATCACGATAGACGACGAAGGGCGACAGGTTCACCCCTGCAAACACGTCGTTCCAGGTGCCCGACAGCGCCAGGGTGTAGCCGTAGGCATTCTTGTTGACCTGGTAGCTGCGCCCGTAGCCGAACACGTAGGACGAATCGCCGCGCCCCGAGTAATAGCGGGTCGAGCCATCGAAAGCGGTGTATTTCAGGTCGCTGCCGCGCAGGTGTTCGGAGGCCAGTTCGGCGACCCCGGTCAGCGCATCGAAGCCCAGCGACGGGCCGAAGTTGTAGATGCTGCCCAGCGAGGCGTTGAAGGCCTCGACGCGCTCGTAGTTGTGGATTTCATCACCCAGCTGTAGGGTCTGGCCACCGATGTTGCCCTGCTGGCCCTGCACCAGGCGCGGCGCCTGGCGCAGCAGATCGCCGAGCAGGTCGTTGGTGGCAGCCACGCCGATTGGCAGGTTCGGCCGGTAGGCCAGTTCACCGAACACCGAGGCATCGCCCAGGGTGGTGTTGAAGCTGAAGCCATACATGCGGATGTTCTCCACATACTCGCGGCGAGCATTGACCTGGTTGGCGGCATCCACGGTGGCGGCGCCGTTGACCAACCCCAGCAGGTTCTGCGCCGGCACGCTGCCAGCGCCCGCGGCGGCGAGCAACGCCCCATAGCTGGGAAAGCCGCCGCCACTGGCGGCGCTGGTAATGGCATCCAGATTCAGACCGGAGAAGCCATCCAGGTCGGCATGCAGCGTTGGCTCCTTGGCGTGGTAGTTGACGAAATAGAAACCGAATTCGGTGGAATTGAGTTGCTCGGCGATATAGCGAAAGGCGACGCCGAACTGACCGTCATCCTTGGCCTCGATATCCGAGCCGATGCTGGCGACCTTGAAGTAGCCATTGCTGTCGAGGTACTCGCTGCCCTGCAGCCCGCCGACGCCAAGGGCACTCAGGCCGGCGTAGTTGCCTCGGAAGGCGGCGCTGCCCAGGGCGGCGTTGCGGGTGTAGGCGGTGCTGCCGCCTTCGGCGAACAGATCGGTCTCGGCAAAATAGCTGCCCACCGGATCGATGGCGGTTTCCTTCCACTTGAACTGGTAGAAGGTTTCCATCGACAGGTTGTCGGTCAGGCCGATATTGAAGCTGACCGCCTCGACGGGGATCAGCACTTCCTTGAGTTCAGCGCCCGGCAGGCGGAAACGGGCGCCGTCCACCGGGTTGCTGGTGTTCACCCCACCGCGGTAGAACAGCCCTTCGCCCCAGTTGAACACCTGGCGGCCCAGGCGCGCGCTGACCAGGTGCTCGGCGAGGTCCCAGTTGCCGTAGAGGTAGGCATCGAGAATCTGCGCGTCGCGACCGGCGGCGTGCCGCGTGTCGCGGGTAAAACGATCATTGTTGGGGCTGTTCTGGCTGGGCTGAGCGCTGCGGTTGCCGCTGTAGTAGTCGTTGCGCTTGTCCATGATCTGCGTGTCATAGAACGCCGTGCCGCGCACGAACAGCCCGTAGTTCTGGTAGTTCATCTCCAGATCCGAGGTGATCTTGAACACTTCCGAGGCCAGGCCGGTGTCGAAGTTGCGGTTGCCGTCGTTGACGTTGACGTCGTCGTTGCCCCGGCTCTGCCCCTGCACACGCCACAGCTGCCCGTAGGACAACGTGGTGTCCAGCGAACCGCTGACCTCGTTATCGGCAAAGCTGAACTCCACCGCCTGCACGGGCGCGGCAGCCAGCAACGGCAGCATGCTGGCCAGGGCAAAACCGGCCTTTGCCCGCTGGGGCTGCTCAAGGGACTTGATACGCATTGAATCGCTACTCCGCAGACAGTCAGTCATTGTTCGTTGCGGCCCATTTTCCGATGGGCCTGGCGAGATACCCGTTGATGACCTTGGACTGGCTGGCGTCACTGCCTAGTGCAGTGCAACCTTGGTGCCAATTCAAACGATCGTATTAGCTGAAAGTGCTTTTCTAGAGCAGCTCCGTAGCGTCGCTTTGTGACTGGTCGGCCACTGACCAGCTGCACCCCGATATCCACCCAGAATCGCTCAAAAGACCTTTCAGCACGCTGTCGAAACGCCGCACAGGCGGTAAAAAAAACCGGCCATATGCCAGCATCAGGAAAGCGGGCGCGATATTAAGTGTGTGGCCGGGCGCAGGGATAGCTTTTCATTCCCTGAGGTAACAGAAAGTTGTTACCACGCAAGCCGCTGGTAACAACGCAAGGGGCATCAGGGTGGGGCTGGTGGCGTCCAGAACGGACACCGGAGGGGCAGGCTGCACCTGCTGCCCGAAGCGGCCGACGCCGCCTCGGGCAGAGCCTCAGGCGAGGCTCTTGCTGACCACTTCGTAAACGTCGGGCGACAGCTCACCGGAAGCGAGAATGCGCTCCAGCTCGGCCTTCATCAGCGCCTGGCGCGCAGGGCCGTATTTGCGCCAGCGGGTCAGTGGCGCCAGCAGGCGCGAGGCGATCTGCGGGTTCAGCGCATTGAGCACGATCACCTGGTCGGCCAGGAAGCGGTAGCCGCTGCCGTCGATGGCATGGAAGTTCACCAGGTTCTGCCCGGCGAAGGCGCTGATCAGCGCGCGCACCTTGTTGGGGTTCTTCAAGGTGAACGCCGGGTGCTCCATCAGCGCCTGCACGCGGGCCAGGCCACCCGGCAAGGTGCTGGCGGCCTGCACGCTGAACCACTGGTCCATGACCAAGGCGTTGTCCTTGAATTGCTCGGCGAAGGCTTCGAGCGCCTTGCTGCGCTCGGCCTCGAACGGCGAGTTGACCAGCACCGCCAGGGCAGTCAGGCGCTCGGTCATGTTGTCGCTGCTCTCGAACTGATCGAGGGCCGCGGCCAGCACCTGGGGCTGGTCACCGAGCATCAGGTAGGACAGCGCGATGTTCTGCAGCGCGCGGCGGGCGAAATGCTCGGCTTCGGCGACGTAAGGCGTGTTGCGCGAAATCTCGCGGTTGGCCTGGTAACGCTGCCACAGCGGCTCGAACAGCGCCTCGGCCAACTGCTGGCGGGCGAACTCGCGGGCGCCATGAATGGCGTCGACGTCGGCCACGTCGCTGATCTCGGTGAGGTAGGCCTCACCGGGCAGCGAGAGCATCTCGGCAACCATGGCCTGATCCAGCGAATCGTCCTGCAGCAAGGTGCGCAGTGCGCTGACCAGGCGCCCATCGAGCACCAGCGCTTCGCCGCGCTGGTATTGGCCGATCAGCTCCTGCAGCACCTGCACGCTGAGCTGCTGGCCGGCCTCCCAGCGGTTGAAGCCGTCGCTGTCGTGCTGCATGAGGAACATCAGCTGGTCACGGTCGTAGGCGAAGTGCAGCTTCACCGGTGCACTGAAGCCGCGCAGCAGCGACGGCAGCGGCTTCTCGGCCATGTCGACGAAGGTGAACGACTGCTGCGCCTCGGTGACCGACAGCACGCGGTTGCTCCCCACGGCAGCGACCTCGCCCTGCAGGCGCAGCGGCAGGTCATTGCCCTGCCCGTCCAGCAAGCCCAGCTCCACCGGAATCACGAACGGCAGCTTGCTGCTCGCGCTCTGCCCCGGCGTGGCCGGGCAGCTCTGGGTGAAGCTCAGGGTGTAGGTTTGCGCGGCAGCATCGTAGCTTTCGCTGACGGCCAGGCGCGGCGTGCCGGCCTGGGTGTACCAGCGCTTGAACTGGGTCAGGTCCTGGCCGCTGGCATCCTCCATGGCCTTGACGAAATCGTCGCAGGTCACGGCCTGGCCGTCGTGGCGCTCGAAGTACAGGTCCGAGCCCTTGCGGAACGCCTCGGCGCCGAGCAGGGTGTGGATCATGCGCAGCACTTCGGCACCCTTCTCGTAGATGGTCAGGGTGTAGAAGTTGGAGATTTCCATGTACGCATCCGGGCGCACCGGGTGGGCCATAGGGCCGGCGTCTTCGGCGAACTGGTGGGTGCGCAGGTAGGCGACGTCCTGGATGCGCTTGACCGTGGCCGAGTTCATGTCCGCCGAGAAGGCGGCATCACGGAACACCGTGAAGCCTTCCTTGAGCGACAGCTGGAACCAGTCGCGGCAGGTCACCCGGTTGCCGGACCAGTTGTGGAAGTACTCGTGGGCGACGATCGCCTCGACGCGCTGGTGGGCGGCGTCGGTAGCGGTTTCGGCACGGGCCAGCACGGCGCTGGAGTTGAAGATGTTGAGGCCCTTGTTCTCCATGGCGCCCATGTTGAAGTCATTGACCGCGACGATCATGAAGATGTCCAGGTCGTACTCGCGGCCATACACCTCTTCGTCCCACTTCATGGACTTCTTCAGGCTGTCCATGGCGTGCTGCACCTTGTCGATGTTTTCCGGCTCGACGTAGATGCGCAGCGTCACTTCACGGGCGCTCATGGTGGTGAACTTGTCTTCCACGCACCACAGGTCACCGGCCACCAGGGCGAACAGGTAGGCCGGCTTCTTGAACGGGTCTTCCCAGGTCGCCCAGTGGCGACCATCGCCCTCCTCGCCGCTGGCAATCGGGTTGCCGTTGGAGAGCAGGATCGGGTACTTCTGCTTGTCGCCGCTGAGCGTGGTGGTGAAGCTGCTCATCACGTCCGGGCGGTCGAGGTAGTAGGTGATCTTGCGGAAACCCTCGGCCTCGCACTGGGTGCAGAACATGCCGCTGGACTTGTACAGCCCTTCCAGCGCGGTGTTGCTTTCCGGGTGGATGCGCACCGTGCTGTCGATCACGAAGCTGGCCTGGGTGGGCTGCACGCTGAGCGTGCTGTCGGTCAGCTGATAGTCGCCGGCAGCCAGTTCGCGGTCATCGAGCTTGAGGTGCAACAGCTCCAGCTGCTGACCGTCCAGCACCAGGGCCGGCAGTTCGGCCGACAACGCCGGGTTGCGGCGCATCACCAGCTGGGCGTGCACCAGGGTGTGATCCTCGAACAGCTCGAAGGTCAGGTGGGTTTCGTCGATCAGGTAATCCGGCGCCTGATAGTCCTTCAGGTAGATGGTCTTGGATTGTTCGGTGCGCATGGGAAACCTCTTCGATGCCGCGCCAGCTGGCGTGGCAGACAGGTGAATGGCGTCAGCCGCGCCTGCCGGTCAGGCGGCGCAGCTGGCAGCGATCTGGTAAGCGGTGTACTTGCGAATATTGATCACGCCGGTATCGAACATCAGGTACTGGCCCTTGATGCCCAGCAACGTGCCTTCGGCGACGGGATTCTTGTCCAGGTTGAAGCTGGTGATCTTGGCAGGATAGCCCTCGATCGGGTAACGGATCTCCACCACGCTCTGCGCATTGAGCGGCTGCACGGCCTGCAGGCCGAAGCGCTCTTGCAGGCTGGTGATGCCGCCTGCGCAGGCGTCGAAAATCTGCTCGCGCACGTGCAGCAGGTCGACCGGCGCCGCATCGCCCTTGAGCAGCGCGCGCCAGTTGGTCTTGTCCGCCACCTGGCTGCGCAGCAGGTCTTCGACGAAGCCGGACTGCTGACGCGTGGCCACCCGCATGATCGGCAGCGCCTGGGTGGCGCCCTGGTCGATCCAGCGGGTGGGAATCTGCGTGGCGCGGGTGATACCGACCTTGATGCCCGACGAGTTGGCCAGGTACACCACGTGATCGGTCATGCAGAACTGCTCGCCCCAAGCGGGATCACGGCAGGTGCCGGCGTCATAGTGGCAGCGCTCGGGGCTCATGATGCACAGGTCGCACTGGGCGAGCTTCTGCATGCACGGGTAGCAGTAGCCCTGGCTGAAGCTGGTCTTGGTCTTGCGGCCGCAATGGCTGCAATGAATCGCGCCGAGAAACTCCAGGCGCACGGTCTTGCCGATCATCGGGTTGACGGCGATCTGCTCGTCACCGAGGCGAAATGCATACTGCACTGGCGCATCGAGCTGGGTGGCCATCTTGCTCAGGGCGCCGCGGGCTACTTCGAACATCAGTGCAGGGTTTCCGAGGACTTGAACAGGATGTTCGGGACGGGCTCGGACTTCGAGGCACATTCGGACGCGCCCATGTAACCGGTGCGCTGATCCTCGGGCAGGTTCTCGATTTCCCAGGCGATCATCGCCTGCAGGCTCAGTTCCTTCTGCTCCTGGGTCAGCTTGCGGCCATCGGGCCACTTGCCGATCTCCACGGCCAGCTTGAGGCTTTCATACACGTCCGGGGTGATGTTGCGGATCAATTCGACGAAGGAGGACATGGCTGACTCCGGGGCTGGAAAAGCCCCGATTCTACCCTATCTGGCCGGTCAAGCCGAGGCGCTCAGCGCCTCGCCAGCTGGCGGGCCAGGAAGCCTCCGACCAGCCCGGTCAAGCAACCGGCGACCAGCCCGCCGACGTGGGCGGCATTGGCGATGGCGCCGAACTGCAACAGCTCGAACACCCCGGTCATGCAGATCAACAGCCACACCAGCATGCTCACCAGCACACCGCGCGGCAGCCTGTACGCCGCGTTCGGCGCCAGCCACTGGAACAGCCAGCAGTGGCCGAGCAACCCGTAGAGCACGCCGGACAGGCCGCCGAACAGCGCGGGCCCGGCGTAGAGGTATTGCGCCACGTTGGCGGCCAGGCCGAACCACAGGGTGAGCAGCAACAGCATCAGCGCGCCCTGGCGCGTCTCGATGCGCCGCCCCAGCTCCCAGTACCACAGGCTGTTCATCGCCAGGTGGAGGATGCCGAAGTGCAGCAACATGGGGGTCAGCAGGCGCCACCACTGGCCGCTGTCGACGACCTGGGCAAAGGTGCCGAAGTAGATGTACTGCCCTTCGATCTGGAAGTCGACGAAGCTCAGCCAGCGCACCACGTCGTAGTCTTCGCCGCCCCAGGTCAGCAGCGCGACCAGCAGGGTCAGCGCCAGGACGATCAGGGTCAGCGGGCTGCGCCTGGCCTGGGCAGCGATGCCCGGCCGCGTGCTGGCAACCGGCGGGCGCAGTGGCTGCAGATTCGGATCGCCCTCGGGCGCCCGTGCATAGAGCTCGCGTACCTGGGCAGCGATCTGTTCGTCCGCTACCCAGAGCACCTGCTCGTTGCCCTGCTCGGCCACCCGGTGCGGCACACCCAGCCTGGCCAGCAGGCTGATGAACGCCGCCAGATCCTGCTCCAGCGGCGCGCGCAGGGCGATCACCGGGCTCATTGGCCAGCCTCCGGCTTTTCCACTTCGACCCAGACGAACTTGGCCGGGTCCAGACGGGTTTCCTGATCCAGCCGGTAGGCCACCAGCTTGCCGTACATCACCGCGCTGTAATCCAGGCAGGCGATATTCGGGCAGATCGGCGCCGGCGTGCCGCTGCGCCAGTAGTGGCCGACGAACAACGGCGGCTGCTCGGCGCCGTAGGTCAGCAGCCGGGCCTTGTCCTCTGCGCTGAGCGGCAGGCAGGCCACCTGCTCGGGCAACGGGTCGGGCTGGAACTGCACGTCGCCGTAGGTCAGCGGGTTGCCTTCCCAGAACTTGGTGCGGAAGAACGAGCGGGTGAAGCCGTCGCTGCTGGTCATGGTCAGCCCACCGGGCAGGCGCATGTCGGTGCCGCGCAGCAACCGGTCGAGCACCGTGCAGGCGTAGCTGCCGGGCACGGCCGAAGCCTGCAGGAAATGTTCGTCGATGCAGCCATCCGGGAACTGCTGGCGCAGCGAGGCGATCATGTCCTCGTCCCAGCAGGCGTGCACCACGCGGAAATGGCCGGCATCGAGAAACAGCGGCAGCTCAAAGAACCACGCCAGCATGTCGCGCCACTCGTGCGGGTAGGCCTCGAACTGCCGCAGGGTTTCGCCGATCAGCCGCTCATGCCGCGCGGTGTGCTCGCGCACGAACGCGCGCCCGCAGCCCGGTGGCGCCGGGGTCATCCAGCCCAGGGCGTTGAACTCGTGATTGCCCATGATGCACAGCGCCTCGCCGGCGCGCACCATGTCGTGCACCAGGTGCACGGATTCGCGAATGCGCGGGCCGCGATCGATCAGGTCGCCGAGGAAGATCGCCATGCGCTGGGGGTGGCGCCAGACACCGTTCTGGCGGCGGTAACCCATGCGTTCGAGCAGGCGCACCAGGGTATTGGCGCAACCGTGCACATCACCGATCAGGTCATAACCGCGAGACGGATCGAGCTGCATCAGTCGCCTCCGCCGAGTCGGCTACCCCAGCCCAGCTTGGTACGGCAGACCTCGTAGTAGTTGTGATCCAGCGGATGGATCAGGCACAGCTTCTGGGACTTCTTGCGCACCGTGATGGTGTCGCCCGGTGCACAGGTGAAATGGTTCTGGCCGTCGCACGATACCTGCGGGTAGAGCTGCAGGTCCTTGGAAACGACGATCTTCAGCTCGCTGTTGCCATCCACCACGATCGGCCGGCTGGACAGCGTGTGCGGGTACATGGGTACCACGACGATGGCATCGAGCTTGGGATGCATGATCGGCCCGCCCGCCGACAGCGCATAGGCCGTGGAGCCGGTCGGCGTGGCGACGATCAGCCCGTCGGCCTTCTGGCTGCAGACGAACTGGCCATCGATATACAGCTCGAACTCGATCATCCGGTTCGACTTGCCCGGGTGCAGCACCACGTCGTTGAGCGCATCGCCCTGGCCGATCGCCTCGGAATGCCGGCGTACCTCGGTTTCCAGCAGAAAGCGGTTCTCGGTCAGGTAATTGCCTTCCAGCACCTCGGCGACCTTGGACTCCAGCTCATCGGGGCGGATGTCGGTGAGAAAGCCCAGGTTGCCGCGGTTGATACCCAGCACCGGCACCTTGTGGCGCGCCAGGGCGCGACCGGCGCCGAGCATGCTGCCGTCGCCGCCGACCACGATCACCAGGTCGCAAAACTCACCCAGATGCTTGCGCGCCGAGGTCTGCAGGCCATGGCCCGGCAGCACTTCGGCAATGGTGTCATCGAGAATCACGTGCAACTGACGCTCGAGCAGGAATTTTTTCAGGCGGCGAATGGTGTCGAGCACCTGGGTGCTGCCCAGGCGGCCGATGATGCCGATATTACGAAACTGCTCCATGGGGCTCCCGCAAGGCTCTGGCTCTAGTCAATTGATTATGTGTGAAAGCTCCCTGCGCCAGCAAACCCTGACGCCAACCCCAGCAAAAGCCTATGCTGCTGCGATGAATCCCTTCTACACGCTTGCCGACCTGCCCCGCCACCTCAGCGAACCTGCCGTGCGTGATCTGGCCTGGACGCTGTTGTCGCCACCGCTGCTCGCCCATACGCCCTGGCCGCAGCGCCACCCACTGGCCGACTCGGGCTGGGCTGCAGAACCGGGCCGGCTGGCCGATTGGCTGCAACGCCAGGATGGGGCGCCGCAGGCACTGCACGAATGGCTGTCGCGCAGTTCGGTGCGCCGTCTGGGTCTCTACTACGAGCGCCTGTGGCAGTTCGCCCTGCAGGCGGCGCCGGGCATCGAGGTGCTGGCCGCCAACCTGCCGATTCGCCAGGGCGGCCATACCCTCGGCGAGCTGGACCTGCTGCTGCGCGATGCCAGCGGCGTGCACCATGTGGAGCTGGCGATCAAACTCTATCTGGGCCAGCCGCCTCTGGCGCCGCACCACTGGATCGGCCCGGGCGGTCGCGACCGCCTGGATCTGAAGCTCGAACACCTCGCGAGCCATCAGCTGCCGCTGTCGGCCTCGGCAGAGGCGCAGCAGGCACTGCAGGCGTTGGCCAGCACGCCGGTCCAGGCCTCGATGTGGCTAGGCGGCTATCTGTTCTACCCCTATGAACGGCCTTGCGCACCGCCGGCAGAGGCTGAGCCGGCGCACCTGCGTGGCGCCTGGCTGCACCGCCAGCAATGGCCGGCGCTACGGGCCGAGTACCCGGATGCACGCTGGCAACCGCTGCCCCGGAGCGCCTGGCTGGCGCCCGCGAAACTGCCTGCAGCGCAAGGGTGGTCCGGCACGCAGCTGCAGGTGTGGCGGGACGGCCTGGCGGCAGATGCCGGCGCACAGCTATTGGTCGACCTGCAACCCGATGGCAGCGGCTCGCTTGCCGAGCGCCAGCGGATCTTTCTGATAGCCGACGCCTGGCCTGCCAGCGGTACCGAGCCAGGTGCCGCGCCGCCCTCAACGAGCTGAAGCGGCAGCTGCGCAGCGACCTTGCAAGCCGCCGGTATGCACGAAGATCAGCCGTGTGCCCGCCTCGACCTCGCCTCGTTCGATAGCCTCACGCAGGGCCAGCAGCGCCTTGGCGGTATACAGCGGCTCGAGCGGCAGACCCGTTTGCGCCTCGCTCTGCGCCATGAAGGCCAGCAGCTCGGCATCCTGACGCGCGAAGCCACCACGGCAGGCCTCCAGCAATTGGTATCCGCCGGGGCCACGCCCCGCCTCGGCCAGTAGCGCGCGCACCTGCTCGGGCACGCCATGGTCCAGCGGCACCGCCAGGGCGCCGTGCACGGTACGTTGCCCGCCCTCGCCCATCACCAGCCCGGCCAGGGTGGTGCCGGTACCGGCGGCCAGCCACCAGCCGTGGTAATCGTCCCAGCCGAGTGCCGGCAATTGCGAGGCGACCATCGCCGGCAAGCCCGCACAGCCCAGGGCGCCCGGCAGCCCACCGCCACCCTCGGGCACTGCCAGAAAATCCGCATAACGCGCCAGCCAGGGTGTCCAGAACGCAGCGCGATGCCGCTGGCGATAGCCGCCGTAACCCAGCCAGTGCAGCTGCATGCCGAACCGCTGCAGATCGGCAACGGTAGGCGTGTCCTGCGGATCGCCGCGCAACAGGCCAACGGTGGCGAAGGAAAAGCGTTGCCCGGCAGCGGCCAGCGCATGCAGGTGATTGGAGTGGGCGCCGCCCAGGCTGATGATGCCGCGCGCACCCTGCTCAGCGGCGCGACGTAGATGGGGGGCGAGCTTGAACCACTTGTTGCCGCTGATCAGCGGGTCGATCAGATCCAGGCGCAGCACCGCCAGCTCGACCCCGGCCAACCAGTCGAAATGCAGGCGCTGCAGCGGCGCCTGGGGATGCCAGGCATCGATGGCTGCACGTGGTATCGAGATCATGAACGGACGGCCCGGAAAAAGGCCGTGAGTTTAACTTAGCCGACGGTACGCAGGCGGGCGGCCTTGTGCAGCATGCAGCAGTTGGATTCACCGGCCACGAAACGCCCGGGCGTCTCGACCCGTTCGAGGGCGACGTCGCAGCGCTGACCCTCCGCCTGCAAACCTTCGCAACGGGGCCGCTGATAGTGCTCGAGCCACTGACGATATTGGCTTTCCGCTACGAAGCACTTGCTCGCGGCATAGGCCAGGGGGCTGGCCAGGTAGCGGTCGACATCCTGCAGCGGCACGGTCAGGTGCCCGGCGCCCGGGTGGAACACCACGAACACCACGCCTTGCGCGGCCAGGCGTTCGAGCACCTGGCTGGCGCCGCGCTGGGCAGCTTCGCCCTCACGACGGCGCGCCTGCTCCTCGGCCGCCGCCTGGGTGGCGAGAAGGCGCGCGTGCAACTCTTCGTCGAACTGTTCGCGCAGGATCTCGCGCTCGGTGCGGGCGTGGCGCTCGGCAGCGCGCACCCGCACCGCCATCTCTTCACGTTCGCTCTGCTGGGCTGCCAGTTGCTCGGCCAGTTGGGCTTTCAGTTTCTGGTTGAACCCTTCCTGCTGACGCAGCGCCTGGCGCAGGGCCTGCATCTGGCCCTGCAGCTCGGCCAGCTGTGCATCGCTGCGGGCGGCAACGCGCGTCAGCTCGGTCTGGTGTTCAAGGGCCTGAGCGGATAACCGCTCGCGCTGCTGGCGAACCAGCTGCGCGGCCTTCTGCCGGTAATCGTGGGACAGCCGCTCGGCCAGCTTTTCGGCCATGTCGCGGGCTGGGTCGACGGCGTACCACTGATCCTCCGAGGCCACCTGCAGCCGCTCGGGCGCCACGGCCGGGGTTTCCTCTTCCTGCAGCAGGATGCCGAGACTGTTGACCCGCACCGTGTCGCGCAAGGTAGCCAGGTCGTTGTTGCCGGGCACCAGGCTGGGATCCCAGAGGTGCATCTGGTGCCAGGACACCGGGCACTGGCTGCGGCAGCCCAGGCGAATCGGCCCGGCGCCCAGGTCGGGACCGCGCCCGGCACGCTCGGCCATCTGCTGCAGGGGAATATTCCAGCCAGCGTCGGGCGCGCCGGTTTCATCGAAATCCAGGTAGAAGAACACCGCCGAACGAATCTGCAGGCGGCCGCTGATCACCACGTACACCGCACGCACCTGCTCGTCGGCAAAGGCCGGCATCTTCACCAGGCCATCGAGCAGCGTCTCGAATTCGGTGTAGAACATCTGCTTGCCAATGCTGCCGTCCGGGGCGAAGAACATCACGGCCTCGATCAGTTGCGGCTTGCTCATCGATGTTCTCCAGGCGAATAACGGTTCTCGGTCCATGTATGCGGCCGCGGTGAGGCGGCAGCCAGGCAAGTCTAGGCGACAATCCGTTACAGCCGGTGTGACCCGGTTGGCAGTCATTCAGCTGCGTGACGAACGGCGCCGCAGAACTGTGACCGATTCGGTAGAGCCTTGGCGAAAGTGCAAATTCAGCGCCTGTTCACGATCTCTCCGCTCGACTGCAGCGCTTTGACTGCAAAGTGGCGATAGCGGCCTTCCGTAGGGTGGACGACGCTTCACCTACGCGGCCCGATCCGTCCACCGCTCTGCGAGCGCAATGGTGGACAAAAAGAGCGTTGTCCACCCTACGCGGGGAACGTCCGCTTTTGCCTTGTAACAGCCTCTCCAATGCCTAAAAAAGGTCGCGCACAGGTTCCTAGAGTTCTGCCGCCAACCGCGAGCCCTGGTTGATCGCGCGCTTGGCATCCAGCTCGGCGGCCACGTCGGCGCCGCCGATCAGGTGCACCGACGCACCGCCGGCAAGCAGTTCGTCCTGCAGCTCGCGCAACGGGTCCTGACCGGCGCAGAGAATCACCGTATCCACCGGCAATACCTGGGGCTCGCCGTCGGCCACGCGGATATGCAGGCCCGCGTCGTCGATCTGCAGGTATTCCACGGCATTGATCATCTGCACCCGCTTGTTCTTCAGGCCGGCGCGATGGATCCAGCCGGTGGTCTTGCCCAGGCCGTCGCCGACCTTGCTCTTCTTGCGCTGCAGCAGGAACACCTGGCGCGCCGCGGGCTCGATTTGCGGCCGCACCCCGGCGACGCCACCACGGGCGTGCAGCGCCGGGTCGATGCCCCATTCTTTCCAGAACGCCTCACGATCCAGGCTGGTGGCCGGGCCGGCGTGGGTGATGAACTCGCTGACGTCGAAGCCGATGCCGCCGGCACCGATCACCGCAACGCGCTGGCCCACCGGCTTGCGCCCCAGGATGGCGTCCAGGTAGCTGATCACCTTGGCATGTTCGACACCTGGGATGGCCGGCGTGCGCGGCACGATACCGGTCGCCAGGATCACCTCGTCGAAGCCGCCGGCCAGCAACTCGCCCGCGCTCACCCGGGTGTTCAGGCGCAGGTCGACGCCGGTGGTTTCCAGCTTGCGCTTGAAGTAGCGCAGGGTCTCGAAGAACTCCTCCTTGCCCGGCACGCGCTTGGCCACGTTGAACTGGCCGCCGATTTCCCCCGCCGCATCGAACAGGGTTACGCGGTGCCCACGCTCGGCGGCCACGGTAGCGGCGGCGAGCCCAGCCGGGCCGGCGCCGACCACGGCAATCGACTTCACCGCCGTGGTGGCGATGTAGTTCAGCTCGGTTTCGTGGCAGGCCCGCGGGTTGACCAGGCAGGTGGTCAGCTTGCCGGCAAAGGTGTGGTCGAGGCACGCCTGGTTGCAGCCGATGCAGGTGTTGATCTCATCCGCGCGGCCGGCGGCGGCCTTGTTGACGAACTCCGGGTCGGCGAGGAAGGGCCGCGCCATCGACACCATGTCGGCGTCGCCCTCGGCCAGCACCTGCTCGGCCACTTCCGGGGTGTTGATGCGGTTGGTGGTAACCAGCGGGATCGACACCTCGCCCCGCAGCTTGGCGGTAACCTTGGTGAATGCCGCACGCGGCACCTTGGTGGCGATGGTCGGGATACGCGCCTCGTGCCAGCCGATGCCGGTGTTGATCAGCGTGGCGCCCGCCGCCTCGATGGCCTTGGCCAGCACCACGACTTCGTCCCAGCTGCTGCCGCCTTCGACCAGATCGAGCATCGACAGGCGATAGATGATGATGAAGTCGCTGCCCACGGCCTCACGCACGCGGCGCACGATTTCCACCGGCAGGCGCATGCGGTTGGCGTAACTGCCGCCCCAGCGGTCGCTGCGCTGGTTGGTATGGGCGACCAGGAACTGGTTGATGAAGTAGCCTTCGGACCCCATGATTTCCACGCCGTCGTAACCGGCCTGCCGAGCCAGCACCGCGCAATTGACGAAGTCGGCGATCTGTTTCTCGATGCCCGCCTCGTCCAGCTCCTGCGGCTTGAACGGGTTGATCGGCGCTTGGATGGCACTCGGCGCCACCTGCTTGGGGCTGTAGGCATAGCGCCCGGCGTGCAGGATCTGCATGCAGATCAACCCGTCGGCAGCGTGCACGGCATCGGTGACGATGCGGTGTTTGTCCGCTTCTTCGGGCGTGCTCAGCTTGGCGGCGCCAGCGTACACGCCGCCCTCTTCGTTCGGCGCGATGCCACCGGTGACCATCAGCCCGACACCGCCGCGAGCGCGTTCGGCGAAATACGCCGCCATGCGCTCGAAGCCGCCGGGCTTCTCCTCCAGGCCGGTGTGCATGGAGCCCATCAGGGTGCGGTTCTTCAGGGTGACGAAACCCAGATCCAGGGGAGCGAGCAGGTGCGGGTAGGCGGTCATGGTCAGATCCATCGGCGTCAATCACGGAATTGCCGCAGCCTGCGCGGGCAGCGGTCGTATGGCACAGACGATAGTGAAGCAGATGCGCCTGCTCAATGATCGTAATTGACAAACTACTGATCAAAACTGACAGCGAAGTTGGCACTGCCAAGGCCACCGGGCTACGCTGGCGCACCTTCATCCGTGCGACGCCTCGCCATGAAACCTGCCGCCATCCGCCTGGGCGACCTCTCCGTCGGCTATCTGTACAGCCTGGCCGATGCCGTCGAGCACCTGGGCCATGCCTCGCAGCCGTTGCTCGAGCACTACGGTTTCGATGCCGCGCGCCTCGCCGAACCCCGCGCGCGGCTGTCGATCCCGCGTTACATGCACCTGGGCCACGCGGCCATCGCGCTGACTGGCGAGCCGGCGCTTGGCCTGCTGATGGGCCGCTTCGCCTACCTGCACCGGCTTGGCCTGGCCGGTATCACCGCGGTCCAGGCCCCCACGGTGCGCGAGGCCGCCCGCACGCTGATCCGTTTCGAGGCCCTGTACGCCTCGAACTACCGCGGCCGCTGCAGCCTGCACGAAGACAGCGGCGGCGCCTGGCTGCGCTTTCACTCCATCGGCCCGTACAACGTCTACAACCGTTTCGTGGTCGACACCGTACTGGCCGCCTGGCTGCAGCAACTGGGTGCCCTCGCCCATACGCCGCTGGCGGCCCAGGCGCTGCAGCTGGAATTCACGGCCCCCGATTACGCCGAGCGCTACCCACTGGAGTTCGCCTGTTCGCCCACCTTCGACGCCGACTTCAACGGCCTACGGCTCGACCAGCAAGCGCTGAATTTGCGCAATCCACTGCACTGCCCCGGCACCTGGCATGAATTGTTACAACTTTGCGAGCAGGAATTGCAGCGCCTGACTCGGCCGCAAAACATGCGTGACCGGGTCATCCAGTTGCTAGGCCCGCGCCTGCATGGCCGCGAACCGGACATGGACGATATCGCTCGCCAGCTGCAGCTTCCGGCCTGGACGTTGCGCCGGCGGTTGGCCGAAGAAGGCACGCGTTTCAGCGCCATCGTCAACGAAACCCGCCGCGATCTGGCGGTCGCCTATGTACGCGACACCGAGCTGTCCTTCGGTGAAATCGCCTACCTGCTCGGCTTCGCGTCTGCCGAAGCCTTCCAGCGCGCCTTCAAGCGCTGGCTCAAGCGCCCGCCGGGAGAAATGCGCCGCAGCTACCGGCAAACCAGCAACAGCGCATCTGAATCTATAAAATAACTATTTTCATTTGCGGCTGCGGGTTTTACGCTTCTCACCCGTCTTAGTAGATAGCGGATCCATTTGTGCGCGATTGCGGTCGCGTCTCACCGGTTCCTCACCTCGCTGGCCACAAGCTGGCGAGGTTTCGTTCGTACCTAAATCGCCCTTTTCACTCGCCGTGCGAGGGCTCAGACAAGACTGATATTCCATGTCCAAGAAGTCGCGCTCGAAAATCTGGTTTCTGGTTCACAGCTGGCTCGCCCTGCCGATCTGGTTCTTCGTGTTGATCGTTTGCGTCACCGGCACCCTGGCGGTGGTCAGCCAGGAAATCGTCTGGCTGGCCAACCCCGACGTGCGCGCCAGCAAGCCGTCCGACGACGCCGAGCTGCTGACCTTCGGCCAGGTACTGGCCGAGATCAGGAAAGCCGAGCCGGAGCTGGTGGTGGAGTCCATCACCCGCCCGGACGAATCGCACTTCGCCCTCACCGCGGAGGTCAGCTACCCCGACGGCAGCAACCCGACCCTCTACGTCAACCCGTACACCGGCGCCATCCAGGGTGTGAGCCCCGAGTTCGATTTCCGCCAGTTCACCCGCGCCCTGCACGGCTGGTGGCTGGTGCCGTTCACCAATGGCTTCAGCTGGGGCTGGTACCTGGTGTCGATGATGGGCATCCCCATGCTGCTGTCGCTGATCACCGGCCTGGTGGTTTACAAAAAATTCTGGAAAGGCTTCTTCAAGCCGCGCCTGCGCTTCAACCAGGGCGCGCGGATCTTCTGGGGCGACTTCCATCGCCTGAGCGGCATCTGGTCGATCTGGTTCATCGCCGTGGTATCGATCACCGGCATCTGGTTCCTGATCCAGGCGATCCTGTTCGACAACCAGATTTCCATCTCCACCGAAGGCGTACCGGCCGTGGTGGCCCGTGAGGACGTGCCGATCGTGCGGCCCGGCGAGCCGATCCCGATGCTCGACATCGACGAAGCGGCGCGTATCGCCATCGGCAAGGTGCCGAGCCTGGACGTCAGCTTCACCCGCCTGCCCAGCAACGCCTACGACCATATCGCCGTCGGCGGCCGCGGCTGGTACCCGCTGATGATGCAGAGCGCCTCGATCAACCCCTACACCGGTGAAGTGGCCCAGCAGCGTCTGCTCGAAGACCGTTCCAAGCTGGAGTTCGTCACCGAGTCGATGCGTCCGCTGCACACCGGTGACTTCGGCGGCCTGTGGGTGAAGATGATCTGGTTCTTCTTCGGCCTGGTGCTGAGCATGATGGTGCTCAGCGGCCTGCTGATCTGGACCAAGCGCACCGCCCAGGCCACCGCCAAGGTGATCAAGCGCCCGGCGCGCACCCGCGCCGCAGCAGCCCTCGGCGACAACGCGGAGGTCAAGGCATGAGCAAGGCCATGGCAGCACAACCCGCCTCGCCGCTGAGCCGCTTTTGGCACAAGTGGCGCTTCCACATCAACATCCTGCTGGTGCTCATTCCGCTGGGCTTCATGCCCCGGTATTTCCATGACGTCGCACTGTTTCGCGGCACCAGTGGCCTGGGCGAACGCACCATCGGCGAGGTGCCGGTGGGTCCCTGGTCGATCACCCTGGCCGAATTTCGCGCCGCGCCGCCAGAGCTCGACGGCCCGGCCGGCTACATGAAGATCTTCACCGGCGCGCTGTGCAAGGAATGCATCAGCCAGGTCAAGGCCACCTACCTGCGCATCGGCAAGCCGCGCAGCCTGCGCGCCGCCGGCGGCATCTTCTTCGGCAGCGCCTACCGCATGGGCGCCACCGTGCCGCTGCCGACCCGCACCAAAACCGACGCCGAACTGTGGATCACCATGGAGGGCTGGGACGGCTCCGTACACCAGGCCGCCGTGCCGCTCGAACAGGCATCCCCGGCCACCGTCGCGTGGCTGCAGAAACAACAAGGAGGCAAACCATGATCAAGCCCAACGTCCTGCGCAGCGCCGCAGGTATCGCCCTGCTGTCACTCAGTGGCCTGGCCCTGGCCCACAACCCGATGTGCCAGTGCGAAGCCGTCGATGCCGAGAACATTCGCTGCACCGGCGGTTTTTCCGACGGCAGCGGCGCCCCAGGGGTGACCCTGGATGTGATCGGCTATGACGAAAGCATCCTGGTGCCCGGCAAGCTCGCCGAGGACTCGACCCTGACCTTCAAGAAGCCCGAGGGCGAGTTCTACGTGCTGTTCGACGCCGGCCCCGGCCACATCGTCGAAATCGACCACTCGGAAATCGACGCCCCATGACGGTTCAGGCCGTACGCCCCGCCGGTGCGGGGCATGAAACCCTCTACGTGCTGCTGCTGTGCCTGGTCATCGTGCTGGCGGCCGGTTGCGTGGTCGCCTGGCATGGCGAAACCGATAGCGAAACCCGCATCGAAAGCCATCAGATCGACGCCCGCCGCGACCTCACCGCTGCCGAGCAAGGCATCTACGCCGACCTGCGGGTGGCCGCCGACGAGATCCGCATCCGCCGCGACGAAGAGCAAGCGCTGCTGACGCCCGCAGAGCTGGCCGACGAAGGCTTCCCACCGTTCGTGGCCGACGCCAGTGCCACCAGCCGCGGCAGCCACGCCTGGCAATTGCTGCCCGGCGACCAGCCGGCCTACTTCGGCGCCAGCCAGGCACTGGAGGTTGCCGGCTCGCTGCTGATGCTGCTCGACACCGAGCATGAGCAGGCCGACGTCTGGCTCAACCGCAACGGCGCCAGCGCGCCTTCCAGTCTGGACGCGCAAAGCCTGATCGCTGCCGGCTGGCAGCAGATCGCCTCCCAGTACGACGCAGGTGTCACCCGGCAACACCGCCACTGACCGCCTCCGACTCACCCGACAGAAGACCGCCCGCCCATGCCCATTTCCCGCTTTTCCCGCGCTCGCCAGCTGCTGCCACGCCTGAGCAGCGGCCTGTGCGCCCTGCTGCTGCTCGGCGCTGCCAGCGTCGCCGATGCCAAGCTGCGCATCGGTATCACCCTGCACCCCTACTACAGCTACGTGGCCAACATCGTCGGCGACAAGGCCGAGGTGGTGCCGCTGATTCCCGCCGGTTTCAACCCCCACGCCTACGAGCCGCGCGCCGAAGACATCAAGCGCATCGGCACGCTGGACGTGGTGGTGCTCAACGGCGTGGGGCATGACGACTTCGCCGACCGCATGATCGCCGCCAGCGAGAAGCCGGATATCGACGTGATCGAAGCCAACGCCAACGTGCCGCTGCTGGCGGCCACCGGGATTGCCGCCCGCGGTGCCGGCAAGGTGGTCAACCCGCACACCTTCCTGTCGATCAGTGCCTCCATCGCCCAGGTCAACAACATCGCCCGCGAGCTCGGCAAGCTCGACCCGGACAACGCCAAGACCTACACCCAGAACGCCCGCGCCTACGGCAAACGCCTGCGCAAACTGCGCGCCGACGCCCTCTCCCAGCTGACCGAAGCGCCCAACGCCGACCTGCGCGTAGCCACCGTGCACGCGGCCTACGACTACCTGTTGCGCGAGTTCGGCCTGGAAGTCACCGCGGTGGTCGAGCCGGCCCACGGTATCGAGCCGAGCCCGAGCCAGCTGAAAAAGACCATCGACCAACTGCGCGAGCTGGACGTGAAGGTGATCTTCTCCGAGCTGGACTTCCCGTCCACCTACGTCGACACCATCCAGCGCGAATCCGGCGTCAAGCTCTACCCGCTGTCGCACATTTCCTACGGCGAATACAGCGCCGAGAAGTACGAGAAGGAAATGGCGGACAACATGAACACCGTGGTGCGCGCCATTCAGGAAGCCGGCCAATGACCGCGGCAGAAAACCTCAGTGTGGCGGCAGTCGGCCCGGCCATCGACTTCCAGCAGGTCAGCCTGGTACTCGGCCGCACGCAGATTCTCGACAACGTCAGCTTCACGGTGCAGCCGGGCAGCGTGCATGCGTTGGTCGGCCCCAACGGTGGTGGCAAGAGCTCGCTGATCAAGACCCTGCTCGGCCAGATGCCCCACCAGGGCAAACTCAGCCTGCAGTGGCCCGGCGCCGTCGGCACCATCGGCTACGTGCCCCAGGCGCTGGAATTCGACCGTGGCCTGCCGATGACCGTGGACGATTTCATGGCTGCCATGTGCCAGCGCCGCCCGGCTTTTCTTGGCCTGTCCAAACACTTCGCCAAACCCATCGATGAGGCCCTGGCCCGCGTCGGCATGCTGGAGAAGCGCAAGCGGCGCATGGGCGCGCTGTCCGGCGGCGAGCGCCAGCGCGTGTTGCTCGCCCAGGGGCTGATCCCCGCACCGCAATTGCTGGTGCTCGACGAGCCGATGTCGGCCCTCGACGAGGCCGGCATCCAGGTGTTCGAGCGCCTGCTCGGTGACTGGCGCCGCGCCGGCATCAGCGTACTGTGGATCGAGCACGACCTGGAAGCGGTCAAGCGCCTCGCCGACCGCGTTACCGGTCTCAGCCGCCGGGTGCTGTTCGATGCGCCACCCGGCGAAGCCCTGACCCCGGAGCGCCTGCTCGGCCTGTTCTCCACCCACGCACGCACCGTGGAGGCCGTCCAGCCATGATCGACTATGAACAATTTCGCCTGCTGATCCAGGGCTGGGCCTCTTCCGGCTACCTGCCAGGCGCGCTGGCCTACGGTTTCGTGGTCAATGCGTTGCTCGCCGGCCTGCTGATCGGCCCGGTGCTGGGCGGCCTCGGCACCCTGGTGGTGGTCAAGCGCTTCGCGTTCTTCTCCGAAGCGGTCGGCCACGCCGCACTGACCGGCGTGGCCATCGGCATCCTGCTGGGCGAACCCTACACCGGCCCCTATGGCGCCCTGTTCGGCTACGCCTTGCTGTTCGGCATCCTGCTCAACTACCTGCGCAACCGCACGGGCCTGGCGCCAGACACGCTGATCGGCGTGTTCCTGTCGGTGTCCCTGGCCATGGGCGCCAGCCTGCTGCTGGTGCTGGCCGGGCGGATCAACGTGCACATTCTGGAAAACGTGCTGTTCGGCTCGGTGCTCACGGTCAACGGCACCGACCTGCTGGTGCTGCTGGTGGTCGGTGGCCTGGTCATGGGCCTGGCCCTGCCGCTGTACAACCGCATCATGCTGGCCAGCTTCAACCCGCAGCTGGCGGCGGTGCGCGGCGTAGCGGTGAAGACCCTGGATTACCTGTTCGTGATCCTGGTGACGCTGATCACCGTGGCGGCGGTCAAGGTCATCGGCGCGATTCTGGTCGGCGCCCTGCTGGTGATTCCGGCGGCCGCCGCGCGCCTGCTCAGCCAGTCGCTGAAAGGCTTCTTCTGGCTCTCGGTGCTGATCGCCACCGTCAGCACCTTGCTCGGCATTCTGCTGCCCATCGTGCTGGATCTGCCGATCCCCTCCGGCGCCGCGATCATCATGATCGCCGGTATCGCCTTCGCCCTCGCCGCCATCGCGCGCGGCGTCGTACCAAGCTTGAAAGGGAACCTGGGATGACCCATCGACTCCACCAACTGGGCCTCGCCCTGCTCCTCAGCCTGCCCGGCCTCGCCCTGGCAAAGGACGTCACCGTCCTGGTTTCGCAGCCGATCACCTTTGGCCTGGCCACTGACTTGCTCGACGGCACAGAGGTGCACATCGAGCGCGCCGCCCCCGCCACCCTGCCGGCCAGCCGCCAGGTGTCGTATTTCGCCGGGCGCGGCGCTGCCGCGCTGCAGAAGGTCGCCGTCGATGCCGATGCGGCCATCGCCCTGCGCTCGCTGTGGGCCGAAGACCCGCTCTACCCCATGGCCCGGCGCAGCAATATCCGTATCGTCGAGATCGACGCCGCGCGCCCGGTGGACGGTGCCCTGCCCGGTATCGCCATCCAGGCCGAAAGCGCCGGCGACAACGACCTGGCGGGCCACCCTTGGCTGGCGATCAACAACATGGGGCGCATGGCCGACGTGATGGCTGCCGACCTGGTGCGCCTGGCGCCGGACGCCAAGGCCAAGGTCGAGCAGAACCTCGCCGCCCTCAAGCAGCGCCTGCTCAAGCTCAATGCCCACAGCGAGCGCGAGTTGGCCAAGGCCGACAACCTGTCCGTGTACAGCCTGAGTGATCGCCTGGATTACCTGATCAGCGGCCTCAATCTGGACCTGGTCAGCAGCGACAGCCGGGATGACCGCGACTGGGATGGCGAAGCCCTGCGGTCGCTGACAGGCGCCCTGCAGGCAGACGACGTGGCCCTGGTACTGGCCCACCGCAACCCGCCCAAACCGGTGGAAGATGCGATCAAGGCCGCCGGTGTGCCGCTGCTGGTGCTGGAAACCGAGCAAGACGATCCAGTGGCCGAGCTGGAAGGCAATGTCGACAGCCTGGTCAAAGCGCTCGCGCAATGACAAGCTGTCGAGAGCCACGCGGCTGAAAACAGCGCTACAACGAAAAGGCCCGATGCATGCGCATCGGGCCTTTTCTGTTGATTCTGGCAAATGGGCCGAACGGTTTGCCGTTGCAGTCTCCATCCCCGCCGCAAGCGAGCTGTTACAGCTCGGTGGCGTCTTCAGCGAACTCGGGTACGTCCTGTTCCACGGCACGGGACTCGAGCAGCTCTTCCTGATAATCGTCCATCTCTTTCTCCTTTCTCTCTTTGGTCTCGAACCGAGTCTATGAAGTCTGCGTGTCTGTTATATGACAGACATCAAGCCAGCCTGGTTCAGCATCCACTTCGCTCAGCGCTGGCCTGAGATACGTTACTACCAGGCTCTACGCTGCGGGTAAGCCAGACGTTACCGCCGATTACCGAACCTTTGCCAATGGTGATGCGCCCCAGAATCGTGGCGCCGGCGTAGATCACCACATTGTCTTCGACGATCGGGTGGCGCGGCTGGCCCTTGTGCAACTGGCCACTTTCATCGCTGGTGAAGCGCTTCGCGCCCAGGGTCACCGCCTGGTAGATACGCACGTGGTTGCCGATGATCGCCGTCTCGCCGATCACCACGCCGGTGCCGTGATCGATAAAGAAGCTGTGGCCGATCTGCGCCCCCGGGTGGATGTCGATGCCGGTGGCGCCATGGGCGGTTTCCGCGGCGATACGTGCCAACAGCGGCAGGCCGGCGCGATACAGATGATGGGCCAGGCGGTGGTAGATCATCGCCAGCACGCCCGGGTAGCAAAGCAGCACCTCATCGACGCTGCGCGCCGCCGGGTCGCCGTTGAAGGCCGCCACCACATCCTGATCGAGCAAGCGGCGCAGGGCCGGCAGCGCCGCCGCGAAGTCGCGGACGATGGCCACGGCCTGGCAATCCACATCACCGGCGTTATCACCTCGCTGGCGCGCCGCATAGCGCAGCTCCATACGCACCTGCGCCACCAGCGCGTTCAACGCGCGGTCCAGGGTATGGCCAACGTAATAGTCTTCGCTTTCTTCGCGCAGTTCGGCCGGGCCCAGGCGCATGGGGAACAACGCACCACACAGCCCGCTGAGAATCGCCGCCATGGCTTGGCGCGACGGCAGCTCACGGCCGCCCAGTTCGGGATTGCGCCCGGAATGGTTGCGCCATTCGGCGCGCGCGGCACGCAGACCGGCAACGGTCTGCTCCAGCTTCCAGTTGATCGGCCGGGATGAATACTCAGCCTCGGCGCCATCCTCGGTGCGGATGGCAAACTCGCCGTTCATTGAAACCTCAACTCGACATGCGGCCAGCGCCATCGGCCAGCCTGGACAGGGACAATACGGCGCGCCCGCAGGCGCGCTCAACTACTCGAACGTTATGAGCTTAGTGCGCAAAGGCATATCGCTCAGCCGTCCATGGCGGCAATCCCCGGTGCCATGCTGGCGATGCGCAGCGCCAGCCCTTCATAGGGTTCGAGCTGGATATGCAGCTCGCCTTCGGCAGACAGGTCGCCCAGCAGCCGCTCGTGGATGATGTCCACCACCGGCCCCGGCTCGACGTGCTCCAGGGTGATCACCTCGCTGATTGGTTCGGCGCCGAAGTTCAGCGCCGTGACCTGGATGCCACGCCCCGCCGGCAGCTCGTGCACCATGATCAGCAGCGCCGGGTGCTGGGTGACCGGCACGGCGATCTGCCGGCTCGAGGCCACACCGTGGGAGCGCCGCGCGGCGAACATGCGCCGAGCCTGGGAGGCGAACGACTGCGGGTCCTGCAGCTGCTCGGCGAGGCTGCCATACAGCTGCCGGGAACGCGGCAGGCCTTCGGCGGACAGCAGCGCGTCGGGGTCGAGATCGACCAGGTCGTAGCCGCCGCGGTTGATCCAGCGCGTGTCGCCCTCGGCGATCAAATCGGCGACCTGCTCGACGTCCAGGGGCAGCGCGCCAACCAGATCCCAGCCCGACAGCGCGACCACGCCAGGCTGCATGGCGTTGAACATCAGCAACAGCAGGTGCACGCGGCGAATCTGCTCGATATCGGCCTCGCTGATGGTGCTCAGGTCACGAATGCCCAGGGCTGCGGTGATGATGCTCACCGTGGTACAGGCCACGCCGTTGGTGACGAACTTCAGGTTGTAGGGCGCATGCTCGCCGGTCAGGCGCTCGTACATCTCGCCGCGAATGTGCTCGCGCAGGATGCTGCCCGGCAGGCTCTGGCCGCGGAACACGTAGGTATCGTTGGCATGCAGGGTCCAGAAATGCACCAGCTCGAGGGTCAGCTCGTCATGGTTCTGCAGGGCGTGGATCAGCGACGCCGGGTCGATGCCGAAGTCATGCATCTGCTGCATCATCAGGCGCAGGAACTCCACGTCACCGGTCAACAGCGCGTGCTGGTAGGCCGGCCGGGTGATGAAGTCGTAGGACAGGTCGGCACCGCCCTGGGACATGGCGGCGATGTCGTCCAGGGTCAGGTTGAGTTCCTGGAAGCTGAACGCCCCGGCCTTGCGGATCATCCCGGCGAGCAGCTGGTTGCCGGTCAGCGACAGCGGGTGGCTCTCCGACCAGGCATTGCCCTGGCTGCGCCGTTCGACGCCAAGGAAGCCGTTGGCATCCAGGCGCAGCACCCGCGAGCCGATCACGTCGATGGCGTGCAGCGACTCACCGGTGACCAGCTGCTGGGCGGCGAAGGTCGGATCCAGCCAGTTCAGTGACGGCTGGCCTTCCTTGAAGTAGTGCAGGTACACCCAGCGCCGCACCTTGCCATCGACCCCGGTGATCTCGCCAGTGGCGCTCCAGTCGGTTTCCTTGACGCCGGGCTCGAAGAAGATCACCCGCTGCAACTGGCCGACGATGTAGTGCTTGTCACGCAACGCATCGACGGTGGCTGGTGACAGGTTGACCGAATCGCGGCCCTCGGGCAGCGCTGGCAGCAGCTCCCAGTCGGCCTCGGCGATCTCCACCATGTGATAGAGGCCGGGGTAGTCGCCGTAGGCCATTTCCGCCAGGCGGAAATCCGCGCCCTTGCCGGTGTGCGAAGGAATCGAGTCGTCGATGGTCACCGCGTTGTGGGCCGCGGCCACCCGGCTCAGGTGCACCAGCTGTTCCTCACTGCCGAAGCGCGGGTCGATCTCCAGGCTGATGCGGTCGAAGTTGCCGTCCACGGTGGGCGTGTATTCGCGCCCCTGCAAACCACCGGAGCGACGCAGCGGCCCGGTGTGGATGCCCTGCACGCCGAGTTCGGAGAGCGCCGACCACAGGCGTTCGTCGCCAAGCGCCTGCAGCACCGAGCCGTCGGGCGAGGTAATGATCGAAGCCGGATAGACCGCCAGCCATACCGAGGCTACCGCCGTGACGCTGCGTGGCCGGGCCAATGCGTAGGGTTGTTGCCACAAACGGGCCTGGCCCGAATACAGGCGCATGCGCTGGCGGGCGGCGTGCAGCATGGACTGCTCGACCAACCAGTTGATCTGTTGTTCATCTGCCATAGCGATCCCGGGGGGCGAAGGGATGGATCGCGAACGGCCGGGCCGTCCGCTGGTTCTAGAATTTCAGAACCAGCGGCGAGGGCTTCGTTCAGATTGATTGCGGCGCCTGCAGCGGCCCGTTCAGTGATCCTGCTGGGCTTTGAGGTAAAGCAGCAGGCTGTCGATCTTCTGCTGATCGCCAATGCCCCAGAAGCGCATCTTGTTGCCGGGCACCACGCTGTCGGAGTCCTTGATGAAGGCACTCAGGGTATCGCGATCCCAGACCAGATCCGCTTGCTGCATGGCGGGCGAATACCGGTAGTCCCGGGTGGCGCCGGCATGCCGGCCGAAGATGCCATTGAGCTGCGGCCCGAAGGCGGCGCGCGCGCCCGGCCCGACATTGTGGCAGTTGCCACAGACGCGCTTGAACAGCGCCTCGCCAGCGGCGATGTCGGCTTCAGCCTGGGCCGTCTGAGTGAGCAGTGCAGCGGCGGTGATAAGCAGGCCGAGACCAACCAGGCGGCGGCACGGCAGAGGGATCGGTAAAAAAACGGTCATTGGCACGCGAGCGGTTGCTGCAAAGGGGCCGCCAGTATGCCCCAGCGCAGTGACCGATTCATTGATCTGCGCTAGCGAAAGATCAACGACTGGTGAGCACCGGCTCCCGCCCTCGCCCCCGTGCCGACGGCGAGCGCTACCGAGCCGGCGGCCAGCGCCGCGTCGCCACAGGCGAACACGCCCGGCACGCTGGTTTCCTGGGTTTCCCCGGTTTGCAGATACAGGCCCATCGGTCCTTCGACCAGGGTGCAACCGAGCTGCTCGGCCAACGGGCTGTTCTGATGGGTGCGCGGCATCACGAACAGCCCGTCCAGCGCCGCCGTACGGCCGTCGGCCAGGTTGACCTCGAGGCGCTCGCCACTGATCGACAGCACGGGGTCCGGCTCGACCACCACGCCACGGCGCGCCAGCTGTTCGAGCTGCTCGGCATCGGGCACGAAGGCGCCGTTGAGAAAGAACGTGGTGCTGCCCCAGTCCGGCAGCATCAGAGCATGGTGGATCGACAGGGGCGAGACCGCCAGCACGCCAATGCGCCCCTGATCCAGCTCGTAACCATGGCAATACGGGCAGTGAAACACATGGCGCCCCCAGCGTTCGGCCAGCCCGTCGATGGCGGGCAGCTCATCGCGCACGCCGCCGGCCAGGATCAGCCGCCGGGTGGCCTGCACCTGGCCATCGCGCAGCCTCACCACGAAGCCTTCGCCGTCACGCTGCACCGCAGTGGCCTCGCCCACCTGCCAGCTGACGTTCGGGTAGTCCATCAGCTCGGCACGCCCATCGGCGGCGATGTCGTCCGGCGCGCGCCCGTCCTGGCCGAGAAACCCGTGGGAATGGCTGGCAAAGCGATTGCGCCGCACCCCGGCGTCGATCACCAGCACGCGGCGCCGGGCACGGGCCAACTGCAGCCCCGCGGAAAGGCCGGCATAGCTGCCGCCGACGATGATTGCGTCATAACTCATGGCGTTACTCCTCCATGGTGGGCTCGGGAGAACACCGAGCCATCATGCAACACCATAAGTTACATAATGGAACAGCGTCAACCTCTCGTAACTTCATTCATTACGAATCATACTCGTGGCCATCGCCGCCGCCCCGAGACGCCCATGAGAAACGACACCCGGTTGTCCCGCATGCTGCACGTGCTGATCCACATGGATCGCCACGAACAGCGCACCACCTCGGAAACCATCGCGCGCATGCTGGAAACCAACCCGGTGGTGGTGCGGCGCACCATGGGCCTGCTGCGCGACAAGGGTTACGTGACCTCCGACAAGGGCCACAAGGGCGGCTGGGCGCTGGCCAGGCCGCTGAGCGAGATCACCCTGCTGGACATTCACCAGGCCCTGGGTGCGCAGTCGATCTTCAGCATCGGCCTGGCGACCGACAACCCCACCTGCCTGGTCGAGCAGGCCGTCAACCACGCCCTCGGGCAGGCGTTCGACGAGGCCCAGGCGCTGCTCCTGCAGCGGCTGGCGTCGATCAGCGTGGCGTCCCTGGCGGAGGATTTCGACGCGCGCTACCGGGCCCTCGAGGTGCCGTGCAAGAACCTCTGAGTATGGCCTTGGCCGGGTTTACAGGTCGCGGAACAGGTCGTGGGCGTTGAGCAGCGCGTAGGCGATTTCCGGGCGCCGCTCCAGGCCGCGGCGAATCGCAGCGGGAATCGCCTGGCGGGTCTTGCGGCACAGGCCGGGGAAGTTGTGCACCTCGATGGCGATGCCACGCATGCTGCGCACTTCGTTGAAGCCCGGTGCCACCTCGACGCGAATCCCCAGCTGCTCGAACATGCGCTGCTGCAGGCGCTCGAGGTCTTCAAGGCTGGCCAGGTTTTCCAGGCGTTCGAGCAGGCGTTTCTCTTCGCTCTTGGTCAGCATCAGGATGCGCTGATGCGCGCCGGGCGCTTCCAGCAGCTGCTCGCGCTGGCAGTCGCAGGCGCCCGGAGGGCAAGGATGGCGGATCGGCAGGGACGAATTCATGGCCTGCATCATAGACAGGCAAACGGCTCATTGACCATGGTCAATGAGCCGCCGGTCGCCCTCGCCTATCAGGCACTCAGCTTGAAGCGCCCCACCAGGGTATTGAGGCCCTGGGCCAGGTGCGCCAGTTCGCTGCAGGCCGCGGCCGTCTGGTTGGCACCCGAGGCGCTCTGGATCGACAGGTCGCGGATGCTCACCAGGTTGCGGTCCACCTCGCGGGCCACGTGGGCCTGCTCTTCCGATGCGGTGGCGATCTGCAGGTTGCGCTCGTTGATCATGCCGATGGAGTCGACGATCTGCTCCAGGGCGACACGCGCATCGTCGGCGACCTGCAGGGTGTTGGTGGCCTCCTGGCTGCTGCCGCGCATGGCCTGCACGGCCTTGTCGGTACCGGTCTGGATCGCCGCGATCATCTGCTCGATTTCCTGGGTCGAGGCGGAGGTGCGATGGGCCAGGCCTCGTACCTCGTCGGCCACCACCGCGAAACCGCGGCCGTGGTCACCGGCGCGGGCCGCTTCGATGGCGGCGTTGAGGGCCAGCAGGTTGGTCTGTTCGGCCACGTTGCGGATCACGTCGAGCACCTTGCTGATGTCACGGGCCTGGTCGGCCAGCCCCTGCACCTGGTCGGATGCCTGCATCACGTTGCTCGACAGGTTCCGAATCGCCGACACGGTGCGGGCCACGTGCTGGTTGCCGGCGTTGGCCGACACCGTCGACTCGCGTGAAGCATCCGAGGCGCCACTGGCGTTGCGCGATACCTCGTCGACTGCCGAGCTCATCTGCGTCACCGCGGTGGCTGCCTGGTCGATCTCGGCATTCTGGCTCGACAGGTTGCGGGTGCTCTCCTCGGTCACCGAGGCCATCTCTTCGGCGGCGGCGGCCAGTTGGGTGGACGAGTCGCTGATCTGCCGGATGGCATCGTTGAGGTTCTTCTGCATGGTCGCCTGGGCGGCGAGCAGGCGTGCTGCCTCATCCTTGCCGGTCACCAGCACGGTACGGGTCAGGTCGCCCGAGGCGATGGTCTCGGCACTCTGCAGTGCTTCGCGGATCGGCGCGGCGATGGAGCGGGTCAGCAGGGTCGCCAGCAGTATGGTCAGCAGCACCGCGACTCCGATGGTCACCAGCACGCCAGTGCGGCCATGTTCAAAGATGGTGTGGGCATTGATGCCGGCCTGCTTGGCGCCCTGCATGTTGTAGGCAGTCAGCTCGTCGAGCTGTTGCTGCAGGCTGGTGCCGGCCTCGCGCACCTCGCCGTTGGCCAGCGCCAGCGCCTGGGGCAGTTGGCCCTGGCGCAGGAGTTCGACGATCCGCTGCTGACCGCTCAGGTAGGCCTGGGCGCCGCTGTTGACCCGCGCAAAGATGCCGCGTTCGGCCTCGGTGCTCACCAGTTGCCTGCCGTACTGCTCCAGCACCTGCTGCAGCGCGTCGCGATATTGCTGGGCGACAGTTTCGTCGATGGTCCGGTCGCTGGTGGTTTCGACCACGGCCAGCATGCGCAGGGTTTCCAGGCGGATGTTGAGCAGATCCTTCTGCAGCTCGCCGCTGGCCTGGATGCTCGCCATCCAGTTGGTTTCGATATCCTGCTCGGCTGTGTAGAGATCACTCAGCTTGAACAGGGAGAACACGCCCAGCGCCATCACCAGCAGGGTAATGAGCGCGAAGCAGAAAGCGGCGCGGGGAGCGATATTGAAGTTACGAAGGTTCATGGTGGCACCAGATGAAGGGGTGTTCTACCAACCACTCCTTGTCGGCCCAGCAGATGCGCTGCCGGTTCCGACATACGCATTTACAAAATAGCAAAACGCCATCACGGAGCACGTTAAATAAATCTATCGCCACGATACAAAGTGCCGGGCTTTTGCAATAAAACCTGACTAGTCGGCCAGATTAGGGTCTGTTGCCGTTTCACGTACGGCCGCGCCGGAGCTCGTTTGGCCGCGAGGCAAGGCACGAGCCGCGAAGTTTAGCTGGCTAAATGAGCCGGCGAGAAACGCCGCCTCGCGGCAAAACGGGCCCGGCCCTTCGGGTGGGGCCGCCTAGGTTGCGCGGGAAGTCTCGCCATGTGTCGTTGGAGGACTTGGAAAGGGAATGCCATTCCCTGCGTCCTCCGCCTAGCGGATCGCCGCCCGGCCTGGCGAGATTTCTCGCGGCAACGCGGCTCGCGTTGAAACGGCAACAGACCCTAGGGGCTACTGGCGCTTTGTCGCGCAATCTTTATCATCCGCGCGCGAGTATGGGGAACTCCAGCCCACCGCCCTGGTGTCGAACCCCGAGTCCGATGTCAGGCGCTGCGCAACAGCCGCCCGGCCCTTTCACCCCAGCAAAGGAACGATTGATGAGCATTCACAGCAACGCGGGGCTGCTTCCCGACGAGCACAGCCTGGTCAACCTGCCCCGTCTGGTGGCGCGCTACTACAGCGAACGCCCGGACCCGAGCGACCCCGCTCAGCAGGTGGCCTTCGGCACCTCGGGCCACCGCGGTTCTTCGCTGAAGAACAGCTTCAACGAATGGCACATCCTCGCCGTGACCCAGGCGATCTGCGATTACCGCCGCGGCCAGGGCATCGACGGCCCGCTGTACATCGGCATGGACACCCATGCGCTGTCCGAACCCGCTTTCGTTTCCGCCCTGGAAGTGCTGGCCGCCAACCGCATCGAAACGCGTATCGATGCCGGCTGCAGCGAAACCGCCGGCGAGCCGGGCTACACCCCGACCCCGGCGATCTCCAAGGCGATTCTCGATTACAACAAGGGCCGCAGCAGTGGCCTGGCCGACGGTATCGTCATCACCCCGTCGCACAACCCGCCGGCCGATGGCGGCTTCAAATACAACGCCAGCAACGGCGGCCCGGCCGATACCGGCGTGACCAAGTGGATCCAGGAGCGCGCCAACGAGTTGCTGGTGGCTGGTCTGAACGGCGTGCAGCGCATCGACTACGCCAGCGCCCTGAAAGCGCCCACGACTCAACGTCACGATTTCATCGAACAGTACGTCGGCGATCTCGAGCAGGTGCTCGACCTGCAGGCGATCCGTGGCTCGGGCCTGAAGTTCGCGGTCGACCCGCTGGGCGGCGCCGGGGTGCACTACTGGACGCGCATCGCCGAGCGTTTCGGCCTGCCGCTGGAGGTGCTGTCGACCCGTATCGACCCGACCTTCCGCTTCATGCGCCTCGACTGGGACGGCAAGATCCGCATGGACTGCAGCTCGCCCCATGCCATGGCCGGGCTGATCGAGAACAAGGACCGCTTCGACGTGTCCTTCGCCTGCGACACCGACCATGACCGCCACGGCATCGTTGCCCGTTCGGTGGGCCTGCTCAACCCCAACCACTACCTGGCGGTGGCCATCGAGTACCTGTTCACCCACCGTCCGCAGTGGGCCGCCCAGGCGGCCATCGGCAAGACCCTGGTGTCCTCCTCGATGATCGACCGCGTGGCCAAGGGCATCGGCCGCGAAGTGGTGGAAGTGCCGGTGGGCTTCAAGTGGTTCGTCGACGGGCTGATCGAAGGCCGCTTCGGCTTTGGCGGTGAAGAGTCCGCCGGTGCCTCGTTCCTGCGCAAGGACGGCAGCGCCTGGTCGACCGACAAGGACGGCATCATTCTCGGCCTGCTGGCGGCGGAAATCACCGCGGTGACCGGCAAGGACCCAGGCGAACGCTATCAGGCGCTGACCGAGCGTTTCGGCGCGCCGGTCTACCAGCGTATCGATGCCCCGGCGGATCGCGAGCAGAAGGCCCGCCTGGGCAAGCTGTCGGCGTCCCAGGTTACCGCCAGCGAGCTGGCCGGCCAGCCGATCACCGCCATCCTCACCGAGGCCCCGGGCAATGGCGCGGCCATCGGCGGGCTCAAGGTGGTCACCGACAACGGCTGGTTCGCCGCCCGCCCGTCCGGCACCGAAGACGTCTACAAGATCTACGCGGAAAGCTTCGAGGGCGATGCCCACCTCAAGCGTATCCAGAGCGAGGCCAAGGCGCTGGTCGACAGCGTGCTGGCAGGCTGACCAACAAAAACGCCCGGCATCAGCCGGGCGTTTTTTGCTCGAGTCGAAAAGCCGGACGGCTGACTACACGACTTGCGCCCCCTGCACCACCTTGGCCCGGCGTACCGACTGCTGCTGCCGGCTCATCTGCCGCTGTGCCTGGGCGACGGCACCCAGCACCTGTTGCGCCCACTGCCGATCATCTGGGCGCACCACCACCACGCGAAAGCCGTGACGCAGGCCTTCGATCTGCACCCCCTCGGAATCATCGACATGCAGGTCGATATCGAAGGCCGAAGGCAGCTTCGAAGGCGCATGCGACAGCCCACGGGCAGTCAGCGCATGCTTGTGGCGCACACTGTTCACCACACCGTCGACATGAATGCCATGCAGCATCAGCCAGCGGCGGATGTAGGCAGGCGTGCGCCCGGACGAGGTGTAGATCCACACGCTGCAATTCTGACGACGCAACTCGCGAATCAGCGAGCGGGTGCCAATGCGCAGCGGCTCGCCGAGCCAGCGGTGAATGAATGCCGGCAGCCTGCTCGGCTCGGCATCGCTATGCAGGGCCTGGCAAGCCAGGGTGTCGTCGATGTCGAAGGAAATACGCAGGCGCTGACGCTTGAGCGAAGCCAGCGGTACCAGACCTTTGAAGGTCTGCAGCGTCGGCAGGTCAGTGAGGCGGGACAGGCGGGCCGCAAATCGCTTGTTCATTGAGCCTCCCAGCGCTGTTCGGCGGCGAGCTTCTTCTCGCTGAGGAAAAACTTCTTGCGCTCCGGCGACTGGTCTTCCAGAAAGGCGGCGTATTTCTTCTTGATCTTGGGCAGTTCGTACAAGGCCTTGATACCGTGTTTGGCGGAGTTGCGGATCACCGAAGAAGGGTTGAAGTAGCCCTCGGCATTTTTCAGGGTCAGTACGAAAGGCGGTTGGCCGTCGCGCATCAACAGGTAGCTGACGATCAGCGAGCCGGTACGGTTGTTGCCCTCGATGAACAGCTGCGGCTTGCTGAGAATCCGCACATACACGCCGGCAGCACGCTTCCAGACCGAATCGCTGCGGTGTGCGCAATACCAGTTGAACACGTCCTTGATTCCTCCTTCGATGTTGTTGAAGAAGTGCGCTTCAGTGGCCGCCAGGTGCTGGGCGAACTCCTGCCGACGGGCCGCGTCCCGGCCACAGAGCACAGTGGCATTGAGCTCCAGCATCAGGTTCAGATTCTGCAGCTCGAACAGATCGATACCGCGGGCGACATAATCGTCAATCAGGGCATAGCCCTCAAGCACATTTTCCAGCACCTCGTCTGTCAGCGGATCACGCGGTTCGGTGAAGCGCCGGCTGAGCTCGGCAAAGCGGCTTTGCACCTCACGCAGTGCGTGCTCCACCGCTGGTAAATCAAGGCGACGCTTGGCAGGCATTGGCACTCCTGAAGGAAAAATCTTGCAACGACAAAACGGCCGAATAGCCGTTGGAGCGTCCCCGCTCAAAACGGCATTCGGCCTGCAACGAATTGCGGCGATTAGCTGAACTTGCCGCTGATGTAGTCCTCGGTCATTTTTTCTCGGGGGCTGCCGAATATCTGCCCCGTCGCGCCCATCTCGACCAGGTAACCGGTACGGGTGCCCTGAGAGATGTCTACCGAGAAGAACGCCGTGGTATCGGCTACCCGGATGGCCTGCTGCATGTTGTGGGTGACCAGGGCGATGGTGTAGTCCTTTTTCAACTCGACCATCAGTTCCTCGACCCGGCGTGTGGCGATCGGGTCGAGTGCCGAGCAGGGTTCGTCGAGCAGCAGCACCTCCGGCTCGGTCGCAATGGCACGGGCGATGCACAGGCGTTGCTGCTGGCCACCGGACAGCGACAGGCCGCTGGCCTTGAGCTTGTCCTTGACCTCATCCCACAGGGCAGCGCCTTGCAGGGCGTGCTTGACTCGGTCGCCCAGGTCGCCCTTGTAGCGATTGAGGCGCAGGCCGAACGCGACGTTGTCGAAAATGCTCATCGAGAACGGGTTGGGCTGCTGGAACACCATGCCGATGTAACGGCGCACCACCACCGGGTCGACGCCCTTGCCGTAGACATCCTGGCCGAGGAAGTGCACATGGCCCTCGAAACGGAAGCCCTTGATCAGGTCGTTCATGCGGTTGAGGCTGCGCAGCACGGTGCTCTTGCCGCAACCGGACGGGCCGATGAAGCCGGTGATCTTGTTCTTCTCGATCGGCACATGGCTGTCGCGCACGGCTAGGAAGTTGCCGTAGAAAATCTTGTCCAGCTTGCAGTCCATGACCACGGGGGCGTGGGTCTCGAACGGGGCGGCTATTTGTGCAGATAATTGGTTCACTATCAGAGTGCTCCGATTCTCAATACTTGGGCTTGCCGAAAATACGGCTGATCACATTCACCATGAGCACGATCAGCACCAGGACCAGCGAGGCGGCCCAGGCGAGTTCAAGCTGATTGTCGAACGGCATGCCGGAGAAGTTGTAGATGAGCACGGCAAGCGATGCCGTGGGATTCATCACGGCCAGTTCGCCGTCGTGATAGATCCAGTAGTTGCTGAACAACGCGGTAAACAACAACGGGGCGGTTTCGCCAGCGGCGCGGGCCACGGCCAGCATGACGCCAGTCAGGATCGCCGGCATGCCGGTCGGCAGGATGATCTTCCAGACCACCTGAGAGCGGGTGCAGCCCATACCGTAGGCGGCATCCCTCATGACCTTGGGCACCATCTTCATCGCTTCTTCGGCGGTCAGCACGACGATGGGCAGCATCAATACCGCCAGTGCCACGCCGCCGGCCGGTGCCGAGTAGGTGCCGGTGGTGACCACCACCAAGGCGTAGGCGAACACCCCGGCGAGAATCGATGGCAGCCCGGTGAGCATCTTGGCAGCGAAGCGCGCGACATTGGCGAGCCTGCTGTGTGGCCCCAGCTCGGCCAGGAAGATCGCCGCCAGGATGCCGACCGGCACGGCGATGGCCGCAGCGATGCCGACCATCACGAAGGTGCCTGCCATGGCGTTACCAAAGCCGCCACCGGTCTCGAAACCAGTCGGTGGCAGTTGGGTGAACACTTCCAGGCTGATGCGCGCGCCGCCACGGGTGATCAACATGTAGAGCACGGAGAGCAGCGGCACACTGGCCAGCAACGCAACGATCCAGACCACGCTGGTCAACATCAGGCTGCGCAGCGCGCGGCCCTCGAAGCGGCGTTGCAGGCTCGGCATTTCGGCGGTAGGAGCAGTCAGGTCAGTCATCACTTATTGCCCCGCTGGGCGTAGACCATCAGCATCGAGCCGATGATGTTGACGATCAGGGTGATCAGCATCAGCACCAGCGCGGCGTACATCAACACCTCGACCTCGCGCGGCCCTGCTTCCGGGAAGTTCAGCGCCAGCAGCGCCGCCAGGGTGTTGGCCGGGGCGAACAGCGACAGGGAAATGTTGTTGGCGTTACCGACCAGCATGGCCAGCGCCATGGTTTCACCCAGCGCGCGGCCAAGGCCGAGCACCAGAGAACCAAAGATGCCGGTCGCCGCGGATGGCACCATCACCTTGAGAATCGCTTCCCAGTGGGTGGTGCCCATGCCATAGGCGGCCTGCTTGGTCTTCATCGGTACGCTCGACAGCGCATCCTGGGATACCGCCGCGATGGTCGGCAGAATCATGATCGCCAGCACCAGCGCGGCAGGCAGTAGCCCCGGGCCGCTCAGCGAAGTGCCGAAAAAGGGAATCCAGCTCAGTTCGCTATGCAGCCAGGCGGTCAGCGGCCGGATGGCGGGGATCACCACGTAGATCCCCCACAGGCCGTAAACCACGCTGGGGATGGCCGCCAGCAGCTCGACGATGGTGCGAAACACCGAAGCGAGCTTGGCCGGCAGAAAATCCTGGGTCAGGAAGATGGCCATGCTGATGCCGAAGAAACCAGCGATCAACAGAGCGATAAAGGCGCTGTACAGCGTGCCCCAAATGGCCGGCAGAATGCCGTACTTGTTCTGATTGACATCCCAGACGGTGCCAAACAGTACATCGAAACCGTACTCCTGCATGCCGGGCAATGCCTTGCTACCGACTTCGAAAATCAGGGCGAAGACCACCGCCAGAATCAGAATCACGCCCACTCGGGAAAGTGCGCGGAAGGTGCGATCAACCAGAAAATCCTTGGTAGAAGGAGGCTGACAAGCAGAATCAGGATTGTCTGGAACAACGAAAGGGCTGGTCATTGGCTAATTCCGACGCATATGCACCGCTCTGTCGGCGTGGCGAACCACCCACGCCGCAGAGCTCGTGCGAGCATTACTGGATGTTGGCAGCTGCTTTGCGAACCTGATCGATGACCGATTGCGGCAGCGGGATGTAGCCCATCGAGTCAGCGATTTTCTGACCTTCGGTCAGGCTGTACTCAACCATCTCACGCAGGGCCTTGGCCTTGGCCGGGTTGCCGTTGTCCTTGCGGAAGATCATCCAGGTGTAGGTGGTGATCGGGTAGGACTTGGCACCGTCCGGGTCAGGCAGCCAGGCCACCAGGTTTTCCGGCATCTTCACGGCGGCGAGTGCTTCGGCACCGCTTTCCGCGTTCGGCACTACGTATTGACCGGCCTTGTTCTCCAGCACGGCGAAGTCGACCTTGGCCAGTTTGGCGAAGCCATACTCGATGTAGCCGATGGAGCCCGGGGTCTGGCGAACGGTAGCGGTCACGCCATCGTTTTTCGGCGACTTGATGAACCGGTCGCTGGCAGGCCAGTTGACCGTGTTGCCCTCGCCCAGCTCCTTGTTGAACTCGGCGTTGATGGCCGACAGGTGCTTGGTGAATACGGCAGTGGTACCGCTGGAGTCAGCGCGGACAACCACGGTGATCGGCAGGTCGGGCAGCTTCAGATCAGGGTTGGCAGCGACGATCTGCGGATCGTTCCACTGGGTGATCTTGCCCAGGAAGATGTTCGAGTAAACGTCGCGAGGCAATTTAACGCCCTGCGGGTTGCCTGGCAGGTTGTAGGCCAGAACGATCTCGCCCGCGGTCATCGGCAGCAGCTGTACGCCTTCGGCCACCTTGGCGATGTCTTCCTCTTTCATCGCCGAGTCACTGGCGGCGAAGTCGACGGTCTTGTTCAGGAAATCCTGTACACCGGCACCGCTACCCTTGGATTGGTAGTCAACGGTGACGCCGGGGGTTTTGCTGCTGAAGTCCTTGAACCAAGTCAGGTAGATCGGTGCAGGGAAGCTGGCACCAGAGCCGGTCAGTCGCACGCTTTCTGCAGCAAAAGACACCGAAGTGGCACAAAGAGAAACCGTTAAGGCGACAGCGGCAGACTTGATTAGCTTTTTCATCAGGGGACTCCTTGTGAGAGGGAGTCCGCACTTTGCAGCAATTCCATGAAGTTTTTGTGACAGCACCTGGCGAATAGCTAGCACCTCGGCTCTGGCGACCTTATCAAGAGGCGTCAGAGCAGAGCCAATCGCGTTGTGGCAGGGTGCGCGGCGGCGCTAATGCGTGTAATTGTCAGGTAACAAATTACGCCTATCGGTTGCCACGCCGCCCCCGCCTGCAGGCAGCTGGCAAGACGAAGGCGCGTCGCGACTGCCTCCCTCACCTGCTCGGCCAGAAACCGTGCGAAGGTGCTGAACCACCCGACCACCGAGCTGCCGCAGCGGCTACGCCGCGAGGATCATTCGCGCCCCCCGCTACCGCCAGAACGGCTCGGCCGCAGGGAATCGAGTGCGAAGCCCTGCCACGCGAGCATGAAAAAGCCCCGCCCAGGCGGTCACCTAGGCGGGGCTTTGAGCCTGCTGACTGAGGTCAGGCGCTAGCGCGGTAGCTGCCATCACGGCCACGACGGGCCCACATCATCTTGGCGGCAGTCGGGTTGATCGGCGCACCGGTAAAGGTCGGCAGGCTGCGATCGATCCACTGTGCACCCTGCCCCTTCCAGTTGATTTCACCGCTGATCAGCTTGCTGTCACGCATGATCTCGTGCAGCAGTGCCTGGACGCGGGTCTCGCAGAAAACGGTCTGACGGTCGATGGCTTTCACGAAAGCCACTTCACCATCCTTGCGCAACGTCATCAGCAACATCCCATCGGGGCGCTTCTTGAAATCGATGGCGTAGTCCGGGAGGTTTTCGATCAGGTGCTGGATGGCGTATTGCATGGCTCGTACCCTCTGAGTGGTGTTCCTTATGAGAGGGATATTGCAGACTGCATGCCAGCTATTGATAAAAACTAAGCCATTGATTTAAAACAACTATTTTCCAATAAAAAATTAATGAACTATGCATCCTGCACGGTAGCCAGATTCTGGTCGTGCAAGATGCAATACTGAATGCGAGGGGGATTGATCTATAGAGAGACAATTCCCCGAGAAGTGCCCTGCCACCCGACACAAGGTATGCCCATGGCCCAGCCCACCCTGATCATCATCGACATGCAGCGCGGCATGCTCGAGCCTGCAGCAGGTGAACGCAACAACCCCGATGCACCGGCGCGTATTGGCGAAATCCTGCTGGCATGGCGGCTGACCGGCGCGGCGGTGGTGCATGTACGCCATATATCCCGCTCAACAGGCTCGTTGTTCGCGCCAGGCCAGGCCAGCGTGGAATTCCAGCCCGCGCTGCTGCCGCTGCCAAGTGAGCATGTTGTCGAGAAGAACGTGCCGGATGCGTTCATCAACTCCGGGCTGGAGCGCTGGCTGCGCGTGCGCGATATCCAGTCGCTGGTGATCGTCGGTGTGAGCACCAACAATTCAGTGGAAGCAACCGCACGTACGGCGGGTAACCTGGGCTTCAGCACCTACGTGGTCGCCGATGGCTGCTTTACCTTCGCCAAGAACGACTACAACGGCGTGCTGCGCAGCGCCGATGAGGTACATGCCATGGCGCTGGCCAACCTGCACGACGAATACGCGCAGGTAATAAACAGCAGCGCCGCGCTGGCACTGCTCGAGCACGCGTAAAACGATAAGGCGGCCATGCCGGCCGCCTCGCTAAGCCACGGTTAGAAGCGCGGCTTGAGCGCTTTCCAGCTCGGGTCGTACTTCTGCATCTGGGTCACGTCGTTGCGTGAGCGGATGCCGCAGGTCAGGTACTGGTCATTGAGCTTGGCCAACTGATCGTAATCCAGCTCGACGCCCAGGCCAGGGGCCCGGGTGAGTTGCACGCAGCCATCGACGATCGGCAGCTTGCCGCCCGTGATCACCTCTTCATCCGGTTCCTGCCACGGGTAGTGGGTGTCGCAGGCGTAGGACAGGTTCGGCACCGCGGCCGCCACGTGAGTCATGGCCATCAGGCTGATGCCCAGGTGCGAGTTGGAGTGCATCGATACACCCAGGCCGAAGGTGTCGCACATGCGCGCCAGGATCTGCGTGTCACGCAGGCCGCCCCAGTAATGGTGGTCGGCGAGCACGATCTGCACGCTGTTCAGCGCCACGCTGCGGCGGAACTCGTCAAAGTCGGTGACCACCATGTTGGTCGCCAGGGGGATGCCGGTGCGCTTGTGCACTTCGGCCATGCCTTCCAGCCCCGGGCAGGGGTCTTCGTAGTATTCCAGGTCATCGCCCATCAGCTCGGCCATGCGCAGCGAGGTTGCCACCGACCAGTTGCCGTTCGGGTCGATACGCAGCGGCGCCTCCGGGAAGGCCTGGCGCAGCGCCTTGATGCACGCCACCTCATGCTCGGGGCCGAGCAAGGTGCCGGCCTTGAGCTTGATGCTCTTGAAGCCGTTCTCTTCGATCATGGTGCGTGCCTGGGCGACCATCTGCTCGGGGCTGATGCCCTCGCCCCAGCGATCCGGCTTGTAGGGCGACCCCACGTGCTCGGCGTACTTGAGAAACAGGTAGGCGCTGAACGGCACGCGATCACGCACCGCGCCGCCGAGCAGATCCACCAGGGGCATGCCCAGCGAACGTGCCTGGAGGTCGAGAAAGGCCACCTCGAAGGCCGAATAGGCGTTGGCCACCTGCTTGCTGGGATGCGAGCCCGGCGCCAGCTCGGCGCCGGCGGTGCCAGGTTTCAGCGCGGCGACCGTCTTCACCACCCGGGCCCGCAGGCCGTTGAGGTCGAAGGGATCCAGGCCAACCAGCGACGCCTGCATGGCCTGCAGCACACTGAGCACCGGTGCATCGCCGTAGCTCTCGCCAAGGCCGATGTAGCCGTTGTCGCTTTCCACTTCGATGATCGACCGCAGCGCATAGGGTTCGTGGATGCCGCTGGCGTTGAGCAGCGGGGCATCGCGAAAGGCGATAGGCGTGACGCGTACCTGTTTGATCTTCACTGTTGGTAATCCTCGACATGGCGCAGAGACGGTAGCTGGGGCGCTCGATCAGGCAGCGATCGCGACACTGTCGATACCAGGCCGCATCGAGCCGTTCAGCGGTGCCCCATTAACGGATGCGCCGATCATTACGCGACGCATTGATCCCGTCTAATCTATATTGGCACTCGATTGATACCTGGATTAGATCAATGTTCGAACTCGCCCAGCTGCGCTGCTTTACCACCGTAGCCACCGAACTCAACTTTCGCCGCGCCGCGGAACGGCTGAACATGACCCAGCCACCGCTGAGCCGGCAGATCCAGCTGCTCGAACACAGCCTTGGCGTCGAGCTGTTCACCCGCAGCACCCGCAGCGTGGCGCTCACTGCCGCCGGCCGGGCGTTTTTCATCGAGGCGCAGAACCTGCTGGAACGTGCGCACCAGGCCGCCGCCTCGGCGCGGCGCTTCGCGGCGGGGGATATCGGCTCGGTGAGCATCAGTTTCGTCGGCAGTGCGGTGTACGAATTCCTGCCCAGGGTGATCGCCGAGGCGCGGCTCAATCAGCCCCAGGTGAAGATTTCCCTGAGCGAGATGAACACCCACCAGCAACACGAGGCGCTGCGCACCCGGCGCATCGACCTGGGCATCGTGCGCCAGCCGCTGCTGCAGGCCGGCTACGAGAATGAGTGCCTGGTGCGCGAGCCCTTCGTACTGGCCATTCCCCGCCAGCACCCGCTGGCGGGCGCTGGCGAAGTCGGCGTCCGGGATCTGGATGGCGCGCCCTTCCTGATGTACGCCCACGCCGCCTACCCGCCCTTCAACGAACTGCTGACCGGCATGTTCCGCTCCGCCGGCGTGGCGCCGGAATACGTGCAATGGCTGGGTTCGTCATTGACCATTCTGGCGCTGGTCAACGCCGGCATGGGCCTGGCCCTGGTGCCGCGCTGCGCCACCAATGTGGTGTTCAAGGAGGTGACATTCCGCGACATCGACCTGGGCGAAGGCATTCAGAGCGAGCTGCACCTGACCTGGCGCAGCCACAACGACAACCCCGCCTGCCTGATGCTGCTCGACGCGATTCGGGCGGCGGTGGCGGCCGAGGTGCACTGAGGTGCTGCACTGCTCGCTGCACTGCTCAATGCAGGCCGGCGCGCCATGTTGTGGGACTTAGGAAATGTGGGAGCGCGCCATGCGCGCGAACTCCCATCTATAAGCTGGCCCAGTTGGATGAACATGCAGCAGTACCGAGTCGATACAACTGCCTTTCGCGGGCATGGCCCGCTCCCACAAACATGGATAACCCGAGCCTCGGCTGCAGCACTCGCCCCTGCAAACAAAAGCGATGAGAAGCGCTAAAAGCCTACCGACTCAGACCCACTGATCGTTACGCTTGCGGCGCAGGCGGAACATGGTCGGCAGGATCAACCCGGCCAGCAAACCGGCGCCGGCGATGCTGCCGCCGTAGACCATGTAGCGCATCAGCACCTGCTTCTGCTCGTCGCCCAGTTGCGCCTGGGCCTCGCGCAGCTCGGAGCGGGCCTGATTGAGTTCGATATCCAGGGCGCTGCGGTTGGCTTCGAGTTCGTCGATCAGCTTCTTGCGCGTATCCAGCGTCTCCTGCATGCCCTGCACGCGGGTTTCCCAGGTCTCGTTGATGTTCTTGAGTTCGGTGCTCAGCTCGGTCACCTTCTTCTCCAGCGCTGGCAGGCGCTCGGCCTGGCCGGGCACCTCCTGCAGGTCGCTGTTGGGGATCCACACCGCGTCGCCGTTCTCGCCACGCACCTGGCTGTAGTCGCCCTGGGTGCGCAGCAGTTGCACGCGGGTACCGGAGCTGAGGGTGCCGACGATGCGATAGCCCTCGGTCGGGCCGCTGCGCACGTAGGTATTGAGGCTGTCACTGACCCAGCGCACGTTGTCGCTGGCCTGCTGGGCATGGGCCGGCGCGGCGATCAGCAACAGGCCGGATAGAAGGCAAGTCCCCAGCACACGAAGCTGCGGCAGGGAAAGGGATGCAGTAAAAGGGCGGGCTAGGGACATAAAAACCATCTTCACTCGGCGGTGGAACACAATGCGACGCAGCGCGCGAATGCCGGCCAGGCGAATTGTTGTACCGGTGGGTAGAGGCGCGAAAGTGGCGCAACGCCATGCCTGCCACCGGTTTGGCCGACTGCTGAAAGACCGCAGCAGATCGGTCGGGTTCCTCAGCGGCCGGTAGATTGACCGCTCAGCGGCAGCTGATCGGCCCGCCGCCAGCGCTTGCCTACTTGCCTATGGCCAGGCGCTGTTCGCCGGCCGCAAGGCGCCCATGCCACAGGGCGAGTATCAAGGCCAGCGCCGGAAATGCCGCCCCAGCCAGCGCCGCGCCCGGCCAGCCGAAGTTCTCGTAGATCGGGCTGGCGATGGCCGAACCGCTGGCGCCGCCGACGAAGATACTGGTCATGTACAGCGCATTGAGCCGCGCCTTGCTGTTCTGCTCCAGGGCATAGACGTCACGCTGGCCGAGCACCATGTTCAGTTGCACGGCGAAATCCAGCAGCACCGCACACAGCACCAGGCCGAGCACGCCAGCCAGCGGCCCGGCCAGGGTCAGCATGAACGCCAGCGGGGCCAGCACCAGCGCCACCAGGGTGGCGCGGCGGGTATGGCCGGCATCGGCCAGCCGCCCGGCAATCGGCGCGGCGATGGCACCGATGGCGCCGACCAGGGCGAACAGCGCGACGTGGGTCTGGGTGAAGCCGTAATGGCGCACCAGCTCCATCGGCGCCACCGTCCAGAACAGGCTGAACGAGGCGAACATCAAGCCCTGGTACAACGCCCGCTGGCGCAGCGTCGAGTAGCGGCGCAGCAGGCTGAACAGCGACAACAGCAGGTGCCCGTAATGGCCGCGGTTATCCGGCGCATGGCGGGGAATGGTGGTGGCGATCACCACCAGGATGCCGAGCATCAGCGCCGCCGCCATGAAGTACACCGCCCGCCAGCCGAAGTATTCGGCGACCAGGCTGGCCACCGGCCGTGCCAGCAGGATGCCCAGCAGCAGGCCGGCCATGATGTTGCCCACCACCCGGCCGCGGGTCGCTTCCGAGGCCAGGTGGGCGGCCAGGGGGATCAGCATCTGCACCGACACCGAACTCAGGCCGATCAGCAGCGACAGGCCGAGAAAGATCCCCGGTGCGCTCGAGAAACCGGCTGCCAACAGGCAGGCCATCGCCGCCAGGGTGGTCAGCAGCATCAGCCGTCGGTTCTCCAGCAGATCGGCCAGTGGCACCAGAAACAGCAGGCCGACGGCATAGCCGATCTGGGTCAACGAGACGATCAGGCTGGCCTGATGCATCGACAGCCCGACAGCGGGCGCGATCAGCTCGATGATCGGCTGGGCGTAGTAGAGGTTGGCGACGATGGCGCCGCAGCAAAAGGCGAACAGCAGCACCAGCGCCGGCGAAAGGCTGTGGGGCTGGTTGGATGTGGATGTACTCATGATTACCTCGCGATAAGCCGACCTGCACGGCGGCTCGTCGGAACAGGACACGGGTGGGATGCCCCCGATGCCAGGGCGTCACCAGCACGAGGCTGGCGGCCTGGGTGAAGCAAGGTTACGGGCCCTGGTACCAGCGGAGAATCCACCTGCCACGCAACGCAGCGTTGCGCCAGGTCGAACGCTACCCGCTCTCAGCCCGCAAGCAGCTCACGTAAGAACTCGACGAACGCGGCCACCCGGCGCGAGCCACGCTGATTGGGCAGGTAGAGCACGCTGATGGCGCCGCTCGCCGAGCCCGGGCTGATGTCGTAAGGCTCGAGCAGCCGCAGCAGTCGACCACCGGCGACATCGTCACGCACCAGCCAGTCGGCCAGCAGCGCCACGCCCTGCCCGGCCAGCGCCGCCTCACGCAGCACGTCGGCATTGTTGCTCTGCAAACGGCCGCGCACTGCCACCTGTTGCACTTCACCGGCAGCGTTGAACTGCCAGCGCTGACTGGCCGTGCCGTAATCGAAGCGCAGGCACTGGTGGTCGAGCAACGCCTGCGGCTCATCGATTGGCAGGCTTTGCGCGAGATATTCCGGGCTGGCCACCAGCCAACGATTGAACGCGCCGAGCCGAACGCTCACCACATCATCACTGACCACCGCGCTGCCCAGCCGCACGGCAACGTCCACTCCCGCGCCAAGCAAATCGACCACCTCGTCGCTCAGGCGCAGATTGAGCTCCAGCTCAGGATGCAGCGCGAACAACCGGCCCAACTGCGGTGCGATCACCCGCCGGCCGAACTCCACCGGCACGCTGACATTCAGCCGCCCGCGTGCCTGGCTGCCGGCGTCACACACCGCCGCATCGGCCTCCGCCAGCGCCTCGAGAATCGCCACGGCACGCTCGAAGTAGGCCTGCCCAGCCTCGGTCACGCCAACCTGGCGGGTACTGCGGTTGAGCAGCACGCTCTGCAGCTCCGACTCCAGGCTGCTGACCAGCCGCGTCACCGACGAGGTCGCCACACCCAGCGAGCGCCCCGCCGCGGAAAACCCACCCGTGCGCACGGTTTCCACAAAGGCCTGCAAGGCCAGCAGTTTGTCCATCAACGGTTCTCCAGGCGTGACTGGCAGTGACTCTAGCGCAAGTCCGCCAGCCGGCATTGCATATGCGTGGTCTGCCACAGGGGGTCGTCTTCCACGTCGGTGACCGTGAAGCCCTGTTTTTCCCAGAAGCGGATGGCGCCTGGCAGAAAGGGATGGGTATGCAGGTAAAGTACCTCCACGCCCTGGCTGATGGCGTGCTCGCGCAACTCGCTGCACAGCCTCGCGGCCAGGCCGGAGCGCCTGAAGGCAGGGGCCACGAACAGCCGCACGATCTCCACCGTGTGCACCCCCCGGTAGTCGAACTGGGCGAAACGGTGGTCGTAGGGCAGGTAGCCGACGGCGGCGACGATCTGCCCCGCACAGCGCGCCAGCCAGAAGGCGCCCGCCTCGCCCTGCTCATACACCTGGGCGAAGCGCTGCAGGTCGGCCGGCAGCACGGGGCTGTCGAGCATCGGGAACATTTCCGCGCGGGCCGCCATCACGAAGCCAATCGCCTCGTCGCTATCCTCGCCCGTGGCCCGGGTTATCTGTACGCAAGCGCTATTCATCATGGGGCCGCAAGCTACTCGCTCATTCGCCTGAAAAGGGCCGGCAACATAACGCGCACGCCTGGCGCCGCACAACCGATGCCAGCCGTGAAGGCAGTGCGCGGCACCAATGGCTCGCCAGCGTGTCAGTGCAAGCCTGGCGACGGCAACCGGCGCGACATTTATCCTTGAGCCCCGCCGCCGTTCTCGTTATAAGTCCCGCTACTTTTCCAAGGGCCATCAGGCAGACCATGAGCCAAGCTGATCTCCTCGACCAAGACCCCGTGTTCCAGCTCAAAGGCAGCATGCTGGCCATCACCGTGATGGAGCTGGCGCACAACGACCTCTCCCGCCTCGACCTGCAACTCGCCGAGAAGGTCGCCCAGGCGCCCAACTTCTTCAGCAACACGCCGCTGGTATTGGCCCTGGACAAACTGCCGCGCGAGGAAGGTGATCTCGACCTCGGCGAGCTCATGGCCCTGTGCCGCCAGCACGGCCTGCGCACCCTGGCCGTGCGCGCCGGCCGCGAGGAACACATCGCCGCCGCCAACGCCCTGGACCTGCCGGTGTTGCCGCCCTCCGGCGCCCGCGAGCGGGTCATCGACCCGGCGCCCAAACCGGTCGAGCCGCCCAAGCCGGTGGAGCCCGAGGTCAAGCCGACCCGCGTCATCACCACCCCGGTGCGCGGTGGCCAGCAGATCTACGCCCAGGGCTGCGACCTGGTGATTCTGGCCCCGGTGAGTGCCGGCGCGGAACTTCTCGCCGATGGCAACATCCATGTCTACGCCCCAATGCGTGGTCGGGCATTGGCCGGCGTCAAGGGCAACCGGCAAGCGCGGATTTTCTGCCAGCAGATGGGCGCCGAAATGCTCTCCATCGCCGGCCAGTACAAGGTTGCCGAAGACCTGCGCCGCGACCCGAACTGGGGCCGTGCCGTGCAAGTCAGCCTGATGGGCGACGTGTTGAACATCACCCGTCTTTAACGGATACTGCCCGGCACTTTTAACTGTCACACAGGGCCCTCGAACGCCTCTGGGCGGGCTGTCAAAACAATCACCGGCAAGCATCTACCAGCGGTTGGTAGCAATGCCCCGCCGCAGCGATTCTTTCGACAGACCGCCAATCGCGTCAGGCTTCTGCTTTTTAGTCATTTTTAGGGTGAATCACCTTGGCCAAGATCCTCGTAGTCACTTCCGGCAAAGGTGGCGTCGGTAAAACCACCACCAGCGCTGCCATCGGTACCGGCCTCGCCTTGCGCGGCCACAAGACCGTCATCGTCGACTTCGACGTCGGTCTGCGTAACCTCGACCTGATCATGGGCTGCGAACGCCGCGTGGTGTACGACTTCGTCAACGTCGTCAACGGCGAAGCGACCCTCACCCAGGCCCTGATCAAGGACAAGCGCCTCGAGAACCTCTACGTGCTGGCCGCCAGCCAGACCCGTGACAAGGACGCGCTGACCCAGGAAGGCGTCGAGAAGGTCATCAACGAGCTGCGCGAAAACTTCGAATACGTGGTCTGCGACTCGCCGGCCGGTATCGAGAAAGGCGCCCACCTGGCCATGTACTTCGCCGACGAAGCCATCGTGGTCACCAACCCGGAAGTTTCCTCGGTTCGTGACTCCGACCGCATGCTCGGCCTGCTGGCCAGCAAATCGCGTCGCGCCGAACAGGGCGGCGACCCGATCAAGGAACACCTGCTGCTGACCCGCTACAACCCGGAGCGCGTCACCAAGGGTGAGATGCTCGGCGTGGAAGACGTCGAGGAAATCCTCGCTATCCGTCTGCTCGGCGTGATCCCGGAATCCCAGGCAGTGCTCAAGGCCTCCAACCAGGGCGTGCCGGTGATCCTCGATGACCAGAGCGACGCCGGCCAGGCGTACAGCGATGCCGTCGATCGCCTGCTCGGCAAGGAAGTGGCGCACCGCTTCCTTGATGTGAAGAAGCAGGGCTTCCTGCAACGTCTGTTTGGAGGTCGAGAATGAATATTTTTGACTTCTTGCGTTCGCGCAAGAAGGAAGCCACCGCCTCCATCGCCAAAGAGCGCCTGCAGATCATCGTTGCCCACGAACGTGGCCAGCGTACCCAGCCCGACTACCTGCCTGCGCTGCAGCAGGAACTGGTCGAGGTGATCCGCAAGTACGTCAACATCGATTCGGATCAGGTGCAGGTCGCCCTGGAAAATCAGGGTAGCTGCTCGATTCTGGAGCTGAACATCACCCTGCCCGACCGCTGATCAATTCTTTCCTCAGCACTGTAGGATGGGTGAGCAGCGCCTGGTGGTGATCGTCAGTTCACCATCGCACCCTGAGCGCTGCGTAACCCATCAGGCGATGCCGGAAACGGTATCGACCGCTGCGTAATCAGCACCACGAATGGCGGCCTCGATGGCCGCTTTTCGTTTTTAAAGCCCAACCAAAAGAACGCCCATGCCGCTCAGCCAAATCGAAATCGTCCACCAGGATGCCGCCCTGCTGGTGATCAACAAGCCCACCCTGCTGCTCTCGGTGCCCGGCCGTGCCGACGACAACAAGGATTGCCTGGTCACCCGCCTGCAGGAAAACGGCTACCCGGAAGCACGCATCGTGCATCGCCTGGATTGGGAAACCTCGGGGCTGATCGTATTGGCCCGGGATGCCGACAGCCACCGCGAGCTGTCGCGCCAGTTCCACGACCGCGAGACCGAAAAGGCCTACACCGCGCTGTGCTGGGGCTCGCCCGAAGGCGACAGCGGCAGCATCGACCTGCCACTGCGCTACGACCCACCCACCAAGCCGCGCCACGTGGTCGACCATGAACAGGGCAAGCACGCCCTGACCTTCTGGCGCGTGCTCGAACGGCACGCCGAGCACGCCCGCGTCGAGCTGACACCGATCACCGGCCGCTCCCACCAGTTGCGCGTACACATGCTGTCCATCGGTCACCCGCTGCTCGGCGACGGCCTGTATGCCCACGAACAAGCCCTGGCCGCCTACCCGCGCCTGTGCCTGCACGCCAGCATGCTCAGCCTGAGCCACCCGCAAAGCGGCGAACGCCTGCGCTTCGAGTGCCCGGCGCCGTTCTGACGGCTCAAGCGTTAATCCCGCCTGGTAGCCCGGTTCGGAGGGTAGCGAAGCCCGAGAACAGCTCCTGGGTATCGCTTCGCTCAACCACAGGCTACGAACTGATCACTGCTCTGGTCGCCCGGCGTGGAGCGTAGCGAAATCCAGGCACAACGCCCCGGTATCGCCTCGACATCCGCAGGCTACGGACACCGAGAACCGGCATGGCAACGGCAGCGCTTATGAAGGACAATGCCACCCCGCCAAGCGATGGCCGCCTCGTGCCGATAACAAATCGCCCGCGTACCGGATAGCCCACCTCCGACCCCGCATCCAAGGAAACTTGCATGGCCCTGCCCTGCCCGCGTTTCGCCTCGACTCTGCTCGCCCTGGCGCTGAGCCCGACCTTCTGCTGGGCCGCCGAGCCGGCCATGGTGCTCGACGCCACCACCATCGAGGAGCAGGCCAGCGACGGCTACCGGGCGCGCAGCGCCGCAGTGGGCGGCTTCAACGAAGCCGAGCTGCTCGACACCCCGGCCGCGGTGACGGTGGTCAGCCGGCAACTGATCGACGACCAGCAGGCACGCCTGCTCAGCGACGTGCTGAGCAACGACGCCTCGGTGGGCGAGGCCTATGCCCCCATCGGCTACTACGAGAACTTCGTGGTGCGCGGCTTTTCCCTGAACGCCGCCAACAGCTACCGGCTCAACGGCCGCAGCCTGGTGGGCGAGCAGAACGTGGCGCTGGAGAACAAGCAGCAGGTCGAGCTGCTCAAGGGGCTGTCCGGCCTGCAGAGCGGCGTGAGCGAACCGGGCGGGCTGATCAACTACGTGACCAAGCGCGCCGAGAACGTGCGCTCGCTGAGCGTGGCCAGCAACCAGGACGGCGAGCGCTACCTGGCCGCCGACCTTGGCCACTGGTTTGGCGCCGAGCAGCAGCTGGGCCTGCGCCTGAACCTGGCCCACGAGGATATCCGCTCGTTCGTCGAGCACGCCGACGGCAAGCGCGACTTCATTTCCCTGGCGCTGGACTGGAACCTTTCGCCAAACGCCACCCTGCAGCTGGACGCCGACTACCAGACCCGCGAACAGCACTCGGTGCCGGGCTATCAACTGCTCGGCGGCACCCAGGTGCCAAGCGGCATCGACCCGGACAAGCGCCTTGGCCACCAGCGCTGGAGCAAGCCGGTGGGCATCGATTCGCTGAACCTGGGCGGGCGCTTCGAGTACCGCTTCGATGACGACTGGAAAGCCGCCATCGATGCTTCGCGCAGCCAAGTGGTAATCGACGACTACAGTAGTTTCCCGTATGGCTGCAGCCCGGACTCCGGGTGCAGCGATTGGCTTGCCCACTTCAGCCCCGAAGGCGGCTACGACATCTACGACTACCGCAGCCCGGACGATACCCGTCGCCACGACGAACTGCAGGCTACCCTCGCCGGCGCCTTCACCACCGGCACGCTGGGACATGAGCTGACCGTGGGCAGCAGCGCACTGCGCCGCACCGTGGACCGACGCGAGGCGGTCAACGTACCCATTGGCTTCGGCAATATCCATGACGACCCAGCCGAATTCGCCCCCACCGACGTGCCGCTCAACCCCAGGCAGCGCCGCCTGGACAGCCGCCAGTACGGCCTGTTCTTCAGCGACCGCATCAGCTTCGACGAACACTGGCAGATGCTGCTCGGCGGGCGACAGGTACGCCTGATCGAGGAAGCCTTCACCAGCAGCGGCGTCAGCAACCGCCGTACCCGGCGCAGTGAATTCCTGCCCAACGCCGCGCTGCTTTATAAGCCCCAGGCCGATACCACCCTCTATATAAGCTACAGCAAGGGCCTGTCACTGGGCGGCGAGGCGCCATGGTTCACCACCAACAGCGGTGAAACCCTCGCGCCTACCACGTCGCGCCAGCTGGAAGCCGGCTTCAAGCGCGACTGGCAGGGCCTGAGCCTGGGCGCGGCACTGTTCCGCATCGACCAGGCGCTGCAATACAGCCGCCCCGACGACAACGGCGAGCTGACCTACGTGCAGCAGGGCAAGCAGCGCAATATCGGCCTGGAGCTCAATGCCAGCGGCCAGGCCACCGACAACCTGCAACTGTCCGCCAGCACCGCCTTCATCCGCGCCCGGGCCATCGACAGCGGCAGCGAAGCCTACGAAGGCCACCAGGCGGTCAACGTGCCCAAGGTGCGCGCCAGCCTGGCCGCCGACTATCAGATACCCGGCATCCAGGGCCTGTCGCTGCTCGGCGGCCTGCAGTACAGCGCCAGCAAGTACGCCGATCCGAGCGGCACGGTAAAGGTCGGTGATTACACGGTGTTCAATCTGGGCAGCCGCTACACCACGCGCATCGAAGGCCATGAGACGGTGCTGCGTTTGAGCGTCGACAACCTGTTCGACAAACGCTACTGGCGCGACACCGGCGCCTATCAGGGTGACGGCTACCTGTTCCCGGGGGATCCGCGTACGGCGCGCCTGTCTGCCACGGTGAGTTTCTGATCACCACATCAGGTGGGAGCGGGTCATGCCCGAGATTTTCGCGGGCATGGCCCGCTCCCACAGGTTCCCACAGACCATAGGCAGCCCTGCTCACTGGCTGCCAGCAGACGCCCAGGGACCATCGCCCGCTCGATGCCGTGCCGTGGACGCAAACCGCCAGCGAGCACGAGGTGCTCTACCAGCACCGCGGCGCGCCTTGCAGAAACGCGCACCGATCCGTCCTTGAGCGACCAACGGTCGTGCCCGACAGCCCGAAACCGGGCACTCGAGTCGTGATGGCACTTTGATCTGAAAGTTCCGTAAAAAACCCCATATGTTGTGTTTCTGTGAACCCGTGGAACGTGCGCGCCGCTGCCCTAAAAAAAACTGCCTGCGACATAAATGCCCAGGTTCGCGCGAGCGCCAGCAACCATGGGCATTTGCGCCACTTACCCCGCTTTAACCCACAGATTTATCCACAGCCCGAAGGGCTTGCCTTGGCGCCCACACCGCACTATCTTGTATCCCCAGTTCACCAGACCCCTATATGTTGGGTTTCTGGCCAAAACGGACCAAGCACAGATGTGCTGAAAAAGTCCATGCCCCCGAGCCTTTTTTGCCAGGGCCGAGGCAAACCGAGATACCCCGGCCGCGAACGAGCCTATCGTTCGCGACCAACGCGACACCAGACGCTGCGCCTGTAACCGCCACCACTACATCTAGTGGCCACACGCAGCAGGAAGCACCAGTAAACGCCAGGGATGAAGCGTTCCGGCATCGAACAGTACCGACCGCAGCCGAGGCAAACCTCGAGCGGTCCATCACCGCCTTTTTGCAACACCCTGCTGCCAGCCTCGTGCAGGCACAGGCTTTGTCGATTGGAATGAACGCCAGGTACCACGTCGATCAGCACCACAACGCTTCGCCCCGAAAATTTCATTGCTCATGGAGACCTTCATGCATACCGACACCACTCGTGAGAACCCTCAGGCCAACGCGCCTCAGGGCGACGCCCCTCAGGATCTGGCCGCTACCGCGCCGGGCCAACTGCGTGTGATCAAGCGTAACGGCACCGTGGTGCCGTACACCGGTGACAAGATCACCGTCGCGATCACCAAGGCGTTTCTCGCTGTGGAAGGCGGCAATGCCGCTGCTTCGTCGCGTATCCATGACACCGTGGCGCGCCTCACCGAGCAGGTCACCGCGACCTTCAAGCGCCGCATGCCCTCGGGCGGCACCATCCATATCGAAGAGATCCAGGACCAGGTCGAACTGGCCCTGATGCGCTCCGGCGAACAGAAAGTCGCCCGCGACTACGTGATCTACCGCGAAGCCCAGGCCAACAAGCGCAAGACCAGCGACGCCGCCGACGGCATCGCCGAGCCGCACCCGAGCATCCGCGTGACCCTGGCTGACGGCAGCCTGGCACCGCTGGACATGGGCCGCCTCAACACCATCGTCACCGAAGCCTGCGAAGGCCTGCTGGAAGTCGACGGCGCGCTGATCCAGAAAGAAACCCTGAAGAACCTCTACGACGGCGTTGCCCAGAAAGACGTCAACACCGCCCTGGTGATGACCTCGCGCACACTGGTCGAGCGTGAGCCGAACTACAGCTACGTCACCGCCCGCCTGCTGATGGATAACATCCGCGCCGAAGGCCTGAGCTTCCTCAACGTCGCCGCCAGCGCCACCCACCACGAGATGGCCGAGCTGTACGCCAAGGCCCTGCCCGCCTACGTCGAAGCCGGCGTCGAGTTCGAACTGCTCGACCCGAAACTGAAAACCTACGACCTGGAAAAACTCGGCAAGGCGATCAACCACGAGCGCGACCAGCAGTTCACCTACCTGGGCCTGCAGACCCTGTACGACCGTTACTTCATCCACAAGGATGGCGTGCGTTTCGAACTGCCTCAGGTGTTCTTCATGCGCGTGGCCATGGGCCTGGCCATCGAAGAGCCGAACAACCGCGAAGACCGCGCCATCGAGTTCTACAACCTGCTGTCGTCGTTCGACTACATGGCGTCCACGCCGACCCTGTTCAACGCCGGCACCCTGCGTCCGCAGCTGTCCAGCTGCTACCTGACCACCGTTCCGGACGACCTGGGCGGCATCTACGACGCCATCCGCGATAACGCCCTGCTGAGCAAGTTCGCCGGCGGCCTGGGCAACGACTGGACCCCGGTTCGCTCGCTGGGCGCCTACATCAAGGGCACCAACGGCAAGTCCCAGGGCGTGGTGCCGTTCCTCAAGGTGGTCAACGACACCGCCGTAGCGGTCAACCAGGGCGGCAAGCGCAAAGGCGCCGTGTGTGCCTACCTGGAAACCTGGCACCTGGACATCGAAGAGTTCATCGAGCTGCGCAAGAACACCGGTGATGACCGTCGTCGTACCCACGACATGAACACCGCCAACTGGATCCCGGACCTGTTCATGAAGCGCGTCTTCGACGACGGCAAGTGGACCCTGTTCTCGCCAAGCGAAGTACCGGATCTGCACGACCTGACCGGCAAGGCCTTCGAAGAGCGCTACGAGTACTACGAAGCCCTGACCGAGTACCCAGGCAAGGTCAAGCTGTTCAAGACCATCCAGGCCAAGGACCTGTGGCGCAAGATGCTCTCGATGCTGTTCGAGACCGGCCACCCATGGCTGACCTTCAAGGACCCATGCAACCTGCGCAGCCCGCAGCAGCACGTGGGCGTGGTACACAGCTCCAACCTGTGCACCGAGATCACCCTGAACACCAACAAGGACGAGATCGCCGTCTGCAACCTGGGCTCGGTCAACCTGCCGAACCACATCGTCGACGGCAAGCTGGACACCGCCAAGCTGGCGCGCACCGTGAAAACCGCAGTACGCATGCTCGATAACGTCATCGACATCAACTACTACTCGGTACCCCAGGCGCGCAACTCCAACTTCAAGCACCGTCCGGTCGGCCTGGGCATCATGGGCTTCCAGGACGCGCTGTACCTGCAGCACATCCCGTACGGCTCCGATGCCGCGGTCGACTTCGCCGACAAGTCCATGGAAGCGGTCAGCTACTACGCCATCCAGGCGTCCTGTGACCTGGCCGACGAGCGTGGCGCCTACGAAACCTTCCAGGGTTCGCTGTGGAGCAAGGGCATCCTGCCGCTGGATTCCCAGCAGATCCTCATCGAGGCCCGTGGCCAGAAGTACATCGACGTCGACCTGAACGAAACCCTCGACTGGGCACCGGTACGGGCTCGCGTACAGAAAGGCATTCGTAACTCGAACATCATGGCCATCGCGCCGACCGCGACCATCGCCAACATCACCGGCGTATCGCAGTCCATCGAGCCGACCTACCAGAACCTGTACGTGAAATCGAACCTGTCGGGCGAATTCACCGTGATCAACCCCTACCTGGTTCGCGACCTCAAGGCGCGCGGCCTGTGGGACTCGGTGATGATCAACGACCTCAAGTACTACGACGGCTCCGTGCAGCAGATCGAGCGCATCCCGCAGGAACTCAAAGACCTGTACGCCACTGCCTTCGAAGTCGACACCAAGTGGATCGTCGATGCTGCCAGCCGTCGCCAGAAGTGGATCGACCAGGCGCAATCGCTCAACCTGTACATCGCTGGCGCCTCGGGCAAGAAGCTCGACGTGACCTACCGCATGGCCTGGTACCGTGGCCTGAAAACCACCTACTACCTCCGTGCCCTGGCCGCGACCAGCACCGAGAAGTCCACCATCAACACCGGCAAGCTCAACGCCGTGTCCAGTGGTGGCGACCAGGGCCTCAGCGCAGCACCTGCTGCCGCGCCGGCCACCCAGGCCTCCCCTGGCCCGGCTCCGGTTCCGAAGGCCTGCGCCATCGACGAGCCGGATTGCGAAGCCTGCCAGTAATGGCCCAGCCGGCTGCAGCTGCTGCAGCCGGCCCACATAACCCAAGAGCCGGGCTATAGCCCGGCCTCTGATAATCAGCCGTAGCGCTCTGCGTGCACCGCGAGCCACCGACGATTAGCCACTATCCACACAGGCCGGCTTTCACGCCGGCCCTCTAGCAGGAGCCAAACCATGCTGAGCTGGGATGAATTCGACAAGGAAGACGGCGCTGAAGCTGCCGCTCCGAAACAGTCTGCCGCACAAGCCGCTGCCGACATGAGCCTGGACAAGCTCAATCAGGTCGGTGGCAACGCCGCCCTCGAAGCCCGCGCCATCGACGCCAATGACTCCGACGCCATCGCCCGGGCCAAGAAAGCCCTGAACGACCTCGACATCCAGGAAGGCCTGGACGAGCTCGAAGGCACCTCCGCACGCGTGGAAGTCGGCGACAAGCAGATGATCAACGCCCGCGCCGACCTCAACCAGCTCGTACCCTTCAAGTACGACTGGGCCTGGCAGAAGTATCTGGATGGTTGCGCCAACCACTGGATGCCGCAGGAAGTGAACATGAACGCCGACATCGCGCTGTGGAAATCCACAGACGGTCTCAGCGAAGACGAGCGCCGCATCGTCATGCGCAACCTGGGCTTCTTCTCCACCGCCGACAGCCTGGTTGCCAACAACCTGGTGCTGGCCGTGTACCGCCTGATCACCAACCCCGAGTGCCGCCAGTACATCCTGCGCCAGGCCTTCGAGGAAGCGATCCACACCCACGCCTACCAGTACTGCATCGAATCGCTGGGCATGGATGAAGGCGAGATCTTCAACATGTACCACGAGATCCCGAGCGTCGCGAAGAAAGCCTCCTGGGGCCTCAAGTACACCCGCTCGATCTCCGATCCGAAGTTCGAGACCGGCACCCCGGAAACCGATCGCCAGTTCCTCAAGAACCTGATCGCCTACTACTGCGTACTCGAAGGCATCTTCTTCTACTGCGGCTTCACCCAGATCCTCTCCATGGGCCGCCGCAACAAGATGACCGGCACCGCCGAGCAGTTCCAGTACATCCTGCGTGACGAGTCCATGCACCTGAACTTCGGTATCGACGTGATCAACCAGATCAAGATCGAAAACCCGAGCCTGTGGGACGCGCAGATGAAAGACGAAGCGACCCAGATGATTCTGCAGGGCGCCCAGCTGGAAATCGAATACGCCCGCGACACCATGCCCCGCGGCGTACTCGGCATGAACGCGGCGATGATGGAGGACTACCTCAAATTCATCGCCAACCGCCGCCTGACCCAGATCGGCCTGAAAGAAGAATACCCAGGCGCCAGCAACCCGTTCCCGTGGATGAGCGAGATCATGGACCTGAAGAAAGAGAAAAACTTCTTCGAAACCCGCGTGATCGAGTATCAGACTGGTGGGGCGTTGAGCTGGGATTGATGGCTCGCTGACATCAGAGTAGATTGACCCTACACCTGCCATGGATGTTGGGGTTGAAGCTTAATAAAAAGCCCCGCCTAGTGCGGGGCTTTTTATTAAGCCCTGATTAATAGAATTAATAAAAGTGCTAATCTCATGCCTTCAAAGCAAAATCCATTCTCACTCTACGATTTTCTCGGCTATTTGATACCAGGCGCACTATTAATATACATAGCATTTGGCTTAAATGACCTATTCTACCAATTGAGCTATATAAATAAGCTTTCTGTATTTTTCAGATCAACACAAGGAATAATGCCACTTATCATATTCTCCTATATGGCAGGACATATAATTGGCATAGTATCCTCCTACACAATCGAAAACGCGTATGTAGACCGATATGGATATCCCTCAAGGCAAATCCTTAGCTCAACATATAAACAAGTTAAAAAAGAAAAATTAAAGCTATTCAAAGAAAGTCCTTTCACATTCCTATCAACCTACTTAGCAGAAAAAACTATCCGCATACTCATCAGAAGCGATATCTTTAAAGCCAAAACACTCGAAAGCCAACTAGACAACATTACACTCAAAAAAATAAAGCACTACTTTATTAAGAACCACAAATGCGACGATATTGAATCCCTAATAAACTCAGAGTACTTTCATCACATATATCATTACTGCGTAGAAAATAGCTCGGCACATTTATCAAAAATCCAGAACTATGTAGCACTATATGGACTATTCAGAAACACAGCTTTTGTAGCACTCCTAACAGCCTGGGCATTTATATTTGAAACGTCAAAAAATCTCGCAGTGAGCATTTATAGATACAAATCACTTCCAGACTTCAGCCCTACTTATTTATTACTAGGGGCAGCTTCATTTTTATGCTTCTCAATTTTATACCTAGGGTTTTCAAAATTTTATAGAAGATATACCTCTGAAGTTTTCCTTGCTTTCTGCATTACATATCAGTACGAAAAAAATGAAAGGCAAAGCCTTAGAGCTCAAATATCAGGAAGTAATTAGAGGAAAAGAGGCAGATTCACTTTCTCTGCGGTCCTCTTCTACCGTTTTCGCCCTTACGGCGAGTCACTTTCTCTTTGCTCGCGCGAAAGAGAAAGTAACCAAAGAGAAAGCGCGCCCGACATCCGAGTTTCGCTGCGCGAAACTTCCCTCGCTCCGGCACTGTTCCGAGGGTCGTCACGGTGGGCCATCCCTGGCCCATCGTTCCTCGTTTGGCATCCATGCCAAACGCCCCTCTCCACAGCACCTCCACTCGGCCTCCTGACGGGATTCGGGGATCGCGGTGTCTGAGTGTTATGTGGAAGGCAGAGCAACAAGCTGTAAGCGCGCCATTTTTGGCACAGCGTTGCGCGACGTTTGGCACAGCCTTAACAGTCGCGCCTGATGCCGTTTCGCGGTTTGTTTGGCATAAGTGACCGGCTCCGCTAGCCTTAAATGGCTTTTGGCCATGCAGGCCGATCACAAGGAAAGCCAGATGGAATTTTTCAAAGATGGTGATGAGGCCCAACGTCTGTTGTATCGGACGACGGGCTCATGGAAAAGGATTCAAAACCAGTTGCAAGAGATCGCCGAATATTGGCCCGGTCTGTGCGAACGGTTACCAGGCATTCATACGAAGGTCACACCAGCCACGACAGCTCGGTGGCGAATGAACGGTGAGACACTTGGGAAGAAATTCACCGTCACTGCGACCCCGCTGAGCTATGGCGCAGGCGATCAGCAGAAGCTGTTTGCGCAGCTCGTGCTTGCTGTCGCCCACCCGGTCGAGGAAGAGATGGCTATTGTCTCAAGCGTCCTCATGGACAGCGCGGGCGCTTTCTACACCTTGCCTGAGCGGGTTGTACTAGGCAATGAAGGCGATGAGGCTTCCTATCACTTGCTTTTCAGCATAATCAACCAAGTGCTGGCTGCTGACGCTGCTGCCATCTAGGTTCTGCAGCAGCTTTGGCATGAAAACCGCCCCTTAAAGGGGCGGTAATCGTAGATGCTCCTGCAGCTACTCTCTGAATCAACTGCCTTGTAATTAGCCTAGATCTCCCGGGCGAACCTTCCCGGCTTCTCTCAACTGCTCCGCCCAGTTGTAAAGCTCGCTCGCCCGGTTGTACTCAGCCTGGCTTTCTGGCGGCAACCGCTTAATCAGCAAGTAGCCCGTACTACCATCGCAATGGTGGATGAAAAAGGCGTCATCCACCCTACGTAGGGCAACTGTGGTGGTGATGTCGGATGTAGGGTGGACAACGCGAAGCTTGTCCACCATGGTGAAAACACCCGCACGTTCAAGGATGAACCGCCATGCCCGATTACCGTCGCGCCCGTGTTCCCGGCGCTACTTACTTCTTTACCGTCAATCTGCGTGACCGCACCAGCGACCTACTGATCCGCGAGATCGACCTGCTGCGCGAAACGGTTCGTGCGACCAAAGCTCGCCATCCTTTCCATATTGATGCCTGGGTCTTGCTGCCCGAGCATATGCATTGCCTATGGACATTGCCACCCGGTGATGCGGACTTCGCCTTGCGCTGGAAAGTCATCAAATTTGCCTTCGCCAAGCGTCTGCCAGTCACTGAAACCCGCACCGTCAACCAACAACGGCGGCGCGAGCGCGGTATCTGGCAACGGCGTTACTGGGAGCATCTGATCCGTGATGAACGGGATTACCAACGCCACTTCGATTACATCCACATCAACCCACTGAAACATGGCTATGTGGAGCGGCTGGAGGACTGGCCGTATTCGAGTTTTCACCGGGCAGTGGCGATAAGCGTCTATCCCGCGGGCTGGTGTGTAGAGCCCGAGCGGACGGGCCACAATTACGGCGAGTGAGGAGTTTGACGTTATATCGCGATGGTGGATGAAAAAAGCGTCATCCACCCTACGTGACTGGGTTTACACAGCTAG
>NZ_JAVHZV010000019.1 GCF_031119625.1 Pseudomonas sp. G34
GCGCGGGTAGAAGGGGGTGGTTTCCTTCTGCGGGGTTTCCTGCACCAGGCCGTACAGCTCGGAGGTCGAGGCCTGGTAGAAACGGGTTTTCTTTTCCAGGCCCAGCAGGCGGATGGCCTCGAGGATGCGCAGGGTACCCATGGCATCGACGTCGGCGGTGTATTCCGGAGCTTCGAAGCTGACCGCCACGTGGGATTGCGCGCCGAGGTTGTAGACCTCGTCAGGCTGCACTTCCTGGATGATGCGGGTCAGGTTCGACGAGTCGTTGAGATCGCCGTAGTGGAGGATGAAGTTCTGGTTGTCGACATGTGGATCCTGGTAGATGTGATCCACACGCTGGGTGTTGAAGGACGACGCGCGGCGTTTGATGCCATGCACCTGGTAACCCTTTTCCAGCAGGAACTCGGCGAGGTACGAACCGTCCTGACCTGTGATACCGGTGATGAGAGCTTTTTTCTGTTCCATTGCAATACCTGCGATGTCCAATTGATTAGAGAGCTGTAGCCAAATTGCTGCGCGCGGTCGGTGGATCAGGCGCGCTTGAGCAGCATTTGCAGACGTTCCATGACGCCGAGAAAAATGATCCGTACCGACGGAAACTTGTAAAAGAAACGGTAGATGTCGTATTCCGCCTTCTGCCGCGATTTGCTGTCGCTGATAAGGTCGGCGGTGTCGATCAGGGCTAGGCCCTCACCTTCGATGTTGTGCAGGATGCTCAGTTCCATGGGCTTCATGGAAAGGGCGAAATTGTGCAGCCCACGGGCGTTGGTACGGGTCAATTGCAGGCCTTTGCAGGTCTTGCTGCCGTACAGGTTGACGGTGAAGTCGTAGTCGGCGAGCACGGGATTGCGGCGCTTGATGCACGCCGGCAGCAGTTCGCAATAGGCGTCGTAGACCGCCAGGCTGTCCTCGCGGCGCGGGAATTTGTAGTCCACCGCCTTCTGCTGGATCGGCACCTGGAAGCGCGACGAGGCGATGTTGAAGTGCTGGCCCGGGTCACCGAAGTTGGTGGTCAGCGAGCGGAACGGGTACACGAAGTACAGATCCTTCGAGATGATGTACGCGGTGTACAGCTTGAGCCACGAGGACTCCGGCCAGCCGCGGATGTCCGCCGGGATACCGTCGATATGGCTGATGTCGGTGCCGTTGCTTTCCAGCCACTGGCGGAAGCCCTGCCAGTGCCGGCGCGACCAGGCCTGGCCCCAGGAGGCGGCCATCTGGATGAAGTGCACGTGGGAATCGCCATCGTCGACCGGCATGAAGGGCAGGTCGACGGTCTGGCTGAACTGCACGCTGTAGAGGCTGATACCGGCCACGCCGGCGTCGTCCGCATAGGCCTGCAGGGCCTTGCTGGTGTAGTCGTAGAAGAACGGCGATACGAACAGGTCGTCCTCGAGGATGATCACGTCGCCGTACTGCTCGGTCAGGTCACCACAGCTCAGCACGTGCTGGCGCAGGCCGAGGCGTTGCGGGTGGGCGATGATGCGCTTCTCGCCGTGGGGCCAGTCGAACGCTTCGGCGACCTTGCGCGGCTCCGGGTTGCCGGAGTTGTCGAGGCTGATCACCAGGCGCACGTTGCCTTCGGGGTACTGCGCCGCGATCAACGAGCCCAGCAAACGGCTGAGGCTCTTGGGGCGGTTGTAGCCGATGACGACGATGGTGGGTAATTGTTCGGTCATGGGATCGAAACCGGTCTCTTCAAAAAAGGGTTGAGCCAATCACGGCTGGCACCCCACGCCGCCCCGAGCGCGCACCGCGTCGCACGCCTGAGCACAAGCTAGGCGGCTGGCAGTGGCAGACGGGGAGTGCGGCGCTATGGCCCAAGGCATGTCTGCTTGGGCCAAGGGGGTGTGGGTGATGACGTCCATGTCAGCGTTGGCTCAGCCGTTGACTTGTTTACGGCCAATGCCGTAGTAGTCGAAGCCTTCGCGGCTCACCTGGCCGAGGTCGTACTGGTTGCGGCCGTCGATGATCACCGGCTGCTTGAGCAGCTTCTTCAGGGCCTTGAAGTCGGGGCGACGGAACGGCTTCCACTCGGTGACCAGCACCAGGGCGTCGGCATCGATGGCGGCTTCGTACTGGCCGTCGACGATCTGCAGGCGACCTTCCTTGAGCCAGTGCTCGGGGAACTCGCGCGCTGCGGTTTCACGGGCGATCGGGTCGAAGGCTTTGACCTTGGCGCCGGCGTTGATCAGGCTGTTGATCAGCACCACGCTGGGGGCTTCGCGCATGTCGTCGGTGCCCGGCTTGAACGCCAGGCCCCAGACGGCGAAGGTGCGGCCCTTGAGGTCGCCTTCGAAGTGCGCGGCCAGCTTGTTGAACAGCGACTGCTTCTGCTGGTCGTTGCGGGCTTCGACGGCCTGCAGCAGCTTGGGCTCGAAGTCGTTCTGGTGGGCGATGCTGATCAACGCCTTGACGTCTTTCGGGAAGCACGAGCCGCCGTAGCCGCAGCCGGCGTAGATGAAGTGGTAGCCGATGCGCTGGTCGGAGCCGATACCCAGGCGCACGTTCTCGATGTCCACGTCGAGGCGGTCACACAGGCTGGCGATCTCGTTCATGAAGGAGATCTTGGTGGCCAGCATGGCGTTGGCCGCGTACTTGGTCATTTCCGCATCACGCACGCCCATGAACTTGATGCGCGGGTTGTTGCGGATGAACGGTGCGTACAGCTCGCTCATCACCTGGCGGGCGCGCTCGCTGTCGGTGCCGATGATGATTCGGTCCGGGTGCATGAAGTCGTCGACCGCAGCGCCTTCCTTGAGGAATTCCGGGTTGGAGACCACGTCGAAGCTGATGTCCTTGCCGCGCAGCTCGAGCTGCTCGAGGATCTCGGCGCGCACCAGGTCGGCGGTACCCACCGGCACGGTGGACTTGTTGATCACGGTGGTGTGGCGGGTCATCAGGCTGCCGATCTGGCGGGCCACTTCCAGCACGTAGCGCAGGTCGGCCGAGCCGTCCTCGCCGGGCGGCGTGCCGACGGCGATGAAGATGATGTCCGATTGCTCCATCGCTTCCGGCAGTGCGGTGGTGAACAGCAGGCGACCGGCCTCGAAGTTCTCTTCCACCACGGTCTCCAGACCCGGCTCGTAAATCGGCAGGATGCCTTTCTTGAGGTTCTCGATCTTTTTCGGATCGACATCCACGCAGACAACCGTGTTGCCCATCTCGGCGATGCAGGCGCCGGTGACGAGGCCGACGTAGCCGGTTCCAACGACAGTGATATTCATGGATAAACTTTCCTTGAGTGAGCGTTAATCGTTACGTGCGCCAAAGTGGGCGCGTTCAATAAATGTCGCGCGAGAACAGGGTGAAGGGCGTCTTCACCAGGATCTTGATGTCCAGCCACAGGGACCAGTTGTTGATGTAGGCCAGGTCCTTCTCCACGCGCTGCTGCATTTTTTCCAGGGTTTCGGTTTCACCACGATGACCGGTCACCTGGGCCAGGCCGGTGATACCCGGCTTGAGGCGGTGACGGGCCATGTAGGCGAGGATCTTGTCGCTGTAGTAGTTGTTGTGGGCCACGGCGTGCGGGCGCGGGCCCACCAGGGACATCTCGCCGCGCAGCACGTTGATCAACTGCGGCAGCTCGTCGATCGAGGTGCGGCGCAGGAAGCGGCCGACCGGGGTGATGCGCGGGTCTTCACGGGTCGCCTGCTTGACGACCTTGTCGTCGTGCATGCGCATCGAGCGGAATTTCCACACCAGGATCACCCCGCCGTTCCAGCCATGACGCGGCTGCAGGAAGAACACCGGGCCGGGCGAGGAGAGCTTCACGGCGATGGCCGCGGCGATGAACACCGGGCTCAGGGCCACCAGCGCCAGGAAGGCCAGGGTGCGATCCATCAGCTCCTTGCTGAATACCGCAGCCGGGTGCGAGCTGATCGGGCTTTCGTTGAGGTAGATGGCCGGCAGCTGCTCGATCTGCGAGATCGACTGGTTGAGCAGCGGCATGCTGCCGAAGTCCGGCACCCAGACCACGTCGACGCTCATGTCCAGCAGGTCGATGTAGAGCTTCTCGATGTGCGAGATCTCGTCCAGGGTCAGGGCGATGTACACGCGGCGCACGCCATGTTGCTCGGTGACTTCGCGCAGCTCCTGCAGCTTGCCGAGAATCGGGAAGCGGCCGTCCTGGGTTTGCGCATCGTCGCTGGAAGCGATCAGGCCAACCAGTGGCACACGGTTCGAGGCGCTCAGGCGCTCGGCCAGCTCGTGGGCCTTCTCACCGGAGCCGATGATCAGCGAGACGCGCTCGTTGCGCAGCTTCTCCGAATGCAGGCGGGCGAAGTAGCGCAGCGGGATGAAGGCGATGGCCTGGGCCAGGAAGCCCAGCAGCGCCCATTCACGCATGATCTCGAAGGAGAAGCGCTCCAGGCTCTGGCTGAAGTAGGCGATGAACAGCAGGCCGGCGAGCAGGGTCAGCCAGCCGCCCAACAGGTGGCCCAGGCCGGTCAGGTAGCCGAGGCGCTTGTGGTACACGCGCAGCAGACCGTAGGCCGGTACCGAACCCAGCACCGTGAGGACGATCAGCAGGCGGTACTCGGTGGGTACGTCACCGTAGCGCTGGACGACCAGGTAGCAGAGCAGCATGCTGACCAGAGTAATGGCGCAGGTCCATTGACCCCAGAACGTGAGTCCCCTGCGGTTTTCGGCAGGATTGATCCGTTTGGAAATCATTTGCGGCGATCCTCGTGCAAATCTTCGATGAAGTAAGTGGCCTCCGGAAAATGCACGAGAGGCGACATGTCCTTGTTTGACGCGGTGGCGGGCGTGCCCAGGGTCGTGCAGCGCATCAGCGCCTGCTGAAAGGGTTGCGCCCTGAAACTGAACTCTCGACGCATGGTTTTCCAACCTCCAACAAATACGAATCCTGCGGCCTGAACCGACAGGCACGCGTTAATCAGGCAGTCAACTAAGCGAAATGCTGGTGTGCGATGCGCCAGGGCGTGTCGATGACCAGACGTTCGGCCTCTCTCTCGCCCAGGATCCGGGCGGCTTGCAGGAGACCTTCTTGTAATAGGGGAGGGCGGTGATCCAGGTTGTGGGCATCAGTCGCCATAATGCTGACCACACGATTGCTCAGCAGTTCGTGAGCCAGGTGCATTGCCCGTTCGCCAAAACGACCAGCGGCAGAGGCGGCCGTCACCTGCAGCAGGCAGCCCTGTTCGATGAACGGCTTGAGCTTGCTCGGGTTGTTCATCAGCGCCTTGTTGCGCTCCGGGTGCGCGATCAGCGGCACCACGCCCTTGTCCAGCAGCCATTGGGTCAGGCGTTCGGCGCCAAACGGCATTTCCCCGTGGGGAAATTCCAGCAGCAACACCTTCTTGCCTTCCCACTGGCCGAGAAACGGAATACTGCCATCCAGCACGCGGGTCATCAGCTCGCCGCAAAAACGCACCTCGGCGGCAGCGGCGACCTTCAGGTCGATGCCGGCCTCCTGCAGCGCGGCGTTGAAGCGGCTGCAGGTCGCGGCGATGCTCTTGCTGTCGTTGTCGTAACGGCCGATATGGATGTGCGGCGTGCAGACCACGTGGCTGATGCCGTTGGCTACCGCCAGGCGGGCCATGTCCAGCGCGGTCGGCAGGTCTGCCGGGCCGTCGTCGATGCCCGGCAACAGGTGATTGTGCAGATCGATCATCGGGCACCTCCTGCTGTCATGCGCTGGTTGTCGGTCATGGTGGCGATCAGGCCTTGCGGTCGCTGTAGCCGTAGTGGTCGTAGTAGCCGCTGTAGTCGCCGGAGCGCGCCGCCTTTTCCACGTCCACCTGGTTGAGCACCACGCCCATCACCGAGGCACCGCTCTGCAGCAGGTGGCCGACGCCACGCTGGGCCATCGGGATGGAGGTGCCGTCGGCCTTGACCACGTAGATCACCGAGTCGGCGAAGGTGGACAGCAGCACGGCATCGCTCACCGCCTGGCTGGGTGGCGAATCGATGATGATGTGGTCGTAACGCTCCTTGATCATCTCCAGGAACTTGGCGAAGCGCGGCGAGGCCAGCAGCTCCAGCGGGTTTGGCGGTACCGCGCCGGCCGGCAGCATGTCCAGGTTGGTGCCCATGTTGTGGATGCACTCCTCGACCTTGGCGCTGCCGGTGATCAGGTTGGCCAGGCCGGGGGTGCCGACCGGGAAGTCGAAGCTCTTGGCCAGGGTCGGGCGGCGCAGGTCGGCGTCGATCAGCAGCACGCGCTGCAGCTGGCTGAGGGCGAACGCCATGTTGGCCACCAGGGTGCTCTTGCCTTCGCCGGGCGACGACGAGGTGACCACCAGAACCTTCTGCGGGCGCGAGGTGTCGGCCAGCATCAGGCTGGTTCGAATGGTGCGGATCGACTCGCAGAAGCGCGCGTCCTCGCCATGCTCGAACAGGTGCGCGGCGGTGTACTTGGCGTTGTTGGCGATCAGCGGAACGATGCCCAGTACCGGCAGGTTCAGCTTGGTCTCGACGTCGTCGGCGCTCTTGAAGGTGTTGTTGAGGAAGTCGCGAACGATGGCCAGGGCCATGGCGAATACCAGGGCAAGACCGGCGGCCAGGACGATCAGCAGCTTCTGGTTCGGCGCGGCCGGCTGCAGCGGGGCAATGGCCTGGTCGATGATGCGTGCGTTGCTGGAGTTGACGTCCTGGGTCGCTGCGGTTTCGCGCAGGCGGGTCATGAAGGTGTCGTACAGCGAGCGGTTGCTTTCCACGTCGCGGGTCAGCTCACGCACCTTGAATTCCTTGCGCGAGATGTCCTGGATCTGCTCCTTGTTCTTGTCGAACGAAGCGTTCAGCGAGTTCTCGTTGGCCACGGCCAGCTGGTAGTTGCGCTCGATGCTGGCGACCACCTGCTCGACCTGGGCACGCAGGCTTGCCGAGGCAGCACTGAGGTCGGACTTGGCAGCGAGCATGGCCGGGTGACGATCACCGTAGCGGCGCGACAGCTCCTCGACCTTGGCGCGGGCGCGGGCTTCTTCGGACTTGAACTGCTGGATCAGCGGGTTGCCAAGCACGGCCGGCACGCTGGCCAGGCGGCGCCAGTCGCCACTGCCCATGGACTGCACCTGACGGTACTGGCTTTCGGCCTCGGCGCGCTGGCGACGGGCGTCGATCATGCGGTCGCCGGTCAGCGACAGTTCGTTGTTGCTGATGGTCGCCACGCCGTTGACGTCCACCAGGCCTTCGGCCTCGCGGTAGGCCTGCAGGCGGTTCTCGGCTTCCTGCAGCGAGCTGCGCAGCTCGGTGAGGCGGGTGTTCATCCAGGTGGTGGCCTGCAGCGACATTTCCATCTGTGCGTCGAGCTGGCTGTCGATGTAGTTGCTGGCGATGGAGTTGGCGATGGCCGCGGCGGTCAGGCGGTCCGGCAGGTCGACGGAGATGTTGACCAGCTGGCTCTTGCCTTCGACCCAGACGTTGGTGCGGTCCATCAGGTTCTTGACCACGATGTCCATCAGCTCGGCTTCGCTCATCGGCTCGGACGGCTTGGGCTCGTCCACCAGGCCGGTGTACGACAGCACGCTCTGCACGCCGCGCACGATGCCACCGAAATTGATCAGCGGTTGCGGCTGCTGGCGCGGGTCGAAATCCGGGTGTTCGGTGAGGTTGAGCTCACGCACCACCTTCTCGGCCACTACACGGCTCTTGACCAGGCCGAGCTGGGTCTGCAGGTATTCGTTGACCGCACCGGTGGTGTCGGTGACCTGCTGGAAGGACACCAGCTGGGTGCCCTTGGTCTCGATCATCACCGTGGCCACGGCGCGGTAGATCGGCGTCATGCGGGAAACGGCAACCGCGGTGATCAGGGTGACCACCACGACGAACAGGACGATGGCCCACTTGCGCATCCATACGGCATTCCAGATGCGCCGCAGGTCGATGTAATCGCTATCTGCTTCCGAGGGCGAGGGCTGCCACTGTCGGATCGTTCGTGCAGGACTGTTCATATTCAGAAGAACCCTTGATCGATGGTGATGGTGTCACCCGGCTTGACGAGGGTGTCGAGCGTGGCTTTTTCCGAGGCGCGGGATTCACCGCTGCCGCGTGCGATGGTGATACGTTTGGTCGAAGCGCGTTCGGTCAGGCCGCCAGCCAGTGCGATGGCACGGTCCAGGGTCAGGCCGGGCTGATAGGGGTAGCCGCCGGGGGCTTTCACTTCGCCGCTGATGTAGAACTCGCGGTAGGTGGTGACGGCGACCGAGACACGTGGGTCGACCAGATAGCCGTCAGCCTTCAGGCGCTCGGTGATGATGCGTTCGATGTCGGCTGCGGTCTTGTCTTTGGCCTCGATCGCGCCCAGGAACGGGTAGGAGAAGGTGCCAGCATCGTTGAGGCGGATTTCCTCGAAGGACAGATCCGGCTCGCCGAACACACTGATCTTGATCACGTCGCCAGAGCTCAGTCGATACTGCGGGTTGGCCTGTGCGCCAGCTGCGAATGCGAGCATCAGCAGCAGCGAGAAGGCTTTGAACAGATGGTGGACTGACATCCGCATACTCCTTGTAGTTGCTAGTTCATCAGGCGCTGGGAAAAGGGCGCCCGCCGCTCGCCTGCTAGGGCAAACGGGAAAGGGTTGATAGGGGTGGTGACGACAGCGTCGTCACCCTGCTGAGGAGCCCGGGTGCTAGAGGCTCAAGCTCAGCGACAGCTGATAGATGTTCCGGTCATAGGATTTTTCCCGCACGCTCGAATCATTGTCGGTGTGGCGGTAACCCAGCGATACATCAGCCCAGCGCAGCGGCGAGTAGGTCAACTCCAGGCCATAGCCGGTACGGTCGTCCTTGCGCTCGGTTGCCTTGTAGTCACGCTCGGAGTAGCGGTAGAACAGCTCCGAACTGATGAAGGCCGACCATTCGTGCTCCCAACCCAGGCGCGTGGTGGTGTCCTGAACGGTACTGGCACCATCTTCGCCTTCGTCGAAAGAACGACGCGTGTCGAGTTTGACGGTGGAGTAGGTGCGCGGTTCCCAAGCTACACCCACTTCCCACATCGGGCTGGTGTAGTCCTCGCGGCTGTTGCTGTCGAAATTCTTGCGCTGGGCGCCCAGGCGCACGGTGCCGGAGGTTTTGGCGGTGGCATCCCAGGTGGCGCCGAACAACAGGGCGTCATCGGTGCTGTCGCGGTCGCTCTCGCTGAGCACGTATTGGTTGACGGTATGGCGCACCTCGACCAGGGAGCGTGTGCTGCCACCCAGGCGGTGGTACCAGACGGAGTTCAAGGTAGTGCTGTCGCGGTCCTGGTCATCGTTCAGGCCACCGCTGTTGCGATAGCGGATGGACTCGTAGTTGACACCAAGGTCGATCTGGTTGAGCCCGGTCTGGGTGCCGTAGGTGTACACGGCGCCAGCCACGCCGCGGTCGTACTTGTCGTTCTCGTTATCGTCCGGGTCGGCCAGGTCGGTGGTTTCCTCGACACGGTGGTAGCCCAGATTCCAGCGCAGGCGGTTGCGCGAGTTGAATTCCATGATGCTGCGAAACCGCAGATGCTGATCGGTATGGCTGGCCTTGTCGTCGGAATGGTAGTTCTGGTCGTCGATTTCGTATTCGAGCTGGTAGCCGGTGTTGCGGGTTTCGGCGCTGAGCAGGAATTTAGGGTTGATGCTGGTCACCCAGGAGGATCTGGCCTTGTTGAGGCCGCGGTAGTTGCTGTCGTAGCTTTCACCGACGTCCAGGGTTGGCGTGAACTCGAACCCAGCCAGGTCGATGTGTTGTGGGTCGGTTGCCCAGCTGGCTGTAGACAGCGTACCTGCTAATGAAGCCGTCAGTATTCTGGTGAGTTTCATGGTGCCAAATCCCTTCCCGGGGTCTATCGCTTGATTATGGAGAGCCGTTCGGCATTGCGACGAAAGGGAGCTGGCATGGGGATGTCAGTTACCTATCGCATTGACTTGCGGCCATTTTTCATGAGTCATTGGTTGTCGGCTCCGGTAAGAAGTTCCCCGTTGGCCGCGAAAGTCGTGACCCTCAGCACCATAAAAAAACACTGAACTTTTTCCTGCATGTTATTGGCGCATCCTGCGGCAGGACGCTGCATGGCGGTGCGACCATGGATCGGCTATCCAGGCGACTCGGCTTGCTAGAGCGCTCGCGTCGATGATTGCCACCGGCGCCAGGCGCCGTATTGGTCAGGCAGACATTAAGGTGAATGCATGACAGGCAGATTAATACGCGCTGCAGTTATATAACTAACAGCAATGCTCGCAGCAATGTTCGTGCCGGCTTTTTAATGAGCAATTGCTTGAAGTTTCCTGAGCTGGAAAACACGCTTGGCTATCGGCGTAATATTGGCGGCAGTTTTCCGCTGCCGCCGTCGTTATATAAGTTGCCAATTACATGGGTGGGCAGATTCCTGTTGCCGCCACGGCCAACGAATGAAGGTGACTCACTCGGCGCATGGCCCGAGCCCATGGGCCTGTAGCCATTGCCAGATGATGGCTGCAGCGAGCGACCTGGAGCAGGTTTGAGTAGTTGGGCGAATGGGTAGGCACGGCGCTTGATCACGGATAATGCGTTCAAACGCCCTGATGGCTTTTCAATAGTGCATGGCGGTGCTTCTTATATATAGGAAGAAGTTCCGTCTCTGCTGGCCAACTGGTATCAGGCGATAAGCTTGAGAGAGGCATAACGACATCATGGCCTTATAATGGCCACCGCCACGCCGAGAGGGAAGTTGCAGATAGCGGCAGGCCGTTAATCAAGTAACGGCCTGCCGTTGAATAACCGTTTACCGATGCGTGGCCATCATGTTTTCGCGATGACCTGCGGATTGGCCAGCACGCAGCGCTCGCCAGCGAAGAACGCGCGCACATTGGCGAAGGCGTCACCGAAATACAGTTCATAGCCTTCGCGCTCGACATACCCCAGATGGGGCGTGCACAGCACCCCAGGGTGTTGCAGAAGCGGGTGATTGGGGTCGACCAGAGGCTCCTGCTCGAATACGTCCAGCGCCGCGAAGCCAGGCCGGCCCTCGTTCAAGGCCGCGAGCAGCGCCCCCGGCGCGATCAGTTCGGCGCGGCTGGTATTGACCAGCAGGGCGCTGGGTTTCATCAGCGCCAGATCGGCGGCGGTCACCAGGTGACGGGTGCTCGGTGCCAGGCGCAGGTGCAGGCTGAGCACATCGGTTTCGGCGAAAAACGCCTCGCGCGACGCAGCGGCCTGATGGCCATCGGCAAGGGCAGCCTGGCGTGAAGTTTCGCTGCCCCACACCAGCACCGGCATCTCGAAGGCCTGGGCGTAACGGGCCAGGCGCTGGCCGATCTTGCCGTAACCCCAGATGCCCAGGGTCTGCCCGGCCAGACGCTGGCCGAGGTTGACCTGCCAGCGGCCCGCGTACATCGCCTGCATCGCCGGGAACAGCTGACGCCGGGCATTGATGATCAACGCCCAGGTCAGTTCGGCTGGCGCAATCGGCGAGCCACGACCTTCCATCACCGCCACGCCGTGGCGGGTGCAGGCGTCGACATCCAGGTGGCTGGAGACCTTGCCGGTCTGGCTGATCAGCTTGAGGTTCGGCAGGCGGCTCAGCAGTGTTTCATCGATGCGGGTGCGTTCGCGGGTCAGCACCAGGGCGTCGGCGTCGGCGAAACGCTCGGCGAGTACCTGCACGTCGTCCACGGCATCGTGATAGAGGCTGACCTGGTGACCGTTCAGGGTGGCGTAGCAGTCGAGCGTGCGAATGACGTTCTGGTAGTCATCGGGAATGACGATGTGCATGGCGGCTCCAAAAACGCTCCAGGCTCCAGGGGGAGCCTGACTCGGTGAAGTATCAGCTGGCACTCGGTGCCGCTGCCTTGCGGCGGGCGCGGCAGATACGCCAGATGGGCAAGGCTATCATCAATGCCACCAGCGCCCATACCGCCAGGCTGATCGAGCTGCTCCACAGGATGCCCAGCTCGCCATTGGAGATCGACAGGGCGCGGCGCAGGTTCTGCTCCATCATGCCGCCGAGGATGAACCCCAGCAGGACGGCGGACAGCGGAAAGTCCATCTTGCGCAGGATGTAGCCGGCCACCCCGATACCGATCATCAGGAACAGGTCGAACGCCGTGGCGTGCACCGCGTAGACGCCGATCGAGGTGATGATGGCAATGGCCGGCACCAGGGCCCAGTACGGCACGGCAAGGATCTTGGTGAACACCTTGATCATCGGCACGTTGATGATGATCAACATGATGTTGGCCACGAACAGCGAGGCGATCAGGCCCCAGACGATGTCCGGTTGGTCGCGGAACAGCAGCGGGCCGGGGGTGATGTTGTAGAGCGTCAGAGCGCCGAGCATCACCGCGGTGGTGCCGGAACCGGGAAC
>NZ_JAVHZV010000001.1 GCF_031119625.1 Pseudomonas sp. G34
AAAGTGAGGCGCCCGTAAGGGGCGAAACCCGTTAGGCCTGGCAGCGACCAAATGGAGAGTGCCAAGGCATCGGCAGCGGACACTTATTTGCCAGTCCAGTGTCAAGCGTATCCTCCCCGGGAAAATGCGATGAACCATTAAAAAGGGGCGCACCGGTGAAGGTGCGCCCCTTTTTCTGATCATGGCCGTCCGATCAGCGAGCGAGCTTCTTCGCCGCGCGCTTGTGCACCAGCACACCGAGTGCCACCACCACGGCAGCCGCTGCGCCGGTGGAGATGACCAGCACCTGGTATTCCTCGACGAACGCCATGGTCACCAGGGAGCCGACGATGAACAGGATCACCAGGTAGGTCAGCCAGGGGAACAGCCACATTTTCAGGCGGATGTCCTTGCCCTCGGCTTCCAGCTTGCGGCGCATCTTCAGCTGCGAGAAGGCGATCACCAGGTACACCAGCAGGGCGATCATGCCGGTAGTGTTCATCAGGGTGTCGAGCACGTCTTTCGGGCGCAGGGTTTCGTTGAAGTTGATCAACGCCACGAACACCGCCACCGAGCACGAGGCGATGATCGCGAACACCGGCACGCCAGTGCCCGAACGGGTGATTTTCAGGAAGCGCGGCGCATCACCACGGGTGGACAGCGAAAACAGCATGCGCGAGGCGGTGTAGTGGGCCGAGATCATGCAGCTGCTCACCGAGGTCAGCACCACGAAGTTCATCACCAGCTCGGCATAGGGAATGCCCAGCAGCTCCAGGGTGCGGCGGTAGGAGCCGTAGCCGGACTGGGCCATCAGCGGGTCGTTCCAGGGCACCAGGCAGACGATCAGGAAGATCGAGCCGATGTAGAACAGGCACACGCGCCAGACCACCGAGTTGGTCGCCTTGACGATCTGGTTGGCCGGATCCTTGGCTTCCGAGGCAGCGATGGTGACGATCTCGGCGCCGAGGAAGGCGAACATCACGCCGAGAATGGCCACCACCACGGACTCGATGCCGTTGGGCATGAAGCCCTGGGCGGTCAGGTTGCTGAAGCCGCGTACCTCGCCGGTCGGCCACAGGCTGAGCACGGCCAGGCTGCACACCGCCAGGAAACAGATGATCGCCACCACCTTGATCAGCGCGAACCAGAACTCGAACTCGCCGTAATGTTTGACGTTGAAGAAGTTGATGCTGATCAGCACCAGGGTGGCCGCCAGAACGAAGACGTTGACGCTGATCTCCGGGAACCAGCCATTGAGAATGGTGCCCGCCACGTAGGCTTCCCAGGCCATCAGAATGACCCAGAACCACCAGTACAACCAACCGATGGTGAAGCCGGCCCAGCGGCCGATGGCGCGCTCGGCGTAGGTGGAAAAAGAGCCGGTGTCCGGCGAGGACGTGGCCATCTCACCGAGCATGCGCATGATCAGCACCACCAGGATGCCGCCTGCCAGATAGGCCAGTACCGCTGCCGGCCCGGCGCTGTGGATCACGCTGCCGGAGCCGACGAACAAGGCCCCGCCGATCACCCCGGCGATGGACATCATGGTGAGGTGCCGGGGCTTCAATGACGCACTGAGCTTGCTCTCAGGCTCCTGCTTTGCCTGTTCGGCTGATACCGCATCCATAGAAGGACTACCTCTTATTGATTTTGCTGGAAACAGCCAAGCGGACCGCCCTGCCCGGCAACGATGCGACGGCAGGTTGGCCACAGGCTTCGCTGTGGTGATCGCTTTCCATGTGAGCGTTTGCGGATCCGGCGAGCCGGTCTCGGGCAACTGTTCCTTGCCGAAATCCATCCGGTTGAATCAGAGAACGGCCCGCCTCACGCCGTGGCGTCGCGAGCCCTTACCGCAGAGGTGCCCGGCAAAAAACCGCGGCACACCGATTTGAATGTTCGTTTTACTCCACAACCCGCTTGAATCCAGGCCCATTGCATGGCGGTTTTCACCAGCGAAACTGGTGCCACCAGAACACGGCAAGCCTTAAAGACAGTGATAAACGGCGATAAATCCGCACCCGAAAGGCAAATGAAACCCGTTCGTTAAATTCAACGGGGCCGGATGGTAACGGAAAATTTACATTTTGGAATACTCTGCTCGTGCGACGAACAGATGGGTGGCATCTGGAATAGGCGCCTGCATGCCACCACGGCCGAGCTGTACGGGTGGATAACGTTTCATCCGCTTCACCCATCCACAGCTCCCATTACCGCAATGGTGGACAAAAAGAGCGTTGTCCACCCTACGAGCTGATAGTCAGAGCAGTAGGATGAGTGAAACCCATCGAATTTGATGGGTTCCACCTACGCGGCCCGCCCCATCCTACGAGGCCCGCCTTATTCGAGGTGTTGAGCCAACAAGGCAGGAATGGCCTGCCGGCTGATTACCTTTGTGGGAGCGGGCCATGCCCGCGATTCGCGCGCATGGCGCGCTCCCACAATCGGGTGGGCGGAGCTTCACACGTCCACCGTTTGGCGACGGCACCGATGGATGAGAAGGCCGTCAGCTACGCGTCCAGATTCCTCTGCCCGGCTACGAGGAAGCGCCGCCGGCGAAACGTGAGTGGCCTTACTTCGACTTCGCCCTTGCGGCGCCAGCGCCTGCGCGTTTGGCCGGCGCGCCTTTGCGCGGGGCGCCCTTGCGCTTGCCCTTCCACGCCGGCTTGCCAGCTGGCGGCGGACCACTGATGGTCAGTTGCAGCCCCCGGCAGCGTTCGATCTGCTTGCCCATCCAGGCCGACTGCTTGGCGACGAACTCGTCCAGGGGCATCTCGCCACTCTGCACCATGTCCAGCGCCTGCTCCCAGATTGCCGTGGTGCCGGGGTCGGCAATCGCCCGCGGCACCGCATCGATCAGGCCGAACGCCGCCGAGGTGGCCGCCAACGCCTTGCCCTGCTTGCTCAGGTAACCGCGGTCGATCAGCCCCTGGATGATGCCGGCACGAGTGGCTTCGGTGCCGATGCCGGTGGTGTCCTTGAGCTTCTGCTTGAGCAGCGGATCCTCGACCAGCCGCGCGACGTTCTTCATCGCCTGGATCAGGTCGCCCTCGGTAAACGGCTTGGGCGGTTGGGTGAATTGATCCTTGAGGGTCACCTCGCGGATCGCGCACCGCTGGCCTTCGCGCAATACCGGCAGCGCCTGGGGCACCGGCGCCTCGCGCCCCTTGGCAGGCGCCAGGGCTTCGGGCAGTGCGCGCTTCCAGCCGGGCTCGACGATCTGCTTGCCGACGGCGCGCAGGCTGTGGCCGGCGCAAGCGAAATCCGCCTGGGTGCGATCGTATTCATGGTTGGGCAGGAACTGCGCCAGGTAGCGGGCGCGGATCAGCTCGTATACGGCACGCGGGCGCCCACTCAGGCGCGTCAGGCCAGCGGCTGCCAGGGTCGGGATGATGCCGTGGTGCGCGCTGACCTTGGCATCGTTCCAGGCCCGCGAACGGCGCCCGGCCTGGGTATGCGCCAGCACCTCGCGCAAACCTGGATCGGCCAGCCCCAGCGCAGCCAGAATGGCCGGTGCTTCGGCATGCTGACTCAGCGGCAGGTAGCCGCAATCGCTGCGCGGGTAGGTGATCAGCTTGTCGGTCTCGTAAAGCTTCTGGGCGATATCCAGGGTTTCCTGGGCGCCCAGGCCAAGCTTCTTCGAGCACACCTGCTGCAGGGTGCCGAGATCGAACAACAGCGGCGGCGCCTCCCTCATGCGTTCGGTCTTCAATTTTTCCAGCACGGCATGCTCGGCGCCCTGCATGGCCTCGGCGGCGCGCTGCGCCACCGCTTGCTTCAGGCAACGGCCCTGCTCATCACAGTCGTCCTGAGGCGCACGCCACTGGGCGGTGAACGGCGTGCCGTTGCCATCGAGCGTCACGTCGATGGCCCAGAACGGCACTGGCACGAAATCGGCGATGCTGCGGTCACGGTCCACCACCAGGCGCAGGGTCGGCGTCTGCACGCGGCCGACCGGCAGCACGCCCTGGTAGCCGGACTTGCGCCCGAGCAAGGTGAACAGGCGGCTCATGTTCATGCCGATCAACCAGTCGGCCCGCGAACGGCCGAGTGCCGACTGATAGAGGTTGTAGGTGCTGGCGCCGGGCTTGAGCGCGGCCAGGGCCTTGCGGATCGAGGCGTCGTCCAGCGCCGACAGCCACAGGCGCTGGATCGGCCCGCGGTAACGGCAATGCTCGAGCAGTTCGCGGGCGATCATCTCGCCCTCACGGTCGGCATCGGTGGCGATCACCAGTTCGCCGGCTTCGCCAAGCAGCCGCTTGACCGCCTTGAACTGGGCGGCGGTCTTGGGCTTGATGCGCATCTTCCATTGCTGCGGCACGATGGGCAGATCGTCCAGCACCCAGCGCTTGTAGCGCGCGTCGTAGGCATCCGGCGGCGCCGTCTCGAGCAGATGGCCGATGCACCAGGTCACCGTCACGCCGTTGCCCAGCCAGCAACCGTCGCCGCGCCGCGTGGCCCCGAGCACGCTGGCAATGTCTTTGGCTTGCGAGGGCTTTTCGCAGAGAAACAGGCGCATCAGGTCTGGCCACCAGGAAATGAATACCGACAAGAATACTGTATATCCATACAAATCGCCTGCCCGAGGTGATTTGCTCGCGGCAAAGCCCTCTGCTAGTGTCGCGGCGACCGCGAACCCGCCTGAGACCTGCTGACCATGGCCCGCAAGAAAGCCGCGCTCGATTTCGAGCAATCCCTGACCGAGCTGCAAACCCTCGTCGAGCGCCTGGAGAATGGCGAGCTGTCGCTGGAGGAGTCGCTGAGCGCCTTCGAGCAAGGCATCGGCCTGACCCGCGAATGCCAGGCCGCGCTGACCCAGGCCGAGCAGAAAGTACAGATCCTCCTGGAGCGCGATGGCGCCCTGGAAGCCGCGCCGTTCGAAACGGACGAACCGCTATGATCGCCGCCTACCAGGCGCGCTGCCAGAAACAGGTCGACGCCGCCCTCGAGCCGCTGTTCACGGCCCCGCGCGCCGAGCTCGAACGCCTGTATGCAGCCATGCGCTACAGCGTGTTCAACGGTGGCAAGCGCGTGCGCCCGCTGCTCGCCTATGCGGCCTGCGAGGCCCTCGGCGGCAGCGCGCAGCAAGCCGATGGCGCGGCCTGCGCAGTGGAACTGATCCACGCCTATTCGCTGGTGCACGACGACCTGCCGGCGATGGACGATGACGACCTGCGCCGCGGCCAGCCGACCACTCACATCGCCTTCGACGACGCCACCGCCATCCTCGCCGGCGATGGCTTGCAGAGCCTGGCCTTCGCGGTGCTGGCCAGCACGGAGCACAACCCGCAGAGCGCCGAGATTCGCCTGAGCATGTTCCAGGCCCTGGCCCATGCCGCTGGCCCGGCCGGCATGGTCGGCGGCCAGGCCATCGACCTCGGTTCGGTGGGCCAGCAGCTGCAGCAACCGGCGCTGGAAACCATGCACCGGCACAAGACCGGCGCGCTGATCGAAGCCAGCGTGCGCCTCGGCGCCCTGGCCAGCGGCCGCGCCGACGAGCAAACCCTGGCGGCACTGAGCACCTACGCCCGCGCCGTCGGCCTGGCCTTCCAGGTGCAGGACGACATTCTCGACGTGGAAAGCGATACCGCGACCCTGGGCAAGACCCAGGGCAAGGATCAGGCGAACGACAAACCCACCTACCCTGCCCTGCTCGGCCTGGCCAGCGCCAAGGCCTACGCCCTGGAACTGCGCGACCAGGCGCTGCACGCGCTGCAGCCATTCGGCGAGGCCGCCGAGCCGCTGCGCGAGTTGGCGCGTTATATCGTCGAACGGCGTAACTGAACCGCTGTCTATCTGACATCGCTGCTGCGGCAACCACGCCCAAGTCCTCCCTTGGGCTAGGCTCATCGCATCAGGTAGACTGCCCCACTATTTTGAATTCTTATAACGACTCGCCTGATGCCGACGACTTTCCACGAGATTCCCCGCGAACGCCCGCTGACGCCGCTGCTCGACCGTGCCAACACGCCGGATGAGCTGCGCCGCCTTGGCGAGGCCGAGCTGGAGACCCTGGCGGATGAACTGCGCCAGTACCTGCTGTACACGGTCGGGCAGACCGGCGGGCATTTCGGTGCCGGCCTCGGGGTGATCGAACTGACCGTTGCCCTGCACTACGTCTTCGACACGCCGGACGACCGCCTGGTGTGGGACGTCGGCCACCAGGCCTACCCACACAAGATTCTTACCGGCCGCCGCGAGCGCATGGGCAGCCTGCGCCAGAAGGATGGCATCGCCGCCTTCCCGCGCCGTTCGGAAAGCGAGTACGACACCTTTGGTGTGGGCCACTCCAGCACCTCGATCAGCGCCGCACTGGGCATGGCCATCGCCGCCCAGCGCCAGGGCAGCAAGCGCAAATCGGTGGCGGTGATCGGCGACGGCGCGCTGACCGCCGGCATGGCCTTCGAGGCGCTCAACCACGCGGCTGACGTGAAAGCCAACATGCTCGTGGTGCTCAACGACAACGACATGTCGATCTCCAAGAACGTCGGCGGGCTGTCCAACTACCTGGCCAAGATTCTCTCCAGCCGCACCTACGCCAACGTGCGCGAGGGCAGCAAGAAGGTGCTGTCCAAGCTGCCCGGCGCCTGGGAAATCGCCCGCAAGACCGAAGAGCACGCCAAGGGCATGCTGGTCTCCGGCACCATGTTCGAAGAGCTGGGCTGGAACTACATCGGCCCCATCGACGGCCACGACCTGCCGACCCTGCTGGCCACCCTGCGCAACATGCGCGACCTGGAGGGTTTGCAGTTCCTCCACGTGGTCACCAAGAAGGGCAAGGGCTTCGCGCCGGCCGAGGTCGACCCGATCGTCTACCACGCCATCACCAAGCTGGAGCCGATCAACGCGCCCGCCAAGGTGAAGAAGCCGTCGGGGCCGAAATACTCCAGCGTATTCGGCCAATGGCTGTGCGAGATGGCCGCCCACGACGAGCGGCTGATGGCGATCACCCCGGCGATGAAGGAAGGCTCCGACCTGGTGGCGTTCAGCGAGCAGTACGCGGACCGCTACTTCGACGTGGCCATCGCCGAACAGCACGCGGTGACGCTGGCCGCCGGCATGGCCTGCGAAGGCGCCAAGCCGGTGGTGGCGATCTACTCGACCTTCCTGCAGCGCGCCTACGACCAGTTGATCCACGACGTCGCGGTGCAAAACCTCGACGTGCTGTTCGCCATCGACCGCGCCGGCCTGGTCGGCGAAGACGGCCCGACCCACGCGGGCAGCTTCGACCTTTCCTACCTGCGCTGCATCCCCGGCATGCTGATCATGACGCCGAGCGATGAAAACGAGCTGCACCACATGCTCACCACCGGTTACCAGTTCACGGGCCCGGCGGCAGTGCGCTACCCGCGCGGCAGTGGCCCGAACTCACCCATCGACCGCGAACTGACGCCACTGCCGATCGGCAAGGGCATAGTACGCCGGCAAGGCAAGGGCGTTGCCCTGCTGGTATTTGGCGTGCAACTGGCCGAAGCCCTGCGCGTTGGCGAAACGCTGGACGCCACGGTGGTCGACATGCGCTTCGTCAAACCCCTCGATGAAGCGCTGGTCAGCGAACTGGCCGCGAGCCACGACCTGCTGGTGACCATCGAGGAGAACAGCGTGATGGGCGGCGCCGGCAGCGCCGTCAGCGAGTTCCTCGCAGGCGCAGGCACCCTCAAACCGATGCTGCACCTGGGCCTGCCCGACAGCTACGTGGAGCATGCCCGCCCCGACCAGATGCTCGCCGAGTGCGGTTTGGACGAAGCGGGCATCGAAGCGGCCGTGCGCCAACGTCTTGAAAAAGGCTCAAGCAAAGCCTGACCGACCTGCTTGTGTTTCATGCAGTCACTCTCTAAGGTACGCCTCGTTCACCTCCTGCCAGGTGCACGCGGCGCTGCCATGCCGCGCGTTAAACGGGAAGTCGGTGCGCTCGCTCCGCGCGCCAGGCCGACGCTGCCCCCGCAACGGTAATCGACCGCAATCAGCCAATTGCACAACCGCTCAACCGCCACTGGGTCTACCGGGAAGGCGAGCGGTTGCAGGTCGAAAGCCCGGATACCGGCCTTGCAGGACGAGACGCGTGTTGCGGAGGGCACCACCGTCAGGCGTCAGCATGCGCTGCGCTTGTGCTCGCCCTCCTCGAAAGTCTGCCGACCTGCGAGGACACCCACCATGAAACACCTTCACCTGATGCTCGCCAGCGCCCTGTCGCCAGGCCTGGCGCTCGCGACCACCACGAGCTACGACGAGGCGCTCAAGCTGTCGGAGACCGTGGTGACCAGCAACCGAGACGTGCAGCCGCGCGAACAGAGCAGCACGCCCACCACGGTATTCACCCGCGCCGACATCGAGCGCCTGCAGCCCGGCAGCGTGCTCGACCTGCTAAGCCGAGTGCCAGGGGTGCAGGTCACCCGCGCCGGTGGCCGCGGCAGCACCAGTGGCCTGTACATTCGCGGCACCAAAACCGCCCAGAGCCTGGTGCTGGTCGACGGTCAGCGCATCGGCTCGGCATCTGCTGGCGGTGCGCCGCTGGAATACCTGAATGTCGAGCAGATCGAACGTGTCGAGGTGCTGCGCGGCTCACGCTCGGCCATCCATGGTGCCGATGCGATTGGCGGCGTGGTGCAGATTTTCACCCGCCGGGCTACGGGCGAAGGGCTCAACCCGCGCCTGCGCGTCGGCTATGGTTCGAACCACAGCTGGGAACGCAGCCTGGGCCTGTCCGGGGGCGATGCCGACACGCGTTTCAACCTCGGCCTGAGCGCCGACGACAGCCGCGGCATCAATCGCAGCCATACCCGCGCGGCACCGGACAGCGACCGCGACGCCTACCGCAACAACGCCTTCAGCGCCAACCTCAGCCACCGCTTCAGCGAAGCGCTGGAAGCCGGCTTCAGCGTGCTCGACCAGCGCGGCGAGAGCGAATACGACGGTGGCTGGGAAGGCGCCTACCCATACACCGACTATCAACTGACCAGTTACTCCGGGTTCCTCGACGCCCAGTTGCTGCCTGCCTGGAAAAGCCGCCTGGAAGTCGGCCACAGCGAGAACCGCTCCGTCGAGCGCTTCGATGAGGTGCCCGCCAGCAGCCCCTTCAACACCTACCGCAACAGCCTGGCCTGGCTCAACACCCTCGACCTAGGCGACGGCCACAGCCTGCTGCTCGGCGCCGATGGCTACCAGGAACAGCTCAACAGCACTACCGCCTACGCCGAGGACAGCCGCTGGAACCATGCCCTGCTCGCGCAGCACCGTTACCGCGGCGAGCGCTTCAGTACCGAACTGGGCATGCGCCACGAGAAGAACCAGCAGTTCGGCAGCGCCAACACGTTCAGCGCTGCCCTGGGTTACCAGCTCGATGCGCGCAACGAGCTGATCCTCTCCTACGCCGAGGGCTTCCGTGCGCCAACCTTCAATGACCTCTACTGGCCAGGTGGCGGCAACCCGGACCTGCAGCCGGAGACCTCCAAATCCTACGAGTTGCAGTGGCGCAGCCAAGTAGCCGAGCGCACGGCGCTGCAGGCGTCGGTGTACCGCACCGATCTGCGAGATGCGATCAGCGGCTGGCCCACCGAGAACATCGACAAGGCGCGTATCAACGGCTTAGAAGGCAGCCTGCAGCATGAACTGCTGGGCTGGCAGGTAGCGCTTGGCCTGAGCCTGATCGACCCTCGCGACCGCAGCACCGGCAAGCAATTGAATCGCCGCGCCAAGCGCACCCTGAGCCTGGATGTCGACCGCCAGCTCGGCGACTGGTCGCTAGGCGCCACATGGCAAGCGGTCAGCCGCAGCTACGATGACGTCGACAATCAGCGCGAGATCGCCGGCCATGGGTTACTTGGCCTGCGCGGCAACTGGCAGGCGACACCTGAGCTGGCGCTGGGCCTGAAGGTGGATAACCCGCTGGACAAGGGTTATAGCCGCGCCCAGTACAGCGATGGAAGCTGGCCCGTGACGCATTACAGCGAATACCGCGAGGAAGGGCGCACTGCCCTGCTGTCACTGACCTGGACGCCGGCATTCTGATAGCCCGTTCTCGATCTTGGTCACTTGGCAAACCCGAATCAGCATGCCTATAGACTGGCGGCAAAGTGGCGGGAGCAGCCTGTCGGCGCTTTGGCTTTTTGGTGCTCCTCACCAGAGAATTATCAGGCGACACCAATCGCCCCTTCAGAAGGCCGAGCGGAATTATTGTGGAGAGGGTTGAGCGACATGGATGTCGCGAGAGCCGCGATGGGCCAGGGATGGCCCTTCGCGGCGGGCCCTCGGAACAATGATGGAGCGAGGGAACCCCGGCGAAGCCGGGGCCGTATGTCGGGGCTAGACCTTTTGGTTTCTTTTGGGGCGATGCCAAAAGAAACCCGCTCGTCAGAGCGGAACCGAACGTATGAGCAACGCAGTAATGCTGGCAAGCTCAGCTCTGGCATCTCGCATAGACCGTAAAGAGCTCGCGGCTAAAGCCCCTCCCACAAAAGCAGCCGCTTCCGATTTCTGCTCTTGCCTTTCTGCTGCCTCTGCTCATGGCGCCTCATCGAAAGATCGTGAACAGACCCTGAGTCAGGCAATCGCCCGCAAGCGGCACCTATCCGGTCGATGGATCAGCGTAATCGGTTTAGAAGCTGCGGAGCGATCCAACCGCCATGATCACACCCAGCCCTGGGCCTTGAGCTCGCTCTTGACGTAGGCATAGTAGACCGGTGCCGCCACCAGCCCGGCGATGCCGAAGGCGGCTTCGAACACCAGCATCACCAACAGCAGCTCCCAGGCCCGCGCCTTGATCTGCCCGCCGACGATGCGGGCGTTGAGGAAGTACTCGACCTTGTGGATGACGATCAGGTAGGCCAGCGCGCCCAGCGCCACCCAGATCGACAGCGACAGGCCGACCACGAAGATCGCGGTGTTGGAGATCAGGTTGCCGACCACCGGCAGCAGGCCGGCCACGAAGGTGATCGCGATCAGCGTCTTGGTCAGCGGCAGGTGCACGTCGAACAGCGGCAGCACGCCCATCAGGAAGATGCCGGTAAAGCTGGTGTTGAGCAGCGAAATCTTGATCTGCGCAAAGACGATATTGCGAAACGCCTCGACGAAGCGCTGTACGCGCGTCAGCAAGGCGCCGGCCAGCGGCTTGAGCTGATCCGGGTCGGGTACGCTCTGCAGCGCGATCACCGCGCCAAGGATCATGCCGATCAGCACCGTGACGAACATGTGCACGGCGCCCTTGCCGAGCAGCTGCAGTTCGCTGATATGCCCGCGCAGCCAGTCGTGCAGCGCGACGCGGATGTCGTCGACATTGGCCGGCAGGTAGGCCACCAGCGCTTCGGGCAACTGCTCGCGGGCCCGGTCGACCACGCCGAGCAGCTTGCCCATCATCCGTCCCGGGTTGTTGAGCTCGTGCATCAGCAGCGAGAAGCCGCCAGCGAAGAGCAGCCCGAGCACGGCGATCACCAGCACGCTGAGCACGCCAACCGCCAGCACACGCCCCATATGGCCCGCCAGCAGGCGCTGCATAGGCCGCGCCAGGCGGTTGACCAGCTCGAACACCAGCAACCCGGCCAACAGGCTGGGCAGTAGCTTCAAGGGAAATACCAGGAGGAGCGCGGCGCCGACGATCAAGGCGCTGGCGAGGGAAAACCAGGGAGAGGCAGGGACTTTCATAACGTCTGCAACAAACGGGGAGGCGCTCAATCTGCCAGTTGCCGGCACGCTTTACCAGTGTCATCGCACGACTTGAGCGCCGGCATTGACGGCGATCACCTGGCCGGCGCGAGCAACGCGCAGAGCCTGGCCGTGGCGGCGAGCATCTGAAAGCTGGGGCGCTCGAGGCCTTTATCAGGCAACACCACCAACTGCTCGTTCTTTACCGCCCTGAGTTGCGGCCAGCGCTGCCAGGACTGCAACTGGCGCGCATCTGCGGCAATGATCAGCGCCGGGTCGCGTTGCAGCACGGCCTCCACGCTCACCTGAGGCGCAGGCAGGTCGAGGTCGGCAAACAGGTTGCGTGCTCCGCACACCTGCAGCGCATCACTGATGATCTGCCGGCCGCCGACGGTATAGAGCGGTGCGTCCCACACCTGATAGAACACCGGCAAAGGCTCGGTACGCCGATAACGCGTCCGCAGCGCTTCGAGCCCTGCCACGAAGCGATCATGCAGGCGCCGCCCTGCTTGTGGATGGCCCAGGCGTTCGCCGATCAGCAGGAACTGCCGGGCCAGCTCGGCCAGCGAATGCGGCTCGAGGACCAGCATGGGAATATCGAAGGCCTGCAGTTGCTCGCGTTGGGCAGCACTGACGCTGCCAGGCCACACCAGCAGCAGATCCGGCTGCAGGGCCAGCAGGGTTTCCATCTCCAACTGCCCATAGCGCCCCACGGAGGGCACATGGGCCAGCGCCTGGGGGCGCTCGCCGCCGTCGAGCACGCCAACCAGCAGGTCGGCGGCGCCCAGTTCGAGGACGATTTCACTCAGCGAGGGCGCCAGGCTGACCACCCGCTCGGCGGCCAGCAGCGAACTGGCCTGCAGCAACAACAGCGCGAGCAACACGCCGCGCATCAGAGCTGCCGGGGAATGCGGTAAAGGTAGAAGACCACCACGCTGGCCAGCGCCAGGAGTATCTGCGGCACCGCTTCCAGCCCGGCGAACACCGCCAGGGCGGCAATCCAGGCTGGCAGCCCGGCGCCCAGCAATGCCGGGCGCCGGCGCTCGGCCAGGGTCAGCCAGGCGGCAGGCTCGTCGGTGGTATTCAGGGCTTTCGCGGTGGCGAACAAGGCGCGCTTGTAGGCGCTGAACAGCGGCAGGCTGACGAACAGCGAAGCCAGGCCGGCAATGAACAGCGGCATGGCCAGCACGCCCGGTTGGCGCCCGGCAGCGAACAGCAGGTTGATCAGCAACAACGGCGCCAGGGTCAGTGCCAGTTGCCGCCACCAGAGCAGGGCCAACCGGCGCTTGACCGCGGCGCGGGTCAAGGCCGCTCGACCTCGCCCTGATGCAGCTTGCCGAGCATGTGCCCGAGCTTGCCGGCCTTGGTCGCCAGGTACTTGCTGTTATGCGGGTTGTGGCCCAGTTGCAACGGCACGCGATTGGCCACCGGGATGCCCATGTCGCCCAGCGCCTTGACCTTGCGCGGGTTGTTGGTCATCAGCTTGAGCGAGGAGATGCCCAGGTGCTTGAGCATCGGCAGGCAGATCGCGTAGTCGCGCATGTCGGCGCCGAAACCCAGGCGCTCGTTGGCCTCGACGGTGTCGGCGCCACCATCCTGCAGTTCGTAGGCGCGAATCTTGTTGAGCAGGCCGATGCCGCGGCCTTCCTGGCGCAGGTACAGCAACACGCCGCGGCCTTCCTCGGCGATGGCGCGCAGGGCGCCTTCGAGCTGGAAGCCGCAATCGCAGCGCAGGCTGAACAGCGCATCACCGGTCAGGCACTCGGAATGCAGGCGCCCCAGCACCGGCTCGCCGTCGGCCACATTGCCGAAGGTCAGCGCGACATGCTCCTTGCCCGTGGCCTCTTCGAGAAAGCCATGCATGGTGAACACACCGAACGGAGTCGGCAGTTGGGAGGCGGCGACGAACACGACGGGCACCGGATGCTCCTGATAGCGGAAAGGGATGCGGATTTGCGAGGGGTGATAGTGTAACAGCAGCGTCAAGAGCCGCGTCAGCCGAATTACCGATCAAAAGGATCGAGCAACAGGCTTAGCAGGCCGTTGAAAAAACGTAGGCGAGGCAGCCAGTGCAAGGCAAAAACAGCCGAAAAAGCGGAGTGTACGAGTTGTACATGAGCATTTTGAGGCTGTTTTTAACGCAGCAATGGCAACGCAGGTAGTTTTTCAACGGTCTGTTAGCGGTCGGCCCGCTCGCAGTCGATGCTCACACGGCTGCCCACCACCACGCCAAGCGCCGCGAATTCGCCCTGCGCCACCTCGATGATATAGCGCACCGGCTCGTCGGAACCGTGGCGCTGCAGGCTGAATGAGCGCATGTCGACCACCTTGCGCACCGTGCCAGCGCTATCGATAAAGGCCGCCGACAGCGCAACGCGGGTGCCCTTCATCCACAGTTCGCGCAGCCCCTCCCGGGGCCAGGCGAAGAGCATGCCGCCGCCTACGTCATCTCGACCGGAAAGCCCCCGCATGCGCGCCTCGGGGGTGGCAGCCAGCGGCAGGTCGCGAGCCTGCCCCGCCGGGAAGCCAACCCGGCACTCGGGCAGCTGTGCCAGCGCGGCGTTCGAGGCGAGCCCGAGGGCGACGAACAAAACAGCGTAAAGCTTCATGACAATCCCAGGCGTGAACGGAGTGCCGATCCTACGCCATTAGCAGTACCGGCAACGCGACAGGCGTGCACAGCGGATACCCCAGCGCGCCCGCATTTACCGCTATAATCGCGCATTTTTCCGGGCCGCCCTGGCCCGCTCACGCTTTCAAGCAGGCACGCATCCATGACCACTCAGGCCGCCGAAGTCGCCAAGCGCCGTACCTTCGCGATCATTTCCCACCCCGACGCCGGTAAGACCACCATCACCGAAAAGCTGCTGCTGATGGGCAAGGCGATCGAAGTGGCCGGTACGGTGAAGTCGCGTAAATCCGACCGCCATGCGACCTCCGACTGGATGGAAATGGAGAAGCAACGTGGTATCTCCATCACCACCTCGGTGATGCAGTTCCCCTACCGCGAGCACATGATCAACCTGCTCGACACCCCCGGCCACGAAGACTTCTCGGAAGACACCTACCGCACCCTGACCGCGGTGGACAGCGCGCTGATGGTGCTCGACGGCGGTAAGGGCGTCGAGCCACGCACCATCGCGCTGATGGACGTGTGCCGGCTGCGCGACACACCGATTGTCAGCTTCGTCAACAAGCTCGACCGCGATATCCGCGACCCCATCGAGCTGCTCGACGAGATCGAAGCGGTGCTGAAGATCAAGGCCGCGCCGATCACCTGGCCGATCGGTTGCTACCGCGACTTCAAGGGCGTGTATCACCTGGCGGGCGACTACATCATCGTCTACACCGCCGGCCACGGCCACGAGCGCACCGAAACCAAGATCATCGAGAAGCTCGACTCCGACGAAGCCCGCGCCCACCTGGGCGACGAGTACGAGCGCTTCGTCGAGCAGCTGGAGCTGGTGCAGGTCGCCTGCCACCCGTTCGACCAGGACGAATTCAACAACGGCCAGCTGACCCCGGTATTCTTCGGCACCGCGCTCGGCAACTTCGGCGTCGACCATGTGCTCGACGCGGTGGTCGACTGGGCACCGCGCCCACTGCCGCGAGTCGCCAACGAGCGCCCGGTGCAGCCGACCGAAGAGAAATTCACCGGCTTCGTGTTCAAGATCCAGGCGAACATGGACCCCAAGCACCGCGACCGCGTGGCCTTCATGCGCATCTGCTCGGGCAAGTACGAAAAAGGCATGAAGATGCGCCACGTGCGCACCGGCAAGGACGTGCGCATCGGCGACGCCCTGACCTTCTTCTCCAGCGAGCGGGAAATGCTCGAGGAAGCCTGGGCGGGCGACATCATCGGCCTGCACAACCACGGCACCATCCAGATCGGCGACACCTTCACCGAAGGCGAAGCCCTGGGCTTCACCGGTATCCCGCACTTCGCCCCGGAGCTGTTCCGCCGCGTGCGCCTGAAGGATCCGCTGAAATCCAAGCAACTGCGCCAGGGCCTGCAACAGCTGGCCGAGGAAGGCGCCACCCAAGTGTTCTTCCCCGAGCGCAGCAACGACATCATCCTCGGCGCCGTTGGTGTGCTGCAGTTCGACGTGGTCGCCAGCCGCCTGAAAGAGGAATACAAGGTCGAGTGCGGCTACGAGCCGATCACCGTCTGGTCGGCGCGCTGGATCGAGTGCGACGACAAGAAGAAGCTCGAGGAATTCTCCAACAAGGCCGTGGAAAACCTCGCCCTCGATGGCGGTGGCCACCTCACCTACCTGGCGCCGACCCGCGTCAACCTGAGCCTGATGGAAGAGCGCTGGCCGGACGTGAAATTCCGCGCCACCCGTGAACATCACTGATCGCGCTTCTGCACCACCCATAAAAAACGGCCCTCTACGGGCCGTTTTTTTGGGCTTTTCGTAGCCCGGGTCGAGCGCAGCGATACCCTGCTTATTTATCCTCGGGCAGCGCCCAGGCAGTCACCGAATCGCCGATCTTGGTGCCGAACGAGCCATGCCCGCCGGCCATCTGCACCACGTACTGCTTGCCGGTCTTCTCGGAGACATAGGTCATCGGCGTCGCCTGGCCGCCCGCCGGCAGGCGGCCTTTCCACAGCTCCTTGCCGGTCTTCAGGTCATAGGCGCGCAGGTAGTAGTCCAGCGTACCGCTCATGAATGCTACGCCACCGGCAGTGACGATCGGCCCGCCGAGCGCCGGCGTGCCGACCGGGAACGGCAGGCCCAGCGGTGCGCTGTCGCGGCTGGTGCCGTTCTTGTGCATCCATACCTTCTTCATGGTGCGCAGGTCGACGGCGGTCACATAGCCCCAGGGCGGCGACTGGCAGGGCAGGCCCAGCACCGACAGGAACGGCTGCAGGCGCACCATGTAGGGCGCCCCCAGGTTGGGCTGCAGGCCGGTTTCCCCGCCGCCCAGGCGCTCATCGGGGTCGACCTCGCTACGCTTGACCACCTGCGAGATGAAGGCCAGGTAGTTCGGTGCGCCGAACAGCAGCTGGCGCTGCGGATCCACCGCCACCGACGGCCAGTTGAACACCCCGACGTTACCCGGATAAATCAACGACCCCTGTTGCGACGGCGGGGTGAAATCCCCCTCGTAACGCAGCTTGCGGAACTGGATGCGGCAGATCATCTGGTCGATCGGCGTACCGCCCCACATGTCGCGCTCGCGCAGCGGCTCCTGCGGCGCATAGGTCAGGGCAGAGGCAGGCTGAGTGGGCGCGGTAGTGTCGCCGTAGTCGGTGCCTTGCGGCACCGGCATCTCGTTGACCGGCACGACGGGCTCGCCAGTGCGCCGGTCGAGCACATACAGATCGCCGCGCTTGGTCGCCTGGATGATCGCCGGCACCTTGCCCTGCGCACCATCGATATCCACCAGGGTCGGCTGCGATGGCAAATCACGGTCCCAGAGGTCGTGGTGTACGGTCTGAAACTCCCAGCGCACCTTGCCGGTCGCCAGATCGAGCGCAACCAGGGTGGCCGTGAACCGTTCGGCCAACTGGTTACGCGGGATTGACCACTGATCCGGGGTCTGGTTACCCATCGGCAGATAGACAAGCCCCAGGGCTTCGTCAGCGGTGGGAATCGTCCAGACGTTGGGCGTGCTGCGCACATAGGTCTCGCCCGGTGCCAGCGGCTCGGTGGCGTTTGGATTGCCCGGATCGAAATTCCACACCAGCTCGCCGGTTTTCACGTCGTAGGCGCGGATCACGCCGCCGGGCGAGTCCACCGAACCGTTATCGGTGATCGAACCGCCCTGGATCACCAGCTTGCTGGTCACCACCGGCGGCGAGGTCGGCAGGTAGACGCCAAGCGCGCCCTCACCCAGCCCGGCCTTGAGATCAACCGTGCCGGCATCGCCGAAGTCCTCGCACGGCTGCCCGTCCTCGACATCCAGCGCCATCAGGGTGCCGTCGTTGGTCGGCAGGAACAGGCGCTTTTCACAGCGCGCGGCAGGCTGGTTAGGCTGCTCGGCTGCATTGGCGGTCGCCGCAGCAGCGGCACCATCGTGATAGGCCAAGCCACGGCAGGTCATATGCTGGTAGTACTCGGCATCACGGTTGATGCTCGGGTCGAAGCGCCAGCGCTCCTCGCCGGTGTCCGCATCCAGCGCAATCGCCACGCTATGGGGCGTGCAGATAAACAGGGTATTGCCAACCTTCAGCGGGGTGACCTGATTGGTCAGCTCATGAGGGTCGCCCTCGCCCGGCAAATCCCCGGTATGAAACTCCCAGGCCTTTTCCAGCTTGCCAGCATTTTCCGGGGTGATCTGATTAGCCGTCGAATAACGATCACTGTGCCTGGAGCCACCATAGGCAGGCCACTCACTCGCAGAACGCTGCGCGATGCCGCCAGCCGCCTCGCCCTGCATCTGCGCATCACTGAACTCGCCATCGATGGAATGGTAATCCTGGGTCAGCGAATAGCCGGCCATCAAGGCACCGGCAAGGATTCCAACGCCCAGAACCCCGGTCGCGCCATCACGCCAGACGCCATTGCGCCCGACATGCCGATTGACGAACGGAAGGAACAGCCAAAGGCCAAGGATGCACCACAGATCAATACGAGGCGCCAGCTGCCACCAGTCGAAGCGGACTTCGTAGAGGGTCCAGGCGAGGGTGCCCAGAAGCAACAGGCCGTAGAGAGCAATCGCCACCCGCCTTTGAGCAAACAACAGGCTTGCGACTATCAGTAGACAGATGCCGGCCACGAGGTAGTAACACGAACCTCCCAACGTCGCGAGATATCCGCCCCCACCGGCAATCACCAGGCCAAGAAGCAATATCACCAGCGCTGTAAGGGTAATGCGTAAGGGCCGACGGCCGTCTTCCATAGTCATGCGGGAGCTCTCCACCCAGTTCATCCACAGCCAGCCAAAGCGAAGCCTTTTGAAACATCTATTCAGCAATGGTCAGTGGAAAGGGGAGAGGGTTTTTGGTTCAGGTTTTTTCCGGCGTGGATTGGCGATGCTTAGCTGCTGCAGTGGCTACGACAGACTCGAGGCACTCAATTGATTGCCCCTAAGCATTTATCCGAGTGAACAGCCATTCCGTATGCAGCAAAATTCGTGTGGCATATTAGCCGAAGGCGTAATCCGCCGAACGAGGCCCGCCGCACCGCGGAAACCAGAAAGCAAAACGCCCCGCAAGAGGCAGGGCGCTTGGTGTAGTGGAGAATGTCGAAGTTCACGGTGAACGACGGATTACGCTTCGCTAATCTAGCACTACGAGTGATCTGCCATACCGCGACGCAGTCACTTATTTATAACTGTTGCAGTACTCAGGAATTGTTAGCTCATATGCCTTAAAGCCAGGGAAACCGGCCTGCCTTTCTGAGGCGATTTTTTGAAGATAGGTAATTTCGCGATCAGGCCAAATCCTTCGAATACTCTCGACCAGATAGCCATCAGGCAAATTGGGGTAAACCACATATCTCGCTTTTAAAACAGAAGAGGCAAAATCAAAATTCTGCCGCGCAAGAGCAAATAGAGCGACACGCTCCAGATAAATATAATTAGGCTCCTTTACTACCATAAAAATGGCCTTGCACATTTTGTATTCCCACTCAGGCCCATCCTCAACAACAAGATACTCCATCAAAACCCTGTCAGCAGGCCAATCAAGTGCCGGATTGAGTGAGTACTCGATCAACTCCTGCATCCGCTGCAAATTCACTCGAGAATCTTTTGTGGGATAGACATACCCCGCAAGGGAAGAATATCCAAAAATAACCACCACTCCCAAAACCACGCCGCACGCCGCAACCACTCTTACAGCTCTTCCACTTAGCCTCTTAACAACCGGCATATATATCGCCAAAAACGACAAAAACAAAGCAAGAAAATTCATGTACCAGAGGGGATATTCAAGCAGGCTATGCACACAAAAAATCAATAAGACAGCAGCCACAACAAGACCGTCAACATTATTTCTCAGACAGCTACCAAGCGCCCCCTTAAGTACCCATATAGCGAGCAGCAATAAAGGCAAAGCCCACACACCCAACTCGACCAAAAAATGAAATACAATGTTGTGAGCGTGAGACCAGGTTATCTGCGAAGGCAAACCGGACTCGAGCTGGTAAATGAAACTATAGCGCGCATAGTTACCGAAACCAACTCCCCAGGGGTGATTCAAAAATATACTCCAGGCCTTTCCCCATTCCTGCAAGCGAGAGGCATCACCCGCAGCAGAGATACGTGACGAAGAGCCCAAATCAAAGAACCATAAAACAATCAAGCACAGAGAAAAGAAAATCGAAAAAAAGGCATAACTATAAATAGCCGTAGACTCTTTAGTAGACCAACCACGCACCCTACCAATTATTAGAGCTAAAAACAGGAGCGTCAGTACCGCAAGGACAGCCATACGAGAAGCCGCATAGGCCACTAAAAGCGACACTAAGGCTAATATTATTACTGCGAGCACACTATTGATATTTTTTTTCCCGATCAGCCCACACAAGGCAATCGAAAAAACCAAAAGATATGTAGAAAAGTTATTCCGCTGCCCAAAATTCCCATACACCTGGTATCCACCGCGAAAGACCAACACCGAAATATGATCAACCCAGCCAAACAACTGAAAATACCCCAACACAACGTTAAAAAAACCTCCAGCGACCACCCCCCAAAGACATCCAGCGAGAAAAGAATCACGAAAATTAGCTTCAAACGCAGACACCGTAGAAGAATACAAAAATAAACAAGTAATAGCTGCAGCCGGAAGGAACCAGCTTTGATAGTAATAACCCCTACCACCAACCGCGAGAGCAATCAGAAGAAAAAAAGAAAATGCCCAGACAACATGCGTCACTGCCACACGCCGACCAAAACATACAACAACGCATAGCGACAGAATCAACGCCGTTGCATCCGAATAGAAGTCTCCGTCGGGATAATCCCTAACCGGGAGAACAAACGAAGCCCCGCAAATCAGAAAAGCGAGTATGAACGCTATTTTACTCAAGCACACCACCACTTACAGCAGCCAAAAAAAAACGCCTCTCAATGATGAGAGGCGCTCTAAGCAACTAGACCATATAAAGCTTAGCTACCTTTGCACCAGCCCTTCGTTACGCATTGGCCGGACACAGCCCAAGTCACGTTGCGAGTAGTAGTGTTATAAGTTGGAGTGAGAATGTATTCATCCCCCGCAACGAAGCCATTGGTGGCCTTCGGCACTACGGTGACGACACCACCAGTGCCAACAGTGATAGTGCTATATTGAGCTGTTGCAGGAGCATTCGTTGACGCGAGATCAGCCGGAACCGAAGAAGCCGCACGCGAGGCAGACGGAGGAACAGTAATACCGTTAGCGGCCGCATTCAGGCAGTTGCCGTTAGCAACACACTCAGTAACACCGAGCTTGTAAGGTGCAGTGGCCAAAACAATTTCGGCACCGCGAGCACGCTTGGTATAGTCCTGGTACGCGGGCAGAGCAATTGCTGCCAAAATACCGATAATCGCTACAACGATCATCAGTTCAATCAAGGTAAAACCTTTTTGAGCCTTCATATGCATCTCCGAACCAGAATAATGAGTGTAGGCAGACAAGCCTACGTATGGCATAGCAGAAATCATGCCAACAGCTCACACGGTCACTAGAACCTTATTTTCTGCGCAGCAATTCACATCACCATCATTTAACTTAGCTAGGCCCACTGAACCGGCCTGGCCGGCATGAGCACCTTGTGACATTTTTGGTCACTTCAGAGCATCAGGTTTGGCAGCCCTTGGCATCTGCGCTATAACGCACCCATCTACTGATGCAGAGGTGCCCATGAGCGAAAACATCCCCCTTTCTGGCTTGGCTAAGCAAGTGGTACTGGCCGAACTGCTGGACGAAAAGGCCGCTCAACAGGCGCAATTGCAAGCCAAGCGCAACAAGCTTTCATTGGTGCATTACTTGGCCCAGAACAAGCTGGTGAAAAGCCGGGCACTGGCCGAGCTGACGGCGGATCAGTTCGGTATCGCTTATTTCGACCTTAGCGCCCTGGATAAGGAAAACCAGCCTAAGGATCTGGTCAGCGAAAAGCTGGTGCGTCAGCATCGCGCACTGCCTTTGTGGCGTCGTGGCAACAAGCTCTTCATAGGCATATCCGACCCCTCCAACCATCAGGTCGTCACCGATATTCAGTTCAGCACGGGACTCTCTACAGAAGCGTTGCTTGTTGAGGACGACAAGCTGGGCGACGCCATCGATAAGTTCTTCGATTCGGGTCATACCGGGCTGGAGGATATGGGCGATGTCGACCTGGATGGCTTGGAAACTGAATCTGTCGATGACGACAAAAAGATAAATGATGGTAGCGGTCAGGACGCTGACGACGCGCCGGTGGTGCGCTTCGTCAACAAGATGCTGCTCGATGCCATTAAAGGCGGCTCATCGGACCTTCATTTCGAGCCTTACGAAAGAACCTACCGCGTACGCTTTCGTACCGACGGCATTCTGCACGAAACAGCACGCCCGCCTATCCAGCTGGCACCACGAATCTCTGCACGCCTGAAGGTCATGGCCGGCCTGGACATCTCCGAGCGGCGCAAGCCGCAGGATGGCCGGATCAAGATGAAAATTTCCAAGAGCAAGTCCATCGATTTTCGCGTCAATACCTTGCCCACACTATGGGGCGAGAAGATCGTGATGCGGATTCTCGACTCTTCAAGTGCGCAAATGGGTATTGATGCCCTGGGCTATGAGGAGATCCAGAAGGAGCTGTATCTCAATGCGCTAAAACAGCCCCAGGGCATGATCCTGGTCACTGGCCCCACCGGCTCGGGCAAGACCGTATCCCTCTATACCGGTCTGAATATCCTCAACACGCCCGATGTGAACATTTCCACCGCCGAAGATCCGGTCGAGATCAACCTGGAGGGCATCAACCAAGTTAATGTGAACCCCAAGCAGGGGATGGACTTCACTCAGGCGCTGCGCGCCTTCCTGCGCCAGGATCCGGATATCATCATGGTCGGCGAGATCCGCGATCTGGATACTGCCTCCATCGCTATCAAGGCCGCGCAAACGGGCCATATGGTGATGTCGACCCTGCACACCAACAGTGCAGCAGAGACCCTCACCCGCCTGCGCAATATGGGCGTGCCCTCCTTCAACATCGCCACCTCGGTAAACCTGATCATCGCCCAGCGCCTGGCGCGCAAGCTGTGCGCCTCCTGCAAGAAGGAAGTGGATGTGCCACGCGAGGTGTTGCTGGAGGAAGGTTTTCCGGAGAGCAAGATCGGCAGTTTCAAGATCTATGGCCCGGTTGGCTGTGAAAATTGCAAGAACGGTTACAAAGGCCGTGTCGGTATTTATGAAGTGGTTAAAAACACGCCGAGCCTGCAGCGGATTATCATGGAGGAAGGCAACTCCATCGATATTGCCGCGCAAATGCGCAAAGATGGCTTTAACGACCTGCGCACCTCGGCCCTTGTAAAGGCCATGCAAGGCGTGACCAGCCTTGAGGAAGTCAACCGCGTGACCAAGGATTAACCATGGCAGCAGCAGCAAAAGCGCCCAAGACCAGTACCTTCGTCTGGGAAGGCAAGGATCGCAAGGGCGCAGTGGTCAAGGGCGAGCTAAACGGTCAGAACCCGGCCCTGGTCAAGGCGCAATTACGCAAACAGGGCATCAATCCGACCAAGGTGCGCAAGAAGGGCATCTCGCTATTCGGGGCCGGCAAGAAAATCAAACCCATGGATATCGCCCTGTTTGCGCGACAGATGGCGACCATGATGAAGGCCGGCGTGCCGCTGCTGCAGTCGTTTGACATCATTGCCGACGGGCTGGAAAACCCCAACATGCGCAAGCTGGTAGATGAGATCAAGCAGCACGTGGCTGCAGGTAACAGCTTCGCCGCGGCGCTACGTACCAAGCCTCAGTACTTCGATGACTTGTTCTGCAACCTGGTGGATGCAGGCGAACAGTCTGGTGCGCTGGAAACACTACTTGATCGGGTCGCCACTTATAAGGAAAAGACCGAGGCCCTCAAGGCCAAGATCAAGAAAGCCATGAATTACCCGCTTGCGGTTATTGCAGTAGCGGTAATCGTCTCGTGCATTTTGTTGATCAAGGTCGTGCCGCAGTTCAAGGAAGTGTTCTCCAGCTTCGGCGCGGAGCTTCCAGCCTTTACGCTTTTCGTGATCGGAATCTCGGAGGGACTCCAGGAGTGGTGGTTTATCTTTCTGATAGCCTTGATTGGCGCCGGCTACGCATTTATGCAGGCCAAGCAACGCTCTGAGAAGTTTAGGAATGGGCTCGATAGAACCGTCCTCAAAACGCCGATAGTAGGAAACATTGTTTACAAGTCGTCTGTGGCTAGGTATGCCCGAACCCTCTCAACTACCTTTGCTGCCGGGGTTCCATTGGTCGAAGCATTGGATTCCGTAGCTGGAGCTACCGGCAACGTGGTATTTCGCAATGCTGTCAACCAAGTCAAACAAGATGTCACCAGCGGCATGCAGCTGAACTTCTCCATGCGCTCAACAAACGTATTCCCTGCGATGGCTGTCCAGATGACAGCTATTGGCGAGGAGTCAGGCGCACTGGATACCATGCTAGACAAGGTCGCCAGCTACTACGAGGCAGAAGTCGACAATGCTGTGGACGGGCTCACCGCCCTGATGGAGCCCTTGATCATGTCCGTACTTGGTGTACTGGTTGGTGGATTGATCATCGCCATGTACCTGCCAATTTTCCAACTGGGCAACGTCGTTTAATGTCCGCTTTCGACTTCCTGGCCGGCAATACGCCGGCCTTCGTTTTCTGTGTGCTAATTGTCGGGTTGCTGGTCGGCAGCTTTCTGAACGTGGTGATCCACCGCCTGCCGAAGATGATGCTGCGCGACTGGTGCAACCAGGCGCGTGAAGTGCTAGAGCTGCCCGCCGAGCCGGCGGGCGAGCCCTACAACCTGGTAGTGCCCAACTCCAGCTGCCCCCATTGCCAGCATGAAATCCGCCCCTGGGAAAATATCCCGGTCGTCAGCTATCTGTTTCTGCGTGGCAAATGCTCTGGCTGTAAGGCGAAGATCAGCCTGCGCTACCCGCTGGTCGAGCTCAGCTGCGGCCTGCTCTCGGCCTATATCGCCTGGCATTTCGGCTTTGGCTGGCAAGCGGCAGGTATGCTGCTGCTGGCCTGGGGCCTCCTGGCGATGAGCCTGATCGATGCCGATCACCAGTTGTTGCCGGACGCTCTGGTGCTGCCGCTGCTATGGCTGGGGTTGATCGCCAACAACTTCGGGCTGTTTACCAGCCTGGAAGATGCCTTGTGGGGCGCTGTAGCGGGCTACCTGAGCCTCTGGTCGGTGTTCTGGCTGTTCAAGCTGGTGACCGGCAAGGAAGGCATGGGTTATGGCGATTTCAAGCTGCTGGCGATGCTTGGCGCCTGGGGTGGCTGGCAGATTTTGCCACTGACCATTCTGCTCTCTTCGGTAGTCGGCGCCGTGCTCGGAGTGATCATGCTACGCCTGCGCGATGCCAGCACCAGCACGCCGATCCCCTTTGGCCCCTACCTGGCCATTGCCGGCTTTATCGCGCTGCTGTGGGGCAAGCAGATTACCGCGGGTTACTTGCAGTTTGCAGGTTTCAATTAAGGCGTCCCAATGGCCTCGGCTACCGCCGACTGATTCGCCACGCTCGCCCGACTCCCTTACAATCCGCCCCTGATTTTCTGAGGGGCAGCTCACCATGAAACCCTGGACGCTCGGCCTAACTGGCGGTATCGGCAGCGGCAAAAGTGCCGTCGCCGCACAATTCGCCGCACTGGGCGTCGATGTGATCGACTCGGACCAGGCCGCTCGCTGGGTCGTGGAACCTGGTCGGCCGGCACTGGCGGCGATAGCCGAGCACTTCGGTGAGCAGGTGCTGCAACCTGATGGACAGCTGAACCGGGCCGCACTGCGTGAACTGATCTTCGAATCACCCGCCGAGCGGGGCTGGCTGGAGCGACTGCTGCACCCATTGATCGCTATTGAGGTGGCGCAGTTCCTGGCCAATGCCCGGTCGCCCTACGCCATCACGGTCTCGCCATTGCTGATCGAGTCCGGCCAATACAAGCTGGCGCAGCGCATCCTGGTGGTGGATGTACCCGAGCAACTGCAGATCGAACGCACCATGCAGCGTGATCGGTTGTCTGCCGAACAGGTGCAGGCCATCATGGCCGCCCAGGCTACCCGCGAGACACGCCTGAGCCATGCCGATGACGTGCTGGTCAACGACCGCGACCTGGCCTGGGTCAAACAGGAGGTCGAGCGCCTGCATGCCTTTTACCTGACCTTGAACGGAGGCCAACCATGACCACACCTACTCTCGTCGCCTGCCCTACCTGCGCAGCCCCCGTGGAATGGGGCCCGCAGAGCCCAAGCCGGCCTTTCTGCTCCGAGCGTTGCAAGCTGATCGACCTGGGCGCCTGGGCAGCGGAGGAACACGCGATTCCGGGCAACCCGCTCGAGGATGATCTGTTCTCCGATGACCTGCCGCCCAGTCGGCATTGATCGAGCTGCCGTTCAGATTACGCCTTACCCAGGCTCGTCAATTTTGGCAGCTAAGTGACGAACGCGGACGTAGGGTGGATGGCGCTTTTTTCATCCACCATTACGGTTTCGGAGCGGTGGACGGGAGAAGCGTCGTCCACCCTACAAGAGCGTCAGCACCCGATGTCCGCTTTTGCCTTGTAGCTGCAGCTTCATGCACATCAAGATCGTGAACAGGTTCCTAGGCGTAATCCGCCAAGCACAATCGGCAGCAATATAGCCCCCACGGAATCACCATGAGCCCTTTGCAAACTCTCATCGCCGCGGTGCCGCAACAGGGCCAAGTACGCTGGATCGGCGTGCGGCCTGAACGCCTTGCCGAGATGCTGACGCTCGATGCCGTCGAGGCCCGCCGCGAAGCAGGCCTGACCGGCGATCATGCGCGCCCCGGCCCGCGCAATGCACGCCAGGTCACGCTGATCCAGTGGGAGCACCTGGCGGTGATCAGCGCCCTGCTTGGCCGCAACCCTGAGCAAGCGATAAAGCCCGAAGATCTCAGGCGCAATATCGCCGTCAGCGGCATCAACCTGTTCAGCCTAAAGGGCCGGCGTTTTCGTATCGGCCAGGCGGTTCTGGAAACCACCGGCTGGTGCCAGCCGTGCGCCAAGCTGGAACAGCGCCTGGGCCTCGGCACCTTTCAGGCGGTGCGCGGCCATGGCGGGATTACCGCACGGGTGATTCACACTGGAATCATTCGCCTGGGCGACCCGCTCGAGGTCGAGCCGCTGGAACAGCTCGAATAGCCACGCCAGCTCCCTCCCGGCATCCGCCACGCTGTTAGAATGCGCCAACGCACCGCTGACGAATTGAACCCAGGCGACCGGCTTTCTGTCGATGAGTTGGCGTCTGGCACGCAGCCTCGACGCAGCACAACCCGTTTTCTGACGCGCAGGCACTGCCTGTGCGGATTGGCATATGAGTCGCCCGGCGCTGGAGCTTTTGCTCGCCCGGACTCGCCACCGATTTCCTAGCCTTGTGAGAATGATCCATGACCCATCGAATCGTCATTGTCGGCGGCGGCGCCGGCGGCCTGGAGTTGGCTACCCGTCTGGGCAGAAAGCTCGGCAAGCGCGGCAAGGCACACATCACCCTGGCCGATGCCAACCTCACCCATATCTGGAAGCCGCTGCTCCACGAAGTGGCCGCCGGATCGCTGAACTCCACGGAGAACGAGCTGAACTACGTCGCCCAGGCGAAGTGGAACCACTTCGAATTTCAGCTCGGCCGCATGAGCGGACTGGACCGCGAGCGCAAGACCATCCAGCTGGCCGCCACCCTGGACGAAGACAGCCGCGAACTGGTGCCCGCCCGCGAGCTGCCCTACGACACCCTGGTGCTCGCGGTGGGCAGCACCACCAACGATTTCGGTACCGAAGGCGCCGCCAACCACTGCATATTCCTCGACACCCGCGAGCAGGCCGAACGCTTCCACCGCAAGCTGCTCAGCCACTACCTGCGTGCGCACGCGGGCAAGGGTGACAACGACCAGGTCAGCGTGGCCATCGTCGGCGCCGGTGCTACCGGCGTCGAGCTGGCCGCCGAGCTGCACCATGCCGCACGGGAACTGGCGGCCTACGGGCTGGACCGCATCCGCCCGGAAAACATGCGCATCAGCCTGGTCGAAGCCGGGCCACGGGTGTTACCTGCCCTGCCGGAGCGCATCAGCGCGCCGGTACACAAGACCCTGCAAAAGCTTGGCGTGAACGTGATGACCGGCGCCGCGGTGAAAGAGGTCACCGCCGATGGCCTGGTGCTGGCCAACGGCGAAACCATCGCCGCCAGCCTCAAGGTGTGGGCAGCCGGCATTCGTGCGCCAGCCTTCCTCAAGGATCTCGACGGGCTGGAAAGCAACCGCATCAACCAGCTGGTGGTCACCAGTACCCTGCAGACCACGCGCGACGAAAATATCTTCGCCTTTGGTGACTGCGCCGCCTGCCCGATGGGTGATGGCAGTGAACGCAACGTGCCGCCCCGCGCCCAGGCCGCTCACCAACAGGCTTCGCTGCTGGTCAAATCGCTCGCCCTGCGCCTGCAGAACCAGCCGCTGCCGAGCTACACCTACAAGGATTACGGCTCGCTGATCTCGCTGTCGAGCTTCAGCGCCGTAGGCAATCTGATGGGCAACCTGATGGGTAGCGTGAAGCTGGAGGGCTGGCTGGCACGGATGTTCTACATTTCGCTGTATCGCATGCACCAGATGGCACTGTACGGCGCCTTCCGCACGTTGCTGCTGATGCTTAGCGACCGTATCGGCCGCAGCACCGACCCGCGTTTGAAGCTGCACTAATTCCACGGGGCGCCGAACAGGTAGTTGATGGGTTTCACCCATCCTACGACCTGTGGGTGCGGGCCACTCCCGCGATTTCGCGCGCATGGCGCGCTTCCACAAAAGCGCGCCGATCCCTCGACCACGCCGGGTGTTTCAGCCCGCGAGGGTGAAAACCCAGCGCCTTGTCGCGCGAGGCCCTATAAGGGGCGGGCCTCGAACTGACCAAAGCCCAGAAAGCAAAAAACCCGCCGTTAGGCGGGTTCTTTACTCAAGCAGTGCTTGAAATGGTGGGTCGTGTAGGATTCGAACCTACGACCAATTGGTTAAAAGCCAACTGCTCTACCAACTGAGCTAACGACCCAAATATGGTCGGGGTGAGGGGATTCGAACTCCTGACATCCTGCTCCCAAAGCAGGCGCGCTACCGGACTGCGCTACACCCCGAGGAAAGATTGGCTCCGCGACCTGGACTCGAACCAGGGACCCAATGATTAACAGTCATTTGCTCTACCGACTGAGCTATCGCGGAACTATGCTCTTTCTTTTCTCTGTTTGCGTTGCCGCTGCAGAGGCGCGCCATTTTACGGTTTCGCAAACCGCTGTCAACCCCCTAAATTGCTTTTATGACAATGCTTTGCGAACGGGTAGCTATTTGCTTTACCTTCGAGGCATACCTGCACAGCCTGGCGCATCACGCCGGGCCTTAATCAGGAACACCGATGACCACTCAGGGCACGCCGCCGTCATCCGCCAGCAGCTCCAGCACGCTGGCCAGCAGAGGCATCCAGCCGCGCTTCAGCGAGCTGGGACAGCGCTGCCGCAAGCTGGTGCTCAATTACCTGGCCGATCACCTGACACGCACCTTCGCCCAGGTCGACGACACCCTCTTTCAATGCGCCGAGCAGGCGGAGAACAATCAGGTGCAGGCCATGTTCTTCGACAGCATGCGCGAAGTACGTCGACTGCGGCCGCAGCTCGAACGCCGTTATCACCTGAGCATCTCCAAAGGCATCGCCGATTTTCTCGACGGCAAGCTGGTCGCCGGCCAGGCGCCGGAAATCCCCGCCGAAGACCTGGCGCTGGTCGATAACGAGGCGTACGAGGAAGCGCTGCAGGTCACCAACATGGCGCAGCGGGTACAGACCCGCTGTACCCAGGCCCTGTTTGCGCTGGACAAGCGCCTGGCCCTGCTCAACAACGGCCAGCCCGTGCCCGCCGAGGCCAATCCGCTTTCCCCGCAAAACATTGCCCAGGCCTTGCTCACGGCCTTGCAACCGAGCGAGCTGCCACTGCGCATCAAGCTGGTGCTGTACGGCCTGTTCGACAAGCAGCTGATGCAGGGGCTGGATGGGCTCTATGACGCCCTCAACGCACAGCTGATCGAAGCAGGCGTATTGCCCAATCTCAAATTTTCAGCGGTGCGCGCCCAGGAGCCCTCGCCACCTGCCGGCAGCAGCGACGCAGACAGCAGCCACACCTCAGCGCCAATCGATCTGGCGGCAAGCCCGCCGGCCGATGCCGAACACCTGGCCGAGGGGCTCGACAGGTTGCTGAGCGAGTACCGCAAACAGCAGCACGCCATCGGCCTGCTGAACGGCTCACCGAGCATGGCCAGTTTCGCGCCGCAGGGCGCCAAGCGCACCTATGAGGCAAACGAACTGCTCGCCGCCCTCAATCGGCTGCAACAAGCCTCCGCCGCCGAGCTGACGCAGCACCCGGATCGCCCGCTGCAGGTCAGCGATCTGAAGACCGATCTGCACCGCCAATTGGCCAGCCATAGCGACGCCCCCCAGCAACACCGTGTGGGCAGCCATGAAACCGACGTCATCGACCTGGTGGGGATGCTGTTCGACTTCATCCTCGATGACGACAGCCTGCCGCAACCTTACAAGGTCGCCCTCTCCCACCTGCATACGCCCTGCCTGAAAGTGGCGTTGCTGGACCGGGCCCTATTCAGCCAGCGCCATCACCCAGCGCGCCGGCTGATCAACGCCATGGCCCAGGCCGGCGTACTCTACGGCGCCCAGGACGACACCTACGGTTTGTTGAACAAGGTGCAGTGGGTGGTGCGCCAGGTGGTGCAGCGCTTCAATGGCGACCTGCTGCTGTTCGAGGCGCTGCTCAGTGAGTTCGATGAATTCACCCGCGGGATAAAGCAGCGGGTGGAGCTTCAGGAGCGCCGCGCCGTAGAAACCACCAAGGGCCGGGACAAGCTGCTCGGCGCTCGCCACAGTGCTGCGCAAGCGATCGCCCAAGCGTTGGCCAAGCGCTCGCCGCCGCCGCTCATCCGGCAGTTTCTCGAGCGCACCTGGATCGATGTTCTGGTATTCATCCAGCTACGCCACGGCGCCGCCAGCCATGAATGGCAGCGCGCCTGTGAAACGGCCGAGCACCTGGCCTGGAGCGGCACCCTGCTCGATGCGGCGCAGCGTGATCGCCTGCAGGGCCTGCGCGTCGACATGCTCGATGAGTTGCGCAATGGTCTGATGCTGCTGGGCGGTTATCACCAGGACGATATACGCCGCCTGCTGCAGGACCTGGTTGCCTGCCAGCACGCCGTGCAGGCCGGCCAGCCGCAACTCGCCTCCAGGCTGAGCCTGCCGCCGAGCTCCAGCCCACTAGGGGCCATGCTGGGCGATGAGGCAGCGCTTCTCGCGACATCCCGCATGGGGCAGCGCCAACCGACCGATCAGAACCTGGTTCGCGAACTGGAGAAGCTCGAATTCGGCACCTGGTTCGACTTCATCCTCGGCGGCAAGCGACAAACCCTGAAGCTGTCCTGGTACAGCCCCACCACCCACAACTACATGTTCGTCGACCGTAACGGCCAGCGCGCCGCGGTCAAGTCGGTGGAGCAACTGGCCGAGGAGATGCAGCAAGGCACCGCGCGTCGCAGCAGACCCGACCGCTCGGCGCCGATGGTCGACCGTGCATTGCAGGCCGTCTATCGTGTGCTCCAGCAATTGACCGGACGAACCACCTGAGGATCGCCCATGGATGACCGTCGCCAGCATCCGCGTTATCAGGCCGCCTGGCTGCTCGAGGTCTACGAGCGGCACAGCGGAACCTATCTGGGCCGCATCGCCGACCTGTCCAGCGAAGGCTTCATGCTCTGCAGCACAACGGCGCAGACCGCCGACAGGCTGGTTGAATGCCGTTTGACGGGCGAAACGATGGAGGATCTGCACTTCACTGCCGACTGCCTGTGGAGCCGTGAGGGGGCGACTGGCCAGCAGTCCTGGGCGGGTTATCACATCATCGACATAGACGCGCTCAATGCGCAGAAGCTGCATGGGCTTATCGAGCAGTTGCAGGCCATGGGCTGATCAGGCAGCCCGCATTCAAGCCTCGTCACAGCGCGTTTCCCGCCCCACCGATAAACGGCATCGATCAAGACATCGGCAACAGCGATTAGACGCTTGCCCGGCAAACGCCTAGGCTTCTCTGTGTCAATCCGTCGCAGGGGAGCTTGCCGTGCCCCGGTCAGCCGAGATTTCCGCCGTTTCCAGCCATAGCGAACCTGCCGCCCAGCAGGCGCAAGGCTATGCCTATGCCGAGCTGGGCAACCCTGCAGTCGAGGGCTCAGCCGTATTGGCTCAGGAGAGCGCACTGGCAATCGCCTACAACGGCATCAGCCATGCCGTGATGATGGTGTCGCCCACCGCCGTGGAAGACTTCATCGCCGGCTTCAGCCTGAGTAGCGCCATCGTCGACTCCATCGACGATATTTATGACATCCGCGTGCACCACCTTGGCCCGGCCATCAGCGCCGAGGTCGAGATCAGCAGCCGCGCCTTCTGGGCGATGAAACAACAGCGCAGGCTGCTGGCCGGTACCAGTGGTTGCGGCCTGTGCGGTGTGGAGGCGCTCGACCAGGCGCTGCCGCAGCTGGCGACCCTGGCCCCGACCGAGCTGCCTGATGCCACGCACCTGATCGACCTGCGCGAGCGCATCGCCGCTGCACAGGATCTGGCCCGTCGCAGTGGTGCTTTACACGCTGCCTTGTACGTAGATGGTGATGGCGATATACGCGCCTGCCGCGAAGACATCGGCCGGCACAACGCGCTGGACAAGCTGATCGGCGCGCTGCTGCGCGAGAAACACGACGTGCGCCAGGGCTTTGCGGTGGTCACCAGCCGCTGCAGCCTGGAACTGATCCACAAGGCGGTCAGAGCCGGTCTCGGCAACCTGGTCAGCCTGTCGGCCCCGACCGCCCTGACCGTGCAATGGGCGCGCCGGCACAACCTCAACCTGATCCATTTGCCCCACCACAGCGCGCCGCGGGTCTACAGCCCTGCACCGCCTGCTAGAGAAGAACAGCCATGAGCCTGCAACCCGTGAACCCGCGTTACAAACCCTACAAAGGCGCTGCCGCCGGTTGGGGTGCGCTGATCAGCGTCACCCAGTTCTGGCTGGACAGCAAACAGCCGTTCAAGAACCTGCGTGCACTGCTCAAGACCAACCAGAACGGCGGTTTCGACTGCCCGGGTTGCGCCTGGGGCGACTCGCCGGAAGACGGCCGTATCAAGTTCTGCGAGAACGGCGCCAAGGCGGTCAACTGGGAAGCCACCAAACGCCGGGTCGACGCCAAGTTCTTCGCCAAATACACCGTCAGCCAGCTGCGCGAGCAGAGCGACTACTGGCTGGAGTACCAGGGCCGCCTGACCGAGCCGATGCGCTACGACGCGGCCACCGATCGCTACGTGCCGACTTCCTGGGACGACGCTTTCAGCCTGATCGCCAAGCACCTGAAGAACCTCGCAAGCCCCAACCAGGCCGAGTTCTACACCTCGGGGCGCGCCAGCAACGAAGCGGCATTTCTCTACCAGCTGTTCGTGCGCGCCTTCGGCACCAACAACTTCCCCGACTGCTCGAACATGTGTCACGAGGCCAGCGGTGTCGCGCTGACCCAGAGCGTCGGTATCGGCAAGGGCAGCGTGACCTTCGCCGACTTCGAGCACGCCGACGCCATTTTCGTGCTCGGCCAGAACCCGGGCACCAACCACCCGCGCATGCTCGAGCCGCTGCGTGAGGCGGTCAAACGGGGCGCCCAGGTGGTTGCCTTCAACCCGCTCAAGGAGCGTGGCCTGGAGCGCTTCCAGCACCCGCAGCACGCCCTGGAGATGCTCACCAATGGCTCCGAGCCCCTCAACACCGCGTTCTTCCGCCCGGCACTGGGCGGCGACATGGCGGCCCTGCGCGGTATCGCCAAGTTCCTGCTGCAGTGGGAGCGCGAAGCGGTGGCCAAGGGCGAGCAACCGGTCTTCGACCATGCCTTCATCGCCGAGCACACCGACGGCGTCGACGCCTACCTGGCCGTGCTCGATGCCAGTTCCTGGGAGTCGCTGGTCGAGCAGTCCGGCCTGAGCCTCGAGGAAATCGAGCAGGCTGCGCTGATGTACCGCCGCGCCGAGAAAGTCATCATGTGCTGGGCGATGGGCATCACCCAGCACGTCCACTCGGTGGCCACCATCCAGGAAATCGTCAACCTGCAGCTGTTGCGCGGCAATCTCGGCCGCCCCGGCGCCGGCCTGTGCCCGGTACGTGGCCACAGCAACGTGCAGGGCGACCGTACCATGGGCATCAACGATCGCCCGCCGGTGCTGCTGCTCGACAACCTCGAGAAGCGCTTCCATTTCAAGGTGCCGCGCGACAATGGCCACAACACCGTGGAAGCGATCAACGCCATGGTCGACGGCCAGGCCAAGGTATTCATCGCCCTGGGCGGCAACTTCGCCCAGGCCACGCCGGACAGCCCGCGCACCCACCAGGCCCTGCAGAACTGCGACCTGACCGTGCAGATCAGCACCAAGCTCAACCGTAGCCACCTGACCACCGGCAAGGATGCGCTGATCCTGCCGTGCCTCGGCCGCACCGATATAGACGTCCAGGCCACCGGCCCGCAAGCGATCACCGTGGAAGACTCGTTCAGCATGATCCACGCCTCCAATGGCCAGTTGGAGCCGCTATCCAAGCAGATGCGTTCGGAGCCCGCCATCGTCGCCGGCATTGCCAAGGCCACCCTGGGCAATCACCCGGTCGACTGGGATGCGATGATTGCCGACTACAGCCGCATCCGCGAGCTGATCGCCGACACCATCCCCGGCTTCCAGGACTTCAACACCCGCGTGCAGCACCCGGGCGGCTTCTACCTGGGCAACTCGGCAGGTGCCCGGCAGTGGAAGACCAACACCGGCAAGGCCAACTTCAAATCCAACGCGCTGCTCGCCGACCTGCTGCCACCGCAGGTGCGCAATAGCGGCCAGACGCCGGATCTGATCCTGCAGACCATGCGCTCCCACGACCAGTACAACACCACCATCTATGGCCTGGACGACCGCTATCGCGGTGTTCGCGGCCAGCGTGACGTGCTGTTCGTCAATGAGGCGGACATCACCCGCCTGGGCTACAAGCCTGGGCAGAAGGTGGATATCACCTCGCTGTGGGACGACGGTGTCGAGCGCAAGGTGGTGGGCTTCACGCTGCTGGCCTTCGACATTCCGGCCGGTCAGGCTGCTGCCTACTACCCGGAAGCCAACCCACTGGTGCCGCTGCAGAGCGTTGGCATTGGCAGCCACACGCCGACCTCGAAGTTCGTCGCCATCCGCCTGCACGCTGCCCAGGAAACCGCACGCATCCTGTAAAGCCTGTTCACGACCTTTGCGGCTGGGAACGCAACGCCGATGGATCGACGGTCATGACACCGCTCGATCCATCCTAGGAGCACGCGGGACGCCGAGTCCATGCTCGCGATTCGCGAGCCTACCCGCTCCCTCAGGTCAGTCATCAGTGCCCGCTTGCGCCAGCGGGCACTGCACCTTGGCTTGCCGCAAACAACGGTCGTGGCCCGTCGAAGGCGCGCAGCGAAGCATTTCCTAACGCCCCCGCTGACCTGCAGTTCGTCGGAAACTGTGATACTTATCGACAAAAATCCCCTCTGATGTCCCTGTGCCGTTACCCATCTCGGTTAACGTACCCACCAAGCGCTCGAGCGAAGCGCGTAGTTCCAGCCCAAGCCACGATGTGGCCCTTCGGGTTCTGCCAAACGAGCGACAACCGTGCCACTGACTGCCCAGGCCCCTGCGGAGCCGCCTGGCCCTGAAGTCTTGGCCTGCAACGGGAGGGAATACCATGCGGTTTTCATCTGCCGTCCTGCTTGGGGCGGCGCTGCTGAGCGTGCACGCCCAGGCGGCGATCATGGAGCGCGAGCTGGGCGACTACGAACTCAACCTGGGCACCACGCCGAGCCGCAGCATGGCGCAAGGGCTGGTCAAGCCCGAGAGCGGCGGAGCCTTCCACGGCGGGCTCGACCTCAGCCACCCAAGCGGCTGGTACCTGGGCCAATGGTCACCCAACCTGGGCATCAGCCCGGGCAGTCGCATGGAGCTCAACAGCTACGTGGGCTACCGCCAGCAGTTCGTCGACTCGCTGGGCTACGAAGTGGGCACCATCCGCTACAGCCATCCGGGCTACACCTACCTCGACAGCCAGGACGTCTACGCCGGCCTGACCTACGACGCGCGGCGTTTCGGTTTCTCCTTCAGCAATGACCCGAACCGCTTCAACAGCACGGTGCTGGCCGACCTGGGCCGCGTCAACCTACTGGGTATGGCGGTCGTCGTACGCTACGGCAACCACCTGCTCGACAATCCCAAGCAGCTTTCCGGCGGCGGCCAGATCAGCTCGTTCAATGATTGGTCGCTGAGCCTTTCGCGCCCGTGGAAGGGCATCGATTTCGACTTCTCCTACTCGGACTCGAGCCTCAGCGGTGATGCCTGCTCGGCCTACTCGGGCCACAACACCGAGTGCGAAGGGTGGTTTTCCATCAAGGCCTCGAGATCGCTGTTCTAGACGCTTTGCCGCTTTTTGACCTCCAGCACTAACAGTACGCCCCACACATCCTGATACATTCATTCGTGTATCTTTAAATCCCCTCTTGGGAATTTCCTCCGCGCCCAGCCTCTAAGGAGATGTCATCGGCACTGCACGATGACCGCTGGAACCATGGCAGCGCCATGGCTACGCCCGCAAGGGTCATATTTCGAGGGTTGCGCGATGCGTACATTCCTTACCGCACTGGCCTTCAGTGCACTGGTTTCTCCCCTGGCTTATGCCGATACCACCAAGACTGCCATCGGCAGCGGGGTGGGCGGTGCGCTGGGCAATATCGTCGGTCAGCACCTGGGCGGCAGCACGGGCGCTACCATCGGCGCCGGCCTGGGCGGCGCCGCAGGCGGCGCCATCAGCTCACGTAACAAGACCGAAGCGGCACTGGGCGGTGGCCTGGGCGCAGCAGGTGGCTCGGTGCTGGGCAACCAGTTTGGCGGCAGCACCGGTTCGACCATCGGCGCCGGCCTCGGTGGCGCTGCCGGCGGTGCGCTGGCCAACGAGGTGGCAGACAGCAACCGCCACGAGTCCCGCTATCGTGACAACGGCCATCGCCATGGCAAGAAACACCACAAACGTCATCACAAGCATCGTCACCGCTGATCATCCGCTTCAACCCCAAGGGCGCCTCAGGCGCCCTTGGTCGTTCAAGCCAGCAGCAATTCCATTGCCTGGCGCAGCGCCTGCGGAATGCTTACCGGCTGGTTGCTGTGCCGATCCACGAAAACATGCACGAAGCGCCCTGCCGCACAGGCCTGCATCTGCCCCTCCCGGAACACTGCCAGCTCGTACTGCACCGAGCTGTTACCCAGCTTGCCGACACGCAGCCCGACCTCGATGCGCTCGGGAAAGGCGATCGACTCGAAATAATCGCAGCTGGAGCTGACCACGAACCCCACGACTTCACCGCGATGGATATCCAGGCCGCCGGCTTCGATCAGGTAACTGTTCACCGCCGTGTCGAAATAGCTGTAGTAGGTGACGTTGTTGACGTGGCCATACAGGTCGTTGTCGTGCCAGCGCGTGGTGATCGGCTGGAAATGCCGGTAGTGCTCGCGCACATGCTGCGGCTGTTGCATGGGCTGCCATCTCGCAGAAGGACAAGAGCCAGCATGGTGCCGGCCTCCTCGCCTGCTGACAACCTGCCTGGCTCAGTACGCCACCTGGTAGATGGCCAGCGCATGGGCCTGGGTCATCTGCCGTGGATTATTGGCCAGCAGCCGATCATGCAGCATGGCGTCGCTAGCCAGGCGTGGTAACAGCGCCTGCTCGACGCCCACATCACGCAAGCGTGCCGGCAGACCGCTGCGCTCGCTGAGGTCGGCCAGTTCGATGATGAACTGTTCGGTGCGATCCGTCGCATCGCCGCCACGCAGGCGTTCGCCCAGCAACAGCGGCGCCAGCTCCTCGTAGAGCGGCGCCGCCACCGAGGCGTTGAAACCGAGCACATGGGGCAGCAACACCGCCGCACTTACCCCGTGAGGGACCTGGCAATGCCCACCAAGCGGATAGGCCAGCGCATGCACGGCCGCCAGTGGCGCGTTGGCGTAGGCCTGACCAGCGAGACAGGCGCCCAGCAGCATGGCCTGGCGCGCCTCGAGATTGCCGCCGTTATGCACGGCTTCGTCCAGATTCGCACCCAGCAGGCGCAAGGCCTCGCGGGCGAGCATGTCGGAGAGCGGATTCTTGCGCCGTGCCCCGGTGTAGGCCTCTACCGCATGCCCCATGGCCAACATGCCGCAGGCGGCAGTCACCGGCGCCGGCAACTGCAGGGTGAGTTCGGCATCGAGCAGCGCCAGATCCGGCAACAGCCGCGCCGACACCACCGCGACCCGCGTCGCGTACTCCGTCGTCACCACGGCAATGGGCGTCACCTCGGACCCGCTACCGGCCGTGGTCGGCACCTGAATCAGCGGCAGGCGCTGCCCCAGCGCCTTGTCGATACCGTAGAGGTCACTCAACGTTTGCCGGCAATCAGGGTGCGCCAGCTGCGCGACCAGCTTGGCCACATCCAGTGAGCTGCCACCGCCAAGGCCAATGACCAGATTCGCCTGCACGTCCCTGGCGAACTGTGCAGCGTTGCTGATCACATGCTCCGGCGCGCCGGCGACCACGCCGTCGAACAGGTGCAGCGCTACGCCGCTGTTGGCAAAGGCGCTGCGCACCTCCGTGAAGAAATCCTGCCGGACAATGCCGGCATCGGTAACCAGTACCACGGAGCGCGCGCCCCAGGCCTGGCATAACGGCACCAGCCGCTGAACGCTGCCTGGCTCGCAGATAAGATGGGCGGCTGTAGCGAAACTGAATGGCTGCATGGCGCTTTCCTCTTTCGATGCGGCGCGCAATCGCGCGAGAGGCCATGCCCTGTCACCCTCGGATTCGCAGCGTCCCGGCAAGGCCTCTGTTCATAGTAGGCCGTGAGCCCATATCTGCCCGAAAAAGCGCGAGGTAACGGCCGTTCGTCGATTGCCTGGCCGTAGCCAATGCCCCCATGCCGCGCTGACCGCTTGCCAGGCTGCCGGGCGTTTGCTGTGGACGATCTTGCGCGGGCCAGTGATCACGCGGCTTTCAGGCATAACCGCGAAGATCGCTGCCGAAGACGACAATTGGCCCTGAAAAAAGTGCTAGTCCATCCCGTTCTTGCGGTTATGACATATCTGCCTAAAGCCAGTGCACAGCACGTTTTAGACTCAAGTCATCGAAGTGGAAAACGGAGGTGACACATGCCCCTTTCTATCGACGGCATGAACGTAGGTCAGTACAGCTACCGGCCAATTGGCACTGCCGGTAATTCGTTGCAAACCAATGCGCTGAATCGAGTACAGCCCACCGCCCAGCGCCTGGAAGATGCCCAGCAACAACTGCTGGAGCGTCGCCAGCTCGATCAGGAGCGCCAGGAGCAGCTGCGCGAGGCACGCGAGCAAGCGCGTGAAGAGCGCATCGCGCTGCAGGAACAGCAGCAAGAACGTGCCCTGCAGCTGCGCCTCGAGCGCCAGCAGGCGGCCCAGGCGCTTGATGAGCAACTACGCGAGCAGCGTCTCGAAGACCTGCAGGAACAACGGCTGGAAACACTCAATCCGCTATCGCCGGAAAGTCTCGCCAGGCAGCGCGTACAGACAGACAACAGCTTGCCGGCGAGCAACGCCGCCCAGCTCAACCCCCGGCTGGCAGCCGAGGCGATCTCGACGTATCGCCAGACCGAATCGCCTGACTTCATAAGCCGCAGTCTTGTCGCCTGACAAACCAATCGGGCCCTGAGTAACCACGTTACTCAGGGCCCGATTGGTTTATGGGTGGTTTTGCTGCTGAGCTGGCGCTCACCTGCAAAGCAGATCAGCGCTATTTGGCGATCAGTCCTTTTCCAGCGCCTCCTGGCGCTCGAGGAATTCTTCCTGCAGCAGCGCATCGGGGTTTTCCGACTCGTCGCCATTAAGAGATTGCTCCAAGTGCCCGGTACCCACTGGCTTGCTTTCCAACTTGCCGACCAGGTGCTCCAAGGCGTGGCGCATTTTTTCCGCAGCGCCTTCGATGGCCTGCTCCAGCGATTCGGCCTTGTGCGTCACCGACAGCGGCTGGTGGCCCTTGGGGCGGGCCTCGATCTGGCAGCGCTTGTCGTCGGCGCCGCTCTTGCTGCCGTTCTCGTCACTGACATGCACTTCTACCCGCGAAAGAAATTCCTCGTAGCGTTCCAGCCGATCCGCCACCGATGCACCGACCCATTCCTGGAGCCGCGCACTGCCTTCGATATGGTTGCTGTTCACGTGAACTTGCATGGTATTCCTCGCTTCTGACGGGTCTGAAAGCTTGGAGGCAGCAGATCCGTACTAGGTTCCTGCTGAATGCCCCTGCAGCCACCATACGCAGCCGGGGCACACAACGGAAGGCCGATCAGAAGCGGTCGCGGATTACCACTTCATCGAACGGCAGCTTGCCGATCCGCGGCTTGGCCTCGATGGCCTTCTTGCCCACCGCGACCATCAGGCCGATCACATGGTTGTCCGGCAGGTTGATCAGCTTGGCGACGGCGTCGAAGTCGAAACCGTCCATGGGGCAGGAATCCAGGCCCTTGCCGCGCGCAGCGAGCATCAGGGTCTGCGCCACCAGCCCGCAGCTGCGCATGGTTTCGTCGCGCTGCACCTGGGGCTTGTCGCGGTAGTAGTTGTCGATGGCACCGGCCATGAACTGCCGCACCTCGACTGGCGCACCGTCCCACACGCGGCTCACGTTCTTTTCCCAGCTATCGAGCTGGGCGCAGACCACCACCAGCATCGCGGCATCGGTCATCTGCGCCTGCCCCCAGCCGACCTCGCGGATCTGCTGACGCAAGGCCGGGTCGCTGACCTCCACCAGGCGTACGTGCTGCAGGTTGAAGGCGGTTGGCGCGAGCAGCGCCAGTTGCAGCAGCTCGTTCTTTTCCTCGCGGCTGAGGGTGAAACCGGCGTCGTAACCCTTGATGGCGCGACGGCTGCGAATGGCTTCATCGATATGCATGGCAAACTCCAAAGGAATGGAAAACCGCCATGCTAGGCAAGCCGAAGCGCCAGCGCCACTGGGGTATTCCGATGGAATTCATCGCCTGTAACGATTCATTCGAACCGCCACGGCGAGCCGCCGGTCGATAATCAGGCCCGCAACGGCCTGGCTGCAGCGCGCAAAGCGGGCCCGCCAACTACCGATGCACGCCATTAACGACTGTCCCAGCCGGAGCCTCGAGCGTTAAGCTGTCGACCATGACCCATTCACCCTACATCACCCTGCCAGCTGCCAATGCCGACACGCTGAAGGTGGGCGGCGACTGGACGCTCGCCCACTACGCCGCGCTGCTGCCGCAGGTCGACGAGGCGCGGCCGGTGCTGGGCGAAAACCGTCGCGCAGACTTCAGCGACCTCGACGCCCTGGACACCGCCGGCGCCAGCCTGCTGGTCGAGTTGCTCGGTGCCGAACAGCTGATCAGGCTGCTGCCCGATGGCACCCTCAGTGATGAGCGCCGCGCCCTGCTGCACACCGTCGCCACGGCCATGGAGCAGAATCAGCAGGTGATCGAGCATCCGCGCCGCTCCACCTACCGCGAGTTCTTCGGGCATATCGGCGAAGTGGTCGAAGGCGTCTGGCACAAGGCGGTGGGCCTGCTGGGCTTCGTCGGCCTGACCCTCAGCAGCATGCTGCTGATCCTCCTCAACCCGCGCCGCTGGCGCCTCACAGCGCTGGCCTCGCACCTCGAGCAGATCGGCCTCAACGCCGTGCCCATCGTTGCCCTGCTGACCTTTCTGGTCGGCGCTGTGGTGGCCTTTCTCGGCGCCACCATCCTCAGGGATTTCGGCGCGACCATCTATACGGTCGACCTGGTGGCGTTCTCCTTTCTGCGTGAATTCGGCGTGCTGCTGACCGCCATCCTGATGGCCGGCCGCACTGCCAGCGCCTTCACCGCACAGATCGGCTCGATGAAGGCCAACGAGGAGATCGACGCCATCCGCACCCTGGGCCTCAACCCCATGGAGCTGCTGGTGCTGCCGCGGGTGTTCGCCATGCTCATCGCCCTGCCGCTGCTGACCTTCGTGGCCATGGTCTGCGGCATGCTCGGCGGCGCCATGGTGTGCCTGCTGACGCTGGATATCTCGCCGCCGATGTTCCTCTACCTGTTGCAGGAAAACATCCCGCTCAATCACTTCCTGGTTGGCATGGGCAAGGCACCGATCTTCGCCTTCCTGATCGCGGTGATCGGCTGCCTGGAAGGCTTCAAGGTCACCGGCAGCGCCCAGTCGGTGGGCGAGCGCACCACCTCGAGCGTGGTGCAGTCGATCTTCGTGGTCATCGTGGTCGACGCCGTGGCTGCGCTGTTCTTGATGGAGATGGGCTGGTGAGTGGCGAAGCGATCATCCAGGTCCGCGACCTGACCAATCAGTTCGGCCCGCAGGTGGTGCACCAGCACCTGGATCTGGATCTGTACCGCGGCGAAGTGCTCGGCGTGGTCGGTGGTTCGGGTACCGGCAAGTCGGTGCTGCTGCGCACCATCGTCGGCCTGCGCCAGCCCAACGCCGGTACGGTGCGGGTATTCGGCGAAGACCTGCTGACCCTGCCCACGCAGCGGCGCTCCGAGCTGGAGCGGCGCTTCGGCGTGCTCTACCAGCGGGGCGCGCTGTTCTCCTCGCTTACCGTACTGGAGAACATCGCCCTGCCGCTGATCGAGCACGCCGGCCTCAATCGCGCCCAGGCCGAACGCCTGGCCGAATCCAAGGTGGCGCTGGTCGGCCTGCCGGGCCACGCCGGCGACAAGTACCCGACCGAGCTGTCCGGCGGCATGGTCAAGCGCGCCGCCCTGGCCCGCGCCCTGGCGCTGGAGCCGGACATCCTGTTTCTCGACGAGCCCACCGCTGGCCTCGACCCGATTGGCGCGGCGGCCTTCGACCAGTTGATCCGCACCCTGCGCGACGCCCTCGGGCTCAGCGTGTTTCTGGTCACCCACGACCTGGATACGCTCTATACCCTGTGCGACCGCGTGGCGGTGCTGGCGCAGAAGCGGGTGCTGGTGGCCGACACCCTGGACGTGGTCGCCGCCACGGACGATCCCTGGATACACGACTATTTTCATGGCCCGCGCGGACGCGCGGCCGAACAGGCTGCAGCGAGGATTAGCTGAATGGAACCACGCGCCCATCACGTCTTGATCGGCATGTTCACGGTGGCGATCGTCAGCGCCATGCTGGTGTTCGCCCTGTGGCTGGGCAAGTCCAGCGCCGACAAGCAGTTCAACTACTACGAGGTGATCTTCACCGAGGCGGTCAGCGGCCTGTCCCAGGGCAGTGCGGTGCAGTACAGCGGCATTCGCGTCGGCGACGTCACCAGCCTGACCCTGGACCCGCAGGATCCGCGCAAGGTGCACGCCAATATCCGCATCACGGGTAACACGCCGATCAAGGAAGACACCCGCGCGCGCCTGACCATCACCAATATCACCGGCGGCGCGGTGATCCAGCTGCACGGCGGCTCGCCTGAAAGCCCGCCGTTGAGGGCCCGCGATGGCCGCACGCCGGTGATCATCGCCGACCGCTCGCCGCTGTCGCGGCTGATGGCCAATGGCGAAGACCTGATGGTCAGCGTGACCCGCCTGCTCGATCGCGCCAACGCCATGTTCTCCCGTGAGAACACCGAGAACATCGCCAAGACCCTGCGCAACCTGGAGCAGATCACCGCCAGCGTCTCCGAGCAACGCGAGGCACTGCGCGAAGCCCTGGCGCAGATGAGTGCCGCCGGGCGTGAAGCCAGCGCCCTGATGAACAACGCCAACCGGCTGTTCAGCGGCCCGGCACAGAACACCCTGGAAAGCGCCGAACGCCTGGCCGCCTCGCTGGAGCGCAGCAGCAGCAATATCGAACAACTGCTGCAGGACAACCGCGCGGCCCTCGACGGCGGCATGCAGGGCATCGGCGAACTCGGCCCGGCGATCAACGAGCTGCGTGACACCCTGGGTTCGCTGCGCTCCTTCTCACGACGCCTGGAGGAAGACCCGGCCGGCTACCTGCTGCGCAGCGACAGCATCAAGGAGTTTCAACCATGAAGGCATTCGCCACCGCCGGCGCCCTGCTGTTGACCGGCCTGCTCAGCGCCTGCTCGATCATTCCCACGGGCGAGGCGCTCGATGTGTACCTGCTGCCGAGCAACCTGCCGGTGCGCGCCACCGAGGCGCCGCGGGAAAGCTGGTCGTTACGGGTCAATCGCCCGCTGAGCAGCCAGTTGCTGGACAGCCCGCGCATCGCCGTGCTGCCGCAAGGCGACCGGATCAGCGCCTACCAGGGCGCACGCTGGAGTGATCGCGCGCCGGCGCTGTTTCGCGACCGCCTGATCGGCGCCTTCATTGATGACGGCCGCGTCGGCGCCGTCAGCAGCGACGACAGCCGCCTGCAGGCCGACCTGGAGTTGAGCAGCGACCTGCGCGCCTTCCAGAGCGAGTACCGCAATGGCCGGCCGGAAGTGCATATCCTGCTCGATGCCCGCCTGGTGCAGGCCGGCAACCAGCGCATCCTCGCCAGCCGCCGCTTCGAAGTGCGGCAGATCGCTGGCGACACCGCCGTGGCGTCGGTGGTGAAAGCCTTCGGCGCGGCCAATGATCAGCTGTCGCGCCAGTTGATGGATTGGGTGGTGGCGGAAGGCCGGCGTAATGCACCGAATAGCAGCAAACCCTGATTGGCGCTGGAGCTCATTAAAGAGAAGGCCGGTGTCAGCTTGTAGATGGGTCGGGCCGCGTAGGTGGAACCCATCAAATTTCGGTGGGTTTCACCTCTAGGCCCGCCCCATCCTACAAACTGAGCGTCATTAGCAGCGCAGTTGGCGATGATCGTGGGAGCGGGCCATGCCCGCGAAACAGTCACGGGCACGGCCCAGGCGTCCCCGCCCGTTCCCACAGGTCGATGACAGTTATCGCTGTCGCAATAAAAACGGCCGCTGTGATCGCTCACACCGGCCGTTCGTTTTGCTGCAGTTGCTGGCGTCAGGCAAAAACGATCTCGTCGTTCTCGACCTTGCCGGTCACCGTGCTGCCGGGGTTGAACTTGCCGGCCAGGATCATCTGCGCCAGCGGGTTCTCGATCCAGCGCTGGATCGCCCGCTTCAGCGGCCGCGCGCCGTACACCGGGTCGTAGCCAACGGCGATCAGCTTGTCCATCGCCTCGTCGGACAGTTCCAGGCTCAGCTCGCGCTCGGCCAGGCGCTGCAGCAGGCGCGACAGCTGGATACGCGCGATGCCGGCGATCTGCTCGCGAGCCAGCGGCTCGAACACCACCACCTCGTCGATACGGTTGACGAACTCCGGCCGGAAGTGGTTGCCCACTGCGTCCATCACCGCCGCGCGCTGCGCCTCTCGATCACCGACCAGCTCCTGGATCTGCGCCGAGCCCAGGTTGGAGGTCATCACGATCACCGTGTTCTTGAAGTCCACGGTGCGACCGTGGCTGTCGGTCAGGCGGCCATCCTCGAGCACTTGCAGCAGCACGTTGAAGACGTCCGGGTGGGCTTTTTCGACCTCGTCCATCAGCACCACCGAGTAGGGTTTGCGACGTACCGCCTCGGTCAGGTAACCGCCCTCTTCGTAGCCGACGTAGCCGGGTGGCGCACCGATCAGGCGGGCCACGGAATGCTTCTCCATGAACTCGGACATGTCGATGCGCACCAGGGCGTCCTCGGTGTCGAAGAGGAACTCGGCCAGTGCCTTGCACAGCTCGGTCTTGCCGACGCCGGTCGGGCCGAGGAACAGGAACGAACCACTGGGTCGGTTCGGATCCGCCAAGCCGGCACGCGAACGGCGCACGGCGTTGGCCACGGCGACCACGGCCTCGTCCTGGCCAATCACCCGCTGGTGCAGCAGGCCTTCCATCTTCAGCAGCTTGTCGCGCTCGCCTTCGAGCATCTTCGACACCGGAATACCGGTCCACTTGGAAACCACCTCGGCGATTTCCTCCTCGGTGACCTTGCTGCGCAGCAGCTGGTTTTCGGTCTTGCCGTGCTGGTCGACCATCTGCAGGCTGCGCTCCAGATCGGGGATCACCCCGTACTGCAGCTCGGCCATGCGATTGAGATCACCCTTGCGGCGTGCCGCCTCGAGCTCGGTGCGCGACTGCTCGATCTTCTGCTGGATCTGCGCCGAGCCCTGCACCTCGGCTTTTTCCGACTTCCAGATTTCCTCGAGGTCGGAATACTCCTTCTCGAGCTTGGCGATGTCTTCCTGCAGTTTGACGAAGCGCTTCTTGGCCGCCTCGTCTTCCTCTTTCTTCAGCGCCTGGGCTTCGACCTTGAGCTGAATCAGGCGGCGATCCAGGCGGTCGAGCACCTCCGGCTTGGAGTCGATTTCCATGCGGATGCGGCTGGCCGCTTCGTCGATCAGGTCGATGGCCTTGTCCGGCAGCTGGCGGTCGGTGATATAGCGGTGGCTGAGCTTGGCCGCGGCGATGATCGCGCCGTCGGTGATGGCCACCTTGTGGTGCACCTCGTAGCGCTCCTTGAGGCCACGCAGGATGGCGATGGTGTCTTCCTCGCTCGGCTCATCGACCAGCACCTTCTGGAAGCGACGCTCCAGGGCGGCATCCTTCTCGATGAACTGGCGGTATTCGTTCAGGGTGGTGGCGCCCACGCAGTGCAGCTCGCCACGGGCCAGGGACGGCTTGAGCATGTTGCCCGCATCCATGGCGCCCTCGGCCTTGCCGGCGCCGACCATGGTGTGCAGCTCGTCGATGAACAGGATCACCCGGCCTTCCTGCTTGGACAGTTCGTTGAGCACCGCCTTGAGGCGCTCCTCGAACTCGCCGCGGAACTTGGCGCCGGCGATCAGCGAACCCATGTCGAGGGACAGCAGACGCTTGTCCTTGAGGCCGTCCGGCACTTCGCCGTTGACGATGCGCTGGGCCAGGCCTTCGGCGATGGCGGTCTTGCCCACGCCGGGCTCGCCGATCAGCACCGGGTTATTCTTGGTGCGGCGCTGCAGCACCTGGATGGTCCGGCGGATCTCGTCATCACGGCCGATCACCGGATCGAGCTTGCCCTCTTCGGCGCGCTTGGTCAGGTCGACGGTGTACTTGTCGAGCGCCTGGCGCGACTCCTCGATATTCGGGTCGTTGACCGCATCGCCGCCACGCAGGTTATTCACCGCGTTCTCCAGCGCCTTGCGGCTCACACCCTGGGCGAGCAGCAGCTTGCCGAGCTTGGTGTTCTCGTCCATGGCGGCGAGCAGCACCAGTTCGCTGGAGATGAACTGATCGCCCTTCTGCTGCGACAGGCGGTCGGCCTGGTTGAGCAGGCGCGCCAGGTCCTGGGACAGGCTGACGTCGCCGGTGGGGTTCTGGATCTTGGCCAGTTGGTCGAGCTCTTTGCTCAATGCCTGGCGCAGGCTGTTCACATCGAAGCCCACCTGCATCAGCAGCGGGCGAATGGAACCGCCCTGTTGATCGAGCAGCGCCTGCATCAGGTGCAGCGGCTCGATGGCGGAATGGTCGTGGCCGACGGCCAGGGACTGGGCGTCGGAAAGGGCAAGTTGCAACTTGCTGGTCAAACGGTCGATTCGCATGGCGTCATCCTTCCTCTGGGAGGCAGGCCGGCGCGATGAATGCGCCTAAATGAACAACCTGCCGAGATGCAGCATAGATGAGGCCGATTGTGCGGGTTTCAAGCGGGGGCGGTTTGATCGAGGTCAGCTGCGGTGTCGAACGGGGTTGCCCTGGGTATCGCTGCGCTCAACGCCAGACTAAGGATGGTTCATCAGCCCGGTTGAGCGCGGAGCAACCCACTCAGCGATCCGCCAGCCAGATCAGCGAGGCGAAGCGCCCGGTCTGGGCAGCGCGGCGATAGGAATAGAAGCGCGCATCACTGAAGGTGCAGAAGCCGCCGCCGTATACCGCATTGATGCCACGCGCCGCCAGGCGAATGCGCGCCAGCTGGTAGATATCGGCCATGAAGCGCCCAGTGTTTTCACTCGGCATGAACGCGCCGGCGGCCTGGGCATGCTGGCTGACGAACGCCTCGCGCACCTCGGCACCGACCTCGAAGGCCTGGGGGCCGATGGCCGGGCCCAGCCACACGAGGGTGTCATCCGCCTCGATAGCCAGTGCATCCAGCGTGGCTTCCAGCACGCCATTGGCCAGACCGCGCCAACCGGCATGGGCGGCCGCCACCCGGCTGCCGGCGCGGTCGCAGAACAGCACGGGCAGGCAATCGGCGGTCATCACCGTGGCGGCGATGCCCGGCGTGGCCGTCCAACTGGCGTCGGCCTCGACGACGTTTTCCGGGTCGGCCTCGGCGACGGCGATACCGTGCACCTGCTGCAGCCAGGCCGGGCGACAGCCGAGCTGGCTGACCAGGCGCTGACGGTTCTTGGCCACCGCTGCCGGGTCATCCTCGACATGGGCGGCCAGGTTGAAGCTGTCATAGGGCGCCAGGCTCACACCGCCAGCGCGGGTGGTCACACAGGTGCGCACCCAATCGGGCGCCGGCCAGTGCGGCGTCAGCCAGTCGTGAGCCTTGTCACTCATCCGATGAACGCCTCACGATCCTGACGCAGCAGGGTCAGCAGCCAGACGAAATCGTCCGGCAGCGGCGACTGCCACTTCATGCGCTCGCCGGTGATCGGGTGATCCAGCTCCAGGAAACGTGCATGCAGGGCCTGGCGCGGGAACTCCTTGAGGCTCTGCACCATGGTCTGGCTGGCAGCCGGCGGAATGCGGAAGCGGCCGGCATACACCGGGTCGCCCACCAGCGGGAAACCGATATGGCTCATGTGCACGCGAATCTGGTGGGTGCGCCCGGTTTCCAGCTTGACCCGGGCATGGGTGTGCGAGCGGAAGCGCTCGAGCACCCGGTAGTGGCTGACCGCCGGCTTGCCGCCATCGGTCACCGCCATGCGCTGGCGCTGGGACGAACTGCGGCCGATGGGTGCGTTGATCTTGCCGCCCGAGGTGATCACGCCAATCACGATGCACTCGTAGATGCGGCTGACGGTACGTTTCTGCAACTGATCGACCAGGCGGGTCTGCGCCTCGATGGTCTTGGCGACCACCATCAGGCCGGTGGTGTCCTTGTCCAGGCGGTGCACGATGCCGGCGCGCGGCACGTTGACGATGTCCGGCACGTGGTGCAGCAGGGCATTGAGCAGGGTACCGTCGGCGTGCCCGGCAGCCGGGTGCACGACCAGCCCGGCGGGCTTGTCGATCACCAGGATCTGCTCGTCCTCGTAGACGATATTGAGTTCGATGTCCTGGGCGATCCACTCGCCCTGGGCTTCCTGCTCGGCGGACAGCACCAACATGGCGCCGCCATGCACGACGTCACGGGGGCGCAGCACCTGGCCGTCGACGGTCAGGTTGCCCTCCTTGATCCAGCCGGAAAGACGCGAGCGCGAGTGCTCGGCGAACAACTGGGCGGCGACTTGGTCGAGGCGTTGACCGCCCAGATCGCTGGGCACCTCGGCGGTTAACTCAATGGCCTGCTTATTAATAGATGACATGCTCGGCAACGGCGGGGGCATAGCCTTTGGTTTCGGCTACACGCTTGTGGTTAAATACGGCGTCTTTGCCCCAGGGGTACCGGGGGCGCTCATCATAACAGGACGGCCCTGCTCAAGACAGCCGCCGTCCCAGGGACGCAAGCCGCCATGCAAGTGAAACACCTGCTGCTGATCGCCATCCTCGCCCTCACCGCCGCCTGTTCGTCCAAGGAAGTCCTGGACGAAAACCTCAGCGAGGCAGAACTCTACCAGCAGGCTCAGCAAGACCTGGACAATGGCAGCTACACCAGCGCCGTGACCAAGCTCAAGGCCCTGGAATCGCGTTACCCGTTCGGCCGTTACGCCGAGCAATCGCAGCTCGAGCTGATCTACGCCAACTACAAGAATGCCGAGCCGGAAGCCGCCCGCGCCGCTGCCGAGCGCTTCATCCGCCTGCACCCGCAGCATCCGAACGTCGATTACGCCTACTACCTCAAGGGCCTGGCCTCGTTCGATCAGGACCGTGGCATCGTCGCCCGCTTCCTGCCACTGGACATGACCAAGCGTGACCCGGGCGCCGCCCGCGACTCCTACAACGAGTTCGCCCAGCTCACCAATCGCTACCCGAACAGCCGCTATGCCCCGGACGCCAAGCAGCGCATGATCTACCTGCGCAACCTGCTGGCCGCCTACGAAATTCACGTCGCCCACTACTACCTGACCCGCCACGCCTATGTGGCCGCCGCCAACCGTGGCCGCTACGTGGTGGAAAACTTCCAGGAGACCCCAGCAGTCGGCGATGGCCTGGCGGTAATGGTCGAGGCTTACCAGCGCCTGACCCTGGACGACCTGGCCGCTACCAGCCTGGAAACCCTGAAGCTCAACTACCCCGATCACCCGAGCCTCAAGGACGGCGAGTTCGTCCCGCGCGAAGAAGCCGCTGATGAGCGTTCCTGGCTGGCCAAGGCCACCCTGGGCCTGATCGAAAGCGACGCGCCGCCACCACCAAGCCAGACCCAGGCCAGCCAGGACGTGCAGCGCCAATATCAGGAAGCGGTCGACCAGATGCCGGCAGAGCTGAAATCCGCCGAGCAGGCCGAGGCGCAACAGGCGCCCAAGCGCTCGTGGTTCAGCTACATGACCTTTGGCCTGTTCGACTAAGCGCGGTTTTCAGCCGCGTTGCCAACGATGCCAGTCAACCGACTGGCATCGTGCTTTCTGGCCCAGTAAAAAACGCTGACCGGGCAACTGTCCGCCTAGGGCGTCCTTAGCTAAACTGCCCCATCACTCGACACGAAGAGAGCGCCATGGGCCTGTTCCGCCTGCTGATCTGGATTGCCATCATCTTTGCCGTCATCTGGCTGTGGCGGCGCTATGTCGGCGCCTCCCGGCAGCGCCAGAAGGCCGCGCCTCCTGCAGACAGCCCGGCGCCCATGGTGCGCTGCGCCCACTGCGGCGTGCACACACCGCAACAGCACGCCGTGCAACTGGCGCAACGCTGGTACTGCAGCCAGGCACACCTGGAACAAGGCCCCAAGCCCGGTGCCCAATAGCGCCCTCGCCGTACGGGGCCCGCAAGGGCATCGTATCTTCCGGCTGTACCACCTCTATCGCCTGGTCATCGGCGTGGTGCTGGTGCTGCTGGTGTCGGCCAACCTCGACTCCGAGCTGCTCGAACTGGCCCACGTGCCGCTGTTTCGCGGCGCCAGTTGGGTCTACCTGACGCTCAACATACTGATCGCGCTGACCGTCCACACCCCCAATCGCATGCTGCCGATATTCGCAGTGGCGCTGGGTGATGTGATGCTGCTCTCGGCGCTGTTCTATGCCGGGGGTGGCACACCAAGCGGCATCGGCAACCTGCTGATCGTCTCCGTGGCGATCGCCAACATCCTGCTGCGCGGGCGCTTCGGGGTATTGATCGCTGCCGCCGCCGCAATCGGCATGATCTACCTGACCTTCTACCTGAGCCTAAAACACCCCCAGGCCAGCGCCCAATACGTGCAGGTCGGCGCGCTGGGTGCGTTGTGTTTCGCAGCGGCGTTATTCGTACAAGGGGTGACCCGCCGCCTGCAGGCCAGTGAAACCCTCGCGGAACAGCGCGCCGCCGACGTAGCGGACCTGGAAACCCTCAATAACCTGATCCTGCAACGCATGCGCACCGGCATTCTGGTGGTGGACGAGCAACGCCGCGTCTTGCTCGCCAACCAGGCAGCCCTCGCCTTGCTGGACCAGCAGAACCTGGCAGGCAAGATTCTCGATCCGCACTGCACCGAGCTGGTCAAACGCCTGCAGCACTGGCAGGAAAACAGCAGCCTGCGCCCCGCCAGCCTGCAGACGCTCAGCGACGGCCCGACCCTGCAGCCCAGCTTCATCGCGCTGCAGCGTGGTGGTCAGCGGCATATCCTGATCCTGCTCGACGACATTTCGCAGATCGCCCAGCAGGCCCAGCAACTCAAGCTGGTCGCCCTTGGCCGCCTGACCGCCGGTATCGCCCACGAGATTCGCAACCCCCTGGGCGCCATCAGCCATGCGGCGCAATTGCTGCAGGAGTCCGAAGACCTGCAGGGGCCGGATCAGCGCCTGGCGCAGATCATCCAGGATCACTCGCGGCGCATGAACCTGATCATCGAGAACGTGCTGCAGCTGTCACGACGCCGCCAGGCCGAACCGCAACTGCTGGATCTCAAGTACTGGCTGCACCGTTTCGCCGCCGAATTCCGCAGCACCGCGCCAGCGTCCAAGGTGCTGCACCTGGCCATCGAAGGCAGCAGCATCCAGACGCGCATGGACCCCAACCAGCTCAACCAGGTCATCACCAACCTGGTGCAGAACGGCCTGCGCCACAGCGCCAAGCTGCACCCACAGGGCCAGGTGTGGCTGAAGCTGTTTCGCGATCCGCGCAGCGATCTGCCGGTGCTCGAGGTACTCGACGACGGTGAAGGCGTGCCGGCAGACCAACTGCATCACATCTTCGAGCCTTTCTACACCACGGAGAACAAAGGCACCGGCCTGGGCCTGTATATTTCCCGCGAGCTTTGCGAAAGCAACCAGGCTCATCTTCACTATCAAGCACGCGAAGGCGGCGGCGCCTGCTTCCGTATTACCTTCGCGCACCCGCGAAAACTGAGCTGAACGACCTGATGAATCGCCAGAGAGCCCTGATCGTCGACGACGAGCCCGATATCCGCGAACTGCTGGAGATCACCCTCGGGCGCATGAAACTCGACACCCGCAGCGCCCGCAACGTCAAGGAAGCGCGCGAGTGGCTGGCCAAGGAGCCATTCGACCTGTGCCTGACCGACATGCGCCTGCCCGACGGCAGCGGCCTGGATATCGTGCAGCACATCCAGCTGCGCTACCCGCAAACGCCGGTGGCGATGATCACCGCGTTCGGCAGCGTCGACACGGCGATCAACGCCCTCAAGGCCGGCGCTTTCGACTTCCTCACCAAACCGGTCGACCTCGGCCGCCTGCGCGAACTGGTCAGCACCGCCCTGCGCCTGCACGCCAGCGAGGAAGGCGAAGCACCGGGCAGTAGCCGCCTGCTGGGCGAATCCCCACCGATGCGCGCCCTGCGCGGGCAGATCCAGAAACTCGCGCGCAGCCAGGCACCCGTTTACATCAGCGGGGAGTCAGGCAGCGGCAAGGAGCTGGTTGCCCGCCTGATCCACGAACAGGGCCCGCGCCGCGAGCGCGCCTTCGTGCCGGTCAACTGTGGCGCGATTCCCTCGGAGCTGATGGAAAGCGAGTTCTTCGGCCACAAGAAGGGCAGCTTCACCGGTGCCGTCGAAGACAAGCAGGGCCTGTTCCAGGCCGCCAATGGCGGCAGCCTGTTCCTCGACGAGGTAGCCGACCTGCCGCTGACCATGCAGGTCAAGCTGCTGCGCGCCATTCAGGAAAAGGCCATTCGCACCGTCGGCGGCCAGCAGGAAGTGGTGGTCGACACCCGTATCCTCTGTGCCACCCACAAGGACCTCGCCGCCGAAGTGGCCGCCGGGCGCTTCCGCCAGGATCTCTACTACCGCCTCAACGTCATCGAACTGCGCGTACCGCCACTGCGCGAGCGCCGCGAGGACATCCCCCTGCTGGCCGACGTGATGCTCAAGCGCCTCAACGAAGGCATCGGCCTGCCACCGGTCAAACTCGACGGCCCGGCGCTGGAAAAGCTCAAGAGCTACCGCTTCCCGGGCAACGTGCGCGAACTGGAGAACATGCTGGAGCGCGCCTACACCCTGTGCGAAGGCGACGTGATCTGCGCCAACGACCTGCGCCTGGCGGACGCCACGCCGGCAGGCGAGAACGGCGACGCCAGCCTGGCGCAGATCGACAACATCGAGGATTACCTGGAAGACGTCGAGCGCAAACTGATCATGCAGGCCCTCGAAGAAACCCGCTGGAACCGCACCGCCGCCGCCCAGCGCCTGGGCCTGAGCTTCCGCTCGATGCGCTATCGCCTCAAGAAACTGGGCATCGACTGACACAGTGACCGTAGCCTGCGCTTGAGCGAAGCGATACCCAGGGTCTGGCGACCTGCCAACCAGGCAGGTCGCCCCTTACTGCAATCGCCCAGACGGCGCATAGGGCGCAGGATCGATGATCGGTTCGCGCCCCAGCATCAGGTCCACCAGCAACTGGCAGGACGCCGGCGCCAACACCAGCCCATTGCGGTAATGCCCACAGTTCAGCCACAGCCCCGGGTGACCGGGCACCTCACCGATAAAGGGGATGCCCTCGGGCGAGCCAGGGCGCAGGCCGGCCCAGTGCCCCACCACCTCGGCATCGCGCAACGCCGGCAGCAGCGTTTCGGCGGAAGCGCGCAAACTGGCCAGCGCCTCATCGGTCGGTGTCTTGTCGAAGCCGGCGTGTTCCAGGGTACTGCCCACCAGAATGTGCCCGTCGCGCCGCGGAATCGCATAACGCCCACCCGCCAGTACCATGCTCGGCAGAAAGTCTTCAGCACACTTGAACAGGATCATCTGCCCCTTCACCGGCTCGACGGGCAGACTCAACTCCAGGTTCTGCAACAGCTCGCCACTCCAGGCACCGGCAGCGACAACCACCTGCTCGGCCAGCACCTCGCCCTCAGCGGTACGAACCCCGGTGACACGCGCGCCGTCATGAATGAACTGCAGAACCGCGCTGTGCTCATGCAGCGCAACGTTCGGCAGCCCCTGTAGCGCGGCTCGCAGCGCCTTGACCAGTCGCGGGTTACGCACATTGGCCACCCCGGACATATAAATGGCGCGCTCGAATCCTTCACCCAGTACAGGAACCTGGGCGTAGGCGGACGCGACCGGCACTTCATGCAGCGGCCGCCCCTCGCGCTGCGCCCAGGCCAGCGCCTCGGCCTGGTCATCCAGATCCAGCCAGTACAGCCCCGTGACATGCACCTCGGGATCGATGCCGGTATGCGCCAGCAACCGCTCGCCAAAGGCCGGGTAGTAATCCTGAGACCAATGGGCCAGCGCCGTCACCGCCTGGCTATAGCGCCACGGGTAAAGCGGCGAAACAATTCCGCCCCCCGCCCAGGACGCCTCACCACCAACCGCCATGCGATCCACCAGCGCGACCCGCTTGCCCGCGCCCGCCAACAGATACGCCGACAGCAACCCGATGACCCCACCACCGATAACGACTACATCCGCACCCACAACCCACCCCGTAGACAAACAACATGCCTTGACAGCCACACCTCAGGGTGTAAATAGAAAAAGCAGCCAGGAAGGCCACCAATCATACGCGCATAGGGAGGTGCATCATGAATAGAGAGCAGCAGAAGGCTGTGGGCTTGGTGGAGCTGCTGGTTACCCTGACCCTGCTGGCAGTACTGATGGCCATCGCCGCACCCAGTTTCAGCAGCCATATGCAGCGCACTCAACAAGCCACTCATGTAAATGAACTGCTGACTGCCCTGCACTTTTCACGTGCCGAGGCCGTTACCCGCCGCACTACGGTTAGCCTATGCGAGGGTATTGACGACTGCGGCACACGGCGCTGGCAAAACCAGCTGATCATCTTCGCCGACCACAATCACAATGGGCGCGTTGACGAGGGCGAGCCGATCCTTCGGACCTTGAGAATCGCCCCGGCCTATAGCTGGAACTGGTCCAATTTTCGTTCAAGAAGCCACATCAGTTTCATGTCCAATGGCACGACCCACAGCCTAAACGGCACCTTCACGCTTTGCCGAGAAGCTATCGCCGTGCGGAGTGTCGTGGTGAACGTGGCAGGTCGAACTCGACTCGCCACCCCCAGCGATAACGCCAAGTGTGAATAGCTAACCGCTCGGTGACTGGAAGCAACCGAATATCCTCCACCGCTATCTGGCCAAACAGCAAAGTGACAGTATTCGCTGGCCCATACCAGCGAGACTTGCCATGCGTTTCACCCGAGGTTTCACCCTTATCGAACTGATGGTCACGATTGCCGTACTGGCGATCGTCATCAGCATTGCCGCTCCCTCGTTCAGCAACATCCTGCGTGACAACCGCACCCTGGCGATGACCAATGAGCTCCAGGGCGCCATCCAGCTGGCCCGCTCCGAAGCCGTGAAAAGACGCAGCAACGTGGTGATCTGCAGAAGAAACGCTGCCGGGGACGATTGCGACAACTCGGCGGACTGGGCCGCAGGCTGGCTGATCCTGTCCGGCACCACGGTAATAAAGGTATGGGACGCCGTTACCGGCCTTGCGGTGGCAGGACCAGGTACAGGCTTGACCTTCAAATCCAACGGCACGGTAACTGCTGCATCGAACTTCGCGGTCAACACGCCAAGCTGTACAGGACCGCAGAAACGCACCCTTGCCGTTTCCGTGATTGGCACGACTACACAGAAGAAGGTCGACTGCTGATGATCAAGACCTCTCACTATCCGCAACGAGGCGCCACGTTGATCGAAGTGCTGGTGGCCATGGTCATTCTGTCTATCGGCTTACTCGGCTTGGCTGGTTTGCAGGCAACCAGTATTAAGAGTAACGAAGGTTCTTACTACCGTTCTCAGGCAACGATACTCTCCAACGACATAATCGATCGCATGCGGGCAAATCGAACCGCAGCGATTGCAGGTAGTTATAACCTGGATGCGCTTAAAAGTTCACACACGTCTACCTCAACACGCGCAGATAAGGACCTTACCGAATGGCTTACACAAGTAGCCAAACTACCTAGCGGAAAGGCCCGAATAGAGCGTGATAACGCTACCCGAATAGTTACCGTGACGATCAACTGGGACGATAGCCGAGGCAGTATCAAAAAGGCTGACGGAAGCTCGTTGACTGCGGACGGCACAGCAACTTTCGTGTACAGAGTAGAAATATGAAAATCAGTACCATTAAGTACCAGATCGGCCTATCTCTTGTAGAGCTGATGATTGCAATGACACTCAGCTTGCTATTGATGCTCGGTGTTATGCAGATATTTCTTTCGAGCAAGCAAACCTATATTGCAACCGAAGGACTTTCACGCGTGCAGGAGAACGGCCGTTTCGCAATGACTTTTCTCGGCTACGACATTCGCAATGCGAGTTATAAAGGCGAATGCCTGAGCGGGATCAACAACATAAGCGGCGAGACGGACGTACGCTACACGTTAGACGGTGGACTATATGGGGTCGACAGCAGCCAAAGCGCACCCTCCTGGTTTACGGGATCCAGGGACACCGGCACGGATGTAATACTACTGAAGCATGCTGCTGGTGATACAGGGCTAACGCTATCTGCCACCACAGCAAATAGCCTGACTACAACTGCAGCAACTGGGCTTAAACAAAACAGTTTCGTGGTTATCGCCGACCCTGTCAGCTGCGACCTATTTAAAAACAACTCCGCGGACACGGCGTCAACACTGACATCGGCACAAAACTTCCCCCGCACTTACCCCACCACGGCTGAAATACTCCAATACCGAAGCATCGCTTATTACATAGAGGGCGCGACGCTCAAACGGATCAATTACGCAGATGCATCGCCAGCCGCCGCAGAGCTGATAAGCGGCGTTACAGATCTGCAGGTAAAATACGCAATCGGGGACGCGGACGGCCAAGTAACGGGGAATTATGTCGACGCACAAAGCATCAGTAATTGGGCAGCAGTCGTATCGGCGCAAGTGACGATAAAAACCTCCAGCCTCGACGTGAGCAACCCAACCACACGAGAATTCACATCCACCATCGGAATACGAAATAGATTGCCATGAAAACTTTGAATTTAAAAAAGGATCAAGGTGGAGCAATTCTGATCGTCGCTCTCATGATGCTTCTACTGCTCACCATAATAGGCCTAAGTAGTATTCGCGGAACAACGATGCAAGAGCGGATGGCGGGAAACAGCCGCGATGAAAGCCTTGCTTTTCAAGCATCAGAAACGGCGATGCGCCAAGCGGAGTCCGTTATTCGAGCGCAAACCCGTACCTATTGGCAGAACTACACGGCGACGCCTGCCTGGGCAGGTGGTACGGCGCTATCGGGGCTGGGTACACCAAGATATAAAATCACACCGCTGCCTGGAATAAGCATTGTAAAAGCAGGTGACTCACTACAGGCCGGTGCGCCGATCAGCTCAAGCGTGATACGAATAGAAGCCGAAGGTCTCGGCACTACTAAAAATGACGCAAGCAGCTGGGCATCGAAAGTCGAATTACGCTCCATATATAGGCGCTAAAACCATGCTAAAAGATCAAGCCATGTATGGCCGCTTAAAGAACAGCTCCCTTGGCAGCGCCACGCTTGCCTTCGCATTGACATTCGGGCTTTTTTTCCCAGCGGCACAGGCACGCGCGGCAGTAGCGCAATCACCGTTACTTCTGCCCTCTGAAAGTGTACCCGGCAGTTTGGCTTTAGTTCCATCCGTAGAGTGGCCGACGATCCTCTCGGTTGCAAACTTGGGAAACTATAGCTCCGCCGTCAATTACACAGGTTATTTTGACCCAACCAAATGCTATCTCTACAAATACGACGGCACCAACGCTGACGACACCTGGTTCTACCCCAATGGCAAAGCAGTTGACCGCAAATGCAACGTAGGTAGCGCTAAAAAAGAATGGAGCGGAAACTTTCTCAATTGGGCTGCAACGCCAACCATTGATCCATTCCGTAGCGCCCTAACGGGCGGACAACGATATCGAGACACTGCCGAGCTTACAGTGCTGCAAAAGGCCAGGCATAGCGGCCAATCTGCAGCCGGCAATAGAATAGAAGACGTTCAGAATAATCGTCAGGGAATCCTGCCCCAAGCAGAAATCACAGGCGCCACACCTGCTAGCTCAGACTGGACAAATTTTCATATCCGCCTTCAAGGCCTCGACTATGACATGCTGTTCTCGAATTGGCGGGACGGGATCGGGGGCGGCGGATCGACAGGTGAAAAACAGCGAGAATGGGTGGACTATCAACCGTCGCTCAACGCCCAATTCAAAAACAGTAGGCTTATCACTGATTACACACCGCAAGGACAAGTAAAAAGTATTTATCGAGTAAGGCTTCGAGTAAAAGTGTGCGATCCATCCACTGATGCTGGTGGAGTTGAGGCAAACTGCAAGCAATATGGAAGCAACTATAAACCCGAGGGGCTTCTTCAGCAGTATGCAGGGACGTTGCGCTACAGCGCATTCAGTTACCTCAATGACTCCAGCAACGGTCGAGACGGTGGGGTTCTACGCGCTAATCAAAAATACATAGGCCCAACGCTTGGCGATGGCGGCACCAACAATCCTAACAAAGAATGGAGCGCTACGACTGGCGTATTCGTCAAGAACCCTAACCCAGATGACGCTACAGCGACCGGTTACGGCGTAGTCGATAGCGGCGTAATTAATTATTTGAATAAATTTGGCTCGATGTCGGATCGAAATCACAAAAGTCTAGACCCGGTCAGTGAGCTGTATTACACAGCCGTTCGCTACTTCAAACACCAAGGTAATATCCCTAGTTACTCCAATCTCAACGATGATACGTCCGAGAACCGCTATAAAACCGCCGATGGTTTCCCAGTAATTACCCAATGGGCTGACCCCATTACTTACTCTTGCCAGAAAAACGTGATACTAGGTATCGGTGACGTCAACACCCACAGGGACAAGAACCTCCCGGGCGCCACGAGTAGTGCAGGAGAGCCTGAAAAACCGGCAGAAGTCATAGCTGATACAACCGTTGACGTAGTGACTGCTACCGCAAAAGTTGGCGCCCTTGAAGGCGTGGATCTCAAGGAAAGCGCGAACAATTATACAGGTGACCGTTTTAACTCTGCCTACATTGCTGGCCTTGCGTACGATTCGCACACAAAAGACCTACGCCCAAACATATCAGGCAAGCAAACGCTTTCAACTTACTGGGTAGATGTTCGGGAGAATCAAGCACTGGCGTCCAAAGCCTCCAACCAGTACTGGCTCGCCGCAAAATATGGTGGTTTTACCGTCCCCAATAATTTTCAACCCTATTCCACTGACACCACAGGAGCGAGCATCACCGATGCGATGTGGTGGACAACCGGCCAATACCTCAGCGCAGGTTACAAACGACCGGACAATTTCTTTGTCGCCAGTGATGCTCAGAATATGGTGAGCAGCCTCAAGCAGGCCTTTGCGAAAATCGTTCAGGAAACACGTAGCTCCACCACGTCCTTGGCTACCAACTCAACTCAACTGGATACCGGCAGTGCTGTATTCCAATCGCTATATAACAATGCAAAATGGAGCGGAGATCTTGTCGCTAAAGCTGTTTCCTCAAATAATACTGTAGCAAGCACCTCGACCTGGAGTGCAGCTGCAAAACTGGATGCGTTGAGCGCTGAATCTAGTCGCATGATTTTCACCAGCACTGCCTTATCAGGCAGAAGCAACAATAGCTACTCCACGGCGATTGCAGCTAAAGAGTTCACGTGGAGCGCCCTAGACGACGATGCAAAAACTCTGTTGAAGTCATCTGGCGCTGGCAACAACTCTGTCGATGATACGTTAGGCTCTGATAGAGTTTCTTATCTTCGCGGAAATCGCGCAAAGGAAAGAAACCAAGATAACCCAACCCGCCCGTTCAGAGAGCGAGCTAGTCGTCTGGGTGACATTGTCAACTCCGACCCGCAGTTCATTCATAAACAAGACTTTGGTTACAACCTTCTGAGCGGTAGCTCATGGGCATCGGCCGGCACCAGCTACCAGACGTTCCGTCGTACTAACGCTTACCAAAACCGTACTCCCATCATCGCGGTAGGCGCCAACGATGGCATGCTGCATATATTCAATGCCAGCTTGAGTAGCAGCGGTGGAAGTGAGCTTTTCGCCTATGTGCCGAGGAACGTACTGGGATCCCTTTATGCGCTGACAGACCCAGCCTATACACACCGTTATTACGTTGATGGTACCCCGGCATTTTCCGATGTCTGGATAAATAGCGCATGGAAAACCATTGTCGTAGGCACAACGGGCGCTGGTGGCAAGAGTGTCTTTGCGCTAGACGTTACAAATCCGGACAGTATGGGATCGAGTAGCGTACTGTGGGAATTTACCGCGCCCGACATGGCGTTTCCGATTCAACAGCCGAAAATAGTCGCCCTCGCTAACGGGAAGTTTGGAGTAATCGTCAGTAGCGGCTTTGTTAATGCCACGGTCAGCACCGGGCAAGTCTGGATTCTAGACGCGGCAAACGGCTCAGTGATAAAGAAATTCTCTCTTACCACCTCGGGTGGTATGGGTGAACCGCTTGCGGTAGATATGAATAATGACAGGGTCGCAGACCGTATCTACGTGGGAGATACAGCGGGTAAACTGTGGCGCATGGATATTACGGATGCTAACCCCGCCAACTGGGCTACGCCCAACGCCCCCATCTTCACTGCCGTGGATGGTAGCGACCGCGCACAATCGATTACCGCGCCACTCTCAGCCGCGCTAAATAAAGACGGTTCGGCATTGGTGCTATTCGGCACTGGCAGCTTCTATCAGGTAACAGATACGGACTTACTACAAAACCAAAGAATAGAATCTTTCTATGGACTCATAGATCGAAACACGCCAATTAGCCGGACGGATTTACAAGAGCAGACGATCATTAACGAACGCACTGCAGCCGGTACGAACCTGGGCCGCGCAGTTAGCAAAACCTCGCTCGGTGATGCCAAAGGTTGGTACTTGGATCTTCTTTGGAAACAAGCTCAGGGTGGCTCGAATGCTCTTACTGGCGAGCGAGTTGTTTCACGGCCTGTTTTGAGAAATGGTGCCGTCGTGTTCAGTACACTTACACCCTCTTCAGACCCATGCGCCGGTGGGGGGAGCAGCTGGGTCATGGCGCTTGATGTATTCAGCGGCAGTCGCTTGGATCAGGCCTTTTTCGACGCTGACAGCAACGGAACGCTAGACGGAAATGATTATTACACCGACGCAGCCGGCAATAAGATCCCTTATTCGGGAATAAAAAGCCCGCAGTACGGCGCCATCAAGACACCTACTTTTTTAGAGGGCAATAATGACGGCTCAAATGCTGGCGGAGATGATCTGATATGTTTCTCTGGCTCGGCAGGCGGAGAACCGTTCTGTTCACCTACCGATCCCCTGGCACGCTCGCTTGGGCGGATATCTTGGCGCGAAGTTAATCGATAGGTAACGTTATGAAGAATTGTCGTTCAAAGATGAATTACCGTAGTCGAGCGAGGGGCTTCACATTGATCGAGCTGATGATTGTCGTCGCGGTCATCGGCATCCTTTCAGCTATTGCCTACCCCTCCTACCAGGAGCATGTGCGCAAGAGCAAACGGGCGGATGCCCAGGCTGCGCTGATGGAGCTCTCCCATTTCATGGAGCGCTACTACACGGCTAACGGCAAATACACGAAAGCGGCAAATACCGGGCCTGATCTTCCTTTCGCCAAGACGCCAAAGGACAGCGGGACTGAAAACTATACGTTGGCGTTGTCGGCCGTGGATGACTTCAGCTATACCCTTACTGCGACTGCCACGAACTCCATGACAAACGACTCATGTGGCAACCTCACCCTTACGGATAAGGGCGTAAAAGGCTCAAGTAAAGGGACGCCAGCGGAATGCTGGCGACGCTAAGCCACGACAAAAAGAAAACGCCCCTCGGGGCGTTTTTTATTGCTCGCTTGCTCAACTCACCGCTTGGCGATGATGTACACCGCATGAATGATGCCCGGGAAATAACCGAGCAAGGTCAGCAGGATGTTCAACCAGAAGGCGCCAGCGAAGCCGACCTGCAGGAAAACCCCCAGCGGCGGGAGGAGAATGGCGATCAGAATGCGGATCAGATCCATGATGGTAGTCCTATAGTGGGCCCGGCTGGGCGATACTCCACAATCGACTGGTGCCGGCAACATCCGGTTCAAGAAAAATCGCTCATTGGCACCGCCATGGCGCCAGCTAGATAGCCCGGCTGCTTTCGCATCGCCGTGCGGAGTCTATAGTGTGCTGGCCCTGTCTATAACTGCTCCACCCCTTTCTGGAGAGCTTCCATGAGCAAAACCTACAACGTGGCCGTACTGGTCGGCAGCCTGCGCAAGGCGTCGATCAACCGCAAGCTGGCGCTGGCGCTGGCCGACCTGGCCCCGCAGCACCTGAAACTGCAGATCGTCGAGATCGGCGAGCTGCCGCTGTACAACGAAGACATCGACGTCGATCCGGCTCCGGCCGCCTACACCACCTTCCGCAACGCGCTCAAAGCCGCTGACGCCGTGCTGTTCGTGACCCCCGAATACAACCGCTCGATTCCCGCGCCGATGAAGAATGCCGTGGACGTCGCCTCGCGCCCTTACGGGCAGAGCGCCCTGAGCGGCAAGCCGGCCGGCGTGGTCAGCGCCTCGCCAGGCGCCATCGGTGGCTTCGGTGCCAACCACCAACTGCGTCAGGCCCTGGTGTTCCTCGACATGCCACTGCTGCAGCAGCCGGAAGCCTACCTGGGCGGCGCGGGCAATTTCTTCGACGAAAGCGGCACGCTCAGCGACAGCATCAAGCCCTTCCTGCAGAAGTACATCGACACCTTTGCCGCCTGGGTCGAAAAGACCGCCTGACACAGGCGCACCACGCAGGAGCCCGGCTCCGGGCTCCTTGCAGCGGGACAACCAGGTACTTTTCCTCGCGCAAAAAGAAAACCCCGCCGAGGCGGGGTCTACAGACTCTATTCTGACATCCTTGATCAGCGCGCCATCCTGGCACCTTCCCACGTATCCCTGTCTGCTTCAGTGCGCTTCCTGCGCTAAGTCCTTGAAGTGAAGATTACGCCCCGGGCACAAAGGCCAATAGTGGGTAAAGGCAGAACCGCGTGTAAGCAATCGCCTACACGCGGCTCACGCCCTTAGAACTGCTCAGCGGCCAGCAGGTAGAGGCTGTCGCTGCCCGCACTCACCGAAGCGTTCAGCGAATGGATGCGCGGCAGCAGGCGGGCGAAGTAGAAGCGCGCGGTACCCAGCTTGCTGGCATAGAAATCATCCTGCCCTTCCTTGCCCTGGGCAGCCTTGGCCATCATCGCCCACATGTAGGCGTAGGCGGTGTAGCCGAACAGGTGCAGGTATTCCACGGAAGCGGCGCCGATTTCATTCGGGTTGAGCCGTGCTCGTTCGAGCAACGCCTCGGTTTGCGTCTCCAGAATCTCCACGGCCTCCAGCAGCGGCGCCTTGAACTCCTCGGCCAGCGACCCTGCACTGGCGAAGGCCCGCACTTCTTCGGTGAAATGCCGGCAGAACGCGCCGCCACTGCCGACGATCTTGCGCCCGACCAGGTCCAGCGCCTGGATGCCGTTGGTGCCCTCGTAGATCTGCGTGATGCGGCAGTCGCGAACCAGCTGCTCCTGACCCCACTCACGAACATAACCGTGGCCACCGAACACCTGCTGGCCATGGATGGTGGTTTCCAGCCCGAGGTCGGTGAGAAACGCCTTGGCTACCGGGGTCAGCAGCGCCACCAGCTCTTCGGCGCGCTTGCGGGTGGCAGGCTCTTCGCTGTACTTGGCGGTGTCGAGCTGCATGGCCACGTAGCTGGAGAAGGCGCGACCGCCCTCGTTGAGCGCCTTCATGGTCAGCAGCATGCGGCGCACGTCCGGGTGCACGATGATCGGGTCGGCCGCCTTGTCCTTGGCCACCGCACCGGTCGGCGCACGGCTCTGGATCCGCTCGCGGGCGTACTCGATGGCGCTCTGGTAGGAGCGCTCGCCGGTCGACAGGCCCTGGATACCAACGCCCAGGCGCTCGTAGTTCATCATGGTGAACATCGCCGCCAGGCCGCGGTTCGGCGCATCGATGATGTAGCCGGTGGCGCCATCGAAGTTCATCACGCAGGTGCTCGATGCCTTGATGCCCATCTTGTGCTCGATAGAGCCACAGGACACCGCGTTGCGCTCGCCCAGCGAACCATCGGCGTTGACCATGAACTTGGGCACCAGAAACAGCGAAATACCCTTGGGCCCTGGCGGTGCGTCCGGCAGCTTGGCCAGCACCAGGTGGATGATGTTTTCGGTCAGGTCGTGTTCGCCACCGGTGATGAAGATCTTCGTGCCGCTGACCTTGTAGCTGCCGTCGGCCTGGGGCTCGGCCTTGGTACGGATGATGCCCAGGTCGGTACCGGCGTGCGGCTCGGTCAGGCACATCGAGCCGGCCCAGGTACCGGCGTACATGTTCGGCAGGTAGGCCTGCTTGAGTTCTTCGCTGGCGTGGGCGTTGATCGACAGGCAGGCGCCGGCGGTGAGCATCGGGTAGAGGCCGAACGACAGGCTGGACGAGTTGACCATCTCCTCGACCTGGGCGGAAATGACCTTGGGCATGCCCATGCCGCCGAACTGCGGATCACCGCCCACGCCAACCCAGCCGCCCTCGGCGTAGGCCTTGTAGGCCTCGATGAAACCGGCCGGCGTGCGTACTTCGGTATTGGCCCAGGTGCAGCCTTCTTCATCGCTGGCCCGGTTCAACGGGGCGATCATGCCTGCGGTGATCTTACCGGCTTCCTCGAGGATCGCGTTGGCGGTTTCCTCGTCGACGACCTCGGCCAGGGCCGGCAACTGGGCCCAGAGTTTGGAGACCTGGAAAACCTCGTTGAGCACGAAGCGCATGTCACGCAGGGGAGCTTTGTAGTCGGCCATGGGAAGTCCTCGGTAGCACGGTCAGACGCCGAGTCTAGCTCAACAACTTTTCAGACACATAGGGTCGTGTCGTGACCGGTCAGCCACTGATCGGTCAGCCCGGATTGCCCTTCAACTTCACCGCACCGCGCCTGCGCTGCGCCTGGCTGTTCACGCGGTTGCGACCTGCACTCTTGGCGCCATACAGCGCCTTGTCGGCAGCCTTGAGCACCTCTTCCACACTGCGATGCTGGTCGCCGGACTGCGCCACGCCGATGCTCACCGTCACCGACACCTGGGACGCCCCCGAGCCGGCACGGCGCTGACGCCCCAGGGTGTCGTCGACGGGGCGTTGCTGACGATCACGCAGCTGGATCTGGTAGCGCTCCACCGCCTGGCGTATCGCCTCCAGATGCGGCATGCATTGCTCGATGTCCTTGCCGGCGAATACCAGGGTGAATTCCTCGCCGCCGTAGCGATACACCTTGCCGCCACCACCCACCTTGCGCAGTTGGCTGGCGACCACGCGCAGCACCTGATCGCCGACGTCATGGCCGTGGGTGTCGTTGAATCGCTTGAAATGATCCACGTCGGCCATGGCGATCACGTAGTTGCGCCCCAGGCGTTGCAGGCGCTCGTTCAACGCGCGGCGCCCGGGCAGGCCAGTCAGCTCATCACGGAAGGCCATCTGGTAGGCCTCATGAGCCACCCCGACGACGATCATCAGCATCACCACGCTGGACATCACCTGCAGCGCATGGGGCTGGATGAAGGTATTGGGCAACATCCACGACAGCGCCAGCGCCCCCACCAGCTGCACCGCATGCACCGGCCGCGGGGTGCGCAGGTACTGGATCAGCAGCGCGATGATCACCAGCAGGAACACCGGGTAGGCCAGCTGCACCAGGCTCATCCACTCGGCATGCAGCGATGGCCAGCGGATCACCGACAGCCACTGCTCCAGGCCCTGGGGATAACGCCGTGCCAGGGCTGCCGCGACACCGCCGACCGCCAGCAGAACGGCCGCCCGGGCAACCAGATCCTGGATCAGGTGGGTACGCTCGCGCCACAGCGCGAACAGGCCATAGAGCGCAGGCAACAGCAGGCTGCTGAGGTGAAACACCAGCGCCGCGTCATCACGCACCCGGCCGAACTCACGGTAGTGATCGGCCTGCTCGTCGAGCAGAAAGTAGCCCAGGTACAGCACCAGCAGCATGAACAGTTCGCGCTGGCGGCCGTAGACCACGCAGAAGGTGCCGCCGAGCAGCAGCAGCGAGGTGGGCAGCACGTTGAACAGCGAGGTGAAGAACTCGGTCAGGGTCGGCAGGGTCGCGGCCAGCAGACCGCCGCCGAGCAGCAACAATGCCGGCAGAAAATGTCCCAAGCGCAACGCGACGAGACGCGGCAAGGCGAGCTCCGCAGTGACCGAAAAAAGAGACTGGCATTTTGCCTGTAATTGCCTGCCGACGCACGCCGGCACTATCAGGATCCTGCCCTGCGCCCATAAAAAACCGCGGCACTCGGGCCGCGGTTCATGGGGCGCTGAAGGATCAGTAGCTCAGCGCGAAATCTTCTTCGCTCATGTCCATCAGGCTGCTGGCACCAGACAGCATGGCTGCCACGTGGGTGCGGGTGCGCGGCAGGATGCGCGCGTAGTAGAACTGCGCGGTCTGCAGCTTGGCCTTGTAAAAGGCCTGGTCACCATCACCGGCGGCGATCTTCTCGGCCGCCACACGCGCCATGTCGGCCCAGAAGTAGGCCAGGCAGGCGTACCCGGAATACATCAGGTAGTCGACCGAAGCGGCACCGACTTCCTCACGATCCTTCATGGCGGCCATGCCGATCTTCATGGTCACTTCGCCCCACTCCTTGTTGAGCGCGGCCAGCGGCCCGACGAACGCCTTGAGGGCGTCGTTGCCTTCATTGGCCTGGCAGAACTTGTGGACGATCTTGGTGAAGCCCTTGAGCGCTTCGCCCTGGGTCATCAACACCTTGCGGCCCAGCAGGTCGAGGGCCTGCACCCCGGTGGTGCCTTCGTACATCATGGCGATGCGGCAGTCGCGCAGGTTCTGCTCCATGCCCCACTCGCTGATGAAGCCGTGGCCGCCGTACACCTGCATGCCGTGGGAGGCGGATTCGAAGCCCACTTCGGTCATGAACGCCTTGGCGATCGGAGTCAGGAAGGCCAGCAGGCCATCAGCGGCTTTCTTCTGCTCTTCATCCTGAGCGTACTTGACGATGTCCACCTGCTTGGCGGTGAAGTAGACCATCGCCCGGTTGCCTTCGGCAAAGGCCTTCATGGTCAGCAGCATGCGGCGCACGTCAGGATGCACGATGATCGGGTCGGCAGCCTTGTCCGGCGCTTTCGGCCCGGTCAGCGAACGCATCTGCAGGCGCTCACGGGCGTACTTGATGGCGCCCTGGAAACCCAGTTCGGCATGGGCCAGGCCCTGCAGCGCGGTGCCCAGGCGTGCGGTGTTCATGAAGGTGAACATGCAGTTCAGGCCCTTGTTCGGCGCGCCGATCAGGAAGCCGGTAGCCGAATCGAAGTTCATCACGCAGGTGGCGTTACCGTGGATGCCCATCTTGTGCTCGATGGAACCGCAGCTCACGCCATTGCGCTCACCCACGCCACCGGAGGCAGAGGGCAGGAACTTGGGCACGATGAACAGGGAGATCCCCTTGGTGCCAGCCGGTGCATCGGGCAGGCGGGCCAGGACGATATGGACGATGTTGTCGGCCATGTCGTGCTCGCCAGCGGAGATGAAGATCTTGGTGCCGGAAATGCTGTAGGAGCCATCGGCCTGCGGCTCGGCCTTGGTGCGCAGCATGCCCAGGTCGGTACCGCAATGCGGTTCGGTCAGGCACATGGTGCCGGTCCACTCGCCGGATACCAGCTTGGTCAGGTAGGTGTGCTGCTGCTCGGCGGTGCCGTGGGCGGAAATGGTGTTCATCGCGCCATGGGACAGGCCCGGGTACATGCCCCACGACCAGTTGGCGGTGCCGACCATTTCGCTGACGGCCAGGCCCAGCGACTCAGGCAAGCCCTGGCCGCCATGCTCGACGTCATGGGCCAGGCTCGGCCAGCCGCCTTCGACGAACTGCTTGTAGGCTTCCTTGAAGCCGGTTGGCGTCTTCACGCCGGATTCGCTCCAGGTACAGCCTTCGGTATCGCCCACACGGTTCAGTGGAGAGAGCACCTGCTCGCAGAACTTGGCGCCTTCTTCGAGAATCGCGTCGACCATGTCTGGCGTGGCGTCCTGGCAGCCGGGCAGGCTCTGGTAGTGCGCGTCATAACCAAGCAGCTCGTCACGTACGAAACGGATATCGCGCAAGGGGGCCTTGTAATCAGGCATAGCGGGTACCTCTGCGGGTGGTCTCTTATGTTGGGGATGACCGGTGGGCGGTCGTGTTCAGCATGAGCATGGGGAAAGGATCGCTCCTCTCAAACACATGTTTGAAACATACGTTTACGCCCAATTGCTGTCAAGGCCGCCCATGCACGCTCAGGCGCGCAGATCGAGCAATCCGGAGGGCCTCTGCTGATCCGCGGACGCGGCATAAAGGCTGATGCCCGCAGGCACGGGCGGGCTGGTGGAGGCATCGGCCGTGACCGACGGGTCGTCGCTTTTTTCGGCGTCTTCGTCGGCAGGGGCCTGGGTGGCCTCTCCTTCGCTTCCCTCGCTGCGCTGCATGGCCGCCAGTTCGGCGCGCGCCACTGCCATTTGCGCCTGGGCCTGGCTGGCCACGCTGCGATCCTGTGCGGAAGGCTCGGCAGGCGCCAGCGCCGCGCGGATGACGATTTGCATCTTGGTCAGCGTCGCCTGGGGGTCATTGGCGACAGCGCCGACATCGATGCTCACCTCGCCACCGGAGGCATAGCGCTTGCCGTCCGGGCCCTGGGTATAGGTATAGGTGGGCGCTCCGGCATGTACGCCACCCACGGCGGCATGGGCCTGCTCGTGGGTACGCACTTCGCGGTCACGGTTGGCCAGCTCGGCAACGACCAGTTGGAGCTTCTGTTCTTCCTGGGCAGTGCGTGGCTCGCCTGGCTTGGTGGGAGCGGAAGCCTCCGGCTGCTTGTCCTGTTCCTCTTGCGAGGTAGCAGCATTGGCAGAGTCGGTTTCGCTGCCCGCCGCTACGGGCGCAAAGGAGGCACGGGCCAGATCGGGCGAACTGGCCGATTCGTTCGGACGAGGTACGGAAGCCGAGAGCGGCGAGGCGAACTGATAGGCGGAAGAAAAACCAGCAATCTGCATGTCGGTCTCCCTCCTGGGATCGAGCGCCCGGGCAGGCGCTGCGATTTAGGCGGTAACGTCGATCAAGGTGCCCAACACCTTGTCCGCCGTCTGCACGACACGAGCGCCAGCTTGGGCTTCGTATTGGCCAACGCGCATCTCGACCATGTTCTCGGCGATGTCGGCACGCGCCGCAGACGGCTCGTTGGCCTGGGCACGTTCGGCAGTGACCGGCGCGCTGGCGATTTCACCCGCGGCCTGATCGACCCGGCGCTGGCCGGACTGAATGGTGTTGATGCCAGCGTTGAATGCGCTGGTGGAAGAGATCTGCATGGGACGTCTCCTGCTGCAGGAACTTTATAGCCTGCATTTAAGCAGAAGCCGCTGAAAAGCTGTACAGCCAAAAGTGATGCAAGAGTTGCCGCTCATAGCATCAATCGCGATAAATCGAGATGCTGCGCGACCTGCTCGGCGCCAATCGATGGCAGGAAAGGCACCTGCCCGATACAGGGCGCCGGCAGTCGCTCGGTGAGCGTGGCGAGGTTGTCCTGCAGCCGCGCGACAGTCGGGTCGACCACGTTGGCCACCCAGCCGGCTAGGGTCAGGCCATCACCGACGATGGCTTCGGCTGTCAGCAGCGCGTGGTTGATGCAGCCCAGGCGCACGCCGACCACCAGAATCACCGGAATGTCCAAGGCCCGGGCCAGATCGGCCAGCGTGGCCATGCCGCCCAGCGGCACGCGCCAGCCACCTGCGCCCTCGACCAGGGTGAAATCCGCGCCCTTGTCCAGAATCGTCCGAACCGCGGTTTGCAGCGCCGCCACCTCGAGCGACACGCCGGCATCGCGAGCGGCCAGGTGCGGGGCGATGGCAGGCGCGAACGCCAGCGGGTTCACCTCCTCATAACGCAACGGCAGGCTGCACTGGTCGAGCAGTGCCAGGGCGTCGTCGTTACGCAGCCCCGCGGCGGTGAGCTGGCAACCGGAGGCCACCGGCTTGGCCGCCGCGGTGGACAGCCCCGCACGCTGCGCGGCGCACAGCAGGCCGGCCGCGATGGTGGTCTTGCCGATTTCGGTATCGGTGCCGGTGACGAAATAGGCGGCGCTCATGCTCGAGGCTCCTTTTGCAATACGCCATAGATAACCTGGTAAGTGCACGGCAGCCCCTCGGGCTGGCGGCGCTGCTCGTAGGCATCGGCCAGGGCACGCAGCCGTGCGCGCCCGGTCAGCCCGACCGGGCGGCCAGCATTGAGATTGTGGGCGCCCAAGGCCTTGAGGCTGTGAGTGAGGTTGCGCAGGTCGGGGTAATGCAGACGATGGGCACGCACCTGCAGGCGCTCGACTTGTAGCCCGCTGGCTGCACACAGCGCCTGATAGTCCTCGACGCCGCGAAAACGATTGACGTGCACGAAGCCGTCGACGGCCTGCCAACTGTCGCGCAGCTCCTGCAAGGTGCCAACACACAGGCTGCTGAACGCCAGCACGCCGCCAGGGCGCAGCACCCGCTGCGCCTCACCCAATACCGCGGCGAAGTCCGCACACCACTGCAGTGCCAGGCTGGAGAAGATCAGCTCGCAACTGCCGTCGCGCAGCGGTAACCGTTCGGCATCACCGGCCACGAAAGCCTGGGCACCACCCAGCAGTCGGGCGTGCTGCAACATGCCCTCGGCGATATCCACGGCAATGCCCTCGCCTTGCGGATACCAGTCCGCCAGCGCGCGACTGAAAAAGCCGGTGCCACAGCCCAGGTCGAGCCATCGTTCTGGTTTCAGGTGCAGCGGCAGATACCACAGCAACTGGCGGCCGACGTCGCGCTGCAGTTGCGCCACGCTGTCATAGGTGCCGGCAGCCCTGGAAAAGGACGCCGCCACCCTAAGCTTGTCCGGGCGGGTAGTCATGTCCGCGCCTCCACGAAGCGCGCTATCACAGCCGCCACTTCGTTCACCTGCTCGACCACCAGGGCATGGCTCGCACCGTCGACACGGCGAACCTCGGCGGCCGGCTGCAGCCGCTCAATGGCCGCCGCGGCTGCCACCGGCACCAGGGCGTCGCCAGTGGCGAACAGATGCAGTTGCGGCCCGGCAAAGCCTTGCAGCGCCTGCCGCGTATCGAGTGCGGCAAGCAGCTCCAGGCCGGCCAGGGAATCGGCACCATCGGCCTGCGCCAGCAGGCGGCGGGACAGTCCGCGGGCATCGGCAGCGCCCTGGCTGCAGAGCATGGCAAAACGCTTGAGCGTCGCCGTGGGGTTCAGCTCATAGCCCTCGCGAAATGCCGCGAAGGTCGCCGCCGGCATTGCCGTTGGCCACGCCTCGCTGGCGGTGAATCGGGCATTGCTGGCCAGCGTCAGCAAACCCGGGCAATCCGCACCGCGGCGCGCGGCCAGCAAGGCGGCGAGCATGCCGCCCAGGGACCAGCCAGCCAGCCAGGCACTGCGGGGCAACCCTTCGTCCAGCGCGGCCAGGCAATGCTCGATGTCAGCCTGCTCGAACGCCGGCAAGGCTTCGATGCGCACCTGAAAATGGCCGACCAACGCCTCGGCCAATGGTACCAGCGGCGCACTGCCGAGCCCCCAACCGGGGAGCAGAATCAGCGATGGGGGCATCACACGAACTCCCCCGGTAACTGCGACCAGCACTGGGCCAGGGCTTCGAGCAGCCGATCGACCTGGGCCGGTTCATGGGCAGCGGACAGGGTGACCCGCAGGCGCGCACTGCCGGCCGGCACGGTGGGCGGGCGAATCGCGCTGACCAGCAGGCCACGCTCGCGCAGGGCCTGGGACAGGGCCATGGCACGGCCGCTGTCGCCGATCAGGATCGGCTGGATCGCCGTGTCGCTGGCCATCAGCGTCAGGCCGATGCTCGCCGCCCCCTCACGGAATCGGCCGATCAACGCAGCCAGGTGCTCACGGCGCCAGTGCTCGCTGCGTAGCAACTCCAGGCTCTTCAGCGTGGCGCAAGCCAGCGCCGGTGGCTGGCTGGTGGTGTAGATGTACGGGCGGGCGAACTGCACCAGGGTGTCGATCAACGCCTCGCTGCCCGCCACGAAGGCGCCAGCGGTACCGAACGCCTTGCCGAGGGTGCCGACCAGCACCGGCACCTCGTCAATACCAAGCCCGAACTGCTCGACCACACCGCCGCCGGTGGCGCCCAGGGTGCCAAAGCCGTGGGCATCATCGACCATCACCCAGGCGTCATGGCGTCGCGCCTCGGCGCACAGCGCCGGCAGGTCGGCCACGTCGCCGTCCATGCTGAACACGCCGTCGCAAACCACCAGGGTATTGCCCTCGGCCTTGGCCAGGCGGCCGGCAAGGCTTTGCGCGTCATTGTGCAGATAGCGCGAGAAACGCGCGCCGCTGAGCAGGCCGGCATCCAGCAGCGAGGCATGATTGAGGCGATCCTCGAGCACCGTGTCGCCCTTGCCCACCAGGGCCGTGACCGCACCCAGGTTGGCCATATAACCGGTGGAGAACAGCAGCGCCCGCGGCCGTCCGGTGAAGTCGGCCAAGGCCTCTTCCAGCTCATGGTGCGGCGTGCTGTGGCCGACCACCAGGTGCGAAGCGCCACCGCCGACGCCCCAGCGCCGCGCGCCCGCACACCAGGCCTCGACCACCTGCGGGTGGTTGGCCAGGCCCAGATAATCGTTGGAGCAGAAGGCCAGCAACTGCCGGCCATCCACCTCCACCAGCGGCCCCTGGGGGCTGCCCAACAGGGGTCGCTGGCGATACAGGTCGGCAGCACGGCGCTCGGCCAGGCGAGCGGCAAGATCGAAACTCATGGGTTCACCGTAAAGCGGAGCGTCCAGCGCTCACCGGCCACCGTCACGGCGCACCGGCTAGGAGCAGGCGCCATCCTGGCGCCTGCAAAGGATCAAACGGCAGCGGCGTCGTAGAACAGCCGCGAGTCACGCTGTTCGACCAGCGCCTGCTCGATGGCGGCCTGGTGCACCTCGTCGGCGTGCTCCTCGCGCGCTTCGGGCTGGATGCCGAGGCGGGCGAACAGCTGCATGTCCTTGTCGGCCTGGGGGTTGGCAGTGGTCAGCAGCTTCTCGCCGTAGAAGATCGAGTTGGCGCCGGCGAAGAACGCCAGGGCCTGCATCTGCTCGTTCATCGCCTCGCGGCCGGCGGACAGGCGCACATGGGACTTGGGCATCATGATGCGCGCCACGGCCAGCATGCGGATGAAGTCGAACGGATCGACGTCTTCTTCATTGGCCAACGGCGTGCCTTCGACCTTGACCAGCATGTTGATCGGCACTGACTCCGGGTGCTCCGGCAGATTGGCGAGCTGGATCAGCAGGCCGGCGCGATCGTCCAGCGACTCGCCCATGCCAAGGATGCCGCCGGAGCAGATCTTCATGCCGGCGTCGCGCACGTAGGCCAGGGTCTGCAGGCGCTCGCTGTAGGTGCGGGTGGTGATGATGCTGCCGTAGAACTCCGGCGAGGTGTCGAGGTTGTGGTTGTAGTAATCCAGCCCCGCCTCCGCCAGGGCGGCGGTCTGCTCCCTGTCGAGCTTGCCCAGGGTCATGCAGGTTTCCAGGCCCAGGGCCTTGACCCCTTCGACCATCTTCAGCACGTAGGGCATGTCCTTGGCGGACGGGTGCTTCCAGGCCGCGCCCATGCAGAAACGGGTCGAACCGATGGCCTTGGCCTCGGCCGCCGCCTCCAGCACCTTCTGCACCTCCATCAGTTTCTGCTTGTCGAGGCCGGTGTTGTAGTGGCCGGACTGCGGGCAGTACTTGCAGTCTTCCGGGCAGGCACCGGTCTTGATCGACAACAGCGTGGAGACCTGCACGCGGTTGGCGTCGAAATGCGCGCGGTGCACGGTCTGGGCCTGGAACAGCAGGTCGTTGAACGGTTGCTCGAACAGTGCCCGAACTTCATTCAGGCTCCAATCGTGACGCAGGGTGGTGGCGGTACTGGCGCTCATGGGGGCAAGTCCTTATCTACAGGCGGCCTGCTACAGTCGAAACAGACCCAACACGGATGTGCGGCATAGTTAAGGAAGCCCCATGCACTGTCAACCACCAGCAATATTGAAGGTTTACAACTGGTTAAAAATAAAACAAACCTGCTTGTTGTGTGACGAGCGGGTCGACACGCCCCTGCCGCTCTGCGCCGGCTGTGAAGCAGAGTTACCCTGGCTCGGCGCACATTGCCAGGTTTGCGCACTGCCGCTGGCGGTGGAGGGCCTGACCTGCGGCAGTTGCCTGAAGCGGCCGCCGCCGTTCGGCCGGGTCGAGGCGCCCTGGAGCTATGCTTTTCCCGTCGATGCGCTGATCAATCGCTTCAAGCACCAGGCGCGCTGGCCCATCGGTCGCTTGCTCGGCGATCTGCTCGCGGGGCATCTGGCCCACGCGTTCAACGACGGGCTACCCAGGCCTGATCTGCTGCTGCCGGTGCCGTTGTCGCCGAAGCGCCAGCGCCAACGCGGCTTCAACCAGGCGCAGATGCTCGCCGAAGTCCTCAGCCGCGCGCTGCAGATCACCCAGCGCAGCGACTGGTTGCTGCGCATCGGCGACCCACCCGCCCAGCAGAAACTCGATGCCGCCGCACGCCGGCGCAACCTGCGTGGCGCCTTTACGCTGTCGCCCATTGCCCGGCCAAGTGGCCTGCACCTGGCACTGATCGACGACGTGCTGACCACCGGCGCCACGGCCCGGCAACTGGCGCGTCTGCTGATGCGCGCGGGCGCCTTGCGGGTGGATGTCTACTGCCTGGCGCGCACGCCCGCCCCGGGCGACGATTGACGATGCCAGAAGCGTCGCGCACAGTGGCCGGCCGTCGTACTGATCGCCGCCCCGCCATGTCCAGCCTCTCGCTGCTCGCCCAGCACGTCACCCGCCGCCCGCAGCGTATCGCCCTGCTCGAGCAGATCGCCGTACAGGGCTCGATCACCGGTGCGGCCAAGGCCGCCGGCATGAGCTACAAGGCCGCCTGGGACGCCATCGATGAGCTGAACAACCTGGCCGACCAGCCCCTGGTCGCTCGCAGTGTCGGCGGCAAGGGCGGTGGTGGCGCGCGGCTGACACCGGCCGGTGAGCGCCTGCTGCAACTGCACCAGCGCTTGCAGGCGATTCAGGCCGAAGTGCTGCAGGCCGCCGACGATGATGCCGACCTGCAGTTGCTTGGCCGCCTGATGCTCCGCACCAGCGCGCGCAACCAGCTCGGCGGTCGCGTACGGGCGATCCAGCCCCAGGGTGGCAACGACCTGATCGATATCGAGCTGCCCGGCGGCGCGACCATCCAGGCGCAGATCACCCGTAACAGTACGGCGCATCTGCAACTGCAGCCGGGCGTGGCGGTGATGGTCTTGCTCAAGGCCGGCTGGCTGCAGCTCAGCGCGCCAGCTCAAGAAGCCGATCCAAGCCTCAACAGGCTCGAGGGGACTATCGAGCAGATTCTTGCCGAGGCCGACGGCCCCTGCGAGGTGCGCATCGCCCTGCCCAACGGGCAAACGCTGTGCGCCCAGGCATCCGCTGAACAGCTCACCGGCCAGGGCCTCGTGCTTGGCGGCGCCGTCCGCGCCCAGTTCGCCGCCAGCCATGTGCTGCTGGGCACGCAGGTCTGACCCCGGGTTGACCGCGGCAACCTTGCGTGGAGAATAGTGGCCGTACCGATTGTCCACAGGCGTTACACTCTGCGGCCAACCGACGGAGCTGCCCATGTCTCATCCTTTTGCCGCCCTCACCCCAGACCTGGTTCTGGATGCCGTCGAAAGCCTGGGCTACCTCAGCGACGCCCGCGTGCTGGCGCTGAACAGCTACGAAAACCGTGTCTATCAGGTGGGCATCGAGGCGCAAACGCCGCTGATTGCCAAGTTCTACCGCCCGGGTCGCTGGACCAACGAGGCGATCCGCGAAGAGCACAGCTTCACCGCCGAGCTGGCCGACTGCGATGTGCCGGTGGTGGCGCCGCTGCAACGCGATGGCGAAACCCTGTTCGAACACGCCGGTTTCCGCTTCTCGCTGTTTCCGCGCCGCGGCGGCAGGGCTCCGGAGCCCGGCAATCTCGACCAGCTCTACCGCCTCGGCCAACTGCTCGGCCGCCTGCATGCGGTCGGCTCGCTGCGCCCGTTCGAGCACCGCGAATCCTTGCGGGTCGACAACTTCGGGCATGCCTCCCTGGCGACCCTGCTGGAAGGCAACTTCATTCCCAAGAGCCTGCTGCCCGCCTATGAGTCGGTGGCGCGTGACCTGCTCAAGCGCCTCGATCAGCTGTTCGCGGCAAACCCCGCCAAGGCGATCCGCCTGCACGGCGACTGCCACCCGGGCAACCTGCTGTGCCGCGACGAGACCTATCACATGGTCGACCTGGACGACTGCCGCATGGGCCCGGCGATTCAGGACCTGTGGATGATGCTGGCAGGTGAACGGCACGAGCGGCTCGGGCAGATCGCCGAGCTGGTCGACGGTTATCAGGAGTTCCACGACTTCAATCCGCGCGAGCTGCCGCTGATCGAGGGCTTCCGCTCCCTGCGTCTGATGCATTACAGCGCCTGGCTGGCACGCCGCTGGGACGACCCGGCGTTTCCGCAGAGCTTTCCCTGGTTCGGCAGCGAGCGTTACTGGGGCGAGCAGATCCTTATGCTGCGCGAGCAGATCGCCGCCTTGAACGAAGAGCCGCTGAGGCTGTTTTGAGCTAGCCACGCCGATAACAAAAAGCTGAACGCGCGGACAACTGCGCACTAGAATGTCGCGCTACCCCACTGCCTTGTTAAGGACTTACATGGCCACCGCAGATCTGCGCCGCGGCTACATCCTGGGCCTTTCCGCCTATGTCATCTGGGGCCTGTTCCCGATGTACTTCAAGGCGATCCAGGCCGTTCCGTCGCTGGAAATCATCGTGCACCGGGCGATCTGGTCCGCCCTCTTCGGCGCCCTGCTGCTGCTCGTCTGGAAGCACCCGGGCTGGCTGCGCGAGTTGATCGATCACCCCAAACGCTTTGCGGTGCTGGCCCTCAGCGGTTCGCTGATCGCCGCCAACTGGCTGATCTACGTATGGGCGGTGAACAACGGGCGCATGCTGGAGGCGAGCCTGGGGTATTACATCAACCCGCTGGTCAACGTAATGCTCGGCATGCTGTTGCTCGGTGAACGGCTGCGTCGCCTGCAGTGGGCAGCGGTGCTGCTGGCGGCGGCTGGCGTGGCACAACAGCTGTGGCAGGTCGGCAGCCTGCCCTGGGTGTCGCTGGCGCTGGCGCTGACCTTTGCCAGCTACGGGCTGATCCGCAAGAAAGCGCCGGTCGCTGCACTGCCAGGGCTGGTGGTGGAAACCTGGTTGCTGCTGCCGCTGGCCATCGGCTGGATCCTCTTCCATCCGGCTGCCATGAGCAGCCAGCCAGCGTTCTGGACCACCAGCGAAGCCCTGTGGCTGATGGCGGCCGGGCCGGTGACGCTGATCCCGCTGGTGTGCTTCAACGCCGCCGCTCGCCACTTGCCGTTCGCGACGCTGGGCTTTTTGCAGTACATCGCGCCGACGTTGGTACTGCTGCTGGCCGTGCTCGTTTACGGCGAGCACTTCGACCCGGCGAAGCTCATTTCCTTCATGCTTATCTGGGCGGGCCTGGCGGTATACAGCGTCGACACCTGGTTGACGCTGCGTAAGCGCCAGGCCACGGTTTGAAGGCAAGCGGCCGCTGATTCAGCGGCCCTGTGGTTTACCACGCCCAAGTTTCAGCAGCCTAGTCTTCCATGCGCAACTTCAGCTCCACCATCAGATCGTCCGCAAGGCCTTCCAGCGAGGTCTGCAGCGTGTTCAACGGCAAGCCTTCCGGCACAGCCAGGGTCGCTTGAGCGTGAAACAGCGGCTCGCCGCTCATGGGCGCGGGGGTTACCTCGGTCAGCAGGCTTTCCAGGTTGACGCCATTGGCCGCCAGCAGGCGGGTGATGTCGCGCACGATGCCCGGGCGATCATTGCCGAGCAGGTCGAGGTGGATCGACTTCCAGGTGCAGTCCGGCTCGGCGCCCGCCGAAGCAAGCTGCACGCGAATGCCCTGGGCACTCAGCTCGCTCAACGCCTCCATCAGCGCGCCGTGAGAAGCCGCCGGCACGTCGACCCGCAAGATGCCTGCGAACTGCCCGGCCATCCGCGACATGCGGCTCTCCAGCCAGTTGCCATCGTGCTTCGCCACGCATTGAGCGATACGCTCGACCAGGCCGGGTTGATCCTGGGCGATAACGGTCAGTATCAGATGATCCATGCTCATGTCCTCGTCGTTGGCGCTCAACTCAGGTCGAGCCAATAGGTCAGGTAGATCGCATCCCGAACGTAGCCGAGACGCTCATAAAGAGACTGCGCAGCCAGATTGGTTCGCGCCGTTTCCAGCTGCAAGCCACAAGCACCGGTGCTCAGCGCATGCTGCCGAGCGGCTTCGAGCAGCCTCTCACCGATGCCCTGGCGCCGCGCGTGATCGGCAACGTACAGGTCGCTGAGCAGCAGGCTCGGGCGCAATGCCAGCGAAGCATAAAGTGGGTAGAGCTGCACGAAACCTTGGGCAGCGCCCTGCGCGTGCCGTGCGATAAAGATCGTCGAGTCGCCGCGTTGCAGGCGCGCAGCCAGAAACGCCCGCACCTGCGTGACGCTTCTTTCCACGCTGTAAAAGGCCAGATAAGCCGCGAACAGCGGCACCAGGTCATCGAGATCGGCAGGCGTGGCGGCACGTGTAGGCATGGTGGATTCCTCACAGGTGGCCTGCAGTATAGGCAGCGCCACGGGATCAGCTTTCTGGCGAGAATACGACCAAGGTAGCGGCAGATCATTTCTGGACTGTTTTTCCCGATTCGTTCATGTAGTATCGACAAAAACTCACTACATGAACCCTAACCCAGTCCTGCTGGTTGTGGAAAACCCCGCTCACGAAGCATCTCCAGATACGCCGCAGCAACGCGGGCAGCCGTCAACCACGGCCCCCGACAGCGGTCGGTCTGTGCAGCATCGAGGGTTCCCGCCGTTACAGTGGCTAAGCGAAGCAGAGAGGCGAGAGATGACTGAGCGTGTTCGAGTCGGTGGCCTGCAGGTCGCCAAGGTGCTGTTCGATTTCATCAATGACCAAGCCATTCCCGGCAGCGGCGTGACGGCCGATGCCTTCTGGGCCGGCGCCGACGCCGTGTTCCGCGACCTGGCGCCGAAGAACCGCGCCCTGCTCGACAAGCGCGACGGGCTGCAGGCGCAGATCGACGGCTGGCACCGCGAGCGGGCCGGCAAGCCCCACGATGCGGCGGCCTACAAGGCCTTCCTGGAGCAGATCGGCTACCTGCAACCGCAGCCTGAGCAGGTGCAGGCCAGCACCGCAAACGTCGATGACGAGATCGTCCGCATGGCCGGCCCACAGCTGGTGGTGCCGGTGATGAACGCGCGCTTCGCGCTCAATGCCAGCAACGCTCGCTGGGGCTCGCTGTACGACGCGCTGTACGGCACCGACGCGATCAGCGAGGAAGGCGGCGCCGAAAAGGGCAAGGGCTACAACCGCGTACGCGGCGACAAAGTGATCGCTGCCGCGCGCGCCTTTCTCGATGAAAGCGCGCCCCTGGCCACCGGTTCCCACGCCGAGGTCGGCAGCTATCGCATCGAGGGCGGCAAGCTGCTGGTCACCCTGGCCAATGGCGACATCAGCGGGCTGCGCGACGCCGATCAACTGGTCGGTTTCCAGGGCGAGGCCGGCGCGCCGATCGCCATCCTGCTCAAGCACCACGGCCTGCACTTCGAAATCCAGATCGACGCCAACAGCCCGATCGGCAGTACAGACGCCGCCGGCGTGAAGGACGTGCTGATGGAATCGGCGCTGACCACCATCATGGACTGCGAAGACTCGGTGGCCGCGGTGGATGCCGACGACAAGACCCTGGTCTACCGCAACTGGCTGGGCCTGATGAAGGGCGACCTCAGTGAAGAGGTCAGCAAGGGCGGCAGCACCTTCACCCGCACCATGAACCCGGATCGCGTCTACACCCGCCCGAACGGCGGTGAGCTGACCCTGCACGGGCGCAGCCTGCTGTTCGTGCGCAACGTTGGCCACCTGATGACCAACCCGGCGGTGCTCGACGCCAGCGGCAACGAGCTGCCCGAAGGCATTCTCGATGCGCTGTGCACCAGCCTTGCCGCGCTGCACAACCTCAACGGCAACAACAGCCGCGCCAACAGCCGCAGCGGCTCGGTGTACATCGTCAAACCAAAGATGCACGGCCCTGAAGAAGTGGCGTTCACCAGTGAACTGTTCGGCCGTGTCGAGCAGGTGCTGGGCCTGGCCCGCAACACCCTCAAGGTCGGCATCATGGACGAGGAGCGGCGCACCACCGTCAACCTCAAGGCCTGTATCGCAGCCGCCAGCGAGCGCGTGGTGTTCATCAACACCGGTTTCCTCGACCGCACCGGCGACGAGATCCACACCTCCATGGAAGCTGGCGCCATGGTGCGCAAGGCGGCCATGAAGAGCGAGAAGTGGATCAGCGCCTACGAGAACAACAACGTCGACGTCGGCCTGGCCAGCGGCCTGCAGGGCCGCGCGCAGATCGGCAAGGGCATGTGGGCGATGCCCGACCTGATGGCCGCCATGCTCGAACAGAAGATTGGCCACCCGCTGGCCGGCGCCAACACCGCCTGGGTGCCCTCGCCGACCGCCGCCACCCTGCATGCGCTGCACTATCACAAGGTCGACGTGTTCGCCCGCCAGGCCGAACTGGCCAAGCGCACGCCCGCTTCGCTGGATGAAATCCTCAGCATTCCGCTGGCCGCAGACACCAACTGGAGCGCCGAGGAAATCCGCAACGAGCTGGACAACAACGCCCAGGGCATTCTCGGTTACGTGGTGCGCTGGATCGATCAGGGCGTCGGCTGCTCCAAGGTGCCGGACATCAACGACATCGGCCTGATGGAAGACCGCGCCACCCTGCGCATTTCCAGCCAGCTGCTGGCCAACTGGCTGCGCCACGGCGTGGTCAGCCAAGCGCAGGTGGTCGAAAGCCTCGAGCGCATGGCGCCGGTGGTGGATCGGCAGAATGCCGGTGACCCGCTGTACCGGCCGATGGCGCCGGACTTCGACAGCAACATCGCCTTCCAGGCGGCGCTGGAGCTGGTACTCGAAGGCGCCAAACAACCCAACGGCTACACCGAGCCGGTGTTGCACCGCCGCCGCCGCGAGCTGAAGGCCAGCCTGGCGCACTAACTGAGCAGCCGTGCAAAACAAAACCGCCGAAAGGCGGTTTTGTTTTCTGTCGCATACATTGGTGGGTTACGGCGCCATGGATGCGCTGACACGCCGCAAAGACGAAGCGGCGCCTCCACCCACCCTACGGGGATATGGAGCGTGCGTGACCGCGTAGCCCGGGTCGAGCGAAGCGACACCCGGGAAACCGCGGGCGGCGTATGTCGTAGGGTGGGTGAGCGACGCATGCCCCATCACTGCCAGACACCGCAGCATCCAAAGCGTCGCGTAACCCACCACGCGATCTCAACCCAGATACAGATCAAGCCGCCGGCTGCACCGCCACGCGGCGTTGCTGCCAGCGATAAACCGAAAAACGCTTGGGCATTTCGTACAGCCAGTTGATGCCCAGCGCCTCGAGAATCTTCGCGGCGATGATCGGCAGCAGCACACCGGCCAGGCAGCCGATGACGATGTGCAGGGTGTCGTCGTTGATGCCCAGGAACTTGCTGAGAATCACCCGTGCGCCACTGCCGGCCAGGATGTGCATCAGGAAGATCGGCATCGACAGCGCGCCCAGGGTCAGCATCCAGCCCATCGGCCGGCGCGCCAGCACCATGCACAGGCTGACGGTGAACAGAATGCCGATAAAGGCCACCACCAGTGAGGCCGCGCCGCGATCCGCGTAGGTCAGGCCCAGCGGGCCATGGAACACATACTGCGCGACCACGAAGGCCAGGCCGCTGCCCAACGCCACAGCCGAGGCACGGGGCTCGATGCTGCCGCGGATCTGGTTGAACCAGATACCCAGGGCGAAGAACACGAAGTTCTGTGCCAGGAACACCAGCGCCGCCACCCGCGGCGTCCACTGCTGCAGCAGGTAGAACAGCGCACTGAGCACCAGCAAGGGCAGGAACGCCCGGGTGGAAAAACGGCGGTACAGCAGGATCGCCAGGCAGAACGCGGCGAACAATGCATACAGGAACCAGAACTGCGCCCGTGGCGACCACAGCAGCGCCAATACTTCGCCCATGCCGACGCCACCGTTGGTGTAGCGCGCCAGCACCACTTCGATGCTGCCTTGCAGCAGCGACCAGAGCACGAAGGGATAGAAAATGGTGTCGATCTTGTTGCAGAACAGCCCGGCGCTGCCGCGGTTGTTCAGCGAATGCCAGAAGAACAGCCCGGACAGAAAGAAGAACAATGGCATGTGGAAGGTGTAGATGATGCTGTCCACCAGCCAGTGGAAGTCCACGTTTTCGGTGATGATGCCGCCGTTGAGCAAGCCGCGCACCACGTGGCCATAGACCACCAGGAGGATGCCGATGGCCTTGGCGTAATCCACCCATAGATTGCGGTTTTGCATGCGGGAATCCTTGAGATCAGGTTCAGCGTGAGGAGCGATGGCGGCGACAGGAGCGCCGCCACGCTGATCAGAGCCTCAACCCGTGCATCAGGTTCCCGGCCCGATGCTGGTGCAGTTGCCGCCGCCCAGGTATTTCTGCAACACCGCCCATTGCGGGCGATCCACCCCTTTGACCGGCTCGACGGAAAGCTTGTTCTTGCCCCACGACGGCCCAGCCGCCCAGTAAGCGAAGGGGATGCAGTGCTTCTGCAGATAGGCGAGCGTCTGGTCCAGCGCCTTGAGGCCGCTCTCGTCTTCGGCCGGCACGCCGAACTCGCCGATATGGCCCTTCTTGTTGTGCTTGATCAGCCAGTTGACGAAGGGCTCGAGGCGCTTGACGCCGATCTGCGGATCCAGGTTGGGCGCCAGGGCGGTCTTGTAGAGGCCGCTGGCATCCGGGTCGATGTACATGTGCGCCGAATAGATCAGCTTGTTGGCCGGATCCTTCAGGTCGAGCAGGTTGTCGTTGAGCTTGGGCCAGCGCAATGCCGACGAATACTCGGCGCCCTCGACGTAGATATCGTTCTTCGAGTCGTACTTGCGCACGCCGTTGATACCGGCCTGGGCCACCTGTGGCCAGAACTTGTTGGCCGCGCCGTGGGGCTCGTTCATCAGGTCGTAGGAATACACGGCCGGGTGGTCACCCCAGCGTTTGGCGATGCGTTCCATCAGGTTCTGGTAGGCGGAAATCGGTACGTCGTCGGTGCCGATCACCTTGCCGTGATAGCGGCCATAGTTGTGCACGTCGAGCATCACGTCTATGCCGGCCTGCTGCGCTTCATCGAGGGTCTTGTCGATCAGCTTGGCGTAGGTCTCGTCGAACTCGCCATTGGCCTTGGGTTGCAGGCGCTCCCAAATGAAGGAGAAGCGCACCCAGCTGATGCCCTTCTGCTGCCACTTCTGGTAATAACCCTTTGGCGGGAAGAAGAAGTTGGTGCCGTGCTTGCCGGGGATGTACGAGCTGGCGAATCCCGCCCCGGCGACGTTGATGCCGATCAGCTCGACGGGTTTCTGTTGTGCGCTGGCGATGCCGCAACTCAGCAGGATGCTGGTCCCGAGCGCCACAGCGTGACGCAGGATGCTGCCACTCATGGGTAATGTCTCCTCTGTGCCTGGAAAGGATGGCTGCCTGAAAAACGCGTTCCAGACACATCAGGACGCCAATCGAAGTGAGAGGTTCACCGCAGGCCGGGATATTCACCCTCCCGATTCCCTCGCCTAGACTTACGTCCTATGTCGATTCAGGGCGCAGGCCATCACCATGGCACTACAAGAACAAAAGGAACGCGCGCAATGAAACCAGCCGACGATTTCGTCCAGGCCGGCAAGACGGCGGTACGCCAGAACGTCCATGGCACCATGGAGTTTCTGCAGAAATTCCCGCCGTTCAACCAGATGGACAGCACGCACCTCGCCTATCTGGTGGAACACTGTCAGCTGCGTTTCTACGGCGAAGACGAGGTGATCATCCACCCTGATGACGGCCCGGTAGAGCACCTGTACATCGTCAAGCAGGGCCGCGTGCACGGCCAGCGCCCGCATTCGGCGCGGCGCGGCACCGAGACCACCTTCGAGATCACCAGCGGCGAATGCTTTCCCATGGCCGCGCTGATCGGCGAGCGCGCCACCCGCACCGCGCACCTGGCCGGCGAAGACACCTTCTGCCTGCTGCTCGACAAAGCCGCCTTCACGCGCCTGTTCAGCCAGTCCACCCCCTTGCGTGATTTCGCCCTGCGCGGCGTCAGCAGCCTGCTCGACCAGGTCAACCAGCAAGTACAGATGCGCGCCGTGGAGACCCTTGGCTCGCAGTATTCGCTCGACACCCGCCTGGGCGAACTGGCCATGCGCCAACCGATTTCCTGCGCGCCAGAAATGCCGCTGCGCGACGCCGTGCGGCTGATGCACGAACAGCAGGTCGGCAGCATCGTCATCGTCGACGCGGGCCTGCGCCCGCAAGGCATCTTCACCCTGCGTGACCTGCGCCGCGCGGTGGCCGATGGCAGCTCGCTGGAACAACCGATCAGCAGCCTGATGACCCAGGCGCCGTTCCACCTGCCACCGAGCGCCAGCGCCTTCGACGCCGCCATCGCCATGACCGAGCGGCATATCGCCCACGTCTGCCTGGTGGAACAGGGCCAGCTGTGCGGCGTGGTCTCCGAACGCGACCTGTTCTCCCTGCAGCGCGTCGACCTGGTGCACCTGGCGCGCACCATTCGCCACGCCGGCCGGGTGGAGACCCTCGTCTCGCTACGCGAGGACATCCGCCAACTGGTCGACCGCATGCTCGCCCACGGTGCCAGCGCCAGCCAGATCACCCATATCGTCACCCTGCTCAACGATCACACGGTGTGCCGGGTGATCGAACTGACGCTCGAAGATTTGGGCGACCCGGGCGTGCCGTTCGCCTGGCTGTGTTTCGGCAGTGAAGGCCGGCGCGAGCAGACCCTGCACACCGACCAGGACAATGGCATGCTCTTCGAGGCCGAGGGCAACGTGCAAGCCGCTGAGATTCGTGGCCGCCTGCTGCCGCTGGCCATGGAGATCAACCAGCGCCTGGCGCGCTGCGGCTTCACCCTGTGCAAGGGCGACATAATGGCCGGCAACCCGCAGCTGTGCCTGTCGCGCCAGGAATGGTCACGGCGCTTCGCCGGTTTCGTACGCGAAGCCTCGCCGGAAAACCTGCTGGCCTCGACCATCTATTTCGACCTGCGCACCGTGTGGGGCGATGCCAGTGGCTGCGAAACGCTACGTGATGAAGTGCTTGGGCAGATTGCCGGCAACAGCCTGTTCCAACGCATGATGGCCGAAAACGCCTTGCGCCAGCGGCCACCCGTTGGCCGCTTCCGGGATTTCGTGGTGGCCCGCCGCGGTGTCGAGAAAGACACCCTGGATTTGAAGGTGCAGGGCCTTACCCCGTTCGTGGACGGCGCCAGGCTGCTCGCACTCGCCCATGGCATCAAGGCCACCAACACCCAGCAGCGCCTGCGCGAACTGAGCGAGCGCGGGGTGATTGACCCCCTCGACGGTGCCGCCTATGAAGAGGCCTACCACTTCATCCAGCAGACCCGGCTGCAACAGCACCAGTTGCAGGCCCGCCAGGGCCAGCCCTACGCCAACCGCCTCGACCCGGACAGCCTCAACCACCTGGACCGGCGCATCCTGCGTGAATCCTTCCGTCAGGCCCAGCGTCTGCAAACCAGCCTGGGGTTACGCTACCAGTTATGAATGCCTTCTCCTGGCTGAGCCGCCGCCGCACCACCCTGCCCGCCGACCAGCAGCAACGCTGCGCCGCCCTGCCCGCCCCGCGGGCAGCGGATGACACACCCCTGGCCCAGCAACGCCTGGTGGTGCTCGACCTGGAAACCAGCGGCCTGGACACCAAACGCGACGAGGTTCTGTCGATTGGCGCCGTGGTTATCGATGACGGCGCCATCCAGCTCGGCGAGCAGTTCGAATGCACCCTGCAGCGCGATGGCCACACGGTCAGCGCCAGCGTGCTGATCCACGGTCTGGCGCCCAGCGACATCGCCGCTGGCATCGAACCGGGCGAAGCGCTGCTGGCGTTCATGGAGTTTCTCGGTGACAGCCCGCTGCTGGCCTTTCATGCCGGTTTCGACCAGCGCATGCTGGCCCGTGCCCTGAAGCACACCCTCAATCTGCGCCTGCGCCACCCCTTCTACGACGTCGCCGAGCTGGCACCGATGCTCTGCCCCCAGGCGGAAATCCGCAACGGCGGCCTGGACGACTGGACCCGGCACTTCGGCCTGCAGGTCGGCCAACGCCACCACGCCAGCGCCGACGCGCTGGTGACCGCCGAACTGGCGCTGATCCTGTTCAGCCGGGCGCGCAAGCAGCAAGTCGACAACCTCAAGGCACTGGAGCAACGGCTGAAAAGCTGGCGGCAGCGCTTGCAGGGCCATTCGCTCTAGGCACAGACCGTCCCGGGTTACGCCTTCGGCTAACCCAGGCTACGGGATTGAGTCTATGAAAAAGCCTGGTCGATCTATGCGCTATAAGGGTGAAAGCTCCATTGGTAGCAAATAACGCTCTTCGCCATAGCTGATGCGGTACTGCTCCTGATCACTCTTCTCTTCAACGGTTTCGCACGACTCTGCCATCCCCTCTCTGCGGCTGGAGGTTACAGAGAGTTTGAATAGCAGATCGCGATAACCAGCTTTACCATGCTTCTCCGTGACGATGAGAATCCCAGCCTTCTCTCCGAACTCCCCAGTACATTGCATATCCCACTCAGCACCCGAGCTCGTCACCACCAATTCACTCAACAGCGGACGAAGCCGCTGCGCCTTTAGCTCGTAGAGGCTGAGCGACGTTTCATAGAAAGGATTGGGGCCGGAGCCGTTGCGCCGCGAGATGCGAATACCAAAGGCAATGTCATTGCCGTTTAGGCGATAGGGCGCAGTGTCGAACGCCACCCCATCGACGCGGATCGCATCCCAATCCAGGCGGTTCGACTCGACCAGCCGTGCAACGATGCGCTGGCTGCGGTTATCGACCACCAGCACTTCCAGATCGGTCTCGCCGTAGCCATCTTCAACGGTGCGTACCAAAGGTATGGCCACCAGAGCCAAATGCGGACGGGCCGGCCAGCGCTTGCAAATGCCCTTGTAGTTCTCCACACGGTAAGAACCGCGCTCATCCTGCAGCGTTACCGATTGCTTGGCATATCCCGGGTGAGCCTGCTCCAGCCAGCTCGGCATCTGCTGTCGGCAATCATCATTGGCCAAGGCCAGCGGGGCCATCAGCAGGCCACAAAGTGCAACGATGAAAGAGGTTTTGTTCATCCGTGAATCGCTCAGATTTAGGCGGTTCCCAGTCTACACCGATCGCATACCCCGCCCCTGCAGACTCAAGAAATAACCGGGCGATGCAACGCGCCAGCTGCCGGCCGGCAAGGCGCTCCTCGCGCAAACCAAGGCACCCGCTCATCGCCGGTACCACAGGCGAAAGAAGCCCAGGGCGAACAGCAGGGCGATCTGCATCATGGCCACGCACAGTTGCAGGAACGATTGCACCGAGCTGTTGGCGGCCGCATCGGTGACCCCGGTCAGGCTGTTCCAAAATGATTCGGGCAACAGCTGCAGGCCCAGTTGAGCGAACGGCCAGCCGCTGAGCATCAACAGCTCGATCCAGTCGAAGCGGCCGACGAACATCATGCCGATCAGCAGCACGCCGGCGATGCACAGGCCAAGGAAGAAACAGGCAGAAAATTGCAGCAGTACGCGCATGGCAGTCTCCAGGGGGCGTGCGCCTGGCACGCCCCGGCAAGGGTCAGGAAGCGCTGCTGGCGCTGCTGGCGGGGCGGCCGACGCCGTACCAGTCAAGCTTGCGGGTCAGCACCATCACGCAGCCCAGCACGCCGAACACCAGCAGCGAGCCCATCAGCAGGGCGTAGTCCTCGGCGCTCAGCAGGCCGTAGAGCAGGCCATACAGGGCCGCCAGCAAGGCGCCGAAGAACGCCCCGCGCAACCAGCTACGCAACACACTGCTGACGTAGAAGCTGTTCAGCGCCACGCAGCCCAGGGCGGACAGGCCGTAAGCGACGGCAAAGCCCAGGTGCTCGGAAAGCGACAGCAACAACAGGTAGAACAGCGCCATCGACAAGCCCACCAGGGCGTACTGCACCGGGTGCACGGCCATGCGTTTGAGCACTTCGAAGAGAAAGAACACCGCGAAGGTCAGGGTGATGAACAGCAGTGCGTACTTGATCGCCCGGTCGGCCTTCAGGTACTGGTCCACCGGATCGATGAAGCTCACCCCGAACGCACGGCTCTGCATCGCCGCACAGGAACCGCTGACGCAGCTGCTCAGGGCATCCTGCATGTCGGTAGCGAAGAAGCTGGTCTGCCACTTGGCGGTAAAGCCCTGCTCGCTCACTTCCCGCTGGCTCGGCAGGAACTCGCCGACGAAGCTGGGGTGCGGCCAGTCCGAACGCAGCGTTACCTGGCTCTCACGGCCGACCGGGGTGATGCTCAGCTGCTCGGTGCCCTGCAGCTTCAGGTCGAAGGCGAAGGTGTAGGTCTGCTCGTCGCGGCGGTCATGTGCCGGCAGTGCCACGTGTACACCGCTGCCGAAGCTGTCGTCGCCACTACCGGGTTCGAAACCCAGGCTGGCGCCATTGAGCTGCAGCTTGAGGTCATTGCCGATGCCACGCACATCGCTGATACCCACGGCAATGAAGGGCTCGCCAAACCAGTAGGCGTCGACGTCGCTGATGCCGTAATTGGCCGGCACCTTGAACTCGCCGTTTATCTGGCTATCACTGTGGTACAGGCGCGCCTGGTAGATGCCGCGGTAACGCAACTCGGTGCGCACATCACCCTCGAGCACGAAACGCTCCGGCAGAAAGTACAGCCGCCCCTGCTCGATCGACTCTTCCTGATAACGCTCGTCGCTGTCCTTGCGGGTTTTCCAGGTCAGCACCTTCTTGCGATACGGCACCACCATGATCGGCCCGGTGACCTGCTGGGCATAGCTGGAGCTGCGGGCGATATCGCGCAGCACGTCATCGCGCGCACCTTGGCGCTCGTTGACCAGGCCATCGATCAACAACAGGGGAATCATCAACAGCAGAATCAGCAGGGCAATGGTGCCCAATTTGAATAGCAGGCTTCGGTTCATGGCACAGCGCTCCGTGCAGTTGGGATGCACGCAGTCTGGCCAGGCTCGGTGGAGCCAGTGTGGAGCGCAGATGGAGTTTATGTGGGCGTTGCGAGGTGCCGGCGCTGCGGGTGGACGAGGGTGTCACCCGCACGGCGGTCGTGGCGAGGTGGCCGCAGGCGCAGCCATCGATCATTCGCCGCGGATGTACTGCTCCAGATGCTGGATCAGGTCTTCCTGATGGCTGATGATGTCCTTGACCAGGTCACCGATCGACAACAGGCCGACCAGGCTGCCGTCTTCGACGACAGGCAGGTGGCGCAGACGGCCGTCGGTCATCAGCTCCATGCAATGGCGGGCATCTTCGCTCGGCGCCACGGTGATGACCTTGTCGGTCATGATGTCACTGACCTTCATGTTCACCGGCGAACGCTCCTGCACCGCCACCTTGCGCACGTAGTCACGCTCGCTGACGATACCGGCCAGGCGTTCCCCGTCGAGCACCACCAGGGCACCGATGCCCTTTTCGGCCATCAGCTTCATCGCAGCGAACAGGCTGCTGTCGGGCGTCACGCTGTACACGTTGGATATGGGCTTGCTCTTGAGTACGTCGGCCACGGTCTTTTTCATGCAGGTCTTCCTGTCCGGTTGATTGGCGAACCCCATCAGAATAACCAAAGTCCGGCCATCTGTACCCCCCGTGATTGCGCCAAGTCGCCGCCGGCAACGGCGACGTCGTCGCCGACACTCAACGCCTGAAGCACAGGCTGACCTCGACGCCACCTTTGACGTTGGCGATGTTCAGGCTGGCGCCATGCAGCTGGGCCACCTCCTGCACGAAGTTGAGCCCCAGGCCCGTGCTCTTGCGCCCGGTAGCGGGCCGGGCCAGGGAGTAGAAGCGTTCGGTAAGGCGCGGCAAGGCGTAGTCGGGAATCGCCGCCCCCTGATTGAACAGATGCACTTGCAACGACTCGCCATCGGCCTCGCAGGCAAAGCGGATCAGCCCACCAGGCGGAGTGAAGTCCAGCGCATTGTCGAGCAGGTTGCTCAGTGCCTGGCGCAGCAGGAAGCGCTCGCCGAGTAGCTGCTGCGAGGCATCCACCTGGTTATCCACCTGCACCTGGCGCTGCTCGATGCGCGCCATCTGAGCGTGCACCAGTTCATCGATCATGGCCTGCAGCGGCACGGCAACGCGCTCTTCGAGTCCCTGGCGCTGCTCGACCTGGGCCAGGTGCAACAGGCGTTCGACCAGGTTCTGCAGGCGTTCGCCCTCCTCGCTGATATTGGCCACGAACCGCTGGCGCTGGGCCGCAGGCATCTCGGCCTCGAGCAGCTCGGCGGCGCCACGAATCGCCGCCAGGGGGCTCTTCAGTTCGTGGGTCAGGGTATGCACGTAACGCTCGACGTAGGCCTTGCCCTCCAGCTCGGTGCGCATGCGCTCCACCGCCTGGGCCAGTTGCCCGAGTTCGCCACCCCGCACCTGGGGCAACTCGGCACGCTGCCCCTCGCTGACTGCCTGTGCATAACGGGTCAAGCGGCGCAGCGAGCCGCTGAGCCACCAGCTGAGCAGACCACCGACCAGCAGGCCCAGGCCGATCAGCCCGGCCCCCAGCCAGCCGAGGCGCCGCTGCGAACGCTCGATATAGGGCTGCAGCGTACGGTTGGGCTTGGCCACCGAGACCACGCCGAGAATGCGCTCGCCGTCGACGATCGGCGCGGCCACGTACATCACCGAGGAGTCCGGGTCTTCGGGGTCTTCCCGGGTGGAGCGCACCCCATAGCGGCCCTGCAGGGTCAGGTAGACGTCGTTCCAGCGCGAATAGTCCTGGCCCACCGCCAGGCCGCTGGAATCGAGCAACACGATGCCGTTGGCGTCGGTAACGTAGATACGGTGGTTGACCTGGTTCTTCGCCACGCCCCAGATCTGCGCGCCGGGCTGGCGCTGGCCGTAGGCCTTGAGCAACTCTGGCAGCGCCCCCTGGGCAAGCCGCCCCTCACGTACATCCTCACGCAGCAGCACGGCCAGCAAGTGCGCGGTGTCAACCAGGGTTTCCTCGGTGGACTGGCGCACGCCCGGGCGGATTTCGTCCATCACCGTGCTCAGCACGAACCAGCCGGACAGCCCGACGAACAGAAAATAGGCCAGGAAAATACGTACACCGAGCGGCATCAGCGACTCTCCTCGACGTGGGGCATCGGCCCTACTCCAGCTTCAGGCTGTAGCCGAGGCCACGGTGGGTCTGGATCGGTTCGGCCTGCGGCGCAACCTGCCGCAGCTTGGCGCGCAGGCTCTTGATATGGCTGTCGATATTGCGCTCGTAGCCCACGTCGGCGGCCACCCCCAGGGCATCGAGCAGCTGCTCGCGGCTGAACACCCGCTCGGGCTGGCCAAGCAGGCATTGCAGCAACTGGAATTCGAGCCGGGTCAGGCTCAGGGGCTGGCCGTGGTAGTCGATGCGTACCCGCTCATTGTCGAGGCGAAACGGGCCATCGGCGGACTTGGCGGCCGACTCGCGCGGCGCCATCCGCTTGAGAATCGCCTTGACCCGCGCCGCCACTTCCCGGGGGCTGAAGGGCTTGACCACATAATCATCGGCGCCGATTTCCAGCCCCACCACGCGGTCGATCTCGTCATTGCGCGCGGTGAGGAACATCACCGGCACATCGGAGAAGCGCCTTAGCCGCTTGCAGGCCTCGAAGCCGCTGATATCCGGCAGGCCGACATCGAGAATCACCAGGTCGAAGGCCTCGTGCTGCAGCAGCGTCAGCGCTTCACCGGCCAGTGTCGACCAGCGCGTGGTAAAGCCCTCGGCCTGCAGGGCATACACCAGGGTGTCGGCAATTGCGGCTTCATCTTCGACGATCAGGACGGTCGCCATGGTTGGCATCCTTGCGGCACGTGGGTTGCGGAGCCTGCGCGAGGTAACGATAGGCGTCAATAGCCCAGTACCGAGGCCAGTTCATGCACAAAACACGTGGATCATTCTGTGGATAAGCTTGGAGTGAAGCCCTGAATACCGCTAAAAACGCGGCTTGCAAGCAGCCGCTCACTATTTGATCAGCGCCTTATTCACAGGCTGAGGCGCGACAAGGCCTTGTTGTGAAAAGGATTCTGTCAAGCCGAGAATTACCCTTGAGCCCCTGCTGCTCATGCACAACTTGAGTGGAACAGTTTGTGGATAACCTTTGCATGGCTGGCTGCAGGCCCGGTGAACCGGCCACTCCGGCACGCTGTTCATTTACTGACCAACGCCAGACTGGCGGATTCGTTGCGGAACAACGCGCGCAGAACATGATAGCTCGCGGCACACATCGGGGCGCTATACACAGTAGCGGTGGAAGGCTCTGTGGATAAACCTGGTATCGAACTGCGCAAGCCACGTCGGTCGTGGTTCTCAGGCGCCTGATCAGTTATTGATCAGGCGCCCTCTGGATCGTCACAACCTGCTGTATTGCTTGACTTTAATAACCAGAGAAGGCTTGGGATCAGCAAGCGGAAACGATCCAATATTCATGCACAGTGGCCGTGCACCATCCTGTGGACAACCTTGGGATCATCCCTTGCAGGCCGCTGCCATCGCGGCTTGCAAGCAATCGTTCATTTATTGATCAGCTATTGCCCTGCGCTTACTCCACCCGGAAACGGCCGGTGTTGCGCGACAGGGTTTCACTGCCACGGCGCAATTGTTCACAGGCCTCGCTGACCATCCGCGCACCGCCGAGCAATTCACTGGCGGCCTGATCGACCTGCTGGATATTGCCGCTCACCTCGTCGGCGGTCGCCGCCTGCTGCTCGGCAGCGGTCGCGATCTGCGCCAGGCGGTCGCTGACCCGCTGCACCGACTCGACGATACCGTCGAGGTCGGCACTCATCGCCAGCACGTTGTCCACGTCGCCTTCGGCCTGATGCATGGCCTGCTCCATCTCGGCGACGGACTGACCGACGACCTTGTGCAGGTCGCCGACGGTCTGGGCGATCTCCGCGGTGGAGTTCTGGGTGCGCTGTGACAGGGAACGCACTTCGTCGGCGACCACCGCAAAGCCGCGCCCCTGCTCGCCAGCGCGCGCCGCCTCGATGGCCGCGTTGAGCGCCAGCAGATTGGTCTGTTCGGCGATGCCCTTGATCACGTCGACCACCCGGGTGATCTGCTCGGTCTGCTGGCGTAGCTTGTGCAGGGTCTGCGCGCTGCCGGCCAGGCGCTCACTGAGTTCACGCATGCTGGCACTGGTGCGGGCGCTGCGCTGGTTGCTCTGGTTGGCGATCTCGCGGGTCTGCCCGGCTTCCTGGGCGGCCTGCTCGCAGCTCTGCGCCACGCTCTGGGCGGTGGCGGCCATCTGCGTGGCGGCAGTGGCGATCTGGCTCATCTGCGCCTGCTGCTGCTCCACCGCACTCAGTGAGCCGGCAGCCTGGCTTCCCAGGCTGCGCACGGTGTCGTCGAGGCTCTGCCCTTCGCGGCCCACCCCCTGCATGGAGTCGCGCAGCTGGGCGACGGCGGTATTCAGGGCCGTGGAGATAGCCGCCAGGTCATCGGCGCCATGCACCTGCATGCGCACCCGCAGGTCGCCGTCACGCAGGCCTTCGGCAGCCTGGATGATGCCGGCGGTGCTGCGCCGGATGGAGGCGTTGAGGCACAGCAGCAGATACAGCGCCAGCAGGGTGAGCACGGCGAAAATCAACGTGGTGTGCAGCATGTCCTGCCGGGCTTTGCCCTGGTAGTCGCCGATACTGGCGATGAACTGCCGGTACACCGCCTCACGCAGGACGCTGACATTTTCCTGCAGCGCCTGTACCTGCTGCGCGAACTGGGCCGGCTGCAGCACCATGGGGCTGGCTTCGAACATGTCGCGGTCGACTTCGGCGAGAAAAGTCTGCAGGCCCTCCTCGACCTGCGCATAGGGCTGCTGCAGGGCTTGCATGGCCCGCGGCGAAGCCTGCTGCAAAGCGGTGCGCGACTTGGCGATCTGTGCACCAGCCTGTTCCAGTGAGCGGCGCAGGTCACGTACCGCCACGCGGTTCTGCAGGGTGAAGTGCTGCGCCACCAGCGAGCCATAGCCCTGGCTGGCGAAGCTGCCCACGTTATCCGACAACCGCGGCAGGGTCTGCGTCAGCTGCTCCATCATCAGGTAGGTGTCGAGGAAGGGGTCGAGGATCAGACCGCTGTCGGTGGCGACCTGCTCACGGAGCACCGTGAGCAAGGAAAGGGTTTTCTGGTAACGCTCGAGTGCGTCGAGCAGGGCCATCTTGCCCAGCACGGCGAGATCCAGTTCAGCCACCGAGGCCTGCAGGGCGTCGAGCTGTCGGCCGGTTTCCTCGCTCGGCGTCAGCGCTACCTGTTCGGCAGCGGCCGCCAGGGCTTCGCCGAGCTTGCCGCTACGCTCGCGCAACAGCGCTTCGGCCGCCTTGTCATTGCCCTTCCAGCGCGCCAGCAGGAAACGTTGCTGGTGCAGCTCCTGCTCGACCGTGCCCAGCGCCTGCACGCCATGCATGCCGTCTACCTCGCTGCCCAGCACCTCGATGCGCTCCAGGTTGCCGCTCATCATCACCCACAGCGCATAACCCAGGGGGATGACGAACAGCACGAACAGCAACTGAAACTTGCGGGCGAAACTCACGCGCTCCAGCACGCGTATACCCGGTTTGAGCAATCCCCACATATTTCACCTCGACAAGCGCCACGGTCCATGAACGCCGTGGCAATGTGCCATTTCGAGGCAAGAATCACACCGGACTGCGCGAAAGGGAAGCGCCGTCCGTGCAAATCAGCAACTGGGTTGTTCGGCGGTATAGCGGTTGGACGGATCGATGGCCGCATCCAGCTTGCGGATGGCACTGGCGCCGATCAACAGCGGGTAGTCGAAATGGCTGCGGTCGGTGAGGTTGACCTCGATGGTGCGCTGCTCTTCGCCCAGGCAGATGTCCATGTTGACGACCGGGCGCGCCGAATAGGACGGCTTGGCGGAGCTGCCTTCCTCGGCACGGTTCTTGATCTCGGTGACACGCGCCAGAGGCTTTTCGAAGAGCTGATCATCGGCGTCCTCGACGGCCAGGCGGAAACGCACCCAGTCCTCGCCATCACGCTCGAACTGCTCGATATCGCGGGCCGACAGCGAAGCGGTCATGGCACCGGTGTCCATCTTGGCCTTGAGGGTCTGGCCGAGCTGGGGCAGCTGAATGTACTCGTAGCGACCGTAGAGAGTCGGCTGGTCGGCCATCGCCGGCAGGGTGATGGCAGCGGCCAACAGGGCTAGAACGGTTTTCACGCCTTAACGTCCTCATATCGAAGGGAGAACATTGGGACTGGGTCACGCGTGAATGGTTCTGGAAACCTGCCGAGGCAATGCGTGTTCGATGCAGCGCCTGAGGGGCCGCAACATGGCGGGGGCGGCCGGTCGTAGGGTGGACGACGCTTCACCTACGCGGCCCGACCCGTCCACCGCTCTGCGAGCGCAATGGTGGACAAAAAGAGCGTTGTCCACCCTACGCTGGGAACGTCCGCTTTTGCCTTGAAGCGGCCCCGGTCTTCTCGTTACAGCACCTGGCGCAGAAACGCCTGGGCCCGCGGATCCTTCGGTTGGGCGAAGAACTCGGCGGGCGGGGCGTCTTCCAGCAGCTTGCCGTGGTCGAAGAACAGCACCCGGTCGGCCACTTCACGGGCAAAGCCCATCTCGTGGGTGACGCAGACCATGGTCATGCCTTCCACGGCCAGTTGCTTCATCACGTCGAGCACTTCACCGACCATTTCCGGGTCGAGGGCCGAAGTGGGCTCGTCGAACAGCATGACCTTGGGGTCCATGCACAGGGCGCGGGCGATGGCCACCCGCTGCTGCTGCCCGCCGGAGAGGCGCGACGGAAACTCGTCAGCCTTCTGACCGATACCGACCTTGTCCAGCAGGGCGCGGGCCTTGGCTTCACGCTCGGCCTTGCCGCGCTTGCGCACCACCTTCTGCGCCAGGCACAGGTTCTCCAGCACGGTCATGTGTGGGAACAGGTTGAAGTGCTGGAACACCATGCCGACTTCGCGGCGGTAGGCGTTGATATCGGTCTTGGGGTTGGCCAGGTCGAGGCCATCGATGCTCACCGAGCCGTCGTCCAGCTCTTCCAGGCCGTTGAGGCAGCGCAGGAAGGTCGACTTGCCGGAGCCGGACGGGCCGATCACCACCAGCACTTCACCGCGTGCCACCTGGGTGGTCACGCCATCGACGGCGCGTACCTGCTGGCCGCGGGCGTCGAATACCTTGATCAGGTCACGGACTTCAATCACTTTGCGCGAGCCTCCGTTCCAGGCGGTTGGCGATCTGCGACAGTGGCAGGTTGATCACCAGATACAGGGCCGCCACACAAAACCAGATCTCGAACGTGGAGAACGAGGTGGTGATGGCTTCGCGGCCGCTCTTGGTCAGTTCGGTAATGGCGATCACCGAGACCAGCGAGGTGTCCTTGACCAGGCTGATGAACTGCCCGGCCAGCGGTGGCAGCACGCGCTTGAACGCCTGCGGCAGGATCACGTGGCGCATCGACTGCGCCGCGCTCAGGCCCAGCGAGCGAGCCGCTTCGTCCTGCCCGCGGACGATGGACTGAACGCCAGCGCGTACGATCTCGCCGACATAGGCGCCGGTGAACAGGGCCAGCGCAGCCACACCGGCGAACTCGCGCGACAGGTCGAGCACCGTGCCGATGAAGAAATAGAAGATGAAGATCTGCACCAGCAGTGGCGTGCCGCGTACCAGCTCGACATAGACCGTCGACAGGTGGCGCAGCGTCGGGTTGGCCGAGAGCCGGCACAGGCCGGTGACCAGGCCGATCAGCAGGCCGAACACCCCGGCCGCCACGGAGATCCACAGGGTGGTCCAGAGGCCCCAGAGCAATGGCCCGGCGGCCCAGTGACGGGTGACACCAATCACATCGCCCTCGGCGACATCGTCGCCCTCACTGAGCTGCAGGCTGTCACTTGCCACGCTGAGCTGCTGCTGTTCGCCGCCTTCACCGAGCAGGGTGACAACTGCATCGTCGCCCTGCCGGCTGATGCTCTCGACGCGCCCGTAGTCAGCGGCCCGCTGCGCCTCTTCGGCGTGGTAGGCGAAATACTGGGGAACGCGATTCCAGCGCCATTCGTAGGAGATCAGCGAGGTGGAATACCAGATTGCCAGGATACCCAGGACCAGGATCAGACCGGTCAGCAGGTGCCAGGGCCACTGGGCTTTGTTCTGTTTAGCCACGGCGAGTGTCTACCCGTTGAGTTGCCAACATGAAGGCGCGCGGACTAGCCGCGCGCCGGGTGTAGCGAAGTGAAGCCGCAGGCTTCACTCCATGTCTTTCAACCAATTGGTGCTCTTGAACCACTTGGCGTGGATCCGATCGTAGGTGCCGTCTTCACGGATCTGGTGCAGCCAGTTGTTGATCCAGTTGAGGCTGTCGTAGTCGCCCTTCTTCAGGCCGAAGGCCAGGGGCTCGAAGGTGAACGGCTGGTCGAGGAATACCAGCTTGCCGGCACCGGCCTTGTTCACCGCCACGACGTTGTACGGGGCGTCGTAGATGAAGGCATCGGCCTTGCCGTTGACCACGTCCATCAGCGCTTCCTGCTCGTTGTCGAAGCCGCTGTACTTGGCCTGGGCGATCAGCTTCTTGGCGACCATCTCGCCGGTGGTGCCGATCTTCGAGGTGATGCGGTAGTCGGCGCTGTTCAGGTCCTTGTAGCTCTTGACCTTGTCAGCCAGCTCCTTGCGGATCAGCAGGGTCTGGCCGACCACGATGAAGGGCTCGGAGAAGTTGATGCGCAGGTTGCGCTCCTGGGTCAGGGTCATGCCCGAGCCGATCATGTCGAACTTGTCGGTCAGCAGTGCCGGGATGATGCCGTCATAGGAGGTGGACACCAGCTCCAGCTTGACGCCCATGGCCTTGGTCATCGCCTTGAGCAGGTCGACTTCGAAGCCGATGATCTCGCCGCGCTTGTTGGTCATCTCGAACGGCATGTAGGTCGGGTCCATACCCACGCGCAGGGTACCGCGCTTGACCGCGTCGTCGATGACGCCAGCCTGGGCGATGCTGGCGAAGGCGCAGACGGATAACAGCAGTGAGGCGACAAGCTTTTTCATTCTTGCTCCTGAAGGCAAACGATTATGGGGGCCGGCTCAGGGGTCATGCACCGGTGCGGTGCGAGCGGCAGGCCCTTCGATAAGGCGGCGCGGCATGCTAACCGTGATCGCCGCCGATGGCGAGAGATACGCGCCAGATCAGCGCCAAACAGCAGCATGCGGCCGCCACTCAGGAGGCAAGAAGCAGGCCAGTGACTGCGCCGATCAGGTTTCCAGCAGAAAGGTCACCGGCCCGTCGTTGACCAGGTGCACCTGCATGTCGGCGCCAAAGCGCCCGCTGGCGACCTGCGGGTGCTGCGCGCGAGCCTGTTCGAGCAGATGATCGAACAGTGCTTCACCCAGGGCGGGTGGCGCGGCGGTGGAAAAACCGGGGCGCAGGCCGCTGCGAGTGTCGGCGGCCAGGGTGAATTGCGAGACCAGCAACAGACCGCCACCGACATCCTTGAGCGACAGGTTCATCTTGCCTGCCGCGTCGCTGAACACCCGGTAGTTGAGCAGCTTGTGCAGCAACTTGGCGCAGCTGGCTTCGCTGTCCTGGGGCTCGACACCAACCAGCACCAACAGGCCCTGGTCGATGGCGCCGACGGTTTCCCCGGCGACATCCACACGGGCACTGGAAACGCGCTGCAGCAGTGCCTTCATGCTTCGTCCGGCGCCAGGTCGAGCAGGCGGTGGGCGATTTCGTCGGCGGCGCGCACCAGTGCATCGGCGATGCCCGGCTCGGCCGCCGAATGGCCGGCCTCGCGGATGATCTGCAGCTCGCTGTTCGGCCATGCCTGGTGCAGCGCCCAGGCGTTGTCCAGCGGGCAGATCGCGTCGTAGCGGCCATGCACGATGATGCCCGGCAGGTGGGCGATCTTCGGCATGTCACGCAGCAGCTGATTCGGCTCCAGGAAGGCGTTGTTGACGAAGTAATGGCACTCGATACGGGCGATCGACAGCGCCCGCAGGCTCTCGGCGAAGCGCTCGACCACCTGGGGGTTGGGCCGCAGCGTGGCGGTGCGCCCTTCCCAGCACGACCAGGCCTTGGCGGCATGCATCTGGGCAATCTGGTCGGCACCGGTCAGGCGCTTGTAGAACGCCTGCATGAGGTCGCCCTGCTCTTCGACCGGAATCGGCGCCAGGTAATCCTGCCAGTAATCCGGGAACAGCCGGCTGGCACCCTCCTGGTAGAACCATTTGAATTCCTGCGGCCGGCACAGGAAGATGCCGCGCAGGATCAGCGCCTGCACGCGATCCGGGTGGGCCTGGGCGTAGGCCAGCGACAGCGTGGAGCCCCAGGAGCCGCCGAACAGCACCCACTTGTCGATGCCCAGGTGCTCACGAATGCGCTCCATGTCGGCGACCAGATCCCAGGTGGTGTTGTTCTCCAGGCTGGCGTGGGGCGTGGAGCGGCCGCAGCCGCGCTGGTCGAAGGTGACGATGCGGTACAGGTTCGGGTCGAAGTAGCGGCGGCTTGCCGCGTCACAGCCCGCGCCGGGGCCACCATGCACGAACAGCACCGGCAGACCATCCGCTGAGCCGCTCTCGTCCACATAAAGGACGTGCGGGGCGTCTACCGCCAACTCATGACGGGCGTACGGCTTGATCTCCGGATACAGCGTCTGCATGGTGCGCTCCTGAGGAAGATTTGAGGTAGGCTCGGGCCGCCCGGACGTTGGTCGGGGCTATTGCACTCGTTCGGGCATCATAACCATGAAAAGGGAATTCGGCATGTCGATACGGAAATTAGCAACACCACTGCTGCTGCTCGGTTTACTGCTGGGCGGCTGCGGCGCCAAGGACGACCCCCAGGCCAGGCTGGAAGCCGCGGTGCAGCAGCTGCAGGACAACCTCGAAGCGAAGAAGACCGCAGCGGTGCTCGACCAGCTGCACAAGGAGTTTCGCGCCCAGCAGGCCAATGATCGCGACTGGGCCAAGCGCACCATGACGCTGCTGTTCCTGCGCCACAACAACGTCAAGGTACTGGCCCTGGGCAAGAGCAGCCGCGTGGATGTGACCTACCGCGACAAGGGCTATACCGACGCCCAGGTGGCGCTCACCGGCGCCGAAGGGCTGATCCCCGACAGCGCCCGGCATTACGCCGTGAAGCTGGAGTGGTGGCAGGACGGCGGCGAATGGAAGCTGGCGCGGCTGGACTGGGAATAGAACCTGGTCGCGGCACTGACCGGAACGCCAATGATGGGTGACGCAGCCTACCGTCAAGGAAGCGGTTGAAACCTAGGGTAGGTGGAGGCGTAAACGGTGTGCGGGAGTCTCTCGATACCCGCCGCCGCACCCCACCCTCTGCGTACAACCCATGTCGCTTGGCTAGGCAGCGCTAGCCATAGCGAGCGATCACTGCGCCGGCTTGGCACCGTCGCGCCAGATCAGCTCACTGGTGTCATAACCCTGGGCGCGGGCCACGGACAGCAGTTCGTCGCGTACTTCATTGGAGATCGTCGGGGTACGCGACAACAGCCACAGGTACTTGCGGTTCGGATGGCCGACCAGGGCGGTCTGGTAGTCGTCGTCCAGATCCAGCACCCAGTACTCGCCCTTGCTTACGCCGGGCAGCAGGCGGCTGAACCAGTTGTCGAAGGTCACCCACAGCTTGTCGGTCTTGCCTTCGACCTGCGGTACGGCGCGCCCCTCGACCTGACTCCACTGGCCGTCGGCCTCGCGGCAACGGTTGGTCACGGCCACGCTGCCGTCATCCTGCAGACGGTAATGCGCCTCGGACTCCACGCAGTTGCGCTGGAAGAACATCGGCAGGCGCGCCACTTCGTACCAGGTGCCCTGGTAGCGCTCGAGGTCAACCGATTCGACGGTCTTCGGTGGCGCCACGCCGGTGCCCGAATTGGCGCAGCCAACCAGCAGCAAGGCGCCCAGGGCCATCAGCGCCAGGGTACGTTTGTTCATCACTTCAATCCTTTTGCAGAAAACATGATCACCTTGTCACCGGCGTACTGGACGCTGATGAAGCTCACCTGATCGCCCCAGGTGCAGCTGGACATGCCCAGCGCGCCGGAGCATTCGCTTGGCTTGCCGAGCAGATCCTCGACCTCGGCCTTGTTCATGCCCGAATAGAGCTTGGCATAGTTTTCCTGGTTGACCTTGCCGCAGGCGGCCAGAAGGACACAACCTGCCAGTAGCGCGAGAGAGCGCAGGCGCATGGGATATCTCCGTAGTGCAGTGGGGGCCAGATGCCGGTTCGACGTCAGAAGCGTGAGCCCGGTTCCGCGAGAAAGCGCAACTCGTCCGCGCGGCTGGCGCGCCCGAGAATCTCGTTGCGATGGGGGAACCGTCCGAAGCGCTCGATAACCTGCTGATGGCGCTGAGCGTAGTCGAGAAAGCCGGCGAACAGTTGGCGCTCGGCATCGCCGGCAGCTTCGGCGAGTTCCGCGAACAGCTGCACGGCGCGGGCCTGCTGAAGGGGGTTCTCGGCGTGCTCGAGCACCAGATAGATGAACACCCGCTGCAGCGGGGACAACTGACGATCCCAGCCTAACCTGATGCCCTCCTCGACCAAGGCCCGGGCCTGGGCATCGCCAGCGAAGGCCAGCGGCGTGTCGCGGTGGATCATGCGTGGCAGCTGGTCGAGCAACAGCACGTTGGCCAGCCAGCCGCGCGGGTCGGCCGACCACTCCTGCAGTTCGCCAGCCAGCGCCTGTTCGACCAGGGTGCCAAAGCGCGCAAGGGCTTCGGCATCCTGTTCGTCGCGCTTGCCGAACCACAGCCTGTGCTTTTCGGCAGCACGCTGCTCGGCCGACCCCGAAGGGCCGAACCACCAGTCGAGCAGGGGCTGCCAGGGGGCCATCGATCAGCCCTTGTGGTAACCGGTGACGCGTTCGACTTCTTCCTTGGAGCCCAGGAACACCGGCACGCGCTGGTGCAGCGAAGTCGGCTGGATATCCAGGATGCGCTGCACGCCATCGGTGGCGGCACCACCGGCCTGCTCGATGATGAACGACATCGGGTTGGCTTCGTACATCAGGCGCAGCTTGCCAGCCTTGTCCGGCTCGCGGTTGTCACGCGGGTACATGAACAGGCCGCCGCGGGTCAGGATGCGGTGCACGTCGGCGACCATCGAGGCGATCCAGCGCATGTTGTAGTTCTTGCCCAGCGGGCCTTCCTTGCCGGCCAGCAGCTCGTCGACGTAACGCTTGACCGGGGCTTCCCAGTGGCGCTGGTTGGACATGTTGATGGCAAATTCGGCGGTGCTTTCCGGCACGCTGATGTTGTCGTGGGTGAGCACGAAGCTGCCCAGCTCACGGTCCAGGGTGAAGCCCATCACGCCGTTGCCCAGGGTCAGGATCAGCATGGTCTGCGGGCCGTAGATGGCGTAGCCGGCCGCGACCTGCTGGGTGCCTGGCTGCTGGAAGGCTTGCTCATTGAGGCTTTCGTTCTGGCTCAGGTACTCGCTGGGGCAGCGCAGCACCGAGAAGATGGTGCCGACCGAGACGTTGACGTCGATGTTCGACGAACCATCCAGCGGGTCGAATACCAGCAGGTAGGCACCCTTGGGGTACTTGCCGGGGATCTGGTAGGCGTTGTCCATTTCCTCGGAGGCCATGCCGGCCAGGTGGCCGCCCCACTCGTTGGCCTCGAGCAGGATGTCGTTGGAGATCACGTCGAGCTTCTTCTGCACTTCGCCCTGCACGTTCTCGGTGCCCATGCTGCCCAGCACGCCGCCCAGGGCGCCCTTGGAAACGGCATGGCTGATTTCCTTGCATGCACGCGCCACCACTTCGATCAGGAAGCGCAGATCGGCCGGGGTGTTTTGACTACGGGTCTGCTCGATGAGGTAACGGCTCAGGGTAACGCGGGACATGAAGGACTCCGGGAAGGAAGGTAATCGAAAGGAGTTTAACCCTTTCCAGGAACGGGTGCCTCAGCCGCCTGTGGGGTAACGCGCGGCAGCAGGCTGCACACGCGGTTACGTCCGCGACGTTTGGCTTCGTACAAGGCGGCATCGGCAGCCTGCAGCAGATCGTCGAGCGCCGTGCCCTGTTCGGGCCACAGCGCCAGGCCGGCCGAGAGGGTCACGTGGCGCAGGCCACTGCGGGTCTTGAGCGGTTTTTGCGCCAGCCCCTGGCAGATGGCCTCGAGGCGTTCGCGCGCTTCACGGGCATCGGTACCGGGGAGAATCAGCAGGAACTCCTCGCCGCCGATACGAAAGACCGTATCGGAACTGCGCAAGTTCACCAGCAGGTGCTGCGCCACGCTCCTGAGCACGTCATCGCCATCGAGGTGGCCATGCTGATCGTTGAGCCGCTTGAAGTGATCCAGATCGATCAGCGCCAGCGCCAGCGGCACGTTCTCGCGGCGGGCCCGGGCCAGCTCGCGGCCGAACAGCTCGTCCAGGTAGCGGCGGTTGTAGAGCCCGGTCAGCGGGTCGCAGAGGGCCTGCTCGCGCAGCTGCTCGTGCAGGCTGGTGATGGTCCGCAAGCGCTCCTCGCTGAGTGCCAGCGCGTCGGCAAGCTTGAGCTTGGCCATCTGCCGCTGGGTGACGTCGCGCAGGTACAGCAGTTGGCCCAGCACCAGGATGCCGTGGCGGGTCAGCCGCTCGATGGGCCGCATGCGCACTTCGAAGTAGTGGCCGGCGTCGCTGTGGATCAGCAGCGGCTCGCGCAATTCGCCCTGCTCGACCAGTTGCGCCTGCAGGTCGCTGCCGAAGCCCGGCCAGTCCTTCAGCCGGCGCCCCTGCCAGTCAGCAGCGAGCTCGCCCAGCTTGAGGGCCGCCTGGTTGGCCTCGATCACCCGCCACTGGGTGTCGACCACCATGACCGGGTCGGGCAGCGAATCGAGCAGCAAATGGCGGGCGACCGGAACCAGGTCGAACAGCCGCACGCCGAGGATCAGCCAGGAAAACGCCGCCAGGGTAAACACGAAACTGAACGGCGTCGGGTCGACGCCAAACACCACGTAGCCAAAGCCCACGTAGGCGATGTTGGCCGACCAGGGCACCGCGGTGACCAGCACGAATGCCAGGTAATGGCGCCGGTGCACGCCATGGCTGATCAAGGCAGCGCGCAGCACCACACCGAGGCTGAAGGTCATGAACAGGTACACGTACACCGCCGTGGCGTAGAACAGCGGCCCGTGATCGTAGTAGACCGGCGCCCCCGGCTCGGCGGACACCGGCCCGGTGGCCGCGCCATAGAACAGGCCGTGCCACGGGTTGCTCAGCACCACCAGCCAGATCAGCAGCGGCATGAGGATCATGCCCAGCATCGAGCGCCTGCCCAGCGGCTTGCGCACGCTGCTCACGTACTGCCAGAGGAACACCGCCCAGAAGGTCGGCACGCTGATGATGCCCGGCCACGCCATGGTGGCCCAGAGCATCTTGCACGCCGGCGCCACGGAGGCGACCTCGAGGCCGGCCATGGCCATCCACCACATGCTCGCCAGGTGCATCAGGATGAAGGTGTCGCGCCCCGGAAAATCGCGCTGGTTGATCACCCAGCGGGCCAGCACCACGCCGCCCACGCAAACCACCACGGTCAGCAGCACGGCGAAATCCAGCTGCCAGGCGTTGACCAGGCACGCGTTCACGCTGCCACCCTGCCCGCCCGCAGGCGAGATACGGCCAGGCACGTTGCGAGGCAACGCGAGGGAGAGGCAAACAAGGCGGATGCATCCATTGCAACAGGCTCAGGAAAGAGGCCAGGGCTGGGCGCCTGGCGGCCTAGCGTCAACCGAGCCGCGAGCCACTGGAGGCGTGCAGACAGGCAGGGCAACAATTTTCGCCGCTACGATACTGCAATTCATCACATTTTCAGCAGGTTTTTATTGCTTCATCGCCGCCGCTGCGCGTACAGCGCAACGCCAGCCGGCGGATAGCCGTTCACAATTCTCGCAAGATCGCTATGATCGCGCGCCGCCCACCACGCGAAACCCTCCGAGATGAAAAGCAACCTGATCGCCGCCGCGGAAATAGACCGCCTCGATACCTGGGCGCGCTACACCGCCGATATGTGCCACAGCTGCATTTCCAGCTGCTGTCAGTTGCCGGTCGAGGTGCGCCTCAACGACCTGATCCGCATTGGCGTGGTCGATGAATTCGAGCGCGGCGAGCCGCCCAGAAACATCGCCAGGCGCCTGCAGAAGGATGGCTTGGTCGAGCGCTTCAACCAGAAGTCAGGGATCTTCACCCTGACGCGCATGAGCAACAACGACTGCTATTACCTGGATCGCAAGACCCGCCTGTGCACCATCTATGAGCGCCGCCCGGACACCTGCCGCAACCACCCGAAGATCGGCCCGCGCCCCGGCTACTGTGCCTGGCGGCCCAAGTAGGGCCTTGACGCCTGCCGACAGGCCGCCTGCGCCAGACCGTGCCTCGCCCGCTCTTCATTGGCCCGCACCGCCACCGGGCGGACTCACGGGCCCCTCCTCCGTTATCAGCACGCCGCTCATCGCCAACGCCTGATTGCCGACCAACCATCGCCCGCGTGGCGAAGCGGCCTGACGGCGTGCGCGGCAATCCCATGAGCAGTTGCATTCGCCAGCCAGGCGGACGCGACCGCTTATCGTGCAGCCCCCCCTCAACGGACGGGTTGCAGCCTGGTCGCCCAGCCAACTGCACCGCAATGGCTGCCAGAGGCACTCCGGCGTGGAAAACAAGCCATAACGCCAACGCAGTGATTTCGCCCTCGCCGTTGCGCAGGCGCGCCAATCTGAAATACGCCATTAAAACAGCGTAAATCTGGCGCCAGAAAAAAACGGACCGTTCCATTGGCGCTCTACGCCTAGGCAACGCCGTCTAGGACGCGGGGCATAAAAAAGCCATGCCCATAAACAATGGAAAACGCCCAGAGCGCCGGGGCGCCGCCTGCCCGAAGTGGATAACAGAAAATTAAGAGGCACTTAAATAAAGTTAGGAAAAACAGGCTTTAAATCTCAAAAACAGCAAAAAGACGGAAATAATAAAAAACCAATAACAGGCAATCGGTTTTTTGACGCCACAACTATGGCATTTATAAGCCATTGATTTATATCAATAAAAAAAATAACGAAAGTTAAGTGGCACTTTGCCAAAACTTTCTCTTGAAGCAAAAAAAAATCTCTCCTAAGATCGCCGCCAGCTCAACCCCAGACCATTAATTTGCAAACTAACCAGCCCTCGCCATGCGCTTAATTAGCGCAGCGATAGTCTGTGGCTTTGCCTAAAACAACCGCTACGCCTATCAAGAGTTATCAGGGAAACAACTATGAGAATCAGCATTTTTGGTCTGGGCTATGTAGGGGCGGTATGCGCCGGTTGTCTATCGGCACGCGGTCACCAGGTGATCGGCGTCGACGTATCGCAAGACAAGATCGACATGATCAACCAGGGCAAATCACCGATCGTCGAGCCTGGCCTGGCGGCGCTTCTGGACAGGGGCGTGAGCAGCGGCCTGCTGAGAGGCACCACCAACGTCAGTGAAGCGGTAGCGGACAGCGAGCTCTCGTTCATCGCGGTGGGCACGCCGAGCAAGCGCAACGGTGATCTCGATCTCGCCTACATGGAATCGGTGTGCATGCAGATAGGTGTAGCGCTGCGCGACAAAGCGGATCGCCATACCGTGGTCATTCGCAGCACGGTGTTACCAGGCACGGTAAAGAACGTGGTGATTCCGTTGCTCGAGGCGGCATCCGGCAAAAAAGCCGGTGTCGATTTCGGCGTGGCCACCAACCCGGAGTTCCTGCGCGAAAGTACCGCGATCAAGGATTACGACTTTCCGGCCATGACGGTCATCGGCGAGCTGGATGAACAATCCGGCGAGTTGCTGCAGGCGCTCTACAGCGAACTGGATGCACCGATTATCCGCAAGTCGATCGAAGTCGCGGAGATGATCAAGTACACCTGCAACGTCTGGCACGCCACTAAAGTCAGTTTCGCCAATGAAATCGGCAACATCGCCAAAGCGTGCGGCGTCGATGGCCGCGAAGTCATGGACGTCGTTTGCCAGGACCACAAACTCAACCTGTCGCGTTACTACCTGCGCCCAGGGTTCGCCTTTGGCGGCTCCTGCCTGCCCAAGGACGTGCGCGCGCTGACCTACCGTGCCGGCCAGATGGACGTTGAACACCCGCTCCTGGCCGCCATCATGCCGAGCAACCGCGTTCAGGTGAAACGCGCCTACGACATGATCTCCCACCACGGCAAACGCAAAGTCGGCCTGCTCGGCCTGAGCTTCAAGGCCGGCACCGACGACCTGCGCGAAAGCCCCCTGGTTGAGCTGGCGGAGATGCTGATCGGCAAAGGCTATGACCTGCGCATCTTCGACAGCAACGTCGAATACGCCAGGGTGTTTGGGACCAACAAGGAATACATCGAGTCGAAGATCCCGCATGTTTCCTCGCTGCTCTGCCAGGAGCTCGATGAGGTGGTCGACGAATCCGATGTGCTGATCATCGGCAACGGTGACAAGCGCTTTGCCGAGGCGATGAACAACGCGGGCGACGACAAGCTGTTCATCGACCTGTTCGGCTTCATGGCGCACACGAGCACCGCCACCAGAGAAGGCATCTGCTGGTAAGCAGCCGAGCGCGGGCGCTCGTTCTAGAGCGCCCGCCGACTTCATCGTTGACAGCTGCAATCGCTGCGAGGAAATGCCCCCCATGATTCCCCTGATTTTGTCCGGCGGTAGCGGCTCACGGCTCTGGCCGCTGTCTCGCAAGCTCTACCCCAAGCAGTTCCTGGCCCTGACCGGCAGCGCAACCATGTTCCAGCAAACCCTTCAGCGCCTTGCCCATGAAGGTATCGGCAAGCCGATGATCGTTTGCAACGAAACCCATCGCTTCATCGTCAGCGAGCAACTGGCGGCCATCGATTGCAGTGCGCAGACGATCCTGCTCGAGCCGTTTGGCCGCAACACGGCGCCCGCCGTGGCGATCGCGGCCATGCATCTGCTCGCCGAGGGTCGCGATGAACTGTTGCTGGTGCTGCCGGCCGATCATGTCATCGAGGATCTGGGCACCTTCCATCACGCCCTGGGCGTAGCCCGTGAGGCCGCCGAACGGGGTGAGCTGGTGCTCTTCGGGGTACCCGCCGAACGCCCGGAAACCGGTTTCGGTTACATCAAGGCCGGCGCTGGCAGCAAACAGCTTCCTGCAGGCGTGCTGGATGTCGAGCGCTTCGTTGAAAAGCCTGACCTGGCCACGGCGAACGAATTCGTCGCCAGCGGTGATTACTTCTGGAACAGCGGCATGTTCCTGTTCCGTTGCAGCCGCTACCTGGAAGAGCTGAAACGTCACGACCCGGATATCTACGACACCTGCCAGCTGGCCCTCAGCCAGAGTGAAGTCGACCTGCAGTTCATCCGTATCGATCCCAAGGCATTCGCGTGCTGCCCGGACAACTCCATCGACTACGCGGTGATGGAAAAAGCCCAGCGCACTTGCGTCGTCCCCTTGTCGGCAGGCTGGAATGACCTGGGCTCCTGGTCGGCGATCTGGGATGTGCAAGCCAAGGACGCCAACGGCAACAGCCATACCGGCGACGTCCTGGTGCACGACAGCCACAACTGCCTGGTGCGCAGCGAACACAAGCTGGTCACCCTGGTCGGCCTGGACGACGTGGTGGTGGTGGAAACCAAGGATGCGGTGATGGTCGCCCACAAGGATCGCGTGCAGGACGTCAAGCACCTGGTCAACACCTTGTCGGCCCAGGGCAGGCCCGAAGCGGAGAACCACTGCGAGGTCTATCGGCCCTGGGGCAGCTACGACTCCATCGACAACGGCCACCGTTTCCAGGTCAAGCGCATCATGGTCAAGCCGGGCGCGAGCCTGTCGCTGCAAAAGCATCACCACCGCGCCGAGCACTGGATCGTGGTCACCGGCACCGCGAAAGTCACCTGTGACGACAAGACCTTCCTGCTCTCGGAAAACCAGTCCACCTATATCCCCATCGCCTCGGTACACCGCCTCGCCAACCCCGGGAAGATTCCTCTGGAGGTCATCGAGGTGCAGTCGGGCAGCTATCTGGGCGAGGACGACATCGAGCGTTTCGACGACGTGTACGGGCGCACGGACACCACGCTCAGTTGATAACACCCACATCCAAACCATCGGCTGAACGCCGCATGGCGGTAGAGAGCGGTTTCAATAAAGGGAATACACAACATGCGCAGGTATCTTTCCAGTGCTGTGGATTGGATCGGGACATCGGCGATTTTCGGCAAGCTCTGTGGCTGGGCGTGCCTGTTCGCCCTCATAGCCCTGGCTTCCGAGCTGGTCGCGCCGGAGTACCTCGACCCGGCGCACCAGAAGTTCATCTTCATCATCGGCGCGCTTGGCATGTGGCGCTACGGCAACGCGATCACCCATTACCTGCGGGGCATGTACTTCCTGCACTGGCGCTTTCCCAGAATGCGCAAGGCCGTGGAGCGGATGGGGCCGGCGGCGCTGCCCGATCACATGTTCATGATCGTGACGAGCTTCCGCATTCCGACCCACACCACCTTCAAGGTGTATCAGTCGGTTCTCCAGGAAGTGCAACGCCTGCCCGTGCCCTGCACGATCATCGCGTCGATCGTCGAGAAGGGTGACGAGAACTTCATCAAGGACATCATGCGCCAGGAAATCCACGGCCGTGATGACATCAAGCTGATCATCGTCCGTGCCCGCGGTACCGGCAAACGCGACGGCCTGGCCCATGCGTTCCGCTCGCTGTCGCGGCAGATGCCCCTGGAAAACGCCGTGGTCGGCGTGGTCGATGGCGACACCATGATGTTGCCCGGCTGCGTCGAGCGGGCGGTGAGCCTGTTCGCCTACCTGCCGAGCGTCGGCGGCATCACCACCAACGAGTTCTGCGAGGTGGAAGGCAGCACGCTGATGAAGCAGTGGCACACCATGCGTTTCGTGCAGCGCCATATCAACATGTGCTCGATGGCGCTGTCCCGGCGTGTGCTGACCCTGACCGGGCGCCTGTCGTTCTTCCGCGCCAGCGTGATGACCAACCCGGAGTTCATCAAGGACGTCGAAGCCGACTTCCTCGATCACTGGCGCCTGGGGCGCTTCCAGTTCCTGACCGGCGATGACAAGTCGTCCTGGTTCAGCCTGATGCGCGCCGGCTGGGACACCTTCTACGTACCCGACAGCCACACCCTCACGGTCGAGCATCCACCAGACAACAGCTTCCTGCGCGCGACCCGCCAGCTGATGTATCGCTGGTATGGCAACTCGCTGCGCCAGAACTTCCGCGCCACCACGCTGCTGGGCCTGGATCGGCTCGGGCTGTTCACCATGTACGTGCTGTACGACCAGCGCGTGTCCATGTGGACCTGCCTGATGGGCCTGTCCGCCTCGGTGGTCGCCGGCCTGCTGTTCGGCATCCAGTACCTGCTGCTCTATCTGTTCTGGGTACTGCTGTCGCGCACGCTGGTGACGCTGCTGTTCACCTTCGCCAAGCACCCGGTGTCGCCGATTTATCCGTTCGTTCTTTATTACAACCAGATCATGGGCTCGATCATGAAGGTTTACACCATGTTCCACATGGACCTGCAGAGCTGGACCCGCCAGAAAACCACCCTCAGCAACGGCAGCGTCAACTTTGATGCAGCCCTCAACCGCTGGACCTCGAAAGCGATGCTGCTGTCTTCGCTCGCCATCTTCTTCGGGGCCATTTCGGTTCTGCTCGATTTCACGCAACCTTAAGTAGGCGACTGCCATGAACTCCTCAGTCTCACCCGCCAATGTCGTACACGAAGCCATCGATGAGCGTCAGTACGTGCGCACCAAGATCCCGGCCAGAGTGCTGCTCGATGGCAATGGCCTCAAACAGCTGGAATGTGAAATCCAGGATATCTCTCTGGGCGGTCTGGGGCTCATCTATGACCAGCCACTGACCCTGGGCAGCCTGTTCAATGCCTCGATCAAGCTCAAGCTGAACAAGATCGACCTGAACATCGATGCCAAGGTGAAGATCGTGTCGCAACGCGGCCATGAAGTGGGCGCCGAGTTCATCGAGCTCGATCGCCAGAAGCGCGACATCCTGCGCTACATCATCAGCGCCTACATGTCCGGCGAAATTGCCGACATCAACGGCCTGTTCAACGTGATGCAGCGCGAGAACTACATCAAGGAGCGCAAGCAGAAGCACAGCAGCTCGCGCAGCGCCGGCGATCGCTTCAAGGCGGTGCTCGGCACCCTGCTGTTCCTGGCCCTCGGCCTGGCGGCAGTGGGGCTGATCGCCTACAAGAGCTACCTGCTGTTCTTCCGCGTGCAAGCGGCCCAGGCCATCGTCAGCGCCAATGCCTACGTGGTGGCCATGCCCGACAACGGCTACGTGAAATACCTGCTGGCGCCCGACCAGGCCCAGGTCAAGGTTGGCGAGCCGGTGGCCAGCGTCTCCAGCCAACTGGCGGCGACCTTCACCACACCATCCGACATCCAGGCCCTGGCCAACCTGTCGCAGACCGACCTGCAATTGCTGATGGGGCGTGCCCTGATCGAAACCGTGATCGCCAGCCCCTGCGATTGCGAGGTGTTCTTCCCAGGCCAGAAGCTCGACGGCTACGCCTACAAATATGCGCCGCTGATGCACCTGTTGCCGCGCGACGAGTCGCTGTTCGTCAAGGCGACGATTCCCTTCGACCAACTGGACAAGATGTCGCGCGTCGACTCGGTACGCATGCAGGTGCTGGGCATCGAGGAGCCGATCAATGGCAGCGTCGTATCGAGCAGCGTCGATGAGCAGAATCAAACCCTGATACTGACCATCAAGCCAGACCGCGAGCTGCCTCGCGATGCTTATCAGAAGCCGGTATCCGTGGACCTGTTCCTCGGCCTGCCAATGATCGCGCAGTTCTAAGGGTCGGCCATGAAGCTGCTACCGCCTTACGCCACTCTGCTCGGAACCGCGCTGCTTGGCATCAGCTTCAGCGCAACTGCAGTCGCCGGGCAGAGCCTGGAGCAGATCCGTTATGCACTGTTCAAGGATCCGGCTGCCCCGGTAGAAGCCGACCTGCGGGTGCTGGCCGAGCGTGATCGCTCGGCTCAGCACCTGCTGGGCAACGTGCTCGCCAGCGACCCGGCGAAAACCCGCGAAGCCGCACAGGTCTACCAGGCGGCGTTCGATGACGGCCGCGGCGATATTGCCGCCCTCGGCTCCCTTGCCCGCCTGCTGGATCGCAGCCCCCGCCTGCGTCTCGAGCTTGCCCCCTACATGCGCGACGCCCTGCAGCGTTTTCCCCACGACCGTGACGTGCGCAGCCTCAACACCAGCCTGGAAGTATTCGTCAGCTACCCGGCGCTGTTCACCGTCGCCCAGGTGCACAGCCTGATCGCGCTGTACGACCGCTCCTGCCTGATGCAGTGCAGCAGCGACTTCTACCGAGCGGTACTGGCTGAGCGGCAACAACAGCCGGACCAAGCCAAGACCTGGTACGAGCGCGCGATCATGACCGACGTGCGCGCGGTCGATCGCTACTACCAGCTGCTCGGTGAGCAACGCGATCCGCTGTTCGCCGCGTTTGCCCGCAGCCGGATCAGTGAGGCCAACCGCATGCCGGTCGAGGTGGTTCATCGCATCGGCACCCAGCTCGACAGCATCAGCGCCGAACGTTCGGTGGGCCTGCGCTATCCGCTGCCACCCAGCCAGGCAGAGCTCGATCGCCTGCCCGAGGCGCAACGCAGCGCGCGCCGCGAGCAGATCGACCAGGTGCGCACGCAGATCGAAAACGAAGCCAAGACGCTGCGCGGCGACGCGCTGCTCTGGCTCGACAATGCGGTCAATCGTGGCTGGGTGCCGGCCATGGTCGCCAAGGTCAATTTCATGACCTCATCACCGACCGAGAACAGCGCCGAAGAAACGGCGGCGCTTATCGACCGAGTCGCGCAAAGCGAGCCGAGCCGGGCCAAGGCACTGCGTGTCTCGCTGTACCTGGTGACCAGTTGGACCACCCTCGATCCCTACAAAGCCCAGGCGCTGATCGAGGAACTCGCCGCCAGCCGCTACCGCGATGCCGAGCTGCTGCAGGGCGACCTGTACAGCCACGGCGGCCTTGACGAGCCCGACCAGCAGAAAGCCCTGGCGATCTACCAGCGCATCTCGGCCGGTGGCTCGTCCACGGCCTATTACCGCATGGCATCGGTGTACGCCAGCGCCCGCGCGATCTGCTACGACCCGGTCAAGGCCTATGCCTATGCACGCGTGGCCGTCGACTACGGCGACAGCCGCGCCCGCAGCCTGGTGCTCGAACTGCAGCGCACGCTCACCCCGAGCGAACTCGACAAGGCCCAACTCATGCACGCCACTCTGCTCAAGGATGCGCCGCAATGACCCCCATCAAGCTGTACGGTTTGAGTGCGCTGACGCTCGCCCTGCTCCACTCACACGCCTGGGCCGAAGACCAGCCCGCGCCCGTCCAGCCCTTCGCCGAACCAGTGGTGACCTCGGAGTTTTTCCAGAAGCTGACCCTGCAAACCGGCTACGGCCCGCAGGACTCGACCGTCGGCAACGGCCGCAAGGTCTTCCAGAGCTACCGCTACGAGCCCTCGTTCACCTGGTATTCCCCCGAAAAACGCTGGGCCAAGTGGCAGGTGTTCGGGCGTGCCTGGGTCAACTACAACACCAGCCAGACCTCTACCGGGTTGCAGGAAGACAACAGCAGCAACCGTGAAGCGCGCGAACGCCCCGAGTATTTCTACTCCGAGCTGCGCGAGTTCTACGTGCGCCGCAACCTGCTTGGCGATGACCCGCGCTACTCGCTGACCGTGGGCCGGCAGAGCTACTCCGATCGTTACGGCATCTGGTGGGACGACACCTTCGAATCGGTGCGCTTCAACTATCAGGACGCCAACAGCAGCGGCTTCCTCGCCGCCGGCAAGAAGTTCTATTACTACAACACCGATATCAACACCCTCGACGAGACCGACGAGGACATCGTCTACGCCATGGGCGAGTACGCCTGGCGTTGGACCCAGGGGCATACCGCAGGCGTACGCATGCTGTATGAAAACGACTACTCCGATAGCAACGTCAATGATCGCCAGGACTTCACAGGCCTGCGCGCCGGCCTGTTCTTCGAGGGGCAAAACCTCGACCTGGCGCCGCTCAGCGATTATCACCTGGAGCTCGCGACCCTGCGCGGCAACATCGACAGCACCGATGGCAATGGCCTGCAGAGCAGCGACGGCACACGCGGCTGGGCGCTGCTCGGCGAGGTGGGTAAACGCTTTCAGGATCTGCCCTGGACGCCGCGCTTCGCGCTGCGTGGCGGCATCACCGACAAACCGGACGACGGCAACGATGGCTTCTACCTCAACCGCATCCAGTCTGACCGCGTCGTCGACCCGGAACGCTACAGCTCGCGCCTGATCAGCTCGTTCATCAACGTCAACGTGCGCAACCTGCAGTACTACGGCTTCGCGCTGGAAACCCAACCGACACCGCGCACCTCACTGGATTTCAAGGTCAGCGACCTGTACCTGCGCAACGAGAATGGCGAGCTGCCCATTCGCATCGACAGCGACCAGCGCCGCGCCCGCAACCAGCAGATCGCCCTGGGCAACAACAACGGACGCTCCATCGGCCAGGTGGTGGATGTGAACTACTACTGGCGGATGTTCCCGATCGCCTACCAAGGCAAACACCTGAACCTCAACACCCTGGTCAGCGCCAGCTACCTGCGCGCGGGTGATGCGGTGCAAAGCGGCGACGACTACCAGCTGACGCTGGGCGTCGTGATTCGCTACTGAGAGTGCATGGACCATGGTTTTCTCATCAAACACCTTCCTGTTCCTGTTCCTGCCCATCTTCCTGATCTGCTACTACCTGGCGCGCCCTGGCTGGCGCTCAGGCGTGATCGTGCTGGGCAGCTACCTGTTCTATGCCTGGTGGCGTCCGGACTTCCTGCTGCTGTTCTTCGCCATCACCTACTGGAACTACTGGTTCGGGCTGCGCATCAAGAGCCAGCTCGACCAGGGCAACAAGCAGCGTGCCTTCCGGCTGCTGTGGCTGGGCATCATCGGCAACCTGTCGACGCTGGGGTACTTCAAGTACGCCAACTTCGGTATCGATGTGATCACCGCGGCGTTGCAACCGCTGGGCATCAATACCTTCACCCTGGAGCACATCATCCTGCCCCTGGGGATCTCGTTCTACGTGTTCCACGCGCTCAGCTACATCGTCGACATCTACCGCAAGGACGCCGAGCCCACCAACAACCTGGTCGACTTCGCCGCCTTCGTGGCGCTGTTTCCGCACCTGGTAGCCGGCCCCATCCTGCGCTACAGCCTGCTGGCACCACAGTTGCGGCAGCGCACCCACTCCATGGAGCTGTTTTCCCTGGGGGTCAGCCGTTTCATGCTGGGCTTCATCATGAAAGTGCTGATCGCCGACTCCCTGGCGCCGATGAACAGCCTGTTCATCCGCGAGCCGGAGCTGCAATTCACCGATGCCTGGTTCGGCCTGTTCATCTCCACGCTGCAGCTGTATTTCGATTTCGCCGGGTACAGCAACATGGCCATCGGCCTGGCGCTGATGATGGGCTTCAGGTTCGCCGAAAACTTCAACCAGCCCTGGGTATCGCAAAGCGTCACCGAATTCTGGCAACGCTGGCACATAACCCTCGCGCACTTCCTGCGCGACTACGTTTACATGCCACTGGTGCGCAAACGCATCGCCGGGCCGATGGTCGCGCTGGTCTACACCATGCTGCTGTCGGGGGTCTGGCATGGCGCGAGTATCGCCTTCGTGTGCTGGGGCCTGTTCTTCGGCGTCGCCATGGTGGTCGAGCGCAAACTGGGCATCGCCACCAAGCTCAACACGCCCTACAACTTCCTGCGCAATATGCGCACCTTCGTGTTGATCGGCGTGAGCATGCCGCTGTTCTTCACCAGCAACATGGCCCACAGCCTGGATATCTATGCCGGTATGTTCGGCTTCAACGGGTTCGGCTCGCTGGATCTCTACACCCTGGGTGCATCGCGGATGGCCATCGCCTTCGTGGCGCTCGCCGTCATCTGGCTGGTGCTGGCCGGCATCAACAACGTGCGTTTTTATGCGGGCAACAAGACCGGCTACTTCATGCGCCATGTCGGCGGCATGCAGAGCCTGTTGCTGTGGTGCGGATTCCTGCTCTCGCTGAGCAGCCTGACCGCGAACTCCTTCTCACCGTTTCTCTACTTTCAGTTCTAGGAGAACGTCATGTTTCCGGTGATGAGTTCGGCCCACAAACTCAACGGCTACCTGTTTTGCCTGATGCTTGCCGGCATGCTGCTTTACTCGCTGCCGGCGGTGGTCAACTTCAGCAAGTCACAGACCGATGCGTTTTCGCTGTTCATGGACGGCAAGCTGCTGCGCAAGTTCGAACAGCACTACGACAAGGACATTTTCCTGCGCGACCCTTCGGTCAGGCTGTGGGCCGATATCCAGTACCAGGTATTTGGCGAAGGCCGACCCGGCGTGGTGCTGGGCAAGGATGGCTGGCTCTACACCAATCAGGAATACCTGATCCCCAACGACCTGACTGCCAACCTGAACAATCAACTCGAGAGGATCGCCAAGGTTCACCAGCTGCTGCAGGAGCACGGCAAACAGCTGGTGTTGCTGCCGGTTCCGATGAAGCTGGATATCTACGCGGAGCATGCCAGCTCGCCTGTCGATCCACGGGCATTGGAGCTGTACGCACGCTTCGTCAGAGAGCTCGGGCAACGCCAGATCGATACGGCGGCGGTGCAGCAGGCCTTCAGGCGCCAGCGTGATGATGCCGAGCTGTTCGTCAGGACGGACACCCACTGGAGCCCGGCAGGCGCGCGGCTGGCAGCCCAGGAATTGGTCAGGCAGTACCCGCAGCTGCGCGGTGAACAGCCCTACGTCAGCAGGCCGGTTGGCGAGAAGGTGGTCAAGGGCGACCTGCTCAACTACGTCCAGTTCGATCCGAACCTGGCGCCTCAGCTGTTCAAGCCCGTCACCATTGCGCTCTACGAAACCACCAACGACGCGCAGAACGTCGATGAAGACAGCCTGTTCGGTGAACAGCAGCAATCGCTCGCGCTGGTGGGCTCCAGCTACAGCAAGATCGATGACTGGAACTTCGTCGGCTTTCTCAAGGAGGCGCTGCAAAACGACCTGGTGAGCATGGCCGTCGAGGCACGCGGGCCGTTCCAGGCGATGGACGAATTCACCCGCAGCGAACTGCTGAGCAACCCACACATCCAGACCGTGATCTGGGAATTCCCATTGCGCACCGTTCTCGCCCAGCGCGACGGTAGCAAAAGCTGGCAAACCGCCCAGCACCAACCCTTCTAACGTCGAGGACATACCATGCCGACCATCGTTTCACGACTGCTGCTGGTGCTGGGCCTGCTCGGGCCAGCCCTGCAGGGCGTGCAGGCCCAGGAAGTCAACGCGGATCTGTACGACGCAGTCGCCCCGGCGAACTCTGCCTTCGTGCGGGTGCTCAACCTCAGCAGCGGCGTCGTCGACGTCAGCCTGAGCAGCAAGAAAACAGCCCAGAAAGTCGGCCCGGAGCAACTCGGCGCCTACCGCTTCACGCCACCGGGCAAAACGCTGCTGAGCGTCGGCGCTGCGCGCCTCGAAACGGATCTGCAGGCCAACAGCGCCAGTACCTTGCTGTACGCCAACGGCAGCCTCACCGAGCTCAAGGACATTTACGTCAACGAGCCCAAGAAAGCCCAGCTGGCGTTCTACAACCTCACCGACACGCCAACCGCCCTGAAAACCGCAGACGGCAAACACGAAGTGGTTGCCGCCATCGGCAAAGCGCAGACCGGCGGGCGCATGGTCAACGAATTCAAGATTGCCTTCGCCGCCTATGCGGGTGACCGGAAGGTGGCCAGCTTCGACGAGATGTTCCTGAAGAAGGGTCGTTCCTACAGCTACGTACTGCTGCCCGAAGGCAGCGGCTATCGCGCCATCAGCCAAGCCAACGCCATCGACCCGGCTGAGTGAAGGATGCACACACCGCCCGGCCGCTGGCCGGTGCCTGGCCAACACGACCCTAAAGCGCGCCTATGAAGAAGACACTGCAATACGTACTGGCCACCACCCTCGCCCTATCCAGCCTGCCCAGTGTCGCCGACACCGAAAAGGCTGATTGCGACGGGCTCGAATGCCTGATCTGCTCGGCGGTCACCGATCCGGGCCAGTACCAGGGCCGCGGCATGAAGCTGATGAGTTTCATCACCCCCGGCGAAGATCGCTGGCTGTTCCGCTCCTCGGTGGACCTGGTCAATGAGTTCGGCATCCCGCCGGCCATGCAACCCGAGTTCGCCCGCCTGGTGAAAACCTTCGCGGCCAAGGGCACCCATGTGGCGATTGCCGTGCAACCGACTCGCGGCCTGATGCACCATGACAAGGTGCGCCCTGACCGCGCCTATGGGTTCGACTACATCAAGGCCAGCAGCAGCCTGGGCAGGTTCCAGCAGCAGCTCAGAGCCGGCGGTGCGATCGTGCCGGACATGCTTGCGGTGGTGAAGAACCCGCCCAAGAACGACTACTTCTTCCGCCGCGATTCGCACTGGACGCCCTCGGGGGCCCAGGTAACCGCGCGCGCGCTGGCCGATGAAATCATGCGCCAGCCGTTCTACGCGACCCTGAGCAAAAAGGCCTACCGCACCGAGCCGGGGGTGACCATTCCCAAGAATGGCATTCTCGACATGGCGCTGGAGCGGATCTGCCACAACACCTACGGGTATCAGTTCGTGAAGAACTACCGCACCGTGCCGGACTCGTCCGACGCCAGCGGCCTCTTCGAAGATGCGCCCGATCCCGAGGCGGTGCTGGTCGGCACCAGCAACTCGGCGGCCCGTGAAGACGAAACCCGCCAGTACAACTTCGATGGCTACCTCAAGGAATACCTGAGCATCGACGTGCTCAACTTCGCGCTGCCCGGCGCCGGACAGGACGGCGCCCTGCTGGAATACCTGCTTTCGAGCAGCTATTCGCCCGACAAGCCGCCGAAACTGCTGCTCTGGGAATTGCCGGCCAACTACAGCCTCGACAGTCCCTATCTGTATCGCCAGCTGATTCCCGCCATCAATGGCGGTTGCAGCAAGGCCGAGGCGCTGATGGCCAACACCCAGCAGCGACCGTCACTGAAGGTCAACGACCGCATCGAGCTGCTCAGCAACGCCGGGGACAAGCGCCAGGATCTGCGCAACGCCAAAGCCTTCATCGACTTGAAGATCAGTGACAAGAGCGTCAAGGACTTCTACCTGATCACCTATTATGACAATGGCGCCCGGGACAAGGTGTGGATGCGCAGGCAGGCAGCGGTAACCGGTGGTCAGTACTATCTGGAGCTCAGCCCTTCAGCGGACTACAAGGATGCCAACCTGCTCTCGGTGTTTCTGGAAACCACCGCGCCGCTGGCCAGCCCCACGTCACTGGAAGCCAAGATATGTCGCTGAAGCGCCCCCTGGCATTCGCTGCGCTGCTCATGCTCAACCAGGTGCCTGCCCAGGCCACTGAATCGATCTGGGCGACGCAGAGCAATGCGCTGGTCGCCAGCCCGGCCGACTATCGGCTGCTCAACTGCCCGCGCAAACCTCCCGCGCCCTACACGGGGTCCTTGCAGCTGCAAAGCAAATACGACCAGAGCGACAGCAGCAAATCGACCCTGATTGTGCAGCCCAAGGAAACCGCGCGGATTGCCGAGTTGATCAAGGGCTACATCGGCAACCTGGTCGCTGCCGCCAACCAGTTCCAGCGCGCCAAGGAGGCCGAGCAGGCGCGCCTCGACCTGGCCTGTATCGACCAGTGGCTGAATGTCTGGGCCAAGGGCGGCGCGCTGCGCAACCCGGATGCAAGCGGCACCGGTATCGCTTCACGCAAGTGGGCGCTTGCCGCCATCGCCTCCACCGTGCTGAAGGTCCAGGCACTCAGTGGCGGCGCGTTCGCGCTCAACGCAGCGCAGCGCAGCTGGCTGCAACAGCTCGCCGAACAGGTGATTGCCGAGCACCGGCCACGCCAACAGCCGGACTTCGCCTACTTCAACAACCATGATTACTGGGCAGGCTGGGCCGTAGCGGCCACCGGCATGCTGCTCGGGCGCGACGACTTCCTGGCCTGGGCCGACCTCAATCTGCGTCGTGGGCTGGCCCAGGCGACAGCGTCGGCGAGCGCTGATGCGCGCTACCTGCCCCTGGAAGTGGCGCGCGCACAACTGGCGGCGGACTACAGCAACTACGCCATGGTGCCCCTCACGTTGCTGGTCGAAGCCGCCGAGCACAACGGCCGCCCGCTGAACGCCCAGGAGCGGCAAAGGTTTCAGCAACTGGCCAACTTCACCGCCCGCGCCGTGCTCGAGCCGCGAACCTTGCCGGAGCTCGATAACCGCAAGCAAAAGAAGGTCGGCAGCCACAAGATGATCTGGCTGATCCCGTTTCTCAACCGTTATCCCGACCACGCCTGGGCCCGTGCGCTCTACGACGACCAGGACGGCGAGGTCGACAATTACAGCCAAATTGGCGGGCGACTGAAGCCGCTCTACAGCCGCTTCAAATGACTCCGGGAAAGATGCCAATGCTAAACAAACAGATTCTGCGCCAAACCGCCATCTCGCTGGCTCTGCTGGCCGGCCTCGGCAGCCAGGCGCTCGCCGCCGATTGGCAATGGGCCACGGAAACCGAACAGCGTGCGCTGGCCGATCAGCTGCGCCAGCGTATCGACCAGCAGCTGCCGCGCCCGAGCCTCTCGGCCCCGCGTGGTAGCGCGCAGGTCGTTCTGCAACCGATGTTCTCGGCGCAAGCCGGCAGCTGGCCGTTCGAGCCCTTCGTCAACAATGGCCTGTTCCGGGCCATCGCCAGTTATCAGCCCAGCCACCCGCAGGCGATCACCATCAGCGGTGGAGCGATCACCCTGGAGCAATTGCGCCAGCGCCTGGCCGACGCCAGCATCATCAAGCCCTACAAGGATGGCTACCTGCTCAGCTACCCGCTGATGATCGCCCCTGGCGGCGCGCTGCTGGTGCAAAACACCAAGCTCTATCTGTACACGCCCAGTGGCACAGCGCTGATCAACCAGGGCACGCTGAGCATTCGCAACGCCACGGTGCAAAGCGTCAGCGAGGGCGATAGCGCCGATACCGACCGTCCATTTCGCCCCTTCATCATCGCCTGGGCCGGAAGCAGTACCGAAGTCAGCGACTCGCAGCTCAGCAAGCTCGGTTACAACGCCCACCTGTCACGTGGCTTGACCAGCGCGCGCAGCGCGGCGCAGACCTCTGTACCACCCGCCCAGGTGCTGATTCGCGACAGCCGCTTCGATGCGCTGTCCAGCGTCGAGTTGCAGTATGCACAGGCGTCGATCGAGCGCAGCGAATTCACCAACCTGCAGCAATACGGCATCGACCTGCAGGACAGCCGCCTGAACCTGGCCCACAACCGTATCACCCAGGTTCGCAACCAGAGCGGCATCCGTGTGCGCGGCTCGAGCAGCGGGCTGATCGCCCACAACAAGGTGCTGCAGGCGAGCAAAGCAGGCATCGAGATCAGCGACCAGCAAGGTGACCTGGTGCTCGCCGACAACCAGATAGGGGCCTCCAAGGGCAACGGCGTACTGCTGCGCAATGTGGGCAGCAACAGCGCCAGCACCCTGCTGCTGGTCGGTAACCTCATCGGCAACAATGACGCCAGCGGCATCTACGCCGACAACCTGCAGCGTGGCTACCTGATCGACAACCGGATTCAGGGCAGCCCGGACTATGCGATCAGCACACTGAACCCCCGTGATCAGCACAGCGAACTGGTGATCATCGGCAATACCCTGAGCCAGATCGGCAACGCACTGATTCGTACCGAAGGCCTGCAGTCACTGACCCTTGGTAGCAATGACTACCAGCTGGGACCAATCACCCAGAGCGTACTGGTCGGTGACCTGCTGCCGCTGCAGAGCCTGTTGCTCGACGCCACCTACAAGCGCGGCTGCCTGATTCAGGTCAAACCGGCCAGCGCGACCGAGGCCGGCTTCCCGCGCAAGCGCGCCTGTAGCAAAACCATCCTCGGCGCGACAACGGGCCGCAACCTGAATATGTGAGCCACACGGCGGCAGCGTCCGCGGGCGCTACCGCCTCCTGTCGCCATTAGCGGCTGTGCTGTTGACGTCGCTGTCAGCCGCCCATAGCGATTGCCCCAGGGATGACACGCACAAAAAAGCCCCCGCCGGTTCACACCGGCGGGGGCTTTTTCTAGTCAGCTAGAACCGGATCAGTTCTTGGCTTTCTTGGCAGCGCGGGTACGCTCGCCTTCGTCGAGGATCTTCTTGCGCAGACGGATCGACTTCGGCGTCACTTCGCACAGCTCGTCGTCCTGGATGAATTCCAGGGCCTGTTCCAGGGTGAAGCGCACCGGCGGCACCAGGGCGATGGTTTCGTCCTTACCCGAAGCGCGCATGTTGTCGAGCTTCTTGCCTTTGGTTGGGTTGACGCCCAGGTCGTTGTCGCGGCTGTTCAGGCCGATGATCTGACCGTTGTAGATTTCCTGGCCGTGCTCGACGAACAGCTTGCCGCGCGCCTGCAGGGTTTCCAGGGAGTAGGTCAGTGCCTTGCCGGTATCGATCGATACCAGTACGCCGTTCTGGCGGCCGGACATGTGGCCCGACTTCATCACGTCGTAACGGTCGAAGATCGAGGTCAGGATGCCTGCACCGTTGGTCAGGGTCAGGAAGGCGTTACGGAAGCCGATCAGACCACGGGCCGGGATGTTGTATTCCAGGCGTACGCGACCCTTGCCGTCCGGCACCATGTTGCTCAGGTCGCCTTTACGCAGACCCATCTCTTCCATGACCTTGCCCTGGGATTCTTCCGGGATGTCGATGGTGACGTTTTCATAGGGCTCGTGTTTCACGCCGCCCACATCACGGATGATCACTTCCGGACGACCAACGCCCATTTCGAAGCCTTCGCGGCGCATGTTCTCGATCAGTACCGACAGGTGCAGTTCACCACGGCCGGAGACCTTGAACTTGTCGGCCGAGTCGCCTTCTTCAACGCGCAAGGCAACGTTGTAGAGCAGCTCCTTGTCCAGACGCTCCTTGATGTTGCGGCTGGTGACGAACTTGCCTTCCTTGCCGCAGAACGGCGAATCGTTGACCTGGAAGGTCATGGATACGGTCGGCTCGTCGACGGTCAGCGGGGTCAGCGCTTCGACGTTGTTCTGGTCGCACAGGGTGTCGGAGATGAACAGCTCGTCCATGCCGCTGACGCAGACGATGTCGCCGGCGGTGGCTTCTTCGACGTCCACACGGTGCAGACCGTGGTGGCCCATCAGCTTGAGGATACGGCCGTTACGCTTCTTGCCGTCGACGTCGATGGCGGTAACCGGGGTGTTCGGCTTGACGCGACCACGGGCGATACGGCCAACACCGATGATGCCCAGGAAGCTGTTGTAGTCCAGTGCCGAGATCTGCATCTGGAACGGGCCGTCGACGTCGACGTTCGGCGCCGGCACGTGATCGACGATGGCCTGGTACAGCGGGGTCAGGTCGTCGGCCATGTCGGTGTGGTCGAGGCCGGCGATGCCGTTCAGGGCGCTGGCGTAGACCACCTGGAAGTCCAGCTGCTCTTCGGTGGCACCGAGGTTGTCGAACAGGTCGAAGATCTGGTCCATGACCCAATCCGGACGCGCGCCCGGACGGTCGATCTTGTTGATCACCACGATCGGACGCAGGCCGGCTTCGAAAGCCTTCTTGGTCACGAAGCGGGTTTGCGGCATCGGGCCGTCCTGGGCGTCAACCACCAGCAGTACGGAGTCCACCATCGACATCACGCGCTCTACTTCACCGCCGAAGTCGGCGTGGCCGGGGGTGTCGACGATGTTGATGCGGTAGTTGTTCCACTTGATGGCGGTGTTCTTGGCCAGAATGGTAATACCGCGCTCTTTTTCCTGGTCGTTGCTGTCCATCACGCGCTCGTCGTTGAGCTCGCTGCGCTCCAGGGTGCCGGACTGACGCAGCAGGGCGTCGACCAGGGTGGTCTTGCCATGGTCAACGTGGGCGATGATGGCGATGTTGCGGAGATTCTCGATCACAGTAGTGGTCTCGTAGGTTGGGTCGGGCTACCCAGCAAGTGCATTCAGGGCCCAACGCGAAAAATCGGAATTAAGGATACAGGCAGTCTGTTAACGCTGTGTGGCGGCAAGGGCGCCACCAATCGGGTCGGGAGGGCGATGGCGGATACTGCCGCCATTGAGCCCGGGCGTCTTATGCCGGACGATAAACGCGCACATTGGCATGTCCCTCGCTCAGCAGGTGGTGGGCATGCAGGCGACTCATCACGCCTCGATCGCAATACAGGAGGTACTGGCGGTTGGCGTCCAGTTCCTTGAAACGGTTGTTGACGGCATAGAACGGCATGGCCTGCACGTCGATGCCGGCGAGTTCGAGCGGCTGGTCTTCGACCTGGTCGGGGTGGCGAATGTCGATCACCACCTGGCCTGGCAAGGCCTCGGCGACTTCCTCGACCTGCACGTCCTGACCCAACTCTTCGATCACCCGATCAATGGCGATCAGCCGGGCCCGTTCGAGGGCGCGGTCGAGCACGGCCATGTCGAACTGCTCTTCCTCGTAAACGACGCGGTTGGGCTTGGCCTTGGTGGTCGGGTTCACCGAAATCACGCCGCAGTATTCTGGCATGTGGCGGGCGAACTCGGCGGTGCCGATTGCCTCGGCGGTATCGATGATGTCCTGCTTGTGGCTGGCGATCAGCGGGCGCAGTACCAGCTTGTCGGTCACCGCGTCGATCACCGAGAGGTTCGGCAGGGTCTGGCTGGATACCTGGCTGATCGCCTCGCCGGTCACCAGCGCGTCGATCTGCAGGCGCTCGGCCAGGCGGCTGGCGGCGCGCAGCATCATGCGCTTGAGGGTGACGCCCATGTAGCTGTTGTCGACCTTGCCGAGAATTTCGCCGAGCACTTCCTCGAACGGCACGCTGATGAACAGCACGCGCTGCGAGCGGCCGTATTTCTGCCACAGGAAGTGGGCAACTTCCATCACCCCCAGCTCATGGGCGCGGCCGCCGAGGTTGAAGAAGCAGAAATGGGTCATCAGGCCACGGCGCATGATCTGGTAGGCAGCGACGGTGGAATCGAAACCGCCGCTCATCAATACCAGGGTCTGCTCCAGCGAGCCCAGCGGATAACCGCCCAGACCCGGATGCTGGTGATGAATGACGAACAGGCGATCGTGGCGGATCTCGATGCGCACTTCGATTTCCGGCTTCTTCAGATCGATGCCTGCGGCGCCGCACTGCTGGCGCAACTGGCTGCCGACATAACGCTCGACATCGATGGAGGAGAAGGTGTGGCGGCCGCCGCGCTTGCAGCGCACCGAGAAGATCTTGCCCGGCAGCAGATCACCATAATGCAGCCTGCACTTGGCGGCGATGTCGTCGAAGTCGCCCAGCGGGTATTCGTCGATCTGCAGAAAATGCTGGATGCCCGGCACGCAGCTCAGGCGCTCGATGATTTCCTGCAGAACCTTGGGCTCGGCCACCTCGGTTTTCACTTCCAGATTGTCCCAGACACCCGTCACCTGCAGCTGCGGGTCGAGATCACGCAACACCAAGCGGATGTTCTTGGCCAGCTGCCGAATGAAGTTCTTGCGAACCGGCGGGCTCTTGATGGTGATTTCCGGGAAGACTTTGACGATCAGTTTCATGGGAGCAAATATCGGGCGCCAGGGCCTGAAAAACAGGGGCGCGGATTATAAAGGAAATTGCTCAACCTTTGATCGAAATCCGCAAACAATCTGTCATCGCACCAAAATAGAGCAATGAACCAGCAAGGCGCACCAATAAAGAGCCATCATGGTTGCTTTTGTGCCATCGACACCCGCTACAACGCTGATTTTCGGGGCATGCGTCCAACACGGGGCACTGGCATGCATATTGCTCCCTTGTGAGGCAGGGTGTCCTGGCCGACTATCAGGCCCGGCGTCACGAACTCAAAGAAGGGTCAACGAGACCCTATCCACCTGGAGGACAACATGTCTAAGGCCGTTCAACTGATCAAAGAACACGACGTGAAGTGGGTAGACCTGCGCTTCACCGACACCAAGGGTAAGCAGCACCACGTGACCATGCCGGCCCGTGACGCCCTGGACGACGAATTCTTCGAAGTCGGCAAGATGTTCGACGGCTCCTCCATCCATGGCTGGAAAGGCATCGAAGCCTCCGACATGATCCTGCTGCCGGACGACAGCACTGCCGTGCTCGACCCCTTCACCGAAGAGCCGACCCTGATCCTGGTCTGCGACATCATCGAGCCGAGCACCATGCAGGGCTACGATCGTGACCCACGCTCCATCGCGCGTCGCGCCGAGGAATACCTGAAGAGCACCGGTATCGGTGACACCGTATTCGTAGGCCCGGAGCCCGAGTTCTTCATCTTCGACGAAGTGAAGTTCAAGTCCGACATCTCCGGCTCCATGTTCAAGATCTACTCCGAACAAGGTTCCTGGATGACCGACCAGGACGTCGAGGGCGGCAACAAGGGCCACCGCCCTGCCGTCAAAGGTGGTTACTTCCCGGTTCCGCCTTGCGACCACGACCACGAAATCCGTACTGCCATGTGTAATGCCATGGAAGAAATGGGCCTGGTCATCGAAGTTCACCACCACGAAGTGGCGACTGCCGGCCAGAACGAAATCGGCGTGAAGTTCAACACCCTGGTTGCCAAGGCTGACGAAACCCAGACCCTGAAGTACTGCGTGCACAACGTGGCCGATGCCTACGGCAAAACCGCTACCTTCATGCCCAAGCCGCTGTATGGCGACAACGGCTCGGGCATGCACGTGCACATCTCGGTCTCCAAAGACGGCAAGAACACCTTCGCCGGTGAAGGCTATGCCGGCCTGTCGGAAACCGCGCTGTACTTCATCGGCGGCATCATCAAGCACGGCAAGGCCCTGAACGGCTTCACCAACCCGTCGACCAACTCCTACAAGCGTCTGGTTCCAGGCTTCGAAGCACCGGTCATGCTGGCCTACTCGGCCCGTAACCGCAGCGCCTCGATCCGTATCCCGTACGTGTCCAGCCCGAAAGCCCGCCGCATCGAAGCGCGCTTCCCGGATCCGGCTGCCAACCCCTACCTGGCCTTCGCAGCACTGCTGATGGCCGGCCTGGACGGTATCCAGAACAAGATCCACCCTGGCGACGCAGCGGACAAGAACCTGTACGACCTGCCGCCGGAAGAAGGCAAGCTGATCCCGCAGGTGTGCGGCAGCCTGAAAGAAGCCCTGGAAGAGCTGGACAAGGGCCGCGCGTTCCTGACCAAGGGCGGCGTATTCTCCGACGACTTCATCGATGCCTACATCGAGCTGAAATCGGAAGAAGAAATCAAGGTGCGCACCTTCGTGCACCCGCTGGAATACGACCTGTACTACAGCGTCTAAGCAGGCGGTTGAAAAGCGTAGGCGAGGCAGCCGACGCGAGGCAAAAACAGCCGAAAAAGCGGAGTGTACGAGTTGTACATGAGCATTTTGAGGCTGTTTTTTTAACGACGCGGCGGCAACGTAGGTAGTTTTTCAACAGCCTGCTAAGCCAGTCTCGCTACCGCTGGTAGCACACCGAAACCTCCCCGGTTCTGCCGGGGAGGTTTTTTTATGGCCGGCCATCCCTGGCGGCCACCCTGCGGGCCGCCGCAAGCGACGTTAAAAATGGCTTCCGGCGATTTTTTATGCCCGGTTATTTTTCGGCGCCAGTGCAAATCCCTGGCGTAGCGTGCTTGCCAGCACGGCGAAGCGATGCAAGGCTATCGACATCATTGACTGCGGAGACCGGCCCGATGCGCCGCCTGCTCACTTGCCTGCTGCTGATCCTGGCCCTGCCGGTCAGCGCACAGATCTACAAGTACACCGACGCCAACGGCAACACGGTGTTCACCAACCAGCCGCCCGAAGGCACCAAGGCCGAGAGCGTCGAGCTCAAGCCGATCAATACCACCGAGCCCGCCAAGGCCGCCCAGGAGCAAACGCCGCGCCTCAGCGAGCTGCCGGCCGAGCCCTACCAGATTCTCGAGTTGCGCGACCTGCCGGATGAAGAAGCATTGCGTGCCAACAACGGCACCTTCTCCGTGGGCGTGACCATCGAGCCGCGCCTGGGGCCGGGCCACACCCTGCGCCTGCTGCTGGACGGCAAACCCTACGGCACCCCCAGCAGCGTGCCGCGCCTGCAACTGACCGAAGTCGACCGCGGCGAGCACAGCCTGGCCGTTGCCGTGATGCAGGGCGAACGCATCGTCCAGCAGAGCGAGACGCGCACCTTCACGGTGCAGCGGGTCAGCACCAACAGCCCGGCCCGGGGTCAGTGAGGCCCATGCGCACGCTGCTTTTCGCCCTGCTGCTGGTCGCCCTGCCGAGCGTTGCCCAGGTGTATACCTACGTGGATGCCGAGGGTAACCGGGTATTTACCGACAGCCCCCGCGACGGCAACGCCAAGCAGGTGCAGATGGCCCCATCCAACCGTATCGAGCCGCCAACCCGACGCCTGTCACCACCCGCCGCTGCCACACCCGCCGGGCCGATCCTCAGCTACGAAGTACTGCGCATCACCATTCCGCAGCCCGACGCGACCATCAACGACAATGCGGGCAACCTGATCGTCACCGCCAATGCCGAGCCGGGCCTGCACCCCGGCCACAGCTACCGCCTGCTGCTCGATGGCCAACCCTACGGCACCGCAGGGCGCAGCCCGGTATTTGCCCTGGAGAACATCGACCGCGGCACCCACCAGATCGCCGTGGAAATCATCACCGAAGGCGGCATCATCGTCGAGCGCACGCCCAGCCAGCCGTTTCACATGAAGCGCGTGTCCCTGGCCCAGAAGCGCAAGGTTCGCCCTTGCGAAAAAGACGATTACGGCGTGCGCCCCGAGTGCCCGATCGAAGACAAACCCAAGGAAGAAGACAAGGGCATCATCAGCATCCTGCCCTTCCTTTAAGAGCCTGTTCAGGATCCTTCGGCTCGACTTCAGCTTTGCCTGCAAAGTGGCGTAAGCGGCCGTTCTCTATGTAGGGTGGATGACGCTCTTTTCATCCACCATTGCGATCGCAGAGCGGTGGACGGATGAAGCGTCGTCCACCCTACGACAGGCCGCTTTTGCCTTGCATCAGCCTCTTTAATGTCGCCTAAAAGATGGTGTGCAGGTTCCAGGTCCGGCCGCCCTGATTAACCAGCCATCCACGCGCACCATTAAGGTGCGCATTGGCGCACCGATTTCTATACTCGTCCCAAATTGGCACACGCCTGCCCATGCCACTGCGCCGAAAAGAAGCCGAATCCAGGGTTTTATTGCTGTCTGCGCTTCTTTGCGGGGCTTTGGTTTGCTTCTTGCATTTTCTCCGTCACTGCCGCGAGCCGAGCAATGCTGCTCTCGCTTGCCGGCCCTTCTGCCCATACCGCACGAGGAACGACTTTTGGCTGGCCCACACCCGCAACGAGACTTGCCACGCTGCGCCACGTTGCCAGACGACGACCCTGCCGTGCTCCAGGCACCCTGCACGCTGATGGGCGCAGTACGATGATCATCAACGACGCCCTGCACCGCCTGCTGCTCGACAACCTGACCACGGCGACCCTGCTGCTCAACGCCGACCTGCGCCTGGAGTACATGAACCCCGCCGCAGAAATGCTCCTGGCGGTCAGCGGCCAGCGCAGCCATGGCCAGTTCATCAGCGAGCTGTTCACTGAAACCCGCGAGGCCCTGGGGGCCCTACGCCAGGCCGTGGCCGAGGCGCATCCGTTCAACAAGCGCGAGGCGGTGCTGACCACCCAGACCGGGCAGAGCCTGACCGTCGACTACGCGGTGACGCCGGTACTCAGCCGTGGCGAAACCATGCTGCTGCTCGAGGTACACCCGCGCGATCGGCTGCTGCGCATCACCAAGGAAGAGGCCCAGCTGTCCAAGCAGGAAACCACCAAGCTGCTGGTTCGCGGCCTGGCCCACGAGATCAAGAACCCCCTGGGCGGCATTCGTGGCGCCGCCCAGTTGCTGGCCCGCGAGCTGCCGGAAGAAAGCCTCAAGGATTACACCAACGTGATCATCGAGGAGTCCGACCGCCTGCGTAACCTGGTCGACCGCATGCTTGGCTCCAACAAGTTGCCGTCCCTGGCGATCACCAACGTGCACGAGGTGCTCGAGCGCGTCGCCAGCCTGGTGGAAGCGGAAAGCCAGGGCAGCGTGGTGCTGGTGCGCGACTACGACCCGAGCATTCCCGACCTGATCATCGACCGCGAGCAGATGATCCAGGCAGTGCTCAACATCGTGCGCAACGCCATGCAGGCGCTGGCCTCCAAACCCGAACCGCGCCCAGGCCGCATCACCCTGCGCACACGCACCCTGCGCCAGTTCACCATCGGCTATATCCGCCACCGCCTGGTGACCAAGATCGAGATCATCGACAACGGCCCGGGCATCGCCCAGGAACTGCAGGAAACCATCTTCTATCCCATGGTCAGCGGGCGTGCCGACGGCACCGGGCTGGGCCTGGCGATTACCCAGAACATCATTAGTCAGCATCAAGGCCTGATCGAATGCGAGAGCCACCCCGGGCAAACCGTGTTCTCGATCTTTCTGCCGCTGGAACAAGGAGCAACCCCGACATGAGCCGTAGTGAAACCGTATGGATCGTTGACGACGACCGCTCCATCCGCTGGGTCCTGGAAAAAGCCCTGCAACAGGAAGGCATGAGCACCCAGAGTTTCGACAGCGCCGATGGCGTGCTCGGCCGCCTGACCCGTCAGCAGCCGGACGTGATCATTTCCGACATCCGCATGCCCGGCTCCAGCGGCCTGGAGCTGCTGTCGAGCATCCGCGAAATGCACCCGCGCCTGCCGGTGATCATCATGACCGCGCATTCCGACCTGGACAGCGCCGTGGCCTCGTATCAGGGCGGTGCGTTCGAGTACCTGCCCAAGCCCTTCGACGTCGACGAGGCGGTGTCACTGGTCAAGCGCGCCAACCAGCACGCCAAGGAGCAGCAGGGCCTGCACGTGCCAGCCGTGCAGGCGCGCACCCCGGAAATCATCGGCGAAGCGCCGGCGATGCAGGAGGTGTTTCGCGCCATCGGCCGCTTGAGCCACTCCAACATCACCGTACTGATCAACGGCGAATCGGGTACCGGTAAAGAGCTGGTCGCCCATGCCCTGCACCGCCACAGCCCGCGGGCGGCCTCGCCGTTCATCGCGCTGAACATGGCGGCGATTCCCAAGGACCTGATGGAATCCGAGCTGTTCGGCCACGAGAAAGGCGCCTTTACCGGCGCGGCCAACCAGCGTCGCGGGCGCTTCGAGCAGGCCGACGGCGGTACCCTGTTCCTCGACGAGATCGGCGACATGCCGGCCGACACCCAGACCCGCCTGCTGCGCGTGCTGGCCGATGGCGAGTTCTACCGGGTCGGCGGCCATACGCCGGTCAAGGTGGACGTACGCATCATCGCCGCCACTCACCAGAACCTGGAAAGCCTGGTCACCGCCGGCAAGTTTCGTGAAGACCTGTTCCACCGCCTCAACGTGATCCGCATTCACATTCCGCGCCTGTCGGATCGCCGCGAAGACATCCCCACCCTCGCCCGCCATTTCCTCAGCCGCGCCGCCACCGAGCTGGCGGTCGAGCCCAAGCTGCTCAAGAGCGAAACCGAGGACTACCTGCAGCAACTGCCGTGGCCCGGCAACGTGCGCCAGCTGGAGAACACCTGTCGGTGGATCACCGTGATGGCCTCGGGGCGCGAAGTGCATGTCGACGACCTGCCACCCGAGCTGCTGGTGCAGCCCCAGGACAACGCCCCGGTCAGCAACTGGGAACAGGCACTGCGCCAGTGGGCCGACCAGGCCCTGGGCCGTGGCCAGTCGAACCTGCTCGACACGGCAGTACCGGCCTTCGAGCGGATCATGATCGAGACCGCCCTCAAGCACACCGCCGGCCGCCGCCGCGACGCCGCACTGCTGCTCGGCTGGGGACGCAACACCCTGACCCGCAAGATCAAGGAGCTGGGCATGAACGTTGGCGGCGCCGAAGACGACGACAGCGACGACAACTAAGCCGCGCCGCGACACCGAGAACGCCGCGCCCCGAACAGGGTGCGGCGTTTTTTATGGGCGCTCTGCACGCTTGCCCAATGCGCCCGTAGCCTGTGGTTGAGCAACGCGAAACCCAGGAAGCCCCCCCGGGTGTCGCTGCGCTCGACCCGGGCTACCGATACTACAGGCATGAGTGGTGTGGGAGCGGGCCATGCCCGCGATGCAGGCGCTGCCGATGCCAGCCAGCCAGCCAGCCAGCCAGCGTATTGAATCATCGAGACCTGCGCCGCACGTTCCATCGCCGTTCGCGGGCATGGCCCGCTCCCACATTCGTCCCGCAGGCAACTCTGTCCCCCCGAAGAACTCATGCCATCAGCCCGTAGCCTG
>NZ_JAVHZV010000020.1 GCF_031119625.1 Pseudomonas sp. G34
GCTGCAAGCCATTCAATATGGCGGACTCAGGAGGATTCGAACCTCCGACCGCTCGGTTCGTAGCCGAGTACTCTATCCAGCTGAGCTATGAGTCCGTTTGGTGTTTTTAGACCAGATCACCGCTGGTTTTTCGCTAGCCTGGCTTGAAGCCAAACCTGCCAAATAATGGCGGAGAAGGGGGGATTCGAACCCCCGACACCCTTTTGAGGTGTACTCCCTTAGCAGGGGAGCGCCTTCGGCCACTCGGCCACCTCTCCGCAACACGGGGCGCATGATAAACATGTTTTCCCCGTTTGCAAACCAAAATTTTGAGAAAAATTAATGGTTTGGTTCTTCGCCCTTCTCTTTTTGGATGCGCTGGTAAATCTCTTCGCGGTGAACGGCGACTTCCTTCGGCGCGTTGACGCCAATCCGCACCTGATTACCTTTAACACCCAATACGGTGACAGTGACTTCGTCACCCACCATCAGGGTCTCTCCGACCCGGCGAGTCAGAATCAGCATTCCTTTCTCCTTACGGATTCAATTTCGGACAACAAGTCTGCAAACGTGAAAAGCGCCGGCCGGACGCGACAGCAACAGGCCAGCACCCAAGTATTGACCAGCACGGACGGAAGGAAAGTTCCACCAACACCAACCAAAACAACAAAAGGCGCGGGTCACCGCGCCTTTTGCAGGATGCCTCAATCGCCCTGACGGGCCGGGGCATCAAGTTCGAACGCAGTGTGCAGCGCGCGCACTGCCAATTCCAGATATTTCTCTTCGATGACAACCGAGACCTTGATCTCGGAAGTGGAGATCATCTGAATATTGATGTTCTCCTTGGCCAACGCTTCGAACATGCGACTAGCAACACCCGCATGAGAGCGCATACCAACACCGACGATAGACACTTTCGCAATGTTCACGTCTCCGACCACTTCCCGGGCGCCGAGTTCGCGCGCGGTGGCTTCGAGCACCTGCTGAGCGCTCTGGTAGTCGTTGCGGTGCACGGTGAAGGTGAAGTCGGTGGTGTTATCGTGCGCAACGTTCTGCACGATCATGTCCACTTCGATATTGGCGGAGCTGATCGGGCCGAGGATCTTGAACGCAACGCCCGGCAGATCAGGTACGCCACGGATGGTCAGCTTGGCTTCGTCGCGATTGAAGGCGATGCCGGAGATGATCGGCTGTTCCATGGATTCCTCTTCATCAAGGGTAATGAGGGTGCCCGGACCCTCCTGGAAGCTGTGCAGAACGCGCAGCGGGACGTTGTACTTGCCGGCGAACTCCACCGAGCGGATTTGCAGCACCTTGGAGCCCAGGCTGGCCATTTCCAGCATTTCTTCGAAGGTGATCTTCTCCAGACGCTGGGCCTTGGGCACCACACGCGGATCAGTGGTGTAAACGCCATCTACATCGGTGTAGATCTGGCACTCGTCAGCCTTCAGCGCAGCGGCCAGCGCCACGCCGGTGGTGTCCGAGCCGCCACGCCCAAGGGTGGTGATATTGCCGTGCTCGTCGACGCCCTGGAAGCCGGCAACGACCACCACACGGCCGGCCTTGAGGTCGGCGCGAATGTTGCTGTCATCGATGCTCAGAATGCGCGCCTTGGTGTGCGAGCTGTCGGTCAGGATGCGCACCTGGCTGCCGGTGTAGGACACCGCCGGCACGCCACGCTTGATCAGCGCCATGGCCAGCAGCGCGATGGTCACCTGCTCACCGGTGGACACCATCACGTCGAGCTCGCGGGCTATCGGCTGGTCATCGCTGATCTGCTTGGCCAGGTCGATAAGGCGATTGGTTTCGCCGCTCATGGCGGATACCACGACGACGATGTCGTCACCCTTTTCGCGGAATTTCTTCACCTTCTCGGCGACCTGTGCGATTCGCTCGACGGTGCCGACGGAAGTACCGCCGAATTTCTGTACGATCAAAGCCATTTCAAAGCTGCCTCAGCCCGTGAAGGGCGCCCATTAAACAGACAACACCGCACACCACCGCGCCGCTCGCCGGGCATGGCGAGCAGCGTGGTCACGCTTGAGTTACGGGCCTCAGAGGCCCTGCTCGACGAACGGGACGATCAGCGCCAGAGCACCATCCAGTGCGGCCGCATCGACCCCACCGCCCTGGGCCATGTCCGGACGGCCGCCGCCCTTGCCGCCGACGGCTGCAGCGGCCTGCTTCATCAGGTCGCCAGCCTTCAGCTTGGCGGTCAGATCCTGGGTCACGCCGGCGACCAGCACGACCTTGTCGTCCTGCACGCCGCCGAGCAGGATCACCGCACTGCCGAGCTTGTTCTTCAGTTGATCGACCAGTGCCAGCAGGCCTTTGCCATCCAGGCCATCGATGCGCGCACCGAGCGTCTTCACGCCCTTGACCTCCACCGCCGAGCCGGCCAGGTCGCTGCCCGCCGCGCTGGCGGCCTTGGCCTTGAGCTGCTCCAGTTCCTTTTCCAGCTGGCGATTGCGATCGAGCACCGCCGAGAGTTTGTCGAGCAGGTTGTCGCGGCTGCCCTTGACCAGCGAGGCCGCTTCCTTGAGCTGCTCTTCCGCACCGTTCAGGTAAGCGAAGGCCGCTGCACCGGTAACCGCTTCGATGCGCCGCACGCCGGCTGCCACACCACCTTCGCTGACGATCTTGAACACCCCGATGTCGCCGGTGCGGTTGGCGTGAATGCCACCGCACAGCTCGACCGAGAAGCCGTCGCCCATGGTCAGCACGCGCACGCTGTCGCCGTACTTCTCGCCGAACAGCGCCATGGCGCCCTTGGCCTTGGCGCTTTCGATGTCCATCTCCTCGGTCTGCACCGGCGTATTGCGGCGCACTTCGCGGTTGACGATCTCTTCCAGTTCTTTGATTTGCTCGGGCTTGATCGCCTCGAAGTGGCTGAAGTCGAAACGCAGGCGCTGGCTGTCGACCAGCGAGCCCTTCTGCTGCACGTGCTCGCCGAGTACCTGGCGCAGCGCGGCGTGCAGCAGGTGGGTGGCCGAGTGGTTGAGGCCAGTGGCGGTACGGACCGAGGCATCCACTTCGGCGTTGATGGTGGCGCCGACGCTCAGGCTGCCCTTGCTGACCACACCGTGGTGCAACCAGGCGCCGCCGACCTTGGTGGTATCGCGCACGTCGAAACGCACGCCCGGGCCTTCGAGGAAGCCACAGTCACCGATCTGGCCGCCGGATTCGGCGTAGAACGGCGTCTGGTCGAGAACCACCACGCCCTCCTCGCCCTCGTTCAGGATATCGACGGACTGGCCGTCGCGCAGCAGCACCAGCAGCTCGCCACTGGCCACGGTAGCGCCGTAGCCGAGGAACCGGGTATCGGCATCGACCTTGACCAGGTTGTTGTAGTCCACACCGAAGGAACTGGCGGAACGGGCACGGACGCGCTGGGCTTCCATCTCGCGTTCGAAGCCGGCTTCGTCGAGGGTCAGCTCGCGCTCACGGGCGATGTCGCCGGTCAGGTCCATCGGGAAGCCGTAGGTGTCGTACAGCTTGAAGATCACTTCACCCGGAATCACCGTGCCGCTGAGCTCGGCCAGATCCTGCTCGAGGATCTTCAGGCCCTGCTCCAGAGTCTTGGCGAACTGCTCTTCCTCGGTCTTCAGCACGCGCTCGATGTGCGCCTGCTGCTGCTTGAGTTCCGGGAAGGCTTCGCCCATCTCGCTGGCCAGGGCCGCGACGATCTTGTGGAAGAAGCTGCCCCTGGCGCCCAGCTTGTTGCCGTGGCGGCAGGCGCGGCGAATGATGCGGCGCAGCACGTAGCCACGGCCTTCGTTGGACGGGGTGACGCCGTCGGCGATCAGGAAGCTGCAGGAGCGGATGTGGTCGGCCACCACCTTCAGCGAGGCGTCGCCGTTGTTGGCGCAGCCGATGGCCTGGGCGCTGGCGTTGAGCAGGCTCTGGAACAGGTCGATCTCGTAGTTCGAGTTGACGTGCTGCAGCACCGCGCTGATGCGCTCCAGGCCCATGCCGGTGTCCACACTCGGCGCCGGCAGCGGGTGCAGCACGCCGTCCGCGGTGCGGTTGAACTGCATGAACACGTTGTTCCAGATCTCGATGTAACGGTCGCCGTCTTCTTCAGGCGAGCCCGGTGGGCCGCCCCAGATGTGCTCGCCGTGGTCGAAGAAGATCTCGGTGCACGGGCCGCACGGGCCGGTATCGCCCATGGTCCAGAAGTTGTCGGAGGCGTAAGGCGCGCCCTTGTTGTCGCCGATGCGGATCATCCGCTCGGCCGGCACCCCGACTTCCTTGTTCCAGATGTCGTAGGCCTCGTCATCGGTGGCGTAGACGGTGACCCAGAGCTTGTCCTTGGGCAGTTTCAGCCACTTGTCGCCGGTGAGGAATTCCCAGGCGAAGTGGATGGCATCGCGCTTGAAATAGTCGCCAAAGCTGAAGTTGCCGAGCATTTCGAAAAAGGTGTGGTGACGCGCGGTATAACCGACGTTTTCCAGGTCGTTGTGCTTGCCACCGGCGCGCACGCACTTCTGGCTGGTCGCGGCACGGGTGTAGGCGCGCTTTTCCAGGCCCAGGAAGCAGTCCTTGAACTGGTTCATGCCGGCGTTGGTGAACAGCAACGTCGGGTCGTTGTTCGGAATCAGGGAGCTGGAAGCGACACGGGTGTGTCCCTTCTCTTCGAAGAAGCTCAGGAAAGCTTCACGGATTTCTGCGCTTTTCATTGGCATTTTCCAGGAAAACAGGCGGCCACGGCACAGCCGGCAAAAGCCCGCATTATATCGGGCTTGTCCGCGGCGGCTAGGGCATGGGCTGATTTATTTGTGGGCAGCGCGATGGCCGGAAAACCCCGGGCCGCGGCGGCCAGGGCAGTACCTGGCGCTGCCCGGCGGTTACGTCAGGCGCGGAAGGCGGCGAAGGCCTCGATCACCTGGGCCATGGCGCTGGCGTCGACGCCCAGGTGAGTCACCATGCGCAGGCGCGGGGCAGCGCTCAGGCGGATGCCGCGCTCGGCACAAAAAGCCTGCAGCGCTGCCGCACGCTCGCCGACCTGCACGTAGACCATGTTGGTCTGCACCGGCTCCACCGCATAGCCCAGCTCGCGCAGGCCGGCCGCCAGGGAGTCGGCATTGGCGTGATCCTCGACCAGGCGTTCGACCTGATGGTCCAGCGCATACAACCCGGCCGCTGCCAGCACGCCGGCCTGGCGCATGCCGCCACCGACCATCTTGCGCAGGCGCCGGGCCTTGCCGATCAGCGCCTCGCTGCCGCACAGCACCGAACCGACTGGCGCGCCGAGGCCCTTGGACAGGCACACGGACACCGAATCGAAATGCCGGGTGATCTCCCGCGCCTCGACGCCCAGCCTGACCGACGCGTTGAACAGCCGTGCGCCGTCCAGGTGCAGCGCCAGGCCCTTGTCGCGCGTGAAGGCGCGGGCCTCGGCCAGATACGCCAATGGCAGCACCTTGCCCTGCATGGTGTTTTCCAGCGCCAGCAAGCGGGTGCGGGCGAAATGGAAGTCGTCCTGCTTGATCGCCGCCTCGACCCGGGCCAGATCCAGCGAGCCGTCCTGCTCCATGTCCAGCGGTTGCGGCTGGATGGAACCGAGCACCGCCGCGCCGCCGCCTTCGTACTTGTAGGTGTGTGCCTGCTGGCCAACGATGTACTCGTCGCCGCGCTCGCAGTGGGCCATCAGGCCGAGCAGGTTGCTCATGGTACCGGTGGGTACGAACAGCGCGGCCGCGAACCCCAGATCCTGTGCCAGGCGCTGTTCGAGGCGGTTGACGGTCGGGTCTTCGCCGTACACGTCATCGCCCAGCTCGGCGGCCAGCATCGCCTCGCGCATGCCGGCAGTCGGTTGGGTCACGGTGTCGCTACGCAGATCGATGATGGGCATGGGCACTCCTGTGCATGCGAAGGAAGGGGTTTCGGCGCTCAGGCCAGTAGCGAAGCCTCGGCCGGCACGATGAGAATGCCGGCCCGCTGGCCGTTGTGCACCTTGGGATTGGGAAAGATGATGCGCGCGCCCTGCTCTTCCACCACCCAGCGGCTGTTGGCCAGGTCTTCGGCAAGCAGATAGCCGGGCGCCAACTCGGTGAAGTTCTCCACGTCGGCCGGCAGGTGCAGGGTGAAGGCATCGCTGTGCTTGATCAGCTCGCGGGCGAAGGCGAACAGCTTGAGGTGATCGAGGGCCTGCTCGTCGATCGGCGGCTCGTTGCCTTCGATGAGTGCCTGCAGGCGCAACTCGAGAAGGTCCAGATTGACCAGTTCGTTATGGCCGAACGGCCTGGCCTTGCCCAGCTCCAGGGTGAACGCTTCGGCGCCCAGCTCGGCATAGGTATAGGCACTGAAGGTGGTCGAGGGCTTGCTTTGCAGCAGCACCGCATCGATGCCGGCGGCCTGCAGGCGGGCGCACTCGCGGCGCGACTGGCGACGCCCCTCGGCCCAGGGGTAAAGGGCGAACTGCTCGATGCGTGAGGCGCGGATCGCGGTGTGCAGGTCGTAATGCAGGCGCTCGCGGCCAGGGTCGACGAAGAACGACGAAACCAGATGCTCGAGCTCGCAGGCTCGCATCGCCTCGACACCGCTGCTCAGCTCATGACGGCCGCTGAACAGGCGGTTGATGTCCTGCTCGACGAAACGCTCACCGCGGCGCATGGCCGCCGGATTGCCGAACAGCAGCAGCGCCCGCGCATGGGGCTGCAGCTCGTTGCGGGCGATGCGCTGCAGCAGGCGGTCGAGCAACTCGATCGGCGCGGTCTCGTTGCCATGGATACCGGCCGACAGCAGCAGGTCCATGCCGTTGTCGCGCCCGCAGGCCGGGGTGATCTCAAGCACGCCCTCGGCCAGCCAGCGCAAGCGCGTGCCCTGCGGCGTCAACTGGATCTTCGAAGCCGGCTCATGGCCAGCCAGGGTCAGTTCGAGCAGTTTGCCGAGGGCGAGCATGGGCGTACCTCAGTGATTGCAGTCCGGGCCATGGACGTGATCGTCGTCGGCGCCGTCGTCAGCCGGCTCCATTTCCAGCTCCAGGCTGACCAGGTTGGTGGCCAGTGGGCGCAGCAGCAGATTGGCGTATTCGCTGTCGCCCTCGGCGACATCCACGCCGATCATCAGCTGGCCGTTGCCGACCTGCTGAATCCACACTTCCTTGCCCTGCCAGATTACGGCAAAACGGGTGCAGGAGGTTTCCAGCTGGGTGCCGTCGGCATCTTCGAGAATCAGTTGCAGGGCGTCGCTCATGGTTACTCCAGTAGGTTGGTGGCTCGCAGGTGAGCCGCTTCAAGTGAGTTGAAAGGGGTACACCGCGCCGAGCTGGAGAATTGTCGTCAACTCATCCAGCGCCGTGCGGCATTCGTCGAGCAGTTGTGGGTCGGCCAGGTCCTGCTCGCTGAGGCGGTCGCGGTAGTGGCGGTCGACCCACTGCAGCAGTCGCTCATACAGCGCGGGCGTCATCATCACCCCCGGATTCATCGCCGCCAGTTCCTCTGCCTGCAAGGCTACACGCAAGCGCAGGCAGGCGGGGCCACCGCCGTTCTGCATGCTCTGCTTGAGGTCGAAGGCGCGCACCTCGGCGATCGGCCCGTTGCTGCCCAACAGGGTCTGCAGGTAGGCCCAGACCCGCGGGTTGCCGCGGCACTCCTCCGGCACCACCAGCAGCATACGCCCGTCAGCGCGGCTCAACAGCTGACTGTTGAACAGGTAGGAACGCACCGCGTCCTCGACGCCCAGCACCTGGCGCGGTACGCACACCGGCTGCAGTTGCCCGCCCAGGCGGGCCAGCTTGTCGCCCAGTTCAGCGATCACCCGTGCGCTGTCGAGAAAGGCGTCCTCGTGGTGAAACAGCACCTGGCCGTTGCCCACCGCGATCACGTCGTTATGGAACACGCCCTGATCGACCACCGCCGGGTTCTGCTGGGCGAATACCACGGCATCATCGGCGAGGCCATGTAGCCGCGCCACGGCCTGGGACGCCTCCAGGGTCTGGCGCGCCGGGTAACGCTGCGGCGCCGGCAGCCGCAGGTCGAAGGCACTGCGGCCGAACACGAAGAACTCCACGCCCCGCTCGCCATAGTCGCGGCAGAAACGGGTGTGGTTGGCAGCGCCCTCGTCGCCGAACTGGCTGACCGCCGGCAAGGCGCCGTGGTGGGCGAAATAGCGCTCGTCAGCGAACATCGCCGCCAGCACCCGGCTGGTGGTGGGGTGCTCGATGGAGCGGTGAAACTTGCAGTTGAGGTTGGCGGCGGTGAAATGCACGCGCCCGTCGGCGGTATCGGCGCTGGGGCTGACGGTCGCCGCATTGGCTGTCCACATGCTCGAGGCCGAGCAACTGGCCACCAGCAGCGGCATGGCCTCGCGCGCCGCCGTCTCGATTACCCGGGCATCGCTGCCGGAGAAGCCGCAGGCCCGTAGCGCCTGCACATCCGGCCGTTCCTGAGGAGCGAGCACTGCCTGGGCGAAGCCCATGTCCATCAGCGCCTTCATCTTGGCCAGGCCCTGGCGCGCCGCCTCGCGCGGATTGGAGGCAACCTGGCAGTTGTTCTGCGAGGCAACGTTGCCGTACGACAAACCGCCGTAGTTATGCGTGGGGCCGACCAACCCATCGATATTCAGCTCACAGGCTGGAGCGCCAGGAAGCCTCATAGGCTCACTCCCGGAGCCAGGCTGTCGGGCAACAGCAGCTGCTCGCTTTCCAGCGAGGCAACCGGATAGGCGCAGTAATCCGCCGCGTAGTAGGCGCTGGGGCGATGATTGCCCGAGGCGCCGACACCGCCGAACGGCGCGGCACTGGCAGCACCAGTGAGCGGCTTGTTCCAGTTGACGATGCCGGCACGACTGCGCAGCCAGAACTGCTCGTAGCGCTCGCGCGAATCGGACAGCAAGCCGGCCGCCAGCCCGAAACGGGTGGCATTGGCCTCAACGATGGCCGCGTCGAAATCGGCGTAGCGAATCACCTGCAGCAAGGGTCCGAACACTTCTTCATCGGCACGCGGCTGCACGGCACTGACGTCGATGATCCCCGGCGTCAGCAGCGCTGCACCGGCGAGCGGCTGGCTCATGTCCAGCAGCGGCCGCGCGCCCTTGTCGATCAGCCGCTCCTGCACCTTGAGCAGGTGCTGGGCAGCGTCCAGGGAGATCACCGCGCCCATGAACGGTGCCGGCTCGGCATCGAAGGTGCCAACCTTGAGGCTGGCGGCCACGCTGACCAGCCGCGCCAGCAGGCCGTCGCCCCACTCGCCCTCCGGTACCAGCAGGCGCCGTGCGCAGGTGCAGCGCTGGCCGGCAGAGAGGAACGCGGACTGGATGATGCAATACACCGCCGCATCGATATCAACCAGCCGATCGACGATCAGCGCGTTGTTGCCGCCCATTTCCAGGGCCAGGATGGTTTCCGGGTGGCCGCCGAACTGGGCATGCAGCAGGTTGCCGGTGCGGCTGGAACCGGTGAAGAACAGGCCGTCGATACCCGGGTGGGCCGCCAGCGCGGCACCGGTTTCCCGCCCGCCTTGCAGCAGGTTCAGCACGCCGGCCGGCAGCCCGGCCTCGATCCAGCACGCGAGCGTCAGCTCGGCGACCTTCGGGGTTTGCTCGCTGGGCTTGAACACCACCGTGTTGCCGGCCAGCAGCGCTGGCACGATATGCCCGTTGGGCAGATGGCCCGGGAAGTTGTACGGGCCGAACACGGCGACCACGCCATGGGGTTTGTGGCGCAACACGCTGCCCTGGGCGCCGCTGCGCTGGCCGCTACGTTCGGCATGGCTGCGGATCGAGATGGCCACCTTGCCGATCATGCTGGCGACCTCGGTCGCGGCTTCCCACAGCGGTTTGCCGGTCTCCTCGCCGATGGTGCGGGCGAGCTCGTCCTGCCGCGCCGTCAGCACCGCGGCGAAGCGTTCGAGCACGGCGATGCGCTCGCCCAGGGGCGCTGCGGCCCACTCGGCAAAGGCCTCACGGGCGGCCTGCACGGCCGCCTCGACCTGGCTCGCGTCGGCTTCGCGGCCCGTCCAGAGTACCTGCTGGCTGACCGGGTTGAGGGACTCCAGGGCATCGCCCTGTCCTAGCTGCCAGAGACCTGCAATGTAATGCGTGCTCATGGTCTATCACTCCAGGCTTCACGGTTGCACAGGCCAGCGCTGGGCGATGACCCGTTACCTGTAACGGCTGCCGCTCTCTGCCGACATTACCGCTCGGGACGGCGCACCGCCCCTGCTCACATCAATGAGTTGCTCAGGCCTTTACCGCCAGGGGCACGGCCCGCACCTGATCACCGACATTCAGGCGCAGACGCCTGGCGGTCAGCGGGTCGACCACCAGGGTACCGGCGGCCATGCGCGCCCGGGCCGCGGTGATCCGGCAATCCGCCTGCTTGCGGTTGTGCACCAGGTACACCGGCGCATCGTCGCCCGGCGTGCCGATGGCCAACACCAGCAGCTGGCTGTCGCGAATCGCGCGGATCTTCGCGGTTTCCGCTTCGATGGCCGGGCCCGCGTCGAAGATGTCGACATAGCCCTGGTAGCTGAAACCCTCGGATTTGAGCATCGCCAGCGCCGGCTCGGTATCCGGGTGGACCCGGCCGATCACTTCGCGAGCCGCTTCGGAGAGAAAGCAGGTGTAGAGCGGAAAGCGCGGCATCAGCTCGGCGATGAACGCCTTGTTGCCGACACCAGTGAGGTAGTCCGCCTGGGAAAACTCCATGCGGAAGAAGTGCCGGCCCAGGCACTCCCAGAACGGCGAGCGCCCCTGCTCATCGGACACGCCACGCATCTCGGCGATGATCTTGTCGCCAAACTGCTCACGAAATTCGGCGATGAACAACAAGCGTGCCTTGGACAACAAGCGCCCGTTCAGGCCAGTGCGATGGTCGGCATGCAGGAACAACGAGCACAGCTCGGAATGGCCGGTCAGGTCATTGGCCAGGAACAGCGTCGGCACCTGGCGATGGATGCCCAGCTCCTGGGACGCGCACACGGTCAGGCCGACCCGATAGTTGTACCAGGACTCGCGCAAGCCAACCCCACCGGCGATGGCGGAGATGCCCAGCACGCGACCGTCGTCATCCTCGAGCACGAACATGTAGTCGCAGTCGCCGCGCTCGGCTTCGCCGGCGAAGGTCTTCTCGGCGCGGCCGACCCGGTAGGCCAGGCGTGCCTCGTTGGCCGGCAGGGTGGTCAGACCGGTGCCGGTACTGCGCGCCAGGTCGATCAATGCCGGCAGGTCACCGGCACGTACGGAGCGAACGATCATGCTGCCTCCGGGAAATGGCGAGCCAGGCGGCTGGCGTTCATCACTGACAGGCTCATACCGCCACCAGCCTTACCTGGCCGCCTTCGGCAACACCGAGGATCTGTGCGGTCTGCGGGTCGAGCAGCGCGGGCTGGCCGGGTGCCCAGTTCAGCTCGGCGACCACGGCGCGAAAGCCCTGCAGTTGCTCGTTGCTGACCAGGTACGCCTGGCCGCCCTCGCCCGCTTCGCCGAGCATCACCGGCACCACCGCGCTCTGGGCGATGCTGCGAATGCCCGAGGTGCGCGCGTGCAGGGTCGGGCCGCCGTCGAAGATGTCGATGTAGTGGTCGGTTTCGAAGCCGTCGCGCATCAGGATGTCGAACGAGACCTGGGCACGCGGATGCACCAGGCCCATGGATTCCTGGGCGGTATCTGGCAGCAGCGGCACGTAGATCGGGTAGTGGGGCATCAGCTCGGCCAGGTAGGCGCGGCTGCGCAGCCCGCACAGGCGCTCGGCCTCGGCGTAGCTCATGCCGAAGAAATGCCGACCGACCGCATCCCAGAACGGCGACTCGCCGGCGTCGTCGCTCTCGCCGACGATCTCCACCACCATGGCATCGGCGAAGCGCGCCGGGTGGCAGGCGGCGAACAGCAGGCGCGCGCGGGAATTGAGCTCCGCCCAGACGCTGTCGACCAGCGCGCGTTCGACATAGAAGCTGGTCAGCAGGCTGTTGCCGGTCAGGTCGTGACACAGCGACAGCACGTGAATCTTGTTGTGGATCTTCAACTCGCGGGAGTTGTGAACGAAGGTCTCGTTGCGAAAGCTGTAGAACGGCTCGGAGTAGCCGGCCGAGGCGACGATGCCCGAGCAGCCGCAAAGGCGGCCGGTCTCGCTGTCTTCGAGCACGAAGAAGTAGCGTTCCTCACCGTTGAAACTGACCTCGGCGGCGAACGACGCTTCCGAGGCGGCGATCTTGTCGCGCAGCCGCTCGGCATTGTCGGGCAACGAGGTCACGCCCACCGGGCTGTCCGCGGCCAGGCGCTGCACTTCGGCGAGGTCGGTCATTCGCGCAGGGCGCATAACCAGCATGGGGTCACTCCTTCAGCAAGGCTGGGGCATGGCCGCCCTGGCAACGAGAATCATCATCCATGGCGCTGGCCGGCACCTGCCGACGCAGCGAATTGAGCGGGCGGCGCCCAGCCGCCCGAGCCCGGGATCAGGCGCCCGCCAGCTTGGCCACGGCACGCTCGAAACGATCCAGGCCTTCGTCGATGTCGGCATCCTCGACCACCAGGCTGGGGGCGAAGCGCACCACGTCAGGGCCGGCCTGCAGGATCATCAGGTTCTCCTCGGCCGCCGCATCGAAGAACGCCCGCGCCTTGCCTTTCCAGGCATCGGAGAGCACCGCACCGATCAGCAGGCCCATGCCGCGCACGCCGGAAAACACGGCGTATTTCTCGCCGATCTGCAGCAAACGCGACTTGAAGCGCTGGTGCTTGGCCTTGACGCCTTCGAGCACCTCAGGCGTGTTGACCACATCGAGCAGCGCCTCGGCGACCGCGCAGCCCAGCGGGTTGCCGCCATAGGTGGTGCCGTGGGTGCCGACCGCCAGGTGGCTGGCCAGCGCCTCGGTGGTCAGCATCGCGGCGATCGGGAAACCGCCGCCCAGGCTCTTGGCGCTGGACAGCACGTCCGGCGTGACGCCGTAGTGCTGGTAGGCATACAGATGACCGGAGCGGCCGACGCCGCTCTGCACTTCGTCGAACACCAGCAGCGCGTTGTGCTGGTTGCACAGCTCACGCGCGCCCTGCAGGTATGCCAGGTCAGCCGGCAGCACGCCACCTTCGCCCTGGATCGGCTCGATGACCACCGCGCAGGTCTTGTCGCTGATCGCCGCCTTCAGGGCCTCGAGGTCGTTGTAGGGCACGTGGGTGATGCCCTGGATCTTCGGCCCGAAACCATCGGAATACTTCGGCTGGCCACCAACGCTGACGGTGAACAGGGTGCGGCCGTGAAAGCTGTTGGTGGCCGCGATGATCTCGTACTTGTCGGCACCGAAACGGTCGTGGGCCACGCGACGCGCCAGCTTGAAGGCGGCCTCGTTGGCTTCGGCGCCCGAGTTGCAGAGGAACACGCGCTCGGCAAAGGTGGCATCCACCAGCTTCTTGGCCAGGCGCAGCGCCGGCTCGTTGGTGAACACGTTGGAAACGTGCCACAGCTTGCCGGCCTGCTCGGTCAGCGCCTTGACCAGCGCCGGGTGGGCATGGCCCAGGGCGTTGACGGCGATGCCGCCGGAGAAGTCGATCAGCTCACGACCACTCTGGTCCCAGACGCGCGAACCGGCGCCGCGAACCGGCACGAACGCAGCCGGCGCGTAGCTGGGCACCATCACCTGGTCGAAATCGGCGCGTTGCACCGGGTCGTGCGGAACGGACATCGGGACTCTCCTGACGAGACACGCAGACCGGGCAGGCCTGCGATGCGAAAGATTGTAGGGGGTGCTCATGGGCCGGCCTTGCCGGCATGCGACAACTTCTTACAGTGCCGTCGCCAGCCGGGGGCCTGACGAGACCCGTCCGTCGGCCGGCGAGGCGCAGTTTAAACGTTGCGGCTGCTCCGGCGCACGGGTCGACTAACATTTATCGGCAGTACCCATCGCGATGAATGGCTCGGCAAGGGATCCCGCTGACCAGCGACGGGCGCGGCAGGCATGAAAAATATTTTCATTCAGCCGGCTGCGGCATATTGCCAGCCCCCGGCGTGACGGTGATATCATTTTGACCACAGCGCGACGCCCTATCGTGAACGGCGTCGTACTGGCGGCCCATCAAGGATCTGATGGCCTGACGCAGGTTCCCTTCAATGCTGTGCATAGCTCGTCCAGACAAGGAAGCATGAGATGAACGCCAAAGAACAACAGCTGACCGAACTGCTCACCCTCACCTCGCGCAGCATCACCCATATGACTGCCGCCATGACGGCCCTGTCATTCGATCTGCTGCGCAGCGACGACAGCGGCGTTCGCTCTGCCGCCTCGAAGATGATCACCCGCCTCGGCGCGGTGAGCCGCGAGCTGGATCAGCAATGGGTGCTGATCAGTGAACTGACCGGCGTCGAAGCCCCCAGCCGCGTCGACAGCATCGAGGAAGTGCAGCTGCACTCGGCCTGAACCACGCGGCTTCTCACCCGGGCCGACGGCTGCGTCGGCCCCCGCGCTCTTCAGTCGTGACTGAAAAACATCTCAGGCGCGAGCCGCCAGGTACTCGCGGTGCAGCACGCCCACCAGCTCCGCCGCCGGCATCGCGCGCGCCAGTGCCGCACCCTGCCCGGCCCAATGGGCCGCGAATTCGGCGTTGCCGGCCTTGCCGGCGGCGGCGATCAGCTGCTTGCCGGCATCGTAGGCGATACCAAACCCCGGCACCTCAGGGTGGCCGGGGGCGCCCACCTCAACCATGAACCGATTGACGATGCCACGCGCCGGGCGCCCGGAAATCACCGAGGTGACCTGGGTCACCTGCGCCCGCTGGCTGCCCAGCATGCGCCGATAGGCCTGGTTGGCGGCCGACTCCGGGCAGAGAATGAACGCAGTACCCAGTTGCGCGGCGCAGGCGCCCAGGTTCATGACCGCGGCGATACCGGCGCCGTCCATGATGCCGCCAGCGGCAATCACCGGGCACGACAGGTGCTTGACCAGCACCCGCACCAGGGCCAGGGTGCCGATGCCCTGATCGCCACGCTGCGGCTCGAACACGCCGCGGTGGCCGCCGGCCTCGATGCCCTGGGCGACGACGATGTCGATGCCCGCCTCCTGGGCCAACACCCCTTCCTCCAGAGTCGTGGCCGAGGCCAGCAGGGTGATGCCGGCCTGCTTCAGGGCATCGATACGCTCCTGCGGGGGCAGGCCCAGATGAAAGCTGACGATGGGCGGGCGCTCTTCCAGGAGCACCTGCAACTGCCCTTCATCCTCCTGGAAACTGCAGTAGATATCACGGATAGCCTCTGGCGCAGCGGCGCCAAACTCGGCGAAATAAGGCTGCAGGTGCGCCAGCCAGGCCTGCTGCTTGTCGCTATCGGCAACGCTCAGGCGGTGGCAGAACACGTTGATGTTGAAGGGTTTGCGGGTGACCGCGCGGGTTTCCCGGATCATCTGCCGGCCGGCCTCGGCCTGCACCGCAGCGATGGAAATCGAGCCCAGCCCGCCCGCATTGCTGACCGCCGCGGCAAGAGCCGGTGTGGCGGTGCCCGCCATGGGTGCCTGGATGATCGGAAGGTCGATACCCAAAACGGCGCAGCTCATAAGGCGATCCTCAACGAAGCGTAATCAGGGACCCCGGAAGATAGCGCAACTGGCCTCACCAGGGCCACGACGCGGACGGCCCTGGCACCAGGCGATGCAGCCAGTCAGCCGAGCGCCGGCATGTTCGGCATCGCCTGCACAGGGATCAGTGCGCCCGGGTGCTGGATCACCCTGCCCGCCAGGCGGTGCCCCCAGCGTGCCGCCGCCTCGGGCTGGCCGCCACCCAGGCGAGCGGCCAGGTAGGCTGCGCTGAAGGAATCGCCGGCGGCCGTGGTGTCGACCACCTGCTCGACCGGTTCGGGGGCCACCTCGGCGCGGCCATCGGCGCTTTGCAGCAGGCAGCTGCGCGCACCCCGCTTGACCACCACCTCGCCCACGCCGAGCCCAGCGTAGTGATCGAAGAGCTGCTCCGGCGTGGCGAACCCGAACACGGCGACGTCGTCCTCCCAGGTGACCAGCGCAATGTCCACCAGGCCCAGCAGCGCTTCGTAGTGCTTTCGCGCCTCGGCCGCACCGGGCCACAGGCGCGGCCGGTAGTTGTTGTCGAAGATTATCCGCGTACCTCGGCTGCGCGCCTGGCCCAGGGCCTGCAGCAGACGCTCACGCCCCTCGACGGTGAGGATGGCCAGGCTGATGCCACTGAGATACAGCGTGTGATAGTCGCCAAGAGCCGCCAGCAGCGCATCGGCGCCCGGGCCATCGAAGCAATGAAGGGCGGCGGATTCGCCCCGCCAATAGAGAAAATTCCGCTCGCCCTGGGCGTCGGTCTCGATCATGTACAGACCCGGCAACCGGTCCGCCAGCACGCGCACGCGGCCATCCCCGACGCCCTCGTCACGCCAGCGTGCGCGCATCGCCTGGCTCATGGGGTCGTCACCCAGGGCGGTGAGGTAGTCGACCGTCACGCCCTCGCCGCGGCACAGGCGGCTGAGGTAGACCGCCGTGTTCAGCGTATCGCCGCCGAAGCCTTGGCGCATGCCGCCGTCAGCGTGCCGTTGCAGCTCGACCATGCACTCGCCGATCAGGCCGACCGTTATCGGCGATGTCTGGTTGGTTGGGGTCGACATGGAAGCTCCCGTATCGGCGTGCAGCAGGGTTGAATGGGCCATCTGCCGGACAATCAGAAATACGTCGGCATCGCTTCCACCACGTTCAACGCCTCGTCGACCAGCAGCACCTGCCGCCATTTGTCGAAGGTGAGACAGGGGTGCGAGGTGCCGAAGGAAATAATGTCGCCGACCTCCAGGGTGGCGCCGGCCGGCACCGACAGGAACAGGTGCTGGTCCATGATCATGCGCACGCCCCAGCCGCGCACGTCCTGCGCGGCCCGGCCGTCTCGGTACAGGCGCTGGGGCATCGGCAAGTCGGGGTCGCAGCCGATGTCGCGCTTGCCGAGCGCGACGATGGCCAGGCCCGGCTCGGGCAGCGACTGCACATGGGCGAACACTTCCAGGGCGGGCAACAACTCGCCCTCGAGATCCGCATGCCGCGCCTTGACCTCCTCCATCGCCCCGGCATACAGCTTGTGGTCATGCACCACGTAGCAGCCGGGGCGCAGCAACGGGATGTACTGGCCACGCAGATCGGCGCGGTCGAAGGCTTCGGCGATCAGGTCGAACCACTTCGAGCCGGACGCGGTGACCACCGGCTTGTCGCCCGTAAAGGCATGGCTGCGTTTCAGGCGCATCAGGGTGTCAACCAGGCGCGCGCCATAGGCCCGCACATCGGCAATCGGCGTCTGCCCGCCGATGATGCCCTCGTAGCCCTCGATACCGGACAACACCAGGGCGCTCGACTGCTCCAGCGCCAGCAGCAGCGCCTCCAGCTCGTCATCGTTGCGCACGCCACAACGGCCACCCTCGACGCCCAGCTCGATCATCACCTGCAGGCGCACGCCGCGGGCGGCGAAGAACTCATCCAGCGCGCGGACATTGGCCACGCTGTCGACCACGCAGTGGAATTCCGCACCCCTGGCGATCAACTCGGCCACCACTGCCATGTTCGCCGCGCCGACCAGTTGGTTGGCCATCAGCAGGCGCGTCACGCCGTGCTCGAACGCTGCCGCGCACTGGGTGGCGGTGGCCAGGGTAATGCCCCAGGCCCCGGCTGCGAGCTGGCGATGGAACAGCGCCGGCGTCATGGTGGTTTTGCCGTGGGGCGCCAGCCGCGCAGCGTGGCGCTCGGCGAAGGCTTGCATCCAGGCGATGTTGTGCGCCAGTGGCGCCTGGTACACCACCGCGGCCGGCAGGCTGACATCGCGCAGCAAGGCGCGCCCGGTTCCGATGATCGCGGCCTTCTCCATGCTGTTCAGCTCAGCAGGTTTCATGTCTGGATCCCTCTCGATTTTCGGGGTGCGAAAGGCTGCAACGGCGCCTTGCGGGGTCACCTGGATTGAATCACGGAAAATAACTATCACAAATAATTTTTTTAAGTTAGAAATTAACAAAGGCCATGCGCGGCTGTTCCGGCCGTGCCCTGGGTCTGCCTCGGAGCCCTGAAGTGAATCTGGAAATCGACATCCTGTCGCGCATCACCGAACGCTACCCGACCCTGCGCGAAGCCGAGCGCAAGGTCGCGGCCATGATCATCGACGATATCGATTTCGTGACCAGCGCCAACATCTCCAGCATCGCCGCCCGTGCCGGTGTCAGCGATGCCAGCGTCACCCGCTTCGCCAAGTCCATCGGCTGCCAGGACGTGCGCGAACTCAAGCTGCGCCTCGCGCAATCGCTCGCCGTGGGCCGCCGCTTCATTCAAGAGGCCAGCGAAGAAGACGGCATCGGCGCGGTGTACGAGATCGCCAAGCAGACCCTCGACCTCAACCGCGAGCTGATCGCCAACGCCGATATCGAGGGCGCCCTCGACCTGCTCGACGGCGCCCGGCAGATCGTCATCTTCGGCGCCGGTGGCGGCTCGGTGGTGCTCGCCCAGGAGATGCAATTCCGCCTGGTGCGCCTGGGTTATGCCGTCAGTTCGTACTCCCAGGCGCTGATGCCGCGCATGGTCGCCGCCACGCTCGACCCCGGCGATGTGGTGGTGGCGCTGTCGGTGACCGGCTTCACCCCGGAGATCGTCGACGCGGCGCGCATCGCCCGCAGTTACGACGCCCAGGTGCTGGCGCTGACCGCCTCGGATTCACCCCTGGCCCAGCAGGCCAACGTGATCCTGCCGATTGCCGCCCGGGAGACCGACTTCATCTATCACCCCTCGTCATCGCGCTACGCCATGCTGGCGGCCATCGACGTGCTTGCCATGAGCCTGGCGCTGCGCCATCGGCAGCGCTCGCGCGACAAACTGCGGCGCCTGAAACTGACCCTCGACAGCCACCGTGGCGGCGACAACCGCCAGCCGCTGGGAGACTGAGGCATGTCACCGCACGCCAACCTGCTGATTCGCGACGTACAGCTCATCGATGGCACCGGCGCCGCGCCCTACCAGGGTGACCTGGCCGTACGCGGCGAGCGCATCGTCGCGCTCGGCGACCTGCGCGACTGGTCAGCCGACACCTGTATCGAGGGCCACGGCCGCTGCCTGTCTCCCGGCTTCATCGACGTGCACACCCACGACGACAGCAACGTCATCCGCATGCCGCAGATGCTGCCCAAGCTCACCCAGGGCATCACCACGGTCATCGTCGGCAACTGCGGGATCAGCGCCTCGCCGGTGCGCCTGCCCGGGCCCGGCGTGCCAGACCCCATGAATCTCCTGGGCCGCCTCGAGGATTTCCGCTACCCGACGTTCGCCGCCTACGCCGAAGCGGTCAGCGCGGCGCAGCCGAGCGTCAACGTCGCGGCACTGGTCGGTCATACCGCGTTGCGCGCCACTGTGATGGACAGTTTCGACCGCCCGGCCAGCACCGAGGAAATCCGCCAGATGCGCAGCGCCCTGCGCCAGGCCCTGGCCGAGGGTGCCATCGGCCTGAGCTCGGGGCTGGCCTACATGAATGCGCGACACGCGCCCGCGGCGGAGATGCACGCCCTGGTCGAAGAGGTCGGCGCAGCCGGCGGACTCTATACCACCCACCTTCGCGACGAGTTCGCCGGGCTGCTCGACGCCATGGACGAGGCCGTGGCGACCGCCCGCCATGGCCAGGCGCCACTGGTGATCTCCCACCTCAAGTGCGCCGGCGTCGGCAACTGGGGCACGGCGCCCCTGGCCCTGGAAAAACTCGAGCGGGCGGCGCGGCAGCACAGCTGCCACTGCGACTGCTACCCCTACACCGCCGGTTCATCGACCCTGGACCTGGGCCAGGTCACCGACGACTTCGAGATATTCATCACCTGGTCCGACCCACACCCGCAGATGGCCCGCCAGACCCTGCAAGCCATCGCGGCCAGCTGGGGCGTCTCGCTGCTCGATGCCGCGCGGCGCCTGCAGCCGGCCGGCGCGGTGTATCACAACATGGCCGAAGACGACATGCAGCGCATCCTGCAGCACCCGCTGAGCATGGTCGGCTCCGACGGCCTGCCCAACGACCCCCACCCGCACCCCCGGCTGTGGGGCGCGTTTCCGCGGGTGATCGGGTATTTCTGCCGAGACCTGGGCCTGTTCAGCCTGCCCGCAGCCATTCACAAGATGACCGGGCTGTCGGCCCGCAACTTCGGCCTGTTCGACCGCGGCGAGCTGCGCGTCGGCGCCTTTGCCGACCTGACGCTGTTCGACTTCGCCGAGGTGCGCGACCGCGCCACCTTCGCCAACCCCATCGCCGCGGCGCAGGGCATCGAACTGGTGGTGGTCAACGGCGCAGTGGCCTACCGCCACGGGCAGCTCGAAGCGCGCGCCGGCCGCCTGCTCACACGCCCCTCTCAATCCCCCCAATCCTGATCATGATCCAAGGAGAAAACCCATGAGCATCAAACGTTATGGCGCCGAAGGCGGAACCGGAACCGGCGGGCAGAAGCTGCCCTTCTCACGCGCGGTGGAGGCCGGCGGCTGGCTCTACGTGTCCGGCCAGACGCCCATGAAGGACGGCGAGGTGGTCGAAGGCGGCATCATCGAACAATCGCGCCTGGCCTTCCAGAACTGCCTCGACATCATGGCCGAGGCCGGCTACGGAGTCGAAGACGTGGTGCACGTGACCACCGTGCTCACCGATGCGCGCTACTTCAGCTCGTTCAACAAGGTATTCAAGGAGATCTTCGGCGACCACCCACCGGCGCGCATCTGCAGCGTCCAGGACCTGGTGGTGGACTGCAAGGTCGAGGTCGACGTGAAGTGCTTCAAGGCCTCGCGCGCCTGACCCCCTAGCCAGAAGAGCAGCACCCTTCATCACCGCAGTACCGAGCCGGCGCCAGGTTGCCCGGCTCGCTGACAGCCACCTCGATCAACAATCATTCCAATCTGAGGTCAGGTATGAACAGCAACATCTTTCTCGGCAGTTTCTTCGTCTACCTCCTGGCCATGATCGCGCTGGGCTGGTGGGTGTCGCGCAATCACCGCTCCAGCGGCGATGACTTTCTCCTCGGCGGGCGCAGCATTCCGCTGTTTCTCACCATCGGCACCACCGTCGCGACCATGGTCGGCACCGGCTCGAGCATGGGCGCGGTGGGCTTCGGCTACAACAACGGCTGGGCCGGCGCGCTGTACGGCATCGGCGGGGCCATCGGCATTCTGCTGCTGGCGGTGCTGTTCGCCTCGGTGCGCAAGTTGCGCTTCATGACCATGAGCGAGGAGCTGGCCTACTACGTGGGCGGCAGCCGGGTGGTGCGCAACGTGGTGGCGCTGCTGATCTACATCGCCAGCATCGGCTGGCTGGGCGCGCATATCCTCGGCGGCGGCATGTACCTGGCGTGGATCACCGACATCGACCTGAACACCGCGAAATTCGTGGTCGCCATCGGCTTCGGCCTGTACTGCGTCATCGGCGGCTACCTGGCCGTGGTGTGGACCGACACCATCCAGGCCATCCTGCTGTTCATCGGCTTCATCGCCATGGCGGTATTCGCGCTGATCGAGATCGGTGGCTTCGAGCACCTGGCCGACAACATGGACATCAGCACCACCGGTTTTCTGGGCATCAGCAGCCTGGGATTGATCCCGGCGATTTCCCTTGCCGCCGTGGTCGCCATCGGCGTGCTGGCCACGCCGTCCTTTCGCCAGCGCATCTATTCGGCGGACTCGGTCGGCAGCGTGCGCCGCTCCTTCGTGTTCACCGGCATCCTGTACCTGGGCTTTTCCATCATTCCGGCGATCATCGGCATGGCCGCGCACACCCTGGCGCCGAATCTGGAAAACAGCAATTACGCCTTCCCATTCCTGGCCACCCAGGTGTTGCCGCTCTGGCTGGGCTTGCTGGTGATGATCGCCGGGCTTTCCGCGACCATGTCCAGCGCCAGCTCGGATGCCCTGGCCGGCGTGTCGATCATGATGCGCGACCTCTACATCCTGGTCACCGGCCATACGCCGCCGGCCGACCGCGTGGTGCGCTATTCGCGCTTCGCCCTGCTGTTCACCATCGGCATGGCGCTGGCCTTCGCCCTCACCTCGGACAACATCATCAGCTACATCACCAAAATGATCGCCACGGTCATGGCCGGCATGTTCGTCTGCGCCATCCTCGGCAAGTTCTGGGGCCGCTACAACTGGCAAGGCGCGATTGCCACCCTGGTCGCGGCCTCCAGCACCTCGCTGGCGATCATCAGCCATGCCGGCTGGAGCGCCTACTGGGGCAACCCCAGCATTCCCGCGGTTATCGCGGCCGTGGTGGCGGGCGTGGTGGTGTCGCTGCTCACCCCACGCTGCCAGATCACCAAGGAGCAGGCGCTGGCCCGGGTGACCGAAGAGCGCCAGGCGATGGAAACGCCGGTGAAGATCGTTTCCTGAGAACCTGGTGACGATCCTTTAGACGACGTAAAGAGGCTGCGACAACGCAGAAGCCACCACTCAGCGATTCATTGTGGTAATGCACCAACGTCCGCTCCCGCCTTTTTTTGCAGTCAACGCGCTGAAGTCGAGCCGAAGCGTCGTTTCCTGACAGCGTGGCGGATCAAAACTGCTTTTCAGCGCGCGCGGCAACCGGCACCTTAGAGGCCTGCCGGCCCGCGCGCTTTAGCATGCGGCGCAAACGGCCTCTGCCCTGCGCGACATTTTCAGGCGTTCTACCCGATGAGTCTTCGCACCGCCCACCTGCAACTCCACGGCGCCGCCCTGCTGGTCGGCGTCTCGGCCCTGTTCGGCGAGTCGCTCAACGTCAGCGCCAGCATGATCGTGCTTGGCCGCTCAGCCTTCGCGCTGCTGGCGCTGAGCCTGTTCTGCCTATGCCTGGGCAAGCGGCCCTGGCGCGGCGTCAGCACGCCCACCGCGGCCAAGCTGCTGGCCACCGGCGTGACGCTGGGCGCGCACTGGCTGCTGTTCTTCATGGCGGTGCAAACCGGCGGGGTCGCCGTGGCGACCCTGGGCTTTGCCTCGTTCCCCGCCTTCACCGCCTTGATCGAACGCGTGGTGTTCGGCCAGCGCCTGGGGCGCAGCGATCGCTGGATTCTGCTGCTGGTGTCGATCGGGCTGCTGCTGATCACCCCGTCATTCGATCTGCGCGATGGCGCCACCGTCGGGTTGCTCTACGGCGTGCTGTCCGGCGCGGTGTATGCGGCGATTGCCGTGGCCAACAAGCATGTCTCTGGCAGGGTCGATGGCCTGGTGTCCTGCTGGTGGCAATGCCTGGCCATCAGCCTGGCCCTGCTGTTCTGGTGCCTGCCGGAAGTGCCGACCATCAGTACCGGGGACTGGTGGCAGCTGGCGGCGCTCGGCGTGTTGTGTACGGCCCTCGCCTACAGCCTGTTCATCGCCTCGCTGCGCCATGTACGCGCGCACACCGCGGCAGTGGTGATCACCATGGAGCCGATCTACGCCATCGCCGGTGCCTGGCTTATCTTCGGCACCGTGCCGACCGCCGGCATGCTGCTCGGCGGTTTGCTGATTCTCGGCGCGGTCGCCTGGTCCGGGCTGCAGAGCAAGCGCTAGAAATGCATGGATGGCAGCCCTGTCAGGGCTGCCAGGTGGTGCGCTCGCCGCTGAGCCGGTGATCGAGAAAGCTGGCCGCGCTGATCAGCGCCAGGTGGCTCAGCGCCTGGGGCGTATTGCCCAGGTGATGGCCGCGCTTGTCCAGCTCTTCGGCGTACAGGCCCAGGGGGTTGGCGTAACGCAGCAGCTGCTCGAACTCCAGGTGGGCCTTTTCCAGCCGGCCAGCGCGGGCCAGGCATTCCACGTACCAGAACGAGCAGGCCATGAAGGAACCCTCCTCGCCCTCCAGGCCGTCATCGGTGCGGTAGCGATAGACCATGCCGTCGCGCACCAGCTGCTGCTCGATGGCTTCCAGGGTGGCCAGCCAGCGCGGGTCGGTGGCGGCGACGAAACGCATCAGTGGCATCAGCAGCATGGATCCGTCGACGCCCTGACAGCCGATGCGCTGCACGAAGTGGCCGCAGTCCTGGTCCCAGAAGTTGTTCCAGATATCGTCATGGATGGCCTGACGCTCGTCGTTCCAGCGCGCGAAGGGCGCCGGCAGCGAACGTTTCTGGGCCAGGCGGATGGCGCGGTCCAGGGCGACCCAGCACATCAGCCGCGAGTGCAGGAAATGCTGCTCTTCGCCACGGATTTCCCAGATGCCCACATCCTTCTGCTGCCAGCTGTCGCAGACCTGATCGACGATGCCCACCACATGCTTCCAGCCCTCGTGGGAAATCGCTTCGCCATACTTGTTGGCCAGGTACACGGCATCCAGCAGCTCGCCGAAGATATCCAGCTGGGTCTGTTCGTGGGCTTCGTTGCCGATGCGCACCGGGCGAGCACCGCCATGCCCCGAGAGATGCTTGAGGGAGGTTTCCGGCAGATGATGCTGACCTTCCAGGCTGTAGAGAATGCGCAGGTGCGCCGGGGTTTCCGAGCAGTCGTCGACACGCGCGCGCACCCAGCGCATGAAGGCGTTGGCCTCTTCGGAAAAGCCCAGGCGCATGAAGGCGTAGACGGTGAACGAGGCATCACGGATCCAGGTGTAGCGGTAATCCCAGTTGCGCTCGCCACCCGGCGCCTCCGGCAGGCCGTAGGTGGCGGCGGCGATGATGCCGCCGTGCTTGCGCGAGGTCAGCAGCTTGAGCGCCAGGGCCGAGCGATGCACCATCTCGCGCCAGCGGCCGCGGTAATTGGACTGTTTCATCCAGCGCCGCCAGTACTTCAGGGTTTCCTGCAGGCAATGCTCGCAGGCCCCGGCAGCCACCAGCGGATCATCCGTCGCGCCCAGGACGAACTCCGCATGCTCGCCTTCGCGCAGCTCGAATTCGGCGACGGCGCAGTGCTCGTCGATACGCAACGGCTGGCTCGCCGACAACCGCAGGCTGGGCTGCCCTGGCGCGTGGAACAGCACATCGTCGCCATCGATCTGGGCCAGCGTATCGGCGCGGCTGTAATCGTGGCGCACCCGACAGCGCAGGCGGATGGTGGCACTGCCGGAGACCACGCGGATATTGCGGATCAGCCGCGGCGCGGCGTCGACATCGGCGTTGATCGGCATCAGGTCGGTGCACTCCACCACCGCCTGCTCGTCCAGCCAGCGGGTCTGCAGCACGTTGGTATCGGGCAGGTAGAGTTGCTGGCGGCGCGCCTCGGGCAAGTCCGGGGCCAGCTGGAAGACGCCGGCCTGGGGCGTATCGAGCAAGGCGCTGAAGATCGACGGGCTGTCGAAGTCCGGCCAGCAGAAGAAGTCCACGCAACCGCTGTCGGCCACCAACGCGGCACTGCGCATGTCGCCGATGATACCGTGGGCCTCGATGGGCATCTGACGATCCTGGATATCAGCCATTGTCACGAAACTCCGGGTAAAGGCTCATGCCGCCATCGATGAACAGCGTGGTGCCGTGGACGTAATCGGCCCTGTCGGAAGCCAGCCACACCACCGCATTGGCGATGTCCTGGGCGTCGCCGATGCGGCCATAGGGAATCAGTTCGAGAAGCTTGTCGGCCGCCTCGCCTTGGGTGGCCTCGCGGTTGATCGCGGTGCGGATGGCCCCCGGCGCGATGGCGTTGACGCGAATACGCTGCTCGCCCACTTCCTGGGCCACGCTGCGCATCAGCAGATCGAGCCCGCCCTTGGAGGCGGCATAGTTGGCGCGCCCGGCCCAGGGAATCAGCTGGTGCACCGAGCTCATCTGGATGATCTTGCCGGCGGCGCGGGAAATCTCCTCACGAATGCCCTGTTTGGCGAACTGCCGCAGGGCGGCGCGCACGCAGAGGAACTGGCCGGTGAGGTTGACCTGCAGCACCTGGTTCCACTCGTCCAGGCTCATGTCCACGGTGGGTGCATCGCGCTGCATGCCGGAGTTGGCCAACAGGATATCCAGCCGGCCGAAGGCCGCGAGGCTGTCGGCGAACAGCGCCTCGACCTCCGCCTCACTGGACACATCGGCCTTTACGGCGATGGCCTGGCCGCCGCCGTCACGGATTTCTCCCGCCAGACGCTCGGCGGCTTCGCGCCCGGAACGGTAGTTGAGCACCACCGCGGCACCCGCCTCGGCCAATGCCTTGGCAGATGCCGCGCCGATCCCGGAACTGGCACCGGTGACCAGCGCGACCTGTGACTGCAGAGAGATGAGCATGGCCGTTTCCCTTTTCTCGACTTGCTACACCTGACTGGAAGCCAAGCGGCAGAGTTCAGGGAAAAGCCCGCTGCCGTCGATCAGGACGCCAGCACCTCCCCCGCCGGGTGCCCGTCCAAGAGGAATCGGTCATGCGAGGAGAACCGCCATGCAAGAAATCGAAGCGCTGCTCGACTACCTCAAGCGCCACAAGCTGTACCTGACCACCGCCGAATCCTGTACCGCCGGTATGGTCGTGGCCTTGCTCGCCAAGCACCCCGGCAGCGGCGAATGCCTGGACAGTGGCCATGTGGTCTATTCGCCAGCGGCCAAGAAACGCCTGCTGGGGGTCAGTCAGGAGTTACTGGACAGTTTCAACCTGACCAGCGAAGAGGTGGTGCGGGCGATGGCCAGCGGCGCCTTGAACGGCAGCCCGGCCAACGTGGCCGTGGCCACCACGGGCGTCGCCGGCCCCGAGCCGCAGGGCGAGATCGCTCCCGGCACGCTGTGCTTCGCCTGGGCCTTTCGCCTGGCAGACGGCAGCACCCGGCTGTTTTCCTGTACCGAACATTTCACCGGCGACCGCTCGCGAATTCTCGATGAAGCCGCCCGCTTCGCCCTGCTGCGCCTGCCGGAGCGGCACGCGCAGCTGCTCGACGAAGCTTAGCGTCGGCCCTTGCCGGGCAGGATCGAACCCAGCACCTGCTTGGTGGCCTGGCGCAGGATACCGCCCTGGTTCGGGTCGCCCTGCCATAGCGTCGAGGCAAAGGCCTTGGCCTGAGCCAGGGTGATGTGTGGCGGCAATGGCGGCACGTCGGGGTCGGTCTTGAATTCGATCAGCACCGGGCGGTCGGCCGCCAGCGCCTGCTCCCAGGCGCCCGCCACATCCTCCTCACGGTCGACGTAGATGCCCTTGAGGCCGATGGACTCGGCGAACTGGTGGTAGGCGACGCTGGGAATGTCCTGGGACGCCGAAAACTTCGGGTCGCCCTCCATCACCCGCTGCTCCCAGGTCACCTGGTTGAGGTCTTCGTTGTTGAACACCGCGCAGATCCAGCGCTTGTCGTGCCACTGGTGCCAATACTTGGCCACGGTGATCAGCTCGGCCATGTTGTTCATCTGCATCGCGCCGTCACCGACCAGCGCCACCACCGGACGATCCGGGTGGGCGAACTTGGCGGCAATCGCATAAGGCACCGCCGCGCCCATCGAAGCCAGGCCGCCGGACAGCGAGCAGAGCATGTCCTCGCGCATCTTCACGTCACGGGCGAACCAGTTGGCGCAGGAGCCCGAATCACTGGTCACCACGGCGCGGTCCGGCAGGCGCGGCGACAGCTCATAGGCGACCCGCTGCGGGTTGATCGGCGAGGCCGAGGCCATGGCGCGGCGCTTCAGGGTGGTCTGCCACTGCGCCGTCCAGCGCTCGATGCGCTTGCGCCAGGTGCGCAGCGTCTTGCGTTCGAGCAGCGGCAGCAGCGCCTGCAAGGTATCGGCAGCGTCGCCCTGCAGGTTGACCTCCATGGGGTAGCGCAGGCCGAGCATGTCGGCCTGGATATCGATCTGCACGGCGCGCGCCTGGCCCTCCTTAGGCAGGAACTCGGCATAGGGGAAGCCCGAGCCGATCATCAGCAGGGTGTCGCACTCGCTCATCATCTGGTAACTGGGCTTGGTGCCGAGCAGGCCGATGGAGCCGGTCACCCAGGGCAGGTCATCAGGCAATGCGGCCTTGCCGAGCAGCGCCTTGGCGACGCCGGCCCCCAGCACATCGGCCACTTCGGTGACCTCCCTGGCGGCGCCCAATGCGCCGGCACCGATCAGGATCGCCACCTTCTTGCCGGCGTTGAGCACGTCCGCTGCGCGCTGCAGGTCGGCTTCATAGGGCACCACGCGGGGCCTGCTATAACCGACACCGGAATGCAAGGTGCCGTGTTCACGGGGCGGCTCCTCATAGGGCAGCGTCTGCAGATCGTTGGGCAGGATGATCGCCGTCACCCGGCGTTCACCCAGTGCGGTGCGAATGCTGCGGTCGACCAGGTGGCGTACCTGGGACGGCGCGCTGGCCTGCTGCACGAAGGCGCCGGCCACGTCCTTGAACATCGACAGCAGGTCCACCTCCTGCTGGTAATGGCCGCCCAGGGCATTGCGCGCCTGCTGGCCGACGATGGCCAGCACCGGCATATGATCCATGCGCGCATCGTACAAGCCGGTGAGCAGATGGGCCGCACCAGGGCCGGAGGTGGCGATGCACACGCCCAGGTCACCGGAGAACTTGGCATCGGCTGCAGCCATGAACGCGGCCATTTCTTCATGGCGCGCCTGGATGAAGCGGATCTTGCCCTCGGCCTTGGCCAGGGCGCCGAATACGCCGTTGATGCCATCGCCCGGATAGCCATAAATGCGCCGCACGCCCCATTGATGGAGGCGTTCGACGATGAAATCTGCGACTGTCATGCTCATGGATAACTCGCTCGAGGTTCAGGCCCGTGCGGGCCGACATGGATGGAGTTGCCACGCGACGTCTGGGTGCGCGACGGTCTGGCCGGGCAGCCTGGCCGCCGGGCACAGGAATCTTGACCGGCGTCGTTCGCCAGAGGTTTAAGGTTTCGCCCCCCGCCGCTGCGCCTGTGCCAACCCCGGGCGGGCCGGCAAAAAGATCGAACATGCAGCCCGCGGCACCCTCAAACCCATAGAGCAGCGCACCGAGGAACGAGGCATGACCCAGCGAGTACCCGATCCGACCCAGGCACCCGACTTGCCAGGCGAGCCCTCTCCACTCGGTTTGCCCGATGAACCGGACAACGATGAGTTACCGGAAAAGCCGCAGCCAGACCCCGTCTGAGCGCGACAAGCCCGCTAGCCCATCCACAACCAGGCAGGAGTGAACCTATGGTCGCCTTCGAACCGCAATCGCAACCCGAACGACGGGAGCCGCCACGCCAGAACGTCAGAGGCTGGGAGCGTCTGCTGTCCATCGGTGGCGGGCTGCTGCTCGCTGCCCTGGGTGCGGGCAAGCATGGCCAGCAGGGCAAACGCCAGCTGAGCGTCGGTGGCCTGCTGGTGCTACGTGGGCTGAGCGGACATTGCAGCGTGAAGAGCGCGCTCGATGCTCCGCTGGAAGAAATTCGCTACCTGCGCGAGCGCGTGCAACGCCTGCAGGAGCTGGTACTGATGGCCGAGCAGGTCGCCGAGCGTACCCGCGCGCCTGCCGTGACGCCGGTGCCCGTGCAACCTGCGTCGGTACAGCCAGCCGCTCAGCCGGTACCACCGGTACCCCCCGCAGCGGCAGAATTCGGTACGCCAATCGCCGACGAATTCGCCAGCCGCGAACAAAGCCGCTAAGCGACAGACAGGCAATAGATGGAAAGCCCTTCAGAGCACGAACAGGTGTAACCACATGGAAAACCAAAACCACGACCGCCCGCACAAGCGCCCTGCCAAGATCATTTCCGGGCATTGGCAACAGGATGCCCAGGAGCAACTGCGCGCACGCATCCAGGCCGAGCAGGTGCATACCGATGAGCTCGAAGCGCTGGCGAACATCGCCCGTTCCACCATCGCCGACCTGGAAAATTCCGACGCCGTGCAATCGCCGGATCGCCTGCGCGAGGCGGCGCGCCAGCTCGCCTTGCTGCGCGATGCCCTGAACAACTACAGCGGCCACGCGGTACACAGCGTTGACCGCTTCGCCCGCAAGCACCCGCTATGGCTGGCGGCCGGTGGCCTGGCCGTGGGCTTGGTGCTGAGCCGGGTGCTGAGCAAACGCCGCGGCCGTGATGGCCGTTATGCCCATGGAGGAGCACTGTGATGAACGACGATCCTCGGCAGCCTCCGCTGGAACCCTCCCTGCTTGGCCTGCTGCGCCAGCTGACGCGCGAAGTGCAGACGCTGTTCACCAAGGAGCTGGCACTGGCCAAGGTCGAGCTCAACGCCTCGCTGCAAGCCACCAAGACCGGTATCGCCGCGGTCGCAGCAGGGGCCATCGTGCTGCTGTGCGGCGTGCTGATGCTGCTGCTCGCCGCCGTCTATGGCCTCAGCGAAGTGCTGCCGCCGTGGGCGGCCGCGCTGATCGTCGGCGTGGTGGTCATCGTCATCGGCTTGATCATACTCAAGGTCGGCCAGCAGAAATTCGCCCCTTCCCAACTCACCCCCGAGCGCACCCTGGACTCCTTGCAGAAAGACAAGGAAGCGGTGCAGAGGCAAATGTCATGAGTACCCACAGCAGCATCGCAGCTGAATCGCTCAAATCCCCGGAAGTGCTCGAGCAGGAAATCGATCAGCAGCGCAACCGTATCGATGCGCTCATCGATGATGTGGAAGCACGCCTTACGCCGCAGCGGCTGATCGATCAGGCGCTGGCCTATGGCCGGGAAAGTGGCGGCCTGGAAATGGCCGAGCGCCTGGGGCAAACCCTCAAGGCCAACCCGGTTCCCGTGGCCATGACCGCCATCGGCCTGGCCTGGCTGGCCTTCGAGCAGACCCGCAAGCCCGCGCCGGCAGCGCCTGACCCCGAGCTGGCGGAGGATCACGAATCCTTGATCGACGCCCTGCACCATGCCAAGCACTCGCTGGAACAGAGCACCCAGGCCGCGCGGCGCAAGCTGCATGACCTGGCCGACGGTGCCAGCGCCGCGACGGAGCAGGTCAAGCAGAGCGCCAATGCAGTCGGCCGGGCCGTGCACCGCCACCCGTTGGCCTTCGCGGCAGCAGGTCTGGCGGTGGGCGCGATCGTGGGCCTGCTGGGCACCGGCCGCCAGCGCTCGTCTGACGACGAGCTGGCACCCGAACCCTACGTGGTGCCGGATATCGAAGCCGGTTTCGATGAGCTGGCTGACGAGCTGGACGACGAACCGCCCTTTCGGCCTGGCGCCATATAAATGGTTTGCAGCGCTGCCATCGGCAGCGCTGTGCCGAGAGCAGACACGCAAAAAGCGCCCTAGGGCGCTTTTTGCGTTGCTTCCGGGTGTTCAGTGGGCCCTGGAAGCGATATATGGCGCAGCGGACGGGACTCGAACCCGCGACCCCCGGCGTGACAGGCCGGTATTCTAACCGACTGAACTACCGCTGCGCATACCTCGATTGGTGGGTGATGACGGGATCGAACCGCCGACCCTCTGCTTGTAAGGCAGATGCTCTCCCGGCTGAGCTAATCACCCTTCACTCTCGAAGTGGGGCGCATTCTAGAGAGCGACCTGCACCTTGGCAACCCCCTTGGTGAAAAAAATTTATTGGCGATCCAAAGGCTTAGCAATCACCAGCATTTAACGGGACAAATCACCCAAGCGCTCGATACAGGGTTGGCCTAATCCACCACTGGAAGGAATAATGCGCCCTCGCGCGGGTCTGATCGTCGCGCGGCGTTCTTTCCTGTCCGCCGCCGGACTGCCCATGCGCTGCCTGACGCAGCTGCCATGCGCCCGAATTGAAGATTTCCTGCGCGCCGCGGCGCGCATCCGCTAACTGGAGACAACCCGCTCATGTGGTTTCGCAACCTGCTGGTCTACCGCCTCACCCAGGACGTCGACTTCGATACCGACAAACTGCAAGCCGCACTGGCCGCCAAACCGGCTCGCCCCTGCGCCAGCCAGGAACTGGCTACCTATGGCTTCGTCGCCCCCTTCGGCAAGGGCGAAGACGCACCGCTGGTGCACGAGAGCCAGGGCTTCCTGCTGATCTCGGCACGCAAGGAAGAACGCATCCTGCCCGGCAGCGTGGTCAAGGACGCGGTCAAGGAAAAGGTCGACGAGATCGAAAGCGAGCAGATGCGCAAGGTCTACAAGAAGGAGCGCGAGCAGATCAAGGACGAGATCGTCCAGGCCTTCCTGCCCCGCGCCTTTATCCGCAAGTCGGCGACCTTCGCCGCCATCGCCCCGGCCCAGGGCCTGATCATCGTCAACGCCTCCAGCCCCAAGCGCGCCGAAGACCTGCTCTCCACCCTGCGTGAAGCCATCGGCTCGCTGCCGGTACGCCCGCTGACCGTGAAGATCGCCCCGAGCGCGACCATGACCGACTGGGTCAAGGCCCAGAAAGCGGCTGCCGACTTCCACGTGCTGGACGAGTGCGAACTGCGTGACACCCACGAAGACGGCGGCATCGTGCGTTGCAAGCGCCAGGACCTGACCGGCGAAGAAGTGCAGCTGCACATGAGCTCGGGCAAGCAGGTCACCCAGCTGTCCCTGGGCTGGCAGGACAAGCTGTCCTTCGTGCTCGACGACAAGCTGGTGGTCAAGCGCCTGAAGTTCGAGGACCTGCTGCAGGAGCAGGCCGAGCAGGATGGCGGCGACGACGACCTGAGCCAGCAGGACGCCAGCTTCACCCTGATGATGCTGACCCTGATCGAGTTCCTGCCGGCATTGTTTGAAGCTCTCGGCGGCGAAGACACCCCGCAGGGCCTCTAAAGGCTGCTGCGCGTCGGCCCTGCGGCGTTAAAAATAGGCGAGGCAAGCCGCTTGCGGCTAACGCACTTCAGTGCGGCCCGAAGGGCGAGCGGAGCGAGTAATGCTCATGTACAAAAGTACAGTCGGCCGCGACCCCGGCCGCTTTCTCGCCTATTTTTGCCTTGCAGGGCTCTAGCTCGCGAGCCTTTCAATTGCAGCTGCTCTCTTACAACAGCTCAAGACCCCGCCCCATCCGGCAGCCACCGCTGTCTATCCAACAATAACTGGCCGCACAGTGCTCCACCCCGGAGCCTGCCACCGCGCTTTAGGGAACCCCGCCATGTCTGCCTTGATCGCCCTCAGCCGCTTCGTCGGCAATACCTTCGCCATCTGGGTTCTGTTGTTCGCCGTATTGGCGTTCCTGATTCCCGGCGCATTTCTGCCGCTGACGGCGTTTATCGTGCCGCTGCTCGGGCTGATCATGTTCGGCATGGGCCTGACCCTGAAAGCCGAGGATTTCCGCGAGGTGGTGCGCCATCCGCTGCGCGTGCTGATCGGCGTGCTGGCGCAGTTCATCATCATGCCGTGCCTGGCCTGGCTGCTCTGCAAGCTGTTCGGCCTACCGCCGGAGGTAGCTGTGGGCGTGATCCTGGTGGGCTGCTGCCCGGGCGGCACCGCCTCGAACGTCATCACCTGGTTCGCCAAGGGCGATGTGGCGCTGTCGGTCGGTATCACCGCGGTCACCACGCTGATGGCGCCGCTGGTCACCCCGGCGCTGATCTGGCTGCTGGCCTCCGAATGGCTGCCGGTGTCGTTCTGGGCGATGTTCAGCTCGATCCTGCAGATGGTACTGCTGCCGATCATCCTCGGCCTGGTCGCCCAGCGCCTGCTGGGTGAGCGAGTGAAGCTGGCAGTGGACGTACTGCCGCTGATCTCGGTGGTGTCCATCGTCGCCATCGTGGCGGCGGTGGTGGCGGCCAGCCAGGCCAAGATCGCCGAATCGGGCCTGCTGATCATGGCCGTGGTGATGCTGCACAATGGTCTCGGCCTGGCCATGGGCTATGCTGCCGGGCGTTTCTTCGGTATGCCGCTGGCGCAGCGCAAGACCCTGTCCATCGAAGTCGGCATGCAGAACTCCGGCCTCGGCGCGGCCCTGGCCAGCGCCCACTTCTCGCCCCTGGCGGCGGTGCCCAGTGCGTTGTTCAGCGTCTGGCACAACCTCTCGGGGCCGCTCCTGGCAACCTTCCTGCGCCGCATGAAGGATGAGCGCGATCAGTGAGCGGGCTTAGCCGCAACCGCAATTTGGTGGGCTAAAGCCCACCCTACAGCGCTGAAGTTGATGCCACCCATCCCGATAGGTCAACGAAGTCCGTGGGAACGGGCCATGCCCGTGACTTCTCGCCCATGCACCAGGCGCCCCATCCGATGACGGCCTACCAACCGTCACGGCTAAGCTGACTTGCCCTTACAACCCCATCATGCACAATAGCGGTGCACGCCGGGGACGACCCCGGGTTCGCGTGCCTGACTGCCGGGGACGACCCCACTGCCATTCGTGAGGGTCATATGTCCTGGATCATCCTGTTCTTTGCCGGCCTGTTCGAGGTCGGCTGGGCCGTCGGCCTGAAGTACACCGAGGGTTTCACCCGCCCGCTTCCGACCGTGCTGACCATCGCCGCGATGCTGGTCAGCCTCGGCTTGCTGGGCCTGGCCATGAAGGAATTGCCGCTGGGTACCGCCTACGCCATCTGGACGGGCGTCGGCGCGGTCGGCACGGTGATCGCCGGCATCATCCTGTTTGGTGAGTCCATGGCGTTGATTCGCCTGGCCAGCGTGGCGCTGATCATCTGCGGCCTGATCGGCCTGAAGATGAGCCACGGTTGAAATGACAGAGCCCGCCGATTGGCGGGCTCTGTCATTTCCTGGGTTCGATCTTCCAGCTCAGCGGTTATCCCCTCGCAGCGCCTCGACCTCGGCCTGCAACACCTGCCGTGTCGCGGCGGCGGCCTCGATGGGCGCGCCAGCCACCAGATCGATCCGCGACCAGAAGCGGCGGAACAAGCCCTTCTGCGGATCACGGCTGAAAAAGCTGCCCCACAAGCCACCCAGCGCCATGGGAATCACCGGCACCGGGTTGTCCTGCAGGATGCGCTCGACGCCGGCCTTGAACTCGCCGATCTCGCCATCGGTGGTCAGCTTGCCTTCGGGAAAGATGCACACCAGCTCACCGTCGCGCAGGTACTCACCAATGCGCTTGAACGCCGCGTCGAACACCAGCAGGTCCTCGCTGCGCCCGGCAATCGGCACCGTACCGGCAGTGCGGAAGATGAAGTTGAGCACCGGCAGGTTGTAGATCTTGTAGTACATGACGAAGCGCACCGGCCGGCGCACCGCGCCACCGATCAGCAGCGCATCGACGAACGACACGTGGTTGCACACCAGCACTGCCGGCCCCTCTTCGGGAATCGAGTCGAGGCCCCGGTGCGACACCCGGTACATCGAGTGACCCAGCATCCAGATCAGGAAGCGCATGGTGAATTCGGGGACGATCCTGAAGATGTAGCTGTTCACCGCCACGTTCATCAGCGAAATGACCAGGAACAGCTGGGGGATCGACAGCCCGGCAACGCTCAGGAACAGGATCGACATGATTGCCGAGCACACCATGAACGCCGCATTGAGGATGTTGTTGGCAGCGATCACCCGGGCCCGCTCGTTCTCGGCGGTGCGCGACTGGATCAGCGCATACAGCGGCACGATGTAGAAGCCGCCAAATACGCCGATACCGAGGATCGAACCGAGCACCCACCAGGCGTGGCCAAAGCCCAGTAGCGCCAGCCAGTCATGTGGCTGCGCCGCTTCGGGAATACCACCCGAGGCCCACCACAGCAGAATGCCGAACAGCGACAGGCCGATGGAACCGAACGGCACCAGGCCGATTTCCACCTTGCGCCCGCTCATGCGTTCGCAGAGCATCGAGCCCAGGGCGATGCCCACCGAGAACACGGTAAGGATCAGCGTCACCACGCTCTCGTCGCCGTGCAACCATTCCTTGGAATAGGCTGGAATCTGCGTCAGGTACACCGCGCCGAGAAACCAGAACCACGAGTTGCCAAGCAGCGAGCGCGACACCGCCTTGGGCTGCGTCAGGCCCATGCGCAGGGTCAGCCAGGTCTGCCGGAAGATGTTCCAGTCCAGCACCAGATCCGGCAATGCCGCATTGGCCTGCGGAATGCTCCGCGCCGACAGGTAACCCAGCACCGCCACCAGCACCACCGAGGCGGCGACGATCACCCCGTAGTGCGCACTGGTAAGCATCAGGCCGGCGCCGATGGTGCCGGCCAGAATCGCCAGGAAGGTGCCCATTTCCACCAGCGCGTTACCGCCGACCAGCTCTTCGGGCTCTAACGCCTGGGGCAGGATCGAGTACTTCACCGGGCCGAACAGCGCCGATTGCAGGCCCATGGTGAACAGCACGCCGAGCATCAGCGTCAGGTTGCCGAACAGCACGCCGACCGCACCGACGCCCATGATGAAAATCTCGAAGAACTTCAGCCGGCGGATCAACCAGTCCTTGGCGAACTTCTCGCCGAACTGCCCGCCCAGCGCGGAAAACAGAAAGAACGGCAGGATGAACAGCATGGCGGCGACGTTGACCAGCAGGTCGCGATCGGTGTCCAGGGCCAACTTGAAGAGAATCGCCAGGATCAGCGACTGCTTGAAGATGTTGTCGTTGAAAGCACCGAGCAACTGGGTGATGAAGAACGGCAGGAAGCGCCGGCTTTTCAGCAGAGCGAATTGCGATGGCTGACTCATCGAGACCTTTCCCTTTGCGGATTCGATGAGCATTGGACTGCAACGGCTCGGGCAAAGCCACAGCGACGCGCATTTTTGTCGACGCGCGCGCCTTTTCAGCTGAACAGCGGATTACCGCGCAGCCGCGCCACGGCCAGGTCGACGAAGGCGCGCACCTTGGCCGGCGCCTGGCGGCCTTCGGGGTACAGCACGTGGATCGGCAGCGGCGGCTCCTCGAATGCCTCGAGCACGATCTGCAGCGCACCCTCCTGCAGTGAGGGGCCGGCCTGATAGCTCAGTACCCGGGTCAGCCCCCAGCCGGCGCGGGCGGTGGCGATCGCCGACTCGTTGGTGTTGGATTGCAGCACCGGATCGACCAGCACCCGCTGGCCCTCGGCGAAGCGCCATTCCGGCGAGGCCCAGGCACTTTGCGAGACGACGATGCGGTGATCCTTGAGGTCGGCCGGCACCTTCGGCACGCCGTATCTGGCGAGATACGACGGCGCTGCGCAGATCACCCGACGCACCGCGCCGACCTGGATGGCGGTAAAGCCCGAGTCCGCCAGGTGACCGATACGGATCGCCACGTCGATGCCTTCGTCGACGATATTCACCGGGCGGTCGACGAAGAAGGTGCGTGCGTGCATGCCCGGGTAGGCATCCAGGTAGGCGAGCACCAGCGGCAGCACATGCAGATGGCCGAACATCGATGCGGCGGTCACGGTCAGGGTGCCCGACGGCTCGGCGTAGTGACCGGCAGCGGCCAGCTCCGCCTCGGCGATATCGCCAAGAATCCGCCGGCAGTCCTGCAGGTAGCGGCTGCCGGCCTCGGTGGTTTTCACCGAGCGCGTGGTGCGCACCAACAGCCGCGCGCCGATCAGGTCCTCGAGGCCGGCGACGATGCGCGTCACCGCCGGCGCACTCATGTGCATCTGCCGCGCCGTGCTGGCGAAGCTGCCGGTTTCCGCGACCTTCACAAATACCCGCATCGCCTGCCAACGATCCATCCGCCTGTCGCTCCTCTGCTTCAGCGTTGGCTGCGCTGGTGGCGCAGCGAAGGGAGTATGCCGTATCTGATGGTGCCGAGTGCGGGCACAACTGCATACGCAGAGCGCGTTCAGGATCACTCAAGGCTGATTCTGGAAAGCACAACCAGTGGCAGGAACGTGGCGGGAGCAGCCGGTCGGCCGTTTTTCGCCTTTGGGTGTTTTTCATGCCAAAAAAATCAGCAGGCGACACCAATCTGCCCCTTCAGAAGGCCGAGCGGAATCGTTGCGAAGAGGGCCGGGCGGGTAGCCTTGGGCGACATGGATGTCGCGAGAGGCTAGGCGCCCCCACCGGATGGCCCAGGGACGGCCCTTCGTGGGGGGCCGCCTAGGTCGGGCCCTCGGAGCAACGATGTAGCGAGGGAACCCCGGCGAAGCCGGGGCCGTATGGCGGGGCTAGGCCTTTTGGTTTCTTTTGGCGGGGCCGGCCATCCGGGCAATGTCAAAAGGAACCCGCTCGACAGAGCGGAACTGAGTGCACTAACGACACGATGACTCAGACCAGCCACGGTGGACGGATGAAGCGTCGTCCACCCTACAAACTGAATGGCCCAGAGCGGCTATGCAGTTGTACCCTCAGAGCTACTGGCGATAGCCGTATTGACACGCTTTTGTGGGAACGCGCCATGCGCGTGAAAAATCGCCGGCATGGCCCGCTCCCACAGGGAGAATGCAGATATCTACCTCTCCCTACAGGCGATCTGAGACTACCAACGCCCTAGAACTATCAAGGTCCAGGAAGATGACACCCAACTGCTCAGAAACCGAAACTGCTGAGCCCCGGATGGTCATCCGGCCGACGCCCCAGCGGCCAGTGAAACCTGCGCTCGGCCTCGCTGATCGGTTGCTCGTTGATGCTGGCGTGGCGGGCGCGCATCAGGCCGTCTGCGGCGAATTCCCAGTTCTCGTTGCCGTAGGCGCGGAACCACTGGCCGCTGTCGTCGCGGTACTCGTAGGCGTAGCGCACGGCGATGCGATTGCCGGTAAAGGCCCACAGCTCCTTGATCAGCCGATAGTCGAGTTCGCGGTTCCATTTGCGGGCCAGGAAGGCTTCGGCCTCGGCACGGTTGCTGACGAACTCGACGCGGTTGCGCCAGCGGGTATCGAGCGTATAGGCCTGCGCCACCTTGGCGGCGTCGCGACTGTTCCAGCCGTCTTCGGCCAGGCGCACCTTTTCGATGGCGGATTGTTCATTGAACGGCGGCAGCGGTGGGCGGGACATGGCAGAACTCCTCGTTTGGGTTGAGAACGCAGCTCGTGGGTGAATGTCACAGCGCCAGTTCCAGGCGCTGATCAGCGGTGTTTTCGGTTTGCGCGGGCACGGCGCAGCAGATCAGCACTTCGTCGTCGCCGTGTGGCGCGGTGGGCGCTTTCAGGTAACTCACCGCCCCCTTCAGCAGTCGCGTCTTGCAGGTGCCGCAGGCGCCCTCCCGGCAGCTGAATGCCGGCTCCAGGCCGCGGGCCTCGGCCAGTTCCAGCAAGCTGCCGGCGCCCGGTATCCAGCGCCCTTCCTTCAGCGACTCGGTGAACAGCACCGGCACCGGCTCGGTGGCCGGCGGCAGCGCCACGGTGGCTGCCACCGGCTGGTCGGGGCGCCGCACCAGCGACGCCGGCCCGAAGCCCTCGGCATGAATGCGCTGGTCGGCGATGTTGTAGCCGCGCAGCCCATCGTAAAGCCCTTGGGTAAAGGCCGGCGGCCCGCACAGGTAAAAGGCGTAATCGTCGAAGGCCAGATAGCGGGTCAGCAGTGCCATATCGATGCGCCCTGCCGTGTCGTAATCGACGCCCGGTTGGGCACCGCGGGTATCGCTGAGCACCCGCACCAGCCTTATAGCCCCCTGAGCGGCAGCGACCAGCTCGGCCAACTCGCGGTCGAAGGGGCGCTCGGCTTTCGAGCGGGCGGCATGGAACAGGGTGACCGGCCTGATCCGCTGCTGGCGCCAGCCTTCGTAAACCACGTGACGCAGCATCGCCAGCAGCGGCGTGATGCCAATGCCACCGGCCAGCAGCACCAGGGGGCGCTGCGCCTGCGCGTCGAGGGTGAAGGCACCGGCCGGCGCGCGGGCTTCGATCAGGTCGCCCTCGCTTAACTGGTCATGGATAAATTGCGACACCCGCCCTTCACGCTTGACGCTGATCCGGTAGAGGCCATCGGACGGCGCCACCGACAGGCTGTAGGTACGAATCAGCGGTTTTTCGTCGGCGCCAAGCTGCAGCCGAATCGGCAGGTGCTGGCCGGCCAGGTGCGGCAGCAGCCCGGCGCCATCGACCGGCTCGAGATACAGCGAGCGGATCGACCGGCTTTCCTGAACGATGCGCGCTATCTTCATCGGCCGCCACTGCGTGGCGTACTGGGCGGTGCACAGCCGGTCGGCGGCCTGCTGCCAGTTGCCGGTGAGCAGCGAACTGTCCGCCCAACCGTCCTCGCGCAGCGCCCAGCGCAGGGCCATGGCGCCCGGGCGGCGCGTGATACGCCGGGCCCGGAACGTCCACAGCCGCTCGGCGCCTTGAAACGCACCGATCTCCGCTGAATCGAAAACCACCTCGGCATCACCACTCAGCTGCAGCACGTCACCCGTGGCGAAATCCACGAACAGCAGGCCGGCCTTGCCGTTGAGCACGATATTGCCGAGGGTGGAAAAGAACAGGTTGCCGTTGAAATCCGGGATGGTCAGGGTGCCATCGGCCGCGACCCGCACGAAGCCGCTGTTGCCGCCACGGTGCGAGACATCGACCTGGCGCTGCCCTTCGACATCGGCATAGGTCGCCACGAAGAAGGTATCCGCCCCCTCGATCAACACCCGCGCTGCAGCATCCAGCGCCGGCAATTGCTCCACCTCGCCAGCGAACGGCGCCGCCGGATCACGGGCGAAGGTGAAGTCGCGCTGCTGGATATACCGCGGGCAGTTGCCGAAGCTCTGCTCGACATTCACCCGCAAGCCCTGGGTACCGGCCGCCACCACGCCATTCATGCGGTTACGGCGGCGGCTGTGCAACTCGATGCCCAGCAAGCCCAACGCCTTCCCCTCGCCCATACCCTGGGCGACGGGATCAGCTGCATGGGGACGGGCAGCGATATCCAGCACGGTAGGCGTTGGCGAGGCCATGAAGCCGGCCGGCCCTTCGAGCATGCCGGCCCAGGCGTCGCCTTGCCCATCCACACTACCCAGCACGATAAACGGCAACTGGGCATAGAAATCGCGGTGCTGGTCGGGCATGAAGTCGCGCACCACGCGCTTGCCGACCGCCGCCATCCGTTCGGCGACACCGAGTTTTTCCTGGATGAAGGTTTCACCCGGATGCCAGGTGGCAGGGATATTCACGAGATCAGTCATGATTGTTCTCCCGGAGGCGGCAGCGGCGGCATGGATGCTTAGAACCTGTTCACGAGCTAGCGAGCTAGAGCCATACAAGGCAAAAATAGGCGAGGAAGCGGAGTTTACGTGCTGTAAATGAGCATTCTGAGCCTGTTTATAACGCAGTAGGGCCGACGCGCAGCAGATCGTGAACAGGTTCTTAGGCGTTGGCGGTCAGCCCGGCAGCGGTCTCGGGAATCGCGACGAACCCCGGCAGCGCCTCGATGCGCGCCAGAAAGGCGCGAACCTGCCCGTAGGCCGACAGGTCGACGTTGCCCTCCGGCGCCCGGGCCAGGTAGCTGTACAGCGCCACGTCGGCGATGGTCGGGTGATCGGCAGCCAGCCACTGGCGACCGCTCAGGTGGCGTTCCAGGCGGGCGAGCAGCACGTGGGCGCGGGCAATCACTTCCTCGGCATCGAAGTCGGCGCCGAACACCGTGATCAGGCGCGCCGCACAGGGCCCGTAAGCCAGCTCGCCAGCCGCCACGGACAACCAGCGCTGCACCGCCGCGGCGCCGGCGGGATCTTCCGGCAGCCAGTCGGTGCGCCCGGTTTTCTTGGCCAGATACACGAGGATGGCGTTGGAGTCGGCAACCACCACGCCGTCATCTTCCAGCACCGGCACCTGACCGAAGGGGTTGAGCGCGAGAAACTCAGGCTGCTTGTGGGCGCCGGCAGCCAGGTCGACCTCGACCAGCTCGGGCTCGAGGCCGAGCAGCGAGGCGAACAGAACGGCGCGATGGGCGTGGCCGGACAGGGGGACGTGGTGGATTTTCATGGGTCGGCTCCTGGTTGACGGTGGGCCGGGAGAAGCCCCGATCCGTGCGACCAGCTTGCGACAGGATGCCTTCGTGATGAATACGCGTTGTTGGCACTACTTTATTTCGGTAACTGGAATAGTCCCGTGCCCATTAAATCGGCAACTGGCCCAGCGCCCAGCGCAGCCCGAAGAAGATCAGCAGCCCGCCGCCAATGGTCGCCAGCAGATGGCGGGTCACCACGGCGATGGCGATGGTTGCCAGGCCGGCCAGCAGATAGGCGTTGTCCCAGCTCAGCGCCCAATTACGGCCGTCGGGCAGCAGCATGGCCGGCACCACGATGGCGGTCAGCACCGCGGTCGGCACGTAATGCAGGGCCTGGCGCACCGCCTGGGGAAAACGCAGGCCGGGAAAGGCGAACAGGCTGTAGCGGGTGGCGAAGGTGATCGCCAGCATGCCGAAGATCAGGATCCAGTTGTCCATCAGCAGAGCTCCTCCTGCAGCGGCCGTTGATAACGCTCCAGCGCCACGCCGACGACGATGCCGGCAAAGGCAGCGGCCATCAGCCCGAGCTTGTACGGCAGGTCGTGAAAGATCAGCGCGGTCACGGCCGCCACCAGCGCCGCGGCGATCTGCGGGCGGTTGCGCAGCATCGGTACGACGATACCGACGAAGGTGGCGATCATCGCGAAATCCAGCCCCCAGGCAGCGAGGTTCGGCACCGCCTGGCCGAACAGCAGGCCGATCAGCGTGCAACCGATCCAGTTGCCATACATGGCCAGGCCGGCACCGAGAAAGTACCAGTGCTTGTTGGGCGAATCGTCGCTGCGAGCGTAACGCTGCTGCACCACGGCGAAGGCCTCGTCGGTCAGCCAGAACGCCAGCGGCATGCGCCAGCGCTTGGGCAGGTGGCGCACGAAGGGTTGCAGGGTGGCGCTGTACAGCGCATGGCGCAGGTTGACCACCAGGGTAGTCAGCCAGAGCACCGCCAGGGTGGCGCCACCGGTCAGCAGGCTGACGGCGATGAACTGCGCGGAGCCGGCGAACACCAGCACCGACATGCCGATGGTCTGCCAGGCGTCGAGCCCGGCGGCGCCGGCCAGGCTGCCGTAGATGATGCCAAACGGCATGGCGCCGAGCAGCATCGGCAACATGTCGCGCAGGCCCTGGAAGAATTCTTGGTATCGGGACATCGGCTCATCGCTTGACTGAAAAGATCGCGCTGGCGATCAGGAGCGCATCAGGCTAGCCCACCCTGCCCCGGCTGTCTTGAACAATCTTGCGCAGTTGCGCCGATCAGTGGCCGGTATCGAGCACCGCGATACCAGGCTCCGAGTAACGGTCGGTGTCTTGCCAGCTAGCCGCCTGTAGTCTTTGCGGACTGGCGTTGTCAGCTTAAAGCAGCGTCTGCGCTTAGCACTTGTGGGAGCGCGCCATGCGCGCGAAAAGTCGCGGGCATGGCCCGCTCCCACAGGTAGTAGCCAGGGCTGCAACCGCTACTCTGCCCCGGGTATCGCTGCGCTCAACCACAGGCTACGGGCTGCGCTGGCAGGCCTTGCGGTACTCACCCGGCCCCACGCCATACACCTGCTTGAACTGCCGCGTCAGGTGGCTCTGGTCGGCAAAGCCCAGTTGCAGGGTCACGCTCAGCGGCGCGCAACCATCACGCAGCAGCGCCCGCGCCTGTTCCAGCCGGCGCTGTTGCAGCCAGGCGTAGGGCGGCAGGCCGCGATGGCGAAAGCGCTGGACGCCGCCCTCGATCACGGTGAACACGAAACCTTCATGCACATGCGGGGTGAAGCGCTGCTTGATATAGCGCGCCTGCAGCAGCTCAACACCGGCCAGCGCGGGGCTTTCCCAGAAGCGGATGCGCTCGCCGGCAGGCATGGCTCACACGCCGAAGCGTGCCTCCAATCCGGCCTTGACCACCGGCCATTCCTGGTCGGTGATGCTGTACAGCACGGTGTCGTCGAGGCGCCCGTCGGCCAGGCGGCGATGGTTGCGCAGCAGCCCTTCACGGATGGCGCCGAGCTTTTCGATGGCGCGCTGGGCGCGCAGGTTGCTGGCCGCGGTCTTCAGTTGCACGCGCACCATCTGCCAGTTTTCGAAGGCGTGGCGCAGCATCAGGTACTTGATCATGCTGTTGAGGCCGGTGCCGTGCTGGGCGGCGTCCAGCCAGGTCCAGCCGATTTCCACGGCTGGCAGGGTCGCCATGAAGTCGGCAAAACGGGTGGTGCCGACCACCTGATCACCCAAGCGGATCACGAACGGCAAGGCACGCTCCTCGCGCTGCTCCTGCAGCGCCAGGCGATACCAGTCCAGGCGTTGCGTGCCGCTCATGTAGAGCAGCTCCTCGCGGTTGGCTTCGGCCAGGCTGACCAGCGCCGGAATATCGCCATCGAGCAACGGCTCGATGCGCAAGGCACCGCGTTGCAGGGTGATCAATTGCGGCTTGAACATCGTTTTTTCTCCACTCACAACGCAGCCAGGCCGCTCAGTTTCTCATCGAACAAGCGGCCTGTCTGCCTAAAAACCACTGCCTGCAGGGTGCCCCAGGCTGCCGTCCAGCGCACCTGCGACCTTGGTAGCGCCTGACGCTAGGCCGCTTTGCTGCGACACTATGCAGACGAGCGCAGGCTGCCATCCAATCCGCTCGCATCATTGCCCTTCTGTTTCCATGGAGTCTGCATGTCGCTGTCCAGTTGGCTTATCGCTGCAGTCGCCCTGCTCTACATGGCCGTGCTGTTCGCCATCGCCTTCTACGGTGACCGTCGCCGCAAACCACTGCCGCCCAGGGTCCGCGCCTGGGTCTACTCGCTGTCCCTGGCGGTGTACTGCACCAGCTGGACCTTCTTTGGCGCCGTCGGCCAGGCCGCCGAGCAGCTGTGGTCGTTCCTGCCCATCTACCTGGGGCCGATGCTGCTGCTGCTCTTCGCCCCCTGGGTGATAGAGAAGATGATGCTGATCAGCAAGCAGGAAAACATCACCTCGATTGCCGACTTCATCGCCGCGCGCTATGGCAAATCGCAGTCGTTGGCCATCGTCGTGGCGCTGATCTGCCTGGTCGGCGTGCTGCCCTACATCGCCCTGCAGCTCAAGGGCATCGTGCTTGGCGTCAACCTGCTGATCGGCTCGGAAACCGACCCCGCCGGCACCCGCGCCCAGGACACCGCGCTGATCGTCTCGGTGATCCTGGCGCTGTTCACCATCCTGTTCGGCACCCGCAACCTGGACGTGACCGAGCACCACCGCGGCATGGTGCTGGCCATCGCCTTCGAGTCGCTGGTCAAGCTGCTGGCCTTCATTGCCGTGGGCGCCTTCGTCACCTACGGGCTGTACAACGGCTTCGGCGATCTGTTCAGACAGGCGCAACGCAGCGCCGAGCTGGAGGCCTACTGGGCCGAGGCGGTGAACTGGCCGGCGATGCTGGTGCAGACCGGCATGGCGATGATCGCCATCGTCTGCCTGCCGCGGCAGTTCCACGTCACCGTGGTGGAGAACACCGACCCGCGCGACCTGCGCCTGGCGCGCTGGGTGTTCCCGCTGTACCTGCTGCTGGCCGCGCTGTTCGTGATCCCCATCGCCCTGGCCGGGCAGATGCTGCTGCCCGGCGGGGTGAGCCCGGACTCCTTCGTGATCAGCCTGCCGCTCGCCGAAGCCCACCCGGCGCTGGCCTTGCTGGCCTTTATCGGCGGCGCCTCGGCGGCCACCGGCATGGTGATCGTCGCCTCGGTGGCGCTGTCGACGATGATTTCCAACGACATGCTGCTGCCCTGGCTGCTGCACCGCAAAAGCACCGAGCGGCCGTTCGAGGCGTTCCGCCACTGGATGCTCACCGCGCGGCGGGTGAGCATCGTGCTGATCCTGCTGCTGGCCTACGTGTGCTACCGGCTGCTCGGCACCAACGCCAGCCTGGCGACCATCGGGCAGATCTCCTTCGCCGCCATCGGCCAACTGGCGCCGGCGATGTTCGGCGCCCTGGTGTGGAAGCAGGCCAACCGCCGCGGCGTGTTCGCCGGGCTGATCACCGGCGCTGCCTTGTGGATCTACACCCTGGTGCTGCCGGTGCTGGCCCGTGGCCTGGGCTGGCCGCTGGATATCTTTCCCGGGCTGCGCACCCTGCTGTATGCGCCGATCGGCTTCGAAGTGGACGCCCTGACCCGCGGCGTGGTGCTGTCGCTGGCCGGCAACCTGACGCTGTTCGCCTGGGTGTCGTTCTTCTCGCGCACCCGGGTGTCCGAACACTGGCAGGCCGGGCGCTTCGTCAACCACGACTTTGGCAGCAAGCACGGCGGCCGCGGCGCCCTGGCGGTGCAGGTCAACGACCTGTTGCTGCTCGCCGGCCGCTTCGTCGGCGAGGAACGCGCGCTGGACAGCTTCAGCCACTTCGCCCGTCGCCAGGGCAAGGCCTTCAACTCGGCGCAACCGGCCAACAGTGAATGGATCGCCCACACCGAGCGGCTGCTCGCCGGCGTGCTCGGCGCCTCGTCGACCCGTGCGGTGGTCAAGGCCGCCATCGAAGGCCGCGACATGCAGGTCGAGGACGTGGTGCGCATCGTCGATGAAGCCAGCGAGCTGCTGCAGTTCAACCGCGCACTGCTGCAGGGCGCCATCGAGAACATCAGCCAGGGCATCAGCGTGGTCGACCAGTCGCTGCGCCTGGTGGCCTGGAACCAGCGCTATCTGGACATCTTCGAGTATCCCGAGGGGCTGATCTGCGTCGGCCGGCCGATCGCCGAGATCATTCGCTTCAATGCCGAGCGCGGCATGCTTGGCAGCAGCGATGTCGAGGAAAGCGTCGCCAAGCGCCTGTACTGGATGCGCCAGGGCACCGCCCACAGCTACGAGCGGGTGTTCCCCAACGGCCGGGTCATCGAGCTGATCGGCAACCCCATGCCCGGCGGCGGCTTCGTCATGAGCTTCACCGACATCACCGAATTCCGCGAGGCCGAGCGTGCCCTCAAGGCCGCCAACGAAGGCCTCGAGCAGCGGGTTGCCGAACGCACCCATGAGCTGTCGCAACTGAACCAGGCGCTGATCACCGCCACCGGGGTGGCCGAAGCGGCCAACGCCTCGAAGACCCGCTTCCTCGCCGCGGTCAGCCATGACCTGATGCAGCCGCTCAACGCCGCCCGGCTGTTCTCCGCCGCCCTCTCCCACCAGGAAGAGGCGCTGCCCAGGGAAGCCCAGGAGCTGGTACGCCATCTGGACAGCTCCCTGCGCTCGGCCGAAGACCTGATCAGCGACCTGCTGGACATCTCGCGCCTGGAAAACGGCCGCATCACCCCGGATCGCACCGCCTTCGCGCTGAACAGCCTGTTCGACACCCTGGGCGCCGAATTCAAGGTGCTGGCCGCCGAACATGGCGTCGACTTCCATATGCAGGGCAGCAAGCTGCGCGTGGACAGCGACAGCAAGCTGCTGCGCCGCGTGCTGCAGAACTTCCTGACCAACGCCTTCCGCTACGCCAAGGGCCGGGTGCTGCTCGGCGTGCGCCGCCAGGGCGGGCAGCTGCGCCTGGAGGTCTGGGACCGCGGGCCGGGTATTCCCGAAGACAAGCGGCAGACCATCTTCGAGGAATTCAAACGCCTGGACAGCCACCAGACCCGCGCCGAAAAAGGCCTGGGCCTCGGCCTGGCGATCGCCGACGGGCTGTGCCGGGTGCTCGGCCACAGCCTGCAAGTGCGCTCCTGGCCGGGCAAGGGCAGCGTGTTCAGCGTCACCGTGCCGATCGCCCGCAGCCAGGCCCCGGTAGCCGAGCGGGCGCGCCCCGCGGGCAACGGCCAACTGCTCACCGGCACCCAGGTGCTGTGCATCGACAACGAGGAAAGCATCCTCACCGGCATGTACAGCCTGCTCACTCGCTGGGGCTGCCAGGTGTGGTCGGCGCGCACCCGCGCCGAATGCGAGCAACTGCTCGACGAGGACGTGCGCCCGCACCTGGCGCTGGTCGACTACCACCTCGACGAAGGCGATACCGGCACCGAGCTGATGGCCTGGCTGCGCACCCGCCTGGGCGAGCCGGTACCGGGCGTGGTGATCAGCGCCGACGGCCGCCCCGAACTGATCGCCCAGGTGCACGCCGCCGGCCTGGATTTCCTGCCCAAACCGGTCAAGCCGGCGGCGCTGCGGGCATTGATCAGCCGGCATCTGCCACGGCAGTAAGGCGGCCGGAAAGCGGTACACCATCTGTGGGAACGGGCGGGGACGCCTAGTTCATGCCCGTGATTCTTTAGCGGGCATGGCCCGCTCCCACAAAGCTCTTCGGCCGTAGTCGTAGGGTGGACGACGCTTCATCCGTCCACCGCTCTGCGATCGCAATGGTGGATGAAAAGAGCGTCATCCACCCTATATAGAGAACGGCCGCTCCCGCCACATTGCTGCCATCGCCTCTCGTTTGACATATGGCTGGCCCGGTCGTGAACGAATTGCACATCGCTACGACGCGCGCCACTGTTGCAAAACCCCGCATTACCTGCGAAAAACGCGCCCCTCTGCACTCTCGGAACCATGGCAATGAGCGACGAATTACGTATCGAGGACATCCAGCTTGGCGATGGCAAGGCGGTGGTCAAGGGCGCGCTGATCACCACCCAGTACCGCGGCTGGCTGGAAAACGGCAGCGAGTTCGACTCGTCCTATTCGCGCGGCAAGCCATTCCAGTGCGTGATCGGCACCGGGCGGGTCATCAAGGGCTGGGATCAGGGCCTGATGGGCATGCGGGTCGGCGGCAAGCGCCGGCTGTTCGTGCCCGCGCACCTGGCCTATGGCGAGCGTTCGCTGGGCGCGATCACGCCCCACTCGAACCTGAGCTTCGAAATCGAGCTGCTGGAAGTGCTGACGCGCGACGACTGAGCCGCGGTCTCAGTCATCCAGCGGCTCATCCAGCGGCAGCCCGGCGGCTCGCTCGAGCAGTTCCGGCGGCAGGCTCTTGCTGGCCCGGGCGCCGAGCAGCTTGAGGTTTTCGGCGCGGCTGATCAGGTTGCCGCGGCCCTCGACCAGCTTGTTGCGCGCGCCGGCATAGGCCTTGTCGAGCTGCTGCAGGCGCATGCCGACTTCGTCCAGATCCTGGATGAAGGCCACGAACTTGTCGTACAGCGCCCCGGCCCGCTCGGCGATTTCCCGGGCGTTCTGGCTTTGCCGCTCCTGGCGCCAGAGGCTGTCGATCACCCGCAGGGTGGCCAGCAGCGTGGTCGGGCTGACGATCACGATATGCTGGTCGAAAGCCTCCTGAAACAGCCCCGGGTCGGCCTGCAAGGCCGCTGCGAAGGCGGCCTCTATCGGTACGAAGAGCAGCACGAAATCCAGGCTGTGCAGCCCGTCCAGGTGCTGGTAATCCTTGAGCGACAGGCCCTTGAGGTGGCTGCGCAGGGACAGTACGTGCTGCTTGAGGGCCAGCTGCCGCGTCGCCTCATCGCTGGCCGACACGTGCTGTTGATAGGCGGTGAGGCTGACCTTGGCATCGACCACCACCTGTTTGTCGCCCGGCAGCTGGATCAGCACGTCCGGCTGGAAGCGCTCGCCCTCGGCACTCTTCAGGCTGACCTGGGTATGGTACTCGCGGCCCTTCTGCAGGCCGGCATGCTCGAGCACCCGTTCGAGCACCAGCTCGCCCCAGTTGCCCTGGGTCTTCTGGCCCTTGAGCGCCTGGGTGAGGTTCATCGCTTCCTCGCTCAGGCGCTGGTTGAGGCCCTGCAAACGCTCCAGCTCCTTGCTCAGGGAAAAGCGCTCGCGGGCTTCCTGCTGGTAGCTTTCCTCAACGCGCTTCTCGAAGGACTGGATGCGCTCCTTGAGCGGGTCGAGCAACTGGCCGAGGCGCTGCTGGCTGGTTTCCGAGAAACGCTGCTCGCGCTCGTCGAAGATCTTGCCGGCCAGCTCGGCGAACTGCGCACGCAGGGCATCGCGGGCGCCCTGCAGATCTTCGAGGCGCTGCTGATGGTTTTCCTGCTGCTCATGCAGCTCGGCGGCCAGCCCGGCGCGCTCGCTATCCAGGCGGCGCAGTTCGGCTTCCTGGCGCTCGCGCAGCGCCTGGGCCCCCTCGAGCTGCTCGCGGGCCAGTTGCAGGTCGTTCTGCAGCAGGTGGGTTTCACGGCGCAGGGCCGCCAGCTCGGCCTGTTGATCGGCCTTGATCTCGAGAATCTCGGCGAGCTCGTCGCGGCAGTTGTCCAGCTGTGCACTGAGGCCGGCCTGGGCCAGCTGCGCCGCATTCATGCGCTCCTGGGCGAGGCCCGATTGCAAGCGCATCTCCTCGGCCTGCCGCGACGCGGCGGCCATGCGTAGCCATAAAGGAACGGCGACCAGCAGCGCACCGGCCAGAAAAGCCGGCAACAGGGTCAGGAGATCGAAAGGCATAAAGGCATCCAGGCAAGACTGCCGGGCAGTATAACCGCGCGGGTTAAAGCCGCTCCAACAACACGCGGGCCTCTTCCTGCCCCTGCAGCGCGGCCAGCTCCAGCCAGTGCCTGGCCTGCCCGGCCTCGAGGGTACGGGGCTGGCAATACAGACGCCCCAGCTCCAGTTGCGCATGGCTGTCGCCGGCACGCGCCGCCTGGCGCAGCAGCTCCAGGCCGATGCGCCGGTCACGGGTATTGCCGCAGTCACGGCAGAGCATCTGCCCCAGGCGGCTCTGCGCCTGAACCACACCCTGGCGTGCCGGCTGCTTGAGCAGACGGCCGGCGATGCGTTTGACGCTGGGCGCCTGGCCCAGGCGCGGGCTATCGAGCAGCCAGGTGGCCACACGAACGGGAACCTGGGCACGTACGGGAAGGCTATCGAGTTGGCAGCGGGGTAAAACGCGAGGCATAGGGGATAAAGCGGGGCTTCGGAACAGGCGCGCCACTCTACTCTTTTTTGTTGCCAGGTAAAGCCCCGGCCCGGCGCAGAGCGGCTGCGCATGACAATCCACAGAAGCTGTGGATAACTTTGTGGGTATGATGGGCGAAATACCTGCTAACACTGATGATATGGGCCTCCCGGTCAAACTGTTCATTTTTTCACCACATCAGAAAAGTCTATATTTTTCATAAACTTATATTTGCGCCTACGCTATTGGCCAGGGTTTGACAAGGGGCAATATGCGGCTTGACAAGCCGCCTCTCGATTGTGCACAAGTCCGCCGGCAAGCCCTCGCAAATGCCCTTTTGCAGGGCGAAATCGCCCTTGACTTCGCGGCACGCCACGACGGGCGGGGCATGCAGCCATGCACCAATTGTGCTCTTGTCACCGCTACGCCATAAAGGTGTGAAGCACCAATCCCGCACGCATGGTTTGGCAGGCCCCACGGGTTCGGGTTAACGTCGCCGATTAATCGGTTTATGGACCCACGCCCATGCTCAGCCGCCGCATCTGGCTGCGACTGTCCGTCACACTTGCCCTGCTGCTGATGCTGGTTGTCGCCGTTTATCTGGGTGGCCGCTACCTGTTGCAGCGCAGCGGCGTCGAAACCCTCGACTGGCACGGCGCCTCGCTATCGGGCAACGGCCTGCGAATCGCCAGCCTGGGGCTGCGCCAACGCAGCAGCGCCGGCACCCTGGAGCTGCATGGCAGCGACCTGAAGCTGGCCTGGCGTGACTTCGCGTTCAACCTGCCGTTCTGGCGGCATGTGGATATCGACCGTTTGTCGGTCGAGTGGCAGCCGGCCCCGGATGACGACCACGCCTCGCCGCCGCCAGGCGACCTCGACCTGCAACAGCTGGCGGCGCCACTGGCCCTGCTGCCACGCAGCCTGAAGATTGCCCGGTTTGCCGCCACCCTGCCCTGCGCCCGCGGACACTGCGTCGCCACCGGCAGCCTGGATCTGCAGCGCGGCGAAGATCAACGCACCGCCCTGCGTCTGCACCTCGATCATCACGGGCAGACCGTGGCCGCCGCGCTCGACCTCGAGCCTGGCACCGATACGCTGGACCTGCAGTTGACCCTGGCGGTCGATCAACAGCCGCAAGCGACCCTGACCAGCGACCTGCAACAACGCGATGAGGGCCTGAGCTGGAGCGGCCAGCTCGAGGCCAACGAGCTGACCCAGGCCGCCACCCTGCAGAGCCTGCTGAGCGCCTGGGCAGTGCCTGAAGGCACGCAGTGGCCGGCAGCGCCGGGCGAAGCCAGCCTCGAGGCTACCTGGCAGCTGAACCTGCCGCGCCGCGACCTGGCGATGGACAACCTGCTGGCGGCGAGCGGCCAGTTCGAGGTGCACGGCAATCTGCCCCAGCCCTGGCCCGCTCCCGGCCTTGGCCTGCTACAGGGGCAGCTGGCCCTGGCGGCACGCAATGAAGGCCGGCAGTGGATCGCCGGGCGCGTCGAGGCCGACCTGCAGCTCAGCGAGCCGAACCCCGCCTGGCTGACGAGGCTGCCGCCGGAGCTGCGCAGCGAAACCCTGCACCTGCAGGTGCAAGCGGATACGCCGCTCGCCAACCTGCGCCCCGAGCTGGCCGGGCGCAGCCTGCCGCTGAAACTCAGCGCCGCGCTGCGCGGTGCCACCCGCCTGGATCTGCAGGGCCGCCTGGCCGTGACCAGCTCGGCGCCCTGGGCCGTGCAGTTCGCTGACGCACGCCTGACCACCCGCACCGCCCGGGTGAACCAGGCCGGCTGGCAAGTCGCCGAGCTGAGCAGCGATCTCAGGCTGGCCGGCCACGCCGACGGCAACACGATAGCCCTGGCCCTCGGCAGGGGCTCCCAACTCCAGGCCGCCAGCCTGAAAGGCGCCGCGCTGGAAGCGCAAAGGCTGCAGGTCAAGCTGGGCGGTAGCGACTTCAACCTGGCACTGCAGCAGGGCGCCCCGCATGGCTGGCAATTCAACGGCCCGGTGAACCTGCGCACCACGCGCCTGCAGCAGGCCAACCTCAAGCCCCAGGGCTGGCGCCTGCAGGGCCGGGTGGTGGCCGCCGACGGGGCCGGCACCCTGCGCGGCACGCTGAGCAACGACAGCGAACTGCAACTCGACCTCGATGCCGGCCTCGATGGCAAACAGAACCTGCAACTCAAGGCCACCCTCGGCGAGCTGTTCCTGCGCTCGGGCAATCCGTTGGCCAAGACCCTGGTGCAATGGCCCGAGTTGCTCGACCTGAAAAGCGGCCGCCTCAACGCCGCTGCCAACCTGACGCTGGCCTCCGGCAGCAGCGCCCCAAGCCTCGACCTGAACCTGACCGGCAAGGGCCTGGGCGGCATCTACGACCGCACCGAGCTCAGCGGCGTGGATACCCTCTTGGAGTTCCAGCTGGCGCGCCAGCGCTTCGAGCTGTACGTACGACAGCTGAAAATCCAGCAGGCCAATCCTGGGCTGCCGATCGGCCCGCTGGAAACGCGCATACGCTACGCAGCGCCCCTGGCCAGCGCCGCCAGGGGCCGCCTGGAGGTCAACCTGGCGCGCACTGCGCTGATGGGTGGGCAGGTCACCCTGACGCCAGGGCAATGGAACCTGGGCGCTGGTAATCAGTTATTTCCCATTAAGCTCCGCGGCCTGGAACTCCAGCAGCTGTTCGCCCTCTACCCCGCTGAAGGCCTGGCCGGCAGTGGCACCCTGGACGGTGACCTGCCAATGCGCCTGGGCCAGAACGGCATCGAGATCGAGCAAGGCCATGTCGCTGCCCGCCAGCCCGGTGGGCACCTGCAGTTCAGCTCGGAACGGATCAAGGCCCTGGGCCGCAGCAACCCGGCGATGCAGTTGGTGACACGATCCCTGGAGGACTTCAGGTTCACCACCCTGAACAGCGCGGTCGACTATGATCAGCACGGCACGCTGACCCTGGTGATGCGCCTGGAAGGCCAGAACCCGGCCATCGAGAACGGTCGGCCGATTCATTTCAACATCAACCTGGAGGAGGACATCCCCAGCCTGCTCGCCAGCCTGCAGCTGACCGACCGGGTCAACGACATCATCACGCGGCGCGTGCAGCAGCGAATGCTGCAGCGCAACACCGCCCCCAAGTAGCCTTGACGAGGAGAAGCGCCATGCGCTTGCGTAGTTCCATCACCGCCCTGCTGCTGGGGCTGCTGACCACGGCCTGTACCCCGACGGTACAGCTGGCGATGCCCAACGAGCCGATCAACATCAACCTGAATGTGAAGATCGAGCACGAGATCTATATCAAGGTGGATAAGGCGCTGGACGACATGTTCAGTGAATCCAGCGGACTGTTCTGAGGAGCCACGCATGAACCTGATCAAACCCTTCGCCGCCCTGTTGCTGCTGCTCAGCCTGAGCCTGCCGGCCCATGCCATCAGCCTCAACGAGGCAATGTCCGCCCTGGGTGATGCCAAGGCCAGCGGCCAGCTTGGCGAAATGCCCAATGGCTACCTGGGCGTGGTCAAAGCCGGCGGCCAGGCCGAAGAAATCGCCAAGCAGATCAACGCCGCGCGGCGCGCCGAGTACCAGAAGCTCGCCCAGCAGAACGGCATCCAGCTCAGCGACGTGGAAACCATCGCCGGCCAGAAGGCCATCGACAGGACCCCGGCAGGCCAGTACATCCAGCAGCAGGGCCAGTGGCGCCGCAAGTGACCTGAAGCAACGCCGGCAGACGTCTGCAGGCGCTCTGGCGGTGGGCGCTTCCCCGGCGGTTTCCCGGGCGCTTCGCCCTACCCGGGCTAGCGCGCTGAGCCACGTTCAGGGGCGGCGCAGCAGCCGCGCCACGTCCCTGGCGGCCTCATCGATGGCCGCCTCCTCATAGGGTGCGAAGCCCATCACCAGCCCGGGTGCCTGGGCCTTCACGCAATAGTGCTGCAAGGGCAGCACGTCGATGCCCGCCTCGGCCAGGCGCGCCTGGGCCTCGAGCTCATCGATGCCGTGCAGCCGACACACCACATCCAGCCCGGCGCGAATCGGCGGCACCTCGATCAGCCCCTGCCAGTGCCGCTCGGCGGCCTGCGTGAAGGCCTCGGCACGCACCGCATACAGCTTGCGCATGCGGCGCAGGTGCCGGTCGAAATGGCCCTGCTCGATAAAGTCCGCCAGCACCGCCTGGGCCAGGCTGTTGGCATGCCGCGCGGTCAGCGACACCAGCCGCGTGAAGCCTTCCACCAGCTGCGGCGGCAGCACCACGTAGGCCAGGCGCAGCGAGGGAAACAGCAGCTTGCTGAAGGTGCCGGCGAGAATCACCGAGGCATCGGCACCGGCCATGCTGCGCAGCGCCGGAATCGGCTTGGCGACGAAGCGGTACTCGCTGTCGTAGTCGTCCTCGAAGATATAGCTGCCGCGCTCGCTGGCCCAGCGCAGCAGCGCCAGGCGCCGCCCTGGTGACAGCTCGCCGCCCAGTGGCGCCTGGTGCGAGGGGGTGACATAGGCCAGCCGCGCATCCGCCGCCAGGCCCATGGCCACCTCGACCTGCAGGCCTTCACGGTCCACCGGTACATCGACCATCGCCACGCCGCTGGCCTTCATCAACTGCCGCGCGCCGGGGTAGCCGGGGTCTTCCATCCACACCCGCTCGCCAGGCGCCACCACCAGCCGCAAGGTCAGGTCCAGCGCCTGCTGCACGCTGGCGAGAATGACGATGCGCTCGGCGCCCACCCGCACGCCACGGGCAATCGCCAGGTACTGGGCGATGGCGCTGCGCAGCGCGGGCAAGCCGGCCGGGTCGGCATCGAGCATGTCGACCAGGCGCGAGGTGCGCAGATGGGCGGTGTGCAGCTTGCGCCACAGGTCGATGGGAAACGCCAGCACGTCACCACGGTGCGGAAAGAACGGCCGCAAGCCACGCTGCGCACCACCACTCATGAACACCGGTTTCTCTGCCTGCAGGCGCTGCGCCCACGCCGTAGCAGGCGCTTCACGCGGTTGCTCGGCCGGCACCCTGACCGGCCGCCCAGGAAAGCAGGCGTTGAGCCTGGCATCCGGCAGCACCGTGCAGACCCGCGTGCCATAGCCGCTGCCGGTATCCAGATAGCCTTCGGACTGCAGTTGCTGGTAAGCCGCCTGCACGGTGCCGCGGGCCATGCCGTAATGCCCGGCCAGGGCGCGGGTGCTGGGCAGCTGGCTGCCCGACGGCAGGCGGCTACTGAGAATCGCCTCGCGCAGTGCGCCATACAGCCAGCGCTGCAGGCTCTCGCCCGGTTGCGGCGCGCCAAGGGGCAGCGATACCACCAGAGGCCCCTGATTGTTAGCCGCCATGCCGCCCTCACTTGGATCAATCGATTTAGCACTTTATGGATCAATACGCTGGCCCACTTCAAGCAGAGAATCCGCTCATCGCCACCCCGCGTGTCGAACCTGGCCCGCGCCGCGGCCAGGTAAACACCTTCGAGGACTCGCCCATGAAACAACGCATTCTAGTGATCGGCACCGGCTTTGCCGGCCTGTGGAGCGCCCTGAGCGCAGCCCGCCTGCTCGACCTGCAGGCCCGCGACGACATCGAGGTGTGCGTGATCGCACCGAAGGCCGAACTGCATGTGCGCCCGCGTTTCTACGAGGCGGATGTAGCACGCATGAACGCACCGCTCGACGCCCTGTTCACCGCCGTGGGCGTGCGCTTCATCGCGGGCTGGGTCAGCGCCATCGACAGCACCAGCCAGTGCGTCACCTACCACGATCAACACCAGGCAGAGCAGCAGCTGAGCTACAGTCGCCTGATCCTGGCCAGCGGCAGCCAGGTCAAGCGCCCGCCCCTGAGCGGCGTCGAGCAGGCCTTCGATGTCGACAGCCTGGAGCAGGCCATCGCGCTGGAGCAGCACCTGCTCGGCCTGGCCGAGTTACCAGAGAGCCTGGCCCGCAATACCGTGGTGGTCGCCGGCGGCGGCTTCACCGGCATCGAGACCGCCACCGAACTGCCGGCCCGCCTGCGGGCAATTCTCGGCGACGAGGCGGCACTCCGCGTGATCGTGGTCGACCGGGGCGAGCGCATCGGCGCCAGCCTGGGAACGCAGATGGCGCCGCTCATCGCCGAGGCCAGCGCCCAGCAAGGCGTCACCTGGTGCCTGGGCACGTCGGTCAGCGCCGTGGATGCCGGCGGTGTCACCCTGGCCAACGGCGAGCGCATCGAGGCGCTGACGGTGATCTGGACGGTCGGCGTGCAGGCCTCCCCCCTTACCGCCCAGCTGGCCGCCGAGCGCGATGGCCAGGGCCGCCTGCATGTGGACCGCACCCTCAAGGTCGCCGGGCTGGCGAATCTGTATGCCGCCGGCGACACCGCCTTCGCCGCCGTCGACGATGAGGGCCACCACGCGCTGATGAGCTGCCAGCATGCCATTGCCCTGGGCCGCTCGGCCGGCAACAACGCGGCCGCCGATCTGCTCGGCGTGGCCCCCATCGACTATCGCCAGCCCAAGTACGTCACCTGCCTGGACCTCGGCGCCTGGGGCGCGGTGTTCAGTGAGGGCTGGGAGCGCAAGGTGATGTTCACCGGCGCCGAGGGCAAGCAGCTGAAAACCCAGATCAATACCGAGTGGATCTACCCACCCGCCGCCGTCCGCGCCAGCGCCCTGGCCGCGGCTGATCCGTTGATCCCGGTGGTGGCGTAACGGCCGTGCCCGCGCGATGCTGGCCCGGCCTGGCGGCATCCGCGGCGGCGCTGCCCCTGGGCCTGCCCTGGCGGCGTCGGCCTGACGGCTGACGATTTTCTTCAATACCGCCGCTGCACGCGGCGACAGACTGCGGGCGTCTTTTTCTGATGAGCGACGCCCACCATGCAGCAGTTCATGATCATTGCCGCCGCCCACTTCCTGGCGCTGATTTCCCCCGGCCCGGATTTCTTTCTGGTCGCCCGCACGTCCCTGGCCGCAGGCTGGCGAGTCGCCAGCGGCGCCTGCCTGGGTATCGCCGTGGCCAACGGGGTATTCATCGTCGCGGCGTTCACCGGCGTATCGGTGTTGCAGCCAGGCAGCCCAGCGTTCATCACCTTGCAACTGGTCGGCTGCCTGTACCTGCTGTACCTGGGCGTGCTGTTCATCCGCCATGCCGGCAGCAGCCTGCTCCAGGCCCCGGGCGAGGCGCCGCCTGGCGCGCGGCTCTCCTGGTTGCAGGCGGCCGGCATGGGGTTGCTGTCGGGCATCCTCAACCCCAAGAACGCGTTGTTCTACGTCAGCCTGGCGAGCATGCTGGGCGCCCATTCCAGTGCCGGCTGGAAGGTGTTCTATGGCATCTGGATGTTTGCCGTGGTGCTCGGCTGGGACCTGCTGGTGGCGCTGGCCATCGGCAACGGCCGCCTGCTGCGCAGCTTCCAGCGTGCCCTGCCGCTGCTCGAGCGACTCTCGGGCCTGGTGCTGATCGCCCTGGCGGTGGGCATGGCCGGGCTGCTGGCGAGCTGAGGGCGGCTCAGCGCCCTTCACCATTCAATGCCTGGTAGAGGCTGGCGCGCCGTGGTTTGCCCAGCAGATGACGGATGCCCCGGTAGCACGCCAGGCTGCCCAGGCCCGCGACGCCGATCACCAGGCACATGGGCCGCGCCGTGCCGTCGGCCAACACGCTGACCAGCCAGCTGAACAGCGCACCGCAGGCGAACTGCAGGGAAATGCCCAGGCCCACGGCGGCGCCGGCATTGCCCGGGAACAGGCTCATCAGGCTGGCGATGCAGTTGGCGCCGATCATGCCGCTGATACCCATGAACAGCAGCACGCCGCCGGTGATGGAGAACGGCTGCCCCCAGCCGGTCAAGCCGATGACGATCAACAGCGCCCCGGCGCAGGCGGCGACCACACTGCCGAAGCCGAGCATCTGCAATGGGCCGAGGCGGCGAACCAGGCGGGCATTGATGACGGTCGCCAGGATGATGCCGGCGATGTTCAGCCCGAACAGCAGGCTGAAGGCCCGTGGCGAAAAGCCGAAGTGGTGGATGAACAGAAACGGCGAAGCGGTGATGAAGGCGAACATGCCGCCCACCGACAGGCCCATGGCCAGGATGTAGCACAGCGCCAAGGGGTCGCGCAGCACGGTGCCATAGTGGCGGAACGAGGCCAGTACCGAATGGGTGCGTGCCTCGACCGGCAGGCTTTCCTGCAGGGCTGTCGCGACCGCCACCAGGCAAGCGGTGCCGAGCAGCGACAGCATGACGAAAATGATCCGCCAGCCGCCGAGCAGCACCAGATAGGTGCCCATGATCGGCGCCAGCAGCGTGGCGACCATGGCGATCACGTGCATCAGCGACAGCACCCGCGCCGCCTCGCTCAACGGATACAGATCACGCACCACGGTCCTGGCCAGCACCAGCGCACCGGCGCCGCCGACCGCCTGCATGAAGCGCAGCACGATCAACTGCTCGACACTGGTTACCCAGATGCAGCCCACCGAGGCGAGGATGTACAACAGCAGGCTGCCCAGCAACAGCCGGCGGCGCCCGTAGCGATCCGACAGCGGCCCATAGAGCAACATGCCCGAGCACAGCCCGGCCAGGAACACACCGATGGTCAACTGTACCTGGGCATCCCGAGTGCCCAGCTCCCGGGCGATGTCCGGCAGGCTCGGCAGGTAGGTATCGATGGACAACGGTGAAAAGGCGGCGAGCGTGGCCAGCAGCCACACGAGCCAGCGTGGCCGGGTTTGCGAAGACATTCGAGCGCTCTCGGGTAGGCGAAAAGGGATCGGTCAGCCGGATGCACGGCGGGTTTCGGACGGGTATTCGCCAAACAGGCCGCGGTAGTTTCGCGAGAAGTGGCTCAGGTGATAGAAGCCCATCTGCGCCGCTGCCTCGCCCACCCCACAGACCCCGGTCGGGGTGCTGGCCAGCCGCCGACGAACCGCGTTGAGGCGCAGGTTGCGCAGGTACTCCACCGGCGGAATACCGGCGACCACGTGGAAGCTGTTCTGCAGGGTTCGCCGGCTGACGCGCAGGCGCTCGCACAGATCGAGCACGCTGATTGGCTCATCGACGCAATCGAGCGCCAGCTCCTGGCTCTTCTTCACCAGGTACGAGCTCACCGCGAAGTTGCCATGCCGCCCGCGGCACTCGTTCTGCGCGCTGCCGAACAAGTCCAGCAGGGCGTCGATCAGGCTGTCTTCGAGCAACTTCTCGGCGGCGGTGCTGACGGCGTTAGCGTTGTGCAGCAGGTGTTGAAACATCGGGTAGATCTGCTGATGGAAACGTTTGAGCGCCACATCGGGTAAACCGATCTGCGAGGCGCTCTTGAGCAGGTCGAGTTGCTGCTGCGGCAGTTCGAGCGCTGCCAGCCTGGCAAAGCGCACGGTGTCGACGGTTACGGCGAAGAAGTGGGTGCCCTCCGGCGCATGCAGCAGAAACTCCTCGCCGTCGCGCAGCAGCACCACGCTGTGGGAGCCGACCTCGTGCTTCTGCACCACCGGCGCACAGACCGGGTTGAGCACCAGGGCCAGGCACAGGCGCCCTTTTGGCGCATAACCGTGCTGCACCACACGCTTGTCGAGCACCTCCTGAAAGATCTGGAAGCGCTCGGACGAAACCTGCTGCAGGTTGCTGCTCAGGCTGCCACGGCCGAGCTGGTCGTACACCTGGCGCCAGCCCAGAATCGAGCCGGCGTGTTGTTGTGGGTCATTGAAGGAACGGACTTCTGCAAACATGATGGCTGCACTCCACGGCTTGTCTGTAACGATTCGCCACAGGTGGCTCCGACGGTGAAAGGCGCTGTAGCGAAACGCGCCTTTTGCCCATCCCGGCCACATTTATTGTTTTCGGCGACACCACCTGGCTAGGCGATATGCCACTACAGGCTCTCCGGCCCTTGACCCGCTTGGAACTGTAAAGCCAACTCCATGCCAAGCATGCTCAGCCGGTAGCAACCCGGCTCGATGGCGATAGGCGCTAACAGCGCGCCGGACAGGATGACCTGCCCGGCACCGAGCCGATGCCCATCGGCCAGCAACCGGCGAATCAGCCAGCAGGCGTTGCTCAACGGCGACTCGTCGCCAAAGCTGCTGGCCCCGCGGCCCAGCGCATGGCCTTCATGCACCAGGCGATACTCCACCTGGTCATGACGCGTTGCATCGAAGGGCTGCCGGGCGGACAGGCAATAGGCCGCAGCGGCGGCGTTGTCGGCCACGAAGGCACCGGCCTCGAAGCTCCAGCTCTGCCAGCGGCAGTCGGCGATCTCGAAGGCGGCGGCCACCTCGCCGATGGCCGCGTGCAACGCCTCATCGCTGTAGAAGCCTGGGTCGAGGTCCTGACCGAGGATCAGGGCCAGTTCGATTTCCAGCTTGGGCTGGATCAACCCGGCCAGGTCGACCACCTGGCCCTCGGCAATCGCCATGGCGTCGGTCAGCGCGCCATACACCGGCTCGCTCAGGCCGAAGCGGCGCTGGGCGGCAGCACCGGCAAACGCCACCTTCCACCCGCTCAGGCGCTCGTGCCGCGCCTCGCGCACCCGCATGCCGAGGCGCTGCAGCTCATAGCCCGAGGCGAGATCCAGACCGTCGCCCTGCTCCCGGGGCAGCGCCACCTGCTCGCGCGCGGCCTGTAGAAGACGCTGGGCCAGATTGGCCTGGTTCATGACAACTGCCCCTGCAACTTGGCCAGCACGCTTTCCAGACGCTCGGGCGTGGTGATGGCAGCGACGAAACGGTCCGGGCGCACGATCACCACGCAGTCACGCACCTTGGCAAACCAGTTGCCGAGCTTGTTGTCGACGTCTTCCACGCTGATCACCCCATCGGCGCTCAGCGGCTGGTTGCGGCTGCCGCTGCGCGAACGGTTGACCTGGATGAAGCGGGTGTTCCAGCGCGCCCAGTAGGCCTTGGCCGCCTCGCTGAGCTCGGCCGTCGGGTTGACCCGGTAACCGAGCACCGCATAGGAGTCGCCAAGCACCTCGTCGAGCCGGCGCTTGTTGCGCTCGGCGTCTTCGACGAAGGGCTGCACGAACAGCTGGCCGACCAGGTCGCCTTCGCGCAGTTCTTCGCGCTCGTGGTAGACCAGCCCCTTGATGATGGTGGCCTTGGGCTTGAACTTGAACTCCAGAAGGTGCGAGCGCAGGTTGTCGACGGTGTTCACCGCCTGGAACAGCCAGTCGCGCACGCCGGCCATCAGCGGGTTGGTGAGGCCCAGTACGGCGCCCATGTTGTCGGCCAGGCCGATCAGGTCGGTGGCATGGCCACGGCGCTCGATGTCGTAGCTGGCGATGATCTTCGGCGAGGCGCGGCCCTGCAGCACGGCCACCAGTTTCCAGGCCAGGTTGGCGACGTCGCGCAGGCCCGAGTTCAGGCCCTGGCCGGCCCACGGCGGAGAGATATGCGCGGCGTCGCCGACCAGGGCCACACGGCCTTCGACGAAACGTGCCGCCACCCGCGAGTTGTGGGTGTAGGCGCGGATGCGCACGATCTCCAGCGCGTCCACCGCATCGCCGATATGCCCGCGAATCAGCTGGCGGATGGTGGCTTCCTCGCACATCTTCGCCTCGTCCTCGCCCTCCTTGAGCATGAACTCCCAACGGCGCTGGCGGTACGGCAGGTAGATGCACACGAACGGCCGCTCGGGGTCGGCGTGCAGCGCGGTGTAGGGGGCGTCGAGGGAATCGTTGGTGACATCGACCACCACCCACTTGCGCGGGTGGGTCATGCCCAGCAATTCGATGCCGAGCTTCTTGCGCACGCAGGAGCGGCCGCCGTCGGCACCGACCACGTACCCGGCATGTAGCTCGTAGGGTTCGCCATCGGCGCCCTTGACTTGCAGGGTCACGCCCTCCTCGTTCTGGCTGAGGTCGAGCATCTCGTGGCCCAGGCGCAGGTCGACGCTGGTGTGGCGCGGCAGTGCTTCACGCAAGGTGCCTTCGAGCAGCTGCTGCATGAAGATGTTGCGCATCGGCCAGCCGTACTCGGCGGCCGTCGGTTTGACTTCGGCAAAGCACACGCCACGGGCGTTGTAGTAGCGCAGCGGCACATCGCAGATCATGTCGCGAATGGCCATGTCGGCGATGCCGATGCCCTGCAACACGCGCAGCGCCTCATCGTCCATGCCGACCGCACGCGGGTACGGGAGGATGCCCTCGGCCAACTCCAGCACCACGCACTGGATGCCGTGATGGCCCATGTAGTGGGCCATGGCGATGCCATTCGGCCCGCCGCCGACGATGACTACCTGAGTCGTCTCGCGTTTCATGCTTTCCACCTGTTTCTTGTAGGTTTCGGTGTAGATCGGGCTAGGCGCGCTGCGCCCGCAGATAGTCGCCGACGACCTGATTGAACAGCGCGCTCTGGTCGTCGTGAACGTAGTGGCTGGCGTCGTCGATCACGGCTGTCTGAACGTTCGGGTTGGCGCTCTGCAGTGCCTCCAGGGTCGCCAGCGGCAGGAAATCCGAGCGCCCGCCACGAATGAACAGCGTCGGGCAGTCCAGTGCATGCACCGCCGGCCACAGATCGGTCGGGGTGATGCTCAGGCGCGCCTCGGCGATGCCCTGCTGGTCATGCCGCCAGGTGATGCCCTGCTCGGTTTGCTTCATCGAATGGGCCAGCCGCGAGGCCAGCCCCTCGGCCGACAGGCCCGGGCGCGAGCGCTGCCAGAAGGCTCGCGCGTGCGCCCAGTCCGGAAAATACAGCGGTGTTTCCTGCATCTCGCGGCGGATGCGCGCCGCCCCGTCGCCGACGCTCGACGAACCCGGGCCGATGTCCTCGATCACCAGGGCCGACAGGCGCCCCGGGTGTTGGCGGGCGTACTCCAGGGCATTGGCGCCGCCCAGGGAGTGGCCGACCAGCATGAAGCGCCCCAGGTGCAGGTACTCGACCAGGTCTTCGAGGTCGCGCACGTAGTGCTCGGTGCAGTAGGTGCGGCTGTCGGCCCAGTCACTCAGTCCGCGTCCGCGCTGGTCGAGGGCATAGCAGCAGAACGCGTCGCCCAGGGCCTCGGCCAGCGACTGCCAGGTCTGCGCATAGGCGCGCAGACCATGCAGCAGGATCACCGGTGTGGCATCGGGGTTGCCCCACTGCAGGAAATGCAGCGGCAGCATCGAGCGGTTGTGGAAGAAGTGACTGTTGGACATGGCGGTTCTCCGGCCGGCGCGTGGCACTCAGGTCAGCCCGTTGTCGCCCTTGATGGCATCGGCGGTCAGGCCGCCCAGGCGGGCATGCAGGCGCCCGCGGGTGGCGAAGGCCCAGATGATGATCACTTCGTCCGGCGCCGGGCCGTCGCCAAAGGAGGCCGACACGGTGTCGTAGTGCGAACGCACGTAGAGGGCGTCCTTGTGGGCCAGCGGAATGTCGATGGTCACCCCCGGCGCGCCGCGCTTGCCGGTCGACGGCACCCACGACTTGCCGCCACCCAGGGCGACGCGGATCGGGTCGGCAGCCGGGTTGGTCAGGAAGGCGTTGCCGTGCTCGTACTCGCTGGCGCTACCGACCAGGCAGGCCTTGCCGTAGCTGATCACGCTGCGGCCGGCGGCCAGTTCATTGATGCGCCGGCCGAATTCATGGCCGAGCAGCGGCGAGTCATTGATCAGCTCATCGAGGTTCTCGCTGAAGCGCCCGGCGTAGGGGTTGTGGATGGCCGCGGCGATCACGTACTTGAACACGGGCTCGCCATCGGCCAGTTTGCCGGTTTCGTTGGCGTGGGTTTCTTCGGTGAAGCTGTACCACTTGCGGATGTGGTAGCTGGCGAAATTCTTGGCTTTCATCAAGGTGTTCCTTGCTCAGAGAGGGTCGACGGTGAAGTTGCGGCTCGGTGCCCCGGCCGCCTTGAAACGCGCCTTGGCCAGGGCGTCGTCGTGTTCGGTTTCGAAGAAGAATTCCAGGCGGTTGCCGTCCGGGTCGTGGAAGTACAGGCCGTTGCCGATCTCGTGATCGGTGATCTTGACGATCTCCACGCCCTTGCTCAGCAACATGCCGTACAGCTCGCGCAGGGTGGTCATGTCGCCGGCCACTTCCAGGCCGTAGTGCTGCAGGCCCAGGCCGCCCTGATGGGCGCCGGGCTCGGCCTTGATCAGGGCGATGTCGTGGTGCTTGCTGCCAAAGGCCATCATCACCCAGGCCTCGCCACGGGCGCTTTCATGCATGCCCAGCACATCGGCGTACCACAGCGCCGAGGCGTCCGGGTCGGTGACGAACAGCGAAATATGGGTGCGCAGGATGTCGATCTTCATCGCAAGGCCCTCACTTCTTGATCACGGATGTGTGCCCGGCCTTGATCTGCGCCACCGCCGGCGTCCACAGCACGTCGGCGATCTCGCTGAATTCGCGCCACTGCTTCTGCCAGCCGTTGCCGCCGTTCAGCGAGGTGAACAGGTGGCCGTACTTGGTGCCGGCGACGATCTGCAGCGGGTTGGCCGGGTTGAAGGCGATGGCCCACACGCAGGAGTTGGGCTGCTGGGACAGCGGCAGCACTTCCCAGGTAGCGGCGGCGTCACGGGAGACCAGCACCTTGCTGGTGGTGCCCGGGGTGCCGTCGGAAATGCTCAGGTACAGGGTGTCTTCGCTGCCCACCGGTGCATTGAGCACGCGCACGTAGTACAGGCCGAAGGCGTCGGCGCCGACGATCCCGGTCCAGGTCGCGCCTTCGTCGAAGCTGCGGTACACGGCGTTGACGCACACCACCACGATGACCTTCTTGCCATGGTTGGGCAGCACCACGATGTTGTGCACATCGGAGTTGTAGTCCCACAGCAGGCGGTCATCGAGGCGGGTGAAGGTTTCGCCGCCATCGCGGCTATGGAACAGGCCGCCCTCTTCCAGGCCGAACCACACCTGGTTGCGGTCGGTGGGGTCGTAGGCGAAGGCCAGCAGGCGTGGCTTGCTGACGCCCTCGCAGAACTCGGGAATCTCTACCGGCACGCGGTACCAGCTGGCGCCGGCATCCAGGGTGCGCCAGAGCACGGCCCGCGATGGCGCGCCGGTGCCGACGAAGATGCGCTTGGCATCCTTGGGGTCGACCGCCACCTTCCACACGGTTTCGCCATTGAACGGCGAGTCGACGCGCGTCCACTTGCCGCCGGTGTCGTGGCTCACGCACAGGCCGACATCGGTGCCGGCGTAGATCACTTCCGGCGCTTGCGGGCTGACGCTCAGCGAGCGGGTGATGGCATCGAACTCGATGTCCTGGCCGAGGCCCAGGCGATGCCAGGTCTTGCCATCGTCGGCGCTGCGGATCACCGCTTGGCCGACGGTGGCCACCAACAGGGTTCCGTTGCTCATGGTTGCCTCCTCAGATGAAGATGCCGCGGGTCAGGCCGCCATCGATACCGATGGATTCGCCAGTAACGGCGGCCGCTTTGGGGGATGCCAGGAAACCGATCAGCCAGCCCATTTCGATCGGCTGCAGGGTGCGGCGGATCGGCGTGGAGTCGATGTAGGCCTGCTCGACCTGCTGCGGGGTCTTGCCCTGCTTGACGCCTTCACGCTCGTACAGCTCGTGGATGTGCGGGGTGTCGACCACACCGGGGTGGATCAGGTTGACGGTGATGCCCGACGGGCCGAGCTGGTCGGAGAGGGTCTTGGTCATGTGGGCGATGGCCAGGTTGCGCATGCCCGACAGCACCTTGCTGCCACGCCCGGTGAGGCCGCCGATGTTGATGATGCGCCCGAAGCCGGCCGCCTTCATGTGCGGGGTCACCGCCTTGGCGCAGCGGAAGTAGCCGATCACCTTGGTGTTGAGGTCCGACAGCAGCTCGTCGTCGCCGGCGTGTTCGATATCGTTGCGCACCACGCCGGACGGCGCAGCGGCGCCATTGACCAGGATGTCGATACGGCCGAAGTGATCCTTGGCCTGCTGCACCATGCTCGACACCGCCTGCATGTCGTTGGTGTCGCAGAACAGCGGCAGCACTTCATTGCCGGTTTGCGCGCTGATTTCCTCGGCAGCGGCGCGCAGGTATTCCATGCGGCGCGCACAGATGACCACCTTGCAGCCCTCTTCGGACAGGAAACGCGCGACTTCTTTGCCGATACCCATGCCGCCGCCGGTGACGATGGCGACGCGGTCTTGCAGTTGCAGATCCATGATTGTTCCTCTGGTAATCGTGTGGTCAGGCGAGATCGACGTAGACGCTCTTGGTCTCGGTGTAGGCGTCGATCACGTTCTTACTCATTTCCCGGCCCCAGCCGGATTGCTTGTAGCCACCGAAGGGCGAGGCCGGGTCGACCACGTTCCAACAGTTGATCCATACCGAACCGGCCTTGAGCTGCGCCGCCAGGCGATGCGCGGAACGCAGGTCGCGGGTCCACAGGCCGGCGGCCAGGCCGTACGGCGAGTCGTTGGCGCGCTGGGCGAGTTCGTCGACGTCGCTCCAGCTCATCACCGTGAGCACCGGGCCGAAGATTTCCTCACGGGCCACACAGCTCTGCTCGGCGCGGTCGAAGAACACCGTGGGTTCGATGAAGTGGCCCTGCTCCAGGTGCGCCGGGCGCTTGCCGCCGCAGACCAGCTCGGCGCCGTCCTGTACGCCGCGCTGCAGGTAACCGCTCACGGTGCTCAGCTGGCGCTCGGAAACCAGCGGCCCGAGGGTGCTGCGGCTGTCCAGCCCGGAGCCGATGACGTGGGCGGCGGCGTGCTTGCGCAGCTCCTCGAGCACCTGGTCGAGCACCGATTCATGCACGTACAGGCGCGAGGCGGCGGTGCACACCTGGCCCTGGTTGTAGAAGATGCCGTCGGCGGCGCCCTTGGCGGCGCGCACGATGTCGGCGTCCGCCAGGATGATGTTCGGCGACTTGCCGCCCAGCTCCAGGGACACCTTCTTCATGTTGCTGGTGGCAGCCTGGGCGATCAGCCGGCCGACGTTGGTGGAGCCGGTGAAGGCGATCTTGTCGACATCGGCGTGCTGGGACAGCGGCGCGCCGGTGCGGGCACCGAAGCCGGTGAGCAGGTTGACCACCCCGGCGGGGAAGCCGGCCTCCTCGATCAGCTGCACCAGGCGCACGGCTACCAGCGGCGTTTGCTCGGCAGGCTTGAGCACCGCGGTGCAGCCGGTGGCCAGGGCCGGGCCGAGCTTCCACACGCACATGTTCAGCGGGAAGTTCCACGGCACGATCAGCGCGCACACGCCCACCGGCTCGCGCAGGGTGTAGTTGAGCATCGGTGCGCCGCTGGCCGGCGATACCGGCAGCGTGCTGCCCTCGATCTTGGTCGGCCAGCCGGCGAAGTAGCGAACGATGTTGGCAGCGGCGGTGGCCTCGCCACGGGAGGCGGCGATGGTCTTGCCGTTCTCCAGGGTGATCAGTTGCGCCAGCTCCTCGCGGTGGGCATCGATCAGCTCGGCCAGGCGAAACAGCAGGTAGCCGCGGCGCGCCGGGGTTTCCCAGCGCCATGGGCCCTCGAAGGCGGCACGGGCGGCGGCGACCGCCGCATCGACATCGGCCTCCTCGCCCTCGGCGACTTCGCACAACAGGGTGGCGGTGGCCGGGTTTTCGACGGCGAAGCGCTTGCCGCTGGCCGCCTCCACCCACTGGCCGCCAATCAACAGGCGCTTGGGCGTGGCCAGGAATTCACGGACGGCAGGTAGCAGTTGAATCTCGCTCATGGTTCAGAGCTCCATTTCGATCAGGCAGGGCGCCGCGCTGGCGATGGCATTCGCCAGGGCCTGACGCAGTTCGAGGTTGGTTCGCACGCTGCTCGCCGGTACGCCGTAGCCCTTGGCCAGGGCCTTCCAGTCCACCCGCGGGCGATCCAGCTCGGTCAGCGCCAGGGCCTGCGGGCCGAAGTCGGTCACCCCGTAACGGCGCAGCTCGTTCTGCAGGATCGCGTAGCGGTGGTTGGCGGCGATCAGGATGATCACCGGCAGCTGTTCGCGGGCGATGCTCCACAGCGTCTGGATGGTGTACTGGGCGCTGCCGTCCGATTGCAGGCAGAACACCTGGTTGCCGCGCTCGGCCAGGGCCGCGCCGAAGCCGGCCGGAATGCCCTGGCCGATGGCGCCGCCGGTGTTGGTCAGCACGCGGTGGCGAGCGGCACCGGCCGAGGCGGTGAAGAACGGGTAACCGCAGGTGCCGCCCTCGATGGAGACGATGCAGTCGTCGGTCAGCGCCGCCGACAGCACCTTGCCGATGGACTGTGGCGACAGCGCGTCGCCTGCCGGCGGCATCTCGATGCCTTGCGGCGCAGGCACATGAGCCGGCGCCTGCAGGGCTTCGGCCACGGCGCTGATGGCGCCGACCACGTCGTCACCGACCTCGGCCAGCGACAGCAGGCGATCACGTTCGGCCAGGCGCGAGGCGATGCCTTCGTAGCCGAAGTAGCTGATCGGCTCCGGCACACCGGCGCACACCACTAGGTCGTACTGGTCGAGAATCTCGATGGCCACTTCCGGGAAGTACGGCAGGCGGTCGAGATCCGGCAGGCCGCCACCGCGATGGCTGACCCGCGGGAAGGTTTCGGCGAACAGGCGCACGCCCGGCAGCTGAGCCAGGCGGCCGGCAGCCTCCAGCCCCTGGGCCGACAGCCCGCTGTCACCGACGATGAACACCAGGCGCTTGCCGGCCTTGAGGGCGGCCACCACCTGCTCGACCTTGTCGCCGGCCAGGCGGCGAACCGGCGCCTGCAGTGGTGCGAAACGCGCGGCACCAGCCGACACCTGATTGGCCTGCAGGTCCATCGGCAGGATCAGGCTGGCGATCTGCCCGCGTGGCTGCCAGGCAGCCTGCACGGCGCTCTGGAAATCCTCACCGACCCGCTCGGCGCTGCGCGAGGTGCGTACCCAGCCGGATACCGCGCCGGCCAGGGCCTCGATGTCGCTGGCCAGGGGGGGATCGTAGTTGACGTGCCAGGAAGCGTGATCGCCGATCACGTTGACGATCGGCGTGTTGGCGCGACGGGCGTTGTGCAGGTTGGCGATACCGTTGGCGAAGCCCGGGCCGAGGTGGGTCAGGGTCATGGCCGGTTTGCCGGCGATGCGCCCGTAACCGTCGGCGGCGCCGGTGCACACGCCTTCGAACAGCGACAGCACGGGTTTGAGCGTCAGCGCGGGATGCTTCGCGATGGCGGCCACCAGGGGAATCTCGGTGGTTCCCGGGTTGGCAAAGCAGTATTCGACGCCGCTGGCGGCAGCGGCCTCGATCAGTAGTTCGGCACCATTCATTTCGTCTAGCCTCGCAGGCATCTTTTGTTTTGAGATTTATTCCATCAAACAAAAAACCCAACAAGTTATTTTTATCGTTTTACTCAAAATACGAGACAAATGAGATTTTTAAGGGTAATTTGACAATCAATTTTCAGCCTGCAAGATTGCCTACCCCTCGCCTGCTCGACAGGGCAGCCTTATCGGTCGGTATCCGGGGGCACTGTGGTGGTCAGGTTGGCAAACGGTGGCGGCACAAGGCCGCTGCGCAAGGAGTGACATGAGCAGTTTGAGCAAGACCCTGGGTGTGCTGGACCTGTTCGGCCCCGAGCAGCTGCAGGTGGATCCGGAGACCATTGCCGCGCGCATGGGGCTCTCGCGGGCCACCGTGTATCGCTACGTGAAGGATCTCTGCGATGCGGGCCTGCTGACCCGCGTCGGCGCCGGCAGCTACGGCCTGGGGCCGCGGATCATCGAGCTGGACTGGATGATGCGCCAGTACGACCCGATCCTCAGCGCCGGCCGCGAGCTGATGCACGAGCTGGCCGACAAGACCGGCCTGGCGGTGTTCGCCAGCGTGTTCTACGACGGCCACATCATCAACACCTACATCACCGAGTCCCATGACGCCTCGCACTTCGCCTTCGGTCGCGGCCACCCGCTGCCGCTGTTTCGCGGTGCGCAATCCAAGGTGCTGGTCGCCTCGCAAAAGGGCAAACGCCTGCAGAAACTCCATGAAGAGATCGCCCGCGACCCCGGCAACCCGTACAGCACCTGCAGCTGGTCGGAGTTCGCGCGGATGGCCAAGAAGATCCGCAAGGACGGCTACAGCATCACCCACGACGAGCTCAACACCGGGCACACCGGTATTGCCGCGCCCATCGTCAGCGTCGATGAGAAGGAAGTGGTCGGTAGTATTTCGGCGGTGGGCACCACGGCCAATTTCCGCCTGCTACGCCAGGAGACGGTACTCGACATGCTGATCGAGACCACCAGGCAAATCGCCCAGAACATGCACGCGCAGCGTTCGATACCGGCTGCTTGAAAAAGCGCCGCTACGGCAATGGCGGGGAAGGAAAAACGACTGCCCACAGGCGGGCAGTCGTGCGACCAAGTGCGTGGAGCAGGTCGCCAAGAGGGTCAGGTGAACGCCACTTGGGTGGCGCGTAGTTCACGACCTTCATGCTGGGCTTTATCTATTTGGCTGCAACGTGGCGGGAGCGGCCATTTGCAGCGGTGGGCTAAAGCCCACCCTACAGATCGTGCCAGCCTCGTAGGGTGGACGACGCCTCACCTACGCGGCCCGACCCGTCCACCGCTCTGCGATTGCAATGGTGGATGAAAAGAGCGTCATCCACCCTACGCCTGCAACGTGGCGATAGCGGCCTTTCGTAGGGTGGACGACGCTTCATCCGTCCACCGCTCTGCGAGCGCAATGGTGGACAAAAAGAGCGTTGTCCACCCTACGCTGGGAACGTCCGCTTCTGCCTTATCGCTGCCCGTAGCCATGCCTGGAAGGATCGTGAACAGGCTATTAAAACGGCACGATGACCATCAGCTGGCTGTAGACGTTGGTGCCATTGCCGCCAGCCTGGCTGCCGATACCCCCGTTGTCCGAGGTCTTCTTGGGCTGATAGAGGCCCACCAGCGGCGCGATGATCAGGTTGTCGCTGACCGCCCATTCGGCATACAGGTCGAGTTCGCGCGCGTCGCGGTTGATGGTGTCGCGGTCGTGCAGCGTGCTGAAGTCGAAGTACAGCGCGCCCAGGGTCAGCCCTTCCATCGGCGTGGCTTTCAACCCCACATGGTGAATACCGGTATTGGTGTTGAACGGCCCCGCATAGTTGCCCGCCACCTCGCCCTGGAACCAGGTGCCGTAACCGGTGCTCAGCCCCGTGAACAGCGAATCCCAGCCCCCAGAGAAACGCGTGTAGCGGTAGGTCAGGCTCGGCGCCCAGGGCGCGTCGGCGAAGGTGTAGCCGGCCTCGGCGTACCAGGCTTTCTCCACCCCGGTATCGACATCCTGCCAGGCATATTCGAAGGCGAAGTTGGCGTTCTCGATACCGGCACTGCCTTCGCCGCGAATGCTGTACAGGTCCATGTTGTCGCGCTGCGCCTGGATCGGGCTGGCCCAGCGCTGGTTGACGTCCAGGCCGTGGATCCAGGTCAGGCCCAGGGTGCCGGCCTCGGTGGTGTAGTCCAGGGTCCCGGCGGCCAGTTCGGTTTCCGCTTGCGCGCGGTTATCCGACTTCAGCCACAGCACCGAGCCATGCACGCCCTCCTCGCCGCCCAGGCGCAATACCGCGGTGCGGTCGAAGGCATGGCGAGCGGCGATGTAGTAGGCGCCGCCGCGGTTCAGCGCACCATCGGCCGGCCCCTTGCCCAGGTTGGTGCCATCGTCGTTGATCAGGAAACCGCGCCCCAGCTTGACCACCTGGCGGCCTGCGGAAAAGTCCACGCCGTCCTTGCCGAGCACTGGGAACAAATCACCGGAGCGCCAACCCAGGTAGGCGTCCTCGATCTTGGTGGTACGTTCGCTGCCGTCGCTAAGGCCTGCCGGGTCACCATCACCCCAGGTTGCCGAGCTCACCAGGCTGAACGCGCCATAGGCGGTGCCGGCACCAGCCAGCCCCTGGTCACCGCTCAGCCCATATTTGATGAACCCCTCGCGCCAGGTCGAGCCGCCCCTGGTTCCGTCGTAGTTCTTGCGGCTGTTCAGCATGCCGAACACCGCCAGTACGTCGGCGTTGAGATGGCTGTCATCGTCGCTGTACAGCTCGACGGCGCCGGCCGGCGAGGCCAGACCGATAGCCAGGCTCAGGGCTACACCGCTGCCGGTGAGGCGAATAGCGCGTTTGCGATGCTCCATTGTGATGCTCCTTTCACGTCGACTTTATTATGTTGGCAAGCACTTCTGGCGCCCTGGCGGACAACGCCCAGGGCCCTACCCCTAAACGGGTTTGCGCACGTACAGCAGTTGCTGGCCGGTGAACTCGAGCAGCCCCTCCAGGCCGAACTCGACGCCGAACCCGGACATCTTGCTGCCACCGAACGGCGTGTTCGGCTGGATTTGCGCGTGGCAGTTGACCCAGGCCACACCGCTCTCCAGGCGCCTGGCAACCGCCAGCGCCTGCTCGGTATCAGGCCCCCAGACCGAACCGCCCAGACCCATGTCGCTGTCGTTGGCAGCGCGCAGCACCTCCTCGACATCGCGGTAGGCGATCAGCGGCAGCACCGGGCCGAACTGCTCCTCGTCCACCAGGCGGTCACCGTTGTTCACGCCGCTGACGAGGGTCGGCGGGTAGAAGAACCCCGGGCGCGCCAGGCGCTCGCCGCCGCACAGCACCTGGGCACCTTTAGCGCGGGCGTCGTCGACCAGCTCGCTGACCAGCTGCAGTTGCTCGCTGTTCTGTACCGGGCCGAAGGTCACGCCCTCCTCCAGGCCGTCACCGACCACCTGGCGCCCGGCGATGGCCACCAGCGCGTCGGCGAACGCCTGCTGCTGCGACTCGTGCACGTACAGGCGCTTGAGCGCTGCGCAGGTCTGGCCCATGTTGAGGAAGGCGGCCTGGAAGATCGCCTCGGCGGTTTCTTCGACCGCGGTGCCGGGCAGCACGATGGCCGCGTCGTTGCCACCCAGCTCCAGGGTCAGGCGCTTGAGGTTGCCGGCCGCCGCCTGCATGACCCGCTGCCCGGTAGCCGTGGAGCCGGTGAAGACGATCTTGTCGATGCCCGGGTGGCTGGAAATCGCGCTGCCGAAACCGCGCTCGCCGGTGATGATGTTGATCACCCCATTGGGCACGTGCCGGGCGATGATCTCGACCAGGGCGATGGTGCTCAGCGGGGTCAGGCTGGATGGCTTGCTGATCACGCAGTTACCCGCCCGCAGCGCCGGCATGATGTGCCAGATGGCGATCATGAACGGCCAGTTCCACGGCGTGATCGAGGCCACCACGCCCAGCGGCTTGCGGTGCAGTTCGACGCGCTGGGTGGCGTTGTCCTCGATCAGCTCGACCGGGATTTCCTGGGCGGCGGCGTAGCGGGTCCAGGCGACGCCGCCCATGACCTCGGAAAACGCCAGCGCCAGCGGCTTGCCCTGCTCGCTGACGATCAGCCGTGCCAGGCGCTCGGCATCCTGTTCGATGGCATCGGCGATGCGCTGCAGGCAGGCGCTGCGCTCGGCGTGGCTGCTCAGTTGCCAACCGGCAAAGGCCCTGCGGGCCGCTGCCACGGCCAGGTCAAGCTGGGCCAGGGAGCCGGCCGTGCACTGGGCGACGGCGGTCTCGGTGGCCGGGTTGAGCACCTCGAAGTGGCCACCCTCGCCCGCTACGCGGGCACCGTCGATAAGCATGCGATAGTCGTTCATGGAAAAGGTCCCGGGCGCTACCGCCAGCAACGCTGCGCGGTAGGCTTGGTATAGATGAAAGGAGAGCGCCGTGCTTACAGCCGTGCTTACAGTTTGTGGCTGCCCAGCTTGGCGAAGCACTCCGGCGATTTGCGGCGCAGGCGCATGGCCAGCAGCACACCACCGATCAGGGCGGCTGGAATCACCGCACACAGCGCGTAGGAGATCGCCTTGCTGGAGCCGGTGAGCACATCGAAGTGGATCACCGCGATCACCAGCACGATGCTCAGGGCCATGCAGGAGAACGCCGGCAGGATCAGGCGGCGCAACACGCCCAGTTGCAGTTGCGGATTGCGCTTGAAGTACATCAGCACCGCCGCCGAGGTCAGCGCCATCAGCAGCAGCAGGCACAGCGTGGCCAGGCTGGAGAACCAGGCGAACAGTTGCAGGATCGGGTCGGCGTCCATCACCGCGAAGATCAGCACCACCACCGCGGCGATCAGGCTCTGCAGGGCCGAGCCCATGTGCGGGCTCTGGTGAATGCGGTGGGTCAGGCCCAGCGACTTGGGCAGCATGCCGTCACGGCCGATGGCGTAGAAGTAGCGCGCCGCCGAGTTGTGGAAGGCCAGCAGCCCTGCGTAGATGCTCACCACGAACAGCACGCGGATCACCTGGGTCAGTTGCGGGCCGACGTAATGGTCGGACAGACCGTAGATGAAGGTGGTCGGGTCGGTCAGCGCCTGCAGGGTCGGCACGATCTTGTCGGTGCCCACGCCAATGACCATCGACCAGATCGAGATGGCGTAGAAGCAGCCGATCAGCAGCACCGACACATAGGTGGCGATGGGAATCGCGCGCTGCGGGTTCTTCGCCTCTTCACCGTAGATGGTGGTCGCCTCGAAGCCGATGAACGCCGCGAAGCAGAACAGCAGGCCGATCGACGGGTTGCCGCTGAACGCGTACTCGGGCGTGAAGGAATCGAAATTCACCCCGCTGTCGCCACCGCTGCGCAGGATGGCGATGTCCAGCACCAGGATCGCCAGGTATTCGGCAACCACGATCAGCGACAGCACCCGCGCCGACAGGTCGATATTGCGGTAGCCAAGAATCGCCACGCTGGCCATGGCCAGCAGCGAATACGCCCACCATGGCAGGTCGATGGCGAACACGCTGGACATGGTGCCGGCCACCACGCCGCCGAACATGCCGTACAGGCCGACCTGCAGGATGTTGTAGGCGAACATCGCCAGCACCCCGGCCGCGCCACCCGCCAGCCCACCCAGGCCCCGCGAGGAGAAGGCGTAGAAACCGCCGGCGTTGGTCACATGCCGCGCCATGGTGGTGTAACCCACCGCGAACGACAGCAGCACCAACAGGGCCAGCACCAGTAGCGCAGGGGTGCCGGCGCCGCTGCCGAGCATGATGCCGATCGGGAAACCGCCGGCCAGCACACTCAGTGGGCTGGCTGCCGAGACCACGAAGAAGATGATGAAACCGACACTCAGGGCGCCACGCCGCAGCTCGTTCGAGCCTGCGGGCGGACTCATGGATACGCTCATTCTCTTGACCTTATTTTATGAGGCAGTTTTTCAGGGGTCGGAGGAAGACGACACGCCCGCCTGGCCGACCGAAACGCTGTTGTTATTCGCTGACGAAATCGATCCTAGGCCGTTCCCCTGCGGTGTGTTAGCCCAAATTGGCAGTCAAAAATACGCCCCGTTGCCAAGATGGTTCACGGCCGTGCAGCGCCATGGCGAGACGCTGCCGATTTGGGATACCGCCGGCGCGACGCGCGCTTCTACCATCGCCCCACAGGGGACACACGCGCCCCGGCCAAAACCCAATAAGAACAATAGGCATGGGAGGGCTCGATCATGATCCGGGGCAGCATTGCGGCCATCGTCACGCCCACCAACGCCGCCGGCGAGGTGGACGAACGGCGCCTGGCCAGATTGATCGACCTGCACCTGCACGCAGGCAGTGACGCGCTGCTGCTCCCCGGCCCCCCGGGTGACAGCGCCACTCTCGACATCGATGCCCACAGCCGCCTGATCCGCCGCGTGGTGGCGCTGGTGCAGGGCGAGATCCCGGTCATCGCCAGCATCGGCAGCAACAGCACCCGTGAAGCCATCGCATTCAGCCTGGCGGCCAAGCAGGCCGGGGCCGATGCCCTGATGCTGAGCACGCCCTGCTTCCCGCGCCCCTCCCAACAGGGCCTGTACGGCCACTTCGAGAGCATCGCCCGGGCCGTCGACATGCCGCAGATGCTCCATGACCGCACTGGCGGCGAGCTGAGCGTGGCGACCGTTGCACGCCTGTCGCCTGTCGCCAACATCATCGGCATCAACGACGCCAGCGGCGACCTGCAGCGGGCCAGGCAACTGCTCGCACGCTGCGCCCCCGGGTTCGCGCTGTATGCCGGCGACGACCGCACTGCGCTGGAAGTCATGCTGCTGGGCGGCGCGGGCCGCATTTCACTCATTGCCAACCTCGCCCCGCGCCTGGTCGCCGACCTGTGCGCGGCGCTACGCCGCGGCGATGCACGCACCGCGCTACAGCTCGACAGCCGTCTGCGCGCTGTGAGCGGCGCCGGCCAGGCAAACCAGTCCGCTGGCGGCCCTGGGCAACCGATTCACCAGCCATGCTCGCCGAACCCGCTGGCCCGCGCCGATGCCGGCGATCTCCTGGGAGTGATGCCATGAAAGCCCTGCTCTGCCTACTCGCCCTGCTCACCTGCAGCAGCGCTCACGCCCAACCCGTGCTGCGCTTTCTCAGCTGGCAGGACTACTTCGACCCCGCGGTGATCGAGGACTTCCAACAGAGCACCGGCATTCGCGTCGAGTACCAGGGCTTCACCACCGCCGAGGAGCTGATGCAGGCCATGCGCTCAGGCACGGCCTATGACGTGATCGTGCCGTCGCACTTCATGCTCAAGGAGCTGGCGGACAGCGGCGCGCTGGCGCCCCTGGACACCCGCCGCCTGTCCCACTACGCCCAGCTCGACCCCTGGCTGCTGTCGATGCTCGCCGGCCAGCCAGCCGCCAAGGGGCACGCAGTGCCCTATCTGTGGGGCTCGGTGGGCATGGTGGTGAACACCACGCTGGCCCAGGCCGCCTATGGCGGGCCATTGCCGTCGAGTTGGGGCCTGCTGTTCGAGCCCCAGCAGGTGTCGCGCCTGTTCGACTGCGGGGTCGGCTTGATCGACGCGCCCCAGGAAGTGTCCTCGCTGCTGCTCAACTACAAGGGCCGCAATCCGACGGTCAGCAGCCCGCGGCAGATCGCCAAGGCCCTGCAAGCGCTGGAACCGCTGGTGCCGAAATTCGCCGAACTGAACAACTGGGCGTACGTCGATGCGCTGGCGCAGGGCAAGTTGTGCCTGGCCATGAGCTGGAGCGGCCATGCGTTGCGGGCCATCGAAAACAACCCGGCGCTGAGCTATGTGATCCCCGATGAGGGCGCGGCCATGTACATCGACACCCTGGCCATCCCCGCCAATGCGCCCAACCCGGAGCTGGCCTACCGCCTCATCGACTTCCTGATCACCCCGCAAAACGCCATTCGCAACGCCCGCGCCACGCATTTCTATGCACCGCTGCCAAGCGACTCGCCGGCCATGCAGCGCTTCGCTGCCGAGCACCCGATGCAGGTCATGAATGCCAGGCAACGGCGCGTCAGCTATCTGCTGGAATCCTTGAGCGATGACCAGGAGGCTGCGCTCACGAGCACCTGGCAAAAACTCAAGGCCAACCGTCGATAAAAAAGCAGGGTGGTCACCGGCAACTCGACTAGTGTCCCTATGACAGCTAGCGAAGCGCCAGGCATCTTCACCGCACCTGCTCATGAAAGGAATCGCCAGGCCGATACCCAGGAAGCCAACCATCCGTGCGCGTTCGACACAACAAGAACAACCGTACCCCTCCCGAGAGATAGCGCCATGTTCAATTCGATGTCCATCCGGCTGAAAATCGTTCTGCTATCCGGTCTGTGCCTGCTGGGTGTAACGGCCCTGATCGTCGGCATGAACCTCTACCAGAGCGCCGAGAACAACCAGCTGACCAGTGCATCGAGCAAGCAGATGCTCACCGCCAGTGTCGAGCGCCTGCTCGAGGCCCAGGCGGCCGAACAGGCGGTGAGGCTGCAACGCACCTTCAACGAAAACCTGCTGGTGACCAGGAGCCTGGCCGACCAGGTGAATGACCTGCGCGCCCTGGCCAACCGCGTCGGCATGCCGGCCAGCGAGCTGCGCGCGGCGCTCAATCAGAGCGTCAAGAGCGTCTTCGAGCGCAACACCAAGGTGCTGGGCGTCTGGATGGTGTTCGAACCCAACGCGCTGGATGGCCGTGATGCCGAATTCGTCGACGACCTCGCCCACGGCTCCAACGAAACCGGCCGTTTCTCCAGTGGCTGGACGCGCAGCACAGCGCAACGGGTGAACATCGTGATCACCGAAGGCGACCTCGGCAAAACCGAGCTGAGCATCAGCGGCACGCCCTACAACAGCTGGTACACCTGCCCCCGTGAGCGCAAGAGCGCCTGCCTGCTGGAGCCCTATGCCGACACCCTGGAAGGCAAACGCCTGCTGATGACCTCGCTGTCGATTCCACTGATGGACGGCGACAAGGTGATCGCCACCGTGGGCGTCGACCTCGAGCTCGCCGGCCTACAGGCCGCTGCCAGCGAAGCCCAGCGCGGCCTGTTCGACAACGCCGGGCGGGTACTGATCGTCTCCCCCAGTGGCACCCTCGCCGCCTTCAGCACCGACGACAAGCAGATCGGCAAGAACATCGGCGAAGCCCAGGGTGAAGAAGGCAGGAAGGTTCTCGCCGCCCTGGGCAACCAGGCGCCCAGCGTGTTCAGCCAGGACGATTACATCCACGCGGTCTACCCGGTCAGCCCCATCGACAATGCCAAGCCCTGGGGCGTGTCCATCGGCCTGCCGGAAAAGATTCTCCTGGCCGACGCGGTGAAACTGCAGGACCTGCTCGACCAGGCGCAGACCAGCGGCACCTTCAAGGCCCTGGCCGTGGCCTTGGTGGCCTGCCTGGTGGGCCTGCTGCTGATCTGGCTGACCGCCTCCGGCGTCACCCGGCCGATCAACGAAGTGGCCCGTATGCTCGAAGACATCGCCAGCGGCGAAGGCGATCTGACCCAGCGCCTGCGCTACAACAAGCGCGACGAACTGGGCGAGCTGGCGAGCTGGTTCAACCGCTTCCTCGACAAGCTGCAACCGACCATCGCGCAGATCAAGCAGAGCATCACCGAGGCGCGCGGTACCGCCGACCAGTCCTCGCACATCGCCAGCCAGACCAGCGACGGCATGCAGATCCAGTTTCGCGAAGTCGACCAGGTGGCCACCGCGTCCAATGAAATGAGCGCCACCGCCCAGGAAGTCGCCAGCAGCGCCTCCAAGGCGGCCGAAGCTGCCCGCGGCGCTGACGAATCAGCCCAGCAGAGCCGCACCATCATCGAGCGCAGCAGCAAGGACATTCGTATCCTGGCCGATGAAATCAGCAAAGCGGTGACCGAGGTCGAAGCCCTGGCGGTCAACAGCGAACAGATCGGCTCGGTGCTCGAAGTGATCCGCAGCATCGCCGAGCAGACCAACCTGCTGGCCTTGAACGCCGCCATCGAAGCGGCCCGGGCCGGCGACAGCGGCCGCGGCTTTGCGGTGGTGGCCGACGAGGTACGCAACCTGGCCCGCCGCACCCAGGACTCGGTCGAGGAAATCCGCCAGGTGATCGAGCGCATCCAGGGCGCCACCCGCGGCGTGGTCACCACCATGCACACCAGCCAGCAGCACGCGCAGACCAACGTCACGCAGATCCAGCACGCTGCCCAGACCCTGGGCCAGATCAGCGATGCGGTGTCGGTGATCAGCGACATGAACCTGCAGATCGCCAGCGCCGCGGAACAACAGAGCGCCGTGGCCGAAGAGGTCAACCGCAACGTCGCCGCCATCCGTACGGTGACCGAAACCCTGACCGAACAGGCCACCGAATCGGCCAAGGTCAGCAGCCAGCTCAACAACCTGGCCAACCAGCAGATGAAGCTGATGGATCAGTTCAAGGTGTAGCGCCGCTCAGGAGGGCGATCACCGCCCTCTCCTTCCTGTGCCTGATTAGTGCTGCAAGCGCGCCGCCAGTGTCGACAGGTCACCGGACAGCCCCTGCATGGCGCGACCCGCCGATTCGCTGCGCTGCAGGTCGGTCTCGTTGCGCTGGGCGATGGACACGATCTCGGCGAGGTTGCGGGCGATGTCCTCGGCCACCGAGGTCTGCTCCTCCGCCGCCGTGGCGATCTGCCGGTTCATGTCGCGGATGGCTTCCACCGCCAGGGTGATGCTGTGCAGGCGCTCGCCGGCCACGCCAACCTGGGCACGGCCGGCGGCACTCTGCTGCGCTCCGGTGGCGATCGCCGCGCTGGCCTCCTTGGAGGCGCCCTGCACGTTGGCGATCAACTGATGAATCTCGCTGATCGAACTGGCGGTGCGCGACGACAGGTTGCGCACCTCATCGGCCACCACCGCGAAGCCACGGCCCGCCTCACCGGCGCGTGCGGCCTCGATGGCAGCATTGAGGGCCAGCAGGTTGGTCTGGTCGGCGATGCCGCGGATCACTTCCAATACCCCGCCGATACGCTCGCTGTCGGTGTCGAGCCGGCCGATCACTTCGGCGGTACGGGTGATTTCCCCATGCAGGCGCTCGATGGTGGCGATGGTACTGGCCATGGTCGCCTCGCCTTGCTGGGCGGCCTGGTCGGCGTCGTCGGCGGCCCGCGCCGCGCTGGCCGAATGGCGCGCCACTTCCTCGGCCGTGGCGCTCATCTGGTGCATGGCCGTGGCCACCTGGTCGGTGCGGGAAAACTGCTCGCGAATGCCCTGGCCGATATGCCCGGCCACGCTGCTCAGTTCCTGCGTGGCGGCGTCCAGCTCACCGGTACCACGACGCAGTTGCTGTGACAGCGCCTGCATGAACTCGCGCAGGCGGTTGGCCGCCTGGGCCAGTTGCCCGACCTCATCTTCACGGCCTTCGCTCAGGCGCTCACCGAACTGCCCGCGGCTGAGCAGTTCGAGCTGCCCGGTAGCCTGCAACAGCGGCGTGGTAATGCGGCGATTGACCAGCCAGGCGCTGAACAGCGCCAGCAGCACGCCGAGCGCAAGCATCGCCAGGCTGCCGAACAACACGCTGCGCTCGGCGTTCTCACTCAACTGCCTGGCGCTCGCCTGGCTACGTGCGTGCAACTCGTCGACCAGCAGCGACAGCTGTTCGCTGGTGGCCCGGTCGATGCCCTTGACCGCCGCATCCCCAGCCTGGGCGGAAAACCCTGCGGCGGCAAAGGCCTGGTAACCGCGGCGATAGGCCTGGCCCATCTCGGCGTGGGCGGCGCGCAACTCGCTCAGCCGTTGGCGCAGCTCGGCGCTGTCCGCTGTGTCTATCAACTGGCCGATCCGCGTCTGCACCCGTTGCTCTTCATCCTGGAACTGCCGCCAGTAACGGTTGCGCTGTGCTTCGTCGGCGCCGCGCAAGAGCACGTTCTTCCATTCCTGAACCTGGATCTTGAAGGCCAGGTTGGCGCCGTCCACCTGGCGTGCTTCTTCCAGCGGGCCACTGAGCAACGCCCCATAGCCATCCAATTGGCGCGACAACAATGCAAAACCAGCCAGCGCAATCAGCAACATCAACACCAGGCCACCGCCAATCAGCAACACCAATTGGGCACGCAGCGAACGACCAAAGCTCATGGAAATCTCGAACGGAAGGGAGGTACGACGAGTTTATGAAGACCGCATGACAGATATATTGCAGCGAGATAACCAGCCGTCCAGATAGCCACTTTTTACGAATTCGCGTGGCCGTATTCCGGCCTGCGCGGGCTAGGGTTTTCTGCTGCGCTGCCTGGCCTCCTTCTCGGCCTCCTCCATTGCCGCCGCCATCAGCCCGGAACACACCAGCACCCCGGCGCCTTTGGACAGGCATTCGTAGCGTTGTTGGTCCTCACCGGAACTGGTGGTGCAGTCCTGCAGGCTGATCCGCTGCTCTACACCGTCCAGGTTCTGTTGCGCCTGCGCGTATTCGGCGGCGGTAATGCGCCCGGCGCTTTGGCGCTCCTCGGCGATCTCGCGCAGGTTCTTGAGGTCGATGACCGTCCAGCGCATGGCGCTCTGGCACATTTCGCGCTTCGACGTTTTGCCTGGCGCCCGCTCGGCCGCTGCCGCCCGGGCGGGTTCGGCAGGTGCTGCCGCTGGCGCTTCAGCGGCGTAACCGGGCTTGATGGTCACCGCCTCGACCTGCTGGGCAGGCGGTGGCTGGCTGCCGAAATGCTTTTGCCCCTTCTCGTCGACCCAGCTGTACACCTGGCTCAACGCGTGAGTGGAAAGGCTGCACAGCACAAGCAGCGCGAGCGTCGGGCGAATGGGCATGACCGATAAATCCCTGTACTGAGCGCGGGCTGCGCTGCGGGCAATCTAGAACCAGGTGGCGGCTTTGCCAAGGGCCGGCCGCGCTGCCCGTCTGATATCTGCGAACGGCGCCACGATGGCGGTGCATGAAGTTGCCGCAACCAAACGGCCAAGACTGCATACAATGCGCATCCGCTTTCAGCTCCGCACAAGGACCCTGCCGCCATGGCCTCTCCCGACAAGCAGAAAAAACGCGCCCAGCGGGCCAAGACCAAGGCCAGGCAGAACCGCATGGGCAAGCCCAAGGCCACTGTCGTGCACCCGCTGCTGGCCAACCCGCTGATTGACGAGCCCTTCGATGACGTGGAGATCGACCTCGCTACCTTCGACTTCAAGGACATCGAGGCAAACGGCTTCGACCCGGCGCACTTCGATGACCTGTTCCAGGCCATGCACCAGGCCGAAGCCATCGGCCTGCTCGCCCTGTGCCTGGTGTTCCTGCAATACCCGGTGCTGGAACTGGTGGTCGCCGAGGAAGACCCGGAAGCGGCGACCGACTTCATGATGGGCCTGCTGATCGTCTACCGCGGCCTGTTCCACCACGACGACGAAGACGCCGCCGTGCAGTGGATCGGCAGCGAAACCTTCCAGGCCGCCTACAACGAGGCCGCGGAGATTCTGCAGAAGAAGAATGCCCGTGGCGGTGCGCGCACCTGACCGCTACCTGGTCACTGCTCGCCGTAAAGCCCGCCCTCGGCCTCGCCCATGAAGATCTCCACCGTCTTCGGGCCGATGCCCTCGAAGGCCAGCAGGCGCTGCGCGAACTGGTGCCGAGTGGGGCTCTGCTGGCGGATGGCGGTAACGGTGCCGCTGTACTCGGCCAGTAACTTGCGGCTGAGCTTGTGCAGGCGCGCGGCAGTGGAAATGTCGTAACGCACGTAGCGCGCCTGGCCGAGCAGCCGCACCAGTTGTTGCTGGCTGCAGTGGGCAAGCTTGGCAGGTGTGTCCAGCCCGTGCTGCTCGACGAGGATCCGGTAGGCCCGTTCGGCCACGGCCTGCTGGATCGGCTTGCCGAACACGAAGCTCGCCAGCAGCCACTTGAACAGCGTCCGCTCATCGGCCTTGGCGAGCCCGGCCTCGAGCCCCAGTTGCTGTGCGCTGATGCGTTGCTTGGTCACCGGTGCCGCTCCCTTCATGACGCGCGTGATCTACGCCCTCTCTGCAAGGCAGACCACGGCCAGCCGGCAGCGATCACTTCATCTGTATCAGGCAGAGCCCGACGACCCGCGGCGAGCAGTGCGCCGCGATCAGTCAGGCGAGTCAGATCTTGAAGCGCGACACCACGGTGCGCAGCTCCCCGGCCAGGCGCGACAGCTCGTCGGCCGTCTGGGCGTTTTCCTCGATGCCCTCGATCAGAACCACGCTGCCATTGCGAATCTCGATGACGTTGCGGTTGATGTCTTCGGAGACGGCGTGCTGCTGCACCGCCGCGCTGGCGATCTGGGTGTTCATGCCGACGATCTGCTCGACCTCATCATTGATCGCAACAAGGCTCCTGGCCGCCTGATCGGCCGATTGCACGCAGGCCTGGGCCTTGTCCTGGCCGGTTTTCATCTGTTCAACGGTAGCGGCCATGGCCTGCTGCAGTTCCTGAATGATGCGGCGGATTTCCTCGGTCGAGCCCTGGGTGCGCGAAGCCAGGGTGCGCACCTCATCGGCCACCACGGCGAAACCGCGCCCCTGCTCGCCGGCACGCGCCGCTTCGATGGCGGCGTTCAACGCCAGCAGGTTGGTCTGGTCGGCGATATTACGGATGACTTCGATGACCCCACCGATCTCCTGGCTGTGCACCGCCAATGCGGATACCTTCTGCGCGCTCAGCTCAACCTCGCCGGCCAGCGCCTCGATGGTCATGCGCGTGGTATTCATCACCGCCAAGCCATTGGCCGACGCCTGGCTGGCCTGCCCGGCCGCCCGCGCGGCGCCCTCGGTGTTCTGCGCCACGTCGGCGACGCTGGCGGTCATCTCGTTGATGGCCGTGGCCACCTGCTCGGTTTCGCCCTGCTGGGTATTCATCGACTGCTTGGCCCGGGCAATGGAGGCGCCCAGGCGCACCGAGGCCTCGGACACCGCGTGGGAACTGTGCTCCACCTGCGTCAACGAGGTGCGGAAGGCCTGCACCATGTGGTTGAAGCCCTTGCCCACATCGGCCATTTCATCCTTGCCACGGACCTGCACCTGGGCGGTGAGGTCGCCCTGGGCAATCTGCCGCGAGGCTTCCAGCACCTCGTCGATGGCGTTGCGCATCGAGCGGTAGATGCCCATGAACACATAGGCCAGCAGCAGGCCCATGAAGGCGAACATGCCGAGGATCAAAGCCCGTTCGGACAGTCGTTCGTGCGTCCGCTGCCCCAGGGCGTTGGTCAACTCTTCCTGCAACACGTCCTGAGCCTTGTACAGATCGGCCACCACCGCGTTGCCGTTGGCCGCCAGCCCCTGCACCCCATTGATGGTGCTGCCGGTGTCGGCGAGCACTCGGCCAAGGTCGGCGCGAAAGCTGTCCAGCGCCTGCAGTGCGCTGTTGATCGGCGCCTGCAACCGATCTGCCAGCGCCGGCGCGTTGCGACGCAGCAGCGCCAGGCTTTGCAGCAGCTCCTGGCGGATCTGCAGTTCCTGCTTGAGCAATACCCGCAGCGCCGAGCGCGTGCCGGCGCCAAGCGGCTGACCCTCGCGCAGCCCGCTGGCCAGGCCGCGCAACTGGCCGACGACGTTTATCTGCCGCGGCAGGCGCAGGGTGCTCTGGTCGATCATGAACAGCGAGTTGTAGTCCTCATCCAGCACCATGCCCGATGTGGCGCTGACCAGATAAACGAAATTCAGCGTCTTGGCGAGCTGGTCGTTCCAGGCATCGAAGATCTGCCCCTGATCGGCATTGCCCCTGCCCTGCTCGATCAGCTGCAAAGCGTCGGTACGCAGGCGCGCCACCCGGTCAGCGGTTTCCAGCGTGGTGCCCAGCTCGCGGTCGGTGGCCTCCAGCTTGCTGAACGCCTCCTGCAATTTCGCCTGGTTGGCGGCGAGATCGCCCTGGGCCGTGGCATCGCCACTGAGCAGGCGGTTGGTCAGGGCGCGCTGCAGCATCGACAGGCGCAGTACGGGCGTGACGTCCAGCAGGTAACGCTGGCCAAGCTGCTCGCTGCGGATAGTGTCGATGCTGGCGTTGATCTGGTTGATGACGCGCAGGCCCAGCAGGCTCAGCGGAATCAGCACGATCACGGCGAGGATCGCGAATTTGACGGGAAAGCGAAGCCGACTGGTCAGGTGCATGGCAGGAGCAAGGATATTCATGGTTTCTCACAGACCTCTCAGGGTCGGCTTGGTGTTTTAGTGTGCAGGGCCCATCTCGCGGCACGAGAAAGGCCAGCTGTGCCTGCCTGGATGCGCCCGTTCGACAGCGGCCCACCACAAATAGCAATACGCCATTACTGGCGATGTGCCTATGACTGCGCCACCTACACAAGGTTGCAACGATATGTTTCAGCCAGGCTGTAGCCCTACCGCGCCGTATAAACCTGTGCGCTTTGTACAAGGTTCGTATCGCCCCAGAGCGGCGCGGGTAGCGCATGGGCTGTATCTGGCTTGTATCAGTCCTGCGCAGCGAGCCGCGAGCGATTACGCCGCCCATCGCAAATGGCAATGAGCCACTATCAACCCGATCGATACCCAACATGCGCCATGGCCTCTCGAAGAGCGGGCGTAATCGGGCTAGCCTCGCGTTCACATGCACTGCCCCATCACGCCGATAGCGAGGATTCCATGACCCAATCAACCTATGTTCCGCCAAAGGTATGGCAGCACCTTGAAGCTTCCGGTGGCCAGTTCTCCAAGATCAACCGCCCCACCGCCGGCGCGACCCACGACAAGCAACTGCCGGTCGGCAAGCACCCGCTGCAGCTCTACTCCATGGCAACGCCCAATGGCGTGAAAGTGACCATCCTGCTCGAGGAGTTGCTGGCGCTGGGGCACAGCGGCGCCGAGTACGACGCCTGGCTGATCCGCATTGGCGAGGGCGACCAGTTCTCCAGCGGCTTCGTGGGCGTCAACCCGAACTCGAAGATCCCGGCCCTGCTCGACCGCAGCGGCGACACGCCGATCCGCGTGTTCGAGTCTGGCTCGATCCTGCTGTACCTGGCAGAGAAGTTCGGCGAGTTCCTGCCCAAGGACCCGGCCGGCCGTACCGAAACCCTCAACTGGCTGTTCTGGCAAATGGGCTCGGCGCCCTACCTGGGCGGCGGCTTCGGGCATTTCTACGCCTACGCCCCGGAGAAGTTCGAATACGCCATCAACCGCTTCACCATGGAAGCCAAGCGCCAGCTCGACGTGCTCGACCAGCGCCTGGCCGAGAACCGCTACCTGGCGGGCGACACCTACACCATCGCCGATATCGCCGTGTGGCCCTGGTACGGCGAGCTGGTGCGCAACAACGTCTACGGCGCCGCAGAGTTTCTCGCCGCCCACGAGTACACCCACGTGCAACGCTGGGCCAACGAGATCGCCGAGCGCGAAGCGGTAAAACGCGGCCGCCGCGTGAACCGCACCTGGGGCGAGGAAGCGGAGCAGGTGCCGGAGCGGCACCAGGCGGCGGATCTGGACTGAGCCTGAGTCGGTGCCTGTAGCCTGAGACTCTTGGCAACCCGACAAGCCCCACTGCCTTCAGCAGCGGGGCTTGTTTGCAATTGAGCGTAGCGGCAGGACGTCATGGGCTCACCTGCTTCCATCTACGGCTTATCCACGCCCCACCAGCTGTTCAAGGCCAGCCTGATAGCGTCTTTGCACTGCGTCGTCTGGGCACTGGGAAGCAGGTCGAACATGTGAGTCACCCCTGGGTAGACGTGCAGTTCCAGCGCAACGCCTGCCTGGGAGAGGCGCTGTGCGTAGTCGAGATTTTCGTCGAGAAACAAATCCAGCGCGCCAACCGCCATGAAAGTTGGAGGCAGTCCACGCAAATCCGCCGCCAAGGACGGCGAGAAATAACCCCGCGAGGCGTCATCCACCGGTTGCTGGCCTTGCAGGCAACGCCAGCAAAAGCGGTTTTCATCGGCCGTCCAGCCGAACATGCCAGTCGTCGAGTTGGCCCAGGGGGAGGCCGGCGTTCCCGTGCGGCAATCCAGCATCGGGTAGACCAACAGCAGCCCGCACAATGCCGGTAAACGACGGTCCCGGGCGAGCAGGGCCAGCGCGGCGGCAAGACCACCACCAGCACTGTGGCCCATGAGCGTGATACGCCTCGGATCGACACCGAGTAACTCGGCGTTATCGATAATCCACTGGAGGCCCGTGAAGCAGTCCTCCAGCGGCGCCGGAAACGGATACTCCGGCGCCAGACGATAGGCGACGGCCACCACCAGCGCATCCATTGCCCGGGCCAATTCGGCTAGTTGATCATCGGCCATTTCCGGTTTGCCGAGCACGAAGCCGCCACCGTGCAGGTAGTAGAGCACCGGCCTGGCTCCAGCTTGGCTCTCGCCGGGTGGCACGTATAAACATGACCGCAGCGCAGCACCTCCTTGCGGCCGGGCAAGCCAACGCTCCTCAAAACGCAACGGCGTGGCTGCGCAAATGCCTGCATCAACCCGCGCACGAATAGCCGGCAGGGTTTCCAGGCTCCATACTTGCGGAGCTTGCTCAAGTAACGAGTGATAGGCGGGGTCAAGCAGAAGCTTGCCGCGCTGGGTGTTGCTGGGTATGGCCATCAAATGCTCCTGTCCGGCAGGTAACGCTAGCGGCTTCACCGCAAATGCAAAGCAAGCGCCAGTGAAATGGAAAACAGCGCGGCCAGATGGCCCAGTATCACGATAGACGCCACCTTTTCCGGTTCCTGGCCATAGCGCTCGGCGAACATGAAGTTGAGCACCGCCGGCGGCAGCGCGCCGAAGATCAGCAGGATGGCGGTCTCGCGCTCGGACAGGCCAAACGCCAGGCAGAACAGGTAGGCGATCAGCATGCCGGTCAGCGGTGTAGCCACGGCACCGACCGTGCCGATGCGCCACTGCGCGAAGGGCGCGGTGTTCAGGCGTACGCCAAGGGAAAACAGCATCAGGCCCGTGGAGACGTCGGCGATTATCTTGATCGCGGCCAGAAAAGGCGGCCACATCGCGATACCCGACATACTCACCAGCACGCCGGCAACGCCGGCGATGATCACCGGTTCGCGGAGCAGCCCCCATACCCTGGCGTTGCGCCCCAGCCACCAGGTGGCGATGGCGAAATGCAGAACGTTTTCCACCAGAAACAGCACCACCGCCGCCGGCAGCACCTGCTCGCCGAACGCGAATAGCAACAGCGGCAGCCCCATGTTGCCGGCGTTCTTGAACATCATCGGTGGCAGCAGCGTTTTCGGTGCATGACCCAGCCGGCGGGCGATGGGCCAGCCGAGCAACCCGGAACCCAGCACGATGACCAGGCCACCGAGCGCGATCATCTGCACCTCGGCCAGATCCACGCGCTTGCCCGCCAGCGCCGAAAAGATCAACGCGGGCACGAAGATGCCCATGTTGACCTGGTTGGTGGCGAGCATGTCCGGGCGATGCTGGCGACCATACAGGTAGCCAACCGCAATGACCGTGAACACGGGGAAAACGATGCTCACGATCTGCACGAGCATGGGGCAACCTTAGCCACTGGCGAGTAGGTGGTGCTGGGCGACTCAGCCTGGCGTGGGCGTACCGTTGAGGGCGTAGTAGCTGCGGATCACCTGGCTGTCGTCAGCCCGCCCCTCACCACGCCCGGAGGTGGCCAGGAACAGCTGGTGTGCCACCGCGGCAATCGGCAGCGCGGCCTGCGCATCGCGCCCGGCTTCGAGGACGATACCCAGGTCCTTGACGAAGATGTCCACCGCGCTACTGACCTCGGGCTCGGCCTGCAGCATGCGCGGGCCGCGGTCCTTGAGCATCCAGCTCGATGCTGCCGAGCCGCCCATGATCTCCAGCAGCACAGGCAGCTCGACCCCGACCTTGGCCGCGAGGGCGAAGGCTTCGGCAACCACGGCAATATGCACACCACACAATAGTTGGTTGACGGCCTTGACCGTGGCGCCCTGCCCGGCTCGCTCGCCAACATGGAAGATGCGCTGGCCGAGGCCCTGGAACATCGGCTGCGCCGCGTCGAAGGTGGAGCGCTCACAGGCCGCCATGATGGTCAGCGAACCGGCGATGGCGCCGGCGCTGCCACCGGAGACCGGGGCATCGACGAAACGCCGCCCCGCGCCCGTCACCCGCTCGGCAATGCGCTCGACCGCGGCCGGTGGACAGGTCGCCATCAGGCAGACGATGCCATTCTCGGCCAGTGCGCCCAATGCGCCGTTGTCGAAGAGTACCTGTTCGGCCTGGGCGGCATTGACCACCATCAGGATCAGCACATCGGCGCCTTCGCAGGCGGCCGCCGCGTTCGCAGCCGGCTCGCCACCGGCCTTCGCCAGTTCGGCCAGGGCAAGCGGATTGAGATCGATACCGCGCACCAGGTGGCCGGCGGCGAGCAGGTTCTTGGCCATGGGCAGGCCCATCGAGCCAAGCCCGGCAAATGCAATCGTAGTCATGAGAATTCCTTGCATGACGCGCCCCGTTGAAAGAACCGGGGGCGCACCGTTCAGTAGAGGGTCAAGGCAGGCACGAAAGAGACCAAGCCGAGCACGATGATCGCCACCAGATAGAACGGCCAAAGCTCGCGCACCACCGCACCGACCTTCTCGCGTGAAATCGCCGAGGCGATGAACAGCGTGGTGCCCACCGGCGGGGTGAACAGGCCGATGCTCAGGTTGACCACCATCATGATGCCGAGCTGGGTCAGGTCGAGACCGATGGTGTTGCCGATGGCGACGAAGGTTGGCCCCAGCAGCAGGATCGCCGCCGGCAGGTCGAGGAACATGCCCACCACAACCATGATCAGGTTGAGCATGAGGATGACCATCCACGGCGAACTCAGGGTTCGTGCGGTCCACTCCGCCACGGCGGTCGGCACCGACTCCACGGTGAGCACATAGCCCACGAGGTTGGAGGCGGCGATCACCAGCATCACCACGCCGGTGGTGATCGCGGTATGTACCAAGGCGTCGTAGAGGCGGCGCAGGGTCAGGTCGCGATAGACCAGCATGCTCACCATCAAACCGTAGAACACCGCCAGCACGCTGACCTCGGTCGGCGTAGCGATACCCGCGCGCAGCAACACCACGATAAAGGCTGGCATGGCCAGCGCTGGCATTGCCGCAATGGTCACGCGCAAAACGCCCTTCAGGGTGACTTCACCGGCCAGCCGCTTGAAGCCACGCAGGCGCCCCGACAGGTAGCAGGTGAGCATGAAGCCGACGCACAGCATGAGCCCAGGAACCAGGCCGGCGAGAAACAGCGTGGCAATCGATTGGTTGGACACGGCGGCATAGAGAATCAGCGGAATCGACGGCGGAATCAACCCGGCGATGGTGGCCGACGAGGCCGTGGCAGCCGCCGCAAAAGCGCCTGGGTAGCCCTCGCGCTTCTGCCAGGGAATCAGCATCGAGCCGAGCGCTGACGCCTCTGCTACCGCCGAGCCGGAAACCCCGCCGAACACGGTGGACCCGACTACCGTGACCTGCCCGAGCCCGCCGTGGAACCGGCCGACCAGCATGGTGGCGAAATCGATCAGGCGCTTGCCCAGCGTGCCGCCCATCATCAGGCTGCCCGAGAGCATGAAGAACGGAATCGCCAGCAGCGGGAAACTCTGCGTGGGCTGAAAGATCTTCACGATTGCCGCAACGCTGGGAATGCCGCCCACAGTGACAGCGGCAATACCCGAGCTGATCAGCAACGCGTAACCGACCGGCAACGCCAGCGCCAGCAGCACGGCGAAGACCAGAAGCATCATGAGCGTCATACGTCGTCCTCGATTTGGTGGGCGCGAACAGCGAGGGGATCACCGGCATACAGCAGGTGAACCAACGTGGTCAGGGCGGTGAAGGCGAGGCCGACGAAGCCGGCGATCATGGCCAGATACGCCCACTTGGCCGAGATTCCAGTGACCGGATAGATCTCGCCCCCGGTGATCTCGATCACATCGAGGCCGACCCAGGCCAGGTAGAAAAACGTGGCGCAGATCAAGGCCTGATGGCCAATCAGCAACACCCGATTACCACCTCCGCCAATCCAGCCCTGGATGGCGGTGACGGCGATGTGTTGACCGCGTTGGGCAGCCAGCACGATGCCGCCCATCACCAGCCAGGGGAACAGGATGTTGGGCATCTCGGTGGGCCAGCCCATGCCCTGATTGGTCAGGTAGCGCACCACCACCTCGGCCATCAGCGATACGAACATGGCCACCAGCGCGGTGATCACCGCCACCACGCTGAGCGCCACAATCACCTTGTCCACCCACCTCGCCATCTGCGCCAGAACGCCGGACTGCAACGAGTCGTTGCTGGAGGTTTGGGCGGCCATCATTGCTTACCTGCTTCCGAAACGATCAGCTCCACCAGCTCGGGGTATTGCTTGGACCACTTGTCGTAGACCGACTTGGTCTTGGCGGCGAATGCCGCCTGGTCAATTTCGTTGAGCTGCACACCAGCCTCGCTCAGCTTGGTGCGCAGCTCAATATCGGCCGCCAGCGACATCTGGCGATTGAGCTTGCCGGCTTCCACCGCCGCTTCCTTGATCGCCGCCTGGTCGGCCTTGGACAGACCGGCCCAGATCATCTTGCTGGCCAGCAGTGGCGTGGTCTCGTACTTGTGCCCGGTCAGCGAGATGTACTTCTGCACCTCGTAGAGTTTGGAGGAATAGATGTTCATCAGCGGGTTCTCCTGGCCATCGAACACCCCCTGTTGCAGGGCGATGTACAGCTCGGAGAAGGCCAGCGGGCCTGGGTTGGCGCCCAGTGCCTTGAAGATGTCCAGGGTCATCGCATCTGGTGGCGTGCGCACCTTGATGCCCTGCAGGTCTTCGGGTTTTACGATCGGACGCTTGTTGTTGCTGGTATGGCGGATGCCGTTATCCCACAGCGCCAGCACAACCAAACCCTTCTTGTTGGCGGCCTCATCGAGCTTGGCGCCGACCGGGCCATCGACAACCTTGTAGGCATGTTCGAGATCGCGAAACAGGAACGGCAGGCCGACCACGTTGAATTCCGGCACCACGCCTGCGGTGCTGCCCTGGGAGTTGGTGCTGAACGCCAGGGTACCCAGGCGCATGTTGGTCAGCGATTCGACATCATCGCCGAACTGGGCACTGCCACCGACCTCGACCTTGACGCGACCTTCGGTCTTCTGCTCGACCAACTCGGCGAACGTCAGGGATGCCACCGCCTTCGGGTTGCCCGGCGCGGCGTTGTGGGAGAGGCGCAGCACCTGCTGCGCCCAACTGGTGGAGGCAGTAGCCAATGCAAAGGTTGCGGCCACAGCAATCAATGTCTTTTTCATGAGCTTTACCTTGCGTTTCTTATTGATATTGTCTGCATGTCTTGCTTGTTGCAGGTGGTCCGTGCAGACCGCATGGCAGCGCCCGCACGTGGCCAACCCGGTGCTGCTCAACCGTGGATGAGCATGCCACCGTTGACGTCGATCACCGCTCCGGTGATGTACGCCGACAGGTTCGAGGCGAGGAACAGGTAGGCACCCGCCACCTCCTCGGCATTACCCAGGCGATTGAGCGGGATGCTAGCGGCGATCTCGGCCTTCTGCTGATCACTGAGCTTGCCGGCGCTGATATCGGTCTGGATCAGGCCAGGGGTCACGCAGTTGACGCGGATGTTGCTCGGCCCGAATTCGCGTGCCATGGCCTTGGCCAGCCCCAGCACACCGGCCTTCGCCGCCGAGTAGTGCGGGCCGCCGAGGATGCCGCCACCACGCTGAGCCGACACCGACGACATGCAGGCGATAGAACCACTGCCCTGCGCCTGCATGTGCGGAATGACGGCCTGAGACAGGTACAGTACGCCACGCAGGTTGACATCGAGGATGCGATCCCAGCTCGCCGGGTCGATTTCCAGGGTTTTCACCGGCTGGGTGATGCCGGCGTTGTTGATCAGCACGTCGATACGGCCGAAGTCGGCGATGGCGCGCTCGGTGGCCTTGAGGCAGGCATCCTTGTCCGTCACGTTGCAGGCATAACCACGGTGCTCGGGGCCGATGGCAGCCGCGGCTTCGACGGCTGCGCCTTCATCCAGGTCGAGAATTGCCACCTTGGCGCCGTGACTGGCGAACAGCCGAGCGGTGGCCAGGCCGATGCCGCGAGCCGAGGCGGCGCCCGAGATCATGGCGACCTTGCCGTCGAGAAGAAGAGCGTTGTTCATGCAGAAGATCCTTGCAGTAGCGCCGGCATCCGGCGCTTGGAAATATGGGTTGGCGTGGCGCTGCGTTCAGCCGAGCCAGCCTTTGATGGTGGCCGACATCGCTTCTGTGGAAATCCCGTAGCGGTCATGCAGGGTCGGCAGCGCACCGGCATCGAGGAAGGCATCGGGCAGTGCAATCTGACGAAACTGCGGGGTCACGCCGGCAGTCAGCAGCGCCGTCGCCACGGCTTCGCCGAGCCCGCCAACCGTACTGTGGTTTTCCGCCACGACGACCAGGCGTCCGGCGCGGCCTGCTTCGCGCAGGATGGTCGCCACGTCCAGCGGCTTGATGGTCGGCACGTGCAGCACGCCGACGTCGACCTTGTCCGCCTGCAATGCCTTGGCCACTTCCAGTGCGCGCATGGTCAGGATGCCGGACGAGATCACCAGCACATCCCGGCCGTCACGCAGCATCTTGGCCTTGCCCAGTTCGAAGCGGTAGCCGTACTCGTCGAGCACCAGCGGCACGTTGCCGCGTAGCAGGCGCATGTATACCGGGCCGTTGTGCGCGGCGATCTGCGGCACGGCCTGCTCCGTATCGAGCGCATCGCAGGGGTCGACGATGGTCATGCCGGGGATGCCGCGCATCAGCGCGATGTCCTCGGTGGCCTGGTGGCTGGGGCCGTAGCCGGTGGTGAGACCCGGCAGTGCGCAGCACAGCTTGACGTTGAGGTTCTCCTCGGCGATGACCTGGTGCACGAAGTCGAAGGCACGCCGCGTAGCGAACACCGCGTAGGTGGTGGCGAACGGCACGAAGCCTTCCTTGGCCATGCCGCCGGCTGCAGCCATCAGCAGCTGCTCGGCCATGCCCATCTGGAAGAAACGCTCCGGGTAGGCCTGGCCGAACAGGTGCAGGTCGGTGTACTTGGCCAGGTCGGCGGTCAGGCCGACGATCTCGGGGCGGTTGGCGGCCAGCTCGACCAGGGCCTTGCCGAATGGGGCTGACTGCACGCGCTGCCCTTCGGAGGCAATCGAGGCGATCATCGCCGAGGTGGTCAGGCGTGGTTTCTTGGCGGTGGTGCTCATCGGGCAGCTCCCTGGGCTTGATCGAGAATATCGAGGGCCTGCTGCCACTCGGCCTGGTCGACACGGATGAAGTGGTTCTTCTCGCGGCTTTCGAGGAATGGCACGCCCTTGCCCATCAGGGTGTCGCAGAGGATCACGCGCGGCTTGGCTTCGGCGAGGTTGCGCGCGGTGTCGAAGGCCGCGATCACGGCAGCAAGGTCATTGCCGTCCACGCGCTGCACATGCCAGCCAAACGCTGCCCATTTGTCAGCCAGCGGCTCGAAGCCCATGACCTTGCTCGAAGGGCCATCAGCCTGCTGGTTGTTGATGTCGACCACGCAGATCAGGTTGCCCAGGCCATGGTGAGCCGCGCCCATCGCCGCCTCCCAGGTCGAGCCTTCGTCCAGTTCGCCATCGGACATCGAGTTGTAGACGAAAGCCGGGTTACCCTTCAGCCGTAGCCCGAGCGCCATGCCCACGGCAATCGGCAAGCCCTGACCGAGCGAGCCGCCTGACATTTCCATGCCTGGCGTGTAGGTCGCCATGCCCGACATCGGCAGGCGGCTGTCATCACTGCCGTAGGTTTCGAGTTCGTCTTCGGGAATGACCTTCGCCTCGATCAGTGCCGCGTAGAAGGCAATGGCGTAATGACCGTGGGACAGCAGGAAGCGGTCGCGACCCTCCCAGCCTGGGTCTGCGGGGCGCAGGTTCAGCGCATGGCAGTAGGCGGTCGCCAGCACATCGGCGTAGCCCAGTGCCTGGCCGACATAGCCCTGCCCCTGCACCTCCCCCATCTGCAGCGCAAAGCGGCGGATGCGGTAGGCGCCTTCGGCAACCCTGGCGTGGACGGAAGAATTATTGTTCTGCACGCAGTTCTCCTTGATATAGCCCGGCGCATGGTACTGCCGGTGCTTCATTCGTCTCGGTTGGAGCTTGAGTCTCCAGGCCTGCCAAGCACCTCTGCGGTTCGCCTGGCGAGTGAGAGAAAGCCTATTCCCTTGATTTTTTGTGCTCAAACGAATAGTTAAGGCAGATAGATGAACTGAGCTAATGTGAAACGCCATGCAAAACCGGGTTTCTTTCAAGGCAATTCAGGCTTTCGAGGCAGCGGCACGCCTGTCGTCCTTTGCGCTGGCAGCGGAGGAGCTGTTCGTCACCGCCTCGGCGATCAGCCATCAGATAAAACTGCTGGAGGAGCAATTTGGTGTTCGCCTGTTCCATCGCGTGCATCGCGCGGTGGTGCTGACCGATGCCGGCCGTGTGTATGCCGAAGAGGTCTCGGCGGCATTTGCCAGAATCGACATGGCGACCCGCGAGCTGGGGCGCACCGCCAAAAGCGACATCCTTACCGTGCATTCGACACCCAGTTTCGCCACCCAGTGGCTGATGCCCCGCCTGGCACGGTTCAGCGCCCTGGAACCGGATATCGACGTGCGCCTGAACGCGTCCTACCCGGCACCGGCCGACCTACTGACGCAAGGCGTGGACATCGACATCCGCTACGGCATGAAACGCCTGCAGCCTGCGGGGACCATGGTGCTGCCCTTCCCCGCCGAAACCATCGTGCCGCTCTGCGCACCATCACTTGCCAACGGTGAGCAGCCGGTTCGCGTGCCAGAGGATCTGCACCACCACATGCTCATACACAGCGAGGTGTGCCTGGTGAGCTGGCGCGACTGGATGCGCCAGCACCGCAAGGTCAGCCTCGACATATCGCGTGGGCCGCGCTTCGATCGCTCGTTCATGGCGATCAGTGCGGCGGTGGATGGCCAAGGCATATGCCTGGAAAGCTTGCTGCTTGTACAACGCGAACTGGAGACGGGCCGGCTGGTAGCCCCATTCGGGTTCACGGGCCCCAAAGTCCAGGGTTATACCTTCAATGTTCTGAAATCATGCGCGGAGCTTCCCAAGATACGCAGCTTCCAGGACTGGCTATTCAGCGAACTCGAAGATGATTACTCACCAAACCAGCCCAAACGGGCAGGCAAAAAACCAGCGGCTAACACCGATCATGCGTGATACCTCCCAGCAGCAGGCCACAGCACATGGTGAATTCGTGCAGCGCAAGGTGGCCGTTGCCAGAGCCTCGGTCGAGGCTGGCCGCGGCCGCTCCAATGAGGATGTGGAGGCCGCATTCGCTGCACGCCGCACCAAGGCGCAGGGCCACCAATGACGGTCATCTGCACGCCCGAAGCCGAGCAGGATGGTTTGGGTATACGGGCCTACATTGCGGCAGATAATCCTCCAGCTGCCGTGCGCATGGATGAGCCATTCAGTGCCGCTGCAGCCTCCCGGAAAGACTCTCCCGACAAGGGGAATTGCCGCTGGCCGTAGGCACCCGCGAACTCATGCCGCACGAAAACTACCGGCTCGTCTAGCGGACTGAAAATGATGCGGTCTGGATTCTCGCTCTGGCGCATGTCGCCAGGATATGGCCCGCGCTCCAGAGCTGAGAGGCGAACCGAGGTGCCTTTCGACACTTTCCCACGCCGGCAGGCCCTGAAAAGCAAAATCCACAGAAACTCTATGAATTTCAGGGGCTTAGGCTTGAGATATGGCGGGAAGATAGGGATTTGAACCCGTTTTTGAGCAGTTTCAGTGCGTCACAGTGCGTGCCAATGTGTGATTTTGCTGGGCCTCAGCGTGTCGATTCGTGGCTATGCGGCACAGTGTTTTCGACACTTTTTCGACACATGCCAAGATGATAAGATTTTAAAATCGACACCCTAATTGAACGGATTCAAATGGAAAAAATCATTCTAACCGACAAATTGTGGCAAGGATTTATAGGTCAAGCTTACTCAGAGAAGCTTTTGGAGCTTCCAGCCTCCGAGCATGATGAAGTAGGAAAAATCCTAAATAGATACAAGGTCTCAAAGCATAAAAAAGAAGCGCTTACGCTTTTTTTGTTGTATGACAAAACAATAATATCTGATGACCATTTAGGGATTTCCTCCCCCCTCCTTGAAGCCCAGAACTGCATCAACCTCTGCTCTGAACGCCAAGTACTAGACAATATATTTGCATACTCCAACTGGACCGACAAAAGGGATCCTACTGCGTTCGCTAAGGCACTCGAACTAGTTAAAGACAACATCGAATTCGTAGTGCCGTGGGCAGCAAAGCAAAAGTTTATAATGCTAGACCAGGTAGCAAAGGACTTTAGGCTTTCAAAACATCAAGTCATCACGCACTTCACCGACTTTGGCTATCAATACTTTAATTCACGGGAGCTCCCCTTAGATCATATATTTACAAAAACAGTCGGCGAAGAAATCGCAAATATATTTTGTGACGGATTTAAAGAGGCAAGTAAGAACCCCGAGATATTCCATAATGTCGATGTGACTCTTTTTAGATTAATGGTTCAAGCTGAAAGATTCGCGAACGCAAAAACTCTATCTATTGAATATAAAGCTCCTGCTGCCGGTACGATTACCAGTGATGGCCGCTATGCTTTTGATTCCAAAACTGACCCATCAAACCCCAGCACATTGGTATCTGACTTTCATGTGGTCAGGCAAGCTTTCACTGATGCTAGTCTTTCCATACCAGTACCCAGCTCTATAAAAGAAGCAATAACACTAAAGTCAGACCCCAACTTCAAACCTTTCCAAGAGCAACTAACTCTATTTCAGCGAAAATTTGCTACAGGGCAAGTCAGAGATTCAGAGAAAATAATTAATGAAATAAGGAGGGCAAGGAAATAATTAAAGATCTCTACCGAAGTCACTAAGGGTCTAAAGCTTGTTACTTACTCATCGTTACCGACCGCCGTTATTGAGTCGATATTCCTAGCCGGCCTTCCGGCCCTAAGCATGAGCGCAACTATTTTATCTACCGCCGGCCAAGCATTTAGTGACATTACTGAAAGAAAAAATAGCTGGATATTATTCGGCAAGTAGCTTGTCACATTGGGCTAAAGCTACTAGCTGCTACACAATAACGATCTCTTAGCTTATCGCTCCTATCTTTTCGATCATTGCTGTACTTAGCACGCCACGCTCTGCACTCTTCGTGATAGTGCTGTTTGGCAGCTTTCCGGCATTCGCGATAATCGATTGATCCGCGCTTGTGGTTAGCGCAAACGGTTGTGCCGTCGATGTGGTTATTAACAGATATCCACTCGGCTAGATAGTTGGTGCCGCCATTCCAGCTTTTGATCCATCTGGAAGTACGCTCACGCTGCACGGTGCGTTGCTGTTCCCTTGGTCGCTCTGCTGAGGCAATCTGCTGTACTGCCGGGGCTGGTGCTGCTTTGTATGTGTTTACAGGCTGCTTTGGCGCATAGTTATTATCGTTGAACACCGTTTGCCGTTCGTGAGTTTCCTGGGCGCGTTGGCGTGACCATTCTTCAAGCTCACGGTTGGCTTGGATGGTCTGTTGGGCTTGGCTGGTTCTGATCCAGTCTTGATCGTTGCCTTGTAGCGCTTCGGCTGGTGGCTGCTGAGGCTGTGCTGGCTGCTGGCTGAATACGGGTTCACCGCCAAAGCGAATAGCCTGCTTGAGCTGCGCCACGTCTATCACGATGGGTTTTGCAAATACGGTGACCAAGCCCCAAAAGATTGCAGAGCCAACACCCAGGATTGCCAGCGTACGCCATGGGCCTTGTTTCTTGCGTGGTTTTAGGTAGCTAGGAATATCATCCTTATCAACTCTCATCACTACTCCTTGTGCTCATGAATAAATCCATCCCTTTTAAGCGAAAAACTTCATCCTTTAAGTCCACTTGCCTACTTGCTTATTTGCTCAGCCCGATCTTTAATTGCAGCATAAAAGCCGTCAACTTCATCAAAGGTTGATAACCATAATTTTAGATCATCATCACTATCGCTATCATTTTCATAAAGCTTGCAGATTGCGGATCTTGCCAAACTCTCGCAGTTCTCTAAAAAGTAGCCATTGATCCTAGAGATAATATACTGCCCTTCCTTCTTGGGATTCGCATCTTGTATTTCTATTAATCCAAATGCATCCATGCATCTTATAAAGGCTTCCGTCTCTATACTAATATCGCTCGGAAGACCAATTGCCTTGCAAATCTCATGAACATCAATTATTTTTGATGAATACCATATTCTTACACAGCAATAAGCGTAAAGAATCTCTACAGGGGACGATCTTGAAAAGTACCTATCTACAGTACTCTCTTGCAAGAACCTTTTAGACTTCGAAGGTTCGCTAGCCGCCGGCTTTTGCTTCGCCATCGTTGCCACTTCTGAAAACTTACTATCTAAATCATCTAGCCTGCCTGGAAGCATTGAAATCATTCCATGCATTGCGTTATTCTTTTCTCCCATCGCCGCTAAAAGACATGCAAACTCTTGCAGCCCCTGCCTCATCTCTGTAGACACGTCCTCAAGGGATTCAACATTTACCTTACTTGCAACCTCAATATTTTTAGCTAGCGATATATACCCACTTATCTCCTTCTTAACGTCGTCAAGCTCATTAGTTACAGAATTGATGCTTCCAAGACTGCTCGATATAGAGTTATTAGATAGAAAAGAATAGATTATCGCAGCCAAACCAAGCAACAATGACGTCAGCGTTGCGGCATTAGTTAAATAATCTGTAAACCCATCCTGACCAGTCCACCTATCGGTAGCTATCGCGATAATCAAAAGAACAAGTATCAAAATCCAATATCGATAATGAATACTACCTTTGCACTGTTTATTAACTTCCATTCTCAGTCCTTGAATGCTTCACTTCTCAAATACCAGCGCCTAGCTACTTCCGTTGTAATCACTATCCCGCGTTCTGATTGGGCAAGTTTCGGTTGGCTTCATCGTATTCTGGACTCACTTGTCCTTTGTCTGGCATGACCTCCCCGGTCATGAGCCACCAGCGATACTGCGGATATGCATGCCCTAGCAACTCCACCTCGTCCGCACCGATGCGAGCCCTCCCGCGCTTGATGTTCTGCCAGCGTAGGTAGTCCTTGCTGTTCACCTCTGCCAGCTCTTTGAGGCTGGTTGCGCTCAGCAATTGAAGCGCCCTATCGGTCATCCCGGAGGCCATTGAAAAAACCACTCATGTCCTATGTACATTCAAGAATCCTCAGGTAATATGTACCTATGTACTTTTTACCTGAAGCAAGTTCGATGCTTCGAATATTGACACGAATAGGCACGGAACGACATGGGACTGGAACAGCTGGACGCCAACAAGCTGATAGGTCCGCAACCGGACGTTGAAACCATCGAAACCTGGGCGGATCGCAACGGCATCACCTACGACACAGCGCGCTTCTGGGCCATGCGCGGGGCTGCCTACCTTAAAGCGCGGCAAGCGCCCATGGTCATCAGCGCCACTCACCGTCACCTGTTGTGATCGATAGGCTACCTTGCACCCGCGCGCCCTTTGCTGACAGCAACGCTCGTCGTCACTTGCTGGATACCGGGCATAACAACTCGCGCAAAGTTACAACCCCGATAACGCGCGACCAACGCTACGCACCACAGCGGCGGCCCTATGGCCTGCTATAACGCAGCGCATCCACGACTAGGCTAAAGGCTGGCGATGGCTGTCGACGGCTCGGGTAGTACAGATAGTAACCGGGGAATGGTGGGCACCAGTCCTCCAGCACGCGCTCCAACCGACCCTCGTCGATATGCGGGGCGAATTCATCTTCGGGTAGCCAGGCGACTCCCAACCCGGCCAGCGTGGCATCCACGACGTTGGGCGAGGCATTCAGAATGAGCTGTCCATCGACACGGACGTTCAACTGCTTGTCCTTGCGCTGAAAGTCCCAGACGTAGAGCCCTCCTCCAGACTGCATGCGCATGTTGATGCAATTGTGGTCGATCAGCTCACGGGGCTTCCTGGGTTTCGGGTGTTTCGCAAAGTACGCCGGGGATGCCACCACCGCCATGCGCAACGGCGGCCCGATGGGAATCGCGATCATGTCCTTGTCGATGGTGTCGCCCATGCGCACACCCGCATCGAAGCGATCGGCCACGATGTCGCGGAAACCGTAGTTGATGTCGAACTCTATCTTGATGTCTGGATATTCCAGCAACAGAGGCGTGAGCCTGGGCATCAGCAAGCTGCGCTGGATGTGATCTCCGCAGGTAATGCGCACCGTGCCGCTGGGTTTGTCACGCAGGGCCGACAACTCGTCCAGCTCCGCCTCGATCTCGTCGAAGCGATTGCCAATCGCGTTCAGCAAGCGTTCGCCCGCAGCAGTGAGCGAAACGCTACGTGTCGTTCGGGTGAGCAAGCGGATCTGCAGTCGTGCCTCCAAGCCGCTTATCGCCTGGCTCAATGCCGACTGCGTCACGCCCAGCTGGGCGGCGGCGCGGGTAAAGGTGCCCTCGCGCGCGACGGTGACGAAGGACAGCAGGTCGTTGAGATTACGTTTGATCATGGCCGAAGTTTCCCACGAATCATTGATTAGCAGAGCTTATAGCCTTTTGAAGGATTCATTAGCTAGTAACAGCTAGGCGCATGCCCGAACATTCACTTCGCGTGATCAACCTCGATCTCACTGGGAGTGGCAATCCCTGCCCTCTCCCTCGCCGCCTTCGTCGCATCGGTGGCTTTCATTCTTCGTCAAATCTCGGAAAACCAGGTTTTGCATGACAGCCCGCACAATCAATACCGCCAACGAAACCCCCGAGCAGTCGAGCTCCTGGAGTGGCGTGCTGGCCATTTCGGTTTGCGCCTTCGCGCTGGTCGCATCGGAGTTCCTGCCGGTCAGCCTGCTGACCCCCATCGCCGATGACCTGGGTGTCACCGAAGGCATGGCCGGCCAGGGCATTGCCATCTCGGGGGCCTTCGCCGTGCTCACCAGCCTGTTCATTTCGGCGCTTGCCGGCAGCCTGAATCGCAAGACACTGCTGCTGGGACTGACGGCGGCCATGGGCGTATCCGGCGCCATCGTCGCGCTGGCGCCAAACTACGTAACCTACATGCTCGGTCGGGCACTGATCGGCGTGGTGGTGGGCGGTTTCTGGTCGATGTCGGCAGCCACGGCGATACGCCTGGTACCAGCCCGTGATGTGCCGCGGGCACTGGCATTGGTCAATGGCGGCAACGCACTGGCCACAGTGGTCGCCGCGCCGCTGGGCGCTTGGCTCGGAACGATCATCGGTTGGCGCGGCGCCTTTCTCTGCCTGGTGCCAATCGCCCTGATCGCCCTGGCCTGGCAATGGAAAGCGCTGCCATCCATGCAGGCCGCCGCGCGCAGTTCCGGCCTGGGCAGTGCATTCAAGGTATTCACCCTGCTCAAGCGCCCCGCCGTCATGATCGGCATGCTGGCCAGCAGCCTGTTCTTCATGGGCCAGTTCTCCTTGTTCACCTACGTGCGGCCGTTCCTGGAGATGGTCACTGGCGTGCATGGCACCGACATTTCACTCGTGCTACTGGTGATCGGTGCGGCGGGCTTCATCGGCACCCTGCTGATCGGTCGGGTGCTGCAGCGGCGTTTCTTTCAGGCGCTGATAGCCATGCCATTGCTGATGGCTTTGATTGCCGTGGCGCTGACCGCCTTCGGTCACTGGACCGCCAGCGTAGTCGCCCTGCTGGGCCTGTGGGGGTTGATCGGCACCTCGGCGCCCGTTGGTTGGTGGTCCTGGATCGCCATGGTGTTTCCCAAGGATGCGGAAGCAGGTGGTGGCCTTTTCGTTGCCGTGGTTCAGTTTTCCATCGCGCTGGGGTCGACCCTCGGTGGCCTGCTGTTCGACCACAGTGGCTACCAGGCGACCTTCCTAGCCAGTGCGGCCATGCTGTTGTTAGCGGCTTTTCTCGCGTTTCTCACCTCGCGCTCGCCGATGCGGCAAGCGGACTGAGCCAACTGCCACGCCCGGAGTGTCTATGACAGCTAGCCTCGTTATCTCCCGTAGCAGCCATTGCCGAGCGCAGATTGCAGGCCGCTGCGCAGGAGGCGTACGTGCCCTGCGCGTGCTGGGCCTGCTGTCCAGCCTGTGCATCCTTGGCGGGAGCGCAGAGGCATGGGCCGCTGCCAGCACCATCTCGACTACTGCCGCAACGGCAACTGTTCAATCGGAGGAATCGCGTATGTGGATGACCGTCGGCGAGCGTCGCTTCGCCATCACCTTGGCCGACACCGAAGCTGCTCGCGCCTTTGCCGCCCTGCTGCCGCTCACGATCGACATGCTCGATCTCAACAGCAACGAGAAGCACGCCAAGCTGCCGAAGGCGTTGCCTACGAGCACCATTCGGCCCGACACGCTCCACAACGGCGACCTCATGCTCTACGGCTCACAAACGTTGGTTGTCTTCTACCTGACATTCGATTCGAGCTACTCGTACACGCGCCTGGGTCGTATCGACGCCCCCGCGGATTTGGCGCAGGTACTTGGCGGGGGAACCGCGCGGATCACCTTCTCAAGGTGATTGATTTTCCTCGAGCGAGGCAGTTCTTTCATTCCCGCCAACAGCCAATTCGACAGGCCGGCAGCCAGGCGTTGGCCTGCGAAGGTGAAGCGAACGGTTCTGCGCACTTGCCCCCCTCATCAACCATGCGAAGGAAAACACGATGAACGTAGCAACCCTGAACCTGACGAGCATCAAACCGCGCAGAACCCTGCGGGACCTCTTCCATGGCTCCCTCCTTGTCGGCCTGGCTGCAGCCTTCGGTGGCGAGATGGCGCAGGCGCAAACAGCCCCGGCAATGATCGAGATGGATGGCCTGCACCTGACCCAGGAATGGGACAAGGTGTTTGCCAAGAGCGAGAAGGTCGATCACCAGAAGGTAACCTTCAAGAACCGCTACGGCATCACCCTCGCGGGCGACCTGTATCTGCCGAAGAATCGCGGCAACCAACGGCTGGCGGCACTCGTCGTCGGCGGCCCCTTCGGTGCGGTGAAGGAGCAATCCTCGGGCCTTTATGCACAAACCATGGCCGAGCGTGGCTTCGTCACCCTGGCTTTCGACGGCTCCTATACCGGGGAAAGCGGCGGTGAGCCGCGTAACGTCGCTTCGCCGGATATCAACACCGAAGACTTCATGGCCGCAGTGGATTTCATCGGCCTGCAACCCTACGTTGATCGTGAGCGCATAGGCGTGATCGGCATCTGCGGCTGGGGCGGTATGGCCCTGAACGCCGTGGCGGTCGACAAGCGCGTCAAGGCCGTCGTCGCCAGCACCATGTACGACATGACCCGCGTCATGTCCAAGGGTTACAACGACAGCGTGACCGCCGAGCAGCGCGCGCAGACCCTGGAACAACTGAGCCGGCAGCGCTGGGACGATGCGCAGAACGGCAAACCAGCCTACCAGCCGGACTACAACAAGCTGAAGGGCGGCGAGCCGCAGTTCCTGGTCGATTACGCCGACTACTACATGACGCCACGCGGCTACCATCCGCGAGCGGTCAACTCGGGTAACGCCTGGACGATGACTACGCCCCTGTCGTTCATGAACATGCCAATCCTGAGCTACATCAAGGAGATTTCGCCGCGTCCCATCCTGTTCGTTCACGGTGAGAAGGCTCATTCGCGTTATTTCGCCGAGACCGCCTATGCAGCTGCAGCAGAGCCCAAGGAACTGGTGATCGTTCCGGGAGCCAGCCACGTCGACCTGTACGACCGCCTGGACAAGATTCCCTTCGACAAGATGACAGCCTTCTTCGCCGAGCACCTGAAGTCAGACGCAGGCAAATAAAGAGTCATCCCCCGGCGTCGCTGGGGGATATCGAACGGAACCAATGGAGTGGGCTGCTTACCTTCGCAAACCCCAAGGGCAAGCGCGTTCGCTCGATCCCAATCGACCCGCTCCTCGAACAACGCGTCCACCGGTACTTCAAACTGCACGGCGCCGTCTCGAAATGCCTCAACGGCTTCGACAAGAGCCGGGACGCTACAAAGCTGGTCTTGGCTGCTGGTCAGGCTTCCCATGTTCTGCGGCATACGTTTGCTAGTCGCTTCGTGATGAACGGTGGAAACATCCTGACCTTGCAAAAGATCCTTGGCCACCAGTCGCTAGCGATGACGATGCGGTATGCGCACCTTGCACCAGACCATCTACAGGACGCGGTCAAATTCGGGCCGATTGCTGACTTTCAGGGGTTCTTCAGCGGCTGGCCAATTTAGTCACGTGCCAACCGCCGTTCTCCACCCGCTTTCGGACGTAGATCTGATACTGCTCTGGCTCCATTGGTTTTTTCCGCTGATGCCTTAGCCGGTTACATCGAATGCATGCTGCAGCGATATTCCAGCCTACGTCACGTCCACCATCCTGGCGGGCGACTAGGTGTTCTGCTGTGCATTGGAAATGTTGCGCCTGCTTAACGGTGATTCCGTGTTGCTTGGCGAAGGATTCGGCAGAGTCTTGCCACATACTGAAATTGCAGTAGTAGCACTTGCCCTTTTGGCGGGTGAAAGCAGATTCACGAATTTTGCGAAGAGGATTCAAGGGCAACGGCCCTCCTAGAATTTTAGGGGAATCCGTTGCTCACATTGTGCGACGCTGACGGTACTGTTGACCGTTGCGGTCATCAGCCAATCACAGCCCCCTTCTGGGTGGCGGCGATTTGAAATTAATGGTTCTTCTTTAAGGGTGCAAGCTGTCCTTCGACACTTTTTCGACAGTCGGTAGGCCCTGAAAAGCAAAAACCCCCGAAACTCTATGAATTTCAGGGGCTTAGGCTTTAGATATGGCGGGAAGATAGGGATTTGAACCCTAGGTACCATCGCTGATACAACGGATTTCGAATCCGTCCCGTTCGGCCACTCCGGCATCTTCCCAGGCGGCGCGCATGATATCAGCAGATTTCGCTTTGGCGAAGCCCATCGCGTAATTTTTTTCGCGTGCTATCAAATGCTTGGCTCATTTGCGGGGTAACGACTGGGCTGCATGGGCTGATTGGCGCGCTGGATTCGGTGCTCCATGGCCCGCTGCCTCGGGGCTGTGCACCCTAAGCCAGCCGCCAGAGGAGCCGTGCTGCCAGAACCGTGCGTCATCCACTCGACGGATAGCACCTTGTCGGCAAGGTAAAATACTGTACATTTGAACAGTATTTTTCTTGCCCTCTGCCTGCCATGTCTTCCGTCGTCGCTATCGATCATCTGCTCAATGAACGCCGTATCTGGCGTGGCCAGGGCATTGTCGCGCCCAGTGGCCACCAGCCCACGGGCAATGCGGTGCTGGATGCCTCGCTGCCAGGCGGTGGCTGGCCGGAGGCGGCGTTGAGCGAGCTGCTGGTCGAGGCGCCGGGCATTGGCGAGTTGCGTGTAGTGCTGGCGACGCTGGCGCGCCTGAGCGCTGCCGGGGAGCGGGTGGTGCTGGTCGCGCCGCCCTACCTGCCCTACCCCAGCGCCTGGTTGGCGGCTGGAGTGGAGCTGAAGCAGCTGACGCTGATCCAGGCGAGCGCACGGGATGCCTTGTGGGCAGCCGAGCAGTGCCTGCGCTCGGGCAGTTGCGGCGCCGTGGTGCTCTGGCCGCAGCGTGCCGATGACCGCGCCCTGCGCCGCCTGCAGATCGCCGCGGAAACCGGGCAGACCCTGGCCTTCGCCTACCGCCCGCTGCACGAGGCACGCAATCCTTCACCGGCCGCCTTGCGCCTGACCATCGAAGCGCAACCCGCGCAAGTGCGGGTGCTCAAGTGCCGAGGTGGGCAGCCGCCAGCGCGGGTGTTTGCCTTGAGCGCCTGGGGCCTTTGAGATGCGCTGGGCCTGCATCCTGTTGCCGCAACTGGCCATGGACGGCGTGCTGCGTGGCCGTGAGGACCATGACACGCCATTGGTACTGCTCAGCGGTACGCCACAGCGGCGCGTGTTGCAGGCGGTCAATCAGCCCGCCCGGGCACTCGGCCTGCGCCCCGGGCTGACGCTGACGGCTGCGCAATCCCTGAACTGTGCGTTCGCCAGCGCCGAGTACGAGCCCGCCGACATCGAGCGCTGGCGCAGTTTCCTGGCCGCCTGGGCCTATGGCTTCAGCTCCCAGGTCAGCCTGCACTATCCGCGCTGCCTGTTGCTCGAGGTGCAATCGAGCCTGACCCTGTTCGGCCCCTGGCCGCGCTTCGAGGCGCGCTTGCGTGAGGAGCTGACGGCGCTGGGCTTTCGCCATCGCATCACCCTGGCACACCACCCGGCCGCAGCGCGCATGCTCGCCAACCTGCACGATGGCCTGGCGATCACCGACGAGCAGGCCCTGCGCGAGCGCCTGGCGGCCATGCCGCTGGAGCGCATCGGCCTGCCCGAAGAACTGGTCACGGCGCTGGCGCGCATGGGCCTGCGCCAGGTGCGCCAGCTGCAGGCGCTGCCCCGCGACAGCCTGGCGCGGCGCTTCCCGCCCGAGTTGCTGGCTGGCCTGGATACCCTGATGGGCCTGCGCCCGCTGGCGCTCGATTACTACCGCCCGCCGGATGTGTTCGACAGCCGGCTGGAGCTGCACTTCGAAGTGGAGTCGACCCAGGCCCTGCTGTTTCCACTGCGCCGCCTGATCGCGGACCTGGCCGCCTACCTGGCGGGCCGGGACTGTGGCGTGCAGCGTTTCGTGCTGCACCTGGAACACCGTGACGGTGACGACAGCCTGTTGCCGGTCGGCCTGCTCAGCGCCGAACGGGAGGCGGCGATGCTGCTGGAGTTCACCCGCGGCCGCCTGGAACAGCTGCAATTGCCATCCCCGGTGCTGGCGCTGCGCCTGGTGGCCCGCGACCTGCCGATCTTCGTGCCGCAGCACCAGGCGCTGTTCGAGGATCGCCCGCAACAAACCCTGGGCTGGGAGCAGCTGCGTGAACGCCTGCGCGCACGCCTGGGCGACGACGCCGTGCAAGGCCTGGCCGCCCATGCCGACCACCGCCCGGAGAAGGCCTGGCGCACCGATACCAACCGCGCTGCACTGCCCACCCCGAGCGGTGCCCGGCCCAGCTGGCTGCTGCCGGAGCCGCAGGTGCTGCGCGAGCCGCTGCATATTCTCAGCGGCCCCGAGCGGATCGAATCCGGCTGGTGGGATGGCGAGGACGTGCGCCGCGACTACTACCTGATCGAGACCCGCAGCGGCCAGCGCGGCTGGGCCTTTCGCAGTGTCGGCGAAGACGGCCCGTTGCGGCTGCACGGCTGGTTCGCATGAGCCTGCCCGAGTACGCTGAGCTGCACTGCCTGTCGAACTTCAGCTTCCAGCGCGGAGCCTCCAGCGCCGCCGAACTCATCGAACGCGCCAAGCTGCTCGGCTACCGCGCCCTGGCGATCACCGACGAATGCACCCTGGCCGGCATCGTGCGGGCCTGGCAAGCCGCCAAAGAACATAAGGTGAAGCTGATCGTCGGCAGCGAGCTGAGCCTGCAAAGCGGCGCCCGGCTGGTTGTGCTGGTCGAGAACCTTGCTGGTTACCAGCGCCTCTGTGCGCTGATCACCCGCGCCAGACGACGTGCGGAAAAGGGCCACTACGTTCTGCGCGACGAGGATCTGCCCGTGGCGCCGGACGGGCTGCTGGCCATCTGGCTGCCAGGGCCGGACGACGACGCCATGGCCGGTGCCTGGTTGCGCGAGCGCTTTGCCGAGCGCCTGTGGCTGGGCGTGGAATTGCACCGTGGCGCGGACGATGCGGCGTTGTTGCAGCATGGCCTGGATCTGGCCCGGCAGCTGGGCATCTCCGCCGTGGCCTGTGGCGACGTGCACATGCACGCCCGTGGCCGCCGCGCCCTGCAGGACTGCATGACCGCCATCCGCCACCACCTGCCGGTAGCCGAAGCCGGCGCCCATCTGTTCGCCAATGGCGAGCGCCACCTGCGCCGCCGCGAGGAACTGGCCGAGCTGTATCCACCCGAATTGCTCGCCGAAACCCTGCGCATCGCCGAGCGCTGCCGGTTCGACCTTAATGAGCTCAAGTACCAGTATCCCCACGAGCTGGTGCCGGCCGGCCATGACGCCGGTTCCTGGCTGCGCCAGCTGGTCGAGGACGGTATTCGCTGGCGCTGGCCTGACGGCATTACCGAGAAAGTACGCAAGCAGATAGACAAAGAGCTCTCGCTGATCTGCGAGCTGGGCTACGAAAGCTACTTCCTGACCGTGCACGATATCGTGCGCTTCGCCCGCGAGCAGTCGATCCTCTGCCAGGGCCGTGGCTCGGCGGCCAACTCGTCGGTGTGCTTCGTGCTGGGCATCACCGAACTCAACCCGATGGCCAAGGGCAGCCGCCTGCTGTTCGAGCGCTTCCTGTCCCGCGAGCGCAACGAGCCGCCGGATATCGACGTGGATTTCGAGCACGACCGCCGCGAGGAAGTCATCCAGTACGTGTTCCGCCGTTATGGCCGTGAGCGCGCAGCGCTGACCGCGGTGGTCAGCACCTACCATGGCGCCGGGGCGATTCGTGACGTGGCCAAGGCCCTGGGCCTGCCGCCCGACCAGATCAACGCCCTGGCCGGTTGCTGCGGGCGCTGGAGCGATCGCATCCCGGATGCCGAGCGCCTGCGCGAAGCCGGCTTCGACCCGCAGAGCAAGGTGCTGCACCGGGTGCTGGTGCTGGCAGGCGAGCTGATCGGCTTTCCCCGCCACCTGTCCCAGCACCCCGGCGGCTTCGTGATTTCCGAGACGCCCCTCGACACCCTGGTGCCGGTGGAAAACGCCAGCATGGCCGAGCGCACCGTGATCCAGTGGGACAAGGACGACCTCGACGCCGTCGGCCTGCTCAAGGTCGATGTGCTGGCCCTCGGCATGCTCAGCGCCCTGCGCCGCTGCTTCGACCTGCTGGCCGCCTACCGCGGCAAGCGCTGGACGCTGGCCAGCCTGCCGGCCGAGGACCAGGCCACCTACCAGATGATCAGCCGCGCCGACACCCTGGGCGTGTTCCAGATCGAATCCCGTGCGCAGATGGCCATGCTGCCGCGCCTGCGGCCAAAGACCTTCTATGACCTGGTGATCCAGGTGGCCATCGTACGGCCGGGGCCGATCCAGGGCGATATGGTGCACCCTTACCTGCGCCGCCGCACCGGGGAAGAAAAGGTCACCTACCCCTCCGAGGAACTGCAGCCGGTGTTCGAGCGCACCCTCGGCGTGCCGCTGTTTCAGGAACAGGTGATGGAGCTGGCGATCATCGCTGCCGATTACACACCCGGCGAAGCGGACGAACTGCGTCGCGCCATGGCCGCCTGGAAGCGTCATGGCGGCCTGGAACCGCACCGCGAGCGGCTGACCAGGCGCATGCTCGAGAAGGGTTACGAGCCCAGCTATATCGCGCGCATCTTCGAGCAGATCAAGGGCTTCGGCAGCTACGGCTTTCCCGAATCCCATGCCTCCAGCTTCGCCCTGCTCACCTATGCCAGCTGCTGGCTCAAGTGCCACGAGCCGGCGGCCTTCGCCTGCGCGCTGATCAACAGCTGGCCGATGGGCTTCTACAACCCCGACCAGGTATTGCAGGACGTCCGTCGCCACGGCCTGCGCGTCCACCCGGTGGACGTGCGCCACAGCGCCTGGGAGTGCACCCTGGAGGATATCGGCAAAGCGCAGCCGGCCATTCGCCTGGGGCTGTGCCTGGTCAAGGGTTTTCGTGAAGACGCGGCGCTGCGGATTGCCGCCGCCCGCGAGCAGGCCCCATTCAGCGATATCGCCGACCTCTGCCAGCGCGCTCGCCTGGACAGCAATGCCCGCACTCGGCTGGCCGATGCCGGTGCCCTGCAGGCGTTGGTAGGCCATCGCCACCAGGCGCGCTGGGCCATCGCCGGGGTGGAACCGCAGTTGCCGCTGTTCGCCAGCCTGCCGGCAACAACCGAAACCCGCATCGAACTGCCACGCCCCAGCGTTGGTGAAAACCTGCTGACCGACTATGCGACCCTGGGCACCACCCTCGGCCCCCATCCGCTGGCGCTGCTGCGCAGCAAGCTCAGGGCCGTGCGCTGCCGCAGCCGCCGTGAACTGGAAGCTGTGGAGCCTGGGCGAATGGTCAGCGTGGCCGGGCTGGTGATCGGCCGCCAGCGCCCACAGACCGCCAGCGGCGTGACCTTCGTCACCCTGGAAGACGAGTTCGGGATGATCAACGTGCTGGTGCGCCTGGAGCTGGCCGAGCGCCAGCGCAAGACGCTGCTGCAATCGCGGCTGCTGCGTATCGATGGTCACCTGGAAGCCGCCAACGGCGTACAGCACGTGATCGCCGGGCGGCTGGTCGACCTGACCGACTGGCTAGTGGGGCTGGATGTGCGTAGTCGGGATTTTCATTGAGCGATGGGCTGCAGTGGGTTGCTCTTATAGCTCGGCGGCAGTGTTGATGGGCTTCGCCCATCCTACGGGGTGGTGGCTTCACAAGGTGTGGGAACGAACTAGGCGTCCCCGCGCGTTCCCACAAAGATGGCTGCAGTGGGTTGCTCCTGTAGATCGGCGGCAGTGTTGATGGGCTGCGCCCATCCTACGGGGCTACGTTCCTGGATCGTGGGAGCGGGCCATGCCCGCGAAGCTGTCGCGCGCATGGCGCGCTCCCACAGGATGACCCAGGTCGCAGCCCTTACAGTGCCCGGCGCATACCGACGTGGGGGATATCGTCTTCCAGGTATTCGGCGGTGGCGGCCACGAACCCGTAGCGGCCGTAGTAACCCTGCAGGTGCGCCTGGGCGGACATGTACACCGGCAGGCCCGGCCAGCGCAGCCCGCAGGCCAGCAGGGCCTGCTCCATCATGCCGTGGCCGAGCCCGGTGCCGCGGGCGCTGGGTGCGGTGACCACGCGGCCGATGACCACCTCGCCGTCATTGAGCGCCGGGTCGAGCAGGCGCAGGTAGGCCACCAGCTCCTCACCGCGCCAACCCAGCAGGTGGCAGGTATCGCCCTCCAGGTCGCGGCCATCGACTTCCAGATACGGGCAGTTCTGCTCCACCACGAACACCTGGGTACGCAGCGCCAGCGCGGCGTACAGCTCGGTCTTGGTCAGTTCGGTATGGTGTTTGCAGTGCCAGGTGATGGACATGGTCGGCTCGCGGCTGGAGGCTCAGGGACAGCCGGCGACTCTACCCGCTTGGCCGCGTTTCGTCATCGGCGCAGCCGCTCTACTTCTCGATCACCTGCCCGCGCAGGGCGGCCAGGCGCGCCAGCAGGCGATTCTGCACGGGCGTCGGCACGCCCTGGCTGTCCATCGACGCCTGCAGGTTCTCGACCAGCGCGTTGAAGTGGCTGGGCGTCAGGTTCTGGCCCTTGTGGCTTTCCTCGAGCGTATCGCCGGTATAAACGCAGGGCCCGCCGGCGATCACGCAGAACTTGTCGACCAGCTTGTCACGCAGCCCGGCGATATCCACCCTGGCAAAGAACTGCACGATGCGCGGGTCGCCTGCCACGTTGAGCAGCATGCCCTCGACGATGCGGGTGATGCCGGGCTTCTCGCCGAGGTCGCGGTACAGGCTGTCGTCCTTGCCCGGCTGCTGCGCGCAACCGATCAGTACCAGCGCCAGCAGCGCGATGCACAGGGAACGCAGCATGCTCAGAAACTCCCCTGCACGGACAGGTAGGCGCCATTCTGGTTGTCCAGCGTGGCGATCTCGCCGAGGCGCGCGTAGGCCAGCACGATGGCCAGGTGCTTGTTGGGGAAGTAGCCGACGAACAGGTCGGCCCAGTCGCTCTCACCGGCGAAGTTGAGGTTGTCCGATTTTTCCCGGTACTCCACGCCCACGGCCCACTGGCGGTTGAGCAGCACGGCCAGCGAGCCTTCCTTGAGCAGCGAGCGGCGGTCACGGCGGTCGCCGCCGAAACCCAGCAGGCCCAGCTCGTTGGCACGGCTGTAGCGCACGCCACCGTTGAGCAGCAGGTTGTAGCCAAAGGCGCCGCCGAGGATCAGCCGGCTGGCGCTCAGGTAGCCCTCGGTGTCTTCGTCGCGCCGGGCACCGACCAGGCTGGGAATCAGAAAGTCCTTCTGGCGCTTGTGCTGGATGCCCAGGGAAACCTGGGGCAGCTGGTCGTAGATCAGGTCGCCGAACAGGCGCACCTTGAGGCCGAAGATGTCCTGGCTGAGGCTGTTTTCCGGCAGGCTCAGGTTGCGCGCCAGGTTGCCCAAATCGAGGCGCTGGCGCGCGTAGGAGAGTTCGATGCGGTTGTCATAGGCCACGGCCATGCCGGCCACATCCAGGCGGTAGTCAGCGGTTTCCACCCGGGTGGCGAACACGTCGGCGCCCCACTCGCCCTTCTCGCCATAGCCGGCCAGCACCGACCAGGGCGTGATGCCGCCGCCGGCAGCACCTTCCAGGCTGCTGGCACCGCCGGTGGCCAGCAAGCGCCCCTCGCCGGCCAGGGCGGTCGAGGTGAACATGCCCAACAGCAGGGCACCGGTCAGTTGCGATAGCCACATGGTCAATGCACCAGGGAAACGGGAGAGGTTAACGGCCGCTGCATCCAGGCCTCGAACGCTTGCGCGGTCAGCGGTCGGCTGATCAGGTAGCCCTGCACGCTGTCGCACTGCCAGCGGTCGAGCAGGTCCAGGCTGCGCTGCAGCTCGACGCCTTCGGCCACTACCTTGAGGCCCAGGCTGTGGCTCATCTCGATGGTCGAGCGCACGATCACCGCGTCTTCGCTGGTGTCGTCCAGCTCGCGGATAAAGGACTGGTCGATCTTCAACTCCTGCACCGGCATGCGCTTGAGCTGTGCCAGTGAAGAGTAGCCGGTGCCGAAATCGTCCACCGACAGGCCGATACCTTTTTCACGCAGCCCGTGGAGCACCTGCAAGGCCACGGCCGGGTTGAGCATCACGCCGCTCTCGGTGATTTCGAAGATCAGCTGCGAGGCGGGAATCTGGTAATGCGCCAGCAAGCGGCCGACGCGGGTAGGCAGCTCGCCATCGACCAGGTCCTCGGTGGAGATGTTCAGCGACAACTGCACCACCTGGCCACGCTGGCGCCAGGCCTGCAACTGCCGCACGCCCTCCTCGATCACCCAGGCGGTGAGGGTCTGGATGCTGCCGGTGCGCTCGGCCAACGGAATGAATTCGCCCGGCGAGACCATGCCGAACTCTGGGTGCTGCCAGCGCAGCAGGCCTTCGGCCTGGAGGCACGCCGGATTGCGCAGGTCCAGCTTGGGTTGGTAGTGCAGCAGCAGTTCGTCACGCTGGGCGGCGCGGCGCAGGTCGCGGATCAGTTGCACCTGGCGCTGCTGGGCGGCATCGCGGCCACACTCGTAGACCTGGATGCGACCGGCCAGGTGGCCGGCGTCCTGCATGGCGATGCTGGCGCGGCGCAGCAGTTCTTCAGGCGTCACCCCATCGCTGGGGTAGCCGGCAATGCCGATGCGGCAATCCAGGGCGATGTCGAGGTTGTCGACACGAAAAGGCTTCATCGACAGCTGCTGCACCCGGTCGGCCGTGGCCACCGCGCTGTCGACATCGGCGCCATCGAGCAGCAGCACGAACTCGTCGCCGCGCAGCCGTGCCAGGCTGTCGGCGGGGCGCAACGCCGCCTGCAGGCGGGCGGCCAGCTGTTGCATGACGCGATCACCACCCCCTGCCTCGCAGCTTTCGCTGACCGTGCGGAAGTTGCCGATGCTCAGGTACAGCAAGGCGATATGCCGCCGGGCCATGATCGCACTGCTCAGGCGCTCGAGGGCCAGGTTGCGATTGGGCAGGCCGGTCAGCGGATCATGCAGGGCATTGTGGGCCAGCTGCCGTTCCCGTTCGGCAATGCCCTGCTGCATGCTCTGGAACGCGCTGGCCAGGCTGCCGAGTTCATCGGAGCGGTCGAGGGCCAGGGGCACGTCGTAGTCGCCCTGGCCAACACGCTGGGCCGCACCGGCCAGCAGGCGGATTGGCCGCGACAGGCTGCGCGCCAGCAACAGCGCACCGAGCAGGGAGGCCACCAGGGCGGCCACGGCGATCAGCAGAATCTGCCTGTTGAGGGCGGCCACCGAGCCACGGGCCTGTTCGAGGGAACGCTGCAACAGCGCCTGCACGCGGAAACCGTCGCCGCTGGCGATTACCAGGCGTTGCACCAGGAAGGGTTCGTCACCATGCATGACCTCGCCGCTGTCGCCGTCGAAGGTGATCATCGGCATGTCCGGCAGGGTGCTCACGCGCACGTCCGGCTGGCCTTCCAGGCTGCCGGTGAGGGTCAATTCCAGGTGAGTCAGCTGGTTCAGTTCGCGGGCGAAACCTTCGTCGATGGAGAAACCCGTCACCAGCCGGGCAATCGGCACCGGCGCATTGACGGTGGCCTGCACCAGCAGATAGATGCGGCCATCGACCGGCATCAGCAGGCTCTGCCCATGCTGGCTGAGTTGCCCGTTGATCCGCTCGGCCTGCGCCACCGAGAGCGGCGCCAACGTGCTGGCGGTCAACTTGCCGTCCATGTCGAACATCATCACCAGGCCGGCGTTGATCCGCGCGCCATGGTTGAACAGCGCCGAGCGGATGGTCGCCTCGTCGCCACTGGCCACCGCTTCGCGGAAACCGAAATCGCTGGTCAGCACCTGTACCGCATCACGCAACTGCCGCGCATGGACGTCGAGCAGTTGCCCGAACACGCCGGTTCCCACCTCCAGTTGCTCACGCGCCTGGGTGCGGATCGAGGCAGTGGTGGCCGCCTGCACGGCGAAATACAGCGCGCCGATCACCACCAGCAACAGCAGGATCAGCACACTGGCGATACGCGCCTGGAAGCTAGTGCGAACCATGTTCCACGGCTTTCTTGAAGGCATCACCAAAGGCGCTGGGCGGCGCGCCCGGTGGCTCGGCTTCACCGGCGGCCTCGACCGGCAGGGCGAAGCGCTGCGCCGCGGCGCCCTCGACCTTCAACGCCTCGCCCTGGTGCGGCTGCATGTCGGGCAGCGCCGAATGCCAGAGGGTCACGCGGTAGTCGCCAGCCGGCAGGTTGTCGAAGCTGACCTTGCCCTCGGCATCGCTGACCGCGAACCAGGGATCATCGGTGACATAGATGTAGCCCACCATCCAGTCGTGGATATTGCAGCCCAGTACTACCAGGCCGGGCTTGTCGAACAGCACCGGCTCGCTGGGGGTCCCCTGGTACAGCCGCAGCTCGAAGCGCTTGGCCGGCGAGAACGAATAAACCTGATGACGAATGTCGTCGCGATTGGGAAAGGTCACCGCGGTGCCGGTACGCACGGCCAGCACACTGGGCACGAAACGCATCTCCTGCTGGTCCATCACCGCCTTGCCGGGCGCGGCGGCGCCACCTGCCGGGCCCTGCAGCGTCACCACGGCATTGCCCAGCGGCGCGCCCTTGGCGTCCACCACAGCGCCCTGCAGACTGGCGGCCTCGACGAGGCCCAGCGCGCCAATCAGATACAGAGGTGCAGCAAGGAACAAAGGTTTGGTCATAGGAGCTCGTCAAGGGCCGGCCAGCCCTGCCGAAAGGCCACAGGGGCCTCTGCGCTGATCAGGAAGGTCTGCGGGAAAGATTAGCCGCCCGCGGCGATAAGTTCGAGCTTTTATAGCGGCCATAACAGGCAAAACGCCACTATCGGACGAAATGGCCGCAACCCTTGGGCCTGGGGTTATTCGCTGCCGCGCAGACGCTTTGGCGTGAGCCCCAGGTAGCGGCGCATGGCGGTGGTCAGCGCGCTCTGGCTGGAGAAACCGCACTCCTCGGCGATACGCACCAGCGGCAACCCGCTGCCACGCAACAGACGAGTGGCGCGATCGAGGCGCGCCTTGAGCAGGTACTGGTGCGGCGTGAGGCCGACGCTGTCCTTGAATTGCGCGTGGAAGTGGCTCGGGCTCAGGCAGGCGACATGGGCCAGCTCGGCCACGCTGATGCGCCGCGCCAGGTTGTCGGCGATGTAACCGTCCAGGCGTTGCACGTCCAGCGAGCCGTGGCCGCGAACGGACGGCTCGCCGAACAGCCGCAGGTGCAGGGCGCGCAGCAGCACGCCGCCCAGCGAACGGGCCAGCATCGGGTCGCTGCCGTAGCGCTCCAGCTCGGCGCCGGCGTAGCAGAGCAGGTGCTGGAAGTCGGCATCGAGTTGCGGGTAGCGCGGGGTGTCGAACAGGTGACCGAGCAGCTGCAGGTCTTCGCTGCTCATGTCCTGCTCGTTGAGGTCGACGATCAGCATGCGGTTGTCGCCGATACCGGCGAACTGGTGGTCGGCATCGCCCGGCACCAGGCAGGCACGCATGCGGCAGACCTCACCACCCCGCCCCACCACCTCGAACTCGGCACGCCCGGACACCGACATCACCAATTGGTGATGGTCGTGGGTATGTTCGTGGGCCTGATCGTCCAGGCGCATGAGGCGGGCCTTGAGCATGATTCGCGACTCGATGGGCGAAGTGCCCACTCTACCGCGTTGCCGGGCAAAACTGTATGGGTGGCGACAGGACGCCTGAAGCCGCGACAACCCCAGTGTCGCAGGGCCGACAAGCGAAACGCCTGAGCCACGAATAAATGTTGAAAAAAGCCGGCGGCGCCCCATCTAACCCTCAACGTCAATGGACAGGTGCCGCATGAACGACCCGCACGATATCGAAATCGCTTCGGAGCAGACCAGCCACAGCCTGATGCTGCCCGGCCAGAACCTGCCGGACAAACTCTATGTGATTCCGATCCACAACCGCCCGTTCTTCCCGGCGCAGGTGCTGCCGGTGATCGTCAACGAGGAACACTGGGCGGAAACCCTGGAGCTGGTCAGCAAGACCGAGCACAAGACCCTGGCCCTGTTCTACGTCGACAAGCCGGTCACCGACCCCCGCCACTTCGACACCTCCAGCCTGCCCGAACACGGCACCGTGGTGCGTGTGCACCATGTCAGCAACGACGACGGCAAGCTGCAGTTCGTCGCCCAGGGCCTGACCCGCGTGCGTATCCGCGGCTGGCTCAAGCATCACCGCCCGCCCTATCTGGCCGAGGTGGATTACCCGCGCAACGCCAATGACTCGCGTGACGAGGTCAAGGCCTACGCCATGGCGCTGATCAACGTGATCCGCGAGCTGCTGCCGCTCAACCCGCTGTACAACGAGGAGTTGAAGAACTACCTCAACCGCTTCAGCCCCAACGACCCCTCACCGCTCACCGACTTCGCCGCCGCGCTGACCACCGCGCAATCGAAGGTGCTGCAGGAAGTGCTCGACACCGTGCCGATTCTCAAGCGCATGGAAAAGGTGCTGCCGCTGCTGCGCAAGGAAGTCGAGGTCGCACGCCTGCAGAACGAACTCTCCGACGAGGTGAACCGCTCGGTGGGCGAACACCAGCGCGAGTTCTTCCTCAAGGAACAGTTGAAGATCATCCAGCAGGAACTGGGCATCACCAAGGATGACCGCAGCGCCGACGCCGAGCAGTTCAGCGGGCGCCTGGAGGGCAAGACCCTGCCCGAACAGGCGCGCAAGCGCATCGACGAGGAGATGAACAAACTCTCCGTGCTGGAAACCGGCTCCCCGGAATACGCGGTGACCCGCAATTACCTGGACTGGGCCACCAGCGTGCCCTGGGGCGTGGTCGGCAAGGACAAGCTCGACCTCAAGCATGCCCGCAAGGTGCTCGACGATCACCATGCCGGCATGGACGACATCAAGCAGCGGATTACCGAGTTCCTCGCCGTGGGCGCCTTCAAGGGCGAGATCGCCGGTTCCATCGTGCTGCTGGTCGGCCCGCCGGGCGTGGGCAAGACCAGCATCGGCAAGTCCATCGCCGAATCCCTGGGCCGGCCGTTCTACCGCTTCTCGGTCGGCGGCATGCGTGACGAGGCCGAGATCAAGGGCCATCGCCGCACCTACATCGGCGCCCTGCCCGGCAAGCTGGTGCAGGCGCTCAAGGATGTCGAGGTGATGAACCCGGTGATCATGCTCGACGAGATCGACAAGATGGGCAGCAGCTTCCAGGGCGACCCGGCCTCGGCGCTGCTGGAAACCCTCGACCCCGAGCAGAACGTCGAATTCCTCGACCACTACCTGGACCTGCGCCTGGACCTCTCCAAGGTGCTGTTCGTGTGTACCGCCAACACCCTGGACTCGATTCCCGGGCCGCTGCTCGACCGTATGGAAGTGATTCGCCTGTCCGGCTACATCACCGAGGAGAAACTGGCCATCGCCAAGCGCCACCTGTGGCCCAAGCAACTGGACAAGGCCGGCGTGTCGGCCAAGCAGTTGTCGATCAGCGACAGCGCCCTGCGCGCCCTGATCGAAGGCTATGCCCGCGAAGCCGGCGTGCGCCAGCTGGAAAAGCAGCTCGGCAAGCTGGTGCGCAAGGCGGTGGTCAAGCTGCTCGAAGACCCGCAAAGCAAGGTGAAGATCGCCGCCAAGGACCTGGAAGGCTACCTGGGCATGCCGGTGTTTCGCAGCGAGCAGGTGCTCTCCGGCGTCGGCGTGATCACCGGCCTGGCCTGGACCAGCATGGGCGGCGCCACGCTGCCGATCGAGGCGACGCGCATCCACACCCTCAACCGTGGCTTCAAGCTCACCGGCCAGCTCGGTGAGGTGATGAAGGAATCGGCGGAGATCGCCTACAGCTACGTCAGCTCCAACCTGAAGACCTACAAGGGCGACCCGACCTTCTTCGACCAGGCCTTCGTGCACATGCACGTACCCGAAGGCGCCACGCCCAAGGACGGCCCGAGCGCTGGCGTCACCATCGCCAGCGCCCTGCTGTCCCTGGCCCGCAACCAGGCGCCGAAGAAGGGCGTGGCGATGACCGGCGAGCTGACCCTCACCGGCCAGGTGCTGGCCATCGGTGGCGTGCGCGAGAAGGTGATCGCCGCGCGCCGGCAGAAGATTCACGAGCTGATCCTGCCCGAGGCCAACCGCGGCTCCTATCAAGAGCTGCCGGACTACCTCAAGCAGGGCATCACCGTGCACTTCGCCAAGCGCTTCAGCGATGTCGCCAAGGTGCTGTTCGACTGACCGTCCTATGCTGCGGGCTGCCTGACGGGGCAGCTCGCTACCGCTTAGTACCTGTTCACGATCTTCATGCCCGGTTCTATCCACGTTGGCTGCGACATGGCGATAGCGGCCGTTGGCGATCTCGTGGGAGGGGCTTTAGCCGCGAGCTCTTTACGCCTGGTCAGGCAAAATCGAGGCTAAAGCGGATCACCCCCCGGCCTGCTCCACAAAATCTCTGTCAGACCTGTAGGGCTCTAGCTCGCAAGATCGTGAACAGGCTCTTGTAGCCCCCCGTGCCTGCCTGCTGGCAAATCGATAGATCGAAACCCGAATGCTGCTGTCAGAACCTGACCCGGCTGCCGTGAGGCTCGCCCGTGCAGGTCGATCCGTGGCGGGGCGATAGTCGATATAAGGAGAACGGGGATGCCCCGCACCGACAAGGAACATTTCATCGGGCTCGAGTGGCTGCGCTTCATACTCGGCCTGTACATCGTGGTCTTCCACACCCTGCACAACTACCCCGAACAGCAGTTGCCAATCCTCAAGCAGCTCAGCGGCGCGGGCTTCTTCGCCACCAGTACCTTCTTCGTGCTCTCCGGCTTTCTGCTCGCCCACGTGTACTGCCAGCGCGGCCAGATGCGCGAACCGGCGGTGAGTTTCTGGAGCCGGCGCTTCGCCAACCTCTACCCGCTGCATATCTTTTCGCTGCTGCTGACCATCTCGGTGATCTTCGTCATCAGCAGCCTGGGCATTCCGCCGGACGACACCAAGGCCAGCGTGCGCTTCGTGGTGTACGACACCAACGAAGACATGACCGACATCTCGCGCGCCACGCTCGAGCATTTCATGAGCAACGGCGAGCTGGCCTTCAACAGCGTGCTGCAACTGTTGATGCTGCAGGCCTGGAACCCCTTCTACCTGACCTTCAACGCGCCACTGTGGTCGATCTCCACGCTGTTCTTCTTCTACCTCACCTTCCCCTTCGTGGCGCCGCGCCTGGCGCGCCTGAAGCACAAGGTGCTGTGGCTGGGCATCATCACCCTGATCTACCTGATTCCGCCGCTGCTGGTGATTCTCAACGGTGACTACGGCATGCCGTTCACCGGCATCCTGCACCGCAACCCGCTGGTGCGCCTGCCCGAGTTTCTCGCCGGCATCCTCGCCTACGGCCTGTTCCGCGACCTGCAGGATGCCGGCCGCACGCCGGGTGCTGGCGGGGTCGGGCTGATGATCGCCACGGTGCTGGCCTGTTTCCTCGGCACGGCCTGGCTGATCGAAGGGCCGCAGTTCTGGTACTACCTGCTGCACAACGGCCTGCTGCTGCCGGCGCAGATCATGCTGATCTACCTCTGCGCCCTGGCAGCCTCGCCAAACAGCGAATCGGTGCAACGCTGGTCACAGCGCCTGGGCGCCGCCTCGCTGCCGCTGTTCGTGCTGCACGTGCCGGCCTTCACCCTGTTCTCACGCTCGGAAAAACTGCTCGGCGTGGCCTCCGGCGAATGCTTCGCCAACTGGGCGCAGTGCGCGGCGCAGGCTGGCGAGCAGGAGCTGTCGATCGTCTTCTACCCGCTGTTCCTGCTGCTGACCGTGATCCTCTGCGTGTGGGCCCAGGAGAACGCCGTGGTGCCGACCCGCAAACGGCTGCTCAAGTGGCTGCCCGTGCGGCGTAGCACAAGCTGAGCCAAAGGAAAGGAAATTCCCAGGAATCATCTGCAACGGCGACGGTCGGAAGGAGATGTTCGGCCGACCGTGCCGCTGTTTCTTACTGTTTTCTGGAGGGATCCGTGATCCTCAAAACCGTCAAGGCATCTGTCCGCCACAGCATGCTTCCAGCCGCGCTGTGCCTGGCCTGTACCACCACACTGTTCAGTGCCCAGGTGCTGGCTTTCTCCCTCGATGACGTGGCTTCGCAAGCCAAGGGACTGCTGGACAAACCCTACGCGGCATCTGCCAGCAACCTGCCCAGCGAACTGCGCACCCTGTCGTTCAAGGACTACCAGCAGATCAAGGCACGTGAAGACAAGTACGAATGGGCCGACAGCAAGACGCCCTTCAAGCTGAGCTTCTATCACCAGGGCATGCACTTCGAGACCCCGGTGAAGATCAACGAAGTCACCGCCACCAGCGTCAACGAGATCAAATACGACCCCGAGCGCTTCGACTTCGGCGACGTCAAGGTCGACAAGGATGCCACCAAGGATCTGGGCTACGCGGGCTTTCGCGTCATGTACCCCATCAATGAAAAGGGCAAGCTCGACGAGATCATGAGCCTGCTCGGCGCCAGCTACTTCCGGGTGGTGGGCAAGGATCAGGTCTACGGCACCTCGGCCCGCGGCCTGGCCATCGATACCGCGCTGCCCAGCGGCGAGGAATTCCCCTATTTCCGCGAGTTCTGGATCGAGCGCCCGAAAGCCGGCGACAAGCACCTGGTGATCTTCGCCCTGCTCGACTCGCCCCGCGCCACCGGCGCGTACCGCTTCATCCTGCGCCCCGGCAAGGACGCGGTGGTCGATGTGCAATCGCGGGTATTCCTGCGCGACAACGTCAGCAAGCTGGGCGTCGCGCCGCTGACCAGCATGTTCCTGTATGGCAGCAACCAGCGCTCGACCAAGGCCAACTATCGCCCTGCCCTGCACGACGCCAATGGCCTGGCGATTCACACCGGCAGCGACGAGCATATCTGGCGCCCCCTGAACAACCCGCAGAACCTGGCGGTGAGCACCTTCGAAGTGCAGAACCCGAAAGGTTTCGGCTTGCTGCAACGCGGCCGTGACTTCGCCCAGTACGAAGACCTCGACGACCATTACGAGCAGCGCCCCAGCGTGTGGATCGAGCCCAAGGGCGAATGGGGCAAGGGCAAGGTCGAACTGGTGGAGATTCCCACCCCGGACGAAACCAACGACAACATCGTCGCCTTCTGGACGCCTGACGAGCAGCCCAAGCCGGGCGAGCCGATGCAGTTCGACTACCGCATGCACTGGACCAAGGACGAGCGTGCCCAGCTGGGCCAGGACATCGCCTGGGTCAAGCAGACCATGCGCAGCGCCGGTGAGGTCAAGCAGCCCAACCTGACCCGCAAGCTCGATGGCAGCATCGCCCTGCTGGTCGACTTCGAAGGCCCGTCCCTGGAGGCGCTCAAGCCCGACGCCGCGGTGGCCAGCAACTTCAGCATCAACGACAACGCCGAGGTGCTGGACAACCACCTGCAGTACAACAAGGCCACCAAAGGCTGGCGCATGACGGTGCGCTTCAAGGTCAAGGATCCCAAGCAAGCGGTAGAAATGCGCGCGGCTCTGGTCGAGGGTGACAAGACCCTCAGCGAGACCTGGAGCTATCAACTTCCGCCCAATACGGTTGCCCCGCAATGAAAACCACCGAGCAGTCCGCCCTGGACGAGTACCTGGACAGCCTGCCTCTGAGTGCCGCCGAGCGTGACGCACTGGCTGATTGCCGCGACTTCGGCGAACTGCACAGCCGCCTCGCCGGCGTGCAGGCAGCCGATGCCGAACAGGCGGTGCACCAGTCCGCCGCCCGACGCATCGAGCTGGGCGCCGGCGAGTCGCTGCAAGACACCGGCCTGCTGTCGCTGGACGCCGCCGGCCGGCCAGTGCTGCGCGCCACGCCGCCGCTCAACCGCACCAAGATGACCCCCGAGCCGTGGCACACCAACCTGTTGAGCCGCGGCCTGCGCTCGCTGTTTGGCAAGCGCAATCCGCCGCGCCCGCCCAAGCGCGAACTGGAGCCAGCGCGCTGGCGCCGGGTCGGCTCGCTGCGCCGGCACGTCTTGCTGTTGCTGATGCTCGGCCAGACAGCCGTCGCCACCTGGTACATGAACAGCATCCTGCCCTACCAGGGCTGGGCGCTGATCAACCTGCAGGAGGTGATGGAGCAAGGCTGGCAGGAAAGCTTCTTCCAGGTCCTGCCCTACCTCGTGCAAGGCAGCATCCTGGCGCTGTTCTCATTGTTGTTCTGCTGGGTGTCGGCCGGTTTCTGGACGGCCCTGATGGGTTTCTGGGAACTGCTGCGCGGCTACGACCGCTACGGCATTTCCGGCAGCAGCGCCGGCGACGAGCCGATCGACCCGCAGGCGCGTACCGCGATCATCATGCCGATCTGCAACGAGGACGTACCCCGGGTTATCGCCGGCCTGCGCGCCACCTATGAGTCGGTCAAAGCGTCTGGCGAGCTCGAGCAATTCGATTTCTTCATCCTCAGCGACACCGGCGACGCCGACATTGCCGTCGCCGAACAGCGCGCCTGGCTGGAGCTGTGCCAGGAGACCGAGGGCTTCGGCAAGATCTTCTACCGCCGCCGCCGCCGCCGGGTGAAGCGCAAGAGCGGCAATATCGACGATTTCTGCCGCCGCTGGGGTGGCGACTACCGCTACATGGTGGTGCTCGACGCCGACAGCGTGATGAGTGGCGAATGCCTGACCAAGCTGGTGCGCCTGATGGAGGCCAACCCCCAGGCCGGCATCATCCAGACTTCGCCGAAAGCCGCGGGCATGAACACCCTGTATGCGCGCCTGCAGCAATTCGCCACCCGCGCCTACGGCCCGCTGTTCACCGCCGGCCTGCATTATTGGCAGCTTGGTGAATCCCATTACTGGGGTCACAACGCGATCATCCGCATGCAGCCGTTCATCGAGCACTGCGCCCTGGCACCGCTGCCGGGCAAGGGCTCGTTCGCTGGCGCGATCATGTCCCACGACTTCGTCGAGGCATCCTTGATGCGCCGCGCCGGCTGGGGGGTGTGGATCGCCTACGACCTGCCGGGCAGCTATGAAGAGTTGCCGCCGAACCTGATCGACGAGCTGCAGCGTGACCGTCGCTGGTGCCACGGCAACCTGATGAACTTCCGCCTGTTCCTCGTCAAGGGCATGCACCCGGTACACCGCGCGGTGTTCCTGACCGGCGTGATGTCCTACCTGTCGGCGCCGCTGTGGTTCATGTTCCTGCTGCTCTCCACTGCCCTGCTGGCCATTCACACGTTGATGGAGCCGCAGTACTTCCTGGTGCCGGGCCAGCTGTTCCCGGTGTGGCCACGCTGGAACCCTCAGTTAGCGGTGACCTTGTTTTCCACCACCCTGACCTTGCTGTTCCTGCCCAAGCTGCTAGCGGTGATCCTGATCTGGATCAAGGGTGCCAAGGCCTACGGTGGCGCCTTCAAGGTCACGCTGAGCATGCTCCTGGAGATGTTCTTCTCGGTGCTGCTGGCGCCGGTGCGCATGCTGTTCCACACCATGTTCGTCACCGCGGCATTCCTCGGTTGGTCCGCCACCTGGAATTCCCCACAGCGTGACAACGGCATCACCACCTGGGGCGACGCCACGCGCCGTCATGGCTGGCAGGCATTGCTGGGCATGGTCTGGATGGCCGGCGTGGCCTGGCTCGACCCGAACTTCCTGTGGTGGCTGTCCCCGATCGTGGTTTCGCTGATGCTGTCGATCCCGGTGTCGGTGTTCTCCAGCCGCCTGAGCCTGGGCCTGGGGAGCAAGAAGGCCAAGCTGTTCCTGATTCCCGAGGAGTCCAACCCGCCCCAGGAGCTGCTGTCGACCTACGCCTACACGCGGCACAACCGCGAACACGCGATGGAAAACGGCTTTATCGAAGCGGTGCTGCGCCCGTTCCCCAACGCTCTGGCCTGCGCCATGGCCACCGCGCGTCACGGCCAGGCACCGCTGCTCGAACAGGCGCGCCAGCGTGCCCTGGGCGAAGCCCTGGAACTGGGCCCGAAAAAGCTCGATGGCAAGCGCAAGCTGGCGCTGCTCAGCGACCCGGTGCTGCTGGCTCGTTTGCATGCACAGCTGTGGCAGCAGGCCGAGCAGCACCCGCTGTGGCGCCATGCTTATCAGCAGAGCCCGCCGGCCCAGCCAAGGCATGACAACCAGGCGCTCAAGCTGGCGCCGGTCAGCACCGGCTCACCCCTGGTGAACTGACCGCCACGCGGCCATCCAGCCCAGGCTGGCACGGGTATCGCCCTCTTCGGGGCGGTACTCGGCGCCCAGCCAGCCGCGGTAAGCGGCCTTCTCCAGCGCCTTGTGCACCGCGATGAAATCGATGCTGCCACTGCCTGGCGCACCACGCCCCGGACAGTCGGCGAACTGCACATGGCCGATTCGCCCGGCCAGCATTTCGATGGCAGCCACCGGATCGATGCCCTGTCGGGCCATATGGTAGATATCCAGCTGCGCCCGGAAATTGCCGTGGTCAACGGCAGCCAGCAGCGCCTGCAGGTGCTGCGGCGTATTGACCAGAAAGCCCGGCATGTCGAGGGGATTGATTGCCTCACTGACCACGCCAATGCCGAGCAGTCCGAACGCCTCGGCCGCCTTACGGATATTGCCGGCCAAGGTGTCCAGTGCCTGCTTGCGCGTCAGGTCCTCGGCCAGCCGCCCGGGCAGCACATTGATCACGCTCGGCCTTACCATGGCCGCGTAGGTCAGCGCCTCCTGCAACGCTTTATCGAATGCATCCTGGCGCTGCGGCACCGCTGCCAGCCCAGGGCCGCCCTGGACAAAATCGCCGCCCGGAAAATTCATCAACGCCAGCGGCAGCCCTGCCCGCTCAAGCTGATCCTTCAGGCGCAGCGCCGGCACCTCATAGGGGAACTGGATTTCCACACCGTCGAAACCCGCTGCCGCAGCAGCGACGATGCGCTCGAGCAAAGGCCGCTCGGTGAACAGCATGGTCAGGTTGGCGGATAGCTTCATGTACGACTCCCTGGGCTGCCCGCTCGATAGCTCGGCACGGGCGATAGAGAGGCTTTAGCCTCGATTTGCCTAGCTAGCTGAACGTGAAGAACTCGCGGCTGAAGCCGCTCCCACGCCATCGCTGAGCGACCGTTCTGCCTCTTGGTTGCCGCGTGAGCAACTTCTTACAGGCCGTCCTTTTGCAGATGATCGAGATCGACCGGATCGCCGCTGTGGGCATCGAGCCGATGACGAATGTCCTCGAACATCTGGTCGAATTCCTCGTGCTCGTGGCTGATCAGCACCACGCTCGTCGGCAGGCCATGCTTGTGCGCCAGGCGGCTGACCACACTGGCGAAGTTGAAGGCGGTGTCGCGGTGCAACTCGAAGGACTCTTCGAAGGCCGTACCGTCGACCTCGCCTTTCAGGGTCATGTGCAGCATCGGCCCCTCGGCCGCATCCTGGCGGATGTCGTAATGCAGGTCGATGGCGTAGAGCGGAATGTCAGCGGTTGCCACGCTGTTGCTGCGATGGAAATGGCCGGGCTCGAACATGGGTTGCCTCCTGTGCTGAGGGATTGACCGAAGCGCCAGTCAGCTTCGGACTCTTCACCATAGACAGTGCCGACAGAGGATGATGCGAAAACCCGACCGCACCACAAATGAGCACACAAAGCACCAATAGTGGGCAAATTCGAAACAGACAAGGCGCTGCAAATACCCAGCGCAGAGGGCTTGATACGCCCGTTTGAACTCAGTGCTTCTTTTCGGCGCGTTCCTGCACCAGCACCCAGGGAGCGACGACCACGGCCCACAGCGACGGATCACGATTGAGCAGGTCCTCGGCACGGGTATCGCTCAACACCGCGACACGCCCCGCTTCCAGCCAGGCGGCGACCACCTCCTGACGGTTTTCGGCGACCGCTTCGGCCACCTCGATCAGGTCCTGCTCGCTGTCGACCCACAGTAACGAGCCGCGAGCGAAGAACGGCTGCAGCTCTTGCCAGGTGATGGGAGCGGTTTCGCCGAGCAATTTGGCATAGAGGGTGCTTGGTTCTTGGTTCATGGCAGTTCCGTATTTCGATGGCCGTTTTTTGACGGCCGCCATGATAACGACGGATGGCTGACAGGCAAGGGACTGTCAACCGCCCGGCGGTCAGGAACCAGCCGTTTTTCTATACATTTCTTGCAATTACGCGACATTCTTACCGATCTCTTTCGACTGCCGACTTTCCAAGGCGCAAATCTGCGCTCTACACTGTATCGGTACAGTTGCCGGGGGATCTGGCCGGAAGTCGACTCCGGTTCTGCTGCTTTGGCTACCAGAACTACAACAAAACACAACGAGTGGAGCACTATGAACAACGCTACTAAGCAGATTTCCAAGCTGTTCGCCGCTATGGCCCTGGCTGGCTGTGCCAGCTACTCGGTCGCCGCCGACACCATCAAGATCGCCATGGCTGGCCCGGTGACCGGTGCCGTCGCTCAGTACGGTGAAATGCAGTTCGTCGGTGCCAAGATGGCCATCGAGCAGATCAACAAGGCCGGTGGCGTGAACGGTGCTCAACTCGAAGGCGTGGTCTACGATGACGCGTGCGATCCCAAGCAGGCCGTGGCCGTTGCCAACAAGATCGTCAACGATGGCGCCAAGTTCGTCGTTGGCCACCTGTGCTCCAGCTCCACTCAGCCGGCTTCGGACATCTACGAAGACGAAGGCATCCTGATGATCACCCCGGCGGCTACCAGCCCGGAAATCACCGCCCGTGGCTACGAGCTGATCTTCCGCACCATCGGTCTGGACAGCCTGCAGGGCCCGACAGCCGGCAACTTCATCGCCGACCACGTGAAGCCGAAGAACGTCGCCGTCATCCACGACAAGCAGCAGTACGGTGAAGGCATCGCCAGCGCCGTCAAGCAGACCCTGGAATCCAAGGGCGTGAAGGTCGGTGTGTTCGAAGGCATCAACGCCGGCGACAAGGACTTCTCCTCGCTGATCGCCAAGCTCAAGCAGCAAGGCATCGACTTCGTCTACTACGGCGGCTACCACCCGGAACTGGGCCTGCTGCTGCGTCAGTCCAAGGAAAAAGGCCTGGACGTTCGTTTCATGGGCCCTGAAGGCGTAGGCAACAAGGAAATCTCGGCCATCGCCGGCCCGGCTTCCGAAGGCATGCTGGTGACCCTGCCGCAATCCTTCGACCAGGACCCGAAGAACAAGGCGCTGGTTGAAGCGTTCAAGGCCAAGAACGAAGACCCGAGCGGTCCGTTCGTATTCCCGGCTTACGCTGCCGTTCAAGTCATTGCCGAAGGCATCAAGAAAGCCGGCAGCACCGACACCGCCGAAGTAGCCGCAGCCCTGCGTGCCAACACCTTCGAAACCCCGACCGGCACCCTCGGTTTCGACGAGAAAGGCGACCTGAAGAACTTCAACTTCGTGGTCTACGAATGGCACCAGGACGGCACCAAGTCCGAAGCCAAGTAAGCCCCCCGCCGAAGAAGCTGATTCATGAGCTAGCGAGCTAGCGCCCTGCAAGGCAAGAACAGGCGAGGAAGCGGAGTGTACTTTTGTACATGAGCATTCCGAACCTGTTCTTAACGCAGCAGGGCCGACGCGCAGCAGATCATGAACAGTTTCTGAACCAAGAGCCCACTGCTGCGGTGGGCTTTGTTTATTAGCAAGAATCCCGGTTTCGCGCTGCGCCACAAGCGCTGTCGTGCGCGCAAACCCAGGAGCTAGGCAATGCCTGATCTTTATCACTACCTGCAACAACTGCTCAACGGCCTGACCGTCGGCAGTACCTATGCCCTCATCGCCATTGGCTACACCATGGTGTACGGCATCATCGGCATGATCAACTTCGCCCACGGCGAGGTGTACATGATCGGTTCCTACGTCGCCTTCATTGCCATCACCCTACTGGCGATGATGGGCCTCGACAGCCTGCCCCTGATCATGATCTGCGCCTTCGCGGCGAGCATCATCGTCACCAGTGCTTTCGGTTACAGCATCGAACGGGTCGCCTACCGGCCGCTACGCGGCGGCAACCGGCTGATTCCGCTGATCTCGGCGATCGGCATGTCGATCTTCCTGCAGAACGCCGTGATGCTGTCCCAGGACTCCAAGGACAAGGCCATCAGCAACCCGCTGCCGGGCAATTTCATCTTTGGCGAAAGCGCCATGAACGGCGTGGTGATCTCCTACATGCAGGTGCTGATCTTCGTGGTCACCTTCCTGACCATGATCGGCCTGACCCTGTTCATCTCCCGCTCCCGCCTGGGCCGCGCCTGCCGCGCCTGCGCCGAGGACCTGAAGATGGCCAACCTGCTGGGCATCAACACCAACAACATCATCGCCCTCACCTTCGTCATCGGCGCCGCCCTGGCGGCCGTCGCGGCCGTGCTGCTGGGCATGCAATACGGCGTGATCAACCCGCACCTGGGCTTCCTGGCCGGCATCAAGGCGTTCACCGCGGCGGTACTCGGTGGTATCGGCAGCATCCCGGGCGCCGTGCTCGGCGGCCTGGTGCTCGGTGTGGCCGAAGCCTTTGGCGCCGACATCTTCGGTGACCAGTACAAGGACGTCGTGGCGTTCAGCCTGCTGGTGCTGGTGCTGCTGTTCCGCCCGACCGGTATTCTCGGCCGTCCGGAGGTTGAAAAGGTATGAGCAAGAACCTCAAGACCGCCCTGTTCAGCAGCATCCTTCTGCTGCTGATCTCCTACCCGATTCTCGGCCTCAAGCTCAGCGTCGTCGGCATCAGCCTGCAGGTACAGGGTGCCAGCGCGCAGACCCTGTGGACCATCGGCATCGCCGCCGCGCTGCTGTTCGTCTGGCACCTGGTGCTGCGTGACCGCCTGCTCGGCGGGGACAAGCTCAAGGGCGCGCTGCCGAGCATTCCGGCCAACCTCAAGGACACCCTGACCCTGCCCAGCGTGCAACGCTGGATCATGCTGGCGTTGTTCGTGGTGGCGTTGGCCTGGCCGTTCTTCGGCTCCCGCGCGGCGGTGGACATCGCCACGTTGATCCTCATCTACGTGATGCTGGGTATCGGCCTGAACATCGTGGTCGGCCTCGCCGGCCTGCTCGACCTGGGTTACGTCGGCTTCTACGCGGTGGGTGCCTACACCTACGCGCTGCTCGCCGAGTACGCCGGTTTCGGCTTCTGGACGGCGCTGCCGATCGCCGGGCTGATGGCCGCTACCTTCGGCTGCCTGCTGGGTTTCCCGGTGCTCAGGCTACGGGGTGACTACCTGGCCATCGTGACCCTGGGTTTCGGTGAAATCATCCGCATCATGCTGCGCAACCTCACCGACATCACCGGCGGCCCGAACGGCATCAGTTCGATCCCCAAGCCGGAGCTGTTCGGCCTGTCGCTGGATCGTCGCGCGCCGGATGGCGGCCAGACCCTGCATGACTTCCTCGGCATCGCCTACAACTCCACCTACAAGGTGATCTTCCTCTACCTGATCGCCCTGCTGCTGGTGCTGCTGGCCATCTTCGTGATCAACCGCCTGATGCGCATGCCGATCGGCCGCGCCTGGGAAGCGCTGCGCGAAGACGAAATCGCCTGCCGTGCCCTGGGCCTCAACCCGACCACGGTCAAGCTCTCGGCCTTCACCATCGGCGCCAGCTTCGCCGGTTTCGCCGGTAGCTTCTTCGCTGCCCGCCAGGGCCTGGTGACACCGGAGTCGTTCACCTTCATCGAGTCGGCGATGATCCTCGCCATCGTCGTACTGGGTGGCATGGGCTCGCAGCTGGGCATCATCTTTGCCGCGGTGGTCATGACCCTGCTGCAGGAGATGCGCGACTTCAACGAGTACCGCATGCTGATATTCGGTCTGACCATGATCGTGATGATGATCTGGCGTCCGCAGGGCCTGTTGCCCATGCAGCGCCCACACCTGGAGTTGAAACAACGATGAGCCGCCCGATTCTAGAAGTGAGCGGCCTGTCCATGCGTTTTGGCGGCCTGCTGGCCGTCAACGGGGTCAGCCTCTCGGTCAATGAAAAACAGGTGGTGTCGATGATCGGCCCGAACGGCGCCGGCAAGACCACCGTGTTCAACTGCCTGACCGGTTTCTACAAACCGACCTCGGGCAGCATCCGCCTCAACGGTGAACAGATCGAAGGCCTGCCGGGCCACAAGATCGCCCGCAAGGGTGTGGTGCGTACCTTCCAGAACGTTCGCCTGTTCAAGGAAATGACCGCGGTGGAAAACCTGCTGGTCGCCCAGCACCGCCACATCAACACCAACTTCCTGTCCGGGCTGTTCAAGACCCCGGCGTTTCGCCGCAGCGAGCGCGAAGCCATGGATTACGCTGCGCATTGGCTGGAGCAGGTCAACCTGACCGAATTCGCCAACCGCCCGGCCGGCACCCTGGCCTACGGTCAGCAGCGCCGCCTGGAAATCGCCCGCTGCATGATGACCCGGCCGAGCATCCTGATGCTCGACGAGCCGGCCGCCGGCCTCAACCCGCGGGAAACCGACGACCTGAAGGCGCTGATCGGCGTGCTGCGTGACCAGCACGACGTGACCGTGCTGCTGATCGAACACGACATGAAGCTGGTCATGAGCATTTCCGACCATATCTTCGTGATCAACCAGGGCACGCCCCTGGCCGACGGCAGGCCGGAGCAGATCCGCGGCAATCCGGACGTGATCAAAGCCTACCTGGGGGAAGCGTAATGCTGTATTTCGATAACGTTTCCACCTTCTACGGCAAGATCCAGGCGCTGCATGGCGTCAGCGTGGAAGTGCGTCAGGGCGAAATCGTCACCCTGATCGGTGCCAACGGCGCCGGCAAATCCACCCTGCTGATGACCCTCTGCGGCACCCCGCAGGCCACCAGCGGCAGCATCCGTTATCAGGGTGAAGAGCTGGTCGGCATGGAAACCCCGCTGATCATGCGCAAGAGCATCGCCGTGGTGCCCGAAGGCCGCCGCGTGTTCGCCCGCCTGACCGTCGAGGAGAACCTCGCCATGGGCGGTTTCTTCGGCAGCAAGGCGGACAATCAGGAGCAACTGGACAAGGTGCTGCACCTGTTCCCGCGCCTGAAGGAACGCCTGGCACAGCGCGCCGGCACCATGTCCGGCGGCGAACAGCAGATGCTCGCGATCGGCCGTGCGCTGATGAGCAAGCCCAAGCTGCTGCTGCTCGACGAGCCGTCGCTGGGCCTGGCACCGATCATCATCCAGCAGATCTTCGACATCATCGAACAGCTGCGCAAGGACGGGGTAACGGTGTTCCTGGTCGAGCAGAATGCCAACCAGGCGCTCAAGCTGGCCGACCGCGGCTACGTGCTGGAGAACGGGCGGATCGTCATGCAGGGCAGCGGACACGATCTGTTGAATGATCCAAAAGTACGCGACGCTTATTTAGGCGGCTGATGCCTTTGAATCCCGGCAGCCCCATGGTCGCCGGGACATTTACCCTGAACGATGCCTGACGCGCTCCAGTCCCAATACTGAACGGACAACTACAGGAGTCGCACCATGCTGAAGTTCCTCGGCAGCACCATCGGCATCATCTTCCTGATCGGCCTGCTGGTCGTGATCGGTATCTTCTCGCTGATCTTCTGATCGCCGTCATCTGCAAGCCGGGCGCCCGCCCGGCTTTCTTCATGCCACGCGCATGACTCGGCTCACGGCGTTACAATGGGCATCACTTTGCTGATGATGCTCCTGCCATGACCGAACCCCTGCGCCTCTCCAAACGCCTGATCGAACTGACCGGCTGCTCACGCCGCGAAGCCGAGCTGTATATCGAGGGCGGCTGGGTCACGGTCAATGGCGAAGTGGTCGACGAGCCCCAGCGCAAGGTCACCGACGAAACCGTGGTGCTGCTGCCCGATGCCGTTGCCGAACCTTTGCTCCCGGTTACCCTCCTGCTGCACATTCCCAGCGGCCGCTTTCCCGAGCGCGCTGCCGAGGAAATCGGCCCGGACAGCCGCTGGCCCGAGGACCGCTCCGAGCAGCGCACGCTCAAGGGCCACTTCGCCAACCTGACGCCTTGCATCCCCCTGCAAGCGGGCGCCGATGGCCTGCACGTGCTGACGCAGGACTGGCGCATCGAACGCAAGCTCAAGGACGACTTGAGCAAGCTGGAGCAGGAGTACGTGGTCGAGGTCAGCGGTGAGCTGTCCGCGCGCGACCTCAAGCGCCTCAACCATGGCCTGGTGTTCAACGGTACGCCGCTGGCGCCCTGCAAGGTCAGCTGGCAGAACGAAACCCGCCTGCGCTTCGCCCTGAAGAACCCGCTGCCTGGCCAACTGGTGTTCATGTGCAACAGCGTTGGCCTCAAGGTGCTGGGCATGAAGCGCATCCGCGTCGGCGCCGTGTCGATGGGCAAGGTGCAACCCGGACAATGGCGTTATCTGGGCGCCAAAGAGCGCTTCTAACCTCCCCCCGTTTTCGGCCGCGCCACTATGCGCGGCCTCTGCAATCAGGAATATTCATGCTCAATAATGATGTGCTGCGCAGCCTGCGCTACATGCTCGATGTCAGCGATGCAAAGATGGTCGAAATCGTCGAGCTCGGCGGCAAGACGGTCAGCGAACAAGAGATCACTGCCGTTCTGAAAAAGGACGACGAGCCTGGTTACCAGGATTGCCCCGACGACCTGCTGACCCATGCGCTCGACGGCCTGGTGTACTTCAAGCGTGGCAAGGATGAGAGCCGCCCGGCTCCAGCCCTGGAGCTGCCGGTTAGCAACAATCAGGTGCTGAAGAAACTGCGCGTGGCCTTCGAGCTGAAGGAAGAAGACATCCACGCGATCATGCGCAGCGTCGATTTCGAGGTGTCGAAGCCGGAAATGAGCGCACTGTTCCGCAAGGCAGGCACCAGCAACTACCGCGTCTGTGGCGACCAGTTCCTGCGCAACTTCCTCAAGGGCCTGACCCAGCGCCTGCGTGACTGATACGCCATGAGCTACCAGGTTTCGCCCATCGGCTACGTGCGCTCCTGCTTCAAGGAGAAGTTCGCCATCCCGCGCCAGCCGCACCTGGCGCCGGCCGCGCAGGGCGTGCTGGAACTGTGCGCGCCGTTCGATGGCGGCGATGCGGTTCAGGGCCTGGAGCAGGTCAGCCATGTGTGGCTGTTGTTTCTCTTTCACCAGGCATTGGAAGACAAACCGCGCCTCAAGGTGCGCCCGCCGCGCCTGGGCGGCAATCGTTCGATCGGCGTGTTCGCCACCCGGGCGACCCACCGGCCCAACGGCATTGGCCAATCGGTGGTACGCCTGGATCGCGTCGAGAGCGGGCGTTTGTGGTTGTCGGGTATCGACCTGCTCGACGGCACGCCGGTGCTCGACGTCAAACCCTACGTGCCCTATGCCGACAGCGTGGCCGATGCTCACAATCACATCGCGGCCGCTGCACCGGTACGAATCGACGTGCTCTGGCAAGACAGCGCCTTGGAAAGCGCACGCGCTCATGCCCTGCGCCTGGGCGAGCCGCTGGTCGAGCTGATCGAGCAATGCCTGGCCCAGGATCCACGCCCGGCCTACCAGCAGCCCACCCCCGAACGCCGTTACGGCGCACGGCTGTGGGATGTGGATGTGCAGTGGCACTACCCGCAGCCGGGCTGCATTCGCGTACTGGATGTGACCCTGCCCTGACGGCGCGCAGGCACGTCTCTGCAATGGGCGGTCTAAGACAAAAGCGCCCCCCAACTGATCGTTCCTCACGTCGAGTCGTCGAACCGTCCGCGTGGGAATGCCTGCGAAGACGCTCTGCGTCGGCTGTTGCATGCCGTGCGCAGTGGGAGCAGGCGCAGAGCGCCTTGGCCCGAGCTACCACGCTGGAGCGTGGGAGCCATCGTACCCTGGCCTATGCGATTCCCTGTGGGAGCGGCTTTAGCCGCGAGCTCTTTACGTTCAACACGCTATGCGTGAGCTATGGTTTGCCAGCCTTATCGCGTTGCTCGTACATTCGGTTCCGCTCTGTCGAGCGGGTTTCTTTTGGCATCGCCCCAAAAGAAACCAAAAGGTCTAGCCCCGGCATACGGCCCCGGCTTCGCCGGGGTTCCCTCGCTACATCGTTGCTCCGAGGGCCCGCCGCGAAGAGCCATCCCTGGCCCATCGCGGCTCTCGCGACATCCATGTCGCTCAACCCTCTCCGCAACGATTCCGCTCGGCCTCCTGAAGGGGCGATTGGAGTCGCCTGATAATTCTGTGGCATGAGGAGCACCAAAAAGGCAAAGCGGCCGACCGGCTGCTCCCGCTACATTCTTGCCTCGACGCAAGCACTGAACACTTTCCTGCAGGCGAAAAAAATCCGCAGCCATCGCTGGCTGCGGATTGGGATCGTCAGTCGATCAGGCGCCGGCTTTCTGCACGGCATCCTTGATCAGGGTCTGCAGCTCACCCTTTTCGTACATTTCCAGCAGGATGTCGCTGCCGCCGACCAGCTCACCGGCTACCCACAGTTGCGGGAAGGTCGGCCAGTTGGCGTACTTGGGCAGGTTGGCGCGAATTTCCGGGTTCTGCAGGATGTCGACGTAGGCGAACTTCTCGCCACAGCCCATCAGAGCCTGGGAAGCGCGAGCGGAAAAGCCGCACTGCGGCGCATTCGGCGAGCCTTTCATGTACAGCAGAACGGTATTGCTGGCGATCTGCTCTTTGATGGTTTCGATGATATCCATTGGGCACCTCAGAACTGGACTATCCGACTCGTGGGTCGATACGGTGGCGCATTGTAACCAAAAGCCGAGCGCAATGCTCAGTCATGCAGACGCACCGCAGCTGATTCAAGCGGCCACCACCTCCACCGGCACGCCATTGAGCGCGGCATTGCCGGACAGCGCGTCGAGCAGGCGTTCGTCGGTCAGGTCGTTGGCGCTCACCCCGGGTGTCGCCTGGGCGATGCTCATCTGCACACCGGGGCGCCCGTGCCCCCAACCATGGGGCAGGCTGACCACGCCCGGCATCATCTCGGCGCTGGCCAGCACCTCGACCTCCAGGGTGCCAACCCGCGAGCGCACGCTGACTCGCTGGCCATCGCCGAGGCCGCGCTGCGCCAGGTCCTGGGGGTGCATCAACAGCTGATGACGCGGCTTGCCCTTCACCAGCCGGTGATAGTTGTGCATCCAGGAATTGTTGCTGCGCACATGGCGACGGCCGATCAACAGAAGCTGGCCCTCAACCCATGCCGGCTGTGCGGCAAAGCGCTGCAGGTCGTTGAGCAGCAATGCCGGCGCTGCCTGCACCTGGCCATCGGGGGTTTTCAGGCGCGCCGCCAGGTTCGGCTTCAGCGGGCCGATATCCAGGCCGTGGGGGTGATCCTGCAAGGTCTGCAAACTCAGCTTGAGCGGCGAGCGGTCGCCATAAGGCCCCATGCGCAAGCCCATGTCGATCATCTGCGCGGGCGCTTGAGTCGGCTTCAAGGTGGCGCCGGTCTGCGCGGCGAAGGCTTGCGCCAGGCCGACGAAGATCTCCCAGTCGTCCAGCGCGGCCTCGGGCTTGGGCAGTACCGCCTGATTGAAACGCGTGACATTGCGCACCGCGAACAGGTTGAAGGTGGTGTCGTAGTGGTCATGCTCCAGCGGCGCGGTGGACGGCAGGATCAGGTCGGCATGGCGGGTGGTTTCGTTGATGTACAGATCGACGCTGAGCATGAACTCCAGGCCCTCGAGCCCGCGCTCCAGCTGACGACCATTGGGCGTGGAGAGCACCGGATTGCCCGCCACGGTGATCAGCGCCCGTACCTGCCCGTCACCCGCGGTGAGCATTTCCTCGGCCAGCGCGCTGACCGGCAGCTCGCCGCCATACTCAGGCAACCCGGACACCCGGCTCTGCCAGCGATTGAAGTGCCCGCCGGAGGTCGCGCCGACCAGGTCCACCGCGGGCTCGGTGCACAGTGCCCCACCCTCGCGATCCAGGTTGCCGGTGACCAGGTTGATCACCTGCACCAGCCATTGGCACAGGGTGCCGAATACCTGGGTCGATACGCCCATGCGCCCGTAGCAGACGGCTCGCTCGGCGGCGGCGAAGTCGCGGGCCAATTGGCGGATCGTTTCGGCTGCAACGCCACACTGCGCGGCCATGCGCGCTGCGCTGAACGCTGCAACCGCACTGCGCAGCTCATCCAGCCCGGCGACTGGCAGATGGCTGCCGCGCCCCAGCCCCTCCTCGAACAGCGTATTGAGCATGCCGAGCAGCAAGGCGGCGTCCTGTCCCGGACGGATGAACAGGTGCTGGTCAGCGATGGCTGCCGTCTCGGTATGCCGTGGGTCGACCACCACCAGCTTGCCGCCGCGGGCCTGGATGGCCTTGAGGCGCTTCTCGACATCCGGCACGGTCATCAGGCTGCCGTTGGAGGCCAGCGGGTTGCCACCGAGGATCAGCATGAAGTCGCTGTGATCGATGTCCGGGATCGGGATCAGAAAGCCGTGGCCGTACATCAGGTGGCAGGTCAGGTGATGGGGCAGCTGATCGACCGAGGTGGCGGAGTAGCGGTTGCGGGTCTTGAGCAGGCCGAGAAAGTAGTTGCTGTGGGTCATCAGCCCATAGTTGTGCACGCTGGGGTTGCCCTGATAGACCGCCACCGCATTCTGCCCGTGGGCCGCCTGCACGGCGGCCAGGCGGCTGGCCGCGAATTCGAAGGCCTCCTGCCAGCTGATGGCCTCCCAGGCGTCACCGGTACGGCGCATCGGCTGGCGCAGGCGATCCGGGTCATTCTGAATGTCCTGCAGGGCAACGGCCTTCGGGCAGATATGGCCACGGCTGAACGGATCGTCACGGTCGCCCTTGATGGAGCGCACCTGCGGTTGGCCATCGGCAGCCTGCTCGACTTCCAGGGTCAGCCCACAGATGGCCTCGCACAGGTGGCAGGCACGGTGATGGAGGGTCGTGGTCATGGCCAGCCTCGCTTTATTGTTGAAGCGCCATCATGGGCGCCAGCGCCGTTTCCTGCCAGCAGCCTTGGCACCGTGAATCGCCGCCCATCAGGGCCATGCATCACGCCGGTTTGCAGGCCTGCGAGGCCCGTCATATCTGGCAATCCGGGCAAATTTGCGCCTAGGCGTCATTTACTTATAAGATCGGCGGCTTCCCGTTTCGTCGCACTGTGCGGCCCCCAGCCGCAGGTTCTCTCATTTTTTCCGAAAAAAGAGCCTGCGCCCTGTTTGTCAAAAGGTAGTTAACGATGAGCGCAAGACACTTTCTCTCGCTGAAGGACTGCACACCGGATGAACTGGTGGGCCTGATCCGACGCGGCATGGAGCTGAAAGGCTTGCGCAACAGCGGCGTATTGTTCGAACCCCTGCGCAATCGCGTGCTGGGCATGATCTTCGAGAAGGCCTCGACGCGTACTCGCGTGTCCTTCGAAGCCGGCATGATCCAGCTCGGCGGCCAGGCCATTTTCCTGTCGCCGCGCGACACCCAGCTGGGCCGTGGCGAGCCAATCGCCGACTCGGCCATCGTCATGTCGCGCATGCTCGATGCGATCATGATCCGCACCTTCGCCCACAGCACCCTCACCGAATTCGCCGCCAATTCCCGGGTGCCGGTGATCAACGGCCTGTCGGACGACCTGCACCCCTGCCAGTTGCTGGCGGACATGCAGACCTTCCACGAACACCGCGGCAGCATCGTCGGCAAGACCGCCGCCTGGATCGGCGACGGCAACAACATGTGCAACTCCTATATAGAAGCGGCCATGCAGTTCGATTTCAAATTGCATGTCGCCTGCCCGCAAGGCTACGAGCCAGACGCCGCGCTGCTGGCCGAAGCCGGTGAGCGGGTGCGGATCTTCCGCGATCCCCGCGAGGCGGTGGCCGGCGTCCACCTGGTGAGCACCGATGTCTGGGCCTCCATGGGCCAGGAAGAGGAAATCGCCGAGCGCCACAAACTGTTCGCGCCCTATCAGGTGAACCGCGCGCTGCTCGACGCCGCCGACGAGAACGTGCTGTTCCTGCACTGCCTGCCGGCCCACCGCGGCGAGGAAATCAGCGTCGACCTGCTCGATGATCCGCGCTCGGTGGCCTGGGACCAGGCGGAGAACCGCCTGCATGCGCAGAAGGCACTGCTCGAGTTCCTGGTCGAGCCGGCGTACCACCACGCATGAGCCAGCCGCTGCTGTTGAGCCTGCGTAATCTGGGTTGCGGCTACGGTGACCAGCGCATCGTGCAGCAGCTGAACCTGCACCTCAATGCCGGGGAAATCGGTTGCCTGCTCGGCCCGTCGGGCTGCGGCAAGACCACCACCCTGCGTGCCATCGCCGGCTTCGAGCCGGTGCTGGAAGGGGAAATCGCCCTGGCCGGCGAGGTGATCTCCCGCCCCGGTTTCACCCTGGCGCCGGAGAAACGCCGTATCGGCATGGTGTTTCAGGACTACGCCCTGTTCCCGCACCTGAGCGTGGCGCAGAACGTGTCCTTCGGCATTCGCAAGCAGGCCGACTGCGAGCAGGTGACCCGCGAATTGCTGGAGCTGGTCAAACTCGAGCACCTGGGCAAACGCCATCCGAACGAGCTGTCCGGCGGCCAGCAACAGCGTGTGGCCCTGGCCCGCGCCCTGGCCACCAACCCACAGTTGCTGCTGCTCGACGAGCCATTCTCCAACCTCGATGGCGAACTGCGCCGACGCCTCAGCCATGAGGTGCGCGACATTCTCAAGGCCCGCGGCACCAGCGCCATCCTGGTCACCCATGACCAGGAAGAGGCCTTTGCCGTCAGCGACCAGGTCGGCGTGTTCAAGGCCGGTCACCTCGAGCAATGGGACACGCCCTTCAACCTCTACCACGAGCCGCAGACGCCCTTCGTCGCCAGCTTTATCGGCCAGGGTTACTTCATTCGTGGCCAGCTGCAGGCACCCGATGAGGTACAGACCGAGCTGGGCGTGATCCGCGGCAACCGCGCCTATGCCTGGCCGATCGGCAGTGCGGTGGATGTACTGCTGCGTCCGGACGATATCGTCCACGACCCGCAGAGTGCGCAAAAGGCCAAGATCGTCGGCAAGAGCTTCCTTGGCGCCGCCACCCTGTATCGCCTGCAACTGCCCACCGGCAGTCAACTGGAGGCGCTGTTCCCCAGCCATGCCGATCACCAGCCCGGCGAGCAGGTGGGGATCCGCATCGCTGCCGACCACCTGGTGGCGTTCGCAGCACCGGGCAGTGTGGCCGCGCCGTCGACGCTGGAGCTGGCCGACTAAAAGGGCAGCTTAGATATGCAGCTGGCCACTACTCACCAACCTTGCATGGCCGGCGATCTTCACCCGTTCCCCATTCAGCCGGCACCACAGAAAACCGCCGCGCTTGCCGCCCTGGTAGGCGCTCAGTTCAGGCTTGCCCAGCGTCTGCGCCCAGTAAGGCGTAAGAATGCAGTGCGCCGAACCGGTGACCGGGTCTTCGTCGATGCCCACCGCGGGCGCGAAGTTGCGTGACACGAAATCCACCGACTCCCCCCTTGCGGTGATGATCACTGCCGGCCAAGGCAATTGCGCCAGCGCTTTCAGATCCGGCTGGCAGGCATCCACAGCGGCCTGCGACTCGAGCACGACCAGCAACTGCGGCGCATCCAGCACGGCGATCGGCGTCTGCCCGAGAATGTCTGCCAAGCCCTGAGGCGTGGCAATCGGTGTCGGTTGCACGCAGGGAAAATCCAGCACCAGGCGATCACCTTCACGGTCGACCGCCAAGGTGCCGTCCATATAGGTGAAATCGATACGCTGACCCGGCTCGCCATGGCACTCGAACAAGGCATGGGCACTGGCCAGCGTGGCATGCCCGCACAGCGGCACTTCGGTGGTCGGGGTGAACCAGCGGATGCGCCAGGCGGCGCCCTCCTTCACCACGAACGCGGTTTCGGCCAGGTTGTGCTCGGCAGCAATCTGCTGCATCAACCCATCCTCGAGCCACTGGTCGAGGCGATAGACCACCGCCGGGTTGCCCGCGAAAGGCGTGTCGCTGAAGGCATCGATCTGGTGAAAGAACAAAGGCATCGGGATTTCCTCAAGACGGCAACTACGCTCAGCATGCCTGCTTCGCGCCGCTTGGCTGCGATACAGCGCGGCGCCAATACGGCGCAACAGTGCAATCAGCGCGGCGTGTGAATGCCGTAGCGCTGCAGCAACGCATCGAGACGACCATCCTGCCGATAACGCCGTACGCCGTCGTCGAAGATGTCGCGGTAGCGGGCGCTGGAGGCAAGCGCCGGGGAGAAGGCGATGTAGATCGGTACGTCCGGTACCCGGCAGCCGACCTCGACCAGGCCATCATCAGTGCCGTGCTGATCCTGGTACAGGGCCATGATCCAGGTGTTTTCCAGCAAGGCGTCCAGACGCCCCAGTTCGACCTTGCGCACGTTCAGCGCCAGCGCCTGCTCGCCGGCAGCGAGCTGCAACAGCTCCTGGTCTCGCTGATGACGACGAATGTACTCATCGAGCTCCTCGCCGTAGCTATAGCCATTGATCACTCCCAGGCGCACCTGGGCGAGCGAATCCAGCCCGGTATAGCGCCAGGTGCTGTCGGCGCGGGCATAGAAGCAGTTGCGGGAGATACCCGGGGCCGACTTGCCGAAGAGAAAGTCCGGCGCATCACGTACGCCAGCACCGACCAGCGCGTTGGCGCGGCCACTGCGCACGTCCTGCACGGCGCGCGCCCAGTTGGTGACGCGGTACTCGACCTCGATGCCGGCCTCGGCAAAGATCTGCGTGGCCAGCTCGATGAAGATGCCAGGGCGTTCGGCGTCCGGCGCGCAATTGACAGGACACCAGACGTCGGCCTCCATGATCAGGGTTTCAGCCCGGGCACAGGCACTGCTCAGCAGCCAAGCCGCCAACAGCCCTGAAGTCACCCAACCAACGCCTTTCACTGTTCGCCTAGCCTCCTGCCGATGCGGGCGCCGTTACCGCCACGCTCCATGATACGCCGCCCCCGGCCCTGACGGGCAAGCGCGGCGGCAATGCCGACAGTGCCAGTGTCCGGCGTTCGCTTCAAGCTCGGCGCGCGTCGCCCCCGGCCCAGGCGCCCGCCCATGGTGCCGCGCGGCTCAGCGACCGATGTCGGCGAATTGTGCCTGGGTGTGTTCGGCCAGAATCTCGGCGCTCAGCTCGACCTCCAGCCCACGTCGCCCGGCACTGACATAGACGGTGGAAAAATTCCTGGCGCTGTTATCGATAAAGGTGCGCAGGCGCTTCTTCTGCCCCAGCGGGCTGATGCCGCCGACCAGGTACCCGGTCGCGCGCTGCGCGGCATCGATTGGCGCCATGTCCACCTTCTTGACCCCGGCCGCCTGGGCCAGGGCCTTGAGGTCGAGGCTGCCAACCACCGGCACCACCGCCACCAGCAACTCGCCTTTCTCGCTGGCCGCGAGCAACGTCTTGAACACCTGAGCCGGCTCAAGACCCAGTTTCTCGGCCGCTTCCAGGCCATAGGAAGCGGCCTTGGGGTCATGTTCATAACTGTGGACTCGATGCGCGGCACGAACCTTCTTCAGCAGATTCAATGCAGGGGTCATGAAGGCTCCGAATGGCATGAAAAACGACGAGAGGCCCGGCGATTCTAGCCTCGCGACCGGCGAAACGCAGCGCCAATGTGCGGCCGCTGAGGAAACTTGTTTCACAACGGAACCTATTTGTCGTGAAACTGACCTATTGAACTGTACGCGCGATTGATATCGAAAACATTTACCGCTTATGCGGTTCGTTTTTTGACAATACGCGCAAAGTTGATCTATTTTTTTCGATTACGAACATCAAGACCATTACCCGATGGCAATGGTGTAGACGCTGCCCTACCCCGCAGTGGGCCGTCGTACCCGACACCAGCGCCGCACAACAACAAAAAAACGAGGCTTTCCCCATGACAGCTGCACAACAACCCTCGCTATCGGGCCAATGCATGGCCGAGTTTCTGGGCACGGCCCTGCTGATCTTCTTCGGTACCGGCTGCGTTGCCGCCCTCAAGGTCGCAGGCGCCAGCTTCGGCCTGTGGGAAATCAGCATCATCTGGGGCGTCGGCGTCAGCATGGCCATCTACCTGACGGCCGGCGTGTCCGGCGCGCACCTCAATCCGGCAGTGAGCATCGCCCTGTGCATTTTCGCCGGGTTCGAAAAGCGCAAGCTGCCGTTCTACATCCTCTCCCAGATTGCCGGCGCCTTCTGCGGTGCCCTGCTGGTGTACACGCTGTACAGTGGGCTGTTCGCCGAATTCGAACAGGCCAACCAGATGATTCGTGGCTCCCAGGCCAGCCTGGAACTGGCGTCGGTGTTCTCCACCTTCCCCAATCCGGTTCTGTCCACCGGCCAGGCGTTCATGGTCGAAGTGGTGATCACCGCCATCCTGATGGGGGTGATCATGTCCCTGACCGACGATAACAACGGCCTGCCCCGCGGCCCCATGGCGCCGCTGCTGATCGGCCTGCTGATCGCCGTGATCGGCAGTGCCATGGGCCCGCTGACAGGCTTTGCGATGAACCCGGCGCGGGACTTCGGCCCGAAACTGATGACCTTCATCATGGGCTGGGGCGAGATCTCGCTCACCGGCGGCCGTGACATTCCCTACTTCCTGGTACCGATCTTCGCGCCGATCCTCGGGGCCTGTCTCGGCGCCGCGGCCTACCGCACCCTGCTTGCGCGTCACCTGCCCAGTGTGGTCGAGGCGCCGACGGTAGAACGCGCCGCCGACCGCGACGTCAAAGCTTCCTGATTTCAACGGCGCACATCCCTCAGGGCGTGCGCCCCTTTTGTCCTCCGCTCACTCGCTCAAGGCAATCGACATGACAGACGCTCAAAACAAGAACTACATCATTGCCCTCGACCAGGGCACCACCAGCTCCCGGGCGATCATCTTCGATCGCGATGCCAATGTGGTGTGTATCGCCCAACGCGAATTCACCCAGCATTACCCGCAAAGCGGCTGGGTCGAACACGACCCGATGGAAATCTTCGCCACGCAAAGCGCGGTGATGGTCGAGGCGCTGGCCAAGGCCGGCCTGCACCACGACCAGGTGGCCGCCATCGGCATCACCAACCAGCGCGAAACCACGGTGGTGTGGGACAAGAACACCGGCCGGCCGATCCATAACGCGGTCGTCTGGCAGTGCCGGCGCAGCACCGAGATCTGCCAGCAACTCAAGCGCGACGGCCTGGAAGACTACATCAAGGAAACCACCGGCCTGGTCACCGACCCCTACTTCTCCGGCACCAAGCTCAAGTGGATCCTCGACCATGTCGAAGGCAGCCGCGAACGCGCCCGCAAGGGTGAACTGCTGTTCGGCACCATCGATAGCTGGCTGATCTGGAAATTCACCGGCGGCAAGGTGCACGTCACCGACTACACCAACGCCTCGCGTACCCTGCTCTTCAACATCCACACCCGTGAGTGGGATGCGAAGATGCTCGAGGTGCTGGACATCCCTCGCGAGATGCTGCCCGAGGTCAAAACCTCGTCCGAGGTCTACGGCCACACCAAGAGCGGCATCGCCATCGCCGGTATCGCCGGCGACCAGCAGGCTGCGCTGTTCGGCCAGATGTGCGTCGAACCAGGCCAGGCCAAGAACACCTATGGCACCGGCTGTTTCCTGCTGATGAACACTGGCGACAAGGCGGTCAAATCCCAGCACGGCATGCTCACCACCATCGGCTGCGGCCCGCGCGGCGAGCCTGCCTATGCGCTGGAAGGGGCGATTTTCAACGCCGGCTCCACCATCCAGTGGCTGCGCGACGAACTGAAATTGGTCAACGACGCCTACGACACCGAGTACTTCGCCGGCAAGGTCAAGGACAGCAACGGCGTGTACCTGGTACCGGCCTTTACCGGCCTGGGCGCGCCCTACTGGGATCCCTACGCCCGTGGCGGCCTGCTCGGCCTGACCCGCGGCGTGAAGATCGACCACATCATCCGCGCCGCCCTGGAGTCTATCGCCTACCAGACCCGCGATGTGCTCGACGCCATGCAGCAGGACTCCGGCGAGCGCCTCAAATCCCTGCGCGTGGATGGCGGCGCGGTGGCCAACAACTTCCTCATGCAGTTCCAGGCCGACATCCTCGGCACCCAGGTGGAGCGCCCGCAAATGCGCGAGACCACGGCCCAGGGCGCCGCCTACCTGGCCGGCCTGGCCACCGGTTTCTGGAGCAGCCTGGAGGAGCTGCGCGGCAAGGCGGTGATCGAGCGCGAGTTCGAGCCACAGCTCGCCGATGCCGAGAAGGAAGCCCTCTACGCCGGCTGGAAGAAGGCCGTGGGCCGCACCCGCGACTGGCAGCCCCACGAAGAGCAGAAGTGAGCCACAGCGACCAGGGCCTGTTAGCACTTGCGCAACACCGCGCCCGAGCCCTTCGGCTTGCGCGGCAGTGTTAACAGGCCCTAGCCCCCGGCTGTCGCTGGCAGTGAGCAGATTCGTGCGGCATCATGGCGCAATTCCGTGCGGCCCGAAGGACACTCAATGAATCTGCCCCCTCGCCAGCAGCAAATCCTCGATCTGATCCGCGAACGCGGCTACGTCAGCATCGAGGAGTTGGCCACCCAGTTCGTCGTTACCCCGCAAACCATCCGCCGCGATATCAATCAGCTGGCCGATGCCAACCTGCTGCGCCGCTACCATGGCGGCGCGGCCTATGATTCCAGCGTCGAGAACACCGCCTATGCGATGCGCGCCGACCAGATGCGTCAGGAGAAGCAGCGCATCGGTGAAGCGGTGGCCGCGCAGATTCCCGACCATGCCTCACTGTTCATCAACATTGGCACCACCACCGAGGCCATCGCCCGGGCACTGTTCAACCACAACCACCTGAAGATCATCACCAACAACCTGCACGTTGCCGCGATGCTCGCCGCCAAGGATGACTTCGACGTGCTGCTGACCGGCGGTAACGTGCGCCGCGATGGCGGTCTGGTGGGCCAGGCCAGCGTGGACTTCATCAACCAGTTCAAGGTCGATTTCGCCCTGGTCGGTATCAGCGGCATCGACGAAGACGGCAGCCTGCTGGATTTCGATTACCAGGAAGTGCGGGTTTCCCAGGCAATCATCGCCAATGCTCGCCAGGTGATTCTCGCCGCCGACTCCAGCAAGTTCGGCCGCAACGCGATGATTCGCCTGGGCCCGATCAGCCTGATCGACTGCCTGGTCACCGACCAGCAGCCGGTAGCCGGCCTCTGCCAACTGCTCGAGCAGCACAAGATCCGCCTCGAAGTCGTCTGACCCCCTCCTGCAACCAACACCGCGATGGGCCTGACGCGCCCATCGCGGCGCCGCCTGTGGTTTTTTATTCCAATTCGAACATCTCGCGAACCTTATCGGCCCGCGAGTATCTGTAACTGTGTTCGCTAATTTTCATTCCAGCGCTTTACGTGATCTTTTTTGATCGAAGACCCCTGGATACCTATCTATTCATGCGCTAGTATTTTCGTAAATGAACATTCATGTTCGATTTGAAAATACAAACGCTATACGAGGCCACGACGATGCCCACATCCAGCCTGTCCAACAGCCCGCTGTCCGAGGTTTACGATATTGCCGTGGTCGGCGGCGGCATCAATGGCGCCGGTATTGCCTGTGATGCGGCGGGTCGCGGCCTGTCGGTGTTCCTGTGCGAGAAGGACGACCTGGCCCGCCACACCTCCTCGGCTAGCAGCAAGCTGATCCACGGCGGGCTGCGTTACCTGGAGCACCACGAATTCCGCCTGGTGCGCGAAGCCCTGGCCGAACGTGAAGTGCTGCTCGCCAAGGCGCCGCACATCGTCAGCCCGATGCGCTTCATCCTCCCCCACCGCCCGCATCTGCGCCCCGCGTGGATGATTCGCGCCGGCCTGTTCCTCTACGACAACCTGGGCAAGCGCAAGGCACTGCCGCGCTCGCGAGGGCTGAGCTTTGGCGCCAACAGCCCGCTCAAACCGGAGATCAGCAAAGGTTTCGAATACTCCGATTGCTGGGTCGACGATGCCCGCCTGGTGGTGCTCAACGCCATGGCAGCCCGCGAGCACGGCGCCCATGTGCACACCCACACCCGTTGCGTCAGTGCCCGGCGCAGCAAGGGTGCCTGGGAAGTCGACCTGGAACGCGCCGATGGCAGCCGCTTCTCGATCCGCGCCAAAGCGCTGGTCAATGCCGCCGGCCCCTGGGTGGCGCGCTTCATTCGTGATGATCTGCAGCAGAAGTCGCCCTACGGCATCCGCCTCATCCAGGGCAGCCACATCGTCGTGCCGCGCCTGTTCGAGGGCAAAGAAGCCTATATCCTGCAGAACGAAGACCGCCGTATCGTTTTCGCCATCCCCTACCTGGACCGCTTCACCCTGATCGGCACCACGGACCGCGAGTACCAGGGCGACCCGGCTGCCGTGAGCATCAGCGAGGAAGAAACCAGCTACCTGCTCAAGGTGGTCAACGACCACTTCCGCAAGTCGCTCAGCCGCGAGGACATCCTCCACAGCTACGCCGGCGTGCGCCCGCTGTGCGATGACGAGTCCGACGAGCCCTCGGCCATCACCCGCGACTACACCCTGTCGCTGTCCGCCCAGGGCAATGAACCGCCACTGCTGTCGGTGTTCGGCGGCAAGCTGACCACCTACCGCAAGCTGGCGGAGTCGGCGCTGGCCCAGCTGGCGCCGTTCTTCCCGAACATGAAGGCGCGCTGGACGGCCGAGGCGCCGCTGCCGGGCGGCGAGAACATGCACAGCCGCGAGAGCCTGGTCGAGGCCCTGCGCGCTCGCCATGCCTGGCTGAACGCCGAGCTGGCGAGCCGCTGGGCCGTCACCTATGGCAGCCGTACCTGGCAATTGCTCGACAAGGTGCAGAGCGAGGCCGACCTGGGCGAGCACTTCGGCCATGGCCTGTATGCCCGCGAGGTGGATTACCTGCGCGAACAGGAATGGGCCACCGAGGTGGATGACATCCTCTGGCGCCGCAGCAAGCTGGGGCTGTTCCTGTCGGCCGCCGAGCGCAGCCGGCTCGAAGCCTACCTGGCACCCGCCGCGACCGCGATTCTTACAGCTGTACCAGGTGCTCATCCTGCCGATGAGCCTGCAGGTGTGGCAGTACCGCGGCAAGCAACGGCGCCTTGAAGCGCTCCTGAAGCCGGTGAGCGAGCCCTGGAATCAGGCGCAGCTCACTGCCACGGATATGCGCGGCGACATGTACGCCGTGCATCACCGGCAGCAGCGGATCGGCAGTGCCGTGCACCACCAGCGTCGGCACCTGCAGGCGGTTGAGCAGGTCGACCCGGCTGCCTTCGGCAAGAATCGCCAGCAATTGCCGCTCCACCCCCGCCGGATTGAAGGCACGGTCGTAGGCGATTTCGGCCTGGTGCAGCAGCATCGCACGATCATCCACCACACTCGGGCTGCCCAGCGCGGCCAGCAGATCGGCCTGCTGCTCCAGGGCCACTTCCCGGCTCGGTGCCTCGCGGCGTGCCAACAGGTGCAACAACGCCGGGCTCGGTGCCGGCAGCCCCTGGGCGCCGGAGCTGGTCATCACCAAGGTCAGGCTGCGCACCCGCTGCGGCGCCATGTCAGCGATGTGCTGGGCGATCATGCCGCCCATGCTGGCGCCGAGCAGGTGAAACTCGTCAATGCCCAACGCATCCATCAGGCCCAGTGAATCGCCGGCCATGTCGCGCAAGCTGTACGGTGCACCGACCGCCAGGCCAAGGCGGTAACGCAGCACTTCATAAGCCAGGTTGGCGCTGGGCGCTTCGGCGTTCCAGCGGCTCAAGCCGACGTCACGATTGTCGAAGCGGATCACCCGAAAGCCCTGCTCGCACAGCTGCTCGACCACGTCGTCCGGCCAGTGGATCAGCTGGCCACCCAGGCCCATGACCAACAACAGTGCGGGATCGCTGCTGCGCCCGATGCTCTGATACGCCAGGCTCACCTCGCCCACCGAGACACGCTCGACATCCACACCGACCTTGCACACATCAGCCGCCAGGGAGGACAGGCTGCACAGCAAGGCAGCCAGAAAAATAACCACGCGCATCTTCAAATTCCACAAGCGATAGGCCGGATAGCAGGCAAGTCTCGCAGTGATGGGCCACGGCGCGCTGCCACAGAACAATGACAGTTTGATGAAACCCGCCAGGCGGACGAATGGAGGATGACTCGACAACGGGCCGCCCATTGCGCGACACTCGCCAAATGAATACTGCTCATCTTATTTACCGAGCAGTTGAATAACCTGCAGGTAACCAGATGCTCGAAATCCGCCATTTGAAGACCCTTCACGCCCTGCGCGAAACCGACAGCCTGGTCGAAGCCGCTGAACGCCTGCACCTGACCCAGTCGGCGCTGTCGCACCAGTTCAAGGAACTGGAAGAACGCCTGGGCATGCAGTTGTTCGTGCGCAAGACCAAGCCGGTGCGTTTCACCAGCGCCGGGCTGCGCCTGCTGCAACTGTGCGACAGCGTGCTGCCGCTGCTGCGCAGCGCCGAACGCGACCTGGCGCGCCTGGCCGGTGGCACGGCCGGCCGCCTGCACATGGCCATCGAATGCCACAGCTGCTTCCAGTGGCTGATGCCGACCATCGACCAGTTCCGCGACGCCTGGCCGGAAGTGGAGCTGGATCTGGCCTCGGGGTTTTCGTTCGCTCCCCTGCCCGCCCTGGCCCGCGGCGACCTCGACCTGGTGGTGACCTCCGATCCCGTGGAACTCTCGGGCATCACCTACGTGCCGCTGTTCACCTACGAAGCCATGCTGGCGGTGGCCAACCAGCACGCCCTGGCCAACCGCCCCCATATCCGCCCCGAAGACCTGCTCAAGGAAACCCTGATCACCTACCCGGTGGAGCGTGATCGCCTGGATATCTTCACCCGCTTTCTCGAACCCGCCGACATCGAGCCGGCCCAGGTGCGCACCTCGGAGTTGACGGTGATGATGATGCAGCTGGTGGCCAGCGGCCGTGGCGTCTGCGGCCTGCCCAACTGGGCGCTGCACGAGTACAGCTCGCGCGGCTACGTGACCGCCAAGCGCCTGGGCGACAAGGGCCTGTTCGCCACGCTCTATGCCGGCGTGCGCACCGACATGCTCGACGCGCCGTTCATGCGCGACTTCCTGCTCACCGCCAAGGACACCTCGTTCGCCAACCTCGAAGGCGTGAGCGTTGCCCGGCAATAACCCTCTCCTTTCATTGCAGGGCCATCCGATGAACATCAGCGATATCCCCTTTGGCGTTACCGACTGGAGCACGGTCGAAGCCACCGAACACGCCGGCGAAAACGGTATGGCCTACTGGCGCACCTGCCAGTTCGGTGCGCTGCGCGTGCGCATGGTCGAGTACACCGCGGGCTACCTGGCCGACCACTGGTGCAACAAGGGCCATATCCTGCTGTGCCTCGAAGGCGAGCTGCACACCGAGCTCGACGATGGCCGCCACTTGGTGATGACGCCGGGCATGAGCTATCAGGTGGCTGACGGGGCGGAAGCGCACCGCAGCTCGACCGCTACTGGCGCGCGGCTGTTCATCGTCGATTGAATCGGCCGGTGGGCGGGTTACAGCCCCGGCGTTCTGCCGTTATGCTGGCAGTCGATTTCTGCGTCTGGAGCCCGTCATGATCAACGCCTACCGTCTGCCCGTTCTCGCCAGCCTGGTTCTGCTAAGCGCCTGCGCCAGCCCCTCGAAGAGCCTGCAGGTGCAGAAGCAGAGCCAGTGCCCGATCAGCCTGCAGGCAGGCCAGCAGCTGATTCTCAGCCTGCCGAGCAACCCGACGACGGGCTATCGCTGGACGGTGCAGGAAGACGCCGCCGCAGTACTCAAGGCGCTAGGCCCGGAAGTCTACAGCGCGGCCGAAGACTCCGACCTGGTTGGCGGCGATGGCACCTCCACCTGGCGCTTCCAGGCCACCGAACCGGGTGAGGCGCAGCTGCTGCTGACCTATGCCCAGCCCTGGGATAGCAGCGCCGCCCCCGCCGACACCTTCGACTGCCAGATCCGCGTGCGCTAGCCCACGCACGCCGACTATCGAATCAGACTTGCGACGAGGTTTGGCTAATCGCCGGACTTGGCTAAAATGCGCGCCTTTCCCGCGCCATGCAGACCGACCGTGAACAGACAGCCCGACCAACTCTTCGCCCAGCCACTGGATCAGGTGCCGGATTTCGTCTTCAACGAGGACGTCGCCCGGGTGTTCCCGGACATGATCAAGCGCTCGGTGCCGGGCTACCCGACCATCGTCGAGAACATCGGTGTGCTGGCCAGCCAGTTCGCCCAGCCCGGCAGCCTGCTGTATGACCTGGGCTGCTCGCTGGGCGCGGTGACCCAGGCGCTGCGTCGCCACGTTCAGGCAGACGGTTGCCGGGTGATGGCCGTGGACAACTCCGCGGCGATGGTCGAGCGCTGCCGCGAATACCTGCACGCCCAGGACGCCATGTTCCAGGAGCTGCTGCCGGTCGAGGTGCTCGAGGCGGACATCCTCGCCATGGACTGGCAGCCTGCCTCGCTGGTGGCGATGAACTTCACCCTGCAGTTCATCGCCCCGGAAAATCGCCTGCAATTGCTGAGCCGTATTCATCGCACGCTGCTGCCGGGCGGCGCCTTGATCCTCTCGGAAAAGCTGCGTTTCGAAGACCATCAGCAACATGCCCTGCTCACCGATCTGCACGTCGCCTTCAAACGCGCCAACGGCTACAGCGAACTGGAAATTGCCCAGAAGCGCAGCGCCATCGAGAACGTGATGCTGCCCGACAGCCTCGAACAGCACCGCGAGCGCCTGCACGCCGCCGGCTTCAGCAAGGTGGTGCCCTGGTTCCAGTGCCTCAACTTCGCCTCGCTGGTGGCCCTGCCATGATGCGCCGCATGGATCTGGACGCCCTGCAGGCCGAGCTCGCCGGCACACCGTTGCAGGACTGGAGCGCGGATCTGCCTGGGCAGATCGACGCCAAACTGGCCATCGGGCATGGCGACCTGCAGCGTTGGCATGCCGCTGTCGAGGCGCTGCCGCAGTTGCAGGCCGAGCACATCGACCTGCAGCAGGACTTCCGGCTCGACGGCCCCTGCGACGACGCCACCCGCGCGGCGCTGGACAGTGCGCTGCGCGGCCTGATTCCCTGGCGCAAAGGCCCCTTCCATCCGTTCGGCGTGCACGTGGACACCGAATGGCGTTCGGACTGGAAATGGCAGCGGGTCTCCCCGCACCTGGATCTGACCGGCCGCCGGGTGCTCGACGTCGGCTGCGGCAACGGCTACTACATGTGGCGCATGCTCGGCGACGGTGCCCGCAGCGTGGTCGGCATCGACCCGAACTGGCTGTTCCTCTGCCAGTTCCTGGCCATGAAGAACTACCTGCCTGACCTGCCCGCCTGGCATCTGCCACTGGGTATCGAAGAGCTGCCGGCCAAGCTGCTGGGCTTCGACACCGTGTTCTCCATGGGCGTGCTCTACCACCGCCGTTCGCCCATCGACCACCTGCTGGAACTCAAGGACTGCCTGCACAAGGGCGGCGAACTGGTACTGGAAACCCTGGTGGTGGAAGGCGATGCCCAGCAGGTACTGGTACCCGAAGACCGTTATGCACAGATGCGCAACGTCTGGTTTCTGCCCTCGGTGCCCGCGCTGGAGCTATGGCTGCGCCGCGCTGGCTTCGTCGACGTACGCTGCGTGGATGTCAGCGTCACCTCGGTCGAGGAGCAGCGCAGCACCGACTGGATGCGCTACCAGTCGCTGCCCGAGTTCCTCGACCCGCTCGACCACCGCCGCACCATCGAAGGCCTGCCGGCGCCCCGTCGCGCCGTACTGGTCGCGCGCAAGCCGTGAGAACGGCCTAGCCGGCGGCATCACCCTGGCGCCGCCATTCGGCCTGCCGCGCCGCGATCATGGCAAGGGGCATCTGCGCCCCGGCGCTGACGCGCGCATGAGCGCTTCCCAGGCGAATCTGCCCGGCACGGTCGAGCATCAGCAGGCGGCGCATCTTGCGCCTCCAGCTCCAGGCGAAGTACCAGTCGCCCAGCCACTGGGTCAGCTCAAGGGGGTTGCTACCCAGCGACCTCGCGGTGTCGACGCGCTCGGCAGGTGCGGCATGCTGTTCATTCGATCTCATGGCAACTCTCCTCGGCAACCCATGCTCACCGGTTATCGGTGAGTGCTTGCCGCCAGTTTGAGCTGCGCCTATCGTTAATAAAATCGACAAATACCTAATAGCCAATTAACTAAATATTAACGACGCCATGAAAACTCCACCACCAGGCAACGCGCCCGCCCCCCTGCCCCTGTTGGAAAGCGATGTGCTGAAGACCTTTGTCGGCATCGCCGAAAGCGGCAGCTTCACCCGCACCGCCGCCCAGGTATTCCGCACCACGGCAGCGGTCAGCCAGCAGATCAAACGCCTGGAGGAAAGCCTCGGACGCACGCTGTTTCTCCGCGAGAGCCGCCGCGTACGGCTCACCCCGGATGGCGAAATGCTGCTCGGCTATGCCCGCCGCCTGCTCAAACTCAACGAGGAAGCAGTGGCGCAATTCCGCGTGCCCGACCTGACGGGTACCGTGCGTTTCGGCACGCCTTTCGACATCGGCGTCGGCTCGCTGCCGGATCTGCTGGCGCAGTTCGCCCTCAGCCATCCGGCCGTGCAAGTCGATGTGTCGGTGGCTCGCAGCGGCGAGCTGATCGAACGTGTGGACGCCGGCGAACTCGACCTGACGTTGCTCAATACCGGCGACGCCAATGCCGATGGCACCCGCGGCGAAGTGATTTGCAGCGAATCACTGGTGTGGGCAGGCCGCGAGGGTGGCCTGGCCGTCAAGCGCAACCCGTTACCGCTCGCGCTGGCCAACACCGGCTGCGCCTGGCGTCACGCAGCCCTGGACGGCCTGGATCGCCTTGGGCGCAGCTACCGAATCGCCTATTCCAGTGAACAGTGCGCTGGCCAGGAAGCTGCGCTGCTGGCCGACCTGGCCATTGCGGCCTTCCCGGCCAGCCGGGTCAAACCGCCGCTGCGGCGGCTTTCCCAGCAGGAGCACGGTTTGCCGCCCTTGGGCCACTATCACATCAAACTGCTGCGCGGCAGTAACCGCAGCGCCGCCGCCGAAGCACTGGCGGCGCAGGTGGCCGTGGCTTACGGCGGCAAGCGTTAGCGCGACGCAGCCCCTTGGATCAACTGCTTCATCTCGCGCACGGCGTCCTTGAAGCCGACGAACAGCGCGTGGCTGACCAGCGCATGACCGATGTTCAACTCGTTGATGCCAGGGATCGCCGCCACCGGCTCGACGTTGTGGTAGTGCAGGCCGTGGCCGGCATTGACGATCAGGCCCAGAGAAACGCCCAAGGCGACACCATCACGGATGCGCTGCAGTTCGGCCTCAGCCTCTTGCGGGGTCTGCGCATCGGCATAGCGCCCGGTATGCAACTCGATGGCCGGCGCGCCAACCCGCTTGCTCGCCTCGATCTGCCGCGGGTCGGCATCGATGAACAGCGAAACCTCACTGCCAACCGCCGCCAGCCGCTTTACCGCGGCAGCAATCCGCGCCTCCTGCCCAGCCACGTCCAGGCCGCCTTCGGTGGTCAGTTCCTGGCGGGTTTCCGGTACCAGGCACACGTGCTCGGGACGTATCTCTTCGGCGAAGGCGAGCATGAAATCGGTCACCCCCATTTCGAAGTTCATGCGTGTCTGCATGACCTCCTTGAGCACGCGCACGTCGCGTTCCTGGATATGCCGGCGATCTTCGCGCAGGTGCACGGTGATGCCGTCGGCGCCGGCCTCTTCGGCATCCAGCGCGGCCTTGACCGGATCCGGATAGCGGGTACCGCGCGCCTGGCGCAGGGTGGCGACGTGATCGATATTCACGCCCAGCAAAACACGGTTGGCTTCAGTCACGGGTCGGCTCCTTGAGCGTCATGAACAGTTCGCGGCTGACCAGCGGTCGGCCGCCTAGATGAGGGGCGAGTGCCTGACGCATCAGGCGCTTGGCGGCAGCCAGCGCACCAGGCGTACTCCAGTCCGCGTCGGCCATGGCCAGCAACTCGCTACCGAGAAACGCGCCGGGCTGCCAGTGACCGATGGGCAAGAAGCCGCTGTCGGCCTGCCATCGATACAGGCCTTCAGCGACCACGGCATGGCCCTGCATATCGCTGTCGAGGGCGAAACCATAGCCGAGTTCATCGAGCAGCCGCCATTCGAACGCGCGCAACAAGGGCTCCAGCGCACGGCCCTGGGCCAGCGCGAGAATGGTCATGGCGTAGTGGTCGAAGAGCGCCGGGTGCGGGTCCTCGGCGGGCAGCACGCGGATCAGCAGCTCGTTGAGGTACAAGCCACTGAACAGCGCCTCGCCGGAGAGCAGGTTGGGAATGCCGGCAGCCTCCAGGCGGCCGACGTTCTTCAGCTCGCCACGGCCACGGGTTTCCAGCTCGAGGGGGATGAACGGCCGAGCCAGGCTGCCGGCCTTGCCACGCGCGCCGCGCAGCACGGCACGTAGACGGCCTTGCGGGGTGAGGAAATCCACCAGCGCACTGCTTTCGCGGTACGCACGGCTGTGCAGGACATAGGCGGGCTGGCTGAGTGCAAGCATTGCTGAATCACTCGCTAGGGAAGCCAGCCGCGAGGCGGCGGGGGTACCGAATCAGATATTGTCGTAGCCCAGAGAACGCAGGGCGCGCTCGTCGTCGGACCAGCCACTTTTGACTTTGACCCAGAGGTTGAGCATGACCTTGGTGTCGAACATCGACTCCATGTCCTTGCGCGCTTCCTGGCCAATGCGTTTGAGGCGCTCGCCCTTCTCGCCGATGATGATCTTCTTCTGGCCGTCACGCTCGACCAGGATCAGCGCATGGATGTGCATGATCCGCCCTTCGCGCTTGAACTCCTCGATCTCCACGGTGATCTGGTACGGCAGCTCGGCACCCAGCTGACGCATGATCTTCTCGCGGACCAGCTCGGCGGCGAAGAAACGCCCGGAGCGGTCGGTGATCTGGTCTTCCGGGAAGAAGTGCACGCCCTCGGGCAGGCGCTCGCCGACCAGCTTCTCCAGCGCGTCGAGGTTGTGGCCGTGCTGCGCCGAAACCGGCACGATCTCGGCATTCGGCAGTTGCTCTGCCAGCCACTGCATGTGCGGCATCAGGTCGGCCTTGTCTTCCAGGCGGTCGGTCTTGTTGACCGCCAGGATCACCGGCCCCTCGATGTACTGGACGCGCTCGAGCACCATCTGGTCCTCGTCGGTCCAGCGGGTACGGTCAACCACGAAGATCACCACGTCGACGTCCTTGAGGGCCGACGAGGCGTTCTTGTTCATGTAGCGGTTGATCGCCTTGTCGTTGTTCTTGTGCAGGCCGGGGGTATCGACATAGATCGCCTGCACCTCGCCCTCGGTCTTGATGCCGAGCATGTTGTGGCGAGTGGTCTGCGGCTTGCGCGAAGTGATCGCCAGCTTCTGACCGAGAATGTGATTGAGCAACGTCGACTTGCCCACGTTGGGCCGGCCAACGATGGCGACATAGCCACAGCGCGTTACGGGCGAATCAGTCATTGCCGTTCTCCACACCCAGGGCGATCAGCGCGGCGGTGGCCGCGACCTGTTCGGCGATCCGGCGACTGGCGCCTTGGCCCAGGGTCTTGTCATTGAGTAGATTGACCTGACATTCGACCACGAATGTCCGGCAATGGGGTTCGCCCTGGATGTCGACCACCTCGTAACGCGGCAGCTCACAGGCCCGCGACTGCAGGAATTCCTGCAGGCGGGTCTTGGGGTCCTTGTTGGTATCGACCAGGGTCAGGCCGTCCAGCTCGTTGGTCAGCCAGGCCAGCACACGCTCGCGGGCGACTTCCATGCCGGCATCCAGGTAGATGGCACCGATCAGCGCTTCGAGGGCATCGGCGAGGATCGAGTCGCGGCGAAAGCCACCGCTCTTCAGCTCACCGGAACCCAGGCGCAGGTACTCGCCCAGATCGAAACCACGGGCCAGCACGGCCAGGGTCTCGCCCTTCACCAGGCGCGCGCGCAGCCTCGACAGCTGGCCTTCACGGGCCTGGGGGAAGCGCTCGTAGAGCGCCTCGCCGGCGACGAAATTGAGGATGGCATCACCGAGGAACTCCAGACGCTCATTGTTGCGCCCGGCAAAACTGCGATGGGTCAGCGCCAGGATCATCAGATCCTGGTCTTTGAAACTGTGCCCGAGCTGGCGCTCGAGGCGGGTCAACGAAACACTCACGGCATTCGCACACGGAATTCTTTATCGAAATTAACCACCAGGTCGATGTTCTCGATCAGGTGCTCACGTTTGTCATATTTGAGGTGGGCAAGAAACTCGTTGCCATCCTGGGTCACTTTCAGCACGTCCTGCATGTTCAGGTCGCGAATGCTGTTGACCGTCATGCCACGGCTCACGTGGGCGTAGAAATCGGCCACGGTTTTGACGCTATCCACGCGGTCGGTTTCCACCGAGGTGATGATCTTTTCCATCGACATGTAGTCGAGGTAATGCGGTACCACCTTGAACGCCGTGCTGGCCAGAAATGCCACAACAGCGAGTACCACCAGCCAGCTGACGATCGACAAGCCCTGCTGCGAGCGTGCGAATTTCATGTTCATCCCCAAAAATATCCAGATAGTCCGATGCGCGCCTGGCGCATCTCAAGACTATAGATAGCTGGCGGCGCCGTATTGAACAGCGCCGCAAATTTTCATCAGATCAGTGAATCAGCCCAACGCGGGAGAAGTTCGGCAGGGTCTTGAACTTCGGATCCGGCCAGCTCATCCAGATGGCGAATGCCTTGCCGACGATGTTGCGATCCGGAACCATGCCCAGTACGTCTTTGGGGATATTCGGGTCGTTCCAGTAGCGGCTGTCGTTGGAGTTGTCGCGGTTGTCACCCATCATGAAGTAGTGACCTTGGGGAATCGTCCACTCCTTGCCGGGTTCGGCGCGGTAGCGGGTCATTTCCTTGCGGATGCGGTGCTCCACATCGCCCAGGCGTTCGCTGTACAGCGTGGCGCTGCCCAGGCTGCCGGGTTCCTCGCCGATCAACTGCTCGGCCACCGGCTTGCCGTTGATGAACAGGCGCTTGTCGCTGCTGTAGCGCACCTGATCACCCGGCAGGCCGATTACCCGCTTGATGTAGTTGACGTTGGGATCGCTCGGGTAGCGAAACACCATGACGTCGCCGCGCTGCGGGTCACCGACTTCGATCACCTTGGTGTCCAGCACCGGCAGGCGAATGCCGTAGGCAAACTTGTTGACCAGGATGAAATCGCCCACTTCCAGGGTCGGAATCATCGAGCCGGACGGAATCTGGAACGGCTCGACCAGAAAGGAGCGCAGCACCAGCACGATGGCCAGCACCGGAAAGAACGACTTGCCGTATTCAACCAGCAGGGGTTCCTTGTTGAGCTTCTCGACCACTGCATCGTCGACTTGCTCGACCTTGCCCTGGTAACTGGCGATCGCTGCACGACGCCGCGGCGCCAGGAATACCAGATCGAACAAGGCCAGGGCGCCGCACACGGCGACGGCAATGACCAGCAACAGCGGGAAATTGAATGACATAGGCCTCAGCTATCCAACTTGAGTACAGCAAGGAAGGCTTCCTGTGGAATCTCCACGTTCCCCACCTGCTTCATGCGCTTCTTACCGGCCTTCTGCTTTTCCAACAGCTTGCGCTTACGGCTCACGTCACCGCCGTAGCACTTGGCCAGAACGTTCTTTCTCAGTGCCTTGACAGTGGTTCGCGCGACGATCTGCCCGCCAATGGCGGCCTGAATCGCAACGTCGAACATCTGCCGAGGGATCAGCTCTTTCATCTTCTCGGTCAACTGACGCCCTTTGTAGTGGGCGTTGTCGCGGTGCACGATCAGCGCCAGCGCATCGACCTTGTCGCCGTTGATCAACACGTCCAGCTTGACCAGATTGGCCGACTGGTAACGGTCGAAATGGTAATCCAGCGAAGCATAGCCACGGCTGGTGGATTTCAGGCGGTCGAAGAAATCGAGTACCACTTCGTTCATCGGCAGGTCGTAGCGAACCTGCACCTGGGTGCCGAGGAACTGCATGTCGCGCTGCACGCCACGCTTCTCGATACAAAGGGTGATGACGTTGCCCAGGTGCTCCTGCGGCACCAGGATGGTCGCGGCCACGATCGGCTCGCGGAAATCCTCGACCGAGGAAACATCCGGCAGCTTGGACGGGTTGTCGACGTAAATCGTTTCACCGGTCTTGAGCAGAACTTCAAAAATAACGCTCGGCGCGGTGGTGATCAGGTCCAGGTCGTACTCGCGCTCCAGGCGCTCCTGGATGATCTCCATGTGCAGCATGCCGAGGAAGCCACAACGGAAGCCGAAGCCCAGGGCGTCGGAGCTTTCCGGCAGGTATTGCAGCGACGAATCGTTGAGGGTCAGCTTCTGCAGCGCATCGCGGAAGTCCTCGAAGTCGTCGGAGCTGACCGGGAACAGCCCCGCGTAAACCTGCGGCTGAATCTTCTTGAAGCCCGACAGCATTTCGACGTCCGGGGTCGAACTGAGGGTCAGGGTGTCACCTACCGGCGCGCCGTGAATATCCTTGATGCTGGCGATGATGAAGCCCACTTCGCCGGCTTTCAGATCTGCCGTGGCGGTGTGCTTGGGGTTGAACACACCCACGCTGTCGACCAGGTGAATCTTGCCGGTGGACTTGACCAGGATCTTGTCGCCCTTCTTCACCCGGCCGTGACGTACACGCACCAGGGACACGACGCCCAGGTAGTTGTCGAACCAGGAGTCGATGATCAGCGCCTGCAGCGGCGCCTCGATATCACCGGTCGGCGCCGGAATGGTGTGCACCAGGCGCTCGAGCACTTCATCGACACCCATGCCGCTCTTGGCGCTACAGGCCACGGCGTCGGTGGCGTCGATACCGATGATCTTCTCGATTTCGTCCTTGACGCGATCGGGGTCGGCTTGCGGCAGGTCCATCTTGTTCAGCACGGGCATGACTTCCAGGCCTTGCTCGATGGCGGTATAGCAGTTGGCCACCGACTGCGCCTCGACACCCTGGCCAGCATCGACCACCAGCAACGCCCCTTCACAGGCTGCCAGCGAGCGGCTTACCTCATAGGTGAAGTCGACGTGCCCCGGGGTGTCGATGAAGTTCAGCTGATAGGTGATGCCGTCCTTCGCCTTGTAATAGAGCGTGACGCTGTGGGCTTTGATGGTGATGCCGCGCTCACGCTCCAGGTCCATGGAATCGAGAACCTGGGCCTCCATCTCGCGCGCAGTCAGGCCACCGCACATCTGGATGAAACGGTCAGCCAGCGTCGACTTGCCGTGGTCAATGTGGGCAATGATGGAAAAATTGCGGATATGACTCAGGTCACTCACAGGACAACACTCGAAAAAGGCCGCAGGCGACTGCCCGCCGAAAATAGCCGCAAAGTTTACCCGAGTGGTTGCCCCCACGTCACGTCAGGACAAGCGTGCGAACGCAGTAATTGACCACCCGCCTGTCTCACCTGCCTTGAACGGTCGGTTATTTCTCGGGCAGCCCTGCATACCGGGATGTGAGACAGCCATAAAAAAGGGCGACTCTCGTCGCCCTTCCCTGCAGCCGTCGGCTACTGACAGACCTACTCGGCCAAGCCTACTCGGCCAGACCTACTCGGCGAGTTTGAAAGTAATGAAGCTGGCGCGGCCCTGGCGCAGCACGCGCATCGACACCGAGCGATTCTTGGGCAGCGATTGGGCCACCTCGGTGAAGTTCTTCGCCGAAGTGATCGCCTGGTTGTTCAGGTGGGTGATCACGTCACCGGGGCGCAGACCGATCAGCGCCGCCGGACCGTCCTGCACCTCACGAATCACCACGCCACCGCGCAGATCCAGGGCTTTCTTCTGCTCGTCGGTCAGCTCGGCCACACTGACGCCCAGGCGGTTGCTGCTACGCTCGACGCCTGGCGTGGCCCCGGGGGTCGCTTCGTCGGCGTCATCCGCCGGCATGGTGCCGACCGCCAGCTTCAGGTTCCTGCGGGCGCCCTCACGAACGATTTCCAGGTTGGCCTTGGTTCCCGGCTTCAGCGCACCGACCAGATGAGGCAGGTCGGCCGACATGATGATCGGCTTGCCATCCAGGCTGAGGATCACGTCACCGACCTGCAGGCCGCCCTTGGCAGCCGGGCCATCCTCGAGCACCTGGGCAACCAGCGCTCCAGCCGGGCGCTCGAGCCCGAACGATTCGGCAAGATCCTTGTTCACTTCCTGAATCACCACGCCCAGCCAGCCGCGACTGACCTTGCCGCTGGTCTTGAGCTGGTCGGCCACATCCATCGCCACGCTCATCGGGATGGCAAAGGACAGCCCCATGAAGCCGCCGGAACGGGTGAAGATCTGCGAGTTGATACCCACCACTTCGCCATCCAGGTTGAACAGCGGGCCGCCGGAGTTACCCGGGTTGATGGCCACGTCGGTCTGGATGAACGGCACATAGCTCTCGTTTGGCAGGCTGCGCCCCTTGGCGCTGACGATACCGGCGGTTACCGAGTGATCGAACCCGAACGGCGAGCCGATGGCCAGCACCCACTCACCCACCTTGAGATTGTCGGAGTTGCCCAGTTTCACGGTGGGCAGGTCATCGGCCTCGACCTTGAGCAGCGCCACGTCGCTGCGCGGGTCGGTACCGATCAGCTTGGCTTCCAGCTCGCTGCGATCAGACAGGCGAACGATGATTTCATCGGCGTCGGCGACCACATGGTTGTTGGTCAGGATGTAACCATCCTTGGAGATGATGAAACCCGAGCCGAGCGATTGCGCTTCACGCTGGCGACCACCGCCACCTGGCGCGCGTGGCTGCTGGGGGATGCTGCGCTCGAAGAACTCGCGAAACATCGGCGGCAGGCCTTCCAGATCCGGCACGGAGAGCCCGCCACTGCTGGCGACGGCATTCGGCACTTTTTGCCGGGTACTGATATTGACCACGGCAGGTGAAGCCGCCTCGACCAACGGGGTGAAGTCCGGCAGTTGCGCGTGCGCCGCCACGGATTGCCCCATCAGAAACACCGCGAACAACGCGGCCGCATAATTTTTCAGGCTAGGCATCGACATTGCAGTTTCTTCCCCATCCAGAACAAACGAGGCCCCTGCGGGGCCAGTGGTACAACAAACAGGCGGCACATCGGCCTTGATCGTTATCGTCGACCGTTACCGCGTGACATGCACATCGTCGGTACGCATCGACATGGCGACACGCTCCGCCGTTCCCAGCGGAATTTCGCCCACCACCGTTACCATGACATCTCCGTCGCCTGTTGTCAGGCGCCTGGACACTGCCACGGTAGGCCCAAGCTGGTTGCGCGCATCCGCAACCGCAGCATCGTGCAAAGGCTCGAGAAACACCGAAAAGCGCGCCAGTCCGTCATCATAAACCAGACAATCGACGCTATCAGCGGAGACCGGGCTGCGCTGCTGGGTTACCGCGCTGAGGTTGAACCCTGGCGGCAACCACTCGGAGCGCCAGGATTCGGCGGACGGCGTACGCGCCTTGACGACACGCACTGGCGCACAATGGGTAGAAGGCTGCAGCACGGCAGTTGGCTGGGCATCAGTGGTATCAAGCTGGGTAAACTGGAATCGCTCGAGCAGCTCACCGCGGTCATTGACCAACAGCGACTTGAGCGGCAAGCCGGTTTCCTTGTCCACGTAAAGCTGAACGCCGTAACGATACTGATCACGGGGAATCAGCCCAACAATCACCGCCGAGCGCCCGGCCACGCGGGACTCTCCACTCAAGCGCAGCTCGTACCACTGCTCGATCTGCCTGGCATCGAGACCATGGGCAGGCCAGGCCTGCTCATCGACAACGGTAGAAGCAATCGGGCCGTTGGCGCACTGCGCCTGACCATTGACCCGCAGGATTTCCTGCGGCGCACCATCGAGCTGCAACAAACGCTCACGCACAGTTCCACCCGGCTCGACCTGACGCCAGATGCTGTGAGTGGAAAGATTGCCGTTGCGTTCGTAAACGAAGGTGCCTTGGAAGCTTTGCTTGCTTTCGGCCTGGCTCAGCCGTTGCAACCATCCCTGTGCATCGGCGGCTATGGCAGGGGTTGCCAAAATACCACCGAGCAGCAGAGAGGTGACCAGAATGGAGCGCATACGCGTCGTTCTTAACGCTCTTCTACACTCGCAGACCGTGCAAACGGCAGTGCATTCTCGGCAGTGCCAGGGGCAGACTGCTGACCATGCTGACGCAGGTACTCAGGCAGACGCTGTTCATGCCAGCCTTCACCTTCGGCAGAGACGGTCTCTACAGCCGGCTGCTCGTCCGAAGTCTTGAAGCCTGCCAGAATGGCCGGCCCTTGAGCTTGCGGCAGCGCGATGGATGGCTGATCCTGCTGCGCCAACTGGGCACCAGAAACGTCATCCTGATTGTAGAAACGCACGCCAGCCAGCACGGCAACCGTCACGGTTGCAGCAACGGCCACGCGTCCCAGGCTGCGCCACGGACCACGCACGACCTTCTCCTGCACAACTGGAGTGGCATCGTTTTCCAGAGCCGCGGAAACGGCTGCAGCGATGTCCAGCTTGGGCACGAGCAGATCCTTGTGCATCGCGGCGCGGGCTACCTGGTAACGAGACCAGGTGGCACGCAGTTCGGCATCGTTGCTCGCACCGAGCACACGCCGAAGTTCAAGTTCATCCGCTTCGTTATCCATCACCGCGGACAGCGATTCCTGCAGGGCTTCACGACTCATAGCGGTTCCTCTCTTGGCTGTCGCCGCTGTCTCAGGCTTCCTGCAACAAAGGTTGCAGGGACTTGTCGATGGCTTCACGCGCCCGAAAGATTCGCGAACGCACGGTACCAACTGGACACTGCATGACGCTCGCAATGTCTTCATAACTAAGACCATCAAATTCACGTAACGTTAGCGCCGTTCGTAAATCTTCTGGAAGTTGCTGGATGCTCCGATGCACGGTGGCTTCGATTTCATCCCTCAACAGGGCTCGCTCGGGAGATTCGATATCCTTGAGGGCGTGATCGCCATCGTAGAACTCGGCATCCTCTGCACTTACATCGTTGTCCGGTGGCCGGCGGCCACGGGAAACCAGATGATTCTTCGCCGTGTTAATGGCGATGCGGTACAGCCATGTATAGAACGCACTGTCGCCGCGAAAGTTTCCCAGTGCCCGATAAGCTTTTACAAAAGCTTCCTGGGCGACATCCTGAGCTTCATGGGTGTCGTGCACGAATCGCACGATCAACCCGAGAATCTTGTGCTGATACTTCAGCACCAACAGATCAAATGCTCGCTTGTCACCGCGCTGTACGCGCTCGACCAGCTGCTGATCTTCTTCCTGGGTTAGCATGAATACTCCTCGTTGAGCCCGTAGGAGGTCTGCGCCCGCCAGAAGATCGATCTGCCGAAATAGACTCGAGCCATATGCAAAAGTTCTCCCCCCTACGAACAAGCTTCCCACAAAACATTTTTTGGTTTTGCACGAAACCACGCACCAGGGCCACTGCCTGCTGCGCGAATTGTCTTTAGATCACCTGACGGACCGAATCGAATGGTACGACCACTTCGCTCACCAGCTCGCCAGACACATTCCCTCTCCGGGGCGACTCCGCTATAGAACCCTGCTCCATGACAAAGTTCATACAGGTTTCAGCGGATGAGATGCAGCTCCAGCATGGCGGTCAGCCGCGCAGGCATATCGCCATCCCGCCACGATACACGTTCTGCGCCGGACAACCTACCAGGCCGGCTATTGTGCCGTTGCCCCCCTCTATATACTAGGGGTCACCGAGCCGTCGCCATGACCCCTGAAGCCCCGCCCCAGGCTCATACCGACCAGCCGAGTGATTCTCGGATACAAAAAATCAGAGGCCCTGGCCGCACCAACAGAGCAACCGAGGTGATCCTCGATTTCCCCTGTCTAGCTGCATGCCACCCCAGCGGAATCCATCACGATGAGCCAACACTTTCAGCACGACGTTCTGGTTATCGGCAGCGGTGCCGCCGGCCTTACCCTGGCGCTCACACTTCCCGACAACCTGAGCATCGCCGTGCTGAGCAAGGGCGAGCTGGCCAATGGCTCGACCTACTGGGCCCAGGGCGGCGTCGCTGCGGTGCTGGACCACGGCGACACCGTCGACTCCCACGTGAACGACACCCTCGACGCCGGTGCCGGCCTGTGCCGTGAAGATGCCGTGCGCTTCACCGTGGAGCACAGCCGCGAAGCCATCGAATGGCTGATCGAACAAGGCGTGCCCTTCACCCGCGACGATGAACACGATCGCGAAGACGGCGGCTTCGAATTTCACCTGACCCGCGAGGGCGGCCACAGCCATCGGCGCATCATCCACGCCGCCGACGCGACCGGCGCGGCCATCTTCAATACCCTGCTCGAGCGCACCCGCCAGCGCAGCAACGTGGAACTGCTCGAGCAGCGGGTCGCCGTGGACCTGATTACCGAGCGCAAGCTGGGCCGCGACGGCCAGCGCTGCCTCGGCGCCTACGTGCTGAACCGGCGCAGCGGCGAGGTGGACACCCACCACGCGCGCTTCGTGATTCTCGCCACCGGCGGTGCGGCCAAGGTCTACCTCTATACCAGCAACCCCGACGGCGCCTGCGGCGACGGCATTGCCATGGCCTGGCGCGCCGGCTGCCGGGTCGGCAGCCTGGAATTCAACCAGTTCCACCCCACCTGCCTCTACCACCCCCAGGCCAAGAGCTTCCTGGTTACCGAAGCGCTGCGCGGTGAAGGCGCGTTGCTGCGCCTGCCCAACGGCGAGCGCTTCATGCCGCGCTTCGACCCCCGCGAGGAACTGGCGCCACGGGACATCGTGGCCCGCGCCATCGACCATGAGATGAAGCGCCTGGGCATCGACTGCGTCTACCTGGATATCAGCCACAAGCCGGCGGAATTCGTCAAAAGCCACTTCCCGACCGTTTACCAGCGCTGCCTGGAGTTCGGCATCGACATCACCCGCCAGCCGATTCCGGTGGTTCCCGCGGCCCACTACACCTGTGGCGGCGTGCTCGTCGATCAGGCCGGGCGCAGCGACGTGGCAGGCCTTTACGCGATTGGCGAAACCAGCTTCACCGGCCTGCATGGCGCCAACCGCATGGCCAGCAATTCGCTGCTCGAATGCTTCGTGTATGCGCGCTCGGCCGCTGCCGACATCGTCGCCAACCTGGAGCAGGTGGCGATGCCAGCCGACCTGCCCTCCTGGGACGCCAGCCAGGTCACCGACTCGGACGAGGACGTGATCATTGCCCACAACTGGGACGAACTGCGGCGCTTCATGTGGGACTACGTGGGCATCGTGCGCACCACCAAGCGCCTGCAGCGCGCCCAGCACCGGGTACGCCTGCTGCTCGATGAAATCGACGAGTTCTACAGTAACTACAAGGTCAGCCGGGACCTGATCGAGTTGCGCAACCTGGCCCAGGTGGCCGAACTGATGATCCTCTCGGCCATGGCGCGCAAGGAATCGCGCGGCCTGCACTACACCCTGGATTACCCCGGCCTGCTACCCGAAGCACGCGACACTATTCTGCAACCCGCCAACGCTGACGACTGAATTTCAGGCGTACCCGCAATCGTCGATGCATGTCCGGCGACATCGCATCGGCAGGGATGCACAGGCTGTGGCTGAACCAGCGGCCCGGCAGCCGAAAGCGCACGATCACCAGCCAGGGCAGCGCCATGCTGTCCGGCTGCAGGGTGACGGGCTGCCATTGCCCGCCGCTGCGCAGCACCTGCCAACCTTCGTCGTCGTGGCGCAACCGCTTGAAGACCGCCGAATGGGTCAGCAACAGGTGCCTGGGCAACACCCAGGCAGCGTGGCAAGCGCAGGCCAATACGCCGAGCAGGCGTGCCCAGAGCGCAATCTCGACGAGCAGCACCGTCAGCAGCGCCAGGGCCTGGGCGCACAGGTAGACTTCCAGCAGCCGCGGTGACGGCCGCCAGTCGCATTCGAACCGCTTACTTGGGCTGGACACGATCCAGGATCATGCGCACGATGTGACGCAGATCAGCGTCCTCGGGCTCGCCGCGCTGCATGAACCAGCCGAACATGTCCTGATCCTCGCACTCGAGCAGCTTGCGGTAACGGGCACGATCGTCCTCGTCGAGCGAGGGGTAGACCTCGCGCACGAAAGGCACCAGCAACACGTCAAGCTCCAGCATGCCGCGCCGGCTGTGCCAGAAAAGACGGTTGAGTTCAGTGGCATCGACCATGACAGTGCTCCTCGGAAAAAGGCCGGCAGTATACCAACAGCCGCGCCCTGCATGAGCGTCACGAGGCGAAACGCGACGCGGCACGCTTTGCCTGTAGCTAGACGCTTGCCGCTGCTCTTATCATGGCAGCCTCATTCTTTGCCCACGATTGTCTCGACCATGGCCGACAGCGCTTTCTATTGCCCGCTCACCCACGAAGGCATCCTCGCCGTACGCGGCCCCGACGCGGGTAAGTTCCTGCAGGGCCAGATCACCTGCAACATCGCCTACCTCGGCACCAGCGGCTCGAGCCTGGGCGCTCGCTGCACGCCAAAGGGGCGCATGCTGTCGAGCTTTCGTATCGTCAGCGTCGCCGAGGGTTTTCTCCTGGCCATGAGCCAGGAGTTGCTCGCCCCGCAACTCGCCGAACTGCAGAAGTACGCGGCCTTCTCGAAAGCCAAGTTGAGCGACGAGAGCGCCGCCTGGGTTCGTTTCGGCCTGAGTGGCGCGGATGCCACCCTGCAGGCCATGGGCCTTGACCTCGCGGCAGAGGCTGACAGCGTGACCGGCAGCGACTCGTTGCTGGCCATCCGCCTCAGCGATGGCCGTGCCGAGCTGTGGGCACCGGCAGAGCAGGCCGAGCCCCTGCGCGCGCGCCTGAGCGAGCAACTGCGCGAAGCCAGCCTCAATGACTGGTTGCTGGCGCAGATCCGCGCAGGCATTGGCCAGGTGACCGGCCCGACCCGCGAGCTGTTCATCCCGCAGATGATCAACCTGCAGGCGGTGGGTGGCGTGAGTTTCAAGAAGGGCTGCTACACCGGCCAGGAAATCGTCGCCCGCATGCAATACCTGGGCAAGCTCAAGCGCCGCCTGTATCGCCTGCGCGTCGCCAGCGAGCAACCGCCCGCGCCCGGCAGCGAACTGTTTTCCCCAGTGCACCGCAGTGCCGTGGGCGAAGTGGTGCTGGCGGCAGCGAGTGAGGATGGCGTTGAATTGCTGGCAGTGCTGCAGGAAGACGCAGCGCTCGATGGCCATATTCACCTGGGCAGCCTGGAAGGCCTACCGCTCGACCTGCTCGACCTGCCGTACGCGCTGGACAGCAACCGCGAAATCCAGCGCTGACGTACACTGCACAGCGTCTGCCACCCTTGCGCCAATAACGAGAATTTCATGAGCAAACTCGCCGAGAAAGTCCTGCTGGATCTGACCAGGGCCATCGACCACGATGAACTGGTGCTGCCCACCCTGCCCGAGGTCGCCCTGAAGGTTCGCGAGGCGGCGGAGGATCCCAACGTCGGCATCCCCGAGATGACCAAGGTCATCGGCAACGACGCGGCGCTCACCGCGCGCATCATCAAGGTGGTGAACAGCCCACTGCTGCGCACCAACCGGGAAATCACCGACCTGCAGATGGCCATCGGCCGCCTGGGCATCAACTACACCTGCAACCTGGCCACCGGCCTGGCCATGGAGCAGATGTTCCAGGCGACCACCGATGTGGTCGACCGCAAGATGCGCGAAGTGTGGACCAAGAGCACCGAGATCGCCGGCATCTGCCACGTGCTGTGCCGCCACTACACGCGCCTGATGCCGGATCAGGCCACCCTCGCCGGCCTGGTCCACCAGATCGGCGTATTGCCGATTCTCACCTACGCCGAAGAGCACAGTGAGCTGCTGGCCGACTCGATCAGCCTCAACCACGTGATCGAGCAGATCCACCCGATCATTGGCGACAAGATCCTGCGCACCTGGGAATTCCCGGAAATGATCGCCTGCATCCCGAGCCAGTACCTGAACTTCAGCCGCGACAGTGGCAAGGTGGACTACGTCGACATCGTTCAGGTAGCCACGCTGCAGAGCCACCTCGGCACCCCGCACCCCTACACGCAACTGGACTGGAGCCAGACGCCGGCATTCGCCAAGCTGGGCATCAAGCCGGATCTGGATATCCACGCCGACGAAGATCTGTCGGCGGCCATGGACGCTGCCATGACCATGCTGCAGTGATCCTTGCGGGGCGAGCACTGTCTCGCCCCAGCACGGTCAACTGACGTCGCTGCGGAACACCACGCGCACCAGCAGCCCATGGGGGCTGGCCTGATGCAGGCTGATATCGGCGCGGTGGGCGCGGCAGATCTCGCCGACGATGGCCAGCCCCAAGCCGGCGCCCAGCCCCTGGGCCTGGCGTCGATAGAAGCGTTCGAACACCCGTTCGCGATCCTCCTCGGGGATGCCCGGCCCATCGTCCTCGACCTCCAGCACACCCGGCTCCTTCACCCGCAGGATGACATTGCCGCCGGCCTCGGTGTAGGCCATGGCATTGTCGACCAGGTTGCACAACAGCTCGTTGAGCAGCGTCGGCTCGCCGCGAATCCACACCGGCTGTTCGGCTTCCAGCGCCAGGGCGACGCCGCGCGAATGGGCCAGGGGCGCCAACGCCATACCCAGCTCACGAGCCAGCTGGCTGAGATCCAGGCGCAACGCCCCGCCTTCGGCGATCGCCCGCGCTCCGCTTTCGATCCGCGCCAGTGACAACAGCTGGTTGGCCAGGTGGGTCAGCCGATCGGCGTTCAAGGCGGCGTCCTCCAGCGTCGCGTGCCAGATGCGCGGATCCTGGTCGCGCAAGCCCAGTTCGACCCGTGCCTTGAGCGCCGCCAGGGGCGTGCGCAGCTCATGGGAGGCGTCGGCAATGAACTGCGATTGCCGCTCAAAGAGGCCGCGCAGTCGATCATTGAACTGGTTGAGGGCATTGACCAGCGGGCGCAGCTCTCGAGGCATGTCTTCGTCCGGCAGCGGCCGCAGGTCGTCACTGTTGCGCGCGGCCACCGTTCTGCGCAGGCTTTCGAGGGGGCGCAACCCCGCGCTCACCGCCAACCAGACGAGCAGCAACGCGCTGAGCGACAGCAAGCCCATGCGCCACAGCGTGCCCAGCAGCAGATCGCGGGTCATGCGCTCCCGAGCCCCCAGGGTTTCGGCAACGCGAATTTCGGCGACGCCGCTGTAACCGGGCTCACTGACCGGCTGCAGGAAGCTGACCACCCGCACCCCCTGCCCGCGGTAATCACCATCGTAGAACTTGGCCAGTGCCGGATAATCGTTGGTTCGCGGCGTGTCCGGCGGGGCGGCCGGCAGGTCTTCGTAACCCGAGACCAGCTCGCCCTTCGGCCCGAGCACCTGGTAGTAGATACGCCCGGCACTGTCGTAGGCGAAGGTATCCAGGGCGATATAGGGCACGTTGGCGCTGAGCATGCCCTCGACGGCGTAGAGCCCGTCGGAGATCGCCCGGGCCGAGGCCAGCAAGGTGCGGTCATAGGCCGTATCGGCGGCATGCCGAGCACTCCAGTAGGCGGTCAGGCTGCTGACCAGGAGGATGACCGTGAACAGCACGGCCAGCCGGCGAATCAGCCGGCCACGCAGGCTGCCGGGCCTATCCACCCGCGGCTTCCAGCAGGTAACCGAGGCCGCGGAAAGTGACGATGCGCACCGCACCGCCTTCGAGCTTCTTGCGCAGACGATGGACATAGATCTCGATGGAGTCGGCGCTCGCCTCCTCATCCAGGCCGAATACCTGGGAGGCCAACTGCTCCTTGCTCATCACCCGCCCGGGCCGGGAAATCATCGCCTCGAGCACGGCCTGTTCGCGGGAGGTCAGGGCGAGGCTTTCCTCCAGCAGGGTGAAACGCCGGGTGTCCAGGTCATACACCAGGTCGCCACACCGCAGCTGTTGCTCGCCGCCCAGCATGCTGCGCCGCAGCAGTGCCTTGACCCGTGCCTCCAGCTCGCTCAGTTCGAATGGCTTGGCCAGGTAATCGTCGGCGCCCAGGTTGAGCCCGTGCACGCGATCCTTCACCTCGCCGCGGGCGGTGAGCATCAGCACCGGAATGGTCTTGCCGCGGGCCCGCAAACGGGCGAGCACTTCGAAACCGTCCATACGCGGCAGCCCCACATCGAGAATCGCCAGGGCGTACTCCTCGCTGCCCAGCGCCAGGTCCGCCGCCACGCCATCATGCAGAACATCCACTGTCCAACCGGCACTCTTGAGCGCCTGGGTGACGCTCGCCGCCAACTGCGGATGATCCTCGACCAGCAGAATTCGCACTGCAACCTCCAACCGAACCATGGACTTGACCGCCATGTGTGGCGAGAGTTTACCGCTCGCGCGGCAACTTGGCAGTGACGGCGTGTGCCTGCGCACCCTTGCAACGACTTTTTGCATTGAAAGGTTGTTGAAAGGTTTTGCTTCTAGGATCGCAAAAGGGTGGCTCGATCCGCCCGTAGCGCGATCTGCATATTCGCTGTGCAGTCGTGACAACAATAACAACAATGGAGTTACACACATGCCAACAGCCATGCGCCAGGCTATCTCGCCGTTGAGCTTGCTCAGCCTCGCACTCCCAACCGCCCTGCTCGCCCCCCTGGCCCAAGCCGCCTTCATCGAAGACAGCTCCGCCAGCCTGACCACCACCAATATCTACCTGAACCGTGATTTCCGCGAAGGCACTGGCCAGAACAAGCGCGAAGAATGGGGTCAGGGTTTCCTGCTGGACGTGCGTTCCGGTTTCACCGAAGGCACCGTCGGGGTCGGCCTCGACGCGATGGGCATGCTGGGGGTCAAGCTGGACTCCGGCGGTGGTCGCACCGGCACTGACCTGCTCCCGGTACAGGACGACGGCGGTACGCCGGACGAGTTCTCCCGCCTGGGCCTGACGGCCAAGCTCAAGGTGTCCGAGACCGAATTGCGCTACGGCTCGCACATCCCCGAATTGCCGGTGGTCAAGGCCAGCGACAGCCGTCTGCTGCCACAGGTATTCGAAGGCGGCCTGCTGACCTCTTCAGAACTGGACGGCCTGACCTTCACCGGTGGTCGCCTGGACAAGGTCATCGACCGCGCCTCGACCAACTCCGAAGACATGGTGCTCAACAGCAAGAACCGCCGTTTTGCCAGCGGCATCACCGCCGACCATCTCGACCTGGCGGGTCTCGACTACGCTTTCAGCAAAACCGTGACGGGGCGGTATTACTTCGCCGATCTCGACGATATCTACCGCCAGCACTTCTTCGGGCTGCAGACCAAGCACCCCCTGGGCGCCGGCGTACTCTCCAGCGACCTGCGCCTGACCATCAGCAATGACAGCGGGGCCTCCAAGGCCGGCAAGATCGACAACCGCGCCCTGAACGGTATGGTCAGTTACGCCATCAGCGGTCACAAGTTCGGCCTCGGCTACCAGGACATGAGCGGCGACACCGGCTTTGCCTACCTCGATGGCAGCGATCCGTTCCTGGTCAACTTCGTGCAGATCAACGACTTCGCCAACGCCGACGAACGCTCCTGGCAAGCCCGCTACGACTTCGACTTCGCCAAGGTCGGCGTCCCTGGCCTGAGCTTCATGACCCGCTACATCAGCGGTGATGACGCCAAGATCAGCGGCAGCAACCAGACCGGCGGCGAGTGGGAGCGCGACATCGAACTCAAGTACGTGGTACAGAGCGGCGCTCTGAAAGACCTCTACGTGCGCTTGCGTAATGCCAGCTTCCGCTCCGATTTCGCCCGCGATGCCGATGAAAATCGCATCATCGTTGGCTACTCGCTGCCAATCTGGTAACTCACAATAAAAACTCGGAGGATCCGTCCCATGAAAACCTTTACCCGCATAGCCCTGACAGCTGCCTGCATGGCCTTCGCCGGCCCCCTGCTGGCCGATGAACCGCGCCGCCCCGAATGCATCGCACCGGCAGCACCCGGCGGTGGTTTCGACCTGACCTGCAAACTGGCGCAGAGCGCCCTGGTGGAAAGCAAGCTGCTCAAATCACCGATGCGCGTGACCTACATGCCCGGCGGCGTCGGTGCGGTGGCCTACAACGCCGTGGTTGCCCAGCGCCCTTCCGAGGAAGGCACCATCACCGCCTTCTCCAGCGGCTCGCTGCTCAACCTGGCCCAGGGCAAGTTCGGCCGTTTCGACGAGAACGCCGTGAAGTGGCTGGCCGGCGTTGGCACCAGCTACGGTGCACTGGCCGTTCGCAAGGACTCGCCGCTCAAGAACCTGGATGACCTGGTCAAGGCCCTCAAGGAAAACCCGGGCAAGGTCGTGATCGGCTCCGGCGGCACCGTCGGCAGCCAGGACTGGATGCAGACCGCTCTGGTGGCCCGCGCCGCTGGTATCAACCCGCGCGAAATGCGCTACGTGGCGATGGAGGGCGGCGGTGAGCTGGCCACCGCGCTGCTCGGCGGCCATATCCAGGTCGCCAGTACCGACATTTCCGACTCCGTACCGCACGTCGAAAGTGGCGATATGCGTATCCTCGCCGTCTTCGCCGAAGAGCGCCTGCCGGGTGCCAAGGTGGCAGACATCCCGACTGCCAAGGAACAGGGCTATGACGTGGTCTGGCCAGTGATCCGCGGTTTCTACGTCGGCCCGAAGGTCAGCGACGAAGCCTACACCTGGTGGAAGAATTCCTTCGACCAGCTGCTGGCCTCCGAAGACTTCGCCAAGCTGCGTGAGAGCCGCGAGCTGTATCCGTTCGCCATGACCGGGGATGAACTGGATGCCTATGTGAAGAAACAGGTTGCCCAGTACAAGGAACTGGCTCAGGAATTCGGCCTGATTCAGCAGTAACCCAGCTCCAACCGTTTACGACTCACGGTCATCCCCTGGGCATTGCCCAGGGGATGCTTTTGGCATGATAAAAACGAGGACTCCCTCATGTCACAACGCATTTTTAGCGTGGTGCTACTGCTGGCATGCGTCGGGCTGGGCATCGTTGCCTGGGGCTACCATGCGCCCTTCTCCTACGAGCCGGTAGGCCCGCGCGCCTACCCGATGCTGCTGCTGACCCTCATGGGCCTGGGCGCCCTGTACCTGCTGGTGAAGCCATCCAGTACGACGTCTCACGACGA
>NZ_JAVHZV010000021.1 GCF_031119625.1 Pseudomonas sp. G34
GCTGTATGGCTTTGCAAGTGTGAGAGCGGGCATCGCTTGTGTCTGTGGGAGCGGGCCATGCCCGCGAATTGCGAACCTCGCGGGCATGGCCCGCTCCCACAATGCACTGCTGCAGAGAGGCCTTACAACTTGGCCTTCACCGCTGCCAGCGCATCGCCGCCCTCGCGGGTGGTGACGCCCTCGAGCCAGCCGTCGAGTACTTCGGGGTTGGCCTTGAGCCAGTCCTTGACCGCCTGATCGTTGCTGGCCTGTTTGCTCAGCACCTTGTCCATGATGGCGTTCTCCATGTCCTGGGTGAACTTCAGGTTGCTCAGCAGCTTGCCGACGTTCGGGCACTGCGCCGCGTAGCCCTTGCGGGCCAGGGTGTTGACGCTGCCGCTGTCGCCAAAGTACTTCTCGCCGCCCTTGAGGTACTTCATGTCGTACTGCACGTTCATCGGGTGTGGCGTCCAGCCGAGGAACACCACGAACTCGTCGCGCCGCACCGCCCGGCCGACCTGCACCAGCATGGCCTGCTCGCTGGACTCGACCAGTTTCCAGTCCTTCAAGCCGAACTCGTTGGCGGCGATGATTTCCTTGATCGACTCGTTGGCCGGCGCGCCGGAGGCGATGCCGTAGATCTTGCGGTTGAACTTGTCGGCGTGTTTTTCCAGGTCGGCGAAGGTCTTCACGCCGGCGTCATAGGCGTAGGTCGGCACGGCCAGGGTGTATTCGGTGCCGCTGAGGTTCTCGGCGACTTTATCCACAGCCCCGCCCGCGACGAACTTGTCGTAGTTGGCCTGCTGCGCCGGCATCCAGTTGCCGAGGAACACGTCGACCTGGCCTTTCTGCAGGCCGGCGAAGATTATCGGCACGCCCAGGGTCTGGGTCTTCACCTCATAGCCCAGGCCATCGAGCACCAGGCTGGCGATGCCGTTGGTCACGGCGATGTCGCTCCAGCCCGGATCGCCGAGGGTGACCGTGGCGCAGCTGGCGTCTTCGGCGTGGGCCTGGCTGGCCAGCGTGGCGGCCAGGAGCAGGCTGCCCGCGACGGCTTTCTTGAATGTCTTCATGCCTATTTCCTTTATGTTGGTTTTCTGTTGGGCAGGCTATGCGACGCAAGCGAGCGCGCCAGGTTCCCGCTTTCCGGCGGGTCACCCGGCGTGCGACGTCACGGTTGGGGGAAGCGGGCGCGGCGCTCGAGGTCGTCGAGGTCGATGTGGTTGCGCATGTATTGCTCGCTGGCATCGACCAGCGGTTGGTGATCCCAGCTCTTCAGCTTGCCTTGGCTCAACGCCTCGGCAACCAGGCGGCGCCGGCGCTGGCTGGCCAGGGTGGCGCCGTGGATGGCGGTCATGTCCCAGCGGCTGCGCGCCTCGGCGAGAAACGCCTCGAGCTGCTCGCGATGATCGGGCGAGGTGGCGAGGTTTTCGCGCTCCTGCGGATCGTTGGCGACATTGAACAGCAGCAATGGGTCCTCCTCGCTGTAGACGAATTTCCACTCGCCACGGCGAATCATCATCAGCGGGCTGGTGGTGCCTTCGGCCATGTATTCGCCGAGCACTTCATCATGGCCAACGTTGCCCTGCAGGTGCGGCAGCAGCGAGCGGCCATCGAGCGCCAGGCCCGGCTCGACCTGGCCGCCGGCCAGTTCCACCAGGGTCGGCAGGAGGTCGACGGTGGACACCGACTGGCTGACCCGATGCGCGGCGAAGCGCGCTGGCGCATGGACCAGCAGCGGTACCCGGGCGGCCATCTCGAACCAGTGCATCTTGTACCAGAGGCCGCGCTCGCCAAGCATGTCGCCGTGGTCGCCGGAGAACACGATGATGGTGTCGTCGGCCAGTTTGCAGTCCTTGAGGGTCTTGAGCAGCTTGCCGATGTTGTCGTCGATGTAGCTGCAGGCGCCGAAGTAGGCGCGCCGCGCGTCGCGGATCTTGTGCTCGGGCAGCGGCTTGTCCCACAGGTCGATGACCTTGAGCAGGCGCTGGGAGTGCGGGTCCTGCTCGGCCTGGTCGATCACCTGCTGCGGCAGCGCAATGTCCTCGTCGCTGTAGCGATTCCAGTATTCCTCGGGGATGGTGTAGGGGTCGTGGGGGTGGGTCATCGACACGGTCAGGCAGAACGGCTGGTCCGGGGTCACCCGTACGTGATCAAAGAGGTACTGCTGGGCCTTGAACACCACTTCCTCGTCGAAGTCGAGCTGGTTGGTGCGCACGCAGGGGCCGGCCTGCAGCACCGAGGACATGTTGTGGTACCAGCTGGCGCGCACCTCGGGCTCGTCCCAGTTCACCGCCCAGCCGTAGTCGGCGGGGTAGATGTCGCTGGTCAGGCGTTCCTCGTAGCCGTGCAGCTGGTCCGGGCCGCAGAAGTGCATCTTGCCGGACAGCGCGGTGCGGTAGCCGAGGCGGCGCAGGTAGTGGGCGTAGGTGGGCACGTCAGCGGGGAAGTCGGCGGCGTTGTCATAGGCGCCGATCCGGCTGGGCAACTGGCCGCTGACCAGGGTGAAGCGCGACGGCGCACACAGCGGGCTGTTGCAGTAGGCGGAGTCGAACAGCACGCCCTCGGCGGCCAGGCGCTGCAGGTTCGGCACCTTGATTGGCGAGTTGGCGTTGTGCAGGGGCAGCAACGGTGCGGCCATCTGGTCGGCCATGATGAAGAGGATGTTGGGGCGTTTCATGGCGGCGTATTCCATATCGTTGTTTTATGCGAAATTGATCATCCGATGATCAAGGCTCGATTAACAGGGGTAAACCCGGATGCGACACATGGCTCGGATAAGCAGTGCTTATGTTTGAAGCGCTCGCAGGCATCTCCCTCGATACGCTGCGGGTGTTCGAATCGGCGGCCCGCCACCTGAGCTTTACCGCCGCAGCGGCCGAGCTCGGCAGCACCCAGCCGGCAATCAGCCAGCAGATCAAACGGCTGGAAGCACAGTTGGCGACCCGCCTGTTCGACCGCGTGTACCGCGGAATCGTGCTGACCGATGCCGGCGAGGCGTTGCTGGCACCGGTGCAGGAGGGCCTGGCGGCCATGGACGCCGGGCTGGCGACGGTGGCCGGCCGCCAGCAGCATGAGGTGCTGCAGGTGGCGACCGACTTCGCCTTTGCCGCCTACTGGCTGATGCCGCGCCTGCAGCGTTTTCACCAGCAGTACCCGGACGTCGACGTCAGCCTGATCACCAGCGAGCGTGACCTGGCCAGCCTGCCGGCGGAAATCGACGTGGCCATCTCCTTCGGTGACGGGCGTTTCAAGCATGGCGAGCAACACCTGTTGTTCAGCGAGGAGGTGTTCGCTGTGTGCAGCCCGCTGCTGCTCAACCGCGTCGACATCCTGCCCGGCGAGGTGTTGGCGGACCTGCCGCTGTTGCATCTGCGCCCGGAAAGCCGTTCGCGCTGGTTCGACTGGAACGGCCTGTTCCGCGCCCTCGGCATCGCCGAACTGCCCAGCCCCGGCAGCCTGCGCTTCGACAACTACACGCTGCTGATCCAGGCCGCCATCGCCGGGCGCGGGGTGGCCATCGGCTGGCGGCACCTGGTCGACGAACTGATCGACCAGGGCCTGCTGGTGCGGGTCGACTCGCGCTCGGCCACCTCGCGCTTCGGCTATTACGTGGTGCTGCCCGAGCGCAAACGGCGCATTCGCCTGGTGGAGCGTTTCGTCGCCTGGCTGCAGGAGGAGCTGCAGCGCGAGCCCCTGCCGGAGCGGCCGGGCGGTATCGACCCCAAGAGGCTTGCCCTATGAATGAAAGCCGCCGCGGCGACCACCGGCAACGACCTGCTTGGCCACCGCGCCCGCGCCTTCCGGCCGGGCGCCGCGCAGCCGCTGGATGTATCGATGCTGTCGGGCGGGCCGCTCAGGTTCGGGCTCTGACGCGCAAAGCAAGTCAAGGTATGATCCGCGGCTGATTTTTCGAGAGCCCGTGCCATGCCCTATCTGCTCGCCGTCACCGTCCTCTGGGCGTTCTCCTTCAGCCTGATCGGTGAGTACCTGGCGGGCCGGGTGGACAGCGACTTCGCGGTGCTGGCGCGGGTGGCGGTGGCGGCCCTGGTATTCCTGCCGTTCACCCTGTGGCGCGGTTTGCCGCGGCGCTTGCTGGCCGGCTTCTGGCTGGCCGGGGCGCTGCAGTTCGGCGTCACCTACCTGTGCCTGTACCGCAGCTTCCAGGTGCTGACGGTGCCCGAGGTGCTGCTGTTCACCGTGCTCACGCCGATCTACGTGACCCTGCTCGACGACGCCCTGGCGCGGCGCTTCAGCCCCTGGGCGCTGGTCGCCGCGCTGGTGGCGGTGGGTGGCGGCGTGGTGATCCGCTTCGAGCGCCTGGAGGGCGGCTACCTGATCGGCTTCCTGCTGCTGCAACTGGCCAACCTGACCTTCGCCGCGGGCCAGGTGCTGTGCCGCCAATTGCTCATGCGCTATCCGACCGAGCAGCCGCTGCACCGCTTCTTCGGGCATTTCTTCCTGGGGGCGATGGTGCTGGTGCTGCCGTCGTTCCTGCTGTTCGGCAACCCGGACAAACTGCCGAGCACCGCGCTGCAGTGGGGCATCCTGCTGTGGATGGGGCTGTTCGCCACGGCGCTGGGGCTGTTCTGGTGGGTCAAGGGCAGCGTCAAGGTGGATGCCGGCACCCTGGCGGTGATGAACGAGCTGCACGTGCCCGCCGGCCTGGTGGTGAACCTGCTGATCTGGAACCGCGATGCCGACCTGCCACGCCTGGCATTGGGCGGGGCGATCATCCTTGCCTCGCTGTGGCTCAACCGCCTCGGCCGACGGCGCCTGGCGACGGCCTGATCCATTTATCGGAGAATAGGAACCTGCCTTGACGGGTGCTAACATCGCACCTTCAATTGCGAATGCAATTAGCTGTTTTTCAAACCCTATTTCTGGGGCTTTATAAAAGTTACCGAGCGAGGTCTGCAAGGCGCTTTTATCGAGGCTCAAGGGTCATGGACGAAGTTCCTTCACCGGCATGGAGCGCCTTTTCCAGTCATCTCTTGCCGTGTGAATGCCATCGTGAATATTCGTCGTCCCTTCGCCAGCCTCGCCCTGGCCTGCCTGTTTCTCGTCGCGCCCCTGGCCTCCGAAGCCGCCACCTCCAGCAAGCAGGAACTCGCCTCCGGCAGCGCCCTGCTGGTCGACCTGAACACCGACAAGGTGCTGTATTCCAGCAACCCGAACATGGTGGTGCCCATCGCCTCGGTCACCAAGCTGATGACCGCCATGGTCACCCTGGATGCCAAGCTGCCGCTCAACGAACAACTGCCGGTGATCATTCGTGACGTGCACGACATGCGCGGCGTGTATTCCCGCGTGCGCATCGGCAGCGAGATCAGCCGCCGCGAGATGCTCCTGCTGACCCTGATGTCGTCCGAGAACCGCGCCGCCTCCAGCCTGGCGCATCACTACCCGGGCGGCGTCACCGCTTTCGTCGCCGCCATGAATGCCAAGGCCCGCGCCCTGGGCATGACCCAGACCCGCTACGTGGAGCCGACCGGCCTGTCCGAGCACAACGTGTCCACCGCCAACGACCTGGTGAAGCTGCTCAAGGCGACCCGCAGCTACCCGCTGATCGGTGAACTGAGTGCCACGGGCGAAAAGACCGTGGCCTTCCACAAGCCCAACTACACCCTGGGTTTTCGCAACACCAACGCGCTGACCCGCAAGCCCGGCTGGAACGTGCAACTGACCAAGACCGGCTTCACCAACAGCGCCGGCCACTGCCTGGTGATGCGCACCACCATGGCCGGCAAACCGGTGGCCTTCGTGGTACTCGACGCCTTCGGCAAATACACCCACATGGCCGACGCCAACCGCCTGCGCAAATGGGTGGAAACCGGCAAGGTCACCCCGGTGGCCCCGGCGGCGCTGGCCTACAAGCAGCAGCGCGCTTCGCAGCGCCAGCTGCAGGCGGCCCAGTAAGCGCTAACGCGTTTGCCAGAGCGGATCGGCAGCCAGCCGCTCGGCGATGAAATCCAGCAAGGCGCGCAGCGCCGGCAGCATCTGCCGGCGTGACGCGTAGATGGCGTGAATGCCCAGGGACTGCGGCTGCCAGTCGGGCAGCAGGCGCACCAGGCGGCCATCTTCGAGCAGCGGCGCCGCCGCATACAGCGGTTGCATGCAGATGCCGCCGCCAGCCACCGCTGCCTCCAGCAGTACCGCCGTGTCATTGCTGCTCAGGTTGCCACCCACCGGCACCTGTACGGGCCCCGGTTGCCCGCTGAACTGCCAGACACTGCGCCCGAAATAGCTGTAGGTCAGGCAATTGTGCCCGGCCAGCTCGCGCGGCTGTTCTGGTGTGCCGGCCTTGGCCAGGTAGGCGGGCGCGGCGCAGACCACCGAATGGCAGTCGCCCAGGTGGCGGGCCACCTGGTTGGGCTCGAGCTGGTTGGTGATGCGTAGCGCCAGGTCGATACCTTCCTCGACCAGGTTCACGGCGTGGCTGCCTATCAGCACATCCACCGAGGTGTTCGGGTAGCGCGCCAGGTATTCCACCAGCACCGGGCTCAGCCAGGTTTGCGCGAACGACTGGCTGGTGGCGATGCGCAGGTTGCCGCTCGGCCCGTCGGTGGCCTTGATGCCCGTGGCGCGCATCATCTCGGCGGTGTGCAGCATTTCCCGGCAGTGCGGCAGCAGCTCGTTGCCGACCTGGGTGAGGCTCAGCTTGCGCGTGGTGCGGTGCAGCAGGCGCGCGCCTACCCAGCCCTCCAGTGCAGCCAGGTAGCGCGAAACCATGGCCCGCGACAGCTCCAGGTGCTCGGCGGCAGCGGTCTGGCTGCCACGATCGACCACTTCGACGAAAACGCGGGTTGCGGTGAGTCTGTCCATGATTAGCTCGATTCATGCAACTGAGTTGCGGCGATTATGCGGCTTTTTGCAGATCAACCGGCAGGTAAGCTCATAGCTCGTTCATCGATGCCGCCTTCAGCGTATGTCGATGGTTTGTTGCCTGTCACAGTGGAGCCTCACATGAAAGTCGTCATTCTGGGTATCAGCGGTCGCGCCGGCGCGCGCCTGCGCGATGAACTGTTGCAGCGTGGCCATCAGGTCACCGGGATCGCCCGCGACGTGAGCAGCGTGCCGGCCCAGGCCGGCCTCAGCCTGGCCAGCGCGGACGTAGCCGACAGCGAGCGGCTGGTGCCGCTGCTCAAGGGGCACGATGCGGTAATCAGCACCACGCGCTTCGTTGGCAGCGATGCCGCGAGCCTGCTCGGTGCGGTAAAGGCCGCCGGCGTGCCGCGCCTGCTGGTGGTCGGTGGGGCCGGTAGCCTGGAAGTGGCGCCCGGCGTCGCGCTGATCGACACGCCGCAGTTCCCGGCAGCCTACAAGGCCGAGGCGAGCGCGGGACGAGATTTCCTCAACGTGCTGCGTGGCGAGCAGGCGCTGGACTGGACCTTCCTGTCGCCCTCGGCGTTGTTCGAGCCGGGACCGCGCACCGGCCGCTTCCGCCTCGGCACCGACAATCTGCTGGTGGATGCCGACGGCAACAGCGCGATCTCCATGGAAGACTACGCCATCGCCCTGGTCGATGAGCTGGAACAGCCAAACCATTCGCGCCAGCGCTTTACCGTCGGCTACTGATAACGGCTGATGCGTCGCAGCACGGCGGCCCGCCCATAAAAAAAACCGCTGCACCCGGACCGGGGCAGCGGTTTTTTGTTGGCGTGAAGACGGCTTAGCGACGGGCGCTGCGCACGCCCTCGGCCAGTTGGCTGCACAGCTCCAGTACGCCATCGATGGCCTGCTGATCATTGCCGGCCGCCTTGGCGATCTGGTCGATCAGCGCCGAGCCGACCACCACGCCGTCGGCCAGGCGGGCGATGGTCGCCGCATGTTCCGGGGTGCGGATACCGAAGCCGATGCTGATCGGCAGGTCGGTGTGGCGGCGCAGCCGGGTGACGGCTTCCTGCACGTGCTCCACGGTCGCCGAGCCGGCCCCGGTGACGCCCGCCACCGACACGTAGTAGACGAAGCCCGAGCTGCCGGCGAGCACGGTGGGCAGACGCTTGTCGTCGGTGGTCGGGGTGGTCAGGCGAATGAAGTCGATACCGGCGGCCTGGGCCGGGTCGCACAGGTCGCGGTTATGTTCCGGCGGCAGGTCGACCACGATCAGGCCATCGACGCCGGCTTGCTGGGCATCGGTAATGAAGCGCTCGACGCCATACTTGTGGATCGGGTTGAAGTAGCCCATCAGCACCAGCGGCGTGGCCTGTTCGGTTGCGCGGAATTCACGAACCATCTGCAGGGTCTTGGCCAGGTTCTGCTTGGCTTCCAGGGCGCGGATGTTGGCCAGCTGGATCGCCGGGCCATCGGCCATCGGGTCGGTGAACGGCATGCCCAGCTCGATCACGTCGGCGCCGGCCTTCGGCAGGCCCTTGAGAATCTTCAGCGAGGCGTCGTAGTTCGGGTCGCCAGCGGTGACGAAGGTCACCAGGGCGGCGCGGTTCTGTTGTTTCAGTTCGGCGAAGCGCGTCTGCAGGCGGCTCATATATGTTCTTCCTGTTCGTCGAAGTGGTGCATGACGGTCTGCATGTCCTTGTCGCCGCGGCCCGACAGGTTGACCACCATCAGGTGATCCTTGGGCAGCGTTGGCGCGCGCTTGAAGACTTCAGCCAGAGCGTGGGACGACTCCAGGGCTGGGATGATGCCTTCCAGGCGGCAGCACTGGTGGAAGGCGGAGAGCGCCTCTTTATCGGTGATCGAGGTGTACTCGACGCGGCCGATGTCGAACAACCAGGCGTGCTCGGGGCCGATGCCTGGGTAGTCGAGGCCGGCGGAAATCGAGTGGGCGTCGATGATCTGGCCATCGTCGTCCTGCAGCAGGAAGGTGCGGTTGCCGTGCAGCACGCCCGGTACGCCGCCATTCAGGCTGGCGGCATGCTTGCCGGTGGCCACGCCATGGCCGGCCGCTTCGACGCCGATGATCTGCACCGACTGGTCGTCGAGGAACGGGTGGAACAGGCCCATGGCGTTGGAGCCGCCACCGATGCAGGCGACCAGGCTGTCCGGCAGGCGGCCTTCCTGGGCTTGCAACTGGTCACGGGTTTCCTTGCCGATAACCGCCTGGAAGTCGCGCACCATCGCCGGATAGGGGTGCGGGCCGGCCACGGTACCGATGATGTAGAAGGTGCTGTCGACGTTGGTCACCCAGTCGCGCAGGGCTTCGTTCATCGCATCCTTGAGGGTGCCGGTGCCGGCGGTGACCGGAATCACTTCGGCGCCGAGCAGCTTCATGCGGAAGACGTTGGCCTGCTGGCGGTCGATGTCGGTGGTGCCCATGTAGATCACGCACTGCAGGCCGAAACGGGCGGCCACGGTGGCGGTGGCCACGCCATGCATGCCGGCGCCGGTCTCGGCGATGATGCGCTGCTTGCCCATGCGCTTGGCCAGCAGGATCTGGCCGATGCAGTTGTTGATCTTGTGCGCGCCGGTGTGATTGAGCTCTTCGCGCTTCAGATAAATCTTCGCGCCGCCGCAGTATTCGGTCAGCCGCTCGGCGAAGTACAGCGGGCTTGGGCGGCCAACGTAATCACGCTGGAAGTAGGCCAGCTCCTTGGCGAACTCGGGATCTTCCTTGGCCTTCTCGTACTCGGCGGCCAGGTCGTGGATCAGCGGCATCAGCGTCTCGGCGACGTACTGGCCGCCGAAGCTACCGAACAAGCCGGTGGCGTCTGGGCCGTTGCGTAGTGAAGTCATGGGGTTCTCCTGTGAATTCGCAGGCCACGAGCGACCTGCTTGCCAAGCGGTGTTGGCGTCGATGGTGGCCAGACTAACGCTGCAGCAGCAGGCAGAAAAGCGATTAGTTTTAACTGATTGGTGAGTAAATATCACAGGTTGATGATGCGGCCGCGCTATTGAGTGACCTGCGTCACGGCGGTGTAGGCCAAGTAGAGCGGCGTGAGTGCATATAGGTTGGTGTTTTCGCAGGCTTGATCGATAATCGCAGCGCTCTCAAATTTACGCACAGGTAGGTCGCGTCATGAAAACAGGATGGATGTGGCTGTTCCCGGGTGTCGGCGCGCTGTTGCTGGCGGTTGCCATCGGTATCCAGGTTTCGCGCATCAGCGGCGAAGCGCAGATGACGCGCACCGAAGGTTTTATCGTGGATATCGAGGATGGCTGCCCGACGGTGTCGTTCACCACGCTCGATGGCACGCTGGGCGAGCATCACAGCAGCACCTGCAGCACGCCGCCGTCGTTCGATATCGGTGAGCGCGTGGCGGTGTATTACCACCCGCAGGATCCTGAACGCGCCCACATCGACAGCTTCGAACAGAACTGGATCGGCAGCCTGATCGTCGGCGGTATCGGCGCGGTCTTTCTGGCGATTGGCCTGTTGTTCGTGCTGCCGCCGCTGTTCGCCAAGCGCCGCGCGGCCGAACTGCTGGTCAGCGGCACAGCGGTGCAGGCCGAGCTGGTGGACGTCGAACTCAATGGTTCGCTGAGCATCAACGGCCGCAACCCGTATCGCATCGTCGCCCAGTGGCTGAACCCGCAAACCAACAAGCTGCATGTGTTTCGCAGTGACAACCTGTGGTTCGATCCGGGCCCCTACATCAGCGAGTCGCTGGTCACGGTGATGATCGACCCGGCCAACCCCAAACGCTACAGCATGGATACCCGCTTCCTGCCCGAGCTGGCGGACTGAGATGGCCCAGAACCTGCCGTCGCTCAACGCCCTGTATGCCTTCGAGGCCGCCGCGCGGTTGGGCAGCGTCAGCCGCGCCGCGCTCGAGCTGCACGTCACCCATGGTGCGGTGAGCCGGCAGATTCGCAGCCTGGAAGAGCAGCTCGGGGTGGCGCTGTTCGTCAAGGACGGGCGCGGCCTGAAGCTGACCGAAGCGGGCATACGCCTGCGTGATGTCAGCGGCGAGACCTTTAGCCGCCTGCGCCAGGTGTGTGGCGAGCTGCGTCAGCGCGAGGTCGATACCGCCTTCGTGCTCGGTTGCCCGGGCAGCCTGCTGGCACGCTGGTTCATTCCGCGCCTGGATCGCCTCAACAGCGCCTTGCCCGAGCTGCGCCTGCAGTTGTCCACCAGTCAGGGCGAGCTGGACCCACGCAGCCCCCAGGTGGATGCCACCCTGCTGTACGCCGAGCCGCCGTGGCCGGCGGACATGCGCGTATTCGAGCTGGCGCGTGAATCCATCGGCCCGGTGATCAGCCCGCAGCACCCACGCTTCGCCGAGTTGAGCGCCGCCGCGCCGGCCGCCTTGCTGCACGAGGCGTTGCTGCACACCACCTCGCGGCCCCAGGCCTGGCCGCAGTGGCTGGCGGCGATGAGCCTGCAGCCTGCGGACATGCGTCTGGGGCAGGGCTTCGAACATCTGTATTACCTGCTCGAGGCCGCGTCGGCGGGCCTTGGCGTGGCCATCGCGCCGTTGCAACTGGTGGCCGATGACCTGAAGGCGCGACGGCTGGTCGCCCCCTGGGGCTTCGTCGAAACCGATGCGCGCCTGGCGCTGTGGGTGCCCGAGCGGCGCAACGGTCAGCGCGCCGAGAGGCTTGCCGATTGGTTGAGAACAGCGTTGCAAACCGCGAGTTGAGTCGCCTGCAGCGCAGAACCTTGTTTCTCGGGCATCGGTCATAGCAGCGGCCCCCACATATCTTCCGGGCCATCACTGACAGAGAGGGATGTGCCCATGAACAAGACGCTGATCACAGGGTTACTGCTGGCCGGCAGCGCTACCCTGGCTCAAGCCGAGCCGTTGAATATCGAAGGTATTGGCCTGTCGCGCGACGTGTCGTGCAAGGGCCATGACGTCAACATCAGCGGCAACGCCAACGTGATTCACCTCAAGGGTGACTGTGGCGCGGTGCTGGTCTACGGCAGTGAGCACAAGGTGACGCTGGCTACCGCCAAGTCGCTGACCGTATCGGGTGCCGAGCACGAGGTAGTTGCCGAGCGGGTCAATGCACTAAGCGTCGACACCACCGAAAACCAGGTGCGTACGACGGTTGCGGCTGGCGAGCAGCCAGCGCTGGTCGAGGTGACGGGCGCCGATCAGGAGCTGGACCTGCAGTTCGAGGGGCCGGTGAAGCTGGATGTCAGCGGCACCAACCAGCAGGTGCGCTGGCGCGGCGAGGAGCCGGAGGTACAGATGAGCGGCATCGACAACCGGGTCGAGCGCCAATAGCAACGGGCGCCCCGGGTGGGGCGCCACGTTGATCAGTCCACGTCGGTGAACTGGATGATTTCCACCCAGTAGCCGTCCGGATCCTTGATGAAGGCGATGTTGCGCATGCGCCCGTCGGTCAGGCGCTTCTGGAAGTCCACGCCGAGGTCTTCGAAGCGCTGGCAGGCGGCCTTGATGTCCGGCACCGCCACGCACAGGTGACCGAAGCCGCGCGGGTCGCTGTTGCCGCTGTGGTAGGAGAATTCAGGATCCTTCTCGGTGCCGTAGTTGTAGGTCAGCTCCAGCACGCCGGGGATGGATTTGCGCCACTGGTGACGGGCTTTCGGGTCGGTCGGGATCTGCGACTTGTCGGCAATCAGCGCCAGGAAGTACAGGCTGAATTCGGCGTCCGGAAAGTCACTCTTCTCGAGCAGGGTGAAGCCCAGCACGCGGGTGTAGAAGTCCAGCGACTTCTCGAGATCCTTCACGCGGATCATGGTGTGGTTGTAGACGAAGTCCGCCGTGGCGACGTCAGGCTTGCCGGTCACGCCGGGCAGGGTGTTGAGTTCATCGAGGGTCATGGGCGTTTCCATCAGGTGAGTGGACGATTCGAAAGGTCATGAGGTCAGTAGATGGCCTCGTGGGGTGGGTTTTTCAAGGTTGTTGCCTCGGCAGGGCGCCTTTAAGGCGGTAGCAGCCGTTTGCGATCCAGTGGGAGGGGCTTTAGCCCCGAGCTTTTTAAACCTAGTCAGGCACAATCGAGGCTAAAGCCTCTCCCACAAAAGCGCCCTGCCTACCGGCCGCTTTTGCCTTGCATCAGATCTCCAAAGTAATCAGTTCGAACCGCACCCCATCGCCATCGATATGCAGCAGGGCCACGCTGATCGGCAGCTTGAAGCGCCGCGGGCCGGCGCTGCCGGGGTTGAGGTAAAGCACGCCGTCACGCTCCTCATGCAGCGGTTTGTGCGAGTGCCCGGCGATCACCACGTCGATGCCTTCGGCCTTGGGGTCGATATCCAGCCCCTTGAGGTCATGCAGCAGGTACAGGCGGACCGCGCCGAAGCGCAGCGTCAGGCGCTCGGGAATGGCGTCGGCCCAGGCCTCGTCATCATTGTTGCCGCGCACCACCGACAGCGGCGCAATGCGTTCGAGCTCGGCAAGGATCTGCGGCCCGCCGATATCGCCCGCGTGGATCAGCTGGTCGACGCCCTGCAGCGCCGCCAGTGCCTGGGGTCGCAACAGGCCGTGGGTGTCGGCGATCAGGCCAATCTTCATGGGGTCTCCTGCATGGTCTTTCTAGGAGCAGGCTCGCCCGCAATGCGTTCCGTAAACCGTAGCCCGGGTCGAGCGAAGCGACACCCGGGGCGTTCCCAAAAACAGAAAACCCGGCACAAGGCCGGGTTTTCGTACCGCGAGCTGAAGGATCAACCGTCCAGCATCGCCTTGTTGCGCACCGCGCCCTTGTCGGCGCTGGTGGCGAGCAGGGCGTAGGCTTTCAACGCCGTGGTCACCTTGCGCGGACGCTGTTCGACCGGCTTCCAGCCCTTCTTGTCCTGCTCGTGGCGGCGGTGGGCAATTTCCTCGTCGCTGACCAGCAGGTTGATGGTGCGGTTGGGGATGTCGATCAGCACCTTGTCGCCATCCTGCACCAGGCCGATGGCGCCGCCGGCAGCCGCTTCCGGCGAGGCGTGGCCGATGGACAGGCCGCTGGTGCCACCGGAGAAGCGACCATCGGTGAGCAGTGCACAGGCTTTGCCCAGGCCCTTGGATTTCAGGTACGAGGTCGGGTAGAGCATTTCCTGCATGCCAGGGCCGCCCTTCGGGCCTTCGTAGCGAATGATGACGATGTCGCCTTCCTTCACCTCGTCATTGAGGATGCCGCGCACCGCGCTGTCCTGGCTTTCGAAGATCTTCGCGTTGCCTTCGAACACGTGGATCGACTCGTCGACGCCAGCGGTTTTCACCACGCAGCCGTCCAGGGCGATGTTGCCGTACAGCACGGCCAGGCCGCCCTCTTTCGAGTAGGCATGCTCGAAGCTGCGGATGCAGCCGTTCTCGCGGTCGTCGTCCAGGGTTTCCCAGCGGGTCGACTGGCTGAAGGCGGTCTGGGTGGGGATGCCGGCCGGGCCGGCCTTGAAGAAGTGGTGCACCGCTTCATCGTCGGTCTGGGTGATGTCCCATTTGGCGATGGCCTCTGCCATGCTGCGGCTGTGCACGGTCGGCAGGTCGGTATGCAGCAGGCCGCCACGGGCCAGGGAACCGAGGATCGAGAAGATCCCGCCGGCGCGATGCACGTCTTCCATGTGGTACTTCTGGATGTTCGGCGCGACTTTGCACAGCTGCGGCACGTGGCGCGACAGGCGGTCGATGTCGCGCAGGTCGAAATCGATCTCGGCTTCCTGAGCTGCCGCCAGCAGGTGCAGGATGGTGTTGGTCGAACCGCCCATGGCGATGTCGAGCATCATGGCGTTCTCGAACGCCTTGAAGTTGGCGATGTTGCGCGGCAGCACCGAGTCGTCGTTGTCGCCGTAGTAACGCTTGCACAGCTCGACGATGGTACGCCCGGCCTGCAGGAACAACTGCTCGCGGTCGCTGTGGGTGGCCAGGGTGGAGCCGTTACCCGGCAGGGCCAGGCCCAGGGCTTCGACCAGGCAGTTCATCGAGTTGGCGGTGAACATGCCGGAGCACGAGCCGCAGGTCGGGCAGGCGCTGCGCTCGTATTCGGCGACCTTCTCGTCCGAGGCGGTGGAGTCGGCGGCGATCACCATGGCGTCCACCAGGTCCAGGCCGTGGCTGGCCAGCTTGGTCTTGCCGGCTTCCATCGGCCCGCCGGAGACGAAGATCACCGGAATGTTCAGGCGCAGGGCGGCCATCAGCATGCCGGGGGTGATCTTGTCGCAGTTGGAGATGCACACGATGGCGTCGGCGCAGTGGGCGTTGACCATGTACTCCACGGAGTCGGCGATGATCTCGCGGCTCGGCAGCGAATAGAGCATGCCGTCGTGGCCCATGGCGATGCCATCGTCGACGGCGATGGTGTTGAATTCCTTGGCCACGCCGCCGGCCTTCTCGATCTCGCGGGCGACCAGCTGGCCGAGATCCTTGAGGTGCACGTGGCCGGGCACGAACTGGGTGAAGGAGTTGGCGATGGCGATGATCGGTTTCTTGAAGTCTTCGTCCTTCATCCCGGTGGCGCGCCACAGGGCACGGGCGCCGGCCATGTTGCGGCCGTGGGTGGAGGTTTTCGAGCGGTAATCAGGCATGGCGGTTTCCTGCGGCTAATCAGGTAGGCATTGATAGAGGGGTGAGCGGATCAGCGGCAGATGACCGCGAAGCAAGGTGGCATGGCGCACGACGGGATCTCCGTCTGCCTGCCCGGGCTCACAGGCCCGCCGAAGGGTGGCTGGCGGGAAATGCCCCGATTCTACGCCGCACCGGGCGGGGGAGGAAAGGCTGCTGGCCGCCGGCCGTCCCCGCCGGCGGCACGGCGCTAGCCGCGCAGGATGGCGGCGGGAATATGCTCCAGGGGGATTTCCCGGCTGACCGCGCCGAGCTTCATGGCTTCCTTGGGCATGCCGTAGACCACGCAGCTGGCCTCGTCCTGGCCGAGGGTCAGGGCGCCGGCATCAAACATCTCGCGCAGGCCACGGGCGCCGTCGTCGCCCATGCCGGTCATGATGATGCCGGTGGCGTTGGCACCGGCGGCGCGGGCGGTGGAGCGAAACAGCACGTCCACCGAGGGTCGGTGGCGGCTGACCGGCGGGCCATCGACCACGTCGACCACGTACTGGGCGCCGCTGCGTTTGAGCAGCAGGTGGCGGCCACCCGGGGCGATCAGTGCGCGACCGGGCACCACACGGTCGCCATGGCGCGCCTCCAGCACCTCCAGTTCGCACAGCCCGTTGAGGCGCTCGGCGAAGGCGGCGGTGAAGCGCTCGGGCATGTGCTGGACGATCACCAGTGCCGGGCACACCCGCGGCAGACGGGTGAGGATGTACTCCAGGGCCTGGGTGCCGCCGGTGGAGGTGCCGATGGCGACGATACGCTCGGTGGTGCGCGCCATGGCGCCGCTGGCGGGCGGCAGGATGGCGTCGGCGCTGAGCTTGGCCTGGGGCGCGGCAGGTGCCGGCTTGTTGGCCAGGCGGCCAACGTTGGCACGAGCGGCGGCCTTGACCGCATTGACCAGGTCATCGCTGGCGTCGACCAGGAACTTGCTGAGGCTGGCCTGGGGTTTGGTGACGATGCTCACCGCGCCGGCCGCCAGGGCCTGCATGGTGGTGGCGGCGCCCTTTTCGGTCAGCGTCGAGCAGATCACCACCGGGGTCGGACGCTCGGCCATCAGTTTGCGCAGGAAGGTGATGCCGTCCATGCGCGGCATCTCGACGTCGAGCACGATCACGTCGGGCCACTGGCGCTGCATCTTGTCGAGGGCGAACAGCGGGTCGGCGGCGGTGCCGATGACCTCGATCGCCGAGTCGGCCGCCAGCACCTGGGAGAGCACCTGGCGCACCACGGCCGAGTCGTCGACGATCATGACTTTTATGCTTTTCATTGCGATTGCTGTCCAGCGCGGAGCCCGGAGGCGTTTAGTGGCAGGCTTTGCTTCAGGGCGATCTGGCCGCTCCAGATATCAAAGATTAGATTGCGGTGGCCGATGCCGCCGACATGTTCGCCATGGCAGCCGATGTTCCTCTCGGCGAGCAGGCGGCGGGCCATGGCGACGTTATGCTGGCCGACATGTTGGCGCCGGGGGTGGGCCAGCTCGGGGAACATCTGCCCGCCGCCGAACAGGCGGCCCTGGTAGTCGCTCGGCGAGGTGCCGCTCAGTCTGATCGCGTCACACAGCAGGCTCATGGCTTCATCGCCGTAACGGCCGTCGGGCTTGTCGGTCGGCTGGCCCCGTGTCGGCAGCATGAAGTGGCACATGCCGCCCAGGTGTGCATCAGGGTGCCAGAGCACGATCGACACGCAGGAGCCCAGCAGGGTGCGCACGCGGGTGTTGGGGCCACCGAAGTAGTAGCCGCTGGGTTGCAGATAGACCTCGGTGATGACCGCACGTTTAGGCATCGGGCTTTTGGTAGATCGAGGGTTTGACGGCCTTGAGGGTATCGGTGATGCCGTTCAGGCTCTCCGAATGGCTGATGATGAAATGGCCACCCGGACGCAGGTGTTTGAGCAGGCGGGCGACGACCTGGCGCTTGGTGTCGGCATCGAAGTAGATCATCACGTTGCGCAGGAAAATCACCTCGAACAGGCCCACATCCGGCAGCGCATTGTTGAGGTTGATCTGGGCGAAGCGCACCCGCTGGCGCAGCGCCGGGGCGATCATCATGCGTCCCTGGTTGTCGTCGACGCCGCGCAGGCAGTACTTGACCAGCAGGTGGCGGGGAATGCTCTGGCCATCCTCGAGGTCGTACACGCCGTTGCGTGCCTGGCCGAGGATGCGCTGGCTGATGTCCGAGGCGAGGATTTCCCACGGCCGTTCACCCAGGCGCTCGGCCAAGAGCAGCGCCAGGGTGTAAGGCTCCTCGCCGCTGGAGCAGGCGCCGCTCCAGATCCGCAGCGGCCGGCCGCTGGGAATCGTGCCGGGTTTTTGCAGCAGTTCGCGCAGAAAGTCGAAGTGCTTGGGCTCGCGGAAAAAGTAGGTTTCGTTGGTGGTGAGCAGGTCCACACAGGTCTGCAATTCCGTCGCATCCTTGCCGACCAGGCGAAAATACTCGCCATAGGCGGCCATGCCGAGGGTGCGCAGGCGCTTGCTCAGGCGCCCGGCAACCAGCGGTTTCTTGGCTTCGGAGAGGTTGATGCCGGCGATGTCGTGGATCAGCTGGCGAAACTGGCTGAACTCGCTATCCGAGAGCGTGACTTGGTTGGATAGGGGCATCTCAGCGCTCAGCCCCCTGTTGCTGGGCCTGGCTCAGGGCCACGTATTCTTCAGCCGAGATCACCCGGCCGATATCGAGCATCACCACCAGGCGATCATCCAGCTTGCCCATGCCGCGAATGAAGTCGGCGCGGATGCTGCCGCCGAAGGCGGGGGTCGGTTCGATATGTTCGGCGCCCAGCTCACGCACCTCGTTGACCGCGTCGACCACGATGCCGATCACCTGGGTATGAGTTGGCCCGGCGATCTCCAGGATCACGATGCAGGTGCGCGGGCCGATGACGGTGGCTTGCCCGCCAAAGCGCTGGCCGAGGTCCACCACCGGTACCACGGCGCCGCGCAGGTTGATCACCCCGAGAATGCTCGGCGGCATCATCGGCACGGTGGTCAGTTGGCCGTACTCGATGATCTCGCGCACGGCGCGGATCTCCACCGCGAACAGCTCATGGGCCAGGGTGAAGGTCAGGTATTGGCCCGACTCCGCCGTGGCGTTGTCGAGCAGCCGTGGTTCACTCATGGGCTACTCCTGGAAGCGCACGTAGCCGGCCGGCAGGCCGCCGCTGTGGCCATCGTCATCACGCGGCTGGCGAGTCGGGCCGTTGCTGCGTGGTGGCTGCGGGCGGTTGCGCGGCGGGTTGGCGACGGTGGCACGCTCGGCCGCCCCGGTGAGCCGGAAGAAGTCCATCAGCTGTTGCAGTTGCTCGGCCTGGCCGCTCATTTCTTCGGCGGTGGCCGCCAGCTCTTCGGACGCCGAGGCATTCTGCTGGGTCAGTTCGCTGAGCTGGTTCATTGCCGTGCTGATCTGGCCGACGCCGCTGCTCTGCTCGTCGGAAGCGGCAGCGATTTCCTGTACCAGGTCGGAGGTCTTGGCAATCGACGGCACGATCTCGTCGAGCAGGGTGCCGGCGCGTTCGGCCAGGGCCACGCTGCTCTTGGCCACTTCGCCGATTTCCTGGGCAGCCACCTGGCTGCGCTCGGCCAGCTTGCGCACTTCGGCGGCCACCACGGCAAAGCCCTTGCCATGCTCGCCGGCACGGGCCGCTTCGATGGCAGCGTTGAGGGCCAGCAGGTTGGTCTGGTAGGCGATGTCGTCGACGATGCCGATCTTGTCGGCGATGGTCTTCATGGCGCGCACGGTGTCTTTCACCGCCTGGCCGCCTTCGCCGGCTTCGTTGGCGGCCTTGCTGGCCATGCCATCGGTGACCCGGGCGTTCTCGGTGTTCTGGGCGATGGAGGCGGACATCTGCTCCATCGAGGCGCTGGTCTCCTCGACCGAGGCGGCCTGCTCGGAGGCGGCCTGGCTCATGCTCTGGGCGGTGGAGGAAATTTCCTCGGAGGCGCTGGACAGCGAGTCGGCCGAGCCGCGCACCTCGGCGATGATCTGCGCCAGCTTGGCGCTCATGTTGCTCATGGCATTGAGCAATTGGCCGGTTTCATCGCGCGCCTTGCTCTCCAGGTTGACGCGCAGGTCACCTTCGGCCAGCAGGTTCGCCGCGTCGACGGCCCGGCCCAGCGGGCGGGTGATGCTGCGGCTGATCAGGAAGCCAAGGACGATACCCAGCAACACGCCACCGATGATCAGGGCGATCAGGATGGTGCGACTGGAATTGTAGATCGCGGTGGTCTCATCGCTGGCGGTGCTGGCGTTGGCTTCCTTCATCGCCGAGAGTTCGGAGAAGATCGCGCCGATCTTGTCGCCATGGGCACGGGTTTCGCTCAATTGCTGCTGCAGTTCCGGGTTCTCGGCATACAGGTTCTGCGCGGCGGCTATTCGCAGGGTTTTCGCGATGCTGTCCTGATAGTCCTTCCAGACCGCGTCGGACTCGCGGAAAAGCTCCATGGCCCGGTCGCTGGAGAACAGCTTGCGGGCTTCGTCCATCAGGGTTCGGGCGGTTTCGCTGGTGTGGGCGATTTCGCTGGCAATGCGCTCACGCTCCTGCTGGGTGGTGGCCAGCAAGTAGTTGGCGCGCGCCCGACCAATGGAGAGCAGATTGATGTTGGCATCCTTGATCTTGGACAGCCCTATCAGCTCCCGGTCGTACATCCGGTCGGCCATGGTGTTGATGGTCGAGGCATTGGACAGCCCGACCAGGCCGACGATGGCACTGATCGAGGCGACCAGGATGAAGGCGACGATGAGCCGGGTACCGATCTTGAAGTTACTGAGCATGGTACAAATCCTTTCGTGTGGAGATCGCTAATGGAGTCAAGCCCGTCGGCTCAGTCGCTTTCTGTGTTCGGCGGGCTGCCGAGTGCTGCTAGATCGAGTACCTGGGCGAGTGCCAGCAAGGTGACGAAGCGCCCCTCCAGGCGCACGACACCGGTGATGAATTCGCTACGCAAATGGCTGCCGAACGACGGCGCCGGCTGGATATCGGCCGGGTGGATTTCGCGCACCGCATTGACGGTATCCACCAGCACGCCGATGGCCTGGGGGCGTTCTTCGTCCGGCATGTCGAGAATCACGATGCAGGTGCGCTTGCCCAGCGGGGTCAGCTGACCGTTGAAGCGCGCCTGCAAGTCGATCACCGGCACCACCGAGCCGCGCAGATTGGTGGCCCCCCTCACCGCTGCTGGCATGCGCGGTACCGGGGTGAACCGCGTGCACTCGAGAATTTCCCGCACGTGCAGGGTATCGACGGCGTAATGCTCGTCGCCCAGCACGAAGGTGAGGTACTGCTGTGCCGGCTCCGGAGAGGCAGTGACCAGCGTGCTCATGCTTCAAGCCTCTCGGTGCGTGTTTCAGGGGCGCTGGTCAGCTGGGTGAGCAGGCTGGGAATGTCGAGGATCAGGGCCACGTTGCCGTCGCCCAGAATGGTGAAGCCACCGAGGCCCTGGCAGCCCTCGAAAACCTTGCCCAGGGGCTTGATCACGGTCTGGAACTCGCCGGCCAGGTGGTCGACCACCAGGCCGGCGCGCAGCCCGGCCTGGCGCACCACCACCACGCTTTCGCGGCGCGGCGGCTGGCCTTGCTCCTTGAACAGGTCGCGCAGGCGCACGATGGGCAGCATCCGGCCGCGCAGTTCCAGGTGGCCGCGCTTGAACGAGGTGTTGGCGGGCAGCTCGATGCATTCCTCGACCATCTGCAGGGGGATCACGTAGCCGGCCTGGCCGACGCTGACCAGGAAACCGTCGATGATCGCCAGGGTCAGGGGCAGGCGGATACGGATGCGCGTGCCCTGGCCCAGGGTGCTGTCCAGCTCGATGGTGCCGCGCAGGGCGGCGATGTTGCGCTTGACCACGTCCATGCCAACGCCACGCCCGGACAGGTTGCTGACCTGTTCGGCGGTGGAGAACCCGGGCTCGAAGATCAGCGCGAAGATTTCCTTTTCGCTCGGTGTCTGCCCTTCGCTCACCAGGCCGCGCTCACGGGCCTTGGCGAGAATCCGCTGGGCGTCCAGGCCGCCGCCGTCGTCACTGACTTCCAGCACGATGCTGCCCGCGTCGTGGTAGGCATTGAGAGACACCTTGCCCTGGGCGGGCTTGCCGCGGGCCAGACGGGTTTCCACCGGCTCGATGCCATGATCCATGGCATTGCGCACCAGGTGAGTGAGCGGGTCGGTGATGCGCTCGACCACGGTTTTATCCAGTTCGGTTTCGCCGCCACTGATGGATAGGGCGATATCCTTGCCAATTTCACCGGCTACATCGCGAACCACCCGCTGGAAGCGATTGAAGGTGCTGCCGACCTGCACCATGCGCAGCGGCAATGCCGAATCGCGGACTTCTTCGACCAGGCGCGAGAGCAGTTCGGTGGCTTCGGACATTTCCGGATCGCCGCACTTCTGGGCGGTCATCCGCGCGCCAGCGCCGGCGATGATCAGCTCGCCAACCAGGTCGATCAGGCGGTCCAGCTTGCCGGCGTCGACGCGAATCAGGCTGTTCTCGTTGCTGCGGTTTTCCTTGATCTGTTGCTGCTTTTGCAGGGCGGCGGCGATCACCGGTGGCTGCACCAGGCTTTCCTCGACCAGCACCCGGCCGATCGGCCGTGGCTCCTCCCGTTGCTGGCCCTGTACCTGGGCGTGCAGCACCTCTTGTAGCTCGTTGGCGGTCAGGGTGCCGCAGCGCATGAGGATCTCGCCCAGGCGCATGTCTTCTTCCGGCAGCGCGCGGATCAGCTCCAGGTATTCATCCGACTTGCTGTTGGGCGGCAGGATGCGGATCAGGCTGTCTTCGCGCACGAACTCGAAGGCCCCCTCGATGGTGGCCTTGTCGGCATCGCTGGCGAAGGCCACCTCGAAACCCAGGTAGCAGGTTTCCGGATCCATTTCCGCGGCGCTCGGAATGCGCTCCAGCAGCGGCACGATGCTGATGATCTGCCCGAAGGTATTCAGGTAGCGGAACAGGCCGAGCGGGTCCATGCCATTGCGCAGGGTGTCCGGGCCGAAACGCAGCGACAGGTGCCAGTGGTCGGCGCCGACACCGTTTTCCCGGCCGCGCTCGATGCGCGGGGCGGCCGCCGGTACCGGCTCGCTGCGCGGCGCAGGCTCCAGGTACCGGGAAAGCTGTTCGCCAAGCTGCTGATGGGCGATCTGCGTATCGGCTTCGAGGTTGTGCAGGTCGGCACCGCTGTCGACCAGCGCCACCAGCCGGCCCAGATGGTCGCCGACCTGCAGGAACAGCGCGGTCATGTCCTTGTCGAAGCGCAGCTCGCCGTTGCGCACCCGATCCATCACGCTTTCGGCGATATGGGTGAAGGCAACGATCACGTCGAGGCCGAACAGCCCGGCCGAACCCTTGATGGTATGGGCGGCACGGAAGATGGCATTGATGGTGTCGGCGTCGTCCGGATCGTTCTCCAGCTGCAGCAGGGCTTGTTCCATCTGTTGCAGCAGTTCCTGGCTTTCGGCGATGAACACCTGCAGCACTTCGTCCATGTTCATGGTGATTACTCGCTGGCCGGCTGGATCAGGATGGGGTCGCCAAAGAAGGTGCCCAGCCCGCTCAGCTCGAAGGCCTCGATCACGGCGGGGCTGTGGTTGGTCAGGCGCAGGGCGCAGTTCATGCGCGCCGCTTCCTGCTTGGCGAGGATCAGCAGCTGCAGGCCGGCACAATCCAGCTCGTCGACGCCGCCGAGGTCGAGCTCCACCTCCACATCGCAGGCCAGCGCCTGCATCAGCAGTTGCAGGTGCTCGTTGGCGCTGTAGATGGTCAGGCCACCCTCCAGCGGCAGGATGCGGTAGAGGCTCTCGGCCTGGGCGTCGTTCATGGCAGGATCAGCTTGGACACGGCGGTGAGCATCTGCGCTGGCTGGAACGGTTTGACCACCCAGGCCTTGGCGCCCGCTGCGCGGCCTTCTTCCTTGCGGGCCTCACCGGCTTCGGTGGTGAGCATGATCACCGGGGTGAACTTGTAGGCGGGCAGCTGCTTGACGTTCTTGACGAAGGTGATGCCGTCCATGTTCGGCATGTTCACGTCACTGATGATCAGGTGCACCTTGCGGCCGTCGAGCTTGGTGAGCGCGTCCTTGCCGTCGCAGCCTTCGATGACCTGATAGCCGGCGCCTTTGAGCGTGATGCTGACGACCTGGCGGATGGACGCGGAGTCGTCGACGATGAGAACGGTCTTGCTCATGAGCTACCTCAGAAAAACGTGATGTCGGAATCGTTGCGTTTGGCGCTGCTTTCACCGCGGTGAATACCGTGCTGCTCGGGCGTGGTGTAGGTTTGCGCCAACTCGCTCAGCCAGCGCTCGCTATCCGGGCTGGCCATCGGCAGGTTCTGCCGGCGTTGGGCATCGCGCTCCTGGATGAGGGCATGCAGCTTGTCCTGGTCGGCGGCGATATGGCCGAGGGTCTGGCTGATGCGATCCTGGAACTGCAGCGATACCAGCACTTCGGAGATGTCCTGGGCGACCGATTCGCTCTGCGTGCGCATGGTCTCGTTGTGGTGGACGATGTCGCTGGCGTTCTGCTTGAAACGGCTGATCACCCCGGCGATCACGTCGCTGGCCTTGTTCAGGGTGGCGGTGTCGGTCTTGGTGTATTCCTGGGAAATGCCCAGGGTCTTGTGGATGGCATCGTTGACGATCACCACGGTTTCGCCGATGCGCTGGCCGGTATCACCCGACATCGACGACAGCTTGCGCACCTCGTCGGCGACCACCGCGAAGCCGCGACCGCTCTCGCCGGCCCGTGCGGCTTCGATGGCGGCATTGAGGGCCAGCAGGTTGGTCTGCTTGGCAATATTGGCGACGTCTTGCGCCATGTCCTGCAACTGGTCGGTGAAGTTGGACAGCTGGGTGATTTCCTGGAGCAGCGACTCCTTGCTGGCCAGGGCGTCGCGCAGGGCGACGATGATCATGTCCAGTTCGTACTCACAGCTCGACAGCAGCGCCACCAGACGCTTGCCGGCTTCGCGTTCGGTGCTGCCCCCCAGGCTGCTCTGGATCCGGGTGGCGAGCTGGGCGAAGCGCTCGCTCAGGGAGCTGATGGATTCTTCGGTATGGCTGCGAGCGTTCTCGATGTGCTGCGACCACAGCGGCAGCACCTGGCCGCACAGCTGCTCGACGCTGGCGTCCGCGTCTGCCGGTGCGTTCTCCTGGGCATTTGCCTGTGCAGGGCTCCCGGGCTGGGTGCCCTTGAGGCGCAAGCCGACGATGGCCGCCGCGCCAACCACGAGCAGCCCGAGGACGGCCGCCGGCAGGCCTACCAGCCTTTGTTCGACGAGTACCACGGCAGCGATGCCGACAGCCAGGATAAGCAGGGGAGCAAGGAGGGAAACTGGGGTTTGGCGCATTTACGGCTCCGTGGCGTACTGGCTCAGGTTCTCGCGCAACGGGGCTTCAAGCGAGCAAAGCTCCAGCGCGGTAACCGTGCATTCCTTTGGATTGTAGTCAGGATGCATGAAGCATCATCTTTGGTGCATCGGATTTGACTGATATTTATCCGGGTTTTAATGGCCGCAAACAGCTAGGGATTTCCTTATGCGATGTCAGAACTCAGCAGGCTGGAGGCGTAGCGGACAAGGTCCGCGTTGCTGGAAAAATTCATCTTCTCCATCAAGTTTATCTTGTGGGTACTGACGGTCTTGTTGCTGATGGTCAACTGATTGGCGATCTGGTTGACGCTCAACCCGGCGGCAAGCAGGCGCATGATCTGGAATTCCCGATTGGTCAGGCTGTCGAGCCCGCTTCTGCTCGCGGGTTTGAGGCTGTTGAGGGCAATCGCCTCCATCAGCGACGGGTCGATGTAGCGCTTGCCGCTGGCGACCGTTCGCACCGCCTCGACGAGTACTTCCGGGGACTGACATTTGGTGACGTAACCCTTGGCGCCGCCGCGCATCAGGCGCATGGCCACGTGAGGGTCGTTGTGCATGCTGAGCATCAGGATGGGCAGCGCAGGGTGTTGATCGGCGATCCGTGCGATCAGGGCTTCACCGCTGAGGCCGGGCATGCTGATATCGAGCAGCAGCAGGTCGACCGAAACGCTGCGCAATTTTTCCAGCGCCTGGGTGCCATCGGCTGCTTCGGCGACCACCTGCACGTCCTCGTACAGCTCGAACAGGCGCTTGAGCCCTTCGCGCATGAGCGTATGGTCGTCGGCAATCAGTAGCTGGGGCATCGGTGAATCCTTGAACAGGGCGGTCTCGGGAATATTCGCCTGGACGATACGGCGCAGCGGCGACGCCCGGTGGGCGTCGAAGTCGATCGGCCCGGCTTTTGGTTAACGCTAGCTGGTTTGTGCAGGATGTGGCGGAACCCGATGCCCGGTGCCGCGGCTGCGACGATCTGTCGCAATGCCCTGGCCAGACGGCGGCGAGCCAAAATCTGTGGCGATTGGCTGCTTGTTGGGCATGCTGAGTGTGGCGGGGCGGCAGCTGGCAGCGGCGTGCCCGCGCACATGGCGAGCGCCATGGTGATCAAGTCGCAGGGCGAAGCGAATCATCGGCTGGGGGGCGTGTTGCGCAGGGGCTGCCCGTTCATGCCACTGAGCCGTGGCGGCGTGAGGGCCGCGAGCGCGTACGCCCTGCCTGGCAGCGCCAGCGATAGGGCACCTGGGGCCTGCGGCGCCCGCCCTCTGCGGGGCGGGCAGGGCTTGTCGTCAGCTGTTGGGCAGCAGGCGGCAGGTCAGGCTCTTGATGTAACGGGTTTCGGCGATGGCCGGGTGCACCGGATGATCCGGGCCCTGGGCGCCGCGTTCGAGCAGCTGGATGTTGCGATCCAGGTGGCGGGCGCTGGTCAGCAGGATGTTCTGCAGATTGTCTTCGTCCAGGTGCATGGAGCAGCTGGCGCTGACCAGAATGCCGTCCTTGTTGAGCAGGCGCATGGCGGTTTCGTTGAGACGGCGATAGGCCGCTTCGCCGTTCTTGATGTCCTTCTTGCGCTTGATGAAGGCGGGTGGGTCGGCAATCACCACGTCGAAACGCTCTTCGGCGGCTTTCAGTTCACGCAGCGCGGCGAACACGTCGCCTTCCACGCAGGTGACCTTCTCGGCAAAACCGTTGAGCGTGGCGTTGCGCTCCACGCCGTCGAGGGCGAAGGCCGAGGCGTCCACGCAGAACACTTCGCTGGCGCCGAACGCCGCCGCCTGCACGCCCCAGCCGCCGATGTAGCTGAACAGGTCGAGCACCCGCTTGCCCTGCACATAGGGCGCCAGACGCGCGCGGTTCATGCGGTGGTCATAGAACCAGCCGGTTTTCTGGCCTTCGATCACCGGCGCTTCGAACTTCACGCCGTTCTCTTCCAGGGCAACCCACTGCGGCACCACACCAAAGGCGGTATCCACGTAGCGCTCGAGGCCTTCGGCATCGCGGGCCGCGGAATCGTTCTTGAGGAGGATGCCGCTGGGCTTGATGACCTGAATCAGCGCTGCCAGCACATCGTCCTTGTGGCGCTCCATGGTCGCCGAGGCCAGCTGCACCACGAGAATGTCGAAGAAACGGTCGACCACCAGGCCCGGCAGCAGATCGGAGTCGCCATACACCAGGCGGTAGCAGGGCTGGTCGAACAGGCGCTCGCGCAGGCTCAGGGCCACGTTGAGGCGATGCACCAGCAGGGATTTGTCCAGCACGTGCTTGACGTCGCGTGACAGCAGGCGCGCGCAGATCAGGTTGTTGGGGCTCAGGGCGACGATGCCCAGCGGCTTGCCGCCGGCGGCTTCGAGAATCGCCTGGTCACCGGCCTCGAAGGCGTTGAGCGGCGTGACGGCGACATCGATCTCGTTGCTGTAGACCCACAGGTGGCCGGCGCGCAGGCGTCGGTCGGCGTTGGCTTTCAGGCGCAGGCTGGGCAGGGACATGGTGGGCTCCGTCGCAAAAAACGCGCATTCTAAACGAGGAGCCCGGCAGCTGCTTGCCGCAGTTGCAAGCCGTGGACGCGCGGCCGTGGTTTACGGCAGTGTCCACGGCCTGGCTTTAGGCCGCGAGCGCGGCGATCAGCTTCTCGTTGAAGGCCGGCAGATCATCCGGGGTGCGGCTGCTGATCAGCTTGCCGTCGACCACCACTTCCTTGTCCACCCAGTTGGCGCCGGCGTTCTTCAGGTCGTCGGTCAGCGAGGGGTAGCTGGTCAGGGTCTTGCCCTTGAGCAGGTCGGCGGTGGCGAGAATCCAGGCGCCATGGCAGATCACCGCGATCGGCTTGTTGGCCTTGGCAGCATCCTTGACCAGCTCCACGGCCATCTCGTCGAGGCGAATGGTGTCGGCATTGACCACCCCGCCGGGCAGCACGATGGCGTCGTAATCGTCGATCCTGGCGGTATCGAAGGTCTTGTCGACCGTGAAGGTGTCGGCCGGGGTGGTATGGTTCCAGCCGGTGACCTTGCCGGATTGGCTGGAAAGGATCTCAGCGCTGGCGCCGAGCTCTTCGAGCGCCTTTTTCGGGCCGGTCAGCTCCACCTGTTCGAAACCGTCGGTAACCAGCAGAGCGATACGCTTGCCTGTCAGGGACTTGCTCATCGAAAACACCTCTCTGAATATGCTGAGTGAGCAATATTCGGGGCGTGGTAAGCCGCGAAGTTCAGGCCAGGCGACGACCTGCAGATTTGTTCTGTAACCGTCGGGCGCATTGTCATCACGCACAGGGTAGACTGCATACTCCATCACCTTTTGCCTCGTCGCCCCCATGGAAAAAGAACTCTCCGCTGAGCAGATCCAGGCGTTTCTGCAAGGCATCAGCGTGCCGCCGCAACCGCAGATCATGGTGGATCTGCAGTTCGAGCAGTACATGCCCAATCCGGACCTGAAGGCTATCGCGCGGCTGATCAGCCAGGATCCGGGGTTGTCCGGGGCGTTGCTGAAAATCGTCAACTCGCCGTACTTCGGCCTGGCCAACCGCATCGGCTCGATCCAGCGGGCGGTCAACCTGCTGGGCAGCCGTTCGGTGATCAATATGGTCAACGCCCTGTCGATCCGCGGCGAGATGAGCGACGAGACCATCGTCACCCTCAACCGCTTCTGGGACACCGCCCAGGACGTGGCCATGACCAGCCTGACCCTGGCCAAGCGCATCGGTTACGAGTCCGTGGATGAGGCCTACACCCTGGGCCTGTTTCACAATTGCGGCATCCCGTTGATGCTCAAGCGCTTTCCCGATTACATGACGGTGCTCGAAGAGTCCTACGCCAAAGCCAGCGGTGAGCAGCGCATCGTCGACACCGAGAACCGCCTGCTCAACACCAACCATGCGGTGGTCGGTTACTACACTGCCAAATCGTGGAACCTGCCTCTTCATCTGTGTGATGCCATCGCCAATCATCACAACGCCCTGGCCATCTTTGCCGAAGACAACGACCGTGATGCACAGCTGAAAAACCTGTTGGCGATCCTCAAGATGGCCGAGCACATCTGCCGCTGTTATCAGGTACTCGGCAACCAGAGTGAAGATCACGAGTGGCAGAGCATCGAGCCGCTGATCCTCGATTATGTCGGCCTCTCGGGGTATGACTTCGAGAGCCTGCGCGAGAGCATCCGCGACCTCGGCGCCGCCTGACTCGCCCTGTTGACGCCACGGCGAGGCAGCCCCTAGGGTGGCTGCCTTGCCAGCCTGCCGAAGTAGCCACCATGCCCGAATTGCCAGAAGTCGAAACCACCCGCCGTGGTATCGCGCCCCACCTCATTGGCCAGCGCGTCAGCCGGGTGATCGTCCGTGAGCGGCGTTTGCGCTGGCCGATCCCCGAGGACCTGGACGTGCGCCTGTCCGGGCAGCGCATCGAGGCCGTGGAGCGACGCGCCAAGTACCTGCTGATCAAGGCCGAGGTCGGTACGTTGATCAGCCACCTGGGCATGTCCGGCAATCTGCGTCTGGTCGAGGCCGGGCTGCCGGCGGCCAAGCACGAGCATGTCGACATCGAGCTGGAGTCCGGCCTGGCGCTGCGTTACACCGACCCGCGGCGCTTCGGTGCCATGCTGTGGAGCGAGCTGCCGCTGGAGCACGAGTTGCTGGTGCGCTTGGGGCCCGAGCCGCTGACCGAGCTGTTCGATGGCGAGCGCCTGTATCAGCTGTCGCGGGGCAAGGCGGTGGCGGTCAAACCGTTCATCATGGATAACGCCGTGGTGGTCGGGGTGGGCAACATCTACGCGACCGAGGCGCTGTTCGCCGCCGGTATCGACCCGCGCCGCGCTGCCGGCACGGTATCGCGGGCTCGCTACGTGCGCCTGGCCGGCGAGATCAAGCGGGTATTGGCCCATGCCATCGAGCGTGGCGGTACCACGCTGCGCGATTTCATCGGCGGTGACGGCCAGCCCGGCTATTTTCAGCAGGAGCTGTTCGCTTATGGCCGTGGCGGCCAGTTCTGCAAGGTCTGCGGCAGCACCTTGCGCGAGGTGAAGCTGGGGCAGCGAGCCAGCGTTTATTGCCCGAAATGTCAGCGATAAGGCGTTTCATCCGATAACGTGACCACTTGTTCAGCGATTGACGGCCATCACGCGACAATCGCCAGCGCACTGTTATAGTTAGCGGTATCCACCGTATACCTTTGAAGGATCGCCCCATGAAACTGTTTCGCTCTTGCGCTGCTGTTCTGGCGCTGACTGCTGCCTCGCTGGCGCTGACCGCCAATGCGCAAGAAGTGCAGCAGAACGCCAGCGGTGACCCGCTCTACACCGTTCAGGCTCCGGATGGCTTCGCCATGATCGGTGACCTGCTGATCGCCCGTCCGCTGCTGATCGGCGCCACCGCCATTGGCGCAGCGGCGTTCGTCGTCGCCCTGCCGTTCTCGGCGTTGGGTGGCGGCATCGGCGCCACCGGCCGTGCGCTGGTGGTCGAGCCGGGCAAGGCGGCGTTCGTGCGCTGCCTGGGTTGCACCGGTGACGGCTACAACCAGCGCCAGTAAGCGCACAGGTCGACCAATGAAAAGCCCCTCGCTGAGGGGTTTTTTATTGCCTGGGGTTTTTCAGCGGCTGGTTTGTACCGCGCTGTTGCCGATGCCCCGTGGGTCGCTGGCCGCTTCGACCTGGCCGCTGGCCTTGTTCCAGCGCAGCACCTGCTGGTTGCCGTACTCGCGGCCCACGTTCTTGAGCGTGTAGCCACGCGCCTGCAGCTCGGCGATCTGGGCGGCGCTGAAGGCCTGCGGCTCGTGCTCGATGACGTCCGGCAGGTATTGGTGATGGTAGCGCGGCACCGCCGGCCAGCTGGCGATGGGCTGACCGTCCAGGTACTGCAGGATCGACAACAGCACCATGCTCGGGATGCGGCTGCCACCCGGCGTGCCGAAGCTGGTGAATTCCCCTGGGCTGTCGATGAAGGTCGGGCTCATGCTCGACAGCGGGCGCTTGCCGGCGGCAATCGCGTTGGCCTGGCTGCCGGCGAGTCCATAGGCGTTGGCGCCGCTCAGGTCGGCGGCGAAATCGTCCATCTCATCGTTGAGCACCACACCGGTGCCCGGCACCGTGAAGGCGGCGCCAAATGGCAGGTTGATCGACAGCGTCGCACTCACCGCGTTGCCGTCGGCGTCCAGTACGGTGAAGTGGGTCGTGTGGTCGCCTTCCTTCCAGGTACCGGCCGGCGGCAGTTCGCTGCTCGGTGTGGCGTCGTGCGGATCGATACTGCGGCTCAGGCGTTGCAGGTATTCGGGGTTGAGCAGGCGAGCAGCAGGGTTTTCGACGAAATCCGGGTCGCCCAGCTGGCCGCGGTCGCGGTAGGCCCGGCGCAGGGTTTCCACCACCAGGTGGGTGCGCTGCAGCGGGTCGGCCTCGCGCCAGGTCAGTTGTTGCAGCATCAACAGGCTCTGGGCCAGGGCCACACCGCCGGCCGAAGGCGGCGGCGCGCTGATCAGCTCGCGGCCTTCGGCCAGTGGCACGCGAATCGGTTGGCGCTGTACGGTGCGGTAGTCGGCCAGATCCTGCAGCGTCCAGATACCGCCAGCGGCGCGCACGCCGGCGACCAGGCGCTCGGCCAAGGGGCCGGCATAGAAGCCATCGCGGCCATGCTTGGCCAGCGTCAGCAGGGTGTCGGCCAGCTCCGGCTGGCGCAGCAGGGTGCCTTCTGCGGGAACCTCGCCGCTATCGAGGAACAGCCGCGCGGTTTCCGCGTCGTCGCGCATCGCGGCCAGGCGCATCGTCGCTCGGTCACGGTATACGCGGTCGACCGGAAAGCCTTCGCGTGCCAGGCGGATGGCCGGCGCCAGGCTGTCGCGCAAGGCCAGCCTGCCGTGCTGCTCGGCCAGTTCGACCAGTGCAGCGGGCAGGCCTGGAATGGCGGCAGCGAGTGCGCCATCGCGGGACAGCGCTGGCTGCACCTGGCCATCGCGGCGATAGAGATCGGCATGCGCCGCACCAGGCGCACGTTCGCGGGCGTCGAGAAAATCGTAATGGCCGTCGGCGCTGCGCAGCAGAAAGAAACCGCCGCCGCCAAGGCCGGAGCCGTAGGGCTCGACCACGGCGAGCGCGGCGCTGATGGCCACGGCAGCGTCGAAGGCATTGCCGCCCAGCGCCAGGGTTTCCTTGCCGGCTACCGTGGCGGCGGGGTGGGCACTGGCGATGGCGCTGCTGCCCGGGCGTTCGACGGCCTGCAGGCCGAGGCTGAGCAGCAGAAGCAGCGCGCCAGAGAGTGCGCGCAGGGAATGCAGGCCGCGAGGGTGGCGGCGCATTATCAGGCCTTGCCGGTCAGGGCTTTGTACTTGGCCAGCAGCTGCTCCTTGCTCTCGACGTTGTTCTCGTCGAGGGGGATGCAGTCCACGGGGCAGACCTGTTGGCACTGCGGCTCGTCGTAGTGGCCGACGCATTCGGTGCACAGGTTGGGGTCGATCACGTAGATCTCCTCACCCTGGGAAATTGCCGCGTTCGGGCACTCTGGTTCGCAGACGTCGCAGTTGATGCAATCGTCGGTAATGATCAGGGACATGAAAGGCAAGCTCCTGCCGGGCCACCGGCCGCGACACAATCGAACAGATAGCCGCGATTGTGCCGGATTGTCACCGCCAGCGCACGCCCGCGCGCCATATGGCGCTCAAGCATGCAAACGTTGCCGGGTCAGCGCGCCTTGAAGCGTTCGGTCAGCGCATCGGCAACGGCCGGGTGCACGAACTTGCTGATATCGCCGCCCAGGTTGGCGATTTCTCGCACCAGGGTCGAGGAAATGAACGAGTACTTTTCCGACGGGGTGAGGAACAGGCTTTCCAGCTCCGGGGCCAGTTGGCGGTTCATGTTGGCCAGCTGGAATTCGTACTCGAAATCCGAGACGGCGCGCAGGCCGCGCAGCAGCACGTTGGCGCCCTGCTCCTTGGCGAACGAGGCGAGCAGCGTGGAAAAGCCGATCACTTCGACGTTGGGCAGATGCCGGGTGACTTCCCGGGCCAGCTCCACGCGCTGTTCGAGAGAGAACAGCGGATTCTTCTTCGGGCTGGCGGCGACCGCGATAACCACGCTGTCGAACAGGCGCGCGGCGCGCTCGACCAGATCGCCATGCCCCTTGGTAATGGGGTCGAAGGTGCCTGGGTATAACACTCGATTCATCGCTTCGTCCTGTTCGAGGCGGCAAGAGTCGCGGATGGTAGCGCAGCGTTTCCCTCGCGGCCAAGCATGGCACGCACCCAGGGCGTACTGGCACCCGCGCGCAGGTGCAGGGCGAATGCTGGCAACCGGCACGCCAGGGCGATCCAGGCGGCGATGACCAGAGGGCGCAAAGCCTCGTTGTAGAGGGGCTCGCTCCACGTCAGCAGGAGAAGGGCGAGCACGCTTGGGCTACCGCTGGAGTTCTCGGGTAAGCACCGTGATGCGTCAAACAGGCTTGCGCCGACTCGGCAGCACCTAGGGCGCAACGCTCACCCTGATCGATCCGGCTCAGGTCGCCAGCCCTGCCAGCCATTCAGGAAGACGCCGTTCCAGGTAATAGCCGGGCCGGCGCGGCGAGCCGTCGACGAAGCCGACATGGCCGCCCTTGGCATGCAATTCGAAGGTGATGCAGGCCGGCAGTTCATCGGCCTCGGGCAGGCTATGGGGATAGACGAAGGGGTCGTCGCTGGACTGGATCATCAACGTCGGCGTCTGGATGCGGCCCAGGTAGTAGCGGCTCGACGAGCGGCGATAGTAGTCGTCGGCGTTTTCGAAGCCGTGCAGCGGCGCGGTGATGCGCCCGTCGAAGTCCCAGAAGGTGCGCATGCCCTCCAGCGGGCCGAGCTTTTCCAGCATCGACAGGCGATCGGCCTGACCCTGGTGGGCGAACAGGCGTTGCTTGTCCTTCACATAGGCAACCATGGCGCGCATGAAGTGCGCCTGGTAGACCCGCGAAAAACCCACGCCGATGCGATCGGCACACTGATCGAGGCGAAACGGCACCGACACCGCGGCGGCGCCTTGCAGGCCGCTGTCGGCGCCGCTCTCGCCGAGGTACTTGAGCAGCACATTGCCGCCCAGTGAATAGCCCACCGCATACAGCGGCGCCAGGGGATGCTTGGCTTGCAGGTGGCGGATGGTCTCGGCGAGGTCTTCGCTGGCGCCGGAGTGGTAGCCGCGGGGCAGCAGGTTGGGTTCCCCCGAGCAGCCGCGCCAGTTCAGCGCCACGCTGGCCCAGCCCTGGGCAGCCAGCTGGCGTTGCAGGCCGAGCACGTAGTGGGAGCTGGAGGAACCGGTCAGGCCGTGCAGCACCAGCACCAGGGGCGCGTGGGCCTGGTGCGGGCCATGCCAGTCGAGGTCGAGAAAGTCGCCGTCTTCCAGCCACAGGCGCTCGCGCTGCCGCTCGAGTACTGGTGGGCGGCGGCACAGCGAGCCCCAGAGGGTTTGCAGATGCGGGCCGGGCAGCCACCAGGCAGCCGTGAAGAGGGCTCGGCCGTTCATCTCCTGGGCCGTCACACTGATTACCAGCCGAACTCGTCGGCCAGCGATTGCGCGGCAGATCGGCTGCTCAGCAAGGGGGCCAGCGCATCGATCAGCCGTTCGCGGTGCCGTGGGTTGACGCTGTAGTCGTCGAGAAAGATGTCTTCACCGGCACTGTTCCAGGTGGCGTCGAATGTGGCGAGGCAGGCGATCATCTGTTCCAGGCTGTCGAATATCGGTGCGGGTTGCCAGCTGCCGCCACCATGGCGGTCGTGCAGCACCTTGCCGCTACTTGTCTCGAAGATGAACGGGTCGCCACCCTGGTCGGCAACCACCAGCCAGTCGTCGTGCCAGCCGGTCAGGCGCTCCCCGCTGATGCCATGCCAGCGGTAGCCGGCCTGCATGCGCCACAGGCGAGCCAGAGCCGGAATGAAGAACGAGTTGCCGGCGGTGGCCAGGTTGCAATCATCGGGGCCGATCTCGCGGTAGAACCTGGCGATATCGGCAGGCAGGGGAATTTCGCCCTGCCAGTCGGAGGCCTCTTGTGCACGCAGCTCCAGGCCTTGCTCAACCAGCGCGTTGCGCAAGGCCAGGGTGGGCTCAGGCATCGCGTCGCTCCCACAGTGCGTAATGCACCTGCCCGGCCTTCTGCTCACGGTGCAGGCGCCAGTTGCCGGGCATGCCGAGGCTCGATGGCACCTGCTCGCTCTCGGTGTAGACCCAGGCGTCGGCGGCCAGCCAGCCGCGCTCTTCGAGCAGCGTGCAGGCGGGCAGCAGCAGGTTCTGGCTGAACGGTGGGTCGAGGAACACCAGGTCGAACGGCGTGGCCGGCTGGCTCTGCAGGTAGGCGAGTGCATCGCTTTGCAGCACCTGGCCGTTTTCGCAACGCAGGGTGGCCAGGTGGCCGCGCAGGCTGGTTACCGCAGTCGGGTTGAGGTCCAGGGCCAGGGCGCTGCCGGCGCCGCGCGACAGCGCTTCGAGAAACAGCGCGCCGCTGCCGGCGAAGGGGTCGAGCACCTTGGCGGCTTCGACGTAAGGCGCCAGCCAGTTGAACAGGGTTTCCCTCACACGGTTGGGCGTGGGCCGCAGGCCGTGAGCCATGGGGAAGCTGAACTGGCGGCTGCGCCATTGGCCGGCAATGATCCGCAGCTGGCCATCGCCGCCGTGGGCGACGGGCGCTTTGCCGGAGGTCGGTCGTCTGGCCATCAGTGCTCCGGTACGGCAGCGGGCTGTTCAGCCGGCTTGTCGGTGGGCGGCGGCAGTTCCTTCTGCTCGACCGTTGGCCCGGCACTGACGATCACCAGGGCCTCGGGATCGAGGTGCTTGGCCATGGCCGCCTTGACCTGGTCGACGCTGAGCGCCTGTACCTGGGCCATGAAGTCTTCCAGATAGGTCAGCGGCAGGTCGTAGAAACCGATGGCGCCGAGCTGGCCGACGATGGCTGCGTTACTGGCCGTGGACAGTGGGAAGCTGCCGGCCATTTCGCGTTTGGCGGCGTCCAGCTCTTGCTGGGTCGGGCCGTTGGCGATGAAGTCGCGCAGCAGGTCCTTGACCAGTTGCAGGGTGCCTTCGCTGAGTTCGGCGCGGGTCTGCAGGTTGATCATGAACGGGCCGCGGGCCTGCATGGCGGTAAACCCGGAATACACGCCATAGGTCAGGCCGCGCTTTTCGCGGACTTCGGTCATCAACCGGGTGCCGAAACCGCCGCCACCGAACACCTGGTTGCCCAGGTACAGCGCTGCGTAGTCCGGATCCTTGCGGGTGATGCCGAGCTGGGCGATCAGCAGGTGGGTCTGGTTGGACGGAAACTCGATATGGCTCAAACCAGGCTTGGGCGCCTCGGGCTCGACGGTCTTCGCCAGCGCCGGACCCTTGGGCAGCGCGGCAGAGACCTCGGCGGCCATGGCTTCGGCTTCCTCGCGGGACAGGTCGCCAACCACCGCGATCACCGCGTTGCCAGCGGCGTAGGCCTTGGCATGGAAGGCCTTGAGCTGTTCGCGGCTGATGCCGGGAACCGACTGCGCGGTGCCTTCGCTGGGGTGACCGTAGGGGTGCTGGCCGTACAGGCGCTCGAACAGCTCGAGGCTGGCCAGCTTGCCCGGGTTCTGCTTCTGGAATTCGAAGCCGGCGAGGATCTGGTTCTTGATGCGCGCCAGCGAATCGGCGGGGAAGGTCGGCTGACCGATCACCTGCTCGAACAGCTTCAGGGCCGGTTCGCGCTGCTCGGCGGCGCTGAGGCTGCGCAGGCTGGTGACCGCCATGTCGCGGTAGGCACCGTTGCCGAACTCGGCACCGAGGCTCTCGAAGCCGGCGGCAATGGCGCCGACGTCCTTGCCGGGTACGCCTTCGTTGAGCATGGCGTTGGTCAGCATCGCCAGGCCGGGCACCTCGCCGTCCTGGCTGCTGCCGCCGGCGAAGGTCAGGCGCAGGTCGAACATCGGCAGCTCGCGGGCTTCGACGAACAGCACCTTGGCACCCTCGGCGGTCTGCCAGCTCTGGATGTCCAGTTTGCGGCGGGCCGGCTCCTTGCCATCCAGCTCGGCCAGCGACTGCAGCTGGCTGTCGTCGGCTTGTGCGGCCTGGGCCCCAGGCTCGACGGCATCCGGTGCACGCTTGACGGTAAAGGCCAGGGCCGCCAGCAGGGCGATCAGAAACAAGCCCAGCAGGGCATAGCGCGGACCGTTGCGCTTACTCATCGCGCTTCTCCTCGGGCAGAACGTGGGCGACGCTGAGGCGATCGCGGGTGAAATAGGTCTTGGCGGCGTTCTGGATGTCGGCCGGGGTCACGGCCTCCAGCTCGGCCAGTTCCTGGTCGATCAGTTTCCAGGACAGGCCGACGGTTTCCAGCTGGCCGATGGCGGTGGCCTGGCTGCTGATCGAGTCGCGGTCATAGACCAGCTCGGCGATCAGCTGGGCGCGTACGCGGGCCAGCTCTTCGGCCGAGGGCGCGCTGTTCTGCAGATCCTGCAGTTCGCGCCAGATGCCCGCCTCGGTCTGCTCCAGGGTCTTGCCGGTCTGCACGTTGGGCGTGGCGGAGATCGTGAACAGGCTGTCGCCGCGGGTGTAGCCGTTGTACCAGGCGCCGGCGCCGGAGACCAATTCCTCGCCGCGCTCCAGGCGGGTGGCCAGGCGTGCGCTGTAGCCGCCATCGAGCAGGGCGGCGATCAGGCGCAGGGCGTGTACGTCTCGCGGGTTCTTGGCGGTGGCCAGGCCCGGCACGTTGAAGCCCATCATCAGGCTCGGCAACTGGGTCTTCAGGTGCAGGGTGATCTGCCGCTCACCCGGCGCGGGCAGCTCCAGGGGAATCTTCGCCGCCGGCACGTCGCGCTTGGGGATCGCGCCGAAATAGCGCTGGGCCAAGGCTTTCACGGCGTCCGCGGTAACGTCGCCGACCACCACCAGGGTGGCGTTGTTGGGCACGTACCAGGTTTCGTACCAGTGGCGCAGCTCCTGCACGTTCATGCGATCCAGGTCGGCCATCCAGCCGATGGTCGGGATGCTGTAGCCGCTGGCCGGGTAGGCCATGGCCTTGAAGCGCTCGTAGGCCAGCCCCGAGGGCTTGTCGTCGGTGCGCAGGCGGCGTTCCTCCTTGATCACCTCGATTTCGCGGGCGAACTCTTCCGGCGGCAGGCGCAGGCTGGCCAGGCGGTCGGCTTCCAGCTCGAAGGCCACGCCCAGGCGATCGGCGGCCAGCACCTGGTAGTAGGCGGTGTAGTCGTCGCTGGTGAAGGCGTTTTCCTCGGCGCCCAGGTCGCGCAGTACCCGCGAGGCTTCGCCGGGGCCGAGCTTGCGGCTGCCCTTGAACATCATGTGTTCCAGGGCATGGGACAGGCCCGTCTGGCCGGCGGTCTCGTAGCTGGAGCCGACCTTGTACCAGATCTGCGAGACCACCACGGGGGCGCGGTGGTCTTCGCGGACGATGACCTTGAGGCCGTTATCCAGGGTGAATTCGTGGGTGGGTTGCGGGGCCGCGGCCTGCGCCCCGAAGGGCAGGGCACAGACGGCCAGCAGCAGGCCGGCGAGATGGCGGGCAAGTGAACTGGACAAACCTCTCTCCTCGTTGAACCACGCCGGGCGTGGGATTGCGGTCGGGTGTGAGCGCGGTGCAGCATCGTCGAAGCAGGCCGTCAGGACGGCGGTGCGGCTTAGCCGTGGCAGCTGCGGAGGTGCTAGGATACGCATCCGTTTTAACGGCGACCACGTCCTGTGCGGTGGCAGTCTGCAATTAGCCATCTGCAAGCCCTTCAGCCCACCCGTGCAAGGGCGCCATGGCGTTCGCCCCAGTGAGATAGCCGTCCTCCATGTTTGGTTCAAAAGACGACAACAAGACCCCGGCCCCCGAGCAGGGTGCCGAGAAAGCCGAAAAACGTGGCCTGTTCGGCTGGCTGCGCAAGAAGCCGACCGAGCCTGCGCCAGCTGCCTCCGAGCCGCAGGCCGAGGTGCCAGAGGCACTGCCGCAAGCATCGCCCGAGCCAGCGCCCCAGGAGCCGTTAGCCGAGGCCTCGCCGGCCATGGAGCACGAACCGATCGAGCGCGACCCGATCGAACGCGACCCGATCGAAACACCCGTTTTCAGCGCGCCGACCGTAGCCGCTGAGCGCGTGCTCGATGACGCCACCCGTCATGGGCCCGAAGCGTTGCCAGAGCCCGTTGCCGAACAACCGGCCGCACCGGCCGAGCATCCCGCCCCGCTGGCCACCGGCAGCGATGTTCAGCACGCCATGCCCGCCACGCCGGCCGCGGTGCTCACCGTACCGGCCGAGGCGGTCAGCGAGCCGGTGGTCGAGCAGAACAAGCCGTCGGACAACAAGGGCGGCTGGTTCGCCCGCCTGCGCCAGGGCCTGTCGAAGACCAGCGCCAGCATCGGCGAAGGCATGGCCAGCCTGTTCCTCGGCAGGAAGACCATCGACGATGACCTGCTCGACGAGATCGAGACCCGCCTGCTCACCGCCGATGTCGGCGTCGAGGCCACCACCGCGATCATCGGCAGCCTGACCCAGAGGGTCGCGCGCAAGCAACTGACCGACAGCGATGCACTGTTCAAGGCGCTGCAGGAAGAGCTGGCCGCCATGCTGCGCCCGGTCGAGCAGCCGCTGCAGATCGACAGCGCCAAGCGTCCCTACGTGATCCTGGTGGTCGGCGTGAACGGCGCCGGCAAGACCACCACCATCGGCAAGCTGGCCAAGAAGCTGCAGGGCGAGGGCAAGAAGGTCATGCTCGCCGCTGGCGATACCTTCCGCGCTGCCGCCGTCGAGCAGCTGCAGGTATGGGGCGAGCGCAACAAGATCCCGGTGATCGCCCAGCACACCGGCGCCGACTCGGCCTCGGTGATCTTCGACGCCGTGCAGGCCGCCAAGGCCCGCGGCATGGACGTGCTGATCGCCGATACCGCCGGCCGTCTGCACACCAAGGACAATCTGATGGAGGAGTTGAAGAAAGTCCGTCGGGTAATCGGCAAGCTCGATGACAGCGCTCCCCATGAAGTGCTGCTGGTGCTGGATGCCGGCACCGGCCAGAACGCCATCAATCAGGCCAAACAATTCAACCAGACGGTGAACTTGACCGGCCTGGCCCTGACCAAGCTGGATGGCACGGCCAAGGGTGGGGTGATCTTCGCCCTGGCCAAGCAGTTCGGCCTGCCGATTCGCTACATCGGTGTTGGCGAAGGTATCGACGATCTGCGCACCTTCGAGGCCGAACCCTTCGTTCAGGCGCTTTTCCAGCAACGGGAGCAGTGATGATCCGATTCGAGCAGGTCGGCAAGCGTTACCCCAACGGACATGTCGGGTTGCATGAGTTGAGTTTCCGCGTGCGCCGCGGCGAGTTTTTGTTCGTCACCGGCCACTCCGGCGCCGGCAAGAGCACGCTGCTGCGCCTGCTGCTGGCCATGGAGCGCCCGACCTCCGGCAAGCTGCTGCTGGCCGGGCAGGACCTGGGGCAGATCAGCAACGCGCAGATTCCTTTCCTGCGCCGGCAGATCGGCGTGGTGTTCCAGAACCACCAACTGCTGTTCGACCGCAGCGTGTTCGACAACGTGGCCCTGCCACTGCAGATCCTCGGCCTGTCCAAGAGCGATATCGGCCGCCGCGTCGGCTCGGCGCTGGAGCGGGTTTCGCTGAGCGACAAGGCCGAGCTGTACCCCGGCGACCTGTCGACCGGGCAGCAACAGCGCGTCGGCATCGCCCGCGCCATCGTCCATCGTCCGGCCCTGCTGCTGGCCGACGAACCCACCGGTAACCTCGACCCGCGTCTGGCGGCAGAAATCATGGGCGTATTCGAAGACATCAACCGCCTCGGCACCAGCGTGCTGATCGCCAGTCACGACCTGGCACTGATCGCGCGCATGCGTCACCGCATGCTCACCCTGCAACGCGGCCGCCTGATCGGCGATGGGGAGGCCGGCGAATGAGTGCGTCGCGCATACCCCCACCGCAGCCCTCCCAGCGCGTCGGCGCGGCGCCGAAGAATGCCGAGCCACAGGGGCCGGACAACGAGCCGGATTTTCGCACCCTGACCCGTGCCTGGCTGGAAAGCCACCGCGCCAGCCTGGTCGACAGCCTGCGCCGCCTCGGCAAGCAGCCGATCGGCAGCTTCTTCACCTGCCTGGTGATGGCCGTGGCCCTGAGCCTGCCCATGGGCCTGTCGCTGCTGCTCGGTAACGTCGAGCGTCTTGGCGGCACCTGGGAGCGTGCTGCGCAGATCTCGGTGTTCCTCAAGATCGACGCCAGCGATAGCCAGGGCCAGGCCCTGCGCGAAGAAATCGCCAGCATGGATGACGTGGCCGAAGCCGAATGGATCAGTCGCGAAAAGGCCCTGGAAGAGTTTCAGCAGCAGTCCGGGTTGGGCGAAGCCCTCAAGGAGTTGCCGAGCAATCCGTTGCCCGGCGCTGTGCTGGTAACGCCCAAGGAAGTCGACAAAGCCACTCTTGAGGCGTTGCGTCTGCGTTTGGCAGAGCTGCCCAACGTGGAGCAGGCACAGCTGGACCTGGTCTGGGTCGAGCGGTTGAGCGCAATCCTCAAGTTGGGCGACCGTTTCGTTTTTGGCCTCACGGTTTTGCTGATCGTGGCGCTGCTGCTGGTGATCGGCAACACCATTCGCCTGCATATCGAGAACCGACGCACCGAGATCGAGGTGATCAAGCTGGTCGGCGGCACCGATAGCTACGTACGCCGGCCGTTTCTTTATATGGGGGCGCTGTATGGCCTGGGTGCCGGAGTGCTGTCGTGGCTGGTGTTGGCCTTTGGCTTGAACTGGTTGAACGATGCCGTGGTGCGCCTGTCCGGATTGTATGGCAGTGATTTCGCCCTGGCCGGCGTGCCCGCAGGCGACGGCTTCTCCCTATTGCTGGGAGCGGTGCTGTTGGGGTATATCGGTGCGTGGCTGGCGGTGGCGCGGCATCTTCGTGAATTGGCCCCCCGCTGAAGCGCTAGTTTGACGCTTCGCTAACACATTGATTTGGTTGATATTGACTATTGACCGGGGAACCAGGATGGTGGCTTCCGGTCAGATTGCGCAGTGCTACACTGCGTACGTTTCGTGAATCGGAGGATTCGAATGTCCACTTCCTTGCAACCTGTTCATGCTCTGGTTCCAGGCGCAAACCTGGAAGCTTACGTGCATGCCGTTAACAGCATTCCGCTGCTGACGCCCGAGCAGGAGCGCGAACTGGCCGGTAACCTCTTCTACAAGCAGGACCTCGAAGCAGCCCGCCAGATGGTATTGGCGCACCTGCGTTTCGTCGTGCATATCGCGCGCAGTTACTCCGGCTACGGTCTGGCCCAGGCCGACCTGATCCAGGAAGGCAACGTCGGCCTGATGAAGGCGGTCAAGCGTTTCAACCCGGAAATGGGTGTACGCCTGGTGTCGTTTGCCGTGCACTGGATCCGTGCGGAAATCCACGAGTTCATCTTGAAGAACTGGCGGATCGTCAAGGTTGCGACCACCAAGGCCCAGCGCAAGCTGTTCTTCAACCTGCGCAGCCAGAAGAAGCGCCTGGCCTGGCTGAACAACGACGAAGTCAACGCCGTGGCCGAGAGCCTGGGCGTCGAAGCCCGTGAAGTGCGCGAGATGGAAAGCCGCTTGACCGGCCATGACATGGCCTTCGACCCGGCTGCTGATGCGGATGACGACAGCGCGTTCCAGTCGCCGGCCCAGTACCTCGAAGACCACCGCTACGATCCCGCTCGGCAGATGGAAGACGAGGACTGGAGCGATACCTCCAGCGCCAACCTGCACGAGGCGCTCGAAGCGCTCGACGAGCGTAGCCGCGATATCCTGCAGCAACGCTGGCTGGCCGAGGAAAAGGCCACCCTGCATGAGCTGGCGGCCAAGTACAACGTATCGGCGGAACGTATCCGTCAGCTGGAAAAGAATGCGATGAACAAGCTCAAGGGCTGCATCGCCGCCTGACCCGGCCTGCAACACCCGAAGCGCCCCGACTCTGTTCGGGGCGTTTTTGTTTGGGCGATTCAGACCTACTGCGGATGTTAACTATTGTGGGGATTGTGGGAGCGGGCCATGCCCGCGAATTCCACAGTTTTAGTGGAAAACTAGTTCGTGGGCGTGGCCCGCTCCCACAGGAAATGACTGGTTTTTTCTTCAGACTTGCGTCTGTTACTTCGCCCAAAAAGCCGGCCGAGGCGCCTGCAACTGGTCCAGGTAGTGGCTACCGCCCAGTTGGCGCATCTGCCGGCGAATCCAGTTGGCGCGCTGATTGACGTAACCACTGGGGCGACCGGCATCGTACTGGCGCGGATTGGGCAGCACCGCTGCGAGCAGGCTGGCCTGGCGGGCCGACAGGTAGGACGCGCCGATGTTGAAGTGATGCCGCGCGGCAGCCTCCGCGCCGAATACGCCATCGGCCCATTCCGCGCTGTTGAGGTACACCTCGAGGATGCGTTGCTTGGGCCACAGCAGTTCGATCAGCCCGGTGAACCACACTTCGATACCCTTGCGCAGCCAGCTGCGGCCGGACCAGAGAAACAAGTTCTTGGCCACCTGCTGGCTGAGGGTGCTGGCGCCACGCACCGAGCCGCCCTGCTGGTTGTGCGACAGCGCCGCCTTGATCGCCTCCACGTCGAAGCCCCAGTGCTGGGCGAACTTCTGGTCTTCGCTGGCAATGACCGCGATCTTCAGGTCATCCGGCAACTGCTCCCAGGAGCGCCAGGTGCGTTGCAGGTCGATCGGTTTGCCGTCGATCCAGGACTCGATCTTGCGCTCGACCATCAGCGCCGTGCCCGGTGGTGGCACCCAGCGCAGGGCGAGCACCAGCAGGAAGGAGCCGGCGATAAACCAGAGCAGCAGCTTCAGCAGGAGGCGGCGAAGGGATCGGAGCATGCGCAGGGAGCCAGGCTTGATTGGCCGATTAGTATACGGCGCCTGGTGGTGTTGCGGACAAGGCTGCGGCAATCCGGGGCACGCGGCCGGGCGGGTGTGGGGGTAAACTGCACGCTCATTTTTTGCATCGGTGAGAGCGCTATGGTTCGCCTGTGGTTGTTGCTGTCGGCCTTCGCCGGCTTTTCCGGGGTTGCACTGGGCGCCTTCGCCGCCCATGGCCTGAAGAGCAGGCTGAGCGCCGAGTACCTGGCAGTGTTTCAGACCGGCACCCATTACCAGCTGATCCACGCGCTGGCTCTGCTGGGCGTGGCCATCCTGGCGCTGCTCGCACCGGGCCGCCTGGTCAATCTGGCGGGCGGCTTCTTCACTGCCGGCATCGTGCTGTTCTCGGGCAGCCTTTATCTGCTGACCCTAACCGGTATCGGCAAGCTGGGCATCGTCACACCGTTCGGCGGGCTGGCCTTTCTGGCTGGTTGGGCTTGTTTGGGCATGCTGGCCTGGCGCATGGCCTGAACCGCCCGCGAGACCAATGGCGGGCCTGCGCCTTGGTCATCGCCGGGGATCGGGCTAGAATGCCGGCCCTTTCTCCTGTTGTGACGGGTCGCCATGCATATCCAGTTGAACGGTGAAACCCTCGAGCTGCCAGAGGGCACCAGTGTCGCCGACCTGATCGAGCGCCTGGAGCTGAGCGGGCGCCGCGTGGCGGTCGAGCGCAACCTCGATATCGTGCCGCGCAGCCAGTACGCCAGCACGGCGCTGGCCGACGGCGACCGCCTCGAAGTGGTCCATGCCATCGGCGGCGGCTGAGCCCGGCACCGTGCCCTTCCAACTTTCTGCAGAGGAATCTCCATGAGCCACGCTGTCAGCGACAAGCCGTTTACCCTGGCCGGCCGTACCTACCAGTCGCGCCTGCTGGTCGGCACCGGTAAGTACAAGGACCTCGACGAGACCCGCGACGCCATCGAGGCCTCGGGCGCGGAGATCGTCACCGTGGCGGTGCGCCGTACCAATATCGGCCAGAACCCGGGCGAGCCGAACCTGCTCGACGTGATCTCGCCGGATCGCTACACCATTCTGCCGAATACCGCCGGTTGTTACGACGCCGTCGAGGCCGTGCGCACCTGCCGCCTGGCCCGCGAGCTGCTCGACGGCCACAAGCTGGTCAAGCTGGAAGTGCTGGCCGACCAGAAGACCCTGTTCCCCAACGTCATCGAAACCCTCAAGGCCGCCGAAGTGCTGGTCAAGGAAGGCTTCGACGTGATGGTTTACACCAGTGACGACCCGATCATCGCCCGCCAGCTCGCCGACATGGGCTGCATCGCGGTGATGCCCCTGGCTGGCCTGATCGGCACCGGCCTGGGTATCTGCAACCCCTACAACCTGCGCATCATCCTCGAAGAGGCCAAGGTGCCCGTGTTGGTGGATGCCGGTGTGGGAACCGCTTCCGACGCTACCATTGCCATGGAGCTGGGCTGCGAAGCAGTGCTGATGAACAGCGCCATCGCCCATGCCCAGCAGCCTGTTTTGATGGCGCAAGCCATGAAGTACGCCATCGAGGCAGGGCGCCTGGCCTATCTGGCCGGGCGTATGCCGAAAAAACTCTATGCCAGCGCATCGTCCCCCTTGGAGGGCCTGATCCGCTGAGGCGTCTTTGCATAGGCGCCTGACGGGGACATGGGTCCCCGTTTCTCATTCCACTTAGTGTCCCGAGTACCCCATGAGCGATATCGAGCAAACTCCAGCCGAAGAAACCCCACGGCACATGCGCGCCATCAAGAGCTTCGTGATGCGTGCCGGGCGCATGACCGAAGGCCAGCAGCGCGGCTTCGATCAGGGCCTGCCGAAATTCGGCCTGGAGTTGAGTGATGGCATGCAGGATTTCGACGCGGTGTTCGGGCGCCAGGCGCCGCGCACCTTCGAAATCGGCTTCGGCATGGGCCACTCCACGCTGGAAATGGCCGCTGCAGCACCCGAGCAGGACTTCATCGGCGTGGAAGTACACCGGCCGGGCGTGGGTGCCTTGCTCAACGGCGTGATGACGCAGAACCTGACCAACCTGCGTGTTTACAGCTGCGATGCCCTGGAAGTGCTGCGTCAGTGCGTGCCCGATGCCAGCCTCGACCGCGTGCTGCTGTTCTTCCCGGACCCCTGGCACAAGGCGCGCCATAACAAGCGGCGCATCGTGCAGCCGGCATTTGCCGAGCTGGTAAGGCAGAAGCTCAAGGTCGGCGGCGTGCTGCACATGGCCACCGACTGGGAGCCCTACGCCGAATACATGCTGGAAGTGATGAACGTGGCGCCGGGCTATCGCAATCTGGCCGCCGATGGGCGCTATGTGGAGCGCCCTGCCGAGCGCCCGGTGACCAAGTTCGAGCGCCGCGGCGAGCGCCTCGGGCATGGCGTATGGGACCTCAAGTTCGAGCGCGTCGACTGAGCCGATGGCTCGCCTGTCGAGGCGTCAGGCCCGCCGTGCCGGCCATGCGCGCAATCGCCCGCAGTGGCAGGCGCCGCAGCCCAGCGCTCGCGCCGTCTGCGCGATGCGCCTGCTGTTGCCGGTGACTGCGCTGGTCATGGCGGCCTGTGCCGCGGCGCTGCTGTTTACCGTGGGGCAGGCGTTGCATAGCGGCGTGGCCATATCGCCTTCCAGGATCGGCCCGGCGACCTTTTACCCACGCGCCACCCACCCGCTGGGCTACAGCCTGACGCTGCTGTTGCACAGCGTCATCGCCGTTGCCATGGCCGGCGTGGGCTGGTTCTGCTGGCGCGTGTCGCGGCTGCGCTGATCAGGCCGTGGCGCCACGCAGCTGCTGCAGCAGGCGCGGGCCGAACACATTGATCAGCAAGCCGAGCATGACGATGGCCGCGCCGACCCATTGCACGCTGCTCAGCGCCTCGCCGAGAAACAGCCACGCCGAACTGAGGCCGACCACCGGCACCAGCAGCGAGAACGGCGCCACCTGGCTGGCCGGGTAGCGCGACAGCAGGCGGCTCCACAGGCCATAGCCGAGCAGGGTGGCGATAAAGGCCAGGTAGGCGATGGCCAGCACCGAGCTGAGCGAAATGCTGCGCAGCGCCGTCTCGATCTGTGCCGGCCCCTCCAGCATCAGCGACAGGGCCAGGAACGGCAGCGGCGGAATCAGGCTGCCCCAGACCACCAGGCTGACCAGATTCACTTTGCCGATACGCTTGGTGACCACGTTGCCCAGCCCCCACATCGCCGCTGCGCACAGCGTCAGCACGAAGCCGGCGAGGGTAAAGGCACGTCCGCTCTCGCTGCCGATCAGCAGCAGGCCGGCCGCCGCTATCACCAGGCCGATCAGGCTGCTACGGCGCACCGTCTCGCCGATGAACAGTGCGGCGAAACCCAGGGTGAAGAACGCCTGCGCCTGCAGCACCAGCGAAGCCAGCCCGGCCGGCATGCCGACGTACATGGCCGAGAACAGAAAGGCGAACTGCCCCAGGGAGATGGTCAGGCCGTAGGCCAGCAGCCAACGCAGCGGCATGTCCGGGCGGCGAATGAAGAGGATGGCGGGGAAGGCGGCGAGCATGAAGCGCAGGGCGCCAAGCAGCATGGGCGGCACGCCGTCGAGGCCGACCTTGATGATCACGAAGTTGACGCCCCAGGCGATGATCACCACAGCGGCCAGCAGGATGTCCTTGGGTGTCATGGGCGCGGCCTCGTGCGGTGGTATGCGGTCCGCCAGGCTAGCGCGGATGGGCGCCGCTGAAACGCCACAGTTGGCGGCGTTTTTCCCCATACAGAGCACTGCTGAGAATTACCCGCGTTGTCAGCGCTGCGCCTGTGGTGGCGCCCCAGGCATTGCGCTGACTGCTTCGCCAACGCTTTTAGAGGCGCTCTACGGAGCCGCGCAAATGAAAACGCCCCGAACAGGTCGGGGCGTTTTCGGCGGTGCGGCATCGGTCAGACGGTCAGCGTCCAGTCGTAGTCGACGATCAGCGGCGCATGCTGCGAGAAGCGCGGCTGGCGCGGCAGGCGGGCGCTGCGCACACTGCGGCGCATGCCCGGGGTGAGCAACTGGTAGTCGAAGCGATAGCCCAGGTTGAGCATCTCCGCCTGTTCGTTGTCCGGCCACCAGCTGAACTGGTCGGCCTCGCGGTTGACCTCGCGAACGGCATCCACATAACCCATGGTGCCGGTCACCTCGTCCATCCAGGCACGCTCGGGCGCCATGAAACCGGGTGATTGCTGGCAGTCGCGCCAGTTCTTCACGTCCAGTTTCTGGTGCGCGACATACAGCGAGCCGCAATAGATATAGTCGCGGCGTTTGCGACGTTGCTTGTCCAGGTACTTGGAGAAATCGTCCATGAACTTGAATTTCTGATTCAGGTTCTCGTCACCGCCCATGCCCGATGGCAGCAGCAGCGAGGCGATACTCACTTTGTCGAAATCAGCCTGCAGGTAGCGCCCGTAGCGATCGGCCGTTTCAAAACCGAGCCCGCTGATCACCGCCTTGGGTTGCAACCGCGAATACAGTGCCACGCCACCCTGGCTTGGTACTTCTGCATCGCAGGCATAGAGGAAATAGCCATCCAGTTGGAGGGCTTGGTCGTCCAGTTCAAAGGCGGAGGCACGGGTATCCTGCAGGCAGATCACGTCGGCATTCTGTGCTTGCAGCCAACTGAGCAAACCGCGCTCGACTGCAGCATGAATACCATTCACGTTCACACTGATGATCCGCATAAATGGCCCCCAAAAACACGTGCGTGTATGATACCTGAGCTAGACGTCGTTTAGTAATTCAAAGCCACATCCTGTGCTGCCTCAAGGTCTTTCATGCAAACGTATCAGCGCGATTTCATTCGATTTGCCATCGAGCGAGGCGTTCTGCGCTTCGGCCAGTTCACCCTCAAGTCCGGTCGCGTCAGCCCGTACTTCTTCAATGCCGGGTTGTTCGACAGCGGCCTGGCGTTGGCCAAGCTGGGGCGTTTCTATGCCGCGGCGGTGGTGAACAGCGGCATTTCCTTCGATGTGCTGTTCGGCCCGGCCTACAAGGGCATTCCGCTGGCGGCCAGCACCGGTGTGGCGCTGGCCGAACACCATGAGGTCGATACGCCCTGGTGCTTCAACCGCAAGGAAGCCAAGGATCACGGCGAGGGCGGTACCCTGGTCGGTGCGCCGCTCAATGGCCGCGTGCTGATCATCGATGACGTGATCACCGCCGGCACGGCGATCCGCGAGGTGATGCAGATCATCCAGGCGCAGGGGGCCCAGGCCGCTGGCGTGCTGATCGCCCTGGACCGCCAGGAGCGCGGCCGCGGCGAGCTGTCGGCGATCCAGGAAGTCGAGCGCGACTTCAAGATTCCGGTGGTCAGCATTGTGTCCCTGCAGCAGGTGCTGGAATATCTGGCCGATGATGCTGAACTGAAACAACACCTGCCTGCCGTGGAAGCCTACCGGGCTGAATTCGGCATCTGACCCCCGGCCTGCCAAGAGAGCGTGCCCATGTCCACATCGCCGCTGATGCGCCGCACCCTCTGGCTTGGCCTGCTGCTGCCGTTATGGGCGAATGCGGCGGAGATGTATCGCTACACCAATGCCCAGGGCATTACGGTGATCGACCGCCAGGGCGTGCCCAGCGAGTTCATCGCCAAGGGATACGAGGTGCTCAACGAGCAGGGCCGTGTGGTGCGTGTGGTGCCGCCGGCGCCGACCGCCGAAGAGATGCAGAAGATCCTTGCCGATCGCGAGCGAGCGAAATCCGATGCCCAGCTGTTGCGCCTGTACAGCAGCCTCGAGGATGTCGATCGTGCCCAGGCGCGCAAGCTCGCCGAGCTCGACGGCCTGATCGGCGTGGCCAAGGGCAACCTGCAATCGGTGCGTCAGCAACAGGCCAACCTGCAGAAGCAGGCTGCCGATCATGAGCGGGCGGGGCGCGAAGTGCCCAAGCCGTTGCTCGACCAGATCAGCAGTCAGCGCGATGAGCAGGTTCGCGTGAAAAAGGACATCGAGCGCTATCAGGCGGCGCGTGCACAGGCGCAAAAAACCTTTGCAGCGGACCGTCTACGGGTCGGCGAACTGCTCGGGCAAGGCCACTAGCCCGCTGCCACGCAACCAGGCGCGGCAGCCAACTCAGCGGCGTGGCACGGCGCGGGTACGGCCGCTGCTGTCGATGGCGACGAACACGAATACCGCTTCGGTCACCTTGCGCCACTCGCTGGACAGCGGGTCGTCACTCCATACTTCCACCAGCATCTGGATCGAGCTGCGCCCGACTTCCAGCGTCTGCGTATAGAAGGACAGCTGCGCGCCGACCGGCACCGGTACCAGGAAGGCCATGCGATCGATCGCCACGGTCGCCACCCGGCCGGCCGCCACCTTGGTGGCCATGGCGGTGCCCGCCAGATCCATCTGCGAAACCAGCCAGCCGCCATAAATGTCGCCGAAGCCATTGGTTTCGCGTGGCAGTGCGGTGATCTGCAGGGCCAGGTCGCCTTGCGGTATCGGGTCTTCCTGTTCGAGGTCTTTCATCGGTTCACGGCTCGCGGCGCAGTGGTGGACCCTGCAGCGCAGGGGCCGGGAAAGTATACCGCCTGGGTAGTGGTACCGCGACCTTAGCGCGTTGTAGACGCGTTCGCGCGCCAAATCACGAATCCGCCATGCCCGTTCGCGCCGTCATCCAACTGTCATATTGCTTACATAGAGTGGTCATATGGGCTGACGATACTGGGCCCCGTCCCAACCAACACGACCCAATCGTGACAAGGCGGCAGATCGGGCGCTACGACCACGGCAGCCAGCCTTTCAATGATTACCACTCTGCTAGGAGCAAGGCATGAAACTGAAGCGTTTGATGGCAGCCATGACTTTCGTCGCCGCTGGCGTCGCCACTGCCAACGCGGTTGCCGCTGTCGATCCGGCTCTGCCGACCTATGAGAAGACCTCGGGCGTATCGGGCAACCTGTCCAGCGTCGGCTCCGACTCTCTGGCCAACCTGATGACCCTGTGGGCTGAGAGCTACAAGCAGTCCTACCCGAACGTGAATATCCAGATCCAGGCTGCCGGCTCCTCCACCGCGCCACCTGCGCTGACCGAAGGTACCGCCAACCTCGGCCCGATGTCGCGCCCGATGAAGGACAGCGAAATCCAGGCCTTCGAGCAGAAGTACGGCTACAAGCCGACTGCCGTGCCGGTCGCCATCGATGCCCTGGCGGTATTCGTGCACAAGGACAACCCGATCAAGCAGCTGACCATGCAGCAGGTCGACGCGATCTTCTCCAGCACCCGTCTGTGCGGTGAAGCCAAGGACGTGAAAACCTGGGGCGAGCTGGGCCTGAGCGGTGAGTGGGCGGCCAAGCCGATCCAGCTGTTCGGTCGTAACTCGGTATCCGGCACCTACGGCTACTTCAAGGAAGAAGCCCTGTGCAAAGGCGACTTCAAGTCCAACGTCAACGAGCAGCCGGGTTCGGCTTCCGTGGTGCAGTCGATCTCCAGCACCGTCAACGCCATCGGTTACTCGGGCATCGGCTACCGCACCGCCAGCGTGCGCGCCGTTCCCCTGGTCAACAAGAAGGGTGAAGTCGAGGAAGCCAACGAGACCAACGCACTGTCGGGCAAATACCCGCTGGCTCGCTTCTTCTACATCTACGTGAACAAGGCGCCGAACAAGCCGCTGAGCCCGCTGGATGCCGAGTTCCTCAAGCTGATCCTGTCCAAGCAGGGCCAGGACGTGGTGGTCAAGGACGGCTACATCCCGCTGCCGCTCAAGGTCATCGAGAAGACCCGCAAGGAATTGGGTCTGTAATCAGCTCCTAGCCAGCAATCCCGCAGCCCGCCTCTCCCCCGGAGAGGTGGGCTTCGCTACGTCACCGTGCTGTAACTTTTCTGTCACATGAACCGCCTAGATTGTCGGGGGCTCGCGGAGCAGACGAAAAATACGGCGCGCTCATGGCCGCGCAGAGACGCTCTCCATTATGAATGACTTGGCAAGTGAACCCATGACCGCCTCTCCCAATTCCCTCGGGCTGGACTTCAACACGCCGGCCCTGCAACGCAAGCGGCGCATACGCGCCTTCAAGGATCGCCTGGCCCGCTGGTGCGTATCCATCGGTGGCTTGGCTGTCCTGGGCGCCATCACCCTGATCTTCTTCTATCTCGCCTATGTCGTGCTGCCGATGTTCCAGGGCGCCGATCTCGAGAAGCGCGACGCCGTGCAGCCAGCCTGGCTGGCCGATGCCGGCAAGCCGCTGCTGATGACCCTGGAGGAGCAGAACCAGGTCGGCATGCGCCTGGCCAGTGATGGCAAGATCCAGTTCTTCGATGCCCAGAGCATGCAAGCCCTGAACAGCATCGACCTGCCCCTGCCGGCCGGCACCGAAGTGGTTTCCGTCGGTCAGGATCAGCCAGGCAGCCACCGTGTCGCCCTCGGCCTGTCCAATGGCCAGGCACTGGTGTTCGAACATGCCTATCGCATCACCTACCCGGATGACGTGAAAACCATCACGCCATCCATCGTCTACCCGTTCGGTGAAGCACCGCTGACCATCGACCCCCAGGGTCGGCCGCTGGAGCACATGGGCATCAGCGTGAACAGCGGTACCTTGCTGATCGCCGGTTCCGTGGGCAGCGAGCTACAGGTGCTGAGCCTGAGTCGCGAAGAAAACATGATGACCGGCGAGGTCGAGGTCAGCGAGGAGCGCCTGGCGCTGCCGCAGATTGCCGAGCCGATCAAGGAACTGATCATCGAGCCCCGCCAGCACTGGCTGTTCGTGGTCAACGGCCGCGCCACCGCCGACGTCTTCGACCTGCGCGCCAAGGCCCTCAATGGCCGCTACAAGCTACTCAACGACGGCGCTCGCGAAGTGACCCATGTCACCTCGCTGCTGGGCGGCATCTCGCTGCTCATCGGCGACAGCACTGGCGGTATCAGCCAGTGGTTCATGGTGCGCGACGAAGACGGCAAGTCCGAGCTCAAGCAGGTACGTGAATTCAAGATGGCCGACAGCCCGGTCAGCCAGATCATCCCGGAGGAGCGCCGCAAGGGCTTCATCGCCCTGGATGAGAAGGGCAACCTGGGGATTTTCCACAGTACCGCGCACCGTACGCTGCTGGTCGAGCCGGTGGCCGAAGGCCACAACATCGCCGCGCTGTCGCCGCGCGCCAACCGCGTCCTGGTCGAAGCCAATGGCAAGATCGAGCGTATCCTGGTCGACAACCCCCATCCGGAGATTTCCTGGAGCTCGCTGTGGGGCAAGGTCTGGTACGAGAACTACGACAAGCCGGAGTACGTCTGGCAGTCGACCTCCGCCAGTACCGATGCCGAGCCCAAGCTGAGCCTGGCACCGCTGGCCTTCGGTACCCTGAAAGCGGCCTTCTACGCCATGTTGCTGGCTGCGCCACTGGCCATCGCCGCGGCGATCTATACCGCCTACTTCATGGCCCCGGCGATGCGCGGCAAGGTCAAGCCGGTCATCGAACTGATGGAAGCGCTGCCGACGGTGATCCTCGGTTTCTTCGCCGGCCTGTTCCTGGCGCCCTATGTCGAGGGGCACCTGCCCGGGATATTCAGCCTGCTGATCTTCACCCCGGTTGGCATCCTGCTGGCGGGCTTCCTCTGGAGCCGCCTGCCGGAGTCCATTCGCCTGCGGGTGCCGGATGGCTGGGAAGCCGCCCTGTTGATACCGGTCATCCTGCTGGTCGGCTCGTTCTCCCTGAGCATGAGCGGGCACCTGGAGAACTGGCTGTTCGACGGCAACATGCGCGCCTGGCTGACCAATGACCTGGGTATTCCGTTCGACCAGCGCAACGCCCTGGTGGTTGGCCTGGCCATGGGCTTCGCGGTGATCCCGAACATCTACTCGATCGCCGAAGACGCCGTGTTCAGCGTACCCAAGAGCCTGACCTTCGGCTCCCTGGCACTGGGTGCCACGCCCTGGCAGACCCTGACCCGCGTGGTGATCCTGACCGCCAGCCCGGGCATCTTCTCGGCGCTGATGATCGGCATGGGGCGCGCCGTCGGCGAGACCATGATCGTGCTGATGGCTACCGGCAACACGCCGATCATGGACATGAACATCTTCCAGGGCCTGCGCACCCTGGCGGCCAACGTGGCGGTGGAAATGCCCGAGTCGGAGGTCGGCGGCACTCACTATCGCGTGCTGTTCCTCTCCGCATTGGTGCTGCTGACCTTCACCTTCTTCATGAACACCCTGGCCGAGCTGGTGCGTCAGCGCCTGCGCGTCAAATACGCATCGCTCTGAGGACTGCAAGACCATGTCCGTGAAACAGAACAACCTCAAATCCTGGTTCAAGAGCGGCTCGCCGTGGATCTGGATGAATGCCGGTGCGGTATCCATCGCCATCGTCATGGTCATCGGCCTGCTGTCGGTGATCGCCGTGCGCGGCCTGGCGCACTTCTGGCCGGCCGATATCGTCGAGGGCAACTACCTGATACCCGGCAAGGCCGCCACGGTCATGGCCGGGGAAGTGGTGCAGAAAGAAGAGATTCCACGCGCCCGCCTGGCCGCCGCCGGGCTGCCGGTGAGCGCCGACGGTGGCGAGTTCATGACCCGTGAACTGCTCAAGGTGGGTAACCGTGACTTCTATGGCGCGGACTTCTCCTGGGTGGTCGGCGAATGGCTGACCGATCTGCGCAAGCCCAAGGACATGACCGCCTTCGAGCGGCGCGAGTGGGGCAACTTCTATGGCTATGTGGTCAACGTCAAGCAAGAGGGGCGCCTGATCGCCGAAGGCGAGGCCGCCTGGCCGGAACTGCAGAAGCGCCTGGAGCGCGTCGACGAGCTGCACGGTGAAATCGTCAAGCTGGAGAAGCGCGATATCGGCCGCATCAACGCCGGTCTCGAGCGTGTTCGTTTGCAGACCCGCCGATTGGAGCTCGACGGTAAGCTGAACGAGGCCGCGCAGGCCGACCTGGCCGCCGAGCGCGCCCGCTGGGATGCCGAGTACAAGGTGCTGGAGCAGGAACTCAACGCCCGCTACCAGCAGTTCAACCGCGACAGCGTGACCGTGCGTTCGGCCGAGGGTCGCGAGCAGGAGATCAGCCTCGGCAAGGTGGTACGCGCCTATCGTCCCAACGCCATGACCACGCTGGACAAGCTCAGCTTCTACGGCAGCAAGCTGTGGGAATTCGTCAGCGATGACCCGCGTGAGGCGAACACCGAAGGCGGTATCTTCCCGGCGATCTTCGGCACCGTCATGATGACCCTGATCATGGCGGTGATCGTCACCCCGTTCGGGGTGGTTGCCGCCATCTACCTGCGCGAATACGCCAAGCAGGGCCCACTGACCCGGGTGATCCGCATCGCGGTGAACAACCTGGCCGGTGTGCCGGCGATCGTCTACGGCGTATTCGGCCTGGGCTTCTTCGTCTATGTGCTGGGTGGCTCGATCGACCGCCTGTTCTTCCCGGAAGCCGCGCCGGCGCCGACCTTCGGCACCCCCGGCCTGCTGTGGGCCTCGCTGACCCTGGCGCTGCTCGCGGTACCGGTGGTGATCGTCGCCACCGAGGAAGGCCTGTCGCGTATTCCCCGGGCTTTGCGTGAGGGCTCCCTGGCCCTGGGCGCGACCAAGGTGGAAACCCTGTGGCGCGTGGTGCTGCCGATGGCCAGCCCGGCGATGATGACCGGCCTGATCCTCGCCGTGGCCCGTGCCGCCGGTGAAGTCGCACCGCTGATGCTGGTGGGCGTGGTCAAGCTGGCGCCGAGCCTGCCGGTGGACGGCAACTACCCTTATCTGCACCTGGACCAGAAGATCATGCACCTGGGCTTCCATATCTTCGACGTCGGCTTCCAGAGCCCCAACGTCGAAGCGGCGCGCCCGCTGGTCTACGCTACGGCGTTGCTGCTGGTGCTGGTCATCGCGATTCTCAACCTGACGGCCATCTACATGCGCAACCGCTTGCGCGAGAAGTACAAGGCCCTGGATCACTAATTCTGCTACAGGCGGCAGGCTGCAGGCCTCGGGCAAGAGCCGGCTTGTCGTCTGCAGCTTGGAACCTGAAGCCTCCGAAGGAGACTGGTATGCAACACGAAACCGCTACCCACGGCATCGATCTCGCGGCACTGGGCCGTGACAAGCAGAGCCTCGACCTGACCAAGGAAACCACGGCCATCGAAGTGCCGGGTCTGAACCTGTTCTATGGCGACAAGCAGGCGCTGTACGACGTCACCATGAACATCCCCAAGCAGCGCGTGACCGCCTTCATCGGCCCGTCGGGCTGCGGCAAGTCGACCCTGCTGCGTACCTTCAACCGGATGAACGATCTGGTCGACGGTTGCCGCGTGGAAGGCGAGATCAACATCGACGGCCGCAACATCTACCGCAAGGGTGAAGACGTTGCCGAGCTGCGCCGCCGCGTCGGCATGGTGTTCCAGAAGCCCAACCCGTTCCCCAAGAGCATCTACGAGAACGTGGTGTACGGCCTGCGCATTCAGGGCATCAACCAGAAGCGCATCCTTGACGAGGCTGTCGAATCGGGCCTGAAGAGCGCCGCCCTGTGGGACGAAGTGAAGGACCGTCTGCACGAGTCGGCCCTTGGCCTGTCCGGCGGCCAGCAACAGCGCCTGGTGATCGCCCGTACCGTGGCGGTGCAGCCCGAAGTGCTGCTGCTCGACGAGCCCTGCTCGGCGCTCGACCCGATTTCCACGCTGAAGGTCGAAGAGCTGATCTACGAATTGAAATCCAGGTACACCATCGTCATCGTGACCCACAACATGCAGCAGGCCGCGCGGGTCTCCGACTACACGGCGTTCATGTACATGGGCAAGTTGATCGAGTTCGGGGACACCGACGCGCTGTTCACCAACCCGGCCAGGAAGCAGACCGAAGACTACATTACCGGCCGCTACGGCTGAGGCCATGGCAGATACGCCCTGGCTTTGTCGGGCGCGCTTGCCGTACGGTCAGCGCACGCCCTTAACGCCAGTGAACATTTCCCAGGGCCCGGGTGCCTGGATAAACGTGGAAGGTGCGGGCGCACCATGGCCACTCAAGCGTAGCTTTCGCGGAGCGAACAGATGATCAACAAAGACAGCCTGACCCACCACATTTCCCAGCAGTTCAACGCCGAGCTGGAGGAAGTGCGCAGCCACCTCCTGGCCATGGGCGGCCTGGTCGAGAAACAGGTCAACGATGCGGTCACCTCGCTGATCGAGGCCGACTCGGGTCTGGCCCAGCAGGTGCGTGAGATCGATGACCAGATCAACCAGATGGAGCGCAATATCGACGAGGAATGCGTGCGCATTCTTGCCCGTCGCCAGCCGGCCGCCTCGGATCTGCGGCTGATAATCAGCATCTCCAAGTCGGTGATCGACCTGGAGCGCATCGGTGACGAGGCCACCAAGATCGCCAAGCGCGCGATCCTGCTGACCGAAGAAGGCGAGTCGCCACGCGGTTACGTCGAGGTTCGCCACATCGGCGACCAGGTGCGCAAGATGGTTCAGGAGGCGCTGGACGCCTTCGCCCGTTTCGACGCCGACCTGGCGCTGTCGGTCGCCCAGTACGACAAGACCGTCGATCGCGAGTACAAGACCGCGCTGCGCGAGCTGGTCACCTACATGATGGAAGACCCGCGCTCGATCTCCCGCGTGCTCAACGTGATCTGGGCGCTGCGCTCGCTGGAGCGTATCGGCGATCACGCGCGCAACATCGCTGAACTGGTGATTTACCTGGTGCGCGGCACCGACGTCAAACACATTGGCCTGACCCGCATGCAGGAAGAAGTGCAGGGCGGCGCCAAGGACTGATGGCCGGCCCGGCGGGCGCGCATCCGCGCAGCGATTGCTCCGGCTGTGCGCGCGCGCCCAGGGATATGCTTTTGTGTTGGCAATGAGCCAGTGCTCACGTCTATGCTAATCACCATTCGAGGGAGTGGTCGATGAGCAAAGTCAGTGTACTGGTGGTGGACGACGCCACCTTTATCCGCGATCTGGTGAAGAAGGGGCTGCGTGACAACCTTCCCGGGATCCAGATCGAGGAAGCGGTCAACGGGCGCAAGGCCCAGCAGATGCTCGGCCGCAATCCGATCGATCTGATTCTCTGTGACTGGGAAATGCCGGAAATGTCCGGCCTCGAGCTGCTGCAATGGTGCCGTGAGCAGGAGTCGCTGAAAGGCGTGCCGTTCATCATGGTCACCAGCCGCGGCGACAAGGAAAACGTGGTGCAGGCCATCCAGGCCGGCGTCTCCGATTTCATCGGCAAGCCGTTTTCCAACGAGCAATTGATCACCAAGGTCAAGAAAGCCCTGCAGCGCGCCGGCAAGCTGGCCGCGTTGATGTCGGCTGCGCCGCCGAAAATGCTCAGCACCGGTGCCTTTGCCAACGACTCGCTGGCCGCGCTGACGGGCGGCAAGAGCGAAGTGGTGCGCTCTGCTGCGCCCACGCCAGCGGCCGCCTTTGCGGCAAGTCCTGCCGCTGCACCTGCCAAGGCTGCCGCGACGCCGGCCGGCCGTGGGCAGGGGCAACTGCGCTTGCCCGGCGGCATGATGGCCTGCGTGGTCAAGGCGCTGAGCCTCAAGGAAGCCTTGCTGGTGGTCAAGCGTGGCGAGCTGTTGCCGCAGGTGCTGGAGAGTGCCGTGCTCGACCTCGAGCAGGGCGAGGCCTCGGAGGTGGCGCGGCTCAATGGCTACCTGCACAGCGTTTCCGCGTTCGAGCCCAAGCCGGACAGCGAATGGCTGCAGGTGGTGTTTCGCTTCGTCGATCGTGACCCGCAGAAGATGGACTACCTGTCGCGCCTGATCGCTCGCGGTACCGCCCAGAAGCACTTCTCCCCGGGCGCCTGACAGGCGCGCGAGCGCGCACCCATACCGCGCGCTCGGCCCCCCTTACGCCACCTCGTTGAGGTGGCGCTGCCAAGACTCCGGAATCTGCTCCAGCTTCGGGTAGTTGAGTGCCTCGAGCTGCTGGGCCTGGAGCAGGAACGGCGTATGCCGCAGGTGTTCCGGCAGGTGACGCAGTTCCGGTAGCCACAGGCTCACGTATTCGCCCTTGGGGTCGTACTGGCGTGCCTGCTTGAGCGCGTTGAAGGTGCGCTTGAGCCGCGGGTCGCTGCCAACGCCGGCCAGATAGGCCCAGTTGCCCCAGTTGCTTGCCGGGTCATAGTCGATCAGGTGTTCCTCGAACCAGGCCGCGCCGTGGCGCCAGTCCTGCTCCAGGTCGCTGACCAGGTAGCTGGCCACCACCTGGCGCCCGCGGTTGGACATGTAGCCGGTGGCGATCAGCTCGCGCATGTTGGCGTCCACCAGCGGCATGCCGGTGCGGCCCTGGGTCCACTGCTCGAAGCGCTCGTCTATCTGTTGCGGCGCGCGCTCGGTGGCCTTCAGCCCACCCGCCTCGAACAGCGCCTGGCCATGGCGCTGCAGGGTGCAACGGAAGAATTCGCGCCACAGCAGTTCCAGCCATAGCCAATAGGTCGACTCGTTGGCGCCGTAGAGCGACTCGTGGCGGCGCAACTCGGCGGCAGTGCGGCGCGGCGACAGCGAGCCGTTGGCCAGCCAGGGCGAGAACTTGGAGGAGTACTCGCTGCCAATCATGCCGTTGCGCGTGTCCTTGTAGGTGCGCACGTTCTGGCTGTCCCACAGGTAATCACGCAAACGCGCCAGGGCGGCGGCCTCGCCACCGGAAAAGGGGAAAGCGCTCGGCACCACGCTCAGTGCGTCGCCCAAGCCCATTTGCGATTGGCTGGGCAGGGCGTAGGCGTGCGCGTCCAGGCCTTCCGGCAATGGCGGCAGCTGCTCGGGAGCCGGCTGCGGCTGGAACACGTACTGGCGACCATCGATCAGTGTACGGAACTGGCTGTAGACCGTTGGCAGCTGGTCGAGCGGGCAGGGTAGCTCGGCTTCGCTGAACAGTGCGTTGCTCTGAGCGGTGCGCAGCGGCACCGAGCCCAGGGCGTCGCGCACGCGGGCGAGTACGGCACGCTCCTGCGGAGCGATCTCATCGAGGGTCAGCACCTGGCGCATGTCGAACTGGCCGACCAGCTGTACGATCACGTCTTCTGGCTTGCCGGTGACCACCAGCAGCTTGGAGCCGCGCTGGCGCAGCGCGCTGTCCAGCGCGGTCAGGCTTTCCAGCAGGAAGCGCGCACGGTGCACGCCGATGCGCCGGCTGCCGAACTGGTCGAACTGCAGCAGCGCCGGGTCGAGCACGTAGAGTGGTAGCAGGCAATTGGAAGCGAGCGCAGCCTGCAGGCCGGGGTGATCATCGAGGCGAAGATCCTGTTTGAACCAGAGCAGCGCGCGCATGGTATTTTCCCTCATAGTCGACTGCATATTGATCGCAATGTGGTATGACAAGTTCAGCGCCGTCCGGCGGCGACGAGAGGTCATGGCGACTGACGCGAAGGCTCACAACCACTAGACTGTGCGGCTGTTTTTCAGGAGCCCCGCACAATGGATATCTTCAGCATTGCCGTGCTGCTGTTTCTGGTCACCGACCCGTTCGGCAACATCGCCATCTTCATCGCCGCCCTGAAGAACGTCGCGCCCGAGCGGCGCCTGTGGGTGGCCGCGCGCGAGCTGTTGTTCGCCCTGGCCTTGCTGCTGTTGTTCCTAACCTTTGGTGACAAAGTGCTCAGTGCATTGGGCCTGTCGCGGGAGGCAACGGCGATTGCTGGCGGTATCATCCTGTTCGTCATCGCCATGCGCTTGATCTTTCCCAGCCCCCAGGGCGTACTGGGTGACGTGCCCGACGGCGAGCCAATGCTGGTGCCGCTCGCCACGCCGGCGGTTGCCGGGCCCTCGGCGCTGGCGGTACTGATGACCTTGCGCAACACCCACGAAGGCGCGCTCTGGGAGCTTTACCTGGCATTGATCATGGCCTGGGCCGCGACCGCATTCATCCTGTTGCAGGCGTCTTTCCTGCAGCGGTTCCTCGGCCCTCGCGGGCTGACTGCAGTGGAGCGACTGATGGGCATGCTGTTGATCATGCTCAGCGTCGACATGCTGCTGGACAACATTCAGAGCGTATTGCACATCCAACCATGAAAGTTATCAGCCTTGCCTTGTTCGTCCTCCTGCTCGTCGGCTGCAGCAGCGGCCCGCGCATCGACCATAGCTACACCGCCAGCGGGCAGAACAGCCGCGTGCAATACATCGTCCTGCACTACACCTCGGCCGACCTGCCGCGCTCGCTGGAGCTGCTGACCAAGGAAGAAGTCAGCGCTCACTACCTGATCAACGCCGTGCCGCCGACCATCTACCAACTGGTCGACGAGAACCGCCGGGCCTGGCACGCCGGGGTCAGCCAATGGCAGGGGCGCACCTGGCTCAACGCTACGACCATCGGCATCGAGCTGATCAACCAGGGCTATTTCGATACCCCCAAGGGCCGCTACTGGCAGCCTTATGCCCAGGCGCAGATCGACGCACTGATCGTGCTGCTCAAGGACATCATGCAGCGCCACAACCTGCCGCCGGGCAGCATCATCGGCCATAGCGACATCGCCCCGCAGCGCAAGGTCGACCCGGGGCCGCTGTTTCCCTGGAAGCAGCTGGCCGATGCCGGGCTGATGCCGTGGCCGAACGCCGAGGTGGTCGCCCGTCAGCAGGCGGTGTTCAGCAGCAGCCTGCCGAGCGTGGCCTGGTTCCAGCAACAGCTGGCTGAGCAGGGGTATGAGGTGCCGAGCAGTGGCGTGCTGGATGAAGCGACACGCAACGTGATTCGCGCCTTCCAGATGAAGTACCGCCAGGCGCTTTATGACGGACAGCCAGACGCCGAAACCGCGGCCCTGCTGCTGGAGGTCAACCGCCTCAGCAAAAGCTGAGGCGTATCTGGGGAATTAGAGGGGCAGCGCGAAGTGGAAGCGCGCGCCCTGGCCCGGCTGGGACTCTGCGCCGATGCGCCCGCCATGCAGCTGGACGATCTCCTTGCAGAGCGCCAGGCCGAGGCCGGCGCCGCCTTTCTTGTGGCCGATCTGCACGAATGGTTCGAACAGCCTGGCCTGTTGGCCGTAGGCGATACCCTCGCCTTCATCCTCGACGCTGATCAGCAGGCGCTCGTCCTGGCGGCTGGCACAGAGGCGCAAGGTGCCGCCTTCCGGGCTGTGCCGCAGGGCATTGTCGATCAGGTGATCGAGCACCCGTTCGATCTGCGCCCGATCCAGATGCGTGCGCGGCAACGCCTCGCCCACCTCCAGCTGCATGTGGATCTGCCGGGCCTGGGCCTTGCCGCGGTGGCGCCTGACCGCGTTGTCGAGCAGTTGCGGAATGTCGCAGGGTGCCAGTTCGAGTTTCTGCACGCCGCTCTGGTAGCGCGAGAAATTCAGCAGGTCCTCGATCAGGTGTACCAGCCGCTCCATCTCTTCCTCGACGATGCGCACCAGGTCGGCTTCGCGGGATTCCTCGGCGAACTTGCTGCGCTCACGCAATAGACCAAAGGCCATGTGCATGCCGGTTACCGGTGTGCGCAGCTCGTGGGAGGCGCGCAGCACGAACTCGTTGCGCGCCCGTTCGAAGGCGCGCTGCTCGGTCACGTCATGCAGCACCATCACCGCACCGAGGATATGCCCCTGGCTGTGGCTCACCGGGGTCAGGCTGTAGTTGAGCAGGCGCGTTTCGCCATTGGCTGCGACCTGCAGATCCGCCAGGCGCTGCTCCAGGTTGTGCCCCTGCAGCACATGCTGCAGCTGCTCGTCCAGCTCGGGGCGGCCCAGGGCCTGGCTCGGGCGCTGGCCGAGCGGCTGGTCGTCCCAGCCCAGCTGGCGCTGGGCCACCGGATTGAAGTGTTCGAGCAGGCCGTCGCGGCCAAAGATCAGCAAGCCGTCGTCGATGCTGTCGAGCACCGCCTGCAGCCGCCGTTGTTCGGACATCAGCGCTTCGATGTTGCTGCTCTTGACCTGACGCAGGCTCTCGGCCATCAGGCCGAAGCGGCGGCTGAGTGCCGACAGCTCGGCCACCGGGGTGATCGGCAGGGTGACCTGGAAGTCGCCACGGCCGATCTGGTCGGCCGCGCGGGCCAGAGCGTCGATCGGTTGGCCGACCCGGCGGGCGATGGTGTGGGCGGTGATAAAGCCGATCACCAGGACCGCCAAACCTACCAGGCCCAGCAGCCCGGCGATCAGCCAGGCACGTTCCTGGGCCTGCGCTTCGGATTCCTTGACCGCTGCAACGTAGTGAATCTGCAGGGTATTGAGGCGATCGCGAACGGTTTCGATGGTCTTGGCGAAGTCGTCGTTGGTCAGCAACTGGTCACGGACGGTCATTGGGTCTTCGAGCAGGGTGCTGAACTTCTGGTAAGCCGCCTGGATTTCCAGGATCGCCTGGCGATCCGCCTCGGTGATGCTGCCTTTCAGGCTGTCGTGGAGCCAGCCGCGGATGCGCTGGTCGGAATCCTGCAGGCTCTGCACCGTACGCTCGTCGAAGTCCTCGCCGAGCATCATGAACAGCTGCCGGCCCAATTCCTGACGTAGATCCAGGCTGGTGCTGATGACTTCCAGGTTGTGTGCCAGCGAGCGACTCTGCGACTGGGTCAGCTGCAGCACGCTGAAAATACCCAGGCTCAGCCCCAGCAGCGCTACGGTAAGCAGCGCACTGGTGCTCAGGAACAGCTTGCTGCGCAGCCTCATAGGCCGAGCTGCTTGCGTTTGCGGTACAGGGTCGAAGCATCGATACCCAGGGTCTTGGCGGCCTGGTCGAGGGTATCGCTGTTGGCCAGTACGGCGGCGATATGGGCTTTTTCCAGCTCCTCGAGGCTCAGGTCGGCGCCTACCCGTGGTGCGCTGTTGGCCGCCGGTGCACTCATGCCCAGGTGGGCGACATCCACCCATTCGCCCGGGCAGATGATGCTGGCGCGCTCGATGACGTTGCGCAGCTCGCGAATGTTGCCGGGCCACTGGTAAGCCAGCAGCGCCTTGGTGGCGTCCTCGTTGAAGCCACGTGCCGGGCGGGCGTAGTCCTTGACGAAGCGGGCCAGGAAGCGGTTGGCCAGGGTGAGGATGTCATCGGCACGTTCGCGTAGCGGCGGCAGGGTCAGGGTGATGACGTTGAGGCGATACAGCAGGTCCTCGCGGAAATGACCTTCCTTGACCATCTCGTTGAGGTCTCGGTTGGTCGCCGCGAGGATGCGCACGTCGGCGTGACGGGTCACCGGGTCACCGACGCGTTCGTATTCCTTGTCCTGGATGAAGCGCAGCAGCTTGGGCTGCAGGGTCAGTGGGAAGTCGCCGATCTCGTCGAGAAACAGCGTGCCGCCGTCCGCCTGGTTGACCCGCCCCAGGGTACTTTCGCTGGCGCCGGTGAATGCCCCGCGGCTGTGGCCGAACAGCTCGCTTTCCATCAGCTCGGCGGTCAGCGACGGGCAGTTGATGGTCACGCAGGATTTCTTCGCACGGCGGCTCCAGCCGTGGATGGCACGCGCCAGCTCACCCTTGCCGGTACCCGACTCGCCGAGAATGAGGATGTTGGCGTCGGTGGCGGCCACCTGCCGGGCGGTTTCCAGGATCGCCATCATCGCCGGGCTGTGCGAGTCGATACCGTCGCTGGGCTTGCGCACTTCGCCTTCCAGGGCTTCGAGGCGTGCGGAGAGCTGGCGCACCTCCAGCTGCTTGGCGGCGGCCAGGCGCAGTTGGTCAGGGCTGCACGGCTTGACCAGATAATCGGCGGCGCCGGCCTGCATGGCGTCCACCGCGCTGTCGATGGCCGAGTGGGCGGTGACGATCACCACACGCATCCAGGGTGCCTGGACGCGCATCTGGGCAAGCACATCCAGACCGTTTTCATCCCCCAGGCGCAGGTCGAGGAAGCACATGTCGAACACCTGACGTTGCAGCAGCGTCTCGGTTTGCGCGGCGGTGTTGGCAGTGGTGACCTGGTAGCCCTCGTCTTCCAGGCAATAGCGGAAGGTACGCAGGATAGCCGCTTCGTCGTCGACCAATAGGATGCGCCCGCTCTGACCTGTTGCTTCCATTTACATGCTCCGTGGGGTGAATGGCAGAGGTTAGTCTGGAAATCTTCGTGCAAGTTGCACGGCTAGTATGGCGTGATCTTGCATCGTGCAAGCGGCCAATAGCCAGGCTTTGGATTTAAACAACTGATTTTAGTTGGTTTTTATTTTTGCAGATGGCTGGCATAGCCCTTGCGACGGTCTTCGGTCCGCTTGCGAGCAGCTTTTTGGCAGAGAAGGAGGCGCTACATGCCGTTGAGAAAATCCACGCTGGTCATGGCGATGGCCGGTCTGATTACCCTGGCTCCGCTGGTGCAGGCAGCCGATGGCGATCTTCCCCGGCAACTGAGCGATGCCCGCCAGCAGGGGGCCATCGACACCGCATTCGCGCTGAACCGGCATCTCGACCCTTTCGAGATCGAGGTGTCCGTGGCGGAAGGTGTTGCCACCTTGAGGGGGGCGGTCGAGAACTCCGCCGAGCACGAGCTGGCCAGTGAGCTGGCAGGCAGTATCGAGGGGGTTCGCGAGGTCGACAACCAGCTGGAGATCGACCCCGACCTGGCTCCGCCAGTGATCGAGGAGCAGGCCAGGATCGTTACCGACAAGACCCTGGCCCAGCGTTTCGACGATGCAACCCTGGCCGCTACGGTCAAGTCCAAACTGCTCTGGAACAGCAATACCGAAGGACTGGATATCCAGGTGCGCGCCGAGAACGGTGTGGTCAGTCTCAGCGGCAATGCCGGAACGCCGGCCGCCAAGGAGCTGGCTGGCGAGCTGGTTACCAACACCGAGGGCGTGCGCGAGGTACACAATCACCTGAGCATCAGCACGGCTGACAGCACCAGTGCCGAGGCGCAGAACGCCGCCAACGATGCCGCGGCGTCGATCAGTGATACCTGGATCACCAACAAGGTGAAGGCCAGCTTCCTCTACAGCCGCAACCTCGATGCCCTGAACATCAAGGTCGACACCCGCGAGGGTTTCGTCAGTCTCAGCGGCACGGTGCTCAGCAATGCCGAAAAGCGCCTCGCCGTAGAAACGGCACGCAACATCCGCGGGGTACGCGGCGTCGACGCCGACGCACTGCGCATCGCCAGCTAACCACCCTCAGCACGGCGGGCCATCCGGCTCGCCGACTGCCTTGTTCAGTGCCACCGGCGCTGCAGCCATCCTCAGGAGAGCCACCATGAGCCAAAAGACCGAACAATTGAACGAGCTGATCGCCATCATCCGTGACGGCCAGCGCTTCTATGAGCATGCCCACGACGAAATCAACGATGAGCAGCTCAAGGCCCTGTGCCGCGACATGGCCCGGGCCAAGCACCAGATCATCCAGGCACTGTCCGTGAAGGTTGCGGCCAACCATGAGCAACCCACCGACAGCGGCACCCTTGTCGGCAAGCTGCGCCAGGCCTATGCCGATGCCCGCGCCACGTTGGCGAGCGATGAGGAGTCGACTTACCTCGCCCAGCTTGAAGAAGCCGAAGATCGCATTCTCGAAGCATTCGAAGACGCCATGGAAACCGCCCAACCAGACGTTCAGGCGCTGCTTGCCGTGGAGATGCCCAAGGTGCGCGCCTGTCATCAACGTATGCGCGAGCTCAGCAACGGCTGACAGCGCTGTCTGCGGCGTCGTGCAGAACGCCCGAGCCGCAGCTGCCCATCGTGCAGGATGCCAATGATGGCATTTGGTTTATATTAATTAAGTGTTTGTTTTTAAAGGGATTTATTTTTTAAAAAAATTGGCACGCAGGCTGCAATTATCTCTTCATGAAACGAACGCCAAGCCGTTCGACAACCCTCTTGAGGAGCTCAGCATGAATCTTCACCGCGCCCATACCGAGATACTGATTCTGGTTGTTGCTGCCGTGATGGTCCTGCTGGTCGGCGTGGCGACCAAGGCGCCGGAGCAGCAGGTCATGGCGCCGCAGGTGTCGAGCCAGGCGTTGATGCCGGTTTCGGTCAAGCTGGCGAGCGATGCGCGCCCAGCAGCCATTCAGGCAGTTCCTGCCAGCTTGCATAGCGCCGACACCCCGCCAGCGCACAGCGACAGCAACTGGGTGCGCGCTGACGTTGTCGAGGCGCCTGCCAAGCAAACCCGTTGGGTGTTCTAAGACACTCTTACCGATTTTCCATTGTTGCACCCGCAAGACCTCAAAAAAACCAAGGAGAAACGCCATGCTGAGTTGGGCCATTACCTTTCTGATCATCGCCATTGTTGCCGCTGTACTGGGCTTCGGTGGTATCGCGGGCACTGCCACAGGTATCGCGAAAATCCTTTTCGTGGTGTTCCTGGTCATGTTCATCGTTTCGTTCATCATGGGTCGTCGCCCACGGGGCTAGGCGAGGCAAGCAGATGAATCGATTCAAGACGCTCGCTGCCGCCCTCATGCTGGGTGGCAGTGCGGCGGCCTTGGCCGCCAACACCGATGGTGCGTTCCGCCTCAACGAACTGCTTGGCAGCAACCCGGACTATCGTGAAGCGTGGCAGGAGTTGATTCAGGATGAGGAGCGTCTGCCCGAATGGGTGATCAACCTCAGTGGCGTTGCCACACCGATGACCACCCTGGAAGAAGACGGTGACCCGTATCTGGTCGGGCAGTTGTGCGAAACCTCGAGCTGTTTCAATCAACGCCTGTATGTCGCCTTCACGTCGGACAAGGATGATGCTTACGCCCTCTGGGTACAGGTACCCGAAGGTTTGCCGAAGGACAAGGCACCCAGTAAGCACGCTGACCTGCGCTGGCTCGGTGAGCCGGATGACGGCGTCAAGCAACTGCTACAGGAACAGTTGAAGAAAGACCCCAACTGGTACTGATGCCAATAACGGCGCCTTCTGGCGCCGTTGCTTCATCTGCAGGGCCGAGTCCGTATCGCTGGCGCCTGCTTGCTCCTTCCACTTCTTGAGCCGAGGCGCGCTATCATCAGCCGCTACGTTCAAGGGGGGTGACCTATGCTCAATGGCCTGTGGCTGAGCTTTTTCCTGGTGGCAGCGGTGGCGGGGCTCAGCCGTTGGTTGCTGGCGGACGACCCGGCGGTATTCGCCGCCATGGTGGAAAGCCTGTTCGCCATGGCCAAGCTCTCGGTCGAGGTGATGGTGGTGCTGTTCGGCACCCTGACCCTGTGGCTCGGGCTGCTGCGCATTGCCGAGAAGGCCGGCCTTGTGGATGCCCTGGCGCGGGTGCTCGGCCCGCTGTTCGCCCGGCTGATGCCCGAAGTGCCGCGCGGTCACCCTGCCCTCGGCCTGATCACCATGAACTTCGCCGCCAATGGCCTGGGCCTGGATAACGCCGCGACGCCCATCGGCCTCAAGGCCATGCGTGCCCTGCAGGAGCTCAATCCCAGCAGTACCACGGCGAGCAATGCGCAGATCCTGTTTCTGGTGCTCAATGCCTCGTCGCTGACCCTGCTGCCGGTCACCATCTTCATGTACCGCGCCCAGCAAGGCGCGCCGGATCCGACCCTGGTGTTCCTGCCGATCCTGTTGGCCACCAGTGCCTCGACGCTGGTCGGCCTGCTCTCGGTGGCCATCATGCAGCGCCTGCGCCTGTGGGATCCGGTGGTGCTGGCTTACCTGGTTCCCGGTGCACTGCTGCTGGGCAGCTTCATGGCGCTGCTCGCCGGGATGTCCGCCACCGCGCTGGCGGCGCTGTCGTCATTGCTCGGCAACCTGACCCTGTTCGGGGTGATCATCGCCTTTCTGGTCATCGGTGCGTTGCGCAAGGTGCAGGTATACGAGCAGTTCATCGAGGGCGCCAGAGAAGGCTTCGACGTGGCCAAGAGTCTGCTGCCTTATCTGGTGGCGATGCTCTGTGCCGTCGGTGTGCTGCGTGCCTCGGGAGCCCTGGAGATGGCCCTGGACGGCATTCGCTGGCTGGTCGCCTGGGGCGGCTGGGATACCCGCTTCGTCGACGCCCTGCCCACGGCGATGGTCAAGCCGTTCTCCGGCAGTGCGGCACGTGCCATGCTGATCGAAACCATGCAGAGCCAGGGCGTCGACAGCTTCCCGGCACTGGTGGCGGCCACCGTGCAGGGCAGTACCGAAACCACCTTCTACGTACTGGCCGTGTACTTCGGCGCGGTGGGCATCCAGCGTGCCCGGCATGCCGTGGGGTGTGCACTGCTGGCCGAACTGGCTGGGGTGATCGCGGCGATCGCCGTGTGCTACTGGTTCTTTGGTTGATCAGCGCTTGCGGGCGCGCCTGACGGCTGATCCGCGGGCTGGGCTTCGGGTTCGCCTGGCGGCTCGACTTGCTCGACGGGCTCTGCAGGCTCGACGGCTGCCGGCGGCTCGGCCTCGTTGTCGGCAGGCGTCGGCGACTGCGGCTCTGCCGGCGTCTGATCTGCGCTGCCGGCGGCGGCCGCGTCCGGCGTCACCTCGAAGCGCAGCACGCCGATCATCTGCCCGGCGTCGGTCAGCACCTGAATCTGCCAGTCACCCACCACGTCCTGGGGGAAATTCTTCTTGTGCGTCCAGGCGCGGTAGCCCTTCTCGCGGCCGCCGTGGATATCCAGGGCGATACGTTCCAGCTCCTGGCCGTTGTGTTCCCAGACGTGATAGATGCGTTCATCGAGGCCGCGCGGCGCATTGATCGCCGTGTACGCGTAGATACCAGCGCTACGCAGCTGGCTGACGCTCAAGCTGTCGATGCCCTCACCCGGCGAGCGGTTCTGGTTGTCGAACTCGGTGGTGATCGCCACCTCGGTCAGCCACAGCGTGGCCGGCGGCACCCAGGTACGGGTTACCCAGCCGAAGGCGCCAATGGCCAGGGTCAGGCCGACCAGCAGCAGGCCGCGCCACCATTTGCGCACGGTGATGATGCTGAACAGGCTCGGGAATGACAGCACCACCGCCGCGGCGAGCGAGTACTGATAGCTCTGGGTGGTGTTGAGCTTGAAGATGATCGGCAGTGCCGTGAGCATCACCGCGAACAGGGCCAGCGTATGGTAGGCGAGAAAGATCCAGCGCCTGGGCGCCAGCCACTTGTAGTACAGCGGGTCGGTAATCGACACCAGCGCCGCTGCGGCCAGCAAGCCGCTGAACAGGGCCTGGCTACTGTTCCAGGTGGTGGTGATGAAGAAGAACGGCAGGACGAAGAACAGGCTTTCCTGGTGAATCATCTGCGTGGCGTAGCGCAGCAGCGGGCGCGGCAACTCGAAACCGAAACGCGCGGCGATGCGTTCGCGCAGCACGTTTTCCAGAACCAGCCACAGCCAGCTGACCAGCAGGACCAGGGCCAGCACCTTGGCCAGCCCGGCCTGGCGGTCGACCAGCACAAAACTGGCGACGCCGGAGAGAAATCCGAAAATGGCGATCACGCCCGGATGGCGCTGTATCAGCGCGATGATCCGCAGCGCGAGAGTCTTGCTGGAGGCGATTAGGGACAAGGCAGTTCCGGCAGTCATCTGGATCGATGCGCAGGATACTGCATTTGCTCAACCTTGCGGCCTCCACCGATCAGGCGTGGTGGACAGGATTTCAGATTGGGCCTGGCCCAGGCGGCTGGTCTGCGGGGAATGGGGGAGCGGGCGGGGCTAGTCCATGCCCGCGATTTCGCGCGCATGGCGCGCTCCCACAGCTATTGCATCACTATCTGGTTTGCCTCATGGCAACCCTCAACCCGCCACCTGATACGCCTGCGCCTCCCCCAGCAACCAATCCCGAAAGGCTTTCAACGCCGTCGACTCGACCTTGCGCTCCGGCACGGTCAGGTAATAGGCGCGGCCTCCATCGGGCACCGGGCGCTCCATGGCGACCACCAGGCTGCCATCGGCCAGTTCGCGCTGGATAAGAAACGGCGGGATCAGCGCCACGCCCATCTCGTGGCGGGCCGCCTGGGCGAGCATCGAGAACAGCTCCAGGCGTGGCCCGGTCATGTCGCGGCTGATGTTCAATCCCTGCGCCGCAAACCACTGGCGCCAGGCATAGGGGCGGGTGCTCTGCTGCAGCAACGGCAGTTCGGCGATGCGTTCGGCACTGGCCGGCTGGCCGCCGAGCAGCGCCGGGCTGCACACCGGCATAAGGTGCTCGTGCATCAGGAAGTGCGCTTCGGTGCCCGACCAGTCGCCATCGCCGAAGTAGATCGCCGCGTCGAAGCCGGTATCGGCGAACAGGAAGGGGCGGGTGCGGTTGGTCAGGTGCACGGTGACCTCCGGGTGCAGGCGCTGGAAATCCTTGAGGCGCGGCAGCAGCCATTGCGTCGCAAAGGTCGGCACCACGGCCAGCTCCAGGCTCATGGCCCCCTGGGCGCCCATCAGCGCCAGGGTATCGCGCTCCACCGCATCGAGCTGCGCCGCGACCTTGGCTGCATAGGCGGTGCCCGCCTCGGTAAGCAACACGCCACGGCGCGAGCGACGAAACAGCTCTACGCCGAGAAATTCCTCCAGCCCGGCGATCTGCCGGCACACCGCGCCCTGGGTCAGCGCCAGTTCGTCGGCGGCGCGGGTGAAGCTCTGGTGGCGGGCCGAGGCCTCGAAGGCGACCAGCGCCGCCGTGCTTGGGATCTTGCGGCGCATTTGTGCAAGTGCCTCACTGATTGGTGTGGTTACTGTTCGCTCAGGCTATCTCGGAGTGAGTTTTTTGCACAGCTGTATGCGTATTAGTCGTTTGCTAGGAGCCGGCTAGGCTCATAGGCTCAGCTCAACACGATACTGCCCGAGGATATTCGCGATGGCCGCCAAGGCAAGCTTCAACTGGATCGACCCGCTGCTGCTCGATCAGCAGCTCAGCGAAGAAGAGCGCATGGTGCGCGACAGCGCCGAACAGTTCGCCGCCGACAAGCTGGCGCCTCGGGTGCTCGAGGCCTTCCGCCACGAGAAGACCGACCCGACGATCTTCCGCGAGATGGGCGACACTGGACTGCTCGGCGCGACCATCCCCGAAGCCTATGGCGGCAGTGGCCTCAACTATGTGTGCTACGGCCTGATCGCCCGTGAAGTGGAGCGCATCGATTCCGGCTACCGCTCGATGATGAGCGTGCAGTCGTCGCTGGTGATGGTGCCGATCAATGAATTCGGCAACGAAGCCACCAAGCAGAAATACCTGCCCAAGCTGGCCAGTGGCGAATACATCGGCTGCTTCGGCCTTACCGAACCGAACCACGGCTCCGACCCCGGCTCGATGATCACCCGCGCCAAGCAGGTCGACGGCGGCTATCGCCTGAGCGGCAGCAAGATGTGGATCACCAATTCGCCCATCGCCGATGTGTTCGTGGTCTGGGCCAAGGATGATGCCGGCGAGATCCGCGGCTTCGTGCTGGAGAAGGGCTGGGAAGGGCTGTCGGCGCCGGCGATTCACGGCAAGGTCGGCCTGCGCGCCTCGATCACCGGCGAGATCGTCATGGACAACGTGTTCTGCCCCGAAGAGAACGCTTTCCCCGACGTGCGCGGCCTGCGCGGCCCGTTCACCTGCCTCAACTCCGCCCGCTATGGCATCAGCTGGGGCGCGTTGGGCGCTGCCGAAGCCTGTTGGCACACGGCGCGCCAATACACCCTGGACCGTCAGCAGTTCGGCCGCCCATTGGCTGCCAACCAACTGATCCAGAAGAAGCTGGCCGACATGCAGAGCGAAATCACCCTGGCCCTGCAAGGCTGCCTGCGCCTGGGGCGGATGAAGGATGAAGGTACCGCGGCGGTGGAAATCACCTCGATCATGAAGCGCAATAGCTGCGGCAAGGCGCTGGATATCGCCCGCATGGCCCGCGACATGCTCGGCGGCAACGGCATCAGCGACGAGTTCGGCGTGGCCCGCCACCTGGTCAACCTCGAGGTGGTCAACACCTACGAAGGCACCCATGACGTGCATGCGCTGATTCTTGGCCGCGCGCAGACCGGCATCCAGGCCTTCTTTTAATAGCCAGCGCTGAGCTGTTGAACGTTCCCACGTTGAACGCTTGCGCGTGGGAACACCGTCGGTGACGCGCGACGTCACCCTTGCACGAGGCTTCTGCGATGTCCGGTGCCCTGTCTCATCTGCGTGTGCTCGACCTGTCCCGGGTACTCGCCGGCCCCTGGTGCGGGCAGAACCTGGCTGACCTTGGCGCCGAGGTGATCAAGGTCGAACGGCCCAAAGTTGGCGACGATACGCGCCACTGGGGCCCGCCTTATCTACGTGACGATGAGGGGCGCGATACCAGCGAGGCGGCCTATTTCCTCGCGGCCAACCGCAACAAGCAGTCGCTGACCCTGGATTTCACCCAGGCCGAGGGCCAGCGCCTGGTGCGTGAGCTGGCGGCCAAGTCGGACATCCTTATCGAGAACTTCAAGGTCGGCGGCCTGGCTGCCTATGGGCTGGACTACGCCAGCCTGAAGGCAATCAACCCGCGGCTGATCTATTGCTCCATCACCGGTTTCGGCCAGAGCGGCCCCTATGCCAAGCGGGCCGGTTACGACTTCATGATCCAGGGCCTGGGCGGCCTGATGAGCCTCACTGGCCAGCCCGATGGCGGGGAGGGCGGCGGCCCGGTCAAGGTCGGCGTGGCGCTGACCGATATTCTCACCGGGTTGTACGCGACGGTCGCCGTGCTCGCCGCATTGGCGCATCGGCAGAAGACCGGCGAAGGCCAGCACATCGACATGGCCCTGCTCGACGTACAGGTCGCCTGCCTGGCCAACCAGGCGATGAACTACCTCACCACCGGCGTATCGCCAAAGCGCCTGGGCAACGCCCACCCGAATATCGTGCCGTACCAGGCTTTCCCGACGGCCGATGGCGATCTGATCCTTACCGTCGGCAACGACAGCCAGTTCCGCAAATTCTGCGAGGTGGCCGGCCACTCCGAGTGGGGCATGGATCCACGTTTCGCCAGCAACGGCCAGCGTGTCGCCCACCGCGCCGAGCTGATCCCGCTGATCCGCCAGGCCACGGTGTTCCGCACCACGGCGGAGTGGGTGACGGTGCTGGAGGCCGCGGGTGTGCCGTGCGGCCCGGTCAACGATCTGCAGCAGGTATTTGCCGATCCACAGGTGATTGCCCGTGGCCTACGGCTCGACCTGCCGCATCCGCTGGCCGGCAGTACGCCCCAGGTGGCCAGCCCGCTACGCCTTTCGGCCAGCCCCGTCGAGTATCGCCAGGCGCCGCCCCTGTTGGGCGAGCATACCGAGCGCGTGCTGGGTGAGGTGCTGGGGCTGGACGCCGGTCAGATCGCCGCGCTGCGCAGCCAGGGCGTGATCTGACCCACCTCCAGCGCCCCTAGACAGACATCCGCCTCAGGCGTCCAGCTGGGAAGCCGGGCCGAAGAACTCGTAGCGGCACTGTTCGCCGGGTACGCCGAGTTCCTGCAGATGCCGTTTTACCTGTGCCATAAAGGGCTTCGGCCCCAGGAAGTAGGCATCCAGATCGCGGTTCTCGGGCAGCCACTCGGCCAGTTGTTCGCGGCTCACCACGCCCTGGGCGTGGGGTTGGTCACCGTCACGCGGGTCGCTGTAGCAGAAGCGATAGCTGATCTGCGGGCAGTCACGGCTCTGCGCCTCGATCCACTGTTTGAACGCATGCACACCGCCGTGGCGGGCATAGTGGATGAAGTGAATCGGCCGGCCACTGTCGCGGGCTGCTTCCAGCATCGCCAGCGCCGGGGTGATGCCCACTCCAGCGGTGATCAACGCCAGGGGCTTGCTTGAGGGGCGCAGCACGAAGTCACCCGCCGGCGGGAACAGCTCCAGGGTGTCGCCGACCTGGATATGGTCATGCAGGTAGTTGGACACCTTGCCCGCGGCTTCGCGCTTGACGCTGATCCGATACTGGCGGCCATTGCCCTGAGCGGACAGCGAGTAGTTGCGGCGTTGCTCCTGGCCGTCGATGACCATGCGCAGACCGATGTATTGCCCCGGTTGCTGAAGCAGCACGGCACCGCCGTCTACCGGTGCCAGAAGGAACGAGGTGATCTCCTCGCTCTCGGGCGTCTTGGCCACCACCCTGAAGTCCCGCGCGCCGCGCCATCCCCCCGGCGCCTGTTCGTGCTCCTTATAGGTACGTTCCTCCGCACCGATCAGAATGTCTGCCAGTTGCCCGTAAGCCACGGCCCAGGCCTGGATCACTTCATCGGTGGCGATCTCTTCGCCCAGCACTTCGCGAATGGCGCGCAGCAGGCAGCTGCCCACGATCGGGTAATGCTCGGGGAGAATCTGCAGCGCCACGTGCTTGTTGACGATCTGGCTCACCAGCGGGCCGAGTGCTTCGAGGCGATCGATGTGCCGGGCGTACATGAGTACCGCATTGGCCAGTGCACGTTGTTGGGCGCCGCTGGCCTGATGGGCCTGGTTGAACAGTGGGCGTACCTCGGGGTACTCCGCCAGCATCATCGCGTAGAAGTGCCGGGTCAGGGCTTCGCCTCCGGTTTCCAGCAGCGGGACGGTGGCTTTGATGATGGCGCGTTGTTGGTTGCTCAGCATGGCGATGGTTCCTGTGGCAAGGCATGAAGGTGATCTGCCAAGGGCATTACAGATCCCGTGCCAACTCGCGAAGCGCCTGGATTACTGGGCTGGCGCGTGCTATGAGTCATTTCGACTGCACGCGTTATGTGTCTTTATGACTCTTCAGGTGTCTTTATGACTTCCAACCCCCTGCTGGTTGCCCTGCTTCCGCTGGTCGATGACCTGTCCCGGGATCTCCCCGAAAGCGAGCGTTACCGGCGCCTGCTCGCGGCGCTCCGGCAGTTGTTTCCCTGTGATGCCGTGGCACTGCTCAGGCTCGATGGCGAGGTGTTGGTGCCACTGTCCGTGGAAGGGCTGAGCGCCGACACCATGGGCCGCCGTTTCAAGGTGAGCGAGCATCCGCGGTTGCATGAACTGCTGCAGCACCGCGGGCCTACCCGCTTCGCTGCCGATTGCGAGCTGCCCGATCCCTACGATGGTCTGTTGGAGGGGCAGCACGGGCACCTCGAGGTACACGACTGCCTCGGCTGCCCGCTCTATATAAAGGAGCAACTCTGGGGGCTGCTGACACTGGACTCCCTGCAGTCCAGCAGCTTTGGCCGGGTAGACCTTGGCATGCTGGAAGCCTTTGCCAGCCTCGCCGCTGCGACCGTGGCGGCGAGCGAGCGGATTTCCCTGCTGGTGGGGCGTGTCGAGGACGCGCAGCGGCGTGCCGAGCTGTACAAGCAAGCCGCCGATGCGCTGCGCCCCAGAGAGATGATTGGCCAAAGCCCTCGGCACAAGGCTTTGTTGCAGGAGATCGAGCTGGTCGGCGGTAGCGATCTCACGGTGCTGATCAGCGGTGAGACGGGCGTAGGCAAGGAACTGGTGGCCGAGGCGCTGCACGCGGCGTCATCCCGGGCGTCCAGGCCAATGGTCAGCATCAACTGTGCGGCATTGCCGGATACCCTGGTGGAAAGCGAGTTGTTCGGCCATGTGCGCGGCGCGTTCTCGGGGGCAGTCAGCGAGCGGCGTGGCAAGTTCGAGCTGGCAGATGGCGCCACCCTGTTTCTCGATGAAGTCGGCGAACTGCCCCTGGCGGTGCAATCCAAGCTGCTGCGGGTGCTGCAGAGTGGGCAATTGCAGCGTGTCGGTTCGGATCGGGAACACCGGGTAGATGTCCGCGTGCTGGCGGCTAGCAACCGTGACCTTGCCGAAGAGGTGCGTGCGGGGCGTTTCCGTGCCGACCTCTATCATCGCTTGAGCGTCTATCCGCTCAAGGTGCCGGCCCTGCGTGAACGGGGCCGTGACGTGCTGCTGCTGGCGGGTTACTTCCTTGAAGACAACCGGGCCCGCCTGGGGCTGCGCAGCCTGCGTCTCGCACCGGATGCGCAGAAGACGCTGCTTCAGCATGACTGGCCTGGCAACGTGCGTGAGCTGGAGCACCTGATCGGCCGTGCGGCGATCAAGGCATTGTCGGCCTGTGCCGAGCGCCCGCCGATATTGACCATCGACAGTCGCGCACTGGATCTGCACCCCGCCGGCCACACCTCTATAGAAGAAGCCCCCGTGGATCGCGTGCCCGAGCTACCGCCAACGGGCCAGGGGCTGCGCGATTCGGTGGATGACTACCAGCGGCGTCTCATAGAAGCGGCGCTTGATCGCCATGCCGGGCGGTGGGCGGAGGCCGCCCGCGAGTTGGAAGTGGATCGTGCCAATCTGCAGCGCCTGGCCAGGCGCCTGGGGCTCAAGTAACTGGTCTGGGGGTGCTGCTTCTATATAGGTAGCCCCGCTCAGGCGGTTTGTTTCAATTCGATGAAATAAACGGTTGACCAGAAATTGTGGCGGCCTATAATGCGCACCACTTCCGGCGCAGCCTGATCTGAAAACTCCTTGTAGATCAATGAGTTAGACGAAAATAAAGGTTGCACGGACGGCGAATTCGAGTAGAATGCGCCGGCATCGACAGGGTGGCTTGAGTGGTTCTGTTGATGGTTCGGTCGGGTTTGATCGAAGGCGGTAAA
>NZ_JAVHZV010000022.1 GCF_031119625.1 Pseudomonas sp. G34
GCTGTCGTCAGCTCGTGTCGTGAGATGTTGGGTTAAGTCCCGTAACGAGCGCAACCCTTGTCCTTAGTTACCAGCACGTTATGGTGGGAACTCTAAGGAGACTGCCGGTGACAAACCGGAGGAAGGTGGGGATGACGTCAAGTCATCATGGCCCTTACGGCCAGGGCTACACACGTGCTACAATGGTCGGTACAAAGGGTTGCCAAGCCGCGAGGTGGAGCTAATCCCATAAAACCGATCGTAGTCCGGATCGCAGTCTGCAACTCGACTGCGTGAAGTCGGAATCGCTAGTAATCGTGAATCAGAATGTCACGGTGAATACGTTCCCGGGCCTTGTACACACCGCCCGTCACACCATGGGAGTGGGTTGCACCAGAAGTAGCTAGTCTAACCTTCGGGAGGACGGTTACCACGGTGTGATTCATGACTGGGGTGAAGTCGTAACAAGGTAGCCGTAGGGGAACCTGCGGCTGGATCACCTCCTTAATCGAAAGATCGCAGCTTATTCATAAGCACCCACACGAATTGC
>NZ_JAVHZV010000023.1 GCF_031119625.1 Pseudomonas sp. G34
GGGGCGCAACAAAGAGGCTCAGTAAACGCGGTAATGGATAGTGCGATGCCGTGAGTGATACGCACACAAACTTGCCAGTCCGGTGTAAACCAAGCATTCCCCCTCATATGCGAAAACCCTTTTTAATGCCTGCTGACAGGCTCCGTCAGTGTGAATGCCTCGGCATGCCGCCGCTGCGCGCGATGATGCGCATGTGCAGGGTGGCCGGCTCCAGGCAGCCGCCGGTGGAGAGCTGGCCGACCAGTTGCCGGTACAGTTCCTGCCAGGGTGTTTGCGAGGCCGGGTAGCTCGGCTTCCAGACGGCGCGGCGACGCTGCATCTCCTCGTCGTCGATCAGCAGGTTGACCGAGCGGGCGTTGAGGTCGACGCGCAGCACGTCGTTGCTCTGCAGCAGCGCCAGGCCGCCGCCCACCGCCGCTTCCGGCGACATGTTGAGGATCGACGGGCTCGCCGAGGTGCCGCTCTGCCGGCCATCGCCCAGGCACGGCAGGGAGGTCACGCCCTGTTTGATCAGCGCCGCTGGTGGGTCCATGTTGACCACCTCGGCGCTGCCCGGATAACCCACCGGCCCGGCGCCACGCACCACCAGGATACAGCGCTCGTCGATATCCAGCGCCGGGTCGTTGATGCGCGCGTGGTAATCCTCGGGGCCCTCGAACACGATGGCCCGCGCCTCGAAGCTGTTCTCCTTGCCGGGTTCGGCCAGGTAGGTCTTGCGGAAGGCTTCGCCGACCACCGACATCTTCATGATCGCGCTATCGAAGAAATTGCCGCTGAGCACGATAAAGCCGGCGCTGTGCTTGAGTGGCTCGTCGTAGGGCAGGATCACCTCGCGGTTACCGGTCACTTTGCCTGCGACGATCTCGCCGATGCGACGGCCGCTGACCGTCATGCAGTCTTCGTGCAGGCGGCCGGCCTTCTGCAGTTCATGCATCACCGCCGGCACGCCACCGGCGTGGTGGAAGCCTTCGCCCAGGTACTTGCCGGCCGGCATGCAGTTGACCAGCAGCGGCACGCTCTCGCCGATGCGCTGCCAGTCCTCGAGGCTCAGCTCGATGCCCATGTGCCGGGCGATGGCGATCAGGTGCGGTGGGCAGTTGCTCGAGGCGCCGAGGGCCGAGGCCACGGCGATGGCGTTCTCGAAGGCTTCGCGGGTCATGATCTGCGAGGGGCGTACGTCCTGCATGACCAGCTCGCAGGTGCGCTTGCCGGTGGCGTAGGCCATCTGCCCGCGCTCGCGGTAGGGCGCGGGGATGCTGGCGCAGCCGGTCAGCGACATGCCCAGCGCTTCGGCCAGGGCATTCATCGACAGGGCCGTGCCCATGGTGTTGCAGTGGCCCACCGACGGCGAGGCGGCGGTGGTCATTTCCATGAAACCTTCGTAGTCGATCTCGCCGGCGGCCATCAGCTTGCGTGCATGCCAGAGCACGGTGCCCGAGCCGATCAGCTCGCCCTTGTGGTGGCCGTCGAGCATCGGCCCGCCGGACAGTACGATGGCCGGCAGGTCGGTGGTGGCGGCGGCCATCAGGCAGGCCGGGGTGGTCTTGTCGCAGCCGGTGGTCAGCACCACGCCGTCGAGCGGGTAGCCGTGGAGGATTTCCACCAGCCCCAGATAGGCCAGGTTGCGGTCCAGCGCGGCGGTGGGGCGGCGGCTCTGCTCGGCGATCGGGTGCACCGGAAATTCCATGGGAATGCCGCCGGCGTCGCGGATGCCGGCCTTGACCCGCTGGGCCAGCTCCAGGTGGTGGCGGTTGCAGGGCGTCAGGTCGCTGCCGGTCTGGGCGATGCCGATGATCGGCCGGCCCGACTGCAGCTCGCTGCGGGTCAGCCCGTAGTTCATGTAGCGCTCGACGTAGATGGCGGTCATGTCGGCGTGCTCGGGATCATCGAACCACTGCTGGCTGCGCAGCGGGCGTTTAGGGTCGGTCATGATTCGTTTCTCTTGTTCTTGAATGAATCGCGTCGCGCCGGGGCGGGACGGCTTAGCCCAGCAGGCCGCGGGCGCTGAGGTTTTTCAGCAGCGCCGTAACGCCGAAGGTCCAGGGCGCGGCCTTGTCGCTGGTGGTCACTTGATTGTGCAGGGCGCCCAGGCGCGGGCTGCTGATGCTCACGCGGTCGCCGATCTTGTGGGTGAAGCCGCTGCCGGGGTGATCGCGATCCTCGGTGGGGGCGAACAGGGTGCCGAGAAACAGCAGGAAACCGTCGGGGTACTGGTGCGAGGCGTTGAGCGTCTGGCCCGCCAGGTTCTGCGGGTCACGGCTGATCTGGTCCATGGAGCTGGAGCCCTTGAGCTTGTAGCCGTCGGTGCCCTCGACCTGAAGCTCGACCACGCAGGTGCGCACGCTATCGAGATCGAAATGCTCATCGAACAGGCGAATGAACGGGCCGATGGCGCAGGAGGCGTTGTTGTCCTTGGCCTTGCTGAGCAGCAGGGCGCTGCGGCCTTCCACGTCGCGCAGGTTGACGTCGTTGCCCAGGGTGGCGCCGTGGATCTGCCCGCGGCTGTTGACCGCCAGCACCACCTCCGGCTCCGGGTTGTTCCACTGCGAAATCGGGTGGATGCCGATCTCGCTGGCGCTGCCCACTGCGGCCAGAATCGGCGCCTTGGTGAAGATCTCCGCGTCGGGGCCGATGCCGACTTCCAGGTACTGCGACCACATGTTCTGCTCGATCAGCAGCTCCTTGAGGCGCATCGCCTGGGCCGAGCCGGGCTGCACGGCGCGCAGGTTGTCGCCGATCGCCTCGCGCACGATGGCCCGCACGCTCTGCGCCTTGGCAGCATCGCCGGCGGCTTTCTCCTCGATCACCCGCTCGATCATGCTGGCGGCGAAGGTCACCCCGGCGGCCTTGATCACCTGCAGGTCGGCGGGTGCCAGCAGATATGCCTGGCTCAGGTCGGCGTGGGAGCCGGTGTTGGCCAGCAGCGCCTCGATGCTGCCGACGAAGGTGCCGGGCGTGTCGCGCACCGCCTGCAGAGGATCATCGAGTTCCAGCAACTGGCTGAGGGTGGCGAAGCGGGCGGACAGGTCGAACACGCCGTCGGCGCGCAGCACGATAGGCGAGGGTCCGGCGACGGTGCCGGGAATCCAGGCGCGGCCGATCAGCGTGGCCGTGGCGGCGTCGGCGGGCAGGGTGTTTTCAGGGGTCAGTCGGATCGACATGGCGATGAATTCCGGGGTGCATGAAAGCTGCACGCTAGGCGGCGATGTGGATAAACTCCAATGGCATATTTTCAATTATCAATAACCTGACGTTATTGAATCGCTGGAGCTGCCCATGTCGGATCTGTCGTTCTCGAGCTTCTGCAACTGGCTGAAATTTCGCCACCTGACGCTCCTCGATACCCTGGGTCGCACCCGCAACATGCACCTGGCGGCCCAGCAGATGAACCTCAGCCAGCCGGCCCTGAGCAAGATGCTCAAGGAAATCGAGAGCCTGCTCGGCTTCACCGTGTTCGAGCGCCTGCCGCGCAGCATGCAGCCCACGCCGCTGGGCGCCCAGGTGCTGCGTTACGCGCACCTGGCGCTGAACGACGCGCGCACCTTCGTCGAGCAGATCAACAACCTCAGTGCCGGCGGCCACGGCCATCTCAAGGTCGGCGGCATCTTCGCCGCCACCGCGGTGGCACTGCCCGAGGCCATCGTGCAGATCAAGCAGCGCTGGCCGCTGCTGGCCATCGAGGTGGTCGAGCAGACCAGCGACCACCTGATGGAAATGCTCGAGGAGCGCAACCTGGATCTGGCCATCGGCCGCTTCACCGAGCAGAGCCAGCAGCAGCGCTATGACTTCCAGCCCCTGGCGCCGGAGCCGTTCTGCATCGTGGTCAACAGCCGCCACCCGCTGTGCGAGGCCGGGCCGATGACTCTGCAGGAGCTGGTCGACTGGCCGTGGATTCTCTACCCCAAGGGCACGCCGATCCGCGGGCGCATGGAAGACGTTTTCGCCAAGGCGCAGGTGGCGGTGCCGCGCAACACCATCGACACCATCTCCATGCAGACCTTTCTCAAGGTGCTGCAGGGCGGGCCGATGATCGGCATGCTGCCCGAGGCCATGGTGGTCGAGCACCTGGAAAGCGGCCTGTTGAAGAAGCTCGACACACCGTTCTACCTGATGCCCCAGGACTACGGGATTCTTACCCGCAAGGGCGATCAGCTGCTCGGCCCGGCCCGGGAATTCGCCGACATCCTGCTCGCCAACGCGCAGCGCGAGCGGGACTGATTCGATAACGCAAGGTTATCGATTAATCAGCAAATGCCATTGGGATTGAATCGATCCGCGGCATAGATTACCGGCCATCGTCACCCTGGCCGGGTAAGCGCCCTGGCCGCACGGCACTGCGCCACAGGCACCACTGCCTGCCGGGGCGACCCACATACCAGCCAGAGAGCCTCATCTGCTGTAACCGCATTGTCGCCAGGCGCCGCCCGGCGAAGCCCATTTCAATAAAAACAATCAGGCATGCACGCATGCCCAAGGGTCATCACCATGCAACCACGTACCGAGCCCTTGGCCGCGCCGGCGCGCGACCACGACAGCACCTTCGAGGATCGCACCTACCGCAAGGTCATCTTCAAGATCCTGCCCATCCTGCTGCTGTGCTACATGGCGGCCTACCTCGACCGGGTCAATATCGGCTTCGCCAAGCTGGATATGCTCGAAGACCTGCAGTTCAGCAACACCGTCTACGCCCTCGGCGCGAGCATGTTCTTCTGGGGCTACTTCCTGTTCGAGGTGCCCAGCAACCTGCTGCTGCACCGCCTCGGCGCGCGCTTCTGGATCGCCCGCATCATGTTCACCTGGGCACTGGTGTCGATGGCCGTGGCCTTTACCGTGCCACTGGCGCAGTTCTTCGGCGTCCAGTCGAGCACCATGTTCTACACCCTGCGTTTCCTGCTGGGCATCTGTGAAGCAGGCTTTTTCCCAGGCGTGATCCTGTACCTCAACTACTGGTTCCCGACCCACCGGCAGAGCCGCGTGATGTCCGGCTTCCTGCTTGCCCTGCCGATCAGCCTGGTGCTCGGTGGCATGCTCTCCGGCTGGCTGATGACCGCGATGCAGGGCGTGCACGGGCTGTCCGGCTGGCAGTGGATGCTGCTGATCGAGGGCCTGCCGTCGATCGTCATGGCGGTGGTGGTGATCGTCTGCCTGTGCGACAACATCGACAAGGCCAAGTGGCTGTCCACGGCAGAGAAGGCCATGCTCAAGGCCAACCTGCAGCAGGACAACAGCGGCAAGGCCTCGCGCCTGAGCGAGGCCTTCCTCAACCCGCGGGTGTGGCTGCTGGTGCTGATCCTGCTGACCTTCAACACCGGCTTCTACGGGCTGGCGTTCTGGATGCCGTCGATCATCAAGAGCGCGGGTATCACCAGCAGCCTGCACATCGGCCTGCTGACCGCCATCCCCTACGGCGTGGCCGCGGTGGCGATGCTGCTCAATGCACGCCACTCCAACCGCACCGGCGAGCGCCGCCTGCACGCTGCGATTCCGGCCTTCATCGGCGGTATCGGGCTGATGCTCAGCGCCTACTTCGCCCATGACATCGTGCTCTCGGTGCTGTTCCTGAGCGTCGCCGCCTCCGGCATTCTCAGCCTGATGCCGATCTACTGGACGCTGCCCGGCACCGTGCTGTCCGGCATCGCCGCGGCGGCCGGCATCGGCATCATCAACTCGTTCGGCAACCTGTCCGGCTTCACCGGCTCAATGATCACCGCCATGGCGGAAACCATGACCGGCGACATCAACAACGGCACCTACGTACTGGCTGGCTGCCTGTTCGTCAGCGGCGCGCTGATCATGGCCATCCCGCGCAGCATGCTCGGTACGCCCACCCGCACGCCGGTCGCCACGCCGACCGGCAGCCTAACCCTGGAGAAAGCATGAGCGAGATGCACGGCAAACGCGTGCTGATCACCGCCGCTGGCCAGGGCATCGGCCTGGCCAGTGCCCGGGCCTTCGCGGCGGCGGGCGCCGAGGTGATCGCCACCGATATAGACATCGGCACGCTGCAGGATGAGCCGGGGCTCACGGCCCTGCAGCTGGACGTCACCTCGGCCGAGGCCATCTCGGCGCTGGCCGAGCAGGTCGGCGCGCTGGACGTGCTGTTCAACTGCGCGGGCTACGTGCACGCCGGCAGCATTCTGGACTGCGACGAGGCCGCCTGGGAGCGCTCGCTGCAGCTCAACGTCACCGCCATGTACCGGATGATCCGCGCCACGTTGCCGGGCATGCTCGCCCGCGGTGGCGGCTCGATCATCAACATGGCCTCGGTGGCGTCGAGCATCAAGGGCGTGCCCAACCGCTGCGCCTACACCGCCAGCAAGGCAGCGGTGGTCGGCCTGACCAAGTCGGTGGCCGCCGACTACGTCCGCCAGGGCATTCGCTGCAACGCCATCTGCCCGGGCACCGTGGACTCGCCCTCGCTGCGTGCGCGCATCGCCGAGCAGGCGGCGCTGCAGGGCGTGGCCGAGGCGCAGGTGTACGGCCAGTTCGTCGCCCGCCAGCCCATGGGCCGCCTCGGCAGCGCCGAGGAAATCGCCCGGCTGGTGCTGTACCTTGGCTCCGACGCGTCTTCCTACACCACCGGTGCGCTGCACGTGATCGATGGCGGCATGAGCATCTGATCGTCTTGAACCTGAACAAGGACCCAACATGAAACTGCTACGTTACGGCGCCAAGGGCGCAGAGAAGCCAGGCCTGCTGGACGCCGACAACCAGATTCGTGACCTCTCCGGGCATGTGGCGGATATTGCCGGCGAGGTGCTGATGCCGGCTGGCCTGGCCGCGCTGGCGCAGCTCGACCCGGCCAGCCTGCCGGTAGTGACCGGCAACCCGCGCATCGGCGCCTGCGTCGGCCAGGTCGGCAAGTTGGTGTGCATCGGCCTCAACTATGCCGATCACGCCGCCGAGTCGGGGATGGAGGTGCCAGAAGAGCCGATCATCTTCAACAAGTGGACCAGCGCCATCTGCGGCCCCAACGACGCCATCGAGATTCCCCGCGGCTCGACCAAGACCGACTGGGAAGTGGAGCTGGGCGTGGTGATCGGCAAGGGCGGGCGCTACATCGACGAAGCCAACGCGATGGAGCACGTCGCCGGCTATTGCGTGATCAACGATGTGTCCGAGCGTGAATGGCAGCTCGAGCGCGGCGGCAGCTGGGACAAGGGCAAGGGTTTCGACACCTTCGGCCCGCTCGGCCCGTGGCTGGTGACCCGCGACGAAATCGCCGACCCGCATGCGCTGGACATGTGGCTGGAGGTCGACGGCCACCGTTACCAGCAGGGCAACACGCGCACGCTGATCTTCAACGTGCCGCAACTGATCGCCTACCTGAGCCGTTGCATGAGCCTGCAACCGGGGGACGTGATCTCCACCGGCACCCCGCCAGGCGTGGGCCTGGGCATCAAGCCCAAGCCGGTATTTCTGCGCGCCGGGCAGACCATCAGGCTGGGCATCGCCGGGCTGGGTGAGCAGCATCAGGTCACCGTACAGGCTGACTGAAGTGAAGACCAACTAAGGGGCCAGGCGGCCAATGCCCCTCAGCGCAGCGCTTTGCCGTGAGCGCTGCGCTGCCCCGTCTCCCTGGCGGGCGCGGCGCCGCGGCGAATGACGATACGCCGCGATCCCCTGGGCGCATCGCGCCGCGGTCGAATCGCCCCGCGTGCCGATGCTCGGCAGCCATGAACGGCCGCCGCTGCGACATCCCACAACCCCTCATCTGACCGCCCCAGTCACGCCGCCGATGTTACGCCGTGTGCCTCTGCCGGTCGGCTGCCCGGCAACCGCTTGGCAGAAAAACCTCGCAATCCGGCACTGCCGCATGAAGACCGGCGCCAGCTGGTCTACCTTGCCGGAAGCCTGTCGTGCGCTAGCCGCCATGCCCGATGCGCCACCGCTGCGGGGTGCCGCAATCCGGGCTATAGGGTTAGCTGGCCGGCGGATTCACAACGCTTAACGGTACAGCGCCTGCTGTTGTGTGATGAACTTCGCCGCTTTGATTGTTGGCACCGCAGTGCGGTCCGGTGGTCTGCTTGCTTTGCCAATGCTTACAATTTCCGCATTGGCCCATGCCCATCGGCATGGAATGCAGCGACGCGACTCCGGTAAGGTACGCGCTTCGCTTAGGCGACCCGGCTTTACTCGAATAAATAACAAAGGGAGCAACACATGAAAGCACTTCCATTGGCTTTGGCCCTCTCCGCTGGCCTTTCTCTGGCCGCCATGGGTGGCGTCGCCCAGGCGCAGGATAAATTCGTGACCATCGGCACTGGTGGCCAGACGGGCGTCTACTACGTGGCCGGTCAGTCGATCTGCCGCTTCGTCAACCGTGACTCCTCGAAAACCGGCATCAGGTGCAACGCGCCAGCCAGCGGCGGTGGCGTGGCCAACGTCAACGGCCTGCGTTCGGGCGAGTACAACTTCGGCATCATGCAGTCCGACCACCAGTACAAGGCCATGAAGGGCGAGGCGCCGTTCGAGGCCCAGGGCGCGATGGAAGACCTGCGTGCGGTGTTCTCCCTGCAAAGCGAAGTGTTCACCGTGCTGGCCCGCAAGGACGCCAACATCAAGGGCCTCGATGACCTCAAGGGCAAGCGTGTGAACATCGGCAACCCTGGTTCCGGCCAGCGCGATACGCTGGAAGAGATCATGCGCATCAAGGGCTGGGACAAGTCGGTGTTCAGGCTGGCCTCCGAACTCAAGCCGGCCGAGCAGGCCAGCGCCCTGAGCGACAACAACATCGACGCCATGACCTATTTCGTCGGTCATCCCAATGGCGCCATCCAGGAAGCCACTACCACCGTCGACGCCGTGCTGGTGCCGGTTACCGGCCCGGACATCGACAAACTGCTGAGCGAGAAGAGCTACTACACCAAGGCCGAGATTCCGGGTGGCCTGTACAAGGGTAGCGACGCGGCCACGCAATCGATCGGTGGCAAGGCGGTACTGTCGGTCAGCTCCAAGACCGATGCCGACGTGGTGTACCAGCTGGTCAAGTCGGTGTTCGAGAACCTCGATCGCTTCCGCAAGCTGCACCCGGCCTTCGCCGACCTGAAAGAAGAAGACATGATCAAGGTCGGTCTCACCGCCCCGCTGCATGAAGGTGCCGAGCGTTACTACAAGGAGCGTGGCTGGCTGTAAGGCGCAGCGCGCAACCGTTTAACTGCTTCGTCAACCCGCGCACCGCAAGGGCGCGGGTTTTCTGCGATCCGCATGGCTGAATTCAGGCAAATCCATGACCACTCATAATGTATCTTCCGAAGAACTGATCGCGCAGGAAGTGGGGGCGCGCAGCCCCCAGGGCGCGATGGCCAAGGTGATCGCCGGGCTGGCCCTGGCCTGGTCCCTGTTCCAGTTATGGATAGCATCGCCGCTGCCCTTCATGGTGGGCATCGGGGTTTTCAACGACACCCAGACGCGCGCCATTCACCTGGCCTTCGCGCTGCTCCTGGCGTTTCTCGCCTACCCGGCCTTCAAGCGCTCGCCCCGTGAGCGCGTACCGCTTTTCGACGTGGCCCTGGGCCTCGTCAGTGCCGCCACGGCGGCCTACCTGTTCGTGTTCTACGAGCAGCTTGCGCAGCGCCCGGGCAACCTGACCACGGCGGATCTGGTCACCGCCTGCATCGGCATCCCGCTACTGCTCGAAGCCACGCGCCGCGCCCTGGGCCCGGCCCTGGCGGTGATCGCGGCGATCTTCCTGGTCTACAGCCTGGCGGGGCCTTACATGCCGGCCATGCTGGCGCACCGCGGCGTCAGCCTGAACGCCCTGGCCAACCACCAGTGGATCACCACCGAAGGCGTGTTCGGCATCGCCCTGGGCGTGTCGACCAGTTTCGTGTTCCTGTTCGTGCTGTTCGGCGCCCTGCTCGAACGCGCTGGCGCCGGCCACTATTTCATCCAGCTGGCCTTCAGCCTGCTCGGCCACATGCGCGGTGGGCCGGCCAAGGCCGCCGTGGTGTCGTCGGGCCTGACCGGCCTGATCTCCGGTTCGTCGATTGCCAACGTGGTCACCACCGGCACCTTCACCATCCCGATGATGAAGCGCACCGGGTTCAGCGCCGAAAAGGCCGGTGCCGTGGAAGTGGCCTCGTCGGTCAACGGCCAGATCATGCCGCCGGTGATGGGGGCTGCGGCCTTCCTGATGGTCGAATACATCGGCATGCCGTACATCGAGGTGGTCAAGCATGCCTTCCTGCCGGCGCTGATTTCCTATATCGCGCTGTTCTACATCGTGCACCTGGAGTCGTTGAAGCTCGGCCTCAAGGCGCTGCCGCGCAACAGCGCGCCCAAGCCCTGGCTGACCCGCCTGCTCGGCCTGGCCTTTGGCGCGGCGCTGATCAGCGGTATCTCCCTGGCGGTGTATTACGGCCTCGGCTGGATGAAGCCGGCCCTCGGCGACGCCGCCAGCTGGGTCATCGGCGTGCTGCTGCTGATCGCCTACGTGGCGCTGCTCAAGATCGCCGCCAGTAATCCGCCACTGCCACCGGAAGACCCCAACACGCCATTGGAAAAACTGCCGGAAACCCGCCCGGTGCTGCTCTCGGGCCTGCATTTCCTGCTGCCGGTGGTGGTGCTGGTGTGGTGCCTGATGGTCGAGCGCCTGTCGCCGGGGTTGTCGGCGTTCTGGGGCAGCATGATCCTGGTGTTCATCCTGGTGACCCAGCGGCCGCTGCTCAATCGCCTGCGCCGCGACGGCAGCCACGAGCACGGCTCGTTCGGCGACGGCCTGGTGGACCTGCGTGAAGGCCTGATCGCCGGCGCCCGCAACATGATCGGCATCGGCATCGCCACCGCGGCGGCGGGCATCATCGTCGGCGCGGTGTCGCAGACCGGCGTCGGTCTGGTGCTGGCCGACGTGGTCGAGCTGCTGTCGATGGGCAACCTGCTGCTGATGCTCATCCTCACCGCGATTCTCAGCCTGATCCTCGGCATGGGCCTGCCGACCACCGCGAACTACATCGTGGTGTCCAGCCTGCTGGCGCCGGTGATCGTCTCGCTGGGCCAGCAGAATGGCCTGATCGTGCCGCTGATCGCCGTGCACCTGTTCGTCTTCTACTTCGGCATCATGGCCGACGTCACGCCGCCGGTCGGCCTGGCCTCGTTCGCTGCCGCGGCGGTATCCAAGGGCGACCCGATCCGTACCGGCATCACCGCCTTCTACTACAGCCTGCGCACCGCGGTGCTGCCGTTCCTGTTCATCTTCAACACCGACCTGTTGCTGATCGACGTGGACTTCTGGCACGGCGTGCTGATCTTCGTGATCGCCACGGTGGCGATGTTGCTGTTCGCCGCCGGCACCCAGGGTTACTTCCTGGTGCGCAACCGCTGGTACGAAAACATCGCGCTATTGCTGCTGGCCTTCTCGCTGTTCCGCCCGGGCTTCTGGATGGACATGCTGGTCGACCCCTACCGCGACATCCCGCCGGCGCAGATGGCCCAGGCGCTGGAGCAGGTCGAGGAGCAGAGCGAGCTGCGCCTGCGCGTACACGGCGAGGATGCGGTCGGCCAGCCACGCACCTTCACCGTGGTGTTGCCGATCCCGGAAAAAGGTACGGGCGAGGAACGCCTCGAAGCGCTGGGCCTGTCGCTCTACGAGGAAGATGGCAAGACCCTGATCGACACCGTGGCCTTCAGCAGCCCGGCCGAAGCCGCTGGCCTGGCGTTCGACCAGGAGATCCTCAGCGTGCGGGCGCCCACCGAGCGTGCGCCGAAAGAGCTGATCTGGATTCCCTCGCTGTTGCTGATGGGGCTGGTGATCTGGGGCCAGCGTCGGCGCCTGAAGGCTCAGCCTGCGCTGTAAGGCACAAGGCTGGCGCGCCGTGGCGCGTCAGCCCTGATCGATCCCTGGGGCCGGCAATCGGCCCCAGCTTGTTTTCGTGACCCTGGTCAGCGCGCTGCCCAGGCGTTGAAGCGCTCTTCCAGTTCCTCGCCGTGGTCGATCCAGAACTCGGCGTTGACCAGTTGCGCACCGGCCATGTTGGCCTCGGCGGTCGGCAGTTGCGCCTGCACCTCGGCGGGCAGCTGCGGCAGCGTCTGCTTGTGCACCGGGCCGTAGGGGATCTGGCTGGAGAACACCTTCTGGGTGTCGGCCTGGCTGGCGAACTGGATGAAGCGTTCGGCCAGGGCCTTGTTCGGGCTGCCCTTGACGATGGCCCAGTGCTCGGGGTCGTACAGGCTGCCGTTCCAGGAGATCTTCAGCTTGGCGCCTTCCTTCTGGGCCACGCCGATACGGCCGTTGTAGGCGGCGGACATGACCACGTCACCGGCCAGCAGCCACTGCGGCGGTTGGGCACCGGCTTCCCACCACTGGATGGAGCCCTTGATGGCGTCCAGCTTCTTGAAGGCGCGGTCGACGCCTTGCGGGGTGCCGAGCACCTTGTAGAGATCCTCGCGGCTCACGCCGTCGGCCAGCAGGGCGGCTTCGAGGCTGTACTTGGCGCTCTTGCGCAACCCACGCTTGCCGGGAAATTTCTCCAGGTCCCAGAAATCCGCCCAGGAGGTAGGGGCGGTTTTCAGCTTGTCGCCGTTGTAGGCCATCACCATCGACCACACGTAGGTGGCCACGCCGCATTCGCTCACGGTGCCGGGAATGTACTGGTTGGCATCGCCGAGAATGGCCGGGTCGATGCGCTCGAACAGGCCCTCTTCGCAGCCGCGCTGCAGCTCGGGGCTTTCCACCTCGACCACGTCCCAGGTCACCTGGCCGACATCGACCATGGCTTTGACCTTGGACAGCTCGCCGTTGTATTCGCCAGCCACTACCCGGGCGGCACCGCTCTGCTCGAAGGGTTTGAAGTAGGCGGCGGTCTGCGCGACCTTGGTGGCGCCGCCGAAGGAAATCACCGTGAGGCTGTCGTCGGCCAGCGCCGCGCTGCTGGCGCCGGCCAGCATGGACAGGCCGATGGCGGCGCGGATGGATGGACGCAAGTGCTTGAACATGGAAACTCCCTCGCTGTTTTTTCGTTGTAGTGAGAACAGGGGCAGTAGGGCCGAAGCGGCGAAGCGGCGCGTTGTGCCACGCGTCAGCGAAATCGTTGTTGTTGTGCCGCCCCTGGTGCTTGCCGGGCGGGAACTGTCGTTCAGGTGAGGGCCATGGTGCGTCAGTCGGGCAAGAACGAAAATTAGTAAAAATATGCTCGGGACTTACGAAAAACCTTTGCAAGGCAACGCCCCGCCAGGGCGCGTTGTTGGAGTAAGGTGCAGGCAGTAATTGCAATTGCGGCGAGACCGACACGTGGCTTCCTACACCCTGCGGCAACTCAAGTACTTCGTCACCACGGTAGAGGCGGGCAGCGTGGCCGAAGCGTCACGCCAGCTGTACATCGCCCAGCCGTCCATCTCCACGGCGATCAAGGGGCTGGAAGAGAGCTTTGGCGTGCAGCTGTTCATCCGTCACCACGCCCAGGGCGTGTCGCTGACGCCGAGCGGCGCGCGCTTCTACGAGAAGGCCCAGCAGCTGCTGCGCATGGCCCGCGAGTTCGAGCAGAACGCCCTGGCCGACAACGACATCGTCGCCGGGCAGATCGATATCGGCTGCTTCGAAACCGTGGCGCCGCTCTACCTGCCGCAGCTGATCGCCGGCTTTCGCGAACGCTACCCGGGCGTGGACATCCGCATCCGCGATGGTGAGCAGCAGGAGCTGGTGCAGGGCCTGACCGCTGGCGCGTTCGACCTGGCGTTTCTCTACGAGCACGACCTCGACGGCACCATCGCCACCGAGCCGTTGATGGCGCCGCAAAAGCCCTACGTGCTGCTACCCGAGAACCATCGCTTCGCCGGCCAGGCCCAGGTGTCACTGCGCGACCTGTGCCTGGAACCGATGATCCTGCTCGACGTGCCTCCGAGCCGCACCTACTTCGTCAGCCTGTTCCACGAACTGGGGCTTACCCCCAATATCGTCTTCAGTTCGCCATCCATCGAGATGGTGCGCGGCATGGTCGGCCAGGGCTTCGGCTTCTCCCTGCTGGTCACCAAACCCCATTCGGAATGCACCTACGACGGCAAGCGCGTGGTCACCGTGGACATCACCGAGCCCGTTGCCACCTCCGGGCTGGTGGCTGCGCGCCTCAAGCGTGGCCAGCTCACCAAACCGGCGCAGCTGTTCGTGGATTTCTGCAAGGCGCACCTGGCGCATCTATAAGCGCGGTTGCGGCGTGTGCGCCAGGCAGTCCGCTAACTGCAGATGGCCAAATTCAATGGCTGGCGAGTACCAGTTCCTGCAAACGCTGGCTGTCGATGGCGCGGCAGATGCCCTCGGGCTTCTGCATCGGTGCGTCCTCGGCGGCGAGCATGGCGTTGAGCACCGCCTCGTCGGTGGCCTGCACGGCGGCCAGGTAGAGCGCGTCGAAACACTCGTCGTTGAGGTAGTCGAGGTTAAGGCGGGTTTGCGACACCTGCGGCAAGGGCCGGGGGTTGGCCACGCTGAAGGCGAGGAAGATATCGCCAGAGTTGTTGCCACCCGGCGTGCCGGCCAGGGCGATGCCGAGGCCGGCGCGCTGGGCCAGGCGCTTGAGCTGATGCGGCAGCAGCGGCGCGTCGGTGGCGAGGATGACGATGATCGAACCACGCTCGCGCTCCAGCCCGGCCGGCAGGTCATCCTCCAGGCGCTCGCCGACCGGCACGCCGCACACCTTGAGCCAGGCGCGCTGGCCATGGTTGGCCTGCACCAGAGCGCCGAGCGTGTAGGTCTGGCCGTCGATCTCGACAAGACGCGAAGCGCTGCCGGTGCCGCCCTTGTAGCCGTAGCAGATCATGCCGTTGCCGCCGCCGACGTTGCCTTCGGCGATGGCGCCGCCCTTGGCCGCCTCCAGCGCGGCCAGGGCATCGGCCTCGCTGACATGCTGGCCGTTGATGTCGTTGATCACCCCGTCGTAGGTTTCGGCCACCACCGGCATGGCCCATAGGTGCTCGCGCTGCCAGGCGTCGGCGTACTGGCGGATGGTCCAGCGTGTGGCCGCGTGGTGGACGATGCCGACGCTGTGCGAGTTGGTGATGCACAGCGGGCCGACGAAGTAGCCACCGTGTTCGATCCAGTGGGTGCCGGTCATCTCGCCATTACCATTGAGCGCATGAAACCCCGCCCATACCGGCTGCGGCTCGCTATCGCGGCCACGGGGCAGAATGGCGGTGACCCCGGTCTGGATACGCCGGCCATTGTCGGCCACGCCATTGAGGGTGCGGTAGCCGACCAGCACGCCGGGCACGTCGGTGATGGCGTTGTACGGGCCGGGGGTGCCGGGCAGCGGCAGGCCGAGTTCGCGGGCGCGCGGTTTAGCCATGGTAGTCATCCTGGGAAGTGGCGGGCTTGCGGTTGCGCAGGTACAGGCCGAGGGCGGCGATCAGCAGCGAGGCGATCAGCAGCAGGGTGGCGATGGCATTGATCTCCGGCTTGATGCCGCGGCGGATCATGCCGTAGATGAACACCGGCAGCGTGGTGGAATCGACCCCGGCGATGAAGTAGGTGATCACCAGGTCGTCCATCGAGATGATGAACGCCAGCAGCGCGCCGCCGACCACGCCTGGCAGGATCTGCGGCAGGGTCACGCGGCGGAAGGTGGTCCAGGGCGAGGCGCCGAGATCGGCTGAGGCCTCTTCCAGGCGCGTATCCATGCCGGCCAGGCGTGCGCTGACGATGAGGAACACGTAGCTGATCAGAAAGGTGCAGTGACCGATGATGATCGACAGCTTGCCCAGCGGCAGGCCGACGCCGACGAAGAAGATCAGCAGGGCGATGCCAAGCACGATGTCGGGCATCAGCATCGGCATGAACAACAACACCCGATAGAACTTCTGCAGGCGAAAGCGATAGCGCGCCAGTGCCAGCGCGGTGAGCGTGCCGATCACCGTGGAGATCGCCGTGGTGGTCAGCGCCACCACCAGGCTGGTGCGCAGCGCGGCCAGCAACTGGTCGGTGGACTCGACGTACAGCGCGTTCTCGCTGAGACTGGTGGACAGGCCGAACAGCGAGCGATACCAGTCCAGGCTGAAGCCGTCCCAGATCATCATGTTGATCGGGTTGCCGTTGAACGAGTAGGCGACGATCAGGCCAATCGGCAGGTACAGGAAGACGAAGAAGGCCAGGCTGTAGCCGCCCAGCAGACGGCGCCCGAGACGTGCGAGCAAGGCGTTCATCGGCTGGCCTCCTGTGCGCTGTTGCGCCCTTGCGCCAGCACGTAGAGCACCAGGCACACCAGCACCGCGGCCATCAGCAGCATCGCCAGGGCGGCGCCGAACGGCCAGTTGCGCGCGGCGAGAAACTGCTGCTCGACCAGGCTGCCGATCATCAGCACCCGCGCGCCGCCAAGCAGCGACGGCACGATGAAGTTACCCAGGCTGGGGATGAAGACGATGATCGAGCCGGCGGCGATGCCCGGCAAGGTCAGCGGGAATATCACCTTCCAGAAGCTCTGCCAGCGGCTCGCGCCGAGGTCGGCAGAGGCCTCCAGCAGGCGCTTGTCGAGCTTCTCGACGCTGGCATAGACGGGCATGAACATGAACGGGATGAAGATGTAGGTCATGCCGATCAGCACCGCCGTCTCGGTGTAGATCAGCTCCATCGGGTTGTGGATGCCCAGCGCCAGCAGCGTGGTGTTGATGAAGCCGCTGGGACGCAGGATCAGCAACCAGGCGTACAGACGCACGATCAGGCTGGTGAAGAACGGCAGGGTGATCAGGAACAGGCAGAAGTTGCGCATCCGCTCCGGCTGTCGAGCCACCCAGAAGGCCGCCGGGTAGCACAGCGCCAGGGTCGCCAGCACGGTCAGCGCGGCCAGCTTGAACGAGCGCAGGATGATTTCCAGATAGACCGGGTCGAAGTCCTCATTGGTGCCATCAGCCCAGCCCAGCACCCGGCCGAAGTTGTCCGGGTAGAAGCTCCACTCCACGCCGCCATAGAGCCCCGGTTCGAGCAGGCTGTACACAGCCATGATGCTCAACGGGGCGAGAAAGAACACGCCGATGATCAGCGTTACCGGGGTCAACAGGCCGACCAGGCGCAGGCGCTCACGCATTAGCATCAGGCGCCTCCGGGAATCAGGTGCGCGGCCGTAAGTCCATACCAGAGCTGCACGCTGTCGCCCGTGCGCAGGCGTTGCAAGCCCTGCTGGGCGGCGTCGCGCAATACCGCCTTGACCAGGCGGCCGTGGCCGGTGCGCAGCAGCAGCTCGAAATCCTTGCCGATGAACAGCAGTTGTTCCAGGCGCCCTTCCAGCGCGGCGAAGCCTTCGCCGGGGCAGTGCAGGTGGAACTGCTCGGGGCGCAACATGAGCTGGGCGTACTGGCCGAGACGCAGGTCGGGGTGGCGCGCCTGCAGCAGGTCGCCCTGGCTGTCGAGCAGATACGCGATGCCGTCGCTGACCGAGCCGACGTGCACATCGAACAGGTTGCTCTCGCCGATGAAGCCGGCGACGAAGGCGTTGGCCGGGCGATGGTAGATTTCTGCCGGGGCGCCGATCTGCTGGATATGGCCGCTATTGAGCACGACGATGCGGTCGCTCATGGTCAGCGCTTCTTCCTGGTCATGGGTGACGAACACGAAGGCGATGCCCAGCTCGTGCTGCAGGGTCTTCAACTCGCGCTGCATGGCCTGGCGCAACTGGCGGTCGAGGGCCGACAGCGGCTCGTCGAGCAGCAGCAGCGCCGGGCGGTCGACGATGGCGCGGGCCAGTGCCACGCGCTGCTGCTGGCCACCTGAAAGCTGGCCGGGCTTGCGCCGCTGCATGCCGGCCAGGCCGACCATCTCCAATGCCTGGCCGACGCGCTGGTGTTTCTCGGCCTTGGCCACGCCGCGTACGTCCAGCGCATAGCCGACGTTGTCACCGATGCTCATGTGCGGGAACAGCGCATAGCTCTGGAACACCGTGTGCACCGGGCGGCGGTGCGGCGGCACGCTGTTCATCGGCTGGCCCTGGATCAGCAGCTCACCACCATCGAGTTGCTCGAAGCCACTGATGATGCGCAGCAACGTGGTCTTGCCGCAGCCGGACGGCCCCAGCAGGGTGACGAACTCATTGGCGCCGACGGCCAGGTCGAGGCCGTCGAGGGCGCGCACCAGATGTCCCTCGGGGGCACGGTAGTGCTTCACCGCGCCACGGATCTCGACCACCGGCGCGGTTTGGGTGAAAGCGGTCATGGAAAACTCCACTGAAGGTTGCAGCGGTCGCGGCTGAAGCCCCTCCCACAGGGAGCGTGCAATTTGTGGGAGGGGCTTTAGCCGCGATCTAGCGGGCTCAGTTGGCGGTACGCACGCGCGTCCATACGCGGTCGTACTGCCGCAGGCCCTTGCCGAGATCCTCGAAGATCTGCAGCTTGGCCATCACCTCGGCCGGTGGGTTGACCTGCGGGTTGTCCCGCAACTCGGCCGGCAGCAGCTTGAGCGCCTCCTTGTTGGGCGTGCCGTTCATCTGCTGCGCGGTGTTCAGTGCGGCGATCTCCGGCTGCAGGAAGAAGCTCATGAAGCGCTTGGCGTTGGCCTTGTTCGGCGCGCTCTTGAGCACGCACATGTCCTCCTGGTACAGGGTCGCGCCTTCCTTGGGGATGACGTAGGCGAGGTTCTGCGGGTCCTCTTTCACGTACATCATGGCGCCGACGAAGTAGTGCGCGGCAGCGGCGTCGCCGGCCTGCACCATCGGCACGCTGTCGTAGGTGAAGGCGGAGATCAGCGGCTTGCGTTCGATCAGCCAGTCGGCGGCCTGCTTGAGCTCGGCCGGGTCGCTGCTGTTGACCGACTTGCCGTCCTTGATCAGGCCAACACCGAGGGTTTCGCGCATGTCGTCGAGCATGATCACCTTGTTGCCGGCCTTGGCCTCGGCGAAGAAGTCGTCCCAGCTCTCGATCGGCTTGGAGACCTTGTTCTTGTTGTAGAGGATGCCCACGCTGCCCCAGGCGTAGGGCATGCAGTATTCGCCCTTGGGGTCGGACTTGGAACGCAGGAAGGCGGGGTCGATGTTGGCGAACGCGGTATCCTGGTTGATGTCGGTTTTCTCCAGCAGGCCAAGGGCAGCCATGGTGTCGTGCATGTGCACCGAGGGGAAGACGATGTCGTAGCCGCGGGCGCCGGCCTGCAGCTTGGCCAGCATTTCCTCGTTGCTGCCGTAGGTGTCGAGCGACACCTTGATGCCGGTCTCGGCGGTGAAACGGGTCAGCACCTCGGGGTTGATGTAGTCGCCCCAGTTGTACAGGCGCAGTGTTTCGGCGGCCTGGGCGGCGCCTGTGACGAGGCTGCTGCCGAGAGCGACACACAGGGCGATATGACGCGATGTGAGCATATTCCTGTTCTCCACTGTTATGGCCGCGCCGGGCGCAGCACTTGCTTATTGCGGCAGGAAGCGCGAGCGTCGACTGCGGGACGGAAGGCTCTAGCGGCTTTCTTCGCCCGGGCGATGGCCAATCGGCAGCTCTTTGCGTTACGGCTGCAGAGTAGAATATATTTATTCCAAAGATCAATAATCTGACATTTAAATGTCAGATCGATTTGGCATGAAAGGGACGCGAACATGCTCGATGGCAAGATGCAGCACCTGGAAGGCAAGTTGACGCCGGCCGAGCGAACCCTGTGGGCCTATATCCAGGCCAACCTGGAAACCCTGGCCTTCGAGAATGGCGCCAGCCTGGCCGCCAAGAGCGGCGTCAGCCCCAATACCGTCAGCCGCTTCCTGCGCCGGCTCGGCTACAAGGGCCTGAAAAGCCTGAAGGACGAACTGCGCGACGAAGTGCGCGTGCAGTCGCTGCTCAACCCGGCGCTGATCGAACGGGTCGAGCAGCCGGAAGATCTGGTGACCCACCTCAACGAGGAGATCGAAGCCCTGCGCGCCTTCGCCGAGCTGCTCGGCAGCCAGCACTGGCGTGACATCGTGGCGCGCGTGGGCGATGCCGAACGGGTGTTCGTCTGCGGCTTCCAGACCATTCGCGGGCTGGCCGAAGACTTCGCCAACCGCCTGGCCCTGGTGCGCTCGGGAGTCGAATTTCTCGACCTCTACAGCGGCGTGCTCGGCCAGTGGCTGGACAGCCACAATCAGCGCTGCTGCGTTATCCTCATTGATATCGCACCCTATGCCGACGCTGGCATCGCCTTCGCCAACAACTGCCTGCAGCAGAACACCGACCTGGTGGTATTCACCGACGAATACGGCATCGCCAAACATATCGACACGCCGCATATCGTCACCATGAAGACCAAGACCGGGCTGATTCTCGAGTCCACCGGCGGCCTGACCAGCGCCCTGAACGTGCTGCTGCACTGCGTGGCCAGCGCCCGCAAGGACCAGCTCAAGGAACGCCTCGCCGCCTACCGGGCGCGGGTCGAGAGCCTCAAGCTGTATCGCAGCTGAGGCTCTCGACCGCTCAGCGTTTTTCCCGCGCCCACCCTGCAAGGTTGAAGCTGGTACTGGGCCGCGAACCGCGCATGGCGCGCTCCCACATTGAAGGTAGCCCGGGTCGAGCGCAGCGACACCCGGGAAGATGCCCTGGGTATCGCGTTGCTCAACCCAGGCTACAGTTGGCGTTCAGTCCGTAGGATGGGGGCAACCCATCAACACCACCGATGGGCTTCACCTAAGCGGCCCGACCCATCCTACAGCGTGGAAGTCGGCGTTCAGCTTGGCTCGCACAGGTAATCCGCTAACCGCTGGAGCAGCGCATCACAGCCCTGCAGCTGCTCGACGCTGACGAACTCGTCGGGCTTGTGGCCCTGCTCCATGCTGCCGGGGCCGCAGACCACGGTGGGGATGCCGGCGCCGTCGAACAGGCCGCCTTCGGTGCCGAAGGCCACGGTGCCGAAATCACTCGAGCCGCAGAGCCTGGCCAGCAACCGCGCTGCTTCGCTATCCGGCGGTGTAGCCAGACCCGGATAAGCGCTTAGCGCCTGCAGGCGGATGTCGCTGGTGGCGCTTACCGCCTGCATCCTCGGCAGCAATTGCGCGGCGGCGTACCGTTGCAGTTCGTCCGCCACGCTCTGCGCGTCGAAGCCTGGCAGGGCACGCACTTCGAAATCGAATGCGCATTCGGCCGGCACGATGTTCAGCGCGCGGCCACCCTTGATCAGGCCGGTCTGCACGGTGGAGAAGGGCGGGTCGAAGCGTGGGTCGTGGTGCTCGGGCTGGGCCAGGCGTGCGCCGATATCACCCAGGTGGCCGATCAGCCGCGCCGCGTATTCGATGGCGTTAACGCCGTAGGGGGCGTACGCCGAATGGCAGGCCGCGCCATGCACTTCGCAGCGCATCGCCAGCTTGCCCTTGTGGCCGAGCACGGGCTTGAGCTCGGTAGGTTCACCGATCAGGCACAGAGTCGGTTTGTGCGGGCGTTTTTCCAGCTCGGCGAGCATCGAGCGCACGCCCAGGCAGCCGACTTCCTCGTCGTAGGAAAACGCCAGGTGCACCGGCACCTGCAGCGGGCGTTGCACCAGGCACGGCACCGACGCCAGCACGCAGGCGATAAAGCCTTTCATGTCCGCCGTGCCGCGGCCGTACAGGCGCCCGTTGCGCTCGGTCAGCCTGAATGGCTCGACCGTCCAGGCCTGGCCGTCCACCGGCACCACGTCGGTGTGGGCGGACAGCACCACGCCGCCGCGATCACGCGGGCCGATGCTGGCGAACAGGTTGGCCTTGGTGCCCTCGGCGTTATGGAGCAGCTCGCTGGCCACGCCGAAGCCCGCCAGGTACTCGCGGATGAATTCGATCAGCTCGAGGTTGGAATCCCGGCTGACCGTGGCGAAACCGATCAGCCGCTCGAGCAGGGCGCGGCTGCCTGGCTCATTCATCGCCTGGCACTCCATAGCTTGGCGCTGCCGTGGGGTCGAGGGCGCGAGTCAGGTAGTCCTGCATCTGCGGGCGGTAGGCTTGCCACAGGCCGTCGAGCTGGCCGATGGGGTTCTCATCTGCCCAGTCGACGCGCAGGTCGATGATCGGCCAGACCAGATCGCCCACCACCTTGAGCGCCGCCGAATGCACTGGGCCGGCTTCGCCGCCGGCGGCCATCGCCCCATGCAGGGCGGCGAGCAAGCGGTCGGCCAGTTGCCCGCTGGCGCTTTCGAAGGCCTCGACCATGGCCTGGATCACCGCCTCGCCTGCCAGTAGGTTACCTGCCGCCACGCACTGCTCACCGGCCACCGCGTTGTACAGCCCCAGCGCCTCATTGCCACTGAACAGCGCGGTGCGGCCCTGGTTGTCGATCACCGTGACCTGGCGGTACTGGCTCCAGCCGTTGGCACTCAGGGCGCGCTGCAGCGCATCGCCGGGCTCCAGCGCTTGCTGTTCCAGCAGGTCGAGAATCTGCGGGCCAAGGGCGGGCAGGGTGACGTTCTGGGTGGCCACCGCGCCCACGCCGGCCCGCAGCCAGGGGCAACGGGCGCCGACGGCGATGCTCGACGAACTGATGGCGATGCCCAGCTGGCCGGTGTCCGCGCAGCGACCGACGATGGAAAAGGTCATGCAGGCCTCCTTACTGGGCTGGCCAGTCGTCCGGGATCACCGCGATCACGTCGATTTCCATCAGCCACTGCGGCTGGCCGAGGGCCGAGACCACCAGCCCGGTGGAAATCGGGAACACGCCCTTGAGCCATTTGCCGACCTCCTTGTACACCGGCTCGCGGTAGCGCGGGTCGATGATGTAGGTGGTGGTCTTGACGATATGCGAGAGGTCGCTGCCGGCTTCTTCGAGCAACTGCTTGAGGTTCTTCATGGCTTGCTCGGTCTGCGCCTGCGGGTCGCCGAGGCCGACCAGCTTGCCGTCGAAGTCGGTGCCCACCTGGCCGCGCACGTACACCGTGTTGCCGGCGCGCACGGCCTGGCAGAGGTCGTTGTCCAGGGCCTGGTTGGGGTAGGTGTCCTTGGTGTTGAACATGCGGATACGGGTATGGGTGGGCATCAGTTGACTCCCTGCAGGCGGGTGACGGGGACTGCGGCCTGGCGCTGCTCGGCATCGCGGTAGGCGGTGTATTTGCGCTGGGTGGCGATGTGGTCGGCGACGTGCTTGGCGTCGTGCCACACGCCCCAGATGAACGACGAGCCGCGGCGCGACAGCCACGGCAGGCCGAGGAAATAGATGCCCGGCTCGCGGGACACGCCGCGTTGGTGCTGGGGCTTGCCGTTGGCATCGAAGGTGTCGGCTTCCAGCCAGCTGAAGTCGGTGGCGAAGCCAGTCGCCCAGATGATCGAGGTCACGCCGGCGTCAATCAGATCCAACTCGCGCAGCGGTTCGGTCATGCAGGCAGGATCTGCAGGGATGACGCGCGCCTCGGGTTCTTCCGGCAGGTCCAGGCCGTTGCGGGCGATGTAGGCATCCGCGGCATCGAGCAGCGCCAGGTAGTTTTCGTCGCCACGGCGGATGTTGTCGGCCAGGTCGTCGGCAAACTGCACCACGCCGTTGTCGAACGAGCGGGTCAGGCCGACCAGGGTCATGCCCTGATGGGCCAGGCGGCGGAAGTCGATGGTCTTGCCGCCATAGGCGCCGCTGACCGCGATGGTCACGTGTTCGCGGCCGGCCTTCGGCGTCTCCTGGTCCCACTCGCCGAGCACGCCCAGCCACCAGCAGAAATCCCGGTTGCGGTAGCTGCGCGGCGGCCGGTCATGGGCCCCGACCGACAGGTACACCTGGCGGCCGGACTGCATCAGCTCATCGGCGATCTGCGTGCCCGAGGAGCCGGCGCCGACTACCAGCACGGCGCCGGCGGGCAGCTGTTGCGGGTTGCGGTAATCGGCGGAGTGGATCTGCATCAGGCGCGCATCCTGCGGGGCGATGGCGGGAATCACCGGGCGCTGGAAGGGGCCGGTGGCGGCCACCACGCGGTTGGCTTCGATCAGCCCCTCTGAGGTTTCCACGCTGAAACCAGGGCGATTGGCGTTGCGGCGTACCTTGTGCACCTCCACGCCGGTGCGGATCGGCGCGTTGAAGCTGCGCGCATAGGCTTCGAAGTAGGCGGCCACCTGTTCCTTGCCCGGAAAGGCGTCGTCGTCGATGTCGAATTGCAGCCCGGGGAAGCGGTCATGCCAGGCCGGGCCGTTGGCGACCAGCGAATCCCAGCGCATGCTGCGCCAGCGTTCGGCGATGCGTTCGCGCTCCAGCACCAGGTGCGGCACGCCCAGTTTGGTCAGGTGCTCGCTCATCGCCACGCCGGCCTGGCCGGCGCCCACCACCAGGGTGTCTGTTCGGGTTGTTTCGACAGCCATCGTTGCGTCCCTCTGAAGGAGGCCGGGCGCCCATGCACAGGGATGCCCTGGCCCGGGCGCACGAGCCGTTCGTGCGTTGAGGCCATTGTGTTCAGCGCTGGGCAATAGCGAAATTAGCGTTTTTGTAGTCGTTGCCCAGCAAAAAGCTGGGCATCGCCGCGGGGGAGGGTCAGGCGGGCTGTTCGCTGAGCATCACGCGGTTACGGCCGCCGCCCTTGGCGGCGTACAGGGCAACATCCGCGGCGGCGACCAGGTCGGCGGGCGTCTGCATCGTCTGCCCGGGGATGCACGAGGCGACGCCGATGCTCAGGGTCAGGTTGGCGTAGGGCGAACCCTGGTTGGCGATCGCCAGCGCCTCGACGCCGGCGCGAATGCGCTCGGCCACTGCCATGGCCGATGCGCTTTCCGAGCCCGGCAGGATCAGCGCCAGCTCCTCGCCGCCGTAACGTGCGGTGGTGTCGGCGCTGCGCCGGGCATGCTGCTTGAGTACCGCAGCCACCTGCCTGAGCGCGTCGTCGCCGGCCGGGTGGCCGTACTGGTCGTTGAAGCGCTTGAAGTAATCGACGTCCAGCAGCACGAACGACAGCGGCTGGCGTTGAGCGGCAGCGAGCTGGAAGGCGGCGTGCAGCGCTTCGTCCAGGCGCCGGCGGTTGGCCAGGCCGGTCAGGGCGTCCTCACCGGCGATGATCTGCAGGGCGTGGTTGGCCAGCGCCAGGTCGCGGTGCATGCTCTGCAGGCGCGCCTCCATGCGGCCCTGGCGCCCCAGGGCACGCCAGATCAGCCAGCCCATGGCGATCACAATCACCAGCACGCCGCCGCTCAGCGACCAGGTCTGCAGCGCGCGGGTGCGCCAGGCAGCCATTGCCTGCTCTTCGCCCAGCGACGCAGCCACCAGAATCGGGTATTCGTCGCTGGTATCGAAGCCATAGATGCGCTTCACACCGTCGATCATCGCCGTAAGCACCATGCTGCCGCGCTTCACGCCGTTTTCGTTGACCGCGCGCAGCACCGGGCTCTTGGACATGTCCAGGCCGGCGTTCTGGGTGGACTCTCGCGACCTGACCAACAGCGTGCCGTCACGCTTGACCATGCCGAGCACGCCCTGGCTGCCGACATCGATGCTGCGGTAGAAGTCCACGAAGCGCTGGATCAACAGCGTGGCCAGCACCACACCACGAAACTCGCCGTTGGCATCGTTCAGGCGCAGGGTCAGGGATATCACCCAGTCGCCACTCATGCGGCTCTGGATGGGCGCGCCGATGTGCAGGCCGGTGGCCCGATGGGTGCTGTGCAGCACGAAGTAATCGCGATCCCGCGCGGTGTGTTGGGTGGCGGCATTGGGCACCGTGGTGAGCAGCGGGAGGCCGTCGGCATCGAGTACGGTGAAGCCTTCCACATCGGTGAGGATCGCCGACTGCGCACGTGCCACCTCGAGCACTTCGCGCAAGCTTTCGGCGCCATAGCCGGAGACCTGCAGCTTGCGCTGGATGCCGATCAGCACCGTATGGGCGTCACGGATGGTCGACTCCGCCTGCCGGGTCAGCGCCGTCGACAGGTTCTCCATATCCGCCACGTGCTGACGCAGCGCCTCGCGCCTATCCCACTCGACCTGCAGATAGGTGAGCAGCAACACGGCCACACCCACCACACTGGTCATGATCGCGACCAGGCGTCTGAGGTGAGCAATCTTGGAAGTCTGACTCGTCAAGGGAATGGCCCGGCTAGGCTGATTGGGCTCGTATCGGCAGCGTGAGCGGGCACGGCGGGATAGGAACGTCGTGCAAATTATGAACAAAGCGGCGGGGGGATTGCACGTGGTTTTGCTGCGCGCGGGCACGCAATCGTTTGCCACGCGCTGTACCATTTCACACCTGCGAACACGCCAGGCTGTATCGGATTGGCACTCGGCAGAGTGCATCGGTATACTCCGCCAGCCTTCTGGGGGCCTATAGCTCAGTTGGTTAGAGCAGAGGACTCATAATCCTTTGGTCCACGGTTCGAGTCCGTGTGGGCCCACCACCTTAAAAGCCGCGCACTGCGCGGCTTTATGCTTTCTAGGGTAGTGACCTCACAATTGGCTCCATGGCCAAAAGGTACAAAATCGGTACAGTACTGGTTAGTCAGTCTGCCTTTGGAGTCCTTTTCATATGGCAACAATCGTCAAAACCCCTTCCGGCACTTGGAAAGCCGTAGTCCGCAAAACGGGCTGGCCGACCAATGCAAAAACCTTCCGCACCAAGCGCGACGCCGAAGACTGGGCACGCCGCACCGAAGATGAAATGGTGCGTGGCGTGTACATCCAGCGCAGCGGCTCCGAGCGCATGACGCTGGAAAAAGCTTTGGAGCGCTACCTCGCTGAGGTGACCCCCAGCAAGAAGCCCACTACTCGCAAAGCCGAAGCTACCAAGGCAAAGCAATTGATCCAGCACCTGGGCAAGTATTCCCTGGCTGCTCTGTCAGCTGAAGTCATTGCCAAATACCGCGACACAAGGCTCGGCACTCTCAGCAAGCGCTGCCTCCCAACCAGCAACAATACCGTGCGGCTTGAGCTGGCACTGCTAAGCCATCTTTTCACGGTAGCTATCCAAGAATGGGGGCTGGGCCTGACCTTCAACCCGGTGCTGAATATCCGCAAGCCGAGCCCTGGAGATGGCCGCGACCGCAGGCTATCCGCAGACGAAGAAAAGCGCTTGCTCGCTGCAGTGAACAGTCACAGCAATCCCATGTTGGGATGGATCGTTCAAATCGCCCTAGAAACGGGCATGCGGTCGTCGGAGATAACTGGCCTACGTTGCCATCAGGTAGACCTGAAAAAGCGCGTGGTGCGCCTTGCAGACACGAAAAACGACAGTGCCCGTACCGTCCCTTTGACCAAGCTAGCCACCGAGACATTCAAGGCCGCTCTGGCGAACCCTGTTCGCCCCAAAGACTGCAACCTGGTGTTCTTCGGTGAGCCTGGAAAGGACGAGAAACGCCGTCCTTATGCCTTCACCAAAACCTGGGGGATGCTGAAGAAAAAACTCGGAATGCCCGACCTTCGCTTCCACGATCTACGTCATGAAGCGGTCAGCCGGCTGGTCGAGGGCGGCCTATCCGATCAGGAGGTTTCGGCCATCAGCGGACATAAGTCGATGCAGATGCTCAAGCGCTACACGCACCTGCGTGCTGAAGACCTTGTGGGCAAGCTGGATAAGCTAGAGAGGAAAACGACTAGGCGCGGTAAGCAACGGGCTGACGACTGATCAGTAGCCATGCAGCCCTAGACGTAGTTCACGAATCACTGAGGGTTTTTGCTGACTCAGCTTCGGTCACTGCCCTCAGGCGTCTTCGCTGTCTGGTTTGTAGAAAAGATCCCAGCTGCTCTGGTGTGTAACGCGAGGGTCTTGTCCGTGTACAGGATCTGACTTTAGGTCGAGAGATTTCCTCTCTTCAAGATGGCGCTCCCACGGACGATCAGTGCCTAGCACCCTGCCAAGGTGCTCAGCACGAGATTCCTCTCGGCGCTCCCAAGCGCTGACGAGCTCCTGGTACTCATCGCTGTCTGCCAACTGATAAGCAACGTCAACTAGATCACTGCCTACCCAGTGCGCCAAAGGGAGCGTCCGCTCCACTGCCGCGAGACGTGCATCGTCGCTCTCCAGATCGATCTCACCCTCTTCATACAGACGCTTTGCAAGAGAAATGGATTTACTGAAATACGTTTCGGCGCCAGGTTGCTCTGCATGGAGAAACTCAGGAAATGTCAGCGCTGTTAATGGCGCGACATGACCATTAGCTGCATCGGTCACGCCCGTGACCAGCCAAAACGCATATTTCGGCCACAAGTGGGCTATCGACTCGATCATGGCGGAGGTCGGCTTCTGCTTGCGAGAGAACGCACTACGCCAGCGCGCGGACGGAATGCCTGTGAGCTGAGACAGCTTTTCCCAGAAGCCACGACCGGCGTAAGGCGGCTGACTCCATAGACTGAGCAGTGCAGAAAATGGCCCTTCGTGCCCCTTCAGACTCTCTAGGTCAGCCGGAGACATCTGCTCCTTCAGAATCAGAATGACGCGGTCTTCAATCGTGCTTGACATCTTAAGTCTTCGCTCATAAAAAGTACCTAATGTCCAAAATATGGACATTAGGTGTTTTTTAAGGACTCTTACGCCTTTTTGCGTAATGAGCGCAGTGTATCGCAAGCCATACAAGGAGTCGCAAGATGACAGTCGAAGAAACCCTGCTGAACCGTTACGGCGGCTCACCACTGCTTTCCCTCGAACAATTGGCGGAGGTACTGCACCGTAGCAAGGACGGCTTGAGGATCTCCTTAAGCAGCGATAACGAAATGTCTGCGAAGCTGCGTTCGTGCAAGGTCAAAATCGGCAGACGGATTTACTTCAAGACCTCTGCAATCGCGCGCGTAATCGAAGAAGCCTGATCGCTATGAGCATCAAAGCCATGAACTGGGCATGGGAGCAACCGCTCCCGCCTGTTCCGAAGCTGGTTCTCATGGCACTTGCTGATAACGCAGATGATCACGGCTATTGCTGGCCGAAGATGAAGACGATTGCAGCAAAGTGCAGCACTTCGGAGCGCACAGTTCAGCGCACCATCAAAACCTTGTTGGCTGCGGGTCTACTGAAGAAGGACGCTCGATTCAGTGCCAGCGGCCGGCAGGTTTCTAATGGATACACGCTCGCGTTGACCTACCCCGACAAGTTGTCACCCTCACCCAAATGCAACCATGGGGAGGGTGACACCTGTGTCACCCCCGGGGTGACACAGCTATGTCAGGGGGAGGGTGACAAAGCTATGTCACCCCTAGAACCACCATATGAACCTTCATATGAATCATCAGTAAGGGGCACGGCAAAACTCACGCGGTTGAGTGCGCTTGAGAGTCAACAGGTCGCCCAACTGATCAGCTCAATTCCCGCTGATCAACAGCAGGCGATCACTAACCAACTGGTAACCGCACTGGACAAGGGGGCCATCCATACTTCCCCATCACGTTGGTTGAAAGCCGTTATTCGGCGGACAGGGCGCAACATGCATCCACAGAGGGCGCCAGAACTCTCGGAAGAGGGCTATGTAGAACGTCTAATTCAGGGCGGGATATCCCCTGAGGATGCTCAGCGTATAGCCCAGAAGACCTTCAGCCGGCGCGCGATCAGCATGAGTGAGCATACAAGGTTGCGCCCCTTGCGCCTTCAAACTGCCAACGACCGCGGCTAAACCAGCTGCGCGCTACCTGCCGTCTGTGTGCGCCGTCATTGGCGACTGAAGTTCGCTGAGTAGTCTGAACCACCGCTTAGCACAGACCCACGAGTTCTCTACGCCCCACTTTGTTGCCCTACCAAAACCCAAGGGCTAGACTGCGCCCGTCGTGGTAAATCCCGCGACCGGGAGTCGAAACCCGTGTTGTCTGAGGGCGCGGCAGCGTTCATAGCTGCGTGGCTGGTGTATCGCACCTAGCTACTGCATTTCTATGGCGGGCCGTGCGGGGCAGGCTTTTGCCTGGCCGGTTCCCTCGGACGCCGGTATTTCGACCCCCGTACGGTTCGCCACCATTACCGAGTCGAAACGGCATTGGTGGCTCCTCTAACTGTCCGAGGAGCATAAGGAATGCGCTATCCCTTTTTTACCCAAGAGCTCCGCCTAGGGCCTCCTGACATGCTGGCCACCTTTCGCCTGGAGGTGCACCATGGCTGAGTTCGAATCCTGCGTTGTACCTTTCCCACTGCAGCGTAGTCCGCTGCATGAGTCTGAACGTTCTCACCTGCCCTCTGAAGCTGCTGCTGAAACGCGTGCGGTCATGCTTGGCCATTTGCTTGATCAACTGGCTGAGCCTGAAGGCATACCACCTGACGACATGCGCGTGCGTATCGCAGCCTACTCTGCGCTGGATCTTCTAGACGAGATGGTGGTGCTCTATCGCCGTGCGCTCTCTGAAGTGCGAGGAGGTGCTGCATGAGCAAGGAAATCGAGACATGCCTGCCCTCCTACGATGGTCAACCAGGTTTTGAAATCACCTGGTCAGCGGACTGCAAGGAGGCATTCAACCGAGGCGTGAAACTGGCTCAGTTCTGGCTCGACAGTGTCTGTAGCGGATGGCTATGGGCAGTCATGATCGCCGAGCGTGATCTGCTGCCTCGGGCCATTGACAGGCGCGCCTTCGAGGTGGGGTTCCTTGGTCGCTTACATCAGCGCTTATGCTCTCAAAAGTGCTGCGGACATCCGGTTAACCCCATTCTTTAGAGCTGTAAGCAGATTATCGTAAGCCGGCCTTGCCGGCTTACGCTAGACACACATGCGGAGTTAACTTTAGGAGCGCCCCGCTAGACGGGTGCCCAGAAAGACGAGAACGGCCAGAACCGAACCGTCGTGCCCTATGTTAAATCGCAATTCAGATGTCCGAAGGGACGGTATTTGAAAGGTCTTGCCGAAAAAACCGAAGATCTCAAACTGCAGCTTGTAAGCCAGATCTGTCCTTCAAGAACTCGGCCCCAAGGGCATCGTAAACATCATCGACGGCATCACACATAGCAATCACAATTTCATTCCATTGAGCAGACGATTTTGGCTCCGCCTTCATAGCTGGGCGAAAATGAACATGAGAATTCCTAAGCTTATATATGCTTCTAGCACACTTGCTTGAGGAGTAATCGATTAACTCAGCTACGTCAAATTCAAATGCAGATAGAATTTTTGATCGCGTATCACTAGATGAGAGTGCCAAAATACTAGCAAGTGCATCCTGCTCTTTAGGCCTCCACGACAATTCTTCTTCTAGCAGATACGCGAGCTCAGCCAGAGAGCCCTTGTGCGAAATTTTCTCTACTAACCCTTTCAACTTTAGTGCGGTGTACAATTGCTCCAAGCAACGATACAAATCCAAAAACAATGATGGCCAATTATATGACAGCAACCCTTGCAGCGGAAGGCTAAATGGAATTGTATCTGCGCCTGCTTCAAATAAGCTGAGGAGCCTCAATCGTAATCGGTTATCAACCTCCAGCGGGTGCCCTGGGTAACCTGCCGCAATATATGCCCCAGCAACACGCTCCAATGCTTCTAAATAAGGAGCATCCACGCCTGCACGCATTTTTACGAAGTATAAGCTTGGGAAAAGCGGGGCGATATCGCTTAGCTCGTGCCCAGCGTATCCAGGCTGTCTAGCATACTGCTGCTCTAATATATCTCTTGCCTGAGATGCTGTCCCCAGTGCTTGTAATTCAGTGCAGTATACGACACACGCAAAGAGGCCCGGAGTTGGCTCCACTTCATCGAGATTGGTGGGCAATTGATCAGGAATCGCTAAACCACTAAAGCAATAGTATCTATCATGGCCATTTTCAATGGAGATCGCAAAAGTCCTTGTGCCTAACGCAAGGACTTTGACCTCAGCATTTACCATAAGACGTAAATCGTCGTCGTCCTTGCGCGCAAGCCACCTTATATTTTGATCCGCTAAGTAATGAGGGTCTTGAGCCAATGCGGCGGCATGTATTTGGTCAAAAATGTAACTCGACATTTTTATTTTGTTTCTAGACATATTATGCCCGCCAGCACGGTTCCATGTTGGGTACGTTAAAGTTTTCCTCAATTAACACACGGAACGCTGCCTCGAAAAATGATCGTTCCCATCTACCAACCGCCGAACTCGGCTTTCGGGACAATTTCTCAGCTAAAACGTCTAGCAATATGAAGTCCTCTAAATCTTCTCCGTTTAGATTGTTGATTTTATGTACTAAGGCAGCACAAGATTTCTCTAGCGACGAGCATCTCTCCTCACTAACCTCTTCATCTTTGTCCATCCCAACTCTGCCAAGGATGTTGACTGCGCATGCCACTACGAAACCAACTCGTGCGGCTTGCGTATCAAAAATATTACGCCCTCTGACTAGCTTTCTTGCTTTTACTCCCACCTCTAAACTGTCGGAACTATCAGAAATATCTGCGGCATCGACATTGGCTACTTCATTGTATCTCGAAAGAGCAATATCAAAATCAACTAGCATCTGTACGACTCTATAAAAATAGTGGTCATACTTCTTGTTTGTAAGTGCATCCGCGATATCCAAGCGTGAAAACTCATCAGCCAAACTTTCTTGAGTGTCGACCTCAGTTCGGCGCAAGCCAAAGGCTATGTAAGATTCAATTAATGAGTCTGTTTTGAATTCGCCTCCTTGCCATCGTCTTTCCGGCCCTTGCAGAAGTCTGCGAAAATTAACTTTCTGATCAATAGTTTTTACGAGCGGAGCATAAACAACCTCAAGCTGTTGCTTCAGGTTCCATGGCACTTGTCCCGTATTTAGAACAAGCATTCGATATATAAGGCTCTCAGTGCCCTTCGCAATCCATGCTTCCACTCTAATCACGTGGCTGCCAACTTCCTCATCTAGATTCAATGCCTCTTTAAGGGCAGTGGTGCGTTGCATTCCATCAATGATAGACAAGTCTTCATAGTACTTTCTTAATAGAAGCTTCACTTGATCGGCTTCTGAGATGCCTTCTATAGTTAACCAGTCCTCATAGCTAGCGACTATACCTATAACCAGAGGTGGGATGACGGCTCCTCTTTTCAGATCCTCAACTAGCCTAGTGCGAATTCGTTTCGCTGTGGTCGTTTTAAGCGCTTCACGTTGATGTCGAATTCCTCCCCTGTTCAGATAAGCTTTTTCTGCGAGGCCAAGATAGTCGATAACATCGAATTCGACTAAGGCGGACCAGCAATCTACTCTGGTGTCCTGGATTTTACTTAAATAACTTTTATCTGACATCTCGCACTCCGCGCCCTGTGTGCCAACGTTAGGTTGAAAATCAAAATTTCTATATTCTTACCCAGTGCATCTGGCAATTGCTACCGAAAATCTTGATGTGGTCATCTATATAAATTTCTTTTGGTGCTAACCGACTGCTTCGAATCGAGAATAGTCTGGCCTTTAGGCCAGCTCTGGCAGACTTCGACAGGTTACCGACGACGAAATCGTAGTCGGCCTGGAACGCAGTCACAGCCCACCTGTCATCTCGCTAGCATTTAGCTGTCTTACAGCTGTTCACCTGACGCCACCTGCAGCGTAGCGCCACTGCAAGCCGTCGAAGGTATGCATACTAAGGCAGTGGCGTCGGTAGCGCCGCTGCTGGCCTATTAGACGTGCGTCGTAGACGCCATTGCGGCCAGACGTTTGGCCTTAGATCGCCGGAGTCGCTCGCCACAGTTTTGGCATATCTATCACTGCGCTGGCGGGCGATAGGTGCATCGAATTGATGTCGATTGTGTGTGCGGTCAAGCTTTGTTGACTTGCCATCTCCTTCCGCCCGGCGAGCGTAGAGCCCCGTTCTATCTACTTAGTCATTCGACCCAGCGGTTCAAAATGTATAGAAAAGATGGAGGGCAAGATAAAAGGGGGCGGCACTCCGTTGGCCCGAAAAGCAGCCTGCACGGGGGGTGGAGACGGCACCCAATCAATGCACCTGCGTGCCGCCTACACCGTAAGCCTGCGTCAGCACTGGCTCTGAGGCGTGCCTAATACGCCAGGCTACGATCAGGCTGGAGGTCGGATGGTCTTGCATTGACGGTTAGCTGTCCGGCTAGCTAGCCGATACGCACTGGGTCTCCGAGTGGCTCAATGCCATGGTCAAACTCGGCTCATCTTGGTTAAGCTGGCCTCACTTATGCAGGATAAAGCCATACAGGGCTTATCAAGCGGGAACGCAACCGAAGGATCGACCATGCCGGCCAGTAGTAACTTTGCCTTTCTCCAGGAGCACGACCCCGTTTTCCTGCAGCTTGCGAGCACTGCCGAGCAGGTCTTTGCCGCCGATCCCAACACCACGCTGATCAAACTGCGTCAACTCGGCGAGGCGCTGGCTCAGGACTTGGCCAGCCGCGCCGGTATCGAGTTCGACACCACTACCACGCAGTCTGACCTGCTCTACAAACTCAGCCGCGAGATCCAGCTGGATCAGAACATCCGCAGCCTGTTCCATACCCTGCGCGTCGAGGGCAACAGGGCCACCCATGGGTTCCGCACCCAGCATCGCGAGGCCATGGATGGTTTGAAGGTCGCCCGCGCTCTGGCTATCTGGTATCACCAGTCGTTCGGCAAGAATGCTCATGCGTTCAAACCTGGCCCCTTCGTCATGCCCGCAGATCCCAGCGCACCGCTGCGCGATCTGCAAAGCCAGATCGAACAGCTCAAGACGCAGCTCAGCGAGTCCAGCCAGCAACTGGAGAGCAACCAGAAACTGGCCGAACTGCTCAAGCAAGAGGCTGAAGAATACGCCGTGCTTGCCGAGCAGATGGATGCCGAATCGCGCAGCCATAAGCAGCTAGCAGCCGAACACGAAACCGCGTTGCAAAAGCTGCGCAGTGAACACGAAAAAAGCCTCAAAGCCCTTCAGCAGCAACTGGCGGCCCAGCCACAAGCCAGCCAGCAGGTCGCCAAGCTGACTCAACAGGCCAGCAGCAGCTTCGATCTATCCGAAGACCTCACCCGCATCTTGATCGACCAGCAGTTGATCGACGCTGGCTGGGAAGCCGACTCTCTCGACCTCACATACGGAAAGGGCGCACGCCCGGAGAAAGGTAAGAACAAGGCCATTGCCGAGTGGCCCACCAGTAGCCCCAAGGCTTGCGCCGACTATGTGCTGTTCGCTGGCCTCACGCCCATCGCCATGGTTGAAGCCAAGCGTAAGCGCATCAATATCGCCGACCGCATCCCCCAAGCCGAGCGCTATGCCCGTGAGTTCAACTTGGCGGCCGAGTATCAACAGCCCTGGCTGCTAGCGGGTCAGACCCAGCCCTGGAACGATGGCCAGGGTGGCCTCTTCCGCGTGCCCTTTGCCTTCGCCTGCAACGGCCGGCCCTTTATCAAGCAGCTTGCCGAACAGTCCGGCACCTGGTTCCGTGACCTGCGCAGCCCGGCCAACACACGCCGTCCGCTGCAAGATTTCCACAAACCCGATGACCTACTCGACCTGCTAAAACGCAGCCAGGCAGACGCCGAGGCCAAGCTCAAGGCCGAAGGCTTCTCCTACCTCAAGCTGCGCGACTACCAGGTGAAAGCCATCCAGGCCGTGGAGCAGGCCCTGGCCAATAATCAGCGTGACTGCCTGCTGGCCATGGCTACCGGCACCGGTAAAACCCGCACCATCATTGGCCTGATGTACCGATTCCTGAAGGCTGAGCGTTTCAAGCGCGTCCTGTTTTTGGTTGACCGCAGCGCCCTCGGCCAGCAAGCCATTGACTCGTTCAACGACACCACGCTAGAGCAGAATCACACCCTCGCGCAGATCTACGACATCAAAGAGCTGGGCGACATGGCCGCCGAGGCGGAAACCCGCGTCCAGGTCGCTACCGTGCAAGCCATGGTCAGTCGCATTTTCCGCTCGGATAACCCGCCGCCCGTGGGCGAATTCGACTGCATCATCGTGGACGAAGCCCACAGGGGTTACACCCTCGATCAGGAGATGACCGAAGGTGAGTTGGCCGTGCGTGATCACAGCCAGTACCTCTCGCAATACCGCCGAGTGCTCGACCACTTCGACGCTTGCCGCATCGGCCTCACCGCAACCCCAGCCAAGCACACCAGCGAAATTTTCGGTAAACCGGTATTCACCTACAGCTACCGCGAGGCCGTGGCCGACGACTGGCTGGTGGATCACGAACCACCGATCCGCTATGAAACCCAGCTCAGCAAGCACGGTATCCGCTTCGAGAAAGGCGAGTCGGTCAGCGTCATCAACACCCAGACCGGCGAAGTCGACGTAGCCGAGCTGGAAGATGAACTCAACTTCAACATCGAGTCGTTCAACCGCCGCGTGATCACCCCGGCTTTTGACAAAGTCATCTGTGATGAGCTGGCCAAGGAGCTGGACCCCTTTGGCGACGAGAAGACCATGATCTTCTGCGTCAATCAGGCCCATGCCGAGCGGGTCAAGAACCTGCTCGACGAAGCGTTCAAAGAGGCCTACGGCGAGCAATACAACGAAGCGGCCGTGCGCATCATCACCGGGCAAAGCGACAAGGTTGAGCAGCTGATTCGCCGCTACAAGAACGAGCCGAACCCCAATATCGCTATCACAGTCGACCTGCTCACCACCGGTATCGACGTACCGAAAATCTGCAACCTGGTGTTCATGCGCCGGGTGCGCTCGCGCATCCTCTACGAGCAGATGAAAGGCCGCGCCACCCGTCGCTGCGACGACATCGGCAAAACCGTATTCCGCATCTACGACCCCGTCGATCTTTACGCCAGCCTGGAAGCGGTTGACACCATGAAGCCCCTGGTGAAGAACCCCAACATCAGCCTGGAGCAACTGGTCAGCGAACTCACCAGCGGAGCCAGCTTTGACGCACCCGGCAGCCAGGACGAAAGCAGCCATGCCCATGACGTGCTCGACCAGCTAAGCCAGCGCGTCATGCGTATCCTGCGCAAGGCCCAGCACAAGGCGGAGGACAAACCCACCCTGAAGAAAAAGCTCGATGAGCTGCAAGACGTGTGGGGCGTTGAGCCGGCCCAATTACATAAACATCTGCACGACCTTGGCCCGCAGCAAGCGGCCAACTTCGTCCGCCAACACAGCCAGTTGCTCAACCAGCTCGCTGCCGTCAGCGCCCTGCTCGGTTCGGAGAACTACCCGGTTATCTCCACCCACAGCGACGAACTGCTGCTGCGCGAGCAAAACTACGGAAAAAACCAGAAGCCGGCTGATTACCTGGAAAGCTTTAACGACTTTATTCGCAGCCAGCTCAACCAATCTGCGGCCCTTGGCGTTGTGGTCAACCGCCCCAAGGACCTGACCCGCGAACAACTGCGCCAAGTTCGGCTCCTGCTCGATCAGCACGGCTTTAGCGAGGCCAGCCTTAAAAGCGCCTGGCGCAACCAGACCAACCAGGAAATCGCCGCCAGCATCATCGGCTTCATTCGCCAGGCTGCCATCGGCGAGGCCCTGCTGCCCTTCGATCAACGCGTTGCCAAGGCCATGCAGACCATCTATGCCCAGCAACCCTGGACGCCCGTGCAACGCAAATGGCTGGATCGCCTAGCCAAGCAGCTGGTGCATGAAGTGGTCATCGACCTTCAGCAGGTCAACGATGCCTTCCGTAACGACGGTGGCCGCAAAGCCCTGGATCGCACCCTGGGCGGCAATCTGGAACGGGTATTGGAAGCCTTGAATGACAACCTGTGGTCGGCTGCTGGATGAAAGGTCCGCAATCCTTCCATTTCAACCAGAGAGAAACCGGCGCACAACGTGCGTCAGGCTTTGCTGTAGGGCCGTTCCGTCCATCCGAGCAGTGCCAAATACCCTGCAAAATAATGCCAAATCTCTTGCAAAACGATGAACTGGTGCATAACCTCTCACGCAACACACCCGCCATGCCTATGGTTGCTTCGGCAGCTACGCACAAATTGAGCGGGTTTTTTATGCCCTATTGTTTTTCCGCATGAAGCCCTTCAGCAAGCCCGCCATTGATATTCCTGCGCAGCTGACCCTGCTCAAACAGCGCGGGCTTACCATCCAGGATGAAGCCAAAGCGCACTGCTTTCTGGAAGCGGTCAGCTTCTTCCGCCTTACGCCCTACATGCGCCCATTCCAGCTTTCGGAAGATGCCGACCACGGTTTCAAGTCCGGCACCCGCCTGCATGCACTCACCCGTCTGTATGACTTCGACCGTCGCCTGCGCCTGCTGGTCATGGATGCCATCGAGCGCATAGAAGTCGCGGCCAGAGCCGCCATTAGCAACCACATGGGGCCGCAATATGGCTCGCACTGGTATCTGCAGCCAAAGTTCTTCCAGCGCGGCTATCGGCACCAGGCGCTGCTCGACAGCATCCGCAGCAAGCAGGACAAGGCTCTCCAGGACCATCTGCGCGAATGCCAGCGCATCGATGCCTCCCACGCGTCTGACGCCCGCAAAGAGCAGCTCAAGTGCATGCGCGCCAAGGAAAGCTACGCACGCCATTACGCCCTGACGTACAACACCCCCGACCTCATGCCCGCCTGGGCGGCCATGGAGGAAATCACCCTGGGTGATCTCTCGCACCTGTTCAAGGGTCTGGCCCGCGACGCCGACAAAAAGGCCATAGCCAAACGCCTGAAACTACCGGCCCCCCTTCTACAATCCTGGCTGCACACTCTGACCACCATTCGTAATATCTGTGCGCACCACGCACGCCTGTGGAACCGCGAGCTGGGTATCCGCCCTGAACTACCCAGGACAGTCAATTTCCCCTGGCCGCAACACCTGCAACAACCCGGACAAGATGCCCGCCTGTTCACCGTGCTGTGCATCCTCAACCTGTTGATGCGCCAGGTTAGCCCGCATACCAGTTGGGACAGGCGTCTGCACGACTTACTGGCAGAATTTCCAGAAATAAACCTACGGGCCATGGGCTTTCCGCCCGACTGGCAGAACGACCCGTTCTGGCAAACACCCGACTAAGCCTCCCTATTTCCCCGTGAGCCGAATAGCCGATGTATTCGGCTCACGTCATGAGCCAATTAGAGATCACCCCCATGACCAACTCCGACATTGTCCAGAAGCTCTGGAACCTCTGCGACGTGCTGCGCGACGACGGCATCAACTACAGCGACTACGTCACCGAACTGGTCTTGCTGCTGTTTATCAAAATGGAATACGAGCAAGTCCAGAATAACGATAGCTTCGCCCACAAGCTGCCCGAGCGGGCACGCTGGCCCGATCTGGCCGGCAAATCCGGTCTTAACCTGCTCGACCACTACCGGCAGATACTGCTGGACCTAGGCAAGAACAGTGACCCGCTGATCGCCGCCATCTACGCCGACGCGCAGACCCGCCTGAAAGAGCCGCGCCACCTGGAACAGTTGATCAAAAGCCTGGACGGCATCGACTGGTTCAGCGCCCGCCAGGACGGCCTCGGCGATCTGTATGAAGGCCTGCTGGAAAAGAACGCCAGCGAAACCAAATCCGGTGCCGGCCAGTACTTCACCCCGCGTCCGCTGATCGACAGCATTATCCGCTGCATCAAGCCACAGCCCGGCGAGGTGATTCAGGACCCGGCTGCCGGCACCGGAGGCTTTCTGATTGCCGCCGATGCCTATATCAAGCAGCACACCGACGACCTATACGAACTCAATGACAAGGAACGCAGCTTCCAGCGCAACAAGGCCTTCATTGGCATCGAACTGGTACCCGGTACCCGCCGCCTGGCCCTGATGAACACCCTGCTGCACGGCATGGAAGGCGACGAAGAAGGCGTGGTGCACCTGGGCAACGCCCTTGGCCAGGTCGGTGCCAGCTTGCCCAAGGTCGAGGTAATCCTCTCCAACCCACCGTTCGGCACGGCCAAAGGCGGTGGCGGCCCAACCCGTGACGACCTCACCTACAAGACCAGCAACAAGCAGCTGGCCTTCCTCCAGCATATCTACCGTGGTCTCAAACCGGGCGGCCGCGCTGCCGTAGTGCTACCGGATAACGTGCTGTTCGAAGCCGGCGTCGGCACCGAGGTGCGCCGCGACCTGATGGATAAGTGCAACCTGCATACCATCCTGCGCCTGCCCACCGGCATCTTCTACGCTCAGGGCGTCAAGACGAATGTGCTGTTCTTCCAGAAGGGTACTGCCGACAACCCGCGCCAGGAACAGGGCTGCACCCAGCGCGTATGGGTCTATGACCTGCGCAGCAATATGCCCAGCTTCGGCAAGCGCACGCCCTTCGGTGCAAGCCACCTCAAGCCCTTCGAGGATGCCTACGGCGAGGACGCCAGCGGTAACAGCCCACGTGCCGAGAATGTTGAGGGTATCGGCGAGCAGAGCCGCTTCCGCGTATTCAACCGCGAACAGATCCGCGAGCGTGGCGACTCCTTGGATATCAGTTGGTTGAAAGATGCCGATAGTTTGGAGGCAGCCGATCTGCCCGCCCCGGAAGTGCTGGCAGGCGAAGCCATGGCCGAACTGACCGAGGCCCTGCATGAGCTGGAAGAGTTGATGAAAGCGCTGGGTGCGGGGGATGAAGTGGCGGCGCAGAAGCAGTTGATGGCGGAGGTGATGGGGTTGGCGGTGGTTGAGGGGAATGGGGAATGAGTGAGCTGCCGGAGGGGTGGGCGCATGCCTGCATTAGCGACCTTGCTGACATAAATCCTAAGCAGGACTTCGATGATCACCTGCCGGCAGGGTTTGTGCCGATGTCCCACGCCCCAACCAACTTTCGCGACAAGCTGCGGTTTGACGAGCGCAACTGGGGCGAGATCAAAAAGGCTTATACAACTTTCAAAGATGGCGACGTGATTTTCGCCAAAGTGACTCCCTGCTTTGAAAACGGAAAAGCCGCACTTGTTGAGGGCCTTCCTAACGGCATCGGTGCAGGGAGTAGCGAATTTTTTGTGCTACGCCCAAGCAGCGAAGGTGTTTCAGCCAAATATCTATTGGCGCTGATCAAAAGCCGTGAATTCATGCTCGAAGGGGCAGCAAACATGACGGGGGCTGTAGGTCTTCGTCGCGTGCCTCGCCAATTTGTAGGAGGCTTCGCGCTCCCTGTACCGCCAGCGGCCGAACAAACCCGCATCGCCCAAAAACTCGATGAATTGCTGGCCCAGGTCGACACCCTCAAAGCTCGCATCGACGCCATCCCCACCCTGCTCAAACGCTTCCGCCAATCCGTCCTCGCCACCGCCGTTTCCGGGCGATTGACGGAGGCGTGGCGTGCGCAAAGCGGCCAACCCAATGAAATTTCAAATTGTAAGCTTGAGACTATTGCGCGATTCATTGACTACAGAGGGAAAACGCCAACCAAGGTGGAATCTGGAATTCCATTGATTACAGCCAAGAATATTCGTAAAGGTTATATATCCAGAGAGCCGAGAGAATACATACGCCCTGAAGACTACGATTCATGGATGACCAGAGGCATCCCCAATGTTGGGGACGTTTTAATTACAACGGAAGCGCCATTGGGCAATGTTGCAACAATTGATATACACGAAAAATTCGCGCTGGCTCAGCGGGCTATCTGCTTGCAATTCACCGAAGAGATCAACTCGAAATTCGCTGCAATAGAACTGCAATCCCCTCAATTTCAAGAAAAGCTTTTAGAGAAGGCAACAGGCACTACCGTCAAAGGCATCAAGGCATCCGTTCTAAAAAAAATGGATATCGCTTGCCCGTCGCTCGCAGAACAAACTGAGATCGTTCGCCGCGTCGAACAACTGTTCGCCTTCGCCGACCAACTGGAAGCCAAGGTCGCCTCGGCCAAAAGCCGTATCGACCACCTGACCCAAAGCATCCTGGCCAAAGCCTTCCGTGGCGAACTGGTGCCGCAAGATCCGAACGACGAACCGGCCAGCGTGCTGCTGGAACGCATCCAAGCCCAACGCGCCGCCACGCCCAAAGCCAAGCGCGGCAGAAAGGCCTCGGTCTAAACACGCCCCGCCCCCGCCAACACAGGAGCTGCCGCATGAACCCCAAGGACTGGATTGATTTGCTGCAGCGCTTGTTTGCCTGGCTCAGTGAGCGTCGCAACCCGGTACGCCAGCAGGCGGTACGCGTGCTGGAGACCTTTGAAGCTCATGGGGTGGCTCGTACTGAGATCAATGCTCTGCTGCCGGAGACGCTACAGCTTTCGGCTTACCAGTGGTCGAGTACCGATCAGCTCAAGCTGGCCTTGCGTCAGGCACATCTGGATTGGCTTGATCAGCATTTCGCGCTCGAAGAAGGCTGGCTAACCGGGAAAAGCGACTCAGCCCACCAGCACCTCTTCAGCTACAAAGCGCCGGAACGGCTACATCAATGGTTTCAGGAGCAGCGCACACCCCAGGCCGGCTTCGAGTTCAAACTGCATCTGATAACACCCGATACTCACGAAATCGGGCCGGACTCGGAAGGCTATTACGCTCTGGTTCTGGAGCAAATGGATGAGGACCACTCGGCGTGCAGGCGCTTTTACCATCTCACTGAAGGTGGGGATCTCAAGCATTGGCCGAGCCTGGTTCATCTTCTGCAGGTGTTGGCGATTGCCCATCACCACGGTGCCCTTATGCGCCGCTCGCAGCTGGATGCGGCTGCCCTGTATCAGCTGAGCCACCATAAAGGGCTTATTCCCAACTGGCTGGACAGGTGCCGCCCTCATCAGCTGGAAGCTGACCATGAGCTATGGCCGCATTTCTCAGGGCGTCCCACCTGGCTCGAAGAATTGCGTGCAGATGCCGAGCAGGACCTCTGTGATGCCAAACTGATCGAGGTCGTCGAGAAGATTCGTACGGACATTCAACGTTTCTCGCGTCAGCCCGGCACCATACGTGGCGATACAGCATCGAGGTGTTGATAGCTAAATAAATTTTATAACGGTTGCAGATTTTCCGTTGTTTCGCGCTGATCACTTATGGACGAACCGTGAGATGCGCAAAGTCGGTATAAGAAGCTAGTGCAGGTCAACGCGGCTGAGCTACCCGGGCTCCTTGGCAACCGCCGGAGCCGTTGCCGCGAGCTTACCCTATTCTGTAGCAGCGGCCATTGCCTAGTTGTACAAAGAAATAGCATATTGCTACTATTTGGTGTCGTCTGCTCCACCACTATAAATTGCCAAGGAAGGACCTTTTTTGTGAATGATTTCTTTATCTATGGTGTAGCGGTGTTCTCGGCTGCTGCTCTGGGTGGCGCTTACCTGCTCGTTAAAAAACGCGGAGTGAATACAGTCCAAATTCAGTCATCACCGGTATCTGTCGAAACAGCAGGTATAACATCAGCAGATATCATGCCGGCTGAGATGGGAACCGAGCTTATTGTTGCCGGTGTAGATGGGCGCCCCTTAGTAAAAACGCGCCTAATCACACAAGTCCCAGCGGGTGCTCCGACTTTTTCAGGGCAGAACGATGTTGCGGTCAAGCGGGGGCAGCAGCTCGCCGCAGACCTACTAAAAGGTGTCGTTACACTGCCAAACAAGACCCTCGAATTGGTTTTCGACCCAGAAATCCATAAAGGCTTGGTTGACGGCACGTTAACGATAATGGAAGCCGCAGGGGGCGGACAGAGAGCTATAGCGGTCGCCGGAAATGGGAAAATAGCAGGCCATGGCCGGCTTCTAGAGGCAGGTAAGGCTAAACAACTTGCCGCAGGGGCTTTCCATCTCCTGAGCATCGCGGTTGCTCAATCACACTTAGCTGACATCAATCGCAGCCTGACTGAGATTCAGGGAGCCATCGAGAGACTTCAACGAGCAATTGATGATAAAGATCACGCACAGCTTCGTGGATCAATGAATTACCTCGAGTATCTAGTGGGCTTTATGAGGGACCTAGAAACGCCCGATCTTTTTCCTCAGGAGAAACGCAACCAGCTCGAAGCCATCAAGCATCAGACTATGCAATGGATAGAGCAATTGCAGCTTGAGGCGTTGCGCTTGAAGGGCGATATCGAACAGCAGCAAGAGGTGGACACCTTTGGCACTGGTGAAACCCACAAGGCGTTGATGGTTCATGCTGCCAAGGTTAATGGGTTGCTGCAGAAGCGTGATGTGTTGCTGCGAATTCTCGCACTGCTAGATATCGGTACGGCATACCTGGATCCGATTGCTAGGGGAAAATGGACGCTTAGTTTGGGAGAAAAATGTGGTCAATCTTTCAAAGAAATAGACGCGTTGCTCACAACTCAGCGCGATCGATCAATTCAACTGCTTTCCAAAGCTACGTTCAATCGTAAAGGCACTTTAGATCAACGACGCAACGAATTGTTAAGTGAGAACGAGGGGATGCGTGTATTGACTCTGGAGCATCAGAAGACTTATGTCGCGACAGCAGACATCCTCACACAGCACTTAAAGAAATACCGCAATGAAAATCAGCCTATTCGTACTGCTTTGACATTTGATCAGCACGGTGAGGTATGTAAGGTCGCAATGCTGTGACCATTGTTAATGGCCGCCTTCGTTAATAGCCGATTTCACCCTAGTAATATTGCGGCGGTACCTTATCTGCCGTTGATGACGCAATGCTTGCGCCAGCGCTCCTGAGGTACAAAAAACAGTACACTGGCGGTACAGTGGCTAGCTTTTAAAGATTTCTATAGACTTCGCTCAAGCCCAGTAAAGACGCTGCTTTCAGCTTATTTTACTTGCGCTGAGTTGCTCACGCTTTTACTGGTATTGAGGCGTTTCTAGGTCACTCATAATCCTTTGGTCCACGGTTCGAGTCCGTGTGGGCCCACCACCTTCAAAGCCGCGCGATGCGCGGCTTTTGCTTATTAAGAATAACCGTGTCTGGCCTTCTTTGGCTTTCAGCGTCCACAAGACGTCACTCGGTGCCGGAACAGCCACTCCAGAACGACAGCGGTTATCAGCCCTATTGACGGATGGCGGGAAGTGACGCCGGCGCCACATTCAACTCTTTTTCAGGCGCGCTTACGCGTTCCGGCAAGGTCGGAACTGCTCTGCTGAGATCCTGCTCGGCGTAGCGCAATTGGCGCTCGCGTATGAAGTTGTATTTGCCTTCGGTCAGCTGGTTGGCGTGATCGAAGTCGTTGATGATCGTTGGTTTGATGAACACCATCAGGTTCTTCTTGGAAACTTCCTTACGATCACTGCGAAACAGGCGCCCGATCACCGGTATCTTGGAGAAAAAAGGCACCCTGTCACCAGCGTCGCGAACCTCGTCGGAAATCAAACCACCCAGTACCAAGGTCATGTTGTCCTTGATCAGCACGCGAGTCTCGACGGAGCGTTTGTTGGTCACGATATCCGCTGCGCTCGTGTCGCTGCTGACACTGGATATTTCCTGATAGACGTTGAGAGTAACGGAGTCGCCCTCGTTGATTTGCGGCTTGATTTTAAGGGTGATACCCACGTCCTGACGCTCAATGGTCTGGAATGGATTGGTAGAGGGATTGGAGGCGCTGGTGGAGCTGCCAGTCACGAACGGCACGTTCTGACCCACCACGATCTTGCCTTCCTCGTTATCGAGGGTAACGAGATTGGGGGTGGACAGAATGTTCATCGAGTCATCGGTGGAAAGCGCGCGTACCAAGGCTTGCAGCGATCCGTTGGTATAAAAGCCCAGGCTCAGCCCAGCATCGAGTTTGAGTGGGTTGGTGGGCAGGTTATCGATGGCGTTACCCTTTAGGGATGACTTGAAGCCCGCGAACGTCTTGCTGCCATCGGAAGTTTTCCACTGCACACCCAGCTCGTTGACCTTGTTATCCGAGACTTCCACGATCACCGCTTCGACCAGCACCTGTGCGCGGCGGATGTCCAGCCGCTTAACGACGCCGTTAACCGTCTCCATGATGGCAGGTGGTGCGCTGATGATCAGGGCATTGGTGGTGTCATTGGCCTGAATAGATATGTCGGCGCTACTAATGCCAACATCCTTGTCCTGCTTTTGCAGGCTGGTGGCGACGTTTTGCAGAATTTGCGCCAGTTCGGAGGCCTTCAGGTAGTGCAGGTAGATCACCTGGGTGTCGCGAATGATGTTGCCTGGGCGGTCGAGATTGGCAAGGACGTCACGTAGTTGCTGGCGTTTGCTCGGGTCTCCAGAGATGAGGATGCTATTTGTGCGCTCATCCACCGAAACACTCATCTTGCTTCCACCTTCAGGGCCACCGGCTTGCGGTACCAGCGTGCCAAGCATGGCCGACAATTCTTTGGCGTTGGCGAACTTCAGCGGAATGACATCTATCTCGAATTGGCCGGCACGGTCGATTTCTGCCACCAGCTTGAGCAACTGGTTGATGTTGGAGGCGCGGTCGGAAATGATCAGCGCATTGCTATCCGGGTAGGCTGCCAGATGACCGACCTGAGGCACCATTGGCCGCAGAATGTTCACCAACTGGGTGGCTGGTACGTGATCGGTGCGGATGACCCGCACCACGAGCTGGTCGTCGTTGAGCGCGTCGTCCTCCACCAGGGGCACGCCAGTCTGCTTGGCATTGGCATCGGGGATGACCTTGACCGCATCTGCCGATTCGATCGCTGAAAAACCATGTACCTGAAGTACCGAGAGAAAAACGCGGTACGCTTCTTCCGGGGCCATGGATTCATTGGAAATAACCGTAACCTTGCCCGTCACACGCGGATCGATAATGAAATTCTTTCCGGTGGCTTTGGCAATCCACTCTATAAAGGAGCGAATATTGGTGTCTTGCATGTTGATGCGCACTTCGCCGCCGGATTGCGTTTCGGCTTCTTGAGCCCAGCTAATGGAGCTCACGCATACAGCGGTCAGCAACAACAGTTTCAGAGCGGTTTGAATCGACACGGTGGGTACCCGACTACTTGTTCTGCGCGAGTTTGCGCTGGATGTACTGTTGGTATGCAGTGGGCAAGTTCTGGTCGACGGCCGTTGATGCCACAGGCGGATTGCCTGCCGGGGCTTGTGCGATAACTTCGTTGTCATTGTTTTTATTCATTACCGGAGCGGCGTCCGCTTGTTGCACTGTTGGAAGTGGGCTGCCAATCGAATCTCCGCCAGGCATTTCTCCAAACCCTTTGAAGCTGATCTGTTCAAGTTTTCCGTTACGTTTCAGCGTGATGCGATGGCTCTCGATGCTCTGTACGACAATGCCGGGACGTGCTTCCTCGCCGGGCTTGAGCATCATGGTGCGATCCCCGTCTTCCAGAATCACGGAGCTTTGCGCAGCGTGCGCCATGAAAAAGATCGCGGAGACTTGCAGGTTGAGATTACTTTCCGGAAGTTTTTCAACTGGTTGGGCGTCCACATCGGCATCACTACTTCCTGCGCCAAATAAACCTAACAACGAACTACTAGGTTTGCTGCTTTCGGCCGAGGTGGTTATTGGTGCGCCTGAGGCAGCGCTGGACAGGGGGGGCTGGTTTTTAAAACCACGGAAAAACTCCATGGTCTGCCAAGTCAGTGAGGCCAGCATGGCAACTAAAAGCAAAGCCAGTACGCACAACCGAGCGCTCCGGATCGCAAGGATTTGGGTCGCGCGCGCTATTAATATGGCCATTGTCATTCGTCCCTGTGATGGCGTGGCAATACTATCTGTCGCCGATATCAAGCGCAAAGAGCGCGTTGAGGTTGGGCGGCGATTCGCTGATTTACACGCACTGCATCACGTTTTTTTCGAATAATGTCATTTTGGCATTTGTAATGGCTTGAAATGGTTTGAGCGCCTGTATAGCATCTCGCCATCGTAAAGGCTGAGTCTATCAGCAGCCTTGTGATCGATGCACAAATTAAATGGAACTTAACGCGAACATGCTGCACGGATGCTGCTCTCTCGGGTTTCGCCGCACGCTTGCTGCACTCTTTGTGCTGGCTTCGTCGGGCGCGTTCGCCGAGGCGGAATTCGATATTCGCACCGCCGCAGCTCTGGGTTCCGCCGGTAGTGCCAGCGATTATGTCCTGGCTGTTACTGATTGCCGGCAGCTCGCCGAAGTCACCATTGACGCCACTTCCCAACGCTTGCTGCCGATCGACGCTGCTCGTGACAGCAGCGCACCCAACAGCTGCTCGTTCAACTTTCGCATCGACGGCGCCACTGCACTGCAACCGGCGGTAAAGCTGAAGTTTGCCGATGGCACGCAGCAGGATTACAGCGAAACCTTCCAGCAGGAGCGTCAGGCGCCGGAGCTGCAACTGACCCAGCTGGCCATCGAGTCCAGTGAGGGCGGGCAGTTCCTGGTGGCCAGTTTCGATGCCGCCGACGATGTCGACCTCAGCTACGTCAGCTTCACCCTTACCGGCCTGCGCGCCTCTGACCTACGTGCAGCGGGTGGTGTGGTCAGTCGCGCAGAGCAGACCGCGTTCCTGCGCATGCCGCAGGGCGCTCGCGTGTTTCCGCGTACCGATGGCCAGCGTTCCTACACCTTGCGTCAGCGTCTGGATCAGCCGCTGTCTGCCGACGAAGTTGCGCGCAACGCCCTAGTGATGGTGCAGGCCGTGGCGGTGGACGCCTCGGGTAACCAGAACAGTTACTCCGATATCCGTTTTATCGGCGACAACGTCGACGAAGCTGCCCGCTCCATCAGCGTGCATCCCGACCGCTTGCTGTTCAGTGATGCCTTGCAGTCAGCGCGGCTGGTGCCGGAAGTGGACTTCGAATTCCGTGGTGTCACGCCCCTGGCAGGTCTGGGAACGGGCGTAAGTTATCGCTCTGGTGATACCAGCAAGGTCTGGGTCAGCGCTGAAGGTGTGGTCTACCCTCTCGCAGAGACCGCTGGTCAGGCGGTTTCCGTGTATCTGAGCTACCCGGGGCTGGCGGAAATCAGCCTGCCGGTGAATGTCGACTTCACCCGCAAATTGGTCAGCCTGCGCTACGAAGGCCAAGCGGCCGGCCAGCCGCTGGTGCTCCCACGCCTGAACGGCTTCCAGAGCCTGCCGAGTCTGATCGCGGTGTTCGATGACGGCAGCGAAGCCCCGCTCGCCGATAGCCTGGCGGTGGAGCTGACACTGCCCGCTGGCAGCGACGGCGTGCTGGAGCGCAACGCCCAGGGTCAGTTGCTGGCCCGCGCGCAGATCCCTGCCAGCAGCCCGCTGACCCTGCAGGCCCGCCTGCAGCGTTACCCGGAAATCGGTGTCGACCTGCCGGTGGCCGCCGAAGACGCCGCGCCGACCGTTGAACTGCAACCCGAAGCCACGATTGCCGTGGGTTCGGTGCTTGAACTGAGTGCCACTGCCAGCGATGACGTGGCAGTGAAAAGCGTCGAGTTCTGGCTGGACGACAACCTGGTCGGCCGACGCCTGAGCCCGCCCTATGCCCTTAGTCTGCCCATCGAGCAGGAGCTGGAAGGTCGCACCTTGCGCTTGCGTGCGGTGGCGTTCGACGGTACCGGGAAAAGTCAGAGCACCGCCGAGCGCCCGGTAAAAGTGGTGGCCAAAGCCAATCCGCAAGTACCGGAGTTTGTCTTCGAAGCCCCGGTCGATGCCCAGCGCGTGATCGAGAACAGCCCGTTACGCGCGGTTATCGCGGTCAACCTCGGCACCCTGCCGGACATCGAATACCAGAGCGGCATCAGCCTGGTGGAGTACTTCCTTGACGGCCGCAAAGTGGGCGAAACCTCGTTCCCGGCCTTCGAGCAGCGGCCGCAGCAGGCCAACCCGAAAAAGATCGATATGGTCGAGATCTGGCAGGCGACCTTACAGGTGCCGGAGATTTCCGTACGGGAAACCAGCATTGGCCTGTCCGCCCGCGTGCATGCTTCCAATGGCGGCGTTACCGACGCCCCGGCCCGGCTGCTGCGCATTCTGGAAAATCAGAAGCCGATTGCCCGTATCACTCAGCCAGCCGCCGGCAGCATCGCCACGGTCGGCCAGACCATGGCCATCACCGTCGAGGCGTCCGACGACACCCTGGACGCCGGCACCGATATCTTCCTGCAAGTGAACGGTACGGAAGCCGGCGCCTACCGCCACGTTGTGGATAACTTCGACGGCAACGCCTTTGGCCTGCGCAGCACCAGCCATACCTTCCAGTTGCCGATCAAGCCCGAGTGGCTGGGTCGCACTCTGGAGCTGCGCGCTCAGGCGGTCGACCTGCACCAGCAGAGCAACCTGTCCGAGCCGCTGCTGCTGCCGGTCAAGGGCGATCAGGCGCCAACGGTGTCGTTGAGTTATCCGGTGGAGGGCGCCCATCTGGTGTCCGGCCAGCCAGTGGAATTCCGCGCCAACGCCACCGATGACCTGGGGCTGCGCCAGGTTGACTTCTATGTAAACGACAAGCTGATCGGCAGCGACCTGCGCGCGCCGTATAGCGTGGTGTATCAGGCTCCGCCAGGTGTGGAGAGCGAAACCCCGCTGGTGCTGCACGCCATCGCCACCGATAGCGCCGCCCAGACCGCGCGCAGCCCGTCGGTGAATGTGACCCTGGGTAAAGACGAAGACGACCCGGTGCTGAACCTGGCCTCGCCGGCCATCAGCGTCAGCGACGCCGGGCAAGACCTGGCGCCCGTGGTGGAAAACAGCACCTTTGTGCTCAAGCTCACCGGTTACGACAACGTGGGCGTCGAGCGCCTGGAGCTCTACGGTGTGGTCAAGGAGGCCGGCGTTGGCTATCGCCTGACCGGCAATCTCAATGATCGCCTGAGCAGTGTCGATGGTGACCTCACCGTGCAACAGATTCCTGGCGCGCTGAAAGCCTATTCGACGATCAAGGTGGTTTCCGCTCCCACATTCAAGCGCCTGGATGGCGTGCGCTACGACCGCTACCCGATCCGTGCCGTGGCCACCGATGGCACCGGCAACGACAGCGAACTGCAAGTGCTGATCGGTGTGGGTGCCGACAGCAAGCCGGAAGTGCGCGCCCTCAGCCCGACCCAGGGCAGCCTGTACAGTCAGGACACCCTGAATGTCGATGTGGTAGCCCGCGACGACCGTGCCGTGCATGCCCTGGAAGCCAGCCTATGGGCCGCAGGCGGCAGCACGCCGCTGTGGCAGAAACGCTTAGACCAGACCGCCGGCTTGATCCCTGGCCCGGAAACCGTCAACCGTCTGAGCATCGACCTCAAGTCGCTGAAACTGGCCAACCAGGAACGCCAGCTGCGCCTGAAAGTGGTTGCCGTGGACGACGTTGGTCAGCCCAGCGACAGCAAGGAGCTGGCAGTCAAAGTATTGGCCGATACCCTGGGGCCGCGCCTGGCGGTGATTTCGCCGACCCAGGGCGCGTCGCTGTACGCCGGCAACAAGGTAACGGTGAAACTGCGTGGCGTCGATGACACCAAGCTGGTCAGCCTGGCCGCGCTCAGCGCCGGCAAGACGCTGCACAGCCGCACCCTGACGAACGAGCAGCAAGCCGCTAGTTTCGACGACCAATTCGAATTCACCGTGCCGAGTGAAGGCGAAGAAGTGGTGATCGAGCTGCGCGGCGAAGACCAGTACGGCAACGGCGCCGCGCCGACCCTTTGGCGCTTCCCGCTGAGCAAAGACCTGCCGCCAGTGGTCAGCGTGCGTGCCCCGGCGCCGGGCGCGCGGCTGTACGAAGGTGAAGCCTTTACCGCCCAGGTACTGGCCACCGACGACCGCAAAGTGACCAAGCTGGAGTTCTTCCAGCGCACCGGCGGCCAGACTCAGGTGCTCAAGACCATCGCCGGGGCGGACCTGGACAAAGCCGTCGGCGGCTATATCGGCGCCGCTCTGCGTGTACCGAATAAAGCCGCCGCCGACACCGCCATGGGCGTGCGCGCCACCGACAGTGCCGGGCAGGCCACCGAAGCACCGTTCGACCTGGAAATCATCGACGACACCGAAGCGCCCACCCTGCAACTGAACAAACCAGCCGGTGATTTCAGTCTCGAGCCAGGCGCCAGTTTCGAACTGCAAGGCAGCGCGGGCGACAACCAGTGGGTGGACGCCATCGATGCGGTATTTATCGACCCGCAAAGCAAAGAAGAACACGCCGTGGCCTGGACCCTGTTCAGCCGCATGGATCGGGTGGAGACCGTCAAGGTGCCGAACCCCGGTACCTTGGGCGCGGTGCTGGTGGGCCAGCGTTTCTATGCAGATTTCGAAGCTCGCCTGCGCCTGACCCCGGAGCTCACCCGCCGTTATTCCGGCAAGGTGCTGCAACTGGTGCTGCGCGCCCGTGACCGTGGCGTCAACGAAACCCGTTCGCCGCCAATCAATGTCACCGTATTGGCTGACGACAAAGGCCCGCAGATCAATATTCAACAACCGCTCGAGCGCCTGTTCGACCGGCAGGAAACCCAGTTGCAGGTCAACCTCAAGGACGACACTGTCGTCGCTTCCTATGAAGTGCGCCTGCTCGATGACGATGGCCGTAACGAAGTGCTGGCCCAGGCCACCGGCCTGAGCGAAGCCGAAGTCAATGTGCCGGGCAGCGGCGTGAAAGAAATCGATATCGAGCGCTATCGTCCGCAAGCCGAGCCGATTGCCCTGACCCTGACCGTCAAGGCCACCGATCTGCTGGGCAACGAGAGCCTGCAAACCAGGCGCATCCTGATTCAAAGCGACCAGCCACCCAAGCTGGCCTGGCGCGACGCCGCGCCATCGGCACAGCAGGAGCGCGGCCAGCCGCTGCGCGGCAGCCTGCAAGTAACCGATGACTACGAAAACAGCACCATCGAACACTTACTGGCATTCAGCTCCCTGCGCGATTTGAACACCGCTCGCCAGGCTAAAGGCCTGACCCTGAAAAAAGACAACCGCAACATTCCTCAATTGGCCTTTGACTACCCCGAAGCGGGCAGCTGGCAAGGCGCGCTGCTGTATAACGAAAAAACCTTCCTCAGTGTCAGCAATGGCCGTCTGACCCTGCAGGGTGGCGAAGAGTCCAAAGCACCGCGCAGCCTGAAAGTGGGTGAGCAGACCAGCAGTTGGGAAGTGCAAACCTATTCGCGCAACCTCTGCCAGGTGCGCCCGGCCACCCATGAAGTGCAGGCCGTCAATGGTTTGCTCGATCTGCAAGCGCTGACCACCAACGACACCACCCGTCTGGTGCTGCGCCCGCGCAGCGGCGCACCGGCCTTTATCCGCGAACTGCAATTCACCCTGCAGGAATCGGCTGCCGCTGACGTCACCGCTGCCAGCGGGGCGCGCATGCCAGGCCGCTACGCCCTTAGCCTGTTGCTGCAAGACGGCACCGGCAGCGCGGCGCAAACCGCTTTCCTGCAGCTGGCGCGCAGCGGCAGCCAGAGGCAGGTCGAGCAGAGCTTCGCCACCCTGATGCCGGTACCGGTGGAAGCCCAGGGCACCAGCGTGACCCTGATTGGTTTTGCCACCGACCGTTTCTCCCACGAGCGCGGCGAACAACCCCTGAGCGTACTGCTGCAACAGCCGTTGAGCCTTGACGAACTGGCGCCAAGCGCGCGCCTGGTCAGCCCGGTGGCTGGCACCGTGGCCATCCCTATGCAGCAGCTGAACCTGAACCTCGCTTTCAGCGACGACAGCCTGGCGCTCAAAAGCCTGCGCCTGCTGGAAAACCGCAGCCGCACCGTACATGACCTGGGCGTGAGCTACGGCCAGACCAGCTGGCAAGTGCCGTACACCGTGCCGAAGGGTTTCACCAGCGGCGAGCTGGAATTGACCCTGATCGCCGAAGACTTCAGCGGCCGCAGCAGCGAACACAGCCTGATCTATCCGCTGCAAGCCAACGAAAAACCACAACTGACCTTTGCCGGTTTCAACACCTACTGGGTCAACGGCCACTACGAAAAAGCCCTGACCGACCCGGCGCGCATCAACTACGGTGAGTTTTGGGTCCGCATCAACGAACGCTTCCGTCTCGACACCACCCTGCGTGACGACGCCGGCCTGGCGGCCTATCGCATCGTGCGTCTGAAACGCGATGGCAGTGTGGCGGCGGTGGTCTACGAACGCAGCTTCCAGGTCAACTGCCCGACTGCGCCGCCGTTGGTGGCCGAAGACAAGACCGAAGTACTGTTCGACCAGACCGAACCGACCGAATACCGTCTGGAACTGACCGACACCTACGGCAACCTGGCCGAACGTACCTTCCTGGTTCACCCGCTGACCAACGTGGTACCGGAAGTACGTATCACCGCGCCGGCTGAAGACCAGGAAATCGTTGCCGGAACCTTCCGCATCCGCGTTGGGCTGGTGGCCGCCGATGATCGTCTGCTCACTGATTCGCGCCTGAAAGTATTCGCCAACGGCGTACCGCTGCCAGTGATGAGCTCGGCGGCTGGCGCAACTGGTGGCGATCTGGTGGTGGACGCCGCGTTTGCCAGCATTCATGACAGCCTGCAGGCCAACTACGACGCCAGCATTGCCGATGACTTTGGCCGCCGTAACAGCCCGTACGCGCTGCAACGCACCTTTGTGCTGGAAGTGCCCCAGGGCCTTATCCGTCATAACGAGACCCTGAAACTCACCGCGCAGATCGAAGACTCCGACGGCGCCGTTGGCTTGTTCGGCCGGCAGATCAAGGTGATGGCTGACCAGATCAAGCCCGAGCCGCTGATCAAGCGCCCGGGGGTTGGTTTCGGCGCCCCTGAGGACAGCGACTTTACCGTGGCCTTCCAGGCCTACGACAACGTCAAGGTCAATCGCCTGACCCTGGCGCGTGCCTATGGTGTGCTGAAAAACGATGGCACCTACGTCAAGCAGAACTTCACCCTTGTGCGCAGTATCGACGGCATCCCGGCCGACGACTACGAGCCCGTCACCACGCTGAATATCGACACCCCCGAATACCACCAACTGATGCATGTCGACCGCCTGTTCACCATCTTGCAGGGCTTTGGTCTGGCCAGCAGCGATGTGAAACGGGTGGATGTGCTGCTCAGAGTCGAAGCCTTCGACGCTGCCAACAGCCAGGCCTACGAAGTGGGCTACCCGGTGCGTGTGGACGAGCGGCCGACTCTGGACGTGGCCGAGCCGGTCTCAGGCGCCAAGGTGGTGGAAGGCAACCCGCTGTACGTCAACGTCAAGGCGTTCGACGACGTGGGCATCGAATACGTCAATATCATCGCCACCTATGGCAATGGTCAGACCCCATATATCCAGCGCCTGCGTACCTCGCCGTACAACTTCATGGTGCCGGTGCCAGCCTTCGATAACGCCAACCCGGACGCCAACCGTATTCACCTGGCCATCGAGGCGGTGGACACCTATGGCGTGGCCCACAACGATCTCGACGCCCACCGTGCCGAAGAAAGCCTGGACGTGGAAATCATCCGCGACCAACTGCCGAGCGTCGTAATTGCTACGCCGAAAGACGGCGCTGAAAGCACCGAAGGCCAGTTGCTGCTGGTGGAGGTCAATGCCGTCGATGACGTCGGCGTGGACCGCGTGGTGCTGAACATCGCCGGCTATAAAGGTGGCGACCGCAGCCTTACCGATATGGTCTTCCCCTACGAATTCCTGGTGGAAGTACCCTACGGCCAGGCCGGCACCGACCTCAGCCTGACCGCCAGCACCCTGGAACGCCGCGCCGACGGCAAAGGCCGTAGTGTCAGCACCGCGCAGCCGGTGAAAGTGCGCGTGATCAAAGACACCAAAGCGCCGCAACTGACGGTGAAACTGCCGTTGGCCACCGGCGCCAGCGTGGCGGAAAAACGCAGCCTGCCTTACCAGCTGGAAGTGACAGACAACGTGCGCGTTGGCTCGGTCAGTCTCGGCCTGTACGCCGACCGCAACGGCGACGGCACCTTTGCCGACGACGAGCGCGTGGCCGACCGCCTGCTGCTCAGCGGCCCCTACATCGGCAACTTGCCGGTGGGCAGCATTGCCGACTACCTGGGCCGCACTACCGACCTGCCCGAATCGCTGCCCTTGCAGCTGCGCGTTACTGCCCGCGACCCGAGCGGCAACGAAGCCAAGGAAAATATCGGCGTCAATCTGCTGCGCAACCAGGCGCCGGAAGTGAACGCCATCAAGCTCCTGGACGCGCGCGGTTTTGCCATGGGCGATGTCACCGATCTCACCGAAGGCCGCGGCATTGTGGTGCAAGTGCAAGCCAGCGACGCCGAAGTGGGCGTGGACGCCGCTGCGCTCTATTACTCCATTGGCGCCGCCGGTGCCGAGCCGAAATTCCAGGCCCTGGGCGAAGATTCCGCCGCGCCTTACCAGTTCCACTTCAAGGTTCCGACTGGCCGGGTTGACCAGGTGCTGCGCCTGCGCGCCAAGGCCCGTGACCTGGACGGCTACGAGTCGGGCTTCGTCGATCTGCCGGGCAGCATCAAGATCAAGGCCGACAAAGCGCCGAACGCACGCATCGTCAAGCCGGACAACGACAACGCGGTGGTGATCGACGGCGAAGACGTCGAAGTGTTTGTTGAAGCCTTCGACGACCTCGGTCCGGAAGGCATCGACCACGTGACCTTCTATGTCAACGGCGTGCCGGTCTTCAGCACCGAGCAGAGTTACGGTCAGCAGGTCGGCAGCCATGCCCAGGACCACGTGTACCGCGCGCTGATTGCCGCGCCAGCCGGGGTCAACGGTTTTACCGTGCAGGCCATCGCCTATGACGTGCTCGGCCAGGCCGGCGAGTCGCAGATCGTGCGCGTCGGCAAGCTGGAAGACACCGTGATACCACGCCTGGGCGTGCTCTACCCGATTGATAAAGACGTGCTGACCATGGGCGAAAGTCTGCGTGCGGTGGTGTCCATCGAAGACATGGGCGGCGCTATCTCGGACGTCAGCATGCTGTGGAGCCGCGAGTACCAGACCGAGGACGGCGAATGGAAAGTCACCGACCAGTACCCGCTGAAACTGTTCCGCGATGACGGGCGCGCCAATGGCGACACCACGCCGGTCAGCGACCCGGACAAGCACACCTTCATCTACTGGGCCGACTTCAGCCAGGGCGACGTGTTGCGCCGCACCGGCCTGCGCAACGAGCGCCTTCATGTGCTGACCAAAGTGGTCACGCCAAACCACACCGTCACCCGCGACACTTACCACGAAATGGGCTGGCCGATCAGCGAGCGGCGCTTTATCGCGCCACAGAATGGCGACCAGGTATCGGCGAAGAAGGTGAATTACACCGCCGTCGACCAATACCGCGCCTTGGACCGCGCCGGCGCGATGATCGCGGCCTGGTCGACCATCGACCCGCTGCGCATCGAACAAGGCCTGGGCCTGCTGAGCAAAACCGAAGCCTTGGCGGGTAACGCCCCGGCGCGCACCGGTATCTTTATCCTCGATGCCGTAGACGAAGCGCAGAGCAACGGCAACGGTGATTTCTTCGCCTATTCGCCACTGCTCAACGGCGCGGCGGAAATCTTCAATGGCAGCATCGGTGATCTGGTCACGGACGAGAACATCGTGCTGGCAGGCAAATCCGGTGTGACCGGCGGCGCCTGCGATTCTGATACGGGTAACTGTAAGTTCGCCGACCAGCTGGCTAGCGAGATCAAGAAAGACTGGCACGGCGGCGACACCCCGAGTGAAGGCACCGGCGCCCTGTACCTGGACAACAACGCCGGCGAGCTGCTGCTGTTCGGCCAGAAGAACGGCGACGGCCAGTTCGGCCTACCGTACCTGCTGCTGGGCCGCGTCGATATGCCGTACCCGGATGTCTATGGCCTGACCCGTAGCGGCAACCTGGCCCTGGTGGCCAACGGCAACGGCGGTGTGCAGGTGATCGACGTCACCAACATGACCGCGCCGTACCACGTCGGCTATATCAAGCCCAACGGTTTCGCCCGCGACGTCAAGGTGCGTGGCCATTACGCCTATATCGCCGCCTCGGAAGAGGGCGTGGTGGTGGCTGACCTCAGCACCCCGGCCATGCCGATCGTGGCCAAGATCGATACCCTGGGCGTGGCCAACCGCTTGAACCTGGTGGGCAACCAACTGTATGTCACCGATATGGCCGGCAGCGGCGAGAGCGCCCGCCTGAGCCGTATCGATATCAGCGAGCCGGACCAGCCACGCGTGGTTCAGGTGGTGGAAATTGCCCCGCATCGCCCGGATCAGACCCCGAACGGCCTGTATGACGTGCATGTGTCGGGCAACCTGGCTTATGTCACCGAACTGCTCTCCGACCAGGAAGACAAACCCTCGCAAAGCCTGGTACAGATCATTGACCTGGCCCGCGTTGGCCAGAGCGGTCTGGACGCCACCGTACCGGTCATGGTGCAGCGCAACGCCACACTGGATAACTTCGGCGTGCGTGGCGTTACCCTGGCCCGTGGTGCCATTCAGGTGGCGGCCGGCAAGGGCGGTATCGGCCGCATCGACCTGCCGGCGCTGACCGTGCTGCAACACAGCCCGCAAGTGGGCGAGACCGATATCAGCACCCAGTTGTCGCAGGTGCTGATCGAGCTGTCCGCCGTGCTGCCAGGCGACACCAACCTCAGCGACTTCGTACAGGTGTTGGAAGGCGATGCGCAAATCGGCCGTGATGTCACCGTGCAGTTCGATCTGTCCTTCGCCCCACGTGGCACCGACACCACCAAACGCCGTATCAAGCTGGTGCGCAAGGACGGCCAGAACCTGCTGCCGCGTCAGCGCTACTACGTGCGCATCAAGCAGGGCCTGAAACCGGTCACTGGCCAACCACTGGCCTCCGATTACGTGTTCACCTTCAGCACCGCCTCGGCTGATGCGCAGTACCCGGACATCATCAGCATCTGTACCCGTGAAAGCGCCGAGCGCCATGGCTGTGTCAACGTCGGTGATGTGCGCGGCGGTACCCAGGTAGTGGTGCGCGGTAGCAACTTCGGTGACCAGCCACGCCTGTCCGTGGGTGGCGAGCCGCTGGTGGTGGAAAACCGTGTGGTGGATGCCGACACCGGCATCGTCACGATCTACGCCAAAACCGTACCCAACTACCCAGGCCCGGCCTCGGTCACCGTCACCACCGCTGCCGGCCTGAGCGACACCGTGCTCGGCGGCTTTGTGTTCGTCGATGAGCTGAGCATTTCCCACCTGACGCCAGCTGTGGTGCGCGTGGCGCAAACCGGCAAGAACGATCGCGTCGAACTGGTGGGCAAGGGCTTCCACTCCGGCATGACCCTCACCGCCTACAAGAGCGGCGAGCCGGGCACCGCCAAGACCTTCAAGGTCGGCTCCGATGACCTGCGCCTGTACAGCGCCGAGCGCATGAGCCTGCTGGTGCCGGACCTGCGTGACGACGAAGGCGGCGGTTATCGCGGCTTTATCGATATCGAGCTGGCTGACGACCTCGGTCGCCACTACGTACAACGCAATGCCCTGTTCTATGGCCGCCTGCAACTGGACCGCAGCCTGGAAAGCGAGCCGCCGATGACCAGGGAGGTAATCGATGCGCGCCTGAAAACCCTCGCTGATGGCCAACTGACCAGCTACGTGCCCGACCCGCTGAAACTGCCACCGGGTAATATCGTCGACCTGGCTGCAGACAGCGAGCTGCACATGCTCTATGTGCTTGGCCGTGGCGAGCTGAAAGGCCAGGCCCCAGGCAATCTGCTCAACCTCGAGCAGTTGCAGCACTACTATGCGCCGGGCTGGATCAGCCTGGTCAAGTACGACCCGGCGAAGATCGCCGAGGCCGCACCGCGTCATGGCCTGGGGTACTACAACCTACCGCAGGATCTGCAACCCAGCGCCATGGCCCTGGCCGAGAAGCAGCTGTACGTCACCGCCCGTGGCTACGACTTCCCGTACCTGGACACCGAATACGAAGGCCGCAGCGTGCTGCTGGTGTACGACCGCGAAACCCGTGACCCGGACGTGCTCACCGAGCAGCCGCCCGGCAAGGACCGCGACATTCGCTACAGCCTGCCGCTGCCCAACGGTACCGTGGCCGAGAAGGTGGTCGCCCATCAGGGCCTGCTGTTGATCAACGCCGGCAAGGAAGGCGTGGTGGTGGTCAGCATCGCCGACCCGCTGCGCCCGAGTGTGGTGCGCCGTCTCACCTCGGCCACCGTCGATGGTCGTACCCTGGCACTGACCAACGTTACCGATATCAGCGTGATCGGCGATGCCCTGCATGTGGTCAACAGCGGCAGCCGGGTGATCTTCGACCTGAGCAAACCGTCGTTGCCGCAACTGGGCGATTCGCGCGTCACCGGGCTCACTGGCATCACCGCCGACGGCAGCCAGTTTGTCACCGGCAACGGCTTGAACCTTTACGATGCCAGCCGTCCGGCCTTTATCCGCGAACAGGGCCGTTACCTCTCCGGTGGTTTCAGCGTGCCGGGCGAGAGTGTGGGTATCCGTGCCCAGGTCAGCACGGCCTTCAACCTGACCCAGATGGGCAGCGACAAGGCCGATTGCGAGAAAGGTTCTATCGGTTACCTGGGCTTCTATGACTTCAGCCGCGCCGACAACATCAGCCTGCTCGATGCCCTCGGCCTGCCGTACTGTATCCGCCTGCCTGCCGCCGGGCTGCTGATGAAACCGTACCGGGTCAATCCATCGACGCTCACCGACCAGGGCATCGCCGCGTTCGCCACCTATACCGCGTCGGGCGACGATGTCATTTCCAACCTCGGCTTGGTCGATTTGCTGACCCAGGAGCTGGTGCGCTCCATTCCGGCCGATGGCGCCGACGGTGTGCCGCTGGACAGCCCGCTGACCCTGCAATTCACCCGGTCGCTGAGCGCTCTGGATGACGAGCAGCTGCGTCAGTTCCTGGTGCTGCAACACGACGCCCAGAACAACCAGCCGGCCAGCGAACTGCCGTACACCCTGCAGCGCAGCACCGACGGTCGCGTACTCAGCGTGCAGCCGGCGCAGAGCCTGCAAGCCAACCACAGCTATCGCCTGATCCTCAAAGGCGACCTGTCTAGCCGCCGCAGCCGTGGCTTGCTGGATCATGCCATTCGCCTGCGTGCCGGTGTGGCCGGTGGCGCCCAGGTACAGATCGTCAGCACCGCGCCGGGCATGCTCGACGTCGGCGGCGGTGAGCTGGATGTGGTGCTGCGTGGCGCCAGTGGCCAGGTGCAGTTCAGCGTCTCCGGACAGGCCGCCAACGGTTCGCAGGTCGAGACCCTGGCAGACGGCACCGCTCGCTACCGCGTACAGGCGCCGTCCAGCTTGCCGGGCGCCGCCAGCCTGCAAGTGGTCAGTGGCAACGGCAGCAAGGCGTCGAAAGTCGGCGCGGTGCAGTTTGTTGAACCGCTGCTGCTGCGCTCGCTGACCCCCGCCCTGGGCTCGCTCAACGGCGGTACCAAGGTGCAGATCAAAGGCCAGGGCTTCCGCAGCGAAACCGGCGCCATGAGCGTGTACTTCGGCGCTATGCCGGTCACCCAGTACAAGGTGCTGGACGCTGAAACCCTGGAAGTGGTGACGCCCGCCGGCCCGATTGGCACCGTCGATGTGCGTGTACAGCTGAGCAACGGCCAGCAGGGCACTCTGAACCAGGCCTTTACCTATCAACAGCCACCGCAATCGCAGATCCGTGATGACGGCGGGCGCATCTACGACATGGCGCTGGACCCGTCCGGCAGCCTGCTGTTCTCGGCGCAAGGCACCAGCGGCGTTCTGGTGTACGACATCAACGCCGGCAACTACACCGCCGACCCGCAGAAGCCGCTGAACCCGGATGACCTGTTGCGCCTGATCGACCGCAATGGCGACAAGTCCGACGACCGCATCATTTCGCGTATCGCCCTGCCGTCGAACTTCATCGCCGTAGGCGTGGAGCCTTTCTTCGAGCGCGGCAGCGACCGTGTGTACATCACTGCGGTGCACCTGGACGGCGCCGGCAACCCGGATGCCGCCCGCCTGTACACCGTGGCCTTCGATGAGCTGGATCCGTCCAAGACCACCATTATCGGTAGCCTGGAACTGCCTGGCACCTCGGTGCGCGGCCTACGTGTGCGCAACGCCCGTGTCTTGCTGGCCATGGGTGAAGAAGGCCTGGGCATCGTCGACTCCTTCCTGCCGAACAAGACCTACCTGGTGCAAAGCCTGGCCGCCGCGCCGAAGTTGCCCATGCTGGATATTGCCATCCAGACCGGTATCGGCACTCAGGCCGGGGACGGCACCGCCGCCGGCCTGATCGTCGCCGTGGGTGGCGCCTTTGATTACCGCACCAACCGTCTGCTGACCAAGGAAGCCATTGGCAGCGGCGGCCTGCAGGTGTACAGCCAGACCGCCAACGCGGGGCTGAAACGCCTTGGCCAGCTCGACCTGCCGGGTACCCGCGTGTCGCTGCAAGGCCGCTACGCCTACGTGGCGGCTGGCGCCAGCGGTGTGGCGGTGGTTGATTTGCTCGACCCGAGCTCGCCAACCGTGGTCGCGCGGATCAACGACATCGGCTACGTCTACGATCTCGACTTCAACGGCAACACCCTCTATGTCGCCCGTGGCGACAAGGGTGTGCTGATGGTTGATGTAACCAACCCGCTCAAACCGGTTGCTGGTCGCAGCATGACCTCCAGCGGCAGCGTGGAAAGCGTGGTGGCGGGTGACTACTCGGCGCATTCGGGCGGCGTGGATGGCAAGGGCAGCCTGTTGCAGGTGGTACCAGACGTGGTGCTGAAGCTGCACGCGGTCGACCCGGCCAACGGCATCCTCGACCGTCAGGTGGACGGCAGCGTGCAAGTGATGGCGCGCTTTAACAAGGCCATCGACCTGTACCCGGCCAACAGCGCCCTGTTCCAGCTGCTCAACAGTCAGGGCCAGGCCTTGCCGGCCACCGTGCAGATCGTCAACAACGACGCCAAGCTGGTGCTGCCGACCAGCAGCGTTGACCGCCTTACCGTGGGTGAGCGCCTGACCTTGGTGGCCAAGGCCGGCCTCGCCTCGGTGAAACCGATTACTGCCAGCGACACCGTGGTATTGCAGCGCCTGGCCCAGGATCAGCGCGTGCCGCTGACCTACCGTGGCGCGCGCAATGATGCGTTGTCCATTGAAGCCGTTACGCCGCGTCGCGTTGCACAAAACACTGTCAGCCTGGTGACCGTCAGCGCCCTGGGAATCCCGGCCAACCTGGCGCAGGTGCGTCTGTATGCGGGTGACCGCGCGCTGTCTATCGAAGGCGTGACCCGCGATAACACCGCCGCTGCGGCGGTGCTGAAAGTCAGCGTGCCGGCCTTGCCAGCTGCGGGCCAGTACAACCTGACCCTGCAAGTGCAGCGCGACGGCATCTGGCAGCAGACCGTGCTGGAAGGCGCCCTGCTGGTGGACGCACCGATCCGTTTCGACGCCCTGGTACCGCTGTGGGGCCCGGTGGCCGGCGATACCGTGGTGACCATTACCGGTGACGGCTTCGAGCCGGGCAACACCGTGATGGATGGCCTCAAGGTGCGCTTCGGCGGCCTGCCGGTCGGCCGTATCGAGGTGTTGGCCAGCAACCGCATGCGCGTGACCTCGCCCCGTGGCGCGCCGGGCAAAGTCGATGTGCTGGGTGAAGACCGTTACGGCAACCAGGCCAGCTTGACCGGCGACCGTGGTTTCGGCTACGGCCTGCGCAAACAGTCGGAACTGCATCCGTCGCTGCTGTACCCGAGCGATGTATGGATCGACCAACAGACCGGCGTGGCCATCACCAACGGCGGCCATATGGTCAACGGCTATGGCAAGCAGACCCTGGCCAGCGGTGGCTGGTTGCCGGAGCTGTACCGCGCTGCCTCGTTCTCGGTGCAGGACGCCAGCAAGCCAGTCCTGGTCGGCGGCGCCTCTTCGCTGCCAAGCGACAACCTGCGCCTGAGCCTGAAGCAACAGGCCGCCGCGATTTACAAGCGCATGGAAGGGCTCAATCCCGTTGAGCCCACCGAAGAAGAACAGGAACTGCTCGACCGCCAGGCCGCGCAGGATTTCAACGTGGGCTTCGACTCGCTGCGCGTCAGCCCCACCGTGGAGTGGGAACAGAACACCTGGCGCAAACGCCTATACGTGGCCAGCGGCGTGGGCGGCGTGGCGCGCCTGAACCTGGACGAACAGAACGGCCTGCAAACCATCCAGGAAGAAGACCTGTCTGCGCCGATCAGCCGTGTGGTCAAGCAGGGCCCTGGCCTGATCGCGGCCTCGGTGGAAGTCACCGCCAAGCCGCCAAATTCTGACCAATGCACCTTCAATATCGATGTTGCGGAGCCGTCCGATCTCTTCGCCCTCAACTACCAGAGTGGCGACGACCCGGTACGCGTTGCGCCGCCCAGCGGCCTACAGGGCGGTGCGCTGCTACAACTGAACGATGGCTGGCTGTTCACCGGTGGCAAGGTGCGTGGTGCCAAGTGGGCCAACTGTCCGGGCTGGGACGAGTCCCTCGGCGTACCAGTAGATGGCAAGACCGGTGAAATCCGCGCCCTCAACCTGTTCGACCCAGCGCAAACGCGCAGCTACAGCTTTGTTGCCAACCCGCAGGACATGGTCGCCTATGGCCGTTACCTGGTGGCAGCCGTTGGCAGCCGTGGTGTGGAAATCATCAACCGCGACGAACCCGAAGAGCGCACGCTGCTCAGCCTCGACGAGAAGCTGCAAGCCACGGCGGGCCGTGGCGTACGTCTGCGCATGGCCGGCAACCTGCTGTTTGTGGCTGCCGACAGCGGCGTGGTGGTGGTCGACCTGCGCGAGCCGCTGCAGCCACGGGTGATCTCGGCGGGTAACCAGGAGCGCATTGAAGCGCTGGACCTGTTCAATAACCGTCTGGTGGCCGGCTCTGGTACCAACGGCATGACCCTGCTGGAACTGCCCGGCGCGCTGGTGCTGGACGCCAGCGTCAAACAGGGCGGCGTGCTGCCGGCCGGCGAGCAGGCGCTGCAACTGACCTTCAACGAGCCGGTGACGCTGGAGTCCCTGCGTGCTGCCGGTGCCTTGAGCCTGCTGGATATCAGCAATGGCGAGCAGGCCCTGGCCGTGCCGACCATCGAGAACCTGAACGGCGATGGCCAGTCGGCCAGCCGTGTGGTGCTGCGCTTCACCCCGACACCGGGCGCGCAGCTGCGTCTGCGCGTGCAGCAGGCGCGCAACCTGCGCGGTGCCGGGTTGTGGGCGCCGTATCAGGTGGACTTCAAGGTGGCGCCAAGTGGTGCTAGCCAGCCGGCGATCCAGTACCTGGAAAACGCCAGCTTCCACCGTGGCGCGCAAGACCGCGTGGTGATTCACGGCAGCGGCTTCAGCAGTACCGTGAAGGGCTACGTCAACCAATACCCGGTTGAGCTGCAATGGGTCAGCGCTACGCGCCTGGAAATCGCTCCGCACGCTCTCGACCTGCTGCCGCTGAGCCCTGGCCAATGGCACCTGCGCCTGGATGACGGCGGCCTGCGCAATGATTACCTGGGGGCCTTTATGGTCGGCGCCGAGCAAGCGCTGAACCAGGTCAAGTTCACCGTCAGCCCGGATTCGGCCAGCAAGAAAGGCGGCGCCAAGGTCACCATTGGCGCCAGCCACGAGGTGCTGATGCCGGGCACCAGAGTGGTGTTGCGCGCCCGCCATGGCGATACCGAGATCTACACGGGCCGCAGCCCGATCGTTGAAGATGCCGGCAGCATCAGCATCGATCTGCACGACAACGTGGAAAACCAGCGCCAATTCAGTTTTGTGCTGCCGGGCGTGATCGATCCGGATATCTACGACGTCTACCTGCGCGTGCCAAGTGGCGCCGCCACCCGTGAAGTCAAAGTGGGCGCGCTCTCCTACACCCTGCCGCAGGGCCTGGGCATCATCCTGCCGAACTATCCGCCGATGCAGATCGGTGCCGCGCAAGTTGTCGGCGACCGGCTGTTCGTCGGGGTGAAGGCGGGTATGCAGCCGACTTCCAGCAACCGCTACCTGATGACTGCCGGCCTGGAAATCTACGACATCGGCCTGTGGGAGAGGCCAATCCGCCTGTCGCAACTGCGCCTCAGCGAACCGGTGCTGGGCCTGGAAGTGCAGGGCAGCCTGGTGTACCTGGCCAACGACCGCGACGGCGTGCGCGTGGTGGATGTGAACGACCTGAGCAAGCCGCTGCTGGTGTCCAGCCTGAGCCTGCCGAACCATCGCGCCGTCGACCTGGCCGTGGAAACCGAGCGTGGCGCCCTGGCGGTGGCCGCCGCCAACGACCTGGGAACCGGCTATATCCGCTTCCTGCCGATTGGCCGCAACGAGCTGGGCGCCCAGGCGCCCCTGCCAAGCATCGCCTTCGACGGCAGCATGAAGCCGGACCTGCTGGGTGCGCCCGTGGATGTGCAGTGGCTCAATGGTGAGCTGTATGTATTGTTCCTGCGCGACAAGCAGCTGTACCTGGCCAGCTTCAAAGACTTCGGCACGCAACTGGACTACCGCGTGCAGGCCATCGAGCGCGGCACTGTAGCGGCGTCGTCGGTCTCTGAAGCTATCGGCAAGATCACCCTGCAAGTGCAGCAAGGCCTGATCAGCGTCGGTACCGGTGATACCTACCTGCTGCTGGAAGCCGACGCCCAGGGCCAGTTCCAGACCATCTACTGGCAACAGAAAAATGCCAGCGGTGAACTGCTCAGCGTGGGCGGGCAGATCATGCAGGGCAACGGCAAAGGCGTGCAGATCAATACCTCGCCGTACCTCGCCGTGGCCTCGAGTACCCCGGGCAATGGCGCCGTGCTGGGCAGCAACGAAGGCGTGACCATTGCCTTCAACAACCTGATCAATACCGACCCGGCGCACCTGGCGCAGGTGATCCGCGTTGTGGGCGAGGGCGGTCAGGCGTTGCCGGCGGCTGCGTTCGAAATGACCGGCATCAACACCCTGCGTGGCGGCCAGTTGGATCTGCGCTTCAAGGGCGACTACCAGGGCCCGCTGCGCATCGAAGTGACCACCGCACTCACCGACCTGGCCGGCCATGCCCTGCGTCAGGCCTTTGTGCTGCAGCTGGAGCGCCGCACCGGCATCCGGCCGCTGGTCAGCGCGGTACAACGTGTGGTGGGCGATACGGCGGGCCTGCATTACTTCCATGCCACCGGTGGTGAAACAGCGCTGATCAAAGGCAGCGGGTTCGGTGTGGCGCCTGAGCAACTGGCAGTCTGGCTGGGTGAAACCCGCCTGCAGGCCCAGCAGATCCAGAGCGTTACCGACAGCGAGCTGCGTGTGGCGGTGCCTGATCTGCAACTCGGCAATGTCAGCGCCAGCCTGGCGGTGAAAGTGCAGCGCGTGGACCAGAACCTCGCCTACCTGCGCCAGGGCGCGATGACCGTGCTGCCGCAGATCGAGCTCGACGACCTGCAGCCGCAAACCGGCCCGCCACAGGGTGGTAATTTGGTAACCCTGTATGGCCGTGGCTTCAACCACTATATGCAGGTGCGTTTCGCCGGTGCCCTGGCCGGCGACCTGAAGATTCTCAGCAGCAACCGCGCCGAAGTGCGCGCCCCGTCCGGCACCTTTGGCAAAGCCCAGGTGGCAGTGACCAGCCAACTGTTCGACGGCGAGCAAAGCCTGTCACCAGTGGACTACTTCTACACCGGCATCCCCACCGGCTCGGTCAACCTGCCGGGCGATATGGCCAGCCCGGTATCGGCAATTGCCCGCCTCGATGACGGCAGCAGCCAACTGCTCTACGCGGTAACCGGCGGCAGCTTCGACAAGGTCGACAGCCAAGGCCGCGTAGCTCGCGTGTCCAGCAACGCCGCACGCCTGCTGGTGGCCGATATCAGCGACCCGGTACACCCGGTAATCGTCAGCCGCGACTTCGCAGGCCAGACCAAGCCATACCACTACGAAGCGCCGAACGGCCTGGGCAGCACCGGCTTTGTCGACCTGGCGATCAACGATCACCAACTGTTCGCCGTTGGCGGCAAGAAACTGCTGCACTTCGACCTGACCCTGCCGGCCGAACCGAACAAGCTCAACGAACTGGACCTGGCGGGCGACATCACCGCCCTGGCCACCCGCGATGACCTGTTGTACCTGGCCAGCAAGGAAGGCGTGCGCCAGTACCGCATCAGCCGCGAACTGAAACTGGTCGACCTCGGCCTGATCAGCGCCAGCCAACTGGGCGGTACGCCAGGGCGCCTGCGCCTGTTCGGCTCAAGCCTGTGGCTGACCCTGCCAGCACAGCGCCAACTGGTGGAAGTGGAGCTGGCCAGTGGCGAGTTCCGCGTGCTGCGCCGCGTGGCCGCTCGCGACCAGGCCGGCAACCCGTTCACCCCCGAAGACCTGTTGGTATCGAGCGGCGGCCTGCTGGTGTCCAGCGGCGAAAACGCCACCGTGCAGCGCTTTGTGTTCGACTCCGATAGCAACGCCACGCCGGTCGCCGACCTGAAACTGACTTACCTGGTCAGCCGCGGTAGCCTGTTCGCCGGTCAACTGCAACTGGCCGGTCAGACCCTGTACGTTGCGGGCGGGCAGGGCGATGTGCAGCTGTTCGATATTTCCTCGTGGCTCAATGGCCGCACCCAGGACAGCATCGGCCTGCGCGACTATTTCAGTGTGATCGGCAACGTCAACAGCCTGTCCCTGGGCAGCCAGGCCCTGTATGCCGGCAGCGCCTTCGTCTATGTCGACGGCACCCCGGCCGAGAACCCGCTGCCAAGCCTGGACGCCGCTAGCTACCTGGGCGGAAGCCTGAATACCCTGGCTTACCAGAACCTCACCATCCTCAGCCAACAGCCGCAACCGTCGGGCCGTTTGCCGAAAGATGCCGGTATCGAAGTGCAGTTCAACCGCCTGCTGGACAACGCCCAGCTGCGCGATTCCGGCAGCCAGCTGGTGCAGCTGTTGCTCGACGGCACGCCGGTGGCCAGCCAGGTGGCGCAGGTCGGCGTGGGCCGCCTGGTGCTGCGTCCGGTCGCTTCCTTGCAGAGTGGCAAGCTCTATCAGGTCAGCCTCAGCGGCGCCCTGCGTGACCAGCAAGGCAAAACGCTGGGCAACGACTACCGCTTCGGCTTTGTCAGTGATGATGCCCTACAGCCGCAGCTGGACAGCATTTCTCCGCGTCAGGCCAGCTGGCGCGGCGGCACCGAGATCACCCTGCGTGGCCATGACTTCAGCACCAATGCCGTTATCGAAGTGGGCGGCCAGCGTGTGGCGGCCGGCGATGTGCTGTACCGCGACGACAACCAGATCCGCTTCCGCCTGCCGGGCCTGTTGGCCAACCCAAGCAGCAACCTTCCGGTCGGGGTGCAGGTGCAGCAGGGCAACCTGGAGTTGTTCCGCGCCGCCGCCATTACTTATGTGGCTGATCCGCGTATCGACCAGGCCGGCCTGTATGACCGCCTGAGCGGCACCCTGGCGGCGCAGAGCAAGCGCTTTGTCTTCAACGCCGGCGAAATCATTGGCCTGCAGGGCCGTGGTTTCGGCGAAGCCACCGTGGTGCGCGTCAATGGCCGGCAGATTGCCGATGTGCGCATGGAGCGTAGCGATCTGCTCAGCTTCAGCGTGCCGCAGGATCATCTCGGCCCGCTGCAGGTGGACGTCAGCAACCTCGGTTTCGTTGATGACCTGGCCAGTGATACCAGTCTGCGCATCGAGCTACCCGTGCAGAAGCAACTGGCCGGGGTCAGCCTGTACCGCCGTGCTGGCGACCTGCTGCTCACTGTCACTGGCCGTGATGTGCAGTTGTCCAGCCTGCGCGATGGCAGCACGCCGCAACTGTTGGCCAAATGGCAAGCCAGCGGCAGCCTGCGCGACATTGCCCTGAGCGACAGCTACGCCGCGCTGCTCACCGACACGGCGCAGGTGCAGGTGTTCGATCTCGGCAACCTGTACGCTCCGCAAGCACTTCCAGCGTTGACCAATACCCGTCAGGTCGCCTTCGATACGGTGCGTCTGGCCGGCGATGTGCTGCTACTCAAGGCCGGCACGCGTGTGTTCCAGGGGCAGGTGCAAGGGCCGGAACTGCGTGAACTGATCCTGGATAACCCGGCCGGTCTGGTGGATATCGCCTTGGACAGCCGTGGCGCCTACCTGCTATTCGGCGACCGCCTGGAAGTGCGCAATGCCCGCGACGGCAGCCAGGTACTCGGCACGCACAACCATGGCTTGAACGGCGCCAAGCGCCTGTGGCTGGACGGCACCCGCGTGTACCTGCAAGGCAGCGACACCCTGCAACTGGTGCAACGCGCTGCCCTGCTGCGTGGCCGTGGCGAGCCGGTGCTGGGCGAGTTCGACCTGCCGAGCCGGATCAGCCAGTTGACCGCCCAGGGCGAACTGCTCGCCTGGCTGGATGCCGGTCGCCTGCAGGTGTTCGACCTCGATGTCGATGCCCAGCGGCAACTGAGCGCCCGTGAAGTGGCCAGCCTGGCCGTGGGCAACAGCGAAGTGGGCAATCTGGCGCAGCTGGAACTGCACGGCGACCTGCTGGAATGGCGCAATGGCGGCAGCTACCTGAATGCTGCAATCCCGCTGAACAACACCTGGGCGTTGAACCCCGAGACCCTGGCAGCGGCCAACGAGCCGGTGGGCCTGCGCTTTACCGGTGCCGACTACGCCTGGCGCGAAGCGCAGTTGGCGGTCAGCGGTCTGGCGGGCGAAACCGTGGCCACCAGCACCCAGATACTGGGCCGCGAACTGCGCGCCCTCAGCCAGCAACAAGCGGCTTACCAACCGGCTGGGCTGTATCGCCTGCAAGTCAGCCAGGCGCCGCTGGATTGGCTCAAAGGCGCAGAAGTGCACCTGGACCTGCCATGGCTGGTGGATGCCGTGGACTTCTTCGGTGCCGACCTGATACGCCTGGACGCCCTGCAACCGAACCGCAGCGTTAGCGGTGTGGCGCGCACCTATGTATTGCGTGGCCGTCAGCTGAGCCTGATCGACGAGCTGCAAGTGGGCGAGCGCGTGCTGGGCCGCGAACAACTGCAAGTGAATGCCACTGGCGATCAGTTGAGCTTCAGCCTGCAAATGGACCAGGCCGGCCTGTACAACGTGCAAGTACGCTACGGCCAGCAACGCGCCGTGCTGCCGACCGCGCTGTCGGTGGTCACGCCGCTGGCCATCGAGTCGGTGATCTCCGCCCATGCCCAGGGCCAGGTGGTCAGCGACGCCGGTGGTACGCCGGTCACTATCCAGGCCCAGGGCCTGTCCGAAGGCCTGAGCCTGCACTGGTTCCCGGCTGGCCAGGGCATTTTGCCGAGCGCCAGCAACAAGGTGGCGTTCACCCTCAATGACAGCAGCATCAGTTTTGTCACCCCACGCAGCCAGCCAGGCTGGCAGTACCAGGTGGCCCTGCTGCGCGATGCCAGCGCTGAACGCGTGGACAGCGTGGCCGACCAGTGGCTGGCCGCCATTGACGACACCGCGCCAACCGTACGCCTGGTCTCGACCCTGAGCGCCTCGCAGTCGCTGGTGCTGGAAGCAGGCGAGCCGCTGAGCGCGCAAGGTTTCAGCGTGGTCAAGGTGTTCAAGGATTACGACACCCACGCCCAGCCAAGCGAAGACATCAGCAACCGCTTCAACCCGATCATCAGCCAGGGCAACCGCCTGGAACTGCGCCTGCGCAGCGACGCGGTGCTGGAAGCCAACGCCCTGTATCAAGTGACCCTCACCGGGGTGCGTGATGCCGCCAACAACCTGGCCCGCGACAACGGCGTGACCCTGGCTGGCACCTACAGCGGCAGCTACCAGGCCGAAGACCGCCTGGCGCCGCGTCAGGATTCGCTGCAAGTGCTGCTGCAAGGCCAGCCGCTGACCGCCGCTACCCAATTGAAACTGGGCAGCCGTTATGCCTTGAGCGTCAGCGCTGTGGATAACGTGCAGGCCAGCGACAAACTCGGCTTCGCCTACCGCGTCTCCGCCGATGGCGGCCAGACTTGGAAAACCGACTGGATCGCCATCCAGAAAGGCCAGTTCAATCTGGATATCCAGGGCGATTACCAAGGCTTTGCTCTGCTGCTGCGTGCCAGTGATGGCCGCAATACCAGCGAGCGCCGCTTCAACGCCCAGGTCAGCGCCCCGGATCTGACCCTTGGCCAGTTCAGCACCCAGCCGACGCCGGTGGAGGAGAGCACCCCGGCCGACCTGCGCTTCCAGATCCTTGGCGACCTGGATCTGGTACGCAGCGCCGAAATCCGTGTACTGGATGGCCGCTACGCTGCCGCCAACTTTGACCGCAGCAGCGGCTTGGCCAGCCTCAACTTCCTGCACCCACGACTCAAAGAGCTGCCTGGCGCACCGCAAGAACAGGCACCGCTGACTGCTGAACTGCGCGTGGGCTTCGGCCTGGCCGGCCAGGAGAGCTACCGCTACTTCCAGGTGGGCTACGACCTGCTGTCCGACCGCACGCCGCCGCAGCTGTCGATCATCGCGCCGCTGGATGGCGAATTCGTACCGCGTGGCGAAGTCACCGAGGTGATCCTGCGCAGCTACGACCGTTACGGCATCGATCATGTCGAGGCGTGCATCAACAGCCAGGCCGGCGATGTGTTCAGCGATGCCGCCAACTGCCAGCGCCTGCTCGACCCGAACCGCCTCCGCGTGCCGGTGGCTGCCGATGCCACCGGGCCGCTGCATATCGTGGCTCGCGCCATCGACCTCAATGGCCTGGCCAGTGCTCCGGCGGCGGTCACCCTGCAACCCTATGACAGCCAGGTCGGCGCGCCGGAGCTGAGCTTCCTGGCACCGGCTGATGGCCAGAACGTACAGGCCGGCGAAACCGTGCGGGTGCGGGTGCGGGTGCGCAAACTGGAACAGGCCAACCTGTACCTGGATATCGCCGGTGATCCGCAGCACGCCGGCAACCCGGCGCCGCGCAGCATCACGCGTACCGCCGATGGCGAAGAAATCATCGAACTCAGTGTGCCGATGCCGCAGGTGGCCGCCGATGGCGTGCTGGTGCTGCGTCTGCAAGCCACCTGGCAGGGCCAGACCTTGCGCAGCCAACGCACCCTCAACCTGCATGCCGACACCGGCATCAGCGAAGCCATCGGCCTCGACCTGCAACCGCCAACCACCTTGCTGGCCGGTTCGCAGCTGTGGCTGCAAGTGCCACCGCCAGCAACCATGGGGGATTTCAACAACGCGTCGAACCTCAACCTGTTCGACCCGAGCGATGCCACCAGCCCGGCCGTTCTGCCATTCAGCAGCGCCCGTCAGGTATGGAACAGCCGCGAACAGGGCACCGCCCTGCGCCTGGATGCCGTGCTGCGTGACCGTTCCGGCCACGAGAAAAACGCCAGCCGCAGCCTGGAAAAACTCGCTTACCTGCAAGCCGCCAGCCGCCGCGACAGCCTTGAAACCGGCTACCGCGCCAGCTTCCTGACCGCGCTGGTGGGCCACGCCGAGGCTGCTGTCTGGGCCGAGAACCAGCAGCGCGATGGCTACCGTATCCGCACCCTGGACAGCGTGCTGGAAAGCCGTGACAGCGGCCAGGTGCGTCAGCTCAGCTACAGCGGTTCGTTGCTGGCCGCGCAGATCCGTCGCGATGGGCAGGACTACCTGCGTGTCTGGCGCTGGAGCGACAACGCCTGGCAAACCGCCGTGGAACAAGCGATTGCCGGCGACCTGCTGGGTGGCAGTGGCGAGCTGCTGTTCGTCCGTCACGGCCAGCAGATCGGCGGGTATGCGCTGACTGCTGCCGGTTTCGCCGACCTGATCGGGGTCAGCATGGCTGAGCCAATTCGTCAGGTGCAGGTCGATGGCCAGCGTTTGCTGGTGCTCACCGAAAAAGGCCTGAACTGGCTGCAACTGGATGACAGCACGCTGCCGCAACTGGTACGCAGTGGCGGCGTCGAGCTGGCCGACCGTACCGGCTTCGTCCTGCAGGGCAACCGCCTGTTGAGCTGGACAGCCACGGCGGTCAGCAGCCAGTTGGTCAGCGTGACAGATCAAGGCCTGAGTTTGGGGGCAGCCACCATGCTGCCAGTGGGCGGCCAGGTCAGCCAGGTGGTATTCGATGGCGAATTGGCCTGGCTGAAAGTCAGCGAAGAACTGTACGGCGATAGCTGGCAGGCCTGGCGTGGCGGCGAGCGCGTCGGTGCACTGGGCAGCGAGCGCGAGGCCCTGGCCTTTGTGGCTGGCAAGTTGGTCAGCCTGCAAAACGCCGATGGCGCGCAACAACTGGTGGTCGAACCACTGGCTGTCGCCGCGCCAACCCGTATTGCCCTGACTGCACAAAGCGTGCGCCTGCCGTTCGGCGTGCTGGTCGGGGGCCTGCCGGCCAGCGCCGAAAACGCCCTGGGCGGCGCCGATATCAGCCTGCGCGATGAACAAGGCAACCTGTTGGCCGCGCAGCCGTTGTTCTACCAGGGTGAGCTGGACAGCTACCTGGGCGCACCGTTTGCCGCAGGCCGTGCCTGGCTGGTGGCCACCGACGCCAACCGCCTGAACCTGACCGTGCAGGACCACGCCGGTAGCCAGCAGCTGGCTATCGATGTGGCCAGCAACGGCGCACAAGCCGCCAGCCTGAGCCCAGACGACGGTGCCTTGCTGGCCGCCGGTGCGCGTCTGCCACTGGCCGCCCGTTTCGCTACCGGTGCCGATGGCAGTGGCGTACGCCTGAGCGCCGCCGGGGAAACCCAGCGTGCCGTGCTTGGCCTGCGCAACAGCTTCCATTGGTTGAACCTGCCGGCGGGCGACAGCGCCGCCCTGCAATGGCAGGACGCCGCGGGCAGCCGTGAGCTGGGCCTGCTGACCCAGGCCAACCAGCCGGGTGCCGCGCTGACCCTGAGTGGCGCCGGCAACAACCAGGTCTTTGCCGAAGGCAGCAACCTGATCCTCAGCTACCAGGTGGGCGCGGTGCCGGCCTGGGTCGAGCTGCAACTGCTGAGCTTCAACGGCCAGCCGCTGCAACGCCTGCTGGTGGCCGGCCAGCAAGGCCAGTTCAGCCTGCGTCTGCCGCAGGTCAGCGTGCAGGAAAGCTACAGCCTGCGCGCCCGTGCCTATTTCGCTGGCAACTTCCACTACAGCGAGCAGCAACTGAACCTGCGCGTGGCTCCGTCTCAGCAACTGCCACAACCGATCCTCAGCGGCCTGCCGAGCGTGCTGTTTGCCGGTAGCCAGGTGGAACTGCGCCTGACTGGCGTCGACGCTGGCCGTTATCGCCTCGCCCTGGAAGCTCTGAATGGCACCGAGCAACTGCTGGCCAGCGGCGGTGACAGCCTGTCCCTGCGTCTGCCGGCGGGCCTCAAAGAACTGCGCGTACGGGCCTTGATCGACGACGAACTGGGCAACCGCCAGGAACAACGCTGGAGCGCCCCGGTGGTGGACAGCTGGCACTTGCAGAGCGACGCCGTGCGGGTGCCGTTCGATGTGCTGCTGCCACAAGTGGGCGGTCAGTGGCTGGCCCGTGGCGCCGAGCTGCATGACGGAGGTGGCCTGCGTGCCCGCCTGGGTGGCGATATCGCCGCCATGGATTATTTGCAGCAATACCTGCTGCTCAGCGTGAAGGGTTTCGGCCTGACCCTGCTCGACCCGAACAACAACCTGCAAAGCGCCGGCACCCTGGCGGTGGCGGCACCGCTGCAACACCTGGCGGTGCAGGGCGAGCGCATCCTCGGCGCCAGCGCGCGGGACCTGTACTGGTTCGATGCCCTGGGCAATCAACTGAAAGCCACCGGCACCCAGACCCTGGGCGCCGAAGTACGCGGCCTGCTGGCCGACGGCGATGGCTTCCTGGCGCTGACCAGCGGGCAACTGCTACGCCTGTCTGCCAGCGGTCAGACCCTGGCCACCTTTACCGGTGAAGGCCTGCTCAGCGTGGTACGTGCTGGTGATTACCTGCAGGTGCTGGATAACGCCGGTCGCCTGTGGCGCCTGGATGCCGGTCTCAAAGGCACCGCGACCCAGCTGGGCGTGGGCGGTAAGCGGCTGTTCAGCTTACCCGGCCAGGTATTGGTGGTGGCGCCGCAACGCATTCAACTGATCGACACCGCCACCCAGCAGCGCGTAGGCAACTGGTCGCTGGTGGCCTCGTCGGTAGACGCCGCGCAGTGGGCCGGCGGCAAACTGTGGCTGGGCGGCAGCGAAGGCCAGGTGCTTGCACCGGTCCGTGGTGCCGACGGCTACGTCAGCCTGTACGACAGCCGCAGCGCCACCAGCCCGACCCGCGGTACCGTGGAAAGCGTGGCCCTGCGTGACGGTCAACTGATCGTGGCTGCCGACAACTTCGGCGCCCAGGTATTGCGTCAGAACAGCGCCGGCAACTGGCAATCGAGCCTGTACCCGCAAACTGCCTTTACCCAGGCCGCCAGCCGTGTAGCCGCCAGCGGCGCCACCTGGTTCCTGCTGCAAGACCAGGCCCAGCAGGTGCTGGCGCTGAATCGCAGCACCCTGAGCGCCCGTAGCGTATTCAGCAATGTGGCTGGCAGCGACTTGGCCGTGAGCAGCGATTACCTGATCGTGTCCGCCGGTGGCAGCCTGCAACTGGCTGCGCTGAACGACCTGAACAGCAAACGCAGCCTGCTCATCACTGCCCAGGAAAACCTCCGTCAACTGTCGGCCCGTGGGCGGCAGGCTGCCGTGCTCAGCGAAAGCGGCCGGGTGTTCCTGGTCGACCTGGGTAGCGACGTGCAAACCCCAGTACGCGAACTCAGCGCCCAGCTGGGTGGTGAAGTTCGCCAACTGGCCTTCAGCGGCGACTACCTGTTCTACCTGCTTGGCGACAGCGCCTGGCGCTATGACCTGCGCAACGGGCAACGCAAACAACTGCTGAGCGGCACCAGCATCAATCAGCTGTACCTGGCCGGTAACCTGCTGTGGCTGGAACAACCGCAGGCCCAGGGCGTACGCCTGGATGCCCTGGAACCGAGCACCGGCCTGGTGGTACCAGACAGCCAACTGCTGCTAGCCCAGCGCAGCACCGCCCTGAGCGTGGAAAATAACCGCCTGGCCGTCGGCCAGGGCACCCAAGGCGTGCAGGTGTTCCAGCTGCCCTACGGCCTGGGCGCCGCCGATGCCGCTGTGGTCACCCCGCTGGCCGACAGCCGCCTGCTGCCCGCCCAGGCCTTGAACCTGGGCCTGAACACCGATGGCCTGCGCAGCGCCGTCTTCAGCCTCAATGGCCATTCCGTCGGCAGCCTGAAACAGGCCCTGAGCCAGACCAGCCTGCGCCTGCCGGCCAACCTGCCGGGCGGGCAGAGCGTGGCCCTCAGCCTGCGCAGCGAAGACGTCTTTGGTGTGGTGCGCGAGTCGGTGGCGCGGGACCTGTTCCTGATGCCGGGCGACGGCGTGGCCAACCCCTTCACCGTAAGCCTGACTGCTGACGAACACTCCTGGCTGCCGTTACCGCTGATTGCCAGCGCGCAGATCAGCGGCAGCCAGCAGCCGCTGGCGCAAGTGGAATTCCTGCTCTCGGCCAGCACCAATGGCCCATGGCAGCGCGTGGCCGTACGCAAGGCCGAACCGTTCCAGGCCAGCCTGGCGCTGGACACCAGCCTGACCGGCCAATACCTCAAAGTCCGCGCCGTGGACGTGTTTGGCAACAGCGCCGAGTCGGCTGCCAAGCGCTTCTACCGCCATCAGGACACCAAGGCCCCGACCGTCAGCCTCAGCTACGAAGGCGCCGCCGTATTCCTCGACAGCAAGAAAGCGGTACGCGGCTACCCGATCACCATCAAGGCGCAGATGGCCGACACCGACGGCGCCCTCGACAAGGCCACCCTGACCCGCAATGGTCAGGTGGTTGCCGTGGCCTTTGGCAAGAATCTGCTGACGTATCAGGATGCCGCCACCACCCTGGGTGAGCAGGTGTACAACATCGAAGTCACCGACCAGGCCGGTAACCCGGCCACGGCGGAACTGCGTGTGAACGTGATTGATGATGCATTCCCGGAGGTCACCAACCTGATGCTGCCAGGCCAGATCATCGAACGCAGCACCTTTAACGTGCAACTGTCGGCCCAGGATGATGTGGCCCTGAAAGCCGTGGATCTGCTGTGGAATGGCTTTACCGATCACTACGATGTGACTGGCCAGAGCATTGCCGGTCGCAGCTTCACCGTGCAGGACAAACGCACCGAGCGCGTGGCGAATAGCGTCAGCCAGCCGTTCAAGGTGGTGCTTACCGACAGCCGTGGCCAGGTCAGCGAGTCCGCGCCGCAGAACCTGCGCGTGGTGCGTGACCAGGCGCCGAATGCCTCCGCCCTGCAAGTCGCTCTGCCGACCCGCGGTGTATACGGTGGCCTGGCACGTCTGAATCTGGGCAACCTGAGAGCCCTCGACGATACCGGCGGCCTCAGCCTACGCGTGTTGCAACGTATCGGCGATGTGCGTCAGGAATTGTTCAGTTGCCTGCGCGGCAGCAATGACTATTTCCGGTGCGCCAACAGCAATTACTGGGATAGCTACGCCCGCGATCTGCGTATGCCGGACAGCGCGCTGCCGAATGATCTGTTCCGCGTACAGGTGGAGCTGACCGACCGCATGGGCCAGCAGGTGCTGAGCCAGGACTACAACGTGGCCCTGACCCAGTCACCGAACCTGGTGCGCTTCCAGAATCTGCAAGGCAGCGACAACCCCGCGTCCGTGGCGGTACAAGGCCGGCCGCTGTACCGCGTGCAGGTGCTGGACGCTGCCGCTCGTGCGGTGCCGGATCAGCCGGTGCAGTGGCGCCTGCGTCGCCTGAGCGACGGCTATGTGGAAACCCTGGGTACCAGCAACAGTGACGCCAGCGGCTATGCCAGCTGGACCCTGAACGCCGACCGTACCCTGGGCGATTACCAACTGTGGGCCGACCTGCCACAGTTCAGCCAGATTGCCCGTGCCGAGAAGAGCCTCGCCGTAGCGGCCGGCCCGACCCGGCACTTGCTGCTGGGCTACCTGCCGGCCATGGCCGCCGGCAGCAACGCCACCCTGACCATCCAGGCTCAGGATCTGGTGCTGAACAATGTGCTCAACGACCAGGCCAGCGTGCTGCAATTGACCCTGCCAAGCAGCGAATTCCATGTGGCGCCGGGCAGCGGCATCCAGATTGGCAGCACCACCGCCAACGGCCAGACCGTCGAGCAAGTGCGCGTCACCCTCAAGGACGGCCGCGCCCAACTGAACCTGCAAGCCGGCAACACCGTTGGCCAGTTCAGCATGCCGGTGAGCAGCAACAACAACCAGATTCGCTATACCTACAACAGCGCAGGCGCTGTCAACAGTGGTGTCAGTACAGTGACCCTGGACGTACTGCCGGCCGCCGCCAGCCACCTGCGCCTGCTCAACGACCAGGGCCGCGCCCAGGCCGAAGGCGACGTACTGGCCCGTGGCGTGAAACAGGATGTGCGCCTGCAAGTAATGCTGCAGGACCGCTTCGGCAACCGTATCAGCCAGCTCGACGGCCAACCGGCCAACCTTAGTGTTGAAGCCCGTGTCAGTGGCGCAGCGGCGATTGACGGCCAGGCTGGCAGCACCACCGTGCAGCTGGTGCAGGGCCAGGCGTGGCTGGCTATCAGCGACGAAACCTTCGAAGAAGTCACCGTCAGCCTGGCCGGCCCGGTAGCGGCCTTGCCGCAGCTGAACCTGGCCAGCCAGTTCCGCATCAATTTTACCCTGCAACCGCCGGAAATCATCCGCAGCGTGATCGAAGCCCGTGATGGCACCACCTTGCGCGCCTACTTCGACTACGACGAGCCGGTGCGCCTGGACGGCGGTAACGCCATCAAGCTCCTGGAAGGCACTGCTGTGCGTAACGGCACCGCGACCCTGAGCAGCGATGGCCGTACCCTCAGTTTCGTTGCCCAGCCCGTGCTGCAACTGGGGCGCTGCTACAGCTTCGATACCACCGGCTCCGGCCTGCGTGGCGTGGCCCGCAACGACGACGTACGCGAGCAGGGCGGCCAGCTATGCGCGCCACACGTGCTCTTCAATACCGTTGGCCCGGTAAAACTGCTGGCTGGCCAGAGCTACCAGGTGCCGATGCTGCTGGCCGACAACCTGAGCTGGTGGAACATCAACAATGGCCGCGCTGAGCTGAATGGTCAGAGCCAGGGCTTCAACTGGTACTACGGCCCGACCCGTACCCTGACCGTGCCGGCCTTCTTCACCCAAGCCAACAACACAGTGGTCGACGGTGCCCTGCTGCCGCTGACCCTGAGCGGCACCCTGCCAGGCACGCCGGCCGCGCCAGTCGTGGTGGGCAATGCCCTGAGCCTGCAGGTATTCGATCCGCTGAGCGACTTCGACGGCGACGGGCTTAACAACAAACTGGAGCTGGAAACCGTCGGCCTCGACCCGACCCTGCGCGATACCAATGGCAACGGCATCGAAGACGGCGCGGAAGACTTCGACGGCGACGGCCTGACCAACCTGGAAGAGCAAGCCGCCGGTACCAAGTTGCGTGTGCACGACACCGATGGTGATGGACTCTCCGACGGCGCCGAAGTGCGTACCCACCACACCGACCCGCTGAATCGGGATACCGACGGCGACGGCCTGACCGATGGTCAGGAAGTCAGCAATATCCCAGCCTCTTCGCCATTGAAGAAAGACACCGACGGCGACGGCATTCCAGACAAACTGGAACTGGACATGGGCCTGAACCCGAGCGATGCCGGCGACGGTAATGGCGACAAGGACAACGACGGCCTGAGCAACGCCCGTGAAGTGCTGCTGGGTACCCTGATCAACAACCCGGACACCGACGGCGACACCCTCAAGGACGGCGTGGAAGTCGACCAGTTGCACACCGACCCGCTGAAAGCCGACACCGACGGCGACGGGCTGCGTGATGACGAAGACAAAGAGCCGCTGGTCAAAGATACCCAGGCGCCGACCGTAACGCTGGTCAACCCGGCCCCGGGCAAACAGCTGATCAAAGGCTTGAACCTGGTCATTACCCCGAACGCGCAGGACAACGGTCGCGTCACCAAGGTCTCGGTACGCCTGAACGGTGCCCAGGTCGCCCTGGTCACCAGCGCGCCATTCACCTATGCCATGGCCCTGCCGGCCGATGCCAACAGCCTGCGCCTGGAACTGATCGCCACCGACACCAACAACAACCAGGGCAGCAGCGGCGAGCACACCTTTGCCCTGGTCACCGACCCGCTGACCACCGTGATCGGTCGTGTCGTCGACAGCGGCAACCAACCAGTCGCCAGTGCCCAAGTGGAAGCCCTCGGCGTTACCGGCGTCACCGCTCAAGACGGCAGCTTCGTGCTCACCGGCGTACCGGTTGCGCCGGGCCATGTGCAGGTGATCGCCAATGGCGTTCTGGGCAGCCAGGGCGTGACTGCCACCTCGGCGGACGTTGAACCGGTCTGGGGCGGTACTACCGATGTGGGCAGCATTACCCTGGTATCGCCGAAGGTACGGGTTGGGTACTTCAATGCGCGCTTCAACGCCGGCCAGCCGTCGCAGCGGCTCATCATCGAACGTGCCGGCTACGAACCGGTACAGGTGAGCAACCTGGCAAGCTTCGACCTGTCGCAGATCGATATGCTGATGGTGGACAGTTCGCGGAATAACTGGGGCAATAGCAGCTACTCCAGTAATCGCGCCAAGATATTCGCTTTCGTCCAGCACGGCGGCACGCTGCTGTTCAGCGAGGACTACAACACCGGCTCCAATACTGCGCTCGTGGACGTTCCGGGTCAGCCCGCCGAGTCAGTGTGGACAGGCGGCTGGATTCGTTTGACGCCGGTGCTGCGCTGGTCCGAAGCTGGCGAAAGTCGCATCGGTTCCTGGTGGCCGTACCGCAACAGCATCTACTACGGCCATTCGTATATGCCCATGGAGAAGCTGGCGCCCGATACCGTGCCGCTCATGTTCACAGGTGCCCGCGCCGACAAGCGTGTGACCGCAATCCGCTACACTTATGGTGCCGGTCAGGTGTACTTCGGCTTTACGCCGACTGAGTCGAGCCGCCCGGCCGATAACGATCCACTGTTTACTATCTACCATCCGGGCATCTTGGTGATGATGCACGAGCTGACCCTCAAGGACAGCGATAGTGATGGCCTGAAAGACGTCTACGAATATACCAATGGCACCAGCGCCTTTGTTGCCGACCGCGATGGCGACGGCCTGCTGGATGGCTTCGAGGTCAAGTATGGCTTCAATCCGCTGGTGACTGGCGAGCAGAACCTGGACAGCGATGGCGACGGCTTGACCAACCTGCAGGAGCAGGAACTTGGTACCAACCCGCTGCGCGCCGACAGTGATGAAGACGGTCTTATCGATGGTGCCGAGGTCAACCAGCATAATAGCGATCCGCTGAGCGAAGACGCCGACCTGGACCGCGTGCTCGATGCCCAGGAAGTGCAGTACAAGTCCAGCCCGCGCAAGGCCGACAGCGACGACGACGGCATCCCGGACTACGACGAAATCAATAGCTACAGTACCCGCCCGGACCTGGCGGATACCGATGGCGATGGCCTGTCCGATTACATCGAGATCAAAGGCCCGTACGAGGATATCCTAGACCCGCGCAATGCGGCCGACGGCAAGCAGGACTACGACCAGGACGGCCTGACTAACAAGCAGGAAATCCTCGAAACCCTGACCAATCCGAAGCTCAAGGACACCGATGGCGATGGCCTGTCCGACGGCGCCGAAGTCCAGGCTGGCCTGAACCCGCTTGACCCGGATATGGACAAGGACGGCCTGCTCGATGGCGAAGACGCCGAGCCGACTGCCAAAGACCTGTTGCCGCCGGTTGTAGCGCTGACCGCACCGAGCACCGGTTCCAGCCTGGTGCATGGCCAGCAACTGCGCCTGAGCGCCAGCGCTACCGATAATGGCCGAGTCAGCAACGTCACCTTCTATGTCAACGGTGAGGCTGTCGGCTCGCTGGACAAAGCCCCGTATGCCTATGTAATCGTGGTGCCGGAGCAGGGCAGCGAACTGACCGTGGAAGTCAGCGCCCGCGACACCAATGGCAACGAAAGCCGTACCAGCGTGCAGCGCTTCGCCATTAATGCCGATGCGGGCACCCAGATGACTGGCCGTGTGGTCGATGGTAACGGCACGCCCGTAGCCGGGGCCAAGGTGCAACTGATCGATGCCTACGCTCGAAGGGAGGTAGTGCCGCAGAGCTATGTTTTCGACCAAGCTACCCACTCGAGCTACGCGGATGACACCTGGCGACAGTTGATCGATGATCAGGTCGGACGGGCTGGTTTCAACATTGACCTCGGCCAGGGCACCGCCTACGAGTGGTTGGGGTGGAACACCCAATTGGTGAACGTCGATTTCGATTTCGGCCAATCGGTGCTGATCGACACGATTAAGGTCGGCGTTACCCAAGACAATCAAAATAATGTGGTGCTGCCATCAGTGGAAGTGTTCCAACTGGTGAACAATAACTGGGTCAGTGCTGGCACTCAGGTGATACCTCAGAGTTCGTACAACAACAACAGCAACAATTCGACCAATCCTCATCGCTGGCTGGATATATCGAGCCTGAATATCCAGAGCCGCTACGTGCGTGTGGCTCTCAAAGGCACAGGCAGCTGGATCTTTGTCGACGAAATTGATTTCGCCAATAGCAGCGGAATAATCACGGACGATGCGCATGCCGCGAACACAGATAGCCAGGGCCGCTATGCCCTGAGCGCGGCCACCACCTTACTGGATCCACAGGTCAAGGCATCGGCGCTGTTCGGTGGCCAGGCCGTGGGCGCCATCAGTACTGTGTTAGAGCCGGTAATCGGAGGTACTACCACGGTGGCCGATCTGGTGCTCGATGCACAGGGGCGCCGCCCGGTGCAACCGATCCAAGAGCGGCACAAGGCCTACGATCTCTTTGACACGCGTTACAACCCTGAGATAAGCAATCGCTACTACTGGGACTTCAACACCTATTACGGCACTATCCAAAATGGTACCAATCGGGCATTCCAGCGTGCGGCGTACCTGACGGTCAGTGGCAGCAACTATTATAGCGAGCAGCACAGTTATAGGTCTCGTCAGCAGGGGCGCGAGCTAGAACTACCGGCGCAGACGATGGGCTCTCTGCAGGTGAGCCGTCGCATCTATGTGCCGGAAAACCAGAGTTATGCCCGTTATCTTGAGCTGTTCGAGAACGCCACTGAAGACGCTATCACTGTGACGGTGAGCCTCAACGGCTCCTTTTACAACGAGGGAAACCGCTCGGTCACAGCCACTTCATCGGGCGATAAGGTATTCAACGCGCAGGACCGCTATCTGGTCTCCGACGATGCCACAGACAATGGCGGTCGCACGGCTTCCGGCCTGCTGATCGGTGGTCAGATCGCGCCCCTTCAGCCCGTATCTGCCTCAGCGGATAGCGACGGCTATCGGGTCCGCTATGAGCTGACTGTGCCAGCCCACAGTCGCCGGATCATCCAACATTATCTGGTACAGAACAGCAGCCGGGCCGAGGTCAAGCGCGTGCTTGAAGCACTGTTGGCAGCTAACGTCAAAGAATCAAACCTGACCATCGAGGAGCATCGCGATATTGCCAACTGGACAACCTTGGTGGACACCGATCAGGACGGAATCGTCGATATCGATGAAGTACTTCTGGGTTTAGATCCTCTGAGGACTGATAGCGACGGCGATGGCCTCAACGATGGATTCGAACAGCGATACGGCTTTGATCCGAAAGCCAACAGTAACGAAGCGCAAGCGGATAGCGATAGAGACGGTCTGAACAACCTACAAGAGCAGGAAGCTGGCAGCCATCCGTTTATTGCTGATACTGACGGCGATAGCCTGACCGATGGCGAGGAAGTGCTGACCTGGCACTCCAGCCCGCTAACGTGGGATACCGACCTTGACCGTCTGAGCGATCAGGATGAGATCAACCGCGGAACCAATCCGAGCCTGGCTGATAGCGATGGTGACGGTGTGGATGACTATGCTGAGATCCATACCTACGGTACTGACCCGCTGAAGACCGATAGCGACGACAACGGCATACCCGACAAGTTCGAGATTGACAACGACCTTTTGAACTTCTCGGCCACCGCTGATATCGACAGCGACGGACTGGATAATCTAGGCGAGTTTCTAGCTGGCACCAACCCGCGCAACTCGGACACTGACGGTGACGAGCTGCTCGATGGCTGGGAGGTATTGGGTAGCCCGCCAAGCGATCCGAAGCTGGCTGACGGCGATGCCGGCAGCCGTCGCGATATCAACGAACGTTTCGTCGATGGTACCAATCCGAAACTGACCAGCGATGACCGTCCGAATATTGACGGCTACCGCAACGTCAACGACGAAAACAACCGTAACTGGACGTTTAACAACAGCGGCTCTGTGTCCGGTTCTACCGGTTCGGCTATCAACGCCGACCCCGCGTTCAGGCTCTATGTTGATAGCTACCAGTACGGGTACAAATACAACCACGCCACCAGCTCGGCCAACGGCCGCGAGTACCACTACGAAGCGCGGCGCATCAACAACGTGGTGGTCAGCCGCCGCGTTCTGGTACCAAGTGCCGGCGGCGCCTACGTGCGCTACTTGGAGATCATCGACAACCCTACCGCCCAGGAGCAGGTCACCACTGTGCGCCTGCAGTCTTACTACGGCGCAAACAACGACAGCCAAGTGGCAGTTGTGACCAGCAGTGGCGACGGCCAGCTGACTACCGCCGATGACTTCCTGGCCCTGCGTGACACCAGCAACGCCTCACGTCCGGTGCTGCTGCACGTGCTTGGCGGCAACGGCAACCGCCGCCAGGGCGCCAGCTATGTGAGCAACGCGGGCCGTTTGTGGCAAGCCGATTACGAGCTGCGCATACCGGCTGGCGAACGCCGCGTGATCATGCACTTCGCTACCCTGGAAGGTTCCAACGACGCGGCCATGGTCACCGCTGCCAAGCTGCGCAGCCTCAAAGGCCTGGGCCTGGACAACCTCGATGCCACGCTGGCCGGAAAGGTGGTGAACTTCTTCGCCTTCTATGATCAGGACGAAGATGGCCTTAGTGACGCTGATGAAACGCGCCTGGGTACTGATCCCGCTAATCCTGATACAGATGGTGACGGTGTGCTGGATGGTCAGGATAGTGAGCCATTGGTGGTCGATATCACTGCCCCTAGCGTTAGTTTCGCAGCGCTGCCAGCTAAGCGTCTGTATGCTGGTCAGGCACTTGAAATCACCACGATTGTTACTGATAACGGACTGATCCGTAAGGTAGAGCTCTTCCAGGACGGAGTTCTCTTAGAAACGCGCAACAGTGGTGGTGAGCAGCGATTTAACTTGACCCTGCCCAATGCTGCTCAAAGTAATCTGGTACTGCGCGCTGTTGATAGCAATGGAAACAGTACAGAGGCCAAACTAGAGATTGCTATTAAGGAAACACCTAGCATCCGCTTTAATGGTCGTGTGGTCGATTCACTTGGTCAGCCATTAATGAATATGCCGGTAAGTGCTGAAGGCGAAGGTACTGTTACCGACAGCAGTGGTCGTTTCAGTCTGAGCCTGCAGACCATAAACCGTGAAATCAATGTGTCCGCCACTGGGCTGTTTGGTGCGCAGCCGATGCGTGGCAGCAAAGTGCTGGTTATTGAGTCTTTGGAAGATAGTGTTGACCTGGGCGATATTGGTGATATTCGTCTTGAGGCCATAGGTCGGCGGGGTTTTAAACCGATCTCCGAGGATGATTTAGCTTACGAGAGTACCGGGTGGAACAGCTATCCGCAGTTGCGAAATCAACAGTTTTGGAATATTGCAAGCACGTACGGCTCAATTTCTTCCGCATCGGGCGATATTTTAGATTGGTCTCATAGTCTATCAGTTAATGGCAATGGCTATTACACGGGGACTAACCAGTACCAGCTGCGGTTAGGTGGTCAGGAAGTAACATTAGGTACTATGAATGGTGATGTTCTTGTTCATCGCAAAATATATGCTCCTGTTGGTGCCAGTTATATTCGATATCTGGATATCGTTGAAAATCCTTCCGATGAGCCTGTATCCATTCGGTGGAGTATCAGCGGTTCGTTCTATCAGGATGGACGTCGTGGCCTTATAAATAATTGGGGCGAAGATGGGTACTTGGTTTTTGGTGACGATAGGGTCGCGGGTGGTAGTGCCAATGGGTATAGCTTTGGGCTTTTGTTTGGTATTCCCAGTGGGGAATTCCAGTTGCAGGAACCGTATAGGGGTTATAACAATTACTGGACTAGCGTGGAAAATCTACTGATTCCAGCACGCGGCCGAAAAGTTTTTATGCACTATGTGGTATTGAACCAGAGTCCTGATGAGGTACGCCGCGTTCTCGAAGAGCTGAAAGACCCGCGCTTCGTCGAGTCGGGCATGACAGTGGAGGAACTGCGAGACTTGGCTAACTGGCCAACTCTTGTTGACTCAGACAATGACGGCATGCCAGATGCCGATGAAATCCCTTTAGGCCTCGATCCACAGAACCCTGATGTGGACGGGGATGCGATTCCTGATGGCCAGGATGACGAGCCAAACGTGGCCGACACCCTGCCACCTGTAATTGTGCCCAATTTGCCTGAAGGCCCGTTCTACCTAAGTGATGAATTGCAGATTCAGGCGGGCGTCACTGATAACGGCCTGATTCGCTCCGTCGAGTTGTGGCAGCACGATAAGTTGCTTGAGAGCACGTCTGTCGGCGGCGATCTGAGCTTCACTATTGGCATGAATGAACCGGGAGACCTTGGCCTGCGTCTCGTCGCCAGCGATGTCAGTGGTAACCGTAGCGAGCTGGCGCTTGGCGTAGTCGTCGAGGAGCCACCACCCACCATGCTCACTGGCCGTGTGGTCAACGCCCTTGGTCGCCCGGTTTCTGGCGTAGTTGTTTCTCTTATGGACCCGCAGGGTGAAAACTGTGGGGGGAATGGTTGTGAGGGCGGGCCTGTCGCTGCACGGCTTGCGATGGCAAGTAGCGGAGCAGCTTTCACGCAGGTATCGGATGCTAACGGCCACTTCCGCTTTGATTCATTGGCACGTCGTGAGCAATCGCAGTGGATTATCGACTTGCAGCATCAAGTATTGGGTGTGCAGTTGAGTCTCCAGCAGGTGGTCGAGCTTGAGCGTGACGGTGAGAACGATATTGGCGAACTGCAATTGGTCATGGATGACAGCGAAGTGCCTCAGCCGCTTGAAAGTGAGCTCGGGCGCCAAATTGAGGCTGGCGATATCCAGCTTATGCTTCCGCCCGGCTTTGCCTTCCCCGCTGCCAAGGTCGAAGTTTGGCCATATGAGCAGAGGTTGCGTATTGGTTCTGTCGACGCCATGCCGCTCGGTAGCAATTTCCAAGTTGGCGAGATGTATCTCAAGGAAAGCCCCGATAGCACCACACTGACATGGCTGGGCTGGCGAAGCCAGTATGCTGCTAAAGATGCTGGAACCATGACTATTCAAGTAATCCTGCATCGTGACGGGCGTATCGAGGAGCGGTTCTATGACGTGCTTGAGAGCGATTGGTACTCCCGTTACAGCCGCTTCAATACGTCCACTGATGGTGCTTCTTTCAGAATGGATGTCAGGCGTCTACATGGCTATTTAGTACAAAATGGTACGGGAGTTGAGCATTACGTAGGAACCTCCGACAACCATCTGCAGGGCAGGGTAATCAGTTATGTGCCTGCTGAGCAGAATGGCTACAAGATTGAACTCGGGTATCTGCCACGCCGCTCAGACCGCGATCAGGACGGGCTTTCCGATGCTAACGAAATGCTGTTGGGTACGAACCCGGATGCTCGAGATACTGACGGTGATGGCTTGTGGGACGGCTTCGAGTTGTACAGCGGTTTCGATCCACTTGTTGCCGAACCAGGTATAGCAACGGCCGATCCGGATGGTGATGGCCTGAGTAATCTGGAAGAACAGCAGGCAGGCTCGGATCCGCATATGGCTGACAGCGATGGTGATGGTCTGAGTGACTATGAGGAATTCCATCGCTATGGCACTGACCCCATGGCTGCTGACAGCGATGGTGACGGTCTAAATGATGCTGATGAGATAGAGCGGGGTACCAATCCCAAGAAGGCGGACAGCGATGATGATGGTCTGCCTGATGGTGTAGAAGTGCAATTCGGTAGTGATCCACTGCAAAAGGACAGCGATGACGATCAACTGACTGACTTGTTCGAGTATCTCTATGGGAATCTCGCTCCAGACGAGGACAGCGATAACGATGGTTTGAGCAACTTAGAGGAGTCCCATGCAGGTACTAATCCGTCAAGCCGAGACAGTGATGGTGATGGCTTGTCCGACAGTTACGAGCTGCGCATAAGCAAAACTTCGCCAAATAAGGTAGATAGTGACGGCGGTGGTCGCAATGATGGTGATGAGCTATTCGTAGACGGCGCCGATCCGTTGAAGCAAGGCGACGATCTTCGTGACCTGAGACAAGACGAGCAGTATTTATTTACCGAAGCGGGAGTGGGCTACCGGGTGACGGAAAGTGGCGAGGCTGGCGCGGTAGACCGTGACGGCTGGCAGCTAATTAACCAGCGTTTATTCCAGCTAAATGATTACTCTATCGGTAACGGCGATTTCGTTCGAAGCCCGGAAGGTGCGCTGCGCACCCCTTTGCGTTCTGCCAGCGATGGACTGGCAGTCAGTCGCGAATTTTACGTGCCAGAAAATGGTCGTGGCTATTTACGTGTAGTGGATCGTTTCGTGAATACAACCAATAGGCCTATGGTGGTAGAACCGCGCTATATCACTAGCCAGTCATATAACTATCAGCAAACTGCTAAGTTGAGCACGTCTTCCGGAAATGCCAACCTGGGGACAGATGACAGTTCCCTCAATTGGGTTATCAAGAAAGACGCACTCGATGCCCGTCTAATTAATGTATTTGCCGACTCCGCAGGTCGCTCTTCGCTGAATGCAGCAAGCATGCACCTATACGATGATGGGCGAGAAGCTGCAACCGGCTACCGGTTGGTTATTCCAGCAGGTGAGGCGCGCAGTATTATGCAATTTGCCGCGCTGGAACATGGACAAAGCCGCTTCAAGGATACCGAAGCGCTGTTGACCAGCCTGGGAGAAGAGGCCTTGCGCGGCATCAGCAAGGCTGAGCGCTCGCGTCTGGCCAACTTCAGTGCCTGCGAGGATACCGACCTCGACCTGCTATGCGATAGCCGTGAAGTGGCGCTGGGTACCAGCGCGAATAGCCCGGACAGTGATAGTGACGGGTTCCCTGACGAGATTGAAGTTCGCCTGGGCACCAATCCGCTATCCAGTGACGATCTGCCAGACTTCGAACTCTATGCACTGCGAAATCTCGATGGACGCAGCACGTTGTATCGCCAGCAGGGGCTGACGGGCACGCCAGAGCGACTTTCTACGTTGGCTAATCCAGTGACAGCATTCGACTTTGACGCCCAGGGCCAGGTATGGACTAGCCATCAGCGTCTTAATCCGTCTAATGGACTGCCCCAGGCCCTGATTGAGCGAGTCGATATCCTCAGTGGTGACGTGCTCGAGTCTGCAGACAATCAGTCAGACTTCGAGAACGTGATGGATATGAGCATCCAGGGCAACAAAGTCTGGGTGAGCGCGCAAACCACCGATGGCGGTTATTACCAGACACCATATACGGTGATCGGCTCCAGCCGTCATACGGATCAACAGTATGGGACTGGCATGCTTGCGCGGGAAGCATGCGGCTCTGGCATCGCCACCTTGGGTAGTCAGCCATTGTTCGTTCATGACTGCCAATTGCAGCGTATGGACTCCAGGGGCAAGGTTTATGCAGTAGCACAACTGCACTTCAGTGATGACTTTGGCACCGCTCCAAAAATCATCTCGATGGAACGTCAGCCTTGGGGCCTAGGTCTGCTCGCAGTTGTTGAAGATGAATTTCAGGGCACGGCTCGGGTTAGCTTGGCCTATGTAGATAGCGCCACTGGCGCCGTTAACCGACTGGTCGATTTGCCGGCAGGTACGCGTGCTATCGCGACCAAATGGCCAGGTCAGCATGAGCATCCGATGATTGTCGACCCATCTGGCGGCCCGCAAACTTGAAGAATTGTGAGCCATTACCAAATCACAATGGCTAAATGCTATATATAGCGCGCCATAGCCCCATTACTCACCCAAGGAGAGGAACACTCAGGATGAATATGCTGCATAAATTGGGTGTGCTCGCCGTGATGATCGCCATCGCTGGCTGCGACTCGAATTCCGATTCCATCGCCGAAGTGAACGGCCAGCCCGTTACACAAGCTCAGTTCGACGCCTACCTCAAGTTCAAGCGTGTGCCCACCCAGAATACGCAGCTGGTGAATCGCGAACTGGATGACTATCTGGAGCGCGAAGGGCTAGCCGGGCAGATTGAAGAGCAGAAGCTGCTTCCCGCTGAACAGGTGGAGGCCGAGGTCGCCGAGTTCCGTAAGCAGATGCTGATCGGTCGCTATTTCGAGGAGTTCCTCAAGGAGCGGGTAACCGACGAGGCGGTGCGTAACTACTATGCGACCAACCCTGATCAGTTCCAGGCCAAGAAGATCCATGTCGCTCACATCCTGGTACGCACCAACCCGGGGCTGAGTGAAGCCGAGCGTCAAGCCTTGCTGACCAAGGCTAGCGCCATCCATACCAAAGCCAATTCCCAGGAAGACTTCACGGCGCTGGCCAAGGAGTACTCGGAGGATCAGTTGTCCGCCCAGCATGGTGGCGACCTCGGTTGGCTGCAGGAAGGTGCGATCGATCCGGCCTTCAGTACTCGCATTTTCGCCATGAAGGCGGGGGAGCTGTCCGAGCCAATCGTCACGCCATTCGGCTTCCATATCGTCAAGGTGCTGGAAGGCCCTCAGGTGATCAAGCAGCCGTTCGAAAGCGTGGCTGGCGACATTCGCTACCGCTTGCGCCAGGAAGCCAAAGCGGCCGAACTGGAGCGGCTTAAAACAGCAGCGAAGATCGAGAAGAAGGATCAGCCCGAAGCCTCAGCCAAGGCCGACAGCGACAACGCTGAAACGCCGGGTGATAACCGTGCAGCCAGTTAAGTACGCCGTGGCAGCATTGGCGCTTGCGGTGCTGCTGGCAGGCTGCAAGGACGACAGCAAGCAGGCTTTGAGCGACGTGCCGGTGGAGCCTTCGGCCACGTTGGTGACCGTCGACAAGACGCCGATTACTCGAGCACAGCTGGAGTTGACCATCGAGCGGACCCTCGGAGAGTCGGCGCCGCTGTTCGCCAACGAAGAAGTGGAACGCAAGATTCTCGAAAGCCTGGTGAGCAGCCGGGCCATGGCGCTGCTTGCCGAGCGTGAACTCGACGCCAGTGAGCGTGAGCAACTTGATCTCAAGGCCCAGGCATACCGTGAAGAGCTGCTGGTGCGCCACTACCTGGAGGCGCACGCCAACCCCGAGCCGGTAACCGCTGAACAGGTGGCCGATTACTACAACCGCCATCAGGATGAGTTTGGCGGTGGTGTGGAGAAAAGCTTCGAGATCATCGCCAGCGACCAGGAGCTGGAGCCGGCGCAGCGCACTGAGCTGATCACTCTGCTCAGCGGTCCGCAAGTTCAAGCTAAGGACTGGCAGAAGCTGGTAGCCGACTGGCGCCAGGCCGGCAAGCCGCTGCAGTACCGGCAGAGCCGCCTGAAGCTGGAGCTGCTGGAGCAGCCGCTGCGCAGCCTGGTAGAGCCCACCGCTGCGGGCAGCATTGCGCCGCTTTATGTGGACGGGCAATTGATGTTGGTGCGGGTCACCGCCGAGCAGCAACTACCGGCCAAACCACTGGCGGAAGTAAGTGGGGCTATTCGTGAAAAGCTGGCACCCCAGGCGCTCAAACAGGTGGTTAAAAACCTGAGCAGCGAGGCGTTGAAAGCAGTGGATGTGCAGTACAGCTCGCGCTAGACGAGTGCAAGACCAGGGCCGCGCATAAGCCGGCAACAATCAGGGACGACGGCAGGGCTGGGGCAAACATTATGGGGATGCGGGTGGGCAAGCGCGCGGGTGACCGGCTGCTTATAGGGCTGCTGTGCCTGATTGCGGGTGTTGCACAGGCGGCCGAGTCTTGCCAGGCAGTGTTCAGCTCCGGCTTGCAAACCCATGGTAATGGAGGCATCACCTTCCAGTGGGGCGGCCAACTGACCGACAGCCCCAGCCCGGCACTCGCCACCCTGCGTGTGCAGAATGCGTTCGGCTCACCCAGTTGCGGCGGCCAGAACTGCAGTGCCAGTGGTGTTCCAGCGGCTGATCTGAGTACTTCCAAAGTCCCCGTCATCAATGGCCAGCACGATCTACGTCTGGGCTATCTGGGTAATGGCGAAGTCGGTGGCAATGAGATCAACCGCTACCGTGCCATCGAACTGGAAAGCGCCGCGACCCTGAGTTTCAACTCGCGTCATCAAGCTTATTACATCGAACGCCTGACCCTCGGCTACGGCGCCAAGGTTACTCTCGCTCCGGGCCGTTACTGGATCGGCCGGCTGGATATGGCCAGCAGCAGCCAGCTGCGGGTCGCCAGCGGTACCGCCACGGTCATGGTCGGCAGTGCGGTGAGCCTGCCTTATCAGGCAAGCATCAATGCGCTGGATAACGGCAGTGGCCGCCCTGAAGGGCTGCAACTGTTCGTACGCGGCAACCTTTCCCAGGAGTCGGCTAGCGTCATCAATGGCTTGGTGTATGTCGAGGGCGTCTACAGTTCGGCTTTCGCTGCACGCCTGAGCGGGGCCGTCAATGCACGTAGCGCCGATATCGGCAGCGCTGCCCGGGTGGAAACCCGCATGGCTGCGATCAACAGCGCCAGTTGGAACAACCAGTGCCGGGAACGCGGTGATCTGGACGGCGATGGCATCCTCGACCTGTTCGATGACGACACCGATGGTGACGGCTACGACGACGAGCGCGAGCGCGTTGCCGGCAGCAATCCACTGGATGCCAAGAGCATCCCAGCGGTGGCGCCGCCAGCTCAACAGCCAAACCTCTGTGTTGCCGCTTTTGCTGGGGGCCTGCAAACCCATGGTAGTTCCGGGCGGATCAGCTTTGCCCTGAACGCACAGTTGCGTGATGCTCCCTCGGCCTATCTGGCCACCCGCCGAGTGGATAACGGTTTCGCGTCCAACATGCGCAGTTGCGGTACTCAGGATTGCCAGGCCAGTTTCACCCCAGCCTCTGTCCCCGTCTTGCCGGCGTTTCGTACCACCAACAATTCGTTCAGGCAGGACGTTGGCTTTGCCAGCAGCCTCACCCTGGACGGGAGCCGCAAGGAATGGCAGCGCCTGAGCGTCAGTGGTCTGGCCAAGGCGCGCTTCAACGTCCCCGGCGAATACTTGCTCAAGCATGTGGAGCTGGGATATCGCGCCACCCTCGAACTGGCACCAGGTGATTACTGGATCGACCGTCTGACCCTCGGCAGCGAGGCGAAGATCGTTCCGGTCGGAACCGGTACCGTGCGTTTGCACGTACGCAGCAACCTTGAGTTGCCATGGCAGGCGATGATGAACGCCACAGCCTACGAGAAACCGGGTGATGCCTCGCGGCTGCTGGTATTGGCAGAAGGCAATGTAGTCCTCGGCTCCAACTCCACCCTGGCTGGTTTTATCTACGCCAAAGGCAGAGTCACTCAGCAATATGCCTCGCGTCTTTACGGTGCTGCCGTGGGCAGCAACGTGACGCTCGATACGCTTGCGCGTGCGACTCACAATGCATCGCAGTTGAGTAAGGTCGACTTCGGCCTGCTTTGCGATTTGGACGGTGATGGCATCGGTGACAACACTGACCCGGACCGCGACGGCGACGGTATTTCTAACGAGTATGAGGAGCAGGTTGGTACCAATCCGGACGATCCCAACAGCGTGCCGCCGGACATGGATAAGGACGGCATACCCGATGCGCTGGACAGCGACCGCGACGGCGATGGTGTCGCCAACGATCAGGATGCTTTCCCGGATGATCCAAACGAGTGGAAAGACCTCGACGGTGACGGTATCGGCGATAACGCGGACCCTGACCGTGACGGCGATGGCATTTCCAATGACATCGAAGTGCAACTGGGCACTAACCCGGACGACAAGAACAGCGTACCTGCCGACCTGGACAAAGATGGCGTTCCAGATGCCTTGGACGATGACATCGACGGCGATGGTGTACCCAACGAACAGGATGCCTTCCCTCGCGACCCAAGCGAAAGCCGCGATCTGGACGGCGACGGCATCGGTGATAACGCCGACCCGGATCGCGACGGTGACGGTATTTCCAATGCCTACGAAGAGCAGCTGGGAACAGACCCTAACGACAAGAACAGTATGCCGGCTGACCTGGACCGCGACGGCATTCCGGATGCCCTGGACTTTGATCGTGATGGCGACGGGGTGGACAACGACAAGGATGCGTTTCCCGATGACCCTGCCGAGTGGCGCGACCTGGATGGTGATGGCATCGGCGATAACGCCGACCCAGATCGCGATGGCGATGGCATTTCCAACGAATACGAAGTCCAGGTCGGTACCAATCCGGATGACAAGAACAGCGTGCCTGCGGATCTGGACAAGGACGGTATTCCTGACGCCCTAGATGATGACCGCGATGGCGATGGTGTCGTCAATGATCAGGATGCCTTCCCCGATGACCCAAGCGAAAGCCGTGACCTCGATGGCGATGGCATTGGTGACAACCAGGACGCTGACCGCGATGGCGACGGCATCTCCAACGAGTACGAGATTCAGGTCGGCACCGACCCTGATGACAAGAGCAGCGTGCCTGCGGATCTGGACAAGGACGGCATCCCCGATACCTTGGACGATGATCGCGATGGCGATGGTGTTTCGAATGATCAGGATGCATTTCCGGATGATCCGGCCGAGAGCAAGGATCTGGACGCTGACGGCATAGGCGATAACGCAGATACCGACCGCGATGGCGATGGGATCTCCAACGAGTACGAGATTCAGGTTGGCACCAACCCGGACGACAAGAACAGTGTGCCCGCTGATCTGGACAAGGATGGCATTCCGGATGCCCTGGACGATGACCGCGACGGTGATGGCGTGGCCAATGACCTCGACGCCTTCCCGGACGATCCTGCCGAGAGCAAGGATCTAGACGGTGATGGTATCGGTGACAACGCCGATACCGATCGCGATGGCGACGGCATCTCCAACGATTACGAAATACAGGTCGGTACCGACCCGGATGACAAGGCCAGCGTGCCTGCGGATCTGGACAAGGACGGTATCCCCGACAGCCTCGATAGTGATATCGATGGCGATGGCGTGCCCAACGAACTCGATGCCTTCCCCAATGACCCGAACGAATCGAAGGATCTCGATGGCGACGGCATTGGTGATAACGCCGACACCGATCGCGATGGCGATGGCATCTCTAACGATTACGAAGTACAGGTCGGTACCGACCCGAATGACAAGGCAAGTGTGCCGCCGGATATGGACCGCGATGGTATTCCAGACACCCTGGATAACGATCGTGATGGCGATGGCGTGCTCAATGTCGACGACGCGTTCCCGGATGACCCGAGCGAATGGCGCGACCTCGATGGCGACGGTATCGGCGATAACGCCGACAAAGATCGCGACGGCGACGGCATTTCCAACGACTACGAAATCCAGCTGGGTACCAATCCGGACGACAAGAACAGCGTGCCGGCGGACCTGGATAAAGACGGCATTCCCGATGCCCTGGACGATGACCGCGACGGCGACGGCGTGCCTAACGCCCAGGACGCGCTGCCGGATGACCCGACCGAATGGAAGGACCTCGACGGCGACGGCATCGGCGACAACAAAGACACCGACCGCGATGGCGACGGCATCTCCAACGACTATGAAACCCAGGTCGGCACCAATCCGGACGACAAGAACAGCGTACCGGCAGACCTCGACAAAGATGGCATCCCCGACAGCCTGGACAGCGACCGCGATGGTGACGGCGTAGCCAACGACGTCGATGCGTTCCCGGATGATGCGAGCGAATGGAGAGACCTCGACGGCGACGGTATCGGTGACAACAAGGACACCGACCGCGATGGCGACGGCATCTCCAACGACTATGAAACCCAGGTCGGTACCGATCCGGGCGACAAGAACAGCGTACCGGCAGATCTCGACAAGGACGGCATCCCCGACAGCCTGGATAGCGACCGTGATGGCGATGGCGTAGCCAACGAGGCAGATGCGTTCCCGGATGATCCGACCGAGTGGAAAGACCTCGACGGCGATGGCATCGGTGACAACAAGGACACTGACCGCGATGGCGACGGCATTTCCAACGACTACGAAGTGCAAGCCGGCACCGACCCGGACGACAAGAACAGCGTGCCACCGGATCTGGACAAGGACGGCATCCCGGACAGCCTGGACAGCGATATCGACGGCGACGGCATAGCCAACGAACAGGACGCTTTCCCGCGTGACCCCGCCGAGTGGAAAGACCTTGATGGTGACGGTATTGGCGATAACGCCGATCCGGACCGCGACGGTGACGGTATTTCCAACGACTACGAAACCCAGGTCGGCACCAACCCAGACGACAAGACCAGCGTGCCTGCGGACCTGGACAAGGACGGTATCCCGGACAGCCTGGATAACGATATCGACGGTGATGGCATTGCCAACGAGCAGGACGCCTTCCCGCGTGACCCGACCGAGTGGAAGGATCTCGACGGCGATGGCATCGGCGACAACAAGGACACCGACCGCGATGGCGATGGCGTCAGCAACGACGATGAAATCGTTACTGGTACCAACCCTGACGATGCGACCAGTTTCCCGGATCGCGTACCGCCGGAACTGACCATCGAAGGCGCCGACAACGTCAGCGTCAACGAAGACAGCATCAGCCTGCGCGGCAGCGTCAGCGATACCGGTGCGGGAGTGGCTCGTCTGGAGTTTGTCTCCGACCGCTTCGCCAACAGCCGCTTTGCCGTGACCTTGCAAGGTGATAACTGGGCGGCCAGCGTGCCGTTGCTCGAGGGCGCCAACCAACTGACCCTGACCGCCTACGACAAGGCCGGCAACCAGGCCAGCCTGGTGCGCAATGTCGAGCGTTTGGCCGCGGCCAGCGATATCGGCCTGACCATCGCCTACCCGGTGGCCGGCGCCACCATCAAAGACGCTACCGTGGTCGTACGCGGCGTGCTGCGCAGCGACAAGCCCGCCCAGCGCATGGAGGTGCTGGTCAATGGCCAGGCGACCACCCTGAGCGCCACCAGCCAGGTCACCGAGTTTGCCTTCCAATCGGCACCGGTAAACCTGCAGGTCGGCCCCAACACCCTCACCATCCAGGGCTGGGTTGACCAGCGCAGCACGCAGCGCACCGTGCAGGTCACCTATCAGACCGCACAAACTACGTTCAAACCGCCGCGCTTCGACAGCCTCACGCCGGCCAATGGCAGCCTGTTGCCTGGCAATGGCTTCGTACTGCGTGGCCAGGTGTATGCCGAGGCCGGGCTGGACAGCATCAGCCTCAATGGCCGCAACCTTTTGCTGCGTGAATCCGGCAGCCAGCTGCTGGAGCTCAAGGAGACGCTCGGCGTTCCGGTTGGCCAATCTACCTACAGCGTTGAGCTGTTGGCCCGCGACCGCAGCGGCCAGGAAACCCGCCAGCGTCTGAGCTGGAGCCTCGACCAGACCGCTCCAGTGATTCAGCTGGACACGCCGCTGGTGGAACTGCCTGCCGAAAACCGGGTGAGCGAGCAGCCTTATCCGGTCAGAGGCACGCTGCGTGAGGCCAACCCGGGCAGCTTCCAGATCAACGGCAGCGATGTACCCCTGCAGCCGGGCGCTACGGCTGGCGAATTCCGTTTCGCCACCAGCCTCAGCCTACCGCTGGGCAAAAGCGTCGAGCTGAGCCTTGAAGCCCGCGACCAGGCCGGCAACCAGACTCGCCAGGCCTACAGCCTGGAGTTGAGCAGCCAGGCCGCCATCAATTGGGTAATTCCCACTGAGGGCACCGAGCTGCTCAACCTCGGTGAGCCGATCAGCCTGCAAGTGGCCGCCCGCATCGAAGACCTGAGCGCCCAGTTACTTCCGCGTGCCTTGCTGCTCTCCGCCAACGGCGACACCTTGGCCGATGCCGCGCTGACCGGCGATACCACGTTGAAGAGCACCAACCTGCTGGTGCCCGCGCAAGCCGGCCAATACCGCCTGCTGGCCGTGCTGCAAAACGGCAGTGGGCAAGTGGTGGCGCAGAGCAGTCGTAGCATTACCGTGGTCACTCCCGAGCAGGTGCCGGTGGCCATCGAGCGTATCGAACCGGCCAGTGGCGAGCGCGCAGCCAACCCCAACGACTTCATCAGCCTGTACTTCAACCAGGCCATCGATATCAGCAAGCTGAAGCTCGAAGTCCACCAGAGCGCCCATGGCAAAACCTACGAGGACCGCGACGGTCTCGGCACCAGCGAGCTGCAGGCGCAGGGTTACCAACTGGTCGATGTCAACTTCGATCATCAGCCAGTAGTTGGCAATCTGGCTGAGTTGCCTGGTAGTCAGGTGGTGGCCTTTTACCCGGAGAAAGACCTCGCCTACAACGCTGAGGTCTCGGTAGACGTGACCTACGACGGCCAGGACCTGGCACGCATCCGCTACCGCGTCCGGCCGCTGCCGACGTTCATCAGCGGTGTAGTGATGGATCAGTTGCAGCAGCCGGTCGCGGGCGTCCAGGTGCGTATCGATGAGCTCGGTCGCAGCACGCAGACCAATCAGGACGGTGCTTTCAACTTCGGCTTCGGTGATAGCGCCGAGCAGAACATTCCTACCGGCCGTTATCGCCTGTCGCTGAATCCGGGCCAAGGAACACGGGGTTACGGCAGCGACAGCCGTAATATCACCGTTCAAGGCGGCGTGCTTAACGAGATTGGCCAATTGCCGCTGGCTCAACTCAACACCACCTTGCCCTACGTTCCTGTGAAGGGCGGCAGCCAGTTGAGCTTGCTCGGCGGTGAGCTGAAGCTCGACCTTGGCAGCGCCACCCTGGAGTTCGCCGACGGCCGCCAGGACGGCGACCTGCATGCGCAGATGCTGCAGTTCAGTGAGCTGCCATACCCCGTTGACCCCATGGCAATGCCGTTCTGGATGTACGCCCTGCAACCGGCAGGCGTCAACGTGCGAGGCCCGATCAACGTCGACATCGCCGCCCTGAAGCTGGCCGACAGCCACGACTACCTGCCCGAGAACGGCGCCTACGTCGTCATGGTCGGCCTCGACCGCACCGCAGGGCGCGTAGTGCCGGTGGGTGCCGGGCAGATCGACAACCTGCGCATCCGCAGCAAAGGCGTGCTGGAGCCCGGCAACCTCGACCTGCTCGGCTTTGCGCTGGCGGGCATCGAGGCCCAGCCCGTGCTCCAGGCTTACGCCGAAGGAAAGATGAACCTGCGTCAGCTGCAAGCTGAGCTCTACCGTTTGAGTAAGAACCGCTGAGGCGGCTCAAGGAATCACTGACAGATGGATATGTTGCGTATGTCGACTTCCCCGCGTTCGCGTTGCGCAGTGCGCCGCAAGGTATCGTTGCTGGGTCTGCTATTCGGCTTGGTGCTCAGCGGGTGGGCTGTCACGGCGCAGGCGTTTTTCAGCCTGGGCATGATTCCTGGATTATATGTGCCGCAGACGTATTACAAACATGGAGCGGTTTATACCCGAACGCTGGTACCTGGGCCGTCGGGACGCCCGGTGTATGTGGAATACAACAGCAGCGGCAAAGAGGCTCGCGAAATTGGCGAAGCCGTGGGGGCGTTCGAACGTGCCCAGGTCATGTCTGGCGACACCTATCGCGCGTTGCTCAAACGTAAGAGCGACACCCTCGAGCGTTATCCCAGCGGCGAAGTGCTGACAGCTGCGGCCTACCGAGGCAAAACCTTCAAGACCGTCACCGGCGAAACGATCAGCAAGCCCAACCTCGATGAAGGCATGCTCACCGTAATCGTGCGTGCGCAAAAGGAGCTGTTTACTACCGACGGCAAGGATCTTGTCCTGCTGCAATTGCCCCTGAAAGACGGCGTTACCCCCGATACCGCGAGCAAGTCCCTGCTGCTTTCGAAGGAAGGCGACATCCTGGCGCAGACCGCCAACGCGATTGGCTTTCGTGTCGGCTTCTTTGGCAAGGATGGTCAGGTCTCCGACACCATGTCCCGCGACCGAGATGCCCAGATATACGGGCCAATGGCTGGAGTCGGCGTCACCCTGGGTGGCTATATCCCTGGCGGCTACGGGGTTACTGACAGCAACGGCAAGTACAGCATGAATTACTTCTTGCCATCGTGCCCGGGCTTCGTTTTCGAATACACAACACCGGCTTTTCTGGAACTGCAATACAAGCGTTTCAATCCGCGTGGCGGCTCGTACATGCCGTATTACATGACCCGCCAGGATTACGACGTCTGTAACGGCCTTGGCGTCTACAGCCTGAGCGCGGCGATGGTCATCGCAACTGCAGCCACACCAATCAAGCGGCCCATGGACTTTCCGGTTGATCTAATGGTGATCGATGGTGCCGCAGCGGTAAAAGGCGCCAAGGTCGGCGATTCAACCGCCTACAGCGCCGAGACATCCGACAGGGCCCGCACCCTGCAAGAGAAGTATGACTTCGACGGGGATGAGAAGCCGGAATTCGTGGTGCCGGGCAAGAAAGTTACCAAGCAGGTCGAAGGCAAGCCCAAAGAGGTTTTCGTCGCCACTAGCGTGGAAGAGGCCGAGCTACAAGGCATCTACCTGTCCAGTCGTTATGACAGCGCGCCTACCAACACCGAAGAAACAGCCCCGGACTTCACGCGTCTGATCGACACCGCCGCGGACTTCAAGGACCGCGGTCTGCTGGAAAGCATCACCACTGAAGACCTTAAAGACACCGATATCTATGTGTTTCGCGAATCCAACGGCCAGCTGGTAGCAGAGCGCCGAGGCCTGCACGAGAATGAGCTGTACAAGACCTATTCGGGCGTCGATAACGGGCAGGGCGCCTTTCGCTTCACCATTCAGCTACGCGGCTCAGCGGAAAACTTCTACTCCGTTGCGGGTCGCACCGGCGAAGCTAATTTCACCAAATGGCAGAGTGCCGGCGGCTTCAAGGAAGAATTCCAGAAACGTACCGCCAACCACCTGAAAGCCGGCGAGCAAGTCCGGATCATCGCCATCAACCGACCGACCGGTTACATCGGCAGCAAGACCTTTCAGCTGCAATCCAGCCTCAGCGGCAACCTGATCAACCTCAATAGTCAGCAGATTCAGATGGGACCACCGAATCTGAAAATCTGGGCCGAGCGCAAAAGCAAGATCGAGTCCGGCATGACCAAGGGCGATGAGAAGAAACAGCTCATCGGTAACGAAGGGGCAGGGCTTGGCAGCGATATCAGCATTGCCATCTACAGCGATTGGCGCGACGCCGATGGCAGCCCTCTGCCGGAAGAGCTGGCGGACTACGGCTATACCGGGCGCCTTGCAAAGATCGTTGCAGCCAATCAGCTGGCCCCTGTAGGTGCCAACAGCCTGTCCCAGTTCCAGATCAAGCCCGGGCAGCAGGTGCAGGTTATCCAACTGCCAGAGAAGGTATTGGCGAAGCAGCATTTGTACCTGCAGGTAGCGGGGCAACCGGAAAACCGAAACCCAGATTTCTCCTCCGAAGGCGCAGGTAAAGGAATTCTCAAATACCGGCCTACACACTATGTGCCTGTACTAGTGCCTTTGCATGACGAGGAAACGACCGAACTTTCCCGCCAGGCCTACCGTAAAGCTGATAGAGAACACCCCGAGCTGAACCTGAAAAAACCGGAGCCGATTTATGCGTGGAAATACCGGCCGGAAATGCAATTTAGTTTGTATGAGTTGAACGTTAAGGAAATCCGCACGGTTGATGCGCAAGGCGTGAGTACAGATATCTCTCATGCTTCGCAACCTCACATAGACGGTGCGAACGACTATGTAGGAATTCTCTACAATCTGATCAAATCATCATTCGGCACGTTGGACTCCTGGAGTTACCAGGGTGAGCGCAATTTGGTGCTGGCCTTTGGTGAGGAGGAGATAAAGGCAACCATTGGTGCTTCGCAGGAAATTCGATTCGAGAATATCGGACATTTGGGTGGGCTCTCCCCCGACGATTACCTGAGCCTTCGCCTGTATGCCAATAACGACACGGCCAATACGCTGTGGGAATTTGCATTTGGCTCTGACTTGCTAGGTCAGGCGCCCACTGATTACATCAGCGTGGACGGCCGCTCCGTCGACCTCGTCACCTACTTACCGTTACAGCCTGACGAACAGAATCTCAAGCATGTAAAAGTTCATTGGAGCGTGACCGGCGGCGGCCAACTGACGAATTCGGTTACGGACTCCCAATATGGGATTTTTCACAACACTCTGACGGCTACGACCGTTGCGGGTACCAAACATACGGTTACGGCTAAGGTCATCGAGTCACAGGACGAGCGCGTCCCTGTCGGTACGGAGTTGAAGATCGGCCCCATGACGGTGGTCGCTGGTGCTCCAACAAGGATTGAGCTGTCGAGCGACTCCTCGGAGCTGTTGAGCTCGGGGGTCGATAAAGCCACGCTTACAGGGAAGGTTTACGACCAGTACAACAATCCAGTCCAGGAGGGAACCCCGGTAAGTTGGCAGACCGGCTATAGCGGGCAGCTTGAGAAAGCTACTACGTCGGTCGATGCGCAGGGGCAGATTACAGCCGACTACCGAGTTGGCTTGGAAACTCTGCCCACAGACATAACATTATCTACGGGGGGCTTAAGCTCGACCACGACAATCAACAAAAAAGAACTGGATTACAGTATTTCGCTCTCCTCGCGGAACTTCATTCCCGGGACGTCCGGCACGCTAACCGTAACGCTGAATCAGGCTCCTCAAGAGGCGATTAGTGTCGCCTGGAGCAACACAGCGGGGCTGATATTCGGCCCTGAAAGCTTTGAAGGTACTACTGCACAAGCCCAGTTCAGGATCGATGAGGAGACTTCATCGAGTGGTCATGTTTCAGTCAACATCGGGGGTGTCGTCAAGACCCTGAACTACAACATCGCTCCTGCTGACCCGGAAGGCTCCATCCGATTCGATTACGCGGCCATTGCAACTGGCGAACAGAGTGCATACGAAGTGGAAACGCTTCGAGGATCGGAACTTCAGGCAGTTGTTAAATCTACCAATGCCACCGTTTATGGAAAGCCCAACACAACGGTAACTCTGAGCGCAGGTGGTTTTTTCACCCCTAACCAAGAGCCTGTCGCGCTGTTTCCAATGGCGGGGCTTGATCTGGACGAGCAGGGTAAGCAGATTGCGCTCGATACCATTGGCGGTCTCCAGGCGAAGGTGAATGGTGACGTAGCTTGGGATGAAAGCGATTCCTACCTGGGCAGTGGTTCGAGCTTGAAATTCGATGGCGGCCACCTCCGGGTGAGTGATGACGACACCCTCGATTACAACACCGATTATTTTACCAATATCCGTTTCAAAGCAGCGTCCCTGGAGGCGGGCACCGTACTTCTGCGCAAGGGGAGCAACGACTCGAGCGGCTATTCGCTGAGTATCGTGGATGACGAGGGGGTTGCGCGCCTCCAAGCTCGCGTTTCTACCGACCAAGGTGACTTTACCGTCCTCTCGAGCACACCAATCGAGTCGGGTCGATGGTACCTGGCCGGGCTGCAGCTCAAAGGTGGTGTGTTGATACTGGGGGTAGGCTCGGTGCGGGATTCTGTTTTGGCGCCAGGCGTGCCGAAGAATTCGGGGTTCGCTAACGACCTGGTTGTTGGTAACGGTTTCCGGGGCAATATCAACGAGCTCAAGCTCGGCCAGATCCACGATTCGCGCGGATCGTTGGTGCTGATTGATGGCGTCACCGAGAAGCAGATTACCTTCGATAAAGACGGCAAGGCCCGTGTTTCGATCTCTGGCGGAACCGCCAAGCTTAATACGCTGGGCTCTCGTGTGGGTTTCACAATCACGAGTGACTCGACCGTGGCGCAGAGAGAAACCAAGGAGCTGCGTTATCGCTCGGTGATCAGTCGCCTGACGTTGTTTGGCAATCCCGTCGAGAAGTCATACGCGCAAGGAGTGGTCAACGCGAACACCCACGAAGGGGGCATTGCGGTTGTCGACGGCCAGGCACTGGCCGAAGCAATCGAAATGCTCAAAAAGATGGGTAAACCCGCACTGGAGGCTCTGGAGACGGCTGCACAGTTTCTCTTCGAGATGACCAGTATCTCGGATGTATGGCAGCTCACCAAAGCGACCTACTTATGGATGCATGGCCGTTTCGATGAAGTCGACAAGATCGAACTGGCGTTCGCGGGTATCGGTGTCACATTGACCTTGGTGACGGTTGCAGTGAGCGTGGGGTCGGGTGGTGTAGGGGCGCCAGGCTCCATTGCGGCGATGATCTCGGTGAAGGGCGCGCTCACGGTTCTGAAGAAGACTCTAAAGGAAATCTTCATCAGCGATCCAGGGCAAATCCTGCGAATTGGTGGCACAGCGGCGCGTTGGTCGTTCGATCTGGTCGCCAAGATTCTGGGCAAGCAGGGCGGTCGTGAAGAAGCGATCAAGCAGCTGGTGGACTTCAAGGATGTGTTCGTTGAGCTTATAACCAATGGAACAACTGCTGCCTGGGAGTTGCTGAAGGCGGTTGGGGGAGGTATAGAGGGATTCAAGGCGTTTCTTCGGCTGAGGAAGGCGCGTAATGCTCCATGCCTTATTCCAGGCTCCGCCAGTCTTACTTACGAACGAGTGTATGCCCGATTAACACCACTAAGTCAGTCGGTGGCGCGCGCATATGCGGCTCCTGCTTGTCCTAGTCTGTATGCAACTACTGAGGAGGTTGTAAAGCGAGTTGGGCTCAATACTGAGCAGGCGGAAGCGATGACCGCTATTGCTAAGAAAATGACAGGCAAGGCCGATGATTACTCGGATGCTCTACGGATGTCTGGAGATACATTTGAGGTAGTGGCGGGATTCGTAAAAAATGGCCAGGGTGCGCAGGTTCTAAAATTCTTGGAAAATATGCAGGATGCAGCAATAAAATCAAAAATGGGTGGATTCCAGTTCGAGAAAATGAGTCAGATTTTACCGGATGGTAATACACCATTTGACTTGTTGATGGACGCAATGAAGCATATTCCAGAAGCTAATCGTGGGGCGGCCTTTAATCAATTGGCAACGCAGAACGTAGGTAATATACGCGGTGTCTACGGAGAGGCGGTGATGTTCAAACGCATGCAATCAAGTCCGGATTTGCTGCGAGAGACGCCGGGTGACGGATTTGTGCGAGTCAATAAGCCCGATACACTAAAAGTTGGTAAGCCTGTGCCGATGGGAGAGAACGGTACGTTGAAACAAGGGATTGATGCTGAGGGGCGTTTTCTTGAAGGCAATACTTCTAGTGGTGGGCCTTTGTTTATCGAGGTGAAAAATTATACCTCGTTATACAAGCTTGATAATCTTCGGGAGCAGGTTAGGAAGCACTTTGACACTAAAATAATTGAGGCGCGGAATGATTCTTTGGATGGGTGGGCAGGCGGTAAACCACACCTCCATTTTGAATGGATGGGCGACGGTTTTAGTAGGGAAATTAGTTTGGCTAATCGTAAAAAGGCAGTGCTAGATATTTGTGATCAATATGTGAAGGGCGCCTTGGCGTTCGTAGTTCCTGCCTTCGACTGTAAGAAAGATATTACCTTTTATGTTGTCGAAGAATTGATTGATCCATTGACGTCTAAGGGAATCTAAAATGTTACCTGGTGTTCCTCTGAAAGAAGCTAAGTATAAAGCTCTAACTGGGCAGCGGCCATTGGATACATGCCTGTTTGGAGACGTGCTTTATGTCCTTTACTCACTAAATTCCGACCCTGCTCTAGGTCCTTCTAGTTTTTTGAAGAAAATAGATCTTAATAATTTTGATGGCAATTTTTTGCAGCAGCCCAGCGTATATGCTCGTGATGTCACTACACCAGGACCTAGATCGCTGAATATTGTTGATGGTGCTCTAGTGATCTGCGGTGCATCGCCGGAGATATTAAGTTTAGATGGCTCTACTGTTGTTTACGACGAGGCAGAAGGTAGATTAAATCCGGTTTGGAATCCTGGAGGATGGGTGCATTACTGGGAAGGTAAAGTCTATAGAGGCTATGGCTATCATGTTCCTGAGCAGGGCGTTGATGTCATTGATGTTCATGCGCAGGCCGTGATTCATCATCTCGATCTGGATATACGCTATTCTGGCCCTTGGCAGGGTGAGCTAATGTATGGCGAGCGCATCAATGGGGATTTTGCTGTTTACTCATTGCGGGAGCAGCGCTATTTGTTTGAATTGCCGTTGCAGCATTATCGTCTCGCTTACCCACAGTGTAGAGTTGTCTCTAGAGTCAGTGAGGGACTTGCCTATGTTTTGGTCGGCGATACCTTGCTGCAAATTGATGTCTCCAGTGGTGCGCTATTGCGCGAGATCAACTACTTACAATTTTCGGAAGTGCAAGTTCATATGCAGGCTGAGCGCCTTTCAATGGCGGATGCCTGTGCTTCAAGTATAAGCGTATGTGGTACTAGTGTTGTTCTGACACTTTTCTCCATCGGGGGGTATGCGCTTTACCTGGATCTAACTACTGAGCAGCCTAGGGTTTGGTTGTGGTCTGCTGGCTGTAAAGTGGTTGCGTTCAATTGCCAGGGTGATCTGATTTATGGGCTGTCCAATGCTGTCCCCATGGCCTGGGATAAATATTCGGGTGAGGTGATCTGGCAGACTAAAAATTCTACAGCTACCAACAAAATACAAGTTGGCGATCAGTGGCTGGTTTTCTCTCAGGGGGCAGGATATATACAATGTAACCACTGGGCGAAGCCCTATATATCCCCACAGCGCCCTGCCTAACAAACAATGACGATAAACATCCTTCCTTTGCTTAAATCTGCTGAATGGGTACGTTTGGCTGTTGGGCAAAATCGGCTTGTCTCTCCTCTTCCCGTCGACGGCGTTGAGGCAAGTTCAGCCTCTCCTGTAATCGCCTATGGTGTGGATCAAGCCGACAATGTGGCATTCCTACCCGCAACTGAGTCGAACCTACAGAGAATCAAGACGATCCGTGAGCGGTCATTCGCCGCATTGCGCCAACGGCTCGCCTATCTAGACTGGAATCATACTGACGGCGGCAATAGAGATGTCCTGATTTTTGCAGGCGATTTTAATGCCGCCGAATGTCTCTTGCTCCCCGAGCGGATGCAGGAGGCCCATACGCTTTTGAGTTCGCCTGAGCTTTTGGCATGTACGCCCAAACGAGGCGTACTGCTCGTGTGCCGTTATCTAAGGGACAATAAGGACGCGACAGAGGCCTTTCTGGGCCTGTGCCATGAGATCTACTACGAGCAGGATGGTGAGCCCATTTCCCCTATCGTCTGGGGTGTTTCCCAGGGGCTGATCAAAGATCAGATGCAGATCGGTGAAGCCTACCTTGAGTACTTGAAGAACAAGTATTCTACCGAGGCGACTCAGCAGAAAGAAGTGGTGACGGAAGCGTCGCGTGATGAGCAGGGACACGGTCGAGGGGCGGATGTGACTGAAGCAGCACTTCTGTATTCGCCTGGGCAAATCGCTTTTATGACGTTATTCGGCACTCCACTGGCGGGTTTCTATGGCATTTTCAGAAACTACAGCCGCTTGGGCGAGATATCAAAGGCACGAGGTACTATCGTCGCAAGTTGCTTTGTCATTCCGCTGATGATTCTTTCTTTCCTTACACTCCCTGGGAGTGCATACGACAAGATGTTTCCTGTCTTCTCTGCCATTCTGCTGGGTGGGGTTTGCAAGCTTACTCAAGGTCGCATGCTTGGAGATGCTCAAATGAAAGGGGCTAGATATCATAAAGTCTGGAATCAGTGCTTGGTCATATTTTTCACTTTATTGCTAATGCTGCTGGCAATTTCGGTTTGCATGGTTTTCGTGTCGTAGTACCACAATCAAAAGTGTCAGAGTCATTAATTTAGGCTGAAAAATTCGTTTGGCGGACTTTAGGTTATCGGTCTGCTTTCCGTATGCGGTGTTCGATTTAGGAAACAGGTAAATCAATGGCTCTGACCCTATCGATTGGAAGGCGATGAGCGTCTTAAAGCTTATGTTTTGAAAAGTTTGGGGGAGAGGTTTTGATTCTGTTCGAGATTCATTGGTTGAATCTCTGGGAACGATATTGGGTGGCCTCAAATGATTGTTAATATCCTCGGTATTTTTGGCGTAGAAGATAGAGGTAAAGAGCTTATCTTTGACAGCCAGGAGTCGCGCATTGTTGTCTCGGATGATGAGTTTAGGCTGGTTCCAGAAGCTCAAACATATGTGAAATTTGCGCAGGATGATGTAAAAGTTACCAGTAGCTATGGTGACGGTACTCTCTCCATATCTGGTTCAGATGGGGAGTGGACGTCCAAGCACGTTTTCTTGGGCGGAAGTCTGAGCTATGGGTTCTTCAATGAAAAAGGCGACCAAGATCTTTACGTAGCGCGTACATGGGGTGGGCGCGTTATTTTCCAGATTCCGTATTTCCATGCGGAAAATTTTTTTGGCTCTTCTGCGATTGCATTGGGTAACAAGGATAAATGGTCAATTTTCGATCTTGCCGGGCAATGTATACAGGAAGTTATATGCAGTGGCTTATACGTACGAATCGGGCGTGCCCACTTTACCGTAAAATTTTTTTTGTTTCGTCGTGGAGAGGCGGCTGAGTACCAGATTTATGATGTAAAGCAACAGCAGTTCACCGCATCTCTATACGTGATAGGTGCTGTGTTCGCTGTGCTTTATATGCCTGATGGAGATTTTTTATTAATCGATGGCGAGGGTATTAAACGCCTAAAGTATGACGGAGCCGCTACCAAGCTCGAAACGCTTCATTGTTTTTCTTTAATATTGACTACGAGTCAGGCCGATGTCGTCGTTTGGCACGACAATTCTCGTGTTTTTGTAGCTATTAATTATGAGGGAAACCATCAGCTGCTATTTGCGTTGCCGTTGCAAGGTGAAGGTGAGATAGAACAATTCGCGTGGTCTAATACTTGGAGCATCACGAGGCTCGGCGGGTTCCGTTCGGGTTGGAACTATCTGTCTCTCCGGCGTAAAGACCTGCTCTCTGATAATGCAGTCATGCTTTGGCGAGAGAATCAGCCACTGAATGCGCAGCTATTGGCATATGATTTGAGTCGGGCCGTCACAGTGAGTCAGGTTACTTCTGCTACGAAAGGTAAGCACGGTTATGGGATTACGATTGAAGACACCTCCTCCAACCGGGCAGTGCGCACGGCTGCTCTAGAGTTAGGTCGCTTGCTGAGTGAAGCATGTAGCGGTATTTACAATGAGGCTGATGTGATATTGGATAGGAAATTCGATGGTAATTTTTATATTGAATTTACAACTTCCGATGAGCCAGATAATTTCGAGCGTACTTTTTTGCTGGAATATATAAAATACTTCCGTTATTTTGGAGGGCTTTCTCCGGCAGGAAGCAAAGCCACACTCGCTGAACCTATCTTGACGTGGAAAAGTAGTGCTCCATAAGGTCTGCTGAATCAAGATGTTGCGTAGTACTACGGTGGCTGCGCAACGTCAATTTACCTCAATTAGCCATGTGAGTTCGTTATTCACTCGCCGCTTACTTGGCTAAGTCACCTCGCTAGGGTTCTCTGAAAAGGCGACGCGCCAGCATTGATCAATAAATCAATAGAGTCAGGGTCATTGATTTTGGCGTGTCATGGCCGTTATCGTTTCCTGACCCTGAGGAGAGGAGTACGCCATGGCCCGTTTTCCCAGCCAATCAATGGGATCAGTGTCATTGATTTTTGCGTGCCAAGAGGTTTCGCCTTCTCCCTGACCCAAGGAGAGTCGATTACCCCGTCTCTATTTTCCCGGCTGTGCTCAGCACGTGATTCAGCGTGGCAATGGCAATAATCGGGAGGCATGTTTTTACGGCGAGGAGGATTACAAGGCCTACATGCGCTTTCTCAAGGAGGCCTCCAACTAATATCAGGTCGCCATCCATGCCTTTGTGCTGATGACCAACCATTTGCATTTGCTGGCCACGCCCAGCGATGAACAAGGGTTAAGTCGGTTGATGCAGGCACTGAGCCGCAAATATGTTCAGTACTTCAATTTTACCCACGGCCGCACGGGCACTTTGTGGGAGGGGCGATATAAATCGACGCTTATCTGTTGACTGTGTATCGTTATATAGAACTGAACCCTGTGCGAGCGGGCATGGTGTCCCATGCCTCGGAGTACCCTTGGCCCAGTTACCAATCAAATGCCCTGGGCAAGCCGATCCAGGTTCTTACGTCACATGCTCTGTATCTCCTGCTTGGTAAAACGGATTCGGAGCGGCAGAACTCCTACCGGTCACTGTTCAGTGGTCGAATGCCGGAGCGGGAGCTGACGGCGATCCGTGAAGCTACGAACAAAGCTTGGGTTTTGGGCGATGAACGGTTCAGGGCCAAAATTGAAGCCAAGACGGGGTGGCGGGCTGTCCCCGTGGGGCGAGGTGGCGACAGAAAGTCTGCGGAATATCAAGAAGCCAACAAGAATCAATGATACTGACCCCATTGATTCTGGAACTTATCTCGACATGCTCAAGGAAAAATTCTCCAACCCTCCGGATCGCGCAAATATGTATCCAGTATTCGGTCAGAATAGCAAGATGAGTGAGGCTGAATTAAAAATTGTTTTCTCTAATCCATTGCTTGATGATCTTGTCGGGGATGTTGATGATTACATTCTGGAAAATGTCGTCAAGAAGTTAATGAAAGACCCGGCGGGGCTGGACGATATTCGCGAAACGATTAAGAAGGCTCAGTCAATTTATGAAACATACGAAGAGTGGGCGGAGTATCTTTCGGTCGTTGAGCGAATACTAGGGATGGATATAGAAGATACAATTGCCGAAGAATTGATTGAAAGAGGCAAAGGCTTGGCCGAGAATGTCGCGGAGCGCGCAGGTGTATGTGCGGAGGATGATTGATGTCAGAGATTATTTGTCAGGTATATAAAGGCCTAGAGGATGCCCAGTCCGCAGAACGGCGTGAGCTTTACAATCAGGTCTACGAATTTTGTAAGCGATTCGTTGGGCGTTCGTCTAAAGATTTTGATTCGCGTCTGAAAACTCTTCATTTCACTGGTGAGCTGGCCTTGCAGAAAGAAGGAGGGGAAGGAATGACGCCGGCCTTTGCCCCGTTGGTCCTGTGCCTCTGTGCGCCTCGTGTTAATGAAGAGGAATTTAAAGGATATTTTGATAGATTTGGTTCAAGGCATACGATTGAGACTATCACTGATTTGATGGACTTTCCTATAAAGGTCGGAAAGCTCCAGGAATATCCACTGCTTTTGGACCGCTGGAATATGATTGCGTATGTTCAGCGAATATATTTGGCAGCAGAAGATCAGGTGCAGCGTCGCTTGAAGGGCGTATTCTGGCTATTGGCATACGAAGGTAAATCTGCCGAAAGTTTGACCCCAGTTTTGTTTGCGGATATCGAAAAAAACTTTAACGCAGCTCTGCTTGAGCGTTACGCAGAGCAGTTTGATGATGGCGCTAGCAAATTTCTGTTCACGCTTTTCCGCGGCGCAGCGGAGGAACTGTCGGCCTACGAAGATCCTTGGTTTATTGAATTTTGCCGTAGGTTCTTTGGATGTGACTTCGCTCCGGAATTACAGGCATACTTCGGTAGCGTCTATGAGTCGGTCGGTGAAGCTGAGCGGATAACTTTTGATGGAAAGCGCATTCTATTGTCTGCTGCGTAACGAGGCGGCTTCAGCGTCCGCACAGTTTGAGTTGAGTGTTGGCACGAATAAGCCTCTGTTCGAGGAAGACGTTGCCATGCAGTGGCGGCTTATGTACCGGGTGCTGGAGCCTATCAATGAGCCGGTCCTGCTCCGTCGACTGGATAGCCATACCCTGCAAGCGGGATGGGACGTTGAGTTCGACCATTCGCCTGTTCAGGAGCTGGTCGCGGCACTAGAGGCTGCGGGTTGTTCGGTATTGTCGCCATTGCTATGGATTGAGTCTGGGGAAGTGCTGCGAATTGTTAGTCTCGATCGCGGGGGTTGGCGTTTGTCGCCGGTCCTCGTCGATGGCGAGGAGCAACTTTTCGATGATGAAGCACTGCTTCGCTTCATGATGAGTCGCTCCGGCTGAGCTGTTTTATCTCTCAGCCTGGGCATTGCTTACCCAAATCTCTGGGGTCAGAAATCTCTGGGGTCAGAGTCATTGATTTAGCTGTTAGCTGTTAGCTTCTCGGTACTTCAAAGATTTCTGTAATCCTAACCTGGATGAAGGCATGCTCACCGTAATCGTGCGTGCGGAAAAGGAGCTGTTTACTATCGACGGCAAGGACCTCGTCCTGCTGCAGTTACCGGTGAAAGACGGCGTTACCCCCGATTCCGCGAGCAAGTCCCTGCTGCTTTCGAAGGAAGGCGACATCCTCGCGCAGACCGCCAACGCCATCGGCTTTCGTGTCGGCTTCTTTGGCAAGGATGGTCAGGTTTCCGACACCATGTCCCGCGACCGAGATGCCCAGATATACGGGCCAATGGCTGGAGTCGGCGTCACCCTGGGTGGCTATATCCCTGGCGGCTACGGGGTTACTGACAGCAACGGCAAGTACAGCATGAATTACTTCTTGCCATCGTGCCCGGGCTTCGTTTTCGAATACACAACACCGGCTTTTCTGGAACTGCAATACAAGCGTTTCAATCCGCGTGGCGGCTCGTACATGCCGTATTACATGACCCGCCAGGACTACGACGTCTGTAACGGCCTTGGCGTCTACAGCCTGAGCGCGGCGATGGTCATCGCAACTGCAGCCACACCAATCAAGCGGCCCATGGACTTCCCGGTAGACCTGATGGTGATCGATGGTGCCGCAGCGGTAAAAGGCGCCAAGGTCGGCGATTCAACCGCCTACAGCGCCGAGACATCCGACAGGGCCCGCACCCTGCAAGAGAAGTATGACTTCGACGGGGATGAGAAGCCGGAATTCGTGGTGCCGGGCAAGAAAGTTACCAAGCAGGTCGAAGGCAAGCCCAAAGAGGTTTTCGTCGCCACTAGCGTGGAAGAGGCCGAGCTACAAGGCATCTACCTGTCCAGCCGTTATGACAGTGCGCCTACCAATACCGAAGAAACAGCCCCGGACTTCACCCGCCTGATCGATACCACGGCCGACTTCAAGGACCGCGGTCTGCTGGAAAGCATCACCACTGAAGATCTCACAGACACCGATATCTACGTATTCCGCGAATCCAACGGCCAACTGGTAGCAGAGCGCCGAGGGCTTCACGAGAACGAACTGTACAAGACCTATTCGGGCGTCGATGACGGGCAGGGCGCCTTTCGCTTCACCATTCAGCTGCGCGGCTCCGCGGAGAATTTCTATTCCGTTGCAGGCCGCACTGGCGAAGCCAACTTCACCAAATGGCAGAGCGCCGGCGGCTTCAAGGAAGAATTCCAGAAGCGTACCGCCAACCACCTGAAAGCCGGCGAGCAAGTTCGCATCATCGCCATCAACCGGCCGACCGGTTACATCGGCAGCAAAACCTTTCAGCTGCAATCCAGCCTCAGCGGTAACCTGATCAACCTCAATAGTCAGCAGATTCAGATGGGGCCACCGAATCTGAAAATCTGGGCCGAGCGCAAAAGCAAGATCGAATCCGGCATGACTAAGGGCGATGAGAAGAAACAGCTCATCGGTAATGAAGGGGCAGGGCTCGGCAGCGATATCAGCATCGCCATCTACAGCGATTGGCGCGACGCCGATGGTAGCCCTCTGCCGGAAGAGCTGGCGGACTACGGCTATACCGGGCGCCTTGCAAAGATCGTTGCAGCCAACCAGCTTGCTCCCGTAGGTGCCAACAGCCTGTCCCAGTTCCAGATCAAGCCCGGGCAGCAGGTGCAGGTTATCCAACTGCCAGAGAAGGTATTGGCGAAGCAGCATTTGTACCTGCAGGTAGCGGGGCAACCGGAAAACCGAAACCCAGATTTCTCCTCCGAAGGAACAGGCAAAGGAATCCTTAAGTACCGTCCTACACGCTATGTGCCGGTGCTGGTGCCTTTGCATGATGAGGAAAGCAGCGAACTAGCCCGCCAAGCGTACCGTAAAGCGAAAGAAGATATGCCTGAATTGAGTCTTAAGGCCCCTGAGCCCTCGTATACTTGGCGACATCGTCCGGAGATGCAGTTCAGCCTATATGAATTGAATGTTAACCAACTGCGTAGAGTCGACGCCGATAGAAAGGTCACTGAAATTCTAGAATCCGATAAGCCGACACTCACCAGTTCTGATCAGTTCCTGCAGTTCTACTACAGCCTTCTGCGATCAGAATTCTCTGAGTTGGCGGCCTGGGGCTATGAGGGCTCCAAAGAAATCGTGTTAGCCGTAGGCCAGGAAGAAATAAAGGCCACAATAGGTAAAGATCAGACGATCAGTTTCGATAACTTTGAGCACCTTGGTGATCTTGATGTCGATGATTTTCTCACGGCTAGACTTTACGCAAATAACGATTCGGCAAATACCCTGTGGCAATTTGCGTTTATGCAGTTCGTGATCGACTTAGATGACGATACCGATCAGCTGGATGGCGAAAAGGTCTATGTGAGTGCGGATGAGCCGACTTTAAATTTATCCGCGTGGCTATTGGGTTATGAAAATCTACCTCCTGAAAAGCAATTGCCCGAGCAGGTGATTTGGTCCGTCGAGGGACAAGCTGAAGTAACTCCGGCCACCAGTCGCGTTGATAAAATGGGGCGGGCTCAGGCAAAGGTTAAGTTAACCCCTCGGGTTGGCAACACCGTAAGGCTTATAGGAAAACTGCTGAGCGACCCAGGGACAACTGTTAAGTCATTCGAAATTTCCGTAATACCAGGTAAGCCCTCCAGTATCCAGTTGAGCCAGAGTGGCACTGCTTATGTACAGTGCAACGGAAAGGTAGATGTGATAGCGACGGTCAAAGACCGCCAAGGCAATCTTGTAACTGACGGGACCTCTGCTTTCTTTAAGGTGACGGGTAACGCGCTGGTGGAAAGCTTTGAGACCGCAACAACTGCTGGTGTTGCCAAAGCGGTACTCAAAGGGGGCAACAAATCGGGTAGCTATGAATTATTCGCGGAATTTCTGAATGCTAACAAGACAGCGACCATCTCGATTGCCCCGCTTCAGGTCGAGTTCTTAAATACTCCGAACAACATAGTAGCTGGCAAAAAATACGAGATGATTGCGCGAGTAGTCGGAGGAGCAGAAGAGCGCGCCAATATTTTTCTTGATATTGGCGCGAGTAAAGGCCTGATTCAGCGTACTCAGTTCAGAACCGACTCTAATGGAGAAATACGCTTTACCCTCCATGCACCTACGAAGGGTAATGAAGTGACAATTGCCGCCAAGGCAGATTTAAATAACGTGACTACGCGGACATTTATCGTAACTAGGCCAGATAACGCAGCCTCGACACAGTTTGGATTTGTACTTAGCGGTCTGAATGGTATAACCCATGAAACGTTGGACGCTTACGACGATTCGCAGCACCAATTGACCTACTCGGCACAGGATACCCTTACACTAAAGGGCGAGTCAGGACGGACGTGGAACGTTTCGTTCGATCAATACCATCTGCTCAATAGAGTTCCACTCTATTTTAATCGCTTTTTTAACGTGGTGGATGACGATGTTGGACGTCATCGGGCGTTGAGAGAGAATGTGGTGCGCAGCAGCGACGCGCCCAAAGCAGGATTTTATGCTGCGGTCTTCGATGGAGAATCCAGTAAGTGGGAGTTGAAGAGAGACTCAACCCTGAATGCCCATCAGCCTGGTTTTAATCTTTGGTTAAAACCGCAAGCCGCTGGAAAAATTTTGGAGGCAGGCCCGGGGTTAACGCTCGAGCTACTGAGCGATAATCGTCTGGAGCTAAAGGTTAAAACAGCAGATGGATTGACGCATCAGGTGCAGTCCGCCGCACTGGTCACGAACAGCTGGCAGCAGGTCGGGTTTGGTGTTCGCGATCATAGTGCCTATGTCGCGATTGACGGTAATGCTGTTGAGTTAAGTTTTGCCGATGAACTGGCCGCAAGCCAAGCGGATATAATAGTGGGCGGCGGTTTTAAAGGATTGGCTAGTGGCCTGGCACTTTACGATCATGCGCAAAAACCACTGCTGCAATTGGGAGCAGCCGCTGGTACATACAGCAGTAATGGTCAGGCCAGTTTGTTGATCGCGCCGAGTGAGCACTTCCAGAAATATGAGTCCGGATTGCTACCAATTACAGTAGCCATGCAAACCGGGAGCGGCGAAACAATCACTGTGAATGTGTTCAGCAAAACCACCTTTCACAAATACGCTCAGGCGTACGCTGATGTCACCGGATTAGCTCAGATTTCTAGCCAGAACATATCCGAAGATATGTCGTTCGCCGATATATTTCCCAGTGTCGATCAAGGCGTTTCCTCTCTGCTGGGAAAATATGTAGATGTCGCTGAAGGTGGCCCCTTGGAGGTTGTGATATCCAGTCTTTCCTGGATGCGCTTGCGCCCTGATCTGGAAGTCCTATATCCAAGCATTCGGCGTTTTCAACGGTATTACGCGGACAATGGCAGCAAGCCGATTCTGAACTTTGCCGCCGAGCATCTTTCCGAGGCTATTGCGCAAGCCAATACCGGCAATGATGCCATTCTCAAGTCCTTCGTTACCGGGCTGGTGGTATGGGGCGAGCTGATCGAGCAGGACTCCACTTCCGCGAGCATCGTGGCTGAGTCGATTCTCAATAGGGCGGATTTCTGGACGTGGCTGCGTTTCATGAGCCTTCCCGGAAACGGTTGGGCCGGGCCGGTGATTCCAATTCCGCGCCCTGATATGACCTGTGACAAAGTAACACCAACGGTGAACGTTGGAACTCCCTTTGAGTATTCAAGCTCGGCATGTCGTGTTACAGGTAGGCAGATTGCAGAGCTTGTGAATGAGTGGGCTTTGTTGGAGCCTAATTCTGTAACTAATGCTCAGTTCCTATCTGATCATGTACGGCAGCTGATCAATGCCTTGCATGAGGCTCCGTTTGAACTAACACGCACCTTGTTTTTGCCAAACAATCCAGTAGTAGCTTCAAGCGGTTTTTCTTTGATACCCAAGGCGCATGCGGCTGGGCCGGGGGCACTGGCTCGACCTTTACTGACATTCCTAAAAATTGCAGTTCGTGCAGCCGCCGCTAATGGTCCAGTGAACGTAGCAAACTTCTTACGAAATGGAACTAATTCGCGTTTTTCGCCGCAGGAGATAATTGCCGCTATTGTATATTTAAAGTCCCGCAGTCCCGGCGAGTTTGCGTGTGTGGATTGCGAACTTTTAGATCAAACTGTTGCAGATAACGTTGATACAAATATCGTCAAATGGATGACAGGACTTGCGCTGTCAAAAAATGGAGATATAAACAGTGCTGACGCGAATAGAGGGCAGTGCATGTTGACCAATCAGGCGCATGGTTCTGCTTTGGAGCTGGTTGCCATCGCTGGGTATCACGCCATGTATGAGCTTATGGAGCGGGGTGATCTACGGATACTGACGGCGGACCCGAAAGGCGGCGATGCTCCCAAAGTAGGTGTTATGACTAAAGGTTTTTTTGGGGACAGTGTACGTGGGCATCAGCGGCAGCCAGACCTGATTATGGTGGGGGATGGTGAGCGAAAGCGCTACTGGGTTGAGTTGAAGAGTTGGCGATACAATAAAGACTATTTAGGTGCTGATAGAAAGTTAACGATGAAAGCATTTCCGCTTTGGGATGGTGAGTCCACTTCGACTAACTTGAAATACACTCAATCTGGACACCGGCAACATTTCTTGGATTACGCAGCCTCAAAAAATACGTTGAAAGACTTTTGGGAAGATAACGATATTAAAGAATATAAGCCGGCGAGGCACAGGAGCTGGTTTCAAGTGTGGAGGTTTGAGACTCGTAAGTTTGTACCTTTTAAGAAGAAAGGCAGTGCGGCTCAACCCCAACCGATCTACATGAGCACTGCGACACCGTGGATAGATACCAGTGGAATAGTTAAATCTCCGTTAACTACGGAGTTCCGGGCTTTGCAAGAGTATGTCACTACGGCGCCATCGAAACTAAAAGGTGAAAATTTTGAAAAAACCGTAGGCTATAAGATCTCTGAACATGAGGAAAAATATACCAGGCCTATGGTCGGTTCTCTGACTGGAACTGTTGTTCCATTTACTTTGGAGCACCTATTTTTCACTGAGCTGGGAGGAGAAGGTAAGGCTAAGGAAGTAACAAAAGAGCTATATGAAAAGATTGGTGGTTCCGAGTGGGCTGCTTATATGAATATCGACCCGGCAAACATTTCTGAGGCGCAGATAACTGCTCTTAGGGCAAAAATACAAGATGAGGTTGATAAGAACTTAGGGTATTTAAAGGATGCTCAGGATGCGATTGACAAAATCACACCTGACATTATTATAGAGCTTGAAGAGTCGCTGCAAGAGACAGCTAATGGGCTAATTGGGGATAGCGCACAAGATATGCTTAATGATTTTGAATTGCCAGACTCATTTGATAGTTACTGTGAACTGCCATGACGACTGATTCTGATTTTTCAAGAAGTGAGTCGCCTTTTAAGCGATTTAAAAAGCTTTGGAGGACTGATGATCCCGAATGGATTATAGAAAGAAAAGAACAATGGCGGTTGCTGAAGAAGGAAATGCAATTTACTGCGTCGCAACAAAAAACATTCTCTCAGTTCTTTGTCTATGGCGAGGCTTTGCCTGCAATTGATTCTGGTGTCACACTTAATAGTTCCGGATTAAGTGGGGGCGACAGGTTATTCATGACGCCCTACTCAACGGCGGAAGAGGTATCTGATCTGTTTCATGAGTTTTCTCAAGGGCAACAACTGCAAGTGCTGACTGAATTTTTGCGTAAGGCAAGGAATATAAGCGCTCTTCCTGATCGTCATGAAAAGGTGCGGTTGTTTATTGAGGGTGTTTATTTGCCCGTTGTATTGCGCAGAGAATTGACCCATGATTTAAATGATATCTATGTAGGCGCGATCTACAAATTTATGTATGATGCGCGGCGACGCCTAATGAGCTCGGATGAAGAAAAAGATTTTTACGTTCTGTACGCCGTGCAACTGTTTAATGAGTTGCTAATCAAAGTGCAAAATCCAGAGTCGATAAGGGAAGATATCCAAGAAGTTATGGATGATCTGTTGGCTACCGTCTTGCGGAGCCAGGCTTCTTTCCTAAGTGAGTCAAAAGCATTACTTGTCGAAAAACTTAAAGAATTGTTCGCGTCACCTGCAGCAGCACCTTGGTTGAAGAGCAGCATCTCGCGTTTTAAGGAGTGACTTTTGTCTTGGAATATCATGGCTGGCATTGTTGCAGCAGATGCTGAAACTATTGCGATGTTGAATTGTTTTCTGATGCGAGATACGCGCCCTGATTTCCCTGAGGATGTTCCCCCTCAATGGAGCGATCTCTTTCAGTTGATGCAGGACTTTGATTTCCCGCAAAACATGTTATGCCGAGGTTTGACGGCTGTAATTAGCTGGCACGATAGCGACGTGAACCTGAGCCAAATTAGCCGGTGGACTCGAAACTATCAGTGGTTTAAATGTTTGGTTGTCTATGTAGAAGGTGATGAGTCGGCTGAGGATGAACCACTCCAAGGAGATTTTTATCGTTATGGAAGTCAAGACTTTGAACGACTTGTGTCAGCCAGGCGAGACTCCATAAGCTCTGATGAGGAGTATGCAAGGGTTGTTGAGGATTTATTTGGGTTTTTGATTTGAATTTTCTTTGTTCTACATCAGGATTAGCTTGTTATGCATTTATTACTATTGCACCTAAGAAGTCTCGGCTGCTCAACTGCCAAGCTGCTCGACAAAGGTGAAATCCTTCATTTGCTTGAGCAAAGAGTTCGCTAAAGGGCTGTGCGAGCCGCTACGAGCTGTCTTTAGGCCGTAGCGGCTCGTTAGCGACGATGGGCAATGTGCATTGATCGACCTATTCACCCCCCAACCTGTGATTTAATTGCCATCCTATAGCCAGTACCCCACTGGCGCTGCCTGCCGGGCTTTTGGGCCTGCGATTCCGTCGCTGTTTACACATGGATTGTGCGATGTCGGTTTCCCCTTCTTTCGATGCGCCTGATGCCGCCGCTGAACCGGTCGCGCTGCCTCGCCTGCCGTTCGCCTTTGCCAAGCGCCACGGGGTGTTGGTGCACCAGGGGGCAGATGGGGTGCGTGTGGTTTATCGCCCGGGAGCGTCATTGCCGGCGGTGGGGGGAGACATTGCGTTTTGCAGGGTTGCCGCTGGATATCGCAGAAGTGGATATCGCTACCTTCGACCAGGTGTTGAGCGAGGCCTACCAGCAGAACTCATCCGCTGCTATGCAGATGGTGGAGGGCCTGGGTGATGATATGGATCTCGCAAGCCTGGCGGAGCGTTTGCCGGAAACCGAAGACCTGCTGGAGCAGGAGGACGATGCGCCGATCATTTTGATCAACGCGCTCCTCTCCGAAGCGGTGAAGGAAAACGCCTCGGACATCCATGTGGAGACTTTCGAGAAAACGTTTGGTGGCGCGCTTCTGCATCGACGGCATTCTGCGCGAGATGATCCAGCCGCGGCGCGAGTTGGCCGGCTTGCTGGTGTCGTGGATCAAGGTCGTTGCCAAGCTAGAATCTGCCGAGAAGCGTTGTCAGGCTGTCGTTACAGCTATGTGGCAGGGGTTGTCGGCGGCATCAGAAAACGTGAGCTATTTCAAATTTATTCGGAAGAGTAGACCGTTTCTTTTCTTATTGTTTCGGGTGAGTAGGGATTCTATTCCAGCTTTGCTATTGAGTGCCTTGCCGTCTCTCATGGGAGTGAGAGACCTCTACGCAAGGAGAATGGATGCATGCGTTATCTACCACTGGCACTGGCCATTGGCTTCACCCCAATAGCCTCTGAAGCTTGCACATTAAGTTTCACCTCGCCTGGTGATGGGGCGACTGTCCGCAGCCCGGGCATTACTGTCTATGGTCAGGGCGGCGCAAGCGCAACCGAGGGCGACTTTGGCACTGTAACGGCGACCCTTAATGGCTCCAGCTTTTTCAATTATTCAGGTTCATTTACCGCGGCTGTTTCGTTCTTAGAGGGCCGAGGTGTTGGGGTTACTCTGCGGCCGGGACTGAACTTTCTTTTTGTTAGAGGAAGCGTGGGCGGCTGCTCGGCAAGCGATACCATGACTATCTCCTATGAACCAGAGCTCATTCAGTCAAAAAATAATGGTGCACCTCCCCCAGAATCCTGCCAGGGTAATCCGATCAATGTGGCTGTTGGCAATAAGTACCAGGCTGAAGTTGATTATGTCAGTGCCGTATCTCCTAATCTGAGTTTTGCCCGCTTCTATAACAGTTTCAATGGCTACTGGCGGCATACTTATTCTCATCGATTGGTTCTGACGGCTAATTCCATACGCCTGATACAAGCCGATGGTCGTGAGAGGTTGTTTTCGTTGTCGGGTACCACCACAACGCCGGAGGCAGACGAGCGTGGGAAGCTTGAGTTGGTCGGCGACCGTTGGATCTACTCGAGTGATCTACAGGAAATTTATCAGTTCGACTCGCAAGGCAGATTGGTAGAGATACGCTCTCCTAGTGCGCGTTCAGTTTCGCTCGTTTACTCAGCCAATAATGTGACGGTGACGAGTGATGTTGGGGAGCAGTTAACATTTACACAAGATATAAAATACCAGCCGCTTACTCTAAGCGCTCAAGGTCTGGAAGTTGAGTATTCTTACGACGGTGATTGGCGGCTTCTAGGTGTTCAAAAGAATCAGGCTGGCTCAATTACTAATCGGAGTTTTTTGTACGAAAACCAAATGTACTCTAGGTTTTTAACCGGCATCATTGACGAGGACGGTGAGCGGTATGCAACCTGGACTTATGACGCTTCAGGACGGGCAATTTCCAGTGGTCATGCGGATGGAGCTGATCACACAAGTGTTGCGTATAACGCTGATGGTTCCACCAGCGTTACTAATTCCTTAGGTAAAGTCACAAACTATCAGTATCAGATAGTCAATGGGATTAAAAAAGTAGTGGCGATCGAGGGAGAACCTTCGCCGAATTGCCCGAGTAGCAATTCCACCTTTACCTACGATGACCGTGGTCTTCTGAAAACCAAAACCGATAACATGGGCATCGTCACCACCTACGGCTACAACGAGCGCGGCCTAGAGGTCACTCGAACCGAGGCGAGTGGCACGGCGCAAGCTCGCACGGTAACAACCGAGTGGCATCCATCACTGTATTTGCCGCTGGCAGTTACCGACTCAGACCGCATTACGCGTTACCAATATGACGACCAGGGAAGACAGCTCAGTCGAACCGTCGAAAACCGTTAATTCAGAAGGACCTGATCAATGAAAACCTTGCATCGCGCAAGCCTGCTGGCTGTTGCGTTGGCTTCCTGCTTGGCTACGGCTGGGCATGCTGCTGAACGCAGTTGGAGTTACACCTATAACGACCTTGGCCTGATCGAAACGGCCAATGGGCCGCGGACTGATGTCAATGACATCACCACCTACAGCTACGACAGCCAGGGTCGGCTAACCCAGGTCAGTAACGCGCTTGGCCACACCACCCAATTGTCGAACTTCGATAATTACGGCAACCCTCAAACACTGGTGGACGCCAATGGCGTGACCACCACCCTGACGTACGCCCCTCAGGGCTGGCTGACGTCGACCAGTGTTTCCGGCGCCAGTACCCGTTTCGAGCACGATGCGATTGGCCAGATCACCAAGGTAACCCGGGGCGACGGCAGTTGGTTGGCCTATACCTGGAGCGCCGCCCGCCGGCTGACCCAGATAAGCAACAACCTCGGTGAGGTTGTCGACTACAGCTATGACGCCATGGGTAACCGCACCTCGCAGCGTATTAAGGATGCCTCTGGCACCTTGGCGCAACAACAGACCTGGGCCTATGACGAACTGGGGCGTTTGCTGCGTGCGGTCGGTGCGGAAGGGCAGACACACCGCTATGGCTACGACCTCAACGATAATCCGACGCTGAGCCGTACACCCAAACAGCACGACACCAACAGCGCCTACGATGCCTTGAATCGCCTGGTATCCAGCACGGATCCGCTCGAGGGTGTCACCGGCATGACCTACGATGCGCAGGACAACCTGACTCAGGTTGTTGATCCGCGTGGCGTAACCACCCGTTATGAATATGACGGCCTCGGCAACCTGACCAAACTGATCAGCCCGGACAGTGGAACCACCACCTACACCCATGATGCGGCTGGTAACGTCATCAGCAAGACCGATGCCCGGGGTGTAAAGACCACCTACACCTACGATGCGCTCAATCGACTGACCGGCCGCCAGTATCCGGCCAGTCCTGCGTTGAATGTCCAGTACCACTACGACATCACCGCCGAAGGCAATTACGGTATCGGCAGGCTGACAGCCATCCAGGATGCCAGCGGCATTACCGGTTATGTCTACGACGCCCGCGGCAACCTGATCGAACAGGTTCGCTCCGTCGACGTGGCCGGCAATGACGTTTACGACAACCTGACCTATGCCTACGACACGGCCAATCAGTTGGTCCGTATCGATTATCCCGGCGGTATCAGCGTCGCGTATTCGCGCAATAGCGCAGGGCAGGTCACGGGTGTCACCACGGCTCAGAACCCACAGTCGCCGACTGCGTTCGCCAGCGATATCAGCTACCTGCCGTTCGGCCCCCTTAAGAGCCTGAGCTGGGCCAATGGGATGACACTCCTGCGCAGCCATGACCAGGACTATCGCCTCACTCAACAAAGTGTCGGCCCCTGGCAAGCCAGCTATGGCTACGACGCCAACAGCAATATCGAAAGCCTGCAGGGCGGCATCTTTGGTGACCTGCTCTATGGTTACGACGAACTCGATCGGCTGACACAGGAAGAGCAGGCCACGCGGCGCCAGGCATACGCTTATGACGCCGTGGGCAATCGCACCACTAAAACGGTGACAACCCTGAGCAATGGCCAGGCTCAGAACAGTACGTCCACCACCTTGAGCTACGCCACTAACAGCAACCGCCTGACCCAGATCGACGGCCAGGCTGTCAGCAGCGATGCAGCGGGAAATCTGACCAAGGATCGCGCCACCCGCGAGCTGGAATACGACCCCCAAGGCCGCTTGGCCAAGGTCAAGATCAGCGGTAGTTTGGTCGCCGAGTACCGCTATAACGCCCTCGGGCAACGGACCCACAAGCTTACTAGCGACGGCGTCACCACCTTTTTGTATGGCCCGGATGGTCAGTTGCTGGGCGAAACTCGCTACAACGCTAACGGCGTCAAGCTTAGTAGCCAGTACTACCTGTGGCTCGACAGCCTGCCGATCGGCGGCCTGGCCCTGACATATAACGCCAGCGGGGCAGTAGCAAACAGCACACGTTTCTACCTGCACGCCGATCATCTCAACACCCCGCGTCTGGCCACCAATCAGGCCGGTGAGGAAATCTGGCGCTGGGCCTCGGATGCCTTTGGTGAAGGCGATGCGATCAGCGCACCGAACAGCGGCTTGCAGGCCATCAACCTGCGCTTCCCCGGGCAGTACTACGACAGTGAAAGCGGGCTGCACTACAACTACTTCAGGGAATACGACCCGGAGACCGGGCGCTATGTCGAGAGTGATCCGATTGGGTTAGCGGGTGGGCTCAATACTTACGGATATGTGGAAGGAAACCCTATAAATGTAATTGATCCTGAGGGGTTGAATGCGCTGCGACTATTGTCTGGGCTTTTTAATACAGCTGTAAGGACATCAATCGTTAGCGGGCCAAAGACATCTGTAACCTTACCTCCTCGCGGGGTAGCTTGGGTTCCTGGTAAAGGACTGACTCTTCCTCCACTTGCGCCGCCGATGTCTACAAGCGGTAGCGACAATATGTGCGAACCTGAAGAGGACAGAAAAAACTGTCAAGCTCTCAAAAATAGCATTCTGAACACTTGCTATGGTTTGGAGCCTAGGAAAAGAATGAGGTGTTATGAGGCTGCTAATACAGCGTATCGCCAGTGCATGGGGTGGGAGTAATTTATATGGGAATAATGAACGTAATTGCTAAAAGAGAGCTTCTTTACTCCATGAAGGGAGAGTCTGCTCAGAGAGAGTTTACCGTCAACATTGGTGTGCCATGCCTTTTAGAAAAGGAGTCGGTGGATTTTAATTTTGATCCTGGTGCGGCCAGTTGCACCATTGAGTTCGACGGTTTGCGTGAAAGGAGTATAGATGTGTATGGAATTGACTTGATTCATGCTCTTCAAATGGCAGTGGATATAGACCCGTATTTGAAGGGTATGCAGAGTAAATACAACTTTTACTGGAGTACCGGTGAGCCATACTTCGAGTAGCGCCTTATAAGATGGGGTGTTTATATCAGGCGCAAAAGAGCGCTACGACTTACGTCTAGGCCGTAGCGTCCCGTCAACAACCCTGCGCTTAAACGTCTCGACTATATATACCCCAGTCGAGGCGCTACCGACTGAATCCTACCAGCAAGAGTGATGACGGCTGGCGCGCTCAGCGTCGTGGAATCCGCTGAATCCTAAAAGCCACCCGCGCCAGGTGTATCAATTTCACCAGCAGCCCGTTCTGGTTTTTTCGGTTCAAGGTGTCAAGTGAGACCAGCATGGCGTTCACGTTGGTGCGCCCCCTACATATGTAGGGAGTGGAATAATTAGTATGGTCTGCTGATTAACATTTGACACTGTGGGCTAAAAAAATCGTCATATAGATCAAGGGCACTAGGCAGGCCATTGATAATCTAAAGGACTCCCTCAGGAGGGAGTGCGGTGAGCAATTTAGCTAATCAAAAAGATGTTTCTCGCCTGCTGGTAGGGTATTCAACCTTCCCGAGTTTAGTGGGCTGGAGTTTGCAAGTGCCGACAGTCCTAGTTTGCTCGGTGGTAGACCGATCCTCAGTAAACGATGATGGCGTATCGGCTGCTCAACTTGCCAAGCTGCTCGACGAAAGTGAAATCCTTCATTTGCTTGAGCAAGGAGCTAGCTAAGGGCTGTGCGAGCCGCTACGAGCTGTCTTTAGGCCGTAGCGGCTCGTTAGCGACGATGGGCAATGTGCAGTGATCGACCTATTCGCCCCCCAACCTGTGATTTAATTGCCATCCAATAGCCAGCACCCGTCTGGTGCTGCCTGCGGGCTTTTTGGCCTGCGATCCCGTCGCTGTTTACACATGGATTGTGCGATGTCGGTTTCTCCTTCTTTCGATACGCCTGATGCCTCCGTCGAACCGGTCGCATTACGTCGCCTGCCGTTTGCTTTTGCCAAGCGTCACGGGGTCTTGTTGCACCTCGGGGCAGATGGGGCGCGTGTGGTCTATCGCCCGGGGGTGTCATTGCCTGCGGTGGGGGAGGCGTTACGTTTTGCAGGGCTGCCGCTGGATGTAGCGGAAGTGGATATCGCTACGTTCGACCAGGCGTTGAGCGAGGCTTATCAGCAGGACTCGTCCGCTGCCATGCAGATGGTGGAGGGCCTGGGCGATGACATGGATCTGGCCAGCCTCGCGGAGCGTTTGCCGGAAACCGAAGACCTGATGGAGCAGGAGGACGACGCGCCGATCATCCGCTTGATCAACGCCATCCTCTCCGAAGCGGTGAAGGAAAACGCCTCGGATATCCATGTGGAGACCTTCGAGAAACGTTTGGTGGTGCGCTTCCGCATTGACGGCATTCTGCGCGAGATGGTCCAGCCGCGTCGCGAGTTGGCCGGCTTGCTGGTATCGCGGATCAAGGTCATGGCCAAGCTGGATATCGCCGAGAAGCGCGTGCCGCAGGATGGGCGCATTTCATTGCGGGTCGGTGGGCGAGAGGTGGATGTGCGGGTGTCGACACTGCCCTCGGCCAATGGCGAGCGAGTGGTTTTGCGCCTGCTGGATAAACAAGCAGGGCGCCTGACTCTTACTCACCTGGGTATGAGCCCGCGCGATCAGCGTTTGATGGAAGAGGTGGTGCGCAAGCCCCACGGAATCATTCTGGTGACCGGCCCCACCGGCTCGGGTAAGACCACCACCCTGTATGCCAGCCTGGTGAGCCTGAACAACGGCACACGTAACATCCTCACCGTGGAAGACCCTATCGAATACCACCTGGAGGGCATCGGCCAGACCCAGGTGAATTCCAAGGTGGACATGACCTTCGCCCGTGGTCTGCGGGCGATCCTGCGTCAGGACCCGGACGTGGTGATGGTGGGCGAGATCCGCGACCGGGAAACTGCCGAGATCGCGGTACAGGCGTCGCTCACCGGCCACCTTGTGCTCTCTACCCTGCACACCAACTCGGCCATCGGTGCCATTACCCGCCTGGTGGATATGGGTATCGAGCCGTTTCTGCTGTCATCCTCGCTGCTCGGCGTGCTGGCCCAGCGCCTGGTGCGCACGCTGTGCCCCGTATGCAAGGTGCCGTACCAGGCCGACGCCGCGGAATGCGCGCTGCTCGGCATCGACCCGGACACCATGCCCACCCTCTACCACGCCAAGGGCTGTAGCCACTGCAATCAGATCGGCTACCGCGGTCGTACCGGCATCTATGAGCTGGTGGTCTTCGATGACCATATGCGCACCCTGGTCCATAACGCCGCTTCCGAGCAGGAAATGACCCGCCACGCCCGCACCAGCGGCCCCAGCATCCGTGATGATGGCCGGCGCAACGTATTGGCCGGGGTGACCACGGTCGAAGAAGTATTGCGTGTGAGCCGCGAGGAATAATGGCCGCCTTCGAGTACATCGCCCTCGACAGCCGGGGCCAGCAGCGCAAGGGCGTAATGGAGGGTGACAGCGCCCGCCAGGTGCGCCAGCTGCTGCGCGATAAGCAATTGGCGCCGCTGGATGTGAAGCCTACCCGCAGCCACAAGGAGCGCAACAGCGGCGCCGGCTGGAGTTTTCAGCGCGGCCTGTCGGCGGCCGACCTCGCCTTGCTGACACGGCAGCTGGCGACCTTGGTACAAGCGGCCATGCCCATCGAGGAGGCACTGCTGGCTGTTGCCGAGCAGAGCGAAACGCCACGGGTGAAGGCGATGATGCTGGCGGTACGCTCCCGGGTGCTGGAGGGCAACAGCCTGGCCAACAGCCTCAAGGAATACCCATCCGCATTTCCCGAACTGTACCGCGCCACGGTGGCGGCGGGCGAGCATGCCGGGCATCTGTCACTGGTCCTGGAGCAGTTGGCCGATTACACCGAGCAGCGTCAGCAGTCGCGGCAACGGGTACAGCTGGCGTTGCTGTACCCGCTGATTCTGATGGCCACCTCGCTGATCATCGTCGGCTTTCTGCTCGGCTATGTGGTGCCGGACGTGGTCAAGGTATTCCTGGACTCCGGCCAGCGGCTGCCAGCATTGACCCGTGGCCTGATCGCCGCCAGCGATCTGGTGAAGAACTGGGGCTGGTTGTTCCTGGTCGGCGCCGTGGCCGGCGCCGGGATGGCCCGCGCTGCGTTGCGCCGTGACGCTACGCGCCTGCGCTGGCATATCGTGTTGCTGCGCCTGCCGGTGATTGGTCGCCTGGCCCGGGCTACCGATACCGCGCGGTTCGCCTCGACTCTCGCAATCCTCACTCGAAGCGGTGTGCCGCTGGTGGATGCGCTGGTTATTTCCTCCCAGGTGATCAGCAACCGTTCCATTCGCGCCAAGGTGCAGGTGGCGGCGCAGAAGGTGCGCGAGGGCGGCAGCCTGACCCGCAGCCTGGAGCAGACCAACGAATTCCCGCCGATGATGCGGCATATGATCGCCAGCGGCGAGAAGTCCGGTGAGCTCGACCAGATGCTCTCGCGCACCGCGCGTAACCAGGAAAATGACCTGGCCGCGCGCATCGCCATGCTGGTCGGGCTGTTCGAGCCGTTGATGCTGGTATTCATGGGCGCGGTGGTGCTGGTGATCGTACTGGCCATCCTGCTGCCGATTCTTTCTCTTAACCAACTCGTGGGGTGACACGTGAATAAAAGATTCAAGCAAGCGGGCTTTACGCTGATCGAGATCATGGTGGTGGTGGTCATCCTCGGCATCCTTGCCGCGCTGATCGTCCCGCAGGTGATGAGCCGTCCGGATCAGGCCAAGATCACCGTCGCCAGCGGTGACGTCAAAGCGATTTCAGCCGCGTTGAACATGTACAAGCTCGACAACTTCGCCTACCCGAGCACCCAGCAGGGGCTCGAAGCCCTGGTGAAAAAGCCCAGCGGCAATCCGGCACCGAAGAACTGGAACAAGGACGGCTACCTTGCACGCCTGCCGGTCGATCCATGGGGCAATCCCTATCAGTACCTGGCCCCGGGTACCAAAGGCCCGTTCGACCTGTACTCGCTGGGCGCTGACGGTAAAGAGGGTGGCACCGACAGCGACGCCGATATCGGTAACTGGGAAAACTGAGCATAAATGCGCCAGGCCCGCGGCTTTACTCTGATCGAATTGCTGGTGGTGCTGGTCATCATCGGCACCATGGTCAGCATGGCGGTGCTGTCCATCGGCAGCAGCAGTGGTAGCCGCGAGTTGCGTAACGAAGCCGAGCGCCTGGCCGCGCTGATCGGCGTGTTGGCCGACGAGGCCGTGCTCGATGGCCAGGAATACGGCCTGCGGGTCACGCCCGAGAGTTATCAGGTGCTGATCTATGACAGCCTCTCCGGTACATGGAGCGAGGCCGACAGCCAGAAGGAACACCGTGCCCCGGCCAGCCTGCGCCTTACTCTGGAGCTGGACGGCGAAGCACTCAAGTTGCCCGAGCCTGAGGTGCAGGACGATCAGCCCGGCCTGGCCAGCAACCGCGAGGAAAAGAAAGAACCCCTGGTGCCGCAACTGCTGATTCTCTCCAGTGGCGAGCTCTCGCCGTTTCGCCTGCGCCTCGAAGAGCGCCGCGCCGGCGGCAATGCCTATGCCTTGGCGAGTGACGGCTACCAGTTGCCCAGTGTCGATATGGACGACCGTCCATGAGCCGTCAGCGCGGTTTTACCCTGCTTGAAGTACTGGTTGCCCTGGCGATTTTCGCCACTGTAGCCGCCTCGGTGCTGACCGCCAGCAGCCGCAGCCTTATCGTGGCCCAGCAACTGGAGGCCAAGACCCTGGCTGGCTGGATTGCCGAAAACCGCGTGAGCGAACTGCAATTGAAATTCCCCACGCCCGGTGAGGGCCGTGAAGACAAGAGCCTGGAGTACGGTGGCCGCCAGTGGGAAACCCACAGTGAAGTGGAGAGCACCAGTGACAAGGGTATGCGCCGCGTCACCGTATGGGTGGCTCCCAAGGCCGAGCGTGGCAGCAGCGGCCCGGTGAAAGAGCGCTCGGTGCACAGTCTGGTCGGTTTTCTCGTGGTGCGTAGCTGATGTGCCGTCAGCGCGGCTTCACTCTGCTGGAGGTGATGATCGCCGTGGCGATCTTTTCCCTGCTGGCCATGGGCACCTACCGCATGCTTTCCACCGTGCTGAAGACCGATGAGGCGACCCGTCAGCACGAGCGCGACCTGCGCGAACTGAGCCGTGCCTTCGCCTCGCTGGATCGTGACATCAACCAGACCCTCAATCGCAGCGTGCGCGATGCCTATGGTGACGAGCGCGCCACGTTACTTGGCGAGTTGGGTGCCAGCGATGGCAATGCGGCGCTGGAGTTCAGCCGCAACGGCTGGCGCAACCCGCTGGGTGGTGCGCGAGCCCAAGTACAGCGAGTGCGCTGGCGCCTGGCTGGAGAAACCCTGGAACGCCTGTATTGGAACGTGCTCGACCAGGCGGTCGATAGCCAGCCACGGGTGCAGAAGGTGCTTACCGGTGTGCAGTCGATGAACCTGCGGTTTCTCGACGATCAGGGTCAGTGGCAGGAGCAGTGGCCGCCTAGCCAGGGCAATTTCAGCGCGGAAGATGCGAAAAAGCGCATGCCCCTGGCGCTCGAGGTGAAGATCGAACACCGTCACTACGGCGAGCTCAGCCGCCTGTATCGGCTGCCGGAACCGGCCATGGCGGAGGAAGAGCGTGATGCGCAGCCGCCCGATGGCGAACAACCGGGCGAGGAGGAGCCGGGCGGTACGGCGCCGGCCGAGAAGCCGTCTGATGGCGAAAGTGGCGTCGGCGACAACGGAGCCCCGCAGTGAAGCGCCAGCGCGGTGTAGCCCTGATTACCGTATTGCTGGTGGTGACCATCGTCACCCTGGTGTGCGCCGGCTTGATTGCCCGCCAGCAATTGTCGATTCGCAATGCCGGCAATCAGTTGGCGATCAGCCAGGCCTGGCAATACGCCCTGGGCGGCGAGGCGCTTGGGCAGGCGGTGCTGCTGCGCGATCTGAAAGCCCCGGGCGTCGATCCTCGCGCCACCATCGACCACCCTCTAGAAAGTTGGGCCAAGCCGCTCCCGGTATTTCCCATCGATGGAGGCGAAATAGGCGTCGCCATCGAGGACCTTGCCGGGCGCTTCAACCTCAACAGCCTGGTGCAGGACGAGCGCCGTAATGACCTGGCGGTAAAACGCTTCCAGCGTCTACTGCTGCGCCTAAAGATCGACGAGCCCTATGCCGAGCGGCTGGTCGACTGGCTCGACAAGGATCAGGAGCCCACAGGTGAATATGGTGCAGAAGACAATCATTATCTGCTCATGCAGCCACCCTATCGCACCGCCGGCCATGAGATGCAGGACATCTCCGAGCTGCGTCTGCTGCAGGGCATGACCGAGCAGCATTACCGCCGCTTGCTGCCTTACGTCGCGGTGCTGCCAGGCAAGGTGCCGCTCAACGTCAACACCGCCAGCGCCATGGTGCTATCCAGCCTGGGCGATAGCCTGGACCCTGCATCGGCCCAAAGCCTGCTCGCCGGGCGGGGCCGTGAAGGTTACAAGGAGTTGCGCAGCTTCCTCGATCAGCCGGCCCTGGCCGGCACCGGGGTGACGGCCGCCGGCCTGGGAGTGGGCAGCGCCTATTATCAGGTGCGCAGCGAAGTACGTCTGGGCGACCGCCGCTTGGTATTGCTCAGCACCCTGCAACGCGACCCCAAGGGCGTGGTGCGGGTGCTGCGCCGAGACACGGGCCAGCCGGGCTACTTGAGCCCGGTAGCCGAGCCATCTGGAGAATGACCATGGACTGCCTTTTCTTGCCCGCTGCCGTTGGCCGCAAATTGGGCGAGCAGAGCCTGATGTATTGGCAGCGCGAAAATGGCGACGGCCAGTGGTTGTCCGCCGAGGAGTGCGCACAGAGCCTGGAGGGGCGACCGGTAGCACTGGTATTGCCGATGGAAGTGGCCAGTGCGTTTCTGATCGGCCTGCCTACGCAAAAGGCGCGTTGGATGCGCCAGGCACTGCCATACGCGGTGGAGGAGTTGCTGGCCGAAGAGGTCGAACTCTTCCACCTGGCCCTTGGTGAAATGACCAGCGACGGGCGCTACCGAGTATTTGCGATACGCCGTGCCCTGCTCGGTGGCTGGCTGGACGACCTGCAGGCGCTGCAACTGAACATCGCCGCCATCTATCTGGACGCCGATCTGCTGCCCCGGGACGGTGAGCAGGCTCTGCAACTGGGCGAGCGCGTGTTGCTCGGTGGTGAACTGGAGGCACGTCTGGCCGTCGCGGCCGAGCGCTGGCCGCAGTTTCGCAATTTCTGCGGCACCCTGGTGCAGCCCAGCATTAGCGATGCGCCTTACCACTTGCTCGCTCAGGGCCGCGCCCATGCAGTCGATCTCGCGCAGGGCGAGTTCGCGCCGCGCAGCGACAACAAGGCCTGGGCTATCTGGCGGCCGTTCGTTGCCGTGCTGGGGCTGTGGGCGTTGTGCTACGTCGGCTTCGGCATGGTTCAGGCCTGGCAGCTGGAGCGCCAAGGCGATGCCTACAATGCCGCCAGTGTGGCGCTGTACAAGGAGCTGTTCCCCGAGGATCAGCGCATCGTCAACCTCCGAGCGCAGTTCGCCGAGCACCTGAATCAGGGCCAGCGCAGTGAAGGCGGATTCATCAACATGCTGGAGCAGGCTTCAGTTGCCATTGCCGAGGCCAAGTCGCCGTTGTCGGTTGTGCAGGTGGATTACAGTCAGGTGCGTGGCGATCTGGCCTTGCAGGTGCGCGCCAAGGATTTCGCCGCACTGGAGCAATTGCGCCAGCGCCTGGTGGAAGGGGGGCTGAAGGTGCAATTGGGGTCTGCCAGCCGTGAAGAGCAGGGCATTACCGCCCGTGTAGTGCTGGGAGGTGGTGCATGAAGGCCCTGGCTTTGTGGAAAGAACAAACGCTGGCCCAGCTGCGGCAATCGCCCCTGATCCAGCGCTGGCAGCACCTGCCCAGCCGTGAGCGCCTGGCGCTGTCGGTGCTGGCCGGGTTCCTCGCCCTGACGCTGCTCTACGTGATGGTCTGGCAACCGCTCGTCAAACGTCTGGACCGAGCCCGAGAGTACTACCAGAGCCAGCAGGTGCTCTACACCTACATCCAGGAGAACGCTTCCAAGGTTCGCGGAGCGGGCGCTGCCAAGGTGACGCTCGAGCCCGAGCAATTGCAGGGCCTGGTGACCGCCACCGCCCAGCAGCGCGGCTTGCCCCTGGAACGCCTGGACAACGATAGCGGCGGGCTGCTGATCTCCATGGCCAAGGTGCCGTTCGAACCGCTACTGTTGTGGCTCAGCGACTTGCAGAGCAAAGGCGTGCGTCTGAGTGACGTCAACCTTGATCGTGCGGACACCGGCAAGGTCGACGCCCGAATAACCTTGCAGGCAGGGCAATGATCGGAAGGGTGAAGCTACGTTAGTGACACCCGTTTTTTTGAAGGTGAAGTAAACGGTTCGAGTCCATGTGGGCCCACCATTTCTAAAGCCGCGCACTGCGCGGCTTTTGTATTTATGCCGCGCGCCGTAACTGCCATCCGCACCACCCAGCCACTTTCCTGAACCTTTCCCACACTCACCCAGTCGGCTTTAGAACCGCCGCGTTCCGCGGCGCCGGCACAGGATGCGTGTTATGCGAGACCGCACCAGCAGGATCGCCACTTCACCGCTACACGTCGAACAGCTATGGCAGCGTTACCAGCGCGTGCGCGCCGCCAGTGAACGGCTCTGCGAGCCGTTGGAGGCCGAGGATTATGTGATCCAGAGCATGCCCGATGTCAGCCCGCCAAAATGGCACCTGGCCCATGTCACCTGGTTCTTCGAGGCCTTTGTGCTGCAGCCCTTCCTGCCGGGCTATCGCCCGCTGGACGAGCGCTACGACCATCTCTTCAATTCCTACTACAAGACCCACGGCACGCCCTTCGAGCGGGCGCGGCGGGGGTTGTTGTCGCGGCCGACGGTGAGCGAGGTGTATGCCTATCGCAGCCATGTCGATCTGGGCATGGAGCAGCTGTTCAGCCAGCGTGGCGGTGAGCTGCCCGACGAGGTGCTGCAGCGGGTCGAGCTGGGGTTGGAGCACGAGCAGCAGCACCAGGAGCTGCTGCTGATGGATATCAAGCACATCCTGGCGCAGAACCCGTTGCGCCCGGTTTACCGTCACGACCTCAAACCGAGCAATGCCGCTGCGCCCGAGCTGCGCTGGATTCAATTCCCCGCCGGGCTGCGCCATGTCGGCCATAGTGGCGAGGGTTTTGCCTTCGATTGCGAGCGACCGCAGCACCGGGTGTTCGCCGAGGCCTTCCAGCTCGCCAGCCGGCCGGTGAGCAATGGCGAATATCTCGAGTTCATCCGCGCTGGCGGTTACCGCAGCACCGCGCTGTGGCTGGCGGACGGTTGGGATCATATCCAGCGTGCCGGCTGGCAGGCGCCGCTGTATTGGCAGCGCGAGGGCGACACCTGGCTGGAGCTGACCCTGGGCGGCCCGCGCGAGTTGGACCTCGATGCGCCGGTCTGCCACCTCAGCTACTTCGAGGCCGAGGCCTTCGCCACCTGGGCGCAGGCGCGCTTGCCCCGCGAGGAGGAGTGGGAAGTGGCTGCACAGGACGAGCCGCTGTGGGGCAACTTCGTCGAGAACGATCACCTGCAGCCGGTGGCCGCGGAGGCGGGAGAGGGGCTGCAGCAGCTGTATGGCGACGTCTGGGAGTGGACCGCCAGCGCCTACCGGCCGTACCCCGGCTTCCGGCCGCTGGGCGGTAGCCTGGGTGAGTACAACGGCAAGTTTATGTCCGGGCAGATGGTGTTGCGCGGCGGCAGCTGCGCCACCCCGGAAGACCATGTGCGGCCCACCTATCGCAACTTCTTCTACCCCACCATGCGCTGGCAGTTCTCCGGCCTGCGCCTGGCCAAGGAGCTCTGAGCATGGCGTTGGCAATCCGTACCCAGGCACAATCCCAGAGCCCGGAGAAGCAGGCGCTGCGCGAGGAGGTGCTGCGCGGCTTCGCGGCCAGCCCGAAGGCGATGTCGCCGAAGTTCTTCTACGATCACCGCGGTTCCCAGCTGTTCGAGCTGATCTGCCAGCAGCCGGAGTACTACCCGACGCGCACCGAGGAAACCATCCTGCGCCTGGCGGCAGGCGCCATCGCCGAGCTGGCCGGGCGCAACGCCAGCCTGGTGGAACTGGGCAGTGGCGCCAGCCGCAAGATTCGTTTGCTGCTCGAAGCGCTGCGGCCGGCGCGCTACCTGGGCATCGATATCTCCCGGGAGTTTCTGGATATTTGCACGCGCCGCCTGGCCGCCGACTATCGCTGGCTGGATGTGCACGCGCTGTGCGCCGACTTCAGCCAGCCGCTGAAATTGCCTGCTGAAGCCTTGGGCCAGCGGCCGCTGGCGTTCTTTCCGGGTTCGAGTATCGGCAATTTCGACCCGAGCGAGGCCCGCGCCTTTCTGCGCAACCTGCACCAGGCGCTGCCGGCCGACAGTGGCTTGCTGATCGGTGTGGATCTGGTCAAGGATCGCCAGGTGCTGGAGCGTGCCTATAACGATGCGGCAGGGGTGACCGCGCTGTTCAACCTCAACCTGCTCGAACGTATCCGCAGCGAACTGGACAGCGACATCGACCCGCAGCGCTTCGAGCACCGGGCTTTTTATAACGAGCAGGCGTCGCGCATCGAGATGCACCTGGTCAGCCGGCAGGCGCAGCAGGTGCGTATCGAAGGCCGTGTGTTCCAGTTCGCCGCCGGCGAAACCCTGCACACGGAGAACTCGTACAAATACACGCCCGGCGGCTTCTGTGCCTTGGCTGGCGAATGCGGCTTTGCCTCGGTGGCCATGTGGCGTGACCCGGCGCAGCTGTTCAGCGTGCACTTCCTGCGTCGGCAATGAAGGGCGCGGCGCCGCGATCGATAGCGGCGCGTGCGTTTGCTGCCGTTATACCGGTACGTCCTGGCGGTTCTGGCGCCAGGGCGGCGCCGAATCAGGCCAACGGCCGTTCCAAGCCCCATGCGCAGGCAGTGCCTGGTCATGGATGTTGGCTGGGACGTGCTGTGAACCAGACGCTGGTACTGACAGGCATTCGGCTTTAGTCTGACGCGATGACCACTATTGCTCCATTGTCCGACCGCTCCCCACAGGAACGCATCATCGTGGCCGATGATCACCCGGTTTTCCGCGAGGGGCTTAGCCGCATCGCGCAGCGGGTGTTTCCCCATGCCTGCATTCTCGAGGCCGGCGATATGGACGAGGTGCTGGCCCTGGCCACTGCCGGTGCGCCGCCCAGCCTGTTCATGCTCGACCTGCTGTTCCCCGGGCAATCACCGCAGGCCATTGGCGGCTTGCGTCAGCGCTTCACGCGCAGCTCCATCGTGATCGTGTCGATGGTCGACAACCGCGAGTTGATCGACGAGGTGATGGCGGCGGGGGCCGATGGCTTCATCGGCAAGGCCACACCGCCCGACGAGATCGCCGAAGCGTTGCGGGCGGTGCGTGACGGGGAGTTCGTGCTGACCCTGGGGCCACCCGGCGTGCCGGCCTTCGCCGAGGCGCGGCATTTGCTGGAGCAGCTGACGCCGCGGCAGCAGGATGTGCTGCGCCTGCTGGTGCGCGGCCTGGCCAACAAGGAAATCGCCCGCGAATTGGATATCTCGCCCTTTACCGTGCGCATCCACGTGTCGGCGCTGATGCGTACGCTGGATGTCAGTAGCCGCGCCGCGGCAGCGGCCATGGGCGCCAAGGCCGGCCTACGCTAGGCCGCCTGAGCCTTGAGTTTCAGCGCTACCAGCAGGGAGCGCAGTTCGGCCGGTTGCACGGGCTTGGAAAGGATCGGAATCTGCTCGTCGCCCACCGCTTCCTGCACGCGGCGCACGTCGTGGCCGGTCATGATGATGGCCGGTACCTGGCGGGCGGCGAGGGCGCGCACATGGGCGATGCAGTCGGCACCGGAGGCTTCCAGGCCGAGGTCGAAGTCGGTCACCACCAGGTCGATCTCCGCCGCCACCTCGGGCAGCGAGGTGTAGGTGTCGACCACGCAACCCCATTTCTTCAGCAGGGTGGCGGTGGCCAGCAGCACGTTCTGGTCATCCTCGATCAGGCACACGCGCAGGCCGTTGAGCATGCTCGGCGCCTGGGGCCTGGCGGATTGCGCAGGCGCCTGCTCGGCGGGCGCGCTGGCCAGTTGCAGGCCGTCGATGGCGGCCAGGGTGCCTTTGCCTTCCACGGAGCGGATGCGCACCTGCAGGTTCATCAGTTTGCCCAGGCGGCGCACGATGGTCAGCCCCAGGCCCATGCCTTCGACGTCGCTGTCGCGGGCTTGGCGCACCCGGTAGAACTCCTCGAAGATGTTGTCCAGGTGCGCCTCGGCGATGCCGCGGCCCTTGTCGTAGAGCTCGATGGACAGGTTGGTGCCACGCCGCCGGCAGCCGATCAGCATGGGCTGGCCGGGGGCGTACTTGAGGGCGTTGGAGAGCAGGTTCTGCAGCATGGTGGTCAGCAGGCCCTGGTCGGCGAGCACATGCACGTCCGGGCAGTGCAGGCGGATCTGCACGCCAGCCCAGCGCGCCGCTTCGGTGTTCTGCTGGATCAACTGGCGCAGCAGGCCCTGCAGCGGCAGCGGTTCCAGGTGCGCGACCACTTTGCCGCTGTCCAGCGAGTACATGTCGAGGATCGAGCGGAACAGGCGGGCGACGCTGTTCAGGGACTTGTCGATATTCTCCACCAGGCGGTGCTGCTCGCCGTCCAGGCTGCTGTCGCGCAGGCAGGCGGTGAACAGGCTGATGGAGTGGATGGGCTGGCGCAGGTCGTGGCTGGCCTGGGCGAGAAACTGCGACTTGGCACGGTTGGCGGCCTGCTCGGCCTCGGCGGCCAGGCGCGAGCGCTTGAGCAGGGCGTGCATATAGGCCGGCACCATCAGGGTGGTGAGCAGCATGGTGACGATCAGGTAGGGCTGCGACTGCCAGTAGGCCGAGGTGCCGGCGATGATCAGCAGCGACAGGGTGGCGAGAATGGTCGCCACCAGCAGGTAGCTGGAGCCGTAGCGCAGGCCGTAGCCCACCGTCACCCAGATCAGGATGGCGTAGATCGGCAGCATCGGCTCGCCGCCAAAGGCGATGGCCACGGTGATACAGGTGTAGTCGCCCAGCATGGTCAGCACGCGGCGCACCGGATAGTGCCCGGGGCGCCGGCGGATATCGATCCACAGGGCCAGGGAGGCGGTCATGAACAGCGCCCCGAGCAGCAGAATCGAGCCGGCCAGGACGTTGTCGATGGCCGAGCGCAGATGCATCAGCAGGGTGTAGCCGAGCGCTATGGGCGCGATGACCAGGCGTACCACCGCCTGGGCGCGTTCGACGTCGTATTGCGGAGAAGCGGTGGCCAGCATGACGGTTCCCGGTGCGCTGCTGCGGATATCCACTCACCATAGGCCGCCGCCGCTTGGCGGTGCAAGGCGTGGGTGGGGGGTAAAGTGCCTTTAGCACATCCGTACTATTTCGCCAGGCCGGCACGCTTTCTAGAATCCCCGACATCGCTTCGGCACCGGGCCGGAGCCCAGTGACCGAGGGAACTGACATGGGTATCAAAGGAACGCTTGGGGCTATGCTTGTGGCACCGGTACTGGTCAGCCTTGTCGGCTGTCTGCCGCAGAACACGCAAAGCCAGGGCTTGCACAGCTCCCAGGTAGCCGCCAATGGCGCCGCCCCGTGCACGCCAAGCACCTCCGACAACCTGATCTCCACGGGCCGCAGCCTGCTGAGCATTGCCAACTCGGTGCTGGAAACCCAGCAGAGCTTCCAGGGGAATTCGACCACCTACGCGCAGCGCATGGAAGCGGCGGAGAAGGCCCAGAAGGTCAACCAGGGTAACGATGTGCTCAACAACGTCGAGAGCATGACCGCCGGCCTGGGCGCCAGTGCACCGTGCACGGCAGCTGCCGCACCCGCCGCTGCAGCGCGGTGATCGAAGCGGCGGCATAGCCGCATGATCCCCACCTGAAAGACCCGCCGAAAAAACCGCGCCCTTGCGCGGTTTTTTCGTTTGCGGCAGCTGTATGTGCCTGCTGTTCGCGGGCGTGCTCGGAACGGGACGGCAGGCATAAAAAAGCCCGGCATCAGCCGGGCTCTTGGTTTGCAGCGCGGTGGCTTACTTACCGTACACCGGCAGCTTGGCGCAGATGGCCTTGACCTTCTCGCGCACGGCGTCGATCACCGCGTCGTTGTTCAGGTCGGCGAGGATGTCGCAGATCCAGCCAGCCAGTTCGCGGCACTCGGCTTCCTTGAAACCGCGGGTGGTCACGGCCGGGGTGCCGAAGCGCAGGCCCGAGGTCACGAACGGTGAACGCGGGTCGTTCGGTACCGAGTTCTTGTTGACGGTGATGAAGGCTTTGCCCAGTGCGGCGTCAGCGTCCTTACCGGAGATGTCCTGCTTGATCAGCGAGAGCAGGAACAGGTGGTTCTCGGTGCCGCCGGAGACCACGTCGAAGCCGCGCTCGATGAACACGCTGGCCATGGCCTTGGCGTTTTTCACGACCTGCTGCTGGTAGGTCTTGAACTCGGGCTGCAGCGCTTCCTTGAAGCAGATCGCCTTGGCGGCGATGACGTGCTCCAGTGGGCCGCCCTGGGCGCCCGGGAATACCGCGGAGTTGAGCTTCTTCTCGATCTCGGCGTTGGCCTTGGCGAGAATCAGGCCGCCGCGCGGGCCACGCAGGGTCTTGTGGGTGGTGGTGGTGACCACGTCGGCGAACGGCACCGGGTTCGGGTACACGCCAGCGGCCACCAGGCCGGCCACGTGGGCCATGTCGACGAACAGGTAAGCACCGACCTTGTCGGCGATGGCGCGGAAGCGCGGGAAGTCCAGCACCTGGGAGTAGGCGCTGAAGCCGGCCACGATCATCTTCGGCTTGTGCTCGACGGCCAGGCGCTCGACTTCGTCGTAATCGATCAGGCCGTTGCCGTCGATGCCGTACTGCACGGCGTTGTACAGCTTACCGGAGGAGGAAACGCTGGCGCCGTGGGTCAGGTGACCGCCGTGGGCCAGGCTCATGCCCAGGATGGTGTCACCGGCGCTCAGCAGGGCCAGGTAGACAGCGGCATTGGCTTGCGAACCGGCATGCGGCTGGACGTTGGCATAGTCGGCGCCGAACAGCTCCTTGGCCCTGTCTATGGCAAGCTGCTCGACCACGTCGACGTGCTCGCAACCACCGTAGTAACGCTTGCCCGGGTAGCCTTCGGCGTACTTGTTGGTCAGCACGCTACCCTGGGCTTCCATCACCGCTGGGCTGGTGTAGTTTTCCGAGGCGATCAGCTCGATGTGCTCTTCCTGGCGCAGAGCTTCTTGCTGCATGGCGTCGAAGAGCTCGGCGTCGTACTTGGCAATGGTCAAATCACGGCTGAACATGGCAATCCCCTGAAAGTCAGCTGGGCGGATGAAATAGGGGGCGGATTCTACCGCATCCGCGCCGACCAGGCATATGAAGCGTGATCATGGCCGGGACAAGTGGCGCTCACCCAGCGGCGCCTGTCACTAGGGTCTGGTGCCGTTTCAGGCAGACCCTAGAGCATGAACAGGCTGCGCCCGCAGAATTGCGCCTCGAACTGGTGGGCGGGCATCGGCCGGCCCAGCAGATAGCCTTGCACTTCGTCGCAGTCGTGGGTGCGCAGGAAGTCGAGCTGCTCCTGGGTCTCCACGCCCTCGGCGATGACCGACATGTTCAGGCTGTGGGCCATGGCGATGATGGCGCGGGCGATCTGCCCGTCCTGCTCGCCCTGGGGCAGGCCGTCGACGAAGCTGCGGTCGATCTTCAGCACGTCGATGGGGAACTGCTTGAGGTAGTTGAGCGACGAGTAGCCGGTGCCGAAGTCGTCGATGGCGATGCACAGGCCCAGGTTCTTCAGGTCGGTGAGGGTCTGCAGCGCGGCGCCGACGTCCTGCATGAGGATGCTCTCGGTCAGCTCCAGCTCCAGGCACGCCGCCGGTATGCGGCTGTCGATCAGGATGCGTTCGATGCGCTGGCGCAGGTCGCCGTCGCTGAACTGGCGGGCCGAGAGGTTCACCGAGACCTTCGGCACGCGGATCTTGTTGTGGTGCCAGATGCTCATCTGCCGGCAGGCCTCGGCCAGCACCCAGTCGCCGACCTGTACCACCAGGCCGAGTTCTTCGAGCACCGGGATGAACGCATCGGGTGCCACCAGGCCGCGCTTGGGATGCTGCCAGCGCAGCAGCGCCTCGACCCCGGTCAGGCGCTTGCCGTTGCCGGAGAACTGCGGTTGGTAATGGAGCAGGAATTCGCCCTGTTCCAGCGCGTGGCGCAGGTCGCCCTCGAGCTCCAGGCGCTCCAGGGCGCTGGCGTTCATGGCTGCCTGGTAGAACTGGAAGTTGTTCTTGCCGCGCTCCTTGGCGTGGTACATCGCCGTGTCGGCGTTCTTCATCAGCTGGCTCGGCTCGTTGCCGTCCTGCGGGCCGAGGGCGATACCGATGCTGGCGGTGACGAAGAACTCGCGACCTTCGAGCACGAAGGCCTGGGCCAGGCTGGCGAGAATCTGCTCGCCCACGTGGATGGCGCGGTGCAGGGCGGCGTCGCGGCTGGCGCTGGAGCGCAGCAGCAGGGTGAATTCGTCGCCGCCCATGCGCGCCACGGTATCGTCCTCGCCCACGCAGGCGGCCAGGCGCACGGCCACGTCCTTGAGCATGCGGTCGCCGGCGGCGTGGCCCAGGGAGTCGTTGATGGGCTTGAAGCGGTCGAGGTCGAGGAACATCAGCACCACCCACTCGCGGTGCCGTTCGGCATGCTGCAGGGCGGTGTGCAGGCGGTCCTGGAACAGCGTGCGGTTGGGCAACTGGGTCAGGGCGTCGTAGTAGGCCAGGCGATGGATGCGTTGCTCGCTGGCCTTGCGCTCGCTGATGTCGCTGAAGAAGCACACGTAGCTGACCAGGTCGCCTTCCTCGTCGTGCACGGCGGTGATGCCGACCCACGCCGGGAAGTTCTCGCCATCGCGGCGCTTGAGCCAGATCTCGCCTTCCCAGGTGCCGCGCTGGTGCAACTGGTTGAGCACGTAATGCAGGTGGGTGCTCTGCTGGCTGTCGGCGGTGAGCATGCCGGGCAACTGGTCGAGCACCTGTTCGGCGCTGTAGCCGCTGACCCGGCTGAAGGCATTGTTGACCTGCACGATGTAGCCCGCCGGGTCGGTAACCAGGATCGCCGCGGTGGAGTGCTCGAACACCGTGGCCGCCATGCGCAGGTCCTTCTCGGCGCGGCGCTGCTGGGTCACGTCGCGGCCCACACCGAGCAGGCCTTCGAACTTGCCATTGTCGTCCCACATCGGCAGCAGGCGCAGCTCGACGGGAACCTTGCGGCCATCGGCGCGCAGGAAGTCGAGGATGAACACCTGAGGGGTGAGGGTCTCACGCAGCTCGTGCATCTGCTGTTGTATGCCGAGGGCGCCGCGGATGCGCTCGAGCAAGGCGTATACCACGGCCAGCTGTTGCGGGTTGGTGGCCAGGCTGCCAAAGCCGTTGGCCTGTACCCATGAGGCCGAATAGCCCAGTACGGTCTGCACCGAAGGGCTGACGTAATTGAGGTTGAGCTGGCTGTCGGTGGAGAAAATCACGTCGCTGATGCTCTCGGCGAGCATGCGGTAGCGGTGCTCGTTCTCGCGCAGCGATTCGTTGCGGGCGATCTGCCCGGTGATGTCCTTGGCCACGCTGATCAGCCGGCTGACCCAGCCATTGGCGTCGCGCGCCAGGGCCTGCTCGGTGATGCTGAACCAGTGCCAGGAACCGTCGCGGTGGCGCACGCGCAGCTGCGATTCGAGGAGCACGCCATCGCCCAGCACGCGTTGCTGGTTGCGCACCCGTTCGTGCAGGTCGTGGTCATCGGGGTGGACGATCAGCTTCCACCAATCGTCGCCCTTGCTCTTTAGCGCGCTGTCGTCGTAACCCAGGCGGCTGGCGAAGTCGTGGTTGCTGAACAGCAGCGTGCGGGAGGGCAGGTCGGTGACGTACAGGGTGTCCGGCACCGCCCGCACCACCTCGGACCAGAAGCGCTCACGCTCGACCAGCGACAGCTCCATGCGCTTGCGGCTGGTGATGTCGCTGATGCTCAGGGCGACCGCGTGCAAATCCTCGGGGCTTTCCGGCAGGCGCATGACCAGCCACAGGTGGCGGGCCATGCCACTGGCGCCGTCGATATGGCTTTCCAGTTCCAGGTGGCCGCCGCCGTCGAGCAGCGCGGCGCTGAGCTGGGCGCGGAAACCATCGGCACGCACCGCGCCGCGGTTGATCAGCTGTTCCCAGGCCTGCTCGGTGCTGCTCACGCCGAGCAGGCGCAGGGCGATCTGGTTGGTTTCGGTGAAGCGCATGTGGCGCAACAGCTCGCCATGGCGCTGCGGATGGGCCTCCAGCCAGGGTTTCAGTTCGGCGCCGCTGTTGAGGCCCTGCTCGCGCAGGAAGTGGTAGAGCCCGGCGAGGTCGAGCACGCACAGGGCGGTGCCGGTGCCATCGAAGATGTCCTGGTAGCGGCGGCGGGTTTCCTGCAGCACACGGGTGGCCTGCTGCTGCTCGGTCACGTCGCGCAGCACCCAGACGAACCCCTGCTGGCGCTCGGCATCACCGAGGTCGCTGCGGCTGATGGTGAACAGGCGGCGCTGGCCGTGCTGGGAGATTTCCACCACGTCGGGGCCCTGATCGCTGTGGAAGGCGGTGGCATGCAGCAGCAACGGATCGAGGCGCGGCAACAGCTCGAGCAGGTGCCACTGGCGCGCGTGCCGGGTGTTGAGGCCGAACATCGCCTCGGCCTGGGGGTTGAGGTAGGTCAGCCGGCCGCTGGCGTCGGTGACCAGTACCCGCTCCTCGATGGCGCCCAGGGCGCTGGCGGCCTGCTGCAGCGAGCGCCGCGAGGCGGCGTTGAGCGCGTGCAGTTGGCCTTGTTCGCGCACCAGGCGATACAGCGCGAACAGGGTGAGCAGGCTGCACAGGGTGAACAGCAGAACCTTGCCGAGCATCTCCGGCAGCACCTGGGCCTGTACCTTGCTGTCGTCCAGCATCGCGCGCAGCTGCCAGTCGGAACCGGGCAGCGCCTGCAGCAGGATGGTCTGCGCCTGGTTGGCCGCCGTGACCGCGGGGTAACTGTCCTGGCGGGCGATGAAACCACGCGAATCGGCGATTACCCGTTGGCTGATGGTGTCTTCCAGAAACCAGGACACATTTTCCTGCGGCGCCTTGAGCAGCCAGTCGTTGAGGGCATCGGCACGCAGCTGCAACGCCCAGTTGCCTTGTTCGATGTGCAGCAGCAGGAAGAGGCGCCCTTCGTCGTGCGGGTCGAAGGCATAGTAGTAGTGCCGGCCGCCGCCGCGGGCGACCAGTTCGCTGAGCGCCTGGCGCTCGGCGGGCGGCAGCGTGCTTCCCGGCAGTGGCTGGCCGCTGGCGTCCAGGCGCGTCAGGCTTTGCAGGCTGGGAAACACCACGCGCAGGTTGTCCAGGTAGCGCTCATGCTGCGCGGCCAGGGAGGATTCTTCGGTGGCGTAGAGAACCGCGCACCCGGCACCGGCCATCGAGGTCATGCTCAGGCTCAGCTGCTTGGCCAGTTGCTCGCTGACCGCCAGGTTGAGTGCGCGCTGGTTGTCCTTGAGCTGGCGAAATTCGAACTGCAGTTGCCAGAGCAGCAGCACCATCAGGCCGAGCACCAGCACGATCAGCGTGCCCTTGAGGGATCGGCGCATCGGCGTGATCGTGGTATCGCGTTGAGGGCGAATGGTTTCGTCGGCTGACACGTGATGACGTCCTGCAACGGCGGGGTCGAGTAGGCAGGTGGTGCTGCGATAAGGGTGTTCAGGGGCGTCCGCTTCCCGGGGCGGCTAGCATGCCATAAATATGGCGAAGTGCCAGCCCAGGCGACGAATGTCGCACACTTGCTACTCTTCCTAGTTTGGCGCAGATCGCCGAAAATGCCCGGTCACCGCCGTACGGCTCGTCTTCTTGATAGAGGTGCCGCCTGCACGGCCTGGCTCGCTCCCCGGCGCGACATTTCTGCGTTTGCTTGCCGCGGCGTCTTGGCATAGGGTGCGCGCCATCGTCGCCATTTATTAGTGAGGTCTGAATTTTGGCTCAATACGTCTACACCATGCATCGGCTGAGCAAGGTCGTGCCGCCGAAGCGCGAGATCCTCAAGAACATTTCGCTGTCGTTCTTCCCAGGCGCCAAGATCGGCGTGCTGGGCCTCAACGGTGCCGGTAAATCGACCCTGCTGCGCATCATGGCCGGCGTGGACAAGGAATTCGACGGCGAAGCCCGGCCGATGCCGGACATCAACGTCGGCTACCTGCCGCAAGAGCCGAAGCTGGACCCGAACAAGACCGTACGTGAAGTGGTCGAGGAAGCGGTCAGCGTGGTCAAGGACGCCCAGGCGCGCCTGGACGAAGTCTACGCCGCCTACGCCGAGCCGGATGCCGACTTCGACAAGCTGGCCGCCGAACAGGCCAAGCTGGAAGCCATCCTGCAGGCCAGCGATGGCCACAACCTGGAGCGCCAGCTGGAAGTGGCTGCCGACGCCCTGCGCTTGCCGCCATGGGAGGCCAAGGTCGAGCACCTGTCCGGTGGCGAGAAGCGCCGCGTGGCGCTGTGCCGCCTGCTGCTGTCGGCGCCCGACATGCTGCTGCTCGACGAGCCGACCAACCACCTGGATGCCGACTCGGTGGCCTGGCTGGAGCGCTTCCTGCACGACTTCCCGGGCACCGTGGTGGCCATTACCCACGACCGTTACTTCCTGGACAACGTCGCCGGCTGGATTCTCGAACTCGACCGCGGCGCGGGCATCCCGTACGAAGGCAACTACTCCGGCTGGCTGGAGGCGAAATCCGACCGTCTGGCCCAGGAGTCCAAGCAGCAGTCGGCCCATGAAAAGGCCATGAAGGAAGAACTGGAGTGGGTGCGCAAAGGCGCCAAGGCCCGCCAGTCGAAATCCAAGGCTCGTCTGCAGCGTTTCGAGGAAATGCAGTCCCAGGAATTCCAGAAACGCGCCGAGACCAACGAGATTTACATCCCGGCCGGGCCGCGCCTGGGCGACAAGGTCATCGAGTTCAAGAACGTCACCAAGGGCTACGGCGACCGCGTACTGGTCGAAGACCTGTCGTTCAGCGTGCCGAAGGGCGCCATCGTCGGCGTGATCGGCGGTAACGGTGCCGGTAAGTCGACCCTGTTCCGCATGCTGATGGGCAAGGAACAGCCGGATTCGGGCAGCATCGAGATCGGCGACACCGTGCAGCTGGCTTGCGTGGACCAGAGCCGTGACGACCTGGACGGCAGCAAGACGGTCTGGGAAGCGGTGTCCGATGGCCTGGACATGATCAAGATCGGCAACTACGAAGTTCCGTCCCGCGGTTACGTGGGCCGCTTCAACTTCAAGGGCGCCGACCAGCAGAAGTTCGTCAAGGACCTCTCCGGTGGTGAGCGTGGCCGCTTGCACCTGGCCCTGACCCTGAAGGAGGGCGCCAACGTCCTGCTGCTCGACGAACCGTCCAACGACCTCGACGTGGAAACCCTGCGTTCGCTGGAAGACGCACTGCTGGACTTCCCGGGCGCCGCCATCGTGATCTCTCACGATCGCTGGTTCCTGGACCGCGTGGCGACCCACATCCTCTCCTACGAGGACGACGGCGTGATCTTCTTCGAAGGCAACTACACCGAGTACGAAGCCGACCGCAAGAAACGCCTCGGCGACGCCGCCGCCCAGCCACACCGGGTACGGCACAAGAAACTGGCGCAGTAAGCGCTGTTGTGGAAAACGGAGCCCAAGGGCTCCGTTTTTTTATGGCTGCGTTTCCTTGGCGCGGTTTCGACTTGCCTCCATTTCGATGACCGTAATGTGGCGGTAGCGGACATTTGTAGGGTGGACGACGCTTCATCCGTCCACCGCTCTGCAATCGCAATGGTGGATGAAAAGAGCGTCATCCACCCTACGCTGGGAACGTCCGCTCTTGTCTTTTTGCCGTCGATCCACCGATCGGTGCAGTACCTGTGGGAGCGGGCGGGGACGCCTAGGCCATGCCCGCGAAAAATAACGGGCATGGCCCGTTCCCACGATAAACACCCATCCACCTTGCGCGCTGTGGCCATTTGATGGGCTGGCGCCCATCCTACATGTCGCCCGCCCCAGGTAGGGGCGCCGCCAGCCCCGCAAAATCGAACGCAAGTACCTGGCGCGGTTTGGCTTGAGCTGGCAAGCCGTGCGGGGCGGGTGATTGTTTTGGTGCGCAGGGAGGCTGGCTTGGTGCGCTGTCAGGCTGGCTAAAAGGCGCTGTTTTTCAGGGTGTATTTATAACAAAGCACCAAAAAGTTTCATAAAGGCGTCATTTTGCCCTTTTTAAGCGCATGGCGTTCTTGCTAGAGTCCCGCCACTTTTCATTGCGCGGCGCAGCAAGACGCCAGGGAGCCTGCCATGAGCACGTCCGTCGACCATTTCCTCGAAGGCCTGAAACAACGCGATCCGCACCAACCAGAATTCCAGCAGGCGGTGGAGGAAGTGCTGCGCAGTTTGTGGCCGTTCCTGCAGGCCAACCCTCGCTATCTGGAGGCGGGCATCGTCGAGCGTCTGGTCGAGCCGGAGCGTACGGTGCTGTTTCGTGTGCCGTGGGTCGATGATGCGGGCAAGGTGCAGGTCAACCGCGGTTTCCGCATTCAGATGAACAGCGCCATTGGCCCCTATAAAGGCGGCCTACGTTTTCACCCGTCCGTGAATCTCGGTGTGCTCAAGTTCCTGGCCTTCGAGCAGACCCTGAAGAACTCCCTGACTTCGCTGCCCATGGGCGGCGGCAAGGGCGGTGCGGACTTCGATCCCAAGGGCAAGAGCGACGCCGAGGTGATGCGCTTCTGTCAGTCGTTCATGACCGAGCTGTACCGGCATATCGGTGCCAACCTCGACGTGCCGGCCGGTGATATCGGCGTGGGTGGTCGCGAGATCGGCTATATGTTCGGCCAGTACAAGCGCCTGGCCAACGAGTTCTCTTCGGTGCTGACCGGCAAGGGCCTTTCCTATGGCGGCAGCCTGATTCGCCCGGAAGCCACCGGCTATGGCTGCGTGTATTTCGCCGAGGAAATGCTCAAGACCTGCGGGCGCAACTTCGACGGCCAGCGCGTGGCCATCTCCGGCTCCGGCAACGTGGCGCAATATGCGGCGCGCAAGGTCATGGATCTGGGCGGCAAGGTGATTTCCTTCTCCGACTCCGAAGGCACGCTGTCTGTGCAGGAGGGCTTCAGCGAGCAGCATTGGCAGGACGTGATGGAGTTGAAAAACCACAAGCGCGGCCGCCTGCGCGAGCTGGACGGTGGCGCGTTGCGCTTCCAGGCCGAACAACGGCCGTGGGGCCTGGCCTGTGATATCGCGCTGCCGTGCGCCACCCAGAATGAGCTGAACCTGGACGACGCCCGCGCGCTGCTGAGCAATGGCTGCGTGTGTGTGGCCGAGGGCGCCAACATGCCGACCACCCTGGACGCGGTGGACCTGTTCATCGAGCACGGCACCCTGTTCGCCCCAGGCAAGGCGTCCAACGCCGGCGGCGTGGCGGTCAGCGGCCTGGAGATGTCGCAGAACGCCATGCGCCTGCACTGGAGCGAAGGCGAGGTGGACGAGAAGCTGCACGGCATCATGCAGTCCATCCACAATGCCTGCGTGCGCCATGGCGAGCAAAACGGCAGCATCAATTACGTCAAGGGCGCCAACATCGCCGGCTTCGTCAAGGTGGCCGACGCCATGCTGGCCCAGGGCGTGGTCTGATCGTCATGGGCGCAGCCGGGCAATCCGGCTGCGCTGCCGTGCCGTATTGCGAATAGCTGGTCGCAAGGTATTGCCACTGTCACATCGCTTAAACACTAGGCGCCGACAATGCCCTCCCGTTGTGGCGCAGGATGGCGCCGCGTTCGTTGAGCGAGTGATGAGAGTGGTGTCATGAAACAGATCCCGGGAATGCTCGAAGGCGCCATGGCCGTTCGCTTCTACCAGAGCGTGCAGGGGCCGTTTCCCATCGAGATCGGTGCGGCAGTGCCGGGCTCGAGCATGTCCGCCATCATCAAACCGGCTGCTGGCCTGGTTGCGCTGGACGCGAGGTGCGAAGAAGCCCTCGGCCTGTCGCTGCTCGAGGCAGAGGCTACCGGCCTGGCCGCCGAGAAGGTCTGCGACCAGCTCAATGCCTTCTACGCCGATCGCCGGGTCAACTGCAGCTGTGTGGCGGAAGTCGAGGCGGTGCTCCATCTGTTCCAATCCTGCGGCATGGAGCTGGAGTTCTCGCTGTCGACCTTGGATGCCGTGGCGCTGTACCTGCCGGCTGCGCCGGCGCTGGACCAGTACCCGGAAAGCATCGCCCGCGACCTGTTCGTGCTGGCCAGGCCGTTCGAGGTTCGGCGTTTGCGCTGAGCGCATGCCGTTGCTCCGCGCGCATCTTTACATTGGTAAAGATGCGAATTCCTAGTACATGACAATCGTTATCGAATAGACTCGCGCCCCTCCGGCACGGTTGCCTTTGCCTGCCTCGTTTTCGCCAAGTCCTGCCTGCCGCTTTTCGGCCATGGGGGATTTGCCTGCCTGATTGCCAGGCTCGAGACATGCGCAGGCCGGCAGCCGGTTCCCTCGTTCGCGGCATCTAGTCTCAGAGTCGATTGCGGTGTTCAAGAAAGCCTTGTTCCAACTGCACTGGTTTTTCGGCATCAGCGCCGGGCTGGTGCTGGCCCTGATGGGCGTGACCGGTGCGCTGTACAGCTTTCAGGAAGAGATCCTGCTGGTGATCAATCCTGAGATGACGGTGACCGCGCAGCCAGGCGACGTGCTGCCGCCAGGCGAGCTGGTCGAGCGCTTGCAGGCCGGGGGCCTCAGCGTATCCGGCCTGTATGTCGACACCGAAGGCGGCCAGCCGACGCGGGTGTTCCTGACCCCGCCGCCCGGTGAACGACGTGGCGGCGTGCGCTTCGTCGACCCTTACACCGCCGAGCTGTTCGAGGATCCGCGGGGCCTGCAGTTCTTCGGCCTGATGCTGCAGCTGCATCGTTTCCTGGCCATGGGGCAGAGCGGCCGGCAGATCACTGGCGCCTGCACCATCGCCCTGGTGTTCTTCTGCCTGTCGGGGCTCTACCTGCGCTGGCCACGCAAGCTGTGGAGCTGGCGCGCCTGGCTGACCTTCGACTGGGCCAAGAAGGGCCGCGCGTTCAACTGGGATCTGCACGCGGTGGTCGGTACCTGGTGCCTGCCGCTGTACCTGTGCGCGGCGCTGACCGGCCTCTACTGGTCCTATGACTGGTACCGCAGCGGGCTGGAAAGCCTGCTCAGCGATGCGCCGCGTGCGGCCGCCGAAGGGCGTGGTCGGCGCGGCCCGCCTGTGCACGGCCAGCCCATGCCGGCGGTGGACTACGCCAACCTCTGGCAGGGCATCCAGCGCACGGCGGGCGACACGCTCAGCGCCTACAGCCTGCAGCTGCCCAATGCGGCCGGCCAGCCGGCGCGGGTGTTCTTCATGCTGCGCGATGCCGAGCACTCGCGCGCCTTCAACCAGATGCAGCTCGACCCGCTTACGGGCGAAGCCAAGCAGGTCGAGCGTTACGCCGACAAGTCATTCAAGGCGCAGCTGCTGGCCAGCGTCTACGCCCTGCATACCGGCGAGTATTTCGGCATGCCCGGGCGCCTCCTGATGATGGCTGCCAGCCTGTTGATGCCGTTGTTCTTTATCACCGGCCTGCTGCTGTACCTGGATCGCCGTCGCAAGAAGCGTGCAGCGCTTGCGGCTCGGCATGCGCTTGGCGGTGGCGAAGGCGGTGAGCCCTGGCTGGTCGGCTTTGCCAGCCAGAGTGGCTTCGCCGAACAGCTGGCCTGGCAGACCGCCGGGCAGTTGCAGGCCGCCGGCATGGCGGTGGAGGTGCAGCCGCTGGCGCGCATCGATACCGCCAAACTCAGCGCCACGCCCCGTGCGCTGCTGGTACTCAGCACCTTTGGCGACGGTGAGGCGCCGGACAGCGCGCGCGGTGTCGAGCGCCAGTGGCTGGCGGCAACCTTGGCACTGCCCGGCCTGCGTTACGCCGTGCTGGCCCTTGGGGATCGCCAGTACGCACAGTTCTGCGGCTTCGCCCGCCGTGTCGACGCTTGGCTGGCCGCTCGTGGCGCCCAGCGCCTTGGCGAGCGTATCGAGGTGGACGGCGATGATCAGCACGCGTTGCAGGCTTGGCAGCGGCAGGTGGCCGAGCTGACGGGGGCGCAGCCGCTTGCCGTGCAGCAGGCGCCGTTCGATGGCTGGGTACTGCGTGAACGGACCTGCCTGAACCCTGGCAGCCAGGGCCAGAGCACCTGGCTGGTTGGCCTGCAGCCGCCGGCCGAGGCGCAGTGGCAGGCCGGCGACATTCTGGAAATCCTCCCGCGCAATGGCGCGGCGCAGGTGCAACGCTGGCTGCAGGAGCACGGTCTGCAGGCGCTGCAATCCGTGGTCATCGAGCCGCTCGGCCATACCCTTGGCGAGGCGCTGGCCGCTCGCCAGTTGCCGTACAGCGCCAGTCACCTGGTCGGCCTGCACGCCCAGGCGCTGCTCGATGCGCTGGTGCCGCTGCCCAGCCGCGAATACTCGATTGCCTCGCTACCTGAAGATGGCGTGCTGGAGCTGATGGTGCGCCAGCAGTATCTGGCCAATGGTGAGCTGGGCGCTGGTTCGGGCTGGCTCACCGCGCACTTGCCGGTCGGCGAGCAGCTGCTGGCGCGGGTGCGGCGCAACAGCGGTTTCCATGCCCCGCAGGATGATCGGCCGATGATCCTGATCGGCAATGGTACCGGGCTCGCCGGCCTGCGCAGCCTGCTGAAAGCGCGCATCGCTGCCGGTCACGCGCGCAACTGGCTGCTGTTCGGCGAGCGCAACGCCGAGCACGACTTCTACTGCCGAGACGAGCTGCAGGCCTGGCTGGCCGGCTACCAACTGCAACGCCTAGACCTGGCCTTCTCCCGCGATCAGGCACGGCGTCGCTACGTGCAGGATCGCTTGCGCGAGGCGGCTGATGAACTGCGCGCGTGGATCGAGGATGGTGCTGCGGTTTATGTGTGCGGCAGCCTGCAGGGCATGGCGGCGGGGGTGGATCAGGTGCTGCGAGAGGTGCTGGGTGACGCCGTTGTCGAGGGGCTGGTGGAGCAGGGGCGGTATCGGCGGGATGTTTATTGAGATCCTTGCTCGCGATCTTTCTGGGCAGGCCTGTGGGAAACTTCGAGGCAGAAGCGGACATCGTTGCTTTACCTGTGGGAACGGGCGGGGACGCCCAGTCCATGCCCGTGATTTTTTCGCGGGCATGGCCCGCTCCCACAGATAATCACCAGCCCATCCTGCGGGAACGACCGGCCGCTCCCGCCACGTCGCCGCCAAAATAGATAAAGCCCGGCAGGACGATCGTGAACAGGCTCTTGGTGCACCGGGCGCAGCGTGAAGCTGCGCCCGGCGGGCAGTCAGAGAAACTGCTCGGCGTGGTGGCAGGCCACTTCACGGCCGTCGAGCGGGCGCAGCAGTGGCAGCTCGGTCTGGCAGCGTTCGGTGGCGTACGGGCAGCGCTTGTGGAAGGCGCAGCCGGAGGGCGGGTTCAGCGGGTTGGGTAGCTCGCCGACGATCTTGATCTTCGGCTTGCTCGGGTCCGGGTGAATGGTCGGCGTGGCCGACAGCAGCGCCTTGGTGTACGGGTGCAGCGGGCGCTCGTAGATGCGTTCGCTGGGGCCGATCTCCGCCGGGCGGCCGAGGTACATCACCAGCACGTCATCGGCGACGTGGCGCACCACCGAGAGGTTGTGGGAGATGAACACGTAGCCGGTCTTGAACTCTTCCTGCAGGTCCATGAACAGGTTGAGCACCTGGGCCTGGATCGACACGTCCAGCGCCGAGGTCGGCTCGTCGGCCACCAGCACCTTGGGGGTGAGCATCATGGCGCGGGCCAGGGCGATACGCTGGCGCTGGCCGCCGGAGAACATGTGCGGGTAGCGCTGGTAATGCTCGGGGCGCAGGCCGACCTGGCTCATCATCGCCTGCACCTTCTCGCGGCGTTCGGCACGCGACAGGCTGGTGTTGATGAGCAGCGGCTCGGCCAGTTGATCACCGATCTTCTGCCGCGGGTTGAGCGAGGCGTAGGGGTTCTGAAAGACCATCTGCACGTCGCGGCGCAGTTGCTTGCGCGTCTGTGCGTTGGCGCCGTTGACTTCCTGGCCGGCGATCTGCAGCGAGCCCGAAGAAGGTTCTTCGATCAGGGTCAGCGCACGCGCCAGGGTGGATTTGCCGCAGCCGGATTCACCGACCACGGCCAGGGTCTTGCCAGCCTGCAATTCGAAGGACACACCATTGAGCGCCTGCACCGTGGCGCTGGGCTTGAACAGGCCCTGTGACACTGAGTAGTGGCGCGTCAGTTGGCGTGCGGTCAGGACAGTCGTCATCACGCCACCTCGGCATTCAGATTGAGTGGGAAATAGCAGCGCACCGCGCCGCGCTCGTGGGATTCCAGGGCCGGACGTTGCTCGCGGCACTTGGGCTGCACGTAGGGGCAGCGCGGCGACAGCAGGCAGCCGTGGGGCCGGTCATAGCGGCCGGGGACGATGCCGGGCAACGTCGACAGGCGCGTGGCGCCCAGGCTGTGCTCGGGAATCGCCTTGATCAGCGCCTCGGTGTACGGGTGAGTCGGTGCGTCGAACAGCGCCGGTACCTGGCCCAGCTCCACCGCTTGCCCTGCATACATCACGCAGACCCGATTGGCGGTTTCGGCGACCACGGCCAGGTCGTGGGTGATCAGCACCAGGCCCATGTTCTGCTCGCGCTGCAGGTCGAGCAGCAGCTCCATGATCTGCGCCTGGATGGTCACGTCCAGCGCGGTGGTGGGTTCGTCGGCGATCAGCAGCTTGGGCTCGGCGGCAATCGCCATGGCGATCGCCACGCGCTGGCTCATGCCGCCGGACAGCTGGTGCGGGAAGGCATCGAGGCGGCTCGCGGCGCCGGGAATCTCCACCCGCTCGAGCAATTGCAGGGCGCGCTGGCGCGCCGCCTTGCCCTTGAGGCCGAGGTGCTGGCGCAGCACTTCCTCGATCTGGAAGCCGACGGTGAAGCTGGGGTTCAGGGCCGTCATCGGGTCCTGGAAGATCATCGACAAATCCTTGCCGACGATGTGGCGACGCTGGCGGCCTTTGAGTTTCAGCATGTCGGTGCCGTCGAAGACCAGCCGGTCGGCGCGCACGATGCCGGGCGAGTCGATCAGGCCCATCAGCGCCATCATGGTCACCGACTTGCCAGAGCCGGACTCGCCGACGATGGCCAGCACTTCGCCCTTGTCGACTTTCAGGTCGAGGCCATCGACCACCGGCACGGCGTTGGCGTCGCCGAAGCGCACGCTCAGGTTGTTGATTTCCAGCAGGCTCATCGGGTGGCCTCCATCGAATGGCAGGGGGCGGCCGTGGTGCAGAAAAAGTTCATGGCGGCCTCCTCAGATCGCGTTCTTGAGTTTCGGGTCCAGCGCATCGCGCAGGCCGTCGCCCATCAGGTTGATCGCCAATACGCTGAGCAGAATCGCCAGCCCCGGCAGGGTCACCACCCACCAGGCGCGCTCGATGTAGTCGCGCGCAGAGGCCAGCATGGTGCCCCACTCGGGCGTTGGCGGTTGCACGCCGAGGCCGAGGAAGCCCAGGGCGGCAGCGTCGAGAATTGCCGAGGAGAAGCTCAGGGTCGCCTGCACGATCAGCGGCGCCATGCAGTTGGGCAGCACGGTGACGAACATCAGCCGTGGCAGGCTGGCACCGGCCAGACGGGCGGCGGTGACATAGTCGCGGTTCAGCTCGCCCATGACCGCAGCGCGGGTCAGGCGCACGTAGGAGGGCAGCGAAACGATGGCGATGGCGATCACGGTGTTGATCAGGCCTGGGCCGAGGATGGCGACGATGGCCACCGCCAGCAGCAGCGACGGCAGGGCCAGCATGATGTCCATCAAACGCATGATCGACGGGCCCATCAGGCGCGGGAAGAAGCCGGCGACCAGGCCCAGCAGCAGGCCGGGGATCAGCGAGATGACCACCGAGGCCAGGCCGATCAGCAGCGACAGGCGCGCGCCGTGGATCAAGCGCGAGAGCAAATCACGGCCGACTTCGTCGGTGCCGAGGATGAAGCGCCACTGGCCGCCATCCAGCCATACTGGTGGGGTCAGCAGTGCATCACGGAACTGCTCGCTGGGCGAGTAGGGCGCGATCCACGGCGCGAACAGCGCGCAGAACACCATCAGGATCATGAAGCCGAGGCCGGCGACGGCGCCCTTGTTATGGCTGAACGCGCTCCAGAATTCCTTCAGCGGCGAGGGGTAGACCAGGCTCTGGTCGATAGGCGTGGTGGTCGTCGAGGTCATGCTCGCACCTCATGGGTATTGGATTGGGACGTGGCTCGGTTCGAGCGACGCGACGCCCGGGAGAGCGCGACCTGGGTATCGCGATGCTCAACCCAGGCTACGGACGTATTTCGTAGGGTGGACGACGCTTTATCCGTCCACCGCGGCGCGGTCATGGTGGATGAGAAAAGCGTCATCCACCCTACGGAGGTATTGGTATCAGTTGCCATCATGACTCCGGAGAATCGGTTCATGGCCTCGCGAGCTAGCGCGAGGCAAGGAAAAATTCGTCGAGAGAGCGCAGTTGGCTGTAGCCAATGAGCATCTCGAGAGGGATTTTGACGCGGCATCGCCGACGCGCAGCAGGTCATGGCCGGTTCTCAGCGCTGGTGGCGAATGCGTGGGTTGACCAATCCATACAGGATGTCGACCACGAAGTTGACCAGGATCACCAGGCAGGCGATCAGCAGGATGCCGTTCTGCACCACCGGGTAGTCGCGGGCACCGATCGACTCGATCAGCCACTTGCCGATGCCCGGCCAGGAGAAGATCGTCTCGGTCAGCACCGCGCCGGCGAGCAGCGTGCCGACCTGCAGGCCGAACACGGTGAGTACCGGAATCAGCGCGTTGCGCAGGCCGTGCACGAACACCACACGGCCCGGTGACAGGCCCTTGGCGCGGGCGGTGCGCACGTAGTCTTCGCGCAGCACTTCGAGCATCGCCGAGCGGGTCATGCGGGCGATCACCGCCAGCGGAATGGTGCCGAGCACGATGGCCGGCAGGATCAGGTGGCGCAGGGCGTTGACGAACGCGCCTTCCTCGTCGGAGAGCAGGGTGTCGATCAGCATGAAGCCGGTCACCGGCTGGATGTCGTAGAGCAGGTCGATACGCCCGGATACCGGCGTCCAGCCCAGCCACACCGAGAAGAACATGATCAGCAGCAGGCCCCACCAGAAGATCGGCATCGAATAGCCGGCCAGCGAGATGCCCATCACACCGTGATCGAACAGCGAGCCGCGTTTCAGCGCTGCGATCACCCCGGCGATCAGCCCCAGGGTGCCGGCGAACAGCAGCGCGGCGAGGGTCAGTTCCAGGGTGGCGGGGAACAGCGTGGTGAACTCGTCCCACACCGGGGTGCGGGTGCGCAGTGACTCGCCCAGGTCGCCCTTGGCCAACTGGCCGATGTAGTCCAGGTACTGAGCGTACAACGGCTTGTTCAGGCCCAGGCGCTCCATGGCTTCGGCGTGCATCTGCGGGTCGACGCGACGTTCGCCCATCATCACTTCCACGGGGTCACCGGGGATCATGCGAATCAGGGCGAAGGTCAGCAGGGTGACGCCAAAGAACGTGGGGATCAGCAGACCCAGGCGGCGCGCAATAAAACTCAACATCGTCGGAGGTACCTCATTGGCCGGTCAGGGCAGCCCGCCGGCATGTGTACCGCCGGCGGTTATTTTTTGTCTACTTCACCCGGGTGGTGGCGAAGTTGTTAGTGGTCAGGGGGCTGATGTGATAGCCCTCGACGTCCTTGCGCATGGCGGTGAACAGTTTCGGGTGAGCCAGGTTGATCCAGGGCTGGTCCTTGGCGTAGAGCGCCAGGGCCTGGCGATAGAGGCTGGCGCGTTCATCGTTGTCGGTCACGCCACGGGCCTGGGTGATCAGTTCCTGGAACTTAGGGTTGCACCAACGTGCATAGTTCTCACCGTTTTTTGCCGCTTCGCAGCTCAGCAGCGGGCTCAGGAAGTTGTCCGGGTCGCCGTTGTCACCGGCCCAGCCGGCGGAAACCAGATCGGCTTCGCCGTTCTTGGCGCGGCGCAGCATCTCGGCCCATTCCATCACCCGGATATCGACCTTGAGGCCAACCTCGGCAAGGTCGGCCTGCAGCATTTCCGCCGACAGGCGCGGGTTGGGGTTGGTCTGGCCACCGCCGTTACGGGTGAACAGGGTGATCACCGTGCCTTCGGGCACGCCGGCTTCCTTGAGCAGGGCGCGAGCCTTGTCCAGGTCGCGGGGCGGGTTGCGGTTGTCGGCGTTGTAGCCGATTAGGGTTGGCGGGTAAGGGTTGACCGCGACCAGCGCGTTGCCCTTGCCAAACAGCTGCTCGACATGGCGCTGGCGGTCGAAGGCGAGATTGATCGCCTGGCGCACGCGCACGTCGCTCAGGTACTTGTGCTCGGTATTGATGGCGATGTAGCCGGTGACGATGGCTTCGATCTCGTCGACCTTGAGGTTGGCGTCGGCCTTGATCGCAGGCACGTCATCGGGCTTGGGATAGACCGCCACCTGGCATTCGTTGGCGCGCAGCTTCTGCAGGCGCACGTTGTTGTCGGTGGTGATGGCGAAGATCAGCGGGTCGCTGGGCGGCTTGCCACGGAAGTAGTCGGGGTTGGCCTTGTAGCGAACCTGGGCGTCCTTGTTGTAGCGCTGGAAGATGAACGGCCCGGTGCCGATCGGCTTGCTGTTGAGCTCGGCGGTCTTGCCGGCCTTGAGCAGTTGATCGCCGTACTCGGCGGAGTAGATCGAGGTAAAGGCCATGGCCATGTCACGCAGGAAGGGCGCTTCCGGGCGGTTCAGGGTGATGACCACGGTGTGCTCGTCGGTCTTGCTCACCGACTTGAGCAATTGCCGGAACGCCATGCTCTCGAAGTAGGGGTAGCCGACGTTGACCTTGTCGTGCCACGGGTGCTTGGGGTCGAGCTGGCGATTGAGGCTCCACAGCACGTCATCGGCGTTGAATTCTCGGGTGGGGGTGAAGTAATCGGTGCTGTGGAATTTCACACCCTCGCGCAGGTGGAAGGTGTAGGTCAGACCATCGGCGCTGACCTCCCAGCGTTCGGCCAGCGCCGGCTGGATCTCGGTGGTGCCGGGTTTGAAGTCGACCAGGCGGTTGAACACCGTCTCGGCCGAGGCATCGGCGGTCACCGCGGTGGTGTACTGGACGATGTCGAAGCCTTCGGGGCTCGCTTCGGTGCATACCACCAGCGGCTTGGCAGCGAGGTTGCCGGCGGCGCCGAGAACGATGGCGGCCAGGGCGGCGCGGAGCGGTAACGATTGCATGGAGTGCCCCCTGCTAATCAGGTCAGCATAGACGTCACGGCCCGCACGCGGCAGGCCGTGACGTCTATGCCCAGAAAATATTCAACGCCACGTGGGCTACGTGGCGTCATGCGTACCGGTCGATAAGCCGAAGGTGCTGGAGGTGAGCGCTTTCACGGCAAGGCTCCGCAGCTGTTTCAACCCATCGCCCGGCCACTTCGCAGAGGCATCCGCGAAGTGGTCGGTACGCGATCAGTCGTTGCTCACACCGATGAAGCTGTTACGGCCGAACGGGCTGATCTGGAAGCCCTTCACGCTGGCACGCATCGGTTGGTAGACGGTGGAGTGGGCGATCGGGGTGATCGGCACTTCACGCTTGAGCACCACCTGGGCCTGCTTGTACAGCTCGGTACGCTCGTTCTGGTCGGTCACCCGCTTGGCAGCGACTACCAGCTTGTCGTATTCGGCATCGCACCACTTGGAGAAGTTGTTGCCGTCTACCGAGGCGCAGCCGTACAGGGTGCCGAGCCAGTTGTCGGGGTCACCATTGTCGCCCGTCCAGCCGATCAGCATGGCGTCGTGCTCGCCGGCGTGGGCGCGCTTGATGTACTCGCCCCACTCGTAGCTGACGATACGCGCCTTGACGCCGATCTTGGCCCAGTCGGCCTGGAGCATCTCAGCCATCAGGCGGGCGTTGGGGTTGTATGGGCGCTGCACGGGCATGGCCCACAGGGTGATCTCGGTGCCTTCCTTGACGCCAGCAGCCTTGAGCAGCTCCTTGGCTTTTTCAGGGTTGTAGCCGGCGTCCTTGATCGACTCGTCGTAGGACCACTGTGTCGGCGGCATGCCGTTGACGGCCAGTTGGCCGGCGCCCTGGTACACGGCGTCGATGATCGCCTGCTTGTTCACGGCCATGTCCAGCGCCTGGCGCACTTCGAGCTTGTCGAACGGCGCACGGGTCACGTTGTAGGCGATGTAGCCCAGGTTGTAGCCCGGAGCGGTCGGCACGTTGAGGTTCTTGTCCGCCTGCAGGCCCTTGAGGTCGGCCGGGCGCGGGTTGAGGGTGATCTGGCACTCGCCGGCGCGCAGCTTCTGGGCACGTACCGAGGCGTCGGTGTTGATCGAGAAGATCAGGTTGTCGATCTTCACCTGCTCAGGCGCCCAGTACTCCTTGTTGCCCTTGTAGCGAATCGCCGCGTCCTTCTGGTAACGGCTGAACACGAACGGGCCGGTGCCGATCGGCTTCTGGTTGATTTCCGAGGCCTTGCCGGCCTTGAGCAGCTGGTCGGCGTACTCGGCCGAGTGCACGGCGGCGAAGTTCATCGCCAGGTTCTGCACGAAGGCGGCGTCCACGGCGTTGAGGGTGAAGACCACGGTGTGGTCGTCGGTCTTCTCGATCTTGGCGATGTTCTTGTCCAGGCCCATATCGGTGAAGTACGGGAACTCGCTGGGGTACGCCTTGCGGAACGGGTGGTTGCGATCGAGCATGCGCTGGAAGGTGAACAGCACGTCGTCGGCGTTGAATTCGCGAGTCGGCTTGAAGTAGTCGGTGGTGTGGAACTTGACCCCTTCACGCAGGTGGAAGGTGTAGGTCAGGCCGTCTTCGCTGATGTCCCAGGAAGTGGCCAGGCCCGGCTGGGCCTTGGTGCCGCCGCGCTCGAATTCGGCCAGGCGGTTGAAGATGGTTTCCGAGGCCGCGTCGAAGTCGGTGCCGGTGGTGTACTGGCCGGGGTCGAAACCGCCCGGGCTGCCTTCGGAGCAATACACCAGATTGCTGGCTTGGGCGAGCGAAACACTGGAGAGCAGACCTGCAGTGAGCAGAGCCTTGCACAGGAGAGACATGCGCATGCGAACCTCTTTTTCTTTTTGTTCGCGCCTGGGTTCAGCGCGAGCTCGGAATGCGGTGATAGCGGATAGCTCACCGGGTCGGGCTCGAAATTAAGTCATGCTGAAATTTCGGTCAACAAAAATTAAGCAGCACTAACATTGCGCATAATTGCCCTGAATTGGGGCGAAAATCACTCGTTGAGGGGGCGGTCGTCGAAAAGTGCCATGGTGGTCATGGTCAGCACTTCGGCAGGCGCGTCGGCGGCGTTGGCCAGGCGATGCAGCTTGCCGGCATCGAAATGCACCGAGTCGCCGGGGCCCAGCGGATACTCGCGACCCTCGATGGTGTAGACGATCTGCCCGGCCAGCACGTAGGAGAACTCCACGCCCTCGTGGGCGATCAGCTCCGACTCGTAGCCCACCGGGATATTCATCTTCACCGCATTGATCGAGTTGCCGGGAAACGAGCTGGACAGCCGCTCGTAGGCCAGCAGCTGGCCGCCGACGGTGTAGCGTACCCGCTGGTCGACGTGGGAGTCGGGCTGCGCCTGTTCGGGCTGATCGAACAGTGCGTTGAGCGGCACGTTCAGCGACTTGGCGATGCTCGCCAGGGACGAGATCGACACCCCGGTGAGGTTGCGTTCGGCCTGGGACAGGAAGCTGGCGGTCAGGCCGGCGTCGGCCGCTACCTGATTGAGGGTCTTGCCGGCGGCCCGCCGATAGCGGCGCAGGCGTTCGCCAATGCGATCTGCTGACATGGTGGAGGTTCGTTGTTCGAATGGGCCGAGTATACCTGTACCTAGGCGAGGCGGCGTACGGAGTTGAGCCGGAAGATTAGCGGGCTTTTTAAGTCCCACTGAAAAATACTTTGACCGGAATTTAAGTTGCACTTAAATTTTGCCCCAGTGAACGACCCGGCAGCGATCTCCGTTGCCGTCGCCAGACGAGGATGTGCAGATGACACTGGGAGTGGGCGGTAGCACGCCGGAGCAGGCCTTGGCGCGCCTGCAGGACATGACGGCCGGCGCACAGCCGATCGGCGAGGCGGAGTATCAGGCGCGTATCGAACGGGCCCAGGCGCTGATGGGCGAACAGGGCATCGAGGCGCTGTTCATCGCCGCAGGCAGCAACCTGCAGTACTTCACCGGGGTGAAGTGGAACCCCAGCGAGCGCATGGTCGGGGCGATTCTGCCGGCCAGCGGCGCGCTGGAATACCTGGCGCCGACCTTCGAGGAAGGCACCGTGCGCGACTTCCAGGTGGTGCCGGGCACCATCAATACCTGGGAAGAGCACGAGAGCCCCTACGCACTGCTGCTGCGTTGCCTGCGCCGCCTCGGCGTGGTGCCCAATGATGGTGCGCCGCCTCAGGTAGGTCTTTGTTCTTCCTTGCCTTTTTTCATGTTCGAAGGCATTCGCAAGCTGACCAGCGGTTACCGCTTCGTCGATGCCGGGGTGATCACCACGGCCTGCCGGCAGCGTAAATCAGCGGCGGAAATCGCCCTGATGCAGCGCGCCAAGGACATGACCCTGGAAGTGCACAAGGCCGCCGCCAGCATTCTCCATGAAGGCATCAGCACCACCGAGGTGGCCGAGTTCATTCGCCAGGCACACCGCAAGGTCGGCGCACCGGGTTCGATCTTCTGCATCGTGCTGTTCGGCCCGGCCAGCGCCTTCCCCCATGGTGTGAAGCATGCGCAGACCCTGAAAGATGGCGACATGGTGCTGATCGACACCGGCTGCCAGGTGCACAGCTACCTCTCGGACATTACCCGCAGCTACGTTTTCGGCACGCCGAGCGAGCGCCAGCGCGAGTTCTGGAACACCGAAAAGGCCGCCCAGCAGGCTGCCTTCGACGCCGCCGTACTCGGTGCGCCGTGCGCCAGCGTGGACGCCGCCGCACGGCGCAGCCTGGAAGCCGCCGGCCTTGGCCCTGGCTACAAGCTGCCAGGCCTGTCGCACCGCACCGGCCATGGCATTGGCCTGGACATCCACGAAGGCCCGTACCTGGTCGGCGGCGATGACACGCCGCTGGCCGAGGGCATGTGCTTCAGCAACGAGCCGATGATCTGCGTGCCCGGCGAATTCGGTATCCGCCTGGAAGACCACTTCTACATGACGGCCGAAGGCCCTCGCTGGTTTACCCAGCCCAGCCATTCGGTGGACGACCCGTTCGGGCTGAACGCCTGAGCCGTCCTTAGCGCCTGCTCCCACAGGATAAGAAAGGCTGCCTTCGCAACGTATCTACGTAGGGTGGATGACGCTCTTTTCATCCACCATTGCGATTGCAGAGCGGTGGACGGGTCGGGCCGCGTAGGTGAAGCGTCGCCCACCCTACAAATGTCCGCTCCCGCCACTTTGCAGGCAACGTGCTGAAGTCGATCCGCAAGATCATGAGCAGGTTCCTGGAAACGAAAACGCCCGGCCAATTGGCCGGGCGTTTTCATTCAGGCAGCGATATTACTCGATGCTCACGCCGTAGAAGGAGTTGATCCCGAACGGGCTGATCTTGAAGTCCTTAACGCGGGTGCTCATCGGCTGATACACCGTGGAGTGGGCGATTGGCGTGTTCTGCACATCGGCCTTGAGCAGGTGTTGAGCCTGCCTGTAGAGCACGGTGCGCTCTTCACGGTCGTTGATCGCCTTGGCCTTTTTCAGCAGGGCGTCGAACTCCTTGTTGCACAGGCGGCTGTAGTTGTTGCCGCCAATGGCGTCGCAGCCATACAGCACGCTCAGCCAGTTGTCGGGGTCACCGTTGTCGCCGGTCCAGCCGATCAGCAGGGCGTCGTGCTCGCCAGCCTTGGCGCGCTTGTTGTACTCGCCCCACTCGTAGCTGACGATGCGCGCCTTGATGCCGATCTTCGCCCAGTCGGCCTGCAGCATTTCGGCCATCAGCTTGGCATTGGGGTTGTATGGGCGTTGCACCGGCATGGCCCACAGGGTGATCTCGGTACCTTCCTTAACGCCGGCCGCCTTGAGCAGTTCCTTGGCCTTTTCCGGGTTGTAGGGGGTGTCCTTGATGGTGTCGTCATAGGACCACTGGGTTGGCGGCATGCCATTCACGGCCACCTGGCCGGCGCCCTGGTACACGGCATTGATGATCGCCTGCTTGTTGACCGCCATGTCCATGGCCTGGCGCACCTCGAGCTGGTCGAACGGCTTGTGCTCGGTGTTGTAGGCCAGGTAGCCGACGTTGAAGCCAGCCTGCTCGGGCATCTGCAGCTTGGGATCCTTCTTCAGGGTTTCCAGGTCGGCCGGGCGTGGGAACACGCTGACGTGGCACTCGCCGGCGCGCAGTTTCTGCATGCGTACCGAGGGGTCGGTGTTGATGGCGAAGATCAGGTTGTCGATCTTCACGTCATCCGGGTTCCAGTATTCCTTGTTGCCCTTGTAGCGGATCTGCGCGTCCTTCTGGTAACGGCTGAACACGAACGGGCCGGTGCCGATGGGCTTCTGGTTGATGTCCGAGGCCTTGCCGGCCTTGAGCAGCTGGGCGGCGTACTCGGCCGAATGGATCGAGGCGAAGCTCATGGCCATGTTCTGGATGAACGCGGCATCGACGGTGTTGAGGGTGAAGCGCACCGTGTGCTCGTCGACCTTCTCGATCTTGGCGATGTTCTTGTCCATGCCCATGTCGGTGAAGTACGGGAACTCGGTGGGGTACGCCTTGCGGAACGGGTCGTCCTTGTTGAGCATGCGATTGAAGGTGAACAGCACGTCGTCGGCGTTGAATTCGCGGCTCGGCTTGAAGTAGTCGGTGGTGTGGAACTTGACCCCTTCACGCAGGTGGAAGGTGTAGGTCAGGCCGTCGTCGCTGATGTCCCATTTCTCGGCCAGGCCGGGGATCACCGAGGTGCCGCCGCGCTCGAATTGCGAGAGGCGGTTGAAGACCGTTTCGGCGCCCGCATCGAAGTCGGTGCCGGTGGTGTAGAGCCCGGGGTCGAAACCCGCTGGGCTGCCTTCGGAGCAGTACACCAGGTTGCCGGCGGCCTGTGCGAAGGGGGCGCTGGCGATCAGGCCGGCGACGACAAAAGCCTGGATAAAGGCGTTCTTGTGCATGGTTACCTCATGTCTATTGTGTTTTTTTCCTGAGGGGTCTGCTGCTTGGAAACAGGGCATGTCGGATGATGACGAGCCTGCCTTGAGCCTAGACCTTGTTTCAGCCTATGCACGGGTTGTGCCGAAAAGCTCGGGGCAAAAAAGAGGTTCTTCGCACGGTTTGGGGAAAGTGTGGGTTGACACCGGACTGGCAAGTTTGTGTGCGTATCACTTACTGGCTTAGCACTATCCATTACCGCGTCTACTGAACCTTTGTGTTGCGCCCCGTACGGGCGCCACACCTTTCTTGCTTGCCCAAGAAAGGTGTGCCAAAGAAGGGCACCCCGACATCCGGGTTTCGCTGCGCGAAACTTCCCTCGCTCCGGCGCCGCTCCGGGGGCCGGCTTACATGGGCCATCCCTGGCCCATTAAGCCTCTCGCCGCGTCCATGCGGCTCGTCCCCCTACACGACACCTCCACTCGGCCTCCTGACGGGACCGGAGCGCGAGCTTGCAAGATTTCCACACACTCAAGCTCGGCGGCGTCTGTTTTTGCTTTTGCTCTCGAGCTGCGATCAAACAGGCGACGCCCAATTCCCCTTCAGGAGGCCGAGTGGAATCACCAGGTAAGGGGTTGAGCGACATGGATGTCGCGAGAGCTGCGATGGGCCAGGGATGGCCCTTCGCAGCGGGCCCCTGGAGTGGTGATGGAATGAGGGAACCCCGGCGCAGCCCGGGGCCGTATGTATGGGTGTGTTTCTTTGCTTACTTTCTTTGCACAAGCAAAGAAAGTAAGGCGCCCGTAAGGGGCGAAACCCATACGGCCAGGCGGCGTGCTAATGGAGAGTGCCAAGTCATCGACAGCGAACACTTATTTGCCAGTCCGGTGTCAACCAAGCACTCCCCTAAAATGCGAAGAACCAAAGAAAAGGGGAAGCTGCGACGGTGGTCGCAGCTTCCCCTGAGCCATTACGAGCCGAGCATTTACAGCTGCACTTCGATCACGCCGTCGGCATTCATCGTCACCTGGCTGGTGCCGGCTTCGACTTCCGGCGTCACGCTGTCGCTGGAGAACGCCGAGGCCTTCATGGCTTCCATGCGCATCGGCGGGCGCACGAAGCCGCCGCTGTTGAGGTTCAGGCTGACCAGCTTGTAGCTCTTGCCGCCCAGGGCTTCGGTGGTCAGTTGAGCGCGTTCCTTGAAGGCGGCGACGGCATCCTTGATCAGTGCGTCTTCTTCCTTCTTGCGCGTGGCATCGGCGATGCTGAAGCTCATGCCGCCCATCTTCAGGGTTTTCAGCATGTCGCCGGTGAGCTTGGACAGCGCAGCGAAGTCGGCGCTTTCCAGGCGGATCTCTGCGCGTTCGCGCCAGGCAGTGATTGCCTCGCCTTTCTCGCTGTACACCGGGTAGCTGTTGCGGCTGCCCTGGGACACGCTGACGGCCTGCACGCCGCGGGCCTGGGTGAGGCCGGCATTCAGGGTGCGGGTGATCTCGGCGGCCAGCGCCGCAGGGTCCTGGTGCTGGGCTTCGGTGTACAGGGTGACCTGCATCAGGTCGTGGGCCACTTCATGGCTGACCTGGGTGCTCAGGGAAATCTGGTTGTAGCGCGGCTCATCGGCGTGCGCAGCGATGCTGAGCAGGCCGGCGGTGCTGAAAGCCAGTGCGGTGGCGAGACGGGACAGTGGCAGCATGACGATTCCTTATCGATAGCGGGCACGGACAAAGACCGTGTTCATGGGGTTAGACGAGGCAAGCTGGGGATTCGGGTTAAGCCAATCGAAAAAATATTCACCCCACCTCTGACCACCGGCATCGGCAAGTGACTGCGCTGATCCGGTGCCTGGCAGGCAATCGTCGTACGACTGCGGCGCGTTGCCGCATCAGGCCGCCGACGGGCTTGGTTATACTCGCCGGGCTCGCCAACGAGCATAGGGCAACTCTAAAAACTACCTGCGTTGCCATCACTGCGTTAAAAACAGGCTCAAAATGCTCATTTGCAACTCGTAAAGTCGATCGCGACTCCGATCGTTTTTCGCCTGTTTTTGCCTTGTGCTGACTGCCTCGCCAACGTTTTTAGAGCCGCCCATAGAGGAGTATCGATGCTCGCCCCCGTACAACTGCTTTCGGCCAGCCGCCAGAACCTCTGGCGGCTGACCCTTATTCGCTTTCTGGTGCTGGCCGCGCAGGCCGGTTCGGTTGGCCTGGCCTACAAATCCGAATTGTTGCCACTGCCCTGGTTGCAGCTGAGCATCACCCTGGGCGCCTCCCTGGTGCTGTGCCTGCTGACCGCATTGCGCCTGCGCGGGCCCTGGCCGGTGACCGAGGCCGAGTATGCCATCCACCTGGGCTTCGACCTGATCATCCACAGCGTGCTGCTGTATTACTCGGGCGGCTCGACCAACCCCTTCGTGTCCTATTACCTGGTACCGCTGACCATCGCCGCGGCGACCCTGCCGTGGCTGTTCACCATGATGCTCGGCGGCATGGCGCTGGCGTCCTACACGCTGCTGCTGGTCTGGTCGCACCCGCTGCAACTGCCGGTGGGGCCGCGCGAAAGCCTGTTGGTCTACGGCATGTGGCTGAGCTTCGCCCTGGCGGCGGGGCTGATCACCTTCTTCGTCGCCAAGATGGCCGAAGAGCTGCGCCAGCAGGAAAAACTGCGCGCCGAACGCCGCGAGGAGGGCATGCGCGACCAGCAGCTGCTGGCCGTGGCCACCCAGGCTGCCGGTGCCGCCCACGAACTCGGTACGCCGCTGGCGACCATGAGCGTGCTGATCAAGGAGCTGCGCCGCGAGCACCAGAACCCGTTGCTGCAGGAAGACCTGGCGCTGCTGCAGGAGCAGGTCAAGCTGTGCAAGGAAACCCTCCAGCAGCTGGTGCGCGCCGCCGAAGCGGATCGTCGCCAGGCCGTGGTGGAAATGCCGGCGGTCAGTTGGCTGGAAACCACCCTCAATCGCTGGCACCTGATGCGCCCTGAAGCCAGCTATCGTTACGAATGCCTGGGCGTGGGCAAGTCGCCGCAACTGATGCCGCCGGCCGACCTGACCCAGGCGCTGCTCAACCTGCTCAACAATGCCGCCGATGCCTGCCCGGACAACCTGGAAATCAGCCTGGACTGGGATCATCAATGGGTGCGCCTGAGCATCCGCGACTATGGCGCGGGTGTACCCTTGGCCATCGCCGAGCAATTGGGGCGGCCATTCTTCACCACCAAGGGCAAAGGCAAGGGCTTCGGCCTCGGGTTGTTTCTCAGCCAGGCCAGCGTGACCCGCGCCGGCGGCACGGTGAAGCTGTATAACCATGAAGAGGGCGGCACGCTCACCGAGCTCAAGTTGCCGCGTGCCTACGCCCGGGTGTGAGCCCGGCGCGGGATTGTCGATGCAGCGCACTGCCAAGCCGGCAGGCCGCGAGCATGTTTTGAGGAGTGATCCATGAGTGACGAAACGCTGCTGGAAAGCGAAGAACAGCCCCATCTGCTGCTGGTCGACGACGACCCCACCTTTACCCGCGTGATGGCGCGCGCCATGAGCAGCCGCGGGCTGCGTGTGTCCACCGCGGCCTCCGCCGAGGAAGGCCTGGCGCTGGCCACCCAGGATTTGCCGGACTACGCCGTGCTCGACCTGAAGATGGAAGGCGACTCCGGCCTGGTGCTGCTGCCCAAGCTGCTGGAGCTGGATGCCGAGATGCGTGTGGTGATCCTCACCGGTTACTCGAGCATCGCCACCGCCGTGGAGGCCATCAAGCGCGGCGCCTGCAACTACCTGTGCAAGCCGGCCGATGCCGACGACGTGCTCGCCGCACTGCTGACCCAGCACGCCGACCTCGACACCCTGGTGCCGGAAAACCCCATGTCGGTGGATCGCCTGCAGTGGGAGCACATCCAGCGTGTGCTGGCCGAGCACGAAGGCAACATCTCGGCAACCGCCCGGGCCCTGGGCATGCACCGCCGTACCTTGCAGCGCAAATTGCAGAAGCGCCCGGTTCGGCGTTGAAGTGAGCCGCCTCGCCACTGAGCGGGGCGACCTGACACGCCCCCGCCCGAAGGGCTGAAGCCTTGCTATCATTAGCAGCCTATCGACGTGCCTGGCTGCAGGTACGTCGGTGCTTGCCACGGCCTCTTCACCTTTCGGGACCCTCATGCTCGCTGTAGTCCAGCAGACACTGGCGATCACCGCCCCCGTCTTCGCCATGCTGTTTCTCGGCGTGCTGCTCAAGCGGCTGCGCTGGATCGACGATCCCTTCATCGATACCGCCTCGTCCCTGGTGTTTCGCGGCACCATGCCGACGCTGCTGTTCATCAGCATCGTCCAGGCAGACTTGAGTACCGCGCTGCAACCGGCGCTGATCGGCTACTTCGTGTTCGCCACCGTGGCCAGCTTCGGCCTCGCCTGGGCGTGGTCGATCTGGCGCTGCCCAAAGGTTGATCGCGGCATCTATACCCAGGGCGCGTTCCGCGGCAACAACGGCATCGTCGGCCTGGCCCTGGCCACCAGCATGTACGGCGACTACGGCCTGTCGGTGGGGGCGGTGCTCGGCGGTATCGTGATCCTCTGCTACAACGTGCTGTCGGCCATCGTGCTGAACCTCTACGCGCCGAACATGAAGGCCGACCCCTGGTCGCTGTGCAAGAGCATCCTCACCAACCCGCTGATCATCGGTGTGCTGTCGGCCATTCCGGTGGCCTACTGGAAGGTGCCGCTGCCGCACTGGACGATGGTTTCCGCCGAATACTTCGCGCAGATGACCCTGCCGCTGGCGCTGATCTGCATTGGCGGCACGCTGTCGCTGGCCTCGCTGCGCGAGAGCAGTGCCATGGCGGTCAGCTCCAGCCTGATGAAGATGGTCTGGCTGCCGCTGCTCGCCACCCTGGGGGCCTGGGCGCTGGGCTTTCGCGGTGCCGACCTGGCGATCCTGTTCCTCTATCTGGGCAGCCCCACGGCGGCGTCGAGCTTCGTCATGGCCCGGGCGGTGAACGGCAACTACCGGCTTGCCGCGGCAATCATCGTGATCACCACGCTGGCGGCGGTGGTCACCACCAACGTGGGGCTGTTGCTGCTGCAGTGGGCGGGCTGGGTTTAGCGGCCAATTGCCACTTCGTTGCAAGGCTTTGCGGTGCGCTGCGTTGCAGCAAAAGTGTCATGGGTGCTCCCTAAGGTGGCCGGAAGCCTTTTTCAGCCGCCGAGGACACGACCATGCCGCGCGCCCCTTTCTGCCGACTGCTTCCCGCCCTGTTGCTGCCCGTGCTGGGCAGTGCCCACGCCGCGGATCTCTCCTCGCGCTACACCGACGGCAACGACGACATGGTCGCCGATGCGCCTGCCAAGCCCAGCGAGTGGCTGGATCCGGCCACGCTGATCTTCGCCTACACCCCGGTGGAAGACCCGGCCGTGTATGCCAAGGTGTGGGACGAATTCCTGCAGCACATGGAGGACGTGACCGGCAAGAAGGTCAGGTTCTTTCCCGTGCAGTCCAATGCCGCCCAGCTCGAGGCCATGCGCGCCGGCCGTTTGCACATCGCCGGCTTCAACACCGGCTCGGTGCCGCTGGCGGTCAACTGCGCCGGCTTCGTGCCTTTCACCATGATGGCCGACGAGAATGGCGGTTTCGGCTACCAGATGGAAATCATCACCTATGCCGGCAGCGGTATCGATGATGTGCCGAGCCTGAAGAGGCGCACGCTCGCCTTCACCTCGCCAACCTCCAACTCCGGCTTCAAGGCGCCCTCGGCGCTGCTCAAGTCCGAGTTCAACCTGGAAGCGGACAAGGACTTCAAGACCGCGTTTTCCGGCAAGCACGACAACTCGATCATGGGCGTGGTGAACCGCGACTACGACGCCGCCGCCATCGCCAACTCGGTGCTCTCGCAAATGCAGGCGCGCGGCGTGGTCAAGCCCGACCAGTACAAGGTGCTGTACACCTCGCAAACCTTCCCTACCACCGGTTACGGCTATGTCTACAACCTCAAGCCGGAACTGGCCGACAAGGTGCGCAAGGGTTTCGAGACGTTCGACTGGGAGGGCACCGCGCTGCAGGCGGAATTCAAGAACTCCGGCCAGGCGCAGTTCATCCCCATCACCTATCAGCAACACTGGGAAGTGGTGCGCAAGATCGACCAGGCCATGGACGTGAGCTACGCGTGCGACAAGTGATCGAGGTCGTAGCGAGGAGAGCACAGCCATGAACCTGCTCGAGATAAAAGGGCTGGGCAAGCGCTACGCCACTGGCGACCAGGCCCTGGCCGACATCCGCCTGACGCTGCCGAAAGGCCAGGTAATGGCGCTGATTGGCCCGTCCGGCGCTGGCAAGAGCACGCTGATTCGCTGCATCAACCGCCTGGTGGAACCCTCCGAGGGCGAGGTGCTGCTCGCCGGCCTGTCACTGACCGGGCTGCGCGGTGGCGCCCTGCGCAAGGCGCGGCGGCGCATGGGCATGATCTTTCAGGATCATGCCCTGGTCGATCGCCTGACGGTGATGGAGAACGTGTTGTCCGGGCGGCTGGGCTACGTCGGCTTCTGGCGCAGTGTATGGCGCCGCTACCCGCGGGCCGATGTACAGGAGGCCTTTCGCCTGCTCGAGCGCGTCGGCCTGGCCCATGCCATCGACAAGCGTGCCGATGCGCTGTCTGGCGGCCAGCGCCAGCGGGTCGGCATCGCCCGTGCCCTGCTGCAGAATCCCGAGCTGATGCTGATCGACGAGCCCACCGCGAGCCTCGACCCGAAAACCTCCCGGCAGATCATGCGGCTGATTCGCGAACTGTGCGAGGAACGCGGCCTGACCGCGATCATCAATATCCACGATGTCGAGCTGGCGCGGCGGTTTTCCGACCGCATCGTCGGCCTGCACGCCGGCCGGGTGGTCTTCGACGGCTCCCCCGACGCGCTGGATGCCGCGACGCTGACGCGTATCTACGGCGAGGAAGACTGGGACGCGCATGCCGCCGACGCGGCGCAGGACGACGACCCCGCCGCGCACATGCCGCGCTCCGGCTGGCCACGGGTGGCCAGTTGATGGCCGGGCAGGTGAATGCGCACGAGCGCCTGGCCAGAGCACGGGCCGGTGACTGGCAACCGCCCTCGCTGTTGCCGGGAACGGGGCAGCGCTGGCTGGTGATCGGCGGCCTGCTGCTGTATCTGCTGCTGGCCGGCTCGAGCATCAACCTGGACTGGAATCGTATCGCCGAAGGCTGGTCGCGCGGGCTGGCCTTCGCTGCCGGCTTCCTGCAGCCTGACTTCACCAGCCGTGGCGGCGACATCCTCGAAGGCCTGCTGGAAAGCCTGAGCATGACCCTGGTCGCCACCGTGCTGGGCATCGCCCTGTCGATTCCGGTAGGCCTGGGCGCCGCGCGCAACCTCTCGCCACTGCCGATCTACCTGCTCTGCCGGTGGATCATCATGGTGTCGCGCACCTTCCAGGAGGTGATCATCGCCATCCTGTTCGTGGTGATGTTCGGCTTTGGTCCCCTGGCCGGCGTCGCCACGCTGACCTTCGCGACCATCGGCTTCATCGCCAAGTTGCTGGCCGAGGCGATCGAGGACATCGATGCGCGGCCGCTGGAGGCCATCCGCGCCACCGGCGGCAGCTGGTTGCAGGTGCTCAACCATGCCGTGCAGCCGCAGATCCTGCCGCGTCTGATCGGGCTCTCGCTGTATCGCCTGGACATCAACTTTCGCGAATCGGCGGTCATCGGCATCGTCGGCGCCGGCGGTATCGGTGCGACGCTCGCCACGGCCATGGATCGTTACGAATACAGCACGGCGGCGGCCGTGTTGCTGATCATCATCGCCATCGTGCTGGCCTCGGAATATCTCTCCGGCTACGTACGTCGCTGGCTTCAGTAAGGCGTTATCCTCATGCCGATCATTCATGCCGAGACGGCCGAGCCGCAATGGCGCCGCCGCACCACCGCCCAGCAATGGGGCCACTGGCTCGCCTGGTTCGCCGGCGCATTGCTGTTCGTCTGGTGCGCGCGGTTCATCTCCGAGAGCACCCTGTGGGAGTTCGTGGCGGACGCCGGAAGCCAGGGCGCGTCGCTGCTGGCGCGCATGGTGCCGCCGCAGTGGGACTACACGCCCGAGTTGCTCAGGCCGCTGTGGGATACGCTCAATATCGCCACCCTGGGCACCGCCCTCGGGGTAATGCTGGCGTTTCCCCTGGCGTTTCTGGCGGCACGCAACACCACGCCATCGCCGCTGATCAGAAGCGCCGCGCTGTTGATCATCGTCTCGTCGCGTTCGATCAACTCATTGATCTGGGCAATGCTGCTGGTGGCGATGCTCGGCCCCGGTGTACTGGCCGGCATCATCGCCATTGCGCTGCGCTCGGTCGGTTTCATCGGCAAGCTGCTCTACGAGGCCATCGAGGAGATCAGCACCTCGCCGGTCGAGGCCATCGGTGCCACCGGGGCAGGGCGCCTGCAGGTGCTGCAGTTCGGCGTGGTGCCGCAGATCATGCCGGCGTTCGTCGGCACCTCGCTGTATCGCTGGGATATCAATATCCGCGAGGCGACCGTGCTGGGGCTGGTCGGCGCCGGTGGCATCGGCCTGCAGCTCGATGCGGCGATCAACAACCTCGCCTGGGATCGGGTCAGCGTGATCTTCCTGCTGATCTTCGCCACCGTGATCTTTTCCGAATGGGCCTCGGCCAGGCTGCGTCAGCGCCTTTCCTGAGCCGAAGCGTGGCAACGCTCGCTGCCAGCGCGCCGGCCTGTTGTGATTCGGCGCGTGATCGTTGTGATCCAGTAGCGATTCGCAAGTGCCACGATTGTCAGCGTCAAGGCAACTCGCTAGCATCCTCGCCCAGCGTGTAACTTGATGTGACGCCGCCGTCTCGATGACGCCGCACTCAAGGCGCAACTTCCTTCCCAGAGCCCAGTGTGAGTGCGGGTGTCAGGCTTTCATGCCCGACCAGCACAAGGAGTGCAGTGCGGTGGTTCGCTTTCTTTCGCAGCGCCGAGCGATTCGGTTCGCTCTCGCCGTTGCCTGGCGGGTGCGTAGCGTGCTGCTGATCTGCGCTGCCATGGTCGCTCCGATGAGCTGGGCCGAACCTGGCCGGGCCGAACCTTCCGTGTCCCTGCAAGGCCCCACCGGCGGCTGGCGCTATCACGGCCTCAATGACGGCGATAACGACGCCCGCGTGGCCTACCCGACGCCACCCATCGACCGTGGCGCCCAGCGCGGGCGCAGCCTGATCGAGGGCACGTTGCAGAACATCGGTGAGGTGCGCCCGCCGCACCGCCTGGTGGTCAACGGCAACCCGCTGCCGCTGTACACCGACGAGCAGGGCCGCTTCGCCCGGCCCTACGCCTTTGGCGCCGGCTCCAACAGCGTCGAGCTGGTGGCCGGCGAAGGCAAATCGCTCAAGCGCATTCAGTTCTACGAGGCCAACAACCTGCGCACGCCGGCGCGCATTCGCATGGTGCTCGGCTGGGATGACCCCAAGGCCGAGCTCGACCTGCATGTGGTCACCCCGGATGGCCAGCACGCGTTCTGGAGCCGCCCGGTGCTGACCAACGGCGGCGGCCTGGATGTGGACAGCGTCGACGGCCCCGGCCCGGAAATGTTCACCATGACCGCGCCGCTGCAAGGCACTTACCTGATCTACGTGAACTACTGGGGCAACCTGGGCAGCGAGGGCTACAACTTCGAGGCCGGCAGCAACCAGAACGAGATCATCACCGCGCAGATCAACCTGATCTTCAACGAGAACACCGTCAACGAGAAGCGCGAGACCTTTCTGGTGCCCTTGCGCGCCATTGGCGAGCTGCTGTTCGTGAAATCCTTCAATTACTGATATCCCGAGGCTCGGATGAACCGGAATACCACTGCCCACCTGCGCCACGTCGCCGTTTTGCTGACAGCCGGCCTGCTTGCCGCCTGTGGCCAGGACTCGCGCGACCTGGGTGAGCGCAGCACCCTGGGCCTGGATCTGCAGCGCCCCGATGCGCTGATCGAGAGTGCCTCGCTCAGCCGCCTGCCCAGGGATCTGCTGGCGGTGCCGCTGTTGCGCGACACCCTCACCGAAGACTTCGTGTTCTATTACGAGCACAACGCCGACCGCCTCGGTTTGGTCGGCAGCCTGCGGCGGATCATCTACGAGCGCGACCTGCAACTGCGCGACGAGCTGCTCGACGAATTGCTCGACCAGCCCGCCGACGTGGCGCTGTGGAAGGGCGCCGATGGCAAGCTCAAGCACTTCGTGATGGTCATGCAGCGTGGTGGCCTGGCCAAGGTCCTGGAGCCGCTGGCCCATGTCGCCCTGGACGACACCCAGCTCAGCAAGGCCGGCGAGCTCCACGTCGATGGCAGCAGCGTGCCGTTGTACCGCCTCAACTACCTGGGCGATCGCGCCCTGCTGCTGGCCAGCCATGGTGACAAGCTCTTGGTGCTGTCGTCGCCGGGCATGCTGTTCGGCGAGGACGACAAGCCCGGCCGTGCGGCCACCGAGTCCGTCGAAGCGCTGCTCGACGGTGACAACCCGTTCGCCAAACGCTTTGGCCTCAAGGCGCGCGAGACAGAGCAACAGCGCATTTCCCTGAGTGGCGAATACGTCGCGCTGGGTTACCAGCGCTTCTTCCCGGCGTTTGCCGGCGTGCGTTTCGAGAAGGGCGAGGGCGCCTGGAGCAGCTTCCTGGCGCTCAACGAAGTCGACGACCAACCGGCTATGGATTTCACCCCGATCTGGAAAGCCATGCCGATGGGCGCCAGCGCCTGCGTCGCCGTGCCCGTTGCGCCAGGTAGTGCCGAGAAGCTGCTCGAGCGTGTCGGCGCCAGCAAGGCGGTCAGCGAGGATCTGCAGAAACGCCTGGGCAGCACCGCCGGCCTCTGCTGGTACGCCGACTCGCGGCTGCACTCGCCGCTGCTGGTCACGCACCTCGACGAGGCCGCCACGCCGGAGCTGGATCAGGCCATCGGCGGATTGTTCGACGGCATGATCGGCGCCTTCGAGCCCAATGTGGAAAATGGCCGCTTCCCGGTAGAAAGCCAGAGCATCGCCGACGGCCATATCTGGCACCGCCAGGTGGGCTCCAACTTCGGTCAGTACCCGGCCGAAGCCAGCAATACTCCCGACGCCCTGGCGTCCCGCGCATTCTTCAACGTCAGCCTGGCGCGCCAGGGCCAGACCCTGCTGTTTTCGCTGGATGACACCCTGGTGATCAAGGCCCTCGACACCCTCAACAAGCGCTACCCGCCGCTGGCCGAAGTGTTGCCCGCCGACGGCCTGGTGCCTGGCTACCTGGCGCCCGAGGGCTTGTCGCGGCTGCTCGAGCAGGAAACCCTGGACAGCCTGCCAGCCAACTACGAGCCGGTGTTCCGCAACGCCGCCGACACCCACCTGCTGCCCAAGCTGCGCGCCATGGGCGGTTACGGCCAATTCGCGCTGACACTGCCGAAAGGCACCGAGGCCGACGATGACTGGAAGTGGGTTCCCTTGGAATGGCGTTCGCTTTGATCACCGCCATGCCCGCTTGGCGCGTGCTGCTAGCTGCGGCGCTGCTCGCGTTGACCCTGGCCGCGCGCGCCGAGCAGGCGCCCGGCCTGAACCCCGAGCAGTCGCAGATATTCCGCGCCTGGTTCGTGCGTATCGCCCAGGAGCAGCTGCGCCAGGGGCCGAGCCCGCGCTGGTATCAGCAGGATTGCGTGGGCCTGGTGCGTTTCGCCGCCAACGAAGCGCTCAAGGTGCATGACGCCAAGTGGCTGCACGCCAATGGCCTGTCCAATCGCTACCTGCCGCCGGAGCTGCAACTGAGCGACGCCCAGCGCGCGCTGGCGCAGAGCTGGGAGCAGGGCGGCGGCAAGCAGGGCCCCTACGTCAATGCGATCAAGATGATCCAGTTCAACAGCCAGCTGGTCGGCCGCGACCTGAACCAGGCGCGCCCCGGCGACCTGATGTTCTTCGACCAGGGCGATGACCAGCACCTGATGATCTGGATGGGCCGCGACATCGTTTACCACACCGGCACCACCACTCCCACGGATAACGGCATGCGTGCCGTCAGCCTGCAACAACTCATGACATGGAAGGACACCCGATGGATACCCGACGACGCCAACCCCAACTTTATCGGCATCTATCGGCTGAATTTCCTCGCGCGATGAACCGTCTGCTTGCCGTCACGCTGCTGGCGCTCATGCCCCTGGCCGCTCACGCTGAAGATGAAGTGCCGGCCAGTGGCTACACGCCGCTGTCCGGCGAGTCGTTCTTCCTGCTTGCCGACTCGAGCTTCGCCGCCGATGAAGTGGCCACCGTGCGCCTCGAGGCGCCAGGCCGCGATTACCGCCGCTATCGCATGGAAGGCTACGGCGGCGTGGACATGCGCCTGTACCGCATCGACCAGCCGCTGGAGTTCCTCAAGCGCCAGAAGAACCTGCACCGGGTGGTCGCCGAGGGCCAGTTCAAGGGCGAGGGGCTGTCCAATACCCTGGCGTACCTGTGGGACAACTGGTACCGCAAATCCCGCCGGGTGATGCAGCGCGCCTTCTCCTACGAGTCGCGCAAGCAGGTTACCGAAGAGGCGCCGGAGCTGAAGATGGGCAGCGCCATCGCCGCGCCTACCGAGTACACCCCGCAGGTGCAGTTCGCGCCCATGAAAGGCCTGCCGCTGGTGGCCGAGTTCCGCTACCCGCTGTGGCAAGCCAAACCCATCGAGCCGCCGCAAGGCGTCGACCTGTCCGGCTCGTCGAGCAACTTCGTCAGCGTCGCCTCCGGCAACGTCTACGTGCCGCTCGGCAAGCTCGAGCCCGGCCTGTACCTGGCCGAGGCGATAATCGGCAAGTACCGCGCCACCACCGTGGTGTTCGTTTCCAACACCGTGGCGGTCAGCAAGATTGCCGGTGGCGAGCTCTTGGTGTGGACGGCCGACAAACACCAGGGCACGCCGGTGGCTGACGCCAAGCTGCTGTGGAGCGATGGCCTGGGCGTGATGACCAGCGGCACCACCGATGCCCAGGGCCTGCTGCGCCTCGGTCATGCCAGCCCTGAGCGCTCCTACGTGATCGGCGAGGACGCCGACGGCGGCGTGTTCGTCTCCGAGAACTTCTATTACGACAGCGAAATCTACGACACCAAGCTGTATGCCTTCACCGACCGCCCGCTGTATCGCCCCGGCGACTGGGTGGAGGTGAAGATCGTCGGTCGCGAATTCAAGAACGCCCGTGACTCGGTGGCGGCCGGCACCGCGCCGATCAGCCTCAGCGTGCTGGATGCCAACGGCACCGTGCTGCAGACCCAGAAGCTCGACTTCGACAGCGCCCGTGGCGGCCAGGGCCGCTTCCAGCTGCCGGACAACGCCGTGGCCGGCGGCTATGAGCTGCGCTTCGCCTACCGCGACGGGCTGTATAGCAGCGCCTTCCGCGTGGCCGAGTACATCAAGCCGCACTTCGAAGTGTCGCTGGATCTCGACAAGCCGGACTTCCGTACCGGCGAGCCGGTCAAGGGCGCCCTGGTGTTGCTCTATCCGGACGGCAAACCGGTGGTCAATGCCAAGGTGCAGCTGAGCCTGCGCGCCCAGCAACTTTCGATGGTCGACAACGAACTGCAGTACCTCGGCCAGTTCCCGGTCGAACTGGCCAGCAGCGAAGTCAGCACCGACAGCCAGGGCCGCGCGGTGGTCGACCTGCCGGCCGCCGACAAACCGAGCCGCTACCTGCTCAGCGTGTTCGCCAGCGATGGCGCCGCCTACCGGGTCAAGACCAGCAAGGAAATCCTCATCGAGCGTGGCGCCGCCCGCTATCGCCTGAGCGCGCCGCAGCGCTTCAGTGCCGCCGGCCAGGCAGTGACCTTCGCCTATCAGAGCGAAGGCGCCAGTGAACGCAAACCGGCCCGCTACGAGTGGGTGCGCCTGGAAGACCAGAGCACCGGCAACGGCGAGCTGGCGGCGGATGCCAAGGGCTTCGAGTTGAATTTCGAACGCCCCGGTACCTACAGCATCACCCTCAAGGACAGCAGCGGCCTGATTCTCGGCGCCACCGGCCATTCGGTCAGCGGCGAGGGCGTCAAGTCGGTCGCCGGCACCATCGAGATCGTGCTCGACAAGGCCGAGTACCAGGCCGGCGACGAAGCCCTGGCGCTGATCACTTTTCCCGAGCCGGTCAGCGATGCGCTGCTGACCCTGGAACGCGACAAGGTCGAAGCCACCGCGCTGCTCTCCAAGGGCGGCGACTGGCTCAAGCTCGAGCGCCTGTCCGACACCCAGTACCGTGCGCGCATTCCGGTCGGCAAGACCTTCTCGCCGAACATCACCTTCTCGGCGCTGTACACCCGCGGCGGTGATTACAGCTTCCAGAACGCCGGCATCAAGGTCGCCACGCCGCAGATCGACATCGCCATCAAGGCCGACAAGGAGGTGGTGCAACCGGGCGAGCTGGTCACCGTCGAGCTGAGCACCCTGTTCGCAGGCAAGCCGGTGCCGACGCGCCTGACGGTCAGCGTGGTGGACGAGATGATCTACGCCCTGCAGCCGGAAATCGCCCCCGGTATCGACCAGTTCTTCTACCACCCGCGGCGCAACAACGTGCGCACCAGTGCCAGCCTGTCGTTCATCAGCTATGACCTGGCGCTGCCCGGCATGCCCAGTGCACCGGGCCGCGCCAACCGCAGCGAACGCGGCGTCAAGGTGCTGGAGCGGCCGCGCCGCGAGGAAGTCGACACCGCTTCCTGGCAGCCGGACCTGGTCACCGATGCCAACGGCAAGGCCAGCTTCAGCTTCCGCATGCCCGATTCGCTGACCCGCTGGCGCATCACCGCCCGGGCGGTGAGCGCCGACGGCGAAGTGGGCCAGAAGCGCCAGTTCGTGCGTTCGGAAAAGCCGCTGTACCTGAAATGGAGTGGCCCGAGCCGCTTCCGGGTCGGCGACAAGCCGGCGCTGGGCCTGTTCGCCTTCAACCAGGGCGAGGAGGGCGCCAAGGCCGAACTGCTGATCCGTCATGGCGAGCAGGAGCAACGCCGTGAAGTGACGCTGGCCAAGGGCATCAACTACCTGCCGGTCGAGGAGGCGGTGATCGCCGCCGGCGACTTCAGCGCCGAGCTGCGTCAGGCGGACAAGGTCGCCGACGCCTTGGCCGTCAAGCTGAGCACTGTGGCGCCTGGCTGGCAGCAGGTGCGCAGCGAGCAGCTGTCGGTATTCCCGGGCAGCACGCCATTGCAATTGCCGGCTGATGCCAGCCAGGTGCAGTTGCACGTCGCCGACAGCGGCGCCGGCCTGTTCAACGCTGCGCTGGATGACCTGCTCGACTACCCCTACGGCGGCGTCGAGCAGACCGCCAGCCGCCTGCTGCCGCTGAGCCTGGCCTACCCGGCGCTGGCCGCCGGCGAGCCGCGGATCAAGGATCGCCTGCGCCTGATCATGCAGAACAGCCGCCTGCGCCTGGTGCAGATGGCCGGCCCCGAAGCGACCTTCACCTGGTGGGGTGGTGATGCCGATGGCGACGCCTTCCTGACCACCTACGCCTATTACGCCGACTGGCACGCCAGCCGCGCCCTGGCCATTCAGTTGCCGCCGGAGCACTGGCAGCGTGTGCTGGAACTCTATGCCAAGCGCGCCCCGGACACGCCGCTGCTGCAGCGTGCGCTGATCCTGGCTTTCGCCCGCGACATGGGCCTGCCGGTGAAAACCTTGCTCGACGGCCTGGTGTATGACCTGGCCGCCGCGGGCGAAGGCGAGGAAGTGGTGCTCGGTGAGGGCGACAGCCTGGTGATGGCGGCGCCGGATTCGGCCCTGGGCCTGGCGATTGCCCGCGAGCTGGGCGTGCGCCTGGCGCAGCAGAACAATGTGCCGGTGGCCGAGGCGCTGCAGGGGCAGCTCGATGGTGCCCGTCGCCGCCTGGCCGAGAGCCAGTCGCCGTTCGTGGCGGCTGTTTCCCTGTACCTCAATGGCCCGGATCGCCAGCGTGCCCAGCGCCTGCTCGGCGAACTGGCACCGGCCCAGGCCGGCCTGGAGCGCGCCCTGGCGCTGACCTGGCTGCAGCCGTCGCTGGATCTGCGCAGTGCCCAGCCGGCACTGGCATTGGAAGGTGACTGGCAGGCGGTGGAGGGCACCAGCGGCGAGAACTATTGGCAGTGGAACGGGGCGCAACCGCCCCAGGCACTGCTGGTGGCTGGTGATCTGGATCAGCCGAGCGATGTACGCCTCGACTACCAGAGTGCCCAGGCCGCGCCGAGCAATGTGCCGGTAACGTTGAAGCGCCGTCTGCTGCGGCTGGTGCCGGGCGACAAGGCGTTCGAGTTCCGCGCCGAGGAAGTCGGCAAGGACGAGATCTCCAGCGCCGACCTGTACCTGGACGAAGTGACCCTGAGCAGCGAAACCGAACAGCCCCTGCGCTACGGCATGCTGGAAGTGCCGCTGCCGCCGGGCGCCGATGTGGAACGCACCACCTGGGGCATCCAGGTCAGCGGCCTGGGTGGCGATGAAGCCTCGGCGCTGGAGAAGGCCCGCAACGAGCCGGGCGAGCTCAGCTACGCGGTGCCGGTGGACAGCCTGCAGGGCGAACTGGTGCTGCGTCACCTGGTGCGCTTCTCGCAGAAGGGCGAGTTCGTGCTGCCGCCGGCCCGTTACGTGCGCCTCTACGCACCGGGCCAGCAGGCGCTGGAGGCCGAGCCAGCGCTGCAGAAGGTCACCATTGAGTAGCAGGCAGTTGAAAAACTATCTACGTTGCCATCGCGGCGTTAAAAACAGGCTCAAAATGCTCATGTACTACTCGTACACTCCGCTTTTTCGCCTGCTTTTGCCTTGCGCTGGCTGCCTCGATCACGTTTTTCAACGGCCTGCTAAGCACTGCCTGCTCGCTTCGCTGACCCTGCTGACCGCCCTAGGCGGTTCGGCAATGGCCAGCGAGGCGCCGCTGTCGCTGTCGCTGGCCTGGCAAACGGCTGGCGGCAGCGAACTGCTGCGCCTCGACGAGCAGCGGCTGATCAGCCGCGAACCCTTGCCCGCGAACCTGCAGGCGCCGTTGGGCAGCCTGTGGAAGTTGTTCGTGTATGCCTACCTGGTCGACACCGGCCAGCCGGACAACGGCTACCAGTGCCGTGGCGGCAACAAGGAAGAGGTGTATTGCTGCAACCCGGGCGAGCGTATCGACCGCGAGCAGGCGCTGGTCAAATCCTGTGGCTTGTATTTCGAGCAGGAGAATCTGCAGCTGAACGAAGGCGACTGGTCGCGCTACTGGCAGGCCCGCCAGGCGCCGGCCTGGATCAGCGAGCGGCAACGCCTGGCGCCAGGCACTCGGGTCTCGGTTCGGCAGTTGCTCGGCCAACTCGCGCGACTGCCGGCCCAGGCCGATGCGCGCAAGGTGCTGCTGGAGGTGGTGTTGAACGGCGACGGTTCGACCGTCAGCGCTCTGGGCAGTCGCCTGCGGGTGAAGACCTGGAGCTGGCTGGCCGATAACGATCCCCAGGCGCGCCAGGGTGGCTTCGCCGGCTGGTTGGCTGACGGCACGCCAATCTGGGCCGGTGGCTCGGGCACCAGCGTGATGGTGCTCAAGCGCTATGCCGAGTCGCTCGGCCGGGAGCTGCCAACCCCCTGGCCGCGCGAGGCCGGCAGTTGCGTCGAGGTGCGCCTGTTCGCCCGCTACCCGCTGCGCCAGCTCAGGCGTGAGGGCAGTAACGCGGTCGTGGAGCCGGGTGCGCTCAATGGTCGTTACGAAGTCGAGTTCACCAACGGCAACCGCCTGCCCATCGAAAGCCACGGTGAGCTGTTTCTCGAGCGAAGCAGCGAAGGGTTGCAGCTCACTGCCCATCTGGATCGTGAGGATTACGTGGCCCGCGTGCTGGACCGCGAAGCCTCGGCGCAGCCTGCCGAGGCCGCCAAGGCATTGGCCATCACCGCGCGCACTTACCTGCTGCAGAGCGCCGGGCGCCGCGGCGAGTGCCTGCGTATCGATGACAGCAGCAGCAACCAGCGCGTGGCACCGCGCCCGGCCAGCCAGGGCGCCCGCGCTATCGCCGCGTGGACCGCCGACCTGGTGCTGGCCGGCACGCCGGTCACCTATCACAGCACCCAGCCCGGCACCGATCGCCTGGCCTGGGCCCAGGCGGTCGAGCAGGCGGGCAGCGGCCTGCGTTATGACGCCATTCTGGCCCGCGCCTTCCCACGCGCCACGCTGAGCCGCTGGGACAAGCCGGTGGCTGCCTGCCAGCCAATCGCCGCCGCCGAGCAGTGGCTGCGCAAGCAGCGCCGCGATTGGCGTCAGCGCCTGGACATGGAGCCGGGCTACGAAGAAATCCAACAGTTCACCGTTTGCCAGTTGGCGTCTGGCCGGCCCTATGTGGATCGCCAGCGGCAACGCATCTTCGTGCGCGGCTTCTTCTCCCTGCAGGACCGCCTCGACCTGACGCATGAGTATTTACATCTGGCGTTCGTCGCCCACCCCAACGGACAGGACGAGGCCTACGTCGAAGGCCTTGCCCGCACCCTGTTACTGGAATGACATCATGGCTCTGATCACCCCTCGTATCGCCCTCTGCCTGACCCTGCTGCCGCTTTGCGCGCTGGCCGAGGTAAAGCTCGACACCCCCCGCAGCGGCTGGCGCGTTGGCGGTGGCGACGGCGCGCAGTTCATGCAACAGGTCAACTACCCGGCGTCCTCGGTCAACAGCGCGGCCAACCAGGCCGATACCGCGCGGATCAAGGGCGCGATCAGCAAGCTCGACAAGGATGCAAGCAGGGCGCCGGGCCGCCTGGTGGTCAACGGCACCAGCATGCCGCTGAAGATCGGCGAGGACGGCGGCTTCGACCGCCCGTTCGTGTTCCCGGCCGGCAGCAACAACGTCGAGGTGCGCAGCCCGGATGGCAGCCAGCGCCGCCGCGTACAGTTCTACAACAACGGCAGCGGTGAAACCCCGGCGCGTCTGCGCGTGGTGCTGTCGTGGGACAGCGACAACACCGACCTCGACCTGCACCTGGTCACCCCCGATGGCGAGCATGTCTGGTACGGCAATCGTTCGCTGGCCAACGGCGCAGCCCTGGATGTCGACGTGACCACCGGCTACGGCCCGGAAATGATCGCCTCGCCTACCCCGATGAAGGGCCAGTACCTGATCTACGTGAACTACTACGGCGGCGGTTACAGCTATGACGATGAAGGCGAGAGCAACGCCGGGCAGATTCTCACCACCGGGCAGATCACCCTGATCAGCGAAGAGGGCACGGTCAACGAGAAGCAGGAGAGCTTTCTGGTGCCGATGCGTACACCGGGCGAGCTGACCCTGGTAAAGAGCTTCAGCTATCCGTAAAGGCACAGCCGATCATACGTAGCCTGCGGTTGAGCGCAGCGATACCCAGGCTACGGGCGTGATGCATGCTGTTTAGTATCAAAAAAAGCTTATCAATCCTTCATTATTATTCGTTTGATCGCGCTATCGCCCTTCGTCACACTCTGCTCCATTGCCTGCCACGGTTTCTCTGCCAGGGCGGGCAAGGTTGCAAACAGACGAGTACATCATCCAGGGACGGATGCTCCTGTCAGCCGCTTCCAGCGGTACCCAGCGAGCCTCTCATTTGAGAGGCTCGATCTTTTCGACGATAGCGATGAAGCCCCACGCGCATTTCCCTCAATGGCTCGCTGCCTTCCTGCCTGATGCCCTGCATACCCGCCCGCGAGAGTGGAGCCGTGCCGCCTTTGGTGCCGCCGCCGGTTTTCTGTTCAGCACCTGGGTGTGCAGCCAATTGTTCGGCCTGCCTATGGCGGTGCATTTCTCCGGCCCGCTGGCGGCGTCAGCCGTGCTGCTGTTCGCCGTGTCATCGGGCGCCCTGGCCCAGCCCTGGTCGATTCTTGGCAGTTATCTGTGCGCCAGCGTCGTTGCGCTGACGATCAGCCGTTTCGTCGACCACAGCCTGCTGGGTGCGGCGCTGGCATTGGGCCTTAGCCTGCTGTTGATGTGCCCGCTGCGCTGCCTGCATCCGCCGGGCGGTGCCATCGCCTTCTGCATGGTGTTCGCCACGCCCTTGGCGGGCGAGCCGTTCTGGCAGCCGGCGCTGGTGGCGATGACCGCCGGTGTCGGCCTGCTGGCCTGCGCGCTGCTCTATAACAACCTGACCCGCGTGCCCTATCCGCGCCCGCATCCCGCTACCCAGGTGGTTCATCACACCCAGGACCCGCTGCCCAGCGAGCGCGTCGGCATCAACGCCGACGACCTGGACCATGCCCTCGATGAGCTGGGCTCCTTCGTCGACATCACCCGCGAAGACCTCGAACTGATCGTGCGCAGTACCGAGAAGCACGCACTGCGCCGCAGCATGGGCGAGATCCGTGCCGGGCAGATGATGTCTCGCGATCTGATCCACGCCACGCCGCAAACCGCGGTTGCCAAGGGCCTGTACCTGCTCACCCAGCACGGCCTGAAGGCGCTGCCGATCCTCGATGGCGGAAGGCTGGTCGGTATCGTCAGCCTGGTCGATCTGGTCAGTGTCACGCGGGCCAATAGCTTCAACCTGCGCGCCATCCTCGGCCTGCAGAAGCAGCAGGTGTTGGGCGAGGTGATGACCACGCCGGTGCGCACCGTGAGTGCCGACACCCATGTCGTCGACCTGATCGCACTGCTCTGCGACGAAGGCCTGCACTGCCTGCCGGTGCTCGACGACGGCGTGCTGGTCGGGGTGATCACCCAGACCGACCTGGTCGCCGCGCTGCACCGCGACCTGCTCAGGCATCTCGACTGAAGCATCGAATGATCCGTCGCACGCCCGTACACTGGGCGCCGGATCAGGCTTGAGGAATGGCTGGCACCGCGCGCCGGCAGAGTGACCATGGATATCGACCTTACCCGCACCTTTCTGGAAATCGTCCGCAGTGGCAGCTTTATCGCCGCCGCCGAGCGCATGCACGTGACCCAGACGGCGATCACCGCGCGCATCCAGAAGCTGGAAAGCCACCTGGGCAGCACGCTGTTCGTGCGCAATCGTGCCGGCGCGCGGCTGACGCCCGATGGCGAGGCGTTCGTCACCTACGCCAACCAGATCCAGCAGACCTGGGAGGCCGCGCAGCGCGACCTGCCGTTGCCGGATGGTTATCACAACGTGCTGCATATCGGCGGCGAGGTGAGCCTGTGCAACCCGCTGATGCTGCGCTGGGTCAGCGCGATCCGCCAGGGCATCGAAGGTTATGCGGTGCGCGCCCAGGTCGCCGAGTGCGCCAGTTTGCTGCGCCAGGTGGAAATGGGCGTGATGGATGCGGCACTGGTCTACCAGCCCACTTACTGGGCCGGCATGCAAGTCGAGCAGGTGCTCGAGGAGAAGCTGATTCTGGTCCGCGCGGCGAACCCGGAGCCCTACGTGTACATCGACTGGAGCGACAGCTTCCGCGCCCAGCACGACCGCGCCCTGCCGGACAAGGCGCGGGCGCCGGTGTCCTTCAACCTTGGGCCGCTGGCCCTGCAGTACATCCTGGAGCACGGCGGCTCCGGTTATTTCCGCACCCGGGTGGTACAGAGCTATCTGGACAAAAGAGTGCTGGAGCGGGTGCCGCGGGCGCCGGAATTCAGCTACCCGACCTATCTGGTGTATTCCCGCGAACGGGATTCGGCAGCCCTGCAGCAGAGCTTCGCGCTGCTGCGCGAGATCACCGCCCAGGACACCGACTGGTCACAGCGCTGGGATCCGGCGCTGTAAGCATCTGTTCACGATCTTTCGGCTCTTTGCCTGCAAAAGGGGAGAGCAGCCGTTCGCAATCTCGTGGGAGGGGCTTTAGCCCCGAGCTCTTTGCACCCCCAAAAAGCTCGGGGCTAAAGCCCCTCCTACAAAATAAGCTCTGCTCACCGTCCGCCTCTGCCTTTTAGCAGTCATGTCGCCTAGAGATCGTGAACAGCCCTCCGTCTTACTTCAGGCTTTCCACGCGCACCGGCACCACGCCGGAACGGATCATGTCCAGCGACTCCGCCGCCTTGCGTGACACGTCGATGATCCGCCCGCGGGCGAAGGGGCCGCGGTCGTTGATGCGCACCACCACGCTGCGGTCGTTGTTGAGGTTGGTGACCCTGACCATGGTGCCGAAGGGCAGGGTGCGGTGGGCGGCGGTCAGGGCATTCTGGTTGAAGCGCTCACCGCTGGCGGTCCTGTTGCCGTGGTGGGCCTTGCCGTAATAGGAGGCCTTGCCGTCGGCGCGGTAATCGCCGGGTACACCACCGCCAACGCTGCTACAGCCGGCGAGCAGCAGGCTGAGCAGACCCAGCAGAATCGATAATCGACGCATTGTTTTTCTCCATCCCGAACTTCAGATGTGAAAACGCCGGGTAACCCCGGCGTCTTCAAATCGCTCAGCCTTCGAGCTTTTTCTTCAGCAGTTCGTTCACTTGCCCCGGGTTGGCCTTGCCCTTGGAGGCTTTCATGGCCTGGCCGACGAAGAAACCGAACATCTTGCCGCGCTTGGCTTCGTCGCTGGCGCGGTACTGTTCGACCTGCTCGGCGTTGGCCGCCAGCACCTCGTCGAGCATCGCTTCGATGGCGCCGGAGTCGGTGACCTGCTTGAGGCCCTTCTTGTCGATCACTTCATCGGCCGTTGCGCCTTCACCGGCCGCCAGGGCTTCGAAGACCATCTTGGCGATCTTGCCGCTGATGGTGTTGTCCTTGATGCGCAGGATCATGCCGCCCAGTTGCTCGGCGGATACCGGCGACTGGTCGATCTCCAGGTTGTCCTTGTTGAGCAGGCTGGACAGCTCGCCCATCACCCAGTTGGCGGCCAGCTTGGCGTCGCCACAGGTCTTGGCGACCACTTCGAAGTAGTCGGCCAGCTCGCGGCTGGCGCTGAGCACGCTGGCGTCGTAGGTCGACAGCGCGTACTGGCTCTCGAAACGCTCGCGTTTCTGCGGCGGCAGTTCGGGCAGCTTGGCGCGCAGGTCATCGAGGAAGCTTTGCTCGATCACCACCGGCAACAGGTCCGGGCAGGGGAAGTAACGGTAGTCGTTGGCTTCTTCCTTGCTGCGCATGGAGCGGGTCTGATCCTTGTTGGGATCGTACAGGCGGGTTTCCTGCACCACCTTGCCGCCGTCTTCGATCAGCTCGATCTGGCGCTGCACTTCATGGTTGATGGCTTTCTCGATGAAGCGGAACGAGTTGACGTTCTTGATCTCGGCGCGGGTGCCGAACTCGGCCTGGCCCTTGGGGCGCACCGATACGTTGCAGTCGCAACGCAGCGAGCCTTCGGCCATGTTGCCGTCGCAGATGCCCAGGTAACGGACGAGTGCATGGATGGCTTTCACGTAGGCCACCGCTTCCTTGGCCGAACGGATGTCCGGCTCGGAAACGATTTCCAGCAGCGGCGTGCCAGCGCGGTTCAGGTCGATGCCGCTCATGCCCTGGAAGTCTTCGTGCAGGCTCTTGCCGGCGTCTTCTTCGAGGTGCGCACGGGTGATGCCGATGCGCTTGACGGTGCCGTCTTCCAGGGTGATGTCGAGGAAGCCCTTGCCGACGATGGGGTGATCCATCTGGCTGGTCTGGTAGCCCTTCGGCAGGTCCGGGTAGAAGTAGTTCTTGCGCGCGAAGATATTGCGCTCGGCGATCTCGGCGTCGATGGCCAGGCCGAATTGGCAGGCCATGCGCACCGCTTCGGCGTTGAGCACCGGCAGGGTGCCGGGCATGCCGAGGTCGACCAGGCTGGCCTGGGTGTTCGGCTCGGCGCCGAAGGTGGTGGCGCTGGCCGAGAAAATCTTCGATTGGGTGCTGAGCTGAGCGTGAATCTCGAGCCCGATGACGGTTTCCCACTGCATGTCTTAATCCTTCCTCAGAAGCCGCTCGGTGCTTGTTTGTGCCAGTCGCTGACCTGTTGGTACTGGTGCGCGACGTTGAGCAGACGACCTTCCTGGAAGTAGTTGCCGAGCAACTGCACGCCCACCGGCAGGCCATCGACGAAGCCGGCTGGCATCGACAGGCCGGGAATGCCGGCCAGGTTGGCGGTGATGGTGTAGATGTCTTCCAGGTAGGCGGAAACCGGATCGGCGTTCTTCTCGCCGAGCTTCCAGGCCAGGTTCGGCGTGGTCGGGCCGAGGATCACGTCGACGTCCTTGAAGGCGGCGACGAAGTCGTTCTTGATCAGCCGGCGAATCTTCTGCGCCTTGAGGTAGTAGGCGTCGTAGTAACCGGCGGACAGCGCGTAGGTGCCGACCATGATGCGGCGCTTCACTTCGGCGCCGAAGCCTTCCTCACGGGAGCGCTTGTAGAGATCCTGCAGGTCCTTCGGGTTCTCGCAGCGATAGCCGAAACGCACGCCGTCGAAGCGCGACAGGTTGGAGCTGGCTTCCGCCGGGGCGATCACGTAGTAGGCCGGGATGGCGTGCTGCATGTTCGGCAGGCTGATGTCCTTGACCGTGGCACCGAGCTTTTTCAGCGCCTCGACCACGGCCATGACCTTCTCGCCGATGCGTGCATCGAGGCCGGCGCCGAAGTATTCCTGCGGCAGGCCGATGCGCAGGCCGGCCAGCGGTTGGGTGAGGGCAGCCAGGTAGTCATCCACCGGCTGATCGACACTGGTGCTGTCCTTGCTGTCGAAGCCGGCCATGGCTTGCAGCAGCAGCGCGCAGTCTTCGGCGGTACGGGCCAGCGGGCCACCCTGATCGAGGCTCGAGGCGTAGGCGATCATGCCCCAGCGCGACACGCGGCCATAGGTCGGCTTGATGCCGGTGAGGTTGGTCAGCGCCGCCGGCTGGCGGATCGAGCCGCCGGTGTCGGTGCCGGTAGCGGCCGGCAGCAGGCGCGCGGCCACGGCAGCAGCCGAACCGCCCGACGAGCCGCCAGGTACGCGGCTGGTGTCCCAGGGGTTCTTGACCGGACCGTAGTGGCTGGATTCGTTGGCCGAGCCCATGGCGAATTCGTCCATGTTCAGCTTGCCGAGGGTCACGGTGCCGGCGGCATTCAGTTTCTCGACCACGGTGGCGTCATAGGGCGCCTTGAAGCCGGTGAGGATCTTCGAGCCACAGCTGGTCAGCACGCCCTGGGTGCAGAACAGGTCCTTGTGGGCGATCGGTGCGCCGAGCAGCGCGCCGGTTTCGCCAGCGGCGCGGCGCGCGTCGGCGGCCTTGGCCTGCTCGAGGGCCTGCTCGGCGGTCACGGTGATGAAGCTGTTGAGCTGCGGATCGAGCTGCTCGATGCGGCTCAGCAGGCTCTGGGTCAGTTCGGCAGAGGAGAATTGCTTGTCGGCGAGGGCGCGGGCGATCTCGGCCAGAGTCAATTGATGCATGGCAGTGCGCTTTCCTTACTCGATGACTTTGGGAACCAGGTACAGGCCGCTTTCCACGGCCGGGGCGATGGCCTGATAGGCCTCGCGCTGGTTCGCTTCGGTAACGGCGTCGGCGCGCAGGCGCTGGGTGGTTTCCAGCGGATGTGCCAACGGCTCGATGCCATCGGTATCGACGGCTTGCATGCTGTCGATCAGGCCGAGGATGCTGTTCAGGGTAGCGGTGGTGTGTGGCAGTTCGCCCTCACTCAGGCCCAGTCGAGCCAGGTGTGCGATCTTTTCCACCTCGGTGCGTTCAAGCGCCATCGGGTTCTCCTATAAAGGCAGCCTTTTGGGCTGCCAGTGAAAATATGAGCAGGTGCCATGCACAGGGGGCAGGGAACGGATGCGTTTGCCCGGCGTCAAAGGCGGCGTTAAGCGGTTCAGGCACAGCTTGATCGTCGGTCGCCGGCTTTTGCCATGTCGGCAGCAACGGCGAAGATGCCTCAAATGCCGCGGAAAAACAGGCAATCTAACATATTGGTGCCTTGCTCAAAATCCCTGCCGTTGTTAGAGTTTGCCGCACTTTTTTACCTGCGTGTTTTCTTGCGCCGATCTTTACCACGCGTTGCCTAGGGTCCCTATCCCATGTTCAAAAAACTGCGTGGCATGTTTTCCAGCGATCTGTCGATTGACCTGGGCACTGCCAATACCCTTATTTATGTACGCGAGCGCGGCATCGTCCTGAACGAGCCGTCGGTCGTCGCCATCCGTACCCATGGCAATCAGAAGAGCGTCGTCGCCGTCGGCACCGACGCCAAGCGCATGCTCGGTCGTACCCCAGGCAACATCGCGGCCATTCGCCCGATGAAGGATGGCGTGATCGCCGACTTCAGCGTCTGCGAAAAGATGCTGCAATACTTCATCAACAAGGTTCACGAGAACAGCTTCCTGCAGCCGTCGCCGCGGGTACTGATCTGCGTGCCGTGCAAATCGACCCAGGTCGAGCGCCGCGCCATTCGTGAATCCGCCCTGGGCGCCGGTGCCCGCGAAGTGTTCCTGATCGAAGAACCGATGGCCGCGGCCATCGGTGCCGGCCTGCCGGTCGAAGAGGCCCGTGGCTCGATGGTCGTCGACATCGGTGGTGGTACCACCGAGATCGCGCTGATCTCCCTGAACGGCGTGGTCTACGCCGAATCCGTACGGGTTGGTGGCGACCGTTTCGACGAAGCGATCATCACCTACGTGCGCCGTAACTACGGTTCGCTGATCGGCGAGTCCACCGCCGAGCGCATCAAGCAGGAAATCGGTACTGCCTACCCAGGCGGCGAAATCCGTGAAGTCGACGTACGTGGCCGCAACCTGGCCGAAGGCGTTCCGCGCAGCTTCACCCTCAACTCCAACGAAGTGCTCGAAGCGCTGCAGGAGTCCCTGGCGACCATCGTCCAGGCGGTGAAGAGCGCCCTGGAGCAATCGCCGCCCGAGCTGGCCTCGGACATCGCCGAGCGCGGCCTGGTGCTGACCGGTGGCGGCGCACTGCTGCGTGACCTGGACAAGCTGCTGAGCCAGGAAACCGGCCTGCCGGTGATCGTCGCCGAAGACCCGCTGACCTGCGTGGCTCGCGGTGGCGGCAAGGCGCTGGAAATGATGGATCGCCACACCATGGATCTGCTGTCCACCGAATAAGCCGCACGCCTCACGCTGCAGCAGCTCGGAAGCTACCATCGCGCCGCATGCAGCTTCCGGGCTGGCTACGAGGTAATCGCCATAAAGCCGCTATTCGCCAAAGGTCCTTCGCTCGGTGTACGCCTGCTGGTGTTCGCCGTGCTGTCGGCTGCCCTGATGGTCGTCGACGCCCGCCTTACCGTCCTGCATTCGGTTCGTAGCCAGCTCGGCCTGATCGTCGAGCCCGTCTACTGGCTCGGCCGCCTGCCGGTCACCCTGTGGGAAAGCGCCACCCAGGAGCTCAGCTCGCGTAACGAGCTGACCGCCGAGAACGAGAAGCTCAAGGCCGAACAGCTGATGATGCAGCGCCGCCTGCAGAAGCTGGCCGCGCTGACCGAGCAGAACGTGCGCCTGCGCGAGCTGCTCAACTCCTCGGCTCTGGTCGACGACGAGGTATTGGCCACCGAGCTGATCGGCATCGACCCCAACCCCTTCACCCACCGCATTCTCATCGACAAGGGCGAGAAGGACGGCGTGGTGCTCGGCCAGCCGGTGCTCGATGCCCGCGGCCTGATGGGCCAGGTGGTCGAGGTGATGCCCTACACCTCGCGGGTGCTGTTGCTTACCGATACCACCCACAGCATTCCGGTGCAGGTCAATCGCAACGGCCTGCGCGCCATCGCCACCGGCACCGGCAACCCGGAGCGCCTCGAGCTGCGCCACGTGGCCGACACCGCCGATATCAAGGAAGGCGATCTGCTGGTCAGCTCCGGCCTTGGCCAGCGTTTCCCGGCCGGTTATCCGGTGGCCACGGTAACCGAGGTGGTGCACGACTCCGGCCAGCCGTTCGCCATCGTGCGCGCCGTGCCGACCGCCAATCTCAACCGTACCCGCTACATGCTGCTGGTGTTCACCGACCCGCGGACGCCGGAGCAGCGCGCCGCCGAGTCGGCCGAGGCCCAGGAGGAGGTCGACCGTCGCGCCCTCGAGCATCCCGATGCCGAGGCGCCGATCGAGGACGCGCCGCCGGGCGAGGCGCCGCAAGAAGTCCCGCCGGCAGCACCTGCCAGTGCCGAGGAGCCGCGCCAATGATCGCCACCCGTTCGAGCAATCTCTGGGTAATCTGGGCCAGCCTGGTGCTGGCGCTGCTGCTCAGTGTGTCCACGCTGCCGCGCTTCATGGAGATCGGCCGGCCATTGTGGCTGGCGCTGTTTCTCACCTACTGGGTGTTGGCCGTGCCGCACCGCATCGGCATGACCAGTGCCTTCTGCATCGGCCTGCTGGCCGACGTGCTCAACGGCACGCTGCTGGGGCAGAACGCGCTGATCCTCACCCTGATCACCTTTCTGGTGCTGAGCCTGCACCAGCGCCTGCGCATGTTTCCCATGTGGCAGCAGAGCATGGTGCTGCTGGTGGTATTCGGCGTCGCGCAGCTGGTGCAGTTGTGGCTCAACGCCCTGACCGGCAACCGCCCGCCGACCCTGACCTTCGTGCTGCCGGCACTGGTCAGTGCACTGCTCTGGCCCTGGGTGTGCACCCTGCTGCGCGCGGTGCACCGGCGCATGCGAGTCAACTGAACCGCGCTGCGGCGCCTGATTACGAGACCTGCGCATGACCACGCTGTACCTGGCCTCCGCCTCGCCGCGCCGGCGCGAACTGCTCACGCAAATCGGCGTTGCCTTCGTCACCCGCGTGCAGCCCATCGACGAAACTCCGCAGCCCGCCGAGGCGCCTGCCGCCTATGTCGAGCGCCTGGCGCTGGCCAAGGCACAGGCGGTGCTCGCCACGCTGGATGATCGCCACGCCGCCGTGGTGCTCGGCTCCGATACCGCCGTGGTGCTCGATGGGCGCATTCTTGGCAAACCCGTCGACCGTGAGGATGGCTTGGCCACCCTGGCCGCGCTGGCCGGCCGCGAGCACCAGGTGCTGACTGCCGTCGCGCTGGTCAGCGCTACCCGCGCCGAGGCGCGCGTGGTGAGCAGCACGGTGCGCTTCAAGCCACTGACCCAGGCCCAGCTCGAAGCGTACTGGGCCACGGGCGAGCCATGCGACAAGGCCGGCAGTTATGGTATTCAGGGCCTGGCTGCGGTATTCGTCAGCCAGATGCAGGGCAGTTATTCAGCGGTGGTCGGCCTGCCGTTGTGCGAGACTGCCGAACTGCTCGCGCAATTCGCGATTCCGTGCTGGCAAACGACCGCCAGCGCATAACCCAGAGGTTGCAGGCCGCGAAGACCCGAGCATGATGAGCCCGGCGCAGCTTTCAGCTTCATCTCAGCCAAGAGATGGGCGCATGAGTGAAGAGATTCTGATCAACATCACGCCGATGGAGTCGCGCGTGGCGGTGGTGGAAAACGGTGTCCTGCAGGAAGTGCACGTCGAGCGCACCCAGCGCCGCGGCATCGTCGGCAACATCTACAAGGGCAAGGTGGTGCGCGTGCTGCCTGGCATGCAGGCGGCGTTCGTCGATATCGGCCTGGAGCGTGCGGCGTTCATCCATGCCTCGGAAATCTCCAGCCGTGAAGGCAGTGCCGTGGAGAGCATCAGTGCCCTGGTGCACGAAGGCCAGAGCCTGACCGTGCAGGTCACCAAGGACCCCATCGGCAGCAAGGGCGCCCGGCTGACCACCCAGCTGTCGATCCCGTCGCGCTACCTGGTGTACATGCCGCGCGCCAGTCATGTCGGCATTTCCCTGAAGATCGAGGACGAAGCCGAGCGCGAGCGCCTCAAGCAGGTGGTCGCCGACTGCGTGGCCGCCGAGGGTATTGCCGAGGCCGGCGGTTTCATCCTGCGTACCGCCGCCGATGGCGCCCGGGCCGAGGAGATCCTCGTCGATATCCGCTACCTGCGCCGGTTGTGGACGCAGATCGCCGAACAGATGAAAAGCGCGCCGACGCCCTCGGTGATCTACGAAGATTTGAGCCTGGCCCTGCGCACCCTGCGCGACCTGGTCAGCCCACGTTCCGAGAAGATCCGCGTCGACTCGCGGGAGACCTTCGGCAAGATCACCAGCTTCGTCGCCGAACTGATGCCGGAAATTTCCGACCGCCTGGAGCACTACCCGGGCGAGCGGCCGATTTTCGACCTGCACGGCATCGAGGACGAGATCCAGAAGGCCCTGGAGCGCAAGGTGCCGCTGAAATCCGGCGGCTACCTGATCATCGATCCGGCCGAGGCGATGAGCACCATCGACGTCAATACCGGCGCCTTCGTCGGTCATCGCACGCTCGAGGAAACCATCTTCAAGACCAACCTCGAGGCGGCCACCGCGATTGCCCGGCAGCTGCGCCTGCGCAACCTGGGCGGCATCATCATCATCGATTTCATCGACATGGAAGACGAGGAGCACCAGCGCCAGGTGCTGCGCACCCTGGAAAAACAGCTGGAGCGCGACCACGCCAAGACCAACATCATCGGCATCACCGAGCTCGGCCTGGTGCAGATGACCCGCAAGCGCACCCGCGAAAGCCTCGAGCAGGTGCTGTGCGAGCCGTGCAGCCACTGCCAGGGCCGCGGCAAGTTGAAGACTGCGGAAACCACCTGTTACGAGATTTTCAGGGAGATTCTCCGCGAAGCGCGTGCCTATCAACCCGAGGGTTATCGCGTGCTGGCCAACCAGAAGGTGGTTGATCGCCTGCTCGACGAAGAGTCGGGCAACGTCGCCGACCTCGAGGCATTCATTGGCCGAACCATCAAGTTCCAGGTCGAAACCATGTACTCCCAGGAACAATACGATGTGGTGCTGCTTTGACGGAGCCCGGCCGGGCCGGGGCATGAACTGAATGGCGCGTTTGGGGCTGGCGTTCGCCACGCTGTTGCGCTGGAGCCTGGGGCTGTGCGCGCTGGGCCTGGTACTGGCCGCCTTCTACGTGAGCCTGGGCCGCCAGTTGGTGCCGCTGGTGGCCGAGTATCGCCAGGAAGCTGAAGCCCGCGCCAGCGAGGCCCTGGGCATGCCGGTCAGTATCGGCGCGTTGGAAGGCCACTGGAGCGGTTTCGCGCCGCTGCTCACGGTGCGTGATCTGCGCGTTGGCGACGGCGAGCAGGCGCTGGCCCTTGACCAGGTGAAGGTCGTCCCTGACCTGCTCGGCAGCCTGCTGGCCTGGCAGCCACGCCTCGCCGACCTGCAGCTCGACGGCCTGAGCCTGACCCTGCGCGAGGACGAGCAGGGCGCCTGGCACGTGGAGGGCTTGCCGCAGCGCGAGGACCAGCCGCCGCTGGATATCGCCAAGGCGCTGCGCCAGTCCCAGGTGCTCGGTCATCTTTCCTTGCTGGGCAGCCGAGTGAGCATCCAGCCCCACGAACAAAAGCCGCTGCAGCTCACCGATATCAATCTCAGCGTCGATAACGGCAGCAGCCGGCAGCGCCTGAATGCGCGCCTGCACCTGCCGGATGGCCAGCCCCTGGCCCTGCAGCTGCGCACGCGTATCCAGCCCGAGCACTGGCAGGACGCCCGCGCCGAGCTGTACCTCAGCGCGCCGCAGAGCGACTGGGCCGCCTGGTTGCCGGCCAAACTGACCCGCGACTGGCACCTGGAGCAGCTGCAACTGGGCGGTGAGCTGTGGGGCGTATGGGACAGGCGTCAGCTGCAGCGTGCGGTGACCCGCCTGCATGCCCCCGCCATGGAAGGCCAACTTGGCGAGCGCAAGGCCGTCGCGCTCAAGGACCTGACCCTGAATGCCTACTTCGAGCGCAAGGGCGATGATTTCGACCTGCTGCTCGACGATTTCGCCTTCAGCCGTGGCGACAACCGCTGGGGCGAGGCGCGCATCACCCTGGGCCACCAGGCGGCCGGTAATGACCAATCGCAGCGCTGGAAACTGAGCGCCGATCGCCTCGATGTCGGCCCCCTGGTGCCGCTGGTCGAAAGCCTGGCACCGCTGCCGGACACCGCCCTGGAGCTGCTGCAGACCCTCAAGCCCCATGGCGGCCTGCGCAACCTCAACGCCAGCTTCCAACCGGAGCTCGAAGGCCCCGAGCGGCTGCAGTTCTCGGCCAATCTGGAGCGTGTGGGCTTTTCCGCCTGGCACGCGTCGCCCGCCGTGGAAAATGGCAGCGGCAGCATCAGCGGCAATCTCGGCGAGGGTGAACTGAAGGTCGACAGCGAAGATTTCTCCCTGCACCTCACCACCCTGTTTCCCAAGGCCTGGGTCTATCAGCAGGCCAAGGGCCGCTTGACCTGGACCCTCGATGATGAAGGTTTCACCCTGCGCGCGCCCTACCTGCAGGTGGTGGGCGAGGAGGGCAAGGTGGCTGGCGATTTCCTGATCCGCATGCTCAAGGATCCCGAGCGCGAGGACTACATGGACCTGCGCGTCGGCATCCGCGATGGCGACGCGCGCTTCACCGAGAAATACCTGCCCAGCCGGGCACTCAGCCCGGCGCTGGATGAGTGGCTGAAAACCGCGATTCACGGCGGCAAGGTCAACGAGGGCTATTTCCAGTACCAGGGTTCGATCAATCGCAACCCCGATCCGGCGGTTCGCAGCATCAGCCTGTTCTTCGATGTACAGGATGCCGAGCTGGCCTTCCAGCCCGGCTGGCCTGTGCTGCGCGATGCCAGCGGGCAGGTGCTGATCGAAGACAGTGGCGTGCGTGTACGGGTGTCCGAAGGCCGCATTCTGGATAGTCGCGTGCGTGAGGTGTTCGCCGATATCCCCCATGTCGACCCAGGCCAGCCCCCGCACCTGAAACTCAAGGGCAAGCTGCACAGCAGCGTCGGCGATGGCTTGAAGATCCTCCAGGAAACCCCGCTGGGCGTCGCCGATACCTTCGCCGGCTGGAAGGGCGAGGGCGCCCTGGATGGCGCGCTGGATCTGGATATCCCGTTGCAAAAGGGCGAGCAGGCCAAGGTGATCGTCGACTTCAGCGCCGACAAGGCTGCGCTGACCATCAGCAAGCCCGAGCTGCAACTGACTGACGTGACCGGCGATTTCCGCTATGACACGGGTAAGGGCCTGAGCGCACCGTCGATCAGCGCGCGAGCGCTCGGCCACGCCATTCGCGGCAAGGCAGTGGCCGATGGCCGGCCCGGGCAGGCGCGTAGCCATATCGAAGCCAATGGCGTGGTGGCCCTGAACCAGCTGACGCAATGGCTGGGCGTCAAGCAGAAGCTGCCCGCCGAAGGCAGCCTGCCGTATCGCCTGCGTTTGAGCCTCGAAGGCACGCAAAGCCAGCTGCGCGTCGATTCCAACCTCAAGGGCCTGAGCATTGCCCTGCCGGCACCCTTCGGCAAGGCGGCCAACGAGGAGCGCTATGCCGACTGGCGGATGAATTTCGGCGGCGCCGAGCAGCGCTACTGGCTCGACTACGCGGACGTCGCCAGCTTCACCCTGGCCGCACCGCCTGGCCAGTTCGAGCAGAGCCGCGGCGAGCTGCGCCTCGGCGATGGCCCGGCGATTCTGCCGCCCAACCGCGGTGTGCGCGTACGCGGGCGTGTCGCCCGGGTCAACCTGGCCGAGTGGCAGAAGGCAATCGAGCCCTATCAGCAGTCGTCGCGTCAGGACGCCCAGCAGCTGTTCAGCGATGCCGAGCTGCGCATCGGGCGTTTCGAGGGGCTTGGCCAGCAGCTCGATGAGCTCGATGTCGGCCTGCGCCCACTCGAGGGCGGTTGGTCGTTGAATCTGGACAGCGCCCTGGCCAAGGGGCGTATCGATCTGTTCGAGGCAGCGGATCGGCCCATCGTCGCCGACATGGAATACGTGCGCCTGCCGGCCGCCAAGGCAAAGACCGAGGGCGCGCCGGAGCCGGAAGGCCCCGACCCGTTGGCCAACTTCGACCCGCGGCAGATTCCGGCGCTGAACCTGCGTATCGCCCACGTGTTCCAAGGCAATGACGACATGGGCACCTGGTCGCTCAAGGCGCGCCCGGATGGCCAGGGCGTGCAGTTCAGCGACCTGGATATCAACCTCAAGGGCCTGCATTTGGGCGGCGCGATTGGCTGGCAGGGCGTGCCGGGGCAGACGCGCAGCTGGTACAAGGGGCGTATGCAGGGTGAAAAACTCTCCGAAGTGCTCAAGGCCTGGGGCTACGCGCCGTCGGCGACCAGCGAGAGCTTCCGCCTGGATGCCGACGGGCATTGGCCGGGCTCACCTGCCTGGTTCAACCTCAAGCGCTATTCCGGCAGCCTCGATGCGGCGCTGCGCAAGGGCCAGTTCGTCGAGGTGCAGGGCTCGGCCTCGGCGCTGCGGGTATTCGGGCTGCTGAACTTCAATTCCATCGGCCGCCGCCTGCGCCTGGACTTCTCCGACCTGCTCGACAAGGGCCTGAGCTACGACCGGGTGAAGGGCAACATGCTGGCCACCGACGGCGTGTTCGTCACCCAGGGGCCGATCACCATGACCGGGCCGTCGAGTAACCTGGAGCTCGACGGCACCCTGAACATGGTCAACGAGGGCATCGATGCCAAGCTGCTGGTGACCCTGCCGGTCACCAACAACCTGCCGATCGCCGCCTTGATCGTCGGTGCGCCGGCCATCGGCGGTGCGCTGTTCATTGCCGACAAGCTGCTCGGCGACCGCGTGGCGCGCTTCGCCAGCGTGCAGTACGACGTCAAGGGTACCTTGCACGATCCGCAACTGACCTTCGACAAGCCGTTCGAGAAACCCAACTGAGCCTGGAGGCCTTGATGTCATTCGCCGTGATCCAGATGGCCAGCCAGGACGATATCGCCGCCAACCTGGTCCAGGCTCGGCGCCTGCTCGAGCAGGCCGCAGCGGGTGGCGCGCGGTTGGCGGTGTTGCCGGAGAATTTCTCGGCCCTAGGGCGCCGCGATGCCGCCGCGCTGGGGCATCTGGAGGCCAGTGGCCAGGGGCCGGTGTTGCCGTGGTTGCGGTGTACTGCCCGTGATCTCGGTTTGTGGATAGTGGCCGGAACCCTGCCGCTGCCGCCGCAAGGCCAGCCCGCTGGCAAGCCTCGGGCCTGTTCGCTGTTGGTCGACGCCCACGGCGAGTGCGTCGCCCGCTACGACAAGCTGCACCTGTTCGATGTGGATGTCAGCGACAGCCGTGGCCGTTATCGCGAGTCGGATGACTACGCTCATGGCGAGCAGGTGGTGGTGGCCGATACGCCAGTCGGGCGTCTGGGTTTGACCGTCTGCTACGACCTGCGCTTTCCTGAGTTGTATGGCGCCTTGCGGGAGGCAGGCGCCGAGCTGATCAGCGCGCCCTCGGCCTTTACCCGGGTTACCGGCGCGGCGCACTGGGAGGTGCTGATCCGTGCCCGTGCCATCGAGACCCAGTGCTATCTGCTGGCGGCCGCCCAGGGCGGCATTCACCCTGGCGGCCGGGAAACCTACGGCCACAGTCTGATCGTCGACCCCTGGGGGTGTAAGCTGGCCGAACAGCCCGAGGGCGAGGCGGCTTTGCTGGCCGCTCGCGATGCCGGCGCACAGGCCGCGATCCGCGAGCGTATGCCGGTGCTGCGGCACAAACGATTTTTCGCTGCGGCCGAACCGCGGCAGCCTGATGTGGAGACCTTATGAGCGACCTGTTATCGACCGTCAGCGAGCAACTGCTGAGCCCCGGCGGCCTGACCCTGGAGCACCTGCCGGGCGTGCTCGGCGAGCTGGCCGGCCCGGGAATCGATGCCGCCGACCTGTACTTCCAGACCCAGGTCTCGGAGACCTGGGTGCTCGAGGACGGCATCGTCAAGGAAGGCAGCTTCAACCTCGATCAGGGCGTGGGCGTGCGCGCCCAGTCCGGTGAGAAAACCGGCTTCGCCTACAGCAATGCGATCACCGCCGAGGCGCTGAGCCAGGCGGCTCGCGCCGCGCGTTCGATTGCCCGCGCCGGCCAGCAGGGCCGTGTGCAGGCCTTCAAGGCCACCCAGGTGATGCCGCTGTACGCCGCCGACAACCCGCTGGACGTGATCGACCGCGCCCAGAAGGTCGAGCTGCTCAAGCGTATCGATGTCGCGACCCGCGGCCTGGACCCACGCATCAAACAGGTGACGGTGAGCCTGGCCGGGGTCTGGGATCGCGTGCTGGTCGCCGCCACCGACGGCAGCCTGGGCGCCGATATCCGCCCCCTGGTGCGCTTCAACGTCAGCGTGATCGTCGAGCAGAACGGGCGCCGCGAGCGTGGCGGCCACGGCGGCGGCGGGCGTACCGACTACCGCTACTTCCTCAACGAGGATCGCGCCATGGGCTACGCCCGCGAGGCGCTGCGCCAGGCGCTGGTCAACCTCGAAGCGATCGCTGCGCCGGCCGGCACCCTGCCGGTGGTGATGGGCGCCGGTTGGTCCGGTGTGCTGCTGCACGAGGCGGTCGGCCATGGCCTGGAAGGCGACTTCAACCGCAAGGGCAGCTCCAACTACAGCGGCAAGATCGGCCAGCAGGTAGCGTCCAAGCTGTGCACCATCGTCGACGACGGCACCCTGGCCGAGCGCCGCGGCTCGCTGAGCATGGACGACGAGGGTACGCCTACCCAGTGCACCACGCTGATCGAGAACGGCGTGCTCAAGGGCTACATGCAGGACAAGCTCAATGCCCGCCTGATGGGCGTGGCACGCACCGGCAACGGCCGCCGCGAGTCCTACTCGCACCTGCCCATGCCGCGCATGACCAACACCTACATGCTGGCCGGTGAAAGCGACCCCGAGGAAATCATCCGTTCGGTGAAGAAGGGCATCTACTGCGCCAACCTCGGCGGTGGCCAGGTCGACATCACCAGCGGCAAGTTCGTGTTCTCCACCAGCGAGGCCTACCTGATCGAAGACGGCAGGATCACCGCGCCGGTCAAGGGCGCGACCCTGATCGGCAACGGGCCGGAGGCGATGAGCAAGGTCTCGATGGTTGGCAACGACCTGGCGCTGGATAGCGGTGTCGGCACCTGTGGCAAGGACGGCCAGTCGGTGCCGGTCGGCGTTGGCCAGCCGACCCTGAAGATCGATGCGATCACGGTCGGCGGTACCGGCGCTTGAGCCGCGCCGCTGCCAGCCACGCGGCCCGGCGAAACCTAGCGCAGGCCGCGCTGGGCTTCGTCGAGCTCGCGGATGTACTTGAAGATCTTGCGTGACGACGCCGGTGCCTTGTTCTGCGCGGCTTCGTGCTGGGCGTGGCGAATCAGCCCACGCAGGTGCTGGCGGTCGGCAGCGGGGTAGTCGGTGAGGAATTTTTCCAGCACTTCGTCGTTGCCCTCGATCAGCCGGTCGCGCCAGCGTTCGAGATTGTGGAAGCGTTCGTTGTACTGGCGCGTGGAGGCGTCGACCTGGTCGAGCAGGGTGAGAATGGCCTCGATGTCCTGTTCGCGCATCAGCTTGCCGATGAACTGGACATGGCGTTTCTTGGCCGAATTGGCGGTGTGCTTCGGTGCCTCTTCCAGTGCCCGGCGCAGGGCGTCGGTCAGCGGTAGCTTGCGCTGCAGGTCGGGCTTGAGGCCGACCAGGCGCTGGCCAAGGTCCTGCAGGGCATGCAGCTCGCGCTTGACCTGGGTTTTGCTCTTCTCGCCGGAGAAGTCATCGGAGTAATCAGACATTGTGCGGTGATCCAATGGGAAACGCCGCCATGATAGCAGCAAGTTTCTTGCCGCATGCGCGACCCGCGTCGTTGCCGCTGTGGCCCCCGTTCAGGAGTCGTTATGAGTGAAGTGGAAGTAGTCGGACCCGCCGCGTTGCCAGGTTTGCAGGCGCAGGTCGAGCAGATTCTCGCCGAGGCCAGCAAGCAGGGGGCCACGGCCTGCGAGGTCGCCGTGTCGGTGGAGCAGGGGTTGTCCACCACGGTGCGTCAGCGCGAGGTGGAAACCGTCGAATTCAATCGCGATCAGGGCTTTGGCATCACCCTCTACGTCGGCCAGCGCAAGGGCTCGGCCAGCACCTCGGCCACCGGCGAGGCGGCCATTCGCGAAACCGTGGCCGCTGCCCTGGCCATTGCCAAGCACGCCTCGGAGGATGAGAGCGCCGGCCTGGCCGATGCCGCGTTGATGGCGCGCGAGCTGCCGGAGCTGGACCTCTACCACGCCTGGGACATCACCCCGGAGCAGGCGATCGAGCGTGCGCTGCTCTGCGAGGCGGCGGCCTTCGATGCCGACCCGCGCATCCGCAATGCCGATGGCACCAGCCTGGGTAGCCATCAGAGCTGTCGCGTGTATGGCAACAGCCACGGCTTCGTCGGGGGGTATGCCAGCACCCGCCACAGCCTCAGCTGCGTGATGATCGCCGAGAGCGAAGGGCAGATGCAGCGCGATTACTGGTACGACGTGAACCGCCAGGGCCATCTGCTCGCCGACGCTGCCAGCATCGGCCGGCGCGCCGCGCAGCGGGCGGTCAGCCGCCTGGGCGCTCGCCCGGTGCCGACCTGCGAGGTACCCGTGCTGTTTTCCGCCGAGTTGGCCACCGGCCTGTTCGGCAGCTTTCTCGGGGCGATTTCCGGCGGTGCGCTGTACCGCAAGTCGTCGTTCCTCGAAGGTACCCTGGGCGAGCAGTTGTTCCCGTCCTGGCTGAACCTCGACGAGCGCCCGCACATTCCGCGCGCCATGGGCAGCGCCGCGTTCGACGGCGACGGCCTGGCCACCTATGCCAAGCCGTTCGTCGAAGGTGGTCGGCTGGTCTCCTACATCCTGAGCACCTATTCCGGCCGCAAGCTGGGCATGCCCAGTACCGCCAACGCCGGGGGCGTGCACAACCTGTTCGTCAGTCATGGCGAGGAGGATCAGCAGGCGCTGATCAAGCGCATGGGCCGTGGCCTGCTGGTCACCGAGCTGATGGGCCACGGCCTGAACATGGTGACCGGTGATTATTCCCGCGGTGCCGGTGGCTACTGGGTGGAGAATGGCGAGATCAAGTTCGCCGTGCAGGAAGTGACCATTGCCGGCAACATGCGCGACATGTTCCGGCAGATCGTTGCCGTGGGCAGCGATCTGGAGCTGCGCAGCAATATCCGCACGGGCTCGGTGCTGATCGAGAAGATGACCGTCGCCGGTAGCTGAATCCCCAGGGGCGCCTTTGGCGCCCGCTGTCTCGCAAGCCGTCGCGCAAGGCGACGGTTTCGCTCATCCACCTGCTTTTTCCAAACGGCCCGCGGGGCCTGTCTGAGCGTAAATCGGCCATCACCCTGAATCGCCACCTGCGGTTGCATTCGCCGCAAGGGATTGATTATTTTTCCTATTTAGGAATTAATATCATTATCTTTTGAGGGATTGCCATGAGATTTCGCACCCGCACCACACCTTGCCTGGACTGCTGGCACTGGCTGGGATTGAGGATCCGCTGCGCGCTGCTGCCGGACGAGCCGCGGCTGCTGGAGCTGCACTGGGCCCAGGGGCGGCAGTTGGTCGAACACGGGCGCCTGTGCCCCTGGCGGATGTCGCTGACCACCCTGACCCTGCTCATGGACACCGCCTGCGACACGGCACTGCCCTGGCACTGGCGCAGTGTCTGCCTGGATCATGCCTATCGCTCGCTCTATGCCCTGCAGCACCTGGCGGTCGACCGCGAGCAGCAGTGCAGCCTGATCCGCGTGCGCAATCGCCTGGCGACGTTGCGCATGCAGCCCTCGCTTTCGATCTCCGAACTGGCAGAAGGAAACCCCTATGAGTAACCACCACGGCGACACCCGTATCGAACGCGACAGCATGGGTGAGCTGGCTGTGCCCGCCGAGGCGCTGTATGGCGCCCAGACCCAGCGTGCGGTAGACAACTTCCCGGTGTCCGGGCTGGCCATGCCCGAGGCGTTCATTCGCGCCCTGGTGCTGGCCAAGGCAGCCGCCGCTCGCGCCAACGTCGATCTGGAGCAGATTCTGCCCGCCCAGGGCGATGCCATCGTTGCGGCGTGCCAGCAATTGCTGGCCGAGGACTTCATGCAACATTTCCCGGTGGACGTTTTCCAGACCGGCTCCGGCACCAGCTCAAACATGAACGCCAACGAGGTGATCGCCACCCTGGCCACACGCATCCTGGGCGAGCCGATCAACCCCAACGATCACGTCAACTGCGGGCAGAGCAGCAACGACATCATTCCCACCACCATTCATGTCAGCGCCGCCATCGAGGTCAGCGAAAGGCTGCTGCCGGCGCTGGGGCATCTGCTCGAAGTGCTGTGCAACAAGTCCCTGGAGGTGCAGCCCTACGTGAAAACCGGTCGCACCCACCTGATGGATGCCATGCCGGTGCGCATGAGCCAGGTGCTGGATGGCTGGGCCCATCAGATACAGGCCAACATCCAGTTGCTCACCGGGCTACTGCCGGCGCTGCAGGCCCTGGCCCAGGGCGGCACGGCGGTCGGTACCGGCATCAACGCCCATCCACGCTTTGCCGAACTGTTCTGCCAGGAGCTCAACGCCTTGACCGCTCGGCAGTTCACCCCGGGCAGCAACTTCTTCGCCTTGATCGGCTCCCAGGACACCGCAGTCGCACTGTCCGGGCAGCTGAAGACGACCGCCGTCTCGCTGATGAAGATCGCCAACGATCTGCGCTGGATGAACTCCGGGCCCCTGGCCGGGTTGAGCGAGATCGAACTCGAGGCCCTGCAGCCCGGCTCCTCGATCATGCCCGGCAAGGTCAATCCGGTGATCCCGGAGGCCACCGCCATGGTCGCCGCGCAGGTGATCGGCAATGACGCCGCCATCGCCATTGCCGGGCAGTCCGGCAACTTCGAGCTGAACGTGATGCTGCCGGTGATCGCCCACAACCTGCTCGGCAGCATCGAGCTGCTGAGCAACGCCAGCCGTCTGCTGGCCGACCGCGCCATCGCCAGCTTCAAGGTCAACGAGCCCAAGCTCAAGGAAGCGCTGGGGCGCAACCCGATCCTGGTTACCGCGCTCAATCCCCTGATCGGTTACCAGAAGGCTGCGGAAATCGCCAAGCAGGCCTACCGCGAAGGCCGGCCGATCATCGACGTGGCCGAGGAAATGACCGAGCTGGGGCGTGCCGAACTGGAGCAATTGCTCAACCCCGAGCGCCTTACCAAGGGCGGTCTCTAAGCGCTGCAGCGTTCGCGCAGCGGTGTGCCGAGCCCAGGCGAGGAGGCCGATCATGGAACAGTGGCAACGACTCATCGCCGCCGCTAATCGCTACTTCGCCGCAGGCCGCTGGGTCGAGGCACGCGAACAGTATCTGCAGGCACTTGCCCTGGCGCAGGTGCTGTTCGAGCGCTGGCGCGATGCCGATGCAGCCGTGGCGGCGCTGGTTGTTTCGCAGCACAACCTGGCCGATCTGCAGTTGGCGATCGGTCACCCCGAGGGCGCTGCCGAGCACCTGTGTGCCTGTCACGAGCACCTGTTGCGCTGCATGGCGGCCGAGCATCTGGCCCCCGCATTGCGCCAGGCCGCCATGAACCACAGCCGGCGCACCTATGCCAGTGTATTGAACTTTGTCGCCGAGCACGTGGCCTACCCCCGTACAGATCGATTGCTGGATGCCCAGGCGTCCGGCGATGCATCAACGGCAGCACGCCTTGTGCCTGCCCCCCGTCAGTACCATTAGAGGAGTGAAACCATGCCGTATAGCCTGCCTGCTCTGCCTTATGCCTACGATGCCCTGGAACCGCACATCGATGCGCAGACCATGGAGATCCACCACAGCAAGCACCACCAGACCTATGTCAACAACCTCAATGCCGCCCTGGAAGGCAACCCGCTGGGCGAGCTGCCGGTCGAGGAGCTGCTGACCCGCCTCAAGGAGGTGCCGGAAGACAAGCGCGGCGCCGTGATCAATAACGGTGGCGGCCACGCCAACCACTCGCTGTTCTGGACGGTGATGAGCACCAATGGCGGTGGCGAGCCCCAGGGCGACTTGAAAGCCGCTATCGACAGCCAGTTGGGTGGCTTCGAAGCCTTCAAGGAAGCCTTCACCAAGGCGGCGCTGACCCGTTTCGGCAGCGGCTGGGCGTGGCTCAGCGTGACGCCGGAGAAGAAATTGGTGGTCGAGAGCACCGGTAACCAGGACAGCCCGTTGATGAATGGCAACACGCCGATCCTCGGTCTGGACGTCTGGGAACATGCCTACTACCTGCGTTACCAGAACCGTCGTCCGGAATACATCGGCGCGTTCTACAACGTCGTGGACTGGGCGGAGGTTGCCCGTCGCTACCAAGCCGCGATGGCGTGATCGACGGTTTCAGGAGCCGCCATGAACCCACTGCATGAGCTGATCGTGGCCAACCGCCGCTCACTGCGTCATGCACTGGGTTTCATGGTGGTTTTTGCCGGCGGGTTGATTCTCGTCGGCAAGCTCCTGAATGGCGCCCCGGGCTGGTTTTGAGCAACCCGGTTGGGCGGCGCGTCCTGCGCGCCGCTGCCCTAGCCGAACGGGCTACTCGCCTTCGTCGAAGTAGTCGTTGATCAGATCGACCAGGGCCTGCAGCGCCTCGTCCTCGCGCTCACCCTCGGTCAGCAGGTGGACGTTGGTGCCTTTGCCGGCTGCCAGCATCATCACCGCCATGATGCTCTTGCCATCGACCAGTGCTTCGGCGCTCCGACCAATCCTCACCTGACACGGAAAGCGCCCCGCGACGCCAACGAACTTGGCAGCCGCCCGGGCATGCAGGCCGAGCTTGTTGATGATGGTGATTTCACGGGCGGGCATCGCGGCAATTCCTTAACTGAGGTCGCGGTGGCGAATCTGGACGTTCTTCAGCAGTGGCTTGAGCGCCTGGCCCAGGCGATTGGCCAGGTAGACGGAGCGGTGGTGACCGCCTGTGCAGCCGATGGCCACGGTCACGTAGGAGCGGTTGCTGGCCGCGAAGCGCGGCAGCCATTTGTGCAGGTAGGTATGGATGTCCTGATACATCTCCTCGACATCCGCCTGCGCCGCCAGGTACTCCTCCACCGGTTGTTCGAGGCCGGTGAAATCACGCAGCTCGGGTTTCCAGTAGGGGTTGGGCAGGCAGCGCACGTCGAATACCAGGTCGGCATCCACCGGCATGCCGCGCTTGAAACCGAATGACTCGATCAGGTACGCGGTACCCGGCTCCGACTGGTTGAGCAGGCGCAACTTGAGGGTGTCGCGCAGCTGGTAGAGATTGAGGTGGGTGGTGTCGATCTTCAGGTCGGCGCGATCGATGATCGGGCTCAGCAGCTTGACCTCGGCGACCATGGCCTCGGCCAGGGAGCGCTGGTCATTGGTCAGCGGGTGACGCCGGCGGGTCTCCGAAAAGCGTTTGAGCAGGGTTTCTTCACTGGCATCCAGGTACAGCACGTCGCAACGAATGTTGCGCGAGCGTACTTCGTCGAGCAGTTCGGAGAAGCGCTTGAGCTGGCTGGGCAGGTTGCGCGCATCGATGGATACCGCCACCTGCGGATGCAGCAGTTCGGTATTGGGCAGTGCGCGCTCCGCCAGCTCGGGCAGCAGCCCCGCCGGCAGGTTGTCGATGCAATAGAACCCGTTATCTTCGAGCACGTCGAGCGCCGTGCTCTTGCCCGAACCAGAACGACCGCTGACGATGATCAGGCGCATGGGTCAACCCCGTAGGCTATTGGCCGTTCTGGACGTTCACGACGGTCTGATACAGGGCATCACTGTCCTGGGCCTGGCGAAGCCGTTCGCGGACTTCCTCACGGTCGAACATGCTGGCGATCTGGCGCAGTAGCTCGAGGTGCTCGTCGGTCGCCGCTTCGGGCACCAGCAGCACGAAGAGCAGGTCGACCGGGGCACCGTCGATGGCGTCGAAGTCGACGGCATTGCTCAGCTTGAGCAGGGCGCTGATCGGCGTGCTGCAGCCGGGCAGCCGACAATGGGGAATGGCGATGCCGTTGCCGAAGCCGGTCGAGCCGAGCTTCTCGCGGGCGATCAGGCTTTCATAGATGGTCTGGCCATCGAGATCGGGCAGGTCACGCGCGATCACGCTGGCTATCTGTTCGAGGACACGCTTCTTGCTGCCGCCCGGCACGTTCACCAGGGAACGGCCGGGGGTCAGGATGGTTTCAAGTCGGATCATAGGAGAAGGACGAACTCAGCGGGCCATTGCGCCCTGCTGGCGATCGAGCTGTTTTTCCTTGTGCTTGATAAGTTGGCGATCGAGTTTGTCGGTGAGTAGATCGATGGCTGCGTACATGTCGTCGTGTTCGGCATTGGCCACCACTTCGCCTCCGGCGATGTGCAGGGTGGCTTCGACTTTCTGCTTGAGCTTCTCGACCTCCAGGATAACCTGCACATTGGTGATCTTGTCGAAGTGCCGCTCGAGGCGCTCGAGCTTCTCTTCGATGTAGCTGCGTAGTGCGTCTGTCACATCCAGCTGGTGCCCACTGATGTTGACTTGCATACCGCTTCTCCTTGTTGCCGTGTGTGAGTGGCAGGTTTTCACACCTACCGCAGGAACACTGAGGCTTTACTACAAGGGCTCCCTTACATCAGTCGCTTGCGTTCGCTCGAAGGCGCTATACCGAGCGATTCACGGTACTTGGCGACTGTGCGGCGCGCCACTTGAATGCCCTGTGCTTCCAGTAAACCAGCGATCTTGCTGTCGCTCAATGGCTTTTTTGCATTTTCCGCCGCGACCAGTTTCTTGATGATCGCGCGGATCGCGGTCGACGAACATTCGCCGCCTTCGGAGGTGCTGACGTGGCTGGAGAAGAAGTATTTCAGCTCGTAAATACCCCGTGGGGTATGCATGTATTTCTGGGTGGTAACCCGGGAAATGGTCGACTCGTGCATGCCCACCGCCTCGGCGATGTCGTGCAATACCAGCGGTTTCATCGCTTCGTCGCCGTAGTCGAGGAAGCCGCGCTGGTGTTCGACGATCTGGGTGGCGACCTTCATCAGGGTTTCGTTACGGCTCTGCAGGCTCTTGATGAACCAGCGCGCTTCCTGCAGCTGATTGCGCATGAAGGTATTGTCGGCACTGGAGTCGGCGCGCTTCACGAAGCCGGCATATTGCGCGTTGACGCGCAGGCGCGGCATGGCTTCCTGGTTGAGCTCGACCAGCCAGCGCTCATTGTGCTTGCGCACGATCACGTCCGGCACCACGTATTCCGGCTCGCTGGATTCGATCTGCGAGCCAGGGCGCGGGTTGAGGCTCTGGATCAGCTCGATGATCGGGCGCAGCTCGTCTTCCTTGAGCTTCATGCGGCGCATCAGCTGGCTGTAGTCACGGTTGCCGAGCAGGTCCAGATAGTCGCCCGTCAGGCGCTGGGCTTCCTTGAGCCACGGCGTGGAGGCGGGCAGCTGGCGCAGTTGCAGGAGCAGGCACTCACGCAGGTCACGCGCGCCAATGCCGGATGGCTCGAACTGCTGGATACGGTGCAGAACCGCTTCGACTTCATCGAGTTCGACGTCCAGTTCGGGGTCGAAGGAGGCGACGATTTCATCGAGGGTCTCTTCCAGGTAACCCTGGTCGTTGATGCAGTCGATCAGCGTGACCGCGATCAGCCGGTCCTTGTCGGACATAGGCGCCAGGTTGAGTTGCCAGAGCATGTGGCTCTGCAGGCTTTCGCCCGAGGAGGTGCGGGTGGTGAAATCCCACTCGTCATCGTCGTTGCTGGGCAGGCTGCTGGCGCTGGTCTGGTAGATGTCTTCCCAGGCGGTATCGACCGGCAACTCGTTGGGAATACGCTCGCCCCATTCGCCTTCTTCCAGGTTGTCGACGGTCTGGGTATTTTCCTGGAAGCTCGATTCCTGAAAGGTTTCTTCCTGCGCCACGGTCGCGGTCGCGCTTTCCGCGCCATCGGCCATCGGGTCGGAATTGTCGAAGTCTTCGCCTTCTTCCTGGCGCTCCAGCATCGGGTTGGATTCCAATGCCTCCTGGATTTCCTGTTGCAGGTCCAGGGTCGACAGTTGGAGCAGGCGAATGGCTTGTTGCAGCTGCGGTGTCATCGTCAGCTGCTGGCCCATTTTCAGGACTAGCGATGGTTTCATTGCAGACCTTATCCGGCGTCTGTGCGTAATCCACGACAGGGCGACGAAGCGCCACTAGGAAGCAAATTATATGCCTGAATTCGAGCCCTTTGCCTAGGGCCTGTTACCATTTCGTTGCGATAGGGCTGGAACGGTAACAGGCGCTTGCAAAGATTCATGGGGAGAGGAATCCGCTACAGGCGGAATTCGTGGCCCAGATAGACTTCCTTGACCATCTGGTTGGCCAGGATCGCCGCCGAATCACCTTCGGCAATCAGCTGGCCATCGCTGACGATGTAGGCGGTTTCGCAGATGTCCAGGGTTTCACGGACGTTGTGATCGGTGATCAGCACGCCAATGCCCTTGGCCTTGAGGTGATGAATGATCTGCTTGATGTCGCCCACCGAGATGGGGTCGACGCCGGCGAAGGGTTCATCGAGCAGGATGAATTTCGGCGAGGTGGCCAGGGCGCGAGCGATTTCCACACGACGACGTTCGCCGCCGGACAGGCTCATGCCCAGGTTGTCGCGGATGTGGGTGATGTGGAATTCCTGCAGCAGGCTCTCGAGCTCCTGCAGTCGCTGTTCGCGGCTGAGATCCTTGCGGGTTTCCAGGATCGCCATGATGTTGTCGGCGACACTGAGCTTGCGAAAGATCGAGGCTTCCTGGGGCAGGTAGCCAATCCCGGCACGGGCACGGCCGTGCATCGGCTGGTGGCTGACGTCCAGGTCATCGATCAGCACGCGGCCCTGGTCGGCCTGCACCAGGCCGACGATCATGTAGAAGCAGGTGGTCTTGCCGGCGCCGTTGGGGCCGAGCAGGCCGACGATCTGCCCGCTCTCGATGCTCAGGCTGACGTCGCGCACGACCTGGCGTCCCTTGTAGCTCTTGGCCAGGTGCTGGGCTTTCAAAGTCGCCATGGTTATTGGCCCTGCTCGGCAGCCGGGGCTGCCTTCTTCTGCGGCTGGATCACCATGTCGATCCGCGGGCGCGGGGTCGACACGTTGGTGCCAGTGGCGCGGCCGGCGTTGACGATCTGGCGGCGCGTGTCGTAGACGATCTTCTCGCCTTCGAAGGTGTTGCCTTCCTGCACGACCTTGGCCTGGTCGATCAGCACGATGCGCTCGTTGGCGGCAAAGTACTGGATGGTCAGGCCGTACGCCTTGACGATCTGCTTGTCGGCTGCCGGCTTCTGCTCGTAGTAGGCCGGCTTGCCCACCGAGGTGAACACGTCGACTTCGCCCTGGGCGTTCTGGGTGATGGTGACGGTGTCGCCGGTGATCTTCATGGTGCCCTGGGTGATGACGACGTCGCCGCGGTACACGGCTACGCCTTGCTTGTCGTCCAGTTCAGCACTGTCGGCCTGCACGCGGATCGGTTGATCGCGGTCACTCGGCAGAGCCCAGGCGCTTACGCTTCCGAGCGTGGCGCCGAGGCTGAGAAGTAGGGGGAGGGTTTTAACGAACCTCATGCTGGCCTCTTACATTGGACTGCAGGATCATCCTGCCGTCATTCAAGTACGCTTTCATTCCTTGTGCCGTGGTCACCCCATTGGCCGCGTCGATTCTAACGGCTTGCTGGGTCTGCGCATAATCCTTCTGCGGGAATACGGTCAGACGGCTGGTGGTGAGTATAGTGGGGCGGCCCTTTTCGTCGGTGCGCTCGACGCGCACTTGGTCGATCAGTTCGACCTCGTTGCCGTCGGGGCCGACTTCGCCACGGGCGCTGCGGACCTTCCAGGGCAGCTCGGTGCCGCGGAACAGGTTCATGCGTGGTTCGGTCAAAAGCGTGGTGTCGGTGCTCTGCACATGCTCGAGTCGTTCGCTGGTCATGTCGTTCTGCACCCTGCCGTCAGGCAGGTACTGAACGCTGCGCGCATTGATCGCGTAGAAGTCGATCGGGTTTTCCGGCCCGCTGTGTTGCGGCGTGCTGGAGAAGCTGTCCGGATTGATGTTCCAGTAGCCGGCCGCCACTATCAGCAGTGCGCCGAAGGTCAGCAGGGCGGGAGTGAGGTATTTGCGCAGCATCGGCAGGCCCTAGAGGTAGGCGGATTGGGCGGCATCGAGCGTGCCCTGTCCGCGCATGATCAGTTCACAGAATTCACGGGCGGCGCCTTCGCCGCCGCGCGCCTGGGTCACGCCATGGGCATGCTCGCGGACGAACTGGTTGGCGCTGGCCACCGCCATGCCCAGGCCGACCCGGCGGATTACCGGCAGATCCGGCAGGTCATCACCCAGGTAGGCGACCTGTTCGTAGCTCAGGCCCAGTTCGGCGAGCAGCTCGTCGAGCACGTCGAGTTTGTCTTCGCGGCCCTGGTACAGGTGCTGGATGCCGAGGTTCTGCGCACGGCGCTCGACCACCGGAGTCTTGCGCCCGCTGATGATCGCGGTGCGCACGCCTGAATTGATCAGCATCTTGATGCCCTGGCCGTCGAGCGTGTTGAAGGTCTTGAATTCGCTGCCGTCGACCAGAAAGTAAAGCTTGCCGTCGGTGAGCACGCCATCGACATCGAAGATCGCCAGTTTGATCGCCTGGGTACGCTGCAGCAGGTCGTCCATCACATGACCCCCGCGCGCAGCAGGTCGCCAAGGTTGAAGGCGCCCACCGGAAAGCCATTCGCGTCGACCACTACCAGGGCGCTGATCTTGTTGTCTTCCATGATCTTCAGGGCCTCGGCGGCAAGCATGTCGGCCCGGGCGGTCTTGCCGCGCGGGGTCATGACCTCGTCGATGCGCGCGTCCCGCACGTCGATGCCCTTGTCCAGGGCGCGGCGCAGGTCGCCATCGGTGAATACCCCGGCGAGGCGGCCGTCGTCTTCGAGCACGGCGGTCATGCCCAGGCCTTTCTGGGTCATTTCCAGCAGCGCATCGCGCAGCCCGGTGCCGCGCTTGACCTGGGGCAGGCTGTCACCGGCGTGCATGACGTTCTCGACCTTGAGCAGCAAGCGGCGACCCAGGGCGCCGCCGGGGTGCGAGAAGGCAAAATCTTCGGCGGTGAAGCCGCGGGCTTCGAGCAGGGCGATGGCCAGCGCATCACCCAGCACCAGCGAGGCGGTGGTCGAGGAGGTGGGGGCCAGGTTCAGCGGGCAGGCTTCCTTGGCCACGCGGGTGTCGAGGTTGACTTCGGCGGCCTTGGACAGCGGCGACTCGGGGTTGCCGGTCATGCTGATCAGGGTAATGCCGAGGCGCTTGATCAGCGGCAGCAGGGTGACGATTTCCGCGGTGGAGCCCGAGTTGGACAGCGCCAGTACCACGTCATCGCGGGTGATCATGCCCATGTCGCCGTGGCTGGCCTCGGCCGGATGCACGAAAAAAGCGGTGGTGCCGGTGCTGGCCAGGGTCGCGGCGATCTTGTTGCCGATATGCCCGGACTTGCCCATGCCCACCACCACCACGCGGCCCTTGCTGGCCAGAATCAGCTCGCAGGCCTTGACGAAATTGGCGTCGATACGAGGCAGCAGCTCCTGCACCGCCTCGATCTCGAGGCGAATGGTGCGCTGTGCGGAATCAATCAGGTCACGGGTCTGGTTCATGCTCGGCTTGGACTGCTCGACGAAAAAGACGGGATTATAGCGGGAAAGCCCTCTGGACTCATCATCCATGCGGTACTCCATAAATGGCAAAGCTGTCACAACCCTGAACACCGGTGCTGCCGGGTTTTGGCGAGCAAATGGGCAAATGCTATAGTCCGCAGCCTTTTCGAGGGGCAAACGGAGTGCCCTTGTCCCGATCCCGGGCGTCTGATTAGGAAGGCAGTACGCAATGGAGTTCCAATGAACGCGGAAAATCAGTACGCGGTCGAGCTTAAGAACGTAAGTTTTAAGCGCGGCGAGCGAGCTATCTTCAAGAACGTCGACATCTGCATCCCGCGTGGCAAGGTTACCGGGATCATGGGGCCTTCCGGCTGTGGCAAGACCACGCTGCTGCGGCTGATCGCTGCCGAACTGCGCCCGAGCGGCGGCGAGATCCGGGTCAACGGCCTCAACCTGCCCGACCTGTCGCGCAGCGAACTGTTCGACATGCGCAAGCAGATGGGCGTGCTGTTTCAGAGTGGCGCGCTGTTCACCGATCTCGACGTGTTCGAGAACGTGGCCTTTCCGCTGCGTGTGCACACCCAACTGCCTGAAGAAATGATTCGTGACATTGTGCTGATGAAGCTGCAGGCCGTCGGCTTGCGCGGGGCCATCGAGCTGATGCCTGATGAGCTCTCCGGTGGCATGAAGCGCCGCGTGGCCTTGGCGCGGGCGATCGCGCTGGATCCGCAGATTCTCATGTATGACGAGCCGTTCGTCGGTCAGGACCCGATCGCCATGGGCGTGCTGGTGCGCCTGATCCGGCTGCTCAACGATGCGCTGGGCATCACCAGTATCGTGGTTTCCCATGACCTGGCCGAGACCGCCAGCATCGCCGACTACATTTATGTAGTGGGTGACAGCCAGGTGCTGGGCCAGGGAACGCCGGCCGAGCTGCGTGACTCGGATAATCCGCGGGTGCGTCAATTCATGCAGGGAACGCCAGACGGCCCGGTTCCCTTCCATTTCCAAGCGCCGAATTACCACGACGATCTACTGGGAGGGCGCTGATGCGCAGGACATCTTCACTCGAACGCGTTCGCCTGTTCGGGCGGGCGGGTATCGATGTGGTCGCCGCGCTGGGGCGTTCGACGATCTTTCTGCTGCGCGCGCTGTTCGGCCGCGGCACCTCGGGCAATGGCCTGCAGTTGCTGATCAAACAGCTGTATTCGGTGGGTGTGCTGTCCCTGGCGATCATCGTGGTGTCGGGGGTGTTCATCGGCATGGTGCTGTCGTTGCAGGGCTTCAGCATCCTGGCCAAGTACGGCTCCGAGCAGGCGGTGGGGCAGATGGTCGCCCTGACCCTGCTGCGTGAGCTGGGGCCGGTGGTCACCGCGCTGCTGTTTGCCGGGCGTGCCGGGTCGGCGCTGACCGCCGAGATCGGCAACATGAAATCCACCGAGCAGCTGTCCAGCCTGGCGATGATCGGTGTCGACCCGCTCAAGCACATTGTCGCGCCGCGCCTGTGGGCCGGCTTCATTTCCATGCCGCTGCTGGCGATGATCTTCAGCGTGGTCGGCATCTGGGGCGGCGCGATGGTCGCCGTCGATTGGCTGGGCGTCTACGAGGGCTCGTTCTGGGCCAACATGCAAAACAGTGTTTCGTTCCGCGAAGACGTGCTCAACGGCGTGATCAAGAGCCTGGTCTTCGCCTTCGTGGTGACCTGGATCGCCGTGTTCCAGGGCTATGACTGCGAACCCACTTCCGAAGGCATCAGCCGGGCGACCACCCGCACGGTGGTGTATGCCTCGCTGGCCGTACTCGGGCTGGACTTCATTCTGACCGCTTTGATGTTTGGAGATTTCTGATGCAAAACCGCACGATGGAAATCGGTGTCGGCCTGTTCCTGCTGGCCGGCTTGCTGGCCCTGTTGCTGCTGGCTCTGCGCGTCAGTGGCCTGGCGCCGGCTAACAGCGTCGATACCTACAAGGTGTACGCCCATTTCGACAATATTGCCGGCCTCACCGTACGCGCCAAGGTAACCATGGCCGGGGTCAATATCGGCCGCGTCACGGCCATCGATCTGGATCGCGACAGCTACACCGGACGGGTAACGATGGAACTCGACAGCGCTGTCGACAATCTTCCGGTGGACTCCACCGCATCGATCCTGACCGCTGGTCTGCTCGGTGAAAAGTATGTGGGTATCAGCGTGGGCGGCGACGAAGAGTTGCTGGCCGATGGCGGAACCATCCACGACACCCAATCTTCTCTGGTGCTCGAAGACCTGATTGGCAAGTTCTTGCTCAATTCGGTGAACAGAGACCAGGAAAGCCAATGAGGTACCCGATGATGATCAAGACCCTGCGCAACAGCCTCGTCGCTCTGCTGGCCGCTCTGCCCCTGCTGGCCGTGGCGGCGCCCGCCGCCCACGAAGTGGTGCAGAAAACCACCGATACCCTGCTGGCCGACCTCAAGGCCAACAAGGATGAGTACCGCAACAATCCGGACGCCTTCTATAACTCGCTCAACGAGATTCTCGGCCCGGTGGTGGATGTCGACGGCGTTGCGCGCAGTGTGATGACCGTGCGTTATTCGCGCCAGGCCACGCCCGAGCAGATGACGCGCTTCCAGGAGAACTTCAAGCGTAGCCTGATGCAGTTCTATGGCAACGCATTGCTGGAATACAACAACCAGGACATCCGGGTGATTCCCGCCTCCGGCAAGCAGAACGCCGAGCGCACCTCGGTGAACATGGAAATCCGCGACGGCAAGGGTGTGGTGTACCCGCTGTCGTACACCATGGTGGCCATGGACGGAACCTGGAAGCTGCGCAACGTGGTGATCAACGGCATCAACGTCGGCAAGCTGTTCCGTGACCAGTTCGCCCAGTCGATGCAGAACAACCGCAACGACCTCGACAAGGTCATCGACAGCTGGGCCGACACCGTGGCCAGGGCGCGTCAGGCGCGGGGGACGTCGTGAGTCCGGCGGCCATCGTCGAGCAGGCGCCGGGTGTGCTCGCACTCACCGGCGTGCTCGACTACCAGAGCGGCCCGGCCTTGCGCGAGCAGGGCGGGCGGCTGATTCGCGGCACCCAGGCCGCTGCGTGCGTGATCGACTGCTCGGCCGTCGAGAAGTCCAGCAGCGTCGGCCTGTCGCTGCTGCTGTGCTACATGCGTGATGCGCGTGCCGCCGGCAAGCAGCTGAGCGTACGTGGGCTGCCTCGCGACATGGCTGGCATCGCCAAGGTGTGCGAGCTGCAGCATGTGTTGCCGTTACCGGCTTGAGCGCTTACGGTCTGCCGTGCCCCTGGCTGAAGCGGAAAATCGCCGTAGGCGATTTTTTGGTATGATGCCGGCCCCATGTCTGCCGGCCGTTGCCGATGGGCGTTGCGCAGCATTATCGCTGCCCGGGCATGGTCGGCTTTACATAGGCGTCGCCAGGCGACGTTCACGCATATTGAATACGTTGATCGAGGTTGAGCATGCAGGCCCTTGAGGTAAAAAGTTTCTTGGAGACCAAACTGCCGGATGTCCAGGTAGAGGTCGACGGTGAAGGCTGCAACTTCCAGCTCAACCTGATCAGCGACGAGTTGGCCGGCCTCAGCCCGGTCAAACGTCAGCAACAAATCTACGCTCACCTCAACCCCTGGATCGCCGATGGCAGCATCCACGCCGTGAGCATGAAATTCTTCAGCCGTGCCGATTGGGCCGCGCGTTCCTGAGACGACGAATTAGCTATGGATAAATTGAGCATTACCGGCGGCGTGCGTCTCGACGGCGAAATCCGCATTTCCGGTGCGAAAAACTCCGCGCTGCCGATCCTCGCCGCCACCCTGCTGGGTGACGCGCCAGTGACCATCTGCAACCTGCCGCACCTGCACGACATCACCACGATGATCGAGCTGTTCGGCCGTATGGGCATCGAGCCGATCATCGACGAGAAGCTCAGCGTCGAAGTCGACGCGCGCACCATGAAGACCCTGGTCGCACCCTACGAGCTGGTGAAGACCATGCGCGCCTCGATCCTGGTGCTCGGCCCCATGGTCGCCCGTTTCGGTGAGGCCGAAGTGGCGCTGCCCGGCGGTTGCGCCATCGGTTCGCGTCCGGTCGACCTGCATATCCGTGGCCTCGAAGCCATGGGCGCGATCATCGATGTCGAAGGCGGCTACATCAAGGCCAAGGCGCCGGAAGGCGGCTTGCGCGGCGCGCACTTCTTCTTCGATATGGTCAGCGTGACCGGCACCGAAAACATCCTGATGGCCGCTACCCTGGCCAAGGGCCGTACGGTTCTGGAAAACGCCGCACGCGAACCCGAAGTGGTGGACCTGGCCAACTGCCTGATCGCCATGGGCGCGAAGATTCAGGGCGCCGGTACCGACACCATCACCATCGACGGCGTCGAGCGCCTGCACGGTGCGCGTTTCAACGTGATGCCCGATCGTATCGAAACCGGTACCTACCTGGTTGCCGCTGCCGCGACCGGGGGCCGCGTCAAGGTCAAGGACGCCGACCCGAGCACCCTTGAAGCGGTACTGGCCAAGCTGCAGGAAGCGGGCGCCGAAATCACCACCGGCCCCGACTGGATCGAGCTGGACATGAAGGGTAAGCGCCCGAAGGCAGTGAGCCTGCGTACCGCGCCGTACCCGGCATTCCCGACCGACATGCAGGCGCAGTTCATCGCCCTCAACGCCATTGCCGAAGGCACTGGCACGGTCATCGAAACGATCTTCGAAAACCGCTTCATGCACGTCTACGAAATGAGCCGCATGGGCGCGCAGATCCAGGTCGAGGGCAACACTGCCATCGTTACGGGTACCGCGCAGCTCAAAGGCGCGCCCGTGATGGCCACCGACCTGCGCGCTTCGGCGAGCCTGGTGATCGCCGCACTGGTAGCCGAGGGCGATACGCTGATCGATCGCATCTACCACATCGACCGTGGCTACGAATGCATCGAGGAAAAACTGCAACTGCTGGGGGCGAAGATTCGCCGCGTGCCGGGCTGACCACATGCTGACCATTGCCCTGTCCAAAGGCCGTATTCTCGACGACACCCTGCCGCTGCTGGCGGCGGCAGGTATCGTGCCGACCGAGAATCCGGACAAGAGCCGCAAGCTGATCATCCCCACCACCCAGGACGATGTGCGCCTGCTGATCGTGCGCGCCACCGATGTGCCGACCTATGTCGAGCACGGCGCCGCCGACCTCGGCGTGGCCGGCAAGGACGTGCTGCTCGAATACGGCGGCCAGGGGCTCTACGAGCCGCTGGACCTGCGAATCGCCCGCTGCAAACTGATGACCGCCGGTGCCGTTGGCGCGCCCGAGCCGAAGGGCCGCCTGCGGGTGGCCACCAAGTTCGTCAATGTCGCCAAGCGCTACTATGCCGAGCAGGGCCGTCAGGTCGATATCATCAAGCTGTACGGCTCCATGGAGCTGGCGCCGCTGGTGGGCCTGGCCGACAAGATCATCGATGTGGTCGACACCGGCAACACGCTCAAGGCCAACGGCCTGGAAGCCCAGGAGCTGATCGCTCACATCAGCTCGCGGCTGATCGTCAACAAGGCCTCCATGAAGATGCAGCATGGCCGCCTTCAGGCGCTGATCGACACCCTGCGTGAAGCGGTCGAGAGCCACCATCCGCATTGATCCTCTCCCGCGTGGCGTCGCCGCCACGTACTGCCTATCCGTGTCATAGCCAATTTTTCAGGTGCCCGCACGGAGAGGCCTGCTAATGTGGCGCCTGAAAAACTCCAGATGAGGCTTCAGCCATGACCGCTCCAGTTGCCATTCGCCGACTCAACGCTGCCGACGCGGATTTCGCCCAGCATCTGGATCATCTGCTGAGCTGGGAAAGCGTCTCCGACGACGGCGTCAATCAGCGCGTGCTGGACATCATCAAGGCCGTGCGCGAGCGCGGTGACGCCGCGGTGGTCGAGTTCACCCAGCGTTTCGATGCACTGGAAGTCGCCTCCATGGCCGATCTGATCTTGCCGCGTGAGCGTCTGCAGCTGGCGCTGACCCGGATTACCGCCGAGCAGCGTCAGGCATTGGAAATTGCCGCCGAGCGGGTGCGCAGCTACCACGAAAAACAGAAGCAGGATTCCTGGAGCTACACCGAGGCCGACGGCACCGTGCTGGGGCAGAAGGTCACGCCGCTCGATCGCGCCGGCCTGTACGTGCCCGGCGGCAAGGCCTCGTACCCCTCTTCGGTGCTGATGAACGCCATCCCGGCCAAGGTCGCTGGCGTGGCCGAAGTGGTCATGGTGGTACCGACGCCGCGCGGTGAGATCAATGAAATCGTGCTGGCTGCAGCGGCTATCGCCGGTGTCGACCGGGTGTTCACCATCGGCGGTGCCCAGGCCGTGGCGGCACTGGCCTACGGCACCGAAAGCGTGCCGCCGGTGGACAAGATCGTCGGGCCGGGCAACATCTATGTGGCCACCGCCAAGCGCCACGTATTCGGCAAGGTCGGTATCGACATGATCGCCGGGCCGTCGGAAATCCTCGTGGTCTGTGATGGCCAGACCGACCCGGACTGGATCGCCATGGACCTGTTCTCCCAGGCCGAGCACGACGAAGATGCTCAGTCGATCCTGGTCAGCCCGGATGCAGCCTTCCTCGACAAGGTCGCCGAGAGCATTGCCAGGCTGCTGCCGAGCCTGGAGCGCGAGGCCATCGCCCGTACGTCCATCGAGGGCCGTGGTGCACTGATTCAGGTTGCGGACATGGCCCAGGCCATCGACGTGGCCAACCGCATCGCCCCCGAGCACCTGGAGCTGTCGGTCGAGAACCCCGAGCAGTACCTGCCCGAGATTCGCCATGCCGGCGCGATCTTCATGGGCCGCTACACCGCCGAGGCGCTGGGCGACTATTGCGCGGGGCCGAACCACGTGTTGCCGACCTCGGGCACCGCACGCTTCTCTTCTCCGCTGGGTGTGTACGACTTCCAGAAGCGTTCGTCGATCATCCATTGCTCGGCCGCCGGTGCTTCCGAGCTCGGCAAGGTCGCCTCGGTGCTGGCCCGCGGCGAGTCGCTGACCGCCCACGCGCGCAGCGCCGAGTACCGCATCAAAAAGTGATAGCCGATCGTAGGGTGGACGACGCTTTTCTCGTCCACCGTTTGTTCTGAACAATTTCTAGGAGAGAAGGGCAGATGAGCAAATTCTGGAGCCCCTTCGTCAAGAGCCTGGTGCCCTATGTGCCGGGTGAACAGCCGAAGCTGAGCAAGCTGGTAAAACTCAATACCAACGAAAACCCCTACGGCCCCTCACCGAAGGCCATCGCTGCCATGCAGGCGGAGCTCAACGACGACCTGCGCCTGTACCCCGATCCCAATGGTGATCGCCTCAAGCAGGCCGTGGCCGCTTATTACGGTGTACCAACCAGCCAGGTATTCGTCGGCAACGGCTCGGACGAAGTCCTGGCCCACGCTTTTCACGGCCTGTTCCAGCACGGCAAGCCGCTGCTGTTTCCCGATATCAGCTACAGCTTCTATCCGGTCTACTGCGGGCTGTACGGCATCCAGGCCGAGCCGATCGCCCTCGACGAGCAGTTCCAGATTCGTGTCGAGGATTATGCGCGGCCCAATGGCGGGATCATTTTCCCCAACCCGAACGCGCCAACCGGCTGCCTGCTGGCGCTGGACGCGATAGAGCGTCTGCTGCAGGCCAACCCGGACAGCGTGGTGCTGGTGGACGAGGCCTATATCGATTTTGGCGGCGAGTCGGCGATCAGCCTGGTGGGCAAATACCCGAACCTGCTGGTGACCCAGACGCTGTCCAAGTCGCGCTCGCTGGCCGGTCTGCGCGTGGGCCTGGCGGTGGGCCACGAGGACTTGATCGAAGCGCTGGAGCGGATCAAGAACAGCTTCAACTCCTACCCGCTGGATCGTATCGCCATCGCCGGCGCTGCAGCTGCGTTCGAGGATCGCGCCTACTTCGAGCAGACCTGCGCCGCGGTGATCGACAGCCGCGAAACGGTGGTTGCCGGGCTGCAGGCGCTGGGCTTCGAGGTGCTGCCGTCGGCCGCCAACTTCATCTTCGCTCGCCATCCGCAGCGTGACGCGGCTGGCATCGCCGCCGCGCTGCGTGAGCAGGGGGTGATCGTGCGCCACTTCAAGCAGGAACGCATCGCCCAGTTCCTGCGCATCAGCATCGGCTCGCCGGAGCAGAACCAGGCGTTGCTCGACGCACTCGCCGCGCTCTGACCGCCGGCGGTTAAAAGAAAGCCAGGGCATGTGCCCTGGCTTTTTCGTATTGGCTACCGCTGAGGCTGTTAGTTGCTGGTGGCCACCGGCGGGCGGATGCCGATCTCGGCTTTCAATTCCATCGGTTTGCCGTTGCGCATCACTTCGATGCGAATGGTCTCGCCCGGCTTGGCACGGGCGACCTGGTTCATCGAGCGGCGCGCATCACCGGCCGGTTCGCCATCGATCTTGAGGATCAGGTCGTTGGGTTGCAGGCCGGCTTTCTGCGCCGGGCCGTTACGGTAGATGCCGGCGACGATGATGCCTTGGCGGCCCTCCAGGCCGAAGGATTCGGCCAGTTCCGGGGTCAACGGCTGCACTTCGAGGCCCAGCCAGCCGCGGATCACCTTGCCGTGCTCGATGATCGCCTGCATCACTTCCATCGCCAGCTTCACCGGAATGGCGAAGCCGATGCCCTGGGAACCGCCGGATTTGGAGAAGATCGCCGTGTTGATGCCGACCAGGTTGCCGTAGGCATCGACCAGCGCACCACCGGAGTTGCCGGGGTTGATCGCCGCATCGGTCTGGATGAAGTCTTCGTAGGTGTTGAGGCCCAGCTGGTTACGGCCGGTGGCGCTGATGATGCCCATGGTCACGGTCTGGCCGACGCCGAACGGGTTGCCGATGGCCAGGGTCACGTCGCCGATGCGGATGTTGTCGGAGCGCCCGAGGGTCATCGCCGGCAGATCCTTGAGGTCGATCTTCAGCACGGCCAGGTCGGTCTCCGGGTCGCTGCCGATCACCCGCGCCAGGGTCTCGCGGCCATCCTTGAGGGCCACCACGATCTGGTCGGCATTGGCGGTCACGTGGTTGTTGGTCAGCAGGTAGCCTTCCGGGCTCATGATCACCGCCGAGCCGAGGCTCGATTCCATGCGCCGCTGGCCGGGCAGGTTCTCGCCATAGAACTTGCGGAACTGCGGGTCGTCGAGCAGCGGGTGGTTGGATTTGCCCACGTACTTGGTGGTGTACAGGTTGGCCACCGCCGGCGAGGCGACGCTGACGGCCGTGGCGTAGGAGGCAGGGCCCTCCTGGGAGCGCGCGTAGATCGGCGCCTGACGCAGCTGCACGTCATGCATGGGCAGACCGACCAGCTGCGGGTACTGCTGCATGATCAGCAGCGACACCAGAATGCCAACCAGTAGTGGCCAGCCGAAGAAACGCAGGGCCTTGAGCATCGATCCAATCCTGAGGGTTGCGAGGCCCCTAGCGGGCCCTTAAGGTGCGCCATTATAGAGAACCGTGCCAAGAAAGCAGCGGTTCGCAACCCTTCGTGAGGAATTCTGTATGGCCATTGCCCTGACCACCCTGGTGGAGGACGCCGAGCGCTATCTTGGCGCCTCGCGTATCAGCGATTACTGCCCCAATGGCCTGCAGGTCGAGGGGCGGCCGCAGGTGCAGCGCATCGTCAGTGGCGTGACCGCCAGCCTGGCGATGATCGAGGCCGCCGTCGAGGCCCGCGCCGACGTCTTGCTGGTGCACCACGGCTATTTCTGGAAGGGCGAGAACCCTTGCCTCACCGGCATGAAGCAGCGCCGCCTGAAAGCCCTGCTGGCCAACGACATCAGCTTGCTGGCCTACCACCTGCCGCTGGACCTGCACCCGGAGGTGGGCAATAACGTGCAGCTGGCGCGCCAGCTGGATATCACCGTCGAAGGCCCGCTCGAGCCGGACAACCCGCGCACCGTCGGCCTGGTCGGCTCGCTCGCACAACCGCTGAGCGCCCGCGACTTCGCCCGCCGCGTGCATGAAGTGCTGGGCCGTGAGCCGTTGCTGGTGGAGGAAGACAGACTGGTCAGCCGCATCGGCTGGTGTACGGGCGGTGGGCAGGGCTATATCGACCAGGCCATCGCGGCCGGCGTCGATCTGTACCTGACCGGTGAGGCGTCCGAGCAGACCTATCACAGCGCCCGGGAAAACGGCGTCAGCTTTATCGCCGCCGGCCACCACGCCACCGAGCGTTACGGCGTGCAGGCACTGGGTGAATACCTGAGCCGACGCTTCGCCATCGAGCACCTGTTCATCGACTGCCCGAATCCGATTTGAGAGAGAGGGAGGAGTAGAGACCGTGGCGCCCAGGTTTGACCCCGAGCGCCACGCAGTCACGGTCAGAAGTCGTAACGAACCTTGGCGCGCAGGGTATCGGCATCGAAGCCCGAGCGGCCGACATGCTCGTAGCCTGCGCCGAGGCTCAACGCGCCGAGCCGGTAGTTGACGCCCAGGCTGGCCTCGTAGCTGTCGCGTGCCGGGCTGGCGCCATGGGTCACGAACGACGAGCCGCCGAGCACGAAGCTTGATGTGCTGCTGGCACGGTCAGCGGCGAAGTCGTGGTAGGCCATCAGCTTCAGTTCCGGCTCCAGGGTGCCCTGGCCGACGGAGAACTGGCTGGCCAGACGTGCGCCCGCGCCGAGTTCGATGGCTTCGTAGCGCTGGCTGCTGACTGCCAGTGCGGCCGAAGAGCCCTTTTCACGATAACTGTCGATGTCCAGGCGGCTGTAGCGTGTGGCGACGCGAGGCTCCAGGGTGACGCTGCCGGTATGCAGGCCATAGCCCGCTTCCAGGTTCAGGGCCAGGGACTGGCTGTCGAAGTCGCCCTTGGCACGGGTGCCGGCGATATTGCGTTTGCTGGCGTTGTCGTTGAAGCCATAGCTGAGGCTGGTATCGACGAATACCGGGCCCTGCTCGAAACCCGAATACAGGGTCAGCACCTGGCTATCGATCTCGCTCTTGTTGCCGGTGCGGCCACTGACCTTGGTGTCCAGGTTGCTGTAGGCCACACCCAGCGTCCACTGCTCGTCGAGCTTGCCATCAATGCCGAGGCTCAGGCCGCGGCTGTCGGCGTCATAGCCCGCGATGCCGCTGCGACGGCCCTGGCGCAGATCGCTGTCGTGCCCTTGGACCCAGAAGCCGGTCTCGCTGAATGCCGAGCCGGACGAGGCACCACGCAGCGACGATGTACGCGAGCTCACCGCCCCGCCGACCAAGTTTTGCACTGCATTGGCAGCAGCTTGCACGGCGCCATCAACCTGGGGCGTGAGCTGTTCGCTCAGGGCGGCAAGCTGTGCCTCATCGGCATTGGCGAACGCCTGGAATACCGGGTCGTTGCTGTCCAGTTGGCCCAACACGCTTGCGTAGAAGGGTTGGAAGGCACGGCGGGCGTTGGGGCTGCTGCCGGCCTGGTCGATTATTTCGCCGGCCTGCTGACCCGAAACGCTGCTGACGGTGGCCAATACCTCGTTACTGGTGATTCGAGACGAATTGACGGCTAGCAGAGGTGAGCTACTGACGACCAGGCTCCGGTCACCGTCGTACTCAACACCTCCATCAGCCTGTACCAGCTTGTACTCTTTGCCCGCCGCACGGAAGGCTTCCGAGGTAGGACGAAGGGCGATGCTGCTTTCTTCCGAAAAGTAGGCCTCGTCTCTTACTTTGAGAATGGCTTTGTCAGGGTCGGTTGCATCACTGAGGTTAAGTTGCAACACCGTGCCGCGGTTCATCTCAAGGTGACCATCCAGCGTCACATGAGGTTTAAGCAGTGTCAGTTTTCCCGGTCGGCCCAAGGGGCTGTCATCGGCATTGAAAACATCCACACCGCCGAAATCACCACCTTCGTAAACAAAGCCACTAAGGCGCTCACCGTCAAAAGTGGCATCCCCGACAATATCTATATAAGACATACCGTGAATGTCGCCCTTGATCGTTCCGCCTCCCCAGATCAGTCTTGAGCCGTTGTTTTGCGTATCGGAATAGATAGCGTACTCACCGCCCTCGATTAGCCCACCATTCTGATAAATGATGCTGAACGGAGCATAGCCGGGCAGGTTGCTGTTGGACTCGATACTCGACAGGTAGATACCTGCGCGATCACCTTTGATCGTGCCGCTGTTGACGATGTCACCCGCAATGCGACTTCCCTCGACATAGATACCTATCGAGTCTGCACCGCTCGCCGTAATGCCACCGCTGTTATTCAGCCTACCGCCGATGGTCGCATTGGAAATCTCGATGGCTCGGGCAGTGGCACCGTTCTCGGCCACGGCGGTCACATCGATGCTGCCGCTGTTGATGAGATCCCCGTCGATGCGCGCCTGATCGTCGTCGTTGCCGTAGGCGATAAGGTGAATACCGCTGGCCTCGTAGCCGCTGACGGTAATGCTGCCGCTGTTGAGCAGCCGGCCGCGAACGGTGCTGTCGCCGACCGTGATGCCGTTGGCTTCGCTCAGATTACGGGAGTCACCACGCGACTTGATTCCTGTTGCGCGTACCGTTCCTGCGTTGATCAGTTCGGCCAGATTACTTTTGAAGTTGACGGCGATGGCGTGCACTTCATCGCCGGTCACCTCGACACTGCCGCTGCTGGTGTTTTCAAGGGCGCCGGCCAATGGGGCGCGCTCCAGCCCGATACCCCTGCCGATATCCGCACTGATCACTTCGATGCGTCCGCTGTTGCTCAGGCTACCCAGGCGGGTTTCGCTCAGGCTTATGCCTGCAGGCATCGCGTCGCCCAGGAGGTGGCCCTGGGCGTTCAGTATGTAGGTGTCCCGGACACTGATCAGGCCAGTGTTGCTGAGGGGGCCATCGATGGAGAGGTTACGTCCCTGAATGCCGACGGCGCTGAGACCGTTGGCGATCAAGTTACCCTTATTGATGAGGCCGCCATCAATACGCACTTCATCGGAGAAAGCGATCAACCCTTCCCCTAGCGTCAACGGACGACTGTAACGCTCCTCTGAGCTTTCTGATCCAGTGGTATTGATCGAGGCGTCGATGACCAGGTCACCCTGCACATGGGTTCCCGGCTTCAGGGTCAGCGCATTGGCTGGCGTGGTCAGCTCACCGCCGATGGTCAGACCACCTGCAATGACGACATTCTCCCAAGTCTTGGGGCCGTTATCGATTTGGTAGGTTTCTGCTCTGGCCGAAAGGCTGGCAGCGTTGATAGCGAGGGCAAGTAGAGAAAGGGGTAACACTTTGGAAGACATATGGCTCTCCTTGAGCACTGCAGCGTGAAGCACCCTGAAATCGCGTAGATAGCAATTCGTTCTGACCAGGACGGAAGTAATGCAGTTGAATGCTGGCATTTGGCCTTCATCTGATCAAGGCCTCGCGAAGCGTGCTGTGACCTCTTTGGCAAAAACCTTGATGAAGGTGGCAAGCTCCGGGAGGGTAGTTTTAAGCGAATTTGCGACTAATTCCGGTAGGTATAAAGCTAGATCGTTTCGATCTAAGCGGCGCCCTGATTAGAAGCAGGTGCTGTGCTAGAGTGCGTTCTCGTCCAAGGCCCGTTCTGGCCTGAATAAAACACCGTGACCCCCGTGAGTAGCCATGCTCGACAAACTGACGCACTTGAAACAGCTCGAGGCGGAAAGCATCCACATCATTCGTGAAGTGGCCGCCGAATTCGATAACCCGGTGATGCTCTATTCCATCGGCAAGGATTCCGCCGTGATGCTGCATCTGGCGCGCAAGGCATTCTTTCCGGGCAAGCTGCCGTTCCCGGTGATGCACGTCGACACGCGCTGGAAATTCCAGGAGATGTACCGCTTTCGCGACAAGATGGTCAGCGAGATGGGCCTGGACCTGATCACCCACATCAATCCCGATGGTGTGGCGCAGGACATGAATCCCTTCACCTACGGCAGTGCCAAGCACACCGACGTGATGAAGACCGAGGGCCTCAAGCAGGCACTGGACAAGTACGGCTTCGACGCCGCTTTCGGTGGTGCGCGCCGTGACGAAGAGAAGTCCCGGGCCAAAGAGCGCGTGTACTCGTTCCGTGACAGCAAGCACCGCTGGGATCCGAAGAACCAGCGCCCCGAGCTGTGGAACGTCTATAACGGCAACGTCAAGAAGGGCGAATCGATCCGCGTGTTCCCGCTCTCCAACTGGACCGAGCTGGACATCTGGCAGTACATCTATCTGGAGCAGATCCCCATCGTGCCGCTGTACTTCGCCGCCGAGCGTGAAGTGATCGAGAAGAACGGCACGCTGATCATGATCGACGACGAGCGCATCCTCGAGCACCTCTCCGATGAAGAGAAAGCGCGCATCACCAAGAAGATGGTGCGCTTCCGTACCCTCGGCTGCTACCCGCTGACCGGCGCGGTGGAGTCCGAGGCGACCAGCCTGACCGATATCATCCAGGAAATGCTCCTGACCCGAACTTCCGAGCGCCAGGGCCGCGTGATCGATCACGATGGTGCAGGCTCTATGGAAGAGAAAAAACGTCAGGGGTACTTTTGATATGTCGCACCAATCCGAACTGATCAGCGAAGACATCCACGCCTACCTGGCGCAACACGAGCGCAAGGAACTGCTGCGTTTCCTCACCTGTGGCAACGTCGATGACGGCAAGAGCACCCTGATCGGGCGCCTGCTGCACGACTCCAAGATGATCTACGAAGACCATCTGGAAGCCATCACCCGCGACTCGAAGAAGAGCGGCACCACCGGCGAGGAAGTCGACCTGGCGCTGCTGGTCGACGGCTTGCAGGCCGAGCGCGAGCAGGGCATCACCATCGATGTCGCCTACCGTTATTTCTCCACCGCCAAGCGCAAGTTCATCATCGCCGATACCCCCGGCCATGAGCAGTACACGCGCAACATGGCCACCGGCGCCTCGACCTGCGACCTGGCGATCATCCTCATCGACGCCCGTTACGGTGTGCAGACCCAGACCCGCCGGCACAGCTTCATCGCCTCGTTGCTGGGCATCAAGCATATCGTCGTGGCCATCAACAAGATGGACCTCAAGGACTTCGACCAGGGCGTGTTCGAGCAGATCAAGGCCGATTACCTGGCGTTCGCCGAGAAGATCGACCTGCGCCCGACCACCCTGGAGTTCGTGCCCATGTCCGCCCTCAAGGGCGACAACGTGGTCAACAAGTCCGAGCGTTCGCCGTGGTACAGCGGCCAGTCGCTGATGGAAATTCTCGAGAGCGTGGAAGTGGCGGGCGACCGCAACTTCGACGACCTGCGCTTCCCGGTGCAGTACGTCAACCGCCCGAACCTCAACTTCCGCGGTTTCGCCGGCACCCTGGCCAGCGGCATCGTGCGCAAGGGTGATGAAGTCATCGCGTTGCCGTCGGGCAAGGGCAGCCGGGTCAAGTCCATCGTCACCTATGAAGGTGAACTGGAGCAGGCCGGCCCGGGCCAGGCGATCACCCTGACCCTGGAAGACGAGATCGACGTGTCGCGCGGCGACATGCTGGTGCACGCCGACAACCGCCCTCAGGTGGTCGACAGCTTCGACGCCATGCTGGTGTGGATGGCCGAAGAGCCGATGCTGCCGGGCAAGAAATACGACATCAAACGCGCCACCAGTTACGTGCCGGGCTCGATTGCCAGCATCACTCACCGGGTCGATGTGAACACCCTGGAGCAGGGGGCGGCCAGCAGCCTGCAGCTCAACGAGATCGGCAAGGTCAAGGTGGCCCTCGATGCGCCGATCGCACTCGACGGCTACGAGCACAATCGCACCACCGGCGCGTTCATCATCATCGACCGCCTGACCAATGGCACCGTCGGCGCCGGCATGATCATCGCCGACGCGCTGGGCGCCGGTGGCGGTCATCACCGTGAAAGCGGCCACGTGTCGACCGAAGAGCGTGCGGCGCGCTTCGGCCAGCAGCCGGCCACCGTGCTGTTCAGCGGCCTGTCCGGCGCCGGCAAGAGCACCCTGGCTTACGCCGTGGAGCGCAAGCTGTTCGACATGGGCCGGGCGGTCTACGTGCTCGATGGCCAGAACCTGCGTCATGACCTGAACAAGGGCTTGCCGCAGGATCGTGCCGGGCGTACCGAGAACTGGCGCCGTGCTGCCCACGTGGCGCGTCAGTTCAACGAGGCGGGTCTGCTGACCCTGGCCGCCTTCGTGGCACCCGACGCTGAAGGTCGTGAGCAGGCCAAGGCGCTGATCGGTGCCGAGCGCTTGATCACCGTGTACGTGCAGGCCTCGCCGCAGGTATGCGCCGAGCGTGACCCGCAAGGGCTGTACGCGGCCGCTGGTGACAACATCCCGGGCGAGTCCTTCCCGTACGACGTGCCGCTCAATGCCGACCTGGTCATCGATACCCAGAGCGTGTCGGTAGAGGAAGGCGTCAAGCAGGTGCTGGCCGTCCTGCGCACTCGCGGCGCCATTTAAGCGCTGCTTGGCGGCCGGCAACGGCCAGCCATAAAAATGCCCGCTCTCCTCGGAGGCGGGCATTTTTCATTTCAGGCGGTCGGCAATCAGATGCCGTTGCCCCGGGCGCGTTCGCGCTGGTTGATTTCCATCTGCTCGCAGGTCAGGAAGCCTTTGCTTTCCACCCGGTCAGCGGAGTTGAACGCGACGTAGTAGGGCTGCTCCTTGCCATCCTTGTTGAGGACGTAGTTGTTGCAGGTGCCCGGTACCACGGTACGGTTGATTTCCGAGGAGGGTGGGCCGCCCAGTTCCAGCACGGTGGACTTGGTCATGTCCTTTTCCACCTGCTTGACCAGCGGCTCGTTACGGAAAGTGATGTGGTCGACCGGATTTTCGGGCTTGCCGGCACAACCGGTCAGAACGGCTAGTACACAGGCGGCACCCAGGCTTTGCTTGAACATGGTTAATTTCCCTTGTGATGAACCAGACCATTTTTCTGAGCCTGGGCCAGGGAATTAAGTTCGGCTTAAATCAACTGGGCATGTGCGCATTGCGCCAGAGGCTTGCTGGCCGATGGGATCACTGCGCAGTGCTGGGCTGCAGCTGGCTGCTGTCGACGGCTTCGCCGAGAATGGGCGCGGGGTGGCGGCTGGGCAGGGCCAGTACCGGTGCGCTGAGCAGGCTCAGGAGCAGGGCAAGGGTCAGGGCTTTCATGGTGTACCTCGTCTTTAGGGTCTGTTGACCTTTCACGCACGGCTCGCGTTGAAACGTCAACAGACCCGGGGCATTCGGTGTTTCACGGAACCATGCTAGGGGCGAGGCAGTCAGGGATGAAGTCGAATGGCTCGATAGTGGCCATCGACGATCATGATGCGCGTTGCGCTTGAACACTGGCAGGGCAAGGTAGCGCCCCAATGGAGACTGAAATGGGTCATCGTGCAGTTCCCCAGTATCCACTGGTGTTGGTTCCCGGCATGCTGGGCTTCGTCAGCCTGCTCGGCTTCGAGTATTGGTACGGCATTACCAGCGCGTTGCGTAATCAGGGTGTGGACGTGTACCCGGCGCGTCTGTCGCCGGTTCACGCCACCGAGCTGCGCGGTGAGCAACTGCTGCTGCAGATTGCTGATGTGCGGCGGCGTAATGGTGCGCAAAAGGTGCACCTGATCGGTCACAGCCAGGGCGCGCTGGTATGCCGCTACGCCGCTGCCCATCGCCCGGAATGGGTCGCCTCGGTCACCTCCGTGGCCGGGCCCAACCTGGGCTCGGAACTGGCCGATCACCTGGAGCGCAAATACGCCTCGAAAAGCCTGCGCAGCCTGCTGATGCGCATGGGCACCCATATGCTGGCGCGGTTGTTCACCCTGCTCGATGGTGGATTACGCGGCGCCTCCCTGCCGATCGATGCCGTCGCGGCCCACCGCTCCCTGACCACCGAGGGCGTGGGCATCTTCAACCATCAGTACCCCCAGGGCCTGCCCTCGACCCGGGGCGAAGACGGGCCGGAGGAGGTCAACGGCGTACGCTATTACTCCTGGTCCGGCACCCTGCAGCCGGGCATCACCGATCAGGGTGGTAACCGTCGTGATCCGTCGAACTGGTTCTGCCGGCGCTTTGCGCGCACCTTCGTGCGCGAGGCCGGGCAGTGCGACGGCATGGTCGGGCGGGTCAGTTCGCACCTGGGCAAGGTGATCCGCGACGACTATCCACTCGACCACCTGGACATCGTCAACCAGCACTTCGGCCGGGTCGGCGCGGGTGTCGATCCGGTCAGCCTGTATATCGAGCACCTGCGCCGCCTGCACGAAGCCGGCCTGTAATCGCGCTGCAAGCCCGTAGCCTGGGTTGAGCGAAGCGATACCCAGGTTGGCAAGGCGTTACTCGCCTTGGGCCGCCTTGAGGGCTTCATACGCCGGTGCCGCGTAGATGCCGATCTCGACCGCCAGCTCCAGCACCCGCGGCAGGTCGGTGGTGTACACCAGCACGGCCTGCAGCTCGTCATCCAGCGGTTCGCTGAAGTCGACCAGCGTATAGCCCTGGGTGTCCTTGGAGAGGCTGCCGAGCTGTACCTGGATACGGTTCAGGGCCTTGAGCGGCTCGACCTTCTTCAGCTGCTTGGCGGTGAGCACGAAGCTCACTTCGGCGCCGAACGACGCGGTGATCTGGGCGAACAACTCCTCATGGCTATCGGCCTGGAACAGCACGGTATCCGGCAGGTTGCCGACCACCATCCACTCGCCCAGGGGAATGGGAAAGCTGTCGTCGTAATTGATGTCCGGGTTGGCGGCCAGAAAGGCGGCGGGGTCGGCATAGGCCTGGGCCGCTTCGTTGGCGATGCGGCTGATTTCGTCCTGCGGCAGGCAGCCCGAGCTGATTTTGCCGATGAGTTCTTCGAGCTGGGCGCGCATGGCGGATTCCTGATGGTGACGGTGGGTGCGCAAGGCTGCACGTTAGCAGCGCTCAGCGCAACTGACTTTCCGCCAGGTTGCGCGTGCGCGGAATGAGCGCGGCGTTCCACTGCCTGGCGCTCCATGCCAGCAACTCTTCGGCGCTGGCGTCGGCCAGTTCATCCGGCGCGCTCTGGCCGAGGGCGCGCAGAGCGCGGATCAGCAGCGCCGTGGCCTGGTCACCGGGCAGTGGCGGCGAGCGATAGGACTTGCCCAGCTTGTGGCCGTCGGGCTGGATGATCAGCGGCACGTGCAGGTAGCGTGGCTGCGAAAACCCGAGCAGCTCCTGCAGGTAGAGCTGGCGCGGTGTGGAGTCGAGCAGGTCGGCGCCGCGTACCACGTTGTTGATGCCCTGCCAGGCATCGTCCAGCACCACGGCGAGCTGGTAGGCGTACAGGCCATCGCGGCGGCGGATGACGAAGTCGCCGACCTCGCGGCCCAGGTGCTGGCTGTACTCACCCTGCACGCGGTCGCTGAAGCGGTAGATCAGTTCGGGCACACGCAGGCGGATGGCGGCGTCGTGGCGCGCGTGCCCGGCATTGCGGCAATGGCCGGGGTAGATACCGCCGCTGCCTTCGAGCTGCTTGCGCGAGCAGGTGCAGGCGTAGGCCAGGCCCTGGTCGAACAGGCGCTGCAGCAGCGCTTCGTATTCGCCATGACGGTCGCTCTGGCGCACCAGTTCGCCGTCCCAGTGCAGGCCGTAGCGTTCCAGGGTCTGCAGGATGGCGCTCTGGGCGCCGGGGGCTTCTCGGGGCGGGTCGAGATCTTCCATGCGCAGCAGCCAGCGGCCGCCGACGGAACGGGCATCGAGGTAGGAGGCGAGGGCCGCGACCAGTGAGCCGAAGTGCAGATAGCCACTGGGCGTGGGGGCAAAGCGACCGATATAGCTGGAGTTCTGCATGGCCGGCGTTTGTGCGAGGGGAAACGAAACGGGGCGCCTAAGCGCCCCGTCTGTCGATCGACTCAGGAGCCGACCTGTTTTTCCTTGATCTCCGCCAGGGTCTTGCAATCGATGCACAGGGTGGCGGTGGGGCGTGCTTCCAGGCGACGGATGCCGATCTCGACACCACAGGAATCGCACCAGCCGTATTCCTCGTCTTCGATAAGTTGCAGGGTTTCGTCGATCTTCTTGATCAGCTTGCGCTCGCGATCACGGGCACGCAGTTCCAGGCTGAACTCTTCTTCCTGACTGGCGCGGTCGGCTGGATCCGGGAAGTTGGCCGCTTCGTCCTGCATGTGGTGCACGGTACGATCGACTTCCTGCATCAGCTCCAGCTTCCATTTGTTCAGGATACTGGTGAAGTGGGCGCGCATCGCCTCGCTCATGTACTCCTCGCCCTTGGTTTCCTTGTAGGGTTCGAAGCCACGAATCAATTGGCCGTTTGTTGCTTTTGCTTTGGTGGGCATGGATGACCGCCTCTCACTCTCTCTAATCCACTGCGCAGGGAATGTGTCCGTTGCCGTTTACAATAACGGCCCTGCGACTGCAAGCCGGCGAACTTACCAGATCGACTCAAGCCGCGCCACTCCCGGATGTCGCGGTTGTGCGTCTGGTTTCGAGCCGGCCGCGCCAGGGCTTCCTGGTGGGCCTGATGAGCCACCCCATAACTGGCGCCGGGTGCCTGCAATCGCAATGTAAACACGTATTTCAGTGGTGCGTTGGCACGGTATGACAGGGCACCACTGATACAATTCCACCTTTTATCGTTTCCCGGGGCAGACCCATGGCACAGCCTTACAGCGCCCGCAGCCGCGCGATCGAACCGTTCCACGTGATGGCGCTACTGGCGCGGGCCAACCAGTTGCAGGCCGAGGGCCATGACGTCATCCATCTGGAGATCGGCGAGCCGGATTTCACCACCGCCGCGCCCATCGTCGCGGCCGGCCAGGCCGCTTTGGCTGCCGGCCACACACGCTATACCGCGGCCCGTGGGCTGCCCGCCTTGCGTGAGGCGATTGCTGCGTTCTATGCCCAGCGCTACCGGCTGAGCATAGACCCCCAACGCATTCTCATCACCCCCGGCGGCTCCGGTGCGCTGCTGCTGGCGGCCAGCCTCTTGGTCGACCCTGGCAAGCACTGGCTGCTGGCCGACCCGGGCTACCCCTGCAACCGGCATTTTCTGCGTTTGGTCGAGGGCGCGGCGCAGCTGGTGCCGGTCGGCCCCGCGCAGCGTTATCAGCTCACTCCCGAGAGCGTGGCCGAGCACTGGAATGCCGACAGCGTCGGCGCCTTGCTCGCCTCGCCGGCCAACCCGACCGGCACGCTATTGAGCGCCGCCGAGCTGGCTGCACTGTCCGCCGCGCTGAAAGACCGTGGTGGGCATATGGTGGTCGACGAGATCTACCACGGCCTGACCTATGGCGTGGACGCCAGCAGTGTGCTCGAGGTGGATAACGACGCCTTCGTGCTCAACAGCTTCTCCAAGTATTTCGGCATGACCGGCTGGCGCCTGGGCTGGCTGGTGGCCCCCGAAGAGGCAGTGGGCGACCTGGAAAAGCTGGCGCAGAACCTCTACATCAGTGCGCCGAGCATGGCCCAGCATGCGGCGCTGGCCTGTTTCGAACCGGCGACCATCGCGATTCTCGAAGAGCGCCGCGGCGCCTTCGCCGAGCGCCGCGACTTTCTGTTGCCCGCCCTGCGTGAGCTCGGTTTCGGCATCGCCGTCGAGCCTGAAGGGGCGTTCTATCTGTATGCCGATGTGGGTGCCTTTGGCGGCGATGCCTATGCCTTCTGCCAGCACTTTCTGGAAACCCAGCACGTTGCGTTCACCCCAGGCCTGGACTTCGGTCGTCACCAGGCCGGCCACCATGTGCGCTTCGCCTATACCCAAAGCCTGCCGCGCCTCGAAGAAGCGGTCGCGCGGATCGCCCGTGGTCTGAAGAGCTGGCAGCCCCATGCAGTTTGATCCGCCCCTCGAAGAAGCCCGTCTGCTGCGCCGTTACAAGCGTTTTCTCGCCGATATCGAAACGGCGAGCGGTGAGTTGCTGACCATTCACTGCCCGAACACCGGTTCGATGCTCAACTGCCTGAGCGAGGGCTGCCGGGTCTGGTTCAGCCGCTCCAATGACCCCAAGCGCAAGCTGCCCGGCACCTGGGAAGTCGGCGAGACGCCTCACGGCCGCCTGGCCTGCATCAACACAGCGCGGGCCAACGGCCTGGTGGAAGAAGCCCTGCGGGCCGGGCTGATTCCCGAACTCGCCGGCTTCAACGCCTTGCGCCGCGAAGTGCCTTATGGGGTGGAGCGCAGCCGGGTGGATTTTTGCCTCGAATACGCCAGCGCGGTGGCCTTCGTCGAGGTGAAGAGCGTGACCCTGGGTTTTGCCGACAGCACCGTAGCGGCCTTTCCCGACGCCCGCACCGAGCGCGGCGCCAAGCACCTGCGCGAGCTGGCAGCCCTGGCGCGCAGCGGTATTCGTGCCGTGCAGCTGTACTGCGTGAACCTGTCGGGTATCGAGGCGGTGCGCCCAGCCCATGAGATCGACCCGGCCTACGCGGCGGCTCTGGTTGACGCGCTGAGCGCGGGCGTCGAGGTGCTGGCCTACGGCGTGGATATCTCGCCGCAGGGGATCGAGGTAGTAAGGCGTCTGGAGGTGCTGCTTGGCTGAGCGGGTTCCCGGATATCGCAGCGCTCGACCTGGGCGACGGGGCCGCGTCTCCGCCCACATGCTTCTGTAGCCTGGCGTTGAGCGAAGCGATACCCAGGTTTTGCTCTACAGATCGATCCAGATCCCCTCGCTATCCTCTCGGCTCTCGATTGCACGCAGTGCTTCGCCTTCGCAAGGCCCCGCTACGCACTCACCGGACTCGATCAGAAACAATGCGCCATGTCGGGCGCACTGGATCAGGCTGGCGCTGGGGTCGAGAAACTGGTCGGCCTGCCACTCCAGCGGCACGCCCCGGTGCGGGCAGCGGTTGCGGTACACGAACACCGCACCGGCCTTGCGCACGGCGAACAGTTGCATGTCTTCAACGCAAAAGCCCCGGCTTTGAGCTTCTGGCAGCTCATGGGGGGCGCATAGACGAATCATCGGTGTCTCCAGGCCTGAGCGGGGATTATCGCCCATCGGCCTGGCGATGGAAGAGGGCGCGCGTCCTTGCGCCAGTAGCTGCTGCTCAGATTTCCCAGGCCACGTTGAACGCCGCATGGCGACCAGGCTGGGAGTAACGGCCAAGGCTCTGGCTGTTTTCGCTGAGGCTGCGGACATCGCCCCATTGCCAGTATTGCTTGTCCGTCAGGTTGAACAGGCCGGCATTGACCGAGACGCCAGAGCCGATATTCCAGTAGGCGCTGAGGTCCAGCGTGCCGTAGCCCGAGGGTTCGAACTGGTTGGCGACCTGGGTTTGATCGACGCGTTTCTTGGCGGCTGCCAGCGTCCAGGTCAGTTCGCCGCCAAAGCTTCCGCTTGGCGCGTCGTAGCCAAGGCCCAGTACGGCTTTGAGCGGGTCGATGCTGTTGATTGGCTGCCCGCTCGCTTCGTCCTTGCCGCGGGCATAGGCGATGGCGCTGCGCAAATGGCTGCCAGCCGGCATGCCAAGGCTGTCCAGCAGCAGTTCGCCGCGGGCTTCCGCGCCGCGAATGGTGACCCGATCGAGGTTCTGGTACTGGAAGGTCATGCGCCCGGCACCGGTCGGGTCGTTGGCCAGGGTCACCTGCTCGATGAAGTCGTCGTAGCGGTTGTAGAACAGCGCCACGCCAAAGGCCCCGGTTTGGTACTGCCCACGCAAACCGATTTCGTAACTGTCACTGGTTTCCGGCTTGAGGCTCGGGTTGGCGATGGTCTGGTAATTGCGCGCGAAGTTGATGAACTCGCCAAAGATATCCACCGGGTTCGGCGCGCGGAAGCCCGCGGCATATTGGCCATAGATGCTATGGGCGTCGTCGATCCGGTAGGTGATGGCGAGCTTCGGTGAAATGGCCTCGTCGCGGTAATCGGCCGGGTTGCGGTTGATCGGCTGGCTGTTCAGATAGTGCTGGGTGACCTCGGGTTTCATCTCGTAGTGGTCGTAGCGCAAGCCGGGCAGCAGGGTCCAGCGGCCGATATCGATGCTGTCCTGCACGAAGAGCGCATATTCGGTCGACGTCGGGTCCGGGAAGTCGCTGAGCGGGAAGGTTTCATCGCCGGGAATTGCCGGAACCGGCAGACCGCTACTGGCGAATACTTCGCGGCCCTTGCGCAGGTCGCTGCTTTCCAGGCGCTTGAGGTCGACGCCGTAGATCAGCTGGTGGCTGGCCGGCCCTGTATCGAAGGCCTTGTCGAGCTTGGTATTGAACGCCCACAGGTCTTCCTGATAGGTCGAGTCACGGCTGCGTTCGCGCAGGCGGCCAGCGCTGAAGCGCTGCTGGTAGGTGCGCTGGCGGATCTGACTTTGCTGATAACTCAGTTGCCAGTCGGCCCTGTCGGCGAGCGCGGTATCCAGGGCGAAGCTGTGTTGCAGGCTGAGCCGCTGGCGATCGGTGTTATCGGTGGCGTCGGAGGTGCGTACGGTGGCCGTGTTGCTGTACTCGCTGAGCACACGGGTATCGGCATCGTCCTCGTAGCGCTCGTAGGTCAGTTGCAGGCGATCGTCGTCGCGGTAATCCCAGCCGAGCTTGGCGAGCAGGTTGTTGGCGTTGTAGTCCTGATGGTTGGCCTCCTCGCGCGCCGCGCCGATTCCGCTGCGGCCGCCAAAGGTATCCAGCGCCTGGCCATCGCGGCGCCCCAGGTGCAGCAGGCCGTCGACCTGGCCCTGGCGGGCGGCAAGCGTGGCGCTGCGTGACCAGCTGTCATCGGCGCCGTCGTAACCGGTTTTCAGGCGGGCATAGGCGTCATCACCGGCGTCCAGGTAGTCGGCGGCATCCTTGGTCATGAAGCTGACTGCGCCACCGATCGCATCACTGCCGTATAGCGAGCTGGCCGGGCCGCGGATGATCTCCACGCGCTTGAGGGTATCCGGGTCGACATAGTTGCGCCGCGCGTCGAGGAAGGGCCCGAAGGCGAAGGCGTCCGGCATCGGCACGCCATCCACCTGGGTGAGGATGCGATTGCCGCCGATGCCGCGAATGGTGAAACCCGCCAGCCCGAAGCGGCTGCCCGTGCCACTGACCGATACGCCAGGCTCGTAGCGCACCAGATCCCTGATGTTCTTCACAGTCTTGCGGTCGATGTCCTGCTCGGTGAGCACCGTCACGGTACTGGGGACGGCATCCACAGGCTGTTCCGTGCGGGTCGCGCTGATCGTGGTTCTTTCCAGCTGCAGCGTTTGTGCGCTGGCGAATGCTGGGCCAAGCAGCAACAGGCTCAGGCAGGAGCGAAGCGGGAGGGGCGACATGCGATTCTCCTTGTCATGTCGAAGGGGGGGGACGTGGCTGCGGATTAAATATTAATGATTCTTATTTGTAAAAGAGATTATTTGTCGATTAGGATTCGCCGACTGTTAGCGGTATCGCTCCCCGTGCAAGGCGTTTACCCTTTTCAATTCACGGCGCCCCGCCTGTCGATGGGCCCACAAGGAGTTGGTGTGATGAGTGATCTATCCGTCGCCGGTGACGGCCTGTATGCCGCCTGGCAGAACCTGCGCGCCGAGCAGCCGCACCTGCGGGCTCGGGATGCGGCAGCGCAGCTGGGGGTCAGCGAGGGCGAGCTGACGGCCAGTCGCCTGGCTGTGGATGCAGTGCGCCTGCGCCCTGACTGGGCGGCGCTACTGCCGGCACTCGGCGAGCTTGGCCAGGTGATGGCGCTGACCCGCAACGAGTCCTGCGTGCATGAGCGCAAGGGCGTCTACCGCGAGGTGACGATTGCCGGTAATGGCCAGATGGGCCTGGTGGTGTCAGCGGATATCGACCTGCGGCTGTTCCTCGGCGGCTGGGCCAGCGCGTTCGCCGTGGCCGAACAGACGCCACGCGGCGTGCTGCGCAGCGTCCAGGTGTTCGACCAGCAGGGCGCCGCCGTGCACAAGGTCTACCTCACCGAACACAGTGAGCTGGCCGCCTGGGAGCCGCTGGTCGCGCGTTTTCGCGATGAGCAGCAAAGCGCCGAGCTGGCGCTCAAGCCCATGCCGGAGCCCGCAGCCGTGCGGCCTGACGACGCCATCGACGGCGAAGCGCTGCGCGCCGGCTGGGCCGCGCTGCAGGACACCCATCATTTCTTCGCCCTGCTGAAAACTCACGGTGCGGCGCGCACCCAGGCGCTGCGCCTGGCCGGTCGCGAATGGGCCGAGCCGCTGGCGCCCGACGCCTTGCCTGGCCTGTTCGAGCGCGCGGCGGCGGCCGAGGTGCCGATCATGGTGTTCGTCGGCAACCGCCATTGCATCCAGATCCACACCGGGCCGGTCAGCAACCTGAAGTGGATGGATACCTGGTTCAACGTGCTGGATCCGCAGTTCAACCTGCACCTCAAGGCCAATGACGTTCATGCGCTGTGGCGCGTGCGCAAGCCGAGCAGCGACGGGGTGATCACCAGCTGGGAAGCGTTCGACGCCAAGGGCGAGTTGATCGTCCAGCTGTTCGGCGCGCGCAAGCCGGGCGTGCCGGAACGCGACGACTGGCGGCGCCTGGCCGAGCAGACCCCAGCCTTGCCGGCCTGACGCTACACTGCCTGCCCTGGCCGCTTCCGTGTCCAGGAGGCCAGATACGAATCCTGATTCCGGAGTTGCTCCATGATCCGCCCACTTGCCGTATTCGCCCTGTTCGCCAGCCTGTTGTCGCCGTTGGCGGTGAACGCCGACAACCTGCCACAGCGCTGGGTCAGCACCGGTGGCTCGTTGAGCGAATGGGTGGTCGAACTCGGTGGTGAAGACAAGCTGGTGGGCGTTGACAGCACCAGCCAGCACCCCGCCTCGCTGCAGAAATTGCCGAGCGTGGGTTACCAGCGCCAGCTGGCTGCCGAGGGCATCCTCGCCTTGCGCCCGCAGGTGCTGCTGGGAACCGAGGAAATGGGCCCGCCACCGGTGCTGGCACAACTGGCGGCAGCGGGCGTGAAGGTCGAAACCTTGCCCGCCGATGCCGACCTGCAGGTGCTGCATGGCAACCTCAAGCGTATCGGTGCGCTGCTCGGCGACGAGGCGCGTGCCGAGAGTCTGTTCGCGGCCTATCAGGCCCGCCTGAATGAACAGGCCGCCTGGGTGGCAAAGGCCCAGGCTGAAACGCGGGCGCCGACCGTTCTGCTGTTGCTCGGCCATGCCGGCAGCAGCCCCATGGCGGGCGGCAAGGACACTGCCGCTGCCTGGGTGATCGAGCGGGCGGGTGGCAACAACCTGACCACTCATGATGGCTACAAGGCGCTGTCCAGCGAGGCGCTTTTGGCGCTGGATCCCGAGGTGGTGATTTTTGCCGACCGCCGCCTCGGCGGTGATGAAGCCAGGCAGGCGCTGCTGGAGCAGAACCCGGCGCTGGCCTCGACCAGGGCCGGCAAGGCAGGGCGCCTGGTGGCCATCGACCCGACCCTGTTGGTCGGCGGCCTTGGCCCGCGTATTCCCGCTGGGCTTGCCGAGCTGTCCGCCGCCTTCTACCCCGGCCGCACGCCGCTCAACCCTGCCACACCATGAAGGCAGCCATCAGCCCGCGCTCACTGTTTGTCGCACTGGGCCTGCTGCTGGCGTTCGCCTTGTGGCTGTCGCTGGCGCTTGGCCCCGTCAGCCTGCCCCTGGGCGATACCCTGCAGGCCGTATTGCGCTTGGCGGGGGTGCCGTTGGCGGCCGATGGCCTGCAGCAAGCGGAGCTGATCGTCGGCCAGATTCGTATGCCGCGCACCCTGCTGGGCCTGGCGGTCGGCGCGGTGCTGGCCTTGTGCGGTGTGGCGATGCAGGGCCTGTTTCGCAACCCGCTGGCCGACCCCGGGCTGATCGGCGTGTCCAGTGGCGCGGCGCTTGGCGCGGCAGTCGCCATCGTCGGTGGCGCGGCCATGGGCGGAATGCCGGAGGTGTTTGCGCCTTATCTATTGTCGCTGTGCGCCTTTCTCGGTGGGCTGGTGGTGACGGCACTGGTCTATCGCCTCGGCCGCCACAACGGGCAGACCAGCGTGACCACCATGCTGCTCGCCGGTATCGCCCTCAACGCGCTGGCGTTCGCCTGCATCGGCCTGTTCACCTACCTGGCCGACGACGCGACCCTGCGCACCCTGACCTTCTGGAACCTCGGCAGCCTCAATGGCGCCAGCTATGCGCGGCTGTGGCCACTGCTGCTGGTGACCCTGGCAGTGGCGCTGTGGCTGCCGCGCCGCGCCCAGGCGCTGAATGCACTGCTGCTCGGCGAGTCCGAGGCGCGCCACCTGGGCGTGGCGGTGGAGCGGCTCAAGCGCGAGCTGGTGTTCTGCACCGCCCTGGGTGTCGGCGCGGCGGTGGCGGCCGCCGGGATGATCGGCTTTATCGGCCTGGTGGTTCCCCACCTGGTGCGCCTGCTGGTGGGGCCCGATCATCGCGTGCTGCTGCCCGCTTCGGCGCTGGCCGGCGCCAGCCTGTTGCTGTTGGCCGACCTGTTCGCTCGGCTGATTCTGGCGCCGGCCGAGCTGCCCATCGGCATCGTCACCGCCTTGATCGGCGCGCCGTTCTTTCTGTATCTGCTGCTGCGGGGGCGCACCTGATGCTCTGCGCACACAAGCTGTCGATCCTGCGTGGCGACAATAGGGTGCTGGTCGATATCGACCTCGGTCTGCAGCCCGGCCAGGTGCTCGGTGTGCTTGGGCCCAATGGCGCCGGCAAGAGCACCTTGCTCGGCGCGCTGTGCGGCGAGCTGAGCCCGGCCGCCGGCGAGGTTACCCTGGGCGGCCGGCCGCTGCAGGATTGGCAGGGCACGGAGCGCGCACGTCGCCTGGCGGTGCTGCCGCAGAGTTCGTCGCTGAGCTTCGGTTTCGCGGTCGGCGATGTGGTGATGATGGGCCGCATGCCCCATGGCACCGGCCGCGAGCGTGATGCGCAGATCGTCGGCGAGGCGCTGCAGGCCGCCGATGCCAAGCACCTGGCTGAGCGCAGCTACCTGGAGCTGTCCGGTGGCGAGCGTCAGCGCGTGCACCTGGCGCGGGTGCTGGCGCAGTTATGGCCGGGCGGCGCTGAACAGACGCTGTTGCTCGACGAACCCACCTCCATGCTCGACCCGCTGCACCAGCACACCACCTTGCAGGCGGTGCACCGTTTCGCCGAACAGGGCGCCGCGGTGCTGGTCATTCTCCATGACCTGAATCTGGCGGCGCGCTACTGCGATCGCCTGCTGTTACTCAACGATGGCCGTATGCACGCCGTCGGCCTGCCCGCCGAGGTGTTGCGTGCCGAACCGCTACAGGCGGTGTTCGGCCTCGAGGTGCTGGTGCAGCAGCATCCCGAGCGGGGGCATCCGTTGATCGTTGCCCGCTAAGAACCTGTTCACGATCTGCTGCGCGTCGGCCCTACTGCGTTAAAAACAGGCTCGGAATGCTCATTTACAACTCGTAAACTCCGCTTCCTCGCCTGTTTTTGCCTTGTATGGCTCTAGCTCGCGAGATCGTGAATAGGTTCTAAAGGAGAGCCGATGCGTATCCTGTTGTTGTCTGTACTGCTGTTGCTCGCCGCCTGCCAGAGCCAGCCGGCCCTGGCGCCACTGCCCGAGTGGCAAAGCCCGCTTGGGCGTGAGCAGACCGAGCTGGGGCAGATCATCGACCTGCGTAGCGGCGCGCACCTGACGGCCGAGCAGCTTGTCACACGGCTGGCAAAGGCGCCGCGGGTGCTGGTTGGCGAGCAACACGACAACCCGGATCACCACGCGCTTGAGCTATGGCTGTTGCGTGCCCTCGAGCAGCGCCGCGAGCAGGGCAGCCTGCTGCTGGAAATGCTCGCTTCAGGCCAGCAGCACTTGGCCGATGAGGTGGCGCAGCAGATGAGAGAAGGGCGGCAGATCAGCGATCTGCCCAAGGCGCTGGAGTGGAGCAACGGCTGGCCGTGGGCGCTGTACGGGCCCATCGTGCGCCACGGCCTGGCGCAGGATTACGGGTTGCGAGCGGCCAATCTCGACCGCGCCGAGATCCTGACCATCTACCGCGAGCGGCCTGTTCTGCAGGGCCAGGCCTCGACTGCCGAGGCGGTGCAAAAAGCGCTGCTGGCGCAGATTCGTGAGTCGCACTGCGACACGCTGCCGATCAGCCAGTTGCCAGCGATGCTGGCAGTGCAACAACAGCGTGATCGGCGCATGGCCGAGCAACTGTTGAAAGCGCCGGTGCCGGCGCTGCTGCTGGCTGGCGCCTACCATGTGCGCCGTGACCTGGGCGTGCCGCCGCACCTGGCTGATCTGGGCGCGCCGGGCAGTGCTCAGGTGCTGATCCTGTCCGAGGTCGGCAAGCCGGTGACCGCCGCGCAGGCGGACTATGTGTGGTACACCGCCGCGCTGCCGCCCGAGGATCATTGCGCGCAGTTTCGCTAGGGCGACGCTTCCGGCGGTCGATACCGATTGGTGGGTTACGCGACGCGTCTTGGTTAGGTGGGATTTTGGAAATCGTGCCACGCGGCGCTCCACCCACCCTACGTCTGCGGGTTTGCCTCGATTTCGTAGGGTGGGTGAGGCGCCTGTTGGAGATGTTCAGGATCGTGCGTAAGGCGATGCGCCGTAACCCACCATGAGCGTCATGGCTGCTATCGGCTGATGGGTTACATGACGCGCCAGTAGCGGAGGCCTACAGAAATCTTCCACGCGTCATTTCACCCATCCTACGATCGTGCCCCGCTCAAAACCCTTCCAGCACGATCTTGCCCTTGGCCTTGCCGCTTTCCAGCAGGGCATGGGCGCGGCGCAGATTGTCGGCATTGATGACGCCGAAATGCTCGCCCAGGGTGGTTTTCAGGGTGCCAGCGTCGACCAGGTCGGCCACCCGGTTAAGCAGGCGATGCTGCTCGATCATGTCGGCGGTTTCGAACAGCGAGCGGGTGAACATCAGCTCCCAGTGCAGCGAGATGCTCTTGCGCTTGAGTTTCATCACGTCCAGCGGCTGCAGCGGGTCATCGATCAGGGCCAGGCGGCCTTGCGGCGCCAGGGCTTCGACGATGGCGTCGTAATGCTGGTCGGTCTGGGTCAGGCTGGCCACGTGGGTGACGTGGGGGATGCCGATGCGCGTCAGTTCTTCGTTCAGTGGTTTGCTGTGGTCGATCACGTGGTGAGCGCCCAGCTCGCGTACCCAGGCCTCGGTTTCCGGGCGGGAGGCGCTGCCGATCACGGTCAGCCCGGTGAGCTGGCGGGCCAGTTGCACGAGGATCGAACCCACACCACCGGCCGCGCCAATCACCAGCAGGCTCTGGCCCTGATCCGCGCTGCCGTCGGCGACCTGCAAACGGTCGAACAACAGCTCCCAGGCGGTGATGGCGGTCAGCGGCATGGCGGCGGCTTCGGCGAACGGCAGACTGGCCGGTTTGCGACCGACGATGCGCTCGTCGACCATATGCAGCTCGCTGTTGGCGCCAGCGCGGTTGATGGCACCGGCGTAGGACACCTCGTCGCCGACCTTGAACAGCGTCACCGCACTGCCGACCGCCTTGACCACGCCTGCCGCATCCCAGCCCAGCACCTTGGGCTGGCCGCCTTCTGGCGCCACGTTGCGGCGAATCTTGGTGTCCACCGGGTTTACCGAAATGGCCTTCACTTCGACCAGCAGATCCCGTGGGCCGGGTGTTGGCGCTTCGAGCTGCAGATCCTGCAGCGCTTGCGGATTATCGATGGGCAACGACTGATGGTAGGCGACAGCTTTCATGGCGAAATCCTGGTGGGTAAGTAAAGGATGGACGCAGCTTGCGCCAATCCATTGCTAGGAAAAACCGGATAAAGGTAGAGTCTCTTTCAATATTTTTTTGAAGATCGATGCCCATGCTGCGTTTCGATGACCTGCAACTGTTCGTGCGCATCGCCAGTGAAGGCAGCCTGTCAGCCGCCGCGCGGTTGCTGGGCATCTCGCCTGCGGTGGCCAGTGCCGGCCTCAAACGCCTGGAGCAGCAGCTGCAGGCGCGCCTGTTCGTACGCTCGACCCGCAGCTTGCGGTTGACGGGTGAGGGGGAAGCCTTCCTGGTGCATGCCCGGCAGGCGCTGCAGAGCCTGGACATCGGCCGTCAGCAATTGGCCGGCAGCAAGTCCGCGATCAGCGGGCCGCTGCAGCTCTCGGTGCCGTCGGATTTTGGCCGCAACACCTTGCTGCCCTGGCTCGACACCTTTATGCAAACGCACCCGCAGGTGCAGTTGCGCCTGCTGCTCGGCGACCGGGTTACCGATCTGTTTCGCGAGCGCGTGGATATCGCCCTGCGCTATGGCGAGCCGGAGGATTCGAGCCTGGTGGCGCTGCCGGTGGCGCCCGGCAATCGCCGGGTATTGTGCGCTGCGCCGGCCTATCTGCAGCGCCATGGCGAGCCGCGGCAGGTCAGTGACCTGCGCCAGCACAACTGCCTGATCTACATGCTCGGTGGCCGCGCCTACGAGCGTTGGCGCTTTCATGAGGCCGAGGGTGAGCAGAGCCTGCAGGTCGCCGGTGACCGGCTCAGTGACGATGCCGACGTGGTGCGCCGCTGGGCGGTGGCAGGCGCGGGCGTGGTGTACAAATCCTGGCTCGATGTGGCCGGCGATGTGCACGCCGGGCGCCTGCGCATCCTGTTGCCGGAAGTACTCGGCGAGCCGACACCGCTCAACCTGCTCTGCACCCACCGCGAGCAATTGAGCAAGCCGGTGCACCTGCTGCGCGAGTTCGTGCAGGCACGCTGTGCCGAGTTGCTGGCGCAGGCGCCGTGGCACCGTTAAGCTGCTGCGGCAATCCACCACAGCCCGTTTGCCGCCACTGCCCCTAAAATCGCCAGCCATGAACCTGTCCCGCTCTGATCGCTCGTTGCTCGCCTGGGTGCTGTATTTCAGCGTCCTGTTCAGCGCGCTCGCCTGTGCGTTCAGCCATGGGCAGATGACCGGCCTGCAGCTCAGCGGCATGGATGGCGGCTATTGCGGCCTGGATGCCAGCGCCAGCGGCAGTGCCGCGATGGACATGGGCGGCACGGGCTCAAGCATGCCGATGCCCTTCATGGGATCCGGCTGCCCGCTGTGCTCCACCTTCGTCGCCCTTGCGCTGGCGGCCTTCTTCGGCCTGCTCGGGCTGTTGCCACGGCTACGCCCGGCACGTGCGCGGCCTAACGCCGAACCCGGTGGCGCCGTTCGCTATCTGTGGCCATCTGCCAACCCCCGCGCCTCACCCTTTATCGCCTGATTCGCTTCCTTGTCGTTGTCTGCCGCGCGTTGGGCGCTGCCGGCAATTCGCTTCTGCACAAGATCAGGCTTCACATGAAAAACTCGACACCCTCGTTCTATAACCTGGCCTGGCGCTGGCACTTCTATGCCGGCCTGTTCGTCATTCCCTTCATGATCATGCTGTCGCTGACCGGCATCATCTACCTGTTCAAGCCGCAGCTCGACCAGCTGATGTACGCCGACCTGCTGCAGGTCGAGACTTCGGGGCAGCCACTGAGCGCCGACGAGCTGCTCGGCCGGGTCCAGGCGGTTTATCCCCAGGGCAGCATCGGCAAGTACCTGCCGCCGGTAGATGCCAGCCATAGCGCCCAGTTCGTGGTGAAGGTCGGCGAGCGCACCCGCACGGTATTCGTCGACCCCTACCAGGGCGCCATCCTCGGTACTCAGGACACGCGCAACAACCTGCAGGCCCTGGCCCGTGCGCTGCACGCCGATCTGTTGATCGGCACCCCGGGCGATCGGTTGATCGAGCTGGCCGCCGGTTGGGGCGTGGTGCTGGTGGTTTCCGGGCTGTACCTGTGGTGGCCGCGCGGGCGCGGCGCGGGTGCTGGCGTCCTGTGGCCGCGCCTGTCAGCCCGTGGCCGGTTGCTCTGGCGCGACCTGCATGCCGTCACCGGCTTCTGGGGCGCCTTGCTGCTGCTGTTCATGCTGCTCACCGGCATGACCTGGACGGGCTTCTGGGGCAAGCAGTTCGCCGGCGCCTGGAATCAGTTTCCGGCGGCCATGTGGGATCAGGTACCGACCTCTGATCGCCAGGCTGGCGAGCTCAACCTGAGCCACAAGCAGACCGTGCCCTGGGCGCTGGAGAACAGCCCGCTGCCCGAATCCGATCCGCATGCGGCGCACAATGGCGGTGCGGCGCCAGCGTCTACCGCCAACCCGACCGTGGGCCTGCAGCAGGTGGTGGATATCGCCAGCGAGCGTGGCGTGCACCCGGGTTACAGCATCAGCTTCCCGGCCACCCCGAGCGGCGTCTATACCATTTCGGTGTTCGCCGACGATCCGCGCAACGACGCCACCCTGCATGTCGACCAGTACAGCGGTGCGGTGCTTGCGGACGTGCGCTGGGCCGACTATGGCCTGGCGGCGCGGGCGGTGGAGAGCGGCGTGATGCTGCACCAGGGCAAGCTCTACGGCCTGCCGCACCAGCTGTTCATCCTCGCCGTGTGCCTGATGATTCTGCTCAGCTCGGTCAGCGGCCTGGTCATGTGGTGGAAGCGCCGGCCCAGTGGCAGCCTCGGCGTGCCGCCGCTGCGCCATGACCTGCCGCGCTGGAAGGTCGGCGTGGCGATCATGATCGGCCTGGGCGTGCTGTTCCCCCTGGTCGGCGCCTCGCTGCTGGCGATCTGGGCGCTGGATTTCCTGCTCCTGTCGCGCCTCGCCACCCGGCGCCTGGCCTGACGTAACCGGTCGCCCCCATGGCGGCCGACACAACCGAATTCGATTGAAGGAGATGCACCATGACACTGAAGAAACTGGTTCTGACCGCCGCACTGCTCGCCACCAGCCTGCTGGCCAACGCGCACGAATACGAGGTTGGCCAACTGCATATCGACCACCCCTGGTCGCGGGAAATGCCGCCGGTGGCGCCGACTGCCGCCGCCTACTTCGTGGTGCACAACAAGGGCGATGCCGATGACCGCCTGCTCGGCGTCGACACGCCGGTGGCCGGCAAGGCAGAGATTCACGAGCACGCCCATGTGAACGGCCTAATGAAGATGCAGCAGGTGCACAACGTGGTGATTCCCGCCGGCGGCGAGGTGAAGTTCGCGCCCATGGGCTACCACGTGATGCTCTTCAACCTGAAGCAGCAGGCCCAGGCCGGCGACCGCTTCCCCATGACCCTGACCTTCGAAAAGGCCGGGCCGGTGACGGTCGAGGTGGCGGTGCAGAAGGACGAGCCGGCGGCTGAGGGTGGGCATGAGCATAAGGGGCATTGATTGCCAGTGCTTGGCAACTTGCCTAAAGGTTCTAGCCCGTAGCCTGGGTTGAGCGCAGCGATACCCAGGAATTACCTGCCCCGGGTATCGCTGCGCTCAACACCGGGCTACTCACGCCAGTCGGGCATCCAGGCTGTTCTGGGCCAGGCGCTTGGCCTGCTCTTCGCTCATGCCCAGGCCTTCGTGCAGGGCCATGAAGTTCTCGGTGACGTAGCCGCCGAAATAGGCCGGGTCGTCGGAGTTGACCGTGACCTTCACGCCGCGCTCGAGCATGTCGAGAATGTTGTGCTGGCCCATGTGCTCGAACACGCAGAGCTTGGTGTTGGACAGCGGGCAGACGGTCAGCGGAATCTGCTCGTCGATGATCCGTTGCATCAGGCGCTTGTCTTCGCTGGCGCGTACGCCATGGTCGATGCGCACGATCTTCAGCAGATCCAGCGCCTCCCAGATGTATTCGGGTGGGCCTTCCTCACCGGCATGCGCCACCGCATGCAGGCCTTCGCTGCGGGCCTTGGCAAACACCCGCTCGAACAGCCGCGGCGGAAAGCCTTGCTCCGAGCTGTCCAGGCCGACGCCGATAAAGGCATCGCGAAACGGCATGGCCTGCTCCAGGGTCTGGAAGGCCTGCTCTTCCGGCAGGTGACGCAGGAACGCGAGGATCAGGCCATGGCTGATGCCCAGCCGCTTTTCGCCATCGACCAATGCCGCCTTGATGCCGCGCATCACCACTTCGAAGGGAATGCCGCGGTCGGTGTGGGTCTGCGGGTCGAAGAACGGCTCGACGTGCACCACGTTCTGCGCCTTGCACTTGAGCAGGTAGGCCCAGGTCAGGTCGTAGAAGTCCTGCTCGGTGCGCAGCACGTCGGCGCCGCGGTAATACAGGTCGAGGAATTCCTGCAGGTTGTTGAAGGCGTAAGCCGCGCGTAGCGCCTCGACATCGTTCCAGGGCAGGGCGATGCGGTTGCGCTCGGCCAGGGCGAACAGCAGTTCGGGCTCGAGGGAGCCTTCGAGGTGCAGGTGCAGTTCGGCCTTGGGCAGGGCGTTGAGCCAGTCGTACATGGGAACAATCTCGGTCAGCTAAAACACGGTCGGCAAGTTTACCTGCATGCGCTCAAGCCTGCGGCATTGAACGGCACCAACGGTAAGTGACTGGAATTATTTACAGGATGTTGCAGTCGGAGCAGGATCGTTCTGCTCTTCTTGGAAAGGAATCACCCATGTTGAATGCCATCAAGCAGGAATACTGGCTGCTGCTGGCCGTGCTCGCCGCCCTGATCGCCCTGCCCATGGAACACGCGCTGCTCGGCCATGGCCAGGGCGTCGCGCTGATCGGTGCCGTGGCGCTGATCGCCGCCATCGTCTGTGCCTCGTTGCGCGTCGCCCACCATGCCGAGCAACTGGCCGAGCGGGTCGGCGACCCCTACGGCACCATGATCCTCACCCTCTCGGCGGTGCTCGTCGAGGTGGTGATCCTGGCGATCATGATGAGCAACCAGGCGTCGCCGACCCTGGTGCGCGACACCATCTATTCGGCGGTGATGCTCGACATCAACGGCATCCTCGGCCTGGCCGCGCTGATGGGCGGGCTCAAGCACGGCGAGCAGTCCTACAACGACGACTCGGCGCGCAGCTACAGCGTGATGATCCTGACCGCCATGGGCATTTCCATGGTGGTGCCCGAGTTCATTCCCGAGGCGGACTGGAAGGCGTATTCGATGTTCACCATCGGCGCCATGCTGGTGCTCTACGCGGTGTTCCTGCGCATGCAGGTCGGCCCGCACAGCTACTTCTTCAGTTATGCCTATCCGGAGAAGAAGAACCGCGGCGGTGAGGGGCACGGGGGTGGCGAGGAACAGGTCAACGTCGGTTGGTCGATTGGCGTGCTGGTGTTCGGGGTGATCGTCATCGGCGTGCTGGCCGAGGTGATGTCCCTGGCGCTGGATGTCGGCCTGGAAGGGACCGGCGCGCCACCGGTGCTCACCGCCATCGTGGTCGCCGGCATTTCCGCGGCGCCGGAGATCCTGACCGCGCTCAGGGCGGCGCTGGCCAATCGCATGCAGTCGGTGGTCAACATCGCCCTGGGCGCGTCGCTGTCGACGGTGATTCTTACCGTACCGGTGATGGAGGCCATGGCGCTGTACAGCGGTCAGCCGTTCCAGATGGCCATGACCCCGGTGCAGACGGTGATGGTGTTCATCACCCTGATCGTCTGCGCCATCAACCTCAACGACGGTGAGACCAACGCCATCGAGGGCATGACCCACTTCGTGCTGTTCGCCACATTCATCATGTTGGCGATGCTGGGGTTATAGGCTTGGCGTCTTTGCCGCGGTCTTGATGGGCTGCGCCTGCGCGGCTCGACCCATCCTAGGGTCTCACGCCGATCCGTGGGAGCGCGTCATGCGCACAATAGATTCGCGGGCATGGCCCGCTCCCACTGGATATCGGCTTGCTCTCAGAACTGTAGGATGGGCCGGGCTGCGTAGGCGCTAGCCCATCAAGCTGCAGCCAGAATCCCTCTTACCAATCGATCTTCTGGCCCAGGTAGTCGACGAAGTGGTGGCCGCCCTGGCCGGCGAAGCGTTCGACCTGGGCGATCAGGCCGCGGCAGCTGTCGGCCACTTCGACCATGGCGTTCTCGCCGCCCATGTCGGTCTTCACCCAGCCCGGGTGCAACGACAGCACCGTCGGGCGCGGCTCTGGCAGTTCGCAGACGAAGCTGTTGGTCAGCGAGTTGAGCGCCGCCTTGCTGGCCTTGTACAGCGCCAGGTTGTTGCCTTCCGGGTTGGCCACGCTGCCCAGCCCCGAACTCATGAATGCCAGCACGCCGGTCTGTGGACGCAGCTGGCCGACCAGGCGTTCGGCCAGGCGAATCGGCGCCGTCACGTTGGTCATGAACAGCTGACCGAGTTCCTCGATGGTGGCCTTGGCGGCCGACTGATGGCTGGGGCCCAGGATGCCGGCATTGACGAACAGCAGGTCGAACACCTGGCCCTGCAGACGCTGCACCAGGGCATTCAGCGCAGCCGCATCGTCGATATCCAGCGATTCGATCTGCACGCCTTTCAAGGCCTGCAGCTCGCTGGCGCGGGTCGGGGTACGCACGGTGGCGGTGACCTGCCAGCCGTCACTGTGCAGCTGACGTACCAGGCCCAGGCCGATACCGCGCGAGGCACCGATGATCAGGGCAGTTTTGTTCGAAGGCATGGCGAAACTCCGCTAGTGGCAAGGCCATCAGCTTAGCAAGGCGGTGCAACTGTTACCTCGCATTACTACATATTCACTGACAAATCATGGGCTTAGCACGCCATGTAATAAAGGTTCGTGAAAGGTTTCTGGTCTAGAGTCCGCGCTTCGTGTCCGTGTCCGCACCGACTTGAACAAGAAAAAGAGGAGAACCCGGTTTGTTGACCCTGATTGGCTTGTTGACCATTTTCTGTCTGGTGGTGCTGTTGCTCAGCGGGCGCATGTCACCTGTATTGCCACTGATCGTGGTGCCCCTGCTGGGTGCGCTGTGTGCGGGCTTCGGCACCGAGGAGATTTCCGGATTCTTCACCGATGGCGTCGGTAAGGTGATGGCCATCGCCACCATGTTCATCTTTGCCATCACCTTCTTCGGCGTGCTGCAGGACACCGGGCTGTTCCGCCCGATCATCGGCTTCCTGGTCAAGCTGACCCGAGGCAACGTCATCGCCGTAGCGGTCGCCACGGCGGTCATCGGCATGCTGGCCCACCTCGATGGCGCCGGTGCCACCACCTTCCTGCTGACCATTCCCGCCCTGTTGCCGCTGTACAAGCAGCTGCGCATGAGCCCCTACCTGATGCTGATGTTGCTGGCCACCGGTGCCGGCATTCTCAACATGGTGCCTTGGGCGGGGCCGTTGGGCCGTTCGGCAGCCGTTACCGGCCTGGACGTCACCGAACTGTGGCGACCACTGCTGGTCATCCAGGGCACCGGTGTCGTTCTGCTGGTGCTGCTGGCGGCATTTCTCGGCTGGCGCGAACAGCGGCGCATCGCCGCAACCGGCGGCACCCTGGTGGACGATGGTGCGGTGGATCATGTCGGCGCGCCTGGCGAGATCAGTGACGAAGAGCGCGCACTCGAGCGCCCGGGGCGCATGTGGATCAACTTCGGCCTGTTCGTGCTGGTGCTGGTGGCGCTATTCACCGGCGTGCTGCCGGCCGGTTACGTGTTCATGATCGGCCTGAGCCTGGCACTGCTGATCAACTACCCCAACGGCAAGCTGCAGATGCAGCGCATCGCGGCGCATTCTTCCGCCGCGCTGGGAATGGGCATGATCATCCTGGCGGCCGGTTCGATGCTGGGCATTCTCTCCGGCACCGGCATGCTCACCTCGATCGCCCAGGATCTGGTCAAGGTGCTGCCCGCCGGGATGGTCGGTCAGTTGCACATCATCCTTGGCGTGTTCGGCTTCCCCATGGAGTTCCTGCTCAACACCGACGCCTATTACTTCGGGCTCCTGCCGGTGGTGATGGAAGTGGTCGAAGGCCATGGCGTGGCCGCGCCGAGCGTGGTTTACGCGCTGATGATCGGCAATATCATCGGTACCTTCATCAGCCCGTTCTCGCCGGCGCTGTGGCTGGCGCTCGGCCTGGCGCGGCTGGAGATGGGCAAGCACATTCGCTATTCGTTCTGGTGGATGTGGGGCTTCTCGCTGGCGCTGTTCGCCACTGCCTGGGCCCTCGGCCTGTTCTGAACAACGCCTGTGCTGAACCAAAAAGGCGCCGTGAAAAACGGCGCCTTTTTTGTTGCTAGCGCCCCAGGCGCCGCAGCTCGTCGGACTCGACGATGCGCAACCCTTCACCTTCTTCCAGGGCCAGGCGCCACAGGGCGCGAGCCAGGGCCGTCACGTCGATGGCGCGGTGCTTGCCCGGCAGCCAGCGCAGCAAGGGTGCGGCCAGGCGCTCGCCGAGGCGAAACTCGTTGCGCGGGCCGAGCAGCAGGGAAGGGCGGGCAATGGTCAGTTGCGGCCAGCCCTGGGCCTTGAGCGCCTCTTCGGTTTGTCCCTTGATGCGGTTGTAGAACACCGAGGCGCCCGGGTCGGCGCCGATGGCGCTGACCACCAGCAGGTGTCGCGCGCCCAGCTCCCGGACACGGGCAGCGAAGGCCACCACCAGATCGTGATCGACGGCGCGAAAGGCGTCTTGCGAGCCCGCCTGCTTGATGGTGCTGCCCAGGCAGCAGAATGCGGTGTGCACCGGGCCGTTGAGGGCGGGCAGCAGCTCGAGCAGTTCGCCGACCGGATTTTCCAGGTGTGGGTGTTCGGCCAACGGCTTGCGACTCGGGGCCAGCACGCGCTCGACGGTGGGTTCGTTGAGCAGGCGATCGAGCAGGTGTTCACCGGTCATGCCCGAAGCGCCTGCCAGAAGAATGTGCTGGGGAGTCAGATACATGGTCGATCCTCGACTGCTATTCACTATCAGGCCGTTGAAAAACTACCTGCGTTGCCGTTGCTGCGTTAAAAACAGCCTCGCCTGCGAGCCCAGTCAAAATGCTCATTTACAGCATGTAAACTGCGCTTTTGACTCACTTCGTTCGACCTGCGGGCCAGCCTTCGGCTGTTACTACGCTGCGCTACGTTTCGGCTGTTTTTGCCTTGCACTGGCTGCCTCGCCTACGCTTTTCAACAGCCTGTTATGAAGTTTAGAGGGCAATCGCCGATTTATCGTTCAAGGCGCTTCGCTGTCTGCCTGGCGCAGCGCATTCCAGTGCTCGAGTACCGCGGCAGGCGCCCAGATCTGCGGTTCGGACGGCTCGAAGCCATCGGCCTGCTCGCGTTCGGCCACCGCCGCGCGGGCCAGCTCGAAGGCCTTTTGCAGATCACCGGTTTGCTGCAGCGCTTCGGCGAACAGGGCGCGGCCGAAGTAGGTGAAGTCGGCCTCCTCGGAGCAGCCGAATGACACCCGGTCGGCGCGGGCGGCGGTCATCAGCAGGGTCTTGTCGTCTTTGAGGGCAGGTATGAAGCCGCCGGAATAGCAGGCGGAAATCACCACCACCTTGTGGCGCTCAGCGAGGGGCTCGAGCAGGCTGGCCAATTCGTCGGCGGGCAGGTCGGCGAGTTGCAGGCGCGGCTGGTCCAGGTTCAGCTCGTGGGTGCGCGAGCCGTGGCTGGTCAGGTAGATGAACACCAGGTCTTCCGGCCCGCTGCGTTCGGCGATGGCCTGCACCGCGCGGCGCAGGTTCTCGCGGGTCGCCAGGGGGCGATCGGCGAGGTGATCGCGGTGGTTGGCCAACGTGATGCGGCCGTACGCGGAAAAACGCTCGGCGAGCAGATCGGCCACGTAGTCGGCCTCGCGCAGGAACACGCTCTGCTTGCCGTCACCGGCCAGGGTCAGGGCGTAGAGTTCGCTGCGTGGGGTGGAGGCCGGTAGCGCGGCGATGGCCCGGTCGAGCAGATCACCCTGTTTCAGCAGGCCGATTTCCAGCGGGTCGGGCAACGCCTGGCCGTTTTCGTCGCGCACCCGCAGGCCGCGCCGCCAGGTGCCCTGCTGTTTCGTGCCATCGGCATTGACCAGGGTGCCCTGGCCGTGGAACTGGCCATTGGCGAACTGGCCGTCATAGCGGCTGCCGTCGGCTCGTTGCAGATGGCCTTCGCCCTGGTAGCGCCAGTCGCGGAATTGCCCCCTATAGCGGCTGCCATCGGTGCCACGGTATTCGCCCTTGCCGGTGAGGGCGCCCTCGACGAAGGTGCCGCTCCAGGCCTCGCCGCTGGCGCTCTGGTAGCGGCCCTTGCCATGGAACAGGCTGTCCCTGAGTTCGCCGTCGTAGCTGTCACCCTCGCTGCCGCGGTAGCTGCCGGCGCCCTTGAGCTGGCCGCCGACGAAGTGCCCGGAAAGCTGGTTGCCCAGTTCGTCTTCGCGCATGCCCTGGCCGTCTGGCAGGCCGTTGGCGAAAACGCCCTGGAAGCGGCTGCCGTCGGCCTGCTCGAGAATGCCGAAGCCGTGAAAGCGGCCCGCGCGGAACTGCCCGCGGTAGGTCTGCCCGGTTTCCTGCAGCACGCCTTCGCCGCTGAACTGGCCCTGACGGAAGCCGCCGCTGTAGTGGCTGCCGTCGGCCTTGTTCAGGGTGCCTTGGCCGTCGTAACGGCCGGCGGCGAACTCGCCGACGTAATGCTCGCCATTGGCGCCTCGCCACTCCCCGGCGCCGTGGCGTTGGCCATCGACGAAGTGGCCGACGTAGCGGCTGCCATCGGGATACTCGAGGCGGCCTTCGCCCTGCAGCAGGCCTTCGACCACGGTGCCGTGGTAGCGCGAACCGTCCGGCAGGATGGCATCGGCAGGGAGCAGTGAAGCACTTTGGCCGCAGGCAGCGAGGGCGATGGTCAGGGCCAGAGGCGCGAGGCGGAGCATGCAGGACGTCCCTGTCGGATGAGCGAGGCTGGCAGTATGCCGCAAAGCATCTGGCTGCGCGCTGTTGCACTGAACTGCTCGATGGCAGGCGATCTGGCCCTGTTAAGTGGCCAGGCTTAGCGGCCTATAATGGCCGTCTTTGAGGGTGGGCAAGCCGGTCGGCCTGTCGAGTTTGCGGGGGATAATCATGCTGCTTCGTGGCCTGTTCTGGCTGGTGCTGTGCCAATTGCTCGGTACTGCGATCAATGCGCTGTTGCTGCCGATGCTGCCGGGGCCGATTCTCGGCATGCTGCTGCTGGTGGTGTTTCTGCTCTGCCGGGGCCAGGTCGATGAGCCGATCCAGCAGGCCGCCAGTGGCCTGCTCAAATACCTGCCACTGCTGCTGGTGCCGCCGGCAGTCGGGGTGATGGCGTATGCCGAGGCGATCGTCGCCGACTTCTGGGCGGTGATCGGTGCCCTGGTGTTGTCGTTGATCCTTTCGCTGGCGTTCGCCGGCTGGATGATGCAAAAGCTGATCGAGCGTCAGGCACGCCGTCGGGAGCAGCCATGATGCTCGACTGGCACGGCGCCTGGCTGGCCGTCACCCATCATCCGCTGTTCGGGGCGGGCGTCACCCTGGGCGCCTATCAGCTGGCGATGGCCGCTTACGAAAGAAGCCGCCTGGTATTCCTGCAGCCGGTGCTGGTATCCACCACGCTGGTGATCGCCATTCTGCTGCTGTGCGGCCTGACCTTCGGCGAATACCAGGCCAGTGCCGAGGCGCTGACCATTTTCCTCGGCCCGGCCACCGTCGCCCTGGCCGTGCCGCTGTACCTGAACCTGCGGCGTATTCGCCAGGTCTTCTGGCCTACGCTGCTTACGCTGCTGGTCGCCGGCGTGGTCGCCACCGTGCTGGGGGTGGCGCTGGCCTGGCTGCTCGGTGCCGAGCACAACATGCTGATGAGCATGGCGCCCAAGTCCGTTACCTCGCCAATCGCCATGCTGGTGGCCAGCCAGATCGGTGGGCTGGCGGCACTGGCGGCAGTGTTCGTGATGATCACCGGCGTGCTGGGGGCGATCGTCGGGCCGTCGTTGCTGCGCCTGTGCGGGGTGCGCAATCATGCCGCCATGGGCATGGCACTGGGCATGACCGCCCACGCGGTCGGTACCGCCCGGGCCATGCAGGAGAGCGAGGAGTGCGGCGCCTTCGCGGCCCTGGCGATGAGCCTGATGGGCGTGTTCACGGCGATCCTGCTGCCCCTGGCCGTCGTCTTCCTGAGTTGAGAGCCCTATGACCCTACCGCTATTTCCGCTGCACACCGTCCTGTTTCCCGGCTGCCAGCTGGATCTGCAGATTTTCGAAGCGCGCTACCTGGACATGATCAGCCGCTGCATGAAGCAGGGCGAAGGTTTCGGCGTGGTGTGCATCGTCGTAGGCGCCGAGGTTGGCGAGGCCGCCGAGCGCGTCGTGCAGATCGGCTGTGAAGCGCGGATCACCGACTTCCAGCAGCGCCCCAATGGGCTGTTGGGTATTCGCGTGCAGGGCGGGCGGCGCTTTCGGGTCAAACAGGCCCAGGTGCTGCCGGACAAGCTGACCCTGGCCCAGATCGAGTGGCTGGAAGCGCAGCCCGAGCTGCCGCTGGGCGAGGAGCATGCCGATCTGCTGGCGCTGCTCGGCGCCCTGGCCGAGCACCCGATGGTCGCCAGCCTGGACATGGCCGGTGGCGCCGACAGCCAGGGCGAGCTGGCCGACAAGCTCGCCTACCTGCTGCCGTTCAGCGCCGAGCAGAAGGTCGCCTTGCTGGCCGAGCCCGATGCCGCCCAGCGCCTGGGCATGCTGCAGGCGTGGGTGGAGGAACTGCAGGGCGACGGAACCTAGTAGCGGTAGATCTCCACACCCTCCGACATGCGCAGCAGCGCCATGCCCGTCAGGAGCAGCGCGCAACTTGGCACGATCAGCCACCAGACCCTGGCCGGCAAGGGTGGCAGCGAGGCGAAGCGCTGCATCAGCGCCAGGCTCAGCGCGCACAGGCTGCTGGCCAGCAGCGCGCCGGCGATGATGTCGCTCGGCCAGTGCACACCCAGGTAAACGCGTGACAAGGCGATGAGCAGCGCCGGCAGGCAGGCCAGCAAGATCCAGGTCAGGCGCAGGCGGGCCGGTTGGCCACGGCCGGCCAGAATGGCCACGGTGAGAAACAAGGCAAAGGCCGCCGAGCTGTGCCCGCTAGGGAAGCTGTAGGTATGCAGCGGCTCGAGCAGCACATCCGGGCGCGCCCGCTCGAACAGGTTCTTGAGCAGCCCGTTGGCCACCGCGGTGCTGAGCATGGCACCGCCGGCGAACAGCAACGCCTGCCATTTGCGGGCGAGCAGCAGCAGGATGCATAGCAGCGCGGCAACTGCCAGTTGCACGTCGAAGTCGCCAAAGTGGGTGATCATCACCGCGATATGATCGAAACGTGGGTTACGGCCTTCCTGGATGAGCGTCATCAGGCCCTGGTCGAGCTGGATCAGATGTGGCCAGCCGATGAACAGGGCGATCAGCAGGATCGTGCCCAGGCCGGCGGCGATCAGGCTGGCCTGGTGCTGTTCGCGCAGGCTGCTCTGAACGGTGAGCACCAGCAGCAACGCCAGGCCGCCGGCCACCACGGCCGCCTGTGGCCAGAACCCGTCGGGCAACGGCAGGCGAAAGGCGGCGCCGGCAGCCCAGCCGGGCAGCAGGTAGGCGACTGCCCAACCGGCGGCGGCGAGCATGCTGACGGCGATGAAGCGGCCAAGGGGCATGCTCAGCATACCGGCGACCATCGGCAGCATGGGGCGCAGCGGGCCGATGTAGCGGCCCAGCAGCAGGCTGGCCACGCCATAGCGTTCGAAATAGCTCTCTGCACCGCTCAGCCACTGCGGATGGCTGCGCAGGCCCGGCAGGCGGCGGATGTCCTGGTGGAAATAACGCCCCAGGGCGTAAGAGATGGCATCGCCCAGCAGGCCGCCGAAGTAGGCCAGCAGCAGGGTTTCCCACAGGCTCAGGGCACCATTGCCGGCCATCACGCCGACGGCGAACAGCAGCACGGTGCCGGGAACGATGATGCCGGCGATGGCCAGGCATTCGATACAGGCGATCAGAAAGATCGCCATTCCCAGCCATTGCGGGTTGGCTGCCAGCCAGGTAGTCAGACTATCGAGCCATTGGCCCATGGATGGATACCTTATAGAGAAGAAATCGAGCCTTCGACCTGCCGGCCTGAAAAGCGGTTCCTTTGTCCGGCATGCCCTGTCGGACGGCGACAGCGGCCGATCATAGCAACGCGCCGGCTGATTGAAAGGGCGTGCAAACCCCCGGTTACAAGCCGTTGATGACCATCTGCCAGGCGCTGCTGTGCGCGGGGCGGCATGACCGCTATAATCAGCAACTTTTTCCAACTGCCGACCTGAGTTGCCATGACCGAGTCCGTGCTTGACTACATGACCCGCCTGGGCCGCACTGCCCGCCAGGCGTCGCGCCTGCTCGCGCGGGCCAGCACCGCCCAGAAGAATGCGGCCCTGCACGCCGCCGCCGCTGCGCTGGATGCCGCCCGTGGCGAGCTGGGCGCCGCCAACGAGCGCGATCTGGCTGCCGCTCGCGCCAATGGCCTGGAGCCGGCCATGCTCGACCGCCTGGCGCTGACCCCGAAGGTCATCGACAGCATGATCGAGGGCCTGCGTCAGGTTGCCACGCTGCCGGACCCGATTGGCGAGATCCAGGGCATGCGCTACCTGCCGTCCGGTATCCAGGTCGGCAAGATGCGCGTACCGCTGGGCGTGATCGGCATCATCTACGAGTCGCGTCCCAACGTGACCATCGATGCGGCCAGCCTGTGCCTGAAGTCCGGCAACGCCACCATCCTGCGCGGCGGCTCCGAAGCGATTCACTCCAACCAGGCGATCGCCCGCTGCATCCAGGCCGGCCTGGCAGAAGCCGGTTTGCCGGCCAGTGCCGTGCAGGTGGTGGAAACCACCGACCGCGCGGCCGTCGGCGCGCTGATCAGCATGCCGGAGTTCGTCGACGTGATCGTGCCGCGCGGCGGCAAGGGCCTGATCGAACGTATCAGCCGCGATGCCAAGGTGCCGGTGATCAAGCATCTGGATGGCGTATGCCACGTTTATGTGGACAGCGCCGCCGATCTCGACAAGGCCATCCGCGTTTGCGACAACTCGAAAACCCAGCGCTACTCGCCGTGCAACACCATGGAAACCCTGCTGGTGCACGCCGATATCGCCGCACGGGTGCTGCCGCCGCTGGCCGCCATCTATCGCGACAAGGGGGTCGAGCTGCGTGGCGATGGGCAGACGCGTGCGCTGCTGGGTAGCGACGTGCTCGAAGCCAGCGAAGACGACTGGTACGCCGAGTACAACGCGCCGATCCTGGCGATTCGCGTGGTCGACTCACTGGATGCGGCCATCGAGCACATCAACACATACGGCTCGCAACACACCGACGCGATCATCACCGAGAACTTCAGTGACGCGCGGCGGTTTCTCACCGAAGTGGATTCCAGCTCGGTGATGGTCAACGCCTCGACGCGCTTCGCCGATGGTTTCGAGTATGGCCTGGGCGCGGAGATCGGCATTTCCACCGACAAACTGCACGCCCGCGGCCCGGTGGGCCTGCTGGGGCTGACCAGCGAGAAATACGTGGTATTTGGCGACGGGCACGTGCGCAGCTGATGGCAAACCGCAAACGCATCGGGCTCTTGGGCGGTACGTTCGACCCGGTGCACATTGGCCATCTGCGCGGTGCGCTGGAGGTGGCCGAGTTCATGGGCCTGGACGAGCTGCGACTGATCCCCAGTGCGCGCCCGCCACACCGTGAGACCCCGCAGGTTGGGGCGCAGGATCGCCTGGCGATGGTCAGGCAAGCCGTGGTGGGGTTGGCGCCGCTGACGGTGGATGACCGTGAGCTCAAGCGCGACAAGCCGTCCTACAGCATCGACACCCTGGAGTCGTTGCGCGGCGAGTTGGCTGCCGAGGATCAGCTGTTCTTGATTCTGGGCTGGGATGCCTTTTGTGGCTTGCCGGCCTGGCACCGCTGGGACGAGTTGCTGCAGCACTGCCACATTCTGGTGCTGCAACGCCCGGATGCCGGCAGTGAGGCCAGCGAGCCGCTGCGCGACCTGATGGCCGCGCGCAACGTGGCAGACCCGCTGGCGCTGAAAGGCCCGGCAGGACAGATTTCCTTCATCTGGCAGACGCCCCTGGCGGTGTCTGCCACCCAGATCCGTTGGCTATTGGCGAACGGTCGCTCGGTGCGCTTTCTGGTGCCCGATGCGGTTCTGGCTTACATCAACGCCCATGGACTGTACCGTGGGTGAATCGAACACGAGGCAAACGAGCACGTTATGACGAACAAACCCATGCACAGTGAAGACCTGGTCAAAGTGGCCATCGCAGCACTGGAAGAAATCAAGGCCCAGGACATCACCACCATCGATGTGCGTGAAAAGACCAGCATCACCGACTACATGGTAATCGCCAGTGGTACCTCCAGCCGTCACGTCAAGTCGCTGGTCGACAACGTGCTGGAAAAGACCAAGGAACAGGGCGTGCGCCCGATCGGTAGCGAAGGCCTGGACAGTGGCGAGTGGGCCCTGCTCGACCTGGGCGACATCGTCGTTCACGTGATGCTGCCGACCACCCGCCAGTTCTATGACCTGGAGCGTCTGTGGCAGGGCGCCGAGCAGAGCCGAGCGCAGCACGGTGGCGAAGGCGAGTAAGGGCGTTCCGTGCGCATCAAACTGATCGCGGTCGGCTCGCGCATGCCGCGCTGGGTCGAGGACGGCTGGCAGGAGTATGCCAAGCGCATGCCCTCCGAGCTGGCACTGGAACTGGTGGAAATTCCCCTGACCACGCGCGGCAAGAATGCCGACGTGGCGCGGATGATCCGCCAGGAGGGCGAAGCCATGCTGGGCAAAGTCCAGCCTGGGGAACGCATCGTCACCCTGGAAGTCGAAGGGCGACCCTGGAGCACCGAGCAGTTGGCGGTCGAGCTGGACAAGTGGCGGCTCGACTCGCGTACGGTCAACCTGATGGTCGGCGGCCCCGAGGGGCTGGCGCCGGAAGTCCAGGCACGCAGCGAGCAGCGCTGGTCGCTGTCGCCGCTGACCCTGCCCCACCCGCTGGTACGGATACTGGTCGGAGAACAGATTTATCGTGCCTGGACGGTGTTGTCCGGTCACCCTTATCACAAGTAGTCAGCGGTCCCGATGCCCCAGCCGATCCGTCTAAAAGATCACGAGAAGGACGCGCGCCTGATTCGCAAGCGTGCGCTGGTCGGTGGCGTGGTATTCCTGGTGCTGACCCTGGTGCTGATGGCCCGCATGTACTACCTGCAGGTGATCCAGTACGAGTACCACTCCACCCTGGCGGAAAACAACCGCATCCACGTGCAGCCGATTCCGCCCAACCGCGGGCTGATCTACGACCGCAACGGGGTGATCATCGCCGACAACCGGCCCAGCTTCAGCCTGACCCTGACCCGCGAACGTGCCGGCGACTGGGAACAGGTGCTCGACGTGATCGTCGAGGTGCTGGAGCTCACGCCCGATGATCGCGAGCTGTTCGAGCGCCGGGTAAAGCAGGGGCGGCGGCCATTCGAGCCGGTGCCGGTGCTGTTCGAACTCAGCGAAGAGCAGATCGCCCGGCTGGCGGTGAACCAGTTTCGCCTGCCCGGCGTCGAGGTGGTCGCCCAGCTGGTGCGCCACTACCCACAGCGCGAGCACTTCGCCCATTCGGTCGGCTACGTGGGGCGCATCAACGAACGCGAGCTCAAGCAGCTCGACCCGGTCGAGTACAGCGGCACCCACCATATCGGCAAGACCGGTATCGAGCGTTTCTACGAGGACGAGCTGCACGGCAAGGTCGGCTACGAAGAAGTCGAAACCAACGCCCGCGGCCGCGTGCTGCGCGTGCTCAACCGTACCGACCCACTGCCCGGTCGTGACGTGATGCTGACCCTCGACGTGCACCTGCAGGAGGTCGCCGAGAAGGCGCTTGGTGGGCGACGTGGTGCGGTGGTGGCGATCCAGCCGCAGACCGGCGAGGTACTGGCGATGGTCAGCCAGCCGAGCTTCGACCCCAACCCCTTCGTCACCGGCATCAGCTTCAAGGCTTACGCCGAACTGCGCGACTCCATCGACCGGCCGCTCTACAACCGCGTGCTGCGCGGCCTGTACCCGCCGGGCTCGACCATCAAGCCGATGGTCGCGGTCGCCGGGCTCGATGCCGGGGTGGTGACGCCGAGCTCCCGGGTGTTCGACCCCGGCTTCTACCAGTTGCCGAACAACAGCCACAAGTACCGCAACTGGAACCGCACCGGCGATGGCTGGGTGGACCTGAACATGGCGATCATGCGCTCCAACGACACCTACTTTTACGATCTGGCCCACAAGATGGGCATCGATCGCCTGCACGACTACATGAGCCGCTTCGGCATCGGCCAGCGGGTGTCCCTGGACATGTTCGAGGAAACCGCCGGCCTGATGCCGTCCCGCGAATGGAAACGCGCCCGCTACCGGCAGCCCTGGTACCCGGGCGAAACGCTGATCCTCGGCATCGGCCAGGGCTACATGCAGGCCACCCCGTTGCAACTGGCCCAGGCCACTGCGCTGGTGGCCACCAAGGGCAAGTGGATTCGCCCGCACCTGGCACGAACCATCGACGGCAGCCAACCCCACGACCCCGACCCGATTCCGGATATCGTGCTGCGCGACCCCAAGTACTGGGATTACGCGCGCCAGGGTATGGAGGCGGTGATGCACGGTGCCCGGGGCACCGCGCGCAAGGTCGGCGATGCCGCCGCCTACCGTATCGCCGGCAAGAGCGGTACGGCCCAGGTGGTGGCGATCAAGCAGGGCGAGAAGTATGACCGCAGCAAGGTACAGGAGCGCCACCGTGACCATGCCCTGTTCGTCGGCTTTGCCCCCGCCGACAACCCGCAGATCGTGGTCTCGGTGATGGTCGAGAATGGTGAGTCCGGCTCCGGGGTCGGCGCGCCGGTGGTCAAACAGGTGATGGATGCCTGGCTGCTCGACGAAAATGGCCAGCTCAAGGCCGAGTACGCCACGCCAGGTGCCACGGCGCCGCTCAATGCAGAGGTGAAGCAACCATGAGCCTGATTGGCAGCTTCGACCGCACGCTGTCCAGCGACGACGTCCTGCGTCGGCGCTCCAGCCTGCTGCAGCGCCTGCACATCGACGGCATTCTGCTGCTGCTGTTGCTGCTGCTCGCCACCGGCAGCCTGTTCGTCCTGTATTCGGCCAGCGGCAAGAACGTCGACCTGTTGATGAAGCAGGCCAGCTCCTTCGGTATCGGCCTGGTGGCGATGGTGGTCATCGCCCAGTTCGAGCCGCGCTTCATGGCCCGCTGGGTGCCGCTGGGCTACCTGTGCGGGGTCGGCCTGCTGGTGGTGGTGGACGTCATGGGCCACAACGCCATGGGCGCCACGCGCTGGATCAACATCCCCGGGGTGATCCGCTTCCAGCCCTCGGAGTTCATGAAGATCCTGATGCCGGCGACCATAGCCTGGTACCTGTCCAAGCGCACGCTGCCGCCGAGTCTCAAGCACGTGTCGGTGAGCCTGGGGCTGATCGTCACGCCGTTCGTGCTGATCCTGCTGCAGCCGGATCTGGGCACCTCGCTGCTGATCCTCGCCTCCGGCGCCTTCGTGCTGTTCATGGCCGGCCTGCAGTGGCGCTGGATCGCCGGTGCGGTGGCGGCGATCGTGCCAATCGCGGTGGCGATGTGGTTCTTCGTGCTGCACGACTACCAGAAGCGCCGGGTGCTGACCTTCATCAATCCGGAAAGCGACCCGCTGGGTGCCGGCTGGAACATCATCCAGTCCAAGGCGGCGATCGGCTCCGGTGGGGTGTTCGGCAAGGGCTGGCTGCTCGGCACCCAGTCGCACCTGGACTTTTTGCCGGAAAGCCACACGGACTTTATCATTGCCGTTCTGGCCGAAGAATTCGGCCTGATTGGTGTCTGTCTGTTGCTGCTCTTGTACATTCTGTTGATTGCACGCGGTCTGGTGATTACCGTGCAAGCGCAGACGCTGTTCGGTAAGCTGCTTGCCGGCGGTTTGACCATGACCTTCTTCGTCTATGTGTTCATCAATATCGGCATGGTCAGCGGTTTGTTGCCGGTAGTGGGAGTGCCGCTGCCGTTCATCAGTTATGGCGGCACGTCATTGATTACGTTGTTGTCGAGTTTCGGAATCCTGATGTCCATCCACACGCACCGCAAGTGGATCGCTCAGGCTTGATTGGGGTTATGAATTCAATGCAGATTTTGCGTGGCTGGGCCGCACGACATGCTCAATGGCTGGCGGTTGCCGGCCTGCTCGGGGCTCCACAGGCGATGGCTGCCAACGAATACGCGAACTCGCCGCTGGTCGGCGAGTTCATCACCGAAATGACCCGTGACTACGGTTTCGCCAGCGAGCAGCTGACCACCTTGTTCGCCGACGTGGAGCGCAAGCAGGCGATCCTCGACGCCATTTCGCGTCCCGCCGAACGGGTCAAACCGTGGAAGGAATACCGGCCGATCTTCATCACCGACGCGCGCATCAGCAAGGGTGTGGCGTTCTGGAACGAGCACGCCGAAGCCCTGGCGCGTGCCGAGCAGGAATACGGCGTACCGGCCGAGATCATCGTTGCCATCATCGGCGTGGAAACCTCCTACGGCGGCAATACCGGCAACTACCGGGTGATCGATGCACTGTCCACCCTGGCTTTCGATTACCCGCCGCGCGCGCCGTTCTTTCGCAAGGAGCTGCGCGAGTTCCTCATGCTGGCCCGCGAAGAACAGGTCGATCCGGCCAGCCTGAAGGGCTCCTACGCCGGCGCCATGGGCTTGCCGCAGTTCATGCCGAGCAGCTTCCGCGCCTACGCCGTGGATTTCGACGGCGACGGCCACATCAATATCTGGAGCAACCCGACCGATGCCATCGGCAGCGTGGCCAGCTACTTCAAGCGCCACAACTGGCAGCCGGGGCAGCCGGTGGCCAGCCTGGCGACGGTCAAGGGCGAGCAGGCCGACCAGGGCCTGAGCTCCGGCCTGGATCCCGAGAAGACCGTAGGCGAACTGCGCGCCCTGGGTTGGTCGAGCAACGACGTGCTGGCCGACGACCTGCCGGTTACCGCCTTTCGTCTGGACGGTGCCGAAGGCCCCGAGTACTGGATGGGGCAGCCGAATTTCTTCGTGATTACCCGCTATAACCGCAGCGTGATGTACGCCATGGCGGTCAATCAGTTGTCCGAGTTGCTGGTTCAGGCCCGAGGTGCCAATCAATGACACGCTTGCCGTTCAAGCTGGCCGCCTGCGGCGTTGCAGTGCTGCTGCTGGCCAGTTGTTCTTCCAGCCGCGCGCCGACCGCCTCGGCGCCAACCCAGGCGGGCAGTGCGATGTCCGGCCCGAGTGATTTCAACCGTCCGCACAAGGACGGCGCGCCCTGGTGGGATGTGGATGTCTCGAAGATCCAGGACGCCATTCCGATGCCGCACTACGGCCCGGTCAAGGCCAGCCCCTACGTGGTCTTCGGCAAGCAGTACTACCCGATCGCCGATGCCCGTCGCTACGTGGCCACCGGCCCGGCTTCCTGGTACGGCACCAAGTTCCACGGGCAGGCTACCGCCAATGGTGAGGCCTATGACCTGTACGGCATGACCGCCGCCCACAAGACCCTGCCGCTGCCCAGCTACGTGCGGGTGACCAACCTGGAAAACGGCAAGAGCGCGATCCTGCGCGTCAACGACCGTGGGCCGTTCTATTCCGATCGCATCATCGACCTGTCCTTCGCGGCCGCCAAGAAGCTCGGTTACGCCGAGAAGGGCACCGCCCAGGTGCGCGTCGAAGGCATCGATCCCACCGAGTGGTGGGCCCAGCAGGGGCGCCCGGTGCCGATGATGATCAAGCAGCCGCAGATGGCCAAGGTGCAGTCCGCGCAGTTGGAGCAGCTGAAGCTGGCCAATGCACCGGTGGAACAGTATTCGCCGCCACTACAGCAGCACGCCGCCGCCACCGTGCCGGTGCAGATCGACTCAAAAAAAAACGCTTCAGCCGCAGCGTCTGGCCTGTATCTCCAAGTGGGAGCCTTCGCCAATCCCGACGCTGCGGAGCTTCTCAAGTCCAAGTTGAGCGAGTCGGTGAGTGCTCCGGTATTCATCAACTCAGTGGTGCGCAACCAGCAGATACTGCACCGCGTACGGCTGGGACCGATCAACAGCCAGGGCGAGGCTGACCGGGTGCGTGACAGCATTCGCGTCGCCAACCTCGGGCAGGCGACCCTGGTCAAGGCGGAGTGAGGGCAGAGCCCTCTGGCGAGCAACTAAACGGTTCGCCGCCTGACTAAGCAGTGGATCGCCGCGGTGCGGCGCCCACCTTTCACATTTGCCCGCAAGGGCCTGTTCCACCCTCCAGCGATCTAGAGAGACGGATGAAAATCACCAGCTTCGCGCAACGCATCTTCCTGTCACTTATGCTGCTCGGCACCTCCAGTGCCTGGGCCAACCAGGCGCCGCTGCCGGCTCCGCCGCAACTGGCCGCCAAGTCCTATGTGCTGATGGACGGCGCCAGTGGCAATGTCCTGGTCGAGAACAATGCCGACCAGCGCCTGCCGCCAGCCAGCCTGACCAAGCTGATGACCGCCTACATCGCCACCCTGGAGATCCGTAACGGCAAGATCGGCGAGCAGGACAAGGTCACCATCAGCGAACACGCCTGGCGTACCGGTGGCGCAGCCTCGGGCGGCTCCACCATGTTCCTGCCGGTGAACAGCCAGGCGACCGTCGACGAACTGCTGCACGGCATCATCATCCAGTCCGGCAACGATGCCAGCATCGCCATCGCCGAGCACATCGCCGGCAGTGAAGATGCCTTCGCCGACATGATGAACGCCACCGCCGAGCGCCTGGGCATGAAGAACAGCCACTTCATGAACGCCACCGGCCTGCCGCATCCTGATCACTACTCCAGCGCCCACGACATGGCGATCCTGGCACGTGCGATCATCAACGAGGATGCCGAGCACTACGCCATCTATTCGCAGAAAGAGTTCCTGTGGAACAACATCAAGCAGCCTAACCGCAACCTGCTGCTGTGGCGCGACCGTACCGTCGACGGCCTGAAAACCGGCCACACCAACGAGGCCGGCTTCTGCCTGGTGGCTTCGGCGGTACGTGACGGCGCGCGGATGATCACCTCGGTATTCGGTACCGATAGCGAAAGCGCCCGTGCTGCAGAAACCCAGAAGCTGTTGACCTATGGCTTCCGTTTCTTCGAAACCCGCACCTTCTATCAGAAGGGCGCCGAGCTGGCTCAGGCGCCGGTCTGGAAAGGTCAGACCAACCAGGTCAAGGCCGGCCTGGCCCAGGACCTGACCCTCACGCTGCCCAAAGGCCAGCTGGAGAAGCTGCAGGCGAGCATGACCCTCAACCCGCAGATCACCGCACCGATCGCCCAGGGTGACGTGATCGGCAAGGTGGAAGTGAAGATGGGCGATCAGGTGGTGCACAGCGCCGATCTGGTCGCGCTCGAGGCGGTCGAGGAGGGTGGTTTCTTCCGCCAGCTGTGGGATAGCATTCGGCTGTTCTTCTACGGGTTGTTTAACTGACAGCCTGCCCCCATGTTGCGATGAACGCCCTCGAACCAGGCAGTGTGAAAACGTAGCGAGCGAAGGTCAGGCAAGGCAAAAACCGGCGAAAAAGCGCAGTTTACGTGGTGTAAATGAGCATTTTGAGCCGGTTTTTAACGCAGCATGGCCGAGCGCAGTAGTTTTCACACGGCCTGGATCCGAGGGCGTTTCATTTTGGATCAGGAACACCATGACCGATACCGACGTACAAGCTCCGAAAATCGAATTTCCCTGCAAGAACTACCCGATCAAGGTGATCGGTGAGGCCGGCGACGGCTTCGCTGACATGGTGATCGAGGTGATGCAGCGCCACGCGCCCGACTTCGATGCCGGTACCCTGGTAACCCGTGACAGCAGCAAGGGCCGCTTTCTCTCCGTGCAGGTGCTGATCACCGCTACCGGCGTCGAGCAGCTGGAAGCCATTCATGTCGACCTGCGTGCCACCGGCCGCGTGCACATGGTGCTGTAGTGGCCACAGCCGAACTGATCGTGCGCCACCTTGGGCTGGTCGACTATCTGCCGACCCTCGAGGCCATGCGCACGCTGACTGCCGAGCGCGATGACGCCACGCCCGACGAGATCTGGCTGCTGCAGCATCCGCAGGTGTTCACCCAGGGGCAGGCGGGCAAACCCGAGCACCTGCTGGCGCCGGGTGACATCCCGGTGGTGCAGGTGGAGCGCGGCGGCCAGGTGACCTACCACGGCCCTGGTCAGTTGGTCGGCTACCTGATGCTGGATCTGCGCCGCCTCGATCTGGGCGTGCGCGAGCTGGTCACCGTGATGGAGCAGGCGCTGGTCGAGGTACTCGCCGGTTATGGCGTCGAAGCTGCGCCCAAGGCCGATGCGCCAGGCGTCTACGTCAAGGGCGAGAAGATCGCTTCGCTGGGCCTGCGGGTGCGCCGCGGTTGCTCGTTCCATGGCCTGGCGCTCAACGTCGACATGGACATGACGCCCTTCGGGCGCATCAACCCGTGCGGCTATGCCGGTTTGCAGATGACCCAGTTGAAGGACCAGGTGGCTACGCCGGTGCGCTTCGACGAGGTCGCCAAACGCCTCGAGCAGGCGCTACGCCAGCGGTTGGGGTATGGGCAGTAGCAGGCGGGCTTTGCGCTAGCGCAGTTGTCGTAGAGCAATTTCCCGGGTATCGCTGCGTTCAACCACAGGCTACGGTGGGCCAGGCTCGCTTTTGTAGCCTGGCGTTGAGCGCGTAGCGATACCCAGGTGATCAGTTGACGTTCAGCGCGGGGATCAGGCTGTTGTCGACCTGCTGGCCCGGCACCGGCACCGGTGCAGCGAGGCCCAGGTTGTTCTTCTCGAACACCTTGTCGGCGCGGTAGCTGGAGCGCACCAACGGGCCGGCCGCCACTTCCATGAAGCCCATCTGCAGGCCGATGTCACGGAAACGGTTGAACTCGTCCGGGCTGACCCAGCGCTTGACCGGCAGGTGGTTGCGGGTCGGCTGCAGGTACTGGCCAAGGGTGAGGATATCCACGCCCACGGCGCGCATGTCCTGCATGGCCTCGAACACTTCGTCGTCGGTCTCGCCCAGGCCGAGCATCAGGCTGGTCTTGGTGAGCACGTCGGGGCGATGGCGCTTGGCGTGGGCCAGCACATCGAGGGTCTTGCGGTAGCCGGCGCGCGGGTCGCGTACTTCACGGGTCAGGCGATCGACCGTCTCGACGTTCTGGGCGAACACCTCGAGGCCGGAATCCACCACGCGCTCGATGCACGCCAGGTCGCCGTCGAAATCCGGGGTCAGCGCTTCGACCACCACCTGCGGGGTGTTGGCCTTGATCGCCTGGACGCAGGCGGCGTAATGGGCGGCGCCGCCGTCTGGCAGGTCGTCGCGGTCCACCGAGGTCAGCACGATATAGCGCAGCGCCATCAGCTCCACCGACTTGGCGGTGTTCTGCGGCTCGTCCTTGTCCAGCCAGCCGTTCGGGTTGCCGGTGTCCACCGCGCAGAAGCGGCAGGCGCGGGTGCACACCGAGCCCATCAGCATGATGGTGGCCGTGCCGTTGGACCAGCATTCACCCATGTTCGGGCAGTGCGATTCCTGGCAGACGGTGCTCAGGCGGTGCTCACCGACGTTACGCTTGACCGCTTCGAAACGACTGCCGCCCGGCGCCTTGACCCGCAACCAGCTCGGCTTGGGCTCGTACACCTTGGCTTCGGTCGAGGCACGGCGTTTCTGGCCGTCCTTGATGGCGGTAATACCCTGTGCGGTGCGGAATTTTTCACCGCTGGCAACGGGTTTGGGCGGGGCAGTATCGGACATCGAAAATCTCGGCTCCGGTAGGGGCTGCAGTGGCGGGTGGGCAGCTTTTGGCCGCCGCAAAGTGTATCACACCGCGCCGCGGCGGCACCTGACCGTCCGCCCCTGGCCGAGCTCAGGCTGTGGGCAGCTTGGCGATCACCTTGATCTCGAACTGGAAACCGTACAGCCAGGTCACGCCCACGCAAGTGATGTTCGGGAATGGCGCCTCGCCCCAGTACTCGGGCACCACTTCCCAGATGGTCTCGAAGCGCTCTTCGGGGTTGACGATGAACACCGTCACGTCGACCACGTCATCGAAGGTGCAGTCGGCAGCCTTGAGCACCGTATTGAGATTCTCGAAGGCCAGGCGAACCTGCGCTTTCAGGTCCGGCTCGGGCGAGCCGTCGGGCCGGCTGCCCACCTGCCCGGATACGAACAGCAAGCCGTTGCAGCGCACTGCCGGTGAATAGCGATTGCGCTCGTAAAGGGCCTGGCGGCCAGCGGGAAAAACCACATCGCGCGTTGTCATGCTGTCTCCTCTGGGTCGCTGGACCCGTTCAAGTGATGGAGGCACTTTAGAAATGCTGACGGGCTGGATAAACCGGCCACTTCGATCAACACTGTTTGCGAATCCCAAACAATCACCGGTTGAGCAGATGGACCGATTCGATGCGATGCGCGCCTTCGCCCGGGTGGTGGAGACGGGCAGCTTCACCAAGGCCGCCGACACCCTGCACATGAGCAAGACCAGCGTGACCCAGCTGGTGCAGCAGCTCGAGGCGCGCCTGCGCGTGCGTTTGCTCAACCGCACCACCCGCAGGGTCGCGCTGACCGCCGATGGCGCGGCGTATTACGAGCGCGTGGTGCGCCTGCTCGCCGACATGGACGACGCCGAGACCAGCCTTTCCGATGCCAGCAGTCAGCCGCGCGGGCGCCTGCGTGTGGACGTGCCGAGCCCGTTCGCGCGGACGATCCTGGTGCCGGCGCTGCCGGCCTTTCATGCCCGCTACCCGGATATCCAGCTCGACCTGGGCGCCAGTGACCGTCTCGTCGACCTGCTCGGCGAGAACGTCGATTGCGTGATCCGCGGCGGCGAGATCACCGATCAGTCGCTGATGGCACGGCGTATCGGCGACCTGCGCTCCGGGGTCTATGCCGCGCCAGGCTATCTGCGGCGTTGCGGCACGCCGCTGCACCCGCAGGAACTGGTCGACAGCCACCACCGCATCGTCGGCTTCAAGCGTGCGCGGGCCGGCAAGCTGTTTTCCTATCGCATGCGCCGCGGCAGCGACAGCCTCGACATCGAGGGCCGCTATGTCCTGGCGGTGGACGACGGCAATGCCTACCTGGCCGCCGGGCTGGCCGGCCTCGGCGTGCTCTGGCTGCCCACCTACATGGCCGATGAACATCAGCAGCGCGGCGAGCTGGTGAGGGTCTTCGAGGACTGGCAGTTCGAGCCGATGCCCATGTACATCGCCTATCCACCGAACCGCCACGTCAGCACCAAGCTGCGGGTGTTTATCGAGTGGATCGTCGAGCTGATGGCGCTGCATGCGCCGGTGATCGACCGTAGCGGCCGCTGAGCCGGCGGCTTTGCGCTAAACTGCGCAGCCGTTCTGCAATGGCTGTTCGCTGCATGTCCCGACCCAATCGCCCCGCCCCGCGCCCCTATCGTGTGGCCAAGGCTGCGCCTGCCGAGCCGCGCCTGATCGTGCTCAACAAGCCGTTCGACGTGCTCACCCAGTTCAACGACGACCAGGGCCGCGCCACGCTCAAGGATTTCGTCGCCGTGCCCGGCGTGTACCCGGCCGGGCGCCTCGATCGCGACAGTGAAGGCTTGCTGTTGCTCACCAATGATGGGCAGCTGCAGGCGAAGATCGCCGATCCCAGGCACAAGCTGGCCAAGACCTATTGGGTGCAGGTGGAGGGTGAACCCAGCGCCGAGCAGTTGCAGCAATTGCGCGACGGCGTGCAGCTCAACGATGGGCCGACGCTGCCTGCCGAGGCGCGGTTGCTGGGCGAGCCAGAGCTGTGGCCGCGCAACCCGCCGGTGCGCTTTCGCAAGAGCGTGCCCACCAGTTGGCTGGAGCTGGTGATTCGTGAAGGGCGTAACCGCCAGGTGCGGCGCATGACGGCGGCCGTCGGCTTGCCGACCCTGCGCCTGGTGCGGGTACGCATCGGCCCCTGGTCGCTGGATGGCCTGCTACCGGGCGAGTGGCGCGACCTGCCGCCGAGTCTCAGCTAGGCAAGTCGCACCCTGGGTTTCAGGCGTCGTAGCCCGCCTTGATCACGCTGATGCCTTTGACCAGCACTTCGCGCCAGCCTTGCAGGGTGGTGGCGTCGGCCTGCTTGTCGTGCTCGACGATGGTCTTGAGCAGCGCTTCCAGCCACAGGTCATACAGCTCGGGGCGAATGTCCATGGCATTGCGCGCATGGGTGCAGCCCAGGGCGCGCAGCTTGGTGTCCGGCATGCCGCGGGCGTGCATCACCAGGTTGAGAATGCCCTGGCGCAGCAGCAGCTTTTGCGCGGCCATGTCGGTATTGACGAACTTCTCGCGCACGGCTGGCGAGCTGGCAAGGAAGTGCCGGTAGAAATCATCGAAGAAGGCTGGGTTGGCACAGCAGCGTCCGTAACTCTGCATGACGCGATCGGTGGCGTTCATGTGTTTCTCCATGGGGCAGCAGACAGGGCAATACGGCGGGCGCCGCAATAGTTGTTGTGGGCTTCAGGCGCCTTCCAGGCCACCGACCAGCAGGGGCATCATCAACGCTTCGAAAGACTCGGCTTCCATCCTGATCTCGGCGGCGATCCATAGGGTGCAGGCAGGATGCACGCGGCAAGGCACAACAAAGGTGTGGATATTACCGCTTTGTCGGCCTGCATGCGTAGCCGCTCGATGGTCTTGGAGCCTGCTCACGATCTTTACGCGCCTGAAGCGGCAACTACAAGGCAGAAGCGAACGTTCCCAGCGTAGGGTGGACAACGCTCTTTTTGTCCACCATTGCGCTCGCAGAGCGGTGGACGGATGAAGCGTCGTCCACCCTACGAAAGGCCGCTCCCGCCATTTAGCTGCCAAAATCGATGAACCTGGGCTGGAGGATTATGAGCAGGCTCCTAGCCGCGCAGGTGCTGCAGCGGAAGCTGGGTGCTGGAGAGGATCTGCTGCAACACGAAGCTCGAGCGCACGCTGGACACACCATCGATGCGGGTCAGGGTGCCGAGCAGCAGCTTCTGGTAATGATCCATGTCGGGTACCACCACCTTGAGCTGGTAGTCGGCGTCCATCCCGGTGACCAGGCAGCATTCCAGCACCTCCGGGCATTTGCGGATCTCTTCCTGGAAATGCTCGAAGCGCTCCGGGGTGTGCCGGTCCATGCCGATCAGCACGTAGGCGGTCAGGGTGAGGCCCAGTTGGCGGCGGTCGAGCAGCGCGACCTGGCCGGTGATGTAGCCGTCGTCCTCCAGTTGCTTGACGCGCCGCGAGCAGGGTGAGGGCGACAGGCCAATGCGCTCGGCCAGTTCCTGATTGGACAGCGTTGCATCACGCTGCAGTTCGGCGAGAATGTTCAGGTCGTAGCGATCAAGTTTGTTCATGTCTGGGTGGTTTTGCTCTTTGATTGCTGCTTGTATGTGGATATCGATGAATTATTGCGAAATTGATCGACAGGTTAGCAATGTTAGCAATCTTTCGTCGCGGCCGTGGGGGTAATCTTTACCTCAGTTTCACGGCCCGGACGACACGTCCACCCGGCTCGCCCAATCAGGAGAGCTGGCGCCGCCGACCCTACCGGGTCGTCACGGCACCCGGGTCCGCACTGCCCAACCAGGCAGGCGAGGAAAGCGGCGACAGAATTGCCAGCACAGGACATCTACGAAAGGGGAGGCCGAGAGGTCTCCCCTTTCTTCGTCATGGGCCTCAATGCTCGTCGCAGCACGTCTGCCAATGCTTCTTCTTCGAGGTCTGGCCGATGCCCGGGTTGAAGGCATTGGTCGGGTCCAGCTCACGGTAGAAGCCCGCCAGCGCCGGCTTGGCGACATACAGGTGGCCCACGTTGTGCTCGGCCGGGTATTCGGCGCGGCGCTCGTCGAGCAGCCGCCACATGGCGTGTTCCATGGCGATCGGGTCGACGCCCTTCTTGACGATGTAGTCCTGATGGAACACGTGGCAGAAGAAGTGCCCGTAGTAAAGCTTGTGGATGATCTGCGCCTGCATCGCCGCCGGCAGGGTTTCCACCCAGTCACGGTCGTTGCGGCGCAGGGCGATATCCAGGGCGAGAATGTCCTCTACGCTGCCGGGGTGTGCCTCGCGGTAGCGAATCGCCGCACCGGCGATGGCGAAACGGTGCAGGAAGGCCTTGCGACCCTCGTCGGCATCGCACTCGAAAAAGGCCCCCGGGCTGCCGACGGCGAAGTACTCGGCCAGAAAGCGCCGGGTTTCCTCCAGGCTGTCATTGGCCACGCGGATCATCAGGTGATGTTCGAAGCGGTCGCGATACTCGCGCATGCGCGGCGGCAGGTGGCTGGGCAGCAGGTTCATGGCCAGTTGAATGACGCGGTCACTGACGCCGCGCAGCCCGAAGCGTTCGAAGAAGCCGTCGACCCGACTCTTCAGGGCAAAGGCGGCAGGCACCCTGGCGGTGCCGAAGCGGTCGATCAGCAGAAAGGTGTCCTTGCCGTACTTCTCGCCGATGTCGAAGGCGGTACGGTGGATGTATTCGCCGGCAATCGGCAGGCTCGGCAGCTTGTTGAGCAGGTGGCGGCGCACCTCGGTGAGGTCGTCCGCCGCATTGGTGCCGATATAGAAGACCGTGCTCGGCTCCTTGGGAAAGGTGTCCAGGCGCACGGCGAACAGGCACAGCTTGCCGGCCGAGCCGGAAGCCTCGAACAGCCGTGACGGGTCGGCATTGAAACGTGCCGGGGTGTCGGCGTCGACATCGCGCACGTGCTCGCCGTAGCGCTGGTCCGAGGCCTTGGCGGCCGCCTCGTTGCTGACCTGGTGGGGGCGGTAGTCGCCGCGTTGCAGGCGGGTGAGGATTTCCTCGGGGCTGTTGCCCAGGTCGATACCCAGGTGATTGACCAGCTCCAGGGAGCCGTCTTCCTTCACTTGCGCATAGAGGGCCAGCTCGGTGTAGGCCGGCCCGCGGCGTACCAGCGAGCCGCCGGAGTTGTTGCACACGCCGCCAAGCACCGAGGCGCCGATGCACGACGAGCCGATCACCGAATGGGGTTCGCGGCCCAGGGGCGCCAGGGCCTGCTCCAGGCGATCGAGGGTGGCGCCGGGCAGGCAGACCACCTGTTCGCCCTCATTGATCAGCTGCACGCCGGTGATGCGCAGGGTGTTGATCAACACGATCTCGCGGTCGTAGTCGTTGCCGTCCGGCGTCGAGCCGCCGGTGAGCCCGGTGTTGGCCGCCTGCATGATGACGATGCGGTCGGCGGCCACGGCGGCTTCCAGCACGCGCCACTGTTCCAGCAGGGTGGCGGGGCGTACCACGGCCAGCACCTTGCCTTCGCCAGTGCGGTGGCCCTTGCGAAACCGTCGCGTGCTCGGCGCGTCGGTGAGCACATGGTCGCGGCCGACCGCGTCGCGCAGCTGCTTGAGCAGGGTGTCGCGGCTGATCATCTCAGGGCTCCCGAACCAGTGAGTCGGCGCTGATTTCGGCGACCGACTTGGCACCGGTGAGCACCATGGCCACGCGCATTTCCTTGTCGATCAGGCTCAGCAGGTTGCTCACCCCGGCGCCGCCCGCGGCGGCCAGGGCGTAGATGAAGGCGCGGCCGAGCAGCACTGTGTCGGCGCCCAGGGCGATCATGCGCACCACGTCGAGGCCACTGCGGACGCCGGAGTCGGCGAGGATCTTCAGGTCGCCTTTCACCGCATCGGCGATGGCCGGCAGGGCGCGGGCGCTGGACAGCACGCCGTCGAGCTGACGGCCGCCGTGGTTGGAGACCACGATACCGTCGGCGCCGAAGCTGACCGCGTCGCGCGCGTCCTCGGGATCGAGGATGCCCTTGATGACCATCGGGCCGTCCCAGTATTCGCGGATCCATTCCAGGTCCTGCCAGGAAATCGACGGGTCGAAGTTGGCCCCCAGCCAGCCGATATAGTCGGCCAACCCGGTCGGGTTGCCGCGGTAGGTGGAGATGTTGCCCAGGTCATGGGGCTTGCCCATCAGGCCCACGTCCCAGGCCCAGGCCGGGTGCGTGAAGGCCTGCAGCATGCGGCGCATGGCGGCGTTCGGGCCACTCATGCCGGAGTGGGCGTCGCGGTAGCGGGCGCCTGGCGTGGGCATGTCCACGGTGAACACCAGGGTGGTCACGCCTGCGGCCTTGGCACGCTCCAGGGCGTTCTTCATGAAGCCGCGATCCTTGAGTACGTACAGCTGGAACCACATGGGACGGCTGATCGCCGGTGCGACTTCCTCGATGGGGCACACCGAAACGGTCGACAGCGTGAAGGGAATGCCCTTGTCCGCCGCTGCCTTGGCTGCCTGCACCTCACCGCGCCGCGCGAACATGCCGGTCAGGCCGACCGGGGCCAGGGCCACCGGCATCGACAGGGTTTCGCCGAACAGCTGGGTTTCCAGGTTCAGCTCGGCCATGTTCTTCAGCACGCGCTGGCGCAGGGCGATGCTGGCCAGGTCATCGACGTTGCGCTTGAGGGTGTACTCGGCATAGGCGCCGCCATCGATGTAGTGGAACAGAAATGGCGGCAAACGGCGCTGGGCGGCGGCGCGGTAATCGGTGGAGGCAGAAATGATCATGGGCTCATCCCGTTGCAGAAAGGAGTAGGGGACTTTGTATGGCAGCGCCCCGGCAGTGCCGAGGCGCGTTAGCGGATTGTCTTTACACGCCAACCAATGGATCGCTGACACCCAGCAGGTAAATGGCGATCAGTGCGATCACTCCAGTAAAGATCACGTAATACAGCGTTGGCCAGATGGTCTTGCGCAGGATACTGCCTTCGCGGCCAAGCAGCCCGACCGTGGCCGAAGCGGCGACCACGTTGTGAATGGCCACCATATTGCCGGCTGCTGCACCTATCGCCTGCACTGCGACGATCAGCGCACTGGAAATACCCAGGCTGCTGGCTACGCCAAACTGGAATTGGCTGAACATCATGTTGCTGACGGTGTTCGAGCCGGCGATGAAGGCACCCAGCGCGCCGATGCTCGGTGCCAGCAGCGGGTATACGCCGCCGACGCTGTCGGCTACCCAGCGAGCCATGAGGATCGGCATGCTGGCCAGCTCGGCGCCATTGACGCCGGAGTTGATCAGGATGCGCACCATCGGCACGGTGAACAGCAGAACGAAGCCGGCGCTGAGCAGGACGCTGGACGATTCCTTGATCGCCGCGCTCAGCTCGCGCACTTTCATGCCGTGCAGGAAGAAGGTGGCCAGTACCACCGCCACCAGGATGCCGCCGGGCAGGTACAGCGGCTGGAAGTTGGCGCTCACGCCGGCCTCACCGAGCAGGTCGGGGAAATTCACCACCACCGCCTTGAGCGCGTTGCCAACTGATGGGAAAACCCGGCTGATGACCAGCAGCACGCCGACCAGGGCGTAAGGCAGCCAGGCGCGCACCGCGCTCATGGGTTTGGCCGTCAGGTTGTCCAGTTTGATTTCCACGCTGCCCAGCCATTCGCTCGGCCACTTGTCTGCCGGGGCGAAATCCCAGGTCTTTTTCGGCACCAGAAAGCCGTAGCGCGCGGCGCTGGTAACGATGGCCAAACCGACCAGGCCACCGATCAACGAAGGAAATTCCGGGCCCAGCAGCACGCCGGTAGCCGCGTAGGGCAGCACGAAAGCGAGGCCGGCGAAGAGTGCGAAGGGCAGCGCTTCCAGGCCTGCCTTCCAGCTTTTTTCCTGACCGAAGAAGCGGGTCAGCATCATCACCATGAACACCGGGATAGCCAGGCCCACCACGGCGTGAATGATCGCTACCTGGCTGGTGATCAGCTGCAGGAACTGCGCCCAGGACGAGCCGTTTTCGAGCAGCTGTGCACCGATGGTGGCGGTGTCCAGCCCGGTGTTCACACCCACGATGATCGGTGTGCCGACCGCTCCGAAGGAAACCGGGGTGCTCTGTACCAGCATGCCCATCAGCACCGCCGCCATGGCGGGGAAGCCGATGGCGACCAGCAACGGTGCGGCAACCGCTGCCGGCGTGCCGAAACCGGAGGCACCTTCGATGAAGCAGCCGAACAGCCAGGCGATGATGATCGTCTGGATGCGGCGGTCCGGGCTGATGGTGGCGAATCCCGAGCGAATGGCGAGGATGCCGCCCGAATGCTTGAGCGTATTGAGCAGCAGGATGGCGCCGAAGATGATCCACAGCACACCCACGGTAATCAGCAAACCCTGCAGTGTGGAGGCCAGCACCCGGTTGAAGCTCATGTCCCAGGCAAACAGACCGATCGCGGCGGTGACCAGATAGACCAGCGGCATGGCGCGCTTGGCCGGCCAGCGCAGGCCGACGAGCAGCAGTGCAGCCAGAAAGATTGGCGAAAAAGCCAGTAGGGCGAGAATTCCGGTAGACATGGTGGCGCTCACTCCCCGCAGCGGCGCGCGAGGCGCGTGGAGAAAAGAGCGGGTAGCTGCGGCGTTGCCTGGCGAGGCGTCATGGTGTGACCTCAATGGGTTATTGTTTTTGTAGTGTAAATTGGTAAGACCAATTTACAGGTGGCGATCGACAGGTTAAAAGGTTGGCTAAATGGCTGTCAAATCGCTTCATCCAGACTTTGGTCGTAGAATGTCGCGCTTGTTGTCCAGGCGGCGCTGCGCCGCCCAGGGGCTGGGCTCATCCGAATGGGGTTGTGGCAATGGAAGTGGGTCAGGTGCGTCAGCGGCGCTTGTCGGACGACATCGCCGGGCAGGTCGAAACCATGATTGTCGAAGGCACGCTCAAGGCCGGTGAGCGTCTGCCCGCCGAGCGCGTTCTGGCCGAGCAGTTCGGCGTGTCTCGCCCCTCGTTGCGCGAAGCGATCCAGAAACTGGTGGCCAAGGGGCTGCTGCTCAGCCGTCAGGGTGGCGGCACCTACGTTTGCGACAGCGTAGGCTCCACGTTCAGTGACCCGCTGTTGCAACTGCTGGAGAGCAACAGCGATGTGCAGCGCGACCTCCTCGAATTCCGCCATACCCTGGAAGGGTCCTGTGCGTACTACGCTGCGCTGCGGGCGACGGATCGAGATCGCCAGCGCTTGAGCGAAGCCTTCGACCGACTGCAGGACTGTTACGGGCGCGCCGGTGAAGTGACACGCGCGGAGGAGGGCGCGGCCGACGCCAATTTCCACCTGGCGATTGCCGAGGCCAGCCACAATGCGGTGCTGCTGCACACCATTCGCGGCCTGTTCGACCTGCTCAAGCGCAATGTGGTGACCAACATCGGCGGCATGTATGCCCTGCGCGGCGAAACCCGCAGCATGCTGAACGCGCAGCACCGCGCGCTTTACGAAGCCATCATCGAAGGGCGGGCCGAAGAGGCTCGAGGGCTGTCCAACCAGCACATCGACTATGTGCAGGAGGTCTTGGCCGGCGCCATGCAGCAGGAAGTCCGCGAGCTGCGTGCGCAGCGTCGAGGCAAGACGGCGGGTGGCAAAGCCTGAGGTTGGCTGTCAGCGAGTCATGGCAAGTAAAGGCCTGCAGCGGGGCAGGCCGGCGAGGCTTACTCGTCCTTGCCCTTGCTGCGCATGGCGCGCTGCACTTCGCGATCGGCGTCGCGCTCTTTCTCGGTGTGGCGCTTGTCGAAATCCTTCTTGCCCTTGGCCAGGGCGATCTCGCACTTCACCAGGTGCTGCTTCCAGTACAGAGAAAGCGCCACGCAGGTATAGCCCTTCTGCTGCACCGAACCAAACAGCTTTTCCAGCTCGCGTTTGTTGAGCAGCAGCTTGCGCGTGCGCGTCGGGTCGGCGATGACGTGGGTGCTGGCGGTTTTCAGCGGCGTGATGTGGCAGCCCATCAGCCAGGCTTCGTCGTCCTTGAGCAGGACGTAGCTGTCGACCAGCTGGGCCTTGCCGGCACGCAGGCTCTTCACTTCCCAGCCGGCCAGCGCCAGGCCGGCCTCGAAGCGGGACTCCACGAAATAGTCGTGCATCGCCTTCTTGTTCTGGGCGATGCTGCCTTGCGGATGTTTCTTTTGTTTAGCCATAGGCGGCGCATTATAGGGAGTCCGGCGACGGCGCGCCATGCATGTACGCGCTAAAAGCCGGTTGGCAGCCGTGTGCTTGAGCCGCCAGGGCGAATCCCCGACAATGTTGGAATACTCGCCTTCGGGTTGCTGTCAGTTGTACTGGGCATCGACCCGTGACATCGCGCTGCTGCGATGTCGCCAACCGTGGAAATTCAATTGTTATGAGTACTCACATCCAGCGCTCGGCCTTGCTTCCGTATCCGGCCCAGGCTCTTTATGACCTGGTCAACGATGTCGAGCGCTACCCCGAGTTCCTGCCCTGGTGTGCGTCGAGCGCGGTCATCGAGGCCAGCGATACGCACATGGTTGCCAGCCTCGAGGTGGCCAAGGCCGGGTTGAGCCAGCGTTTCACCACCCGCAATGTGCTGGTGCCGGGGCAGTCGATCGAGTTGAGCCTGGAAGATGGCCCTTTCGAGCACCTGCATGGTCAGTGGACGTTCAAAGCGCTGGGCGACAAGGCCTGCAAGATCAGCCTCGATCTGACCTTCGATTATGCCGGCCCGATCATGCGCGCTACCCTCGGGCCGCTGTTCAATCAGGCTGCCAATACCATGGTGGATGCCTTCTGCCAACGAGCCAAGGAACTCCATGGCCAGTGATCGGCTGTCGGTTGAAGTGGTCTTCGCCGCGCCTGACCGACAGATGCTGATCACCCTGCAGTTGCCTGCGAATGCCACGGTGCGCGAGGCCGCCATGCAATCTGGCCTGCAGGCCCATTTCCCGGAGCTCGATCTGGCCGAGGCGCCGCTTGGCCTGTTCGGCAAGCTGGTGGCGTCGCCCGCTACGCAGCCCCTCGAAGACGGCGATCGGGTGGAAATCTATCGACCGCTGCTCGCCGACCCCAAAGAGGTACGCAAGCGCCGCGCCGCTCAGGCCGCGCAGCGGGCGAAGCAGGGGGCAGACGCCGGTCGGCGTTGAGGCAGAGGTTTTTACAGGCTGTAATGAAAAAGCCCCGGCATTGGCCGGGGCTTTTTTCGAGGTGCTTACTGGGGCGAGGTTTCCAGCGGCTCCGGTGTCGGCACCGGTACGGTTTCGACGTTGTCGACGTCGCGCTGGATCTGCTCTAGCAGCGAGCCCGGGGCCGCAGGCTCGTCCTGCTGCTGGGTGGGCGCCTGCTCTGGGGAGCCGTCGCGGCCGAGGATCTGTTCATCGCGGCTGGTACCGGGCATGAAGTCGCCGGACAGGCCTACCAGTTGATCATTGCCATCGAAATTGAGCGTGACACGCTCCTGCTGACGCTGACTCCCGCCGGCCTGCATGCTGTACAGGTAGTCCCAGCGATTGGCGTGGAAGGTGTCCGTGATCAGCGGGTTGCCCATGATAAACCGCACTTGGCGTCGGGTCATTCCAGGGCGCAACTGGTCTATCATGTCCTGCGTGACGACATTGCCCTGTTGGATGTCGATTTTATAAACCCCGGGGAATGAGCAGCCGGCGAGTGCGATGAGCCCCATGAAGGTGAGGCTGGTCAGCAGGAGTCTGGTTTTTTGCATCGGTGGGCGTCTTCCACTATCTTGGCTGGGCAACGTAAACCCCGATCATACCCGCAATAAGGGAAGCTGCGAAGCGCTTCCGCGAGAAAGCAGACCATGGTTGAAAATAGCGAACTGCGCAAAGCTGGCCTGAAAGTGACCCTGCCACGGGTCAAAATCCTGCAGATGCTGGACTCTGCCGAGCAGCGTCACATGAGTGCAGAGGATGTCTACAAGTCGCTGATGGATGCGGGCGAGGATGTCGGCCTGGCAACCGTTTACCGCGTTCTGACCCAATTCGAGGCAGCGGGGCTGGTGGTGCGCCATAACTTCGATGGCGGTCACGCCGTATTCGAATTGGCCGATGGCGGCCACCACGACCATATGGTGTGCGTGGATACCGGCGATGTGATCGAATTCTTCGATGCCGAGATCGAGAAGCGCCAGAAAGAGATCGTCCGTGAGCACGGCTTCGAGCTGGTGGATCACAATCTGGTGCTCTACGTCCGCCGTACCGCCAAGTAAGCGTATCGGTTGACGAAAAAGGCGACTCAGGTCGCCTTTTTCATGCCTGCTGGAAAAGGCTTTGCGCAGGCCTCTGCCGGTGATCAGCTCTGGGCGTTGCTGACCAGTTTGCGGGCGTGGGCCAGGGATTCGTCAGTGAGGTCGATGCCGCCCAGCATGCGGGCGACTTCCTCGATGCGCCGGGTGTCGTCCAGCTTGCTGACTGCCGTGCGGGTGGCGTTGTTGCCACGCACCTTGTGCACGAACAGGTGCTGGTGACCTTGTGCGGCGACCTGGGGCAGGTGGGTCACGGTCAGCACCTGGCCGCGCTCGCCAAGGCGGCGCAGCAGTTGCCCGACCACTTCGGCGGTGGGGCCACCGATGCCCACATCCACTTCGTCGAATACCAGGGTCGGTACGCGTGAAGTCTGTGCGGTGATGACCTGAATGGCCAGGCTGATGCGCGACAGTTCGCCACCCGAGGCGACCTTGGCCAGTGCCTTGATCGGCTGCCCGGGGTTGGCGCTGACCAGGAACTCGACCTGCTCCAGGCCATTGGCGTTCGGCTCGCCCCCTTCGATGGGCTGCAGCTGAATGCTGAAGCGCCCGCCCGGCATGCCCAGGGTCTGCATTTCCTTCTCGACCGCCTTGCCCAGTTTGCTGGCGGCCTTCTGTCGCTTGCTGCTGAGCTCGGCGGCCTTTTCCTGGAAGTGGCGGCCGTAGGCGGCAAGCTCCTCGCCCAGGCGCTCGGCGGCCTGGTCATCGGCATTGAGGCTTTCCAGTTCGTCGAACAGCTGCTGCTGCATGGCCGGCAGTTCGCTGGGGTGGATACGGTGCTTGCGCGCCAGGGTGTAGATGGTGTCCAGGCGCTCTTCGAGTTGCTGCTGGCGCTCCGGGTCGGCATCGAAGTGGTCGAGAAAACGGTTGAGCTCGCCGACCGCTTCCTCGATCTGGATCTGCGCGCTGGCCAGCAGGTTGGTGGCTTCGTTGAGTGCGCCGGGCTGACCCTGCAGGCCGCTGAGGCGGTTGAGGCTGGCAGTGAGCACCGACAGCACGTTGCCGGCGTCGCTCTCGCTGCATTGGTCGATCACCTGACGGCAGGCGCTCAGCAGGCTTTCGGCATTGGTCAGGGCCTTGTGGTCCTGCTCCAGCTGCTCCAGCTCGTTATCGCCCAGGCCCAGGTTCTCGAGTTCTTCGAGCTGATAGCTGAGCAACTGGTGGCGGGCGCGTTGTTCGTCGCCCTGGGAGGTGACGCGTTCCAGTTCGCTGCGGGTCTGCTTCCAGCGCTGCGCGGCCAACTGCACCTGGCGGGCCAGTTCCTGGACGCCGGCGTATTCGTCGAGCAGGCGGCGGTGGGTGTCGGTCTTGAGCAGCGACTGATGTTCGTGCTGGCTGTGAATGTCGATCAGCAGTTCGCCGAGGGCCTTGAGGTCGCCAAGCGGGCAGGGTGTGCCGTTGATATAACCGCGCGAGCGGCCTTCGGCGGTAATCACCCGGCGCAGGATGCACGGGGCGTCCTGATCCTGGTTATGGCCAAGGTCGCGTTCGGCGAGCCAGGCGTGGGCTTCGGGAATGTCGCCCAGGTCGAAGCTGGCGAGGATGTCCGCCTTGTCGGCGCCCGGGCGTACCACGCCGCTGTCGGCGCGATCACCCAGGGTCAGGCCGAGGGCGTCGAGCATGATCGACTTGCCGGCGCCCGTTTCGCCGCTGATGACGCTCATGCCTCGATCCAGTTCCAGATCCAGGTGTTCGACGATGGCGTAATTATGAACGGACAGGTGCACCAGCATGGCGAGGCCTCTCAGGATTTGTCTGGTTATTTATACAGTGGTTTGCCGTGGGGTGGCAATACGCTGACGACTGGTTGCTGGAAAGTGGTCATGGCCCTTGAAACCTTACAAATCGTCCTTATATAGCCGGCAGACGTGCGAGTTGAGGCTCGTCGAATCATTCAGAGGAGAAATGCATGGCTGACGAACAGAACCTGGACCCGCAGACTTCCGACGCGCAAGAGCACGACGCAGCGCCGAGCGAGGACATGGCTGCTCGCGTGCAAACGCTGGAAGAGCAACTGGCGGCCGCGCAGGATCAGTCGCTGCGCATGGCTGCCGATCTGCAGAACGTGCGCCGTCGCGCTGAGCAGGATGTCGAGAAGGCGCACAAGTTCGCTCTCGAGAAGTTTGCCAACGACCTGCTGCCGGTGGTCGACAGCCTGGAGCGTGGGCTCGAGCTGTCGAGCGCCGATGACGACGCGATCAAGGCGGTGCGTGAGGGCATGGAGCTGACGCTCAAGTTGCTGCTCGACACCCTCAAGCGTCACCAGCTGGAAGCCATCGACCCCCATGGCGCGCCGTTCAACCCGGAGCACCATCAGGCCATGGCCATGCAGGAGAGCACCAACGTCGAGCCGAACAGCGTGCTCAAGGTGTTCCAGAAGGGCTACATGCTCAACGGTCGCCTGCTGCGCCCGGCCATGGTCGTGGTCAGCAAGGCACCCGCCGAAACGCCGCCGTCCATCGACGAGCAGGCTTGAAATCGGCGGGCGAGCCCCCATTTATTGAGTCAAGCGTATTAGTGCTACCGCAGCGGTCACGACAACGCTGCGGATATATCAAAGTTTCGGGAGAGTGAAATGGGCAAAATTATCGGTATCGACCTGGGGACCACCAACTCCTGCGTCTCCATTCTTGAAAACGGCAACGTCAAGGTCATCGAAAACGCCGAAGGCGCGCGTACCACGCCGTCGATCATCGCGTACGCCAACGATGGCGAGATTCTGGTTGGCCAGTCCGCCAAGCGTCAGGCGGTAACCAACCCGCACAACACCCTGTATGCGGTCAAGCGCCTGATCGGCCGTCGCTTCGACGAAGACGTCGTGCAGAAAGACATCCAGATGGTGCCGTACAAGATCTCCAAGGCCGACAATGGCGATGCCTGGGTCGAAGTGAACGGCCAGAAGATGGCGCCGCCGCAGATCTCGGCGGAAATCCTCAAGAAGATGAAGAAGACTGCCGAAGACTATCTCGGCGAGTCCGTGACCGAAGCGGTGATCACCGTTCCGGCCTACTTCAACGACAGCCAGCGTCAGGCCACCAAGGATGCCGGTCGCATCGCCGGTCTGGACGTCAAGCGCATCATCAACGAGCCGACTGCGGCGGCGCTGGCCTATGGCATGGACAAGGCCAAGGGCGACCACACCGTGATCGTCTATGACCTGGGCGGCGGTACCTTCGACGTGTCGGTGATCGAGATCGCCGAAGTCGACGGCGAGCACCAGTTCGAAGTGCTGGCCACCAACGGTGACACCTTCCTGGGCGGTGAGGACTTCGACATTCGTCTGATCGACTACCTCGTCGACGAATTCAAGAAAGAAACCGGCATGAACCTCAAGGGCGACCCGCTGGCCATGCAGCGCCTCAAGGAAGCTGCCGAGAAGGCCAAGATCGAGCTGTCCTCCAGCCAGCAGACCGACGTCAACCTGCCGTACATCACCGCAGACGCCACCGGTCCGAAGCACCTGAACGTGAAGATCTCCCGTTCCAAGCTGGAATCGCTGGTCGAAGACCTGGTGCAGCGCACCATCGAGCCGTGCCGCATCGCCCTGAAAGATGCCGGTATCGATGTCGGCGCCATCAACGACGTGATCCTGGTCGGTGGCCAGACCCGCATGCCGCTGGTGCAGAAGACCGTTGCCGACTTCTTCGGCAAGGACGCCCGCAAGGACGTCAACCCGGACGAAGCCGTGGCCATGGGCGCGGCCATTCAGGGCGCGGTACTGGCCGGTGACGTCAAGGACGTGCTGCTGCTGGACGTGTCGCCGCTGACCCTGGGTATCGAAACCATGGGCGGCGTGATGACTCCGCTGATCGAGAAGAACACCACCATCCCGACCAAGAAGTCGCAGGTGTTCTCGACTGCCGACGACAACCAGAGCGCGGTGACCATTCACGTGCTGCAGGGTGAGCGCAAGCAGGCCGCGCAGAACAAGTCCCTGGGCAAGTTCGACCTGGCCGAGATTCCGCCGGCCCCGCGTGGCGTGCCGCAGATCGAAGTGACCTTCGATATCGATGCCAACGGCATCCTGCACGTTGGTGCGAAGGACAAGGCTACCGGCAAGACCCAATCCATCGTGATCAAGGCCAACTCCGGCCTGTCCGATGACGAGATCGAGCGCATGGTGCGTGACGCCGAGGCCAATGCCGAGGAAGACCGCAAGTTCGAAGAGCTGGCAGGCGCGCGCAACCAGGGCGACCAACTGGTGCATGCGACCCGCAAGATGCTCACCGAAGCCGGCGACAAGGCCACTGCAGAAGAGAAGGCGGCCATCGAAACCGCGCTGGGCGAACTGGAAGTTGCCGTCAAGGGCGACGACAAGGCGGCCATCGAAGCGAAGATGAATGCACTGTCTGAAGCGACCACGCCGCTGGCGCAGAAGATGTACGCCGAACAGCCGCAGCCAGGTGCTGCTGGCGCCGGTGCGGCGGATGCTGGCGAAACCAAGGGCTCTGCCGACGACGTCGTCGATGCCGAGTTCGAGGAAGTCAAGGACAACAAGTAAGCCCCGGCTTGCCTGTGTTTACGCCCTGGCGCACTGCGCTGCGACAGGGCGATCCGCCGCGCGGGGGCTTGCTCCCGCGTTGGCGTGTCTGGACGGTACGAATTTTGAGAGTGTTAGAAACCCATGGCTAAACGTGACTACTACGAAGTGCTCGGGGTCGAGCGCGGTGCCAGCGAGGCGGAGCTGAAAAAGGCTTACCGTCGCCTGGCGATGAAGCACCACCCCGATCGCAATCCCGGCGACAAAGCGTCTGAAGACGCCTTCAAGGAGGCCAACGAGGCCTATGAAGTGCTGTCCGATGCCGGCAAGCGCAGCGCCTACGATCAGTACGGTCATGCCGGCGTCGACCCGCAGATGGGCGGCGGTGGCGGCTTTGGCGGTGGCGGCGCGAATTTCTCCGACATCTTCGGCGATGTGTTCAGCGATTTCTTCGGCGGCCAGCGTGGCGGTCAGCGCGGTGGTGCGCAGCGCGGCAGCGACCTGCGCTACACCCTGGAGCTGGATCTCGAGGAGGCGGTACGCGGCACCACGGTGACCATTCGCGTGCCGACCCTGGTCAACTGCAAGACCTGCGATGGCTCCGGCGCCAAGAAGGGCACCAGCCCGGTGACCTGTACCACCTGTGGTGGTATCGGCCAGGTACGCATGCAGCAGGGCTTCTTCTCGGTGCAGCAGACCTGCCCGCGTTGCCATGGCAGCGGCAAGATGATTACCGACCCGTGCGGCTCCTGCCACGGCCATGGCCGTGTCGAAGAGCACAAGACGCTGTCGGTCAAGGTACCGGCCGGTGTCGATACCGGTGATCGCATCCGCCTCTCTGGTGAAGGCGAGGCGGGCGCCCTGGGCGGTCCGGCGGGCGACCTGTACGTGGTGGTCAATGTGCGTGAGCACGCGATCTTCCAGCGTGACGGCAAGCACCTGTACTGCGAAGTGCCGATCAGCTTCGCCGATGCAGCCCTGGGTGGCGAGCTGGAAGTGCCGACCCTCGATGGTCGGGTCAAGCTGAAGATTCCCGAAGGTACCCAGACCGGCAAGCTGTTCCGTCTGCGTGGCAAGGGCGTGGCGCCGGTGCGCGGCGGTGGTGCGGGCGATCTGATGTGCAAGGTGGCGGTGGAAACCCCGGTCAACCTGGATCGCCGGCAGCGCGAGCTGCTCGAGGAGTTCCGTCAGTCCCTGGCGGGCAACAGCTCCCATTCGCCCAAGGCCAATGGCTGGTTCGAAGGCGTGAAGCGCTTCTTCGGCGACCTTTAATGCGGTGATGCACGGCGAGCAACTGGTGATGGCCGGCTGCTCGCCGTTGGTACTTTGGAGTTAGGCATATGCGTATTGCAGTCACGGGCGCCGCCGGGCGTATGGGCAAGAACCTGATCGAGGCGGTTCACCAGGCCGATGGCGTGGTGCTCGGCGCCGCCGTGGCGCGGCCGACCAGCACCCTGCTTGGCGCCGACGCCGGTGAACTGGCGGCTGTCGGCAAGCTGGGCGTGGCATTGTCCGGCAGCCTGGAAAGCGTGCTCGACGGCTTCGATGTGCTGATCGATTTCACCCACCCCTCGGTGACCCTCGAAAACCTGGAAATCTGCCGCCGCGCAGGCAAGGCCATGGTCATCGGTACTACCGGTTTCAGCGCCGCGGAAAAGCAGTTGCTGGCCGATGCCGGCAGGGAGATCCCCATCGTCTTCGCCGCCAACTTCAGCGTTGGTGTGAACCTCTGCCTGAAGCTGCTCGATACCGCTGCCCGGGTATTGGGAGACGATGTGGATATCGAGGTGCTCGAGGCCCATCACCGCCACAAGGTCGACGCGCCATCGGGTACCGCGCTGCGCATGGGCGAGGTGGTGGCCAATGCGTTGGGGCGTGATCTCGACAAGGTCGCGGTCTATGGTCGCGAAGGCCAGACCGGCGCCCGTGCGCGCGAAACCATTGGTTTCGCCACCGTGCGTGCCGGTGACGTGGTGGGCGACCACACCGTGCTGTTCGCCGCCGATGGCGAGCGCGTGGAAATCACCCACAAGGCGTCCAGCCGCATGACCTTCGCCAAGGGCGCGGTGCGTGCTGCCTCCTGGCTGCAGGGGCGTTCGCCGCAGCTCTACGACATGCAGGACGTGCTGGGCCTGAAGTGACTGCAGCCGAGGGCGCCAATGGCGCCCTCGGCAGTTGTGGCGGGGAGGCATGGATGTGCTGTCTGGCCGCCGTGGAGCTGATTTCAGGTTTTTGCACCTGCATGCCTTTCGAAAAAAGCACTTTTCCTGTAAGCTTTCCGCTTTAGTGTGTCCACTAAAAGTTGCGCAGAATGAATCAATCAAAAAAGCGGGATGACCTTCACACGTCATCCCGCTTTTTTACAATCTGCGTTTGCTCCACGATCTACGGGAGGTCTTCTTGAGTAAGCCAGCCATACTCGCCCTTGCTGACGGCAGCATTTTTCGCGGCGAGGCCATCGGGGCCGACGGCCAAACTGTCGGGGAGGTGGTGTTCAACACTGCCATGACCGGCTATCAGGAAATTCTTACCGATCCGTCTTATGCCCAGCAGATCGTTACCCTGACCTATCCACATATCGGCAATACCGGCACCACGCCGCAAGATGCCGAGTCGGATCGCGTCTGGGCTGCGGGCCTGATCATTCGTGATCTGCCGCTGATCGCCAGCAACTGGCGTAACAAGCAGTCGCTGCCTGATTACCTCAAGGAAAACGGCACCGTCGCCATCGCCGGCATCGATACCCGCCGCCTGACCCGCATCCTGCGCGAGAAAGGCTCGCAGAACGGCTGCATCCTGGTCGGTGCCGACGCCACCGAGGAAAAAGCCCTCGAGCTGGCACGCGGCTTCCCAGGCCTGAAAGGCATGGATCTGGCCAAGGAAGTCAGCTGCACCGAGCGCTACGAGTGGCGCTCCAGCGTGTGGAACCTGAAGGACGACAGCCACCCGGAAATCGCCGCCAGCGAGCTGCCTTATCACGTGGTTGCCTACGACTACGGTGTCAAGCTGAACATCCTGCGCATGCTGGTCGCGCGTGGCTGCCGCCTGACCGTGGTGCCGGCACAAACCCCGGCCAGCGAAGTACTGGCGCTCAACCCGGACGGCGTGTTCCTGTCCAACGGCCCTGGCGACCCCGAGCCGTGCGACTACGCCATCGCCGCGATCAAGGATGTTCTGGAAACCGACATTCCGGTATTCGGCATCTGCCTCGGCCACCAGCTGCTGGCCCTGGCCTCCGGCGCCAAGACCCTGAAAATGGGCCATGGCCACCACGGTGCCAACCACCCGGTGCAGGATCTCGACACCGGTGTGGTGATGATCACCAGCCAGAACCACGGTTTTGCCGTGGACGAGAACAGCCTGCCAGGCAATCTGCGGCCGATCCACAAGTCGCTGTTCGACGGCACCCTGCAGGGCATCGAGCGTACCGACAAGGACGCCTTCAGCTTCCAGGGTCACCCCGAAGCCAGCCCGGGCCCCAACGATGTCGCTCCGCTGTTCGACCGCTTCATCGAAGCCATGGCCAAGCGCCGCTAAGCCTGCCGACTGACCTAAGGATTCGAGAGAGAACATGCCAAAACGTACAGACATCAAAAGTATCCTGATCCTCGGCGCCGGCCCCATCGTCATCGGCCAGGCGTGCGAGTTCGACTATTCCGGCGCCCAGGCCTGCAAGGCCCTGCGCGAGGAAGGTTTCCGCGTCATCCTGGTGAACTCCAACCCGGCGACCATCATGACCGACCCGGCCATGGCCGACGCCACCTACATCGAGCCGATCAAGTGGGCCACCGTGGCCAAGATCATCGAGAAGGAGCGCCCGGATGCCCTGCTGCCGACCATGGGTGGCCAGACCGCACTGAACTGTGCCCTGGATCTGGAGCGCCACGGCGTGCTGGAAAAGTTCGGCGTCGAGATGATCGGTGCCAACGCCGACACCATCGACAAGGCCGAAGACCGCTCGCGCTTCGACAAGGCCATGAAGGACATCGGCCTGGCCTGCCCGGTATCGGGTATCGCCCACAGCATGGAAGAAGCCTACGGCGTGCTCGAGAAGGTCGGCTTCCCGTGCATCATCCGGCCGAGCTTCACCATGGGCGGCACCGGTGGCGGCATCGCCTACAACCGTGAAGAGTTCGAAGAGATCTGCACCCGGGGTCTGGACCTGTCGCCGACCAACGAGCTGCTGATCGACGAGTCGCTGATCGGCTGGAAGGAATACGAGATGGAGGTGGTCCGCGACAAGAAGGACAACTGCATCATCGTCTGCGCCATCGAGAACTTCGACCCGATGGGCGTGCACACCGGTGACTCGATCACCGTGGCACCAGCCCAGACCCTGACCGACAAGGAATACCAGATCCTGCGCAACGCCTCCCTGGCGGTGCTGCGCGAGATCGGCGTGGAAACCGGCGGCTCCAACGTGCAGTTCGGCATCTGCCCGAACACCGGCCGTATGGTGGTCATCGAGATGAACCCGCGGGTATCGCGTTCCTCGGCGCTGGCCTCCAAGGCCACCGGCTTCCCGATCGCCAAGATCGCCGCCAAGCTGGCCGTTGGTTACACCCTCGACGAGCTGAGCAACGACATCACTGGTGGTCGCACGCCAGCCTCCTTCGAGCCGGCGATCGACTACGTGGTAACCAAGATCCCGCGTTTCGCCTTCGAGAAATTCCCCAACGCCGACGCCCGCCTGACCACCCAGATGAAGTCCGTCGGTGAGGTCATGGCCATCGGTCGTACCTTCCAGGAATCCCTGCAGAAAGCCCTGCGCGGTCTGGAAGTCGGCGTGGCGGGTTTCGATCCGAAACTGGACCCGGCCGATCCTGAAGTGGAAAGCACCCTCAAGCGCGAGCTGATCGTGCCCGGCGCCGATCGTATCTGGTACGTGGGCGACGCCTTCCGTGCCGGCAAGACGGTCGAGGAAGTGTTCGCCCTGACCAACATCGATGAGTGGTTCCTGGTGCAGATCGAAGATCTGATCAAGGACGAGCAGCGCGTCCAGACCCTGGGCCTGGCCAGCATCGATCGCGACCTGATGTTCAGCCTCAAGCGCAAGGGCTTCTCCGATGCTCGCCTGGCCACGCTGCTGGGGGTCACCGAGAAGAACCTGCGCAGCCATCGCCACAAGCTGAAGGTGCTGCCGGTCTACAAGCGCGTCGACACCTGCGCCGCCGAGTTCGCCACCGACACCGCGTACATGTACTCGACCTACGAGGAAGAGTGCGAAGCCAACCCGAGCAGCCGCGACAAGATCATGATTCTCGGTGGCGGCCCGAACCGCATCGGCCAGGGTATCGAGTTCGACTACTGCTGCGTGCACGCCGCGCTGGCCATGCGTGAAGACGGTTACGAGACCATCATGGTCAACTGCAACCCGGAAACCGTCTCCACCGACTACGACACCTCCGATCGCCTGTACTTCGAGCCAGTGACCCTGGAAGACGTGCTGGAAATCGTCCGCGTCGAGCAGCCCAAGGGCGTAATCGTCCAGTACGGCGGCCAGACCCCGCTGAAGCTGTGCCGCGCTCTGGAAGAGGCCGGCGTGCCGATCATCGGTACCAGCCCGGATGCCATCGATCGCGCCGAAGACCGCGAGCGCTTCCAGCAGATGGTGCAGCGCCTCGGCCTGCGTCAGCCGGCCAACGCCACCGCGCGCAGCGAAGAAGAAGCGCTGACCCTGTCCAAGAACATCGGTTACCCGATGGTGGTGCGTCCGTCCTACGTGCTGGGCGGCCGGGCGATGGAAATCGTCTACCAGGAAGAAGAGCTCAAGCGCTACATGCGCGAAGCGGTGAAGGTCTCCAACGACAGCCCGGTGCTGCTCGACCGTTTCCTCAACTGCGCCATCGAAGTGGACGTGGATGCGGTGAGCGACGGCGAAGTCGTGGTGATCGGCGCGATCATGCAGCACATCGAACAGGCCGGCGTGCACTCCGGTGACTCCGCCTGTTCGCTGCCGCCGTACTCGCTGCCGGCGCACATCCAGGACGAGATCCGTGACCAGGTCAAGAAGATGGCCCTGGAGCTGGGTGTGGTCGGCCTGATGAACGTGCAGATGGCCGTGCAGGGCGAGGACATCTACGTCATCGAGGTCAACCCGCGTGCCTCGCGTACCGTGCCGTTCGTGTCCAAGTGCATCGGCGAGTCGCTGGCCAAGGTCGCAGCCCGTGTGATGGCCGGCAAGACCCTGACCGAGCTGGGCTTCACCAAGGAAATCATCCCGCCGTTCTTCAGCGTCAAGGAAGCGGTGTTCCCGTTCAACAAATTCCCGGGTGTCGACCCGATTCTCGGCCCGGAGATGAAGTCCACCGGTGAAGTGATGGGCGTCGGCGACAGCTTCGGCGAAGCCTTCGCCAAGGCGCAGATGGGGGCCAGCGAGATCCTGCCGAACGCAGGCGTTGCCTTCATCAGCGTGCGCGAAGACGACAAGCCGGAAGCCATTCAGGTCGCTCGTGACCTGGTCGCCCTGGGCTTCGAAGTGGTCGCCACTGCCGGTACCGCCAGGGTGATCGAGGCCGCCGGCTTGCCGGTTCGCCGGGTGAACAAGGTGACCGAGGGCCGTCCGCACGTGGTCGACATGATCAAGAATGACGAAGTCACCCTGATCATCAACACCACCGAAGGCCGTCAGTCCATCGCTGACTCCTACTCCATCCGTCGTAACGCTCTGCAGCACAAGATCTACTGCACCACCACCATCGCGGCGGGGCAGGCGGTCTGTGAGGCGCTCAAGTTTGGTCCGGAGAAGACCGTGCGTCGTCTGCAGGATCTGCATGCAGGAATCCAGGCATGAACAAATACCCCATGACCGTCCAGGGCGCTCGCGCCCTGGAAGAAGAGCTGGCGCACCTGACCAAGGTGCGTCGCCCGGCCCTCAGCCAGGCGATTGCCGAGGCCCGTGAGCTGGGTGACCTCAAGGAAAACGCCGAATACCATGCCGCCCGCGAGGAGCAGGGCATGGTCGAGGCGCGCGTGCGTGACATCGAAGGTCGCCTGCAGAATGCGGTGATCATCGACGTCACCACCATCGAGCCCACCGGCAAGGTGATCTTCGGCACCACCGTGGAGATCGCCAACGTCGAGACCGACGAAAGCGTGACCTACCAGATCGTTGGCGAAGACGAAGCCGACATCAAGCAGGGCAAGCTTTCCGTGGGTTCGCCCATCGCCCGTGCCTTGGTGGGCAAGAGCGAAGGTGACGTGGTTGGCGTGAAGACGCCCAGCGGACTGGTCGAGTACGAGATTGTCGAAGTTCGCCACGTCTGATCGAGTGGCTGCGCGCGACCGCGCAGCCAGTGCCTGGGTGCTGCTGCAAACCTTTTGGGTCGGCGGCATCTGGGCATTGCATTTTCTGCTGCTGCCGGGCCTGGCCAAGGTCGGCCTGGCGCCCCTGCTGATCGAGGAAGTGGCACGCACGCTGGTGCCGCAGATGGTTGGCGTTGCACTGGGGGCAGCGCTGCTGCAGCTTCTGCTGCTGCTCAGGCAGCGCGGCGTTTCGGCGCTGTGGCGCGAGCGCAGCGGGCAGTTGCTGCTCGCCGTGCTGGCCTTGTCGGCGGCGTTTCTGGCTTCGCTGCTGGTCTGGCCGCAGGCGCCGCGCTGGCAGCTGTTCAGCTACCTGTTGCTGGCGTTTTTCGGCGTGTTGCTGGTATTGCAGCCGGTGCCGCGCAGGCCCCTGGCAGCCGACCCGCAGGTCGGCTGAGCACCTGAATCAGCCCTGATGGCGGCTGATGTTGGACAGGTTGCGGTTGGCTTTGGGGTTCTTGCGATACAGCAGCGCCATCTTGCCGATGATCTGCGCCAGTTCGGCCTTGCTGGCCTTGCACAGCTCATCGATAACCGCCAGGCGGTCGTCACGTTCGGTGATGCGTACCTGGATCTTGATCAGTTCATGGTCGTTCAGGGCGCGCTCGAGCTCGGCCAATACGCCCTCGGTAACACCGTTGTCGGCGACGATCAATACCGGTTTCAGGTGGTGGCCGATAGATTTGAACTGTTTCTTCTGCTCTTGAGTGAGCGGCATAATCTGAACCCTGCGTATTAATCTGGGAAAGCGGGCTATTTTAACCGAGCCGCCCGAGGCCCGCCCAGTTATTCATTCTGTTCTCTCGAGGTGTTGTGTGGCCCGTTCCAAGACCAGCCAGCGTTGGCTGAAAGAGCATTTCGACGATCCGTACGTCAAAATGGCGCAAAAGGACGGCTACCGTTCACGTGCCAGTTACAAGCTTTTGGAGGTGCAGGAGAAGGATCGCATCCTGCGCCCCGGCATGACCGTGGTCGACCTCGGCGCCGCCCCGGGTGGCTGGTCGCAGGTCACCAGCCGGGTGATCGGTGACAAAGGGCGGCTGATCGCCTCCGACATCCTGGAGATGGACAGCATCCCGGACGTGACCTTCATCCAGGGCGACTTCACCGAGGATGCCGTGTTCGCGCGGATTCTCGAGGCCATCGACAATCAGCCGGTCGACCTTGTGATTTCCGATATGGCCCCCAATATGAGTGGAGTCAGGGAGTCGGATCAGCCGCGCGCCATGTACCTGTGCGAGCTGGCGCTGGATCTGGCGACCCGGGTATTGCGCCCGGGTGGCGACTTCCTGATCAAGATTTTCCAGGGCGAAGGCTTCGACGAGTACCACAAGCAGGTGCGCGGTCTGTTCGAAAAGGTGCAGATGCGCAAGCCCTTGTCGTCGCGCGGTCGCTCCCGTGAGCAGTATTTGCTGGCCCGCGGCTTCAAGGGGCAGCGGCTCGAGTAAAACCATTGGCGTGGTTGTCAGTCCAAGCCAAGACGCGCATCGTAATGGGCAGATGTCTCATAAAGGGTTACAGACGGTGTCAGCCACGAGCGGGCGTTTGTAGTAAGTTAGATCGGTTTATAACTGGTCGTCATGCGAGGCACGTCCTGCACGGGGCCTGCTTCAGAGGGTAGCTAATTGAACGACATGGCAAAGAATCTGATCCTGTGGCTGATCATCGCTGCCGTCCTGGTTACGGTGATGAACAACTTCTCCAGCCCGAGCGAGACCAACAAGCTCAACTACTCGGAGTTCATCCAGCAGGTTCAGAGTGGCGGGGTCAAACGCGTCACCGTCGATGGCTACACCATCAGCGGCCTGCGCTCCGACGGCACGTCGTTCGAGACCGTGCGCCCGGCGATCCAGGACAACGGCCTGATCAAGGATCTGATGGACAACAATGTCGAGATCGTTGGCAAGCAGCCCGAGCAGCAGAGCATCTGGACCCAGCTGCTGGTCGCCAGCTTCCCGATCCTGGTGATCATCGCGGTGTTCATGTTCTTCATGCGCCAGATGCAGGGCGGTGCCGGTGGCAAGGGTGGGCCGATGAGTTTCGGCAAGTCCAAGGCGCGATTGCTCTCCGAAGATCAGGTCAAGACTACCTTTGCCGACGTTGCCGGTTGCGACGAAGCGAAAGAAGAAGTCAGCGAGCTGGTCGAGTTCCTGCGTGACCCGGGCAAGTTCCAGCGTCTCGGCGGCCGCATTCCTCGCGGCGTGCTGATGGTCGGCTCGCCGGGTACCGGCAAGACCCTGCTCGCCAAGGCCGTTGCCGGCGAGGCCAAGGTGCCGTTCTTCACCATTTCCGGTTCCGACTTCGTCGAGATGTTCGTCGGTGTCGGTGCCTCCCGCGTGCGCGACATGTTCGAGCAGGCCAAGAAGCACGCACCGTGCATCATCTTCATCGACGAGATCGACGCCGTCGGTCGCCACCGTGGCGCCGGCATGGGCGGCGGTCACGACGAGCGTGAGCAGACCCTCAACCAGTTGCTGGTCGAGATGGATGGCTTCGAAATGAACGATGGCATCATCGTCATCGCTGCCACCAACCGCCCGGACGTGCTCGACCAGGCGCTGCTGCGCCCTGGCCGTTTCGACCGCCAGGTGGTGGTCGGCCTGCCGGACATCCGCGGTCGTGAGCAGATCCTCAACGTGCACATGCGCAAGATTCCAATGGGCGAGGACGTCAAGGCGTCGGTGATTGCCCGTGGTACGCCTGGCTTCTCCGGTGCCGACCTGGCCAACCTGGTCAACGAAGCGTCGCTGTTCGCCGCCCGTGCCGGTAAGCGCCTGGTGGAAATGAAGGAGTTCGAGCTGGCCAAGGACAAGATCATGATGGGCGCCGAGCGCAAGACCATGGTCATGTCCGACAAGGAAAAGCTCAACACCGCCTATCACGAGGCCGGTCACGCCATCGTCGGTCGCCTGGTTCCCGAGCACGACCCGGTGTACAAGGTCACCATCATCCCGCGCGGTCGCGCCCTGGGGGTGACCATGTTCCTGCCCGAGGAGGATCGCTACAGCCTCAGCAAGCGCGCGTTGACCAGCCAGATCTGCTCACTGTACGGCGGCCGTATCGCCGAGGAAATGACCCTGGGCTTCGATGGCGTCACCACCGGTGCCTCCAACGACATCATGCGAGCCAGCCAGATCGCCCGTAACATGGTCACCAAGTGGGGCCTGTCCGAGAAGCTCGGCCCGCTGCTGTACGCAGAAGATGATGACCAGCCGTTCCTGCGCGGCGGTGGCGGTTCTTCTGGTGCCAGCGTTTCCGGCGAGACGGCCAAGCTGATCGACTCCGAAGTTCGGGCGATCATCGATGGCTGCTACAACACCGCCAAGCAGATTCTGACCGACAACCGCGACAAGCTCGATGCCATGGCTGAAGCCTTGATGAAGTTCGAGACCATCGATCTCGATCAGATCAACGACATCATGAGCGGCCGCCCGGCGCGTGAGCCGAAGGACTGGACCGGCGGTGGCAACGATGCCGGCACGCCGTCCGCCAAGCCTGACGAAGCGGATCGCCCCGAGAAACCGATCGGCGGGCCTGCTGCCGAGGTATAAAACCGTCACATGTCTCTAGTGCAAACAAACAACCGGCTGCCCTGTGGCAGCCGGTTTCTTGATTTAAGCCATCCGCACGTGATGGGTATCCTCAACGTAACCCCCGACTCCTTTTCCGACGGTGGACGTTTCGCCCTGCGCGATGCGGCGCTGCGCCATGCCGAGGGTATGGTGCGCGCCGGCGCGACATTGATCGATATCGGCGGCGAGTCCACCCGGCCGGGTGCATCGCCGGTTTCTGTCGAGCAGGAGCTGGAGCGCGTTGCACCGATGGTGGAGGCGGTCGCGGCCGAGCTGGATGTGATCATCTCGGTGGATACCTCCACGCCCGAGGTGATGCGCGAGTCGGCCAGGCTGGGCGCCGGGCTGATCAACGACGTGCGCTCGCTGCAGCGTGACGGCGCGCTACAGGCGGCGGCAGAGAGCGGTTTGCCGGTGTGCCTGATGCACATGCGTGGCGAGCCCACGACCATGCAGCGGAGCCCGCAATACGATGATGTGCTGGAGGCCGTGGCCGACTTTCTGCGCGAGCGGCTGGCCGTCTGCGAGGCGGCTGGCATACCGGCGCAGCGCATCGTGCTCGACCCGGGGTTCGGCTTCGCCAAGACCCTGGAGCACAACCTCAGCCTGTTTCGGCGCATGCCGGCGTTGCAGGCTTTCGGTCTGCCGCTGCTAGTCGGTGTCTCGCGCAAGAGTATGATTGGCGCCGTGCTGGGGCGCGAAGTGGGTGATCGCCTGTATGGCAGCCTGGCCCTGGCGGCCCTGGCGGTTGCCAAGGGGGCGCATATCCTGCGCGTGCACGATGTGGCGGAAACCGTCGACGTGGTGCGCATGGTCGCCGCGGTCGAGGCGGCGCAGTAAATAAACAAAGGAGTTGTCGTTTTGAGTCGCAAGTATTTTGGCACCGACGGTATTCGTGGGCGCGTTGGTCATTACCCGATCACCCCCGACTTCATGCTCAAGCTCGGTTGGGCCGCGGGCATGGCCTTCCGCAAGCAGGGCAAATGCCGCATTCTGATCGGCAAGGACACGCGCATTTCCGGCTATATGTTCGAGTCGGCACTGGAAGCCGGTCTTTCCGCTGCCGGTGCTGACGTCATGCTGCTCGGCCCGATGCCGACCCCGGCCATCGCCTACCTGACGCGTACCTTCCATGCCGAGGCGGGCATCGTCATCAGTGCCTCGCACAATCCGCACCATGACAACGGCATCAAGTTCTTCTCGGGGCAGGGCACCAAATTGCCCGACGAAGTCGAGTTGATGATCGAAGAACTGCTCGACTCACCGATGACCGTGGTCGAGTCCGAGCAGCTTGGCAAGGTGTCGCGGATCAATGACGCGGCCGGCCGCTATATCGAATTCTGCAAGAGCAGCGTGCCGACCAGTACCGACTTCTCGGGCCTGAAGATCGTGCTCGATTGCGCTCATGGTGCGGCCTACAAGGTGGCCCCCGCGGTATTCCAGGAGCTGGGCGCCGAGGTGACGGTGCTGTCGGCCCAGCCCAACGGGCTGAACATCAATGCCGATTGTGGCTCGACCCATATCGAGAACCTGCAGGCCGAGGTGGCGGCGCGCCACGCCGACCTGGGGATTGCCTTCGATGGCGATGCCGATCGGGTGTTGATGGTCGATCACACCGGTGCGGTGGTGGACGGCGACGAGCTGCTGTTCATCATTGCCAGGGATCTGCAGGCCCGTGGCAAGCTGCAGGGCGGCGTGGTGGGCACCCTGATGAGCAACCTGGGGCTCGAACTCGCTCTCAAGGAGCTGGACATTCCGTTCGTGCGCGCCAATGTCGGCGACCGTTATGTGATCGCCGAGCTGCTCGAGCGTGGCTGGCAGCTGGGCGGGGAAAACTCCGGGCACCTGGTGTGCTTCCAGCATGTGACGACCGGCGATGCCATCGTCGCCGCGCTGCAGGTGCTGCTGGCCATTCGTCGCCGCGACCAGAGCCTGGCGCAGGCGCGCCAGGGGCTGCGCAAGTGCCCGCAGGTGCTGGTCAACGTGCGCTTCGGCGGCGGTATCGACCCGCTCAAGCATGCGGACGTGCAGGCTGCCAGCGACAGCGTCACCGAGCGCATGGCCGGCCGTGGCCGCGTGCTGTTGCGCAAGTCCGGTACCGAGCCGCTGGTGCGGGTAATGGTCGAAGGCGAGGACGAAATTCAGGTTCGAGCCTATGCCGATGAATTGGCTGAAGTTGTCTCGCGTGTCTGTGCTTGATTCGGCTTGCCAGTCCACAAGCGGTTGGGTAACATCTGCGCCCTCTTTGACCAACGAGGTAAAGCATGCGTCGCTCAATGGTTGCTGGTAACTGGAAAATGCACGGTACCCGCGCCAGTGTCGCAGAGCTGATCGATGGTCTGAATCGGCAGGCACTGCCTGCTGATGTCGAGGTTGCGGTGTTTCCTGTCAGTGTTCACCTCGGTCAAGTTGTCGAGGGGCTCAAGGGTGTTGCGCTGTCGGTAGGTGCGCAGGACTGTGCGGTCGAGGCTGAGCAGGGTGCATTGACCGGAGAGGTGTCGAGCGAGCAATTGCGCGATGCCGGTTGCCAGCTGGTGCTGGTCGGTCACTCCGAGCGTCGCCTGATTCTGGGTGACAGCGACGAGCAGGTGGTGCGCAAGTTCGCGGCGGCTCAGCTCAAGGGGCTGGTGCCGGTGCTGTGCGTCGGGGAGACCCTGGAGCAGCGCGAAGCGGGCGAAACCCTCAAGGTGGTTGCCGCTCAGCTCGACAGCGTGATCGAGGCGCTGGGGGTTGCAGTGCTTTCGCGTGCGGTGGTGGCGTATGAGCCGGTCTGGGCCATTGGTACCGGGCTGACGGCGACGCCTCAGCAAGCGCAGGATGTGCATGCGGCGATTCGTGCGCAGGTCGCTGCGAAAGACCCGCAAGTGGCAAGTGGTTTGAGAATTCTTTATGGCGGCAGCGTCAAGGCCGCCAATGCAGCCGAGCTTTTCGGTATGCCTGATATCGATGGGGGGCTTGTGGGTGGAGCCTCTCTGAATGCGGATGAGTTCGGCGCGATCTGTCGCGCTGCAGGAAACTAAGAATATGCTGGAAACAGGCGTTGTAGTTCTTCATCTGCTGGCTGCGATCGGTGTGGTTGTGCTGGTTCTGCTGCAGCAGGGTAAAGGTGCCGATGCAGGTGCTTCGTTCGGCGCGGGTGCTTCGAATACCGTTTTCGGTAGTCAAGGAAGCACTACCTTTCTGAGCCGAGTTACTGCTATACTCGCGGCCAGTTTTTTCATTACCAGCTTGGGGTTAGCGTATTTTGCTAATCAAAAGTCTGATACACTGGGCCAGGCTGGTTTGCCTGATCCGGCAGTGATGGAAGTGCCGCAGGGTAACAAGCCTGCAGAGGATGTGCCGGTGCTTGAGCAACAGCAGGCGCCAACTTCGAGCGAGCAAGATGTACCTCAGGCTCCCGAAGAGAAGTAAGTGTCAAATTGCCGAGGTGGTGGAATTGGTAGACACGCTACCTTGAGGTGGTAGTGGCCATAGGCTGTAGGGGTTCGAGTCCCCTTCTCGGTACCAATTGAACAGAAGAGCTCGCTGCATGCGGGCTTTTCTGTTTCTGGGGGTTTGGTTGACCCGTTAGAGGGTTAGGTCGTATAATCCGCTCCCAGTTTTGCAGCGGGATTGGGTAGTCCGGTAGCTCGTCGGGCTTGTGCCCCGAAGGTTGTCGGTTAGCTCCAGTTCTCGCGATCGGTTAGCAATAGAGCCCCTTTCAAGGGGCTTTTTGCTAGCTGGAAGACAGTTTTGCCGTCGCACGGACGGTTTTATGGATGGGCGTTTCGCCCATTTTTCATTTGCACAGCATGCGCGAGGGGTTCAGGTGTCGAGCAAGCTAGAACAGTTGCAGGCCTTGGTGGCCCCGGTCGTCGAGGCGCTTGGTTACGAGTGCTGGGGTATCGAGTTCCTGTCTCAGGGTCGGCATTCCTTGCTGCGTATCTACATCGATCATGCCGATGGCATCCTTATCGATGATTGCGAAAAGGTCAGCCGCCAGATCAGTGGTGTTCTCGATGTTGAGGACCCCATCGCCGCCGAGTACACCCTCGAGGTGTCGTCGCCTGGCATGGATCGGCCGCTGTTCACATTGACGCAGTTCGCCAGTCACGCCGGCGAGCAGGTAAAAATCAAGTTGCGCTCGCCGTTCGAAGGGCGCCGCAACTTCCAGGGTCTGCTCCGCGGTGTGGAGGAGGAAGACGTGGTGGTGCAGGTGGATGACCACGAGTTCCTTTTGCCGATCGATCTGATCGACAAGGCCAATATTATCCCCCGGTTTGATTGAGACACGGATCCCGCGGGATTCGCGGAATGCGTGGATCCCAATGGATTGCGAAAGGCGAGGCGTACGATGAGCAAAGAAGTACTGCTGGTTGTTGAGTCGGTATCCAATGAAAAGGGTGTGCCGGCCGCTGTTATTTTCGAGGCGCTCGAACTGGCTCTGGCCACGGCGACCAAGAAACGTTTTGAAGACGAAGTCGAGCTGCGCGTGGCGATCAATCGCCAGACCGGCAGCTATGAGACTTTCCGTTGCTGGACCGTGGTCGAAGAGGAAGACTTCGATGACCCGGCTCACCAGGTAACGACCGACATGCCGCGTGCCGTCGAGGCGAACGCCAAGGTCGGTGATGTGCTCGAAGAAAAGGTCGAGTCCATCGAGTTCGGCCGTATCGCCGCGCAGACCGCCAAGCAGGTCATCGTGCAGAAGGTGCGCGAGGCCGAGCGTGCCCAGGTGGTTGAAGCCTACCGCGAGCGTCTGGGCGAGATCATCGCCGGCACCGTGAAAAAGGTTACCCGTGACAATGTGATCGTCGATCTGGGTGCCAACGCTGAAGCGTTGCTGGCTCGCGAAGACATTATCCCGCGTGAGACTTTCCGTGTGGGTGTGCGCTTGCGTGCACTGCTCAAGGAAATCCGCACCGAGAACCGCGGCCCGCAGCTGATCCTGTCGCGTACCGCGCCGGAAATGCTGATCGAACTGTTCCGCATCGAAGTGCCGGAAATTGCCGAAGGCCTCATCGAGGTCAAGGCTGCTTCCCGCGATCCAGGTTCGCGCGCCAAGATTGCCGTGCGTTCCAAGGACAAGCGTATCGACCCGCAGGGTGCCTGCATCGGTATGCGCGGCTCGCGTGTGCAAGCGGTCTCCGGCGAACTGGTCGGCGAACGTGTGGACATCGTGCTATGGGACGACAACCCGGCGCAGTTCGTCATCAACGCCATGTCGCCGGCTGAAGTCGCGGCGATCATCGTCGATGAAGATGCTCACGCCATGGACATCGCCGTAGGCGAAGACAACCTGGCGCAAGCGATTGGCCGTGGCGGTCAGAACGTTCGCCTGGCTAGCCAGCTGACTGGCTGGACGCTGAACGTGATGACCGAAGCGGACATCCAGGCCAAGCAGCAAGCTGAGACCGGCGACATCCTGCAGGGCTTCATCGACGAGTTGGAAGTCGACGAAGAGCTGGCGCAGGTGCTGGTCGAAGAAGGCTTTACCAGCCTGGAAGAAATCGCTTACGTGCCGATGGAAGAGATGCTCAGCATCGATGGTTTCGATGAAGAAATCGTCAATGAACTGCGCTCGCGAGCGAAGGATCGTTTGCTGACCAAAGCCATCGCCACAGAAGAAAAGCTGGCAGACGCCCAGCCGGCCGAAGACCTCCTCGAAGTCGAGGGTATGGACAAAGGCCTGGCGCAGGAACTGGCAGTGCGCGGTGTGGTTACCCGCGAAGACCTGGCCGAGCAGTCTATTGACGACCTGCTCGACATCGACGGCATCGACCAAGAGCGTGCCGGCAAGCTGATCATGGCCGCCCGAGCCCATTGGTTCGAGTAAGTTTTACGGCCTGAGGAGAGAAGTGCATGACGCAAGTCACGGTGAAAGAACTGGCCCAAGTGGTCGACACACCGGTAGAGCGCCTGCTGCAGCAGATGCGAGAGGCGGGTTTGCCGCACAGCAGTGCCGAGCAAGTTGTCACCGACAATGAGAAGCAGGCCCTGCTTGCTCATCTGAAAAGCAGCCACGGCGAGAAGAAAGCCGAAGCGCCGCGCAAGATTACCTTGCAGCGCAAGACCACCAGCACCCTGCGGGTCGCTGGCAGCAAGACCATCAGCGTTGAAGTGCGCAAGAAGAAGACCTTCGTCGAGCGCAGCAACGAAGAGATCGAGGCCGAGAAGCAGCGTGCGCTCGAAGAGCAGCGCGCCGCTGCGGAAGCCGCTCGCCTGAAGGCCGAGGAAGAAGCCAAGCGTAAAGCCGAAGATGAGGCCAAGCGCCAGACTTCTTCGCCTGCCGCTGCAGCAGCTGCTCCGGTTGAAGCAGCGCCTGCGCCGGTGAGCACTCCGGTTGCTGCGCCTGCCGCCGATGAGCGCAAGAAAGACGAGCCGCGTCGCCCAGACAAGGCCCGTAATGATGACGCCGATCGCCGTGGCGGTGACCGCAAGACGACTCAGCATCGCCCGACCGTCAAGGAAAAGGCGCCTGCTCCGCGTGTTGCTCCACGTACCACCGACGAAGAAAGCGATGGCTTCCGTCGTGGTGGCCGTGGCAAGGCCAAGCTGAAGAAGCGCAACGCCCACGGGTTCCAGAGCCCGACCGGCCCTATCGTGCGCGAAGTGAAAATCGGCGAGACCATCACGGTGGGCGATCTCGCCCAGCAGATGTCGGTCAAGGCTGCTGAAATCATCAAGTTCATGTTCAAGCTGGGCACGCCAGCCACCATCAACCAGGTTCTGGATCAGGAAACTGCCCAGCTGGTCGCTGAAGAGCTGGGCCACAAGGTGACCCTGGTCAGTGACACGGCCCTGGAAGATTCCCTGGCCGAGTCGCTGAAGTACGAAGGCGAAGAGTTCTCCCGTGCGCCGGTCGTGACCGTCATGGGCCACGTTGACCACGGTAAGACCTCGCTGCTCGACTACATCCGTCGTGCCAAGGTCGCTTCCGGTGAGGCGGGTGGTATCACCCAGCACATCGGCGCCTACCACGTGGAAACTGAGCGCGGCATGGTGACCTTCCTCGATACCCCAGGCCACGCTGCGTTTACCGCAATGCGTGCCCGTGGTGCCAAGGCCACCGACATCGTGATTCTGGTCGTGGCGGCGGACGACGGCGTGATGCCGCAGACCATCGAAGCCGTTCAGCACGCTGTCGCTGCTGGCGTGCCGCTGGTGGTGGCGGTGAACAAGATCGACAAGCCGGGCGCTGATCTCGATCGTATCCGTAGCGAACTGTCGGTACACGGCGTGACGTCGGAAGAGTGGGGCGGTGATACGCCGTTCGTACCTGTTTCGGCCAAGGTCGGTACCGGTGTCGACGAACTGCTCGAAGCCGTTCTGCTGCAAGCCGAAGTGCTCGAGCTCAAGGCAACCCCGTCGGCCCCGGGCCGTGGCGTGGTGGTCGAGTCGCGTCTCGACAAGGGCCGTGGTCCGGTCGCTACCGTGCTGGTTCAGGACGGTACCCTGCGTCAGGGCGACATGGTGCTGGTCGGTTCGAACTATGGCCGCATCCGCGCCATGCTCGACGAGAACGGCAAGCCGATCAAGGAAGCCGGTCCGGCGATCCCGGTCGAGATCCTCGGTCTCGACGGCACGCCTGAAGCCGGTGACGACATGACTGTGGTCGCCGACGAGAAGAAGGCACGTGAAGTCGCGCTGTTCCGTCAGGGCAAGTTCCGCGAAGTGAAACTGGCGCGTGCTCACGCAGGCAAGCTGGAAAACATCTTCGAGAACATGGGCCAGGAAGAGAAGAAGACGCTCAACATCGTCCTCAAATCCGACGTCCGTGGTTCCCTGGAAGCGTTGCAAGGCTCGCTCGGCAGCCTGGGTAACGACGAAGTGCAAGTGCGCGTCGTCGGCGGCGGTGTCGGTGGTATCACCGAGTCCGATGCCAACCTGGCGCTGGCGTCCAACGCCGTGCTGTTCGGCTTCAACGTTCGTGCCGATGCAGGTGCGCGCAAGATCGTCGAGGCCGAAGGCCTGGACATGCGCTACTACAACGTCATCTACGACATCATCGAGGACGTCAAGAAGGCGCTCACCGGTATGCTCGGCAGCGATGTTCGCGAGAACATCCTGGGTATCGCCGAAGTCCGTGACGTGTTCCGTTCGCCGAAGTTCGGTGCGGTCGCCGGTTGTATGGTGGTCGAGGGTACGGTTTACCGTAACCGCCCGATCCGCGTACTGCGCGACGACGTGGTGATCTTCGAAGGCGAGCTGGAGTCCCTGCGTCGCTTCAAGGACGATATGGCCGAAGTGCGTAACGGCATGGAGTGCGGTATCGCGGTGAAGAGCTACAACGACGTCAAGGTCGGCGACAAGATCGAAGTGTTCGAGAAAGTCCAGGTGGCTCGCAGCCTGTAATCGCGAGTCGCAACACGCAACGCCCGGCCCCGCTTTTGCGCGGCCGGGCGTTTGCCGCTTTTGAGTCCGGTGCTTTTGCAGGCATCGAGACGAGTGGAAGGTAACAACGATGGCCAAAGACTATAGCCGTGCCCAGCGCATCGGCGACCAGATTCAACGCGAGTTGGCGCAGCTGATTCGCACCGAAGTCAAAGACCCGCGCCTGGGTGGGCTGGTGACCGTCACGGCGGTGGATGTCAGCCGTGACGCCAGCCACGCCAAGGTATTCGTCACCGTCATGGGTGCCGAGCCGGAAGAGGGCGTCGACCCTATCGCGCAAAGCCTCAAGGTGCTCAACGACGCCAGCGGCTTTCTGCGCATGCAGCTGGGCAAGGCGATGAAGCTGCGTAGCGTGCCGAACCTGCGTTTTCACTACGATGAGAGCGTGATTCGTGGTGCTCAATTGTCGGCGCTGATCGAGCGCGCGGTAACCGAGGACAGCAAGCACGGCGACAACAATACCGAGGCCAAGGAGTAAGTACGTGGCCCAGGTAAAGCGTATTCGTCGCAAGGTCGACGGCATCATCCTGCTCGACAAGCCCAAGGGCTTCAGCTCCAACGCCGCGCTGCAGAAGGTGCGCTGGTTGCTCAACGCCGAGAAGGCCGGGCACACCGGTAGCCTCGACCCCTTGGCGACCGGCGTGTTGCCGTTGTGCTTCGGCGAGGCGACCAAGTTTTCCCAGTACCTGCTCGATGCCGACAAGGGTTACGAGACGGTCATGCAGCTGGGCGTCACCACCACCACGGCCGATGCCGAGGGCGAGGTGATCGAGCGGCGTGACGTCAACGTTGCGGCGGGCGACATCGAAGCGCTGCTGCCGCGCTTTCGTGGCGACATCAGCCAGGTGCCGCCGATGTACTCGGCGCTCAAGCGCGACGGTCAGCCGCTGTACAAGCTGGCGCGCGCAGGAGAAGTAGTGGAGCGCGAGGCGCGTTCTGTTACTATTGCGCGCCTGGAACTACTCAGCTGCGCCGCCGACAAGGCGAGCCTGGCGGTGGATTGCAGCAAGGGCACCTATATCCGTACGCTGGTCGAGGATATTGGTCACCTGCTGGGGTGTGGCGCGCATGTCGCCGAGTTGCGTCGGGTCAAGGCCGGACCGTTCGGCTTGCCGCAGACCGTTACCCTGGAAGAGCTGGAGCAGGTGCACGCCGATGGCGGCAACGAAGCGGTAGATCGTTTCCTGCATCCGGTGGACAGCGGCCTGGAACACTGGCCGCTGCTGAGCTTCTCGGAGCACAGTTCGTTCTATTGGCTGCAAGGGCAGCCCGTCCGCGCCGCGGATGCGCCGAAGTTCGGCATGGTGCGGGTACAGGATCACAACGGTCGCTTCATCGGTATCGGTGAAGTGAGCGAAGACGGGCGCATTGCGCCGCGTCGCCTTATTCGGTCTGCGTGACCGTGGCGAGCCGCTCAGGCGGCTCGTATCGAGGGTGGCTGTCAATAGGCACGGTCATACCTCCTTTTAAAACACGGGAAGCGATTCCCGGCCTATTGAGACTGTCGCTCGCGACAATCTCCAGATGAGAGGATGCCCACATGGCACTCAGCGTTGAAGAAAAAGCTCAGATCGTTAACGACTACAAGCAAGCCGAAGGCGATACCGGTAGCCCGGAAGTTCAGGTTGCTCTGCTGTCCGCTAACATCAACAAGCTGCAAGGCCACTTCAAGGCCAACGGCAAAGACCACCACTCGCGTCGTGGCCTGATCCGTATGGTTAACCAGCGCCGCAAGCTGCTGGACTACCTGAAGGGTAAAGACACCAGCCGTTACAGCGCCCTGATCGGTCGCCTGGGTCTGCGTCGCTAAGCAATGCTTATGCGCCGTTGACCGCAAAAGCTGGAAGTGGGCTCGCCCCGCTTCCAGCTTTTGCGTTTATGCTTCATCCGTTTTGACGCTTCACCCGCTTGGACAGCGCCGGGCCGACTCCCGAAGCCACTGCCCACGAATTCGCAAGAAACCGTTTCCCCAAAGGCAACAGAGAGAAGGAAAACACCGTGAACCCGGTAATCAAGAAATTTCAATTCGGTCAGTCGACCGTAACCCTCGAGACTGGCCGTATCGCCCGTCAAGCCTCCGGCGCCGTGCTGGTCACCGTCGATAACGACGTCAGCGTGCTGGTTGCCGTTACCGGTGCCAAGACCGCCGACCCGAGCAAGGGCTTCTTCCCCCTGTCGGTCCACTACCAGGAAAAAACCTACGCAGCGGGCAAGATCCCAGGCGGCTTCTTCAAGCGTGAAGCGCGCCCGAGCGAGAAAGAAACCCTGACCTCGCGCCTGATCGATCGCCCGATCCGTCCGCTGTTCCCGGAAGGCTTCCAGAACGAAGTGCAGGTCATCTGCACCGTGGTTTCCACCAGCAAGAAGACCGACCCGGACATCGCGGCGATGATCGGTACCTCGGCTGCTCTGGCGATCTCCGGCATCCCTTTCAACGGCCCGATCGGCGCCGCCCGCGTAGCCTTCCACCCGGAAACCGGCTACCTGCTCAACCCGACTTACGAGCAGCTCAAGGCGTCCAGCCTGGACATGGTCGTGGCCGGTACCAAAGACGCCGTGCTGATGGTCGAATCGGAAGCCAAAGAGCTGACCGAAGACCAGATGCTGGGCGCCGTACTGTTCGCCCATGACGAATTCCAGGCGGTTATCCAGGCCGTTACCGAGCTGGCCGCCGAAGCCGCCAAACCGACCTGGGACTGGCAGCCAAAAGCGGAAAACACCGCACTGCTGTCGGCTATCCGTAGCGAGTTCGGCGACGCGATCTCCCAGGCGTACACCATCACCATCAAGCAGGATCGTTACGCGCGCCTTGGCGAGCTGAAAGATCAGGTGGTTGCCAGGTTCTCCGGCGAAGAAGGCCAGCCTTCCGCGGGTGAAGTCAAAGAAGCCTTCGGCGAAATCGAATACCGCACCGTGCGCGAGAACATCGTCAACGGCAAGCCGCGTATCGATGGCCGTGACACCCGTACCGTACGTGGCCTGAACATCGAAGTCGGTGTTCTCGACAAGACCCACGGTTCGGCGCTGTTCACCCGCGGCGAAACCCAGGCGCTGGTGGTTGCCACCCTAGGTACCGCCCGTGACGCACAGCTGCTCGACACCCTCGAAGGCGAGAAGAAAGACCCCTTCATGCTGCACTACAACTTCCCGCCGTACTCGGTGGGCGAGTGTGGTCGCATGGGCGCCACGGGTCGTCGCGAAATCGGTCACGGCCGTCTGGCGCGTCGTTCGGTGCAGGCCATGCTGCCGGCCGCTGATGTGTTCCCGTACACCATCCGTGTGGTATCGGAAATCACCGAATCCAACGGTTCGTCTTCGATGGCTTCCGTGTGCGGCGCTTCCCTGGCCCTGATGGACGCCGGTGTACCGATGAAGGCACCGGTTGCCGGTATCGCCATGGGCCTGGTCAAGGAAGGCGAGAAGTTCGCCGTGCTGACCGACATCCTCGGTGACGAAGATCACCTGGGCGACATGGACTTCAAGGTTGCCGGTACCGCCAATGGCGTCACCGCGCTGCAGATGGACATCAAGATCCAGGGCATCACCGAAGAAATCATGGAAATCGCCCTAGGCCAGGCCCTGGAAGCGCGCCTGAATATCCTCGGCCAGATGAATCAGGTCATTGCTCAATCGCGTAGCGAACTGTCGGAAAATGCGCCGACCATGATCGCCATGAAGATCGATCAGGACAAGATTCGCGACGTCATCGGTAAAGGCGGCGCCACCATCCGCGCCATCTGCGAAGAGACCAAGGCATCGATCGATATCGAAGACGACGGCTCGATCAAGATCTTCGGCGAAACCAAGGATGCTGCAGAAGCCGCGCGTCAGCGCGTTCTGGGTATCACCGCAGAAGCCGAGATCGGCAAGATCTACGTCGGCAAGGTTGAGCGCATCGTCGACTTCGGCGCATTCGTCAACATCCTGCCGGGCAAGGACGGTCTGGTGCACATCTCCATGCTCAGCGATGCGCGCGTAGAGAAGGTCACCGACATCCTGAAGGAAGGCGAGGAGGTCGAAGTGCTGGTACTGGACGTCGACAACCGCGGCCGCATCAAGCTGTCCATCAAGGACGTTGCCGCTGCCAAAGCTTCGGGTGTCTGATCCGGGCTAACGCCGCTGCTACAAGAAAGCCAGTCAGGGTGACCTGACTGGCTTTTTTATTGCCGCTCGTTTTCGCATTGCAGAGGTTGCGTTAAGGTTGTGCTTTGCGCGGAGAAGCTCATGGCATCACCTGTTCTGGTAGCGGCTCAATGTGCGGTGCAGGCTGGCGATCTCGCTGCCAATCTCGCGCTGCATCTGAATTTCATGCGCCACGCCAGTGAGCTGGGTGCGGGGTTGATCATCTTCCCGGAGCTGTCACTCAGTGGCTATGAGCCGGCACTGGCCGATACGCTGGCACAGCCTGCCGACAGTCCGTTGCTCGAGCCACTGTGCAGCCTGACCATGGCTGCGGGGATGACCACGGTGGTCGGTTTGCCATTGCGTGTTCCAGGGTACGACAGGCCGCAAATCGCGGCCTGCATTCTTCACCCCGATGGCTCGCGGGCCATCTACACCAAACAGTATCTGCACGCGGGTGAAGAGCGGTTTTTCAGCGCTGGCCAGGGCGGCGAGTTGCTGCTTGTCGGGGGCATGTCGGTGGCGTTGTCGGTGTGCGCCGAGTTCGCTCATGCCGAGCACCCCGCGAAGGCAGCAGAGCGTGGCGCCCTGGTGTATGCGGCCAGTGTGCTGGTCGGCGAGGGCGGTTATCCCCATGACAGCTCGCTGTTGCAGGGCTACGCGCAGCGTCACGGCATGGCGGTGCTGATGGCCAATCATGGCGGCCCTACGGGCGGCTGGGCTGCAGCAGGGCGCAGTGCGTTGTGGGATGAGCAGGGGCGTTGCGTCGCCTCTACGCTGGGGGTAGGCCACCGTCTGCTGGTGGTTTCCAGGCAGGCGGATGGCTGGCAGGGAAGCGATATTGCGCTGTCTGCCTGAGCGGCAGCTATAAAAAAACGCCAGTCAGGCGCTGCCTGGCTGGCGTTTTTCGTGGCGCGTCGTGATCAGTCGGTGTACTGGAACAGCTTGATGATCTTCTGTACGCCCGAGGTGCTCTGCACCACGTTGCTCGCGGCGTTGGCTTCCTGGCGGCTGACCACGCCGAGCAGGTAGACGATACCGTTCTCGGTGATCACCTTGATGCGGCTGCCAGGCACGCCACTGTCGGCGAGCATCTGGGTCTTGATCTTGGTGGTCAGCAGCGAATCGTTGCTGCGTGCCAGCAGCGAGGTGGGCTGCTGCACCTGCAGCTCATTGTGCACCTTGCGTACGCCTTGCACGGTGCGTGCGGCCTGCTCGGCCATGCTCTTCAGTTCGGCGCGCGGCGTCTGCCCGGCGATCAGGATCACGCCGTTGTAGCTGGTCACCACGATGCGTGAGGTGGGGCTGGCGAGGTCGGCGTGGGCACGGGTGATGGCGTTGGCCACGTCGGGGCCGACGAACTGGTCGTCGATCTTGTTGCCGATGCTGCGGCTGCCGCAACCGCCGAGGATCAGGCTCAGGGCCAAAACGGCGAAGATCAGTGGTGAACGGGTCATTCTTCACTCCCAAACAGTTGACTGTCGATAAGGTCGCACAAGCAGTGTATGGCCAACAGATGAACTTCCTGGATGCGCGCCGTGACCTTTGACGGCACGCGAATCTCGACGTCTTCGGGCAGCAGCAGCGAGGCCATGCCGCCGCCGTCGCGGCCGGTGAGGGCCACCACGGTCATTTCCCGATCATGGGCGGCCTGGATGGCTTGAATCACGTTGGCCGAGTTGCCGCTGGTGGAAATCGCCAGCAATACATCGCCCGGCTGGCCCAGGGCGCGGATCTGCTTGGAAAAGACTTCGTTGTAGCTGTAATCGTTGGCGATCGAGGTGATCGTCGAGCTGTCGGTGGTCAGGGCGATCGCCGGCAGGCTGGGGCGCTCGCGCTCGAAACGGTTGAGCAGTTCGGACGAGAAATGCTGCGCGTCACCGGCTGAGCCACCATTGCCGCAGGAGAGAATCTTGCCTTCGCTGAGCAGTGCCTGAACCATCACCTGGCTGGCATGCTCGATGAATGGAGGCAGTACCTCCATGGCGTGGTGCTTGGTTTCGATGCTGGCTTGAAACAGCTGGCGAATACGGGCTTGCATGTCCATGTAGAGCTTTGACCTTGACTGTAACGAGGCGCTGGCCGCGAGGGCGCGTTGCGCTGTCGTTGGAGGTGGCGGTGAATCAGGGTATGGCAGCGAGCCTTGGCTTCAACTGTCGAAGGCGTTTCTGATCCATTCCAGTGATACGGGTCTGCCATGGCCTACGGCTATGACATCGAAACGGCAGGGATGTTTGGCCCAGCGCTTCTCCTGTTGCAGAAATTGCATGGCCGTGGCGATCAGCTTGTCACGCTTGCGCCTGTCGACGCTTTCGACCGCACCACCCCAGGCACTGTGCTTGCGGTAGCGCACTTCGGCGAATACTACTGTATCGCCATCGAGCATGACCAGATCGAGTTCGCCACGCTGACCGCGCCAGTTCTGGCAGATCAGGCGCAGGCCATGGCTTTGCAGGTGCTCACAGGCGAGGGCTTCGGCCGCTCGCCCGCTGACATGGCGCGGATCGTCACTCAATGTTGCTTTCAGGCAGGCGCTGAACCTGGCCATTGCTGAACTGCGCCCAGGGCAACCGGCGCTCGACACGCTGCGCGGCGTTCAGGCTCAGGTTGCCGGACAGGCCCTCGACGCGGCTATCAGGCAGCGTCTTGAGCTGGTCGAGGCGCGGTGCCAGGCGGAAGGCGTCGACGCCCATGGCGTACAGGCGCCCCAGGCTGCCGCCGGCTTGTGGCCACTGGCTGTTGACCTGCTGGCGCAGCGGGTCGTTGGCATCCAGCAGCCAGGGGGTTTCGCAGAAGCGGATGCCGTCCAGGTCGCGGTACTGGGCCGCACTCATGCTGCCGCTGAACAGGTGCGAGGTGGCATACACCGGCACGTCGCCAGCGTACTGGTAAGCCAGGGTGGGCTTGATCTGCTGGGCCTGTTGCGGCGTGGCGGCGAGGAAGATGAAGTCCACGTCCTGACGGCGCGAGGTGCCGTTGACCTGCAGCAGGCGGGCGACCTGGCCTGCCATGTCGACCGGCTGGTCGATCTGCTCGGCGCCCAGGAAGGTACCACCGGCGGCTTGCCAGCTCTGGCGGAAGGCATCCAGTACGCGGTTGCCCCACTCGCCCTTGGGCACCAGGGCGACGGCGCTGCGCATGCCGTCGGCCCAGGCGCGGCGGGCGACCTCGCGGGCCTCGTCTTCGGCGGCCAGGCCGAACTGGAACAGCTGGGCCGGGCTCTTGGCGCCCGGGTCGGCATAGTTCAGGGCCAGGGTGGTGATCGGTAGCTGGTCACGGTTACCCAGTTGGGTGACCAGGTTCTTTTCCAGTGGGCCGATCACCAGCTCCACGCCATCGGCTTTTGCCTGGCGGTAGAAGTCATCCAGCGAGGTCAGGCGGGCACTGTCGTAAAGCTGGATTTGCGGCGGCTGTTCGCCGGCCTGCTGCGCCTGGTAGTGGGCAGCCAGGAAACCATCACGCAGGGCGCGCGATACCGAGGCCAGCTGGCCTTCCTGGGGCAGCAGCAGGGCGATCTTCTGCAGCGGCTTGCTGGACAGCGCGCGGAGGTCGGCGAGGGCCTTGGGCAGTTGCTTGGCCGCCGGATGGTTCGGGTGCTGGGCCAGCCAGTTGTCGATGGCGTCCTGCTGCTGTTTGAGCGTGCCAACGGTTTTCGCCACCTGGGCCAGCGACAGCCAGCCGGCCAGGTCGGCGTCGGCAGCGGTCGGCGCCGGCTCTGCCGGCAGGCTGGAGACCAGGCTCCAGATATGGTCCTGATTGCGCTGCGCCTCGTCGCCGCTCAGCAGCGGGGCGATGAACACCCGCTCGCGGGCAGCGGCGAGAAGCTGACCATCCTTTTCGAGGGCGTTGGCGCGTGCCAGTTGAGTGCGCGTCTGCTGCTCGACCGGCAGTTCGCCGAGGCGCTCCAGGCTGGGGTGGGACAAGGCGTTCAAGGCGGCTTTGGCGTCATTGCGTGCCAGGGCCAGCTCGGCCTTGAGGGTGCTGGCGTAGATCTGCTGCGCCGGCTTGAGCAACTGCAGGTCAACCTGCCCGAGAATGCTCTCGGCGCGTTGCACGTTGCCCTGCTTGGCGGCCAGGTCGGCGGCCGACAGGCGCAGCAACTGGGCATCTTCATCCTGGCTGCTGCCGGCTTGCTGGAGCATCTGCTCCACGCTGGCCTGGGGCGTGCGGGGCAGTTCGCCGAGGTTCGAGGAAGGCGAGCTGCTGCAGGCAACGAGCAGGCCGGCTAGGCAGAGTGCAGAGAGCGGACGCAGGCAGGCAATCATGTAAGCGATTCCGGTTCTTGAGCAAATGAACGCGGGATTGTACCCAAGGCACCGCCTTGGCGCGACGACGAAGGTGTTAACCGGTACGCAGAGGTCGCAGGCACTTGCCTTGGCGGTAGCTATCCGCCCGAGCGGTTCGCTCGCGTTACAATGGCCGCTTTCCATTTATATGAAGAGGCATTGCCGTGATCGCTAATGAAGCACCCCGAAGCGCCGCGGGCACTCTGTTCGTGGTGGCGACGCCCATTGGCAATCTCGACGACCTCAGTGCCCGGGCATTGAAGGTGCTCGGCGCGGTCACGCTGATCGCTGCCGAGGACACCCGGCACTCGGCGCGGCTGATGCAACACTTCGGCATCGGCACGCCATTGGCGGCCTGCCACGAGCACAACGAGCGTGACGAGGGCAATCGCTTCATCGAGCGCCTGCTGGCCGGGGACGACGTGGCGCTGATTTCCGATGCCGGCACGCCGCTGATTTCCGATCCCGGCTACCACCTGGTGCGCCAGGCTCGGGCAGCGGGGGTGCGGGTCGTGCCGGTACCAGGCGCGTGTGCGTTGATCGCCGCCTTGTCGGCGGCCGGCCTGCCATCGGATCGCTTCGTTTTCGAAGGGTTTCTGCCGGCCAAGACCGTGGGCCGTCGCGCACGCCTCGAGCTGGTGCGCGAGGAGCCGCGTACCTTGATCTTCTATGAGGCGCCGCACCGCATCCTCGAGTGCCTGCAGGACATGCGCGACGTGTTCGGCGGCGAGCGCCAGGCCCTGCTGGCCCGCGAGCTGACCAAAACCTTCGAAACCCTGCAAGGACTGCCACTCGATCAGTTGTGCGAGTGGGTGGCGGCCGATGCCAACCAGCAGCGCGGCGAATGCGTGGTGCTGGTGGCCGGCTGGCAGGCGCCGGAAGACGAGGCTGCAGTAAGTGTCGAGGCGCTGCGCGTGCTCGACCTGTTGCTCGCCGAAATGCCGCTCAAGCGTGCGGCGGCGCTGGCGGCGCAGATCACCGGGGTGCGCAAGAATCTGCTTTATCAGGCTGCGCTGGAGCGTCAGCAAGACGGTTGATCTTGTTCTCGGCGGGTTGCAGCGGTTACCCTTGTCAGCGGAGAGTCGATCGGACAGTCGCTGCCTTCCATCTGGAAGGGGGAGGAAAGTCCGGGCTCCATAGGGCGGAGTGCCAGGTAACGCCTGGGAGGCGCGAGCCTACGGAAAGTGCCACAGAAAATAACCGCCTAAGCGCTTCGGCGCCGGTAAGGGTGAAAAGGTGCGGTAAGAGCGCACCGCACGGCTGGTAACAGTCCGTGGCTAGGCAAACCCCACTCGGAGCAAGACCAAATAGGGTTCCATTGGCGTGGCCCGCGCTGGAACCGGGTAGGTTGCTAAAGGCGTACAGTGATGTGCGTCGTAGAGGAATGACTGTCCTCGACAGAACCCGGCTTACAGATCGACTCTCCACCTCTTCTGCTTTGTGCTCCTTCCCCTCCTTTTTAATACCGAAAAAATCTTACTCTTAACAAACTACTTTAAGTTCGTTGGGTAGGTGTCGGTATGTGTTTGTTTTTTAGCCATCTTTCCCGCCCTGGGCGCTCGTCCCACTTCTCATTTATTCGCTAAATCTCCGTTCTATAAGGAATTTTCCGTTCTGGCGCGCCTTGACGGTGGGGTACGCGCGTTCCTATAGTGTGCTCCGGTGGTGAAAAGTGGCATGAAGTGGGTTTTTTTGGATGCTGATGCCTAATTAAGGGGAAACGCGATCGTGTTTCGCGGAGCTAATGCCATAAGTCTTGACGCCAAGGGGCGGCTCGCGATGCCAAGTCGGTATCGGGACGAGCTCGTTTCGCGTTCGGCTGGCCAGCTCATCGTCACCATCGATGCCATCGATCCCTGCCTTTGTGTCTACCCGCTGCCGGAGTGGGAAATCATCGAGAACAAGCTGCGCGAGCTGGCCTCCTTCCGTGAAGAGAACCGCCGCCTGCAACGTCTGCTGATTGGTAATGCCGTCGATCTCGAGCTGGATGGCAGTGGTCGTTTTCTGGTTCCGCCGCGTCTGCGTGAGTACGCCAAGCTGGACAAGCGCGCGATGTTGGTGGGGCAGCTCAATAAATTTCAACTGTGGGACGAGGATTCCTGGAATGCCGTGGCCGATGCCGATCTGGCCGCCATCAAGCAACCGGGTGCTCTTTCCGATGACCTTCGTGACCTGATCCTGTGAACATGACCTCTACCTTCCGCCATATCACCGTGTTGCTCGAGGAGGCCGTTACGGCGCTCTCCTTGCGCGCCGATGGCTGCTATGTGGATGGCACGTTCGGGCGGGGCGGGCACAGCCGGCTGATCCTCGACAGGATCGGGCCAGGCGGTCGCTTGCTGGGGTTCGACAAGGACCCACTGGCAATCGCGACTGGAAATACGCTAGCGGCCGAAGACGGCCGCTTTGTCGTTGTACAGAGAAGTTTTGCGGAACTCGGCGATGAGCTTGCTGTCCGCGGCCTCGCTGGCCAGGTCAGCGGCGTGCTGCTTGACCTGGGCGTGTCGTCGCCACAGCTGGACGACGCCGAGCGCGGTTTCAGCTTTCTCAATGATGGCCCGCTGGACATGCGCATGGATCCCTCGCGCGGGGTCAGCGCGGCGCAGTTCATCGCTACCGCGGCGGAAGAAGAAATCGCCCGGGTGTTCAAGGAATACGGTGAAGAGCGGTTCGCCAGGCGTATGGCCCGCGCCGTGGTGATGCGCCGTGCCGAGCAGCCGTTCGAGCGCACTGCCGATCTGGCGCAGGTGCTGACGGTGGCGAATCCTGCCTGGGAAAAGGGCAAGAATCCGGCGACTCGCGCGTTCCAAGGGCTGCGCATTCACGTCAATAACGAATTGGGTGACCTGCAGCGTGGCCTGGATGCTGCGCTGGAGAATCTCGAAGTCGGTGGCCGCCTGGTGGTGATCAGCTTCCATTCCCTGGAAGACCGTATCGTCAAGCAGTTCATGCGCAAGCACGCCAAGGGCGAGATGGACAAGCTGCCGCGTGACCTGCCAATCATCCCGAAAGCCTTCGAGCCGCGCCTCAAGCTGCTCGGCAAGCCGCAGTTCGCCTCGGAAGCCGAACTCAAGGCCAACCCGCGCTCGCGCAGTGCCGTCATGCGTGTCGCGGAGAAACTGCGATGAGCGCCTTGAGCAGCAAGCGTTTCCCCAAGGGCAGCCTGCTGATGCTGGTGCTGTTTGTCGCCGTGCTCGGTTCCGCGCTGGCGGTGTCCTACAGTGCGCACTGGAATCGTCAACTGCTCAACAGCTTGTATGGCGAACTCAGCGTGCGTGACAAGGCGCAGGCCGAGTGGGGCCGCCTGATCCTCGAGCAAAGCACCTGGACGGCCCACAACCGTATCGAGACCCTGGCCAGCGAACAGCTGAAGATGCGCATCCCGGACGCCGCCGAAGTGCGCATGGTGGCGCCATGATGAAGCTCGAGGGGGCTCTGTACCCATGGCGCTTCCGCCTGGTCATGCTGCTGCTGGCGCTGATGGTCGCGGCCATTGCGGCGCGTATCTTCGAACTGCATGTGTTCGACCATGACTTCCTCAAGGCCCATGGCGACGCGCGCAGCGTGCGGCACATTCCCATTCCGGCGCACCGTGGCCTGATCACCGACCGTAACGGCGAGCCGCTGGCGGTCAGTACCCCGGTCACCACGCTGTGGGCCAACGGCAAGGAGCTGCAGGCCGGCAAGGCACAGTGGCCGGTGCTGGCAGCGGCCCTAGGCCAGGAGCCGAATGCCTTCGCTCAACGTCTGCAGGCCAACGCCGAGCGCGAATTCATGTACCTGGTGCGCGGCCTGACCCCCGAGCAGGGCCAGCGGGTGCTCGATCTCAAGGTGCCGGGCGTCTACTCCATCGAGGAGTTTCGGCGTTTCTACCCGGCGGGCGAAGTGACCGCCCATATGGTCGGCTTCACCGACATCGACGACCGCGGCCGCGAAGGCGTCGAGCTGGCGTTCGAGGACTGGCTGGCCGGCGTACCCGGCAAGCGCCAGGTGCTCAAGGATCGCCGCGGCCGCCTGATCCGTGACGTCCAGGTGACCCAGAACGCCAAGGCTGGCAAGGCGCTGGCGCTGTCCATCGACCTGCGCCTGCAGTACCTGGCGCACCGTGAGCTGCGTAACGCGCTGGTCGAGTTCGGTGCCAAGGCCGGCAGCCTGGTGATGGTCGACGTGAAGACCGGTGAAATCCTCGCCATGGTCAATCAGCCGACCTACAACCCGAACAACCGTCGCAACCTGCAGCCGGCGGCCATGCGTAACCGCGCGATGATCGACGTGTTCGAGCCCGGCTCGACCATGAAGCCGTTCTCCATGAGCGCCGCGCTGGAGACCGGGCGCTGGAAGCCGACCGACAAGGTCGATGTGCAGGGCGGTACCCTGCAGATCGGCCGTTACACCATCAGGGACGTGTCCCGTGCGCCGGATGGCGTGCTCGACCTGACCGGCATCCTCATCAAGTCCAGTAACGTCGGCATGAGCAAGGTCGCCTTCGACATTGGCGGCGCGGCTATTTATGACGTGATGCAGCAAGTCGGTCTGGGCCAGGACACCGGCCTGAGTTTCCCGGGCGAGCGGGTTGGCAATCTGCCCAACCACCGTGAGTGGCGCAAGGCGGAAACCGCCACGCTGTCCTACGGTTACGGCCTGTCGGTCACCGCGGTACAACTGGCCCACGCCTATGCCGTGCTCGGCAACGGCGGGCGCAGCGTGCCGATGTCGCTGACGCGTACCGACCGCGTGCGCGACAGCGTGCAGGTGATTCCCGAAGATGTCGCCCATACCGTGCAAGGCATGCTGCAGCAGGTTATCGAAGCGCCGGGCGGGGTTTTCCGTGCCCAGGTGCCGGGTTATCACGTGGCCGGCAAGAGCGGCACCGCGCGCAAGACCGCTTCCGGTACCAAGGGCTACCAGGCCAATGCCTACCGCTCGCTGTTCGCCGGCTTCGCGCCGGCGAGCAACCCGCGCATCGCGATTGCCGTGGTCATCGACGAACCGAGCAAGAGCGGCTACTACGGCGGCCTGGTGTCGGCCCCGGTATTCAGCCGTGTCATGGCGGGCGGCCTGCGCCTGATGAACATCACCCCGGACAACCTGCCCGAGACCACGGCAGCGCAAGTCGATGCGCCGGCAGCGGCCACCCATAATGGAGGGCGCGGCTGATGCCCATGCCATTGAATCAGTTGTTGCCTCAGGCAAGCAGCGGCGTGCTGATCCGCGAGCTGACCCTCGATAGCCGCCAGGTGCGCCCTGGCGATCTGTTCCTGGCCGTGCCCGGCACTCGCCAGGATGGCCGCGTGCACATTGCCGATGCGATTTTCCGTGGTGCCGCCGCGGTTGCCTTCGAGGTCGACGGCGCGTTGCCGATGGCCGCCGAAAGCGCCGAACTGGTGGCCATCAAAGGCCTGGCCGGCCAGCTGTCGGCCATCGCCGGGCGCTTCTATGGCGAGCCAAGCCGCGGCCTGCACATGGTCGGCATCACCGGCACCAACGGCAAGACCAGCGTCAGCCAGCTGCTGGCCCAGGCCCTGGATCTGCTCGGCGAGCGGTGCGGCATCGTCGGTACCCTCGGCAACGGCTTCTATGGCGCGCTGGCTCAGGGCCTGCACACCACGCCGGATCCGATCGGCGTGCAGGCGACCCTGGCCGGCCTGAAGAAGGACGGCGCGCGCGCGATCGCCATGGAGGTTTCGTCCCATGGCCTGCACCAGGGGCGGGTTGCCGCGCTGGATTTCGACGTGGCGGTGTTCACCAACCTGTCGCGCGATCACCTCGATTATCACGGCTCGATGGAGGCCTATCAGGCGGCCAAGGCTGCGCTGTTCGCCTGGCCGAGCCTGCGTGCCCGGGTCATCAATCTGGACGATGCGACTGGCCGCCAGCTGGCTGCCCAGGAGCGCGATTCGCGTCTGATCGGTTACAGCCTGCAAGACCAGAGCGCCTACCTGTTCTGCCGCGACATTCATTTCGATGACCAGGGCGTGCGCGCCACGCTGGTCACTCCGCGTGGCGAAGGCAGCCTGCGCAGCTCGCTGCTGGGCCGCTTCAACCTCAGCAACCTGCTGGCGGTGGTCGGTGCCCTGGTGGCCATGGATTACCCGCTGGACGAAATTCTCAAGGCGCTGCCGCGTCTGCATGGGCCGATTGGCCGTATGCAACGTCTGGGTGGCCAGCAGGCGCCGCTGGTGGTGGTCGACTATGCCCACACCCCGGACGCGCTGGAGCAGGTTCTGAGTGCGCTGCGCCCCCACGTGACCGGCCGCCTGCTGTGCCTGTTCGGCTGCGGTGGCGACCGTGATCGCGGCAAGCGCCCGCTGATGGCCGAAGTGGTCGAGCGCCTCGCCGACGCCGCGCTGGTCACCGACGACAACCCGCGTAGCGAAGCGCCACGGCAAATCTTCGACGATATCCGCGAAGGCTTCCGTAACGCTGAGCAGGTGCGCTTCGTACATGGCCGCGGCAAGGCCATCGCCCAGCTGATCGGCGAGGCCCAGGTTGGCGATGTGGTGGTGCTGGCCGGCAAGGGCCATGAGGATTACCAGGAAATCGACGGCGTGCGTCAGCCGTTCTCCGATCTGCAGGAAGCCGGTCGCGCACTGGCAGCATGGGAGGCGGCACATGCTTAAGGCATTGCGGTTGAGCGAAGTGGCCGGCGCCCTGAATGGTCGCCTGGTCGGCGAGGATCGTGCCTTCGCGGCCGTCAGCACCGACAGCCGCAGCATCGTGCCTGGCCAGTTGTTCGTTGCCCTCAGCGGCCCGCGTTTCGATGGCCATGACTATCTGGCCCAGGTCGCCGCCAAAGGCGCCGTTGCCGCACTGGTGGCGCGTGAGGTCGCGGATGTCGACCTGCCGCAACTGGTCGTTGCCGATACCACCCTGGCCCTTGGTCAGCTGGGCGCGCTCAACCGCCAGGCCTACGGCGGCCTGCTGGCCGCAGTGACCGGCTCCAGCGGCAAGACCACCGTCAAGGAAATGCTCGCTGCCATCCTGCGCGCCTCGTGCGCCGAGGATGGCGGCGCCGTATTGGCGACCCGCGGCAACCTGAACAATCAGCTGGGCGTTCCGCTGACCCTGCTGGAGTTGGCGCCCGAGCACACCGGCGCGGTCATCGAGCTGGGCGCTTCGGGTATCGGCGAAATCGCTTATACCGTCAGCCTCACCAAACCGCAGGTGGCGATCATCACCAATGCCGGCAACGCCCACGTGGGCGAGTTCGGCGGCCCCGAGAACATCGTGCTGGCCAAGGGCGAGATCATCGAAGGCTTGAGCGATGGCGGCGTTGCCGTGCTCAACCGCGATGACCTGGCGTTCGAGCGTTGGGTCAAGCGTGCTGCCGGTCGCCGCGTACTGAGCTTTGCCCTGCGCGACAGCCGCGCCGACTTCCATGCCCTCGAGCTGAGCCGCGATCCGCGTGGCTGCCCGGCGTTCACGCTGTTCTGCCACGAAGGCCAGGCCCGCGTGCAACTCAATCTGCTCGGTGAGCACAACGTGGCCAACGCGCTGGCCGCCGCTGCGGCGGCTCACGCCCTGGCGGTGCCGCTGGTGGCCATCAAGAACGGTCTGGAAAGCCTGCTGCCGGTCAAGGGCCGTGCCGTGGCGCAACTGGCGCGCAACGGCGCCCGGGTGATCGACGATACCTATAACGCCAACCCCGCTTCGATCTGCGCCGCCATCGACATCCTCGCCGGTTTCTCCGGCCGCAAGGTGTTGGTGCTGGGCGATATCGGCGAGCTGGGTGCCTGGTCGGAGCAGGGCCACCGCGACGTTGGCGAATACGCGATTGGCAAGGCCGACGTGCTGTATGCAGTCGGCCCGCAAATGAAACATGCCGTACAGGCCTTTGGCGCCGGTGGCCGGCACTTCGCCGACCAGGCCGCGCTGATCGACGCGGTACGCGCCGAGCCCGGCGACAGCACCATTCTAATTAAAGGTTCACGCAGCGCCGCGATGGAAAATGTCGTCGCCGCGCTGTGTGGCGACAGTGGGGAGAGTCACTAAATGCTGCTGCTGCTGGCAGAGTATCTGCAACAGTTCCATAAGGGCTTCGCGGTCTTCCAGTACCTGACCCTGCGCGGGATTCTCGGTGTGCTGACGGCGCTCGCGCTGGCGCTGTTCCTCGGCCCGTGGATGATCCGTACCCTGCAGATCCGCCAGATCGGCCAGGCCGTGCGCAACGACGGCCCGCAATCGCACCTGTCCAAGAAGGGCACGCCGACCATGGGGGGCGCGCTGATCCTCTCGGCCATTGCGATCAGCACCCTGCTGTGGGCCGACCTGAGCAACCGCTACGTATGGGTGGTGCTGATCGTCACCCTGCTGTTCGGCGCCATCGGCTGGGTCGACGACTACCGCAAGGTGATCGAGAAGAATTCGCGCGGCCTGCCGAGCCGCTGGAAGTACTTCTGGCAGTCGGTGTTCGGTATCGGTGCGGCCACCTTCCTTTATATGACTGCGCAGACGCCGATCGAAACCACCCTGATCGTGCCGCTGCTCAAGGATGTCAGCATTCCCCTGGGCATCGGTTTCGTGGTGCTGACCTATTTCGTGATCGTCGGCTCCAGCAACGCGGTGAACCTGACCGACGGCCTCGACGGCCTGGCGATCCTGCCCACCGTGATGGTCGGTGGCGCCCTGGGCATCTTCTGCTACCTGTCGGGCAACGTGAATTTCTCCGAGTACCTGCTGATTCCTTACGTGCCGGGTGCCGGCGAGCTGATCGTGTTCTGCGGCGCGCTGATCGGCGCCGGCCTGGGTTTCCTGTGGTTCAACACCTACCCGGCGCAGGTGTTCATGGGCGACGTCGGTGCGCTGGCACTGGGCGCCGCGCTGGGCACCATCGCCGTGATCGTGCGCCAGGAGATCGTGCTGTTCATCATGGGCGGCGTGTTCGTCATGGAAACCCTGTCGGTGATCATCCAGGTCGCCAGCTTCAAGCTGACCGGCAAGCGGGTGTTCCGCATGGCACCGATTCACCACCATTTCGAGTTGAAGGGTTGGCCCGAACCACGGGTCATCGTTCGTTTCTGGATCATCACCGTGATTCTGGTGTTGATCGGCCTCGCTACTTTGAAACTGCGTTGAGGAGAGCATGAGCCTGATCGCTTCCGACCAATTCCGCATCGTTGTCGGCCTCGGCAAGAGCGGCATGTCCCTGGTGCGCTACCTCGCGCGCCAGCGCGTGCGCTTTGCCGTGGTCGACACCCGTGCCAATCCGCCGGAGCTGAGTACCTTGCGTGAACAGTTCCCGCAGGTCGAAGTGCGTTGTGGCGAGCTGGACGTGGAGTTCCTCGGTCGCGCCAGTGAACTGCTGATCAGCCCCGGCCTGGCCGTGGCCACCCCGGCCCTGCAGGAAGCGGCCCGGCGCGGCGCCAAGCTGTCCGGCGACATCGACCTGTTCGCCCGCGAAGCGAAAGCGCCGATCGTCGCCATCACCGGTTCCAACGCCAAGAGCACCGTGACCACCCTGGTTGGCGAGATGGCCGCAGCGGCCGGTCGCAAGGTCGCCGTGGGCGGCAACCTCGGCACGCCGGCACTGGATCTGCTGGCCGATGACGTCGAGCTGTACGTGATCGAGCTGTCCAGCTTCCAGCTGGAGACCACCGAGCTGCTCAACGCTGAAGTGGCCACCTGCCTGAACGTCAGCGAAGACCATATGGATCGCTACGCCGACCTGCCGGCCTATCACCTGGCCAAGCACCGCATCTTCCGCGGCGCGCGGCAGGTGGTGGTGAACCGTGACGATCCGCTGTCGCGGCCGATGATCGCCGACCAGGTACCGTGCTGGAGCTTTGGCCTCGGCAAGCCGGACTTCAAGCGCTTCGGCCTGCTCGAGGAAAACGGCGAGAAATACCTGGCCTATCAGTTCGAGGCGCTGCTGCCGGTGCGCGAGCTGAAGGTGCGGGGCGCGCACAATCAGTCCAACGCCCTGGCGGCGCTGGCGCTCGGTCACGCCGTGGGCCTGCCGATGGCGGCCATGCTCGATACCCTCAAGGCCTTCACCGGCTTGGCGCATCGCTGCCAGTGGGTCGGCGAACGCGCCGGGGTGAGCTACTACGACGACTCCAAGGCCACCAATGTCGGTGCCGCCCTGGCGGCCATCGAAGGCCTGGGTACCGATATCGCCGGCAAGCTGGTGCTGATCGCCGGTGGCGACGGAAAGGGCGCCGACTTCTCCAGCCTGCGCAAGCCGGTGGCGGCCCATTGCCGCGCGGTGGTGCTGCTCGGCCGTGACGCCGACAAGCTGGCTGCGGTGCTCGACGGGGCCGTGGAGATCCTGCGTGTCGACAGCCTGCAGGCGGCGGTCGAGCAATCCGCTGCCATTGCCCAGAGCGGCGACGCGGTGCTGCTGTCGCCGGCCTGCGCGAGCCTGGACATGTTCAAGAACTTCGAAGAACGCGGGCGCCTGTTCGCCCAGGCCGTGGAGGCGCTCGTCTGATGCTGTCCTTCCTGCGCCCTTATCCGTCCCCGCTGTTCGGCCGCCGTCGTGGCCTGGACATGGACTTCCCGATGCTCGCCGGCTGCCTGGCATTGCTCGGCCTCGGCCTGGTGATGATTTCGTCGGCGTCCACCGAGGTGGCGGCGGTGAACACCGGCAGCCCGCTGTACTACATGATCCGCCATCTGGTGTACCTGGCCATTGGCCTGGGCGCTGCCGGCGTGGTGCTGATGATTCCGCTGGCCACCTGGCAGCGCCACAGCTGGTTGCTGCTGCTGGTTGCCGTCGCCCTGCTGGTACTGGTGCTGCTGCCCGGCATCGGCCGCGAGGTCAACGGTGCCAAACGCTGGATCGGTTTCGGTGCGTTCAACATTCAGCCTTCGGAGATCGCCAAGGTCTTCGTGGTGCTCTATCTGGCCGGCTACCTGGTACGTCGTCAGGAAGAAGTGCGCGAGAGCTGGGCGGGCTTCTTCAAACCGTTCGTGGTGCTGCTGCCGATGGCCTTCCTGCTGCTGCTCGAGCCCGACTTCGGCGCCACGGTGGTGATGATGGGCGCGGCCATGGCCATGCTGTTTCTCGGCGGTGTCGGCCTGTTCCGCTTCCTGCTTATGGTGGCCCTGGCGGTCGGTGCGGTATTCGTTCTGGTGCAGAGCCAGGAGTATCGCCTGCAGCGTCTGATCACCTTTACCGATCCCTGGGCCGACCAATACGGCTCCGGCTACCAGCTGACCCAGGCGCTGATCGCCTTCGGGCGTGGCGAGTGGCTGGGCGTCGGCCTGGGCAACAGCATCCAGAAGCAGTTCTATCTGCCGGAAGCGCACACCGACTTCGTGTTCTCGGTACTGGCCGAAGAGCTGGGGCTGGTCGGCGCGCTGCTCACCGTGGGCCTGTTCGTGTTCGTCAGCGTGCGTGCCCTGTATATCGGCCTGTGGGCAGAGAAGGCCAAGCAGTACTTCTCCGCGTACGTGGCCTTCGGCCTGGGCTTCCTGTGGATCGGCCAGTTCCTGATCAACATCGGCGTGAATATCGGGCTGCTGCCCACCAAGGGCCTGACCCTGCCGTTCCTCAGCTACGGCGGCAGCTCCCTGGTGATCTGCTGCGTCAGCCTGGCGCTGCTGCTGCGTATCGAGTGGGAAACGCGCAACGGCCTGGGCAACGAGGATATCGAGTTCGACGAGGCCGACTTCCCCGAGCCCGAGCGGGAGGTGCAGCATGGCCGGTAACGTACTGATCATGGCGGGTGGCACCGGTGGCCATGTGTTCCCGGCCCTGGCCTGTGCCCGTGAGTTCCAGGCGCGCGGCTACCGGGTGCACTGGCTGGGCACGCCGCGGGGCATCGAGAACGAGCTAGTCCCGGCTGCCGGCCTGCCGCTGCACCTGATCAACGTCAGTGGCCTGCGCGGCAAGGGCAAGCTGTCGCTGCTCAAGGCGCCGCTGCAACTGCTCAGGGCGCTGTTCCAGGCGCGCAAGGTGGTGCGTGAGCTGCAGCCGGTCTGCGTGCTCGGCATGGGCGGCTACGTGACCGGCCCGGGCGGCCTGGCAGCCAGGCTGGCCGGCGTGCCGCTGATCATTCACGAACAGAATGCCGTGGCCGGTACCGCCAATCGCAGCCTGGTGGCATTCGCCAGCCGGGTCTGCGAGGCTTTCCCCGACACCTTCGCCGCGTCGGACAAGCGTCGCACCACCGGCAACCCGGTGCGTGAGGAGCTGTTCCTGGAAACCCCGCGCGATTCGCTGACCGGCCGTCGGCCGCGCCTGTTGATCCTGGGCGGCAGCCTGGGTGCCGAGCCATTGAACAAATTGCTGCCAGAGGCGCTGGCGCAGGTATCTGCCCAATTGCGCCCGGAAGTCTTCCACCAGGCCGGCAAGCAACACGCCGAGGTGACCGGCGAACGATACAGCGCTGCGGGCGTCGAAGCGCAGGTCGCCCCATTCATCAGCGACATGGCCCGCGCCTACGCCTGGGCCGACCTGGTGGTCTGCCGCTCCGGCGCGCTGACCGTCAGCGAACTGGCTGCCGCCGGCCTGCCGGCTTTCCTGGTGCCGTTGCCCCACGCGATCGATGACCACCAGACGCGCAATGCCAGCTATCTCGCGAAGGACGGTGCTGCCGTTCTTCTGCCACAACGCTCCACTGACGCTGCCGATCTTGCAGCGCAGCTGACCGAGGTCTTGATGCACCCCGAACGACTCAAACAAATGGCCAGCACTGCACGTCGCCTGGCCAAGCCCGATGCTACCCGTACCGTCGTCGATGTATGTCTGGAGGTGGCCCGTGGCTAAGTCTCCCGCAGCGGTCAAGGCGGAAGTGCGGCGCATGCGCCGTATCCGCCGCATTCACTTCGTCGGTATCGGCGGCGCCGGCATGTGCGGCATCGCCGAAGTGCTGCTCAACCTGGGCTACGAAGTATCCGGTTCCGACCTGAAAACCTCGGCAGTCACCGAGCGCCTGGAAAACTTCGGCGCGCAGATCTTCATCGGCCACCGCGCCGAGAACGCCGAGAGCGCCGACGTACTGGTGGTTTCCAGCGCCATCAATACCTCCAACCCGGAAGTGGCGACCGCGCTGGAGCTGCGGATTCCGGTGGTGCCACGTGCCGAAATGCTCGCCGAGCTGATGCGCTATCGCCACGGCATCGCCGTGGCCGGCACCCATGGCAAGACCACCACCACCAGCCTGCTGGCCTCGGTATTCGCCGCTGGCGGCCTGGACCCGACCTTCGTAATCGGCGGGCGTTTGAATGCAGCCGGCACCAATGCCCAGCTCGGTTCGAGCCGCTACCTGATCGCCGAAGCGGACGAGAGCGACGCCAGCTTCCTGCACCTGCAGCCCATGGTGTCGGTGGTGACCAACATCGACATGGACCACATGAGCACCTATGAGGGCGACTTCAATAAATTGAAGAAGACCTTCATCGAGTTCCTCCACAACCTGCCGTTCTACGGCCTGGCCGTGCTCTGCGTGGACGACCCGGTGGTGCGCGAGATCCTCTCGCAGGTCGGTCGCCCGACCCTGACCTACGGGTTCAGCGAAGATGCCGACGTGCGCGCCATCAACGTGCGCCAGCAGGGCATGCAGACTTTCTTCACCGTGTTGCGCCCGGACTACGAGCCGCTCGACGTGTCGGTGAACATGCCGGGCAACCACAATGTGCTCAATGCCCTGGCGACCATCTGCATCGCCACCGATGAAGGTATCGGCGACGACGCCATCGTCCAGGGGCTGTCGCAGTTCCAGGGCGTCGGTCGGCGCTTCCAGGTGTACGGTCAGCTACCGGTCGAGGGCGGCGAGGTGATGCTGGTCGACGACTACGGCCATCACCCCCGTGAAGTGGCGGCGGTGATCAAGGCCGTGCGCGGTGGCTGGCCGGAGCGCCGCCTGGTGATGGTCTACCAGCCGCACCGCTACAGCCGTACCCGCGATCTGTACGACGATTTCGTACAGGTGCTGGCCGACGCCAACGTATTGCTGCTGATGGAAGTCTATCCGGCCGGCGAAGAGCCGATTCCCGGTGCCGACAGCCGCCAGCTGTGCCACAGCATTCGCCAGCGCGGTCAGCTGGACCCCATCTATATCGAGCGCGGTGCCGACCTGGCACCGCTGATCAAGCCGCTGCTGCGTGCTGGCGACATCCTGCTGTGCCAGGGCGCCGGGGACATTGGCGGCGTAGCCCCACAACTGCTGCAGAGCCCGCTGTTCAGCGCGCAAGGTCAAGGGAAATGAGTGCCGAAAGCCTGAAATCTCAACTGCCGGTCTCGGCGTTCGGTCGCGTGGCCGTACTGTTCGGCGGCAAGAGCGCCGAGCGCGAGGTCTCGCTCAAGTCCGGCAATGCCGTGCTGGCTGCGCTGCAGAGCGCTGGCGTGGATGCTTTCGGTATCGACGTGGGCGATGATTTCCTCGCCCGCCTGACCAGCGAGAGGATCGACCGCGCGTTTATCGTCCTGCACGGCCGTGGCGGTGAAGACGGCAGCATGCAGGGGCTGCTCGAATGCGCCGGCATCCCCTACACCGGCAGCGGCATCCTCGCTTCGGCCCTGGCCATGGACAAGCTGCGCACCAAGCAGGTGTGGCAGAGCCTGGGCCTCTCCACGCCGCGCCATGCCGTGCTGGCCAGCGCTGATGATTGCCGCCGCGCCGCCGACGAGCTGGGCTTCCCGCTGATCGTCAAACCGGCCCACGAAGGTTCCAGCATCGGCATGGCCAAGGTCGCTGATGTGGATGCGCTGATCGCCGCCTGGCAGGACGCCGCCTGCTACGACAGCCAGGTGCTGGTCGAGCAGTGGATTCATGGCCCGGAGTTCACCATCGCCATGCTGCGCGGCCAGGTGCTGCCACCGATCGCCCTGGGCACCTCGCACAGTTTCTACGACTACGACGCCAAGTACCTGGCCGATGACACCCAGTACCGTGTGCCCTGTGGCCTGTCGGCTGAGAAAGAGGCCGAGCTGAAGACCCTGACCGCCCGCGCTTGCGAAGCCGTGGGCACCCAGGGCTGGGCGCGCGCCGACGTGATGCAGGACGAGCAAGGCCGCTTCTGGCTGCTCGAAGTGAACACCGTTCCGGGCATGACCGACCACAGCCTGGTGCCGATGGCGGCGCAGGCGGCCGGCCTGGACTTCCAGCAGCTGGTGTTGGCGATTCTTGCCGACAGTGTCGAGGCTCGGGGGTAAGCATGGGCGCCATCCTTCGTCATCAGCCAGGTTCAGGCACGCCGGTACGCGGCAAGGCCGTGCCGCGTGGCGCCAGCCGCCTGGTGGCCAAGGAGCCGATCAGCGTGCGTTTGCCGCGGCCGAATTTCAGCCTGCTCAAGCGCCTGAGCTGGCCGGTGATGCTGCTGGTGCTGGGCTTTGGCGCCTACGAATTGTCGCTGCGTCTGCTGCCCTATGCCGACCGGCCGATCGCCAAGATCAGCGTGGAAGGCGACCTGAGCTACATCAGTCAGCAATCGGTGCAACAACGCATTGAACCTTTTGTCAGTGCGAGCTTCTTCAGTGTCGACCTTGTCGGTATGCGCCACGAACTGGAGCGCATGCCATGGATCGCCCACGCCGAAGTTCGCCGTGTGTGGCCCGATCAGGTGATGGTGCGCCTGGAAGAGCAACTGCCGATCGCCCGTTGGGGCAACGAGGCACTGCTCAACAACCAGGGCCAGGCGTTCGCGCCCAGGGAGCTGGCGCACTACGAGAATTTGCCGCAACTGGATGGCCCGAAACGGGCCCAGCAACAAGTGATGCAGCAGTATCAGGTATTGAGCCAGATGCTGCGCCCAATGGGTTTCACCGTGGCACGCCTGGAGCTGCGTGAGCGTGGTAGCTGGTTCCTGTCCACGGGGCAGGGGATCGAAGTGCTGCTGGGGCGCGACCATCTGGTGGAAAAAATACGTCGTTTCGGTGCCATCTACAGCAAGGCACTGAAGGATCAGAAAGACAACATCGCGCGGGTCGATCTGCGTTACGCCAACGGCCTGGCCGTGGCGTGGCGCGAGCCGCCAGCACCCGTAGCGGTCGATACCGCTGCGGTGCAGTGAATCAGGAGAGAAGGCAAGAGTCATGGCAAACGTGCAGAGCGGCAAGATGATCGTCGGTCTCGACATCGGTACCTCCAAGGTGGTGGCGCTGGTGGGCGAAGTGACGGCCGATGGCCAACTGGAAATCGTCGGCATCGGCACCCATCCATCACGCGGCCTGAAGAAGGGCGTGGTGGTCAATATCGAGTCCACGGTGGCGTCGATCCAGCGCGCCGTCGAAGAGGCTCAGCTGATGGCGGGCTGCCGCATCCACTCGGCCTTCGTCGGCGTGGCCGGCAACCACATCCGCAGCCTGAACAGCCACGGCATCGTCGCCATTCGTGATCGCGAGGTCAGCAGTGCCGACCTGGAGCGCGTGCTCGATGCCGCCCAGGCCGTCGCCATTCCGGCTGACCAGCGCGTGCTGCACACCCTGCCGCAGGATTACGTGATCGATAACCAGGAAGGCGTGCGCGAGCCCCTGGGCATGTCCGGCGTGCGCCTGGAAGCCAAGGTGCACGTGGTCACCTGCGCGGTGAATGCGGCGCAGAACATCGAGAAATGCGTGCGCCGCTGCGGCCTGGAAGTCGACGACATCATTCTCGAGCAACTGGCTTCCGCCTATGCGGTGCTGACCGACGACGAGAAGGAACTGGGCGTGTGCCTGGTCGACATCGGCGGCGGCACCACCGACATCTGCATCTTCACCGAAGGCGCGATCCGCCACACCGCGGTGATCCCGATCGCCGGCGACCAGGTCACCAACGACATCGCCATGGCGCTGCGGACCCCGACCCAGTACGCCGAAGAGATCAAGATCCGTTACGCCTGTGCCCTGGCCAAGCTGGCCGGTGCCGGTGAAACCATCAAGGTGCCGAGCGTCGGTGATCGTCCGCCGCGTGACCTGTCGCGCCAGTCCCTGGCCGAGGTGGTCGAGCCGCGTTACGACGAGCTGTTCACCCTGATCCAGGCCGAACTGCGCCGCAGCGGTTACGAGGATCTGATTCCTGCCGGCATTGTCATGACCGGTGGCACGGCGAAGATGGAAGGCGCGATCGAACTGGCCGAGGAAATCTTCCACATGCCGGTACGCCTCGGTGTGCCCCATAGCGTCAAGGGGCTCAGCGACGTGGTACGCAACCCGATTTACTCGACGGGCGTTGGCCTGTTGATGTATGGCCTGCGCAAGCAGTCCGACGACATCCCGATGCCCGGCAATGGCGGGTACGGTGATGAAACCAAGGCACCGGTTCTGGAACGGCTCAAGCGCTGGATCCAGGGCAATTTCTAATGTGGGCGACGCGGCACGGGCGTGTGCAGCGTTGCTGGCAGTAGGCGTTAAAAACTAGAAAATACAGGAGAGAGACCATGTTTGAACTCGTAGACAACCTTCCGCAGAGCGCGGTCATCAAGGTTATCGGTGTAGGTGGCGGCGGCGGCAACGCAGTCAACCATATGGCCAAGAGCAACATCGAAGGCGTCGAATTCATCTGCGCCAACACCGATGCTCAAGCACTGAAGAACATCGGCGCGCGTACCGTGCTGCAACTCGGTACCGGCGTCACCAAGGGTCTCGGCGCTGGCGCCAACCCGGAAGTCGGCCGTCAGGCTGCCATCGAAGACCGTGAGCGCATCGCCGAAGTGCTGCAGGGCTGCGACATGGTGTTCATCACCACCGGCATGGGCGGCGGTACCGGTACCGGTGCTGCTCCGGTAATCGCCGAAGTGGCCAAGGAGCTGGGCATCCTCACCGTTGCGGTGGTGACTCGCCCGTTCCCGTTCGAAGGCCGCAAGCGCATGCAGATCGCCGACGAAGGCATCCGCGCGCTGCAGGAAAGCGTCGACTCGCTGATCACCATCCCCAACGAGAAGCTGCTGACCATCCTCGGTAAGGACGCCAGCCTGCTGTCCGCCTTCTCCAAGGCCGACGACGTGCTCAGCGGCGCGGTGCGCGGTATCTCCGACATCATCAAGCGTCCGGGCATGATCAACGTCGACTTCGCCGACGTGAAGACCGTGATGAGCGAAATGGGCATGGCGATGATGGGCACTGGCTGCGCCAGCGGTCCGAACCGTGCGCGTGAAGCCACCGAAGCGGCGATCCGCAACCCGCTGCTCGAAGACGTCAACCTGCAGGGTGCTCGCGGCATTCTGGTCAACATCACCGCCGGCCCTGACCTGTCCCTGGGTGAGTACTCCGACGTGGGTAACATCATTGAACAATTCGCCTCCGAGCATGCCACTGTCAAGGTCGGCACCGTGATCGATCCGGACATGCGCGACGAGCTGCACGTGACCGTGGTTGCCACCGGTCTGGGCGCGCGCATGGAGAAGCCGGTCAAGGTCGTCGACAACACCGTTCAGGTGGCTGCCGCCCAGGCCGCAGCCCCGGTGGCCGCTCCGGTGCGTGCCGAGCAGAACGTCAACTACAAGGACTACGAGCGCCCGACCGTTCAGCGTCAGAGCCATGGTGGCGCAGCTACTGCGGCCAAAATGAATCCGCAGGATGACCTGGATTACCTGGACATTCCGGCCTTCCTGCGTCGTCAGGCGGATTGATGAAATCTATCAGGAGCATGAAGGTGATTGGTGTTCAGCAAAGGTCGGTTCTGCTATTATCGCCAGCCTTTGTTGAAAACAATTCGCACCTAGCGCAATAGCGGCCAGACCCATGATCAGACAACGCACCCTGAAGAACATCATCCGCGCCACGGGTATCGGCCTGCATTCCGGGGAGAAGGTTTACCTGACCCTGAAGCCGGCTCCGGTGGATACCGGCATCGTGTTCCGTCGTACCGACCTCGACCCTGTGGTGGAGGTGCGGGGGCACGCCCTGAACGTCGGTGAGACCACCATGTCGACCACCCTGGTCAATGGTGATGTCAAGGTGGATACGGTAGAGCACCTGCTCTCGGCCATGGCTGGCCTGGGCATCGATAACGCCTACGTCGAGCTCTCTGCCTGTGAAGTGCCGATCATGGATGGCAGTGCGGGTCCCTTCGTTTTCCTGATTCAGTCGGCTGGTCTGCAAGAGCAGGACGCCCCCAAGAAGTTCATCCGCATCACCCGTGAAGTGACCGTGACGGACGGCGACAAGCGCGCCACCTTCGTTCCGTTCGATGGCTTCAAGGTGAGTTTCGAGATCGATTTCGATCACCCGGTATTCCACGACCGCACCAAGACCGCGAGTGTTGATTTCTCCAGCACCTCGTTCGTCAAGGAAGTCAGCCGTGCCCGCACCTTCGGTTTCATGCGTGATATCGAATTCCTGCGTTCGCACAACCTGGCACGCGGCGGCAGTGTGGACAATGCCATCGTGGTGGACGAAGACGGTGTGCTCAACGAAGACGGCCTGCGTTACGAGGACGAATTCGTCAGGCACAAGATTCTCGATGCGATCGGTGACCTCTATCTGCTCGGCAACAGCCTGATCGGTGAGTTCCGCGGCTACAAATCCGGCCATGGCCTGAACAATCGTCTGCTGCGCGCCTTGATCGCACAGCCGGATGCTTGGGAAATGGTGACGTTCGAAGACGCCGAGACTGCTCCGATCTCTTACATGCGCCCGGCTGCGGCGGTGTAAGACACACTCTCCTGGCTTTATCTCTTTCAAGGCCACCTTCGGGTGGCCTTTTTTTATGCCTCGATTGCGTGGCCCGACAAACGGCCTTTGCGGCTGCCCGGCAGCAACCGATCAGCCAGGCTTCAAGGTGTCGCCATTTTTATGGCGCCTGTCATTTAGCGAATGTAACTGGCTGACCGTTTTACGGATCGCTACGGCGACGGTGACTGGCCAGGCGTTCCAGAGCCGCTTTAAGACGAGGGTCACTGACCGCTTCGGCGGTTTCCTGGATGCTGTCGGCAGCGCTGTCGGAGAGCTCGAAGGGCTGTGCTGGTGGGCGTTTCTCGCCGCTCGGAGGTTGCACCTTGAAGAGGATTTTCGTTAAGGTCGCGAACGTTTCGAGCGCCTGCAACTGCCTTTGCAGGCGTCTTTGCTGATAGCGCAACCGCGTGGCCCAGTGGCCATCGGTGACGATCAGCAGCAGGCAGCCCTCCCGCCACGATGCCACGCGACAGTGTTCACGGGCGGCAGGCTGCAGCTGGCTTTGCACCACCTGCTGCAGGTGGTCGAGGCGTTGAGCCTGATTGAACAGGGCTTTCAGCGGCTTCGCCTCGCGCAGCAATGCGGCGGGCGCCTTGGCCGGCAAGGGACGAAAACTCATGGCAGGAAGCCTGCGACTTTTGGGGCCGTCATGGTAGCAGAACCTCTGCTCACCGCTCTGGTTCCACTTTTTTCAGATGGGGATGTCATGCACATCATTTTGCTCAGCCGACGCCATGGCGCCGCGCGCTCGCTCAGCCTCGACCTGCGCTGGCTGCTCGCCGGCCTGGCGCTGCTGACTGCATTGGCAGTGGGCGGCGGTGCGGCGCTGGGCGCGTGGATGGCGCCGCAGTCCGTGCCGGCCGTCGACAGCGTCGTGGTCAACCAGGCGCTCGATGCGCAGCGCGAGGAAGTCGGCGCGGTGCGCATCGACGCCCAGCGCCAACTCGATGCCTTCGCCGCCCATGTCGCCGAGCTGCAGGCCCGCCTGACCCGCCTCGACGCCCTGGGCGAGCGGCTTACCGAACTGGCCGAACTGGATGCCAGTGAGTTCGATTTCTCCCTGGGGGTGGGCCAGGGCGGTCCCGAGGAGCCCGTGGGTGGGGCGGCCTATGCACCGCCACCGTTCATGAGCACGCTCGACGAGCTGGCCCTGCGCATGGACAGCCGCGAACAGCAGCTCGAAGTACTCGAGCAGCTGCTCGCCGACCGGCGTCTCGACGAGGCGGCCATGCTTTCCGGTCACCCCGTGCTGCAAGGCTACGTATCGTCGCCGTTCGGGCGCCGCATCGATCCGCTGACCGGGCGCGTCAGCGTGCACAAGGGCGTGGACTTCGCCGCCAAGGCGGGCAGCGACGTGGTCGCGGTTGGCGCCGGTGTGGTGACCTTTGCCGGGCGCCGCAATGGCTACGGCAACACCGTGGAAATCAGCCATGCCGATGGCTACGTCACCCTGTATGCGCACAACCGCAGCAATACCGTGCAGGTCGGTGATCTGGTCCAGCGCGGCCAGGCGATTGCCACGGTGGGCAGCACCGGGCGCTCGACCGGCAATCATGTGCACTTCGAAGTCAGCCGCAACGGTGAGCTGGTCAATCCGCACAGCTACATCGCGCGCGTCAGCGACCAGCCTTGATGGAGCCGGCCCAGGCCGGCCCGCCCCCTGCCGATGGCCCTGTGCCAATCGCGCTGCTTTCTTCAATTCCGTTTCCGGGTAGAATGCCCCCTTCGCACGCAGCCATAAGGGCTGCATGGGCGACTCACGGGGCCGCCCTCCATTCATAGCGTGGAAGATCCTGTCGATATGTTTGCGCCTTTGTTGAAAAAACTCTTTGGAAGCAAGAACGAGCGTGAAGTCAAACGCATGCTCAAGGCGGTTCAGGCCGTCAATGCATTCGAGGAGCAGATGCTCGCGCTCTCCGATGAGCAACTGCGTGCCAAGACCGAAGAATTCAAGGCCCGCCTGGCCAAAGGCGAAACCCTGGATCAACTGCTGCCCGAAGCCTTTGCCGTCGCCCGCGAGGCCGGCAAGCGGGTGATGGGCATGCGCCACTTCGACGTCCAGTTGATCGGCGGCATGACCCTGCACGAAGGCAAGATCGCCGAGATGCGTACCGGTGAGGGCAAGACCCTGGTCGGTACCCTGGCCGTGTACCTCAACGCCCTGGAAGGCAAGGGCGTGCACGTGGTCACGGTCAACGACTACCTGGCCCGCCGCGACGCCAACTGGATGCGCCCGCTGTACGAATTCCTCGGCCTGTCGGTCGGTATCGTCACGCCGTTCATGCCGCCGGAAGAGAAGCGCGCCGCCTATGCCGCCGACATCACCTACGGCACCAACAACGAATTCGGCTTCGATTACCTGCGCGACAACATGGCGTTCAGCGTTGAAGAGAAATTCCAGCGCGAGCTGAATTTCGCGGTGATCGACGAAGTCGACTCGATTCTCATCGACGAAGCCCGTACCCCGCTGATCATCTCCGGCCAGGCCGAAGACAGCTCGAAGATGTACACCGAGATCAACCGGCTGATTCCTCGCCTCAAGCTGCACATCGAGGAAGAAGAGGGCGTGGTCACCCAGGAAGGCCACTACAAGGTCGACGAGAAGAGCCGTCAGGTCGAACTCAACGAGGAAGGCCATCAGGTCATCGAAGACATGCTTACCCAGGCCGGTTTGCTGGCGGAAGGTGAGAGCCTCTATTCGGCGCACAACCTCGGTTTGCTGACCCACGTCTACGCGGGCCTGCGTGCCCACACCCTGTTCCATCGCAACGTCGAATACATCGTGCAGAACGGTCAGGTCATCCTGATCGACGAGCACACCGGGCGTACCATGCAGGGCCGCCGCCTGTCCGAAGGCCTGCACCAGGCCATCGAAGCGAAGGAAGGCGTGCAGATCCAGGCCGAGAGCCAGACCCTGGCCTCGACCACCTTCCAGAACTACTTCCGCCTGTACAACAAGCTGGCCGGCATGACCGGTACCGCGGACACCGAAGCCTTCGAGTTCCACCAGATCTACGGCCTCGACGTGATGGTCATCCCGACCAACAAGCCGATCGCCCGTAAGGACTTCAACGACCTGGTGTACCTGACCCAGGAAGAGAAGTACGCCGCGATCATCAACGACATCAAGGAATGCCAGGCCCAGGGTCGGCCGATCCTGGTCGGTACCGCGACCATCGAGACATCCGAGTACGTGTCGCGCCTGCTCGAGCAGGAAGGCATCGAGCACAAGGTGCTCAACGCCAAGTTCCACGAGAAGGAAGCCGAGATCATCGCCCAGGCCGGTCGCCCCGGCGCGCTGACCATCGCCACCAACATGGCCGGTCGGGGTACCGACATCCTGCTCGGCGGCAACTGGGAAGTGGAAGTCGCGGCGCTGGAGAATCCCACCCCCGAGCAGATCGCGCAGATCAAGGCCGACTGGCAGAAGCGCCACCAGCAGGTGCTGGAAGCCGGCGGCCTGCACGTGATCGCCTCCGAGCGCCACGAATCGCGGCGTATCGACAACCAGCTGCGTGGCCGTGCCGGTCGCCAGGGCGATGCCGGTTCGAGCCGCTTCTACCTGTCGCTGGAAGACAGCCTGATGCGTATCTTCGCCTCCGACCGGGTGAAGAACTTCATGAAGGCCCTGGGCATGCAGCCGGGCGAAGCCATCGAGCACCGCATGGTGACCAACGCCATCGAAAAGGCGCAGCGCAAGGTCGAAGGCCGCAACTTCGACATGCGTAAACAGCTGCTCGAATACGATGACGTGGCCAACGAGCAGCGCAAGGTGATCTACCACATGCGCAACACCTTGCTGGCGGCCGACAACGTGGGCGAAACCATCGAGGACTTCCGCAGGGAAGTGCTGGACAACACCATCAACGAACACATGCCGCCGCAGTCGCTGCCCGAGCAGTGGGATATCGCCGGTCTGGAAGAGGCGCTGTACGCCGGCTTCAACCTGCGCCTGCCGATCCAGCAGTGGCTCGACGAAGACGACAAGCTGTACGAAGACACCCTGCGCGAGCGCATCCTCAAGGAGCTGGTGGACGCCTACAACGAGAAGGAAACCCAGGCCAGCGCCGAAGCCCTGCGTACCTTCGAGAAGCAGATTCTGCTGCGCGTGCTCGACGACCTGTGGAAAGACCACCTGTCGACCATGGACCACCTGCGTCACGGCATCCACCTGCGCGGCTACGCGCAGAAGAACCCGAAGCAGGAATACAAGCGCGAGTCCTTCACCCTGTTCCAGGAACTGCTGGATTCGATCAAGCGCGACGCCATTCGCGTGCTCTCCCACGTGCAGGTGCGTCGCGAAGACCCGGCCGAGGAAGAAGCCCGTCTGCGCCGCGAGGCCGAAGCCATGGCTCAGCGTATGCAGTTCCAGCACGCTGAAGTGTCCGCGCTCGAAGAGCCGGAAGCCGAAGCACAGGACGGCGGCGATGTTGCCGTTGCCACTGCCCCGGTGCGTGCCGAGCAGAAGATCGGCCGCAACGAGCTGTGCCCCTGCGGTTCCGGCAAGAAGTACAAGCACTGCCACGGTCAGGTCAACTGAGAACCTGAACACGACCAGCTGCGCGGGCGGCCCTGCGGCGTTGAAAGCAGGGCGCTGGCTCGCAAGGTCATGAGCAGGTTCTTAAGCTGGACTGGTTGTAAAATCCTAACGCCGCGAGGGGCTGGCCCTTCGCGGCGTTTTCGCATCGAACACGCTGTGCACATCCACCTAATTCAAGGAGCTTTCCCATGGCTGTTGGTCTTGGCCCGCTGTCTACCCTGCATCCGGTTCCAGGTTTCGAGCTGGGTATCGCCTCCGCCGGCATCAAGCGCCCGGGGCGCAAGGATGTGGTGGTGATGCGCTGTGCCGAAGGCAGCAGCGTGGCGGGTGTGTTCACCCTCAATGCGTTTTGCGCGGCACCGGTGATCCTGGCCAAGAAGCGCGCCTCCGGCAGCGTGCGCTACCTGCTGACCAACACCGGCAACGCCAATGCCGGCACAGGTGAGCCGGGCCTGCAGAACGCCATGCGTACCTGCGCCAGCCTGGCCAAGCTGGCCGGTGTGGACGAAAGCGAAGTGCTGCCGTTCTCCACCGGTGTGATCGGCGAGCCGCTGCCGGTCGAGAAGATCGAAGGCGCCCTGCAGGCGGCCCTGGATAACCTCGCCGAGAGCAACTGGGCCGATGCCGCCACCGGCATCATGACCACCGACACGCTGCCCAAGGGCGCCAGCCGCCAGTTCAGCCACGAAGGCGTGACCGTCACCGTGACCGGTATCAGCAAGGGCGCGGGCATGATCAAGCCGAACATGGCCACCATGCTCGGCTACATCGCCACCGACGCCAAGGTCGCCCAGGGTGTGCTGCAGGACCTGCTGCGCGACGCGGCGAACAAGTCGTTCAACCGCATCACCATCGACGGCGACACCTCCACCAACGACTGCTGCATGCTGATCGCCACCGGCCAGGCGGCGCTGCCGGAAATCACCCAGGCCAGCGGCGCGCTGTTCGCGGCGCTCAAGCAGGCGGTGTTCGAGGTGTGCATGGAGGTGGCCCAGGCCATCGTGCGTGACGGCGAAGGCGCGACCAAGTTCGTCACCGTGCAGGTCAACGGCGGTGCGACGCACCAGGAATGCCTGGACGTCGGTTATGCCGTCGCCCATTCGCCGCTGATCAAGACCGCGCTGTTCGCTTCCGACCCCAACTGGGGGCGCATTCTCGCGGCCGTCGGCCGTGCTGGCGTGGCGCAGCTGGACGTCAGCAAGATCGACGTGTTCCTCGGGGACGTGTGCATCGCCAGCAAGGGCTGCCGCGCTGCCAGCTACACCGAAGAGCAGGGCGCGGCGGTGATGGCCGAGGAAGAAATCACCATCCGTATCGAGCTGGGCCGTGGTACCTGCAGCGAGACCATCTGGACCACCGACCTGTCCCACGAGTACGTGAAGATCAACGCCGAATACCGTACCTGAGCCCTGCGCTGGTCGCCGGCATGGCGGCTGGGCGCATTCATTCCGCGCGCGCATGGCCCCATGCGCGAGCGGAATTTGCCTTGCCGGCAGCCAACGGCGAAGCTGTCGTTCTGTTCTTCTGACCGCTGGAGAAATAGATGTCGCTCGAATTGGTGATAGGCAACAAGAATTACTCGTCGTGGTCGCTGCGTGGCTGGCTGTTGGTCGAGCTCACTGGCGCGGCTTATCAGGAAACCCTGGTGCCGCTGTTTCGCCCTGACACCCATGCGCGGCTGCTGGAGCATTCCCCCACGGCCAAGGTGCCGGTTCTCAAGACCGACGACGCCGGGGCGATCTGGGACTCCCTGGCGATCGCCGAATACCTGGCCGAGCGCTTTCCCGACGTCGCCCTGTGGCCGCGCGACGTGGCAGCACGTGCCATGGCGCGTTCGGTCTGCGCGGAAATGCACAGCGGTTTTGGCGCATTGCGCAGCCATATGCCGATGGACATGCAGCGCAACGCGCCGCTGGCCAGCGTGACGGATGAGGTCAACAGCGATATCCAGCGCATCGCCGCCATCTGGGCAAACTGCCGCGAGCGCTTTGGCCAGAGCGGCCCCTATCTGTTCGGCCAGGTGAGCATCGCCGATGCCTATTTCGCCCCGGTTGCCAGCCGCCTGCGCAGCTACGGCGTGCAACTTCCGGCAGAGGCGGCGGCCTATGTGGACACCATTTTTCAGTGGCCGGCGTTCCAGCGTTGGTTGCAGGCAGCCTTGAAGGAGTGAGTGTGAAACGCGTGCATGTAGCGGCAGCGGTAATTCGCGGTGACGATGGCCAAATCCTCATCGCCAGGCGCCCGGATGACAAACACCAGGGCGGGCTGTGGGAGTTCCCCGGCGGCAAGGTCGAGGAGGGCGAGACGGTGTTGGCGGCGCTGTCGCGCGAGCTGCACGAGGAGCTGGGCATCCGCGTGGACGCCGCGCGGCCGCTGATCCAGGTGCGTCATGACTACAGCGACAAGCACGTGTTGCTGGATGTCTGGGAAGTCAGCCGCTTCACCGGCGAGCCCCACGGCGCCGAAGGCCAGCCATTGGCCTGGGTCGGTGCGCGGCAGTTGGGCGATTACCAGTTTCCCGTGGCCAACCGGCCGATCGTCGCGGCGGCGCGGCTGCCCGCGCATTATCTGATCACGCCGGAGGGGCTGGACGGGCCCGAGCTGCTGGCCGGCGTGCGCGCTGCTGTCGCGGGTGGTATCCGCCTTATTCAATTGCGGGCACCGGCGATGTTCGATGCCCAGTACCGCGACCTGGCCGTGGATGTTCAGGGGCTCTGCGCCGGCAAGGCGCAACTGATGCTCAAGGGGCCGCTGGAGTGGCTGGGCGATTTCCCGGCTGCCGGTTGGCACCTGACCGCCGAGCAGCTGCGCAAGTACGCCGGCAAGGGCCGTCCGCTGGGCGAAGGGCGCTGGCTGGCCGCCTCCTGCCACAGCGCCGAAGAACTCGAGCTGGCCACCCGGATCGGCGCGGATTTCGTCACCCTGTCACCGCTGCAGGCCACCGAGAGCCACCCGGACGCTCAGCCGCTGGGCTGGGAGCAGGCGACCCAGCTGCTGCAGGGCTTCAATCAGCCGTGCTACCTGCTCGGCGGTGTGGGCCCGCAGCACCTGGAACAGGCCTGGCAGGCCGGTGCCCAGGGCGTTGCCGGGATTCGCGCTTTCTGGCCCCGCTGAGCCTGCGCTTGTACGAGCACGCCGTAGCGCCTACCCTGCGGCGTCCTGTTTGCGAGTGATCCACGGCCCATGGCCTCTGTCCTGAATATCGTCCTGCCGGTCTTCGCGTTGATCCTTGCGGGATTTGCCTGCCGGCGCCTGGGCCTGCTCGGCGCCAGCGCCGCCTCCGAGATCAACCGCATGGTGGTCTGGCTGTGCTTGCCCGCTTTGTTGTTCGAGGCGATGGCGACCGTGGTCTGGAGCGATATCTGGCAGCCCGGCTTCATCCTCGCCTACGGTATCGCCACCCTGGGCATCTTTGCCGTGGTACTGCTGTGGCGCCTGCGCCGCAGTGGCAGCCTGGCCGATGCCAGCGTGCAGGGGCTGAGCGCGTCCTACGCCAATACCGGCTACATGGGCATTCCGCTGTGCCTGCTGGTGTTTGGCGAGGCCGGCATGGAGCCGGCGCTGATTGCCTGCCTGATCGTCATCTGCGTGCTGTTCGCCCTGGCGGTGGTGTGCATCGAGGTGGGCCTGCAGAACGAAAGGAGCCTGCTGGCGGCGGTGCGCAAGGTGTGTATCGCCCTGCTCAAGAATCCCATCGTCATGGCGCCGCTGCTCGGCGGCCTGTGGGCGGCGACGGCGCAGCCACTGCCGGCGCCCTTGCACCAGTTCCTCAAGCTGCTCGCTGCCGCCACCGGGCCCTGCGCGCTGATCGCCCTGGGGCTGTTTCTCGCTCACAAACAGGTTGGATCGAAGCGGCGCGGTACCGGGCTGGTGTTGATCAAGCTGATCGCCCATCCGCTGCTCACCTGGGGGCTGGCCGTGTATGTGTTTCGCCTGCCGCCGATGTGGGCCCATGCCGCGCTGCTGCTCAGCGCGCTGCCGACCGGCACCGGGCCGTTCATGCTCGCCGAGTTCTATCGCCGCGATGGCGCCGAGGTGTCGGGCAGCATTCTGTGGTCGACCCTGGGCTCGCTGGTGACGCTGTCGATCTGCCTCTACCTGATCGCGCCCTGAGCGTTGCGCCTGGAGTATTCACATGTCGCCATCCGATCCGCCCACCCTACGCCCCAGCACCCTGCACCTGCCGGCCGGCGACTGGAGCACGGTGCTCGACTGCCTGTGCGCGCACTTCCCGGCGATTTCACCGCAAATCTGGCTGGAGCGCATGGCCCGCGGCCGCGTGCTGGACGCCCAGGGCGAGCCGATCGGGGCTGATCATCCGTACCGGGTCGGTCTGCGCGTGCATTATTTCCGCGAAGTGCCCGGCGAGCTGCAGATCCCCTTTGAGGAGGCCATACTGCACCTCGACGAGCACATTCTGGTCGCCGACAAGCCGCATTTCCTGTCGGTGATGCCGGCGGGTGCCTATGTCGAACAAACCTTGCTGGCGCGGCTGGTCAGGCGCACCGGCAATGCCGACCTGGTGCCGTTGCATCGCATCGACCGCCATACCGCCGGGTTGGTGCTGTTTTCCACCAACCCGCAGAGCCGCGGGCGCTACCAGGCGATGTTTCGCGAGCGGGCCATCGACAAGCGCTACGAGGCCCTGGCAGCGCCCTTGCCGCAGCTGCAGTTTCCAGTGGTGCGCGAGACGCGCTTCGAGGCGGGTGAGCCGTTCTTTCGCATGCGCGAGGCGCCGGGTGTGCCCAATACCTGTACGCGCATCGAGGTCATCGAGAAACGCGCCGAGCACTGGTTGTACGGGCTGGAGCCGGTCACCGGCAAGAAGCACCAGCTACGGGTGCACATGGCGGCGCTGGGCGCGGCGATTGTCAATGACCCGTTCTATCCCGAGGTGAGCTGCGCCGAGGGTGAGCCCGATGACTACAGCAAAGCGCTGAAGCTGCTGGCACGCGGCCTGGCCTTCAGCGACCCGCTGACTGGCGAGCCCAGATCTTTCCAGAGCTGCCTCAGCCTTTGACGGCGGCCTGCCAGAGCACTTCGGCGATGCCCTGGCGCTTGGCGATCAAGCGCGCGGCGACGAACAGCAGGTCGGACAGCCGGTTGATATAGGCCAGCAGCTCGCCACGCAGCGGTTCGATGGCATGCAACTGGCCGCAGCGGCGCTCGGCGCTGCGGGCGCTGCTGCGGCACAGGTGGGCCTGGGCGATCAGCTTTGAGCCGCCGGGCAGGATGAAGTTGGTCAGTGGGCCGACTTCCTCGTTCCAGCGGTCGATGGCCACTTCCAGGCCCTCGATTTCAATGGCCTGCAGGGCGTGGTACTCCGGCATGGCCAGCTCGCCACCGAGGTCGAACAGGCGGTGCTGGCAGGGCGATAACACCTCGACCAGCTCCATGAGCCCCGGGCAGACCGCCTGTTGCTCGATCAGGTCGGCGAGCAGCAGGCCGAGCTGGCTATTGAGCGTATCCACCTCGCCAATGGCTTCGATGCGCGGGTGATCCTTGGCGACCCGGCGGCCGTCGGCCAGCCCGGTTTGCCCGGCATCGCCGGTGCGTGTGTAGATTTTCGAGAGTCGATAGCCCATGCAATCTCCGCTGATCAGCTGCCTACGCCCAGTGGCAGGCGCAGGGTGAAACAGGTGCCCTGGCCGGTGCGCGAGTGCACCTCCATCTGGCCCTTGTGGTTGTTGGTGACGATGAAGTACGACACGGAAAGCCCCAGGCCGGTGCCCTGGCCGACTTCCTTGGTGGTGAAGAACGGCTCGAAGATGCGCTTGCGCACCGTTTCCGGAATGCCCACGCCGTTGTCCTCGACCTGTATCTCGGCCCACGGCGGGGCCAGGCGGGTGCGCAGGATCAGCTTGCCGGGCACGCTGTCGTCGTCACGCAGGTGGATGGCCTGGGCGGCGTTCTTCAGCAGGTTGAGCAGCACCTGCTCCAGTTCGTTGGCGATGCCGGGGATCGGGCCCAGCTGCGGGTCGAATTCGCGCTGGATCAGCAGGCTCTTGAAGTCGAAGCTTTCGGTCAGGTCGAAGTCGTTGCTGGCGATTTCCACTGCCTGGTCGATCAGCGCCGGCAGTTGGCAGGGCGCCAGCTGGCGATTGCTCAGGCGGCTGAAACTGAGCATGTGGGTGACGATCTTCGAGGCCCGCGCGCCGGCCTGCTGGATGCCGTCGAGCAGGGCGGGGATTTCCCGGGCGGCCAGGTAGCGGTCGATGGCCGGCAGGCTGACGCCGGCCACGTCGGCCTGTTCCTGGTTGCGCGGCAGCTCCGGCGACAGGCGCCGGCGGATGTTCTGCACGTTGTGCAGGATGGCGCCCAGGGGGTTGTTGATCTCGTGCGCCATGCCGGCCGCCAGGCCGCCGACGGAAAGCATCTTCTCGGACTGCACCATGACTTCCTCGAGGTTCAGGCGCTGGGTGATGTCGTCGATGCGGATCACCACGCCGCGGCCGATGCTGCCGATCAGCGGGTAGAAGGTCAGGGCGTAGTGGTGGGGCTCGTCGTCGCGGATCCAGGTCACCCGTTCGATCTTCTCGACCCGGTGCTGCTCGGCAGTGCGCTTGAGCTTGGACAGGTACGGCTTGAGCAGCGGGAAGGCGAGGAACACCGGCTGGTTCACCGCCTCGTCGATGGAGGTACCGGACAGCGCACTGGCCTCCTGATTCCACTGCGCCACGTAGAGCTGCTCGTCCAGGGCGATCAGCGCCGAGGGCATGGAGTCGATGATGCTGTTGAGGTAGTTCTGGAAGCCGGTGAGCTTTTTCTCGATCTTGCTGCGCACCTGCACTTCGAGTTCCAGCTTGCGGTTCGACAGGCGGGTTTCCTCGGCCAGGCCACGGGCCTGGTTGTAGGCCTCCTCGGAGTCGTCGCGGGCGCGCTTGAGCTGTTGCTCGCGGGCTTCGATACGTTCGAGCATGGTGTTGAACGCCTCGGCCAGGCTGCCGATTTCATCGCGATTGCCGCGCCGCGCGCGCAGTGAGTAGTTTTCCTCGCGGGTGACCTGGCGGGTGAGTTCTTCGAGGCGTTTGATCGGGCTGGTGACCAGGCGGCGGATCTGCCGCGCCACCAGCAGCCAGAGCACCAGGCTGAAGCCCAGGATCACCAGGCTGGCGGTGACGGTACCGGTGTAGAAGGCGCCCGGCAGCTCACTGGAGGCGACCAGCAGCAGGTGGCCGGGCGGGGCCTCGCCCTGGGGCAACTCGACCAGCTGGTTGGCGCGGAATTCGCCGATACGCCAGTTGTCCAGCGCGTCCATCTGGGTGGGCAGCTCGAGTTTCTCGCCGCGCTGCAGCTGCGCCATGCTGTTGCCTTCGGCGTCATAGATCACCGCCGCACGCAGCGGGCCGTAGCCCTCCAGGCGCTTGAGCAGTGCCTGGGCGGCCTCGGGCGAGCTCAGGGCTTCGCGGCTCAGAACCGGGGTGGCGATCAGTCGGCCGAGGGTCTGCAGCGCCTGGGGGGCGACGCTCTCCTGGGAGATCCAGTAGGCCGCGCTGATGAAGGTCATGTTGGCGACCACCAGCACCGCGGTCAGCAGGACCAGCAGCGCCGCGAGCAGCTTTCGGCCAACGGGGAGATTCTTCAGGCGGTGGCGCAGGCGCATGGGTTTGATTCGTGCTGGCGAGTGAGGGCGCAGGTTAGCGCGTGACTCAATAGCGCGGCAATCCGTGGCGGTCCAGATGCCCGAGCAGCCGCTGATGCACGGCCTTCAGGTGCGGCAACTGCAGCGTTGCGCGCTCGGCAGCGGCGCAGGCGTAGCCGAGCAGGTAGCTGATCTCCGTGCGCCGGCCGCTGGCGACGTCCTGATGCATGGACGAGTAATTGGCCGCCGTGGCCTCGATCACTTGCCACACGTCGTGCCGCAGGTCCCGGGCGGCTTCGGCCTGGCCGTTGCCGTGCAACAGCTGGACGAGTTCGGCACACAGCGCGTCGACCTCGTCACGATGGTGCAGCAGCTCGCCATTGCGACAGCCATGCAGCACGGTCAGCGGGTTGATGGCACAGTTGAGCGCCAGTTTGCGCCACAGCCGCGCCAGGATGTCCGGGCTCCAGGTGTGGGGGATGTGGCTGCGTTGCAGGTCGCTCAACCAGGCAGGCGGCGCTTCGCCAGCGGGGTCACCAAGCCAGGTGTGGCCCTGACCGGCGAACACCACGCGCCAGTCGCCATCGCGAAATGCGCCCTCGGTGCTGGAGGCCGGCAGGCAGCGGCGGCCGGGTAGCTGCCGCGCGACCTCTTCCTGGCTGCCGAGGCCGTTCTGCAGCAGGATCACGTCGGCCCCGGGTGCCAGGCGATGGGCGACGGCGGCAATCGCTTCGGCGGCGTCATAGGCCTTGCAGGCCAGCAGCAGGCGCGCGATGGGCGCCGGGTCGCTCGGATCATTGGCCGCGACGGCGTACAGCTGGCTGTGGCCATGCTCGACCAGGGTCAGGCCGCCCGCCTGGCGGTAGGCGGCCAGGCGCTGCGGGCTGCGAAGAATCAGTTGCACCGGCACGCCGGCGCGAAACAGGCGGGTAGCCCAGAGGCTGCCCAGGCTGCCAACGCCCAGTACGTGCCAGCTCATGGCCGCGGCAGGCGCACCGCGGTCACCCGACCGCTGGCGTGGGCTTCGGGTAGCAGGCGGGCAGCCAGGTCGAGCAGTTGCTGCTGCTCCATCGGCATGGCCTTGCTGTCCAGGCCGACCACGGCGATGCCGGCCTTGAGGCTGATAAAGCCTTCGCTGGTCTTGAAAGCCTTGAGGTTGAGCCCTTCGTGCAGGCGCTTGAAGCTGCTTGGCGAGCATTCCTGCAGGTCTTCGAGCAGGGTGATCAGCGCGAAGTGGCGATCGTCCAGGCTGACCAGCACATCCAGCGGGCGCACCAGCTGTTGCAGGCGCCGGGCCACGCTGCGCAGCAGTTCGTTGTAGAACGTCTTGCCATGGCGCGCGCCCAGTTCGTCGGCGCCCTGCAGGCCGATCAGCAGGTAGCACAGCGCGCCGCCGCGCGATTCCACCTGGCGCAGGCTGTCCGCCATCTTCTGCTTCAGGTAGCGGGTGTTGCCCAGGCCGGTCAGCGGATCGACCAGGTTACGCTCTTCCAGGCTGGCGATGTTCTGCACCAGCAGCGCGTTTTCCTGGAGCAGGCGCTGCAGGGTGCTGCACAGGCGTTCGGCGGCGAACACCCGGGGCAGCAACTGCTCGTTCATGGCCGACTTGCTGATGAAATCATCGACGCCACGGTCGAAGGCTTCGTTGAGGACGTTCTCGCCTTCCTTGCCGGTCAGCAGGATGATGTAGGTGTAGTGTTCGGCCGCCTCATCGAGCTGGCGCACCCGTCCGGTCAGCTCCAGGCCGTCCATTTCGGGCATCAGCCAGTCGGCCAGCAGCACGCTGGCGGGGCGCTGCTCGAGGTTGCTGATGGCTTCGGCAGCACTGCTGGCGAAGCGAATATCCTGATATCCAGCCTGGCTCAATGCGCGTCCGATCATGGCGCTGGAGAACTTGGCATCGTCCACCACCAGGATGCTGAGATAGGGGTTGGGCATTTATGGCACTCGCTGGCAAGAAAACGGGTCGAGGGAAGGGAGTAACCAATACAACGCCGAACGGTCTGTATCAGAGCGGATATAATGATCGCGCCAATTTTATCGTCAAGCCATCCGCGCGATTTGCGCAGAACTTATTCACGAACTCGCGAACTGGCACCCAGCACGATGCGACGCGTATCGCTGCACAGGTGGCTGCCGGCAGGCGACTCGCGAAGCCGTGCTGCCCGGTCGCGCTTTCTATCTGGAGGAATCGCATGCCCTCGTTCGACGTGGTGTCGGAGCTGGACAAACACGAACTCACCAACGCCCTGGATAACGCCGGCAAGGAACTGGAGCGGCGCTTCGACCTGCGTGGCAAGTGCAGTTTCGAGGCCAAGGACAAGGCTGTCACGCTGACGGCCGAGGCCGACTTCATGCTCGAGCAGATGCTCGACATCATTCGCGGTTGCCTGATCAAGCGCAAGATCGACAGCCAGTGCATGGAGACCAAGGACCCCTACGCGTCCGGCAAGGTGGTCAAGCAGGAAGTCGAGTTCCGCGAAGGCATCGACAAGGAACTGGCCAAGAAGATCGTCGCCCACATCAAGGACGCCAAGCTCAAGGTGCAGGCTGCCATCCAGGGTGAGCAGGTGCGCGTCACCGGCAAGAAGCGCGACGACCTGCAGGAGTGCATCGCCTCGCTGCGCGGCAAGGATTTCGGCATGCCCCTGCAGTACAACAACTTCCGCGATTGAGTCGTTGCGGTTGAACCCAGGCGCGGCCAGCGCGTCGCACCTTTGACAGCCTCATCGACGCCATGGCAGTCGCTCTGCCATGGCGTCGTCGTTTTTCCCGTGATGACGGACAGGAGTTTCCCATGGATTTGAATGCTGAAATCGATCAGCTGATGCGTGAGTCCCAGACCTGGATCCCGCTGATCATGCAGTACGGCAGCCGCGTGCTGCTGGCGCTGATCACCCTGCTGGTCGGTTGGTGGTTCATCAACAAACTCACCAACCAGGTCAGCAATCTGCTGGCGGCCCGCAAGGCAGACCCGGCGCTACAGGGCTTCATCGGCAGTTTGGCCAACATCATTCTCAAGGTGTTGCTGGTGGTCAGCGTCGCCTCGATGATCGGCGTGGAGACCACCTCGTTCATCGCTGCCATCGGTGCCGCCGGCCTGGCCATCGGCCTGGCCCTGCAGGGCAGCCTGGCGAATTTCGCGGGCGGGGTGCTGATCCTGCTGTTTCGCCCCTTCCGCATCGGTGACTGGATCGAAGCTCAGGGCGTGATGGGCACCGTGGACAGCATCCAGATCTTCCACACCGTGCTGCGTACCGGTGACAACAAGACCGTGGTGGTGCCCAACGGTAACCTCTCCAACGGCATCATCACCAACTACAACCGCCAGCCGACGCGCAAGGTGGTGTTCGACGTGGGGGTGGATTACGAGGCCGACCTGCAGGGCGCCCGCGAGGTGCTGCTGGAGCTCGCCGATGATCCGCGGGTGCTCAAGGAGCCGGCGCCGGTCGTGGTGGTCAGCGCCCTGGGCGACAGCGCCATCACCGTTTCCCTGCGGCTGTGGGTGGAAACCGCGAACTACTGGGACGTGATGTTCATGCTCAACGAGCAGGCCCGTGACCGCCTGAAAGCCCGTGGCATCGGTATTCCGTTCCCGCAGCGGGTGGTGCACGTGATGCAGAACGCCGCCGTCGGCGAGTGACCCAGCGGCAGAGGCCGGCCGCGATGGCCGGTCTTCAGGCTGTGCTCAGGCGCGGCCCTGCTGGCGCCACTGCACCAGGATCAGCAGCAGCGTGGGCACGCCCATCAGCGCGGTGATCAGGAAGAAATCCGCGTAGCCGAACTTCTCCACCAGTACCCCCGAATATCCACCGATCAGCCGTGGCAGCAGCAGCATGATGGAGCTGAGCAGGGCGTACTGGGTGGCCGAGAACTTCAGGTTGGTCAGGCTCGACAGGTAGGCCACGAAGGCCGCCGTCGCCAGGCCGGAGCTGAAGTTGTCTGCCGAGATGGTGAAGATCAGCATCTGCAGGTTGGTGCCCATGCCTGACAGCAGCATGAACAGCAGGTTGGTGGCCGCCGACGCCGAGCCACCGATGAACAGGATCGGCAGAATACCGAAGCGCACGATCAGCAGGCCGCCGGCACCGGCGCCGACCAGGGTCATGATCAGCCCGAACAGCTTGCTGACACTGGCGATCTGGTCCTTGGTGAAACCCTGGTCGATGTAGAAGACGTTGGCCATCACCCCCATCACCGTGTCGGACATGCGGTAGGTGGCGATCAGGCCCAGCAGCAGGAAGGCCTGCCAGCGGTAGCGCAGAATGAAGTCGTTGACCGGCGTGAGCACCGGCGCCAGGCCGCGGCGACCTATCGACGACAGGCACAGGGTGGTGAGGATGGTGTAGAGGATGGCGCGCAGGAAGGCGCGGTCTTCGAGCAGCAGGTCCAGCAGGGTGGCTTCGCCGGTCAGCAGGCTGGGGAAGTCGGTATTGTAGAGCTGGGTGAACATCGCCGGCACCGACACCAGCAGCACGATCAGTACCAGCACCGAGAGGATCTGGTGGCTGAAGCCATACTTGGCGGCGGCCAGCTGAGTCTTCAGGGCAACCTCGGGCTCCTTCATCCACAGGCTGGTCAGCAGGCCCGGCAGCATCAGCAGGGCGAACAGCAGATAGGTGCCGGCCCAGGCGGCATGCTGGTAGAGCAGGGTGGTCGAGCCCAGGCCTTCGGCGACGTACAGCGCGCCGGCGGTGGCCAGCAGCGCGGCGACCCGATAACCCGCCATGTAGCTGGCGGCCAGGGCGGCCTGGCGGGTGTCGTCGACGATCTCCAGGCGGTAGGCATCGACGGCGATATCCTGGGTGGCCGAAGCGAAGGCCACCAGCACGGCCAGGGCGATCAGCCAGGTCAGGTGGGTATGCGGGTCGCACAGCGCCATGCCGGCCAGGCCGATGGCGATCAGAATCTGCGACAGCACCAGCCAGGAACGCCGCCTGCCGAGTTTGCCAAGCAGCGGCAGGCGCCACTGGTCGAGCAGCGGCGACCACACCCATTTGAAGGCGTAGGCCAGGCCGATAAGGCTGGCGAAGCCGATGGTTTCCCGCGCCACGCCGGCTTCGCGCAGCCACACCGACAGGGTCGAGAACACCAACATGTAAGGCAGGCCGGCGGCGAATCCCAGCACCAGAAGAACCAGTGTCGAGGGACTGGAATAGGCAGCGATCGCGTCGCGCCAGCTTTTACGATGCATTGAAGGGAGTCGGCCTGGGGGGAAGAAGCATGAACAAGTGGCGCACTCTAGGGGCTAGGGTCGGGTCAGTGCAAGCCGGTTGCGCCTGGCGCGTCGAGTCTCATGCCTCGTGCTCCAGGGGCCGCCAGCCGTGGCGGCGGATATCCACCCGACCATTGTGGGATAGCACCCCTTCGACGCGCAATCGGGCGCGTTGTTCAACCCCGCCTGGCGAGTCGGCCGCCAGGCTCAACCGGCCGCCGGCGGCGACCACGCGATGCCAGGGCAGGGCGGTGCCGTCCGGCAGCTGGCTCAGGGTGCGTCCGACCCAACGCGCGGCGCGCCCCAGGCCCGCCAGCGCGGCCAGCTCGCCATAGGTGACCACCTTGCCGGGCGGCACCTGGGCCAGCGCCAGGTACAGCGCGTCGCGGCGCGCCTGCTGGTCACCGTCGGCCAGCGGGGTGCTGTAATCGGGCTGTCGTGTCGGCATGGCAAGCTCCTCGCTCCGCTCGGTTGGCAGGCCGTTGAAAAACTGCCTAGGTTGCTGGCGCGTCGTTAAAAACAGCCTTGCGTGCGAGCCCAGGCCTCGCCGACGTTTTGCAACGGCCTGCTAGGGCTTCGATGAACTAGAAGCATTTCCGTCGGTCATTTCTTGCTCAAATATCGGGTATGAGGATAATGCCCGATTTACCGCGAACCTGAGCGACAGCATCCGCCTATGTTTACTCGTACCTTGTTGTGCCTGGGCCTCGGCGTGGCAGCCACACCGCTGATGGCCGATACCGTCTGGATGAAGAACGGCGACCGCCTGACTGGAACCATCAAGGTTCTCGACGGTGGCAAGCTGCTGCTGGAAACCGACTACGGTGGTTCCATTCCGCTGGATTGGAAAAAGATCGCCACCCTCGACAGCGATCGGGAGCTGCTGGTCAAGGAGAACGAGATTACCGGTGAGCGCGCCAAGTCCCTGCAGGCCGCAGAAGCCGGCAAGGTGACGCTGGCCAATGGTGATGCGCCGAAGACCGTCGAGCTGGCGAGCATCAAGCAGATCATGAAGCCCAGGCCCCTGGTCGAGGACTTCATGTGGAAAGGCAACGTCGACGTGGCCATGGATTACAAGCGCGCCGAAAGCGACACCGACGACTACGATGTCGACGTCAAGACCCAGGCCCGCCATGGCAAGTGGCGCCACAATGCGACGCTCGACTACAACCGCGAGCTGCGCAATGACGTGGTCAGCACCGACAACTGGGGTACCGAGTATGCCCTGGACCGTTTCCTCGACGAACAGTGGTTCTGGCAGGGGCGCCTGGAGTACAAACGCGACAAGATCGAAGACCTCGAGCGTGAGCGGACGATCGGTACCGGTCCGGGTTACCAGTTCTGGGACAACGAGCTGGGGGCGTTTTCCGTTGCCGGCCTGCTCAACCGTTCCGATTACCAGTACGCCAACGGCGAGAAGGACAACTTCTACGCCATCAGCATGCGTTGGGACTACAACCGCTACCTGGTCGGCAAGACCTTCGAGTTGTTCAGCACCGGTGAGGTGGGCAAGCCGCTGGCCAATGCCGCCGACTACGCGCTGGATGCCGAAGTGGGCCTGCGCTACAAGGTCACCGACTGGGCTTCGTTGAACATGAAGGCTTCCAAGGACCAGGTCAGTGGTTCGGAAGGCGACAAGGACGAAACCCGCTACACCATCGGTTTTGGGGTGGGTTGGTAAGCTGGCTGGCTAAGACGCTGAAAAGAGCCCCGCCTGCGTGCGGGGTTTTTTATGGCCGCACGGTTTCGGGAGAGTGTGGGTTTACACCGGACTGGCAAGTTTGTGTGCGTATCGCCACTGGCTTAGTACTATCCATTGCCGCGTCCACTGAACCTTTGTGTTGCGCCCC
>NZ_JAVHZV010000024.1 GCF_031119625.1 Pseudomonas sp. G34
GTCGGTCACTGATCCCGCAGGCAACACCGGTTCGGCTACCGACAGCGGCGCTATCGACACCACTGCGCCGGTGATCACCGTCGATGCTCCGGCTATCACCAACGACACCACGCCGACCATCTCTGGCACCACCGATGCGCCAGTGGGTAGCACAGTTACCCTGACAATTACTCAGGGCACCAATGTCATCACCGTGACCACTCCGGTTCTGGCTGGTGGCACTTATACCGTCGATGTACCGCAAGGGCTTACTGAAGACTCGTACTCCGTTGATGCAACGGTCACCGATGCCGCAGGCAACACCGGTTCGGCTACCGACAGCGGCGCCATCGATACCACTGCGCCGGTGATCACCGTCGATGCTCCGGCTATCACCAACGACACCACGCCAACCATCTCTGGCACAACCGATGCGCCGGTGGGTAGCACCGTCACCCTGACAATTACTCAGGGCACCAATGTCATTACCGTGACCACCCCGGTTCTGGCTGGTGGCACCTACGCCGTCGATGTACCGCAAGGGCTTGCTGAAGGCTCGTACTCCGTTGATGCAACGGTCACCGATGCCGCTGGCAACACCGGTTCGGCCACTGATAGCGGTGCTATCGACACCACCGCTCCGGCAATCACTGTCGATGCTCCGGCCGTTACTAACGACACTACGCCAACCATCTCCGGTACGACCGATGCGCCGGTTGGAAGCACCGTTACCCTGACCATTACGCAGGGCACGACCGTATTGACTACTACGGCGACGGTCGTAGCGGGCGGTACTTATTCAACGGACGTACCTGCTGGTCTGGTTGAGGGTTCTTACTCGGTCAATGCCACCGTCACCGACGCTGCCGGCAACACTGGGACCGCTACCGACAGCGGCGCCATCGATACCACTGCGCCGGTGATCACCGTCGATGCTCCGGCTATCACCAACGACACCACGCCGACCATCACTGGCACCACCGATGCGCCAGTGGGCAGCACCGTCACCCTGACCATTACCCAAGGCACTACCGTCATTACCGTGACCACGCCGGTTCTGGCGGGTGGCACCTATACCGTCGATCTGCCGCAGGCATTGGCTGAGGGCCCGTATACCGTCGGAGCCCAGGTCACGGACGCTGCGGGCAACACCGGCAGCGCTACCGACAGCGGCACCATCGACACCACGGCCCCGAGCATCACAGTCGATGCGCCTGCGATCACCAATGACACGACTCCTACGATCACCGGCACTACCGATGCGCCGGTGGGCAGCACCGTAACCCTGACCATTACCCAAGGCAGTACCGCCATTACCGTGACCACGCCGGTTCTGGCTGGTGGGACTTATACCGTCGATGTGCCGCAGGCATTGGCAGAAGGCCCATACACCGTCATTGCTCAGGTCTCGGATCCGGCTGGCAACATCGGTTCGGCAACCGATAGCGGTGCTATCGACGTTACAGCTCCAGTACCGACCATTACCCTCGATGCCAACATCACTGCCGATGACGTGATCAACAGCACCGAAGCCGGCCAGCAGATTCCCGTCACCGGCACCATTGGTGGCGACGCCAAGGTCGGTGACACCGTCACCCTGACCGTCAATGGCAATACCTACACCGGGCTGGTGACCAACACCAACGGCACCTTGGGCTTCAGCATCAACGTACCCGGCGCCGACCTGGTCGCCGACGCTGGCCAGACCATTACCGCCAGCATCAGCACCACCGATGCCGCCGGTAACGTCGGCACCGCCTCCGACACCGAAGGCTATAGCGTCGACACCACTGCTCCAGTACCGACCATTACCCTCGATGCCAACATCACCGCCGATGACGTGATCAACAGCACCGAAGCCGGTCAGCATATTCCCGTCACCGGCAGC
>NZ_JAVHZV010000025.1 GCF_031119625.1 Pseudomonas sp. G34
GTGGTGTCGTTGGTAATGGCCGGAGCATCGACAGTGATAGCCGGAGCGGTTGTATCGATGGCGCCGCTATCGGTAGCCGAGCCAGTGTTGCCTGCGGGATCAGTGACCGACGCACCAACGGAGTAGGGCCCTTCAACCAGGTCAGCCGGTACGTTGGCAGAGTAGGTTCCGCCCGCTAGTACCGTAGCCGTAGTAGTCAGTACGGTAGTGCCTTGAGTAATCGTCAGCGTGACAGTGCTGCCCACCGGCGCATCGGTGGTACCAGTGATCGTTGGCGTAGTGTCGTTAGTGATAGCTGGAGCATCGACCGTGATCACTGGAGCGGTAGTGTCAATAGCGCCGCTATCTGTAGCGCTGCCAGTGTTGCCAGCTGGGTCAGTGACCTGGGCACCGATGGTATACGGGCCCTCAGCCAATGCCTGCGGCAGATCGGCGGTATAGGTGCCACCCGCCAGAACCGGGGTGGTCACGGTAATGACATTGGTGCCCTGAGTAATTGTCAGGGTAACTGTGCTACCAACCGGCGCATCGGTCGTGCCGGTGATGGTTGGGGTCGTGTCGTTGGTGATAGCTGGAGCATCGACCGTGATCACTGGAGCGGTAGTGTCGATAGCACCGCTGTCAGTGGCCGAGCCGGTGTTGCCGGCGGCGTCGGTGACCGTTGCATCAACGGAGTACGGGCCTTCAGTAAGCCCTTGCGGTACATCGACGGTATAGGTGCCGCCAGCCAAAACCGGGGTGGTCACGGTAATGGCGGTGTTGCCCTGGGTGACCGTCAGCGTGACGGTGCTGCCAACCGGCGCATCGGTGGTACCAGTGATCGTTGGCGTGGTGTCGTTGGTAATTGCCGGTGCATCGACGGTTATCAATGGAGCGGTAGTGTCGATAGCACCGCTGTCAGTGGCCGAGCCGGTATTGCCTGCGGCATCGGTGACCGTTGCATCAACAGAGTACGAGCCTTCGGCCAGTTGCTGAGGCAGCTCGACGTTGTAGGTGCCGCCCGACAGTACCGGCGTGCTCACGGTAAAGGTGTTGGTGCCCTGAGTAACGGTCAGCGTGACAGTGCTGCCAACCGGCGCATCGGTGGTGCCTGTAATTGTCGGCGTGGTGTCGTTGGTAACGGCCGGAGTATCGATAGTGATCGCCGGAGCTGTGGTGTCGATAGCGCCGCTATCTGTAGCGCTGCCAGTGTTGCCAGCTGGGTCAGTGACCTGGGCACCGATGGTATACGGGCCCTCAGCCAATGCCTGCGGCAGATCGGCGGTATAGGTGCCACCCGCCAGAACCGGCGTGGTCACGGTAATGACGGTGCTGCCCTGGGTAATGGTCAGCGTGACGGTGCTGCCCACTGGCGCATCGGTCGTACCGGTGATGGTCGGAGTGGTGTCGTTGGTAATTGCCGGTGCATCGACGGTAATCAGCGGCGCAGTGGTATCGATGGCGCCGCTATCGGTAGCTGAGCCGGTGTTGCCCGCGGCATCGGTGACCGTTGCATCAACCGAGTACGGGCCTTCGGCCAAGCCAGCTGGTACATCAACGGAGTAGGTGCCGCCCGCCACGACCGTAGCTGTGGTGGTCAGTACGGTGGTGCCTTGAGTAATAGTCAGCGTGATCGTGCTGCCAACCGGCGCATCGGTCGTGCCTGTAATTGTCGGCGTGGTGTCGTTAGTAACGGCCGGAGCATCGACAGTGATCGCCGGAGCGGTTGTATCGATGGCACCGCTATCGGTAGCCGAGCCAGTGTTGCCTGCTGGGTCAGTGACCTGGGCACCGATGGTATAAGGGCCCTCAGCCAATGCCTGCGGCAGATCGGCGGTATAGGTGCCACCCGCCAGAACCGGCGTGGTCACGGTAATGACGGTGCTGCCCTGGGTGATGGTCAGCGTGACGGTGCTACCCACTGGCGCATCAGTGGTACCGGTGATGGTCGGGGTCGTGTCGTTGGTAATGGCCGGAGCATCAACAGTAATTGCCGGAGCGGTAGTGTCGATAGCACCACTGTCAGTAGCCGAGCCAGTGTTGCCAGCTGGGTCAGTGACCTGGGCTCCGATGGTATACGGACCTTCCGCCAATGCCTGGGGTACATCGACGGCGTAGCTGCCACCAGCCAGAACCGGGGTGGTCACGGTAATAACATTGCTTCCCTGGGTGACCGTCAGCGTGACAGTGCTGCCTACCGGCGCATCGGTGGTACCAGTGATCGTTGGCGTAGTGTCGTTAGTGATAGCTGGAGCATCGACCGTGATCACTGGAGCGGTAGTGTCAATAGCGCCGCTATCTGTAGCGCTGCCAGTGTTGTCAGCTGGGTCAGTGACCTGGGCTCCGACGGTATACGGGCCCTCAGCCAATGCCTGCGGCAGATCGACGGTATAAGTGCCACCCGCCAGAACCGGCGTGGTCACGGTGATGACGGTGCTGCCCTGGGTGACCGTCAGCGTGACAGTGCTGCCCACCGGCGCGTCGGTCGTACCGGTGATGGTTGGGGTCGTGTCATTGCTGATCGCTGGCGCATCAACGGTGATGACCGGCGCAGTGTTATCGACGGTATACGGCCGGCTGGCCGTGGCGGTGCCAACATTGCCTGCTGCATCCGCACTGCTGACCGTCGCGCTGATGCTGTTGAAGCTGCCGAGGTCTGCGCTGCTGACCGCGATGCTGAAACCAAGCGTTCCGTTACCCAGGGCGATAACCGTACCGCTATAGAGGTTGCCACCCAGGTTCAGGGTGATCGCGTCGCCAACTTGGGCGTCACCGCCAACCGTACCGGTGATGACCGTCGTAGCGGCGCCGAGCTCTGCACTGTTGAGAACGTCATCGCCGGCTATCGGATCGATGCCGATGGTCACGGCCGGAGCGGTTGTGTCTGTTGGGGGCGTGTCTGGTGTGGGCGTGGTCGCCGCGGTGGTGAAGATGGCGGGATCGTTGTCTTCGATCAGGTTGAAGCCAGGGGTGCCGAGGCCAGTTGTCTGGAAACCGATCGTCGGATCGACCCGCTGCGCCGTCTCGCTGAGCATCACCGCGCTGTGGCCGCCGCCGGCGCTACCACCGCCACCACCCGCGCCAGGGCCTGCTGCGGTTGGCTCAAGGTCGACGGTGGGGTCCATGCCTGCCGCCAGGGCTTGCTCGAGTTCGCTGGGAGGCGCTTGGGTAGCGTCTGCGACGTCTTGCGTCTCGGAGTTGCCTGCCTGCCAGGTGCTGTTAGCGCCGAGCTGGACGGTTTCGCCGTTCGCCATCTCCAGGGTCACGGAGCCGCCATCGGCCGTGGTCACCTGCTCACCCGCGAAGATACGGTCACCCTCGAATACCTGGCGTCTCACACCGTCAACCGAGGTGACGAATACTTGGCCAATCAATGATTTGATGACGGCGGCGAAAATGCTCATAACCAGCTCCATGCGCGTGCGCGAGGTAAAACGTGTGAAATGCGGCTATACCGATTTATAGCGGATACTGCTGAAAACGCGTCGTCATATAATTGGCGGAAAAATATTGTTTCGAGATTGCCGCCAGAGCATTGACCCTAGGTATCTGATCATAAACAATTGGAACCAGTGATGTCACTTTGATAGTTTGCCCGGTTTTATCTTGCACAGGGCAGCGAAGTTCAGGTGGCAATGATAGTCTTCGGCCAGTTGCTTAGCGACTTGATAAATAGTGATAAACATGTGGGCTTTCACAGGGAATTTACCGACCATGCGCCTCTTTGCCACGCTTCCTCTTGCCCTCGCCATTTCCGTTTCAGCCCAGGCGCAGACGTTGACCGAGGCTATGCAGAACGCCCTCAGCGTGCACCCTGAAATCCAGTCCGGCATCAATGCGCGGCTGGCGGTGGAAGAGGACATGAAAGCGGCGCGAGCAGGTTATCTGCCGCGTGTCGACGTGCGGGCCGGCTATGGTCGCGAAGGCACCGAGAACAACAGCACCCGTGCCGCCGATGACAGGGGTTACCGGACGCTCAATCGCTCCGAAGCCAGCCTGAGCGTCCAGCAGATGCTGTTCGACGGGTTCGCCACCCGCAACGAAGTCGCCCGACAGCGCGCTACCGTCAATGCCCGCGCCTATGCGTTGCTGGCCAACACCGAGCGCACCGCCCTGGAAGTCGCCCAGGTGTACCTGGATGTTCTGCAGCGTCAGGAACTGGCGCGTCTGGCGGAAGAGAACCTGCGCAGCCATGAGCGCATCTATGACCAGATTTCGCTGCGTAGCGAACGCGGGGTAGGGCGCATGGCCGATCTCGATCAGGCTGAAGCGCGCCTGGCCCAGGCGCGCAACAACCTGCTCACCGAACAGACCAATCTGGCCGATGCCCAGATCACCTACCTCAGCGTGGTGGGCCGCGAACCTGTCGATTTGAGCATGCCGGACAGCATGGGTGTGCACCTGCCTGAAAACCTCACCGCCGCACGCGACGAACTGCTGGCCAACAACCCCAACATCAGCTCGGCCGAGGCCGACGTGAAGGCAACCGAGGCGCAATACGCCGCAGCGAAGAGCGTCTATTACCCACGCTTCGATGCGGAACTGTCCACGGGCCTCAACGACAACGTCGACGGCGTGGAAGGGGAAAACAAGGAATGGCAAGCGATGTTGCGCATGCGCTACAACCTGTACGCAGGCGGTAGCGACAGCGCCAACGTGCGCTCCAGGGCGTACCTGAGCAACCAGGCCATGGATATTCGCAACAACGCACTGCGTGTGCTCAACGAAGAAGTCGGCCTGGCCTGGAACGCGCTGCAGAACGCCCGCGCGCAACTGCCCATCGCCCAGCAATACGTCGATCACAGCTCCCGTGTGCGTGATTCCTACCAGAAACAGTTCGGCCTCGGCGAGCGTACTTTGCTGGATCTGCTCGACAGCGAAAACGAGTACTTCACCGCCGCCCGCCGCCTGCAGGAAGTGCGCTTTACCGAGCTGTTCACCCATTACCGTATCAAGGCGACCACCGGTACGCTGCTCAAGAGCCAGGGAATCGCGGCGCCGATGGCGTCCGTGCCGCTCGATACGGTGAAGACTAATGTGCAACTACCCAACTTGAACTAGAGTTCGGTTTTTTAGGAAAGGGTAAATGTGTAGTGGCAGTAGAACCTGATCCATCCCAGCCCCGTAACGATCCTCGCGACCGTTACGACGATCCCTTGCTGGATAGTCTGCTGTCGTTGTGCAGTCTCCATCAGAAGTCCGTCAGCCGAGCGATGCTCACTGCCGGGCTGCCGCTACCCAAACAGCGCCTGAGCGCCGAACTGCTGCCGCGGGCCGCTGCCCGCGCCGGGCTGCAGGGCCGCTGGTTGCGCCGCAACCTCGAGAAAATTCCCGAACTGGCTTTGCCCGCGCTGCTGCTTTTGCGCGACGGGCGCAGCGCCCTGCTGCTCGGCTGGGAGGCCGATGGGCAGGCGCGGATCATGCCCAGTGAAACCGAAGGCGGCGAGGTACGGGTCAGCATCGAGGTCCTGGCCGAGGACTACAGCGGGCGGGTGTTCTTCGCCCAGCCTCAGCACAAGTTCGATGTCACCCGCGGCGAGCTGATTCCCCAGGCCGGCTCCTGGTTCCGTGACACCCTCATGCGCTCGCGCTGGCTGTATATCGACGCCGTCGCGGCCAGCCTGCTGATCAACCTGATCGGCCTGGTTACGCCATTGTTCGTGATGAACGTCTATGACCGCGTCGTGCCCAACCAGGCCGAGGCGACCCTGTGGGTGCTGGCCATCGGCATTTGCGGGGTGTTCATCTTCGATCTGCTGCTCAAGACATTACGGGGTCTGTGCCTGGACCTGGCCGGCAAGAAGACCGACATGATCGTCTCGGCCACCTTGTTCGAACGCATCATCGGCATGGCGATGAAGCATCGCCCGGCAAGGGTCGGCAGCTTCGCGCAGAACATCCACGAGTTTCAGAGCCTGCGCGATTTTCTCGCCTCCCTGACGCTGGCCAGTGTCATCGACCTGCCCTTTACCATCCTTATTCTGGCGGTCATCGCCTACCTGGGTGGGCATCTGGTGTGGATCCCCATCATCGCCTTCCCGCTGGTCGCGCTGATCGGCTGGGCGCTGCAAAGGCCGTTGGCGCAGACCATGGAGCGCAGCATGGCCCTGGCGGCCGAACGCCAGTCCGGGCTGATCGAGAGTTTGGCTGGCCTGGATGCGGTGAAGGTCAACAACGCCGAAAGCGAACGCCAGTACATCTGGGAGCAGACCATCGGCACCCTGGGGCGCTTCGAGCTCAAGGCACGCATGCTGTCGAGCCTGGCGATGAACTCGACGCTGCTGCTGCAGCAGCTCGCCGGTGTGGTGATCATCGTGCTGGGCGTTTACCAGATCATCGCCGGCAACCTGAGCATGGGTGGCCTGATCGCCTGCTACATGCTCAGCTCCCGCGCGCTCGGCCCGCTGGCTCAGGTGTCCGGTCTGTTGATCCGCTACCAGCAGGCGCGGGTTACGCTGGATTCGGTCAACCATATGATGGAGCTGCCCCAGGAGCGTCAGGCTGACGAGCGGCCCCTCAAGCGCCAGACGCTGCAAGGCGGCATCGAATTTCGCCAGCTGGATTTCCACTATCCCGAGCAGCAGCAGGCCGCCCTGCAGGGCATCAACCTGGTGATCCGCCCCGGTGAGAAGGTCGGCATCATCGGCCGTAGCGGCTCTGGCAAGAGTTCGCTGGCCAAGCTGGTCGTCGGGCTTTACCAGGCCGATGCCGGCAGCCTGCTGGTCGACGGTATCGATGTTCGGCAGCTGGATGTCAGCGACGTGCGTTACAACATCGGCTACGTGCCCCAGGATATCCAGCTGTTCGCCGGCACCCTGCGCGACAACCTGGTATCGGGCGCGCGCTATGTCGAGGACGAGCTGGTGCTGCAGGCTGCCGAGCTGGCCGGCGTACATGAGTTCGCGCGGCTGCACCCTAACGGCTACGAGCTGCAGGTGGGCGAGCGTGGGCAGAACCTCTCTGGCGGCCAACGGCAGAACGTGGCCCTGGCCCGTGCGCTGTTGCTCGACCCGCCGATCCTGTTGCTCGACGAACCCACCAGCGCGATGGACAACACCGGCGAGGAGCGCCTCAAGCAGCGCCTCGCCGCCATCAGCAAGAACAAGACGCTGCTGCTGGTCACTCACCGCGCCTCGATGCTCACGTTGGTCGATCGGCTGGTCATCGTCGACCGTGGCCGCATCATCGCCGATGGTCCGAAAGAGAGCGTCATGGAGGCGTTGAAGAAGGGGCAGATCAGTGTCAGTTAAGGCTTCGCTCCAGCGCTTTTACCGCGCTGCCGCCTCGTATTTCGGCCCCCGCGATGAAGTGGGCGACGAGCCGTTGCCCGAGGTACGCAAGGCGCTCATCGAGGATGCGCCGCGGGTCATGCGCCTGACCCTGTGGGGCATCATCGCCTTCGTGGTGTTTTGCCTGTTGTGGGCCAACTTCGCCGAGGTCGATGAAGTGACCCGCGGTGACGGCAAGGCCATTCCATCCTCACGGGTACAGAAAATCCAGAACCTGGAGGGCGGCATCGTTTCCGAACTGTTCGTCCATGAAGGGCAGGTGGTCGAAGCCGGTACGCCATTGCTGCGTCTGGATGACACGCGCTTTGCGTCGAACGTTGGCGAGACCGAAGCCGATCGCCTCTCCCTGGCGATGCGCGTCGAACGTTTGAGCGCCGAGGTCGAAGGTCGTGAGCTGGCCATTCCCGAAGATATTGCCGCCAAGGCGCCAGGTCTGGCGCAGAGCGAAAGGGCGCTGTTTCTCAGCCGTCAGCAGCAGCTGCAGGACGAGATCGCCGGGCTGCAGGAACAGCTGACCCAACGGCGCCAGGAAGTGCGCGAATACGCCTCCAAGCAAGGACAGTTCCGTAACAGCCTGGAATTGCTGCGCCAGGAAATTCGCATGTCCGAGCCGCTGGTGGCCGAGGGGGCGGTGTCGCCGGTCGAGGTGCTGCGCCTCAAGCGCGCCGAGGTGGAGGCCCGTGGTCAGTTGGAGGCCACCGGCCTGGCGATTCCGCGGGCCGAGGCGGCGATCAAGGAAGTGGAGCGCAAGATCGATGAAACCCGCGGGCGCTTTCGCAGCGAGGCGCTGACCCAGCTCAACGAGGCGCGCACCGACCTGAGCAAGATCGAATCCACCGGCAGGGCCCTGGAGGATCGGGTCAACCGCACCCTGGTGACCTCGCCGGTACGCGGCATCGTCAAGCAGCTGCTGGTCAACACCATCGGCGGGGTGATTCAGCCGGGCAGCGACATGGTGGAAATCGTCCCCATCGACGACACCATTCTGGTCGAGGCGCGTATCCGTCCCCAGGACATCGCTTTCCTGCACCCCGGGCAGGAAGCGGTGGTCAAGTTCACCGCCTATGACTACACCATCTACGGTGGCCTGAAGGCCACGCTGGAGCAGATCGGCGCTGACACGGTGACCGATGAGGAAGGCAACAGCTTCTACCTGATCAAGCTGCGCACCGAGAAGAGCCACCTTGGCACCGAGGAGCGGCCGCTGTTGATCATTCCGGGCATGGTCACCTCGGTGGATATCATCACCGGCAAGAAGAGCGTGCTCAGTTACCTGCTCAAACCGATCATCCGCGCCCGCGCCGAAGCCCTGCGCGAGCGCTGATCGATCAGGCCAGATCCGCCAGTGGGTGATCGCTCGGCGTCGTGAAGTGCGCGGCGATCACTTCGGCTGGCACGCTGGCCACCTCCGGCCAATGCCAGTGCGGCGTCTGATCCTTGTCGATAAGGCGGGCGCGCACGCCTTCCGCGAATTCCGGATGGCGGCAGCAGTTCAGGCTCATGCCGTACTCCATCTGAAAGACCTGCGCCAATGACAGGTGCCGTGCGCGCCTGATCTGCTCCCAGACCAGGTGACCGGTCAACGGGCTGCCGCCGAGCATGGTTTTGGCGGCCTTGGCGAGCAGGGCGTCATCGTCATTTTCCAGGCTGGCCAGGGCATTCCAGCTCAGTGGCAGGGTGGCCTGGTCGAGCAGCGCATCGATGCGCTCGCGCCGCGGCAGCCATTGTGCGGCCGGCAGTTCGCCATGGGCCTGCTGCTCCAGGGCCTTGAGCAGGCTGTGCAACTGCAGGCCAGGCTGGTCACGCCAGTTCAGCTGCACCAGCCCCTCGATCAGGGCGTCCTGCTGGGTGTCCAGCAGGAAGCGATCGGCCAGGTTCAGGTCGAGGGCGTCACGGGCATTCAGGGGGCTGGCGGTCAGCCCGAAGAACAAACCCAGCTTGCCGGGCAGGCGGGATAGAAAGTGGCTGCCGCCTACATCCGGAAACAGGCCGATGCTGATCTCCGGCATGGCCAGGCGGCTGCTCGGCGTGACGATGCGAATCCCGGCGCCCTGCAGCAGCCCCATGCCGCCGCCCAGCACATGGCCATGGGCCCAGCAGAGCAGCGGTTTCGGGTAGGTGTGCAGGTAATGGTCGAGGCGGTACTCACGGGCGAAAAAACGCTCCGCGAGTTCAGGTGTTGCGCCTGGGGTGGCCAGGCATTTTCTGGCCAACTGCACCACATCGCCGCCCGCGCAGAACGCCTTGCCGCCATTGCCGCGCAGTAGCACGCAGACGATATTGGCGTCGTCGGCCCACGCCTGCAGGCGATCCTGCAGGGCATCGATCATTGGCAATGACAGGGCGTTGAGGCTGGCGGGGGCGTCCAGGCTCGCGATGGCGATGCGGTAGCCATGCAGGCTTGGGCGTTCTTCAAAGGTGACATTCATGTGCATTTCCAGAGGCAGTTGCCGGTAAGCATTACTGGTTGCGCCATTTGGCCGTGCGTTTTTCCAGGAAGGCGTTGACCCCTTCGCGGGTATCGGCGGCGTCGAACAGGTCGACGAAGCGTTCACGTTCGGCGGCCAGCCAGGTCGTCGGCGCCCTTTCACGCGCGCCCTGGATCAGCGGCTTGATGGCGCGTACGGCCACCGGGCTCTGGTTGGCGACCTTGGCGGCCAATAGCAGCGCGTGGCCGCGTGCCTCGCCGGTATCCACCACCTGTTCCACCAGGCCGATGCGCAGCGCCGTGTCGGCATCGACCCGTTCACCACACAGGATCATCCGCTTGGCCCAGCCTTCGCCCACCAGCCAGGGCAGGTTCTGGGTGCCGCCGGCGCAGGGCAGCAGCCCGACGCTGGCTTCCGGCAGGGCCATCATGGCCTGGCGCTCGGCGATGCGAATGTCGCAGGCCAGGGCGCATTCCAGGCCGCCGCCCATGGCATAGCCGTTGATCGCCGCGATGGATACACCGCGAAAGGCACTGAGCCGTTCGAAGGCTTCGCCGAAACGGCTGGCCATTTCCCGGGCGCGGGCCTTGTCGCCATCGGCGAACAGTTTCAGGTCGGCGCCGGCCGAGAAGAACTTGCCACCCTGGCCGGTGATCACCAGTGCATAGATGTCATCGTCGCGATCCAGATGGTCGATCAGCTGCTTGAGACCGATCAGCGATTCTCGGTCCCAGGTATTGGCGGGCGGGTTGTTGATGGTGAGCAGCGCGGTGTGGCCGTGCTTTTCCACGGTGAGCTTGTGGGTCAGGTCGAAGATACCGGGTTTGTAGGGTTCAAGTGCCGTACTCATGGGGCGTCCTCTTCAGCGGTGTTGTCTTTACTGTAGCGCCAAAGGCTGGCCGGCGTTACGCCGTTCGGTCTGCCAGGTGGCCAGGTCGGGCAGCCCGGTGCCGCCATCCAGACGCTCGACGATTTCGAAGTAATCCTGCTTGAGCGGATCCTTGAGCACCTCGGCGCGAGGCTTCACTTTCACCGCGTAAACGGTCTGGATGTTCTGGTGATCGAAGCTGCGCCATTGCTGGCGATCCTTGAGCAGCGTGTAGCTGTGGCCTTCCAGCGCCTTGATCAGCGCCTCGCTGTCCAAACTGCCGGCGCGCTTGGCCGCATCCGCCCATTGCTGGACGATGCTGTAGGCCGATGCAGCCGAGCTGGACGGGTACATCGCGTAGCGTTCGCTGTAGGCCTTGACGAAGGCTTTGCCGGGCGCCGAGTTCTCCAGCTCCGGCACGCGCCATGTCCAGGGTTCGGTGCCGACCACGCCTTCCATCAGGCCAGGGCCTGCCTGTTCGACGATGCTTTGGGTGAGGTTCGGTGCGACGATCTGCATGCGTGAGGTAAGGCCCAGGTCCTTGGCGATGCGCATGGCGCGCACCAGGTCTTCACCGAACAGCACCAGCGCCAGGACTTCGGCATTGCTGGCCGCCGCCTGGGTCAGCGCGTTCTGGTAGTCGCCCAGGTTGGCGCCGGGAAAGGGCACCTTGAGGCCTGGGTGCTTGGCTGAGTCCTCGGTCTTGGTGGTCTGGCGCAGCGAGCTTTCGGTGGTATGGCCCCAGGTGTAGTCGGCCGTGACGTAGAAATAGCGTTTATCGGGTAACTGCTTGTTGAGGTACTGGCCCAGCACCTGGGCGCTCATCCAGGCGTTGTTGCACTCGCGAAACATGTAGCGGTGGCCATCCTTGCCGGTAGTGTCGTTGGAGTAGGTGAGGGTGCCGAAGTACAGCAGCCCTTGCTGCGCCGCGCGCTTGCCAGCGGCGATGGCCACCGCGCTGGAGGCGCCGCCGAACAGCATCGCCGCACCTTCCTTGGCCAGCTTGTCGACGTTGCGTACCGCTTTATCCGGTTTCGAGGCGTCGTCCAGGCTGGACAGGCGCAGGCTGCGGCCCAGCACACCACCCTGGGCATTGAGCTCGTCGATGGCGAGCAAGGCACCGCGCATTTGCGCCAGGCCCTCTTCCTTGTAGCTGCCGGTGCGCGGGTAGCTGAGGCCCAGGGTGATGGGGTCGGCAGCCTGTACATAGGCGTTGAACGCCGTGCACAGGGCCAGAAACGCGAGGAGTCGCTTCATGGTGCAGTCCTTGTTTTTATTATGCTGTTGGCCGCTCCGTTTTACGCTTTTATCGGCTGTTCGTGTGATTCGCTTTTGGTCTAAAAAATTACGGATGCCAACCACTTCACGTGTTTGCGCCCCGCCGTTGCCTTGACTTGATCTGTGCGCTTCTCTAGCGTGCCGATTCCATCGATTACGGGAGCAGGCATGTCCGCCGCAGATAAGGTCAAGCTGGAAGCCGGCTGGAAACAGGCGCTTCACGAGGAATTCGACAAGCCCTACATGAGTGCGCTGGGCGACTTCCTGCGTCAGGAAAAGGCCGCAGGCAAGGAAATCTATCCGCCGGGCCCGCTGATCTTCAATGCCCTGAATTCCACGCCGCTCGATCAGGTCAAGGTGGTGATCATCGGCCAGGATCCTTACCACGGCCCGGGCCAGGCCCACGGCTTGTGCTTTTCGGTGCAGCCGGGCGTGGCTACGCCGCCGTCGCTGGTGAATATCTACAAAGAGCTCAAGCGCGACCTCAATATCGATATTCCCAACCACGGCTATCTGCAGGCCTGGGCGGAGCAGGGCGTGTTGCTGCTCAACACCTCGCTCACCGTCGAGCGTGGCAACGCCGGCTCCCATGCTGCCAAAGGCTGGCAGCCGTTTACCGACCGGATCATTTCGGTGGTCAGCGAGCAGCGCCCGCACCTGGTGTTTCTGCTCTGGGGCGCCCATGCGCAGAGCAAGGAGCGCTTGATCGATACCAGCAAACATCTGGTGCTGCGCTCGCCACATCCATCGCCGTTGTCAGCGCATCGCGGTTTTATCGGGAATGGCCACTTCAGCCGTACCAACAAGTTTCTCGAGCAGCACGGGCTGACCCCGATCGATTGGCGTTTGCCGCCGGTTTAGAGCCTGTTTCACGATCTTTCTGGGCATGCGCACGGGCAGCTACAAGGCGATAGCGGCCTTTCGTAGGGTGGACGACGCTTCACCCGTCCACCACCCTGCGATCGCAATGGTGGGCAAAAAGAGCGTTGTCCACCCTACGCAGTGACCGGCTGCTCCGCCGCGTTGCAGTCAACACAGATAAAGCCCGGCATGAAGATCGTGAACAGGCTCTTAGGGTTGATCAGCCGGTACAGATTTGCCCGGCCAGATCGGTTTGCAGGGACGCCAGGCGCTCCTTTACCCGGGTGCGCTGCTGGTCGTCTGCCGCTGCGAGCAGGTCGCCGAGCAGTGCTGCCATCGCCTGGCGTGACCGTTCATAGGCCTGGGTGGTTTGCTCGTCGTGGGCACCACGGCGGTTTTCCAGGACGTGGGTCATGCGTTGCGCGAAATCTGCGGCGTCACGCTGATCCAGCACACGGCGAAACTCGCCCTGCCAACGTGCGCGATTCTCCAACCACAGGCGATTCTGCTCGCGGCGTTCGCTGGCCCATTGGCCAATGCGTGCCTGTTGCGCGTCGTTGAGGGTGCCGAACCAGGGCTTCAGGCGTTTTTCCAGGCGCTCGGCGCGTTCGCTGATCTGGGTTTGCAGAGGCGGCTCGAGAAATTTCTGGCGGTCTTCGCGGTTATCCTTTTCCATCCGTGCATAGAGTTGCTCGACCTGTTCAGGGCGCAGACCGGCGAGCAGGGCGACAGCGGTGGGATTGGTCTGCTGCAGCACGGCATGGAACGCCTGCTCGGCCTCGATCATCTGGGCCTCCAGTTGGCCGGCATCCGGCGCAGGCTGCTGAACCAGGTCCTGGGTGCGCTGCAGCCAGTCCACATAGCGGGGCAACTCGGTGCTGCAGTGCCAGGTCAGGTGCTCCTGCAGCTTGGGCTTGAACCAGGCCTTCTGTTGCGAATCGAGATCCAGGTACTGATTCACCCGCCAGGAAATCACCCAGTCCAGGTTGCGATAGGCCAGGCCGGCCTTGCTACAGGCACTGACCAGCAGGCCGAGCGCTAGCAGCAGGCACAGGCTTTTCAGGTAAGCGGGCATGGCAATTCCTCTCGAGGTGCGCACCAGGCAAGGGTACGCCAGCCATGTCGACCGCACGCGCGCGGACATATCCGCTAAAAAAAGCCCGACTCAGGGTCGGGCAAGGGAGATCAGGGCAGCGGCGAGTGCCGCTGCCACAGCCGGAACAAGGGTTCCGCCAGAAACATCACCAGAAACAGGCGCAGGGCCTGCAGCGCCGTGACCAGCGCCACCGATAGCTGCAGGGCTTCCGCGGTCAGGCACAGTTCGGTGATGCCGCCGGGCATCATGCCGAGCATCAGCGACACCGAGTCGATCCCGCTCAGCCAGCCGATAGCCGAGCCGAGGCCAACCGTGGCAACCATGGCCAGCAAGGTGAATAGCACCACCCGCGCCAGGAAGCTCGGTGCACTGCGAAAGAATGCCCGGTCGAAATGACAGCCCAGGGCGCAGCCGATCAGCCACTGGCCGAGCTGGCCGAGCCAGCCCGGCATGCCGATATGCAGGTCGAAGGTCACGCTGGCCGCGGCGCACAGTGTCAATGGGCCGAGCATCCACGGGTTGGGTTGCCCGAGGCGGCGCCACAGCAAGGCCAGCAGGGCGCCTGCTGGCAGCAGGATGGCGAGCCAGAACCAGTCCACCGGCATGGCCGGCGCCGGCTCGACGGCGGGCAGCCCCCAGGTGAACAGCGCTGGAATCAGCAGGATGACCATCAGCAGGCGCACACTGTGTGCGGCAGCGATACGTGCCGGTTGCGCGCCGTGGCGACGGGACAGGTTGACCATCTCGCTGGCGCCGCCCGGCATGCTGGCGAAGAACGCCGTGGCGCGATCCACCCCGGCGCGGCGCAGGCCGGCGACGCCGATGGCGCTGAGCGCCAGGGTGGCGAAAGCGCCGAACAGGATGATCGGCAGATTGCCGAGCACCTGCTCGAGCACTTCACTGGTGAAATGCAGGCCGATTCCGGCTGCTACCAGCCACTGGCCGACCTGGCGGCCGCCCGGCATTTCCTGGCTGAGTATGCCGCTGCAGCGCAGCAGGATTACCGCCAGCAGCGAGCCGATCACCCAAGGCAAAGGCCAGCCGACAAGGCTGGCCAGGTAACCACCGACTGCGCCAACCAGTGGCGTGAGCCACCAGTTGCGCAGGTGCTTGGGATTGCCGTGCGGGTTGACGCTATCAGGCATTGGCCGCGTCGGCCTTGCGCTGGCTGCGCTTGCGCCAGGTGCGATAGAACGGCAGGGCGATCATTAACACGATCAGTGCCCATACGCCCCAGGTGATCGGGCTGGAGAACAGGATGCCCAGCTCGCCATTGGAGATCGACAGGGCGCGGCGCAGGTTCTGCTCCATCATGCCGCCGAGGATGAACCCCAGCAGGACCGCCGACAGCGGAAAGTCCATCTTGCGCAGGATGTAGCCGGCCACCCCGATACCGATCATCAGGAACAGGTCGAACGCCGTGGCGTGCACCGCGTAGACGCCGATCGAGGTGATGATGGCAATGGCCGGCACCAGGGCCCAGTACGGCACGGCAAGGATCTTGGTGAACACCTTGATCATCGGCACGTTGATGATGATCAACATGATGTTGGCCACGAACAGCGAGGCGATCAGGCCCCAGACGATGTCCGGTTGGTCGCGGAACAGCAGCGGGCCGGGGGTGATGTTGTAGAGCGTCAGAGCGCCGAGCATCACCGCGGTGGTGCCGGAGCCGGGAAC
>NZ_JAVHZV010000026.1 GCF_031119625.1 Pseudomonas sp. G34
TCACGCTGTTCAGTTAGACAGCGGCATTCGTCCTCCGGTCATCTAGAGGGAGTGCTGACGTAAAATCCCTTTAAGCCAACGGCAAAACTCTCGCGCCTCTAGAACATGCTTGCTATGGGCATTGACGTATGCGAGGTAGCTTGCACCTGAGGCAACTGCTTCATCGTCTGCGAGTACCAGCGTACCGCTGTTAAGTTGATCTCTGACAACTACTCGAGGTGCGATCAACAAGCCTGTACCCCCTATGGCTGCAGCGACCGCTAGAAAAAGGTGATCGTAAACGGCGCCTACGTTTAGTCGATCGACCGATATGTCCTTCGCTACCGCCCATACGGGTATGGCATCGGGTCTGGATTTGGCCGCTATCAAGGGCCAGTTGGGCAGTGTTTGGGCTTGCTGAGCTGCGACCATGGCCGGGGACCCAACGCATACTAATTCTTCTCTGATTAGCTCCCAGCTTTCGGTGTCTGGAAGGACTAGGTCGCGTGTAATCAGAACGTCGAATTCTTCCCGCGGCTGTGGGGGAGAAAGTGAGGTAATCAGATCGACCTGTAGCTTATGGCTCTCCATGAAAATGCCTAGCACTGGCACGACGACATTCATCGCGAAGCTTGGCATTGAAGTTCTCACGGTGAGTCGATCATGTTTGATCTGGCCTTGGATCATTTGCTGGGTTGCCAGCTCAATGGTCGCCACGGCATCTCTTACGGCTTCGTAGAACTGGGCGCCTGCCGGAGTGAAAGCGATCTGCGGGCCTCGCCGCTCGAAAAGCGCTACCCCTGTCAAGCCCTCCAGCGTAGCGATGTGTCTGCTCACTGCGCTTTGAGTGATACCCAGCGCCGCGCCTGCTCGGGTGAAATTTCCATACCGACCCGCCGCAGCCAGTACTCGGATGGCCACCATTGGTATGTCAGATTTTTCTACCATGACTTTTACTCATCATTGCACTGCGTAAAACGGGTGCTGGCCGAGTTCTGAAATCTTACGTTCACTTTATGCCTACTACCATCATGGCTCAATTCAGCGATGGGGTGCGGTATGGGCAAGCGCAGAGTTTTATCATGTTTAACACTCATCCTCGGATCAATGATGCAGATGTCAGCAAATGCCGCTGATGTAGTTTTGTATTCATCGAACGATGTGCAAACGGTCAGTGCACTCGTTGATCGGTTCGAACGGGAAAACCCCGATATTCAAGTCTCGGTTGTACGGGCAGGCACCGGCGCGCTGATGCAGCGAATCAAGGCCGAGGCAGCCAACCCGTTAGCCGACGTTTTCTGGTCTGGCGGTCTCTCAACCATCGGCGCCTACACGGAGCAGCTTGAGCCTTATCAATCTTCAGAGCGAGAGGCCGTGCCCAGTGAGTATCGGAGCCCTGAAGGTGTATTCCTCGGGACCAATATTCACGTAACCGTATTGATGGCCAATGACCGCCAGGTTCCTGGTGGCGAGCTGCCAAAGGGATGGGCAGAGCTGGCCGACGAGAAGTGGAAGGGCAAAATTGTCATTCCAGACCCTAAGTTCAGCAGCGCCTCCTATGTCGCCTTGTTTGGGCTGAAGGCGCTTGTAGGCGAAAAGGTCTACGCACGGATTGTGCGTAACGCGATCATCGTCGGCACCACATCTGCTGCCTACCAGGGCGTGGCTAATGGTGAGTTTGCCGTAGCCGTCACCATGGAATATGCCGCTTACCAATATGTGGCAGGCGGGCACCGCGACGTCCACCTGGTCTACCCCGACGAAGGCACCTTCCTTTCGCCTGAAGGGATGGCGCTGATAAAAGGCGGTAAGCATCCCGCTGAGGCCCGCAAGCTTTATGACTTTCTGGCGTCGGCTCCCGTGCAGACCGAGATTTTCAAAAGTGCCTTCCGCCGCCCCGTGCGCAACGACATCGATGTAAGCACGCTATCGAAGCTGCCATCGCTCGCGGACATCAAGATCATCACGCTTGACGACAAGCGGATGGAGGCCGAGCGCGCCGAGTTCCTTTCTCAATGGAGCGAACTGGTTTCCGCCCACTAATCCACTTGGCCAGGAATCGAACATGCAGATTTCATTCGAAGGTATCGACCAGAGCTATGGTGGGCATGCCTTGTTCAAGCAGTTGGATCTGATCATACCGAGCGGGCAGTTCTTTACGCTGCTTGGTCCGTCAGGATGTGGCAAAACGACGTTGCTGCGCATGCTCGCTGGATTCGTTCGAGCGGATCGAGGCCGCATTCTATTTGGCGAAGAAGACGTCTCTAACGTGCCGGTGCACCGGCGTGATGTAGGGATCGTGTTTCAGGACTACGCATTGTTCCCGGACCGCTCGGTCCTGGCCAATGTTGCATATGGTCTGGCTGCACGGGGCATCACCAAGGCGCAGGCAAATAACCGAGCGCTCGCCATGCTCAAGCGGGTAGGGCTCGAATCGCTTGCGGACCGCCCCCCGTCAGCGCTTTCCGGGGGCCAGAAGCAGCGCGTGGCGATGGCCCGCGCCTTGGTCATAGAGCCAAGACTGCTGCTACTTGACGAGCCGTTGTCTGCACTGGACGTCAAGCTGCGTGTCGAACTACGAAGCATGATCAGGGAGCTGCAGATCGAAGCGGGCATCACCACGGTGTTCGTTACGCACGATCAGGAGGAGGCACTCGCATTATCTGACCAGGTCGCCGTCATGGACCGCGGCAGGATCATACAAATAGGCGCTCCAGATGACATCTACGGCAAGCCCAACAGCGCGTTTGCGGCGGGCTTCGTAGGCAACGCGAACCTGATTCCTATCGTCAGGGAGCTCGACGCCGACAGCCAAGGCGACCGCTGTCTCGAAACGCCTGCGGGCCTCTTGTTCACTACGTGTAGCCGGCCTCTGAAACCCGGCGCATTTCTGGCTGTACGGGGTTCAGAGATCCGGCTGCTGAACCCTTCCCTGCCGAAACCCGGCGAACTCCCCGGCGTAATCGAGCATGTTGAATATCGTGGCAATACCATCGGTTACGTCGTAAAGACAGCGCTGGGTACGGTCAATGTCGACGCGTGGACATTTTCACAAACGTCAATCCGACGCAGGGGGGACGAGGTACTACTGGAATTGCCTCGCACATCACTGATCGTGGAGGCCGGCGCATGTTAGGCACCCTACGACGCGACCCTGTCTGGCTGGCTTTGGCGATTCTGTCGGTTTCGATACTGGCCTATTTCCTCCTGTGGCCGTTGGTGACGATGCTTGGCAGGTCTCTGGTTACGGAGGGTGGGCTCGATTTCAGTGGATACATACGCTTTTTCACCCAGCGCTCATATCGAGACGCGCTGACCAATACGCTTATTCTTGGCGCAGCCGTCACGATCTGCTCGATGATCGTGGGTGGCGGGCTCGCCATAGTGGCAGCGCGGTGCAGGTTCCCTTTTGCCGGTCTCGTCACGGTATTGCCGCTGGTCACACTGGTCATTCCAGACGTCGTCGTCGCAGCAGCATGGATTCTGGTGTTGGGCAAGCAGGGGCTAGTCAATAGCTGGTTGATGCCGCTCGGTATCGAACTGCCCAGCCTTTACTCCTGGTGGGGCCTGGTTTTCGTGATGACACTCAATAACTACGTGTATGCCTTCGTAGCGGTATTCGTCGGGCTGAAATCAATGGACCGCAATCTCGAAGAGGCCGCTCAGAGCTTGGGTCGTCCCATGGCAAGGGTGATCGCCGGCGTCACGCTGCCTATGTTGATGCCGTCGATTTTTGCTGGCGCGCTGATCGTGTTCACACACGTCATCGGCAGCTTCGGCGTGCCGGCCATTCTGGGGGCGCGCACGCCAGTGCTGGCCGTCAAGACGTACCACGAGTTCATCAGCGAAATGGGCGGCAACCCGCAGATGCAGACAACCATGGCTTCGCTGTTGGTGGTGCTCGGGGCAATAGCTTTATTGATCCAAAAGTGTGTTGTGGAGCGGCGCCAATTCCAGATGGAATCAGGGCGTGCACCGGCTCCTCTGGCTATTCGTGGCTGGCTTGCATCAGCGGCAACAGGCAGCGTGTTGCTGATCGTTGCCTTGTCGACTCTGCCGGCGCTGGTGGTAATCGTTACCGCTTTTACCCCCTCGTTCGGGCCTGTTCTGCAGTATGGCGATTTCACGTTCGACCACGTTCGGCACGTCCTGCTTCGCGCCCCTCAGCCGCTTTACAACTCATTAATGCTGGCTACAGCTGCAACGATAGCCGGCACCTTTTTCGCGGTGATTTGCGCTTACCTCATCGTTAAACGGCGCTCCGCACTGACCCACACTTTGGAGGTGCTGGTCACGCTGCCATTGACGATTGCAGGCACGGTTCTCGGTATAGCCCTGATCAACACATTCGGCAGCGGCACACTGGTACTGACAGGTACCTGGATGATCATGGCCCTGGCCTACTTCCTTAGGCGGGTGCCTACCAGCGTTCGTGCGGCGATCGGACCGTTGCACAACCTTCGGGACTCGATCGAGGAGGCCTCGATGAGCCTGGGGGTCAATCCGATCCGTACGTTCTTCAAAGTGGTTTTACCGGTCGTTTGGCCATCGGTTGCCGCCGCGGCGGTCCTTATGTGGGTCACCACGTTGTCCGAGCTGTCAGCCACGATCGTCCTGTATTTCGGGGGCATGAGCACCATGCCAATCGAAATTTTCCAGCAGGTCGACAGTGACCGAATGGGCCTCGCTTGCGCCTACAGCCTGCTTTTGCTTCTCATCATCTTCGTCCCGCTGGCCATCGCCAGGTGGGGCCTGCGCCTGAAAATAGGGAATATCGAATGACACTTTCCAGTACCGCTGACAGCGAGCGCGTTTTCCTTTCACAGCGAGTTCTTGGAGCGAAATCTTCCGCTACCAAAGAAATGACGCGTCTCGCGGGGCTAATGAGAGGGCAGGGTAAAGACATCATCACGCTGAGCCAGGGAGAGCCGGATTTCCCGACGCCTCGCCATATCTGCGAAGCGGCCAAGGCGGCGATTGACCGGAATGAATCACGTTATACGGAGGTGGCTGGAACCCTAGCGTTGCGGGAGGCGGTGGTTCGCAAGTTCCAGCGCGATAATGGGCTGACCTATACCCCGGATCAAATTCAGGTGGGCTGTGGCGCCAAGCAACTGCTGTACAACGCATTGCAGGCGACAATCGATCCTGGGGACGAAGTCGTAATTCCTACCCCGGCTTGGGTGTCATACCCGGAAATGGTTTCACTGGCGCAAGGTGTTCCAGTCATCGTGCGATGTGGGGCGTCGTCCGGTTTCAAAATCACGCCTGCTCAATTGGAGGACGCGATAACGCCGCGCAGCAAATGGCTGATGCTCAACTCGCCTTCCAATCCCAGCGGTGCGGTATATAGCCGGGCAGAGTTGGAGGCGCTGGGTGAAGTGTTACTTCGCCATCCTCATGTGTGGGTCATGTCAGACGACATCTACGAGAAGATCCGTTATGACTCGGAGCCATTCGCCACCCCGGCAGCAGTTGTCCCTGCACTGGCTGAGCGGACTTTGACGATCAATGGTGTCTCGAAGGCCTATGCGATGACCGGGTGGCGTGTCGGTTTCGGCGGCGGGCCTATCTCGTTGATCAAGGCAATGAATCTGATCCAGTCGCAATCTACTTCGCATACCAGTTCAATCAGCCAGGCTGCCGCCGTCGCCGCGCTCGATGGGCCGATGGACTTCCTGCCCACATTCATCGATGCATTTCGCAGGCGTCGTGACCTTGTCGTGCAGGCCCTGCGTGCGGTCCCGGGGCTCACATGCGACCTGCCCGAAGGCGCCTTCTACACCTTTCCCAGCTGCCATGGCCTGCTAGGCACCCGGGATCAGGTGGGCACTCTTATCGAAACAGATACCGATCTTGCGATGTACCTCCTTCGTTCTGCGGGCGTCGCCATCGTGCCTGGAAGTTCGTTCGGGCTACCCGGACATTTTCGAGTGTCGTACGCGGCCTCTGATGCCGAGCTGCAAGAGGCCATGACGCGGATAACGCGAGCATGCAAGCAACTGTGTTGATAGACGCAGCACCACGATTCCGGACTGGAGTTTCAAACCATGAATAAAAATCAGCTGTTTCGCCGTGCCCTTGAAAGTGGAACCCTCATGACCGCCATGGCCGCCCACAATCCGTTGGCCGCCAAATTGGCCGAGCAAGCGGGCTTCGATGCTGTTTGGGGCAGCGGCTTCGAGCTTTCTGCCAGCTATGCCGTACCAGATGCCAACATACTGTCTTCCGGGGTGCACCTAGGCATGATGCGCGCGATTGCATCGGTGGTATCCGTTCCACTCATTGCCGATATCGACACAGGCTTTGGTAACGCCGTCAACGTGAGCTATGTCGTGCCTCAATACGAGGCGGCGGGCGCGTCGGCGGTGGTGATGGAGGACAAAACCTTTCCCAAGGACACCAGTTTGCGTGCCGACGGACGCCAGGAGCTTGTCCGCATCGAAGAATTTCAAGGAAAGATTGGCGCCGCCGTGGATTCCCGGTGTGACAAGGATTTCGCGGTAATTGCTCGCACCGAAGCCCTGATTGCCGGGCTAGGCCAGGTGGAAGCGGTCAAGAGAGCCCTGGCATACGAAGAGGCGGGCGCCGACGCGATTCTGATTCACTCCAAGCAAAAGACGCCCGACGAAATCCTTGCTTTTATCAACGCATGGTCCGGGAAAATTCCATTAGTGCTCGTACCAACAGCCTACCCGCAGCTCACCGAAGCGGACATCGCCGCGCTGGGCAAGGTGAGTATCGTGATCTATGGAAACCATGCTGTCAGGGCTGCGGTGGGCGCTATGCGCCGGGTATTCGATCAAATAAGAAAAGACGGCGGCATTCGTGAAGTTGACAAAACTCTGCCTTCGGTGAGGAACATCATTTCTTTGCAAGGTGATGATGCCATGCGCCGTATCGAGGCGAACTATCTGCGCTGAGACGGCAGGAGAGCAATGCACCATTTAGTAGTTTGCCGGCACGTGCCAGCCTATGGAGATATGCAGTGAGTTCGGACAACACCATCAGCCTTGTCCCGCCAGCTGGGCCATTAATCGGCAGCGTAACTCTGCCGGGCTCCAAGTCGATCACCAATCGTGCCTTATTGCTGGCGGCCTTGGCCGATGGGCAGAGTCGGTTGACTGGCGCGCTTAAAAGTGATGACACGATGCATATGGCCGAAGCCCTTCGGCGGATGGGAGTAGGGATTGAGGAGCCTGACGATACGACTTATATGGTCACGGGAACGGGTGGATTAACTGTCCCCGACGGGCCGTTATTTCTAGGAAATGCTGGAACTGCCATGCGATTCCTGACCGCGGTATCCGTGCTTGCGCACGGCACAGTGGTGCTGACCGGAGATGCCTATATGCAGACCAGGCCTATCCAGGCATTGGTCGACGCGTTGGCTCACGCTGGCGTGACCATCACCGCTACGAACGGGAGCCCGCCCGTTCGCATCGAAGGGGCAGGGCGGTTGGACGTAAAACGTTTCGAAATTGACGGCCAGCTTTCCAGCCAGTTCGTCTCGGCGTTACTGATGCTGGCGGCGTGCGGGGAAGAACCGATCGAGGTCAGGCTCACAGGCAACGAGATTGGCGCTCGAGGCTATATTGATATTACGCTCGCCTGTATGCGTGCGTTCGGCGCTGAGGCCGTACAGGTGGCCAAGCAAACCTGGAGGGTTTCTCCCGGAGGTTATACCGCTGGCGACATCGTTATCGAACCTGATGCGTCCGCAGCGACCTACCTTTGGGCCATGGAAGCTCTCACAAGCGGGCATATAGCTCTTGGTAACCAAGCGCTCACTCAGCCCGACGCGGCGGCCTATCCACTAATCCGCAGTTTTCCGCAGATGCCACGCAGCATAAACGGTTCGCAAATGCAGGATGCGGTGCCAACCCTCGCTGTGCTTGCTGCTTTCAACGAGTGGCCGGTGCGGTTCACGGGCGTGGCCAACCTAAGGGTCAAAGAGTGTGATCGGTTGCAAGCACTCCACGCGGGTTTGAATGCCATCAGTCCAGGTCTGGCTACGTTAGAGAACGACGACTTGATTATTGATGCGCGCCCTCAACTAGCAGGAACGAGAGTTGGGACGCTGGTCGAAACCCATGGGGATCACCGTATGGCGATGAGCTTCGCGCTTGCAGGGCTACGCGTTGGGGGGGTGCTCATCCGCGATCCCGGGTGCGTCGCCAAAACTTTTCCCGGCTACTGGGATACTTTGGTCTCGCTGGGTGTTGAACTCGTTTGAGCCAGCTAAATATTTGCGCTTCCGGGCATGGTGACAGCTAGCGTCTTGCAGACATTGCGCGCTCCGCTAAGACGTGGCGATCAAGACTATGCGGATACAAAGACAATAAACGCCATAACCCATTCATGACGTGCCGCATTGATACCTTTGGCAGCCCGTATTGGTGGCACTAAAGTCCACGGCCCGAGCGGTGTCAGCTCCTGGCCGAAAGCTGTCCTTCATAACCAGCTGCTATCGGCCAAAATCGCCCGGAAGCCATTGACAACATAGGCTGCCGGCATCGCTCTGGCGTTAGCAGCAAAGACGGCGCTGCAGGCTTGAGGATGAGGGCGGCCCATACCTCTAAACATGCAATGGCACCGGTTCGTGACGGCAATACATCCCGCCAGCGCCAGGCGAGCGGCAAGCCCTGAGGGCCTGCTGCCGTTCAGTTGACTGCCGCCACCACTTACAGCGTTGCGATGGTGCCGCCGTCGATACGGTGCTCGGACCCCGCGATCGACGCGGCTCGGGGTGAGGCAAGGAAGACGATCAGATCGGCCACCTCCTGGGGCTTGGCCGGCCTGCCCAGTGGGATGCCGCCAATCGACTCCATGACGATTCGCTTGCCGCCTTCGTAGTCGGTTCCCGCTTGTTCGGCCAGCCGCTCTGCCAGTCTTACCGATGCCTCGGTCTCGATCCATCCAGGCGCGACGCTCAGCACACGCACGCCCTTAGGCGTCACCTCCCGTGCCAGGGCCTTGCTGTAGGTGGTGAGCGCGGCCTTGGCGGCGGCGTAGGCGGTGGTGGACTCCGGCAGCGGCAGCATGCGCTGGATCGAACTCACATGGATGATCACGCCCGCACCCTGGGCCAGCATGGCTGGCAACAGGGCGCGATCCAGGCGCACGGCAGGCATCAGGTTCACGTTCAGTTCTGCCAGCCACTGCTCGTCGCTGATGGCGGCAAAGCCACCACCGGGTGTGCTTGAACCGCCGAGTACGTTGATCACGATATCCACACCGCCCCAGCTATCGAGAACGGTCCGTGCGAGCCGAGCCACGCCTTGTGCGGTGGTCAGGTCGGCGCCGATATAGGTGACGCCGTCCACCTGTGGCGCTGATACGTCGCGCGCCGAGGTCGCCACCCGGGCGCCCGCGTCCACGAGGGTTTGCACCACTGCGGCGCCAAGGCCCTGGGTGCCGCCGGTGACGACGGCGCGCAGGCCATCGAGTTGCAGGTCGAAGCTCATGCCCTGATCTCCAGCGAGGCGATCAGGCCGCGTTCGAGGCGAAAGCGGTACGCCAGGACGGTCGGGCTGCCAGGGAAGTTGCCGGTGACGGTGGCGCGCACGAGCTGGCAGCCATCTTCGCGCTCGATGGCGAAGGGCACGCTGGTGGCGTTGTACCTGGCCGATGCCTCGGCCATGAAGGCCTTGATGGCCTCGATACCCGTGTAGGTGTGGCCGACGTCGTTCATCACCGCTTGCGGCGTGAAACACTGCGCCAGGGCTTGAGGATTGTGTTCGGCGGCGAAGTAGGCAGCAATCGGTTCGGGGAGGGTGAGGGCATGCATGGTGGTCGCTCCAAGGGGTCAGTGACAGCCCTAGGATGCGCAGCGGACAGAATTAAATTAATCCCCTAGAATCAGCATTGGCTATGTAGGTAAGAATGCATAATGCGTGGATCCGATTTTGCTGAGCTGAAAGCCTTCGTGGCCATCGTCGAGCGGCAAAGCTTCGCCCGCGCGGCAGAGCACCTGGGCCTCTCGCCCTCGGCTCTGAGCCAGACCATTCGGCAGCTCGAAGCGCGTCTTGGCACACGCCTGCTCAATCGCACCACCCGCAGCGTAGCCCCTTCGGCCAGTGGCGAGCGGCTCTACGGCCGAATCGCGCCCCTGTTTCGAGAGATGGCCGTTGCAGTGGCCGAAGCCAGTGAGGCGACGGGGCAGATAAGCGGCACCCTGCGCATCAATACGCCTGGGATCGCCGCCAGAACCCTGATCGCCCCGCGGTTGGCCCGCTTTCACCAGGCGCACCCTGAGGTGCTGCTCGACATCGTGGTCGACGACGGGCTGGCCGACATAGTGCTTGGCCGGTTTGACGCGGGCATCCGGGTGGGCGGCCGGCTCGAGAAGGACATGGTGGCCCTGCGCCTCACCCCGGACCTGAACATGGTCGCGGTGGCATCCGCGGACTACCTGGCACGGCGCGGCACGCCGCAGTCACCGGCCGAGTTGCAGGATCATGCCTGCATCAACTGGCGGTTGCAGATGGACGGCAGGCCCTATCGCTGGGAGTTTCAGGCGCGGGGGCAGCCACTGGACGTGGCGGTCGACGGCCCCGTCGTCACCAACCACCCGGACATCGGCATCGCGGCCGCCCTCCAGGGGCTCGGCATTGCCTACCACTTCGAAACAGAAGGGGTGGGTGAGCTCTTGGCCCAGGGGCGGCTGGTGCAAGTCCTGGCCGACTGGTCGATCTCGCGGCCGGGGCTGTTCCTCTATTACCCGAACCGCCAACACCGACCAGCCGCCTTGGGGGCGTTCATCGACTGCCTGCTGGATAGGCCACCGTTTGCTCGGCCCTGGGTCGAAAACCCCGTTGCTGAGTAAGCGGCAGGGGAGGTGAGGGCAACGACGAAGGCAAAAGCGGATTCGCGTGACGACGCGGCATGTAGGCCAGGCACCCGGCTCTTCACCCGCGGCGCTTCACTCGAGGCCGACGGCAATCAGCAGGGAAGGGTGGCCACGAACTCGGTGCCATGGGCGTCGTTCGAGGTCACCTCGAGGGTTCCACGGTGGCCTGCACATATTTGCTTGGCGATGTAGAGCCCCAGGCCCAGGCCTTCCTGGCGGCGGCCTACTTCGAGCCGTCGGAATGGATGAAACAGGGAGGGGAGCACGCCTTCGGGGATGGCGACGCCGCGGTTGTGCACGGACAGCACCAGGCTTTGGCCGACCGTGTGGATACGCACCTCCACCGGCTCGCCCTTCGCCCCATGGGTAATGGCATTGTCGACCAGGTTGGAGAGCAATTGCGCCAATCGTTCGGGGTCGCAATGCAGCCCGGATGGAATGCACAGCGTGTCGAGGATCACCGCGCGAGGGTGCACCACCCTGAGCTCCATAAGCACGGCCTCGAGCTGCTCCTGTAGATTGTCTGTCATCACAGGTCTGACGGGGATGCCGCCGCCCAATTCGCCACGGGCGAAATCGAGTACGTCCTCGATCAGAACGCCCATGCGTATCGCGCTCTGGCGTACCGCCCGAATCAACTTCAGGCTACTTGGCTCATCGACCCTGGTTTCGAGCAACTCGGCACTTAAACGCACCGCACTCAAAGGGGTACGCAGGTCGTGCCCCAGCACCGCCACGAACTGCTCGCGCAGTAAGCCCGCTTCATTGGCCTGCGCGAGCGCCTGTTCGGAGATCAGCAAGTCCTTGTGCAGATCAAGGTTCATGGCGATCAACTGGGCGTAGAGCTCCATGGTTTTCAGCACGCTGCTTTCATCGAAGCTGGCGGGCGTCGGGTCTATCGCGCAGAGCGTGCCGAAGAACTGTCCGCCCGGGGTGACGATGGGGATGGAGACGTAACTCTCGAGGCCATACAGCTTCGGGGTGTGGTGCACCGAGAAGAGCGGGTGGGTGCTCGCTTGGGTGAAGATCACCGGCTTTCGATTCTGGCGGATCTCATGACAAATCGTGGTTTCCAGGTCGAGCTGGCTGCCAGGCATCAAGCCGAAATCAATGGAGTCATCGACCGCGCATGTCACCCAATGCTTGTCGGTAACCCGCGCAACGGCTGCGAAACCCATGCCAGTCGTTCGTTTGACCATTTCGAGGATCAGCGGCACGCACTCGATTTTCTGAACTGCTGCAATAGCCGCCGAAAAGTCTGGCGCGTCCTGATGCGTTGGGAGGGGGTCGGTCACGGGTTTGTAATCGCTGTAGGAAGGCGCATCGAGGCGGAGAAGCTGCAGCTCCCGTAAGAAGCTCCAGGCAGGGCACAGCAAGGCTTAGGCTAAGCTGCGCTGCAGGTATTGTCCACTTCGGGCGACGGTGCGCATCGGGGGCTGCAACCTTCTCGGCCTACAGGCGATGGGCAAGACAGGATCGATCAAGGCTCAGTGCGATGACACGAAGGGCGAGGCGGTTCTCGGTGCCGGAAGTGCATAGGTCTGTTTCATCCACGCCACCTCCGCTATGGGGGTGCGTCCGAAGAGGCGTTTGAAGTCGCGGCTGAATTGCGAGGCGCTTTCATAACCGACCATAAAGGCCGATTTAGCCGCTGTCAGGTCGTTACGCAGCATCAGTAAGCGTGCTTGATGCAACCGCGTCGACTTGAGGTACTGCATGGGCGAAGAATCGGTCACCTTGCGAAAATGCAGATGAAAGTTGGGAACGCTCATCTGCGCTTCCTGGGCCAGGGTTTCTACATCCAGATGCTCGTGGTAGCAGCGGTGGATCTTGTGAATGGCGCGCGTCACCTTGCCGAACTGACCCTGCTGGGCGATGGCCGCGCGTAGAGTGGCGCCCTGATCGCCGGTGAGGATGCGGTAGTAGAGCTCGCGCACCATCGCCGGACCGAGAATTTGCGCGTCGGTGCGGTCGCCCATGACTTCCAGAAAACGCAGCGTCGACTGGCGCAGCGGTTCATCCATGGGTGAAGCGTACATGCCCATAGGCTGAGCCACGCTGATGTTGCAAACCTCATCCACCTGCTGAATCAGCTCGCCGGCCAGATTGAAATCCAGGCGCATGTACACCGCCAACATTGGCTCTGCCTCGCTGGCGTCGGTCTCCATGGTAAAGGGCACTGGCACCGACACCACGAGATAGTGCTGGGCGTCATAGACGTAAACGTCATCACCCAGATAGCCGCGCTTCTGCCCCTGGCAGAGGATGACGATGCCCGGTTCATATAAAACCGGAGTACGCGACAGCGGCCGGCTGCAACGCAGAAAACGCACATCGTCCAGCGGACTCAGGTTGTAACCCTCCTGCGGTGCAAGCTGGCCCATCAACTGCACCATTCGTGCGGTACTCGGGTCCTTGGATTTCGGCATCGATTCACGTCCTCCACGTTTCATGCTCAGCCGTCGGTAGAACAGCTAAGCGCTTCCCATTGCTCAATACTCTCCGCGGTTCGGCGCAGCTTTTCACGCACCAGAGCCAGGGCGTCGCTGCCAAGCAGCAGTTGAGCCGGTGGGTTGGGGCTGGCGATGATCGTCAGCATGGCGCGTGCGGCTTTCTGCGGGTCGCCCAGTTGATGGCCGCTTTTTTCCTCACGGGCTTTTCGCACCGGGTCGAAAGTCGCATCGTAGTCACTGATGCTGCGCGGCGTACGCTGCATCGACCGACCTGCCCAATCGGTTCGGAATGAGCCCGGCGCCACGGCCGTGACGAAAATATTGAAGGGTGCAAGCTCCTTGCTCAAGGTGTCGGAGATGCCCTCCAGCGCAAATTTGCTGCCGCAGTAATAAGCAATGCCCGGCATGGTGATATAGCCGCCCATGGACGTGATATTGAGGATATGCCCCGCCCGCCGCCGGCGGAAATACGGCACGAACGCCTTGGTCACCGCTACTGCGCCGAATACGTTGACGTCGAACTGGCGGCGCATTTCTGCCAACGACGACTCCTCGAAAATCCCCTCGTGGCCATAACCCGCATTGTTGACCAGCACATCCACCGGCCCGTACTGGTCCTCAACGGCGGCGACCACGGCGTCGATGGCATCGAAGTGGGTAACGTCCAGCACCACACCCTGGGCTCGCTCAGGCAAGAGCGCCTGAAAGCTTGCCAGAGCGGCTTCGCTGCGAACGGTGCCGATCACGCGATGGCCCTGAGCGAGAGCTTCCTTGGCCAAGGCCTGGCCGAAGCCGCTGCTGACGCCGGTGATGAAAAAGGTTTTCTCCGCACGCATGGGGTGCACTCCTGAACATACAAGGTGTGGCCATGCTAGGAAGGGGAGTGCTCGGTGGGTATGCCTGATCGGATTTTAGTATTGCCTGATCCTATCGGAGTGACGGGTGAGTACCCCCTGAAGTCCACTGGCAAATACCGAGGGCAAAGGAAGAAAGGCGACGCACTCATTTGGCCTGCGCTCGCTGCCACCGCGTCGGAGCTGGGTCGTTTTTTAGCTTGCTGAAACGTTTCATCAAGTTTATAAAAATGCCACAACTTCAAGAAAGGCACCCGTTATGACCCCGCTCAAACTCTTCGTTGCCCTCAGCGCACTGTCCGCTGCCTCCCACGCCATGGCCTGGGATTACGTGCTGCTCGACACCGACAAAGCCGCCGAGAACTGGCAGATCACCAGCCAGCAACTCGGACTGAAAACCGACAAACCCTTCAGCGTAACCCTGCGTACCTTGCACGGCGGACGGCAGGAGGGCGTCAGCATCGTCGACATCGATAACGGCACGATGAAGCTTTCCGTGGTGCCGACTCGCGGCATGAACGTCTTGCAGGCCTCGGTCGGCAACGTGCGCATGGGCTGGGATTCCCCGGTCAAGGAAGTGGTCAACCCGGCCTTCATCGAACTCAATGGCCGCGGTGGCCTGGGCTGGCTGGAAGGGTTCAATGAGCTGGTCACCCGCTGCGGCTACGAGTGGGTCGGCCACCCCGGCATGGACAACGGCGAATTGCTGACCCTGCACGGTCGCGCTGCCAACATCCCGGCAAGCAAAGTCACCCTGCATATCGATGAAAAGCCGCCCTACGCCATCACCCTGCGCGGCGAACTGAAAGAACAGGCGTTCAAGAAGGTCGACTTCTCGGTGGCCACCGAACTGGTCACCGAACCCGGCAGCGTGGTGTTCGCCCTCAACGACACCCTGACCAACAACGGCGACTACCCGAAGGAATACCAGGCGCTGTACCACAGCAACTTCAGCACCCCGTTTCTGGAGCAGGGCGCTCGTTTCGTCGCGCCGGTGAAACAGGTGTCGCCGTTCAACGACAAGGCCAAGGACGATCTGCCCGACTGGCAAACCTACCGCGCACCGACCCGGGACTACGATGAAACGGTCTACAACGTGGTGCCCTATGCCGATGCCAAGGGCGATACCTTGACCGTGCTGCATAACAAGGCCGGCAGCCTGGGCGTTTCGGTCGGCTTCAATACCCAGACACTGCCGGTGTTTTCCCTGTGGAAAAATACCGATACCCAAGGCCAGGGCTATGTCACGGGGCTGGAGCCGGGCACCAGTTTTTCCTACAACCGCCGCTATCAGCGGCCACTGAACCTGGTACCGACCATTGGGCCCAAGGAACACAAGCAGTTCCGCATCAGCTACAGCTTGTTGAAGGACAAGGCGGCGGTGGACAAGGCCTTGAAGCAGGTGAGCGAGATTCAGGATGGGCGGCAGACCGAGGTGCGGCAGACGCCGTTGGTTGACCTGACCAAAGGGTGACACCCGGCTAGAGCACCGTCGGCCGACATTGCAGCCCCTCGGCCACGTGCTCGCGTCTGATCCCGGCGGCGTGTTCAAGGCCCGCCAGCGAGCGTGCGACCTTGGGCAGCCGATGGGCTGCTCGCAATGACTGGGTCAGTGCCCGCTCTTGCTCGGTAGGCGCTGTTGTCGATGGCAGCTATCGGCCAGAAGCGGACATGGGAGCCTACAAAAACTGGGCGATTCACCCATACTCGCCACGAATATAGCCTGTCACAACCCACCACGAGCCTCCTCATGCGTATTCGAGAAAAGCTGTTTCCCTGGTCACTACTCCTCATCGTGCTGGGCTCCGAGGCGGCTACGCCCGGCTCGGTCGACAAAGCGGTGAACCTTTTTGAATCGGAGCAATATCAGGCATCTATCCAAGAGGCAAATCGGGTACTGGAGGAGCACCCTGATGACAGCCAGGCCCTGAATATCAAAGCTCTGTCAGTTTCCATTCTAGGCGATGACGAGACAGCAATCCGCCTTGTGTCCCAGGCCCTTGAAGCCTCCCGTAAGAATGAACAAGCAACAATTGCTCAGCAGTCTGATTACTGGAATAACCTTGGCTACTTCAGCGAGCGACAGCGCAACTTCGAGGCAGCGCTGGGCTACCACAAGAAATCACTGGAGATGCGACTGGCTGCTTTTGGCGACAAGGATCTGCGCACTGCCGATAGCTACAACAACATCGGCACAACGCTGAGCAGATTGGGACGCTATGACGAGGCGTTTGAATACTTGAACAAAAATCTGACCTTGAGGGAGCGTTTACTCGGGCCGAATGATCACGGGGTCGCGGTCGCAGTAAACAACCTGGGTAACGTCTATAATTTGAAGGGTGACTTTGAGCGCTCTCTGCCGCTTTTTGAGCAGGCGTTGGATATTGATCTGCGCCTGTATGAGCCAGATCACCCGATCATTGCCGCGCGCTGGAACAATGTGGGCGACGCCTTGCGCGGGCTGGGCAGGCACGATGAAGCGAAGCTATTTCTGAGCAAGGCACTGGAAAGTGACCTTGCCACGTTTGGTGAGAGCCATCCGAAAGTGGTGCTGCGCTACACCAACTTGGGACGAACCAATGAGGCTCGGGGTGATACGCTCGAGGCCAGCGCCGCCTATACAAAAGCCCTGCAGATATTGCGGAATTTCTACCCTGGGGATCTAGAGCAGATTGACTTCCTCGAGTCGAAGATCAAGACATTGAAGGCTACCTCCGGCTGACTGAGATGATCGTTTCTAAGATCATCCGCTACTCAAACTGAATCGGCCCAGCATCGGTAGATACTCGATGACCGCTTTTGGCCGCAAGCAGCCCTAGCCAGAGCCCTCAGCGATCATTTACGGCCCGTTCCACCCATCGCCGATCTGATGCTTACCCGGCACCTTTCTGAGAAACTGAAAGCCGACCATACTGCAAAGACAACGTCGCGCGACAACACCTCTTTTCTCACCTTCACGTGAACGAGACTGCGGACAAGATTCCGTGGCCGTCGGGAGATCCATTTGCTTACCGTTCCTGTGGATCTGCTGGGTGATGATCATCTGTCTCATGTGCTCGATGCCAGTGAGCGGCTGGCCGGGGCGGTATCGGTCGACGAGGTCGTCGCCATATTGCGGGACACCGCGCGCGCCATGGCGGGCGCCGAGGGTATCGCGGTGGTCATCGAAAACGATGGCTGCTGCGCCTATGTAGCCGAAGACGCGGTCGCACCGCTTTGGCAGGGCCAGCGCTTCCCGGCCGAGCAGTGTATTTCCGGCTGGTCGATGCATCACCGCGAGACGGTGGCGATCCGTGACGTTCGGCTCGACCCCCGCATTCCGCAGGCGGCTTATGCCAAGACCTTCGTGCGCAGCCTGGTGATGGTGCCCATTGGCAGGCCGGTGGCGATCGCCGCGCTGGGCGCTTATTGGTCCGATGTTCGCGATCACGCCGCCGATACCATCAAGCGCCTGGAAGCCCTGGCGCAATTGGCAACCATTGCCATCGAGAACGCGCGCCTGACTCAGGCGCGCAATCGTGAGGTCGCCATTGGCGCGGCGCAGAAAAGGATCCTCGAACTGGCGGTAGAGGAAACCGCGCTGAACGTCACTCTGGATGCGATCGTTCGCGAGGTGGACGGGCTGTCCATGTCGGGCTTGCTGGGCGGCATCCTGCTGATCAGCGAGGGTGGCGGGCACCTGGAGCATTGCGCCGGGCCGGGCCTGCCGCGCGCCTACAATGAGGCCAGCCAGGGCATCGCCATCGACCCGGGCGCCGTGACCGCGCTAGCCGACATCACCCATGACCCGAGCTGGGCCGCTTTACGCGACCTGGCCCGTGGCCACGGCCTGCACATTTGCTGTTCGATCCCGATCCGGTCGGCGCAGGCCACGCTGCTCGGCGCATTCGTGTTGTACCACCACGAGCGCCGCGAACCGTTGCCGGCGGATACCGAGATCATCGACTTCGTGGCGCACACGGTGGGGCTGATCGTGCACCGTGCGCGTGCGGATTCGGCGATTCGTATCAGCGAAGCGCGGCTGCGCCTGGCCGTCGATCACGCCGATGTAGGCTTCTGGGATGTGGATCTGGTCCATAACACCCTGGTTTGGCCGGCGCAGACCAAGGCCATGTTCGGTATCTCGGCGAACGTGGATGTGACCCTGCAGGACTTTTATGACGGCCTGCATCCCGAGGATCGCGAAGCAACGATCAGCGCCTTCACCGCCGCCGCCGACCCCGAGCGGCGTGCGCTCTACGACGTCGACTACCGTACCATCGGCCGCGAGGATGGCCTCGTGCGCTGGGTGGCGGCCAAGGGGCGTGGGGTGTTCGACGCGGCCGGCCGCTGTCTGCGCGTTACCGGCACGGCGATTGAAATCACCGCCCGCAAGGCGGCCGAAGAGGAGCTGCGCGAGCTCAACGACACCCTGGAAAGGCGAATCGCCGCAGCCATCGCCGAGCGCGAGGAAGTTCAGAAAGCGTTGCGCCAGAGCCAGAAGATGGAGGCCATGGGGCAGCTTACCGGCGGCGTCGCCCATGACTTCAATAACCTGCTCACGCCGATCGTCGGCACCCTCGACATGCTCCAGCGCCGCGGCGTGGGCGGCGAGCGAGAGCAACGGCTGATCTCCGGCGCCATGCAGTCGGCCGAGCGCGCCAAGACGCTGGTGCAGCGCCTGCTGGCCTTCGCGCGCCGCCAGCCGCTGCAGACGGTACCGGTCGACGTGGCCAAGCTGGTCGCTGACATGGGCGATCTGCTGGCCAGCACCACCGGGCCGCAAATCAAGGTGATCGTCGAGGCGCCGGAGAATCTGCCCGCCGCCATCGCCGACCAGAACCAGCTCGAGATGGCTTTGCTCAATCTCTCCGTGAACGCCCGTGACGCGATGCTCGAGGGCGGCACGATTCGTATCTCGGTGAGCACCGAGCCGGTTGCCGAGGGGCACCGCTCGAAGCTGCCTGCCGATCGCTATCTGTGCCTGTCCGTGGCGGACACCGGCACCGGGATGGACGCCGCGACGCTTGCCTGCGCGGTGGAGCCGTTCTTCTCGACCAAGGGCGTGGGCAAGGGGACCGGGCTCGGGCTTTCCATGGTGCACGGGCTGGCATCCCAGCTCAACGGCGCGCTGACCATCCAGAGCTCGCCCGGGCTCGGCACCAGCGTCGAGCTGTGGCTGCCGTGCAGTGCCTCCGAGCCGGCAGCGGCGTTGCGCATCGTCGAGGCCAGCGAGCCGCAACTGACGCGCGGCATCGCCCTGCTGGTCGATGACGAGGAACTGGTGCGCGCCAGCACCGCCTACATGCTGGCCGAGCTGGGCTATCGGGTGATCGAGGCCACCTGCGGCGAGGAGGCCATGCAGCTGGTGGCTAACGGGGAGCCCTTCGACCTGCTGGTCACCGACCACCTGATGCCGGGCATCAATGGCACCGACCTGGCCCGCATGGTGCGCACCTCGCGGCCTGGCATCGCCATCCTGCTGGTCTCCGGCTATGCGGAACGTGAGGGGCTCGACCCGGAGCTGCCACGCCTTACCAAGCCGTTCCGCAAGCGCGAACTGGCGGCGAGCCTTGCCCAGCTGCACGGCGAAACCCTGGACGAGGGCGCTGAGCGCTAGCGACCTGGGCGTTGTCGTGGCAAGCGCTGCAAATGGGCAGGGGGCAGGCCTCTGCCGGTGGCGAGCAATTGGTATCGGGCGGTCGATGCTCCATACTTCGCCCTCGTCTCTGTCAGTGGAATTGATCATGCAAAAGCCTGGGGCTGGTACCCGAGCTGCTCAGGCAGACCGCACCCGCACGGCCATTCTCAAAGCCGCGGTCAAGGTGTTCAGTCGCCAGGGCTATGCCGGCGCGCGCACCGAGCAGATCGCCAGCCAGGCGCAGTGCAACGAGCGGATGATCTATTACTACTTCGGCAGCAAGGACGAGCTGTTCGTCAGCGTGCTGGAGCATATCTACGCCCAGTTCAACCGCGCTGAGGCACGCCAGCGCTTCGACCTGGCGGATCCGCGGCAGGCGATCCGCGACCTGGTGGCCTTTACCTGGAACTACTACCTCAAGCACCCGGAGTTCATCACCATCCTGGGCACGGAGAACCTGTTGCAAGGCGCCCATGCGCGCAAGTCGAGCAACCTGCGGGCGCTCTCCGGAACGGCGGTGGGCATGCTCGAACCGATCGTCAGGGCGGGCCAGCAGCAGGGGCTGTTTCGTGAGGACATCGATATCCGCCACGTGTATCTGATGATCGCCTCGCTCTGCTACTTCTATAACTCGAACCTGCACACCCTGAGCTGCTTTCTCGACGATGCGCTGGCCTCGCCGAAGGAGAAGCAGCACTGGCTGGAGTTCATCAGCGACCTGGTACTGCGCGGGTTGGCGCGAGCGGGCGAGGGCGCCTAGCTCGCCTTCGCGTCGTCAGTGGCTGCCCGGGTTGGCGCGCACGTGGGCGACCTTTTCCGGCAGGTTTTTCCAGGCCGGTTGCTCGCCGGCGAAACGCTGGCGCAGGTAGCCGGCCAGGTCCGCCACCTGGCGGTCGCTGAGGTTGTCCTTGAATGCCGGCATGTAGCCCAGATCGGGCGTGGCCGGTTTGTCGATGCCATGCAGGATGACTTTCAACAGGTTGTCGGGGACGGCGCTGTGGACGTTGCTGTTGACCGCCATCGACGGGCTGACGCCGAACAGCTGCGGCCCCTTGCCGTCGCTGTGACAGGCCTGGCAGGCACCTTCGAAGATCCGCTGGCCACGATTGAGGGACAGGGTGTCGACGCTGCTGGCGGTGACCGCTGCGTTGCTCGCGCTGGCGCCGGTATCCAGTGACACCAGATAGTGGGCGATGGCCTCCACGTCAGCCTTCGGCAGCATGGCCAGTTCGCTGACCACCGGCCCCATGGGCCCGGCTGCCACGCCGTGCTGGCTGGAGAAACCGCTGCTCAGGTACTCGCTCAGCTCGGCCTCCGTCCAGGGTACGCCACTGCTGCTCAAGGCATTCAGGGCCGGCGCCTCCCAGCCGTCGACCACGCCGCCAGCCAGGAAGGATTTGCCGGTTTTCTCCGCACCCAGCAGGTTGCGCGGCGAGTGGCAGGCGGCGCAGTGGCCCAGGCCGTTGACCAGATAGGCGCCGCGGTTCCACTGCTCGGTGCGGCGGGTGTCGGCCTGGTATTCGCCGCGACCAAGGAACAACGCGTTCCAGCCGGCCATCAGGGGGCGGATATTGAACGGGAAGCTCATCTGGTTGGCGGGGGCGGCTTGCTGCACCGGCGCCTGGGACATCAGGTAGGCGTAGAGCGACTGCATGTCGGTGTCGCTGATATTGCGAAAGGCGGTGTAGGGAAAGGCCGGGTAAAGGTGGTGACCGTCGCGGCTGATGCCTTCGCGCATGGCGCGTTCGAAGGCGCCGAACGACCAGCTGCCTATACCGGTTTCCCGATCCGGGGTGATGTTGGTGCTGTACAGGGTGCCGAACGGCGTCTCCATGGCCAGGCCGCCGGCGTTGGTGGCGCCGCCCGGGGCCGTGTGGCACACCGCGCAATCACCGGCCGCTGCCAGCAGGCGGCCGCGCTCCAGGGTTGCCGTGGACCAGGTGCCCGGCGCGGCCGGTGCCACCGGGGCGATTTCGGCGCGCCAGGGCATGGCCGTGGCGAGCAGGCCCAGGGCGGTGCCGAATACACCGGCCAGGCCGCCCAGCCACCATTTGCTGCGTTTCTTGCCGGTTGTCGTGGCCGCTGCGTCTTCACCTGGGGATCCGCCATTGAGGGCGGCGCGCACCCGTTCGGCGGTGATCGGCAGTTCGCGAAAGCGCAGGCCGGTGGCGTCATAGATCGCATTGGCGATGGCTGCGGCGCTGGGTACCGAGGCCGACTCGCCACTGCCCATGGGCGGCTCGCTCTGGCGCGGCATCATCATCACGTCGATGGCCGGCACTTCCGGGAAGGTGAGGATCGGGTAGGTGCCCCATTCGCTGCTGGCGACCTTGGACTCCTCGAACTGCACCTGCTCCTTGAGCACCCGGCTGGTGGACTGCACCACGTTGCCGTGGATCTGGTGGCGTACGCCGTCGGGGTTGATCATCATGCCGGCGTCGTGGCCGATCACCACGCGGGTCACCGCCACTTCGCCGGTGCGCTTGTCCACCGCCACGTCGGCGACCCAGGCCGCCCAGGCCGCGCCGAAGCCGGGAAACTTGCTGTGGATGTAGCGCGCGTAGGCGAAGCCGCGACCGCGCAGCACGTCGCCCTCGGCGGGTGTCTGCTGCGGCTGGGTGTGGGGTTGCCAGTCGGCGCGCCTGGCGGTGGCTTCGATCAACTCCTTGGCGCGAGGATCTTCGAGGTGCTGCAGGCGGTATTGCACGGGGTCGACGCCAGCCGCGAAGGCCAGCTCATCGATATACGACTCATGGGCGAAGCTGTTGGGCAGCGCCGACACCCCGCGCATCCACGACGCACGCACCAGCGGCGCCATGTCGTTGATGGTCACGCGCATGTGTTGGTAGTCGTAGGGCGGGATCGAGGTGCGGTCGCCCATCTCGAACATCATCGGTAGCGGCTCGACCCGACCGGTCAGCAACAAGGCCAGGGTCGGCGCGCCGTTGGACGGGTAGCTGGTCTGGAAGTCATAGGCGCTGATGCTGCCATCGGCGTTCAGGCCGCCGTCCACTTCCATCAGCTGCGCGGTGCCCTTGGGCTCCCACACGTGTTCCTGTTCGCGGGTCAGCTGCACGCGCACCGGCTTGCCCACGGCGCGCGACAGCAGCAGCGCATCGGCACAGACGTCGTCGGCGCAGTTGCGGCCGTAGCAGCCCGAGGCCTCCATGCGAATGATCTCGATCTGGCGCTCGTCGCACTCCAGCAGCCAGGCCAGGTCGGCGCGCAGCAGGTGCGGATTCTGCGTGCCAGACCAGACCCGCGAATGCTGCTCGTTGTAGTCGGCCAGGGCGCAGGACGGGCCGATGGAGGCGTGCAGCTGGTAGGGCCACAGGTAGGTGCGGGTCAGGCGTTGGTCGGCATCCTTCAAGGCCTGTTCGACGTCGCCCTTGTCGAGCACGGTGCGGGCGATGCGCGGGTTGTCGCGAATCGCCTGGGCGACATCACGCAGGTCGGGCAACTTCTGCTGCCAGGGTTTCCACTCGATGCGCAGTTGTTGGGCGGCGCGAATGGCCTGCTCCTCGCGCTCGGCGACCACACCGACGAAGTCGCGGATCACCACCACGGCGACGATACCGGGAAGCTCGGCGATGGAGCTCTCATCCACCGAGAGCAGGCTGTTGCCGACGAAATCGCCGCTGTCGTAACCGGCATAGGGTGGGCGAATGACGCGGCCGTGGAGCATGCCGGGCAGGCGCATGTCGTGCACGTAGGTCAGCTCGCCGGTGGCCTTGGCCGGAATGTCGACCCGCGCTGCGCCCTGGCCGACCAGGCGGTATTCGCTGGCGGGTTTGAGCGGCGCCGCACCACTGATTTGCAGGCGAACATGCCCGCCGGTGACCAACTCACCGAAGCCGAGCTGGCGGCCATCGGGATGGCTGAACACACCGTCCTCCAGGCTCAGTTGTTCGCCCGGCGTCTGCCAGCGTTCGCTGGCAAGGTTGAGTAGATGACGGCGCGCTTCGGCGGCGGCGTTGCGCAAGGGCACGGCGCTGATCTGGATGGTCGCGCTGGCGATGGTGGCGCCCTGGTTGGGCGCGCGCTCGGTATCGCCCAGCACCATCTCGACCTGGTCCAGTTGCAGGTACAGCTCTTCGGCGACGATCTGCGCCAGGGAGGTGCGAATACCCGTGCCCAGGTCCACGTGGCCGTTGAAGGCGTACACCTTGCCGGCCCCGGTGATGGCCAGGAACAGGCCCAGCTCCTCTGGTTTGAGCGTGGCGCTCTGGCCCTTGGGCATCGGGCCGGACGGTGGCTGGATGGTGTCGACGACCAGCAATACGTCGGGCTGGGCCAGCCATTGCTCGAGGGTCAGCTGCATGGGGTGTCTCCGTACGGGGCGGCCGGGCGGCCAGCGGCGCGCAGGGCGGCGCGCATGATTTCGACGTGGGTGCCGCAGCGGCACAGGTTGGCGGACAGCTCGCGGCGCAGCTGGTCGTCACTGGGGTTGGGGTCGCGCAGTAGCAGGGCCTTGATGGTCATGATCATGCCGTTGAGGCAGTAACCGCATTGCGCTGCCTGCTCGGTGATGAAGGCTTGTTGCACCGGATCAGGGCATTGCCGACTGCCGAGGCCTTCCAGCGTGGTAACGCTGCGGCCTACGGCGCCGCCGACGGGGAATACGCACGAACGGGTAGCGCGGCCATCGACGATGACCGTACAGGCGCCGCATTCACCGAGGCCGCAGCCGTACTTGGGGCCATTGAGGGCCAGATCGTTGCGCAGGATGTACAGCAGTGGGGTCTGCGGTTCAGCGCTGAGCTGCACCGCCTGGCCATTCACCTGCAGGTTCAGGGTCTTTTCCATGGATGCCTTGCTGCCTTGTGTGCCCGATCCCGGCGTTACCGCAATACTCAGGAAATCGGCTTTTTGTTCGTTAAGTGCTTACTTCATGAAAAGTGCTTTGTGCTACGCAAGGAATGGGCCAGGAGGGTGGTTGCGGGGAAATCGGGGGGAGGGCGTCAGCTATATGCTGGGAGCTGCCTTGGGAGATTTGCGTGCAGTGGCTGCAAGGCAGGGGGTAGCGGCGGGCTCGCTATTGTGGGAGTGCGCCATGTGCACGAATCGCGGGCATGGCCCGCTCCCACAGGGATTGCTGTGCAGCTACCCGAAGGTGTGCGGCTGTAGGGTGGGGCGGGCGGCGATCCGCTTCAGCCCAGCAGAATCGAATGGACACCACCGCCTCACTATTGTCTCACCAGCAGGGGCGTGGACGGCCTGCAGCCTATTCGCCGCTGTCGTTCATCTTGCGCAGCAGGTAGAGAATGGCCACGCGTTCGCCGGGGTTGAGGCTGCCCATGGTCAGCTCGCTGATCTGCTGGGCGCAGGGGATCATGTCGGCGAGCAGCGCGCTGCCGGCGGCGGTGAGTTCGACGATGACCTTGCGCTTGTCGCTGGGGTCTGGCGACAGGGCGATCAGGTCGCGGGCCTTGAGGCGCTCGACGATGCCGCGAATGGTGGCCTGATCCACCGCCGTGGCCTTGATCAGTTCGGCTTGCGAACTGGGGCCATGGTCGCGCAGGGCGCACAGGGTGACGAACTGGATGGAGGTGAGCTGGGCGTCGCAGGCGTTCTGCTGGAAGATCGCGGTATGACGCTGGTAAGCCTTGCGCAGCAAGTGGCCGATCTGTTCGGTGACCTGATAGGTGTTGGCGGATGAATCGTCGATCGACATGGGCAGATTTCGCTTCCAGGCGCAGGGCGCCGAGTATAACCGCGCAAGCCGGCGAGGTGTTCGCCGCGCCGGCTTGCGGGCATGCAGGAGCGGCAGATGAGGCTGCCGTGGGGCGCTGTCAGCTGGCCATGGATTGCGGCGGGTAGACCACGTCGCCGGCCAGTACCACGGCCTGGTCATCGAGGTAGATGTCGCAGCCACGCAGCGGGATATCCAGATGGCATGGCGTCTTGCGGGTGCCACCGACTTCGGTGTTCGGCCCGGTGGAAAACAGGAAGTTGCCATAGAAGGCGCGGGCGTCCATGCACATGCCGTCGTTGCGGTCGTGCAGGCCCATGGCGGTCCATTGGGCGCGGGGCTGCAGGCCCCAGCCGATATGGGAAATGCCGTAGACCTCGGGGTCCTTGAAGTACTTCAGGTAGTCACGCAGGTACTCGGCCTCGAAACCGCCGTGGATGCCGGTGATAAAGCCCTTGTCGATCTCCAGGGTGATGCGCTCGCGGCAGTAGTTCTTGAACGGCAGCACGATGTCACCGACATCCAGCACCAGGGTGCCCTGGGCGGTTTCCTCGTTGGGCCAGCTGAACAGAAAGCCGCTGGGCCAGTGGTCCCAGCGCCCCGGCTCGTCGGCGAAGCCGTATTCGGTCACTGCCGGGTACTGCCCCAACTCGGCGTGGAAGTCGCTGCCCGCCGCCGAGCGCACGTGCAGGCTGCGCGCCTGCTTGAGCAGTGCCTCGCTGGCCAGCACACGGCGCTTGTCGTCCTCGGTCGGCAGCATGCGCGCCAGCACCTCGGGTGGCTCCACGGCCAGCAGGATGCGGGTGCCGGTCTTGAGGATCTGCTCCTGCTCGGGCGAGTGCAGCAGCATCATGGTGTCGACCACCAGGTCGGCCGCTTCCAGTGCGCGCTGCGCCGCCAGGTTGCCGGTCAGGGCGGTGTCGCCGCAGTAGGCCGTCATGTCGTTGCCCATCGCCCGCGGGTGATTGAAGGAGGGCAGCTCGACCGCATACACCTTGGCTTTCAGGCGTTGCGCGGCGTCCATCGCCGCACGCACGGTGCGCGGGTTCGAGTAATGGCTCTTGAGAATGGCCACGCTCTGGGTCTCGTCGACCCGCGAGAGGGTCAGCACCTGTTCGAACATCTGGGTCAGTTCACTATCGCTTACCGGCATGGCAGGTCTCCTGTCGCTCTGCGCTGGGTGTGCACCATCGTGGATCGGGCTGCTGAGCTTTGGTGCGCTTTTATAGAGTGTTCGCTCTATTTGCTTAGATAAAACCCTATGCGGAAGCGCTTGGCAATCTTTCTATTCAAGCGTTACCAATCTACACAAATGCCGTTTTGTATGGGATTTATAGGGTTTTTAGTCTTTTTTTGGATTTTACAAAATAGTTTTTGCGCCCTCTTCACATTACAAAAATATAGTGCATACACTGTAATTGTCCTGCGGGGTTACTCCCGTGTCGTAGCCAAGAAGAGGAGAGATGCCCATGGGCGCTCAACAGAAAATTGCCATCGTCGGTGCCGGGCTGGGTGGCGCCGCAGCCGCCACCTTGCTGCAGCAGGCTGGCTTCGAAGTGACCGTTTACGAACAGTCGCCGGAGTTCTCCCGCCTGGGGGCCGGTATCCATGTCGGCCCGAACGTGATGAAGATCTTCCGGCGCATGGGGCTGGAGCAGCCGCTGGAGCAGATGGGCTCGCACCCGGATTTCTGGCACAGCCGCGACGGCATCAGCGGCGACTACCTGTCGCGCATTCCCCTGGGTGAATTCGCCCGTCGCGAGTACGGCGCGGCCTACGTCACCGTGCACCGCGGCGACATGCACGATTTGCAGATCAACAGCATCGCGCCGGGCTCTGTGCAATTCGGCAAGAAGCTGGAGACCATCGTCGACGAGGGCGACCAGGTGCGCCTGACCTTCACCGATGGCAGCCAGGCCACGGCCGATATCGTGATCGGCGCCGACGGCATTCATTCGAAGATCCGCGAAGAGTTGTTGGGCGCCGAAGCGCCGATCTACAGCGGCTGGGTCGCGCACCGGGCGTTGATCCGTGGCGAGAGCCTGGTACGCCATGCCGACGTGTTCGAGCCCTGTGTGAAGTGGTGGACCGATGACCGCCACATGATGGTCTATCACACCACCGCCAAGCGTGATGAGTACTACTTCGTCACCGGTGTGCCCCACGAGGCCTGGGACTTCCAGGGCAACTACGTGGACAGCAGCCAGGAGGAAATGCTGGCGGCGTTCGAGGGCTATCACCCGACGGTGCAGAAGCTGATCCGCTGCACCGAAGACATCACCAAGTGGCCGCTGCGCAACCGCAACCCACTGCCGCTGTGGAGCCGTGGCCGGCTGGTGCTGCTGGGCGACGCCTGCCACCCGATGAAGCCGCACATGGCCCAGGGCGCCGGCATGGCCATCGAAGATGCGGCGATGCTCACCCGCTGCCTGCAGGAGACCGGGCTGACGGACTACCGCACCGCGTTCGAACTCTACGAGGCCAACCGCAAGGAGCGTGCGTCGCGGGTGCAGGCGGTGTCCAACGCCAACACCTTCCTGCGCACCCAGGAAGACCCGGCCTGGGTCTACGGTTATGACGTGTATGCCCAGCCGCTGAAAAGCGGGGTAGCGGCATGAGCACCCTGATTGGCGGCGGCAACGTGCAGGCCAACGGCATTCGCCAGCACTACCTGCGTTATGGCGGCAAGGGGCCGGTGCTGTTGCTGGTGCCCGGCATCACCAGCCCGGCGATCACCTGGGGGTTCGTCGGCGAGGTATTGGGCCGCCAGTTCGATACCTACATCCTCGATGTGCGCGGCCGTGGCTTGTCCTCCAGCGGGCCGCAACTGGCCTACGACACCGACACCTGCGCGGCGGATATCATCGCCTTCGCGGCCGCCCTGGGTTTCCAGCGCTACAGCCTGCTCGGCCACTCGATGGGTGCGCGCTTCGCCATCCGCGCTGCGGCAATGGGCGCCACTGGGCTGCAGCGCCTGGTGCTGATCGACCCGCCCGTGTCCGGGCCGGGCCGCCGCGCTTACCCGAGCAAGCTGCCCTGGTACGTCGACTCCATCCGCCAGGCGGAGCAGGGCATGGACGCCGAGGCGATGAAAGCCTTCTGCCCGAGCTGGACCCCCGAGCAACTGCAGTTGCGCGCCGAATGGCTGCACACCTGTTACGAGCCGGCCATTGTGCAGGCCTTCGAAGAGTTTCACAGCGTGGACATCCACCAGTACCTGCCCGCCGTGCAGCAGCCAGCGCTGCTGATGGTGGCCGGGCGCGGCGGGGTGATCGAGGCGGTCGACGAGGCCGAGCTGTGCGAGCTCAAGGCGGACTTGCAGATCGCTCGGGTCAGCGCTGCCGGGCACATGATTCCCTGGGACGACCTGGCTGGGTTCTTCGCCGCTTTCGGCGATTTCCTCGGCCAACCCATTCACCACGAGGTGCTGCCATGAACAGGCTCTATCGCATCGGCCAGATCGTGCCGAGCTCCAACACCACCATGGAAACCGAGATCCCGGCGATGCTCACCGCCCGCCAGGCCATCCGCCCGGAGCGCTTCACCTTTCACTCGGCGCGCATGCGCATGAAGCAGGTGAAGAAGGAAGAGCTGGCGGCCATGGATGCCGAGTCCGATCGCTGCGCGCTGGAACTGTCCGATGCCAAGGTCGACGTGCTCGGCTATGCCTGCCTGGTGGCGATCATGGCCATGGGCCTGGGCTACCATCGCCAGTCGGAAAAACGTCTGCGCCAGGTGACCGCCGACAACGACGCCAACTCGCCGGTGGTCACCAGTGCCGGTGCGCTGGTCGAGGCGCTCAAGGTGATGAAGGCCAAGCGCATCGCCATCGTCGCGCCCTACATGAAGCCGCTCACCGAACTGGTGGTCGACTACATCCGCGAGGAAGGTTTCGAGGTGGTCGACTGGCGGGCCCTGGAGATCCCCGACAATCTGCAGGTGGCGCGCCACGACCCGGCCAACCTGCCGGACATCGTCGCCGGCATGAACCTGGAGGGCGTCGATGTGGTGGTGCTGTCGGCCTGCGTGCAGATGCAGTCGCTGCAGGCGGTGGCCAAGGTCGAGGCGCTGACCGGCAAGCCGGTGGTCACGGCGGCCATCGCCACCACCTATTGCATGCTCAAGGCATTGGACCTGGAGCCGATCGTGCCCGGCGCCGGCGCGCTGTTGTCCGGCGCCTACTGAGGAGATCGCCATGAGCGGGCAGAGCCTTAGCGACAACTACCAGGGCGTTTGGGGCCAGCGTATCGGTTTCGGTGCGCGGCCGGCACTGCTGATGATCGACTTCATGCAGGGCTACACCACGCCGGGCGCGCCGCTGTATGCGCCGGGTGTGGTCAGCGCGGTGGAGCAGTCGGTGGCCTTGCTGGACGCGGCGCGCCAGCGGGGCATCACCCTGGTGCACAGCAATATCCGCTACCAGGCCGCCGATTGTGCCGACGGCGGCATGTGGGTGCGCAAGGCGCCGGTGATGAAGGACATGGTCGAGGGCAACCCGCTGGCCGAGTTCTGTGTGCCGGTCGCGCCGCTGCCGGGGGAGCAGGTGGTCACCAAGCAGTACGCCAGCGTGTTCTTCGGTACCAGCCTGGCTGCACAGTTGCATGCCCAGGGCATCGACACCCTGATCCTGGCCGGCTGCTCGACCAGTGGCTGCATTCGCGCCAGTGCGGTGGATGGCGTGCAGCATGGTTTTCGCACCATCGTCGTGCGCGAGTGCGTCGGGGATCGCCACCAGGCGCCCCACGAGGCCAACCTGTTCGATATCGACAGCAAGTACGGCGATGTCGTGAGCCTGCAGGAAACCCTCAGCTATCTGCAGGGGCTCGCCCGCTGATTCACCCATAAGGAGCTGGCGGTACGCTGCCTGCTCCATTGGTCGCTCCACAGAGGGCGATCGCCATGCATTGCATGGCACTGACGCTGCCTTGGGAAGTCGCCGCTGGCGACGCTCAACGCGTCGACAACTGCTGGCTTCAACAAAAACCACAAGTCACCGCCAGGAGACAACGCAATGCCTTACGTACCCGCTACCAGCACCGCCATGGGCAGTGCTGCCGACAGCTCCAACGAGCTGTACCGCAAAGTGACCTGGAAACTGATCCCCTTCCTGTGCTTCTGCTACCTCGCCGCTTACCTGGATCGCATCAACGTCGGGTTCGCCAAGTTGCAGATGCTCAGCGACCTGCAGTTCAGCGAGGCGGCCTACGGCTTCGGTGCCGGGCTGTTCTTCGTCGGTTACATCCTCTTCGAGGTGCCCAGCAACCTGGTGTTGGAAAAGGTCGGCGCCAAGGTGTGGATCGCCCGCATCATGATCACCTGGGGCCTGCTGTCGGCGTGCACCATGTTCGTCACCACCACCACCGAGTTCTACATCATCCGCTTCCTGCTCGGCGCCGCCGAAGCCGGCTTCCTGCCGGGCGTGCTGTACTACCTGACCACCTGGTACCCGACCTACCGACGCGGGCGCATCATCGCGCTGTTCATGATCGGCCTGCCGCTGTCCAGCGTGATCGGCGGGCCCATCTCCGGCTGGATCATGAACCACTTCGATCAGGTCAACGGCCTGCGTGGCTGGCAGTGGTTGTTCCTGCTCGAGGCGATCCCCAGCGTGCTGCTCGGCATCCTCACCTTCTGGGCGCTGCCCAACCACTTCAATCAGGCCAAGTGGCTGAGTACCGAGGAGAAGGCGCAGCTGGCCAGTGACCTGGCGGCCGATGACGCGGAAGGCAAGGACAGCAAGCACAGCTTTCGCGACGGCTTCTTCAACCTCAAGGTGTGGATGCTCGGCGGCATCGACTTCTCGATCCTGCTCAGCGCCTACGCCATGGGCTTCTGGATGCCGACCTTCATCCGCAACACCGGGGTGGTCGACACCTTTCATATCGGCCTGCTGACCGCCATTCCCAGCCTGGCGGCGCTGGCCGGCATGCTGCTGATCGGCGCCAGCTCGGATCGTCATCGCGAGCGGCGCTGGCACATCATCGTGCCGTTCATCGTCGGCGCTGCGGCGATGGCCAGCAGTACGCTGTTCAGCCATAACCTGGTGATGACCGTGACCCTGTTCGCCATCGCTTCGACGGCGATCATCGGCGCCGTGCCGGTGTTCTTCAGCCTGCCGGCGACCTTTCTCAAGGGCACGGCGGCGGCCACCGGTTTTGCGCTGGCCTGCTCGCTGGCCAATATCGCCGGCCTGGTGAGCAACTCGCTGATGGGCCTGGTCACCGACCTGACCGGCACCAGCCACGCGGCGCTGTGGTTCTTTGCCGGTTGCCTGCTGCTCAGCTGCTTCCTGGTCATCGCCCTGCCGGCCAAGCTGGTCAACCGCTAGCCGGAACCCCCTCCTGGCCCTGCCGGGGCGTGAGCTCTCACGCCTCGGCGCTGTTCATCACTGACCCCTTCGTCAGCGCTTCGAACGGCTAATCAACGCCCGCTCCTCGGCGTTTTTCCTGGTAAAGCGCTTCATTGGCACCTTCACTCGGGGCGGGCTGCTACATCTTGTACGTGGAGAGCAGGATGCTGGTTTCCGTGTGCTCGATATGGGGTATCGAGCGGATGCTGTTCAGCACCTTGTCGAAGGCCTCCAACGACTCGGCGCGCAGCTCTGCCAGCAGATCCCAGCGGCCGTTGGTCGTGTGAATCGCCACGACGTTGGGATGCCCGCGCAGCGCTCGCCTGACCTCTGCAGCATGGTGACCGCTGATTCCGATGCCGGTAATCGCGCGGACACCTTGCTCGATCGCATCAGATTGCAGACGCAGCGTGTATCCCATGATGACGCCTTGCGCCTCCAGCCTGGCGAGCCGGTTCTGTACGGTGGCGCGCGCAACTTTGAGTTTCCTGGCCAAGGTCATGACCGGAATTCGAGCGTTGTCACGCAGGAGGGAAATGAGTTCTCTGTCGACGTTATCCATGAGCATTTCAACCGTACTTATTGCCGTTTTTATTGATCAGATTGCGCAAAAAAGGCGCCAACTCGAACAATCTGTAGCCTTCAGGTTGCCTCCCCAGCCGGTCAGAATTTACCGGCGTTAAGGCTTCATATTCTGTGTGGGCCATTCGCCTGCTAATGACGGCACGCTTTCATAAGGGGAACACAATGACTCTTTTTATCGACGTTCCAACGATGTCGGATTTGGTTCACGGCATCGGCGTCGTTCCATTTCTTGGCGAGTTGGCCAGTGTGATTCGCGACGACTTCAAACGCTGGTCCGAGTTTGACAAATCGGCCCGTGTCGCCAGTCATTCGGATGTCGGGGTCATTGAATTGATGCCGGTGGCAGACACCAGCCGATACGCCTTCAAGTACGTAAACGGTCATCCCGCCAATACCTTCAAGAATCTCCACACCGTCATGGCCTTCGGGGTGCTGGCCAACGTCGAAACCGGCTACCCCATTCTGCTCTCCGAACTGACTATCGCGACCGCGCTGCGCACCGCAGCGACCTCGCTGATGGCGGCGCAAGCCTTGGCCCGGCCTGACTCGAAACGTATGGCATTGATCGGAAATGGCGCGCAAAGCGAATTCCAGGCGCTGGCGTTTCACAAGCACCTCGGTATTAACGAAATCGTTGCCTACGACGTTGATCCTCTCGCAACGGCGAAACTGATCCGCAATCTTCAGGAGTATCCCGAGCTGAAGATCATTCGTGCGTCGAGCGTGGCTGACGCAGTCCGCGGCGCTGACATCGTTACAACCGTTACGGCTGACAAAGCCTATGCAACGATCATCACGCCCGACATGCTTGAACCCGGCATGCACTTGAACGCTGTGGGAGGGGATTGCCCTGGCAAAACGGAACTGCATGCCGATGTGCTGCGCAACGCACGGGTGTTCGTAGAGTACGAGCCGCAAACCCGTATCGAGGGCGACATTCAGCAACTTGAGGCTGACTTCCCGGTGGTTGATCTGTGGCGCGTGCTGGTTGGCCAGCAGGAGGGCCGTCAGGGCCCGGAGCAAATCACCGTATTTGACTCGGTTGGTTTCGCGCTCGAGGACTATTCGGTGTTGCGCTATGTGCTGCAACAAGCCGAGGCGCGCCGGGCAGGCAGCAAAATCGACCTCGTCCCGCAGGTCGAGGACGACCCCAAGGACCTGTTCAGGCATACCCGCGGCAGCGGCGCCAGGAAGCGTATCCGACGCGTTGCGTGATCCCATACTGGCTCCCACCTCGGTAATCTGTGATGGCATTTTCAACCTGTCTCATTCAAGCGCCTGCGGCTGTGGTCATGGTCAGGCCGCACGCTTTTGCGCCAAACCCAGCAACGGCTGCGGACAACTCGTTCCAGCGCGCCAGCCCCGCTATCGCCGCGCAAACCCTGGCCACAGCTGCTCATGACGAGGTTACCCAGGCCGTGGCGCGGCTGGAGGCAGAGGGCATAAGGGTTCACCTCTTCGAGGACTTCGGCGAGTACGGCACCCCGGATTCGGTATTCCCGAACAACTGGTTCTCGACGCACGCCGGTGGGCATGTCGCGATCTACTCGATGTATTCGCCGAGCCGACGTCGGGAGAGGCGTCACGATGTCATCGAGATGCTCAAACAGGAGTACCGCGTTCAGGATGTGATCGACTACTCGGGGCTCGAACCAGACGAACTGTTCCTCGAAGGAACAGGCGCCATGGTGTTCGATCACCTGTCGCGGGTGGCTTACACGGCGCGATCCAATCGAGCCGACCCTATTGTCCTGGAGCGTTTCAGCACGCATTTCAACTTTGAACCCATGGTATTCGACACGGCGGATGAGAACGGCTTGCCGATCTACCACACCAACGTTTTGATGTGTGTGGCGACCGAGTTCGCACTGGTTGGTTTTGAGGCATTTACCAGCCAGGCACGGGCCAAGGACGTTCGTGTGCGTTTGATCGAGTCAGGCCGAGAGGTAATCGAGTTGTCCCCCCAACAGATCCGCGAGTTTGCTGGCAACGCCATCGAGCTTTCCGGCCGTGACGGGCGAATTCTGGCGCTATCGCGCAGAGCGCTTGCCAGCCTCACCGGGGAGCAGCGCGAGCGAATCGAACGGTCTGCCAGGCTGGTGGCGCTGGACGTGCCGACCATCGAAATGGCCGGAGGCTCGGTTCGCTGTATGATCGCCGGCATTCACCTGTCGCCACGAAAATAGCTGACCGTTCTCCTGCACCCCACGCGGATTGTGTGGGGCTTGTCCCTTAGCGAACCAGGCTGTCGTACCCCTGCAGCGTATTGACGGCATTGATGCCGATTTCGTCGACCATGTAGCCACCTTCCATCACGAACAGGGTCGCTATGGCAGCCCTGGCGATGGCTTCGCCCATCTGGATGAAGTTGTCGCTGGTCAGGCGGAAGTGGCTGATCGGATCATGCTCAAAGGTGTCCACGCCCAGGGAAATGATCAGAAAATCCGGCTTGTATGCCTGCACGCGCCTCAGCGCGTTTGCCAGGGCGATGCTGTACGTGTCCCATTGAGTGCCGGCTGGCAGCGGGTAGTTCGCGTTGTAGCCTGCACCTGCGCCGACCCCGGTCTCATGGGCGAAGCCTGCAAAGTAGGGATAGGAAACCGATGGGTCGCCATGGAGCGACACGAAGAGCACGTCACTGCGGTCGTAGAAGATGTTCTGCGTACCGTTGCCATGGTGGAAATCCACGTCGAGGATCGCAACCCGCTCGGCGCCACGGCTTAGGCAGCGCTCAGCGGCAATGGCCGCGTTGTTCAGGTAGCAGTAGCCGCCCATGTATTCGCGAGCCGCGTGATGCCCTGGTGGGCGGCACAGTGCGAAGGCACCCTTGGCACCGTCGATCACATGCTGGGCGCCCGTCAGCGCGACATCTGCGCTGCTGCGCACCGCCTCCCAGGTTCCGGGGGTGATGGGGGCGCCGGCATCCATCGCGTAGAAGCCAAGCTTGCCGTCAATGAAGTCTGGTTCCTGATCGATGGCCAGGTCGCGAACTGGCCAGACCAGCGGCAATGCGTCATGGGTCTTGCCGGTGGCAGCCCACTCCTGCCAGGCATTTTCCAGGAACGAAACGTAGCGTTCACTGTGCGCCGCCACATAGTTCGAGCGGTCGTAACGCTGCTGCGCAATGATATCGCCGAGCCCTTCGCTCCTGACCTGGGCCAGGACCGTGTCCGCCCGTTGCGGGTTCTCGAAGGAAGGCTTGAGGGAACCGTCTTTGAGTTCGGAGCCGTGGTGGAGCCGATGATTGGAGCTGAAGATGGTAAGCACGTCGTGGTTTTCTCGAGGCCGTGTTCGTCTCGAAAATCTTCCGCCTTCTGCATGAGAAATGCTTTGCTTTAGGGCCGCCAGATCAGGGCATGCATGGAAAGAAATATTCCCCAGGTTCTGATCGCTAGCAAGAATTTGCGCAAATGCCGCCAAGCGCAGGATGCTCTGCGCATGGCGCCTCCACCATTGAGCCTGGCGTCATGGTGGGCAATCGCTGCCAGTGCCTGCTGGCAAGGCCGCACGGCACACTTCGATGCTCCGCGGTCTCAACCCGAGCCGGTCGCTGCCAAACCGCTATTGCCGACTCGCTGGCGGCAGGCTGGGGAGCAGACGCTGAGCTGGCGTGTATTGCTCGATATGGGCCTTGAACGCGTCGAGGAACACTCTTTCCGCTGCAGTTCGGTGGGCATCCTCATGCCACAGCAGATAGAGATTGGCCGAACACACCCCTTCTTCCGGAGGCAGTCGCCACAACTTCCCTTCATCCAGGTCGTGCTGAACACTGTGTTCGGGCAAACAACCGATACCAAACCCGGCCACCAAAAGGCGCTTGACCTCATCGTGATGGGATGAGGTGGCCACCACCGTCCCGGAGAAGCCCCGCTGGTCACGAAAAATGGTTAGCGGCGACAGGCTGTCGCCTAGCGCATCACTGGTAAAGGACACGAAGTTCTCACCCAGCAGGTCGTCCATGGTGAGATCGGACTTCCCGAACAGCGAGTGATATTGGCCACAGAACAACGAGTACGTTTGTTGCAGAAAAAGGCTGTGTTCAAGGCGCTTGGGCATCTGCTTGCACAGCGCAATTCCGGCTGTGGCGCCCTTTTGTTGGATTATTTTCACAATCTCGCTGCTTGGCATCACTTCAAGCTCAACTTCGACCCGTGGGTGCGCGCGATGAAAGGTGGCCCAGAACGCATCGTAAACGGCTGAGTGAATCCGGCTGGCTACCAGCACATGGATTCGCCCCACGGTTTGTTCGTCGGCATCGGAGACGCTACTCGCCAGTTGAGCGACGTTGCCATAGATGGTGTCGGCGGCCGCCAGCACCTCCTCGCCAGCAGGGGTCAGGCAGAAACGACTGTGATGACGTTCTATCAATCTTCGCCCGAACTGCTCTTCCAGCCGGCGCAAGGCCTGGCTTACCGCCGACTGGGTGACATGCAGCTTCACAGCGGCGCCGCTGATGCTTTTCTCCTGCGCGATCACCAGGAAGGTTCGGAGAAGATTCCAGTCGAGGCGGTCACTTATGCGCTGAGTTTTTTCTTTCATGTGGCAGTTTTCGTGGCGTTCCGAGGAGAGAGGTTCTAGCAGAACCCATGCTGCGCCCATGGCGCAAGACATTAGGTGGATTAATGTCTTGATTAAGAATTGAGAAATTGACCGAATGTCGAGCGGGGCGCATAAATTTCCCGACAACTCTAAGAGGTGCTTCACCCATGACCGGGAAATCCCCTGCGCCGGCTGCGAAACAGCCGATCCGCGCCGCTACCGCAGCTTTCATTGGTACGACCATCGAGTGGTACGACTTTTACATCTATGCAACCGCTGCAGCCCTGGTATTCGGGAAGGTCTTTTTCCCGACCGGTGATGCGTTTCTGAGCACCATGGCCGCTTTCGGTACCTTCGCAGTTGGCTTCTTCGCTCGTCCGTTGGGCGGGTTCGTATTCGGTCACCTCGGCGACCGTGTGGGCCGCAAGAAGGCCCTGATGGCGACACTGGTGATCATGGGGGTCGCAACGGTGGGCATCGGCCTGCTGCCCAGCTACGAGCAGGCCGGTGTGCTGGCCCCCGTGCTGCTCATCGTCTTGCGCCTGGCCCAGGGCCTGGCCGTAGGGGGGGAGTGGGGCGGTGCGGTACTGATGGCGGGTGAACACGCCTCTGCCAAGCGCCGTACCTTCGCAGCCTCATTCGCGCAACTGGGTAGCCCTGCCGGGCTGATTCTCTCGCTATTGGCTTTTCGCCTGGTCACCTCCATGGATGAGGCCGACTTCCTCGCCTGGGGCTGGCGAATCCCTTTCCTGATCAGCGCGGTGCTGTTGCTGGTGGGCTATTTCATCCGCATTGGCGTGAGTGAGTCACCGGACTTCGCCAAGGTACTGGCCGACAAGCAAACCACCGACATCCCCGCCAAGGAGGTCTTTCGCACTTCCTGGCGCACCCTGCTGCTGTGCATGGGCGTGTGTACGGTTGCCATCGGCGGGATCTACTTTACCAACACCTTCATGCTGTCGTATGCCACCCAGACCCTGGGCCTCGATCGCCGAATGATCCTGGATTGCCTATTCGTGGTGGCGATCATCCAGTTCTTCATTCAGCCCCTGGCCGCATGGTTCGCCGAAACCATAGGAACGGCCCGGCTGCTGATCTTTGCCTCGGCAGCCTCGGTGGCCGCGCCGTATCCCATGTTCATCCTGGTCAGCAAAGGCACCAGCGCGAGCATCATTGCCGGCATCGCGATCGTGTTGGTGTTCATGGCGGCGATTTACTCAGCAATGGCGGGGTTCATCAGCTCTGCCTTTGCAACACGCATTCGCTACACCGGCATCTCGCTCTCCTACCAGTTTTGCGGGGCCTTGGCAGGAGGGCTCACTCCCCTGATTGGCACCTGGCTTACCCACATCTATCCCAACCAATGGTTGCCGCTGGCAGTTTTCTACTCGGTGCTTTCGACCATCACCCTGGTTTGCGTGATAGGCCTGGCGCTGCATAAAAGACGCCAGGAGTCGGCGCTCAGCGCCGTGACGGCACCCTAAGCCTGAGCCCGCCATTCTTGATAAAAACCCTGATTAGGAACAGACCATGACCAGTCATCTCGGCCAGAACCAACTGACGCCTGAACACATCCAGCGTGTTCTCCAGGCAGTCGATGACAACTTCGAAGCCCAGTTGCGATTCACCCAGGATTTAGTGCGTATCCCTTCGCTCCGCGAGCAGGAGCACACCGCCCAGGACTTCCTTTACGAGGCGATGCACAAGCGCGGCTTGTCGATGGATCGATGGAAGATCGATGTCGAGGACATCAAGTCCCACCCGGGCTTCGGCCCTGTTACCGTCTCTTACGAGAACGCTTTCAACGTGGTGGGTACCTATCGGCCAGAACGGCAGACCGGGCGTTCGCTGATCCTCAACGGGCATATCGACGTGGTGCCGACCGGCCCTGTCGAGAGGTGGACGCGCTCGCCCTGGGACCCAGCCATCGTTGACGGTTGGCTGTATGGCCGTGGCTCTGCCGACATGAAAGCCGGGCTGGTGGCCAACCTGTTCGCATTCGATGCGATCAAGGCTGCCGGCTACGCGCCCGGTGCTCCGATCTACTTCCAGTCCGTGGTCGAGGAAGAGTGCACGGGCAATGGTGCCCTGGCCGCTCTGCTACGTGGCTACAAGGCAGACGCAGTGATCATTCCGGAGCCGGAAGAAAACATGCTGGTTCGCGCCAACGTCGGCGTGCTCTGGTTCAAAGTCAAAGTACAGGGCCGGCCAACCCATAACCGCGAGATGGAAACGGGGATCAACGCGATCGATGCGGCCTACGCTGCCATGCAAGCGCTGCGTAAAATCGAAGCGAAATGGAATGGCCAGCACCAGTGTCACCGGCACTTCGAACACCTCGAGCATCCCATCAACTTCAACATTGGCAAGATCGTTGGCGGGGATTGGCCGTCGACGGTACCGCCATGGTGCGAATTCGAGGTGCGGGCCGCGATCTATCCCGGCACCACGGCGGACCAAGCACGGGCCGAAATCGAGGCTTGCCTGGCCGAGGCCGCAGCGGATCCTCGCCTCGGCGGTATGCCTGTCCAGGTTGAATTTACCGGCTTCTACGCCGAGGGCTACGTGCTTGAAGAGGGCTCCGATGCGGAAAACACCCTGCGCGATTGCCACCGCATTGCGTTCGAAAGCGAGCTGCAGTCGTTCACGACTCCCGGCTACCTCGACGCTCGCGTTTTCGTGATTTACGGCGATATGCCGACATTGGTATATGGGCCTAAATCACTGGACATCCACGGGTTTGACGAAAGGGTGCACATCGAGTCGCTGCGCTTGATCACCAAGAGCATCGCGCTGTTCATCGCCCAGTGGTGCAACTTGCAGGCAGCCGTGAAGTAAGCGGAACACGCAGCCTCACAAAAGCCATCTGACTTTCCCGACCGGCCAGCGGCCTGTCGGGTTTTTCAATGCAGACATTCTGAGCGGGCTGTGATGCAGAGGCTGCCCACCAACTGTGCTCTGCCCACATGCAAGTCATCGAGGCTCGTTACGGGGGCTCAGCATGGGCCGTTGGATGGAGCTGGCGACGTCCGAGATGGCGCCATGCCCCGCCGCTGGCGCGTGACGCTGCACGGGCAGTTGCCTGCCTGGAACGAGCAGCAGCCCAGCTTCGCCGTATGGGGGCATTCGCCCGGCCACGTTCACAAGCGCGGTCTCCCTGCTTGTACCCACGGCGTTGAAGTTGCCAGACAGCCCCCGCTGACGGGGGCTTGTCGTTACGGGGTGATTCGCGAAGCCACTGGGTTCGAAGCGGCCTTTCTAGGTCGATAGGACACGAACAGAAAGAGGAACCAGAACGGCATCACGTACAGCGCGAGTCGCGTGTCTGCCTGAAGTGACAATACCCAGAAACCGGCAAGCAGGAAGCCGAGGCAGGCGACCGAGGTGACACGTCCGCCAGGCAGTTTGAAGAGGCTGGATTGATGGAGTTCAGGCGCTTTTTTCCTGTAGGCCAGGTAGCCCAGCATGATCATCGTCCAGATATACAGGTTGAGGATGGTCGCCACCGTTGAGACAACAGTGAACAGCTCCATGACGTCAGGAAAGATGGTCAGCAGGCATAAGCCGCAGAACATGGCGATGCCGGAGAACGCAACGGCCATGACCGGAACCCCGGAGCGGGACAGTTTGGCGAAAAAGCTTGGCGCACTGTTACGCCGGGCCAGCCCGAACAACATCCGGCAACTGGCGTAGACCCCGCTGTTCGCTGACGAGGCAGCGGAGGTCAAGACTACAAAGTTGATTATCCCGGCAGCAGCTGGGAAGCCGGCGAAAAGAAACAGCTCGACGAAGGGGCTGCGGTCAGCCGGGACATGGCTCCAGGATGTCACGCTGATGATGCAAGCGAGGGCGAGCACATAAAAAATCAGGATTCGGAACGGAATGGTGTTTATCGCCTTGGGAAGGTTGCGCTTCGGGTTTTCTGCTTCCGCGGCGGTTGTGCCGATCAGTTCGGTGCCCGCGAAGGAGAAGATTGCGATCTGAAAGCCTGCCAGGAAGCCACTGATCCCGTGAGGAAGCATCGTTCCTTTTTCGAACAGGTTATTTAGCGAGGCGGTGACGCCCTCCGGGGATTGATACGACATGCCAATCAGGATGAACGCCGTCACGATGAGGGCAACAATGGCAACGATCTTGATGATCGCGAACCAGAATTCAACCTCGCCGAAAAGCTTGACCGCCATCATGTTAAGGGCCAGAAGCAGCAGCATCGTGAAGCTGGCGGTTGCCCAGATGGGCACATCAGGAAACCAGAACTGGAAGAACCCGGCGACGACAATCACGTCGGCAATGATGGCAACGCTCCAACTCAGCCAATATGACCAACTGAGCATGTACCCGGCTCTGAGCCCGAGGTAGTGAGCCACCACGTCTGCGAACGACCTGAACCGTAGGTCTGTAAGCAGCAGTTCACCCATGGCGCGCATGATGAAGAACAGGAAGAAGCCAACGATCATGTAAACCAGAATGATCGATGTGCCTGACAAGGCTATGGCTTTTCCAGAGCCCATGAACAAGCCGGTTCCTATTGCGCCGCCAATGGAAATGAATTGAATGTGGCGGTTCTTTAGTGCGCGTTTCAGGTGGGGTTCGCCGGGGGGCACTGCTTCATCGTGCAGAACGGAAAGGTTTTCCATGCTCAGCCTCTTTGTTGTCGAGTTTTTGATAGGCGGGCTAAAAAATGCAGCTCATGTTTTTTGTGCTGATTTACAGCGTTAGTTGTTATTTGCAACGCCCTATGCTCGCTTAGCTTTCGCGGAAATACTTTGCTAAGTGCAGAGCCGTACATGGGCATAAAGCAAAGTTTTTTCTGCTCAATAGCACTGTCGGGAAAGTTATTGCCGGCGATCCGCGGGGCAGCAAGACGCCATCCTTCAGTTCAGGGCTGAGGGCCGATCACGAGGCTTGACGAAAGGTATTTTTTGCGCGATACGGGGGTGTGCAGGAATGATTAACTATTGATGGGCAAAAATATGAATCGGGTTTCGCTCGATAGCGCTGATAGATCAATGCTGCGCCTGCTACAAGCAGACGGTTCCATGTCCAGCATTGCGGTAGGCGAGCAACTTTCGCTGAGTACTACGCCGACCTGGCGGCGCAGAAAGCGTTTGGAGGAAGAAGGCGTAATTACCGGTTATGAAGCCATCATCAATCGGCGGGCAGTCGGGCTTAATCTGACGGCCTTTGTTCAAATCAGTTTTAACATGCATTCCGATAAGGCAGCGGATGTATTTGAATCCGTGATGCGCAGTAACCCTTATGTGTTGTCATGCCACAAGGTGACTGGAAGTGCAGATTACATACTGCAGATTGTCGCGGCAGATCTGGATGCGTATGGCGAGTTTGTCGAAAAGGTGTTGCGCACCCAGCCAGGTATCTCCTCTATCCATTCCAGCCTTGCGCTGAGGGAAATCAAGGACACGCATCGCCTGCCAATCCCGGATAATTGAGGCGCATACCGGTGTTGTATGCGCCTGCTCGACGCGTTACTCGTTGCGCTGGATACGGCTCAATGCCTGGTTGTCCTCTTTCAGCAGCCCCAGTACCTGACGATGATCCAGCGGGGTGCAGAATTCGCCATTCATGCTGGTGATCGACAGGTTGTGAATGGTTTCCGGGTCATGATCGACGCCGTCGATACCGATCTGGTTGGTGGTCGCGCACCCGTCATGCATAAGGTAAGTGTCGAAACCCATATTGCCGGCCATGCGGATGGTGGTTTCCACGCAGTAGTTGGTGAAGAAGCCTGTCACAACCAAACGGCTGATACCGCGCCGACGCAGTTCCAGTTCCAGGGTCGTACCGATAAAGGAACTGTTCACATCTTTCCAGATGATCAGCTCACCTGGATTTGGTAGCAGTTCATCCATGAAGGCACCCCCTGGCTGGCTGATCTTCAGGGGCGATACTTTCTGGCGGGAGTCGTGTTGGGTGTAGATCACGGTCAGGCCCGCTTTACGCCACTCGGCCAGAACCGCAGCCATGTTTTGCTCTGCTTCTGGATTATTGCGGCGGCCGGTTGGGCCGCCCCAGTGGCTCAGTTCGTTCACGCCCTTTTGAACGTCAATGAGTAGATAAGCGGTGTCGTTCCCGAATTGTTTAATCATGATGGTTGTTGACCCTGCATAGTGTTTTTGTACAGGCCAATTACTTGCCCATATAAGTTGAAACGGAGTGAGTCGCTTCGAAGAAAATATATGGGCAAGCTCATAGGGTTGCTTTGCTTTATTGGCGCTGCATGCGGGGTGTTTTAGGAAGCTTTTGCGCGGATACTGGCTTGAGGGAAAAAAATTCCCGAGTCGGTTGCGCGGTGGCCAACCACACCGGAACACTGGATTAACGTTGCTTCGCGGCAGCGGCGGGCGCGATGTAGCCGTTGCCAGGGGGTAGCCTCGCAGCTAGCTGCCGAGCGGCGCTGCCGTTCAGTACTGGCGTTTGAAGTTGAGCGTGAGCGTTACGACTTCGTTCGGCCAGCAGACGCCTCATGCTCGCCTCGAATCAGTGCCCGGGTTTGCTAGACACGACCCTCGGCCAACCCCTTCGCAGCGCTGCGAAGGCTAATCAGAGCCCGGCTAGGGTGCCAGCAGCAGACGGCTTCTCCGCTTGGCCTGTCGGCACGAAACGCTCCACGTCGATGGTATCGATCTGGTCGGGGTGAAGGTGGCGTTCGGCGTAGCGCATCGGCATTTCGCTGCGCAGGAACAGGGCGAACAGGTCGGCATCGATATGCCCGTTATCGCGCAGCCTGGCGAGGATCTCGATGGATTCGGAGAGGGTCTTGGCCTGCTTGTAGGGGCGGTCGGAGGCCGTCAGTGCTTCGAAGATATCGGCGATCGCCATGATGCGCGCCGGGATCGACAGCTGGCTCTTGTCCAGCTTGCGTGGATAGCCGGTACCGAGCAGGGTTTCGTGGTGGGTGCCGGCGTACTCCGGCACGCGCTTGAGGTTCGAGGGCAGCGGCAGGTTTTCCAGCATGACGATGGTCTGGATGATGTGCTCGTTGATCTTGAAGCGCTCTTCGGCGGTCAGCGTGCCCTTGCTGATGCTCAGGTTGTAAAGCTCGCCGTGGTTGTAGAGGTGTTCCGGCACACTGATTTGGAAACCGTACTTGGGGTCGAAATCCTTGGTCTCGGGGCGCGGGAAAATGTGCTGTGGCTTGTCGGCAAGCAGTCGCTCGCGTGCTGGCAATTGCGCCGCGGGCAGTTCGGCAACGCGCAGCAGCTCGGCCTGGGAGAGCCCCAGGCGATCATCGAAATGCCGTAGCCAGGTGCGTTCTGCCGCTTTGTGCAGAGTGCCGACGTGCTCGGGGTTCATCAGTTCGCTGCCGATGTTGCAGCCGGCGATGAAAGTGAATTCGTCCTGCAGCGCCTGGGCGGTGGCCTGGTACTGCGCGTCGGCCTGCGCCCGCTCGTGGCCGTCGAGCAACTGCTGCAGGCGTTCGAGCTGGGCATCACGCAGCAGCACCTCGAAGCGCATGCGCACCTCGTGGATGCGGTTGTAGATGGTCTCCAGCTTGGTGGCCTTGTCGACCACGTGCTCGGGCGTGGTGATCTTGCCGCAGTCGTGCAGCCAGGCGCCGATCCGGAACTCGCGCCATTCGTCGGCGGTGGTGAAGCGAAAGTTCGCCAGTGGGCCCTCGCTCACCTCACTGGCCGCCTCGGCGAGCATCATCGCCAACTCCGGTACCCGTTCGCAGTGGGCGCCGGTGTAGGGGCTCTTGGCATCGATGGCGCCGGCGAGAATCTCGATCATGCCGTCGATCAGGGCGCGCTGGGAATCGATCAGGTTGTGGTTCTCGAGGGCAACGGCTGCCTGGGAGGCGAGGGCGCCAATAAAGGCCACCACCGAGGGCGAAAAGGCGATGACCTTGCCGGTTTCCACGTCCAGGGCGTTCATGAACTGCAGCACGCCGATCACTTCACCGCCGCGTGGCGCCAGTGGCACGGTCAGCATGGAGACGGTGTGAAAACCCGATTCGCTGTCGAAGCGGCGGGTACCGCTGAGGTCGAAGCGGCTTTCGCCGTACACGTCGTCGATCACCACGGTTTCGTTGTGCAGCGCCGCATAGGTCGACACGTGCCGTTCGTTGGGCTGGCCGGTGTGCGGGTCGTGCAGGGGAATCTCGACCGTCGGCAGCTCGTCGTCCATGGAGCGCAAGGCGAAGCGCAGCGTGCCGTGCTCGGTCTTCAGGTACATGGTGGCGGCCTGGGCATTACAGGTGCGCTTGCCCTGCATGAGGATATGGCGCAGCAGCGCGTCGCGGTCGCGCTCGGCCGACAGCAGCAGGCCATTCTCGACCAGGCTGGCAAGCTTGAGCTGGGAGGCCTGCAGCGCCTGGGTCTGGTTTTGCAGGGCTGCCTTCATCTCGATGTGGTTGCGATTGAGGGTTTCCATCTCGGCGAACAGCGAGGCCGGCGGCAGTTCGCCGGAGAAGTCCATCTGGCGGATTCTTTGCGTGTCCTGCACCAGCAGGTCGATGGTGCGATCTATGCTCTGCATACCGCCCAGCACCAGCGGCATGCTGCACAGCAGGATGCCCACGGACAGGCACAGCACCAGCAGGGGCGGGGCGCCCAGGGTCAGGGCGAGCAGCGGTGCCAGCTGCAACAGCAGGAACAGGGTGACCACCAGGTTCCTGCTTCTGAAGCGTAGTCTGAATCGCTGCTTGATTTGCCCTGATGACATACTGCAACCTGCGTTACGGTCCCGCCGCGTACTTCACGTACCATCCGACCGCGCAACGGTGCTGCGGCTGGATGTGCAACGCTCAGTTCGACTCAGGGAATGAGATTAAATAAGGAGAGTACTGTGTTTGCACCTTTCAGGATATGGGCACTTGCTGGCGTATTGCTAGCAACTTCGGTTTTTGCCGCTGAACCGAGCTCGTCGATCGGCTACGTGATGAAGGTACAGGGTGAGGCTAGCGTCACTCAGGGCGGCGCGACCCAGGCTGCGACGATCGGCACGCCGCTGTACGTCGGCAGCACGGTGAAGACCGGCCCGGCAGGCTCCATGGGCGTCACGCTGAAGGACAACACGGTGATGTCCTTCGGCCCCAACAGCGAGCTGAGCCTCGACGAATTTCTCTTCGAGCCGGCCCAGGACGACCTGAAGCTGAGCGCCAAGATCACTCACGGCACGCTCGACTACATTTCCGGCACCATCGCCAAGCTCAAGCCGGAGGCCGTCGAGATCAATACCCCGACCGGCACCATTGGTGTGCGTGGCACCCACTTTCTCGTCAAGGTTGATTGAGTGCGACACGGCATGTTTTCCAAGCGCATGGGCGCCATCGCCATTCTGTTCTGCGCCTTGCTCGGTAGTGGCTGCGCATCGAAGTCCTACGTGGTGCTGATGGAAAGCCCCGATGGCAGCACGGGGGCCATCGAGGTCAAGACCGCCAAGGGCATGGCCCGCGTCGACCAGAAGGGCTATGCAGTCAACCTCGACGGCAGCAGCGCCAGGCCGTTCCAGGTCGAGCCGCCCAGGCTCGAAAAGGATTTCTCCGCCGCGCGGGCTGCCCAGCCGGCGCTGCCGAAAAGCTATCTGCTGTATTTCAGGACCGGTGGCACCAAGCTGACCCGCAAGTCCCAGGCGGAAATTCCCGAGGTGCTGCAGACCGTTCGCGACCGCGGGCCGTCGGCGGTTTCGGTGATCGGCCATACCGACACCGTTGGCAGCAAGCGGGATAACCAGGACCTTGGGCTGTTGCGCGCCCGGGCCATCGCCCGCCAGTTGCAGGACAATGGCCTGCAGGCACTGGAGCTGGTGGTCACCTCCCACGGTGAAGGCAACCTGTTGGTGAAGACCCCGGACAACACGCCGGAACCCGCCAACCGCCGGGTGGAAATCACCGTTCGCTAAGAGCCTGTTCAAAGGCTCGCGAGCTAGAGCAATGCAAGGCCTAGGCGGCCCCGCAAAAACAGGCGAGGACGCGGAGTTTACGAGCTGTAAATGAGCAGTCCGACTGGGCTGGCAATCCAGCCTGTTTTCAACGCCGCAGTGCCGACGCGCAGCAGACTTTGAACAGGTTCTAAGGCCCGCCTTACTTGCTGGCCATCACCAGCCGGTTGCCGCGCTCGCCGTTGCGCAGGCGCTGCAGGTGGTAGGCCACCAGGCCATCCCAGGGGCGCTGCTGGCCGAGTGTCTCGAATGCGCCGAGCGCCTCGTCAGCGCCGCTCGCCAACAGCTGGTAAGCCCCTTCGTAGGCTTCATCGCGGTCAGTTGCCGGCACGGCCATCGCCTCCAGCGGCTCGAACACCTGCACGGCCTCGGCCTTGCCCTTGAGCAGCACCTCGCCAACGGGGCGCATCGGCACCTCGGGGCAATGCTCGCGAATCGCGGCCGATACGCAGACCAGGGTGCCGATCTGGCCGTTCAGGCTTTCCAGGCGCGAGGTGGTGTTCACCGGATCACCCAGCGCGCGGTAATCGAAGATCACCGAGCCGCCGAAATTGCCCACCACCACTTCACCGCTGTGCACGGCGATGCGGGTCTGGCCGAAGGCGACGCCTTGCTCGTGCAGGGCGGCGACGTAACCCTGGGCGAAGCGGTTGATCTCCAGGGCGCAGGACAGGGCGCGCTGCTGATGGTCGGCCTGGGGAATCGGTGCCGAGAACATGATCGCCACCGCATCGCCGACGATGCGATCGAGCGTGCCTTCATGACGAAAGGCGATGGCGATCACCTGTTCCAGGTACTCGTTGAGCAGGCTGACCGCGGCCTCCGGTTCCTGGCGCTCCATCATCGCGGTGAAGCCGGTGATGTCGGTGAACACGAAACTGCAGGTTTGCCGCTGCCCGCCGAGCGCCAGCTGCTCCGGGTGGGCGACCAGGTGATTGACCAGGTTGGGTGACACGTAGCGCGAGAAGGCTGCCTGGATCCAGCGTTGTTCGCGCTCGGCCGCCATGTGCCGGACGATGCTGGCGGCACCGTAGACCAGCATCAGGCCGAGCGACGGGGTGAACAGGTCGAGCAGCACCCGGTGAATCGCGAAGCCGTACCAGGCCGCCGCGTTCAGCGCCGCCACCAGCACCAGCATCAGCACGGCGGACACCAGGGCGCGGGCGTACAGCGCCAGTAAGCCCAGTGCCAGGCCACCCAGCAGCAGCGCCAGGCCCTCCACGGCCAGCGCCCAGCCGGGCCGCAGCAGCAGGCTGTCGGTCAGCACCTGTTCCAGGGCCTGGGCGTGTACCTCGACGCCGGGGATGATCCCGCCCAGGGGGCTGAAGCGCAGGTCCTGCAGGCCCTGGGCCGAGGTGCCGACCAGGATGATGCTGCCGGCGACCGGCGCCGCCGAGCCGTCCAGTACCTGCCAGGCGGGGATGCTGCGGCTGGCCTGGGGCCGGGTGAAATACACCCATAGCTCGCCGCTGGCCGCCGTGGGGATCTGCAGGCGGCCGATATCCACCCGCTGCACCCCGGAATCGCTGCTGATGATCCGGTAGCGCCCCGTGCGCTGCGCCACGCGCAGTGCCTCGGCGACCAGCGATGGGCGCAGTTCCCCGGCCAGCGACACGAACAGCGGCACCCGCCGCACCACGCCATCGGCGTCGGGCCGGAAGGTCATGGCGCCGAGGCCACGGGCGGCCTGTTCGAGCTGCGGCAACGGGCGCGCCGCGCCCTGGAAGGCGGGTAGGAAAGCCAGCGGCGAGGGGCCCTGTTGCACCAGGCCGAAACGGCTCAAGGGTGGCCCGCCGGCGGCCGCACTCTGCTCGGCGGCAAAGCCGAGCACCACATTGCCGCGCGAAAGTACCTCGGCGAATTGCCCGTCGTGGCTCGGCAGCGCGGCCAACTGCGTGGCCAGGGCCGGTGGCAGCAGGTTGCCGCGCAGCAGTTGTTCGGGTGAGGTGCGATCGGGCTCGGCGAACAGCACATCGAACACCACCGCCGCGGCGCCGGCCTGCTCGAGCCGCTGCACCAGCTCTGCCACCTGGGTGCGCGGCCAGGGCCACTGGCCAATGCGCTTGAGGCTCTCCTCGTCCAGGTCGACGACCCGCACCGGCGCCTCCTGATAGGGCCGCGGCTGCCAGCGCTGGTACTGATCGAACACCGCGTGGCGAGCCTTCTGCACCGGCATCGGGTCGAGCAGAAACACCACGCAGAGGCCCAGCAGGATGGCCAGGCAGAAGGCGCCACCGGAGGAGGTCAGGCGAGGTCTAGGCACGCGGCAAGGCTCCGGGCGGGGTGGAAAACGGCAGGGCGGGCATGGACGTCACCTGAGTACGGGGCTGATCGAGCGTAGCATTTCGCACTGCCGTGCCATCGGCCTGCCCTGACCCTGCGCGCCGCGGTTGTGGCCACCAGGCATGCAGCGGGTCAGCCGTCGGGGTTACAGTATCGGCGAACGGTTATTGAGGTGAGGGATTGTGCGGCAAGCCCGCCCCGCCTGGATAGACCTGGCCAGCAGGGCCGCTGAACAGCGAAACCTTCCAGCGACCCGCCCAACCACCCGCAGCAGGAGTACCCGCAATGAACCAGCCCCTCTCCACAGGCATCCGCATGGAGGGAGGCGTGCTGGCCTTTCCCGTGCACTTCATGCGCGGCGGCACCTCCACCGGCCTGGTGATCGACGAACGCGTCGCGCCCCAGGACATCGTCCTGCGCGAGGAGCTGCTACGCCATCTGATGGGCGTGCCGCTGCACGGTGAGCTGCCTGGCAACCGCCAGCTCACCGGCCTGGGCCGCGGCCCGGCGACCAGCAACAAGGTGTTCTTCGTCGAACTGGAAAATGCCGAGGGCAAGCGGCGCCTGGTCAGCACCCTGGCGCAACTGGCCGCCAGCCACTCGGCCATCGACTGGAGCGTGAACTGCGGCAACATGTCCTCGGCGCTGCCGCTATGGGCGCTGGACGTGGGGCTGGCCGAGGGCACGAACGGCGATTTCGAGATCGATATCCGCAACACCAACACCGGGGTGATCACCACCGGCCGGGTGCTGCGCGAAGCCGACAACGCCCTGCGCAAGGTGGCGATCCCCGGCGTGCCGGGACAGTTTCCCGGAGTCGATCTGTTCCTCCATCACCCGGTCGGCGCCAAGACCGGTGCCTTGCTGCCCACCGGCAATGTGCTGGATGTCATCGATGGCCACCCGGTGTCCTGTGTGGATGTGGCGGTGCCGATGGTGATCATCGAGGCGGCGTCTTTCGGCAAGACGGCGCGCGAGCCGCTCGCCGAGCTGGAGGCCGATGGCGCCTTCATGCAGGCGCTGCGCGAGGTGTGGATCGAGGCGGGGCTGCGCATGGGCCTGAAAAAACGCAGTGGCGAGCCGATGAGCCGCGAGGACATCAGCCGCAGCGAAACCATCCCCAAGGTGTGCATCGTCGGCCCGGCTGCAGCCGGCGGCACGGTGTCGGTACGCTACTTCACCCCGCAGACGCTGCATGCCTCCATGGCGGTATCCGGTGGCTGCTGCCTGGCTGCCGCCACGCTGATTCCGGGCACCGTCGCCGCCCGCCTGGCTGCCGCGAAAGCGGCTGTGGGCGAGCAATTCGGCGAATATGCGGTGGCCATGGAAAACCCTGCCGGCACCCTCGACGCCACCGTGGTGGCCCGCGACCTCGGCGCCGGCCTGGAGGTGAAAACCGTGGCCTACCGACGCAGCGCCCAGGTGCTGCAACGCGGCCATGTGCCGCTGTACAACGCTTCGGATGAGTTGGTGGCGGCGCTGGTGGCGTTGATCTAGCGGCGGCGGGCAGGGGGCAGCGGTGCGTTGTCCCGGATCTTGTCGGCACGGTGTGTTAACGCACCACCAACCGCTCCGGCGCTTGCCAACCGCCACCCAGCGCCCTGAAGGCCGCGATGGCGGCGCGGGCCGATTCGGTCTGGGCTTGCGCCCGGGCGTCTGCGGTGCGCAGCAGGGTCTGGTCGGCGTTGAGCACGTCGATCAGGCTGGCAGCGCCGCTCTGATAGGCGGTGAATGACGACTGCCTGGCGCTTTCCAGCGAGGCTTCACCGGCTGCCAGGGTGTTTGCCTGGGTCTCGCGGTTGACCAGCGCCGAAAAGGCGTTCTCCACATCCTCACTGGCGCGCAGGACCGACTGGCGATAGGCCGCCAGCGCTTCGGCTTCGCGGCCTTTGGCCTGAGCGATCTGGGCGTTGATACGGCCGAAATCGAACAGCCGCCAGCGCAGGCCCAGCGCGCCCGCCGATTGCGCGGCACCACTGCTGAACAGGTTGCCACTTTGCGTGGTGGCGCTACCGAGCAAGGCGCTGAGCGAGAATTTCGGGTAGTACTCGCTGATCGCCTCGCCGATGCGCGCATTGGCGGCGACCAGGCGCTGCTCGGCAGCGATCAGGTCGGGCCGGCGGCGCAGCAGGTCAGCGGGGGTGCCCGTCGCCGCGAGTTGCGGCGCACGTGGAATGGCGTTTGCGGCAGCGAGTTCGGCGCGGTGGGTGCCCGGCGCACTGCCGAGCATCACATCCAGCGCATTCATGGCCGCATCGAGGCCCGCCAGCAGGACCGGCACGCTGGCCCTCACGTGCGCGAGCTCGCCTTCGGCCTGCTGCACCTGATACTCGGCGGCCAGGCCCCGGGCGTGCAGCAGGCGCACCTTGTCCAGCAACGCCTGCTGGGTATCGGCCTGCCGCCTGGCAATCGCCAGCCGCGCCTGCAGGCCGCGGATGCTGGTGTAGACATCCGCGGTCTGCGCGGCGACCGCCAGCCGCGTGGCGACAGCGCCGGCTTCGGACGCCTGGTAGTCCGCCAGGGCGGCTTCCTTGGCACTGCGCAGGCCGCCAAATACATCCAGCTCCCAGCCGGCTTCGAGGTTGGCCTCGTAGCTATTACCATAGCGGTCGTAGCCAGGCGCGGCGTCCAGCACCCGGCCCAGCGGCGTTTCCACCGATTGATAGGCACGTGCGGCCTGACCGTTGACCGTGGCCGAGGGCAGCAGCGCCGCATTGGCGGCGCCCAGGCCGGCACGGGCTTGCGACACCCGGGCTAGGGCCTGGGCGATGTCGAGGTTCTGTGCCAGGGCCTTGTCGACCAGGGCGCTCAGCTGGGCGTCGCCAAAGCCCGCCCACCAGCGGGCGAAACTGGCCGGTGCCACCGCGGCTCGCCGTTCCACGGCGGCCTGACCCAGGTAACGGTCGGCTAGCGGTGCGTCCGGGCGATGGTAATCCGGGCCGACTGTGCACCCCGCTGCCAGGCTGGTGCTGATCACGAGGGCAAGGGTGCGCATGGCAGGCATGGGAATTCTCATTGGCGAAAATACATAGTGACCATATTATAGATTGGTCACTTTCTGTCAATCAGCTCACCGTGGAGTTAAGCTCTAGGCATGAACGACGACAAGAACACCTCGACCACACGTGGGCCGCAGGATCACGAGATCCGCGACCAGATCATCAACGCCGCGACCCAGCATTTCGGCCACTACGGCTACGAGAAAACCACGGTTTCGGATCTTGCCAAGGCGATCGGTTTTTCCAAGGCCTACATCTACAAGTTCTTCGATTCCAAGCAGGCGATCGGTGGGGTGATCTGCACCAATCGCCTGGCCATGATCATGGCCATCGTCGAGGCGGCACTGGCCGATGCACCGAGTGCTTCGGAGAAGCTGCGGCGCCTGTTCCGCTCGATTTCAGAGGCTGGCAGTGATCTTTTCTTCCACGACCGCAAGCTCTACGACATCGCCGCGGTGGCGTCGCGCGACCAATGGCCATCGGTCAAGGCGCACGAGCTGCGCATTCGTGAGCTGATTCAGCAGATTCTCCTCGAGGGCCGTGAAACCGGCGAATTCGAGCGCAAGACGCCGCTGGACGAAACCACCAATGCGATCTTTCTGATCTTGCGGCCCTACGTCAATTCCGCCCAGCTGCAATACAACCTGGACAACGCCGCCGAGGCCGCCGCGCACCTGCCGGCGCTGATATTACGCAGCCTGGCTCCATAGCCTTTCGATTGTGACCATTGACAGATTTGGTCACTGGTTTAAGAATGAGGTTCCTGAATTGCTCTTGAGTGATGGAACCCATGCGCCTAGTGCCCGCCGCTTTTGCCGTTTGCCTGCTGCCTCTCGTCCTGGTGGCGTGCGGCGATTCGTCAGTCCAGAAAGACCCACGTAGCAAGCCGCCGCTGGTGCGGGCGGCAGTGGTCGAACACTCATCCGAGGCTGGCCGTTCCTTTACCGGCGTGGTGGTGGCGCGCACCCAGAGCGACCTCGGCTTTCGCGTGTCAGGCAAGGTGCTGGAGAGGCTGGTCGACACCGGCGAGCCGGTCAGGCGCGGCCAGCCGCTGATGCGCCTCGATCCTATCGACCTGCAGCTGCAGGCGAGGGCGCAGCAGGAGGCGGCGGCATCCGCTCAGGCGCGGGCCAGGCAGACGGCTGACGATGAGGTCCGTTATCGTGGCCTGGTGGCGGCCGGTGCGGTGTCGGCCTCGGCTTACGACCAGATCAAGGCGGCCGCGGATTCCGCCAGGGCGCAGCTCAGGGCAGCCCAGGCCCAGGCCGATGTGGCGCGCAACGCCACCGGCTACGCGGTATTGCAGGCTGATGCCGATGGCGTAGTGATGGACACCCTGGCCGAGCCCGGCCAGGTGGTCAGCGCCGGGCAAGCGGTGGTGCGGCTGGCGCGGGCGGGGCAGCGTGAAGTCATCGTGCACCTGCCGGAAACCCTGCGCCCGACGCCGGGCTCGAGCGCCCAGGCTGCCCTGTATGGCAGCCGTGGCGCCTCCGTTACGGCCAAACTGCGCCTGCTCTCCGAGGCGGCCGATGCCACCACCCGGACCTTCGAGGCCCGCTATGTACTCGACGGTGCGTTGGCCCATGCGCCGCTCGGTGCCACCATCACCCTCGATATCGCCGCAGCGAACAGTGCTGCTCAGGTGCTGCAGGTGCCCGTCGCCGCGCTCTACGATCCGGGTACCGGCCCTGGCGTGTGGGTGATCGCTGGCGAGCCGGCGAAAGTCGCCTGGCGCCCCGTTCAGGTAATAGGCATCGGTGATGAGGCGGCGCGTGTCGCCGGCCAGCTCAATGCCGGCGAGCACGTAGTGGCCCTCGGTGCCCACCTGCTACGTGATGGCGACGAAGTACGGTTTGCCCAGGCGCCAGCAGTCGCCGGGAGCCAGCCATGAGTGAGGGACGTTTCAACCTGTCGGCCCTGGCGGTCCGCGAGCGTTCCATCACCTTGTTCCTGATCCTGCTGATTGCGGTGGCCGGCACCCTGGCGTTCTTTAAGTTGGGCCGCGCGGAAGATCCACCCTTCACCGTCAAGCAGATGACCATCATCACTGCCTGGCCGGGCGCCACCGCCCAGGAAATGCAGGACCAGGTCGCCGAACCGCTGGAAAAGCGCATGCAGGAGCTGAAGTGGTACGACCGCAGCGAAACATACACCCGCGCCGGCCTGGCATTCACCCTGGTGTCGTTGCTCGATAGCACGCCGCCGTCGCAGGTACAGGAACAGTTCTACCAGGCCCGCAAGAAGCTGGGTGATGAAGCCAAGACCTTGCCGGCCGGTGTCATCGGGCCAATGATCAACGACGAGTTCTCCGATGTGACTTTCGCGGTCTATGCCCTGAAGGCCAAGGGCGAACCACAGCGCCAACTGGTGCGTGATGCCGAGTCGCTACGCCAGCGCCTGCTGCACGTGCCGGGGGTCAAGAAGGTCAACATCATCGGCGAACAGGCCGAGCGCATCTTCGTGTCCTTCTCCCATGACCGCCTGGCGACCCTGGGCATAACGCCGGCGGACATCTTCGCCGCGCTCAACAGCCAGAACGCGCTGACGCCCGCCGGCTCGGTGGAGACCAGTGGCCCGCAAGTGGTGATGCGCCTGGATGGCGCCTTCGACAAGCTGGCGAAGATCCGTGAGACGCCGATCACCGTGCAGGGCCGGACCCTGAAGCTTGCCGATGTGGCAACCGTGGAGCGCGGCTACGAGGACCCGGCGACCTTTCTGGTGCGCAACGGTGGCGAGCCTGCGCTGCTGCTCGGTGTGGTGATGCGCGAGGGCTGGAACGGCCTCGATCTTGGCGCGGCGCTGGATGCGGAAACGGTGCGCATCAATGACGCCATGCCGCTGGGCATGACGCTGGACAAGGTCACCGACCAGGCGGTCAACATCAGTTCGTCCGTCGATGAGTTCATGGTCAAGTTCTTCGTCGCCCTGCTGGTAGTGATGCTGGTCTGCTTTATCAGCATGGGCTGGCGCGTGGGTGTGGTGGTGGCTGCCGCCGTGCCATTGACCCTGGCCATCGTCTTCGTGGTGATGGCGGCCACCGGCAAGAATTTCGACCGCATTACCCTGGGTTCGCTGATTCTCGCTCTGGGCCTGCTGGTGGACGACGCCATCATCGCCATCGAAATGATGGTGGTGAAGATGGAGGAGGGCTACGACCGCTTCAAGGCATCGGCCTATGCCTGGAGCCACACCGCGGCGCCGATGCTCGCCGGCACGCTGGTTACCGCCATCGGCTTCATGCCCAACGGCTTCGCGCAGTCCACGGCCGGCGAGTACACCAGCAACATGTTCTGGATCGTCGGCATCGCGCTGATCGCCTCCTGGGTGGTGGCCGTGGCGTTCACCCCCTACCTGGGCGTGAAGCTGCTGCCCGACATCAAGCAGGTCGAGGGCGGTCACGCGGCCATCTACAACACCCGCCCCTACAACCGCTTCCGCAACCTGCTGGGGCGCGTCATCGCTCACAAGTGGCTGGTGGCCGGCGTGGTGATCGCCGCGTTCGTAGTGGCTGTATTGGGCATGGGGCTGGTGAAGAAGCAGTTCTTCCCGACCTCTGATCGCCCCGAGGTACTGGTCGAACTGCAGATGCCGTACGGCACCTCCATCGAGCAGACCAATGCCACGGCAATCAAGGTCGAGTCCTGGTTGCGCGAACAGGAAGAAGCCAGGATCGTTACCTCTTACATCGGTCAGGGCCCACCGCGGTTCTTTCTGGCCATGGCGCCGGAGCTGCCTGACCCGTCGTTTGCCAAGATCGTGGTGCTGACGGACAGCCAGGAGGCCCGCGAAGCGCTGAAACTGCGCATCCGTGAGGCGGCCTCCGAAGGGCTGGCGCCCGAGGCCAAGGTGCGCGTGACGCAACTGGTGTTCGGCCCGTACTCGCCATACCCGGTGGCCTATCGGGTGATGGGGCCCGAGCCCATGCAACTGCGCGAGATCGCCAGCCGCGTGCAGGCGGTGTTGCAGGCCAGCCCGATGATGCGCACGGTGAACGCCGACTGGGGCCCATTGGTACCCACGCTGCATTTCTCGCTGGATCAGGATCGCCTGCAGGCCGTTGGCCTGAGCTCAAGCGCGGTGGCGCAGCAACTGCAGTTCCTGCTCAGCGGCGTGCCGATCACCTCGGTGCGCGAGGACATCCGCGCCGTGCAGGTGGTCGGTCGCGCGGCCGGGGATATCCGTCTCGATCCGGCGAAAATAGAGGGCTTTACCCTGGTTGGCTCAACTGGTCAGCGCATTCCGCTGTCCCAGGTCGGCGACGTGGATGTGCGCATGGAAGACCCGATCCTGCGCCGCCGCGACCGCACCCCGACCATCACCGTGCGCGGCGACATCGCTGAAGGGCTGCAGCCGCCGGATGTGTCCACGGCGGTGTGGAACGAGCTGCAACCGATCATCGCGACGCTACCGGCCGGCTACCGGATCGAGATGGCCGGCTCCATCGAGGAGTCCGGCAAGGCCAGCAAGGCGATCGCGCCACTGCTACCGATCATGATTGCCCTGACGCTGCTGATCATCATCCTGCAGGTGCGGTCGATCTCGGCCATGGTCATGGTGTTTCTCACCTCGCCGCTGGGCCTGATCGGTGTGGTGCCGGTGTTGTTGCTGTTCCAGCAGCCGTTCGGCATCAATGCCCTGGTCGGCCTGATCGCGCTGTCGGGAATCCTGATGCGCAACACGCTGATCCTGATCGGGCAGATCCACCACAACGAGCAGGAGGGCCTTGACCCGTTCAGCGCGGTGGTCGAAGCCACCGTGCAGCGCGCCCGACCGGTGTTGTTGACGGCGCTGGCGGCGATCCTAGCCTTCATCCCCCTGACCCATTCGGTGTTCTGGGGAACCCTGGCCTACACCCTGATCGGCGGCACCTTCGTCGGCACCATCATGACCCTGGTGTTCCTGCCGGCGATGTACGCCATCTGGTTCAGGATCCGCCCGAACGACGCAACCAAGGACGCGCACGCGTGATCCCTGGCGAGCAGTGTTCGGCTGTTCGCCGCCAACCTGGCTGAGAGGCTGCAATGATCAATTTTCACAAGCACAAGCGCATCGTGGTAACCGGTGTCGGCATCGTCGGCCCGCTGGGCTGTGGTACCGAGACGACGTGGCAGCGCCTGCTGGCCGGGCGCTCGGGCATCCGCACACTGCCGGCAGCCATCGGCGATGGCACCGGGGTGACGGTCGGCGGGCAAGTACCCTCGTTCGAGGAGGATGGGGTTGCCGGCTATCGACCCGAGCTCGTTATTGCGGCCAAGGAACGCAAGAAGATGGATCGCTTCATCGAATTCGCCCTGGTAGCCGCGCACGAGGCATTGCAGCAAGCGGGCTGGCAGCCTGGCACGGAGGAGACGCGGCAGCGTACGGCGACGATCATCGCCTCGGGGGTGGGCGGTTTCGGTGCGCTGGCCGAGGCCGTACGGGTTACCGACGCGCGTGGGCCACGCCGGCTATCGCCGTTCACCGCGCCGTCGTTTCTCGCCAACATGGCAGCGGGGCACGTGTCGATCAGCCATGGCTTCAAGGGCCCGCTCGGCGCGCCGGTGACTGCCTGCGCGGCAGGTGTGCAGGCGATTGGCGATGCGGCTCGGCTGATCAGAAGTGGCGAGGCCGATATCGCCATCTGCGGTGGTACCGAGGCAGCTATCGACCGCGTCACCCTGGGCTGCTTCGCGGCTGCGCGGGCCCTGTCGACCGGCTTTGCCGGGCAACCGCAAGAGGCGTCGCGGCCCTTCGACCGTGACCGCGACGGGTTCGTGATGGCCGAAGGTGCCGGGCTGCTGGTGATCGAGTCACTCGAGCATGCGCTGGTGCGAGGCGCTAGGCCGTTGGCTGAACTGGTGGGCTATGGCACCAGTGCCGATGCCTATCACCTTACCGCCGGCCCCGAAGATGGCAGCGGTGCGCGCCGCGCCATGCAACAGGCGCTGCAGCAGGCAGGCCTGAGCCCGGGCGATGTGCAACACATCAATGCCCATGCCACCTCGACCCAGGTCGGCGACAAGGGCGAACTGGCCGCTATCGGCTCGCTGTTCGGTCATGACTCGTCTGTGGCGATCAGCTCGACCAAGTCCGCTACGGGCCACCTGCTGGGCGCCGCTGGCGGCCTCGAAGCGATCTTCACGGTGCTGGCACTGCGTGACCAGATCGTGCCGCCGACTCTGAACCTCAGCAATCCGGACGCAGCCGCAGCGGGGCTCGATCTGGTCGCGCTGAATGCCCGTCCGATGCCGATCACCCACGCACTCTCCAATGGCTTCGGCTTTGGCGGCGTGAATGCCAGTGTGTTGTTTCGTCGCTGGGAGGGAGCGTGATGAATGCGCAGCCTGGAACCGCGGCAAGCGCCAGCGTGGTTTTCTGACCATGGGCGCGGCAGCGATCACCACCTTGCTGGTCTCGGTGCTGGAGTTCGCCCCCGTAACCACCCTCGGCGCTACTCAGACCGTGGTTTGCCTGATCGGCCTGGGCTTGTTCGTGGTGGCCAATCGCTTGGCGACGGTAGCGAGTCACCAGTAACGGGCAGTGGCCCGTGCTGAAAATCAGCCGCACTCGCCACCACTGGCTACACCGTCGAGCAACCACTGCCGAAACACCCCCAGGGCCGGCAGCACGGCATTGCGTTTGGGGTAGGCGAGAAAATAGGTGCGGCCGCTGGAAACCGGCGTGCCGGTGGTGCGCAGCTGGCCCTGGCGCAGTTCTTCCTCGACCAGCACCTGGGGCACCAGGCCGACGCCGATGCCGGCGCGCACGGCCTGGATCAGGTGCGAGGTCAGCTCGAAGCTGGGGCCAGCCTGCAGCTGCGCGCTGCTCACGGCGTGCTTGGCGAACCAGGTCGACCACATCGGCGGGTGGCTGGCGACCTGCAGCAGCAATTGCCCGGCCACCCGCTCGGGCGTCAGCGGCTCGCCGGCGTCGAGCATCGCCGGGCTGGCGATCAGCACCATGGATTCGTCGAGCAACGGGTGGGCCAGCAGGTCCGGCCAGGCGCCGTCGCCCACGCAGATCGCCGCGTCGAGCTGGCCGTCGCTGAAATCGGCGTGGATGCGCGAATGGATATGCACCTGCACGCCCGGGTTGGCGGCGTAGAACTCGTGCAGCCGCGGCAGCAGCCATTTCGAGCCGAAGGTCGGCAACAGGGCCAGGCGCAGGGTGCCGCCGCCGGAGCCGTAGTCGATGGCCTGCAGGGTCGCATTGCGAATGCTTGCCAGGGCGTCGGAGAGGGTGTCGGCGTACAGCCGGCCCACATCGGTGAGCACCACGTTACGGCCTTCGCGCTGGAACAGGGTGATGCCCAGAAAGGCTTCCAGCGCCTGCACCTGGCGGCTCACCGCACTCTGGGTCAGCGACAGCTCGGCGGCCGCACGGGTATAGCTCTGGTGGCGCGCCGCCGACTCGAAGGCCAGCAGCAGGGACATCGACGGCGTCAGTCTGCGCAGATTCATTCATAAAGCTCATGGATTGCTACGGCAAATACCCTTGTAGCACAGGCGCATGCTGCCGAAAATGGGCGCATTAGAAGCCTGATGCAATCGCCCGCTAGCAGGCGTGTAGGTGTCCACTTGGAAATATACCGATGATCGCCAGCCTGAGTGCCCCGCAACCGACCCAGGCCCATTACCTGGCCTTTCTCGACGCGCTCGGCGCTGCCGGCTTTCGTGGCGAGATCGCCCGTGACCACGCCAGCCGCACCGTGCTGGCGACCGACAACTCCATCTACCAGCGCCAGCCCCAGGCGGCGGTGTTCCCCCTCGATGAAGACGACGTGCAGGTGCTCGCCCGGGTGGTCAGCGAGCCTGCGCACCGCAGCGTCAAGCTGACGCCACGCGGCGGCGGCACCGGCACCAACGGCCAGTCGCTCACCGACGGCGTGGTGGTCGACCTGTCGCGGCACATGAACCGCATCCTGGAGATCAATGCCGAACAGCGCTGGGTGCGGGTGCAGGCCGGGGTGGTCAAGGATCAGCTCAACGCGGCGCTCAAGCCCCATGGCCTGTTCTTCGCCCCGGAGCTGTCGACCTCCAACCGGGCGACCATCGGCGGCATGATCAACACCGACGCCAGCGGCCAGGGCAGCTGCACCTACGGCAAGACCCGCGACCACGTGCTGGAGCTGACCACCATCCTGCTCGGCGGCGAGCGCCTGCACAGCCACCCGCTGGACGAGTCGACCCTCAGCGAACAGCTGGCCCGCAGCGACCGTACCGGCCAGGTGTACCAGTGCGCCGAGCAGATCCAGCGCGAGAAGGCGGCGCTGATCGAGGCGACCTTCCCCAAGCTCAACCGCTGCCTGACCGGCTACGACCTGGCGCACCTGCGCGAGGCGGACGGGCGCTTCAACCTCAACAGCGTGCTGTGTGGCTCCGAGGGCTCCCTGGGCTTCATCGTCGAGGCGCGCCTCAACGTACTGCCGATCCCCAACTATTCGGTGCTGGTCAACGTGCGCTACGCCGGCTTCATGGATGCGCTGCGCGATGCCCGCTCGCTGATCACCCTGCAGCCGCTGTCCATCGAAACCGTGGATTCCAAGGTGCTGCTGCTGGCGATGAACGATATCGTCTGGCATGGCGTCGCCGAGTACTTCCCCGAAGATCCCGGGCGGCCGACCCTGGGCATCAACCTGGTGGAATTCAGCGGCGACGACCCCGATGAGGTCAACGGTCGTGTCGAGCACTTCATCCAGCATCTCCAGCAGGACACCGGCGTGGTGCGCCTCGGCCACACCCTGGCGAGCGGGCGGGCGGCGGTGTCGCGGGTTTACGCGATGCGCAAGCGTGCGGTGGGCCTGCTCGGCAACGTCGACGGCGAAGTGCGCCCCCAGCCATTCGTCGAGGACACCGCGGTGCCGCCGGAAAACCTCGCCGACTTCATCGCCGAGTTCCGCGCGCTGCTCGACGGCCACGGCCTGACCTACGGCATGTTCGGCCACGTCGATGCCGGCGTGCTGCACGTGCGCCCGGCGCTGGACATGAAGGACCCGAAACAGGCCGCGGCCATTCGCCCGATTTCCGACGCGGTGGCGGCCCTGACCCAGCGCTATGGCGGCCTGCTGTGGGGGGAGCACGGCAAGGGCGTGCGTTCGGAATACGCACCGGCATTCTTCGGCGAGCTGTATGCCTCGCTGCAGGCGCTCAAGGGCGCGTTCGACCCCTACAACCAGCTCAACCCCGGCAAGATCGCCACGCCCCTCGGCAGTGACGAGGCGCTGCTAAAGATCGACGAAGTGACCCTGCGTGGCGACCTCGACCGGCAGATCGACGAGCGGGTGTGGCAGAGCTACGGCACCGCGGTGCACTGCAACGGCAACGGTGCCTGCTACAACTTCGACCCGGACGACGCCATGTGCCCGTCCTGGAAGGCCACCCGCCAGCGCGTGCATTCGCCGAAGGGCCGTGCCTCGCTGGTACGCGAGTGGCTGCGCCTGCAGGGCCAGGCCGGGGTCGACGTACTGGCGCCGATCGCCAGCGGCCCGCTGGATTTCCTGCGCAGCCTGCCGAGCCGCTGGCGCCATTCCCGGGCCGGCGAGGGCGACTTCTCCCACGAGGTCTACGAGGCGATGGCCGGCTGCCTGGCGTGCAAATCCTGCGCGGGCCAGTGCCCGGTCAAGGTCAACGTGCCGGAGTTTCGCTCGCGCTTTCTGGAACGCTACCACCAGCGTTACCTGCGCCCGCTGCGCGACTACCTGATCGGCTCGCTGGAATTCAGCCTGCCGCTGTTCGCCCGTGTGCCGCGGCTGTACAACGGGGTGATGGGCTCTCTCTGGGTAACGCGCCTGCTGGCCGAGCGCATCGGTATGGTCGACAGCCCGCTGCTCAGCGACTTCGACTTCAAGGCCCTGGCGGCGCGCCATCGCCTGACGGTTGCCACGCCGGCCGAGCTGCGACGGCTGAGCGCAGCGGAGCGGGGCAAGAGCCTGATCCTGGTGCAGGACGCCTTCACCCGCTATTTCGAGACCCCGGTGTTCGCCGCCTTTATCGAGCTGGCCAGCCGCCTGGGCTATCGCGTGTGGCTGGCGCCGTTCATGGCCAATGGCAAGCCGCTGCACGTGCAGGGCTTTCTGCCGGCTTTCGAACGCACCGCCCGGCGTACCGCCAAGGGGCTGCAGGCGCTGGCCGGCTTCGACATCCCGCTGGTGGGGCTGGATCCGGCGATGACCCTGGTCTACCGCCAGGAGTACCGCAAGGTCGCCGGCCTCGAATGCCCGGACGTGCTGCTGCCCCAGGAATGGCTGCTCAAGGCCCTCGACGGCCAGCCCACACAGCCAGGCAAAACCGTGGCGTTCCGGCTGCTGGGCCACTGCACCGAGAAGACCAACGCGGCGCCCAGTGCGGCGATGTGGGTACAGGTGTTCGAGCAGGCCGGGCTGCAGGTGACGGCCGAGGCCACGGGCTGCTGCGGGATGTCCGGCACCTACGGGCACGAGGCGCGCAACCTGCAAACCTCACGGACGATCTTCGCCCAATCCTGGGCGCCAACGCTGGACTCCGGCGCCGCCGCCGAGCCCCTGGCAACCGGCTATTCGTGCCGCAGCCAGGTGGCGCGGATCAAGAACGCCACGTTGCGGCACCCGATCCAGGCATTGCTGGAGCATTTGCGGTAAGGGCTGGTTTGTGGTGCTTCCTGCCACGAGGTAGGGCAGGGAGCACCGGTTCAACTTCGCGATTTTCGCGGGCATGGCCCGCTCCCACAAACGGTAGGATGGGTGACGAGAGCGGCGTTGCGTAGGGTGGACGACGCTTCACCCGTCCACCGCTCTGTGATCGCAATGGTGGATGAAAAGAGCGTCATCCACCCTACGTAGCGAACGGCCGCTTCTGCTAGTTGCCGCTTGATGCGCATAAAGGCCGTAGGATGGGTGAAACCCATCAAATTGCGATGGGTTTCACCTACGCGGCCCGACCCATCCACGGTTAAGTGACGAGAGCGGCTTTTCGTAGGGTGGACGACGCTTCATCCGTCCACCGCTCTGTGATCGCAATGGTGGACAAAAAGAGCGTTGTCCACCCTACGTAGGGCGCGGCTGCTTTTGCCTTGTAGTTGCCGCTTCATGCGCATGAAGACCGTGAACAGGTTCTAGAGGATCACCCGCAGGCACTGGCCGGCGTGGTAGAGCGAGAAGCCCGCTTCGTAGTAGCAGCTGCGCAGCCCGGCGCTGCGCAGTGCCGTCATCGGCGACAGGGGAATGGGCAGCGCGCTGGTGTCGCTCTTGAGCAGGTAGTCGGCCAGGGCATGGCCCACCACGGTGCCGGTGGTGTTGCCGCGGCCGTTGTAGCCGGTTACCGCGACCACGCCGGGTGCCGGCTCGAACAGCTTCATCAGGTGGTCCGGGGTGAAGTCGATGCAACCGGTCCAGTGCATTTCCCAGTCGACCTTGCCGAGCTGCGGGAAGTAATGCCCCTGGATGCGATCGGCCCAGCTGCGCACGAACCAGTCCGGCTTGTTGTTCGACTTGCCCAGGCTGCCCAGCAGCAGGCGGCCCTGATCATCGCGGCGGATGCTGCTCAGCACCGCGCGGGTGTCCCACGAGCCCTGGCCGTGGGGCAGCACGGCGTCGGCCGCCGCACCGCTCAGGGGCACGGAGGCTACCTGGTAGTAATAGCCGCGGAAGAAGCTGCGCTGCACCTCGGTCCAGTCGCCTTCGGTGTAGGCGCCGGTGGAAATCACCACCTTCTCGGCCATGACCGTGCCCTGGGCGGTGCGCACCCGCCAGCCATCGGCCTGCCTGTGCAGCTCGCTTACCGGCGATTGCTGGTGCAGCAAGCCGCCCAGGCGCAGCACGGCCGCGGCGAGGCCCTTGGTGTAGCCCATGGGGTTGATGGTGCCGGCGCGCCGATCCAGCAGCGCGCCGGTGATCTTGTCGGTGCCGCAATATTCCACGCAGCTCGCGCCGGTCAGCAGCTCGACATCCGCGCCACGCCGGCGCCATTGCGACTCGCGGGCCTTGAGGTCTTCCAGGCCGGCGGCGTTGTGGGCCATGTGCAGGGTGCCCTCATGGCGCGCCTGGCAATCGATCCGGTAGCGCGCGATGGCCTCGAACACCTTGGCCGGGGCGTCGCCCAGCACCTTGTTGAGGCGGCTGCCGACCTGTTCGCCGAGGGTGGCCTCCACGTCGTCAGGCTTGATCCAGGTGCCGGCATTGACCAGCCCGACGTTGCGCCCGGAACCGCCATGGCCGACCTCGAAGGCTTCCAGCACACACACGCTCTTGCCCGCCTCGAGCAGCTGCAGTGCCGCCGACAGTCCGGTGATTCCGCCGCCGATCACGCACACATCGACCTTCACCTCGCCACCCAGCGCGCCAGTGCCGATCCGTGCGGGCGTCGCCTTTTCCCAGAGGCACTGTTGATGGAAAACCGTCATTTCACCTACCCCTTCAACATCAGTTAGCGCGGTAACCAGGCCATCCCCGGGCAGACCGGAATTGGCTTGCTCTGTAACCTTTTGCTGTCGCACCCGCTATCACCAGGGGCGGTTATTTTCTGCACTCGGATTGGGCTGAAAAACACCGTCGGTTTCAACTGGTGACGGCGACTCGACCCGCGGCATGAACTTGCCGGTGGCGGCCCAGATCAGCCCGATCACGGGCGACAACCAACAGGCGAACGCGACGGGTGCATAGAGCAGGGTCGGCACGCCCAGCGAGGAGGAGACGAATGCCCCGCCCATGTTCCAGGGAATCAGCGGCGAACACAGGGTGCCGCAATCCTCGATGCTGCGCGATAGAACCGTCGGCTTGTAGCCCATGGCCGCGTACTTGTCCTTGAGCAGTTGCCCGGGCAGCACCAGCGAGGTGTACACGTCGCCTACCAAGGTGCCGACACCCAGCACGCTGGTATAGCTGCTCAGCACCAGGCCGAAGCGACCTTTGATCACCTGGTCGAGCTTCTTGCGTAGGGAAGCGAGCGTGCCGTGGGCCTCCAGGGCGCCGACGAAGGCGAGGGCGATCAGCGTCAGGGTGATGACCCAGGTCATCGACATGATGCCGCCCTTGGAGAGCAGCTTGTCCACCGAGGCGATCCCGGTCTGGCTGACGAAGCCGTTGTGCAGGATGCTGGTCAGCTCCCTGGGCGCGACGCCCTGGTAGAACACCGCCACAACAGCGGCCAACATTACCCCAGCGAACATCACCGGCAGGGCCGGCGCTTTGCGCATGGCCAGGACGATCACCACCAGTGGCGGCAGCAGGGTCAGCAGGCCGATCCGGTAATGCTGCTCGACGCTGGCGCGCATCAGCTCGATACCGCTGGCATCCACCACGTGATCCGCGTAGCTGGAACCGATCCAGGCATAGAGCACCAGGGAAATCAGCATGGCCGGCACGGTGGTCGGCAGCATGCCCTTGATGTGGCTCCACAGGTCGGTGCCGCACACGGCCGGGGTCAGGTTGGTGGTTTCCGAGAGCGGCGACATCTTGTCGCCAAAGAACGCGCCGGAGACGATCGCACCGCCGGTCAGGTAGGCCGGTACGCCCAAGCCCTCGCCCACCCCCATCAATGCCAGGCCCACGGTGCCGACGGTGCCCCACGAGGTTCCGGTCATCAGCGAGATCAGCGAACAGAGCAGGCACGTCAACACCAGGAAGCTGCCGCCAGACAGGTAGGCGAAGCCGTAGTAGAGCAGCGTGGGCACGGTTCCGGAGGCAATCCACGAGCCGATCAGCATGCCGATGCACATCAGAATGAAGATGGCCGGGATGCCGATGCGCACCACCTTGAACATCGAGGCTTCGATGCTGAACCAGGGCGTGCCCCGGCTCACCGCGAACAGCCCACACACCAGCACACCGAGGGCGAGCGGCACATGGGGGGTGAAATCCTCGAAAATGAAGAACTGAACCATCAGCAAGATGGCGGTAATTACCAGGGGCGCCACTGCCACGGCAAAGGACGGTGCCTCCCTGGTCACGTCTTTACGAGCGTCCAAGGCCGAACTCCTCGATTTTTGGGGGGCAGTACGCGAAAAAGCGGGTAGCACTCATGGCGAGCCTCTGTTGTTTTTATTGTGCGGTATTCACGGGGCTGCTCTGCCTTTGCTGCGCGCAGGCAGAGGCCGCTGTGTAACGGTCGACAGCTACTGATTCTGCGTTTTCATGGGAAGCGCCATGCCGATTCAGGTCGGCATGGCGGGCGCCGCTCAGTCGAACACGATGCCCTGGGCCAGCGGCAGTTCGCGGGAGTAGTTGACGGTGTTGGTCTGCCGGCGCATGTAGGCCTTCCAGGCATCGGAGCCGGATTCGCGACCGCCGCCGGTTTCCTTCTCGCCGCCAAACGCGCCGCCGATTTCCGCACCGCTGGTGCCGATATTGACGTTGGCGATGCCGCAGTCGCTGCCGGCCGCGCCCTGGAAGGCTTCGGCTTCACGCACGTCGGTGGTGAAGATGCACGAGGACAGGCCCTGGGGTACCTCGTTGTTCAGGCGCAGCGCCTCGTCGAAGTCATCGTAGGCGAGTACGTAGAGGATCGGCGCGAAGGTCTCGTGGCGCACCACGGCGGTCTGGCCCGGCATCTCGACGATGGCGGGGCTCACGTAGTAACCGTTGGGGAAGCTGTCGGCCAGCTGGCGCTCGCCGCCGAACACCTGGCCGCCTTCGTCGCGGGCCTTGGCCAGGGCGTCCTGCATGGCGCTGAACGCCTGCTTGTCGATCAGCGGGCCGACCAGGTTGCCCTGGCGCGGGTCGCCGATGCGCACCTTGGCGTAGGCAGCCTTGAGCCGGGCAACTACTTCATCCTTGATCGAGCGATGGACGATCAGCCGGCGCAGGGTGGTGCAGCGCTGGCCGGCGGTGCCGACGGCGCTGAACAGGATGCCGCGCACGGCCAGGTCGAGGTCGGCGCTGGGGGCGAGGATCATCGCGTTGTTGCCGCCCAGTTCCAGAATGCTGCGGCCGAAGCGGGCCGCCACCCGGGGGGCGACTTCGCGGCCCATGCGGGTGCTGCCGGTGGCGCTGATCAGCGGTACGCGCGGGTCATCGACCAGCACTTCGCCGGCTTCACGGTCACCGATGACCAACTGCGCCAGGCCCTGGGGCGCGTCATTGCCGAAGCGTGCGAGGGCCTTGTCCAGCAGCGCCTGGGAGGCGAGGGCGGTCAGCGGAGTTTTCTCCGAGGGTTTCCAGATCACCGCGTTGCCGGCCACCAGGGCCAGGGTGGTGTTCCAGGCCCAAACGGCGACCGGAAAGTTGAAGGCGCTGATCACCCCGACCACGCCCAGCGGGTGCCAGGTTTCCCGCATATGGTGGCCGGGGCGCTCCGAGGCGATGGTCAGGCCGTAGAGCTGGCGCGACAGGCCGACGGCGAAGTCGCAGATATCGATCATCTCCTGCACTTCGCCCAGGCCTTCCTGGGTGATCTTGCCGGCTTCGATGGACACCAGCTCGCCGAGGTCGGCCTTGTGCTCGCGCAGCACTTCGCCGAACAGGCGCACCAGCTCACCACGGCGCGGCGCCGGCACCTGGCGCCAGGCCAGGAAGGCATCGTGGCCTGCAGCGATCTTGGCACGTACCGCGTCGGCGCCCTCCAGGTTCAGGCTGCCGATCTGGCTGCCGTCGATGGGGGTGTACACGGCATGGTTGCCGCTCTGGTAGGCGCTGGCGCTGACACCGAGGCGTTCGAGTAGCTGGTTGACCATGGTGATCTCCTGAGTCGTGAAGTTGAAATCCGCGATGAGGATCAGTATTAATCCCGAACCCGCGCTCAACAAACGACGTTTACGCACCATGTCATTCCGTCATGGAATCAAGTTGCCCCGTCTGAACCCGAGAAGCCCATGTCCAAACGCTTGTTGCCGACCATGACCGCCCTGCAATGTTTCGAGGCCGCGGCCCGGCACCTGAGCTTCACCCGCGCCGCCCAGGAGCTGCACCTGACGCAAAGTGCAGTGAGCAAGCAGGTGGCCCAGCTCGAGGACATGCTCCAGCACCCGCTGTTTCACCGCGTGCGCCGCCGCTTGCAGCTGGCACCGGCGGGGGAGCTGTACCTGGCGGAGGTGAACAGGATTCTCACCCAGGTGGACATCTCCAGCCGCTACATCCTCTCCTACGGCGGCGAGACCGAGGTGCTCAAGGTGGCCACCCAGCCGACCTTCGGGGCGCGCTGGCTGGTGCCCAACCTCAAGGGTTTTTCCCGCCGCCACCCGAATATCCACCTGGACATCAAGAACGAGCTGGAGCCCTTCGACCTGGTGCAGGCCAAGGCCGACGTGGCGTTCTTCTACGGCACCGGCTCCTGGCCGGGCGCCACCTGCATCGAGTTGTTCGGCGAGGACGTGATCCCGGTGTGCGCCCCGGACCTGCTGCCCGAACAGCCGTTGCTCGATGCCGGCGACCTGACCCGCCTGGTGCTGCTGCAATGCACCTCGCGGCCCAGTGCCTGGCACGAGTGGTTCGAGGAGCAGGGCATCAGCACCGAAAACAGCTACCACGGGCCGCGCTTCGACACTTTCTACATGTGCATCCGCGCCGCCGAGTCCGGCTGTGGCGTGGCCCTGGTGCCGCGCTTCGTGGTGCTCGACGAATTGCAGGAAGGCAAGCTGGTGATCCCCTGGCAGCACTACAAGCCCAGCCAGGGTGCGCACTTCATCGCCTTCGCCGAGCAGTCCGCCGAGGTGCCGAAGGTCAGGGCGCTGATCGACTGGATTCTCGGAAAGGCCCGGGCCGGCACCGGCGCGGTTCAGCCAGTTCCTGAATTTAAGGAATGACGGCAGCACTTTATTTCGCTTGTGGCCGGCCCGCCTGACTCGCTTTGATAGGCGCATCTCGTTTCCAGGCACTGCCGCCTGTCATCGTGGCTCGCCCGATGATGGTCTGCATGCCCGCCGGCCCAGGTAGGTAATCCATGAGTGCTTCGCCCATCAGCTCGTCCCTTTCCGTGGTGCATCCCATCACCCTGTCCCACGGCCTGAATGCCCAGGTGTGGGACACCGAAGGCCGCACGTACATCGACTTCGTCGGCGGTATCGGCGTGCTCAACCTCGGCCACTGCAACCCGCAGGTGGTCAGCGCCATCACCGAGCAGGCCGGGCGGCTGACCCACTCGACCTTCAATGCCGTGCCGCACCAGGGTTACCGTGAGCTGATGGACGCCCTGGCGGCCTTCGTGCCGGTCAGTTATCCGCTGGCGGGCATGCTCACCAACAGTGGCGCCGAGGCCGCCGAGAATGCCTTGAAGGTAGTGCGCGCGGCGACCGGCCGTACGGTGGTGATCGCCTTCGACGGTGGCTTCCACGGTCGCACCCTGGCCACCCTCAACCTCAACGGCAAGGTGGCGCCCTACAAGCAGAAGGTCGGCGTGTTGCCCGGCCCGGTCTATCACGTGCCGTACCCGAGCGCGGATACCGGGGTGACCGCGGACGAGGCCTTCAAGGCCATTGACCGGTTGTTCAGCGTCGAGGTGGACGTCAACGATGTCGCCTGTTTCATCATCGAGCCGGTGCAGGGCGAGGGCGGTTTTCTGGCCCTGGATGGCGAGTTCGCCAAACGCTTGCGCCGCTGGTGCGACGAGCACGGTGTGCTGCTGATGCTCGATGAAATCCAGTCCGGCTTCGGCCGCACCGGGCAGCGTTTCGCCTTCAGCCGCCTGGGCATCGAGCCCGACCTGCTGCTGCTCGGCAAGAGCATCGCCGGCGGCCTGCCATTGGGTGCGGTGGTCGGCCGTGCCGAGCTGCTGGGCGCATTGCCCAAGGGCGGGCTGGGCGGTACCTACTCGGGCAACCCTATCGCCTGTGCGGCGGCCCTGGCCAGCCTGCGGCAGATGACCGACGCCAACCTGGCCACCTGGGGTGAAGCCCAGGAGCAGGCCCTGCTGCGCCGCTACGAGCAGTGGCGCGCCAAGGGCCTGTCGCCGTACCTGGGGCGGCTGACCGGTGTCGGCGCGATGCGCGGTATCGAGCTGCTCACTCGCGACGGCCAGCCCGGCACCGCGCAGCTGGCCGAACTGCTGGAGGCGGCGCGGGGCAAGGGGCTGCTGCTGATGCCCAGCGGCAAGAACCGCCATATCGTGCGCCTGCTGGCGCCGCTGACCATCGAGCCGGCGCTGTTCGAACAGGGCCTGGATATCATCGAACACTGCCTGGCCAACCTTGGCTGAGCGCGATCGGCCCCCTTCAAGGCCGGTGAGCGCCGCCACGGCCAACCAACAAGCGCGACAGGAGATTCGCCCGCTATGAACACCTCAGGATTCGTCGACCCTTCTGCAATCCGTGCGCAGTTTTCCAGCGCCATGTCCGCCATGTACCGCGCCGAAGTGCCGCTGTATGGCGACCTGCTCGAACTGGTGGCGGACATCAACGCCCAGGCGCTGGCGGGCAGCGAGGCGCTCCGCCAGCAGCTCGAATGGACCGGCGAGATCGAGCGCCTGGGCATGGAGCGCCACGGCGCAATTCGCGTCGGCACTGCCGAGGAGCTGTCGACCATTCGCCGTCTGTTCGCGGTCATGGGCATGCAGCCGGTCGGTTACTACGACCTCAGCTCGGCCGGCGTGCCGGTGCATTCCACCGCCTTTCGCGCGGTGCATGAAGCGCAGCTGCAGGTCAGCCCGTTTCGCGTGTTCACTTCGCTGCTGCGCCTGGAGCTGATCGAGGACGATGCGCTGCGTGAGCGGGTCGCCGAGATTCTCGCCAAGCGCGACATCTTCACCCCACGGGCGCGGGCACTGATCGAGCAGTGCGAAGCCCAGGGCGGCCTGAATGCCGCCGATGCCGAGGCGTTCGTCAGTGAAGCCCTGGAAACCTTCCGCTGGCACACCCAGGCCACGGTAACCGCCGCCGAATATGATCGCCTGCATGGCCAGCACCGCCTGATCGCCGACGTGGTGGCCTTCAAGGGCCCGCATATCAACCACCTGACGCCGCGCACCCTGGACATCGATGAAGCCCAGGCGGCCATGCCCGGGCGCGGCATCACGCCCAAGGCGGTGGTCGAAGGGCCGCCCCGTCGGCAGTGCCCGATCCTGTTGCGCCAGACCAGCTTCAAGGCCTTGCAGGAGCCGGTGGCATTCGTCGGCCAGGGCGGCGCGGCCGGCAGCCATACCGCGCGCTTCGGCGAGATCGAGCAACGCGGTGCGGCGTTGACCCCCGCCGGCCGCGCGCTGTACGACAGGCTGCTCAACGAGGCCCGCGAGGATCTGGGCGAATTCCCCAACGAGGCCAATGCCCAGCGCTACGCCGATTTGCTGCAACAACGCTTCGCGGCCTTCCCGGACAGCTACCCGGCCATGCGCCGCGAGGGCTTGGCCTACTTCCGCTACTTCGTCACCGAGGCCGGCAAGGCCGTGCGTGCTGAGCAAAACAGGCTGTGCAGCCTGGAGGCGCTGATAGAGGCTGGCCTCGTGCATTTCGAGCCGCTGGTCTACGAGGATTTTCTGCCGGTCAGCGCTGCCGGCATCTTCCAATCCAACCTCGGCGATGATGCCCAGGCCAGCTACGACGCCACTTCCAATCAGCAGGCCTTCCACGCCGCCCTCGGCGCCACGGTGCACGACGAGCTGGCGCTGTACGCGGAGACCCAGCGTCGTTCGCTGGCCGCATGCGCGCGCGAGCTGGGGCTGGAGTCGCTGGGCTGATTCGCAGCGGGCAGCGCATTAGCGACCCTGGCCAGGCCCCCTGCGCGGATCCTGGTCAGCGGTTGCCAGACCCAGCTCGCTATCGACGCTGACGGACTGCTCGCTGACCACCGCCAGCACGGCGGTGGTCAGGGTGTAATACATCTCCGGGCTGGTCACCTGGCGGCCATCGGCATAGGTCACGCTGAAGCTGATGCCACCCTCGCCAGGCACCTTGAAGGCCACTGTCTGGCCAGCCCGGATCGAGCCCAGATCGCGGCTTTGGTCACGCCACCGGGCCACCACCTGCACGGCTGCGGCAGCCTCGTTGCGCACCTGGGCGGTTGGCACGGCCCAGTAAGCGGTGGCGACGAACAGAGCACTCAGCGCCGCCAAAATGACCGCCAGTGCAATCGCCAGTTGTTTGAGTCTGTGCTTCATGGGATTTCCAGTGCCCTTGGCCGATTCGGTTGGCGCTTTTGCTGGCAGCGCTAGCCGCCTGTACGGCATTGTAGGTCGGCCGCGGCGTTGCCTGGTGTGAAGCGCCTGGCTAATCGGCGCGCCCGGCACATTTCAATCAGGAGAGATCAGAACATTCATGGAAATCCGCGCCACGCAAAAAGAGGACTGGCAGCTGCTGAAGCAGATCCGCCTGGCCGCCCTGCAGGACACGCCGACCGCCTTCGGTGTGAGTTACGAGACGGCAGCGGCCGACAGCGATGCCCAGTGGCAGGTGCGGGCAGCGGGCGAGAGGACGCGGTTCTGGTTGGCATTCGACGATGACAGGCCGGTGGGCCTGGTGGGTGGTGGGTTTCGGGATGCCATCCGCTATGAGCTGATCGCCATGTGGGTCGAGCCGGCGGCACGGGGTGCAGGCGTGGCGGACGCGCTGGTGACGGCGGTGAAGTCGCGCGCCGTGGCACTGGGGCTGGAGGCGCTGTTTCTCGAAGTCGCTGCCGAGAACGTCAGGGCCGTGCAGTTCTACCTGCGGCACGGGTTCGTGTTCATGGACGAGTGGGAGCCCATCGACAGCCACCCGCATATCCTCGCGCAGAGCATGCGCTGGCGTTGCGGTTAGCGGTGGGAGAGGCGAGGCACCTGGGGGCAGGTGCCTGGTGGTTCGATCAGCCGATGATCAACGTCGAGACGTAGAACAGGCCGGCGGCCAGGGCCATGGAGGTGGGCAGGGTGAGCACCCAGGCCAGCAGGATATTGCTGATGGTGCTGCCCTGCAGGCCGCTGCGGTTGGCGACCATGGTGCCGGCCACGCCCGAGGACAATACGTGGGTGGTCGACACCGGCAGGCTGTAGACGTTGGCCAGGCCGATGGCGCAGGCCGCGGTGATCTGCGCGCTCATGCCCTGGGCATAGGTCATGCCCTGCTTGCCGATCTTCTCGCCGACGGTCTTCACCACGCGTCGCCAGCCGACCATGGTGCCGATGCCCAGGGCCAGGGCCACGGCAATGATCACCCAGAAGGGCGCGTACTCGGTGGTGGCGGTCAGGTCCTTGCGCAGCTTGTCGAGGTCGGCCTTCTCCCGCGCCGGCAGGTCCGGCAGCTTGCCGACCTTCTTCGCCGAGTCGTCGAGGCACAACAGGTAGCGGCGGATGTCGATACGCGCTTCTTCGTTGAGGTCACGGTAGTCGTTGACGCCATCGAGGGTGCGCAGCAGGCCGTTGATGGTCGGCTCGGTGAGTTTGGGGTCGCAGCGGAACTGCTTGGGCAGCTCGGTATTGGCGGATTTACCCAGGGCCAGGAACTCGTTCAGGGTCGGCGCGTTGCGCTGGTAGAACTCGCCCAGGTGAATGGCTGCATCACGGGTACGGGAAATCTGGTAGGTGGTGCTGTTCAGGTCGAGCACGAACTTGGCCGGCACGATGCCGATCAGTACCAGCATGATCAGGCCGATACCTTTCTGGCCGTCGTTGGAGCCGTGCACGAAGCTCACCGCCATGGCGGAGACGATCAGCACCAGGCGGTTCCAGAATGGCGGCTTGTTCTTGCCCTTGGTTTCCTTGCGCAGCACCGGCGTGCTGTGCACCTTGGGGGTCGGCATCCAGTACTTGAGCGCCAGGAACAGCAGGGCGGCGACCACGAAGCCGGCAACCGGCGAGAACACCAGCGACAGGCCGATATCGATCGCCTTCTGCCAGTTCACCCCATCACCCAGGGGGATGTCGGTGAGCAGCGCGTTGGCCAGGCCGACGCCAAGGATCGAGCCGATCAGGGTGTGCGAGCTGGACGCCGGAATGCCGAAGTACCAGGTGCCCAGGTTCCAGGTGATGGCCGCGGCCAGCAGCGAGAACACCATGATCAGGCCACGGCTGGTGTTGACGTTGATCAACAGCTCCACCGGCAGCAGGTGGACGATGGCATAGGCCACGCCGACGCCACCGAGCAGCACACCGAGGAAGTTGAAGATGCCGGACATGACCACCGCCAGGTTCGGCGGCATGGCCTTGGTGTAGATGACCGTGGCCACGGCGTTGGCGGTGTCGTGGAAACCGTTGATGAATTCGAAGGTGAGGACGAAGAGCAGGGCGAGTGCGAGGCTCAGCGCCAACCAGGCATCAAGCCCGCTGAATAGTTCGAACATGGGGGGTACGTCTGGCTCATGGAAGAGGTGGGTTGTTCCGGGCAACGCTTGCGGGAGGCGATCGATTGCCGCGCCGGGCAGGGTGCGGCCAGGGTCAGCATGCGCCTGCGGGGCGGTAGCCGAATCGGCTCACGAACCTGCTTTTTGCGCTGCCGGCCCAGGCGTCGAACCTGCCGCCTGAAATATCTGGACGCGATTTACCGCGAAAATCGATCCGGAAACAACTGGTGGCACATAAAGAATTCATATTTTTTTGATCTGACTCAGGGCCGTTCGGCTGCCAGGCAGACCGTGGCAGCGCGTCTACAGCATGCGTTTGAGCACGTTGTCGCGGCGCAGGAAGTGGTGCCAGAGCACCGCGGCGATATGCAGGCCGATCACGTAGTAGAACGCGCTGCCCACCGTGATGTGCAGGTCCTCGATGCGGTGCGCCAGGTGCGGGTTCAGCTCGAAGGGCGAGGGCAGCATCAGCCCGCCCAGGGGAATGCCGCCGCGTTCGAGAAACACCACCAGCATGCCCATCAGCGGTTGCAGCAGCAGGAAGGCGTACAGGGCGATATGGGTAACTTGCGAGGCCAGCCGGGTCAGCGGATTGAGCGCCGGCATGATTGCTGGCGTCGGGCTTGCGAAGCGCGCCAGCAGGCGCGGCAGCACCAGGGCGAAGACCGCGATGCCGACCCAGAAGTGGCCCTGCACCACCAGCAGGCGCGGGTCGCTGCCTTTCTCGAACCAGCTGCGGCTGGTGATCAGCACGTAGGCCAGCACCACCAGGGCGGCCATCAGCCAGTGCAGGCGGCGGCTGGTGGCGCTGTAGCGGAACGCTGCCGGCGCGGCGGTGGGGTGGGGGTTTGTGCTGCTCATCGTTGACCTCTGTGGGTGACTGGCCGGGGCCGGATTGTTAAGTGGCGTTCAGGGTTGCTGCTGTGGTGCGCGTGGTAGCGACAGGGTGGCGAGCAGGCCGCCGTCGGGGTGGTTGCTCAGGGCGATGCTGCCGCCCAGATGGCTGGCGATCATCTCCACGATGGACAGGCCAAGGCCCGCGCCGCCCGGGTTGTCGCGGCTGTAGAAACGCTCGAAGAGGCGTTCGATCTTTTCTTCGTCGATACCTGGCCCGTGGTCACGCACGCTGAGGGTCAGGTGCTGCTCACCGTCATCACCGAGGCGCACCTCGACCTCGGCGCCCGCGGGCGAGAAGTTGGCGGCATTGGTGACCAGGTTCTGCAGGGCGATCTCCACCAGTGGCCCGTCGCCGTGGATCAGGTAGCGGCCGGGCTGCACTTCCAGGGCCAGCTCCAGCCCCTTGCCGAGCATCCACGGGGTCAGCTCCACCAGGGCCTGGCGTACGGTGGCCTCGAGGTCGACGGGCTGCCAGGCCTGGCGGGCGATTTCCGGCTCGACACGGGCCAGGGTCAGCAACTGGTTGACCACCCGGGTCAGGCGGTCGACGCCGCCGACCAGATGGTTCAGGGCCTTGTCGCGGGGCTCGGCCTGGCTGGCCTGCAGGGCGTTCTGGGCGTGAATGCGCAGGGTCGCCAGGGGTGTACGCATCTCATGAGCCGCATCGCCGATAAAGCGCCGTTCACGTTGCAGCAACTGCTCGATCTGCGAGAGCAGGCGATTGAGCGCCGCCTGCATCGGCTCCAGCTCGCGGGGCAGGGGCGTCAGTTGCAGCGGCTCCAGGGAACCGCCGTGGCGCTTGCGAATGATCTGCGCCATGTTCTGCAGCGGCCGCAGGCCCCAGCCGATGGCCAGCCAGATCAGCGCCGACAGCACCACGATGCCGATCAGGTTGGGAATCAGGGTGTGGCGCACGATGCGGTTGACCAGATCCTGGCGCACGTCCTCGCGCTCACCCACCCAGATCAGCAGGCCGTGGCGCTCATCGGGCAGCAGGAAGCCGTGCCAGTTGACGTCGTAGAGGGTCTGGTCGGAAAAGCCGGGCGTGGTGACCGGCTGCTCGAAGGCTGGTGCGCTGGAGGAGCGGATCAGGCTGTGACCCTGCTTGTCCCACACCTGGAAGGCCATCTTGCCTTCGTAGGGGTGGCCGATGCGGTGGCTACCCGCCTGGCTCAGCGCGGCATTGAAGGCCCGGTACAGCGCCTGGCGCTGTTCGTCCGGCAACTGGGCATGGATGGCGCCCTGCAGCAGCCGGGCGCTTTGCGCCAGCTGGGCGTCGTAGATCTCGCCGATCTCGTGGCGGCTGTCGTGGAAGTTGTAGAGGCTGATGGTCAGGGTGCCGAGCAGCAACAGGCCCAGCACCAGCACCAGGGTACGGCGTCGCAGTGAGGTCATCTCAGGCCTCCACCAGGTAGCCGATGCCGCGCACGGTTCTGATCAGCTCGCTGAACAGCTTCTTGCGCAGGTGCGAGATGTGCACTTCCAGGGTGTTGCTTTCCGCTTCCTCGTCCCAGCCGTAGAGTAACTGCACCAGACGCTCGCGGGTGAACACCTTGCCCGGGTGGGCGAGCAGCTCGTGGAGCAGCAGGTATTCCTTGGGCGTCAGCGCTACCAGGTTGCCCTGAAAATGCACCTGCTGGTTGGCCGGGTCGAGGCTGATGCCGGCATGCTCGATCAGCGCGCGGCCACGGCCGGCGCTGCGGCGCAGCAGGGCACGGATGCGCGCCTTGAGTTCGTTGAGATCGAACGGCTTGGCCAGGTAGTCGTCGGCGCCGGCATCCAGCCCGGCGACCCGGTCGCGGGGCTCGTCGCGGGCGGTGAGGATCAGCACCGGCAGGTGCGAGCCGCTGTTGCGCAGTTGCTGCAGCACGCCGATGCCGCTCAGCCGGGGCAGGCCGAGGTCGAGCACCAGCAGGTCGAAGGTTTCGCTGCGCAGCGCATGCACCGCACTGGCACCGTCATGCAGCCAGTCGACGGTGTAGCCCTCGGCCTGCAGGCCGGCGCGCAGGCCTTCGCCGAGCGGCAGGTCATCCTCCACCAGAAGCAGTCGCATGGGTGTCCTCGAGCAAATGGTGGCGATCAGTCGAGCTTGTGCTCGACCTCCTCCAGTAAAGCAGCGATTTCGCGCTTGCGGCCCTGGTCGGCGAGTTCGCGACCGGGGCGCGGCGCGGCCTGCTGGGCCTTGAGCAGTGCTGCCTTGGCCTCGGCGTACTTGCCTTCGCGGGCCAGATGATCGCCCCAGAAGTACAGGCTGTCGATGCCGTTCGGGTTGATCAGCAGCGCCTGCCTGAGCAGCTCGTCGGCCTTCTTGGCATCGCCGAAACCGATGGGCCAGCCGGGCACCCGGTCGTACAGCGCCGCCAGGCTGGTGTAGGCCGAACCCTGCAGGGCGTCGGGGTCGAGCTGCAAGGCCTTTTCCAGGTCGCTACGCGACTGCTTGGCCTTGCCCAATGCACCGAGGCCGCCCTGGGCGCCGGCCCAGCTGCTGGTGACGATGCCTTTCCAGATCCACGCCTCGGCGGCTTTCGGCTGGGCCGTGGTGAACGCCTCGGCCTGGGCGGCCAGTTTCTCGAACTCGGCGACCTTGCGCTCTTGCGGGGTGTCGTACTGGATCTGCGCCCAGCGTTGCTGGATGGTTTGCAACTGCTGGGTAGCGGCGGCATCCAGTGCCCAGGCGCCGGTGTGGATGCCCAGGGCGGCCAGGGCAACGGCGAGGTGAATCAGGGATCTTTTCATCGTGGAGGCGTCTCGGATACATGGGTGAAACGGCGAATGGTCGGCAGTTGCTTGCGGATCGCCCGGTCGACCAGGCCCGGCAGCAGGCCGTTGAGGCGTACCAGGAGTTTTTCCGGCCAGCCCAGGTACAGCTCGGCGAGGTTGCGCTCGATGGCGCTGGTCACCTGCCAGGCCACGCGCTGGGGGGCGTCGACCTTGCTGTTGAGCGCCTCGTTGAGGGCCATGGCGGCGCTGCTGTTCATGCCGGTGCGGGTCGCCCGCGGGGCCACGTAGAGCACGTCGACCTCGGTGTCGGCCAGCTCGCGGCGCAGGGCTTCGGAGAAACCGCGCAGGGCGAACTTGCTCGCGCAATACACGGCGTAACCCGGATAACCGATGGAGCCATAGGTGGAGCCGACGTTGACGATCAGCGCGTGGGGCTGGTCGCGCAGGGTCGGCAGCAGGGCGCGGGTCAGTTGCAGGGTGGCCACCAGATTGATCGCCAGGAGGTCGTCGATCTGTTCATCATCGACCTGCTCGAACAGCGCGAACCGGTTGACGCCGGCGGCGTTGAGCAGCAGGTTGATGCCGCCCAGGCGCCGCGCCGCGTCGAGCACCGCGTGGCGGCCGTCAGCGCTGCGCAAATCGGCCTGTAGCGGATGAAGGCGGTTGGGATAGAGGTGCTGCAGGGCTTCCAGCGCTTGTGGCTGGCGGGTTACCGCAATCACCTGGGCACCTTCGGCGCAGAGTTGTTCGGCCAGGGCCTGGCCAATGCCGCCGCTGGCGCCGGTCAGCACCACACGGCAATCACACAGCCGCATGGCTGAGCTCCCGGCGCTGTTGCGTTTCGAGGCGCGGCAGGCCGCGGAACATGTCGGCGTAGAGCTGATAGACCACCTTGCTGGCGTGGATTACCGCCAACTGGTCGGCGCGGTCGTCGAGGCGGTCCATCAGGCTGCGGTAGGTGTCCATATGGCCGAGGTCCAGCGAGCCGTGGGTGGACAGGTAGTTGAACGCGGTGTGCGGCAACTGCAGGCCCTGGCGGATCGCCTCGGCAGCCTGGGTGGCCAGGGCGATGCTGGTGCCTTCGAGCACGTTGACCATGCCGAACAGGCCGACCGGGTTGCCGCGGGCGATCAGGTCGTAGAGAAAGCTCACCATCAGCTCGATGGGCAGCGATGGCTGGCCGTCACGTACCTGTTCGGCGTCGCCGCCGCAGGCGCTGATGTCGTTGAGGATCCACTTCTCGTGGCCGTATTCCTCGTCGATGTATTCGCACACCGCCGCGCGCAGCCATTCCAGCCGTGCCGGCAGGCGGGCGCCGCAGGCCATCATCAGCGGCACGGTGTGGCGCACGTGGTAGTAGGCCTGGGTCAGGAAGGCGCGATAGGCCTGCAGGCTGACCTGGCCGGCCAGCGCGTCACGGATCACCGGCGTGGCGAACAGCGCCTGGCGCTCGGCGGCGGTGGCGTCCTGCAGTTCGTCGAAGAAACTCATGGCTGCTCCTTGGGGGCAACGGGGGTTGAGAAACGGTAGGCATGGCGTGCCAGGATGGCCTCGCGGCGCAGGCGACCATTGCTGGTCAGCAGGCCGTTGGCCGGGGTGAAGGGTTCGGACAGGCGCTGCCATTGGTGCACCCGGGCGTAGTCGGGCAGCTCGATGTTGGCCCAGGCGACGCTGTGCTCCAGGGCCTCGTCGCTGCAGTCCGGGTCGACGGGCCAGAGCAGGGCGATGTTGTGCTCCATGGCCTCGCCGTACACGAACGCCTGGGCGATCACCCCGCGCTGGGTGAGCTCGGCCTCGACCCAGTCGGGATTGACGTTGCGGCCGAAGCTGGTGGTGAACTGGTGTTTCTTGCGGCCCTTGAGAAACAGGTAGCCGTCGGCGTCGAGCGCGCCGATATCGCCGGTGGCCAGCCAGTCGTCGGCGAACGGTGCCTCGCCCAGGTAACCCAGCAGCGCCGAGCCGCGCACCCACACTTCACCGTCTTCGGCGATGCGCACCTCGACGTGGGGCAGCGGGCGGCCGACGCTGCCAAGGCGGTTGTATGCCGGGGTGTTGAGGCACACCACCGAGGCGCATTCGGACAGCCCGTAACCCTGGTAGACCGGCAGGTTCAACTGCGCGGCGCGCTCGAGCAACTCGTCGCTGACCCGCGCGCCACCAACGGCCACGAAATGAAATTGGCTGGCGTCCAGCTGCCCATGCTCGAGGGCGATGATCAGGCCGAGCAGCAGCTGCGGCACCAGGATCAGGCTCTGGGTCTGCTGGCGTACCAGCTGGCCGAGCAGGCGCGGCCAGTCGACCCGCGTCGCACCCTCGATACCCAGGCTCTGCTGGGGCAGCAGGGTGACGCTGGCGCCGGCCAGCAGGGCAGCGTATACGCCAAGGTTTTCCAGCAGCACGGCCAGTGGCAGCACCGCCAGATACTGCCTGGGCGCCGCCGGGCGGCTGGCTGCATGCAGCTCATGGGCGACCCGCAACAGGGCCTCGGCGCTCAGGCACACGCCCTTGGGAGCGCCAGTGGTGCCCGAGGTATAGGTGATTTTCGCGGTGCCTGCCGGCAATGGCTCGCCAGCAGAGGCGTCGCGCACCCAGAAGCCGCCAGCCTGGCGAAAGCCCGCTTCGCCCAGTTGCTCGGCCAGCGGGGCGTCGCTCAGCAGCAGGTCGACGCCGCTCTGCTGCAGGCAATGGGCGGTCTGCGCCCAGGTGAAGAACGGCGGCAGGGTCACGCAGGGGATGCCGGCGAACAGCGCGGCCAGGTCCCAGAGCGCCATCTGCGGGCCGTTGTCCATGATCAACGCGAAGGTCTTGCCGGGCTGGGCGAGCAATAGCGCCTTGCGCGTTTCTATCTCGCTCCACAGCTGGGCGTAGTCGATGCTCTCGGTGTCGTCGCGCAGTGCCGGGCGCGACGGCTGGCGATGGGCGTGGAGCAGCAACAACGCCTTGAAGTCATTCAGCTCAGGCGGCATGGCTGTGCTCCATGTCGAAAGCCGGCAAGCCCAGGCGCGCCGCGATACCACTGACCTGCAAGTGGGCGAGGCCGGCGCGGATGCTGCCGGCGAACACCTGGGGGCGCTGCGCGTAGTAGCTGCCCCAGCGGTGCTGTTCGGCGCCCAGGCGCTGCGGGTCGGCGTCACCGAGCAGCAGCGGGTTGAGGCCCAGGCGCTGGAAGCTGTTGATCAACGACGCCGCGCCGGTGAACACCACCCAGTCGAGCTTGCGCCGGGCCAGCAGCCAGGTCATCACCACGATGATCAGCCGTGCGCTGCCGCCACTGCGTGCCGCCAGGTTGCCGACCTCGACGATCTGCCGGCGCTCCACCGGGGCGCCGGCGAGCCGCGACACCACGCGCTCGATCGGCTGCGGCAGGTACTGCTCGAGAAACAGCGCGCCGCTGTCGGCGGTGCGCACGCCGGCAGCGGCGCAGAACGCCCCGTGCGGGTCACGCAGGGCCAGCAGGGTGGGCATGAAATGGCGGATGTCGGCGTGATGCACGGTGGCGAAGCATTCGCGAACGAACCACTCCAGCGATTCGCGATCGGCATGTTGCTGCGGCACCAGGGACAGCGACAGGTTGCGCCCGGCGTACGGGCCAACAGACTGCGCAAGGGCAAGGTTGCATTCGGTATCGATCATTGGCAGCGCTCCAGCGACTAGGCGATGGAGACACTATCGGGGCCGAACCTTAATGAAGTCTGAAGGCCATCACGCCGGCAACGCGCGCATCCCTTCGAAGATCAGCCGCGTGGTGGCGCGCACGTTGGCGGCGTGGGCCTGGCGGTCGAGCTGGTCACTGGCGGTCAGGCGCAGCAGCTGCAGGTGGGAGTAGTCGTTGAGCAGGAAGGCGGCCAGCTCGACGTCGAGGTCGGCGCGCAGCTTGCCAGCGGCCTGCAGTTCGCGCAGCAGCTTGGCGATCTCGCCCTGCAGGCCGCGGTTCATCTGGCGGTAGGCCTCGGGCAGGCCGCTGTCGCCGCCCACCAGCACCAGTGGCAGCAGCTCGCGCCAGAGCGCGGCGGGCAACACCTCCAGGGCGTAGCTGACCAGCAGGTGTTCCAGATGGCAGAGCGCGTCGACGGGGTCGTCGAAATCGCGGATGCGCTTGCGCACATCGACCAGGGCGCGGTGATCGGACTCCTTGATCATCTCCAGAATGATCTCGTGCTTGCTGCCGAAATACTTGAACACCGTGGGCGCCGAGACGCCGGCATCGCGGGCGATCTGCTCGACCGTGGTCTCGCGAAAGCCGAGGCGCTGGAACAGTGCCACGGCCGCTGCCGAGATGGCCGCGCGGCGTAATTGTTTCTGACGTTCGCGTAATCCGCTCACCGTCGCTCCTGGGCATTGGGGGTAATGGCAATGATAGCTGGCTATGTTTTATGGGGAAAATATTTTATTGACTAAAGAAATTAATAGGATTAATTATTTCCCCGTACCTGCCGTACGCAGGGCCATTTCCAGGATGAGTCAGATGAACCAGATTCTCGACCGCTCCCTGGTTTCCCGTCATACGGAAGTCAGCGAGATGTACGACCAACAACAACAAGAGCCCGTACTGATGCAGGGTTTCCCTGCCGAGCCGGAACAGCGCGTGACCTGGGCCAACTGGATGTCGCCGCCGTTCAATCGCTGGGGCTTTCGCAACCTGGCGCGCCTGCGCCCCAGCATCGATGTGGCCGTCGGTTCGCGGCCGAGTTCGGTGCTCGCCCATGCCCCGGTAGCGCTCGAGCGTCTGAGTTTCACAAGCACCTGCGGGCGCACCGTCAGCGTGCTCGACAACCTGCGTGCCAGCAAGACCGACGGCTTCCTGGTGCTGCACAAGGGCCGGGTGGTCTACGAGAACTACTTCAACGGCCAGGTCGCCAGCGACCGCCACATCATGTTCTCGGTTACCAAGTCGCTGATCGGCGTGCTCGGTGAGCAGCTGATCCACGACGGCGTGCTCGATCCCCAGGCGCAAACCCAGCGCTACGTGCCGGAACTGGCCGGCAGCGCCTTTGGCGATGCCAGCGTGCGCCAGCTGTTGGACATGGCGGTGGGCGTTCACTACAGCGAGATCTACGACGATCCCGCCTCGGAAAGCTCCCAGTACGGTTACGCCTGCGGCTTCAAGCCGGCGCTGCCCGAATATGCCCAGTACGAGTCGCTGTACCAGTACCTGCCGTCGCTGCGCAAACGCTGCGAGCATGGCGGCCTGTTCCACTACGTGACCGCCACCACCGAGGTGCTGGCCTGGGTGATGGAGCGCGCCAGCGGCGTGGCCTGCGCCGAGCAGCTGCAGGCGGTGTGGCAGCAACTGGGTTGCGAGCGCGACGCCTACTTCATGGCCGACCCCTGGGGCCGCAGCGTTGCCGGTGCCGGCTTCAACGCCACCCTGCGCGACATGGGCCGCTTCGGCCTGATGCTCGGCAACGGCGGCCAGGTCGACGGCCGCCAGGTCATCGACAAGGCGGTGATCGAGGCCATCGCCAAGGGCTCGGACCCGGCCATCTACGGCGTCCACAAGGACTTCTCCGACTGGACGCCGGGCGCCTCCTACCGCAGCCAGTGGTACGTGTTCAACGACCACAGCCCGGCGATCATGGCCAGCGGTATCCATGGCCAGTACCTGTTCGTCGACTTCGACGCCGAGGTGGTGATCGTCAAGCAGTCGTCGCTGCCCGATGCGGTCACCGAGCTGGATATCGACACCGTGCAAATGCTCAGGACCATCGCCGCTCATCTGCGCGGCTGATTCAACGCAGATTCGACAAATACAAGATCCAAGAGCGCTGGTTGGCCAGCGCTCCAGCCTGCTGCGTCAGGTAATCGGTGGTCGATTTGGCCACCACTCGCTGCCCTGTAATACAAAAAAAATACACAGGAGCTTCATATGTACAGGTCCAAGCGCATCCCCTGCGTGTTGCTCGCATTCGGCATTCCGTTGGCCAGCCAAGCGGCCCTGGCGGGTTACCCGTTCGAATACGAGAATCTCAAAGGCGAATTCAACCTGGCGGCTGGCGCCGCCTCCGTCTCCACCCGCGGCGCCAACTTCGGTGCCGGTGCGGTAGACGTCCGCAGTCTTGAAAACAAGGGTTCCAAAGTTGCCTGGCAGGAGGCCTTCTTCAAGCCGGGCATCACCCTCGACTATTCCCTCAGCGACACCGTCAGCCTGCTGGCGGGCGCCTCGGCGATAGCCGCCGCTACCTACGGCGACGGCGATGCGGGAGGGTTCACGCGCAGCGGCGACAACCGCATCAACAGCGAAGAGGCCTACGTCGGCGTGCGCGCCGGCGACTGGAAGCTCACCGCCGGCCGACAGAACTACATCATCGGCAGTGGCTTCATCGTCATGGATGGCAACCTCGACCTGTTCAGCGACGGTGCCTACTGGCTCGGCCCGCGCACCGCCTTCAAGGATTCGGCGATCCTCGACTGGAGCCATGGCCCAGTCAAAACCCAGGCCTTCACCCTGCGCACCGACGACCACTACGGCGACTACCGCCTGACCGGTGCCAACCTGGACTACGACCTCGACGGCCAGGTGACCCTCGGCGCCATGGCCATGAAGGTCGACACCCTGGCCAGCAAGAGCAGCAATGCGGCGCGCCGCGACGGCATGCAGGTCTACAACCTGCGCGCCCTGCGTGGCCAGCTACCGGGCCTGCCGAACCTGACCCTCAATGGCGAATACGCGGTGCAGCGTGGTGGCGACTCGGGGCGTGAATTCGCTGCCAAGGCCTGGTACGCGCAAGCCGATTACCAGTTTCAGGATCTGCCGTTCACCCCGACGCTCGGCTACCGCTACGCCGTGTTTTCCGGTGACGACAACCTGGCTGACAACACCCAGAAGGCCTGGGACCCCCTCAACAAGGGGTTCGTGGACTGGAGCAACTGGCTGGTCGGCGACGTGGTGGGCAACTACCTGCTGTTCAACAGCAACGAACGGGTTCAGCAGCTCTCGCTCAGGAGCCGGGTGACCGACACCGTGGCCGTGGGCACCATCCACTACCAGTTCTGGCTCGACGAGAAGAACTTCAACGGCCAGGCCGTGGATGATCGCCGCTTCGCCGACGAGACCGTGGTGTTCCTCGACTGGACGCCCACGCCGAGTTTCACCGGCTCGGTGGCCTACAACTGGGTGACCGCCAAGTCGGCGGCCAAGCAGTTCTTCGGCGACGACGAGCGGTTCAGCGCCCTCGAACTGTACATGACCTATCGCTACTGAAACCGAGCCAGCAGCGCCCTGCGGGGCGCGGGAGTGGGTGATGACAAGCACAGCGCAAACCGGGCTCGGCGTGCCGAGTCTTGAGTGGGTGATGAGCATCCAGGTGGCGATCGCCGCGGAAGATAGGTTGGGCGTCTGCACGGACGGCCAGCGCAGCAACTACCGGATACTCGGCGGGCATTTCCAAGGCCTGGAGGTGCGTGGCGAAGTGGTCGCCGGCGGCGCCGACTTCTACCTGCAGCGCAGCGACGGCGTGGGTGAGCTGGACGCCCGCTACAGCCTGCTCAGCGACCGCGGCGAACTGATCAACATCCACAACAGCGGCCTGATCGTGCTCAGCGACAGCGGGCGCGAGTTGCAAGCGCAGGGTATCTGGCCGCTTCCCGAACACCATTACCGCTGCAGCTGTTCGCCGCGTTTTCAGGTGGCCAGCGGGCGGCTCGACTGGCTGACCCGCAGCGTGATGATCGGCAAGGTGAGCTATCCCGCTGCCGATCAGGTGGCCATTCACTGCTACCGAATCGCCTGAGCGGCTTCCCTTATCGCCATCAATGAATTCCACTGAAGCGGCAGGCCACCCCGTGGCCGAGCCGGCGGGTAACGACCATGAACATCGCTAATCAAAACCTGGTACGCGCTGCGTGCATCTTCATTGCCGCGGCCTCGATTCTGGTCATCGGCGTGCAACCGATCTTCATCGGTCTGTTGACCGAGCGCCTGAGCATGACCCTGGTCCAACAGAGCTGGACCATGTCCGCCGAAATGTGCGGCTCCATCGTCGGTACCCTGTTGTACCTGCCGATGATCCGCTTTCTCGGGCCACGCACCATCGCCCTGAGCACGGCCCTCGTGCTGCTGTTCGCCAACGCCGCCACCGCCAGCGTCACCGAGCTCGACATGCTGCTGGTGCTGCGCTGCATCTCGGGCATCTGCTCGGGCATCCTGTATTCCTACGCCATCTATTGCCTGGGCCGCATGAACGGACCGGATCGCTCCTTCGGCATCCTGCTGTTCGTGCAGACCGCGCTGTTCGCCAGCAGCGCCGTGCTGCTGCCGATAGTCGCCGAATGGCAGGGCTTCTCGGGGGCGATCTACTACCTGGCTGCCTGGTTCGTACTGGTCTGCCTGGTGTGCTTCTGCCTGCCCGTCAGGCAGGGTGTGGAAGAGCAGCAGCACGCCAGCGCGCCGGGGCTGTCCGGGCTCACCCTGATCGGTGTGTGCTCGCTGCTCGGCATGCTGTTCATGCAACTGGCGATCTATTCGCTGTGGGGCTTCGTCGAAGGCATCGCCAGCGACGCCGGCGTGGCGCCGGTGGATATCGGCTGGGCGATCAGCATCGGCCTGCTCGGCGGCCTGCCGGGTGCGGCGCTGCCGAGCATCGCCGGTCGGCACCTGGGGCGCATGCCGATGATCCTCACCGGGTCACTGGCCGTGCTCGCCGCCATCTACATGCTGGCCACGCGCATCCATACGGCGTCGGACCTGATGATCGCGGTGTTCCTGATGAACTTCGGCTGGAACCTGGCGCTGTCCTACTACATGTCCTCGGTGGTGAGCCACGACCCGAACGGCCGCCTGACCAAGCTGGTCGGCGTGGTGCAGGTCGCCTCGGCCGCGGCGGCGCCGACCTTGCTGAGCCTGTTCATCGAAGGCAACGACCGGCACAGCATCTTCGTGCTGTCCTCGGGTGCCATCCTGGTCGGCTGCCTGCTGGTGCTGATCATGCTGACCTTCGGGCGCCGCAAGGTGCACGGCAAGCCACTGGACTCCCCGGCCTGAGGCCAGGCCGGCAGCGAGGGCGCATGCCGCTCGGCGCTCAGCTTGAATGCGCAGTGGCCGAGGGGAGAGGGTGCTTGGCACCTCAAGAGGGGCTGAGTGGCGAGCTTTTTTGTCGCCGAGGGTTTACCGTATCGCCTGCTGGGTGGCGGCACGGGGAACCACGACATGGAAAAATCGACAGGCCGCAGCGACTGGGTGCTGCGCAGCCCTGAGCAGGGGCGGGTGGAGCGCATCGAGGCGTATTTCAGCGGCCACGGCTACGACCCGCATCGCCACGACTCCTACGCCATCGGCCGCACCTTGGCCGGCGTACAGAGCTTCCGTTATCGGCGCGCCATGCGCCACAGCCTGCCCGGCGGCACCCTGGTGCTGCACCCGGACGAGCTGCACGACGGCATGGCCGGCACCGACGCCGGTTTTCATTACCGCATGCTGTATATCGACCCGGTGCTGATCCAGCAGGTACTCGGCGGCCAGCCGCTGCCGTTCATCCAGGGCGGTTTGAGCGATGACGCACGGCTGCGCGGCGCTACCGAATCGTTCATGCAGGCGATGGACCACCCGCTGGAGGCGCTGGAAGAAGACGATGCGATCTTCGACCTGGCCCACGCCCTGCAGGCGGTTGCCGGCAAGCCCCGCGGTCGCCGCGCCTTCGATTACCCCGCCACGCAGCGGGCGCGCGAGTACATCCACAGTCGCAACGGCGCGAGCATTACCCTGGACGAACTGGAGCAGGTCAGCGGGCGTGATCGCTGGAGCCTGTCGCGGGATTTTCGTGCGCTGTTCGGCACCAGCCCCTATCGCTACGTGACCATGCGCCGCCTGGCGCGCTGCCGTGAACTGGCCTTGTCGGGTATCGGCCTGGCCGATGCGGCGCTGATCGCCGGGTTTTTCGACCAGAGCCATATGACCCGGCATTTCGTGGCCAGCTTCGGCCTGTCTCCGGCGCGCTGGTTGAGCATGGTGAAGTTGCAGGATCGTACAAGATAGCGCCCGGGGTGCCTCGCTAGAGTGGTGAAAACCAACCGAGGAGCCTCTTGTGAACCAGCCAACTCCATCCACCAAGCAAGCCGTCAACCTGATCCGCAAACTCGAACTGCTCGCCGAGCAATGGCAGCCTCGTGTGGTCGCGGAAATGAACGACTACCAGTTCAAGGTGGCGCGCCTGCAGGGCGATTTCATCTGGCATGCCCATGCCGAAACCGACGAAGCCTTTCTGGTGCTCGACGGCCAGTTGCGCCTGGATTTTCGTGACGGCTCGGTAACCCTGGGCAGTGGCGAGCTGTACGTGGTGCCCAAGGGCGTGGAGCACAAGCCCTATGCCGAAGAGGAAGTGAAGTTGCTGCTGATCGAGCCGCGCGGAGTACTGAATACCGGGGCCGAGGGCGGCGAGCGCACGGCGCTCAATGATCTGTGGATCTGACTGCAGGGCTGGCGTTCAGGGACGCCAGCCCTGCGCGGTGCTGTCAGGTGCCGCTCTTCACCTTGGTCCAGATCCGCGTGCGGATGCGGTCGATGGTCAGCGGCATGGCTTCCAGGGCGTAGAGCTTTTCCATCACCTCATCGGGCGGGTAGACGGTGGCGTCGGCCTTGAGCGCCGGGTCGACCAGGCCGTCGGCCTGGCTGTTGCCGTTGGCGTAGTGCACATGGTCGCTGATGGCGGCGATCACCTCTGGCTCGAGCAGGTAGTTCATGAAGGCGTAGGCGGCCTTTTCGTTCGGCGCATCCTTGGGCATGGCGACCATGTCGAACCACATCGGCGCGCCTTCCTTGGGAATCACGCAGGCGATGTTCACGCCGTTGCCGGCCTCCTTGGCGCGGGCGCTGGCCTGCATGATGTCGCCGGAGAAACCGACCGCCATGCACACGTCGCCATTGGCCAGCTCACCGACGTATTTGGAGGAGTGGAAGTAGGCGACGTTCTTGCGCATCTCCATCAGCAGCGCTTCGGCCTTCTTGTAGTCCTCGGGCTTCTGGCTGTGGTGCGGCAGGCCCAGGTAGTGCAGGGCGATGGGCAGCATCTCCGGGCCGTTGTCGAGAATCGCCACGCCGCACTTGCTCAGCTTGGCCATCAGCTCGGGCTTGAAGATCAGGTCCCAGGAATCCAGGGGCACGTCGCTGCCGAGCACCGCCTTGACCTTCTCGACGTTGTAGCCGATGCCGGTGCTGCCCCACAGGTAGGGGAAGCCGTGCTGGTTGCCCGGGTCGTTACCCTCCAGGGCCTTGAGCAGCGTCGGGTTGAGGTTCTTCCAGTTCGGCAGCTGGCTCTTGTCCAGCTCCTTGAGCGCACCACCCTGGATCTGCCGGGCCATGAAGTGGTTGGAGGGGAACACCACGTCATAGCCGGAGCGCCCGGCCATCAGCTTGGCGTCGAGGGTTTCGTTGCTGTCGTAGACGTCGTAGTGGGGCGTTACACCGCTGGCCTGCTGGAAGTTCTTCAGCGTGTCGGGGGCGATGTAGTCGGTCCAGTTGTAGATGCGCACGTCCTGCGCCGCCTGGCTGACCGAGGCGACGAGCATCAGCGGGATAAGCGTTTTCAGCATGGGAGACCTCAACTGTTGTTGTCGATGTTGTGGAGGCAGCACAGGACCTGTTCAAAGTCTGCTGCGCGTCGGCACTGCTGCGTTAAAAACAGGCTCAGAATGCTCATTTACAGCGCGTAAACTGCGCTTCTTCGCCTGTTTTTGCCTTGCATTGCTCTAGCTCGCGAAACTTTGAATAGATCCTCAGAAAATCAGTACATAGGTCTTGCGCAGCGTTTCTTGTATGTCCCAGACGCCTGTGGTGTTGGCCGGCAACATCAGTGCGTCGCCCGCTTTTATCTCGATGGGCTCGCCCGCGTCGGGGATGAAGGTGCAGCGCCCGGCGATGAAGTGGCAGAACTCCTGTTGCACGATCTGCCGGCGCCAACGGCCAGGGGTGCATTCCCAGATGCCGGTTTCCACGCCGTCGTCGCGCTCCACACAGGTCACCGAGGTGATGGCCGCGGGCTCGCTGAGTGGCACGGCGACCGGGTTGTGTTCGTCGAGTGCGACGCTGGCGGTATTGCGAAAGTGGGTGATGGTCATGGCTTGCAACCTGGCGTTGAGAAGAGGGCGTTCACTTCATGAAGCCTTCCATCAGGCTGGCGATGCGCTGCGCCATGTAGCGCTGCCAGGGCCGGCTGGATGGGTCGGCGAGCAGTTTGTCTTCACGCACGAAGCTGCGGATGATCGCGTTGTAACCCAGCCAGCGGCAGGGCTCCGGCTCCCAGCGCGGCAGGTCCTGCACGCGGGTGTCGTGGCGCACCCAGGGCTGGCGGGTGAGCAGGCTGTCGTTGCCGAGAATCAGGTCGGCCAGGGTGCGCCCGCCGAGGTTGCTGGCGCCCACGCCTTCGCCGCCGTAACCGCCGGACAGGGCGATGCCGTTGCCGCGGTCGCACAGCATGTGCGGGTGGAAGCGCCGCGCCATGCCCAGGTTGCCGCCCCAGGCGTGGGTGATGCGCACATTGCGCAGCTGCGGGAACAGCTCGCTGAACAGGTAGCGGCGCAGGCCGCGCTCTTCGTCGTTGAGGTTGAAGTCGCTGCGCAGCTTGCTTCCGAAGCGATAGCCGCCGCGGGCGCCGAAGATCAGCCGGTCATCAAGGCTGCGCTGGCCGTAGGTGACCTGGCGGCTGGCTTCGCAGAATGCCTGGCCGCGCTCCAGGCCGATTTCCGCCCAGGTCGAGGCCGGTAGCGGTTCGCTGGCGACGATCAGGCTCTGCACCGGAATCTGGTGGCGACCCAGCGGCGGCAGGTTCGGCGAGTAACCCTCGACGGCCGGAACGATCCAGTCGGCACGTACTTCGCCGGCCTCGCAGCGCACGCTGCCGGCCTGCCAGCTCAGGGCTGGGGTGCCTTCATAGATGCTCACGCCCATGGCTTCGACGCAGCGCGCCAGGCCGCGCACCAGGCGGGCCGGCTGGATGGTCGCGCAATGCGGGCTGTGAATCGCCCCGTAGGCGCCGGGAATACGCAGCTGCTGGGCCAGCTCTTCGGCGGGCAGCCAGCGGTAGTCGTCCTCGTTCAGCCCCTCATCGCGGTAGCCGCGCAGGTACTCGCGCAGGCGCAGCTCCTGTTCCGGGTAACGGGCCGCGCAATACAGCACGCCGCCCTTGCGGTAGTCGCAGTCGATCGCTTCGCGTTGCAGCACCAGGCCGACCTCATCGGGAATGCCGTGCAGCAGGTCGTAGGATTCGCGCCGCGCCTCGGCGGTGAGGCCGGCGAGCAGGCGGTCCTCGCCGAGCAGGTTGCCCATCAGCCAGCCGCCATTGCGCCCGGAGGCGCCGAAACCGGCGATCTTCGCCTCGAGGATGACGATGCGCAGCTCGGGGGCCTGGCGCTTGAGGTAGTAGGCCGTCCACAGCCCGGTATAACCGGCACCGATGATTGCCACGTCGGCCTGCAGGTCGCCGGGCAGCGACGGGCGCGGTGTCAGCGGCTCATCGAGTTGATCCATCCACAGGCTGATGTTGCGCCAGTCGTTCATGCACCGCTTCCACACAAGATGTATGGGGCAAGCCTAGAGGCCTGCTCAGCGGTTGTCTTGCGTGCGTGCCCGCGCGTAAAGGTCTTTCAGGTAGGCCTTGGGCGTCATTCCGGTATGCCGGCGGAAGGTGCTGTAGAAGGCGGTCAGGGAGTTGAAGCCGGCCTCGAAGGCCAGCTCGTCCATGCGCCGCAGGTCGTTGCCGGCCTGCAGGCGTTCGAGCAGGTGCTGCAGGCGCGCCTGGTTGACGTAGCGGTAGAAGCTCTGGCCGAGCACCTGATTGAGCAGGTAGGACATCTGGTTACGGCTGTAGCCGGTGGCGCTGGCCACTTGCTGCAGGCTCAGCGCCGGGTCGAGAAAGGGCTGGCGGCGCTGGAAGTAATCCTGCAGATCCTGGGCCATGAAACCCAGCTGGCGGGTCGACAGGCCCAGCTTGCTGATCGCCGCGCTGCTCTGCATCGGCGCCCGGGCATCCGGCCCTTCGTGCACCAGCGAGGCGTATTCGTTGACCCGCCAGATCAGCCCGTCGCGCACGGTGATGGCCTCGGCGGTACGAAACGACACCAGGCCTTCGCCGCCATGCAGCGTGGTGCGGTACTGGATGAACGCGGTGTGGCCGTCGATGCGGATGCGGTCGGTGTGCTCCAGCGCCTCGTCCGGGTGGCGCGGCATGGTGCTCAGTACGTAGTCGCGCAGCTCGGCCAGGCCCATGGCACGGTTGAGGAAGAAGTCGTGGTACTCGACCTCGGGGTGATAGAGCGCCATCACCGCGTCCAGGTCGCGGTACTTCCAGCTGTAGTGGTAACGCAGCACGGTTTCGCGGGTGCGTTCGGTCTGGGTGAAGTCGTCGGGAAGCTCAGGCATGCCGGTTGGGTCCAGAGGGCTGCGGCCAGCTTGCCCGACTGCGCCAGCCACCTCAAGCCGAGTAGCAGAGCTCATGAGGTGGATTTTCGGAACATGAGGGAAACTTGTTTTTAACGTTAAAAGGTTGAGTTTGTTTCACTCGCCTGGGGCCTCGACAATGCACGCCATCATTTATATGCATTGGAGATATCGCCATGGCCCTGGCACACAGCCTCGGATTCCCCCGAATCGGACGTGACCGCGAACTGAAGAAAGCCCAGGAGGCGTTCTGGAAAGGTGAGCTGGACGAAGCCGGCCTGCGTGCCGTGGGCCGTGAGCTGCGGGCTCGCCACTGGCAGGTGCAGAAGGATGCCGGCATCGACCTGCTGCCGGTCGGCGACTTCGCCTGGTACGACGGGGTGCTGGCCCATTCGCTGACCTTCGGGGTGATACCCGAGCGTTTCCGCCCGGCGGATGGCAAGCCAACCCTGGACACCCTGTTCGCCATGGCCCGTGGCGTGAGCAGCGACACCTGTTGTGGCGGTGCCCATGCGCAAGAGATGACTAAGTGGTTCGATACCAACTACCACTACCTGGTACCCGAGTTCACCGCCGACCAGCAGTTCGCCCTCAGCTGGGAGCAGCTGTTCGAGGAAGTCGCCGAAGCCCACGCGCTCGGTCATAGCGTCAAACCGGTGGTGATCGGCCCGCTGACCTACCTGTGGCTGGGCAAGCTCAAGGGCGACGCCCAGGGCTTCGACAAACTGGAGCTGCTCGAACGCCTGCTGCCGCTTTATGGGCAGATCTTCCAGCGCCTGGCCGCGCAGGGCGTGGAGTGGGTGCAGATCGATGAGCCGATTCTGGTGCTCGACCTGCCCCAGGACTGGAAGAACGCCTTCGAGCGCGCCTACAACATTTTGCAGCGTGAGCCGCTGAAGAAGTTGATTGCCACCTACTTCGGTGGTCTCGAAGAGAACCTCGGCCTGGCTGCCAACCTGCCGGTGGACGGGCTGCATATCGACCTGGTGCGCGCCCCGCAGCAGTACCCGACCATCCTCGATCGTCTGCCGGCCTACAAGGTGCTGTCCCTCGGCGTGGTCAACGGCCGCAACGTGTGGCGCTGCGATCTGGAAAAGGCCCTGGCGGTGATCGGCCATGCCCACAGCCGCCTTGGCGAACGCCTGTGGGTGGCGCCGTCCTGCTCGTTGCTGCACAGCCCGGTCGACCTGGCCCGTGAAGAGGGGCTGGATGCCGAGCTGAAAAGCTGGCTGGCCTTCGCTACCCAGAAGTGCGCCGAAGTGGCGCTGCTGGCGCGCGCCGTCAATCAGCCGGATGCCCCCGAAGTACGCACCGCACTGGCTGAAAGCCGTGCCGTGCAGGCCAGCCGGGCGGCCTCGCCACGCATCCACAAGCCACAGGTGCAGGCACGCCTGGCCGCGGTGCAAGCCAGCGATAGCCAGCGCCGCTCGCCGTTCGCCAAGCGCATCGCCAGGCAGCGTGTCGGCCTGGCCCTGCCGCCATTCCCGACCACCACCATCGGCTCCTTCCCGCAGACCTCGGCGATCCGCCTGGCGCGCCAGGCGTTCAAGCAGGGCAAGCTGTCGCTGGGCGACTACACCGACGCCATGCACAGCGAGATCCGCCATGCGGTGGAGATTCAGGAGCGCCTGGGGCTGGACGTGCTGGTGCACGGCGAGGCCGAGCGCAACGACATGGTCGAGTACTTCGCCGAGCAGCTCGACGGCTACCTGTTCACTCGCTTCGGCTGGGTGCAGAGCTACGGTTCGCGTTGCGTGAAGCCGGCGATCATCTATGGCGACCTGAGCCGCCCCAAGGCCATGACCGTGGAGTGGATCCGCTATGCCCAGAGCCTCACCGGCAAGGTGATGAAGGGCATGCTCACCGGCCCGGTGACCATGCTGATGTGGTCATTCCCCCGTGAAGACGTCAGCCGTGAGATGCAGGCCCGGCAACTGGCCCTGGCACTGCGCGACGAAGTGCTGGACCTGGAAGCGGCCGGCATCAAGATTATCCAGATCGACGAGGCGGCGTTCCGCGAGGGCCTGCCGCTGCGCCAGGCCGAGTGGCAGCGCTACCTGGACTGGGCGACCGAGTCGTTCCGCCTGTGTGCCAGCGGGGTGCGCGACGAAACCCAGATCCACACCCACATGTGCTACAGCGAATTCAACGACGTGATCGAGTCCATCGCCGCCATGGATGCCGACGTGATCACCATCGAGACCTCGCGCTCGGACATGGAGCTGCTGCAGGCGTTCGAGGCTTTCGAGTACCCCAACGAAATCGGCCCGGGCGTCTACGATATCCACTCGCCGCGGGTGCCGGACACCGCCGAGATGGTCAAGCTGATGCGCAAGGCGGTGCAGCGCATCCCGGCCGAGCGCCTGTGGGTCAACCCGGACTGCGGCCTGAAGACCCGCGGCTGGCCGGAGACCGAGGCGGCGCTGGTGAATATGGTCGCGGCGGCGCGCCAGTTGCGCAGAGAGCTGGCGTGATTCTGGTCGCGGGATTGCCTATTCGGTAGCCCGGCGTCGAGCGCAGCGACACCCGGGAAGGTTGCCCTGGGTATCGCTGTGCTCAACACAGGCTACGGGGTGACGTTTAGCCGGCCAGGTACTGCTCGGTCGACACCACGGTCGCATAGGCAAACGCCAGTGCGGCCATATAGGCGGCCTGCACCTGTGCGGCGGGCACCTGTTTGCCCTCGAATTCCTGATCGCGGGTCGCGCAGGCGTCGTGGATCACCGTGGTGGCGTAGCCGAAGTCGGCGCTGGCGCGGGCGGCGGCGTCGATGCACATATGGCTCATGGCGCCGACCAGGGTGAGGTTTTCAACGCCGGCCTTGTCCAGCAGCGCCTTGAGATCCGTGCCGAGAAAGGCATTGACCTTGTGCTTGAGCACCATCGCCTCGCCGGCCAGCGGCTGCACGCTGGCGTGGATCTGCGCGCCCGGCGAGCCGGGAGTAAAGAACGGCGCGTCCAGGCTTTCGAACTCATGGTGCACGTGTACCACGGTGTCACCCGCAGCGCGGGCGGCGGCCAGCACGCGGGCGGCGTTGGCGGTGGCGGCGTCCATGCCATGCAGCGGCCATTTGCCGTCAGCGAAATAGTCGTGCTGGATGTCGATCAGGATCAGTGCGCGCTTGCTCATGATGGTTTCCGTGATGAGGGACGTCCCCCACATTAACCCGCCTGCCGATAAAGCGGGAGGTTGAAGAGGTGGGCGCCCGGCAGGATTTCACACCGAATCTTCGGCGGCCTTGCCCGCGGGGTTGTCGCGGGTCGGCATGGCGAGAATTTCCGGCAATACCTCGCGGGCGAACACGGCGTGCAGGCGCCACAGTTCGGCAACCGGGTCGCGGTGATGGTCGACGCGGATGTCCCAGAGCGGATATTCCTCGCGGTCGACGATATAGATGACCGCCGAAGATTCGCCTTCGCGGTCGCCGCCGCGGTCATCACCGGCTTCCAGGGCATCGATCAGGCGCTCGACCAGGGGGCGCTCCTCACCGAGGCGAAAGGCATCGGCGACCGCATCCAGCACCTGCGGGCCGGCCAGGCGATTGCCCTGCACCGAGAACTGCTCGCCGGACAGCGAGCCGGCCCAGGGAATGCACTCGCTACCGGTCCAGCACACGCTGTCGCCGTTACGGTCGATCAGCGCCAGCTGGCGCAATTGCATGCACGGGTCGGTGTCCATCAGCTGCTTCAGGGCGGCGGGTGCCGAATGGCCTGCGCGCAGCAGCGCCAGGCCGTCGAGCCCCAGGTACGGGTTGACCTGGGCCTGGGTCGCCACGGCCCCTGCGCCGGCGGCGGCGTGGCTGAGCAGTTTGCCCACGGCGGGCATGGCGGTAGCGGCGGCAACGCCGAACTGGCCGGTTCTCGGGCAGCGGGCAACGATGGAAAAAGTCATGGCGGCTCCTCTGTGCGCGTGTGGCTTAGGCCCCGTGGCCCGCGTGATCGTTCCGCTTGTCGTGCTGCTATCGGGATTGGTTGATAAGCATTATCATTCTCTGCTTTGCCGTCTCGCTTCCAGCCGTATCGCCACGAGCAGCCCGTTTACATGGTCTATCTCCCGTCGTCGCCCGAACCTCGCCAGCCCGATCCCTCCGTGACCGAGGCGCTGCAAGGGGAGGCCTTTCTGCGCACCTTTCTCGCCCGTCGCGAACAGATGGAGGCGGTGCTGCGCCGCCGCGTCGGCTGTCGGGCGACGGCCGCGGACCTGCTGCAAGAGCTGTTTCTGCGCTTCTGGCGACGGCCCAGCGCGCCGCTCGAAGATATGGGCAGTTACCTGATTCGCAGCGCCCATAACCTGGCCATCGACCACCTGCGCAGCGAGGGCGCACGCAGCCGTCACGAGGCGGGCCTGTTGCCTGAGCAGCGTGGTGATTCGAGCGTTTCGCCAGATGCAGCGCTGGAGGCGGGCAGCGATCTGCGCCGTGTCGAGGCCGCCTTGCGGGCGTTGCCGGAGCGCACCCGGCACATCTTTCTGCTCAATCGCATCCACGGCCAGACCTACGGGCAGATCGCCCGCAGCATGGCGCTTTCCCAGAGCGCGGTGGAAAAACATATGATGCGCGCCCTGCAAGTCTGCAAGGCCAGCGTCGTCGATACGCCGGTCGTTCATCCACACGGAAGCGCTACGCCATGAGCCACGAGTCAGATCCACAGCCGCCGCTGTCGCGCGCCGAGCAGGACGCCTGGCTGTGGCTCGGCCGCCTGCAAGGGCAGCCGGGCGATGCCGTGCAGATGGCTTTCGAGCGCTGGCTGGCTGCTGCCCCCGAGCATGTCGACACCTACGTGCGCATGCAGGCGCTCTGGCACCTGAGCCGCCCAGCGGCCCAGCGCCTGGCCGATGAACAAGCCGCTGCCCTGCAGCAGTACCTGCACAAGCCCGTGAGCAAACGCCGTTACTGGGCCTCGGCACTGGCGATGGCCGCCTGCCTGCTGGTGGTGGTGTGGGGCGCGGGTTGGCAGCCACTGCGCTGGGTGGATGACCTGGGCGCGGATATGGTTTCGGCGCCCGGCCAGGTGCGTAGCGTGACCCTGAGCGATGGCTCCAGCGTGGTGCTGGATGCCGACAGCGCCATCGCTGTGCGCTACAGCGCGGGCGAGCGGCATGTCGAGCTGCGCCGCGGGGCGGCGTACTTCAGCGTGCTGCCGGGGGAGATTCCCTTTACCGTCGCTGCAGCCGGTGGCGAGGCACGGGTGCTCGGCACGCGCTTCGAAGTGCGCCGTCTGGGCGAGGGCGCCCGGGTGTCGGTGCTGCAGGGGCGGGTGGCGGTACGCGGCGGGCCGTTGGAGGCGGCGCGGGTGCTTACTGCCGATCAACAGGTCAGCTATGCCGCTGGCGTCAGCGGCAATCTCCAGGGCGTCGACGCTGGTGCGCTGACTGCGTGGCGCGATGGCCGCCTGAGTTTCTACCGTGCGCCGCTGGGCGAGGTGCTCGACGAGCTGCGCCGCTATTACCCGGGGCGCATCGTGCTGCTCAATGATGAGCTGCGAGCCAAACGGGTCAGCGGCAGCTTCGCCAGCCAGGATCCCGGGGCGATTCTCGATGCCCTGCAGGGCGTGGTCGGCTTCGAGCAGCACAGGCTGCTGGGCCGGCTGATCATCCTGCGCTGAGAAATATTTTTCAGGCCGGGGTGAGGTATGTCCCAGCGGCATCCGTGTAGTGCTGTGAATGCGACTTTTTCGCACTGATAGCCAGCGCCCGGGATGAAGACAACCATGAACCACCGCATCAAGCGCCAACAGCAAGCTGCCTTGAAACACCTCGGCCTGGCCACCTGGCTGTTGGGCACCTCGCTGCTGCCCCTGGCACCCACCGTGCTGGCCCAGGCTGCTGGCGATCAGGCCGCTACCTACGCTTTCACTATTGCCGCCCAGCCGCTGCCCCAAGCGTTGGATGCCTTCAGCCGTACCACCGGGCTCAACCTGGTGTACACCGACGAAGCGCCTTACGCCGTGCAGGCTCCTGCCGTGCAGGGGCGGATGAGCGCCGAGCAGGCGCTGAGCCGCTTGCTGGCCGGCTCCGGCTTCACCTTCGCCCGGGCGGGCGCCACCACCGTCACCCTGCAGGCGCTGCCCGCCGACGGCGCCCTGAGCCTCGGCGCGGTGAACATCCAGTCGCAGCGTACGCCGAGCACCAACTACCAGCCGCCGGAAACCACCTCGCTGACGCGCAGCGACACGCCACTGCTGGAAATCCCCCAGGCGGTAGCCGTGGTGCCGACCCAGGCGCTGCAGGATCAACAGCCGCAGACGCTCGACGAGGCGCTGGTCAACGTCAGCGGCATCACCCAGTCCAACACCCTGGGCAGCACCCTGGATGCGGTGATGAAGCGCGGCTTCGGCGACAACCGCGACGGCTCCATCCTGCGTGACGGCATGCGCACCATCCAGGGCCGCAACTTCACCGCCACTGCCGAGCGCGTCGAGGTGCTCAAGGGGCCGTCGTCGATGCTCTACGGCATTCTCGATCCGGGCGGAGTGATCAACGTGGTCAGCAAGAAACCGCAGCTGGAGAGCTACCGCGCCATCACTGGCCGCGCCTCGACCTACGGCCATGGCAAGAACGGCAGTGGCGGCACCCTGGATGTTACCGGCCCGCTGGGCGAAACCGGGCTGGCCTACCGGCTGGTCGCCGATTATGACGACGCCGACTACTGGCGCAGCTTCGGCACCAACCGCGACAAGACTTTCGCGCCCTCGCTGGCCTGGTACGGCGAGGACACCACGGTGACCCTCAGCCATGAGTACCGCGAGTATTCGGTGCCGTTCGATCGCGGCACGGTTTTCCGTAACGGCAAAGCGCTGGACATTCCCGCCGAGCGCCGGCTGGACGAGGCTTACAACATCACCGATGGCCGCTCGCACCTGACCATCTTCGACCTGTCGCACCAGCTCAACGACGACTGGAAGGCGCACTTCGCCTACAGCTACAACCGTGATCGTTACGACGATTACCAGGCACGCATCTTCCGTGAGCCCGCCGCACAAAACAGCAACGCCTACACGCGCCGGCTGGACGGCACTCAAGGCGCGGTCAGCACCTCGCACTTCGCCACCGTCGACCTGGATGGCAAGGTGCAACTCGGCGGTATGCAGCACGACCTGCTGATGGGCGTGGACCACGAATACCGCAAGTTCTACCGCGAAGACCTGCTGCGCCAGAACACCGCCATTCGTTTCGATCCATTCAACCCGGTCTACGGCAATGTGCCGGTGCCCACCACCGTGGTGGCCAGCGACAGCGACCAGACCGATCGGGTGGTCACCCAGTCGGCGTTCTTCCAGGATTCGGTGCACTTGAGCGAGCAGTGGATCTTCGTCGCGGGTGCCCGCTATCAGCTGTATGACCAGATGTCCGGGCGCGGCCGGCCGTTCAGCAAGAACACCGATATCGACGGTCAGGTCTGGGTGCCGCGGGTGGGCCTGGTGTACAAGCTCAACGACGAGCTGTCGCTGTATGGCGGCTACACCGAGTCGTTCAAGCCCAACTCGACCATCGCGCCGCTGAGCAATGGCGCCTCCATCAATGGCGTGCCGCCGGAGGAGGGCAAGAGCTGGGAGATCGGCGCCAAGCTGGATAGGCCCGGACGCATCACCGGCACCCTGGCGCTGTTCGATATCGTCAAGGAAAACGTGCTGGTGACCCAGACAGACAGTGCAACGGGGCTCACAGTGGCGACTGGCGCCGGTGAAGTGCGCTCGCGCGGCGTCGAACTGGACGTGACCGGGCAGCTTACCGACGACCTCAGCCTGATCGGCACCTATGCCTTTACCGATGCCGAGGTAACCAAGGACCCGGAGCTCAAGGGCAATGGCCTGCAGAACGTCGCCCGGCATACCGCGTCGCTGTACGGTGTGTATGACTTCGGCCAGCTGTTCGGCGGTGACCGCGTGCGCGCCGGTGTGGGGGCTCGCTATGTAGGGGATCGGGAGGGCGATGCCGCCAACAGCTTCACGCTGCCGTCCTATACCGTGGCCGATGCATTCACCAGTTACGACACCCGCCTGGGCGACAACAAACTCAAGCTGCAGCTCAACGTGAAGAACCTGTTCGACAAGACCTACTACAGCTCGGCGGTGAACAACCTCGCCGTTTCCGTCGGTGAGCCGCGCCAGGTGCAGCTCTCCAGCACCCTGGAGTTCTGACTGGGTAGCCGACCTGGGTATCGCTGCGCTCAACCACAGGCTACGCACTTATCACCTGTAGCCCGGCGTCGAGCGCAGCGATACCCGGGGACGGTTGACGCTCGCCCCCCCCAGAACGCAAAAGCCCGGCACTAGGCCGGGCTTCTTTTTACCGCAGGGCGATGCTTACTGCACTTCCACCGCCAGGCTTTCGGCGATCTTCTTGTTCCAGATCGCAGGGCCCGTGATGTGCACCGACTCGCCGTTGCTGTCGACGGCCACGGTAACGGGCATGTCCTTGACCTCGAACTCGTAGATCGCTTCCATGCCCAGCTCGGCGAACGCCAGCACCCTGGACTTCTTGATCGCCTGGGCCACCAGGTAGGCGGCGCCGCCGACGGCCATCAGGTACACGGCCTTGTTGTCCTTGATCGCTTCGATGGCGGTCGGGCCGCGCTCGGATTTGCCGATCATGCCCAACAGGCCGGTCTGCTCGAGGATCTGCCGGGTGAACTTGTCCATCCGCGTGGCGGTGGTCGGGCCAGCGGGGCCTACCACTTCGTCGCCGATCGGGTCGACCGGGCCAACGTAATAGATGAAGCGGCCTTTCAGGTCGACCGGCAGCTGTTCACCCTTGTTGAGCATCTCGACCATGCGCTTGTGCGCGGCATCGCGACCGGTGAGCATCTTGCCGTTGAGCAGGATGGTTTCGCCCGGCTTCCAGCTCTGCACGTCTTCCGGGGTCAGGGTGTCGAGGTCGACGCGGCGCGCGCTCGGGCCGGCTTCCCAGACGATTTCCGGGTAGGCGTCCAGGGGTGGCGCTTCCAGCTCGGCCGGGCCGCTGCCATCGAGCACGAAGTGGGCGTGGCGGGTAGCGGCGCAGTTGGGGATCATGCACACCGGCAAGGACGCCGCGTGGGTCGGGTAATCCATGATCTTGACGTCGAGCACGGTGGTCAGGCCGCCCAGGCCCTGGGCGCCGATGCCCAGCTGGTTGACCTTCTCGAACAGCTCCAGACGCATCTCTTCGATCTTGTTCCGCGGGCCGCGAGCCTGCAGTTCATGGATGTCGATGTGCTCCATGAGTACTTCCTTGGCCATCACCGCGGCCTTTTCGGCGGTACCGCCGATGCCGATGCCGAGCATGCCCGGCGGGCACCAGCCAGCGCCCATGGTCGGCACGGTCTTGAGCACCCAGTCGACGATCGAGTCGGACGGGTTGAGCATGGCCATCTTCGACTTGTTCTCGGAGCCGCCGCCCTTGGCTGCGACGTCCACCTCCACCTTGTCGCCCGGGACGATGGAGTAGTGGATCACCGCCGGGGTGTTGTCCTTGGTGTTCTTGCGGGCACCGGCCGGGTCGGCCAGGATCGAGGCGCGCAGGACGTTTTCCGGCAGGTTGTAGGCGCGGCGCACGCCTTCGTTGATCATGTCGTCCAGGCTCATGGTGGCGCCGTCCCAGCGCACGTCCATACCGACCTTGACGAATACGGTGACGATGCCGGTGTCCTGGCAGATCGGGCGGTGGCCGGTGGCACACATGCGCGAGTTGATGAGGATCTGCGCCATGGAGTCGCGGGCGGCCGGCGATTCTTCACGCAGATAGGCCTCGTGCATCGCCTGGATGAAGTCGACGGGGTGGTAGTAGGAGATGAACTGCAGGGCGTCGGCGACGCTCTGGATCAGGTCGTCTTGCTTGATCACGGTCATGTGGGGGCGCTCCCTTGTAGGGCAGGAACTGCAAATGCCGGGACGTTGCCGGCTCGTTCTAAAAGGCGCGGCAGTATACCGCGGGGGCAGCGCCCGGGACACCCGTTGGACGGCCACGATAACTACCCTAGGCTTTTTCATGGCGCACGGTTAGAGTGGAGGCCAGTTGCCACTATGGGAGGGAGCCCATGACCTCCAGCAACCAGCCATTCAATAAAAACACTCTGCAGCGCCTGCTGATCAAGCGCTTCGGAATGGCCGTGGCCACCTACCTGACGATCTCCGCCATCGTGGCGGTCGCCTATTGCTGCGATCTGTTCAACGTGCCCGGACGTTCGGTCATGCTGCTGCTGGCGGCCACCGCCATCAGCCAGATGGCGTTTCTCGGGATGTTCGTCAGCGGCCGCAATCTGGGCTTCGAGGATCCGAGCCTGACCGAAGTGCAGATGCTGGTCGCCCTGGGGCTGACCACGGCGCTGGTCGCCATGCTCGACCAGGCGCGCGGCACCCTGCTGGTGGTGTATCCCATGTTCATGCTGTTCGGCCTGTTCCAGCTGCGCACCTGGGTGTTCTTTCGCTGTGCGTGCCTGGCCTTCGCCGGTTTCCTGGCCATCAACCTCTACGAGTTCCTGGCGGGCATCGGCCGCGACATCGGCCTGGTGGTGCTGCAGACCTGCGTACTGGGCGTGGTGCTGGCCTGGCTGAACCTGTTCGCCTGGTACATGCAGCAGATGCGCCAGCGCATGCGCAAACGCCGCTTCGCCCTGCAGGCGCACCAGGAAACCCTGCGCGGCATGATGCGCCAGCTCGAAGATATGGTGGCCACCGACGAACTCACCGGCCTGTGCAACCGCCGCCACTTCCTGCGCATGGCCGCCCAGGCGCTGGAGACGCTGACACCCGGGCGCCAGCACGGCCTGGCCCTGATCGACCTGGATCACTTCAAGCGCATCAACGACCGTTACGGCCATGCCGCTGGCGACCGCGTGCTGCAGGCGTTCGCGGCCGTGGCCAGTGGCTGCCTGCGTGACGGCGACATGATCGCGCGGTATGGCGGCGAGGAGTTCGTGCTGCTGATACCCGATACCGATGCCGAGGTCTTCCATTCCTGTTGCGAGCGCCTGCGCGTGGCATTCAGTGAGTGCAAGCCGGTTAATGTTAAGGTGCCCAATCTCAGTCTTTCCGTGGGGATGACCCTGGTGACCCTGCACGACAATCTCGATGAGGCCCTGCACCGGGCCGACCAGGCGCTCTATCAGGCCAAGCGCAGCGGCCGCAATTGCAGTGCCGCGACCTGGGATCTGGCCGATGCCTGAATTATGCGTGGCTGAGCGGCGCTGGGAAGTCGCCGCGGCCAGCAACCTGCTCGATGCGCTGCTCGGCGCTGGCATCGCGTTGCCCTACAGCTGCCGCGCCGGCAGTTGCCAGGCCTGCCTGGTGCGCTGCGTAGCGGGCGAGCCGGAGGATGCCAAACCCGATGCACTCGATGCCGTGCGCCGCCAACAGGGCTGGCGCCTGGCTTGCCAATGCCGGGTGAGCGGGCCGCTGCAGCTGGAAGTTTTCGACCCAAGCAAGGATGCGCTACCTGCGCAGGTGCAAGCCTGCGACTGGTTGAGCGAGCGCGTGCTGCGCCTGAGGCTGCTGCCGCAACAGCCGCTGCGCTACCGGGCTGGCCAGCATCTGCTGTTATGGACGGCGGCCGGTGTCGCGCGGCCTTACTCGCTCGCCAGCCTGCCGGGGGAAGATGCCTGCCTGGAGTTTCACATCGATTGCGGCCGCCCCGGCGCGTTCTGCGATGCCGCCCGCCAGCTCCAGGTCGGTGACGGCCTGCGCCTGGGCGCGTTGAGCGGCGCAGCCTTGCACTACGACCCCGACTGGCAGGAAAAACCCCTGTGGTTGCTGGGGGCCGGAACCGGCCTGGCACCCTTGTGGGCAGTGCTGCGCGAGGCGCTGCGCCAGGGCCACCAAGGGCCGATCCGCGTCGTGCATGTGGCCAGCAGCAGTGCCGAGCATTACCTGGCGGGCGCATTGCTGGCGCTTGCCGAGCGGCATCCTCACGTACAGGTCGAGCTGGTCGAGGGGCCGCAATTGCCCGCGTTGCTGGCGACCCTGCGCCTCGCTTCACGACAAACCGTGGCCTTGCTGTGTGGCGGCCCCGAGATCGTGAAAGTAGTGTCGCGACGTCTGTACCTGGCCGGCCTGCCGCGCAGCCAGCTGCTCAGCGACCTGTTTCTGCCCCACGCCTGATCATCCGCCAGCAATGAAAAGGCCCGCATCAACGCGGGCCTTGGTATCGCGGCGTCAGTCGTCAGACCAGTGCGTCACCGACATGCAGGATCTTCATGCCGTTGGTGCCACCGATGGTGTGGTAGCTGTCGCCCTTGGTGAGGATGACCCAGTCGCCTTGCTCGACCAGACCGCGCTTGAGCAGTTCGTCCACGGCCGCCTGGCTGACTTCGCCCGGTGGCAGGGCCGCCGGGTCGAAGGGGATGGTGTACACGCCGCGGAACATCGCCGAACGCGCCTGGGTATCGCGGTGCGGGGAGAACGAGTAGATCGGCACCGAGGAGCGGATGCGCGACATGATCAACGGCGTGTAGCCGCTCTCGGTCAGGGCGATGATCGCCTTGACGCCCGGGAAGTGGTTGGCCGTGTACATGGCCGCCAGGGCGATGCTCTCGTCGCAACGCTCGAAGGTCTTGCCGATGCGGTGGCTGGAGCTCTTGCCGGTGGGGTGACGCTCGGCGCCCACGCAGATGCGCGCCATGGCTTCCACGGCTTCCAGCGGGTAGGCGCCGGCGGCGCTCTCGGCCGACAGCATGACCGCGTCGGTGTAGTCGAGCACGGCGTTGGCTACGTCGGAAACCTCGGCGCGGGTCGGCATCGGGTTCTGGATCATCGACTCCATCATCTGGGTGGCGACGATCACCGCCTTGTTGTGGCGACGTGCGTGCAGGATGATCTTCTTCTGGATGCCGACCAGCTCGGCATCGCCGATTTCCACACCCAGGTCACCACGGGCGACCATCACCACGTCGCTGGCCTTGATCAGGCCGTCGAGGGTTTCGTCATTGGCCACCGCTTCGGCGCGCTCGATCTTGGCAACCAGCCAGGCCTTGCCACCGGATTCATCACGCAGCTGGCGGGCGTATTCCATATCCGCGGCATCGCGCGGGAAGGATACGGCCAGGTAATCCAGGTCCATTTCCGCCGCCAGCTTGATGTCGGCCTTGTCCTTTTCGGTCAGTGCCGGTGCGGTCAGGCCGCCGCCGCGACGGTTGATGCCCTTGTGGTCGGACAGCGGGCCGCCGATCAGCACGACGCATTCCAGGGTATCGGGGGTGGTGCTTTCCACGCGCATGACCACGCGGCCATCGTCGAGCAGCAGCTCGTCGCCCACGCCGCAGTCCTTGACCAGGTCCGGGTAATCGATACCCACGACGTTCTGGTTGCCGTCAGTCAGCGGATGGCTGGTGGAGAAGGTGAAACGATCACCGACCTGCAGCTCGATACGCTTGTTGGCGAACTTGGCGATACGAATCTTCGGCCCCTGCAGGTCACCCAGCAGCGCGACGTGACGGCCGTGCTTGGCGGCGATGTCGCGTACCAGCTGGGCGCGCGCCTTATGGTCTTCCGGCGTGCCATGGGAGAAGTTCAGACGGGCGACATCCAGCCCGGCCAGGATCAACTTTTCCAGCATCTGCGGCGAGTTGCTGGCTGGGCCGAGGGTGGCGACGATTTTGGTGCGGCGAACGGTCATGCGCGGACTCCTAGATTGAAGCAGACCGCGAGGCTACTACGCCGCCGCGCTGTAGTCATTGTTCCGCTGCACTACTTTTCGGCCGGCAACTTGACCACCAGCAGGTCGCAGTCCACCGATTCGAGCAGGCGCTCGGCGGTGTGACCGATGAGGATGCTGTCCAGGCGGCCGCGGGCAATGGCGCCCATCACCAGCAGGTCGATTTCGTGCTTGTGCACGAAACGCGGCAGCATGTTTTCCGGGGCACCCTCGAGCAGGTGGGCGGCGTCCGGCGCGATGCCGTGCTGGCGAACCAGGTCATCGAAGGCCTGGTGATGCTGCTGCGCATCGTCGCTGAGGTACTGCTGGTAGGTGGCCAGCAGCTCAGTGTTGTTGAGCAGGGTGCGCGGCAGCGGCGCATGGCAATGCACGACATCGGCGTGCATGCCGAGGGCCGTGGCAAGCGCCTGGCTGGTGTCTATCAGGTGGTGATCGAGGGCTGCCGGCTTGTCGTCCTTGTGCAGCGGGTCGACGGCGGTGCACAGGTTGTGCCCGCGCCATTCGGCGTGGTGCACCAGCCACAACGGGAACGGGCAATGGCGCATCAGTTGCCAGCAGCTGTCGGTCAGCAGCAGGCGGCGCAGCAGGTTGTTGTGGCCGGCGGATTTGAGCACCAGATCCGGCTGCAGCTGTGCGGCGGTTTCCAGCACCGTCTCGTGCAGGCGCTTGCCCCAGCGCACCTCCTGCGCAAGGCGCAGCCCTTCACGCTGCAGGGGCGCCAGCAGCTCCTGCAACCAGCTGCCGCGCTGCTCCAGCAGCGCCTCCCGGGCCTTGGTCTGCAGGCTGTTCTCCAGCATGCTGCCATCCAGCGCGGCGCTATACTCGACCAGCAGTACGTGCAGGCGCGCCTGGGTACGGCGGGCCAGCCAGGCGGCGCGCTCCAGGGCCGGGTGGCTGGGTTGGCTGGCGTCGATCACGACCAGTAGGGTTTCGAGTTTCATGGGGGCGACCTCGCGAGGTAAGTAACCTGCATTGCAGCCCATCGATGGATGGGCTGCGTTGACCTGCATCAGCCTAGAGGATTACCGCCGCTTTGTTCGCCACCCAAGGCAATGCAGCATGTTGCGACTGTTCAGTTTTTCCGGGGCGCGCCGATACGCTGCTCATTGGAGGAGAAACCCATGCGTATTCTGTTACTGCTTTGCTGTGTTCTGGCCCTTGGCGGGTGCTCCCGCATGTCGCTCGACCACCATCTGAACAAGGCCTACCAGGCCTATGACCGGGGCGATTGCGAAGACGCCTTGCTGTACCTGTCCCAGGCCGAGCGGGTGAGCCGTTCGCGCAGCTATATACAGCCGGAGATTTCCCTGTTGCGCGGGCAATGCCTGGAACGGCAGAACCTGTACCTGGATGCGGCGCAAACCTACCAGTTCATCATCGGCCGCTACCCGGCCAGCGAATATGCGTTTCGTGCCCGTGCGCGGCTGGAAACCCTGCGTCAGCTCGGCCATCATGGTGCGTCGGAGCCGGCCAAGGTGTCGCCTGCCGGAACGCTCTGACGGCGTACACATGTCCACCGAGGGATTGCCGCAATGCGCGCCTGGATAGGCCTTCTGTTGTTACCGCACCTGGCCTTTGGGCAGGTGTATCGCTGGGTCGACGAGCAGGGCAGGGTGCATTATGGGCAGCAGCCGCAAGGTGCCCATGCGCAGGCCGTCGAGGTTCGCCCGCAGGTGGTCGAGCGTGATGCGGCCACCCAAGAGCGTGAGCAGCGCGCCGAACGCTACTTTCAGGCCCGCCGCGACGAACAGGCCCAGGCGGCGCAGGCCCGCCGCGAGCGGCAGTCGCAGCTGGCCAGCGAGTGCGCCCAGCTGCGCGCGCACCTGGCCTCGATGCCCGAGGGGCGTCGCTACTACCAGCCGGGCAGCAATGGCGAACGCCATTACTACAGTGACCAGCAACTGGACGCCGCGCGGGCGCAACTGGCCAGCCAGTTGTCAGGCCGCTGTCAATGAGCGCTGGTCAGTTCGCCAGGTAGGCGGCATACTCGGCTGACACTCATAGCCTTCTGCCATCATGAACGCCAATCGCCATATCGAGCGGCATCAGTTGCCGTACTACCTGAACGTCTTCAATGCCTTTACCGACAAACCGATCGGTCATCTGGGCAATGTGTCGGCGGATGGCATGATGCTGATCAGCCAATTGCCGGTGTTGGTGGGCGGCTGCTTCGAGCTGCGCTTGAAGATTCCAGGTTGCGACGGCTTTCGCTATATCGACTTCACCGCCACCTGCCTGTGGTGCCAGGAAGACGTGACCCCCGGCAGTTTCGATTCGGGCTTCGCCCTCGAAGCGCCGCCCGGGGACTACCTCGAGATGGTCGAAGCGCTGCGCTACTACTTCAGCTTCCATCCGCTTGCCGCTTCGGTATGACCGCCTGCCCGGCCTGATCCCGCAACGCCGCTGTGGTTCCGCATGTTTTCTCCCTGCCCATGTAAGCCATTGCTTACAAGCGCTGTAAGCCGCGATGCAGGTTTTGCGCTGGAAAACTGACGTTCGAGAATTCGAGTAATTCAAGCTATTGAAAATAAAGGATTTATTTATTGTGATGGTTTGCGGTCAGGTCGTCGGCAGCTGTTGGCAGGGCGTTGTGATAAATCCGTGGGCCGTTAATATCTGAACCGTGCTTAGGGACAAGCGCAGGTCGTAAGGGAAAATGACCAGGACATCGCGGGATGCGATTCATCAGGATGATGAGTTGGGAGTTTCAGGGAATAGGGACAAAAGAGTGGGCGGGTAAAACCGCCCCTTTTTTTTGCCTGCAGAAAAGCATCCGCCGCGCGGCCTGCTGCTCGATCACTGCAGCCACCCCTGCCAAGCGCCCATGAAAAATGCCGCGCCCTTTCGGGTAGCGGCATTTTTGTTGGCGGCCAGTGCCGCCTTGCTCAGCGCTCGAGGTGCTGCAGCTTGTCTTTCACACCATCCCACTCTGCCGCATCGGGCAGGGCGTCTTTGCGCTCGGTGATGTTCGGCCAGACTTCCGCCAGCTCGGCGTTGAGCTCGATGTATTCCTGCATGCCATCGGGTATCTCGTCTTCGGAGAAAATCGCCTGCGCCGGGCACTCGGGCTCGCACAGCGCGCAATCGATGCATTCATCCGGGTGGATCACCAGGAAGTTCGGGCCCTCGTAGAAGCAGTCCACCGGACAGACTTCCACGCAATCGGTGTACTTGCACTTGATGCAGTTGTCGGTGACGACGAAGGTCATTTCTAGTTTTCTCCTCGGGCTACGGCAGCGAGCGGTTTCTGAATCGGCCGCTCTTAGGCTCTGAAATGGGCTGCGGGCCAGGCTAACAAGCCGTCGAAAACTACCTGCGTTGGCAATACTGCGTTAAAAACGGCCAAAAAATGCTCATTTACAGCCTGTAAACTGCGCTTTTTCGGCCGTTTTTGCCTTGTCTTGCCTGCCTCGCCTATGTTTTCAACGGCCTGCTAAAGGCTGCAGCGCTCCCGGAGCGCGCGGGATTCTATCAGCTAGTTGGCGCCGGCGTTAGACCCGCGCCTTCCATGCATATAACAGTTCGAGTGCCTTGCGCGGGCTAAGGTCATCCGGATTGACCAGCTGCAGCTCCTCCAAGACGGGATGCGGCAGGCTGGCGAACAGATCGCTTTGCAGTGGTGCGGCGGATTTTTCGGCGCCTTGCGGCGGCAGATCGTGGGGCAGGCTGGTGGTTTCCAGCCGCGCCAGATGCTCGCGGGCACGCAGGATCACCGGGGCCGGTACGCCCGCCAGTTGCGCCACCGCCAGGCCATAGCTCTGGCTCGCCGGGCCGGGCAGCACGTGGTGCAGGAAAACGATGCGCTCGTTGTGCTCGGTGGCGTTGAGGTGCACGTTGGCCACCGCCGGCTGGCTTTCCGGCAATACCGTCAGCTCGAAATAATGGGTGGCGAACAGCGTGTAGGCGCGCAGGCTGGCCAGTTGCTCGGCGGCCGCCCAGGCCAGGGACAGGCCGTCGAAGGTGCTGGTGCCGCGGCCCACTTCATCCATCAGCACCAGGCTGCGATCGCTGGCGTTGTGCAGGATGTTGGCGGTTTCGCTCATCTCCACCATGAAGGTCGAGCGGCCACCGGCCAGGTCGTCGCTGGAGCCGATGCGGGTGAAGATGCGGTCGACCATCGACAGCTCGCAGCGCGCCGCCGGCACGAAGCTGCCGATATGGGCGAGCAGCACGATCAGGGCGGTCTGGCGCATGTAGGTCGACTTACCGCCCATGTTCGGGCCGGTGATGATCAGCATCCGCGTGGCATCGTCGAGCTTCAGGTCGTTGGCGACGAATGGCGTGGTCAGCACCTGCTCGACCACCGGGTGGCGGCCCTGTTCGATCAGCATGCAAGGCTCGTCGACGAAGCGCGGGCGGTTGAGATCCAGGTTCAGGGCGCGCTCGGCCAGGTTGCTCAGCACGTCCAGTTCGGCCAGCGCCGCGGCGCTGTCCTGCAGCGGGCCAAGGTGGCCGATCAGCTGCTCCAGCAGCGCTTCGTACAGCTGCTTTTCACGGGCCAGGGCACGGCTCTTGGCCGACAGCGCCTTGTCCTCGAACTCCTTGAGCTCGGGGGTGATGAAGCGCTCGGCGCCCTTGAGCGTCTGCCGGCGGATGTAGTCGGCCGGTGCCGACTCGGCCTGCTTGCTTGGCAGTTCGATGAAGTAGCCATGCACACGGTTATAGCCGACCTTGAGGTTGGCCAGGCCGGTGCGGGCCTTCTCGCGGGCCTCCAGATCCATCAGGTACTGGCCGGCGTTCTCGCTCAGCGACTGCAGCTCGTCGAGTTCGGCGTCGTAACCGGTCTTCAGTACACCGCCGTCACGGATGACCGCCGGCGGGTTGTCGATGATCGCCCGCGACAGCAGTTCGGCCAGCTCCGGGTAGGTGCTGATGGTCTCGGCCAGCGACACCAGGTGCGCGCAGTCGAGTTGCGCCATGGCCTGCTGCAGCTCGGGCAGGGCGGCGAGTGCGTCACGCAGGCGGGCCAGGTCCCGCGGGCGGGCATTGCGCAGGCCGATACGGGCGAGAATGCGCTCCAGGTCGCCGATTTCCTTGAGCTGCGGCTGCAGGGTTTCGAAACGGTAACGGTCCAGCAGGCAGGCGATCGATTCCTGGCGCGCTTCGAGCACCGCGCGGTCGCGCAGCGGGCGGTTCAGCCAGCGGCCGAGCAGGCGGCTGCCCATGGCGGTCTGGCAGCGGTCGATCACCGATTGCAGGGTGTTGTCGCGGCCCCCGGCGAGGTTGACGTCCAGCTCCAGGTTGCGCCGGCTGGCGCCGTCGAGGATCACCGTGTCGTCGATGCGTTCATGGCGCAGGCTGCGCAGGTGGGGCAGGGCGGTACGCTGGGTTTCCTTGGCATAGGCCAGCAGGCAGCCGGCCGCGCCAATGGCCAGGGTCAGGGTTTCGCAGCCGAAGCCCTTGAGGTCCTGGGTGCCGAATTGCTGGCACAGGCTCTTTTGCGCGGTATCGCGCTCGAAATCCCAGGGCGCCCGGCGACGCGAGCCACGACGCTTCTCGGCCGGCAGGCCCTGGGGCCAGTCATCGGGGATCAGCAGCTCGGCGGGGTTGAGGCGCTCGAGTTCGGCCAGCAGGTTTTCCCAGCCTTTTATTTCCAGCACGCTGAAGCGGCCGCTGGTGATGTCCAGCACGGCCAGGCCGAACAGGCGCTCGTCACCCAGTACCGCCGCCAGCAGGTTGTCGCGGTGCTCGTCGAGCAGGGCCTCGTCGCTGATGGTGCCGGGGGTGATGATACGCACCACCTGGCGCTCCACCGGGCCCTTGCTGGTGGCCGGATCGCCAATCTGCTCGCAGATCACCACCGACTCGCCGAGCTTGACCAGCTTGGCCAGGTAGCCCTCGACGGAGTGAAACGGAATGCCGCACATCGGAATCGACTGGCCCGCCGACTGGCCGCGGGCGGTCAGGGTGATGTCCAGCAGCTTGGCGGCTTTCTTGGCGTCCTCGTAGAAGATCTCGTAGAAGTCACCCATGCGATAGAACATCAGCTGATCCGGGTGCTGATTCTTCAGTCGCCAGTATTGCTGCATCATCGGGGTGTGAGAACTGAGGTCGCTTTGGCTCATCGTGTCGAGTGTCCGGCTGAATCGCAAAAGCGCGTAGTGTACGGTATCGACACCCCCCGCTTTAACCCCGCAACGCAGATGAATCACTGGCCATGGTATCGGGCCGGCTGATACTCATGCGGCCCGCGCCGGCAATCGCCGAGCGTGCGTTGCCGCGAGGGCGCGGCGGCTCGATGGCGGGATTTGCAATGCACACCGGGCATGGCCGAAAATATCGCGCTCATGGAGAACCATCTCATCATTAAGGAAACATCGACATGCGTTTGCTGATTGCCCTGATCCTGCCCTGGCTTACTTTCTTCACCATCGGTCGCCCCATTGCAGGAATCATCTGCCTGATTCTTCAAATAACCCTGATTGGTTGGCTGCCAGCGACCATCTGGGCTGTTTATGCGCTGAGCCAATACAGCACCGACAAGAAGATTGAAAAAGCGCTCGCGCAAAGAAACTGATCGAGCGCAGCGGCGCCGGGCCTGCACCCGGGGCCGTGGTACGAGCCCATCAGCAAAGCCGTGGAACTGAAGGTTTCGCGGCTTTTTTGTTGGCGGCGCTAGTGCATTTCGCCTGGGCGATGGGCAACGCATGGCTGCTGCGCTGGGGCCCTGAGGCAAGTGCTAATCTTGCGGATTTGAGCGGAGGTATGCCGTGAACGTAGATGATTCCCAGCTGACAGACCTGGCCGCCCGCCTTGGCGAACGGCTGCTGGCCCAGGGCGCCCAGGTAAGCACCGCCGAGTCCTGCACCGGCGGCGGCATCGCCGAAGCCATCACCCGTATCGCCGGCAGCTCCGCCTGGTTCGAAGCAGGCTTCGTGACCTACTCCAATACCCAGAAGACCCGCCAGCTGGGCGTGCCCGAAGCGTATTTCGCCAGTGTCGGTGCGGTCAGTCGCGAGGTGGTCGAGGCCATGGTGCAGGGCGCCCAGGCGCAGAGTGGTGCGCGCTACGCCACCGCGGTCAGCGGCGTGGCCGGGCCGGGCGGCGGTAGCACGGACAAGCCGGTCGGCACCGTGTGGATCGCCTGGGGTGATGGCGACACGCGGTACAGCCGGCGCTTGCAGTTCTCCGGTGACCGCGATGCGGTGCGCCGGCAAACCGTGGAAGCCGCCCTGCAGGGGCTGTTGCGACTATTGGTCGAAGAAAATCCTGTTGCGGGGTAGGCGAGTGCCGAGCCCTGTGGAATAATACTGGCTACTTATACAGTTATTGGCCGTCAGGCCCTTCTGATCACGTGAGGAATACAATGGACGAGAACAAGAAGCGCGCATTGGCGGCTGCCCTGGGCCAGATCGAGAAACAGTTCGGCAAGGGTGCGGTCATGCGCATGGGCGATCATGATCGCCAGGCCATTCCGGCCATTTCCACCGGCTCCCTGGGCCTGGATATCGCGCTGGGCATTGGCGGCCTGCCGAAAGGCCGTATCGTCGAGATCTACGGCCCGGAATCCTCGGGCAAGACCACCCTGACCCTGCAGGTCATCGCCGAAGCGCAGAAGGCCGGCGCCACCTGTGCCTTCGTCGACGCCGAGCACGCCCTGGACCCGGACTACGCTGGCAAGCTGGGCGTCAATGTCGACGACCTGCTGGTCTCGCAGCCGGATACCGGTGAGCAGGCCCTGGAAATCACCGACATGCTGGTGCGCTCCAACGCCATCGACGTGATCATCGTCGACTCCGTGGCGGCCCTGGTGCCGAAGGCGGAGATCGAAGGCGAGATGGGCGACATGCACGTCGGCCTGCAGGCGCGTCTGATGAGCCAGGCGCTGCGCAAGATCACCGGTAACATCAAGAACGCCAACTGCCTGGTGATCTTCATCAACCAGATTCGCATGAAGATCGGCGTGATGTTCGGTAGCCCGGAAACCACCACCGGTGGTAACGCCCTGAAGTTCTACGCATCGGTTCGCCTCGACATCCGCCGTACCGGCGCGGTGAAAGAGGGCGACGAAGTGGTCGGCAGCGAAACCCGCGTCAAGGTCGTCAAGAACAAGGTGGCACCACCGTTCCGCCAGGCCGAGTTCCAGATTCTCTACGGCAAGGGCATCTACCGTAACGGCGAGATCATCGACCTCGGTGTGCAGCAGGGTCTGGTCGAGAAGTCCGGTGCCTGGTACAGCTACAAGGGCAATAAGATCGGTCAGGGCAAGGCCAACGCCGCCAAGTTCCTGGAAGACAACGTGGAAGTGGCTCGCGAGATCGAAGGGCAGATTCGCGACAAGCTGCTGGTGGTTTCCGCGCCTACCAAGGCCAATGTAGCGGCCAATGATCTGGTGGATACCGAAGCCGACTTCTGATGCCCGCCGTTCTGGATAACACCGTTGCGGTACGCCATGCCGCCATGGATCTGCTGGCGCGCCGTGAGCATGGTCGGGTCGAGCTGGCGCGCAAACTGCGCCAGCGCGGCGCCAGCGATGAGCACATCGAAACCGCCCTCGATCGCTTGAGCGAGGAAGGGTTGTTATCCGAAGCGCGTTATCTGGAAAGCTTCATCAGTTACCGCGCGCGCTCGGGCTTCGGCCCGCAGCGCATCCGTGATGACCTCTCCCAGCGTGGCCTGGCTCGTGCGGATATCGACCAGGCGCTGCGCGACAGCGGCATCGACTGGCGAGACGGTTTGCGGGAAACCTGGCAACGCAAGTTTGCCGGGCAGCTGCCAGGCGATGCGCGCGAACGGGCCAGGCAGATGCGCTTTCTGGTGTATCGCGGCTATCCGATGGACCTGGTCAGCCAACTGCTACGCGGCGCTTTCGAGGACTGATCTACAGCCCGAACCCTTGAGGTTGAACCGCCCGGTTCGCCTTCCCCTGACGCGCAGGCGTCCCTTTACAACCAACAGGGTCTTCAGCTCAGCCAATGCTCGGGCTGGTTGATCAGGTCGAGCAGCTCCCGTAACCGTCCGGCATTGCGCCCACTGAAGGCGAACAGCAACCTGGGCAATGCGCACAGTTCGCGACCATCGATGCGTTCATCACCGGTGCGCTGTTGCTGAATATCGCCGTGCTTGCACAGGTCAGCGAACTGCAGGTTCAGCTGGGCCAGTGCCGCTTCGCTCAGGGCATGGCGCATGCGCACCACGAACTGGTCCTTGAGCCAGCGGCTGGAGTGGAAGTTGGCGTAGAAGCGATCGATTTCCTGGGCGGCCGATTCGGCATCGTGCACCAGGCGCATCAGGTTCATGTCGCTGGACAGGATATAGCCATTGCTGTCCAGGTTCTGCTGGATGTAATCGAGCAGGCCCTGCCAGAAGGTGCCATCCGGCTCGTCGAGCAGAATCACCGGCACCAGCGGGCTCTTGCCGGTCTGGATCAGGGTGATCACTTCCAGGGCTTCATCCAGGGTGCCAAAGCCGCCGGGGCAGAGCACCAGGGCGTCGGCTTCCTTGACGAAGAACAGTTTGCGCAGGAAGAAAAAATGGAAGGACAGCAGGTTGTCGCTGCCCTTCATGACCGCGTTGGCGGATTGCTCGAAGGGCAGGGTGATGTTGAAACCCAGGCTGTTGTCGCGCCCCGCGCCTTCGTGGGCGGCAGCCATGATGCCGCCACCGGCACCGGTGATCACCATCAGGTCATGGCGGGCCAGGGTGCTGCCCAGCTCCCGGGCCAGGGCGTAGACCGGATGACCGGGCTGGGTGCGCGCCGAACCGAACACGGTGACCTTGCGGCGATGGCGGAAGCGCTCGAGCACGGCAAATGCGCGCTCGAGTTCGCGCAGGGTCTGCAGCATGATCTTGGCGTCCCAGCGGTTGCGGTCGGCCTGGGCCATGCGCGCGACGGTGGCGAGCATTTCCCGGTACAGCGCGACGTTGGTGCTGCCGCTGGGGGTAATCCGCGTGGCCAGGGCGTCCAGGTCGGCTGCCAGCGCATCACCGCTTGCAGGCAGCTCGCCGTTCGCGTGATCGTCCATGGCGCTACTCCTTTTATGCGTCAATGCCCTGGGTTCTACCATAAGTGCATGGCTTACAGGCGGCAGTCGGCCTTGCCGAATCGCTCGGTGGTAATCGGGCGGTTGCTCTGGATCTCGCTGAACTCATAGCGCAGCACCGCGCCGCTGGCCAGCAGCTTGCGAAAGCCCGGGTTGCTGCACACGCTGTTGCTCAGTTGCGCGCGAACCGTATCGGGGTTGCCGCGCATCTGCGCGGCGTGCGCGGGGCGCACGCTGAGGTGATTGATCAGCTCGTTGCCTTCGACGCTGTAACCGCGGTCGAGAATGTCCTCGTTGATCGCGCGGGGCGTACCGGCGCTGCTTTCCTTGGCCACTTTTTCCAGGGTTTTGGTGAGCTCGAAGTCCTTCAGCGACGCGGCGTGAGCGGCTGGCAGGAGCAGGCTGGCGAGGAGAACGGATAGGGCGATGCGCTGCATGGGCAGACTCCTGAAGGCAGTGAGCGGTAATAGACCGAGCTCTGCCGGTTATGTTCGTTCCGGCGAATCAAGTCGACAACCGATGATCGATGTTAGCAAGCTTGTCGTCGCGGCGGCGTGTGTATTGAGCGGCACCAGGCGGCTTGCCCTTGGTAAACTACCCGCCCTTCTTGTCAGGCGGTTCGCCAGCCATGTGTTGCCTTGCTTTCCATTGCGTGATCTCGACCAGGTCGAGCGTGCGCCCATGAGCCACGCCGTTCACGCATTGCGCGCCGCGCGCCTGGCGCGTAGCGTCAAACCGTTTCTGGCCAGGGGCTCGCGGGCGGCGCGTTGCCCTGACTGCCGCCTGGCCGCCAGCCATTGCCTGTGTGCATGGAAGCCCCGGGTTTCTGCCAACGCGGGTGTGTGCCTGGTAATGCATGACGTCGAAGCGCTGAAACCGAGCAACACCGGCTGGCTGATCGCCGACGTGGTGGCGGATACCTCGGCCTTTGGCTGGTCGCGCACCGAAGTCGATCCCGGCCTGCCGGCCTTGCTCGAGGATGATCAGTGGCAACCCTATCTGGTGTTTCCCGGTGAATATGCCGAGCCCGAGCGGGTGGTCAGCAGTGTCGAGGCGCCCGTGGGCAAGCGACCGTTGTTCATCCTGCTCGATGCCACCTGGACCCAGGCGCGCAAGATGTTTCGCAAGAGCCCCTACCTGGATGGCCTGCCGGTACTCAGCCTGCAGCCCGAGGCGCTGTCGCGCTACCGGCTGCGCCGCTCCAAGCGCGATGATCACCTGTGTACCGCCGAGGTTGCGGCGCTGTGCCTGGAACTGGCGGGGGACGAGCGCGCGGCGGATGCGCTGAATGCCTACCTGGATGTTTTCAGTCAGCACTATCTGGCCTCCAAGGCCCCGCGCGCGGTTGATCTTGGCGACGCCTTGCACGAGCGCCTCAAGCCCTTTCTGTAAGCGCTGCAGGTTTTCGCCACAGCTGGGCGAGCAGCATGCCGGCGAACATCAGCGCACAGCCGAAATAGCCGCGTGCGGACAGCGATTCGCCCAGCAGCAGGGCGCCGGCAATGGCTGCAAAGACCGCCTCGAGGGACAGGATGATCGCGGCGTGGGAGGCGATCGCATGCTTCTGGGCGATCACCTGCAAGGTAAACCCCACCGCCACGCCGAAGATGCCGCCATACAGGATCGCCGGCAGCGCCTGAACGATCCCGGCGCCGGGCAGGTGCTCGAAGACCAGCGCCAGGGCAAGGCTGATCAGCGCACAGGTGATGAATTGCACCAGGGCCAGCACCAGGGCGTCGTGGCGGGCTGCGAACACGCCCACCAGCAGCACGTGGACGCCCCACACGAAGGCGCCAGCCAGTTGCAGCAGGTCACCGGAGGCGACATAAAATCCGTCGCCCACGCTGAGCAGGAACATGCCGACCACCGCCAGAGAAGCGCCCAGCCAGATGCCCAGGCCGGTCTTGTGGCCCAGCAGCAGGCCGAGCAGGGGCACCACGATCACATACAGGCCGGTGATGAAGCCCGAGTTGGTGACGCTGGTGAACAGCAGGCCGACCTGCTGCAGGTTGATACCCAGGGCCAGTACCGCGCCCATCAGGCTGCCGCCGAGCAGCAGCGGGCGGCTGATGGGCGAGGCCGGTTGCGCGCGGCGGCGACGCAGCAGCATGATCACCGGCAACAGCACGACCACTGCCAGGGCGAAACGCAGGCCGCTGTACAGAAACGGCCCGATGGCATCCATCCCCAGCCGCTGGGCGACGAAGGACGAACCCCAGATCATCGCGGTAACCAGCATCAGCAGATCGGCGCGCAGCGCGTGGTTGGCCATGGTGGTGAGCTCCCTGCAAAAATGGCGCAGACTTTGCCGCAAAGCGCTGTGCTTGACCACCCCGCCTGCGCTCGGCATGCTGGTGGGCGCCGTACGTCATGCTGTCAGACAGATGGGGTCTGCAGCACGGTATGCCTATAAAAAGAACAGGATCTGCCATGGTCGCTTACGAAATCCTGATAGCTGATGATCATCCACTGTTTCGCAGCGCGCTGCAGCAAGCCCTGACGATGGGCCTTGGCGCGGGCGTGCGGTTGGTGGAAGTGGCCAGCATCGCCGAACTGGAAGCCCGGCTGGCCGAGAAGACCGACTGGGATCTGGTTCTGCTCGATCTCAATATGCCTGGTGCCTACGGCTTCTCCGGGCTGGTGCTGCTGCGCGGGCAGTACCCACAGCTGCCGGTGGTGATGATCTCCGCCCAGGAAGAAGCCGCGGTGGTGGTACGCGCCCGTGAATTCGGCGCCAGCGGGTTCATTCCCAAGTCCAGTTCCCTGGAGGTGCTGCAGCAGGCCGTGCGCCAGGTGCTGGAGGGCGAGGTGTGGTGGCCGCCGCAAAGCGAGGAGGCGGTCAGCCTGACCAACGAGGCCAAGGCGGCCAGTGCCGGGCTGGCCAGCCTCACGCCCCAGCAGTTCCGGGTGTTGACCATGGTCTGCGAAGGCCTGCTGAACAAGCAGATCGCCTACGAGCTGAGTGTCTCCGAAGCCACGGTCAAGGCCCACGTCACGGCGATCTTCCGCAAGCTGGGAGTGCGCACGCGCACCCAGGCGGCGCTGCTGTTGCAGCAGCTGGAGTCCGTGCCGGCAGCCTGATGGCGGATTTCACGGGATTTTCACGGTACGCTCGCGTACCCTGCGCGCCTTTCCCAGCCATAGCTCACTGCCCATGTCGCCGTTCAAAGGACAAACCGGTTTAAAGCGTATTCTCAATGCCGCAGGCTATTCACTCGATGGCCTGCGCGCCGCCTTTACCGGCGAGGCCGCCTTTCGCCAGCTGGTGCTGCTCAACGTGGTGTTGATCCCGATCGCGCTGCTGCTCGATGTCAGCCGGGGCGAACGGGCGCTGATGGTCGCCGCGTGCCTGCTGGCGCTGATCGTCGAGCTGCTCAACTCGGCGGTCGAAGCGGCGATCGACCGCATTTCCCTCGACCTGCACCCGCTGTCCAAGACCGCCAAGGACATGGGCAGCGCCGCCCAGCTGGTTTCCCTGACGCTGATCGCCAGCGTGTGGGCGATCATCCTGCTTGGCTAACGCACCTCGGGCAGCACGATCTCGTCGCTACGGCGGATGCCGGCGGTCAGCGCCCGGCACATGTCGAGAAACTCGCGCATGGCGGCAGTCTGGTATTTCTGCCGGTGCCAGATGAAATAGAACTGCCGGCGCAGGTCCAGGTCCGGTGTTTCCACCGGTACCAGGCTGCCACGGCGAAAGGCGTCGCGCAGCGCCAGCCGTGAAATGCAGCTGATGCCCAGGCCGGACTCCACGGCGCGCTTGATCGCTTCGGTGTGTTCCAGCTCGAGGCGCACGTTGAGGGCGTCGGAGTGGTGGCGCATGGCCTGGTCGAAGGTCAGGCGTGTGCCCGAGCCCTGCTCACGCAGAATCCAGTCTTCACCGCTCAGCTCGCGGATGCCGACATTACCCCGCTGCGCCAACGGGTGCTGTGGCGCGCAGAACACCACCAGCTCGTCCTCGACCCAGCTCTGCACCTCGATATCCGGGTGATTGCAGTCACCCTCGATCAGACCCAGGTCAATTTCGTAATGCGCCACCTGCTGCACGATATGCGCTGTGTTCTGTACATGCAGTTTTACCTGGCTCTCCGGGTGCACCTTCATGAAGCCGCCGATCAGCAGGGTGGCCAGGTAGTTGCCAATGGTCAGGGTGGCGCCGACAGCGAGCGAACCGAAGCCTGATTTACCGTTCAGAAGGTCTTCGATTTCCTTGGCCTGGTCGAGCAGGGCGACCGCCTGGGGCAGCAGCTGGCGGCCCAGGGCATTGAGGCTCAGGCGCTTGCCGGCGCGATCGAACAGCTGGCAGCTGGACTGTCGTTCCAGCTCGCTGATCGAGGTGCTGGCCGCCGACTGCGACAGAGCCAGTTGGGAGGCCGCCCTGGAAACGCTCTCCTGCTGGGCGACGGCGACGAATACCTGGAGTTGACGCAATGTGAATCGCATATCTATATAACCGATAACCCATATCTTGATAATTCATTTAACAGATATTGTGGCCGCGATTAGAATGCCGCGCAATTGCGCTTAAGAATCAGCGTGCCCGACGTTTTCAGGAGCCCCTCTACATGAGCAACATGAACCACGAACGCGTTCTGAGTGTTCACCACTGGAATGACACGCTGTTCAGCTTCAAGTGCACCCGCGACCCGGGCCTGCGCTTCGAGAATGGCCAGTTCGTGATGATCGGCCTTCAGCAGGAAAACGGCCGTCCGCTCATGCGTGCCTATTCCATCGCCAGCCCGAACTGGGAAGAGCATCTGGAGTTCTTCAGCATCAAGGTGCCTGACGGCCCGCTGACCTCGCAACTGCAGCACCTCAAGGAAGGCGACGAGGTGATCATCAGCAAGAAGCCCACCGGCACGCTGGTGCTCGACGACCTCAACCCCGGCAAGCACCTGTACCTGCTCAGCACCGGTACCGGCCTGGCGCCGTTCATGAGCGTGATCCAGGACCCGGAAACCTACGAGCGTTTCGAGAAGGTGATCCTGGTTCACGGTGTCCGCTACGTCAACGAAGTGGCCTACCGCGAGTTCATTACCGAGCACCTGCCGCAGAACGAGTTCTTTGGCGACGCGCTGAAGGAAAAACTGATTTATTACCCCACCGTGACCCGCGAGCCGTTCGAGAATCAGGGCCGCCTGACCGACCTGATGCGCAGCGGCAAACTGTTCGCCGACATCGGCCTGCCGCCGATCAACCCGCAGGACGACCGCGCGATGATCTGCGGCAGCCCGAGCATGCTCGACGAAACCAGCGAAGTGCTCGACAGCTTCGGCCTGAAGATTTCGCCGCGCATGCGCGAACCCGGCGATTACCTGATCGAGCGTGCCTTCGTCGAGAAGTAAGCGTCAGCGGAAATAAAAAAACGGGAGCCTAGGCTCCCGTTTTTTTATTTCGTAATTAATCCATCAGTAGATGCTGCGGATTGGAGCTTGCGAGCTAGAGCCATGCAAGCCTAGGCGGCCCCGCGAAAGCAAGCGAAAAAGCGGAGTGTACTTTTGTACATGAGCATTTTGAGTTCGCTTTCAACGCAGCAGGGCCGACGCGCAGCTGCTCCCAATCACTCTTCCATCTGCGACTGCAGGTAATTTTGCAGACCCACCGCCTTGATCAGGCTGAGTTGGGTTTCCAGCCAGTCGATGTGCTCTTCCTCGGATTCGAGGATATCTTCGAGCAGGTCGCGGCTGGCGTAGTCGCCGACGCTTTCGCAGTAGGCGATGGCGGCTTTCAGATCGATGTGTGCCTTGTGCTCGATCTTCAGGTCGCACTCGAGCATTTCCTGGGTGTTCTCGCCGATCAGGATCTTGCCCAGGTCCTGCAGGTTCGGCAGGCCTTCGAGGAACAGGATGCGCTTGATGAGCTTGTCCGCGTGCTTCATCTCGTCGATGGACTCGTGGTACTCATGCTTGCCCAGCTTGGTCAGGCCCCAGTCTTCATACATGCGGGCGTGCAGAAAGTACTGGTTGATCGCGACCAGCTCGTTGCCGAGGATCTTGTTCAAGTGCTGAATTACTGTCTTGTCGCCTTTCATGATGAAGCCCGTCCTGCCTGGAATTAAGTAACCGATGGCGAATTCTGGGCTTGCCTAATCCGACTGTCAAACGTAAGTTATTGAAATGTAAGTGAAAATAAATATAAATGAGAGTGTTTAAGTTGTGCGTCTTGGCGCTAACTCATTGAATTACGGGCATAAAAAAACCGGATGCTAGATCCGGTTCTCTGAAATCGGTTGATTCAAGCGGCAATAAAATTCGCCGGGTAGGCCATCGCAACCTGACTTTGTTGCACCTCGCCCAATGTTTCGCGCACCACCTGCTTGGCGAGGCAGGCACATTTTCCACACTGGCTGGCAACGCCCAACGTTTCACGGACTTCACGGTAGCTGCAGCAACCTTCGTAGATTGCTTCGCGGATCTGACCGTCGGTGACACCTTCGCAGAGGCAGACGTACATAGGCTTGGCCCGTCGTTTGGCTGAAACTGATGCGAAGGATACTAATGTTAATGAGAATGCGTGTCAAAGATAAACCGGCTCTTGATTGGCATAATTTCTCGACTTTCGATGAGCGGCGTTTTGGTGCCACCATCGGTTCCTCCAGCGTTCAGTCGTGCCAAACGAAGGGCAACAAAAAACCGGCTCATGAGCCGGTTTTTTGGGGGCGGGGCAGGGCTCACCCAATGTGCGTGCACAGCCCTTCTTCCAGGCCGAGCATGATGTTCAGGTTCTGCACGGCAGCCCCCGACGCACCCTTGCCCAGGTTGTCGAGCTTGGCCACCAGCAACGCCTGCTGGCCGCTGCCGGCGCCGAATACCTGCAGCTCGGCGCGATTGCTGCCGTTCAAACCGTGGGGGGTAATGAATGGCGCCGTGTCGGCCGCGATCTCGTTGTAAGGCTGCACCTGCACGAACTGCTCACCCTGGTAATAGGCGCTCAGGGCTTCGTGCAGCTCGGCGCCGTTGCTGCCCTGCAGCGGGATCATCACCAGCATGCCCTGGTCGTAGCTGCCGACCGCCGGCTGGAAGATCGGGCGCGCGTTGAGGCCGCTCCAGTGCTGGATTTCCGGGATGTGCTTGTGATCGAAGCCCAGGCCGTAGGCGGCATAGACCGGCGCGCCTTCGCCCTCATAGCGTTCGACCATCTTGGTGCCGCCGCCGGTGTAGCCGGACACGGCGTTGATGCACAGCTCGCGATCCGCAGCCAGCAGCCCGGCGTCGATCAGCGGGCGCAGCAGCAGAATGGCGCCGGTGGCATAACAGCCCGGATTGCTTACCGCGGCGGCCTTGGCGATGGCTTCGCGTTGGCCCTTGGCCAGTTCCGCCATGCCGAACACCCAGTCATTGGCGGTACGGTGCGCGGAGCTGGCGTCGAGTACCCGGCAGCCGACTTCACGGGCCTGGGCAGCGGTTTCCTTGGCGGCGTCGTCGGGCAGGCACAGCACGGTGACGTCGACCGAGCGCATCAGCTCGAGCTTGGCCTCTACGTCGCGACGCTTGTCGTGGTCGATGGTGACCACCTCGATCTGCGGGTGGTTGGCCAGGCGCTGACGAATCTGCAGGCCGGTGGTGCCGGCCTGCCCATCGATGAAGATCTGATATTTTTTCATGGCATTCACTCGTCGAAGTCTTCCCACCCGCCCATTTCCTTCCAGCGATTGACGATGCCGCAGAACAGCTCGGCAGTCTTCTCGGTGTCATAGCGGGCGGAATGGGCTTCACGGCCGTCGAACTCGATGCCGGCGGCCTGGCACGCCTTGGCCAGTACGGTCTGGCCATAGGCGAGGCCGGCGAGGCTGGCGGTGTCGAAGCTGGAGAAGGGATGGAAGGGATTGCGCTTGAGGTCGCAGCGGGCGACCGCGGCGTTGAGAAAGCCCAGGTCGAAGCTGCTGTTGTGGCCGACCAGAATGGCGCGCTTGCAGCCATTGGCCTTCAGGGATTTGCGCAGGCCGCGGAAGATTTCGGTCAGCGCATGCTCTTCGCTCACCGCCATGCGCAGCGGATGGTCGAGCTTGATGCCGGTGAAATCCAGCGCCGCCTGTTCGATATTGGCGCCCTCGAACGGCTCGACCCGGAAGAAATGCGTGTGATCGGGATACAGGAAGCCACCTTCGTCCATGCCGATGGTGGTCGCCGCGATCTCCAGCAGGGCGTCGGTGGCGCTGTTGAAACCGCCGGTCTCGACGTCCACCACCACTGGCAGGTAGCCGCGAAAGCGCGCCGCCATGGGGTGCCGCGGGCCACCGCTGCTCGGTTGTTCCTGGTCGTCTTCGTACAGTTCTTCGCTCATCGAGCCGCCTCCAGCAAGCGCCAGCGCAGGCTTTCGCCAGCGCGCAGGGGAATCACCGTCTGCTCGCCAAACGGCAGGCTCGCCGGAGCGACCCAGGCTTCGCGTACCAGGGTAATGGTGTCGGTATTGCGTGGCAGGCCGTAGAAGTCGGCGCCGAAGTGGCTGGCAAAGCCTTCCAGCTTGTCCAGTGCGCCACGGTCTTCGAATGCTTCGGCGTACAGCTCGATGGCTGCATAAGCGGTGTAGCAACCGGCACAGCCGCAGGCGTTTTCCTTGGCGTGCCTGGCGTGCGGCGCCGAGTCGGTGCCGAGGAAGAACTTCGGGCTGCCGCTGGTGGCGGCCTCCAGCAGCGCCTGCTGATGGGTGTTGCGCTTGAGGATCGGCAGGCAATAGAAGTGCGGGCGAATGCCGCCCACCAGCATGTGGTTGCGGTTGTACAGCAGGTGCTGGGCGGTGATGGTGGCGCCGACGTTGGCGGGGGCCTCCTTCACGAACTGCGCCGCATCGGCGGTGGTGATGTGCTCGAACACCACCTTGAGGGTCGGGAAGCGCTCGACGACGCGGCACAGGTGCTCGTCGATGAAGGCCTTTTCGCGGTCGAACACGTCGATTTCCGCACGGGTCACTTCACCGTGCACCAGCAGCGGCAGGCCGGTTTCCGCCAGGGCTTCCAGGGCGCCGGTGATGTTGTCCAGGCTGGTGACGCCGGAATCGGAGTTGGTGGTCGCACCCGCCGGGTACATCTTCGCCGCATACACGAAGCCGCTGGCCTTGGCCGCACGGATGTCTTCGGCGCTGGTGCGGTCGGTGAGGTACAGCACCATCAGCGGCTGGAACTGGTTGCCAGCCGGCCGCGCGTCGAGAATGCGTTGGCGATAGTCGCCTGCTTCGACGGCGTTGCGCACCGGCGGCACCAGGTTGGGCATGATGATCGCGCGAGCGAAGGTGCGGGCGACATCGGCCACGGTGTGCGGCAGCACGGCGCCGTCGCGCAGGTGAATGTGCCAGTCGTCGGGACGCAGCAGGGTGATGCGGTCGGTCATTGAGGCTTCCAGGCGGGGCGAAACATGCCCGGAATGCTACCGGAAAAGGCCGGCGGGGGCACGCCGCAGATAGGTAGGGTCTGTTGCCGTTTCACGCACGGCCGCGCCGGAGCCCGTTTTGCCGCGAAGCAAGGCACGAGCCG
>NZ_JAVHZV010000027.1 GCF_031119625.1 Pseudomonas sp. G34
TGCTTTTGAAGAATTTTTTCTTTCTTCTCAACACCTTGCAGCGCCCGACCAGATCATCTTCTCTCCAGCGGGAGGCGCATTCTACAGCGTTACAAACCGCTGTCAACACCCTCTTTTACCGCCTTCGATCAAACCCGACCGAACCATCAACAGAACCACTCAAACCACTCTGTCGATGCCGGCGCATTCTACTCGAATTCGCCGTCCGTGCAACCTTTATTTTCGTCTAACTCATTGATCTACAAGGAGTTTTCAGATCAGGCTGCGCCGGAAGTGGTGCGCATTATAGGCCGCCATAATTTCTGGTCAACCGTTTATTTCACTTTGGCTGAACTTTCTGCCCTGCCCCGCCTATCCGCGGGATTCGGCGCATGAGCGCGGGGATACGCAGCACCAGCAGCACGGCTCCAAGCGCTGCATAGATAGCCCATTCCTGCAGATCCGCCCTGACGATCCACAACATATGCAGCAACCCCAGCGGCAGGATCAGGTAGATGAGGCGATGCAGCTTCTTCCAGGACTTGCCCAGGCGGCGCTGACTGTATCGATTGGAGGTCACGGCCAGCAGCAGCAAGCCGAACAGCGCGACCGCACCGACGATAATGTACGGGCGCTTGCGCAGCTCGACGGCCAGTTGCGACCAGTCCAGCCCCAGAATGAAAACCGCGTAAGCGGCCAGGTGCAGAACCCCATAGGCGAAACACCACAAGCCGAGCTGGCGGCGCACGGCCATCCAGCCCGACCAACCGCTGAGCTTCTGCAATGGGGTCATGCTCAGGGTGATCAGCAGGAGGATCAGCGCGCCCAGCCCCAGCCGCTCGACCAGTACCTTGCCAGGATCAGGCCCCAGCGCGAACGACCAGGCCTGATACAGCCAGTACAACGGCCACACGGCGACCAGCACGAAAACGAGAAGACGCCAGTACGGGTGCCGCATCAATAGTTCTTCCGCAGATCGAGGTTGCTATAAAGGCTGGCGACCTCATCGGCATAGCCATTGAACATCTGGGTCTCGCGTACGTTGGGGCTGAACAGCCCGCTGGGCAGACGACGCTCGCGCGCCTGGCTCCAGCGAGGATGGTCGACGGTCGGGTTCACGTTGGCATAGAAGCCGTACTCCTGGGCCGCGATGCTTTGCCAGGTGGTTTGCGGCTGCTCGCTCACCAGGCTGATGCGCACGATCGACTTGATACTCTTGAAGCCGTACTTCCAGGGCACCACCAGGCGCAGCGGCGCGCCGTTCTGGTTAGGCAGCTCGCGGCCATACATGCCTACCGCCAATATGGCCAAGGGGTTCATCGCCTCATCCAGGCGCAGCCCCTCTACATACGGCCAGTCGATCAACCCAAACCGCGAGCGTTGCCCCGGCATGCTGTCCGGATCGTTGAGGGTTTCAAAGCGAATGTACTTGGCTGCCGAGGTTGGCTCTACCTTGTTGAGCAGCGCCGAAATGGGAAAACCGATCCACGGGATCACCATGGACCAGGCTTCCACGCAGCGTAATCGGTATATACGCTCTTCCAGCTGATACGGCTTGAGGAAGTCTTCCAGCGCATAGCGGCCAGGCCTGCCGACCTCGCCATCGATCACCACGGACCAGGGCTCGGTTTTCAGGCTGCCAGCATTGGCGGCGGGATCCGACTTGTCGGCACCGAACTCATAGAAGTTGTTGTAGTGGGTGGCGTCGTGGAACGGCGTGATCGCTTCGTCCTTGACGGTGACCGCATTCCATTTGGTTGCGGCGATACGATCCGCCAACCAGGCTGGCGCCTTGCCGGGTTCGACATCGGCATAGCGTTCGCCCAGCGCCGACTGTGCCCAGGCAGGCACGCTGCTTAGCGCGGCCCCGGCTGCGGCAGCTGACATGAAGGTGCGACGGGAGAGATAGATTGACTCGGGGGTAACATCCGATTCATTGCACTCGGATGACTGACGCAGCTTGATCAGCATGATGACTCCGCAGTATCGGGACAGACCAGCCCAATAGACTACGGAGTCTGCAGGAAATTACATCACTCCACTGACTTGCGACGACGCAAACGCAGCAGATATTGAATCGGGCCGGATGCCGCGTAGGCCAGGAAGATCAGCAGCAGGATACGCGGCGGATCGCTGAACACCACGGCGAACACCAGCACCACGGCAAGAATCGCCACGAACGGCACGCGACCTTTCAGGTCGAGGTTCTTGAAGCTGTTGTACTTGATGTTGCTGACCATCAGCATGCCGGCAGCAGCCACCAGGACGGCGACCACGAACGACATGTTGGAGCCCTGGATACCGAAGTCGCTGAACGCCCACACGGTACCGGCGACCACGCCAGCAGCAGCCGGGCTGGCCAGACCGATGAAGTAGCGCTTGTCGACGCTGCCGATCTGCGTATTGAAACGCGCCAGGCGCAATGCGGCACCGGCCACATAGATGAAGGCGACCATCCAGCCGACCTTGCCCATGCTGCCCAAGGCCCACTCGAACGCCAGCAGTGCCGGCGCGACGCCAAAGGCGACCATGTCGGACAGCGAGTCGTATTCGGCGCCAAATGCGCTCTGGGTGTTGGTCAGGCGTGCGACGCGACCGTCCAGGCCGTCCAGCACCATGGCCACGAACACCGTGGCAGCCGCCACGTAGAAGTTGCCGTTCATGGCATTGATGATGGAATAGAAGCCGGCGAACAGGTTCGCGGTGGTGAACAGATTGGGCAGCAGGTAGATGCCGCGATGACGCACCTTGCGCCCCTCGTCGTCATGCCCTTCCTCAATATGCTCGTCGATGGGCAGTAAGCTGTCATCGTCCCGGGACGACTTGGGCTCTTGCGGACGCTCGCTCATGAACAACACCTTGCATCGGATTTGAATTTTCGACCGAGCCGCCGCAAAAGCGTTCGCCCTAACGGCGGCCTGGGTACAGGGCTTTATACCAGAAGCCCGGGCTCGGCTCTTTACCAAAAGCGCCTGGGCAGGCTGGTACTGCGTTAAAAATCGCTTCGGCCTGCGCATTAACAGCTCGTAAGCTCGGCGCCTTTTTTCTTTGCCCGAGCTTCGCCCGGGGACTGTTCGTACCGCGCCTGGAACGAAAAAACGCGGCCGGGGCCGCGTTCTTCGTTGATCGGTTCGACTCAGTTCTTGGCTTTGTCGACGATCTTGTTGGCCGCAATCCACGGCATCATCGAACGCAGTTGCTCACCGATCACTTCGATGCCGTGGGCAGCGTTGTTACGACGCTTGGCGGTCATCGACGGGTAGCCGGTGGCACCTTCGCTGATGAACATCTTCGCGTACTCGCCGTCCTGGATGCGCTTGAGTGCATTGCGCATGGCCTGGCGGGATTCGGCGTTGATGACTTCCGGGCCGGTCACGTACTCGCCGTACTCGGCGTTGTTGGAGATCGAGTAGTTCATGTTGGCGATACCGCCTTCGTACATGAGGTCAACGATCAGTTTCAGTTCGTGCAGGCACTCGAAGTAGGCCATTTCCGGCGCGTAGCCCGCTTCGACCAGGGTTTCGAAACCGGCCTTGACCAGCTCGACGGTGCCGCCACAGAGAACGGCTTGCTCGCCGAACAGGTCGGTTTCGGTCTCGTCCTTGAAGGTGGTTTCGATGATGCCGGTACGGCCGCCGCCAACGCCCGAGGCGTAGGACAGGGCAACGTTCTTGGCATTGCCGGAAGCGTCCTGGTAAACAGCGATCAGGTCAGGGATGCCGCCGCCTTTGACGAACTCGGTACGCACGGTGTGGCCTGGAGCCTTCGGCGCGATCATGATCACGTCGAGGTCGGCACGCGGAACGACCTGGTTGTAGTGAATCGCGAAGCCGTGGGAGAAGGCCAGAGTGGCGCCTTTCTTGATGTTCGGCTCGATCTCGTTCTTGTACAGCGCGCCCTGGAACTCGTCCGGGGTGAGGATCATCACCAGGTCAGCGGCAGCGACGGCAGACGCCACGTCGGCAACTTTCAGGCCATGGGCTTCAGCCTTGGCAACGGTAGCAGAGCCTTTACGCAGGCCGACGGTAACGTCGACGCCGGAATCCTTCAGGTTGCACGCCTGAGCGTGGCCCTGGGAGCCGTAACCGATGATGGCAACTTTCTTGCCCTGGATGATCGAGAGGTCACAGTCTTTGTCGTAATAAACTTTCATGTTCTTGGCTCTTGTATCGCGAAAGGGATGGGGTGCCGAGCACCGCTACGGGAGTTACCTTAAGTGATCCGCACCATTGCGTAAAATGATATATTCGCAACACAGCATGCCGATATATGAAACGTAAATGGACAGCCACGCCCTCAGTCTCTTTCTTTCCCTGGCCGACAACCTGCACTTCGGCAAGACCAGCCGCGAGCAGCATGTGAGCCCCTCCGCGCTCAGCCGCAGCATCAAGCAGCTCGAGGATGAAGTCGGCGCGGCGTTGTTCGTGCGCGACAACCGCTCGGTGCGCCTGACTCGCGAAGGCCAGCAGTTTCGCCAGTACGCCAGCGAGGTCATGAACGGCTGGCAGGCCATCCGCCAGACATTCAGGCAGGACCAGCTGGTGCTGCATGGCGAGCTGTCGTTGTATTGCTCGGTGACGGCGAGCTACAGCTTCCTGTACGAGATTCTCAGCAGCTTTCGCCAGGACTACCCGCGCATCGAAATGAAGCTGCACACCGGCGATCCGGCCAAGGCCGTCGAGCGCGTGCAGCAGGGCATCGAGGATCTGGCCATCGGCGCGCGCCCGGACAACCTGCCGGCCGGCGTCGAGTTCCAGTCGATCACCCGTTCGGCGCTGCGCTTCATCGGCCCGCAAGCACCGCAGCTGTTGAGCGACGAGCAACTGAAGAATCCCGGCGCCGACACCTGGCAGGACGTACCGCTGATCCTCTCCGAGGAAGGCCTGGCGCGCACCCGCACCGACCGCTGGCTCAAGCACCACAACATCAAGCCACGCATCTACGCCCAGGTCAGTGGCAACGAGGCCATCGTCAGCATGGTCAGCCTGGGTTTCGGGATCGGCGTGGTGCCGCAGATCGTGCTGGACAACAGCCCCCTGGCCGCGCGCATCCGCATTTACGATATCCAGCCGCCGTTGACGGCCTATGACATCGGCCTGTTCGCCCTGCACAAGCGCCTCAAGGATCCGCTGATCGCGGCCTTCTGGAATCGCCAGCGCTAATGCTCAAGCCATAAAAAACCCCGCACCAGGCGGGGTTCTTTATTTCAGCGCTGTGCTCAGATGCTCAGCACCTTGTCGCCACGGGCGATACCGGTGACACCGCTGCGCACGGTCTCCAGAATCAACGCCGTGCCGATGGCTTGGATGAAGCTGTCCAGCTTGTCGCTGGTACCGGCCAGCTGGATGGTATAGACGCTCGGCGTCACGTCGACGATCTGCCCACGGAAGATGTCGGTGGTGCGCTTGACCTCGGCGCGCTGGGCGCCGGTGGCCTTGACCTTGACCAGCATCAGCTCGCGCTCGATGTGGGCGTTTTCCGACAGATCCACCAGCTTGACCACTTCGATCAGCTTGTTGAGGTTCTTGGTGATCTGCTCGATCACGTCATCATGGCCGATGGTGGTCAACGTCAGGCGCGACAGGGTCGGGTCTTCGGTTGGCGCCACGGTCAGGCTTTCGATGTTGTAGTTGCGCTGGGAGAACAGGCCGACCACACGCGACAAGGCTCCCGGTTCGTTTTCCAGCAGCAGGGAAATGATATGACGCATGTCAGGTACGCTCCGTCTTGCTCAACCACATGTCACGCATCGCGCCACCCCGAATCTGCATCGGGTAGACGTGCTCGCTGGTATCCACGGCAATATCGAGGAACACCAGACGGTCCTTGATCGCGAACGCCTCTTCCATCTTCGACTTGAGATCCTTGAGATCCGTGATGCGCATGCCCACGTGCCCATAGGACTCGGCCAGCTTGACGAAATCAGGCAGCGATTCCATGTAGGAGTGCGAGTAACGGCTGCTGTACTGCATGTCCTGCCACTGGCGAACCATGCCCAGGGCGCCGTTGTTGAGGTTGATGATCTTCACCGGCAGGTCGTACTGCAGGCAGGTCGACAGTTCCTGAATGTTCATCTGGATGCTGCCTTCACCGGTCACGCAGGCGACATCGGCATCCGGGAAGTTGAGCTTGACGCCCATCGCGGCCGGAAAGCCAAAGCCCATGGTGCCCAGGCCACCGGAGTTGATCCAGCGGTTCGGCTTGTTGAAGCGGTAGTACTGGGCCGCGAACATCTGGTGCTGACCCACGTCGGAGCTGACATAGGCCTCGCCCTTGGTGACTTCGCACAGCGTCTCGATCACGGTCTGCGGCTTGATGATCGAACCGTCGCCCTCGTTGTAAGGGAACAGGCGGCCACCGCCACGCCACTCGTCGATCTGCTTCCACCAGGTGGTTTGCGCGTCTTTGTCCGGGGTCTGCTCGATCTCCCTGAGGGCGGCGACCATTTCGCTCAGCACGCTGTCCACCGGGCCCACGATCGGGATGTCGGCCTTGACGGTCTTGGAGATCGACGCCGGGTCGATGTCGATATGGATGATCTTGGCGTTCGGGCAGAACTTGGCAGCGGTCTCGCCATTGATGACGCGGTCATCGAAGCGTGCGCCAACGGCCAGGATCACGTCGGCGTGGTGCATCGCCAGGTTGGCGGTGTAGCTGCCGTGCATGCCGAGCATGCCGACGAACTGGCGGTCATCGCCCGGGTAGGCGCCGAGGCCCATCAGGGTATTGGTGACCGGTACGTTCAGGGCGCGGGCCAGCTCGGTGAGTTGCGCCGAAGCGCCACCCAGGATAACGCCACCGCCGGAGTAGATGATCGGGCGCTTGGCCGCGAGGAGCATTTCCGCCGCCTTGCGGATCTGCCCCGAGTGCCCACGGGCAGCCGGGCTGTAGGAGCGCAGCTTGACCTTCTTCGGGTAGCTGTATTCGAACTTCTGGGTCGGATCACCCATGTCCTTGGGGATATCGACGACCACCGGGCCCGGACGCCCCGATTCAGCCAGGTAGAAGGCCTTCTTGATCACTTCGGGAATTTCCGAAGGATGCTTGATGATGAAGCTGTGCTTCACGATCGGCCGGGAGATGCCGACCATGTCGACTTCCTGAAAGGCATCGGTGCCGACCACGGTGCTGGCCACCTGACCGGAGATGATCACCATCGGGATCGAATCCATGTAGGCGGTGGCGATACCGGTCACGGCGTTGGTCGCGCCCGGCCCGGAAGTCACCAGCACCACGCCGGCCTTGCCGGTGGCACGGGCGTAGCCGTCGGCCATATGGGTCGCCGCCTGCTCGTGGCGAACCAGGATGTGGGTCACTTCCGGTTCTTTGAACAAGGCATCATAGATGTGCAGGAGGGCACCACCCGGATACCCATAGATGTACTTAACGCCTTCGTCACGCAACGAGCGGACGACCATTTCAGCGCCGGATAAAAGCTCCACGTTGTTCACCTCTATTACGCCAGAAAACCGCCCTTTTGCAGGGTCGGCCCGAGTAGGTTTACTGCCAGCAGAGCATGAGCGACTGTGGTCGCCGACTACGTCAGCTACAACTGAGCAAGTATTGGGACCGCCCCTGATGTGTTGCGGGGCTTTCCCACCCAGCGCGAGGTAACGCGTTGCGGGTGTAACGAAAGGTCGGCGCGGGTAGCGCCTCATGTCTACTGAGCTGAAGCCAGCTTGCGGCTGACCCCACTACAGCGAGCAACCGATTGTTGATATTCACCACCGGCAAGTCAAGCGATGCGTGACGGAATACGCGATATCCGGCAACCATGCCTTAGCCACCGCCGAGTCGCCGGATCGCCGGATCGCCGGATCGCCGGATAGCGCCGATGTGAAACAGACCCGCCTGCGCCGAACGCCGATTGGTTATAGTGGCGACCTGCGTTGCAACTTCGCGTTGCCAGTACGTCAATCAGCCGATGCACCCTGCATAAGGACACTCCATGCGCCGCATGATTCTCACCAGCAGCCTGCTGCTCGCCCTGAGTGCGAGCGCCATGGCCGGACAGATCTACAAATGGGTCGACGCCCAGGGCGTCACCCATTTTGGCGAGCAACCGCCCCAGGGCCAGCAATCCACCACGGTCAATCCGTCGGCAGCGCCACCGCCCACCACGACGACCGAAGCGAAGCCGGCGCCGACCTTCGACAGCATCGCCGATCCCGAGCAAGCCGCTGCCGATGCCAAGGTGAAGAAGGAGGTTGCCGCCCAGGAAGCCGAGCGCAAGAAGTACTGCGAAACGCAGCGCAACAACCTGGCGCAGCTGGAGAACAACCCGCGGGTACGCGTGGAGGAGGAAGGTGGGGAAATGCGCCGCCTCGGCGAGGACGAGCGCCAGAAGCGCATCGCCGACGCCAAGCAGGCGATCAAGGAAAACTGCCAGTAACGCTGGATGCTGCGGGCCTTAGCGGCCCGCGCTGATCAGCCGGTCGAAATCGCCCAATGCCTTGAGCAGCGCCGCAGCCTCGTGACTGTCGGCACCATACACCTGCTCGGCCATGGGCAGGATGCCGGACACTGCCGGCAGGTCGGCACCCGCCTCGATGATCGCCTTCATGCGCGGCAGGAAGATCCACTGCAGCCACTGGGAAAAATCCAGGGTATCCACACAGAACGGCTGTTCGCTGGACAGCGCCTCCATGCTGGGCGCGCTGGCCTCCCACAAGCCCTGCACCCGCAGTGCCCGTTCGATCAGCAAGAGCTGATCGGCGATCAGGGCGACCGATGTGACACTCACAGGTTGACCCGGGCCCGCTCACGGGCCTGGGCTGCGCCAGCGGCGTCGCCCTGCTGCTGGCGGGCCTTGGCGATCAGATCCCACAGGCTGGCCTGCAGGGCCGGACGGCCATTGGCGTAGCTCAGGCCACGGCGAGCAAACTGCTCGGCCTGGGCGGCATCGCCCTGGGCCAGGCGTACTTCAGCCAGGCGGTAGAGCACCTGCGGCTCACGCGGAGCGATCCGCTGGGCACGTTCCAGACTGGACGCCGCACCATTGAGATCACCACCGGTCTGCTGCTGCTGGGCGCTGGTCAGCAACGCCAGCACCGGCCCGTCGAGCTGCTCGTCGGCAGCCAGGCCACCACCGGTATTACCGCTGGGGATGCCACTGGGCGTCGACGGCTGCGACGGGGCCGAGTTGCCGTAGCTCGGCGAACCCAACGGCTCGCTGCTCAGCGGCGGCTCGTCGAAGGTCAGCCCGCCACCGCTGGCAGGCGCGCCAGCCGGCGCCGCATAGGTGTCGATCGGCGCGGACGGCGCACCGCCACCCGGCACCATCACCACCACTCCGGAATCCTCGGGCATGGTTTGGGGCTGCTGCGCTTGCGCGGGGGCATTGTTGTAGCCACCGCCAGGCCGGTCGTCCTGCTCGTAGGCGGAACTACCGGAATCCACAACCGGGATGGAACCACGCGGAACGCTGGCACAACCACCCAGAACCACCGAGGCGGTCAAAACGGGAATCAACCACTTGCTCACGGCAAACCTCTCTTATTCCAACCAGCCTTTCACCCAGTCCATCACCGAGTCCACGGGGGCCTGAATACCACAACCTGCACCCGGAGCCGGCTCGCTGCCGCGAATATACGGCATCTGCACGGCCCCCGGACAATTCTGCGCCGAGCCCTGCCCGGTCGCTGCGTCCACCCAGGCCACCACCACGTTGTCGGGTACCGGCATGTCCAGCGGCAGCGGGTCGGCACGGCGCATGAAGCCCGTCCAGGCCTGCAGCGCACCGGTCGCGCCGGTGAACGGTGTCGGGCCGTTATCGTCACGGCCCATCCACACCACGGTCAGCAGATCCTGACTGAAGCCTGCAAACCAGCTATCGCGCGAATCGTTACTGGTACCGGTCTTGCCTGCCAGGGTCAGCGAGCTTGGCAGCTGGCTGTAAACAGAACGGCCGGTGCCTTCACGCATGGTGCGTTGCATGGCGTTCTGCAGCAGGTAGATGGCGCCCGCGTCGAAACGCTGTTGAATCTGATACGGATAACGCCTGAGCGGCTCGCCCTCGGCGGTCAGCACGCTGCGAATACCCCGCAGCGGGGTGTTGAAGCCGCCATTGGCGATGGTCTGGTACATGCCGGTGACTTCCATCGGCGTCAGCGCGCCAGCGCCCAGCAACATCGACGGATAAGCCGGCCACTGGCGCGACACGCCCAGGCGCTCGAGGGTTTTGAGCACATTCGGCACGCCCAGTTCCAGGCCAAGCTTGGCGGTGGACAGGTTGTAGGAGTGCGCCAGGCCCTGGTACAGGTAAATGCTACCGTGGGCCTTGCGATCGTAGTTCTGCGGCCTCCACACCTGGCCATCCTGGCCCTTCACCGAGAAGGGTTCGTCCTGGATCCGGGTGGTCAGCGTGTACTGGCTGGGGCGCTCGAGTGCGGTCAGGTAGATGGCCGGCTTGATCAGCGAGCCGATCGGGCGCACGGCGTCCAGCGCACGGTTGAAGCCGGCGAAGCGTGGCTGACGGCTGCCGATCAGCGCCTGGATCTCGCCGGTTTCCGGGTTGGTCACCACCATGCCGGCTTCGACCTCGTCGGAGCCCTTGCGGCCGGCCTGGCGCTTGAAGGTTTCCGCCAGCGCTTCCTCGGCCTTGAGCTGCAGGATAGGGTCGAAGCTGGTGAAGATGCGCAGGCCTTCTTCGGTCAAGTCCTCGTCACGGTAGTCCTGACGCAACTGGCGCTTGACCAGATCCAGGAAGGCCGGGAACGAGCCATTGGCCATGCTGCCACGCTGGGTCACGCCCAGCGGACGAGCCTTGGCGGCGGCGGCCTCTTCAGGCGACACCACGCCCTGCTCGGCGAGCAGGTCGAGAATCATGTTGCGGCGGTTCAGCGCCCGCTCCGGATTGCGGCGCGGGTTGTAGAACGTCGGGCCCTTGACCATGCCGACCAGCAAGGCCACCTGCTCGAGCTTGAGTTCGGACAGCGGCTGGCTGAAGAAGTACTGACTGGCCAGACCGAAGCCATGCACCGCGCGCTGGCCGTCCTGACCGAGGAATACCTCGTTGAGGTAGGCCTCGAGGATTTCACGCTTGTCGTAATGCAGCTCCAGCAGCACCGCCATCATCGCTTCGGTGATCTTGCGGGTCAGGCTGCGTTCGTTGGTCAGGTAGAAGTTCTTCACCAACTGCTGGGTCAGGGTACTGCCGCCCTGGCGCAACTGGCCGGCCGAGGCGTTGACCCACACGGCGCGGGCGATGCCCTTGGGCGATACACCGAAGTGCTCGAAGAAGTCGCGATCCTCGACCGCCACCAGGGTTTCCACCAGGTAGGCCGGCACCTGATCGAGCTTGATCAGCACGCGGTCTTCCTGGTGCGCCGGGTACAAACCGCCAATCAGCATCGGCTCGAGCCGCGCCACGGCCAGGTCCTTGCCGTCGGCCTTGGTCAGCGAGGCGACGTAGTCACCGGAGAACCGCACATTGACCTGCTGAGCCTGCTCGGCGCTCTCGTAGAACTGGAAGCCGCGCGAATGCAGGGACACATTGTTGCCGGAAACGGCCACGGCGCCCGGGCCATTGGCCACGCTCTCGCGGCGGTAGCCGAGGGCGTCCATTTCCTTGAGCAGGTCGTCCTTGGCCAGCTTCTGGCCGACGAACAGCTCAAGCGGCCTGGCATACACCTTGGCCGGAACGGTCCAGCGCTTGCCGGAGAATTTCTCCTGGACGATGGCATCGAGGTAAACCGCAAAGCCGGCGAACAGCACCAAGCCTACCAAGCCGAGCTTTACAGCCCAGCCCAGCAAGGGGCGCATGCCACGGGGGCGGCGTTTGGAACGGGAGCGGGAAGATCGGGTACGAGTCATGGCGCGGCATTATACGCACTTTACGAAGCGCCGGCAGCGACTGCCAGCGGTTTGCAGTGCGCCAGCGAGGGGCCATAATGCGCGCCTGTTCCCACTTTTAAATGCCAAGGATCGTCCGTGAGCCAAGCCCTGATTACCGCCTTGCAGAACCCGGCCCTTTATCCGCACCCGGTAGACGGTTTCAGGGTCATCGAGACCCATATTTCCTGGGTCGTGCTGACCGGCCCCTATGCTTACAAGATCAAGAAACCGGTCGACTTCGGCTTTCTCGACTTCACCTCGCTGCAGGCGCGCAAGCACTTCTGCGAGGAGGAGCTGCGGCTCAACCAGCGCCTGACCGAGGATTTGTATCTGCAGGTGTTGCCGATCGGTGGCAGCCCCGAGGCACCGCAAATCGGCAGCGACACCACGGTGTTCGAATACGCGCTGAAGATGCGCCAGTTCCCGCAAGAGCAGTTGCTGGCCCAGGTGCAGGCCCGCGGCGAGCTCAATGAAACCCATATCGACGCGCTGGCCAAGCAGATCGCCGAGTTCCACCGCGACACCCCCGTGGTGCCCGCCGACCACCCGCTGTGCAACGCCACCGCCATCGTCGCCCCGCTGCGGCAGAACTTCGAGCAGATTCGCCCGATGCTCAGCGACAAGGCCGACCTGCAGCAGCTCGACGCCCTGGAAGCCTGGACCGAGACCAGCCTGGAGCGTCTGTGGCCCGACCTCGAAGCGCGGGCGCGGGATGGTTTCATCCGCGAGTGCCATGGCGATATCCACCTGGGCAACGCGACTTTGCTGGACGGACGCGCCACGCTGTTCGACTGCATCGAATTCAACGAGCCCTTCCGCTTCACCGATATCGCCCTGGATACCGCCTTCCTGGTCATGGACCTGGAAGACCGCGGCCTCAAATGCCTGGCGCGCCGCCTGCTCAACGGCTGGCTGGAGCACACCGGTGATTACGCCTCGCTCAAGGTATTCAACCTCTACAAGACGCACCGCGCCCTGGTGCGCGCCAAGGTCGCGCTGTTCCGCCTCGGCCAGGAGCAGGATGCCGTGCAACGTGCGGTGATCCTGCGCCAATACCGCGCCTACGCCAGCCTCGCCGAAAGCTACAGCGCCATTCCCGCGCGCCTGCTGGCGATCACCCGCGGCGTGTCGGCGGTCGGCAAGAGCCAGGTCGCGCTGCGCCTGGTGGAGGCGCTGGGCGCGATTCGCATCCGCTCCGACGTCGAGCGCAAGCGCCTGCTGGGCCAGCAGAACACTGCCGAGGTGAATGCCGGGATCTATAGCCAGGACGCCAGCGATACCGTCTACCAGCACCTCAACACGTTGGCCGATCTGGCCTTGCACGCGGGTTACCCGGTGGTGCTGGACGCCACCTTCCTCAAGCGTCCGCAGCGCCAGGCCGCCCAGCAGGTTGCCGACGACACCGGTGTGCCCTTCCTGATCCTCGACTGCCACGCGCCGGACGCGGTGCTCGCCAGCTGGCTGCAGCAGCGCCAGTTGGAAGGCAGCGACCCGTCCGACGCGACCCTGGCGGTAATCGAGGCGCAGCGCGCCGGCCAGGATCCGCTGGAGGAAACCGAACTGCCCTACTGCAAGCGCGTGGACACCCCGGACAGCGCCAGCCTGGCCGAACTGGTCAGCGCGGTTCGCCAGCGTTTCCCCAGCCTCTGACGGCTGGCCAGCGGCGCGACAAAGCTCTTCTATACTGGCAGTAAGCCTCCCCCGGACGACTGCCACCATGAGCCAACCGCGCCAGCTGGACACCCCGCTCTACCGACTGCTGCACAATGACGACGTCGCTGCCTTCAACCAGCAGCGACCCAAGGGCGAACCCATCGACCTGAGCGGTGGGGACTTCCGCGGGCTCGACCTGCGCAGCCTCGATGCCGAGGGCATCGACTTTACCGATGCCTATTTCCGCGGCGCCGATCTGCGCGGCGTGGACTTTCGCAACGCACAGCTCGAAGGTGCCAGCATCGCCCATGCGCAGATATCGGGCGCCTACTTCCCGGTCGAACTCAGCGCCGACGAAATCCTCATGTCGATGAATTTCGGCACCCGCCTGCGCTATCGCACCCATCCCAACCACCTGTAGCAGCCTGTAACGCGAGATCGCAGCAGTGCCGCCATGCCGCGCCTACACTTTTGCGGTGGCGGCACGGGGCATCGCGGCGCAAACGCGGCAGGAGGAGATGGCGTGAACGACGAATTGCAGACCCTCAAGAACCTCGGCAAGACCTCGTCGCAGTGGCTGCACGCGGTGGGCATTCACAGCGCCAGCGACTTGCGCAGGCACGGGGCCGTCGAGGCCTATCGGGCGGTTCGCGCCCGCGGCTTCCGCGCCTCCAAGGTACTGCTCTACTCCATCGAAGGTGCACTGCTGGACATTCACTGGAGCGAGCTCTCGCCGACGCGCAAGGAGAGCCTGAACCTGCAACTGGAGGCCGCCGCCACCGGTGACTGAACCCAGGAGGCCGGACGAGCCCTGGAACAGGCGCTGGTTCACAAGCCCCAGCGAGACCGATTTACCTGGAGCGCGGCGAGTATTATCGTTTCAGGGATTTTCGTGCGCATCCAGCACGAGCAGCCCAAGGAATCACCATGTATCTACTCGGGGAACAACCGGCCTACGCCGACCAACTGATCAGCCGCTTGCAGAGCATCCCCGGAAAACTACTCGACGGGCTCAGCCCCTGCGGTGAGCCGCTGCAGGTCGAGCGCAGCGAAAACCTGGCGAGCGACCTGCCCAGCAACCAGCTGTTCATCATCGATAACGGCCTGCTGCATGCGCTGGTCGACGAGCGTCCGCTGTTCTACCTGCAGGAAGGCGACCTGGTCGGGCTGCGCCAGGGTATCGACCTGCCGAGCTGCCGCTACACCAGCGACGAGCCGCTGACACTGATCCCCTACTCGCGCAGCGAGGTGTTCAAGCACATCTATGCCGACGAACCGCGCCAGGAGCTGTTCATTCAATATCTGGTCGGGCATACCGCACTGCTCTCCGATGCCCTGGCACGCCTCAAGCAACCCGAGATTCGCCCAGCCACCGGCTTCAAGCATTTCGCCAAGGGCGATGCACTGATCAACCAGGGCGACGAAGCCGACCATGTGTTCATCATCATCGACGGCCACGCCGAGGCATTCGTCGATGGCATGAAGGTCGGCGACGTGCAGAAGGACGAAATCTTCGGCGCCATGGCCGTGTTCACCAACGAGAAGCGCAGTGCCACGGTGATTGCCAGCCAGGCCTGCACGGTGATGGTGATCCCCAAGGATCAGTTCCTCAGCCTGATGGAAAGCAACCCGCGCATCGCCCACAGCCTGGTCGAAAGCATGGCCAGGCGCATCGACCTGCTCAACAAGGAAATCACCGGCCTGCGCCAGCCAGGCTGAGAAAATCCGCCCCGCTCCCGAGAACCCGGCCACGTGCCGGGTTCTGCGTTCAGGCAGACCGCAAATCGCGATGAGGACGATCGATAAAAATAATTTCCATAGTGCAGTTGACTATGTAATGAGAATTGCTATTATTTGCATCAGCTGATCGCGAGATCGGTCGATAAGCTCAAGAGCCCCAGGTCGGACTCTTCAGGTTATCTCCTCATCAGGCTAATCACGGTTATTGACCCGGCACTTTGCCGGGTCTTTTTTTGCCTGGGCAAAAGTGCGTGCGCAACGATCTTTCATTGAGCGGCGTCATGTCATTTACATGAACACCGGCTAGACTGTTTCCACCCTCACCGGGAGACAGGTCGATGGACATCCAGATCCGTGCGTCGCAAGGCCTACGCGGCACCTGCTGGCAGGTGTGCCTGGGCCAACACCAGGTCAATTTCCGCAGCGAAGAAGAAGCGCGTCAGTTCGTGGCGACGCTGCAGGCTCGGGTACAGGCCCCGCACCCGTTGCCCGCCGAGCAGCGCCTGGCCAGCTGAGCCTCAGCCCACCGGGTGCCCAGCGCGCCGCTCCGCCCAGCGGGTGAGGCGTGAAGCGCCCACCGCCAGCACGCCGCAGCTGAAGATGACCAGCGCCATGGGTACCGCGCTGCCGTCATGCAGCACGCCGACCATGGAGGCCGCGCTCGCTGCGATGGTGAACTGCAGGCTGCCCATCAGCGCCGAGGCGCTGCCGGCGTGGCGGCCCTGCCCGGCCATCGCGCAGGCCGAGGTATTGGGCAGCAGAATGCCCAGTGAGGCGATGCAGCCGAACAACGGCAGCATCAACGGCCACAGTGCCTGTGGCCCTATCCACGCCAGCACCAGCAAAGCGATACCGCAGGCCAGGTAAAACCAGACGATGCGCCTGGCCCAGTAGGCCGGCCCGTGCCGTGACACCAGCCAGGCATTGACCTGGGCGGCAAGAATGAAGCCGGCGGCATTGGTGCCGAACAGCCAGCCATAATGCTCGGCCGGTACACCATAGAGCTCGATGAACACGAAGGGCGAGCCGGCGATGTAGGCGAACATGCCGGCGATGGCCAGGCCGCCGGTCAGCGCATGGCCGATAAAGGGCAGATCGCTGAACAGGCGCCGGTACTCCCTCAGGGCGCCACTCAACGGAGGCGGTTGCACGTGCGGGTTCAGCGTCTCCGGCAGCCACAGGCTGAGGGCCACCAGGCACGCTGCGCTGAACAGCGTCAGGCAGACGAAGATCGCTGGCCAGCCGAACAGGTTGAGCAACAAGCCACCGGCCACTGGCGCGAGGATCGGCGCCAGGCCCATAACCAGCATCAGTTGCGAAAACACCTTGGCGGAACTGATCGGGTCGCACAGGTCGCGCACCACGGCGCGGGATATCACCATACCGGCACAGCCACCCAGGGCCTGGACGAACCGGGCGGCGATCAGCCATTCCAGGCTGGGCGCCAAGGCGCATGCCAGGGAAGCCAGAGTAAACAGCGAGACCCCGACCAGCAGCGGCCCGCGCCTGCCGAAGCGATCGGCCAGGGGCCCGTAGACCAGCTGCCCGATGGCCAGCCCGGCGAAATAGGAGGCCAGCGAAAGCTGTACGTGCTCGGTATCGGTATCGAACGCCAGCGCCAGCGCCGGAAAGCTGGGCAGGTAGAAATCGATGGCCAGCGGGCCGAAAGCGCTGAGCGAACCCAGAATCAGTAACAGACGAAGCGGCATTGGCATGGTTCCCGGCGGCTGTCCCACCCTGGGCTGAAGACAAGATAAAGCGCTGTGCGCGCTTAACGAGAATGGACGCCGACAATTACATACAAGTTCGTCTGTAAAACAAACATCCGCTGCAAAAAATAATTACACTCGCAGCTTCCTGAACTGATCTGATCCTGTCGTATGCGTCGAACCAAAGAGCAAGCCGAGCAGACCCGCGCCACCATTCTGGCCTCCGCCGAGATACTGTTTCTGGAGAAGGGCGTCGCGCACACCAGCCTGGAGCACATCGCCAAGCACGCCGGCGTGACCCGCGGCGCGGTGTACTGGCACTTCCAGAACAAGGCCCACCTGTTCCACGACATGCTCAGCCAGGTGCGTCTGCCGCCAGAGCAACTGGCCAGCCGCCTGCTCGAAGACGCCCAGGGAAATGGCCTGCAGTCATTGCGCACGCTGTGCGTGGAGGGCATCGCCGGGATCGCCGAAGACCAGCAGAAACGGCGGATCTTCACCATCCTGCTGCACCGCTGCGAATTCACCGAGGAACTGCGCGAGGCCGAAGAGCGTCACGAGGCATTCATCAATCAGTTCATCGACCTGTGCGAGACGATTTTCGCCCAGCCAACCACCCGGCAACGCCTGCGCCCGGGCATGACGCCGCGCGTGGCCGCACGCACCCTGCACGCGCTGATCGTCGGCATGCTCAGCGACTGGCTGCGCGACAACAGCCTGTTCGACCCGCAGCACGACGGGCCGATCATGATCGACGGGCTGTTTCGCGGCCTGCTCAGTGACTGGTCTTAGCCGCCGGCACCGCCTCGGCCTTGTAACCCGCATTGATGATCGCCTCGAGCACCTGATCCACCGGGTGGGTGGTATGCACCCTCACCTCACCCGCGGCAAGATCAACCTGTACCTGCGCCGCCGCATCGATCGCCTGTACGGCCCCGGTGATCGCCCGTTGGCAATGCGCACACGTCATGCCATCCACCTTGAATACCTGCATCGTCATCTCCTCTGCCCATGGGCATCGATTGGGGTGCGGGTGAGTATCGGGCTTGCCAGCGGGGCAAGGTCAACATGGCGCTTGTTGAACCCGCCAACCTCAGCCAAGCTCAGATCACTCAACCTTCCTATGGTCTGACCATGACGCGCCTGCTGTTCTCACTGTTTCTCGCCCTGCCCTTGCCGGCACTCGCCCAGGTGCTGCCGTCGCACACCACCATGGGCGATGGCTACGCCGTGCTGATCATTTCCCGCGAACGCCTGGAAGTCGCCTCACCGTGCGAGTTCGGCGTGTACCTGCAGGACCAGCTCGCCGCCCGGCTTTTCCAGGGCCAGTCGGTGTCCTTCAACCTGCCGCCCGGCGACGTGTCGGTGCGCCTGGGCATGCTCGGCACCGAAAGCTGCCAGGCCGGCATCACGCCCCTCGACAGCCAGCGCCTGAGCCTGACTGCCGGCGAGATCCGCCGCTACCGCATCGGCCTGAGCCCTTCCGGGCCGTACCTGACCCCCGCGCCCTCCAGCCAGTGATCCCGAGCGGTTGCCCGGGGGCTTGACCTTGCCCATGTGGCAAGGTTGATCCTGTAGGCATCTGCCTGAATCACGGAGAGCACCATGCCCACTTTCGATCTGCCGATCAGCGGCATGACCTGCGCCAGCTGCGCCGGCCGGGTCGAGCGTGCCCTGCGCGACGTGGCGCAGGTCAGCGACGCCCGCGTCAACCTGGCCAGCGAGCGGGCGCGGGTGCAGGCGCCTGCCGAACAACTGCCGGCGCTGATAGCCGCCGTCGAGAAGGCCGGTTATGAAGTAGCCGGGCAAACCCTGGACCTGGCCATTGCCGGCATGACCTGCGCCAGCTGCGTGGGCCGCGTCGAGCGCGCCTTGGCCAAGCAGCCCGGCGTGCTCGCGGTCAGTGTCAACCTGGCGACGGAACGCGCCCGGCTGCAGGTACTGCCCGCTGCCGATACCCAGGCCCTGCTGAAGGCCGTCGAGGCGGCGGGCTACTCGGCCAGCCCGGTGGCAGCAGCTGCCGCGCAGGATGGGCGCCCTGCAAACACCGAGCGCTGGCACCTGGCGCTGGCCTTGCTGCTGGCCGCTCCGCTGGTGCTGCCCATGCTGCTGACGCCCTTTGGCGTGCACCTGATGCTGCCGGCCTGGGCACAGTTCCTGCTGGCCACACCGGTGCAGTTCGTGCTCGGCGCGCGCTTCTATCGCGCCGCCTGGCATGCGCTGCGCAGCGGTGCCGGCAACATGGACCAGCTGGTCGCCCTGGGTACCAGCGCCGGTTATGGCCTGAGCCTCTATCAATGGGCGATCACCCCGGCCGGGCAGATGCCGCACCTGTACTTCGAAGCCTCGGCGGTGATCATCGCCCTGATCCTGCTCGGCAAATACCTGGAGAGCCGTGCCAAGCGCCAGACCACCGGCGCCATACGTGCCTTGCAGGCGCTGCGCCCCGATCAGGCCACGCGCCTGCATGAGGGCGTCGAACAGCAGGTGGCGGTCAGCGCGCTGAGTATCGGCGACTCAATCGTTGTCAGGCCGGGCGAGCGCTTTGCGGTCGATGGCAAGGTGCTGGAGGGCAGCAGCCACGCCGACGAAGCGCTGATCAGCGGCGAGAGCCTGCCCCAGGCCAAGGTGCCGGGCGATCGGGTGACTGCCGGGGCGATCAATGGCGAAGGCCGCCTGCTGATCGAGACCACGGCCCTGGGCGCGGAAACCGTGCTGTCACGGATCATCCGCCTGGTCGAGGACGCCCAGGCGGCAAAGGCGCCGATCCAGAAGCTGGTGGACCGGGTCAGCCAGGTGTTCGTGCCGGTGGTATTGCTGGTCGCCCTGCTGACCCTGATCACCTGGCTAAGCCTCGGTGCCGGTATCGAGCAGGCGCTGCTCAACGCCGTGGCCGTGCTGGTGATCGCCTGCCCCTGCGCCCTCGGCCTGGCCACGCCCACGGCGATCATGGCCGGTACCGGCGTGGCCGCCCGCCACGGCATCCTGATCAAGGACGCCGAGGCCCTGGAAGTTGCCCATGGCGTCAGCGTGGTGGCCTTCGACAAGACCGGCACCCTGACCTCCGGCACCCCGCGGATCGCCCATCTGCACAGCGTCGAGATCGATGATCGCCAAGCGCTGCGCCTGGCCGGTGCCTTGCAGCAAGGCAGCGAACATCCCCTGGCCAAGGCGGTGCTACAGGGCTGCCAGGAAGCGCGGCTGGCCCTCGCGCCGCTCAGCGCCAGCCAGGCCCTGGCCGGTCGCGGCATCGCCGGGCAGGTCGAAGGGCGCGCCCTGCAGCTCGGCAATCGACGCCTGCTGCAGGAAAGCGGCGCCGCCGAGCCGGCCGAACTGGCCGCGGCCGCCCATGACTGGGAGGCCGAGGGGCGTACCCTGTCCTGGTTGATCGAACCGGGCGACACACCGCGGGTGCTCGCCCTGTTCGCCTTTGGCGACACCCTGAAGGACGGCGCCCATGCGGCGATTGGCGAGCTTGCCAGGCGACATATCACCAGCCACCTGATCAGCGGCGACAACCTGGGCAGTGCGCAGGCCGTCGCCCGCCAGTTGGGCATCGACTCGGTGCACGCCCAGGTGCTGCCGGCAGACAAGGCGCGTATCGTCAGCGAGCTGAAGGAAACCGGCGTGGTGGCCATGGTTGGCGACGGCATCAACGATGCCCCGGCCCTGGCCGCAGCGGATGTCGGCATTGCCATGGGCGGCGGCACCGACGTGGCCATGCAGGCGGCCGGTATCACCCTGATGCGCGGCGATCCGCGGCTGGTGCCCGCCGCCCTGGATATCGCCCGGCGCACCTATGCGAAGATCCGCCAGAATCTGTTCTGGGCGTTCATCTACAACCTGGTGGGCATTCCCCTGGCGGCCTTCGGGCTGCTCGACCCGATACTCGCCGGTGCGGCCATGGCACTGTCGAGCGTCAGCGTGGTGAGCAATGCCCTGTTGTTGAAAACCTGGCGCCCGCGCCCTATCGAGGAATAATGCGATGAATATCGGTCAGGCCGCCAAGCACACCGGGCTCAGCGCCAAGATGATCCGCTACTACGAAGCCATCGGCCTGCTGCCCAGCGCCGGGCGTAGCGAGAGCGGCTATCGCCAGTACGGCGAGGATGACCTGCAGCGCCTGCGCTTCATTCGCCGCGCCCGCGACCTGGGCTTCTCACTCGCCGAGTCGGGCCGGCTGTTGGCGCTGTGGCACGACCGCGAGCGCGCCAGCGCCGATGTAAAGGCCCTGGCGGTGGAGCATATCGACGCGCTCAACGGCAAGATCGCCGAGCTTGAGGCGCTGCGCGACACCTTGCAGACCCTGGTCGACCACTGCCAGGGCGACCACCGCCCCGACTGCCCGATCCTCGAGGACCTGCAGGCCGGCAGCGGCTGCTGTCAGCCCGCAGCGGCCCCCAGGGCAAGCCGCTGAAGGGCCGCACAATCGGCGACGAAATGATCGCTCAGCTCCGGCCAGGGGTTGCTGGGCAGGTTGACCAGCACCGTGGCGGTACCGGCCGAACGGCCACAGGCCAGGTCGTGGCGATGATCACCGACCATCACCATGTCCTGGGGCGCGACCTGCCAGCGGTCGGCCAGGTGCAATAGGCCACCGGGATCCGGCTTGGGTGGCGCCTCGTCGCGGCCGAGGATGTCGGCCGGCGCGAAGCAGTCATCCACGCCGATGGCTTGCAGGGTCAGCAGCGCCAGCTCGCGGGCATTGCGGGTGAGGATGCCGAGACGCAGGCCGCGGGCATGCAGGCCCCGCACCAGGGCCACGGCGCCAGCGGCCGGGCGTGAGGCGATGGCCAGCTCGCGCTCGTGCTCGAGCAACCAGGCATGCTTGGCCTTCGACACCTCGGGCGGCAGGGCGGCCAGATGATGGAGGATGTCGTCTTCGGGCGGGATCTCCAGCGCCACACGGATGGCGGCGAAATCGTGCACGGCAATGGTCAGGGTGCCGTCCATGTCGAAAACCCAATGGCTGTAGCGCTGCAGGCTCATCGCCCCTCCGGCAAGCGTGGAATCGAGGCCGCAGCATACCTGCTCAATACTGGATGATCACCGTCACGTTGTCCGTATAGGTACCGGCCGGCACATTGGCCTGTGCGGGGTTGATGACGCCCTGGAAGGGAATGCTCTGCAACAGGCCGGTGCCGACCATCGGCAGCGTCTGGCTGCTGGTCCACACCGTGCTGGTGTTGGGGAAGTACAGGTTGTAACCGAGAAAGCTGCTGGCGCTCATCATCCGCCGCCACGGCGCCTGGTAGTTCTGGCCGTTGTCGAAGCCCACCGTATAGCCCTCGGTGTTGGTGCAGGTGACGCCGACACTGCGGGTGACCGGCGCGAACTGGCTGACCAGTGCCTGGCTGCCGAAGTCCATCACCAGTTCGCTGCCGCTGATCACGCAGGCTTTGCTGACCACCAGGCTGACGGTTACCACGACGGCGCTGCCGGCGCCCCAGGTGCTTGGTTGCGAACAGTTCAGCAGCGTGCAGGTGGGCAACGAGGTGCCGGGGCTGCGACTCCACCCGGTGCAGATGCCGACCGCACTGACGCCAGTGCATACCGCGTATTGCCAGGTCAGGCTGAGGGTCGCGGTGTAGGTGCCGGCCGGCACGTTGGCGCCCGTGGCGGTACGAAAGTACAGCGGCACGCTGGCGCCGCTGCCGCCCAGGTTGAGCAGCGTGGCGTTATTGAGAATCACCGGCTGGCCGGGCTGCAAGGCATTGGTGTAGCCGGCATTGGTGAACACCTGCAGCGGGATCTGCCGGCCGTCGCGAGTCAGCACCGGCGTGCTGTTCAGGGTGACGCGGGTAAAGTTGTTGGCCAGCAGCGTCAGGCTGCCGGTGCAGGAGATGCCACCGCTGCCGGCGGCCTGTTGCGCCGTGGTGAGCAGGCTCAGGGAATTGGTGCTGCCCAGGGACACCGCGGCACCGGGCGCGGTGCAGTTCGCCACGGCCAGCCCGGGGACTAGCAGCAGCGCCAGCAGTAGCATCGTCACCCTGGCCTCGTTCAGCGACATGTCAGCGGTCCCACCAAGGCGATCTCCTCGTCAAGATTGTCCAGTTCGAAGCTGGCACGGCACTGTTCGCCATCCGGCAACGCCACCTGCAAGCCGTTGCTTTTTTCCAGGCCCTCGAAATACACCAGGCCGTCCCAGCCGACGACGGCCTGCCGCTCGCTGCCTTGCAGCCGGGCCTGGCTGCCGCGTGGCAGCACCTCGCCGCGGCTGTCGATCAGCACGATGCTGGCCGCCACCACCTGGCGCAACTGGAAATCGAGTATCGCCCCGCTGCCCTCGTGCACCGCAATGCTGCGCTCGACCTCCGGGGTGCGGATATTGGCCGGCAGGTTCAGCGTATCGATGGCGTACTGGCCCGGGTAATAGGAAGGCACCCAGGGCACCAGCAGGTGGCCACGGGCGTTGGTCTCGCCGAGGCGCTGATGTTCGAAGCTCACCGGAACTCCGGCATGGCCGTCGGTACTGACCAGCACGAAGGCATCGTCGATCCGGTTGCTGGCATACAGTCCACCGCCCATGGCCACCACCGAACCGCTGACGTCGCCCCAGTAGGTGCGCCGGCCGGCATCGTCGTAGACACCAGCCTGGTACTGGGCATGCCGGGCGCGCCAGGTCATGTCCGCCTGGGCGTAGGGGTCGCCATTGCCTGCGGCGTAAGCCAGGTTGTAGCCCACGCCGCCGTCGCTCGGTGCGCTGCGCCCGAAGTTGCTGCGCTGCCGATAGCCACCGCTGCGGTCGCGCTCCAGCGCCACGCTGAGTGTCGAGCGCAGGTCGAAAGGAATCACCCACTGCAGCAAGGCGGAGTAGCCGGGCTGGCCGATTTGCCGGTTGAGCGACACGAACAGGTTGCTGCTGCCCGGCAGGCTGCGCGACCACGACAGGTTGACCAGCCGACTGCGGGTGCCGTCCTGCATCTGGGTGGAGAAATAGCCGATACCCAGGTTGCCGATACGCCGTGGGTTGAGCGACAGGGTGACCTGGTCGGTGGTCCTGGCCAGGCTGCTGATGCCCCGGCTGCTCTGCAGGGCGCTGATCACACTGAGGTCGGCGTAGCCGTCGTCACGCTGCACGCGCTGCATGGCCAGGCCGAACAGCGAGGAGTAATAGCTGTAACCCAGACTCAGCTGCCGACCGCGCTGGCCGCCGTGCTGGCTGTAGGACACCGAGCTGCCGAGGGTTCCCCAGGTGCCCAGGGCGAAGGTGCCACCCAGGCCGCCGAGGCGCAGGTCGTCGCCGCTCTCGCCATGGCTTTCCAGGGTGAAACCGTCGCTGACGCCATAGCGAAAGGTGCCGCTGGCCGCCTGGCTGCCGTAGGAAAAACTCTCCAGGCCGTAGTCGCGGCGCAGCTTGCCGGCACTCAGCGAGTAGTCGTACAGGCCTTTCTGCAGCAGGGTGTTGGTCACGTAGAACGGCACTTCGGTGGCCACCTGGCGGCCCAGCGCGTCGGTGGTCACCACCGTGGCGTTGCCGGCCCCGCTGATGAAGGGCACGCTGCTGATGGTGAACGGCCCGGGGTTGAGCCTCTCGCTGCTGACCCGGCTGTTGTTGATCAACAGGTCCACCGAGGTGGGTACTGCCGCATCGCCGCTGAAGCTGGGCAGCGGATAGGTGATCAGATCCGGGCGCAGGCTGAAATTGCGCGACACCTGCACGCCACCGATGCGCACCGCGCGGTTCCAGGTCAGCGCGCCGGTGACCAGGTCGCCGGCGGCATAGCTGAGCATGCGCGGCTGATCGTTGTAGCGCCAGAAGGTGTCGTAGCGCAGGTAGCCATCGCCCTGGGCGGGGTTGCCCGAGAACGCGTGCCGGTAGACCCCGCTGTTGCTCAGGCGCCCCATACCGCCGAACAGCCGCTGCTCCAGCCAGCCATTGAGCAGGCGCGAGCCCTGATCGCTGTCGCTGTAATAGAAATCGTAATTGAGCAGCGCACCGAACGAGCTCTGCGCCTCCACGCCCTCGTATACCTGGGTCTGGCCCAGGGTCTGGGTGGGCAGCCACGCGCTGGGCAGGGTCAGCTTGAGCTGCTGCAGCTCCTGCTGGTATTCACTCTGCAGGCCTTCGATGCCCGCCAGGTCCTGCGGGCCGCTCAGCTCCCCGAGCGGAACGCCGACGGCACGCAGTTCATCGCTGTCGATGAAATAGTGGCCCGCCCGGTAGGTCACCGGCACGATGCGCTCGGTCGACATTTCATTGACCACCAGCTCCAGGTAGAGAACGTATTCATCCGGCATTTGCGCCCACGCCATCGGCCCTGCCAGCCACAGCAGCAGACCCAGCCAGCACGGCCGCCCCATCATTCAGCAACCACCGCCGCCCACGGTTCAGCGCCCCGTAATCGTTACCGGCTCGCTGCGCTCGTTGACCATTGCCTGCAGCGTTGCACCCTCGGCGTTCACCCCGGCCGGCAGCGGCCAGCGCATCTCGGCGCCTGGCAACACGTAGCCCAGCAGCCCTTCGGCGACCACCTGCTGCTGGCCGCCGCGGCTGAAGCGCACCGCCGACAGCCGGGCATGGGCGGCGCCGTCGTTGCGCACCAGCAGGTAACGCACAGCGCCCTGCTGCTGCACTCGATAGCTGAGCTGCGGCGCCAGGGTTTTCAGGCCATCGCCGGCCGGGCCGCGATCACCTTCGGGGGCAGCGCCAGTGCCGAACACGAACAACGGAATCGAATAGCGCATCTGGAATTTCACCCCCAGTTGCGGGTCGGCCGCGGCATCGTTGTCGAGCATTTCATCGATCAGCACCCGATAGGCCTGCTGTACACCAGGCGGCGGCGCCTGCATGGCCATCAAGCGGATCATCTGCCGCTTGCCCGGCGCGATGGTGACCACCGGCGGGCTGCCGATCACCTCGCGCTGGGCGTCGAGGCGATCCTCGAAACCCGCCTGCTGCCAGTTCATCACCCGCACCTGCAGGTTCACCGGCGCCTGGCCGCGGTTCTCCAGCCACAGCGCCACCGCCTTCTGGTCGGCCTCGATCAGCGGGTTGATCGGCCAGATCAGCACCGAACTGGCGGCACCTGCGCGACTCGCGAACAGCGCCAGCAGCATCAACATGACGAGACGGGTCCATGGGGAATCGAGGTGCTGCCTTGCTGCTCGGTGCATATGCATCTCCTTGTTCAATAACTGACGGTCACGGTGACCACATCGCTGTAGATACCCGCGCCGGGCATCGGCGTAACGTTGAACAGCCGCGCGTAGACCGGGTAGCTCTGGGTGCCGCCGGCGGCTGGAAAAGTGGTGCTGAGCGGCGCCGCGCCGTTGCTGCCGTCGCCCCAGACGGTGCTGAAGGTGGCGTCCTGGTAGAGCTGGTAACGCAGGCGTTCGCTGCCTCTGGCCAGAAAGCGGCCGCCGCTGACGCTGCCGGCATTGGCGCCGGAACCGATGCCGATGGTCAGCTGGGTGCCGGGCGTGCATTGCAGCACGATGGAGCCGCTGCCCGGTGTGCTGGTGCGGTTCACCGGGCTGCTCAGGTTGCTGACCTGCCCGAAGTTGATGTTGCCGTAGCTGCTCAGGTCGCTGGCGCCACCGCCCAGCAGGCAGCCCTGGGTGATCACGGCGCGCACCTGGAACAGGCGGTCGACGCGCAGTTCGTTGCTGCCGGTATCGGCCAGCGCCGGGGCGAGAGCCGCCATCGTCAGCAGGCAGATGCCGGGCAGGCGCCTCACCACTTCACCGTGACGGTGACCGTGTCGCGGTAGATGCCGGCCGCTGGCGAGCGCTGCGCGGGTACCCGCCCGTACACCGGCAGCCACTGATCCTGGCCGGTGCCGGTACGGCTGATACCGACGCTGTTGTCCCATACCGTCTGGTAGTTCGACGAGGTGTAGAGGTTGTAGCTGATCTGCGCGGTGGGGCCGGTCAGCCGGCGTGCATTGACGTTGCCGCTGCCACCGCCGCTGATCAGCACCTGGTAGGGCGTGTTGCTCAGGCAGTTCACCCGCAGCGCGCCGTTGCCTGGCTGGCCGCTGACGTCCAGGGCCGTGGTCAGCAGCGAACGGCTGCCGAAATCGAAGGTGCCGAACTGGCCCAGATCGTTGGCCGCGGTGCTGCCTGCACTGCACGCCGGCAACACCTCGGCGAACAGGCCGATGGTCGCGGTCTTGGTGGCAGCGGCGAGCAACCCGGGGACGAACGCCAGGAGTGCCACGAATCGAACGGGCCGAAAAACAGACATGGGAGCTTCCGAACAGAAGGCAGGTTAGCGCCGGGCAGGCGGGCAGCCCGGCAACGTTCACCAGGCGACGGTTACCTGCACGGTATCGGTGTAGGTGCCCACCGACGGCACCTGGGCGCGTGGTGGAACCTGGCCATAGACCACCAGCTCCTGGGCCGCGCCAGTACCGGTGGTGGTCAGGGTGTCGCCGCCATTGCTGCCGTCGCCCCAGGGCGTGGTGCGCCCGGCATCCTGGAACAGGTTGTAGGCGATGGAATCGGAGCCATTGGTCATGTTGCGCTGGGTGCCGGCCGCATTGGCCCCGCTGTCGAGGGTCACGCTGAAGTCGGTGCCGGTGTTGCAGGTCACGCTGAACGAGCCGCCGCCACCAGAGCCGACGGACTGCGCCTCCAGGGTCGTGCTGATGGCCGCCACGCTGCCGAAGTCGATGGTGCCGAAGGTACCGCCGGCGTTGCCGTTACCTACGGTGCAGCCGTCGGTGATGACCAGCTGGATGCCCAACTGCCCGGTCACGGTGCCGGCAGCCTGGGCGGCTGGCGTGATGGCCAGGGCCAGAAGGGATGAAACCAGTAGCGTTGAGCGACGCATATCCGTCTCCTGCAGACTCGAGGACACTCCCCTGTGTGAACCCGCGCAGCAGCGACAACCGGGCATTAAAGGGGAGACAGAACAAGCGTCGACCACGTTCAGGTAAATGCACACGCCGGAAAAACCGGCCCAGCTGCATCACCCTGCCGCACTTAAAACACAAGCAACTGATTTACAAAGATAAATTTCATCTACGTAGGAAATGACCTGAGGACGCCTGGGGCGATCTCCTACATCACGAAGCGCAAACCGACCACAAAGAACCTGCCGGAAGCTGTCCGTTCGTACAACTTCCGGCGGCGCGCCTCAGCGCCAGTCCTCGCGCAGGCGGATCAACCCTTCCTGGGCCACCGAGGCGACCAGCTGGCCCTGGCGGTTGAACACGCTGCCGCGCGAAAAGCCGCGGGCGTTGCCGGCCCAGGGGCTGTCCATGGCATACAGCAGCCAGTCGTCCATGCGCAGATTGCCGTGGAACCAGATGGAGTGATCGAGGCTGGCGACCTGCATGAACTTCTGCCACACCGACACACCGTGGGGCAGCATCGAGGTGGTCAGCAGGTTGAAATCCGAGGCGTAGCCCAGCAGGTACTTGTGGATCGCCGGGGTGTCCGGCAGCTCGCCGTCGGCGCGGAACCACACATACTTGGCCGGCTCGCTGACCTGGGGCGCGAAGGGGTTGTCGACGGTGACCGGGCGGATCTCGATGGGCTTGTCGAACAGCACCCGCTCGCGCACCCGCGGCGGCAGCGAGTCGGCCACCAGGCTGGCCAGTTCGGTTTCCGAGCGCAGGCCCTCGGGCCCCGGCACATCGGGCATCTGCACCTGATGGTGGAAGCCCTCTTCCTGATTCTGGAACGAGGCGCTGCAGGTGAAGATCGCCTTGCCCTTCTGCACGGCGGTTACCCGCCGCGTGCTGAAGCTGCCACCGTCGCGCACGCGGTCGACTTGATAGACCACCGGCAAGGCGGCGTCGCCCGGGCGCAGGAAGTAGCCGTGCAACGAATGCACATGGCGGTCGGCCTCGACCGTCTGGGTGGCCGCCGACACGCACTGGCCAAGCACCTGACCACCGAAGAGCTGACGAAAGCCCAGATCCTGGCTGACGCCGCGGAACAGGTTTTCCTCGATGGCTTCCAGGCTCAGCAATGCCACCAACTCTTGCAGGACTTGACTCATAAGGGTTCTCCACGGCCCTGACTGGGCGATGCTACGACTCGCGCGGGCTGCGCGGACGGTGAATGGTAATGCCTTTGCCGGCGCTCAGGAATCGCGCAATGGCGCGGCATGCGACAGGCTCACCCCTGCTTCGGCCATTTAGCGCGGGCGATTTCGTACAGCACGTGCCGACACAGCGGATGCTCAGGTGCCAGCGCCGGGTGCTCGAACTCGCTGCTCGGCTGCATGCCGATAGCCTGCATCACCCGCTGCGACGGGGTGTTGGCCAGGGTGGTGAACGCCACCACGCGCTCCAGCGCCAGCTGCGTGAAGGCGAACGCCAGCGAGGCCCGCGCCGCTTCCTGGGCAAGGCCCAGCCCCCAGAATGCCGGCGACAGGCGCCAGCCGATCTCCACTGCTGGCGTGAAGCTCGCCTGGAAGCCGACATGGGCCAGCCCGGTCATGCCGACGAAGCGCCCATCCTCGCGGTGCCACAGCGACCAGAAGGTAAAGCCGTGCTGGGCGAAATGCTGCTGCAGTCGGGAGAGCAGTGCTCCGCTCTGCTCACGATTCAAGGGCGCCGGAAAATAGCGCATCACCAACGGATCCGCGCACAGCGTGGCCAGCTCGTCCAGATCCTCGTCAGCCCAGGCGCGCAGGTACAGGCGCGGCGTCTGCAGCTCGATCCCATCCATTTCGCTTCTCATGCATACTGCTCAGGGTTCACCGGATACCGCCATTGTATGCCCCTGCCGCTGATCTACCACGACGACTACAGCCCGCCGTTTCCCGACGGCCATCGCTTCCCGATGGAGAAATTCCGCCTGCTGCGCGACCACCTGGTGGCCAGCGGGCTGGTTCGGGATGAGGACTTGCTGCGCCCGGCCATCTGCCCAGCCGAGATTCTCGCCCTCTGCCATTGCCCCGCCTATATCGAGCGCTACCTGAGCGGCGAGCTGAGCCACGAAGACGGGCGCCGCCTCGGCTTGCCGTGGAGCCCGCAGCTGGCACAGCGCACCGTGCGCGCGGTGGGTGGCTCGCTACTGGCTACCGAACAGGCGTTGCAGCACGGCCTGGCCTGCCACCTGGCCGGTGGCACCCATCACGCCCATTACGACTACCCGGCAGGCTTCTGCATCTTCAACGACCTGGCGGTGATCGCCCGCTACCTGCTGGAGAGCGGCCAGGCGCGCTGCGTGTTGATCTTCGATTGCGACGTGCACCAGGGCGATGGCACCGCGCGGCTGCTCGAGCGGGTCGATAACGCCGTCACCGTCTCCCTGCACTGCGAACAGAACTACCCGGCGCGCAAGGCCAGCAGCGACTGGGACATCCCCCTGCCCCGTGGCATGGGCGATGCCGAGTACCTCAAGGTGGTCGACGACACGCTCAATTACCTGCTGCCCCTCTATCAACCCGATATCGTGCTCTACGACGCCGGCGTCGACGTGCACCAGGACGACGCCCTGGGCTACCTGAAACTCAGCGACGCGGGCGTGGCGGCCCGCGACGAGGCCGTGCTCCACCACTGCCTGGGCCGCGATATTCCAGTGGTCGGGGTGATCGGTGGCGGCTACAGCAAGGACCGCCACGCCCTGGCCCGCCGCCACGGCATTCTCCACCACAGCGCGGCGCGGGTATGGCAGGGGCGAGGGCTCGGGTAAACTTCGCCCTTTGCTCAGCCGATGCCGCCATGACCGACTCCTCAACACCCACCGCTCACTCGGTCGCCATCATCGGCGCCGGCCCCACCGGTCTGATGGCCGCCGAAACCCTGGCGCTTGCCGGCGTGCGGGTCGACCTGTTTGATGCCATGCCCTCGGTGGGCCGCAAGTTTCTCCTGGCCGGCGTCGGCGGCATGAACATCACCCACTCCGAGCCCTACCCGGCCTTCGTCGCCCGCTACAACGAACGCCAAGGGCAGATCGACGCGCTGCTGCAAGGCTTCGACGCCGACGCGCTGCGTGAGTGGATTCATGGCCTGGGCATCGACACCTTCGTCGGCACCTCGGGCCGCGTATTTCCCACCGACATGAAGGCCGCGCCGCTGCTGCGCGCCTGGCTCAAACGCCTGCGCGAAGCCGGCGTGCAGCTGCACACCCGGCACCGCTGGCTGGGCTGGGACAACGACGGCAGCCTGCGCATCGACACGCCCGATGGCGAACGCCTGGTGCAGGCCGATGCCGTGCTGCTGGCCCTGGGCGGCGGCAGCTGGCCGCGCCTCGGTTCCGATGGCAGCTGGGTGGCGCATCTGCAGCAGGCCGGCGTGCCCGTGGCGCCGCTCCAGCCAAGCAACTGCGGTTTCGATGTCGAGGCCTGGAGCCCACTGCTGCGCGAAAAATTCGCCGGTGCACCGCTGAAGAACGTGGCGTTGGGTTTGCCAGATGAAACACCAAGATCGGGCGAGTTCGTGCTCACCGCCAGCGGCGTCGAAGGCAGCCTGGTGTATGCCTTGTCCGCCGGGATTCGCCAGCGCATCAATAGTGACGGCAGCTGCACGGTGCACCTCGACCTGCTGCCGCAGCGCAGCGAAGACGCCTTGATCAAGGCCCTGAGCAAACCCCGTGGCTCGCACTCCATGGCCAAGCACCTGCATCGCCAGGCCGGGCTGGACGGTGTGAAGGCGGCGCTGCTGCGCGAGCTGACGCCTGCCGAGCAGTTCGCCGAGCCGCAGCGCCTGGCCGCCGCCATCAAGGCGCTGCCGATCACGCTGCACCGACCCCGCCCGCTGGAAGAGGCGATCAGCAGCGCCGGTGGCGTGCCCTTCGAAGTTCTCGACGACAACCTGATGCTCAGCGCCCTGCCCGGCACCTTTTGCGCCGGCGAAATGCTCGACTGGGAGGCGCCCACCGGCGGCTACCTGCTCACCGCCTGCTTCGCCAGCGGCCGCGTGGCCGGCCAGGGCATCGTACGCTGGCTAGAAAACCCATCTCGATAATCCACGGAACAGGAAATCTCATGCTCACCAGCTTGCAACTCAAGACCTTTATCCCGGCCCGGGACTACCCACTCAGCCAGGCCTTCTACACCGCGCTGGGTTTCACCCCGGCCTGGCAAACGGATGAAATGAGCTATTTCAGCCACGGCGAGCATTGCGCCTTTCTGCTGCAGAATTTCTACGTCAAGGAGCAGGCCGAGAATTTCGTCATGCACCTGATGGTCGATGACGTAGAAGCCTGGTGGGCCCATGTGCAGGCGGAAAATATCGGCGAGCGCTTCGGCGTGCGCACCATAGCCCCGGAAGACCAGCCCTGGGGCATTCGCGAGTTCATCGTCTTCGACCCCAGCGGCGTGCTGTGGAAGATCGGCCAGGACATCTGAGCGCAGCGACACCCAGGCCATTTGCTTCTGGCGATATCGCGCTAGACCGTCTTGCGAAAGAACACCCGGGCGTAACCCTCTTCAACCGCCCGGCGCGTTTCCCGATAGCCCAGGCGTGGGTAGATAAGGATGTTCTCGGTCATCAGCTCGTTGGTGTAGAGCTCGATGGCCCGACAGCCCAGTTCCCGCGCCTGGCCTTCGGCGAAGTTCATCAGTTGCCTGCCAACCCCCTGGCCACGGGCCTGATCGCTGACAGCGACGTTCTGCACATGCAGCACATCGCCCTTCTGCTCCAGCACCAAGACGCCCCTTGCTGCACCCTCGACATCCACCACGAAGACCATGGCCTGCGCGATGACCCGGCGGTAATCATCGAGCATCGGCGCCGGCTGTTTGCCGATTCGCACAATGTAGGGCGCGTAGGCCTCGTGGACTATCGAGGTGATCGCCCCCGCATCGGATTCCCGGGCGCGGCGTATCGGCACTAACGCCCGCCCTTCGGCTTGCCACCGAAACTCGGCACCTTGCGGATGGCCTTGACCGGCAGCGCGGCAGGTTCGTCGCTTTCCATCCAGCGGCCCAGGCTGCCGGACTTGCCGCCACCCACCACCTTGGGCTTTTTCGGTTTCTTCGGTTTCTTCACCACCAGGCCGCCAGCCACCGTTTGCGGCACGCGGTGGTCGGGGATGAAGTCCGGCTCGTCGACGCGCTGCAGGACCTGCTGGATCAGCGCTTCGATGGCCGAGAGCAGTTGCACTTCGTCGGCGCAGACCAGCGACACCGCCTGGCCCGTGGCGCCGGCCCGGCCGGTACGACCGATGCGGTGTACGTAGTCCTCGGCGACGATGGGCAGGTCGAAGTTGACCACCAGCGGCAGGTCGTCGATATCCAGGCCACGGGCGGCCACGTCGGTTGCCACCAGCACGTCGACTTCGCCGGCCTTGAAGCGCTGCAGGGCGCGCAGGCGGGTCGGCTGTGGTTTATCGCCATGGATCGCGTCGGCCTTGATACCGGCGGCCAGCAGCTCCTGCTCCAGCTCGTCGACACCCTTGCGGGTTTTCACGAATACCAGTACCTGCGACCACTTCTTGCTGCGGTACAGGTGCAGAAACAGCTCGGCCTTGCGCTTCTTGTCGACCGGAATCAGCCACTGCTTGACCGACTTGGCGGCGGCGTTGCGCGGGCTGACTTCGATGCTCAGCGGGTCGCGCAGCATCTCGCCGGCCAGGGTGCGGATGGCCTCGGAGAAGGTCGCGGAAAACAGCAGGGTCTGGCGCTTCTTCGGCAGCGCCGCAAACAGGTCATCCAGCTCGCGGGCAAAGCCCAGGTCGAGCATGCGGTCGGCTTCGTCGAGCACCAGCACCTGCAACTGGGAAAACTTCACCGCGTTCTGGCGGTACAGGTCGAGCAAGCGGCCGGGGGTGGCGACCAGCACGTCGAGGCCCTTGCGCAGCTTCATCATCTGCGGGTTGATGCTCACCCCGCCGTACACCGCGTAACTGCGCAGGGGCAGGAATTGCGAGTAGGTCTGCACGCTCTGCTGCACCTGCTCGGCCAGCTCGCGGGTCGGCACCAGTACCAGGGCGCGCACCGAATTGCTGGCCACCACCGGGCCTTCCATCATCAGGCGCTGCAGGATCGGCAACGTGAAGGCGGCGGTCTTGCCGGTGCCGGTCTGCGCGGCGGCCATGATGTCGCGGCCCTTGATGATCGGGCCGATGGCCTGGGCCTGCACGGGCGTCGGGGTCTTGTAGTCGAGGCCGTCGAGGCAGCGCAGCAGGGGTTCGATCAGGCCGAGGGAAGCGAAGGTCATGGCGGGCAACGTGGTGGGCAATGGAGATGGCGCGCAGTTTAGCGCGTCCGGGTATCAATCGCTCAGCCGTTGCAGCACGACGGATTACGCGGCGAGCAGCGCGCGCACCTTGGCAGCCGACATGCCTTGCAGTTGGCGCAGAAAGTCGTGGTCGACAGCGCTGCGGCCGTGCTGCTCGCGCAGCACCCTGCACAGGTGCAGGGTCAGGTTGGCGGCCATTTCCGCATCGGCCAGCGCCCGGTGGGCCTTGCCGGTATCGGGCAATCGCGCCCAGCGGTTGAGGTTGCCGAGCTTGTGGCTCGGCGCACCCGGCAGCAGGCGGCGCGACAGCAGCAGCGAGCAGGCGAACTGCTGCACCCGGGTGCGGCCGATCAGGCCCAGTTCGGCGTCCCAGAACTTCTGGTCGAAGGCGGCGTTGTGCGCCAGCATCGGAATGTCGCCGACGAACTCGGCGACCTCGTGCATCACCTCGGCAGCCGGCGGCGCGCTGCGCACCATGGCATTGCTGATGCCGGTCAGTTGCTCGATGAAGGGCGGCACCCAGGCACCGCTGTTCATCAGGCTCTGGTAGCGGGCGGTGATCTGCCCGCCCTCGATGATCACCACACCGATTTCGGTGGCGCGCGCCTGCTGGGCCGGCGACATGCCGGTGGTTTCGAAGTCGATGACAGCGATGGGTTTCACGTAAAGCCTCAGTGTTTCAACAACAGATGGCCCTCGATGGGCACATAACGGCTGGCCGCGCGCACCAGTGACTGCGCGGTAAGCCCGGGAACGCCGTAGGCCACCGCCTCGACGCCATGGCGCTGGCGAATGCGTTCGAGCAACTGGTCGAAATCACCATCCCCCGAGGCCAGCACCACGCTGTCGACGTCTGCCGCAGCGTCCATCACGTCGATGGTGATGCCCACGTCCCAGTCGCCCTTGGCCGAGCCGTCGCTGCGCTGGATGTAGGGCTTGAGCTTCACGGTGAAGCCCAGGTTGCGCAGGATCTGCTGGAACTGCTGCTGCTTGGGGTCGCCGCGGTCGATGGCGTAGGCGTAGGCCGCAACGATCTCGCCGCTCGCGGCCAGCTCGTTCCACAACGCCGTGTAGTTGAAGTGGCAACCATAGGCCTGGCGCACGGTGTAGTAGAGATTCTGTACGTCGGCGAACACGGCAATTTTCTTCACCGGACATCCTCACAAGGGCTCGCGCGGGTTGCACGGCGGCCAGTATGCCAGCCCTGCCCCCTCCAGGTCGAAGGCAGCGCCGCAGCGGCGACGAATGTCATCGCTGGTGGCAGGCCGGCCACGCTCGTATCATGGCGACCTGTTTTTTCTGGCTGCGACCGTTCATGAATCCACTCAACGCCCTGGGTGACGCCTGGTTCTTCTTCCGGCAAAACCTGCTGCAGATCCTCCTGCTGTGCCTGCCCTTCCTGCTGCTCGAAGCCTTCCTGAGCCAGCAGCTCGAAAACCTGGTGGCGGCCGCCAAGGTGCCACTCTATGACGCACTGCTCGGCCTGTTCTTCTACCCGCTGTACAGCGCGGCGCTGATCCTGTTCATCGACGCCCGCAGCCGCGGCGAGCAGCCCGGCAAGGGCGCCCTGGTGGCCATGAGCCTGAGCCTGTGGCCGCGTTTCGTGCTGCTGGCGGGCATCGGCACCCTGGCGATCATGCTCGGTATCTCGCTGTTCATCCTGCCGGGGCTGTGGCTGATGGTACGGCTGGTGTTCGCCGACTACCTGCTGGTGCTGCGCGGCCTCACGCCCCTGCAAGCACTGCAGGAAAGCCTGCAGCTGACCCATGGGCATTTCTGGCCGATCTTCACCTGCGTGATGCTGGTGATGGTGCCGCCCTGGCTGGCCGGCTTCTGGGCGGCCGATATCGCCAGCGAGCCGGCCGGGCGCCTGCTGCTGGACGTGCTGTTCGGCCTCTGCCAGCTGTTCACCACCGTGGTGGTGTTCCGCCTGTATATGCTGCGCGCCGGCGACAACGCCGCGCGGCTGCCGTAACCTTCGGCTCTTTACTGCATTCCACATCGAGACCAGCCCGTGGCAAGAAAATCGCGCAGAGAGCTGGCCAAAGACCGCGGTGACCTCGGCGATCTGCCGGTTACGGTCAAGGACGTGGCGCTCAAGGCCGGGGTGTCGCCGATCACCGTGTCGCGGGCCATCCAGCGCCCCGAGCTGGTCAGCGACGCCACCCGCGAGCACGTGCTGGCCGTGGTGCGCGCCATGGGCTACGTGCCCAACCTGATGGCCGGCGCCCTGGCCACCAGCAAGAGTCGCCTGGTGGCCATCGTGTTGCCGACCATCGCCAACTCGATCTATGCCAGCGTGGTGCAGGCGATCATGGATCGTCTCGCTACGGCCGGCTACCACACCCTGGTCGGGCCCAGCGGCTACACCCCCGAACATGAAGAAGCCTTGCTGGCCGCCATTCTCGGCAGGCGCCCGGATGGCATCGTGCTGACCGGCACCTTCCATACCCAGGCCAGCCGCGAGCGGTTGGCCTCTGCCGGCATCCCGGTGGTCGAGGCCTGGGACCTGAGCGATGACGGCCTGGACATGCAGGTGGGTTTTTCCCACGAACAGGTCGGCGCCGCCGTGGCCGAGCACTTCTTTGCGCGCGGCTACAAACGCTGGGCGGTGATCGGCGTCGACGACCCCCGTGCGCTGCGCCGCTGCAATGCGCTGATCCAGCGTCTCGATACGCTCGGTGTGGATGCCGTGGCGGTGCAGACGCTGCCGCTGCCGGCCACCTGGGAGGTCGGTCGCAAGGGCCTGGCCAACCTGCTCGATGCCGGCGAGCAACCCGACCTCATCTTCTGCAGCTCGGACACCGTCGCCCTCGGCGTGCTGGCCGAAGCAGCCACCCGTGGCCTGAACGTGCCAGGCGAGCTCGCCGTGCTCGGTTTTGGCGACACCCTCAATGGCCAGTTCGCCAACCCGGCGCTGTCCACGGTCAGCGTCAATGCCACCGAGATGGGCCTGCAGGTCGCCGAAGCCCTGCTGCGCCGCTTCAACGGCCAGCCCGCCGAGCCCCGCGTGGACACCCGCTTCGCGATCATCGAACGGGCCAGCACCGTCTAAGGCAAAACCGCCTCTCGTAGCCTGCGGTTGAGCGCAGCGATCCCCAGGAGTGCAATGTCCGGGCCGCCATGCCCCGGGTGTCGCTGCGCTCGACCCGGGCTACGAACTGGGTTTACACACCGAGTCCATGCCCGCGAAGGCTTTTCAAACCGTCGGATGGGTCGGGCCGCGCAGGTGGAACCCATCACCACCCTTTGATGGGTTCCACCCATCCTACGGCTGTGGATCGTGGGAGCGGGCCATGCCCGCGAAGCCGTCGCGCGCATGGCGCGCTCCCACATGAGGTTTCAAGACTGCTGAATGCGTTGGGCCGCACCCGCAATCATCACACCTCAAATTTCCGCTTGAATGATAACGTTATCTGAATATGATGTTAACGTTATCTTTCAGCGCTGCCCGATGCGGCAGCCAGACCCACCGCAACGCCGGCAACGGCACAGGAACCACGCGATGAACAATAACAACACCCATGCAGGTACCCCGCTCATCACCGCCCTCGAGGTCATCCCGGTTGCCGGTCACGACAGCCTGTTGCTCAACCTCAGCGGCGGCCATGCGCCCTTCTTCACCCGCAACCTGCTGATCCTGCGTGACAACGCCGGGCACGTCGGCGTCGGTGAAGTACCGGGCGGCGAAGCCATCCGCCAGACCCTGGAAGACGCCCGCCAGCTGCTCGTCGGCCAGCCCATCGGCCAGTACCAGAAACTCCTCGGCCAGGTACGCCAGGCCTTCGCCGACCGCGACGCCGGCGGCCGTGGCCTGCAGACCTTCGACCTGCGCATCACCATCCACGCTGTTACCGCCGTCGAGGCCGCCCTGCTCGACCTGCTCGGCCAATACCTGGACGTGCCGGTCGCTGCCCTGCTTGGCGAAGGCCAGCAGCGTGATGCCGTGGAGATGCTCGGCTACCTGTTCTACATCGGCGACCGCAAGAAAACCGACCTGCCCTATCGCCAGGAAGCCGATGCCGACAACGCCTGGTTCCAGGTGCGTAACGAAGAAGCGCTGGACGCCCAGGGCGTGGTGCGCCTCGCCGAAGCCGCCTACGAGCGTTATGGCTTCAAGGACTTCAAACTCAAGGGCGGCGTGCTGCGCGGCGACGAGGAAATCGAAGCGGTTACCGCCCTGGCCGAACGCTTCCCGGAGGCACGCATCACCCTGGATCCCAACGGCGCCTGGTCGCTGCAGGAAGCCATCCGCCTGTGCCGCGACCAGCACCACGTGCTCGCCTACGCCGAAGACCCCTGTGGCGCCGAGAACGGCTATTCCGGCCGTGAGGTGATGGCCGAATTCCGCCGTGCCACCGGCCTGCCGACTGCGACCAATATGATCGCCACCGACTGGCGGCAGATGGGCCATGCGATCCAGCTGCAATCGGTCGACATTCCCCTGGCCGATCCGCACTTCTGGACCATGCAGGGTTCGGTACGGGTGGCGCAGATGTGCAACGACTGGGGCCTGACCTGGGGCTCGCATTCGAACAACCACTTCGACGTGTCCCTGGCCATGTTCACCCACGTGGCAGCCGCCGCACCGGGCAAGATCACCGCCATCGACACCCACTGGATCTGGCAGGACGGCCAACACCTGACCAAGGAGCCGCTGCGTATCGAAGGCGGCCTGGTACAGGTGCCGAAAAAGCCGGGCCTTGGTGTGGAGCTGGACATGGACGCCGTGGCCAAGGCCCACGAGTGCTACAAGGGCATGGGCCTGGGCGCGCGCAACGATGCCGTGGCCATGCAGTACCTGATCAGCGGCTGGACCTTCGATAACAAGAAGCCTTGTTTGGTGCGCTGAGCAGGATCGGCATGGGCCACTTGGTGGGCTAACGCGGATCGCCGCCTGGCCCACCCTACGACTGGATCCCCACCCTTGTGGGAGGGCGCCATGCGCCCGAATCGCGGGCATGGACTAGGCGCCCCCGCCCGCTCCCACAGGAATTGCGCCGGGGCCGCATGTGGCTTTGCCTTCTAATAACCGAAAGCGCCTGCCTGCTCGCCTTCCCGACTTCGAATCCATACCCTGTGGGAGGGCGCCATGCGCCCGATTCGCGGGCATGGCCCGCTCCCACAGGAGTTGGCCGGTGGCCGCATACGGCTGTGCCCCTCGCAACCGAAAGCGCCTGCAGATCCATACCACTACCCTTCCCACGACGTCGAATCCACACCCTGTGGGAGGGCGCCATGCGCCCGAATCGCGGGCATGGCCCGCTCCCACAGGAGTTGGCCGGTGGCCGCATACGGCTGTGCCCCCTCGCGCCCGAAAGCGCCTGCACGCCCGTCTTCCCGACGTCGAATCCGTACCCTGTGGGAGGGCGCCATGCGCCCGAGTCGCGGGCATGGACTAGGCGTCCCCGCCCGCTCCCACAGATATGGCGCAAGTGCTTGCTATCGGCCTTCGCCCTGGTGGCCTAACCGTGACTCAACTGCGCCTTGAGGCGGTCGCGAAAGCTCTGGATCAGCGGTTCGCGTGAGCGGCCACGGCGCAGCGCCAGGGTGAAGGGCGCCTGGTAGCCGAAGGTGGTGGGCAGCAGCACTTTCAGGCGTTTCTGATCGGCCCATTGCTGGGCGTAATGCTCGGGCAGGTAGCCGATATAGGCGCCGGACAACACCAGAATCAGTTGCGCCTCCATCGATTCCACCGTCGCCGCGCTGTGCTTGAAGCCATGGCGCGCCAGCTCGGCCTGGCTCCAGTAGCCGCGGCCGACCATGCGCTGCTGGGTGATCACCTCTGCCGGAATCTGCCGCTGGGTATACAGCGGGTGGCGGTCGCTGCAGTACAGCCAGTGCTGCTCACGGTACAGCGCCTGGTAGATCAGACCATTGGTGCGCACCGAGAAGGCGCCGATGGCCAGGTCCAGGCGGTTTTCCAGCACGCCGAGTTGCAACTCGGCCGGGCTGAGCACCGCCAGGTGCAGGTGCACGGCGGGGTGTTCCTGGCTGTAGGCACCGATCACCTCGGCCAGCGGCAGGGAGGGATCACTGACCGTCGAATCCAGCACGCCTAGGTTGAGGGTACCGCGCAACTCGCCCTTGAGCGCCGCCGAATAACGCTCGAAGCCTTCCAGCTCGGCCAGCAGCCGCAGGGCCTCCTGGTGGAACAGCTCGCCCTTGCTGGTCAGGCTGAAACCGCCGCGCCCGCGGTGGCAGAGCACGAAGCCAAGCTGCGCCTCCAGCTGGCTCATATAGGTGCTGATCGCCGAAGTGGACAGGTTCAACTCCTGCTGCGCCGCAGCAAAGCCCTGGTGGCGCACCACGCAGGCAAACAGGCGCAGCAGCTTGAGATCAGGCATCGGAAAACCGCCACAGTGAAGAAACCAGGCACATGCTAAAGCCTGCGCATTTAGTTTAGGAATTTCTGAACTGATTATTTGCCGTGCCGGATTCTTCCCGCCGCCAACCCTCACCAGAATCGGGCCACGACAACCACAAGAACTGCGAGGCCCCGTGGACAACTCTCTCCATCAGCCCCTGGGCGGCAACGAAATGCCGCGTTTCGGCGGAATCGCCACCATGCTACGCCTGCCCCATGTGCAAGCGCCCGAGGAGCTGGCCAAGCTCGACGCCGCGTTTATCGGCATCCCTCTGGACATCGGCACCTCCCTGCGCTCCGGCACCCGCTTCGGGCCACGGCAGATCCGCGCCGAATCGGTGATGATCCGCCCCTACAACATGGCCACCGGTGCGGCGCCCTTCGACTCCCTGAACGTGGCCGACATCGGTGACGTGGCGATCAACACCTTCAACCTGCTCGACGCCGTGCGCCTCATCGAGGCGCATTACGACCGCGTGCTGGAGCACGGCATCATCCCGCTGACCCTCGGCGGCGACCACACCCTGACCCTGCCGATCCTGCGCGCCATGCACAAGAAGTACGGCAAGGTCGGCCTGGTGCACATCGATGCCCACGCCGACGTCAACGACCACATGTTCGGCGAGAAGATCGCCCACGGCACCACCTTCCGCCGCGCCCAGGAGGAGGGCCTGCTCGATAGCCAGCGCGTAGTGCAGATCGGCCTGCGCGCCCAGGGTTACACCGCCGACGATTTCAACTGGAGCCGCCGCCAGGGCTTTCGCGTGGTGCAGGCCGAAGAGTGCTGGCACAAATCCCTCGCCCCGCTGATGGAAGAGGTACGCGCCAAGGTCGACGGCGGCCCGGTGTACCTGTCCTTCGACATCGACGGCATCGACCCGGCATGGGCGCCCGGCACCGGCACCCCGGAAGTCGGCGGCCTGACCACCATCCAGGCATTGGAAATCATCCGCGGCTGCCAGGGCCTGAACCTGATCGGCGGCGACCTGGTCGAGGTCTCGCCGCCCTACGACACCACCGGCAACACCTCGCTGCTCGGCGCCAACCTGCTCTACGAAATGCTCTGCGTACTGCCGGGCGTGGTACGCAAGTGAGCCCTGCGCTCGCCCGCTAGCACCACGGCGTTACCTCAGTGAACAACCCGAGCGGGCCAGCAGAAGCCCGCCGTGGCGCACTACCCGTTCGCGGGTCATGGAGCGCGCTTCGCTCCACGCGGCCCTGCCGCACTGCCCAAGCACCACTACCCGACGGCTGCCGGGGGTGAATAACAAGGTCGGCGCCATGGCGCCAGCCTGACAAGAATCGTGACAGGCGCTGGAGAAACACATGATCCTGGATATATCCGTAGTGCTGATTTACGCCGCCGGCATGCTGCTGCTCGGCTGGTATGGCATGCGCCGCGCGCGCAGCCAGGAAGATTACCTGGTGGCCGGTCGCAACCTCGGCCCGGCCTTCTACATGGGCACCATGGCCGCCACCGTGCTCGGCGGTGCCGCCACCGTCGGCACCGTGCGCCTGGGTTACGTGCATGGCATTTCCGGGTTGTGGCTGTGCGCCGCGCTGGGCGCCGGCATCATCGTGCTCAACCTGTTTCTGGCCAAGCCGCTGCTCAAGCTGCGCATCTTTACCGTCACCCAGATCCTCGAGCGGCGCTACACACCGGCAGCACGCCAGGCCAGCGCAGTGGTGATGTTCGCCTACGCGCTGATGATTTCCGTGGTGTCGGTGCTGGCCAGCGGCACCGTGCTGCAGGTGCTGTTCGACCTGCCGTTCTGGCTCGCCATCCTGCTGGCCGGCGGCGTGGTGGTGGTGTATTCGAGCATCGGCGGCATGTGGTCGCTGAGCCTCACCGACATCGTGCAGTTCGCGATCAAGACGGTCGGCCTGATGTTCGTGCTGCTGCCCATCTGCCTGTACCGCGTCGGCGGCTGGGACGCCCTGGCGGCCAAACTGCCGGATACCGCCTTCAGCCTGACCACCATCGGCTACGACACCATCCTCACCTACTTCCTGATCTACTTCTTCGGCATCCTCATCGGCCAGGACATCTGGCAACGGGTGTTCACCGCGCGCAGCGAGCGCGTGGCCCGGGTGGCCGGCAGCCTGGCTGGGGTGTACTGCGTGCTCTACGGGCTGGTCGGTGCGCTGATCGGCATGTGCGCCAAGGTGCTGCTGCCTGACCTGGCCAACGCCAACAACGCCTTCGCCTCGATCGTGCAGAGCGCCCTGCCCGATGGCATTCGCGGCCTGGTGATCGCCGCCGCCCTGGCCGCGATGATGTCCACCGCCAGCGCCGGCCTGCTCGCCGCTTCGACCACGGTGACCGAAGACCTGCTGCCCAAGCTGCGCGGCGGTCGCCCGTCGAGCCTCGGCACGGCACGCCTGTTCACCCTGCTCACCGGCCTGCTGGTGCTGGCGATCTCCCTGGTGGTCAACGACGTGATCGGCGCGCTGACCCTGGCCTACAACCTGCTGGTGGGCGGCATCCTGATCCCCATCCTGGGCGCCATCTACTGGAAGCGCGCCACCACCACCGGCGCCATTGCCAGCATGGCGCTGGGCTGCGCCACGGCCCTGGCATTCATGTTCAAGGATGGCCTGGAAGCCAATACGCCGATCTACTACAGCCTGATGGTCGGCCTGCTGGCCTTCGTCATCGGCAGCCTGCTGACCCGCCCCCAGGCGCGGGCCGCCAGCCTCGCCTGAGCCACCACCGTAAAGGTGCCGGCGCTGCTGCCGGCACCGCCAGATCCATCACCAGGGAGCCAGCATGACCACCTGCGGTGAATTTCTCGTCAAACAGTTGCAGGCCTGGGGCGTCGACACCGTGTTCGGCATTCCCGGCGTGCACACCATCGAGCTGTACCGCGGCCTGCCGGGCAGCGGCATCCGCCATGTCACCCCGCGCCACGAGCAGGGCGCCGGCTTCATGGCCGACGGCTATGCACGTGTCTCCGGCAAGCCCGGCGTGTGTTTCATCATCACCGGGCCGGGCATGACCAATATCGCCACGGCCATGGGCCAGGCCTACGCCGATTCGATTCCGATGCTGGTGATCTCCAGCGTCAACGAGCGCGAACGCCTGGGCCGCGGTAACGGCTACCTGCACGAGTTGCCGGACCAGCGCGCCCTGGTGGCCGGGGTGGCGGCCTTCAGCCATACGCTGATGAGCGTCGACGAATTGCCCGAGGTGCTGGCCCGCGCCTTCGCGGTGTTCGATGGCCAGCGGCCACGGCCGGTGCATATCGAACTGCCGCTGGACGTGATCACCGCCCCCGCCGACCACCTGCGCGTGCAACCCCGACTGATCGCCCCGCGCCCTGCCCCACAGGCCGCATTGATCCAGCAGGCGGCGCAGCGCCTGCGCCAGGCCCAGCGCCCACTGCTGCTGATCGGCGGTGGCTGCGTGGCGCAGCCCGAGGCGGTGCGCCGCCTGGCCGAGGCGCTGGATGCGCCAACCGCACTGACCATCAACGCCAAGGGCCTGCTGCCGGCCGTCCACCCGCTGCTGATTGGCAGCAACCAGTCGCTGCCGCCGGTACGCAGGCTGGCACTGGAAGCCGACCTGGTGCTGGCGATCGGCACCGAGCTGGGCGAGACCGATTACGACGTGGTGTTCGACGGCAACTTCAAGATCGGCGGCGCGCTGATCCGCATCGATATCGACGCCGAGCAGTTGCAACGCAATCACCCACCGACCTTGGCCATCCACAGCGATGCCGGCCTGGCCATCGAGGCGGTGCTGGGTGAATTGCCACGACGCGCCTGCATTGGGCAAAGCCCGGGGGCTGAACGGGCCGATGCGGTTCGCCAGCAACTGACCGAGGAGTTCGAAGGCTGGGCTCACTATCGCCGGCTGTTCGACTGCATCCTCGAAGTGCTGCCCGAGGCGCGCTTCGTCGGCGACTCGACGCAGACCGTGTACAGCGGCAACCACCTGGTCGAGCTGGACGGCCCGCGCCGCTGGTTCAATGCCTCCACCGGCTACGGCACTTTGGGCTATGGCCTGCCGGCGGCGATTGGCGCCCGGCTGGCGGAGCCGACGCGCCCGGTGATCAGCCTGATGGGCGACGGCGGCATCCAGTTCACCCTGCCGGAGCTGGCCAGCGCCGTGGAAGCGCGGGCCGGCATCATCGTGCTGCTGTGGAACAACCAGGGCTACGGCGAGATCAAGCGCTACATGCAGCGCCGCGATATCACCCCGCTGGGCGTGGACATCTATACCCCGGATTTTTTGACCATCGCCCGCGGCTTCGGCTGCCTGGCCGAACGCGCCCGTGACCACGCGCACCTGCAAACCCTGCTGCGTGAGGCACCGGGGGACCGACCGCTGCTGATCGAACTGGCCGAAGCGCCGCCGTTCGCACCGTAAAAGCACGGCGCGGGCCGCTACTTGCGCGGTTTGGCCCGCGCCGTGGGCTCGGCGATTAATGGATCGTCGGGCCAGTAGTGCTTGGGGTAACGGCCCTTCAAATCCTTCTTCACCTCGGCGTAGGTGGTGCGCCAGAAGTTGGCCAGGTCCTGGGTCACCTGCACCGGGCGCCGCGCCGGCGACAACAAGTGCAGCAGCACCTGTTGCCGGCCATTGGCGATGCGCGGCGTTTCGGCCAGGCCGAACAGTTCCTGCAGGCGCACCGCCAATACCGGCGGGTGCTCGCTGTAATCCAGGCCGATGCGCGAGCCGGACGGCACCGCGATGCTGCGCGGCGCCCATTCCTCCAGGCGCTGGGGCAGCGGCCAGGGCAACAGGGTCTGCAACATCGCGTGCAGGTCGAGATTGGCGAAGTGGCTCAGCCGGGTGACCTTGCCCAGGTAGGGCGCCAGCCAGGTTTCCAGGCTGGCCAGCAGCGCGGCATCGCAGACATCCGGCCACTCGCTGCTCGCCTGGTTGTGGAGATCCAGCCCGCGCAGCAACATCACCCGCGCCTGCCACTGGCGCAACTCCGGCGTCCACGGCAGCAGCGCCAGGCCCCTGCGCCGCACCAGCCCGAGCAGCGCGGTAGTGCGCGCCTCGGCATCCAGCCCCGGCAATGCCTCGCTGCTGAGCACCAGGTCACCGACCTTGCGCTGCCGCTCGGCGCGCAGCACGCCTTCGCGCTCATCCCATTCGAGCAGATCCAGGCTGCTTACCTGTTCGGCCAGCACCGAGTCGAACAACGCCGGCTCCAGCTCGGCGGCGAGGTAGATGCGTTCCTCACGCTGGCCCTGGCGGCTGCCCAGGTCGGCGACCACCAGCCAGGGGTACTTCATCAGCGCATCGGCTTCGCTGAACTGCGCGGCACGGCCATTGGCCAGGCGATATTCGGCGCCGCCTTCGCGGCGCTGGCGGGCGATGCGATCCGGGTAGGCGAAGGCCAGCAGTGCGCCCAGCCAGCGGCCGTGCTCGGGATCACTCACCGGCTCGCTGACCGGCACCCGGCGCAGATAACCCTGGAACTGCTTGGCCAGTTGCCGTGCGCGCTGCACGCCGCCATTGGCGCCGCGTGTCGCCCGGCTCTCGCCCGCCAGCAACGCCAGGCGACTGTGCAGATCGGCACCGCCGCCTCGTTGTATGTCGCGCTCCCCCAGCAGAGCCGCCAGGTCACAGGCCAACTCACCGAGGCCCAGGGCCTGCCCGCGCAGCAGCAGATGGGCGATACGCGGATGGGCCGGCAGCTCGGCCATGGCCTGGCCGTGAGCCGTCAGTACACCGCGCTCGTCGAGCGCGCCAAGGCGCTGCAGCAGGTCGCGGGCCTGGGCATAGGCTGCGGCAGGCGGCGGGTCGAGCCAGACCAGCTCGTCCACCTCGACGCCCCAGCGCGCCAATTGCAGTGCCAGGCCCGCCAGGTCGGCCTGGAGAATTTCCGCTGAGGAATAGGCAGGCAACTGTTCATGTTGCGCCTGGGACCATAGCCGGTAGCACGCACCCGGCTGCAGGCGCCCGGCGCGGCCGGCGCGCTGGGTGGCCGAGGCGCGGGAGATGCGCGCGGTATCCAGGCGCGTCATGCCGCTGCCTGGGTCGAAACGCGGCACCCGCGCCAGGCCGGCGTCGACCACCACGCGCACGCCGTCGATGGTCAGGCTGGTCTCGGCGATGTTGGTGGCCAGCACCACCTTGCGCAGCCCGGCCGGCGCCGGCTCGATGGCCGCGCGCTGGGCCGACAGCTCCAGCTCGCCATGCAGCGGGCAGATGCGCACGTCGCTGCGCCCGCCCAGGGCTTGCTCCAGCTGCTCGGCCACCCGGCGAATCTCCGCCTGGCCAGGCAGGAACACCAGCAGGCTGCCGGGCTCGTCGTCCAGTGCCTGCAGTACCGTCTGCAGCACCCGCGGCTCCAGCCACTCGCCGGCCTGCCAGGGGGCACCCCAACGAATATCCACCGGGAACATGCGCCCCTCGCTGCGCAGCACCGGCGCGTCGTCGAGCAGCCCGGCCAGGCGTTCGCCTTCCAGGGTTGCGGACATCAGCAACACCTTGAGCGGCGCCTCGCCACTGCCTTCACCACGAAACATCGCCCGGCCATTGAGGGTCAGCGCCAGGGCCAGGTCGGCATCCAGGCTGCGCTCGTGGAATTCGTCGAAGATCACCAACCCGACGCCGTCCAGCGCCGGGTCGTCCTGCAGGCGCCGGGCGAGAATGCCCTCGGTGACCACCTCGATGCGCGTGTTCGGCCCCACCTTGCTGTCCAGGCGGATGCGGTAGCCCACCGTCTCGCCGACCTTCTCCCCCAGCTCGCTGGCCAGCCGCTCGGCAGCGGCGCGGGCCGCCAGGCGCCGCGGTTCGAGCATGATGACGCGCTGCCCGGCCAGCCACGGCGCGTCGAGCACGGCCAACGGCACACGGGTGGTCTTGCCGGCGCCGGGCGGCGCTTCGAGCACCACTTCATCACGCTCGGCCAGGGCGCGGCGGAGGTCGGGCAGCAGGGAATCGATCGGCAGGCTGTTCATCGGGGCTCCAGTTCAGGCCGGCGATTATACGGCGAACCGCGCCCGCCTTCGCCCGGTCATATGCCGTCGAAAGCTGCCTGTTGCTGCGCCGTAGCAGCTTTGCCATGCTCGCCTTGCTATAGTGGCGTCCACTTTTCCTGGAGGTGCTCGATGCGCACGAAATCCCGCGTTATCGGCGGCGTTCTCGCCGTTACATTGGTCACTCAACTGTCCGCCTGCGGCACCATCTTCTTTCCCGATCGCCGCGGCCAGATCGAAGGCCGTATCGACCCCCTCGTCGCCGGCCTGAACGCCATCGGCATTCTCTTCTACGTGATCCCCGGCCTGATCGCCTTTGGCGTCGACTTCGCCACCGGCGCGATCTACCTGCCAGGCGGCCTCAACGCCCAGGTCGACCCGCAATCGCTCAAGGACGTGGTGGATGCCGACGGCAAGGTCGACACTGCCAAGCTCAAGGCGCTGATCGAAACCCAGACCGGCCACAGCCTGCCACTCGACGACCCGCGCCTGATCCAGCACAGCGGCAGCACCGAGCAACTGGCAGCCTATGGCCTGCGTCCTGCCGCCTGATTGACCCGCGCAGCCCGTCAGCGATGATGGGCTCACCCCTGCCGCACGCCATGGATCGCCCATGACCCTCGACCGCCAGCACGCCCGCCTGATGCGCCAGGCCACCGCCGCCGCACTCTGCGTGGCGCTGACCCTGGTGCTGTGCAAGGCCGTGGCCTGGTGGGCCAGCGGCTCGGTCAGTTTGCTGGCCGGCCTCACCGATTCACTGCTCGACAGCGCCGCCTCGCTGCTCAACCTGATCGCCGTGAACATCGCCCTGCGCCCCGCCGACGACGATCACCGTTACGGCCACGGCAAGGCCGAAGCACTGGCCGGCATGGGCCAGGCGCTGTTCATTGGCGCCAGTGCGATACTCGTCGCGGTGCAGGGCTTCGAGCGCCTGCGCCAGCCGGAACCACTGACCGCCCAGGCCCTGGGTATCGCGGTAATGCTGCTGTCCATGCTGCTGACCGTCGCCCTGCTGCTGTTCCAGCATCACGTGGTGCGCCAGACCGGCTCCACGGCGATCCGTGCCGACTCGCTGCACTACCGCTCCGACCTGCTGCTCAACGGCGGCATCCTCCTCGCCCTGCTACTCGCCTACCTGGGCTGGCAACGGGGCGACGCACTGTTCGCCATCGGCATCGCCGCCTACATCCTGTGGAGCGCAGTGAGCATCGGCCGCCAGTCGGTCAGCGTATTGATGGACCAGGAACTGGCCCCTGACGTGAGCACGCGCATGAGCGAGCTGGCTTGCGCGGTGCCCGGGGTCATCGGCATCCACGACCTGCGCACGCGCCTCTCCGGCACCCGCTGGTTCGTGCAGTTGCACGTCGATCTGCCAGGTAGCCTCAGCCTCAACCAGGCCCACGCCCTGTGCGAGCAGGTGGAGGCTGCCATCCGCGGCGAATTCGCCCAGGCCGAGGTGCTGGTGCATGCCGACCCGGTCGACGCCGCACCGTTTTGAGGCAGGCGATACGCCACCAGAAAAACACTGAACCGCCATCGCGAAAGGCCAGTCAGCTTCAGTAAGCCCAAATGATTTGGGTTGCTCGCTCCCGGCTCTCCTCACCCTCAACCAGGGCGGCACCGGGGCTCAATTCGTGATGAGAGGATTACCACATGAAGCGCGTATCCATGTTCGTCATTGCCGCCGTTCTGGCTGCACCCGCCTTCGCAGCCGATGACCTGTGCACCGTCAACCTGCAGAAACTCGACAATGCCGTGGCGACCAAGGCCACCCTGCCCGAGCCGCTCAAGCAGCAGGTTACGGAAGCCAAGAAGAAAGCCACCGACGCCCAGGCTGCCGGCGACCTGGAATCCTGCGGCACCTACGCCCAGGAAGCCCTGCAGATGCTCGACGCCCCGGGTGACGACGGCAGCGGCGCGACCCGCTAATTGCCCGTCAGGCCGGCCCCGCTGCCGGCCTGATTGCAGCCTGCAGCGTACGTCCGGGTCGACGCCACCGACCCTTTTGGCGTATACTGCAGGTCTTGCAGTTTCGGGGCCGATTAGGATTCGACGCCGGTAGCGAAGCTCGAGGTGCATGCCGACTTGGTAACAGAAGTCGTAAATCCACTGTTGCAACTTTCTATAGTTGCCAATGACGAAAACTACGAGGGCTACGCTCTCGCTGCGTAAGCGGCGCGACTAGTCCTTCTGGTAGCTTCGGCTCCAGCGATCACTAGAGGATGCCTGTAAACTCGAAGTGATTGTCATGCAGAACAGGATCGCCGCGTAGTACGTTGTGGACGAAGTGGCTAAAACTTACACAACTCGCCCAAAGCACCCTGCCCGTCGGGCGGCTGAGGGTTAACTCAATAGACACGGCTAAGCATGTAGTACCGACAGTGGAGAACTGGCGGACGGGGGTTCAAATCCCCCCGGCTCCACCAAACCAGAACCCCTGATTTCCTAGCGGAAGTCAGGGGTTTTTCTTTGCGTGTAGGAAAGTCGACAGGCTGAACATTGGATGCTACATCTGGTAATTTGCAGGGTTCCTACCGCTGGCCGTTAACACTCGAAAAAGGATTTTCCATGAGAGCGTTTCTGATAGCAGGCCTGGCTTTGGCCGTCAGTGCCTGCGGCAACATTGCCAATATCCGTGCTTACTCAACCGCCTACGTGGAACCAGCCTCAGGTGATACCGCACGGTTGCGCGTTATCACCAACGGTATGGCCCGTGGCGTACCGGGCAGTGATTGCATCGACTGGCGTGTGCCCGGCGCCGGGATAATGGCCGTGGCCCAATCCGGCTTTGCCGACCAGAACAACGGCCGCAGCCTGGGCATGCCCGCGAGTGGCCGCGAGGTGGGCGGGCAAGGGCTGGCGCGCAGCGAGCTGAAAGTGCCGGCAGGCAAGCCTTTCGCCATGAACTTCCAGAGCACTGGCTACATCTCGGGTGGCTATTCCTATAGCTGCCAGCAAAGCTTTCGCTTCACCCCGAAGGCGGGCCAGGACTATGAGCTGATCCTGTTGGATAGCGGAATGTGCGTGATCGGCCTGCAGCGCTTAGGCTCTGCTGGGAAAGCTGAGAACGAGCCTGTTGAGAAGGCAGGTCTCTGTAGCGCACTGGATGCCTTTTAGTCTGGTAAGGCGCGTTCATCATCGCGAATGACTACTTTGGCCGATTTCTGCGCTGCCCAGCCTGGTCATCGGTTTTCAGCAACCTACAAGCCGAGCTAACAGGTAGCGCTATAAAAACAAATCTTTTCCCTTTTCATCCTCGTCCCCTTTTCATGGCTAATGATCCTGGCCTCAAGCTCAGCAGAGACAGGAACTGATCACACCCTGCCGCTTTTGGTGCCACTGAGGCTAATCACCCGGTTACGCACCGAATGCGGCTTGAGCTTTTCCGCCTCAGACCATCGAGCAGCAGTGGCCAAACAGATCAACACGATAATTTCGACGTGTGGGTTGTCGCAGCCCGACCGGAGCCTGTCGCCGCTCTGCTATCGGTCATTGGTCAGTCAGGACAATTCACATTTCTGTCGAGGTTCTTTGGTCTTCCCAGTTGGCGGTGCTCACGCCGCTGATCTGGCGCTACTTGTCCCAGCGACTTGGCTCATAGGAGAAAACCGGAAGGGATAGCGACCAACGAATGGCTGCCAGGCGCAAGCTTAGGCCGGCCGTGAAAGAGACCAGAAGGTTGAGGTCTTCGGGTATACCAAGGTGACGTAGCCCCAGGTAGAGCAAGGCGACCATCAGTGAGACGCTGGCGTAGAGCTCTTCGCAGAGCACCAGAGGGGTTCGGTTGCAGAGAATGTCGCGCAGAATGCCGCCGAATATGCCCGTGGTGATCCCGGCTATGACGATCACAGGCAGGGAGTATCCGAGCTCTAGAGCGACGTTGCAGCCGATTACCGTGAAGGCGATCAGGCCCATGGCGTCGAGCAAGAGAAAAAGCCGGTGTAGCCGATGTACCAGGCGGGCGATGTAGATAGTGAGCAGGCCTGCACAGATGGTCAGGTAGATGTAGGGCGGGTGCTGCGTCCAGGTAACGGGGTAATTACCCAGCAGCAGATCCCTGACGGTTCCGCCACCAAGAGCGGTAATAAAGGCGATCAGGCTAACCCCGAACATATCCAGTTTACGACGGCCTGCGGCGAGCGCCCCGGACATGGCTTCGGCGGTGATTGCGATCAAATAGACGTAGAGAAGCACACAGAACTCCTGCGTTCGGATGCCTCTCCCTCTGTCCTGCGTACCTGAGAGTTTGAGCAGCGCCTGGCTGCTTGCCCCTTCGGTGGGCTGCGCGTGGCAGCCTCTCTCCAGTTGGCGTTTATGGATTCCGCAGTGCTGGGCCTGAGCGATTATGGGAGTTTGCGCCTTCGGCGGATGGCCATGTGACCACCTCTCTCCTGCGGAGCGGCGAGTCTAAGCGATATCACAGGCGCCTACCAACGCCTCGCGGGAGCTCAGGTGCTCGCAAGCATCTTCACTGGATATCAGAGCCGAACGGCCGCGATCGGGCTCAGGACCAGACACCATTTTGATGGCCGTGTCAGGCGTTACAGGTCTCTCAGCCTGATAACGCCTGTTGGCACAACGCAGTTCGATCACATCGTCAGGCGGTGGCCTTCTTCTGTAACGGCGCGGTCGCGCGGTTGACCCGCGTTTTGGCGCCGAAAAAGGCCACGCTGAGAAAGTGCAGCGCGCTGATCCGCTCCAGCACCAGCTTGAATGCCACCGGCATGAACAGCCCCAGCAGCATGCTGACGGTGAAGACCAGCCAGGCCTCGTGCACCTGCAGCTTGTTCAGCATGATGCGCGCACCTGCCGTGCCGAAGACGTGGAACAGGTAGATCTCGAAGGCGAAGTAGCCCAGCCAGGCCAGCGGTTTGAAGTAGAAGCGGCGAGCGACCAACAGGCTGATAGCCGCCAGGCCCAGGGCGGTGCCGACCACGGCCAGGTCGGTCTCGTCGAGATGGACCAGCGCGAATAGATAGGCCTGGTCGATGCACGTCAGGATCGCCAGCGCCACGGCCATGGTGATCACGCTGCTACGGGTGATCAGTCGCTCGCTGAAGCGGTAGAGCCCCAGACCCAGCAGGAAAAACGGGAACAGCTCTACTGCCCTGTCGAGGCTGAACAGGTTCGGAAAACTCTCCGACGCGAAGGACGCCGCCAATGCCACCGCGAACACCAGGCCATAGTTGCGCAGGCTCAGCAACAGGCCGGCTTTCTCCAGCAGGGAGATCACCACGAAGATGCAGAAGATCGACTGCAGGAACCAGAAGTGCGCGTAGCTGAACAAGTAGATGCTGAAAATATCGGTGAGCTGCGGCTTGTCGTTGGTGTTGGGTACGACCATCTGCAAGACGAAGAACAGCGTCGAGACCGTCAATAGCGGTATGCCGATGCGTTTGAACTTGCCTCTGTAGAAGCGCGAGAGATCACTGCCGGTGTGCAACGGACGCAGTGCATAGACGTAGCCGGAGATGGCGGTGAACAGCGGCATGCGGATGTAAACGAGGGAGTCGTAGAGGTAGCGCAGCACGGAGTCGTCGGGCACCTTCATGCCCAGGTCGGACGAACTGCCGATGACATGGCCCGCTACCATCAGGAACAGTGCCAGTCCGCGAATCGTCTCTATTCGCAGATCTTTTACGGGCGTGGTGTTGGTCATGCTGAGTCCTCTGTACTAGCTAAGCGAGACAGCGTTTCCACGGATATGGGGAACGGATGCTGGCGGATCAGGCCATCTGAGCCCGGTGAGCTTCGACTAGTTCATTGGCCGCCTTGCGATAGCGCCGCCAAGGGACAGCCACGGAAGAGAACAGATTTATTTTTTTAATCGCCACCTTCGTCCGTTTCAGTAAAGGTTTGCTGTGGGTGCCATTCGCGTAGCCTCCTGTTGTAACGCCAGTGCCCGGCGAGCCACTCCAGAACACTTCCACTTTCCCGAAAGTCAGCTTCAGAAACCCGGAATTTACAGCCCTCCAGCGCGCGCCCAATACTCAGCCGGCCTGCGCTGGCATGGGCTTAGCCCGCGGCGCCAAGGCCTCCAGATAAGCGCATAACAACAAGAGGCGCCCTATGAACACGCCGAGCAATGCCGGACGCGAGCTGCCCCGGCTCGAAGTTCGCTCGATCGATTACGTGCCGTGAAGAACGCCATGGAAAGATCTGGCACCAGGGGCCGTTCTGGTTCACTGGCAACTTCGTTTTCCTGACCATGATGGTCGGCTTCACCGGCCCGAGCATGGGGCTCGGCATGCTGTGGAGCATGCTCGCGGTGGCGCTCGGTGCCTGTTTCGGCACCATCTTCATGGCGCTGCATGCCAACCAGGGGCCGAAGATGGGCCTGCCGCAGATGATCCAGTCGCGGGCGCAGTTCGGCAGCCGCGGCGCCATCGTGCCGTTCGCGGCGACGGTGTTCGTGTATATCGGTTTTATCGTGTTCGGGGTGATTCTGGTCACCCAGGCCCTGCAGCTGGTGCTGCCCGGCAGCAAGGCGTTCTGGTACCCGGCGCTGGTGGTGCTGTCGATCATCGTCGCGGTGGTGGGTTATGACCTGCTGCATTTCGTGCAGCGCTGGCTCACCTATGTGCTGATCGCCACCTTCGCGGTGGTCACGGTGATGGCCGTTACCGCCCTGCCCGAGGCTTCGGCCGTGACGGTGGCCGCCACGCCGCATTGGGACACCACCGCGTTTCTGGTGCAGCTGTCCCTCGCCGCCGGCTACAACATCAGCTATTCGGTGTACGTGTCCGACTACTCGCGCTACCTGCCCGAGGATGCACCGAGCGGCAGGTTGATCTTCTGGACCTACCTGGGCGCGGCCGGCTCGGCGGTGTGGCTGATGTCGCTGGGGGCGGTGCTCGCCACCTACCTGCCGGGCGCCGATGGCATCGTCGCCCTGGTGACCACCGGCAACCATTTCTTCCCGGGTTTTGGCGTGTTCGTGGTGCTGGTCGGCGCCGCTGCGCAACTGTCGGTGACGGGCGTGAACTGCTACGGCGCGATGCTCACCGGCATCAGCGCGGTGGATGGTTTCCGCCCGGTACGCCCGACCCTTGGCCTGCGCGTGGCCGGGCTGACGCTGGTGGGCGTGACCTCGATCATCGTCTCGCTGTCGCTGCCCGAGGCGTACATGAGCAGCTTCAACGGCTTCGTGCTGCTGATGCTGTACTTCCTGATCCCGTGGACGGCGGTGAACCTGGTCGACTTCTATGGGGTGCGCAAGGGCCAGTATTCGATAGGCGAGATCTTCAACCCGCAGGGTATCTATGGCCGCTGGGCGTGGCAGGGCATCCTCTCCTACGCCGCCGCCTTCATCTGCATGATCCCGTTCTTCTCGCTGCCCTTCTATGTCGGCCCGGTCGCCGAGGCACTGGGCGGTGCGGACGTGGCGTTCATTCCCGGCCTGCTGATGGGCGGCGGCCTCTACTACCTGCTGGCCTTGACCGGCAGCAAGCGACCTTGCGCCGCGCCGAATCACCTCTAGCCCACTGCAGTCTTCCGCAAACCTACCCCTGAGGGCGGCCGGGCCGTCCTCGCTCACCCGCGTTTCAGGTGCATGCCCATGAACAACAAGACCGTCGCCCTTATCCAACAGCCCCCGGCCGTGCTCGACACCGCGCAATCGCTGGAACGCGCCGTGGCGCATATCGCCGAGGCCGCCGCCCGCGGTGCGCAGCTGGTGGTGTTTCCGGAAACCTGGCTGAGCGGTTACCCGGCCTGGGTGTTCGGCATGGCCGGCTGGGACGACGCCCACGCCAAGCACTGGTACCAGCGGCTGCTCGCCGACAGCCCGGTGCTCGGCGCCCACGACGATATGAACGACGGCCTGGCGCCGATGCGTGCCGCCGCCCGCGAGCACAAAGTGTGCATGGTGGTGGGCATCAACGAGCGGGCGCGCCCGCAGAGTGGTTCGCTGTTCAACTCGCTGGTGACCATCGGCGATGACGGTTGCCTGCTCAACGTGCACCGCAAACTCACGCCGACCCACACCGAGCGCAACGTCTGGGCCAATGGCGATGCCGCCGGCCTGCGCGTGGTCGATACCTCGGTCGGCCGCGTCGGCGGGCTGATCTGCTGGGAGCACTGGCACCCGCTGGCCCGCCAGGCGCTGCATGCCCAGGATGAGCAGATCCACGTCGCCGTATGGCCGGACATGCCGGAGATGCACCACATCGCCGCCCGCTCCTATGCCTTCGAGGGGCGCTGTTTCGTGCTCTGTGCCGGCCAGTACCTGACCACTGCCGACCTGCCCGCCGACCTGCTGGATGCCTATCGCCAGGGCGCCGGCGCCGAGCAATCGGTCGATGGCGTGCTGTTCGCCGGCGGCTCGGGCGTGGTCGGCCCGGACGGCCAATGGGTTGCGCCGCCGCTGGTGGGCGAAGCCGGCATCGTGCTGGCGACCCTCGACCTGGACTGCGTGGATGCCCAGCGCCATGACCTGGATGTGGCCGGCCACTACCTGCGCCCGGACGTGTTCGAGCTGCACGTCGACCGTCGCCCACGCAGCGGCATCGCACTGCGCGACAAGTGACCCATCAACGGCGCTGACGAGCCCGCCAGCGCCGCCCCATTGCATTTTTCGAAGACTCATCATGAACGACGTACTGCTCGCCACTGCCCTGTTGTCTCTCGCCCTTGGCGCCCTCTCCGGCTTCGCCGTGCTCACCTGCGTCGACTACCCGGAAAAGGCCCGGGCGCTGGGCGTGATCAACCCGATGCGCATTCGCCAGGCCCATATCGACTGGATCGTGATGGGTACGGTGATGGTCTCCACCGCCCTCGCCGTACCGGACATGCCGGGCTGGATTTACGCACTGGTACTGTTCGGCGGCGTGATCAACCCGCTGACCTTCGTGCCCATGGCCTTCTCGAAGACCGTGGACACGACCCAGGCGTTTCGCCTGGTGTCGCTGGCCTCCTTCACCTCCCTAAGTCTGGGCTTGGTGCTGGCGGCAGGGCACTTCATCAGCACCCATTTCTAACCTGCCGCACCGGGCCATCGGCAGCTGCCATAATCGGCAGGCGTTGAACACAGACTCAATGGGCGGACGACACCATGCTGGCCAACCTCTCGGATATCGATCTGAAAATGCTGCGCATCTTTTGCTCGATCGTCGAGGCGGGCGGCTTTACCGCTGCCCAGGTGCCGCTCAATACCAGCCTGCCGCGCCTGAGCGTGACGGTACGGGATCTGGAAACCCGCCTGGGATACACCCTGTGCCGGCGCGGCAAGGGCGGCTTCCAGCTGACCGAGCAAGGCGCCCAGGTGTACGCCGCCGCCCAGGAGCTGTACGCCGACATGGAGCGCTTCCGCCAGCGCCTGGTGCTGCTCAATACCCACCACCCCGAGACCCTGCGGGTCGGCAGCCTCGACAACCTGATCACCCTGCAACCGGCGCCCCTGCCCTATGCCCTCGGCAAGCTGCGCGAGGCGATCCCGGACACCCGCCTGGTACTGCAGGTGCTCACCGCCGAAGGGCTGGAACAGGCGGTGATCAATGGCGACCTGGACCTGGCCATCGGCGTGTTCGACCACCAGCTCTCGGGGCTGCATTACCTGGCGCTGTTCGACGAAGAGCAGAACCTCTATTGCGGTCAGGGCCACCCGATGTTCGGGCGCGCCGACAGCACGCTCAGCGATGCCGATATCTTCACCGCCCAGTATGTCGACCGCGGCCTGGTAGTGGAAAACCGCAAGCCGTTCACCTTTCCGTTCAACAGCGTGTCCAGCGCCTCGTCGACCGAGGCCGTCGCCTCGCTGGTCGCCTCCGGCCACTTCATCGGTTACCTGCCGACCCACTATGCCGAGGTGCTGGTGGCGCGTGGCGTGCTGCGGCCGATCTGGCCGGCGCGCTTCGGCTATCAGGCGACCTGCCACTGCATCACCCGCCAGGGCGCCACGAACAGCCGGTCGATGGAGGTCTTCATCAGCGCCCTGCGCGCGGCTGCCGCCCTCGCCTCGCACGCCTAGCTTCACCCGCTGCGGCGCAGTGCTATTCACTCTCCGCTAGACGATACAACATAACATTACTATATTAGCCGCCCCCCATTTTTCTCATTGGGCAGCGCGGCGACGCCCTGCCCTCGTCGAAACTCGCCAAGGACCTGCCCATGCATTCCAGGAACCGCCCTCGCCTCTCGCTGCTCGCCGGCGCCTTCGCCGCCTGGCTGACCCTGACATCCGCCCATGTCGCCGCCGAAGACCGCGTGTTCGACGTGGTCGCGCCGTCCGAGATCGGCGGGCTGGATCCGGCGATTTCCGGGTTTATCTTCCAGCGCATGCAGATCACCGAAACCCTGCTCGAAGCCGATGCCAAGGGCCAGCCACTGCCCGCCCTGGCCGAGCGCTGGAGCGTGGCGGGCGACGGCAAGCAGTGGACCCTGGCGATCCGCCAGGGCGTGAAGTTTCACGACGGCAGTGACCTCACCGCCGCCGTCGCCGCCCATGCCCTGGAGGCGGCGCGCAAGAAGCCCGGCATGCTGCGTGATGCGCCAATCACCGCAATCAGCGCGAATGGCAATGACGTGGTGATCACCCTCAGCAAACCCTTCAAGCCGCTGGCGGCGCTGCTGGCTCACTCGTCCACCAACATCCTCGCCAGCGCAGCTTACGATGCCGATGACAACGTCAAACAGATCATCGCCACCGGCCCCTACCGGCTGACCCTGCTGGAGCCGCCGCAGCGCCTTGCCGCCGAGCGCTTCGACGATTATTGGGGCGAAAAACCGAGCATCGGCAAGGCCACCTACCTGGGTGCCGGCCGCGGCGAAACCCGCTCGCTGATGGCCGAGAGCGGCGGCGCCGAACTGGTGTTCCAGCTCGACCCACCGAGCATCGCCCGCCTGCAGCGCAACCCCAAGGTGCAGGTGCTGATGGGCCCGGTGCCGCGCGTGCTGGTGCTGGCGGCGAATGCCGGTAGCGGTGCCACCGCGCCGGTGGAGGTGCGCCAGGCGCTGAGCCTGGCGATCAACCGCGAAGGCATTACCGCCGCCGTGCTGCGCGCTCCGGGCACCGGCGCGACGCAGATGTTCGCAAGCAGCGTGCCGGCCTGGCACGACGCCAGCCTGCCGCCACTGAAGTACGACCCGCAGGCGGCCCGCGAGCTGCTCGAGGCTCAGGGCTGGACGCCAGGCGCCGACGGCATTCTGGAAAAGGACGGGCAGCGCCTGCAGCTCAAGCTGCTGACCTACTCCGATCGCCCGGAACTGCCACTGATCGCCACCGCCCTGCAGGCGCAGCTGCGTGAGGTGGGCGTGGACGTGGAGGTGGCGGTGACCAACGCCAGCGCGATCCCCGCGGCCCACAACGACGGCACCCTGCAACTGGCCCTGTACGGGCGCAACTACGCCCTGGTGCCCGACCCGCTGCTGACCCTGATGGCCGACTTCGGCAACGGCGGCGCCGAGTGGGGCCCGCTGGGCTGGAACAACCCGCAGTTCGAGCAGACCCTGACCGCTCTGCTGGCCAGCGATGACCCGGCCGCGCAACAGCAACTGCGCAATAAGCTGATGGCCCTGGTGCAGAACGACCTGCCGCTGATTCCGGTCGCCTGGTACCGCCAGTCCATCGCCGTGTCCAGCCAGGTGGAAGGCGCCGCCATCGACCCGTTCGAGCGCACCTTCGGCCTGAGCAGCATGCGGTGGCGCCCATGATGCGCTTGCTTGGCTTTCGCCTGCTGCAGGCGGTGATGGTCGCGGTGCTGATCGGCGCCCTGACCTTTCTGCTGATGAGCCTGCTGCCCGGTGATGCGGCCTATCGCATCGCCGCTGGGCGCTACGGCTACGACATGGTCAACAGCGCCGCCGCCGAAGCGGTGCGTGCCGAGCTGGGCCTGGACCAGCCGGTGCTGTGGCGCTTCACCGCGTGGATCGGCGACCTGCTGAGCCTCGACCTGGGCAACTCGCTGGTCACCGGTCGGCCGGTGCTGGACATGGTCGCCCACGAGCTGGGCAGCTCCGTGCGCCTGGCGGTCGGCGCCGTGCTGCTGTCCTTGCTGATCGGCCCGCCGATCGGCATCTTCGCCGGGCTGCGCCCGGGCGGCGTGCTGGATCGCGGCCTGCTGCTGCTCAGCACGGTCACCCGGGCCATCCCGCACTTCGTGCTCGGGGTGATTCTGGTGCTGATCTTCTCGGTGTGGCTGATGGTGCTGCCGTCCGCCGGCCATGGCAGCTTCATCCATACCATTCTGCCGACGCTGACCCTGGCGCTGGGTCTGGCGGCGGTTTCTTCCCGGGTGGCACGGGACGCCACCGTGGCGGTGGCGTCATCCGCCTATTTCGCCTTCGGCCGCCTCAAGGGGCTGAGCGGCACCCAGGTATTCATGCGCCATGGCCTGCGCAATATCGGCGTGCCGGTGGTGACGTACTTGGGGGTACAGCTGGTGTACCTGATCGAGGGCGTGGTGGTGGTCGAGACGCTGTTCGCCTGGCCGGGCATCGGCCACGGCCTGGTGCACGCCATCGTCCAGCGCGACGTCCCCATGGTGCAGGGCACCGCCCTGGCCATGGGCCTGATGTTCGTGCTGCTGAACACCGCCGTGGACCTGCTCAACCACCTGATCGACCCGCGCCGGAGAACCGCATGAGCCTGGAAACCGCTATCGCCGAGGCGGCGCCCAGCGCGCGCACGCCCGTTCGTTTCATCGGCCTCGCCCTGCTCGCCGCGCTGGTCGCCTTCGCCGTCGGCGTGCCGCTGCTGTGGGGCGTGGACATCGCCAAGCAGGACTACAGCGCGATTCTCACCGGCATGAGTAGCGCCCACCCGCTGGGCACCGATCACCTGGGCCGCGACATGCTCGCCCGCCTGGCCGCCGCGGTGCGTTTGTCACTGGGCCTGGCGCTGATCAGCGTGGCCACTGCGGCCATTCCCGGCGTGCTGCTGGGCATCCTGGCGGCCTGGAAAGGCGGCTGGGTCGACAAGGCCCTTGGGCTGTTGGCCGAGATGTTCCTGGCCCTGCCCGGCCTGCTGCTGGTGCTGCTGATCGTGGCCATCTACCCCGGCTCGTTCCTTGCCCTGTATGGCGCGGTGGCGCTGGTGCTGTGGATCGAGTACTTCCGCATGACCCGCGCCCTGGCGCGCACCGTGCTGGCCTCGCCGGCGGTGGCCGCCTCGCAGCTGCTCGGCTTCGGCCCGGCGTACATCATCCGCCGCCACCTGCTGCCGGAACTGGCGCCCATGCTGATGACCATCGCCGCCTTCGGCGCCGCCGCAGCGATCATGGCCATCGCCGCCCTGGGCTTCGTCAGCGTCGGCGTCAAGCCGCCCACCGCCGAGCTGGGGCTGATGATCACCGAGCTGCTGCCGTACTTCGCCGAGGCACCCTCGGTGATCGCCCTGCCGATCACCGTGATCTTTCTCATCGTTCTGTCACTGCTGCTGATTGCCGGGGGGCGCAAGCCATGAAACCACTGCTGAGCACCCGCGCCCTGGCCATCCGCACCGCCACGGCGCAACTGGTCGAGCCGCTGTCCATCGAGCTGTGGCCCGGCAAGGTGCTGACCATCATCGGCGAAACCGGCTCGGGCAAGAGCCTGTTCGCCCAGGGCATAGTCGGTAACCTGCCAGCGGGCCTCTCGGCCCACGGCGAGATCGAGCTGGCCAGCGGCCTGCGCGAGCCGGGCCAGGCCAGCGGCCGGCGTGCCGCCTGGGGCCGCGAACTCGCCGTGTTGCCCCAGGAGCCCTGGCTGAGCCTGGACCCGACCATGCGCGCCCTCGACCAAGTGAGCGAAACCTACCGCTACGTGGTCGGCAAGAGTGCCCAGGCCTCGCGCCAGCAAAGCCGCCAGGACCTGGCAGGGCTGGGTATCGAGCAGGCCGAGGCGAAGTTTCCGTTCCAGCTCTCCGGCGGCATGGCCCAGCGCCTGGCGTTCGCCGCGACTCACGCCGGCGGCGCCAAGGTGATGATCGCCGACGAGCCCACCAAGGGCCTCGATGCCGCGCGCATCGGCGAAGTGATCAGCCTGCTGCAGGCGGGCATCGCCGATGGCGGCGCGCTGCTGATCATCACCCACGATATCGAGGTGGCGCGCCAGCTCGGTGGCGAGGTGATGATCATGCTCAAAGGCCGGATCATCGAGAGCGGCAGCGCCGCGCAGGTGCTCGATGCACCGACCCACGAGTACACCCGCCGCCTGCTGGATGCCGACCCGGCGCGCTGGCCGCGTCATGAACCGCTGGCGCTGCGCGGCGAGCCGGTGGTGCAGGTGCGCGACCTGGCGGTGGAGCGCGGTGAGCGCGTGCTGTTCGAGGGTTTGTCGTTCGACGCGCGCCCCGGCGAAGTGGTTGGCGTGACCGGCCCCTCCGGGTGCGGCAAGTCGACCCTGGGCGACGTCATCCTCGGCCTGATGCAGGCGCGCAGCGGCACGGTGAGCAAGCGCCGCGAGGCACCGCGCGTGGCCTTCCAGAAGCTCTACCAGGATCCGGTGGCGGCCTTCCCGCCGACCGTCACCCTGGGCCGCTGCCTGGCCGACCTGGTGAGCCTGCATCGCCTCGATGCCAGCCGTATCGACGGTCTGCTCGCCCGCCTGCGCCTCGACCGCGGCCTGCTCGACCGGCTGCCCGGCAACGTCTCCGGCGGCGAGCTGCAACGCTTCTCGCTGCTGCGCGTGCTGCTGCTCGACCCGGTGTTCATCTTCGCCGACGAACCCAGCTCGCGCCTCGACCTGATCACCCAGCAGGAGATGATCGAGTTGCTGGTGGAGACGGCCCGGGAACGCAGCACCGCGGTGCTGCTGGTCAGCCACGACGAGGCGCTGATCGAAGCGGTGGCCGACCAGCGCATTCGCCTGGGGCACTGAGCGGAGCGCTTGTGCCCGGCTTCAGGCCGGTGCACGACCGCCCGTGGCGAGCATCTCGCCGATCCAGCGCACCTGCTGCTCCAGCGCGTCATCCGCCAGGGTCCGCTGCGCGCGGGCCAGGCCAGCCAAGGTCTGTTGCTTGAGGCGCAGCAGGCGCTGCCATTTGGCGACGAACACCGGGCCGCGCGCCTGCAGCAGCAGCGGGCCGAAATACAGTTCCCGTTCGCTGTAGCGCGTCGGCTCACCCGGCTCGGCGACGATGATCTCGTAGAAGAAGCGGTTCTCCTGCAGCAGCTCCTCGTGGCAGATGCGGTAGCCGTTGTCCATCAGCCACCTGCGCAGCGGCTGCTCGCCGCCGTTGGGTTGCAGGATCAACCGTTGGTTGCCGCCAAGCCGCGCCTTGTCGCGCACGAGGATGTCGCGAATGGTCTCGCCGCCCATGCCGCAAAAGCTGATGGCGGTGATGCGGTCGCCGGGCTCGATGGCCGCCAAGCCGTCGGCCAGGCGCACGGCGATCCGCTCGCCCAGCCCATTCTCGCGCACGCTGCGTTCGACCGCGCGCAATGGCGTAAGCGCGACCTCGCCAGCCACCGCGGCGCTGATCAGGCCACGCTTCATCAGCGCGACGAGCAGGTAACCGTGGTCGGTGCCGATATCGGCAAGCCGCGCACCGGCCGGCACCTGGGCGGCGACGCGCTCAAGGCGTGCGGATAACTTGTGTGGGGTCAACGGCGGCCTCGTGATCAGCTCGCCCGCCAGGGCTTGGCAGAACGGCGGGCGATTCTGTCCGGCAATGGCCGCTCAGGCAACTGCCAATGGCGCCGAGTGCGGCGTGCTCAGCAGACGCGTTGGCCGCCGATCAAGACGCCCACGCTGAGCGTGCCCACCTGCACGCCTTCACAGGCGCGCGCCTCTTCCAGGCATTGCAGGCAGTACTGCGCATTGACGCCATGGGCACACAACAGGTTCGCCGCGCCCGCATCGAGCAGGATGGCGCCGGCCTTGCGCGAGCGCATTTCCGGCAGCAGCTCGCCGACCAGCGCGGCCAGGTTCAGGCTCAGCTCGCTGGCCTCGGCGGCGTGATCCGCCGCATTGCTGGAATCCAGGCCGTAATACATGGCGTCGATCGGCCCGACGCTGCTGCGGATCGAGCGGATCATCGCCCTGGCCTGCTCCGGCCGCGTCAGCTCGCCGGTAAAGGTGCGGGTGGCGATGCCTTCGCTTTCCAGCACGCAGGTCAACGCCTCGACGCAGTGCGCATGGTCGGCCACCAGCACCACGTCATAGCCCTGGTTGCCGTACTGGCGGGCGGCCAGCGCGCCGACGCTGTGCTGCGCCCCGAAGACCACCAAAGTTCGCTTCATGCCTCAACCCGCCCGTAAGTTGCGTGCACAGGCCCGGCGCTCCAGCTACGCCTCGTGGGCGGCAGCCGCCTTGCCTCAGCGGCCTGGTTGGCCGTTGCTATCGATGGTCACCCGGCAACATTGCCTGAACATTGCGCCGTGGTTTTGCCGGCTCCGCTACTATGTGCCGCTCCGATAACCCGCGCGGTAATGCACCTTGCGAATCCTCCTCGTCGAAGATGACCTGCCCATGGCCCAGGCCCTGCAAGAGGCACTGGGCCGGCACGGTTTGCTGGTGGACAGCGTGCACTCGCTGGCTGCGGCGGGGGCCACCTTACGGCTGAACGTGCACGATCTGCTGATTCTCGACCGCGGCCTGCCCGATGGCGATGGCGTGGGCTTCATCGCCACCGCCAGGCGGCTGTGCCCGGCGCTGCCCATCGTGCTGCTCACCGCCCGTGGCGAGATCGCCGAGCGGGTCGACGGCCTCGATCGCGGTGCCGACGATTACCTGGTCAAGCCGGTGGCCGTCGACGAACTGCTGGCCCGGGTGCGGGCGATTGCCCGGCGCCCGGCCATGATGATTCTGCCCACCGCGACGCTGGGCGCGCTGTCATTCGACTTCAGCGCCCGCGAGGCCATCGTCGACGGCCAGGCGCTGCCGCTGCCGCGCCGCCAGTTGCTGATCCTCGAGGCGCTGATCTACCGCCAGGGCCGCACGGTGCTGCGCGAGAACCTGCACGAGGCGGTGTACGGCCTGGCTGACGAGATCCAGTCCAATGCCCTGGATGCCCACGTATCGAGGCTGCGCCGGGCACTCAAGGATGCCGAGGCCGGTGTGGAGATCGCGGTGATTCGCGGCGTCGGCTACCTGATCAAGGAACACCGATGAGAAAAACCCACAACCCGTCGCTGATCAGCCGCCTGCTGTGGTCGCTGTGCATCATGCAGGTGGTGGTGCTGATGGCGGCGATTGCCGGCACCCTGTATCACATCATCGACGACCAGTTCACCTTCATGGACGATGCGGTGATCGAAGCCCTGGAGGACTCCATTGCCGTGCAGCCCCAGGGGCTGGTGTTCGAGTCCAGCGAGCCGTTGCGCCAGCTGCAGGCGGCCAACCCCGGCCTGTGGGTGGTGATCGCCGACGGCAACGGGCGCCGTAACGAACTGGGCAGCGTGCCGGGCGAGTACCGCGAGCTGGCCAATTACCTGGCGGTGCTCGGCATCTCGCAGATACGCGCGCTGCCGGAACACCGCCAGCTGACCATGCGCATCGAGGTCAGGGAAATCCAGGGCCAGCGCGTGCATATCATGGTCGGCGGCGTGGCCGACCTGAGCTTCACCAGCCTGATCGTCCAGGCCACCGGGCTGCTGAGCCCCTACTTCCTGACGCCGCTGCTGCTGTTCACCCTGCTGGCCACGCCCATCGTGGTGCTGCGCGCCATGCGCGGGGTGCGCCGGCTGGCCAGCCGCGCCGCGGCGCTGGACATCTCGCAGCCCGACGCGCACCTGCCCGAGGACTCGGTGCCGCGGGAGATCCGCCCGCTGGTCAGCGCCTTCAACGCGGCCATGGAGCGCTCCAGCAAGGCCTACCACGCCCGCGACCGCTTCCTGCGTGACGCCGCCCATGAGCTGCGCATGCCGATCGCCGTGCTGATGGCGCGCCTCGACGGTATGCCGGCGCACCCGCTCAAACCCATGCTGCAGATCGACCTGGCGCGCCTGGCCACCGTGGCCGAGCAGTTGCTCGACCTGCAACGGCTGCAGGCACCGAAGATGGAGTTCGCGCTGGTGGACCTGGTGGCCCTGGGCCGCGAGGTGATTTCCGACATCGCGCCCCTGGCCCTGGCCCGTTGCGACGACCTGGTACTGGAGGCGCCCGAGCAGCCGGTGTGGGTGCTGGGCCAGGCCAGTGCCCTGAGCCGGGTGGTCACCAACCTGCTGCAGAACGCCCTGGTGCATGGTGCCGGGGTCGGCACCGTCAGCCTGCGCATCGGCGCCGACGGCAGCGTGGCCGTGGCCGACCAGGGCCCTGGCGTGGCGCGGGAAGATCGCGAGCAGATCTTCCAGCCCTTCTACCGCGGCAAGACCGAGCAGCCCGGCCATGGCCTCGGCCTGCACCTGGTGCAGGAAATCGTCCGGGCCCACGGCGGGCGTATCACCGTCGAGGATGCCGCCGGTGGCGGCGCGGTGTTCCGGGTGCAGCTGCCCTTGTCGGCCTAGCGAGCACGGCGATCAGCTGCAGGGGCTGGCGGCCATGCGACGGCTGGCCAGCGGGCGCAGTACGCTGAGCAGGCCGAGCAGCGCGATAGCGGCGCCGACCCACAGCGGCGCACGCAGGCCATAGCCCGCTTCGATGGCCGCGCCGCCAGCCCAGCTGCCGAAGGCCAGCCCGGCGGTGATCACCGAGGTGTGCAGGGTGTTGACCAGCGCGCCGGGCTCGGCGGCCTTCATCACCCGCGCGACCATCGCCGGGTTGAGCGCCACGCCGGTCAGGCCGATGGCGATGAAGCAGCCCAGGTTGAGCCACAGCTGATCGCCCGCCAGGGCGAAGCCGCTCATCAGCAGCACCATCATGGCCAGGCCCAGGCCCAATGCGCCAAAGGTGTGGCTGTCGGCAAAACGCCCCACCAGCATGTTGCCGATCAGGTTGGCGATACCGTAGAGCGCCAGCATCGGTGCGACCTGGCCGGGCGCCAGGCCGACCTCTTCGATGAGGATTGGCGTGCAATAGCTGAAGGCCGCGAAGGTGGCGCCGATGATCAGCCCGCTGGTCAGGTAGGCGCCCCACAGGCGGCGGGTGCGCAGGGTTTTCAGCTGGTGGCCGAGCGTGGCTTCCCCGCCGGCTTCGGCGGCTGGCAGGCGCATGGCGGCCAGCAAGGTGCATACCAGCGCCAGGCCGACCACGGCCCAGGAGCTGGCGCGCCAGCCGTGGTGCTGTTCGATCCAGGCGGTCATCGGCACCCCGGCCACCGGTGACAGCATCAGCCCGGCGAGCACCACGGATACCGCCCGGCCGCGCTCTTCGCGAGCGACCATCGCCGCGCACAGGGTCATGCACAGGCCGATGCACGCGGCACTGGAGACGCCCATGATGATCCGCGCCACCGCCAGCACCGCGTAGCTCGGTGCCGCCGCCGCCAGCGCACCGGCCAGCACGTACACCGCCAGCAGGCCGACCAGCGCGTGCTTGCTGCTGATGCCGCGCGCCAGCAGCAGCAGGGTCACGGGCGGGCCGCCCAGGGCCATGCCGAGGGCGTAGAAGGCGATCAGGTTGCCGACCTCGCCCAGGCTTACCGAAAAGGCGGCGGCCAGGGCCGGCATCATGCCGGCGACCATGAATTCGGCAGTGACCAGGGAGAAGATCGTCGCACCCAGCAGGTAGATGGTGAACGGCAGTTTGGCACGAGCGGACATGGGCGACCTTGAGTCTGGAAAAACGGGTCGCCACCCTATGCACTCAGGCCGCAGGGGTCAAATGATCGCGATGCATACCACTCATGCCCAGCGACAATGGTGCGAGCTAGACGCCTGGCTGCCGCCTCGTCGAGCCAGCGACGCAGCGGCGCGGCTATCCCATTTCGGCACAAGTTAACTTTATTAATGATTAATTGGCTTTACGGAACGGAAATTGCCTTATTGTGGGGACAACGCATCGAAGCGCAGTAGAGGTTTCGAAAATGCACAGTTCTCCCGTTACCACGCCCGACTCGTCCCCATCGGCCCCGCCCTCGGCGATCAGCTACCGGCGCTCCCACGATGTGGAGGAACATGCCCAGTTGTCCGGCTGGCAGTTGCGCTACGACCAGCTCAGCGCCGGGCGTTTCAGCGGTGAGGTTATGGAGATGCAGCTCGACGGCATGCAGCTGATCCGCGAACGCGCCAACCAGGCCATGCTCAAGCAGGCGGCCACCTGGCCGGGAGCGATTGTCTTCGCTCTGCCGATGCGCTGCGTCAACCCGCACCTGCACTGCGGCGGCCACTCGATTCACGCGCCAAGCCTGCTGATCGGCCGCGGCGCCCAGTTGCCGGAGCTGCGCGTGCATGGCGACCTGGATGCGGTGTGCATCGCCATCGACGAGCAGTCGCTGCAGCGCACCTTGCACCAGCAGCAGCGCGAACTCGACCTGACGCGCCTGTCCCGCTGTTACCAACTGCTCGGCCACGCCGACCAGCAGCAGCTGATCAGCCTGTTCGGCAGCGTGCTCGACCAACAGGCGCCCGGCACCACACTGCTCGATCACGGCACGATCCGCGGCGCCATCCGCGATGCGGTGATAATGCACCTGCTGGAGCTGATCGACAGCGAAGACGACCACTCGCTGTCGCCCAGCGCGCGCCGGCGCATGGTCGACCGCGCCCGGGACTACGCCCTCGCCCACCCGGATCGCCCCATCAACATTCTCGAGCTGTGCAACCAGATCGGCGCCAGCCGTCGCAAGCTGCAGTACTGCTTCCAGGAAGCGCTGGGCATCAACCCGATTGCCTACCTGCGCACCATCCGCCTGAACGCGGTACACCGTCAGTTGCGCCACGCCACGGACGGCGACTCGGTGCAGGCCATCGCCGCCAACTGGGGTTTCTGGCACCTGAGCCGCTTCGCCAGCGACTACCGTCAGCTGTTCGGCTGCAAGCCATCGGAGACCTTGCGTCAGGCTCGCCAACACTGTGCTGAAAACGGATAACGGCCCGCGCTGAAGCCGCCCTAGGCTGACCTCCCACACAATAATAAAAGGGGTCTTCCATGCCAGGTCACCGCGCGTCATTCATTCCTCTATCCGCCCTCCTCGGCGCCGCCCTGCTGCTCGGCAGCCAGGCCCAGGCCACGGAAAACGGGGCACCCACCACACCCGCCGGGCTCAACGACTTCGGTGCCGGCATGACGCCGCCGCCCACGCCCTACGGCACCCTGGGCATGCGCGCGGCCTACTACTCCACCAACGTGCAGAAGGATCGCAACGGCGACAAGGTCGCCAACGCCTTCTCGCTGGACGTGCTGTCGCTTGGCGTGGCCTACATCCGCATGACCGACCAGCAGCTGTTCGGCGCCCGCTACGGCTTCGCCATCGTCCAGCCGTTCTTCCAGATGGACGCCCGCCTGAAGGTGGATACCCCCTTTGGCCCACTGCGCCTCGAGAAGGAAGTATTCCGCCAGGCCGATACGCAGATCACGCCGCTGATCCTGCAGTGGGACGTTTCCCGCAACCTGTCCGTCAACACCAGCTTGCAGATCCAGGCACCAACCGGCGACTACGACAAGAACCGGCTGATCTCCCCTGGCCTCAACCACTGGACCGTTTCGCCGATGCTCAATGCCACCTGGATCAGCGATGGCGGCTTCGAGGTGTCGTCGAGCCAGCAGCTGGACTTCAACAGTCGCAACCACGCCACCGACTACCGCAGCGGCACCGAGTACCGCCATGAGTTCGCCGTGGGCCAGCACGTCGGCCCATGGACCGTGGGCCTGGGCGGCTACTACTACCAGCAGATCAGCGATGACGACGCGCCCAACCTCGATCACGGCAACCGCGCCCGGGTCATGGCCGTCGGCCCGGCGCTGAGTTTCTTCAAGCCTGGCCTGCCGCCGGTGTGGCTGCATGCCTACAAGGAATTCGGCGCCGAGAACCGCACCGAGGGTTACAACGTCGCCCTGCGCGTCGCGTACAGTTTCTGAGGGGGCCGCCATGACGATCGAATCTTCCATGTCATCACAAGGCAGCGCACGCCAGGCCGTGACCCGCCGCGAGGGCCTGGTGCTGGTACTGGGCAGCAGCCTGACCATCATGGGCTCGGTGATGGTCGCGCCCATCCTGCCCAAGCTCGGCGCCGAATTCGGCCCCTTAGAGCCCCGCGCCGACCTGCTGGTGCCGCTGGCGATCACCGGGCCGGCCCTGGCCATCGCGCTGTTCGCGCCATTGGCCGGCTGGCTCGCCGACCGCATCGGCCGCAAGGTGCTGCTGGTCATCGCCACGCTGCTGTACGCCCTGCTCGGCGTGCTGCCGGCACTGCTCGATGACCTGACCCATATCGTCGGCGCGCGACTGCTGTTCGGCTGCACCGAAGCGGCGATCATGACCTGCTGCGCGGCGCTGATCGCCGACTACTGGCAAGGCGAGGACCGCATGCGCCTGGTCAACCTGCAGGTGGTCGGCATCGGCCTGGTCGGCGCCCTGTGCTTCGTGGCTGGCGGCGCGCTGGGCGAGCAGTCCTGGCGGCTGCCGTTCTACCTGTATCTGCTGCCGCTGCTGCTGATCCCGGCGATGCTGCGCGTGCTCTGGGAGCCGCCGCGGCGTGTGGCGAGCAGCCTGCAGGCGGACGACGAGCAGGTGTCCATCCCGCGCCTGGTGGTCGGTTACCTGCTGATTCTCGCCGGCATGGTGCTGGCCGTGGTGGTGCCGGTGCAATCGCCGCTGCTGCTGGCCGGCATGGGCGTCACCTCCAGCACGCTGATCGGCGCCTGCGCCGGGCTGGGCCTGCTGGCCAGCCTCGGCGGCTCGCTGACCTGGGCACTGCTGCGCCGCAGCCTGGGCATCCCGGCTTGCAACGCCCTGCTGCTGGGGCTGATGGCCGCCGGCCTGTGGCTGCTGATCCATGCCCAGAGCTACCAGGGCATGCTGGTGGCGGTGGTCGTCCACGGCCTCGGTGTCGGCCTGCTGGTGCCCAACGTCATGGCCCCGGTGATGAACGCCCTGAGCGCCAGCACCCGTGGCCGCGGCCTGGGCGGGTTCACCGCCTGCCTGTACATCGGCCAGTTCGCCAGCCCATTGGCGGTCGCCACCCTGATGGCGCTCGGCTACGACCTGCGCGGCGCCATCGGCTGGCTGGCCACCGCCAGCCTGGCCGGCGCGGCCATCTGGCTGGTAGCCGCCCTGGCGCGACCGCGCGACACGGCGCTCGCTCCGCACCCTTGACTGTCCATTTGCCCCGCTGGCAACCCAGCGGGTGTTAACCCATGACCGAGGTATTGCCATGCATGACATCCATAGCCTGATGGATCAACACGACGCCACCGGCCTGGCCGGGCTGGTCGACAAGGGCGAGATCAGCCCCGGTGAGCTGCTCGAAGCCAGCATCGCACGCCTGGAGCAGGTCGAGCCGCAGCTCAATGCGGTGGCCGAGAAACTCTACGACAGCGCCCGCCAGGCGAAACTCGGCCACGGTCCGTTGCGCGGCGTGCCGACGCTGATCAAGGATCTGTTCGCGCCGCTCGACGGTGCGCGCATGAGCAACGGCTCGCTGGCCCTGGGCGAAGCGCGCATGGGGCTGGACGACGCCGTGGTCAGCCGCCTGCGTGAGGCCGGCTGCCAGTTCATCGGCACCACCACGGCGCCGGAATTCGGCACCTCCTACACCACCGAGTCGACCCGCTTCGGCGCCACCCGCAACCCCTGGGACACCGCGCGTAGCGTTGGCGGCTCCAGCGGTGGCGCCGCGGCGCTGGTCGCCGCCCGCGTGGTGCCCTTCGCCCACGGTAACGACGGCGGTGGCTCGCTGCGCGTGCCGGCGTCCTGCTGCGGGGTGTTCGGCCTCAAGCCCAGCCGCGGGCGCATGCCCAGTGGGCCGCTGACCGGTGAAGGCTGGGCCGGCATGAGCACCGCCCACGCGATCACCGTATCGGTGCGTGACAGCGCCGCACTGCTGGACATCACCGCCGGTGCCGACCTTGGCGCGCCCTATGCGGCGCCCTGGCAGGCCGAGCCCTTCGTCGACAGCCTGCGCCGCCCACCACGGCCGCTGCGCATCGCCCTGGTCGAGCACCTGGCGCCCTGGACCACTGGCCCCGAGGCGCTGGCCGCGGTGCGCCACACCGCCAAGCTGTGCGAGTCCCTCGGCCACCATGTGCAGCCCGCCACGCTGCCGGTCGACGCCCTGGCCTTTCTCGACCAGGTATTCGACATCATCGGTGCCAGCACCAGCAGCTACGTCGCGCTGCTCGGCGAGATGCGCGGCGCACCGGTAAGCCTCGAGGAGCTGGAGCCGCGTACACGGATCATCCTGCGCGAGAAAGGTGACACCAGCGGCGTGCGTTACGCCGATGCGGTCACCAGCATTCATATGCTGGGCCGGCGCCTGGCCGCCTTCCTCACCGACTTCGACCTGATCCTCAGCCCGACGCTGACCCGCGAACCGCCGCTGATCGGTACGCTGGACCCATTCGACGACAGCCTCGACCTGGCGACGATGATCGACCGCTTCCACAGCTATTCGCCGTTCACCGCGCTGTTCAACGCCAGCGGCCAGCCGGCCATGTCGGTGCCGCTGTACTGGACCGCCGGCGGCCTGCCACTGGGCTCGCACTTCGCCGCGCGCTTCGGCGAGGAAGGCACCCTGCTGGCCCTCGCCGCGCAACTGGAACAGGCGCAGCCCTGGGCCGGGCGCGTGCCGCCGCTCAGCGCCAGCGGGCGCTGAACCAGGGTTGGGGTATCGGCGCCTGCCGTTACCCCAACCCCGCCCGACCAGGCAACCTGCCGAAACCGCCCCTCCCTGCCACCAAAACGCCCAATGATTGGGCGCTTGATGCCTGCCGTGCTTCATTCGGTGACACACCTGTTACGCGCGCAGCCTGGGCAAAATCCCGGCTTTTTCTGCTAACTCTCTGTTATCTCTCCCGATTCCCACCTCTGGCGAAAACTGGCCCGGCTATTGCTATATTGGCTAAACGGATAATTGGATACATTTATTCAGGATTGCCAGCATGCTTACCGCTCCGCTCTACGCCCAGCGCCAACCCGTGACCGCCGAAGAAGAGGCCTACAACTTCCTGCTCGCGGCAATCTGTGCCGGCCGTTACCGCAAGGGCGACCGCCTGGTGGCCGAGGACATCGCCGCCGAGATCGGCACCAGCCGCATGCCGGTGCGCGAAGCCTTCCGCCGCCTCGATGCCCAGGGCCTGGTCACCCTGCGCCCCAATCGCGGTGCGGTGGTCAGCGGCCTGGACATCGAGGAGATGCGCGAGGTGTTCGAGATGCGCAGCGCCCTCGAGGGCCTGGCGATCCGCGTGGCGGTGGGCAAGATCACCGAGCGCCACCTGACCCTGCTGGAGCGGCTGCTCGACGACATGGACGAATGCCGCAACGACACCGCCCAGTGGGTGGTGCGCCACCGCATCTTCCACGAATACCTGTGCAGCATCAGCGAGCGCCCGCGGCTGATGAAGCAGATCGTCGCACTCTACTCGCTGATCGAGGCGCCGATGCGCCTGTGGCTCGAACATGGCGAGAAGCCGCTCAGTGGCCGCGAGGAGCACGCGCAGATTCTCGCAGCCCTGCGCACCCGTGACGCCGACCTGGCCGAGCGGGTGCTCCGCGAACATATCGAGGGCACCCTGCCGGCCCTGACGCTGTTCCTGCAAAGCGAACAATAACAAGCGGACGACCGCCGACGGTCGCCTCCCTTCCCACTTCACTGCTGCCCTTTCGATCACAGCAAACGGAGTACCACCATGCGCCTTTCATGCTCTCTCGCCGCCGTCGTATCCCTGGGCCTGGCCGCCTCGCTGGCCTCGGCCGCACCCGCCGTGCCGGATCGCCTCAAGGACGTCAGCAAGCTGACCTATTGCTCGGGCATGGACTCGCCGCCGCTGGTGTCCTTCGACGCGGCGCAAAAGCCCACCGGCCTGGCCATCGACCTGGGCATGGAGATCGCCAAGCGCCTGGGCGACAAGCAGGTGTCCTGGCGCGTCACGCCGTTCTCCGGGCTGGTGCCGGCGCTGCTGGCCAGCCAGTGCGACCTGATCGTCGACCAACTGTTCGACAAGCCGGAGCGCCGCGAGGTGATCGACATTGTCAACTACATGTACTCCAGCCAGTCGGTGGTGGTGCCCAAGGGCAACCCGAAGAACATCCAGGCGCTCGATGACCTGTCCGGGCACAAGATCGCCGTGCTCAACGGCTCGACCATCAAGACCCTGCTCGACGCCGAGAACGACAAGCTGGCCAAGGCCGGCAAGGCGCCGATGAAGCTGGTGGTCTACAACACCGACACCGACGCCTTCCAGGCGCTGCGCATCAGCCAGGTCGACGCCTACGGCACCACCGTGGAAACCGCCGGCTACTACGCAGCGATGGCACCCGATCTGTTCCAGGAAGGCGTGCCGGCGTTCGGCCGCATCCTCACCGGCATCGGCGTGCGCAAGGATGACCAGCAGCTGTCCGCCGCCGTACAGCAGGTGATCGACGACATGCGCGCCGACGGCAGCTACGCCGCGTTGCTCGCCAAATGGCACGTCGCCAGTGACAAGCTGGACTGAGGGCCACCTAGATGAATTTCAATTGGGACATCTTCTGGCAGTACCTGCTGCAGCCCAGCGACGTGTACCTGCGTGCGCTGTGGCTGACCTGCGTGATCGCCGTGCTGTCCATGGCCCTGGGTTGCGTGCTGGGCCTGGTGGCGGCGCTGATGCGCCTGTCGAGCAACCCGCTGGTGCAGGCGCCGGTACGCTTCTACGTGTGGCTGATGCGCGGCACGCCGCTGCTGGTGCAGATCGTATTCCTGTACACCGCGCTGGCCGCCGGCGGCATCTTCCGCTTCGAGGACCTGGACCTGGGCTGGGTGGTGATACCGGGCAACCTGCAGGCGGCGATCATCGCCCTGGGCCTCAATGAAGGCGCCTACATGGCGGAGATCATGCGCGCCGGCATCGCCGCGGTGGACAAGGGCCAGTACGAGGCCGGCCGCTCCCTGGGCATGACCTTCGGCAAGCTGATGCGCCGTATCGTGCTGCCCCAGGCGTTCCGGATCATCGTGCCGCCGCTGGGCAACGAGTTCAACGTGATGCTCAAGAACACCACCCTGGTCAGCGTGATCGGTGTGCAGGAGCTGCTGCTCAGCACCCAGATGATCACCTCGGCGACCTTCCGGGTGTTCGAGCTGTACCTGGTGGTGGCCATCTACTTCCTGCTGCTGACCACTCTCTGGGGCTTCTTCCAGAGCTGGCTGGAGCGCCGCTTCGGGCAGTCCGACCGGCGCCCCGCCACGGCGTCCAGGCGCTTGTTCGGCAGCTACACGGCAAAACTGTTGAGGGGGCGTTGAGATGCACAGTACAGATCAGGATCTGGTGATCGAAGCCCTGGATATCCACAAGGCCTACGGCGAGGTGCAGATCCTCAAGGGCGTGTCGCTGCAGGTCAAACGTGGCGAGGTGGTGGTGCTGATCGGCGCCTCGGGCTCCGGCAAGACCACCTTCATCCGCTGCATCAACCTGCTCGAGGAGATCCAGGGCGGGCGCATCCGCGTCAACGGCCAGCCCATGGGCTACCGCGAGCGCCCGGATGGCTCGCTGGTGCGCGACAGCGAGCGCAACATCGCCCGCCAGCGCCGCGACATCGGCATGGTGTTCCAGCGTTTCAACCTGTTCCCGCACATGACCGCCCTGCAGAACATCATCGAGGCGCCGATCCAGGTGCTCGGCGTCAGCAAGGCGCAGGCCCTCGAGCACGCCCGCCAGTTGCTCAAGCAGGTGGGCCTGGCCGACAAGGCCGACCACTACCCGTCGATGCTTTCCGGTGGCCAGCAGCAGCGCGTGGCCATCGCCCGCGCCCTGGCGATGAAGCCGCAAGCCATGCTGTTCGACGAGCCGACCAGCGCCCTGGATCCGGAAACCGTCGGCGAAGTGCTGCAGGTGATGAAACAATTGGCCGAACAGGGCATGACCATGGTGGTGGTCACCCACGAAATGGGCTTCGCCCGGGAAGTGGCCGACCGCGTGGTAGTGCTCGACCAGGGCGAACTGATCGAACAAGGCCCGCCCGAACAGATTTTCAGCGCTCCCAGCCACCCGCGCACGCGGGCGTTCCTGAGCCGCGTTTTGCCGGAGGTAACCGCATGCTGAGTTTTTCCGCACACCGCCATCCCTATGCCTCGCAGCGCCAGAGCGTGTTCGCCCGGCGCGGCATGGTGGCTGCCTCGCAGCCGCTGGCAGCCGAAGCCGGCATCGACATCATGCGCCGCGGCGGCAACGCCATTGACGCAGCCATCGCCACCGCCGCCGCCCTGACGGTGGTCGAGCCCACCGGCTGCGGCATCGGCGGTGACGCCTTCGCCCTGGTCTGGGTCAAGGGCCAGCTGCACGGCCTGGACGCCAGCGGCCACGCCCCCGCGGCGCTGAACATCAATGCCGTGAAAGCCGCCGGGCATACCAGGATGCCGACCTACGGCTGGACACCGGTTACCGTGCCGGGCTGCCCGTCGGCCTGGGCCGAACTGTCGCGGCGCTTCGGCCGCCTGCCGTTCGCCGACCTGCTGGCGCCTGCGATCAGCCTGGCCGCCGACGGCTTTCCGCTGTCGCCGGTGGTCGCCCACCAGTGGCAGGTGGCCCTGGATGAATTTTCCGCGCACCGCGAGCCGGCCATGCAGGCCTGGTTCGACACCTTCCTGATCGACGGCCGCGCGCCGCAAGCCGGCGAGCTGTTCCGCAACCCGGCCCAGGCGCGCACCCTGCAGGCGCTGGCCGACAGCGAGTGCGAGAGTTTCTACCGCGGCGCCATCGCCGAGCGTATCGACCAGGCCTCGCGTGACGCCGGCGGCTACCTGCGCAAGACAGACCTGCAAGGCTACAAGCCGCGTTGGGTCGAGCCGATCAGCATCAACTACCGCGGTTATGACGTGTGGGAAATCCCGCCCAGCGGCCAGGGCCTGGTCGCCCTGATGACCCTGCAGATCCTCCAGGGCTTCGAGTTCGATCACCGCGACAGCCTGCAGACCTGGCACCGCCAGATCGAGGCGCTGAAGCTGGCCTACGCCGACGGCCTGCACCACATCACCGACGCCGAGCACATGCGCGTCGCCGTGGCCGACCTGCTCAGCCCCGGCTACACCGAGCGACGCCGCAAGCTGATTGGCGAACGCGCCCTCACGCCTGCAGCCGGCGACCCGCACGCCAGCGGCACGGTGTACCTGGCCACCGCCGATGCCGAAGGCAACATGGTGTCGTTCATCCAGAGCAACTACCACGGCTTCGGCTCCGGCGTGGTGGTGCCCGACAGCGGCATCGCCTTGCAGAACCGCGGCCAGGAATTCAGCCTGGAAGCCAACCACGCCAACACCCTGGTCGCCGGCAAGAAGACCTTCCACACCATCATCCCCGGCTTCCTGACCAAGGACGGCGAGGCCGTCGCGCCGTTCGGCGTGATGGGCGGCTACATGCAGCCCCAGGGCCACGTGCAGATGGTGATGAACCTGGTCGACTTCGGCCTCAACCCCCAGGCCGCCCTCGACGCACCGCGCTGGCAGTGGCTGGGCGACAAGAAGGTCGGCATCGAACAGGCCGCCTCGCGGGATCTGGCCGCGGCCCTGGCGCGCCTGGGCCACGAGGTCAGCGTGACCTGCGACTCCACCGACTACGGCCGTGGGCAGATCATCGTGCGTGACCCGCACAGCGGCGTGCTGTGTGGCGGCACCGAGCCACGCGCCGACTCGCATATCGCCGTGTGGTGAGGCCTTTTTGGCAGCCAAGTGGCGGGAGCGGTCGTAGGGTGGATGACGCTTTTTTCATCCACCATTGCGGTTGCGGAGCGGTGGACGGGTCGGGCCGCGTAGGTCGGGCCGCCTAGGTGGAGCGTCGTCTACCCTACGAACTATCCCGTGGGAACGGGCCATGCCCGTGATTTTTCGCGGGCATGGCCCGCTCCCACAGGTACTGCAACGATGGCCGCTTTTGCCTTGCAGCAGCCTCTTACGATGGCTCCCACGGTAGGGTGGATGACGTTTTTTCATCCACCATTGCGGTTGCGGAGCGGTGGACCGGTCGGGCCGCGTAGGTGAAGCGTCGTCCGCCCTACGAACTATCCGTGGGAGCGGGCCATGCCCGTGATTTCGCGGGCATGGCCCGCTCCCACAGGTACTGCATCGATGGCCGCTTTACGATGGCTCCCACGCTCCAGCGTGGTAGCTCAGGCCAAGGCGTTCTGCGCCTGCTCCGGCTGCGCGCGGCCTGCAACAGCGCACGCAGAGCGTCCTCGGCGGCATTCCCACGCGGACGGTTCGACGACTCGACGTGAGGAACGATCAATGAGGGCCGTGCGTGAAACGTCGACAGCCCCTAGTGGGCGCTTTGCCCGCGATACCCCTTGAACAACCTGAACACCACCAGCGCCAGCACGCCGATCACCACCGCCGAGGTGCTGAGCAGCACCGAGTGGGTGCTGGAGAATGCCGCCTTGGCTGCCTCGATCAGGGCACCGGCCTGTTCGGCCGGCAACTCGGCAGCCACCAGGTAACTGTCGCCGATCGAGCGCGCCGCGCGCTCGGCCAGCGGCGTCGCCAACACGCCAGGCAAGGCGATGGTGTGGCCGTACACGCTGGACATGAACACGCCAAAGAAGGTGATCCCCAACCCGGTGCCCAGCTCGTAGGCAGTGGCCTCCAGGGCGCCCGCCGCGCCGCCCTTGCTGGCCTCCACCGCGCCCATGATGGCGATCGACGAAGCCGTCAGGCCGATGCTCAGCGCCAGCCCCAGTACGGCGAGCACGGCCGGCACGCTCAGGCCCGGCGCATGCAGGTCGGCGAAGGCCACGAACCCCAGGGCGCCAGCAGAAACCAGCAGCGACAGGCTAGCCACCCAGCGCAGGCCGAAGCGGTTGGACAGGTAGCCGGCCAGGGGCCCGCCGACCGCCGCCGCGGCCATGATCGGAATCATGAAGATGCCGGCCTGCAGTGGCGACTTGTCGAGTACGTACTGCAGCTCCATCGCCAGGGTCAGCTCCACCCCGGCCAGGGCGCCGATGGCGACCACCGCCATGATCAACCCGGCCAGCAACACCGGGCGGCCGAACAGCGACAGGTCGAGCATCGGCGCGGTCGAGCGCAACTGCAGGCGGGCGAACAGGGTCAGCAAGGCCAGGCCCGCGAGCAGCACCAGCAGGGCGACCGGTAGCGACTGGGTGCCGCCGACACCGGCCTTGATGGCGTAGACCACGCTGATGATGCCGGCGATCAGGATCAGCGCTTGGCCGATGGCCCACTTGCCCGGCGTGGTGACTTCGACGCGTGGCAAGAGCAGGAAGGCGACCGGGATCACCACCGCCATCACCGGCACGTTGATCAGAAACACCGAGCCCCACCAGAAATGCTCGAGCAGCGCCCCGCCGATCAGCGGCCCCACCGCCGCGCCGGCGGCGCCCACGGTGCCCCACAGGCCGAGCGCCATGGCCCGCTCGCGCTCATCCTCGAAGGTGCGGCGGATGATACCCAGCACGCACGGCATGATCATCGCCCCCCCCAGGGCCAGTAGCACCCGGGCGCCGATCAGCAGCGCTGGCGTCGGCGCGAACGCAGCCAGCAGCGAGGCCAGCCCGAACACGCCGAGGCCACAGAGCAGGATGCGCCGGTTGCCCACCCGGTCCGCCAGGGTGCCCATGGGCACCAGCAAGCCGGCCATCAGCAGCGGGTAGATATCGATGATCCAGAGGATTTCGGTGCTGGTGGCGCCGAGCGCCTGGGTCAGCGTCGGCACCGCGATATGCAGGATGGTCATGTCGATGACGATGGGCAGGAAGGCCAGCATCACCGCGACGAGGATCAACCAGCGGGTAGGTACGGCACGCAGCATGACTAGGGTTCTCGATGATCTGGGTCGGCAGCGCTGCTGCGCGCCGCGGTGATGATAGTGCGTTCGCGCAGGCCACCGCCGAGCGCCTTGTAAAGTGCCACGCTGTTGACGACCGCTTCGCGGCGCAGTTCCAGCAATGTCTGCTGCGCTGCGTACAGCTGGCGCTGAGCATCCAGCAGTTCCAGGCGACCGTCGAGCCCGGCCCCATAGCGCAGCCCGGACAGCGCCACGCGCCGCTGGGCACTGGCCACCACGCGGATTTGCGCCTCGAGCTGGCTGTCCAGGGTGGCCATGCCGGCCAGGGCATCGGCCACTTCGCGGAAAGCGACCTGGATGGCGCGCTCGTACTGAGCCACCGCCTCGGACTTGCGCACCCTGGCCAGGCGCAGTTCGGCACGCAGTCGCCCGGCCTGGAACAACGGCTGCGAGATCTGCGGTGCGAAGCGCCACACCTGGCGGCTGGGGTCGAACAGGCTGCCCAGCGAGGTGCTGGCATACCCGAACGAGGCGGTCAGTGATACTTGCGGGAAGAACGCCGCCCGCGCTGCGCCGATATCGGCATTGGCCGCACTGAGGGCCTGTTCGGCCTGGCGAATGTCCGGGCGCAGCAGCAGCATGTCCGACTGCAGGCCGGCCGGCACAGGCGCCACCAGCGGTTGCAGCGCGAGCACCCGCGGCGCCGGCAGGTCAGCCGGCAATTGCTCACCGACCAGCAACTGCAGCGCGTTGCCAGCCTGGGCGAACGCCCGCTGACGGGCCTGCAGGTCGGCTTCGGCGCTGGCCACCTGGCCCTCGGCCTGGGCGACATCCAGGCCGCCGTTCTGCTTGGCGTCCTGCAGCAGGCGCGCGAGCTTCAGCGACTGCTGCCAGTCCTTGAGGGTGCGCTGGGCCAGCTGGCGTTGTTCGTCGGCCAGCTGGCGGGCGAAGTAGGCGTCGGCCACCGCCGCGATCAGGCTGATCTGCGCTGCATCGCGGCCCTGCTCGCTGGCCAGGTAGCGGGCCAAGGCGGCATCGGACAGCGAGCGCACACGGCCGAACAAATCCAGCTCGAAGGCGCTGGTGCCGACGTTCACCGCCACCTGGTTGCTCACCTCACGGCGCGATTCACCACCATTGCCCTGGGCCAGGGCGCGCTCGCGGGTGTGGCTGGCATCCAGCGACACCGACGGCAGGCGCGTGGACTGCTGGATATTGAACATCGAGCGCGCCGCCTCGACGTTCAACGCGGCCAGGCGCAGGTCGCGGTTGTGCGCCAGGGCCAACTCGATCAGGCGCTGCAACTGGGGGTCGGCGAACATCGTGCGCCAGCCCATTTCGCTGGCCGGCACGGCGTCGCCCTGCGCGGCAGCGGCCTCGGGGAAGCTGGCCGGCACCGGTGGCGCCGGGCGCTCCAGCCTGGGCGCCATTGAACAGGCCGACAGCAGGCCGACCAGGGCGATTACCACGAACGAGCGCATGATCATTTCTCCTCACCAAGCGGCGCCGAGCCAGGGCTGCGCCGTGCGCGCCAACCCTGGAAGCGCTCCTGCAGCCCCATCACCAACACGAAGAACGACGGCACGAAGAACACCGCCAACAGGGTGCCGCTGAGCATGCCGCCAAATACGCCGGTGCCGATGGCGTGCTGGGTTTCGGCGCTGGCACCGGAGGCGAGCATCAACGGCACCACGCCCAGGGTGAAGGCCAGGGAAGTCATCAGGATCGGCCGCAGGCGCAGGCGTGCGGCGGTCACCGCAGCGTCCACCAGTGAGCGACCTTCGGCGTGCAGCTGGCGGGCGAACTCGACGATCAGGATGGCGTTCTTCGCCGACAGGCCGATGATGGTGATCATCCCCACCTTGAAGAACACATCGTTGGGCAAGCCGCGCAGCATCACCGCAGCCACCGCACCGAGCAGGCCGAGCGGCACCACCAGCATCACCGACAGCGGGATCGACCAGCTCTCGTACAGCGCCGCCAGCACCAGGAACACCACCAGTGCCGACAGCGCCATCAGCATCGGCGCCTGGGCAGCCGACTGACGCTCCTGCAGCGATTGCCCGGTCCAGGCGACGGCGTAGCCCTGGGGCAATTCGGTGACCAGACGCTCCATCTCGGCCATCGCCGCGCCGCTGGAAACGCCAGCCGCCGCGCCACCGGAAATGCGCACCGCCGGGAAGCCCTGGAAGCGCATCATCTGCTGCGGCGACTCGCTCCACAGCGGGGTCACCACTTCGCCCAGTGGCACCATGCCGCCGCTGGCATTGCGCACCCGCAGGTTGAGTACGTCGTCGAGCTGCATGCGCGCCGGCGCATCGGCCTGCAGAATCACCTGCTGCATGCGCCCGGCATTCGGGAAGTCGTTGACGTACAGCGACCCCATGGCCGCCGACAGCGTGCTGCTCACCGCCGTGAACGACAGGCCCATGGCCTCGGCCTTGGGCCGGTTGATGTTGAGGCGAATGCTCTCACCCGGCGGCAGGCCGTCGGGATAAACGTCGCTGACGACCTTGCTCTGCCCGGCCAGTTCCAGCAGCTGCGCCTGGGCCTTGAGCAGTTCGGCTTCGCCGCGGTTGCCGCGATCCTGCAGGAACAGGGTGAAGCCCGACGAGGTACCCAGCTCGTCGATGGCCGGCGGCATCAGGCTCATCACCGTGCCTTCGACGTTGTCGGCCATGGCCGCCTGGGCCAGCGCCGCTTCCTCGGCAGCGGTGGCGCCGTTGCGCTGTTTCCAGTCCTTGAGCATGGTGAAGGCCATCGCCGCGTTGGTGCCGGAGCCCGAGAAGCTGAAGCCCTGCACCACCAGGTTGGCATCCAGCGCCGGGCGCGAGGCCACGTGGGCCTCGAAGCGCTTGACCACATCCAGGGTGCGCTCGCTGGTGGCGCCGGTCGGCAACTGAATGGAGGTCATGAAATAGCCCTGATCCTCCTCCGGCAGGAACGATGACGGCAGCTGCTGCCCGGCGATGACCAGCACGCCGCAGAGCAGCACGAATACCGCCATCATCCGCCCACTGCGCCCGACCAAGCGGGTGATGCGCCCGGTGTAGCGCTCGGTCAGGCGCTCGAAGCCGCGGTTGAAGGCGCCGAAGAATCCGCGCTTCTGATGGTGCTCAGCACTCACCGGGCGCAGCAGCGTGGCGCACAGCGCGGGCGTCAGGGTCAGCGCCAGAAAGGCCGAGAACAGGATCGACACCGCCATCGACAGGGTGAACTGCTGGTAGATCACCCCCACCGAACCGCTGGCGAAGGCCATGGGAATGAACACCGCGGTGAGCACCAGGGTGATGCCGATCACCGCACCGGTGATCTCCTTCATCGCCTGCAGGGTCGCCTCGCGCGGCGACAGGCCACGGGTGGCCATCAGCCGCTCGACGTTCTCGACCACCACGATGGCATCGTCGACGATGATGCCGATGGCCAGCACCATGCCGAACATGGTCAGCGAGTTGATCGAGAAGCCGGCCAGCAGCATCACCGCAAAGGTGCCGAGCAGCGCGATGGGCGCGACGATGGCCGGGATCAGTGTGTAGCGCATGTTCTGCAGGAACAGGAACATCACCAGGAACACCAGCACCATGGCCTCGAGCAGGGTGTAGATCACCTTCTCGATGGACACCTTGACGAACGGCGCGGTATCGAAGGGCACCGAATAATTCATGCCCGCGGGCATGCTCGACGCCAACTCGGACAGCCGGTCACGTATCGCCTGGGCCGTGCGCACGGCGTTGGCACCCGGTGACAGCTGGATCGCCGCGCTGGTCGCCGACACGCCGTTCTCGCGGTTGGAAAACCCATAGGACTGCGCGCCCAGCTCGACCCGGGCGACGTCACCGATGGTCACCCGCGAGCCATCGGCGGTCGCGCGCAACACCACGGCGGCGAACTGCTCGGGGGTTTCCAGCTGGCCTTCGACGGTCAGCGGCACGGTCAGCCGTTGCCCCGGCAATGCCGGCTCGTCACCGACCCGACCGGGGGCGATCTGCGCGTTCTGCCCCTCGATGGCCTGGGCCAGGTCGGTCATGGTCAGGCCAAAGGCGGTCAGCTTGTTGGGGTCGACCCAGATGCGCAGCGCCTGCTCGGCGCCGAACAGTTGCACGCGTCCGACCCCCTCGATGCGGCGCAGCTCCGGGACGATATTGCGCGCCAGGTAGTCGCCCAGCAGCACCTCGTCGAACTGGCCATCCGGGGAGGTCATGCCGATCATCAGCAGAAAACCCGAGGCCGCGGATTCCACCTGCAGGCCGCTCTGGCGTACCACCTGGGGCAGGCGCGGCTCGACCGCCTTGATGCGGTTCTGCACGTCCACCTGGGCCAGCTCGGGATCGGTGCCCGGTTTGAAGGTGGCGGTGATCTGCGCGGTACCGGAGGTGTCCACCGAGGACTCGAAGTACAACAGGTTCTTGACCCCGGACAGCTCGCGCTCGACCAGGCTGACCACCGAATCGTTGAGGGTCTTCGGCGTAGCGCCCGGATAGCTGGCGTACAACGTCACCGAGGGCGGCGCCACCGAGGGGTAGCGGGCAATCGGCAATTGCGGAATGGCGATGACGCCGGACAGCACGATGAACAGGGCGATGACCCAGGCGAACACCGGGCGGTTGATGAAGAACTGCGGCATTGGGGGCTCTCCTGATCAGCGCACTGGCGAGCCGGCTAGCTCGCCAGCGGGGCCGGATTTCCATGGTCGTGCGTTGACCGCAACGCCCTCTTCCAGGCGCTCGAGGCCTTCGATCACCACCCGTTGGCCAGCGCTGAGGCCGGAGGCGATGCGGTAGTGACGCGCCACCAGCTCACCCAGCGTGACCGGCACGCGATGCACCTGCTCACCTTCGCCGAGCACCCACACGCTGGCCTGGCCGCCACGGCGCAGCACCGCCTGTTGCGGCACGCTCAGGGCATCGGCGTAATGCGCCCGTGGCACCCGCGCCTGCACGTACATGCCCGGCAGTAACTGGTGGTCGGGGTTGTCGACCTGCACGCGCAGCAGCACGTTGCCGGTGCCGGCGTCGACGCTGATCCCCGAGAACAGGATCTTGCCGCTCAGCCCATAGGCCTTGCCGCTGCTGTCGAGCACCTCTACCTGCACGCCATCGGCGCCAGGGGCCAGCCTGCTGCCCAGGGCATGGCGCCAGCGCTCCAGGCTGGTGGCCGACTCGCGCACATCGATATACACCTGGTCGATCTGCTGCACGGTGGCCATCGGTGTGCTGTCGGTGGTCGCCACCAGGGCGCCTTCGGAGACCTGCGCCTGGTCGACGCGACCGGAAATCGGTGCGCTGACGGTGGCGAATTTCAGGTCCAGGCGCTTGCGCGCCAATACTGCCTCGGCCTGGGCGACGTCGGCGGCAGCCTGTTCGCGCTGCGAGGCGGCGTCGTCGTACACCTGCTGGCTGATCGCTTCGGCGCTGACCAGCGGCTGCAGGCGCTCGGTCTGGATGCGCGCACGGGCCAGCACGGCCTGGGCACGCTTGAGGGCGGCCGCCGCGGTTTGCACCTCGGCCTTGAACGGCGCGGCATCGATCTCGAACAGCGCGGTGCCAACCTTGATGTCGGCACCCTGCTCGAACAGCCGGCGCTGCACGATACCGCTGACCTGCGGGCGAATCTCGGCGGTTCTGAAGGCGGCAACACGCCCGGGCAGTTCCTCGTTGACGGCCACCGTCCGTGACGTCAGCGTCAATACCGACACCTGCACGGGCGCCTGCTGCGCCTCCTGTTGCGCCGAATCGCAACCACCCAGCAGCAGGGCGCACAGGCACAGGCCGATGACATACCGCCCTTTTCGACTTCCCATAACCTCACCAACCTCGCAGATGATTCGTTGCCCTGCGCACCGGGCGCAGCATCAGGAAGCGAGTGTCGGTGCAAACAATCGGGATTGATTCGAGCTTTTGTGGAGATAATGTGGAGGCCAGCCGAAAAGGTGAAATACATGACGTTGCCGCCCACCGCCACACCCCGCCAGGACGCCCTGATCCTGATTGCCGAGGACGAAAGCGAGATCGCCGAGATCCTCGCCGCCTACCTGCAACGTGGCGGCCTGCGCAGCGTGCACGCCCGTGATGGCCAGGAGGCACTGGCTCACCACCAGGCGCTCAAGCCCGACCTGGTGCTGCTCGACGTGCAGATGCCGCGCCTGGACGGCTGGCAGGTGCTCGCCGAAATCCGTCACCGCGGCGACACGCCGGTGATCATGCTCACCGCCCTGGATCAGGACATCGACAAGCTGATGGGCCTGCGCATCGGCGCCGACGACTATGTGGTCAAGCCCTTCAACCCGGCCGAGGTGGTGGCCCGGGTCAGCGCCGTGTTGCGCCGCGCCAAGACCGCGGGTGCGGCCGGCAGCCGCCTGCTGCGCGTCGGCCAGTTCCAAGTCGACCTGGATAACCACGAGGCCATGGTCATCTGCGATGACAGGCAACACGCCCTCGACCTGACCCTTACCGAATTCAAGATCCTGGTCACCCTGATGCGCACCCCCAAGCGGGTGTTCAGCCGCGCCGAACTGCTGGTCGGCTGCCTGCCCGAAGGCGACACCCAGGAGCGCACCGTGGACAGCCACATCAGCAAGCTGCGCCGCAAGCTGGAAAGCATCGGCATCCACGGCACACCGGTGAGCGTGCGCGGCGTTGGCTATCGCTTCGGCAGCGGCACGTGAGCGGCGCGGTGAGCCTGCGCCGGCAGATTCTGCTGTCGCTGAGCATCATGGCGGCGGGCGTTATCCTGCTGTCGATCGTCGGCAGTTACGCCTTCTACGCCGTGGCCTCGACCCTCGCGCCCGGCAGCATCTCGGAAACCTGGGTGCCTTCCGGCCTCGAGCTGCTGTGGATGGTGGTGACCCTACTGGCGGCGCTGTGCATCGCTGGCTACGTGGGCATCCGCCTGTCGCGGCGGATTCTCACCCCACTCAATTCGGTGGCCCACAGCCTGCGGGAGATCGCCCAGGGCAACCTGCAGGCCCGCGCCGCGCCGGATGACCGGGCGCTGGGCGAAACCGGCCAGCTGGTACGCGACTTCAACGCCATGGCCGAGCGCCTGCAGAGCGTGACCCGCGAACAGCAATTCTGGAACGCCGCGGTGGCCCACGAGCTGCGCACCCCGGTGACCATCCTGCGCGGGCGCCTGCAAGGCCTGGCCGAAGGCGTGTTCACCCCCAGCACGGAGACCTTCGAGGGGCTGCTGCGCCAGGTCGAAGGGCTTGGCCGGCTGATCGAGGATCTGCGCGTGCTGAGCCTCAACGACAGCGACCACCTGCAGCTGGATCTCGCCAGCAGTTGCCCCGCCGAGGGCATTGCGGCCACCGTGCAGGCCTTCGCCGGCCGCTTGCAGGCCCGCGGCTTCGAGGTGCAGTTGCAGCTGGATGAGCAAACCTGCGTGGTCTGCGACGAATTTCGCCTCCGCCAGGCGCTGGCCGCGCTGCTGGAAAACGCCCTGGCCCATGCCGACCCCGGCCTGCTGCGCGTCGACGCTGGCGTAGTGGGTGACAGCTACCAACTGAGCGTCACCGACAACGGCCCGGGCATCGACGCCGAACTGGCTGCCCAGGTGTTCGAGGCGTTCCGCCGTGGCGAGCCTTCGCGCTCACGCCACAGCGGCGGCAGCGGCCTGGGCCTGGCGGTGGTCAAGGCCATCGCCCTCGCCCATGGCGGGCAGGCACGCTGCGAGCGGGCGGCAAACGGTACGCGGTTTATCGTGCAGCTGCCGTTGACCAACTAAGCCTGTACGAAACGTCTCCGAGCGAAGGTCAGGCGAGGCAAAAATCGGTGAGGACGCGGAGTTTACGAGCTGTAAATGAGCAGTACTCGCTTCGCTCGCCCTACGGGCCGCGCTAAAGCGCGTTAGCCGCAAGCGGCTTGCCGAACCGGTTTTTAACGAAGCATCACCGAGCGCAGGTGCTTTTCGTACAGGCTTAGCGCCAGAAGTCGTCGAGATTGCTAAACCCCCACTCGGCCGGGTCCTCGCGGCTGAGGATGCGGTCATTGCTGCCCGGCCGGGAAAGATCCACCTCCTGCTGCACGATGGCCGCCCGGTTCTTCGCCGAGAAGAACACCCGCACAACGGGTGTGGTCAGCTTGCCCGGCAGCAGGTCGACCACCACGCCCAGCCGCCCGGACTCCAGGCGCACCAACGAACCCAGCGGGTAGATACCCACCGTGCGTACCAGCGCGTGGAACACCCGGGTGTCGAAATGGCCGGTCCACTGCGCCATGCGCGCCAGCGACTCGGCGGGGTTCCAGGCCTGCTTGTAGGGGCGGTTGGAGGTGATGGCGTCATACACGTCGCACACCGCGCCCATGCGCGCCAGCAGGCTGATGGCCTCGCCGGCGAGGTGGCCGGGATAACCGCTGCCGTCGTACTTTTCATGATGATGCAGGCAGACGTCCAGTGCCGACTCGGGCAGCGAGCCGGTCGCCAGCAGCATGGCGTGGCCGCGCTCGGGATGGCTGCGCATGATGGCGAACTCGGCATCGGTCAGGCTGCCGGGCTTGTTCAGCACCTCCAGCGGCATGGCCATCTTGCCGACATCGTGAAGCAGCCCGGCGAGGCCGGCTTCCCGGGCACGCTCCTCGTCCAGGCCCAGCTGCCGAGCCAACGAGAGCATCAGCGCGCACACCGCCACCGAGTGCAGGTAGGTGTATTCATCCTTGTGCTTGAGCCGCGCCAGGCCGAGCAGCGCCGAGCTGTTGCGCGCCAGCGACTCGCTGATATCGGCGACCAGCGGCATGCAGCCCTCGATGTTGATGGCGTTGCCCAGGCGCGCCTCCTGGAACAGCTCGGTGACCGCCTTCTTCGAGCGGTTGATCAGCTTGGCGGCGCGCTGCAGCTCATCACGCACGCTGCAGCCAAGCACCGGCACTGCGGCCACGACCACGGCCGGCGGTTCGCAGGCGACGGCGGGCACGGGCAGCGGCGCTGCACCTGGCGGGCCGGGCACGTCCAGCCCCTTGCTGGTATCGATCCACACACCGCTGACCCCGCTCTGCCGCACGCGGGCCAGATCCTCGGCATCGTCGATGACGAAGCGGCTTTTCCAGAACGGGTGCGACAGCCAGTTGCCATCGAAGCCCTGGATGAACATGCCGATGCGCACGGATTGGGTGGAGATTTTCTTCAGCATGGGCGCCTCGCTACGACGCAGCGGCAGGCGGATGCCTGCTTACTCTAATCTAGCCCATCCGCGGGCGCTTCATGGTGGCGCGGCGACAAATTCCGGGTTAGTTTGGCCGCCACGCTCTCCATGACGATTGTTGCCATGCTGCCACGCAAGCTTCACCGCCTGACCATTCTCGGTCTGGTGTTCTTCATTCTCGGCCTGATCGGCGTGCTCTACGCCCTGTACCAGATCTACAACGGCCCACGCCCGGCCGACCCGGACCTGACCCGCAGCCTGGTGATCGCCGCGGGCATGCAGCTGACCGGCTACGTGCTGCTCAACCGCAACCGCTGGAAGATGATGGTCGGCAAAAACCGCAAGTAAAGCACCGCGCCGGATCGCCCGGCGCGGCGTGGTCTTAGAGCCGGTTCACGATCTTTGTGTGCATGAAGCGGCAACTGCAAGGCAGAAGCGGACGTTCCCAACGTAGGGTGGACAACGCTCTTTTTGTCCACCATTGCGCTCGCAGAGCGGTGGACGGATGAAGCGTCGTCCACCCTACGAAAGGCCGCCTCCGCCACTTAGCTGCCAAAATCGACGAAGCTGGGCCTCAGCGGAACGGCGGCTCGTCGAAGCTGCGCAGTTTGCGCGAGTGCAGCGAATTGAGCTGGCCGCGCAGCAGATCCAGGGCGGTGATGCCGATGTGCAGGTGCTGGGTCACCGCCCGCTCGTAGAACGCCCCCGCCGCGCCCGGCAGCTTGATCTCGCTGTGCAGCGGTTTGTCCGACACGCACAGCAAGGTGCCGTACGGCACGCGCAGGCGATAGCCTTGTGCGGCGATAGTGCCGCTCTCCATGTCCACCGCCACCGCCCGTGACAGGTTGATCAGCGGTCGCTCCTGGGCCCAGCGCAGCTCCCAGTTGCGGTCGTCATAGGTCAGTACGGTGCCGGTGCGCAGGCGCCGCTTGAGGTCATCCCCACGCTCGCCGGTCACCTGGGCGGCGGCATCCTGCAGCGCCTGCTGCACTTCGGCCAGGGCCGGCAGCGGGATGTGCGGCGGCAGCACGCGGTCGAGAATGCCGTCGCGGCGCATGTAGGCGTGGGCCAGCACGTAGTCGCCGATGGTCTGCGACTGCCGCAGGCCGCCGCAGTGGCCGATCATCAGCCAGCAATGCGGGCGCAGCACGGCCAGGTGGTCGGTGATGTTCTTGGCGTTGGACGGGCCTACGCCGATGTTGACCAGGGTGATGCCATCGCCATCGGCGGCCTGCAGGTGATAGGCCGGCATCTGGTAACGGTGCCAGACCACGGTCTCGATGATCGCCTGCATCTCGCCTTCCGGCATGCCGCGGGCAATGACGATGTTGCCCGGCAGCACCATACGCTCGAAACGCGACTCGGCATTGAGCATGTCCAGACCGTGGCGGATGAACTGGTCGACATAGCGGTGGTAGTTGGTGAGCAGAATCCACGGCTGCACATGGCGCCAGTCGCTGCCGGTGTAATGCACCAGGCGGCGCAGGGAGAAATCCACCCGCGCGGCATCGAACAGCGCCAGGGGCAGCGGGTCGGTGTTTTCCCAGTCATACAGACCATCGGCAGTGCCATCGGTGGCCGCCGACAGGTCGGTGCTGGGGAATACCCGCGCCAGCTCGGCCGCGGTCACCCCGGAACCGGCCAGTTCGTCGCCCTGCTCCACCACGTACGGGTAAGGAATGTACTGCTGGCTGACGCCGACTTCGACGGTCAGGGTGAAGTCGGCCATCAGCGGCTGCAGCTGCTCGAGCAGGTACTTACGAAACGCCGCCGGGTGGGTGATGGTGATGCTGTAGGTGCCGGGCACCTGCACCTTGGCGTAGGCGCGCACGGTGGTCGGCACTTCGCCCTGGCAATCGTAGGTCAGGCGCAGTTCGGGGTAGCGAAACAGCTCCTGCTCCTCGGCACTGGGGCGCACGCGGTCTTTGAGGTAGCGCTTGAGCGCCTGGCTCAGGCCCTCGGTGGCACGCTTGTGCAGCGCAGCCAGACGGTCAACGGCTTCTTCGGCAGTGTTGACGACGATAAAAGCGCCGTCTGTAGAAAGGGACATGCACGGTTCCTTATCGTGAATTTCACGGATCATAGCTGACACTTATTACTGTCGGGGTGCAAGGGGCGCGCTCATAACGGCCAGGCCTCGGCGATGCGCCCCAGCGCCTGCTTGAGTTCGGCGCGGCTGCGTGCGGCAGCCAGGCTGATACGAATGGCACTGGCCTGGGCCGGGCCGACGGCGAACACCTCGGCCGGCACCACCTCTACGCCCGCCGCCCGGCAGGCCATCACCAGCGCGGCGCTGTCCGGCGGTTGCAACCACAGGTGTGGCGCCACTTCGCGGCCCGGCGGCATGCGCGGGCCCAGCACGCGGCTGGCCAGGCGCCAGCGCTGCTGCAGCTCATCACGCTGCCAGGCCAGCTTGCGCGCGGCGGTGCCGTCCTCGATCCACTCGCAGGCCAGTGCCAGGCACAGTGGCGACACCGCCCAACTGGTGGCATGCCCTTGCGGGTCGATGCGCTCGAGCAGCGCCTGGGGCCCCTGCATGAACCCCAGGCGCAGGCCCGGCGCCACGGTTTTCGACAGGCTGCTGACCAACAGGCTGCGCGCGGGCACCGCAGCAGACAGCGGCGCCTGCTCGCCCAGGGCGCCGTATACGTCGTCCTCGATCAGCCACAGCCCATGGCGCTCGATCAGTTCGGCGATACGTTGGCGGCGCTCGCCATCCATGCTGCTGCCGGTGGGGTTCTGCAGGCAGGGGGTGAGCACCAGCACCCGGGCGCCGGTGGCGCGTACCTGGCGGTCGAGATCCTGGGGAACGATGCCGCGCTCATCCATGGCCACGCCATGCAGCTGCAGCCTTAGCTGGCGCGCGGCGGCCTTGATGCCGGGCGCGGTGAAGGCTTCGGCAAGTACCGGATCACCCGCCTCGCAGAGCGCCAGCAGCGCCGCCGCTACGCCCTGCTGCGCGCCGGCGCAGAGTGCTACCTGGGACGGCGGCGTATGCACGCCACGCTGCTGCAGCCACTGGCTGACGGCCGCCCGGCCACGTTGCTCGAGCTCGGCCGGCGCATAGGCCTGCAGGGCATCGAGGCGACCATCTGCAATCAGGCGCTGCAGGGTGCGCGACAGGTCATCGCTGCCGCCATCGTGCACCGGCACGTTGGTCGACAGGTCGATGCCATCGGCCGGCAACCTTGGCTGCTTGAGGTGGAACAGGCTGGCCTCGTGGCTATCGGCCAACACGTAGGTGCCGCGCCCGACCTCGCCGGACACCAGGTGCCGGCGCGCCGCTTCGCGATACGCCTGCATCACCGTGCTCGGGTTGATGCCCAGGGTCCAGGCCAGGCGCCGCTGCGGCGGCAGCCGTTCACCAGGCTTGAGCTCGCCCTTGCCAATGGCCAGGGCAATCGCTTCGACCAACGCCAGGTAGGTGGGCAGCGTACTGCCCTGAAGGTCAGGTAACCACATTGCTTGCCATGCAATATAAAGATTTACCCATACAATGCCCGAGCCGTAGCATCGGGTCAAAGCCCCTCTGGAGCACCACCCGATGTTCGACCTCGCCGCCCTGCGCCAAGCCGTTACCCTGATTCGCCCGAGCGTTCCGGCAACGCCGCAGTTCGCCTGGCCGTTGCTGGCCGAACGCCTCGGCTGCGAGGTGTGGGTCAAACACGAGAACCACACGCCGACCGGCGCCTTCAAGGTGCGTGGCGGCCTGGTCTACGTGGATGCTCTGCTGCGCCGCGACCCGACCGTCAGTGGGCTGATCTCGGCCACCCGCGGCAACCATGGGCAGAGCATGGCGCTGGCGGCGCGCCAGGCCGGGCTGCCCATGGTCATCGTGGTGCCCCGGGGCAATGCCCGCGAGAAGAATGCCGCCATGGCCGCCCTGGGCGCCGAGCTGATCGAGCATGGCCGCGACTTCGACGAAGCCCGCGCCAGGGCCGCCGAGCTGGCCACCGAGCGCGGCCTGCATTTCGTGCCGTCGCTGCACCCGGAGCTGATCCGCGGCGTGGCCACCTACGCCCTGGAGCTGTTCGAGGCCGCGCCACCGCTCAAGCGCGTCTACGTGCCGATCGGCCTGGGCTCGGGTATCTGCGGGGTGATTCGCACCCGCGACCTGCTGGGCCTGGATACCGAGGTGATCGGTGTGGTGAGCGCCGCTGCCGATGGTTACGCACAGAGCTTCGCTGCCGGGCGGATCATCTGCACCGACAGCGCCGACACCCTCGCCGATGGCATGGCCTGCCGCATCCCGCAGCCCGAAGCGCTGGAGATCATCCGCGCAGGCGCCACGCGGATCGTGCGGGTCGACGACGAAGAAATCCGCCAAGCCATGCGCATCTACCACGAGGACACCCACAACCTGGCCGAAGGCGCTGGCGCGGCAGCCCTGGCGGCGTTGATTCAGGAGCGCGAGATCAATCGCGGCGAACGCGCCGCCGTGGTGCTCAGCGGTGCCAACGTCGACCGCGCGGCGCTGGCGGCGATCCTCGCCTGAGCCGCTGTCGGCCCAGATCGCCTAGACGCTGATCGACAGCGACGCGCCGACTGCGACCGAAATGGAAACGCCGCCACTGCTCATTCCAGTGGCGGCCTTTTCGACCTCGGCCAACTGCTTGTCGATGCCCTCGATCAGCTTCCTGCTCTCTTCATCCGGCTTGCCGCTGATCTGCGAGCGGACCATGGCCAGCAGCTGCTTGAGTTGGCCGGCGACCTTTTTCAATTCCTCGGCATCGGCGCGGCGCTGGCGCTCATTGCCCTGGTTACCGGCCTGGCTGGTGGTCGCTTGCGCCTGCTCACCGGCCTCATCCTCGCTGACAACGGGGTCGTCACCCTCCTCGGCCTCCTCGCCGGCCGCAAGCTCGGTGGTCTCGGCATTCACCTCAGGCGTTTCGGCTTCTGCCTCAGGCTCGACCGCAACCTCTTCAGTCGGCGCGGCCTCGCTCACGGCCTCGGCCATGACGGTCTCCTGCGCTGTTGCACCTTCGCGCGCGCCAGCCTTTGCGTCCGTCCCCAGTGAGGAAGCGGCACCATCGGAGGGCTCCTTGAGCACCGCGGCGACCTGCCCCAGCTCCTGGGCCAGTTGCTTGAGCTGGCGCAGCGCCCCTTTCGCCGCCGCCGGCCCAAGGGCCATGACCAGTTGCTTGAGCATCTCGATGCGTTTCTTGATGTCTTCCAGGCGCTGGCGTGCGGCGTCCTTGCGCGTCTCGGCCTGCCTGGCCTGCATGTCGCGCAACTTGCCAAAGGCATCACGCATGCTTTTCGCACGCTTCTGGGCGTATTCGCTGAGGGTGACGGTCACCGAGGGCTGCTGTTCGGGCTCGGCGGCCGCCTTCGCCGTCGAAGCACTGGCGTCGTCTGCCCGGCGCGCGGCGGGCACCTTCACCGATGCCGCGGTGCTGGTGCCGGAGGGGGTGATGGTCGACATGCTACGTCCTGTGCCTGGCGAGGTTGTTTCAGGGTATCGGCGCGGGCGCCGTGAACTTGAAATGCCGTCGCGGTACCAGAAGTCGCCCCTCTGAACGCACAAAGCCCCGGCATGGGCCGGGGCTTCGGGTAATACGTCTGGCGCTTTCACGCCAGCGGCGAGTCAGTACTTGCTGCGAAAATCGCGCAGTTCATCCTCGGCTTTTTCCTTGGTCCAGCCATAACGCTCCTGCAGTTTACCCGCCAGGTATTCGCTATGGCCTTCGGCGACATCCACGTCGTCGTTGGTCAGCTTGCCCCAGCGCGCCTTGATGTCGCCACTGAGTTGCTTCCACTTACCTTTGATGATGTCGGAATTCATGATGCGCTCTCCAAGGAAGGTAGCAGGCTACAAGAACCTGCCCTGAACCATGATCAGTCGGCAGCTTTCAGGCCGTCAGCGGAAACCGCCTGAACGCCTTTGATTTCCTTGGCCTTGGCAACAGCCAGGTCACGTTCGGCTTCGGTTTTCACGACGCCGGACAGGGCAACCACACCCTTGTTGGTCTCGACCTTGATGTCCAGAGCGCTGAGGCCGTCGTCAGCCAGGAAGGCGGATTTGACCTTGCTGGTGATCCAGGTGTCGGAAACGGCTTCTTCAGCCTTGTCCATGGTGTTGGCAGCCAGCATGGTCGGCTGGGTGCTGTTGTAGGTGTCGGCGAAAGCGGTACCCGCCACGGACAAGCTCAGGGCGGTCGCAGTGATAGCGGCAAAAGCGAACTTATTGATTGGCTGTTTCATGGGCAACACTCCTGGTTCATTCAAGTTCGCCACATCCAACTTCAGGGCTGTGGCTTCCCCTTGAATATCGCAAGCGCTGTGCCAGCTTTTTTCAAACTAAAAAACCATTCAAAATCAATAAGTTATATAAATTCAAAAAGTCATCGCGCCGTGCAAACTGCAAGTTCAAGCGTAACGGCTCAGGCAGATTGCACGAAGTGACTTAATGCCATCATCGAAACGGTGTTGCCTGCCGCCCGCAACGAAAAATGCCGGTCACGAGACCGGCATTTCGGGTGCGGCCAACGCCTACTTGACGACTTTCAGGCTGGGGCGCCCGCTTGGCCGTGGCGGCTCGTCGTCGGGCGGAGTCTGCTGCTCTTCGACTTCCTCGACCTCGTTGTGCACCGGCGGCGCCTCCTGATCGAAGACCATGCCCTGGCCGTTTTCCCGGGCGTAGATCGCCAGCACGGCGGGCGACGGCACGAACAGGCTATGGGCGACACCGCCGAAGCGCCCTTCGAAGCTGACTGCATCGTTATCGAGGGACAATTCACGCACGGCAGTGGGCGACACGTTGAGCACGATCTGCCCATCGCTGACGAACTTGCTCGGCACCTGAACGCCTGGATAGTCGGCGTTGACCAGCAGATGCGGGGTGCAATCGTTGTCGACGATCCACTGGTACAGCGCGCGGATCAGATAAGGACGACTGGAGTTCATCAAACCTCCTGAAACATGGCGCGCCGGTTGCGGTGCGCCAAAAGAAGTGAGTCAGCGCATGGCTCGTTCGGCGGACGACAGGCTCCGGCGAAAACTCTCGCGCGCGAACTGCCGGTCCATGTAATCGAGCAGCGGTTTGGCCGGCCTTGGCAATTCGATCCCCAATACTGGCAGGCGCCAGAGGATCGGTAACAGGCAACAGTCTACCAAGCTCAGTTCGTCGCTGAGAAAAAATGGTTTTTCAACAAACAACGGCGAAACCCCGGTGAGGCTCTCGCGCAATTCCTTGCGCGCCTGCACGCGAGCCGCCTCCTTGCTGCGCGTATCGAGAATCAGGTCGACCAGCGAGCACCAGTCACGCTGGATGCGGTGCATCAACAGCCGCGTGTTGCCGCGCGCCACCGGGTACACCGGCATCAGCGGCGGGTGGGGATAGCGCTCCTCCAGGTACTCCATGATCACCGTCGGCTCGTACAGCGACAGGTCACGGTCGACCAGGGTCGGCAGGGTCGCGTAGGGGTTGGCTTCCAGCAATTTGTCGGGAAAGCGGCCCTGCTCCACGTCGATGATTTCCACAACGACGCTCTTCTCGGCAAGCACGATGCGGACGCGGTGTGAGTAGTGGTCGGCAGCGTCGGAAAAACAGGCCAACCGGTTGGTCGCAGCCAAGGCGATCCTCCAGAGTCGTGAAACGTGAACGCGCCGGGAACGCTGTCGCGGACGACGGCTCCGGCAGCCCCTGAGATGATTTTTCAGGGCATAAAAAAGCCCGCGCAGTGCGCGGGCTGAGCATGATACCGGAACCGGCCCTCGCTAGCCGTTGAAAACGTAGGCGAGGCTGCCGGCGCAGGTAGTTTTTAATGGATGTCTTTCCAGTATTCGCGCTTGAGCAGGTAGGCGAAGACGAAGAAGAACGCCAGGTAGATCAGCACGTAGGTACCGATGCGCCGCATGTGCAGCTTGTTGGGGTCCGCCGAGTAGGCCAGGAAGGTCACCAGGTTGCGCACCTTGTCATCGAAGGCCTCTGGGCCGAGCTGGCCGCTGTTCGGCTCGAGCACCAGCTGGTCGCAGGCCTCATGGGTCAGGGGCGTGCCGGTCAGTGGGTCGTACTGCTTCTTGCCACCGTCGACCACCTGCACCTGCTTGCAGCCGATGTACTGGCGCCCTTGCAGCTTGCCCAGCACGTTGGGCATGCCGACGTTGGGGAACACCAGGTTGTTGGCGCCCAGGGGCCGCGCCGGGTCGTCGTAGAAGGTGCGCAGGTAGGTGTACAGCCAGTCGTTGCCGCGCACCCGGGCGACCAGGGTCAGGTCGGGCGGCGCGGCACCGAACCAGCGCTTGGCATCCTCGGGCCGCATGCCGATGGTCATGTGCTCGCCGATCTTGGCGCCGGTGAACACCAGGTTGTCGATCATCTGCTGTTCGGACACGCCGATATCGGCGGCCACTCGCTCGTAGCGTTGGAACTTGGCGCTGTGGCAGCCCATGCAGTAGTTGGCGAAGGTACGCGCGCCATCCTGTAGCGCGGCCTTGTCGGTCAGGTCGATATCGGCCTTGTCCAGGGCCACGCCGTGGCCACCGGCGGCCACGGCGAATGCAGGCAGCAAGGCGACCACACATGCAGCGAATAGCTTTCTCATCAGCCTGTCACCCTTTCAGGAACGGGTTTGGTCTTTTCCATCCTGGTGTAGAAGGGCATCAGGATGAAGTACGCGAAATACAGCGCCGTGCACAGTTGCGACAGCAGCGTACGGCCCGGTGTGGGCGGCAGGACGCCGAGCACGCCGAGGATCACGAAGGACACGCAGAACACCAGCAACCACAGCTTGCTCAGCCAGCCCTTGTAGCGCATCGAGCGCACCGGGCTGCGGTCCAGCCAGGGCAGCACGAACAGCACGGCGATGGCGGCGCCCATGGCGATCACCCCCATCAGCTTGTCGGGGATGGCGCGCAAGATCGCGTAGAACGGTGTGAAGTACCACACCGGGGCGATGTGCTCGGGGGTCTTGAACGGGTTGGCCTGCTCGAAGTTGGGCTTCTCGAGGAAGTAGCCGCCCATCTCCGGGAAGAAGAACACCACGAAGCAGAACACGAACAGGAACACCACCACGCCGACGATATCCTTCACCGTGTAGTAGGGGTGGAAGGGAATGCCGTCGAGGGGGATGCCGTTCTCGTCCTTGTACTTCTTGATGTCGATGCCGTCCGGGTTGTTCGAGCCCACCTCGTGCAACGCCAGGATATGCAGCACCACCAGGCCGAGAATGACGATCGGCAGGGCCACCACGTGCAGGGCGAAGAAGCGGTTGAGGGTGATGCCGGAAATCAGGTAATCGCCGCGGATCCATTCGGTCAGCGCATCGCCGATGTAGGGGATGGCGCCGAACAGCGAGATGATCACCTGGGCGCCCCAGTAGGACATCTGCCCCCACGGCAGCAGATAGCCCATGAAGGCCTCGGCCATCAGCATCAGGTAGATCAGCATGCCGAAGATCCACACCAGCTCGCGGGGCTTCTGGTACGAGCCGTAGAGCAGGCCGCGGAACATGTGCAGGTAGACGACTATGAAGAACGCCGAGGCACCGGTGGAGTGCATGTAGCGCAGGATCGCGCCGTGCGGTGTATCGCCGGTGCGCACGTCGCGCATCAGCCCTTCGACCGAGGCGAAGGCACCCTCGGCAGTCGGGTTGTAGCTCATGGTCAGCCACACGCCGGTGAGCAGCTGGTTGACCAGCACCAGCAGGGCCAGGGAGCCGAAGAAGTACAGGAAGTTGAAGTTTTTCGGCGCGTAGTACTTGGCGAGGTGGTCGTTCCACATCTTGGTGGCGGGGAAGCGCGCGTCCACCCAGTCCATGAATTTGCTCATCCTGCTTGCTCCTGGTCCACGCCGATGATGATCACGTCAGCCGACTCGTAGGTGTGCGGCGGTACCGGCAGGTTCAACGGCGCCGGCTGCGACTTGTAGACGCGCCCGGCGAGGTCGTAGCGCGAGCCGTGGCAGGGGCAGAAGTAGCCGCCGACCCAGTTCTCGCCGAGATCGGCCGGCGCCACTTCCGGGCGAAACGAAGGCGCGCAGCCCAGGTGCGTGCACAACCCGACCAGCAGCAGGATCTCCGGCTTGATCGAACGCGTCTTCGGGTCCACGTAACCCGGCTGTACCGAATGCTGGGAGTCGGCATCGGCCAGCTGCCCTTCGATCTTGGTGAGGTTTGCCAGGATCGCCTCGGTGCGCCGCATGATGAACACCGGCTGGCCCCGCCACTCGGCGACCATCTGCTGGCCCGGCTCGATCTTGCCGACGTTCACCTTGACCGGCGCGCCGGCAGCCTTGGCCTTGGCGCTCGGGTACCACGACCCCACAAACGGAATTGCAGCCCCCACCGCCCCGGCAGCGCCAACCACCGAAGTGGCTGCCACCAGAAAGCGACGCCGGCCCGCATTCACGCCGTCATTGCTCATTCAGTCGTCTCCCATCGGCTTTCCGGCCTGTCATGCAGGCCTCTAATAAGTAAGTGTTGGTTGCGCGCAGCAGCGGCCGGAGGGTCATCGACGCCGGCGTTCGACCACCCTTGCAGAACACGGCCCGAGGCGCACCCATTCGACGCTCATCGAGCACTTTAATCCACGACCTCAGCCGGACGGCCCGTACAGGCCAGCCTGCGGCCACGAGCATGAAGACGCTGAAAAGTCGTGCTGGTCGGGCGCTACTGCAATCCGGCGCGAGATTCGCACAGGCCCATGGGGCGACTCATGACGCGCATCAACGAAGCGGTGAGTAGGCCGAAAACGCCAGGGCTCAAGCAGAGCTGACGGGCCTGGAGGAGAAAAGAAAAAATGGCCGGGGGCCATTTTCAATGTCGCTTGCGGCGGCCCACAGGGTTACCCAGGGAATAGCCGGCCATAAAAAAACGCCCAGTTCCGTGAGGAAACTGGGCGTTTTTCGAGTACCGCAGCGAATTAACGCTTGGAGTACTGAGGACGCTTACGCGCTTTACGCAGACCGACTTTCTTACGCTCGACTTCACGAGCATCGCGGGTCACGTAGCCTGCTTTACGCAGGGCCGGACGCAGGGTCTCGTCGTAGTCCATCAGAGCGCGGGTGATACCGTGACGGATCGCCCCAGCCTGACCGCTCACACCGCCACCGATAACGGTAACGTAGATGTCGAATTTCTCGACCATCTCGGTCAGCTCCAGCGGCTGGCGAACTACCATGCGGGCAGTTTCACGACCGAAGAAGGTGTCCAGGGTGCGGTTGTTGATGGAGATCTTGCCAGTGCCCGGACGCAGGAAAACGCGTGCGGTTGCAGTCTTGCGACGGCCAGTGCCGTAATTTTGAGTCGCCGACATAATGAACTATTCCGTTAAATCTTCAGTTCTTGAGGCTGCTGAGCAGTGTGAGGGTGAGCAGCGCCCGCATACACTTTCAGCTTACGGTACATGTCGCGGCCCAGCGGGTTTTTCGGCAGCATGCCTTTAACCGCGGTCTCGATCACGCGCTCAGGGGCCTTGGCGATCAGCTTCTCGAAGTTGATCGACTTGATGCCGCCCGGGAAACCGGAGTGGGAGTAGTACATTTTGTCGCTGGTTTTAGCGCCAGTTACACGTACCTGCTCGGCATTGATGACGACGATGTAGTCGCCGGTGTCAACGTGAGGGGTGTACTCAGGCTTGTGCTTGCCACGCAGACGGCTCGCGATTTCTGTAGCCAGACGACCCAGGGTCTGACCAGCAGCGTCAACGACGAACCAGTCGCGTTTTACTGTTTCCGGTTTAGCGGTAAAAGTTTTCATTCTTTATAGCCTCAGGGGCCGCCCAGCAAAAATAGACGGCGGATCTTACTGAATAGTGCGTACTTTGACAAGTCAAAGGCAGCCGGATGCGGGCGCTATCGGGGGCTCGGGTCAGCGCGTCCGCGTACGGCAAGATTCTTCGGCAGGCGGCGCATCACTTCCACCGCAGAGAGAGGACGCGGATTATCCTGATTGCGAAAAAAATTTCAACCTGCTTGTATGCCCCTTTTGTCAGAGGAGGCTCCAATGGAATACCGCAAGCTCGGCCGAACCGATCTCAATGTCAGCGCCCTGTGCCTGGGTACCATGACCTGGGGCGAGCAGAACGATGCCGCCGAAGCCTTCGCGCAGATCGAGCGTGCCAAGGCCCATGGCATCAATTTCATCGACACCGCCGAGATGTACCCGGTGCCGCCGCGCGCCGAGACCTACAGCAAGACCGAGCAGATCATCGGCGACTACTTCAAGCAGCGCGGCGACCGTGCCGACTGGATCCTCGCCAGCAAGATCGCCGGCCCCGGCAACGGCATCACCCACATCCGCGATGGCCAGCTCAAGCACAACCGCCAGCACATCGTCGCGGCCCTGGACGCCAGCCTCAAGCGCCTGCAGACCGACTGGATCGACCTCTACCAACTGCACTGGCCGGAGCGCCCGACCAACTTCTTCGGCCAGCTCGGCTACCAGCATCAGGACAGCGACTGCACGCCGATCGAGGAAATCCTCGAGGCGCTGGAAGAGCAGGTCAAGGCCGGCAAGATCCGCCACATCGGCCTGTCCAACGAAACGCCGTGGGGCACCATGAAATTCCTGCAGCTGGCCGAAGCCCGCGGCATGTCCCGTGTGGTGTCGGTGCAGAACCCCTACAACCTGCTCAACCGCAGCTACGAAGTGGGCATGGCCGAAGTCTCGATTCGCGAGCAATGCGGTTTGCTGGCCTACTCGCCGCTGGCCTTTGGCATGCTCTCGGGCAAATACGAGAACGGCGCCCGCCCGGCCAATGCGCGCCTGAGCCTGTTCAGCCGCTTCGCCCGCTACAACGCCCCGGAAACCGTTGCCGCCTGCTCGCGCTACGTGGCCCTGGCCCGCGAACACGGCCTGGATCCGGCACAGATGGCCCTGGCATTCGTGACCAGCCGTCCGTTCGTGACCAGCAACATCATCGGCGCCACCTCGCTGCAGCAACTGGACGCCAACCTGGCGAGCAGCGAGCTGAAACTCAGTGATGCGGTGCTCGAAGGCATCGAGGCGATCCACAAGTCGCAGCCCAACCCGGCGCCGTGATCGTCCAGAGGTCGTGGGGTGGGTTATCACCCACCCCACGACGTGTTGAGCCATCAAGGCCGGGGGACCTGCTTTTGTGGAAGCGGGCCATGCCCGCGATTCGCGCGCATGGCGCGCTCCCACAGACCGTAGGATGGGTGACAACCCATCCCCCCGCACATTCGCGCAATGCTCAAGCCTGCCTACAGCAACTTCGGCCCCTTGCTATCGCGCCGCGACGCCAGCCGATCCGCCAGGCGTGTCGGTTCCGGCAGCCGATAGCCGCGATCCCAGCTCAGCACCAACTCAGCAGCCTTGTGCATGCTCACCCGGTTGCCCGGCGAGACGATCAGCGGTCGCACCTTGCGCTTGCTGCGCAGTACCCAGCCGATCTGCCGGTTCTGGCGGTCGAGCAGTTCTACCTTGTCGCCTCGTTCATCGCCCAGCTCGCAGTGATGCCCGGTGAGGATCTTCTTCGCCACGCCGATGGTCGGCCGGCCGGTCACCACGCCCAGGTGCGCGGCGATCCCCAGGCCGCGCGGATGGGCAATGCCATGGCCGTCGACGACGATCAGGTCCGGCTCCTGGGGCAGCCCCGCCAGGGCCGACAACAGCGCCGGCAGCTCGCGAAACGACAGCAGCCCCGGCACGTAGGGCATGCTGGTGGGAACGCGCGCTACGCATTCGGCGATCGGCTGCAGGGTTTCGGCATCCAGCAGGATGGCCGCGGCGCGGGTGATCTCGCCGCCCTCCTCGAAGCCGACATCCACGCCGGCCAGCAGGCGCAGCGGCGGGAAGTCATCCTCCAGGCGTACCTGTTCGGCCAGTTCTTTTTGCAGGATTCTGGCGGCGGCGGGTGTACCGTCCCATTCGGCGAACGGCGAAGCGGCCAACTCGGCAAAACTCAGCATGACAACCTTTCTCCCAGCACAGCGTTGTGAGACCGGGCTGGACTCAGCCCGGATAAAAGAAGACGATTCAGCCGGAACCTGACGGCTTTACCACCAATCACTCGAACAAGAACAACAGCCATGCCCAGCCCGTCCCCGCTCACCCGCGTGAGCATCCTTGCCACGCCCGGCGTATTCGCTTCGACCCTCATGCAGGCCAGAGATTTCTTTCATATGGCTGGCTTGCGCCACGGCAAGCAGCAAGGCCTGGGCCTGGTGCCGACCTTCGAGGTGCGCCTGGTCAGCCCGGACGGGCTGCCGGTCAACAGCTTCAGCGGCGTGCAGTTGCCGGTCGACGGCCCGCTCGACAGCGAAGCCCAGCTGATCATCCTGCCGGCCTTCTGGGACGACTACGACGCCCTGAGCAGCCGCTACCCGCAGGTGTTCGACTGGCTGCGCGCACGCCATGCCACCGGCGCCAGCCTGTGCGGCGAAGCCAACGGGGTTTACTGGATGGCCGCAGCCGGCCTGCTCGATGGCAAGGAGGCGACCACCTGCTGGCGCTTCTTCAGCGAGTTCGCCACGCGCTTCCCTGCCGTGGCGCTGAACCAGGACAAGCACCTGACCGACGCCGACAACCTCTACTGCGTGGCCGGCCCGACCTCGGCCTGCGACCTGTACATCTACCTGATCGAGCGCTTCTGCGGCACCAGCGTGGCGCAGAGCGTGGCCCGCGACATCCTCTACGAGGTGCGCCGCAGCTACACCCCGGGGCGCATCGGCTTCGGCGGCCAGAAGCAGCACCAGGACACCAAGATCCTGCAGATCCAGCAGTGGCTCGAGGAGCATTTCGCCGAGCGCTTCCGCTTCGAGGACGTGGCCCGTGACCACGGCATGAGCATCCGCAACTTCATGCGCCGCTTCCACGCGGCCACCGGCGACAAGCCGCTGTATTACCTGCAGCGCCTGCGCATCGAAACCGCCAAGGGGCTGCTGTCGTCATCACCGAAAAGCATCAAGGCGGTCAGCTACGAGATCGGCTACGACGACGCCAGCTTCTTCGCCCGCCTGTTCCGCCAGCACACCGGGCTGTCGCCCAACCACTACCGCCAGCAGTTCCAGCAGCAGGTGCAGCCAGCGGGCAGTTGAAACGAAAAAGCCGCACGCCGTGCCTCCGGTCAGGAAGCGAGCGTGCGGCCTTGGCCACTGCAATCAGCCGATCAGGGCTTGTGCGGGCGCGACAGGAACTCGTGGGACTGCATTTCCAGCAGGCGGCTGAGGGTACGCTGGAACTCGAAGCTCAGGCGCCCGCCGGTGTACAGATCCTTGAGCTCCACTTCGGCGGAGATGATCAGCTTGACGTTGCGGTCGTAGAACTCGTCGACCAGATTGATGAAGCGCCGCGCCATGTCTTCCTTGGCCACGCTCATCTGCTCGACGTTGGAGAGGATCACCGAGTGGAAGATCTTGCCCAGTTCGATGTAGTCGTTCTGGCTGCGCGGGCCATCGCACAGCTCGCGGAAATCGAACCAGCCCACGTCACCGCCGACCCGGCGCGCGACGATGGCGCGGTTCTCGATCATCAGTGACTCGTTTTCCTGCACGGTGGTTTGCTCGTGCAGCAGGCTCTTGAAGCTCTTTTCCAGGCTCTGCTCGGCCGCGTCACCAAGGGGGAAGTGGAACAGCTCGGCCTGCTCCAGGGCACGCAGGCGATAGTCGATGCCGCTGTCGACGTTGACGATCTCGGTGTGCACCTTGAGCAGCTCGATCGCCGGCAGGAAGCGCGCGCGCTGCAGGCCGTCCTTGTAGAGACCGTCGGGCACGATGTTGGAGGTGGCCACCAGGGTCACGCCGTTCTTGAACAGCTCTTCGAGCAGGGTCGCCAGGATCATCGCGTCGGTGATGTCGGAAACGAAGAACTCGTCGAAGCAGATCACCCGGAACTGCTCGGAGAAGCGCTTGCCGATCACCGTCAGCGGGTTCTTGACGTCCTTGAGGGTGCGCATTTCTTCGTGCACGCGCTTCATGAAGCGGTGGAAGTGGGTGCGCTCCTTCTCCTTGAACGGCAGGGCATCGAAGAAGGTGTCGACCAGGTAGGTCTTGCCACGGCCGACGCCGCCCCAGAAATACAGGCCCTTGACCGGGGTGACGGTCTTCTTGCCGAACAGTTTGCCGAACACCCCGGGCTTGTTGCGCTCGTCGGCGATCAGCTCGTCGTACAGGCGCTGCAGGTGGCGCACGGCCTTTTCCTGGGCGGCATCGTGAAAGAAGTCCGGACGTTTGAGGTCGGCCTGGTAGCGTTCGAGCGGCGTCATAGTGCGAAAACCGGGCAAGTAAAGCGGGGGCGACACTTTAACGACGCCCCCGGGGATTGGCAAATTGGCCCTACGGGCAGCGGGGCTAAGAACCTGTTCACGATCTCGCGAGCTAGAGCCATACAAGGCAAAAACAGTCGAGGAAGCGGAGTTTACGAGCTGTAAATGAGCATCCCGAGTCTGTTTTTAACGCAGTAGGGCCGACGCGCAGCAGATCGTGAACAGGTTCTAAGGCTTCAGACCGTAGCGCCGCCCATAGGTGTCAGGCCTGTTCCGGCGCCAGGGCGGCACGCAGACGGGCAACCGCCGCCTCGAGGGCCCCGGCATCGGCGAAGGCCGGGCTTTCGCCGACCAATTGATCGTCCAGCCATACACCGAACGCATTGCCCTGCACGCGGATGTCCAGCGGCTCGCCGCTCTGCAGGCCCTTGCTCGCCTGCCCGGCTGCCTTGCCATCGGCGAAGGATGGCGACAGCAGCAGTTGCTCGCCATCGGCATCCAGCAGGCGGAAACGGAAGCTGCCGTCCTCGTCGCGGAAGCTGACCAGGCGCGCGCGCTTGGCGGCCTTCTTCTTGCTGTCCGTGGCAACCTGCACCTGCTCGCGGAACGAGCGCAGGCCCACTGCTTCGCGCAGCTCGCCCAGGAACGGGGTGGCGATCTTGCGCGCCTTGGCGGCGCCGGCCAGCAGAATGTCTTCCAGATCCGCCGGGCGGGCGATCAGCGCGTGGTACCGCTCGCGCGCCTCGCCCAGCTCGGCCTCCAGCAGCTCGAACAGCGCCTGTTTGGCTTCGCCCCAGGCCAGCCCGCCGAGCAGCGCGGCGCGGAAATCCGCCTGCTGGGTCGGGGCAGCAAAGGCCTGGTAGATGGTGAACAGGTGCGAGTTGTCCGGGTCCTTCGCCTCGCCGGGCTGGCGGGAGTCGGTAACGATGCGCGCCACGGCGTCCTTGAGCTGCCTGGAGCTGCCGAACAGCGGGATGGTGTTGTCGTAGCTCTTCGACATCTTGCGGCCGTCGAGGCCCGGCAAGGTGGCGACGTCTTCCTCGATCACCACCTCGGGCAGCTTGAAAATGTCCTTGCCCTGGCCGAACAGGTGGTTGAAGCGCTGGCCGATATCACGGGCCATTTCCACATGCTGGATCTGGTCGCGACCGACCGGCACCTTCTGGGCGTTGAACATCAGGATGTCCGCGGCCATCAGCACCGGATAGCTGAACAGGCCCATCGACACGCCGGTATCCGGGTCTTCACCGGCTTCGACGTTCTTGTCCACCGAGGCCTTGTAGGCATGGGCACGGTTGAGCAGGCCCTTGCCGGCCACGCAGGTCAGCAGCCAGCACAGCTCGGGGATTTCCGGGATATCGGACTGGCGATAGAAGGTCGCCTTGTCGGTGTCCAGGCCCAGGGCCAGCCAGGTCGCGGCGATCTCCAGGCGCGAGCGCTGGATGCGCGCCGGGTCATCGCACTTGATCAGCGCGTGGTAGTCGGCGAGGAAATAGAAGGAATCCATGTCGGCGCGGCGGCTGGCGACGATGGCCGGACGAATCGCCCCGGCATAGTTGCCCAGGTGCGGCGTGCCGGTAGTAGTGATGCCGGTAAGGATACGCGTGGTCATGTTCAGGTTCGCTTTACGTGGACCAACTTGGGGATCCGGCGTGCCAGGCTGGCACGCGGCAGATCACAGGCGAGGCAGCAGCAGATCCTTGAGATCGGTCAGCTTGCCGTGGAAAAAGTGGCTGCATTCTGCCACTTTCAATAGTTCGTGAGCACGCCCGAGGTTGGCCGACCAATCGTACACAAGCTGCGGCTCGACCACTTCGTCGGCATCCGGCTGGATCACCACCAGTGGGCAGCGCTCGGCCGGCGGATTTTCGCCGTTCAGGCGCATCACGGCCGGCGCGATCATGAACAGCTGTGTGGGCTCGATACCCTGCTGCTCCAGGCGACCGCCCAGGGCGGCAGCCACGAAACCGCCAAAGGAAAAGCCCATCAGGGTCAGCGGCAGGTCCGGGTAGCGCTCGCGCAGCCAGTGGGCAACGGCCTCGGCATCATCGACTTCACCGCTGCCCATGTCGTGGCTGCCGGCACTGGCGCCGACGCCCCGGTAGTTGAAGCGCAGGGTGTGATAGCCGGCATCACGGGCGGTGCGTTGCAGGGTCGACACCACCTTGTTGAGCATGGTGCCGCCCTGCACCGGATTCGGGTGACAGATCAGCGCCACGCCGCGCGCCTCGGCGACCTCTAGGCAAAGGGCTTCCAACTGGCCGCTCGGGCCATCGATCATCATGGGGGTTTCGCGGATCAGCAACAGTGAACTCCGTGACCTTGATTCGGGTCGACTCGTCGAACGATGTACCCTGGCCGCACTAGGCGTTGCCGGGTAGACACCTTAAAACACCTTCGCCTACACGCACTTAGCGGTGTACAGCGCAGGTTCCAGCCGTTAACGTAAAGCAAAGCCGTTTAGAGAGGAAGGACTCGTGGAACAGACGCTCACCGCCTGGTTGCTACCGGCACTTACCCTGGTCGCTGGCATCGCCATCGGTTTCCTGATCGCCCGTCTCGCGCCCAATGCCGCCCCCAGCCGCACCCAGCGCCAGCTGGACGAGATGCAGGAACGTTTCGAGGCCTACCAGAACGAAGTGGTCACCCACTTCAACACCACTGCCAATCTGGTCAAGAAACTGACCCAGAGCTATCACGACGTTCAGGAGCACCTGTCCCACGGTGCCGATCGCCTGGCACTCGACGAAGTGACCCGCCAGCGCCTGCTCGCCACCCTGCACGCCGAGCCGAGCGCCGACAAGCGCGAACGCCTGACGCCGCCGCGCGACATGGAAATCCCCAAGGATTACGCGCCAAAGGCCGACGACGTACCGGGCATGCTCGACGAGGGCTACGGCCTGAAGAACCGTTACTAAGAGCCTTTTCAAAGTCTAGCGAGCTAGAGCAATGCAAGGCGAAAACAGGCGAGGACGCGGAGTTTACGAACTGTAAATGAGCAGTCCGAGTCTGTTTTTAACGCTGCAGTGCCGACGCGCAGCAGACTTTGAGCAGGTTCTAATACGGCTCTCGTAACACCTCGAACCCCGCCCTATGGCGGGGTTTTGTTTTACGATGCTTGCACCGAGCCCGACAAGGAAGTGATTCCATGCCAGCACGCCAATCCCCCCACCCCACCCGCCAGGCGCTGATGGATGCAGCCCGCCAGCTGCTGGACAGTGGCCGGGCCTTCGGCAGCCTGAGCCTGCGCGAAGTGGCACGCGCCGCCGGCATAGTGCCCACCGGTTTCTACCGCCACTTCAAGGACATGGACGCCCTCGGCCTGGCCCTGGTGGCCGAAGTCGGCGAGACCTTCCGCACCACCCTGCGCCAGGTTCGCCGCAACGAGTTCGAGCTGGGCGGCATCATCGATGCCTCGGTGCAGATCTTCCTGCGCGCCGTGGAGCAGCATCGCGGCCAGTTCCTGTTTCTCGCCCGTGAGCAATATGGCGGCTCGCTGCCGGTGCGCCAGGCCCTGGCGGCCTTTCGCGATGACATCGCCGCCGACCTGACCAGCGACCTGAGCCTGATGCCCAAGCTGCAGCACCTCGACGAAGCGGCGCGCAGCGTGCTGGCCGATCTGGTGGTGAAGACCGTGTTCGCCACCCTGCCCGAGCTGATCGACCCACAGACCGCCGCCCTGCCCGCCCATCGGCGGCCGGAAGCCAAGATGATCGAACAGCTGCGCTTCATCCTGATCGGCGCCAAGCGCTGGCGTGGCCTCAGCGCCGGCGACAAGGACTGAAACCGGGCGCACCGCCCTGAGCAAAAAACCACCAGCTTGCGCCAGCGCCTGCAGCTCCTGGCCTGGCCGGCGCTGCACGCACCTTATCCACAGCGTACTCCACACCTTGCGTGGACAACCTTTCCGCTCGCGCCCTTCAAGGCACTGAAATCGTTGAAGTAATGATTGACGCGGCGGTAATTTTTGGCACTCAGACGAGCTGATCAAATAACGACCAGCCCTCTCTACCCCACGTGTCCAAAGGCCTGCAGCCGTGCATGCTCACCTTATCCACAGCACTGCGCACAGCAACCGGGGAAAACTCCACAACTGCCCGCCTGCGTTGCCTAAAGCCTTGTTTGCAAAGCGCTATTGGCGCTGGTCAAAAATACCGCGATATCCCGCAGACCACGCCACCACAGCGCTACGCGGTCTTTTGCACATGATCGATACAGGCTTATCAACAGGGTCTGTGGGTAAATATGGCAAGCCGCTGATTTTCCTGCACAAAAGAAAAGGCCGCTGACAAGCAGCGGCCTTGAGACGACAGCAGGAATCAGTCGACCAGGGTCAGCGCACCCTTCATCAGCGCGGCATGGCCGGGGAAGGAGCAGAAGAACTCATAGCTGCCGGCAGCATCCAGCTTGCTGACATCGAAGGTCACCGAGTCGGACTCGCCGCCACCGATCAGCTTGGTGTGGGCGATCACCCGGGCGTCGTCGGGCTTCAGGTAATCCTTGTCGACGCCAGCTGCGATGCCGTCGGTGCTGATGCCCTGAACGTCTGCGCTCTTGGCCACCACCAGGTTGTGGCCCATCACGTGCTTGGGCAGGTTGCCGACGTGCTTGAGGTCGATGGTGAAGGTCTTGCAGCTCTTGCTGACCTTGATCTCCTTGGTATCGAAGGTCATCTGGTCGGTGGAATGCACCTCCACCGAACATTCGGCGGCCAACAGCGGCGCACTGACCAGGGCCAGCACGGAGGCGACGACAAACTTGCGAATCATGGGAGTCTCCTTGGCAGTAAATACGTTCACAGCCTGCAGGGTGCCCTATCACGCCCGCATTTCCCATGACCTGAGGCAACAGACCGCAGGCAGCCAATAGGCCATCCACAAAGACTATCGAGGTCATCCACACAAACAAGCGGCCAAACGGGCGCCCAGGCCCTACGCTGTGCCCAGGTTCAAAAAGGAGAAGACCATGACCCTCATCGATAGCCTGCAGCACTGGTTCGCCGCTTATGCACAGGGCGCGAGCGGCAGCGCCAGTTAGGTCGCGCCAGACAAGCAGCGGCCGCCGCGTTATACCCTAGTGCCCGCCCAGATAGGCGTTGCGCACTTCCTGGTTGCCGAGCAGCTCCTGACCGGTGCCGGTCATGCGGATCTCTCCGGTGACCATCACGTAGGCGCGATCGGAGAGGCGCAGCGCATGGTTGGCGTTCTGCTCGACCAGGAAGATGGTCATGCCGGTCTGCGCCAGCTCGCGCAGGGTGGCGAAGATCTGCTTGACCACGATGGGCGCCAGGCCCAGCGACGGCTCGTCGAGCAGCAGCAGCTTGGGCCGACTCATCAATGCCCGGGCGATGGCCAGCATCTGCTGCTCACCGCCGGACATGGTCATCGCCCGCTGGTTGCGCCGCTCCTTGAGGCGCGGGAACAGCTCGAACATGCGCTGCATGTCTTCATCGGCATGCCCGGTGCCGATCGGGATGGTGCCCATCAGCAGGTTCTCTTCGACGCTCATGTCCGGGAACACCCGGCGCCCTTCCGGCGACTGGGCGATGCCGTTGGACGCCACGAAGTGGGTGCTCTTGCGGGTGATGTCTTCGCCACGGTAGAGAATCTGCCCGCCGCTGGCCCGCGGCTGGCCGAAGATCGACATCAGCAGCGTGGATTTACCCGCGCCATTGGCACCGATCAGGCTCACCGTTTCGCCCGGGTCGATGTGCAGGTTGACCTTCTTCAGCGCCTGGATCTGCCCGTAATGCACGTCGACGTCCCTGAACGCCAGCAGCGGTGCCGCATTAACATCGCTCATGCCACTTCCTCCTCGTCCGCGCCGAGGTAGGCAGCGATCACTTTCGGGTCGTTCTTGATGGCGTCCGGGCCGCCCTGGGCGATCACCAGCCCATGGTCGAGGACGATGATGTGGTCGCTGATGCTCATCACCATGCCCATATCGTGCTCGATCAGCAGCACGGTCAGGCCGTGCTCGTCGCGCAGCAGGCGGATGATCTTGCTCAGCGCGTGGGTTTCCGAGGGGTTGAGGCCGGCCGCTGGTTCGTCCAGGCAGATCAGCTCCGGGCCGGTACACATGGCCCGGGCGATCTCCAGGCGGCGCTGCTGGCCATAGGAAAGCTCGCCGGCCAGGTGGTTGGCCTGCGCCACCAGATCGACCACTTCCAGCCAGTAGAAGGCGGTGTCCAACAGCTTGTTCTCGGCACGCCGGTAACCGGGCGTGTTGAGCACGCCCTTGATCAGGCTGCGCTCGGCGAGCATGTGCTGGGCCACCAGCAGGTTTTCCAGCACGGTCATTTCCTTGAACAGGCGAATGTTCTGGAAGGTGCGCGCCAGGCCCGCCCGGTTGACCAGGTGGGTGCCACCGAACATCTTGTACCAGAGCCGCGAGCCTAACTGCCGGGGCTTGATGAAATCGTCCGCGGCGAAGGGTTCGCCGAGAATCTGGATCACATCGGTCTGCCGGCCCTGGGCGTTGAGCATGATCTTGCCGCCAGTGGCCGAGTAGAAGCCGGTCAGGCAGTTGAACACCGTGGTCTTGCCGGCGCCGTTGGGGCCGATCAGCGCCGAGATGGAATTGCGCTGGATCGAGAAGTTGACGTCGCTGAGCGCCTTGATGCCGCCGAAGTGCATCATCAGGCCGTCGACCGAGAGGATCTTGTCGCTCATGGCGCGACTCCTTTACGCGGGGCGATGCCGATGCGGTTGATGCGAATCAGCCCGCGCGGTCGCCAGATCATCATCACCACCATCAGCACGCCGAACAGCAGCACGCGGTAGTCGGCGAAGCTGCGCAGCAGCTCCGGGGCGATGGTCAGCACGAAGGCGGCGATCACCACGCCCACCGTCGAGCCCATGCCGCCGAGCACCACGATGGCGAGAATCAGCGCCGACTCGAAGAAGGTGAACGAGGTCGGGTTGACGAAGCCCTGGTAGGTGGCGAAGAACACCCCGGCGATGCCCGCCGTGGAGGCGCCGAGCATGAACGCCGAGAGCTTGACCAGCACGTGGTTAAGGCCCATGGAGCGGCAGGCGATTTCGTCCTCGCGCAGCGCTTCCCAGGCGCGGCCGACCGGCATGCGGGTCAGCCGATGCTTGACGTAGAGCACCAGCAAGACCACCAGCACCAGCACCGCGTAGATGAACAGGAACTTCATGTTGGGGTTGTAGGCCACGCCAAAGTACTCGTGGTACGGCACGCCACCGTCCTTGGCGCGGCGGGCGAACTCCAGGCCGAAGAAGGTCGGCGCCGGCGCGCTCATGCCGTTGGGGCCGCCGGTGACCTCCAGCCAGTTGGTCAGCACCAGGCGGATGATCTCGCCGAAGCCCAGGGTGACGATGGCCAGGTAATCGCCGTGCATCCTCAGCACCGGGAAGCCCAATATCATCCCCGCGAAGGCCGCCATCAGCGCCGCCAGCGGCAGCAGGCTCCAGAAGCCCAGGCCCAGGTATTCGTAGCCCATGGTCAGGCCGTAGGCACCGATGGCGTAGAAGCCCACGAAGCCCAGGTCGAGCAAGCCGGCCAGGCCCACCACGATGTTCAGGCCGAGGCCGAGCAGCACGTAGATCAGGCCGAGGATGATCACCGTCAGCAGGTACTTGTTGGCGAAGAATGGAAAGATGATCGCCAGCAGGATCAGCCCCGGAATGATCCAGCGCATGCGCGACACATAGCCCGGCGGCTGCACGCCGACGCCACCACCGGAGCGCTCGAAGCCCTCCAGCACCACGCGCCCGCGGGAAGTCTGCAGGAACAGGCTGAGCAGCAGGCGGCCGACCATCACCGCACCGACCATCCAGGCCACGCGGTCGAATTGCGGGGTGAAGTCGTAGCCCTTGAGCACCACGCCCACCACCGGGCCGAACACGATCAGGGCGATCAACCCGGCCATCAGCGCATCGACCAGGCTCTTTTTCACATCGATAGAAGTCGTACTCACGGCATCACACCTTGGTTACCTGAGGACGGCCCAGCAGGCCCTGGGGACGGAAGATCAGGATCAGCACCAGCAGCGAGAAACTGAACACGTCCTTGTAGTCGGAATTCACCATCCCGGAGAACTGCGCCTCGGCCACGCCGAGAATCAGCCCGCCGAGCATCGCCCCGGGCAGCGAGCCGATGCCACCAAGCACCGCCGCGGTGAAGGCCTTGATGCCGATGATGAAGCCGGCATAGAAATCGAAGGTGCCGTAGTTGAGGGTGATCAGCACCCCGGCCAGCGCGCCCATGGAGGCGCCGATGACGAACACGTAGGAGATCACCCGGTCGGTGTTGATGCCGAGGATCTGCGCCATCTTGCGGTCCTGCTGGGTGGCGCGGCACATGCGCCCCAGGCGGGTCTTCTGGATGATGAACGTCAGCGCCAGCATGCCGATGATGGCCGCGGCGATGATGAACAGCTTGGTGTAGGTGATCATCACGTAACCGTCGCCCACATGCAGGCGCAGCGCGCCTTCGAGCATGGTCGGGATGCCCTGCTGCCGTGCGCCCTGGCTGAGCTGCACGTAGTTCTGCAGGATCAGCGACATGCCGATGGCGCTGATCAGCGGCGCCAGCCGCGTGGAGTTGCGCAGCGGTTTGTAGGCGATGCGCTCGATGGCAAAGCCGTACACACCGGTGACCACGATGGTGAACACCAGCGTGCCGAGAATCACCAGCGGGAAGGAATGCACACCGAAGAACGCCAGTACGGCGATGGCGATGGCGGCGAGGTAGGCGGAGACCATGTACACCTCGCCGTGGGCGAAGTTGATCATGCCGATGATGCCGTAAACCATGGTGTAGCCGATGGCGATCAGGCCGTAGACCGAGCCGAGGGTCAGGCCGTTGACCAGTTGCTGCAGGAAGATACCGTCCATTGAAAAATCTCTGAGTCCGTGACGGAAAGAAGCGCGTAGTCGCCAGGCGACCGCAGCAGCCCCGGCAGGTCATGGCCCGCCGGGTTTGGAGGTGTGTTCACGAGAGGCAGGGCAAGGGAGATGGCGCGGTCATTTGTGGCAGCGGGCCATGCCCGCGATTCGCGCGCACAGCGCGCGACATCAGCTGTAGGGTGGACAATGCTCTTCTTGTCCACCATTGCGGTTAAAGCACGGTGGACGAATAAAGCGTCGTCCACCCTACAAACTGAAGCCACTCCCACGCTCACCCTGCCGCTCGAGAGAACCCTTCTCTTAAAGCTGCTTGTACTTGCCGTCAGCGCCCCACTGGTACATCACGTAGTCGGAGACTTTCAGGTCGCCCTTGTCGTCGAACTCCTTCTTGCCCATCACCGTCTGCACCGGGTTGGCCTTCAGCCAGGCAGCGGCCTCGGCGCCATCGGTGCCCTTGATGCCGGCAAAGGCCGCGGCCACCACCTGCATCGAAGCGTAGGAGTAAAGGGTATAGCCTTCCGGCTCGTAGCCATTGGCGCGGAATTTCTCGATCACCGCCTTGCCGTCGGCGATCTGCCGCGGGTCGGCGCCAAAGGTCATAAGCACGCCGTCGACGTACTGCGGGCCGCCGGCGGTGCCGACCATCTCGTCGGTGACGATGCCGTCGCCGGAGATGAACTTGGCGGTCACGCCCTGCTCGCGCATCTGCCGTACCAGCGGGCCGGCCTCGGCATGCAGGCCACCGAAGTACACCACCTCGGCGCCGCTGGCGCGGATCTTGGTGACCAGGGCGTTGAAGTCCTTCTCGCCGCGGGTCAGGCCCTCGTACATCACCTCCTTCACGCCGCGCTTGTTGAGTTGCGCACGGGTGGCGTCGGCCAGGCCCTGGCCGTAGGTGTCCTTGTCGTGCACCACGGCGATCTTCTTGGCCTTGAGTACATCGACGATGTAGTCGCCGGCAACGATGCCCTGCTGGTCGTCACGGCCGCACATGCGGAACATCGCGGTCAGGCCGCGCTCGGTCACCTGCGGGTTGGTGGACGCCGGGGTTACCGCCAGGATGCCTGCCTCGTCATACACCTCGGACGCCGGCATGGTCGACGAGGAACAGAAGTGCCCGATCACCGCCACCACCTTGTCGGCATCGACCATCCGGTTGGCCACCGACACCGCCTGCTTCGGCTCGCAGGCGTCATCGCCTTTCACCAGCTTGATCTTCTCGCCGTTGATACCGCCCGCCGCATTGATATCCGCTGCCGCCTGCTCGGCACCGCGCCACAACTGGTCACCGAACGCCGCGTTGCCGCCAGTCATCGGCGCACCGACACCAATGGTGATGTCCGCGTGGGTCAGCGAGGAAAAACCCAGTGCGCCAGTGATCGCGAGCGCCAAGAAACCTTTCTTGAAAGACGTATGAGGCATGGACGTGCTCCTGAGGAGTTTTTAGGATTGGCCCGCCTGTTGGAGCAAGCGCTATGCCATTCGCACGACCGTTTGAAACTTCTAGACGAAAGTCGCAGTTGACGCCGATGTAACCGCCAATGTCTGGAGCAATGCGTCACTTTCGATTGAAAAGGCGCCACGTTCACGACAAACCGCTGCCAGTTGCGCACCTTGGTCGCGCAATGCCTCGTCCATGCTGGTGCAACCATGGGAAACACTGCCCAACCTTGGGCAGCCCCCTTGGCCGACATCCAAAGTGACCTGTTTGCCTGCCAAGGCTTATTCCAGAGCGGTCTATTCACCTTTCGGATCGACCTAACCAGCCATTCCTGCCGTTGTAACCGGTAACAGCGTTGCCCCTGCCCTTGCCGAGCCGCGGGCGATGCCGATACGCAGCCCTATTGCGGCCACTTCACCTCGCCCTTGATCACCTGGGCACTGAGCGCCAGCGAGGACTCATCGGCCAGGCTGGGGAAGCGCTTGCGCATGGCCACGATCAGCTGCGCCGAGTCCCTGGCCTGCTTCGCCTCTTGCTCGAAGGCCAACAGATACTCGCGGGTCGCGGTAACCGTTTGCGGCGAATCCGGCAGGCTGCCATCGGCATTGGCCAGGTAATGCCCGGGTACCACGCGGCTAGGCTTCAGCGCGTCGATGGCATCCAGCGTGCCCAGCCAGTCACGGCGCGATTGCACGGTCTGGGTATCAGCCATCCACACATGGATATTCGCCGACACCGGGATGCCGCCGACCACGGTCTTCAGCGACGGAATCCACACGAAGGTACGCTTGGGCTCCGGCCCGCGAATCTCCAGCACCTGGCCATCCACGGTCAGTTTCGGCTCGCTCAGCGCCTGCGGTACCACCAGCGTCTGCGGCGCGTTGCCCGCCATGATCGGCCCCCAGTGGGCCAGCTTGCCGTCCTTGCTCGCTTCGATGGCGGCCACCGTCTCGGCAGTGGCGACGATCTTCGCGTCCGGGAAGGCGCGCTGGATCACATCCAGCCCGAAGTAATAATCCGGGTCGCTGTGGCTGATGTACACGGTGGTCAGCTTCTTGCCGGTCGCGCGCACCTTCTCGACCAGCGCCTGGGCATCGTCACGCTGGAACTGCGCATCGATCAGCACCGCCTCGGTCGGCCCGGAGACGATCTGCGCCGACACCGGGAAAATCGACTTGGCACCGGGGTTGTAAATATCCAGCTTCAACGGCTCAGCCGCCAGCACCTGGCCGGCCCCGGCCAGCACGGCACCGCCTAACAACAAAGGGCGCAACAGACGTAAAGCATTCATGGCATGGCCTCACAAGGGAAAGTGCGGGCCATCATAGAGAAGCAGATAGGTTCGAAATACGGCCTGATGCGCAATGCTTTGTTGCGTGTTTCAGCCCAATCGAGCATCCATTTAGCGGTTTGCTGGCGCCACCGGTGATGACTGCAACCTGCGCAAAGCAAACACATCCAGCAACGGTCTGCTTATGGCAGCCGCCAATCCAGCCCCTTTACTGAGGCGATTGTCGCCATCGAATGGAACCTAACCATGCGCAGCCCACTGCATTGTCTTCTTCCTGCCCTGCTGCTCTCGATCGCCCCCACTATCCATGGGCAAACCCACGATCTGCTGATCGAAAATGCTCAGGTGATGACCCTCGACCCGACGCTGGGTGACTTGCGTGAGACAGACGTGCTGCTGCGTGACGGCCGCATCGCCGAGATCGGGCAGCGGCTGACAGTCACTGACGTCGAGCGCATCGACGCGCGGGGTATGCTGCTATTGCCCGGCCTGGTCGACACCCATACTCACCTCTGGCTCAGCGCCGCGCGCGGGCAGTTTCGCAATACCCCGCAAACCGACTACTTCCTGTTGAAAAAACACCTGGCGCGCCACTACAGCCCCGAAGACATCCGCATCGGCACCTATTTTGGCGCGGTGGAAACCCTGGCTTCGGGCGTAACCACAACGGTCGACTTCTTTCATAACCTGCGTGGCCCGGAGCACTGGGAGGCAGCCAGGCAGGCACTGCTGGAAAGTGGCATTCGAGCGCGCCTGCTGTACGGCGCGCACGATGACCTGAAGGCTGAGCAATCCATTGATCTCGAACATCTGGCCGAGGTCGCCGCACAACCGGCCCAGGGCAACCTGACGCTCGGTCTCGGCTGGCGAGGCGTAGGTGAGGGTGCTCCGGCAACGCTACAAACGGGCCGTCGCGAAATCGAGGCCGCGCGATCACTCGGCCTGCCAATAGCGGTTCATTCAGGCGGTGCTCGCAACGCCGCGCTTATCGACAGCGGCCTGCTTGGCGAGGACGTGCAGATCATCCACGCCACCGCAGCCACGAACGCTCAGGTGGCGTCCTTTCGCGCGGCCGGCAGCTCGCTGTCACTGACCCCGATCACCGAACACCGGGTCGGCTACGGCCTGACCCTATTGAGCGATTACGCGGCGGTCGGGCGCCTTGGCCTTGGTATAGACGGCCCGGCGCTCGCGGGTAGTGCCGACCTCTTCGCCAACATGCGGCTGCTGGCATTGACCGAGTCCGCCGCCAACAAGGCCGAGACGGCCATCGAGCCGCGGCGCATCCTTGAACTGGCGACTCTGGAGGCCGCCCGCTCGATCGGCATGGACAAGGAAATCGGCTCGATAACCCCCGGCAAACGCGCCGACCTGATCCTGCTGGACCTCAACGCCCTCAACATGGCCTCCCCCGGCACCAACGACCCCGCTGCCCTGGTGGTCTATTCGGCCACCACCGCCAACGTCGACACGGTGATCGTCAATGGCGTACCGCTCAAACGAGGCGGCCAGCTGATCGGCGTGGACGTGCCGCAGGTACTCGAACGAGCCCAAACCTCTATCAGCGCCATCCTGAACCGTGCCGGTGGACTGCCGGAGGTCAAGCCAAAGCTCTAGCAGGTAGCACGTAGGGTGGACAACGCGAAGCTTGTCCACCATTAGGCTCGACGCAATACCTCAGGCATACGCCAATCGCCCCTTCAGGAGGCCGAACGGAATCGTTGTGTAGAGGACCGGGCGGGCAGCCTTGAGCGGCATGGATGCCGCGAGGGCCCTTGGAGCAATGATGGAGCGAGACCCGGATGCAGGGGCACAGCGGTTTTGCTTAATTTTTTGCGGGGCCGGCCATCCGGCGTTTGAAAAAAGTGAGTCGCCGTAAGGGCGAAACCGGTTTGTAAGTCGATAGAGAGGCGGCGTCGGAGTGCGATATTCGGCCGCAAAATATGCGTCGCTGCCGATAAAGATTCGCGGGCATGGCCCGCTCCCACAGGTGGTGCTCTCACAACTTCCGTTCCTAGAGCTTGACTCCAGGCCGGAGTGCAACCCCGGTTTCGGGGCACCAATAAAAAGGCCGATCATCTGATCGGCCCTTTCATTTACCTCACCCCACCTCAGCTATTGCTGGGAAACGCAAACTGCGCCGCCTCGTGGGTCTTGCGCTGGGGCCAGCGCTGGGTGATCGACTTGCGGCGGGTGTAGAAGCGCACGCCGTCGGGGCCGTAGGCGTGCAGGTCGCCGAACAGCGAGCGTTTCCAGCCGCCGAAGCTGTGATAGGCCACCGGCACGGGCAGCGGCACGTTGACGCCGACCATGCCCACTTCGATCTCGTCGCAGAACAGCCGCGCGGCTTCGCCGTCACGGGTGAAGATGCAGGTGCCGTTGCCGTATTCGTGGTCGTTGATCAACTGCATGGCGGTCTCCAGGCTGTCGACGCGGACGATGCACAGCACCGGACCGAAGATCTCGTCGGTGTAGATGCTCATGTCCGCGGTTACCCGGTCGAACAGGCTGCCGCCGAGGAAGAAGCCATTATCAAAGCCGGCCACGCTCAGGCCACGGCCGTCGACCACCAGCTGGGCGCCAGCGGCCACACCCGCTTCGATATAGCCGGTGACCTTGTCCTTCGCCGCCGCGGTGACCAGCGGGCCCATGTCGAGGCCGCACTGGGTGCCGGCACCGATCTTCAGGGCCTTGATCTGCGGGACGATGCGCTCGACCAGGGCATCGGCGATCTGGTCGCCCACGCACACGGCCACCGAGATGGCCATGCAGCGCTCGCCGCAGGAGCCGTAGGCAGCGCCCATCAGCGCGCTGACGGCGTTGTCCAGGTCAGCGTCGGGCATCAGCACCGCGTGGTTCTTGGCACCGCCGAGGGCCTGCACGCGCTTGCCGCGCTTGGTGCCTTCGGCGTAGATGTATTCGGCAATCGGCGTGGAGCCGACGAAGCTCAGGGCCTTGACCTCCGGCGCCTGGATCAGCGCATCCACGGCGGTCTTGTCGCCATGCACGACGTTGAGCACGCCTGCGGGCAGGCCGGCTTCATGGAGCAGCTGGGCGATGTACAGGGTGGAGCTGGGGTCGCGCTCGGACGGTTTGAGGATGAAGCAGTTGCCGCAGACGATGGCCAGCGGGTACATCCACAGCGGCACCATGGCCGGGAAGTTGAACGGGGTGATGCCGGCGACCACGCCCACCGGCTGGAAGTCGCTCCAGGCGTCGATGTTGGGGCCGACGTTGCGGGTGTACTCACCCTTGAGAATTTCCGGCGCGGCGCAGGCGTACTCGACGTTCTCGATACCGCGCTTGAGCTCACCGGCGGCGTCTTCGAGGGTCTTGCCGTGCTCTTCGGCGATCAGCTTGGCGATCGCCTCTTCGTGCTGTTCGAGCAGTTGCTTGAAGCGGAACATCACCTGGGCGCGCTTGGCCGGCGGGGTGTTGCGCCAGGCCGGGAAGGCCTGCTTGGCGGAGTCGATGGCCTGCTGCACGGTGGCCACATCGGCCAGGGCGACGCGGCGCACCGCCTCACCAGTGGCCGGGTTGAACACGTCGGCGCTGCGGCCGCCCTGGCCGTCGCTGAGCTGGCCGTGGATCAGGTGCTGGATGGTGGTCATTGAGTCCTCCGAATGTTGCTCGCTTGGCCGACAGCGACGCACGCGGCTGCCGCCGGGGATGGGTTTGTCACTTGAGTTCGGTTTCGACGAAGACCACTTCGTGGTCGCTGGCGTTGACCACGTTGTGCTCGACGCCCGCCTTGCGGAAGTAGCTCTGCCCGGCGACCAGCGCCGCGCGCTTGTCGCCTTCCGGGGTTTCCAGCAGCAGGGTGCCGTCGGTCATCGGCACCACCACGTAGTCATGAGCATGGCGGTGGCGCCCGGTTTCGGCGCCTGGCGCGAAGCGCCATTCGGTGACGATCACCTCGTCGTTATCCACCTGCACGGTGGCCACCGCCTGCTGCCGGCCGGCCATCAGGCGATGCCTTGCAGGGCGTCGCCGACGGCGCTGAACACGCGGTCGAGGTCTTCGATCTTGGCGTTGAACATCGGCCCGAACTGCAGGCCGTCGCCGCCGAAGCGCACGTAGAAGCCGGCCTTCCACAACGCCACACCGGCTTCGAACGGACGGATCGTCGGGTCGCCGTCACGGGGCGCCAGCTGGATCGCGCCAGCCAGGCCACAGTTGCGGATGTCGACCACGTGCTTGGCGCCCTTGAGCCCGTGGATGGCGTTCTCGAACTTGGGCGCCAGCTCGGCGGCCTGCTGGATCAGGTTCTCGCGCTTGAGCAGCTCCAGCGAGGCCAGGCCAGCGGCGCAGGCTACCGGGTGGGCCGAGTAGGTATAGCCGTGGGTGAACTCGATCATGTGCTCGGGCGTCGGCTGGCCCATGAAGGTCTGGTAGATCTCGCGGCTGGCGATCACCGCGCCCAGGGGAATGGCGCCGTTGGTGATCTGCTTGGCAACATTGAGGATGTCCGGCGTGACGCCGAAATACTCGGCGCCGGTCCACTTGCCCATGCGCCCGAACGCGGTGATCACTTCATCGAAGATCAGCAGGATGTTGTGCTGGGTGCAGATCTCGCGCAGGCGCTCCAGGTAACCGGCCGGCGGCACGATGACGCCGGCCGAGCCGGACATCGGCTCGACGATCACCGCGGCGATGTTCGAGGCGTCATGCAGCTCGATCAGCTTGAGCAGCTCGTTGGCCAGCTCGACGCCACCGGTTGCCGCTGCGCCTTTGGTGAACGCCATGCCCGGCTGCAGGGTATGCGGCAGGTGGTCGACGTCCATCAGCTGGCCGTACATCTTGCGGTTGCCGGCGATGCCGCCGAGGCTGGTGCCAGCGATGTTCACGCCGTGGTAGCCGCGAGCGCGACCGATGAACTTGGTCTTGCTGGCCTGGCCCTTGAGGCGCCAGTAGGCCTTGGCCATCTTCACCGCGGTGTCGGCGCACTCGGAGCCCGAACCGGTGAAGAACACGTGGTTGAGCTCGCCCGGCATCAGGTCGGCCATTTGCTCGGCCAGCTTGAACGACAGCGGGTGGGCATACTGGAAGCCCGGCGAGTAATCGAGGGTGCCGAGCTGCTTGGCCACCGCCTCCTGAATCTCCTTGCGGCAATGGCCGGCGCCGCAGGTCCACAGGCCGGACAGGCTGTCGTAGACCTTGCGACCGGAGTCGTCGGTCAGCCAGGCGTCTTCCCCGGCAACGATGATCCGCGGGTCGCGCTGGAAGCTGCGGTTGGCGGAAAACGGCATCCAGTGGGCGTCCAGCTTGAGCTGGCTGGCCAGGGGCGGCGTGGCGGTCTGCGGCATGTTCATGGCGATGGCCTCGGCAGTGGCGGCGTGATCGGAACTAACGTGGGAGCGGCTTTAGCCGCGAGAATCGACAGCAATCGCGGCTGAAGCCGCTCCCACAAGTAGGTGCATCAGTTGCCAGCAAAGGTGCCACGGGCATAGAGTCAGTAAAACAGCACTCTTCTTATCTTCAGTTCAAGGCTTACTAAACAATGAGCGCCCGCCGCCCCGAACCCCTCGCCCAGGTCAGTGACTTCGATATCCGCCTGCTCAAGCTGTTTCGCAGCGTGGTCGAGTGCGGCGGGTTTTCTGCCGCAGAGAGCGTGCTGGGCATTGGCCGCTCGGCGATCAGCCAGCAGATGAGCGACCTGGAACAGCGCCTCGGCCTGCGCCTGTGCCAACGCGGCCGCGCCGGCTTTGCGCTGACCGAGGAGGGCCGCGAGGTGTACCAGTCGACCCAGCAGTTATTGGCGGCACTGGAGAGCTTTCGCACCGAGGTCAATGGCCTGCACCAGCACCTGCGCGGCGAGCTGAACATCGGCCTGACCGACAACCTGGTGACGGTGCCGCACATGCGTATCACCGCCGCCCTCGCCCGCCTCAAGGAACGCGGGCCGGACGTGCGGGTGAACATCCGCATGACGCCGCCCAGCGAAGTCGAACAGGGTGTGCTCGACGGCCGCCTGCACGTGGGCGTGGTGCCGGTGGTCGGCGGGCTTTCCGGCCTGGATTACCAGCCGCTGTACGACGAGCGCTCGCGGCTGTACTGCGCGGTCGGCCACCCGCTGTTCTATGTCGATGACAAGGAGTTGCCGGATGAACGTCTCAACGCCCAGGACGCCATCGCCCCGACCTTTCGCCTGCCGCCGGAAATCCAGAGCCACTACGGGGCGCTCAACTGCACGGCCAGTGCTTCGGACCGCGAAGGCATGGCGTTTCTGATCCTCACCGGGCGCTATATCGGCTACCTGCCGGACCACTACGCCGAGGCATGGATCAAGGAAGGCCGCCTGCGCGCGCTCAAGGCCGATAAGCGCTTCTACGACATCAGCCTGGCCTCGGTGACCCGCAAGGGCCGCCGGCCACACCTGGTGCTGGAGAGCTTTCTCGAGGAACTGGCGACGAGCGCCTGAGCGGTCGTTTTTGATCAGTTAGATGTGCGTTTGAATTGGCAGCTATAAGGAAAAATCGGCCGTTCGCGTAACTCGTAGGAGGGGCTTTAGCCGCGAGCTCTTTACGTTCCACACGCTATGCGTGAGCTGTGGTTTGCCAGCGTTATCGCGTTGCTCATACGTCCGGTTCCGCTCTGACGAGCGGGTTTCTTTTGGCATCGCCCCAAAAGAAACCAAAAGGTCTAGCCCCGGCATCCGGCCCCAGCTTCGCTGGGGTTCCCTCGCTCCATCATTGTTCCGAGGGCCCGCCGCGAAGGGCCGTCCCTGGCCCATCGCGGCTCTCGCGACATCCATGTCGCTCAACCCTCTCCACAAAGATTCCGCTCGGCCTCCTGAAGGGGCGATTGGTGTCGTCTGATAATTCTGTGGCACGAGGAGCACCATAAGGGCAAAGCGACCGACCGGCCGCTTTCGCCACCCCCTGCCATGCAGCGCTTACTCGACCTTCTCGTAGCGGCCGCCACATTTGACGAAGCAGTTCTTGTAGACCTCCGCGCAGATTCGGTAGTCAGGCCCGTCGATTGCCGTGGGCTTCGGGCACAGCGTCTTGAGATTGGGGTCTTCGGTGGCATGCAGGCAGTTCTGGTAGCCCTGGTTCTGGCTGTCATAAATGACTTTGAAGCCCTGGTAGGACTCATCCTCTTGCCGCTCGCAGGCCCGCTGCGTTTGGTTGCACTGCTGGACGCAGGCCTGGCCTTCGGCCGTTTGCGGGGGCACTTCGCGGTACTGGGTACAACCGCCCAGCAGTGTCAGCAGAGCAACTACGGGTGAGCACAGAGAACGAGATAACACGGCTTGCAGGATCCTTCGGTAACGGCCCAGGCAGGCAACCTGAACATTCCAGACCTGTCCGCGACGCTGACAGGCTCTGCTGTGATGGTCAGGGGGAAGGTTGGTTCCCCCTTCGCCGGCCAACCGATAGCGACATACCCGGTAACAGGCTGTCTAGAAGCCCTGAGGCTGGGCGTCTAGTCTCAAGCCATTGTCTCTTCGATCAGCCAGCGGAGCACGCCATGCCCAATCGTCGCCATTTCCTGCAGGGCAGCGCTGCCCTGATGACCCTCGCGGCCACCAGCCAGTTGCTGCCCGGTTTCGCCTTCGCCGCCAACCCGGCCGCCGTGCTGCAGCGCAAGATCCCGTCCAGCGGCGAGAGCCTGCCGGTGATCGGCCTCGGCACCTCGCAAACCTTCAACGTGAGCCTCGACGAATCCAGCCTGGAAGATCTCGACGAAGTGATGCGCGCCTTTATCAATGGCGGCGGCACGCTGATCGACACGGCGCCCAGCTATGGCAGCGCCGAGGCGGTGACCGGCGAGTTGCTCAAGCGCACCAAAACCCAGGGCAAGGCCTTCCTTGCCTCCAAGCTGTCGAGCACCGGGCGCGAGCGTGGCCTGGCGCAGTTCGAGGCCAGCCTCAAGGCCCTGCAGGCCAACAGGATGGACCTTTTGCAGGTGCACAACCTGCAGGACACCACCACCCAGCTGGCCCTGGCCCGTGAGCTGCGCGAGCAGGGCAAGGTGCGTTACATCGGCATCACCCATTACATCGAATCGGCCCATGACGACCTGCTGGCGGTGCTCGCCAAGGAGAAGGTCGACTTCGTGCAGCTCAATTATTCGGTGGGCGAGCGCAACGCCGAGAAGCGCCTGCTGCCCTACTGCCGCGACAACGGTATCGCCACCCTGATCAACCGGCCGTTCCAGCGCGCGCAGTTGCTCAGCCGGGTCAAGGGCAAGCCGCTGCCGGAGTGGGCCAACGAGATCGACGCCACCTCCTGGGCGCAGTTGCTGCTCAAGTTCATCCTCGCCAACGAGGCGGTGACCGCGGTGATTCCGGCCACCTCCAACCCGCGTTACGTGGTCGACAACCTCAAGGCCGGCCAGGGTCGCCTGCCGAATGCCGCGCAGCGCGAGCGCATCGTCCAGGCCTTCAGCTGACCGCGCCTCGGGGCCTTGAGTGGATAATTGCAGCGCCAGCGCTTGTCACGCCCGCTACGGTGGAGTATCTGTTCTCCCGCTGAGCCCTCAGATCACCACGGAAGCTCCCTGATGCCCCTCGACGCCACCGCTAAACGCGCCACCACCGGCAAGCCGACTGGCCGCATCCGGCAGAAGAACGAAGAAGCGATCATCGCGGCGGCCGAGGAAGAGTTCGCCCGCCACGGCTTCAAGGGCACCAGCATGAACACCATCGCCCAGGCGGTGGGCCTTCCCAAGGCTAACCTGCATTACTACTTCAGCAGCAAGCAGGGCCTGTACCTGGCCGTGCTGAGCAATATCCTGGCCCTGTGGGACAGCGCCTTCGACAACCTGAGCGCCGACGACGACCCCGCCGAGGCGCTGGAGCGCTACATCCGCGCCAAGATGGAATATTCGCGGCGCTACCCCAAGGCCTCGCGCATCTTCGCCATGGAAGTGATCAGCGGCGGCGCCTTCCTGTCCCAGCACTTCGGCAAGGACCACCAGAGCTGGTTTCGCGAGCGCGCGGCGATCTTCGAACAGTGGATCGCCGCCGGCAAGATGGAGCCGGTCGACCCCACGAACCTGATCTTCCTGATCTGGAGCAGCACCCAGTACCACGCCGACTTCGCCTCGGAAATCTGCCGGGTCAGCGGCCGCTCGCGCCTGACCAAGCCCGACTACCAGGCCGCCGCGGACAACATGGTGCGCATCATCCTCAGGGGCTGCGGGCTGAAGCCGAGCGTCTGATGCCTTACCTGCTACTCGCCCCTTGCGACTACCGCGAGGAAATCCGCAAAAGCCGCTTTCTCGCCCAGGCCCGCGCCATCGCCAGCGCGGCGGATGCCCAGGCCTTCATCGAGCAGGTCAGCGACCCGGGCGCCTCGCACAACTGCTGGGCCTGGAAGCTTGGCCAGCAGTATCGCTTCAGCGACGATGGCGAACCCAGCGGCACCGCTGGCAGGCCGATTCTCGCCGCCATCGAAGCGCAGGGGTTCGATGGCGTGGCCGTGGTGGTGACGCGCTGGTATGGCGGCATCCAGCTCGGCACCGGCGGCCTGGCCCGCGCCTACGGCGGCAGCGCCAACAAATGCCTGCAGCACGCCGAGCGTCAGGAACAGGTGCCGCGCACCGCCTGCGCCTGCCATTGCGGCTTCGCCGAATTGGCCCTGCTCAAATCACGCCTGGCCGAATTCGACGCCGTGCTGGAACAGGAAAGCTTCGATGCCGAAGGCGCCGAACTGCAGCTGGCCGTACCACGATCGCAGCTCGAAGGCCTGCAACGCCTGCTGGCCGATATCAGTCGGGGGCGCAGCACCTTGCGCGTCATCGAGTAACCATCCACGCCTACTCGCCATGGAGACCCCATGAAACCCCATCTGCTGATTCTCAACCCGCTTGGCGAAGCCAGTCTGGCGCGTATCGCCGAGCGATACCAGGTGACCCATGCCGCCAACGCGGCGGCACGCGAGGCGGCGATTGCCGAGCACGGGGCCAGCATTCAGGCAGTGCTGACCATCGGCACCATCGGCCTGACCGGTGAGGAAATCGCCCGCCTGCCAAAGCTCGGCTTCATCGGTACCCTGGGGGTTGGCTACGAGAAGGTCGATATCGAAACGGCCCGCGCTCGCGGCATCGCCCTGAGCAACGGTGCTGGCAGCAACGCGGTGTGCGTCGCCGACCACGCCATGGCGTTGCTGCTGGCAGCGATTCGCGATGTGCGCCGTTTGGACAACGCCTGCCGCGCCGGCATCTGGCGCGACGCCCTGCCGATGACCGATGGCGTCAGCGGCAAACGCCTGGGCATCCTCGGCCTCGGCGCCATCGGCGAACAACTGGCCCGCCGTGCCGCGGCCTTCGCTATGCCGGTGGGCTATCACAATCGCTCAGCCAAACCAGGCAGCCCGCACCAGTACTTCGCCAGCCTGCTGGAACTGGCGCAGTGGTGCGACTGCCTGGTGATCGCCATTCCCGGCGGCGCCGCGACCCATCACCTGGTGAACGCCGAGGTGCTCGAAGCGCTGGGGCCCCAGGGTTATCTGGTCAACGTGGCGCGCGGCAGCGTGGTGGACACCGCGGCGCTGGGCAGCGCGCTGCGCGAGAAGCGCATCCGCGCCGCGGCACTGGACGTGTACGAAAGCGAGCCGCTACCGCCCAGCGAGCTGCTCGACCTCGACAACCTGACCATCACCCCACACGTCGGCGGCCACTCACCTCAGGCGCTGGAACAGTCGCTGAGCCAGTTTCTCGACAATATCGACCGGCACTTTCGCGGTGAGGCGCTGCTGACGCCGATTTGAAAGAGTTATGGCTTGGAAAGGTAAGCAAGGCGGACATCGGCCTACTGTGGGAACGGGCCATGCCCGTGACTTTTCGCGGGCATGGCCCACTCCCACAGGTAATACGCTCCAGACCGTAGGGTGGATGACGCTTCACCCATCCACCGTTCCCGTTACCGCAATGGTGGACAAAAAGAGCGTTGTCCACCCTACGGAATGAAGCCAAGCCGAAAGACCGTAGGGTGGATGACGCTTCACCCATCCACCGTTCCCGTACCGCAATGGTGGACAAAAAGAGCGTTGTCCACCCTACGGGTTGTGGAAACGGGCCATGCCCGTGACTTTTCGCGGGCATGGCCCGCTCCCACGGGTAATACGCTCCAGATGGCAGATGGGGCGGGCCGCGTAGGCGCTAGCCTCAAACATCACCCGCGCCCGGTCAAACTACCCTACCCACCGCCACTCACCTGCAAGCCGATCCCCAGCGCCTTGGCCAGCGACAGCGGCAACAACAGGGTATCGAGCAGCGCGCTGGCGGGTAGATCCACAGCGGCGTATCGCGGCGCCTCGGCACCGAAGCGCTCGCGCGAGCAGCAACCGCCCTGCAGCGCGTACCAGTCCAGCCGCGTGCCGGCGTACACCACCGGCGCGCCGGGTTTGGCGGCGTCGAGGGTGCGAGCGGTGGCGCAGCCGCCCAGTTGCAGGCAGGCCAGCACCAGCAGCCAGCTCGTGCGCCTAGTCATCGCCACTGTTGAGGTGATGCTCGCCCCAGCGCGGCAGCATGTCCTGGGGGATGTTCAGGCAGTTGAGGATGCGCGCGACCACGAAGTCGACCAGGTCATCCAGGGTCTGGGGCTGGTGATAGAAGCCCGGCGAGGCCGGCAGGATGGTCACGCCCAGGTTGGACAGCTTGAGCATGTGCTCCAGGTGAATGCTCGAATACGGAGCCTCGCGCGGCACCAGGATCAGTTGGCGGCGCTCCTTGAGGGCGACGTCGGCGGCACGCTCGATCAGATTGTTGCAGGCACCGGTGGCAATCGATGACAGCGTGCCAGTGCTGCACGGCACTACCACCATGGCCGACGGCGCGCCGGAGCCGGACGCCACCGGCGCCATCCAGTCTTCCTTGCCGTACACGCGAATCTGCCCGTCGGTGGCGCCGGTGTATTCGGTGAGAAAGGCCTGCATGGCCTGGGGCTTGGCCGGCAGGCTGACGTCGGTCTCGGTGGCCATCACCAGTTGCGCGGCCTTGGAGATCAGGAAGTGCACCTCCCGATCCTCGCGCACCAGGCAGTCGAGCAGGCGCAGGCCGTACTGGGCGCCCGAGGCGCCAGTCATGGCGAGAGTAATCCGTTCTGGCCCTGCCATGCTCATGCCTCCAGCGCCTTGGCCAGCTTGCCGTGCAAGCCGCCGAAGCCGCCATTGCTCATGATCACCACCTGGGTGCCGGGGCGCACCCGCGCCTTCACGCCGTCGATGATGGCCTCAAGCGAGTCGCATACCTGGGTCGGATTGGTCGCCCCGGCAACGGTGGCTGCCAGATCCCAGCCGAGGTTCGCCGGCGCGTACCAGAACACCGCATCGGCCTGCACGGCGGACTCGGCCAGGCCGTCGCGGTGGGCGCCAAGCTTCATGGAATTGGAGCGCGGCTCGATCACCGCGATGATCTGCTCGTCGCCCATCCGCTTGCGCAGGCCGTCGAGGGTGGTGGCGATGGCCGTCGGGTGGTGGGCGAAGTCGTCATAGACGGTCACGCCGTTCACCTCGGCGACCTTTTCCATGCGCCGCTTGGCGTTGATGAATTGGCCCAGCGCCTCGATGCCCAGCGCCGGCAGCACGCCAACGTGACGTGCCGCCGCTAGCACCGCCAGGGCGTTGGCGACGTTGTGCTGGCCGGTCAGTTGCCAGTCCACCACACCCTCGACCTTGCCGTCGAAACTCACCTCGAAGCGCGAACCGTCGGCACTGAGCAGACGTGCCTGCCATTGGCCGCCTGCGCCGGTGGTCTGCACGGGCGTCCAGCAGCCCATCTGGATCACCCGCGCCAGCGCGCTTTCGCTGGCCGGATGGATGACCAGGCCTTCGCCGGGAATGATCCGCACCAGGTGATGGAACTGCCGCTCGATGGCGGCCAGGTCGGGGAAGATGTCCGCGTGGTCGAATTCGAGATTATTGAGGATGGCGGTGCGCGGGCGGTAGTGGACGAACTTGCTGCGCTTGTCGAAGAACGCACTGTCGTACTCGTCGGCCTCGACCACGAAGAATGGCGTATCGCCCAGCCGCGCGGAAATCCCGAAGTTCTGCGGTACGCCGCCGATCAGGAAGCCCGGCGCCATGCCGGCGTGCTCCAGTACCCAGGCGAGCATGCTCGAGCTGCTGGTCTTGCCGTGGGTGCCGGCCACCGCCATCACCCAGCGGCCCTGCAGCACATGGTCGGCCAGCCACTGCGGGCCGGACACATAGGGCAGGCCCTTGTTGAGCACGTATTCCACCGCCGGGTTGCCACGGCTCATGGCGTTGCCGACCACCACCAGATCCGGCGCCGGCTGCAGGTGCGCGGGGTCGTAGCCCTGCAGCAGCTCGATGCCCTGGGCTTCGAGCTGGGTGCTCATCGGCGGGTAGACGTTGGCATCGGAGCCGGTGACGCGGTGGCCCAGTTCCTTGGCCAGCACGGCGAGCGAGCCCATGAAGGTGCCGCAAATGCCGAGAATGTGGATATGCATGAAAACCTCGAAAACAGGCGCGCCACAGGCCGTGCGAGCCGGGTGAAAACATGGCCGCAGATTAGCACAGCGGCGCCCGGCACCCAGCGGCGATAATCAGGTGGCGCCGATGCTCCGGGAGTCGCTGCTCCGGGAGTCGATCAGCCTCGTCGAGGACAGACAGCTCAACAACCAGGTGCTGCCCATCAACGCCGAGTAACGCCTGGGCGCTTGCGGTCGGCGGGCGGCCTGTTAAGGTGACCGCCACTCCCCCACCGAGCCGTTTCCATGTGGTCGTTTAGCGCCTGGCGCCGTCGGCGCGTCCTCTCCCGTAACCCTGTCAGCGCCAGCAGCTGGGCCACCGTGCGCGGGCGCCTGCCGATTCTCGATGGCCTCAGCAGCGAAGAAGAGCAACGGCTGCGTGAACGCGCCGTGCTGTTTCTGCACAGCAAACACCTGACCACCCTGCCCGGCCTCGAACTGGACAACGACGATCGCCTGGCCCTGGCGGTGCTCGCCGAATTGCCGCTGCTCGGCCTGGCCGAGCTGAACTGGTACCAGGGTTTCCACGAGGTGATTCTCTACCCGGACGACTTCGTCAGCCCCCAGCGCCACCGCGACTCCGGCGGCATCGAGCACGAATGGGACGGCGAACACAGCGGCGAAGCCTGGCAGCAGGGCCCGGTGATTCTTGCCTGGCCCGGCGTACAGGCCAGTGGCAACTGGGAAGGCTACAACCTGGTGATCCACGAACTGGCCCACAAGCTGGACATGCTCGGTGGCGACGCCAACGGCCTGCCGCCACTGCACAGCAACATGGACGTCAAGCAATGGGCCAGCGCCATGCAGCAGGCCTTCGACAGCCTGAACGCCGAGCTGGATGCGGATGACGAAGCGCAGACCGCCATCGACCCCTACGCCGCGGAAAACCCCGCCGAATTCTTCGCGGTGACCAGCGAATATTTCTTCAATGCGCCCGACCTGCTCGACCAGGCCTTCCCGGCGGTCTACGAGCAACTGCGCCTGTTCTATCGGCAAGACCCATTGGCACGTTTGCGCCGCCTGCAGGTCGAACACCCGGACTATCAGCACGCCACGCCCGCGCCCACCGATACGCCAGATGGCCGTAATGGCAACGACGCGGGAATCCACCTATAATCGCGCCACTTTTTTTGGCGCACATCAGGGAGTCACCCATGAGCTACAGCAAGGTTCCGGCTGGTAAAGACCTGCCGAACGACATCTACGTCGCTATCGAAATCCCGGCCAACCACGCGCCGATCAAATACGAAATCGATCACGACACCGACTGCCTGTTCGTTGACCGGTTCATGGCCACCCCGATGTTCTACCCGGCCAACTACGGTTTCATCCCGCACACCCTGGCCGACGACGGTGACCCCCTCGACGTGCTGGTCGTGACCCCGTACCCGGTCGCCCCAGGCTCGGTGATCCGCGCTCGCCCGGTTGGCGTGCTGCACATGACCGACGAAGCCGGTGGCGACGCCAAGCTGATCGCGGTTCCCCACGACAAGCTGAGCAGCATCTACAAAGACGTTCAGGAATACACCGACCTGCCTCCGCTGCTGATCGAGCAGATCAAGCACTTCTTCGAGAACTACAAGGATCTCGAGAAGGGCAAGTGGGTCAAGGTCGAAGGCTGGGGCAACGCTGACGCGGCCCGCGCCGAGATCACCAAGGCGGCTGCTGCTTATCAAAAGTAAGCACAACCTGCCTTACGAAAGCCGGCCACAAGCCGGCTTTTTATTGCCCGAAAAAGCTGATGCCGCTGCCCCCATGGGGCGTTATGGGCCGACGCACCCAGCGTAATACGCAGCAGATCCCCGTCACCTCACTGGATGGACTTGAAGGTCATGGCGGCGTATTCAGGGCTTCCAGCGCCCGCGCCAGGCTGGCCCGGGACAGTTCGCCGAGGTGGCTGCCCAACAGGCGGCCCTCGGCGTCGTAGAACAGGGTGGTGGGCAAGGCCCGCGAGCCGACCAGTTGCCCCAGGCCGCCGTCGCTGTCGAGCAGCACGTTGTCCAGTTGCAGCGCCTGGCTGGCGAGATAGGCACTGACTTCGCCTGCGCCCTCGCCCTGGTTGGCGAACACGAAGGTCACCCCGGGATGCTCACGCTGCGCCTCGGCCAGCACCGGCATTTCGCGCCGACAGGGCGGGCACCAGGTGGCCCAGAGGTTGATCACCATGGGTTGGCCGAGCTTCTCGCGCAGTTCCACCGGTTGCCCCCGGACATCGCGCAGGGCCAGTTCCGGCAGGCGCTTGCCCTGCTCCAGGTTATCCAGCAGCAGGCTACCCAGCCCCCACACCAGCAGGCCCACCGCCATGCCTGCGGCCAGGGCGCGGCGCATCGCCGCCTGACGCCACAGGTACCAGGCGCCCAGCAAGCCTGCCGCCAGTAAACCACCCCAGGCGATGAAGCCGCCGTCACGAATGTCGATCACCCGCCAGGGCGCATCCTGGTAATGCTCGAAGTAGCGCACGACGAAGGCCAGCCGCGCGCCCAGCAGCGCCGTCAGCAGCAGGCGGAAGATCAGCCTCTCCGGATTGACCTGGCGGCTGCGCCCCAGCCACCAGCCGACCAGGGTGGCCAGCAACAGGCTCACCAGCAGCAACACATGGCCAACGCCAAGCGCCAGCGGCCCTATATCTATCGTCAACATCAGCCCTCCTCCCGGAGGCGGCGATACAGCGTCCGCTCACTGAGCCCCAGGTACTTCGCCAACTCGCTACGGGTGCCCTTGAAGGTCGCCACTATCTGCGCCAGGGATCGTTGATCGCCTGCCGCAACCGGCAGCCCGGCTCCGTGCGCGGTGATGGCGGGCGGCAGATGCTGGAGGCGGATGATCCCGTCGTCGGCGAACAGGCTGGCCCGGTCCAGGGCATTGCGCAACTCGCGGATATTGCCCGGCCACTCATAACGCTCCAGGCTGGCCAGGGCCTCGGTATCGATGACCAGCCGCCGCTCACCACGCTGCAGGAACGAATTCGCCAGCAGGCCGATATCCTCCACCCGCTCGCGCAACGGCGGCAGCTGAATGGGAAAGGTACTGAGGCGGTAGTAAAGATCCGCTCTGAATGCACCGCTGGCCATCATCGCTGCCAGCGGCTTGTGGGTAGCGGCAACCAGCCTGAAGTTGGCGTGGAGGGTTTCCACACTGCCGACGCGGCGGTAGGTTCCCGATTCGATCAAGCGCAGCAGTTTTACCTGCATGGCCAGGGGCACATCGCCGATTTCGTCGAGGAACAGGGTGCCGCCCTGGGCGATGTCCACCAGGCCCGGCTTGCGCGCCACCGCGCCGGTGAAGGCGCCCTTTTCGTGGCCGAACAATTCGCTTTCGAACAGGGTTTCGGTCAACCCCGAGCAGTCGACCACCACGAACGGCCCATCGGCCCGCTCGCTGTTCTCGTGAACGGCGCGGGCGAACAATTCCTTGCCGGTACCCGACTCGCCCAGCAGCAGCACTGGCAGCATGGTGCCGGCCACGCGCTTGAGCTCCGCCAAGGCGATATTGAACGCCGCAGAACAGCCCACCAAGCCCTCGTCATTGGGCTGCGCCGAGGCGCTGCGCACCAGGGTCAGGCGCTCCACGTAGGCCCTGATGGCGCCCCCCTCGGCAAAGATCGGCCGCAGTTCCACATCGACGTGCTCGGGCCCACGGGGGGTGTGATGGATATGCAGCACCCGATCCGGGCCATTGAGCTCACGCGCCTTGCGCATTGGGCAGTGCTCGCCGGCCTGATCGCAAGGGACCGCATAGTGGTGCGAGACCTCGTAGCATTTGCGCCCCACAACAGGCGAGTCAGGGCTGGCAAACTGGCGCTGATAGGCGGCGTTCGCGGCGAGGATCTGGTAATCGGTATCGAGCACGATCATCGGCTGCGGTTCGTGTTCGAGATACGAAACCAGTGGCCGTAGCTGATCCGTCTTGACGCTTGAACCGCCTGCTTTGGCTGACATGGGCTTGGTCACGAATTCCGGGGGTGTCCGCATCCTGCGGCGCACTGCCAAGACTGTCAATTGGCAGCGCCAACTCTGCCAGATGGCATGAGCAACGGCAGCTCATCCCGGCGAGTCCATTCGAACGCGTTAAATACAGGATAAAACCCTTTAAAAATCAAACGACTAGCGCAACACCACAAGAGCAGACGGATTGGCACAGCAGTTGCTGCCCTGCTGGTCACCATGAGCGGCCCAGCAAAGGCCCCATCAGGAGACAGAACATGCGCAACAAACTCCACGTCGAAGCGTTCCACGACAGTATCACCGGCACCATCAGCTATATCGCCCTCGATCTCGAGACCAACCGCTGCGCCCTGATCGACAGCGTGCTCGATTACGACGCCAAGGCCGGCCGTACCGCCACGGCGTCGGCAGACAGGCTGATTGCCCGGGTGGCCGAACTCGAGGCGCGCGTGGAGTGGATTCTGGAAACCCATGTGCACGCCGATCACCTGACGGCCGCGCCCTACCTGCAGGCGCAGGTGGGCGGCAAGATCGGTATCGGCAATCATATTGCCAAGGTCCAGGACGTGTTCGGCAGCCTGTACAACGCCGGTGCCGACATGCCCCGCGACGGCAGTCAGTTCGATCACCTGTTCGTCGACGACGAGCCGTTCAGCATCGGCTCCCTGGCCTGCCATGCGCTTCACACCCCCGGGCATACCCCCGCCTGCATGGCTTATGTGCTGCGTGACGGGCACAGCACCGCCGCGTTCGTGGGCGACACCCTGTTCATGCCCGACTACGGCACTGCACGCTGCGACTTCCCCGGTGGCGACGCACACAGCCTGTTCAGGTCGATCCGCAAGGTGCTGAGCCTGCCTGCCGACACCCTGCTCTACGTCTGCCACGACTACCCGCCGGAAGGGCGAGAGGTGCAGTACGTCAGCACGGTGGCCGAGCAGCGCGAACTCAACATTCACGTCCGCGATGGCATCAGCGAGGAACAGTTCGTGGCCATGCGCACCGCCCGCGATGCCACCCTGGAAATGCCCACCCTGATCCTGCCCGCGGTGCAGGTCAACATGCGCGCCGGGCACCTGCCAGCCCCCGAAACCAACGGCGTGCGCTACCTGAAGATACCGCTCAACCTGATTTGACGCCCCCATAACAACTATTCGTGCCTGCCTTCCTACCGAGGTTCCTATGGACATTCGCAGCCTTGCGCCTGGCCTTGGCGTATCCGAACAGCTTCGCCCCGATGACGTGGCGGCCCTTAAAGAGGCCGGTTACCGCGCCATCATCTGTAACCGCCCCGATGGCGAAAGTAGCGACCAGGCATTGTTTGCCGACATCCAACGGGCCGCCCGGCAACACGGCCTGGAAGCGCATTACCTGCCTGCCGAAACGGGCAAGGTCAGCGACCAGCAGGCCGAGCTTTTCGGCAAGCTGCTGGAAACCCTGCCCAGGCCGATCCTGGCCTATTGCCGTTCCGGCATGCGCTCGACCACCCTGTGGGCGCTGTGGCAGGCACGTACGCAACCGCTGCACGAGATAGTGGGTACCGCCAGCAAAGCTGGTTTCGACATGCAGTCGGTAATCCGCAGGATTGCCAATGGCGGGCGAATGCCCCTCGAGGTGGCGGAGGCCAGCCATGCGGTGGTCATCGTCGGCGGCGGCGCGGCGGGCATCGCCACGGCATCGAGCCTGCTGGCCCGGGAGCCCGGGTTGGATATCGCCATCATCGATCCCGCCGAGGTGCACTACTACCAACCCGGCTGGACGCTGGTCGGCGGTGGCATCTTCGAGGCAGCGCAAACCGCCCACAGCATGGGCGCGACCCTGCCTCGCGGCGTGCACTGGATACAGTCGGCGGTGGCCGCCTTCGAGCCGGAGCGCAACGCCGTGATCCTCGATGGCTGCCGGGTGGTCAGCTACCAACAGCTTATCGTCTGCCCCGGCCTCAAGCTCGACTGGCACGCCGTCGAGGGCCTGGCCGACACCCTGGGCCGCAACGGCGTGACCTCCAACTACCTGTATCACCTGGCGCCCTATACCTGGGAGCTGGTGCAGCAGCTGCGCAGTGGGCGGGCGATCTTCACCCAGCCAGCGATGCCGATCAAATGCGCCGGGGCGCCCCAGAAGGCCATGTACCTGTCGGCCGATCACTGGCGCCGCAGCGGTGTTCTGCAGAACATGGAGATCGAGTTCTGCAGCGCCGGCGCGGTGTTGTTCGGCGTTGCCGACTATGTACCGGCGCTGATGGAATATGTGGCGGCCTACGGCATCGACCTGAACTTCGGCCATACGCTCACCGGGGTCGATGGTGCGGCACGGACGGCCACCTTCGCCAGGGTGAATGCCGATGGCAGCAAGCAAAGCGTTACCCGCCCGTTCGACATGCTGCACGTGGTGCCCCCGCAGGTCGCCCCCGACTTCGTGCGCGTCAGCCCGCTGAGCGACGCGGCCGGCTGGATCGATGTCGACCCGACCACCCTGCGCCACAAGGCCTGGGCGAACATCCACGCCCTCGGCGATGCCGCCAATACCAGCAACGCGAAAACCGCGGCCGCCGCACGCAAGCAGGCGCCAGTGGTTGCCCACAACGTGCTGGCTGCCCTGGGCAAAGCCAAGGGCACGGCGCTGTACCACGGCTATGGGTCCTGCCCGCTGACGGTCGAGCGCGGCAAGATCGTGCTCGCCGAGTTCAGCTACGGCGGCAAGGTCACCCCCAGCTTCCCTTCCTGGCTCATCGACGGCACCAGACCCTCCAGGCTGGCCTGGCTGCTCAAGGAGCGGATTCTGCCGCCGCTGTACTGGAAAGGCATGCTCAAGGGCCGCGAATGGCTGGCCAAGCCGGAGCTGGCGGACGTATGAGGCGCCCCTGGTGCGCAAGGGCGCGGCGATGATCACGCTCATCCTGCTTGGCCTGCTGGTCGGCGTGATCCTCGCCCTGACCGGTGCGGGCGGCGGCATACTGGCGGTGCCCTTGCTGGTCTTCGTGATGGGCCTGGAGGTTGCCGAGGCGGGCCCGGTCGGCTTGCTGGCGGTTGGCCTGGCGGCCAGCCTCGGGGCAGTGATGGGCCTGAGGGACGGCATCGTTCGCTACAAGGCCGCACTGCTGGTGGCCGCTGCCGGAATGCTCTGCTCGCCCATCGGCCTGTGGGCAGCGCAGCGCCTGCCCAACCGCCCGCTGATGGGGATATTCGCGCTGGTGCTCATGTACGTCGCCTGGCTGACCTGGCGCCGCACCCTGGCCTCGCCAACCGGCCGCCCAGCCTTTATGGCCAAGCCAGCGCCCTGCCAACTGGACGTCAACCGCGGCAAGTTGAACTGGACGGGGCCGTGCGCCTGGGCACTCACGTTATCGGGCCTGGTAGCCGGCGGCTTGTCCGGCTTGCTCGGCGTAGGCGGCGGCTTCGTGCTGGTACCGGCCCTGCAACGCTACACCAACGTGACGGCGCAATCGGTACTGGCCACTTCCCTGGCCGTCATCGCGCTGATTTCCGCGGCGGGCGTGGCAACCAGCTCGGCCACTGGCCACCTGGACTGGCTGATCGCCACGCCATTTTGCCTGGGCGCCCTGGCAGGCATGCTGCTCGGCCGGGCGGCCGCTGGCAGGCTGTCCGGGCCGAACCTGCAACGGGGCTTTGCCCTGGTGTCTGCCGTGGTCGCCGTGGCAATGTTGCTAAGGGCCGTGCTGTAAGCCAGGCCTGTGGCCGTGGGTCAGTTGCGCGTCAGGGTGCGCGCGAAGAACGCCAGCATCTGCTTCCAGCCGTGCTCGGCGGCCTTTTCGTCGTACACCGGAAAGTCCGGCTTCATCCAGCCGTGCTTGGCCGGGTAGGTTTCCGAGCTGTAGGTCACACCGGCGTCGCTCAAGGCCTTCTCGAAGCGTTCGGCCATTTCCGGCGGGTAGCTGCCGTCGTTCTCGGCGGCGGCGATGTAGAGCTCGGCCTGCAGCACCGAGGCGGCGCGGTGCGGGCTGTCGGCCGCATCGGTGGCCAGGTTGCCGCCATGGAAGCTGGCGACGGCGGCGAAGCGCTCCGGGCGGGCGCCCGCAGAGGCGATGGCCATGCCGCCGCCCATGCAGAAGCCCACCGCGCCGATGCGCTGGCCGTGCACCTCGCTGCGCTGGTCGAGGTAGCCGATATAGGCATCGATATCCGCTGCCGCCTTGGCGTTGCCGGTGGTGGCCATCAGCGGGCCGAGGATGGCGCGGAAATCGCCCTTGAAGACTTCCTTGGGGTCGAACGGCCCATAGGCGCCATAGCGGTAATACATGTCCGGCAGCAGCACCACGTAGCCGGCATTGGCCAGGCGTTCGGCCATGGCCAGCACGGTGGGGCGAATGCCGCCGGCATCCATGTAGAAGATGATCGCCGGGCCGCCCTGCCCGTCAGCCGGCGTGAACAGGTGGGCCGGGCAGTGGCCGTCTGGCGTGGTGATGACGATTTGCTCGTGAGCCATGGTGATCCTCCGGTTGGATGTGCCTGCCAGCACCAGCCGATGCGGGCAAAAATGGGTCAAGTCAGGTATTGGTCAACAGAAAGGCAATCGAGTGCCCGAGGACTCAAGGAGCACCGACTCTTCGCAGGCCGACGACGCTGGCGGTCGGGAGGCCTCGCAGCAGCTAGCCGAGCGGGCTGCCACCCGGCGCCTGGCGCGCACGCTTTACCCGGTACATGTGTCCGTCGGCATGCCCGAGCAATGCATCGGCATCCTCTCCGTCAGCGGGGTAGCAGGCCACGCCGATGCTGCAGCTCGGCATGCGCAGCGCCCCGAACTCGGCGCCCAGCGGCTCGCCCAGCGCGGCGAGAATCTGCGCCACTTTCTCGGCGACGGCCTGGGGCGTATCGACATCGCTCAGCAGCACGGTGAATTCGTCGCCGCCCACCCGCGCCACGGTGTCGGTTTCCCGCACACAGGCCTTCAGGCGCCGGGCTATCTCGCACAGCACCTGATCACCCGCCGTGTGCCCATGGGTATCGTTGATCGCCTTGAAATCGTTGATATCCAGAAACAGCAGGGCCAACGTGCTGGTGTGCCGATGGGCGCCGCGCAGCGCCGTTTCCAGGCGGTCGCGAAACAGCGCGCGGTTGGTCAGTTTGGTCAGGGGGTCGTGGTGGGCGAGGAAGCGTAACTCTTCCTCGGCATGCGCCAGGGCCGTCACGTCCCGGGCGACGCCGATGCGTGCACCGACCTCCTCGGACCAGAAGGCCGCCCAGAGGATGTAGACCACGCTGCCGTCCTTGCGGATGTAGCGGTTGCGAAAGTCGAAGTGCGGCTGACCATTCATGACGCGGACGATCGACTCCCGGGTGGCGGCCAGATCATCGGGGTGCATGTAGTCGGTGATCAGCGTGCCGGTCAGCTCGGCGGCGCGGTAGCCGAGCAGGCTTTCGCAGGCATCACTGACGAAGGCGATGCGGTTGTCCGCATCGACCACGAAAACCGTGTCCAGCATCAGGTGGATCAGTTTGGGATAGAGCGCTTGCAGGTCGACGGGCATAGATCGGCAGTCCGGTTCTGGTCGCTGATCATAGCCTGCCCCCAGCGGCCGACGGCAAGCAAATCATGGGCATCCCAGACGTTTCGCTCGCGCCAAGACCGCCCGGCCTGTAGCCCCGTCGCCACACCACGCCCATGAAAAAGCCAGGGCAACTGCCCTGGCTTCGTGTGCAACGGCAAACCCTACACCGCTTTGAGCCGCAGCTCCTTGGGCATGGAGAAGGTCACGTTCTCCGGGCGGCCGTCGAGCTCCTGGACGTTGCTCGCGCCCCACTCGCCGAGCTGATCGATCACCCCGCGTACCAGCACTTCCGGGGCCGAAGCGCCGGCGGTGATGCCGATGCCCTTGGCGCCGTCGAACCACTCGCGCTTGAGATCCTCGGCGCCGTCGATCAGGTAGGCCGGGGTGCCCATGCGCTCGGCCAGCTCGCGCAGGCGGTTGGAGTTGGAGCTGTTGGGGCTGCCGACCACCAGCAGCACGTCGCACTCGTCGGCCAGTTGCTTGACCGCATCCTGGCGGTTCTGGGTGGCGTAGCAGATATCGTCCTTGCGCGGCCCGCCGATGTTGGGGAAGCGTGCGCGCAGGGCATCGATGACCTTGCTGGTGTCGTCCATCGACAACGTGGTCTGGGTCACGAAGGCCAGGTTGTCGGGGTCGCGCACCTGCAGCCTGGCGACATCCTCTTCGTCTTCGACCAGGTAGATGGCGCCGCCATTGCTGGCGTCGTACTGGCCCATGGTGCCTTCGACTTCCGGGTGGCCTGCATGGCCAATAAGGATGCACTCGCGGCCATCGCGGCTGTAGCGCACCACTTCCAGGTGCACCTTGGTGACCAGCGGGCAGGTGGCGTCGAATACCTTCAGGCCACGATTGGTGGCCTCGTTGCGCACCGCCTGGGACACGCCGTGGGCGCTGAAGATGACGATCACGTCATCGGGCACCTGGTCGAGTTCTTCGACGAAGATCGCCCCGCGCGAGCGCAGGTCCTCGACCACGAACTTGTTGTGCACCACTTCATGGCGCACGTAGATCGGCGGGCCGAACACCTCGAGGGCGCGGTTGACGATCTCGATGGCGCGGTCGACACCGGCGCAGAAACCGCGGGGATTGGCGAGTTTGATATGCATGATGGTTGTCTCGATTACGCGGCGCCGAACAGGGCCTCAAGGGTACTGTTGGCGAGCATGAAGAACATTCACCACTTCCACAGCGTCAGCGGCTACTCGGTAAACCAGAATGTAGTTTGGATGAGCAATGAGTTCACGTGTTCCGGGCACCCGACCAAAGCGGTATAGGTAGGGATGCTCGGCCAATGGCAGCACTGCCGACTCCAGACGTTCCTTCAATTGCCTGGCAGCCAGGGGGTCTTCATTGGCGATGTAGCGAATGATCTGCAAGAGATCGTCCCTGGCAGTGGCGCGCCAGACGATGGGCAGCATCAATCGTCACTCCGCCGCCGTGCCTCTGCTTCGCTAATGATGGCTTCGACATCGGCCATCACCTGATCATGAGCAACCACACCGCGAGCGTCTGCAAGAGACTCCTCGACCTTGCGGCGGAACCAACCGTCGTGGCTGTCCGCCAATGCCTGGGTCTCGAACTCCGACACGATGGGGGAACGCTTTACGCTCATGGTGCGGCCTCCGTGTTAGCGGGCGACAAGGCATTCATCCTACACTGCCTAGACGGCTTTGACCTCAATGATCTCGACGTCGAAGGTCAGCGTCTTGCCGGCCAGCGGGTGATTGAAGTCGATGGTCACCTGGGCGTCATCGAACGCTTTGACCACACCCGGCAGCTCGGTATTGGCGGCGTCGTTGAAGATCACCAGCAGCCCTTCCGACAGCTCCATGTCCTGAAACTGCGAGCGCGGCATCACCTGCACGTTCTGCGGGTTGTGCTGGCCGAAGCCCTGCTCGGGCTGCACGCTCAGGCTGCGCTTGTCGCCGGCCTTGAAGCCGTAGAGCGCGGCCTCGAAGCCCGGCAGCAGGTTGCCGTCGCCGACCTTGAAGGTCGCCGGCTGCTTGTCGAAAGTGCTGTCGACCACATCGCCGTTATCCAGCTTCAGCGCGAAGTGCAGGGTCACCTGCCGATCCGGGCCGATACGTACATCAGTCACGTGCCACCTCTTCTTCGGGCTTCTTGCTCTTGAACATGTCCAGCGCCAGCAGTATTGCGCCGACGGTGATCGCGCTGTCGGCGATATTGAAGGCCGGGAAATACCAGCTGCTCTGCCAGTGCACCAGGATGAAATCGACCACGTGGCCGAAGATCACCCGGTCCACCAGGTTGCCCAGGGCGCCGCCGAGCACCAGGGCCAGGCCAACGGCCAGCCAGGTTTCGTCGGGTTTGAGGCGCTTGAGCCAGACCACCAGCACCACACTGACCACCACGGCGATCAGGGTGAACAGCCAGCGCTGCCAGCCGGACGCACCGGCCAGAAAGCTGAAGGCCGCGCCGGTGTTGTAGGCCAGGGTCCAGTCCAGCACCTGGGGGATGACGGTGATGCGCTCGTACATCTGCAGGTTGTTGTCGAACCAGAACTTGGTGATCTGATCGATCACGAACACCACGACGCTGAGCCATACCCAGCCGAGTTTGCCGAAACGTGCGCTCATGAATGCATCCCCGCGCAGCGGGCGAAAGCCTTACGCATGGTGGCGTACCTCGCCCGAGCCTTCGATGTTGCTGATGCAGCGGCTGCACAGCTCCGGATGCTCGGCATGAGTGCCGACATCGGCACGCAGGTGCCAGCAACGGCCGCACTTGGCGTGGGCGGACTTGACTATCTTCAGCTTCAGGCCTTCGACCTCGGTGACCACCGCATCGGCTGGCGCGTCGGCCAGCGGTGCAGTGGCAGCGGCCGAGGTGATCAGCGCGAAGCGCAGTTCGTCGCCGAGCCTGGCCAGGTCGCTGCGCAGGGCGTCGTCACCGAACAGGGTGACTTCGGCCTGCAGGCTGGCACCAATGGCCTTGGTTGCGCGCAGGTTTTCCAGCTCCTTGTTGACCGCGCCCTTGACCGCCATGACGCGCTGCCAATAGGCGTTGTCCAGCTCGGCGCCTTGCGGCAGGCGGGCCAGGTTCTCGTACCAGGTGGCCAGCATCACCGACTCGGCGCGCTCGCCCGGCAGGAACTGCCAGATTTCCTCGGCGGTGAACGACAGGATCGGCGCGACCCAGCGCACCAGCGCCTCGCAGATGTGGAACAACGCGCTCTGGCAGGAACGACGGGCGATGCTGTCCGGCGCGGTGGTGTACTGGCGGTCCTTGATGATGTCCAGGTAGAAGCCGCCCAGCTCCTGCACGCAGAAGTTGTGCACCTTGGAATACACGTTCCAGAAGCGGTATTCGCCGTAGGCCTCGGTCAGCTCGTCCTGCAGGCGCGCGGTGGCGTCGACCGCCCAGCGGTCCAGATCGAGCATCTGCTCGGCCGGCAACAGGTCGGTGGCCGGGTTGAAGCCATTGAGGTTGGCCAGCATGAAACGCGCGGTGTTGCGGATGCGCCGGTAGGCGTCGGCACTGCGCTGCAGGATCTGGTCGGAAACCGCCATCTCGCCGGAATAGTCGGTGGAGGCCACCCACAGGCGCAGGATGTCGGCGCCCATGCTGTCGATGACCTTCTGCGGTGCGACCACGTTGCCGAGGGACTTGGACTGCTTGCGGCCCTGCTCGTCGACGGTGAAACCGTGGGTCAGCAGTTCCTTGTACGGCGCGTGGCCGTCGATGGCGCAGCCGGTCAGCAACGAGGAGTGGAACCAGCCGCGGTGCTGGTCGGAGCCTTCCAGGTAGAGGTCGGCAGCCGGACCCTTGGCATGCGCCAGTTCGGCGTGGGAGCCGCGCAGCACGTGCCAGTGGGTGGTGCCGGAGTCGAACCACACGTCCAGGGTGTCGCGGCTCTTGTCGTACTGCTCGGCCTCTGCACCCAGCAGCTCGGCGGCGTCCAGCTTGAACCAGGCTTCGATGCCTTGCTGCTCGACGCGCTTGGCGACCTCTTCCATCAGCTCGACGGTGCGCGGGTGCAGCTCGCCACTCTCTTTATGGGTAAAGAACGGGATCGGCACGCCCCAGTTGCGCTGACGCGAGATGCACCAGTCCGGGCGCCCGGCGATCATGCTGTGCAGGCGCGCCTGGCCCCAGGCCGGGACGAACTTGGTGTCTTCGATGGCGGCCAGGGAGCGCTCACGCAGGGTGCCGCCCTCCTTCGGCTTGGTATCCATGCCGACGAACCACTGTGCGGTGGCGCGGTAGATCAGCGGGGTCTTGTGGCGCCAGCAGTGCATGTAGCTGTGGCTGATGGTGACGTGCTTGAGCAGCGCACCCACTTCTTCGAGCTTGGCGATGATCGCCGACGTGGCCTTCCAGATGAACTGGCCGCCGAACAGCGGCAGAGAGTCGGCATACACGCCATTGCTCTGCACCGGGTTGAGAATCTCGTCGTTGCTCATGCCGTACGCCTTGCAGGTACGGAAGTCGTCCTCACCGTAGGCCGGCGCGGAGTGGACGATACCGGTGCCGGCACCCAGCTCGACGTACTCGGCCAAGTAGATCGGCGACAGACGCTCGTACAGCGGGTGGCGGAAGTTGATCAGCTCCAGCGCCGAGCCTTCGGCGCTGGCAACCACCTGGCCTTCGAGGCCGAAGCGCTGCAGGCAGCTCTCGACCATTTCCTCGGCGAGCAGCAGCAGGCGGTCGCCCACGTCCACCAGGGCGTAGGTGAATTCCGGGTGCACGTTCAGTGCCTGGTTGGCCGGGATGGTCCAGGGCGTGGTGGTCCAGATGACGATGGCGGCTGGCTTGCCCAGGCTGGCCAGGCCAAAGGCGGCGGCCAGCTTGTCGGCGTCCGCCACCGGGAAAGCCACGTCGATGGCTTCGGATTTCTTGTCCTGGTACTCGACCTCGGCCTCGGCCAGGGCCGAGCCGCAGTCGAAGCAGAAGTTGACCGGCTTGAGGCCTTTGAACACGAAGCCGTTCTTGACCATTTCCGCCAGGGCGCGGATCTCGCCGGCCTCGTTGGCGAAGTTCATCGTCAGGTAGGGGTTGTTCCAGTCGCCCAGCACACCGAGGCGGATGAAATTGGCCTTCTGTTCCTCGACCTGCTCGGCCGCATAGGTGCGGCAGCGCTCGCGGGTCAGGTCGGCCGGCTGGTTCTTGCCGAAGGTGGTCTCGACCTTGTGCTCGATCGGCAGGCCGTGGCAGTCCCAACCCGGCACGTACGGCGCGTCATAGCCGGCCAGGGTCTTGGAACGGGTGATGATGTCCTTGAGGATCTTGTTCAGCGCGTGACCGATGTGGATGCTGCCGTTGGCATAGGGCGGGCCGTCGTGCAGCACGAACTTCGGGCGGCCTTCGCCAGCCTTGCGCAGTTTTTCGTACAGACCAATATCAATCCAGCGCTGCAGGGTCTGCGGCTCGCGTTGCGGCAGGCCAGCCTTCATCGGGAAGGGAGTATCGGGCAGGTTCAGCGTGGCTTTGTAATCGGTCATGTCGGGCTCTTCATCAGCGGTTGGCGCTGCCAGTGGTCGCGGGCAGCGGCAATGTCGGCCGCAATGGCCGTCTTCAATGCCTCGAGCGAGGCGAAACGCTGCTCATCACGCAGCTTGTGGTGGAAAGCCACCGTCAAACGCCGGCCATACAGGTCACCGGCAAAATCCAGCAGGTGCACCTCGAGGTGGGCGCTGCCGTCACCAGCCACGCTGGGGCGCACGCCGATATTGGCGACCCCGGGCCATGGCTGGCCGTCTATTTCGACGCTGACCAGGTACACCCCGGTCAGCGGTACACGTTTGCGCTTGAGCTGCACGTTGGCGGTTGGCGCATTCAGCTGACGCCCGAGCTTCTGGCCATGCAGCACCCGCCCGACGATACCAAACGGGCGGCCCAGCATGCGCTCGGCGCCGGCAAAATCACCGTTGGCCAGGGCCTCACGGACCCGCGTGCTGCTGACCCGCTGCCCGTCGATCTCCACGGTCTTGGCCGCTTCGACGCTGAAGCCTTCACGCTGCGCGGCCTGGGCCAGAAAGGCGAAGTCGCCGGCGCGGTCGCAACCGAAGCGGAAATCGTCGCCTACTTCCAGATGCCGAACACCCAGGCCGTCGATCAGCGCACGCTGCACGAACTCGGCAGCGCTGAGTTCACGCAGGCGTGGGTTGAAGGGCAGGCACAGCACCCGGTCAACGCCCTCGGCGGCCAGCAGGGCGAGCTTGTCACGCAGCCGGCTCAGACGCGCCGGTGCGCCCTTGGGATCGAAATATTCACGCGGCTGCGGCTCGAACAGCACCACGCAGCTCGGCACACCCAGCTCTGCCGCGCGCTCACGCAAACGCGCCAGAATTGCCTGGTGGCCACGGTGAACGCCGTCGAAATTACCGATGGTGGCGACACAGCCCCGATGCTGGGGCCGCAGATTATGAAGGCCTCGAACCAGCTGCATAACGCGCTTCTTGCTCACAAAGTGGCCAATTATACGCACAGCGGCTGGTACCGGGTAGCGGATACGGCGCGCTCATTTGGCCGGTGCCATACCGCTGTCAGGCAATCGAGCGCCGGGAGAAGTCGCGCAGACGAAAACCGAGGATGCCCAGCACGGCGAAATAGCTCAACGCACCGGCGGCCACCAGCGCCCCCAGGCGCAGCAGGCGGGCCAGCATGTTGCCGTCGCTCCAGGCCGGCATCAGCCAGAGCATGCCGACCAGCACCACCACCATCACCAGCACCGCCGCCAGCAGCTTGCTGGCGAACATCGCCCAGCCCGGCTGCGGCTGATAGAAGCCGCGCTGGCGCAATTTCCAGAACAGCAGGCCGGCATTCAGGCACGCCGCCAGGCCGATGGCCAAGGCCAGGCCGGCATGGGCCAGGGGGATGACGAAGATGAACAGCACGTTCATCAGCTGGGTCATGAGCAGCGTGAACATGGCGATGCGCACCGGCGTGCGGATGTCCTGCCGCGCATAGAAGGCAGGTGCCAGCACCTTGATCAAGAGCATGCCCAGCAGCCCCAGCGAGTAGGCCAGCAAGGCGCGCTGGGTCATCTCGGCGTCATGGGCGGTGAAGTTGCCGTACTGGAACAGCGCCACCACCAGCGGCTCGGACAGCAGCGCCAGCGCCAGCGCACAGGGCAGCGCCAGCAGGATACACAGGCGCAGGCCCCAATCGAGCAGCTTCGAGTAGGCCGCGGGATCCTCGGCGGCGTGGGTCTTGGCCAGCGACGGCAGCAGGATGGTGCCCAGGGCTACGCCCAGCACGCCGGACGGCAACTCCATCAGGCGGTCGGCGTAATACATCCACGACACCGAGCCGGCGACCAGGAAGGAGGCGAAGATGGTGTTGATGATCAGCGATATCTGCGCCACCGACACGCCGAGGATCGCCGGGCCCATCTGCCGCAGCACGCGCCATACGCCACTGTCGCGCAGGTTGAGGCGCGGCAGCACCAGCAGGCCGATCTTGCGCAGGTGCGGCAGCTGGTAGAGCAACTGCAGCAGGCCGCCGACCAGCACCGCCCAGCCCATGGCCATGATCGGCGGGTCGAAGTACGGGGTCAGGAACAGCGCGAAGATGATCATGCTGACGTTGAGCAGCGTCGGCACGAACGCCGGCACCGCAAAGCGGTTCCAGGTATTGAGCAGCGCGCTGGCGAAGGACGACAGGGAGATCAGCAGAATATAAGGAAAGGTCACCCGCAACAGATCGCTGGTCAGCTCGAAGCGCTCGGGGTTGTCACTGAAACCCGGCGCCGAGGCCCAGACGATCCAGGGCGCAGCGAGCACGCCGAGCAGGGTCACCAGGGCGAGGATCAGCGTCAGTTGGCCAGCCACATAGGCGACGAAGGTGCGGGTCGCCTCCTCACCCTTCTGCGTCTTGTACTCCGCCAGGATCGGTACGAAGGCCTGGGAGAACGCCCCCTCGGCAAAGATGCGGCGCAGCAGGTTGGGCAGTTTGAAGGCCACCACGAAGGCATCCGAGGCGATACCCGCACCGAAGATCCGGGCCATGATGGTGTCGCGCACGAAGCCCAGAACCCGCGACAACATGGTGATGGAGCTGACCGCAGCCAGCGACTTGAGAAGATTCATTCGGCAGAGATGCTCAATCGGCGATTACATGACCAGGCGCGGCGCGCGTCACGCGCCAGCAACAGACCCCGACATTGCACGAAGGTGCGGTGTCGCAAGTGCGGGCCGGAAGTGTAGAATCGCCGGCTCGATAAAGCATCCTTTCTTGCAGGACGCCCCGCGACGACTGACAGAGGTTCGACCTTGACAAGTGCTTCGCTCGCCTGCATGATTCGCGGCCTTATTTGTCTGTAACCCCTTAGTTTTCGAGGAGCTTGACGGTGGCCAATACACCTTCTGCCAAAAAACGCGCAAAACAGGCTGAGAAGCGTCGTAGCCATAACGCCAGCCTGCGCTCCATGGTTCGTACCTACATCAAGAACGTAGTCAAGGCGATCGACGCCAAAGACCACGAGAAAGCACAAGCTGCTTACGTTCTGGCTGTGCCTGTTATCGACCGCATGGCCGACAAAGGCATCATCCACAAGAACAAGGCCGCTCGTCACAAGAGCCGCCTGAACGGTCACGTCAAAGCACTCAGCCAAGCTGCTGCTTAAGCGTCCCGCTTCATGAAAAACCGACCTTAGGGTCGGTTTTTTATTGCCTGCTAGAAAGTGCCATGCCCGTCGAGCGATTCAAGCGCCAAGCGAAGCGGCCGATATCCCGACTGATCCGCCGCACTCGCGCGGAATAAAGAGAGGAATTCCGTCATGTGGCTGAGAGGATTGGACATTGGCAAACGCGCCAGCCTGGCATTCGCGCTGCTGGCAGCGATCATCCTCGGGCTCGGGGGTTTCTCACTGTCGCAGATGAATCGCATGGACGACGCATCGGGCGAATTGAGCGACAACTGGCTGCCCTCGCTGCTTGCCGCAGAGGGACTCACCAACAGCACCGCCCGCCTACGCGCACTCACGCTGCGCACGGTGCTGCTGACCGATGACAGCGACCGACAGAGCACGATGACCGCCATCGACGGCATCACCCAGGCCTTGCCCGGCCAATTCGAGGCCTATGCCCGGCTGATCAGCGGCCAGGCCGAGCAGAAACTGTTCGACCATTTGCGCGTTGTCTATGACAAGTATTCCGCCGTGCAACAACAGGTGATGAGCGCGGTCCGCAACAACAAAACCGACGACGCCGAACGCCTGGTCAACGGACCGCTGGTCGACCTTGCCGACGACCTGGAAAACGCCGTCATTCAGATCGCGAACTTCAACAACGCTGGCGCCAAGCAATCGACCGATGTCAGCCAGACCACCTTCAACAGCGCCGTGACAATGGTCATCGTCACCCTGGCCATCAGCCTGGCGATCACCATCGTGCTCGCCCTGCTGCTGACACGCAGCATCGTGCGACCGCTGGGCGAAGCCCTGAATGTTGCCGACGTCATCGCCTCCGGCGACCTGACCCAACGCATTCAGGTCAGCGGTAGCGACGAGCCCGCACGGCTGATGAGCGCCCTGCAGACCATGCAGAAGAACCTGCACGGGGCGATCCAGAGCATCGCCGACTCCTCCAGCCAGCTCGCCTCTGCCTCCGAAGAACTGCATGCCGTCACCGAGGACTCCACTCGCGGCCTGCACCAGCAGAACAACGAGATCGAACAGGCCGCCACAGCCGTGAACCAGATGACCGCCGCCGTGGAAGAAGTGGCGCGCAACGCGGTAAGCACCTCGCAAGCCTCCAGGGAATCCAACAACACCGCCCTGCGCGGCCGCGAACAGGTACGCGAAACGGTCGAGTCGATCAGCCAGCTGACCCGCGACGTGACCGACACATCGGGCGAAGTGGAAAAACTGGCCGAACAGATCCACGAGATCAGCAAGGTACTCGACGTGATCCGCTCGATTGCCGACCAGACCAACCTGCTCGCACTCAACGCCGCCATCGAAGCGGCGCGTGCCGGGGAAGCCGGCCGCGGCTTTGCCGTGGTGGCCGATGAAGTGCGTGCACTGGCACACCGCACCCAGCAGTCGACCCAGGAAATCGAGGGGATGATTGGCGGCATTCAGAGCGGTACCGAGAAAACCGTTACCGCCATGCAGAACAGCAACCAGCGCGCGCGCTCGACACTCGAGGTCGCCAAGGCCGCTGGCCAGGCGCTGGAGCAGATCACCGAAGCCATCGCGATGATCAACGAACGCAACCAGGTGATCGCCAGTGCTTCGGAAGAGCAGGCTCAGGTGGCCAGAGAGGTCGACCGCAACCTGGTGAACATCCGCGACCTGTCCATGCAGACCTCCGCCGGTGCCAACCAGACCAGCTCCTCCAGCCAGGAGCTGTCGCGCCTGGCGGTGGACCTCAACGCACTGGTGACGCGCTTCAAGATCTGAGCAAAGGCGGCGAACGTCGCCGGCTCAGTTAGTGTGCGGCCATGGCAGGATCGGGATGGCAGTCACCGCATTCTGCGGGCTGCCTTCGATGATGCGGTCGCTGTAGACCAGGTACACCAGGGTGTTGCGCTTCTGATCGAAGAAGCGCACCACCTGCATGGTCTTGAACACCAGCGAGGTGCGCTCGCGGAAGACTTCATCGCCATCCTTGAGCTCGCCGGAAAAACTGATCGGCCCCACCTGACGGCAGGCGATCGAGGCTTCGGCGCGATCCTCGGCCAGGCCCAGGCCGCCTTTCACGCCACCGGTCTTGGCCCGTGACAGGTAGCAGGTCACGCCCGCCACCTTCGGATCGTCGAAGGCCTCGACGACGATCTTGTCGTTCGGCCCCAGCCATTTGAATACCGTGGAGACCTGGCCGACCTCCTCGGCCACGGCGCCAAGCGGCAGCGCCATCAACGCCGCCGCCACCAACAGAAGCTTACGCATCGCCACCTCCCAACTAGACCAGAATCAGATTGTCGCGGTGCACCAGCTCCGGCTCATCGACATAGCCGAGCAGGCGCTCGATCTCGTCCGACGGGCGACCGATGATCTTCTGCGCTTCCAGGGCACTGTAGTTGACCAGGCCGCGGGCGATTTCCCGACCATCCGGCGCCACGCAGACCACCATCTCGCCACGGCGGAAGCTGCCCTGCACGGCCTTGACGCCGACCGGCAACAGGCTCTTGCGGTCGGAGACCAGGGCCTTGACCGCGCCGTCGTCCAGCACCAGGGTGCCGCGAGTCTGCAGGTGCCCGGCCAGCCACTGCTTGCGCGCCGCCAGCATGCCGCGCTCGGGCACCAGCAGGGTGCCGAGCAGCTCGCCGGCCTTGAGACGCGCCAGCACCTGCTCGATGGCGCCACCGACGATCACCGTGTGCGCCCCGGAACGGGCGGCCAGGCGCGCGGCGCGCAGCTTGGTCTGCATGCCGCCACGGCCCAGCGCACCACCGACGCCACCGGCCACGGCGTCCAGGGCCGGATCGTCGGCACGCGCCTCGTGGATCAGCTGAGCATCCGGATTGTTGCGCGGGTCGGCATCGAACATGCCGTCGCGGTCGGTGAGGATCACCAGCAGATCGGCTTCCACCAGGTTGGCCACCAGCGCGGCCAGGGTGTCGTTGTCACCGAAACGGATGCCGTCGGTGACCACGGTGTCGTTCTCGTTGATCACCGGCACCACGTCCAGCTCGATCAGGGTGCGCAGGGTGCTGCGCGCATTGAGGTAGCGCTTGCGGTCGGACAGGTCGTCATGGGTCAGCAGGATCTGCGCAGTGCGTCGACCATGCTCGCCGAAACTCGACTCCCAGGCCTGCACCAGACCCATCTGACCGATCGCGGCGGCGGCCTGCAGCTCGTGGATGGCGCTCGGCCGCGCCGTCCAGCCGAGGCGACTCATCCCCGCCGCCACCGCACCGGAGGACACCAGCACCAGCTCGACGCCCTGCGCCCGCAGCGCCACCATCTGCTCGACCCACACCGCCATGGCGCCGCGATCCAGGCCCTTGCCATCGGCGGTCAGCAAGGCACTGCCGATCTTCACCACCCAGCGCTGCGCACCACTTACCTTGTCACGCATGTTTTCCAACCCCAGCCAGAAGCACATTTTCGCAAGCCGCTACCGGCGGCAACGGCCAAACCTACAAAAACGCCGCTAAAAAGCGGCGTCTGTCGTCCCATCAATCCCGGACGTAAATGATCTCCGGGCCGTCCTCGTCATCTTCCTCGTCCCAGAAGCTGTCGTCCTCGTCGACCTCACCGACAGCCCGCACCCCGGAACGACGCAGCGCACGCTTGTCGTCCAGCGCCTGCAGCTGGGCACGCGCCTCATCTTCGATGCGCTGGTCGAGTTCGGCAAGCTCGGCGGCGTACTCAGGGTTCTCCTGAATGCGCTCGGCACGTGCCTCGAGGAAGTCCATGATGTCGTAGCACAGCTGCTCGGTACCTTCGCGCGCCAGGGCGGAGACCACGTAGACCGGGCCTTCCCACTCCAGCCGCGCGACGATCTCGGCGACCCGCTGCTCCTTCTCCTCATCGAGGATCTGGTCGGCCTTGTTGAGCACCAGCCAGCGCTCACGCTCGGCCAGCGCCGGGCTGAACTTGGTCAGCTCGGCGACGATGGTGGCCGCGGCTTCGGCCGGATCGGTCAGGTCCAGCGGCGCCATGTCGACCAGGTGCAACAGCAGGCGCGTACGCGCCAGGTGCTTGAGGAAGCGAATCCCCAGCCCGGCGCCCTCGGAGGCACCTTCGATCAAGCCGGGAATGTCGGCGACCACGAAACTCTTGTAGCGGTCGACGCTGACCACGCCCAGGTTCGGCACCAGGGTGGTGAACGGGTAATCGGCGACCTTCGGCTTGGCCGCCGACACCGAGCGAATGAAGGTGCTCTTGCCCGCGTTCGGCAGGCCGAGCAAGCCGACATCCGCCAGCACCTTCAACTCCAGCTTGAGGTCACGCGCCTCACCCGGCTTGCCCGGCGTGGTCTGGCGCGGCGCCCGGTTGGTGCTGGACTTGAAGCGGGTGTTACCCAACCCATGCCAGCCGCCCTGGGCCACCATCAGGCGCTGCCCGGCCTTGGTCAGGTCGCCAATCACTTCCTGGGTACCGGCATCGATCACCGTGGTGCCGATCGGCACCGGCAGGATCAGGTCTTCACCCTTGGCGCCGGTGCAGTCGGTGCTGCCGCCCTTTTCACCATTGGGCGCCTGGAAGCGGCGGGTGTAGCGGTAGTCCACCAGGGTATTGAGGTTGGCCATGGCCTCGATATAGATCGAGCCGCCATCGCCACCATCGCCACCGTTGGGGCCACCGTTCTCGATGAACTTCTCACGACGGAAGCTCATCATGCCGTTGCCACCATCGCCGGCCTTTACAGAAATCGATACTTCATCGACGAATTTCATGGGTACACCTCCCGCCATAATCGCGGGTTACTGAAACAAAAAAAACCGGGTGCTTGCGAAATTGCCCTGAAACCACCCGCATCAACCAGGGCAGTTTGGCAAGAACCCACAGGATACGCGCCCGCTGCAATCCAAGCGGACCAGGCAGCAACCCGAACGCAACAGGATACAGAAACAAAAAAGCCCCGTCGCAGGACGGGGCTTTTCCAGCAACTTCGCGATTAGGCCGCGACGACGCTTACGTAACGGCGGTTGAACGCGCCTTTTACTTCGAACTTGATCACGCCTTCGATTTTCGCGAACAGGGTGTGATCCTTACCCATGCCAACGCCGTAACCAGCGTGGAACTGGGTGCCGCGCTGACGCACGATGATGTTGCCAGGAACGATTTTCTGGCCGCCATACATCTTCACGCCAAGGCGTTTGGCTTCTGAGTCGCGACCGTTGCGGGTACTACCGCCAGCTTTTTTGTGTGCCATGAGTTCAATACTCCTATAAAGGGCTCAGACGAGACGAATCAGGCCTGAATACCGGTGATTTTGATCTCAGTGAACCACTGACGGTGGCCCTGACGCTTCATGTGGTGCTTACGACGACGGAACTTGATGATGGTGACTTTATCGTGACGACCCTGCGAAACGACTTCAGCCGAGACCTTGGCGCCTTCGACGACAGGAGCGCCGATGGTCACGTCATCACCGTTGCCAACCAGCAACACGCGGTCGAAAGTCAGCGCTTCGCCAGCGGCCAGCTCCAGTTTCTCGACCTTGAGGAATTCGCCTTCGGTGACTTTGTATTGCTTGCCACCAGTAACAATTACTGCGTACATGGTAAATCTCCGTTGATCCTGCTCACCCAGCGCTTTATAGGAATAACTGTTGGCTGGCATGGCTGCTCGGGGCCGGATGGACACCCGTGCAATTGCGTAAGGCAGGGAAATACCCAGGGGGAAGTTCAGGGTGCGCGATTGTACGCAAGCCATTGACCCAGCGCAAGCGCCCCTTGCCGTTGCCTTGACAGCCCCCACCCTGCCCCATAGCATGCCGCGCAAACTAGGGCCTATTAACGTCAATAGACCCTATTGAAGGAGCATATGTCGCTGATGCAACCCCAGGCTTTTTACAGTGTGGTAGCGGATGATTTCACCGCTGTTGACGGCATTATCCGTCAGCAACTGGTGTCCCGCGTCCCGCTGGTCGAGAAGATCGGCGACTACATCATCTCCGCCGGCGGCAAACGCCTGCGCCCGCTGCTGGTGCTGCTCAGCGGCAAGGCCCTGGGCCTGAACGACGAGCGCCTGCGCCTGTTGGCCGCGACCATCGAATTCCTGCACACCGCCACCCTGCTGCACGACGACGTGGTCGACATGTCCGACATGCGCCGTGGCCGCAGCACCGCCAATGCCCAGTGGGGCAATGCGCCCAGCGTACTGGTCGGCGACTTCCTTTATTCGCGCTCGTTCGAAATGCTGGTCGAGCTCGGCTCGATGCCGGTGATGAAGATCCTCTCCAAGGCCACCCGGGTGATCGCCGAAGGCGAGGTGCTGCAGCTGTCGAAGATCCGCGACGCCAGCACCAGCGAAGAAACCTACATGGAGGTCATCCGCGGCAAGACCGCCATGCTGTTCGAGGCCTCGACCCAGAGCGCCGCTGCGCTGGCCGAAGCCACGCCAGAACAGAACGAAGCGCTGCGCCTGTTCGGCGACCACCTGGGTGTCGCCTTCCAACTGGTCGATGACCTGCTCGACTACAAGGGCGATGCCGCCACCCTGGGCAAGAACGTCGGCGACGACCTGGCCGAGGGCAAGCCGACCCTGCCACTGATCTACACCATGCGCGAAGGCAACGCCGAGCAGGCCGCCCTGGTGCGCAAGGCAATCCAGAAAGGCGGCCTGGAAGACCTGGAAAGCATCCGCGAAGCCGTGCAGGCCGCCGGCGCCCTGGACTACACCGCCAACATGGCACGCGACTACGCAGAACGCGCCATCGCCTGCCTGGAAGTACTGCCCGCCAGCGCCTACCGCGACGCCCTGGTCGAGCTGAGCCACTTCGCCGTGGCCCGCACGCACTGATCGCCAGCCAGAGCCTGATCAGAAGCCCGTCCCAGTGACGGGCTTTTTCATGCCCGCCCTCCCCGCTCGACAACCAGACATCAGCAGATCGACGAAAGGGGGCGATTAAGGCTTGCTATTAACGTAATAAGAATTATTCTCATATCTACCACTCACTCAGGGAGATGCGAGCATGACTTATCTAATAGACGCCTGGCTGGACCGCCCTCATCCCTACCTGCGCATCCTGCACCGGGAAACAGGCGAGGTCTGCGCGGTTCTCGAGGAAGAGGCGCTGGATGAACTGCGTAAACAGGGTGACCTGGATCTGCACGAGCTGAACTCGAGCGAGCCACTGATCCTCAAGGAACTGGTGCGTAGCCTGTTCCTGTACTGCTATGCCCGGGCCTTGCGCCCGTGACATTTGAGCTGCATCCGAAGGCTCTCGAGTTAGAGCCCTGCAAGACCTGAGCGGCAAAAAATAGGTTCTTCGCGTAGCTTGGGGAAAGTACGGGTTGCCACCGGACTGGCAAGTTTATGTGCGCATCGCTATTGGTTTAGCACGATCCATTACCGCGTCTACTGAACCTTTGTGTTTCGCCCCTTACGGGCGCCACACCTTTCTTGCTTGCCCAAGAAAGGTGTGCCAAAGAAGGGCACCCCGACATCCGGGTTTCGCTGCGCGAAACTCCCCTCGCTCCGGCGCCGCTCCGGGGGCCGGCTTACATGGGCCATCCCTGGCCCATTAAGCCTCTCGCCGCATCCATGCGGCTCGCTCCCCTACGCACCACCTCCACTCGGCCTCCTGACGGGACCGGAGCGCGAGCTTGCAAGATCTCCACGGGCTCAAGCTCGGCGGCGTCTGTTTTTGCTTTTGAGCTGCGATCGTACAGACGACACCCAAGTCCCCTTCAGGAGGCCGAGTGGAATCGCCACGTAAGGGGTTGAGCGACATGGATGTCGCGAGAGCTGCGATGGGCCAGGGATGGCCCTTCGCAGCGTGCCCCTGGAGTGGTGATGGAACGAGGGAACCCCGGCGCAGCCGGGGCCGTATGTAGGGGTGTGTTTCTTTGCTTACTTTCTTTGCACAAGCAAAGAAAGTGAGGCGCCCGTAAGGGGCGAAACCTATTAGGCCAGGCGGCGGGCCAATGGAGAGTGCCAAGCCATCGGCAGCTAACGTTTTATTGCCAGTCCGGTGTCAAGCCTATCCTCCCCGAAAAATGCGAAGAACCAAAAAATAGCCGAGGAAACGGCCAACTGCACGCATTCCTCGGCGACTTTTTAACGCCGCAGGGCCGACGCGCAGCAGCCTTTTACGCTTACAGGATGTCGAGCAGCTCGACATCGAATACCAGCACGCTATGCGGCGGGATGCTGCCAACGCCCTGGGCGCCGTAAGCCAGCTCGCTCGGCACGTACAGGCGCCATTTGCTGCCGGTGCCCATCAGTTGCAGGGCTTCGGTCCAGCCGGCGATCACCCCACCGACCGGGAATTCGGCCGGCTGGCCACGCTCGTAGGAGCTGTCGAACACACTGCCGTCGATCAACGTGCCGTGGTAGTGAGTGCGCACGCTGTCGTCGCGCGAAGGCTTGGCGCCCTCGCCAGCAGTCAGTACTTCGTACTGCAGACCGGAGGTCAGCACGGTGACGCCGTCACGCTTGGCGTTCTCGGCCAGGAAGGCCAGGCCGGCACCAGCGGCAGCCTCGGCCTTGGCCTTGGCTTCGGCCTGCATGACATCACGGATCACCTTGAAACTGGCCGACAGCTCGGCTTCGCTGACGCGGCTCTGCTGGCCGGCGAAGGCATCGGCCAGGCCGGCCAGGACGGCATCCAGGCTCACGCCCGGCGGCGGGTTGTCACGCAGTTGGCCGCCCAGTTGACGGCCAATGCCGTAGCTGACGCGCGCTTCGTCGGTGGAAAGATCGAGTTCGGACATGTCGCCGCTCCGCTAGCAGGAAAAAAGGCCGGCTAGCCTATCACGGTTCCAGCCAGGCTCTGCGCCTACCAGCGGCTGCGCAGGCCAACCGGCACGCGCAGTGCCTCGCGGCTGCCGCTCGGCAGCCCGCACATCTCGTCGTAGGCCGAGGCATGCACCAGGAACAGCGGCACGTCCGGCAGCGTTTCGAGCAGGTCGCGGGCATGCTCCACCGAGCGCAGATGCAGGTTGCGCCCCGCGTCGTCGTGCAGGTAAGCACGCCGTTCGGCGCCGAGAATCTGCAACAGGTAGATGCCGCCTTCCAGGGAAATCAGTTCGAGTTCGCTCACCGCGCCAGCGCGAGCCGCTTGCAGCAATTCAGGCAGGGTCATGGCATGTCCTCGCAGGCAAGAAGCGCCACTATACGATTGTCGGGCTGCAGATAACAAAACGCCCGGCGCGCCATCTGCGGGCCGGGCGTCTGCTTCTGGCAGCGCTGGTCAGTGTTTGGTCAGCTTGTCCAGATAACCCATGGCGAACGCCGAGATCACGAAGGTCATGTGGATGATCACGTACCACTTCAGGTGCTCGGGATCATGATTGCGCGCATCCATGAATACCCGCAGCAGGTGGATCGAGGAAATCGCCACGATGGAAGCCGCCACCTTCATCTTCAGCGAGCTGGAATCCATCTTGCCGAGCCAGGCGAGCTTTTCCTTGTGGTCGTCGATATCCAGCTGGGAGACGAAGTTCTCGTAGCCGGACATCATCACCATCACCAGCAGGCCACCGACCAGCGCCATGTCGACCAGCGACAGCAGCACCAGAATCAGCTCCGCCTCGGCCATGGCGAAGATGTTGGGCAGGATATGGAAGATTTCCTGGAAGAACTTCAGGGCCAGCGCCAGCAGGCCCAGCGACAGACCGAAATAGATAGGGGCCAGCAGCCAGCGCGATGCGTACATCGCGTTTTCGACAAAACGTTCCATGGACTCTCACAGGTAATCGACAGCGGGCGAGTATACCCAGCGTCCGACCACAGGCAAGCCACGCGGGTTCGCCAGCGCCCCGAAAAAGCCGCCAACGCCGGCGCCTGGGCGCTTGTGGATAAGATTTGCGGCCTGGCGTCGCCGCCTGACCGATCGGTCGCGCCACGAACGTGGCAAAGCCGATCGCTCAGCTATCGGGCAACGACAGGGATACGCCGCGAGCGCCGCTGCGCGCGCCGTTCAGGCGGCGCAGCTGGGCCTGGGCGTGCAAGCGCCAGATCGGCGCTTCATGACAGGCAACATAGCCCTGCTCGGCCAGGCTCTCGGCGATGTCCTCGAGCAGTTGCTCGACGACCAGAGGCCCGTGGAATGGGCCTTGCGCCTTGACGGCGGAGGGTTGCCGGGCAGCCAGGCCGGCGACGCAGATCAGCGTCCACAAGCCCTGCTCCCCCGCTAGGGGCAGCACCGTGAATTCGATGCGGGTGGTCACGCCGAGAAAATCATGGGTCAGGCAGAGGCTACGCGACATGGCGGCAATCCTCGCAGAGACAGACCTGCAGCCTACACCCGTAGCGCCTGCCGGCAAAGCCAGGTTTATACACAGAAGCTGTGGATAACCTTGTGCACGACAGGTGCGCAAGCACCTGCATGCTGCCGGCCCAACGGCGGCAGGCGAGCCGATCAGCGATTGATCAGCCCGCCCTGGCGGCCTATTCCGGCGTCGGCTTGTTCGCCCGCGGCTTCTTGGGCTTTTCCGGCAGTGCCGCGGTGAGTGCTTCCTTGGCTTGCTCGGGCTTGTCTTCCTCGCCCATGCCGATCTCGGCGATCTCGCGCAGGCGCTCGACCACCCGGGCGTTGACGCTGCCTTTGGGGAAATGGCCCTTGTCGTTCGGCGTACCGGCATCCTCGCCGACCAGCAGGCTCAGCGCCTCGTCGACATGGCGTACCGAGTAGACGTGGAATTGCCCGGCGCGCACGGCCTGCAGCACACGCTCGTCGAGCATCAGGGTGGCGACGTTGGAGTGCGGGATGATCGCCCCCTGCTCGCCGGTCAGCCCGCGGGCTTCGCAGAGGCGGAAGAAGCCTTCGATCTTCTCGTTGACGCCGCCGACCGCCTGCACCTCGCCGAACTGGTTGATCGAACCGGTGATGGCGAAGCACTGCTTGAGCGGCGTGCGCGATAGCGCCGAGATCAGCGTGCAGACCTCGCCAAGCGAGGCGCTGTCACCGTCCACGTAACCGTAGGACTGCTCGAGGGCAATGCTCGCGGAAATCTCCAGGGGGAATTCCTGGGCATAACGGCTGCCGAGGAAACCGGTGAGGATCATCACTCCCTTGGAGTGGATCGGCTGGCCGAGGTTGACCTCGCGCTCGATGTCGACGATGCCCGAGCCGCCCGGGTAGACGGTGGCGGAAATCCGCGCCGGCACGCCAAAGGCCGAATCGCCGACTTCCAGCACGGTCAGGCCGTTGCACTTGCCGATGGCCGCCCCGGCGGTGTCGATCAGGATGATGCCGGCCAGCATGTCGTCAATGATGCGCGCCGAGACGCGCCCGGTACGCGTCGCCTTGGCCTTGAGGGCACGCTCGATGTGATCGGCGTCGGTGACCGCTTCACCGGCCAGGTTGCGAATGAAGTCCGCCTCGCTGACCAGCTGGAACAGGTCGCCGATGCGCGCCGACAAACGCCCCTGGTGCTCGGCCAGGCGCGCGCTGTAGGTGGCCAGGCGTGCCACTGCGGCGGCGCTCAGCGGCGCCATGCCTTCCTCGGTGGTACGGGTCTTCATCAGCTGGGCGAACTGCTCCAGGCTGTCGTCGGCCAGGGGGATGTCCTCGTCGAAGTCGACCAGCACGCGGAACATCTCCTGGAAGTCCGGATCGGCGTCCTGCAGCGCGTAGTACAGCTGGCGCGAGCCGATGATCACCACCTTGAGCTGCAGCGGGATGGTTTCCGGATTGAGGGTCACGGTGGCGATACGGCCCAGGTCGGCCAGCGGCGATTCCATCTTCAGCTTGCGCGACTGCAGGGCGCGCTTGAGCGCTTCCCACACGAACGGCTCGCTGAGAAACTTCTCCGCCTCGAGGATCAGGAAGCCGCCGTTGGCACGGTGCAGCGCGCCGGGGCGCAGTTGCCGGTAGCTGGTGTAGAGCGCGCCCTGGTCGGTGTTGTACTCGATGCGGCCGAACAGGTTGTCGTAGGTCGGGTGGGGCTCGAACACCACCGGCGCGCCGCCATCGACGTGGTGGCCGACGATCAGGCTCGGGCAATACAGCTCCTCGAGCAGCTTGCGGGTCTGGGCGTCGGGCTTTTCCACCTCGATGAGCAGGTCGATCACGCTTTTCAGCAGGTCCACCTGCATGGCCTGCAGGTAGGCACACACCCCGGCGTTCTCGGCGTACTTTTCCGAGAGCGGTGCCAGCAGCGGCTGCAGGGCGACGGTGATGGTTTCTTCGTTGAGCTGGCGCAGCGCGTTGCTGGATTCGCGCTTCCACTGCGGCAGGCTGGCCAGCTCCTCGTTGAGACGCTCCTCCAGGGCGGCGATGTCGGCGTGGAAGCGCTCGCGGTCGGCTTCCGGCAGCTGGGCGAACTCGGCCTCGTCCGCCGCCTTGCCGTCGAGCATGGGCGTGAAGGCGATATTGGTGCTGTCGCGGTACAGGGCGATGCCACGCTCCAGGGACAGGCGCTCGATGACGTCCAGCGCCTGGTCGTAGCGCTTGTTGAAGGCGCGGTCGATGGCGCTCTTCTTCTGCTGGAACGACGGGTGCTCGAAGACCGCCGGGAAGGTTGCCAGCAGGTTGTCGATCAGCGCATTGATGTCGGCGATGAACTCGCTGGCCGTGCCGGGCGCCAGTTCTACCGCGCGGGGCTCGCGGGGCTCGTCGAAATGGTTGACGTAGACCCGATCCGGCGGGGTTTCCAGGCGCTTGCCCTCGGCCCGCAGGTAGCGTTTGACGAACGAGAAGCGGCCGGTGCCCGGCTCGCCCATGACGAACACGTTGTAACCGGGGCGCGGCATCGCCACGCCGAACTGCAGCGCCTGCACGGCGCGCTCCTGGCCGAGCACGCCGCGAAAGGGTTCCAGGTCATCGGTGGTGGTGAAGGCGAACTGCGTGGGCGAGAAGGGACGGGTGAGTGCATCGGGCGCCAGGCGCAGGCCGGCTGCAACGGGATCGGGCATCGGGGATCCTTAAATACCGCGGAGAAGTGTCTGCATTCTCGCGCTGCCTCCTTCCCCCTGGCAAGGCGCCAATGGCGGTACACGGCAAAGCGCGACGCAGAACGTAAAACGCCCGCAACGGGTGCGGGCGTTTGGCCTTGCAGCAGGGCTTACAGGTAGAAGGACTTCAGCGGCGGGAAGCCGTTGAACTCCACCGCGCTGTAGCTGGTGGTGTAGGCCCCGGTGGACAGCCAGTACAGGCGGTCACCGCTGGCCAGGTTCAGCGGCAGGCCATACTTGTAGTGCTCGTACATGATGTCGGCGCTGTCGCAGGTCGGCCCGGCGATGACCACTTCTTCCATCTCGCCCTTCTTCTCGGTCCAGATGGGGAACTTGATGGCTTCGTCCATGGTTTCGATCAGGCCGCTGAACTTGCCCACGTCGGTGTATACCCAGCGCTCCACGGCGGTACGCGACTTGCGCGCCACCAGCACCACTTCGCTGACCAGGATGCCGGCGTTGGCGATCAGCGAGCGGCCCGGCTCGAGGATGATCTCCGGCAACTCGTCGCCGAAGTCGTCCTTGAGGAAGCGGATGATTTCCTCGGCGTAGGTTTCCAGGCTGTTGGTGCGGGTGATGTAGTTGGCCGGGAAGCCGCCGCCCATGTTGATCATTTGCAGGACGATGCCGTCTTCTTCCTTGAGGCGCTCGAAGATCACCTTGACCTTGGCGATGGCCGCATCCCACACGTCGATGTCGCGCTGCTGCGAGCCAACGTGGAAGGAAATGCCATAGGGCACCAGGCCCAGCTGCTTGGCGAGGATCAGCAGATCCATGGCCATGTCGGTCTGGCAACCGAACTTGCGGCTCAGCGGCCAGTCGGCCGAGGTCGAGCCTTCGGTGAGGATACGCACGTAGATCTTCGAACCCGGCGCGGCCTTGGCGATATTGCGCAGGTCGGCCTCGGAGTCGGTGGCGAACAGGCGCACACCCTTCTCATAGAAGTAGCGAACGTCACGGGCTTTCTTGATGGTGTTGCCGTAGCTCATGCGGTCCGGGCTGACGCCGGCGGACAGCACCTTGTCGAGCTCGTAGATCGAGGCGATGTCGAAGTTCGAGCCCTTGTCGCGCAGCAACTCGATGATTTCGATCGCCGGGTTGGCCTTGACGGCGTAGTACACCTTGGCGAAATCGAAACCGGCACGCAGGTCGTCGTAGGCCTGGCTGATGATCGCGGTGTCGATCACCACGAACGGGGTTTCCTGCTGGTCGGCGAAGGCCTTCATTTTATTGAAGGTTTCACGTGGGTAGTAATCTTCGACCTTGATCGACATGCGGCACTCCTGATGGCTGAACCATGAACACTAGGATTCGGGCAGTTGAACCGGGCACAGGTTCAACCGGGTGTCGGGGGCGGCCATCGAACAATCGGCCGGAAAGCCTGTTGCCAGGCCACGAACGTCTGATCAGTTTCCCCACTTTGGTTCGCCTACTTCCCAAGGCATGTCGCCGAGAATTGCACGCTCTGAAAACAGGCCGCACAACCTCTCGTCGTCAGTACTTGAGCCGAATGGATCGTTGCCAGCATGGACGCTCGGGCGCGGACTTTAAGACCATGACTCGCTCAGATCAATCAAAAATTGCCCACGGCGGGAACTGATTTTCCAGACGTTTCGGATTCCACACGAAGCGCGCCGAAATGCTGCACAGCCGCAGGCTGCACGCGCACGACCGGCGCCAGGGCCACAGCCTGGCACAGGATGCTTTTCATGATGATGACGTTCGCCTGGACGAGCCTCGCTACGGGGCCCGGCGAGGGGCTGGCGCAGCCGCTGTCAGCGGCGCCAGCCGGGGTGGGCCTGGGGCCTCGAGGGGCCTAGCGGAAACGCTCGACTTCGCGATGCAGGTCGGTGGCCAGGGTTTCCAGCTCCTTGGAGGTGTGCGCCAGGTTGGCGATCACTTCGCGCTGCTCGCCGTTGGCCAGAGCGATGCTCTGCAGGTTGCTGCTCAGCAAGGTGGCGGTGCTGCTCTGCTCGCTGGTGGCGGTGGTGATGGCGGCGAACTGGTCACCGGCGGCGCTGGTCTGCTCGGCGATATGGGTCAGTGCGGCGGCGACCTTGGCATTGAGTTCGAGGCCGTTCTGCATCAGCTGCCGGCCCTGCTCCATGGTGCTGATCGCGCTGCTGGTTTCGCCCTGGATGCTGCCGATCATGCTGGAGATCTCGGTGGTCGCCTCACGGGTACGACCCGCCAGGCTGCGCACCTCGTCAGCCACCACGGCAAAGCCGCGGCCCTGCTCACCGGCACGGGCAGCCTCGATGGCGGCGTTGAGCGCCAGCAGGTTGGTCTGGTCGGCGATCGAGGTGATCACGCTGAGGATGCCGCCAATTTCCTGGGAGCGCTGGCCGAGGCTGTCGATGACCTTGGCGGCGCTGTTGACCGACTGAGAAATCTGCTCCAGAGCGGCGGACGCCTCCTCCATCGAGGTGCGGCCGATGCGCGTCTGGCTGGCGTTCTCGCTGGCCATGCGTTCGGTGCTGCGCATGTTGTCGGCGATGTTCAGCGAGGTGGCGCTGAATTCTTCCACCGCACCGGCCATGCTGCTGATCTCGCCGGACTGCTGCTCGATACCTTCGTAGGCACCACGCGACAGCCCGGACAGCGCCTCGGCGCGCTGGCTGACATTGCCCGCGGCACTGCGGATGCGCGCGACCATGGTCGACAGCGCTTCGCTCATCTGGTTGAAGCTGCGCGACAGCTCGCCGATCTCGTCATGGCTGCTGACCTGCAGGCGCACGCTCAGGTCGCCGGCCCCCAGGGCCTGGGCCTGCCGCACCAGGTCGCCAAGCGGGCGCAGTTTGCGGCGCAGCAGCCAGATCACCGCCAGCACGGCCAGCACCAGGGTGACCAGGCTGCCGATGGCCAACTGGCTGCCGACCCGCCAGGTCACGGCCTGGATCTCTGCTTCCGGCATGCTCGCCACCACCGTCCACGGGCCACCGGCAAAGGGCACGGCGACGCTGTAGAAATCCTGGGTGCCATCGCTCCAGAAACCGCCCTTGCCCGGGGAGCCCAGCACATTGCTCATGTTGCCGGTCAGTTGCTCGGGACGTTGCGCGCCATAGGGCGCCACCAGCCACTTGCTCTGGTCGTCGAGCAGCGCCAGGGAGCCAGTGCTGCCGATGCGGAACTGCTGCAGATTGGCGAACTGGGCATTCTGCGCATCGGTGTAATCGAAGCCGACGAACAGCACGGCGATCACCCGGCCGGCAGCGTCACGCACCGGCGTGTACTGGGTCATGTAGAAACGGTCGAACAGCAGCGCGCGGCCCACGTAGCTGTCGCCGGCGAGCAGGCGCGCGTAGGCCGGGTGAGTGCGATCGAGCACGGTGCCGATGGCACGGCTGCCATCCTGTTTGGTCAGTGAGGTGGTCACCCGCACGAAGTCTTCGCCGTCACGCACGAAGATGGTCGCCACGCCGGCGGTCAGGTTGCGGAATTCATCGACTTCGCTGAAATCGTTGTTCAGCCGGCTATCGCCCAGGTAAAGCGCCGGTGCCTGCAGGGAGCCCACAGCCACCCGCTCGTCCGGGCTGACCCGCAGGCCGCTGCTGAAGCGTCGCTCGAACAGCCCGGCGAGGCGCTGGGTGCTTTCGCGCAGGCTCTCGTGGAAGGTGCTCAGCTGGTCGGCCAACAGGCGCGCTTCACTGCCCAGGTGTTCTTCCCGGGTCACGAGGTTGGCGCTGCTCAGCGAGCGCAGGGCGAATACGGTGCTGACGCTGATCAGCAGTACCAGCATGGCGGCCAGGGCCGTCGCCAGCTGCCAGGCGATACGCGAACGAGGTTGGTTCATGAAAATATCTCCGTGCTCCATCGTCCCTGAATGGAGTAATTGAATAAAATTTGATCAGCCTGTACGTCGGCGAGCGCGGAGAATACTTGAGAGTTTTAGTGCGTCAATGGCGAACGCGCCGTGATCACCACATTTTTCACGGGGCCTTGTGAAAAATGAGACTTTTGGGCGTTTTTCAGCGCTTTTCTAGCGCCGCAGTTGCACGTCGGGCAACTGCATGGCCGCCACCTCGGCGAGCAGGAACTCGGCCAGCCGCTCGAAGCGCTCCTGGCCACGGCGCGCCTTGGGCCACACCAGGTAATAGCTTTCGCCGCTGGAGACGGCGGTCGGCCAGGGCAGCGCCAGACGACCGAGTAGCACGTCCTCGGCGACCATCGCCAGGTCGCCGATCGACACGCCGTAACCACGGGCGGCGGCGACGATGCCCAGCTCCAGGGTGTCGAACACCTGGCCGCCCTTGAGCGACACCTGGTCGGCCAGGCCCATGGCCTGCAGCCAGCGCCGCCAGTCGCGGCGGTCGGGCGTCGGATGCACCAGCTCGGCCTGCTGCAGGCGGCTGACGTCCCACGGCTGCTCGCCAGAGGCGCTGGGCGCGTAGACCGGGATCAACCATTCTTCGAACAACCGCACGCTATGCCATTCGTTGCTGAAGGTGCCGGCACTGAGCAACACGGCGCAATCGAACGGCTCATGAAGAAAATCCACGCGGTCGAGATCCATCCAGGCGCTGGTGAGCTGCACCTCAAGGTCGGCATGCCGGGCGCGAAACAACGACAGGCGCGCCAGCAGCCAGCGCATGGTCAGGGTCGAAGGCGCCTTGAGGCGCAGGGTGCCGTCCTCCACCAGCAGGGTCGCGCAGGCCCGCTCCAGGGACTCGAAACCTTCGTGCACGCCCGGCAGCAGCAGGCTCGCCGGCTCGGTCAGGTGCAACGCCCGGCCGCGGCGCTCGAACAGCCGGCAGGCGAAGTGCTCCTCCAGGGTACGAATGTGCCGACTGACGGCGCTCTGGGTGATCGCCAGCTCATCGGCGGCACGGGTGAAAGAGCAATGCCGCGCGGCAGCCTCGAAGGCGCGCAGGGCGTAGAGCGGTGGCAGGCGCCGCGTCATTGCACTGAACCATGAGTTTTAATCATGCCTGGCATCGCTATTTTCCTTTTGTGGGAACCGGCTGCAAACCGGAGAATAGCCGCCATTACGCATCTTCCGACAGCCCGGGGATGCTTACCCTACCGAAGTTTTACTCATCATGAAAAACTCCCTTGGTCACGAACTGGGTGCGCTGTTGCGCCTGGCCGGCCCGCTGATCTCCGCACAGCTGGCCCACGCGCTGATGATCTTCACCGACACGCTGATGATGGCCATGCTCGGCCCCGAGCAGCTGGCCGGTGGCGCCCTGGGCGCGACCTGCTACTTCATCTTCTCGATCTTCTGCGCGGGGGTGATCGCCGCCGTGGGCAGCATGATCGCCATCCGCCACGGCGCCGGCGACCCGGCCGGCGTCACCCGCCTACTGCGCAACGGCCTGTGGCTGGCCTTGCTGCTGGGCGTCATCAGCGCGCTGTGCCTCAATGGCCTGGGCCCGCTGCTGCCGCACCTGGGTCAGGACCCGACCGCGGCCAGCCAGGCCATGAACTTCCTGCGCCCGCTGTCCCTGGGCCTGCCCGCCTACCTGTGCTTCATGGCCCTGCGCGGCTTCACCAGCGCCATCGGCCACCCGGGCCCGGTAATGACCATCAGCATCGTCGGCACCATTGCCAATTTCATCATCAACTATGCCTTGATCAAGGGCTGGTTGGGCGTAGACCTGGGCCTGAGCGGTATCGGCCTGACCACCGCGCTGGTCAGCAGCGCCATGGCGCTGGCCCTGGGGCTGTACATCCTGATGTCGCCGACCTACCAGCGCTACCAGCTGCGCGGCGGCCTGGGTCGCCCACAACGCGCCGAGATCCGTGCCCTGCTGCGCCTCGGCCTGCCGATTGGCGGCACCTACGCCGCCGAGCAAGGGCTGTTCACCTTCGCCACCCTGTGCATGGGCGCCCTGGGCAGCGTGCAGCTGGCGGCGCACCAGATCGCCATGCAGTCGGTCGCCCTGGCCTTTATCGTGCCCCATGGTCTTTCTTATGCGGTGACCTTCCGGGTCGGCATGCACTACGGTGCCGACCGCCTGCACCTGTCACGCCTGGCCGGCTACCTGGGCATGGCCATGGGCGCTGCGCTGATGCTGCTGTTCGCCCTGGCGTTCTGGTTGCTGCCGGAGTGGATCATCGGCCTGTATCTCGACCGCCACGACCCGGCGTTCGCCGATATCGTCGCCCTGGCGGTGAGCCTGCTGGCGATTGCCGCCTGGTTCGAGCTGTTCGACGGTCTGCAGAGCATCGCCATGGGCGCGATCCGTGGCCTCAACGACGGCCGCCTGACCCTGGTGATCGGCCTGACCGGCTACTGGTGCGTGGGCGCGCCGCTGGCCTGGCTGCTGGCCTTTCCGTTTGCCTGGGGCGCCCCTGGCGTCTGGTGGGGCTTGGCCGCAGGCCTAGCGGTGACGGCGAGCGGCCTGGTGCTGGGCTTCGGCTGGAGGATCGCGCGCCTGCAACGGCCGCAAGCCATGCCGGCCTGCCTGCCTGCCGTAAGCGGCCAGGATTGCCGCGACTAAAGCCGCTCGCCGAGTAGCGGCTGGCGCACCCCGGCCGCCAGAAAACGCGCCAGTTCGGGCAACGGCACGGCCTTGCTGATCAGGTAACCCTGCACCTGGTCGCAGCCGAACTCGCGCAGCAGCTCCAGTTGTTCCAGGGTTTCCACGCCTTCGGCGACCACCTGCAGATCGAGGTTATGGGCCAGGCTGATCATCGCCTGCACCAGCTGCTGGCTCTGCGGGCGCGTTTCCATGCCGGTGACGAAGCTGCGATCGATCTTCAGCAGTGCGATGGGCAGGTTGCTCAGGTGCTCGAACGACGAGAAGCCGGTGCCGAAGTCGTCCAGCGAGAAGCGCACGCCCAGGTGACCGAGGCGGCGCATGGTCTGCAGCACGTAATCGCTGCGGCGCATCACCGCGGTTTCGGTCAGCTCGAACTCCAGCCAGTGGCTGTCGATACCGCAGCTGTCGATCAGCCGTTCCAGGGTCGGCAGCAACTGGCTGTCCTGGAACTGCCGGAACGACAGGTTGACCGCCATGTGCAGCGGCGCATGGCCGCGCTCGCGCAGCCACTGCATGTCGCGCATGGCCCGGTCGATCACCCAGTAGCCTAGCGGCACGATCAGCCCGCACTCCTCGGCCAGCGGCACGAACTCGCCCGGCAACAGCAACCCATGCGCCTCGTGCTGCCAGCGCACCAACGCCTCCAGGCCGACGATGGCGCCGCTGTGCAGGCACAAGCGCGGCTGGTAATGCAGCTGCAACTCACCCTTGCGCAGCGCCCGGCGCAGCTCGCGCTGCAGGTCGACCTGGCTGCGCATGCCGTGGTCCAGGCGTTCGTCGTACAGGTGGTAGGTGCAGCCTTGACGGCTTTTCGCCTGCTGCATGGCGATATGGGCATGCCACATCAGCGCATCGGCGGTGCTCGCCGGCTTGGCCAGCGCCACACCGAGGCTGCAGCCGAGCAACAGGCTCTCGCCGTCCACCCAATAGGGTTCGCCCAAGGCCTCGAGCAGGTGCTGCACCCGGGCGTGCAGGCGCTCGAGGTCATCGTGGCGGTCGAGCAGCAGGGCGAATTCGTCGCCCCCCAGCCGCGCCACCTGGTCGCCGCGCTCCAGGTATTGCTTGAGCCGGGCCACCACCTGCTTGATCAGTTGGTCGCCGGCGCAATCGCCCAGGGCGTCGTTGGCCTGGCGGAAGTTGTCCAGGTCCAGTTGGATCAGCGCCAGGCCGCGGCGGCCCTGCTCGTCGAGGCGCGCCGCCAGCAGGGTGTGAAAACCCTGGCGATTGGCGATGCCGGTGAGCGCGTCCTGTTCGGCCAGGCGCTGCAGGGTCAGGCGCAGGCGGCCCTGCTCACGCACGTAGCGCAGGCTGCGGCGCAGCACATCGGCGCTCAGTTGATCGCGCACCAGCCAGTCGCAGACCTGCGGCGGCATGTCGGCGGGTTCGTGTTCCAGCAGCAGGATGATGGGCGCACTGCAGCGCCTGGAATCCGGCAGGTGCGCCGGGGTGGTCAGCAGCACCGCGTCATCGGCGGCGTCGAGCAGTTGCCGGGCATCCGCCCAGCTGGCAGCGCAGCTCAGGGGCAGCGGGCCGCCCACGGCGCCCAGACGCTCGCGCAGCAGCTCACTCCACTGCGGCGTGTCCGCCAGCAGAACCAGGCGCAACGGCTCGACGAATGCGCTCAAGAAAGATCCCCCGATGCACGAAAAAAATCAGCGCGCAGCACGCGCCTGAATGCGCCAGTTCCGGCGTCAAATCAATCACTTCCGTGTAGTCGGCGGACATCCTGCGACAAAACCCCGGCAATCGACAAGCCCGCTCGCGCAATGAGGTGGTGTGAGCCTGTTCGCGAGCACGGTTATCGGCTGTTGCAGCGAAGCCAGCAAATGCGCGATGACTTTCAGCTAAAATGCGCGGCCACTTCTCTTCGCGATAGACACGATGTCCCGACTCAACCCCCGGCAACAAGAAGCCGTGAACTACGTCGGCGGCCCTCTTTTGGTGCTCGCCGGCGCAGGCTCCGGCAAGACCAGCGTGATCACCCGCAAGATCGCCCACCTGGTACAGAACTGCGGCATCCGCGCCCAGCACATCGTCGCCATGACCTTCACCAACAAGGCTGCGCGGGAGATGAAGGAGCGTGTCGGCAGCCTGCTCAAGGGCCCCGAGGCCCGTGGCCTGACAGTGTCGACCTTCCACAACCTGGGCATGAACATCATCCGCAAGGAGTACGCGCGCCTGGGCTACAAGCCCGGCTTCTCGATCTTCGATGACGGCGACATCAAGGCACTGCTCACCGACATCATGCAGAAGGAATATGCCGGCGATGATGGCGCCGACGAGGTCAAGAACTACATCGACAGCTGGAAGAACGACCTGATCCTGCCCGACGAGGCCCTGGCCAATGCGCGCAACCCCAAGGAACAGACCGCCGCCATCGTCTACCTGCACTACCAGCGCACGCTCAAGGCGTACAACGCGGTGGACTTCAACGACCTGATCCTGCTGCCGGTGAAGCTGTTCCAGGAGCACCAGGACATCCTGGAAAAGTGGCAGAACCGCATTCGCTACCTGCTGGTCGACGAATACCAGGACACCAACTCCAGCCAGTACCTGTTGGTGAAATTGCTGGTAGGCATGCGCAACCAGATCACCGTGGTTGGCGACGACGACCAGTCGATCTACGCCTGGCGCGGCGCGCGGCCGGAAAACCTCAACCTGCTCAAGGAGGATTACCCGTCGCTGAAGGTGGTGATGCTCGAGCAGAACTACCGCTCCACCAGCCGCATCCTCAAGTGCGCCAACACCCTGATCGCCAACAACCCCCACGCCTTCGAGAAGCAGCTGTGGAGCGAGATGGGCATGGGCGACGAGATCCGCGTGATCCGCACCCGCAACGAAGACGCCGAGTGCGAACGCGTGGCCCTGGAGATTCTCACCGAGCACCTGCGCACCCAGCGCCCGTACAGCGACTTCGCCATCCTCTACCGTGGCAACTACCAGGCCAAGCTGATGGAGCTGAAGCTGCAGCACCACCAGATTCCCTATCGCCTGTCCGGTGGCACCAGCTTCTTCGCCCGCCAGGAAGTGAAGGACCTGATGAGTTACTTCCGCCTGCTGGTCAACCCGGATGACGACAACGCCTTCCTGCGGGTGATCAACGTGCCGCGCCGCGAGATCGGCTCGACCACCCTGGAAAAGCTCGGCAACTACGCCAACGAGCGCAAGATCAGCATGTACGCCGCCAGTGACGAGATCGGCCTCGGCGAACACCTGGACAGCCGCTACACCGAGCGCCTGGCGCGCTTCAAGCGCTGGATGGACGGCGTGCGCGAGCAGTGCGTGGTCAACGAACCGATCGCCGCGATCCGCAGCATGGTCATGGACATCGACTACGAGAACTGGCTGCGCCAGAACGCCTCCAGCGACAAGGTCGCCGAGGCGCGCATGGGCAACGTGTGGTTCCTCGTCGATGCGCTGAAGAACACCCTCGACAAGGATGAGGAAGGCGACATGACCATCGAGGACGCCATCGGCAAGCTGGTCCTGCGCGACATGCTCGAGCGCCAGCAGGAAGAAGAAGAAGGCGCCGATGGCGTGCAGATGATGACCATGCACGCCTCCAAGGGCCTGGAGTTTCCGTCGGTGTACATCATCGGCTTCGAGGAGGAGATCCTGCCCCACCGCTCCAGCATCGAGTCCGACACCATCGAGGAAGAGCGGCGCCTGGCCTACGTGGGCATCACCCGCGCCAAACGCAACCTGGCGCTGACCTTTGCCGCCAAGCGCAAGCAGTACGGCGAGATCATCGAATGCACGCCAAGCCGCTTCCTCGACGAATTGCCGCCGGAGGATCTGGTCTGGGAAGGCCAGGAGGAAGCGCCCGTGGAGGTCAAGGCCGCCCGCGGCAATGATGCCCTGGCCAGCATGCGGGCAATGCTCAAGCGCTGACGCCGCAAGACCCTAGCCCGGGTCGAGCGCAGCGACACCCGGGAATCACCCTGGCTATCGCACGGCTCAACCCAGGCTACGGACTGATGGCATGAGTTCTTCGGGGGCAGAGTTGCCTGCGGGACGAATGTGGGAGCGGGCCATGCCCGCGAAGGGCGATGGAACGTGCGGCGCAGGTCTCGATGATTCAATCCGGTCACAGGCTTATGCTGATCTGGGCGATTTATCGCGGGCTACGCGCCTCAGCCGCCGACACCCCGAAACCGGTTTTCGCCGCGCCTGCTCGCGACGGGCACCTGCGTAACATTTCGTAGTCAGAGTGAAGGTCCGGCCACCGAGGCCGGGCATTCCGTTCTCCGTGAAGCTCCTTTGCAAAGAGGCCCGGCACCATGCGCACGCTCACTCTCGACCTCGATACCCTGACCCAGTTGATCAACGGTCGCGAAACCCTCGAGCACTGGCTCGACATGGAAGCCGGCACGCTGCTGAGCCTGTCGCCGGACGATCAGGGCAGCGACGAGCGCCAGCAGATCCAGCTCAACCCGGATCGTTACACCGCCGTGCCGAATCTCGATGTGGCGCAGCACGTGGCCATGCGCGAGTCCTTTCTGTTCACGCTGAACGACCTCAATGCCCACCCGCTGCTCAGCGCCGCGCTGACCGGCCGCAAGCCGCTGCGCGCCTTCGATTACGAGATCGATTACTTTCCGACCCTGCGCCAGCAGTGGCACGACTACGAGCAGAAGCAGCTGCGCGAATACGCCCTCAACTGGCTGTTCGAACTGGGCCTGGAGCCCGCGCCGGACAAGCTGCCCCTGGATACGCGCGGGATTCCCAAGGATATTTTGCGCCGGCTGATCAAAAGCGCCTGAGCGCTGCGTTTGTACCTGCAATGGATGAGCGGAGCGCTGCGCGTACGGTTTCGCTACAAATGAACGGCATTTTGAGGGAAAATCCGCTGCTTTGCTCTTGAGCCCAGAGGATCGATCGTGGAGTCGTTGAAACAGAAGATATGCAGTGAAGGTACCGTCCTCTCCGAGCAGGTGCTCAAGGTCGACGCCTTTCTGAATCACCAGATCGACCCACAGTTGATGAAGGAGATCGGCCACGAGTTCGCCGAGCGGTTCAAAGGTCAGGGCATCACCAAGATCGTCACCATCGAGGCCTCGGGCATCGCACCGGCGGTGATGGCCGGTCTGGAACTGGGCGTGCCGGTGATCTTCGCCCGCAAGTACCAGTCGCTGACCCTCACCGACAACCTGTACATCTCCAAGGTGTTCTCGTTCACCAAGCAGACCGAGAGCACCCTGGCGATTTCCTCCAAGCACCTGAACGCCAATGATCACGTCTTGCTGGTCGACGACTTCCTGGCCAACGGCCACGCTGCCAAGGCACTGATCGACCTGGTCGGCCAGGCCGGTGCGAGCATCGCCGGCATCGGCGTGGTGATCGAGAAGTCGTTCCAGAGCGGCCGCGCTGCGCTGGACGCCGCGGGTTATCGGATCGAATCCCTGGCGCGTATCCAGTCCCTGGCCGGCGGCCAGGTCACCTTTCTCGAGTAGCCTGCAGCCCGGCCAGCACCAGCCGTTGGTACAGCTCCTCGCGCAGACCGTCGGGCCGCTCCAGGCCCATGCGCTGCAGGGCAGCGGGAAACGCCTCGGCAGGCGGCGCATCGATCGCCGCCTTGCCCAGCTCCAGCACTTCGCTCAGGCGGAACTTGCCCTTCAGCCAAGTCAGCGCCCGCAACAGCGCCTGCTCCTCGTCAGTGAAGTCGCTGCCCAGCGGGTACTCGCCGAACATCGCCCGATGCCGCCCGGCAATCTGCTCCAGGCGTTCGGGGGTGTTGTCGGTGTAGCGCGCTTCGAGGCGAAAATCCTCCGTCAGCTTGCCGGCGGCGATGGCCTGCTGCATCAGCTCTTGCTGGAAGCGTGAATCGGCGACCGCGAGCAGCGCCTCGACCACCTGGGAATCGGTCTTGCCGCGCAGGTCGGCGATACCGTATTCGGTGATCACCACATCGCGCAGATGACGGGGAATGGTCACGTGACCATATTCCCAGACGATATTGGAGCTGACCTCGCCCGCCGATTCGCGCCAGCTGCGCAGCAGCAGGATCGAGCGGCCGCCAGGCAGCGCATGGCCCTGGGCGACGAAATTGTACTGCCCGCCCACACCGCTGAGCACCCGGCCATCTTCCAGCTGGTCGGCCACCGCCGCGCCGAGCAGGGTGACGGTGAACGCGCTGTTGATGAAGCGCGCGTCGACGCGCTGCAGGCGCTTGAGCTCTTCCTGGCCGTACAGCTCGTTGATGAAGCCGATGCCGGTCATGCCGAAGCGATTGCGCTGCTCCGGGGGCATGGCGTTGAGGCGCGCGTAGAACGACTGCGGCCCGAGAAAGAAGCCGCCATGCACCACCACGCCATGGGCAGCGGGCGTCAGGTAATCGCCCAGGGCCGCCTGGCTGAGCGGATCGGAGAGGTCGGTCGAGCACTGCTGGTCGGTCGGCAGCAGCAGGTTCTCGCCCTGCATCTTGAGGTTGGCGTCGAGCAGCCCGCCCTCCTGCATCCAGGCCAGCGCGGCTTCATCCAGGCGCGCCGACAGGCCGGCGTCGAGCATCGCCTGCACGCTGCGCGGCTGGCCGCTGGCATCCAGCGCGCCGGCACTGGCCAGGCGCTGCACGCGCACGTCCGGGTAGACGACACGGCGAATCACCCCCGCCTCGGCCAGATCCAGCAGGCCATTGACGAACATCTCGCTGCAGCCGTACAGCCCGGTCCGAAAAGCCTCCAGGTCACCCAGCTGGGTGCTCAGCGGATGCACCTGACCGCTCTGCAGGTCATCGAGCACGCCACGGTACGCCGGGTTGTCGCGATGCCGCTGCAATAGCGCGGCGCTGACCGCATCACCCATGGCGCCGATGCCGATCTGCAAGCTGCCGCCGTCGCGCACCAGGGTGCTGGCATGCAGGCCGATGCAGTGATCCTGCACCGTGACCGGCATGTTCGGCGTGGAAAACAAGGTGGTGGCTTCGGTTTCCTGCAGCTGGATATCGAAGACCTCGCGGCCGAGTTCGGCGTCGCCGGCCATATACGGCAGTGCCTCGTGCACCTGGGCCAGGCAGAGAATGGTTTCGCCGCGAGCGCGCCGCTCCTGCAGCATCGGCAGCAGGTCGAGGGTGATATCCGGGTTGCAGCTGAGGCTGAAATGCTGGGGCCGCGCGGAGTCGACCGCGACCAGCTGGGCCACCACGTTGACGCCCTTGGCGTTCAGGTCGCGGGCCGCATGGCTGTAGTTGCTGCTGGTGTAGTCCTGCTGGGTCGGCGCACTGTCGAGCAGGCTGCCGGGCTGAAGGAAGAACTGCTCGACCCGCACGTTGGCCGGCAACTGATCGGCCTGCAGGTCGGCAAGAAAATCCAGTTCGAGGTAGTCGCCGTAGATCCGCTCGACGAAGGGCTCGAGAAAGCGCCGCTGCAATTCCTGTCCGGCCTGGGGCCGACCCAGGCACAGCGCCGTGTAGATGGTCAGCTGCCGCTCGGGCAGCTCGCGCAGCCGCGCATACAGCGCGTTGACCCAGCGATTGGGCTTGCCCAGACCAAGGGGCAGACCGAGGCGAATCGGCCCGTCGATTGCTTCCAGCACGTGGTCGACAGCTTGCTCGAGGGTACGGGATTGGGGCATGCGGTTCTCCAGGCCAACGGTCGGGATCGTTCCCGTTGGACTCCCCCGCTGCGCTTTTTGCTGCATGTTGTCATCACCCTGAAACAACAAAGCCGCCTCTCGGCGGCTCTGGCGGGCGTAGACAACGCTGCTCTACAGGCCGGACATCTTCTGGATGGCGGCGCGCAATTCGTCGTCCGAGCAATCACCGCAGGTGCCCTTGGGCGGCATGGCGTTGATGCCGTTGATCGCCGCCGCGAGGATGCCGTCCAGGCCGCCCTGGTGGTCGGCACGTTCCTTCCAGGCCGCCGTGTCGCCGATCTTCGGCGCACCCAGCAGGCCGCTGGTGTGGCAGGCCGTGCAATGCCTGGCAATGATGTCGTCGGCGCTGCGGGCGGCCCCCGCGGCGGCGGTCGCCACGGTTTCGACGCCCTGGCATTGCTGCCCGGCGATGCACACCTGGCCGACGGGTTTGATCCGCTCGGCAATCGCTTCGTCGTTGTTCGCCTGGGCGGTCACGGCCCATAGCGCCAGGGCGATGGCCGGCGCTAGCAGCATGCTTCTCATTGGGTTCACTCAGATGCCCTCATGGGTGGCTAATCACGCTCGCGGCCAGGGTTTCGCAAGCCGGCAAAGTATACCGACTGGCCTGGGCGGCGGGATGCGTGACCCCATGACGCAGATCAACGACGACGCAGATTGCCGGGCGTGAACCTAGAAGTTGGCGGGCGTGGTGGCACTGATCAACCGCGCCGGCTGATCGAACGGATTGCGGAAACGGTGCGGCCGGCTGCTTTCGAAGTAGTAGCTGTCGCCACTTTCGAGGATGAACACCTCGTCACCGACGGTCAGCTCCAGGCGCCCTTCGACCAGCATGCCGGTCTCCTCGCCCTCGTGGGCGTACATCTCCAGGCCGGTGTCGCTGTGCGGCGGGTAGGTTTCATCGAGAAAGGAGATGGCCCGGCTGGGGTGCGCCTTGCCGATCAGCTTCATGGTGATCGCACCGCTGTGGATATCGGTGAGCTCACTGGCGCGGTAGACCACCTGCACCTGGTTGTCCTGCTCGGCTTCCAGGGAGAAGAATTCCACCAGCGACATGGGAATCCCGGCCAGCACCTTCTTCAGCGAGCTGATCGACGGGCTCACGCTGTTCTTCTCGATCATCGAGATGGTGCTGTTGGTAACCCCTGCCCGCTTGGCGAGTTCGCGCTGGGAAAGCCCTTTTTGCTTGCGGATCGATTGCAGGCGAAGACCGACGTCCAATGTTGGATACCCCCAGTGAAGCCATGAAAAGTGGTCTTATCATGGCGACAGTGTTCAGTATTTACAACAGCCCGAACACTTGGGGTCGTATCCCGCTCAGAACCTGTTGATGATCTTCATGGGCATGAGGCGGCAGCTACAAGGTAGAAGCAGCCGTCACTGTTCCAGTGTGGGAGCGGGTGGGGACGCCTAGTCCATGCCCGCGAAAAATCACGGGCATGGCCCGTTCCCACGGGATAGGGGAACGGCCGCTTCTGCCACTAGCTGCCAAAATCGACGAACCTGGGCTGAACGATCATGAGCAGCCGCTCAGGCTTCGCTGTAGATCAGCGGCACCCGCCGCACATTACAAAACAACTGGTAGGGAATGCTGCCGGCGGCCATGGCGACATCGCTGGCCAGCACGCCGCGGCCCCAGAACTCGACGCGGCTGCCCAGGCCGGCGCCCGGCAGATCGCTGAGGTCGACGGTGAGCATGTCCATGGAAACACGGCCGATGATGCGCGACGGCTGGCCGTCGATCAGCACCGGCGTGCCGGTCGGCGCATGGCGCGGGTAACCGTCGGCATAGCCCATGGCGACCACGCCGACCCGCGTAGGGCGCTCGCTGACGAAGCGCGCGCCGTAGCCGACCGGCTCGCCGGCCGGCAAATCACGCACGCTGATGACCTTGGACTCCAGGGTCATCACCGGCTGCAACCGCGCGGCGACTTCCTGAGCCTGCTCGAACGGCGTGGCACCGTAGAGCATGATGCCGGGGCGCGACCAGTCGCTGGGGATGCTCGGCCAGCCCAGCAGCGCCGGCGAATTGCGCAGGCTGATCTCGGCGGCCAGGCCGTCGCGGGCCTGCTGGAACACCGCCAGCTGCTCATCGCTGCGCGGGCAATCGAGTTCGTCGGCGCGGGAGAAGTGGCTCATCAGCACGATCTTCGCCACCTTGCCGCTGGCCAGCAGGCGCCGGTAGGCGGCCTGGTAATCGGCCGGGTGGAAGCCGACCCGGTGCATGCCGCTGTCGAGCTTGAGCCAGACATTCAGCGGGCGCTTCAGCGCTGCCTGTTCGATGGCCTCGAGCTGCCACTGGGCATGCACCACTGTCCACAGGTCATGCTGCTCGATCAGCGCCAGTTCGCTGGCCTCGAAAAAGCCTTCGAGCAGCAGGATCGGCGCGCCGATGCCCGCCGCACGTAGTTGCAGGGCCTCTTCAATACAAGCCACCGCGAAACCATCGGCCTTATCCTCCAGCGCCTGGGCGCAACGCACTGCGCCATGCCCGTAGGCATCGGCCTTGACCACCGCCAGCGCACGGGCGCCAGCCAGCTCACGGGCCAGTTGGTAGTTGTGACGCAGGGCTTGCAGATCGATCAGGGCACGGGCGGGACGCATGGTTATCTCGAAGGGCGTAAGAAGACATACAACAGTTGAGGCGCTAGACAGAGTTCTATCTGTGGAAGCGGGCGGGGCCGCCTAGGCCATGCCCGCGATTTTCGCGGGCATGGCCCGCTCCCACAAAAGCGAACCGAGTTACGCTCAAGCCTTGATGACAGCCGGACAATCTCAGAGGGTCGCTAGCTAACCATTAAGGCAGCGCCGCGATCACCGTCATTTCCACCAGCACATCCGGCGAATACAGCTTGGCTTCGACACAGGCACGGGCCGGCGACTGGCCAGCCGGCACCCAGGCATCCCAGACCTTGTTCAGGCCCTCGCGATCATCGATATCCTTGAGGAAGATGGTGATCGACAGGATGCGCGTCTTGTCGGTGCCGGCCTCGGCCAGGAAGGCGTCGATGCTGTCCAGGGTCGCTTTGGTCTGCGCCTCGATGCCTTCGCTGTGTTTTTCATCCAGCTGGCCAGCCAGGTAGACGGTGCCGTTGTGAATGACGATTTCGCTCAGGCGCGGCTCAGTTCGCAGGCGCTGTATGGACATGGTTGTTCAACTCCTTGGGGCTACCGTAACGGGAAATATCCAGGCCTTCGCTGCTGATCTGCGGGCGCTTCCTGGCGATCAGGTCGGCCAGCAGGCGACCGGAGCCGCAGGCCATGGTCCAGCCTAGGGTACCGTGTCCGGTGTTCAGAAACAGGTTTCGATAGGGGGTGGCGCCAACGATCGGCGTGCCATCCGGGGTGGCCGGTCGCAAGCCGGTCCAGAACTCCGCCTGGCTCAGGTCGCCGCCCTGGGGATACAGGTCACCGACGATCATCTCCAGGGTTTCACGGCGGCGCGGGTTGAGGCTCAGGTCGAACCCGGCGATCTCGGCCATGCCACCGACGCGGATGCGCTGATCGAAACGGGTGATGGCGACCTTGTAGGTCTCGTCGAGAATGGTCGAGGTCGGCGCCATGTCCGGGTTGGTGATCGGCACGGTCAGCGAATAGCCCTTGAGCGGGTAAACCGGCGCGCGGATGCCCAGCGGCTTGAGCAGTTGCGGGCTGTAGCTGCCCAGGGCCAGCACGTAGCGGTCGGCGGTTTCCAGCTTGCCGTCGATCCACACGCCATTGACGCGGTCACCGGCAACGTCGAGGCGCTGGATGTTCTGCCCGAAGCGGAACTGCACGCCCAGCGCGGCGGCCATCTCGGCCAGCTTGCGGGTGAACAGCTGGCAGTCGCCGGTCTGGTCATTGGGCAGGCGCAGGGCACCGGCGAGCTTGTCGGTGACGCTGGCCAGGGCCGGTTCGACCTTGGCGATGCCGGCGCGGTCGAGCAGCTCATAGGGCACGCCGGACTGCTCGAGCACCGAGATGTCCTTGGCGGCGTTGTCCAGCTGCGCCTGGGTGCGGAACAGCTGGGTGGTGCCGAGCTGGCGCGCTTCGTAGCCGATGCCGGTTTCCGCGCGCAGTTCGTCGAGGCAGTCACGGCTGTACTCGGACAGGCGCACCATGCGCTCCTTGTTCACCGCATAACGGCTGGCGGTGCAGTTGCGCAGCATCTGCGCCATCCACAGGTACTGGTCGATATCGCCGGTCAGCTTGATCGCCAGCGGCGCGTGCTTCTGCAGCAGCCACTTGATGGCCTTCAACGGAATGCCCGGGGCCGCCCAGGGCGAGGCATAACCCGGCGACACCTGGCCGGCGTTGGCGAAGCTGGTTTCCATGGCCGGGCCGTCCTGGCGATCCACGACCACCACCTCGAGCCCCTGGCGGGCCAGGTAATACGCACTGGCCGTACCGATCACACCGCTACCAAGCACCAGAACCCGCATATTATTCTCCTCGCCGCGACGATGCACTGGCGTATTACGATTTGAGAAGTCGATGCGTACAGTATAGAAAGTGAATGGCAGTGCTTTTCACTGTATACACCCGTATATTCGAAGGGAATTCTGGCTTTAACAGCCTTTCACGGAGGGGTGCCGAGCATGCGTACGCAACATCAGAGCCGCCGCGAGCTGGACAAGATCGACCGCAACATCCTGCGCATCCTCCAGGAGGACGGACGGATCTCCTTCACCGAGCTGGGCGAACGGGTCGGGCTGTCGACCACGCCGTGCACGGAACGGGTTCGCCGCCTGGAGCGTGAAGGCATCATCATGGGCTACCACGCCCGCCTCAATCCGCAGAATCTCAAGGCCAGCCTGCTGGTATTCGTGGAGATCAGCCTGGACTACAAGTCCGGCGACACCTTCGAGGACTTCCGCCGCGCCGTGCTCAAGCTGCCCCACGTACTGGAGTGCCACCTGGTGTCCGGCGACTTCGACTACCTGGTGAAGGCACGCATCAACGAGATGGCCAGCTACCGCAAGCTGCTCGGCGACATCCTGCTCAAGCTGCCCCATGTGCGCGAGTCGAAGAGCTACATCGTGATGGAAGAAGTGAAGGAGAGCCTGGCGCTGCCGGTGCCGGAGTAATCGGCTAGACGAGCACCTGGCGGGTGCTGGCGATCAACTGGTGCACCTGGTGCTCCACCTGCGCCTCGATCGGCTGCTCGGGGCCGCGGCCGTGGGGGCATGGCAGATTCGGCGTGGTGCCGAACAGCCGGCAGATCAGCGGGCGCTGGTCGTATACCTGACAGCCCTGGGGCCCGAGATGCACGCAGTTGTACTCGGCCAGGGCTGCTTCCTGCTCGGCGGCGGTCTTGCGCGGCAGGCGCGACATTTCCTGCGAAGACGCGGTCACCGGGCCACAGCAATCGTGGCAGCCGGGAACGCAGTCGAAGCGTGGAATCTGGCGGCGCAGCAGGTCGATCTTGCGGCTGGTACAACTCATGGCAATGGCTCTGGAACGGCAGGCGAGCATGGTACAGGCGGGCCCAGCCAGCGCAAAGCTCGGCCTGCCAAGCTGATCGCCGGTTGGCTCACAGCGGATTCCGCGCTTATGCTTCGTCCATTTTTAGGCACATAACACTCAGGATCCTGCACATGACCGTCCGTGCCCACCCGCCGGTTCATAGCGCCGAGCATGCGCCCTCGTATTACGCCGCCAGCGTCAACCAGGCCCTCGACTTGCCGGCCCTGCAAGGTGAGCAGCGTGCCGACGTGTGCATCGTCGGCGGTGGCTTCTCGGGCCTCAACACGGCCATCGAGCTGGCGCACAAAGGCCTCTCGGTGGTGCTCGTGGAAGCCCATCGCATCGGTTGGGGTGCCAGCGGGCGCAATGGCGGGCAGCTGATTCGCGGGGTCGGCCATGGCGTCGAGCAGTTCGAGCCGGTGATCGGCAAGGACGGTGTGCGCGAGCTGAAGCTGATGGGCCTGGAGGCGGTGGAGCTCGTACGGCGGCGGGTCGCGCAATTCGACATCGCCTGCGACCTGACCTGGGGTTACTGCGACCTGGCCAACAAGCCACGTGACCTGGCCGGCTTCGCCGAGGATGCCGCCGAGCTGCAGAGCCTCGGCTATCGCCACGAACTGCGCCTGCTGCAACCGGAACAGATGCACGAGGTGGTCGGCTCGCAGCGCTATGTCGGCGGCATGATCGACATGGGCTCGGGCCACTTGCACCCGCTCAACCTGGCGCTGGGCGAAGCGGCTGCGGCGCAGAGCCTTGGCGTGCGCCTGTTCGAACACTCACCCGCCACACGCATCGACTACGGCAGCGAAATCCGCGTGCACACCGCCCAGGGCGTGGTGCGTGCCGGGCAACTGGTGCTGGCCTGCAATGCCTATATCCGCGACCTCAACCCGAGCCTGGGCGGCAAGGTGCTGCCGGCGGGGAGCTACATCATCGCCACCGAGCCACTGGGCGAGGAGCAGGCCAGCGCACTGATCCCGCAGAATATGGCGCTCTGCGACCAGCGGGTGGCGGTCGACTATTACCGCCTGTCCGCCGACCGCCGCCTGCTGTTCGGCGGCGCCTGTCGCTACTCCGGCACCGACCCGGCGGATATCGCCGCCTACATGCGCCCGAAGATGCTCGCCGTATTCCCGCAGTTGCAGCACGTGCGCATCGAGTACCAGTGGGGCGGGATGATCGGCATCGGCGCCAACCGCCTGCCGCAGGTTGGCCGGCTCAAGGATCAACCCAACGTGTTCTACGCCCAGGCCTATGCGGGGCACGGCGTGAACGCCACGCACCTGGCCGGCAAGCTGCTCGCCGAGGCCATTGCCGGGCAAGCCGGCGGCGGCTTCGAGCTGTTCGCCAAGGTGCCGCACATGACCTTCCCCGGCGGCCGCCATCTGCGCTCACCCTTGCTGGCGCTGGGCATGCTCTGGCACCGCCTCAAGGAACTGACCTGACTGTGTCCGTGCGCAGCCCGTAGCCTGCGGTTGAGCGCAGCGCTACCTGTCTCGAGTCAAAGTTTCCAGAACGGCAGCCTGGCTTCACGACGTGCCTGCTCGCGGCTCAGGCCGATGTCACGCAACTGCGCATCGCTGAGTTCGAGCAAGGCGCGCCGGGTGGTCAGGCGGCGCAGGAAGCATTGCCAACGGTGCGTCATCGCCATACGCGCCGGCACGCCCGACAGGCGCAGCCCTGCACCGCTCGCCAGCTCGCTGCCTTTCAAGGTCAATCGCACATCGCTCAGCCCGTTCATGTCGCTCTCCTGCGCCCTGGGGGTATGGGAGATCATGATGGCGACTGCGGAAAAAGCATGACAGATGCAAAGAATCGGAATTAAATCCATACAGATCCCGCCGATTGCCAACTGAATGGTCGATTGCAGGGCAATCTGTATGGCTCCGCCAGCAATTTCCCAGACAGGTGCGCGAACATGACCCTCTACACCAACCTCGCCGATCTGCTTGGTGAACGCATCGAGCAGGGCCTGTACCGCCCGGGTGACCGGCTGCCCTCGGTGCGCGCCCTGAGCCAGGAACATGGGGTCAGCCTGAGCACCGTGCAGCAGGCCTACCGGCACCTGGAAGACCGCGGCCTGGCCCTGCCGAAAGCGAAGTCCGGCTATTTCGTGCCGCCAGGGCGCGACAAGCCGGCGCTGCCCAGGGTCAGCCGGGCACCGCAACGGCCCGTGGAGGTCTCGCAGTGGGATCAGGTGCTGGAGCAGATCGCCCCGCAGCCGCGGCCCGACTTCGTGCAGCTGGGCCGCGGGCGCCCGGATATCGACAGCCCGACGCTCAAGCCGCTGTTGCGCGCGCTGTCACGGCTGAGTCGCAAGCAGGAGCTGCACACCCTCACCTACGGCAGTATCCATGGCGACCCGCGCCTGCGTGAACAGATTGCCCGCCTGACCCTGGATTCCGGCTGCCAGCTGTCCTATGAGGACATCGTCATCACCACCGGCTGCCACGAGGCGCTGTCGGCCGCGATCCGGGCGATCTGCGTGCCGGGCGATATCGTCGCCGTCGACTCGCCGAGCTTTCATGGCGTCATGCAGGCCCTCAAGGGCTTCGGCATGAAGGCCCTGGAGCTGCCCACCGACCCGCTGACCGGGATCAGTATCGAAGCCCTGGAGCTGGCCCTCGAGCAGTGGCCGATCAAGGCCATTCAGCTCACGCCCAACTGCAACAACCCGCTGGGCTACATCATGCCGGAGGCCAACAAGCGCGCCCTGCTGGCCCTGGCCCAGCGCCACGACGTGGCGATCATCGAGGACGACGTGTACGGCGAGCTGGCCTTTCACTACCCGCGCCCGCGCACCATCAAGTCCTACGATGACGACGGCCGGGTGCTCTTGTGCAGCTCGTTTTCCAAGACCCTGGCACCCGGTTTTCGGGTCGGCTGGATCGCCCCGGGGCGCTACCTCAACCAGGTGCTGCACATGAAGTACATGGGCACCGGCACCACCGCGCAGCTGCCGCAACTGGCACTGGCCGAATACATCGAGGGCGGCCATTACGAGCCGCACCTGCGCCGCATGCGTGGGCAATACGCGCGCAACCTGGAGCAGATGAGCGACTGGGTGAGCCGTTACTTCCCGCCGTCGGTGCGGGTCAGCCGCCCGCAAGGCAGCTTCATGCTCTGGGTGGAGATGCCCGAAGGCTTCGACAGCCAGCGCCTGAACCGCGAACTGGCCGCCGACAAGATCCAGATCGCCCCGGGCAGCATTTTTTCCGCCGCCGGCAAATACCGCAATTGCCTGCGCATGAACTACGCCTCGCGCCCCAGCCCGACTATCGAAGCCGCGGTGCGCAAGGTCGGTGAAACCGTGGCGGCCATGCTCGCAGCGTTGCCAGCGCCGAGAGACTGAATTTTTCCCAGCGCAGCGTCGTCCTATCAGCACATCCGGACAGCCGATTGGAGGCTGCAACTGTGCCCTTGCGCGTGCTCTTTATCGCTCTGCTGATGCTCGGCGGCTGTACCAACCAGGTGCCGATCATCCCCAGCCAGGCGCTGCCCGCCGCCGACTCCTCGTTTGGCGCAGCCCTGCAGCGGCGCGCCGCCGAACACCAGGGCCATTCCGGCTTTCGCCTGCTGCCGGCCAGCAACGAGGCCTTCGCCGCCCGCGCCGAGCTGATCCGCGCGGCGCAGCACAGCCTCGACCTGCAGTACTACATCGTGCATGACGGCCTGAGCACCCGCGCCCTGGTCAAGGAACTGCTGCAGGCCGCCGACCGCGGCGTGCGCATCCGCATCCTGCTCGATGACACCACCAGCGACGGCGAGGACTACAGGATCGCCCTGCTCGCTGCCCACCCGAATATCCAGGTTCGCGTGTTCAACCCGCTGCACCTGGGTCGCCTGAACGGCGTCACCCGGGTGATCGGTCGCGGCCTGAACCTCTCCCAGCAGCACCGGCGCATGCACAACAAGCTGTGGCTGGCCGACAGCGCGGCAGCCATCGTCGGCGGGCGCAACCTGGGCGACGAGTATTTCGACGCCGAGCCGAACATGAACTTCACCGACATCGACATGCTGTCGGTCGGGCCGGTGGCCAGGGATCTGGCAGAGAGTTTCGATCAATACTGGAACAGCCGGCTGAGCAAGCCCATCGATGAATTTGTCTGGCGCCAGCCCTCGCAGAAGGATCTGGACAAAGCCCGCAGGGGTCTGCGCGACTACCTGGACAGCGCTCGCGTCGAGCAGCCGGAGCTCTACGAGCGCCTGCTCGCCTACCAGCACAGCCCCAAGCTCGAGGTGTGGCTCGACGAGCTGATCTGGGCGCCGGGCGTCGCCCTGTGGGATGCGCCGAGCAAGGTGCTGGCCAGCGGCGAGCCCGACCCGCACTTGCTGCTCACCACCCAGCTGGCGCCGCACCTGCAGGGCGCCAAGAGCGATCTGGTGATGGTCTCCGCCTACTTCGTGCCCGCGCCAGCCGGCCTGCAATACCTGATCGGCCTGGCCGACAACGGCGTGGATATCCGTTTGCTCACCAACGCCCTGGAAGCCACCGACGTGCCGGCCGTGCACGGTGGTTACGCGCCCTACCGGCAGGAAATGCTCGAGCACGGCATGCGCCTGTTCGAGCTGCGCAGCCAGCCGGGCGCAGACTCGCCACCGGCCTACAGCTTCAGCGGCAGTTCCAACTCCAGCCTGCACAGCAAGGCCATCGTCATCGACAAGCAGAAATCCTTCGTCGGCTCGTTCAACGTCGACCCGCGCTCGGTGCTGTGGAATACCGAGGTTGGCGTGCTGGTCGACAGCCCGCAGCTGGCCGCCTACCTGCGCGAGCTGGCGTTGCAGGGCATGAAGCCCTCGGTAAGTTACGAGGTGCGCCTGCAGCCCGATGGCAACGGCACGCGCATGGTCTGGGTCGGTGAGGACGATGGCCAGGCATTCGTCCTCACCGAGGAACCCGGCAGCCGCTGGCGGCGCTTCAATGCCTGGTTCGCCCGGGCCATCGGCCTGGAGAAAATGCTATAGCGCTACCTGTTCGTCGAAGGCATGGGGCCGCCAGGCCAGCCAGATGAACGCCACGGCCCCCGCTGCCATCAACAGCGGCAGCGCATGCCCGCTGACCCACTGGCTCACCGCGCCGGTGGCCAGCGGCCCGATCAGGCAACCGATACCCCAGAGTTGCGCCACATGGGCGTTGGCGCGCACCAATTGGTCGTCGCGAAAGCGCTCGCCGATCAGGATCAGCGACAGGGTGAACAGGCCACCCGCGCTGGCACCGAACAGCACCAGCACCGGCCAGATCAGCGGGGTGTGCAGCAGCAGCGGAATGCCCAGGCTGGAGAACAGCAGCACCACCCCGCACAGGCGGAACAGGGTGACCCGCGAAAGGCGGTCGGCGAGCAAGCCGATGGGCAGCTGCAGCACCGCATCACCCACCACCACCACGCTGGCCATGAGCAATGCCACTTCCTGGGTGAAGCCCTGGCGCAGGCCGTAGATCGGCAGCAGGGTGAGCATCATCGCCTCGAACGCGGCGAACAGCATCACCGCCCAGGCGATGGCCGGCATGCGCTGGCAGAACACCAGCAGGCCGCGCCCGGAGGCGCTGTGCGCATCGACCTTGGGCGCGCCGGTGCGACCGATCAACATCAGCGAGCCGCCAATCAGCAGCGTCACGCCAAACCAGAATCCCAGGTCGGTCTCGGTGCCCAGCACGCTGAGCAGCAGCGGCCCGCACAGCTGGCTGAGCGCATAGCCGGTGCCGTACAACGCCACCAGGCGACCGCGCCACTTTTCCACCGCCAACTGGTTGATCCAGCTTTCGCCGAGGATGAACACCACGGTCAGGGTCATCCCCAGCAGCAGGCGCAGCAGGATCCATACCGGGTAGCTTTGCAGCAGTGCCAGCCCGCTGACCGACAGCGCACCGGCCAGCAGGCACAGCTGCATCAGTCGCGGCGTCGGGCAGCGCGCCGCCAGCCCGCCGGCCAGCGAGGCGCCCAGCAGCACGCCAATGGCCGGCGTGGCCGCCATGATGCCAATGGCGAACGAGCCGTAGCCCCAGCTCTCCAGGCGCAGCGACACCAGTGGCATGGTCACGCCCATGGCCAGGCCGATGCTGATCACCGCCGCGCATACCGCGAAGTAGGTTGCCCAACGCATTACTGACTCCCCAACGAAGCACAGCGGCCGGGCTCTGGGAGCCCGGCCGCTGGTCTGCTCAAGCGCGCTGGTTGGCGCGCCTCATCCTTGCAGGATCAGAGTTTGATCCAGGTGGCTTTCAGTTCGGTGTACTTGTCGAAGGCGTGCAGCGACTTGTCACGACCGTTGCCCGACTGCTTGAAGCCGCCGAACGGTGCGGTCATGTCGCCGCCGTCGTACTGGTTGACCCACACGCTGCCGGCGCGCAGGGCGCGGGCGGTCAGGTGCGCCTTGGAGATGTCCGCCGTCCACACTGCTGCGGCCAGGCCGTATACGGTGTCGTTGGCGATCTGCACGGCCTGCTCGGCGCTGTCGAAACCGATCACCGAGAGCACCGGGCCGAAGATTTCCTCGCGGGCGATGGTCATGGCATTGGTCACGCCGTCGAAGATGGTCGGCTCGACATAGGTACCGCCGCTCTCCTCCAGGGTGCGCTTGCCGCCGATCAGCAACTTGGCGCCATCCTTGTGGCCGGCCTCGATGTAACGCAGCACGGTGTTCATCTGCTGGCTGTCGACCAGCGCACCGACGTTGGTGTCCGGGTCCAGCGGGTTGCCGGCCTTCCAGCCTTGCAGCGCCTCGACCACCATCGGCAGGAAGCGCTCCTTGATCGAGTTTTCCACCAGCAGGCGCGAGCCGGCGGTGCACACCTCGCCCTGGTTGAAGGCGATGGCGCTGGCCGCGGACTCGGCGGCCGCCTTGAGATCCGGCGCATCGGCGAAGACGATGTTGGGGCTCTTGCCGCCGGCCTCCAACCACACGCGTTTCATGTTCGATTCGCCGGCGTAGATCATCAGCTGCTTGGCGATCTTGGTCGAACCGGTGAACACCAGGGTGTCGACGTCCATGTGCAGCGCCAGTGCCTTGCCCACGGTGTGGCCGTGGCCGGGCAACACGTTGAACACGCCCGCCGGAATGCCGGCTTCGACGGCCAGGGCGGCCACCCGAATGGCGGTCAGCGGCGATTTCTCGGACGGCTTGAGGATCACCGAGTTACCGGTGGCCAGGGCCGGGCCGAGCTTCCAGCTGGACATCAGCAGCGGGAAGTTCCACGGCACGATGGCCGCCACCACGCCGACCGGCTCGCGGGTCACCAGGCCGAGCTGGTCATGGGGCGTCGGCGCGACTTCGTCGTAAACCTTGTCGATCGCCTCGGCGCTCCAGCGGATGGCGTTGGCCGCGGCGGGAATGTCGATGCCCAGGGAGTCGCTGATCGGTTTGCCCATGTCGAGGGTTTCCAGCAGCGCCAGCTCCTCGGCGTTGGCCATCAGCAGCTCGGCGAAGCGGATCATCTTGGCCTTGCGCTTGGCCGGGGCGATACGCGACCACACACCGGAGTCGAAGGCGGCCCGCGCCGACTTGACCGCCAGATCGGCATCGGCCAGGTCGCAACTGGCGACCTGGCCGAGCACTCGACCATCGACCGGGCTGATGCACTCGAAGGTTTCACCGCTCTGCGCAGCCTGGTATTCACCCTGCACGTAGGCGCGGGTCTCGATCTTCAGAGCCTTGGCACGTTGCTCCCAGTCGGTACGGGTCAAACCGGTCATCTGATCATCCTCTTCGTCGGTGAAGGCGCTGAGCGCCTGGTGGCCACTATAGGGCACCTCTAAAAACTAACTGCGTTGCCATCGCGGCGTTAAAAACAGGCTCGGATGCGAGTCCAATCAAAATGCTCATTTACAACACGTAAACTCCGCTTTTTCACCTGTTTTTGCCTTGCGCTGGCTGCCTCGCCTAGGTTTTTTGAGGTGCCCTACGGCCAAAAACTGCGAACCACACTAAACCAGCGCTCGCAGAATTTTCAATATTCTTGACAGTTGGTGGCTAAACGCCCTTGCTGCGTTCGTTTTTTTAAACATAGACTCGAACAACTCGTTACGCCGCGCCGCCCCCGACCTGCAACGGCCGTGGCAGGATCGACGTACGTTCACGTTGACCAGGAAAGCGCATATGAATATCCAGCAGATCGTCGATTTCGCCCAGGGCGCAGGCAGCACCGAGAGCTACCGCCCGGCGGCCGAAAAGATCCTCAAGGGTGACCCGCAGCAGCAGGTGCGTAACCACTACGCCAGCCCGTGCGGACAGTTCAATACGGGCATCTGGGAGGGCGCGGTCGGCCAGTGGACGGTCAGCTACACCGAGCACGAGTATTGCGAAATCCTCCAGGGCGTATCGGTACTGCGTGACAACGATGGCAACGCCAAGACCGTGCGCGCCGGTGACCGCTTCGTGATTCCGGCCGGCTTCGCCGGCACCTGGGAAGTGCTGGAGCCCTGCCGCAAGGTCTATGTGATCTTCGAGCAGGCCTGAGCGAGCACGGGTACGCCCGAAGCCGGCCACACATGACCGGCTTCGGGCAAACCTTCAGCTGGCGATCTGCTCGGCCGGCGAGACGATGCTGCTCTTGCCCCGCGAGCGCCCGGAGCTCAGGTAATCGGCGATGGATTCCTGGGTGACTTCACCGAGAAAGTCGTTGTCGGCGCTGAGCACCGGCAGCCACGAGCGGTTGAACTCGTACATGCGCGACAGCAGGATGCGCAGGTGTTCATCGTGGGCGGCGGTGGCGTTGAACGGTTGCACGAAGGGTTGCACCGAGCCGCCCTGGCCGCGCATGTCGCGACGGCGAACGTAGCCCAGGGCCTTCTTGTTGGCATCGGTGACCACCAGGTGGCGGCGGTCATGCTCTTCCATCAGTTCCACGGCATCGGCGATGCTGGTCTCGGCCAGTACCGATGGCGCATCGTCGGCGGCGTCTTCGGCACGGATCAGCAGCAGGCGCTTGAGGGTGCTGTCCTGGCCGACGAAGCCGCTGACGAAATCGTCCGCCGGGTGCGCCAGCAGGGTGTCCGGGTGGTCGAACTGGAGCAGCGTGCCGTCCTTGAAGATGGCGATCTTGTCGCCCAGCTTGATGGCCTCGTCGATGTCGTGGCTGACCATGATCACGGTCTTGTTCAGCGCCCGCTGCATCTGGAAGAACTCGTTCTGGATGGCGTCGCGGTTGACCGGGTCGACCGCACCGAAGGGTTCGTCCATCAGCAATACCGGCGCGTCGGCAGCCAGGGCGCGGATCACCCCGATACGCTGCTGCTGGCCGCCGGACAGTTCGCGCGGGTAACGCGACAGGTACTGCTTGGGCTCCAGCTGCACCATGCTCATCAGTTCCATGGCCCGCTCGTGGCAGCGCTTCTTGTCCCAGCCGAGCAGTTTGGGCACCACGGTGATGTTTTCCTCGATGGTCATGTTGGGGAACAGACCGATCTGCTGGATCACGTAGCCGATGTTGCGGCGCAGGGTTACTTCGTCGATGCCGGTGGTGTCCTCGCCATTGATCAGCACCCGCCCGGAGGTCGGCGTGATCAGCCGGTTGATCATCTTCAGGGTGGTGCTCTTGCCGCAGCCGGAGGGGCCGAGGAATACGCAGATATGGCCTTCGTCGACGGTCAGGCTGACTTCGTTGACAGCCACTACGTCCTTGCCTTTCTGCTGGAATCTCTTGGTCAATTTATCGAGCTGAATCATCTTCGAGTCCTCAGTGGGCGGCTTTCAGGCCACGGGGAGTGAGCGTTTTCTGCAGCCACTGCAAAAACAGGTCGGCGACGATGGCGAGCAGGCTCACCAGCACCGCGCCAACGAAAAGGGTGGCCATGTCGCTACGGCTGATGGCGGTGAGAATCAGCACGCCAAGGCCGCCGGCGCCGATGGTCGCGGCGATGGTCATCACCCCGATGTTCATCACCACGGCGGTGCGCACCCCGGCCAGGATCACCGGTACGGCAATCGGCAGGTCGACCATGCGCAGGCGCTGCCAGAAGCTCATGCCAATGCCCTTGCCGGCTTCGCGAATGCCCGGCTCGACGCTGGTCAGTGCCAGGTAGGTGTTGCGCAGGATCGGCAACAGCGAATACAGGAACACCGCGGTCACCGCCGGCAACGGGCCGAGGCCCTGGCCGAATTGCGAGTAGAAGGGCAGCAGCAGGCCGAACAGGGCGATGGCCGGCAGGGTCAGCACCACGGTGGCCAGGCCCTGCAGCGGCCCGGCGAGCCAGGGGAAGCGGGTCATCAGGATGCCCAGCGGCACGCCGATGAGGATCGCCAGGCCCACGGCGATGCCCACCAGGGCGACGTGTTCACCGGTCAGGCTGGCGACTTGCGCCCAGTCGATATGCTGGAAAGCGGTCATGAAATCCATGTCAGTTGCCCTCCCCGATCAGTTTTTCCTGACGCAGGAAATCGGCCGCTACTGCCGCAGGGGTTTCGCGATCCACGTCGACGCGGGCATTGAGGCGACGCATGGTGGCATCGTCCAGGCGCTCGGCGAGTGGCTTGAGCAGCGCTTCCAGCTCCGGGTGCTGCTTGAGGTAGTCGGCGTTGACCACGGGTGCGGCGGTGTAATCCGGGAAGTACTTGCGGTCATCCTCGAGCAGGCGCAGGCCGAAGGAGTCCAGGCGGCCATCGGTGGTGTACACCAGGCCGACGAACACCTGGTCGTTGCGCAGCGCCGTATACACCAGGCCCGGATCCATCTGGCGGATCTCGTTACGGGTGAAGCTCAGGCCGTACTCCTTGACCAACCCGTCGAGGCCGTCTGAGCGGTTGGCGAACTCGATATCCAGGGCCAACAGGCGGCTACCTTTGCCGGGCTTTTTCAGGGCCCCGGCCAGGTCACTGATGGTGTGGATGTCGGGATTTTCCTCAGCGACCTTTTCCGGCAGCGCCAGCGCATAGGTGTTGTTGAACCGCGACGGCGCCAGCCAGATCGCCCCGCTCTTGGCGTCCAGCTCCTTGACGCGCTGGTAGGCAGCCTCCTTGTCGAGGCGCTCGGTGACCTTGTTGTAGGCCACCAGCGAGGTGCCGGTGTACTCCCAGGTCAGGTCCAGCTGGCCGCTCTTCATGGCGTTCCAGGCGATGGTGCTGCCCAGGTTGCCGACGATGCGCGCCTGGTAGCCGTGGGGCCGCAGGTATTGGGCCGTGAGTTCGGAAAGGATCACCTGCTCGGTGAACACCTTGGCACCGATACGAATTTCCGCGGCCTGGCTGGTCGCCGCCAGCAGCAGGCCGAAGCACAAAACGAAAAACTTCATCATGGTTTCCTTCAACGGGCCACCCCACGCTCGAACCAGAAGCGGCTGGTGGCGGCCACCAGGCCATCGAGCAGCAGCGCCAGCAAGGCCGTGGCGGCGGCGCCGAGAATCAGCAGCGGCTGGTTCTCCAGGGCGATGGCGGGGAAGATCAGGCTGCCGAGGCTGTTGGCGCCGATCAGAAACACCAGCGGTGCGGTACCGACGTTCAGCGCCAGCGCCACGCGAATGCCACCGACGATGATCGGCACCGCATTGGGCAGTTCCACCCGCCAGAGCGCCTGGCGCGGCGTCATGCCGATGCCGGTGGCGGCCTCCTTGAGCGAACCCGGCACGTTGCGCAGCCCTTCGTAGGTGTTGCGCACGATGGGCAGCAGCGAGGCGAGAAACAGCGCGAGGATCGCCGGACCATTGCCAATGCCGACCACCGACAGGGCAATGGCCAGCACCGCCAGCGGCGGTACCGTGTTGCCGACGTTGAATACCTGCATGAAGCGTTCGGCGCTGTGCTCGCGGCCGGGCCGGCTGAGCAGGATGCCGGCCGGAATGCCGACCGCCAGGGCCGCCAGCATCGACACGAACACCAGGTACAGGTGCGCCTGCAGGTAGTAGATGAGGTCTTCGCGGTGCTGTGCGAGCACCGCCGGGGTGATCCAGTGGACCAGCAAGGCCAGTACTGCGACCAGCGCAACAGCGCCCAGCAGCACCTTGCCGAAGCTTTTCAGCATATGTCGACTCCAGTTAACGACCGCCGTTGGCGGGTCGAGCTGGCCGGATGCATTGCGCATCGGCCGTCCAATGCCGGCGGCTGGAGCATCTTGCGAGGATGCCCTTGATGCCAGGACGCACGCGCCCTGCAGCCTTCCGACCCATGGTTACTCGACCCTGGCGCGCCGCTTCGGTTCCGAATTTCTGCCATCGTTCTGCCATGGATCGGCGCCCATCTACCGCCACACATCCGGTTACAAGCCAGGTATCATCGGGCCTCCAGGATCGCCGGGAAGGCGAACATCAGCCGCCAAAGGAGACCCCGTGCTCGACCTCGTCGCCGCCTTCATCGTCCTCACCACCCTGCTCACCTACGTCAACTACCGCTTCATTCGCCTGCCGCCGACCATCGGTGTGATGGCCACCGCGCTGATCTTCTCGCTGGTCGTTCAGGGCCTGAGCCAGCTCGGCTATCCGCTGATCGAGCTGGAGGCGCAGGAGATCATCCGCCGCATCGATTTCTCCGACATCCTGATGACCTGGTTCCTGCCGGCCCTGCTGTTCGCCGGCGCCCTGCACGTGGACCTGCATGACCTGCGCAGCTACAAGTGGCCCATCGGCCTGCTGGCCACCGTCGGCGTGCTGATCGCCACCAGCGTGATCGCCACCCTGGCGTACTACATCTTCGCCCTGTTCGGCTGGCACGTGGACTTCATCTACTGTCTGCTGTTCGGCGCGCTGATCTCCCCCACCGACCCGATTGCGGTGATGGGCATCCTCAAGTCGGCCGGCGCGCCCAAACCGCTGGCCACCACCATCGTCGGCGAGTCGCTGTTCAACGACGGCACCGCGGTGGTGGTGTTCACCATCCTGCTCGGCATCCTGCAACTGGGCAGCACGCCGGATGCGGGCACCATCGGTATGCTGTTTCTTCACGAGGCGGTGGGCGGCGTGCTGGTCGGCGCCGCGCTGGGCTATGGCGTGCTACTGATGCTGCGCAGCATCGACCAGTACCAGGTGGAGGTGATGCTGACCCTGGCGCTGGTATTCGGCGGTGCGGCACTGGCATCACGCCTGCACGTCTCGGGGCCGATCGCCATGGTGGTGGCCGGCCTGATCATCGGCAACCTGGGCCGCAAGCACGCCATGTCGGATGAAACGCGCCGCTACGTGGACGGTTTCTGGGAACTGATCGACGAGATCCTCAACGCCTTGCTGTTCGCCCTGATCGGCCTGGAGTTGCTGCTGCTGCCGTTCTCCTGGCTGCACATCATCGCCGCCCTGGTGCTCGGCGGCGCGGTGCTGGTGGCACGCCTGCTGACAGTGGCCCCGGCGGTGCTGGTGATGCGCCGCCGCGCCGACGGCCGCCGGCAGGTGCCCCACGGGGCGATCCGCATCCTCACCTGGGGCGGGCTGCGTGGCGGCGTGTCGGTGGCGCTGGCCCTGTCACTGCCGCTGGGCGAGGAGCGCGACCTGTTGCTGAGCCTCACTTACATCGTGGTGCTCACCTCGATCCTGCTGCAGGGGCTGTCCATCGGCCCGCTGGTCAGCCGGCTCTACCGCGACCAGCCAAAGGCTGCGGTCGACGCTCAGCACTGAAGGCGCGGCGCTGCAGGGTTTTACAGGCGGGACTCGAGCACCAGCAGATTGTTCTCGACCCGCCAGCCGATGCGATTGAGAAAGCTCATGCCCAGCAGTGCCTCGGTGGGCGAGGCGCCTTCGAGTACCACCGCCTCGACGCCGAGCACCTGCAGCGAACCAACGCTGACCTTGTCGAGCATCACCCGCCAGCCCTTGGCCGTGCCACTGGCGGTGCTGACCTGAATCGGCTGGCCGCTGGTGCGGTAGTCGATACCCAGGCGGCGAGCATGGTTTTCATTGAGGGCCACCGAGGTGGCCCCGGTATCGACCAGGAACTGCTGGGCGCGGCCGTTGATCGCCCCCTCGGCCCAGTAGTGGCCGCCATTGCTGCGGGCGATGCTGAGGCTCTGTTTCTGCGGCGGCGCGAAACCTTCGGTGTTGTATTCGCGGCTCAGGCCGTAGCTGCGCTCGACACCCTCCACACGCAACACCGCGCCGCGGCTGTCGACGCTGACCACCTGCACGCCACCGGGCCCGGTCTGGCCGACACGCACCAGCTTGCGCTGGCCATCGACCGACAGCACCGCCGCGCCCGGAAACAGCCCGACCACCTGAACAGCCGGCGCCGCCAGCAGCAGTGGGGCCGCCAACAGGCCTGCCATGATCATCATCACTCGACGCATCCGTGCCTCTCCCGGCTATTCGAAGGGGTAATGCTCGCCCCAGCGCTCGAAGACCTCGCGCAGCTCACCCTGCTCGACGAGCTCGGCCATGCGCTGGTCGAACAGTTTAGCCAGCACGCGCCCGCGCGGCGTGTCGGAAAAGCCGATGTACAGGGGCAGCCGCAACAGGTCGGTAACCCGGTATTTGCCGCGGTCCGCGGCGCCAGCGAGCACCTGCTCGACCTCGGGGCGGGCATCGATGTAGTAATCGGCATGGCCCTGGTCGAGCATCGACAGGATGCCGCTGCGGCGTTGCAATTCGTTGTAGTGGGTGAGCCCGGGGATATAACGCTGGTACTCGTAGCCACGCATCCAGACCAGGCGCGAGCGGCGCAGCTCAGCCTGATCCGGCTCGGGCTTGGCGGCCACGCTCAGGGCGCTGATCAGGTCGGAGTCGTAATGCCAGGTCGGGTACACCACGCCACCGCTGACCTCGTTCTGGTAGGAAGCCACCCAGGCATCGGCTTCGCCGCGTTTCACCAGGCCGATGGATCGCGTGTAGGGCACGATCTGCATCTCCAGCTTGACGCCGGCTGGCTCGAACACCTTGCGCAGCACGTCCCAGGACAGGCCCGTGCCATCGGCGTTGATACGATCGAGCCAGACGTCACTGGCCATGCGGATGGACGGCGGCACGTCACTGCTCGCCTGGGCGCAAACGCCGATCGCCAACAACAGAGCCAGCCACACACCGCGCATCATCTGCCTCCTGATCAGGCAAAGCCGAGGCTGGCGGCCAGCCCATTGGCCCAGCCCCAGACCAGCAGTTGCATGGCCAGCCAGGCAAAGACCCCGGCCACCACGTCATCGAGCATGATGCCGAAACCACCGTGCACATGGCGATCGATCCAGCGAATCGGCCAGGGCTTGAGAATGTCGAAGAAGCGGAACATCAGAAAGCCCACCAGTATCCAGCCCCAGCCTTCGGGCACCAGCCACAGGGTGATCCACATGCCGACCATCTCGTCCCAGACGATGCCTTCGTGGTCATGCACGCGCAGGTCTTCGGCGACCTTGCCGCACAGCCAGGTGCCAAACAGCATGGTGATGCCGAGCATCAGCCAGTAGCCCCAATCCGGCAGCATCTGCCAGAGCGGGATGAACGGCACGGCGGCCAGCGAACCCCAGGTGCCTGGTGCCTTGGCGATGGTGCCGGTGCCGAAGCCGAAGGCCAGGAAATGCCATGGATTGCGCCATACCGAAGGTGGTACGAACTCGGCGGGGACTTGCTTGGGATGATCAGTCACGGTGCGTTCCGAAATGTTGGTAGCCACTGTGGCGTGGCTCGATGGCGCGGCCTTCGGCGTCCAACAGGTGCACGCCCTGTCCGGCCTCGACCCGACCGATCACCTGTACAGGCTGGCCCATGGCGCGTAGCGCGTCCAGTTTCTCGGCAGGCAGGGTAAAGGCAAGCACGTAGTCATCGCCACCCCCAAGCGCCAATTGACGTGCGCTTTGCTCACCCATGCAGGCCAGCAAAGCAGCTGACAGCGGCAGACGCTGCTGCTCGACGAGCAGCGCCACGCCGGACGCCCGAGCGATGTGCCCGCAATCGGCGAGCAGGCCATCGGAGACATCCAGCGCCGCCGTGGCGAGGCCGCGCAGGGCCTGGCCAAGCTGCAGCTGCGGCGCCGGCGACCAGTAATGGGCCAGCAACTCGGCGCTCCCCGGCTGCTCGGCCCGCTCGCCGAGCACGAACGACAACGCACCGGCAGCATTGCCCAGCGCGCCGCCGACACACAGCAGGTCGCCCGGCCGCGCGCCGGCGCGGGTCAGCGCCTGGCCAGCCGGCACGCGGCCGAATACGGTAAGGGTCAGGCTCAGGGGCCCGCGGGTGGTGTCACCGCCCACCAGGCGCACGCCGCATTGGCGCGCCATGCGTTCCAGGCCGGCGGTGAAATCGGCCAGCCAGGCGGAGCAAACCTCGGGAAGGGTCAGCGCCAGGGTGAACGCCAGGGGCGTCGCGCCCATGGCGGCCAGGTCACTGACTGCAACGGCCAGGGCGCGCTGGCCGAGCAGCTCACCCGGCGCGCCGGCCGGAAAATGCACACCGGCCACCAGGGTGTCGGTGGACACCGCCAGTTGCTCACCCGCCGGCACCTGCAGCAGGGCGCAGTCGTCACCGATTCCCAGCACCACCCCATCGGCCGCCTGCGCACAGGCGGCAGCGGCGAAGTAGTGACGAATCAGCTCGAACTCGCCCAAGGCACTCAGCGCTTGCTGTTGAAGTCGCGAACTTCGTCGGCGCGCAGGGTCGGCGCCAGCTTGTCGAGCACGCCGTTGACGAACTTGTGGCCGTCGGTGGCGCCGAACACCTTGGCCAGTTCGATGCCTTCGTTGATCACCACGCGGTACGGCACGTCGATGCGGTTACGCAGCTCGTAGGTGGACAGGCGCAGGATGGACAGCTCCACCGGGTCGATCTCGTCCAGCGGACGATCGAGCAGCGGCTCGAACAGGGCGTCGATTTCCGTCTTCTGGCGCGGCACGCCATGGAGGATCTCGTGGAAGTAGGCGCCATCGACCGCGCTGAAGTCGTTGTCGACGCGAAACTGCGCTTCGATCTCGTTCAGCGCCTGCCCGGCGATGTGCCAGGAGTACAGCGCCTGCATGGCCAGGGTACGCGCCTGACGGCGAGCCAGCAGCTTGGGGCTCGGGCCTTTTTTCACCGGCTTCTTGTCGTTCTGGCTCACTTGGCCTCCAACTGCGCCAGCAGGCTGACCATTTCCAGAGCAGACAGGGCAGCTTCGGCGCCCTTGTTGCCGGCCTTGGTGCCGGAGCGCTCGATGGCCTGCTCGATGGAATCGACGGTCAGCACGCCGAAGGCGACCGGCACGCCGAATTCCATGGACACCTGGGACAGGCCCTTGGTGCACTCGCCAGCCACGTATTCGAAGTGCGGGGTGCCGCCACGGATCACCGCGCCCAGGGCGATGATGGCGTTGTACTCACCCTGCTGGGCGACTTTCTGGGCAACCAGGGGGATTTCGAAGGCACCCGGCGCGCGGATGATGGTGATGTCGTCTTCGCTGATACCGTGGCGAACCAGGGCATCGACCGCGCCACTGACCAGGCTTTCGACCACGAAGCTGTTGAAGCGGCCGACCACCAGGGCGAAGCGGCCCTTGGGAGCGATGAAAGTACCTTCGATGGTCTTGAGTGTCATAGCGAGTTCTCGAGCTGTCTTAAAGAGCCAGGGCATGCCGCGGCAGGCCCTGAAAATGTGGCGATGAGTTGAAAATAGCTCACCGCGGTGGTCACCCCATTATTTCGGGGGCAGGTATTCTACAACTTCCAGGTCGAAACCGGATATCGCGTTGAACTTCATCGGCGCACTCATCAGGCGCATCTTGCGCACCCCCAGGTCACGCAGGATCTGCGAGCCGGCACCGACCGTGCTGTAGGTGCTTGGCGCCTTGCTGGTGGTCGTGCCACCCGCTTCGCGGATATGCGCCAGCACCTCGTCGCCGCCCAGCGAATGGCCGAGCAACAGCACCACCCCGCTGCCGGCCTCGGCCACTTCGGTCATCGCCGCGCGCAGGCTCCAGCGGCCCGGCTGGCGAACCATCAGCAGGTCGCGCATCGGGTCCATGTTGTGCACACGCACCAGGGTCGGCTGTTCGGCGCAGATGGTGCCCAGGGTCACGGCCATGTGCACGTCGCCCTCCACCGAATCGCGGTAGGTCACCAGGGTGAACTGGCCGACCTCACTGTCCAGCGGCTGCTCGGCGATGCGCTGTACGGTGCGCTCGTGAAGCATGCGGTAGTGGATCAGGTCGGCGATGGTGCCGATCTTGATACCGTGCTGGGCGGCGAATTCTTCCAGCTCAGGGCGACGGGCCATGGTGCCGTCGTCGTTCATGATCTCGCAGATCACGCCGCTCGGCTCATAACCGCCCATGCGTGCCAGGTCGCAGGCCGCCTCGGTGTGGCCAGCGCGGGCCAGCACGCCGCCGGGCTGGGCCATCAGCGGGAAGATGTGGCCGGGGCTGACGATGTCTTCGGCCACCGCGTTCTTCGCAGCGGCGGCCTGCACGGTACGTGCGCGGTCGGCCGCCGAGATGCCGGTGGTGACGCCTTCGGCCGCTTCGATGGACACGGTGAACTTGGTGCCGAAACCGGAACCGTTGCGTGGCGCCATCAGCGGCAGCTTGAGGGTTTCGCAACGCTCACGGGTCATCGGCATGCAGATCAGGCCGCGGGCGAAGCGCGCCATGAAGTTGATGTGCTCGGCGGTCACGCATTCGGAGGCGATGATCAGGTCGCCCTCGTTCTCGCGGTCTTCGTCATCCATGAGGATGACCATCTTGCCGGCGCGGATGTCTTCGACCAGCTCTTCGATACTGTTGAGTGCCATGGTGGCGGTGTCCTTAATGCTTCAGGTAGCCGTGTTCGGCGAGAAATCCTTCGGTGAGCCCCGAGCTGCTCGGCTCGGCGGCCTTGTCACCAAGCAGCAGGCGCTCCAGGTAACGGGCCAGCAGATCGACTTCGAGGTTGACCCGACGGCCGACGCGGTAGTCGGCCATGATGGTTTCGGCCAGGGTGTGCGGCACGATGGTCAGCTCGAACTCGGCGCCGTCCACGGCATTCACCGTCAGGCTGGTGCCGTCGACGGTGATCGAGCCCTTGTGGGCGATGTACTTGGCCAGCTCGCGCGGTGCGCGCACCTTGAACTGGATGGCGCGAGCGTTCTCCTCGCGGGAGACGATCTCGCCAACGCCGTCGACATGCCCGCTGACCAGATGGCCACCCAGGCGCGTGGTCGGCGTCAGGGCTTTCTCAAGGTTGACCCGGCTGCCACTCTGCAGATCGATGAAGGCGGTGCGCGCCAGGGTTTCGCGGCTGACGTCGGCCCAGAAGCCGTCACCCGGCAGCTCGACCGCAGTCAGGCACACGCCGTTGACCGCGATGCTGTCGCCGAGCACGACATCACTGAGGTCGAGCTTGGCGGTCTTCACGTAGACGCGCACATCGCCGCCCTTGGGGGTGATGGCGGCGATGCTACCGATGGATGCGATGATTCCGGTGAACATAAAGCCTCCTCGTCAGACCGGCAGTTCTTTGAGCTTGCGCAGCGTGTCGGCACAGGTCCGCGCCGCTTCGGCGCCCTTGACCACGAAATGCTCGCGGAAGAACGCCTGGTGCTCTTCGCCGGCATGGAAATGATGGGGCGTCAGCACCGCCGAGAACACCGGCACGTCGGTTTCCAGCTGCACCTGCATCAGGCCTTCGATCACCGCCTGGGCGACGAACTCGTGGCGGTAGATGCCGCCGTCGACCACCAGCCCGGCAGCGACGATGCCGGCGTAGCGGCCACTGTTGGCCAGGCGCTTGGCATGCAGGGGAATTTCGAAGGCGCCGCCGACTTCGAAGCAATCGATTTCGCTGGCCGCATAACCCTGGCGCTGCATTTCTTCGATAAAGGCGTGGCGCGACTGATCGACGATTTCGCGGTGCCAGCAGGCCTGCACGAAGGCAACCCGGCGCACGCTGTTAGAGGTGGACATGTTCGACTCCTGTTTATGGTTAAAACAGGGCAGCTTGGATCGATAGGGATGGTACGGACATGCAGCAGCCGGAGGGCCGCCTGGCCAGGCAATCCCGCTCTCTCTTCATCCGGACTATACCGTCGGCTCCGGAATCACACCGGATCTGCTCGACCCCGGGCGGCTGGTGCCGTACCGGGCGCTCGCGGGCTAGGCGCGTTGCGCGTCATTACCGCCGGTGGGGAATTACACCCCGCCCTGAGAACGTGTGGCTACGTGTCGCAGCCGACAGCGTTTTACCACACTTGCCGCGCCAGCGCACGGCGGCCCTGCCCAAGGGCCTGCTCACAATCCTCATGCAGGGCTTTGACTGCACCGTGGCGAGAGCGACCTGTCGTAGGGTGGACGACGCCTCATCCGTCCACCGCTCTGCGATCGCAATGGTGGATGAAAAGAGCGTCATCCACCCTACGGCTGAAGCCCACCAAATCGAACGACCGCTCTTGCCTTGTAGCTGACCGCGCACATGCCCAAGAAAGATCGCAAACAAACGGCGCATTCAACTCGCGCGATCCGGCACGGCGATGATGCGCCAGTCATCACCGACGGCGCGCATGTCGACGATCTTCAGGGCTGGCGCTTCGGCCATCTTGGCCAGGGGCAGATCCAGCAAGGGGCGGGCACTGGAGCCAAGGAACTTGGGCGCGACGAACAGCTGGTACTCATCGACCAGCCCAAGGCGGGCGAAGGCACCGGCCAGCTTCGGCCCGGCTTCGACCAATACCTCGTTGGCGCCGCGCGCGGCCAGCTCCAGCAGCAGCTTGCGCAGGTCGACATGGCCATTGCTGCCGGGCATGGCCAGCAGTTCATGGCCATCATCCAGATAACGACAGCGTGAGGTCGCCGCTGCGCAGGTCGCCACCAGCGCCGGGCCGGCCTGGAAGAACGGCGCGCTGAGCGGCACCCGCAGGCGCCCGTCGACCAGCACGCGCAACGGCGGCCTAACCTGGGCCAAAGCGGTCAGCTCGGCGCCCAGGCCGAGTTCTTCCGGGCGCACGGTCAGGCGCGCAGCGTCGGCCAGCAGCGTATCGGCGCCGCTGAGCACCACACTGGATCGCGCCCGCAGGCGCTGCACCGCGGCACGCGCCGCCGGCCCGGTGATCCACTGGCTCTCGCCACTGGCCATGGCGGTGCGCCCATCCAGGCTCATTGCCAGTTTGACGCGCACCAGCGGCAGGCCGCTTTCCATACGTTTGATAAAGCCGGCATTCAGCGCCCGCGCCTCGACCTCCAGCACGCCGCCCTGCACGGCGATGCCGGCATTCATCAGGCGCAGCAGGCCGCGGCCCGCCACTTCGGGATTGGGATCCTGCATGGCGGCCACCACGCGGGTGATGCCAGCGGCGATCAGCGCATCGGCGCACGGCGGCGTGCGGCCATGATGGCTGCACGGCTCCAACGTCACGTAGGCGGTGGCGCCGCGGGCCTTGTCGCCGGCCTGGCGCAGCGCATGCACTTCGGCATGGGGCTCACCGGCCTTGGCGTGCCAGCCTTCGCCGACGATCTTGCCATCGCGCACGATCACGCAGCCGACTCGCGGGTTGGGGTGGGTGGAATACAGCCCCTTGCGCGCCAGCTCGAGGGCGCGCGCCATGAATGCGTGGTCGCTGTTGCTCATCTCAATCCTGATTCGGCTCGCGGGAAAGACGGTCGATTTCCTCGCGGAATTCGTTGAGGTCCTGGAAGCGGCGGTACACCGAGGCGAAGCGGATATAGGCCACTTCGTCGAGCTTCTGCAGCTCGGTCATCACCAGCTCGCCGAGCACCAGCGACTTGACCTCGCGCTCGCCGGTGGCACGCAGGCGGTGCTTGATATGGGCGATGGCCGCCTCCAGCCGCTCGATGCTCACCGGGCGCTTCTCCAGCGCCCGCTGCATGCCGGCACGCAGCTTGTCCTCGTCGAAGGGCTGACGGCTGCCGTCCTGCTTGATCAGCCGAGGCATCACCAGCTCGGCGGTTTCGAAGGTGGTGAAGCGCTCACCGCAAGCCAGGCACTCGCGGCGACGGCGCACCTGATCACCCTCGGCGACCAGACGCGAATCGATGACTTTGGTGTCGTTGGCGGAGCAGAACGGGCAATGCATGGCTGGAAACTGTCGCGGGCAGGAAAGCCCGCATGGTAGCGCATCAGCACCGCCCGGCGCCAAGCGCCTGGATGCAGGCTGGGTGAAAACTACTGCGCCTGGTCATGCTGGGTTAAAAACCGGCTCAAAATGCGCATTCACACCAGGTTGACTGCGCTTTTTCGCCGATCTTTGCTTGACCTGACCTTCGCTCGCTACGCGTTCACCACAGCCTGGGCGTGGGCGCTTTCCTTTGCATTCAACGCCGGCTATGGCGAGAATCCAGGCATTACCCGTTTGCCAGGATCCTCCGATGCCATTGCGCCCGCTCGCCCTGCTCTGCTTTGCCTCTCTGCTCGCTGCCTGCGCCGGGGAAACACCACCGCCGGCCGTCACTGCGCCGACCCCCGCCGTCAAAGCCGAGCAGCCGGCGCCAACCCCGGCTCACCTGCGTGAACTCACCGGCACCCTGCTCGATGTACCGGCAGGCGCCGATGTCGAGCTGGCCTTGCTGACCATCAACGAGCGCGGCCTGCCGCACAAGCTGCTCGGCAATATCCAGCTGCGCGGCACCGGCGCGCCACTGCCGTTTCGCCTGCAGTTCAACCCGGAGAACTTCAACCAGGGCATTCGCGTGGAACTGCGCGGGCGCGTCCATCAGTCCGGCAAGCTGGTGCTGCACATGCCCAACCAGCTGATTCGTGAGCCGCAAAGCCAGGCGCTTGGCGAAGTCCGCGTGACCCCGGCGCTGTGAGCCCACCGCAGCACCTGCAGGCCGCCCTGCGCGAACTGCTCGGCGACGCACGACTGAGCGCTACCGTTGTGCCGGATACCGACCTGCGCCTGTGGCTGATCGACCCGGCGAACATGGACCGCTGCTTCAGCCCGGAAGAAACCCGGCGCATTCTCGACGAGCCACCCTACTGGTGCTTCTGCTGGGCCAGCGGCCTAGTGCTGGTGGATTGGCTGGCGCGTAATCCCGAGTGGGTACGCGGCAAACGGGTGCTGGATCTGGGCGCAGGCTCGGGCGTGGCCGCCATTGCCGCGGCCCGCGCGGGCGCCGCCCAGGTGGTGGCCTGTGATCTGGATCCGCTGGCCCTCGCTGCCTGCCGGGCCAATGCCGCGCTCAATGACGTGCAGCTGCAGTATTCCAGCGACCTGTTCAGCGAACCCCGCGACTATGACCTGGCCATCGTCGCCGACGTGCTCTACGACCGCAGCAACCTGCCGTTGCTCGACCGCGTGCTGGAGCACGCCCGCGAAGTGCTGGTGGCCGACTCACGGGTACGCGATTTCAACCATCCGCGCTACCGGCGTATCGCCGGGTTGCAGGGCTGCACCTGGCCTGATCTGGCCGAGCCGGAAACCTTCCGACACGTCAGCCTGTATCACGCCGAAGCAGAGGCCTTGTAGCCTTGCAACGGCGCCCACACTTATAGTCACACCTATATAGAGCCACACTCACTTTTCGCCGGGACAGAGACCGACCATGAGCGACACCCCCTACATCTTCGATATCAATGGCGCTGCCCAGTTTGAACAACTGGTGATCGAGAACTCGTTCACCACGCCGGTGCTGGTCGACTTCTGGGCCGAATGGTGCGCGCCCTGCAAAGCGCTGATGCCGGTGCTGGCGCAGATCACCGAGGGCTACCAGGGCGAGCTGCTGCTGGCCAAGGTGAACTGCGACGTCGAGCAGGAAATCGTCGCCCGCTTCGGCATCCGCAGCCTGCCCACCGTGGTGCTGTTCAAGGACGGCCAGCCGGTCGACGGCTTCCAGGGCGCCCAGCCGGAATCGGCGATCCGCGCCCTGCTGCAACCCCATGTCGCCGAGCCGCAAGCGCCCCAGGCCGACCTGCTGGAAATGGCCCAGACGGCCTTCGCCGACGGCCGTATCGGCGAGGCCGAAGCGGCGCTCAAGGAATTGCTGACGGAAAACAACGAGAACGCCGCGGCGCTGATTCTCTATGCCCGCTGCCTGGCCGAACGTGGCGAGCTGAGCGAAGCCGAGCAGGTGCTCGACGCGGTGAAGGGTGATGAACACAAGCAGGCCCTCGCCGGCGCCCGCGCGCAGATCACCTTCCTGCGCCAAGCAGCCGACCTGCCGGACGCCGCCACCCTGAAGAGCCGCCTGGCACAGAATGGCGAAGATGACGAAGCCACCTACCAGCTGGCCATCCAGCAGCTCGCCCGCCAGCAGTACGAACCGGCCCTGGATGCGTTGCTGAAGCTGTTCGTGCGTAATCGTAATTACGCCGACGGCCTGCCACACCAGACCCTGCTGCAGGTGTTCGACCTGCTCGGCAACGACAACCCACTGGTCACCACCTACCGCCGCCGGGTCTACCAGGCACTGTACTAAGCGCCTGTTCACGATCGTCAACCGGGCTTTATCCATTTTGCCCGCAACACGGCGGGAGCGGCCGGCCACCACTTGTGGGAACGGGCCATGCCCGTGATTTCGCGGGCATGGCCCGCTCCCACAGGTACTGCATCGATGCCTGCTTCTGCCTTGCAGTTGCCCCCTGCGGATGCCCGGATAGATGACCAACAGGCTCTAAGAACCTGGCGCTAAGCGCAGCGATGCCGGGGCAATCGCCCGGACATGCCGCGCTCACCCCGGCAACCTGAACTACGCCTCCCCTACCCAGCAATAAACCGGTGCATCGGCACCGGTTTCCATGCGCACCTGCTCGCAATGGCGCAGGCGTACCAGCAGGCGCTTGCCGGCTACTTCGCCGCCGGCCAGCGCTGCCAGTTGCGCCAGCAACTGCGGCCCTTCGATACGCCCGGCGCGGCGCAACAGCTCCAGCACCGTTTGCCACTGGCCATCCTGATCCGCCTGAGCCGGCGCTGGCGTGACCGCCGCTGGGCTTTGCGCTGCCAGGTTCGGCACGGCCGCCGCCAACTGCGCCCAATCCTGTGGATCCAGCTCCACCGTCAGGTCTACCGGCCAGTCGCCGATCCGCCCGCGAATACGCACCATGTCTATCTCCTCAGTCGATGCGCCATGCTCCCACGGGCGGACAGGCAAACCAAGCGGCTCTACCACGGGAGAAAAATTTGTTATAACGTATCAATCCATCCCAGCCCTCACCGTACCGGAGCCTTCCATGCGCCACCTGCTGCTTGCCCTGCCTTTCGCCCTGCTGCCCCTGGCCGCCGCCCAGGCCCACGATGACCATGAACACGGCAGCCTCGGCAAACACGAACACGGCGTCGCCACCCTGAACGTGGCGCTGGAAGGCAGCACCCTGGAAATCGAGCTGCAAAGCCCGGCGATGAACATCGTCGGTTTCGAGCATGCCGCCAGCAGCGAGGCCGACAAGAAGACCGTCGCCGCCGCCCGCGCCCTGCTGGAAAAGCCCCTGGCCCTGTTCAGCCTGCCCGCCGCCGCCGGTTGCAGCCTGAGTGAAAACGAAGTGCGCAGCCCGCTGTTCGGCAACGCCGAAGCCGACCACGACCACGACCACGACCACGACGAGCATGCGGACGGCGACGAGCATCACCACGAGCACAGCGACATCGACGCCGACTACAGCTTCACCTGCAAGCAACCTGGCGAGCTGAAGACCCTTGACCTGTCGGCCTTCTACAAGCAGTTCCCGGCCACCCAGAAAATCAACGTGCAGTTGATCGGCCCGAGCGGCCAGCAGGGCGTCGAGTCGACCCCGGCCAATCCGCGCCTGAGCTTCTAAACCGTAGAGCCGATTCACGCTTTAGCTGCAGTGGCAACAAAGTGACGAGAGCCACCCTTCGTAGGGTGGACGACGCTTCACCCGTCCACCGCTCTGCGATCGCAATGGTGGACAAAAAGAGCGCTGTCCACCCTACGCAGGGAGCCTTCCGCTTCTGCCTTGTAGCTGCATATTCGCCGGCAAAGCCATTTTTAGCGTGTCGCAACATATCCGGTTCGGTATCCATACCTAGGACTGGCACACTTACCCCTTTCACCTCCAGCGCCAGCAGTCCCCATGACCACAGCACTGATCGAACTCACCGACCTCGGCTTCGCCTGGCCCGGCCAGGACGAGCTCCTGGATATCCCCAATTTTCATCTGCAGCACAGTGAGACCCTGTTTCTCAAGGGCCCCAGCGGCAGCGGCAAGACCACCCTGCTGGGCTTGCTCGGCGGCGTGCAGAAACCCGGCCGCGGCAGCATTCGCCTGCTCGGCGAAGACCTGGCCACGCTCTCGGCGGCGCGCCGGGATCGCTTTCGCGTCGACCATACCGGCTACATCTTCCAGCAATTCAACCTGCTGCCCTTCTTGAGCGTGCGCGACAACGTCGAGCTGCCCTGCCGCTTCTCACCCTTGAGGGCCAAGCGTGCCGCCCAGCGTTACGGCAGTGTCGATCAGGCCGCCGGCAAGCTGCTGGAGCACCTGGGTTTGCGCCCCGAGCTGCTGGAGCGACGCGCCGATTCGCTGTCCATCGGCCAGCAGCAACGGGTCGCCGCCGCCCGCGCGCTGATTGGCCAGCCGGAGCTGGTGATCGCCGACGAGCCGACCTCGGCACTCGACGCCGATGCCCGCCAGGCGTTTCTCGAACTGTTGTTCGGCGAATGCCGCGACGTTGGCGCCAGCCTGCTGTTCGTCAGCCACGACCAGAGCCTGGCGGCGTTGTTCGACCGCAGCCTGTCGCTGAGTGAGCTCAACCGCGCCAGCAAAGCAGAGGAGGTCTGAGGTGTTCCTGTTACGACTCGCCCTGGCCAGCCTGGCCAACCGCCGCTTCACCGCCCTGCTCACGGTGTTCGCCATCGCCCTGTCGGTGTGCCTGCTGCTCGCCGTGGAGCGGGTACGCACCGAAGCCCGGGCCAGCTTCGCCAACACCATCAGCGGTACCGACCTGATCGTCGGCGCCCGTTCCGGCAGCGTCAACCTGCTGCTCTACTCGGTGTTTCGCATCGGCAACGCCACCAACAACATCCGCTGGGACAGCTTCGAGAAGCTCGCCGCCCACCGCCAGGTCGACTGGGCGATTCCGATTTCCCTGGGTGACTCGCACCGCGGCTACCGGGTAATGGGCACCAACGAAAGCTACTTCGACCACTACCGTTACGGCCGTGGCCAGCAGCTGCAGTTGGCCCAGGGCGAACGCTTCCACGACCTGTTCGACGTGGTGCTCGGCGCCGAGGTGGCCCAGGCGCTGAACTACAAGCTCGGCGACAAGCTGGTGCTGTCCCACGGCGTGGCGACCATCAGCCTGCAGCAGCACGACGACAAGCCTTTCGTGGTCAGCGGCATCCTCGCCCGTACTGGCACCCCGGTGGACCGCACCCTGCACATCTCCCTGGAAGGCATGGAAGCGCTGCACGTCGACTGGCAGAACGGCGTACCGGCGCGCGGCGCCGGCAAGGTCAGCGCCGAGCAGGCGCGCCACATGGACCTGCAACCCAAGGCGATCACCGCGGCGATGCTCGGCCTGAAAAGCAAGATCGCCACCTTCGCCGTACAGCGCGAGGTCAACGAATACCGCGGCGAGCCATTGCTGGCGATTCTGCCCGGCGTGGCCCTGCAGGAGCTGTGGAGCCTGATGGGCACGGCCGAGAAGGCGCTGTTCGTGGTCTCGCTGTTCGTGGTGCTCACCGGGCTGATCGGCATGCTCACGGCGATTCTCACCAGCCTCAACGAGCGCCGCCGGGAAATGGCCATTCTGCGCTCGGTCGGCGCGCGGCCCTGGCATGTCGCCAGCCTGCTGATTCTCGAGGCCTTCTCGCTGGCGGCCGCCGGCGTGGTGGCAGGCACCGCACTGCTGTATGCCGGTATCGCCGGAGCCCAGGGCTACGTGCAGGCCAACTACGGCCTGTATTTGCCGCTCAGCGCACCGACGCCCTATGAGTGGACGCTGCTCGGCGCTATTCTGGCGGCCGCCCTGCTGATGGGCTGCGTGCCGGCCTGGCGCGCGTATCGGCAGTCACTGGCCGATGGGCTCTCCATACGGCTGTGACTGCGCGGAGCCGGGCCTGATCAGCCTGGCTTCGTTTTTCAATCAAAAGGTAGTGTCATGCGTCGCGCCCTGCTTACCGCTCTGCTCCTTACCCTGGCCTCGCCGCTGTGGGCCGCCGAACTGCGCACCCTGAACTGGCAGGAGCTGATCCCCAAGGATGCGCCGCCGCAGGTGCCACAGATGACACCGATGCACGACATGTCGCAGCTCGGCGACGCATTGTCCGAGGGCGGCGCGGCCTCGCTGCAGCAGTTTCCCTCGGCGCCGGTGGTCAAGGAAATGGATGGCCAGCAGGTGAAGATTCCCGGTTATATCGTGCCGCTGGACGTTACCGAAGAAGGCCGCGTGACCGAATTCCTGCTGGTGCCCTACTTCGGCGCCTGCATCCACGTGCCACCACCGCCGTCCAACCAGATCATCCACGTCACCACCGAGCTGGGCGTGCTGCTCGATGCGCTGTACCAGCCGTTCTGGATCGAGGGCCCGCTCAAGGTCGAGCACAGCAGCAGCGAACTGGCCGAAGTCGGTTACCAGTTGGCCGCCGACAAGATCTACCCCTACGAACTGCCGGCCAACTAGGCTCGGTTGACGCTTCAGCACCGCGCTGCAGCGTCAACAGCCCCTGCATCGCGGCAAACCGTCGCACCCTTTCTTAGCCAGCTATTGAGCTGAGTCAAGGGACGCTCCGCCCAGCGCCCTACCCTGACGCCATCCGAGATGATTCGAATGACCCGTTAGGAGCTCACCATGTACAAGTCGCTGTTCTCTGCCTCGCTGATCGCCCTGGCGCTGGCTGCCCCTGTTGCCCAGGCGCACCAGGCCGGAGACATTCTCGTGCGCGCTGGCGCCATCACCGTCAACCCCGATGCGGACAGCTCCTCGGTCAAGGTCGACCGCGGCGGCCTGGCCGGCACCGACCTGGGCGGCAAGGCGACCATGAGCAGCGACACCCAGCTGGGCCTGAACTTCGCCTATATGCTCAGCGATCACCTGGGCATCGAACTGCTCGCCGCCACGCCGTTCGAGCATGACGTGAAGATCAAGGGCACCGTGCTGGATGCCGCCAACGGCAAGCTCGGCACCCTCAAGCACCTGCCGCCGACCCTGAGCCTGGTGTACTACCCGCTGGATGCCAAGTCGGCCTTCCAGCCCTATGTCGGCGGCGGCATCAACTACACCTGGATCTACGATGAGCACGTCGGCAGCGGCGCCTCGGCAGCCGGCTTCGACAACTTCCGCGCCAAGAACTCCTGGGGCCTGGCCTGGCAGATCGGTGCCGACTACATGCTCACCGACAACCTGATGATCAACGCCCAGGCCCGCTATATCGACATCGACACCACCGCCTACGTGGACAACACCGCCCTGGGCGTACGCGCCAAGGTCGACGTGGATGTGGACCCGTTCGTGTATATGGTTGGCCTGGGTTACAGGTTCTGAAGGACAGTTAGGAGGAGCGGGCTGACAGCGATCTACTTTTTGTGGGAGCGGGCGGGGACGCCTAGTCCATGCCCGCGATTCGCGCGCACGGCGCGCTCCCACAGGTTCAGCGCTAGGCTCACTAACACCAAAAACGCAAAAAGCCGGCATCGCCGGCTTTTTGCTGCCTTGCGCTTGGCGCCTCAGCTCTTGAGCAGCGCCGCCAACCCATCACGCAGCGAAGTCTGCGCCGGCAAGCGGTAACAGGCGGCCAGGCGGCTGTTGTCGGCACGCGAATGGCGAATATCGCCGGCCCGCGCGTCCAGGTGAGTGACCGCCGGCAACCCGCCGAGCAGCTCGCCGACCTCGGCCAGCAGTTGCTTGAGGCTCACCGCCTGGTTCCAGCCGACGTTCACCGCGCCGGTGGCCGGCTGCCTGGCATCCAGGGCCTGCAGCAACAGCTCGACCAGGTCGGCAACGTAGAAGAAATCCCGGGTCTGTTCGCCATCACCGAACACGTTGATCGGCAGGCCCTGCCGGGCGCGCTGGGTGAAGATGCTGATCACCCCGGAGTACGGCGACGACGGATCCTGGCGCGGGCCGAACACGTTGAAGAAGCGAAAGATCGCCGGCTCCAATCCGTGTTGCCGGGCATAGAATTCCAGGTAGTGCTCGCTGGCCAGCTTGTCCGCCGCGTAGGGCGTCAAGGGCGCCTTGGCGGTCTCTTCGTCGATGGCCACGCCTTCGCCGTTGTTGCCATACACCGCAGCGCTGGAAGCGAACACCACGCGGCGCACGCCGTGCTCGCGCATGGCCTCGCAGATGTTCAGGGTGCCGATGAAATTGCTCTGGTGGGTGCTGACCGGGTCGTCCACCGAGGCCTGTACCGAGGCCACGGCCGCCAGGTGCACCACGGCGCTACAACCGGCCACCGCGCGGTTGACCAGGGCGGCATCGGCGACATCGCCCTCGATAACGCTCAGGCGCTCGTCGTCCAGCGGCAGGTTGCTCAGCTTGCCCATGGACAGATTGTCCAGCACGCGCACGCTATGCCCGCGTGCCAGCAGGGCGTCGACCAGGTTGGAGCCGATGAAACCGGCGCCGCCGGTAACCAGGATAGGCTGATCAGACATGGCGGTAGTATTGCTCCAGCAGGCTCGGCAGGCCGGCACGCCAGGCGCGCGGCTTGACACCGAAGGTGTGAAGGATCTTCTTGCACGCCAGTACGCCGTGCTGCGGCTCTTCCGAGGCGTCGCCCCTGGCGGCATGGGCCTGGCCGCAGATTTCTTCCAGCAGGTTCTGGCGCAGGTGGCGGGCTTCACTGAGCATCGCCTGGCCCAGCGCCAGCGCGGTGGTCGCCTCGTGGCCACCGTAGTGGTAGGTGCCCCACAGCGGCGCTGCGCAGTCGAGCTGCTTGAGCACGGCAAGAATCACCCGCGCGGCATCTTCCACCGGCGTCGGGTTGCCGCGCCGGTCATCGGCCAGGAACAGCGCCTTGTCACGTTCGGCGCGCACCAGGAAGCGCGCCAGCAGGCCGTCCGGGCTGTCATCGAGGATCCAGCCGAAGCGCAGCAGCACATGACGCGGGCACAGGGCGCGCACGCTCTTCTCCATGCGCACCAGCACCTGGCCACGCATGCTCAGCGGCTGGGTTTCGTCCTTTTCGTTGTAGGCAGTGGCCCGGGCACCGTCGAACACTCGGTAGCTCGATGGCTGCAGCAAGCGAATGTCATGGTGCTGGCAGAGTTCGGCCAGGCGCTCGACGGCGCGCTCCTGGGCGGCGAAACGTTCTTCGCTGACCTTGGAGGCCTGAAACCAGTCGAAATAGTAAGCGAGGTTGATCACCGCATCAGGGCGGGTATCGTCGACCAACTGAGTCAGGCTGGCGGCATCCCAACCCTGGGCCGGCGGGCGCGGGGCGAGGAAACCGATATCTTCTTCGGCTCCCAGGCGAATCAACGCCCGACCCAGCGTACTGCCACCACCCAGCAACAACAGGCGCATGCGCATAACGAAACTAGAAGCTCCACAATCAGATTTGAGTCAGGCCCGGCATGACTGCCTGGGCGGCTGACTCTTGGCAGAGCCCGAACGGTTCAGCCCCATGGCCTGCATTTTGCTGTTTTTACCCCGCGCCGTCACCACCGGCTTCATCTTGACGCGCCTGACCCTGACCAAGGCACGCCCCGGGCAACCCTGCGGCGCGATGCCGGTCTGAATGCCGAGCCGATCAGAAACGAAGGAAGAAAACGTGAGAAAACTGCTGTTCCTGGCCTGCTGCGCGCTACTCGCCTACGGGCTGCTGCGCCCCGAGCCGCCACCCGACCTGTTCGCCGAGTCGGACAAATTCCTGCACCTGATCGCCTTGGGCGGCTTTTCGCTGGTTACCCGTATCGCCTTTCCCAGCGCCCCTGGCTGGCTGCTGTGGCCGCTGCTGTACATTCAGGCGCCTCTGCTGGAATGGCTGCAGCACGTGGTTCAGCCGGTGCGCGAGTTCAGCTCGCTGGACGTGCTGGCCAACCTCTGCGGCATCAGCATCGCCCTGCTGCTGTGGATCTGCCAGGGCCTGCTGCGCAAACGATATTTCAGCACCGCCTGAGCCGACTGGCAGAAAGCAAAAGGCCCCGCAGTGCGGGGCCTTTTGCGGTCAGCGCTCGATCAGAACGGGATGTCGTCGTCGAAGCTGTCGTAGTCCTGGGCCGGCTGCGGCTTTTGCTGCTGCTGCGGGGCGGACTGGCGTGGCGCCTGTTGCTGCGGCTCGCGCTGCGGTGCCGGGCGCGACTGACGCGGGGCAGAGTCACCACCACCGGCGCCGTCAGGACGGCCACCGAGCAGCTGCATGGTGCCGCCCATGTCGACGATGATTTCGGTGGTGTAGCGCTTGATGCCGTCCTTTTCCCACTCGCGGGTCTGCAGCTTGCCCTCGATGTAGACCTGGGAGCCCTTGCGCAGGTATTCGCCAGCGATCTCGGCGACCTTGCCGAACAGCGACACACGGTGCCACTCGGTTTTCTCGACACGCTGACCGGTCTGCTTGTCCGTCCACTGTTCGCTGGTAGCCAGGCTCAGGTTGGTCACGGCATTGCCGCTGGGCAGATAGCGCGTTTCCGGATCCTGTCCGCAGGTACCGACCAGAATGACTTTGTTAACCCCACGGGCCATAACGCTCTCCTACTTTCAGCACGTCACCGGCGCCGCTTCGATCAAGCGCTGCAGCGACGTGCGATCCAATTGTTGGGTATCCACTTTCACATAGATGGCGGCCTCTTCGACCACCACAACGGCATCCGCCACTCCCGGCGCTGCCTGAATTCGCTCCGCCAGACCTGCTTCCTGCAACGCCGCGCTGGAGAGCGGCAACCGCAGGCTGGTCACGTACGGCGGTTCACGCATAGTAACAGCAATGGCCAGCCAGAGAACCGTCAACAGCGCACAGCCGGCAAACACGCCAGCCAGCCCATGGTGCTGATACAGCCAGCCGCCGAGGATACCGCCCAGCGCCGAGCCGAGGAACTGGCTGGTCGAATACACGCCCATAGCCGTGCCCTTGCCGCCGGCGGGCGCCACCTTGCTGATCAGCGAGGGCAGCGAGGCCTCGAGCAGGTTGAACGCGGTGAAGAACACCACGATGCCCAGCACCAGGTTGCGCAGACCATGGCCGAACACCCAGAAGAACAGCTCGCAGGCGAGCAGCACGGCGACCGAGCCGATCAGCACGCGGCGCATCTGGCGTTTCTTCTCGCCGTAGATGATGAACGGCACCATCAGGAAGAAGCCACCCAGCAGCGCGGTGAGGTACACCCACCAGTGTTGCTCCTTGGGCAGGCCGCCCTGCTCGACCAGCGCCAGCGGCAAGGCGATGAAACTGGCCATGAGGATGGCATGCAGGGCGAAGATGGCGAAGTCCAGGCGCAGCAGGTCAGGGTGTTTCAGGGTTGGCCACAACGCCTGCCTGGCGACGCCCGACTCACGATGCTGCAGCGGGCCGGCACTCGACGGCACCAGGCCGGCGACGATGACGATGCCCAGCAGCGCCATGGCACCGGTGGCCAGGAACAGCCCGGACAGGCCAAAGGCGCGGGTCAGCAGCGGGCCGACCACCATGGCCACGGCGAACGACAAACCGATGCTCATGCCGATCATCGCCATCGCCTTGGTGCGGTGCTGTTCGCGGGTCAGGTCGGACAGCAACGCCATCACCGCCGCCGAGATCGCCCCGGCACCCTGCAGCACACGCCCGGCGATCACCCCCCAGATGGAGTCGGCATTGGCGGCCAGCAAACTGCCTGCGGCGAAGATCAGCAGGCCGAAGTAGATCACCGGTCGCCGGCCGATGCGGTCGGAGATCACCCCGAAGGGAATCTGCAGGAAGGCCTGGGTCAGGCCGTAGGCGCCGATCGCCAGACCGATCAGGGCCGGGGTTGAACCGGCGAGCTCCTGCCCATAGGTAGCCAATACCGGCAACACCATGAACATGCCCAGCATGCGGAATGCGAACACCAACGCCAGCCCACCGGCTGCACGAGTTTCCGCGCCACTCATGCGTTCGCTGTGCGAATCGCCCATCGTCGATAACCTGTTGAAACAAGCCGGCGATTCTATCAGTCGAAACCCTACTGGCACAGCAGCGGCGCTTTGCCGCACGGCTGTCGCCGCCCGTATACTTGGCGGTTTATCCGCCCGCCACACGAGGCTGTGACAAGGGCCTCCGGTTACGACAGCGACGAAAACCCAGTCAGCTTAGAGGTTCCTTTTGGACAAGATCCTGATTCGTGGGGCCCGCACCCACAACCTGAAGAATATCGACCTGACCCTGCCACGCGACAAGCTGATCGTGATCACCGGCCTGTCCGGCTCCGGCAAGTCCTCCCTGGCCTTCGACACCCTGTATGCCGAAGGTCAGCGTCGCTACGTGGAGTCGCTTTCGGCCTATGCCCGGCAGTTCCTGTCGATGATGGAAAAGCCCGATGTCGACACCATCGAAGGCCTGTCGCCGGCGATTTCCATCGAGCAGAAGTCGACCTCGCACAACCCGCGCTCCACGGTCGGCACCATTACCGAGATCTACGACTACCTGCGCCTGCTCTACGCCCGCGCCGGGACCCCGCGCTGCCCCGATCACGACCTGCCGCTGGAAGCCCAGACCGTCAGCCAGATGGTCGACCAGGTGCTGGCCATGCCCGAAGGCAGCAAGCTGATGCTGCTGGCACCGGTGATCCGCGAGCGCAAGGGCGAGCACCTGGCGGTGTTCGACGAACTGCGTGCCCAGGGCTTCGTGCGCGTGCGGGTCGACGGCAAGCTGTATGAGCTGGACGAGCTGCCCAAGCTCGACAAGCAGAAGAAGCACAGCATCGATGCGGTGGTCGACCGCTTCAAGGCGCGCGGCGACCTGCAGCAGCGCCTGGCGGAATCCTTCGAGACCGCGCTGAAGCTGGCCGATGGCCTGGCGCTGATCGCCCCCATGGAAGGCGAAGAAGGCGAGGAGATCATCTTCTCCGCGCGCTTCGCCTGCCCGGTGTGCGGCCATTCGATCAGCGAACTGGAGCCCAAGCTATTCTCCTTCAACAACCCGGCCGGCGCCTGCCCGACCTGTGACGGCCTGGGCGTGAAGCAGTTCTTCGACACCAAGCGCCTGGTCAACGCTGAGCTGACCCTGGCCGAAGGCGCGATCCGCGGCTGGGACAGACGCAACGTGTATTACTTCCAGATGCTCGGCTCGCTGGCCTCGCACTACCGCTTCAGCCTGGACAAGCCTTTTGGTGAGCTCGACGCCGAGCACCAGAAAGTCATTCTTGGCGGCAGCGGTTCGCAGAACGTCGACTTCAAGTACCTCAACGACCGCGGCGATATCGTCAAGCGCTCGCACCCGTTCGAAGGCATCGTGCCGAACCTCGAGCGCCGCTACCGGGAAACCGAGTCGACCAGCGTGCGCGAGGAGCTGGCCAAGTTTCTCAGCACCCAGCCCTGCCCGGACTGCCGCGGCACCCGCCTGCGGCGCGAAGCGCGCCACGTATGGGTCGGTGAGAAGACCCTGCCGGCCGTTACCGGCATGCCGATCGGCGCAGCCAGCGACTATTTCGGCGACCTGACCCTGGAGGGCCGGCGCGGCGAGATCGCCAGCAAGATTCTTAAGGAAATCTGCGAGCGCCTGCAGTTCCTGGTCAACGTCGGCCTCGATTACCTGACCCTGGACCGCAGCGCCGATACCCTGTCCGGCGGCGAGGCCCAGCGCATCCGCCTGGCCAGCCAGATCGGCGCGGGCCTGGTGGGCGTCATGTACATCCTCGACGAGCCCTCCATCGGCCTGCACCAGCGCGACAACGAGCGCCTGCTCGGCACCCTGCGCCACCTGCGCGACATCGGCAACACGGTGATCGTGGTCGAGCACGACGAGGACGCCATCCGCATGGCCGACTACGTGGTCGACATCGGCCCGGGCGCCGGCGTGCACGGCGGCCGCATCGTCGCCGAGGGCACCGCCGAAGAAGTCATGGCCCACCCGGACTCGGTGACCGGCAAGTACCTGTCCGGCCGCGTGAAGATCGTCGTACCGGCCAAGCGCACGCCGCGCGACAAGAAGCTCTCGCTGAAGATCAAGGGCGCCCGTGGCAACAACCTGCAGAACGTCAACCTGGAGATACCCATCGGCCTGCTGACCTGCGTGACCGGGGTGTCAGGCTCGGGCAAGTCGACGCTGATCAACAACACCCTGTTCCCGCTCAGCGCCACCGCCCTCAACGGTGCCACCACCCTGGAAGCCGCCGCCCACGACAGCATCGATGGCCTGCAGCACCTGGACAAGGTGGTGGATATCGACCAGAGTCCGATCGGCCGCACGCCGCGCTCCAACCCGGCGACCTACACCGGGCTGTTCACGCCGATTCGCGAGCTGTTCGCCGGGGTACCCGAGTCACGCTCGCGTGGCTACGGCCCCGGCCGCTTCTCGTTCAACGTCAAGGGTGGGCGCTGCGAAGCCTGCCAGGGCGACGGCCTGATCAAGGTGGAAATGCACTTTTTGCCGGACATCTACGTGCCCTGTGACGTGTGCAAGAGCAAGCGCTACAACCGCGAAACCCTGGAGATCAAGTACAAGGGCAAGAGCATCCACGAGGTGCTGGAGATGACCATCGAGGACGCCCGCGGGTTCTTCGATGCCGTACCGGCGCTGGCGCGCAAGCTGCAGACGCTGATGGACGTGGGCTTGTCCTACATCAAGCTCGGCCAGTCGGCGACCACCCTGTCCGGCGGTGAGGCGCAGCGCGTCAAGCTGTCGCGCGAGCTGAGCAAGCGCGACACCGGCAAGACCCTGTACATCCTCGACGAGCCGACCACCGGCCTGCACTTCGCGGACATTCAGCAATTGCTCGACGTGCTGCACCGCCTGCGCGACCACGGCAACACCGTGGTGGTGATCGAGCACAACCTGGACGTGATCAAGACCGCCGACTGGCTGGTCGATCTCGGCCCGGAAGGTGGCTCCAAGGGCGGCCAGATCATCGCCGTCGGTACACCCGAGGAAGTGGCCGAGATGCCCCAGTCCCACACCGGGCATTTCCTCAAGCCGTTGCTGGAACGCGACCGGGCTTACCCGGCAGCCTGAAACGCGAAAGCCCCGCAAATGCGGGGCTTTCTTTGTGCTGCGGTTTTTACATCTGGCTTTGCAGATACTTCTCCAGGCCCAGCTTGGCGATCAACTGCAGCTGGATTTCCAGCCAATAGGCGTGGTCTTCCTCGGTGTCCTTGAGCTGCAGCAGGAGGATGTCGCGGGTCTGGTAATCCTGGTGACGCTCGCACAGCTCGATGCCCTTGCTCAGTGCGGCACGCACCTGGTACTCGAGGGCCAGATCCAGCTTCAGTGCGTCCGGCACGGTCTGCCCGAAGGTGAAGGCGTCCGGCACCATGTCCGGCACGCCTTCCAGAAAGAGGATGCGCTTGAGCAGGGCGTCGGCGTGCTGGGTCTCCTCCTCCATCTCGTGGTTGATCCGCTCGTAGAGCTTGCTGAAGCCCCAGTCCTCGTACTGCCGCGAGTGGATGAAATACTGATCGCGCGCGGCCAGCTCCCCCTTGAGCAGGATCTTGAGGTAGTCGATGACTTCGATATGGCCCTTCATGCGCGGAATCCTTGGTGCAGCGAATGGAATAGGTGAATGCTCGGCCCATCATCCATTGCGGTCAAGCAAAAAGCACAACGCCTCCGCAAGGAGGCGTTGGCTAAAGCGACTCACCCAGCCGGGCAGGCGCGCCCGGCCATGGGTCAGGCGAGGTCGAAGCGGTCGAGGTTCATGACCTTGGTCCAGGCGGCCACGAAGTCCTCGACGAAGCGCGCGTCGGCACTGGCATAGACCTCGGCCTGGGCGCGCAGGATGGCGTTGGAGCCGAACACCAGGTCGACACGGGTGCCGGTCCACTTGAGCTTGCCAGTCTTGCGGTCACGCCCTTCGAACAGGTTGCCATCACCGGCCGCCGCCTTCCACGCCGTACCCATGTCGAGCAGGTTGACGAAGAAGTCGTTGCTCAGCACCCCTGGGCGCTCGGTGAGCACGCCATGGCTTGCACCGCCCACGTTGATGTTGATCGCCCGCAGGCCACCGACCAGTACCGTCAGCTCCGGCGCGGTCAGGGTCAGCAACTGCGCCTTGTCGATCAGCAATGCCTCGGCCGGCACGCTGTAGCGGCCCTTGAGGTAGTTGCGGAAGCCATCGGCGATCGGCTCCAGCACGGCAAACGACTCGACATCGGTCTGCGCCTGGGAGGCATCGCTGCGCCCCGCCGAGAACGGTACCTGCACGGCATGCCCGGCCCTGCTGGCGGCCTGTTCGATACCGGCATTACCGGCCAGCACGATCAGGTCGGCCAGACTGACCTGCTTGCCACCCGTGGCGGTACGGTTGAACTCGGCGCGGATACCTTCCAGCGTCGCCAGCACCTTGGCCAGTTGCTCAGGCTGGTTGGCCGCCCAATCCTTCTGCGGTGCCAGGCGAATGCGAGCGCCGTTGGCACCACCGCGCTTGTCGGAGCCACGGAAGGTCGAAGCCGCGGCCCAGGCGGTGCCAACCAGCTCGGCCACCGACAGGCCGCAGGCCAGCACCTGGGCCTTGAGGGACGCCACGTCGGCGGCGTCGATCAGCGGATGCTGCACCGCCGGCAGCGGGTCTTGCCACAACAGCTCTTCTTTCGGTACCTCCGGGCCCAGGTAACGGGACTTCGGCCCCAGATCACGGTGAGTCAGCTTGAACCAGGCACGGGCGAAGGCTTCGGCGAAGGCCTGCGGGTTATCCAGGAAACGCCGGGAGATCTTCTCGTAGGCCGGGTCGAAGCGCAGCGACAGGTCGGTGGTCAGCATGGTGGGTACATGCTTCTTCGCCGGGTCATGGGCATCGGGGATGATCGCGTCGGCATTCTTGGCGATCCACTGATGGGCACCCGCCGGGCTCTTGGTCAGCTCCCACTCGAACTTGAACAGGTTCTCGAAGAAGTTGTTGCTCCACTGCGCAGGCGTGGTCGTCCAGGTGACTTCCAGGCCACTGGTGATGGTGTCGCCGGCCTTGCCGCTGCCGAACGAGCTGCTCCAGCCCAGGCCCTGTTCTTCCAGGCCAGCGGCTTCGGGCTCGGCGCCAACATGGTCGGCCGGGCCGGCACCGTGGGTCTTGCCGAAGGTATGGCCGCCGGCGATCAGCGCGACGGTTTCTTCGTCGTTCATCGCCATGCGTGCGAAGGTCTCGCGAATGTCATGGGCGGCAGCGAGCGGATCCGGGTTGCCTTCCGGGCCTTCCGGGTTCACGTAGATCAGGCCCATCTGCACGGCGGCAAGGGGGTTCTCGAGGTCGCGCCCCTGGCTGTCGGTACGATCCTGCTCCTGGCCGTGCAGCGCTTCGTCGGCAACCAGCACGCCCTGATCGTCTTCACGGCCAGCCGCGCCCTTGCCGTAGCGCTCATCGCCACCCAGCCAGGTCTTTTCGGTGCCCCAGTAAACGTCCTGATCCGGTTCCCAGGTGTCCACACGGCCACCGGCGAAACCAAAGGTACGGAAACCCATGGTCTCCAGCGCGACGTTGCCGGTCAGCACCATCAGGTCGGCCCAGGAAATCTTCTGCCCGTACTTCTGCTTGATCGGCCACAACAGGCGGCGCGACTTGTCGATGTTGACGTTGTCCGGCCAGCTGTTAAGGGGCGCGAAGCGTTGCTGGCCACGGCCGGCGCCGCCACGGCCGTCACCCGTGCGGTAGGTGCCGGCAGCGTGCCAGGCCATACGGATGAACTGCGGGCCGTAGTGGCCGAAGTCGGCGGGCCACCAGTCTTGCGAATCGGTCATCAGCGCGCGCAGGTCTTTCTTCAGGGCTTCATAGTCCAGCGAGTTGAAGGCTTCGGCGTAATTGAAGTCCTCACCCAGGGGGTTGGACTTGGAGGAATGCTGGTGCAACAGGTCGACGCGCAGCTGGTTGGGCCACCAGTCACGGTTGCCTGTACCGCCGCCAGCAGCATGCTTCGGCGTTTCCGGAGAGGCTTTGCCCGAAAAGGGGCATTTGCCTGCGGTGTTGTCACTCATGTCTCTCTCCTTACCTGGCCTGATCGTTCCCGACTGAGCGGGATTGGCCTTGAGTATTGACGAGCACAAGCGAAGCGACAAATGAATAACAACTTACAGCACGATAGTTTTTTACTAAAAATGCAGGCATAAAAAAACCGGGCCTGGGCCCGGTTTTCCTTTGCAACGATGCCTTACTCGGCAGCTTCTACTGCGCCGCCGACCGGACGGTCGACCAGCTCAACATAAGCCATCGGGGCATTGTCGCCAGCGCGGAAACCGCACTTGAGGATACGCAGGTAACCGCCCTGACGGGTGGCGTAGCGCTTGCCCAGATCGTTGAACAGCTTGCCAACGATAGCTTTCGAACGAGTACGGTCGAAAGCCAGACGACGGTTAGCAACGCTGTCTTCTTTAGCCAGGGTGATCAGCGGCTCGGCAACGCGGCGCAGTTCCTTGGCTTTCGGCAGAGTAGTTTTGATCAGCTCATGCTCGAACAGCGATACCGCCATGTTCTGAAACATGGCCTTGCGGTGAGCGCTGGTGCGGCTGAGGTGACGGCCACTTTTACGATGACGCATGGTTCAATTCCTTACCAAACTACACGTTCGGTGATGATGACGATCAGGCAGTCGCCTTGTCGTCTTTCTTCAGACTTGCCGGCGGCCAGTTGTCGAGGCGCATACCGAGGGACAGACCGCGGGAAGCCAGAACGTCCTTGATTTCGGTCAGGGACTTCTTGCCCAGGTTCGGCGTTTTGAGCAGCTCTACTTCGGTGCGCTGAATCAGATCACCGATGTAGTAGATGTTCTCTGCCTTGAGGCAGTTGGCCGAACGAACGGTCAGTTCCAGGTCATCAACCGGACGGAGCAGGATCGGATCGATCTCGTCTTCCTGTTCGATTACCACGGGCTCGCTGTCACCTTTGAGGTCGACGAATGCAGCCAGCTGCTGTTGCAGGATGGTTGCAGCACGACGGATAGCCTCTTCAGGATCCAGGGTACCGTTGGTTTCGAGGTCGATAACCAGCTTGTCCAGGTTGGTGCGCTGCTCGACGCGAGCGTTTTCCACCACGTAAGACACGCGACGCACCGGGCTGAAGGAAGCGTCGAGCTGCAAGCGACCAATGCTGCGGCTCTCGTCTTCATCACTCTGGCGCGAATCAGCTGGCTCATAGCCGCGACCACGAGCTACTACGAGCTTCATGTTCAGCGCGCCATTGGAGGCCAGGTTGGCGATTACGTGGTCGCCGTTGACGATTTCAACATCATGATCCAGCTGAATGTCGGCAGCGGTTACGACGCCAGAGCCCTTCTTCGCCAGAGTCAGTGTAACTTCGTCTCGACCGTGCAGTTTGATGGCCAGACCTTTGAGGTTGAGCAGGATTTCAATGACGTCTTCCTGAACACCTTCAATGGCGCTGTACTCATGGAGTACACCGTCAATCTCGGCCTCGACTACTGCACAGCCAGGCATGGAGGACAACAGGATGCGACGCAGCGCGTTGCCCAGGGTATGGCCGAAACCACGCTCGAGAGGCTCGAGGGTGATCTTGGCGCGGGTCTGACTGACCACCTGCACATCGATATGGCGGGGGGTCAGGAACTCATTTACCGAAATCTGCATGGATGCACCTATTTTCTAGCCCTTACTTGGAGTAGAGCTCGACAATCAGGCTCTCGTTGATGTCAGCGGAGAGATCACCACGAACCGGAACGCTTTTGAACACGCCGGATTTCTTCTCGGTGTCTACATCTACCCACTCAACACGGCCACGCTGAGCACACAGCTCAAGAGCCTGAACGATGCGCAGCTGATTCTTCGACTTCTCGCGAACTGCAACCACGTCACCAGCTTTGACCTGGTAGGACGGTACGTTGACAGTCTTGCCGTTTACGCTGATCGCTTTGTGCGAAACCAGCTGACGGGACTCGGCACGGGTAGCGCCGAAGCCCATACGGTAAACGACGTTATCCAGGCGGCACTCGAGCAGTTGCAGCAGGTTTTCGCCGGTAGCGCCTTTCTGGCTGGCTGCCTGCTTGTAGTAACCGCTGAATTGACGCTCCAGTACACCGTAGATACGACGAACTTTTTGCTTCTCACGCAGCTGGGTGCCGTAGTCGGACTGACGGCCACGGCGCTGACCGTGGATACCTGGGGCTGCTTCGATGTTGCACTTCGATTCCAGGGCGCGAACGCCGCTTTTCAGGAAAAGATCAGTGCCTTCACGACGAGACAGTTTGCATTTGGGACCAATGTAACGAGCCATTTCTCACTGTCTCCTGATTACACGCGACGCTTCTTCGAAGGACGGCACCCGTTATGCGGGATAGGCGTCACATCGGTGATGCTGGCGATCTTGTAACCGCAGCCGTTAAGAGCACGGACGGCGGACTCACGACCCGGACCTGGGCCCTTGACGTTGACGTCGAGGTTCTTCAGGCCGTATTCCAGCGCAGCTTGACCAGCACGCTCAGCAGCCACCTGGGCAGCGAACGGGGTGGACTTGCGGGAACCGCGGAAACCCGAACCACCGGAAGTAGCCCAGGACAGGGCGTTACCTTGACGGTCGGTGATGGTCACGATGGTGTTGTTGAAAGAAGCGTGGATGTGGGCGATGCCATCAACCACCGTCTTCTTGACTTTCTTACGAGTACGAGCAGCAGGTTTTGCCATGACTAAATTCCTGTCGATTCGCGAACGCGATTACTTGCGGATCGGCTTACGCGGGCCCTTACGGGTGCGTGCGTTGGTCTTGGTGCGCTGACCGCGAACCGGCAGACCTTTACGATGACGCAGGCCGCGGTAGCAACCCAGATCCATCAAGCGTTTGATTTTCATGTTCACTTCACGGCGCAGATCACCTTCGGTATTCACCTTGGCGACTTCACCACGCAGCTGCTCGATCTGCTCGTCAGAGAGATCCTTGATCTTTGCTGCCGGGTTAACCCCGGTAGCGGCACAGATTTTCTGTGCAGTGGTGCGACCAACACCAAAGATGTAGGTCAACGAGATAACAGCGTGCTTGTTATCCGGAATGTTAACGCCTGCAATACGGGCCATTCAGTGGAACTCCAATTGACAGCTACCTACGCCCCGGAAGCCAAGAAATGGGGCGCGAGATATTAGCGCTGTAGAAACAAATAATCAACCCGGCAGCGCACTAGCTGCCGGGCTTATAGCGTCGATCACATTCAGCCTTGGCGCTGTTTGTGACGCGGTTCCGCGCTGCAAATTACTCGTACCACACCTTCACGGCGAATAATTTTGCAGTTGCGGCACAGTTTTTTCACCGATGCACGAACTTTCATCACCAACTCCTCGAACCTTATGGACACTTCAGCGGAGCATGCCGCTGCCGTAGCCCTTCAGGTTGGCTTTCTTCATCAGGGATTCGTACTGGTGCGAAACGAGGTGCGATTGTACTTGCGACATGAAGTCCATCACAACCACTACCACGATCAGCAACGAGGTCCCGCCAAGGTAGAACGGTACGTTGGCCGCCACCACCAGGAACTGGGGCAACAAGCATACGGCCGTCATGTACAGAGCACCGAACATGGTCAAGCGGGTCAGAACGCCATCGATATAGCGCGCCGACTGCTCACCGGGACGGATACCCGGAATAAAGGCACCGGACTTCTTCAGGTTTTCCGCTACGTCTTTCGGGTTGAACATCAGTGCCGTGTAGAAGAAGCAGAAGAAAATGATCCCTGCACTAAACAGCAAAATGTTCAACGGCTGACCAGGAGCGATAGCCTGTGAAATATCCTGCAGCCAGCCCATACCTTCGGACTGACCAAACCAGGCACCCAGCGAGGCCGGGAATAACAGAAGGCTGCTGGCGAAGATGGCCGGGATTACGCCCGCCATGTTCACCTTCAACGGCAGGTGGCTGGTCTGCGCAGCAAAGACCTTGCGGCCCTGCTGACGCTTGGCGTAGTGCACCGCAATGCGACGCTGACCACGCTCAATGAACACCACGAAACCGATGATCGCTACTGCCAGCAAACCGATGGCGATGAGGGCGAAGATGTTGATATCGCCCTGCCGTGCAGACTCGAAAGACTGCCCGATCGCCGACGGCAGACCGGCTACGATGCCCGCAAAAATCAGCATCGAAATACCGTTGCCAACACCGCGCTCGGTGATCTGCTCGCCTAACCACATCATGAACATCGCACCCGCCACGAAGGTGGTGACTGCAACGAAGTGGAAGCCGAAATCAGCCGAGAACGCTACGCCCTGGCTCGCCAGGCCAACGGACATGCCGATAGCCTGAACGAACGCCAGAACCAAGGTGCCGTAGCGGGTGTATTGACTGATCTTGCGACGACCAGCCTCACCTTCCTTCTTCAACTGCTCCAGCTGCGGGCTCACGGCGGTCATCAGCTGCATGATGATCGATGCCGAGATGTACGGCATGATCCCCAGTGCAAAGATGCTCATCCGCTCCAGCGCGCCGCCGGAAAACATGTTGAACAAGCTAAGAATGGTCCCCTCATTCTGTCGAAACAGATCGGCCAGACGGTCAGGGTTTATACCGGGAACTGGGATATGCGCGCCGATTCGATAGACGATGATCGCCATGAACAGAAAGCGCAGACGAGCCCAGAGTTCGGACAACCCGCCACCAGCCAGAGCAGAGAGAGCACCTTGCTTAGCCATTTATTCCTCGAACTTACCGCCAGCTGCTTCGATAGCCGCACGCGCACCTTTGGTGGCAGCGATACCTTTGAGGGTGACCGCGCGAGTAATCTCACCGGACAGCATGACTTTCACACGCTGTACGTTTTGATTAATCAGGTTGGCATCCTTCAGCGCTTGCAGAGTAACTACGTCGCCTTCGATCTTGTTCAGCTCGGAGGTGCGGATTTGCGCACGATCCATGGCTTTCAGAGATACGAAACCGAACTTGGGCAGACGACGGTGCAGAGGCTGCTGGCCGCCTTCGAAACCCGGAGCAATGGTGCCACCGGAGCGGGAGGTCTGACCCTTGTGGCCACGGCCACCGGTCTTGCCCAAACCACTACCGATACCACGGCCCGGACGGTGCTTCTCGCGACGGGAACCCGGCGCTGGACTCAAATCGTTCAGGTACATGGATCAACCCTCCACACGGAGAAGGTAATAAGCCTTGTTGATCATGCCGCGGTTTTCCGGAGTATCCAGAACTTCGACGGTATGATTGATGCGACGCAGGCCGAGACCCTTGACGCAGGCTTTATGATTGGCCAGACGGCCATTGGTGCTCTTGATGAGAGTCACTTTGACGGTGTTAGCCATGGTTAGAGAATCTCCTCGACGCTCTTGCCACGCTTGGCCGCAACCGAATCCGGAGACTGCATAGCCTTCAGACCTTTGAAAGTGGCATGCACCACGTTCACAGGGTTGGTCGAGCCGTAGCACTTGGCCAGGACGTTCTGCACACCAGCGACTTCCAGGACGGCACGCATGGCGCCACCAGCGATGATGCCGGTACCTTCGGAAGCAGGCTGCATGTAAACCTTCGAAGCGCCGTGGGCGGACTTCATGGCGTACTGCAGGGTGGTGCCGTTCAGATCAACTTGGATCATGTTGCGACGAGCAGCTTCCATCGCCTTCTGGATGGCAGCCGGCACTTCACGGGATTTGCCACGGCCGAAACCTACACGGCCCTTGCCATCACCTACCACGGTCAGCGCGGTGAAGGTGAAGATACGGCCGCCTTTAACGGTCTTGGCAACGCGGTTCACCTGAACCAGCTTCTCGATATAGCCTTCGTCGCGCTTTTGGTCGTTATTTGCCATAACTTAGAACTCCAGCCCGCCTTCACGAGCAGCATCAGCCAGCGCTTTCACACGGCCGTGGTACTTGAAGCCAGAACGGTCGAATGCAACCTGGGTCACACCAGCGGCTTTCGCACGCTCGGCAACCAGCTCGCCAACTTTCTTGGCCGCGTCGACGTTGCCGGTGGCGCCGTCACGCAGTGCTTTGTCCAAGGTAGAGGCGCTGGCCAGAACCTTGCTGCCGTCGGCCGAGATGACCTGGGCATAGATGTGCTGCGAAGAGCGATACACGCAGAGACGCACGGCTTCGAGCTCGTGCATTTTCAGGCGTGCTTTGCGAGCGCGACGCAGACGAGTAACTTTTTTGTCGGTCATTTCCTAGCCCCTTACTTCTTCTTGGCTTCTTTACGGCGGACGACTTCGTCAGCGTAACGAACACCTTTGCCCTTGTAAGGCTCAGGACGACGGAAATCACGAATCTCCGCAGCAACCTGACCAACCAGCTGCTTATCGACACCCTTGATCAGGATCTCGGTCTGGTTCGGGGTTTCGGCCACAACGCCTTCCGGCAGTTGGTAGTCGATAGGGTGAGAGAAGCCCAACGCCAGGTTAAGCACCTGACCCTTGGCCTGTGCCTTGTAACCAACACCGATCAGCTGGAGCTTGCGCTCGAAGCCTTGGCTTACGCCGATGACCATGTTGTTGACCAGAGCACGGGTAGTACCAGCCATCGCACGAGTCTGCTGGTCGCCGTTGCGAGCAGCAAAACGCAGCTCACCGGATTCCTGCAGAACTTCAACGGACGAGTGAACGTTCAGTTCCAGAGTGCCCTTGGCACCCTTCACCGAAAGCTGCTGACCGGCGAGTTTGATCTCTACACCAGCAGGCAGCTTGACGGGGTTCTTAGCAACGCGAGACATGCTTATCCCCCCTTAGAACACAGTGCAAAGCACTTCGCCGCCGACACCGGCAGCGCGCGCAGCGCGGTCCGTCATCACACCTTTGTTGGTGGAGACGATGGAAACACCGAGACCGCCACGAACTTTCGGCAGATCATCGACGGATTTGTACTGACGAAGGCCAGGACGGCTGACGCGCTTGACTTCCTCGATGACCGGACGGCCTTCGAAGTACTTCAGCTCGATGGACAGCTGTGGCTTTGCTTCACCATTGATTTCATAACCGGCAATGTAACCTTCGTCTTTGAGAACTTTGGCTACAGCCACCTTCAGCGTGGAAGACGGCATGCTTACGACGGACTTTTCAGCCATCTGGGCATTACGGATACGAGTTAGCATGTCCGCTAACGGGTCCTGCATACTCATGGGCTAGACGCTCCTGATACAAAAAGAATTAGCCTCTCGGCTAAGAATCACCAGAACTCACGGAAATCCGGGCTCAGGCGAGCCGGGCATTCTAGAGACTGATCAAAAATGAATCAAGCCCCAAAAGGGGCTTGATTGATATTGCTTGTACGCCGGAGCACGCTCCGGCGTTTGCCGCGTCGGCTTACCAGCTGGCTTTGACCAGACCTGGTACGTCGCCACGCATGGCTGCTTCACGCAGCTTGATACGCGACAGACCGAACTTGCGGAACACACCGTGCGGACGACCGGTGATGCGGCAGCGATTGCGCAGGCGCGAAGCGCTGGCATCACGTGGCTGCTTCTGCAGAGCAACGCTGGCTTCCCAGCGTGCTTCCGGAGTTGCGTTCTGATCCACGATGATGGCTTTCAGCTCGGCACGCTTTTTGGCGTACTTGGCAACCGTGCGCTGACGCTTCAGCTCGCGGTTTTTCATGCTCGTCTTGGCCATGTTCCTACTCCAATCAGTTGCGGAACGGGAATTTGAAAGCGCGCAGCAGAGCGCGGCCTTCATCATCCGTACGGGCAGTGGTGGTCAGGGTGATGTCCAGACCACGCAGCGCATCGATCTTGTCGTAATCGATTTCCGGGAAGATGATCTGCTCTTTCACGCCCATGCTGTAGTTGCCGCGGCCATCGAAGGACTTGGCATTCAGGCCGCGGAAGTCACGCACGCGCGGCAGGGAGATGGACAGCAGACGATCCAGGAACTCGTACATACGCTCGCGACGCAGAGTGACCTTGACGCCAATCGGCCAACCTTCACGAACCTTGAAACCTGCGATCGACTTGCGGGCATGAGTCACAACGACTTTCTGACCGGTGATCTTCTCGAGGTCGGCAACGGCGTTTTCGATGACTTTCTTGTCACCGATCGCTTCGCCCAGGCCCATGTTCAGGGTGATCTTGGTGATGCGCGGAACTTCCATCACGTTGGCCAGCTTCAGTTCTTCCTTCAGCTTGGGCGCGATTTCCTTCCGGTAAATCTCTTTCAGTCGTGCCATGGTGTTTTACCTATGATTCTCAAGCGCCAACCGGCTTCTGGGTGGACTTGAAGACACGAATTTTCTTGCCGTCTTCGACTTTGAAACCAACGCGGTCAGCCTTGTTGGTTTCGCCGTTGAAAATGGCAACGTTGGAAGCGTGCAGTGGCGCTTCTTTTTCGACGATACCGCCTTGAACGCCCGACATCGGGTTCGGCTTGGTATGACGCTTCACCAGGTTGATGCCACCGACGACCAGACGGTCGTCAGCGAGAACCTTGAGCACCTTACCGCGCTTACCTTTGTCTTTGCCGGCGATCACGATGATCTCGTCGTCACGACGAATCTTTTGCATGTCGGATCTCCTTAAAGCACTTCAGGGGCGAGCGAGACGATCTTCATGAACTTCTCGGTACGCAGCTCACGGGTCACTGGCCCGAAGATGCGGGTACCGATCGGCTCTTGCTTGTTGTTCAGCAGAACAGCAGCGTTGCCGTCGAAGCGAATGATCGAACCATCGGCACGGCGAACGCCGTGACGGGTACGAACGACCACTGCGGTCATGACCTGACCTTTCTTCACTTTACCGCGCGGAATTGCTTCCTTGACGGTGACTTTGATGATGTCGCCGATGCCGGCGTAGCGACGATGCGAACCGCCCAACACCTTGATGCACATGACACGACGTGCACCGCTGTTGTCAGCCACATCGAGCATGGATTGAGTCTGAATCATAAAATTTCTCCGACCCTTAGCTCTTAGACTTCGACGGCGCGTTCGACGACTTCAACCAGAGCCCAGGACTTGGTCTTGGACTGCGGACGGGTTTCGCGGATGGAAACCTTGTCGCCGATCTTGCATTGGTTGGATTCGTCGTGAGCGTGCAGCTTGGTCGAACGCTTGACGTATTTACCGTAGATCGGGTGCTTTACGCGACGCTCGATCAGAACGGTGATGGTCTTGTCCATCTTGTCGCTGACAACACGGCCGGTCAGCGTACGGACTGTTTTTTCGGCTTCAGCCATGATCACTTACCTGCCTGCTGGTTGAGCACAGTTTTCACACGAGCGATGTCGCGCTTAACTTGCGAGAGCAGGTGAGACTGCCCCAACTGGCCAGTTGCCTTCTGCATGCGCAGATTGAACTGGTCGCGCAGCAGGCCGAGCAGTTGCTCGTTCAGCTGCTGTGCTGATTTTTCACGAAGTTCATTCGCTTTCATCACATCACCGTCCGCTTAACAAAAGTGGTGGCGAGCGGCAGCTTTGCAGCAGCCAGGGCGAAAGCCTCACGCGCCAACTCTTCGGAAACGCCTTCGATCTCGTACAGGACTTTGCCTGGCTGGATCTGGGCTACCCAATATTCAACGCCACCCTTCCCTTTACCCATCCGCACTTCGAGAGGCTTCTTGGTAACCGGCTTGTCCGGGAAAACGCGAATCCAGATCTTCCCGCCACGCTTTACGTGACGAGTCAGAGCACGACGAGCGGACTCGATCTGACGGGCGGTGAGACGACCGCGGGCAACGGACTTCAGCGCGAACTCGCCGAAGCTGACCTTGCTACCGCGCTGAGCCAGACCACGGTTGTGGCCGGTCATCTGCTTGCGGAACTTCGTACGCTTTGGTTGCAACATGATGCGTACTCCTTATTTCTTAGCAGCTTTACGAGGCGCAGGTGCTTGCGGCTTCAGCTCTTCATGGCGGCCACCGATGACCTCGCCCTTGAAGATCCAAACCTTCACACCGATCACACCGTAAGTGGTGTGCGCTTCGTAGGTGGCATAGTCAATGTCGGCGCGCAGGGTGTGCAACGGCACACGACCTTCGCGATACCACTCGGTACGTGCGATTTCCGCACCGCCGAGACGACCACTCACCTGGATTTTGATGCCCTTGGCACCAATACGCATGGCGTTCTGTACAGCGCGCTTCATGGCGCGACGGAACATAACGCGACGCTCCAGCTGCTGAGCTACGCTCTGCGCAACCAGCATACCGTCGAGCTCCGGCTTGCGGATCTCTTCGATATTGATGTGCACGGGCACACCCATTTGCTTGGTCAGGTCCTGACGCAGCTTCTCAACATCTTCACCTTTCTTGCCGATCACGATGCCGGGACGAGCGGTGTGGATGGTGATACGTGCGGTTTGCGCCGGGCGAGCAATGTCGACACGGCTTACGGACGCGCTTTTTAATTTGTCGAGGAGGTATTCACGCACCTTCAGATCAGCGAACAGGTAGTCCGCATAAGTCCGACCGTCTGCGTACCAGACGGAGGTGTGTTCCTTGACGATTCCCAGGCGAATGCCAGTGGGATGTACTTTCTGACCCATCTGATCGACTCCGTTACTTGTCCGCAACCTTGACAGTGATATGGCAAGACCGCTTGACGATGCGATCAGCGCGGCCTTTGGCACGCGGCATGATTCGCTTCAGCGAACGCCCCTCGTTGACGAAAACGGTGCTGACCTTCAGGTCATCAACGTCTGCGCCTTCGTTGTGCTCGGCGTTGGCTACAGCCGACTCCAGCACTTTCTTCATGATTTCCGCGGCTTTCTTACTGCTAAAAGCCAGCAGGTTGAGCGCTTCGCCCACCTTCTTCCCGCGGATCTGGTCGGCGACCAAGCGGGCTTTCTGGGCGGAGATGCGAGCGCCCGACAACTTAGCGGCTACTTCCATTTCCTTACCCCTTAACGCTTGGCTTTCTTGTCAGCCACGTGCCCACGATAAGTGCGGGTACCGGCGAACTCGCCCAGTTTGTGGCCGACCATGTCTTCGTTCACGAGAACGGGGACGTGTTGACGACCGTTATGCACGGCGATGGTCAGACCGACCATCTGCGGCAGAATCATCGAACGGCGCGACCAGGTTTTAACCGGCTTGCGATCGTTCTTTTCTGCTGCCACTTCGACCTTCTTCAGTAGGTGAAGATCGATGAAAGGACCTTTTTTCAGAGAACGTGGCACTGTCGTATCCCTCTAGTTACTTGCGACGACGGACGATCATGTTGTCGGTGCGTTTGTTACCACGAGTCTTCGCGCCCTTAGTCGGGAAGCCCCATGGAGACACCGGATGACGACCACCAGAGGTACGACCTTCACCACCACCGTGTGGGTGGTCGACCGGGTTCATGGCAACACCACGAACGGTCGGGCGAACGCCACGCCAGCGTTTGGCACCAGCTTTACCCAGCGAACGCAGGCTGTGCTCGGAGTTCGAGACTTCGCCCAGGGTCGCGCGGCATTCGGCCAGCACTTTACGCATTTCACCGCTGCGCAGACGCAGGGTGACGTAGACGCCTTCACGAGCGATCAGCTGAGCCGAAGCACCAGCGGAACGAGCGATTTGAGCACCTTTGCCCGGCTTCAGCTCGATACCGTGAACGGTCGAACCTACCGGAATGTTACGCAGCGGCAGGCTGTTGCCGGCCTTGATCGGCGCCATCGAACCTGCAACCAGCTGATCGCCGGCGCTCACACCTTTCGGTGCGATGATGTAACGACGCTCACCGTCTGCATACTTCAGCAGGGCGATGTGCGCAGTACGGTTCGGGTCATATTCAACGCGCTCGACAGTGGCTGGAATGCCATCTTTGTCGTTGCGACGGAAATCGACCAGACGATAATGCTGCTTGTGACCACCACCGATATGACGGGTGGTGATACGGCCGTTGTTGTTACGACCGCCAGTCTTCGACTTCTTCTCGAGCAGTGGAGCATGAGGAGCGCCTTTGTGCAGCTCCTGATTGACCACCTTGACCACAAAACGGCGGCCCGCGGAAGTCGGTTTGCATTTAACGATTGCCATGATGCACCCCTTCCTTACTCAGCACTGCTGGTGGCGAAATCGAGATCCTGGCCTGGCTGAAGGGAGATGATCGCCTTCTTCCAGTCGTTACGCTTGCCCAGACCGCGAGCGGTGCGCTTGCTCTTACCCAGAACGTTCTGAGTCGTCACATGCTGAACCTTCACGCTGAACAGGCTTTCGACGGCCTTCTTGATTTCCAGCTTGGTTGCGTCAGTCGCAACTTTGAAAACGAACTGGCTTTTCTTGTCTGCCAGAGTCGTGGCCTTCTCGGAGATGTGCGGGCCAAGCAGCACTTTGAATACGCGTTCCTGGTTCATCCCAGCAGCTCCTCGAATTTCTTCACGGCAGAAACGGTAACCAGTACCTTTTCATACGCGATCAGACTGACCGGATCGGAACCCTGAACGTCACGAACGTCGACGTGCGGCAGGTTGCGAGCAGCCAGGTACAGATTTTGGTCAACTGCATCGGACACGATCAGGACATCAGTCAGACCCATGTCATTCAGTTTGCCCAGCAGTTCTTTGGTTTTCGGAGCTTCGACAACGAAGTCTTCTACCACTACCAGACGGTCGCTACGGACCAGCTCAGCAAGAATCGAACGGATCGCAGCGCGATACATCTTCTTGTTCAGCTTCTGATCATGGTTCTGAGGACGAGCTGCGAAGGTCACACCACCGCCACGCCAGATCGGACCACGAGAAGTACCAGCACGAGCACGGCCAGTACCTTTCTGACGCCATGGGCGCTTACCGCCACCGGATACGTCGGAACGAGTCTTCTGTTGCTTGCTGCCCTGACGGCCGCCGGCCATGTAGGCCACAACTGCTTGGTGAACCAGGGTCTCGTTGTAATCACCACCGAAAGTCGCATCGGACACTTCGATCGCTTGAGCGCCATTTACATTTAATTGCATGTCAGCTTCCCCTTAACCGCGAGCCTTGGCAGCCGGACGTACAACCAGGTTGCCGCCAGTAGCGCCAGGAACGGCACCCTTGACCAGCAGCAGGTTGCGTTCAGCATCCACGCGCACTACTTCCAGGGACTGCACAGTCACGCGCTCAGCACCCATGTGACCGGACATTTTCTTGCCCTTGAAGACACGACCCGGAGTCTGGCACTGGCCAATCGAACCCGGAACGCGGTGGGACACGGAGTTACCGTGGGTGTTGTCTTGGCCGCGGAAGTTCCAACGCTTGATGGTACCGGCAAAGCCTTTACCCTTGGACTGACCGGTCACGTCGACCAGTTGACCAGCTTGGAAAATTTCAGCGTTGATCAGATCGCCAGCCTGGTAGTCGCCTTCTTCAAGACGGAATTCCATGACGGTACGACCTGCCGCGACGTTCGCCTTGGCGAAGTGACCGGCCTGAGCCTTGCTGACACGAGAAACGCGACGCTCACCGACAGTGACCTGCACTGCGCGATAGCCATCGGAGTCCTCAGTTTTGAACTGGGTGACGCGATTCGGCTCGATCTCGATGACCGTAACCGGAATGGAGACACCTTCTTCGGTGAAAATACGGGTCATGCCCGCTTTTCGACCGACTACACCAATAGTCATGTTGTAACCTCATGAGTGTACGGGGCTTTCACCCGCTATGGCCGCCCATTTCAGAGCGTTACACGACTAAAACCGCCAGGTTTTAGCCGAGGCTGATCTGCACTTCCACGCCAGCCGCAAGATCAAGCTTCATAAGAGCATCAACGGTTTTATCCGTTGGCTGGACGATGTCCAGTACACGCTTATGAGTGCGGATTTCGAACTGATCGCGCGCGTCTTTGTTGACGTGTGGCGAAGTCAGAACGGTGAACCGCTCTTTGCGAGTTGGCAGAGGAATCGGACCACGCACCTGAGCACCAGTACGTTTCGCGGTTTCCACGATTTCCTGGGTTGATTGATCGATCAGGCGATGGTCAAAAGCCTTCAACCGTATACGGATTTGTTGGTTTTGCATTTTGACCTCAGATTCCAAGCTGCGAGTCCCCTTCAACAGACGCATTACGCCCGTTAAAAGGAGGCGTGATTCTATAGATGCCCCCACAGGGTGTCAACCCGGTTAGAAAATAACCAACAAAGCCGACGCCCATAAAAAAGCCCCCGCAAAGCGGGGGCTTTTTTTACTTCAGATCATCGATTACTCGACGATCTTGGCAACCACGCCAGCACCAACGGTACGGCCACCTTCGCGAATGGCGAAGCGCAGGCCGTCTTCCATGGCGATCGGCTTGATCAGGGTGACAACCATTTTGATGTTGTCGCCCGGCATTACCATCTCAACGCCTTCCGGCAGTTCGCACGAACCGGTCACGTCAGTGGTACGGAAGTAGAACTGCGGACGGTAGCCCTTGAAGAACGGGGTGTGACGACCACCTTCTTCCTTGGACAGAACGTACACTTCAGCTTCGAACTTGGTGTGCGGCTTGATGGTGCCCGGCTTGGCCAGAACCTGACCACGCTCTACGTCGTCACGCTTAGTGCCGCGCAGCAGAACGCCACAGTTCTCACCAGCACGACCTTCGTCGAGCAGCTTGCGGAACATCTCGACACCGGTGCAGGTGGTCTTGGTGGTGTCACGCAGACCAACGATCTCGATTTCTTCCTG
>NZ_JAVHZV010000028.1 GCF_031119625.1 Pseudomonas sp. G34
TGGCCGAGGCTTTCGTCTCAACCGAGGCGCGCATCTTACAGCACCCTCATTTGCTGTCAAGCTGTTTTTGAAGAACTTTTTCTTTCTTCTCAACACCTTGCAGCGCCCGACCAGATCATCTTCTCTCCAGCGGGAGCCGCATTCTACAGCGTTACAAACCGCTGTCAACACCCTCTTTTACCGCCTTCGATCAAACCTGACCGAACCATCAACAGAGCCACTCAAACCACCCTGACGATGCCGGCGCATTCTACTCGAATTCGCCGTCCGTGCAACCTTTATTTTCGTCTAACTCTTTGTTTACAAAGGAGTTTTCAGATCAGGCTGCGCCGGAAGTGGTGCGCATTATAGGCCGCCATATTTTCTGGTCAACCGTTTATTTCAGTTTTCTGACTTATCGGCCTGGGCTCGATAATCGAACGCTTTGTTCTGCCTTATATAAAGGAGATATTGACCTAATTAACCGGTTAGTACATTTTCACCTGGCCCGTCCAGGCAACGTCACAATAACAACAGGTAGCACCATGGCTCCCGTCATCCCTATCCTCGCTGGCCCGGACCCCGACATGTACGGCGCTCGCGAATCGGCGCCCCATGGCCACCAGCCCTGGCTGACATTGCAACGCTCTGCGCGGACGCCAGCGCAGCAGCATGGATCCAGCGCGCGCGAGGGAAACCTCTCGCCACCACTGCTTCGTATCACCTATCACCCTGGGCCTGACCTGCGGCCTGGGCAGCGATGGCTATCGCGCTGCACTTCACCACTTCGGCCATTTCGTTAAGGAATAAGCCATGACCACCAATACCCAGAGCATCCTGGCCGGGCTGATCGGCGCTGGCATCCAGGCTTCCCGAACGCCCGCCTTGCATGAACATGAAGGGGACGCCCAAGGCATCCGCTATCTATATAGGTTGATCGACCTCGACCGCTTGAAACTCGACAGCGGCGCCCTCCCCGACCTGCTGAGCGCCGCCGAGCGCATGAGCTTTACCGGACTGAACATCACCTTCCCCTGCAAACAGGCAATCATCCCTCTGCTCGATGAGCTCTCGGACGAAGCCCGGGGTATCGGCGCGGTAAATACGGTGGTGTTCAAGGACGGCAAGCGTATCGGCCACAACACCGACTGCCTGGGTTTTTCGGAAGGTTTCCGACGTGGCCTGGGTGACGTGCAACGCCGCAAGGTCGTGCAAATGGGTGCGGGCGGCGCAGGCGCTGCGGTTGCGCACGCCTTGCTGAGTGACGGCGTGGAGCAGCTGAGCATCTTTGACGTTGAGCCAGCACGCGCCGAGGCATTGGCTACCAACCTGAACGAGCACTTCGGCGTACGACGCGCTCAGGCCGGTGGCGACCTCGCCTCAGCAATGTCGCACGCAGATGGCCTGGTCAATACCACGCCAATGGGTATGGCCAAGCTTCCCGGTATGCCGATTCCCAAACAGCTGCTGCGCGCCACGCTGTGGGTCGCCGAGATCGTCTACTTCCCGCTGGAAACCGAGCTGCTGCGTGAAGCGCGAGCCATCGGCTGCCGCACGCTGGATGGCGGCAACATGGCGGTATTCCAGGCAGTGAAGGCGTTCGAGCTGTTCACTGGCGTTGAAGCAGACGCGCAACGCATGCTCGACCACTTCCATAGCATGAACGCCTGACAGGTGCGGATCGGCTGTCGATTAGCCGGCCTTTTCAGCGCGTGATGTAGCGCAACACGGCTTCGCAGATCATGGTCTTGTGGCGTTGCTTGACCTGCTCATCCGGCAGGTCGATCTGGAAAATCTCACCGAAGGTATGGCGGTTGGACACTCGATAGAAGCAAAACGAGCTGATCAGCATGTGCACGTCAACGGTAGTCAGGCCTTCGCGAAAAAGGCCTTCCTGCTCTCCGCGCTTGAGGGTTTCCTCAAGCGCCTGCAGCACCACGTTGCTCATTCTGCGGATTTCCGGCGACTGCTTGACGTATTCGCCGTAATGGATGTTCTCGATACAGACGATGCGCACGAAATCCGAATTACGGTCGTGGTGATCAAAGGTGAATTCGACCAGCCGGCGGATGGCATCCGGCGCGGGCAACTCACCGAGGTGCAGCTGGTGCTCCGTACTGCGGATATCGCCATACAACTTCAAGAGCACCTCGACGTAGAGCTGCTCTTTGCTGCCGAAGTAGTAATAGATCATGCGCTTGGAGGTCGCCGTACGTTCGGCGATGGCATCGACCCGTGCGCCTGACAACCCTTGCTGAACGAACTCGGTGATGGCGGCCTGCAGGATATTCTCCCGGGTCTTTTCCGGGTTGTTCTTGCGAGGCTTGCGCGGCGCTGCGGCGAGCTCAGGGCTTGCCGCCTCGAGGGTAGTGGTCATGGAATCAGTCATCTTGGCGCTCTTGTTATGGCTGCTGATGCAAAGCGGATGCCGGTGTTGGCCCGCATCCGCTCGAGCACAGCTTACAGCTTCGCCTGACGCACGCTACCACTGCGTGCCTTGGCCATCGCCGCGAGGCGAACGGCGACGTTGGCGGCGCCGTAGCCTACATAGCCATTCTTGCGCTGGATGATCTCGAAGAAGAACCGTTCCTCGAAGGCTTCGGTGTACACGTGGAAAAGCTCGCCGCCCTGAGCATCGCGGTCATAGAGCACGTTGTAGTAAGCCAGCTCGCTCAGAAACTCGTCATCGAAATCGAAGCGCGCCGCCAGGTCGTCGTAGTAGTTGAGCGGAATGTCCAGCAGCGGAACGCCCGCCTCCTTGGCACGCTCGACCTCCTTGAAGATGTCCGCACAGGAAAACGCGATGTGATGCACCCCCGAGCCGCGGTAACTCGATAGTGCATGAGCAATGGCGGTATTACGATTCTCCGAAATGTTCAGCGGCAAGCGCACCGAGCTGCAGCGGCTGCGCAATGCGCGACTTTTCACCAGGCCGTACGGGTCGGGCAGCACCACCTCGTCGTCGGCTTCGAAATCCAGCAGGCTTTTGTAGAACAGCACCCAGCTGTCGAGGCTTTCGGCAGGCAACGCCAGCGCCATATGATCGATGCGCTGCAGGCTGCCGGTCGGCACGGCAGCAGGGTCGAGCTTGAAGTCGCTGTCGTAGATGGTCTGCCCCGCTTCGGCCTGGTCAACCAGGTAAATGAGGCTGCCATCAGGTGCACGCATGGCGGGAATTTCCCGCTCATTGGGGCCCACCAGGCCACGGTAGGGATGACCGCGGTAGTCGACCGCCCGCTGCAGCGCCGTGGCACCGTCCTTGACCTTCAAGGCGGTGGCGCACAGCGAGGGGCCATGGGCTTCGAAGAAGCCATGGGCAAAGGAATACGGCTCGGCATTGAGCACGATATTGATATCGCCCTGGCGCAGCAGACTGACGTCCTTGGAGCGGTGCTCACCGGCCTTGGCGAAGCCCAGCCGCTCGAGCCAGCCGGCCAGTTTGGCCCCGGCCGCCTCATCGACGGCAAACTCGAGAAACTCCACACCGTGGTAGCGACTGGCGGGCGGCGTGCCGAACAACAGATCCAGGTTTGGCGCTTGTGCATCAGCTGCCAGTAGCTGGCGGGTCTTTTCTTCCAGATAAAGCAGCGAGCGCAAGCCATCGACCGCATTGGCGCGCGGCGGCGCGGCGCGGAACCCATCGTTGAAGATTTCCAGCGACAGCGGGCCGCTGTAGCCGGTGCGGATGATCGGCGCCAGAAAGCCCGGCAGATCGAATTCACCCTGGCCCGGGAAGCAGCGGAAATGCCGGCTCCACTCCAACACATCCATGGCCAGCAGCGGTGCATCGGCCATCTGCACGAAAAAGATCTTGTCGCCCGGAATGTCGGCGATGGCCGCCGGGTCGCCTTTGAGCGACAGGGTATGGAAGCTGTCGAGGATCACCCCAACCGCGGAGTGATCAGCCTGGCGCACCAGGTTCCACACCTGCTGGTAGGTATTGACGTGGCGCCCCCAGGCCAGTGCCTCGTAGCCGATACGCAGGCCGCGCGCGCCGGCGCGTTCGCCCAGCAGGCGCAGGTCATCGACCAGAATGTCTTCATCACCGAGCGAGTCGGCGGCCACATTGCTGCACACCAGCACCAGGTCGGTGCCCAGTTCCTGCATCAGGTCGAACTTGCGCTCGGCGCGATCCAGGTTGCGCTGCAGGCGATCACGGCGGCAGCCTTCGAAATCGCGGAACGGCTGAAACAGGGTAATGGCGATGCCCAGATCGGCGCACATCTTGCGCACATCGCGGGGGCTGCCGGCGTAGTACAACAGGTCGTTCTCGAAGATCTCCACACCATCGAAACCGGCCGCGGCGACAGCTTCGAGCTTCTCGGGCAGGGTGCCGCTCAGCGAGACGGTGGCAATCGAGCGATGCATAACTTCAGTTCCTCGTAGATAACGATCTCTGCGGATCGTGCAATGACCTGGGCCCGGCACCGGCAAGCGTAGCCGACAGAGCGTTCCAGCCTGGCGTTCGCCAAACCGCTGCATATCCCGCTGCGCTTTCCGGGGCCTGCAGCGATTATTCGCGCGCCCACCTGGGGCAGCAATGTAAAGTGTACGAACTAGTTAGTATTCAGTGCGATTATCGAACACTAGGCGGTTTAGCGAATTGACGCTATTCCGCGGTTTGCAACAACATGCTTCCCACAGCAGCGCAAAGCACCTGTTGGCGGGGCTGGCAAACACCCCGTTTCAGCCATAACAATTTCAATAAGAGTACGCCCATGCTCACTTCCCAGCCTTTGCATACCCGCCTACCATTCGCACGCTTTTTGGCGCCCACCCAGCCAATCGCGTCTGCGTACGCCAAACCCTGACCCGCGACACTCCGCTCGATAATCCTCGAAGCGGGTCGACCGCCGCCATCCACAAGGCCGGTCAGCTCAAGCTGTGGCCCAGCCGCACTCCAGTGCCGCTTCGCTCAGCACGCTAATAACAACGGAGACCATGATGGCTAAGCCCTCGAATTCACAAGCCAAGAAAGCCACTGCCAGCGGCTGGGTCGGTTCAGCGCTGGAGTACTACGATTTCTTCATCTACGCGCAAGCTGCCGCGTTGATCTTTCCGCAGATCTTCTTTCCCAACACCGATCCGAAGATGGCCATCGTCGCCTCGCTGGCCACCTATGGTGTGGGTTACCTGGCCCGCCCGGTAGGCGCCTTCGTGCTCGGCCACTGGGGCGACACCCGCGGCCGCAAGAACGTCTTGCTGCTGTGCATGTTCCTGATGGGCATCTCCACCATGGCAGTCGGCCTGCTGCCGACCTATCACGACATCGGTTTTCTGGCCCCCACCCTGCTGGTGCTTCTGCGCCTGGTCCAGGGGTTTGCAGTGGCCGGCGAGATCTCCGGCGCCAGCTCGATGATTCTCGAACACGCCCCGTTCGGGCGCCGAGGTTTCTACGCCAGTTTCACCCTGCAGGGCGTGCAGGCCGGCCAGGTGCTTGCCGCTGCCGTGTTCCTGCCACTCGCCTATTTCATGCCGACCGAGGCGTTCAACGACTGGGGCTGGCGCATTCCGTTCCTGCTCAGCGCCTTCGTGCTGCTGGCGGGGTTCATCATCCGTCGTGAAGTCCATGAGACGCCGGCCTTCGTCAAGGAAGAAAACCAGCAGAAGATCGCCAAGTCGCCGATCTCCGAAGCGTTCAGCACCAGCTGGCGGACCATGTTCCTGGTCATGGTCATGGCGCTGATGAACGTGATCCCGGTGGTGGCGACCATCTTCGGCGCCGCCTACGCCGTGCAACCGGCCTACGGGATCGGCTTCGACAAGAGCGTTTACCTGTGGATTCCGGTGGTGGGCAACATCGTCGCGGTGCTGGTGATCCCCTTCGTGGGCAACCTCTCCGACAAGATCGGCCGTCGCCCGACCATGATCACCGGTGCACTGGGTTCGGGCCTGCTGGCCTTTGGTTACCTGTACGCGATCAGCATCAGCAACGTGCCGCTGGCGTTCATCATGTCGCTGCTGATGTGGGGCGTGGTCTATCAGGGCTATAACGCGGTGTTCCCAAGCTTCTACCCGGAGTTGTTCCAGACCCGCTACCGCGTCTCGGCCATGGCCATCGCCCAGAACATCGGCACCATGCTCACCGCCATGCTGCCTGCGGTATTCGCCATGCTCGCGCCGCCCGGCTCGGACAACATTCCGTGGCTGATCGGCAGCCTGGCATTCGGCATCACCTGCCTGTGCGCCCTCGCCGCCTTTATCGCGCCGGAAACCTACCGGATCCCGATGAGCGAGCTGGGCAAACCGGGCGCCAAGCCCATGGACAAGGCCGAGTACGACGCTGCGCGCAGAAGCGGCATGAACGACTCCCACCATTGATCAGCGTCAACGCGTGAAAAAAAGAAGGCCCTGATGGGCCTTCTTGTTTTTCCGGGGGCTGAAACGTCAGCGCTTTCGACGTTGCTGGTAGGCCGCCGCCAACCCGCTAAGGCAGATGATGGCGATCCCCACCTTGGCGCTCGCCTCGGGGTCATGGGCAAAGATGATCAGCCCCAACAGGCCGGCGAATACGATCTGACAATAACCGAACGGTGCCAGCAGCGCCGGTGCTGCATGGCGGAAGGCCTTGGTCAGCAGCAGGTGAGCGAACATGCCACACGCGCCCAGGGCGAGCATCAGCGGCAAATGGTGCCACTCTGGCAATTGCCAGAAGAACGGCACCAGACAACTCATCAGCAAGGTATTGAGCAGGCCGGTGAAAAAATTGCTGGTGGTCGGTGTGTCGTACTGGCTGAGCAGGCGCGTGAGTATCTGGTAGGCGGCGAAGCAACTCGCCGAACAGAGCGGCAGCAGCACGGCCGGGGTGAACAGATCACCACCCGGATGCACGATGATCAACACGCCCACGAAGCCCACCAGCACCGCGGCCCATTGCCCGCGACTGACGTGCTCCTTGAGCAGCGGCACCGACAGCGCGGTGACCAGCAGCGGCGCCAGGAAGTTGACCGCCGTGGCCTCGGCCAGTGGGATGTACAGAAGGCCGGTGGTGAAGAACAGGCTGCAGCCCAGCAGGCAGACTGCCCGCAATGCCTGCAACCCTGGCCGCTTGCTGCGCAGCACACGCAGGCCCGAGTGCGGCAGGAAGATGCCGGCCATCAGCAGCGTATGCACCACGTAACGTGCCCACACCACCATGACCACCGGGTAGAAGCCGGACAGGTACTTGGACAGCGCGTCATGGCTGGCGAACAGGAAGGTCGCCAGCACCACCAGGGCGATGCCCTTGAGAGGATGGTTGACGCCTGACAGCGAACTCGGGGTGCTCATGGGGGTACTCGTGATCCAGACGTCATTATCGGTAGCAAACTAACTATCTGGGTAATTTGCTGCCATGGCGGATTTCAGTATGGGCTATGTCGGCAGGCCGCGGTGTTGCCGTAACGCACCGGCCTTGTCGATGACCAGTGGTGCCGTCTGCAATCTGCAGACTCGACGAAACCTTGGCCGATAGACAGCGCAAGCGTCCCGTCAAGTCACAATTGCCGGCACGGGGACACGCCGATCATGACCTGCCTGACGCACATTCTTCGCCCTGCCATCCGGCCGCGGCCCAGCCAGGCCGCCTAGTTGGGCATAGCCGCGCAATGATGGTTCCACCTGCTGCCGATCATCGAGATGGGCAATCAGGTGCAGGACACTCGACCTGGTGAGCAGGGTCAACGACGGGCAACGAGCAAACACCAGACACAGCAATAGGCAACTGCGGTGTGTACCGAGCGATCAGAGCATAGAGGGAAGAGACGAGAACCCGAATGGGCCTTGGAGATGGAGGCGATCCTACCAGCCACACCCCGGCACACAATGTTCCCGCTGTGGCTGCTTCCTTCCGGATCTGACCAGGTTCACGGGTAATCGTTGCGGGGGGACCGGCAGGACCACCATAACGCGGCTCACCATGCAGTGAGCCGGCGCCATTGTACCGGCTTGTGCCGAACTTACAACTGCTTCAAGCACTTAGCATGCACAAGCGGGCCGAACGCGGCGCTGCGCCAAACCACTGCGTTGCTCGCAGACCTGGCCAACCATGCTGGCGCCAGCCCCAGCAGTAGGGGTCTGCCCTGCAAGCGCCGCCGCGCTGCCACGCATGTGCAGCGAGCACGGCAGCGGTCAGGCAAATTGCACCGCCAAGCGCAGTGGCCGGCCGCACAGGCCCGTAATTGAGCACGGTCACGGGAATTAACCGGGAGCAGTTGGGTCACAATGAAGCCTGACCGATCAGGCAGCACTGCCTTGATCGATCATCCATGAGTACCCGCGTTATCCGACGCCAGACTTTTCATCCCCAAGGAGCAATCACATGGCCATTACCAAAGACCAATTGATCGGTGACATCGCAGAAGCCATCGACACGCCGAAGACCACCGTTCGTGCGGCACTCGATCAGCTCAGCGAGATCGTCAGCGACGCGTTGGAAAATGGTGGTGAAATCACCCTGCCGGGCATCGGCAAACTGAAGGTCAGCGAGCGTCCGGCGCGTACCGGTCGTAACCCACAGACCGGCAAGGCCATCGAAATCGCTGCCAAGAAGGTCGTGAAGTTCGTACCGGCCAAGGCACTGACCGACGCGGTCAACTGATCCATCGGCGGGGCGTCGCACGGCGCCCCGCTGCCTTCCCCGCAGCACCTCCCCGCGTTAAGACTGAACCCCCGCCGGCCTGCCGCCTCAAACGACGACATTCGTCAGATGCAGGTTCGCCATGCCAGCCGACCGCGAACTCACCTTCCGCGCCCTGTTTTCCGGGGTACTGCTTGGCGCCTTGTTGACGCCGTCGAACATCTATTCCGGCCTGAAGATCGGCTGGTCATTCAATATGTCGATCATCGCCCTGCTGGTCAGTTACGGCATCTGGCAGAGCCTGGTGCGCTGGCGCCTGGGCACGGCCTGGAGCATGCGCGAGAGCAACATCAACCAGACCACCGCCTCGGCGGCTGCCTCGATCATCTCCGGCGGCCTGGTGGCGCCCATACCGGCCTACACCCTGCTCACCGGCCAGCAACTGCCCACGCTGCCATTGATAGCCTGGGTGTTCTCGGTGAGCTTTCTGGGAATCTGGGTGGCCTGGTACCTGCGCCGCAGCATGGTGGAGGACACCCGCCTGCGCTTTCCCGAAGCGGTCGCCACCCTGGAAACCATGCAGCAGGTCTACAACCACGGCCGTGACGCCCTGCAACGCCTGTGCGTGCTCGCGGCGGCTGCCGTGCTCGGCGGCCTGGTCAAATGGGCCGATACCTTCCTCTACACCCTGCCGCGTTGGTCGCCCAGCGCGCAACTGGAGCGGCTGACCTTCAACCTCGACCCGTCGCCGCTGCTGATCGGCTTTGGCGGCATCATCGGCATTCGCGTCGGCCTGTCGCTGCTGCTCGGCGCGCTGATTGCCTGGGGCGGTCTGGCGCCCTGGTTATTGAGCAGCGGCCTGGTACCGCTTGCCGATGGCGCCAGCGGCCCGCAGTTCGCGCCCCTGGTAGAGTGGCTGCTGTGGCCCGGGGTGACCCTGCTGGTGTGCGCCACCCTGACCGCCCTGGCGGTGCGCTTCGTGGCGAGCCGCAGGGTCGCCCGCGCCACTGGCGAGACGACCCGGCAGCGTCCGGCGAAACTGCCGCTGCTGATGCTGCTTGTGGCCTCGCTGCTGGTGCTGACGCTGCAGGTGGTGTTGTTCGATATCGACCCGCTGATGGCGCTGCTCAGCGTGCCCCTGGCCGTCGCCCTCGCCTGCATGGCGGCGCGGGTGGTGGGCGCGACCGGCATTCCGCCGATTGGCGCTACCGGGCAGCTGTCGCAACTGACCTTCGGGGTGATCGCACCGGGGCAGATCAGCGTCAACCTGATGGCCGCCAACACCGCTGGTGGTGCCGCCGGGCAATGCACCGACCTGCTCAATGACTTTCGCGTCGGCCATGCCATCGGCGCCAAGCCCTACAACCAGTTGGTCGCCCAGTGCCTGGGGATTCTGGTCGGCAGTATCGTCGGCGTGCTGGTCTACCAGATCCTGATTCCTGATCCACAGAGCATGCTGATCACCCAGCAATGGCCGGCACCGGCCGTGGCCACCTGGAAGGCGGTGGCCGAAGTGCTGGGCTACGGCCTCGACTCGCTCGACACCAGCATTCGCTGGGCCATGCTGATCGGCGCGGTGTGTGGTGTGGCATTCGGCGTGCTGGAGGCGAGCCTGCCCGCGCAGTCGCTCTGCGCCCGACTGCTGCCCAGCTCGGCAGCCTTTGGCCTGGCCTTTATCATCCCGGCGTCCATCTCGCTGATGATGGCCATCGGCGCCCTGCTCGCCTGGGTGCTGCAGTCGCGCTGGCGCAGCCTCGGCGAACGCTTCACCATCGCCGCCGCCGCTGGTCTGGTGGCGGGAGAAAGTATCGTCGGGGTCGGGACGTCGTTCTGGATGATGCTGGCAGGTGGGTGAAGCGGTATTCATGAGCCACGCCCAGTAGCCTGGCGTTGAGCGCAGCGATACCCAGGGAAATGTCCCGGGTGTCGCTGCGCTCGACCCGGGCTACGAGCTGATGATGGGTTGCACCTACGCGGCCCGCCCCATCCTACGCTTACGCGTCATGAGCAAATCCGTGGGAGCGGGCCATGCCCGCGATGGTTTCGCGGGCATGGCGCCAGGCCAAGCCCTATTCGGCAGCGATACCGTAATCACCCAGCCTGGCGATAAAGGTCTGCTCATCGAGCACCGGGATGTTCAGCTCGGTGGCCTTGGCCAGCTTCGAACCCGCCCCGGGGCCGGCGACCACGCAAGTGGTTTTCGCCGACACCGAACCGGCCACCTTGGCGCCCAGGCTTTCCAACTTGTCCTTGGCGATATCGCGGCTCATCACTTCCAGGCTACCGGTAAGCACCCAGGTCTGGCCGGCCAGTGGCAGCCCTTCGACGACCTTTTTCTCGCTTTCCCAGTGCATGCCGAAATCGCGCAGTTGCGCTTCGATCGCGCGCGCGCGTTCGGCATTTTCCGCCTTGGCAAAGAACTCGCGCACCGACTGCTTGGCCTTCTCGTTGAGCCCCTTCATGGCACTCAGGTCGAGCCAGTCAGCGGCTATCACCCCGTCGAGACTCTTGAAGCGCTCGGCCAGGTTCTTCGCGCCGGTGGCCGCCACGAAGGGAATGTTGAGTTTGTCGAGCAGCCCGCCAAGGGTCGTGCTGGCAGCGAACTCGGCGGCCAGCTCGCCCTGGTCCTGCAGCTCCAGGCCACGCTCGAGCAGGTGCCTGATAACGGTCTGGTTGTGCTCATCCTCGAAGAAGCTGTGGATCTCGTGGGCCACCTCCAGGCCGACATCCGGCAGGTAGGTCAGCACTTCGGGCAATGCCTGGGTGACGCGCTCCAGCGAGCCCAGCGAGCGCGCCAGCACCTTGGCGGTTTCCTCGCCGACATCAGGAATGCCCAGGGCATAGATGAACCGTGCCAGGGTCGGGCGTTTGCTGTCGGCGATGGCGTCGAGCAGCTTGCGGCTGGATACCTCGGCGAAACCTTCGAGGCCGACGATCTGCTCGAACGCCAGGGTATAGAGGTCGGCCGGCGAGCCGACCAGGCCTTCGTCGACCAGTTGCTCGACGCTCTTCTCGCCAAGGCCCTCGATATCCATGGCGCGGCGTGAGACGAAATGGATGATCGCCTGCTTGAGCTGGGCGGCGCAGGCCAGGCGGCCGACGCAGCGATACACGGCGCCTTCGCTGACCGTTTCGCGGCCCTTGCTGCGCTTGATCAACTGGGTACGTTCGACCGCCGAGCCACAGACCGGGCATTGCTCCGGCACCATGATGGGGCGGGCGTTCTCGGGGCGGCGTTCGCTGACCACCTGCATCACCTGGGGAATCACGTCGCCGGCGCGGCGGATGATCACCGTGTCGCCGATCATCACCCCCAGGCGCGCCACCTCGTCCATGTTGTGCAGCGTCGCGTTGGCCACCGTCACGCCCGCCACCTTGACCGGCTTGAGGCGCGCCACCGGCGTCACCGCGCCGGTGCGGCCAACCTGGAACTCCACGTCGAGCAGCTCGGTCAGCTCCTCCATGGCCGGAAACTTGTGGGCGACGGCCCAGTGCGGCGTACGCGCACGAAAACCGAGCTGCTGCTGGTCTTCGATGTTGTTGACCTTGAACACCACGCCGTCGATGTCATAGGGCAGGCCCATGCGGCGCTCGCCGATATCGCGGTAATAGGCCAGGCAGTCTTCGACGCCCTTGGCCAGTTTCAGCTCGGGGCTGATGGGAATGCCCCAGTTCTTCAGGCGCTGCAGCATGCCGACCTGGGTCGGCGCCGGCTCGGCGCTGTGCTGGCCGAGGCCATAGCAGCAGAACTCCAGCGGGCGGCTGGCGGTGATCTTCGAGTCCAGCTGGCGCAGACTGCCGGCCGCGGCGTTGCGCGGGTTGGCGAAGGTCTTGCCGCCGATCTCCGCCTGGGCGGCATTGAGACGCTCGAAGCCGGCGCGGGACATGTACACCTCGCCGCGCACTTCCAGCACCGCCGGCCAGCCACTGCCCTGCAGCTTGAGCGGCACGTTGCGGATGGTGCGCACGTTGACGCTGATGTCTTCGCCGGTGGTGCCATCGCCCCGGGTGGCGCCGCGTACCAGCTTGCCGTCACGGTACAGCAGGCTCACCGCCAGGCCGTCGAGCTTGGGCTCGCAGCTGTACTCCACCTCGCCACCGGCGCCGAACAGATCGCCGCCCTGCAGGCCAAGGCCGTTCTGCACGCTGCGGTCGAAGGCTCGCAGGTCGTCCTCTTCGAAGGCGTTGCCGAGGCTGAGCATGGGCACTTCGTGGCGCACTTCGCCAAAGGCGCTGAGCGCTTCGCCGCCCACGCGCTGGGTCGGCGAGTCGGGCGTCACCAGCTCCGGATGCTCGGCTTCGAGTGCCTGCAGTTCACGAAACAGGCGGTCGTATTCGGCGTCCGGCACGCTCGGCTCGTCGAGCACGTAGTAGCGGTAGTTGTGCGCGTCCAGTTCGTGACGCAGTTCGAGGATACGTTGGGCGGAATCTTTCATGCGGGTCAGTCTCGGCGGGCCACGGCCAGGGCACAGAAACGAAAAACCTCAAGCCAAGCGCTGGGCTTGTAGCTTGAGGCTCGTCGGTGCCGCTTTCTTTCAGCGTTTTTGCGTCAACAGGCGGCGTTCGTATTCGACGATACGCTGACGGTAATGTTCGATGGTTTGTGCGGTCAGCACACTGCGTTGATCGTCCTTGAGCTCACCATTGAGCTCATGGGCCAGCTTGCGCGCCGCCGCGACCATCACATCGAAAGCCTGCTTGGGGTGACGCGGGCCTGGCAGGCCGAGAAAGAAGCTCACCGCACGGGTGCTGAAGCCTTCGATATCGTCCAGGTCGAAGGTGCCGGGTTTCAGGGCATTGGCCATGGAGAACAGCACTTCGCCATTGCCGGCCATGCTCTCGTGGCGGTGGAAGATGTCCATCTCGCCGAAACGCAGGCCGCTTTCCAGGATGTTCTGCAGCAGCGCCGGGCCCTTGAAGCCCTGCTCGTCGCGGGCGATGACGTTGATCACCAGCACTTCCTCGACCGGCGGAAGATCCTTGTCGGCCTGCTTGCCGGAGACAGTGGCGCGGCCATCGTCCTGGTCGTCCACCGGATTGAGCAGCGTCGGCACCGGCTCGTCGGCGGCCAGGTCGAGATCGCCCTGACGCGGCTCGCTGCGGCGACGGCTGTTGACCTCACGTGCGTTCATCGACGGCAGGTCGTCTTCATCCAGCGAGGGCTCATGATTGCGTTCCACCACCCTGGGCGGGCTGAGCACGTCGGGGTCGGCTTCGTCATCGGGCAGGTTGGATACACTGCGATCCAGCCGGAACTTCAGCTTGCCCTTGCCACCGCGCATCCGCCGCCAGCCATCGAAGAGGATGCCGGCGATGACGATGATACCGATGATGATCAGCCACTCGCGTAGACCGAATTCCATGAAATGTCCTGACCCCTAAAGCAAAAATTGATGAAAAAAGGCGTCCTGGCCCGTGCTGATGACCCTGAAACGTGGCGCCAACTCCATGTTCTGACTGGCGTTTTCCCACGCGCAACAAAAGTGGGCGTTAAGCTAGCACGACGAAAGGCAACTTTACACCGGCAAAACGCTGTAAAACCGCCGCCGCGGCCTGTTTTTACGCGACAAAATTCTTATCTGGCCCGCTCAACTGTCCACCATCGCCAACGCCTGCTCGACATCCACCGCCACCAGACGCGAACAGCCGGGTTCGTGCATGGTCACGCCCATCAACTGGTCGGCCATTTCCATGGCGATCTTGTTGTGGGTGATGTAGATGAACTGCACGGTCGCCGACATCTCCTTGACCAGCCGCGCGTAACGCCCGACGTTGGCATCGTCCAACGGTGCGTCCACCTCGTCGAGCATGCAGAACGGCGCTGGATTGAGCTGGAAGATCGAAAATACCAGCGCCAGCGCCGTCAATGCCTTCTCGCCGCCGGACAGCAAATGGATGGTGCTGTTCTTCTTGCCCGGTGGACGCGCCATGATGGTCACCCCGGTATCGAGTAGATCTTCGCCGGTGAGTTCCAAATATGCGCTGCCACCACCGAAAACTTTCGGGAAAAGCGCCTGCAGGCCGGCGTTGATCTGATCGAAGGTTTCCTTGAAGCGGTTGCGGGTTTCCCGGTCGATCTTGCGGATGACGTTTTCCAGGGTGTCCAGCGCCTCGACCAGGTCGGCATTCTGGGCGTCCAGGTAGCGCTTGCGCTCGGATTGCTGCTGGTATTCCTCGATGGCCGCCAGGTTGATCGCGCCGAGGCGCTGGATGCGCGCGGCCATCTGTTCCAGGGCCTGCTCCCAGGCGTTTTCGCTGGCCTCCTCAGGCAGCGTGGCGAGCACGCCGTGCAGGTCGTAGCCATCCTCCAGCAGTTGGTCCTGCAGCGCCTTGCGGCGCACGTTCAGCGATTGCCACTCCAGGCGCTGCTGCTCCAGTTGGCCACGCAGCATCTGTGATTGCTGTTCGGCCTGGGTGCGGCGCTTCTCGGCGTCGCGCAGCTCGCGGTCGGCATCTTCCAGGGCCAGGCGCGCCAGGCGCAGCTCCTCTTCGACGCCCATGCGCCGCTCGAGCAACTCTTCGAGCTTGAGGCGCAGCTCTTCCAGCGGTGCGGCGCCCTCTTCCAGATTCAGGTCGAGCTGCTCGCGCTTTTCGGTGAGGCGTTCGGACTGCAGCTCCAGGCGTTCCAGGGCCTGGCGGGTGGAATCATGCTGAGCGCGCAGCGAGCCGAGGCGCACCGCCAACTGGTGGGCGTGATCCTTGTGCTGACGGGTCTCCTGGCGTACCCGGTCGAGCCGCTCGCGCAGTGCATCGCGGCTGGCCAGCAGCGTTTCGCGCTGCTCGGTGTCCAGCGCCATGCTGTCCAACGCATCCTGCAGGTACAGGCGCGCCTCGCCCAGTTGCTCGGTTTCCATGGCGCGCTGCTCGGCCAGTTCCTGCTGCTCGGCCTCGATGCGCTGACGCCGCAGCAGCAATTGCTCGGCCTTGGCCTGCCCGGCCGACAAGCGTGCCCGCAGCTCGCCGAGCTGACGGGCCTGATCCTGCAACTGACGGCGTTGTTGCTCGCGCGCCTCCTCCTCCTGGCGCTGGCGCTCGCGCAACCCCTGCAGGCGCTCGTCGAGCAGGACCAGCGCGGCCTCACGCTCCTCGCGCTGCAGGCAGAGGCTTTCCAGCTCCTGGCCGCGCGCCAGCACGCCGCTCTGCGCCTCACTGGCGCGGCGCACGCGCAGAAAATTGCGACCGACCCAGTAGCCATCGCGGCTGATCAGGCTTTCGTCAATGGCCAGCCCCGCCCGCGCGGCCAACGCTTGATCGAGACTTTCGACTGGGCGCACACGGCCCAGCCAGGGCGTCAGGTCGACCGGCGATTCGACCTTGTCCAGCAGGCTGCCCGCGATCCGCCCGCCGCCATCGCCGGCGGCCACCAGGCGCAGCTCGCCCTGCTCCAGGGCGGCAAAGTCCAGCCCAGTGAAATCATCCTGCAGCACGGCCTGCAGGTCGGCGCCGAGCACCGTCTCGACCGCCAGCTCCCAACCGGCCTCCACGCGCAGGCCTTCAGCCAGGCGCGGGCGTTTGTCGAGGCCGTGCTCACGCAGCCACTCCGCCGTGCCTTTGCCGGGGTCCAGCGCGGCCTGCTGCAGGGCTTCCAGGGAAGCCAGGCGGCCATTGAGGCGCTGCAACTCACCCTGGGCCTGCTGCTGGTCCTGGCCGGCCTGCTGAAGATCCTCGCGCAATTGCTGCAGGCGCTCGGCCTGCTCGGCCTCCTGCTCCTGCAGTTGCTCGAGATCCAGCTCGCCAATGGCGATCTGCTCGCCCAGCTCGATGATCGCCGCATCTTCCGGGTCGGCTGCCAGTTGCTGCAGTTCATCGCCCAGGCGCCGCTGGCGTTCGGCGAGGCGTTCCAGGCTGTGTTCCAGCTGCTGGATGCGCGACTGCTGCACCTCGGCTTGGCGGCGTGGCTCGGCGCTGCGCTGGTTGAAGGCATCCCACTGTTCCTGCCAACCGTGCATGGCGGTTTCGGCGTCTTCCAGCGCCGCAGCGGATTCCTCGGCGGCGGCAGCGGTGAGTTCCTGCTCCGGCTCGAGCATCGCCAGTTCTTCGCCGAGGGTCGCCAGCAAGGTGCGGTCGTGACCCAGGTGCGATTCGGTCTCCAGGCGCGCGCGTTCGGCCTCACGCAGGTCATCCTGCAGCTGGCGCAGGCGTTGCTGGCCGTGCTGGATGCTCTGCTCGACGCGGGCGATATCGCCGCCCACCGAATAGAAGCGCCCCTGCACCAGGTTGAACCGCTCGGACAGTTCATGATGCCCGTCACGCAGCCGCTCGATGCTGGCATCGGCGTTGCGCTGCTCGGCCACCAGCGCCTCGAAGCTGACCTCCTGGTTGCCGATCACCGCCTCGCGCTGGCCGACCTGCTCGTTCAGCGTCTGCCAACGCAGGGCGGTCAGCTGGGCCCTGAGCTGGCGCTCCTCGGCCTTGTATTCCTGATACTTCTCGGCGGCCTGGGCCTGACGGTGCAGGCGCTCGAGCTGGCGCTCCAGTTCTTCACGCAGGTCGGTGAGGCGCGCCAGGTTTTCCTGGGTACGGCGGATGCGGCTTTCGGTCTCGCGGCGGCGCTCCTTGTACTTGGAGATCCCCGCTGCCTCTTCGATGAAGTTGCGCAACTCCTCGGGCTTGGCCTCGATCAGCTTGCTGATCATGCCCTGCTCGATGATCGAGTAGCTGCGCGGGCCGAGGCCGGTACCGAGGAAGATGTCGGTAATGTCGCGGCGGCGGCATTTCACGCCGTTGAGGAAATAGGTGTTCTGGCTGTCGCGGGTCACCCGGCGGCGAATGGAGATTTCCGCGAAGGCCGCGTATTCGCCGGTCAGGGTGTTGTCGCTGTTGTCGAAGATCAGCTCGATGCTGGCCTGGGTAACCGGTTTGCGGGTGTTGGAGCCGTTGAAGATGACGTCGGTCATCGACTCGCCGCGCAGGTTCTTCGCCGAACTCTCGCCCATCACCCAGCGCACGGCGTCGATGATGTTGGACTTGCCGCAGCCGTTGGGGCCGACCACCGCCGCCATGTTGCTCGGAAAATTCACCGTGGTGGGGTCGACGAAGGACTTGAAGCCCGCCAGCTTGATGGACTTCAGGCGCATGCGCGGGCACTCGCCAAGACGGCAACCAGGCTGGCAAAGAGGTCAACGGCGCACGGCGTCATAAATGTCCTTGAGGCGCGATGCTTGGGGAGCGTGAGGTTCTGGCCATTGGCCAGAGGGCGCGGGAGTTTAACACAGCAGCGCCACGAAGCTGAGCAGCGTCTGCACACATGGAACGCCGCCGCTTCGCTGGCATCCAATCGCCAGGCCAGGCACTCGCCTGGCGCCGCATTTCCTTGCCGCCCCGAGGTTCTCCATGCAGACGTACGCATGCGCAGCGAAACTGGATCGTCTGAATTTCTTCCTGGCTGACGTTCGCGATGGGCTCGGGCCGTACCTGGCGATCTACCTGCTGTCGGTACACAACTGGCAAGCCGGTGATATTGGCCTGGTGATGGCGCTCGGCGGGCTGGCCGGCCTGGCGGCGCAGATTCCGGCCGGCGCACTGGTCGACTGGGTGCGCGACAAACGCCTGCTGATCGTCATCGCCTCGATACTGGTTACCCTCGCCTGCCTGGTCACCCTCTGGAATGCCCAGTTCGCCTGGGTGGCGGTGAGCCAGGTCGCCGCCGGCATGGCCTCCTCGGTATTCGCCCCGGCGCTGGCGGGGATCACCCTGGGTATCGTCGGGCCGCAGGCCTTCACCCGGCGCATCGCCCGCAACGAATCCTTCAACCACGCCGGCAACGCCACCGCCGCGCTGCTGGCTGGGCTGCTCGCCTACCTGTGGGGCCCGGTCGCGGTGTTCTACCTGATGACCGGCATGGCGGTGCTGAGCCTGCTGTCGGCACTGAGCATTCCGGCGCGCGCCATCGACGCCGATCAGGCACGGGGCCGCGAAGTGGGCGTGGCGTTGACGCCGCTGCGCCAGTTGCTCACCCAGCCGCCATTGGTACTGCTGGCGCTGTGCTGCGCGCTGTTTCACCTGGCCAATGCCGCCATGTTGCCGCTGGTGGGCCAAAAGCTGGCTCTGGCCAACCCGGACCTGGCCACCACGTTGATCTCGGCCTGTATCGTCGCCGCTCAGCTGGTGATGATTCCGGCCGCCATGCTGGTCGGCGCCCGGGCTGACCAGTGGGGACGCAAGCCGCTGCTGCTGGCCGGTTTTCTGATCCTGCCGATCCGCGGCGTGCTCTACACGCTCAGCGACGACCCGCTGTGGCTGGTCTCGGTACAACTGCTCGACGGCATTGGCGCCGGCCTGTTCGGCGCGTTGATCCCGCTGATGGTGCGCGACCTGACCCACGGCAGCGGCCACTTCAACGTCAGCCTCGCCAGCGTCAGCCTGGTGTTCGGCATCGGTGCGGCGTTGAGCAACGGCCTGGCCGGCTATGTCGCTGAAGCCAGCGGCTACGACAGCGCCTTTCTGGTGCTTGCCGCCGTGGCCGGCTGCGCCGTACTGCTGCTGTTGGGCATGCCGGAAACCCTGAAAGCCGACATGACGAAGCCCGAACACGACGACTTGGCGCCTCGCCCCACCACCTGACCACAAGGTCAACATTCGCCTGAGCGAAGAGCGTGGTTGTCGACACCGCGCTGGTCACGCAGAATCCCGGTTCACAGTAGCTTGCGCCCGTTAACATGGCGCTCGCCCAGTGGGCATCGCGATCCGCGAAGCCCTGTACCGCTCCACCGGATTTGCATCGAGGCCCCATGTCCAACGTCACCCACGCCTACCGCGGCGCCATCCTGCACAGCCTGGCCGACCCGGCCGAAGTTGGTATCGAGGCGTCGTACGCCTATTTCGAGGACGGCATACTGCTGGTCGAGAACGGCAAGGTGCTTGACGTGGGCCCTGCCGCCGAGTTGCTGCCGAGGCTGTCCGGCGTCGCGCTTACGCATTACGAAAACGCGCTGATCACCCCCGGCTTTATCGATACCCACATTCACTACCCGCAGACCGGCATGATCGGCGCCTACGGCGAGCAGTTGCTCGACTGGCTGAACACCTACACCTTCCCCACGGAAATGCGCTTCGCCGACAAGGCCCACGCCAGCGAAGTGGCGGATGTGTTCATCAAGGAAATGCTGCGCAACGGCACCACCACCGCGCTGGTGTTCGGCAGCGTGCACAAGCAATCGGTAGACGCCCTGTTCGAAGCGGCCGACGCGCTGAACCTGCGCATGATCGCCGGCAAGGTGCTGATGGATCGCAACGCGCCCGAGGCGCTGACCGATACCGTCGAATCCGGCTATGCCGACAGCCGTGAGCTGATCGAGCGCTGGCACGCCAAGGGCCGCCTGCACTACGCGGTAACGCCGCGCTTCGCACCGACCAGCACGCCGGAGCAACTGGCCATGGCCGGGCGCCTGCTGGGCGAATTCCCCGGTCTGTATCTGCACACTCACCTGTCGGAAAACCGCCAGGAGATCGAGTGGGTCAAAGCGCTTTTCCCCGAGAACAGCGGCTACCTGGACGTATACGACAAACACCAGCTGACCGGCCCGCGCTCGGTGTTCGCCCACTCGGTGCACCTGTGCGACGCCGAATGCGCGCGCCTGGCAGAAACCGGCTCGGCGGTGGCCTTCTGCCCGACTTCCAACCTGTTTCTCGGCAGCGGCCTGTTCGACCTCAAGCGCATGGAGCAGCACAAGGTGCGCGTTGGCCTGGGCACCGATATCGGCGCCGGCACCAGCTTTTCGCAGCTGCGCTCGCTCAGTGAGGCCTACAAGATCATGCAGCTGCAGGGGCAGAAGCTCGACCCGTTCAAGTCGCTGTACCTGGCCACCCTGGGCAGCGCGCGGGCGCTGTATCTGGATGAGTGCATCGGCAACTTCGAGCCGGGCAAGGACGCGGATTTCGTGGTGCTCGATTACCAGGCCACGCCGCTGATCGACTACCGCCTGCGACAGAGCAGCAACCTGGCCGAGCGGCTGTTCGCCCTGATCACCCTGGGTGACGACCGGGTGATCAGGGAAACCTTTGCTGCCGGCAATAGCGTGCATCGTCGCCAGCGCTGAATCGCAAACTATCCGCGGGAACGGAAATGGCGGGCATAAAAAAAGGATGCCCGCAGGCATCCTTTTTTCAGTCAGCGTCGATCAGCTGGCACGTGCGGAATCACGCAGGGCCTTGACCTGATCATGGTTGCGCTGCACGCCCTGCATCTGCTTTTCCAGAACAACGCGAACGTTGCTCGGCAGGTCTTTCTGCAGCGCGTCGCGGTAGGCCTTCAGGGCCACGTCTTCGCCACGCTCGCACTCGTTGAGGATGGCCTCCTCGCTCTTGCCGGTCAGCATCGATTTCAGATCGACCCAGCCACGGTGCAGGGCACCCGACACGCTGGAGCTGGTTTCCGGATCGCCGCCCAGGCCGCGTACCAGTTGCTGCAACTCGGCGGCCGCGCTGGCGCAGTCCTGCGAACGCTGCACGAAGAAGGTCTTGAGGCGCGGCTCTTTCACGTCTTCGGCACACTCGCTGAAGCCTTTCTCGCCGTCTTTGCTGGTTTCGATCAGGTCGTTCAGTACCGAAATAACGTCTTTGTTATCCACTTTGAATCTCCTCGTCGCTTCAGAAAATAGCCCTGTATGGGCCGCTCCCTTAAGTTGAGTGAGCGCCTGTTGCGGAGGTTCAGGGCAATTTCTGGCGAGGCGCTACAGTGCCGATCAAGCGACTGCAGCCAAAGGCACGCAGCGCCTGGGCGCGAACCACTCGTCTGGATGGCGAAAGCGGGTAGCAAGCGAAACGGCTCAGCCGCCGGTCATGCTCATGAAACGTATGACCTGCACCTGCTCATCGGTCTCGAAGTGATGGCGCTCGGGCTTGAGCTGCAGCGCACCGACCAGCGCTTCGCGCAGGCGCTCGCTGTCACCGGGGTGCGCGCGCATCAGGCTGCGCAGATCCAGGGCGTTGTCGTGCCCCAGGCAGAGCACCAGCTTGCCCTCGGCGGTAACCCGCACGCGGTTGCAGTCACCACAGAAGTTGTTGCTGTGCGGCGAGATGAAGCCCACCCGGGTGTCGCTACCGCTGACCTGCCAGTAACGCGACGGGCCGCCGGTGACGTGGCTGCTGCGCACCAGTGTGTGACGCGCCTCGATACGCTCGCGCACCACGTCACTGGAGCAGAAGGTCTGCTCGCGCTGGTGGCTGACCACGCTGCCCAGGGGCATCTCTTCGATGAAGCTGATATCCAGGCCGCGGGCCATGGCGTACTCGACCAGGCCGAGCACTTCGTCGTCGTTGCGCCCGGTCTGCACCACGCTGTTGAGCTTGATGCGCTTGAAGCCCGCCGCCGCCGCGGCGTCGATACCGGCCAGCACCTGATCGAGCATGTCGCGCCGGGTAAAGGCGGCAAAGCGCTCGCGCTGCAGCGAGTCGAGGCTGACGTTGAGCCGGCTGACGCCTGCGGCGCGCAGGTCGTTCGCCATGTGCGCAAGCTGCGAGCCGTTGGTGGTGATCGACAGATCCTCGAGCTCGGGGCGCTCGCCCAGGCGACGCAACAGGCTGATCAGGTTCTTGCGCACCAGCGGTTCGCCACCGGTGATGCGGATACGTTTGACGCCCAGCCCGATGAACGCATCGGCGACGTTGTACAGCTCTTCGAGGCTGAGGATCTGCGAGCGCGGCGCGAACACCATGTCTTCGCTCATGCAATAGGTGCAGCGGAAGTCGCAGCGATCGGTCACCGAGAGTCGCAGGTAGGTAATGCGTCGGCCGAAGGGATCGACCAACTGCGTGGTAGGCATCTATCCGATCTCCCGGCCTCAAGGCCAGCTGGAAGTGGCTGCCGCCAGGGCGACAGTGGGCAGCCCGATTGGCTGCGAAGTGACGTCGAGTTTACCACGCCCGCCATGGCGCCGCGCCGGTTGCGGGGTCACAGCCTGTCGGGTCGGACAACAATATCCACACATTCAGTGACACAAACACCCATACCTTCAGGGGCATCAATTAGTCATCAGGCTGCCTGACGCAGCGGCGCCAAGCCAGCAACCACGCGCCCTGCAGCGCCGCGGCGAGGCTCTCCGGGGCGCTCTGGCGCACCCGGCGGAAAGGTCGAACCGCTTTTCCGTGGCCGGGGTCACACAGGCAGACCTCAGGACGACTGGCCATGGAGAGCGTCGATGCCTCTGCTGAAACTGCTGCACTTCACCGCACTGTTCGTCTGGTGCGGCACCCTGCTCTACCTGCCCGCGCTGATCGCCGCCAGCTGCCGCGCTACGCAAGCGACGGAACGCCCGGGGCATCCGGAACTCAATCGCAGCATTTTCAACCTGGTCGCCACACCGGCCGCGCTGGTCGCCATCGGCAGCGGCACCGCGCTGTTCCTGCGTGACGGCACGTTCGGCGTGTGGCTGGTGGCCAAGCTCACCGCCGTCGCGGTCATTGTCATCTGCCATGCCCTGTGCGGCCTGCTGATCCTGCAGTGCGAACGCCAGCCGCGCCCTGCCCTGACCATCGCCTGCGCCGCACTGGGCGGCATCACGCTGGGCATGATCGCCGCCACCCTGTGGCTGGTGCTCGCCAAACCTTACTGAACCAGGAGCTCCCCACCCATGAATGCAGGCGGGCCAAGGCCGACTCTAATCGACATCGACACCCACGGCGTGCTCATAGACCAGACGCCCGCCCAGGTAGGCGGCGATGGCGATCAGCCCGGCCGTGAACAGCGACAGGTAGAACGCCCAGATCTCGAAGCCCTCCTCGCCGTGGCGGTAGCGCAGCATCCAGTTCAGCGACGCCAGCGACAGCATCATCACGGCGATGATGGCGTGGCACCAGGCGCTGATTTTCTGGCGAATGCGCTTGACGGTCAGCAGGTCGATCAGCCCAGCGATGCTGGCGATCCAGCCGCCGGCTGCGCCCACCCCGGCCAGCCACAGGCTGGCGCGCACCCAGAACGGGTCGGTGGTCCAGAAGTAGGCGAAATCGGTGGCCACCAGGCCCAGCAGGGCGGCGACCGGGAAGTGGATCATCATCGGGTGCAGCGGGTGCCCGGCGATAGCCGCGCGACTGATGATGGACTCTTGTTGCTCAGCCATGGCGGCCTCCCTGTCGATTCTAGAAAAGGCCGAGCGTGGCCGACCCTAATCAAGTTGACCGCGCTGGCCACAGCAGTTCCGATTATCTCGGCCTGCAGTGGTGACCAATCAATTCTGGCCCCGGCCGGCCCGGTGGCGCGCGACATCGCCCTGTTGTGGTGGGCCATGTGCGGGTTCTTCACGCTGGTGCTGGTGGTGGTCAGCGCGCTGTGGATCTACGCCATCTGGCGCAAGCCGCGCGAATACTCGCGAGAGGAGGCCCGGCGTATCCAGCGGCGCTGGCTGATCGGCGGCGGCATCGTGCTGCCCTCGGTGACCATCGTGCTGCTGCTGGCGTTCGGCATCCCGGTGGGCCAACGGATGATGCAGCTGCCGATCCTCGGCGAGCAGCCGCTGCAGATCGAGGTGATCGGCCATCAGTGGTGGTGGGAGGTGCGCTACCCGGACAGCGGCGTGGTGACCGCCAACCAGCTGCACCTGCCCGCCGGGCGCCCGGTGGACATCACCGTCAGCAGCGCCGACGTCATCCACTCCTTCTGGGTGCCACGCCTGGGCGGCAAGATCGACATGATCCCCGGCCGCGAGAACCGCATCCGCCTGCAGGCCGACAAGCCCGGCACCTTCCGCGGCCAGTGCACCGAATTCTGCGGCACCCAGCACAGCCATATGGTGCTCGACGTGCAGGCACACAGCGAGGACGACTTCGCCGCCTGGATCGACGCCCGCCGCGAGCCACGGGTCGAGGCGCTGCAAGGCCCGGCCGCCGACACCTTTCTCGCCCACTGCGGGGTGTGCCACCGCGTGGCCGGGGTCAGTGCCGGCAATCGCGCGCCGGACCTCACCGACCTGGCCAGCCGCCGCCATCTCGGCGGTGGCCTGCTGGCCAACGAGCCTGGCGCCACGCTGACCTGGATACGCGAGCACGGCCGCCTGAAACCGGGCACCGGGATGCCGCTGACCGACGACCTCGATGCCGAGCAATTGCAGGCCATCGCCACCTGGCTGGAGGGCCTCGAACCATGAATGACACGCGCCAGGAACAGTGCCGCGAAACGGCCGACGCCGATGCCCTGCACGACCAGTTCGACGAGGTATGGGGCAACCCACGCGGCTGGCGGGCACTGACCATCGTCAATCACACCACCCTGGGCCTGCGTTTCATGGTCACCGGGCTGTGCTTTTTCGTTTTCGGCATCCTGCTGGCGATGCTGCTGCGCACCCAGCTGGCGCTGCCGGGCAACGCCTTCATGGGCCCGGAGGTGTTCAACCAGGTATTCACCATGCACGGCACGGTGATGATGTTCCTGTTCGCGGTGCCGATGATGGAAGGCCTGGCCGTCTACCTGATTCCCAAGATGCTCGGCGCGCGCGATCTGGTGTTTCCGCGCCTGTCGGCCTTCGGCTACTGGTGCTACCTGTTCGGCGGTCTGATCATCTGCTCCAGCCTGCTGTTCGGCGTGGCGCCCAATGCCGGCTGGTTCATGTACACGCCGCTGTCCAGCGCGGCGCATTCGCCGGGCGTCAACGCCGACTTCTGGTTGCTGGGCATCACCTTCGTGGAGATTTCCGCAGTGTCGGCCGGGGTCGAGCTGGTGGTATCGATCCTGCGCACCCGTGCCGAGGGCATGGCGCTGAACAAGATGCCGATCTACGCCTGGTACATCCTGACCATGGCGCTGATGATCGTCATCGGCTTTCCGCCGCTGATCCTGGGCAGCATCCTCCTGGAGCTGGAGCGCGCCGCCGGCCTGCCGTTCTTCGAGGTGGCGCGCGGTGGCGACCCGCTGCTCTGGCAACACCTGTTCTGGCTGTTCGGCCACCCGGAGGTGTACATCATCTTCCTGCCGGCGGCCGGTATCGTCTCCACCCTGCTGCCGGTATTCTGCGGCCGCCCGCTGGTCGGCTACCGCGCCGTGGTGCTGGGGGTGATCAGCACCGGCTTCATCAGCTTCGGCCTGTGGGTGCACCACATGTTCACAGTGGGCATTCCGCAACTGGCCCAGGCGTTCTTCTCGGCAGCGAGCATGCTGGTGGCGATTCCCACGGCCATCCAGGTGTTTTCCTGGATCGCCACGCTGTGGCTCGGCAAGCCGCGCTACAACGTGCCGATGCTGTGGCTGGTAGGTTTTCTGATCATCTTCGTGTGTGGCGGTTTGACCGGGGTGATGCTCGCCCTGGTGCCGTTCGACTGGCAGGTGCACGACACCCAGTTCGTGGTCGCGCATTTCCACTACGTGCTGATCGGCGGCATGCTGTTCCCGCTGATCGCCGGGCTGTACTACTGGCTGCCGCATTTCTCCGGGCGCATGGCCTCGGAGCGTTTGGGCAAGTGGGGCTTCTGGCTGGTGTTCATCGGTTTCAACATGACCTTCCTGATCATGCACTGGACCGGTCTTCTGGGCATGCCGCGACGTGTCTACACCTACGAAAGCGGCCTGGGCTGGGACATGCCCAATCTGATTTCGTCGATCGGCAGCTTCATCATGGTGATCGGCATCGCCACCCTGCTGCTGGACCTGATCCTGCACTATCGCTACGGCAAACGGGCCGGCAACAACCCCTGGCAGGCCGACACCCTGGAGTGGGCCACCAGCCTGCCGCCCAACCCGTACAACTTCGTCAGCCTGCCCAAGATCACCGACCGCCATCCGCTGTGGCGCGACCCGCAGCTCGGCGACAGCATCGCCCGCGGCGAGCACGCACTGACGGTGATCGACCACGGCCGTCGCGAGACCTGGGGCGTTGATCCGCTGACCGGCAAGGTGCGCGAGATCGTCCACCTGCCGGGCAACAGCTGGCTTCCCTTCATTGCCGCCTGTTTCATCGCCATGCTGTGCCTGAGCCTGCTGGCCAAGACCTACCTGCTGGCCCTGTTCGCCTGCTTCGCCGCCTGCGTGGTGCTGCTGCGCTGGAGCTGGGAAAACGGCGCCCATCCCAAGGCCGCGCCAGATGCCCGAACCCAGCCTCACGAACCGCCGCTGCATTCGCGTACCTGCGACGGCCCGGGCCTCTGGGGCATGGGCGTGACACTGCTGTCCAACGGCGCGCTGTACCTGTCACTGCTGTTCGGCTGGTTCTACCTGTGGACGGTGGCGCCGAACTGGCTGGTGCCCGAGGCGCCGGTGTTCGACAGCTGGCTGCTGCTCGCCAGCGCCGCCCTGCTGAGCCTGGCCACGCCGTGGCACCGCCGGGTACTGGCACGCTTGCGCCGGCGTGATACCCGGGGCTTGTTCGCCTGCCAGGCCACGCTGGCGGTGATCGGCCTGGTGCAGGCCGTGCTGCTGCTGGTGGCGCTGCGCAGCGAGACCCTCGAGCCAACCGTGCGCGCCCATGATGCGGTGATCTTCGTGATGCTCGCCTACAGCCTTGGCCACGCCCTGCTCGCCGGCACCCTCAGCGCCCTGCAGGCGCTACGTGTACGCATCGGCTACGTCGGTGCCGAGGCGCCCTACGAGCCCCTGGTGGTGGCCCAGCTGTGGGGCTACAACCTCGCCGTGCTGTGGATCAGCTACTTCGCCATCGTCCTGTTCCCCCCTGCTTTCGGAGGCGCCTGATGCAACGCTTGCGCTCGTTTTATCACCCGGCTCATCTGGTCACCGGCCTGAGCATCTGGAGCCTGTGGTTCGTGGCCCTGTATGGCGGCCAGGGCGTTGGCTGCTCGGTGGCGCCACCAGCGCTGGAAGACGGCCCCTGGACCTGGCTGAATCTCGCCCTGGGGCTGTTGTCGCTGGCCGCCGCCGGGCTGCTGCTGTGGCTGGCGTACCTGTTCCACCGCGCCACCGGGCGCCCGAACCTGAGCGAGCGCGAACGTTTCGTGACCAGCGTCTCCGCCGCCGGCCACCTGATCGCCGCCATCGCCGTGGTGTTCATCGCCCTGCCGATCCTGGCGCTGCCACCCTGTGCCTGATAGCGCAGCGGCGGGCTGAAGAAACCTGCTGAAACAGCTGGCGCTGACCTTTTCGCGCCAGTCGCGCCTCGAAGCCCAACACCGGGTAGATGGACGAGACAGAACAATGAGCGAGAGCAAGCAAACCCACGGCGCACTGATTGCAGCACGTATCGGCCTGTTTCTCGGGCCACTGTTGCTGCTGGCCTGCCTGTTCAGCGAGGCGCCGGCCGACCTCAGTCGCGAGGCCTGGATGACTGCCGGGCTGATCGGGCTGATGGCCACCTGGTGGGCCACCGAGGCGATTCCCATCCCCGCCACCGCCCTGTTGCCGATCCCGCTGATTCCGCTGCTCGGCATCGGCAGCGTGCAGGACGCCACCTCGCCTTACGCCAACCCGACCATCTTCCTGTTTCTCGGCGGTTTTCTGCTCGGCCTTGGCATGCAGCGCTGGAACCTGCACAAGCGCCTGGCGCTGCGCACCCTGCTGACGGTCGGCAACCAGCCGGCGCGGCAGATCGGCGGCTTCATGCTGGCCACCGCACTGGTCGCCATGTGGGTGAGCAACACCGCCACGGCGATCATGATGCTGCCGATCGGCATGTCGGTGATCGCCATGCTCACCCAGCACGGTGACGAGCGCGAACACCAGCGTTTCGCCACCGCCCTGCTGCTGGGCATTGCCTACGCGGCCAGCATCGGTGGTATCGCCACCCTGATCGGCACGCCACCCAACGCGCTGCTGGTCGCCTTCCTGCGCGATAACCACGACGTGCATATCGGCTTCGGCCAGTGGATGCTGCTCGGCCTGCCGGTGGCCACTTGCGTGCTGCTGTTCACCTGGTGGTGGCTGACCCGCGGCGGCTTCAAACTGGAGGGCGACAGCCGCGCCATGCTGCGCCAGGAACTCGACGGGCTCGGCAGGTGGTCGACCGGTGAAAAACGGGTGGCGCTGGTGTTCGCCTGCACGGCCACCGCCTGGGTGACCCAGCCGCTGCTGTCCGAGTACGTTGCCGCCATCGACGACACCCTGATCGCCATGATCGGCGCCATGGCACTGTTCCTGGTGCCGGCCGGGCGCGAGGGCGACAAGCGCGTGTTCCTGATCGACTGGGACACCGCCAACAAGGTGCCGTGGGGCATTCTCCTGCTGTTCGGCGGCGGCCTGTCGCTGGCTGCGGTGATCACCTCGACGGGCCTGGCAGCCTGGATCGGCGAAGGCCTGAAGAACATCGGCGCCCTGCCGCTGATCCTGATCATCGGCGTGGTGGTGCTGACCATCAACCTGCTCACCGAAATCACCTCCAACACCGCCACCGCCGCCGCCTTCCTGCCGTTGGTGGCGGCCCTGGCGGTCTCCCAGGGGTTGCCGCCGGAGCTCCTGGCAATTCCCGCCACCATCGCTGCCAGCTGCGCCTTCATGATGCCGGTGGCCACGCCGCCGAACGCCCTGGTATTCGGCACCGGGTTGGTCCGCATCCAGTCGATGATCGGTAACGGGGTGATGATCAACGCGTTCTGCGTGGTTCTGGTGACGACGCTCTGCTACCTGCTGGTCGGCATCATCTGGAGCCACTGATGCAGGCTGATCATCCTGGGGAGCAGGCCGGGACGCCTAGGCCATGCCCGCGAGATGAGGTGACGATCGAGACGCTTGCCTAACCGCGTTCGGCAGGCGCCGAGGTCAGCTCGAAGGGGCTGTTGCTGCGCCGCTGGTTGCGGTCTTCGCGCGGGGTGGCGCCGAAGAAGTTGCGGTAGGCGCTGGAGAAATGCGGCCCCGAGGAGAAGCCGCAGGACAGGCCGATCTGGATGATCGACTTGCTGGTCTGCATCAGCAGCTGGCGCGCCTTGTTCAGGCGCAGCTCCAGGTAGTACTGGCTGGGCACACGATTGAGGTACTGCTTGAAGATGCGTTCCAGCTGGCGCCGCGACACGCACACGTGCTGGGCGATTTCGTCGGTGGTCAGCGGCTCTTCGATGTTGGCTTCCATCAGCAGCACCGCCTGGGTAAGTTTGGGGTGGCTGGAGCCCAGGCGATTCTGCAGCGGAATACGCTGGCGCTCGCCGCCTTCACGGATGCGCTCGACCACCAGTTCTTCGGATACCGCGCCGGCCAATTCGGCGCCATGGTCACGGGCCAGCAGCGCCAGCAGCATGTCCATCACCGCCATGCCGCCACAGGCGGTGAGCCGATCACGGTCCCAGTCGAACAGGTGGCTGGTGGCGATCACCTTGGGAAAGCGCTCGGCGAAGTCGTCCTGCCAGCGCCAGTGCACCGACGCCCGATACCCATCGAGCAGCCCCAGCTGCGCCAGCGGGTAGACCCCCGCCGCCACCGCACCGAGGCAGCAGCCGTTGCGCGCCACCTGCTTGAGCGCGGTAGCCAGTGCCGGCGCCATGGCGGCCGGTGGCTCATCGGCGAGCAGGAACAGCTTGCGATAACCTTCCAGCCCCGCCGTCCAGGAACTGCCCGGCAGGCGCCAGGCGCCTTCGGCGGGTTCTTCGGCTTGCAGGAACGCCACCTCGTAGACCACCTCCGGATGGACGCGCTGGGCGACGCTCAGGGCCTCTTCCGCCAGCGCCAGGGTCAGGGGCTTGGTGGAGGGCCAAAGCAGGAAGCCGATTCGGGGGGCAGTCATGATGGGCAGGCTGGGCTCTGAAGGCAGTGATAGGTCGGGGATGATAACGCCAACTACTTGAGGCTGCCGCTGAGGAACTGTTGCAGGCGTTGCGATTGTGGGTTGGCGAGCACCTCGCGCGGGTCGCCCTGCTCTTCCACCAGGCCCTGATGCAGGAACAACAACCCGTTGGACACCTCGCGGGCAAAGCCCATCTCGTGGGTGACCACCACCATGGTACGCCCTTCATCGGCCAGGTCGCGCATTACCTTGAGCACGTCGCCAACCAGTTCCGGGTCGAGGGCCGAGGTCGGTTCGTCGAACAGCATCACCTCCGGCTCCATGGCCAGGGCCCGGGCGATCGCCACGCGCTGCTGCTCGCCGCCACTCATATGCGCCGGGTATGCGGCCTTGCGATGGGCCACACCAACCTTCTGCAGGTAGTGCTCGGCCTTGTCGCGGGCCTCGGCCTTGCTCATGCCCAGCACGTGCACCGGCGCTTCCATGACGTTTTCCAGCACGCTCATGTGCGCCCACAGGTTGAAGTGCTGGAACACCATGGCCAACCGCGAACGCAGGCGCTGCAGCTGCTTGTCGTCGGCGGCGCGCAGGGCGCCGTCCTTGCCGGGCAGCAGCTTGAGCGCCTCGCCGTTGAGCAGGATCTGCCCGGCGTGGGGCTGCTCGAGCAGGTTGATGCAGCGCAGGAAGGTGCTCTTGCCGGAACCACTGGAGCCGATGATGCTGATCACGTCACCGGCCTTGGCCGCCAGCGACACGCCCTTGAGCACCTCGTGGCTGCCGTAGCGCTTGTGCAGGTCCGTCACTTCGAGCTTGTACATGCTTTTCACTCTTTCAAGAATCCGAGGGCTCAGGAACGCCGCGGCGCCAGGTAGGCCAGCCAGCGACGCTCGGCCAGTTTGAACAGGCGCACCAGGATGAAGGTCAGGCACAGATAGAACAGGCCAGCGGTGATGAACGCCTCGAACGGCAGGTAGTACTGAGAGCTGACGGTGCGCGCCGCGCCGGTGATGTCGATCAGGGTGACGATCGACGCCAGGCTGGTGGTGTGCAGCATCATGATCACTTCGTTGCTGTACTGCGGCAGTGCGCGGCGCAGCGCCGAGGGCAGGAGGATACGGCGGTACAGCTTGGCCCGCGACATGCCCATGGCCTTGGCCGCCTCGATCTCGCCATGGGGCGTGGCCTTCAGGCTGCCGGCAAGGATCTCGGCGCTGTAGGCGCTGGTGTTGATGGCGAATGCCAGGCACGCGCAGAAGGTGGCGTTGGACAGGTACGGCCACAGCACGCTGTTGCGCACCGCCTCGAACTGGGCCAGGCCGTAATAGACCAGAAACAGCTGCACCAGCATCGGCGTGCCACGGATCACGTAGGTATACAGCCAGGCCGGGCCGTTGACCCAGAGCGAACGCGAGGTGCGCATCAAGCCCAGCGGAATGGCCAACAGCAGGCCGAAGAACAGTGCGATGGCCAGCAGTTTGAGGGTCACCAGCACGCCGCCGAAATACAGCGGCAGGCTGTCCCAGATCACGGTGTAATCGAAGATCATCGTGCGGCCCTCACAGTTCGGCAGCCTTGGTGCCGACCGAGTAGCGTTTTTCCAGGTAACGCAGGGCCAGCAGCGAGACACTGGTGATCACCAGGTACAGCCCGGCCACCGCCAGATAAAAGGTGAAGGGCTCACGGGTGGCGTCGGCAGCGCTCTTGGCCTTGAACATCATGTCCTGCAGGCCGACCACCGAAATCAGCGCGGTGGCCTTGGTGAGCACCAGCCAGTTGTTGGTGAAACCGGGGATGGCGAAGCGGATCATCTGCGGCACCAGGATGCGCATGAACACCTGCAGGCCGCTCATGCCATACGCGGCACCCGCCTCGGCCTGGCCCTTGGGAATCGCCATGAAGGCGCCGCGGAAGGTCTCGGAGAGGTAGGCGCCGAAGATGAAGCCCATGGTGAACACACCGGCGATGAACGGGTTGATGTCGATGTACTCGTCGTAACCGAGCATCGGCGCGACCCGGTTCACCATGTCCTGGCCACCGTAGAAGATCAGCAGGATCAGCACCAGGTCGGGAATGCCGCGGATCACCGTCGAATAGGTTTCCCCCAGCAGCGCCAGCCAGCGCACCGGCGACAGCCGAAACGCCGCGCCGATCAGGCCGAGCACGATCGCCACCGCTATCGAGGTCAGGGCCAGAATCAGGGTGAGCCAGGCGCCCTCGATAATGGACGAGCCGTAGCCGTTGAGCATCCGCTTACCTCATGCCGGGCGCCAGCGGGCGCCGCAAATGCAATGCAAAGGTGGCACACGCCGAGCCTCGGCGGGTGCCACCTGCAACAAGAAATCAACCTGTTGCGAGCCAGACCCATACAAGGACAAAGTCAGGCGAGGCGCTTCTAGAGGAGCACCCGAGCCTGACCTTTAACGTCGCATGGCCGCCGCGCAGCAGACCGTGGCCTTACTTGCCGTAGACGTCGAAGCTGAAGTACTTGTCCTGAATGGCCTTGTACTTGCCGTTCTCGCGGATCGCCAGGATCGCTGCGCTGATCTTGTCGGCCAGCGCCTTGTCACCCTTGCGCACGGCGATGCCCTGGCCTTCGCCGAAATACTTCTCTTCGGTGAAATCCGGGCCTACGAAGGCGAAGCCCTTGCCGGCATCGGTTTTCAGGAAGCCGTCTTCGATGTTCACCGAGTCGGCGATGGTGCCGTCCAGGCGACCGGCACTCAGATCCAGGAACACTTCGTTCTGCGAGCTGTAGCGCACGATCTCGGCACCGGCCGGGGCGAACACGTCGGTGGCGTAGCGGTCGTACACGGAGGAACGCTGCACGCCGATCTTCTTGCCCTTGAGGTCGCTGGCCACGTCGTTCATCACCGCGCCGCTCTTCATCGCCAGCTTGGCAGGCGTGGCGTAGTACTTGCCGGTGAAGTCGACGGCGCGCTTGCGCTCCTCGGTGATCGACATCGACGACAGCACGGCGTCGAACTTGCGCACTTTCAGGGCCGGGATCAGGCCGTCGAACTCCTGCTCGATCCACTTGCACTCGACCTTCATTTCTTCACACAGGGCCACACCGATGTCGTAGTCGAAGCCGGTGATGTTGCCGTCGGGAGTCTTGTAGGCGAACGGCGGGTAAGCCGCTTCGATACCGATACGCAGCGCCTTGGCCTCCTGGGCCATGGTCAGCGGCGACAGCAGGGATAATGCCAGCGCGCCGAGCAGTGCGATCTTTTTCATGGGGAAACTCCTGACAGGGATGGGGTTTCACTGGCCCCAGGGCGGATGAGCCGGGCCATGCAGAGGTGACGTCGCCAGCGTAGCGCAGGGCTGCGGGCGGCGCACGGAAGTGCGGCATTCTAGCGAGAGCGCGGCAGGCGATATTTCCCAGATGCGACAACTAATTACAGAAGCCAGAGGGCAACTGCCCGCGCATCTTGACAGAACAAAAATCAGCCAATTCTGACTCGTCAGTCCAGCCTGGGGTGTCACGCGAACGGCAGAAAAGCACAGGCCCCACGCAGGAAAACCGGCGTGGGGCGCTGCAGTGAAGCTGCTCTCAGGTCAGGCGCAGGCGCTCTGCATCGACTTGTGGGTGTCGATCAGGTGCTGCACCACGCCCGGGTCGGCCAGGGTGGAGATATCGCCGAGGCTGTCGTACTCGGCGGTGGCGATCTTGCGCAGGATGCGGCGCATGATCTTGCCCGAACGGGTCTTCGGCAAACCCGGTGCCCACTGGATCACGTCCGGCGTGGCGATCGGGCCGATCTCCTTGCGTACCCAGGCCTTGAGTTCCTGGCGCAACTGCTCGGACGGCTCCTCACCCTGGTTGAGGGTGACGTAGACGTAGATGCCCTGCCCCTTGATGTCGTGGGGCACGCCGACCACGGCCGCCTCGGCGACTTTCGAGTGGGCGACCATGGCGCTTTCCACCTCGGCGGTGCCCATGCGGTGGCCGGAGACGTTGAGCACGTCGTCCACGCGACCGGTGATCCACCAGTAGCCATCCTCGTCACGGCGCGCGCCGTCACCGGTGAAGTACATGCCCTTGAAGGTCTTGAAGTAGGTATCCACGAAACGGTCGTGGTCGCCATACAGGCTGCGCGACTGGCCCGGCCAGGAGTCGAGGATCACCAGGTTGCCTTCGGTCGCACCCTCCATGATGTTGCCCAGGTTATCGACCAGGGCCGGCACCACACCAAAGAACGGACGGGTCGCGGAACCCGGCTTGAGGGCGGTGGCGCCCGGCAGCGGGCTGATCAGGATGCCGCCGGTCTCGGTCTGCCACCAGGTGTCGACGATCGGGCAACGCTCCTTGCCGACGTTGCGGTAGTACCAGTCCCAGGCCTCCGGGTTGATCGGCTCACCGACCGATCCGAGCAAACGCAGGCTGGAGCCATCGGCACCGGCCACGGCCGCTTCGCCCTGGGCCATCATGGCGCGGATCGCGGTCGGCGCGGTGTAGAGGATGTTGACCTTGTGCTTGTCGATGACCTTCGACACACGGGTCACGTCCGGGTAATTGGGAATGCCTTCGAACAGCAGCGTGGTCGCGCCGTTGGCCAGCGGGCCGTAGACGATGTAGCTGTGGCCGGTGACCCAGCCCACGTCGGCGGTGCACCAGTAGACATCGCCCGGTTTGTAGTCGAACACCCGTTCATGGGTCAGCGCGGCGTACAGCAGGTAGCCGCCGGTGGTGTGCAGCACGCCTTTCGGCTTGCCGGTAGAACCGGAGGTGTAGAGGATGAACAGCGCCTCCTCGGCGCCCATTTCCTTCGGCGCGCACACGCTGCCGGCGACCTTCATCAGGTCCTCGAACCAGATGTCGCGGTGCTGGTTCCACTTGATCTCGGAACCGGTGCGCTTGACCACGATGACCTTCTGGATGCTGCGTGTCTCGGGGTTGGTCAGGGCGTCGTCGACGTTGGCCTTGAGCGGGATCTTCTTGCCGCCGCGCAGGCCTTCGTCGGCGGTGATCACCACCTTGGAGGAGCAGTCGATGATGCGCCCGGCCAGGGCTTCCGGCGAGAAGCCACCGAACACCACGGAGTGGATGGCGCCGATACGCGCGCAGGCCAGCATGGCCACCACGGCTTCCGGGATCATCGGCATGTAGATGGTCACCACGTCGCCGCGGTGCACGTCCTGGCCACGCAGGGCGTTGGCGAACTTGCACACCTGCTCGTGCAGCTGGCGGTAGGTGATTTCCTGGTGTTCGGAGGGGTCGTCGCCTTCCCAGATGATCGCGACCTGGTCGCCACGCTCGGCCAGGTGGCGATCCAGGCAGTTGTAGGACACGTTGAGGGTGCCGTCGGCGAACCACTTGATGTCGACATGGTGGTCGTCGAACGAGGTCTGCTTGACCTTGGTGAAGGGCTTGATCCAGTCGAGGCGCTGGGCCTGCTCACGCCAGAAACCGTCCGGGTTGACCACGGACTGCTGGTACATGGCTTTGTAGGTGGCTTCGTCGGTCAATGAATTGGCCGCCACCTCGGGGCTCACGGGATACAGGGACGCAGCACTCATTGAATCACCTCGGTTATTGATGTTGTTCTTCTATGCCTTCCTTTGTAACCAGCCCCCCTCTTTACAACCATTCGACCATGGTCTTACCGGCGCCGTCATGGGATTGACGCCAGAGGTGCCGTTGCAACGCGCAATTCGCGACGCAGCGGACATTCTCGCCACGACGCTTTCGCTAAGCTATGCGCGGCCCCCGGATCAAGTGACCCTTCATGCCCTTCTCCACCCTTCGCTCGCGCGGACATGCGCGGCGCCTGAGCACCTCCTTGGGGGTCGCGCTGTTGCCACTGCTGCTTGGCCTCCCGCTGATGTACTGGCAGGCGACCTCGTTGCTGCAGGCCCGCGCCGAACGAAGCGCCGCGGCCGCCCAGGCGCAGCTCGACGCCATGCTCGACGATGCGGCGCGGCTGGCCAGCGCAGTGATCGAGCTGTCCGGCCAGCCCTGCCAGGCCATCGAACAGGTCCTGCGCACCCAGGTGGCCATCAGCCCCTTTTCCCGTTCAGCCAGTCTGGTCCATGACGGCGTCATCTATTGCACCTCGCTGATGGGCGCCTACGACAACCAGGAAGATGCCGACGCCTACCTGCAAGGGCAGTTGCGCCTGATGGCCGGCAACAGGGTGACGCCGGACCGCGCCGTGCTGGTCTACCGCCAGGCCAAGGAGGGCCACGGTGCACTGATCGGCATCGATGGGCAGCACCTGATCAACCTGCTGCGCCTCAATGGCCAGGAGGTGGCACTGCAGATCGCGGTGGGCGACAGCTGGCTCAACGCCAGCGGCACCGTCACCTCGGCGAACCTGGGCGCGCCGACCGCGCATGCCTTCGAAAGCGCCTCCAGCCGCTATCCGTTCCAGGTGTTCGCCGGCTACCCGCCAGGCGCCACGCTGCAGTACATGCAGGCGCACTATCAACCGCAGTGGCTGCTGTTGTTGCTGCTCGGTGCCCTGGCTGGAGCCGCCACCTACCGCTTCAGCCTGCGCTGCGCGTCGCCGGGCACGGAGCTCAAGCGCGCGCTGGACGCGGGCGAATTCGTGCCCTATTACCAGCCGGTGGTCGATGGGCAACAGGGTTGCTGGCATGGCGTCGAAACACTGATGCGCTGGCGACATCCCACCGAGGGCCTGGTGTCGCCCGACCAATTCATCCCGCTGGCCGAACGCTTTGGCCTGATCGTGCCGATGACCCGCCAGCTGATGCAGCAGATTCGCGAGGATTTCGCCAGCCGCGTCGAACAGCTCCCGGCAGGCTTCCACCTGAGCATCAACATCACGGCCGCCCATTGCCAGGATCTGCAGCTGGTCGGGCAATGCCGCGAGTTCCTCAGCGCCTTCCCTGCCGGCCACATCGTGCTGATTCTGGAGCTCACCGAGCGGCAGATGATCACTCCCAGCGAGGTCACCCGCCAGCTGTTCAGCGAGCTGCGCCAGCTCGGCGTACGGATCGCCATCGACGATTTCGGCACCGGCCATTCCAGCCTCGCCTACCTGCGCGAATTCCACATCGACTTCCTGAAGATCGACCGCAGCTTCATCGCCATGGTCGACTCCCACGCCTTGTCGCGCCACCTGCTCGACAACATCCTCGACCTGTCCATCCGCCTGCAGCTGCCGCTGGTGGCCGAAGGCGTGGAAACCTCTGGACAGAGGCGTTACCTGAGCCAGCGAGGCGTGCGCTACCTGCAAGGCTATCTGTTCGCCCTGCCGATGCCGGCGGACGAGCTGTTCAGCGCACTGCAGACCCCACCCACAGCAGACCGCCACGCATAAAAAAACCCGGCCGGAGCCGGGTCGAGAAAGCGTTACGTACCTCAGCTCATGCCCAGCCAGTTCGGCAGAGCCAGCGAGATGAACGGCACGTAGGTGACCAGCAGCAGGAACGCCAGCATCATCAGCAGCCATGGCGACACCGCGCGTACCACCCGGGTCAGCGGCATGCCGGTGACCGCCGAGGTGACGAACAGGTTGAGCCCCGTCGGCGGGGTGATCAGGCCGATTTCCATGTTCACCACCATGATGATGCCCAGGTGGATCGGGTCGATACCCAG
>NZ_JAVHZV010000029.1 GCF_031119625.1 Pseudomonas sp. G34
TGGGCCTGGGAAACGGCAAGCCGGCAGAGACAAGAGATTTTGAAGGACGCCTTCCTGGGTATCGCTGCGCTCAACCCAGGCTACGGGGCGCGCGGCGCAGGCATGAACCTCTTGGTGAGCCTGTGGTGGAAGGCTGAGGCGTCTCCCACCCTACAGATGCCCTGAGATGGCTCCGTAGCCTGGGTTAGCCGAAGGCGTAACCCGGGGATCCGATCAGGGGTTGCAGAGCAGTCCATCCGACTGCCTCGTCCCTGAACCGAGCAATTCAGGGCTCTAATGGCCATGGCTCCGCTGGGCAATTCACCGAAGTTTTAACTGTCGATGGCACTGAAAAAAACAAAACCCGCACAAGGCGGGTTTTTGCATTTCCACGAGCGCGATTGAGTGTCAGTCGCCACGATACTCGCAGCCACTGGTGCAGGTCTCATGAATGCGAATGCGCGACAGCTCCGGCAGCAATGGCTTGAGTTGTTGCCATACCCATTTGGCGAGGATTTCGCTGGTCGGGTTTTCCAGGCCGGGGATGTCGTTGAGGTAGTTGTGGTCGAGCTGCTCGTAGATCGGCTTGAAGATCGCCTTGATCTCGGAGAAGTCGCGAATCCAGCCGGTATAGGGATCGACCTCGCCCTCGATATAGACGGCGATGCGGAACGAATGGCCATGCAGGCGGCCGCATTTGTGGCCTTCCGGGACGTGGGGAAGCCGATGGGCAGCTTCGAAGATGAATTCTTTGAACAGTTCCAAGACCAATCTCTTTTACAGGGCGAACAGGCTGCGATTCTAGCAGCCTGCTGCGACCTGTAGGGCCTTCACTGGCTCAATGCGGCGTTGCGATCATGGCGGTAGACACTGACTGCTTCGTACACGGCCTTGCGCAAGCGATTGATGCCGCCGATCGGCCGATGTTCGGGCAGGGCGTGCCAGGGGTTGAACGACAGGTTGTCGCAGAACAGATTCTGCTCCGTGCTATCGAAATCCTGGGCCGGCAGGCGGATATCGGCGACGGTCTCGAACGGTGCGATCTTCTCGTCCCACTCCACGCTAGGGTCTTCGATCGGCATGTAGTAATCCGGGTTCTGCCGCTGTACCTGCAGGGCGAAACAGGCCGGCATGCGATCCAGCGAAAGCTGTTGATAGAGCGCGCTGCGCAGGAAATTGGGCAGATCGGTGTTGGGCTTGGGGATGGCGTAAGCCGGGCAGTTCTCAGGGGTCGGAATGACCCGGTACTTGATGTTGTGCGGCCCCAGCTTGAACGGCGCGATGGAGTTGTAGGTGGTTTCGACCGGGCTGCTCGGGGCCGGTGAAAGGGTTTTCAGGGCGATGACCAGGTGGCGGATTTCCCAGGTGCGTGGATCCCAACTTGGGAAGAAGGCCAGGGCCTTCTTGCCATCCGCCTGGGCAGCGAAGTTGCTGCGGTACTCCGCCACGTCGCGAACGAAGAATGCCGGGTGGTTGAACATCACGAAGTCCTGATCGCCAGCATGGCGTGGGCTGCTCATCAGCTTGGCGCCTGGAACGTCGAGCAGCTTGATGGCCATGCCTCGTGCATCGCGGGCCCGGTCGAATTGCGGGTAGGCATTGCCGTTGGAGAGGCGCATCCACGCCTGCCAGGTTTTGCCTGGTTCACTGAGTACGCCCTGGCGCAGGGTTTGCTCGAGATCCGTTCGCACAGTGACTTCGGCCTTCACGCAACCGTGCGCCTTGGCGTGAGCATCACGTAGGACGCGGGTGTTGTCACGGTGCTGTTCGACCACGCGAATGGCATCTTCGATGATGCCTTCGGTATAGGCGGCTTCATTGGCGGGGATCTGTTCCTCGCTGGAGACCGGGCCGGAGAATTTCCAGCTGTAGTAGGCCGTACCTATGGCCCAGCCGCCGAGGCCGACGATCAACAGCACGAACAGTGTTTTGCCCAACAGCCGGCCGAGCCACAGCCAGAATCGTTTAAGCATCGTTGGACTCCTTGTGATTGGCTGTCACGCTGCCCTGACAATACTGCCCGGGATTCCACGGTTTGGCCGGCACGTCACTCAACTGGTTTTCCAGCGCAGTATTACCCAGCACCTTCAGGTATTCGAGCAGCGCCCAGCGTTCTTCCGGTTGCAGGCCGCGACCGATGGCGCCGTCATTGCGGCAGCCGTCGCGGAACTCATGGCCACCGTTGCCGTTGCCCTTGATGCGGGTATCGAGCAGGAAGCCGCCGGGGAACTTGTCGCTGACGAAACCGACATGCTTGGGATCGAATTCGAAATTACCCACCCAGAAACTGGCGGGCCGCTCCGACACCGGTGAGAGCAGATGAAACAGCGTGGGCACCGAGCCGTTGTGCAGGAAGGGCGGGGTTGCCCAAATGCCATCCAGGGGGCGGGCCTTGTAGCCGCGGATCTCCTGGACGCCAATGGGCAGGCCGTAGCCATCCATGCGTTTGCGCTGCTCGGGCGTGATGCCGTTGTCACGATAGGCGCGGTCTTCGACGTAGGCGGTGACATAGGCCAGCGCCTCGGCGGTGGAGATGGCACTGAAGTCGATCTTGTCGAGGCTGTTACTGCGTAGTTCTACATCCAGTTTGGCCAGTTCGGCTTTCTTCCAGCCCAGCTTGCGGACGTCGAAGCGGTGGTCGGCAATATTGTCGGCTGTGGTGGAATCGGTCCCGACAATAGAGGTGGGGATGACCTGCATGTGCCATTCGGGGGCGCGATCGGGCGCCATGCGCTGCTCCGCTGGAACGACCTTCGGCGCGTGGCAAATAGCGCAGTTTTCCTGAAACAGCGCGCGCCCTCGGCTGGCCAGAGGCAGATCGATCTTGCCAAAGATCTTTTCCGGCCAGGTGGGCGGCTGCAGGTGCTTGAGCGTTTCTTCCAGCTGATAAAGGTCGTTGATGCGCACGCTGGAAGCGTAGCGCTGATCGTGTGGCACAGGGCGCCCGTTATCGTCCAGCAACTGAAGGGTTGCGCCGACCCCCAGGGCCTCGCCGACGTTACGGGCCATGGGTTGCATGGCCGAACCGTTCCACTGCACCCAGTCGAATTTCCAGATGTCCCACAGCTGCGGGTAGCTGACCGGCGCATCGGCCACGCGGTAGTTGGCCGCATCGATGCTGGCACCGAAGACCGAGTTGGCGATGCGGCCGAAGGCGTCGGTACGGCCGAAGCCTTCTTCGGTCGGGTAGAGGCCGCGGTGCCAGTCGTTGTAGGCGGTGCTCAGCAGGCGGTCGAGTACTTGCTTGAACTCCACGCGCAGGCGGTCGTAGTCACGTTCGTAATGCTTGCCCAGCACCTCGTGGGCGAAACGGCGGAATTTCAGTGGGTTGTAGTAGGTGAACGCCATGCTCATGCCAAGGGCCTGGCCAAAGCTGCCGCCTTTGAGGGTTGGCACGGTCGAGGCCAGCGAGTGCAGCGCGGCGCCACCGTCGATACGCACCGCCTGGCCCTGGTAGCGCAGCTCGCCTGTGTGGCAGGCAGCACAGGTGATGTCCAGGTACTGGACGCCGCTTTCATCGTCCTGGTGGCGGGCAAACCCCACGGGCAGGTTGCCGGGGTTCAGGGCCGTTGCCTGCTGCCCAGGCTGGGTCAGAAAGCCGAAGCGCGCGAGGTAGTCCGGGGCGGCGAATTTGGCCTTGCCGAAGGGCAGTTCCAGGGCCGAGAACCAGGCGTACTGCAGGCCTTTCACCGTGGTGCCCTGGGGGGTGTAGTAATAGAACTGACGCTGCTGGTCGGTCCATTGCCCCAGGTAGTGGACCTTTTCCACCGGGGTGTAGACCGGCAGATTGGGCCTGGCGATGTAGTAGACGATGACCAGCAGGGCGGTCAGCGTCAGCAGAACGATGATCTGCAGAGCGCGGCGAATGAGGCGCATGGGGTGACGTCCTTGTTGCGTTTTTCTGTCGTGCTCCTTTATGCCCATGCTGCCGCTTAATGGCAAGATGCCATGCGCATATCTTCAGCAATTAGCCCAATTGGCTAGCCGCTTATGCCCAGCCAGTTGGCCACGCGACTCGTCGCTGCTCGCTGACGTTCGTGCCAGCTGCCGGCGATTTCCAGGGTGTTCTGGCCATTGGCCGCAAGCCATTGTGCGCATCCCTGGTAGAAGGCCAGGCGCTCGGTGAGATCCGGCTGGCAGCGTTGCCCATCGCCGACCCATTCGACGCCGCGCGGATCGAGCAGCAGGTGCAGGTGGTATTCCCGGGCAAGCAAGGCCGGCTCCATCCAGTCCGGGCAGTCGCCGAACAGGGTACGGCTCCAGAGAATATTGCTGAGCAGGTGGGTGTCGAGGATCAGCAGGTGAGGGCGCTGCGCGCGGGCGGCGTCTTCCCAGGCCAGCTGGCCGCGGGCGATGGTGGAAATGTCGGCGTAGCAGGTATCACGCTGCTGGCTGTCGATGAAGTGGCGTACGTATTCACCCACCACGATACCGCCGAAGCGCTGCTGCAGCTCGCTCGCCAGCCAGCTCTTGCCGGTGGACTCCGGGCCGGTCAGCACCAGGACGTTCATGGCTGCGCAGCGCCCAGCTCGCGCCGCCAGGTCAGCCAGCCATGGCAGGCGAGTAACGTGAACAGGGCGTACAGCGCGGCGGTGAGGTACAGCGCCTGATCGATGAACAGCACGACGAACAGCACGTCGAGGAGTATCCATAGCGCCCAGCACTGCAGGCGCTTCCTGGCCATCCATACCTGGGCAACCAGGCTGAAGGCGCACAGCGTCGCGTCCTGCCAGGGCGCGCTGGCATCGGTGTAATTCATCATCAGCAGGCCCAGCACGATCGAGCCGAGCACGCCCAGGGCCAGGCCGGATGCCGTCTGGCGCAGGTTCAGGCTCGATACCTGCAGGCGTTCGTCAGGGCGTTCGCCGCGCGTCCAGTGCCACCAGCCGTAAAGCTGCAGTGCGGCGTAGACGCATTGCAACAGCGTGTTGGAGTACAGCTTGGCCTGGAAGAACACCCACGCATAGAGCACCACCATGACCAGCCCGATCGGCCAGCACCAGGGGTTTTGTCGCACGGTCAGCCAGACGGCGACCAGGCCGAGCAACGAGGCGCAGACTTCGAGCGGTGACATGGAACCTCGTGCGTGTGGCGGCGGGACGGGCGCGCATTCTAGCGTTTGTCGCGTCCGGGGTGGCCGCTCGGCTGGCAGGAAAATGCATTTTCAGTTTGATAGCGTTTTGAAATTGCCTGTCGGTGCTTTATAACTGCCGCTTTTTTCGGCCCCGCTGGAACCTCCACCAGCGGCTCTAGTCCGACAAACAATCCCTTTTACAGCCAGTTCATCTGGCACCTTTCCAAGGAGTTTCGATGGACAGCTGGCTCGCGTTTCAGGCGCTGATTCTGGGTATTGTTGAAGGTCTTACCGAGTTTCTGCCCATTTCCAGTACCGGCCACCTGATCGTGGTGGGGGACTTGCTGGACTTCAATGGCGAGCGTGCCACGGCCTTCAAGATCATCATCCAGCTCGGCGCCATCCTGGCGGTGATGTGGGAGTTTCGTCAGCGCATCCTGTCGGTGGTCAGCGGGTTGGGCAGCGACCCCATGGCGCGGCGTTTCACCGTCAATCTGATGGTCGCCTTCTTTCCGGCGGTGGTGCTCGGCCTGCTGTTCGCCGATCTGATCGAGCACTGGCTGTTCAACCCGATCACGGTCAGCGCCGCGCTGGTCATCGGTGGCGTGGTGATGCTCTGGGCCGAGAAGCGTCAGCACCGCATCGTTGCCGAGACGGTCGACGACATGGACTGGAAGCTGGCCCTCAAGGTCGGCTTCGCCCAGTGCCTGGCGTTGATCCCGGGCACCTCGCGCTCCGGCTCGACGATCATCGGCGGCTTGCTGTTCGGGCTGTCCCGCAAGGCCGCCACCGAGTTCTCGTTCTTCCTGGCGATGCCGACCATGGTCGCCGCCACCGTCTATTCGCTGTACAAGTACCGGGACATCCTGCAGTTGAGCGATCTGCCGGTATTCGCCATCGGCTTCGTCACCACCTTCATCGTTGCCATGATCACGGTGCGTGCGCTGCTGGTGTTCATCGCCAACCACAGCTATGCGGTGTTCGCCTGGTACCGGATCGCCTTCGGCCTGCTGATTCTGGCCACCTGGCAGTTCGGCTGGATCGACTGGAGCACGGCCGAGGGCTGATCGCCTCGCCGCGAGGGACGCACATGCAGAGCAAGGAACAGGCTGGTCGTATCAAGCGCTGGGACGACGACAAGGGCTTCGGCTTCATCCAGCCTGCTGCAGGTGGTGCGGAAGTCTTCGCGCATATCTCGGCGATGCGCGGTGATCGTCGACCCACTGCCGGTGACCAGGTGTTGTTCGTGGCCGGGCGCGACGAGCGTGGCCGTTTGCGCGCCGAGCACCTGCGCCTGGCCGGCGGGCTGGCCCTCGACCAGCCGCAGATTCGCGTGAAACCGCGAACCGCTGCGCCTTCGCGCAACGCCCAGCCGGCACCGACGCGAGCTGGCAAAGCCGGCAAGCGTCAGCCATCGGTCGCGCTGCGTAACCCCATCGGCAAATTAATCATCTTCGCGGCGCTGTGCGGCTTGCCGCTACTGGGCGCGCTGCACTGGCTGGCTGCCGGGCTGATGTGGCCCGCGCTGCTTTATGCGCTGGTCAGCGTGCTGTGCTTGATCCTCTATTGGCGCGACAAGAACAGCGCCCAGCAGGGCCGTCAGCGTATCCCGGAAAATACCCTGCACCTGGTTGAGCTGGCTGGCGGCTGGCCGGGTGCTCTACTGGCGCAACAGCTGTTTCGACACAAGACCCGCAAGGCGTCCTATCAGGTGATGTTCTGGGCCATCGTGGCGCTGCACCAGTTGTTCTGGCTGGACCAGGTTCTGCTTGGCGGCGCTTACACCAGCGGCTGGTTGCGCAGCCTGCTATAGGTCGAGCAGCAGGCCGACCTGCTGCTTGCGTGCAAGCCGGCGCACCACCAGCTGATGGGAGCGGGTCAGCAGCTCTCGCAACTCGGCGTCGCCCAGGGGCGGCTGGCTGCCGTTCATGCTGATCCAGTGGGCGCGGGCCAGATAGGGCGCAGGGCGAATGCCGGGGCGGTCGGTGAAACCGAGAAACAGCGCGGCATCCACCTTGAAGGCCAGGTTGTCACCGAGGAAATCGACGATGGCGAACATCTTGTTGTGCGCCACGGAGAACACCTGGTTGCTGCCCCATTTGTAGTCGACGCGAGCCCCCGGCAACTGCAGGCAGAAGGCGAGCAGTTCATCACGGCTCATGGCTGCACCGCCTGTGCTCGCTTGGCCCGGCGCAGCAACAAGAGGCTCAGGCCCAGGCCGAGCAGCGACAGCAGGCCCGAGGCGAGAAACACCGCAGCGTAGTCGTAGGCGGTGGCGACCAGGCCCATCAAGGGGCCGGCCACGCCGAGCGCCAGATCGAAGAACAGCGCGTAGGCGCCCAGCGCCGAGCTGCGGCTGGCCGCCGGGATATTGCCAATCGCCTCGACGCCGAGCGCCGGATACACCAGCGACAGGCCGAAGCCGGTCAGCGCCGCCCCGCACAGCGCCACGGCGGGAAGCGGTGCGAGCCACAGCAGCAACAGGCCGAGGGTTTCGATCGCCAGGCAGATGGTCGCTACCCTGTAGCCACCGCGGCGCTCGATGGCACCGGCGAACAGCAGGCGAGCGGCGATGAAGGCCAGGCCGAAGGCGCTCAGGCAATAGGCCGCGTGCTGCCAGCCAAGGCTGGCGTAATACAGGGTGACGAAGGTCGCCAGGGTGCCGAAACCGATGGAGCCCAGCGCCAGCGCCAGGCCGTTGGGGGCGATGGCCAGGAACACGTTGTGAAACGGCAGGCGCTTGCCCTGGATTACCGGGATGGCCGGTTTGTCGCGTGCCACCCACAGCGCGCCAAGGCAGAGCAGGGTGATGGTTGCACCGATGCTCCACAGGCCGAGCGTCGAGACCATCAGCACGCCCAGCGGTGCGCCGATGGCGATGGCACCGTAAGAGGCGATGCCGTTCCAGGAAATCACCCGAGCCGTATTCTCGGCGCCGACCCGGCCGATGCCCCAGGTGATCGAGCCGGTGCCGATCAACGCCTGGGAGACACCCAGCGCAACGCGCCCGGCCAGCAACAGGCCCAGGCCGAGCTCGCCGGAAACTCCATGCAGGCTGGTCGCCGCCAGGGTCAGCAGGCCGCTGCCCAAGGTGCCGGCCAGGCCATACACCACGGCGCGCTTGGGGCCGATGCGGTCGATCAGCATGCCGGTGACCGGCCGCGAAACCAGGGTCACGAGGTACTGCAGGCTGATCACCAGGCCGGCCATCACCGAGCCGTAGCCCAGGTCATTGAGCACGAAACCGGGCAGTACGGCCAGCGGCAGGCCGACGCACAGAAAGCCAATGAAGGTGAACAGCACCACCGCAAGAATTCGCGCGGTCTGGCCGGGAGGCTGGGGCTTGCGAGCGGTCATCGGGTGGCCTGGCTGGTGGGTGGGAGATAACGTTATCAGGTTAATCTGATCCTGTGCGAACCACATCCGTTCCAGGCATCAGCCAGCCGCCGCTGCTGGCCTGGACCATGTGATCGAGCCAGGCGCGCACCGCCGGCAGCATGCCGCGGCGGTGAGGGTAGACCGCCTGCAGGTGGCCACCGGGCAGGTTCCAGTCCGGTAGCAGACGAACCAGGCGACCGTCCTGCAGGTCGCCCATGCATTTGGTGTGCGGCAGCATGGTAAAGCCCAGCCCCTGCAGCGCAGCCTCCCGGCGAATGTCGAAGTCTTCGATGCTCAGGCGCGCTTCCAGGGTCACTTCGCGGCGGATGCCGGCGGCATTCCTGAGCAGATGATGGATGCGCCTGTCGCTTGCCGCCGCACCAAGCGCAGGTAACTGCTGCAGGTCGTCGGGCGTGCGGATGTCCAGCCCCTGCAGCAATGCCGGCGCTGCCACCAGGTAGGCGGAGGCGGGGGCCAGTTGGCGAGCGATCAACGAGGGATCCTCATCGCTCTGATCGCGCACACGCAGCGCCACGTCGATGCCCTCCTGCAGCAGGTCCACGCGGCGGTTGGTCAGCACCACATCGAGCTGCACCAGTGGGTACCTGGCCAGAAAGCTGGTGATCACCGGGTGCAGCCCGGCGCGCGCCAGTTCCACGGGGCAGGACATGCGCACCCGCCCGCGCGGTTCGCTGCTCAGCGATGCCACGGCCTCCTGGGCCTGCTCGGCTTCGAGCAGCATCGCCTGGCAGTGGCGCAGGTAACGCTCGCCGGTTTCGGTCAGCGCCAGTTTGCGGGTGGTGCGTTGCAGCAGGCGCACCCCCAGGCGCGCCTCGAGTTCGGCCACGCGCCGCGACAGGCGCGATTTGGGAATGCCGAGCCGTTGCCCGGCAGCGCTGAAGCCGCCGTGCTCGACCACCTTGGCGAAGTACATCAGGTCATTGAGGTCCTGCATGAGAGCTCCGGCCCGTGGAGAGATGGATTGTTCCACTGATGGAACACATCTTCGCATTATTGCCGACTAATCAGTGATTGGCTTCATCGGTAGGATTAATCCATCGAACAGTCACTGACCTCTTTCTAAGGAGCACTTGATGAAACTTCTGCATCTCGATTCCAGCATTCTTGGCGACGCTTCCGCTTCTCGCCAGCTCAGCGCAGCAGTCACCGAAGCCTGGAAAAGCAGCCAGGCCGATGTACAGGTGATCTACCGCGACCTGGCCAGCGATGCCCTGAGCCACTTCTCGGCAGCCAGCCTGGTTGCCGGTGGTACGCCAGCTGAACTGCGCGACGCCGCCCAGGCGCACGAAGTGGCCCTGGCCGAAGCGACGCTGGAAGAATTCCTGGCGGCCGACGCCATCGTGATCGGTGCGCCAATGTACAACTTCACCATCCCCACCCAGCTCAAGGCCTGGATCGATCGCGTCTGTGTCGCCGGCAAGACCTTCGCCTACGACGAGAACGGCCCGAAGGGCCTGGCGGGCGGCAAGAAAGTGATCATCGCCTCCACTGCCGGGGGCATCCACGCCGGGCAAACCAGTGGCCAGGCCCATGAGGAGTACCTGATTCTGGTGCTGAATTTCCTGGGCATCACCGATATCGAGGTGGTGCGTGCCGAAGGCCTGGCTTACGGTGAAGAGCCGAAAGCCAACGCACTGCGTAGCGCCCACACGCAGATCGACGGGCTGTTCGCCGCCGCCTGATCGAACCTCCGCTGGCGGCGCCCGGGTTTTCCTGGCGCCGCAAATGTGCTTCCTTGTGTTCCAGGCGCAGCTTGTGCTGCTTCATTGAGGGAGTCATGGGATGAAGAAATCACTGTTGTCGGCAGCGTTGCTGGGGCTGGCAGGGCTGGCGGAGGCGGGTGTGGTGGTCAAGAGCGTGCCCTACGAGATCGATGGCCAGCCGTTCGAAGGCAAGCTGATCTACGACGACGCGGTCACCGAGCCGCGCCCCGGCTTGCTGATGGTGCCGAACTGGATGGGGGTCACTGACGCCTCTGCCGAGAAGGCGGCACGGGCTGCCGGCGACAAGTACGTGGTGTTCATGGCCGACATGTACGGCAAGAACATCCGCCCCAGCAATGCCGACGAAGCCAAGCAAGCGGCAACGACAGTGCGCAGCGACCGCGCGCTGATGCGCAAGCGCGCCCAGGCGGCCGTCGAGGTGCTCAAGGCGCAAACCAGCCAGGTGGCACTGGATACCACCAAGCTGGGTGCGATCGGTTTCTGCTTTGGTGGTGGAACCGTGCTGGAGCTAGCCCGGTCGGGGGCACCGTTGAAAGCCTTCGTGTCGTTCCACGGCAACCTGGATACGCCCAACCCGGCCGATGCCAATAACATCAAGGCGCCGGTGCTGGTGCTGCACGGTGCCGATGATCCGGCGGTGCCGCAGGCGCAGGTCGATGGTTTCGTTGCAGAGATGAAGGCCACCAAGGTGGACTGGCAGCTGGTCAGCTATGGCGGTGCGGTGCATTCATTCACCAACCCGCAGGCCAATACGCCGGGTAGCAATCAGTACCACCCTCTGGTTGCGGCGCGGGCCTTCAAGGCGATGAACAATCTGCTCGATGAGGTGTTCGAGTAACCCCAGGCGGAGAAAGGGAAGGCCGGCTGGCCTTCCCTTGTCGCGGTTACTTGGCGGGTAGAACGGCGATGTCGATGATGTCGGCCGGCAGATTCTTGATCTCACCCAGCGCGCTGGCCTTGCCGGTTTCCAGGTTGACCTGGTGCAGCGTGGTGCCGGTCAGCAGGTAAGCGGTGTTGCCGCCCTTGCCGTCACTCTTGATATCCAGCGCTGCGCTCTTCAGGCCATCGGCGATCTTGCCAACCACCTGCTGGACGCCATCATTTGGCGGGTTCTGCAGCATCAGATTGCCGCTGGCCAGATCCACGGTGTACAGCGCGGTCTTCTCGGTACCCTTGTAGGAATTGGTGTAGGCGCCGGCCATTACCTGGGCGGTCTTGCCCGCGTAGGGGCCGTCTTTGGCGTAGGCGAGCTTGCCATCGACCACGGCCTCACCGCTCTCGACATTGACGCGCAGATTGGTGCCGTCCACGGCCATCAGGCGCAGGCGGTCTGCCACCGGGTTGAAATCGACCACGGCCTGGCCCTTCCCGGTCAGTGCCTGATTGAGTTTGGCAACTTTGCTGGCTTTGCCACTTTTCGCGTCAACGGTGTAGAGCTGGCCGTCGTCGTCCAGGCCATAAATCCAGCCATTGGCCGGGCGCACGTCGATGCCACGCAGGCTGGAGACGCCGCTGAGCTTCACGTCGGAAGCAACGGTGAGGGTCTTGGTGTCGATGTGCAGCAGTTTGCCGCTGGAACTCAAGGCCAGCAGGTCATCGGCATTGGCGGTGGCGCAACCCAGGGCAGCGGTGGTGATGGCGATACCGAGCATTTTCTTGGCAATGTTCATGAGCGTCCTCTCTAATGGGTAAGGCGCGAAGGTCGCTTCGCGCTCGCATCCAGGCACCGTGAAATAGAGCACCTGTTATCCATACCCACGAGAGCGGCAGGCAGATGTCGGCAGACATATCTGTTTACATCTGCCGCAGATCTGCACGCATCCCTTCAGTCCAATGCCGCCATCACGGCACGGCCGATATACAGTACTTCACCCGTTGGCCGGTTCAGCGGTGAGCCGCCGGATGGTTCCAGGGTCAATTCGAACAGCTGGCCAGCGCGTACCGCGCCGATCTGTTCGGCAGTGAGGGTCAGGCGTTCGCCCGGCTCGACCAGGCCCAGCGAGCGCGGGCCATCCTGCGGATCGACGAGCGTCCAGAACTGCACCGAGCGGTCCGCCGCGACCTGGTCCTCGCGCAGCGGCTCGAGCAGCAGGGTGCCGGCTGCATCGATATGCACCACCCAGCCTGGGGCCGCGGCTTCGCCCGGTGGCTGCAGTACGGCGGTGTAACTCGCCGGCGGCGTGTCGCTCTGCCAGGGCATGGGCAGCAAGGCGATGAGCAGCGCCATCGCCAGGGCTGCGCTGGTCAGGCGCCAGGCGCTCAAGCTCGACCACCAGGCCTGCCAGGCGCTGGTACGCTGGCCGAGATTCAAGCTGTGTTGCAGCCGTGGCCAGAGGCCGGGCGAGGGCGTGCTGGGTTCGAGCCGGTCACTGAGTTCGAGAAAATGCTGCTGCCATTGCAGCGCCATGGCGGCAGCCTGCGGGTCGCGTTCGATCAGTTCGGCGACTTCGGCGGCCTGCTCCTGCTCGAGCAGGCCAAGCACGTATTCGCCGATCAGCGCGCGGCGTTCTGCGGGGTCGGTGCTGATCATCGTTGCAAACACTCCTGCAATGCGCGCAAGCCGCTACGAATGCGTCCTTTGATGGTGCCCAGCGGGGTGGTCAGGCGCTCGGCGATCTGTTCGTGAGTCAGGCCACGGTAGAACGCCAGCAGAACCGGATGGCGTCGCGGACGCTCGAGCTTCTGCAGGCAGGCGCGCAGGTGGCGTTTATCCGACTGCTGTTCGTGCTGCTGGGCAGCCGATGGGCTGTCGTCGATCAAATGCTCTGCGATGTCGTCGGCCAGGGCCACCGTGCGGCCGCGCTGGCGTAGCTGATTCAGGGCGCGGTAGCGCAGGATGCTGTAGATCCAGGCCCGGCCGCTGCCCAGCGAGCGCTGGAAGCGCCCGGCATTGCGCCAGATCTGCACGAAGGCATCGTGCAGGCAGTCCTCGGCCGCGTCGCGCTGGCCCAGCAGGCTGATGGCCAGGCCGAGCATCTGCGCCGACTCCTGGCGGTACAGCGCCTGGAAAGCGCGCTCGTCATGGCCTGCGCAGGCTTCCAGGGTACGGTCGTAATCGAACATCGGGTCAGACATGCCGTCGTCCTGTGATGGGCTGCGTCCTGAGGGTGGCAAGGGTTATACCCGAGACCAGGCCGTTTGGATGTGCCGGTAATGAAACATTTAGTCTCGTCAGCGGCCTGGCAGCGCTCGCCGATAGCCTGAACTTGAGCGAAGCGGCGGCAGTCTATGCTGCTCAATGCCCAAGGAGCGTCTGCATGCGCCTGATTCGTCTCGGTTTTTTATTGTCGGCAGGGCTGCTGGCGGGCTTTGCCGACGCTCGCGAGTATCGATACAGCGACGCCCACCTGCATTACGTGGATTTTTTCCAGGAAAGCGCCGGCATGGACATGCTGCTCAAGCGCATGGATGAAGCGAAGGTCGAGCACGTGATGTTCTCGGGCATCCCGGTCGCCAAGAAATGGCACGAGGACGAGCCCAAGCGGCCGCGCTACTACGCGGGCGACGACGCCGCGGCCTACTGGTACAGCGCCACCGACGTGCTGATCGCCCATGCCTACAAGCAGGTGCCCGAGGCGCAGCGCCATCGTTTCCATCCCTTCCTGTCCGGCTTCAACCCCAACGACAAGAATTCCGATGCCCATATCCGCCGTATGCTCGAGCTCGATCCGGGGCTCTGGCAGGGCATCGGCGAGGTATTCACCCGTCATGACGACCTCACCTCGCTGATCGAGGGCAGTACGCCACGGGCCAACAACGAGGCTATGACGCGGGTCTATCACCTGGCTGCCGAATATGACCTGCCGGTGATGATGCACTCCAACATCACTTCCAAGCGCGAGCGCAATCCGCTGTATCTGCAGGAGATGGAGGAGCCGCTGCGCAACCATCCCCACGTGCGTTTCATCTGGGCCCATGCCGGTACCAGCATGGAAATTCATCGCCACCAGGAGAAGCTGGATTTTCTCTTCGACACCCTGGCGCGCATGCTGGAGAGCTACCCGAACCTGTATATCGACCTGTCCTGGACCATGCTGCGGCCATACCTGACCGATGAACACGGCAAGCCGGACCGCAAATGGGTCGAGCTGATCGGCCGTTATCCGGATCGTTTCATGATCGGCTCCGACGTGGTAGGGCGCTTCGACAGCATGGGCGAGTACATGCACGGCTTCGACCGCTTTCTCGATGCGTTGCCCGAGGATGTCGCCCACAAGGTCGCCCGGGACAACTTCCTGTCCATCCTGCCGCGCAAGGTGCAGGAAGCGCTGCCAGCCTCCCGCTGACCTTGTCATCAGCCAGCATCAGGATTTTCAGCCCGGTGAGAGGGTGTTGATACCGTCCACCCAGCAAATCGAGCGAACCAGCGTGGTGAGATACAGCAAGGTCAGCGGCTCGCCTGGCTGTCTTGCCGGTCAGGGCCGGTCAGGGATAGCGCATGCCGAACTTGGTGCCCAGCTTGGCGGCCCCCCGGCGTGATCGGCGCCGACGGGCAGCGGCACGACAAATTCGAGGTGCGTTGAATAACCGATAGGCAAAAAAAACGGCGCCCTAGGGCGCCGTTTTCGTATCAGCCAGCGATCACTTGCCGGCCCAGCGCTTGAGCACCAGGGTGGCGTTGGTGCCACCGAAGCCGAAGCTGTTGGACATGATGGTGTCCAGCTTGGCGTTCTCGCGAGTCTCGCGCAGGATCGGCAGGTCAGCGACCGCCGGATCCAGTTCTTCGATGTTGGCCGAGGCGGTGATGAAGTTGCCTTCCATCATCAGCAGGCAGTAGATCGCTTCGTGCACACCGGCAGCGCCCAGGCTGTGGCCGGACAAGCTCTTGGTGGAGCTGATGGCCGGTGCCTTGTCTGCGAACACTTCACGAATACCCTTGATTTCCGCGACATCGCCAACCGGCGTCGAAGTGCCATGGGTGTTCAGGTAGTCGATCGGGGTGTCGACGGTGGACAGTGCCTGCTGCATGCAGCGCACCGCGCCTTCGCCGCTCGGCGCGACCATGTCGTAACCGTCCGAGGTGGCGCCGTAGCCGACGATTTCTGCGTAGATCTTGGCGCCGCGAGCCAGGGCGTGCTCCAGCTCCTCGACCACCACCATGCCGCCGCCGCCGGCGATGACGAAACCGTCACGCTTGGCGTCATAGGCGCGGGAGGCTTTTTCCGGCGTGTCGTTGTACTGAGTGGAGAGGGCGCCCATGGCGTCGAACAGGCAGCTCTGGCTCCAGTGCTCTTCCTCACCGCCGCCGGCGAAGACCACGTCCTGCTTGCCGAGCTGGATCTGCTCCATGGCCTGGCCGATGCAGTGTGCGCTGGTGGCGCACGCCGAGGAGATCGAGAAGTTGACGCCCTTGATCTTGAACGGGGTCGCCAGGCACGCCGACACGGTGCTGCCCATGGTGCGGGTCACCCGGTACGGGCCAACACGCTTGACGCCTTTCTCGCGCAGGGTGTCGATGGCTTCCATCTGGTTCAGCGTGGAGGCACCGCCGGAACCGGCGATCAGGCCGGTACGCGGGTTCGATACCTGGTCTTCGCTGAGACCGGAATCCTTGATGGCCTGCTCCATCGCCAGGTAGGCATAGGCCGCGGCATCACCCATGAAGCGGAACAGCTTGCGGTCGATCAACTCTTCCAGGTTCAGGTCGACGGAGCCCGACACGTGGCTGCGCAGACCCTTTTCGGCGTATTCCGGATTGAAGCGGATACCGGGGCGGCCAGCGCGAAGGTTGGCGGAGACGGTTTCTTTGTCATTGCCCAGGCAGGAAACGATGCCTAGACCGGTAATAACGACGCGACGCATGGAGAGGATCCTTTAGAAACTGTCGGTGGAAGTGAACAGGCCGACCCGCAGGCTTTCGGCACTGTAGATCTCGCGACCATCGACACTCACGGTGCCGTCGGCGATCGCCAGGATCAGCGAACGGGTGATGGTGCGTTTGATGTGGATGTTGTAGGTGACCTTCTTGGCAGTAGGCAGAACCTGGCCGAAGAATTTCACTTCGCCCGAACCGAGGGCGCGACCGCGGCCGGGGTTGCCCTGCCAGCCGAGGAAGAAACCGACCAGCTGCCACATGGCGTCGAGGCCCAGGCAGCCCGGCATTACCGGATCACCTTCGAAGTGGCAGCCGAAGAACCACAGATCAGGATTGATATCGAGCTCTGCGACAATTTCGCCTTTGCCGTACTTGCCGCCCGTTTCGCTGATGTGGACGATCCGGTCGATCATCAACATGTTGGGGGCGGGCAGTTGCGCATTACCCGGGCCGAACAGTTCGCCGCGGCTGCAGCGCAACAGGTCTTCCTGGGTGAAGGCGTTTTGTTTGGTCATGCGAGCTCCTCAATAATCCCCACGCGCCTCGGCTGGGTAAATCGTCCTGGCCGGCTGCGCATGAGTAATGCGACTGCCAGCAGCCTAGTCATAGACTGTTGCGTTGTGGTGAAAGTCACAGTGTGGTGAGTACAGTTGTACTCTGCAGGCGGCAATGGTGTCACAGATGCACCTTCGATGCCCACTTCAGCCAGCAAGCGTGCAGTATTTTCGCCTATCTGACTAGAGGTTGCGAGTGTTGCACGCCCGTCCGGCGCGAATCGCCTGCCTGCGCAGCCGTTGGCCTCAGCTCGAGGGGGCGTCGGCCGACAGCCAGCGATCGAGCACGTCCTGCAGTTCCATGCGTTTGAACGGTTTGGCCAGGTAATCGTTCATTCCGGCTTGTAGGCAGGCTTCGCGGTCGCCCTGCAGGGCATTTGCGGTCAGGGCGATGATGGGCAGGCCGCCCCGGGGGCCGAGATCGCGAATGCGCCGGGTGGCTTCGTAGCCATCCATGACCGGTAGGCGGCAGTCCATGAGGACGGCGGCGAAATGCCGCTCCCTTACCGCAGCAACGGCCTGGGCGCCATCGCCGACCAGCTCCACCTGGTAACCCAGGCTGCGCAGCATGGCTTCGATCACCGTCTGGTTCACCGCGTTGTCTTCCACCAGCAACACCGAGCGCTCGGCGGCTGCAGGGGAGGGACTGACCGCCGTATGGGCGGGCAACTGCGGCTGCTGGGCGGAAAATGGCAGGGGGATTTCCAGGGTGAAGCAGGAGCCGCGGCCCACTTCGCTCTGCGCCTTGAGCGTACCGCCCATGCGTTCGGCCAGGGTGCGGGCGATCGGCAGGCCCAGGCCGGTTCCGCCGTAGCGCCGGGAGATCGAGTTGTCGGCCTGCTGGAAGGCGTCGAACATGGTGTCCAGGCGCTCGGCGCTGATGCCGATCCCGGTGTCGTGCACCTTGCAGGTGAACCACAGCACCTGGTTGTCCAGGGCTTGCCAGTGGGCCTCGATGCGCACCTCGCCGCGCTCGGTGAACTTCAGCGCATTGCCGATCAGGTTGACCAGGATCTGCCGCAGGCGGGTCGGGTCGCCCTGGACCTGTGGCGCCGGCAGGCCGTCGTCCAGCTCCAGGCGCAGCCGCAGGCCGCGCTGCTGGGCGCTGTGCTGAAAGGCCTGCTGGGCGGCCTTGAGCAGGGCCGGCAGGTTGAAGCTGATCAGCTCCAGTTCCAATGCCCCGCGCTCGATGCGCGAGAAGTCGAGGATGTCATTGATCACCTTCAGCAGGTGCTCGGTGGACTCCATGGCGAGGGCGGCGTATTCGTGCTGCTCCTCGCTCATGTCGGTGGTCTCGAGCAATTGCAGCATGCCGAGCACACCGTTCATGGGCGTGCGCAGTTCATGGCTCATCATGGCCAGAAAGTCGGACTTGGCGCGGTTGGCCAGGTCGGATTCCTCGCGCGCCTTGATCAGCAGGGTCATGGCCTGCTGCTGCTCCTGGGCGGCATTGTTCAGGCCATTGGCCAGGTTGTTGATGTGCCTGGCCAGCGTCGCCAGCTCGCCGCCGCCGACTTCGGGGAGGGTCGCCTGGTAGTTGCCGGCCTGGATGGCGCTGACGGCGTCGCTCATCGCGCTCAGCGGCCTGGACAGCCGGCTGGCCAGGCGCCGCGCCAGGAGGAAGGTCAGCAGCAGGGCGAACAGCACCAGGGCGGTGACCTTGAGGAGGATTTCCTGTTGTCGGGAGTTGAAGGCTTCACTGGACATGCCGACGACCACGCGGCCCAGGTAATCGGCACCGGGCGGCTCGGCAGCCGGTGGCGGCGTTTCGCCGAAGTCGCTGCCGAGATCGACCTGCTGCTGCTCGATGGGCGCCTGGAAGATGTCCAGATGGGCGTTGCCGGCATGGGGATGATCGGGTTGCTCGAGGTAGGCCAGAATGTTCTCGTCACGGTCGCGCACCTCGATGAAGCGCACGTGGGGCGTTTTCAGCGTGGCCTGCAGCAGGGACTCCAGCACCCGGCGGTTGCCGGAGATGACCCCGTACTCGGTGGCAGGGGCCAACTGGCTGGCGATCAGTTGGCCGGTGTGGTTGATCTCCGCACGCAGATCCTGCAGGCGATTGAAGGTCAGAAAGCCGGTCAGCAGTAGCGTCAGCAGCAGGGCGGGGCCGACACTGATGAGCTGGGTACGGACGTGGATGTTCCAGCCTCGCCACAGTTTCATGGCGTATCTCCTTGCGCTAGATGCCGGGCGAGCTCGGCGTCGCTGGGCAGGGTGATACCCAGCGCGCGCGCCACCTGCGGGTTGCCGAGCACCTTGAAGGTGTTCGAATAGGTACCGGCCGGCCACTGCGCCGGCGCCTGGTCGAGCAGTTGGTCGAGGGTGGCGAGCCAGTCGTCCTGGTCGCCGTAGGTACTGGCCAGGCTGCCCGCGCGCACGAAACCCGCGCTCGGGCCGATCAGCGCGTGCTGCTGGCCGTAACTGGTGAGCAGCAGCGTCTTGGCGGTCAGCGGGTTGTAGAGGTCGTCATCGGCAACGGCGAGCAGCACGTCACTGACGCCGAGCACGCGAATCACCGGCTGGTTGTCACGGGTGTCCGGCCAGTTCTGCGCCACGATCTCGAGGCCCAGCCCGCTGGCGGTCTGCCGCAATTCGTCGATCAGGAATTCGCTGTGTGGGTGATGCAGCACGCCCACCCGCGTGACGTTCGGCAAAAGATGCTTGAGCAGGCGCAATTGCCGGCGGGGGGCTGGATCCTGCCAGAGCATGCTGAAGTTCGCCGGCTGGCGCTCGCCAAGGGCCTCGCGGGCCTGGGTTTTACTGACCTGCAGCATCAGCGTCGGCGGCCCCGTCGGCGAGTCCAGGCGCCAGGCCAGCGCCGCGTGGCCGAAAAGTATCAGCCGCGTGGTCGCGGGAATCTGGTCGAGGGGCGGTATTTCGTTCAGCGCCACGATGCGCACGCGGTCGGCGGGCCGTGCCGCTGCCAGCGCGTTGCCGAATCGCTGCAGGGCGCTGGTGTCGCCCGCAGTGCTCAGCAGCAGCTCAGCCGCCTGTACCTGAGGCGTAAGCAGGCAGAGCAGGAGCAGGGTGCGGCGAATCCATGCGCGGCGGCGCGCGGTGCTGCGCGGGCGATTGCGAGTCATCTAGGATCCGATAGGCGGCATGGGGCTGGGCACGCGCAGGCGAGCGATGTCGCCAGCAATATGGATTGATCAACGACAATGATAGACGTCACGCAACGGCCCTGTTCGCGCAGAGCGGGCATGTTAACCGAGCCGCGCCGCATTGCCAGCCAGGCAACGGCAAAATCGCGACTGCCTCGCGGCTACCAGGGCGCCACAAGGCTGGTCGTGGCAACGGCTAACCGTATAATGCCTGCCACTTGCACAGCATTCACAACGGATTGGTCATGACTCAACAGCAACCTATCGCCGTACTGGGTGGTGGCAGCTTCGGCACCGCCATCGCGAACCTGCTGGCGCAGAATGGGCATCGCGTTCTGCACTGGATGCGCGATCCCGTGCAGGCTGAAGCCATTCGCACCCACCGCGAAAACCCGCGCTACCTCAAGGGCGTCAAGGTGCTCGACGGTGTGGAGCCAACCACCGACCTGCCCGCGGCACTCAAGGCCTGCGAGCTGGCGTTCGTGGCGCTGCCGTCCAGCGCGCTGCGGCAAGTGCTGCAGCCGGTGGCCGGGCTGTTGGCCGGCAAGCAGCTGGTCAGCACCACCAAGGGCATCGAGGCACAGACCTTCAAGCTGATGAGCGAGATCATCGAGGAGGTCGCTCCCCAGGCGCGCATCGGCGTGCTCTCCGGGCCGAACCTGGCCAAGGAGATCGCCGCGCATACGCTGACCGCCACCGTGGTGGCCAGCGAGGACGAGGCGCTGTGCCGTACCGTGCAGGAGGTGCTGCACGGGCGCACCTTCAGGGTCTACGCCAGTGCCGATCGCTTTGGCGTCGAGCTGGGCGGGGCGCTGAAGAATGTCTACGCGATCATTGCCGGCATGGCCGCAGCGCTGGGCATGGGCGAGAACACCAAGAGCATGTTGATCACCCGGGCCCTGGCGGAAATGACCCGCTTCGCCGTGCACCTGGGTGCCAACCCCATGACCTTCCTGGGCCTCGCCGGGGTGGGCGATCTGATCGTCACCTGTTCGTCGCCGAAAAGTCGCAACTATCAGGTCGGCTTCGCCCTGGGTGAGGGCCTGAGCCTGCAGGAGGCCGTCGAGCGCCTCGGCGAAGTGGCCGAAGGCGTCAACACCATCAAGGTGCTCAAGGCCAAGGCCGAGGAGCTGCAGGTGTACATGCCTCTGGTGGCGGGGCTTCATGCCATCCTGTTCGAAGGGCGGACCCTCGATCAGGTGATCGAGGCGTTGATGCGCGCCGAGCCCAAGACCGATGTCGACTTCATTCCAGCCACGGGTTTCTGAGGACAAACGTTATGAGTGATCACACCAAGGGCGAGCCCATCGGCCTGCGCATCGTCTGGATGCTGCTATTCCTGTTCGTCTGGCAACTGGCCGAACTGCTGCTGGCCGGCGTCGTGCTGCTGCAACTCATCTATCGCCTCGTGTATGGCGCGCCGAATGCCGGCCTGCTGAGCTTTGGCGACAGCCTCAGCCAGTACCTGGCACAGATCGGCCGCTTTGGCACCTTCAATAGCGAAGCCAAGCCCTGGCCGTTCGCCGACTGGCCGGCTCCCCGCCCGCCGCAGGGCGAGGCGCTGCACAGCGTGCCGCCAGGCGACGATGAACCGAAGCCATGAGCAATCGCCTATGAAGCTCTGGTTGCTGCGCCACGGGCAAGCTCAGGCCCAGGCGCGTTCCGATGCACAGCGTGAGTTGACGCCCTACGGTCGCGAGGAGGTGCTGCAGTCGCTCGAGCATCTGCGCGGTTGCGCCCTCGACACGATCTTCGTCAGCCCCTACATACGCGCGCAGCAGACAGCTGCATTGGTCGTTGCCGGGCTCGCCTTGCAATGCCCGCTACAGACCGTTGCCTGGCTGACGCCGGACAGCGATCCCCGTGACAGCCTGGCAAAGTTGCAGCGCCTGGCGGGTGATAACGTGCTGCTGGTTTCCCACCAGCCCTTTATCGGCGCGCTGGGCGGTTTGCTGGTGCATGGCCATCGGCAGCAACCACTTGCCATGCATACCGCCAGCCTGGCGCTGCTGGAAGGCGAAGACCTGCTGGCCGGGCTGATGAATTTGCAGCTGTTGGCGCACCCTGAGCAGCACTGATCGGGCTGCAGGGCGCCGCCATGGCTGGCACGCTCAGCCGAGCTTGCGCCTGCCAACCCCCATAACAACAAGGATTGACCATGAGCCTCTGGCGCCAGACCCCCAACCTCGATGACCTCAACGCCGCGCAGCGCAACACCATTGGCGAGTTGCTGGATATCCGTTTTGAAGCATTCGATGAGCAGTCCATCACGGCCAGCATGGCCGTCGACGCACGTACGCACCAGCCCTACGGCCTGCTGCACGGCGGTGCCTCGGTGGTGCTGGCGGAAAGCCTGGGTTCTACCGCCAGCTACCTGTGCATCGACACGCAGAAATTCTACTGCGTGGGGCTCGAGGTCAATGCCAACCACCTGCGGGGCCTGCGTTCCGGGCGCGTTACCGCGGTCGCCCGGGCTGTGCACCTGGGCCGCACCACCCATGTATGGGACATTCGCCTCAGCGGGGATGACGGCAAGACCAGCTGCATTTCGCGCCTGACCATGGCCATCGTGCCGCTCGGCAGCCAATCGTCGCAGCCGTAGTCGATGCTTTCACTCCCGTGGCGCTCGGTACTTGGCCGGAGCGTCGTCCTTCCTGACCGTTACGGGCGTTGCCGCCCGCAGCGGGCAGGCTGACAATCCCAGCATTGCCGGCCATCAGCGCGACTGCCATGTCCCAGCTCATTTTTTTCGCCCATGCCAACGGATTTCCCTCGGCCACCTACCGCAAGCTGTTCGCGGCGCTGGCGCCGGAGTATCAGGTGCAGCACCTGGCGCAGCATGCCCACGACCCTCGCTTTCCGGTGAACGACAGCTGGAGCAACCTGGTCGACGAGCTGCTCCACCACCTCGAACAATGCGCCGAACCGGTGTGGGGAGTAGGGCACTCCCTGGGCGGGGTGCTGCATTACCATGCGGCGCTCCGCCGGCCGGACCTGTACCGCGGGCTGGTAATGCTCGACTCGCCGGTGCTCAGTCGCGCCGATCAACTGGTGATTCAGGCGGCCAAGCGCTTTGGCCTGATCGACCGCCTCACCCCAGCCAGGCGCACGCTGGGGCGGCGCGAGGCCTTTGCCGACGTGCCGGAGGCGCGTCGTTATTTCGCCGAGCGCGCGCTGTTCAGCCGTTTCGACCCCGAGTGCCTGGATGCCTACGTCGAACATGGCCTGCACCCTCACGAAGACGGCCTGCGCCTGCGTTTCGAAGCGGCGACCGAAATCAGCATCTACCGCAGCGTTCCCCATACCAGCCCGGGGCGGCCGCAAGAGCTGCAGGTGCCGCTGGCACTGGTAAAAGGCGCCGAGAGCCGTGTGGTACTGGCTCACCATGGGCGGATGGCGCGCCGCGCGCCGCGTGGCGAATTCCTGGTAATGCCCGGCGGCCACATGTTTCCCCTCGAACACCCGGATGCCACCGCGCAGCTGATTCGCCGTTTGTTCACCCGCTGGCAGCAACCTCGCGAGAGCATGCAGTGACCGTTACCCCTCAAGAGCTACGTTTACGCCTGGCGCATATCGAGCTGGCCGCTCAGGTGCATGGCCCGGCCGATGGCAGGCCGGTGATCGCCTTGCATGGCTGGCTCGACAATGCAGCGACCTTCGCGCGCCTGGCGCCTAAGCTTGAGGGGCTACGCATCGTCGCCCTGGATCTTGCCGGCCATGGCCATTCAGAGCATCGCCCAGCTGGCGGCGGTTACGCCCTGTGGGACTACGTGCACGATGTGCTGCTGGTTGCCGAACAGCTTGGTTGGCCGCGCTTCAGTCTGCTCGGGCACTCCATGGGCGCCATCGTTTCGGTGATGCTGGCAGCCACCTTCCCAGAGCGCGTGCAGCGCCTGGCGTTGATCGATGGGCTGGTGCCACCGACCGTCGAGGCCGATGCTGCGGTCGCCACGCTGGCCGAGGCGCTGCGTGGGCGTCTGACGCTGAGTGCCAAGCGCAAACCGCTGTATCCCAGTCTCGAGCGGGCCGCCCAGGTGCGCCAGCGCGGCGTCGGCCATGTCAGTTACCAGGCTGCCCGGTTGCTGGCGCAACGTGGACTGATGCAGGTGGAGGGCGGCCTGACCTGGCGCACCGATAGCCGCCTGACCTTGGCCACGCCCTTGCGCCTGACCGGCGCCCAGGTGCAGGCGTTCGTCACTGCGCTGAACTGTCCGACCCGCCTGGTGCTGGCCGAGCAAGGCCTCCTGGCGCAGCGTGATGGTTTGCACGAGTTGCTGGCGCAGACGCCGATCGCGGTCGAACGCCTGCCTGGCGGTCATCACCTGCATCTGGATGACGAGCGGGGCGCGCAACTGGTAGCAGACTGTTTCAATCCATTTTTGAGTGCGCCTTGACGGCCCGTTGCAACTGGGGAAAGGTGTCGGGCACTGCCATGGAGATCTGCATGACCGACCTGTATACCGTCGCGCCGGATGCGCTGCCCGTTGAATTCGCCTGCCCGCTGATGCCTCTCGCTGCTGGGATAAGTGGGGCTGCATGCGTCTGAGGTATCTGTTTGCGCTGCTGGTGTTCAGCCCGCTGGCCAGTGCCGACGTGGCGGGTAGTCGTGATCTCGATGTGTTGCCGCGGTTCCCCGGAGCCGAGATCGTCCGTTTCAACGAGCAGGCCGAGCAGGAGCGTGTCTACCCGCAAGGCACCGTCCGCCGTATCAGCGGACGCCTGCGTTACGAGCGTGAAGTGCTGGTTCAGGGGGCGCTGACCGCCGTTACCTACGAGCTGCCGCGCACCCACAGTGCCAACGAAGTGTTTGCCGAGGCGCGCCAAGCGCTGCAGGACCAGGATGCACAACTGCTCTACTGGTGCCAGGGCCGTGAGTGCGGCTCCAGCAGCCTGTGGGCCAATTCGGTATTCGGATATTCGACCCTGTATGGCTCCGACGACCAGCAGGCCTACGCCTTGTTGCGCCTGGCCGAGCCACGCCAGGACAGCCTCGTGGCGCTGTACAGCATTACCCGTGGCAATCGCCGCGCCTACCTGCATGCCGAATTGCTGAAGGCCGACGAGGCCCTGGCGAAAGTGCTGCCAACCCCGGCCACCCTGGCGCGGCAGCTCAAGAGCACCGGCGAGCTGCGCCTCCCCGAGCAGGATGAACCACGCCCGCAATGGACCGAGCTACTGGCACGCAGTCTCAACCTGGACAGCACCCTGCGCGTCAGCTTGTCTGGCGCCAACGCCGAAGCCTGGCGTGAGGCGCTGATCGAGGAGCGGGTCAGGGCCGCGCGCCTGGAAATCGGCGAGAGCAGTGGCGACGGTTTGCGGATCGACGTGATACGTTGAGCGCGCCCGTGCCACGGGCCTGAGTCTGGTTTGCTGGAAGTCCTGAAAAATGCCGAATAACGACCGCTTGCTGGTGCAGATCCTGCTACTGGGCTTGCTGGGTGCCAGCCTATGGGTACTGGCGCCATTCTGGTCAGCGCTGTTCTGGGCTGCCGTATTGTCCTTCGCCAGCTGGCCGGTCATGCGCTGGCTGACACGCGTGCTCAAGGGGCGGCAGTCGGTTGCCGCTGGGTTGCTGACCGGGTTGTGGATCGTGCTGGTGGCGGTGCCACTGGTGATGCTGGGCTTCAACCTCGCCGACCATATTCGTGATGCCACCGCGATGATCAAGGACTTTCAGGTCGATGGCCTGCCGCCACCGCCTGGCTGGCTGGCATCGGTGCCCCTGGTCGGCGGCCGCTTGGTGAGCATCTGGGAAACCCTGGATCAGCAAGGTTCGGCGCTGTTCGCCACGGTGCAGCCGTACCTCGGGCAGGTGGGCAACTTCCTGCTGGTGCGCAGCGCCAAGATCGGCGGCGGCATTCTCGAACTCGCGCTGAGCCTGATCCTGGTGTTCTTCTTCTACCGCGATGGCCCGCGTCTGGCGGCTTTCGTCGAAAGCCTGCTCGAAAGGCTGATCGGTGATCGGGCCCAGCATTACCTCGAACTGGTCGCCGGTACCGTGCAGCGGGTGGTCAATGGGGTGATCGGTACCGCGGTGGCGCAGGCACTGCTGGCCTATATCGGCTTCATGATCGCCGGCATTCCCGGCGCCTTGCTGCTGGGCCTGCTGACCTTCGCCTGCAGCCTGATCATGGTGCCGCCCCTGGTCTGGGGCCCGGCGGTGGGCTGGCTGATCTGGCAGGGCGAGATCGGCATGGCGATCTTCTTGGGCATCTGGGGCTTCTTCATCATCAGCGGCGTGGACAACATCCTCAAGCCATACCTGATCAGCCGCGGCGGCAACCTGCCGCTGGTGGTGGTGCTGCTCGGCGTGTTTGGCGGCATTCTGGCCTTTGGCTTCATGGGCCTGTTCCTGGGGCCGACCCTGCTGGCGGTGGCCTACAGCCTGCTCAGCGACTGGGTCGCGCACAAGGCGCCGGCCGGGCTGCCGCCGCGCGAAGAGCGCTCGCCACCGTTGTGATGCCGCGGCGGCCTCAACGGTCGCCGCGTTCGTACTTGTCGAGGGTGTCGCGGGCTATCTGCCGGCCCAGCATGATCAGCTCCGGCGCCTTGTAGAATTCGAAGAAACGGCACACCCGCTTGGGCACGTTGATCAGGATATCCGGCGGGTAGCCGGCGATCTTGTACTGCGAGAGCGAGGTCTGCATCACCTCGAAACTCTGGTTGATCAACTCCAGCAGCGAGGCCGGCCCGGCCATGTGGGCGACCCGCGAGCCGCTGGCCGATTTGGGCGCGCTGTCGCCCTGGGGTGCGGCAGCGGGTTGCTGGCCATGGGGATCCACCGGCTCCTGCAGCCACAGGTCGGGTTGGCGCGGCACTGCCGGTTCGGTTACTTCCAGCAGCAGCGGATCGTCCTCGCCGCCCTTGCGGCGCAGGGATGGCAGGTGCGAACCCAGGGAGGTCATGATCTGATCGAAACGCCCCTTCATGGCCGCCGGCCGCTCGATGACAGGCAATTGGTAATGCTGCTGATGCGCCGAGTTGAGGTTGACGGCGATGATCAGGTCGCAGTGGCTGGACACCACCGGCACGATCGGCAGCGGATTGAGCAGGCCGCCGTCGACCAGCATGCGCTTGCCCTGGATCACCGGCGTGAACAGGCTGGGAATCGCCGCCGAGGCGCGCATCGCCTGGTGCAGGCAACCTTCCTGGAACCAGATTTCCTGCTGGTTGGTGAGGTCGGTGGCCACCGCCGTGAAGGGAATGTTCAACGACTCGATGTTGATTTCGCCGACGATGTCGCGAATCCGCCCGAAGACCTTTTCCCCGCGTATCGCCCCCAGGCGAAAGCTGACATCCAGCAGACGCAGCACATCGAGGTAATCCAGGCTCTGGGTCCAGTCGCTGTAATCCTTGAGCTTGCCGGCCGCATAGATACCGCCGACCACCGCACCCATGGAGCAACCGGCGATGCAGCCTATCTCGTAGCCGCGAGCTTCCAGCTCTTCTATCACACCGATGTGCGCATAACCGCGCGCACCACCGGACCCCAGCACCAAGGCTACTTTCTTGCTCATCCAACCCTCCTCGATACGCCGCACCTGTCAGAACCTATTTTGCGTTCTGCCGCACGTCGATAGTGGCACTTTTTCTCTAGCCTATCGTCTTAATCAACACCGGTGACCTGATTGCCGGCCAACCTCTGGAGTATGCGACATGAAAGCCTGGATTCTCTTACCGATTGCGCTGTTGGCGGGCTGCTCAGCGACCACCTCTTACCGTGACAGCTGCGCGACTCAACTCGACGCGGCCTGGCAGGAGCTCGACCTCGCCAAAGCCGAAGGTTTCGCCGGTACGGTCAGCTACTCCAAGGCTGCCTCGCTGATGACTGCCGCGAAAACCCAGCAGCAGTTCGAGGCCTATCGCGGCTGCACCAACAAGTCCGAGAAAGCGCGCTTCTACATTCGTGAGTCCCGCGCAGGCCGCTGAGGGCGCACTGCAGTAAGCTTGCGGCAACCTGAATACCGGAGATCGCAATGCTGCTCGATTTCGCTGACCTGACCCCGCTGGACCGTTACCGCTGGCTCGCCGCAACCGTCACACCCAGGCCCATCGCCTGGGTGTCGAGCATTTCCAGGGAAGGGGTGACCAATCTGGCCCCCTTCAGCTTCTTCCAGGTGATCAGCGATGAGCCGGCCACCTTGATGGTCAACGTCGGCACCCGTGACGACGGCGCACTGAAAGACACCCTGCGCAATGCCCAGGAAACCGGCGAGCTGGTCATTCACCTGGTGGCGTTCGCGCAAGCCGACGCCATGAATGCCAGCGCGGCGCTGCTGCCGCACAGCACCAGCGAATTCGTTCATTGTGGTATCGACTCGATAGCCAGCAGCCGCGTTGCGCCGCCGCGGGTAAAGGGGGCCGCCGTGGCGTTCGAGTGCCGGGTGGCGCAGATCATGGGTTATCCGCAGGGCAAGCCCAACCATCACCTGATCTTTGCCGAAGTGCTGCTGGCGCATATCAGTGACGAAGTGCTCAACGAGAAAGGCCGTATCGACCCGCAGCGCCTCGACCTGGTCGGGCGTTTGGGGGGCACGGCCTACAGCCGCACCCGTGACACCTTCGACCTGCAGCGCCCCTAGTGATCTACCAGTACAGCTCGATACGCGAGCGCGGGGCGCCCTCGTCCAGCCGGGTGCTGGCTTGCGCCAGGGCCTCGCGATCGACCTGCAGGTCGGCGTTCTGATAACGGATGCGGTAGCCGTCCCGGCAATCATGGTTGGTCAGCAGCAGCGTTGCCTGCTCGGTGCTGCTGTCCACCTGGCAGGCACTGTGTACGGTCAGGCGGATACCCACTTCACCGCCCGCCATCTCGGCCACACCCGGGGTGCTTGCCAGCAGCCCGGCGAAGAGCAGTGCGAGGCGGGGGAGCGAGTAGCGAGACGAGGTGTTCATGATGACTGTCCTGCTGGCGCCGTCGCCAGTCTGAAGGCACGCCGATTCTAGCAATCGGCGCTCAGTGATGGCGATGTGCGATCGTCGGTTTGTCTTGTTCGCCGACGGCCGGCGATATCCTGAAAGCGACATTGCCTTAGCTAAAAGCACCTGCTGGCGGGTTGCTGGCTTGTCGCCATTAGTCACGTGCATCACTGTTGCCGCTTGGAGGGCTCCTGCCCAGCACGAGAGGGTCGGCAATGGTTTCTCTTCGCGCACTGGCCAGCCTGTCAACGGCGGTCAAATTGTCCCTGGGGTTCGGTGTGGTGTTGGTGCTTACCCTGGTGGTGGCGGCCACCGGGTTTTTCGCCCTGCGTGACGTGGGCGCCAGGTTTTCCCTGCTCGAACGATTCAGCGATATCAATGATCGCGTCGCGCACATGCGCCGCACCGAACAGGCCTTCATCATCACGGGCGATGCGGCGCAGACCCAGCGTCTGCACGAGCAGGCGCAAGCGCTTCGCGAGCAGGTGCAACAACTGCACGAGCAGGTTGCCGGTAGCGAGCGTGAGGCGTTGCAGCAGGTCGATGCGGACATTGCCGAATACGTGCAGGTGTTCGATCGCTACGTGGAACAGAGCGACAACATGCGCCTGTCGCTGGATGCCGCGAAATGGCTGGTGGTCGGCGCCGCCAATAGCCTGGATTTGCTCAAGGATGGGCTTGCCGAAGACGGCGTCTATGCCCTCAAGGAGAGCCAGGGCAACCAAGGCGGCGAGGCCGTCACCCAGGCCGGCCAGATCGGCAAGGTGCATGTGCTGCTCCTGCAGGCGCTGGAGCAGGCGCGGGTGCTCCTGGAAAACAGCCGCAGCAGCGGCGAAGTGCCGAGCACCAGCATCCAGGAAGCGCTCGATGCGCAGGCCCAGGCGGCTCAGCTGCGCGACGCGCTGGGTGATCCGGGCTACCGTTCGGTGCTGGCCGAAGTGGTCGGCAACATCGATTCCTTCAACCAGCGGTTGCAGGAATATACCGGGCTGCTGCAACAGCAACAGCAGGAGCACGCCCAGCTGGTCGAGCGGGCAGACAAGGTGGTCGAGCGGGTCAGCCAGACCTATGCCCAGCAGAACGACGCGCTGCACAGCCTGGTGCGCAGCAGCGCACTGTTGATTCTGGTGGCCGCCACCGCCGCCTTGCTGGTCGGCCTGCTGGCGACGCTGATCATCACCCGGGTGATCGTGCGACCGCTCAAGCAGGTGACCGCCGTGGCCCAGCGCATCGCCGCCGGTGACCTGAGCGGCGAGATCGCGGTGCAGCGCAGCGATGAGATCGGCCAGCTGCTGCTTGCCATGCAAGGCATGTCGCGGGACCTGCGCAGCATGGTCGGGCGCCTGCAGGATGGCGTGGCGCAGCTCTCCAGCTCGGCGCAGACGCTGTCGTCGGTCACCGAGCAGGCGCGTCAGGGCGTCAGTGGCCAGAAAGAGGAAACCGATCAGGTGGCGACCGCGATCACCCAGATGGCGGCGACCGTTCATGAAGTGGCGCAGAACGCCGAACAGGCCGCAGCCGCAACCGTTCAGGCCGATTCGCGGGTCGCGGCAGGCAGCCAGGTGGTACGCGACACCCTGCAACGGATCGAGCAACTGGTCGCGGCCATGGCCGTGACCCGGCAAGGTATCGAACAGCTCAGCGCCGACACCCGCAATATCGACGCGGTGCTGGACGTGATCAAGAGCGTGGCGCAACAGACCAACCTGCTGGCCCTCAACGCGGCGATCGAGGCAGCGCGGGCGGGCGAGCAGGGGCGCGGGTTCGCGGTGGTCGCCGACGAGGTCCGTGCGCTGGCGCGGCGTACGCAGCAGTCCACCGAGGAAATCGAAGGGTTGCTGGGCACCTTGCGTGCGGGCGCCACCCGTTCCGTTGCCGATATGCGCCAGAGCGACGAACTGGTCGAGCAGGTGGTGCACGACGCCCGGCATACCCAGCAGGCCCTGGCGGGTATCGCCGATGCCGTAGCGGTGATCCACGGCATGAACCAGCAGATCGCCGCCGCCGCCGAACAGCAGACCGCCGTGGCCGAGGACATCAACCGCAGTGTCACGTCGATTCGCGACCTGGGCGAGCAGTCCGCTGCCGCCATGGAGGAAAACGCCGGCTCCAGCCAGCAACTGGCGACGCTGGGCCGAGAACTGCAGGGCATGGCCGCGCATTTTCGCCTCTAGATCGCGCTGCGTTGCGGCTTTCGCCGTTTCGCTGGCGGGCCTGGGCCTGGTGCACAGTTTCGTCAGCAAACATTACGTAACGCTTTGCCCGCCGCGCTCCGGTCAGTAGCATCAGGCCACTTGCATGAGGAGTGGACGATGCACACGAAACTGGACGCCTGCCTGGATACCATCAACCAGGTGCTGCTCGGCAAGGAGGCGCAGGTGCGCCTGGCGCTGACCTGTCTGCTGGCCCGCGGTCACCTGTTGATCGAGGATCTGCCCGGCATGGGCAAGACCACCCTCAGCCATGCCCTGGCCAAGGTGCTGGGGCTGAGCTTCCAGCGCATCCAGTTCACCTCCGACCTGCTGCCGGGCGATATTCTCGGCACCTCGGTGTTCGACAAGGACAGCGGGCAGTTCCTGTTCCACCCCGGCCCGGTGTTCGCCGAGCTGGTGCTGGCGGACGAGATCAACCGCGCCACGCCGAAAAGCCAGAGCGCGCTGCTCGAGGCCATGGAGGAGGGGCAGGTGACCATCGAAGGCGCGACCCGTCCGCTGCCCGATCCCTTCTTCGTTATCGCCACCCAGAACCCGATCAGCCAGAGCGGCACCTTTGCACTGCCGGAATCTCAGCTGGACCGTTTTCTGATGCGCCTGTCGCTGGGTTATCCGGCTCGCGCTGCGGAAAAAGCCCTGCTGCTGGGCGAGCCGCGTCGCTCGGTGCTGCCGACCCTGGACGCCGTACTCAATCACGCGGAGTTGGCCAAGCTGCAGGCCGAAGTGCCCAAGGTGCGCGTCAGTGATGCCCTGGTCGACTACGTGCTGCGCCTGGTCGAAGCCACACGTACCCAGCCACAGTTCGCCTGGGGCTTGTCGCCACGCGGCAGCCTGGCGCTTTTGGCGGCAGCCCGCGCCTGGGCGCTGCTGGCCGAACGCGATTACGTCATTCCCGAGGACGTGCAGGCGGTACTGCCCTCCGTGGCCGGGCACCGCCTGCGTGATCAGGCGGACCCGGCCGGGCATGGCGGCGGCGCCCTGGTGCAATGGTTGCTGCGCGAGGTGCCGGCGCTTTGACCGGCGCCTTCAGGATGCGCTGGGATCGCTGGCTGGCCAGGCGTATTCCCGCGGCCTCCAGCGTTCAGCTCAACCAGCGGCGGATCTTCATCCTGCCGACCCGGGTGGGCGTGGCGTTTCTCGGCGCCTTGCTGGTGATGCTGCTGGCCGCCATCAACTACCAGAACAGCCTGGCGTATGGGCTGACCTTTCTGCTCGGCTCGGTATTCGTGGTGACCATCCTGCACACCTACCGCAACCTGGCCGGGCTGGTGCTGCATGCCGGCGGCGTCGGCGCGGTATTCGCAGGCGAGGCGGCGCGCCTGCGGGTGCGCCTGGAAAGTCGCGGCCGGGCCCACGAAGCCATCGCCCTGGGTTGGCCGCCTGCTGACCTGGCGCAGCAGGATGTTGCGGTGCAGGGCTCGGTGGAGTGCGAGTTGGGCCTGCAAACCCTGCGCCGCGGCTGGCTGCATCCCGGTCGTTTGCGGGTGGAGAGCCGCTTCCCGCTGGGCCTGTTGGTCGCCTGGAGCCATGTCGACCTTGACCAGGCCGTGCTGGTGTACCCGCGCCCGCTGGAGGGCGAGCTGCCGTTGGCGGCTGCTGGCCGGGAGGGTGACGAGCAGGCAGGGCTGGTCACGCACGGGCAGGGCAGTGACGACTTCCAGGGGCTGCGTACCTACCAGCCGGGCGATTCGCGCAAGCGTCTGCACTGGAAGGCGTATTCACGGGGCCAGGGTTTATTGGTCAAGGATTTTGCTGCCCAGAGCGGCCGCGATTTGCTGCTGGATTTCGACGTGCTCGGCGGTGACCTGGAAAGCCGCCTGTCGCTGCTCTGTCACTGGGTGCTGGTGCTTTCCGAGCGCCAGCAACCCTTTGCCTTGAGGCTGCCGAACGAGTCGTTGCCAGTGGCCATTGGCGAGCGGCATCGCGAGCAGTGCTTGCGTGCGCTGGCGCTGCATGGCGGTGGGGCATGAGCAGCGTCGCCGGCATCCCGCGCATCAGTCTGACCTGGCTGCTGGTCGCCCAGGCGCTGGTCATCCTGCCGCACGCCTTGCACCTGCCGTTATGGGTGATCGGCCTGTGGCTGGGCTGTGCGCTGTGGCGCATCCAGATCTTCCGCATGCGTGCCGGCTACCCCAGCCTCGTCGTGCGCATCGGCCTGATCGCCCTGGCGGCGGCGGGGGTGTTGTTGTCCCGCGGTACCCTGGTCGGGCTGGATGGCGGGGTGCTGCTGCTGGTCGCGGCGTTCACCCTCAAGTTGCTGGAAATGCGCAGTCGCCGCGACGCGCTGGTGGTGATCTTCCTCGGCTTCTTCGTGGTGGTCACCGCCTATCTGTTCGATGACGGCATGCTCGTCGCGCTGTTCAGCCTGCTGCCGGTATGTGCCTTGCTGGCCGCGTTGATCGGCTTGCAGCAGAGCGGCACGGCGACCCGCCCCTGGCGCACGCTGCGCCTGTCGGCCAGCCTGTTGCTGCAGGCACTGCCCTTGATGCTCTTGCTGTTCCTGTTCTTCCCGCGCCTCGGGCCACTGTGGTCGTTGCCGGTACCCAACGAGCGCGGCGCGGTCACCGGGCTGGCTGACAGCATGGCGCCCGGTGATATCGCCGAGCTGACACGTTCCGGGGAACTGGCCTTTCGTGCCAGCTTCGAGGGCCGGGTGCCGGCGCGTAACGAGTTGTACTGGCGCGCGCTGACGCTCGAGCATTACGATGGCCGGCGCTGGTCGCAGTCGCCTGGCGAGCAATTCTCGCCGGCGCCGCAGTGGCAACCGCGCGGCGAGGCGCTGCGTTACAGTGTGGTGATGCAACCGACCACGCGGCCCTGGCTGTTCGCCCTCGATGTGGCCCGGACTGATTTGCAGGGCACGCGACAAATGAGTGATTTTCGCCTGCAGCGCAACCGCCCGGTGGATCGTGCGCTGCTTTACGACGTCAGCTCCTGGCCCGATGCGCTACGTGAGCCGCAGTTGCCAAACAACAGGCTGCAGGCGTTGCTGCGCCTGCCGCCTGAGGGCGATGCGCGCAGCCGCGCCTGGGCCCGGGAATTGCGCAGCCAATATCCCCGGGATGAGCAGTTGGTCGGGGCGCTGCTCAGCCATTTCAATCGCCAGCCCTACGTCTATACCCTGACCCCGGTGCCCCTGGGCACCAATGCCATCGACGAATTCCTGTTCGATACGCGCAGCGGTTTTTGCGCGCACTACGCTGGCGCCATGACCTTCGTGCTGCGCGCGGCCGGCATTCCCAGTCGCGTGGTGGCCGGGTACCAGGGCGGTGAACTCAGTGGCAATGGCAGCGACCTGCAGGTTCGTCAGTTCGATGCCCATGCCTGGGTCGAGTACTGGCAGCCGGGCAAGGGCTGGACGCGTGTTGATCCGACTTTCCAAGTCGCCCCCGAGCGTATCGAGCAAGGGCTCGAGCAAGCACTGGCAGGTGAGCAAAGCTTTCTTGCCGACTCACCCTTTTCACCGTTGCGCTATCGCAATCTGACCTGGCTCAACGAGCTGCGTCTGGCCTGGGACGACCTTAACTACGGCTGGCAGCGCTGGGTGCTGGGCTATCAGGGCGCGCAACAGTTCGAACTCCTGCAGCGCTGGTTCGGCCAGGTCGACGCCGGTCGGCTGGTGCTCGCCCTGGTGGGTGGAGGTGGCGTCTTGCTGGGCTTGCTCGCGCTGTGGCTGTTCAAGCCCTGGCGGGTCGAGCGTGACCCCGCGCTGCGCCTCTTTCGACGCTTCGAGCAACTGTTGGCCCAGCACGGCGTGCAGCGCCATGCGGGCGAGGGGCCACGGGTCTTCGCCCAGCGTGCTGGCGAGGCACTGCCTGCCCAGGCACAAACCATTCACGCCTTCGTGCAGGCCTTCGAAGCGCAGCGTTACGCGGGGCAGAACATTTCCCCCCAGGCGCTGCTCCAACAGCTGAACGCGCTACGCCGCCAATTGCCCTGGCGCTGGAGCCGATCCCCTTGAACGGTTATTCAGGAGTTCCGTGATGAGTGGTTTTGTCGGTACGTTGCGCAGCGAAGTGCTGCGCCTAGAGATTGCGCTCTATGCCTGTCGCGAGCGTCTGCAGGCGCAGACCGATGACGAGGCGTTGCATGATCTGCGGGTCTGCCTGCGCCGCTTGCGCAGCCTGCTCAAGCCGCTCAAGGGCGCTGCCGGGAGTGATCCGTTGCAGCAGCGAGCCGCCGAGCTCGGGCGCCTGACGGGCCCACTGCGGGACCTGGAGGTGCTGATCGGCACCTTGCGCGCCAGCGGTGAGCACGCCGCCGCGCAGCGACGCCTGGCGCAGCGCCGCAAGGGCGATGCGCTGGTGCTGAACAGCCGCGCGTTGCCGGCGCTGTTCCGCGCCCTGGGCGAGTGGCCTCGGGAGCTGGCTGCCCAACAGGCGAGTGGTGAACTCGATGATTTGCACAAGCAGGTACGGCGCTACCTGCGCAAGCAGCTTGCCAAGCTGGTCGAGGCCCTGGGCGATGCCGAGCATGATCGCCACCGCGTGCGCCTGCTGATCAAGCGTGTGCGTTACACCGCCGAGGCCTATCCGCAGCTTTCGCCGCTGTCGGCTGCGCAACTGAAGCTGCTCAGGAAGGGGCAGGCGGTGCTCGGTGATTGGCACGACCACCTGCAGTGGCTGGCGACCGCCGAGCGCGAGCCCGATCTGCGCGGCTTCATCCCCGCCTGGCGCAACTCGATGCAGGCCGCCGAGCGCTCGGCGCAGGCCATCCAGGCACGCTTGCTGGGAGCGCTCGAGCCCCAACAATGACCGATCTGCCGCATGCGCCGGGCTCGCAGTAGCGCGACTCGTCTCTTACCATCCATAGGATGACAAGAGAGGTGAGCATGGATTTCTTCGAGCTACTGGAGCAGGTGCAACGTACACCCGAGGCGCTGTCGATTCCTGCTGACTGGGGGCAGGGCCGCGCCAGCTTCGGCGGCGTGGTGGCGGCGCTGGTCTATGCCGTGATGCGCGGCAAGGTACCAGCCGATCGCCCACCGCGGTCGTTGGCGATTACCTTCGTGGCGCCGGTGACGCCCGGCATCGCCACCAGCTTCGAGGCCGAGGTGTTGCGCGCGGGCTCGGCGGTCAGCCAGGTGCTGGGAAGGGCCGTGCAAAATGGCCAGGTGGTGGCGTTGATACAGGGCAGTTTCGGTACACCGCGCAGCTCTTCGATCAGCGTGCCGGCGCTGCCGGCACCCGCGATAAAGGCGCCCGAGCAAAGTCAGGCGTTGCCCTACATCCCCCAGGTCACCCCGGAGTTCACTCGTCATCTGGCGATGCGCTGGGGCTTGGGCGGCCTGCCGTTCAGTGCTAATCAGTCCCGGGAGATGGGCGGTTGGGTACGCTTTCGCGAGCAGCAGCGCATCGCACCCCTCGATGAAGCCCACCTGCTGGCGCTGGTCGATGCGTGGCCACCGGCGCTTTTGTCGTTGCTCGACAAGCCGGCGCCCGGCAGTTCGCTGACCTGGACCATCGAGTTCATTCAGCCACTGCACCCCATCACTTCTGACCAGTGGTGCCTGTACCGCGCCGAGATCGAGCATGCCCGTGATGGCTATGGGCATGTGGCCGCGGCGCTATGGACGGCTGATGGGCAACTGCTGGCCATCAGCCGTCAGACGGTGACGGTGTTCGACTAAGCGCTGCCCTGTTGGCGTTTCAATGCGGCCGTGGGTGAAACGTCAACCGACCCCTAGCAGTGCCTGTCTTGCCAGGGCGTAGGCGGCAATGGCGCCCAGGCCGGACAACACCAGCGAGAGGGCGCCGGAGCCGCTGCCCGCCAGCGCCAGGGATACCAGCAAGAGCGGCAGGGCAATGGCCAGCATCGGCATGTCCAGCGATTCGGTGTGACGGGCAAGGGTAGCGGTTGGCGTGCTCATGATCGGTCTCCTGCATCAGATGGAGCCAGTCTATGGGGCAGGCGCAAGGGCTGCGAATTGATCCGTGCTATACGGCAGATAGGGTTTCTACTATCTGCCGGAGGTGCCCTGGTGCTCAGGGTTTCAGCTGGTGGATGGCTCTCGACAGTTCGCCTGCCAGGTCGGCGAGCTGACTGCTGGTGGTAGCGGACGCCAGGGTCTGCTGGACGGTCTGCTCGGTGACATCACGGATGCCGATCACCGAGCGGGTCATCTCTTCGGCCACCAGGCTCTGCTGCTCGGCCGCAACGGCGATCTGCGTGTTGCTTTCGCGCATCTGCGCCACCGCGCCGGTGATTGCCGCCAGCGCCTCACCGGCCTCATGGGCGGCACGTACGCAGTCGTCGGCCTTCAACGAGCTTTCCTGCATGAACTCCACGGCATCGCGGGTGCCGGCCTGCAGCGCACCGATCATGCTGGTGATCTCGTCGGTGGAGTCCTGCACGCGCTTGGCCAGGTTGCGCACTTCATCGGCCACCACGGCGAAACCGCGGCCCATTTCGCCGGCCCGCGCTGCCTCGATGGCGGCGTTGAGGGCCAGCAGGTTGGTCTGTTCGGCAATGCCATGAATGACGTTGACCACGCGGCTGATCTTCTGGCTGTCGGCGGCCACCTGCTCGATCATGGTCGCCGTCTGCTGCACGCCGCTGGACAGGCCGGTGATGGCGTCGACCACGCGGCTGACCACGGTCTGCCCGGCGCCGGCGAGCTGGTCGGCGGCCTGTGACTGGTCACGGGTGGTGGCGGCGTGTTCGGCGATGTGGTGGACGGTGGTCGACATCTCGTTGATGGCGGTGGCGGCCTGATCGGTTTCGCTCTGCTGGCCGAGCATGCCCTGGCGCACGTCCTTCATGCCCTGCGCCAGGCGCCCGGTACCCTCGTCGAGCCGTGAAGCGGCCTGGATGACCGCGCCGACCACCCGCTGATAACCGTCCTGCATGGCGTTGAAGGCACCCGCCATCTGCCCGACCTCATCGCGGCTCTGCAATGGTACGCGGGCGGCCAGATCACCACTGTTCTCGACATGCAGCATCACATCCTTGAGGGTATTGAGGTGGCTGAGCAGGAAGCGGATCAGCAACTGCGAGGCGGCGAGCAGGGCAAGCATCAGTACCGCCACCGCCAGGGCGTAGTGTGCGGCGCGCTCGCTGAACACCTGGGCCAGGCTACGGCCAGTGGCGATGACGGCGATGCGCTGCTCGCCGCCGCGCTCGACGAGCTGCGCGCCGAGCAGCGGCTCGCTGGCGAACAGCGCCTCGTGTTCGAGGGCCACCCAGCCACGGCCGTTGCGCAGCGGCGTGGCATCTGCGTCACCGGGCAGCTCGGGCGTTTCACCGGCCCTGAAGGCGATCAGTCCGGCGCTAGCGGGCAGCGCCTGGTCGACAGGCCAGGCGGCGACCAGTTGCGCGCGCTGCTGCGCATCGGCGCGGGCGGCCTGGGCATAGGTGTCCTGTTCCTGCAGCATGGCGAACAACACCAGCAGCAGGGTGGTGACGAAGGCGACGGCATTCACCGCCCAGAACTTGTGTTTCAGGGATAGATCGCGAATCCACACGGGCATGTTCTTTTGCTCTCGACATGAATGAATTGCTGGCAAGGCGCCACTATTCTGTCACGGGCAAAATAACCATCCCTTGATATGGGTCAACCGCAGCCGACGACTCGGCTTGCCAGGACTCTGCAAGCAACGCGCCGCCTCCAGGTCAGCGGCGTCGATCCGACCCGTTCGAAGGCTCCCGGTCATCTTCCTGATCGTCGACCGCTTCGACGAGGGTCGGCAGGGCGAAGAAGGCCCGTGCGCAGGCCGTGGTGTGCCTGGCCACCTGTTCGGCGGACTCCTGGCGGTGCAGGGCCACCTCGCGCAGCACTTCGGGCAGAAACGCCGGCTCGTTGCGACCACCCTTGGGTTTCGGGCGCAGGCTGCGCGGCAGCAGGTAGGGGGCGTCGCTTTCCAGCATCAGGCGGCCGGCGGGAATCTCCTTGACCAGCGGGTGCAGGTGCGCGCCACGGCGTTCATCGCAAATCCAGCCGGTGATGCCGATGTGCAGATCCAGGTCCAGGTAGTCGAACAGCGCCCGTTGCTCGCCGGTAAAGCAGTGCACCACGGCGGCCGGCAGGCGATCACGGTAATCGCGCAGGATCTGCACGAAGCGTGGGTGGGCGTCGCGCTCATGCAGGAATACCGGCATCTGCAAGTCGGCGGCCAGGCTCAGCTGCTCCTCCAGGGCCTTTTCCTGCTGCGGGCGCGGCGAAAAATCACGGTTGAAGTCCAGCCCGCATTCGCCCACCGCCCTGACCTGTGGTTCGGCGAGCAGGGCGCGCAGGCGCTGGCTGTCGTCACTGCTCCAGTGCTTGGCGTCATGGGGGTGCACGCCGGCGGTGCTGAACAACCGCTCGGCGCGCTCGTCGAGTTTCCGGCACAGGCTCAGCGCATGGTCACTTTCGCCCAGGCTGGTGCCGGTCAGCACCAACTGGCAGACACCTGCGCCGAAGGCACGTTCGAGCACTGCCGCGTGCTGGTCGTCGAAGCTTGCGTGGGTCAGATTGACGCCGATGTCGATGAGTTGCATGGTGTGACCCTGGAAAACGAGAGGGCGCAGCATAGCAGAGCTTTTTATCACCGATAAAAAGCCAACGATTACAAAAACTTGTGGTCGATTCGTGACGTAAATTAAGAGCTGATGCTGTCTCAGTGCTGGCCATGCCGCGCCTGGCGCTGCATCTGCGAATCACCACCCCTGGCTGTCGGCCGGTTTCCCCGCTATCGGAGCATCGATATTGCGCGTCCTCCTGATCATCTGCCTGCTGCTCTGGCTGCCCTTGCCGGCGCTGGCACGTATCGCCGGGCCTCTGGAGGTCACCGGCACGGCCGCACCCCGTGACCTGCCAGGCATTCGCAAGAGCGGCGAGCTGCGGGTGCTGGTCAACCAGAGTCGCAACAGCTCGGGCGAGGTCAAGGGGCAGAGCATCGGCGTCGAGTACCAGCGTCTGCGCGCCGTGGAGCAGTACCTCAATCGCAATGCCCGAGATGGCCGCAACCTGCGCTTGAAGCTGATTCCCAAGGCCAAGGACCAGTTGCTCGCGGCCCTGCAGCGTGGCGAGGGTGATCTGGTGGCGCCTGGCGAGTTGCTCAGCAGCAAGGGCGGCAACGTGCTGGCCAGCGAAGCGATACGCCGTGACGTGCCGGTGGTGATCGTCGCCCGGCAGGGCAACCGGCGCTATCAGCGGCTCGAGCAACTGGCCGGGCGCAGCCTGTCGCTGCCGGTTGGCAGCGTGGCCAAGGAGGCGTTGCACGACATCAACCGCCGCCTCGCGGCGCGCAAGCTGCCGCCCATCGTGGTCGAGTGGGTGGACCCGACCCTGGCCGTCGAGGATGTCCTGGAAATGGTCCAGGCCGGTATCTTCGATTTCACCGCCGTGGAACTGCACATCGCCGAACGCTGGGCCAAGGTGATGCCCAAGCTGCGCGTCGACCGCCATCTGGTGCTCGACGACCAGGGCGTGATGCGCTGGTACATGCGCCGTGACGCGCCGATGCTCAGTGCCAGCGTCGACCGCTTTCTGCAAGGCTACCGGGTGCCCGATGACCAGGACGCTGCCTTCCAGCGCGTGTACCGACGGCTCTATAAAGTGCATTCGCCCATGGGGCGTACCGAGCGCCAGCGCCTCGAACGGGTGCGGCCAGTGCTGCAGCGCTACGCCGAACAGCATGATTTCGACTGGCTGGCCCTCGCCGCTCTGGCGTTCAAGGAATCGACGCTCAACCCGGCGGCCCGTGGCAGCAGCGGCGCAACCGGGCTGATGCAGATCACCCCCGCGGCGGCGCGCAGCGTTGGTGTCAGCGACATCTCGCGGGTCGAGAACAACGTGCAGGCCAGTGCCAAGTACCTTGCCAAGATTCGCCGTGGCTTTTTCAACAGCCCGCGGCTCAATGAACGCGAGCGCATGGCGTTCGTGCTCGCCGGCTACAACCTCGGCCCGCAGCGGGTGCAGAGCCTGCGCGCCGAAGCGCGGCGGCGCGGCCTCAACCCCGACCAGTGGTTTTTCCAGGTCGAGCGGGTGGCGATGGAGGAGCTGGGCATGGGCGTGGTCAGCTACGTCAACGCGGTGAACAAGTACTACCTGGCCTATGCCCGCGAGCGCTATTCCCTGGAGCCTGCGGAAAAAGTGAGTGTGCGCAAATAATCAGTTTATTCGATTATTTATAGCGGTTTTATTCGGTATTAATATTGGATATTTGAATTAATATGCCGCCATCTCACTTACACAGCACAGGATTCGCCCCATGCACCCATTCATCAAATCCCTGGTAACCACCCGCGCCGGCTTTGGCCTGACCATCCTGCGCGTGCTGGTCGGCATCACCTTCATGGCCCATGGCTCGCAGAAACTGTTTGGCTGGTTTGGCGGCTACGGCCTGGCAGGTGTCGCCCAGTGGATGGAGAGCATCGGCCTGGCGCCGGGCTACTTGATGGCGTTGATGGCCGGCAGCGCCGAATTCTTCGGCGGCGTGGCCCTGGTCATCGGCCTGCTGGTGCGGCCTGCTTCGGCGGTGCTGGCGATCACCATGCTGGTAGCGATCTTCTCGGTGCATATCGGCAATGGCTTCTTCATGGCCAACAACGGCTACGAGTTCGCCCTGGCACTGCTGGCCGCCACGCTGGCGCTGCTGGTCGAAGGCGCCGGGCGGCTGTCGCTGGACAAGCGCATCGCCGGCTGACCAGCGCGGCACGTGCGAAAGCCCGCCCATGCGGGCTTTTCTGGTTATTGACAGGCTGCTCGGCAACTCTCTAGGATTGTGACCTGCGCCGATTTAGACAGCTACTTGCGGGGCGCCTCAGGGACTTGTCAGCGAGTCTCGAAATTCCGCTAAAGCGCTGGTTCGGTGTTGCCTCTCACCGCTGCCCAGCGGGATTTTCGAGGCGGAGACAAGCACCCATGACCTGCTCCCAGGCGGCACAAATTCGTATCGTCCCCATCACCACCCGGCTGGTTCGGCGCAACCCGCGCATTCTGCTCGGTGGCGTTCACCAACCGACGCTGCTGCGCTATCTGGATGGTTGGCCCGCCCGCCGTGAAGGCCAGCGCGCCTTTCTCGTGCAGTTCGTCGAGCCGGGCGAGTCGCTGCAGCGCTTCGCCGATGACAGTTTCGACTTTGCCGTGCTGCAACGCCCCAGCGCCGAAGCGCTTGGCCAGCTGACGCGCATTGCCCGGCAGGGACTGATCACCCTGCGCTGAACGGTGCTTACGGGTAGTCGATGGCGACGATGTACCAGTACTTGTCGCCAGTCGGCGTCTGTACCCGCACCTCGGCATCCAGGCCCTTGCCGACGAGGGCGCGGGCCAGCGGCGAGTCGATGCTGATCAGGTTCAGCTTGAGGTCGAGTTCGTCGGGGCCGACGATGCGATAGCGCGCCTCAACGCCGTCTTCGTCTTCCACCGTGACCCAGGCACCGAAGTACACCTTGTGCGGATCGCTGGGGCGAGTATCCACCACCTTGAGCTTCTCCAGGCGTTTGGTCAGAAAGCGCACACGGCTGTCGATCTCGCGCAGCATCTTCTTGCCGTAGGTGTACTCCGCGTTCTCCGAGCGATCGCCCTGGGCCGCCGCTTCGCTGACCGAGCGGGTCACCTCGGGCCGGCGCACGTGCCACAGCTCGTGCAATTCGGCGCGCAGGCGCGCCTCGCCTTGCGGGGTGATCAGGGGCGTACCCGCGGCGCGGGGAGGGCGGTATCGGCTCATGCTCGGCTCGGTCTATGGCGGACGCGCAGTTTATCAACCCTCGCGCAGAACGGTGAGGGGGCTGGCGTTGAGTGCGCGGCGCGTACCCAGCACGCCGGCCACACCGACCAGCAGTGCGCCGATCAGCGGCAGCACCAGCAGCCACGGATGGGGTTGCCAGGCCATCTGGAAGGCATAGCGGTAGATCAGCAAACTGACCAGCTCGCAGCCCAGGGCGGCCAGCAGGCCGCTGGCGGCGCCCAGCAGGCCAAATTCGGCGCGCCTGGCCTGCACCAGCAGCTTGCGTTCGGCGCCCAGGGCGCGCAGCAGGGCACCCTGGTGGATACGCTCGTCCAGCGTCGACTGCAGGCCGGCGAACAGCACGGCCAGGCCTGCCGCCAGCACGAACAGCAGCACGAACTCGATGGCGATGGTGACCTGGGCGAGGATGCTGCGCAGCTGGTTGAGCAGCGCCTCGACCTGCAGCAGCGATACCGACGGGAAGGCGCGGGACAGCTCCACCAGCTGCTGCTCGTGCTGCGGCGGCAGGTAGAAGCTGGTCAGGTAGGTCACCGGCAGGTCCTTGAGGGTGCCGGGCTCGAAGATCATGAAGAAGTTGGGCTGGAAGTTGTTCCAGTCCACTTCGCGCAGGTTGGTCACCACGGCATCGCGATCGACACCGCCAACACTGAAGGTCAGGCGGTCGCCGAGCTCGATGTGCAGGCTCTGCGCCAGTTCGTCCTCTACCGACACGCCGGGCAGCTCACGCTGTTCGTTGCTCGACCACCATTGGCCGGCGGTCAGTGTGTTGCCTTCGGGCAGCTCGGCGCTCCAGGTCAGGCTCAGGTCGCGGCGCACCGCCCGCTCGCCACGGGAATCTTCGCTGACGTACTGGCGAACCGGCTCACCGTTGACCTGGGTCAGGCGCCCCGGCACCACGGGATACAGCGGCGCGGGATGGGGGGAAAGCTGCGCGAGGCGTTCGGCGAAGGCGTCGCGCTCGGCAGGCAGTACGTTGAGGGCGAAATGATTGGGCGCGTCGGCCGGCAGCTGCTCCTGCCAGTTGTCCAGCAGCTCACCGCGCAACAGGGCGATCAGCGCCATGGCCAGAAGGATCAGGCCGAAGGCCAGGGATTGCCCGGCCGCTGCGAGCGGCCGCCGCAGCAACTGACCAAGCCCCAGGCGCCACGGCAAGGCGGCGCGTGCCAGCAGGCGGCGCAGGCTCTGCAGGCCGAGCAGCAGCAGGCCACCCAGCAACAGGGCGGTGATCAGCCCGCCACCGAGCAGGGCCAGGGTCAGCGTCAGGTCAAGGCTCAGGCGCCACATGATCAGGCCCAGGGCGAGCAGCGCCGTGCCGTAGACCAGCCAGGAGCTGGCCGGTACCGGCAGCATGTCGCGGCGCAGCACGCGCAGCGGCGGAACGCGGCCCAAGGCCGCCAGGGGCGGCAATGCGAAACCGGCGAGTGCCACCAGCCCGGTGGCGATGCCGGCCAGGGCGGGCCAGACGCCGCCCGGGGGAACCTGCGCGGGCAGCAGGCCCTGCAGCAGGTAAAACAGCGTCTGCTGCGCGAGCCAGCCGAGCAGCGCGCCGGCAAGGCTGGCGAGCAACCCGAGCATCGCCAGTTGCAGGCCGAACAGGCTTAGCGCCTGGCGGCGCGACAGGCCCAGGCAGCGCAACAGTGCGCTGGCGTCGAAGCGGCGGCTGGCGAAGCGCGACGCCGACAGGGCGACCGCCACGCCAGCCAGCAGTACGGCTGCCAGGCTGGCGAGATTCAGGTAGCGCTCGGCACGATCCAGGGCACCGCCGACGCGGCGGCTGCCATCGCGGGCGTCATCGAAGCGCTGGTGGGCCGCCAGCCCCGGCTCGGTGGCCTGCCGATAACTGGCCAGGGCATCGCTCGGGCCGTTCCACTGTTCGATGTAACGCACCCGGCTGCCCGGTTGCACCACGCGGGTCGCCGGCAGGTCGTCGAGGTGCATCAGCACGTGGGGCGTCAGGCTGTAGAAGTCGCCGGCTTCGTCCGGCAGGTAGGTCAGCACCCGGGTGAGGCGCAGCTGCTTGGCGCCGACTTCGATCTGGTCACCGGTTTTCAGGTTCAGCGCCACCAGCAGGCGCGACTCCGCCCACGCCTCGCCAGGCCCTGGCCCGGCACTGACGGTTTCTTCGCCGTAGGGCGCAGCGGCGCTCTTCAGTTGGCCACGCAGCGGGTAGCCGTTGCCGGCGGCCTTGACGCTGGCCAGCTGGATGCCGGCGTCGCTGGCGATCACGCTGGAAAACTCGACCACCTGGGCGTGCTGCAGCCCGTGCCCGGTGCCGGCCTCGATCTGCTCGGGGCTGGCCGGGGCGCTACCCCTGAGAATCAGGTCGGCGCCGAGAAACTCGGTGGCGCGCAAGCTCATGCCCTCGTTCAGCCGGGCGCCGAAATAACCGATGGCAGTGCTGGAAGCCACGGCGATCAACAGGGCGAAGAACAGCACGCGCAGCTCGCCCGAGCGCGCATCACGCAGCAACTGGCGGCCCGCCAGCGACAGCAGGCTGAAGAAGGACAGGGCGCGCATCAAGCGTTCACCGCTGCCACCAGGTGGCCGGCCTCCAGGCGGATGATGCGCTGGCAGCGCGCGGCAAGCCGTTCGTCATGGGTGACCAGCACCAGGGTTGCGCCGCGCTCCTGGTTGAGTTCGAACAGCAGGTCGCTGATGCGCTCGCCAGTGTGGGTGTCCAGGTTGCCGGTGGGTTCATCGGCGAACAGCACATCGGGTTCCGCGGCAAACGCCCGGGCGATGGCCACGCGCTGCTGTTCGCCACCGGAAAGCTGGCGCGGCGAGTGGGTCAGGCGTGCCCCAAGGCCGACGCGCTCGAGCAGTTCGCTGGCGCGCTGACGGGCATCGTTGCGGCCCTCGAGCTCCAGGGGCAGCATGACGTTCTCCAGGGCATTGAGGCTGTCGAGCAGCTGGAACGACTGGAACACGAAGCCCACGTGCTCGGCACGCACCCGGGCGCGGGCGTCTTCATCCAGGCTGCCCAGGTCGTTGCCGGCCAGCACGATGCGCCCGGAGCTGGGCAGGTCGAGGCCGGCCAACAGGCCGAGCAGGGTGGATTTACCGGAGCCCGAGCTGCCGACGATGGCCAGGCTGCCGCCTTTTTCCAGCTCCAGCGACAGGTCATGCAGGATGGTCAACTCGCCTTCCGCGCTGGAGACCACTTTGTTAAGGTTCTGCGCAGACAGAATGCTAGAGCTCATGAGGAATCCGATGCGTGCAATAGTGAAGGGGGCCATTCTGGGCCTGCTGCTGATGGGGCAGATGGCGCAGGCGGGGACCGTGCTGGTCGTCGGCGATAGTATCAGCGCCGCTTTTGGCATGGATACCCGGCAGGGCTGGGTTCATCTGCTCGACGAGCGCATGCGCAGCGAGGGGTTCGAGCACCAGTTGGTGAACGCCTCGATCAGCGGCGATACCAGCGCTGGCGGCGCGGCGCGCCTGCCCGCACTGCTTGCCGAGCACCAGCCGGAGCTGGTGATCGTCGAGCTTGGTGGCAACGACGGCCTGCGTGGTTTGCCTCCGAGCCAATTGCAACAGAATCTTGCGTCGATGATCGATGCCTCGCGGGGTGCCGGTGCCAAGGTGCTGTTGCTGGGCATGCGCATCCCGCCCAATTACGGCGAGCGTTACACCACGGCGTTCGCCAAGGTGTTCGACGACGTGGCCGCCGACAAGAATGTGCCGCTGGTGCCGTTTCTTCTCGAGGGCGTGGGCGGTGTCGACAAGCTGATGCAGGACGACGGCGTGCACCCCGCTGTGGAGGCCCAGCCTCAGCTGCTCGAGAATGTCTGGCCAACGCTCAAGCCATTATTGTGACGGGCTTTTCCGCTGACGGTGTTTCGGCTAATGTGGCGCCCCCGTTCTGGAGCCCCCAATGTTGCGACCCGTCTGGTCTCTGTATGCCTACCAACTGATCGAGCCGGACGAGCAGCTGGATCTGTTCGCCTGCCGTGAAGTGAAGGTGCATCTGGTCGCTCGTCAGCTGGAGCTTGGCGGCTATGCCGATCGCACCCTGTGCGGTGGCCTGCTGCCCGCGCAGCCGCTGTGGCGTGACCTGGAGCGGTCCATGCTGCAGGACCGGCGCCTGTGCCGCGCCTGCCTGGCCACGCTGGAGGCCCAGCGCCGTGGCGAGCGACCGGCGTGGCCGGGGCGCTGAGGGGCGCCACGGTATACAATCAACTCCCACCATCATCATTACCTCGAAGGTTTTCTGCATGTCGCCGCGCGTTTCAGCTCTTGCCCGCTGTCTGTCGTTGGGTGCTGTCTGTCTGGCAGGCTCCGCCGCCGCACTGGAATTGCCGTTGCCGCCGCCCGGCGAGGACATCGTCGGCGAGATCCAGGTCATCAAGGCGCGCTACGAGGACACCTTCGCCGACATCGGTACGGCGAACGATCTGGGCTATCTGGAAATGGTCGCTGCCAACCCGGGGGTGGATGCCTGGTTGCCGGGCGAGGGCACCGATATCGTGCTGCCGACGCGCTTCATCCTGCCGCCGGGGCCGCGTGAAGGTATCGTGATCAACCTCGCCGAATACCGCCTGTACTACTTCCCGAAAGGGGAGAACGTCGTCCATACCTATCCGCTGGGCATCGGCCGCGAGGGCTGGAGCTCGCCGGTAACCCAGGCGCGCATTACCGCCAAGACGCCGAACCCGGGCTGGTACCCGCCGCAATCCATTCGCGATGAGCACGCAGCCGATGGCGACCCGTTGCCGAGTTACGTGCCGCCAGGCCCGGACAACCCGCTGGGGCCCTACAAGATGACGCTGTCGGTGCCGGGCTATCTGATTCACGGCTCGAACAAGAAATTCGGCATCGGCATGCGGGTGAGCCATGGCTGCTTCCGCATGTTCAACAACAACGTGCTCGAGCTGGCCGACATGGCGCCGGTCGGCACACCGGTGCGTATCATCAACGAGCCGTACAAGTTCGGGGTGAGTGGTGGCAAGGTCTATCTGGAGGCGCATACGCCGCTGGGCGAGGAAGATGCCCCGGCGGTCGATCACCACACCGAGGTGGTCAATGCCCTGATCCGGCGTAACGACCTCAGCGCCGATACCCTGGACTGGGACGTGGTGCGTGAGGTGGTGGCGGCCCACGATGGCCTGCCGATAGAGATCGCCTCGCCACGTGATGCGCTCACCCAGGCGCAGTCGCCGGCGCCCTGAGAACCTCGCCCCGGGCAGCATTCAGCATAAAAAAAGCCGGCTCGAGAGCCGGCTTTTTATTGCCCGCAGGCGATTACTTGCGGCTGGCTTTTTCCAGCATACGCAGAGCGCGCTCATTGGCTTCGTCAGCGGTTTGCTGAGCCTTCTGAGCGGCAGCCAGTGCTTCGTCAGCCTTGCGGTAGGCTTCGTCGGCACGAGCTTGGGCGCGAGCTGCTGCGTCTTCGGTTGCAGTCAGGCGAGCTTCGGTTTCTTTGGTGACGCTGCTGCAACCGGTAGCCAGAACTGCGGCCAGAGCCAGAGCAGAGAATTTCAGAACGTTGTTCATCGTGTTCCCCTTAGGGTCAGTTTTTTGCTTATTGAAGCCCTTTCCCGAACCCGGAAAATGACCGGCGTACATACTACCTGTAACTTCTAGTAAGTAAACGGACGAAGGGCAAGGGTTCCGAATTTTTTCTCTGAAATTAGTACGCTAGCGTCGTATACCGATACAGGTAGCGGTCATGGATGCCGCTGAGGCCCGCGATTTTCCCAGCAAACATTTCTGTCAGACCGGCAATTTCCCGGTGAAGGGATTTTGCCTTGCCCTTTACATCCTACAGTGGCTTTATATCCTATTGTTACCGGATGTACGCAGGCCCCGCCGGGGATGTCGTGCCTGGCCCAATCGAGAGGAGTAGTAATGAGCGAGCCACTGTCCATTCATCATGACCTTGCCGGTCACCAATTCGAGACCACAGTGGATGGGGATCGCGCTTATCTTTCCTACATGGATCTGGGCAAGCAGACCCTGGATATCTATCGCACCTTCGTGCCGAACTCGCTGCGCGGGCGTGGCATCGCCGCCGCGCTGACCAAGACCGCGCTGGATTACGCCGACAGCATGGGCTACACGGTGATTGCCTCCTGCTCCTACGTGGAGCGCTACATGGCGCGTACCGAAGGCGCTGCCGAGGAGGATTGATAGACGCCGCCTACAAAAACGCCGAGCAGATGCTCGGCGTTTTTCATGGTGGCGGGGTTAACCGCGCTGGCGCTTGGGCAACACGTCCTTGAGCTTGGCGTGCATGCTGCGCAAGGTCTTCTCGGTGCTTTCCCAATCGATGCAGGCGTCGGTGATCGAGACGCCGTACTTGAGCTGCTGCAGGTCCTTGGGAATCGACTGGTTGCCCCAGCCCAGGTGGCTTTCGACCATCAGGCCGACGATCGACTGGTTGCCTTCGAGGATCTGGTTGGCGACGTTGTCCATCACCAGGGGTTGCAGTGCCGGGTCCTTGTTGGAGTTGGCGTGGCTGCAGTCGACCATGATGTTCGGCTTGATCGCCGCCTTCTTCAGTTCCTGCTCGCAGATGGCCACGCTGACCGAGTCATAGTTCGGCTTGCCATTGCCGCCACGCAGCACCACGTGGCCGTAGGCGTTGCCCTTGGTGGTGACGATGGATACGCCGCCTTGCTGGTTGATCCCCAGGAAGCGGTGCGGGCTGGAAACCGATTGCAGGGCGTTGATGGCCACCGTGAGGCCGCCATCGGTGCCATTCTTGAAGCCGACTGCCGAGGACAGGCCCGAGGCCATTTCCCGGTGGGTCTGCGACTCGGTGGTGCGCGCGCCGATCGCCGACCAGCTGATCAGGTCCTGCAGGTACTGCGGAGAAATCGGATCCAGCGCCTCGGTAGCGGTGGGCAGGCCCATTTCGGCGAGGTCGAGCAACAGCTTGCGGCCGATATGCAGGCCGTCCTGGATCTTGAAGGAGTCGTCGAGATAGGGGTCGTTGATCAGGCCTTTCCAGCCGACGGTGGTGCGCGGCTTCTCGAAGTACACGCGCATCACCAGGTACAGGGTGTCGGAGACTTCTTCGGCGAGCACTTTCAGGCGCTCGGCGTATTCGTGGGCGGCCTTGATGTCGTGGATGGAGCAGGGGCCAACCACCACGAACAGGCGGTGATCCTTGCCATCGAGGATGTCACGCACCACCTGCCGGCCGGCTGAAACGGTGCGCTGCGCGCGCTCGGTCAGCGGGATCTCGAGCTTGATCTGTTCCGGGGTGATCAGGGTTTCATTGGAGGCGACGTTCAGGTCGTTGATCGGTAATTCAGCTGTCGTGCTTTTCATCGGGTGGGTCATCGGGTCACGGGAGCCGGCCGCCAGCGATCCCCGTGCAGCGGGCACAGCAGTATGGGCACAGCGGGGAAGCCGAACCTTAGCGCGTTAGCGCCCGTCGAGACAATGATATTTAGGGCTTGGGCGGGCTAAAGCTGGCCAGCCGCTGTTCACGCCACTCCTCGGCAATTAGCTCGAGGGGCAGCACCTGGCCAGCCAGTTGTTCCCGATGCTTGCGGTAGCGTTCCAGGTTGCAGATTTCTTCGACCATATGGGCGCGCAGCTCGGGCGCATCCTCGCTGAACGCGACGCCGAGCAGGTAATGTTCCGATTGCCCCGTGCACCAGGCGACCTGGCCAGGGTAGGCTAGCTGTTCGCCCAGCAGTGGGATGTGCAGGGTGACGGGCGTGCCCTGTGGCAAGGCATGGCTCGAATGGCAGGCGGCGCCGCCCAGGCTGATGTTGTCCAGGCGTTGGCTGGCGCTGGGCGAGTGGCGACGTAGCCTCAACTCCACAGGCAGATTACTGCTATGACGAAGAAAGCGACGCATGAACGAGCACTCCAGTGGCCATCAGAATGATATTGCCTGGCCGAAGATAGCCACGCAATTGGAATTGACCGATTTTGATGCCGACCGGCGATTGCTCGACCTGCCGGGCACCTCGTTGGTGATTTTTACCGCCCAGGGCTGTACGGCCTGCCGCTATGCGCGCCAGCGGCTGCCGGGGATGGGGTTGCCGGTCGAGCGGCTGGTATGGATCGATGCCCAGGAGAATTTCGGCCTGGTGCAGCGCTATGAGGTCTTCCAGCTGCCGGCGCTCTTCGTGGTGCGCGACGGTGCGTTCTTCGCGGCACTGCACGCCAGCCTGTCTCCTGCCGAGCTGCGCCGAGCGCTGGCCGAGGCGCTTGCCAGAGCGCCTGAAGAGCTGCCCTGAGCGCTCTTCGCTGCGCCAGCTCGAGCGGCCGGGCTGGCCATGGGCTATCCTTTTACGGCGGCTTTTCCACGGCGCTGCTAAGCTCAAGCCAGGCCCCGCCGTGCCGGCAGTCGAGGAGGCCGTATGATTCGTTCGATTCTCTACGCCACCGATCTTGGTCTGTATGCGCCTTATGTGTTGCAGCACGCGCTGGCACTGGCACGCACGTTCAAGGCGCGACTGCACGTCGTGCACGTGGTGGAACCCATGGGCCTGTTCGCCGAATCCGTTCTGCAGACCTATGTCGACGAAGCTCGCCTGAAAGAGCTGCGCAGCACGGGCCTGGAAACCGTGATGAGCAATATCGAGCTGCGCGTGCTCGAGGGTTTCCGTGACGAGCTGGGCGACAATCCCGAGGACCTCGAGCTGATCGGTTCGGTCAGCGTTCTGCGTGGTGATCCGCCCATTTCCATTCTCGAGCATGCCCAGAAACTCGCGGTGGATCTGCTGGTCGTAGGCAGTCACAGCCATGGCGCGGCGCTCGAGGTGCCAATGGGTCGCACGGCTGCCAGGCTCCTGCAGTTGTGCGACGTGCCGGTTTACCTGGTGCCCATGCTGCAGCACCGCTCCCGCCACGAGTGAGCGGCTCGACCCGGATAAAAAATCTATCTGTACCGCCTTTACCATTAATATGGTTATATAGCTGATCGACGATCAGGCGGCGGCCTATCCGCTTTGAGGGGTTTGTATGAAGCTTCAGCAACTGCGCTACATCTGGGAAGTCGCGCACCATGACCTCAACGTTTCCGCCACGGCGCAGAGCCTGTACACCTCACAGCCCGGGATCAGCAAACAGATCCGTCTGCTCGAAGACGAACTCGGTGTCGAAGTCTTCGCTCGCAGCGGCAAGCACCTGACCCGCGTGACCCCGGCAGGTGAGCGGATCATCACCACCGCCGGGGAAATCCTGCGCAAGGTCGAAAGCATCAAGCAGATCGCCCAGGAGTTCTCCAACGAGAAGAAGGGCACGCTGTCCATCGCCACCACCCACACGCAAGCGCGCTATGCCTTGCCGCCGGTGATCAGCAGCTTCATCAAGCAATACCCGGAGGTCGCCCTGCACATGCACCAGGGCACGCCGACCCAGATCGCCGAAATGGCTGCCGACGGCACCGTCGACTTCGCCATCGCCACCGAAGGCCTGGAGCTTCACAACGACCTGGTGATGATGCCGTGCTATCGCTGGAACCGCTGCGTGATCGTGCCCCAGGGGCATGCGCTGAGCAAATTGCCGAAGCTGACCCTCGAGGCGCTGGCCGAGCACGAGATCGTGACCTACACCTTTGGCTTCACCGGCCGCTCCAAGCTGGATGAGGCCTTCAGTCACCGTGGGTTGACGCCCAAGGTGGTGTTCACCGCTGTCGATGCCGATGTGATCAAGACCTATGTGCGCCTTGGCCTGGGGGTTGGCATCGTGGCCGGCATGGCGGTCGATCCGAAGCTGGATCCTGACCTGGTGGTGCTCGATGCCAGCGAGCTGTTCGAGTCCAGCGTGACGCGTATCGGTTTCCGCCGCGGCACCTTCCTGCGCGGTTTCATGTGCGATTTCATCGAGACATTCGCCCCCCACCTGACCCGTGACATGCTGGCCAAGGCCGTGCAGTGTCACAACAAGGTCGAGCTCGAAGAGCTGTTCAAGGACGTCAAGCTGCCGCTGCACTGATTCGCGCGGTGGAACGAAAAATGGCGCCCAATGGGCGCCATTTTTTTGTCTCTGGATCAGTGGCTCAGGTGCAGGCCACATTCGCGGTTGTCTTCGCCCTTGGTGGGGTCGAAGTAGTCGAAGTTGTTCGGCAGGCCGTGGGCGGTCAGGTACTGGTACAGATCCTTGGAGGACCAGTGCAGCAACGGGGCAACCTTGATCAGGCCGTCCGGGTTGATGCTCACCGGCTGCATCTGTGCCCGTACCGCCGTGTCGGTGGCGCGCAGGGCGGTGAACCAGACGCCTGGCGCGGTTTCGCGCAGGGCGCGGGCGAAGGGCTCGAGCTTCACTTCTTCGGTGAACGCGGCGTGGCGCGGATCGTCCAGCCCCGGCGTCGGGCCGTCGATGGCCTCGCGGTGCGCGCGGCTGCGCTTGGGCAGGTAGGTGATCAGGTTGAGGCCCAGCTGTTGGGTGACTTCATCGGCGAATTTGTAGGTGGCCTCGGTGTTGTAACCGCTGTCCATCCACACGATCGGGATATCGGCCTTGACCTGGCTGACCATGTGCAGGATCACCGCTTCGAAGGGGCGGAAGTTGGTGGTGCAGATCGCGGGTTTGCCCAGGCCGATCGCCCACTCGATCAGCTTTTGCGGCTGATTGGCGAATTCGGCGTTGAGTCTGTCCAGGTCGAGATCCATTGCGGGCTCCGAGGCGTGTGGATGAGAGGGGCGATGGTAACAAATCTGCGCGGTGGCCGTGGCGCTGTGGCAGCGGCGGGTCAGCTCGACAGGCCCGCCACCGAGAGACCGGTAGCGGGCTGCTGGATCAGATTTCCACGGCCGGAATGTGGCCGAACAGTTCCTGGGAGAAACGCGTGCGCTCCTCGGCGTTTTCCTGGATGCCCTTGGCGGCCAGTTCTTCGAGGCGCGCTTCCACGGCGTGGGCGCGATGGGTCAGGCCGCAGTCGTTGGCGATCTGGATGTTCAGGCCGGGGCGGGCGTTGAGCTCGAGGATCAGCGGGCCCTTGTCCTGGTCCAGTACCATGTCCACCCCGATGTAGCCCAGGCCGCACAGCTCGTAGCAGCCGGCCGCCAGCTTCATAAAGCCATCCCAGTTGGGCAGCTGCACGCCGTCCACCGCGTTGGTGGTGTCGGGGTGTTTGCTGATCTTGTTGTTCAGCCAGGTACCGCGCAGGGTCACGCCGGTGGCCAGGTCCACACCGACGCCGATGGCGCCCTGGTGCAGGTTGGCCTTGCCGCCCGACTGGCGGGTCGGCAGGCGCAGCATGGCCATCACCGGGTAGCCCATCAGCACGATGATGCGGATGTCCGGCACGCCTTCGTAGCTGATGCTCTTGAAGATGCTGTCCGGGGTTACCCGGTACTCGATCAGTGCGCGGTCGCGGTGGCCACCCAGCGAGTACAGACCCGAGAGGATGCTGGAGATCTGCTGCTCGATTTCCGAGTGGCTGACGATCTTGCCCGACACCGTCTTGAAGCGATCCTCGAAGCGGTCGGCGATCACCAGAATGCCATCGCCGCCGGCGCCCTGGGCCGGCTTGACGACGAAATCGCTGCGCTCGCCAATGATCTTGTCGAGGTTGTCGATTTCCTTCTCGGTGGAGATCACCCCGTACATTTCCGGTACATGGATGCCCGCCTCGATGGCCCGCTGCTTGGTGATGATCTTGTCATCGACGATCGGGTACAGGTGGCGCTTGTTGTACTTGAGCACGTAGTCCGCGTTGCGGCGGTTGATGCCCATGATGCCCTTGGCTTCAAGGGCCTTCCAGGTTTTCCAGAGACCTAACATTGGCTCAATCCTTCAGGAAGGCTTTGAAGCGGAACAGTTCGGTCAGGCGGTAGCCACGATAGCGACCCATCGCCAGCATGAAGCCCACCAGGATCAGCAGGATCGCCGGGAAGGTGAACACGAAGTACACCAGCTCCGGTACGCTCATCAGCAGGTGCGCGATGGTGGCCGCGAACAGGGTGCCGATGGCGACCTTGAAGGCGTGGCTGCCGCCGCGCTCTTCCCAGGTGATCGACAGGCGTTCGATGGTCATGGTCAGAATCACCATCGGGAACAGGGCGACCGACAGGCCGCGTTCCAGGCCCAGCTTGTGGCTGAACAGGCTGATGGTGGCGATCAGAACCACCACGAAGGTCAGCACCACAGAGAGCCTTGGCAGCATCTGCAGCTTCAGGTGCTCCAGGTAGGAACGCAGCGACAGGCCCAGGGCGGTGATCACCGTAAACAGGAAGATACCGAAGCCCAGCTGGGTTTCCCGGAAGGCCAGGGCGATCAGCACCGGGGTGAAGGTACCCAGGGTCTGCAGGCCGCCGAGGTTACGCAGGATCAGGATCACCAGCACGCCGATGGGGATCATCACCATGATCATGAAGGTCTGCTGGGTCTGCAGCGGCAGGCCGTACAGCGAGTACTCGAGGAAGTCGGCGTCGGTGTTCTCGTCGGTCAGCTGCGCGAGGCGAATGGCGTTCATCTCGCTGTTGTTGAGGGTGAAGGTGGTGGTGGCCTGACGACCGCCATCGAGGGTGATCAGCGGCTCGTCACCGGTCCACCAGACCAGGCGATCGGCCGGCAGACCCTGCTCGCCGGTTTCCGGGTTGAAGTATAGCCAGCGGTCGCCGTTGAAGCTGCGCAGCCACAGCTCCGGGCTCTGCTGGATGTCGGCAGCCAGGCGGATGGTGTGCACGCGCTCCATCGGCACATGGGCGATGGACAGCAGCAGCTCTACGGCCTGGGCCTTCTTGGTGGTCGAGGCATCGCCGCCGAGCAGCAGCTTGGCGTTGTCGTCGTTGCTGTTGTTGACGCGCTTGATGGTCTCGCTGATGAAGGTCTCGACGTCGGCCGAGTGCTGGCGAATCGGCGCCAGCAGCGCCTCGGCGGCGATCTTCTCGGGGCCTTCGACCGGAATGCTGTCACGGAAGATCGGGCCCTTGGCCTTGGCCTGCTCACCGCTGTAGCGCTTGGTCAGCACCAGGCGGTAGTAGAGGGTCTGCTTGCCGCTGGCGCGGCGCGCCGACCAGGTGACCTTGCGGTTGCCATCGGCACGGTTGACGCTCACCCCGTAGTTGTTGGAGATGAAGCTCTCGTTGAGGCTGACATAGTCCTGGTTCAGCGGCGGCACGAACATCTGCAGCTTGATCGGGTCGCGGCCATTGGCCTGGAATTCGACCCGGGTGTCGATGTTCCAGAGGTCGTCGGTTTCGTCACTGCTGACCGGAATGCCGAGGATGAAAATCTGATAGGCCGTAATCAGAACGCCCAGGCTCACCAGAATGGTGATCAGGATTTTCAGATGCAGGGTAAGAGAGCGCATGGGGATTACTCGCCGGATTTTGCGTTGGAGCAGTCAGGTTTCCCTGCTGCGTATTTTAAGCTGGGGTCGACCAGCGCATCGAAGCGCTTGAGCGCGTCGGAGCCGATCAAAAGCGGGTATTGGAAGGCGCTGCGATCGGTAAGGTTCACTTCGATCTGGCGCTTGACGTTACCCATGCACACGTCCAGTTCGATGACCGGGCGCGCGGTGTAGGTCTTCTCGTCATCTTCGTCTACATCACCCGCGCGGCGCTTGATCTTGCTGATGCGCGCCAGCGGGCGCTCGATCGGGTGCGCATGGGCATCGTCGATCGCCAGGTAGAAGCGCACCCAGCGTTCGCCGTCGCGCTTGAAGCGCTCGATGTCGCGGGCGCTGAGCGAGGCGGTCTGGGCGCCGGTGTCGAGTTTGGCGGCCACTTGCACGTCGATGTCGAGGCTGACGTGCTCGTTCAGGCCATAGATGGTTTTGTCCGCGGCGAGGGCATGGCAGGACAGCGCCAGCAAGCAGGGCAGGGTCGTTAGGAAATGAAGTCTCATGGGTCCTTGAGTCGGTGAAGCGATGGACGATCCATGCGCCATTGAAGACGGCCCTAATGGCCGCTTCTACGGCGGCCGGGGGCGAAATGAGGCGAAGTCTAGCATGGCCTGCGAGCGTGCTGACAATCGCATGTGTGGCGCGCGGCAGGCACTCGCCAGGGTATCGGCCGCAGATAATGTGCTGGTTCGGGCAAATCGCTGTGACCTGCCGGCGTTTCGCTACGAGCCAGGCAGCGAGGGAAGCCTCGGCGCAGCCAGGAACAGCGCTCGCCCAGACACTGCCCGTTGTGGTCTGGCAGGCGCGACGGTTATCGAGGCTCGCCGTGGTGGAGTGCATATTGTCGACAAAGTGACTTGAATTTTTTGCCAATACCGATTTATCTACCGCTTAATTGATAGGAGTGTCGACAATATGCTGGAAGCTCCCGAAAGCGTCGAAATTGAGGAAGATGCTGGAACGCTGGCCGAAAACGTCTTCCGGCAGATACAGCTGGCCATCGTGCGCGGCGAGATGGCGCCGGGCAGCAAGATTTCCGAGCCCGAGCTGGCGCGCACCTATGGCATCAGCCGCGGGCCGTTGCGCGAGGCGATCCATCGGCTGGAGGGGCAGAAGCTGTTGGTGCGCATTCCCCATGTCGGCGCCCGGGTGGTGTCGCTCAGCCATGCCGAACTGATCGAGTTGTACGAGATTCGCGAATCCCTGGAAGGCATGGCTTGCCGCCAAGCTGCCGAGCGCATGAGCCAGGAGCAGATCGACGACTTGCGCCGGGTGCTGGAGCTGCACGAGCAGGATGCGGCGTTCCAGGCCGGCGTCGGTTACTACCAGCAGGAAGGCGACTTCGACTTCCACTACCGGATCATCCAGGGCAGCGGCAACCGCACCCTGGCCAAGTTGCTGTGCGATGAGCTGTATCAGCTGGTGCGCATGTACCGCCTGCAGTTTTCCGCCACGCCCAACCGGCCGCACCAGGCCTTCGCCGAACACCACCGCATTCTCGACGCCATCGCCGACCGTGACGGCGAGCTGGCCGAACTACTGATGCGCCGTCATATCGGCGCTTCCAAGCGCAATATCGAACGTCATTACCAGGCCCAGGTCGGGCAGGTGGCGCTCGCCAAACCGTCCAAGACTCGAGGTGACTCATGACCCAGCTTTCCGCCGGCCAGCGTTTTCGTCAGGCCCTTGCCGCCGAAGCACCGTTGCAGGTGATCGGTGCGATCAACGCCAACCATGCGCTGCTGGCCCAACGAGCCGGCTTCAAGGCCATCTACCTGTCCGGTGGCGGTGTGGCGGCGGGTTCCCTGGGCCTGCCGGATCTGGGCATCAACACCCTGGAAGACGTGCTGATCGATGTGCGCCGCATTACCGACGTCTGCGACCTGCCGCTGCTGGTGGACATCGATACCGGCTTCGGCCCCAGCGCCTTCAATATCGAGCGCACCATCAAGAGCCTGATCAAGGCCGGTGCGGCTGCCGCCCATATCGAGGACCAGGTCGGTGCCAAGCGCTGCGGCCACCGCCCGGGCAAGGAAATCGTCTCCTGCGAGGAGATGGTCGACCGGGTCAAGGCGGCCGCCGATGCCAGAACCGACCCGGAGTTCTTCCTGATCGCCCGCACCGATGCCATCCAGGCCGAGGGTGTGGACGCTGCCATCGAGCGCTGCCAGCGCTATGTGGAAGCGGGCGCGGATGGCATCTTCGCCGAGGCTGCCGTTGATCTGCCCACCTACCAGCGCTTCGTCGAGGCGCTCAAGGTGCCGATTCTGGCCAATATCACCGAGTTCGGCGCCACGCCGCTGTTCACCCGCGAGGAGCTGGCATCCGTCGGGGTGGCCATCCAGCTCTACCCGCTGTCGGCCTTTCGCGCGGCCAACAAGGCGGCGGAAAGCGTGTACACCTCGATTCGCCAGAAAGGTCACCAGCAGGACGTGGTCGAGCAGATGCAGACCCGCGCCGAGTTGTATGAGCGTATCGGTTATCACGCCTTCGAGCAGAAGCTCGATGCGCTGTTCGCCGCCAAGAAGTGATCGCCTGGCGGCCCGTGCATAACAACAAGACATCCCCTGGGGATGAAAGGAGAGACTGATGAGCGCCACCGACACCAGCGTCCCCGGCTTCAAGCCGAAGAAGTCCGTCGCCCTGAGCGGCACCGCTGCCGGCAACACCGCCCTGTGCACCGTGGGCCGCACCGGCAATGACCTGCATTACCGCGGTTACGACATTCTTGATGTGGCCAACAGCTGCGAATTCGAGGAAATCGCTCACCTGCTGGTACACGGCAAACTGCCCACCGTGGCCGAATTGGCGAGCTACAAGGCCAAGCTCAGGGCGCTGCGGGGTTTGCCGGCAGCACTCAAGGTCGCGCTGGAGCAGCTGCCGCCTTCGGCGCACCCGATGGACGTGATGCGCACCGGTGTCTCGGTGCTCGGTTGCCTGGCGCCGGAAAAGGATGATCACAACCATCCCGGTGCGCGGGATATCGCTGACAAACTGATGGCCTCACTCGGCTCGATGCTGCTGTATTGGTACCACTTCAGCCACAACGGCAAGCGCATCGAGGTGGAGACCGATGACGACTCCATCGGCGGGCATTTCCTGCATCTGTTGCATGGCGAAGCGCCTCGCGATTCCTGGGTACGCGCCATGCACACCTCGCTGAACCTGTATGCCGAGCACGAGTTCAACGCGTCGACCTTCACCTCGCGGGTGATCGCCGGCACCGGCTCGGACCTGTTTTCCGCCATCGCCGGCGGCATCGGCGCCTTGCGTGGGCCGAAACACGGCGGCGCCAACGAGGTGGCCTTCGAGGTGCAGAAGCGCTACGACAGCCCGGACGAGGCCGAGGCCGACATTCGCGAGCGGGTAGGGCGCAAGGAAGTGGTGATCGGCTTTGGTCACCCGGTCTACACCGTCAGCGACCCGCGCAACAAGGTGATCAAGGAAGTCGCGCGGGAGCTGTCGGCCGAGCAGGGCAACAACAAGATGTTCGACATCGCCGAGCGCCTGGAGACCATCATGTGGGACATCAAGAAGATGTTCCCCAACCTCGACTGGTTCAGTGCCGTCAGCTACCACATGATGGGCGTGCCCACCGCCATGTTCACCCCACTGTTCGTCATCGCCCGCACTGCCGGCTGGTCGGCGCACGTCATCGAGCAACGCATCGACGGCAAGATCATCCGCCCGAGCGCCAACTACACAGGCCCAGAAGACCTGAAGTTCGTGCCGCTCAAGGACCGCAAATAATCAATCATGGAAAACACCATGAACGACACCGTGAATAGCCAATACCGCAAGCGCCTGCCCGGCACCGTGCTGGATTACTTCGATGCCCGCGAGGCGGTCGAGGCGATCCAGAACGGCGCCTGGAGCAAGCTGCCCTACACCTCGCGCGTACTCGCCGAGCAACTGGTGCGCCGCTGCGAGCCGCAGGACCTGACTGCCGCCCTTGAGCAACTGGTCTACCGCAAGCGCGACCTGGACTTTCCCTGGTACCCGGCGCGGGTGGTCTGCCACGACATCCTTGGCCAGACGGCGTTGGTCGACCTGGCCGGCCTGCGTGACGCCATCGCCGAGCAGGGCGGTGATCCGGCCAAGGTCAACCCGGTGGTGCCGACCCAGTTGATCGTCGACCACTCCCTGGCAGTCGAGGCGCCGGGCTTCGACCCGGACGCCTTCGAGAAGAACCGCGCCATCGAGGATCGCCGCAACGAGGACCGCTTCCACTTCATCGACTGGACCAGGACCGCGTTCAAGAACGTCGACGTGATCCCGGCCGGCAACGGCATCATGCACCAGATCAACCTGGAGAAGATGAGCCCGGTGATTCAGGCGCGTGGCGGCGTCGCGTTTCCTGACACCTGCGTCGGTACCGACTCGCACACCCCGCACGTCGATGCGCTTGGCGTGATCGCCATCGGCGTCGGCGGCCTGGAAGCCGAAACGGTGATGCTTGGCCATCCGTCGATGATGCGCTTGCCGGATATCGTTGGCGTCGAGCTGACCGGTAAGCGCCAGCCCGGCATCACCGCCACCGATATCGTGCTGGCGATCACCGAGTTCCTGCGCAAGGAAAGGGTGGTGGGTGCCTGGGTCGAATTCTTTGGCGAAGGTGCGGACAGCCTGTCCATCGGCGACCGCGCGACCATCTCCAACATGTGCCCGGAATACGGCGCCACCGCTTCGATGTTCTATATCGACGGCCAGACCATCGACTACCTCAAGCTCACCGGCCGCGAGCCGGAGCAGGTGGCGCTGGTGGAGCACTACGCCAAGACCCTGGGGCTGTGGAGCGACGCGCTGCAAACCGCCGAGTACGAGCGTGTGCTGCGCTTCGACCTGGGCAGCGTGGTGCGCAACATGGCCGGCCCGAGCAACCCGCACCGCCGCCTGCCCACCTCGGCGCTGGCCGAGCGCGGCATCGCCGACGAAGCCAAGCTGCAAGCCGGCAAAGGCGAGGAAGCCCAAGGGCTGATGCCCGATGGCGCGGTGATCATCGCCGCCATCACCAGTTGCACCAACACCTCCAACCCGCGCAACGTCATCGCAGCCGGCCTGGTGGCGAAGAAGGCCAACGCGCTGGGCCTGGTGCGCAAGCCCTGGGTGAAGACCTCGTTTGCTCCAGGTTCGAAAGTCGCCAAGCTGTATCTGGAGGAGGCTGGGCTGCTGGCGGAGCTGGAGAAGCTCGGCTTTGGCATCGTCGCCTACGCCTGCACCACCTGCAACGGCATGTCCGGCGCGCTGGACCCGGTGATCCAGAAGGAAATCATCGACCGCGACCTGTACGCCACTGCCGTGCTCTCGGGTAACCGCAACTTCGACGGGCGTATACATCCTTACGCCAAGCAGGCCTTCCTGGCTTCGCCGCCGTTGGTGGTGGCCTATGCCATCGCCGGCACCGTGCGTTTCGATATCGAGCAGGACCCGCTGGGTACCGACGCCCAGGGCAACCCCATCACCCTGAAGGACCTGTGGCCGAGCGACGAGGAGATCGATGCCATCGTCGCTGCGAGCGTGAAGCCCGAGCAGTTCAAGCAGATCTACATCCCGATGTTCGACCTGGGCAGCGTGCAGGAGGCGGAAAGCCCGCTGTACGACTGGCGCCCGATGTCCACCTATATCCGCCGCCCGCCGTACTGGGAAGGCGCCCTGGCCGGCGAGCGCACGCTCAAGGGCATGCGCCCGCTGGCGATCCTGCCGGACAACATCACCACCGACCACCTGTCGCCGTCCAACGCCATCCTGGCGGACTCGGCCGCCGGTGAGTACCTGGCGAAAATGGGCCTGCCGGAGGAGGACTTCAACTCCTACGCCACCCACCGGGGCGACCATTTGACCGCGCAACGCGCCACCTTCGCCAACCCGCAACTGGTCAATGAAATGGCCGTGGTCGACGGGCAGGTGAAGCAGGGCTCGTTGGCCCGGGTGGAGCCGGAAGGCCAGGTGATGCGCATGTGGGAAGCCATCGAAACCTACATGAAGCGCAAGCAGAACCTGATCATCGTCGCCGGTGCCGACTACGGCCAGGGTTCGTCGCGGGACTGGGCAGCCAAGGGCGTGCGCCTGGCCGGTGTCGAGGTGATCGTCGCCGAAGGCTTCGAGCGCATCCACCGCACCAACCTGGTGGGCATGGGCGTATTGCCGGTGGAGTTCAAGCCGGGTACCACGCGCCTGACCCTGGGGCTGGATGGTACCGAGACCTATGACATCCAGGGCGATATCACGGCACGCGGCGAGCTGACCCTGGTGGTCAACCGCCGCAACGGCGAAGTGCTGCAGGTGCCGGTGACCTGCCGCCTGGATACCGCGGCCGACGTCAGCGTGTACAAGGCCGGCGGCGTGCTGCAGCGCTTCGCCAAGGACTTCCTCGAAGGTGGGGTAGCTTGACCATGTAGGGTGGATCACGCTTTACCGATCCACCACGGGCGTCTCCACGGTGGATGGAAAAGGCGCCTACCCTACGACTACCCCAGCCCCTCTCCTGCAAGCGGGAGAGGGGAGGCAATCGCGTAGCCCGGATGCCATCCGGGAAAAGCCAGCACCATCACTTCCTATCAGGACTGCACTCATGGCTTATCTGCCGCAAGTGAAAATTCCCGCCACCTATATGCGTGGCGGTACCAGCAAGGGCGTGTTCTTCCGTTTGCAGGATCTTCCCGAGCAATGCCAGGTTGCGGGCGAGGCCCGCGACAAGTTGTTCATGCGGGTGATCGGCAGCCCCGACCCGTACTCGGCGCAGATCGATGGCATGGGCGGCGCGACCTCGAGTACCTCCAAATGCGTGATCCTGTCGAAAAGCAGCCAGCCCGGTCACGATGTCGACTACCTCTACGGCCAGGTGTCGATCGACAAGGCCTTCGTCGACTGGAGCGGCAATTGCGGCAACCTGTCTACCGGGGCTGGCGCTTTCGCCATCCACGCTGGCTTGCTCGATCCGTCACGTGTTCCGCACAACGGCACCTGCGTGGTGCGTATCTGGCAGGCCAATATTCAGAAAACCATCATCGCCCACGTACCGATCACCGACGGTCAGGTGCAGGAAACCGGCGATTTCGAACTCGATGGGGTGACCTTCCCGGCGGCGGAGATCGTGCTGGAGTTTCTCGACCCGTCCGATGATGGCGAGCAGGGCGGCTCGATGTTTCCCACCGGCAATCGGGTGGACGACCTCGAAGTGCCCGGCATCGGTACTTTCAAGGCGACCATGATCTCTGCGGGTATTCCGACCATCTTCGTCAACGCGGTGGATATCGGCTATCAAGGCACCGAGCTGCGCGACGACATCAACGCGGACCCGGCGCAGCTGGCGCGTTTCGAGCAGATTCGTGTGGCCGGGGCACTGCGCATGGGCTTGATCACGACGCCGGAGGAGGCGCTGACTCGCCAGCACACCCCCAAGATCGCCTTCGTCAGCCCACCGAAAAACTACACCGCCTCAAGCGGCAAGACGGTCGAGGCGGGTGAGGTGGATCTGCTGGTACGGGCGCTGTCCATGGGCAAGCTGCATCACGCCATGATGGGCACCTGCGCGGTGGCCATCGGCGCGGCGGCGGCGGTACCCGGCACCCTGGTCAACCAGGCTGCTGGCGGCGGTGAGCGGCAGGCGGTGCGTTTTGGGCATCCTTCCGGCACCTTGCGGGTCGGCGCCGAGGCCACTCAGGTGAATGGCAGGTGGGCGGTCACCAAGGCGATCATGAGCCGCAGCGCACGAATTCTGATGGAAGGCTGGGTTCGCGTACCAGGCTAGCGCTGAGTGGTGCTCAGCAGCAGGCCGCCGGCGCCCATGAAAAAGGCGCCGGTGGTGCGATTCAAGCGCTGCGCCCCTCGCCGCGTGCGGATAAAGCGGCGGATCTGCCGGCCGAACAGGGCATAGACCAGGGAAGCCGCGTATTCGGCCAGCAGGTAGGTGGCACCCAGGTAGACGAATTGCTCGATGGCAGGCTGGCCCGGCTTGATGAACTGCGGGAACACCGCGGCGAACAGCAGGATAGCCTTGGGATTGCTGATGCCGATCAGGAACTCCTGCAGCATCAGCTTGCCGAGCTGGCGCTGCGGCTGCACGGCGGGCACGGCGCCTTCAAGATCCAGGCCGCTGAACTCACGGCTGCGCCAGGCGCTGATACCCAGATACAGCAGGTACAGCGCGCCGACCCACTTGATCACCGTGAAGGCGGTTTCCGACGCCAGCAGCATGGCGCCCAGGCCAACGGCGGAAATGCTCAGAAAGATGCTGAACGCCGCCACCCGCCCGGTGGTGGCCAGCAGGGCCGCGGCAATGCCGTGACGAATGCCGTTGTTCATCGCACAGAAGTTGTTGGGCCCCGGCGTCAGCGCGATCACAAAGGCGAGCGGGGCGAACAGCACGGCATCGGACAGCATCATGGCAAGTCCCTCACAGGGGCGGTTACTTGAAGCGGCGTTCGACGCCTTTTTCCACCAGGATCTTGGCGGAGATTTCCTCGACCGAGAAATGCGTGGAGTCGATGAACGCGATCGATTCGCGGCGGAACAGGCTTTCCACTTCGCGCACCTCGAATTCGCACTGAGCGTAGCTGGCGTAGCGGCTGTTGGGCTTGCGCTCGTTGCGAATCGCCGCCAGGCGGTCGGGGTCGATGGTCAGGCCAAACAGCTTCTCGCGGTATTTCTTCAGCGAGGCCGGCAGTTGCAGGCGTTCCATGTCGTCCTCGGTGAGCGGGTAGTTGGCGGCGCGGATGCCGTACTGCATGGCCATGTACAGGCAGGTCGGGGTCTTGCCGCAACGCGACACGCCGACCAGGATCAGGTCGGCCTTGTCATAGTAATGGGTGCGCGCGCCATCGTCGTTGTCGAGGGCGAAGTTGACCGCCTCGATGCGCTCCATGTAGTTGGCGTTGCCACTGATCGAGTGCGACTTGCCTACCGAATACGACGAGTGCGAGGCGAGTTCCTGCTCCAGCGGCGCCAGGAAGGTCGAGAAGATGTCGATCATGAAACCGCGCGACTCGGCCAGGATATCGTGAACCTGCTGGTCTACGATGGTGGCGAAGATGATCGGGTTGGCGCCATCCTTGTCGGCGGCATTATTGATTTGTTGTACCATGGCGCGCGCCTTTTCGACGCTGTCCACGTAGGGCCGCGTGAGCTTGGTGAAGCCGATGGTGTCGAACTGGGCCAGCAGGCTTTGCCCCAATGCTTCTGCGGTGATACCGGTGCCGTCGGAGATGAAGTACGCGGTTCGTGTCATTGCGCAAATGGCCTATAAGCTGGGAACGAATCTTGGCTATGATAGGTCGGTTTTTTGCCGGCCCTGATGGGTTTGCATTGTTACTTATTTTCCAGGGCCAGGCCATTGTCCACCCGGCGCATGCCGACGGCGTTTCCAGCCCATGAGCTTTTCCAACACTGAAGTGGAGAGATCACCTTGGCAGAGTACGTAGTTTCCCTCGATAAGCTCGGCAATCACGACGTCGAGCATGTAGGGGGCAAGAACGCCTCCCTCGGCGAGATGATCAGCAACCTGGCGGGCGCTGGCGTTTCGGTTCCCGGTGGTTTCGCCACGACGGCCCAGGCCTATCGCGACTTCCTCGAGCAGAGCGGCCTCAATGCGCAGATCCACGAAGCGCTGGACGCCCTGGACGTCGACGACGTCAACGCCCTGGCCAAGACCGGTGCGCAGATTCGCCAGTGGGTGATGGAGGCCGAATTCCCGGCCGAGCTCAACGAGCAGATTCGCACCGCCTTCGCCGCCATGGCCAACGGCAACGACAACATGGCGGTAGCCGTGCGGTCCTCGGCCACCGCCGAAGACCTGCCGGATGCCTCCTTTGCCGGTCAGCAGGAAACCTTCCTGAACATCCGCGGCGTCGAGAACGTCATCCGCGCCGCCAAGGAAGTCTTCGCCTCGCTGTTCAACGACCGCGCCATCGCCTACCGCGTGCACCAGGGCTTCGACCACAAACTGGTCGCCCTGTCTGCCGGCGTGCAGCGCATGGTGCGTTCGGAAACCGGCACCGCCGGCGTGATGTTCACCCTCGACACCGAATCGGGCTTTCGCGATGTGGTGTTCATCACCGGCGCCTACGGCCTGGGTGAGACGGTGGTGCAGGGCGCGGTCAACCCTGACGAATTCTATGTCCACAAGCAGACCCTGGAAGCCGGCCGTCCGGCGATCCTGCGCCGCAACCTGGGCAGCAAGGCGATCAAGATGATCTACGGCGACGAAGCCAAGGCCGGCAAGTCGGTCAAGGTGGTCGATGTCGACCGCGCCGACCGCGCGCGCTTCTGCCTGAGCGATGCCGAGGTCAGCGAACTGGCCAAGCAGGCGATGATCATCGAGAAGCACTACGGCCGCCCGATGGACATCGAGTGGGCCAAGGACGGTGACGACGGCAAGCTGTACATCGTTCAGGCCCGTCCGGAAACCGTGAAGAGCCGTGCCAGCGCCACCGTGATGGAGCGCTACCTGCTCAAGGAAAAAGGCACCGTACTGGTCGAAGGCCGCGCCATTGGCCAGAAGATCGGCGCCGGCAAGGTGCGGGTGATCAACGACGTGTCCGAGATGGACAAGGTGCAGCCTGGCGACGTGCTGGTTTCCGACATGACCGACCCGGACTGGGAACCGGTGATGAAGCGCGCCAGCGCCATCGTCACCAACCGTGGCGGGCGTACCTGCCATGCGGCGATCATCGCCCGTGAGCTGGGTATTCCGGCGGTGGTCGGTTGCGGCAATGCCACCCACGCCCTGCGTGACGGCCAGGGCGTGACGGTTTCCTGCGCCGAAGGCGACACGGGCTTCATTTTCGAGGGCGAGCTGGGCTTCGACATCCGCCAGAACTCCATCGACGCCATGCCCGATCTGCCGTTCAAGATCATGATGAACGTCGGCAACCCGGATCGTGCCTTCGACTTCGCCCAGCTGCCCAACGCCGGTATCGGCCTGGCGCGCCTGGAGTTCATCATCAACCGCATGATCGGCGTGCACCCCAAGGCGCTGCTGAACATGGACGGTCTGCCGCCGGAAATCCGCGAAAGCGTCGAGAAGCGCATTGCCGGCTACGACGACCCGGTGAATTTCTACGTCGAGAAGCTGGTCGAGGGCATCAGCACCCTGGCCGCGGCGTTCTGGCCGAAAAAGGTCATCGTGCGCCTGTCCGACTTCAAGTCCAACGAATACGCCAACCTGATCGGCGGCAAGCTGTACGAGCCGGAAGAAGAGAACCCGATGCTCGGCTTCCGCGGCGCCTCGCGCTACATCAGCGAGTCGTTCCGGGACTGCTTCGAGCTCGAGTGCCGGGCGCTGAAGAAGGTCCGCAACGAGATGGGCCTGAGCAACGTCGAGATCATGGTGCCGTTCGTGCGCACCCTGGGCGAAGCCAAGCAGGTGGTCGACCTGCTGGCCGAGAATGGCCTGGCGCGCGGCCAGGATGGCCTGAAGGTCATCATGATGTGTGAGCTGCCGTCCAACGCCATCCTGGCCGAGGAGTTCCTCGAGTACTTCGACGGTTTCTCCATCGGCTCCAACGACCTGACCCAGCTGACCCTGGGCCTGGATCGCGATTCCGGGATCGTTGCGCATCTGTTCGATGAGCGTAACCCGGCGGTCAAGAAGCTGCTGTCGAACGCCATCCAGGCATGCAACAAGGCCGGCAAGTACATCGGCATTTGCGGTCAGGGCCCGTCGGACCACCCGGACCTGGCGCGCTGGCTGATGGAGCAGGGCATCGAAAGCGTTTCCCTGAACCCGGATTCGGTACTGGAAACCTGGTTCTTCCTGGCCGAAGGTCAGCCCAGCTGATCCAATGGTGTGAAGGATGACCCGAGGGCAGGTTCTACCTGCCCTTTTTTGTGGCCTACCCTCCCTGGCGGCCACCCTTCGGGTCGTCGCTGTGCGGGCGCCAAGCCTGCGGGCCACCGTTGGCCGTTTAGGAAATCTTGAATTTTGCTGCCGGCCAGCGGGTGATCCCTGGGGCTGGCAGTCTGTTGGGTCAGAGCGAAGAAGATGCAAAGCAGCAGTGAGTTGTTTCCCGTAGCGTTGCTGAGTGCCGAGCTGCGTGGTGATCTGAGTGAAGATGTGTACCGCCTCAAACCGGCCAACAGTCCGGACTTCAGTGTCGAACTGGCCGTTACCCGCCTGGGTTTGGCGGGGCAGCAGCAGGCCCGTGGCGAGCCGGTGATCCTGCTGCATGGCAGCTTTTCCAATCGGCGTTTCTGGTACTCGCCGGGCGGCATTGGCCTGGCGCCGTACCTGGTGCGTGCCGGTTTCGATGTGTGGATCGCCGAGATGCGCGGCCATGGCCTGTCGCCGCGCAACCTGGCCTACCGGCATAACTGTGTGGCCGACTACGCCCGCTACGATCTGCCGGCAATCGCCGCGTTCGTTGCCGAGCAGAATCCGGCACCCATCCATTGGCTCGGCCATTCGCTGGGCGGCGTGACACTGGCTGCAGCCCTGGGCGGCGGTTACCTGGCGCCGCACGGTGTGGCCAGCCTGGGGCTGTTCGGGGCCGAGGTCAGCCGCCGTTACTGGATGCTCAAGGTGCCCCCCGTCGAGTGGCTCGCACGCCTGCTGCTCAAACGATTGGCGGTGCTCTCGGGGGCGCGGCTCAAGCGCGGGCCGGAGGACGAGCCGATCGGCATCGCCCTGGAAACCCTGCGCTGGCACCGCCTGTTCGGGCGTTTCGGCGATGCCGAGCAGGACTGGTGGGCCGGGCTGCAAAGGGTCGCCGTACCGCTGCTGGTGGTGGTCAGTGACGCCGACCGGCAATCTCCGCCCGAGGCCTGTCGCGCCTTGTTCGAGCAATTTGCCTCGGCAGACCGCACGTTCGTCAATCTGGGGCGTGGCCAGGGCTTTGCCCATGACTACGATCACGTGCAGATGCTGGTCAGCAAGCCGGCCCAGGACGAAGTATGGCCGCTGGTGCTGCGCTGGCTGATGGGTGAGCGCCAATCGCCCCGCCCTGAGGCGGATGAGCCGGGCGGCGCGGCGATTGCCGCGGTGCCGTGATACGGCGTGCCGAGAGTGTCCGAGGCATGGCGGATAAGGCTATGCTGCAGGCTTCGAACACCAACCAGGAGTTTCGCCATGCACTACAGCACGCCCGATCTGTGTGACGCCAACCCGGAACTGGTCAGCGTCGTGGAGCCGATGTTCAGCAACTTCGGCGGCCGCGACTCGTTTGGCGGGCAGATCGTCACCGTCAAATGCTTCGAGGACAATTCCCTGGTCAAGTCCCAGGCCGACCAGCCGGGTGCCGGCAAGGTGCTGGTAGTCGACGGTGGGGCATCTTTGCGCTGCGCGTTGCTGGGCGACATGATCGCCGAAAAGGCCGCCAGCAACGGCTGGGAAGGCATGGTGATCTACGGCTGCGTGCGGGACGTCGACGTGCTGGCGCAGACCCATCTGGGCGTGCAGGCCCTGGGCAGCCACCCGATGAAGACCGACAAGCGTGGCCTGGGCGACCTCAACGTGGTGGTCAATTTTGGCGGCGTCACCTTCCGCCCCGGCGAATACCTGTATGCCGACAACAACGGCATCATCGTTTCACCCCAGGCGCTGCAAACCGAGTAACCGGGTATTCAATCGCCTGGCAGTTATCGAGAGGGATGGATGCACGAGGAAGACAACGCGCAGTGGGGCCTGGTACATGGCTTCGTGCTGGACGGCAGGGGCGGCGCCCAGGCGGTGGCCCGCGAGCAGCTCGACGCCTTGCAGCTCGAGGAGGGGCAGAGCCTGTGGCTGCACTGGGATCGCAGCCACCCGCAGACCCAGAGCTGGCTGCGCCACGACAGTGGGTTGAGCGAGTTCGCCTGCGACCTGCTGCTCGAGGAAAATACCCGCCCGCGCGCCTTGCCACTGCCGGACGACGAATTGCTGCTGTTCCTGCGCGGGGTCAACCTCAACCCCGGGGCCGAGCCCGAGGACATGGTCTCGGTGCGTATTTTCGCGGATGCGCAGCGGGTGATCTCGTTGCGCTTGCGGCCGCTGCGCGCCACCGAAGACCTAATCGAGCGGCTGCAGGCGGGCAAGGGCCCGCGAAATGCCTCCGAGCTGATCCTGCAGCTCAGTGATTACCTCACCGACAAGGTCGAGGATCTGGTGACCGGGCTCTCCGACCTGGTCGACGGGCAGGAAGAGCAGGTCGATGGCAACGAGCGCAGCTTGCCCGATCACGGCCTGTTGCTGCATATCCGTCGCCGCGCCGCCGGTTTGCGGCGCTTCCTGTCGCCGCAGCGGGATATCTACGCACAGCTCACGCGCAGCCAGTTGCCCTGGCTCAGCCACGAAGACAGCCTGTACTGGAACGAGCTCAACAACCGCCTGCTGCGCTATCTCGAGGAGCTGGAGCTGACGCGCGAGCGCATCGGCCTGCTGCTGGAAACGGAGAACCGCCGGCTGGACGTGCGCATGAACCACATCATGTTCCGCTTCGGCATCATCACCTGCATCTTCCTGCCCATGAGTTTCGTCACCGGTCTCTTGGGCATCAACGTCGGTGGCATTCCCGGTGCCGAGAGCCCCTATGGCTTCCTGATCGCGTGCCTGTTGATGGTGCTGATCGGTCTGGGCCAGTGGCTGCTGTTTCGCCGCCTGCGATGGGTCTGATGTGACTCGCCGCGCAGCCGCTTCGTCTAGCGGAGACGTTCTGTGAGGTCTGCCATGCACGATCCATTTGAAGAATCTCTGCGTGATTTGTTGAAAGCCTCGTCTTCGCCAGCGCGCGACGACGATGCCTGCCTGAACCGCGTCCTGAAAACCGCCAACCGCCAGGTGGGCGCGGGCGACCTGTTCGGCTTGATGGGCCACTGGGCCAGCGCCCTGATGATCGCCCTCAACAATGGCTCTTCCCATGTCGCACCGGTGTCACGCCGCCGTGCTTCTGCTCGTTCTTCCGATAAGGCTCAATGAAATGGAACTCGATCCCTGGACTCATAGCCTGGTCGCCGCGATGACGGCGCTGTGGACGAAAGTCGCCAGCTTCATTCCCAATCTGTTCGTGGCGCTGGTGCTGGTGCTGCTGGGCTTCATCGTCGCCAAGCTGCTCGACACCTTGCTGTCCAAACTGCTTGGCAAGCTGGGCCTGGATCGCCTGATGGCCGGCACCGGGCTGACCAAGATCCTGGGGCGCGCCGGTTTCCAGGTGCCGGTTTCGACCCTGATCGGCAAGATCGTCTACTGGTTCGTGCTGCTGATATTCCTGGTCTCGGCTGCCGAGTCGCTGGGCCTGGAGCGCGTTTCGGCCACCCTCGACGTCCTGGCGCTGTACCTGCCCAAGGTATTCGGTGCGGCGCTGATCCTGCTTGCCGGCGTGCTGCTCGCCCATTTGCTCAGCGGCCTGGTGCGTGGCGCCGCCGAAGGCGTCGGGCTGGAATATGCCCATGGCCTGGCGCGCCTGGCCCAGGGCCTGGTGATCATCATCAGCATCTCCGTGGCCATCGGCCAGCTGGAGGTGAAGACCGACCTGCTCAACAACGTCATCGCCATCGTGCTGATTTCCGTCGGCCTGGCCGTGGCGCTGGCGCTGGGGCTGGGCAGCCGCGAGTTGGCGAGCCAGATCCTGGCCGGCATCTATGTGCGTGAGCTGTATCAGGTCGGCCAGCAAATAGAGGTGGGCGGCGTCGAAGGGCAGATCGAGGAGATCGGTACGGTCAAGACCACGGTGCTGACGGACTCGGGGGAATTGGTCTCGTTGTCCAATCGCGTGCTGCTCGAGCAGCGGGTAAGCAGCCGCTAAGGGGCATTTCTGCTACCCTATGCGCCCAGCCAGCGGCCTGTACGAACAGGCGCTGGCTGTTTTCGTCCTGACCGTTGGCCCGACCTGCTTTGAACGCACCCCAATCACCGTCACTGCGCTATGACCCACGCGAGCTCTCCGACGAGGAGCTGGTGGCGCGTGCCCATGACGAGCTGTTCCATGTAACGCGCGCTTACGAAGAATTGATGCGTCGTTACCAGCGCACCCTGTTCAATGTATGTGCGCGATATTTAGGGAACGATCGCGATGCCGACGATGTCTGTCAGGAAGTGATGCTCAAGGTTCTTTATGGGCTGAAGAACTTCGAGGGTAAATCGAAGTTCAAGACCTGGCTCTACAGCATTACCTACAACGAATGCATCACTCAGTACCGCAAGGAGCGTCGCAAACGTCGTTTGATGGATGCGCTGAGTTTGGATCCTCTGGAAGAAGCGTCGGAAGAAAAGGCGCCGAAGATAGAGGATCCAGGTGGTTTGGATCGCTGGCTTGTGCACGTGAATCCGATCGACCGGGAGATTCTGGTGCTGCGTTTTGTCGCAGAGCTGGAGTTTCAGGAGATCGCCGACATCATGCACATGGGGCTCAGCGCAACCAAAATGCGCTACAAGCGCGCATTGGACCGATTGCGGGAAAAGTTTGCAGGTATTACCGAAAGTTAGTTCGGTGCAGGCTTTAACTGGCAAAGGTGAGTTTTGTTAAACTTACCGCAGACTCGCATGTCTACCTGCATGCGGATCAATCACTCATAGATGGGGATTTAACGGATGAAACTGAAAAACACCTTAGGCGTAGTCATTGGCTCCTTGGTAGCCGCTACCTCCATGGGCGTGCTGGCTCAAGGCCAAGGCGCTGTCGAGGTGGAAGGCTTTGCCAACCGCTACTTCACCGACGTTCAGCGTGATTTCGCTCACGACGAAGGCAACCTGTTCGGCGCAAGCGTTGGTTACTACCTGACCGACGATGTCGAGCTGGCACTGTCGTACGGCGAGTACCACGACCTGCGTGGCGAAGGCGCTGCTGGCAGCAAGAACATCAAGGGCAACCTGACTGATCTTAAAGCTCTCTACCACTTCGGCCAGCCGGGTGTAGGTCTGCGTCCATACGTCTCCGGCGGCGTTGGTCACCAGAGCATCGGCGACGCCAACAAAGGCGGTCGTGACACTTCCACTCTGGCCATCGTTGGCGGCGGCGCGAAGTACTACTTCACCGAGATGCTGTACGCTCGTGCTGGCGTTGAAGCCCTGTACAACATCGACAAAGGTGACACCGAATGGCAAGCCGGCGTGGGTGTCGGTCTGAACTTCGGCGGCAGCACCCGTCAGGTTGCTCAGGTAACCGAGCCGGCTCCAGAGCCAGTTCCGGCACCGGCTCCGGTCGTTGAAGAAGCTCCGCAAGTCGTTCGCGTCGAACTGGACGTGAAATTCGACTTCGACAAGGCTGCTGTCAAGCAAGAAAGCTACGGTGATATCAAGAACCTGGCTGACTTCATGAACCAGTATCCGCAAACCAGCACCACCGTTGAGGGTCACACTGACTCCGTCGGTACTGACGCTTACAACCAGAAGCTGTCCGAGCGTCGTGCAAACGCTGTTCGTGACGTGCTGGTCAACCAGTACGGCGTAGGCGCTGATCGCGTCAACTCCGTTGGTTACGGCGAGTCCCGTCCGGTTGCTGACAACGCTACCGAAGAAGGCCGCGCTATCAACCGTCGCGTAGAAGCTGAAGTAGAAGCCCAAGCCCAGTAATAGGCTCAGGCATCAAAAAAAACCCGGCTTAGGCCGGGTTTTTCTTTGCCTGCAGAAAAGGCGGGTGCAAATAAAAACGGCATCTACCCGATCACCCGATGGGGGGGAGGGTGATCGGGCAGATGCCGTGTCCGTTACCGGGCTTCCCAGATGAGGGCTGCCACGTGTCATTCATTCCAGTTAAGCAAACATCGCGCCATAGGCCAGGCCGGCCTGCCGATTCCGGTTTGTCGACCCAGCGCCATGAGCGCTGAACCATCAGTGGGCAACAGGCGGCAGGCGTGCTCCATCATGAAGCCGGGCAGGCCCGCGCTTCCTCGATATAGTCCCTGAGCCAGTGCAGTACCTCGACGGCTTCCCAGCGATTGGGGTCGAACATCGCGTAAGCCAGTCCCTGGTAGCCAACCACATCCAGCTGGCGGTGATAGCCCGCCCGTTGCAGCAATGCCTCGATCTCGGCGAAGCAGGTGTTGAAGTGCAGGCGGTTGAATGGCGTTTTACCTTCGGTAACGATCCCCTCCAGATGCAGTTCTTCGACGGTGAGGCGCACCTTGTCCAGGGGCATCCGATTGACCGTGTGTTTGAGTTGCAATACGTCCAGCATCGTTAGGCTCCCGCTATAGGCCTGATCTCGCCGGGCAATCTCCGCGGCTGCGATCATGTGGTGACGGCTGCTAGGATAATTCAAAAGCACTGTACAAATAAACAGTATTCGGTAATAGTGGGTCTCGACGCTTGCTGACTCCCATGTCCCGCGGCGCTAAATGGCGCCGCTGATCAATGCCGAGGACTCCCTGTAATGCACCAGATACTCATGACAATTGTGCTGTTGGTAACACTGACCGGTTGCGTGCAACCCCAGGTCGAGCAACCCAAGGTCAATGCCAATTACCTGGTCATCGAAGACAACCAGGCCTGGGCGGTGCTGGTTTCCGATGGCAAGCGCGTCGAAGAGCACGGTGTGGTGGTCGATGCCATCAAGCTGGCGGGCGACCATGCCCCGGTGGCAGCCAGTTACGTGATCGACACGCCCAATTGCGGCAAGCTGCAGTGGCTGGTGGAGCGCCAGGACGCCGCCGACGGGGTGACCACCCGCATGACCCTGCACGACAACAAGCAGCTGGGCGCATCCAATTGCGTGATCGGCGAGGGGCTGACGCGCATCTGGACGGTGCTGGACTATTCCAGCTGAACCTGGTCCAACTGATCTCAGGCGTCGGCGTTGGCCGCGAGCTTGCGCTCCTCGGCGCTAATGCGCTGGCAGATCTCGATGATCTGCTCACGCATCCAGCGGTTGGCGGGATCCTGATCGGTACTTTCGTGCCAGTACAGGTGGGTCTCCAGGGAAGGGATGCCAGCCACTGGCAACTCACTGAAATGCAGGTCGTTGTCGCGGGCAAAACGCTCCGGTACGGTGATCGCCATGTCGGTATCGCGCATTACCCGGCAGGCCATCAGATAATGCTGCGAGCGCAGGGCGATACGTCGCTGAATACCCATCTTCCCCAATGCCAGGTCGACATAGCCCAGGCCGCTGCGGCGGCTGGATATCTGGATGTGGGTCAGTGACAGGTAGGCTTCCAGGCTGAGCTTTTCCTTGGCCAGTGGATGCCCATGACGCATGGCACAGACATAGCGATCTTCCATCAGCTTGACGTGGCGCACCTGCGGGTCGATGTTCAGGGGGGCGTCCACGGCGAAATCCAGTCGACCGGCCGCCAGCTCCTTGGTGGTTTCACGGCGGCGAACCAGCATGCTTTCGATGGTCACGCTGGGTGCCTGGCGGCGCAGGCGTTGAAACAGCGGCGGCAGCACCACCGCCTCGGTCAGGTCGGTCATGCTGATGCGAAAGCTCTTGGTCGCCTGTGCCGGATTGAAGGTGCGGCTCTCCTGCACCGAGATGCGCAGTTGCTGCAAGGCGTTGCGCACCGGGGTGATGATGTTCTGCGCCATGGGCGTGGGCACCATGCCCTGGGCAGTGCGCACGAACAACGGGTCATTGAAGGTTTCGCGCAGGCGCGCCAGGGCGTTGGATACCGCAGGCTGGGTGATGCCAACGATCTGCCCGGCGCGGGTGAGGTTGGCTTCGCTGTAAATGGCATCGAAGACCACGAAAAGATTGAGATCCACCTTGTTCAGGTTCATGCCTGAGCGACTCCGTAGGTTGTTCTTGTGCGCAGATCTTATATCGGTGATGAATGTTAATACACGCCGAAAATAGCGTCGATAAATGACCCGGCGTCCACTAGCATCCTCCGCACACAGAAATGCAGCCGAGGTACGCCGTGGATTTCGCCTATTCCCCCAAGGTTCAGCAATTGCGCGAGCGTGTCAGCGCGTTCATGCAGGCCCATGTCCATCCGGCCGAGGCCGAGTTCGAGCGCCAGGTCGCCGAAGGTGATCGCTGGCAGCCGACGGCGATCATGGAGCAGCTCAAGGACCGCGCCAAAGGCGAGGGGTTGTGGAACCTGTTCCTGCCCGATTCCGAGCTGGGTGCCGGGCTGAGCAATACCGAATATGCGCCGCTGGCGGAAATCATGGGCAGTTCGCTGATCGGCCCCGAGCCGTTTAATTGCGCCGCGCCCGATACCGGCAACATGGAGGTGCTGGTGCGTTATGGCAGCGAAGCGCAGAAGCGTGAATGGCTCGAGCCGCTGTTGAGCGGTGAGATTCGCTCGGCATTCGCCATGACCGAACCGGAGGTCGCCTCGTCGGACGCCACCAATATGCAGGCCACGGCCGTTCGCGATGGCGACAGTTGGCTGATCAATGGCCGCAAGTGGTGGACCTCGGGCGCCTGTGACCCGCGCTGCAAGATCATGATCTTCATGGGCCTGACCAACCCGGAGGGCCCGCGTCATCAGCAGCACTCGATGATTCTGGTGCCCATGGACACGCCAGGGTTGAAAGTGCTCAGGCCGTTGCCGGTGTTCGGCTATGACGACGCGCCCCACGGCCACGCCGAAGTGTTGTTCGAAGACGTACGGGTGCCCTACCACAACGTGCTGCTCGGTGAGGGACGCGGTTTCGAGATTGCCCAGGGGCGCCTCGGGCCTGGGCGCATCCACCATTGCATGCGCTCCATCGGCATGGCGGAGCGGGCCTTGAAGCTGATGTGCGAGCGCGCCCTTGGGCGTACCGCGTTCGGCAAGCCACTGGCCCGCCTGGGCGGCAACATCGACCTGATTGCCGAGTCACGCATGGAGATCAACATGGCACGCCTGCTGACCCTCAATGCGGCGTACATGATGGATACCGTCGGCAACAAGGTGGCCGCCAGCGAGATCGCCCAGATCAAGGTGGTGGCACCCAACGTGGCCTTGAAGGTGATCGACCGCGCCATTCAGATGCATGGCGGGGCAGGGGTCAGTGGCGATTTCCCGCTGGCCTACTGGTACGCCATGCAGCGTACCTTGCGCCTGGCCGATGGCCCCGATGAAGTGCACCGTGCGGCGATCGGCAAGTTCGAGCTGGGCAAGTACCTGCACAAGGCCTAGCTGCCCGGCTCCTTGTCGGCATTGGGCACCAGGCTCAGCGGCTCGCGGTTCAGGCGCATGTGCAACTGGGCCGCGAAGGCACGCGCGGCGCTTTCATCGTCGAACACCAGCGTGCGCTTGCCCAGGCGCACGCACCAGCGTACGCCGTCGGGCTGGTTCGTTCGCTCAAGCAGCACGTCTTGTTCGTTCACGTCGTCTCGGCAGGTTTGTTGTCACGGGTTTTCAGCAGCGACAGGATCACGCCGCCGACCAGTACGCCCATGGTAACGCCGAGCGACAGCAAGGCGGGCACCTTGATGAAGCTGTGCAGGAAAATCTTGCAACCGATGAACATCAGCACGATGGCCAGTGCGTACTTGAGGTACACGAAGCGGTGCATCAGTGCGGCCAGGGCGAAGTACAGCGCGCGCAGGCCGAGGATCGCGAAGATGTTCGAGGTGTAGACGATGAACGGATCCTGGGTAATGGCGAACACCGCCGGTACGCTGTCCACCGCGAACACCAGATCCGCCAGTTCGATCAGCACCAGTGCCAGCATCAGCGGGGTGGCGAACAGCAGCATCTTGCCGCTGGCCGGGTCCTTCTGGCGTACCAGGAATTTGCCGCCGTGCGGGTCATCGGTAACCCGGATGTGTTTGCGCAGGAAGATCAGCAGCTTGTTCTGCGACAGATCCGGGTGCTCGTCATGGTCCTTGCTGAACAGCATCTTGATGCCGGTGAACAGCAGGAATGCACCGAACACGTAGAGGATCCAGTCGAACTGCTGCACCAGGGCGGTTCCCAGGCCGATCATGATCGCGCGCAGCACCACCACGCCGATGATTCCCCAGAACAATACGCGGTGCTGGTATTTACGCGGGATGCCGAAGAAGCCGAGGATCATCGCCATCACGAAGACATTGTCCATCGACAGCGACTGTTCGACCAGAAAGCCCGTGTAGAACTCCAGCGCCTTGGTGGCGCCCAATTCCCACCACACCCAGCCGCCAAAGGCGACGCCCACGCTGAAGTAGCCCGAGTAGAGCAGCAGGCTCTCGCGCATTTCGATTTCGTGTTGGTCGCGGTGCAGCACGCCAAGGTCGAAGACCAGCAGCGCGATGACGATGACGATGAAGGCCAGCCAGAAGTAGTACGGGGTGCCGAGAAACGGCGTGAGCATAAAGGCATGTAGAGCTGTCATGGGCCCTCCCTGTCGATGCCTAAGTTGAGATTCAACTTAGTGACTCCGACATCACGATGAGAGGACTCATCGCCAGAGGGGCCCGGCGTCACATGCTGACAAGGCTAGGATGAATCACGCGGTTGAGCAAGTGCCGGCCGGGCCTGAAGAAATCAGTAAACCCAGACCTCCACGCGGCGATTCTTGAGCCGCCCGCTGTCGCCCTCGTTGTCGGCCACCGGCAGTTCGTCACCCAGGCCGGTCACCTCACGCAGCACCACGCCTTCGCGAACCAGCTCGCGACGTACCGCCATGGCGCGCAGTTTGGAAAGCAGCTCGGCGCGGGCGGAGACCGCCTTGGGGTCGCCAAAGCCGACCAGCACCACCTTGTTCTGCAGCTTGTCGTGTTGGCGCAGGTAGTCGAGCACGCGGCGCAGGTCCTGCTGAGCCTTGTTGTCCAGGCTGGCGCTGCCTTCCTGGAAGCGAAAGTTCACCGACAGGCGCTGGGCGCTGCGGGCTAGCGCCTGGTAGGCCGCTGGCATATCCGCGGTGGCGTCGATTTTGACCGCTTCGACGGTCTGCGCGATGAAACCGTTCTGCGCGACGATCGCCTGGCCCCTGGGGCTCTGGGCGAATTGCAGCAGGGCTTCGGCCCAGGGGTTGGCATGCTTCGGCGGCCCGTACAGGAACAGCCGGCGGGACAGCGGGTAATCCTCGGTGGCGATCAGCGTCACGCTGGGCGCCATCGGCTGCGAATCGCCGGCGGCGATGGCCACTGCCTTGGCCTTGCGCACGTAGGGCAGGCCGATGAAGCCGATGCCGTCGTTATCGCCGGCCACCGCGTCGGACAGCTGTTCGCTGGATTCGAAGCGCTTGGCCTTGGCCGACAATTGCTTGCCGTTGGCACTGAGTACCAGCTCCTTGAAGGTGTCGTAGGTGCCGGAGTTGTCGTCCCGGGCGTACAGGTTGATGGCACCCGGACGGCCGCCGAGCTGTGACCAGTCGCTGACTTCGCCGGAGAAGATCTGCGCCAGCTGCAGGGTGCTCAGTACCTCGAGGGGATTGCTGGGGTGCAGCACGATGGCCAGCCCGTCGATGGCGATGACCTGTTCGGCATCGCGGCTTTTCATGTCGCCGAGCGACGACAGGCTGGCGCTTTCGCTGTCCTTGATGGGGCGCGAGGAGGCGGCGAGTTCGGCGCTGCCCTGGCCGATGGCGGTAAAGCCGGTTCCCGACCCGTGGGCGGCGATGGTCACGGTGACCTTGCGGCCCACGCCATTGAGCGCCGTCACGGCCTGCTCGTTTTCCTGGGTGACGCTGGTGCGGATGTCGTTGAGGCCTTGCTCCTGCAGCAGGCCCTTGACCAGGGCCGGGCCGAGCCTGGCGCCGATGGTGTTGGAGCCCTGGATGCGCAGCACCGGTCGGTCGTCAGCCGGCAGGGGCAGGGCGGCGAAGGCCGTCCAGGGGCTCAGGTAGAAGACGAAACCGAGCAGCAGGAAGGTTGCCGTTCGGCTCCAGGTCTCGTGGTCACAACGGATTGAGGTGCGCAGCATGCGGCAATCACCTTGCAAGGGGCGGTTGAAGTGCTGCGACGATAAGACAGAAAAATGACTACACGATGACGGTCATCAAGCGAGTTGCAGCCAGATCGGTGCGTGGTCCGAGGGCTTCTCCATGCCGCGCAGCTCGTAGTCGATACCCGCGTCCTTGAGGCGCTCCTGCAGGGCGCGCGAGGCGAGGATCACATCGATGCGCAGGCCACGCTTGGGCTCGTCCTCGAAGCCGCGGCTACGGTAGTCGAACCAGCTGAAGCGGTCATCGACCTCCGGGTGCAACTGGCGGAAGCTGTCGACCAGGCCCCAGTTCTTCAACGTGGCCAGCCACTCGCGCTCCTCGGGCAGGAAGCTGCATTTGCCGGTCTTCAGCCAGCGCTTGCGGTTCACTTCGCCGATGCCGATGTCGCAGTCCTCGGGGGAGATATTGATGTCGCCCATGACGATCAACGGCTGGTGGTGGGCGAAGCGGCTGCCCAGCAGCGCCTGCAGGTCGGCGTAGAAGCGCTGCTTGGCGGGAAACTTGGTGGGGTGGTCGCGGCTTTCGCCCTGGGGAAAGTAGCCGTTCATCACCGTGACGGGATTGCCGTTGGCGTCCGCGTAGGTGCCATAGATAAAGCGCCGCTGTGAGTCCTCGCCATCGTCCGGGAAGCCCTTGGTGATATCGAGTGGCGCCTGGCGCGACAGCAGCGCCACGCCGTAGTGGCCTTTCTGGCCGTGGTAATGCACGTGGTAGCCCAGGGCACGAATGTCCGCTTCGGGAAACTGGTCGTCGCTGACCTTGGTTTCCTGCAGACCGATCACATCCGGCTGGTGCTTCTCGATCAGTGCCGCGAGTTGATGCGGGCGGGCGCGCAAGCCATTGATGTTGAAGGAAACGAGTTTCATGTCGGCGATCCTGAGCGTAGCGGGCGGTAAACCCGCGATGCTAGCCCATCGCATCGGTGGGCGGCCAGCGCAGCGGGAATTCGTTTCCATTCGTGAGTGCACTGGAATAGCGCGTTTGCCGTGATAGCATCGCCGCCATGAGAGTATTTTCGACACTCGGCGCGGGATGCGCGCTCTTGCTATTCAGCGCCACGTTGCTTGCCGAGGATGCTCGTCTGGTGGTCAGCGTGCAGCCGGCCAACAATGCTTTGAAAAGCAATGTCGAAGGCTATATCGGCAATCTGGGCGAGCGTGACGTCGAGGCCTTGCAGCGCCTGCGCCGCGTGGTCGAGAGCCAAGCCGAGAAAGCCGCCCAGGCGCTGGGCTATTACCACGCGCAGATCAGCACTGAAGTAGTCCGGCAGACGCCGCCGCGCCTGAACGTGCGGATCGTGCCCGGCGAGCCGGTGCGTCTGGGCAACGTTACCGTCAGGGTCGAAGGGCCGGCGTCGCAGATGCGCGCTTTCCAACTGCCCAAGGACGCCCAGCTCACCCAGGGCGCACGGCTCAACCATGGCCGTTACGAGGCCGCCAAGCGGCATATCCAGAACCAGGCGTCGCGCTATGGTTTCTTTCACGGGCGCTTCACCGAGCAGAGCCTGCGTATCAACCCGCAAGCCGGCCTGGCCGATATCGAACTGGTCTACGACAGCGGCCCGCGCTACAGCCTGGGCCATGTCAGTTTCGAAGGCGACATGCCCTTCGATGACGAACTGCTGCAGCGCATGGTGCCGTTCCCGGCGAATACCCCCTATGACTCGGAGCGCATCGCCGAGCTCTACCAGGCGCTGCGCTCGAGCGGCTACTTCGAATCGGTGCGGGTCGATGCCAGCCCTACCGTGGCCGAGCAGCAGGTGATTCCCGTCAACGTGCACCTGCAGACCCGTCTGCCGCGTACCCTGGGCCTGGGCCTGGGGTTTTCCACCGACGTCGGCCCGCGTGGGCGCATCCAGTGGGAGCGGCACTGGGCCAACCCGCAGGGGCACAGCTATGGCGCGGAAATGGAGCTGTCGGCGCCACGGCAGAACGTCGGCCTGTGGTATGACATCCCCGGCGACCCACCGATGACCGACAAGCTGCGCATCGCCGGCGGCTACCAATACGAGGAACTGGCCAATACCGACAGCCTCAGCCGCCTGCTGACCGTCGGCCCGGAATGGCACAGCAAGCTCGACAGCGGCTGGCAGCGGGTGATTTCCCTGAAATGGCAGCGTGAGGAGTACCGCCTTGGCGATGACTCGGGGCTCAGCACCCTGTTGATGCCCGGCATCAGCTATTCCTACCTGCACAGCGACAGCCGCATCGATCCCAACCAGGGCTATCGCCTGCAGTTCGACGCCTCGGTGGCCAAGGAGGGGTTGCTGTCCGACTCCGATGTGCTGCACGGCAACGTGCTGGTCAAGGGCCTCACCACGCTCTGGCAGAACCACCGCTTTCTCGGTCGCGCCCAGTTCGGCGGTACCGAATCCAAGGGCTTCAACTCCTCGGTACCGCCGTCGCTGCGCTTCTTCGCCGGTGGTGACCAGAGCGTGCGCGGTTACGACTACCAGAGCCTGTCGCCGGTGAACAACCAGGGCGACAAGATCGGTGGACGCTACATGCTCGCCGCCAGTGCCGAGTACCAGTACAGCGTCGCCGACAAATGGCGGCTGGCGACTTTCTACGACACCGGCAACGCCTTCAATTCACTGGACATTCCAACGCTCAAGAGTGCGGTGGGCATCGGCGTGCGCTGGGTGTCGCCGGTCGGCCCGCTGCGCCTGGATCTGGCGCATCCGCTGGATGACGAGGGCGGTGTGCGCCTGCATTTTTCCATGGGCCCGGAACTGTGAGGCGGGCGCTCAAGTATGCCGGCCTGAGCCTGGCCGCTGCGCTGACGCTGCTGCTCGTGCTGCTGGTATGGATGCTGGCGACGGCCTCTGGCAGCCGCTGGACCCTCGGCCTGGTGCCCGGGTTGCAGGTGGACGGCTTCGAAGGGCAGTTGGGCGGGCGCTGGAGCGCCGCCCAGTTGCGCTGGCAGCAGGGCGCCGACCAGGTGCTGGTGACTCAGCCGCAGTTTGATTGGTCGCCAGCGTGCCTGCTGCGTTTGACCCTGTGCATCGACACCCTGCGCAGTGAGCGCGTCGAGCTGAATTTCGCACCCAGTGCCGAGCCGCCGAGCGAAGAGCCGTTCAGCCTGCCGCAGCTCGATCTGCCAGTGGCCCTGCAGGTCGGCGAGGTATGGATCGGCAGCCTGCAGCTCAATGGTGATGACCAGCTGCAGGGGCTCGAACTCGCGGCCGACTGGGCCAGCGACGGCTTGAATATCACCCGGCTGCACGTGCAGCGCGACGAGCTGGTCGTCGACCTGCAGGGCCAGGTTCAGCCCAGCGGCGCATGGCCGCTGCAGCTACAGGGCAGTGCGGCGTTGCCGTCGCCTGATGGAAAAGCCTGGGACCTGAAGCTGCAGGTCGAGGGCAATCTGCGCGACAGCCTGGCGCTGGTGGTCGACAGCAGCGGTTATCTGGCAGGGCGCCTGAGTGGTGAAGTCCAGCCGCTGGTCGAACACCTCCCCGCGTCACTGAGCCTTAGCGCTGACGGCTTCAAGCCCGAAACCTCGTTGCCCGATACCCTTCGGTTGAACGGCGTTACCCTGCAGGCGGCCGGCAACCTGCAGGATGGCTACCGCGTCAAGGGTGTCGCCACCCTGCCAGCAGAGCAGGGCCCGGTTGCCCTGGCGCTGCACGGGCGTGTCGATGCAGCCGGCGCAGATATCGAAACGCTGCGTCTGTCGGCCGGGCCGGGCGAGCATCTGGCCATCAATGGGCGACTCGACTGGCAACAAGGCTTCAGCGTCGATACCCATGTCGACTGGCAGGACTTCCCCTGGCTGCGTCTGTATCCGTTGCAGCAAGCGCCCCCGGTCACCATCAGGAAGCTCAGCGGTGATCTCGCCTACGACAACGGCAATTATCTCGGCAACCTCTCCGCCGCGCTGGACGGCCCGGCCGGTGCGTTCAGCGTGCAGACGCCGTTCAGCGGCGACCTGCAGCAGATCCACCTGCCACAGCTGCAGGTGCGCGCTGGGCAAGGCAGGATCGATGGCCAGCTCACCGTCGGTTTCGCCAACGCCGTGCGTTGGGACGCGCAATTACAGGTCAGCGATTTCGACCCCGCCTACTGGGTCGCCGAGTTGCCCGGGCGCATCGGCGGGCCGGTGCGCAGCAAGGGGCAGTTGCTCGATGGGCGCCTGGAACTCACCGGCGACCTCGACCTGCAAGGCCGCCTGCGCGGCCAGCCAGCGCAGCTGCAGGCCAAGGTCGCAGGCGCCGGTGAGCGTTGGGATCTAAGCGCGGTGAACATGCGGCTGGGCGACAACCGTATCGACGGCAGTGGCCAACTGGATCAGCGCCTGCAGGGCCAACTGCGCATCGCCCTCAATCGCCTCGGTCAGCTGTGGCCCGGGTTGCAAGGGCGGGCCACCGGGCGATTGGACCTGGCCGGCAGCCTGCAAGCGCCGCAAGGCACCTTCAGCCTCGATGGCCAGGGCCTGGCATTCGAGACAACGCGCCTGCGTCAGCTCGGCCTGGACGCCACCCTGGACGGCAACGGGCAGGCCAAGGTGCAGTTGCGCGGCCAGGGCATCGCCAGCGGCGACAGCCAGCTTGGCAACCTGACGGTCAATGGTGCCGGTAACCAGCGCCAACAACGGCTGGACCTGAGCCTGCAGGGGCCGCAATTGCAAACCAGCCTGGCGCTGGACGGCACCCTGGAGCAGGGCAACTGGCGCGGGCGCCTGAGCCGCGCCGACGTCCAGGCCGGTGGGCAGGACTGGCGGCTGCAGGCGCCGGCCTCGCTGGTGCGCCTGGCCAGTGGCGAGATCGACCTCGGCGCCCACTGCCTGCGCTCCGGGGCGGCCAGCCTGTGCGGCGAAAACCAGCGCCTGCAGCCGCAACCGAAGATCCGTTATCGCCTCGCCGACTTCCCGCTCGACAGCCTGGCACCGTGGTTTCCGGATGACTTCGCCTGGCAGGGCAGCCTCGATGCCGACGTGCATCTGGACCTGCCAGCCGCCGGCCCCAGCGGGCGCGTGGTGGTGGACGCCGGCAGCGGCAGCTGGCGCGTGCGCGACCACGACCAGTGGGTGGATTTCACCTATGACAGCTTGCGCCTGAGCAGCGAGCTGCGCCCGCAACGTATCGACACCGAGCTGAACCTGCGCGGCCCGCGCATCGGCGAGTTGTCGGTGCAGGCGCAGCTCGACCCGCGCCCGGCGAACAAGCCGTTGTCCGGCCAGTTCCGCCTCAGCGGCCTCGACCTGGCCATCGCCCGGCCGTTCGTGCCGATGGTCGAGCGCCTGGCCGGGCAGTTGAACGGCAGCGGCACGCTGTCCGGTGACCTGCTCAAACCGATGGTGAACGGTCAACTGGCGCTCAGCGGTGGCGAAATCTCCGGTGGCGAACTGCCCAGCAGTTTCGAGGACCTGGAGGTTCGCGTGCTGATCGCCGGGGAAAGCCTGCAGCTCAATGGCGGCTGGCGCAGCGGCGAGCGCGGCCAGGGCACGCTCAACGGTGCCCTGGCCTGGGGCGGCCCGCTCAGCGGCAACCTGAACGTGCAGGGCAATCACCTGCCGGTGACCGTCGAGCCCTATGCCAATCTGGAGGTCGAGCCGGACATGCAGGTGCGCCTGGCCGGTGATCAGCTGTCGGTCAGTGGCAAGGTGTCGATTCCGCGCGGCAAGATCGTCGTTCGCGAGCTGCCGCCGTCCACGGTCAAGGTCTCCGACGATGCGGTGATCGTCGGTGCCGAGGCCCGCGAGCAACCGCCGGTGGCGATCAGCATGGATATCGATGTCGACGTGGGCAGCGACAAGCTGACCTTCAGCGGTTTCGGGCTCAATGCCGAGCTGGCCGGCCGGGTGCATATCGGCGATGACCTGGATACCCGCGGCGAGCTGAACCTCAACAAGGGCAGCTTCCGCGGCTACGGCCAGCGCCTGACCATCCGCCGTGCGCGCCTGCTGTTCGCCGGCCCCATCGATCAACCGTTCCTGGACATCGAGGCGATTCGCAAGGTCGACGACGTGGTGGCCGGGCTGCGCCTGACCGGCAGTGCCGACCAGCCGCGCACCGAGGTGTTCTCCGAACCGGCCATGAGCCAGGAGCAGGCGCTGTCCTACCTGGTGCTGGGGCGGCCCTTGTCGACCGGCAGCGAGGACAGCAACATGCTCGCCCAGGCGGCGCTGGCCCTCGGTGTGGCCGGCAGTTCCGGGGTCACCGGCTCGGTCGCCGAGAGCCTGGGCATCCAGGATTTCCAGCTGGACACCGATGGCAGCGGCCGCAGCACCAGCGTGGTGGCCAGCGGCAACCTGTCCGAGCGCCTGAGCCTGCGTTACGGCGTCGGCGTATTCGAGCCGGTCAATACCGTGGCGCTGCGTTATGCGCTGACGCGCCGGCTTTACCTGGAGGCGGCGAGCGGCCTGGCCAGCTCCCTGGATCTGTTCTACAAGCGAGACTTCTAAAAACTGTTGCGGGCCGCTTTCACTGGCGTAGGATGACCGTCCCTGCGTGTTTCTACCCATCAAGAGAAGGATTGTTCCATGGCACAAGTAACCCTGCGCGGTAACCCGGTTGAAGTCGCTGGCCAGTTGCCGCAAGTCGGCCAGCAGGCGCCGGCGTTCACCCTGGTTGGCGCTGGCCTGGCCGATGTGAGCCTGAGCAGCCTGGCGGGCAAGCGCAAAGTGCTGAACATTTTCCCGAGCGTCGATACCCCGACCTGCGCCACCTCGGTGCGCAAGTTCAACGCCGAAGCCAGCAAGCTGGATAACACCGCGGTGCTGTGCATCTCCGCCGACCTGCCGTTCGCCCAGGCGCGTTTCTGCGGTGCCGAAGGCCTGGAAAACGTCCAGAACCTGTCGACCATGCGCGGTGCCGCGTTCCTCAAGGACTACGGCGTGGCCCTGAGCTCCGGCCCGCTGGCTGGCGTGGCCGCCCGCGCCGTGGTGGTGCTGGACGAGAACGACAAGGTGCTGCACAGCGAGCTGGTTGGCGAAATCGCCGACGAGCCGAACTATGACGCGGCCCTGGCTGCGCTCAAGTAAGCTACTCGCGTTACCCGAAACGGCCTGCCTTGGCAGGCTGTTTGAAAACGTAGCGAGCGAAGGTCAGGCAAGGCAAAAAACGGCGAAAAAGCGCAGTTTACGTGGTGTAAATGAGCATTTTGAGCCGGTTTTTAACGCAGCATGACCGAGCGCAGTAGTTTTCACACAGCCTGCTTGCGCAGGCCGTTTTCGTTTCACAGGTGCAGCGTCTGCATCGAGCCGGGCGCGTAACGTTCACCGGCGATAGCCTGGGCAGGGAAGATGTCATCCAGCACCGTCACTTCGCTCACGCTCAACTCGATCTCCAGCGCGGCCAGGTTTTCATCCAGATAGCGGCGACGCTTGGTGCCGGGGATCGGCAGGATGTCGTCGCCCTTGGCCAATACCCAGGCAAGGGCCAGCTGTGCGGCGCTGACGCCCTTGTCGGCCGCCATGCTCTGCACCTTGGCGACCAACTGCAGGTTCCTGGCGAAATTCTCGCCTTGAAAACGCGGGTTGTGGCGCCGGAAATCGTCGGCCTCGAAGTCATCAGGGCTCTGCAGTGCGCCGGTCAGAAAGCCTCTGCCAAGTGGGCTGTAGGGTACGAAGGCGATACCCAGTTCCCGGCAGGTGGCGAGTACGCCATTTTCTTCAGGGTCGCGGGTCCACAGTGAGTACTCGGTTTGCACCGCGGCGATGCGGTGTACCGCGTGAGCGCGGCGCAGGGTAGCGGGCGCCACCTCGCTGAGGCCGATATGGCGGATCTTGCCCTGGGCCACCAGCTCGGCGAGCGCGCCAACCGTGTCTTCGATGGGCACGTTCGGGTCGATGCGGTGCTGGTAATACAGGTCCAGGTAATCGGTATTCAGGCGCTGCAGGCTGCCCTCGATGGATTGGCGCAGGTAATCGGGATGACCGCTGACGCCGCGTTTGTGCGGGTCGCTCGCGTCGCGGACGATGCCGAACTTGCTGGCCACGAATGCCTGATGGCGACGGCCAGCCAGGGCACGGCCCAGCAGCCGTTCATTGGTATAGGGGCCGTACATGTCGGCGGTATCGAGGAAGTTGAGGCCGCGTTCGAGGGCATGGTGAAGGGTGGCGATGGACTCCTGGTCGTCACGGCCAGCCGTGTAGAAGTCGCTCATGCCCATGCACCCCAGACCAATGGCGGAAAGCTGTGGGCCGTTGTGGCCAAGTTGGCGGGTTTTCATCGTCAGCTCCTGCAAATAAGGGGAACCGGGAGTCTGGTTGTTGCGGCTGGATAGATAAACCGGCTAAAAGTGCACGCACTATTTTGCTTTGGAAAATAATCCCGTTATGGATCGCTTGCTTGCCATGCAGGTTTTCACGCGCATCGTCGAGCTCGGCGGCTTCGGCAAGGCCGCCGACAGCCTGGGGTTGCCGAGGGCTTCGGTGACGCAGCTGATCAAGCAGCTGGAACGGCATCTGGGAGCGCAGCTGCTGCAGCGCACCACCCGGCATGTCAGCCCGACGCTCGATGGCAGCGCCTATTACCAGCGCTGTCTGGCCGTACTGGCGGACATCGATGACGCGGAGTCACTGTTCTCCGCCGCCCGCGTCAACCCGCAAGGTCGTTTGCGCGTCGATCTGCCAGCCTCGCTCAGCCACCGCGTGGTGATCCCCGCATTGCCTGCGTTCTTCGCCCGCTACCCGCGTATCGAGCTGGAGATTGGCGCCGCCGACAGGCCGGTCGATCTGATCCGCGAGGGCGTCGACTGCGTGGTGCGCGCCGGTGATGTGCATGATGTCAGCCTGGTCGCCCGGCCGCTGGCGCGGTTGCCGCAGGTCACCTGCGCAAGCAGCGCCTATATCCAGCGGCATGGCTCGCCGCGGGATCTGGATGAGCTGCTCGGCAAGCACCAGGCGGTCAACTATGTATCACCGCTTACCGGCCGGCGCTTTCCCTTCGACTTCGCCGTAGCGGGCGAGCGCCACGAGCTGGAGATGCCAGGCCATATCGCGATCAGCAGCTCGGAAGGTTACGTGGCCGCCTGCGAAGCGGGCATGGGCATCATCCAGGCGCCGCTGTACCACGTGCGCGAGCAATTGCGGGCCGGCACGCTGCGTGAGGTGCTGCCCGAGCATCCGCCCGCGCCGATTGAATTGGCGGCCTTATATCCGCCGCATCGCCAACTGTCGCGAAGGGTGAGGGTGTTCGTCGATTGGCTGGTCGAGCTGTTCGGCCAGGCGGATCTGCAGCGTCAATAAGCGCTGAGCACGGCGCCACTAATGGGCCTTGTTCAGCGCCGCCGTGACCAGCCGGCGCAGGCGGTTGGCCACCGGCGACAGCTCGCGGCCTTTGACCAGCAGCAGGTAGTAGGGCGACATCTCGATGGTCATGTTCAGCGGCAGCACCTTGAGCCTGGCGCCGACCTGATCGCCGAGCAGCAGGTCCGGCACTTCGCTGGCCAGCGGCGCGATGGCCGATGACGACACCAGGATGGCGATCATCGCCAAGAGGGACGTGGTGTTGGTGATGTTGGTCGGCAGCGTTGCCCCGGCACTCAGAAACGCCGTTTCCATCGCCTCGCGGATCGGCGCCCGATGGCTTTGCATCACCCATTCGTAGTTCGACAGGTCGCGCAGCGTCACCTGGTCGACGTTGGCCAGGGGGTGATCCTGGCGCACGATCAGCTTGAGGGTTTCGGTGCGCGCCGGGTAGATCTCGAAGTCCGCCGGGTTGACGCCACGGGGCAGGCGGGCCAGCACGAAATCGTTCTTGCCGCTCGCCAGGTCATGCACCAATTCGTCGCTGGCGGCGACGTTGACGTGCACATCGGCGCGCGGCGAAATTGCCTTGAGCTGGCGAATCGCCGGAATCACGAAGCCCACCGCCGCACCGGTAACGGCGCCGACCGTGGTCATGCCGCCTTCGCCGCGCTTGAGCTCCTCGACGTCCTGGGCCAGGTCGCGCAGCTCCACCAGCATGTTGTGCGCGCGGCGGGCCAGTGCCCGGCCGATCAAGGTCGGCAGCATGCCCTTGGCATGGCGTTCGAACAGCCGCGCGCCCAGGGTGTGCTCGATGTCGGCGAGCATGCGCGAGGCGGCGGGCTGGGTGACGGTCAGCTCGTCCGCCGCCAGGCCGAGCTGGCCGTGCTCGGCGATCGCGGCGATCAGCCGTAGTTGGGGGATCTTCAGGTGGCGGGCAATACCGATGTCCATGACGTGCTCATTGTTGGCGTTATGGGGCGAGTGTGCCCCTCGAATAGTCGTATGTCGATGCACCGCATACCAATATTGATATGCAGATGAGCGAAATATGAATTTGCGTGATATGGGGTGTGCTTCTATCGTCAGGGCTGCTTTGAGCTCTTCGTTGCCCGAACAACAATAATCGCGATGTCGCGCGTTCCTGAGCGCGCCAGGCGTCGCCAGGAGAAGCTGAATGAACACAGTCCGTAAACTCGTGGCCGCCATGGCCATGGGCGCCACTCTGGTAAGTGCTGCATCGGTTGGCGCTGCCGAAAAAGGCTTCGTGGGTATCGCGATGCCGACCAAGTCTTCCGCCCGCTGGATCGACGACGGCAACAACATGGTCAAGCAGCTGGAGAAAGCCGGCTACAAGGCCGACCTGCAGTACGCCGAAGACGACATTCCCACCCAGGTCTCGCAGATCGAAAACATGATGGTCAAAGGCGTCAACGTCCTGGTCATTGCGGCGATCGACGGCACCACGCTGACCAACGCCCTGGAAAACGCCCACGCGGCAGACATCAAGGTGATCGCCTATGACCGCCTGATCCGCGACAGCGAATACGTCGACTACTACGCCACGTTCGACAACACCAAGGTCGGCGTGCTGCAGGCCGAATCCCTGGTCAAGGGCATGCAGGCGCGGGGCAAGGGGCCGTATAACGTCGAGCTGTTCGGTGGCTCGCCGGACGACAACAACGCCTACTTCTTCTACAACGGCGCGATGTCGGTGCTGCAGCCGCTGATCGACAAGGGCGAGATCAAGATCCTCTCCGGGCAAACCGGCATGGGCAAGGTCGGCACCCTGCGTTGGGACGGCGCCACCGCCCAGGCGCGCATGGATAACCTGCTGTCCGCCAACTACACCAAGGAGCGCCTCGATGGCGTGCTGTCGCCCTATGACGGCATCTCCATCGGCGTGCTGTCGTCGCTCAAGGGCGTTGGCTATGGCTCGGGCGACATGCCGATGCCGATCGTCACCGGCCAGGATTCGGAAGTGCAGTCGGTGAAATCGATTCTCGCCGGCGAGCAGTATTCGTCGATCTTCAAGGACACCCGCCAGCTCGCCGAAGTGACCGTCGGTATGGTCAAGGCGCTGCTCGAAGGCAGCGAGCCGCAGATCAACGACACCAAGACCTACGACAACGGCAAGAAAGTCGTACCGGCCTACCTGTTGCAGCCTGTCACCGTCGACAAGAGCAACTGGGAAAAGGTGTTGATCGACAGCGGTTACTACCAGAAGAACCAGGTCCAGTAAGCGTCGCCCTGCCGGCAGCCAGGCGCTGCCGGCTCTCCACCTCTTTGTTTACCTGAGCATGGCGCGCCCGCTGCGGTTGGCGCGTGCCTTGCGGACGGATAAAGCCATGCAGCAAGACATCATTCTGGAAATGCGCGGCATCACCAAGACGTTCCCGGGCGTGAAGGCGCTCAACAACGTCAACCTCAAGGTGCGGCGCGGCGAAATTCATGCCCTGTGCGGTGAAAACGGCGCGGGCAAATCGACCCTGATGAAGGTGCTCAGTGGTGTCTATCCCCACGGCAGCTACGACGGCGAGATCATCTACGAAGGCAAGCCACTGGCCTGCAGCGGCATTCGCGACAGCGAGCGCGAAGGCATCATCATCATTCACCAGGAGCTGGCACTGGTGCCGCTGCTGTCGATTGCCGAGAACCTGTTTCTCGGCAACGAGATCGCCAGCAACGGCGTGATCGACTGGCCCGAGGTGTATCAGCGTACCGAAGGGCTGCTCAAGAAGGTCGGCCTCGACGAGATTGCCACCACGCCGGTGGAGAAGCTCGGCGTTGGCAAGCAGCAACTGGTGGAAATCGCCAAGGCGCTGGCCAAGGACGTCAAGCTGCTGATTCTCGACGAACCCACCGCGGCGCTGCAGGAGAACGACAGCCAGAAGCTGCTCGACCTGCTGCTGGAATTCCGTGCCCAGGGTATTTCCTCGATTCTGATCTCCCACAAGCTCAACGAAGTCAGCCGCGTTGCCGACAGCATCACGGTGCTGCGCGATGGCGCCTCGGTGAGCAGCATGGATTGCCACAGCGAAACGGTCAGCGAGGAAACCATCATTCGCGGCATGGTCGGCCGCGACATGGAGAACCGTTACCCGGAGCGCACGCCGCAGATCGGCGAAACCCTGCTGGAAATCCGCGACTGGAACGTCTGGCACCCCGAGTCGGCGTCCCGGCAGATGATCCGCAACGTCAACCTGCGGGTAGCGGCCGGTGAAGTGGTCGGTATCGCCGGGCTGATGGGAGCAGGGCGCACCGAGCTGGCGATGAGCGTGTTCGGCAGGAGCTACGGGCGCAACATCTCCGGCTCCGTGCACCTGCGCGGCAAGGAAATCGACGTGTCCACCGTGCGCCGCGCCGTCGACAACGGCATCGCCTATGTCACCGAAGACCGCAAGGAACTTGGCCTGGTGCTCGACGAAAGCATCCTGTGCAACACCACCCTGGCCAACCTGCCGGGCGTGTCGAAGCACGGGGTGATCGACGAGCACGAGGAGCGGCGCATCTCCGAGGAGTACCGCGAGGCGCTGCATATCCGCACGCCGGGGGTGTTCCAGAAGGTGCTCAACCTGTCTGGCGGCAACCAGCAGAAGGTGGTGCTCAGCAAATGGCTGTTCGCCAAACCCGAGGTGCTGATTCTCGACGAGCCCACCCGCGGTATCGACGTGGGCGCCAAGTTCGAGATCTACAGCCTGATCAACCAGCTGGCTGCCGACGGCAAGGGCGTGATCATCATTTCGTCGGAGATGCCCGAGCTGCTGGGCATGTGCGACCGCATTTACGTAATGAACGAAGGCGCCTTCCTGGGCGAACTGGCCCGTGAAGACGCGAGCCAGGAAAAGATCATGTCGATGATCGTCAAGGCGTGAGCGAGGACAACCCAATGGATAACAACACCCAATCAGCTCAAACCCGGCAGGTGGCGCGACCCTCGTTGCTGGGCCACATGAAGAGCCACATCCGCGACTACGGCATGCTGCTCACCCTGGTGGTCATCATGGCGCTGTTCGAGGTGCTCACCGACGGCACGCTGATGCGCCCGGTCAACCTCACCAACCTGCTGTTGCAGAACAGCTACATCATCATCATGGCCCTGGGCATGCTGCTGGTGATCGTCTCCGGGCACATCGACCTGTCGGTGGGCTCGGTGGTCGGCTTCGTCGGCGCGGCGGCGGCGGTGATGATGGTGCAGTGGGGCTGGTCGACGTCGGTGGTGGTTCCCGTCTGCCTGCTGATGGGTTGCCTGATCGGCGCGGCCCAGGGCTACTGGATCGCCTATTGGCAGATCCCCTCGTTCATCGTCACCCTGGCCGGCATGCTGGTGTTCCGTGGCCTGACCCTGGCCGTGCTCGATGGCCAGTCGATCGGCCCGTTCTCGAGCAGCTTCCAGCTGATGAGCAACGGCTTCATCCCGGACATCTTCGGGGTCGGCAAACCCAATGTGACGGCCATCGTGCTGGGCCTGTTCGCTGCCGGGCTGATCATCTACCTGGCCATCCGTGCCCGTCGCCGCGCCAAGCGCTACGGCATCGTCGACGAGCCGGCGCCGTTCTTCGTCGCCAAGAACCTGCTGATCGCTGGCGCCATCGTCTACATCGCCTACCTGCTGGCCACCTACCGCGGCCTGCCGAACGTGTTGATCATCATGGCCATGCTGATCAGCGCCTACACCTTCCTGACCAACCGCACCACCCTGGGCCGGCGCATCTACGCGATCGGCGGCAACGTCAAGGCGGCCAAGCTGTCGGGCATCAACACCGAACGCCTGACCTTCTTCGCCTTCGTCAACATGGGCATGCTCGCCGCCCTGGCCGGCTTGATCTTCGCCGCGCGCTTGAACACCGCTACGCCAAAGGCCGGGGTGTCCTTCGAACTGGACGTGATCGCCGCGGTGTTCATCGGCGGTGCGTCGATGTCCGGCGGCGTCGGCAAGATCATCGGCGCGGTGATCGGCGCGCTGATCATGGGGGTGATGAACAACGGCATGTCGATCCTCGGCATCGGCATCGAATGGCAGCAGGTGATCAAGGGCCTGGTGCTGCTGGCCGCGGTGATCTTTGACGTGGTGAACAAGAGCAAGTCCCGTTAACAGACGCGCAGTCGCTGTCACCATTCTTCCGCAGTACCGCGGGCGCCGGGCACAGCCGGGCGCCGCGGGATGAACACGAGGTAACAGGCCATGAATAGCCACAATCAACCATCAGGCAAGGCGCTGTACGCCGACCTGGCCGGGCGCACCGTGCTGATTTCCGGTGGCGCCACCGGCATCGGCCGCGCGCTGGTCACCGCGTTTGCCAAGCAGGGTGCGCGCACCGCCTTCGTCGACATCGACGACAAGCATGGCAAGGCCCTGGCCAGCGAGCTGAGCGAGGCGGGGCACCAGGTGCTGTTCCTGCGCTGCGACATCACCGATATCAAGGCCTACCAGGCGGCCATCTACAAGGTCGCCGAACAGTTCGGGCCGATCACCGCGCTGCTCAACAACGCCGCCAACGATGTGCGCCACGCCCTGGATTCGATCAGCGTGGAGCGTTTCGACGAGCTGATCGCGGTCAACCTGCGCCACGCCACCTTTGCCACCCAGGCGGTGGTGCCGATGATGCGCCAGGCCGGTGGCGGCGCGATCATCAACTTCGGCTCGGTAGGCTGGATGATGGCCTCGGCCGGCTACCCGGTGTACGCGGCGAGCAAGGCCGCCACCCACGGCCTGACCCGTGGCCTGGCGCGGGACCTGGGCAAGGACCGGATTCGCGTCAACACCCTGGTGCCCGGCTGGGTGATGACCGACAAGCAACTGGCCATGTGGGTCGATGAAACGGCCAAGGAACAGATTCGCCAGAACCAGTGCATGCCCGGCCAGTTGCTGCCCGAGCATATCGCCGACATGGCGCTGTTCCTGGCATCCGATGCGGCGGCGATGTGCACCGCACAGAATTTCATCGTTGATGGGGGTTGGGTATGAGTACCTTCAAACCGGCAGTCTGGCCACGCAAGCTGCGCTCCACCGAATGGTTCGGCGGCAACTCGCGGGATCACATCTACCACCGCAGCTGGATGAAGAACCAGGGCCTGCCCGCCGACCTGTTCGATGGCCGCCCGGTGATCGGCATCTGCAACACCTGGTCGCAGCTGACGCCCTGCAACGCCCACCTGCGTGACCTGGCCGAGCGCGTCAAGCACGGTATCTACGAAGCTGGCGGGCTGCCGCTGGAGTTCCCGGTGTTCTCGGCCGGGGAAAGCTCGCTGCGCCCGACCGCGATGATGTACCGCAACATGGCGGCGATGGACGTCGAAGAGGCGCTGCGCGCCAACCCGCTGGACGGCGTGGTGCTGCTGGCCGGCTGCGACAAGACCACCCCGGCGTTGCTGATGGGCGCGGCCAGCGTCGACATCCCGGCCATCGTGGTCTCCGGCGGGCCGATGCTCAACGGCTGGTTCCGTGGCGAGCGGGTCGGTTCGGGCACCGCGCTGTGGCAGATGTCCGAAGACATCAAGGCCGGCAAGATGAGCCGCGAAGATTTCCTCGAGGCCGAGCAGTCGATGTCGCGCTCGCCGGGCTCGTGCAACACCATGGGCACCGCCAGCACCATGGCCAGCATGGCCGAGGCGCTGGGCATGGCATTGTCCGGCAACGCGGCGATTCCGGCGGTGGACAGCCGTCGCCGGGTGGTCGCCCACCTGACCGGGCGGCGCATCGTGCAGATGGTCAAGGACGATCTGAAACCGTCCGACATCATGACCCGCCAGGCGTTCGAGAACGCCATCCGCGTCAACGGCAGCATCGGCGGCTCGACCAACGCGGTGATCCACCTGCTGGCCATCGCCGGCCGCGTCGGCGTCGACCTGACCCTGGATGACTGGGACCGCCTCGGCCAGGACATCCCCACCATCGTCAACCTGATGCCGTCAGGCAAATACCTGATGGAAGAGTTCTTCTACGCCGGCGGCCTGCCGGTGGTGATTCGCATGCTCGGCGAGGGCGGCAAGCTGCACAAGGGCGCGCTGACCGTCTCCGGGGAAACCATCTGGGAGGAGGTCAAGAACGTTCGCAACTGGAACGAAGACGTCATCCGCCCCGTGGACAAGGCACTCACCGCCAAGGGCGGCATCGCCGTGCTGCGCGGCAACCTGGCGCCCCGTGGCGCGGTGCTCAAGCCGTCCGCCGCCTCACCGCATTTGATGCAGCACCGTGGCCGCGCCGTGGTGTTCGAGGATATCGACGACTACAAGGCGAAGATCAACGACGAGAATCTGGATATCGACGAAAACTGCGTGATGGTGCTGAAGAACTGCGGCCCGCGTGGTTACCCGGGCATGGCCGAAGTGGGCAACATGGGCTTGCCGCCCAAGGTGCTGCGCAAGGGCATTACCGATATGGTGCGCATCTCCGATGCGCGGATGTCCGGTACCGCCTACGGCACCGTGGTGCTGCACACCACGCCGGAAGCGGCGGCCGGTGGCCCGCTGGCGGTGGTGCGCAATGGCGACATGATCGAGCTCGACGTGGAAGCGCGGCGCATCCACCTGGACATTCCCGATGAAGAGCTGCGCCAGCGCCTGGCCGAGTGGCAGCCGACCGTCGAGGCGCCGACCAGTGGCTATATCAAGCTGTTCCATGACCACGTCGAGGGCGCCGACAGCGGCGCGGATTTCGACTTCCTCAAGGGTTGCCGCGGCGCCGGTATTCCCAAAGACAGCCATTGACCGGAAGAGGGCAGTACATGAGCGAGGTCAGCTGGATCGCCGTCGACTGGGGCACCACGCAACTGCGTGCCTGGGCGCTGTCGGCCGGCGGCGAGGTGCTGCAGCACGCCGCGTCGGCGCGTGGCATGGGCAGCCTGGCGGTGGGTCAGTTCGAAGGCGCGTTGCTGGAACTGATCGACGGCTGGCTGGATGCCGCGCGGGTCACCGAGGTGGTTGCCTGCGGCATGGTCGGTGCGCGTCAGGGCTGGCGTGAGGCGCCCTATGCGGAGGTGCCCTGTGCGCCCCAGGCCATGGCGCGGATGATCAGCCCCGAGGTGAGCGATACGCGCATGCGTGTGTCGATCATTCCCGGGCTTTGCCAGCGCGATCCGGCCGATGTGCTGCGCGGCGAAGAAACCCAGATCGCCGGCCTGTTGGCCGCGCGACCGGACTATCACGGCCTGGTCTGCCTGCCGGGTACCCACAGCAAATGGGCCGAGGTACGGGAGGGCCAGGTGCTCGGCTTCCAGACCTTCATGACCGGTGAGCTGTTCGCGCTGCTCAGCGGGCAGTCGGTGCTGCGTCATGGCATGCGCGGTGACCCGCCATTCGATTTGCCGGCATTCGAGGCGGGCTTGCGTGCCGCTAGCGAGCGCCCGTTGCTCGGCGCCTTGTTCGGCCTGCGCGCCGAGAGCCTGCTCGAAGGCCTGGCTCCGACGGCTGCATGGGCGCGCCTATCCGGGTTGTTGATCGGCCAGGAGCTGGCGGGATTAGCGGAACGCTGGCAGGGCCTGCCGGTCTGTGTAATCGGTGATGACCAAGCGGCCGAGCGCTACCGTCATGCACTGGCGACCCTGAACATCGCGGCGCAGACCCTGAGCGCCGAACAGGTCACCCTGGCCGGCCTGGCGGCTGCCCATCAGCACATTCGAGGAGGCACCTGAACATGACTGCGAATCCCCACGGCAGCACCACCGCGCGTATCGCCGACTCGCGCGCCTGCACCCTGGGCGAGGGCGTGTTCTGGCACCCGCAGCGCGAACAGCTGTTCTGGTTCGATATCCTCGGCAAGCGTCTGCTCAGCCAGCAGGATGGCCAGCCGCTGGAGTGGGCGCTCGACGAGCGTGCCTCGGCCGCTGGCTGGATCGACCGTGATCGCCTGCTGATGGCCAGCGAAACCGCCTTGTCGATCTTCGATGTGCGCAGTGGCGCGCGGGAGCAGGTTTGCGCGCTGGAGGCCGACAACCCGCTGACCCGTTCCAACGATGGTCGTGCGGACCCCTGGGGTGGTTTCTGGATCGGCACCATGGGCCTCGAGGCCCAGCCGCAGGCGGGCGCCATCTATCGCTACTACCGTGGCGAGCTGCGCCGGCTGTTCGCCGATCTCAGCATCACCAACGCCATCTGCTTCTCGCCGGATCAGCGCTTCGCCTATTTCGCCGATACCGCCCGCCAGCAGATCTGGCGCCAGGCGCTGGACGAGCAGCATGGCTGGCCGAACGGCGAACCACAGCCATTCATCGATGGCCGGGTGGCCGGCCTGAATCCAGATGGCGCGGTGATCGACAGCCAGGGCCGGCTATGGAGCGCGCAGTGGGGCGCGTCGCGGGTCGCCTGTTATGACAGCGAAGGGCAGTTCCTGCAGGCGGTGGCATTCCCGGCGTCGCAGATATCCTGCCCGGCGTTCGGTGGCGCGGATCTGAGTACCCTGTTCGCCACCTCGGCACGTGATGGCCTGGAGGACGACCAACTCGACGCCGAACCCCATGCCGGCAAGTTGTTCGCCGTGAATGTACCCGCCCAGGGCCAGGCCGAGCATCAGGTGGTGCTCTAAGCACCTGTTCACGATCTTGTTAGGCGATATCAAAGAGGCTGCTACAAGGCCGAAGCAGCCGCCGCTGATCCATTGTGGGAGCGGGCCATGCCTGCGAAAGTCACGGGCATGGACTGGGCGTCCCCGCCCGTTCCCACGGGATAGGGGAGCGTCCGAAGCGCTGAAGTCGAGCCGCAAGATCGTGAACAGGCTCTAGGCACAGGCTGCCTTCCGGGCAATACCAGGCAATACATCCGCTACGCCTCAGGAGCCCGGAACAGAGCCGCTACCGGCCACCGTCCAGGGCATTTGTCGCTTAAATTCATGTGTGGAGGTAAATAGCCGGTAAAGAGGCTTTGCTTCATGCCGAGGAGTGCTTATCGTTCACGCTCCTCACAGGAAGCGATTGGCTCATGTCCGAAGTAAACACAACGTCCAGCACCCCATTCTTCAAACGTCAGTGGTTTATCGGCCTGCTCTTGCTGGCGCTGGTCATCGTGCTGATCTGGTGGTTCTGGCCGGCCAAAAGCGCGCCGCAGGAGATGCCAGGCTGGGGGTTCGATAATGTGCCGGTGCGCATCGCCCAGGTCGAGTCCCGCGACTTTCCCATCGTCCTCAAGGCCCTGGGTACCGTCACTGCGTACAACACCGCCAATGTACGCGCCCGCGTCGATGGCCAGCTGACGCAGGTGCTGTTCAAGGACGGCCAGCCGGTCAAGGCGGGTGACGTGCTGGTGCAGATCGATCCGCGTCCTTACCAGATCGCCCTGCAACAGGCCCAGGGCACCCTGGCCCAGAACCAGGCCCAGCTGCGCGCCGCCGAAAAGGATCTGGCGCTGTACCGCGGCCTGTTCAAGGAAGACTCCATCGCCCGCCAGACCCTGGATACCCAGGAAGCGCTGGTCGGCCAGTACCGCGGTACCCTGCAGAACAACCAGGCCGCCGTGGCCGAGGCCAAGCTCAATCTGGACTTCACCAAGGTGCGTGCGCCCATCGATGGTCGCCTGGGCATTCGCCAGGTCGACCTGGGCAACCTGGTCGCTTCCGGCGATACCGACCCGATCGTGTCGATCACCCAGACGCAGCCGATCTCCGTGATGTTCACCTTGCCGGAAGGCGAGCTGCCGGCCGTGGTCAAGCAGGTGCGTGCGGATCAGAAACTGGTGGTGCAGGCCTGGGATCGCGGCGAAAAGCTGCAGCTGGCCGAGGGCGTGCTGGAGAGCCTGGACAACCAGATCGATACCGCCACCGGCACGGTCAAGCTCAAGGCGCGCTTCGAGAACGCCGACGAGATGCTGTTCCCCAACCAGTTCGTCAATGCCCGCCTGCAGGTCTCGGTGCGCAACGACGCGCTGCTGGTGCCGGTCGCCGCGCTGCAGTTCGGGGCCGATGGCACCTTCGTGTACGCCATCGACGCAGAAGACAAGGTGCAGGTCCGGGCCGTCAAGGTCGGCCCCAGCGATGGCGAGTTCACGGTGATCGAGGAGGGTGTCGCGGCGGGTGAGCGCGTCGTGGTCGAGGGCACCGACCGCCTGCGCGAAGGCAACAAGGTCGAGGTGATCGGCGAAGGCACCAGCGAGCCGCCCGCCACCGGGGAAGCCGCGCCGCGGGTGCGTAGCGCTTCATGAACGTCTCGCGCCTGTTCATCCTGCGCCCGGTCGCCACCACGCTGATCATGCTGGCGATCTTCCTCAGTGGTGTGATCGCCTATCGGCTGTTGCCGGTGTCGGCATTGCCCGAGGTGGACTACCCGACCATCCGCGTGATGACCCTGTATCCGGGCGCCAGCCCGGACGTGATGACCAGCGCGGTGACCGCGCCGCTGGAGCGCCAGTTCGGGCAGATGGCCGGCCTGCAGCAGATGTCGTCGACCAGCTCCGGTGGCGCCTCGGTGATCACCCTGCGTTTCAACCTGGAAGTGCAGCTGGATGTCGCCGAGCAGGAAGTGCAGGCGGCGATCAATGGCGCCACCAACCTGCTGCCCAACGATTTGCCGGCGCCGCCGGTGTACAGCAAGGTCAACCCGGCCGACACGCCGGTGCTGACCCTGGCGGTGACCTCCAAGGAACTGCCGCTGCCCCAGGTCAATGACCTGGTCGACACCCGCCTGGCCCAGAAGCTCGCGCAAACCACCGGCGTCGGCCTGGTGTCGCTGGCCGGCGGTCAGCGCCCGGCGGTGCGCATCCGCGTCAATCCCGAGGCCCTGGCGGCCTACGGCCTGAATCTGTCGGACGTGCGCAACCTGATCAACGCCAGCAACGTCAACCAGCCCAAGGGCAACTTCGACGGCCCGACGCGGGTGGCCCAGCTCGATGCCAACGACCAGTTGCGTTCGGCCGACGAATACCGCGACCTGATCCTCACCTACGCCAACGGCGCGGCGCTGCGCCTGGGCGACGTGGCGCAGATCGTCGACGGCGCCGAGAACCAGCGCCTGGCCGCCTGGGCCAACCGCAACAGCGCGGTGCTGGTCAACGTGCAGCGCCAGCCAGGCGCCAACGTCATCGACGTGGTCGACCGCATCCAGACCCTGTTGCCCAACCTGACCCAGGGCCTGCCGGCCAGCGTCGAGGTGACGGTGCTCACCGACCGCACCCAGACCATCCGCGCCGCGGTACGCGACGTGCAGCACGAGCTGATGCTGGCCATCGCCCTGGTGGTGATGGTCACCTTCCTGTTCCTGCGCAAGGTGTCGGCCACGCTGATTCCCTCGGTGGTGGTGCCGCTGTCGCTGATCGGCACCTTCGGGGTGATGTACCTGGCCGGCTTCACGGTCAATAACCTGACATTGATGGCGCTGACCATCGCCACCGGTTTCGTGGTCGATGACGCCATCGTCATGCTGGAGAACATCGCCCGCCATCTCGAGGATGGCGAGACACCACTCAACGCCGCGCTCAAGGGCGCCCGGCAGATCGGCTTCACCCTGGTGTCGCTGACCCTGTCGCTGATCGCCGTGCTGATCCCGCTGCTGTTCATGGCCGATGTGGTGGGGCGGCTGTTCCGCGAATTTGCCATCACCCTGGCGGTGGCCATCCTGATTTCCCTGGTGATTTCCCTGACCCTGACGCCGATGATGTGCGCGCGCCTGCTCAGGCACGAGCCGGAAGCCGAGCAGGGGCGTTTCTACCGTGGCGCCGGGGCCGTCATCGACCGCATGATCGAGCGCTATTCGGTGGGCCTGCGCTGGGTGCTGCGCCATCAGCCGCTGACCCTGCTGGTGGCCATCGGCACCATGGCGCTGACCGTGGTGCTCTACCTGGCGGTGCCCAAGGGCTTCTTTCCGGTGCAGGACACCGGGGTGATCCAGGGCATTTCCGAGGCGCCGCAGTCGATTTCCTTCAGTGCCATGAGCGAGCGCCAGCAGCGCCTGGCCGACGTGATTCTCAAGGATCCGGCGGTGGCCAGCCTGTCGTCCTACATTGGCGTCGATGGTGACAACCCGACCCTCAACAGCGGGCGCATCCTGATCAACCTCAAACCCCATGCCGAGCGCGAGGTGAGCGCCGCCCAGGTGATCGAGCGGCTGCGCCCGGAGCTGGCCAAGCTCGCCGGTATCGAGCTGTTCATGCAGCCGGTTCAGGATCTCTCCATTGAGGATCGGGTCAGCCGTACCCAGTTCCAGTTCAGCCTGGAGTCGCCGGATCCGGCCCTGCTGGAAACCTGGTCGGCGAAGCTGGTCGAGGCGCTGCGCCAGCAGCCCGAACTCAGCGACGTGAACAGTGATCTGCAGAGCCGCGGCCTGCAGGTGTACCTGAACATCGACCGCGACATGGCCGGGCGCCTGGGCGTGAGCGTCGCCAATATCGACGACGCGCTTTACGACGCCTTCGGCCAGCGGCAGATCTCCACCATCTACACCCAGGCCAGCCAGTACCGCGTGGTGCTGGAAAGCGCCAATGGCGGCAGCATCGGGCCGGCCGCGTTGCGCCAGATCCACGTGGCCACCGCCGACGGCAAGCAGGTGCCACTGTCGTCGCTGGCCCAGGTCGAGGAGCGCGCGGCGAGCCTGTTGATCAACCATATCGGCCAGTTCCCGGCAGCCACCTTGTCGTTCAACCTCAGCCCCGGGGTGGCCCTGGGCGATGCGGTGGCGGTGATCGAGCGGGTGCAGCAGGAAATCGAGATGCCGGTCAGCGTGCAGGTCAACTTCCAGGGCGCCGCCGAGGCGTTCCGCGCTTCGTTGTCGTCCACGCTGCTGCTGATCCTGGCGGCCATCGTCACCATGTACATCGTGCTCGGCGTGCTCTACGAGAGCTACATCCACCCGATCACCATCCTCTCGACCTTGCCGTCGGCCGGTGTCGGCGCCTTGCTGGCGCTGCTGCTGACCGGCAATGATCTGGGGCTGATCGCGATCATCGGCATCATCCTGCTGATCGGCATCGTCAAGAAGAACGCCATCATGATGATCGACTTCGCCCTCGACGCCGAGCGCCACCAGGCCATGACGCCCCATGACGCGATCTACCAGGCGGCGCTGCTGCGTTTCCGGCCGATCCTGATGACCACCCTGGCGGCGCTGTTCGGCGCCATTCCGCTGATGCTCGCTTCCGGCTCCGGCGCCGAGCTGCGTCAGCCCCTGGGCCTGGTAATGGTCGGCGGGCTGCTGCTCAGCCAGATCCTCACGCTGTTCACCACGCCGGTGATCTACCTGTACTTCGATCGCCTGGCGCGGCGCGTCAGTGGCCGCAGCGCGGCGGGTGTGCCGAGCGCATGAACCTTTCGGCACCCTTCATCCGCCGCCCGGTGGCCACGCTATTGCTGAGCCTGGCAATCATGCTGCTCGGCGGCGTCAGCTTCGGCCTGCTGCCGGTGGCGCCGCTGCCCAACATGGATTTCCCGGTGATCACCGTGCAGGCCAGCCTGCCCGGTGCCAGCCCCCAGGTGATGGCGGCCACCGTGGCCACGCCGCTGGAGCGCTCGCTGGGCGCCATCGCCGGCGTCAGCCAGATGAACAGCAACAGCAGCCAGGGCAACACGCGGATCATGATCGAGTTCGATCTGGACCGTGACATCAACGCCGCGGCGCGGGAAGTGCAGGCCGCCATCAATGCCTCCCGCGAGCTGCTGCCCAGCGGCATGCGCAGCATGCCGACGTACCGCAAGATCAACCCCTCCCAGGCGCCGATCATGGTGCTGTCGCTGACCTCGACGGTGCTCGACAAGGGCCAGCTGTACGACGTGGCCTCGACCATCGTCGGCCAGAAACTCTCCCAGGTCACCGGCGTGGGCGAAGTGCAGATCGGTGGCAGTTCGCTGCCGGCCGTGCGCGTGGCCCTGGAGCCGCGCCTGCTCGATCAGTACGGCGTGGCCCTGGACGACGTGCGCTCGACCATCGCCGCGGCCAACGCCAAGCGGCCCAAGGGCGCGGTCGAGGACGCCGGGCGCCACTGGCAGGTACAGGCCAGTGATCAGCTGGAGCGCGCCGCCGACTACGTGCCGATGATCATCCGCTACCAGGACGGCGCGGCGATCCGCCTGGGTGATGTCGCCCAGGTCACCGATGGCGTGCAGGACCGTTACAACAGCGGTTTCTACAACGACAAGCAGGCCGTGCTGGTGGTGGTGAACCGGCAAAGCGGGGCGAACATCATCGAGACCGTGGCCGGTATCCGCGCCTTGTTGCCGGAGCTGCGCAGCGTGATTCCGGCCAGTGTCGACCTGGAAGTGGCCATGGATCGCTCGCCGGTGATCCGCGCCACCCTCAAGGAGGCCGAACATACCTTGCTGATCGCCGTGGTTTTGGTGATTCTGGTGGTGTTCGCCTTCCTGCGGCGCTGGCGCGCGGCGCTGATTCCCGCCCTGGCGGTGCCGGTGTCGCTGGTCGGCTCGTTCGCCGCCATGTACCTGCTCGGCTTCTCGCTGAACAACCTGTCGCTGATGGCGCTGATCATCGCCACCGGCCTGGTGGTGGACGACGCCATCGTGGTGCTGGAGAACATCAGCCGGCATATCGAGGCCGGCGAAACGCCCATGGCGGCGGCCTTCAAGGGCGCCCGCGAGGTGGGCTTCACGCTGCTGTCGATGAACGTCTCGCTGGTGGCGGTGTTTCTGTCCATCTTGTTCATGGGCGGGCTGGTGGAGCGCTTGTTCCGCGAGTTCTCCATCACCCTGGCGGTGGCCATCGTCATCTCCCTGGTGGTGTCGCTGACGCTCACGCCGATGCTCTGCGCGCGCTGGCTCAAGCCGGAACCCAAGCACGAGGCCCGTGAGCCGGGGCGGCTGGAGGCCATCGGCGCGCGTATCGTGCGCGGTTATGAACGCAGCCTGGACTGGGCGCTGCGCCACTCGCTGCTGATGCTGATCAGCCTGTTCGCGACCATCGCCCTCAACGTGTTCCTGTTCGTCAGCGTGCCGAAGACCTTCATGCCGCAGCAGGATACCGGCCAGCTGATGGGCTTTATCCGCGGCGACAACGGCCTGTCTTTCCAGGTCATGCAGCCGAAGATGGAAGCCTACCGGCGGGCGATCCTCGCCGACCCGGCGGTGGAGAGCGTGGCGGGCTTTATCGGTGGCAACAGCGGCATCAACAACGCCATCATCATCGTGCGCCTCAAGCCGATCGCCGAACGCGACATATCGGCCCAGCAGGTGATCGACCGCCTGCGCAAGGAAGTGCCGAAGATTCCCGGCGGGCGGATGTTCCTGATGCCCGATCAGGACCTGCAGGTCGGCGGCCGCCAGGGGCGCAGCTCGGAAAACGAATACATGCTGATGTCCGGTGACCTGGATGCCCTGCGCGAGTGGCTGCCCAAGGTGCGCGAGGCGCTGCGTGCATTGCCCGAGCTGACCGATATCGATGCCACCGAAGACGGCGGTGCGCCGCAGATTCGCCTGGTGGTCGACCGCGACGAAGCCAAGCGCCTCGGCGTGGACATGAGCCTGGTCACTGGCGTGCTCAACAACGCCTTCAGCCAGCGGCAGATCTCCACCATCTACGACAGCCTCAACCAGTACAGCGTGGTGATGGAGATCAACCCGCGCTATGCCCAGAGCCCCGAGGCCCTGGCGCAGATCCAACTGATCACCGCAGACGGCGCGCGGGTGCCGTTGTCGGCCATCGCCCACTGGGAAAACAGCCTGGAAGACGACCGTATCAGCCACCAGGGCCAGTTCGCCGTGGAGAACATCGGCTTTTCCCTGGCCGAAGGCGTCAGCCTCGACCAGGCGACCCGTGCCATCGACCGCGCGGTGGCGCGCATCGCCCTGCCCACCGAGGTACAGGGCATGCTGGGCGGCACGGGTGGCGCGTTCCAGCAGACGCAGAAGAACCAGCCGTGGATGATCCTGATGTCGCTGGTGGTGGTGTATATCGTGCTCGGCGTGCTCTACGAGAGCTACGTGCACCCGCTGACCATCCTCTCCACGCTGCCCTCGGCGGGCGTCGGTGCACTGCTGGCGCTGCAGTTGCTCAACACCGAGTTCAGCCTGATCTCGCTGCTGGGGCTGTTCCTGCTGATCGGTGTGGTGAAGAAGAACGCCATCCTGATGATCGACCTGGCGCTGCAGCTCGAGCGCCACGAGCACCTAAGCCCGGCCGAATCGATCCGCCGTGCCTGCCTGTTGCGCTTCCGGCCGATCATGATGACCACCCTGGCGGCGCTGCTCGGCGCCTTGCCGCTGATGCTCGGCAGCGCCGAGGGCTCGGAAATGCGCCAGCCGCTGGGTATCACCATCGTCGGCGGGCTGATTCTCAGCCAGATCCTCACGCTTTACACCACGCCTGTGGTCTACCTCTATCTCGACCGCCTGCGCCACCGGGTCAACCGCTGGCGTGGCGTGCGTACCGATGCTGCTCTGGAAACGCCTCTATGACTTTTGCCCCCCGTCGAACCCTTTGTCTGCTGGCGCTCAGCGTTGCCCTGGCCGGCTGCGCCATCGGGCCGGATTACCAGCGCCCGGAGATCAGCACGCCGGCCGCCTTCAAACAGGCCGAAGGCTGGAAGGCCGCGGTGCCGGCCGATGCCCTGGCGCGTGGCGCCTGGTGGGAGCTGTACGCTGACGGCGAACTGAATGGGCTGGTCGGTCGCCTCAACGTTTCCAACCAGAACCTGGCCGCTTCCGAAGCCCAGTACCGCCAGGCCCGGGCCTTGCTGCGCAGCGGCCGTGCCGCCTTCTTCCCGACCCTGTCGACCAGCGCCGGTATGACTCGGGCCGGGCAGGGTGGTGGCGACAGTACGCTACGCACCGCCGACGGCATCGCCATCGGCGGCGGCAACTCGTCGAGCATCAGCAAGAACTACGACCTGAGCCTCAACGCCAGCTGGGAGCTGGACGTGTGGGGCAAGCTGCGCCGCGGCCTGGAGTCCAACCGCGCGGCCTTCGAAGCCAGCGCCGCCGACCTGGCCGCGGTGCGCCTGAGCCTGCAGTCCGAACTGGTGCAGAGCTACCTGCAATTGCGCGTGCTGGACGAGCAGCAACGCCTGCTCGACGCCACCGTGGCGGCCTACCAGCGTTCGCTGCGCCTGACCGAGAACCAATACCGCGCCGGCATCGTGCCGCGCTCCGACGTTGCCCAGGCGCTGACCCAGCTGCGCAGCACCGAAGCCCAGGCCATCGACCTGCAGTGGCAACGCGCGCAGCTCGAACATGCCATTGCCGTATTGATCGGCGTGCCGCCGAGTGAAGTCAGTATCGCCCGCCGCGAAAGCCTGCCGACACTGCCCGAGGTGCCGGCCAGCGTGCCATCCGAGCTGCTGGAGCGGCGCCCCGACGTGGCCGCTGCCGAGCGCCGGGTGATTGCCGCCAACGCCGAGATCGGTGTGGCCAAGGCCGCCTGGTTTCCTGACCTGACCCTGTCCGCCACGGGCGGCTACCGCGGCAGCAGTTTCGCCGACTGGATCAATTTGCCGAACCGCTTCTGGTCGGTGGGCCCGCAGCTGGCCCTGACCCTGTTCGATGGCGGCCGGCGCAGCGCCGAGAACGAGCGGGTCGAAGCGGCCTACGACCAGACCGTGGCCGAGTACCGCCAGGCGGTGCTGGACAGCTTCCGCGAGGTCGAGGATTACCTGGTGCAGCAGCGCGTACTGGGCCGCGAGGCCGAGGTGCAGGCCCAGGCGCTGGAGGCGGCCCGCGAGTCGCTGCGTTTGATCGACAACCAGTACCGCGCCGGCACCGTGGACTACAACAGCGTGGTCAACGTGCAGGCCACCGCCCTGAGCAACGAGCGCAACGCCCTGACGCTACTGGGCAGCCGCCTGACCGCCAGCGTGCAGCTGATCGCCGCTCTGGGCGGTGGCTGGGATGTGCAGCAGCTCGAAGAAGGCGAGGATTAACCACCATTCGTAGCCCGGGTCGAGCGCAGCGACACCCGGGATCTTCATGGCGCGCCAACAATCCCGGGTTACGCCTGCGGCTAACCCGGGCTACAGGCCAGGTGCTGGTCAAGCCTGGCGGTACACGCCCTTGCCCGGCAGGCGCTCGCGATCGTGGGGCGCGTCGAAATCCAGCGCCGGCCCCTTGGGCACGATGCCGGTCGGGTTGATGGTCTGGTGGCTGGCGTAGTAGTGGTGCTGGATGTGCCACATGTCCACGGTTGCCGCCACGCCCGGCCACTGGTAGAGCTCACGCAGCCAGTTGTCGAGGTTCGGGTAGTCGGCGATGCGCCGCAGGTTGCACTTGAAGTGGCCGTGGTACACGGCATCGAAGCGCACCAGGGTGGTGAACAGCCGCCAGTCGGCCTCGGTCAGGTACTCGCCGGTCAGGTAGCGTGATTGCCCCAGGCGGGTTTCCAGTACCGTCAGCTCATCGAACAGTTCATCGAAGGCTTCTTCGTAGGCCGCCTGGGTGGTGGCGAAGCCGGCGCGGTAGACGCCGTTGTTGACGCTGGGGTAGATGTGCTCATTGAGCGCGTCGATTTCGGCGCGCAGGGGCTCGGGGTAGAAATCCAGATGATTGCCGGTCAGGCCATCGAACGCCGAGTTGAACATGCGGATGATCTCCGCCGACTCGTTGCTGACGATGCGTTGCTGCCTTTTGTCCCACAGCAGCGGCACGGTGACACGGCCGGTGTACTCCGGGTCGTCCTGGGTGTAGCGCTGATGCAGAAAGGCAAAGCCGTCCAGGGCGTCGCCACTGGAGCCGTGTTCGGTGTCGAAGGTCCAGCCGTTCTCGCGCATCAGCCAGCTGACCACCGAGACGTCGATCAGCGGCTCGAGGCCCTTGAGCGTGCGCAGGATCAGGGTGCGGTGCGCCCAGGGGCAGGCCAGCGACACGTACAAGTGATAGCGCCCGGCTTCGGCGGCGAAGCCACCTTCGCCGGACGGCCCGGCCGAGCCGTCGGCGGTGATCCAGTTGCGCCGCTGGGCGTTCTCGCGCTTGAAGCGCCCGCCCGCGCCGGTGTCGTACCATTGGTCGTGCCATTGGCCTTCGATCAGCAAGCCCATATTCGTTTACTCCCTTGTCATCTAGCAGGCTGTTGAAAAACTACCTGCGTTGCCACTGCGTCGTTAAAAACAGGCTCAAAATGCTCATTTACAGCAGTAAACTCCGCTTTTTCGCCTGTTTTCGCCTCGCATCGGCTGCCTCGGCTACGTTTTTCAACGGCCTGTTCATTGCCTGGAGTCTACCCAGTCAGCTATCGACAAAAGACGTAAAAACCGGGTTCAGCGAATCGACTGGTTCGATATGTGTCGGGCTTGCCAGCGTACCTGCGCCTCGGCGAAGGCCGCCTCGCGCGGCATGCCCAGCCCACGCAAGGCCAACGCCATGGTGGCGATGATCGCCAGTTGGCCATAGGCGTCTTCGGCATCACCACGCCAGACGGCCTGCAGCTGAGCCGGGTCGAGGCGTTCGGGTTTGACGTGGCGGCGCTCGGAAAGCATCGGCCAGTCTTCATCCCAGTTCTCGCCGTTCTCGGTGCCATACAGGTGGCTGAGGGCATCCGGGTTGAGCTCGATCTCGCCGCCGTCACCCTTGACCACGATGGCGTGGTCGCCGAGCAGCTGGCTGGCCTCGCGGTGCACCGCCTGGTAGCCGGGATGGAAGATGCTCTGCAGGCCGCAGCGGGCCGCCAACGGATTGAGGATGCGCGCCAGGGAATGGATCGGCGAGCGCAGGCCCAGCACGTTGCGCAGGTCGATCATGCGTTGCAGGGCCGGCATCCAGTCGCCCAGTGGCATAAAGGCCAGGTTGGCGGTGTCGAGCTTTTGCGAAACCTCATCCCAGCTGCGACACAGCGGGATCTCCAGCTCGCCAAGCAACTGTTCGCTGTACAGGCGCCCGGCGGTGTGCGCGCCGCCGCCGTGCATGAAGATGCGCAGGCCGCTATTGGCCAGGGCCTTGGCGGCCAGCAGGAACCAGGGTAAATGGCGCTTCTTGCCGGCATAGGTCGGCCAGTCGAAATCGACCTGGATTGCCGGCGCCGCCAGGCGGGCACGCACCGCTTCGGTGAAACCGGCCATTTCCTCGGCGCTTTCTTCCTTGTGGCGCAGCAGCATCAGAAAGGCGCCGAGCTGGGCATCCTCGACCTGGCCATCGAGGATCATGCCCATGGCATCACGGGCTTCTTCGCGGCTCAGGTTGCGCGCACCGCGCTTGCCCTTGCCGAGAATGCGCACGAAGGTGGCGAAAGGGTGTTCTGCTGGGGTGATCAGGTTCATAGGCAGTTCGTGGGCTTGGGCAGGCCCGCCAGCTTGGCGGCGAGTTTGGCGGGAGTGCCGTTGAACAGGCGATTGAGGTGCAGGCTGTTGCCCTTGTCCGGCCCCAGCTTGAGGGCGACGTACTTGATCAGCGGGCGATTGGCCGGCGACAGCTGGAATTCGTCGTAGAAGGCGCGCAACAGCATGAGCACTTCCCAGTGCTCGTCGCTCAATTGCAGGGATTCGCGTTCGGCCAGGGCCGTGGCCACTTCGGTGGACCAGGCCTGCAAGTCGAGCAGGTAGCCGTCCTTGTCCAGCTCGAGTGTGCGCCCGTTGATGATCAGATTGTTCATAACCAGGTGTTCACCTTGGCGAACGCGCAGGCGAGGGCGACGAACCTCGGGTAGTCGATCTGCTCGATGGCTGCGGCAGGTTTGAGGCCGCGGGCCTGAACGTCTTCGTCAAGGGCATACAGCGAGACGCCTTGCAGCGCTGCCAGGGCTTCTGCGTGGCTGTTGCCAGGCGCAGTGGCGTAGGTGGCGTCGCCGCACAGCAGCAGGCCGTCGCCGCTGCCGAGCAGGCGCAGGCAACTGTTCAACCGGTCATCGCTGAACGGCGAACTGGAGAGTACGTGCAGGGTTTTCATCACAGGGTGATCACCTGGTCGTAACGGTCGATAAGGGCACGCAGTGCGTCGCCATCCAGGCGCTCGACCTCCAGCGCGGTTTCGCTTACACCGCGCAGCGCCAGGCTGTGGGCGCAGGCATACAGGGACTCAACGCCGAACATCGGCAGCGCCTGCAGGTTGGCGGTCAGGTCCTTCTGCTGCACGGCCTGGGGCGCTTGCCCGACCGCCAGCTGCAACACGCCGTCATCGAGAAACAGCATGCCGACAGGCAGGTCGAAGGCGCCGCCGGCCAAGGCGATATCCAGCGCCTCACGGGCACCCGGGCCGGCCCACGGCGCCTGGCGGCTGATGATCAGCAGCGAATGGCTCATCTCAGTCGCCTCCAAAGCAGATCAGGCGGTCAGCCAGTTGCGCCGCCTCGTGCAACTGGCCCAGGCCGGACAGCACCCAGGGCGCCGGCAGGTTGGCCGCCTGGCGCTCGTAGCGGCGCGCCTCCTGTTCATCCAGCACACCACGCCGCAGGGCGGCAGCGATGCACACCACGCCGTCGAGCCCGTTGCTGGCGACGAACTCGCGCCACTGGCGCGCCAGGTCGGTTTCATCCTGGGGGCTGACGATGTTACCCGAGGCGCTGTGCACGCCGTCGGCGTAGAAGAACAGGCGCACGATCTCGTGGCCACCGTGCAGCGCCGCTTCGGCAAAGCGCAGGGCACGGCGCGAGGAGGGCGCCGAAGGCGGCGAAAACAGGGCAATGGCGAATTTCATGAACGGCCCGCGGTGGAAACAGGGCGCCATGATAAAGCCTGAACGCGGGGGACAGAAACGAAAAAGCCCATATCCGTGGATATGGGCTTTGGCTGACGCAGTGCGAGCGGGTTAGCGCTTGATGTCGCGCTGGGTCGGGCCGGTGTACAGCTGGCGCGGACGGCCGATCTTGTACGGGCCGGAGAGCATTTCCTTCCAGTGCGAGATCCAGCCGACGGTGCGCGCCAGGGCGAAGATCACGGTGAACATGCTGGTCGGAATACCGATCGCCTTGAGGATGATGCCCGAGTAGAAGTCGACGTTCGGGTACAGGTTGCGTTCCTTGAAGTACGGATCGTTACGGGCGATCTCGTCGAGCTTCATCGCCAGTTCCAGCTGCGGGTCATTGATGCCCAGCTCGGCCAGTACTTCGTCGCAGGTCTGCTTCATGACCTGGGCGCGTGGGTCGAAGTTCTTGTAGACGCGGTGACCGAAGCCCATGAGCTTGAACGGGTCGTCCTTGTCCTTGGCCTTGGCGATGAACTTGTCGATGTTCGACACGTCACCGATCTCGTCCAGCATGGCCAGGACGGCTTCGTTGGCACCACCGTGGGCCGGGCCCCAGAGCGCGGCGATACCGGCGGCGATACAGGCGAACGGGTTGGCACCCGAAGAGCCGGCCAGGCGCACGGTCGAGGTGGAAGCGTTCTGCTCGTGGTCGGCGTGCAGGATGAAGATGCGATCCATGGCCTTGGCCAGCACCGGGCTGATCGGCTTGGTCTCGCACGGGGTGTTGAACATCATGTGCAGGAAGTTTTCCGCGTAGTTCAGGTCGTTACGCGGGTACATCATCGGCTCGCCCTTGGAGTACTTGTACACCATGGCAGCGATGGTCGGCATCTTGGCGACCAGGCGCATCGCGGAAATGTCGCGGTGCTGCGGGTTCTTGATGTCCAGGGAGTCGTGGTAGAAAGCGGAGAGGGCGCCGACCACGCCACACATGATGGCCATCGGGTGGGCATCACGACGGAAGCCGTTGAAGAAGGTCTTCAGTTGTTCGTGAACCATGGTGTGGTTCTTGATGGTGCTGACGAACTGGGCCTTCTGCTCTTCATTCGGCAGTTCGCCGTTGAGCAGCAGGTAGCAGGTTTCCAGGTAGTCGGCTTTCTCGGCCAATTGCTCGATGGGGTAGCCGCGGTGCAGCAGTACGCCCTTGTCACCATCAATGTAGGTGATCTTCGACTCGCATGAGGCGGTCGACATGAAGCCGGGGTCGAAGGTGAAGTTGCCCGTGGCAGTCAGGCTCCGCACGTCGATCACATCTGGGCCAACGGTGCCGGATAAAACGGGCAGCTCGACGGGGGCTGCGCCCTCGATGATCAACTGCGCTTTTTTGTCAGCCATGTGTGGCCTCCTAGTTATGCTTGGAATCATCAGTCGGCCCCCCACGCAGGGCCCGCATCACTATAGTGTTATGAATCTGAAAGTCAATTTGCGAAAACCCAGGCAATAGAAGGGTTTGAGTGCCTTGCCTGCGACAAAAGGGCGCGCCCTATTACGCCATTTCCAGGCTTGGCGCAATCGCTATTAGGTCGAGGTATCCGCGTTGTCATTAGCGACCTAACTGTCTATACTCTGCGCCCGACTGCCAAGGGCCTTGAGCCCGGTTTCTGGTGGTTGTCACTCCTTGGGTGATGGGTACCTGACCAGTGCGCTTCCCGACAACTCAGCCCTGATAGCTGGGGCTCTCAGTGTGATAATAAAGCCGTGAATAGCCAACGACCTGTAAACTTAGACCTTCGGACGATAAAACTCCCAGTCACTGCTTACACGTCCATTCTTCACCGTATATCTGGCGTGATCCTTTTCCTCGGCATTGCCGTGCTGCTGTTCGGGCTCGACAAGTCGCTGTCATCGGAAGAGGGCTTTGCGCAGGTGAAAGAATGCTTGACCAGCCCGCTGGCCAAGTTCGTGATCTGGGGACTGCTGTCCGCTCTGCTGTACCACCTGGTGGCCGGTGTGCGCCACTTGATCATGGATGCTGGAGTCGGTGAGACGCTGGAAGGCGGCAAGCTGGGTTCCAAAATCGTACTCGTCGTTTCGGCGATCGTGATTGTGCTGCTGGGGGTGTGGATATGGTAACTAATGTCACGAATTTCTCGCGTTCGGGTCTCTATGACTGGATGGCTCAACGCGTTTCTGCGGTCGTGCTCGCGGCTTATGTCCTGTTCCTGCTGGGCTACATCGTCCTGAATCCAGGCATGGGCTACGCGCAGTGGCATGGTCTGTTCTCCAATAATGCAATGCGCATCTTCAGCCTGTTGACCCTCGTAGCGCTCGGCGTTCACGCCTGGGTCGGCATGTGGACGATTTCCACCGACTACCTGACGCCGACCGCGCTGGGCAAGTGGGCCACCGTTGTGCGTTTTCTGTTCCAGGCCACGTGTGGCATCGCCATGTTCGTGTTCTTCGTCTGGGGCGTGCAGATTCTTTGGGGTTTCTGATTCATGACTAGCATTCGTACTCTTTCCTATGACGCCATCATCGTCGGTGGTGGCGGTGCCGGTATGCGCGCTGCTCTGCAGCTGGCGCAAGGCGGCCACAAGACCGCAGTGGTCACCAAGGTATTCCCGACCCGCTCGCACACCGTTTCCGCCCAGGGCGGCATCACCTGTGCCATCGCCTCGAACGATCCGAACGATGACTGGCGCTGGCACATGTACGACACCGTCAAGGGCTCCGACTACATCGGTGACCAGGACGCGATCGAATACATGTGTTCCGTCGGCCCGGAAGCGGTGTTCGAGCTCGAGCACATGGGCCTGCCGTTCTCCCGTACCGAGCAGGGGCGCATCTATCAGCGTCCGTTCGGTGGCCAGTCCAAGGGCCCGGATAACCCGACCCAGGCCGCGCGTACCTGCGCCGCTGCCGACCGTACCGGTCACGCGCTGCTGCACACCCTGTACCAGGCCAACCTGAAAGCCGGCACCTCGTTCCTCAACGAGTGGTACGCGGTCGATCTGGTCAAGAACCAGGACGGCGCCATCGTCGGCGTCATCGCCATCTGCATCGAAACCGGCGAAACCGTCTACATCCGCTCCAAGGCCGTGGTTCTGGCTACCGGCGGTGCTGGCCGTATCTACGCGTCCACCACCAACGCCCTGATCAACACCGGTGACGGTATCGGCATGGCGCTGCGTGCGGGCGTGCCGGTACAGGACATCGAGATGTGGCAGTTCCACCCGACCGGTATCGCCGGCGCCGGTGTACTGGTTACCGAAGGCTGCCGTGGCGAGGGTGGTTACCTGATCAACGCCCATGGCGAGCGTTTCATGGAGCGTTATGCGCCCAACGCCAAGGACCTTGCCGGTCGTGACGTGGTGGCCCGTTCCATGGTCAAGGAAGTCATCGCCGGCAACGGCTGTGGCCCTGACAAGGACCACGTGCTGCTGAAGCTCGATCACCTCGGTGAAGAAGTGCTGCACAGCCGTCTGCCAGGCATCTGCGAACTGTCCAAGACCTTCGCCCACGTTGACCCGGTCGTGGCGCCTGTTCCGGTCATTCCGACCTGCCACTACATGATGGGCGGCGTTGCCACCAACATTCATGGCCAGGCCATTACCCAGGACGCCAACGGCGTCGACCGCATCATCGAAGGTCTGTTCGCGGTCGGTGAAGTGGCCTGCGTATCGGTACACGGCGCCAACCGTCTGGGCGGCAACTCGCTGCTCGACCTGGTGGTGTTCGGTCGTGCGGCGGGTCTGCACCTGGAAAAAGCGCTGAAAGAAGGCGTGGAAGTCCGCGGTGCCAGCGAAACCGATATCGAGCTGTCGCTGAGCCGTCTGTCCGGCGTCAACGAGCGCAGCAGCGGTGAAGAAGTCGCTCCGCTGCGCAAGGAACTGCAGCAGTGCATGCAGAACTACTTCGGTGTATTCCGTACCGGCGAATACATGAAGAAGGGCATCGCTCAGTTGGCTGACCTGCGCGAGCGCATCGCCAAGGTCAAGATCAACGACAAGAGCCAGGCCTTCAACACCGCGCGTATCGAAGCGCTGGAGCTGCAGAACCTGCTGGAAGTCGCCGAAGCCACTGCCATCGCCGCCGACACCCGTACCGAGTCCCGCGGCGCCCACGCCCGTGAAGACTTCGAAGACCGTGATGACACCAACTGGCTGTGCCACAGCCTGTACTTCCCAGGTGAGAAACGAGTCGCCAAGCGCGATGTCAACTTCTCGCCGAAGACCGTACCGGCGTTTGAACCCAAAGTTCGTACTTATTAAGGGTGGCTACCATGTCTCTTGGCAAAAGCTTGAAAGTCAGCGTTTATCGCTACAACCCGGAAACGGACAAAGCGCCGTTCATGCAGGACTTCGACATCACCATCGATGGCAAGGACCTGATGGTGCTCGACATCCTGGCGCTGATCAAGGAACAGGACGAAGGCTTCTCCTACCGTCGTTCCTGCCGTGAAGGCGTGTGCGGTTCCGACGGCATGAACATCAGCGGCAAGAACGGCCTGGCCTGCATCACGCCGATCTCCAGCGTGGTCAAGGGCAACACCCTGGTGATCCGCCCGCTGCCCGGCCTGCCGGTGATTCGTGACCTGGTGGTCGATATGAGCATCTTCTACAAGCAGTACGAGAAGGTGCAACCGTTCCTGCAGAACGACACCCCGGCGCCGGCCATCGAGCGTCTGCAGTCGCCGGAAGAGCGCGAGAAGCTCGACGGGCTGTACGAGTGCATCCTGTGCGCCTGCTGCTCGACCAGCTGCCCGTCGTTCTGGTGGAACCCGGACAAGTTCCTGGGCCCGGCTGCACTGCTGCAGGCCTATCGTTTCCTGGCCGACAGCCGCGATACCAAGACTGCGGAACGATTGGCGTCGTTGGACGATCCATTCAGTGTGTTCCGCTGCCGCGGCATCATGAACTGTGTGAACGTATGCCCCAAGGGTCTGAACCCGACCAAGGCAATCGGTCACGTGCGCAACATGCTGCTGCAAAGCGGCACCTGATTCACCGCTCTTTAGCTTGACCCGTAACACCTGCCGCACCGACGTAAAGTCGGTGTTGCAGCATCGCCAGGGCGTTGGCCTAGCCGCCGACGCCCTTATACGAAAAATATGACGACCAGCAGGGGCATTCGGGCTGGTGCCCGGACTATCTGCGGGATTCCTAGGTGGCTTGCTGAAGTCGCTGCAACATGACTTCGAAAGCCAGTCGGTGTCCTCGCCGGTGGTGTCCCCTTACCGAGGGTGACCAAGCATGCAAGAAAGCGTGATGCAGCGCATGTGGGACAGTGCCCACCTATCCGGTGGTAACGCTGCCTACGTGGAAGAGCTCTATGAGCTCTACCTGCACGATCCCAACGCCGTGCCGGAAGAATGGCGCACTTATTTCGATAAGTTGCCGTCTGAAGGCAGCACCGCCAATGACGTATCGCACTCGACGATTCGTGATCATTTCGTGTTGCTGGCCAAAAACCAGCGTCGCGCTCAGCCGGCTTCTGCCGGGACCGTGAGCAGCGAGCATGAAAAGAAGCAGGTCGAAGTGTTGCGGTTGATTCAGGCATTCCGCATGCGTGGCCACCAAGCGGCTCAGCTCGATCCGCTTGGGCTGTGGCAGCGCCCTGTTCCTGCTGATCTGTCGATCAGCCATTACAGCCTTACCGACGCCGACCTGGATACCACCTTCCGCACGGGTGGCCTGGCAATCGGCAAGGAAGAAGCGACTTTGCGGGAAATCCGCGACGCTTTGCAGCAGACATATTGTCGCACCATCGGCTCCGAGTTCACCCACATCACCGATTCCGAGCAGCGCAGCTGGTTCCAGCAGCGCCTGGAAAGCGTGCGCGGTCGTCCGCAGGTTTCTGCCGAGGTGCAGAGCCACCTGCTCGAGCGCCTGACCGCTGCCGAAGGCCTGGAAAAGTACCTGGGCACCAAGTACCCGGGCACCAAGCGTTTCGGTCTGGAAGGTGGCGAGAGCCTGATCCCGCTGCTCGATGAAATCATCCAGCGCAGCGGCTCCTACGGCACCAAGGAAATCGTCATCGGCATGGCCCACCGTGGCCGTCTGAACGTGCTGGTCAACACCTTCGGCAAGAACCCGCGCGACCTGTTCGACGAGTTCGAAGGCAAGAAGGTCGAGGGCCTCAGCTCCGGTGACGTGAAATACCACCAGGGCTTCTCCTCGAACGTGATGACCCAGGGCGGCGAAGTGCACCTGGCACTGGCGTTCAACCCGTCGCACCTGGAAATCGTCTCTCCGGTGGTCGAAGGTTCGGTACGTGCGCGTCAGGATCGTCGTAACGACGCCGTGGGCGACAAGGTACTGCCGATTTCCATCCACGGTGACGCGGCGTTCGCCGGTCAGGGCGTGGTCATGGAAACCTTCCAGATGTCGCAGACCCGTGCCTACAAGACGGGCGGCACCATCCACATCGTGATCAACAACCAGGTTGGCTTCACCACCAACCGGGCCGACGACGCACGCTCCACCGAGTACGCCACCGACGTCGCCAAGATGATCCAGGCGCCGATCTTCCATGTGAATGGCGATGATCCGGAAGCCGTGCTGTTCGTGACCCAGCTGGCCGTCGATTACCGCATGCAGTACAAGCGTGACGTGGTCATCGACCTGGTCTGCTACCGCCGCCGTGGCCACAACGAGGCCGACGAGCCGAGCGGCACCCAGCCGCTGATGTACCAGCAGATCGCCAAGCAGCGCACCACCCGTGAGCTGTACGCCGAAGCCCTGACCACGGGCGGTCGCCTGACTGCCGACGCGGTGCAGGCGCCGGTCGACGAGTACCGCACGGCGCTCGACAACGGCCAGCACGTGGTCAAGAGCCTGGTCAAGGAGCCGAACAAGGAACTGTTCGTCGATTGGCGCCCGTACCTGGGCCATGCCTGGACCGCGCGTCACGACACCCGTTTCGACCTCAAGACCTTGCAGGAGCTGTCCAGCAAACTGCTGGAGACGCCGGACGGTTTCGTGGTTCAGCGCCAGGTCGGCAAGATCTACGAAGACCGCGCCAAGATGGGCGCCGGCGGCTTGCCGCTGAACTGGGGCTACGCCGAGACCATGGCCTACGCGACCCTGCTGGTCGAAGGTCACCCGATCCGTATCACCGGTCAGGACGTGGGCCGCGGTACCTTCTCGCACCGTCACGCGCAACTGCACAACCAGAAGGACGGCTCGGCCTACCTGCCACTGCAGCACCTGTACGAAGGTCAGCCGCGCTTCGACCTGTACGACTCCTTCCTGTCGGAAGAAGCCGTGCTGGCTTTCGAATACGGTTACGCCACCACCACGCCGAACGCGCTGGTGATCTGGGAAGCCCAGTTCGGCGACTTCGCCAACGGTGCCCAGGTGGTGTTCGACCAGTTCATCTCCAGCGGCGAGACCAAGTGGGGTCGTCTGTGCGGCCTGACCATGCTGCTGCCGCACGGTTATGAAGGGCAGGGCCCGGAGCACTCCTCGGCACGCCTGGAGCGTTACCTGCAGCTGTGCGCCGAGCAGAACATCCAGGTCGCGGTACCGACCACGCCGGCGCAGATCTACCACCTGCTGCGTCGTCAGGTCATCCGCCCGCTGCGCAAGCCGCTGGTGGTGCTGACGCCGAAGTCGCTGCTGCGCCACAAGCTGGCCGTGTCGACCCTGGAGGATCTGGCCGATGGCTCGTTCCAGACCGTGATCCCGGAAATCGACGCCATCGACCCGAAAAAGGTCGAGCGTCTGGTGCTGTGCAGCGGCAAGGTCTACTACGACCTGCTGGAAAAACGCCGCGCCGAAGGCCGCGAAGATATCGCCATCGTGCGGATCGAGCAGCTGTATCCGTTCCCGGAAGACGACCTGGCCGAGATTCTTGCGCCGTACAAGAACCTCAAGCACATCGTCTGGTGTCAGGAAGAGCCGATGAACCAGGGCGCCTGGTATTGCAGCCAGCACCACATGCGGCGTGCCGCTGCGGCGCACAAGAAGTCGCTGGTGCTCGAGTATGCCGGGCGTGATGCGTCGGCCGCTCCAGCCTGTGGTTATGCGTCCATGCACGCCGAGCAGCAGGAAAAACTGCTGCAGGATGCCTTCACCGTTTAATGCCATCGCGAAGGAGGCGGCCCTGAGGCTGCCTCCTCGAAACAACCGAATTTAAGGAAAAGAGCACAATGGCTATCGAGATCAAAGCCCCTACATTCCCCGAATCGGTCGCCGACGGCACCGTGGCTACCTGGCACAAGAAGCCGGGCGAAGCGGTCAAGCGCGATGAGCTGATCGTCGACATCGAAACCGACAAGGTGGTGATCGAAGTTCTGGCCGAGGCCGACGGTGTAGTGGCTGAAATCATCAAGAATGAAGGCGATACCGTCCTCTCCAACGAAGTGCTGGGCAAGCTCACCGAAGGTGGCGCTGCCGCCGCTGCGCCGGCTGCTGCTCCTGCCCAAGCCGCTTCTGCTCCGGCTCAGGCGGCTGCGCCTGCCGCCGCTGCTGGCGATGACCAGATCCTGTCGCCGGCTGCGCGCAAGCTGGCTGAAGAAAACGGCATCGACCCGAACAGCATCAGCGGCTCGGGCAAAGGCGGCCGGGTGACCAAGGAAGACGTGGTTGCGGCCGTTGAAGCCAAGAAGAACGCGCCGGCTGCCAAACCGGCCGCTGCTGCTGCCGCTGCTCCGGTGGCAAGCGCGCCTGGCGACCGCACCGAGAAGCGCGTACCGATGACTCGCGTGCGTGCCACCGTTGCCCGCCGTCTGGTCGAAGCCCAGTCGAACATGGCGATGCTGACCACCTTCAACGAAGTCGACATGTCCGAGATCATGGCGCTGCGTTCGAAGTACAAGGATCAATTCGAGAAAGCCCACAACGGCACTCGTCTGGGCTTCATGTCCTTCTTCGTCAAGGCGGCTACCGAGGCGCTGAAGCGTCTGCCGGCGGTCAACGCCTCGATCGATGGCAACGACATCGTCTACCATGGCTACCAGGACATCGGCGTAGCCGTTTCCAGCGACCGTGGTCTGGTGGTTCCGGTTCTGCGTAACGCCGAACTGATGGGCCTGGCCGACATCGAAGCCGGCATCGCTGCCTACGGCAAGAAAGCCCGTGACGGCAAGCTGTCGATCGAAGAGATGACTGGCGGCACCTTCACCATCACCAACGGTGGTACCTTCGGTTCGATGATGTCGACGCCGATCGTCAACCCGCCGCAGGCCGCGATCCTGGGCATGCACAACATCATCCAGCGCCCGGTTGCCGTGAATGGCCAAGTGGTCATTCGCCCGATGATGTACCTGGCCCTGTCCTACGATCACCGCCTGATCGATGGTAAAGAAGCCGTGACCTTCCTGGTGACCATCAAGAACCTGCTGGAAGACCCAGCGCGTCTGCTGCTGGACATCTAAACGCAGCTGCGGGCCGTGGACGCCGCGCCCTACAGGGCCTTCGTCCACGGCTCGAGCTCGAAGCTTTACGCTAAAAGGAATCTTTTATGAGCCAGAAATTCGACGTGGTAGTCATTGGTGCCGGCCCTGGCGGCTATGTTGCCGCCATCAAGGCTGCTCAACTCGGTCTGAAGACCGCGTGCATCGAGAAATACCAGGACAAGGACGGCAAGATCGCCCTGGGCGGCACCTGCCTGAACGTCGGTTGCATTCCGTCCAAGGCGCTGCTGGACAGCTCCTGGAAATTCCATGAAGCCCATGAGGGCTTCGCTGTTCACGGCATCAGCGCCAAAGGCGTGAGCATTGACGTACCGGCCATGGTCGGGCGCAAGAACAGCATCATCAAGAACCTGACTGGCGGCGTTGCCGGCCTGTTCAAGGCCAACGGTGTGACCCTGCTCGAAGGCCACGGCAAGCTGCTGGCTGGCAAGAAGGTCGAAGTTACCGACAAGGACGGCAAGACGTCCGTGGTCGAAGCCGAAAACGTGATCCTGGCCTCCGGCTCGCGCCCGATCGACATCCCGCCGGCTCCGGTCGACCAGGACGTCATCGTCGACTCCACCGGTGCCCTGGAATTCCAATCGGTACCGAAGAAGCTGGGCGTCATCGGCGCAGGCGTCATCGGTCTGGAGCTGGGTTCGGTATGGGCTCGCCTGGGCGCTGAAGTGACCGTTCTGGAAGCACTGGACAAGTTCCTGCCGGCCGCTGACGAAGCCGTTTCCAAGGAAGCCTTCAAGATCCTCACCAAGCAGGGTCTGGACATCAAACTGGGCGCTCGCGTCACCGGTTCTGAAGTCAAGAAGAAGCAAGTCACTGTCAACTACACCGACTCGGCCGGCGAACAGAAGATCGTCTTCGACAAGCTGATCGTTGCCGTTGGCCGTCGCCCGGTGACCACCGACCTGCTGGCTTCGGACAGCGGCGTGGATCTGGACGAGCGTGGCTACATCTTCGTCGACGACCATTGCGCCACCAGCGTTCCGGGCGTTTACGCCATCGGTGACGTGGTGCGCGGCATGATGCTCGCCCACAAGGCCTCGGAAGAGGGCGTGATGGTTGCCGAGCGGATCGCCGGCCACAAGGCGCAGATGAACTATGACCTGATCCCATCGGTCATCTATACCCACCCGGAAATCGCGTGGGTTGGTAAAACCGAGCAGCAGCTCAAGAGCGAAGGCGTTGCCGTCAACGTCGGCACCTTCCCGTTCGCCGCCAGTGGCCGTGCCATGGCAGCCAACGACACTGGCGGTTTCGTCAAGGTCATCGCCGACGCCAACACCGACCGCGTGCTGGGCGTTCACGTTATCGGCCCAAGCGCGGCCGAGCTGGTACAGCAGGGCGCGATCGGCATGGAATTCGGCACCAGTGCCGAAGACCTGGGCATGATGGTGTTCTCGCACCCGACGCTGTCCGAGGCGCTGCACGAAGCCGCGCTGGCAGTCAACGGTGGCGCGATTCACATCGCCAACCGCAAGAAACGCTAAGAAATCGTCAGTGCGCTGCCGGTCTTCGGGCCGTAGCGTGCGGACGGTTTTTCGCGAAGCAGAACCACGGCGCATGGCCCGTGCGAGGCCCAGGCCTATCGCGGAATGTGCGCCGGGCTGCCCAGAGGCAGCCACAGGTGGTGCGGCACGCGAGTGCAGCACCGATGCGCAATACCTAAACGAAGACGGTAGACAAGCATGAATCTTCACGAGTATCAGGGTAAGCAGCTGTTCGCTGAGTACGGCCTGCCCGTATCCAAGGGCTTCGCCGTAGACACCCCGGAAGAGGCCGCAGCGGCCTGCGAAAAAATCGGCGGGACCGAGTGGGTCGTCAAGGCTCAGGTACACGCTGGTGGCCGCGGTAAAGCGGGCGGTGTGAAACTGGTCAAGAGCAAGGAAGACGCTAAGGCTTTCGCTGCCAACTGGCTGGGCAAGCGCCTGGTGACCTATCAGACTGACGCCAATGGCCAGCCTGTCACCAAGATCCTGGTCGAGTCCTGCACCGACATCGCCAAGGAACTGTACCTGGGCGCGGTCGTTGACCGTTCCAGCCGTCGCATCGTGTTCATGGCCTCCACCGAAGGTGGCGTGGACATCGAGAAGATCGCTCACGAAACCCCCGAGAAGATCCTCAAGGCGACCATCGATCCGCTGGTCGGCGCGCAGCCGTTCCAGGGCCGCGAGCTGGCTTTCCAGCTGGGCCTGGAAGGCAAGCAAGTCGCTCAGTTCGCCAAGATCTTCGTAGGTCTGGCCAAGCTGTTCAAAGATCACGACCTGGCGCTGCTGGAAGTCAACCCGCTGGTCATCAAGGCCGACGGCGACCTGCACTGCCTGGACGCGAAGATCAACATCGACGCCAACGCCATGTACCGTCAGCCCAAGCTGAAGACCTTCCACGACCCGTCGCAAGACGACGCTCGTGAAGCTCATGCTGCCAAGTTCGAACTGAACTACGTTGCCCTCGAAGGCAACATCGGCTGCATGGTCAACGGTGCCGGCCTGGCCATGGGTACCATGGATATCGTCAACCTGCACGGCGGCAAGCCAGCCAACTTCCTCGACGTAGGTGGCGGCGCAACCAAAGAGCGCGTGACCGAAGCCTTCAAGATCATCCTGTCCGACAGCAACGTTGCTGCCGTTCTGGTGAACATCTTCGGCGGTATCGTTCGTTGCGACATGATTGCCGAAGGCATCATCGGTGCAGTGAAAGAAGTTGGCGTTAAGGTTCCGGTTGTCGTCCGTCTGGAAGGCAACAACGCTGAACTGGGTGCCAAGGTACTGGCCGACAGCGGCCTGAACATCATCGCGGCAACCAGCCTGACCGACGCTGCTCAGCAAGTCGTCAAAGCTGCGGAGGGCAAGTAATGAGCGTCCTGATCAATAAAGACACCAAGGTTATCTGCCAGGGTTTCACTGGCTCGCAAGGTACCTTCCACTCCGAGCAAGCCATCGCCTACGGCACCAAGATGGTTGGCGGCGTGACCCCAGGCAAGGGCGGTACTACCCACCTGAACCTGCCAGTGTTCAACACCGTTGCTGAAGCTGTTGCCGCAACCGGCGCTGACGCTTCGGTCATCTACGTTCCGGCTCCGTTCTGCAAGGACTCGATCCTGGAAGCGGCTTTCGCCGGCATCAAACTGATCGTCTGCATCACCGAAGGTATTCCTACCCTCGACATGCTCGATGCCAAGGTCAAGTGCGACGAGCTGGGTGTCACCCTGATCGGCCCGAACTGCCCAGGCGTCATTACTCCGGGCGAGTGCAAGATCGGCATCATGCCAGGTCACATCCACCTGCCAGGCAAAGTAGGCATCGTGTCGCGCTCCGGCACCCTGACCTATGAAGCCGTCAAGCAGACCACCGACGCCGGCTTCGGCCAGTCCACTTGCGTGGGCATCGGTGGTGACCCGATTCCGGGTTCGAACTTCATCGACATCCTGAAGCTGTTCCAGGAAGACCCGAAGACCGAGGCGATCGTCATGATCGGCGAGATCGGCGGTTCGGCTGAAGAAGAAGCGGCTGCCTACATCAAGGCCAACGTCACCAAGCCTGTAGTTTCCTACATCGCTGGCGTTACCGCTCCTCCCGGCAAGCGTATGGGCCATGCTGGCGCCATCATCTCCGGCGGCAAAGGCACTGCAGACGAGAAATTCGCTGCGCTGCAGGACGCTGGCGTGAAGACCGTGCGTTCCCTGGCTGACATCGGCAAGGCCCTGGCCGAGCTGACCGGTTGGGAAGTGAAGAAGGCGTAAGCCATTCTGAGCTGAAAAGAAGGCCACCCTCGGGTGGCCTTCTTTCATTGAGGCGACGCAGACGTTCAGTCTTCCGACACTCTGGCCGGCAATTTCGAGATGCTGGCGGTTTTTCGTTACCATTGCCGCCCCGGCGCATGCGCTGCCACAAGCAGATGCCTGCACCTCGATTCGCCTGGCCCACGAGCCCGGGCGACGTTTCCCTTACCCTTGATGGAAACCCTCCGGAACATTTTGATCTTCTGCCAGTGGTATTTCCCTCTATGACTCGCTTGAAAAGCCTGGATATCCTGGCTCTCGGTTTCATGACGTTCGCGCTTTTTCTGGGCGCGGGCAACATCATCTTCCCGCCCAGTGCGGGTTTGTCTGCCGGTGAAAACATCGGCCCAGCTGCTATGGGCTTCCTGCTGACCGGCGTTGGCCTGCCGCTGCTCACCGTGGTGGCCCTGGCGCGTGTGGGCGGTGGCCTGCCTGCCCTGACCACGCCGATAGGACGCTGGGCGGGCATCGCGCTGGCGGTGGCGGTGTACCTGGCGATCGGCCCGTTGTTCGCCACGCCACGCACTGCGGTCGCCTCGTTCGAAATCGGTGTGCAGCCTTTCGTTGGCAACAGCGCAGCGGTGCTGTTCGTCTACACCCTGGTGTACTTTGCGGTGGTGCTGTTCCTGTCGCTGACGCCTGGGCGCCTGGTCGATCGGGTCGGCAAGTTCATCACCCCGGTACTGATCCTCGCCCTGGTGATCCTCGGCGGTGTTGCGGTGTTTGCACCGGCGGGTGAGGTGGGGCAGGCGACTGGCGCCTATCGCAGCGAACCGTTGGTGCAGGGCTTCCTGCAGGGCTACCTGACCATGGATGCGCTGGGCGCTCTGGTATTCGGCATCGTGATCGCCAACGCGGTACGTGCCCGGGGCATCACCGACAGCGGGCTGATCACCCGCTATTGCGTGATCGCCGGCATCATCGCCGCGGTGGCGCTGTCACTTGTCTATCTGTCTCTGTTCTATCTCGGCGCCACCAGCCACGAGCTGGCTGCTGGCGCGCAGAATGGCGGGCAAATCCTCTCTACCTACGTGAACCAGACCTTTGGCGCTGCCGGTTCGCTGTTGCTGGCGGTGGTGATCATTCTGGCTTGCCTGACCACTGCCGTGGGCCTGCTGACGGCTTGTGGCGAGTTCTTCAGCGACCTGTTGAGCCTGTCTTACCGCACGGTGGTCATCGTGCTCGCGGTGTTCAGCCTGGCCGTGTCCAATCAGGGCCTGACCCAGCTGATCAGCGTGTCGGTGCCCGTGCTGGTCGGGCTTTACCCGCTGGCGATCGTGCTGGTGGCATTGAGCCTGATGAACCGCCTGTGGGTATCGCAGCGGCGGGTGTTCATGCCGGTCATGGCCGTCGCGCTGATCTTCGGCGTGGCCGACGGCATGGCCGCTGCGGGTTGGGGGGGCTATGTGCCCCAGGTGCTGACCAGGTTGCCGCTGGCCGCCCAGAGCCTGGGCTGGCTGGTTCCGGTGCTGGTGACGCTGGCGATCAGCTGCGTGGTCGACCGGGCGTGCGCAACCAGACGACAGACCAGCGCCTGATCAGCGCACTAGAGCCGCTCCCTGGAGCGGCTTTTTATTATCTGTCGCGGCTATAATCGCTCCAGCTTACAAGGAGCCTGCATGTCCATCAGCGAAGACTATCTCCATCATCTGATCGCCGCCTGCTGGTTCGTCCTGTGCTGGGCAGGCTATACCCGTTATGCCCACGTCAAGGGGCGCACCACGCCATGCCTGGCCAGTGTGCTGCACCTGTACCGAGAGGACTGGATGCGCCGCATGCTGCTGCGCGAGAACCGCATTGCCGATGCCAACGTGATCGGCAATCTCGAACGCAACGCCTCGTTTTTCGCCTCCAGTACGCTGATCATCCTGGCCGGCATCCTGACCGTGCTGGGCGCTTCCGAGCGAGCGGTGTCATTGCTCGCCGATCTGCCGTTCGTGCAGTCGGCCAGCCGCGGCATGTCGGAGGTCAAGCTGCTGTGCCTGGGCGTGGTGTTCGTCTACGCCTTCTTCACCTTCAGCTGGTGCATGCGCCAGTACAACTTTGCCGCCGTGCTGGTGGGCTCGGCACCGATGATCGGTGAGCGCCACGTCACCGAGCAAGAGCGCAAGGCCTTCGCCGAGCGCACCGCGCGGGTCATTTCGATGGCGGCCAACCAGTTCAACTACGGGCTGCGTGCCTACTACTTCGGCATGGCGAACCTGGCGTGGTTCATCAACCCCTGGTTCTTCATGCTGGTCAGCGCGGGCGTGGTAGTGGTGTTGTATCGCCGGGAATTTCACTCCGACGTACTGGAGGTGATGGTTTACACACAAACGCCGACCTTCGAGCCGGCCAAGGAGAAAATCGAGTAAGCATTCCATTCTGGTGTGTCTTCATCAGCGCCTTGCTGATCTTCATCGCGAAGATACCGGTGGCCAAGGCCATGAAGGAGGAAGGAGGGCATTACGATAACCATCATCCGCGAGCGCAACAGGCGCGCCTGACGGGCGTTGGCGCACGCGCATTGGCAGCGCACCAGAACAGCTTCGAGATATTTCCGCTTTTTGCCGTGGGCGTGTTGATGGCGCACGTTACCCAAAGCAGCGGGTGGCTGGTGGATATGCTCGCCGTAATATTCGTGCTTTCGCGAGTGCTCTACCTGATCTGCTATCTGGCAGATCTGCATTGGCAGCGCAGTGCGGTATGGGTGGTGGGGCTGATGTGCAGCTTGTTGCTGATGCTGACGCCTGCACTCTGATAGCTGCATGGCCAGTAGGAGGGAGCACTATCCGCAGCGAACTGCGGATAGTGTGACAAGCATTACGGCTGCTTGGCAGGTGCGGCTGGCTCAGCCGGTACCGCAGGTGGCGTGGCGGGCATGCCATCACCAGGCGCAGTGTTTTCCGGCGTGCTCTGCTGAGAATTCTGCTGTTGCTCTTCGGCGCGCTCTTGGGCTGCCTCGGATTCTTTCTGTGCAGCTTCGTTGCTTTCTTCGGCTGCGTCGTTCATCGACTCTTGAGCTTCGGTACGGGCTTCCTGAGCATCTTCAGCTTTGTTTTCGGAAGGCTTGTCACAGGCCGCAAGGCCCAGCGTGGCAGCCAGCATGAAGGCGTAAGCGACTGATTTTTGCATGGTGGTGTTTCTCCTTAGGGTGAATGCCATTACCGTTTTTCGAGGCGTCGAAGGCGCGATAAGTTCACTGACTTTGCATCAATGCACTTTTTTGTCCCGTTCAATGCCGTGAAAGCACCAATCCAGGGCCTGTCACGAAAAGCCAAAAGGCTCGACGCGTCGATGGAACGCGCGCGCCGTGATGATTATCGTGGCGCCTTTTGTGCAGTTGACTGTGCTCGGTCGACACCTGCTACTGATCTAAGGAAATCGAATGGATGCGTTGTTGATCCTGAGCGGCCTGCTGCTGATCCTCGTCGGCCTGGTGCTGTTGGTGATGCGTGGTTTCGCCACCAGCCTGCTGTGGGGCTGGGCATGCCTGCTGCCACCCTTGACGCTGCTGTTCATCGTGCGGCACTGGCGCCGTGCCAAGCAGGCGCTGGGCTGCTGCGCCCTGGGCATGATTCCCTTGATCGTCGGGCTGGCGGTGATGGCAGGGCAGGATCCGCAACGCCTGGAAGCCATCATCAGCCTGCAGTGGTTGCAGCCCGAGCAGCCTGCATCAGGTGAGTTGGACATTCGGCTGCATGGCCAGCTCAATGGCGAGCCCTTCGCCCCCCAGGAAGGTGAACTCACCGATGGTGTGCTCAGCCTGCGCGAGGGCCAGGATTTCTTCGCGCGTCGCGAGCTGAGCATTCGCGGCCTGCCGGTTGGCGCCGATGGCTTGCGGCTGGATGTATTGCCCGATGATCCGGGGCAACTGCCGGAAATCGAGCTGAGCTGGTTGCTGCCCGACCAGGATCTGCCCGAGGCCCGTCAGCTCAAGGGCGGTTACACCCTGCACCTGGATCTGCGCCCCGAAGAGCCGAACCGCCTGGTGGGCGAGTTCCACCTGGTGTTGCCGGCGCAGTTCCAGACCACCCTGACTGGCCAGGTCGAGCTGTTTCGCAATGGCCTGCGTTACCAGCAGGGCAAGGTGGACCGCACGGTCGATTCGCGCGATACCCTCAGTTACCTGATCACCGACTACCTGCAGCGGCGCTTCGTCACCCGTGATGTCCAGCTCGCGCCGCTGCCGCTGCACGACGTGACCAGCGGCAGCCTGGCGCTCGACGTGCAGGCACAGGTGGGCGGCCAGGAGCAGCGTGTAGCGGTGCGCCTGAGCAAGCATCCGCAGCTGGGTTGGCGGGTCGACGATGACCGTTTCCCCGAGTTGCCTGGCACGCATGAGTCAACGCCGACCACGGCTGCCGCCAAGCCCGTGGTGAGCCCACCGCCAGCGCAGCCCGACGCCCGCCCGGAACTGACCCTGGCGCGCCTGCTCGCCGAACCGCAGCGCTACGCCAACCAGCCCATGCGCCTGTTCAGCGAGAAGGGCAGCGCGGTTCAGGGCCAGTTCGCCGGCATCGACGAGCAGGGGCAACTGGTGCTGCGCCAGCGCCTGAATGGCGCGGGCGAGGCGCGCTTTACCATGGCCCCGGCAGATGTCGTGCATGTGGAGCGCATCGACGACTGACTTGAAATTTTCCACGCCGCCCCCACCTGATGGTCATCCGCCGTACCGCGGCTTAGCCATCAATGTGGAGTTAGATGACCATGAGTGTGGAAACTCAAAAAGAAACCCTGGGCTTCCAGACCGAGGTAAAGCAGCTGCTGCACCTCATGATTCACTCGCTGTATTCCAACAAGGAAATCTTCCTGCGCGAGTTGATCTCCAACGCCTCCGACGCCGTCGACAAGCTGCGTTTCGAGGCGCTGGCCAAGCCTGAGCTGCTCGAAGGTGGCTCCGACCTGAAGATCCGTGTGAGCTTCGACAAGGACGCCAAGACCGTCACCCTCGAAGACAACGGCATCGGCATGAGCCGCGAAGAAACCATCGCGCACCTGGGTACCATCGCCAAGTCCGGCACTGCCGACTTCCTGAAGAACCTCTCCGGCGACCAGAAGAAGGACTCGAGCCTGATCGGTCAGTTCGGCGTGGGCTTCTATTCTGCGTTCATCGTCGCCGACAAGGTGGAGGTGTTCACCCGTCGCGCCGGTCTGTCGGCTGGCGAAGGCGTGCACTGGGCGTCCAAGGGCGAGGGCGACTTCGAGATCGCTACCGTCGAGAAGGCCGAACGCGGTACCCGCATCGTGCTGCACCTGAAAAGCGGCGAAGAAGAGTTCGCTGACGGCTGGCGCCTGCGCAACGTCATCAAGAAATACTCCGACCATATCGGCCTGCCGATCGAGCTGCCGAAAGAATTCCACGGCGAGGAGAAGGACAAGCCGGCGGAGCCCGAGTGGGAAGTGGTCAACCGCGCCAGTGCGCTGTGGACGCGCCCGCGTACCGAGGTTACCGACGAGCAGTACCAGGAGTTCTACAAACACGTTTCCCATGACTTCGACAACCCGCTGAGCTGGAGCCACAACAAGGTCGAAGGCAAGCTGGAATACACCTCGCTGCTGTACGTGCCGGGCCGTGCGCCGTTCGACCTGTACCAGCGCGAAGCGCCGCGTGGCCTGAAGCTCTATGTGCAGCGCGTGTTCATCATGGACCAGGCCGATGAGTTCCTGCCGCTGTACCTGCGCTTCATCAAGGGTGTGGTCGACTCCAACGACCTGTCGCTGAACGTCTCTCGCGAGATCCTGCAGAAGGATCCGGTGATCGACTCCATGAAGTCGGCGCTGACCAAGCGCGTGCTCGACATGCTCGAGAAACTGGCCAAGAACGAGCCCGAGCAGTACAAGACCTTCTGGAAGAACTTCGGCCAGGTGCTCAAGGAAGGCCCGGCGGAAGACTTCGCCAACAAGGAGAAGATCGCTGGCCTGCTGCGTTTCGCCTCGACCGCCGAAGGCGAGGGCGAGCAAGTGGTTTCTCTGGGCGACTACGTCAGCCGCCTGAAGGACGGCCAGGACAAGATCTACTTCCTCACCGGCGAGTCCTACGCGCAGGTCAAGAACAGCCCGCACCTGGAAGTCTTCCGCAAGAAAGGCATCGAGGTGCTGCTGCTCACCGACCGCATCGACGAGTGGCTGATGAGCTACCTCACCGAGTTCGATGGCAAGACGTTCATCGACGTGGCTCGCGGTGATCTGGACCTCGGCTCCCTGGACTCGGAAGAGGACAAGAAAGCCCAGGAAGAAGTCGCCAAGAGCAAGGAAGGCCTGGTCGAGCGCCTGAAGAGTGCGCTGGGCGAGCAGGTTGCCGAGGTTCGCGTTTCCCATCGCCTGACCGACTCGCCAGCGATCCTGGCCATCGGCGAACAGGACCTGGGCCTGCAGATGCGCCAGATCCTCGAAGCCAGCGGGCAGAAGGTGCCGGACTCGAAGCCGATCTTCGAATTCAACCCGAACCACCCGCTGATCGAGAAGCTCGATGCCGAGCCGGACGAAGACCGCTTTGGCGACCTGTCGCACATCCTCTTCGACCAGGCCGCCCTGGCTGCAGGCGACAGCCTGAAAGACCCGGCCGCCTACGTGCAGCGCTTGAACAAGCTGTTGGTCGAGCTGTCTGCCTGATCCGCTAGCCGCCCTGCAAAACGCCGCTCGATCGAGCGGCGTTTTTGTATCTGCAGCCTGGCTTTTTCGATTTGGTAGCCCGGGTCGAGCATTGGCAGCGAGGCTAAAGGTGGGAGCGCGCCATGCGCGCGAAAACTCGCGGGCATGGCCCGCTCCCACAGATTTGGAACCCGCTATCAGCTTCTCACCGGCTCCTCATCGGCTATCGCGATGCTCAACCCAGGCTACGCCGACAGGCTCGATGGCATATGGCCATATGAGTGTGGAGGGCATGCCGTGAGGCGCGATGCTGAAATGTGGGAGCGCGCCATGCGCGCGAAAAAACGCGGGCATTGCCCGCTCCCACAGGAGAGTCTGATATTTGCTATCGCTAAGATCCGCAGGTTGCAACCGATATCGGCCCCGCCTGCGAAGCCAACGTCCGCCCACACGAAAAAGCCCCGTCATCCAGCGGATGACGGGGCTTGCAGTGGTGCCGGCTCAGCCGATCAGACGATGATGCCCTGGCTGCGCAGGTAATCGTCGTAGGTGCCGCTGAAGTCGGTCACGCCGTTGTCCGACAGTTCGATGATGCGCGTGGCCAGGGAGCCGACGAACTCGCGGTCGTGGCTGACGAAAACCAGCGTGCCCGGGTAGTTCTCCAGCGCCAGGTTGAGCGCCTCGATGGATTCCATGTCCAGGTGGTTGGTCGGTTCGTCCATCACCAGCACGTTGGGCTTTTGCAGGATCAGCTTGCCGAACAGCATGCGGCCTTGCTCACCACCGGAGATCACCTTGACCGATTTGAGGATCTCGTCGTTGGAGAACAGCATGCGCCCCAGCGTGCCGCGAATCACTTGCTCGCCGGTGGTCCACTGGCCCATCCAGTCGAACAGGCTGACGTCGTCCTCGAAGTCGTGGGCGTGATCCTGGGCGTAGTAGCCGACCTCGGCACTCTCGGTCCATTTCACCGCGCCGGCATCCGGCTTCAACTCACCGACCAGGGTGCGCAGCAGGGTGGTCTTGCCGATACCGTTGGGGCCGATGATCGCCACGCGCTCGCCCGCTTCGACGGTGAAGCTGAAGTTCTTGAACAGCACCTTGTCATCGAACGCCTTGCTGAGGTTCTCGATGGTCACCGCCTGGCGATGCAGTTTCTTGGTTTGCTCGAAGCGAATGAATGGGCTGACGCGGCTCGACGGCTTGACCTCGGCCAGCTGGATCTTGTCGATCTGCTTGGCGCGGCTGGTGGCCTGCTTGGCTTTCGAGGCGTTGGCCGAAAAGCGGCTGACGAAGCTTTGCAGCTCGGAGATCTGCGCCTTCTTCTTGGCGTTGTCGGCCAGCAGTTGCTCACGCGACTGGGTGGCGGCTGTCATGTACTCGTCGTAGTTGCCCGGGAACAGACGCAGCTCGCCGTAATCCAGGTCCGCCATGTGGGTGCAGACCGAGTTCAGGAAGTGCCGGTCGTGGGAAATGATGATCATGGTGCTGTTACGCGCCGTGAGGATGGTTTCCAGCCAGCGGATGGTGTTGATGTCCAGGTGGTTGGTCGGTTCGTCGAGCAGCAACACGTCCGGATCGGCGAACAGCGCCTGGGCCAGCAGTACGCGCAGCTTCCAGCCGGGAGCGACCTCGCTCATTGGGCCGAAGTGTTGTTCCAACGGAATGCCCAGGCCGAGCAGCAGCTCGCCGGCGCGGGATTCGGCGGTGTAGCCGTCCATCTCGGCGAACTCACCTTCGAGCTCACCGACCTTCATGCCGTCTTCTTCGCTCATTTCCGGCAGCGAGTAGATGCGGTCGCGCTCGGCCTTGACCTTCCACAGCTCCTCATGGCCCATGATCACCGTGTCGATCACGTTGAATTGCTCGTAGGCGAACTGATCCTGGCGCAGCTTGCCCAGGCGCACGTTCGGCTCGAGCATCACCTGGCCACCGGAAGGCTCGAGATCACCACCGAGAATCTTCATGAAGGTCGACTTGCCGCAGCCGTTGGCACCGATCAGGCCGTAGCGGTTGCCGTTGTTGAACTTGACGGAAACGTTCTCGAACAGCGGCTTGGCGCCAAACTGCATGGTTATGTTAGCGGTGGAGATCAAAGGTGTTACCTATCAATGAGTTATGAGCGCTTTTGGCGGGCCGGAAGCGATTCCGAGCTGATCCAGCTCACCCTGATTGGGGGCGAGTCGAGTCGTTGCGCAAAGGTTTGCAGCAGCATCCGGGCGGATGTCCGAGCTGCTGGTATATAGAGGCGGGGTTACAAGCCTGATATCGCGGCTATTGTCGCATAGCTGCGCCGGCAGTTGAATGGCGGCCTGTGATCCTTGTTCGCCACAGCGCCCGGTTGCTCAGTGGCAGCCCGCTGCACCGGGCGCGCCTTAGCAAAGCGCCGTTCGGCCGGAAACGCGAAAATTTTCCTGAATCCCCGCCATAGAGCCTCTGTCACTAATGACAGACAGGGTATTTCCCATGCATGTCGATGAGGTGACAGTAGTGAGGTGCTTTATCTGTGGCGACGACGCTTGGTTGATTTCCAAAACCGGTACCTATGCGGCGTGCGACTGTCGCACCTGTGGTTTGTATCGGGTCGAGGGCGGCTGGATCCAGGGCATTGCAACGCCGGTTCCGGCCGAGGAGTTTCGTGCCTTCCTGCAATTGCAACGCGAGGAAAGCCCGGACGATACACCGGTGATCAGTAGCGAGTCGGCCAAGTCGCTGTTGGCGTTGAGTCAGCTGCATACCTTCCACGCGATCTGACGCCTCTGGCGTCCTTTCAGGGCTTGGGGTGGGCGGGCCTCAATCGCCAGTCGATTGCCTGGCCGCTACGGAACTTGTGCCGCGCCAGGCGTCTACAGTGCTGGGATTGCCCACTATTGAAAGGAACATCGAAATGACCCGTTCACGTCTGCTCACCAGCGCCATGGTTTCGCTTGCGATGGCCTTGGCGCCGTGCCTCGCCTCGGCCGATCCGGGTAACGGCAAGGGGCACGGGCAGGGCAATGGTAAAGGTCAGGCCCAGCAGCATCAGGGGCAGGGGAACCAGGGTGGCGGGCCGAGTGACGGCCGATATGCTGGCCCCAGCATTGATCGCGGCGGCATTCTGAGCATTCTGCAGGGCAATCGATCCTACTGGTCGCCAGGCCCCGCGCTGCCGCCGGGCATACAAAAGAACCTGGCGCGCGGCAAGCCGCTTCCGCCCGGTATCGCCAAGAAACTCGATGGCCGCCTGCTCGGCCAACTGCCTCGCTATGACGGCTATGAATGGATGCAGGCTGGCGTCGATCTGATCCTGGTAGCTGTAGCCACCGGCGTCATCTACGCCGTGCTCAACGGCGCGCTGGACTGACCAGCAGCGACGCTGACGCCTAGCGGCTCGGCCTATTCAGCTGGGCCATTTACGTTCTTGAGGCGTTGTCAGCCGAGCGTGCTCCGGTCAGGCTTTTGAGCGAACGATACGCCCGGCCTTGATCTCGCCGGCATATTTGCTGAGCCGATCCTCATCGTTGGTCAGCACGCCGACCATGCGCAGAATCGCCCAGGCATCCGCCTCGTTTTCCGTTCCGCGGAGCCGCTCGGCAATTTTCAACAGGTCGACTGAAACCCATCGCAGGTCTTCGGCGACGGTTTTCAGGTCTTGTTTGAGTATCTGGGTTTGGCGCTGGCCCATAGGTCCTCTGACGTTTGAAAGGGTGATTGCGGATTTTCACCCGCCCAGCCGCTCTGGCTGCAGGTGTTGAGTCGACCCATTATCGCGCTTTCCATTCCCCATCGAAATCGACTTTCCCGCACGCCTTGTCAAGCCAAGGGCAATGAAACCGATCCCAGTCGCCAGAATGATTGCGTTTGACCGCCATACCTCACTACGACGCGCAATATCAAATGGCTATACTAGCCGGGTTGCTAGCGCTCAGGGGCTCCAGGGATGGTGCTTCGCTGCCTGCCATCTGCGTTTCCCATTGCACTCTTACCTGCGCGAATTCCATGGTCACCACCGTCATCCTCGGCATGCTCTGCGTGTACCTGCTGTGCTTTTGCGTGATGTTCATGCTGATCAGCACCCGGCTCGCCGACAAGAAAATGGGCATGGACGTGTTCGCGCTCGGCAATCTGCTGCTCGGCCTTGCCTATATCCTTCAGCTGTTCGGCGGTGCGCCTGGCTGGAGTGCGATAAGCGTCATCAACCACACCCTGACGCTCTGCGCGCCTGTCACCTATGTACTCGGCGCCATGCGCTTCTTCGAGCGACCGACAGCCTTACTGCGGCCTCTGCTCACCCTGGCTGCCACCTACACGCTCGCCCAGGCGCTGGTGCAGCTGTGGCTCGGCAACGAGGCACGCCACGCCTTGCTGGCTGGCGCCTGTGCGCTGCTGTTTCTGCTCATGACGCTGGTGGCGCTGTACGGCAGCCGAACCTTCGCCAAGGATCTGCGCGTCGAGATGCTGGTGATTGCGCTGCTGATCGGCGGTATCGGCGCGCTGAACGCCGCCAAGTTCGCGATGATTCTCGGCGGGGGCATGGCCTCGCTGGACATGAACGGTGGCTTTCAGAAAGTCTTCTATCTGTACATGTCGTTCCTGGCGACCGTACTGCCGCCCTGCGCGGTGTGGCTGGTGCTGCGCCGCCTTACCGATAAGCTGCGCAGCCTGGCGGCCCATGATCCACTCACAGGGTTGCTGAATCGGCGCGGGCTGATGGATGCCCTGAGTGCCCATTTTCGCTCGCGTAGCGCAGAGCCTGCTTTTCTGTTGATCGTCGACATCGATCACTTCAAACCTATCAACGACACCTATGGTCACCAGGCCGGCGATCGGGTGCTGTGTCACGTGGCCGATGTCATCACCGCCACCGCGCGCCAGGGTGATCTGATCTGCCGCCTGGGCGGGGAGGAGTTCGTGGTGGTCGCCCTTCGCTCGGACAGCACTGGTGTGCTGCAGCTGGCAGAGCGGATGCGCGCGGCAATCGAAAAACTCGAAGTGCCTGATTTGAGCCGAGGTCAGGCCATTCGCTGCACGGCGACCATCGGCGTTTCGGAGCAGTTCGCCAGCGTGCAGGCGTTCGATGAGTGCCTGCAACAGGCGGATGCGGCGCTGTATAGAGGGAAGAAGGCGGGGCGCAATCGGGTTGAGTGGGTTCTTGTGCAGGGGGCTTGACTTAACAGTGGCTGAGCGTGGCGCGGAACGTGGGTTTCGCCGATGGCTGGATCGCCGAGGCCAAATGGATGCAGCAACTGCTGCGCGACGTCGGCCTGCCGGGGCGCGGCGACGCCTTGCCCAAACAGCTGTCCGGTGGCCAGGCGCAGCGCCTGGCCACCGCCCGGGCGCTGTACGGCAAACCCCAGGTGCTGCTGCTCGACGAGCCGTTCAGTGCTAATCCCACGCGCTGTAAGCGCCAGTTAGCGATCTTTCTGGGCAATGCGTACGTGCAACTACAAGGCAGAAGTGGCCGGCCGTGCTGCGATTCAAACCTGCTCATATTGGTGGGCTGAAGCCCACCCTACGAGGCTGGCACGATCTGTAGGGTGGGCTTTAGCCCACCATTGCAAATGGTCGCTTCCGCCACGTTGCAGTCAACATAGACAAGGCCCGGCATGAAGATCATAAGCAGGCGCTAAGCGCCCGCGTTGCAGGCGGGCGCCGGTGTGTCACACCACGCCGGTGGCCTTGGGGGTATCGGCGCGGCTGCCCCATTCGGTCCAGGAACCGTCATACAGGGCGCCTTCCGGTAAGCCAGCGACTTCCATGCCCAGCAGCAGTACCGCCGCAGTGACGCCGCTGCCGCAGCTGGTGATCACCGGCTTCTTGCCATCGACACCGGCTGCGCTGAACAAGGTACGCAGGGTCTCCACTGGTTGCAGGGTGTGGTCGCTGCGCAGCAGGCGGCTGTAGGGCAGGTTCTGGCTGCCCGGGATATGCCCGGAGGCGACACCCGCGCGTGCCTCGGCGGTGCTGCCATCGAAGCGGTTGGCGGCCCGGGCGTCGAGAATAAGCGTGTCGTCACGCTCGATGGCCTCCAGCACATCGCCCAGGCCACGTACCTTGCGGCTGTGTACATTGACCTGGAAATTGCGTTCGCTGGCAGCAGCCGGCTCACCCGCTTCGGTGGTGCGTTGCTCGGCCAGCCACTTGGGCAGGCCGCCGTCGAGTACCGCCACCTTCTGGTGACCGAAATAGCGAAACAGCCACCAGGCGCGGGCGGCGGAGAACAGTCCCTTCTGGTCATACACCACCACCCGGGTATCGTTGCCCACGCCTTCGGCACCGGCCAGCCGCGCAAAGCGGCCCTGGGACGGCAGGGTGTGGGGCAGTGGCGTGTCGGGGTCGGAAAAGGCCTCGATATCGAAGAAGCGGGCACCGGGAATATGTGCCTTGAGGTATTCCTCGCGGCCATTTTTCCCTTCATTGGGCAGGTAGGTGCTGGCGTCGAACAGCACCAGGTCTGCGGCATTGCCTTCACGGGCCAGCCAGTCGGTTGTTACCAGAGGTCCAAAGGTCATGCTTGATCTCCTTTCGCAGCGTTGGCGTTCATCCTGCCAGCTTGAGGAGCGCGGCGCAGCCCCTGGCGACCGGCTGTAACAAACCGCTTTCGCCGATGCATGGAACGCCCTCAGTCGCGGAAGAACACCTGCACCAGGTGATAGCCGAACTGGCTCTTGATCGGGCCGTGCACTTCACGCAGCGGCTTCTTGAAGATCACCTGGTCGATCACCCGCACCATCTGGCCGGGGCGTACCTCGCCGAGGTCACCGCCTTTCTTGCCCGATGGGCAGGTGGAGTGCTTGCGCGCCAGTACGTCGAAGGCTTCGCCGCCGGCGATGCGCTTCTTCAGGGCAGCGGCTTCCGCTTCCGTCTTGACCAGAATGTGGCGGGCCATTGCCTTTGCCATGACAGGTTCCTCATTTATCGGGCGCGTATTGTGCCAGTATTTGCGGCGCCAGCTAAATGGCGCCATTTATGTGGCCTGCGCGGGCCTTTGTCTCCAGTGAATCTTGGCTAACGTATTAGCTTCAATCGACGGGAACGCTGCTCATGGATCTCCACGCAATGCTGAAAATCCTCTCCAGCCAGGACGGCTCGGATCTGTACCTGTCGACCGGCGCACCGCCTTGCGCCAAGTTCAATGGCGTACTCAAGGCGCTGAGCAGCGAGCCGCTCAAGGCCGGGGCCGTGGCGGAAATCGCCGATGGGGTGATGGATAGCGCTCAGCGCGAAGAGTTCGAGCGCGAGCTGGAGATGAACCTGGCGATCTCCATCAATGGCGTTGGGCGCTTTCGGATCAATATCTTCAAGCAGCGCAACGAGGTGTCCATCGTCGCGCGCAACATCAAGCTGGACATTCCGCGCTTCGAGGATCTGAAGCTGCCCGAGGTGCTGCTCAAAACGGTGATGGAAAAGCGCGGCCTGGTGCTGTTCGTCGGCGGTACCGGCTCGGGCAAGTCGACCTCGCTGGCCGCCCTGATCGACTACCGCAATCGCAACAGCGGCGGGCACATCATCACCATCGAGGATCCGGTGGAGTACGTGCACCGGCACAAGAAATCGATCATCAACCAGCGCGAGGTCGGGGTGGACACGCGCAGCTTCCACGCGGCGCTGAAGAATACCCTGCGCCAAGCGCCGGATGTGATCCTGATCGGCGAGATCCGCGACCGGGAAACCATGGAGCATGCGCTGGCGTTCGCCGATACCGGGCACCTGGCGATTTCCACCCTGCACGCCAACAACGCCAACCAGGCGCTGGACCGCATCATCAACTTCTTCCCCGAAGACCGCCGCCCGCAATTGCTCAACGACCTGGGCAACAACCTCAAGGCGTTCGTGTCCCAGCGTCTGGTCAAGACCACCGATGGCAAGCGCCGTGCTGCGGTCGAGGTGCTGCTCGGCACGCCGACCATCCGCGACCTGATCAAGCGCAACGAGTTTGCCGAGATCAAGGAGATCATGGAAAAGTCCAAGAACCTCGGCATGCAGACCTTCGACCAGGCGCTGATCGACCTGGTCAACGAGGGCGCCATCGACGAAGAAGAGGCAGTCAAGAACGCCGACTCGGCCAATAACGTGCGCCTCAAGCTCAAGCTTTACCGTGAAAATCCAGCTGTTCCGGCGCCCGCTGCCCAGCCAGCGGCTGCGCTGGCCGAAGTCCGCGCGGCCAAGCCAGCCGAGCCGGCGGAGTGGGGCATGGAGCTGAAACTGGAAGACATCGAGGAGGAGGCGCCGCCCGAGGACCCGGGCCGCCGTGGTATCTGACTGACACGGGCACTGTATGGGCGAATTTGTGCGGCGCTGTGCGTGGTGCGCATGCCTAGATGACCGTAGATTCCATGACCGATCAGACTTCTGGAGCAGGGCATGCGCGTAGCCGTACTGACATTCGATGGTTTCAACGAGCTCGACTCGTTTATCGCCAGTGCCTTGTTCAACCGCCTGCGCGAGCGGGGCTGGCAGGCGCAGATCACCTGCCCGAGCGAGCAGGTGACCTCCATGAACGGCGTGCGGGTCGAGGCCCAGCAGCCGCTCGAGTTCGCCCGCGAAGCGGATGTGGTGCTTTTCGGCAGCGGCATCAAGACCCGCGAGATCGCCCAGGACGCAAGCATCCTTGAGCGTCTGCAGCTCGACCCGGGCAGGCAGTTGATCGGCGCGCAGTGCTCGGGAACGCTGCTCATGGCCAAGCTGGGTTTGCTGCAGGCGCTGCCGGCCTGTACCGATCTGACCACCAAGCCCTGGGTGGTAGAGGCGGGTGTCGAGGTGCTCAACCAACCCTTCTATGCCCGTGGCAACCTGGCTACGGCGGGCGGCTGTCTGGCGGCGCCGTACCTGGCCGCCTGGGCCATCACTCGGCTGGCGGGTGAACAGGTGAGTGCCGAGGTGCTGCACTACGTGGCGCCGGTCGGAGAGAAGGAGGCATTCGTCGAGCGGGCCCTGCAGGTGATCCGCCCCTGTCTGCCAGACAGCACCGTTTAGGGCTGTTCGCGTTGCTCGTGGGCTTCGATGATCGCCAATAGATCATCGATCGTACTTTGCAGATAACCACCCGCTCGGTAGTCAGCCTGGGCTGCTGCGCCGCCGTCGACGACCGCCTGCGGTTGCTCGACGAAACGGCCGATCAGCTCGAACTGATCGTTCAGTACCAGCACCAGTGGAATCGAGATGCGCTCCAGCTCCAGCTGCGCTTTCAATCCATGCTCGGCGCGGGCCTTGGAGACGATCGCCAGGTTCACCTTGGGTTGCAGGCGCTGCAGATGCGCCATCGCCGCCAGGTTGAGCTGGCAGTCCGGGCACCACATCTCGCCGGCGGCCAGCAGATGATAGCGGCCCTGCACGGCTGCCAGGCGCTGCTGAGTCTTGGCGCTCAGGGCCTCGCTGCGGCCGAGCTGTGCCTGGGCGGCTCGTACCGCCTCGAGTTCGGCGGGCAGGCCGCGGCTGGCGAAGGCGGCGAATGGCTCGCCGATGGCGAACAAGTCCTGGTAACCGGTCATTGGCGTGCTCCTGGTGCGGTGGCGCAGTGCAGCAGAAAAACCTGAGTGCGGCAACTGCCCTAACGGTTTGGCACATAGCGCTCGATGATGCGCTGCAGGCTGCCGTCGCGGCGCATGCCTTCGAGGGCGTCGTGGACCGACTCGACCAGCGTGGGGTCGCACTGCAGCGAGCAGGCGATGTACATGTCCAGCGGTGCGAGCAGGGCACTCATGGCCAGCTCAGGGCCGCTGTCCCACTGGTGACGACCTTCCAGATCGGTGGTGAACCAGGCATCCACCCGGCCGCGCCTGACCAACTGGATCGGTTGATCGCCGAGTTTCAGGGCATACAGCTGGTCGCTGGTAAAGCCGGCATGCCTGAGGATCTCTTCCTGCGCGGTGCCCAGGCCGACGGCCACCAGGCGATAGCGCTGGCGCGCTTGCTCCAGGCTGGAAACCGGATCGTCGAGGGTGAAGAAGGCGCGGGACAGCGGCTGGATATTGGCGACCCAGGTGAAGTGCGCTTCGCGCTCCGGAGTACGTGACAGGGGCACGATCATCACGTCGCGCGCTTCCTGGGTGCGCTTCTGGGCACGCGCCCAGGGCGCGTTTTCAACCACGGCGCGATAGCCTGCCCGTTGCAGCGCCATGATGGCGATGTCACCGGTAATGCCATTGCCGTGGTCGCCGTGCAGCGCCAGGGGCGCGGCATCCGGCATGTACAGCTGGATAGGGCGGGGTTCGGCAGCCAGGTGGTAGGGCAGCAGCAGTGACAGCAGGCAGGCAATAAGGCGCAACGCGGACATTCCTTGACGATATGTCGCGAGTATAGGAGGTGCCGAGCGGTGTATCTGTGAACCACTGACAGGATCGTCAGGAGGCGATGCATAGAGTGGGCGATCACCCGGCTGCGTGCCGGGTGATCGCAGCGGTCAGCTCTGCAGGGCGGGCAGGTCGCGGAACAGCTCCAGCGCCTGGGGGTTGGCCAGGGCATCGGTGTTCTTTACCGGTTGGCCGTGCACCACGTTGCGTACTGCCAGCTCGACGATCTTGCCGCTGATGGTGCGCGGAATATCAGCCACGGCGACGATCCGCGCCGGCACATGGCGCGGCGTGGTGTTGGCGCGGATCACCTGGCGGATCTGTTTCTCCAGCGCCTCGTCCAGTTGCACGCCGTCACGCAGGCGCACGAACAGCACCACGCGCACGTCGCCGTCCCACTCCTGGCCGATGGCGATGGATTCGAGCACCTGCTCGACCTTCTCCACCTGGCGGTAGATCTCGGCAGTGCCGATGCGCACGCCGCCCGGGTTGAGCACGGCGTCCGAGCGGCCGTGGATGATCAGGCCGCCATGGGGCGTTTGTTCCGCGTAGTCGCCATGGGCCCAGACGCCCGGGAACGTCTCGAAGTAGGCGCTGCGGAATTTCTCGCCGTCGGCATCGTTCCAGAAGCCCACCGGCATCGAGGTAAAGTGCCTGGCGCAGACCAGTTCACCTTTCTCGCCGATCACCGCTTTGCCGGCGTCATTCCATACCTGCACGTCCATGCCCAGGCCCTTGCACTGGATCTCGCCGCGATACACCGGCGCCACCGGGTTGCCAAGGGCGAAGCACGAGACGATATCGGTACCGCCGGAGATGGACGACAGGCAGACATCGGCCTTGATGTCGCGATACACGTAATCGAAGCTTTCGTGGGCCAGGGGCGAGCCGGTGGAGAGAATCGCCTTGAGGCGGCTCAGTTCGTGCGTCTCGCGCGGCTTGGCGCCGGCCTTTTCCAGGGCCGCGATGAACTTGGCGCTGGTGCCGAACACGCTGATGTCCTCGGCGTCGATCAGGTCGATCAGCCGCGTGGGCTCGGGGTGGAACGGCGAGCCGTCGTAGAGCACCAGGGTGGCGCCCAGGGCCAGGCCGGAGACCAGCCAGTTCCACATCATCCAGCCGCAGGTGGTGTAGTAGAACAGCGTGTCGTCGGCGCCCACGTCGCTGTGCAGGCCCAGCTCCTTGACGTGCTGCAGCAGCGTGCCGCCAGCGCCATGCACGATGCACTTGGGCACGCCGGTGGTGCCGCTGGAGTAGAGAATGTACAGCGGCTGCTCGAACGGCACGGCGGTGAACTGCGGCTCACCCTCCGGCTGATAGAAATCGGCCCAGCATTCGACCTTTGCCTGGGTGTGGAAGTCGCCGGCCTTGCAGCCGGTGTTGGCGTAAGGCACCACCACCAACTGCTGCAAGGTCGGCAGGTGGGTGAGGATTTCATTGAGCTTGCTGGTCAGGTCGAGGTTCTTGCCGGCGTAGCGGTAACCGGCGCAGGCGATCAGCACCTTGGGCTCGATCTGCCCGAAACGGTCGATCACGCCCTGGGTGCCGAAATCCGGCGAGCAGCTCGACCAGGTGGCACCCAGACTCGCCGTAGCGAGCATGCCAACCAGGGTTTGCCAGGTGTTGGGCATAAAGGCCGCGACCCGGTCGCCGATCCCCACGCCGGCGGCCTGCAGGCTGCGCTGCAAGCCGGCGACATGGGCGGCCAGTTGTGCGTAGGTGAGCTGCTCGCGGCTGCCGTCTTCGCCGATGGCAACGATGGCCGGATGCTCGTCACGACGGCGCAGCAGGTGTTCGGCGAAGTTCAGGGTAGCGCCGGGGAACCAGTGGGCGCTGGGCATCGCCGTGCCTTCTTCGAGTACCGCCCGCGGCGCCTGCGCGAAGCGGATGTCGAAGACGTCGACTATGGCCTGCCAGAACGCCTGGCGCTCACTTACGCTCCAGGTGTGCAGGGCCGGGTAGTCGGCCAGTTCCAGGCCGTGGCGCTGATTGATGAAACGGCGCAAGCCATCCATGCGGGTGGCGGCGATGCGGGAGGCGGAGGGTGTCCAGAGTGGCGTGTTCATCGGTACATCCAGTCAGGCGAGAAAATAGAAGCAGCCGGCGATAACCACGCCGGAGTAGATCAGGGCGATCAGGCAGTAGCCCATGATGTCGCGGGCGCCCAGGCCGACGATGCCGAGCAGGGGCAGTGCCCAGAATGGTTGGATCATGTTGGTCCAGGCGTCGCCCCAGGCGATGGCCATGGCGGTGACCGCCGGCTCGACGCCCAGCGCCTGCCCGGCGGGCAGCATGATCGGGCCCTGTACGGCCCACTGGCCGCCACCCGAGGGCACGAAAACGTTGACCACGCCGGCGCTGAGAAATGCCAGCAGCGGGAAGCTGCGCTGTGAGGAGCCGTCGATGAACAGCTGGCTGATCTGCCCGGCCAGCGACACGCCATCGGCGCTGGCGCCGGTCATCATGCCCATGATGCCGGCATAGAAAGGGAACAGCAGCACGATGCCGCCGATGCCGCGCACGCTGATGTCCACGGCGCGCATGTAGCGCTCCGGGCTGCCGTGCAGCAGCAGGCCGAGAAACAGGAACAGGCCGATCACCGTGTTGAGGTCCAGGGCCAGGCCCTTGTCCATGAAGTGGCCGACGTAGAACAGCGCGGCCATGGCCACCAGGGCCAGGCCCAGCAGGCGGCTGTCGTCCAGGCGCTGGGCCGGGGTGTCGCGCTCGGGCTTATCGGCCTCGGGCTCACGCAGCAGTTCAGGGTCGGCCACCTTGGTGTGTGCAGGCGCCGGGTGCATGGCGCGGTTGAGCAGCGGCAGGCCGATTACCAGAAAGGCGATGATGGTCAGGTTGAGCGGCGTGAACAGGGTCAGCGCCACGCCGATCGGTGCATCGATCACGCCGCCACTGACCTTGGCCACATCGGCGCCACCGCCGGCCAGCGCCAGGGGAATGGAACCGGACAGGCCGCCGTGCCAGACCAGGAAGCCGGAGTAGGCCGAGGCCACCAGCAGCGGATAGTCCACGCCCTTGACCTGACGGGCCAGGGCGCGCGCCATCACCGCACCGATCACCAGGCCGAAGCCCCAGTTGATCCAGCAACCGACCAGGGCGATCAGGCTGACCGTCACGATGGCCTGGGCAGGCGTGCGTGGAATGGCCGCCAGGCGATCCAGCAGGCGCCGCACCGGTGGTGCACTGGCCAGCGCGTGGCCGGTGACGAACACCAGGGCCATCTGCATGGCGAAGGCCAGCAACGCCCAGAAGCCGACGTTCCAGTGGCGCACCATGGCCGGCAGGCTCTGCTCGGTGCTGAACATGGCCAGCGCCAGGACGAACAGGGTGAGCAGGGCAGAAAACACGAACGACGACGGCAGGTAGCGCTGAACCAGCTGCACGCTCAGGTGGGTGATTCGGTTGAACATCGGGTGACCTCTTATTGTTGTTTTTGTTGTTCGGCGCCTCCTGGCGCCGTTCTCTGCAGTCTATCGCGATTATTGAGCCAGCCAGCCGCCGTCCATGTTCCAGGCCGCACCGCGCACCTGGGCGGCGGCGTCGCTGCACAGGAACAGTGCCAGTTCACCCAGTTGCCGGGGCGTCACGAATTCCAGCGAGGGTTGCTTCTCGGCCAGCAGCTTGCGCTTTTCCTCTTCGCTGTTGCCGCTTTCGGCAGCGCGCGCATCGATCTGCGCCTGCACCAGCGGCGTCAGCACCCAGCCGGGGCAGATGGCGTTGCAGGTGATGCCGGTGGTGGCGGTTTCCAGCGCCACGGATTTGCTCAGGCCGACCAGCCCGTGCTTGGCCGCCACGTAAGCGCTCTTGCCGGCGGAGGCCGCCAGGCCATGGGCCGAGGCGATATTGATGATGCGCCCCCAGTTGCGCTGGCGCATGCCGGGCAACGCCAGGCGGGTGGTGTGAAAGGCCGAGGACAGATTGATGGCGATGATCGCGTCCCAGCGCTCCGGAGCGAAATCCTCCACTGGCGAAACGTGCTGGATGCCGGCGTTGTTGACCAGAATGTCGATGGCGCCGAACTCGCGCTCGGCATAGGCGATCATCGCCTCGATCTGCTGCGGGTCGCTCATGTCCGCGGGGTGATGAAGCACCTTGCCGCCAGACGCGGCCACCGCGTCGATGGCCGCCTGGGCGTCGCCGAAGCCATTGAGCAGCAGGTCGGCGCCGGCTTCGGCCAGCACCAGCGCGATGCCCAGGCCGATGCCGCTGGTGGAACCGGTGACCAGTGCGGTCTTGCCTTTGAGGTTCATAACAACTCCTTGGGTGCGCAGCGAAGCGCACCTGTCACGAAAACTAAACGATGCCGGTGGTGTAGAAGACGCCGATCACGAAGAACACCGCGAGGGTCTTGATAAGGGTGATGCCGAAAATGTCCTTGTAGGCTTCGCGATGGGTCAGCCCGGTAACCGCCAGCAGGGTGATCACCGCGCCGTTGTGGGGCAGGGTATCCATGCCGCCGCTGGCCATGGAGGCGACGCGGTGCATGACCTCCAGGGGAATGTTGGCGGCGTTGGCAGCGGCGATGAAACTGTCGGACATGGCCGCCAGGGCGATGCTCATGCCGCCCGACGCCGAGCCGGTGATACCGGCCAGCAGGGTCACGGTCACTGCTTCGTTGACCAGCGGGTTGGGGATGCCCTTGAGCGCGTCGGCGAGTACCAGAAAGCCCGGCAGCGAGGCGATCACCGCACCGAAGCCGTATTCCGACGCGGTGTTCATCGCCGCCAGCAACGAGCCACCGACCGCCGCCTTGGTGCCTTCGGCAAGCTTTTCGCGAATCACGCCAAAGGCGCTGACCAGCACCAGGGCAATGCCCGCCAGCAGCGCCGCCTGTACGGCCCAGATGGCGGTCAGCTTGCTGACGTCGGTTTGCAGTGGCGCGGCCATGCCGGCCAGCTGCAGGCTGTGGGTCTTGCCGTAGAACTCGGGAATCCAGTGGGTGAACAGCAGGTTGGCCACGCCCACCAGCACCAGTGGGGCAAGGGCCAGCCAGGGACTTGGCAGCTTGATGTCATCCGGGGTTTCCGGCTCGTTGCGCAGCTCGGTGCCGTAGCCTTCGCCAGCGCGCACTGCCTTGTTCAACTGGCGGCGCAGGTAGAGCATGCCCATGCCAAGCACGAACAGGCTGCCGATCAGCCCCAGCCAGGGCGCGGCCCAGGCGGTGGTGTTGAAGAAGGTGGTGGGAATGATGTTCTGGATCTGCGGGGTGCCGGGCAGGGCGTCCATGGTGAAGCTGAACGCGCCGAGGGCGATGGTCGCGGGGATCAGCCGCTTGGGAATGTTGCTCTGGCGGAACATCTCGGCCGCGAACGGGTACACCGCAAACACCACCACGAACAGCGACACGCCGCCGTAGGTGAGCAGGGCGCAGACCAGCACGATCACCAGCATCGCCTGGCCGGTGCCGAATACGCGAATGGCAGCGGCGACGATGGAACGCGAGAAACCGGACAGCTCGATCAGCTTGCCAAACACGGCGCCAAGCAGGAATACCGGAAAGTAGAGCTTGATGAAGCCCACCATCTTTTCCATGAACACCCCGGTAAAGGCGGGCGCCACGGCGCTGGGGTCGGTGAGCAGTACCGCGCCGAGGGCGGCGATGGGAGCGAAGAGGATGACGCTGTAGCCACGGTAGGCGGCCAGCATCAGCAGAGCGAGTGCAGCGAGGGCGATGATGACACTCATCGGCTATCTCCTGACCCTGCAGCACGGCGAATCGACAGGCTGCCGTAGCCATTCGAGTAACTCGCACAGGCGCTGTGGGCGCTTTTGTTTTTGTTGTCGGCGGCGGGTAGGCCCGCAAGCAGGCAATAGCGAGTTCTGTGCCAGGTTTATAACCTGTTGAATTTAAAAGCTTTTATTTGAATTATTATGGCCTGATGTGTGCATTGTCCCGATTTCGGGACGGAGATTCATTTTCGCGCACGCCACACGGGCATTTGCTGCAGTCCTGAAAGTGAGACAAGTCCCGATTTCAGGACTGCAGGCCAAGCTCAAGCATCTTGCGGTACAAGGTGGATCGCCCCAGCCCCAGGCGCTGCGCGGCTTGCGGCACATCCCCGGCGGTTGCGGCCAGCGCCTTGCGGATCAGCTCGCGCTCGAAGCCGGCCCGCGCCTGATGGAAGTCTTCGATCTGTCCATCATCCGCTGCCGCTGGCTGTGCTTCTGGCAGCGCCTGCAAGCTACCGATCGCCGCTGCCACCGTGGCACGGTCGAGCAGCGTGTCGTCGCTGAGCAGGCAGGCGCGCTCCAGCACGTTATGCAGTTCACGCACGTTGCCGGGCCAGGCGTGGCACGCGAGCAGGGCCATGGCGTCCGGATGCAGCTCGTGGCGGCCTTGCAGCGCATCGAAGATCGCCTCGCAGAGTGCCGGCAGGTCTTCCAGGCGCTCGCGCAATGGCGGCACGGCAATGGTCAGCACGTTGAGCCGGTAGTACAGGTCGGCGCGGAAAGTGCCCTTGCGCACCGCCGCTTCCAGGTCGATGGAGGTGGCGGCGATCAGCCGCACATCGCTGCGCAGCACCTCGTTGGAGCCCACCGGCTCGAATTCCTTTTCCTGCAGCACGCGCAGCAACTTGCTTTGCAGCGGCAGCGGCATGTCGCCGATCTCGTCGAGAAACAGCGTGCCGCCGTGGGCGATTTGCAGCTTGCCGGCGCGACCCTTGCGGTCCGCGCCGGTGAAGGCGCCCGGCGCGGTACCAAAGAACTCGGCTTCCAGCAGGGTTTCCGGAATTGCCGCGGTGTTGAGGCTGACGAAGGGCTTGCTGGCCCGTGGCGAGGCATTGTGGATGGCGTGGGCGAGCAGCTCCTTGCCGGTGCCGGTCTCGCCCAGCAGTAGCACCGCCGAGTCGCTGGTGGCGCTGCGCCGCGCCAGGCGCTTGACCTCCAGGCTGCGGGCGCTGGTGCCGATGAACTGGGTGAAGCTGTACTTGGCCTGGCGCGACTTGAGTTGCGAGCGCGTCGACGCCAGCTCCTGCTGCATGCTCTGGTAACGGGCCAGCAACGGGGACAGCGATTGCAGTTCGTCGAACAACGCAAAGCCGATGGCGCCGATCACCTGGCCGCTATCGTCGTGAATCGGCAGGCGCATGACCACCAGTGGCTCACGGGGCGTGTCCATCATGTCCAGCAGAATCGGCCGGCCGCTTTTCACCACGTCACGCAGCAGGCTGCCGGGAATCACGCTTTCGCAGGGGCGGCCAATCGCTTCGCTGGCGCTGCGCAGGCCGAAGCGCTGGGCGTAGCGCTCGTTCATCCAGACGATATGGGCGTCACGGTCGACGATGATGGTGCCTTCGCTGGATTGCTCGAAGATCTCGAACAGCGAGCGGATGGCCGACTGGCGAATGTGGGGGTAGTTGCCGAGGTCCTGCATGGCGCGCTCGTCTGCGGGGTGAGCGTCGATCATAACGCGGCGCGACACCCTTGCGGTGCCGCGCCATGGCGGTCAGCCAGCTTCGCTGGCCTTGCGCGGGGTTTTCGCGGCAGGCGCCTCGAGCAGCCCGTCGGCGCGGAACATCGCCTTGATGCCGCGTACGGCCTGGCGGATACGATCCTGGTTCTCGATCAGCGCGAAGCGCACATGATCATCGCCGTAGTCACCGAAGCCGATGCCTGGCGACACGCAGACCTTGGCTTCGGCCAGCAGCTGCTTGGCGAACTCCAGGGAGCCGAGATGGGCGTAGGCCTCGGGAATCTTCGCCCATACGTACATCGAGGCCTTGGGGTTCTCGACCATCCAGCCCAGCTCGTGCAGACCCTTGACCAGCACGTTGCGGCGCTGGCGGTACTGCTCGGCGATATCCAGCACGCATTGCTGGTCGCCTTCCAGGGCGGCGATGGCCGCCACCTGCAGCGGCGTGAAGGTGCCGTAGTCGTGGTAGCTCTTGATCCGCCCCAGGGCGTTGACCAGCTCCGGGTTGCCGACCATGAAGCCGATCCGCCAGCCGGCCATGTTGTAGCTCTTGGACAGGGTGAAGAACTCCACGGCAATGTCCTTGGCGCCCGGCACCTGCATGATCGACGGGGCTTTCCAGCCGTCGTAGACGATGTCGGCGTAGGCCAGGTCGTGGATCACCAGCACGTTGTACTGCTTGGCCAGGGCCACCACGCGCTCGAAGAAGTCCAGCTCCACGCACTGCGCGGTGGGGTTGGAGGGGAAGCCGAGGATCATCATCTTCGGCTTCGGGATGCTCTCGCGAATCGCCCGCTCCAGCTCGATGAAGAAGTCCACGCCGGGCACCAACGGCACCGAACGCACCTGGGCGCCAGCGATCACCGCGCCATAGATATGGATGGGGTAGCTGGGGTTGGGCACCAGCACCGTGTCGCCGTGATCCAGGGTGGCCAGCATCAGGTGTGCCAGGCCTTCCTTGGAGCCGATGGTGACGATGGCTTCGCTCTCCGGGTCGATATCGACCTGATAGCGCTCCTGGTACCAGCGCGAGATCGCCCGGCGCAGGCGCGGGATGCCGCGGGAGGTGGAGTAGCCATGGGTGTCTTCACGCTGGGCGACCTGTACCAGCTTCTCCACGATATGCGGCGGCGTGGCGCCATCGGGGTTGCCCATGCTCAGGTCGATGATGTCCTCGCCACGGCGGCGAGCGGCCATCTTCAGTTCAGCGGTGATGTTGAAAACGTAAGGGGGGAGACGATCGATGCGCGCAAAGCGACGCGAAGCCTGTTCAGACATGCTTTCCTCGACAAACGTAAGCGCCCGGAACCGTCCGAGCGACGTAGGCCACTGCGGTGGCCTGGGCGGACAATAAGGCCCGCCATGGGCTTTGTCGAGCGGCTTGATCAGCACGGCAAGGAGTTTTTGTGGATTGCCTGCTGGCCGCCACGAAACGCTATCCTTGGCGCTGACTCGAACACACACACGCATCGTGCAGGCACCGGGCAGACCGGTGTCGCATCACAACAAGACAGAGAGCCTTATCAGATGACTCACCGCACTATCGCCATGGGCCTGTTCACGGCCAGCCTTGCCGTGACGCTACCGGCCACTGCGATGACCGAGCAACAATTCCAGGATCAGGCAGCGCAGCTGTTCGCGCCGCTGATGGCCGAGTACGACGTGCCGGGCCTGGCGGTCGGTGTCACCTGGCAGGGCAAGCATTACCTGTACACCCAGGGCCAGGCGAACCGCGAAGCCGGCGTCGCGGTATCCCGGCAGACACTGTTCGAGCTCGGCTCGCTGAGCAAGACCTTCAACGTCACCCTGGCGGCATTGGCCCAGGAGCGTGGGCTGCTGTCGCTGGATGATCAGGTCGGCGAGCGCCTTCCCCTGCTGAAGGCCACGCCGGTCGGCGCCTTGAGCCTGATGGACCTGGCCACCCATCAAAGCAATGGCCTGCCGCTGCAGGTGCCGGATGCCATCAACAGCGACAGCGCCCTGATGAGCTGGCTGCGCCAGTGGCGGCCGACGGCGGGCGGGGGGCATGAGCGGGCGTATTCCAACGTCAGCATTGGCCTGCTGGGGCGTATTTCCGCCAGCGCGTTCGGCCAGCCTTATGCCCAGGCGTTGCATGAGCAGGTACTGGCACCGTTGGCGCTCGGCAGCACTTATGTCCAGGTGCCTGCCGCGCAGATGCCGCGCTATGCCTACGGCTATGCACGGCAGACCAACAAGGCCATCCGGGTGAGCCCGGGCATGCTCGATGCCGAAGCCTATGGCCTCAAATCCAACATCGACGACATGTTGCGCTTCGTCGATATCAACCTGGGCTCGACCAAGGTGCCCGAACCACTCGCTGCCGCCATCGCGGTTACCCACCAAGGGATAACGCGAACCGCACCGTTCACCCAGGCGATGATCTGGGAGCGTTACCCGTGGCCAGTCTCGCGTGAGCGCCTGCTGGCGGGTAACGCACCGGCCATGGCCCTGGAAGCGCAGCCTGCTAGCCGATTGGCTCAGCGAGAAACCGGCGAGCAGGGTGTGCTGTTCAGCAAGACCGGCTCGACCAATGGCTTTGGTGGCTATGTCGCCTTCGCACCAGAAGAGCGTATTGGCGTGGTGATGCTGGCCAACCGCAACGTGCCCCTCGAAGCGCGAGTCGATGCATCCTACAAGCTGCTGCAGCTGGTGTTGGAAGCTGACCGCTAGCCTCAGGCGTTTTTCAAACGCAGGAGCTGACGCTCAGGCGAAAAGCACGGCGTGTTGCTCGGTGCGCGTGGGGCTGATCTCGGCAGGTTGGCAGCGTAAACCGGCGCGCCAGGTGCAGCCTGCGGGCTAAAGCGCCACGGCGGGCACACTGTAACCAGTACAGCGCTCGACAACCTCTGCAACGGGCATAAAAAAGCCCCGCACGAGGCGGGGCTCTGTAACGCAGGCGAAGCCTTACGCTTGAACGACCGGGATGTTCGCGTTGGCCGCAGCCTCGCGGAACTCGGCGATCTGGTCGAAGCTCAGGTAGCGGTAAACGTCGGCAGCCATGCTGTCGATGTTCTTCGCGTACTCCATGTACTCCTCGACGGTCGGCAGCTTGCCCAGGATGGACGCGACAGCGGCCAGCTCGGCAGAAGCCAGGTACACGTTGGCACCATCACCCAGGCGGTTCGGGAAGTTACGGGTCGAGGTCGACACCACGGTCGAATTAGGCTCGACGCGTGCCTGGTTACCCATGCACAGCGAGCAGCCCGGCATTTCCATGCGCGCGCCAGCCTTGCCGTAGATGCCGTAGTAGCCTTCTTCGGTCAGCTGGTGAGCGTCCATCTTGGTCGGCGGCGACAGCCACAGACGAGTCGGCAGCTGACCCTTGACCTGCTCCAGCAGCTTACCGGCAGCGCGGAAGTGACCGATGTTGGTCATGCACGAACCGATGAACACTTCGTCGATCTTCTCGCCCTGAACGGTCGACAGCAGACGTGCGTCGTCCGGATCGTTCGGCGCGCAGAGCACCGGCTCCTTGATGTCGGCCAGGTCGATCTCGATGATCTCGGCATACTCGGCGTCCTTGTCGGCGCTGAGCAGCACGGGGTTGGCCAGCCAGGCTTCCATCGCTTGAGCGCGACGCTCCATGGTGCGCGCATCGCCGTAGCCTTCGCTGATCATCCAGCGCAGCAGGGTGATGTTCGACTTCAGGTACTCGGCAATGGCTTTTTCCGGCAGCTTGATGGTGCAACCTGCAGCGGAACGCTCGGCAGAGGCGTCGGACAGCTCGAATGCCTGCTCGACGGTCAGCTCGTCCAGGCCTTCGATTTCCAGGATGCGGCCGGAGAAGGCGTTGATCTTGCCTTTCTTCTCGACGGTCAGCAGGCCCTTCTGGATGGCGTAGTAAGGGATGGCATGCACCAGGTCACGCAGGGTGATGCCTGGGTTCAGCTTGCCCTTGAAGCGCACCAGAACCGACTCCGGCATGTCCAGCGGCATCACGCCGGTGGCCGCGGCGAAGGCGACCAGGCCGGAACCGGCCGGGAAGGAGATGCCGATCGGGAAGCGGGTGTGCGAGTCACCACCGGTACCGACGGTGTCCGGCAGCAGCATGCGGTTCAGCCAGCTGTGGATGATGCCGTCGCCAGGACGCAGCGACACGCCGCCACGGGTGCGGATGAAATCCGGCAGGGTGTGGTGGGTGGTGACGTCGATCGGCTTCGGATAGGCCGCGGTGTGGCAGAACGACTGCATCACCAGGTCAGCGGAGAAGCCCAGGCACGCCAGGTCTTTCAGCTCGTCGCGGGTCATCGGGCCAGTGGTGTCCTGGGAGCCGACGGTGGTCATCTTCGGTTCGCAGTAGGTGCCCGGACGGACGCCTTTGCCTTCCGGCAGGCCGCAGGCCTTGCCGACCATCTTCTGCGCCAGGGTGTAACCCTTGCCGGTGTCGACCGGCGCTTCCGGCAGCTTGAACAGGTCGGTTGGGCCCAGGCCCAGCTCGGCACGCGCTTTCTCGGTCAGGCCACGGCCGACGATCAGCGGGATACGGCCGCCAGCACGAACTTCGTCGAGCAGCACCGGCGTCTTCAGTTCGAAGGTGGTGATCACTTCGTCGCTGTCGTGTTTGCAGACCTTGCCCTGGTGCGGGTACAGGTCGATCACGTCGCCCATGTTGATGTTCGACACGTCGAACTCGATCGGCAGGGCGCCGGCATCTTCCATGGTGTTGTAGAAGATCGGCGCGATCTTGGTGCCGAAGCAGAAGCCGCCAGCACGCTTGTTGGGTACGTACGGGATGTCGTCGCCAAAGAACCACAGCACCGAGTTGGTGGCGGATTTACGCGAGGAACCGGTACCGACCACGTCACCGACGTAGGCAACCGGGAAGCCGTCGCCGTACATCTGGGCGATCTGCTTCATCGGGCCGATGGAGCCCTGCACGTCAGGCACGATGCCTTCACGGGCCATTTTCAGCATGGCCAGGGCGTGCAGCGGGATGTCCGGGCGCGACCAGGCATCCGGCGCCGGCGACAGGTCGTCGGTGTTGGTTTCGCCAGTGACCTTGAAAACCCGCAGGCTGATCTTCTCGGCCAGGGTCGGGCGCTTCTTGAACCACTCGCCATCGGCCCAGGACTGCAGCACGCCTTTGGCGTGGGCATTGCCCGCTTTGGCTTTTTCGGCGACGTCGTGGAAGGCGTCGAACATCAGCAGGGTGTGCTTGAGTTGTTCGGCAGCAACGGCGCCCAGTTCGGCGTCGTCCAGCAGTTCGACCAGGGTGGCGATGTTGTAGCCGCCCTGCATGGTGCCGAGCAGTTCGGTGGCGCGCTTCTTGTCGATCAGCGGGGAAGTGGCTTCGCCCTTGGCGAGAGCGGAGAGGAAACCGGCCTTTACATAGGCGGCTTCGTCGACGCCTGGCGGCACGCGGTTGGTGATCAGGTCGAGGAGGAATTCTTCTTCGCCGGCCGGCGGGTTCTTCAGCAGGTCGACGAGACCGGCGGTTTGTTCGGCGTTTAGCGGCTGGGGCACGATACCCTGGGCGGCACGCTCTGCTACGTGTTTGCGGTAGGCTTCAAGCACAGTTATTACCCTCATCAGTGGTCCCAAATGGGAAGTCCGGGACGCATGCAGGAATGCACCAAACACATCCGCAGCTCAGCCTGATGGGCTGTGCGCGATGGTTTCAATGCTTCCATCCGGAAGCTGCTTTCAAAGTTTTACGCCTGCAGGACGTAGTTGATGAGGGGCTGGCATGGCCTGAGGATGGCCACGCCAACATCGCGCTGCAGGATCGACTGTGCTCGTGACGCTTTGAAAACAGCTTCCAACGGACATTGCGCCTTTCGCAAGGCGCGCTGATTCTAGCGGAATCTTCACGCGAAGTTAAGTGAAAGACCCATCGTCCTCTGGGGTGATCCCCATTAGACAAAGGGCTAAGATGCAGCCCTTACTATCCGGTTTATCGATTCAAGGCATGCCCAATCAACGTATCAAGACACCTTGCATAGGCCTGTGCTCCACGGTTTTCGGCGATACCGTATGCCGCGGCTGCAAGCGCTTTCACCATGAGGTGATCAACTGGAACGGCTACAGCGACGAAGAAAAACAGTCGGTGTGGTTGCGCCTGGAGATGTTGCTGGTGCAGGTAATGACCGCCAAGCTGGAGGTGTTCGACGAGGCGCTGCTGCTCAAACAGCTGCAGCAGCGGCAGATTCGCTTCGTTCCCCAGCAGTCGGCCTATTGCTGGGCCTATCAGCTGCTGGCTCGCGGGGCGCGGGCGATCACCCAGCTGGAAGCCTACGGCATCGTGTTGCTGCCCGAATTTCGTGATTGGCCGCTGCCGGATCTGCGTGACGCCATCGACCGCGAGTTCTTCCTGCTCTCCGAGGCGCACTTCGAGCGTTACATCGCGCCGCGTTTTCTCAAGGAAGGCATGGAGCTGCGCGTCTGACGGCCCGCAAACGCGCCTCCCGAATGCAAAGAAGCCCGGCACTTGGCCGGGCTTCTTCTTGCCGCGAGACCTGTTAGCGGTATTCGCACAGGTACGCGGTGTCCTGTTCGACCTTGAGCTGGAACTTGCTGTCGGCCGGCACGGTGAAGCGGCTGCCGGCGGTGAAGGTTTCCCAGTTGTCGCTGCCCGGCAGCTTGACCGTCAGGGCGCCGGCGATCACGTGCATGATCTCCAGCTGGCCGGTGCCGAATTCGTATTCGCCTGCTGCCATCACGCCAATCGTGGCCGGGCCTTCTGCCATGCCGAACGCGATGGATTTGACGGTACCGTCGAAATACTCGTTGACCTTGAACATGTGCATCCTCGTGAGCGGCAGAATAAGTGGCTGGCAAGTATGCCCAAGGCATCTGGCGGCGTCACGTGGTGCGCGTAGCGCCTCGCTCGTTCATCACCAGCGGCAGCAGGCGGGCGGTATTGCGCGCATCGTTCAGGGCGCGATGCTGCTGGCCGCTGAAGCTGATTCCCGCCAGCTGCAAGGCGGCATTCAGGCCGACGGGGCGGGCGAGCTGTCGCGCCTTGGCGAAGCGGCGCTTGAGGTTGACGTGGGCCAGCGTTTGCAGGTGGCTGACCAGGCCGTGGCGCTGCCAGTCCTGCTCCAGCTGCTGGCGATCGTAGTCGCCCCAGCTGCACCAGCCTTGCAGGCGCGGGCGGTAAGGCTCCAGCCAGCGCTCGAACTGTGGCCACAGCACCGGCAGTGTGGCGGCTTGATCCACCTCTGCCTGGCTGATATGGGTCAGTTGCCGGCAGAAGCGGGTCAGCATGGGGCGGCGCAGCGGCCGCACGAAACGCTGGAAATGGTCGATCTCGTGGCCGCCGGCATCGACCAGGCTGGCCCCTATCTCGATGATTTCCATGTGCTCCACCGGCCAGCCACCTTCTTCGGTGGTGGCTTCCAGGTCGATGACCAGCCAATACCCCATTGCCTCTCCTTGTCTGCCGCCTTGGCGCCTGGTGACGGGCGCTCAGAGCTCAGACCGACGAGTGGTGCGATTCGTGCCATTTGCGAAATGCCATCATGGACATCGTGTCCTTGCGGCACTGGCTATACTTGCGCACGCAAGGCCGTGGTTCTCTATTTCCCGCGTGAAAGGTGAGCGTGTTTCATGGATGACTCTGTGGTGTTTTCAGATGACGAGACGATTGGTGACAGTACTCACCAGGCGTGGCGCATCCTGACCGTTGATGACGACCCTGACTTTCAACGTGCAACCGCTTTTGCAATCAGTGAGATGGACATTCTCGGCCGGCGTGTCGAGGTCACCCAGGCTTTCAGTAACCGCGAGGCCGCCATGTTGCTGGCCGAGCAGCAGGATTTCGCCTTGGTGTTGCTCGATGTGGTGATGGAGACCGAAGACGCCGGGCTGCGATTGGTCAAGACCCTGCGCGAGGTCATCGGCAACGCCGAGATCCGCATCGTGCTGCTCACCGGCGAGCCCGGCATGGCGCCGGTGCAGAGCGTGATGCGCGACTACGACATCAACGACTACTGGTCCAAGAACGAACTGAGCGCCGAACGCCTGCGCACGGTGCTTACCGCCGGGCTGCGCAGCTACGCTCAGCTCAAGGCCACGGCCCGCGCACGCCGCGGTCTGCAGATGATCGTCGAGTCCAGCAATGCGCTGTTCTGCTCGAAGAACACCCGCGAACTGTCGGCCAAGATTCTTTCCGAGATCGCCTCGCTGCTCGACCTGCAGGCCGAAGGCATCGTGTGCGTGAAGGCCCAGGATGCCGCGCCCGGCGAACTGCCCGACGCTTACGTGATCAGTGCCAGCGGCCGCTTCTACGGCTCCATCGACGGCAATCTCAATGGCCTGGGGGATGACGCGGTGGCCAGCGCGCTGCGCTGCAGCCTGCAAAAACAGACGACCTTGCGTTTTGACGATTGCACCGTGCTGTTCTTCCCGCGCTTTCAGGCCGGTGCCGACTACGCCTGCTACGTGGCCACCGAGCGAACGCTGGACGATACCGAGCTGGAACTGCTCGAGGTGTTCAGCGCCAGTATCAGCCGCGGGCTCTACAACGTGGCGCTGTTCAGTCGCCTGGAGGAGATGGCCTACCAGGACGACCTGCTGAAGATCCCCAACCGCAATGCATTGATCCGCATGCTGGACATGACCCTGAGCAGCCCGAACAAGGACGATCGGGTGCTGGTGCTGCTCGACATCGACAATTTCTCGGGCGCCAACACCGCCTTCGGTACCGGCTACGGGGATTTCATTCTTGGCCTGGTGGCCAATCGGTTGCGGGAAACATTCGACGGCAACGTGTTGATCGCCCGGGTTCGCGACGATCTGTTCGCCGTGCTCGGCCCCGAGCATCAGGTGCGCGCCGAAGCTATCGTGGCGCTGTTCCGCCGCCCCAACCGGCCCTATGAGCTGGGCCAGGTGCACAGCCTGAGTAGCGTCACCCTGTACCTGCGCGATTTCGACGACACCGCCAGCGTGGCCCTGCAGGATGCCCGCTTGACGCTCAAGCAAGCCAAGCAGTTGGGGCACGACCAGCATGTGGTGCACGACCGCCGACTGCAGAGCGCCCATGCCGAATCGTTCCGGCTGCTGCTGGCGCTGCGTGATGCGGTGGCCAGCGACCTGATCAGCATCGAACTGCAGCCCCAGGTGGATATGCGCAGCGGCGTGGTTACCGGGGTCGAGGCCCTGGCGCGCTGGTACCAGCCCGACGGCAAGGCCATCCCGCCGTTGGAGTTCATACCGCTGGCCGAGGCCACCGGCTATATCCTGCCCCTGGGTGATCTGCTCATGCGCCTGGCCCTGCAGGCGGCCCGCCGCCTGGCCGAATCCGGGTATCGCGACATTCGGGTGGCGATCAACGTGTCGGCCAGCCAGTTGCTGCAGCGCGACTTCATCGAGCGCTTCACCCTGCACCTGGAGGCGGCCGGCGTGAGTGCCGCCCAGGTGGAACTGGAAATCACCGAATCGGTGGCCATGCGCTCGTTCGAGCAGGTTTGCGAGCAACTGCTGGCGCTGCGGGCGATGGGCGTGAAAGTGGCCATCGACGACTTCGGCACCGGCTTTTCGTCGCTCAGCTACCTGCGCCAGCTGCCTGCCGATCGTTTGAAGATCGACCGCAGCTTCGTCGAGGAGCTGCGTGCGGACGACGATGGCCAGGCGATCGCCGAGGCGATCATCCAGATCGCCCGGCGCGTCGGCATGACGGTGATCGCCGAGGGCGTGGAGAACCAGCAACAGGTCGAGTGGTTGATGCAGCATGACTGCCTGGAAGCCCAGGGTTACCTGTTCGCCAAACCGATGTCGCTGGAGCGCCTGCTGAGCTGGCTGGGCGAGCGTTCGCCGCGGTGATGAGTCGCCGCATCGCTGGCTGGCGGGCGGCGCTTGCCAGGCCGCTGCCGCGCAACCTGCTGGTGCTGTTTCTGCCCTGGTCGCTGTTGATCGTGGTGCTCAGCCTGTTGCTTTACGAGCGTATGCTCGGCGACCGCCTGGAGCCGCTGCTCGAGGCGCAGACCGACAGCCTGAACGAGGGGGTGGCGGTGCTGGAACGGCACCTGTCGAGTTTGCGCGGCGACCTGCAGTTCCTCAGTCAGCAGCCCTTGCTCAACCGCGCCGTCCGGCAGGCCGCCGACGGCAGTGATGCGGCATTGAGCGAGCTGTTCGCCGAGTTTTCCGATAGCCGCGGCACCTATCAGCACATCCGCTGGCTCGATGAGAATGGCATGGAGCGGGTGCGCATCGACAACAAGTCGGGCAAGGCCCGCCCGGTGTCGGGGCCGGATCTGCAAAATGACTCGGCCGCCTATTACTTCGTGGAGACCATGCACCTCTACAAGGGCGAGTCGTACCTGTCGCGTTTCGATCTCGCGCGGTATTACCGGCCTGACGGCTCCGTGGAATCGTTCGTGCCGATCCTGCGTGCGGCGGTGCCGGTGTTCAGTGAGCGCGGCGAGCGGCGCGGCGTCCTGGTTCTCGACTATCGCGCCGAACGCATGCTGGAGCGGTTGCGCGAGGCGTCGGTGGCTTATGGCGGGTCGCTGCAGCTGCTCGATCACGAAGGCTACTGGATGCTCGGCGAGCGCCCGGAGCAAGCCTGGGGCTTTTTGATGGGCAAGCCCGACCTGACGCTTGCCAGTCGTCAACCCTCTAGCTGGCGGCGCCTGCAGGGCGAGCAGCGCGGCTCGTTCATCGACGCGGCAGGCTTCTGGGCCTATAGCCATTTCCGGCCGAGTGACGCTGCCTCGGCAAACGCCAACGACGCCGACCACTGGCTGCTGCTCTCGCACCTGCCTGCCCAGAACCTCAGCGCCTTGCGTTGGGACGTTCTGTGGCGCGTGCTGCTGTTCTTCGGCGTGCTGCAAAGCGTGGGGCTGTTGATCAGCGTGCGGCGGGCGATCGACGAGGCAGAACGGCTGCGCGCCGAGCATGGCTTGCACGTGAGCAGCCGGGCGCTGGCCAGCAGTAATGAGCAATTGCAGCGTACCGTCGAGCAACTGCAGCGCACGCGCCGCGCCTTGTTGCAGGCTGAAAAGCTGTCGTCCCTGGGCACCATGGTCGCCGGCGTCGCCCATGAATTGAATACCCCAATTGGCGCTGCCAGCGTGGCCGCTTCGACCCTGGAACGAGCCAGCCAGGAATTTCAGGCGGCGATGCGCGAAGGCCTGAAGCGCACCACCCTGGAGCGTTTCGTGCAGCGCACCGACGAAGGCCTGAGCATCATTTTGATCAGCCTGGAGCGGATGTCGCAGCTGACCCGTGCCTTCAAGCAGTTGGCCACCGACCGTGCCAGCACCGAGCGGCGGCGCTTCGACCTGCGTGAACTGGTGGAGGAGGTGGTGCTGCTGTTACAGCCGAAGCTGCGCCAGAACGACCATCGAATCGTCGTGGAGGTGGCCCCGGATCTGCTGCTGGACAGCTACCCCGGGCCCCTCGGGCAGGTGGTGCAGAATCTCGTCGACAATGCGCTGGTTCACGCATTCGATCCCGGCGTGAAAGGCGTGGTCACCATCCGTGGCCAGCTCGATGAGGTGCAAGGGCAGTGCGTCATCGAGGTCATCGACGACGGCCGCGGCATGGACGAGGATCTGCTCGGCAAGATTTTCGACCCGTTCTTCACCACCCGTCGCGGCCAGGGTGGCACCGGCCTGGGCTTGCATATCACCCATCAGCTGGCGGTGGACGTGCTCGGTGCCGAGCTGGAGGTCGACAGCACACCGGGCGAGGGTTCGCGTTTCAGCATTCGCTTCGATTTGAACTGACTGTCGGGGGCTGCCGGCCTGCCTTGCGGCAGGCTAGAATCGTCGCCGTTCGCTGTATGCCCCTTGTTCGAGATCCGTTCCATGCAATGTCGTCCTGGTTGTGGCGCCTGCTGTATCTCCCCATCGATCAGCTCCTTCATTCCCGGCATGCCCAATGGCAAGGCGGCTGGCGAGCGCTGTGTGAATCTGGCCGAGGACAATCGCTGTTCGATCTTCGGGCGCGAGGATCGACCCGCGGTATGCGGCGCATTTTCAGCTGATTTCGCTGTCTGCGGTAATAGCCGTGAAGAAGCCATCCGCCTGCTGGCGTGGCTGGAAGGCGCCACGGCAACGGCTGTCTGACGCTCTACAGGCCAACCCCGGAGAATGAAATGTCGTTGACCCGTTTGTTGCTAGCAAGTACGGCGCTGTGTCTCGCCTCTGCCGCCCATGCCGAGGACTGGCGCCTGGCCAAGGACGAGGAGGGCATCAAGGTGTACCTCAGTGAGGTGGCCGGCTCCCCCTACAAGGCCTACCGTGGCGTGACCCTGATCAAGACCGACATGGCCAGGCTAAAGGCTCTGCAGGAGGACGTGGTGGCCTCCTGTGCGTGGATCCACGAGTGCCAGGAGCAGCGGCTGCTCAAGCATGAGGGCGCCAAGAGCTGGACCTACACCCGCTTCAACACGCCGTGGCCGGTGACGCCGCGGGATTCGGTCATCGAGGTCACCACCGAGCAGAGTGCTGATGGCAGCCTTACCCGCACCCTGCACGGCGTACCTGATTATCGCCCCGAGGAAAAAGGCTACGTGCGCGTCGCCAGTGTGGAAGGGCGCTGGACGATGACGCCAAAACCGGACGGCATGGTCGAGGTCGTCTATGAAGCGCATACCGATCCCGGTGGTAGCGTTCCTTCTTGGTTGTCCAACAAGTTCGTGGTCGAGGCGCCCTTCAATACGCTCAAGGGCATGCGCGAGAAGGCCCAGCAGTAGCGTTCAGGCAATAAAAAACCCGCCATTACGGCGGGTTTTTTGTGGGCGGGTGACGATCAGTCGTCGCCGCTCATGATGCCAAAGATCTGCAGCAGGCTGACGAACAGGTTGTAGATCGACACGTACAGGGTGATGGTCGCCATGATGTAGTTACGCTCACCACCATGGATGATCGCGCTGGTCTGGAACAGGATACAGGCCGACGAGAACAGCACGAAGCCCGCACTGATGGCCAGTTGCAGGCCGCTGATCTGGAAGAAGAAGCTTGCCAATACCGCACCCAGCAGGACGAAGAAGCCGGCGGTGATGAAACCGCTCAGGAAGCTCATGTCCTTGCGGGTGGTCAGCACGTAGGCCGACAGGCCGCAGAATACCACCGCGGTCATCATGAAGGCCGAGCTGACGACTTCGGCGCCGTTGGCCATGCCCAGGTAACGGTTGAGGATCGGGCCCAGGGTGTAACCCATGAAGCCGGTAAGGGCGAAGGTCGACAGCAGGCCCCAGCCGGAATTACGCAGCTTGGCGGTCAGGAAGAACAGGCCGTAGAAGCCGATCAGCACGACAAAAATGTTCGGGTAGGGAACATTGGCACGCTGCGCCATGAACGCCACGATGCCGCTGAATGCCAGGGTGAGAGCCAGCAAACCGTACGTGTTGCGCAGAACGCTGCTGACTGCGGTTTGTTCAACCCGTGAAGGGCTATGTGCGTAATCTTGTTCGCGCATGGCGACACTCCTAGTGAATGCTGTTGGTCCGTGACCAAGGTCGAGAAGCATCTTAACAGAGCCTTGGCTACTGCCAAGTCAGAGTGTTTGACAGTGTGTTGCGTTCCGGTAAGATGCCGCCCGCAACCTGCGAGGTTGCAAAGGAATGTTTCGGCAAGCCGATATATTTCGTGTCGACCTGGAGGGTTGGCAGAGCGGTTGAATGCACCGGTCTTGAAAACCGGCGAACGTTAATAGCGTTCCCAGGGTTCGAATCCCTGGCCCTCCACCACTTCTGAAGAAGCCTGGCATTGGCCGGGCTTTTTTTCGTCCGGCGATTCTCCATGATTGCACCGCGCCGTAGCTCGGCAAGGACAGGCGCGCCGGTTCGCTTTCGATGCCCGGCTGGCCGTTCATCATGGTTGGCGAAGCCGCGCAGCATGGCCAGCCCCGCGGTGGCGAGAGCACTGAATGGCTCGATAGCAGTGGGTGCGAGGCCTTTCAAGGCAACGCCAATCGCTGCGCAACTGGCTTGTCGCCCTCGAGCCCGATCGCTCAGCCCTGACTGAATTCCGCGAGGATTTGCAGGAGCGAGTAAATGCCGGCGCCCAGAAGCGAGGCGAGTGACAGGGCGACGCCGAGTGCTATCCAGATCATGGTCAGGTTCTTCCAATCGATATTTACGGGCTGCCCGCCTGGGCGGCACCCAGGCCCGGCTGGGCATGATCGAAATAGAATGGGCGCCGTGCTGATTCGTTCAGGGTATTTGTGCGACCGATCGGTCAGGTTTTCAGGGGCGCGGATGACTCGATTGCGCAGACCGACGATGGCTCGTGAGCGGACGGTCAGGGGCGGTGCTGGTGACTGTCAGCACTGGCGGGCGTGATCGGAAGGCCCTTGGCTTCGCCAGGTGTGCTGGTCTCAGCGCGGCTCTGGCGTTGCGAGGCTGCGCTGCAAGGCAGCTGACAATAAATCGACGCCAGGCGATCCAGGCTCGATCAATAGCCCAGCGTGCCTTTGAGGTCGGCATACACGGCGGTCATCAGGATCTTGTTCTGCAACTGGGCCGCGCTCAAGCGGCGAGTGGCCACCAGATTGCACTGCATATCGAGGCAGTCGACCTGCAGGCCTTCGGCCGAGGTCTCGGTGATGATGTGGTAACGCCCGGCGGTCACGGTTTTGAGCTGCTTGATGAGCATGTCCATGGAAAGTCCCTCGGTATGGTTCGCGGTCTGTAAATTCAGAGCCATGCCTCGGGTGGGGCGTTCCGACTATATTAATTGCGCGCTCGCCCCTGGCGTCGCGGCATCCGCTCGCCTGGGTGTTCACGGAAAGTCGGCCCATGACCCGTCCATGCCGCAATGGCACCGGCACGCCCAGGGCGGGCCTGCAAGAATGCGCACAGGTCAGTCCGCTCATCGTTTTCGGCATGTTTGGCGCTTGTTAATTGACGCGTATCGCTAACTCATCCGTCAGGTTTTTTGTTATGGTGCGGTTCTCTCAGGTTGTCGCCGTGCGGCGCTCGCGCAGGTACGAGGTGTTCGTTTGATTAAGGTATTGGTTGTTGATGATCACGACCTCGTTCGCACGGGTATCTCGCGCATGCTGGCTGACATCGACGGCTTGCAGGTCATCGGCCAGGCGTGTTCCGGCGAAGAGGCGCTGAAGAAGGTTCGCGAAATCAAGCCTGATGTGGTGCTGATGGACGTGAAAATGCCCGGCATCGGTGGCCTCGAGGCCACTCGCAAACTGATGCGCAGCCATCCTGATCTCAAGGTCGTTGCGGTCACCGTGTGTGAGGAAGATCCGTTCCCCACCCGGCTGCTGCAGGCTGGCGCTGCCGGCTACCTGACCAAGGGTGCCGGCCTGGAGGAAATGGTGCAGGCCATTCGCATGGTGTTTGCCGGCCAGCGGTTCATCAGCCCGCAAATCGCCCAGCAGTTGGCCTTGAAATCCTTCCAGCCGCAAAGCAGCAATTCGCCCTTCGATCTGCTTTCCGAGCGTGAAATCCAGATTGCCCTGATGATTGCCGGCTGCCAGAAGGTGCAGAGCATTTCCGACAAGCTGTGCCTGTCCCCCAAGACGGTGAATACCTACCGCTACCGGATATTCGAAAAGCTTTCGATCACCAGCGATGTGGAGTTGGCGCTGCTCGCCGTTCGTCACGGCATGGTCGATGCCACCAGCTGACGTGACGCCAGTGTTCGATTCCAGTGCTTTTCTCGCCACCTGCAGTGGGCGCCCGGGCGTCTATCGCATGTTCGACGCCAGCGGCAACCTGCTGTATGTCGGCAAGGCGAAAAACCTCAAGAAGCGTCTCGCCAGCTACTTTCGCAAGACCGGCCTGGCCACCAAGACCATGGCGCTGGTCAGCAAGATCGCCCAGGTGGAAACCACCATCACCGGCAACGAAACCGAAGCCTTGCTGCTCGAGCAGACGCTGATCAAGGAATGGCGTCCGCCGTACAACATCCTGCTGCGCGACGATAAGTCCTATCCCTACGTGTTCCTGTCCGATGGCGATTACCCGCGGCTGGATATCCATCGCGGCGCGAAGAACCGCAAGGGCCGCTATTTCGGACCCTATCCCAGTGCCGGTGCGATTCGCGAAAGCCTGGCGCTGCTGCAAAAGACCTTTCTGGTGCGCCAGTGCGAGGATAGTTACTACCGCAACCGCACACGGCCGTGCCTGCAATACCAGATCAAGCGCTGCAAGGGGCCGTGCGTGGGGCTGGTCGAGCCAGCGGAGTACGCCGAGGATGTGCGGCACTCGGTGATGTTCCTGGAAGGGCGCAGCAATGCGTTGAACGCCGAGCTTTCCGCGAACATGCAGCAGGCGTCGGCCGCGCTGGATTTCGAAAAGGCAGCCGAGCTGCGCGACCAGATGGCGCTGCTGCGCCGGGTGCAGGACCAGCAGAGCATGGAGGGCGGCACCGGCGATGTCGATATCATCGCGGCGCTGGTCAATCCGGGTGGCGCCTGTGTGCACCTGATCAGCGTGCGTGGCGGGCGAGTGCTGGGCAGCAAGAATTTCTTTCCGCAGGTGGCGATCGAAGAAGAGGCGCAGGACGTTCTGGTGGCGTTTCTCGGTCAGTACTACCTGGGCAGTCACGAGCGGGATCTGCCCGGCGAATTGATCGTCAACGCGCCGCACGAAGACTTTCCCGTGTTGATCGAAGCCATTCAGGCGTTGCGCGGTCGCGAGTTGGCCATCAGCTACCGGGTACGCGGCACGCGTGCGCGCTGGCAGGCGTTGGCGGTCACCAATGCCGAACAGGCGCTGGGCGCCCGGCTGGCCAATCGTGCACACATGGCCGGGCGTTTCGATGCACTGGCCGAAGCGTTGGGCATGGACGAGGTGCCCCAGCGCCTGGAGTGCTTCGATATCAGCCATTCCAGTGGCGAGGCGACGGTCGCTTCCTGCGTGGTCTTTGGTCCCGAGGGGCCGTTGAAGTCGGACTACCGGCGCTACAACATCGAGGGCGTGACCGGTGGCGACGACTACGCGGCCATGCACCAGGCGCTGACCCGGCGTTTCAGCAAGGTCAGGCAGAACGAAGGCAAGCTGCCGGACATCCTGCTGGTCGACGGCGGCAAGGGCCAACTGGCGATGGCGCGTGAGGTGCTCACCGAGCTCGAGGTGCCGCCCTTGACCCTGCTCGGCGTGGCCAAGGGCACCACCCGCAAGCCTGGGCTGGAAACCTTGTACCTGAACGACGCCGCCCATGAGTTCACCCTGCCGGGCAATTCGCCCGCCTTGCACCTGATCCAGCAGATTCGCGACGAATCGCACCGCTTCGCCATTACCGGCCACCGGGCGCGCCGCGGCAAGGCACGGCGAACGTCGAGCCTGGAGGAGGTGGCGGGGGTAGGGCCGAAGCGGCGCCGTGAACTGCTCAACCATTTTGGCGGTCTGCAGGAATTGTCCCGTGCCAGCGCCGAAGAAATCGCCAAAGCGCCCGGTATCAGTAAAAAGCTCGCCGGTTTGATTTATGCCGCACTGCACAGCGAGTAGAATGCCGCCTCACCTAACCGTCCAGTCGAGCCGATGAATATCCCCAACCTCCTCACGGTGCTCCGCGTTCTGCTGATCCCGATCTTCATCCTGTTGTTCTACATGCCATTTTCCTGGAGCTATTGGGCTGCCAGTGCGGTATTCGCCTTCGCTGCCGTGACCGACTGGCTGGATGGCTACCTGGCTCGGCGCTGGGAGCAGAGCACGCCATTTGGTGCGTTTCTGGATCCGGTTGCCGACAAGCTGATGGTGGCTACCGCGCTGGTGCTGCTGGTGGCCGAGCATGCCAACCTGTGGCTGACGCTGCCGGCGACCATCATCATCGGTCGCGAGATCGTCGTATCGGCGCTGCGCGAGTGGATGGCCGAACTGGGCGCCAGGGCCCATGTGGCGGTATCCAACCTGGGCAAGTGGAAGACCGCGGCGCAGATGGTGGCGCTGGTGATCCTGCTCGGTAACCCGCCGCTGTTCGGTTTCTGGGTGCTGGTGGGCTATGCGCTGTTGCTCGTCGCTGCAGCGCTTACCCTGTGGTCGATGGCGCAGTACCTGCTCGCTGCCTGGCCACATCTGAGCGTTACCGCCGAAAAGAAATAACTTTTTTAATCAAAGGCTTGACTGGGCGTCGTGAAGATATAGAATGGCGCCCGTCGACAAGACAAGCGGGAATAGCTCAGTTGGTAGAGCACGACCTTGCCAAGGTCGGGGTCGCGAGTTCGAGTCTCGTTTCCCGCTCCAGTTTCAACGGGCCGTCACGTACGGCCCGTTCAGTTTAAGGCTGAGTAGCAGAGTGGTTATGCACCGGATTGCAAATCCGTGAACGCCGGTTCGATTCCGACCTCAGCCTCCAAACGCGAAGCCCCGTAGCCATTGGCTACGGGGCTTTTTTTGTGCCTGAATAAAAGTGGTCGCGTGGCGTATGTTTTGGGACGCGTCCTAAAACTCTTCTATTTCGAGGGCTTGGCGACGCTGCCGATTCGACGATAGACGCGCTCTGTAATTCCCTCCTTTGAGTGCCCGAGCAAGGCGCTCGCATCTGCAATATCGTCGATCTCGCTGGCTGCCTTTGGCCGGATATCTTTGAATTGGAACTGGCTGATGCGGTCGGCCAGGTTCTGGTCACCTGCCTGAACTGCCTCATTTACAGCCTTCGCCCTTGCTTCATCCCATCTATTGCGCAGCATCTGTCTGGAAACCTTCAGCCCGCTTCGGTTGAGAATGAGGTAGAGAGACGGGTATTCGGCGTTGCCCCGGGCAATACGCTCGAGCAGCAGGCCGAGCGAGTTCATCCCGCTATCGCTCGAAACCGTGATTCGTAGCCGTTTGGAAGTCTTCTTTTGCTGCACCCTGAGATAGCCGCCTGCAACATCATCACGCCGCATCTGCAGAACATCCGCCGGGCGCTGACCTGTGAGGTAGGCCAGGTCCATAGCATCTCTGAGTTCGTGGCATGCTTGGCTGTAAACCGCGTTCCAGACAATATCGTCAGCGTAGTAATCGCGTGGCTTCTCTTTATTCTTGCGCACGCCCTGACAGGGATTGGCCTGCTGGCACAGCCCCCACTCACGCGCGGTGTTGATTATATGGGAGAGCAGGGCGATTTCTCGATTGGCCCTGGTTTTTGCAGTTCTCGCATCGCGGTACTGCGCAATCATTGCAGGGCTGATCGCCTCTATCGGTGCATCGTCAAAGACAAGCCGGAGCTGCTTCAGCTCAGCCTTGTTGTCGACTTGGGTTCGGGGAGCTTTCTTCGGGATGATGTCTCGTTCATATCGGTCGAAGATAACCCTCATGATCTTAAGATCATTCGGGGCGGACTTCGCTTCCAGTTCCGCCCACTTGAGTTTCGCTGCAACCAAGTCTCCGCCGAGATTGATCTCGTTTTTATTGGGATCCAAGTAGTAATAGCTGATCCAAACTTTTCCGTTTTTGCGCTTTCGGGTGCGTTGATACATGTTCATCGGCAGATGCCGATTTTCCGGCTTGCGTGGGCGCATCTATCTCACTCGTGAAAAGTCTGGTCTCCAGCCGGATGCGGCCGTGGGCTGGCTTGATACACCCTGCATCGGAACACCCAGCTTCATGCGGATGTATTGCCGGGCAACAAGCGGCCTACCGCCGCGGCTTTCGACATAGTGCCAGCCGTTAGCTGCCAGCCAGCGCTTCTGCCAGGCTCGTGCTTTGTAGCCGGTGATCTGCTCGAGCTCTTTGTCGCTCAGGATTTCGGGTTCCACAGCGATACCTCGCCGCCGGCGCGGCCGGCAGTTTGATGATTGATATTCAGGGGTGAAGAGCGAGCGGCTGTTAGGCCTGTTTCGGTGGAGTCACTGGTGTGCAACGCAGGCAGCGGCATAGGCCGATGCGCTGGCCGGTGGTGCGGCATAGGGTGGGGGCGTTCATTGTTCTTTAGTGCTTACGTCGATGGCGTACACCTCAACCGGGTCAGGGCCGAAGTGCGGGTGAGTGATTGTGGTTATCCGGTACCCCTTCCAGGGAAGCACCAGTCGGCGGTCGCCGTCGTTACGCAGCGGATAGCCGCGGGTGAGCTCGATACGATCATAGGTCCGACCTTCGAGTCGCCTGCGCCAGTAGGGTGTAACCAGGCGGAATTCCTCCGGCTTCGTGCCGGCCTTGATCTGGTCGAAGTACTCGCCCTTGAGAGCGAGCGTGAGGATTCGGCTCATGGCTGCTCTCGCTGCTGGGCGCGGTGAGTTCGATAGGCAACCACGTCGTAATCACGCTGGTTGTGTTCGTACCAGAACCACGTGAAGTTGCACGCTAGGTCGCCGATCTTCTCGGTGCCATCGCGAAGGCGAACCTCCACCTTGGAGCTGTACGGATGCGTGAAGGGATTTGCCTTAGATGGGCCGTGCTCGATCCATGGCGACTCTTCTACGGGGCTGCCCTGGGTTTTCGCCTCGCCAGCCCATACGCGGGCCTGCAGCAGGATGGCGTCGCGCTGGTTGATCAGGCGCTCTTTCTCTTCGCCCTCGGCACGGCCGATGTCCCAGAACTGCTGGCCCCAGTGGCCATCCGGTGGCGGGTTCACGCCTTGCTTGCCAAACGCCAGGGCGCCGACGATGGAGTCGATCAGGTCCTGTTTGTAGGCGTTGTCGCTGTCGATGCTCAGGCCGCGGCGGCGCAGCGTGCTGAGCACTTCGTGATCGTCCAGGCCGCTATCGCGCAGCACGATGTCTTTTTCGGGGGCGCCCGGCGTGTAGATGACCAGGCACAGCTTGGCGCCCGGCCAGAGGTGTTCGCTGATCTTCACCAGCGCGTCGTTGGCGATGTGGTGGAATTCGGTGGTAGCGGACATAGGTTCATCTCGCCGCGCTGGCGGCCATGGTTGGTGTGGGATACTGGAAGGGCTGCAGGCCTGTTGGTGCGTCTGGCAGGGTGGGCCGGTGGGCCTGTAGCAATTTGGTAAAACTTCGGGCGGCAGCCGGCGGGGAGCTGGCTACGCTTGGGGCAGGACCACTCACGAGAAGGAACTCGCTATGCCTACAGCCGCATCTGCATTCGCTGTAATCAACGAACCCATCACTGCCCAGAAAATCGCGCGCGACACCGGCCTGGACCTGAGCTTGGTCAGGGACTGGGTTACGCATGCCCGGTCATATGAGGACGGGAGCGGTTATCTGGTGTTCTTCAAGGCCGACACCCCGGGCGAGGTGCGGCAGCTGGTGCCGCGGCTGACGCCGACCAACCTGCTGATTGTGCTGGCGGCCTGACGGGCGCCGGTTACAGCAGTTCGTCCAGCGGGCCGCGTGGGCAGAGTGTCCAGGGCACCTGGATCTTGTCCTCGGGCATGCGGCAGTGCCATGCCTGCTGGAACATCTGGCCGTCGACGAACTCGACGCCTTCGATGGTGAAGGCGAGCACGGCCATGGTGTCGAGGCGGGCATCGTATAGTTTGGGCAGTTCGGACATGCCGGGCGCGGTGTAGGCCTTGGCCGTGGTGGTATCTCGGCCCAACGGCGTGCTCATGCCTTTGTGCATTTGCACGCACGCATGAATGCGGCGTTCGCTGCCGATGGCCTTCTTGGGCTTGCGCTTGCCGCGCTCGAAGAGGGGGAGCACTTCATATTGCATGGCCGAACCGAAAATAACTGTATGGATGAACAGTATTCTAGGTTCGGCTCTGGCGGGGCGTCGAGGGCTGTTCGTCAGGCGCTCAGCGGGTTCCGGTTTTGAGGCCGTCGATGTAGTCGACGTCTGCCTGCTGCTTGGCCTGCTCTCGGATCGGCGCCTTGGTTGCGACCACTTGTGCCTGCAGGGCGTCGAGTAGCAGCTTTTGGCGCACCTGGCCTTTGAGGTGGGCCTCGATTGCGCGGATGATCTCGGTGTTCATGCTGCTGAAGTTCTGGCCGGCCAGTTCTTCGACGGCCTTGCGCATGCCGTCGGGCAGGCGGACGACGAATTTATCAGCCGAGCTGGAGGTGTATGCAGGATTTGCCATGATGCTCTCCTTGTTGTTGGTGGCATTCTGACACATTAAATAACAATCGTTCAGCGCTACTGCTGAGCGGCGTCAATACTTTTGGTTGCCGAGGGCTGTCGATCAAACCCAGATGCCGTGCTCAAGTCGCTCAACGTAGGTGCGCAGCTGTTCATTTTTCTCGGCGCCTCGCTCACCGTAGTGAATCTCGCGGTGGCATGTGGGGCATACCGCTCCAACGAACTTCGGGTGATCAAGACCACCGTCTGATAGGCGGTTGATGTGGTGAGGCTCCAGATATGGCGTGCCGTCCTTCCTGATGAAGGGGGCGTCTTTGCCGCAGGACTCACACCGCCCCGCGGCGCGGAGCAAAACGTAGTGTTTTACCTGAGCGCTGCGCTGGTAGATCCTTCTGACTGCAGTGCTGGCGTCTGATCCCTCCCGCGAGCTCGTTGCATTAAGAGCGAGCGCACGCGCTTCCGTCAGGGATGAGGGGAGAGGGGTACCAGTAGCTTCGTCGACTACAGCTTCGTTCACGCGATCTATTGGAAGCAGGTGGAACTGAATGATTCGTCGAGTGGCGCCATTCCGATCTGGACCGTCCCTCCAAACATGATCAGCGCAGACAAATTCCCCCATGTACTGCTGACCCAAGCTCTTCCCGGCTCTCTTCCCAAGGGCCTTGAAGAGATGCAGTGAAGCCCCATTGCTGGCATGTTCCAGAATGGCTTTATTACCACCACGCAGCAGCATATCCCCCACCTGACCCTCTCCGGTGTAATGGAAGACGCCAAATTCATCGTACCGGTCGGTATAGCCAAACTGCTCGCCGCTATCTCCCGTGAAAATAAACACTGCCGGTGCTTTGGCTGAAGGTGATATCCCGCTCTGCCGACTGCCTCCGAAGGGCTCGTGAATTTGGGTGCGTCTGTCATAGACCTTCCCGATTTCAAAGGCGATTTCGTAGGGCGAGCTCATGCACTGTCCTTGGCTTCATTTCAGGTGCTGAAGGGTAACGGTTCGATGTGGAGGTGAGTAGTGGCTTATTGCCCGGGAATGGGGTATCAGTGCGGTACCGGCATGGGGCCGGGTAAAGGGAGTGATTATGAGCAATCAAGCGCAAGTCGACGCACTCGAGCATCTTCTGCTTGGCATCTTGAGAACCAGCGGGATATCGATTCCGCGCGAGTCAATTTTCGAGTTTGCTCAAAGCAGTCTTCTGGGAAGCGATGGGCCGGGTGGACCTCAGCAGAAGAGCGAAGCGGTGGAGTATCTCAAGCACCTCCAGCGACAGCTGGGGTAGTCAAGACGCCCCGGCCTGCTAATCAGCCTCGGACAGATCGACAGATCGGGCACTCGTATTTGCTGTTCGGCATCCAATATCAATGCTGCTTAAGGGCGAGATGAACAAAGAGTGAATGACGCTGATTCGAAGCAACTCGATTGGTTTGAAAAAATGCTTAGCGAATGCGAGGGCCGAGTAAAGTTTGCCGGCCTCAGCGCCATTGCACATATCCGGAAGGCTTGGGAGTTAAAAGACTCCGACATGCATATGGCTGTTTTTCGATCTATATGTGCAGAAGAAGAGGCTGCAACATCACTCATAGCCTCACTCAAGGCTCAAGGCTACCCAGAAAGCGAGAAACTCCACTTTCATAATCATGCAAGTAAAGCAGGTGTAATAGTCTTCATTAAAGGTGTCTTGGATTGGGCTGGTGACAACTTTAAGCGCGAGGGCTTTCCGTTTCATTTGCCCATCATAAAGCTTACTAATGATCCTGGGCGCCCTGCTATGGAAATCGAATTGCCGCTAAAAGCCCATAACTTTTCGGTGCATCCGAGGCCGCCGCTTAATTTGATCACCCAGGGACAGCAAACTCTGCAAGAGATGATTAGTGACACAGTTCGAGTCAGGCTCAAGAAAAAATATATTCAGGAGGTCCATGGAGTAATTAAGCAAAGAGCCAACCTCAGAAACAAGTTGCTTTATGCCAGCGATGACGCAGTTCCAGTAGGGATCAAGTCGTGCGATGAACATCTGCTCAATCAATTGGGGATTGTTGGAGCGCTTTTATCTGCAGTCGCGTTAGTCGACCCCTGGCGGAGGCCTGATTACCCATTGTCAGGAATTGTAGTGTCAGCTGTGCTGGAGCTTGTCCGAGTGATGACCCTCAAAAAATAAGAGCATCAAGCTGCCGGCACATCCATCAGCATGTCCATCTGCGCCGCGCCGTCGATCCACGCCTGATCCAGTCTGGCCCGTGCCATTGCGGCATAGGCTGGGTTGAGCTCGCAGAGGATCGACCGGCGACCTTCCTGCATTGCGACGACGCCCGTGGTACCGGCACCACCAAATGGGTCGAGTACGAGGCCACCGCGTGGCGCGCCTGCAAGGACGCATGGCCGAATCAGGTCAGGGGGGAATGTGGCGAAATGAGCGCCCTTGAAGGCATGTGTTGCCACTGTCCAGACACTGCGCTTGTTTCGCGTATGCAGGTCGTAGGTGCTTTCGGCCCGGTCAGGCCGATGGGTACCGTTGTTCTGTTTGGGGATCTGCTGCGCTCTCTTCGATTCGTCACGCTTGAAGCTATCGCGCTTGGCCCTGGCGGATCCCTCTTGATGAAAGGCTCCGTGGCCTCCTTCGCCCTTGCTGGTGTCCCAGCCTGCTGGAACCGTTGCCCGCGGCTTGGTGACCTCGCCGAAGCCGTGGCCGAAGCCAACTCCGGTTGGTGTCGGGCCATATATGGCCGGCTCGCGGATCGCCTCCATGTCGCAGTGGTACCGGCGCGACTTGCTCAGGAGAAACAGGTATTCATGCGCCTTCGTGCAACGGTCGCGAGTAGATTCCGGCATCGGGTTCGGCTTGTGCCAGATGATGTCCTGGCGCAGGTACCAGCCGTCGTCCTGCAAGGCGAAGGCGAGTCGCCATGGCATGCCCATCAGGTCTTTGTGCTTGAAGCCTTCAGGTACCCGGCTGGACCGCCGGGATTGCGCGGTGCGCACCGCAACATGTGGCAAATCCACCAGGTGCCCGCCAGATCCAAGCGGCCCATTTGGTTTGCTGGCGTAGCTGTCCCCCATGTTCACCCAGGCGGTACCGTCCTTGCGTAGCACCCGGCGCACTTCGCGGAACACTTCGACCAGGCGCTGGATAAACTCGGCTGGGGTTTCTTCCAGGCCGATCTGACCTTCAACGCCGTAGTCACGCAGCCCGAAGTAGGGTGGGCTGGTGATACAGGTGTGCACGCTTTCATCCGGCAGCGTGCGCATCATGTCGATGCAGTCGCCGATGAGTATCTGGTGAGATTCCATTAAGGCTCCTATTGCGAAGCGCGTTTGTCAGGCCTAGCAACCAGCACCACTACTGAAACGCTTGTGCCTGCAAACTCGTTGTCGAACGTGCGCGCCCACTCCAGGCTCCAGCCGGGCAGAACATCCTTCCCTTTGGCGCTGGCCGGCAGGATGGCAATCAGCCGTCCGGTACGTTTGAGCATCGGCGCAGCGTGCTGCAGGTGAGCGAGCCAGCGACCCTCGCTGAATGGCGGGTTCATCACTACCAGGTCGAACGGGTGTTTTGCCTTCCAGCTGAGAAAGTCCGCCTCGATAGCCTCGTAGCCCAGCGCTTCAAGCACCTTGCAGTGCAGGCTGCTGATTTCCACGCAGGTTGTGCCGAGGGCTGGAAACCAGCTTGCTAGCCCGCCAGTGCCTGCGCTTGGCTCAAGAATCAATTCCTCGCCGTGCACATTGGCGACACTTGCCACGAATTCGGCGACGGCGTGCGGTGTCGGGTAGAACTGGTGAGACTTTTGGTCGGGAATGCAGCCAGAGCAGGCGATCTGGTTCAGTACCTGACCCGGTTCGTAGTCGAATCGCCACAAGTCGACATTGCCTTCCTTGTCACGTACGCCGCCGATAGCCGCCAGCACCTTTTCTGCTTCGGCCATTGCGGCCTTGTTGTGATCACCCAGATCAAAGCGGCGCGTCTTCGGGATGGCGGCAAATTTGCTCTCGCGGAAGCCTGGGTTCTCGCGAGCACGATGCGCCTCCTTCATTCCGGCCAAGAGATCCAGTACAGCGAACGGAAGGGGCCGATCATAAAGCTCGAAGTCTTTGATTTTTTTCGCGCGCTTGGGCTTGGTGCGGAGCTCGGAGGGTATGGCCAGTGGGTAAAGGCTGGCCAGGATGGCGTTCAGCCGCCAGGCCATTTCCGGGTGCACTTCAAGGTGTGCGGTGCCAACACCGTTGTAGATTCGGATGCGAAGTGCGTTGCCGTCGATACCGAGCCAGCGGCCATTGTCCCGGCGGGCGATGCTGATCACGCCGCTGGTGTCGTTCCACTTCGGCTCATCACGGCCCATGAATTTCGCGATCACGCAGCGCAGATCGTTGATGACGCCGGCCGTGCCATGGTCAATGGTGTCGTAGCTTGTGATGGCGCGCAGCAAGATCATGCGCTTGTTGAAGCCCTGAGGGCAGTTGGTGACGTGCTCTCGGCTCAACGCGCGGAATATGCCATCGACCCGCTCGGCCAAGAACTGGGCGCGACTGTGCAGCAGGCCAGCAAGGGTAGAGCGCACAGTTGCCTCTTCGAACTCGGGCAGCGGCGGAAGCTCCGTCTCGCTGGTGTGCCGGGCAGCCTTGCGACCTTCCGGGTTTCGGATCTGGTCGAACCACTCGTCGCGTCGCTTCTGCGGCATGTGGTCGAGCACATCGGTCAGGCGTAGCGCCCGGCTCCAGAAGTCGGCGTTGAGCTGGGCGATGGCGCCCTCGGCGCGGAACAGGGCATCGACCGTCGTCGGCAGGGTGTAGCGCTCCTCGCGGACATTGCCCTCAACGAAGTAATGCAGCACCGAGGCGTTCTGCCCGCTGCGTACGGCGCCGGCCAGGGCCTCGACATTGGCACGGGCAGCGTTGTACTGGCTGATCAAGCTGTCCACCAGGTCGGCCGCCATCGGGGCGAAGAACTCTGAGACGTCCTCGACGATCTCGCCGAGCGTGACCTTTTCGACTGCTGACATGGGCTGCTCCGGGCGCACTCCGTCCTCCATGTCTGGATGCGGCGTAGTGGCAATTTAGAATTCGATGGGCTATTACAGCTATCCGGCATGGGGCCGGATACAGGAGAACGCAATGCCCATTTACAGGGAGTTGGTTGTGACGCTTACGGCGAATGAGTTCACCAACGGCGCTGGAGAGGCCACCGCTAGCATCTTCAAGGAGTGTGGACAGAATCTCTACCACTGCGAGTTTCATGCAACAGTTAGAGGCGTGCCGGCGCCCGATGCTGGCTATGACTCAGTCGACGATGCTCGAAAAGCAATCTTTCAGTACTGGGATGCATGTGAAAATGCCTTCCGCAATAACGGAGTGACTTCCTTTCAACGGATACTGAAGGTGTGAACGTGGTGAAGATTCTTGCTTTAATGATTGCGACGCTGCTCTCTGTACCGGCTACAGCCGAGCTGAAAATCAAAGATGCGCCGGCTGTTTGCTCGGTACTGGCTGACCTAGGCTTGAAGGGCCGCAAGTGGGTTGATTACGGAGATGGTACGGCCGGATGTGCAAGCGACTATAAGGACATCGGCAGTTCGTCAGGCCTGCCGAACAACTTGGCTTACTACGCAACTGGCAGTGGCTCTTCAGCTGCACAGGTAAAACTTGTCCTGAACTATAACCAGCCGAGCCAAGCCGTTAAGGCAACGCCGCAATTGCTCAAGGCCGCGGATCGTCTTTCGGCTCTGATGCTGGGGGCTCCGCTGCCAGCTTCTATCAAGAATGCAGTCTCGAACGGCAAGCCGGTTAAAGAGCGTTTAGGGGCGGGCGAGATTGAGGTCACCCGCGATAATTGGCCTACAGGCAAAGGATACGAAGTGCACGTGATACTCCGCTGATTACTTGGCCGCGTGAGTTAGGTGTCGCAAGCAAGAGGCAGGGCCACCTGGCGCAGATCGGCAACACCAGCAGGCCGCACTGTATTGAATCCTTCGTCTGCCGCTGAGAGAGTCATAATCCAGTGGCCTTCACGCTGAGTGATGTAGGCCGCTCGATCTTTGCAGCCCTCTGGGTAGGTGATGACCTCGATCACCGAGAATTCCCAATCGGTGATGTCGGTGCTCTTCAGCGCCATGTGGAATTTGCAGGCGCTGGGGTTACTCAGGTGCTGCCACCAGCGCAGCGTAAATGCCTGTGTGGTTTGGCCGACGTAGACCCGGCCGGTCGACTTCTGGCGCACCTGGTAGATCACCGGCGGGGCCAGGCCTTCGGTGACCAGGCGGAATTCCGATAGCTCGCGGCCCCGGGCTGCCTGCTTGCATGCCTCGGTGCAGTAGTCGTGGCTGGTATTTTCGGTGTTGGGGTCGTTGTACTTGTCGATCAGTCGGAAGACCGTACCGCATTCCTTGCAGGTCGTGTCTTCGAAGCGGCGCAGCAGGTAGGTGTCCTTCTCGGTCAGTTCCTGGATGTGGAGCAGGTAGGCGTGATCGGTGATATCTGTCCGCAGCACCCGCATTGGGAACTGCCGCTCGTAGAGCCCTTCGATCTGCGCCTTCGCCTGCTTGCGGTCCGATGCCTCGACCATGCCGCTGAAGACTGGTGGCCAGGCCCATTCAGCTTCCCGGTGCGGCCCCGCTGGCTGGCGGCCCTTGATCTGGTAGTAGAACTTTGACATGGCTTTCTCCATGCAGGCGCCGGACTCCATGGCTGGATGCGGCGTGGTGGTAATTCTGGCAGGGATGAGTTATTACCGAGGGGCGGCAATGGGCCTAACAAAGGAGGATGTATGAGCCACAAGACGAGAATCGTATTCACCATCAAGGAATCGGCTGAGGGAGTGCCATGCCTGAACATGGAATTTCATGACGACATTCCAGGGCTTCCTGTTGATCCTCCTGCCTTTGACCTACCGGCAGGAACTGATATGGCGAAGGCGCGGGAAATCGCGCGCTACTTGAACCAGAACCTTGCCGCATATCGTCCATTTCCGCTTGATCCAGCATCGAAGTGATTTGCTGAGTTTCTGCTCAGCAGTTGGTTGCGACCGACCATTCCTTTTGATGATTGAGGCTGACGGTCACGCCTACGCGTCACACTGATGTGATTTCGCGCAGGGCTTTGTCATCGAGGCGGTCGGCGCCGCAGATCAGGCGGCTGATGAGGTCTTGCGGCTCCTCGATGCCCAGCCGCTCCATGGAGCGAATCAACTGGGCGTCGGTGGCCTTGAAGAGGTGGAGCTTGATGGTGCGCGACAGAAGCCTGGCCAGGCGTTCTTCTTCGGCCAGCCTGTCGCGCTCTCGCTGCTCCTGCTTTCGTACAGTTGCTGACTTGGCCATCAAGCACTCCGTGATCCAGGGAGCTGGATGCCGTGCCGAGCCATGAACTGCTCGAACGCCACTGGTCCAAGGCCCAGCTTTTTGCGAATGTGCTGTGAGCCTAGGCCGGTTGCCGCCAACGCCGCGGCGCGCTGTGACAGGTCCTTATCCTTGCGATCCAGCTCGCGCCGGCTGTTGCGGCTCAGGTGCAGCTGGGTGCGTACTCGGTCGCGCAGCTTGCCGACGCGCTCGGGCAGTCGGTCGGTGATCGCCAGCTGGTCGACCTGTCCGCCAGCGGCCAGGAATTGCTCCTGCAGGGCCGCCAGTTCGTCACGCTCGGGAGCGCGGAGTTGGATGCTGGTTGCTGCAAGCATGGGCACCTCACGCAGCGATGCGGCTCTGCTGAGCCTGCTGGATATGGTTGATCAGCGCCGAGCAGATCGCCGGGAAGTCTGCGGCGCGGTACAAGACGGCGGCACGCTCACGGCCAACAGCCTCGAAGCCGATTGAGCGCAGGAAGTCACCGGTCAGGTTGAAGCCCAACCGGCCGTTGATGTCGCCGAGCTTGATGCGCTGGCCATCGTCAACGGCAGCGGCCGGCGCCGGAGCGGCATGCGTAACCGGTGCCGACTGCTGAGGTTGCAGCGTTGGCTCCGGCTGACTGGCCGGGGCGACCGGTGCCGCCGCCTCCTTGGCTTGAGCCTCTGCAGCCTGGCGCTTCTGTGCCTCTGCCTGCTCATGATCATGGATGCGCACCTTGATCAGGGCGACCAGATCATCGTTGGCCTTCAGCACCAGTTCCTGGAAGTCAGCGAACAGGAAGGAGTGGTCTGCAGCCAGCTCGCGTAGGCTCGTGATGTTGACCTTCACGCCTTCGGCAATGCGAGACGCCTCGCTCTTCGCCCGGGCCAGCTCGGTAGCTGCGGCATCGCGCAGGCTGGCGATCGTCTTCTTGCCCTTGATCGCTCCAGCGAAGTCAGCAGCGATGCGCGGCAAACGTGCCTTACTGCCGAACGACGCATTCAGCTCGTCGACGTGCGTCTGCAGGGCTTTGGCCGCGTCGATGACGATATCTTCTCGGATCGATTTCTTCCGTGCCTCAACCAGTTTGCTCAGCTCGAGACGCTTGGCTCGGGCGGCGGCCGCGATCTCGTCGATAGCCCGGAAGAGGGCATCGATGCTTTCGGTCTGGCTGAGTGCATGCTGCTTGGCGGCAGCCAGGCGATCTTCCACCTCGCTGCACCACTTCACCGTCGTGTCGGCGTCGGCGAAGTGCTGGTCAGTCTGCAGGTCGGTATTGATGCCCTGGAACACGTCCAGCGCGTGCGCCTTGAACGCGTCCAGATTGCTGGCGGTGACCATACCAGTCACCTCGATGCGCAGAGCCGGCAGCGAATCGGGTGCGCTACCGACCACCTGTGCCGCCGCCGGCGCTGGCTGGAACGAAGCCAGATCCGCTTCGAACTGACGCCAGCCGGCCAGCAACTGCTCGCGGCGGCCCGGCTCAGGGCGATATTCCATCTGCACCAGGTTCTGCTCTGTCCCATCCGAGCATACGAAGATCACGCGGTCAGCACCGGTTACCAGGAGCTGCTGCTCGAGCTGCCAGAAGTAGTGCGGGTCGAGTTCGCGGGCGCGCACCCGTGCCGCCAGGTTCTCGTTCCACAGCTTGTGCTCGAACAGGACGTTGCCGAGCATGTCCATGCCGTCCACGCTGGCCAGCAGGTTGCCCTCGGTGGCGACGACCGGGAACAGGTCCTCGCCGATCTGTGCTTCGATGATGGCCCGGGCCAGGGCTTCCGTCTCATGGCCACGATCGAACAGCTTCTGCTGGGCGGCGCTGACCTCCGGCACGATGCCGGTCTTCTTCTGGGCGAGCAGATCAGATCGAGACTGATACTTCGAAGCGCCCATCATTGCCGGCGCCTCGCTTGCGGTGAAGTAGCCGGAGCGAAGGGCCAGCCACTCTGGCGAACCCTGGGGGACATTATGAATTTGCATGGTCGAGCTCTCCTTCAAGGGCCGCCAGCGCAAGGATCCTGTCCTTCTGCGCGTCGGTGAGGGTGTACTTGCTGCTGATGGTGGCGATCAGGTGCTCCGGACTGGTGCGCCCCGCTTTGATGGCGTCAACCCAGGCGTCGCGACTCTCTTCGAGCTTGCTGTCGGGATAGGGCGGCAGACCCTCGGCTTTCGGTGCCGGCCGGCTGGCGTTCACCTCGCGCTCGGTCGGCGTATCCATGACCTCTTCTGCGACCGGCATGCCTCGAAGCACATCCGGGAAAACGTCGCGCAGCGCGAAGGCCCGAGCACGCAGCTGCAGCATCCGCTTGGGGTACTGCGTCCAGGGGCCTGCCTTGCCGGTCAGGTTCGCTGCCTTGGCGTCAGCCATGCTAAACGTCCGGCTCTGCTCGTCTTCACCGCGGCGTTTCACGCGGCACGTGGCCACATCGCCTTCGATGTTCTCGTACACGTATTCGCAGAGCGGCGAGGAGCGAACCAGGGCGATCACCGCGTCACCCCACAGGGCCGGGCGGCCGTTGATAACCGCGATGTTCTGCATGGCCTGCATTGGCTGTAGGCCCAGCTCCATGCCCCACTGGATTGCTACCAGGATGTTGCCCGGGTTGTTGGCGAAGTCCTTCGGGACGATGGTCGATTTAGCCAGGTAATCGGCGAAGCGCAGTGCCTCGTCGATCGTCTGCGGCGCGAGGCTAAAGGCTTGTTTCAGGGCGAGTTCGCTCACGGAATGGCTCCTTCCGAAAGTGGCGATGGATTGAGAAAGTGTCGAGTCAGGCCAGGGACGGCCCGAGAACAGCGAGGATCAGGAAGAGGGTGATCATGGCCAGGGCGCCGCGCCAGATTCCGTAGCGGCGGGCGCGTTGGTGCCGAGTCATGGCTCCCCCTGCTGGCACGGTCCAGGCGACTGGCCAATGCGGTCAATCAGCGGATCGTTGCCAGCGAACAGAACTACCAGCACCGTCAGGCAGATCCAGAACGCAGCGTCACCCATTGCGCACCTCCAGGTAGCGCCGGCCACCCTTGATAGTCAGCAGCGAGCGGATTGGCGTGTCGGTGAAGCGCGTATCGCGGGGCAGGCCCAAGGCATCGGGCAGTGACTGGCCGCGCTGCAGGAGGATGGTGTGCCGCTGCTCGACCTCGGCCAGCTGCTCGTCGGCGATGGTGGTGACGGGATTCGTGGTCATCAGAAGTCCCTCCACTTCGCGGCAGCTTCCGCCGCAGCCGTGTGAGGCCTCAGCATCTTCTCAGCCACCTGGCGGGCCAGGTCGCTATATCGGGTACCGAACGCACCGTGCCCGCGGGCCAGGGTCCAGTCCAGATGATATGTCGCGTCGTTCGCGTAAATGTCGGCGGCCTGCTGGCCGAACTCAATGATGAAGTCGAGCGCCCTGACGACGACCTTCGGGCTGAACGAGACCGTCACATCAGAGCCCAGCACCAGGGTCTTGATGCTGTCTTCCAGCCATTCCTGGCCGGCGCTGGTTTCGATCCAGGGCGTAGGGGCTGTGTCCGGCTCGGCGCCGTCGTGCCGCCACTGGCATTGCTGTAATGCGTTCATACGCGAGCCTCCGCTGCTTCTCGACACTCGCGCGCGGACAGGCGATACCCGTCGTTGCGCTCGACCACATGCACACCGCCATGAAGGCCGCGCTCTTTGTTGAGCCGGTTGGCCTCGCCGATGCAGGTGTCGAGGTCGACGTTTTCGAAGACCTGCCGCTCGCCAGCGATGCTGATGAATAGAACTCTGTTCACAGTGGTGATCCTCATAAACAGCATTGGTCAGGCGACCGGCGTCGGTGACCAAGCCGGGGCTGCGTGAATAGCCTGCCGGGCGCCTGCCAATGCTGTTGGGCTGGGGAAATGCGGGCATAAAAATCCCGGCGTATAGCCGGGACCAGGTATTGCAGCGGGCCAGGTAGTCAGGACGCCTTGGCGTGCTGCTTCTCGCCCTGGATGCGGTCGTAGATCTCTTCGCGGTGAACCGCGATCTGCTTGGGCGCCGTGACGCCAATCTTGACCTGGCCGCCGGCGATGCCGGTCACCGTTACGGTGATACGGTCAGCGCCTTCGCCGATGATGAGTGCTTCGCCTACGCGACGGGTGAGCATGAGCATGGTGTGTTCCTTTCCGTGGGGTTGATTTCCCGTCTGGCCCTGTCGCCAAGGCCAGCCAGTGAAATCAGGCCGCACGCACCTTGCTGGCCCGCGCCTTCAGTTCCTTGCCGCCTACGTCGACGATCAAATACTCGCCGCCGCCCCGGCCACTGCCCAGGTTCTTGATGCCTACGAACTTGCCCGACTTATCGGTGCCGCGTGGGTTGGTGAGGATGACGTCCTGGCCTTTCTTGAACGCGCTCATGGTGTTGCCTCTGCTGTGGTTGATTTCCCGGATACCCCTGTCGCCAAGGGTATCGAGTGAAATCCTTCACGCGGCCAGGGATACGTCCTCGACCTTGCGAGCGATGCGAAACTGGACATAGCTGCGAGGTGTGGCAGGGCGGCGTGGTGTGGGAGCGTCGTGATGCCCGGTGCCGATCAGCAGGGCCAGGGCGAGCGGGGCGATGATGCCGCGGCGGTATGCCTCCATCGCCAGCCCACGAATGGAGCGCTGCATGCCCAGCTTGTGCTTGGCATCGTCGATCCTATCCTTCGCCGTCCAGGGTGAGACGCCCATTTGCTTGGCTATCTGCTTGATGGTCAGGTCGCCGGCGGCCAGCACCGTCGCTTCCAGCTCGCGCGGCGCCAGGCCCTTGTCCTTGAATCCCTGCCAGTTGCCGAAAATGATCGTGTCGTTCAATTCTCGCCTTCCTTGATGCGATGATCAGGCCGCTATGCGGATGCCGCGGCTGACCTTCGGTGTGATGGTGATGTGGCCTTTCCTGGCAATTTCTTCCAGGAGGGTCTGAGCTGCATTCGGTGACGCGAAGCCGAAGTGCTTGGCCAGCTCGACCCGCGTGGGCGGCCAGCCGTTCTGCTCGATCATCGCCTTGATCGCGTCGAGCACTTCCTGCTGCCGGGGAGTGAGTTTCTGTTTCATGTCCTTGCCCTCTGGATTCCCAAAGCACCCGGTTGCCCAGGTGCTTCAGTGAATCGCTTTCCATCCCATGCGTTGCGCCGGAGTCCTCTCTCTGGCCGGGTCACACATTTCGTGTTCGGTGTTCTTCCCGACTGGCTTGCATGGTTTGGCGTCCTCCCATATGGGGAGTCCGGCAGGTACCAGAGCCTGCGTGGGGCGTGAAATTTGTTACTCGCGCTGTACTGGCAAGCCAGGATCACGCCGCGAGGATTCCAAGTTGTGAAAGAGCGTTCGGGTTGCCCCAGGCCTCTCGGCCTTCAGCGCGGTGTTCTGCGCTTCGATGGATAAAATATAAGCCCGCTTATCTTGATGCGTCAATAAGCATGCTTATATTTATTTTCGAACGCCCACAAAAAAGCCCGCACGTGGCGGGCTCGTTCGCGATCAGGCGGCTTACTGAATCACAAGCTCTTTAGCTGACCAGCGCTTGCCGTCAGGAGTGGCGGTCATATTCACGCTGTACCTGCTGCGAATCGTCGCGCCGAACCCGTTTTGCGAATCGACGAAAGCGATCACCTGGTAGCTGCACTCAGCAATCTTGGCGATGTGCACGCCGTCTGCGCCTGAGTACGGGAAATCTGCGGTGGATGGAGATTTCAGCCTCTGTTTGACGAAGTTCTGAGACATGACGAAAGCCATGACCGGGTCTTCGCACTTAGGCTTTTCAGGGGCCGGTGAAGCTGCAGTGGATGGACTTGATGCAGTAGCAGGCGCCGTGCTGTCGGAACTCCCGAAAATCGATACGAAGAACCAAGTGGCAGCAGCGATAATGATCAGCCCTCTGACCGTGCCGATCATGCGCGTCTGCTTGGTACGGCAGCTCGGGCAGACTGTCGCCTTCCTATCCATGAACGCCCGGCACTTGCTGCATTGCTTAACCGCTGCAGACACGGCCCTTGCTTCGTTCGGCCCAGGCTCGGGCGCTTCATGCCGGGTCTGCTTGGCCTCGCGCTCCAGCTTTAGCTCTACAGCCTTTTCGTAAAAGATGCCGCAGTCAGGGCAGCGTAGAGGCTCGCCAAAATCCGCTACAGGCGCTTCGTGTTCGCAGCTTGGGCACTTCATAGGATCCCTCCCAGGGCATAGTGGCGCGAACTCTACCATCACCACGCCATCATCGGAATTCTCAGTTGTGCCTCCGCGATGTCTGCCTATTGCCATCAATGGGCCACCTCAAATACTGTATGTGTATACAGTGATGAGGAGGGTCAAATGGCAAGGCAACAAAAAGCGCAGAAGATACAGGAAGCAGCACCAATGACCGCAATCGAGCGCTTGGGCCTGCGGGTGTCGGCAATGATCGGCTCGCCAAAGGCGCAGCTGGAGAGGAGGGCGGTGATTCACCGCCTGGATACGGACACCGACGAAGCCTGGGACGGGATCATGACGCTGCTGGCGGACACCGACGGCCTGGCGCTGGCCTTCGATGGAGACGGCCACGCGGTGATCACCTGGGAAGCCGGCGAACCGGAGGAGGGAGCAGAGCGCAGCGAGGCGGTAGAGCCAGTCGAGGAAGAGGCGCCGTTTTAGGTGCCTGCTTGTGGATCGGGGAAATTGGTAAGGCAGAGAATCGAGGAGGGTGGTATGGGTAGGCAAGCAGCAGAGGCACAAGACTACGAGGCGATCGCTCCAGGCTCAGATCAGCTAGCGCGCCGAGTGCTGGCCATGGTCGATTCACCTGTCGCATGGCTGGGCAAGCGCGTGCGGATTCACCGGCTGGAAACCGACGGCGACGCGGAGTGGGGCGAGGTGATGGATAGGCTGGCGGCCACAAGCGGGCTGCAGATGGACTTCGAAGAGGCAGGCTCAGTGATCCTGCAGTGGGAGAAGACTGAAGACCTCAGCATTTCGTTCGGCGCCGGCGCGCGGCCGGCGGAGCAAGCCAAGAACGAGGCGCCGTTTTAGCTCTCCAGCAGGTCTCCAGCCTTGGCCAGCTGTGCTCATTGTTCGGCAGCCGCAGCAGCGAGCCCAGATGAGCGGCAGCCTTCAGCAGACACCGAAACACTGGCCACGGTGGCTCCCAAGTTGTTGGCGTACTGAAATTCGTACTTCAACCCATCGCTAAATGGCTTGCGAAGCGCTTCGTTGTTGCAGGTTTGCTTCAACATGTCGGCGCGCATTTCAGCCAGCGCGTCTTCGGGGAGCGCTTCGCCGTCGTAGTTGATGAACGTGTAGTAGTAGGTAACCAGGGCGCCTGGGCCAGCCTCGGCCTTTTCGAGGCGGACCTGATCGTCAATCACTTGCGGCGCATCCCGATTGACCATGATCGCGGTTAGCTCCGCCACTTTAGTCGCACTTTCCAGCGCTTCGGCGGCCAGCTTTTCAGGGTCGCGGTCGATGTAGACGGCCTTGTAGGCGACCAGGCCGAACAGGGTGGCGGCGCTGAACAGGTATATGGCGAGGGTGCGGTTCATCGTTTCTTCCTTGAGCAGCTAGCGGATGAGCTGGCGATTCTTCACGGTGCATGCCCGAATCTCTGCCGGAAGTCATCTTCCAGCTTGCGGCAAGCCCCTGCGATGATGTCCGCAGACGCGATTGAGCCCCTATACATAGCAAGCTCGTCATGGCACAAATCAATCGCTGCTCGTGCGCGGATCTTCTCTTTGCCTTCCGGTGTATTGCTGATGTAAAAGCCGAATCCAAGGTAGAGAGCGCCCGCTATAGCGACCGTGATCAGCATCTTCGAGAAAAAGCCGAGGCCACTAGGCATGGCAGGGGCAGAAGGCGCACTCGGCGCGCAAGTCAAGTCTGCATGGCAGTGCTTGCAGCGTATGGCTTCAGCTTTGATTGTTTCAGCGCAGAATGGACATTGCTTCTCTGCTGATTGCATTTAGAGCCTGCGCCTCCTCGTCCTGAGATTGATATGCCCTGAAAAAGCTATGCTCAATGTGCACCTGCGGGGCATGGGCTGATTATTTGCTGGACTTCATTCCCTACGGCAATCGGTATGGGGCCGGCGCCTGTGTAAATACTGTGAACACTGTACTCCTTGCGCCCGGTATCTCGAATGAAGGTTGCCGCCTCGCCAGTCAGATATGGCTGACCGTTGCTAAGCAGCATCTTGATCACCTTTGCGCGGTATTCCGGATTGTTCTCCAAGGGTGCTCTGTGCACTTCGGTGTAGGGGATCAGCGAGACGGCTTGCCTATCCTTGAAGACGTAGAAATTCTGCCCATCAACATCGCTGATGCACTTCACGTCTTTGGCTCGGATAACGTCCTTCTGCACGAAGGATCCCTTCTCATAATCAGTTAAATAAAGGCTGTCGGGCGTGAGGATGCTGTACGCGGACGTGTACTTGCAGGTAGCTACTCCGTTAATGGCAAGCCAGCAGAAACTTGTCTGCGCCGTGTCGACAATCTGATCAATATTCAGGTCGCGCTTGATTTGCTCCCTGACCTCAGGCGTTTTGTGCTCGATATTGGAGCAGGCCGTAAGCAGAATTAACGCTGATGCGATGGCGAAGTGGCGAAGCATGATCAGTCCTTGATTGTGGTGCTCGAAGAAGGCGTCGCAGGCAACTGGCTCAGAGAGATGCCGTCCAGATTGTCTGCCTCGATGTGCACGTGCCGCTTACTGTCGATGCTGACGGTTACGGTAATTCCTTCATGCAGAGCTTTCTTCAGCGCCTCGGCGTCAGTAGAGCCCTGAAGGCGAATTCTTACAGGCTTGCCTTCAGTGAGAATCAGTGGCAATCGTTGCTTTGGGAGCGGCGCGATGGCTAGCAGAAGGAATGCCACCGACGCGCCGGCATACGCGATGGCGTTGAAGGTATTCAGGATGAGTCTGAACACATCTCTGCGCGTGATTGGCTCAGAGCTAACGCGGAACTCGTAAATCTCCTTAGCCGCAGACCACGCGATGACTGCAGCACCAGCCAGTAAACACAGGAACAGCAAGCGGATCGCTGAACTGGCAATCACTGGCTTTGCACGCCGAGTGTGCTCAGACAGCCACCTTCGAAAATTCTCGCGCTTATCGGGACCAGATGAACCGTAGTGCCAGGCGCCTGCCGCGAGTACCGCGACCATTGAAAGGAGAAACTCGTAACTCATACACGTCCTTGTTTTGTCGTGCTCAAACCCGCGTTGCGTTCCAGACCAGCAATATCTTGGCTTGGATATAGGTCTCGTCGATTCGAACGATCCGATCCTTGTGTTTCGGGTTGTCGGAGATCATCTCGAAGTGCTCGGCGTCAGCCACCTGCAGGCGCTTGATGTAGAAGTGGCCATGCCAGGAGAGGGCATAAATCCCGTCGCCGACGAATTCCCGAATGCTGGCGTCTGCGATCAGGGGGTCTTTGTCCTTGATCGTCGGCTCCATCGACTGGCCGGCACCGGTGATCAGCTTCAGGTGAGCCGGATCCTTGTAGGTGACGCCGAGCTCGCGCAGGTGCTGCTGGCTGACCGTCACGTCGCGGAACATTTCGGGGAAATCATGCACGACCTTTCCGCCGCCCATGGCGCCCTGGACGTCGTAATGCGCGATGCGGATTTCGTCGCCCACGATAGGGCGGCGTGAGAAGTCCGCGGTGATGACGTTGTCGGTCTGAGCGGCTGGTTTGTCCTCGATGGTGTCGGAGACGGCCTGCTCGATGCGGCTGAGCTGATCGGGGCGCAGGTTTTTGCCCTTGAGCATGTCAAGGACAAGGTTGGCGGTCGACGACTTCCCGGCGCCGACAGGAAAGGAAGCGGCGGTCGTATCAGTGCCGCCGGCCTGGACCGCCATCTCGCCTTTTCCTTCCGCAAGCCAGATGGCATTCACGCCGCAGGCGTGCGCAAAGGCGACGAGATGAACGCTCTGAAGGTTCTCGCCTTTTTCGATTTGGGAAATCACTGGTTGAGACACGCGCGCGGCCGCTGCCAGATCTTTCTGGGTCAGGCCGGCATGACGCCGCGCCTGTTTCAATCTTTCTGCAAGTGTGCTCATGCGCGCAAATCTATAAGTTCGCTTATGGCCTTGCAAATAAGCCTCCTTATTCATACGATATAAGCAGGCTTATCAGGAGTCTTTGCCATGAGTCCAATCGAAAAGCTCGTCGATTTTTTCGGCGGGCAGACCAAAACCGCAAAAGCGCTCGGCGTCTCGCAGCCTGCCGTTTCCTATTGGCTAGCTGGTGTTCACGCGATGAGCGCTGAAGCTGCTTTTAAAGCTGAAGAGCTGACCAATGGTCTCGTGACTGCAAAGGATCTTTGCGCGAAGCGAGAGCAGATCAGGGCCGCCTAACCACCCCTCACATCCTACAAACCCGTCCGCCATTTCGGCAGCGTGCTGAAAGGGGTGTGGCTTTATCCAGTACGCCTGCGGCGATCGAGGCAGCATGCAATACACACTGACCATCAACCAGCACAAGGCACTCGAATGGGGGCTCAATGCGCAGCAGGCCATGCTGTTCGCATTCGTCTACGAGTGCCCGAGCTGGACGAAGCCGGTCACCACGATCGGCGGCGTTTACTTCACGCTCAGCAAATCCAAGATCACGGAAGAGCTGCCGCTGCTCACCGACAAGCCCGATACCGCATACCGCCTTCTCAAGGCGCTGGAGGTGGCCGGGCTCATCGAGCTGTCGAGCACGAATTCAATCACGCTGTTCCGCCTGACGCCAAAGGCGACTGAGTGGAATCGCAAAGTAGATGGGTCGGAAAAATATCCGACCCAAAGGCAGGCGCCTGGTCGGAAAAAAATCCGATCCACCTCGGAAAAAAATCCGACCCGGGTCGGAAAAAAATCCGAGGCTGGGTCGGAAAAAAATCCGACAAATCAGGTAACCAGTAATCAGGTAACCAATCAGGGTACCAGTCAGGATTTGCACGCAGCCCCGGCTGCGCCGTCACCACCTGCCGGCATGGTGGTCGTCGCTGACAACGGCCCTCGCTGCGCAATCCCGCCGGACATGCCTGGGCCGAAGGACCCGGCCTGCAAAACCTTCAAGGCCTGGGCCAACTACGCCATGGCCTACCGAAAGCGCTACAGCACCTGGCCAGTCTGGAACGCCAAGGTGGCGGGGCAGGTTGGCCAGCTGATCGACCGTCTGGGTGCCGATGTGGCCCACCACGTGGCCGCGTACTACCTGACCGTCAACGATGCCCGGTTGATCAACGGCTGCCACGGGCTGGGCGACCTGCTGGCCAAGGCCGAGTCGTACCACACCCAGTGGACGACCAACCGCCAGATGAACGCGACCACCGCCCGCCAGCTCGAGCAGACCCAGGCCAACGTCAACGCCGCCCACCAGGCTGCCGAACACATCCGCAACGGGGAGGCGAAGCCAAATGCTTTCTTGCGACCAAACCGCTGAACTGGCCGTGGCGCTCTGCGCGACTGCCGAAACCCTGGGCCAGACCCTGAGCGCCAATGCCGCTGCGCTGATGGCCCAGGATCTGGCCGACTACGGAATGGATGACCTGGCCAACGCGCTGCAGGCCTGCCGCCGCGAGCTGACCGGCAAGCTGACGCTGGCTGCCATCCTGCAGCGCATCCAGGCGGCAGACGGCCGGCCCGACCCGAACGAGGCCTGGTCCATCGCCCTGGCTGCGTCGGACGAAGCCGAAAGCGTGGTGCTCACCGAGGAGATTCGCCAGGCAATGTCCGCCTCTGCGCCGGGCATGGCCCAGCGCGACAAGGTCGGCGCCCGCATGTCGTTCCTGTCGGCCTACCAGCGCCTGGTCGACGCCGCACGCCGTATGGGTAGACCGGTCGTATGGAGCCTGAGCATGGGCCATGACCCGCAGCGTCGGGTGGCCGCGCTGGAAGAGGCTGGCCGACTTGGGCGGCTGCCGGCACCGGAGCTGCAGCAGCAGATCCGCCGACTCGCCCACGAGCCCATGACCCAGGACGGCGCCGCGATCGCCGGACTGATCACCGGCCGTGCAGGTACGCCGAGCCCGAAAGTTCGCCAGAAGCTGCAGGAGGTGAGGGCGGTGGTATTGGCCAACCAGAGAGCGGCCGATGAGCGAAAGGACGCGGAGGTCAGGGCGCTCCGCAACGAGTTTGAGCAGCGCCGCGCTGATCAGCTGGCCCGCCTGGACGAGCTGCAGGAGAAGCGCGCATGACTGACCGTATTGCCGTCAACAGCGCGCCGCGCCTGACCGAAGCTATCACCCGGCTGACCGCCATGTTCCGTGAGAAGAAATACGTAGTGGTGAGCCTGCGCCCGGGCAAGGACCGCACGCTCGATCAGAATGCCCTGTGGTTCGCCATGTACCAGCGCATCGCAGAAATGACCAGCATGGGCGACGTCGAAGACGCCCGGCGCTACTGCAAGCTGCACGTCGGCGTGCCGATCATGCGCAAGGCCGACGTCGACTTCTTCAACGCCTGGAACCGCTCGTTCCTGCACCTGACGTACGAGGAAAAGCTGCACCTGATGGGGCCGTGCAACCTGTTCGGCCCTGATGGATTCCCGGTGACGCGCCTGTTCAACCGCGCCCAGGGCATCGCCTACACGGACCAGATCGTCTGCGAGTTCGCCGGCAAGGTGGTGTTCGACGATCTGCTGGGGGATGCGGCATGAAGCGCACCGAGCTGAAACGCAAAGTGCCGCTCAAGGCCAGCGGCATCACGACCCGGGAGCGCCGGAAGAAACCCTGCAAGGCCTGCCAGGTCATGTTCACGCCAGTGCGGGACTTCCAGGCTGTGTGCGGGGAAGTGGCATGTGCCCTGGCGGTGGTGGCGGACAACCGGGAAAAGGCGCGCAAGGCGATCGCCGACCTGGAACGCAAAGAGCTGCGCGCCGCGCGTACACGAATCAAGACCAAGGCCGACCACATGCGGGAAGCCCAGGTGGCATTCAATGCCTGGATCCGCGAGCGTGACGCCGACCTGCCGTGCATCAGCTGCGGCCGGCACCACCAGGGCCAGTACCACGCCGGGCACTACCGCACCGTGGGCGCCAATCCAGAGCTTCGCTTCGAGCCAATGAACGTGTGGAAGCAGTGCGCGCCCTGTAACAACCACAAGTCCGGCGACATCGTGAATTACCGAATCAACCTGGTGCAGCGCATCGGCGCCGACAAGGTGGAGTGGCTCGAGGGAAGCCACGAGGCTAAGCGATACACCATCGAGCAATTGCAAGACCTCAAGGCCCATTACCGGGCTTTGACGAGAGAGCTGAAGGGGAGAGCAGCATGATCTACACCAGCGCGCGCGCTGCAATAGTGTCGGCGTTGGCGGCCGATGCGATCGACAACACGAGCAAGCAGGCCTGGCAAAAGCTGTACAGGGCAGGCCATGACGACGGCCATGATCCGGCCACGCTGTCGGGAGTCAGTCACGGCACCCTGTCACGCACTGATGTTGACTGCTGGGTGCATGCCCGGCTGCATAGCCTGCTCAAGCCGAGGCACTGGGATGTTCTGGTCGGCAAATACAGCACCGCCCGGGAGCGGAAAAAGGCGTCGATCCAGGCGCTGATTCCACTGGTGGCCACGCCAGCGCCGCGCCAGTTCCTGGGCATGGCCGTGTACACCTGGGCGATCCCGAAGCTGGCTGGCGTAGAGGGCAAGCGATCCAGTGACGTCATTGTGCTGGAGAGCTGGTTTTACGACATGAACAACTGGGGCGACGGCGGCCGGCCGGAGCAGACCCGACGTCGGTGGCGGCTGGGAATTCGCTCCGTGTTGGAGGAAATGCTGAAGGAGGCGGAACAGGCCGCAGAGCAGATTCTGCTGGCGGAGGGGCTTTTGCTCGAAAGTGCGGCATAGCCTATTGCATTGAATGAGCGGGTGAGCGATTATTTACCCATCCTGCCGATCTTGCGTATGAAGGATCAGCAATCAGAAGCCCAGCCACCGAGCTGGGCTTTTTCTATGGAAGGAGAGAGCAAATGGAAGTGTGGGAACTGGTTCGACGACTGCTGGCTTCCGCGAATGGACGCCAGTCTTTCTCCCCTGTATTGGTCATCCAGCAGTACAAGCGCGACGTCGAAAGTCGCGGGGCTGAGTTCGGGATCGAGACAGGTGATCTTGAGCCAGTTGCTGAGGAAGTCGCCGAGCTGATGAAAACTGCCGGCCTTCTCACAACCGCCCCTCAGGCTGGCCGCGCCCAAATGCTAGGCGCCGTTGTGACCACCGAATTTGGCGATCAGCTTAGTTCGTGGCTTGAAGGGGATAATGTGGTCATGCTTTTCGAGTCGATGTTCACCGATATCGAGCGCGGGGCTATACAGCGACTACTCCATCAGCTGGAGTCTTAAGCTCATTTGCAGGTGTCAGTTTTTTAATGATGGAACGCTTTACAGCTCAAGGACGTTCATGAAGAAAATCAGCCTGATCCTGCTGGCCGGTGCGCTTGCAGGCTGCAACAGCATCTCCTCAGTCCCATACGTCGAACCGAGCCCATCTGCCGATACAGCCAAGGTTCGGGTGATCACGAATTCGAGCGTCTACGGCGACAGCCTCACCGAAAACTGCATTCCGAAGATCCGCCACAAGATGGCGGTGTCTGGCCGGCAGTATGAAAGCGGACGCATGCACGAGACGTACCCCCAGTTTCCGTTGCAGCCGAAGACGGTAGATGGCATGCCGGATCGTATGTCGCCCAAGATGATCGATCTGAAGCCCGGCATCCGTATGGCGGAAGGGATGTACGTTGAAGTCGCTACCGAGTATCTGGTGCCGACTAACGCACCCTTCATGATCTCAACCCTGGGCGCGGTGATGGGCAGCTATGGCAGCACCCAACCGACTTGCCCTATGGATGCGAAGGTTTTCGACCTTGAGGCGGGTAATAGTTACGAGGTCTTCGTTGGCATGGGGCCAGGGCAGACTCCAGAGGGCACAAAGCTGTTCTGTGCCCTGGCTGTGCGGAAGATGCTACCAATTGGGAACACTGGAGTGGCATTGCCTTTAGTGGTCGAGCCCAAGCTGGCGCCCAAGGCGAAGTGTAAAAGTTAAATCACAAGCCCCGCCATTGCGCGGGGCTTTTTTACTGATCATCTATTACGTAGAGTTTGTAACAACTCAACTTGGAGCATAGGGAAATGGACCCAGCATTCGATGAGCTGTTGGAGGCGCTTCAAAATCTGCGCGAGGTTGTGTCCCGCGAGCAGGCTTGGGCAGACAATGGCGGTTGCGTTTACCTGAATGACTTTGCCTTTTCTGAAACCGCTGATCGTAGGTCGGTTGCCTTGCAAGAGCCTTGTAATTACGCGGTCTCGCTCGGCCATACAACGTTCAATTTCGACTCCAAAGGGAAGGTCGATCCTCAGCAGATTGAGGCTATACGCGCTGCGGGATTCGGAATCTCTGACCGCGCTGACTTATCCGATCTATGGATTGATTTACCGCCGACTACCGAGGCTGTCGCAAAGTACGAAGATGCTCTGAAGGCGGGAACCCTTGGCAGTGGTCTTGACGCAGTAAAGCCATCGTCCATGAGGCTAGGTGTGATCTCCCCGCCTGGCGAAGACGAATACATGTGAAACGCCGCTTCTGGCGAGTCAACGCGGGGGCTCTAAGGTCAGATCAAGCGATCCTATCCCCTTCGTTTGTCTCTACATCATGCTGCTGGTAAAGTCGCGCCCCTCTAAATCGAGCCATTGAGAGGGATCTTATGCAGTCTTTCTTCCAGAAGACATTCGGCGGGCTGAATCGCCCTTACTTCATGCGCCAGCTGTTTTTCGGTGCTCTGTTTGCAGTTTTGATGTTGTGGGTTGCGGCCAATGGCACGAAAGGCATCATGGGCAACCCCGGCATGGTCGTCATGTGCGTGGTCAACACGCTGCTCTATCCCTACGCGCGTTTCGTTTACGAGAGCATCGTCGGCTACATCATGGGCTCGAACGTGTTTTTCGTGAACGCCTTGATCATGCTCTTCGTGAAGGTCATGACCATGGCCCTCTGCTGGTCGATGGCGATCTTCATCGCGCCAGTTGGCCTGGCATACCTGTACTGGGCGAATAGCAGAAACGTCCCCCAGTAAGCTTACCTACACACTGAGCCCCGCCATTGAGCGGGGCTTTTTGTTTCTACCTTTCGAGCACGCACATGGATCCCACAGACGGCAACCCATTCGGCTGGTTCGCGGCCGGTGGGCTTGGCCTCGCGTGGGCAGTTGCCTGGTTGCGTAAAACCTTCTCCAGCAGTGGCGCATCGATCGCCAATGATCGTGCGGAGAAGGACATGCTCGAGCGAGTAATCGCCGAGAACGACAAGCTCCGACTGGCTTACGAGGTCGTGAGCAAAGAGCGCAACGACATGTATCGGCAGGTGGGTGAACTCACTGGCGCCATGAAAGCCATGAATGCGCAGCTCGAGCATCAGGACAAGCAGATCGTCCGCCTGACCGAGGAAGTCGCGCGATTGAGATCTGCCCTTGAGGCGAAGGCATGAAATCCGAACCGATCACAAAGCGCGCCAAGCACTGGTGGCGACGCGTCGAGGTGTGGCTGCTTGCCGGCCTGTTCATCTGCAGCGGCGGGACCCTGGGTTACCAGCTCGCCATGTACAACTCGCACCGACTGATGCAGTCCGAGTTGGCAAGCATTCGTGCTGCCTACGATGAGGCGCTGGGCCGCAAGGATCGCAAGCTCGAAATGCTCGTTGAAACTACTAGTGAAGCGGCCAAAACTGCAGCCACTGCCGCGGAAACCGCAAGCCAGGCTGCAGAAAAGGCCGTCTCGCCTGACTGAAGTGCCACGACTCCATTTTGATCTTATCGCAGAGCGTGGATCAATCAATGCAGGTCCCAACGTCAATCGATATAGGGCCTGCCAGATTGGTTAACCCCTATTGATCATGTCAATAACGTTGATGAGGTCAGAGGCAGTGTGGTTTTCAAAGCTGTTACCTTGAAAATTTACGGTGCCAGTATTGTAGATATTCATAATCAGACCGCATTTAAAGGCGAACTGGTGCTGGTTAGCAGTTGGGTGCCGCTCCTCTGCGTCAGGGTGCTTTCGCTTTACGGTGTCGATTAAAAACGCAGTGTCGTTGCATTTGATGGTCATTGTAATGCCCTCGTGGTGAATTGAGCGCAAGCCAGACCGCTATGAATAGCCTTCCCTGGCGAGCAACACCTAAATAGTGGCACTTTGTCTTTTTTTCAAGTGGGGGAGGGGGTTAACTTGCTCAGGCCACTCCCGCCGCTCGATTCGCTTCCTTACCCATTTTCCTTACATCGTCCGGCGCCTGAGGTGTGGGAGTGGATTGATCACCAGCTGCTGTCCGAGGATGGCGGTATTTACAACCCTGACCACGAGCACTTAAGGGACGCCGACATCGCTGTGTTGTGGGCCTCGTCGGGCTTCGAGAAGGCCGGGCGGCTGGTGCTCGGCCAGGCTGAGTCGGTGATGTTCCGCGCCGGGGGCTGGCAGAAGGCTCGGCAGGAGCAGCAGATGATTCAGTGGTTCGGCCGGGTGCCCGCCTTCCTGATCACGCTGGCGGCTGACTACTGTGCCAATTGCTCTGACGCTGAGTTCTGCGCGCTGGTGGAGCATGAGCTGTACCACATAGCGCAGAAGACCGACGAGTTCGGGGCGCCCAAGTTCAAGCAGGACGGCACACCGAGCTTGTACCTCAAGGGGCACGACGTAGAAGAGTTCGTCGGTGTCGTTCGCCGCTACGGTGCGAGCGAAGAGGTCCAGCAGCTGATCGACGCTGCTAGCAACCCGCCCGAAGTGGCAAAGATCAACATTGCGAGGGCCTGCGGAACCTGTCTGCTCAAGTCGGCCTGAAACCAGACAGGCAATAGACGGAAACCCTACATATGGCAGCCCTGAACAGCGAGGTGAAGGCCTACATCGTTCAGGCGCTGGCCTGTTTCGATACGCCCAGCCAGGTGGCGGAGGCCGTCAAGAAGGAATTCGGCATCGAGGTCAGCCGGCAGCAGGTCGAGTCGCATGATCCGACCAAGCGCTGCGCGAAGAGCTTGGCCAAGCGCTGGGTGGTGCTGTTCGAGGACACCCGCAAGCGCTTCCGTGAGGAGACGGCTGAGATCCCAATCGCCAACCGCGCCTATCGGCTGCGCGCCATGGGCCGCTTCATCGAGCGCGCCGAGGGCATGAAGAACATTCCCCTGGCCATGCAGATTCTGGAGCAGGCGGCGAAAGAGTGCGGCGACATGTACGTGAACCGCCAGAAGAAGGCGGACGCTGAGGATGAGCCTGCGCCGGTGACCAGTGTGCAGGTGCAGGTAGTGGACGCGAGGAAGCCGAATGCCGACGCTGAACGTCCCGCAGGCTAACTTCCTGCAGCTGCCGCACAAGTTCAGGGGCTTCGTCGCCGGGTTCGGCTCTGGCAAGACCTGGGTAGGCTGCTCGGCGCTCTGCAAGCACGTGTGGGAATGGCCGGGCATCGACAGCGGCTACTTCGCGCCGACCTATCCGCAGATCCGCGACATCTTCTTCCCGACGATCGAGGAGGTCGCCTTTGACTGGGGACTGAAGGTCAGGACGAAGGAGAGCGACAAGGAGGTCGACTTCTACAGTGGCGGCCGGTACCGGAGCACTACGATCTGCCGGTCGATGGAGAAGCCCCAGACCATCGTGGGCTTCAAGATCGGTCACGCCCTGGTCGACGAGCTGGATGTTCTGCCCGCCCTGAAGGCCCAGCACGCCTGGCGCAAGATCATCGCCCGGATGCGTTACAAGGTCGAAGGCCTCAAGAACGGCGTCGACGTCACTACGACGCCCGAGGGCTTCAAGTTCGTCCATCAGCAGTTCGTGAAGCAGCTGCGCGAGAAGCCACACCTGCAGGGCATGTACGGCCTGGTCCAGGCCAGCACCTTCGATAACGAGCTGAACCTGCCCGACGACTACATCCCATCGCTGATGGAGTCGTACCCCGAGCAGCTGATCCGCGCGTACCTCAATGGCCAGTTCGTCAACCTGAACTCCGGGACGATCTACCACGCGTACGACAGGGTGCTGAACTCCTCGCAGGAGACGGTGCAGCCGGGCGAACCGATCTTCGTGGGCATGGACTTCAACGTCGGCAAGATGGCCGCAGTGATCCACGTGAAGCGCCTGGGCATGCCGCACGCGGTCGATGAGATCGTGAACGCCTACGACACGCCCGACATGATCCGGCAGCTGCGCGAGCGCTTCTGGCTGTATGCCGATGGCAAGTACTCGTCGACGCGCGAGATCAGGATCTACCCCGACTCCTCAGGTGATGGCCGCCGCTCGGTGAACGCCAGCACCACTGACCTGGCCCTGCTCAAGCAGGCCGGCTTCCAAGTCATCGCGCCGGCCGCCAACCCGCCGGTGAAGGACCGCATCAACGCCATGAACGCCATGTTCTGCAACGCAGAGCAGGCGCGACGGTACCGGGTCAATGCCGATCGCTGCCCCACGTACGCGGACAACCTCGAGCAGCAGATCTGGGACAAGAACGGCGAGCCGGACAAGAAGCAAGGCAACGACCACAGCAACGACGCCGGCGGCTACTTCATCCACAAGGAATACCCGATCGTGAAGCCGATCGTCTCCACCAAACTGGGATTTGCTCGATGAACGACGTCTCCTACAAGCGGCCCGAGTACATCGAGGCCCTGGATCGCTGGAAGATGGTGCAGGACGTCTGCGCCGGCCAGCACCGTGTCGTCGATCGGCTGCCGGAGATCAATGCCCACGACACCAGCGACGAGAACAAGGCGCGCAACAAGGCATACCGCGAGCGCGCCGTGTACAAGAACGCCACCGGGCACACGCGTAACGGCCTGATCGGCCTGTCGTTCCACAAGGACCCGACGCTGAAGGTGCCCAAGAAGCTGGAGTACCTGCAGGACAATGCCAATGGCGCCGGCATCAGCATCTACCAGCAGTCCCAGGCCTCGCTCGAGCGAATCCTGGAGACCGGCCGCCACGGCCTGTATGTGGACTACCACAGCGACGCCGGCGCCGGCGGGCACGCGGTGATCCTTACCTATTCGGCCGAGGACATCATCAACTGGCGCACCGGCATGGTGAACGGCCACCTGGTGCTGACGATGATCGTACTGCGCGAGGGGAAGGAGGAAGAGGACGGCTTCGGCGTGAAGATCACGGAGCAGTTCCGCGAACTCGCCCTGGAGACCGAGGGCTTCGTCTGCCGCGTCTGGCAGCGCAAGGGGCCGCGAGGCGGTGGGCCGCTCGAGGTGGTCGAAACTCACGAGCCAATGACGCCGGCCGGCCGGATTAAGGAAATCCCGTTCACCTTCATCGGCGCTCAAAACAACGACCCTAGCGTCGACGAGTCGCCGCTATACGACATCGCGGTGATCAACCTGGGTCATTACCGCAACAGCGCTGACTATGAGGACAGCGTTTTCTGGTGCGGCCAGGCGCAACCCTGGATCAGTGGTGTCGACGATCAGTGGCTCAAGATGGCCAGGGACGAGGGCGTCTATGTCGGGTCGCGATCGCCTATCCCGGTACCGAGCGGCGGCCAGTTCGGTTTTGCTCAGCCGCAGGCCAACACCCTGGTGAAGGAGGCGATGGCCGACAAGAATCAGATGATGATCGAGCTGGGTGCCCGCATGGTGATGGCGTCGATCGCTGCCAAGACGGCGACCGAAAGCCGCGGCGACCAGTCGGCCGCCACCTCGGTGCTCGCCATCTGCGTGGCCAATATCAGCGAGGCTTACACCCGGGCGCTGATGTGGTGCGCTCAGTACATGGGCGTGAACGAGAAGGTCGCCTATCAGGTGAATCAGGAGTTCGTGGAGCTCACGGCCGATCCGCAGATGATCACGGCGCTGGTGCAGCTCTGGCAGCAGGGCGGCTTCGCCAAGGTCGACCTACGTGCCTATCTGCGCCGCATGGGGCTCATTGCCCCGGAACGGACCGATCAGCAGATCGACAACGAGCTGGCCGAGCAGTCGGACGGCCTGAACCTCGACGACGTGGAGAGCGGCAATGGCGGTAAACCAGGCGCTGTTTGACGCCACGATTCGGCATGCCGTGTTTCTGGAGCAGCTGAAGGCGGGCGAGGTGGCCAAGTTCGGTCCCTTCCTGAAGGAGATCGACCGGACGATTCGCAATCAGCTCACCCAGGCCGATCTGACCGACTACAACCAGCGGCGCCTGCAGCGGCTGCTGGACGAGGTGGACAGCCTACTGCTGGCGATCTTCCAGCGCTACTCCGACCAGCTGATGCTCGACCTGATCGATATCGCCATGTACGAGGCTCAGTTCGAGGCGTCGTCGCTGACCAGGGCGGCACCGGTGGGCATCACCTTCGACGCGGCGGTACCAGGTGTGGCAGCAGTGCGCGCGGCGGTGCTGAGCAGCCCGCTCAGTGTGCGCGGTACGGACGGTGGCAAGCTGCTGAAGGCCTTCATTAAGGGCTGGACTAACGCAGAGCGGGAGCGCGTTGCCGGCGCCATTCGCCAGGGCTTCTTCGAGGGCCAGACGAACTTCCAGGTGATCCGCAATATTCGCGGCACCGCTGCCGCCGGGTACCGTGACGGAATACTCGCCACCACCAACCGCAACGCCGCGACGGTGGCGCGCACTGCCATCCAGCATGTGGCCGCGCAGGCACGAATGGAGACCATCAAGGCCAATCCCGACGTGGTGCGGGAGGTGGAAATGGTCGCCACCCTGGACAGCAAGACCTCGCAGACCTGCAGGTCGATGGACAAGCGCCGTTTCCCGGTCAACTCCGGGCCGCGGCCACCGTTTCACCCGAACTGCCGCACCACCTTCGTCCCGGTGACTGACTGGAGCGAGATGTTCAGCGAGGGCGCCACCCGGGCGGCGATCGGCGACAACGGCGCCGGCCAGGTCGCCGCCAGCCTGAGCTACTACAGCTGGCTCAAGCGTCAGCCGGCGGCATTCCAGGATCAGGCGCTGGGGCCTACACGCGGGAAGCTGTTCCGCGAGGGCGGGCTCACGCTCGAGCGCTTCAGCGAGCTGCAGCTCGACCGCAACTTCCGGCCGCTGACGCTGGAGCAGATGAAAGGCCTGGAGCCGCTGGCATTTGAGCGAGCGGGAATTTGAGTAGGAGAGCGACATGAACGACAAAGCGATTGAACATGAGATCCAAGCCAAGGGCTTGACCGCGCCTCGCATCACGCCCAGCGACATCGAGGCCAATATTGCCAGCGAGCACTATTTCACTGCACTTGATGGCGTTGATGGTCACTACCGTGGCGGGCCCGAGGCACAAGGCGTGAAGAATGCCCAAGCGCTGGGCCTGCTGACCTTCTGTGTCCTGGTTCTGCGCAACGGCTTCACCGTTACCGGTGAGAGTGCCTGCGCTTCGCCGGAGAACTTCGACGCCGAGATCGGCCGCAAGATCGCCCGCCAGAACGCGGTGCAGAAAATCTGGCCGCTGATGGGCTACGCGCTCCGCAGCACGCTCCACCAGTGCTAAGCCCCATCTGAACATCCAACCGGCCTAGAGCCGGTTTTTTTATGCCCGCAAGGCGGGCCAACAAGCCCAAGGGGTGAGCAACGTGGACGAAAATGAAATCGACCTGGAAAACCCGGCCGTCAAGGACGCCATCGCAGCAGCAGTCAGCGAGGCCACCAACGGCCTGAAGAGCAAGAACAGCGAGCTGCTCGGCAAGCTGAAGGACACCAGTGGCAAGCTGCAGCAGTTCGAGTCGCAATTCGAAGGCATCGATATCGACGCTGTGAAAGGGCTGCTGAGCAAGGCCGGCCAGGACGAAGAAACCAAGTTGCTCACCGAGGGCAAGGTCGACGAGGTGTTCAACCGTCGCACCGAGCGCCTGCGTGGAGAGCACGACAAACAACTCGGTGCGCTGACCAAGCGCGCCGAGAAGGCTGAGGCGTTCGCTGCGAAGTTCCAGGGCAAGGTCCTGGGCGATGCGGTGCGCGGCGCAGCACTGAAGGCCGGCGCTCTGCCGGAAGCAACCGACGACATCATCCTGCGCGCGAAGGGCGTTTTCTCCCTGAGCGAAGAGGGTGAGGCCGTAGCTGTAGACGAGGATGGCCAGGTCATCCTCGGCAAGGATGGCAAGACCCCACTCACGCCCCTGGAATGGGCGGAATCCCTGCGCGAAAGCGCACCTCACCTGTGGCCAAGGGCTTCGGGTACACACGCCCCGGGCGGGGGCGGCGGCCAGGCTGCACTCAAGCGCTCCGAAATGAACGCCGCACAGAAGCGCGATTACCAGCGCAAGCACGGCCAAACCGCATACCTGCAATTGCCCAAGTGAGGTAACCCATGGCAACTACCGTCAACAGCGACCTGATCATCTACAACGATGAGGCGCAGACCGCCTACCTGGAGCGTGTCCAGGACAACCTGGATGTGTTCAACGCATCCTCGAACGGCGCCATCGTGCTCGACAACGAGCTGATCGAAGGCGACTTCCGCAAGCGTGCCTTCTACAAGCTGAACGGCTCGCTGGAACACCGCGACGTCAACTCCGACGCCAAGGTAACCGGCAAGAAGATCGCTGCTGGCGAAGCGGTAGGCGTGAAGGCCCCCTGGAAGTACGGCCCGTACCAGACCACCGAGGAGGCGTTCAAGCGCCGCGGTCGCCCGGTCGACGAGTTCTCCCAGATCATCGGCCAGGACGTTGCCGACGCCACGCTGGAAGGCTTCATCCAGTACGCCACTGCATCGCTGCGTGCCTCGATCGGCTCGAACGACAACATGGTGGTCGACGCGAACATCGCCACCGATGGCAAGCGCACGCTGACCCGCGGCATGCGCAAGTTCGGCGATAAGTTCGGCCGCATCGCGCTGTGGGTCATGCACTCGAGCGCCTATTTCGACATCGTCGATGAGGCGATCACCAACAAGATCTACGAAGAAGCGGGCGTGGTGATCTACGGCGGCCTGCCGGGCACCCTCGGCAAGCCGGTGCTGGTCACTGACACCGCGCCGGCTGACGTGATCTTCGGTCTGGTCTCCAACGCTGTTGTGATCACCGAGTCGCAGGCGCCGGGCTTCCGTTCCTACGACATCAACGACGAAGAGAACCTGGCGATCGGCTACCGCGCCGAGGGCGTGGTGAACATCGACGTGCTGGGTTACAGCTGGAACGAAACCGCTGGCGGCGCCAACCCGACCCTGGCGGCCGTAGGCTCGGCTGCCAACTGGAAGAAGCATGCCAACAGCGACAAGGTCACTGCCGGCGTGATGATCAATCTGGTGGACGCTCCGGCCAACGGCGGCTGAGCGTCGTAGTCTCCTCTCAACCATCTGTGCGGCCTGGCTCTGCTGGGCCGCCTTGGAGAGCAACATGGAACTGGTTTATACCAAGCAACGCACGGGCTTCGAGCCGGGCAAGTCGTATCGTCATCCGGATCTGTTCCGCGCCGTTGAGCGCGGTGTGACGAAGGTGGTGATCGTTGGTGACTACCCGGGTATTCAGGAGGCCTACAAGGCTGCCGATGTCGACGTCGAAGTGCTGAGCGGCAATACTGCCGAGTCCCAGCCTGAAACCGACCCTGCCAAGATGAACAAGGCGGACCTGCAGGCCTGGCTGACCGCTCAGGGCATCCAGTACGACCCGGCAGCCAAAGTGCCGGAACTGAAAGCGCTTATCCCACCAGCGAGCTGAAATCATGGCCCTGATCACCGAGGACGGCACCGGCAAGTCTGACGCCGAGAGCTACGCCACTGCGGCAGAGCTGGCCAGCTATGCGGTCAAGTTTGGTGCAACCATCCCCGCCGATGAAGCTGTTCAGGAAGCGCTGCTGCGCCGCGCCGCCCTGGCGATGCAGGCCATGAAGTGGAAAGGCAAGAAGACCAGCAGCGAACAGGCCCTGGCCTGGCCGCGGCGTGGTGTTCATCTGGATGGCGAGAACAAGCCATCCAACTATTTACCGGCGCGGATCCAGTACGGGCAGATGGCCCTGGCCGTGGAGATTCACGCCGACGACATCGACCCTCCCGGGCAGCGCAAGGGCGCAATCGTGCGGGAGAAGATCGAGGGCGCTGTCGAGCGGCAATATGCCGAGATCCCCAACAGCAGCCAGCGCCTATTGCCGGCGGCGCCTGATCGGCCCAGCGCTACGCAGTTTGCCGATTATCTGGAGCGGCGTGGCCTATTTGCAGTTCGAAGCTAGATCCCAAGATCGATTAGCAATCCCGTGGATAGGCAGCTTGCGTATGGCTGATGACTGTCAAGACGAGATTCATTCATCGCCTGGAAAAGATCTTCGACTTCCTCAACCAGCGAAGGGCAGTTAAGCGGCGTCATCGCCTCTGCCACGGCGAGGTGCGGGCCTTCTCTGCCTGGGACAGCGTCGTTGAGGAATTTCTTAATACAGATCCTGGCGGTCAACTTGTTAAGTGATCGCTGGTAGGGATTGTCTGTCTGGTCAGCCTCTTTGAGCAGGTCGATAACTTGCTCTCTAGTGCAGTTAGTCACTTGGGTGTTCCTTATGTCTTTCTATCATCAGATGGCCGCCATGGCCCTCGATATGATCACCGAGTACGGCCAGTTGGTCACGTTGCGGAATCTGCAGCAGGGCGAGTACGACCCTGAAGCCAGCGCGCCCGCGCCGCCAGTTGCTGTTGAGCATGATGTGCAGGGGCTGCTGCTCGAGTACTCCGGCCGCGAGTTCGAGGCTTCATCCCTGATCCTGACGGGTGACAAGAAGCTCAAGATCCCCGCCCAAGGGCTCGCCTGGGTGCCCTCGCTTGGTTCAAAGGCGGTGATCCAGGGTGTGGAGTGGACCATCGTCCCTCCGGTCAAAGAGGTCAACCCGGCCGGCACGCCCATTCTGTATGAACTGCAGGTGCGGCGATGAGCCGCCAGGGCAGCTTCGCGCTGGACGTGCGGGTGTTCGCGGAGCAAGCGCAGGCCGCGCTCAACACGACAGTGCGGGAAATCATCATCGAGCTGGGCAGCAGCGTCATTCGTATGTCGCCGGTCGGCAACCCCGAGATCTGGGCAGCCAACGTGGCCTTTCGAGACCAGGCCCGGGCGTCAGCCGACGAGTACGACTTCAAGGTGGCCGTGCGCAACACACTGACCAACCTCACCGAGTCGAATTTCAACAGGAACGGCAAGTTCAAGCGCGGCGTGAAGTTGGCGAAGCCGCTGACCAAGGCGGAGCGCGAGCAGAATTTCAACGTCAACGGCCTGGTGTCGGGGCGCGGTTACGTCGGTGGCCGCTTTCGCGGTAATTGGCAGTTCTCGATCCAGACGCCGGCCCAGGGCACGCTCGACCAGCCTGACCCAGCCGGCAACGTCACCCTGGCCAAGCTGAAGCTGCAGGTGGAGCAGATGACCGCGGGGCAAGTCGCGTTCATCGTGAACAACCTGCCGTATGCAATCCCGCTGGAGTATGGCCACAGTACCCAGGCGCCGAACGGCATGGTGCGGATCACCGTCGAGCGCTTCCAGCAGATCGTCGACGCGGCAGCAAGGAACAATCAGGTATGAGCCACCAGATCATCCAGCAGCTCTTCGAGAAGGATCTGCAGCAGTGGGCGCAGGGGCAGGGCTTGGCCATCGCCTATCCCAACTTTCAGTTCGAGCCGGTGGGCGTCGCGTATTTGCGTTGTTTCACGCTGCCGGCGGACACGGCCAGCAACGACCTGGCCGGCGATCACGAGCTGCTCACCGGCGTGTTCCAGGTCAGTGTCGTCATGCAGGCCGGGGCAGGGACCGACGTGGCAGGTCGAGTATGCGAAGGCCTGAAAGGGCATTTCCCCATTTACAGCTATCTCCAGCGCGACGCCTTCAAGGTCCAGGTCATGAGCAAGCCCCAGCGCGGGCCGCTTATCCAGGGCGACGGTGAGGCCACGGTGCCGATCAGCATCAGCTACCGCTCCGACACCTTCTGAATTGCCCGCTTGGGCACCCACTGAACCCGCCTTGAGCGGGTTCTTTCATTTCTGCATGAGGAAAACCCAATGGCAGCGAAACTCCCCAACGGCGCAATCATGAGCATCGCATCCGGCTACGCGCTGGCGATCGCTGTGACCGCCATCAGTAATGCGGCTGTGGCAGTGGCCAGCGCCGCGGGGCACGGCCTGGAAGAAGGCCAGATCGTGAAGCTCGTGTCCGGCTGGAGCGCAATCAACGGCCGCGCGGCCAAGGTCGGCGTGGTGACCGAAGACACCTTCCAGCTCCTCGGTTTCGACACCTCCGACGAGCAGCGCTTTCCCGCGGGCGGCGGCGCCGGGGCGGTCCGCCTGGTTACCGGCTGGCAGCAGATCCAGCAGGTCATGAACCCCAGCACATCTGGCGGCGAGCAACAGTTCACCCAGTACCAGTTCCTCGAGGACGATGATCAGCGGCAGCTCCCGACCGTGCGCAGTGCGCAGAGCATCGCGATCCCGATCGCCGATGACGTCGACCTGCCTCACTGGGCTGTCATCGAGGCCGCAGACCGCCGCCGCGAGCTGGAGGTGTGCCGCCTGGTGCTGCGCGACCGAAGCGAGATCTACTACAACGGGTACATCTCGGTCAGCGATACCCCGACGCTAACTGTCAACGAGGTGATGGCGCGCACCATGACCATCGCGCTGGATGGCCGCCCGACCCGTTACAAGGCGGCTGCGTAAGCCATGGCCAAGAAGTTCTCCATCAGCCAGGCGCCGGCGTTTGCCGGCGCTGTACCTATCCCGCGCGTTGGCGGTGATGCCGTCAATGTCCCATTCACGTTCCGTTACCTGGATCGCGAGGCGCTTGCTCAGCTCTACAGCGAGTGGGGCGAGCAGCAGCGCGATTTGGCCGAACGCGCTGATCAGCTGAGCCTGCCCGAGTTCACGTCAGCTCAGATCGACCTGCAGGTCGGCCAGATCAAGCAGGTCGTCGAGGCCTGGGGCTTCGATGAGCCTTTCGACGACGTGCACATTCGCGCGCTGGTCGCGTCCGCTCGCACAGTGCCGGAAGCGATCCTTGCCGTGTATGCCCGCGCGTACGAAGAGGCACGACTGGGAAACTGAGGAACGCCGCGGCCAGCCTTTACACCTACCAGGATCACTCCGAGGAGCACCTGGCGCAGTTCGGTCTGTCGCCTGATGACTTCGATGAAGAGGACGAGGAGGTCGAGGTCTGGCCGTGTTCCTGGCCCGCGTTCCGGGTGTTCGAAGCACTCAGCACACAGTGGCGGGTAGGTGTCAGGGGCGCCACTGGCCTGGATTACACCGCGCTCCCGGTCACCGCTCGCATGCTCGGCATTGCGGCGCGCAGCGTGTTCGACGACATCCGCGTGATGGAAGCTGCGGCGCTGAAGCAGATATCTCAATCAGGACAAAGCCAATGACCACGTTCGCTCAGCTGGGTATCCAGGTCGACTCCAGCCCGGCCGCGAAGGCGGCAGACGACCTTGATCGCCTGGTCGATTCCGCAGAAGGTGCAGAGCAGGCGATCGACAACCTCTCCGATGCCAATAAAGGCCTGGAGCAGTCGAGCAAAGGCGTTTCGAATGCAGAGTCGGCCGCGGCCGCGACTGCTGAGAAATCAGCAGCTGCCCGTGAGCGCCAAGCGTCTGCAGCCCGCAAGGTTACCGAGAGCGCGGCCAGCGAAATCGCCGTGATCAGCCGTATGGAGAAGGCCTTCGAAGGCAATCTCTCCAGCATCGAGCAGATCATCCAGGCCGAAGGGCTGCTCGAGCAGGCGCGCAAGGCCGGCTTGGTCACCGCCGAAGACCAGGTGAAGTACCAGGATCGGCTCGGGGCCGGCTACGACCGGCTGCAGAAGGCCGAGGCCAAGGAGGCGGCCGAGAAGGAGCGGGCGGTTGCGGCCCAGAGCCGCCAGATCGAAGCGCTGAAGCGCACGGTCAACAGCATTGACCCGGTGACGGCCAGGCTGGCGCGGCTGGAGGCGCAGGAGAAAGCGCTGAACGATGCGCTGGCCCGGGGCGTCATAACCAATGATCAGTACGCCTCGTCCATGGCCAAGATTGGCGCCGGCCGCGCCGAAGTCCAGAAGACCGGCGGTGCGATCAGTCAGCTCGGCCTGAACAGTCGTCAGGCGCGCGAGGACGTGCTGCAACTTGGCAACGCCGTAGCGTCCGGGAACTGGGGCACTGCAGCGAACAACATCGCCCAAATCGCCTCTGGCGCACGAGAAGGGTCGGCAGGCCTGCTGGCCGTAGCGCTGCCCATCGGCATCGTTGCGGGTGCCGTCGGCGCACTTGGCGCTGCGTATTACCAGGGCGACAAGGAGCAGCGCGAATTCAACAAGAGCCTGGTGCTGACCGGCAACTATGCCGGCATCAGCGCTTCAGGCCTCTCCGACATGGCCCGCCAGGTGAGCAGCACCGTCGGCACCACCGGCGCCGCCGCCAGTGTGCTGGCAAGCATGGCCGCCGGCGGCAAGATCGCCGGCGAGAGCTTCGTCGAGGTCGCAGAAGCTGCACTGAGCATGGAGCAGGCCACCGGTACCGCGGTCGAGAAGACCGTGGCGGAGTTCGCCAAGCTCGCTGACGACCCCGTGCGCGCTTCGAAGGAACTCAACGAGCAGTACAACTACCTGACCGCGTCGGTTTACTCGCAGATCGTTGCGCTGGAGAAGCAGGGCGATCACGTGGGGGCGGTAAAGCTTGCCACCGACACCTATGCCGATACCGTCAAATCAAGGGCGGCGGAGATCACCCAGGATCTGGGGCTGATCGAGCGTGCCTGGTTGAGCGTGCGCAACGCTGCGGCTGGAGCTTGGGATAGCGCCAAGGACGTGGGGCGCTTCGACATCGATGACCAGATCGCTGACGTTGAGCGCCGGCTTGCTCAGGTCAACCAGGGTGGGTTTGGGCTCTTCAACAACGCTGATTCCAGCCGGACGCGCTTGCTCGAGCAGTTGGACATGCTCAAGGAACAACGGAAGGCCAAGGCTGACATCGCTGCTTATGACAGCGAGCAGGCGATTATTCAGCGAGAGGCGATCGACGCGATGGCCAAGGTCGACGCGCTGACCAAATCGAGCTGGACGAACGAGCAGAAGCGTACCGAGGCGGTCAAGGAATACCGCAAGCAGCTTGAGGACATCAGGAAGGCGAACCCCAACGATGCCCGCCTGGAGCAATCCGCGGTAGACCGCAACATTCGCAACATCAACAGCCGATTCAAGGACACCGCTACCGGTTCCGCGCATGACACGCGTGCGGCCAATGAGGTGAAGAACCAGCTATCCCAGGTGGTCGGCTACTACCGCAACGCTCAAAAGGAGCTGGAGGCCTCGCAGCGCGCTGGCGTCATATCGCAGGAGAGCTACGCCGAACAGCGCATGGCGATCATCAAGCAGGAGCGTGAAGAGGTCGTGGCAGCCTACGGCCGTGAGATCGCTGCGCTGGAAGAAGCGCGGAACAAGCAGGGCGTTACCGCTGCCCAGCGGATCCAGCTGGATCAGCGCGTGGCCACCGCGCGCAGCAACATGGTGAAGGCTCAGCAGGACGCCGAGTCGCAACTGAATCAGATTTCGCTCAGCGAGCAGGGCCGCCTGGCGCGCCAGGAGCAAGCCGTTCTGCGGTACACCCTGGCGCTGCAGGCACAGGTCGATGCGCTTCGGCAGCAGGGTGAGCGTGCTGCCGCCGGCGTAGGCATGGGGGCTCGAGACCGTGCGCAGTTCGAGCAGCTGAACGCATTGCAGGACCGCTACAACCAGCAGCTGATGGAGCTGGACAATCAGCGGGCTGACCCGTCGCGGCAAATGTCCGAGCAGGAGTACCAGCGGCGCCTGGCTGCGCTAAAGGCCTCGCACAGCGATATGCGCGACACGGTGGTCGCCAACTATGACGCAATCGCCGCGGCCGAGGGCGATTGGCAGAACGGCGCCAAGGCGGCCTGGGCGGACTACCTAGACAGCGCGCGGAACGTCGCCGGCATGACCCAGGATCTGTTCAGCAACGGTTTCCGCTCCATGGAGGATGCGGTGGTGCAGTTCGCCATGACCGGCAAGCTGTCCTTCGCGGACTTCACCCGCAGCGTCCTGGCCGATATGGCGCGGATTGCGGCGCGCCAAGCTGCCACCGGGCTTATGAGCAGCGTTGTCAGCATGGGTATGTCGGCCGCCAGCACCTACTTCGGCGGCGGTGCCGCCGTATCTGCGGGTGCAACCCAAGCCGGATACACGGGGACTGACTTCAGCAACTGGGCGGCAGCTCAAGCTAAGGGCGGTGCCTGGACGTCCGGAGCCCAGTTCTTTGCCAAGGGCGGCGCCTTCACGAATTCGGTTGTATCCCAGCCGACGGCGTTCGGCATGGCCGGCGGCAAGGCGGGGGTAATGGGTGAGGCCGGGCCGGAGGCAATCGTGCCGCTGGCTCGTGCTGCTGACGGTTCACTGGGAGTTCGCAGCCTAGGGGCGGGAGGCAGCATGACGACGATGCAGATCTCCTCGCCGGTCTCCATCACGATGGATGACCGTAGTTCGGAGGGCATGGAGCTCGATCAGCAGGCGCTGGCCGCCAACATGCAGCGAGAAATGAAGGTCGCCGCTGAGCGCGCTGTGGCCGAGAGCTGGCGCCCGGGCGGCGTGAGCTATCGCAATGCACAGGGGAGAGGTTGATGGCGATCGAAACATTCACCTGGAACACCGAGGCAGGCGCGGACGGCGATGTCGCTTTCCGCCAGCGCTCGACCCAGTTCGGTGATGGCTACCGCCAGGTAGCGGGCGACGGTCTGAACAACGAAAGCCAGTCCTGGCCGATCTCCCATGTGTCGATGAAGCCGATCGCGCTGGAAGTGGCGGCGTTCCTGCGTAGGCATGCCAACGGCAAGGCCTTCCTCTGGACGCCGCCGCTCGGTGTGCTGGGGCTCTATACCTGCTCCGGATTCAAGCCGGTGAATGTGGGCGGCCCGGTCTGGCGGATTACAGCTACCTTTGAAACGGCATATCACCCATGAGCCTCAATCACAGTGTGCAGACCCTGGAGCCGGGCAGCGAAATTACCCTGTTCGAGCTGGACGGCACTGAATACGGCGCAGACGTGCTGCGCTTTCATGGCCATCCTATCCCGCACACGGCGGCAGAGCTTGCGGCCGCGGGCGCCGCTGCTGACCAGCTGCCCGCGAAGTCGATCTGGTGGCAGGGCAACGAGTATCACGCCTGGCCTGTTCAGCTGGAAGGGGTCGAGGTGAACAGCGACGGTACCGCCGTGCGACCGACGTTCTCCGCCGGCAACATCGACGGCAGGCTGACGGCGCTGTGCCTGGTCTTCGACGACCTCGCCGACTTCCGACTGATCGAGCGCAAGACCCTCGCTCAGTACCTGGATGCGATCAACTTTCCTGCTGGCAATCCGGATGCGGACCCCACGCAGGAGGCGCTGGAAATTTGGTACTTCGACCAGAAGGCCAGCGAGGACGGCGAGCTGGTCTCCTGGGAGCTGGCCAGCCCGGGCGATGTTGGCGGAGAGTCGATCGGCCGGCAAATGACGACCCTTTGCCATTGGGCGATGACGGGCGGTTACCGCGGGCCGAACTGCGGTTACACCGGCCCGTATGTGGATATCGACGGCAACCCCACCGATGATCCCGAACTTGACGAGTGCGATGGCTGCCTGGGCACCGGTTGCATTCCGCGGTTCGGGGCGAACAACGAACTACCGCACGGCGGCATGCCGGGCGTTTCTCTGATCGCGCGGAGCTGAACATGCGCAAACACATTCTTGCCGCCGTGCAGCAGCACGCTGCGGCGCAGTATCCGCGTGAGTGCTGCGGGTTGGTGGTGCAGGTTGGGCGCGCCCATCGCTACGTGCCGTGCGAAAACACAGCGGACGATCCAAGCGAGGAGTTTCGCATCGCGCCTGAGGCCTATGCGGATGCCGAAGACCTGGGCGAAATCATCGCCGTGGTGCACAGCCACCCAGACGCCACCAGCCGACCCAGCGCCGCGGACGTGGCAATGTGCAACGCCTCGGGTTTGCCGTGGTACATCCTGAGCTGGCCGGAGGGCGATCTGCGACTTCTCGACCCTGTTGACCAGGTGCCGCTGCTCGGCCGCCCCTTCGTGCACGGCGTGCAGGACTGCTGGCAGGTCTGCGCCGACTGGTTCGCCCGGGCGCGCGGCCTGACGTTCCCGCGTTATCAGCGTGAAGACGGCTGGTGGGAAAAGGCCGATGGCCCGAGCCACTATGAAGACCTGTATGAGGCCGCTGGCTTCGTTCGCGTCGACGTCCCGCAGCGTGGCGACCTGATCATCATGAGTATCGGCCGCACTGCGCATCCGAACCACGCTGGGGTCTACCTTGGGGATGACCCATCATTGCCCGGCGAGCAGGCGAGAGTGTTCGGCGCCGGGCCGTTCCTGCTGCATCACCTGTACGGTAAACCGAGCGAGATCATTGTGTTCGGCGGCCCTTGGTGGGATAGAGCCCGGCTGATACTCCGGCATCCTAGCGTATCGCCAGAATAACTATTCGGTAACGCAGCTTGTTTTTGTACTGGCGCACTGATGGTAAAGTCTGGACTTTCTCAAGGAGGACGAGCTGTGCGAAGACTGATTGCTTTGGTGATTTTGGGTGGGCTCGTGCTCATTGCTGGATGTGCTCAAAAGCCGACCCAGCAGCAGATTGATTCAGCCGATTATGGCTATGCGATCAGCCAGTACGACGCACAGAAACAGGTGCAGGACTTTTTCTCTATGTACCTCAAAGACCCCTCATCTGCGCAGTATTCATTCGGGGATGTGTACAAGGGCTATTACGTCGGCAGCGCCTTTGAGGGTAGAAAGCTCCAGCCAGGTTACATGCTTGATGTCCGCGTAAACGCAAAGAACAGCTTTGGAGGTTATGTCGGAGCCAAGCCTTACCGGTTTCTTTTCAGGAACGCGAAAATGGTCTCGGCGTGGGAAATTACCCCGTCAGGTATGAATATGAAGATATTTTGAAATTATCTTTTTTAAGAACCGCCTCCGGGCGGTTTTTTATTGCCCGGAGGAACGGCATGGCAGCATCAGTTCTGCATTACACCCCGATGACGACCATCAAGCTATCTGGCTCTCTCGCCCGACAGTTCGGCCGCGTGCACCGCTTTCTGCTCGGTACCGGTGACGTGCGCGAAGCCGTGAAGGCGATCGACGCCAACCACCCCGGCTTTTCCCGCGCCTTGGCGAACGCACATGCCCAGGGTCTTGAGTACGCGGTATTCCGTAATCGCCGCAACATCGGCGCGCAAGAGCTCGAAATGGGAGGGGCAAGCGAGATTCGCATTGTGCCGGTAGTGCGGGGCAGCAAGCGCGGTGGCGTGTTGCAGACGGTTCTAGGGGTGGCTCTGATAGTCGTCGGTACAATGACCTCTTGGGCTGGCGGTACAAACCTCATGCTACTCGGCGCGTCGCTCGTGGCCGGCGGTGTCATCCAGATGATGAGTCCGCAGGCATCCGGCCTGAAGACCAGTGCGTCGCCTGAGAACCAGCCTTCCTACGCCTTCGGCAGCGCGCGCAACACCACAGCCAGCGGCAACCCCGTCCCGTTCTGTGCGGGCTTGCGGCGCTGGGGCGGCGCGATCATCAGCGCGGGCATCTACGCCGAAGACCAGATGTAACGCCACATCCGAACAGATACCCGCCTTGTGCGGGTTTTTTTATGCCTGGGAGAAAGCAGCATGGGCGCAGCGCGCGAAGCCGTAGCCGATGATCATCTTGAGCTGGCCGGCCGCAAGGGCGGCAGCAGCAAGCCTAAATCGCCGTATGAGGCCCCGGACAACCTGCAGTCTACGGCTACGGCCAAGATCCTGATCGCGGTGGGCGAGGGCGAGTTCGAGGGCATTCCAACCGCGCAGGACATCTTCCTGGATAACACGCCGCTGGCAGACGCCGCTGGGAACCTCAACTTTCCAGCCGTGCGGTGGGAGTGGCGCCCAGGCTCTGTCGAGCAGAACCACATCCCGGGCATCCCCAACGTCGAGAACGAGACGACGGTAAACGTCGAGCTGCGTTCCGACACGGCGTTCGTGCGTGCGCTGAGCAACACCCAGCTTTCAGCCGTGCGCCTGCGGTTCGCATGGCCAGCGCTGCAGCGGCAGGACAGCGAGGGCAACCTGGGCGGCTATCGAATCGAGTACGCCGTAGACGTGGCCACCGATGGCGGCGCCTACGTCGAGGCGCTGCGCGAAGCGGTCGACGGCAAGACCACCACCCGCTACGAGCGCTCCCGCCGGATTGATCTGCCCAAGGCAGAAAGTGGCTGGCAGCTGCGGGTGCGCCGGCTGACCGCCAACCAGAACAACAACCGTATCGCCGACACCATGATCATTGCTGGCCTGTCTGAGGTCATCGACGCCAAGCTGCGCTACCCGAACACCGCGCTGCTGTTCATCGAGTTCAGCGCAGAGCAGTTCACCAACATTCCTGCGGTGACCGTGAAGTGCAAGGCGCGCAAGTTCCAGGTGCCGAGCAACTACGATCCCCAAACCCGCACCTACAGCGGTGTGTGGGACGGCACCTTCAAGAACGCTTGGACGAACAACCCGGCCTGGATCACCTATGGCCTCTGCGTGAGCGACCGTTTCGGCCTGGGCCGGCGCATCAAACCGTGGATGGTCGACAAGTGGGAGCTGTACCGCATCGCCCAGTACTGCGATCAGCTGGTCGACGATGGCAAGGGCGGGCAGGAGCCGCGCTTCCTTTGCGACCTGAACCTGCAGGCGAAGGCTGAGGCCTGGGTGCTGCTGCGCGACATCGCGGCGATCTACCGCGGCATGACGTACTGGTCGCAGGGCCAGCTCATGAGCCAGGCCGATATGCCGCGGGAGACGGACTTCGACTACGTGTTCACCCGCGGCAATGTCGTCGACGGCAAGTTCACCTATGGCAGCGGCTCTGCGCGCACGCGTTACAGCCGCGCACTTGTCAGCTTCGACAACCCGGACAACAACTACGACACCGACGTGGTGCCCGTCACCGACAAGCGCCTGCAGCGCCGCTATGGTGACCGCCCCGTCGAGCTATCGGCGATCGGCTGCACCCGGCAGAGCGAAGCCCAGCGCCGCGGCAAATGGGTGCTGCTGACCAACACCCAGGACAGAACGGTGAACTTCAAGACCGGCCTGGAGGGGCGCATTCCGCTGCCGGGCTACGTGATTCCGGTGGCTGACTCGCTGCTGGCCGGCCGGGAGATCGGCGGGCGTATCTCGGCGGTCGCTGGCCGGGTGATCACCCTGGATCGGGACACCCAGGTCAAGCCGGGCGATCGGCTGATCCTCAACCTGCCGAGCGGCAAGGCCGAGGGCCGTACCGTGCGCCTCGTTGCCGGCCGCCAGGTCACCGTGACCACCGACTACAGTGAGGCCCCGGCGCCGCAGCTGGTGTGGGCGATCGATGCCGACGACCTTCGCATCCAACTGTACCGGGTGATGAAGGTGGCGCGCGATACCGATGGCAACTACACCATTGACGCGCTGCAGTACGAACCGAGCAAGTTCGACGCGATCGACACCGGCGCCCGGCTGGAAACCCGGCCGATCAGCGTGGTGCCGATCAGCAGCATCGAGGCGCCGGCCAGCGTGGCCATCACGGCGTTCCACAGCCTCGACCAGGGGATCGCCATCAACACGATGACGATCGCCTGGCCAAGCGTGGCGGGCGCCGTGGCGTATGACGTGGAATGGCGCAAGGACTCCGGCAACTGGATCCGCTTGCCGCGCACCGGCGCACTCAGCGTTGACGTGGTCGGCATCTACACCGGCGGTTATGTCGCCCGGGTGCGCGCTGTCAGCGCCTGGGACGTGTCGTCGATCTGGCGCGACTCGATGCTGACCCAACTCGAGGGCAAGACCGGCGCGCCGCCGGCACTGGCCTCGCTGACAACCGCACCGCTGATCTTCGGCATCGGCCTGAAATGGCTGTTCCCGGAGGGCGTCGAGGACACCCAGCGCACCGAAGTGGAGTACGCCAACAACGCCACCGGCCAGAACGCGCTGAAGCTGGGCGACTTCGCCTACCCGCAGAGCGAGCATGAGCTGCATGGCCTGGCCGCCGGTGTGCGCTTCTGGTTCCGCGCTCGGCTGGTAGACCGCACCGGCAACGTCGGTGCCTGGACGGCATGGGTCGACGGCATCAGCAGCACCGATGTCAGCAAGTACGATGAATACTTCGCCGAACGGATCAACAGCTCGGCGTTGGGTCAGCACCTGGCTGAGCGTATCGACCTGATCGACGGTGATGGGCCGGGCTCGGTCAACGACCGCCTCAACGAGGTCCGCGAGGAGCTCGAGCAGCAGATCGGCGATATCGTCGACGCCCTGGCCTATGACCCGGCGCTCACTTACGCAGCCGGTGATACGGTGCGTGGCGGGCCGAATGGTCGCAGGCTGTACCAAGCGATCCAGGCCGTGCCGCTCGATACCGCACCGCCGAACGCAGCCTACTGGCTTGACATCGGGCAGGCGGTAGAGAGTGCCAACGGCCTGGCTCAACAGGTGCAGAAGAACACGGCGGACATCAGCGCCGTGGACGGCAAGGTGCAGGCCCAGGCGAGCACGCTGGAGGTGCTGCGCGCGGCTGCTCGCAGCGATGACGGCACGGGCGACCTGGAGGACGCGCTGCGCGGCTGGAACACGGTCGCGCAGGTGGTCGAGGAAACCAAGGTCAGGGCCACGGAAGACGAGGCGCTGGCACAGCGCATCACCACGCTGGACGCATCGGTGGGGCAGAACTCGGCGAGCATCACCGAGCTGTCGCAGGTTGTGGTCACCGATCGCCAGGCAACGGCCACCCAGCTGACGCAGCTGAAAACCAGTGTCGACGGCAATGTCGCCGCGATCACCCAGGAAGCGACGGCAAGGTCGAGCGCCGATGAGGCGTTGGGCACCCGTATCGACCAGGTGAAGGCGACAGCCGACGGCGCGGCCACCTCGGCACAGCTGACACAGGAACAGCAGGCCCGGGCGAACGCGGACGGTGCGCTCGCGCAGCAGGTCCAGCAGGTGCAGGCGGTGGCCGGCGAAGCGTCGTCGGCGGTGCAAGTCACCGCCAACGCCCTGGCCAAGCTGAATGGCGAGGTTTCCACCATGTGGGCCGTGAAGCTGCAGGTCGGCCAGGGTGGCGTGTACGAGTGGGCGGGCTTCGGTCTGGGCCTTGAAGAGCAGGGTGGCGTCGTGCAGTCGACCTTCGCCATCCGCGCGAACCTGTTCTCGATTCTCAATGCCACGGGTGGCGGTGCGGTTGCGCCGTTCGTTGTGCAGAACGGCCAGACGTTCATCGACAGCGCAATGATTCGGCGCGCCGATATTGAGCGCCTTATCGTTACCGGCGAGCTGAGGTCACCCGACTATGTGGCCGGCTCACGTGGCATCCGCATCAACTTCGTGACCAACGACTTCGAAATCAACAGCCCGCTGGACAACCAGGGGCGCATGACGATTTCGAGTAATCGGCTGGTCGTCTATGACGAAAACAACGTAGACAGGATCACCATCGGGAAACTCGATTGATGCGCAGCCTGATAATAAAAGACCAGTACGGGAAGAAGACCGTGGACTCTAATGAGTTCACGATTACCACGATATTGAACATCGTGGCTTCCTTCCCGGGGGCCTATAACCTGACGGTGGCTCTGCCGGAGTTTGATCCGGCAAGAGGCTTTCTCGTTGTGACCTTTTACAACGGCAACCTGCCGTCTTATATCCCGCTGCCGGAATATCGTGTCGAGGGCAGTTACCCAAATGCCCGGGTGCGTCTCATACGCAAGTATTCCGGCCAAGTTGATCAACCGATGCATATATGGGCGGCACATACCAAATGAGCTATGGGGGGAGGTTTCGCGGTAACTCAGGCCAGGTCGTCATCGATGAGGCGCGCAGCGCGTTATTCGAGATTCACAACGGGACGTATCAGCGTGCTGGGAGCGGCGGCGTAAGTGTTTCATACCCGACGCCGATCACATCTCAGGCGCCTCCGGTAGTGTTCGTGAATCCGAATGGTGCTGGGCATTTCCATTCGTTCAATCATTCCGGCCGGCCAGGTAACTGGACTGGCTGGTCCGCGGTGATCGTCACGAATATGCCGGGCACTGTAGGTGCATCAGGCACTGGCAGATACTCAGCCTGTACCACTGAGCCCAAGCCCTCGGCCGATAAGTGGGGAATGCGGATCAAGAACGCAGGCGCTGAAGTGGTTTACGACAGTGGCTACCGAGTTGCTCGGTTCATTGCCGGCTCGCAGGCCTGGTCGGGCGGCGGTTCAACAGCATGGGGTGGTGCCGGCGGGATCGTGTTCCAGTACCGGTTGCCCTGGGCGCTCCCTGCAACGACTTACCTGATGATCAGCGGCGTTCGTAACGCATGGGATAACGTCAACTTCTCCGACCAGCCCTATATAGGGTTCACGAACTCAAACAAACAGCAGGTGAATTTTAATATTCACTCGTTCGATAACTACCCGCCGGTCAACGTCAACTGGCCAATGGTGGCGGCAAACTTCGAACTCCCAAACTGATTATCCACCAGTCGAGCAGCCCGCTTCTTGCGGGCTTTTTATTGCCCGGAGAAAAACCAATGGTCTGGTACGCAGACGGCTCCATCCAGGTTGCAGCGAATGGCCAGGTGGCCACCGGCACCGGCACCGCATTCCTGAAAAACGTGCGGGCCGGCGACGGCCTCACCATCGCCGGCAGCGCGTCGATGCATGAGGTCACCAACATCGCCAGCGACACCCAGCTCACGTTCTCGCCGCCGTACACCGGTGCCGCAGGATCGGGTAAGCAGTACCGCATCGCGCCGATTCAGGGGTACGTGAAAGAGGCCGCTGATCTGCTGCGGGCGCTGACGCAGAACCTCGGCAGCTTCGCCAACAACGCCAACCTGACCGCGCTGGCCGCGGCCGTTGGCGCTGCGAACAAAGGGCTGATGTTCACTGCCCCGGGGGCTATCGGCACGTTCGATTTGTCGGCGCAGGGGCGGGCGTTTCTCGGTGCTGCGAGCCAGGCGGCGCAACAGTCAGCGCTTGGCCTTGTGCCGACTACGAGTTATTTGGATCAGACTCCCGGCCGGGTTGCAATGCTCGATCCTAACGGGCGGGGATTCCATGGCCTCGGCAACTCTGAGACCGTCCCGATACTTTCCGATTTCAAGGGTCTTAATCGAACCTGCTTTGGGCTGTTTACCACTAGCACTCTTAATGGGCCGCCTGTGGGCAGCAACGGCGGGTTCATGAACATTTACGCCAATGCAGCGGATACTGGGTATCAGGTGATGTTCGCCGGCAGCTATGGGTCTCCTGACCGCTGGGCCTTCGGCAAAAAAACCGGGAATGCTAATCCGGTTTGGGCTGAGGCTTGGCATGAGAAGAATCAGTTGGCAATTGGCACAACTGCCTTGTCCGCGAGAACTGCCCTAGAAATTAACCAAGGGTTGGTGCTTTCTTCGTTAGACTTTAACTCTGGGCTATATATAGTAACGGGTCAATACACTTTACCTAGCGCTGTCGATAGTTCTTTCTCAAACTACCCTCCCGCCTCTCCCGGTTTGTCTAGGGCTTCGCTCCGCGTATATTCAACTGGTGGATACATAACGCAAGAGCTTACGACAATTTACGGTAGAAAGTTCGATAGAGCTTGCGTAGCTGGCTCATGGTCAACGTGGTCAGAGTCTTGGGGTAGTCGTTCTCTGCCTGTTCAGTCTTCTATAACTGACACAACTTCCGGCGCGGCAGTGCTTAACGGTGGTCATGGGCTAGGGGCTTCGGGCATATACAGAAACTCAATATCCGAAGTCAACCTGAGTCGAGGCAGCGAGTTTTTTATTAACTCTGCGGTGCCTGCTTCAAACCCATTCCCCGCACCATACATTTCCGGTATTCACTGCTGCTATGGTTCCCCTGCGAGCGGGTACGCAGTGCAGTTTGTAGGAGGGGTAACAACCCACCGTTATTTTGTGAGGTATCAAACTAACGGAACTTGGGCCGCCGCTGTTGAGCTGTGGCATACAGGCAATCTGACGCCAAACAAATTGGAAGACCGCACCCAGGCCACTTTGCCGACAGCTTCAGCAAACAAAGGCCAGATGTTTAACTGCACTAATACAACAACTCGCGGCGAACGGCCTGTCTATTCAGACGGCAGCGTTTGGCGCAGGCTAGAAGACTCTTCGCTTATTACGGCGGCCTAATCATGAACCAGACTTATATGCACGAACTGCTTTTTATCCTGAATATGGTAGAGGGTGAACATCGCGTAACCGGTGCGCACTTCAAGAACCTCACCCGCATTGACTTAGGTGATGGCGAGGTTTTCGAAAAGATGGGGCCAGTTACTGGTATTGATCTTTCCCAGCCGGGCGAACTGGAGGCTGCACTAGGCCCTTTGAGCGCTGCCATGGTCGGCGAAATCAACCAGCTAAAGCAGCAGCTCAATGAGGCTGTCGAGACCGGTCAAACCCTTGAGAAGACGCTTAACGATCTAGTCACCACGCACAAAGAGTTCATCAGCCAGCTGAGCGCGATGACCGCACGTGCGGCTGACCTAGATCGCGAGCTCGGGCATGTCACGCGCGAGCGCGATGAAGCCCAGGAGCGTGAGCAGGCATTGCAGCAAGCGGCTGAGGCCGTCGAGCAGGATCGCCAGACCCTGCTCGACACCTTGGCGCAGCGCTCCCAACAGATTTCCTCTCTTGAGGCTGAAGTTCAAAAGCTCCGCGCCCAGGAGGCGAATCGCCTGCCAGCTGCGTAAAAGATTTGGCGTCAGCAATCAGGTGTGATATTAGAGTGCCGTCATCAAACGGAGTTTGGCTAGGAGTAGCAAAATGGCGAAGATTGAAGAATCAGATCATTCGGGTAAAGCAGCTGCTGCTGGCGCTGCTGTAGGCGGCGCTGGGGCGGTCGGCGCAGTTGCGGCTGGCGGATCCGTGGCAGGTTTGGGCGCGGCCGGGATCACCTCTGGTCTTGCTGCTGTTGGCAGCGTAGTAGGCGGAGGCATGGCCGCTGGTTTGGCTGTCACTGCAGCTGCGCCACTGGCAGTGGGTGCTGCTGCTTATGGCGCGTATCGTCTCTGGAAAAACAGGGGCTGATACCATGAGTCGATGGAAGAAAACTGGTAAGGCGAGCGCATTAGGTGGCGCTACAGGTGCGGCTGCTTGTGGCAGCGTCGGCCTGCTTTTTGGTCGTGCCGCAGTTTTTGGCGGCGTGCTAGGAGGTATCGGCGCGCCCGCGTTTGTTGCTCTGGCGGTTGTTGGCGCTGTAGCTGGCACGATCGCCGGGGGTGTGAACTCCCTGATTGAAGAAAAGTAACAGTCTGAGCACAGCCGGCGGCGTTAGCTGTCGGCGCTCAATGAAAAAAACCCGCCTCGTGCGGGTTTTTTTATGCCTGGAGAAAACTCAATGGCTCGACTTACAGCTCATGAAGCGGGCGGCGCGAATGTGCTCGCCTTCCTAGATATGCTCGCATGGAGCGAAGGCACCGATCACCCGAATCAGCGCAGCATCGACGACGGCTATGATGTGCTCGTCGGCGGCCAGCTGTTCACCGACTACAGCAAGCACCCGCGCGTGCTTGTGCCGCTGCCGCGCTACGGCATCAAGTCCACCGCCGCCGGCCGCTATCAGTTCCTGGCCCGCACCTGGGACGCCATCGTCGAGAACTACGGCTTTATCGGCCGCTTCATTCCACGTGCCCAGGATCTGGCGGCAGTGAAACTGCTCACGGAGTGCGGCGCGCTTCCGCACATCCAGGCCGGCCGGATCAGCGAGGCCATTGCCGCCGCTGCGCCGATCTGGGCCAGCCTGCCCGGCGCCGGCTATGGCCAGCACGAGCACAAGCTGACCAGCCTGCTGAAGATCTACGCCGACGAACGCGCCGCCGAGCAGTGCGATCAGGGCGACCTGCTGGCCATGTTCACCGCATGCGGTGGGGAGCTGGCGGCATGACCTGGCTGAAGCTGGTGCCAGCCTGGTGCTGGTGGCTGCTCGTCGTCGCTGTTTTCGCCGCTGGCCAGCAGATCCGCGTGGCCGGCCTGCAGACCGAGCTGGATGCCGAGCGCACGGCGTCGACCGAGCAGTACGGAAAGCTGGTGGCCTGCCGCGAGACCCGCGGCAACCTACTTGTGCAGGTCGGCGAACAGAACAGCGCCCTGGCTGATCTGCGCGCCAAGGCCGCTGCTCGAGCGCGGCAGGCCGAGCAGGCCCGGGCCGGCGCCCGGCGAGAATCCGAAGCCGACTATCAGGCGGCGAACAGGCTGCAGCAGGAACGCACCGGCGGCGACGCCTGTGCCGCGGCTACAACCGTGATCGACAAGGAGCTGGGCCTATGAGACTGATCCTGATGGCCGCGCTATTGGCGCTGGCCGGCTGTGCCGCGAAGCCACCGGCAGAGCCTGAACCGCGCATCGTGCGCGTCGAGGTGCCGATTGAGGTGCCGTGTCGCACCAAGGAGGTGGCAGTGCCGCCCTGGGCTGCTGCCGGCCTGAAGGCAGACGACAACCTCGAAGTGAAGGTGAGGGCGTTGCTTGCTGAGCGTCGGCAGCGTATCGGATATGAGCGAGAATTGCGGTCAGCAAACCAAGCCTGCCACTTTTAAGGATACAGGCCTATCTAAACTAACCAAGACCTTGGTGAAAGAGCTAGCCCGCAGCGGCCTTGGTGAAAAATACGATGTTGGATAGGCTAAAAAGCGCTGTTATGCCTAGTATTATTGGGAGCGAGAGTTCAAGCGTAATCCATCTTAGTGACTGCGATCTGGCCATGAATTTCCACCAATTATCGAACCTGTATATGGAGTTTGTGGTTTTATCATTTAGGCCCTGTATGTTCATGTTTTGGAGTGACCTGATTCCGCTCTCGATATTCTGAACAGCGCGCTGATCAATCTCGCCTTGCCTTTCAGCTAGAACGATTTTTATCTTTTCAAGCTCTCGCTGAAAGCTCCTTATATCTTCAATTTTGAAGTAGACCCAGCGCAGCATGCTGAAATTGCGATCTGCCGGCGTCGCATCACTCTCGCTGGCATCCCAGGTGTAAGGGCCTTCCTTTATTCCGCTTAGCCTTATTCTCCACTCATAAAAATAATCAACAGCGCACCATATAAAATGCGCAAGCCAATAGCCTGTTAATAGGAGCAAGATTGCTTTCACAGTCCAGTCGTCTAGGCCGCTAATGCTAAATCCATTCGTATTGAAATTGGATGTTATTTTTACGTCAGCGTAAATCATTACAAGTGCCAGTGTGCTAACAGCTAGGCAGTTTCTTCTCACCTTTCCTACGTAGTCGCTGAACTCAGGGATGAATGGCTCTGTCATCGAGGCCTTAAGCTCGGCTTCACGTCGGTCTTCCGTTTTTGAATTGGAAAAGAAGTTCATAACTATTCCCTGTAGTGTATGTGTCGGCTCATTTTATTAAGCGCTTATATAGTTGGATCTGAGTCCGCATCGAGCAGCATCGCTCCCTGATTCTTCACGTTCCCTACGGCTTTGCCAACTGGGTACCACTCGAACGCATCCACGGGGGTGTCATGGTCCCTGGCCAGATCTTCAGCGCGCTCCGGCATTAGTCCCGGCTCCAACCATTCTCTTGCCACATCTGGCGGCAGAACGACAGGCCGGCGGTCGTGGATGTCGACCATCCCCTGATCACTGGCTGCGGTAATGATGGCAAAGCCGCCAACGCCATCCTCTCCGTCCTGCGGCACGTCGGCGATGCCGGCGAAGAACGCAGGGGCCCCGCCTTTCAACCGGATGAAGTACGGCTGCTTGATCTTGGGATTGTCCGGGTCTTTCTTCCATTCATACCAGCCGTCCGCCGGAATGATCACGCGCCCCTTCTTCCAGATCGCGCCCCAGAACCGACTGGTGGCGGCAGTCTCGATCCGTGCATTGATCGCCGGTGGACGCTTGCCGTCTGCCCAATGCGGCGCGTAGCCCCAGCGAACGGGCAGGGCATAGATACCCAATTCGTCTTGATGAAACAGCGTCACCCGGCTTTGTGGAGCCACGTTGTAGCGCTCCAGGGGTTGGTTTGCCCAATCCCCATCAAGCAGGCCCAGCTGCAGAGCCTTCGCGTACTCGTCAACGGTTCGGTACTGAGTGAATCGTCCGCACATGGAACTCTCCGGTCGTCAGATGGCCATCATCAGTCTTTGACCGCGTCCGACCCGATTTGGTATCTGTATATGCATACAGTACTATTCTCAGGTCTCTCTTATGGGCAATGCAACCATCCTCGGCCCAGTCGGCAGCTCGTCTTCTGAGCTGCCTTTTTTTTCCTACCGGGTGCCGGCCGGCTTCCCCAGCCCGGCGCAGGATCACCTCGAGCAAAAAATATCCCTCGATGAGCTTCTGGGCATCCACGCGCCCCAGACCTACCTGGTGCGTGTGGACGGTGACAGCATGACCGGGGTGGGCATCTTCGACGGCGACGTGGTGGTGGTCGACAAGTCACTTGACGCCGCGTCGGGTAACGTTGTGATTGGCGCGGTGAACGGTGAGCCGGTGCTGAAAACCTACATACGGCGGGGGCAGCAGGTGATCCTGCAGTCCGAAAACCCGAAGTACCCGCCGCGGTACATCCTCGAGGGCGACGAGTTCGAGGTGTGGGGCGTGGTCACTAGCGGCCTGCGGCGGTTTCGTTGCCATGGCTGAGCATGTGGTAGCGCTGATCGACTGCAACTCCTTCTACTGCAGCTGTGAACGAGTGTTCCGGCCCGACCTGCGCCGTGTGCCGCTGGTCGTGCTCAGCAACAACGACGGCTGTGTGATCGCCAGGTCGGCCGATGCCAAGCCGTTCGTGAAGATGGGCGCGCCGTATTTCCAGATCAAGAACGAACTTCGCCGGCATGGCATTCTGCCGTTCAGCAGCAACTATGCGCTGTACGGCGATATGAGCGAGCGCGTGATGACGGTGATTGAGGGCATGGTGCCGGCGGTAGAGGTGTACAGCATCGATGAAGCCTTCGCCGACCTGACCGGCATGCCAGGTGACCTCGAGCAGCTCGGCCGTGAGATCCGTGCCCGGGTGCTCAAGTGGACGGGTATCCCTACTGGCGTAGGGATCGCCGGAACGAAGACCTTGGCAAAGCTGGCCAACCACGCTGCGAAGAAGTGGCAGACGCGGACGGGTGGGGTGGTCGACCTGCGCGATCCGGTGCGCCGCGACAAGGTACTCAAGGTGCTGCCGGTGAGCGATGTGTGGGGCGTTGGCCGGCGCATGACGGCGCACCTCAACGCCCAGGGCATCAAGACCGCGTGGGATCTGGCCCAGGCAGACGCCTGGACGCTGCGTAAGCAGTTCAGCGTAGTGATCGAAAAGACCGCCCGCGAGCTGCGCGGCACACCATGCCTGACGCTGGATGAGGCGGCGCCGCCGAAGAAGGAGATCTGTTCCAGCCGGATGTTCGGCAAACGCCTGCAGGACATAGAGTCGATCCGCCAGGCCGTGGCGACCTATACGGCCACCGCGTGTGAGAAGCTGCGGGCGCAGCAGTCCGTATGCCGTCAGATCCGTGTAGGTGTGCGCACTGGCATGCATAACCCCGAGGAAGCGAAGTACGCGAAGGGCGTTGCGCTGCAGCTGCCCTGGGCGACTGACGACACCCGCATGATCACCCACTACGCCATGCATGCCCTGGAGCAGGCCTATCGGCCCAGCTACTCGTACAGCAAGGCCGAGGTAATGCTGCTCGATATCTGTCAGCGTACCGAGATCACCGGTGACCTATTCGCACCCCAGCAGTCAGTCGAGTCGACCCGGGTGATGGCGGTGCTGGACGAGATCAACGCCAAGTGGGGAAGGGGCACGCTACGGCCAGGCCGGGTGGAGCTTCGGCCGGAATGGGGAATGCAGCGTGAGATGCTCAGCCAGAGCTATACGACTCGGCTAGATCAGTTATGGCAGGTGGGGAGCCGCTGACGCAGAACGCGGTGCGGTGGTGCCCAGGGACGGGCGAGAAGGGCGGCTTTTTAGGGAAAAATGCGTTCCAAAACTCAGAGTAGGCCCCGCATGGCTCTAGGCCTGTAGAGGTGCGAATTCTGTTCAGTTTCGGAACGCGGACGACCCTCTAGCCCGCGTGGCGCCTGAGCTTGCTTATCGGATTGCAAATCCGTGAACGCCGGTTCGATTCCGACCTCAGCCTCCAAACTAGAAGCCCCGTAGTTACTGACTACGGGGCTTTTTTATGCGTGCAGGGAAAGTGGGGCAGAGGGCGTGTTTTCGGCCCCGCCCCAAGCCTTTGCGGTTCGAGGGCTTGATTTAGGTGTGAGGAGGTTGCGGTTCTATCGCGACGCAGCGCGCTGGCCTTGTCTACCGGGAGCTTCACCGGATAGGTGCAGCTCCACCCGCAATATCCATTCCGGCAGTTCCGCGTTCCTGATTTCTCAGAAAACCTTCAGGCTCGCTTCAAACCGCTTTCGACCTTGGATAGCTGGTCAGGTAGCGCGAGAGCTCGTCCCGACCCGGTGCACGGTGCGGCGCGCCGGGGCCGTCATTGGGGATGTAGAACTTGTCGGAGCGGGGGTGCTTTTCCTGGGCCAGGGAAACGGTTTGCAGCGATACCCAAGGCAGCACGATTGCGCCATCCTCGAAGCCATAGCAGCTGGAAAGCGATGCAAGGTGAATGGTCTTCTGCTTGCCCCCTGGCAGGGTAAGGGTCGCCTGGCGCTCATTGAATAGACGGCGGGCGAATACTGGGCCGAGGAGCTTTTCGATATGCTCGTTGAGGCTGCTGATAATTCCCGGTACCAGCATGATCTCGTCATGTTTTTTCATGGCCAGATCGAGAACGCGGGAAAACTCTTGCAGGCAGGCGCCGTATTTCAGGGTGTGGTGCATCATTTGTCGGTGTGTCCTTACGGTGTGTGGCTCCTCGGTAATAGGGTAGTCCTCCCTGAGCTTTCTTGGAAGCTTCGAGCGATTCGCCGGCACAACAATCCGACGATCAGACTCTGGTTAGGCAGTCAGTGGGGCCCTCCACAGATGCCTGGCCGGGCTCGATAGCCAGAAATGAAAAGCCCCGAGAACTCGGGGCTTTGATTGGCTCTGACCTCCACGCTATGCGCAGTCAGCGCGTGCCGGTCTTGAGGCCATCGAGGTAGTCGATGTTGGCTTCCTGGGCTTTCTTGCCCGGCTTGGCTGCAGTCTGCAGTTCGCTTTTCAGCTTCGCTTCCAACGCATCGATCAGCAGCGTCTGCCTTGCCTGGCCTTCCAGGTGGGCTTCGATAGCCCGGATGATCTCGGTGTTCATGCTGGTGTAGTTGTCATTGGCCAGATCTTCGATGCGCTTGCGCATTCCGTCAGGCAGACGGACGACAAACTTGTCCGCGGTGCGGGCATTGAAAATGGGTTTGCTCACGATTGGTTCCTCCATATCGAGTAGTACTAGCTATTTGATAGTGTCTGGGACGATAGTTCAGTCGAGCGGACGATTGGTATGGGAAATGAGGCGCCGAATGGGTTACGTGCCCCGCCGCGAACCTGCTTCTTCCAGCCCATGTAAACGGAATGATTATACGCCCTGTAATGTGGCATAGTGATATTGCCTGTCAACTCGGGCCCGGCATGGAAGTCCGGTAGCGTGATGCATGCATCACTATCTGAACAAAGGAGAAGGAGCTCACATGACTGTTCACATGCCATTGCTGAAAATCGCCACTGACCTCGGCCTCAGCGAGAGCCTGCTTTCGAGCTGGATCACCCACTGGCGACCTTATCCGGATGGCAGCGGTTACCGGGTGTTCTTCAAGGTCGAAACGCCGCTCGACATCCGCCAACTGCTGCCGCGCATCACACCGACCAATATGCTGATCGTCCTCGCCCGGTAACCGGTGAGTTCAGGGCGAGATCGGGTCGCTGGCCGGAAAGGTTTCCTCCAGTGCGTTCTCCATTCGCGAGGCTTCAGTCAACTTGTCGGCCTCCGCTCCGGTAGCTGCGCTAGGCCGGCGTGGCTGCTGCTCGCCGGAGACATCGCGCGGCGGCTCCAGCAGGCCTTTAAGCTGGCAGTGCCCGGTCAGCCCGCGCTTGGCAATCATGGCCGAGGCGGCGATCTTCAGCAGGCCGCCCACGCCGCCCTGCCTGAAGCCGCTCACCATGCCCATCGTGCCCACGGCCAGCGAGAGCAGGCGTTCGGTACCCTCTACGTTTTGCGTATGCATGTTTCACCTCATCGGCTGTCGGTAATGCCCGCTTGGGGCGATGAAAGTAGGGAGAGGGCGGAGGCTCGGGAGGTTCACCACGACTTACCAGTGGTCACTTGCCGCGTGGTTAAACCCCAGCCGATGGACGGGACAAAATGTCCCATGCCGGATTTTGCGCGACAGCTAGACTGCAACTCGTCATCAACGTGAGGAAGGAGTTTCCAGGATGATGTCCATTCTCGAGCAGCGTCATATAGTCGAATGTGCCTTTCTGCCCCTGGCGTGCAATTGCTCCATCGATGGCAGTGAGTCGGTGACGATTCAGATCAAGGATCCAGTCACCGCCCAGGTCTACCTAAGCGTCACGGGAATTCCCCGCGCCGAACTGTCCACCTCCCGGCAGATCTCGCAGTTGGTGATGCAGCTTCGTCAGGATCTGCGCACCCTGAATTCCGGAACGGCCAGACGGCAAGCCTGAACGGCTCGAGCAGAGAGAGGGAACTGCCTGCCCCGGGGTGGGGCCTCAGTTAGCAACACTGACCTGAGGAGGGCGACGATATGGATGGTGGCAAATTCGATGGCTACGACCTGGAGCGTTTCAACGCCTTGCTGGCGGAGGAGCTCGGCCTGAGCGAGGACGAGCTGCAAACCTGGATGCAGGAAGAGCGTGAGCGTGTCGACGAGAATGGCCAGTTGATCGGGCATGCGGTGATATTCAAGCCAGACATGCCCTTTGACCTGCGCGCACGGGTAAGAGGCATGGCCGGGGACCATGTGGCCCACACCGGCATCATCCCCCTGGATGCCTGAATGTCGGGCCGCAAGCGGCAAAAAGCCTGAACTCTGCGGCTTGGCCGGGCCTCCAAAGACCGTCAACCACTGTTATGGAGCATTCGCCAATGGCACGTAAAACTTCGCTTGAGAGCGGCCTGGATCAGTTTCAACAGGAAAGCGCCAAGGAACTGAAGAAGCTTCTCGATCAAGCCAGCAAGGCGCTGGGTGATGCCGAGTCGTTTTCCGGCGACAAGGCCCATGAAGCTCGTGAGAAGGTCATCGCGCTGCTGAACGAGGCCAAGGGTACGATCACCGAAAAAAGCCGTGAGGCTGTCGAACTGGGCCGTGAAACCATCGGCAATGCCCAGGATCGCATCGAGAGCAACCCGTGGACGTCGGTAGCGGTCGCGTCCGGGTTCGGCCTGCTGATCGGCCTGCTGGTCGGCCGTAGCAGCAAGTAATCGGCAAGGCCGGGCGCATCCCATGCGCCCGGCCGCAACCGATGCCGTTGCGCTGCCGTATCGGCAAGCTCACCGCAAGAACCTCGTAGATCACTGATTTACGAGGTTTTTTATTGCGTGCTTTAAACTTGCGGGGTTGCCTGGGGGTGTATATAGTCCTGCCCTCGCACATTTCGCCGCCCCGATGGTGAAATTGGTAAACACAGCAGACTTAAAATCTGCCGGCCGCAAGGCCTTGCCGGTTCGATTCCGGCTCGGGGCACCAATGAAATCAATGCGTTGCGAACACCACGCTGAATCCCTTCCGTTCCGCAATTCCTGACCTGTTCCGCAATCATCGCGTTGGCGATACCTTTTCCCCTTTCTGTGGCGAACGTAGTGCTCGGTCATCACGACAGTGGTGTGCCCAAGCTGATCACGTGCCTGCATGATGTCGCCGCTCAGTTCCGCCTTGTCGGTGCCAGCCTTGGTACGAAGATCCCATAGCTGAAAATCTGCCTTAAGGATCCCCGCCGTTTTTCTGGCTTCGTCCGACCGGGAGCGCAGCATCGTGGGGCGGCCCTGCGCTGTCACAACGAACTTCGTCGACTGAACCCTTTGTCCCGCTTTCATGACATTAGGGCCTTTTCCCAGCTTGGCTTGGCGCCAGCGCAGATACTGACGAACGTGCTGGGGCTGGATGAACTCGAGGAGCCCAGGCCGACGGCTCAGCCTGCTTCTTATGTGAGGGAGGAGATTCGCGGCGATGACACACGGTCAGCCCTACAGCCCGAGCCTCCATGCCGTCTTGCAGAAGGGCGGTGGTATGCGGCGGGGCATGAGGAGCGAGAGTTTCACCACGCGGCCACATCAGTTGTGGAGGAGAAGAACAAATATTACCTGAGCCAAAGACGCTAGCCTTTCGAAAGGATTTAATTTGGTATGCTTCTATGAAGCTCCGGAATTCCAATCATTATCTTTTCTTTCAGCAAGGCTTTGCTCGTGGCTCCATCTCCCCCAGTTAGCTTCCTCTTCTTGGTAAGTTTTAGCACACACCAATCTCGAGCGAATTCGATCGACATCAAATTGTGTTAGAGAGAAAATATATCTATCAGCATGCTCAATAATTACCTTTTTTAACTGATGGTAGAAAGGTGTGGTGACTGTTGTTCCCCTTAGGAAAGGTTTGTTTCCAATAGAGGTGTAAAGTAGATGTTTTGGGCTGAGCGGCAGCAGAATATCACCATTTTTGTTTCCCCAGCCACCATTGAAGTTGTAATTTTCGGGGCTTTGGTAATTCAGCTTTATTAAAGGGTCGTCGGATGTCGGCCAAGATAATCCATCAGGCGCGTGCAAGATTGTCCAGTGGTATTTAGGAAGTTTTTGGATCGTCTCAGTTAAAAGATGCTTCATTTGCCAAATCCACATTCTTCTGCCAACAGTGGCCTCTGCTGAAATACGCCCGGTACCGTCCGATTGCTTTTCAAGTGACAGTCGTATCGGCAGATAATTACTAGGAGTATGCTTAAGCAGACGTGAGGTTGAATTGAGGGTTGAGGTCGGAAGGTTGCCTTGCGCTGCTAATCGTTCCAGTCGCTTAGTCGAGCTTTCAAGGGTGTCGTTGAGAACCTTTGGAAGTGTTTCATTCTGGCGTTTGATAAAGGATCTAAGTTTGGCAGGAGTTCGCACATCCTGTGCTAGCGCGAATCGCTCAAGACGTTTCCAGTGATCTGGAGTCATTCGACCCTCTTCGACAACTAACTGAATCGCCTCTTGGGCTGGTTGCTCGAATTCTTTGTCCATCCAGTGCTCGAACTCATCAGTAGGATCTTGGTCGGTAAGGTATGTATATAGATTTTGGTGGAATGCGATTCCTTTAATAGATAGGTTTTTCCATAAGGGCATATTTTCATGCGGTACTAGCAATCGGTAAGTTGGGATTTTTCCGTCGGTTGCCCACTGTTTCAAATAAAGCTTTGGGACGTAATGGTTGTCCGCACGCAATTGTTTTTTGGCCACAGCGCAATCCTTGAAAATATTTCAGATAGTTATGCATTTTTTTGAATGAACAGCGGCCGCGAAGAGGGTAGGCTGCATTTTTATAATCCCTATCTACCGTCTCGTTAGATGTTTTTCTTGTTGCGATGAAGTCGAGCCAGGCGTCGTTATCGATTCAGTTCGTCGACCGTGCATCTTAGGCTGGGCGCGTTGCGCTAGACTCAGGAGAGGTAGTATTGTTTGCCTACTGGCTGTTCCGCAATAAATACAGAAAATTGGCTAAGCCCTTGGTAGGCCTGAAACTGGCAGTAAACTTAAAATCTGCCGGCCGCAAGGCCTTGCCGGTTCGATTCCGGCTCGGGGCACCATTCCAGGCGTCGGCCCATGTGCAGCCCACGCATCGTTCTCACTCGATAGTTTCCATGGCCGTGCCCGCTCGGCAGATTGGTGAAGCATGGACAGCGCCCTCACTGCTTTTCCCGAATTCTTGCTTGCCGACTGCAGGCTGCGATGCGTTCGTACCGACGATATCCAGCAGGTCTATGCCGGGCTTTCTGATCCGCAGGTGATCGCCCATTACGGCGTGTCCTATTCGAGCCTGGCCGCTACCCGCGAGCAGATGCAGTGGTATGAACAGGTGCTGGCAGATGAGGCGGGAATCTGGTGGGCACTGGCGGATAACGACGATGTATTGGTCGGCGCCTGTGGTTTCAATGACTGGCACCATGAGCATCAGCGCATCGACATGGGCTACTGGTTACTGCCAGCTTACTGGCGGCGTGGCCTGTTGCAGCAGGCATTGCCGTGCATCCTGCGGCATGCCTTGCAGGTCATGGGCGTGCACCGTATCCACCTCGATATCGAGCCGGAAAACGTCGCGAGCTGGCGACTGGCCGAGAAACTCGGTTTCAGGCGCGAAGGCACCTTGCGCGACGTCGAATACAAGGACGGGCGGTATCTCAGCCTCCATCAATACAGCCTGCTCGCCAGCGACCAGGCGGCGCTCGCACTGCTTGCCGGCTCACCGGCACTGATTGCTGAGCGTTAGTGGCCCGTATAGCTGAACGCCGTTTTCTCGTGAGAGAAAACGGCGCAGGTAGTTGAGGCGTTTACAGCAATTGATCAGGCTTCGAGCTGTTTGGCCGTTTCCACGCCGGATGCACTGAGCTTGATAGGGTAGTGGATAGACAATTCACCATCACTTTCCGACAGGGCGCCATCGTGAATCAGCCCGTTTTGCTGCAGGTGCTTGAGCATATCGGCAACCGCGTGCTCGCCACGGAAGTTGTCCAGCACCTCTTTGCCGAGACCGGCAGGGTGAGCGTGGAGCAGACGAGTGAGAACTTCTTTCTTCAGGTCATTGTCGATGGACATGCGAACCTCGCGTTGCAGTGGGTTTCATCTGTTGTGACTGCCTGCTGCGGTAAACGTTTGAGCGGTTTGCATTGCTCCCGTTGTAAGCCTTGTGCGTCCTGCTAGACTGCTGCGGCGTCGATAACCCTCTCTCATTCAGGGACTTCCATGATCAAGAAATGCTTGTTTCCTGCCGCTGGCTACGGCACTCGTTTTCTCCCGGCAACCAAGGCCATGCCCAAGGAAATGCTGCCAATCGTGAACAAGCCGTTGATCCAGTACGGTGTGGAGGAAGCGCTGTCCGCCGGGCTTACCGAAATCGCCATGGTGACCGGTCGCGGCAAGCGTTCGCTGGAAGACCACTTCGACATCAGTTACGAGCTGGAAGAGCAGATCCGCAATACCGACAAGGAAAAGTACCTGGTCGGTATTCGCCGCCTGATCGACAACTGCACCTTCTCCTACACCCGCCAGGTGGAAATGAAGGGCCTGGGCCACGCCATCCTCAGCGGCCGCCCGCTGATCGGCGACGAGCCGTTCGCCGTGGTGCTGGCCGACGACCTGTGCCTGAACCTGGACGGCGACAGCGTGCTGACCCAGATGGTCAAGCTGTACAACCAGTTCCGCTGCTCGATCGTGGCGGTGCAGGAAGTACCGACGGATGAGATCCACAAGTACGGCGTGATTGCCGGCGAGATGATCCGCGACGACATCTTCCGGGTGAACAGCATGGTCGAGAAGCCCAAGGCCGAAGATGCACCGTCGAACCTGGCGATCATCGGCCGCTACATCCTGACCCCGGATATCTTCGAGCTGATCGAGAACACCGAGCCGGGCAAGGGTGGTGAGATCCAGATTACCGACGCACTGATGAAGCAGGCCCAGGACGGTTGCGTGCTGGCTTACAAGTTCAAGGGGCAGCGTTTCGACTGCGGCGGCGCCGAGGGTTATATCGAGGCAACCAACTTCTGCTTCGAGCACCTGTACAAGACGGGCAGAGGCTGAGCCGTCTGCGCATTTGATAAAACCGCCCTCGGGCGGTTTTTTTATGCCTGCGATGCTGCAGCAGGTTCATGACGATGCTCAGTTGGCGTTGATGGGTGTCGCCCCGGGCCCTAGCGGCTGGCCATAGCTGAATTCGATCTGATGGCCAGCCGGATCACGCACGCCGCAGTAATAGCCCACCGGATAAGGCTCGTCGCGTTGTGCCCAGAGCAGGCAGCCAGCCGCACGGGCCTTGGCGACTACGGCGTCGACCTCGTCGCGGCTCTGCAGGGCGAAGCCGAAGTGGCTGTAGTCGTTGGCCGCCAACTGACGCGGCTCGCCGCCGGGCATGATGACGAAGATGAACTCGCCCTCACGGCCCGGCTCGGCCATCCACACGATCTGCGAGCCCTTGCCAGGCCGGCGGTGGATGACCCGCATGCCGCAGAAGTCTTCGTAGAAGGCGATGCAGGCCTGCAGGTCCGGCACGTGCAGGGCAAGGTGGGTAAGCATTGGGCGCATGGCGGTGCTCCTCTGTTAAGCCTCTAGACCCATCAGGCCGCCGACAAGTTTGCGCCATGTGCCAGGCGGGCAGGGCGCTGTGTTTGCGGTATGCTCTGCGTCTGTTCAGGAGGCTGTTATGACCTACGATTTCGATCTGTTTGTAATCGGTGCCGGCTCCGGTGGCGTGCGTGCGGCGCGCTTCTCGGCCGGCTATGGCGCCCGGGTTGCCGTGGCGGAAAGCCGTTATCTGGGCGGTACCTGCGTTAACGTCGGCTGCGTGCCGAAAAAGCTGCTGGTCTACGGCGCCCAGTTCGCCGACGAGTTCGAGCAGGCCGAAGGCTTCGGCTGGACGCCCGGCCAGGCCAGTTTCAGCTGGCCGACGCTGATCGCCAACAAGAACCGCGAAATCGAGCGCCTCAATGGTATCTACCGCAAGCTGCTGGTGGGCAGCGGCGTGACCCTGCTCGAGGGCCATGCGCGCCTGCTCGACGAGCACCGGGTGGAAGTCGACGGCAAGACCTACAGCGCCGAGCGCATTCTGATCGCCACCGGCGGCTGGCCGCATATTCCGGAGATCCCGGGGCATGAGCACGCCATCAACTCCAACCAGGCGTTCTTCCTGGAAGAGCTACCCAAGCGCGTGCTGGTGGTGGGCGGCGGTTATATCGCCGTGGAGTTCGCCTCGATCTTCAACGGCCTCGGTGCGCAGACCTCGCTGCTGTACCGCGGTGAGCTGTTCCTGCGTGGCTTCGACAGTTCCCTGCGCACCCACCTGCATGAAGAGTTGGGCAAGCGTGGCCTGGATGTGCAGTTCAATACCGACATCGCGCGCATCGACAAGCAGGCCGACGGCAGCCTCCAAGCCACCCTCAAGGATGGCCGCACGCTGCAGGCCGACTGCATCTTCTACGCCACCGGTCGCCGCCCGATGCTCGATAACCTGGGCCTGGAAAACACATCGGTCAGCCTGGACGACAAGGGCTATATCAAGGTCGATGACGAGTACCAGACCAGCGCGCCGTCGATCCTCGCCATCGGCGACGTGATCGGCCGCGTACAGCTGACGCCCGTGGCCCTGGCCGAAGGCATGGCGGTGGCCCGCCGGCTGTTCAAGCCGGAGGAGTACCGCAAGGTCGATTACCGGATGATTCCCACGGCGGTGTTCAGCCTGCCCAATATCGGTACCGTTGGCCTTAGCGAGGAGCAGGCCCGTGAGGCGGGGCATGCGGTGAAGGTCTTCGAGAGCCGCTTCCGGCCGATGAAGCTGACCCTGACCGAAAGCGACGAGCGCACGCTGATGAAGCTGGTGGTCGATGCCAAGACCGACCGGGTGCTGGGCTGCCATATGGTCGGGCCCGATGCCGGCGAGATCGTCCAGGGGCTGGCGGTCGCGCTCAAGGCCGGGGCCACCAAGCAGGTGTTCGACGAGACCATCGGCGTGCACCCCAGCGCCGCCGAAGAGTTCGTGACCCTGCGTACGCCGGTGAACTGACTTGTCGATGAACCAGCTGTTCTACCTGGCGGATCTGTTCGGGGTGGCGGTGTTCGCCATCACCGGCGCACTGATGGCCGGGCGCAAGTCCATGGACCTGTTCGGCGTGCTGGTGATCTCCATCATCACCGCCCTGGGCGGCGGCACCCTGCGCGACGTGATCCTGGATAACCACCCGGTCAGCTGGATCCGCAACGACACCTACATCCTGGTCGCCACCCTGGCGGCGCTGGGCACGGTGATCTGGGTGCGCATGACCCGGCCGATCCACGAAAAGGGCCTGCTGATCGCCGACGCCTTCGGGCTGTCGGTGTTCACCGTGATCGGCACCGAGGTCGCCCTGCAGTACGCCATGCCCTCCAGTACGGCGGTGATCATGGGCGTCATGACCGGGGTTGCCGGCGGCGTGATGCGCGACGTGATCTGCAACGAGATTCCGCTGATCTTCAAGAAGGAGATCTACGCCACCGCCTGCCTGGCCGGCGCGGTGACCTTCGTGCTGCTGCGCATGCTGGAAACCCCGCACTGGCTGGATACCGGCGTGGCCATGCTGGTGGTGCTGGCCATCCGCCTGGCCGCCATTCGCTGGCGTTTTTCGTTACCCCGGTTCCACTTGCTGGACCGCGACTGAACACCATCGCCTGACCGCTCGGTCTCGCGACTCACGCTGCTCGCCAAGGATGGTTCGATGCGCCGCTTGCTCCTGTGTCTTTGCCTGATCTGCTCGAACGTCACCGCTCAGGAGCTGGTCAACGACGTGACCGGCCTCAACCCTGTGGTGGTGGCGCGGGTGGTCGCGCCGCGCAGCGAACAGCAGGTCGTCGATGCGCTGCGCAGTTACCCGGGCCCGGTGAGCATTGGCGGCGGGCGTTACAGCATGGGCGGGCAGACCGCTGCAGATGGCGCACTGCAGCTGGACATGCGCAGCCTGGATAAGGTGCTCGAGTTCTCCCCGGAGCGCCGCGAGATTCGCGTACAGAGCGGCATCACCTGGCGCGCGATACTCGAATACATCGACCCCTACGACCTGTCGCCGCAGATCATGCAGTCCTACGCCAACTTCACGGTGGGCGGCTCGTTGTCGGTCAACGTGCATGGCCGCTATGTGGGTGAGGGGCCCATCGTGGGGTCGGTAAAGGCCATCCGCGTGGTGCTCGCCGATGGCCAGGTGGTCGATGCCACCCCGAGCCACAATGCCGCGCTGTTTTACGGCGTGATCGGCGGCTACGGTGGCCTCGGGGTGATTGTCGAAGCGACGCTGGGCCTGGTCGAGAACACCCGTATCGCCAGGGAGAGCCAGGTCATGGCGCTGCAAGACTATCGGCCGTGGTTCTACCGCGAGGTAGCCTCCCAGCCCGATATGCTGATGCACAACGGCATTCTCTACCCCGATGATTTTTCCACGGTGCGTGCGGTTTCCTATCGGCGCAGCGACGCTGCGCTGACCGCAACGGAGCGACTGAGCCCAGCGCAGCAAGGCAGCCATCTGCAGCGCGCGGGGATTCGCCTGAGCGAATCCTCTTCGGGCATCAAGCTGCGCGAGGCGGCACTCGATCCGCTGCTGTATCGTAGCCCCAGGGTGCAATGGCGCAACCACGAGGCCAGCCTCGATGTCAGCGAGCTGGAGCCGATATCCGGGGCGGATTTCAGTTATGTGCTGCAGGAGTACTTCGTGCCGCCGGCGCAGCTGGAACGGTTCGTTGGTGAACTGGCACGGCTGACTCATCAGCATCGGGCCACGCTGATCAACGTTTCCATTCGCCATGCCAAGGCCGATCCGCTCACGTTGCTGAGCTGGGCGCCGGAGGAGGTCTTCGCCCTGGTGCTGTATTACCGCCAGGGCTCGTCGCCGCTGGAGCGGGAGCGGGCGGCGGCCTGGACGCGTGAGCTGATTGCCGCCGCATTGCGCTGTGGCGGTCGGCATTACCTGCCGTATCAGCTTCACGCCAGCGGCGCGCAGTTTCTCCAGGGTTACCCACGGGCCGCGGAGTACTTCGCGCTCAAGCGCCAGCTGGATCCCGGCAACCGCTTTCGCAATCGGTTGTGGGATGCCTATTACCAGCCCTGATCAGTGACGCGCGGATGGGTCGCCCAGGAACTTGCTGAGAAATTGCTGGGTGCGCGCCTGCTTGGGCGCGCTGAACAGCTCGCGCGCATCGCCCTGTTCGACGATCACGCCACCGTCGATGAAGATCGCCCGGTTGGCCACGTCACGGGCGAAACTCATCTCGTGGGTGACGATCACCAGGGTGCGGTTTTCTTCGGCCAGGGCGCGGATGGTCGCCAGCACTTCACCCACCAGTTCCGGGTCCAGTGCCGAGGTCGGTTCGTCGAACAGGATCACATCCGGCTCCATGGCCAGCGCCCGGGCGATTGCAACGCGCTGCTGCTGGCCGCCGGACAGGCGCTTGGGGTAGGCGTCTTCCTTGCCGGCCAGGCCCACCTTGGCCAGCAGTTGCCGGCCCAGTGCGACTGCCGCATCTCGCGGCTGCTTCTTGACCACCACCGGGCCTTCGATGACGTTTTCCAGCGCGCTGCGGTGGGGGAACAGGTTGAAGTTCTGGAACACGAAACCGACCTGCTGGCGCAGCTTGCGAATCAGCCCCTGTTGCTGGCCGATCGGCTTGCCGGCATCGATCTCGATCTCGCCGACGCGGATGCTGCCGCCGTCAGGGGTTTCCAGCAGGTTCAGGCAGCGCAGCAGGGTGGTCTTGCCCGAGCCGCTGGGGCCGATGATGGCGACGACCTCGCCAGCGGCGATATCCAGGTCGATACCCTTGAGTACGCTCTGGCCCTTGAAGGATTTGCTCAGGTTGCGAACGGTGATCATGCTTGAGGCCATCAGTTGTCCGCCTCGTGACGGTTGACGCGTGCTTCCAGACGGTTCTGCAAGTGCGCCAGCAGGCTGGAAAGAATCCAGTAGATCACCGTCGCGGCCAGGTACATGGCAAACACCTCGTAGGTGCGCGCGGTGATCAGTTGGGCCTGGCGGAACAGCTCCGGTACCTGGATGGTGGCGGCCAGCGCGGTGTCCTTGACCAGCGAGATGAAGCTGTTGCCCAGCGGTGGCAGGGCCGTGCGCATCGCCTGCGGGAGAATGGCGCGCAGCATGGTCTGACTCTTGCTCATGCCGATGCTGGCCGCGGCCTCCCACTGGCCGCGGTCGATGGAAGCGATGGCGGCGCGCATGATCTCGGCGACATAGGCCGCCATGTTCAGCGAAAAGCCGATCAGCGCCGCGGTCAGGGGCTCGAGTTGCAGCCCCAGCTCAGGCAGGCCGAAGTAGATGATGAACAGCTGTACCAGCAGCGGCGTGCCGCGAAAGAACGAGATGTACACCCGCGCCAGCCAGCCCAGTGGGGCGATGGCGTAGAGCCTGACCAGGGCAAGCCCGAAGCCCAGCAGCATGCCGAAGAACATGCCGCCGAGGCTCAGGACGATCGTCCAGATTGCGCCCTTGAGTAGAAAGGGCAGGGAGTCCAGCACCAGCTGGAATGTTTCCGGCGTCATTGCGTAACGTCAGCCTTGAACCATTTCTCGGAGAGCTGTTTCAAGGTGCCGTCGCTGCGCAGCTTTTCAATGGCCTGGTTGATGACCGCGAGCAGTTCAGGATTGCCTTTGCGCAGGGCGATCCCGGACTCCTGACGGGAGAAGGCATCGCCGGCAACGGCCATGCGCTCGCCGGTCTTGGCGACCATTTCGAATGCAGCCAGTCGATCGACCAGTACCACGTCGATGCGCCCGACGTTGAGGTCCTGGAACTTGGTCGGATCATCGTCGTAGGTGCGGATGTCGGCCTGCGGCACGTTTTCTTTCAGCCACTTCTCGTAGTTGGTGCCCAGGCCGACACCGACCTTCTTGCCGGCCAGGTCCGCAGCGCTCTTGACGCTGTCAGCGTCGCGCTTGCGGGTCAGCGCCTGAATACCCGAGACGGTGTAGGGCGTGGAGAAATCGTATTTCTTCTTGCGCTCATCGGAGATGGTGACCTGGTTGATCACCACATCGATGCGACCCGACTCCAGCGAGGCGAGAATGCCGTCCCACTTGGTGGGCTGGAAGCTGACCTTCACACCGAGCTCCTTGGCCAGCGCGGTCGCGAAGTCCACTTCGAAACCGGCGAGCTTGCCACTTTCGTCCTGGAAGTTGAACGGTGGGTAGGTGCCCTCGAGGCCGACCTTGATGGTGCCGGCATCCTTGATTTTCTGCAGATCATCGGCCGCATGAGCCTGACTTCCCAGACCGGCGAACAGCGCCAGGCCGAGGCTGCCAATAAGGAGATTTCGACGCAATGTGGCAACTATCATCTTCGAGCCTCGGTGGGTGCGTGGGTGGGTGCCTTGGGACGCGGCACTCTAAGGTTGATCGGGTAGTCGAGAAAATAATAAAAAATTATTTGTATATAGCGTTTAGAGAGTCAAGGACTGATACGCAAACAGCGCCGGAGCACCGCCGGTATGCAGGAAAACGATCGGCTTGCCTTCGGCGAATGCTCCCTTGTGGATGCCATCGAGCAGGCCCGCGAAGGCCTTGCCGGTATAAACGGGGTCGAGCAGTAAGCCCTGGCTGCTGGCCAATAGGCGAATGGCGTCCAGGGTACCGGTATTCGGTTCGCCGTAGCGCGGGCCGTAGTATTCGTCCCACAGCTCGATCGCCAGGTTTTCCGGCACCGGAATGCCGAGCAACTCGGCGGTGCGTTCGACCAGCCCCAACACCTTGGGCCGTTGCAGGTCGGCGGGGCGCGACACGGTGATACCCAGCACGCGCCAGTCGGGCAGTACATGGGCCAGCGACAGCGCAAGGCCGGCATGGGTGGCACCGCTGCCGGAGGCGAGCACCAGCGTGCCGCTTGCCAGCCCCTTGGCGCTGACCTGTTCGGCGAACTCCAGGCCGGCCTTTACATAACCCAGGGTGCCCAGCGCGTTGGAGCCGCCGATCGGAATCACGTAGGGGCTCTTGCCGGTGGCGCGCAAGCGCTCGGCCTTGGCCATCAGCAGCAGGTCCGGTTCGTCGAGGTTGTCGACCACCTCCACCCGCGTGCCGAACAGGTCCAGCAGCAGGCGATTGCCGTTATGCAGGTAATTCTGCTCCTGGGTGTCGATGGGGTTTTCCAGCAGGGCGACGCAGGCCAGGCCCAGCTTGGCGGCCAGCGCGGCGGTCTGGCGCACGTGATTGGACTGGATGGCACCAGCGGTGATCAGCGTGTCGGCGTGCTGGGCCAGTGCATCGGCGCCCAGGTATTCGAGCTTGCGCGCCTTGTTGCCGCCCAGGGCGAACAGGGTCAGGTCATCGCGTTTGACATAGATATCACGGCCCATATGGTGCGACAGGCGCAGCAGGTGCTGCAGCGGCGTGGCATGGGGAACCAGTTCCAGTCGCTCGAAACGGTTCAGGGCTTCGCTGATCATGTTCATCAATCCGCAATAGAGGTGCTTTCACTGTAGAAGTGACCGCCCGAAACACAACAAGTGCGCTAGCTTCTACTTATTCTGAAAAGAAATATGAGAATGAATTAAAAGTATTTTCATCGTATAACTATGGGCCGTATCGTCAGCGCGTCGCCCTATCCGGTGCGGCCCATCGCACCCTGCCGCTGTCGATCCCACGGCAATTACCGAGAATAAACATGAAAAAAACGCTTCTGTTGGCTGCATTGGCCGCCGTTCTGACCACCCAGGCTTTCGCCGCGGAAAAACTTACCGTGGCCGCCACGCCGGTTCCTCACGCCGAGATTCTCGAGCTGATCAAACCAAAACTGGCGCAGCAGGGCGTCGACCTCCAGATCAAGGTGTTCACCGACTACGTGCAGCCCAACCTGCAGGTCGCGCAGAAGCAGCTCGACGCCAACTATTTCCAGACCAAGCCCTACCTGGACAGCTTCAACGAGAGCCGCGGTACTGACCTGGTTATCGTCAAGGGCGTGCACGTCGAGCCCTTCGGCGGCTACTCCAGCAAGTACAAGAGCCTCAAGGAGCTGCCGGACGGCGCGACCATCGCCATTCCCAGCGAAGGCAGCAACAGTGGCCGCGCCTTGCTGCTGCTGCAGCATGCCGGCCTGCTGACCCTCAAGGACCCGAGCAACGCCCAGGCGACGCCGAAGGACCTGGCCACCAACCCGCACAACTTCAAGTTCAAGGAACTGGAGGCGGCCATGCTGCCGCGGGTGCTGAATCAGGTCGACCTGGCGCTGATCAATACCAACTACGCCCTGGAAGCCAAGCTCAACCCGAACAAGGATGCGCTGGTACTCGAAGACAAGGATTCGCCTTACGTGAACTACCTGGTCGCGCGCCCGGACAACAAGGACAGCGACGCCATCAAGAAGCTGGCTGACGCGCTGACCAGCCCGGAAGTGAAGGCCTTTATCGAGAAGAAATATTCCGGCGCGGTGGTGCCTGCGTTCTAAGGACCGGTCCACGATCTTCTTAGGCGACATACAGAGGCTGCTGCAAGGCAAGAGCGGCCGTTCCCAGCGTAGGGTGGACAACGCTCTTTTTGTCCACCATTGCGCTCGCAGAGCGGTGGACGGATGAAGCGTCGTCCACCCTACGAAAGGCCGCTATCGCCAGATTGCAGTCAAAGCGCCGAAGTCGAGCCGAAAGATCATGAACGGGCTCTAAGCCGCTGCGGCCGAGACCTGCATCAAGGTCGAGAACTCCATGCTGCCGCTGGCCTTCGTGAAGAAAATCATCTTCAGTTTGTTCTTCTCCCAGTGGCGCCAGGCGCAGTTCGTAGCGTTTCGATTGGCGCGTGATATCGAATGGGAACAGCGCTCTGCTGACGAACGCACCACTGGCGTTGACCAGGCGTTTGCTGGTGCGCGCCGGCATCAGTGCGATGCCTTCGAAGGCTCGACTTCGAGAAAGGCGGCCACCGAGACCTTGAGGCCCTTGGCGATCTTGCACAGTCAGTCCTGGCGATTGCGGCGCAACTCCTCCAGCAACTTGTGTTTGTCGCGCTCGCGCTTGGCAATCACGTCACGCTCGCTGCGGATCTGGGCATGGCTGATCAGGGCAAAGATAAAGCTGCCGCCGATGATATTGCCGGCCAGGGTAGGCCCCGCAAACACCAGCCAGAAATCGCCCCAGCTCACTTCGCCGGCATACACCAGATAAGACACCTCTACCGAGCCGACCACGATATGGGTGAAGTCACCCAGCGCCATCAGGTAAGTGATCATCACGATAATGGCGATCTTGGCGTTTTCCATCGAGGCGATCATCCACACCATGGTGGCGATCATCCAGCCCGAGATGATGCCTTTGGCAAGCATCTTGGACACGTCGTTTTCCATCACCTTACGGCCGATTTCCAGAAACGCCAGGTCGGTCTGGGTATCGAAAATCGGCAGGCGCAGCATCACCCAAGCCACCAGCAGGGTGCCGGCCAGGTTTCCGCATAGCACCACGCCCCAAAGACGCAATAGTCGCCCGACATTGTTCAGGGTCAGCTTGCTCATCACCGGCAGCACGGCGGTCAGGGTGTTTTCCGTAAACAGTTGCTGACGGGCGAGGATCACCGCCAGAAAGCCTGCCGAATAACCGAGGCTGGCGATCACATGACTTTCATCGCTGGGGCCCAACCGAGAGCGGAACAAACCCATGGCCATCAGCGACAGGCCCATGGTCAGCCCGGCGGCCAGCGCCGACCACCATAATGCTGCGATGCTGCGTTCCAGCTCATGGTCGCCCTGGATCCTGATGGTTTCATGCAACACCGCCGCCCGCGGCGGCAGCTTCCCATCGATCTCGCGCTCTTCTTCGGCTGACAGGCCGGGGGTCTTGCCGTCTGCTTGTTCTTGCATACCAGTTACCTTCATGGGGGGAACAACGGAGGCCCGTCTGTCTGAGGATTCAGACCTGCGGCGCCCGGCGTCGTTCTGCCGTGATAAAGGCGTTCTTTGCCTCGCGGCAAAATGGGCTACGGCGCAGCCGTGCGTGAAACGTCAACAGACTCTAGTGCGTAGTGGAATAAGGTTATGATAAAAGGGTTCTTTTAAGGCATAAGGCCATCAGGCACGCTACCGCCCTTATCTGCCCCCTCGCAAGGAATCCTGGATCATGCTGAAGAAACTCCTGCTGGCGACTGCCGTCACCACCTCGCTGCTCGGTAGCGCTGCAGCGCTGGCTGCGGACAAGCCGATTCTCAACGCTTCCTACGATGTCGCCCGCGAGCTGTTCGCCGAGATCAACCCCAAGTTCCAGGCTCATTGGAAGGCCGAGACCGGCAAGGACCTGAAGATCGACCAGTCGTTCGCCGGCACCTCCCGCCAGGCCCAGGACATCATTCAGGGCAAGAAGGTCGACACCGTGACCTTCAACCAGGTCACCGACGTGGACATCCTCGCCAAGCGTGGTCTGGTGCGCAAGGACTGGGCCGAGCAATTCCCCAACCACAGCTCGCCTTACTACAGCACCACCGCGTTCCTGGTACGCAAGGGCAACCCCAAGAACATCAAGAACTGGGACGACCTGGCCCGTTCCGACGTGAAGCTGGTATTCCCCAACCCGAAAACCTCCGGTAACGCCCGCTACAGCTACCTGGGTGCCTGGTTGTACGCCAACGAGGCGTTCAACGGCGATGAAGCCAAGATCAAGGCGTTCGTCGGCAACATCTTGCGTAACGTCGAGAACTTCCCCACTGGCGGCCGTGGCGCCACCGTGGCCTTCGCCCAGAACGGGCAGGGCGATGTGCTGCTCAGTTTCGAATCGGAAGTGGTGAATATCGCCAAGGGCGAAGAATTCAAATCCGGCGAGTTCGAAGTCGTGGTTCCGCCAGTCAGCGTGCTGGCCGAGTTCCCGGTTGCCATCGTCGACAAGGTGGTGGACGAGAAGGGCACCCGTGACGTGGCCAAGGCCTACCTGGACTTCCAGTACAGCAAGGACATCCAGAAGCTGCTGACTACCTACCACTACCGCGTGCAGGACAAGGAAGTGGCCGCCGAGACCGCTGGCCAGTTCCAGGAACTGCGCCTGATCAACCCGACCGACGTGCTCGGCACCTGGGACGAGATCACTGCCAAGCACTTCGATGGCAATGGTATTCTTGACCAGCTTCTTGCCGAAGGCCGGTAATCGGCTTGCAATCGACCGACGGCGATAAGGCAAAAGCGGACGTTCCCAGCGTAGGGTGGACAACGCTCTTTTTGTCCACCATTGCGCTCGCAGAGCGGTGGACGGATGAAGCGTCGTCCACCCTACGAAAGGCCGCTTTCGCCACTTTGCAGCCAGTACAGATGGCGTTACCGCGAAAGAAGAAATAGGCGCCAGTAGGCTGCGGCCAGTAAGCGCCGAACCACCCTGACTATCGAGCCGCATCAGCCGTACTCCACAAACCGCCGACTTCCGGCGGTTTGTGCATTCAAGGATTTCCGAGTGAGCAAGACCCCCATTTTCTTTCTGCAGAATCCGTTGTTGCCGGGCTTCGGCCTGAGTTTCGGTTTCAGCGTCTTCTACCTGTCGCTGGTGATCCTGTTTCCGCTGTCCGCCTTGTTGCTGTATGTCAGCGACATGAGCTGGGCGCAGTACTGGCAGGCGATCAGCGATCCGCGCGTGGTGCAGAGCTACAAGGTGACCATCAGCGGCGCCTTCTACTCGACGGTGATCGCGCTGTTGGTCGGCCTGTTGATCGCCTGGATCATCACCCGCTATGAATTCCCCGGGCGCCGTCTGGTCGATGCCCTGGTGGATCTGCCCTTTGCGCTGCCGACCTCGGTGGCCGGCCTGACCCTGGCGACCCTGCTGGTACCTGGCGGCTGGCTTGGCCAGTATTTCGAGGCCGCCGGCATCAAGATCGCCTATGCCTACCCCGGCCTGGTGATCGCCATGGTGTTTACCAGCCTGCCGTTCGTGGTGCGTACCGTGCAGCCGGTGCTGCAAAGCCTGGGCAGCGAATACGAGGAAGCGGCGCGCACCCTGGGCGCCAAGAAATGGCAGAGTTTCGCCTACGTGGTGCTGCCGAGCCTGACGCCGGCGCTGATCACGGGCGCGTCGCAATCGTTCGTGCGCAGCCTGGGCGAGTTCGGCGCGGTGATCATGATCGCCGGCAACATTCCCTACAAAACCGAAGTGTCGTCGCTGATGATTTTCGTGCGCCTGCAGGAGTTCAACTACCCGGCAGCGGCGGCAATCGCCTCGGTGATTCTTCTGGCTTCGCTGTTCCTGCTGTTCACCTTGCAGGTGGTGCAGGGCCGGCTGTTCAAATGGCAGAGGCAAGGTCGATGAAAAAGCCTCAATCCTGGCATCAATGGCTGCTCATCGGCCTTGGCCTCGGCGCGGTAGCGCTGATGCTGGTGGTGCCGCTGGTGCTGATTTTCAGCAAGGCCCTGAGCGGCGGTTGGGCGACGCTGGTCGACAACCTGTCCCAGGACTACATGCAGCACGCCATCGGCCTGACCCTGCTGGTCGCTGCGCTGACCGTGCCGTTGAACCTGTGCTTCGGCATTCTGCTGGCCTGGTGCGTGACCCATTACGACTTCCGTGGCCGCAAGCTGCTGACCACCCTGGTGGACATTCCCTACGCCGTTTCACCGGTGGTGGCGGGCCTCTGTTACCTGGTCGTCTACGGGCTGGAAACGGCGCTTGGCCAGTGGTTCTACGATAACGACATGCAGCTGATGTTCGCCTGGCCGGGTATCGTCATGGTCACGGTGTTCGTCACCGCGCCCTACGTGGCGCGCATCCTGATTCCGGTGATGCAGTCCCAGGGCAATGACGAGGAAACCTCGGCGCTGTGCCTGGGCGCCAATGGCTGGCAGATCTTCCGCCATATCACCCTGCCCAATATCAAGTGGGCGCTGTTGTATGGCGTGGTGGTCACCAATGCCCGGGCCGTGGGTGAGTTCGGCGCGGTGTCGGTGGTGTCCGGCACCATCCTCAACCAGACCCTGACCCTGCCGCTGCTGGTCGATCAGCTGAACAACGATTACAAGCCCGTAGCGGCCTTCACGGCGGCTGCATTGCTGGCCTGCATGGCGTTGCTCACCTTGCTGCTCAAGACCTACATGGAATGGCGGCAACGGGTGAATATGCAGCGCGCTGCAGAGAGTTGAGTCAGCGCGGGACCTGGGTCAGGTGCCGAGCCAGTGCCGTCTTGAACGGCAGCAGGTTCTGCGCCACACGCAGTCCGGCATCGCGCAGCAGGCGGGTAGCTGCGCGGTCATCGGTGTACAGGCGCACCAGCAGGCTGGTGGCCTGGTACAGCGGCCAGCTGGCACGCTGCTGGGCGCGGGCGTAGCGCTGCAATACCGCCGGCGCGCCAATGTCCCGGCCGTTATGCAACGCGTCGAGCAGGGTGTCGGCCAGACGCTTCTGGCTTTGCAGGCCCAAGTTGAAGCCGTGGGCGGTGACCGGGTGCATACCGACCGCGGCGTCACCGACCAGCGCGCTGCGCAATCCGGCAAAGCGCTCGGCGTACACGCCGACCAGCGGATAGGTGGTGCGCTCGCCGAGCAGCTCCATGCGCCCCAGGCGACCGTCAAAACGCCGCTCCATCTCACGGGCGAACGCCTGCGGATCGAGGCTCATCATCTGGTTCATTTCGCTGGGCGCGAGGGTCAGCACCGCCGAGGCAAGGTTGCCATTCAAGGGCAGCAGGGCGAGGGTCTGGCCGTAGCCGAACCATTCCCAGGCCACCTGCTCATGGCTGCGCTCGTGGGCCATGCGACAGACCAGCATGGTCTTGCCGAAATCTTCCATACGCGCGCCGATACCGAGGCGCCGCCGCGTTTCCGAGAAACGGCTGTCGGCGGCGACGATCAACCGCGCCCGGAGGGGTTGCCCATCGCTTAGCCGCAACGATACCGCGTGGGGCGAACAGCTCAGGTCAACGATGGTGCGCTCGCTGAGCAGCTCGACATCCCTGCATTCGCCCACCGTGGCGAAGGCCGCGCGGCGAATCGCCTGGTTGGGCACCAGGCAGCCCAGACGCTCCTTGCCGACTGCAGCGGCGGCGATGCGCAGGGCATAGGGGGAGGGCCCGTTGAGCACCTGGGCATCACGCAAGGGGGAAATGTCCTCGGGTCGAAACTGCCGCCACAGGCCCAGATCAGCGAGCATCTGCTGGGAGGCGTGGGTGAGGGCGATCTCGCGGCCGTCGAAGGGCGGTGCTGCCAATGTGCAGGCGGGCTGGCGCTCGACGATCCGAATCGACAGGCCCTGGCCTGACAGGGAACGGGCCAGGCAAAGCCCGGCCGGGCCGGCTCCGACGATGACCACATCGGCTTTCATGACTGATTCCCTCGCAACTGAGCAGCCGGCAGTCTAGGTCAGCACCTGCCGGCAAGCCTTGCTCAGGATCAGCTAAACCCCGGGCTTACCAGAAGCCGATGGGGTGACGCTCGTTGATGTAGTCAAGCGGCAGGGCGAAACCCTTGCGGAAGAAGTTGGCCAGGCGGGTATCGATGACCTTTTCGTTGATCGAGGCGAGCAAGGCCTCCTGGCGGTGGATATCGCCACTGTCGGCATAGAACTCTTCGTGCAGCATGCGTTGCGAGGCCAGGTTGGCGACCAGGCTGTAGCTGCTGACGGTGTCTTCCCCCGGGCGGCTGACCGCCAGGATCAGCCGCGGCTTGTCGTGCTCCAGCACCAGGTCGACGACCACGTCGAGGTCATGGTTGCGGGCATAGCTGGCCGCCTCCTCGAACAGCGGTCGCGCCTTTTCGCCCAGGGCAAGGATGAATGCCTGGCGCGTCGAGTCGTCGCTCACGTCATGCAGCTCATGGGTGTCATGCAGTTTGCGCAGCGTATTCACCTGTCGTCCCCTCGAATGTTCGGCTGTCTAGGCTGTGAGAAACAGCCTGCCCGTAGAGTTCAGCCGACACGATCAGCGGTCTGCGCTAATTGCTTCGGAACTTGTATGCCTTGGGCACTGCCATAGACACACAGTAACGATTGGGTAGGAGACATTCGCGGGCATGCAAAACATCGAGCAGGCGGTCCATTTCCTGGAAAAGTACAACCTGGTGTTGAGCACTGCAGAGTCGGCCACGGCCGGCCTGCTGGCCGCGACGGTGGCCGCCGTGCCGGGTTGTGATGGCGTGCTCGAGAGCGGCTTCGTGGTGTATTCCAAGCGCGCCATGCAGACCTCGCTGGGCGTCAAGCCGGAAACCCTCGAGACCTTCGGCATGAACAGCGAAGAGGTGGCCCGCGAGATGGCCCTTGGCGTGCTGATGGCCAGCAGCGCCGACATCATCCTGGCGATTACCGGCGCACCGACTGCCGATGACAAGCGCGGCCAGGAGGTCTACGACGGTGCCATGTGCTTCGCCTGCGCCACGCGCCTGGCCGAGCATCAGGGGGTGACCAGCGAGACCGTGACCTTCCCCGGAGACAACAACGAACGGCGCGCCGCCGCTGCGCGCCATGCCTTGCTGCGACTGCCTTATTACTACGAGCGGCTGCGTCAGACCTCCTGATGCAGCCGTTTCAGCGACTTGAGCAACATTGACCATTCAAGGAAAACACATGATCAAGAAATGCCTGTTCCCTGCCGCCGGTTATGGCACCCGCTTTCTTCCGGCGACCAAGGCCATGCCCAAGGAAATGCTGCCTGTGGTCAACACGCCGCTGATCCAGTACGGCGTCGAAGAAGCCCTGAATGCCGGGCTGACTGAAATCGCCATGGTCACCGGTCGCGGCAAGCGCTCGCTGGAAGACCATTTCGACATCAGCTACGAGCTGGAACACCAGATCCGCAATACCGACAAGGAAAAGTACCTGGTCGGCATCCGTCGCCTGATCGACAACTGCACCTTCTCCTACACCCGCCAGGTGGAAATGAAGGGCCTGGGCCATGCGATTCTCAGCGGTCGCCCGCTGATCGGCGACGAGCCGTTTGCCGTGGTGCTGGCCGATGACCTGTGCCTGAACGTCGGCGGCGATGGCGTGCTGACCCAGATGGTCAAGCTGTACAACCAGTTCCGCTGCTCGATCGTCGCGGTGCAGGAAGTGCCGATGGACGAGATCCACAAGTATGGCGTGATCGCCGGCGAAACCATCCGTGATGACATCTTCCGCGTCAGCCACATGGTCGAGAAGCCAAAAGCCGAAGATGCGCCGTCGAACCTGGCGATCATCGGCCGCTACATCCTGACCCCGGATATCTTCGACCTGATCGAGAACACCGAGCCGGGCAAAGGCGGTGAAATCCAGATCACCGACGCGCTGATGAAACAGGCACAGGACGGCTGCGTGCTGGCCTACAAGTTCAAGGGGCAGCGTTTCGACTGCGGCGGCGCCGAGGGTTACATCGAGGCAACCAACTTCTGCTTCGAGCACCTGTACCGCGAAGGCCGTGGCTGATACGCGACACTGATCGAGAAAACCGGGCCACGTGCCCGGTTTTTTATTGCCTGCGCCTTGTTGACCTGGGCCATACGGCGATCACCATCTGCGGATACAATCGCCCAAGGCCCGGCAGCTCCAAACAGATGGATCGGATGGCTGCGCGCAGGGTCGATAACAGTGGCCGATGCGCAGCGATCGCGCTTGGTCATTGCCCTGCAAGTTGGCAAACTGCCTCTTCACCTATTCAGCGCTCGTGCGCCGGTTACCCGATGATCATCAACACTCTGGTTTTTCTCGCCACCCTGACCGCCATGGAAGGCGTGGCCTATTACGCTCACAAATACGTGATGCACGGCTGGGGTTGGGGTTGGCACCGTTCGCACCATGAGCCGCGCGAGGGCTGGTTCGAGAAGAACGACCTGTACGCCGTGGTGTTCGCCGGGCTGGCCATCGTGCTGATCGCCCTGGGTACTCAGGGCATGCACCCACTGGAGTGGATCGGCGCCGGCATGACGGCTTACGGCCTGCTGTATTTCGTGGTGCACGACGGCCTGGTGCATCACCGCTGGCCGTTTCGTTTCGTGCCGCGCAGCGGCTACCTCAAGCGCCTGTACCAGGCGCATCTGATGCACCACGCGGTGGAGGGCAAGGAGCGCTGCGTGTCGTTCGGCTTTCTCTATGCCCCGACTACGGCGCGTCTGAAGGCGCAGTTGCGGGCGATGCACGATGGTCCGCTGCGCAAGACGGACGCGGACGTTGCCACAGCTGCGCGGAGCGAGCCGGCCAGCGCGCGAAGCGACTCGTAAGCGCGCGCCACAAACCGATCGACACGGCGCCGATCTTCTCCGCCTTGGAGGTTGAAATGCGCTCGTCCCAGGCGTGTTCACCGGCTTCCAGCACCTTCATGCCGATCTGTCGATACACCGCAGCGGCCGTCGCCACTGCCCAGGCCGAACGCCAGGGCAGGGCGGCAAGGCCCGCCTGGGCACTGGCATAATAGGGCTCGGCCAGCTCCACCAGACGCTGACCAAGCACGGCGATGGCGGGCCGGTGATGAATGTCGGCGACCTGGTCACGTGGTACGCCCAGCTCCTCAAGCCACTGTTCGGGCAGATAGCAACGGCCTACCGCTGCGTCAGGGATGATGTCGCGGGCGATATTGGTCAGCTGAAAGGCCAGGCCCAGGTCGCAGGCACGATCCAGCGTCGGTTCGTCGCGCGCGCCCATCACCCGGGCCATCATCAGGCCCACCACGCCAGCGACGTGGTAGCAGTATTGCAGGGTGTCATCGAGGCTCAGGTAGCGCCGCTCCAGCACATCCATCTCGAAGCCGGCCAGGTGCTCGAGGGCGTGCTGCTCGGCAATCTGGTGGGCGAGCACCACCTGGCGAAAGGCGGCGAATGCCGGGTCATCCAGCGCTTCACCGTTGTACACGGCGCGGGTCTGGGCCTTCAGGTGGGCGAGGCGTCGCTCGGCTTCTTCGCGGCTGATCGACACCGCATCGTGGCCGGCTTCCTGGCCGTCGATCACATCGTCGCAGTGCCGGCACCAGGCGTAGAGCATCACGGCGCCGCGGCGGGTTCGCTCGTCGAACAGCTTCGACGCCGCGGCGAAGCTTTTCGAGCCCACCGCGATGCTCTGGTTGGCGTGCTCGATCAGCGCGTCATCCTGCGCCGCCTTGCCCGTCATGGCTGCAAATCCTCGATCATCAGGCCGGCGGTGGCCTTGGCCGAACCAATCACCCCCGGCACGCCCGCGCCCGGGTGGGTGCCGGCGCCGACCAGGTAGAGGTTGCCGAGCTGGGCGTCGCGGTTGTGCGGGCGGAACCAGGCGCTCTGCTGCAGTACCGGCTCCAGCGAGAACGCCGAGCCCTGGTACGCGTAAAGCTCGTCGCGAAAATCATCCGGGGTGAAGATCCGGCAGGTCACCAGGTCCTCGCGCAGGCCCGGCATGTAGTGCTCTTCGAGGTAGGCGAGGATACGGTCGCGGTAGCGCGGGCCTTCGACGCTCCAGTCGATGGGGGCATTGCCCAGGTGCGGCACCGGCGACAGCACGTAATGGCTGGAGCAGCCTTCGGGCGCCAGGCTCGGGTCGGTCACGCAGGGCGCATGCAGATAGAGCGAGAAGTCCTCGGCCAGGGTCTGGCCCTTGAAGATTTCCTGGATCAACTCGCGGTAGCGTGGCCCGAAGCACACCGTGTGGTGCTGCAGCTGCGGCTGCGGGCGCTTGAGGCCGAAATGGATCACGAACAGCGAGTTGCTGAAGCGCTTGCCCTTGAGCCGCTTGCCTTCCTGGCGCCCACGCGGGTGGCTGGCCAGCAGCGTGTCGTAGGTGTGCACCACGTCGCCGTTGGAGGCCACGCTGTCAGCGGCGAAATGGCGGCCGTCCTGCAGGCGCACGCCGGTGGCGCGGTTACCGCTGGTGTCGATGGCGGCCACGTCGGCATTCAGCTCCAGCGTGCCGCCGAGGTCTTCGAACAGCTTGACCATGCCCTGCACCAGGGCGCCGGTGCCGCCCCTGGGAAACCACACACCCCATTCACGTTCCAGCGCATGGATCAGCGTGTAGATCGACGAGGTGGCGAACGGGTTGCCGCCCACCAGCAGCGAGTGAAAGGAGAACGCCTGGCGCAGTTTGTCGTGCTCGACGAAGCTCGACACCATCGAGTAGACGCTGCGCCACGCCTGCAGGCGCGCCAGCTGCGGGCCAACCTGCAGCATGTCGCGAAACGACAGGAAGGGCACCGCGCCGAGCTTCAGGTAGCCCTCCTTGAACACCGCTTTCGAGTAGGCGAGAAAGCGCTGGTAACCGGCCACGTCGGCAGGGTTCAGGGCGGCGATCTGCCGATCCAGATCGGCCTGGTCATTGGCGTAGTCGAACTGCGTGCCGTCTTCCCAGCACAGGCGGTAGAACGGCGCGACCGGCAGCAACTCGACGTAATCGCCGATCTTGCGGCCGCTGAGGGCGAACAGTTCTTCGATGGCGCTCGGGTCGGTGATCACCGTGGGGCCGGCATCGAAGGTGAAGCCCTGGTCGCGGTACACGTAGGCACGGCCGCCGGGCTGGTCACGTTTTTCCAGCAGGGTGGTCTGGATGCCGGCGCTCTGCAGGCGAATGGCCAGGGCCAGCCCGCCAAAACCCGCACCGATGACGATGGCAGTTTTCGCTTGGTTCATGAACGAGTCTCGAAATGCCTGGGGGCGTGGCGCATGGCCGCCCGCATGGCTTGATCAACGGGCACCGGCGGCTTGCCGATAAGAATGCGTGCGCGGTCGTACCAGGGGTTGCTGCCAGCGTAGAAACGCTCGATCAGCCCCGCGGGCAGGCCGTAGAAACGTTGCATCACCTGCCAGCGATCCTGGGGGCGGCCGGCCAGGAACAGCATGCGGTTGAGCAGCCGGTAAAAGCCCTGGTTGCGCCATTCGCCACGAGCCTGGGCGCGCAGGTCGCGGGCCAGGGTCGCGGCGTCGCGCAGCTCGTAGGCCACCAGCCAGTCGACCAGGCGCACGGCGTGGGGCAGGGAATAGCCGGTGGTGCAATGGAACAGCCCGGCCCGCAGCCCGGCCAGCGGCTGGCCAGCGGCTTCATCCCAGAAAGCGTCGAAATCGCCGGCCAGGGTGATGGGCAGGATGCCCTGTTCCTCGCGCAGGCATTCGGCCACCTGCCAGCCGTGCTGCCTGGCGTAGGCGGCAATGTGCTCGCGAAGCTGCTCGGTGCTGGCGCGATGGTTGTCGACGTAGTGGGTGTCTTCGATCAACAGCGTGTCCGCCGAGAAGGGCAGCACGTAGACGAAACGATAGCCGTCGCCCTGGGGCACGCGCGCGTCCATGATGATCGGCGCGGTCAGCCCGTGGGGCTGTTCGAGGCGCAGCAGCTGGCCGACGAAAGCCTGCTGGCCAAGCACCAGATTGCTGCTCTGCCGCGCACCGCGGCCATCGATCACTGCGCGGGCCTCGAGGCGTTCGCCGCTTGCCAGCAGCACGTGGGTCGGGCTGATCTCGCTGATGCTGCTGTTCAAGCGCAGGGAAGAGCCCAGCGCCGGGGTGATCACCTCGGCGAAGTGCTCGCCGGTGATGCTGGCGTAACCGCTGTCCATGGCCCGCGACAGATAGGGGAAGTGCACCTGGTAGCTTGCCCAGCGCTTGACCACCAGCGGCTCCAGCCAGCGGTGCTGCGCTTCGCTCAGGTCGCCATCGTGGAACGACCAGGTATGGTTGCCGCCCAGGTGTGGCTGCTCTTCGATGCACAGTACCTTCAGGTCCGGCCGCTGTTGCTGCAAACGCCAGGCGATAAGGCCATTGGCGAGGCCGCCGCCAGCAAGAATCAGGTCATGGGTCATAGGGTGTGCGCCTGTGTCGTGGCGTGCTCGACCACGGCGGCCTCGACGATATCGGCAGCCCGCGCAACGCCGCCTGCCTGCTGCAGCTCCTCGATCAGCGCATCGAAACCGGGCAACGGTTGTGCGAGCAGCGCCCGCAGCGCACTTTCGATACGTGCTGCACTGGCGCGCCGGCTCAATTGACTGCCCACGCCGCGATAGGCCACACGGGCCGCGACACCTGGCTGGTCGAAGGCAATCGGCATCACCAGCATCGGCGTGCGGGCGGCAATCGCATCCATCACGGTATTCAGGCCGCCATGGGTAATCACCGCATCGGCCTGCTCCAGCGCCCATTGCTGGGGCGCGAAATCGGTCACCCAGGTAGCGCCGCAGTCGATCAGCCGGCGCTCCTGGGCGGCGTCCAGTTTGCCGCAGTGGGCGATCAGCAACTGGCCGTCGAGGCGCTTGCAGGCCTTGGCGATGCGCTCGAACAGCGTGAGGCGGTCACCTTGCAGGGTACCCAGGCTGGCGAAAAAAAACGGCCGCTGCTTGTCGATGGGCCACTCACCCTGCCGGGGCGCCAGCGGGCTGCGCAGCGGGCCGACCGCATGGAAACTGGCCGGCAACTGGCTGCGCGGAAAGTCGAAGCCGGGCAGGGTCTGGCTGATCTGCGCCAGCGGCGACAGGCATTCGTGCAAGGCGGTGCGCGGCGGCACGCCCAGGCGCAGCGCTGCGTCGTTGATCACCTTGCCGAGCGGCTTCATCAGCCAGTCGTACACCTGACTGCTGCCGCGGTACATGTGCTGGCTGCGCTCGTCGCTGGCGTAGGCGAAGGGCATTACCGGCAGCGGCAGGCCGGGCTCGCGATTGACCGGCAGCGCACAGGCGACGGATACGAACGGCAATCCCAGGCTTTCGGCAACCAGCCCGCCAGCCGGCTCCATCTGGTCGCAGAGCAGGGCATCGATCCCGTTGTCCGCCAGCGCTTGTGGCAGCTCGTTGCAGAGCATGGCGGTGGTGCCCGCCATCTGTTTGATGATCCGTCGCAGGCCCCAGGGCGTATCCGGGTGCGCCGCCTGATGCAGGGTGCGCTCCAGGCTGCCCGGCGGATGGCTGCTGGCACCCACCGAGCGAAAGCTGACGCGCGGCTCGCTGAGCCAGTGAGCGGCGTCGGACTGATGAAAGAAGGTCACCCGATGGCCACGCTCGATCAGTTCGATGGCGAGGGCCTGCAAGGCCTGGAAGTGGCTGTAGTAGGGCGGTGCGACAACGGCGAAGTGGCTCATGCTTGGCCCGTCAGTAGCGGCGCGTGACGTAGCGCGGCGAGGTTGGCCGAGGCGGTGCAGAAGCAGGCCGTGCGCAGTTGCCGGATAACGATCTGGAAATGCTCGATCACCGCCTCGGTCGACAGCGTGGCGCCGGGCAGCGCACCAGCCGCCTGGCCGACGATATCGGCGCCCAGGCGAATGGCTTTGGCCGCATCGACACCATCGCGGATACCGCCAGAGGCGATCAGGGTGGCCTGTGGCAGCGCCTCGCGTATCGCCTGCACGGCGCTCGCGGTGGGAATGCCCCAGTCGGCGAAGGCCATGGCTACCGCGCGATCGGCTTGATTGGCCGCGCGCTCGCCTTCCACCGCGGCCCAGCTGGTGCCACCTGCGCCGGCCACGTCGATGACCTGCACGCCAGCCTCGACCAGCGAGCGGGCTACCGCTGCCGACAAGCCCGCACCGACTTCCTTGACCACCACCGGCACGTCCAGGCTGCTGGCAACACGCTCGATCTGCCTCAGCACGCCACGCCAGTCGCGGTCGCCTTCGGCCTGCACGGCTTCCTGCAGCGGGTTGAGATGGATGATCAGGCCGTTGGCCTGCAAGGTATCGACCGCGCGGCGGGCCAGGTCGAGGCCGTCGGCCTCGAGCAACTGGGCGGCGCCGATATTCGACAGCAGCACGATATCCGGGGCCAGGCGGCGCAATTCGCGGGTCAGCCCCTGGTCATTGCCGGTCTGCAGGCTGACCCGCTGGGAGCCGACGCCCATGGCGATACCCAGCTCCTGCGCGGCTTCGGCAAGGTGGCGGTTGATGGCTTCGGAGCGGTCGGCGCCGCCGGTCATCGAGCTGATCAGCAGCGGCGCCTGCAGCGTGACGCCGAGCAAGGAGGCGCGCAGATCGATAGCCGCGTGGTCGAGCTCGGGCAGGGCGCAGTGCTCGAACTGCACCGCTGACCAGCCAGCACTGATGCGTGACACCGCCTTGTGCCGGTCCAGAACGATATCCAGGTGATCATCCTTACGCCGACTGAGGTCGCTATTATTCATGCAGGCTCCATTGCGCCGGAATCATTTTCAAGTGCACGCGGTCTGTGCAAAACGGAATAATCGAATAGCATGTCGATTCAGCCGCCTTGTACAAGTCTTCTACAACCCACTGGCGGGCAAGATTATCAGGCAACCGCGCGCATTAGACGTTCCAACATTACAAATCGGCTTTGGTTACGAACGTTTCAATGTCACGATCGTACACTGCCGTGACCTTGCAGTACTGGAAGGTATGTTCGGGTACTGCAGGAATACAGAAGAAGAGAGTGAACGATGACGGCTTATGCGACTGCGACGATCGACAGCGGATTTACCGAACACCTGATGCAGCTGCGGGCGGCCATTGATGGCCGGCTCGATGAGCTGCTGCCAGCCGCCAGCAATGAGCGCGATCTGGTCGCCGCCGCCGTTCGCGATGGTGCTCTGGCGCCGGGCAAGCGCATGCGTCCGCTGTTGCTGTTGCTCGCGGCCAATGGCCTGGGCGCCAGCCAGCACCACGCGCTGGACATGGCCTGCGCCATCGAGATGGTGCACGCCGCCTCGCTGATTCTCGACGACATGCCCTGCATGGATAACGCCCAGTTGCGCCGGGGCAGGCCGACCGTGCACCTGGCGTTCGGTGAGGACATCGCCATCCTCGCCGCCGTGGCATTGCTGTCGCGAGCATTCGGCGTGGTCGCGTCGATCGATGGGTTGCGCCCGCTGGTGCGCACCCAACTGGTGGAAATTCTGGCCAATACCGTGGGCTCCCAGGGGCTGGTACAGGGGCAACTGCAGGACTTGCGTGATGGCAAGCATGCGCGCAGCGAAGAAGAGATCGCCGCCACCAACAACCTCAAGACCGGTGTGCTGTTCAGCGCGATCATGGACATGGCGTACCTGATCAGCGATGCACCCAAGCCGGTGCGCAGCGTGCTGCAGCGCTTCGCCATCGAACTGGGGCATGCCGTGCAGCTCTATGATGACCTGCAGGACATCAACCCCAACAGCGACAAGGATCAGGGCAAGGATGACGGCAAGTCGACCCTGCTGGCCCTGTATGGCGAGCAGAAAGTGCGCGAGCGCCTCGATGGGCACCTGGCGCGCGCCCAGGTCTGCCTGGATGAAGCCTATGGCGGCGACGTCTACATCGCCCGCTTCTTGAGCATGTTGTTCGCCTGACTACTGCGGCAGTGCCTCGAGGGCGCCCTGCAGTGCGGCGGCATCGCTGAAACGCTGCTCGCGGATCACCTTGCCATCTTCCAGCTCCAGCCACTGCACGGTTTCCCGATCACCGTCATAGCGGCTGGCGACCCGGCCGGTCTGGTCGAGCATGATGCGGTACTTGGCCGAGCGCATGGCCGGCACTGCCACCATCTTCGCCAGCGACGGCATCTTCTCGATATCCGCCACATAGACCACGTGGCGGGCATCCAGGAAACCTTCCTGCTTCTCTTCCAGCGCGCCATTGACCAGGCGTGCGGTAGACATGCTGCGCGCCACCAGCACCACGCGGGCGCTGTCATCCAGGGTGTAAGCCTTCTCGAATTGATCCAGTAGCGTCCAGCGCGTCGGTACTGGCGCCTCACCGCCTGCCCAGGCAGATGAACAGACAACACTGAACAACAGGATGCTAAGACGCTTCATGGTGGGCCGCTCTGTCGGAAATTGGCAGCACAATAGAGCGCAGCGGTGCTGCTTGCCAAATATTTTGCGCTCGCCCGCAACGCCGGGGCTTATCTGCGCGGCCGGGGTTTGCCCGGGCGCAGCAAATCGCTGGGCGAGGCTACCTTTCGACATGATTGTTAATTAGAATCGATCTCGTTATTGATCTTTCGTAACGAGGGTCTGCATGGGCAGTTTGGCTGTATCGAGTGAGCAGGCTTTCCACAATCTCTACCGAGAACACCGCAACTGGCTCGAGCAATGGCTGAGCCGGCGCATGGGTAACGGCTGGGATGCTGCCGACCTTAGCCAGGATGCCTTCATGCGTGTGCTGGCTGGGTCCCAGTCGATCAGTGAGCTGCAGGAGCCGCGTGCCTACCTGAAAACCATCGGCAAGCGCCTGCTGATCAACCTCTACAAGCGTCGCAGCCTGGAACAGGCGTATGTGGATGCGCTGGCGCAGCTACCGCAAGCCTGCGCGCCGTCACCGGAAGAGCGCTGGCTGGTGCTGGAAACCTTGCAGGCCCTGGACGAGCTGCTCGACGGGCTGCCCCATGTGGTGCGTCGAGCGTTCCTGCTCAGCCAGCTCGAAGGGCTCGGCTACCGGGACATCGCCGAGCGCCTCGGGGTCTCCGAGCGCAGCGTCAAACGCTACATGGTGCAGGCTTACGAGCACTGTCTGCTGGTCGAGCTGTGCTGAACCGCGAAATCAGCGACGACACCCGCCGGGTCGCCCGTGCGGCGGCGCGCTGGTTGGCGTTGCTCGAGTCTGGCCAGGCCAGTGAGCGCGACCACCTGGCCCTGCAGCGTTGGCGCGATGTGCATGCCAGCCACGAACAGGCCTGGCAGAAGATCCAGGCCCTGCGCTCGCGCTTTGGCGGGTTGCCGGCCGAACTGGCGATGGCCAGCCTCGACCGCCCTGACCAGGGCCGGCGACGGATGCTCAAAGGCATGTTGGGGTTTGCCGCGTTGGCACCCGCTGCCTGGCTGGTCAGCCGCGAACTGCCTATCGATGCCTGGCGCGCCGATCTGGCAACCCGTGTCGGTGAGCGGCAACGGCTGACCCTGGCCGACGGCAGCGTGCTGGATATCAATACCGATTCTGCGCTGAACCTCGACGCGGCGGCGCGTCGCCTGACCCTGTTGCGCGGCGAGGTGGCCCTGAAGGTCGCTGGCAGCGCTCCGTTCGTTATCGAGACCAGCCAGGGCAGGGCGACGCTGGGGGCGGGTGAGGTCTGTGTGCGTCAGCAAGGCGGTAGCTGCCAGTTCTCGGTGCTGGGTGGTTCGCTGCAATTGCAGGCAAGTGCTTACCAGACGCAGGTTCTGCAGGCGGGGCAGCGGGTCACGCTGCGCGCTGGGCGCATCCAGTCCACCCAGAGTTTCGATACCGCAGCGTTTGGCTGGCGTGACGGTGTGCTGATGGCCAATGACCAGTTGCTGGGCGATTTCCTGCGTGAACTCGACCGCTACCGCCCCGGCATTCTACGTTGGTCACCAGCCCTGGAAAGCCTGCGGGTGACCGGCAGTTTCCGCCTGGCCGATACCGACCAGATCCTCGATCTGCTGGCCGCCAGCCTGCCTGTCGAGGTGCACAAACGCACCCGTTACTGGGTCACCTTGGTGCCGCGCGAAAAAACTGCCTGAGGGCTGTCCCTTTTTTCTCACTCGCCTGTCATGGGAGGTAGTGAATTAAAAAGAGAGCGTCCGCCATGCCACCCCTGACACGTAATCGGCCTCGTCTGGTGTCTTCGATTTCCTACTCCACCGTCTGCCTGAGCCTGATGCTCGGCCTGGGCAGCATCGCGCCCCTGGGCGCTGATGCACAAACCGTCGAGCGCAGCTACAGCGTGCCGAGCAGCAGCCTCGGCGAGGCCCTGAGCCGCTTCGCCAGCCAGGCCGGCGTGAGCCTGTCAGTGGACCCGACATTGGTCAGCGGCCGCAGCAGCCAGGGGCTGTCCGGCACCTACAGCGTCGATGAAGGTTTTGCCCGTCTGCTGCAGGGCAGCGGCCTGCGCCTGCAGCCGGTCAGCGACTCGGCCTACACCATAGCCCCGGCAGCCGACAGTGCCGAGACCCTGGAAATCGCCCCCACTGCGATCACTGGCGTGACCATGCCCTCGCAAAGCCTGGAGGGCGAGCGCTACGCCGGCGGCCAGGTGGCGCGGCGTAGCTCCCAGGGGCTGCTGGGCTCGCGGGACTTCATGGAGTCGCCGCTGAGCATGACCACCTACACCAGCGAGGCGGTGAAGAACACCCAGTCGCGGACCCTGGCCGACCTGACCGCCAGCGACCCGGCGGTGCGCTCCACCAACCCGGCGGGCGGGCGCTTCGAGCAGTTCACCATCCGCGGCTTCAGCCTGTTCAACAGCGACGTGTCCTACGGTGGGCTGTACGGGATCATGCCGACGTATTCCATCGACATGGAAATGGCCGACCGCGTCGACATCCTTCGCGGCCCGACCCAGCTGGTCAACGGCATCTCGCCACGCGGCAGCGTCGGCGGCGGTATCAACGTGGTGCCCAAGCGCGCCACCGACAAGCCGATCACCGAGTTCACCGGCAGCTACGCCTCGGACAGCCAGGTCGGCGGCGCGGTGGACGTAGGCCGTCGTTTCGGTGAGGACAACCGCTTCGGCATCCGCTTCAACGGCGTCAAGCAGTCCGGCGATACCGAGTGGGACCACCAGAAGGTCAACCGTGAAATGGCCGTGGTCGGGCTGGATTTCCGCGATGAGCGCCTGCGTCTTTCCATGGACCTGGGGCATACCGAGCGCGACACCGATGCGCCCCAGGAGCGTGTGCTGGTCGGCGCCAACGCGCCGGTGCCAAGAGCCGGTGACGTGCGCCACAACTATGCCCAGGCCTGGACGAAAGCCGAGACCAGCGACACCTTTGGTGCCCTGCGTGGCGAGTACGATATCGATGATTCGTTGATGGTTTACGGCGCGGTAGGGGCGCGCAAGAGTAATCACGACTTCCTGCGGCATAACGTGTCGATCACCAATGCCGCGGGTGACTTCACCATCCAGCCCCGTGACTTCACCCGCGACGAAGACGTACGCACCGTCAATGCGGGTGTGCGCAAGTGGTTCCAGACCGGGCCCGTCAGCCATGAGCTCAATCTGGCTGCCGATTACTTCTCCATGGACTTCGAGAATGGCGGCGGGCGTTACGCCAACCGCGCGGGCAATCTCTACAACCCGGTCACCACGCCCGAACCGACCGTTCGCACGCGGACTGACTCGAAGATCTACACCGAGAACCGCTTCAGTGGCGTTGCCCTGTCCGACACCCTGGGGTTTCTCGAGGATCGTGTGCTGCTGACCCTCGGTGCGCGCTGGCAGCGCGTGAAGGTCGATGACTGGGAGAATGGCCGCAAGGGCGAGACCGGCTACGACGAAGAGAAACTCTCGCCGTCGGCCGGTGTGCTGTTCAAGGCCACCGATCAACTGTCGCTCTATGCCAACTACATGGAAGGGCTGAGCCAGGGCAAGATCGCACCCTCGACCGCCAACAACGAAGACGAAATCTTTGCGCCTTTCATCAGCCGTCAGCTTGAGGCCGGTGCCAAGTACGACATGGGCAAGTTCGCGATTACTGCCGCAGTGTTCCGCATCAAGCAACCGGCTTACGAGACTGCGGCGCCAGTAGGTAGTCAGCTTGAGGGCACGTTCGGCCCCAATGGCAAGCGCGTCAACGATGGCATCGAGCTGAACGTGTTCGGTGAGCCCATCGAAGGCTTCCGGCTGCTCGGCGGGGTGATGTATATCGACAGCGAGCTGAGGGACACCAACAACGGTGGCGCCACCGATGGCAACCGTGCCCCGGCGACGCCCAAGTACAACGCCAACCTCGGCGCCGAGTGGGACGTGCCAACGGTGCAGGGCCTGACCCTGACCGCCCGCAGCATGTACAGCAGCTCCCAGTACCTGGACCAGGCCAATACCAAGGAGATCGACTCCTGGACCCGCTACGACCTCGGCGCGCGCTATGCCTTCCAGGTCAACGAGACCGATGTCACCTTGCGTGGCACCGTCGAGAACGTGGCCAACTCCCGGGACTGGATCTCGGCGGGCGCCTCGGATGACAGCGAGCCAGGCCTGACCCTCGCGACGCCACGCACTTTCGTGCTGTCGGCCACCCTCGGGTTCTGATGCATTGAACAGGGTCGAGCTTGCAAGCTGAAAAGACCGGGCTGATCTCCAGGCGCACGCTGATGCGCCTGTCCCTGGGCGCTCTCGCTGCCGGTGCAATGCCCCTGACCAAGGCAGGGCCCGCAACGCCGCGCGTCATCACCTTGTTCCAGGGCGCCACCGACACCGCGGTGGCGCTTGGCATCCGGCCGGCCGGGGTGGTCGATTCGTGGAGCGAGAAACCCATGTATCGCTACCTGCGCCCGGCGCTGGCCGACGTGCCCCATGTCGGCCTGGAAACCCAGCCGAGCCTGGAGGACATCGCCTTGCTCACCCCGCAGTTGATCGTCGCCTCGCGCTTTCGCCACGAGCGGGTCAAGGGGCTGCTTGAACAGCTGTGCCCGGTGGTGATGCTCGATGAGGTATTCGAATTCCGCCAAACCCTGCGGGTGATGGGCGCCGCCACGGCGCGCAGCGTCGAAGCGCAGGTGTTGCAAGACCGTTGGAATGCTCGCGTCCATGAACTGCGCGAGCGCCTGGCCGCGAAGTTCGGCGCGCGCTGGCCGCTCAGCGTGTCGCTGCTGGACGTGCGTGAAGACCACGTGCGCAGCTACCTGCCCGACAGCTTCGCCGGCAGCGTGCTGGCCGAGCTGGGCTTCGTGTGGAACCGCCAGAGCCGCGATGCCACCGGGGTGTCCATCAAGCTGCGCAGCCGGGAAAGCCTGCCGGTGGCCGACGCCGATGTGTTCTTCGTGTTCGGCCGTGCCGACAGCCCGGCGGTGCAGCGCCATTACCAGGCGATTACCCATCATCCGCTGTGGCAGCGTATGGCCGCGCCGCAAGCCGGGCAGGTGTGGTGGGTGGATGGCGTGGCCTGGATATTCTCCGGCGGCATCCTTGGCGCCAATCGTATTCTCGACGACATCGAGCGCACCCTGCTGCAGGGCGCCGGGGCATGACGGCGTGGAGCAAACTGATCGTCGCCTTGGTCGTGCTGCTGGCCTGCTGCGTGCTGAGCCTGTCTACCGGCCCCAGCTGGATCGCTCCGCACAGCGTGTTCGACGCCTTGCTGCAGGCCGATCCCGCGAACGTCGATCACTTGCTGGTCAACACCACGCGGCTGCCACGTACCCTGGTGGCGGTGGTGGTCGGCGCCAGCCTGGCGGTGGCCGGTGCGCTGATGCAGGCCATGACCCGCAACCCGCTGGCCTCGCCCGGGTTGTTCGGCATCAACGCCGGCGCGACCTTCGCGTTGATCGTCAGTTTGTCGCTGTTCTCCCTCGACTCGCCGGAGCAGTGGCTATGGAGCGCCTTCTTTGGCGCCGCCGTGGCCGGTGCCCTGGTCTGGACGGTGGGCAACAGCGGGCAGGGCGCGCTCAACCCGTTGCGCATGGTGCTCGCGGGGGCGGCGATCACCGCGCTGTTCACGGCATTCAGCCAGGCGCTGCTGGTGATCGACCAACAAGGTTTGGATACCGTGCTGTTCTGGCTGGCCGGCTCGCTCAGTGAGCGCAGCCTCGCCACCGCCTTGCCGCTGCTGATCTGTGCACTGGTAGCGCTGCTGGTGGCCTGCCTGCTCGGCGCCCAGGTCAACGTACTGAATGCCGGCGTGCAGATCGCCATCGGCCTGGGCCAGCGCACCGGCCTGATCCGCCTGCAGCTGGGCGTGCTGGTGGTGCTGCTGGCTGGCAGCGCGGTGTCACTGGCCGGCAGCATCGGTTTTATCGGCCTGATCGTGCCGCACATGGTGCGCCGCCTGGTTGGCATCGACCATCGGGTGATGCTGCCCGGTTGCGCGCTGCTCGGCGCCACGCTGCTGCTGGTTGCCGACATGCTCGCCCGGGTGCTGATCCTGCCCCAGGAAGTGCCGGTCGGGGTGATGACCGCGCTGTTCGGCGCGCCGTTCTTTATCGCTCTGGCAAGGCGCGGAGGGCGGAATGCTTGAAGTAACGGTTTTACGCTGGCGAGGATTTTCCCGCCGCATCGAGCGCAAGGGCTCGTTACCTCTGCTGCTGGCCGTGCTGTTCAGCGTGGCGGTGATGCTGCTGAGCCTGTGCCTGGGCAAGGTCATGCTTTCGCCACAACGGGTCGCCAGCGTGCTGGCGGGCGAGGGCGGTGCCGGGCTGAGCTTTATCGTCGAGCAGCTGCGTTTGCCGCGCCTGCTGCTCGGCGCGCTGATCGGCGGCGCCCTGGCGGTGTCCGGGTTGATCCTGCAGGCCGTGGTGCGCAACCCGCTGGCTTCGCCGGACCTGCTCGGCCTGTCCAGCGGCGCCAGTGCGGCGGCGGTGCTGTACCTGTCGGGCTTCGCGGCGACCTGGGGCATGGGCGGCCTGCCGCTGGCGGCAATGCTCGGCGCCGGCAGTGCTGCGCTGGCGGTCTATGGCCTGGCCTGGCAGCAGGGCACCTCACCGCTGCGGCTGGTGCTGATCGGCGTCGGCGTGTCGGCCATGCTGGCCGCGGCCACCACCTTCATGCTGGTGTTCAGCCCGCTGAGCACCACCTTGTCGGCCTACGTATGGCTGACTGGCAGCGTGTACGGCGCGGGCTGGCCAGAGGTGAAAGGGCTGGCGAGCGTGCTGCTGTGCCTGCTGCCGATGCTGATTTTGCTGTCGCGCCACGTGGTGGTTCAGCAGTTGGACGAGGGCCTGGCTCGCGGCATCGGCGTGCCGGTGCAGTGGCTGCGCGCCGCGTTGCTCGCCGTCAGTGTGGCCCTGGCCGGTTCGGCCATCGCCTGGGGCGGCGCCATGGCCTTCGTCGGGTTGATCGCCCCGCATATCGCCCGCCAGCTGATTCCCATCGGTTTCGCCGCCCAGGCCTGCATGGCGGCGCTGGTCGGCGCCAACCTGGTAATGCTCGCCGACCTGGCCGGGCGCACCCTGTTCCTGCCGCTGGACCTGCCTGCCGGCATCTTCGTCGCCGTGTTCGGCACCCCGTATTTTCTCTACCTGCTGATCAAACAGCGGCAGTGAGGACCCAGACATGACCGCCATCGCCAGCCGCAACCTGACCCTGGCCTACCAGCGCCAGACCATCATCGACAACCTCGACCTGGAGCTGCCGCGCGGCCGGGTCTCGGTGCTGATCGGCAGTAACGGCTGTGGCAAGAGCACGCTGCTGAAAGCCTTCGCGCGGTTGCTCAAGCCCCAGGCCGGCACGGTGATCCTCAATGGCGCCGACATCCAGCGCAAACCCACTGCCGCGGTGGCGCGGGAGCTGGCGATCCTGCCGCAGATGCCGGTAGCGCCGGAGGGCATCAGCGTGCGCCAGCTGGTCGCGCTGGGGCGCTACCCGTACCAGAGCTGGATGCAGCAGTGGTCGGCCGAGGACGAAGCGGTGGTGGCCCGTGCGCTGACCCGCACCGGCCTCGATGAGCTGGCCGAGCGGCCGGTCGACGCGCTCTCCGGCGGCCAGCGGCAGCGCGCCTGGATCGCCATGACCCTGGCCCAGCAAACGCCCTTGTTGTTGCTCGACGAGCCGACCACCTTTCTCGACCTGGCCCACCAGATCGAGGTGCTCGACCTGTTGCGCGAGCTCAATCGCCAGGAGGGCAAGACCATCGTCATGGTCCTGCACGACCTCAACCTGGCCTGTCGCTATGCCGATCACATGGTCGCCGTGCACCAGCGCACCGCCTATGCCCAGGGCAAGCCGGCGGACATCCTCAGCGAAGAACTGGTCAAGACGGTGTTCGACCTGGATTGCCGGATCATCCCCGACCCGTTCTTCCACACGCCGCTGTGCATTCCCTTTGGCCGGGACATTCCACGATGAGCTTCAGCGCCGCCGAGTGGGCCAGCCTTTCCAGCGCGCTGCGCCTGCGCCGCGCAAGCGAACGGGATATTGAGCGCAGCCTGCCGGCCGCCGAACTGCTCGACGCCGCCACCTGCACCAGGCTGCTGGATCAGCTTGGCCCGGTGATTCTCTCGCCGTCGCGGCGCATCACCGCCTCGCTGCTGGGCAAGCGTCAGTCTTTTCTGCTCACCGGCGCCTGCCTGTACGCGATGTCCGCCTACGACAAGGGATTGCAGCTGTCGCTGGACAACACCTTTATCGAGTACGGCCACGACGATGGCCTGTGGACCTCGGCGCTGCCGCTGCGCAGCCTGGCCGTCAGCCAGCCGCAACCCGGCGCGCGTGAGGCCTGGCGCGCGGCGCTGGCCGGTCAGCTGTTCGCCGGCTTGCTGCAGCCGCTGTGGGAGAGTTTCTACCGGCTCACCGGCGTGTCGCGACGCATCCTCTGGGAAAACACCGCGGTGCGCGTCTACTCGCTGTACGAGCGGCGCCTGGCCAAGCTCGAATGCGCCGTGACGCGCCAACGCTGCGCCGAGGACTTTCGCTGGCTGACCACCGAGGCGCCCGCAAGCCTGTTCGGCCTCGACTACAACCCGCTGCAGCACTTCAACCGGCCACTGACGCCTGTCGATGACGGCGCCCGCGCGGTGCGTTTCCGCCGCACCTGCTGCTTCTACTACCAGGCCAGCGACCCGGTGGAATACTGCTCCACCTGCCCGTTGATCCGCCCCAAGGCCCCGCGCTGACGCCAGAGGCCAATACGTTGGCACGCACGGATCGATATGCGCCGTGGTGAATTGCCGGTGTAGCACCAGCACGTCTTGGCCTGGCGGTCACTGCATGTCGCGGGCCTGTATCCACAGCACGGCGTCCTGGGACAGCGCCTTGCCCTTGTAGGTCTTGGTGCTGCCGATATCGAGTGCGGCGATGCCCCACCAGCCGGCGCGGGGCAGGCCGATGGTCACCACGCCTTCGGCATCCGAATAGGTACTCAGGGTATTGAAGGCGGGTTGCGGCGAGGTGACTTCGCCCTTCGGGTTGAAGGCGTTCCTGTCGAGCTCGACGCCATGGTTGAGGTACTCGACCTCGATCTGCGCGTAGGGGACGGGTTTGCCGTCGGCCAGCACCTGAGCGCGGAACACGCCGCCGGTCCAGTTCGCATAGGGCTTGCTGAGCGGCTTGATATCGACCGGCAGATCCTGGGCGTCTGCCCACTGGCCGGGTACACCACCGACGTTGACGATCAGCTTGGTGAACTGCTGGATGTACAGATCTTCCTCGGCCTCCAGATAGGGCTCGGGCTCCAGGACGAAAATATGATCACCCAGGGCGCGCATCATTTCCTTGGGGAGGGTGGCGCGGAAGGCGCCTGCACGGTTTTCCTGGCTTTGCCATTCAACGGGGCGCAGGTAGTGCAGCAGGTCGGTTTTCTCGCCGTTATGGGAATTGATATGGCTGAACGCCAGAGGCTTGCCCATGGCCATGGTCGGGCCGCCGTCGAACGGGTGGGTGAACACCGCCGCGACCTCCAGTTCATGGGCCTTCTGCATCGCGGTGTCGTCCACGTAAAGCAGTTGAAAATGCGCGTGGGCAAAGCTGGTGGCGCTGGCCAGGGCGGCGCAGGTCAGTGTCTGGAGCAGTCGGTGTGCAAGGATCATGGCGTTACTACCTCGTGATATCGGAAGACTGGATGGTGACGGCGTGACCGTCACCGCCGAGAAACACCACGCTGTAGTCAGCAGCGGGTGGCTTGAAGCCGTAGGTACCGTCCGCACCGATGCTGCCGTCGAGCAGCACCTTGCCGCTGGCGTCCTGTACATGCACCTTGCGACCGGCCGCCGAGCTGCCGTCGGTGAAGCCCGCTTCGCATTTCACCGCGTCGTCCTGCTCGATGTAGCAGTCGAATACCGGGCCGTGGGCAAGTGCGGCCTGGCTGAGCACGAGCGTGCCCAGCACCGCGGTTCGAACAACGGAACAGAAGCGTTTCATGGCTGTGGGGCTCCAGGGTCAGGGTTGGTGACAGAGTGCGCGGCCTGGCTCGGCGGGGCGAACGCCGCCAGCACGGCATCCAGGTCGGCGCGCACCAGCTCGTCGTAGGCTTTGCTCGGGTCGGCGAGAATGCCCGGGTTGCCGGCATCGAGAAGCAGCAGGCGTGCGCCGCCGGCTTCGATGGCCTGGGTGATGGCAGCGTCCGGCGGCCATTTGTGCACCACCACCTTGATGTCGTGCTCGCGCAGGTAACGGCTCAGGGCCTCACGGTCGGCCTGGCTCCAGTCGATGTCCTGGCGCACGAACCAGCCGTCGACGAAGATATCGAACTCGCCGAACAGGTAGATGAACTCGTCCGCCAGCGACAGCACCCGCAGGTCCGGGATCTGCGCCAGGCGCGGGCCGTAGTCGGCCTTGAGCTGGCGTAAGCGGTTTTCCAGCGCACTGAGGTTATGGGCGATTCGCGGCGCATCCTCGGGGGAAAGGCGTGCCAGGTCGGCGGCGATGATTGCCGACATGCGCATCGCGTTGACCGGGCCGAGCCAGGCATAGGGCGATGGCCCCGCGCTGTGCTGATCGTCAGCTGCAGCCCACGGCACGTCGTTGGCCGGGGCTTGGGTTACCGCCACACCCGGCTTGACCGGATCCCAGGAGCGCGATGCGTCGATCTCGACGATGCGCAGGTTGTGCCGGCGCGCGCTGGCGAACAGGGGGTCGGAGTGCCACAGGCTGCTCAGGGTGATTACCGCATCGGCCTGCTGGAACACGCCAGGATCCAGGCGCGCCAGGGCACTGGCCTGGCTTTGCATGGGCACCGCGGCGTCTGCCGGGATGCGCACGGCGGTGATGCGGGTGCCCTGGCAAAGGCTCGCGGTGAGTGCATGCAGGGCCGGCAGGGCAACCAGTACCCGTGGCGGTGCGCTGCCCGCGAACACGGCTGTTGACGCGCCCAGCAGTAGGGCCAGAAACAGCCAGCGCACTGCGCGGGGGCGCACTGAAAACACGGTCAGGCTCATACGCTGGCTCCCCTGAAACGGGCGGTACTGGCGCGGATGATGGTGGTCAGCACGAACACCAGGGCGGCGACGATCACGATCGCGCCGCCGGTGGGCACCGGGATGTAGAACTGCATGGGCACCAGGATGCCGACCACGCAGGAGAAGGTGGCGATCAACGCGGCGAGGGTGACCAGCACCGGCAAGGAGCGGCTGATGTTGCGTGCGGCTGCGGCCGGGATGAGCAGCAGGGCTTCGACCAGCACGGCGCCGATGATTTTCAGGCAGGCCACCGTTACCAGGGTGACCAGCACCACGAACAGGTATTCGACCACCCGCACCGGCACGCCGCGCGCATGGGCCAGGCTGGGGTTGAGGCTGGCCAGCAGCATCGCGTTGTACAGTGGCAGGCCGATGAGCGCGCATACCAGGGTAACGCCCAGCAGTACGTTCATGTCGGTGTGGTCGACCGCCAGAATCGAGCCGAACAGCACGCTCTCCATCACGTGGGTATTGATCTTCGCCGACACGAACAGCAGCAGCGAGGCACCGACCGCCAGGGAAATCGACAGGAACACGCCGATCAGCGTGTCGTTGGCCAGCGTGGTGCGGTGCTGGGTGTACTTGAGCGTCAGGGCGAACAGCAGGCAGAAACCGAACATCGACAGGTACGGCGAGGTGTAGGACTCGCCGACCAGCACGCCGATGGCCACGCCGGTCATCGCGGCATTGCCGACCGACTGGCTGAAGAACGCCATGCGCTTGATCATCACCATGGAGCCCAGCACGCCGAGCAGCGGGCCGATCAGCAAGGCGCAGAGCAGGGCATTGATGACGAACTCGTATTCGAACGGCTGCGGCAGCACCTGGCTGGCGGCCAGCGCCTGCAGGTGGTCGCGTATCCAGCTGTACAGATCACTCATCAGCGTCGCTCCAACTGGTCGGCAGCTTCTGGGCGGCACCGTGGAACAGCACGCGCTGGTTGAGCACGGTCACCGACTGGGCGATACGCCGCACCTGTTCGAGGTCGTGGTTGATCCACACGATGGTGACGCCGCTGGCGTGCAGTTCCTGCACCAGGTTCTCCACCAACTGCAGCCCTGGCTTGTCGATCCCGGCGGTGGGTTCATCGAGAATCAGCAGGCGCGGCAACGGCGTGATGGCCTGGGCCAGCAGCACGCGCTGGCGCTGGCCGCCAGACAGACTACCAAACGCCTTATGGCCCATGCCGGCCACGCCGGTACGCTGCAGCGCCTCGGCATTGGCCGCCCTGGCCGCCCGGCTGGAGCCCAGAAAGGCTGGCCGGCGCTGGCCGAGCAAGGCCATCACGTCATAGACGGTCATCGGTACGTTGCGGTCGAAGTCCGCCAGTTGCGGCACATAGCCCACCGGGTGGCTGGGCTCGCCATCGATGCGGATGCTGCCGGTATGCGGCATCTGCCCCAGCAGCGCACGCACCAGTGAGGTCTTGCCGCCGCCATTGGGGCCGACCAGGCAATGCAGCGCACCGGCCTCGACCTGGAAGTTCACCGCGTCCAGCACATGGCTGCCGCCCAACTTCAGGGATACGTTCGCGAACACCAGGGCGGGGCCGCGCAGGCTGTTTTGCTTGCTCATTGCTGGGTGTACTCGACGGCTTCGGCCAGGGTTTCCAGGTTTTCGCGCATGGCGACTTCGAACTCGTCGGCGCTGTAGGTGCCGCCGGTGATGTGGGACAGGGCGAATACCTTCACCCCGGTGGCCGCCTCGATGGGCTTGGCCAGGTCGAGGGAAAAGGTCTTCTCGGCGAACAGTACCCGCACCTGGGCCTTCTTGATGGCTTCGATGGTGTTGGCCAGCTGCCGCGCGGTCGGTGCTACGCCGTGGCGGGGTTCGATCACTGCACTGACGAACAGGCCGAACTCCTGCATCAGGTAGTCGTAGCCGGCGTGGGTGGTGGCGCAGCGGAAGGTGGACAGGTCCAGCCCGGCAAAGCGGCTCATGAACTGGGCACGCAGCGCGCGAATGCGCCCGGCGTAGGCCATGGCGTTGCGCCGGTAGAGGGCGGCGTTGTCCGGGTCCAGCTCGCCAAGGCGGCGGGCGATTTCGAACACCTGCTGGATCGCCGCCGTGGTAGAAACGAAGGTATGTGGGTTGACCACCTTGGCGCCGCTCTGGTCGCCGCCAACCGGGATCAGCGCGACCGAGGCATTGGCCTGGATGATCGGCAGGTTCGCGCTGCGCCCGGCCGCCTTGACGATGGCCCCGGCCCACTCGTCGTGGCCGATGCCGTTGACCACCAGGGCATCGAGGGTCATCGCGCGGGTGATGTCGGCAGGCTGCGGCTGATAGTTGTGCGGGTTGGCTGCACCCGGAATCAGCGCCACCACCTCGGCGCGGTCGCCGACGATATTGGCGACGAAACTGTAGTAGGGGTGCAGCGTCACGCCGATCTTGAGTTTCTTCGCGGCCGCCTGCGCATGGCCGGCCAGGGCCAGTGCGGGGAGCAGCACCAGCAGGGCGAGGCAGGCGCGCAGCCGTGGCCGACGTGTTGGGCAGGTAATCATGGCTGGGTTCCTTTCACACGTTCGATTTCACTGTTGCCGTCGTAGGCGATGACCTGCCGCCAGCCCTTGCTGACCAGCGATTCCGGCTTGACGATGCCGGGGTAGGGCGCGTTCGGGTCCGGGTGCACCCAGATGGTTGCCTGGTTGGCCCACATCACTCCAGCGTGGGCATGGCCGATCACCAGCAGGTAAGCGCTCTGCCCCGGCAGGTGCCCCCCCGAGCCGTAGTAAACGGCGGCGCCCTGGCCCTGGGTGGCCTGGGAAACCTGGCTGGGGCTCTGCGCCGAACTGGCGGCTTCACCGTCAGGGGTGCGCGCATGGGCCTGGTGGCTGCCCGGTAGAATCAGTTGCCAGTGCACCTCGCCGTTGCCCTTCCAGAACGCGTCACGATAGAAGGGTGGCAGGACGATCTTCTGGGCGTGCTCCAGGGTGATCCAGCCGCCGGTGTCGTTGTTGTTCCAGATGATTTCCTCACCCGCCGGCAGCAGCGCGCTGTGAATCGCCTGGTCGACCGCATTCAAACCGTCGAACGAGCGCACCTGCCAGCTCAATGCCGCGGGTGGGCCAACCTCCCGCGGGCGCAGCAGCAGGTAACCGGCTACGCAAGCGATCACCCCGAGGGTCAGCAGCACCATGGCCAGCGACTCCCAGCGCCCGGAGGCGGGGTTCACGACCCGGCCCGCGGGCGGCGCGGCATCGCGGTCGTTCAGCGGTAGGCTGGCCATCAGACGAACGCGATCCAGCGGCCGAGAAAGATCACCCCGGTCCACAATGCCAGCGAACTGAACCCGGCGATTCGCGCCTGGGTCGGCGGTGGCAGGTCGGTGTCCCACTCATGGATGCGGCGAAACGCGCCGAGGTGAAAGATCGCCATGTTCAGGCCGGCCAGGCCCAGCAGGCCCATCTTGCAGAGGAACATGGGGTTCTCGGCGTAGGTGGTGGCGTTGGCCATGAACATCAGCACGCCGGTCACCACGCACGTCACGAAGGCGGCCCAGGTAAAGGGCAGCATTTCCTTGATCAGCCGCAGCGCGCCTGGGCGGTGCGCGGCGATGCCGAGCAGGCGCAGGTCGACCACCACGATGGTGCCCAGCACCAGGGCGATGCCGATGACATGCAGCGACTCCAGGGCCGGAAAGCAGGTGTCGGACTCGCGGATCAGCGTGGCGATCGCGGTGTCCTGCAGGGTTTGCAGCAGTGATTGAATGTCCATGACGGCTACCTGAGAGCGTTGGATGAATTAGATCGAGTAGGCGATCCAGCGACCGCAGAAGATCACCACGCACCACAGCGCGATCGACAGCCAGGCCAGCACCTTGATGCCAGGGTGAATGGCATCGCTTTGCGGCCCGCCGGGAGCCGGCTTGAGCAGCGGTCGGCGGATGCTCCAGGCCACCGCGAAGGCGCCGATCACCAGGGCCATCTTCAGCCAGAAGGTGGAGTTGACCAGTACCCGGTCCGGCTCGCCGATGATCATGATCAGGCCGGTGGCCAGCAGCACCAGCAGGGCGTTGCGCATCCACGGGTAGTAGCGGGCTATCACCTCGCGGGCCGGGCGATCGACGGCCAGTACGCCGGCCAGGCGCAGGTCGGAGATCACCGCGGAGCCGAAGATCGCGGCGATGGCGACGATGTGGATGCTCTGCACGGTGGGCACCACCCAGAGCATGTCCCGGATGGAGGTGCTCAGCGATGACGCGTAGAGCCAGGCAATGAATTCCGCTGACATCGGTTGTCTCCCTGATGCGGGTTAGAAGTCGTGGGGTTTGGCGATCGGTTGCAGGCCCTTGGCGTCCTCGGGCAGCAGGTAGCCTTCGCGCACCGAGCGCGCCTTGGCATCTTCGAAGGCCTTCTGGTACTGCGCGTAGCTGCCGTAGCGCTTGCGCAGCGCTTGCCGCGAATACGCCACCTTGGTGTCGTAAATCAGCCCGCAAGCGGTTTCCTGGTCGGTGAGGTAGGTGGCGCTGGGCGCCTGGATCCACGGCGGCCGTACGCCGCCTAGCAGGTTGCCGGTAGCGGCGTCGCGCACCGCGCTATTGCCCTGGCGTGGCACGCGCGGGGCCTTGGGCATCGGCTTGCCGTCACGAACCCAGCGGTCCATGCCGTCGAGCAGCGCCGCGATGACCAGCTCCGCCGGCTCGTCGTAGAGCGTCAGGCAGCGCGGGTCGTTGCCCTTGCCGACATCGGCGGCGAGGCGTTCGCTGTGCTGGGTGCCGAGATCGGCCAGGCGCAGGTGCGGCATGCCGGTCACTTCGTAGTAACGAAGCTTGGGTGTGTCGGTATCGGCGGGCAGGGCGATGCCTTCGAGCACGTCGTGCATCAGCTCGGACTGGCTGTAGACGGTCACGAAAGGCGCGTCGCCCGGCATCTTGCGCGGCACGCGGATGACATCGCCGCCGACTTCGCCGTAGGCCATGCGGCCGGTCATGTAGGCGTCGACCAGTGGTTTGCCGTCCGGCATGCGCCACTGCTGGTGGCGCCCCTGGTCGAGGTAGTCCATCCACACCTGGGCGGTCACTGCCCAGCTGTTGACGTACACGCGCTTGACCTCGAGCCCGGCCAGCGGGCCTTTTGGCGTGTGGCTCTTGAGCAGCAGCGCCAGTTGCGCGCCGATGCCCTGGGATTGCGGCACGAAGGGATCCGGCGCGTCGCCGCGGGTGAACTGCCTGGCATCGTAATAGCTGCCCAGAGGCGCGTAGCGGGCGTAGTCGAAGCGGCGCATGAAGTCGAAGTTGACGATCTTGCCGTACTGGGCGATGCCATCGGCCTCGACGGCCGGGTCAGCGGCGCTGAACTTGGGATCGACCGCGGGTTGGTTGATGTTCAGCGTGTAACCGACATAGGCATAGCCATGGCGCAGCAGGTAGTCGCGGGTGAGAATCCAGCCCGCGGCGCGCTCGCCGAACCAGCTGAACGGCTCGATGATCACCGTGCCGTTGAAACGCGCCGGGTCGGCGGGTTTGCGCACCAGCATGCGGGTGGTATAGGGCGCTTCGAGCAGGGTTTGCCCGGCCGCGGTGATCGCCGGCGCAACGCCTTGCAGGTAGAACTCCTGCTCGACGTAGCCGTGCGCGTTCAGGTCGGCGTACTCGGTACCCCTGTACGTCGCCGAGGACAGCGGCGGCTTGCCGGAGTCCGGCACCGCCACGGCGGTGGGCAGGCGCGGCACCTCGGCCAGGGCGCTGGTGGCCAGGGCCAGCGCCAGCAGGGCGCCGTGCATGGCGGGTTGCAGGATGCTGATTGTTATTGGGCGTTGCATCCGATCCTCTCCTGATGATGGTCGACAGTGGCTGTTACTCAGTCCGTTTTAAGGGTGGCCTTGCCTTCGCTGTCGATGACGATCTGGTTGTTCTCGCAGACGTATTCCTCGATGCGGTAGTCCGAGCGCTTGTATTCGAAGGTGAATTCGTAGGGCTTGGTGAGGATCTGCGGATCCTCGATCACCACATGGTTCTGCAGGTGATCGGGCGCGGTGAGGCGGATGTGCTCGGTGATCTTCACCTTCTCGCTGTGCGGCACGTCGTAGAAGGTCACGTCGGTGCGGATGGCGCGGGTTTCCACGACCAGGGTGTCGCCCTGCCAGCGGCCGCGTGAGTGGCCTTGATAAACCGGGTCGAGTTCGTCCAGTGGCGGCAGCGGCTCGTTGAGGATGATGCGGCGCACCTGCTGCAGGTATTCGCCAAGCACGATCACGTTGTTGTCGTCATAAATGATCTGGATCGGAAACAGCGCCGCCATCAGCGTCGGCATGCCCTCCGGCAAACACCTGGCGCTGGTGGTGGCCAGGGGCGTGCCAGCCTGGTTGGCCTCGGCCTGCCTCTTCTTCAGCTCGGTGTACTGGCTGGCGTATGGCTCCTTGAGCGGCATGGGGCCGCCAGGCAGCACCGGGTCATCCGGATCTTCGCCGAACCAGTCGTCCGGGGTGCGCTCCCAGGTGCCGCTGATGTTGGGCTTTTTCGCAGCGATTTCGGCCGCACCGCTGGTGGCGGCCAGGGCCATGCAAAGGGCGCCCAGGAACAACGCTACCGGTGCCAGGTGTCGTGTCGGTTTCATGCAGATGTCTCCAGCCTGTGGATTCAGAGCGGTGGTGGTGCAGGGCAGCAGCGGTCAGCCGCCACCGGTGAGCACCGTGTCGCCAATCTTGATCTCGACCAGCAGCCCGCCAGGCTCGCCGTTCTTCAGGGGCTTGAAGGTCACCTCGGCCTCATCGCCCGCCTTGATCAGGTTGGCCTTCCAGCCCATGCGCCTGAGCGCATTGACGCTGCCGGTCTCGATCTTGAAGTGCTGCTCAGGTGGGCCGGGAGCGTCGACATAGATGGCGACGTGGGGGTTGGTCCAGGCGAAGCGCGAAACCACGCCCTTGATGGTGACCGTCTTGGTCTGGTCGAAAATCGCGAAGGAATGGTGGGCGCTGACCACGCCGGGGAGGGCGCAGGTGAAGAGGGCTGCGAGCAGCCAGCGGCGCTGACGGAAAAGCGGGGGGAACGACATGAGCGTCATGACAGGTACCTCGGTTCTTATTTGTTCTTATGGGCCGAGCATAGGGCCGGGGGCCTGCTGGGCCTTATCCCAAAATGGCAATGAATGACGGCGGGGCGGTCGTTTTTGGCGCAGGCGCTGGCGCGATGAGGGCGAAAGTGCGCGCGCAGCGTAGTTCGTTGCTGATTTGGGATACCGCTGCCGGGGTTGCGGGGAAAACACTCGCGGCTCGCCTCATCAATAACAACAACAGGAGAGACGTCATGCGCACCCACAGTTATGCCCCGGTCTTGTCACTGCTCGCCCTCTGTACGGTCGGCTCCCAGGCCCGGGCCTATGAGCTGTACAACGAGAACGACGGCGCCACCGTGCTGAATGCCAACATCTGGGCGGGGGTCGGCTGGTACACCGCCAACGAGAACTACCTGGTTGATCCCGAGCGCGAGCCCGGGCGAATGCACTGGCAGGAAGGCTTCATCAAATACGGCCTGACCGGCGCCACCGACAAGATCGCAGAGGGTTCGCTATACGGTGGCCTGAGCATGATCAGTTCGGGATCATTCGGGGATGGCGATCCGGGCGGCCTCACCAATGGCGAAGAACGCCGAACCTCGCTGGAGGATGCCTACCTGGGCTGGAAGTCCGGCGACATGTTCCCGGCCCTGGGCACCGATGGTGTGGATTTCTCCTTCGGCCGGCAGATCGTCACGCTGGACGGCTTTCTGATCACCGATGACGGCTTCTCGCCCGGGCGTGCCTTCAACCCCATCGAAGGGGTCACCGATGGCCGCTTCGACCGTGGTGGCGCGTTCTACCTGGGCCCGCGCCTGGCGTTCGGCAATTCGGCGGTATTGAAGCTCGGCGGTACGGAAGGCCTGCACGGCAGCATGATGTGGCTGAAGATCGACAGCCCGGGGCAGTCCAAGACCGAAGTCGCCGCGGCCACCGTCGACTACACCACGGCATTCGGCTCGATCGGCTCGACCTACATCCATGGCCTGCACGTCGATGAGCATTACGCCTTTGCCGATCGCATGGAGCGCGAGGGCATGGATGTCTACAGCATCCGCGGCCAGGGCAGCGCCGGTATCGAGGACGCCGACTTCGCGTTCGAGGTGGCGCGCCAGGAAAAAAGCTCGGGCTCGCAGCGGGCGATGTTCTTCGATGCCGGCTACACCTTCAGCGACGTGCGCTGGACGCCTGCGGTCAGTTACCGCTTCTCGCGTTATTCGGAAGGCTGGGACTTCCTGTTCCAGGGCGGCTATCGCAAGCGCCTGCAGGGCGAAGTCGGCGTGAACTACGCGGGCTCGGTCACCTCGAACATGCGCATCAACGATGTGCAGTTCTCGCTGCAGCCGACCGACAAGCTGACCCTCAACGCCATGTACTTCAACTTCCACCAGCTGTCGCGGCGTGACGAGCAGGACTACAGCGGCCAGGAGGTCGATCTGTTCCTGGACTGGATGGTGACCGACAACATCACCCTGTCGCCGCTGGTGGGCTTCTACAAGCCGAACAAATGGCGCGAGAACGGCGGCCTGCAGAGCGGCCCGGGCACCAATACCTACCTGCAGTTCATCGTCTGGATGGAGTTCTGATTCAACGCTATCGGTAACAACCTGTTCATGATTTTTCAGTACAGGCTCGTCGACTTTGGCAGCTAAGTGGCGGAAGCGGCCAGTCGCCCCCGTTAGGGTGGCTGGTGATTATCTGTGGGAGCGGGCCATGCCCGCGAAAAATCACGGGCATGGACTGGGCGTCCCCGCCCGTACCGACATGAGTCCGCCAGCATTACCGAGTTGTTTATGTGCTCGGTTCCGCTCTGACGAGCGGGTTTCTTTTGGCATTGCCCCAAAAGAAACCAAAAGGTCTAGCCCCGACATACGGCCCCAGCTTCGCTGGGGTTCCCTCGCTCCATCATTGTTCCGAGGGCCCGCCGCGAAGGGCCATCCCTGGCCCATCGCGGCTCTCGCGACATCCATGTCGCTCAACCCTCTCCACAACGATTCCACTCGGCCTCCTGAAGGGGCGATTGGCGTCGTCAGTTACTTTTGCACGAGAGAAACATAAAAAAGCCAAAGCGCTGGATGTCCGCTTTTGCCTCGTAGCTGCCGCTTCATGCTCATAAAGATCGTGAATAGGTTCTAAGGGTTTTCAGCCCGCAAAAACAAGCGCCACCCTGAGGTGGCGCTTGTTTTTCAGTAGGATTACCGGCCTTTACAGCATGCGTTTCATTACATCGTTGCGCTTGTCCTGGTCGAAGAAGCGATGCTTCAGCGAGCCGATCAGGTGCACCACGATCAGGCCGAGCAGGGTGTAGGCCAGCACCTTGTGCAGCCACTGGAAGACCACGAACCAGTCGTCGTTCTTGGCCAGCAGCTCCGGCAGGTCGACGCCGAAGAAGTACACGCCGTCGCTCATGGTGTAGGTGCTCGACATCGAGTAGCCCATCAGCGGCACCAGCACCAGCAGCACGTACATGGAGCGCTGCACCAGCCGCGCGAGCACACGCTCGTGGCTGGCCAGGCTCAACGGCGGCTTGGGCAGCACCGGGGTCCTCAGGCGAGTGGCGATCTGGATCAGCACCACCAGAAAGGCCAGCACGCCAAAGGACTTGTGCCAGGGGTAATAGAGCACGAACTTGCTTTCCTCTTCGTCGCTCATCCCGGTCATGTGCCAGCCAGCCCACAGCAGGCCGATGATCAGCACCGCACGTACCCAGTGCAGCACGATCAAGGATCTTGGGTAGTGCTCGACTGGTTCTTTTCTCAGCGTATTCATCGCAGTCTCTTCTTATTGGTCATCAGGGTCCGGAAGTCACGGGCGGCCGGCAGGATTACCGGCCCCGCGGAACACACTCAGTTGGGCAGCAGCACGGTGACCACCTTCTCCTCGGTGTAGGCGAGCGCGCCGCCAAAGCCGCCTTCACGGCCGATACCGCTGGTCTTCACGCCGCCCCAGGGCAGGTTGGCATCCAGCGGGCTCCAGCAGTTGACGCCCACCGCGCCGGTTTTCAGGGCAGCGGCCACGCGGTGCGCGCGGGCCAGGTTGCTGGTCCACACGGTGGCCGCCAGGCCATAGCTGGAATCGTTGGCCAGGGCGATGGCTTCTTCTTCAGTGTCGAAGGTGATCAGCGTGCCGACCGGGCCGAAGATCTCGTCACGGGCGATGGCCATGTCGTTGCGGGCATTGGCGAAAATCGTCGGGCGCACGAAGAAGCCCTTGTCGGGGTTCGACACGCCGCCGGCCAGCAGCGTCGCGCCCTGGTCGATGCCCAGCTGGATGTAACGGTTGACGCGGTCGAACTGCGCCTTCTTGGCCACCGGGCCCATCTGGGTGTCGGGCTGGCGCGGGTCGCCAACCTTCACCGCACTGGCCGCCTGGGCCAGTGCGGCGGCGAAACGTTCGGCGACGCCGCGTTGCACCAGGATGCGCGAGCCGGCCGCGCAGACCTGGCCCTGGTTGGCGAACAGGCCGAGGGAGCAGCCGAACAGGGCATCCTCGAAGGAGGCGTCGTCGAAGACGATCTGCGGGCTCTTGCCGCCCAGCTCCAGGGCCACGCGCTTGAACAGCACGCCGGCGGTGCGCTGGATCTCGCGGCCCGCTTCGGGGCTGCCGGTGAAGCTGATCTTGGCGACGTCCGGGTGTTCGCACAGGGCGCGGCCCACTTCGGCGCCGTAGCCGGTAACGATGTTGATCACGCCATCGGGAAAGCCCGCCTCCTTGGCCAGGGCAGCCAGGTGCAGGGCCGACTGCGGGGTTTCTTCGGAAGGCTTGACCACCACGCTGCAGCCGGCGGCCAGCAGGGCGGCGAGCTTCCATACGGTGATCATCAGGGGCGAGTTCCACGGCACGATGGCGCCGACTACGCCGATCGGCTCCCGCACGGTGTACGACAGGGTCTTGGTGCCGAAGTAGCCGCCGCTGGGAATGGTGCGGCCTTCGAGCTGGTTGGCCCAGCCGGCAGCGGCACGCAGGTTGGCGATGGCGTTGGGCAGGTCCATGCGCCGTGGCTCCATCGGCGAGCGGCCGATGGCATTGGCGTCGAAGTCGGCCAGCAATTCGCTGTCGCGTTCCACCAGGTCGGCCAGCTTGTTCAGCAGGCGAGCGCGCTGGGAACCATCGAGCTGGCTCCAGGCACCGCCTTCGAGCTGGCTGCGCGCCGCTTCCACGGCGCGGTTGACGTCCTCGGTGGTGCCGCGGGCGGAGCTGCCGTAAACCTGTTCGGTTACCGGATCGATCAGGTCGATACGACGACCGTCGGAGGCTTCGGCGGCAGTGCCGGCGATGAAGTGTTGCAGGTGCTGAGTCATGTGCGTATCCACGGAAGTTGGAGAGTCGATCAAGCCTTCAGCGACGCCAGGGCGTCGCCAAAGATGTCCAGTGCCTTGAAGAACAGCGCGCGGGAGATGGTCAGCGACGGCATCACGCGCATCACGTTGCTGTAGCGGCCGCAGGGGATCATCAGCACGCCGTGGCTCATCAGGTAGCCCATCAGCTGGCCGATCTTGTCGCGCGAGAGCGGCTCCTTGGTGGCTGGATCCTCGACCAGTTCGATACCGATCATCAGGCCACGGCCGCGTACCTCGCCCACCAGCGGGCTGTTGAAGCCGCGGATGCGTTCCTGGGCTTCCAGGCCCAGTGCATGGGCGCGGTTGAGCAGGTCGAGCTGCGGGTCCTGGATGATGGCGATGTTGGTCAGTGCCACGGCGGCGGACAGCGAGTTGGCGGCAAAGGTGTTGGGCATCGAGCCGTCAGGAATCTGCGCGGCCAGGTCCGAACGCATGATCAGCCCGGCCATCGGCAGGTCGCTGCCGATGCCCTTGCCGAAGGTGAGCATGTCCGGCTTGACGTCCGAGTGCTCGACGGCCCACATCTTGCCGGTACGCCCGGCACCGGCCTGCACTTCGTCGACGATCAAGAGCGCGCCGCTGCGGTCGCAGGCCGCGCGCAGCAGCTGCAGGAATTCGGGCGACGGCGGCACGTAGCCGCCTTCACCCTGCACGGGCTCGACGATTACCGCGGCCACGTCATCGGCGCCGGTGTAGGGCGTGTTGAGCAGGTAGTCGACGTACTCGCCGGCGATCTGCTCGGCGCTCTTGTGGGTGGTGTCGAACGGGAAACGATAGGCGTAGGGGTAGGGCGCGTGGATCACGCCGCCCATCTGCGCGCCAAAGCCCTTGCGGTAGGCGGTGCCGGTGGTCAGCGCACCCGAGGCGTGCCAGACGCCGTGGTAGCCACCGTGGAAGGCGATGATCTGGTGGCGGCCGGTGATGCGCTTGGCGAACTTGATCGCGGCTTCGAGGGCGTCGCTGCCGCTTTGCGTGAAAAACGTGATGCAGTCGCCGCGCAACCCGGGCGGCGCGATCTCGGAGAGCTTGGCGGCCAGCTCGGTGCGCCGGGTGCTGTTGATCTCCAGCGCGTGCATCAGCACTTCGGACTGCTCGCGAATGGCCGCCACCACCTGCGGGTGGCAGCGGCCGACGCTGCTTACGCCGACGCCAGCGGAGAGGTCGATGTAGGTGTTGCCGTCCGGATCCTTGAAGGTCGCGCCGAACGCACGGTCCATGGCGATGGGCATACGGCCGCCACCCCGGGCCATCGACTCGGTGCGCGCCGACAGGGCCAGGGCTTCGCTGGTTTTCGGGCCGGGCAGGCTGCTGGAAAGGATTTGCGGGGCATCGGCAAAATGCAGGGCTTCGAACTTGGCTTCGCTCATGACGGTCTCTACGGGATATCGGTTCAGGTACGCCGATCATCTCCGCTGCGCGCCTGCAGCCGGTATCCCAAATTGGCACTTGGATAGCCCATGGCAGGTGCATTGCCCGTTCACGGGCGAGGCGCTATGTGCGACCATCCGGCGCGTACGCAGCCGGAAAACAATAAGGCTGGCGAGGGCGCTGCAGGCCATGAAAACCCACAACATCAGCCATTTCCGCGACATCCACGTGCATGCCGCCACCGTTCAGCAGTGGAGCCAGGACTACAGCCAGCTGAGCGCCGGCTGCAGCGAAAGCTCGCTCATGCAGCTCACCACAGAGCATTGCCACATGTTTCTGGAGCAGATCAATCAGCGTGTGGTGCAGAACGGCGTGGCGCCCCGTGAGCGCATGTGTTTCGCCGTGCCGATCAACGTGCCGGGCTCGATACGCATGCAGGGCCGCGACGTGGACGACAGCAGCCTGTTCTTTCTCAACGGCGGCGAGGAGTTCATGTTCCACATGCCGACCGGCATGCAGCTGCTGTCCGTCACCTTCGAGCGCGAACTGTTCGAGCAGGCCCTGGCGCACACGGCCGAGGCGAAGGACATCGCTGCGCTGCTGCGCCAGCCGGTGATCCGCGTGCCGCCCAAGCGTTTCGCCGCTGCCCGCCGCCGCCTGCTGGCGATGTTTGCCCAGGCCTTGACCAGCGAGGCCCCCGACGGTGCCTGGGAGCGCCCCCTGGAGCAGGCGATGCTCGATGAGCTGCTGCAACTGATGAGCGACCCGGCATGCGACAAGCAGCAACGCTCGCAGAGCTCGACACGCAGCTTTATCGTCGAGAAATGCCACCGCCTGGTGGCCGCGCAGATGACCCGTGCGCCCAGCGTGATCGACCTGTGCGAGCGCCTGCAGGTCAGCCGGCGCACCTTGCAGAACAGCTTCCATGCGGTCGCCGACACCACGCCGCTCAACTACCTGCGCGCGGTGCGCCTCAACGGCGTGCGGCGAACCCTGATGAGTACCCAGGCCGCGCAGCTGCCGATCGGCGACGCGGCCGCGCAATGGGGCTTCTATCACCTCAGCCATTTCGCCGCCGAATACTTCGAGCTGTTCGCCGAGCTGCCGTCGCAGACCACGCGCGCCGCGATTGCTGGCCATGCCCCGGCCTGAGCGGGTGCCGCCCATCATTCTCCCGCATCGATAGCCCCTCGAGCCGGTCATAACCCGGGGACATGACCGTACCGGGAGCCGCCGATGAAGCGCCTGCGCATCGCCACCTTCAATATCAATGGCATCAACGCCCGACTGCCCAACCTGCTGAGCTGGCTGCAGCGCGAACAGCCGGATGTGGTGTGCCTGCAGGAGCTCAAGACGCCGGACAAGTCGTTCCCGGCCAGTGACATCGAGGCGGCCGGCTATGGTGTGGTGTATCAGGGGCAGACGGCGTGGAACGGCGTGGCGATTCTTGGCCGCGATACCCAGCCGCTGGAGATTCGCCGCGGCCTGCCCGGTGCCGAATGGGACAGCCAGGCGCGCTATATAGAAGCGGCGGTACAGGGCGTGGTGGTGGCCTGCCTGTACCTGCCCAATGGCAACCCGCAGCCCGGCCCGAAATTCGATTACAAGCTCAGGTGGTTCGAGCAACTGATCGAGCATGCGCAGACGCTGCAGGCCAGCGAACACCCGGTGGTGCTGGCCGGCGACTTCAACGTGGTGCCGAGCGACTTCGATATCTACAACACCCGCTCCTGGCTCAAGGATGCCTTGCTGCAACCCGAGAGCCGCGCATGCTTCCAGCGTCTGCTCGATCAGGGCTGGGTGGATGCGCTGCGCACGCTGCACCCGGACAAACAGCTGTTCACCTTCTGGGATTACTTCCGCCGCCACTGGCAGAGCAACTCCGGGCTGCGCATCGACCACCTGCTGCTCAACCCGGCGCTGGCGCCTTATCTGCAGGCGGCCGGTGTGGACACCTGGGTGCGCGGCGAGGAACACCCCAGCGATCATGCCCCGGCCTGGATCCAGCTGAGCAGCCGCAAGCTCAAGCGCAAATAGCCGCTGCCATTTGCGCGGCGATGCAGCGCATTCACCCGGCATGCTGTCTCAAACCCCTAACACCTCAGCGGCGGCCATGCGCCGCTTGCTGCCACGCGGGTTGCGGGGCGATTTGCGCGGCGCAGCGGTAGGTCGGGTGTCTCGGCCGCTTTACAAAACGCCGCTGCCATACCCGCAAAAAAATTCTATCTACCTGTTTTAACTGGAAAAAAGTTTGATGGCACAGTGCATGCTCTAGGTTCGATAACGCTCAAGCGGCTCGAACCAAGGGATGTCGGCCATGAAACGCTTCGTTTTCTTCAATTGCTGTGCATGGGCCATGGTGTGCAGCCTGCAGGCTGGCGTACTGCAGGCCGCCGAAGGCGATGTGATCATCAGCCGCGAAGTGCAGCCACGCGTCGCCACCCGGGCGGCGCTGGTGCCGGACCCCAATCCGCGCTCGGTGAACCCCGGTCGCTCGGTGGTGGATGCGACTGCCGAGCTGGGCGATAGCGACTTCGCCAACGTTTCCAGTGGGTTGGCATTGCCTCAGCAATTGCTCGGCGGCCCGCTGGGCAACCAGCTGCAAGCACCGCTGCAGCAATCGCTACCGGGGCTCGGGGCGGCCCACGGCGCAGGCGGCGGCAACGGTGTTGCCGCACAGGTCAACCGCAGCGTGCAGCAGGGCCTGCGCCCGCTGCAGATGCTGGGGGAGCGCTGACATGCACGCCCGCACGCTGTTCATCACCCTGGCCCTCAGCAGCCTGGCTCAGGCCGACGACATCGCGCGTATCGCGGCCAGCGCATCGGGCTATCAGGGCAACCTCAGCGTCAACCAGGCGGCCGGCGACCTGCAGCAGCAGGCCAATGTGCGGGTCATCAGCGTGGGCGGGGCAGGGGTCTCGGCCGCCACCGTCCGTCAGAGCGTTGACCTCCTACCCGCAGGCAGTGCCGCCCGTAACACCCAGGCCAGTATCGACGGCAACGCCTTCAGCGGCGGCAACGGCGTGGTTGGCGTCACCCAGGCAGCGGGCGTCGGCAACCAGCAGGCCAACGTGCTCAGCGTGACGCTGCTGGCGGCGCCGCAGAGCCTGGACGACAACGTGCTGGCGCAGAGCGTGACCCGCCGCGACGAATCATTTTCAGCGACACCCGTGGGCGAGCGCCGCGCGGCAATCAGCAACGAGGCCTTTTCAGGCAGCCGTGGCGTGGTGCAACTGAACCAGAGTTCCGGGATTGGCAACCGAACGGCCAATCACCTGGGCATCAGGGTTGTGGATTGACCCTATTCGAGCAAGGCCAACACTTAATCGTATGGAGAAACACGACATGAAATCTTCAGTACTGCTTAGCCCTCTGGCATTTGCACTGGCTGCCGTTCTGGCCACCTCCGTCCACGCTACCCAGCCAGGCAACAGCGCGTCCAGCGGTGCCAGCGGCGCCACGGCAAAGATCTCCGATACCCAGCTCAACTTCAACAACCGGGTCACCAACCACGAGACCAAGAACAACGCCAGCATCGACGGTTCGCTGCGCAATGCGTCGGGTAACGTGGGCGTCAACGTTGCGGCCGGCGACAACAACCAGCAGGCCAACGCAGCAGCCATCGCCACTGCCGACACCGCCTTCGTGTTCGGCGTCGCAGTTGCCGGCTCCGGCGCCAATGCCAGCACTGGCGTCGAGCAGAAGGCCTACTCCAACAACCTGAGCAACTACGGCAACCCCAACAACGCCTCGGTCAACAACAGCGCCAACGGCGCGACTGGCAACGTTGGCGTCAACGTGGCGGCGGGCAACTACAACCAGCAGAAGAACGACACCACCATCGCCTCGTCGGAAACCGCTTACCTGGCCAATGCCTCGGCCACCGTGCTGCAGTCGTCCAACGGTAACGTGACCGATAACAACCAGGGCACCGCGTTCGAAGACGAATCGGCACTCGCCCTGCAAACCAGCAGCTCCGGCGGCTCCTGGTGGCCACAGCCGGACAAGACTCCAAGCGTCAACAACGCCAGCCTGAGCAATTCCCTGGGCGGCGTGTCGGGTAACGTCGGGGTCAACATCGCTGCTGGCGGTGGCAACCAGCAGAGCAACAGCCTGACCATCGCAGCCGGCTGTAATGCCTGCCGTTAAGCGCTGAGGAAGTCGACGATGCCGGCCCCCCGGCATCGTTTTTATCGGGAAACCTCCATGGCCAAATCGCTTGCCGGGCAGCTGCTGGGATGGAGCTGCATGATGCTGTGCCTGGCCGCTACCGCTGCCGAGATGCGCATGGCGGTGTTGCCCAACGGGGCACTCGCCACCGTGCAGGTCGAGAGCATGCGCGAGCGGCGCTTCGCCAACCTGGTCGAACAGAAAACCGACTTCAGCTGCGGTGCTGCCGCCATGGCGACCATTCTCAACCAGGCCTATGGCATGCAACTGCAGGAAGACGACGTGATCCGCGGCATGCTCGCCAGCGCCGATGCCGAGCAGGTGCGCAGCCAAGGCTTTTCCATGCTCGACATGAAGAATTACGCCAGCACCCTGGGCCTGCGTGCGCGCGGCTACCGGGTGGATGCCGAACAACTGCAGAACCTGAAAATTCCTAGCATCGTGCTGCTCAACGTACGCGGCTACAAACATTTCGTGGTGCTGCAGCGCATATACCGCGGCTACGCCTACGTGGGCGACCCGGTGCTGGGCCACAAGAAAATGCCCGTCAGCGAATTCGCCGGGGGCTGGAATGGCATCGTCTTCGCCCTGATCGGCCCAGGCTACAACCGCGCCAATGCGCTGCTGACCCCACCGGAACCGCTGACCGCGAAGACGCGCATCGATGGCTTCAGCCCGGTGAAGGACGCCGAGCTGATGGAGTTCGGTTTCATCCAGAGTGATTTTTTCTAACTGCCAGGGGAAGGGTCATGAACAGCAAGCTATGGCTGGCCGCGAGCATCCTTGCCGCAAGCCTGCCCGTGAGCGCCGCCAATCCGTTCCAGCCTGTCGAGGTCGCCGACCACGAACTCGCCCAGCTGCGCGGCCGCTACGTATTGCCCGACCGCATCATCAGTTTTGGCGTGGTGATGAGTTCTACCTGGCAGAACAGCGCCGGGCAGGTGATCGGCGCCGAGGTGGCGGTGAACGTCGCCAACGGCCAGGTGCACCCAGCCTTGCAGGTTCGCGAGATCAGCTCCCTGGGCAATGGCGGCAACGTCATCGCCGGAACCGGGGTGATCACCGGAGGCAGCGGCCTGGATTCGGTCAACGGCATCGTGCAGAGCGTGCGCACAGCGGGCGACCTGAACAGCGGCCTGAATGACCTGCGTGTGCAAGTCAGTACCGGCGGCAGCGCCACAGCGAGCACCGATGGCCAACCCTGGACGGGCAGCCAGGCGTTCGCCAACCCCGCCGGCACGGTCAGCGTCAGCAGCCGCGCTGGCGGCATCAATATCGCCTTGCAGGCCGGGCAGGGGCAGGGCTTCAGCAGCCAGCAGATCGGCGGCGGGGTAGCCCAGCACGCCACTATCTCTGGCTCCATGAACGAGGTGCGCAACCTCGCGACCCTCAACGTGGCGCTGCGTGACAACCCGCGCAACCTCAGCCTGGACACCTGTATCGAGCAACTTCGGGCCCTGCGCCCCCATGGCTATTGAGCAGTGCCAAGGTGGCACAAAGGATTGCGACCATGCGCCAGATGATCAGCGTCGCCGTGCTGTTTGGTGTCGGCTTCAACGCAGCATTCGCAGCTGATCCGGCCCAGGTCGAGGCGCTGCAGCAGGAGCTGCAGGCACTCAGGGCCCAATACGAAACGCAGCAGAATGCCCTCAAGGTGCTCGAACAGCGCCTGCGCCAGGTCGAAAGCCGCGCACCCCAGGCCAGCAGCGGCCCGGCGCCGCTCACCCGCCGCGGCAACCAGCAGGTAGCCAGCAACGGCGCCTCCGCCGGGTACGGCACCGCCTTGAAGGATGACGCCGCGCCGCCAGCCAGCGTCGAGCACCTCTACCAGGAGGCCAGCGGCTTTTTCGGCAGTGGCACCTTCAGCCTGGAGCCGGGCATCACCTACAGCCATTACGATTCGCGGCAGCTGTTTCTCAACGGCTTTCTGGCCCTGGATGCGATCTTTCTCGGCAATATCGGCGTCGACCAGATCAACGCCGACACCTTCACCTTCGACCTGACCGGGCGCTACAACTGGGCGCAGCGCTGGCAGCTGGACGTCAACGCACCGTGGATATACCGCGAGAGCACCTACCAGTCCGGTGGTGCCGGCGGGGCGAGTACGTCAGTCAGCGAGGCCAGCGTGACCGGCGATGCGCGCCTCGGCGATGTCAGCGTGGGGCTCGCCTACAAGCTGTTCGACGAGAGCGAAGGATCGCCCGACGTGGTGCTGAACATGCGCGTCAAGGCGCCAACCGGCGTCGAGCCTTACGGCATCAAGCTCGATACCGTGGCCGGCAACGACAACCTGAGCATCCCCGAGGACCTGCCGACCGGTAACGGCGTGTGGTCGGTCACCACCGGCGTGGCCCTGGTCAAGACCCTCGACCCGGCGGTGGTGTTCGGCAACTTCTCCTACACCTACAATTTGCAAGACAGCTTCGCTGACATCAGCCCCCAGCGCGGCGTGAAAGTGCCGGGCGAGGTGGATCTGGGCAACTGGTTCCAGTTCGGCCTGGGCGTCGCCTTCGCGCTCAACGAGCGGGCCAGCATGTCGATGTCGTTCAGTGAGCTGATCAGCCAGAAGAGCCGTATCAAACCGCAAGGGCAGAGTTGGCAGAGCATCTCCGGCAGCGACGCCAACACCGCCTACTTCAATATCGGCATGACCTTCGCCGCCACCGACAAGCTCACCGTGGTGCCCAACCTGTCGATCGGCCTGACACCGGATGCGCCGGATTTCACCTTCAGCATCAAGTTTCCCTACTACTTTTAATCCGCATCGGCTTGCCGGTTGCTGCGCAGGTTGTGCTTGTGCAGCAGCCGGTAAAAGGTCGGCCGTGACACACCGAGCGAGCGCGCCGCACGGCTCATGTTGCGGGCGAAGTGCAGCAAGGCGTCCTCCAGCGCCTGGCGCTCGGCTTTTAGCAGGTACTCGTCGAGTGGGCGGCAGGGCGGGGCAGCCGGAGCCGACAAGCCGATGTCATGCTGCTCGATCTGCCGGCCTTCGGCGAGCACCTGGCCGAGGCGAACGCGGTTGGCCAGCTCACGCACGTTGCCCGGCCAGTGATGAGCGAGCAGGGCGGCGATGGCCTCGCTACTGAAACGCCGCGGGCGACGGCCGATCTCTGCTGCGTACAGCTGCGAGAAGTGCTCGGCGAACAGGGTGATGTCTTCCTTGCGCTCGCGCAGCGGCGTAGTGCGCACCTGCAGCACGTTCAGACGATAGTAGAGATCTTCCCGAAAGCGGCCTTTCTCGATGGCATCTTCCAGGTTGATATGGGTCGCGGCCAGCACCCGCACATTGGCGCTGATGGGGGTGCTCGACCCCACACGTTCGAAGGTCATTTCCTGCATGAAACGCAGCAGGTTGGCCTGCATTTCCAGGGGCAGGTCGCCGATCTCGTCGAGAAACAGCGTACCGCCCTCGGCGGATTCGATACGGCCGATCTTGCGTTGGTGGGCGCCGGTAAAGGCACCTTTCTCGTGGCCGAACAGTTCCGATTGAATCAGATGTTCGGAAATCGCCCCGCAGTTGATGGTCACGAAGGGGCCCTTGGCGCGCCGCGACTGGCGCTGCAGGCTGCGCGCCACGACTTCCTTGCCGGTGCCGCTCTCTCCGGTAATCAACACGGGCGAATCACTGGCCGCCAGCTTGCCGATCAGTTTGCAGAGTGCCTGGGTAGACGGGCTTTGCCCGACCATCAGCGCATCGTCGATGGCGCTCGGCTTGGTGTCCGGGTGGCGCAGACGACCCATGCCGAAGGCACGGCCCAGGGTGCAGTGCATCCGGCTGATGTCGATGGGCAGGGTGTGGAAGTCGAAAAACCATTCGTAGATGAAGTTGGCCAGCCCGGTATTGTGGCGCAGGTCGCCACTCATCACCGCGATCCATTCGCAGCGGCTGTCATGAATCAACTGTTTTATACGATCAAGTTGGCCGAGGTGGTGGGGCTGCAGGCAAATAATGCAAACATCGTAACCGGGCTGCATTGGCTTGGTGAGGTCGCTGCGCTCGACGCGCCATCGGTCACGCTGCAGTTGCTGGGCAAGTGGCTCACAATCGTCGACGGGGTCGACGATCAGCAGGCGCCTGTGCGAATAGTCCAGCGAACCCAGCATACGAACTCCTTGCCAGTATGGGCCGTGTTGCAATGCTCACACTGGCAACCCCTGATCGCAGCGTCGCGCCGCCAGCGGCCACGGGCTTGGCGGGCGAAAGGCATCAAGGATTCTGGTGTGCGCTGGCGGTGCAGCGCAGGCCACACCGAAAGCTGTTTTTATTGAACGTCCTACATGGGCCGTTTCTTATGTTCTTGCAACTCATTTATACCCCTTTCAGATGAAGTTAGATTATCCGATGCCTATGACGCGTGGAATATGTTCGTGCCTGGGTTGGATAATTAAAGGCGCCCTTTAAATCATCGGTTATCTTATCTGTTTATTATTTGGCGCCAATTTAAAATCAATAAGGTAAGTTGCTTGTTGCTAATAGTGGTTTTTCTCAATAACCATGTTTTTCACTGCAGCCTAGTTGGCGCGTTTGCCGGCGCAAATGCAGTCCGCGCTCAGGCAGGAGCGAGCAGGCAGCCGTTGTTTCCGGGTTTTCTGCAGGTTTGGGCAGCTATAGGGCATTACCTGGCAGCAAGTGCTGAAGGCGTCCATCGGGGTATTGGACATATTGGAGGGAGAGGGGAGCAGTAGCCTTCGCCAGTGATTGCGTGTAGCCAGTGCGCAGGGGCTGAGCCACGTTGTTCAAAAGACCCCGTAACCTGCTCGGTAGCACATATGTGCTATTGAGCGCTGCCTGGGCGGCTGATAGCTTTTTTTGGATTTGTCTTTACGCCGCCCCAGCCAGTTTATTGGCGCCGCGAGTACCAGGCGAAGGGTGTTCATTGCCATCAGATCAACAAGAGTCGGCTCATGGGAGAGATCAGTTTGCAACGTCGTTACCTTAAACGAATGACGCGCGTTACCACCGTGATGGTCGTTGCGTGGAGCGGGGCATTTGCCGGTTCATCGGTTGCAAGTGACAAGTCATCGGGTGACTGCATTGCCGAGGCCGACTTTCGTCAGGGCAGTACAGTCGAAACCCAGGCGCGAGTCAGTAATGCGCCGGGCGTGATAGGCCACACCAACCGAAACCCTGGAGCGTCGGTCATTTGCGGATGCCAATCCCCTGGTTCAGGCACAAACGACGTTGATCGACAATGCTCCGTTCTTCACCGGTTACTCCTTCGTCGATCTGGTGGATCGCAAGATCATCAGATATGGCAACCAACACGGCAGCGGTCCCTCACTGGTCACCACGTACAATATTCCGCCACCGGCTGTACCGGTCGATTTCCAGCCGGGACAGACAGTCACGGTCAATTATCTCAGCAAGACCGTCACCGCCGGGCCGGGTGCAGAGTCCGAGATCACCGAGAAACATACCTACATCGGTAGGGAGACCATCACGACCCCGCTGGGCACTTTCGATACCTGCAAGTTCACCAATGAGATTTCCTCCGGCGGCGCATCGAGCAAGAATGGGAAAAATCTGGCTGTCATCGAGAGCTGGTTCGCCTCCGAAGGGCCTTATAAGGGCCGCGTCATAAAAACCTTCGTTCCCGCACGTGATGGATCGCCAGACGTGACCACCGAAACGGTGAAGATCACCTCCGCTTCGAAGTAATTCACTTCACGGAGAAGGGCGCTCGTTACAGGGCGCGCGGATCCTGTGGCGCACCTGTGGCCGACTACCCCGGACATCTTTGGAGGAAAAGCCTGCAGGCGGGTCGGAATTACCCGCCTGATGCTTTAAACTTGCCGGTTGCCGAAAGAACCGTCATGGCCATAGCCATGAAGGGCTTCAATCCTTCAAATATGTGTGGTGAAGATGAACAAGCCTTTCATTTCGCTGTGCCCTGAAATTACCCGGGCACATGCACTGAAGCTGATGGACTGGCTGGAAGATGACCGCGTTACCTGCTATCTGAGCGATTCGCGTGATGTTTCCCGCTCCATCGAACACGCCATCGATCGGGCGCAATCGCCGATCGTGAGCCATCTGTTCAACCAGGGTGGCCGATTTTTCATGGCCTATGACCGCCATGATGACCCCGTGGGCTTCGTGCGGCTGATCAAGACCGGCACGGATTGCGAGATCGTGCTGGCCATCGGCGACAGCAACAAATGGGGCCGCAACCTCGGCGCCTGTGCCATCCGCGAAGGCATGAAGCTGGCGTTCCTCGACATGCGTGCCAAGAAGCTGATCGCCAAGATCCACCCGGACAACCTGCGCTCGCAGAAAGCCTTCCTGCGCAGCGGTTTCGTGCTCGAGAGCGAAACACCGACATTGAAGTCCTTTTCCATGGCGGCGGGGCGCTACCTGCAATTCCTGCGCGAAGATACCATTGGTGACGCCCCCGGGATCTACATCACCGAATTCGACAAGGCCAGGCTCGAGAGCCTGATCGTGCTCGAGGAAGGCCCAGCCATCGTTGACCTCGAACATGAGCTTGAACGGGCCGTTGTCGTCGAGCCACAGCAGGTGCCCAGCAATGTCGTCACCATGAATTCCAGGGCCTTGGTGCAGCTGGACGACAAAGAGATCGAAGTGGCCCTGGTTTATCCCGAGGACGCCAACAGCAGCGCCGGCAAGCATTCCGTTTGCTCAGCCCTAGGCGCCGCCATCCTGGGCTACCAGGAAGGCGACGCCATCGACTGGCGCATCGCTGGCCGCACACGACAGATCGAGATCAGGAAGGTGCTTTACCAGCCGGAAGCGGCTGGGGATTACCACCTGTAGCTCCGTGTTTGTCCATCAGGGCGAAATCTCCCCAGGGACGGGGAGCGCTTCGCGTCTGATGCGAGTTGTCCATGAGTGACGAGCCATTTTTGTTGCATCGGGAGCCAAACGGAGCACAGGTTGAGTCAGCAGCCAGTAGTCTGACATACGTAATTTAACATAATATACATTATGCGAACCTTGATGCTGCCGTTTGCCGGGCTTCCCCAGCTGGTTTCAAAGGCTCAAACCACCTTTGCGTCGCCAGCATGCAGATCCGCCGTTAAACGATCCGTAGGCAATCACGCCCCCATCAGAATGCCCACGGCCATGAACACGAACAGACCGGCGCAGAAGAATCCGCCGACGATCAAGGTCGCCGCTATGGCCCTGATCAAAAGATTGCGCATTGAAAAACCTCTTTCAGTTGGCTGCGGTGGCTCTCGGCGTTCGACCGTCTTCCAGGTAGCCCAGGTTCAGTCTTTCAGCCGAACGCCCGGCTCAGGAAATCAGCCCCAGCGTCAGGCCCTTCAATGTGGCTGCTGCTCGCGTCGAACACTCCAGTTTGCGAAAGATGCTTTCCATATGCGTGCGTACGGTACTTGGGCTGATCGACAGCGTTCGCGCGACTTCCTTGTTGCTGGCACCGCGGCTGATCTCAGCGAGAACCTCGCACTCACGAACGGTAAGCAGCGAACTGCGCGGCTGTATGAGTCGTCGTTGGCCACCGGCTGCAGCGATCACCGCTTCACAGATGCCGTTATCCAGGGCGCCTCGGCTGGCGTCTTGTCTGAGGATGTTCTGCGCCTCCTGTGTGCTGTGAGCCGCTCGCCAGGGTCTGTGGTTTTGCAGTGCCACCCAGGCATTTGCGGTGGCCAGCAGCCGGTGCTCGGCACTTAGCGCGTCACCGGATAAGCCACGGTAGTAGCCGCTGCCATCGAGCCGTTCGTAGGCATGGGCGGCTATATCGCCTGGCCCTGCGAGCTCTTCGATGGGCTTGCAGGCCTTTTGGGTCCAGTACGGCACCAGGTGCAGCCGTTCCGCTGCGCCGTATGGCAATGCGCCCGGGCTGTTCCATATATGGTTGGAGATTGCCGCACGGCCAAGGCCGTGTACCAGTGCGGCCTTGCCGATCTCCGCGAGCATCGGTTCGCTCAGCCCCCACAAGCGTGCAGCTTCGACGGCAAGGTGCGCGACCTGGCGTGAGTGCCCGGCCAGCCAGGGCAATTTCAGATCGATCACATCGGCTACCAGGCTCAGTGGCACCGCGGTTGCGGGCGTTTCCCCGCTTGCCGATGGGGCCGCGCTTTCCAGTTGTGCCAACCAGTCAGCGGCGTTTTGCATGAGCAATTTGGCAAGCGCCGCCGGATAACGCCGGTTGGCCTGTGCGCCGATCCAGCCGAGTGCCGAATCCAGGCCGTGGGTACGGCTGAGAATCTCAAGGTCGCCGGCCAGCACCACCTGGTATACGGCTTCGGGGATTTGCCCATGGGTCAGCCCGGCGGGCCGGCCGGAGCCGTCATAGGTTTCGAATACCCGATACAACGCCCCTTCTACCTCGGCGCCGAGCCCAAGGCTGCCGGCCACCTGCTCCGATACTTCACAGTGCACCACGGCCAGGGCGCTCGCCTTGTGGACGGCACGCATGTCATCGGCGCCCAGTGTGTGGTCGAGCATCGCGCGGCGCCCGTCGACGTCGTTGCCCAGCAGATGGGTGAAGCCTTCGGCGTTGGCGGTGCAGCCCGACCAGCGCAACAAGGCGACATGCTCGGCCACTGCCAGGTGCCCACCCTGCCCTGCGCTGGCCTGCGCCAACTGCCTGGCCAGCCTGGCAACCCGCATGGAATGGCCGAGGGGCTGGCCCATGCTCAAGTCGCCCACCTGGGAAATGGCGGCCAGTGCGGCGCCAGAAGAAACCAGAAGTGACGGCGCGTCGTTCACCAGAAAAGTCCTTGGATCGGATAAATGACCGATACCGGCCAGGCAGCTCGGGCAGCAGAATTTGCTCCACACCCACGCAGGAGTTTATGCAATGAAAACCGTCAAATCACAAATCGCCGCAATCGCCCTCGCCATCGCCAGCACACTGACCGTTGGCGCCAGTCAGGCTGCCGACACTTCACCTTCGGTGGTGATCGTGCACGGCGCGTTCGCCGATGGCTCCGACTGGGCCAAGGTGGTGCCGCTGCTGCAGGCCGAAGGCCTTGCCGTCACCGTGGTGCAGAACCCCCTCACCTCCCTGGCAGACGACGTGGCGGCTACCCGGCGCGTGCTGAACAACCAGAATGGCAAGGTCGTGCTGGTCGGCCACTCCTGGGGCGGCACGGTGATCACCGAAGCTGGTAACGACAAGAAAGTCAGTGCGCTCGTCTACGTCGCGGCCTTTGCACCGGAAGCCGGGCAAACCAGTGGCGAACAAGGCAAGGGCGCACCGACGCCGCCTGGCATCAGCCAGCTGAAGACCGATAGCAATGGCTTCATCTACCTGACGCCCGAAGGCATGGCCAGCGATTTTGCTCAGGATCTGCCCGCTGCCCAGACAGCCGTGATGACGGCAACCCAGGGGCCGATCAAGGCGTCTGCGTTCGAGGACAAGGTGACCGCTGCAGCCTGGAAGACCAAGCCGTCCTGGTACCTGCTCGCAACCCAGGATCGGATGATTCACCCGGACGTACAGCGCTCGTCCGCCAAACGCATCGCAGCGCACCTGAGTGAGGTAAATAGCAGCCACGTGCCACAGCAGTCCCAGCCTGCCGAAGTGGCCAAGGTAATTCTCGAGGCGGTGCACGAGGTCGCTACGCAGTAAGCGATAGTGATGATGAACACTGTGCCGCGGGCTTCATCGCAAAATGCTGCGCTGAAGCCCGCGGCATCTTGCCTTAGAGGATCAGGCTACCGATCAACGCTAGCAGGAAGGCGATGCCACCCAGCAGGGTTTCCATCACCGTCCAGGTTTTCAGCGTGGTCTTCTCGTCCATTTCCAGAAAACGGCTGACCAGCCAGAAGCCCGAGTCGTTGACGTGGGACAGCACCGTGGCGCCGCCGGCGATGGCGACCACGATAAAGCACAGGTCGAACTCGCTGAGCCCCGGCGTGGCGGCGACCAGTGGCGCGACCAGCGCCGCGGTGGTGGTCAGCGCGACCGTCGCCGAGCCCTGGGCCACGCGCAGCGCCGCGGCGATCACGAAGGCGGCGATGATGACCGGCATGCCGGTGTCCGAGAGCACGTCTGCCAGGGCGTCGCCGATGCCGCTGGTGCGCAGCACGCCACCGAACATGCCCCCTGCCCCGGTAACCAGAATGATCGAGCAGATCGGGCCGAGTGCACCTTCACAAACCTTCTCCAGGTGCTTGCGGCTGTGCCGGCCGCTGAAGGCGATCAGCGCGAAGAGCACGGTGATCAGCAGCGCGATGGGCGTCTTGCCGAGCATGCGCAGGAACTGCACCCAGTTGCTGCTGCCGTCGACGGCGCCCATCACGGTCAGCGTATTGAGCCCGGTATCGAGGAAGATCAGCAGCAGCGGCAGCAGCAGGATGCTCATGACCAGCGCGAAAGCCGGCGGCGTGACGTTCTCGTCGCGCGGCACATCGGTCAGGAAGCTGCTCGGCAGCTTGAGATCGAAACGCTTGCCTGCCCAACGGCCGAACAGATAGGCGCCGAAGTACCAGGTCGGGATGGCGATCACGGCGCCGACGATAACCAGCAGGCCAATGTTCGCCCCCAGCAGTTCGGCAGCGGCAACCGGGCCGGGGTGCGGCGGAACCAGTGCGTGCATGGCCGCGAAGGCACCTGCCGCGGGCAGTGCGTAAGTCAGCGTCGAACCGCCGAAGCGCTTGGCCACGCTGAAGATGATCGGCAGCATGACCACCAGGCCGGCGTCGAAGAAGATCGGAAAGCCGAACAGCAAGGAGGCGACGCCCAGCGCGAACGGCGCGCGGTGTTCGCCGAACTTGTTGATCAGGGTGTCCGCCAGCACCTGGGCGCCGCCGGTGATCTCCAGCAACCGCCCGATCATCGCGCCCAGGCCGACCAGCAACGCCACCGCCGCGAGCGTGGTGCCGAAGCCGCCGAGCAGCGTCGGCACGATCTTGTCGAAGGGAATCTGCGTGGCCAGTGCGGTGAAGATGCTGACCAGCAACAGGCCCAGAAAGGCATGCAGGCGGAAGCGGATGATCAGCAATAGCAGCAGCAGAACCGCACCGGCGGCGATGGATAGCAGCGCGCCGGCGCCCATGGTGGTCGCCTCATTCATGATCAGCGCCCTCCTCTCGGCCTGTCGCCGCCTGGTGATTGTGCGGTGTGATGTAACGGTCAGCCTGGTGAATCGTTTTCATGTCGCCTCCACTTGTGTTTGTTATGGGAGAAGCATGGGATGGCACGGTTAGCGGTCGTCAGCGGCCCGCCACCAGTCAGCGGCCTTGCGGCCCAGGGTATCGATGGGTTGGGTGGCATCCAGCACCAGCGTGGAAGGCTCGCCGTGGGGCGGCTCCAGGGTGGCGAACTGGCTGTCGATAAGGCTGGCCGGCATGAAGTGCCCCGGGCGATTGCCGACGCGTTGCGCGGCCTCCTCGCGGGACAGTTCGAGAAACACGAAGCCCAGGCCGGGCACGGCTTCGCGCAGCCGGTCGCGGTACTTGCGCTTGAGCGACGAACAGGTGAGTACCGGATGGGGATGGCTTTTCAGCGCGCTGATCAGCTCCTGACCCAGGCGGGCCAGCCAATCGGCACGGTCATCGTCATTGAGGGGAATGCCGGCGCTCATCTTTTCGATGTTGGCGGGCGGATGGAACTGGTCACCTTCGATCAGGTAACCGCCGACATGGTTGGCGATCGATTCTCCGACGCAGCTCTTGCCACACCCGGATACGCCCATGACGACCACTGCGGTTATCGGTTTGCTCATCGTGCAACTCCAGCAGAAGACAGCGCTATCTTTGGCGGACAAGACCATGCCGGACAGCGGCTTCAGATGTTGTAACTGTTATTGTGCCGGGTACTGCTGCTCCAGGCTGAAGCGCGCATGGCGCGCAATTGCCAAGCCTTCGAGACAGCGCTACCTTACCCAGCAACTCCGGCCGATGACAACCCCTGGCGATGAAATCTCCGACGCACAGCAACTCCCGCACCCTTGGCATGCCGACCCTGGCACAGGTCGCCGAACGCGCTGGCGTGTCTACCATCACGGCCTCCCGCGCGTTGCGCGGCGTGGCCACGGTGGGCGCCGATCTGGCCGAACGCGTGCGCGCGGCTGCCGACGAGTTGGGCTACGTGGCCAATCCGGCCGCTCGCCTGCTGGCCTCGGCACGCAGCACATCGGTGGTGGTACTGGTGCCGTCGTTGTCCAACCAGCTGTTCGTCGAACCGTTGGAAGCCATTCACGAGGTGATGCGCCCCCGCGGCATCGAAGTCCTGATCGGTGACTATCACTATTGCCGTGACGAGGAAGAACGGCTGGTGCGCAACTACCTGCCGCACCGGCCGATGGGTATGCTGCTGACCGGCTTCGACCACACCGAAGCGACACGCCACCTGCTCGCTGCCAGCCGCATGCCCTGCGTGCACATGATGGAGTTGAGCGATGCGCCTGGTATCGCCAGCGTTGGTTTTTCCCAGCAGGCCGCAGGTGAGGCCGCGGCCAGGCATCTGCTGCAGCAGGGGCGCAAGCGCCTGGCCTATGTGGCCGCCCAGCTCGACCCCCGGGTGATGCAGCGCGGCGAAGGGTTTCGCCGCGCCCTGCTGGCGGCGGGTGTCTATGACCCGGCCCTGGAACTGCTGCACCCCCTGCCCTCGTCCATTGGCCTGGGTTGCCAGCTGTTTCGCGAGCTGCTGCAGCGTCACCCGGATGTCGACGGCATCTTCTTCTGTAACGACGACCTGGCCCACGGCGCGCTTTTCGAGGCGCAGCGATCCGGCCTGGCAGTGCCGGGCCGCGTGGCGATGGTCGGCTTCAATGATCTGCCGGCTTCGGCGCACACCGTGCCGCGGCTGTCGTCGATCCACACGCCGCGCACCGAAGTGGGCCGCGAAGCCGCCAACCTGCTGTTGAAGATGCTCGATGGTCGCCCCGCTACTCCCAGCATCGATCTGGGCTTCGAGTTGCGGGTGCGGGAGAGCAGTTAGGCGAAAGCGTTCATCAAAGCGCAATGCATTGGCGCGATGCTGAAGGCCTGACACAGGGAGGTGTCGCCCCAGGAAAAACCCGGTGAATACCGGGTTTTTCTCGTTAAGGGTCGATCAATCGAGCGTCAGTGCGACGCGCCCACGATCCGGGCAGGCTTCCATGTAGCGGTGCGAGTCGGCGAACGCCTCGAATGGGAAGGTCTTGTCGATACGCGGCTTGAGCAGGCCATCGGCGGTGAGCATGTTGATGTGATCCAGCGCGCGCTGCACGGCGGCGTGATCCTGCTCGATGCCCAGTTCCGAATGCCCGGTGAAGTCCAGCACGCAATGGCGGAAGAACTGCAGGTGCTTCTTGAATGCGGCACAGGCCGGAAAAGCCGTGTCATTGCCGCCATTGAGCCCATACAGGATCAGCTTGCCGCGGGTGGCGGCCACGTCACCGAGCAGCTTGAGCTGCTGGCCGGCGCAGTGGTCGAGAATCACCTCGGCGCCCTTGCCTTCGGTGTAGCGCTCCACCTCGAGAACCAGGTCCTGCTCCTCGGTGAAGATGATCTTGTCGGCGCCCAGCTCACGCAGGAACTCGCGGCCGCCCTCCACACTGGTGGACACGATGACGTTGGCGCCCAGCGCCTTGGCCAGCTGCACCGACTGTGGTGCCAGGCAGTGGCAAGCTTCGGTGATCAGCACGTGCTGGCCGGCCTTGAGCTTGGCCAGGTCGACCATCGCGAAATAGGCGAACAGCAGGCCGGTGTAATGGATGCTCGCTTCGACCGGGCTGAGCACGTCCGGGTAGCGGGTCAGCGCATAGCGCGGCACCACCACCACGTCACCCCAGGTCGGGTAGCGGTTGGGAGTGTTGGCCGGAAACGCGGCCACCGGCGTGCCGACCGCGAGGTCGTCAACGCCCTCGCCCACGGCCTCTACGATACCGGCCAGCTCGGAGCCGACACCGGAAGGTAATTTGGCTTCTTCGGACGCCAGGTTCTGGCGCCACAGCACATCGCCCCAGCTGACGCCGAGCGCCTGGACACGTACCAGCACCTCCCCGGCATTCGGAGTGGGTGTCGGCACTTCTTCGCACTGCAATACGCTGGCGTCGCCGAACTTGTGGAAACGGATCATGCGGGACATCGTCAACCTCAACTGATCGCGGATTGGGTCATTCACTGGATTCGACTTTATCCGCAGACCTGGGTGCACACCACCCGACGCGAGTAATAGTCGTCATGCCTGGCAGTGATATAGGCCGGCACAACGTGTGGATATGCGAATGATACCGGTGTCTTTCCCAATGCGCTCAAGTGCTCGTACTATTGGCGGACAAGGCTCTCACTAGCGTCCCGCTCTGGCAAGCCGCACATTTGGAACCCGGATGAACCGCAACGACCTGCGCCGTCTCGATCTCAACCTGCTGATCGTGTTCGAAACACTGATGCACGAACGCAGCGTGACCCGTGCGGCAGAGAAGCTGTTTCTTGGCCAGCCGGCGATCAGCGCGGCGTTGTCGCGCCTGCGCAACCTGTTCGACGACCCGTTGTTCGTGCGTACCGGGCGCAGCATGGAGCCGACTGCCCGCGCCCAGGAAATCTTCGCCCTGCTCTCGCCGGCGCTGGATTCGATCTCCACCGCGGTCAGCCGCGCCTCGGAGTTCGACCCGGCCACCAGCACCGCGGTGTTTCGCGTTGGCCTGTCGGACGATGTCGAGTTCGCCCTGCTCCCTGCCCTGCTACGCCGCCTGCGCTCCGAAGCACCCAACGTGGTGCTGGTGGTGCGCCGCGCCAACTACCTGCTGATGCCCAACCTGCTTGCCTCCGGGGAAATCTCGGTGGGTGTCAGCTACACCGAGGAACTGCCCGCCAACGCCAAGCGCAAGACCCTGCGGCGCAGCAAGCCCAAGCTGCTACGCGCCGATTCGATCCCCGGCAAGCTCGGCCTCGACGAATACTGCGCCCGCCCCCACGCCATGGTGTCGTTCGCCGGCGACCTCAACGGGTTCATCGATGACCAGTTGGCGCGTTTCGAGCGCACCCGCAAGGTGGTGCTTGCCGTGCCGCAGTTCAACGGCCTGGGCACCCTGCTGGCCGGCACCGACCTGATTGCCGTGGTGCCCGACTACACCGCCGCTGCGCTCACCGCAGCCGGCGGGTTGCGCGCCGAGGACCTGCCCTTCGAGAGCGACAGCTTCGAGATGTCCATGGCCTGGCGTGGCGCCCAGGACAACGACCCCGCCGAGCGCTGGCTGCGCTCGCGCATCCAGATGTTCTTCGGGGATCCCGACAGCCTGTAATCACGACGAGAGCCATGGATGAACGCTAGCGCCCTTCCCCCCTTCGCTCTGGCGATACGCTCTTATTCGGGAGAAGTAGAGCTTCATGAGCACGATTTTCACCAGATCGTCCTGCCCCGCTCAGGCGCCATGGAAATCGAGATCGACGGACGAGGCGGCAAGGTCGATGCGAGCCAGGGTGTGGTGATCGCCGCAGGCGCCCGGCATACCTTCCAGGCCAACACCCTCAACAGTTTTCTGGTACTGGACGTACAGGCCCAACGCTTCGATAGGGGAGCCTGCACCGCGCAACCACTTGACCCCTTGCGCGGCAAGCGCTTCTTCGCGCTCAGGCCCGATATCCGTCATCTGCTCGACTATGCCAATGTCAACAGTGCGCTATTGAGCGATTCACGCGCACTGGTCGAGTCCTGGAGCCAATTGCTCCTGTGCTCGCTGCTGCAGCCTGAGATCAGCCTGCAGGAGCCCGGCCAGCTCATCCTGGCCAGGGCGTTGACCTACATCGAGCAACACCTGAGCAGCCCCTTGACGATCCGCGAAATCGCTCGCCACTCCGGCACCAGTGAGCGGCGCCTGTACGCGCTGTTCGAGCGCTACCTGGCCAGAACCCCATTCAGCCATATCGCCAACCTGCGCCTGAATCTGGCCATCGACCTGCTGCGCCAGACCTCGCTGCCGATCATCGATATCGCCCATCGTGCCGGTTACGCCGACCAGAGCGCGCTGACCCATGCGCTGAAGAAGGTTCATGACATGACGCCGGCCTCCATGCGCAAACGCACACGCGCCCACTGAAGCCCCCCTCTGGGCTTTGCTTTCCTGCTTCACCGTAGTGCGTTGCCATCGCTACGGTTTGATAGCCGCACTCAAAGCAGCAGTCTCGAACAATTCTCCGGCAGCTCCGATCAAGACCGTCTACCCGCGCCTTTGTATTTTCCCCGTTTGAGAATCACAGGCAGGCGGGGCTTGTATGACCACTTCCAACCTATCCATCGCTACCCTCGGCGCGAGCGCAGGCGCCACACTGATCGGGGTGATCGCGGTATTTCTATGGGCCTGTCTGGCGCTGTTGACGACCCTGACGGCCGGCATCCCGGCCTTTCAATTGCTGGCCTCGAGCTTCGCCGTCGCCTTCGTGGCCAGCTTGTGCATTCTTGGCCTGCGGGGTGCTGCTGAGTTCAACAGTTGGCGCCAGCCATGGTATGTATGGGCAACGGGGTTCGCCGGCATCTTCGGCTATCACGCCTTATATTTTTTCGCGCTCAAGGCCGCGCCAGCGGCTGAAGCCAGCCTGATCGCCTACCTCTGGCCACTGATGATCGTCCTGCTGTCGAGCCTCGGCACCGGCGAGTCGCTGCGCAAACGCCAACTGCTGGGCGCCCTGCTCGGCCTGGCGGGAACAGCCCTGATCATGCAACAGCGGGCCAGCCAGGAAAGCGCAGCGATGCCCATCGTGGGTTACGCCGCTGCCTTTGCCGGCGCCTGGGTCTGGTCGACCTATTCGGTGGTCAATCGGCGTTTCAGCAACGTGCCAAGCAGCATCATCGGCGGTATCTGCGGCCTGGTCGCCGCCGCCGGCCTGCTCTGCCACCTGCTGTTCGAGACCACAGTGCGCCCTGCTGCCGAACAATGGGCGGCAATCCTCGCCCTCGGCCTGGGGCCAGTGGGCCTGGCCTTCTTCGCCTGGGATCACGCCACCAAGCACGGCAACCTGGCGATGCTGGGCGCCCTGTCCTACCTGGCGCCTCTGTTCTCCACGGTGCTGCTGATCGTGGTCGGGCAAAGCGATGCCAGCCCGATCCTGCTGATCCCGGCCGTGCTGATCATCCTCGGGGCCGTCATCGCCACTTCGCGCTCACGCAAAACCTCAGGTTGACACCGACCTTTCAAGGAGACAGACAGATGGAATTGATCGCTTCACAGGACACCATCAGGATCGACAGCCGCGAGCCCAGCTTTTCGGTCTCCCCTACGCGCCCCTTGCTCAAGCATCTACGGCAACCCTCGTTGCTCAGCAGTCGAACCGCCATCCGCCGACGCGCCAATGGCGAGGCGCCGCGTGTCTTGTTGTTCGTTCCCCCCTACACCCGTCTAATCGAACCTACCCCGCACGACAGTGCATTCGCCCGCATCGGCATAGACACCTTTGAAGTGATGAAGCGAGCCGGTACGCCTATCGGCTTGCTACGCATCGCCACGGTGGCTCGACGCGCCGGCTACGACGTGCAGATCGTCGACGCGCCCTTTGCCGGCTGGTCCCAGGAACACAGCCTGGTACAGGTCGATCAGGGCAACCTGATCCGCTATGGCCTCAACGATACGCAGCTACGCGAGATCATCGAAACCAGCCAACCCGATATCGTCGGCATTCAATGCAACTACACGGTGCAATGGGGCAATGCGCGGGCACTGGCCGAGCTGGTGAAGAGCATCGATCCCAACCTGGTGCTCGTGACCGGCGGGGCCCACTCCAGTGGTGACTGGAAGAACGCGCTGCTGGATTCGGCCTTCGATTTCGCGCTGATCAATGAGGCCGACCGGGCCTTCACCCTGTTGCTCGATGCCTTGACCCATGAGGGCACGGACATCGATGCCATACCTGGCGTGGCCTACCGGGACAGCCGTGGGCAACTGGTTCGCCCTACCCAGAAGTCCAGCTACCTGAGCATCGTTCCAAAGCGCCAGGGCCTCGATGAACGGCTTGGCATCATGCCCCTGCCGGACTTCAGCTTTCTGGACATGAGCCATTATCTGCAGCCCTATCACTCCTCCGGGGCCCGAGTGCGCAAGCACGGCGCCTGGGCGCAGATATTCTCCACGATCGGCTGCAACGTGAACTGCAATTTTTGCTACATCCCGAAAATCAACGGCCCCTGGCGCGCACTGGGGCTGGACTGGTTCGACCTGCACCTGGCCGATCTGGTCAGGCAGGGTGTGACCGAAGTCCTGATCGAGGACGATCACCTGATGCACGACCCGCTCTATGCCATGGAGGTCGGCCGTCTTCTGAAAAAGCACGACCTACCCTGGGTCGAAGAAGGCGGGTTAAGCCTTTTCAACCTGATCCTTCTGCATCTTGGGGAAAGCTTTATCGCTCAGTTGGATGAAAATGAACGCAGAAACCCGCAATACCGTAATGTCATCGAGGCAATCAAAGGAGGACTCAATGCAAGGGAGTTCATCCATTCCATCGCCGAGAATGGTTGCTATAACGTATATCTCGCTGTTGAAAGCGCAAACGAAGAGAGCCTGGTCAACTCCAACAAGTCCCGGTTCAACGCCATTCAACAATCGACCTTCGAGCTTATAGAGATCTTCACCGAGCACGGCATTCAGGTCACCGGCGGCTTCATGCTGGGGTTCGTCAATCCTCCCGAGCGGCCAGGGCAAGAGCCTTTCATCGAGAGCCTGGAGCTGATCGAGCGCACCATCGATTATGCCGTCACCCTGATGGGTGCAGGCATGGCCTATGCCAACCCTTTTATTGTTACCCCGATTCCCGGAACCTCGATGTGGGAATATCAGCAGCAATACGTGGTGCGCCACTACGACAATGGCTGGTCTCACGAGAAGGCCACCATGGCCACCGAGCACTGGAGCGCTGAGGAGATCGAAAAAGCACGCATGGAATTGCTGGTACGGGCCAATGGCGTTAACCGCGTCAGGGAAATGGTGCGCCGTGGCACCTGGCCTGTGAACGCTTGATTACACACATCCCACGCGGCTGTCGGTGCACAGGTCCGATGGCCGCACCATGCCCCTCGTTTCATGAATAGCCGCACATAATCATTGCCGGTGATATTGAACTTCATGGCGTTCGATTAGTCGCTCGCCGTGCCTCACCGCAGACTCCGTCCATTCACAAATCCGACTGGCGGAGTCATCTATGGAACAGTTTCACAAGAACATCTGGATATTCCCCCTTGCCCTCGCCGGTGCTCTGCTGCTGAGCGGCTGCGAGCAAGCCACGCAGGCCCAGGCGCAAATGCCAGCTCCCAAGGTCAGTGTGGCCGAAGTCATCGAACAGCCCCTCAACGAGTGGGACGAATTCACCGGTCGCCTCGAAGCGCCGGAATCGGTACAGATCCGCCCGCGGGTTTCCGGGTTCATCGACAAGGTGAGCTTTACCGAAGGGGCGCTGGTGAAGAAGGGCGACCTGCTGTTCCAGATCGACCCGCGCCCCTTTCAGGCCGAAGTCAAACGCCTCGAAGCCCAACTGCAGCAGGCACGCTCCAACCAGGTCCGGGCCAGCAGCGAAGCCCGCCGTGGCGAGCGCTTGCGTGAAGGCAACGCGATTTCCACCGAGCTTGCCGATGCACGCAAGAGCGCTGCCCAGGAAGCCCAGGCCGCGGTGGCCGGTATTCAGGCCGAACTCGACAATGCCCGCCTGAACCTCAGTTTCACCCGGGTTACCGCGCCCATCGATGGCCGCGTCAGCCGTGCTGAAGTGACCGCGGGCAACCTGGTGACCGCCAGCGAATCGCTGCTTACCTCGCTGGTCTCGACCGACAAGGTGTATGCCTACTTCGACGCCGACGAGCGCGCTTTCCTCAAGTACACCGAGCTGGCTCGCCGCGCCGGCCATGACAGCCGCAACAAGAGCCCGGTGTACCTGGGCCTGTCCAATGAAGACGGCAACCCGCACCTGGGCCAGCTGGACTTTCTCGACAACCAGGTCAACCCGCGCACCGGCACCATCCGCGGCCGCGCCGTGTTCGACAACCGTGACGGCCAGTTCACCCCGGGCCTGTATGCCCGCCTGAAGCTGGTGGGTAGCGACACCTACGACGCCATGCTGATTCAGGACGTCGCGGTCGGCACCGACCTGGGCAAGAAATTCGTGCTGGTGCTCGGTGCCGACAACAAGGTCGCCTACCGCTCCGTCGAACTGGGGCCCAAGCTGGAAGGTTTGCGCATCGTGCGCAGCGGCCTGGCCAAGGGTGATCGCGTGGTGGTCAACGGCCTGCAGCGCGCCATTCCGGGCAGCACCGTGGACCCGCAAGCCGTGCCGATGGCCGACGAGAAAACCCTGGCGACCCTGGAAAAGCAGCGCAAGGCAGTGGCCTCGGCGCGCGGTGACGAACCCCTGAAGGTCAGCCTCAAGTAACACCGGGCCTCGCCCTCCACCTTCCTACCCGAGAACCTGCTCGCGTCGCCGATGGCGTGGGCAGGCTGGGCTGTGCCCGCATCACAAGGACATTAACGATGAACTTCTCACAGTTCTTCATCCAGCGGCCGATCTTCGCCGCCGTGCTGTCGCTGATCATCCTGATCGGCGGCGCCATCTCGCTGTTCCAGCTGCCGATCAGCGAATACCCGGAAGTGGTGCCGCCCACCGTGGTGGTCACCGCCAACTTCCCCGGCGCCAACCCCAAGGTGATTGGCGAAACCGTGGCCTCGCCACTGGAGCAGGCCATCGTCGGCGTGGAGGGCATGCTGTACATGTCCTCCCAGGCCAACAACGACGGGCGCATGACGCTGACCATCACCTTCGCCCTGGGCACCAACCTGGACACCGCCCAGGTGCAGGTGCAGAACCGCGTGACGCGCACCATGCCGACTCTGCCCACCGAGGTGCAGCGCCTCGGCGTGACGGTCGACAAGGCCTCACCGGACATGACCATGGTGGTGCACCTGACGTCGCCGGATAACAGCTACGACATGCTCTACCTGTCCAACTACGCAGCGTTGAACATCAAGGACGAGCTGTCACGTCTAGACGGTGTCGGTGACGTGCGCCTGTTCGGTCTCGGCGACTACTCGATGCGCGTGTGGCTGGATCCGGACAAGGTCGCCTCGCGCGGTTTGACGGCGACCGACGTGGTCAACGCGATTCGCGAGCAGAACCGTCAGGTTGCTGCCGGCTCACTCGGTGCGCCCCCCGCTGCCAGTGACACCAGCTTCCAGCTGTCGATCAACACCCAGGGCCGCCTGGTCAGCGAGGAAGAGTTCGAGAACATCGTCATCCGTGCCGGCGAAAACGGTGAAATCACCCGCCTCAAGGACATCGCCCGCATCGAACTGGGCTCCGAGCAGTACGCCCTGCGCTCGCTGCTCAACAACCAGCCGGCCGTGGCCATGCCGATCTTCCAGCGCCCGGGCTCCAACGCCATCGCCATTTCCGATGCGGTGCGTGAGCGCATGGCCGAGCTGAAGCAGAGCTTCCCCCAAGGCGTGGACTACGAAATCGTCTATGACCCGACCATCTTCGTGCGTGGTTCCATCGAGGCGGTGGTGCACACCCTGCTCGAGGCCATCGTGCTGGTGGTGCTGGTGGTGATCCTGTTCCTGCAGACCTGGCGCGCCTCGATCATTCCCCTGGCCGCGGTACCGGTGTCGTTGATCGGCACCTTCGCGGTGATGCACATGTTCGGCTTCTCGCTCAACGCGCTGTCGTTGTTCGGCCTGGTGCTGGCCATCGGCATCGTGGTGGACGACGCCATCGTGGTAGTGGAGAACGTCGAGCGCAACATCGGCCTCGGCAAGACGCCGGTCGAAGCTACCAAGCAGGCGATGAAGGAAGTTACCGGCCCTATCGTCGCCACGGCCCTGGTGCTCTGTGCGGTGTTCATCCCGACGGCGTTCATTTCCGGCCTCACCGGGCAGTTCTACCAGCAGTTCGCGCTGACCATCGCCATCTCCACGGTGATCTCGGCGTTCAACTCGCTGACCCTGTCGCCGGCTCTGGCCGCGGTGCTGCTCAAGGGCCACCATGAGCCCAAGGACCGCTTCTCCCGTGGCCTGGACCGGCTGTTCGGCGGCTGGCTGTTCGCACCGTTCAACCGTGTGTTCGAGCGGGCCAGCAATGGTTACGTCGGCACCGTGCGCCGCGTATTGCGCGGTAGCGGCATTGCCCTGATCGTCTATGCCGGCCTGATGGGGCTGACCTACCTGGGCTTCGCCAGCACACCGACCGGCTTCGTGCCACCCCAGGACAAGCAGTACCTGGTCGCCTTCGCTCAACTGCCGGATGCCGCCAGCCTGGATCGCAGCGAAGCGGTGATAAAGCGCATGTCCGATATCGCCGCCAAGCACCCTGGCGTGGAAAACACCGTGTCCTTCCCGGGCCTGTCGATCAACGGCTTCACCAACAGCCCGAACAGCGGCATCGTGTTCGTCACCCTGAAGGACTTCGACGAGCGCAAGGACCCGTCGCTGAGCGCCAACGCCATCGCCGCGGAGCTCAACGGCCAGTTCGCCGGGATTCAGGAAGCCTATATCGCCATCTTCCCGCCACCACCGGTGATGGGCCTGGGCACCATAGGCGGCTTCCGTGTGCAGATTCAGGATCGCGCCAACCTGGGGTATGACGAGCTGTACAAGGAAACCCAGAACATCATCGCCAAGAGCCGCCAGGTGCCGGAACTGGCCGGGTTGTTCACCAGCTACCAGGTCAACGTGCCGCAGGTCGAAGCCAATATCGACCGTGAAAAGGCCAAGACCCACGGCGTGGCCATCGATGAGATCTTCGACACCATGCAGGTCTACCTCGGTTCGCTGTATGCCAACGACTTCAACCGCTTTGGCCGCACCTACCAGGTCAACGTGCAGGCCGATCAGCAGTTCCGCCTGGAGGCCGAGCAGATTGGTCAGCTCAAGGTGCGCAACAACCGCGGCGAGATGATCCCGCTGTCGACCTTCGTCAAGGTCAGCGATACCTCGGGCCCGGACCGGGTGATGCACTACAACGGCTTCATCACCGCCGAGATCAACGGTGCGGCAGCCCCCGGCTACAGCTCCGGCCAGGCCGAAGCGGCGATGGCCAAGCTGCTCAAGGAAGAACTGCCCAACGGCATGAGCTTCGAGTGGACCGAGCTGACCTATCAGCAGATCCTTGCCGGCAACACCGCGCTGTTCGTGTTCCCGCTCTGCGTGCTGCTGGCCTTCCTGGTACTGGCTGCCCAGTACGAAAGCTGGAGCCTGCCGCTGGCGGTGATCCTGATCGTGCCGATGACCCTGCTGTCGGCGATCACCGGGGTCATCCTGGCAGGCGGTGACAACAACATCTTCACCCAGATCGGCCTGATCGTCCTGGTCGGGCTGGCGTGCAAGAACGCGATTCTCATCGTCGAGTTCGCCAAGGAGCAGCAGGAACACGGCCTGGATCGCGTCGCCGCGGTACTGGAAGCCTGCCGCCTGCGCCTGCGGCCGATCCTGATGACCAGCTTCGCCTTCATCATGGGCGTGGTGCCGCTGGTGCTGTCCAGCGGGGCCGGTGCGGAAATGCGCCATGCCATGGGTGTCGCGGTGTTCAGCGGCATGCTCGGGGTGACCTTCTTCGGTCTGCTGCTGACGCCAGTGTTCTACGTGCTGATCCGCGCCTTCGTGGAAAAACGCCAGGCGCGCAAACAGGCGCGTCTGCAGGAGGTACAGGCATGAATCCGCTGATCAATCTTTTGCCGCGCAGCCTGTTGGTCTCGGCCCTGGCACTGGCCGTCAGTGCCTGCGCCGTCGGCCCTGACTACAAGGCGCCCGAGGACGCCGCTGTGGTCTCGGCGCAAGCGGCCCAGGGCGGCTACGACACCGCACGCTTCGAAGCGCAGTGGTGGCAGCAGTTCGACGACCCGACCCTGAACGCGCTGATCGAGCAATCGCTGCAGAACAACCGCGAGCTGCGCGTGGCCTATGCCCGTCTACGCGCCGCCCGCTCGATCCGCGATGATGTGGCCAATGACCGCCTGCCAACCGTGACCAGCCGGGCCAGCAGCGAGATCGGCAAGGCCCAGCAGCCGGGCATGACCGAGCAGCGGGTCAGTGCCGAGCGCTATGACCTGGGCCTGGACATGGCCTGGGAGCTCGACCTGTTCGGGCGCATTCAGCGCCAACTCGAAGCCAGTGAAGCGCAGATCGAGGTGGCCCAGGCCGACTACCAGCAACTGCAGGTCAGCCTGATCGCCGAACTGGTCGACGCCTATGGCACGCTGCGCGGTGCCCAGCTGCGCGAAGACATCGCCCGTTCCGACCTGCAGAACCAGCAGTCCTCGCGGGACATCATCGAGCGTCGCCACGAAGTGGGCATGGGCAGCGAGCTGGACGTGCTGCGCTCCGACGCTCGCCTGGCCGCCACCGAGGCGACCCTGCCGCAGCTGCAGGCGCAACAGGTTCGGGCGCGCAACCGCATCGCCACCCTGCTCGGCCAGCGCCCCGACGCGCTCAGCGTCGACCTGTCGCCGCGTCCGCTGCCGGCGATTGCCAAGGCGCTGCCGATTGGCGATCCAAGCGAATTGCTGCGCCGTCGCCCGGACATTCGCGCGGCCGAGCGTGAGCTGGCAGCGGCCACAGCCCAGGTTGGCGTGGCCACCGCGGATCTGTTCCCGCGGGTCAGCCTGTCCGGTTTCCTCGGCTTTACCGCCGGGCGCGGTTCACAACTGGGCTCATCGGCCGCGCGCGCCTGGGGCGTGGCGCCGACCATCAGTTGGGCCGCGTTCGACCTGGGCAGCGTCAGGGCCCGCCTGCGGGGTGCCGAAGCGGATGCCGACGGCGCCCTGGCCAGCTACGAGCAGCAGGTGCTGCTGGCCCTGGAAGAGTCGGAGAACGCCTTCAGCGACTACGGCAAACGCCAGCAACGCCTGTTGTCGCTGGTGCGCCAGTCGGAGGCCAGTCGCGCTGCCGCCGCCCAGGCCGCCCTGCAGTACCGTGAAGGCAGCGCCGACTTCCTGGTGCTGCTCGACGCCGAGCGTGAACGCCTGGCCGCCGAAGACAGCCAGGCCCAGGCCGAGGTCGAGCTGTATCAGGGCATCGTGGCCATCTACAAGGCACTGGGCGGCGGCTGGCAGCCGGCGTCCTGAATACCCCTTTCCCTCCCGGCCGCTTCGTCGGCCCTTGCCGCCCCACGCAGATGCCCCATCTGCGTGGGGCTTTTTTACGCCGCACAAAAGCGCCTGCGCTGTTGTTGTGGGAACGGGCCATGCCCGTGACGTCGCGCGTATGGGCTGGGCGTCCCCGCATGCACCCGCAGAGAGTGGTCAAGCACGACCACCATCCCCACCCGCAAAAATGATGGTTTGCATCGGAATCCTCGATTGCCCGGCGCGCTGCCTTCCGGTACAAACGGCACCTTGTCGCCGTAGGTCGTCTTCCCAGGAGAATTGCATGTCCCGCCCCGCCCCGCTGTTGCTGCTGATCGCCCTGGCCAGCGCCCTGATGCTCGCCGGTGCCCTGCTGGCCCAACATGTGTTCGGCTGGGAGCCCTGCACCCTGTGCGTGCAGATCCGCCTGTGGCTGTGCCTGACTGCGGTCATCGCCCTGCTGCTCAGTGCAGCCTCGGCAGCCCGGCAGACCTGGCTGGCGGTGCTGCTGTGGCCGCTGTTGCTGGCCGCCAGCGGCATGGCGCTGATCGACAACGCCCATGTCACCCTGATCGAGCTGGGCATCATGGAAAGCACCAGTTGCTCGCCCTTCCCGTTCTACTACCAGCAATTACCCTTGCACGAGTACTGGCCTGGCGTGTTCATGAGCGGCGGCGTGTGCGGGATGAACGACTACAAGATCCTCGGCCTGCCCTTCACCGTATGGACGCTGGCCAGCATCGCCGCCTTGTTCGTGCTGGTGCTGGTCACCCTGTGGCGCAGCATTCGCGGCACACGCTGAGCCGCATGCGCAAGGTACTGGTCATCGGCTACGTGTGGCCGGAGCCGCGCTCGTCCGCCGCCGGCAGCCGCATGCTCGAGCTGCTCGGGGTGTTTCGCGGCCAGGGCTGGCAGGTCACCTTTGCCAGCGCGGCAGCACTCTCGACCCATCGCGCCGACCTGGCCGAGCTGGAAATCGAGGAAGTCGCCGTCACCCTGAACTGCGACAGCTTCGATACCTACGTCGCGGCCCTGCAGCCGGATCTGGTGCTGTTCGACCGCTTCTTCACCGAGGAACAGTTCGGCTGGCGGGTCGAGCGGGCCTGGCCGGCGGCCCTGCGGGTGCTCGACACCAGTGACCTGCACTGCCTGCGCGATGCCCGCCATGCCTTGCTCAAGGCCAGCCAGCAGGCTTGCGACAGCGAGGCGCAGCGGCAGCAGGTCGGGCCGGTGCACGCCTGCGCACAGCAGTTGTACGCGGCCATGGCCGGCGGCGACATGGCCCAGCGCGAAGTGGCGTCGATCTACCGCTGCGACCTGACGCTGATGATCTCCGCGTTCGAGATGCAGTTGCTGCAGGAGCAGTTCGGGGTGCCGGCCAGCCTGCTGCACGATTGCGCGCTGATGCTGATTCCGCCAGCGCCGAACGACCTCCCCTTTGCCGACCGCCAGCACTTCCTGAGCATCGGCAACTTTCGCCATGCGCCCAACTGGGACGCCGTGCTGTGGCTCAAGCACGCCCTGTGGCCGCTGATTCGCGCGCGGCTGCCGCACGCCCAGTTGCACGTCTATGGCGCCTACCCGCCGCCCAAGGCCACGGCGCTGCATAACCCCAGGCAGGGCTTTCAGGTGCTGGGCTGGGTGGACGATGCACACCGGGTAATGGGCCAGGCACGGGTTTGCCTGGCGCCCCTGCGCTTTGGTGCCGGCATCAAGGGCAAACTGGCCGATGCCATGGCCTGCGGCACGCCCAGCGTGACCACCGCCATCGGCAGCGAGGGCATGCACGGCGAACTGCCCTGGCCGGGCCGCGTGACCGACGATGCCCAGGCGTTCGCCGAGGCCGCCGTGCAGCTCCATGAAGACCCGGCGGCCTGGGCACAAGCCCAGGCCCATGCCGCCCCACTGCTGAGGCAGCGTTTCGATCGCCCGCGCCTGGCCGGCGAACTGCTCGCCCGGCTCGAGCAGTTGCTGGCCAGCCGTGAAGAGCATCGCCAGGGTAATTTCGTGGGCGCCATGCTGCGCCATCACCAGCACAAGAGCACCCAGTACATGTCCCAGTGGATCGCCGCCAAGAACGCCCGCGGTGGCTGACGCCTGCGCGGTGGCATTTTGCCTGAAGACTTGGCGCAGCTAGGACGGCTGTCACATATCTGGCGTCATGATTACAGTAGACTTCGCCTACAATCCTAAGCGGTTCCCCCGGGCGCTACCGCCAACCGGCGCCCGACCATAAAAACAGTCGACAAGAATAAGGTCTTCCACATGCTGAAAAAGATCGCTGTCGCGGCCGCCTGCGCCCTGACGCTCACCTCATTCGCCGCCGTTGCCCAAGAAGGCGCGCTGGTGATCAAGCTTTCCCATGTGGTTGCCGACGATACGCCCAAGGGCCAGGGCGCCCTGATGTTCCAGCGCCTGGTCGACCAGCGCCTGGAAGGCAAGGTGCGGGTCGAGGTCTACCCCAACTCCTCGCTGTACGGCGATGCCAACGAGCTGGAAGCACTGCGTAACAACGAGGTGCAGATGCTTGCCCCGTCGCTGGCCAAGTTCGACCAGTACACCAAGCAGCTGCAGGTCTTCGACCTGCCGTTCATGTTCGATGACCTGGAGGCCGTGAACCGCTTCCAGAAGCGCGCCAAGGGTCGCCAGCTGCTGCGTTCGATGGAAGACAAGAACATCGTCGGCCTGGCCTATTGGCACAACGGCATGAAGCAGATGTCGGCGACCAAGGCCCTGCGCGTGCCAGGCGACGCCGCCGGCCTGACCTTCCGTATTCAGAACTCCAAGGTGCTCGACGCCCAGTTCGCCCAGCTGGGCGCGACCGCAGTGAAGATGCCGTTCGCCGAGGTCTACAAGGGCCTGCAAAGCGGCCAGGTGCAGGGCGCGGAAAACCCCTGGTCGAACCTGTACAGCCAGCGCCTGCACGAGGTTCAGCCGTTCATCACGGAAACCAACCACGGCGTGCTCGACTACATGCTGATCAGCAACACCCGTTTCTGGTACGGCATTCCCCACCAGATCCGCACCGAGCTGGAAGCGATCATCGACGAGGTCACCTATGCGGTGAATCGCCAGGCAGAGGAAGCCAACCAGGCCGATCGCCGGCGTATCGAAGCCTCCGGCAAGAGCCAGATCATCACCCTCACCCCGGAGCAGCGGCAGGCCTGGCGCGAGGCCATGCGCCCGGTATGGCAACAGTTCGAGGCAGAGATCGGCAGCGACGTGATCAAGGCTGCCCAGATCGTCAACCGCAAGCGCAACGACTGATCGCTTCGACGCAAAGAGGCCCGCGTTATGCGGGCCTCTTTCGTTTTAGTCGCTTTTAGTTCCTGGCCGTTCCAGGCGCTGTCCGCAGTCGCCGCTGCCGGGTATCGCTGCGCTCAACGCCGGGCCATGAAAACACGCCTATTGGGTCGCGTGCTGAGCCCCTTCGAACCAGGCCAGTTTCTCGCGCAACAGCACCACTTCCCCGACGATCACCAGCGTCGGCGCATGCACCTCATGCCGTGCCACGAGGTCGGGAAGGTTGGCCAGCGTGCCGGTGAACACCCGCTGATTCTCCGTGGTGCCTTGCTGTATCAATGCCGCCGGTGTGCTGGCCGCTCGCCCGTGGGCGACCAGTTGCTTGCAGATGGTCGGCAGGCCGACCAGGCCCATGTAGAACACCAGCGTCTGACTCGAGGCGACCAGTTCCGACCAGGGCAGATCGGCGCTGCCGTCCTTCAGGTGGCCGGTGACGAAGCGCACCGACTGCGCATGGTCGCGGTGCGTCAGCGGAATCCCGGCATAGGCCGAACAGCCACTGGCCGCGGTGATGCCCGGCACCACCTGGAAGGGAATACCGTGGGCCGCCAGCTGCTCGATCTCTTCGCCGCCACGGCCGAAGATGAACGGATCGCCACCCTTGAGGCGCAGCACCCGCTTGCCGGACTTGGCCAGGTCGATCAGCCGCTGGTTGATCTGCTCCTGGGGCACGGCATGGTCGGCGCGGCGCTTGCCGACGTAGATGCGCTCGGCATCACGGCGGCACAGCTCGACGATGGCCGGCGCCACCAGGCGGTCGTAGAGCACCACGTCGGCCTGCTGCATCAGGCGCAGGGCGCGAAAGGTCAGCAGGTCGGGGTCGCCTGGGCCGGCGCCGACCAGGTACACCTCGCCGAGGGCCTGGGGCGCGGCACCGTTGATCTTCTCCTCCAGCAGCCGACGGGCTTCACCGAGCTTGCCGGCGAAGGCGCTTTCGGCGATTTGCCCCTGGAACACGTCCTCCCAGAACACCCGCCGCTGCTGCACGTCCGGAAACAGGTTCTTGACCTGGGCGCGGAAAATCTTCGCCAGCCCGGCCAACTGGCCATAGGTGGCGGGAATCCAGGTTTCGATCTTGGCGCGAATCAGCCGGGCCAGCACCGGTGCATCGCCACCGCTGCTGACCGCGACGATCAGCGGCGAACGGTCGACGATGGCCGGGAAGATCACGCTGCACAGCGCCGGCGCATCGACCACGTTGACGGGGATGCCGATGGCCTGGGCCTGCTCGGAAATCTGCGCATTGAGCGGCACGTCATCGGTGGCGGCGATGACCAGCGACACCCCGTTGAGGTCTTCGGCCTGATAGCCGCGCAGTACCAGCTCCCCTGCTCCGTGCTCGACCAGTTGGCACAGCTCGCGGCCCACGTCTGGCGATACCACGCGCAAGGTGGCGCCGGCATCGGCGAGCAGCCGCGCCTTGCGCAAGGCGATTTCGCCACCGCCCACCACCAGAACACGGCGGTTCTGCAATTTATGGAACAGGGGAAGGAAGTCCATAGCGATGCCCGTCTCAGTCACCCGATCGGCGACGTATGAAATAGAGAGGCCCCTGATGCGGGGCCTGATTCAGCACTGGAGCTGCAGCACGCGCGGTGCAGCGACTCAGATCACCTCGATGCCACCCATGTACGGCTTGAGCACCTCAGGTACGCGGATGCTGCCGTCGGCCTGCTGGTAGTTCTCCAGCACGGCCACCAGGGTGCGGCCCACCGCCAGGCCGGAGCCGTTGAGGGTGTGCAGCAGCTCGGGCTTGCCGGTTTCCGGGTTGCGGTAACGGGCCTGCATGCGGCGCGCCTGGAAGTCGCCACAGTTGGAGCACGAGGAGATCTCGCGGTACTTGTCCTGGCTCGGCACCCAGACTTCCAGATCGTAGGTCTTGGTGGCGCTGAAGCCCATGTCGCCGGTGCACAGGGCCAGCACGCGGTACGGCAGTTCGAGCAGTTGCAGCACCTTCTCGGCGTGGCCGGTCAGCTCTTCCAGCGCCTCGAAGGATTTGCCCGGCTCGACCACGTGCACCATCTCGACCTTGTCGAACTGGTGCTGGCGGATCATGCCGCGGGTATCACGGCCCGAGGCACCGGCCTCGCTGCGGAAGCACGGCGTGTGGGCGACGAACTTCAACGGCAGTTGCTTGGCATCGATGATTTCACCGGCAACGATGTTGGTCAGCGACACTTCGGCGGTCGGGATCAGGTAGAAATCGGCCTCGCCTTCGCGGCTGATCTTGAACAGGTCTTCCTCGAACTTGGGCAACTGGCCGGTGCCCTGCAGCGCCGGCGCCTGTACCAGGTAGGGCGTGTAGGCTTCTTCGTAACCGTGCTCGGCGGTGTGCAGGTTGATCATGAACTGCGCCAGGGCGCGGTGCAGGCGAGCGATCGGCCCACGCAACAGGGCAAAGCGTGCACCGGACAGCTTGGCGGCGGTTTCGAAATCCAGCCAGCCATGCTGCTCGCCAAGGCTGACGTGATCCTGAACAGGGAAGTCAAAGGTCTTCGGGGTGCCCCAGCGGCGCACCTCGACGTTGTCGTCTTCATCGGCGCCCACCGGCACGGATTCATCCGGCAGGTTGGGAATGCTCAGCAGCAGGTTGTCGAGCTCGACCTGGATGGCGTCCAGTTCGCGCTTGCCCTCTTCCAGCTCGCTGCCCATACGGTCGACGTCGGCCAGCAGCGGCGCAATGTCTTCACCGCGCTGCTTGGCCTGGCCGATGGACTTGGATCGACTGTTGCGCTCGGCCTGCAGTTGCTCGGTGCGGGTCTGGACGGACTTGCGCTGGGCCTCGAGGGCTTCGACGCGGGTCACGTCCAGTTCATAGCCACGGGTGGCCAGACGCTGGGCAATATCGTGCAGTTGGCTGCGCACCAGTTTGGAGTCGAGCATTTCAGGTTCTCGTCGATCAGAGTTTGGTTAGCGAAAGGCCTGCCCAGGTCGCAAGCAGGCCGCCCAGTACACTTGCGGCCAGGTAGGCCAGCGCCAGTGGCGCCTGGCTGCCTTCCAGCAGGCGCAGGGTGTCCAGGGAAAACGAAGAAAATGTGGTGAAACCGCCCAGTACGCCGACGATCAGCCCCGCCCGAACGGGCAGCGGCACCTCGGGGCGCATCAGGAACAGGCCGTAGAGTACCCCGATCAGCAGGCAGCCGACGAGGTTGACGAGCAAGGTGGCGCCATAAAAATGCTGCGGCCAGTTGGCGCTGATCCAGTTGCCGGTGAAAAACCGCGCCAGGGTGCCCAGGGCGCCGCCGACGGCAACCGCCGCGATGGTGACGATCATGGTTTTCTCCGCTGCCGGGGGCTGTTGGCATCCTGGCTGGCCAGGTGGGCCAGCTTGTCGCGAATCTTCAGCTCCAGGCCGCGCGGCACCGGCTCGTAGTAGCGCCGCGGCTCGAGGTCTTCGGGAAAGTAGTCCTCGCCGGCCGCGTAGGCATCGGGCTCGTCGTGGGCGTAGCGGTATTCGTCGCCGTAACCCAGCTCTTTCATCAGCTTGGTCGGTGCGTTGCGCAGGTGCAGCGGCACCTCTCGGGAGCCATTCTCCGCGACATCGCGTTTGGCGGCCTTGAAAGCGTTGTAGACGGCGTTGCTCTTTGGCGCGCAGGCCAGGTAGACGATGGCCTGGGCCACGGCCAGTTCGCCTTCAGGGCTGCCGAGGCGTTCCTGCACGTCCCAGGCATTCAGGCACAGGGTCAGGGCCCGCGGGTCGGCGTTGCCGATATCCTCGCTGGCCATGCGCACCACGCGGCGGGCGATATACAGCGGGTCGCAGCCGCCGTCGAGCATGCGCGCGAACCAGTACAGCGCACCGTCCGGGCTGGAGCCGCGTACCGACTTGTGCAGCGCGGAAATCTGGTCGTAGAAGGCCTCGCCGCCCTTGTCGAAACGCCGGCGGGTATCGCCGAGCAGGTCGAGCAGCAGCTCGGTGCTGATCTCACCACCGTCGTCGGCCAGGTCGGCGGCGTTCTCGAGAAAGTTGAGAAAGCGCCGGCCGTCACCGTCCGCCGCGCTCTTGAGAATCTCGAAGCTCTCATCGGGCACCGTCAGGCGGCGCTCGCCCAACCCCTTGGCTTCGCCCAGCGCGCGGTCGACCAGCTTGCGCAGGGCCGCGTCATCCAGGCTTTTCAGCACATAGACGCGCGCACGCGACAGCAAGGCATTGTTGAGTTCGAACGACGGGTTTTCGGTGGTCGCGCCAATGAAGATCAGCGTGCCGTCTTCCACATAAGGCAGAAAGGCATCCTGCTGCGACTTGTTGAAGCGATGCACTTCGTCGACGAACAGGATGGTTCGGCGGCCATACTGGGCCGCGTGCTGCTGGGCCATCTCGACGGCCTGGCGGATTTCCTTGACCCCGGACAACACCGCGGAAATTGTCTCGAAATGGGCATCGGTGACCTGGGCCAGCAAGCGCGCCAGGGTGGTCTTGCCGACACCGGGCGGCCCCCAGAAGATCATCGAATGCAGGGCGCCCTGCTCCAGCGCTTCGCGCAGCGGCTTGCCGCGGGCCAGCAGGTGTTCCTGGCCGACGTATTCGTCCAGCGTGGTCGCCCGCAAACGGGCGGCCAGGGGCTGGGCGACGGGCGCGCTACGAAACAGATCCACGACTGACCTACTCTTGAATGACGTCCGCACCCTCGGGGATTTCGAAGCTGAACTGCTTGTCATCCAGAGGCTGGTTCATCTTCACGTTCATGAACAGGATGTTGGTGCGCTGGCCGATGCTGTCGATCAGTTGCATGTCGTTCAGCACGCTATTGCGAAACGACAGGCGCAGGCTGTCGAACAGGGTGTCCTTGGACTTCGGCTTGAGGATGAAGTCCACCACGCTGCCGCCTTCCTTGAAGGTGATCTCGAAGTTCTCGCGAATCTGCGACACGTCACCGGACAACAGCAGCGCCGGGGTATGGGTCAGGCGCTGATCCAGCGACTGGATGGTCACCTGCTCGAGATCCGGGTCGTACAGCCAGACCTGCTTGCCGTCGGAAACCAGCAGTTGCTCCATCGGCTCGTCGGTGTGCCAGCGGAACAGGCCCGGGCGCTTGAGGGCCAGCTCGCCGGAGGTTTCCTGCAGCTGGGTGCCGCTGCCGTCGAGCGACAACTGGGAAAAGCGTGCAGAGATGGTCTGCGCCTGGTTGAGCAGCTCGGTCAGGCGCTTGACCGCCGCCTCGTCGTCAGCGTGGGCGAACAGGCTGGCCGTGGTGAGAACGGCGAGCAGCATCAGGCGAATCAGGCGCATGTGAATCCTCTTTCAGATTAATCGCGGTTCTGCCCGGGTGCGATGACCTCGCGCGAGCCGTTGGTGTTCATCGGGGTGACGACGCCGGCCATTTCCATGGCTTCGATCATCCGCGCGGCGCGGTTGTAACCGATCTTCAGCTTGCGCTGCACCGAGGAGATGGAAGCACGGCGGCTTTCCAACACGAAGTTGACCGCTTCGTCGTACAAAGGATCACTTTCGCTGTCTTCGCCGCCTTCACCGCCGCTGCCACCATCGAAGCCACCACCACCGCCCTCTTCCGAGCCGGCGAGAATGTCCTCGTTGTAATCCGGCGCGCCACGCAGCTTCCAGGCTTCGACCACGCGATGCACTTCATCGTCGGACACGAAGGCGCCATGTACGCGGATCGGCAGGCTGGTGCCCGGCGGCATGTAGAGCATGTCACCGTGGCCCAGCAGCTGTTCGGCGCCGCCCTGGTCGATGATGGTGCGCGAGTCGATCTTGCTCGATACCTGGAAGGCCATACGGGTCGGGATGTTGGCCTTGATCAGACCGGTGATCACGTCCACCGACGGGCGCTGGGTGGCGAGAATCAGGTGAATACCGGCCGCCCGCGCCTTCTGGGCGATACGGGCGATCAGTTCTTCGACCTTCTTGCCGACGATCATCATCATGTCGGCGAATTCGTCGACCACCACCACGATGGTCGGCAGGGTTTTCAGCAGCGGTGCTTCGTCTTCCATGCTCTCGCGGCGGTACAGCGGATCGGACAACGGCTCGCCGGCCTCGATGGCATCCTTCACCTTGCGGTTGAAGCCCGCCAGGTTACGCACGCCCATCTTCGACATCAGCTTGTAGCGACGCTCCATCTCGGCGACGCTCCAGCGCAGCGCGTTGGCCGCCTCCTTCATGTCGGTGACCACCGGGCAGAGCAGATGGGGAATGCCTTCGTAGATCGACAACTCGAGCATTTTCGGGTCGATCATGATCATCTTGGCGTCTTCGGGGCCCGACTTGAACAGGATCGACAGGATCATCGCATTGACGCCCACCGACTTACCGGAACCGGTGGTACCGGCGACCAGCAGGTGGGGCATCTTGGCCAGGTCGGTGATCACCGGCTTGCCGCCGATATCGTGGCCCAGGGCCAGGGTCACCGGCGATTTGGCGTCGTCGTACTCAGGGGTCGACAGCACTTCGGAGAACCGCACGATCTGGCGGTTCTCGTTAGGAATTTCGATACCCACGGTGGTCTTGCCGGGAATCACTTCCACCACCCGCACGCTGGTCACTGCCAGGGAACGGGCAAGGTCCTTGGCCAGGTTGGCGATACGGCTGACCTTGACGCCTGCGGCGGGCTGGATTTCGTAACGGGTAATCACCGGGCCCGGATGGATGGAGTCGACCGACACCTCGACACCGAACTCCTTGAGCTTGATCTCCAGCAGATGGCCGACGCCCGCCAGGGATTCGGGCGAGTACTCGATCTTCTTCGCTTCGGCCGGGTCGAGCAGCGAGATCGGTGGCAGCGTGCCTTCCACGGCGCTGTCGACGAACAGCGGCGCCTGTTTTTCCTTCTGCACGCGCTTGCTCGGCTCGGGCGCCTTGGGCGCGGCCGGCGCGGTAATAACCGGCGCGGGGCGGCTTTCGCGCTCGCTCATGTGTTTGTTGAGCGACTCTTCGCGCTCGATCAGGCGTTCCTTGACCTTGGCCTGCTCGCGACGGTCCTTGACCACCGGTGCGGCGACGTCATGCACACGCTCGTCGACTTCGCGCAGTTGGGCGACCAGTTGCTTGCGATCCTGGCGCGAACTCCACCAGCGATTGATAACGCTCTGCACCAGCTCCAGCAGGTCGAGGGTGATCTTGCCGGTCAGGTCCATGACCTTGAACCAGGACAGGTCGGTGAACACGGTCAGGCCGAACAGGAACAGGGCGATGAACAGCAGCGTGCTGCCCTGCACGTTGAGCGCCGCCACGGTCAGCTGCCCCAGGCTTTCGCCCAGGGCGCCACCGGCCGAGGCCGGCATGCTGGCACCGCTCTGGAAATGAATGTAGGCCAGCGCCGCACCGGACAGCACCAGGAACACCAGGCCGATCAGCCGCCAGGAGAACAGCCAGCCGCTCCAGTGCCACGGCTCGTGGCGCGCACGGAATACCTGCAGGGCCTTGATGCCCAGCAGCAGCGGAAACAGGTAGGCGAAATAGCCCAGGGCCATGAACAGCACGTCGGCGAACCAGGCGCCGGCGCGGCCCGCGGCATTGTGCACCTGCTCGACGTTGCTGGTATGGGTCCAACCCGGATCGGCCGGGTCGTAGGTGAGCAGCGCCATCCACACGTAGAGACACAGCGCCCCGAGGGCAATCAGGGCGCCCTCTTTGAGGCGATATGGCAATTGCTGACGCCAGGCTGGCGCCGGTGCTGTAGAGCTAGAGTTCTTCAAAACGCATCTGTTCCTGCGCTGCTAGCGCGCCGAATGATCGGTGGAGGACGAAACGTCGCCATTGTACGGCATGCCGCGGCTACGTTGGGGAACCGATCGCCGGCCTGGCTCCCGCTCGTGCCGTGCTTCGGTGTAGCATAGCGGCCACTATTCGTCCGTGCGGCTCAATTTGAGCATGCATTCTCTTTTGTGACAAAGGCTTATGAGGTGTTTTTATGAGCGAAGTCAAGCATTCCCGCCTGATTATCCTGGGCTCCGGGCCGGCTGGTTACAGCGCCGCCGTATACGCCGCTCGCGCCAATCTGAAGCCTGTCATCATCACCGGCATTCAGCCTGGCGGCCAACTGACCACCACCACCGAAGTCGACAACTGGCCCGGTGACGTCGAAGGCCTGACAGGCCCGGCCTTGATGGAGCGCATGCAGAAACACGCCGAGCGCTTCGACACCGAGATCATCTACGACCACATCCACACCGCCGAGTTGCAGGGCCGTCCGTTCACCCTCAAGGGCGACAGCGGCACCTATACCTGTGATGCGCTGATCATCGCCACCGGTGCATCGGCCCAGTACCTGGGCCTGCCTTCCGAAGAAGCGTTCGCCGGCAAGGGCGTTTCTGCCTGCGCGACCTGTGACGGCTTCTTCTACCGCAACCAGGTGGTAGCAGTGATCGGCGGCGGCAACACCGCCGTGGAAGAGGCCCTGTACCTGTCCAACATTGCCAAGGAAGTACACCTGGTGCACCGCCGCGACAAGCTGCGCTCGGAGAAGATTCTCCAGGACAAGCTGTTCGACAAGGCCGCCAACGGCAATATGCGCCTGCACTGGAACCACACCCTGGAAGAAGTGCTGGGCGACGCCACCGGCGTGACCGGCGCCCGCCTGCGCAGCACCCAGGATGGCAACACCACCGATCTGCCGCTGGCCGGCGTATTCATCGCCATTGGCCACAAGCCCAACACCGACCTGTTCCAGGGCCAACTGGAAATGCGTGACGGCTACCTGCTGGTCAAGGGTGGCAGCGAAGGCAACGCCACGGCGACCAGCATCGAAGGCGTGTTCGCCGCGGGCGACGTGGCCGACCACGTCTATCGCCAGGCCATCACCTCGGCCGGCGCCGGTTGCATGGCCGCCCTGGACGTCGAGAAATTCCTCGACGACAACTGAGGTCCTGGGCGGGATGATCCCGCCCTCCCCTGCTGGTCTGGCCGATGCTTACCTGGTTGCAACGCGACTCACTGACCTTCCCGCCGCTCGACAAGGCGCTGCGCGAACCCAACGGCCTGCTGGCCGCGGGCGGCGACCTGCGCGCCGAGCGCCTGATCGCCGCCTACCGGCACGGCTGCTTCCCCTGGTACCAGGATGGCCAGCCGCTGCTGTGGTGGTCGCCCGATCCCCGCACCGTGCTGTTTCCCGACGAGTTGCACGTCTCGCGCAGCCTGCGCAAGGTCATTCGCCAGGGGCATTTCCAGGTCACCTTCGACCGCGCCTTCGCCGAGGTCATCCGCGCCTGTGCGGCGCCTCGCGACTACGCGGACGGCACCTGGATCACCACCCCCATGCAGCAGGCCTACATCGACCTGCATGGGCGGGGTGTGGCGCACAGCGTGGAAGTCTGGCAGGACCGGCAACTGGTCGGTGGCCTGTATGGGCTGGCCATGGGCAGGCTGTTCTTCGGCGAGTCGATGTTCAGCCGGGCCGACAACGCCTCCAAGGTCGGCTTCGCCAGCCTGGTCGAGCAGCTCAAGGCCTGGCAGTTCGAACTGATCGATTGCCAGATGCCGACCCAGCATCTGCATAGCCTCGGTGCCCGTGCGATCAGCCGCCAGGAATTCGCCGGTTACCTGGCGCGTTTTCTGGATCAACCGAGCCTCGCCGACTGGCGCGACAGTGACGAGCGCGTTTCTGGCCCGCAGCCCGGCGCTGGCATACACTGATTCAAGGCCCATCCCGGGAGTCGATCATGACGGAGCTGGCTCGCCTGAAGTTCTACGCTACCCAGCCACATCCCTGCAGCTACCTGCTCGAGGAACAGGCCACCACGCTGTTTCTCGATCCCAGCCAGCCGATGGACGCGGACATGTACGCCGAGCTTTCCGAGCTGGGCTTTCGGCGTAGCGGCGATCACCTCTATCGCCCCCATTGCCAGCGCTGTACGGCCTGCGTGCCGGCCCGCATCCCGGTTGCCCGCTTCGCACCCAACCGGCAGCAACGGCGCATTCTCAAACGTAATGAAACGCTCGAAGTAACCGCTGTAAGTCCTTCATTCAGCGAAGAATATTATCAGCTATATGCGCGCTATATCGAGCAGCGACATGCTGACGGCGACATGTACCCACCCAGCCGCGAGCAGTTTTCCACCTTTCTGGTTCGCGACCTGCCCTTCTCGTGCTTCTTCGAGTTTCGCGAGCAGGGCCGCTTGCTGGCCATTGCCGTGACCGACGTGTTGCCCAATGGCCTGTCGGCGGTCTACACCTTCTACGACCCGGACGAAGAGCGCCGCAGCCTGGGTCGCTACGCCATCCTCTGGCAAATCGGCGAAGCCCTGCGCCTGAACCTGCACGCCGTTTATCTTGGCTACTGGATCAAGAACTGCAGAAAGATGAACTACAAGACCCAGTACCGCCCCATCGAGCTTTTCGTCAACCAACGCTGGGTCGCCCTGACCTGAAATTGACGATTTTCATGGGCTTTCGCTGCTGAAACAGAGGCAGCCCCTTGGCGTCAACCCTTGTTTTCAGGCACAATGTTTGCCGCTTTTGCCTGGGGCCAGTTGCGCCGGGCCATTCTCTGGATACCGAGGGCTTTACTGCATGTCGAAAGAAGACAGCTTCGAAATGGAAGGCACTGTCGTCGACACCCTGCCCAACACCATGTTTCGCGTGGAGTTGGAAAACGGGCACGTCGTTACCGCGCACATCTCCGGAAAGATGCGCAAGAATTACATCCGCATTCTGACTGGTGACAAGGTCCGCGTAGAGCTGACCCCTTACGACCTGAGCAAGGGTCGCATCACCTATCGCGCCCGCTAACGGAGCAAGAGCAGGGTTTTCTGCTCTGTCCCCAGCGACCAATAAAAAGCCCGGCATCTATGCCGGGCTTTTTATTGGTCGCCTGCTATAGAGCTGGACGGGAGCGCTGGAGCGCCCCGCCAGGTCTCAGGCCATTTCCGCAGTGGTCTCGAAATCGAACGTCAGTTCGCCATTTTCGAGATCCACATGCACCGTGCCACCGTGCTCGGAAAGCTCGCCAAAGAGGATCTCCTCGGCCAGCGGTCGCTTGATGCGATCCTGGATGAGGCGAGCCATCGGGCGGGCGCCCATCTGCACGTCGTAGCCCTGCTCGGCCAGCCAGTCGCGCGCGGCGTTGCTGACCTCGAGCATGACGCGCTTGTCCTCGAGCTGCGCCTGCAACTCGATGAGGAACTTGTCGACGATGCTCTTGATCGTTTCGTGGCTGAGGCGGCCGAACTGGATGATGGTGTCCAGACGGTTGCGGAACTCCGGCGTGAAGCTCTTCTTGATCACTTCCATGGCGTCGGACGAGTGATCCTGATAGCTGAAGCCAATCGACGCCCGCGACGCGGTTTCCGCACCGGCGTTGGTGGTCATGATCAGGATTACGTTGCGGAAGTCCGCCTTGCGCCCGTTGTTGTCGGTCAGCGTGCCGTGATCCATCACCTGCAGCAGCAGGTTGAAGACTTCCGGGTGCGCCTTCTCGATTTCATCGAGCAGCAATACGCAATGGGGCTGCTTGGTGATCGCCTCGGTCAGCAGGCCGCCCTGGTCGAAACCGACGTAGCCGGGTGGCGCACCGATCAGGCGCGACACGGTATGCCGCTCCATGTACTCGGACATGTCGAAACGCACCAGTTCAACCCCCAGCGCCTTGGACAGCTGGCGAGCGGCTTCGGTCTTGCCGACCCCGGTCGGGCCGGCGAACAGGAACGAACCCACCGGCTTGTCCGGCGCCTTGAGACCGGCCCGCGACAGCTTGATGGCGGTGGCCAGCGAATCGATGGCGGCATCCTGGCCGAACACGGTCAGCTTGAGGTCGCGCTCCAGGTTGCGCAGCAGTTCCTTGTCGGAGCTGCTGACGTGCTTTGGCGGAATCCGCGCGATCTTGGCGACGATATCCTCGACCTGTGGCACGTCGATACGCTTGAGGCGTTTGTCCTGCGGCTGCAGGCGCTGGAAGGCACCTGCCTCGTCGATCACGTCGATGGCCTTGTCGGGCATATGACGGTCGTTGATGTAGCGCGAGGCGAGCTCGGCGGCGGCGCGCAGGGCTTCGTCGCTGTACTCGATATCATGGTGCTGTTCGAAGCGCCCCTTGAGGCCCTTGAGGATGCCAATGGTGTCTTCCACCGACGGCTCGACCACGTCGACCTTCTGGAAGCGCCGCGCCAGGGCACGGTCCTTCTCGAAGATGCCGCGGAACTCCTGGAAGGTGGTGGAGCCGATGCAGCGAATCTCGCCAGACGACAGGGCCGGCTTGAGCAGATTGGAAGCATCCATCACGCCGCCCGAGGCTGCGCCGGCCCCGATGATGGTGTGAATTTCGTCGATGAACAGGATCGCTTGCGGACGCTTGCGCAGCTCGGTGAGCAGCGCCTTGAGGCGCTTCTCGAAATCACCACGGTACTTGGTGCCGGCCAGCAGCGCGCCCAGGTCCAGGGAATACACCACGCTGTCGGCCAGCAGATCGGGTACCTGGTTGTCGACGATGCGCTTGGCCAGGCCTTCGGCGATGGCGGTCTTGCCCACGCCGGCCTCACCGACCAGCAACGGGTTGTTCTTGCGCCGGCGAGCAAGAATCTGCGCGACGCGCTCGACTTCGTGCTCACGGCCGACCAGCGGGTCGATACGCCCCTGGCGCGCCAGTTCGTTCAGATTGCTGGCGTAGGCATCCAGCGGATTGCCTGAGGAGGAGGACTCGCCGCCCTCTTCGTCCTGCATTTCCTGGTCGGCTTCGGGGGATGCGCCCTGCCCCGGCACCTTGGAGATGCCATGGGCGATGAAGTTGACCACGTCGATACGCGCCACGCTCTGCTGCTTGAGCAGGAACACCGCCTGGCTTTCCTGCTCGCTGAAGATCGCCACCAGCACATTGGCACCGGTGACTTCGCGTTTGCCCGAGCTCTGCACGTGGAATACCGCGCGCTGCAGCACGCGCTGGAAGCCCAGGGTCGGCTGGGTTTCACGCTCTTCGTCATGCTGGGGAATCAGTGGCGTGGTGGAGTCGATGAACTCCTGCAGATCGCTGCGCAGCTTGTCCAGGCTGGCGCCGCAGGCGCGCAGCACGCTGGCTGCCGCTTCGTTGTCCAGAAGAGCCAGCAGGAGGTGCTCCACGGTCATGAATTCATGACGTTTTGCGCGTGCCTCCTTGAAGGCAAGGTTGAGGGTGACTTCGAGCTCTCGATTTAACATAGCTTCACCTCATGCCCAAGCGGCCGGCGTTAACCGTCCTTCTCGATTTCACAGAGTAATGGATGCTGGCTTTCCCGCGCATATTGATTGACCTGCGTGGCCTTGGTCTCGGCGATATCGCGGGGGTAGAGCCCGCACACGGCGCGACCTTCGGTATGCACGGTCAACATGATCCTGGTTGCCACCTCGCGATTGAGGTTGAAGAAGGTCTCAAGTATCTCGACCACGAAATCCATTGGGGTGTAGTCATCATTGAACAAGACCACCTTGTAGAGCGGAGGCGCCTGCAATGCCGGCTTGGACTCCTCGACGGCCAGGCCTGACGAGTCGTCCTCATGCGGTGCGGGTCGATCCTGATTGAATGTTAGTCGAATCTGGCTACTTGCATGCATGCTGGATAAAAGGTTCGTGGGGGTGAATGGAGCGGGCCGCAAAAAATCAGACCCGTTTATCGTCGTTTCGTGCGATGCCTTGACTATCGGCAAAAGGGTGTTACAACCAAAGGATACCCGTACGGGGTGAAAGGGCTTGCGTTCGCTGGGCGATCCCCGTGAACGCTGGATCTAATGTGGATGATACTCCAGCAGTGGGGTTCCTTGCAGAGGGATATCAGCATGCTAAGTGGTAAGGTCAAGTGGTTCAACAACGCCAAGGGCTACGGGTTCATCCTGGCTGATGGCCGAGATGAGGACCTGTTCGCCCATTATTCGGCCATCCAGATGGATGGGTACAAAACCCTGAAGGCCGGCCAGGCCGTCAGTTTCGATATCATTCAAGGCCCCAAAGGTCTCCACGCGGTAAACATCAGCGCTGCTCAGGCCACTCAGGACGCACCCGCTCCTGCCCCGAGCAAGGCGCAGGCAACGGCGGTGGAAGCCTGACCTTTCACCCTTCACACAACCGGCCGCGATGGCCGGTTTTTTATGGGCGAGCGAAAAGATCGCGGCGCCCAGCTTCGTGTTGAAAACGGCGGCAAACAGGCAAATTGCATCTTCGCTACGGCCGCGAGCAACTTGGCACGTCGGTTTGATATACTCGGGCGCTGACTGAGTAGTCATAAGGGCGCATATGCCTGGAGTACGGCTTCCAGCACCTGTCGTGCCGGCCTTGTCAGGCGATTTCTTACCGCCACCAGTCGGCTGCGGCACCCAACATCATCGGGATGGAACTTCGAATTCACAGCATTGCTGCCGAGGCGTGGCCAGAAGCCACCTCACCCGGATCAGTGTCGTGCAAGTTCAGTAAAAAGAGAGTTAAATCAAATATGACCACACGCTCGAAGATTATCTACACCCTCACCGACGAAGCCCCTGCGCTCGCGACCTACTCCCTGCTCCCCATCGTCAAAGCCTTCACCGCCTCCTCCGATATCGCCGTCGAGACCCGCGACATTTCGCTGGCCGGCCGTATCCTGGCGCTGTTCCCCGAGTTCCTGACCGACGCTCAGAAACAGGGTGATCACCTGGCCGAGCTGGGCGCCCTGGCCACCACGCCGGAAGCCAACATCATCAAGCTGCCGAACATCAGCGCCTCGGTGCCGCAGCTCAAGGCGGCCATCAAGGAACTGCAGAGCCAGGGCTATGCCCTGCCTGATTACCCGGACGCCGGCGACAGCGACGAAGCCCGCGACATCCGCAGCCGTTACGACAAGGTCAAGGGCAGTGCCGTGAACCCGGTCCTGCGCGAAGGCAACTCCGACCGCCGCGCGCCGCTGTCGGTCAAGAACTACGCCCGCAAGCACCCGCACAAGATGGGCGCCTGGAGCGCTGACTCCAAGTCCCACGTGGCACACATGGAAAGCGGCGATTTCTACGGCAGCGAGAAAGCCGCCCTGATCGACGCCAACGGCAGCGTGAAGATCGAGCTGATCGGCGCTGACGGCAGCACCACCGTGCTCAAAGAGAAAACCTCGGTTCTGGCTGACGAAATCCTGGATTGCTCGGTTCTGAGCAAGAAGGCCCTGCGCAGCTTCATCGCCGCTCAGATCGAAGACGCCAAGAAACAGGGCGTGCTGTTCTCGGTGCACCTGAAGGCCACCATGATGAAGGTCTCCGACCCGATCATCTTTGGCCAGATCGTTGCCGAGTTCTACAAACCAGCCCTGGACAAGCATGCAGCTGCCCTGCAGGAAGCCGGTTTCAACCTGAACAACGGTATTGGCGACCTGTACGCCAGCATCAAGAAGCTGCCGGCCGCCAAGCAGGCCGAGATCGAAGCCGACATCAACGCCGTCTACGCCGATCGCCCGGCGCTGGCGATGGTCAACTCCGACAAGGGCATCACCAACCTGCACGTGCCGAGCGACGTGATCGTCGACGCCTCGATGCCGGCGATGATTCGTGACTCGGGCCGCATGTGGAATACCGCGGGCGAACTGCAGGACGCCAAGGCGGTGATCCCGGATCGCTGCTACGCCGGTATCTACCAGGCCGTGATCGAAGACTGCAAAGCCAATGGCGCGTTCAATCCGACCACCATGGGCAGCGTGCCGAACGTTGGCCTGATGGCGCAGAAAGCCGAAGAGTACGGCTCCCACGACAAGACCTTCCAGATCCAGGCCGACGGCGTGGTTCGTGTCAGCGATGCCAACGGCAAGGTACTGATGGAGCAGCAGGTGGAAGAAGGCGACATCTTCCGCATGTGCCAGACCAAGGACGCGCCGATCCAGGACTGGGTCAAGCTGGCCGTCAACCGTGCCCGCCTGAGCGACACCCCGGCCGTGTTCTGGCTGGACCCGGCGCGTGCTCACGACGCGGCAATGATCAACAAGGTCGAGAAGTACCTGAAGGATCACGACACCAGCGGTCTGGACATCCGTATCCTCGCCCCGGTCGAAGCCATCAAGTTCTCCCTGGCGCGCATCCGCGACGGCAAGGACACCATCTCGGTGACCGGCAACGTACTGCGCGACTACCTGACCGACCTATTCCCGATCATGGAACTGGGCACCAGCGCCAAGATGCTGTCGATCGTGCCGCTGATGAACGGCGGTGGCCTGTTCGAAACCGGCGCTGGCGGCTCCGCGCCGAAGCACGTGCAGCAGCTGGTCGAAGAGAACTTCCTGCGCTGGGATTCGCTGGGTGAGTTCCTGGCTCTGGCTGCTTCCCTGGAGCACCTGGGCAACACCTACGGCAACCCGAAAGCACTGGTGCTGAGCAAGACCCTGGATCAGGCCACCGGCCAGTTCCTCGACAACGACAAGTCGCCAGCGCGCAAGGTCGGCGGTATCGACAACCGCGGCAGCCACTTCTATCTGGCGCTGTACTGGGCCCAGGCCCTGGCAGCACAGAGCGAAGATGCCGCCCTGCAGGCGCAGTTCGCCCCGCTGGCCAAGGCACTGAGCGACAACGAAGCGAAGATCGTTGCCGAACTGGGCGCGGTACAGGGCAAGCCGGCCGAAATCGGTGGCTACTACGCACCGGACAAGGCACTGACCGAAAAGGTCATGCGCCCGAGCGCAACCCTCAACGCTGCTCTGGCCGCGCTGGTCTGATCACGCGCTGATGTAGCATCGACAGCCCCGGCCCCGTGCCGGGGTTGTCGTTTTCAGCCCCCCAAGAAAAGGAAACCTCATGAACTGGCACGCCCACGTCACCGTCGCGACGATAGTCGAGCATGACGGCCGTTTTCTGTTCGTCGAAGAGTTGAAAGGCGGCCGTCTGGTGCTCAATCAGCCCGCCGGCCATCTGGAACCCCGGGAAAGCCTGCAGCAGGCGGCGATTCGTGAAACCCTGGAAGAAACCGCCTGCGATGTCGAGCTGACCGGTGTCACCGGCATCTACCTGTACACCGCGCCGAGCAATGGCGTGACCTATCAGCGCATCTGCTTCGTCGCCAAGCTGCTCAAGCACCACCCCGAGCGCGCACTCGATAGCGACATCAGTGGCATCCGCTGGCTTACCCCCGAAGAACTGAAAGGCGAGTCCCATCGCCTGCGCAGTGAGCTGGTGCTGCATTGCCTTGACGATTACCTGGCAGGCGAGTGCTATCCGCTGAGCCTTGTCCACGACCCGATCTAGCCTGCGGCCAACACCTCGGCGCTGGCTGCGCTGAAAGGTGCTGCGCATCCTGTTAGAATCTCGCCCCTTTGAAGCCTGTATTGATCCCGACCATGCAAGATCCAGCCTCCCAGCGCGTAATCGTCGGCATGTCCGGCGGCGTCGACTCCTCCGTCTCGGCCCTGCTGCTTCTCGAACAGGGCTATCAGGTCGAAGGCCTGTTCATGAAGAACTGGGACGAAGACGACGGCACCGAATACTGCACCGCCATGGACGACCTGGCCGATGCCCAGGCGGTGTGCGAGCGCATCGGTATCAAGCTGCACACCGCCAATTTCGCGGCCGAGTACTGGGACAACGTGTTCGAGCACTTCCTGGCCGAATACAAGGCGGGCCGCACGCCCAATCCGGACATCCTCTGCAACCGCGAGATCAAGTTCAAGGCGTTCCTCGACTACGCCCTGATGCTTGGCGCCGACCTGATTGCCACCGGCCATTACGTGCGCCGCCGCGATGTCGACGGGCGCAGCGAGCTGCTCAAGGGCCTGGATGGCAACAAGGACCAGAGCTACTTCCTGCACGCCGTGGGCGGCGAGCAGATCGCCAAGACCCTGTTTCCGGTTGGCGAGCTGGAGAAGCCCGAGGTACGGGCGATCGCCGAGAAGTACCAGCTGGCCACCGCGAAGAAGAAGGACTCCACCGGCATCTGCTTCATTGGTGAGCGGCGCTTCAGCGACTTCCTCAAGCAGTACCTGCCGGCGCAGCCAGGCACTATCGAAACCACCGCCGGCGATGTCATCGGCAAGCACCACGGCCTGATGTACCACACCATCGGCCAACGCCAGGGCCTGGGTATCGGCGGCCTCAAGGAGGCCAGCGACGAGCCCTGGTACGTGCTGCACAAGGACCTGGGCCGCAATGTGCTGGTGGTCGGCCAGGGTAATGAGCACCCATGGCTGTTCTCCCGCGCCCTGCTGGCCTCGCAGATCTACTGGGTCAACCCCGTGGAGCTCGCTACACCCCGGCAGCTGACCGCCAAGGTGCGCTACCGTCAGGCTGACCAGGCCTGCACCCTGGAGCGCACGGCCGAGGGGTATCGCGCCACCTTCGAGCAACCGCAACGCGCCGTCACACCCGGCCAGTCCGTGGTGTTCTACGACGGTGATATCTGTCTTGGCGGTGGCGTGATCGAAAGCGCCGAGCCCTGGAGCGAGGGCGCCCCGCGATGAACCCTATTCAGGAACAACTGATCGCCCTCGGCGCAGTGTTTCAAGCTGCGGTAATGGTCGACAAGATCGCCAAGACCGGCCAGGCCGGCGAAGGTGAAGTCACCTGCCTGATCGGCAGCCTGCTGGTGCGCGATGCCAACGGCACCCTGGATGTTTATGGCGGCGATGACCTCAACCTGCGCGACGGCTATCGCGCCCTGGTCAGCGCCCTGGAGCGCGACCCTGCCAGCCTGCAGCGCGAACCATTGCGTTACGCCCTCGCCCTGCTCGGCCTGGAGCGCCAACTCGACAAGCGCGGCGACCTGCTGCAGCTGATGGGCAATCGCCTGGACCAGATCCAGAGCCAGGCCGAGCATTTCGGCATTGGCCACGAGAATGTCATCTCCTCCTGCGGTGCCCTGTATCAGGACACCATCAGCACCTTCAAGCAGCGCATCCAGGTACAGGGCGACAGCCGTTTCCTGCAGCAGCCTGCCAATGCCTCGAAGATTCGCGGCCTGCTGCTCGCCGGCATTCGCTCGGCGCGCCTGTGGCGCCAACTGGGCGGGCATCGCTGGCAGCTGGTGTTCAGCCGCCGCAAACTGCTGCGCGAGCTGTACCCGATGCTGCGCGGCTGATTTTTCACGATCGACCCCATGCGCATCTCACTCGTCGAATGACTGGGCCGCGGCGCTGAAAGCCGCCCCAATTCGTGTATGATATGCGCCCTTTTCATCGCCCGACTGTCCGAGAACGCCTCCCATGCAGCTTTCCTCGCTCACCGCGGTTTCGCCCGTAGATGGCCGCTATGCCGGCAAAACCAGCGCCCTGCGCCCCATTTTCAGCGAATATGGCCTGATCCGTTTCCGCGTCCAGGTGGAAGTTCGCTGGCTGCAGCGCCTCGCTGCCCACGAGGGCATCAGTGAAGTGGCGCCCTTCTCCGCCGAAGCCAACGCGCTGCTCAACGAGCTGGCCGAGAACTTCGCGATCGAGCACGCCGAGCGCGTCAAGGAAATCGAGCGCACCACCAACCACGACGTCAAGGCCGTGGAGTACCTGCTCAAGGAGCAGGCCGCCAAGCTGCCGGAGCTGGACAAGGTCAGCGAGTTCATCCACTTCGCCTGCACCAGCGAGGACATCAACAACCTGTCCCATGCCTTGATGCTGCGCGAAGGCCGTGACGACGTGCTGCTGCCGCTGATGCGCCAGATCGCCGCTGCCATCCGTGAGCTGGCGGTAAAGTTCGCTGACGTGCCGATGCTGTCGCGCACCCACGGCCAACCGGCTTCGCCGACCACCCTGGGCAAAGAACTGGCCAACGTCGTCTATCGCCTCGAGCGGCAGATCAACCAGATTGCCGCCGTGCCGCTGCTCGGCAAGATCAATGGCGCGGTGGGCAACTACAACGCCCACCTGTCCGCCTACCCGCAGATCGACTGGGAGGCCAACGCCCGTCAGTTCATCGAGAACGACCTGGGCCTGCAGTGGAACCCCTACACCACGCAGATCGAGCCGCACGACTACATCGCCGAGCTGTTCGACGCCATCGCGCGTTTCAACACCATCCTCATCGACTTCGACCGCGATGTCTGGGGCTACATCTCCCTGGGCTACTTCAAGCAGAAGACCATCGCAGGCGAAATCGGATCGTCGACCATGCCGCACAAGGTCAACCCGATCGACTTCGAGAACTCCGAAGGCAACCTGGGTATCGCCAACGCACTGTTCCAGCACCTGGCCAGCAAGCTGCCGATCTCCCGCTGGCAGCGTGACCTGACCGACTCCACGGTACTGCGCAATCTCGGTGTCGGCTTCGCCCACAGCGTGATCGCCTATGAAGCAAGCCTCAAGGGAATCAGTAAGTTGGAGCTCAATGCTCAACGTATTGCTGAAGACCTGAACGCCTGCTGGGAAGTGCTCGCCGAGCCGATCCAGACCGTCATGCGGCGCTACGCCATCGAAAACCCCTACGAGAAGCTCAAAGAGCTGACCCGCGGCAAAGGCATCACCCCAGAGGCCTTGCTGGCCTTCATCGATGGCCTGGATATGCCGCAGCAGGCCAAGGAAGAGCTCAAGCAGCTCACCCCGGCCAACTACATCGGTAATGCCGTGGCTCAGGCCAAGCGCATCTAAACGGCCTTCGGCTCCAAGGACGCCCGGCTGAAGCCGGGCGTTTCTTTTTATACGCTTCGATAAATATCAAGGACTTACAGATGAATCCTGATGCTCCTCTTCAGCTGTTGGGTGGCCTGAGCGCACGTGAATTCCTGCGCGACTACTGGCAGAAGAAGCCCCTGCTGGTGCGCCAGGCCATTAGCGATTTTGAAAGTCCCATTTCTGCGGACGAATTGGCCGGCCTGGCCCTCGAGGAAGAAGTCGAGTCGCGCCTGGTGCTCGAGCACGGCGAGACGCCGTGGGAAGTGCGCCGCGGCCCGTTCGCCGAGGACGCCTTCGCCGAGCTGCCGGAGCGCGACTGGACGCTGCTGGTGCAGGCCGTCGACCAGTTCGTGCCCGAAGTCGCCGAGCTGCTGGAGCAGTTCAAGTTCCTGCCCAAATGGCGTATCGACGACGTGATGGTCAGCTTCGCCACCCCTGGTGGCGGCGTTGGCCCGCACTTCGACAACTACGACGTGTTTCTCCTGCAGGCTCATGGCCGCCGTCGCTGGCAGATCGGCCAGATGTGCGACGCACAGAGCCCGCTGCTGCCGGATCTGGACATGAAGATCCTGGCCCAATTTGATCAAACCGAAGAATGGGTGCTCGAGCCCGGCGATATGCTCTATCTGCCGCCGCTCCTGGCCCACTGTGGCACCGCCGAGGACGATTGCATGACTTATTCCGTGGGTTTCCGCGCACCCAGCGCGGCCGAAGTACTGACCCATTTCACTGATTTTCTTGGCCAGTTCCTGCCCGACGAAACCCGCTACAGCGACGCCGGCACTGCGCCGGTCAGCGACCCCAACGAAATCCAGCGCGACGCCCTCGATCGCCTCAAGGCCCTGCTCGCCGAGCACATGAGCGACGAGCGCCTGCTGATGACCTGGTTTGGCCAGTTCATGACCGAGCCCCGTTACCCGGAGCTGATCGCCGGTATCGAAATCGACGAAGACGGCTTCCTCGAGCAACTGGAAGACGGCGCCGTGATGATCCGCAACCCCAGCGCGCGCATGGCGTGGTCGGAAGTCGGTGAAGACCTGGTGCTGTTCGCCAGCGGGCAGAGCCGCCTGGTTTCCGCCAGCCTGCGTGAGCTGCTGAAATTGATCTGCTCGGCCGACGCCCTGCACCTGGAAAATCTCGGTCCGTGGATCGCCAACGACGAAGCCCGGGAACTGGTTCTCGAGCTGACCAAACAAGGAAGCCTGGAGTTTGCCGCCGATGAATGACCTGCACGTACGCATCGCCGACTGGCACAAGGATTACGAAGAACTGCGCCGCATCCGCGAAACGGTCTTCGTTGCTGAACAGGCCGTGCCGCCTGAACTGGAATGGGACGCCGAAGACAGTGATGCCGTGCATTTCCTCGCCTGCGAAGGCGACTACCCGATCGGTACCGCGCGCCTGCTTGCCGACGGTCAGATCGGCCGGGTGTCGGTGCTCAAGGACTGGCGCGGCCTCAAGGTGGGCGAAGCGCTGCTGCAGGCGGTGATCGCCGAAGCGGAGAAACGTGGCCTGAATCAGCAAATGCTCAGCGCCCAGGTGCAGGCAACGCCGTTCTATGAAAAGCTGGGCTTCACTGTAGTGAGTGACGAATACCTGGAAGCCGGCATTCCCCACGTCGACATGGTGCGCAGCAGCTGATTCGAGCTGTGGCGCCCATGGATGCCACAGAGGTCAGCATGAACGATGAACAGATGCCCGATGACGGCGCGCTCGAGCCGATCGAGTTCCAGTCACCCGGGCGTTTCAGCCTGCACAACCCGGACAGCCAGCTGCCAACGCCGGCTGCCTGGGAACCCGCCCCCTTCGTACTCGGCAGCGAGCAGGCGTTACAACGCTTCAGCCTGCCCGACCAGGCGCGCAGCCATGCGCTGGCGCTGATGCAGCAGGCCAGCCGTACGCTGTGCCTCTACAGCCCCGATCTCGAACCCTGGCTTTACAACCACAGCAGCATTGCCCAGGCATGCACGCAGTTCGTGCTCAGCCATCGCCACAGCACGCTGCGCATTCTGCTGCGTGACAGCAGCCGCGCCGTTCGCGATGGGCACCGGCTGATCGGCCTGTCGCGCAAACTGGCCAGCCATATACAGATTCGCCGCTGCCATGCCGATTATCCCGTGCCCGATGGCGCCTTTCTGCTGGCCGACGATCACGGCCTGCTGATGCGCCCCGAGCCCGATCAATTCGGCGGCTATGCGCACTACCAGGACGCCGCCGGCGTGCGCCAGTTGCAGCGGCTATTCGATCAAACCTGGGACACCAGTATCACCGATCCTGATTTGCGGAGTTTTCTGCTATGAAGAGCGTTCTGCTATGAAACGTCATGTTCTCGGCGCGGCCCTGCTCGCGCTCAGCCTCTCGGCGCTGGCCGCCACCGAAGTCATTGCGCTCAACTACCGAACCGCGGGCGATCTGTTGCCCGTGGTGCAGTCGGCGTTGGGCAACGAAGGGCGTGTCAGCGCTTATGGCAACCAGCTGATCGTCAATGCCCCGCCGGGCAAGATCGAAGAGGTTCGCGCCCTGCTCGGCCAGCTCGATACCCAGCCGCGGCGCCTGCTGATCAGCGTCGACACCAGCGAGTCGACCTACCGTGACGACCGCGGTTATGGCGTTGACGGCAGCATCAGCGCCGGCAATGGTCGTGTCGAGATCGGCCGTGGTGAGGTCGGTGGCCGTGACCAGGCGCGCATCATCCGCCGCAGCACCGACAGCCGTGGCGGCGGCACTCAGCAGGTGCAGACCAGCGAAGGTTATCCGGCGCTGATCCAGGTCGGCCAGAGCGTGCCAATTACTACCCGCAGTCGCGACGCTTACGGCCAGGTGTACAACAACACCGAGTACCGCAATGTCACCCAGGGCTTCTACGTCACCGCCAGCCTGGCGGGCGATACCGTGCACCTGGACATCAGCAGCAACCGTGACCGCGTCAGCCAGCAGCAGCCCGGGGTGATCGACATCCAGCAAGCCGACACCCGCGTCAGTGGCCGGGTTGGTGAATGGATCAGCATTGGTGGCAGCAGCGAACAGAGCCAGGCCGACAGCAGTGGCATCCTGCGCCGCTATTCGACCGAAGGCCGCGACGACATGAGCATGCGCGTGAAAGTCGAGGTGATCGACTGAAAGCCCCATAAAACGTGACTGCGCGGTCGATCTAAGACTTATGTAGTACTCCTAAAAAAACACTACAAAAATGATTGACGAACATTTTCGTCGGTCGCATGATGGCCTCGCTCCCGCTAATCAGGGGCTCTGGAAACGGAGTCTCCGGGTTGTATCTCCGCTTACCGCAGGGATCGATCCGTGTTGTTAAGCCCACAAGGCAGTTCGACGAGATGGCGACTGGAACGAGGTTGTCCTGAGGGACGGGGAAGCGTTTCACGTATCGAACTGCAGCACAGTGCCAAGGGCGTCCACGGGCCTGCACGCACAGCAGCTCACCTATCCGGTGGGTAGCAGAACGATACGCTTCGTCCACCCGGCCCAAGTGCCCTCCTCATTCCGGTTTCCTCTCAACGTCTGCGGTGAGCTCGCACCGAGCGCTGCGCCCCTGGGCGCGACACTCGGCGCTCGACCAAACACACACTTGAAGGATTGACCATGTCAGCTTACGAAAACGACATCAAAGCCGTTGCCGCCCTGAAAGAAGCCGCTGGCAGCAGCTGGAGCGCCATCAACCCGGAATCCGTCGCTCGTATGCGCGCCCAGAACCGCTTCAAGACCGGTCTGGATGTAGCCAAGTACACTGCTGCCATCATGCGCAAGGACATGGCCGAATACGACGCCGACTCGTCCGTCTATACCCAGTCGCTCGGCTGCTGGCATGGTTTCATCGGCCAGCAGAAGATGATCTCCATCAAGAAGCACCTGAAGACCACCAACAAGCGCTACCTCTACCTGTCCGGCTGGATGATCGCCGCGCTGCGCTCCGACTTCGGCCCGCTGCCGGATCAGTCGATGCACGAGAAAACCGCGGTCGCCGCGCTGATCGAGGAGCTCTACACCTTCCTGCGCCAGGCCGACGCCCGTGAGCTGGACCTGCTGTTCAGCGCGCTGGATGAGGCACGTGAGTCGGGTGATCGCGCCAAGCAGAGCGAGATCCAGGCGCAGATCGACAATTTCGAAACCCACGTGGTGCCGATCATCGCCGATATCGACGCCGGCTTCGGCAACCCCGAGGCGACCTACCTGCTGGCCAAGAAGATGATCGAAGCCGGCGCCTGCTGCATCCAGATCGAAAACCAGGTGTCCGACGAGAAACAGTGTGGCCACCAGGACGGCAAGGTCACCGTGCCCCACGCCGACTTCCTCGCCAAGATCAACGCGGTGCGTTATGCCTTCCTCGAACTGGGCGTGGACGACGGCGTGATCGTCGCCCGTACCGATTCCCTGGGCGCCGGCCTGACCAAGCAGATCGCCGTGACCAACGAGCCGGGCGACCTGGGCGACCAGTACAACGCGTTCCTCGATTGCGAGGAAATCAGCGCCGCCGAACTGAACAACGGCGATGTGGTGATCAACCGCGAGGGCAAGTTGCTGCGTCCCAAGCGCCTGCCGTCCAACCTGTTCCAGTTCCGCAAGGGCACCGGCGAAGATCGCTGCGTGCTGGACAGCATCACCTCGCTGCAGAACGGCGCCGACATGATCTGGATCGAGACCGAGAAGCCCCACGTCGGGCAGATCAAGGCCATGGTCGACCGCGTTCGCGAAGTGGTTCCCAACGCCAAGCTGGTCTACAACAACAGCCCGTCGTTCAACTGGACGCTGAGCTTCCGTCAGCAGGTCTTCGACGCCTTCGTCGCCGAGGGCAAGGACGTGTCGGCTTACGACCGCGCCAAGCTGATGAGCGTCGAGTACGATGAAACCGAACTGGCGCAGATCGCCGATGAGAAGATCCGCACTTTCCAGCGCGACGGCTCGGCCCATGCCGGTATCTTCCACCACCTGATCACCCTGCCGACCTACCACACGGCCGCCCTGTCCACCGACAACCTGGCCAAGGGCTACTTCGCCGACCAGGGCATGCTCGCCTACGTCAAGGGCGTGCAGCGCCAGGAAATCCGCCAGGGCATCGCCTGCGTCAAGCACCAGAACATGGCGGGCTCGGATATCGGCGACAACCACAAGGAGTACTTTGCCGGTGAGGCCGCGCTCAAGGCCGGCGGCAAGGACAACACCATGAACCAGTTCCACTGAGTTCAGACAGCGCTTTCGAGCCTTGGCCCCGGCAGCAATGCCGGGGCTTTTCTATTGGGCCGGTAAAGCGCCCGATTGCAATGGCTTGGTTTTATTCAGGCGCAACACCTGGGGATGCTCAAAGAATAAATTCTCAAATGATATAAATTCTTATTTATACCCCTTCCAGTCTCGCTACATGCACTTGCCCAGATCCGCCAAGTTTCCAGCTTGTTTCATAGTGCCTTGATTTGCGTGGGGTTCTGCAAAACTGATCAATTGCAGGCATGCGACGTTTTATTATTTTTTAAGCTGAAAAATTTACTTACACCCGATACAGGCATAACATTATGGCAATTGATTCAAGGCGCTTAATGCCTTGCCATAATTTTAAATCGTGCGTTAAGCCGTTCCTTGCCTGAGGAGCCCCGGATGCTGGAAGCAAGCAGTTCCCTGTCCCACAACTGGGCGTTGGCCGTTTTTCTGCTGGGCGTCGTTGGGCTCTGTGCCTTCATGATGGGTCTATCCAGCCTGCTGGGCAGCAAAGCCTGGGGACGCAGCAAGAACGAGCCCTTCGAATCGGGCATGCTTCCCACCGGCAGCGCACGCCTGCGCCTGTCCGCCAAATTCTATCTGGTCGCGATGCTCTTCGTGATCTTCGACGTCGAAGCCCTCTTTCTCTTCGCCTGGGCCGTCTCCGTTCGCGAAAGCGGCTGGGCCGGCTTCATCGAAGCAGCCGTTTTCATAAACATTCTGTTGGCAGGTCTTGTCTACCTTTGGCGTATCGGTGCGCTGGATTGGGCACCCGAGAGTCGTAAGGCTCGGCAGGCGAAGCTGAAACAATGAGGCTTTGGCGATGCAATACAAGCTCACTCGGATCGATCCGGATGCTCCCAACGAGCAATACCCGATCGGCAAGCGGGAGGTCGTTACTGACCAACAGCTAGACGATGAAGTGCACAAGAACATCTATATGGGGAAACTCTCGGATGTTCTCAGCGGTGCGGTTAACTGGGGGCGCAAGAACTCCCTGTGGCCTTACAACTTCGGGCTGTCTTGCTGCTACGTGGAAATGACCACCGCGTTCACCGCGCCGCACGACGTTGCGCGCTTCGGTGCCGAGGTGATCCGTGCCTCCCCGCGCCAGGCCGACTTCATGGTCATTGCCGGCACCTGCTTCATCAAGATGGCGCCGGTCATCCAGCGTCTGTACGAGCAGATGCTCGAACCCAAGTGGGTCATTTCCATGGGCTCGTGCGCCAATTCCGGCGGCATGTACGACATCTACTCGGTCGTTCAGGGGGTCGACAAGTTCCTGCCCGTCGACGTCTACATTCCCGGTTGCCCGCCCCGTCCCGAGGCGTTCCTGCAAGGCTTGATGCTGCTGCAGGAATCCATCGGTCAGGAGCGCCGCCCGCTGTCCTGGGTCGTTGGCGATCAAGGCGTTTATCGCGCCGAGATGCCATCCCAGAAAGAACAGCGCCGCGAGCAGCGTATTGCGGTTACCAACCTGCGTTCCCCTGACGAAGTCTGAGTCCTGCTTTTTCATTAAGCCGGGCTCACTCTCACCGTTGACCGATAGCGATCGAGACCATGACTGCAGACACCATCGTGTCCATTGCGCCGTACAAGGCGGACGACCAAGACGTCGTCGTTGAGCTTCAATCCCGTTTTGGCGCCGACAGCTTCACGCTGCAGGCCACCCGTACCGGCATGCCGGTGATCTGGGTCGGCCGCGACAAGCTCGTCGAGGTGCTGCGCTTCCTGCGCCAGACCACCCGTCCCTACGTGATGCTGTATGACCTGCACGGCGTCGACGAGCGCCTGCGCACCCAGCGTCGCGGCCTGCCGGACGCGGATTTCACGGTGTTCTACCACCTCATGTCGCTGGAGCGTAACAGCGACGTGATGATCAAGGTGGCGTTGCGCGAAGGCGACCTCAACCTGCCTTCGGTGACCGAAATCTGGCCGAACGCCAACTGGTACGAGCGTGAAGTCTGGGATCTCTACGGCATCCACTTCACCGGCCACCCGCATCTGACCCGCATCATGATGCCGCCGACCTGGGAAGGTCACCCGCTGCGCAAGGACTACCCGGCGCGCGCCACCGAATTCGACCCGTTCAGCCTGACCCTGGCCAAGCAGCAGCTCGAGGAAGAAGCCGCGCGCTTCAACCCCGAGGACTGGGGCATGAAGCGCCAGAGCGAGAACGAGGACTACATGTTCCTCAACCTCGGCCCCAACCACCCGTCTGCCCACGGTGCGTTCCGCATCATCCTGCAGCTCGACGGCGAAGAGATCGTCGATTGCGTGCCGGAAATCGGTTACCACCACCGCGGCGCCGAGAAGATGGCCGAGCGTCAGAGCTGGCACAGCTTCATTCCCTACACCGACCGTATCGACTACCTCGGCGGGGTGATGAACAACCTGCCCTACGTGCTCTCGGTCGAGAAGCTGGCCGGCATCAAGGTGCCGCAGAAGGTCGACACCATCCGCATCATGATGGCCGAGTTCTTCCGCATCACCAGCCACCTGCTGTTCCTGGGCACCTATATTCAGGACGTCGGCGCCATGACCCCGGTGTTCTTCACCTTCACCGACCGCCAGCGTGCCTACAAGGTCATCGAAGCCATTACCGGCTTTCGCCTGCACCCGGCCTGGTACCGCATCGGCGGGGTCGCCCACGACCTGCCGCGCGGCTGGGACAAACTGGTCAAGGAATTCGTCGACTGGCTGCCCAAGCGCCTCGACGAGTACGAAAAGGCTGCGCTTAAAAACAGCATCCTCAAGGCCCGCACCATCGGTGTGGCGCAGTACAACACCAAGGAAGCGCTGGAATGGGGCACCACCGGTGCCGGCCTGCGCGCTACCGGTTGCGATTTCGACCTGCGCAAGGCTCGCCCCTACTCCGGCTACGAGAACTTCGAGTTCGAGGTGCCGTTGGCCGCCAATGGCGATGCCTATGACCGCTGCATGGTGCGCGTCGAGGAAATGCGCCAGAGCATCAGGATCATCGACCAGTGCATGCGCAACATGCCGGAAGGCCCGTACAAGGCGGATCACCCGCTGACCACGCCGCCGCCGAAAGAGCGCACGCTGCAGCACATCGAGACGCTGATCACCCACTTCCTGCAGGTTTCCTGGGGCCCGGTGATGCCAGCCAACGAAAGCTTCCAGATGATCGAAGCGACCAAGGGTATCAACAGCTACTACCTGACCAGCGACGGCAGCACCATGAGCTACCGCACCCGAATTCGTACGCCGAGCTTCCCGCACCTGCAGCAGATCCCTTCGGTGATCCGCGGCAGCATGGTCGCTGACCTGATTGCCTATCTGGGCAGTATCGATTTCGTGATGGCCGACGTGGATCGCTGAGGAGCACACCATGAGCATGATTCAAACTGACCGTTTCGCCCTCAGCGAAGCCGAGCGCTCGGCCATCGAGCACGAGATGCACCACTACGAAGACCCGCGCGCCGCCAGCATCGAAGCGCTGAAGATCGTCCAGAAGCAGCGCGGCTGGGTGCCGGACGGCGCCGCCGGCGCCATTGGCGCGATCCTCGGTATTCCGGCCAGCGACGTGGAAGGTGTGGCTACCTTCTATAGCCAGATTTTCCGCCAGCCGGTTGGCCGCCACATCATCCGCGTATGCGACAGCATGACCTGCTTTATCGGGGGCCATGAAAACGTGCTGGGCAGCATCAAATCCGAACTTGGCATCGTGCCCGGGCAGACCACCGCCGACGGCCGCTTCACCCTGCTGCCGGTGTGCTGCCTGGGCAACTGCGACAAGGCGCCGGCGCTGATGATCGACGACGAGACCTTTGGCGACGTACAGCCCGAAGGCGTGGCGCAACTGCTGGAGAGCTTCCAATGACCAGTCGCAGCTCCAACCTGCTGACCTCCTTCGGCCCGGCCAACCGTATCGCCCGCAGCGAAGAGACCCATCCGCTGACCTGGCGCCTGCGCGATGATGGCCAGCCGGTATGGCTGGACGAGTACCAGCAGAAGAACGGCTACGCCGCCGCCCGCAAGGCCCTGGCGGAAATGGCCCAGGCCGACATCGTGCAGACCGTCAAGGACTCCGGCCTCAAGGGCCGCGGCGGTGCGGGCTTCCCCACCGGCGTGAAGTGGGGCCTGATGCCCAACGACGAATCGCTGAACATCCGTTACCTGCTGTGCAACGCGGACGAGATGGAGCCCAACACCTGGAAGGACCGTATGTTGATGGAACAGCTGCCGCACCTGTTGGTGGAAGGCATGCTGATCAGCGCCCGGGCCCTGAAGGCGTATCGCGGCTATATCTTCCTGCGCGGCGAATACGTCGACGCCGCAGCGAATCTCAACCGCGCCATCGACGAAGCCAAGGCTGCCGGCCTCCTCGGCAAGAACATCCTCGGTAGCGGTTTCGACTTCGAGCTGTTCGTACACACCGGCGCCGGGCGCTATATCTGCGGTGAAGAAACCGCACTGATCAACTCCCTGGAAGGCCGCCGCGCCAACCCGCGCGCCAAGCCGCCGTTCCCGGCCGCCGTGGGCGTGTGGGGCAAGCCGACCTGCGTCAACAACGTCGAGACCCTGTGCAACGTACCGGCAATCGTCGCCCATGGCGTCGACTGGTACAAATCCCTGGCCCGCGAAGGCAGTGAAGACCACGGCACCAAGCTGATGGGCTTCTCCGGCAAGGTGAAAACCCCGGGCATCTGGGAGCTGCCCTTCGGCATCAGCGCCCGCGAGCTGTTCGAGGACTACGCCGGCGGCATGCGCGACGGTTATACCCTCAAGGCCTGGCAGCCCGGCGGCGCCGGCACCGGCTTCCTGCTGCCCGAGCACCTCGAGGCCGCCATGTACGCTGCCGGCATCGCCAAGGTCGGCACTCGCATGGGCACCGGCCTGGCCCTGGCCATCGACAACACCGTGAACATGGTCTCGCTGTTGCGCAACATGGAAGAGTTCTTCGCCCGTGAATCCTGCGGCTGGTGCACGCCGTGCCGTGACGGCCTGCCGTGGAGCGTGAAGATCCTGCGTGCCCTGGAGCGCAAGCAAGGCACCCGCGAGGACATCGACACCCTCCTCGGCCTGGTCAACTTCCTCGGCCCCGGCAAGACCTTCTGCGCCCACGCGCCAGGTGCCGTGGAGCCGCTGGGCAGTGCGATCAAGTATTTCCGTGAAGAGTTCGACGCCGGGGTGATCGCCGATGCGATCGAGCCGCCAGTGGCGGCCCACGCGGTATGAACCCGATGGCCGGACAAGTGGGCGCACGGCGCCGTCCGGCCCGGGTAACGAGAAAAGAATTCCCTTAGCCCGTCCACCTTCGGGTGGGCAAACGAAGACTGAAGAAAATGGCCACTATCCACGTAGACGGCAAAGATCTCGAAGTCGATGGTGCGGACAACCTGCTGCAGGCCTGTCTGTCCCTCGGTCTCGACATCCCTTACTTCTGCTGGCACCCGGCGCTTGGCAGCGTTGGTGCCTGCCGCCAGTGTGCGGTGAAGCAGTACACCGACGAGAACGACAAGCGCGGCCGGCTGGTCATGTCCTGCATGACCCCGGCCACCGACAACAGCTGGATTTCCATTGACGACGAAGAGGCCGTGGCCTTTCGCAAGAGCGTCGTCGAATGGCTGATGACCAACCACCCGCACGACTGCCCGGTGTGCGAGGAAGGCGGCCACTGCCACCTGCAGGACATGACGGTGATGACCGGCCACAACGCCCGGCGTTATCGCTTCACCAAACGCACCCACCAGAACCAGGAACTCGGTCCGTTCATCGCCCACGAGATGAACCGCTGCATCGCCTGCTACCGCTGCGTGCGCTACTACAAGGACTACGCCGGCGGCACTGACCTGGGCGTCTATGGCGCCCACGACAACGTGTACTTCGGCCGCGTCGAAGACGGCACCCTGGAGAGCGAGTTCTCCGGCAACCTGGTCGAGGTCTGCCCGACCGGGGTGTTCACCGACAAGACCCACTCCGAGCGCTACAACCGCAAGTGGGACATGCAGTTCGCGCCGAGCATCTGCCACGGCTGCTCCAGCGGCTGCAACACCAGCCCCGGTGAGCGTTACGGCGAGGTGCGCCGCATCGAGAACCGCTTCAATGGCTCGGTGAACCAGTATTTCCTCTGTGACCGTGGCCGCTTCGGCTATGGCTACGTCAACCGTGAGGATCGCCCGCGTCAGCCGCTGATGGTGCTCAGCAAGATGAAGATGGGCATCGACTCCGCACTGGATCAGGCCGCTGCCCTGCTGAAGAACCGCAAGGTGATCGGCATCGGTTCGCCGCGTGCCAGCCTGGAGGGCAACTTCGCCCTGCGCGAACTGGTTGGCGAAGGCAACTTCTATTCCGGTATCGCCGCCGCCGAGCAGGCCAATATCCGCCTGATTCGCGATGTGCTGCAGAACGGCCCGCTGCCGGTGCCGACCCTGCGCGACATCGAAAGCCACGACGCGGTGTTCGTGCTCGGTGAAGACCTGACCCAGACTGCGGCGCGCGTCGCCCTGGCCCTGCGCCAGTCGGTCAAGGGCAAGGCCACCGAAATCGCTGCCGGTGCGAAGATTCAGGACTGGCACATGGCGGCCGTGCAGAACGTCGCCCAGCACGCGCTCAACCCGCTGTTCATCGCCAGCGTCACCGCTACCCGCCTCGATGATATTGCCGAGCAGTGCGTACACGCCGCGCCGGACGACCTGGCCCGTGTCGGTTTCGCCGTGGCTCACGCCATCGACCCGAGCGCGCCGGCTGTCGAAGGCCTGGAGGCTGAGGCCGCCGAGCTGGTGCAACGCATCGCCGATGCGCTGCTGAATGCCAGGCGCCCGCTGATCGTCTCCGGTGCTTCGCTGGGCAATCGCGCCGTGATCGAGGCGGCTGCCAACATCGCCAGCGCCTTGAAGAACCGCGAGAAGAACGGCTCCATCAGCCTGGTGGTGCCGGAAGCCAATAGCATGGGCCTGGCCCTGCTGATGGGCGACAAATTCGCTGGCAACAGCCTGGACGACGCCCTCGAAGCGCTCACCTGCGGTCAGGCCGATGCCCTGGTGGTGCTGGAGAACGATCTCTACCACCGCGCCGACGCAGGCAAAGTGGACGCTGCCCTGGCGGCCGCCAAGGTGGTGATCGTTGCCGATCACCAGAGCACCGCCACCACCGCCAAGGCGCACCTGCTGCTGCCGGCGGCCAGCTTCGCCGAGGGCGACGGCACCCTGGTCAGCCAGGAAGGCCGCGCCCAGCGCTTCTTCCAGGTCTACGAGCCGTCCTACTACGACGCCAACATCCTGGTGCGTGAAGGCTGGCGCTGGCTGCACGCGCTGCACAGCACCCTGCAAAACCGTGGCGTCGACTGGACTCAACTGGATCAGGTCACTGCCGCTTGCGCCGAGAGCAACGCCCAGCTGGCCGGCATCCGTGATGCCGCGCCAAGCGCCTCGTTCCGCATCAAGGGCCTCAAGCTGGCCCGCGAGCCGCACCGCTACAGCGGTCGTACCGCCATGCGCGCCAATATCAGCGTGCACGAGCCACGTCAGCCCCAGGACAAGGACAGCGCCTTCGCCTTCTCCATGGAAGGCTATTCGGGCAGCCAGGAAGATCGTCAGCAGATTCCGTTCGCCTGGTCGCCAGGCTGGAACTCGCCGCAGGCCTGGAACAAGTTCCAGGACGAAGTCGGTGGTCACCTGCGCGCCGGCGACCCCGGTGTGCGTCTGATCGAAAGCAAGGGCGCAAGCCTGGCCTGGTTCAGCGCACCGACGGCCTTCAACCCGGCTCAGGGCACCTGGCAGGCGGTGCCGCTGCACCACCTGTTTGGCAGCGAGGAGATGTCCTCGCGCGCCGCGCCGATCGCCGAACGCACGCCTGCCGCCTACGTGGCGCTGGCCAAGGATGAAGCCGACCGCCTGGGTGTCAACGATGGCGCCCTGCTGCAACTGAGCGTCAATGGCCAGAACCTGCGCCTGCCGCTGCGCGTCAGCGAAGAGTTGGGCATCGGCCTGGTCGGCCTGCCGGTGGGGCTGGCGGGCATTCCAGCCGGTATCGCCGGTGCGCCGGTGACCGACATTGGGGAGGCCGCACGATGAGCTGGTTGACACCCGGGTTGCTCGACATCATCCAGGAAGTGCTCAAGGCCATCGTCATCCTGCTCGCCGTGGTGGTCTGCGGCGCGCTGCTGAGCTTCGTCGAACGGCGCCTGCTCGGCTGGTGGCAGGACCGCTACGGCCCCAACCGGGTCGGGCCGTTCGGCATGTTCCAGATCGCCGCCGACATGCTGAAGATGTTCTTCAAGGAAGACTGGACGCCGCCGTTCGCCGACAAGATGATCTTCACCCTGGCGCCGATCATCGGCATGGGCGCCATGCTGGTGGCCTTCGCGATCATCCCCATCACCCCCAACTGGGGCGTGGCGGACCTGAACATCGGCATCCTGTTCTTCTTCGCCATGGCCGGGCTTTCGGTGTACGCGGTGCTGTTCGCCGGCTGGTCGAGCAACAACAAGTTCGCCCTGCTCGGCGCGCTGCGCGCCTCGGCCCAGACGGTCTCCTACGAGGTGTTCCTGGCCCTGGCGCTGATGGGCATCGTCGCCCAGGTCGGCTCGTTCAACATGCGCGACATCGTCGACTACCAGGCCGACAACCTGTGGTTCATCATTCCGCAGTTCTTCGGCTTCTGTACCTTCTTCATCGCGGGCGTGGCGGTAACCCACCGTCACCCCTTCGACCAGCCGGAAGCCGAGCAAGAGCTGGCCGACGGTTACCACATCGAATACGCCGGGATGAAATGGGGCATGTTCTTCGTTGGTGAGTACATCGGCATCGTGACCATTTCGGCGTTGCTGGTAACCCTGTTCTTCGGTGGCTGGCACGGCCCGTTCGGCATCCTGCCGCAGATCCCGTTCTTCTGGTTCGCGATCAAGACCTGCTTCTTCATCATGATCTTCATCCTGCTGCGCGCCTCCATTCCGCGCCCACGGTATGACCAGGTCATGGCCTTCAGCTGGAAGTTCTGTCTGCCGCTGACCCTGATCAACCTGCTGGTGACCGGCGCCGTCGTGCTGGCCACGGCCCAGTAAGGAGAATCGTAAAATGTTCAAATACATATGGGATGTGCTGGTCGGTACCGGTACCCAGTTGCGCAGCCTGGCCATGGTGTTCAGCCATGGTTTCCGCAAGCGCGACACCCTGCAATACCCCGAAGAACAGGTTTACCTGCCGCCGCGCTATCGCGGGCGCATCGTGCTGACCCGCGACCCCGATGGCGAAGAACGCTGCGTGGCCTGCAACCTGTGCGCCGTGGCCTGCCCGGTGGGCTGCATCTCGCTGCAGAAGGCGGAAACCGAGGACGGTCGCTGGTACCCGGACTTCTTCCGTATCAACTTCTCGCGCTGCATCTTCTGCGGCCTGTGCGAGGAAGCCTGCCCGACCACCGCGATCCAGCTCACCCCGGATTTCGAAATGGGCGAGTTCAAGCGTCAGGATCTGGTGTACGAGAAAGAAGACCTGCTGATTTCCGGCCCCGGCAAGAACCCGGACTACAACTTCTACCGCGTGGCCGGCATGGCCATTGCCGGCAAGCCGAAAGGCGCCGCGCAGGACGAAGCCGAGCCGATCAACGTCAAGGGGTTGTTGCCATAATGGAATTCGCCTTCTATTTCTCCGCAGGGGTCGCGGTTGCCTCGACCCTGGGCGTGATCACCGGCAAGAACCCGGTGCACGCCCTGCTCTACCTGATCATCTCGCTGCTCGCCGTGTCCATGGTGTTCTTCAGTCTTGGCGCGCCGTTCGCCGGCGCCCTGGAAATCATCGTCTACGCCGGCGCCATCATGGTGCTGTTCGTGTTCGTGGTGATGATGCTCAACCTCGGGCCGGCCTCCGTCGAACAGGAACGCACCTGGCTGACGCCGGGCATCTGGATCGGCCCGGCGCTGCTCTCCGCGGTGCTGCTCGGCCAGCTCCTGTACGTGCTGTTCGCGGTGCCGAGCGGTGCCACCATCGGCCATACCACGGTCGATGCCAAAGCCGTTGGCGTGCACCTGTTCGGCCCTTATCTGCTGGCCGTCGAACTGGCGTCCATGCTGCTGCTCGCCGCGCTGGTCGCCGCCTATCACCTGGGCCGCAACGACATCAAGGACGCTACCCCATGAACGGTATTCCAATGGAGCACGGCCTGGCGCTGGCCGGCGTGCTGTTCAGCCTCGGCCTGGTCGGCCTGATGGTGCGCCGCAACATCCTGTTCGTGCTGATGAGCCTGGAAGTGATGATGAACGCCGCCGCCCTGGCCTTCGTCGTCGCCGGCGCACGCTGGGGCCAGGCGGACGGGCAGATCATGTTCATTCTGGTGATCGCCCTGGCCGCCGCCGAAGCGAGCATCGGCCTGGCGATCCTGCTGCAGCTGTACCGCCGCTTCCACACCCTCGATATCGACGCAGCCAGCGAGATGCGCGGATGAACGTCCTATTCCTGACCTTACTGTTCCCACTGATCGGCTGGTTCATCCTGGCCTTTTCCCGTGGCCGCCTGCGCGAAGGCGCTGCCGCCGTCATCGGGGTCGGCTCGGTCGGCCTGTCGGCACTGACCACCGCCTGGATCATGTGGCAATTCAACAGCGCGCCGCCCGCCGGTGGCGTGTACACCCAGACCCTCTGGCAGTGGATGAGCGTAGAAGGCCTGGCGCCGAGCTTCACCCTGTATCTGGACGGTCTGTCGCTGACCATGCTCGGTGTGGTCACTGGGGTGGGCTTCCTGATCCACCTGTTCGCCAGCTGGTACATGCGTGGTGAAGAGGGCTATTCGCGCTTCCTCTCCTACACCAACCTGTTCATCTTCAGCATGTTGCTGCTGGTGCTCGGCGACAACCTGATGACCCTGTTCTTCGGCTGGGAAGGCGTAGGCCTGTGCTCGTACCTGCTGATCGGCTTCTACTACAAGCACGTGCCCAACGGGAACGCGGCGCTGAAGGCGTTCATCGTCACCCGCATCGGCGACGTGTTCCTGATGATCGGCCTGTTCCTGCTGTTCCTCAACCTCGGCACCCTGAACATCCAGGAGCTGATGGTGCTGGCCCCGCAGAAATACGCAGCGGGTGACACCTGGCTGTGGCTGGCGACCCTGATGCTGCTTGGCGGTGCGGTCGGTAAGTCCGCCCAGCTGCCGCTGCAGACCTGGCTGGCTGACGCCATGGCCGGCCCGACGCCGGTTTCGGCGCTGATCCACGCCGCGACCATGGTCACCGCCGGCGTGTACCTGATCGCCCGTACCAACGGCCTGTTCCTGCTGACCCCGGAGATTCTCGAGCTGGTCGGTATCGTTGGCGGCGTGACCCTGGTGCTGGCGGGTTTCGCAGCCCTGGTGCAGACCGACATCAAGCGCATCCTCGCCTACTCGACCATGAGCCAGATCGGCTACATGTTCCTGGCCCTGGGCGTCGGTGCCTGGGACGCGGCGATCTTCCACCTGATGACCCACGCCTTCTTCAAGGCCCTGCTGTTCCTCGCCTCCGGCTCGGTGATCCATGCCTGCCACCACGAGCAGAACATCTTCAAGATGGGCGGCCTGTGGAAGAAGCTGCCGCTGGCCTACGCCAGCTTTATCGTCGGTGGCTCGGCCCTGGCGGCGTTGCCGCTGATCACCGTGGGTTTCTATTCGAAGGACGAAATCCTCTGGGAAGCCTTCGCCAGCGGCAACTCCGGCCTGCTCTACGCCGGCCTGCTGGGCGCCTTCATGACCTCGATCTACACCTTCCGGCTGATCTTCATCGCCTTCCATGGCGAGCAGAAGACCGAGGCCCATGCCGGCCATGGCATCGCCCACAACCTGCCGCTGCTGGTGCTGATCGTGCTGTCGACCTTCATCGGCGCCTGGATCACCCCGCCGTTGGCTGGCGTGTTGCCGCAGAGTGCCGGGCATGCCGGTGGCGAGGCCAAGCACAGCCTGGAAATCGTCTCCGGCTGCATCGCCCTGGCCGGCATCCTGCTGGCCGCGATGCTGTTCCTCGGCAAGCGCAGTTTCGTGAGTGCCGTCGCCGGCAGCGCGCCGGGTCGCTTCCTGTCGGCCTGGTGGTTCGCCGCCTGGGGCTTCGACTGGCTGTACGACAAGATCTTCGTGCAGCCCTACCTGTTCCTCTGCCGGGTGCTCGCCCGTGACCCCATCGATGGTGCCATCGGCATCATCCCGCGCCTGGCGCGCGGCGGTCATGGCGTGTTGAGCCGCAGCGAGACCGGACATCTGCGCTGGTACGCCATCTCCATCGCCGGGGGTGCCGTGCTGGTGCTTGCCGCCGTGCTGGTGGCCTGACCGATGATCCCGAATACTTTTTCTAAGGAATCCCGTCCGTCATGATTCTGCCTTGGCTAATCCTGATTCCCTTCATCGGCGGCCTGTTGTGCTGGCAAGGCGAGCGCTTCGGCGCCACCCTGCCACGCTGGATCGCGCTGCTGACCATGTCCCTGCTGTTCGGCCTCGGCCTGTGGCTGTGGGGCACCGGCGACTTCAGCCTGGCCCCTGCGCCTGGCGGCGAGCCGCGCTGGGCCCACGAGTTCCAGGTGCAGTGGATCGCGCGCTTCGGCATCAGCATCCACCTGGCGATGGACGGCCTGTCGGTCTTGATGGTCACCCTGACCGGCCTGCTCGGCGTGCTCTCGGTACTCTGCTCGTGGAGCGAGATTCACAACCGCGTCGGCTTCTTCCACCTCAACCTGATGTGGATCCTCGGCGGCGTGGTCGGCGTGTTCCTGGCCATCGACCTGTTCCTGTTCTTCTTCTTCTGGGAAATGATGCTGGTGCCGATGTATTTCCTCATCGCGCTCTGGGGTCATAGCGGCAGCCCTGGCAAGAGCCGCATCACCGCGGCGACCAAGTTCTTCATCTTCACCCAGGCCAGCGGCCTGGTGATGCTGGTGGCGATCCTCGGCCTGGTGTTCGTGCACTTCAACCAGACCGGCGTGTTCACCTTCAACTACGCGGACCTGCTCAAGACCCAGCTTTCCGAGGGCACCGAATACCTGCTGATGCTCGGCTTCTTCATCGCCTTCGCGGTCAAGTTTCCGGTGGTGCCCTTCCACTCCTGGCTGCCGGACGCCCACGCCCAGGCGCCGACCGCCGGTTCCGTGGACCTGGCCGGCATCCTGCTGAAAACCGCCGCCTACGGCCTGCTGCGTTTCGCCCTGCCGCTGTTCCCGAATGCCTCGGCGGAGTTCGCGCCGATCGCCATGTACCTGGGCGTGTTCGCGATCATCTACGGTGCCCTGCTGTCCTTCGCGCAGACCGACATCAAGCGCCTGGTGGCGTACTCCAGCGTGTCGCACATGGGCTTCGTGCTGATCGCCATCTATTCCGGCAGCCAGATCGCCCTCCAGGGCGCGGTGGTGCAGATGATGGCGCACGGCCTGTCGGCAGCGGCGCTGTTCATCCTCTGCGGCCAGCTGTACGAACGCCTGCACACCCGTGACATGCGCGAGATGGGCGGTATCTGGGCGCGCATGTCCTGGCTGCCGGCATTGAGCCTGTTCTTCGCCGCCGCGGCGCTGGGCCTGCCGGGCACCGGTAACTTCGTCGGCGAGTTCCTGATCCTGATCGGCAGCTTCCCGGCCGCGCCCTGGGTCACCGTGATCGCCGCCACCGGCCTGGTCCTGGGTTCGGTGTACTCGCTGATCATGATTCACCGCGCGCACTTCGGCCCGGTGAAGAACGACAGCCCGCTACCCGGCCTGCAATTTCGTGAACTGAGCATGGTGCTGTGCCTGGCCGTGCTGCTGATCCTGCTCGGTGTTTACCCGCAGCCGGTGCTCGATACCTCTGCCGCCAGCATGCAAGGCGTGCAGCAGTGGTTCAGTGGCGCCCTCAATCAACTCGCTACGGGCCAGTAACGCTATGGAACATCACGCTGTGGAATTCACCACCCAACACCTGATCGCCCTGCTACCGCTGCTGGTCACCTGCGCCACCGTGGTGGTGGTGATGCTGGCCATCGCCTGGAAACGCAGCCATGGCATGACCTTCGTGCTCTCGGTGATCGGCCTCAACGCCGCCCTGCTGTCGCTGTTGCCAGCTATCGGCGTCGCGCCGCTGCAGGTCACCCCGCTGATGCAGATCGACACCTTCGCCTGCTACTACATGGCACTGGTGCTGATCGCCACGCTGGCCTGCGTGACCCTGACCCATGCCTACCTGGGCGAGGCCACGGTCAGCGATGGCAAGACCAAGGGCTACCCGCGCAACCGCGAGGAGATGTACCTGCTGCTGCTGCTTTCCGCGGCCGGCGGCCTGGTGCTGGTCAGCACCGAGCACCTGGCGGGGCTGTTCATCGGCCTGGAGCTGCTCTCGGTACCCACCTACGGGATGATCGCCTACGCCTACTTCAACAAGCGCTCGCTGGAAGCCGGCATCAAGTACATGGTGCTGTCGGCGGCCGGCAGCGCCTTCCTGCTGTTCGGCATGGCGCTGCTGTATGCCGACGCCGGCAGCCTGAGCTTCGCCGAAATCGGTGCCAGCCTGGCCGGCGCCAGCGGCAGCCAACTGGTACAGATCGGCATCGGCATGATGCTCATCGGCCTGGCCTTCAAGCTGTCCATGGTGCCGTTCCACCTGTGGACGCCGGACGTCTACGAAGGTGCACCCGCGCCGGTGGCGGCGTTCCTGGCCACCGCCAGCAAGGTCGCGGTGTTCGCCGTGCTGCTGCGCCTGTATCAGCTCTCCCCGGCCACCGCCGGCGGCTGGCTGAACGACCTGCTGACGGTCATCGCCATCGCCTCGATCCTGTTCGGCAACCTGCTGGCCCTGGTGCAGAACAACCTCAAGCGTCTGCTCGGCTATTCGTCGATTGCCCACTTCGGCTACCTGCTGGTGGCGCTGATCGCCAGCAAGGGCCTGGCCGTCGAGGCCATTGGCGTGTACATGGCCACCTACGTGCTGACCAGCCTGGGCGCCTTCGGGGTGATCACCCTGATGTCCACGCCCTACAACGGCCGTGACGCCGATGCGCTGTACGAGTACCGCGGCCTGTTCTGGCGGCGCCCGTACCTGACCGCCGTGCTGACGGTGATGATGCTGTCGCTGGCCGGCATTCCGCTGACTGCAGGCTTCATCGGCAAGTTCTACGTCATCGCCGCCGGTGTGCAGGCACAACTGTGGTGGCTGATCGGCGCGCTGATTCTGGGTAGCGCCATCGCGGTGTTCTACTACCTGCGGGTGATGGTCACCCTGTTCCTCAACGAGCCGAACCTGCAGCGCCACGATGCGCCGTTCAACTGGGGCCAGCGTGCCGGCGGCATCATGCTGATGCTGGTGGCGGCCCTGGCCTTTATCCTCGGTGTGTACCCGCAACCGCTGCTGGACCTGGTGCAGCAGGCTGGCTTGGCCACTGTGGCGCTCTGACCCACGTGCGACGAAAAACGGCTGCCAGTGGGCAGCCGTTTTTGTTTGTGCCTCACGCAGCGGGTTGGTCTTCGCCAGGCTGTTCCCCGGGTTTCACTTCGTTACACCCAGGCTACGGGTCCGGTGGCGTGCTTTGCCTGCTGCTGAGCGAAGCGATGCGCAGGGAGCAGCTAGGATGCCCTCATTCCCTCGCCCGCTCCTGGGTTTCGCGGCGCGCTACCCAGGCTACCGTCCGAGTGACAAAGAAAAACGGCTACCTTTCAAGCAGCCGTTTTGCTTGGCGCGGGCTGTCATTCGGGCAGCCTGACGGTCTTCTTGCCGGCAGCGAACAGGTTCCAGCTGGCGACGAACAAGGCGGCCACCAGGGGGCCGAGCACGAAACCATTGAGGCCCAGCAGTGCCATGCCGCCCAGGGTGGAAATCAGGATCAGGTAGTCGGGCATGCGGGTGTCCTTGCCGACCAGGATCGGGCGCAGGATGTTGTCCACCAGGCCGATCACCAGCACGCCGAACAGGGTCAACACCACGCCCTGCCAGATGCTTCCGCTGAGGAACAGGTAGACGGCCACCGGTGCCCAGACGATGCCGGCACCGGCGGCGGGCAGCAGCGACAGAAAGGCCATCAGCACGCCCCACAGCAAGGGGCTGGGAATGCCCAGTACCCAGAAGATCAGCCCGCCCAGGGCGCCCTGCACCGCCGCCACGACGATGTTGCCCTTGACCGTGGCGCGCACCACGCGGGTGAACTTGATCTGCAGGCGACGCTTGGTGTTGTCACCCAGGGGTACGGCCATGCGAATGTCACGCACCAGCTCCTGTCCATCACGCAGCAGGAAGAACAACAGGTACAGCATGATGAAAAAGCTGATCACGAACTGGAACGTGCCCTGGCCGATCGCGAACACCTTGGTCGCCAGGTACTGGCTACCGGCGGCGGCGCCGCTGGTGATGCTTTCCTGCAGGTCGGCCATGTTGCCCATGCCGAGGCGATCGATCTGCTGCTGCAGGAACGGCGGCAGCATTTCCTTGGTGCTGGTCACGTAGGCGCCGACGTCCAGCTCGCCGGACTCGATGCGCTGGTAGAGGCTGGTGCCCTCGGCGACCATCGCCGAGGTGATGAAGATCACCGGCAGAATCGCCACCAGCAGGCAGATGATCAGCGTCAGCAATGCCGACAGGTTGCCGCGCCCGCCAATGCGCCGTGCCATGCGCCGCTGCAGTGGCGCGAACACCACAGCCAGGGCCACCGCCCAGAACACTGCGCCGTAGAACGGCATGAGTATCCAGATGAAAGCGATCGTCACCAGGGCGAGCAGGAGGATGAAGGTTTTCTTTTCGAGGGAAGTCGTCTGCATGGTCCGGTCACACGAGGGGGTATGCCTGTTAGTCTCCCCTGCCGCCGACAAAGTGCACTCTTATTGGCTGGGCGAGCATCCCTGCCCGCCGCGGCCTCAGATACGGAACTGGCGCACCAGGTTTTGCAGGCCCTGACCGAGTTGCGCCAGGCTGCGTGCGGTCTCGGCGCCCTGGCGGGTTTCATCGGCGACGCTGTCCACCGCGGTGGCGATCTGGTGCACGCTGCGGTTGATCTCCTCGGCCACCGCGGTCTGCTCCTCGGCCGCGCTGGCAATCTGCGCGTTCATGGCATTGATGGTGCCGATCAGGCCGGCGATGGCATCCAGCGAAGCCCCGGCCTTGTTGGCCTGTTCGCTGGTCAGCTCGCCGGCATCGCTGGACTGGCGCATGGCATTGACCGCATCGCGGGTACCGCCCTGCAGCCGGTCGATCATGCCCTGGATTTCCTGGGTGCTCTGCTGGGTACGGCTGGCCAGGGCACGTACCTCATCGGCGACCACCGCGAAGCCACGCCCGGCCTCCCCGGCCCGTGCCGCTTCGATGGCTGCGTTGAGCGCCAGCAGGTTGGTCTGCTCGGCGATGGAGCGAATCACGTCGAGCACGCTGACGATGGAGTGCACGTCCTTTTGCAGGCTGTCCAGCGAAGTGCCGCTGCCGCGGATGTCGCCGACCAGCGAATGGATGCGCTCGATGCTGCCGTCCACCACCTGCTTGGCCACCTGCCCTTCGCGGTCGGTCTGCTGAGCCGCTTCGGCAGCCCCCTGGGCGCTCTTGGCCACCTCGTGGGCCGCGGCGGACATCTCGTTGATGGCCGTGGCCACCTGATCGGTTTCGTGGCGCTGGCGTTCCATGGCCTGCTCGGAGCGCTGTGCCTGGGCCGCCACCTGGCCGACCAGTTCGGTAAGGTGGCTGGTCATTTCGCTGATCTGCCGCACCAGGCCGTGCACCTTGTCGACGAAACGGTTGAACGAGCCAGCCAGCTCACCCAGTTCGTCGCGGCTGGTGACCGGCAGGCGCTTGGTCAGGTCGCCTTCGCCGGCGGCGATATCGTCGAGATTCGCCTTGATCTGCTGCAGCGGCCGCAAAAAGGTGTTGGCCAGAATGCCGCCGACCACGCCAAAGATCACCAGCAGCACCACGGCGATCACCAGAATGCTGGTGATGATGGTGCTCACCCGCTGATCGATACCGGTGCGCACCTCGGCAATCTGCGCCTCCACGCCGTCCAGGTTGACCGCGGTGCCGAGGGCCATGTCCCACTTGGGCAGGTAGTAGCTGTAGGCGAGCTTGGGCACCTGGATCGACTCGTTGCCGGGCAACGGCGAGGAATAGTTGACGTAGTAGCTGTTGTCCTTGGCGACGCGCACCAGCTCGCGGTTCACGAACACGCCGTTGACGTCGCGCCGATCATTGAGACTTTTGCCCACATCCACGGGACTGTCGCTGCGAAACAGCCGTACCACATTGGAGTCATGGCCGAAGAAGTAGCCGTCCTTGCCATATTTGATCTTGGACAGGATGGTGATGGCCTGCTTGCGGCTCTCCAGATCGCCGTTGGGCGCGGCGTCGTACAGGCTCTGCACGGCGCCCATGGCAATTGCGCTGTAGTTCTGCAGCTCGTTGCGCTTCTCATCGAGCAGGCGCTCGCGGGTTTCGATCACCTCCTGCTCCGCCAGGCCGTACAGCACCTTGGCAGCGGCGCCGCTTAGCACCAGGGCAAACAGCAGAACGGGAACCAGGGCCAATAGCACAACTTTGGATTTCAAGGTCAGGCGCATTGTTATTTTCCTTTGACCAGACAAAGCCAAGGATAGCTGGCTTCTACTCAGGTCATCGGCAGCAGCCCGCGAAACCTTGAACGCGCGGGTAATTGCGCCGGACGCCTTACAGCAGCATGGCGGCGGCCCAGCCGAATACCAGCAGGGGCAGGTTGTAGTGCAGGAAGGTGGGCACCACGGTGTCCCAGATGTGATCGTGCTGCCCGTCCACGTTCAGGCCAGCGGTCGGGCCCAGGGTCGAGTCCGACGCCGGCGAGCCGGCATCGCCGATGGCACCCGCCACACCGACGATGCATACCGTGGCCAGCGGGCTGAAGCCCAGCTGCGCGCACAGCGGCACGAAGATCGCCGCAATGATCGGGACGGTGGAAAACGACGAGCCGATGCCAATGGTCACCACCAGGCCCACCAGCAGCATCATCAGCACAGCAAGGCCCTTGCTGTCGCCGATCAGCGCCGCACTGGCGTTGACCAGCCCCTTCACCTCGCCGGTCTCGCGCATCACTTCGGCAAAGCCGGAAGCGGCGATCATGATGAAGCCGATCATCGCCATCATCTTCATGCCTTCGGTGAACAGGCCGTCGGTTTCCTTCCAGCGCACGATGCCCGAAGCAGAAAACACCACGAAACCCAGCAAGGCACCGATGATCATCGAATCGAGCCACAGCTGTACGGCGAAGGCGATGGCCACTGCCACGCCGGCGACGATCAGGCTGCGTGCGTTGTAGCTGACGCTCACCCGCTCGGTACGCTCGACCCGCTCCAGGTCATAGCGGCGCTTGCCACGGTAGCTGTACAGCGCCAACAGCAGGCCAGCAACCATGCCCATGGCGGGGATCAGCATGGCATGGCTGACGTTCACGCCGCTGACATCCATGCCGCTGCGTGCCACGTTGGCGAGCAGAATCTCGTTGAGGAAGATGTTGCCGAAACCCACCGGCAGGAACATGTAGGGTGTGACCAGGCCGAAGGTCAGCACGCAGGCGATCAACCGTCGATCGAGCTGCAGGCGGGTGATCACGTAGAGCAGCGGCGGCACCAGCAGCGGGATGAAGGCGATATGGATCGGCAGGATGTTCTGCGACGAGATGGCCACTGCCAAGAGCAGGCCCAGCAGCAGCCACTTCAGTGCGCCGCCGCCGTGCTGATCCTGACGCCCGACCATGGCCAGTGCCTTGTCGGCCAATGCGTGGGCCAGGCCGGACTTGGCGATCGCCACGGCGAAGGCGCCGAGCAGAGCGTAGGACAGTGCCACGGTAGCTCCGCCACCCAGGCCCTTGTTGAAGGCGGCCAGCGAGCCCTGCATGCCCAGGCCGCCAATCATGCCGCCCGCCAGGGCCCCGGTGATCAACGCCACCACCACATGCACCCGGCAAAGGCTGAGAATCAACATGATGCCAACGGCGGCGATAACTGCGTTCATGAGAGGCTCCTAGAATCGCCGCCAATGCGGCGTAATCGGCGGGCTACGTAAAAATCGCCGGGAGCGATTTTTTCACCTCGCTGGCGACAGCCCACAGGGTTGCCGCCAAGGATGGCGGGCCACAAAAAGCGTCGCACTCTGCCGCAAGCTGACCTGGGTGTCAAAACCACCGCCACGCAGGCGAGGCATCCGCCAGGCAAAGCGCACCAAGGTACTTTGCGCTTTCAATAGCCGGCGTTAGCCTTACGGCCTTGTCATCAACGGAGGCCCCCATGCTCGATATCATCCTGATCGCCGGCTCAAGCCGCCCGCAAAGCCAATCCGCCAAGGTTGCCCACTTCCTGCGTCAACGCCTGATCACCCTGGGCAAGACCAGCGCCGCCCTCAGCCAGGTCATCGACCTGGGCACCGGCCCGCTGCCGCTGTGGCCTGCCGAAGACACCGGCACCTGGGCCGACTACGGCGCACGCCTGCAGCGCGCCGATGCGGTGGTGGTGATTGCCCCGGAGTGGAACGGCATGGCCGGCCCGGCAATCAAGAACTTCTTCATCTACGCCAGCAAGGCCGAGCTGGCGCACAAGCCGGGGCTGCTGGTGGGCGTGTCGTCAGGTATCGGCGGCGGTAGCCCGATTGCCGAGTTGCGCAGCTCCAGCTACAAGAACTGCCGGGTGAACTACCTGCCCGAACACCTGATCATCCGCTCGGTAACCAAGGTGCTCAACGACGAGCAACCGGCCAGCGAGGACGACAGCCGCATTCGCGCCCGTATCGATTACGCGCTGGACATCCTGGCCAAGTACGGCGAAGCGCTGAAACCGGTGCGCGCCAGCATCGACCTCAGCGACCCGGCGTTTACCAACGGCATGTGAGCCGCGAGGGGGGGAACGACGGAGCGCCCCAGGTGATCCGCCTGGGTAGCCCGGGTAGAGCACAGCGAAACCCGGGGGCGATTCGGGAAAGGCAATTATCGCGCGCGCAGCGGCAGCTCGATCCTGACCTGCAAACCACCCAGCTGGCTGTCGTGCAGCGTCAGGCTGCCGTCCCAGGCATCGACGATGTCGCGCACGATGCCCAGCCCCAAGCCGTGCCCGGCGGTCTGCTCGTCCAGGCGAATGCCGCGGCTGAGCACCTCTTCGCGGCGCTCGCTGTCGATCCCGGGGCCATCGTCATCGACGCTCAGCACATAAGCCGAGTCGCTGCGCTCGATGCGCAGGCGCACCTGGCTGTCCGTCCACTTGCAGGCGTTGTCCAGCAGGTTACCCAGCAGTTCCAGCAGATCCTCGCGATCACGCGGCAGGCGCAAGTCGGGCGGTGAAACCTGCCAGCTCAGCTCGATGCCGCTGTCGTGGATCATGCCGAGGGTGGAGAACAAACCCGGTAGCTCCTCCTGGCAATCGAAGTGCGCGCCAGGCAGCGCCTCGCCGGCCAGGCGCGCACGGCCCAGCTCGCGGGCGATGCGCTGCTCGATCTGTTGCAGGTGTTCGAGCAGGTTGTCGCGCAGCTCGGGGTGAGCCCGCAATTCGTCCCGGGAAGCCAGGTTGACCAGCACTGCCAATGGCGTCTTCAACGCATGGCCGAGGTTGCCAAGGGCGTTGCGCGAGCGTCTCAGGGTATCTTCGGTATGCGCCAGCAGGTGGTTGATCTGCTCGACCAGCGGCTCCAGCTCCTCGGGTACCTGCTCATCCAGCTCCGAGCGCTGCCCTTGCTGCAACTGGGCGATCTGCACGCGGGTCTGTTCCAGCGGGCGCAATGCACGGCTGACCGCCAGGCGCTGCAGCAGCAGGATCAGCGCCAGGCCGCCAAGCCCCAGCGCCAGGCCAATGCGCTTTACCCGGCGGAAGCTGTCCAGCACCGGCGTATAGTCGCGGGCCACGGTAATGGTCAGGTCCTGTCCGAAGCGCCGATATTCGCCTCGAAAGGCCACCAGTACCTGGCCCTGGGGGCCTTCCTGCAATTCGGGCTGCAGGCCATCGACCTCGGACGGCTGCAATTCGCTGTCCCACAGCGAACGCGAGCGCCAGCGCTTGTCGCTGAAATCGATACGGAAATACAGGCCCGAATACGGCCGCTGATAGGCCGCGCTAAGCCGCGACTCGTCGAGCTGGATGCCGGACGGGCCGCGCACCAGGGCGATCAGCAGCGATTGCGCCTCCTCTTCGAGGCCGGTTTGCATGTAGCGCCGCAGGTTGCTGTCGAACAGCCACAGGCAGGTCTGCGCGAGCAGCAGGCCGATGATCAGCAGCACGCTGATCAGGCCCAGGCTCAGGCGCCGCTGGATCGACCTCAAGCGGTACTACCGGTGAACCGATAGCCTTGCCCGCGGCGGGTTTCGATCACCTCGCGGCCGAGCTTGCGGCGCAGGTGATTGACGTGCACCTCGATGACGTTGGAGTCGCGCTCGGTTTCGCCATCGTACAGGTGTTCGGCCAGGTGGCTCTTGGAGAGGATCTGCCCGGCGTGCAGCATGAAGTAACGCAGCAGACGAAACTCGGCGGCGGTCAGCTCGATGACCTGCTCGCCACGGCTGACGCATTGCCGGCTCTCGTCCAGGTGCAGCCCGGCCGCCTGCAGCTGTGGCTGGTTGGCCAGGCCGCGGGCCCGGCGCAGCAACGCCTGGATGCGTAGCTGCAATTCCTCGGGGTGGAAGGGTTTGCTCAGGTAGTCATCGGCGCCGACTTTCAGGCCCTCGATGCGCTCGGCCCAGGAGCCGCGCGCGGTAAGGATCAGCACCGGGGTGGCCAGACCGCCCTGGCGCCATTGCTGCAACACCTCGAGCCCCGGTTTGCCAGGCAAACCGAGGTCGAGAATGATCAGGTCATAGGGCTCACTGGCACCCTGGTACACGGCATCGCGGCCATCGGCCAGCCAATCCACGGCATAGCCCTGGCGGGTCAGTGAGGCGATCAGTTCATCGGCAAGCGGAACGTGGTCTTCAACCAGCAACAGGCGCATGTCAGTCGTCTACCTCATCCTTCAGGATCTTGCCGTCGTGGGCATCGAGCTCCAGTTCACGAACCACGCCCTCGCGGGTCAGCAGTTCCACTTCATAGACGAAGACATCGTCTTCTTCTTCCAGCTCGGCTTCGAGCAGGGTCGCGCCCGGATAGCGTTCCAGGGCAGCGCGCATCAGTTGGTCGAGCGGCAGGATCACGCCACTCAGGCGTAAATCCCGCGCTTCGTCCTGGTCAAGGTCACGTGCACTGGCCGCGCACGTCAGCGCGGCCAGTGAAACGATGCAGATGCAGCGAAAAACGGGGTTGCCTTTCATCAATCATCCTGGTGGTTCTTGAGGACGGTGCCATTGGTGGCATCCAGTTCGACGTCCCACTTCTGGTTCTGGGCATCGCGGATTTCTACCTGGTAGAGGTAGCGGCCGTATTCTTCCTCGAGTTCGGTGTCGCCCAGTTTACCGCCGGGATGGGCCGCAAGGGCAGCCTCGTTGAGTTTCTCGAACGACTGGATGGTACCGGCATCACGCAATTTCAGCGCCTCATCCGGCCCCAGGTCTCGAGCCTGGGCGATACCCGCGGTGGCAGTGAGTGCGGCAACGGCGAACAGGGCAGTCAGTTTGTTCATGGTGATCTCCTGATTAATCGTGTTTCGACGCTGTTCAGGTTAAGGGGAGCGACTTAATTCAACCTGAATTGGCCCACAGACCGGGGCTGTTCATGGCTCTATACTGGCGCCTGTTCAGCGGAGGTCGGCATGAGCGCCATCCAGATCAAATTCCCTGCCCTCACCCTCAAGGCCGGCCAGCGAGCCCTGGCGCGGATTCGCGAGCGCGGCCTGCAGCCTGGCGATGTCGGGACGCTGCCCGGTGCGGCGGGCGGGCCCAAGGCGCTGGGCATTCAGGGGCTGGATGTCGCCCTGTTCGGCGACTGGTTGGCCCGGGCGCCACGGGAGCGCTCGCTTATCGGTGCGTCCATCGGTTCCTGGCGCTTCGCCAGCGCCTGCCTGCCCGACCCGGCGGCGGCCTTGCACCGCCTGGGCGAGCTGTACACCGGCATGCGTTTCGCCAAGGGTGTAGGCATCCGCGAGGTGACCGAGCGCTGCGTGCGGATGCTCGATGAGCTGTTGCAGCATCAGGATGCCGCGGTGCTCGACAACCCCCACTACCGGCTCAACATCATGGTGGTGAAGAGCCATGGCCGGCTTGCCGAGGACGACCGCCGCTCCCTGGGCATGGGGCTGTCGTCGGTGATCGGCAGCAACCTGCTCGGCCGCCCGCGCCTGGCCCGCCACTTCGAGCGGGTGATCCTGCACGACGCACGTCTGCCGCCGCCGCTGCATCCGCTGACCGATTTCCCTTCACGCTGCCTGCCGCTGGATGTCGGCAACCTGCGCCACGCCCTGCTGGCCTCCGGCTCGATCCCGTTCGTCATGCAGGGCGTGCGCGACATTCCAGGTGCAGGCCCGGGCACCTACCGCGACGGTGGCCTGCTCGATTATCACCTCGACCTGCCCTATAGCGGCGACGACGTGGTGCTCTACCCGCACTTCACCGATCGCATCATTCCCGGCTGGTTCGACAAGGGCATGCCCTGGCGCCGGGGCGATGCCATACGCCTGCAGAACGTGTTGCTGCTGGCCCCTTCACGTGACTACCTGGCCCGCCTGCCCTTCGGCAAGCTGCCGGATCGCAAGGATTTCAGCCGATTTCTGGGCGACGACGCCGGGCGTGAGCGTTACTGGCGCCAGGCGATGGATGAGAGCCGGCGCCTGGGCGATGAATTTCTCGAACTGAGCGAAACGGGCCGCCTGGCTGAGCACCTGGCGCCGCTGTAGCCGGCTTCGCCCGTGGTGGGCGCGCTGTCAGGAAACCGACGATAACCGCTTTAATCAAATTAAGCGCTTGGCGCCGTTAATAAAAACTGAACTTAACGGAACTGATCAGCAGGGCCATTTTCCTATTGAGTGTTGATGAGATTTTCGTGGATCGGCAGTAAGCGCATTTGCCTGACAGCGTGTCGCCACCCCTTGAAAACTTTGATGCCCGTCAACTTCACAACTTAATTTTCAATTTTTTTGGAAATTAATTTAATTGGATGTGACTTGCAGGGCTCATCGAACCATCAACAGCTAGGAACGTCAGCGTTGTACATGCACGCTGACACTATGATTCATTGGGAAACACTCGGAGAACCGACCCCATGAACGCTTCGCTGCGTTTCAATGATGCACTGCTGATTGCCGACCGCGCCTTTCAACCTTTTCATTGCGTGGCCTGGGCGCCGCAGGACGGTACCGGCGTACTGAACCTGACGATCGTCGACCGTACCAATACGCCGCTGATCGACCGTGCGCAACTCACCAGCAGCATCTACAGCGACCCACAGGAGCTGGCCAAGGCCCTGAAAAAGTCCCGTGACGAGCTAAGCCGCAAGGGCTTCGATCTCGCCCCCTGGAGCATGCCGGAATAAACCCTGGCACCGTGTTGTGTTGTGTTGAAAGTTGCCGCACCCGAGGGTGCGGCAACTTGCCCCAGCGATACACCCGCTATAAAAGCGTCCCGCTGTTTTCATTCAACGGCTCGCCTCGTGGTGCGCGTTAAAGTCTGAACTTCCCCTCGCTTTCGGCGGGCTAAGACTTTAACTGTTGCCATGAGCTGACCGGCATGCAAAACCTCGCCATAACCCTGCCCCCCACGTCGAATCGCGCCGCACACCGCCTGCCCCCGTCGGCCCATGGCCTGATTGCGGAAACGCCGCGATGAGCAGCCTGTCGGTAGCGTCCGAACTGCCCAACGACCTGCACTACGTCGACGATCGCACGCCCGGCATCAGCCGCCGCAAGCTGCGCGGCAAGTTCTGTTACTTCCAGCCCAGTGGCGAGCGTATCCGCGATGCGCAGGAGATCGCCCGCATCAATGCCCTGGCGATCCCGCCGGCCTATGTGGACGTGTGGATCTGCCCCGACCCCAAGGGCCACCTGCAGGCGACCGGCCGTGATGCGCGGGGCCGCAAGCAGTATCGCTATCACCCGCGCTGGCGCGAAGTGCGCGACACCGACAAGTACGCCAACCTGCTGCTGTTCGGCAAGGCGTTGCCGAAACTGCGCCAGACCATAGAGCAGCACCTGCTGTTGCCCGAACACGGTCGGGAAAAGGTCATGGCCACCGTGATCACCCTGCTCGACAACACGCTGATCCGCATCGGTAACGTGCGCTACGCCAAGGAAAACCGCTCCTATGGGCTGACTACCCTGCGCAACCGCCATGTCGAGGTGCAGGGCAGCGCGATTCGCTTCCATTTTCGCGGCAAGAGCGGTATCGAGCACGAGGTGGAAGTCAGTGATCGCCGCCTGGCGCGCATCATCCGCCGCTGCCTGGAGCTGCCGGGCCAGCACCTGTTCCAGTACCTGGACGCCAATGGCGAGCGCCACACGGTGACCTCGACCGACGTCAACAATTACCTGCGTGAGCTTACCGGGGCGGACTTCACCGCCAAGGATTACCGCACCTGGGCCGGCAGTGCCCTGGCGCTGACGCTGCTGCGTGAGCTGGAGTGGCAGCCGGAGAGCTCGGCCAAGAAACACGTGGTCGGCATGGTCAAGCAGGTTGCCGAAGAATTGCGCAATACCCCGGCGGTGTGCCGCAAGTGCTACATCCACCCGGCGCTGATCGAGGCCTTCCACGCCGGTGAGCTGGCCGACCTGCGCCTGGCGGCCGCGCGCAAGGGGCTGCGCAGCGAAGAAAGCCTGCTGATGCGCTTTCTGGAAAAACTACCCGCCTCCTGACGTGGCAAGATCTGTGGGCTTTATGTCATTGCTGCCACCCTGCTTTGTGCCCACACTGGGCTCCTCTTCGACGAGGGGCCGCCATGGACCACCGCAAATGCATTGCCGCACTGATCTACCCGGACTTCATGAGCCTGGATGTGGTCGGCCCAATGCAGGTGTTCGCTTCCGCCAACGTCGAGCGTAATCGCCAGGGCCTGAGCGATGCCTACCGGCTGCTGCTGCTCGCCGACCAGCCAGGGCCGGTTAACAGCTCCTCGGGCATACGCCTGGTGGCCGACCTCGCCTGGGCCGAGGTGGACCCCGCCAGCCTGGATACCCTGCTGATTCCCGGCGGTTTGGGCGAAACAGAGCAATGCGAAAACCAGAGGTTGCTGAGCTGGCTGCAACAGGCCGAGCCCGATATCCGGCGCCTCGGCTCGATCTGTTCGGGGGCGCTGATCCTGGCGCGTACCGGCCTGCTCGACGGCAGGCGGGTGACCACCCACTGGGCCGACATCGACACCCTGCGCCAACACCACCGGCTGCTGGTCGACAGCGACTGCCTGCACACCTACGACCCGGCAGCGGGCGATGGCAGCGAGCACCTGTTCACCTCCGCTGGCGTCACCGCCGGGATCGACCTGGCACTGGCCCTGGTCGAAGCCGACCTGGGCCGCAGCATGGCGCTGGCGGTGGCGCGGCGCCTGGTGATGTTCCTGCGTCGCCCGGGCGGTCAGGCGCAGTTCAGCGCCCTGCTCGCTCCGGAGCCGAGCCGCACGCCGCGCCTGGCCGAGTTGCTCGACTGGATTCCCACCAACCTGGTCGGCGACCTGTCACTCGAAGCGCTGGCGAACAAGGCACGCATGACCCCGCGCACCCTGTCCCGGGTATTCGCCCGGGAGCTGGGCACCGGCCCGGCGGGCTACGTGGAGCGCGTACGCCTGGAAGCCGCTCGCAGCCTGCTGCAGGACGCCCAGGCCTCGATCAGCACCGTCGCCCAGCTGACCGGCTTCGGCCACCCGGAAAACCTGCGCCGGGTGTTTCACAAACACCTGTCCATCAGCCCCCAGCAATATGCCGAACGTTTCGGCCGGGAGAACCACCATGCTTGAGCTGCGCCCCAACTGCGAATGCTGCGACCGTGACCTGCCGCCCGACTCCCTGGAGGCACGTATCTGCTCGTTCGAATGCACCTATTGCAGCGAATGCGCCGATACCCACCTGCAGGGGCACTGCCCGAATTGCTCGGGGGAGCTGGTGCGTCGGCCGATCCGCCCGGCAGCCAAGCTGCCCGCCAATCCGCCCTCGACCTTGCGCGTGCTCCAGGCAGGAGGATGCCATGCTGCTGATGGGTAATCCTGCGCTGCTGATCCTGTTCCTCGCCCAGGGCCTGTACTGGAGCTGTTCGCTGATCGGCATCACCCTCACCGCGCTGATCGGCATGCAGCTGTCGCCCTACAACAGCCTGGCGACCCTGCCCCTGGCCTTGCTAGTGCTCGGCAACCTGCTGTCGACCCACCCGTTGTCGCTGTTCATGCAGCGCCATGGCCGCCGGCCGGGCCTGAGCCTGGGCGCTGCGGCCGGGATTGTCGGTGGGTTGATCAGCGCCCTGGGCGTCTGGCTGGGTGATTTCGTGCTGTTCTGCCTCGGTGCGCTGCCGATTGGGGTCTATCAGGCCTCCGCCATGTACTACCGCTTCGCCGCCCTGGAGACGGTGGACGACGCCCACAAGGGGCGCGCGGCGGCCTGGGTGATCGCCGGCGGTATCTGCGCGGCGCTGATCGCCCCGAGCCTGACCCTCTGGGCGCGCAACGCACTGAGTACGCCTTTCGTGGGCGCCTATGTGCTGCTGGCCGTGCTGGCATTGTTTGGCCTGCTGCTGCTCAGCGCTCTGCGTGAGGGGGCGATCCCCGTGGCACCGCGTGGCGACTTGCTTGGTCTGCTGGCCCGCCCGGCGATTCGCTGTGCGCTGGCGGTGACCGCCATTGGCCATGGCCTGATGATTCTGGTGATGAACGCCACGCCGCTGGCCATGAGCTTCTGTGGCTTGCCGCTGGAAAGCGCCGCGCAGGTGATCCAGTGGCACATGCTGGGCATGTTCCTGCCCGCGCTGATTGCCGGCCCGTTGGTGGATCGCCTGGGCAGCAAGCCGGTGGCGATGCTGGGTATCGGGCTGCTGGGCGGCAGTGCGCTGGTCGGGTTGAGCGGCCAGTCTCAGGCCTATTTCCTGATTTCCTCGCTGCTGCTGGGGATCGGCTGGAACCTGATGCTGGTGGCCGGCACCACCCTGTTGGCCAGCGCCCATGAGCCAGCCGAACGTGGCAAGGCCCAAGGGCTGATGGAACTGGCCAATGGCAGCGTCGCGGCCTGCGCCGCCTTCGCGTCCGGGGCACTGATCACTGGCCTGGGCTGGTTTCAGGTCAACCTGGCCATGCTGCCGTTGCTGGCGATTGCACTCGTAGCGGTGCTGGCAAGGGCCAGAACCCCGCTAGCGCACTAGATGCCGAACACCGTCACCTGATTACGACCATTGCGCTTGGAGTTGTACAGCGCCTGATCGGCCCACTGGATGACCTGCTGATGATCATGGCTGGGCTCGCTCAGGTCGGCCACGCCAAGGCTGATGGTGAAGGGAATCACCTGTCCGTCGTGGCTGACCTGCAGGCGCTCGACGATCAGCCGCAGGCGTTCGGCGAACACCCGCCCACCGGCTGCATCCACATCCGGCAGCAACACCACGAACTCCTCACCGCCGTAGCGCCCGGCGATGTCGGTATCGCGCAACTGCTCGCGCAGCACCTTGGCCACGCTCTGGATCACCGTGTCACCGGCCTGGTGGCCATAGGTGTCGTTGACCTTCTTGAAGTGGTCGATATCGAAGATCACCAGGGCCGCACTGCTGCCGTAGCGACGATGGCGGGCATGCTCACGCTTGAGTTCCTCTTCCCAGTGGCCGCGATTATTCAGCCCGGTGAGCCGGTCGGTACGCGAGAGATGCTTGAACTGGTCGCTCATGGCCTGCAACTGACGCTTGTTGACCGCGACGCCCGTCACGTCATAGATGATCACGCACAGGTGCTCGATCCTGCTGTTGGTGGCCACCAGCGGCAGGATGGTGGTGTTCTGGTACATGAAGTCTTCCAGGCCGGTGATCGGCTGGTAGTTCTTGAAGCGCACCAGGTACGGTCGCTGCTCCCAGATGGTGAAGGCCGGCGTGCCCAGGGTGACGACGTGTTCCACCTTGTTGCGGAACCAGACTTCATCGACCTCGGGAAACAGCTCGAAGAACGAACGCTCGGCGGCGTCGCGCGCGGTGCGCCCGGAGTGGTTCTCCATGAAGCTGTTCCACACCTCCACGCGGTACTGGCGGTCGAGCACCACCACACCGACATCGATGCTCTGCACGATGGCCAGCAACCAGTGGAAGTCGTTTAAATCCATGCTCTCGGCCATGGGGCTTATTCCATCAAATAGGCGAGTTTGTCGGTCAGCAGCGACACCGAATCCTCGGTGAACAGCAGCAGCAGGTCGAAGTGGATGTCATGCCCTTCGATGCTGTAGCTCACCTCGACCGCCAGGGTCTTGCGCCAGCGCTGGCTGTTGATGCGAATCAGCTCGTCGATGGAGGCGTGCTCGCCGAGAATCTGCGGGTGGCCCTGGGAGAAGCTCACGTCGAGCTGCTCGGCGATGCCGCTCAGGCACGCGCCGATGAGGATGCTGGACATGTCTAGGAGCATTTCCATGGACGAATGATTGTGCTGCTGCCACTGCATGAGCCTGGCCATGTCGGCCACTTCGGAGTCGTGGAAGATCAGCAGCGCCTCGCCGGCGATGCCCTCGCCGATATAGCCCTGGCATACGGCGGTCAGGCCGTCGCCACGCTGGGCGTCGGCCAGGGCCATGTGCAGCTCGCTGACCTCGAGAATGTTGACGTTGGGGATCGGCAGCTGCACGAAGACCCCGAGCACCCTGGCCAGCAGCGCGGCCGCACGGCCCATGGCGACGTTGACCACCTCGCGGAAGGCATCGCGGAACGACACCTTGGGCTCGGGCAAGGTCGTCGTGGTCGCCGCTTCGGCGACGCGCAGAAAACCGAGTTGATCCAGGGTCTGGCGTAGCAGCTCGGGGTCGGCGGGCTTTTTCAGGAATGCCAGGGCGCCGAGTTCCTTGACGCGGCGAATTGCCTCCTCCTGCACGTCACCCGACACCACGATGACGTTCTGCGCACGGCCCTCGGCCTTCAGCGCCGCGAGCACGCCGTAGCCATCGAGCACCGGCATGGTCAGGTCGAGCAGTAGGAGATCGAAGTGCGCGGCACGCAGTTGCTCCAGCGCTTCCTCGCCGTTGGCGGCCTGGCTGACGGTTACCGGCCAGTCGGCAGGCAAGGCGCGCAGCAACTGCTTGCGGGCCATGTTGGAGTCATCGCAGACGAGAAGAGATGCTGTCGGCATCGATACGCCTCAAGAGGTGGGCCTGATCCGGCTTGGGCTACGGCGGGCATGCCGGCTGGGTGCGCTACTGACACTTATAGCAGAGCACCGGCACGCCTTCGGGTGTTTTCAATGCTTTAAAGCACACAAGGCGACCGAAGTCGCCTTGTCATTGCACTCACAGCACTCAGTAATACGCGTTCTCGCGGTTGCTGTGATCGGTCACGTCACGCACGCCCTTGAGCTGCGGAATACGCTCGAGCAGGGTTTTCTCGATACCCTCCTTGAGGGTCAGGTCGGCCTGGCCGCAGCCCTGGCAACCACCACCGAACTGCAGCACGGCAATGCCCTCGTCGACCACGTCGATCAAGGTAACCTGGCCGCCATGGCTGGCCAGGCCGGGGTTGATCTCGGTCTGCAGGTAATAGTTGATGCGCTCGTTGAGCGGGCTGTCTTCGTTGACCATCGGCACCTTGGCGTTCGGCGCCTTGATGGTCAGCTGGCCACCCATGCGGTCGGTGGCGTAGTCGACCACGGCGTCCTCGAGAAAGGGCTCGCTGACGGCATCGATCCAGGCGGTGAAACTGGCCAGGCCGATGGCCTGGTCTTCGGGCTTCTGCTCGCCCGGTTTGCAATAGGCGATGCAGGTTTCCGCGTACTGGGTACCGGGCTGGGTGATGAATACACGAATGCCGATGCCCGGCGTGTTCTGCTTGTTCAGCAGGTCGGCCAGGTAATCATGGGCGGCATCGGTAATGGTAATAGTGCTCATGGCAACTCCTCACGGTCATGGGCGCAGTGTACGCCAAATGACCGTCGCGAATAAAGTCCTACTATTTTACTCAGGATAAAGCCTGCAGCCGCCCGCCGGCTTGTCGCTCGTTCAACCATGCCTTGGCACGAACGAAAAAACGCTTCTCGATCAGCTCGTAGCTACCCCACGAGGCCAGGGCGATCAGTGGCATGCAGGCGACGATCACCACATAGGGGTTCAGATCCAGGCTGGCCTGCAGGTACCAGCCCAGGGACAGGATGATCACGTGCAACAGATACACCGAATACGAGCAGTCGCCCATGCGGGCCAGCAGGCGGTTATCCTTGAACCAGGGCTCCATGGCGATGCAGGCGGCGACGATCAGCGCGCTTGGCACACCCCAGTGCAGCAGGCGCATGCTGTTGTCGAAGTGGTAGATGGCCAGCAGCGAAGCGGCGATCACCAGCAGCGGCAGCCACAGCCCCTGCCGAATCCAGCCACGGCTGTAGACCATGCCCAGCAGCACCCCGAACAGGAACTCGTAGACGATGCTGTTGCGGTAGAAGTTGCTCAGCCAGGGCTGGGTGGCCAGCAGGCCGAAAATCATCAGCATCACCGCCACGAAAACCAGCCGCAGGCGCTGCGGCACCACGAAGGCCAGGGCGAACAGCAGGTAGAAGAACATCTCGTAGTTCAGCGTCCAACCGACGTTGAGGGTCGGATAGAGGCCAAAACCCGCGGGATTTTCTGCGGGAATGAACAGCAGCGAAAGCATCAGGTGATGGAAGTCGAATGCCTGGGTCGGCATCACCGGATTGGCGAAGGCGATGATCAGTGCGGCGATCAACGAATACAGCCAGTAGGCCGGCACGATGCGCAGGGCGCGGTTGAGCATGAAGCGCCACGGGGTGATGGTCTTGCCCTGGGTCGACAGGTAGATGACCAGACCGCTGATGACGAAGAAAATGTCGACGCCCACGGCGCCCTTGTCGGAAAACAGATGGCCCATGAAGCTTTCGGCCTTGAAATCGAAAAACACCTGCATGACATGGTGAAAGACCACAACCCAGGCTGCCAATGCCCGGAGTGCCTGCACTGAAATCAGCATAGAACCGCCACTCTCCCTCTCGTTGAAACCGATACGGGGCAGCCCTGAGTAAAGGGCTGCCACAGCGTCCGACCGCAGTAGCGGGAGAAAGATCGGACGAATTGGCCAAGCGCGGCGCGCCGGCCTGTGGCACTCGCCCCTTGCACATCACGCCACGCCGTTGAAATGCCGGCGCGACGGCTCTAGAGGTTCTGGTAGCGGTTCATATCCAACACACCGGCTTCCAGCGGATCATGCTCGCGGATGTGCGCCGTCAGGTCGTGGAAGTACTGCCAGAACTGTGGATGGGTACGGCGAATGCCCCAGCGCTCGACGATCCTTTCGAAGGCGCCGGCATCGCGGGCCTGCTCCATGGCCGCCACGAAGTCCGACACTTGGGCCGCCGGCATCGAGAACATGAAGTTCGGGTAGCTGGTCATCACCTCCGGGTAGAGCGTCAGGGTGTCGAGGTCGGCCTGGTAACGCAGCTCCTCGCCGAGCATGAACGCCACATTGCTGTGGGCACGATTGCGCAGCAGGCTGTAGATCTCGCGGCGCCCGCCCCCCTCGACCCGCAAAAGCGTCGCTTCCGGCAGGCGATGAATCACCTTCAACTGCGCAGCGGGCTTGGATGCCAGGTGGCTCAGCGCCTGTTCGGCCTGGCGCAGATCGGCGGGCAGCCCGTCGCGGTAGCAATGCTCGCCGCCACAGCGATTGATCGGATCGGGCCGCGCATTGAGCGTGGCGAAGCGCTGCAGCAGTTGCTCGGCAAACTGGCGTTTCGGGTCGTCTTCGTTCAACGACAAGCCGCTCGGCGTCTTGCGATCGAGCGGCGAGTAATCCATCCACGCCTTGAGCTTGCCGCTGTACTGGTACCAGTCGCCAAAGATCGGCTTGCGCGCGTCGGCAGGCATCAGGCGCAGGAAGTTCTGTTCGGCGCCGTTGCGAATCAGGTCGAAGTACAGCCGGGTCTGCGCCTGATGCGAAACGTTACCGAACACATCGAAATTGACCACCAGCTGGTAGTAGGTGCGTTCCAGTAGCGGGTAGTCCATCCACCACAGGGTCTGCGGGATCTCGCCGACCAGGCCCTTGCGCACCGAGGCACTGTCATACTGGCGGAAGACCGTTAACAGGGCGTTGTCGTTGCCACGCCAGATATCCGCCCACTGCGGCGCCGGCGCTTCGCTGTAACCTTCGGTGCGCAGCGCCTCGTAGGCATTGCGCTTGTCGCGGTAGCTGCGCCACAGGCCCAACAGGTCGCCGATTTCATCGAGCTGCCCAGGCATGGCCAGCAGCGGCGTGGCCTCACCGCGATAGGCCGGGTCGGTGATGTAAAGGTCGTGCTGGGGGTCCTGGAACAACACCCAGAAGTTGTCGCGAATCACATCGGTGGCGATCTGCCCGCGGCACACCGGCCCGCGAATAAAGGTGCGCACGAAATACTCGGCGTTATCGAGCATGAACTGGTAGCGCGCCTGGGCCGGTATCGCCTCGAAGGTTTCGAACGGGTTGGAACGGTGCTGTACGCCATAGCCCGGCAGCGCACTCACCTGCCACTGACTGGCGAAAAACAGGCTTTTGACCCGAGCCAGCTTCCTGGCGCTCAGCGGGTAGCTGATATGAGTCTTGTGCACGATCACGCCCTGGATCGGTATCAGCCGGTAATGGAAGGCAGTGCCGGGATCGTCATTGGGGCGCCGCGTGGCGATGATGTCCACCGGCTGACCGCTGGGCGTGCGCGAACGAACCAGTTGGAAGAAGTGCCCCGCATCGCCGCCCTCGAAGTCCAGATGAGCGAGAAACAGGTGCTCGTAGAGCCAGCGGCTGACCAGGCTTTGTTCGTTACCGGCGCCATTGAGAAACGCTTCCCACTGCGCGACCTGCCGGGCTTCGGCGGCGCTGGCCTGCAGCGGCTGCTGATCGACCGGCGCGCCTTGCTGCAGCCAACGCTGCACGGTCTGGTAATCCTGCTCGGTGAGGCCGGTCACTGCGAACGGCATGCCGGCCATGGGATTCTTGCCGGCGAAATCGGCAAACTCGCCGGGCAGCGCACATTGGTTGACCCGATCGATGCCGATGGCCAGGTCGTCTGGCAACTTGCTGTTGGCAGGCAACGGCGTGGCATGCCCCAACTCGAGCATGCGTGCCATCAGCGCCGCCTGGCCGCCCTGCTGGTCCAGCACCGAATGGAAATCCTTGCGGCGCCAGGCCGGCGCGCCATGGGCATCCATGAACAACCGCGTGGTGTCCTGGGTATGGGTGCGCGTGCCGTCATACACCGTGGCCTTGCTGGCGCCCCGCTCGACACCCTCGCCGCTGCCCAGGTTGAGCTGGCAGGGCGCGTCGTAGCAGGCATGGCAGGCCACGCAGTTGTGGGTGAAGATCGGCTGGATATCGCGGCTGTAGGAAACGCTCTGCGCCATTGCCAGCGAACTGATAACGAACAGGCAAACACTCAATAACAGCCGACGGCACATGGTGGCACTTCCACGAAAATAGCCGCGCATTCTAGCCGTCTCGCCTGTGCTGTCGCTATGCCTGCATCGGTGTTTGCAGCCGCCGCAACATGAACATAATTCATGCACAAGTGCGCGGCGCAGAAATGGCGTCAGGGTTTGTTATCATCTGCCGCCTTGTCGTAGTCTCCCGTTCAGAGCCTTTTCCATGCCCCTGTCAGATCGCAGCGCCCGCCTCCAAGCACTTCAGCACGCCCTCAAGGAACGCATCCTGATCCTCGACGGCGGCATGGGCACCATGATCCAGAGCTACAAGCTGGAAGAGGCCGACTACCGTGGCGAGCGCTTCGCCGACTGGCCGAGCGACGTCAAGGGCAACAACGACCTGCTGCTGCTCAGCCAGCCGCAGATCATCGCGGCGATCGAGAAGGCCTACCTGGATGCCGGCGCCGACATTCTGGAAACCAACACCTTCAACGCCACCCAGGTGTCCCAGGCCGATTACGGCATGGAGTCGCTGGCCTACGAGCTGAACCTCGCCGGTGCCCGCGTGGCCCGCGAAGTGGCCGATGCCAAGACCCTGGAAACCCCGGAGCGCCCGCGCTTCGTCGCCGGCGTGCTGGGCCCGACCAGCCGTACCTGCTCGATCTCCCCGGACGTCAATGACCCCGGCTACCGCAACGTTACCTTCGATGAACTGGTGGAGAACTACACCGAGGCCACTCGCGGCCTGATCGAAGGCGGCGCCGACCTGATCCTGATCGAGACCATCTTCGACACCCTGAACGCCAAGGCGGCGATCTTCGCCGTACAGCAGGTGTTCGACGAAGATGGCGTCGAGCTGCCGATCATGATTTCCGGCACCATCACCGACGCATCCGGGCGCACCCTGTCCGGGCAGACCACCGAAGCCTTCTGGAACTCGGTGCGCCACGCCAAGCCGATCTCGGTGGGTCTGAACTGCGCGCTGGGGGCCAAGGACCTGCGCCCCTACCTGGAAGAATTGTCGACCAAGGCCGACACCTTCGTGTCCGCCCACCCCAATGCCGGCCTGCCGAACGCCTTCGGTGAGTACGACGAGAGCCCGGCAGAAATGGCCGCGGTGGTCGAGGAGTTCGCCGCCAGCGGTTTTCTGAACATCATCGGCGGCTGCTGCGGCACCACGCCGGGGCATATCCAGGCCATCGCCGAAGCGGTCGCAAAATATCAGCCCCGCCCGATTCCGGAGATTCCCAAGGCCTGCCGGCTGTCAGGCCTCGAGCCGTTCACCATCGACCGCAACTCGCTGTTCGTCAACGTCGGCGAGCGCACCAACATCACCGGTTCGGCCAAGTTCGCCCGGCTGATTCGCGAGGAGAACTACACCGAAGCCCTGGAAGTCGCCCTGCAGCAGGTGGAAGCCGGCGCCCAGGTGATCGACATCAACATGGACGAGGGCATGCTCGACTCCAAGGCGGCGATGGTTCGCTTCCTCAACCTGATCGCCGGCGAACCGGACATTTCCCGGGTGCCGATCATGATCGACTCCTCCAAGTGGGAAGTGATCGAGGCGGGCCTCAAGTGCATCCAGGGCAAGGGCATCGTCAACTCGATCTCCATGAAGGAAGGCGTCGAGCAGTTCAAGCACCACGCCAAGCTGTGCAAGCGCTATGGCGCCGCCGTGGTGGTGATGGCCTTCGACGAAGTCGGCCAGGCCGACACCGCGGCGCGCAAGCAGGAAATCTGCCAGCGCAGCTACGACATCCTGGTCAATGAAGTGGGCTTCCCGCCGGAAGACATCATCTTCGACCCGAACATCTTCGCCGTGGCCACCGGTATCGAGGAACACAACAACTACGCCGTGGACTTCATCGAGGCCTGCGCCTTCATTCGCGACCACCTGCCCTACGCCTTGAGTTCGGGCGGGGTGTCCAACGTGTCGTTCTCGTTCCGCGGCAACAACCCGGTGCGCGAAGCGATCCACTCGGTGTTCCTCTACTACGCGATCCAGAACGGCCTGACCATGGGCATCGTCAACGCCGGCCAGCTGGAGATCTACGACGAGATCCCCAGGGAGCTGCGTGATCGGGTCGAGGACGTGGTGCTCAACCGCACCCCGGGCGGCACCGATGCCCTGCTAGCCATCGCCGAAAACTACCGTGGCGGTGGCGCCGTCAAGGAAATCGAAAACGAAGAGTGGCGCTCGCTGCCGGTCGACAAGCGTCTCGAACACGCACTGGTCAAGGGCATCACTGCATTTATCGTCGAAGACACCGAGGAGTGCCGCCAGCAATGCGCACGTCCCATCGAGGTCATCGAAGGGCCGCTGATGAGCGGCATGAACATCGTTGGCGACCTGTTCGGCTCGGGCAAGATGTTCCTGCCCCAGGTGGTCAAGTCTGCGCGGGTGATGAAGCAGGCCGTGGCGCACCTGATCCCGTTCATCGAGGCCGAGAAAGGCGACAAGCCGGAAGCCAAGGGCAAGATCCTCATGGCCACCGTGAAAGGCGACGTGCACGACATCGGCAAGAACATCGTCGGCGTGGTGCTCGGCTGTAACGGCTACGACATCGTCGACCTGGGCGTTATGGTGCCGGCGGAGAAAATCCTGCAGACCGCCATCGCCGAGAAATGCGACATCATCGGCCTGTCCGGGCTGATCACCCCGTCGCTGGACGAGATGGTGCATGTGGCCAAGGAAATGCAACGCCAGGGCTTCAAGCTGCCCCTGATGATCGGCGGCGCCACCACCTCCAAAGCGCACACCGCGGTGAAGATCGACCCGCAGTACAGCAACGACGCGGTGGTCTACGTGACCGACGCCTCGCGCGCCGTGGGCGTGGCCACCCAGCTGTTGTCCAAGGAACTCAAACCCGACTTCGTGCAGCGCACCCGTGACGATTATGTAGTGGTGCGCGAACGCACCTCGGCCCGTGCCTCGCGCACCGAGCGCCTGAGCTACGACAAGGCCGTCGCCAACAAGCCGAGGTTCGACTGGGCGGGCTATACCGCGCCGAAGCCGAGCTTTACCGGCGTCAGGGTGCTGGAAGACATCGACCTCAACGTACTGGCCGAGTACATCGACTGGACGCCGTTCTTCATCTCCTGGGACCTGGCCGGCAAATACCCGCGCATCCTCACCGACGAAGTGGTCGGCGAAGCGGCCACCAGCCTGTTCAACGATGCCAAGGTGATCCTGCGCAAGCTGATCGACGAGAAACTGATCAAGGCCCGCGCCGTGTTCGGCTTCTGGCCCGCCAACCAGGTGCGTGACGACGATATCGAGGTGTACGGGGAGAACGGCGAGCAGCTCGCCACCCTGCACCATCTGCGCCAGCAGACCATCAAGCCGGACGGCAAGCCGAACCTGTCCCTGGCCGACTTCGTTGCACCAAAGAGCAGCGGCGTGACCGACTACGTGGGCGGTTTCATCACCACCGCCGGCATCGGCGCCGAGGAAGTCGCCAAGGCTTACGAGGCCAAGGGCGACGATTACAACTCGATCATGGTCAAGGCACTGGCCGATCGCCTCGCCGAAGCCTGCGCCGAATGGTTGCACGAGCAGGTGCGCAAGGAGCACTGGGGCTACCAGCCGGACGAGCACCTGAGCAATGACGAGCTGATCAAGGAAGCCTACAAGGGCATCCGCCCTGCCCCTGGCTACCCGGCCTGCCCGGACCACACCGAGAAGGCCACGCTGTTCAAGCTGCTCGACCCGGAAGCCGACTACCACAAGGCCGGCAAGAGCGGCGTGTTCCTCACCGAGCACTATGCGATGTTCCCGGCAGCCGCAGTCAGCGGTTGGTACTTCGCCCACCCCGAGGCGCAGTACTTCGCCGTGGGCAAGGTCGACAAGGATCAGATCGAGCGCTACACCGAGCGCAAGGCGCAGGACATCGCCGTCAGCGAACGCTGGCTGGCGCCCAACCTCGGCTACGACGACTGACCCATCACCAGGACCGCGCGGTAACGGCCGCCGGGTTCTTTCTCTGCAAGGACGTAACCATGTACTACCGACTACCCGCGCTTTTGCTGTGCGCCCTGCTTACCGGCTGCGGCACCATCGCCTTCGACCCACCGGTGTTCGAGCTGGCGTCGTCGAAGATTGCCGATTTTCCGGTCAAGGGAACGGTCGCCATCGAAAATGCCCAGCCCGCCACCGAGCCGGTGATCCTGCACTCGCAAAGCGGTACGCGCTTGCAATCGAATTACCACGAAGTCACCAGGACCATGGTTACCCAGGCCCGCTTCGAACTTGCCCGTCACGGCAAGATGAGCCCTGGACGCGACAAGCGCATCGACCTTAAGGTCACCCACCTGGAAAGCCGCTACATCTTCTTTTACTGGAAAGGCACCATGACCTTCACCGTCAGCCTGGGCGACGGGCAGCGTTTCGAGATGACCGTCAATCACGCCACCGGCGCCAGTGCCCAGCAAGACCTCAGCGGTTCGATCGCCGATGGTGTGGTGGCGCTATACAAGGATCCGCGAGTACTCGCCTACCTGGCGCACTGATCTGATTAACCGACGGGACTGCCATGACCAATACGCCGATCTACCTGCTCGACCAACTGGAAACCGCCGACATGCTGCTCATCGACGGCCTGCACGCCTTCGATTTCCAGCTCGACGACGCGCTTCTCGACCAGGCCGACGCCGCCGCTGAAGCGGGCGAGCCGTTCGCCAGCGAAACCGTGGTGCTGACCATCGACGCTCAGGATGGCCGCGAACGCAAACGCTGGCAGTTCAGTTACAACGCGGTGATGGAGGCCGAATATCTGGCAGCGCAAGACAGCTGGCGTGTTGGCGAACACCACCTGACCTGTCTCGCGGCAGTGAGCAGCGACGCAGAAGACTGAGCGCGGCAGCGTACGGATGATCAGCTTGCAGCGCATCGCCCCACCCGCCTGGGCGCCGGACTATGCCCGGCACTGCATCCTGCTCGACGGGCCTCGAGCCGAGGAAGCAAGAGCGGCGTTTGCGCCTTTGCTGGGCGCGCTTTACGAGGCCTTGCAGCGCCGCCTTGACGCCTATGTCAACGACCCCGAGCAGTGCTTCCTCGAAGCCGATGGTTTTCCCTGCCGCGAATGCCTGGCCGGCACTTATTACATCGAGTCGGAAACCTATCAGGCCGGCGACGAGGGTTACCGGCTGTGGATTCAGTTTCGCTGCCAGGAGAAGCCGTGGCATCCCGGTCAGCAGGAACACGGCTACGACTATCTCGGGCTGGAGGCCATTTGCAGCCTGGCGCCAGGCGCCTGCGAAGCGACGATCGACGAAGGTTTCAACAGCAGCAGTATCTGAACCGCCTCAGGACAAATCCGACGACGAGCGACGCACCAGCTTGATCGAGTGCTTGAGCGTCGGCTTGCGCGTTACGCTGATCGCCTTGCGCGTCACCGTATCGATGGTGATGTTCCAGAAACCGCTGCTGGGCACGGTGATCTTGGCCGGGAACTTGTCGAACGCGCCGCCATGGTAGGTGTGGCGGCCGCCATTCTTGAAACTGCGAAAGTTCGCATCGTTCATCAGGCGGATATTGCAGGGTTGCGAGCATTCGATGACGACCAGATCGTCTTCGTTGAGGTGCTCGCGCTGGTGGATGTACTTCATCAAGCGCTCCTCAGGGGTTTCAGGGCGCTAGCATGACTCACCAGCCGTCCGACAGCAAAGCCCGCGACCGATCCAGCCCCAGATAGCTGGCGAGAATGCGCTGCCAGCTGCCGTCGCGGCGCATGTCGGCGAAGGCGGCGCTCATTTGCCGAGATAACCTGCTGGCACCTTCCAGCTTGAGGCTGCCGGCGATATGGCTGCGGGTATTGCTCAACGGCTTGCCGAGCCGCAGCGGCGCCTGGGCGTCCAGCTCATGCCAGAGGTACAACGCCCGCAGGTCGATTTCATACCAGGCCACCACCCGGCCACTGCGCAACAACTCGGCAGCCTGTTGCGGGTCGGTGACTTCCACCACGCGCTGATCACCGCTGCGGATTCGCTTGATTTCATCGGCCCGCGGGGTGCCGGCCATCACCGCCACCGGGCCGGCCTGCAGGGCGTCGCCCAGGGTGTCGAACGTACGGTCGAGGCTGACCAGCACATAGGGGGTGGGCAGCACGTCGAGCAACCAGACGAAGCCTGCCTCCCGGTCGGGGGTGCGGCCCAGATTGAGCACGATGCCATGGGGATCGCCCTCGGCTTCACTGAGTACCCGCCGCCAGGGCACGCTGCGAAACACGCATTGCTGCGCAGTGCGCGTGCACAGCTCGTGCATCAGTTCGCCAAACAGCCCGGCACGCTTGGCGGTGCCATCGGCAAACGGCATCTGCCCCTGGCCGACATAGACGTTCAGCTGCTCGCCGTGCGCGCCGCCAGCGCCGCCCAGGGCGGCCGCCAGCACCAGCACGCAGGCGGCGTGACGCCCACGGGCCATGACCTCATTGTATGCCCACGCACCCATTGCATTTCGATCGCAGCAGCCAAGACGGTGCGCAGTGTGCATCAGCGCCTGACAAATGCCTATCAGCCCAATGCCGTATCTAAGAACATCATCACAGCAAATCCACCCATCAGCCCCAGGGTCGCCGGCGTCTGGTGGCCATTGCGGTGGGTTTCGGGAATGATTTCATGGGAGACCACGAACAGCATGGCGCCCGCCGCCAGGCCGAGGCCGACGGGATAAGCCAGCGCGTAGCTGCTGGACATGCCGACCCCAACCAGCGCCCCCAGCGGCTCCATCAAGCCGCTGGCCGCGGCGATCAAGGCCGCGCGCAACGCCGAGATACCGATGGTGCGCAGGGCCAGGGCAACGGCCAGGCCCTCGGGAATGTCCTGAATGGCGATCGCGCTGGCCAGGGGAATGCCGACCTGCATGTCATCGGCGGCAAAGCCGACACCGATGGCCATGCCCTCGGGTAGGTTGTGCAGGGTAATGGCGAACACGAACAGCCACACCCGGCTCAGCCGGCTGGTGTGCGGCCCTTGAGCGCCTGCGCTTTCGTGTTCGTGGGGGGTGAAATGATCGAGCCCCAACATCAGCAACACACCAAGGGCCAGCCCGAGCACCACCGTCGCGGCCCCGCGCATACCGCTACCGGTCAGGTTCTCCGCGGCTTCCAGGCCCGGCAGGATCAGCGAAAACGAGCTTGCCGCGAGCATCATGCCGGCCGCGAATCCCAGCATGCTGTCCTGGGTCTTGACGCTGATGTTACCCAGCGCGAGTGCCGCCAGTGCGCCCAGGGCGGTAGCCGCGAAACCGGCCCCGCCACCATACAGGGCATGGCGGATGCGCTCCGGATGGCCGTCATCGAATATGTTGAACAGGCTGCTCACCAGCAGCCATACCACGACCAGCAAGGCAACGCCCAAGCCAGCCGCTACCCAGGGCGACTCACGCACCTGGGACATGCATGCCTGCAGGAAGCCGTTGCGCTCGGAAAGCGTTTGCATAGAACCTCTGTGATCAACCCCGAAAGTAGGCGGCGGTAACGGGCTGCCTGTTTAGTGCGACAAGCGGATTATCGCCCGCGTTTCACCTCTGCGCTGTGCGGTCTCCGTGCTCCGATAGCGCAGCACGGGCCGTGGCGAACGGTCGGACGATTCTCATTCAAACAAATCCGCAGACCCAGCCCCTGGAGGCGGTGAGCAGCGATCCGACGGCATAGTTATGCATGCTTTCACGCTTAGCTCCAAAAGTTCTTTTCTTATACTCAAACATCACTTTTGCGCATAAACCTGAACTGGTATCGTGCCCCGGCTCCGCACCAGGAGTGCGCGGCCGTGCGCGCAGATTTGCTGTAACAGGTCATCGAAGCATTGTAAGTGACGGCTTGCCAGGGCCACCCAGCCAACGAACGCCAAATCGTTCGCGGCTGATCCAAGCCGCACTGTCGCGCCGCAATCGCCTTTCATCGATCTGGCAAGCAGCCTGATAACAGGATTCCCATGTACGTATACGACCAGTACGACCAGAAAATCGTCGAGGACCGCGTCAAGCAGTTCCGCGATCAAACCCGCCGGTACCTCAGTGGCGAACTGAGCGGCGAAGAATTCCGTCCGCTGCGCCTGCAGAACGGTCTGTACATCCAGCGTTTCGCGCCCATGCTGCGGGTCGCCGTGCCTTACGGCCTGCTCTCCTCCACTCAGGTGCGCATGCTGGCGAAGATCGCCCGCGACTACGACAAGGGCTACGCGCACATCAGCACCCGCCAGAACGTGCAGTTCAACTGGCCCGAGCTGGAAGACGTGCCGGAGATTCTCGCCGAGCTGGCTACCGTGCAGATGCACGCCATCCAGACCAGCGGCAACTGCATTCGCAACACCACCACCGACCAGTTCGCCGGCGTGGCCAAGGACGAAATCGTCGATCCGCGCCCCTGGTGCGAGATCATCCGCCAGTGGTCGACCTTCCACCCCGAGTTCAGCCACCTGCCGCGCAAGTTCAAGATTGCCGTCAACGGTGCCGCGGGCGACCGTGCGGCCATCGAGGTGCACGATATCGGCCTGGAAGCGGTGAACAACGACGCCGGTGAGCTGGGCTTCCGGGTCGCCGTGGGTGGCGGCCTGGGCCGTACCCCGATCGTCGGCAGCTTCATCAACGAATTCCTGCCCTGGCAGCACCTGATCTCCTACCTCGACGCCATCCTGCGTGTGTACAACCGCTATGGCCGTCGCGACAACAAGTACAAGGCGCGCATCAAGATCCTGGTCAAGGCGCTGACCCCTGAAGTGTTCGCCGAGCGTGTGAATGCCGAGTGGGCGCACCTGAAGGATGGCCCAAGCACCCTGACCGAGGCCGAAGTCGCGCGCGTCGCCGCTCACTTCGTCGACCCGGCGTTCAAGGCGCTGGAGGATCAGCACGCGCTGCTCGCCAAGCTCGATAGCGAGCACCCGGGCTTTGCCCGCTGGCGCCAGCGCAACACCTTCGCCCACAAGAAGCCGGGCTATGTCGCCGTTACCCTGTCGCTCAAACCGACCGGCGTCGCCCCAGGCGATGTGACCGACAAGCAGCTCGACGCCATCGCCGAGCTGGCAGACCGCTACAGCTTCGGCGAAGTGCGCAACAGCCACAACCAGAACATGATCCTCGCCGACGTCGAGCAGGAGCAGCTGTTCACCCTGTGGGGCGAGCTGCGCGAGCAGGGTTTCGCCACCCCGAACGTGGGCCTGCTGACCGACATCATCTGCTGCCCGGGTGGCGACTTCTGCTCCCTGGCCAACGCCAAGTCGATCCCGGTCGCCGAAGCCATCCAGCGCCGCTTCGACAGCCTCGACTACCTGTTCGACATCGGAGATATCGACCTGAACATCTCCGGCTGCATGAATGCTTGCGGTCACCACCACGTGGGCCACATCGGCATTCTCGGCGTCGACAAGAAAGGCCAGGAGTTCTATCAGGTGTCCCTTGGCGGCAGCGCTGGCCGTGATGCCAGCCTGGCGCAGATCCTCGGCCCATCCTTCGCCCAGGACGACATGCCGGACGTGATCGACAAGATCGTCAACGTCTACGTCGAGCAACGTACCGAAGAAGAGAGTTTCATCGACACCTTCCGCCGTATCGGTGTCGCCCCGTTCAAGGAGCGCGTATATGCAGCGAATCATTAAGAACGGCCAGATCGTCGACGAAAGCTGGCACCTGCTGCCCAAGGAAACCGCCTTCGAAGAACTGTCCAACTGCGACGACCTGATCGTGCCGTTGAACCTGTGGCTCGAACATGGCCGTGCCTTGAAAGCCCGCGACGGCGGCCTGGGTGTGTGGCTGGATGCCGAGGAAGAGATCGAATCGATCGTCGATTCCCTCGACGCCTTCCAGGTTATCGCCCTGAACTTCCCGGCGTTCACCGATGGCCGTCACTCGTCATCCGCCTACCTGCTGCGCACCCGCTACGGCTTCAAGGGCGAGCTGCGCGCCATCGGCGACGTGCTGCGTGACCAGCTGTGGGCGCTCAAGCGTTGCGGCTTCGATGCCTTCGCCCTGCGTGAAGACAAGGACGCCGAGGACGCGCTGAAAGCCTTCGAGGAGTTCTCCGAGGTCTACCAGGCCTCTGCGGACCAACCTCAACCGCTGTTCAGGCGCCGCGCCTAAGCATGAAAAAACCCGCCGGATGGCGGGTTTTTTATGGCGCGCAAATCAATCCAGCCTGACCAGTACCCGGCCCACCTGCTCGCCCTGCAGGATGCGCTCGATGGCCGCCGGCAACTCGCTCAGCCCGACCTCGGTTACCAGCGCTTCCAGATTCGGCAGCTTCCATTGCAACGACAGCTTGTCCCACATCGAGGCCTTGACCACCAGCGGCAGCTCGACCGAGTCGACGCCCAGCAGGTTGACCCCGCGCAGGATGAACGGCAGCACGCTGGCCTGGAAGTCGACACCGGCGGTCAGCCCGCAGCAGGCCACGCTGCCACCGTAACGGGTGGCCTTGAGCACGTTGAACAGGATGTCGCCGCCGACGGTGTCCACCGCCCCGCTCCATTGTTCACGCAGCAGCGGCCGATCGGTGCCGCTCTGCAACTCCAGCCGTGGCACCACCTGGGTCGCGCCCAGGCGCGTGAGCATGTCGGCCTGCTGGGCTTTACCCGTGGCGGCACTGACCTGATAACCCAGGGTGCTGAGCAACATCACGGCAATGCTGCCCACACCGCCGGTGGCGCCGGTGACCAGTACCGGGCCGTTGTCGGGCTCTACGCCGGCCTGCTCGAGCTTGTCGACGCACAACGCTGCGGTCAGGCCTGCGGTGCCGAGAATCATCGCCTCGCGCAGCGACAACCCTTGCGGGCGCTTGATCGCCCAGCTTGCCGGAATGCGGATGTACTGGCCGAAACCGCCCGCGGTGTTCATGCCCAGGTCATAGCCGGTGACGATCACCTCATCGCCTTCGGCGAATTCGGCGGCGCTGGAATGCTCCACCACGCCGGCTGCATCGATCCCCGGCGTATGCGGGTAATGCTTGCTAACGCCGCGCTGGCCGGTGGCGGACAGCGCATCCTTGAAGTTCAGTGAAGAGTAGCGGACGCGGATCAACAGCTCGCCCGCGGGCAGGTCGGCCACATCACGCCCGACCACTTGCATCGAAAAATGGCCTTCGGTATCGGGTGCTGCCTGCAGCGCAGTGAAATTCGTCATCCAAACCTCCTTGATCCGCCGCGGCGGAGGGTGCGGGTTACCAGAAGCGTTGCTGGCTCAGACGGCCCAGCCAGGTCAGGGCAAAACGGTCCAGCGCTACGCTGGCAGCCAGGCCGACACGCTCCTGCAGGGATTTCTTCTGTACATAGTGCAGCTGATAAAGATCGGCTTCGCGAGCGCGCTCGGCCAGGTATTCGTCGCTGGTTTTCAATTCGTCGACCAGCTGCTTCTCCAACGCCGCCATACCCAACCACACCTCACCGGTGGCGATCTCGTCGATCTCCAGCTGCGGGCGATAGCGGGCCACGAAGTTCTTGAACAGCTCGTGGGTGGTTTCCAGGTCCTCCTGGAACTTCTCCCGGCCCTTTTCGGTGTTCTCGCCGAACACCGTCAGGGTGCGCTTGTATTCACCGGCGGTCAGCACCTCGAAGTCGATGTCGTGCTTTTTCAGCAGGCGATTGACGTTGGGCAACTGCGCGACCACACCGATGGAGCCGAGGATGGCAAAGGGGGCGGAAATGATCTTCTCGCCGATGCAGGCCATCATGTAGCCGCCGCTGGCCGCCACCTTGTCGATGCACACCGTCAGCGGCACGCCGGCCTGACGAATGCGCGCCAGTTGCGAAGACGCCAGGCCGTAGCTGTGCACCATGCCGCCGCCGCTTTCCAGGCGCAGCACCACTTCGTCCTGGGGCGTGGCAAGGCTGAGCAGTGCGGTGATCTCGTGGCGCAGGCCGTCGGTGGCCGAGGCCTTGATGTCACCATCGAAATCCAGCACGTAGACCCGCGACTTCTGCGCCGGTTGCTTCTTCGCCGCCTTGGCGGCCTTGGCTTCCTCCTTGCTCAGCGCCTTCAACTGATCCTTGTCGAGGATCGACTGTTCGAGACGCTGGCGCAGCGCCTTGTAGAAATCATTGAGTTTGGTGACCTGCAACTGGCCACCGCTGCGGCGCCCCCGGCTACGCAGCACGGCAATTGCCACCAGCACGACCAGTATGGCGACGACCAGCGTCACCGTCTTGGCCAGAAAACCTGCGTAATCAGCAAGAAACTCCACACACTTCCCCTTTATCCAATCGACGGCCTCGCGCGGAGGCCAGCAGCGTCCAGCATACCGGCGGCACCAGGCAGCGGCCAGCGGCAGCAGTGGCTTTGCAGCGCCTGCCAGGCAATTCAAACAAACGTATGATTTTTCGTTGACAGCCTCCGCCCATCCCTCCTACCCTCGCCTCACATTCAAGGCTTCCGGGTTGCAGCGCACGTGGGCAGCATCTACCTGATTCGACATGGCCAGGCCTCATTCGGTGCAGAGGATTATGATGTCCTCTCGTCGCTGGGCGAGCGTCAGTCGATCCTGCTCGGCAGTCACCTCGCCCAGACGGGGCTGCGCCTGGAGCGCGCCGTCAGCGGCAGCCTGACCCGCCAAGCGCATACCGCGCGCCTGGTCCTGGCACAGCTGGAGGAGGCGCCTGAGCTGCAGACCGATGCCGCCTTCAATGAATTCGATGCCGAGGGGGTGATTCGCGCCCTGCTCCCCGCCCTGCTGCCCCATGAGCCCCAGGCCCTGGACGTGATGCGCAATGCCGCGCATAACCGCGCGGAATTCCAGCGGTTGTTCGTGCGCCTGCTCGACACCTGGGTCGGCGGTGACTACGACGCGCCGGCGCTGCAGAGCTGGCAAGCCTTTCTCGACCAGGTGAACGGCGGCCTGCAACGCCTGCTCGAACAGGCCCAGGGCCGCGAGCGTATCGCCGTGTTCACCTCGGGCGGCACCATCACCGCCCTGATTCACCTGCTGACCGGCATGCCGGTCGCCAGCGCGTTCGCCATGAACTGGCAAATCGTCAACACCTCGCTAAGCTGCCTGAAGTTCCAGGGCGAGCGGGTGACCTTAGCGTCCTTCAACAGCCACGCCCATCTGCAGCTGTTGAACACCCCTTCGCTCATTACCTATCGCTGAGCGACGGTCAACGCACCCGCGAGGGTGCAGAACAATCCGCAAACACAAGGAAACCACCATGAGCGTCGCAGACATCGTCCAAACCATGAAAGCCAAGTTCAACCCCAGCGCTGCCGAAGGCCTGGACCTGGTTTTCCAGTTCAACATCGAAGATGCCGACAATCACTACCTGATCGTCAAGGACGGTACCTGCGACGTGAAACAGGGCGACAGCCCGGACGCCAACGTCACCCTGATCATGGACAAGGAAACCTTCAAGGGCATCACCACCGGTGAAACCGACGGCATGCAGGCTTTCATGGCCGGCAAGCTGCGCGCCGAAGGCGACATGATGCTGGCGCTCAAACTGAGCGAGCTGTTCCCGGTCTGAGGACCAGCCCAGCGCCTCGAACAGCGAAACCGGAATCCGTGGATTCCGGTTTTTTTTCGCCTTGCCTGCCGTGCGACGCATCAGTGGCCTTGATTCGTCATCAACAGCAATATCGATAGACGTGCAACACGCTTGCCGCCACACAACGGGCTGATAAATTGGCCCGATCATCACCGCCAACGACAATCAGAAGGGATAGGGATGACACTCACCGACCGGCCCGGCGCCATCCGCCAGGGCGAAGAACTCGATGCTCGCGCCATCGACACCTACCTCAAGGCCCAGATCAGCGACCTGCGCGGTGAACCGCAGATCAGCCAGTTCCCCGGCGGCGCATCCAACCTGACCTACCTGCTGCGCTATGCCGACCGCGAACTGGTGCTACGCCGCCCACCCTTCGGCAGCAAAGCCAAATCGGCCCACGACATGGGCCGTGAATTTCGCATTCTCAACCAGCTCAGAAACGCCTTCCCCTATTGCCCCCAGGCCTTCGTGCACTGCACCGACGCGTCGGTGATCGGTGCCGAGTTCTACGTCATGCAGCGTTTGGACGGCATCATCCTGCGCGCCGATCTGCCCGCCGAGTTGCAGTTCACGCCCGCCCAGACCACGACGCTGTGCAAGAGCTTCATCGACCGCCTGGTCGAGCTGCATCAGGTCGATTACCAGGCCTGCGGCCTGGCCGAGCTGGGCAAGCCGGAGGGTTACGTGGCCCGGCAGATCAAGGGCTGGAGCGAGCGCTACGACAACGCGCGCACCCCCGATGCGCCCGCCTGGCAGGAGGTACGCAGCTGGCTGGAGGAGAAGATGCCGGCCGATCATCCGCGTCCGGCCATCGTGCACAACGACTACCGCTTCGACAACGTGATCCTCGATGCCAACGACCCCATGCGCATCATCGGCGTGCTCGACTGGGAACTGACCACCCTGGGCGATCCGCTGATGGACCTGGGCAATACCCTGGCCTACTGGATCGAGGCAGGCGACCCGGCGCCGGTGCAGCTGATGCGCCGCCAGCCGAGCAATGCCCCGGGGATGCTGACCCGCCAGGCATTCGTCGACTACTACGCCGAGCGTGCGGGCATCCGTATCGACTGTTTCGATTTCTATTACATCTACGGGTTGTTCCGCCTGGCCGGCATCGTCCAGCAGATCTACTACCGCTACTACCACGGGCAGACCGCCGACAAGCGCTTCGCCTCTTTCGTGCAGATGAACGCGCTGCTGGAGCAGATGGCCCTCGGGGTCATCGCGCGCTCATCGCTCTGACGTCATCACCTATAGAGACTCACGCCATGTCCAAGACCCAGTTGTTCGACCTCGACGGCAAGATCGCCTTCGTGTCCGGTGCCAGCCGCGGCATCGGTGAAGCGATCGCCCACTTGCTCGCCCAGCAAGGCGCCGAGGTGATCGTCGCCAGCCGCAAGCTGGACGATTGCCAGACCGTCGCCGACGCCATCGTCGCCAAAGGCGGCAAGGCCGTGGCGATGGCCTGCCACATTGGCGAGATGGAACAGATTCAGGCGGTGTTCGCCGAGATTCGCCAGCGCTTCGGCCGCCTCGATATTCTGGTCAACAACGCGGCCACCAACCCGCAGTTCTGCAACGTGCTGGACACCGATCTCGGCGCCTTCCAGAAGACCGTCGACGTGAACATTCGCGGCTATTACTTCATGTCCATCGAAGGCGGCAAGCTGATGAAGGAGAACGGCGGCGGCAGCATCATCAACGTGGCCTCGATCAACGGTGTATCACCCGGCGAATTCCAGGGTATCTATTCGGTGACCAAGGCGGCGGTGATCAGCATGACCAAGGTGTTCGCCAAGGAATGCGCGCAGTTCGGCATCCGCTGCAATGCCCTGCTGCCGGGCCTGACCGACACGCGCTTCGCCTCGGCGCTGACCAAGAACGAGGCGATCCTCAACTTCGCCTTGCAGCGCATCCCCCTCAAGCGCGTCGCCGAGCCGAGCGAAATGGCCGGTGCGGTGCTGTACCTGGCCAGCGAGGCATCGAGCTACACCACTGGTGTGGCGCTGAACGTCGATGGCGGGTTCCTCTCCTGAGAGCCTGTTCGCGCTCTTTGAGGCTGGCGACTCGTATTGCTATGTATGGATGGTAAAAAGGCAAAAGCGGACGTTCCCAGCGTAGGGTGGACAACGCTCTTTTTGCCCACCATTGCGCTCGCAGAGCGGTGGACGGATGAAGCGTCGTCCACCCTACGAAAGGCCGCTAGCGCCACGTTGCAGTCATTGCACATGAACAACCGCGAACTGCGCCAAAACCAGCTCAGCAGCTCACTGCCAATCCTTGAGCGCCTGGTGGGCGGCCTCGTTCATCGGCTCGGCCAGCAGGCCGGTGGGCGTCAGGTTGACGTTGAACACCGCCTTGTCGGCCATCGGCAGGTAGGCCACCCGGCGGGCCTGGGCATCGAACATGAACAGGTCGTGCTGGCCCAGGCGCAGCCAGCGCCATAGATCGATGCCATACAGGCTGTGGGTCAGCTCGGCCTGGGTGTAACGGGCCTGGCTCTGCTGCTCGATGGACAGAAAGCGGCTATTGAGTTTCTCCAGCCGATAGCCAGGCTCCAGGCCGATCAGCTCGGCGAGCCCCTTCCATTGCAGCAGGCGCACATCCAGCTGCCACAGGTCGCCTTCCAGGTTGACGCTGCGCTGTACGCCGCCTTCGAGAATGTCGACCTGGTAAACGTTGGCCGTGCGATGAAAGCTCAGGGTCAGCAGCGGCTTGTTGGCGGGCAAGGCGGCATAACGGCTCAGGTCATAGGCCACCAGGCCTACCAGCGCCGCCGCGGCGAGAAACAGCAGGCCGCTGGTGCCGCGCAACCAGGCGAGAAACCAGCGCCCGCCGAACAGAATGCGCAGGGCGATGAACAGCACCAGCAATGCCAACAGAGCCGTTGCCCAGGCGAGCGCGTTGTACTGCATCGAATCGATTCCTTGTCAGTGAAAATGCCGGCATTATGCGCAGCCCATTCATCGGCGAATAGCGCCGTTGCCGCACAATCGGATACAGGTCGCCTTTTATGTCGTTCCCCTTCGAATTGGCCGTCGATCCCACGACGTTGCTGCTGCTCGCCCTGGTGGCCTTCATCGCCGGGTTCATCGATGCCATTGCCGGCGGCGGCGGCCTGCTGACCATCCCTGCCCTGCTCACCACCGGCATGCCGCCGCACCTGGTGCTGGGCACCAGCAAGCTGTGCGCGACCTTCGGTTCGGCAACCGCGGGCTACACCTTCTACCGGCGCAAGCTGTTCAGCCCGGGCAAATGGAAGAACGCGATGGTCGGCACCGCCATTGGCGCCATTGGCGGCGCGGTGCTGGTGCACTGGATGCCGGCCGAATGGATCAACAAGATGCTGCCGGTGGTGGTGTTCGCCTGCGGCATTTACCTGCTGTTCGGCAAGACGCCGGACGCGCCACTGGACGCCGACCTGCCCATCGCCAGCCGCCGGCAATGGCCGCAAGGCATCAGCCTGGGTTTCTACGACGGCGTGGCAGGCCCGGGCACCGGCGCGTTCTGGACGGTCAGCACCTTGCTCATGTACCCACTGGACCTGGTGCGTGCCAGCGGTGTGGCGCGCTCAATGAACTTCATCAGCAATGCCTGCGCCCTGGCGGTGTTCATCGTCGCCGGTCAGGTGGCCTGGGTGGTGGGCCTGTGCATGGGCTTTTCGCTGATGGCCGGCGCCTTTCTCGGCGCGCGCACGGCGATTGGCGGCGGCTCGAAGTTCATCCGCCCGGTATTCATCCTGGTGGTGTTGGGGCTTACTACGCGGCTAGTCTGGCAACACTGGTTCGGCGCCGCCTAGGCGGCGCGCCACGTAGCAGTCGATCAGGTAGCGGGCGATCGAGCGCGAGGCCGGCAATGGCGGCAGCGCGTGGATCGAGAACCAGCCTGCGTCCTCGATCTCCTCTTCCTGCAGGACGATCTCGCCGCCCGCATAGTCGGCATGAAAGCCGAGCATCAGCGAGTGCGGGAACGGCCAGTTCTGGCTGCCCTGGTAGCGGATATTGCAGACCTCGACGCCGACCTCTTCGCGCACCTCACGGGCCACGCACTGCTCCACCGACTCGCCCGGCTCGACGAAACCGGCCAGGGTGCTGTACACCCCCGAGACGAAGCGCGGCGAGCGGGCCAGCAGCACCTCGTCACCACGGGTAACCAGTACGATCATGCTTGGCGACAGGCGCGGATAGTGGCGCAGGTTGCACGCCGGGCACTGCATCGCACGCTCGCCAGGCACCTGCAGCATCGCCGTGGCGCAGCTGCCGCAGAAGCGATTGTCGCTGGCCCAGGTGCCGATCTGCGCCGCGAAGCCGAGCATCTGGAACAGCGCGGCGTCGCCCTCGAGCATCACCTGGCGCAACCCCTGCCAGTGACAGCCCGGCAGTTCGGCCTTGCCCTGCAGTTCGAGCAAGTACAGCGGCTCGCCACCAAAATGGCCCAGACCATGCTCGGCTATTACCGGCAACTCCTGCTGCTTCAACCATTCGCGGGGAAACAGCAGGCCATTGGCGTCACTGAGAAAATGCTGGCGATGGTGGGCCAGCACCAAGCCGCCTGGCTGCTCAGGATCGAGCAAGCCGGGTTGCCAGTGCCCGGCCATCAGGCGGCCACCTCTTGACCCAGGGCGCGCACGCTCTCGGCGGCCAGATCCAGCACGCTCGGCTGGGCCAGGCCGTTATCGGCCTCCAGGTAATACTCCAGGCTGCTCAGGGCATCGGCCAGCACTTCCAGGCGTGCTTCGGCCGGCATCTGCTCGCTATCGAGCATCTGCGTCTGGATGTAATCGGCGCAGGCGGCCACCAGCAGCGCCGCACGTTCCTGACCGAGAAACCACAGGCCACCGCGTACGGCCTGCAGGCTGAACGGCACATTGGACAGGTGCATGCGATCGCCGGACGACTCCAGGTACGCGGTGATCGCGCGCTTGGCCAGTGCCAGACCGGCGCGGGCTTCATCGAGCACCACCACGCGCGCCTCGAACAGTTGATGCTGGGCGAAGGTGCACATCTCGGGGTCGACCCGCGGCGCCGATACGCGCTCACCACGCTCGAGGGTGGCCACCATGCCTTCGACATAGAGCACGGCGTCGGCCAGGGCGATCAGTTGGTCCGACTCGACCGGTGCGCCTTCACACCAGGCGCCGACCGTTGGCAGTTGATTGGCCAGCGAGTTGCCCGCCGAGCTCAGGCCGACCATGGCCAACGTCTTGCTCAGCTTGCCGAGCAGCGCATGCAGGCTGCTCAGGCCGTCTTCCTGCAGGGTACCGCGCTCGCTGAGGTCGAGCAGATCCTTGACGCTGGCCAGCTCCTCGCGAATCGCCGAACTCAGCGAACGCATCACCGCCTTGCCGGGGCCGGAAAGACGCTGGTACTCCTCTTCGAGCAAATGATCGGTAAAGGGCAGCGCGGTGATGCCGAACAGCTCGCGCACCTCACTGGCCAGCGGGCCGCGGCCGGCGGACAGCGCGACGAGGTACAGCAGCTCCTTGAGCAGGCTGCGCGGCGGCTCGTAGGAGCCATTGACCAGCATCTGCCGCAACTCACGGTCGAGGCGCGAGAGCAGTTGCTTGCGCGACTTGCGCGGCAGCAGCTGCCCCTCGTTGAGGGCCTCGAGAGCCGCCGCGCCGAGCCAGCACAGGCGCCCGCGCGGCTCGTTGGCGAACAGGCCATCGAGACGGCTCATGGCCCGGCCCATCAGCTTCATGCTGGCCGCCGGGTTCTGCTCGCGCAGATAGCCCAGCAGGCCGACCTGGTACATCTGCCGCAAACGGCGGCCCTCGCTCTCCTTGGCGGCCGCGTCCAGCGCCGGCGGCACCATGCGCGGCCGGGCCTGGTCGAGGCGTACGCTGAAGAAGAAACTCTCGGGCAGCGGCGGCTGCTTGCAGGCCTGGCGCAGGTCATTGATCGCCGGCAGCAGCAGCTCGGGCATTTCCTGGCGATGGGCATCCAGCCCTTCCAGATAACGGCGCAGCACATGCAGCGCATTGCTCAGCGCCGCCAGCTGCGCATCGCGCTCGTTGCCGACGCCGGCTGGAATATCGGTGGCCTGGTCGAGCACTTCCTGGGCAAGCAATTCCGCCCCGGTCAGTTCGATCAGGTTGAGCGTGCCGCGCACCTGCTGCAGGTTATCGACCGCCTGCTGCAACAGGGCACCGTTATTGCGCTCGACGATGAACTGTTCGAGGCTCGCTTCGGCCTCTTCGATCGTGGCGAACAGTTCGTCGCGAACCAGCCCCAGTGACGATGCTCCAGAAACCATTCGCTAGTGTGCCTCCCGCACAGGTGATGAAACCGCGCTCAATCAGCGAACTCGGGATTCTGCTTGTTCATATGGGCCATCATCGCCACACGCAAATCGGCCGACTGCAGCATGGCGGCGTTCCAGGTGGCGACGTATTCGAGGCCGTCGTCGACCCGGTGATCGCGCATGTAGCGAATCATCTCCTTGGTGCCACGTACGGCAACCGGCGATTTTGCGGCGATCGCCCGGGCAATGTCCATCACACCGGCCAGCAATGTGTCGTGGGTCTCGAATACGCGGTTCACCAGGCCGATTTCCCGGGCTTCAGCGGCCTCGACGGTGCGCCCGGTGTAGGCCAGTTCACGCAGCATGCCGTCGCCGATCAGCCGTGGCAGCCGCTGCAGCGTGCCGACGTCGGCGGCCATGCCGATGTCGATTTCCTTGATGGCGAACTGCACGTCGGCGCTGCAGTAGCGCATGTCGCACCCGCTGACCAGGTCGATGGCGCCGCCCAGGCAATAGCCCTGGATGGCCGCCAGCACCGGCTTGCTGCACTGGTCGACGGCGTTGAACGAGGCCTGCAGTTCGATAATCTTGCGGCGCAGCGTTTGCGCATTGCGGCCGACATCCTTGCCCAGCTGGCTGCTGACCTGGGCCAGCAGGTTGAGGTCGATGCCCGAGGAAAAGTGCTTGCCGGCACCGGAGAGCACCACCACCCGAACCTCGTCGGTTTCGTCGGCCCAGCGGAAAACATCGATGATCTCCGTCCAGAAGGCGGCGTTCATCGCATTGATCTTGTCCGCTCGATCAATCACCACATGGGCGATCTTGTCCTGGAGTTCGACGCGAAAAGCCTGGTACTGCGACATGCAAGTCATCCTTCTGGTGGCGGCACGCGCCCCACCACGGCAGCAGGGGGCGAACCGCGCAACTATAGCAAGCGGCGCCTGAAAGTCGATCACGCCGCGCCATTGGCAGCACCGGGCTCACTGCTCGATGATGCAGTCCACCGTGTAGTAACTGCCCTGCTCGCCCTCATGGCGCTGCAGGCCGTGGACATCGGCGTCGAAACCCGGGAAACGCCGCTCGAAGGCCTGGGCGAAGCGCAGGTAGTCGATGATCGAGCGGGTTTGCGCCGTGAAACGCTCGCCCGGCATGATCAGCGGAATACCCGGCGGATAGGGCACCAGCATCACCGCGGCGATACGCCCTTCGACGTCATCGACCAGCACCTCTTCAACCTCGCCGCGTACCAGCTGGTTATAGGCATCGGCCGGTTTCAGGGCGATTTCGGGCAGTACGGTGTACATGCGCTTGAGGGATTTGGCGGTGGCGTTTTCGCGGTAGCAGTCATGCAATGAGTCGCACAGGTCGCGCAGGCCCATGCCCTGGTAACGAAGCCCACCTTCGCGGGCCACCGAGGGCAGCACCGAGCTCAGCGGCAGGTTGGCATCGTAGCTGCGCTTGAACTCCAGAAGCTCGGTCAACAGGGTGCTCCACTTGCCCTTGGTGATGCCCATCGAGAACAGCACCAGGAACGAATACAGGCCGGTCTTCTCGACCACCAGGCCGCGCTCCCAGAGAAACTTGCTGACCACCGCGGCGGGAATGCCGCGCTCGTCGAGCCGGCCGCCGGCGGTCAGCCCGGGCATCACCAGGGTCACCTTGATCGGGTCGAGCAGCACGTAGTCTTCGGCCACGTCGCCGAAACCGTGCCAGTCGGCTTCGGGTTGCAGCAGCCAGTCCGGCGTCGACACGTCGTCGGTGCCCTCGGTCTGCGGCGGCTGCCAGATGCTGAACCACCAGTCCTCGCTGCTCAGGCTCTGCCCCAGGTTGGCCAGGGCCCGGCGGAAGCTCAGGGCCTCGTCGAAGGTTTCCTGGATCAGCGACCGCCCGGCCGGCCCCTCCATCATCGCCGAAGCCACATCCAGCGAGGCGATGATGCCGTACTGCGGCGAGGTGGAGATGTGCATCATGAAGGCTTCGTTGAAGCGGTCGCGGTCGAGCTTGCGCCCGCCGGTGCCGGCGCCACCGTCCTGCACGTGGATCATCGACGCCTGGCTGAAGGCGGCCAGCAACTTGTGGGTCGAATGGGTGGTGAACACCATCGGGCCGGCGGCCTCGCGGGTGGTGCCCATGCCATAGCGCCCGGCATAGAACTCATGGAACGCGGCGTAGGCGTACCAGGCCTCGTCGAAGTGCAGCACCTCGACCGAATCGCCGAGGGTGCGTTTGATCAGTTCGGCGTTGTAGCACAAGCCGTCGTAGGTCGAGTTGGTCACCACCGCCAGCTTGACCTTGGCCTCGCGGCCGCGGGCCAGCGGGCTGGCATCGATCTTGGCCTGGATCGACTCGCGGGTGAATTCGCTCAGCGGAATCGGCCCGATGATGCCCAGCTCGTTACGTTCCGGCGACAGGTACAGGGGAATCGCGCCGGTCATGATGATCGCGTGGAGGATCGACTTGTGGCAGTTGCGGTCGACCAGCACCAGGTCATCGCGGCCGACCATCGAGTGCCAGACGATCTTGTTGGCGGTCGAGGTGCCGTTGATCACGAAATAGGTATGGTCGGCGCCGAAGTTGCGCGCGGCGCGTTCCTCGGCGGCGGCCAGCGGGCCGGTGTGGTCGAGCAGCGAGCCGAGCTCGGGCACCGACACCGACAGGTCGGAGCGCAGGGTGTTCTCCCCGAAGAACTGGTGAAACGCCTGCCCGACCGGGCTCTTGCGGTAGGCCACGCCACCGCCGTGGCCCGGCGTGTGCCAGGAATAGTTGGACTGCGAGGTGTGCTGCACCAGGGCCTTGAAGAACGGCGGCAGCAGGCCGTCGAGGTAATTGCGCGCGGCACGGGCCACCTGGCGGGCCAGGAACGGCACGGTGTCCTCGAACAGGTAGAGAATGCCGCGCAGCTGGTTGAGATCGGCCATGGCTTCGGCCGGCGCATTCTCGATGGTCACCTGCTCGCCCAGGGCGAAGATCGGCAGTTGCGGTGCGCGGCGGCGGGCGATGCGGATCAGCTCGACCATATCCTGCAGCAGGTGGCGATTCTCACCAGCGCCCTCGGCGGCCACCAGGATGCAGGCCAGGCCGTGGTGGGTCGAGGCGACGATGTGGCCTTCCGCCGAACTGGCGGTGGAGAGAATGGTGAAGCCGTCCTGCTCCAGCTCGGTGGCGATGGCCCGCACCCGCTCGCCGGCCACGGTATCGGCCTTGATGTCACGATGAACGATGAGTACCGGGAACTTGAGGTCTTTGTACATCAGTTGCACCTGAGGTCATGCGGAACGAACCCGCTATGCCCTCAGGGTAGAGGCTCGCCGGATTGGACGGAACCCCTCGCGCAGAGCGCTGTACGAAAAGGTCGCAATTGACCGATCAGGAGGCGGATGTGCCCTGCTCTGCGGCGTCCAGCTGAGCCCACAGGGCCGGCGCACCAGCGGCCTTTTCGATCACCGCCAGGCGTGCGACATGGGCAGCCAGCTCGTCGGCATTGGCAGCGATCACCACGCCACGGGGCCGCTCGGCGGGCAGGCGGCGAATCGGCGTGGCCTGCTGGCGACCACTGCCATCGCCCTCGGCGCCTTCGCCGGCCAGGGACAGGTTGGTCTGCCCACCGGTCATCGCCAGGTAGACGTCGGCGAGGATCTCCGAGTCGAGCAAGGCGCCGTGCAGTTCACGGCCGGAGTTGTCGACGCCGTAGCGCTTGCACAGCGCATCGAGGCTGTTGCGCTGGCCCGGGTGACGCTCGCGGGCCATCTGCAGGGTGTCGAGCACGTCGCAATAGGCCGAGATGTCCGCACGCTCGTGCTGGCCGATCAGGGCGAACTCGTTGTTCAGGAAGCCGATGTCGAAGGGCGCGTTGTGAATGATCAGCTGCGCACCCTTGATGAACTCGTAGAACTCGTCGGCGACTTCCTTGAAGCGCGGCTTGTCCTTGAGATCCTCGTTGGTGATGCCGTGCACCGCGATGGCGCCCTCATCGATCTCACGGTCCGGCTGCAGGTAGATGTGGAAATGCCGCCCGGTCAGGCGCCGCCCCTCGACCTCCACGCAACCGATCTCGATGACCCGGTGGCCATCGTTTACCGGCATACCGGTGGTTTCAGTATCCAGTACGACTCTACGCACGCTTCATGCTCCTGATATCTTCGACGCCACGATTGGCCAGCTGGTCGGCGCGTTCGTTGCCGGGGTGGCCGATATGGCCGCGCACCCATTCCCAGGTGACGTTGTGGCGGTTGACCTGCTCGTCCAGCTGCTGCCAGAGGTCGGCATTCTTCACCGGTTCCTTGGCGGCGGTTTTCCAGCCGCGTTTCTTCCAGTTGGGCATCCACTCCTTGATGCCCTTCATGACGTACTGCGAATCGGTGACCAGGCGCACGTTGCACGGGCGCTTGAGTTCGGCCAGGCCGCGAATCGCGCCCATCAGCTCCATGCGGTTGTTGGTGGTCACGGCCTCGCCGCCCCACAACTCCTTTTCCACGCCCTGGAACACCAGCAATGCACCCCAGCCACCGACGCCGGGATTGCCCTTGCAGGCACCGTCGGTGTAAAGCTCAACTTGATCGGACATGCAGCGCCTTTATCTATGCTCTGATTTCGATGTGCGGGGCCAGGTTATGCGCCGTCACGGTCGCGACGGCTGAGTTTGGCCACCGGCATGGGCATCAGCTTGCCCATCGGCTCGCGACGGGACTGGCGCAGCGGGCGCAGGCCGACGACCAGCTTGCGCGCCACCAATACGTAAAACCCGCCACCCGGCGATTGCCAGGCACCGCCCCAGCGCTCCAGGGAGGCCAGCCGAGCCTGCCAGGCCGCCGAAGCAAGCGGCGGACGATAACATCCGAAGCGCCGTTTCTCCAGCGCGAAGCCCAGCAGGTTGAGCCAGTCAGCGAGCCGCCCAGGGGCGATGCAGCGGGCGTCGTGCAACACGTCGTGGGCGAACAGGTGGCGCACGCCCCAGGCGCTCATCGGGTTGATACCGACGACCAGCAGGTGCCCGCCCGGACGCACGCTGCGCGCCGCCTCACGCAGCAAGCCATGGGGCGACTGGCTGAAATCCAGGCCGTGCTGCAGCACCACCACGTCGGCGGCGTGCTCGACCAGCGGCCAGGACTGCTCCTCGCAGACGATCTCCACCCCCGCGAACGGCGCCCCCAGGCGCACGCTGCGCTGGATCTGCTGGGTTTCCAGGGAGGTTTCGGCGCAAGGGCCGTAATGCACCAGGTAGCCGCCGAAGAACCGTGCCAGCTCTTCGTCGAGCAAACGCTGCTCCTGCTCGAGCAGCAGGCGGCCCAGGGGGCTGGTGAACCACTGCCGGGCCGCACCGATCAGTTGCAGCCAGTCGGCATCGGCCTGGGCGAAGGGGTTGTCGGTCATGGACGCGTGCTCATGGGCTGCTTGTTCATGAAAAATACCTGCATAGCCATCTCTAACAATGACACCTAAGATGCACCTTTGTCCCCAGCTTGGCGACCACCTGATGATCAAGATCGAAGCCCTGAGCGCATTCTCCGACAACTACATCTGGCTGCTGCAGGATGCGCAGCACAAGCGTGTCGCGGTGGTCGACCCCGGCGACGCCGCCCCCGTGCAGGCCTGGCTGCAGCAGCATGGCGACTGGACGCTGAGCGATATCCTGATCACCCATCACCACAACGATCACGTCGGCGGGGTCGAGCAGCTGCGCCGCGAAACCGGCGCACGGGTCTACGGCCCGGCCAGCGAGAACATTCCGGGCCGCGACCAGGCGCTGGTCGATGGCGAGCGTATCGAGGTGCTGGGCCTGGCCATGCAGGTCTTCGAGGTGCCCGGCCATACCCTGGGCCATATCGCCTTCTATCAACCCGAGCAGCACTGGCTGTTCTGCGGTGACACGCTGTTCGCCGCCGGCTGCGGTCGGCTGTTCGAAGGCACGCCGCAACAGATGCACCAGTCATTGCAGCGCCTGGCAGAGTTGCCGGACGACACGCTGATCTATTGCGCCCATGAATACACGCTCAGCAACCTGCGCTTCGCCAGGGCCGTCGAGCCGGCCAACCAGGCGATTGCCGAGCGCTTCGCGCAGGTCGAGGCCTGGCGTCAGCAAGGGCAGATCAGCCTGCCGTCCGACCTCAAGCTCGAACGCGCCACCAACCCGTTTCTGCGCGCCGGCGAAACATCGGTTAAAGAAATGATCGCCAGCCGGGAAGCACGCGCCATGGCCAGCGAGGGCGAGGTTTTTGCCGCATTGCGCGCCTGGAAGGATCACTTCTGAAGTACCGACTGGCCCGCAAAAATCCTGGTCAAAACTTGACCACCCCTGGATCGGTTTCTAGAATCGCCCGACTTTCGATCCAGGATACCCCCCATAACCAATGCCTTCTTCCCGACCTAACCCCTTGAATTCAAAGGCATTGGCTCTGCGCTATCCGGCGCTGGCCCTGGCGGTTTGTGCCGTGCTCAGCGGCTGCCAGAGCCTCGATCAACAACAGGTCGAGAACGCGCCGGCAGTGGACTTGAGCGGCAGAACGCCGCACCAGCCGCTATGGATCGAGGGCACGGCCAAGGCCGAGCAGCCCAAGGATATCTGGGAACGTGTGCGCTCCGGTTATCAGTTGCAGGACGCGATCGGCGTCAACCCGCGCATCGAACAACAGCGCCTGTGGTTCTCCAGCAACCCGTCGTTCGTCGAGAAGGCCGGGGAGCGCAGCAATCCCTACATCCATTACATCGTCGAGCGCCTCGAAGAGCGCAACATGCCGATGGAGCTGGCGCTGCTGCCGATGATCGAGAGCGCCTACAACCCCTTCGCCTATTCGCCGGCCGATGCCGTCGGGCTGTGGCAGTTCATCCCCTCCACGGGGCGCAACTTCAACTTGCGGCAAACCCGCTGGTACGACGGTCGCCGCGACGTCACGGCGTCCACCCAGGCGGCCATGGACTACCTGGCGCGCCTGCACGAGATGTTCAACGGTGACTGGCTGCTGGCCCTGGCGGCCTACAACGCCGGCGAAGGCCGGGTCAGCCGCGCCATCGAGCGCAACCAGAAGCTCGGCCTGCCAACCGACTACTGGAACCTGTCGCTGCCCCAGGAAACCCAGAACTACGTGCCCAAGCTGCTGGCCCTGTCCCAGGTGGTCATGGCGCCAAACGCCTATGGCGTGAGCCTGGCACCGATCGCCAACGAGCCCTATTTCGAGGAGGTGGAGCTCAAGCAGCGCATGGACCTGGCTCGGGTAGCGGCCCTGGCCGAGGTCGACGAAGACGAGCTGTACCTGCTCAACCCCGCGTTCAAGAAACGCGTCACCGTCGACGGCCCGCAGCACCTGCTGGTGCCGACCCAGAAGGTCGAACTGCTGACCGCCAATCTGTCGACGCTCAAACCCGAGGATCGGGGCCTGCAGGAATACGTGGTGCGCGCCGGCGACAACCTGCACGGCATCGCCAACCGCTACGAGCTGAGCGTTGCCAGCATCAAGGAGCTCAACCAGCTCAGCGGCAACACCCTCGCCGTGGGCCAGCACCTGAGCCTGCCGACCAGCCTGCAGTCAGTGCCTGACCAGGCGCCGCAGCGCACCGTCAATACCGCCGTGGCCTCGCGCAACTACACCATCCGCAATGGCGACAACCTCTGGCAGATCGCCAGGGCCCACAATGTCGCGGTCAACGACATCCAGCGCTGGAATGCCCTGAAGGGCAACTCGCTGCGTGTCGGGCAAACCATCAAGCTGCAGGGCGGCACCGGCACCGGCAAAGCACGAAGCGTCGCGCAACGGGACGGCGTCACCTACTACAAGGTGCGCAAGGGCGATTCCCTGCACCTGATCGCCAAGCGTTTCAACGTGCAGATGAAGAACCTGCAGAGCTGGAACCCGCGCACCGGCAAGGCCCTGAAACCGGGCCAGGTACTGACCCTGCGCCTGCCTGACTGACGCGCATTGCAACACACTTGAGGCGGGCCGCCGGGGTCGCTCTTTTTCCTGTACAGACAAGCTGTTACTGTACGGAAACCTTGCTGCCCCGGATCGGATATTGCTCTTGAGACGCCCCCTCCTCTCGCTGTTTTTTGGCCTGGCCACCAGCTTCCCGGCCTCGGCAACGCTCAGCGAAAGCCACGGCTATGCGCAATTCGGCGCGCTCAAGTACCCCGCCAGTTTCACCCATTTCGACTGGGTCAACCCCGAAGCGCCCAAGGGCGGCACCCTGCGCATCATGGCCGCCGGCAGTTTCGACACGCTCAACCCCTATACGCTCAAGGGCACCAGCCCGGTGGCCACCGCCAACTTTCTGCAATACGGCGTGACCGAACTGAACGAGCCGCTGATGGTGGGCACCGGGCCGTACGATCCGTCCGGTGACGAGCCGGCCTCCAGCTACGGGCTGATCGCCAGCTCCGTGGAATACAGCGAAGAGCGCAGCTGGGTGGTGTTCAACCTGCGCCCCGAGGCGCGTTTTCACGATGGCAAACCGATCACCGCCTATGACGTGGCGTTTTCCTACCGGTTGCTGCTCAAGGAAGGCCACCCGCAGTACCGCACCAGCCTGCAGGAAGTGAAACGGGTCGATATCCTCAATCGCCACCGCGTGCGCTTCGTGCTCAAGCGTGCCAACAATCCGCTGCTGATCCTGCGCCTGGGCGAGCTGCCGGTGCTGCCGCAGCACTACTGGAAGGATCGCGATTTCAAGGCCACCACCTTCGAGCCGCCGCTGGGCAGCGGCCCCTATCGCATCACCCGGGTCAACCCGGGGCGCAGCCTGACCTTCGAGCGGGTGCAGGACTGGTGGGGCGCGGCGCTGCCGGCCAACCGCGGCAAGTACAACTTCGACCGGGTCGAAGTGGATTTCTACCGCGACAGCCACGTCGCCTTCGAGGCCTTCAAGGCCGGCGAATTCGATTTCTACATCGAGCAGCAGGCGAAGAACTGGGCCAACAACTACCGCTTCCCGGCGGCAACCCGTGGCGAGGTGGTGCGTGCGGAGATCCCTCACCAGATTCCCACTCAGACCCAGGCGCTGTTCATGAACACCCGCCGCGCCACCTTCGAGGACGCCCGCGTGCGCGAAGCACTGGGCCTGATGTTCGATTTCGAGTGGACCAACCGCACCCTGTTCAACAGCTCCTATACCCGTGCCGCCAGCTATTACCCCAACAGCGAGTTCTCCGCCAAGGGCAAGCCGCAAGGCGCCGAATGGCTGCTGTTGTCGCCGTTTCGCGGGCAGTTGCCCCCCAGGCTGTTCACCGAGCCTTTCAGGATGCCGGTTACCGATGGCCGTGGCATTCCCCGCGAAACCATGCGCCGTGCGCTCGGTCTATTGGCCGAGGCCGGCTTCAAACCCTCGGGGCAGCGCCTCATCAACGGCAAAGGCCAGCCGCTGAGTTTCGAAATCCTGTTGGTCAACCCCAACCTGGAGCGCATTCTCCAGCCATTCACCGAGAACCTGGCCAGCATCGGCATCCAGGCCAACCTGAGAACCGTGGATCGCGCCCAATACAAACAACGCCTGGATCGCTTCGAATTCGACATGATCCTGCTGACCCTGCCGCAAACCCTCAGTCCCGGCCTGGAGCAAGCGCTGTACTTCCATTCCAGCCAGGCCAGCGTGAAGGGCGGCAGGAATTACGCCGGCATCAACGATCCGGTCGTCGATGCCCTGCTCGAAAAGCTGCTCTCTGCCCGTACGCGTGATGAACAGGTGGCCGCCACCCGCGCCCTGGATCGCGTGATGCTCTGGCAGCACTACACCATTCCCAATTGGTACATCGACTATCACCGCCTGGCGTACCGCAATCGCTTTGCCTTCGTCGCCACGCCGCCCTACACGCTGGGGCTGCGCAGTTGGTGGCTGAAACCCACGGAGACCACCCAATGACGCGCCCACTGCGTTCATTTCTCGTGCTCGGCAGCGCCCTGCTGCTTGGCCTCGCGAGCCTCGCCCAGGCCGCCCCGCAACATGCCCTGACGCTGTACGGCGAAGCGCCGAAATACCCGGCCAACTTCAAGCATTTCGATTACGTGAACCCCGATGCACCCAAGGGCGGCGTGCTGCGCCTGCCCGGCCTCAACGGTTTCGACAGCTTCAACCCGTTCATTCCCAAGGGCAACCCGGCCGACCGTATCGGGCTGATCTACGACACCCTCACCTACCACTCGCCGGACGAACCCTTCACCGAATACGGCCTGCTCGCCGAAAAGGTCGAGAAAGGCGCCGATGACAGCTACGTGCGCTTCTATCTCAACCCCAAGGCGCGCTTTCACGATGGCCAGCCGGTCACCGCCGAGGATGTGATCTTCACCTTCAACGTGCTGCTCGAACACGGCGACCCGATGTACCGGCACTACTACGCCGATGTCGCCGAGGTGGTCGCCGAAAACCCGCGCACCGTGCGCTTCAACTTCAAGCATGCCGGCAACCGCGAGCTGCCGCTGATTCTCGGCCAGCTGCAGGTGCTCCCCAAGCACTGGTGGCAAGGTCGCGACTTCTCCCGTGGCAGCCTGGAGCCGCCACTGGGCAGCGGCCCGTACCGCATCGCCGGGTTCTCGCCAAACAGCTCGATCCGCTTCGAGCGAGTAAAGGACTGGTGGGCCAAGGATCTGCCGGTGGCCCGCGGGATGTACAACTTCGACGAAATCCGCATCGAGTACTTCCGCGACATGGCGGTCGCCCTGGAAGCCTTCAAGGCCGGCCAGTTCGACGTCAACCTCGAGTACTCGGCCAAGGACTGGGCCACCGGCTACAACTCGCCGGCGCTGCGCGCCGGGCGCTTCGTCCAGGAAGCCTTCCCCAACCGCAATCCGGCCGGCATGCAGGGTTTCGTGTTCAACACCCGCAAGCCGATGTTCCAGGACCCGCGGGTGCGCGAGGCGATCGCCCAGCTGTTCGATTTCGAATGGGCCAACAAGCAGCTGTTCTACGGCGCCTACAAGCGCACCCACAGCTACTTCGAAAACTCGGAAATGGCCGCCCGGGGCCTGCCCAGCCCGGCCGAGCTGAAGCTGCTCGAACCGCTGCGCGGGCAGATTCCCGACCGCGTATTCACCGAGGCCTTCGCGCCGCCGGTCAGCGACGGCAGCGGCATCATCCGCGACCAGGCGCGGCGCGCCTATCAACTGCTCACCGAGGCCGGCTACCGGATCGAGAACGACAAGATGGTCGATGCCAACGGCAACCAGCTGGCGTTCGAGTTCCTCAATACCCAGGCCAACCTGGAGCGGGTGATCCTGCCGTTCAAACGCAACCTGGCCGAGCTGGGCATCGACCTGCAGATCCGCCGGGTCGACGTTTCCCAGTACATCAACCGCCTGCGTTCGCGGGATTTCGACATGACCTCGGCGATCTGGCCGCAATCGAGTTCGCCCGGCAACGAGCAACGCGAGTTCTGGCACTCCAGCAGCGCCGACAACCCGGGCAGCCGTAACCTCATTGGCCTGCGTGACCCGGCGATCGACAAGCTGGTCGAGGGGCTGATCCAGGCCGACTCCCGTGAGTCGCTGATCACCCACACCCGCGCCCTGGATCGTGTGCTGCTGTGGGGCAACTACGTGGTGCCCAACTACTACGTGGACGCCTACCGCGTCGCCTACTGGAAGCGCTTCGGCCATCCGCAGAAATCGCCGCTCTACGACTACGGCCTGATGACCTGGTGGCAGGAAAAGCCGATCGGCGAAGTGATCAGCAACGAGGACAAAACCACCCCAGAGCAGGAAGAACGCTAGATGCTCGCCTATATCCTGCGCCGCCTGCTGCTGATCATCCCCACCGTGTTCGGCATTCTGGTCATCAACTTCGCGATCATCCAGGCCGCGCCCGGCGGCCCGGTGGAACAGATGATCGCCAAGCTCGAGGGCTTCGACGCCGCCGCCGGTGGTGCCACCGGGCGCATCTCCGGCGGTGGCGGTGGCGAGGTGTCCACCGCCGGCTCCAACTACCGCGGCGCCCAGGGCCTGGATCCGGAACTGATCGCCGAGATCGAGAAGATGTACGGCTTCGACAAATCGGCCCCCGAACGCTTCTGGATCATGATCAAGAATTACGCCCAGCTGGACTTCGGCGACAGCTTCTTTCGCGATGCCAAGGTCATCGACCTGATCATGGAAAAAATGCCGGTATCCATCTCCCTGGGACTGTGGAGCACCTTGATCATGTACCTGGTGTCCATCCCCCTGGGTATCGCCAAGGCCACCCGGCACGGCAGCGCCTTCGACGTATGGACCAGCTCGGCGATCATCATCGGCTACGCCATTCCGGCCTTCCTGTTCGCCATCCTGCTGATCGTGCTGTTCGCCGGCGGCAGCTATTGGGACTGGTTCCCGCTGCGCGGCCTGACGTCCAGCAACTTCGAGCAGCTGAGCCTGGGCGGCAAGATCCTCGACTACTTCTGGCACCTGGCCTTGCCGGTGACCGCGCTGGTGATCGGCAACTTCGCCACCCTCACCCTGCTGACCAAGAACAGCTTTCTCGACGAGATCAACAAACAGTACGTGACCACCGCCCGGGCCAAGGGCCTGAGCAACGCCCGGGTGCTCTATGGCCACGTGTTCCGCAACGCCATGCTGCTGATCATCGCCGGCTTTCCGGCCGCCTTCATCGGCATGTTCTTCACCGGCTCCTTGCTCATCGAGGTGATCTTCTCCCTCGACGGCCTGGGCCTGTTGAGCTTCGAGGCGGCGATCAACCGCGATTACCCGGTGGTCTTCGGCACCCTGTTCATCTTCACCTTGCTGGGGCTGGTCGTGAAACTGATCGGTGACATCACCTATACCCTGGTCGATCCGCGCATCGACTTCGAAAGCAGGGAGGCCTGAGCCATGGCACTTTCCCCGCTCAACCAACGCCGTTTCGAACGCTTCAAGGCCCACAAACGCGGCTGGTGGTCGCTGTGGATCTTTCTCGCGCTGTTCTTCGTGACCCTGGGCGCCGAGCTGATCGCCAACGACAAACCGCTGGTGGTCAGCTATGACGGCGAGCTGTACTTCCCGGTGCTCAAGCGCTACCCGGAGACCACCTTTGGCGGTGAGTTCCCGTTGCAGGCCAACTACAAGAGCCCGTACATCCAGGACCTGATCGAGCAGAAGGACGGCTGGATGGTCTGGCCGCCGATCCCCTTCAGCTATTCGAGCATCAACTACGACCTCAAGGTGCCCGCCCCCGCGCCGCCCTCGGCGGCCAACTGGCTGGGCACCGACGACCAGGGTCGCGACGTGCTGGCGCGGGTCATCTATGGCTTCCGCATTTCCGTGCTGTTCGCCCTGGCGCTGACCCTGGCCAGCTCGGTGATCGGTGTTGCCGCTGGCGCCCTGCAGGGCTTCTACGGCGGCTGGGTGGACCTGGCCGGGCAACGTTTCCTGGAGATCTGGTCGGGTTTGCCGGTGCTCTACCTGCTGATCATTCTCGCCAGTTTCGTGCAGCCCAACTTCTGGTGGCTGCTGGGGCTGATGCTGCTGTTCTCCTGGATGAGCCTGGTCGATGTGGTGCGCGCCGAGTTCCTGCGGGGCCGCAACCTCGAATACGTGCGCGCGGCGCGGGCACTGGGCATGCGCAACGGCGCGATCATGTTCCGCCACATCCTGCCCAACGCCATGGTCTCGACCATGACCTTCCTGCCGTTCATCGTCACGGGCGCCATCGGCACCCTTACCGCCCTGGACTTCCTGGGCTTCGGCCTGCCGGCCGGTTCGCCGTCGCTCGGCGAGCTGGTCGCCCAGGGCAAGTCCAACCTGCAAGCGCCGTGGCTGGGTATCAGCGCCTTCGCCGTACTGGCCATCATGTTGAGCCTGCTGGTGTTTATCGGCGAGGCGGCTCGCGATGCGTTCGACCCGAGGAAATGACATGAGCCACCCTGATAACCTCGTCGAAATCCGCGACCTCTCCGTCGCCTTCGTCAGTGGTGACAGCCACCGCCAGGTGGTCAACCACATCAGCTTCGACATCCGCCGCGGTGAAACCCTGGCCCTGGTCGGCGAAAGCGGCTCCGGCAAGTCGGTCACCGCCCACTCGATCCTGCGCCTGCTGCCCTACCCGCTCGCCCAGCATCCCAGCGGCACGATCAACTACGATGGCCAGGACCTGCTCAAACTGCCCGAACGCAAACTGCGTGGCATCCGTGGCAACCGCATCGCCATGGTCTTCCAGGAGCCGATGACCTCGCTGAACCCGCTGCACAACATCGAAAAACAGATCAACGAGGTGCTCGCCCTGCACAAGGGCCTGCGCGGCAAGGCCGCTACCCAGCGCACCCTGGAGCTGCTCGAACTGGTCGGCATCCCGGAGCCGCACAAGCGCCTCAAGGCCCTGCCCCACGAGCTGTCCGGCGGGCAACGCCAGCGGGTGATGATCGCCATGGCCCTGGCCAACGAGCCGGAGCTGCTGATCGCCGACGAGCCGACCACGGCGCTGGACGTGACGGTGCAATTGAAGATCCTCGAGCTGCTCAAGGATCTGCAGGCGCGCCTGGGCATGGCCATGTTGATCATCACCCATGACCTCAAGCTGGTACGCCGTATCGCGCAACGCGTGTGCGTGATGCAGAACGGCGAGCTGGTCGAGCAGGCGGACTGCGAGACCCTGTTCAACACCCCCCAGCACCCCTACACCTGCGAACTGCTGGCTGCCGAGCCGGACGGCGAGCCGGTCGCCAGCGAAGACGCCGATACCTTGCTGCAGGTCGAAGACTTGCGCGTCTGGTTCCCGATCAAGAAAGGCTTGCTGCGCCGCACGGTCGATCACGTCAAGGCCGTCGATGGCATCAACTTCAGCCTGCAGCGCGGCCAGACCCTGGGCATCGTCGGCGAAAGCGGCTCGGGGAAATCCACTCTGGGCCTGGCGATCCTGCGCCTGATCGGCAGCCAGGGTGGTATCCGCTTTGGCGAGCACCAGCTGGGCGCCATGTCGCAAGGTGAGGTACGCCCACTGCGCCGGGAAATGCAGGTGGTGTTCCAGGATCCGTTCGGCAGCCTCAGCCCGCGCATGACGGTGGGCATGATCGTCGGTGAAGGGCTGCGCATCCACGGTATCGGCAGCGCTGCCGAACAGGAGCAGGCGATCATCGCAGCCCTGCAGGAGGTCGGCCTCGACCCCGAGAGCCGTCACCGCTACCCCCACGAGTTCTCGGGTGGCCAGCGCCAACGCGTCGCCATCGCCCGCGCCCTGGTGCTCAAGCCGGCGCTGATCCTGCTCGACGAGCCGACCTCGGCCCTGGATCGTACCGTGCAGCGCCAGGTGGTCGACCTGCTGCGCTCGCTGCAGGTCAAATACAACCTCAGCTACCTGTTCATCAGCCATGACCTGGCGGTGGTTCGCGCCATCAGCCACCAGTTGATGGTGGTGAAACAAGGCAAGGTCGTCGAGCAAGGCGACGCCAAGGCACTCTTCCAGGCGCCCCAGCACCCCTATACCCAGCAGCTTCTGGAAGCGGCATTCCTGACCAGCGTGAAACCTGCAACGGCCTGAAGCGGCGCCTTGAACCTGCGGCGCAAAGCCGGCGCAGGCTCGACACGCCGCAGGCTGAGCCCTACAAAACCTGCAGATGCACAAAGGCCCCGAAATCGGGGCCTTTGTCATTGCAGCGGATAGCAGCCTTAGAAGCGCTCGATATCCGCCTTGCTTTCCAGCAGCTTGCGGTAGGCGGCAAAGTCCTGCTGGCCACTGCGCGAGGCGAGGAAGCGGCGATACATGGCCTTCTCCTCATCGCTCAGTGCCTGCTCCGGCTCGCTGACGCCCTTCAGGCGGATCACCGTGAAGTCACCGTTGGCCAGCGCGATACCGCTGAACTCGGACGCCTCACCCGTCGGCTTGGGCATCCGGAACAATGCCTGCAGCACGGCCGGATCGACACCGTCCTGGTTGCGGGTGGCTGCCTCGACGACCTGCCACTCGTCCCCCTCGGGCTTGGCCTTGCCGTCACGCAGCTCGGCTACCAATTGCTCACCTGCTGCCTTGGCCGCTTCACTGGCACGGGTCTTGGTCAGTTGAGCACGAATGCTCTCGCTGACCTGGTCAAGTTCCAGTTGTTGCGGCTTGCGGTGTTCCTTGACGCGAATCACCACCAGGGTATTCGGGTCGAGCTCGATGGCACCGCTGTTGCTGCCATCTTCCATCACTTCCTGGCTGAAGGCGGCCTGCAGAACCTGACGGTTGGCGGCGATGCCTTCACCACCCTGGCGGCCGAACGGCGCGCTGGTCTGCACTTTCAGGCCCAGTTCCTGAGCGGGCTGCACCAGGTCGGAGGATTCGAAAGCGGCATCTTCAAGCTGCTTGGTGGCCTCGACGAAACGCTGCTCGACGCGTTGCGTCTTGAGGTCGGTCTCGAGCTTTTCCTTCATGCTGGCAAACGACGGTACTTCAGGGGCCTGAACGCCCAGCAGCTTGATCAGGTGCCAGCCGAACTCGGTGCGTACCGGTGCCGACACTTCATCCTGCTTCAGCGCGTAGAGCGCGTCCTCGAAGGCTGGATCGTATACACCCTTGCCGGCGTAGCCCAGGTCACCGCCTTCGCTGGCAGAACCCGGATCCTGGGAGAACTCCTTGGCCAGGGTGGCGAAGTCTTCACCGCCCTGCAGGCGCTTCTGAATCTCGTCGATCTTGGCCTTGGCCTGCTCGTCGCTGACGCCACCGCCCACCTCGATCAGGATGTGCGCCGCCTGACGCTGTTCGGCCAGGTTGGCGATTTCCGACTCGTAGGCAGCTTTCAGCTCGTCGTCGCTGACGGAAATCTGCGAGAAGAATGCATCCTTCTTCAGCTCCACATACTCGATGACCACCTGCTCCGGACTCATGAACTGAGCCTGCTGGGCGTCGTAATAGGCCTTCACGTCATCATCGCTGACCTTCACCGCAGCGGGGTCGGCCTTGATGGTGCGCGTGGCGAAATCACGGGTCTGCTTTTCCAGGCGGGCGAACGCGGCCACTTCTTCGTCGGTGACGAAACCGCTACCGGAGAGTCCGGCACGCAGTTGGCCGATGAGCATTTCCTGCTCGAGCATTTGGCGGAACTGCATACGGGTGTAGCCGAGCTGACGAATCACCTGGTCGAAGCGATCGGCATTGAAGCGACCGTCCACCTGGAATTCCGGCGTCTGCACGATCACCTGGTCGAGCGCAGCTTGAGAAAAGGCGAAGTCGGAGTCCTTGGCGCCCTGCAACAGCAGCGAGCGCTCGATCAGCCCCTTGAGGGAGGCATCGCGCAGCAGGCGCTCATCCAGCATGGACGGATCGAATTCCTTGCCCAGTTGCTGCAGCAACTGACGGCGCTGCATTTCCACAGCCTGGTTGAGTTCGTTCAGGCTGATCTTCTCGCCATTCACCGCGGCTGCGTTCTGGCTGTTGCCAGTGCCGGTAATGATCGCATCAACGCCAGTCAGCGCCATGAGAACGACGATCAGGCCGATGATGGTTTTGGCAATCCAACCCTGTGAATTGTCCCTGATATTTTGCAGCATGCTTCCCCCAGAACGGCCACGTACTAAAAATGGCCGCGCAGCGTGGGTAAAATCCGGATAGAAGAAAGGCGCATCCTGGGATGCGCCTTCTCGTAACGTGCGAAGCGGATCGGGATCAAAACTCTACAATCCCCGGCGTGACAGACCTCAAGGTCTTATTGCCGCCCCACAACCGAGCCGGGATTAGCCGACCCGGCGGGCAAAGGCCCGAAGACGCTTAGTTGACGGCGTCTTTCAGCGCTTTACCAGCTTTGAAACCTGGGATCTTGGCAGCAGCGATGCTGATCGGCTTGCCAGTCTGCGGGTTACGGCCAGTGCGAGCAGCGCGCTCTTTGACAGCGAAAGTACCGAAACCAACCAGTACAACGGAATCACCAGCCTTCAGAGCGCCAGTAACGGATTCAATCACTGCGTCCAGCGCACGGCCAGCAACAGCTTTCGGGATATCAGCAGATGCGGCGATGGCATCGATCAGTTCCGACTTGTTCACTCTAAGTCCCCTTAATTTCGGTTTAGGTTGTTTCTTGATTTTAATGGAAGCGAATCGGGTGCTGGATGGCCTACCGACACGGTAAGAGCCGCTTTATATCAAGGGCTCCAAAAATGTGTCAAGGAAGGCATCCGGCTAATGCGTGCTGATTCGCTCCTTGGAATCAGACTCGCGTTTTTCATCCTTTGCAACCAACTCCGGAGCCGCGTCTGGCAAGGGCTCCGGCGCGTATTGCAGCGCAATTTGCAGGACCTCGTCAATCCATTTAACCGGTTTAATCTGCAGGTCCTGTTTGATGTTCTCGGGAATCTCCTTGAGATCGCGAACATTCTCCTGGGGAATAATCACGGTTTTGATTCCACCACGATGCGCCGCCAGCAGTTTTTCCTTGAGGCCACCGATGGCCAATACTTGGCCACGCAGGGTGATTTCCCCGGTCATCGCCACATCGGCACGCACCGGAATCTGCGTCAACGCCGACACCAGCGCGGTGCACATGCCGACCCCGGCGCTCGGGCCATCCTTGGGCGTGGCGCCCTCCGGCATGTGGATGTGGATGTCACGTTTTTCATAGAAATCCGGTGCCACGCCGAGGCTCTGGGCACGGCTGCGGACCACGGTCTGCGCGGCTGTGATCGATTCGACCATGACATCGCCCAGGGAGCCGGTCTTGATCAGGTTGCCCTTGCCGGGCACCACCGCCGCCTCGATGGTCAGCAGCTCACCGCCTACCTGGGTCCAGGCCAGCCCCGTCACCTGACCGATCTGATCCTGCTGTTCGGCCAGACCGTAGCGATGCTTGCGCACGCCCAGGAAGTCCTCGAGGGAATCGGCGGTGACCAGCACGTGGAAGCGTTTTTCCTTGGCATGCTTCTTCACCGCACGCCGGCACACCTTGGCGATCTGCCGCTCGAGGCTGCGTACGCCTGCCTCGCGGGTGTAGTAACGAATGATGTCACGGATCGCCGCCTCCTCGAATTCCAGCTCGGTTTTCTTCAAACCGTTGGCCTGAATCTGCTTTGGCGCCAGGTACTTGGTGGCGATATTGACCTTCTCGTCCTCGGTGTAGCCTGGCAGGCGAATCACCTCCATGCGATCCAGCAGTGCAGCCGGAATGTTCATGGAGTTGGCGGTGCACAGGAACATCACGTCGGACAGGTCGTAGTCGACTTCCAGGTAATGGTCGTTGAAGTTGTGGTTCTGCTCCGGGTCGAGCACCTCGAGCAGCGCCGAAGCCGGGTCGCCGCGCATGTCCTGGCCCATCTTGTCGATCTCGTCGAGCAGGAACAACGGGTTGCGCACGCCGACCTTGGTCATCTTCTGGATCAGACGCCCAGGCATCGAGCCGATGTAGGTGCGGCGATGGCCGCGGATTTCCGCTTCGTCACGCACGCCGCCCAGGGCCATGCGCACGAACTTGCGGTTGGTCGCGCTGGCGATGGACTCGGCCAGCGAGGTCTTGCCCACGCCGGGCGGCCCTACCAGGCACAGCACCGGCCCCTTGAGCTTCTTCACGCGCTTCTGCACGGCGAGGTACTCGAGGATGCGTTCCTTGACCTCCTCGAGGCCATAGTGATCGGCGTCGAGAATGCTCTCGGCGCGCGTCAGGTCCAGGCGCACCTTGCTCTGGGCCTTCCACGGCACGTTCACCAGCCAGTCGATGTAGGAACGCACCACGGTGGCTTCCGCGGACATCGGCGACATCTGCTTGAGCTTGTTCAGCTCGGCCTGGGCCTTGCCGTAGGCTTCCTTGGTCAGCCCGGCATTCTCGATGCGGCGCTTGAGCTCATCGAGCTCGTTGTGGCCTTCCTCGCTGTCGCCGAGCTCCTTCTGAATGGCCTTCATCTGCTCATTCAGGTAGTACTCGCGCTGGCTGCGCTCCATCTGCTTCTTCACGCGGCCACGAATGCGTTTCTCGACCTGCAGCAGGTCGATCTCCGCATCCAGCAGGGCCAGCACGTGCTCGACCCGGGTCGGCAGGTCGACGATTTCCAGGATTTCCTGCTTCTGTTCGATCTTCAGCACCATGTGCGCGGCCATGGTGTCGACCAGGCGGCTGGGCTCGTCGATGCTGTTGAGCGAGGAAAGCACCTCGGCCGGCACCTTCTTGCCCAATTGCACGTACTGCTCGAACTGGCTGAGCAGGCTGCGGGTGAACACCTCGCTTTCACGCTCCGGTGCCTCGATCTCGTCGAGCAGCTGCACTTCGGCGCTGCTGTAGCCGTCGGCTTCGATGAACTGTTCGATTTCGCCGCGCTGCTCGCCCTCGACCAGCACCTTGACGGTGCCGTCGGGCAACTTGAGCAGCTGCAGCACGGTGGCTACGGTACCGACTCGGTAGAGCCCCTCCTCACTCGGTTCATCGTCCGCGGGATCTTTCTGGGCGAGCAGCAGAATCTGCTTTTCGCCGCTCATCGCCGCTTCGAGCGCTTCGATGGATTTCTCACGGCCTACGAAAAGCGGGATGACCATGTGCGGATAGACCACGACATCGCGCAAAGGCAGGAGAGGCAATTCGATGGTTGTCTTCATGATTTTGAGCTCTACGGCGGCCTTGCGGCCGTAAACGGTGGGAGTACCCTTGACCCTAAGATGGGGGTAGCCCCACGAAAAAACAAGCGTTGACGTCGGTAAAAGCAAAAGGGGCCCGCAGGCCCCTTGCTTACAACATATGACGAACGCGTTACGCGTCTGGCGCCACCTTGGCAGGCGGTTCGCTGTTCTCGTAGATCAACAGCGGCTTGGAGCTGCCGTCGATCACGCTTTCATCGATGACCACCTTGCTGACGTCCGATTGCGACGGAATGTCGTACATGGTGTCGAGCAGCACGCCCTCGAGAATCGAACGCAGGCCGCGTGCACCGGTCTTGCGCTCCAGCGCTTTCTGGGCAACGGCCTTGAGTGCGTCGGGACGGAACTCGAGATCGACGCCTTCCATCTCGAACAGCTTGCCGTACTGCTTGGTCAGCGCGTTCTTCGGCTCGGTGAGGATCTGTACCAGCGCTTCCTCGTCGAGCTCTTCGAGCGTCGCGATGACCGGCAGGCGACCCACGAACTCCGGAATCAGGCCGAACTTGACCAGATCGTCCGGCTCGATTTCCCGCAGCGACTCGCCGATCTTCTTGCCGACGTCCTTGGTACGTACTTCGGCGCTGAAGCCGATGCCGCCCTTGGTCGAGCGCCCCTGGATGACCTTCTCGATACCGGCGAAGGCACCGCCGCAGATGAACAGGATGTTGCGCGTATCGACCTGCAGGAACTCCTGCTGCGGATGCTTGCGCCCGCCCTGGGGCGGCACCGAGGCCACGGTGCCCTCGATCAGCTTCAACAGCGCCTGCTGCACGCCCTCGCCCGATACGTCACGGGTGATCGAGGGGTTGTCCGACTTGCGGGAAATCTTGTCGATCTCGTCGATGTAGACGATGCCCATCTGGGCCTTCTCGACATCGTAGTCGCACTTCTGCAGCAGCTTCTGGATGATGTTCTCGACGTCTTCACCCACGTAGCCAGCCTCGGTAAGGGTGGTCGCATCGGCGATGGTGAACGGAACGTTGAGCAGACGCGCCAGGGTTTCGGCCAGCAGCGTCTTGCCCGAACCGGTCGGGCCAAGCAGCAGGATGTTGCTCTTGCCGAGCTCGACGTCATCCTTCTTCTCGCGCTGGTTGAGGCGCTTGTAGTGGTTGTAGACCGCGACCGCCAAGATCTTCTTGGCGCGCTCCTGCCCGATCACGTACTGATCGAGGATCGCGCTGATCTCCTTGGGAGCCGGCAGCTTGTGCGCGCTGCTCTCGGCCTGGGCTTCCTGCACCTCCTCGCGGATGATGTCGTTGCACAGGTCGACGCACTCGTCGCAGATAAATACCGAGGGGCCAGCAATCAATTTGCGTACTTCATGCTGGCTTTTGCCGCAGAAGGAGCAATAGAGCAGCTTGCCGTTGTCCTCGCCGTTGCGGGTGTCAGTCATTCGATCAATCCAATACCGTAGGCTTAAAACACAAGATGGAGCCAAACCGGGGCATTTTCAAGCCCGATGTGCCGCAGACCGACCATTGCCGGCCTGTGGCGTCACGCTTCAGCCGATTTGCTCGCGACGGCTGTGTACCTTGTCGATCAGACCGTAGTTGACCGCTTCCTCACCGCTCATGAAGCGGTCACGGTCGGTGTCACGGGCGATCACTTCGATCGGCTGGCCGGTGTGGTTGGCCAGCACCTGGTTCAGGCGCTCGCGAATGAACAGGATTTCCTTGGCGTGGATTTCGATGTCCGACGCCTGGCCCTGGAAACCACCCAGCGGCTGGTGAATCATCATCCGCGAATGCGGCAGACAGTAACGCTTGCCTGCAGCGCCGCCAGCCAGCAGCAACGCACCCATGCTGCACGCCTGACCGATACAGGTGGTCGATACGTCCGGCTTGATGAACTGCATGGTGTCGTAGATCGACATACCAGCCGTTACCGAACCGCCTGGCGAGTTGATGTACAGGTGGATGTCCTTGTCCGGGTTCTCGGCCTCGAGGAACAGCAGCTGTGCGGCTACCAGATTGGCCATGTAGTCTTCGACCGGGCCGATCAGGAAGATCACGCGCTCTTTGAGCAGACGCGAATAGATGTCGTAGGCGCGCTCGCCACGAGCGGACTGCTCCACGACCATGGGAACCAGGCCACCAGCGGCCTGGATATCGGACATTTGCTGCATGAAAGGATTGTGCGACATTTCCAGCACTCGCTCCCTAATAAAAGTCATGTCTCGAATACGCATAAGCCAGCACTGAGGCTGGCTTATGGTGTGCTCGAACGAGGCGAAGCGATCAGGCGGCTTGTGGAGCTTCTGCCGGCTTGACTGCTTCTTCGTAAGAGACCGATTTGTCAGTCACATTGGCCTTCTGCAAAACAGTATCTACAACTTGCTCTTCCAGTACAACCGAACGCACCTCGTTCAGCTGCTGGTCGTTCTTGTAGTACCACGCCACGACCTGCTCCGGCTCCTGGTAGGCCGAGGCCATTTCCTGGATCAGCTCACGGACGCGGGCGTCGTCAGGCTTGAGTTCGAACTGCTTGACCACTTCAGCGACGATCAGGCCCAGCGACACACGGCGCTTGGCTTGTTCTTCGAACAGCTCGGCCGGCAGCTGGTCAGGCTTGATGTTGCCGCCGAACTGCTGAACGGCCTGCACGCGCAGGTTGTTCACTTCGCTGGCGATCAGTGCCTTGGGCACTTCGACCGGGTTGGCGGTCAGCAGACCTTCCATGACCTGGTTCTTGATCTTCGACTTGATGGCCTGACGCAGTTCACGCTCCATGTTCTTGCGAACTTCGGCGCGGAAACCTTCGAGGCCGCCTTCCTTGATGCCGAACAGGGCGAAGAATTCGTCGTTCAGTTCCGGCAGCTGCGGGGCGGAAACGCTGTTGACCTTGACGGTGAACTCAGCGGTTTTGCCAGCCAGATCGAGGTTCTGGTAGTCCTCGGGGAAAGTCGGGTTGATCACCCGCTCTTCACCGGCCTTGGCGCCGATCAGGGCATCTTCGAAGCCCGGGATCATACGGCCGGAGCCCAGCACCAGCTGAGTGCCGGTGGCGGAACCGCCAGCGAAGGCTTCGCCGTCGATCTTGCCAACGAAGTCGATATTCAGCTGATCGTCCTTTTCGGCAGCGCGGTCCACGGCTTCGAAACGGGTGTTCTGCTTGCGCAGGATGTCCAGCATGTTGTCGACGTCGGAATCGGCCACTTCAGCCTGCTGACGCTCGATGGCGATCGCTTCGAGGCCGCCGACCTTGATTTCCGGGAACACTTCGAAGGTCGCAACGAACTCCAGATCCTTGCCCTTCTCCAGCACTTTCGGCTCGACCGAAGGCTGACCGGCAGGCGCGAGCTTCTGCTCGGCAACGGCTTCATAGAAGGAAGACTGGATAACGTCGCTTACTGCTTCCTGGCGCGCGTCAGCTTCGAAACGCTGACGAATCACGCTCATCGGCACTTTGCCAGGACGGAAGCCAGGGATCTTGGCTTTCTGGGCAGTCTGCTGCAGACGCTTGTTGACCTGGGTCTCGATACGCTCGGCCGGCACAGTGATGCTCATGCGGCGCTCGAGAGCGGAAGTGCTTTCAACAGAAACTTGCATGGATATTCCTCGTTGCACAGACGTATGCCGGCCGCTTACCGGCCCCATTCAAGGGCATGCATTCTAGAGGGAGGTGTTGCAGAAGTCACCCTAGATGCAGGTGGCAAACGGGAGGGGCGCTAAAAGATGGTGCGGACGGAGAGACTCGAACTCATCGCAGCCTCCCCCACCACACCTGTAACCCGCATTTTCTCTGGCTCTCGCTCAGAGCGTGAGCCTGAATTTGTTCCCAAGTCGTTCCCAAGAACGAAGGGGAGCGGCACTTTAAAAGGCGCCCCCACCGGGGTCAACCAAATTTTCGGTTCAGCCCTCATTTTTAGGTAATTTTGGTAATTTTTTTGGTTTACTGCTCTGAAAGCCAGTCAGATCAATGGGTTAGCGTAATTTCTTAAAGGTAATAATTTGGTAATTTTTAGGTAAGCTCATTACCCATTTCAGGTGTAATCCGAGCGAAATAAAAAAACCTTTAGAATCAGTCAGATAGATTTTTATTACCTTACCCATTACCCAAAATTACCTCCAAAGGTAATGACTGAAACCCAGTAACCATGCGGGTTAGAGGCAGGCTTTGCATGCTCCTGACCGTTATTACCTTTTTCAGACGCCGCTCCTGAAACGGGTCTTGAGCCCTCCTATATATGAGTGCGGCGCAGGGTTCTGCAGGCATTTGCTCCTCTGCATTGATCGTGGCAGCCCAGTGGCGGTGCTGCGCGGCGCCCAGCGCAGGTATGCAGAAAAAGCGACACGTTTAGCGGCCAGGTGTGGTGGGGGGACGACTGCGCGCGCCGGGTGCTGCTGCCCCTGGCTGGCCTCCCCCGGCCCCGTCTGACCTCCCTGCCACCTGGCCGGCCGGCGACCACGTCTCACCGCGCCTCAAGCGCCCGGCCAATCGCACGAAGGCCCCGTAATCCGAGGCTTTCAGCCATATTCAAATAGACACCAACACCCCGTCCTGGCACGCTGCAGTGGGGCAGTTCATTCATTCAGCCGCACGTTTTCTAGGCGCCCAGGCACAAAAAAACCGCCCGAAGGCGGTTCACGTGTGTTTAGAATTCAGCTCAGCAGTTGGCCGGTCGAGTGCTCACCACACCCACTAGATAAGTGTCCGGCGGTTTACGGCCACCAGCCAGCTCGCTCCCAGTCAGTTGCCAGCTCCCGGCGCAGGCAGTTGGAACTCATCGAACCGCACCACCTCCTCCCCAAGCCACTCATTCACCTGCAGCAGCCTGGCCTGAATCGGCTCCAGCTCGTTCATAGCCCACACCTGGGCGGCGTCCCTGATCGAGCCGAAGCCGCCAGCGTTCTGCGGCACGATGCCCATCAACTGCGGCGGAATACGCAGGGCCGCCAGCAGGTCGTCACGGCTGATGTTCTTGATCGCCGCGAAGTCGTCCTTCGCCGACACCTCACTGATCGGAATCAGCTGGATGCCCTCCTTCTTCCCACCTGGTGCGTACATGAACAGGTTACGGAAGTTGCCCGGCCCCTTGCTGTCCTTCATGGCCTGGCGCAGATCGGTGACGAACGACTCATCCTGCACCGCGTCCGTCATGTACAGGATGAAGCCTGCGTGCGACCCGTTCTGGTAGTACTTGCGCCGGAACAGCGTGGCCGACTCATTCAACAGCGCGCTTTGCAGCGCTGCCAGCCACTCGGGTAGCCCGTAAATTTCCTGGTTGATGTCAGCCTCACGTACATGGCACACCGTGCCGCGCCGAAATTCGTGCTCATCCTTCCAGCCGCGCACCTGGTAGTACTGGTCCAGGTCGGTACCGCGCCGCATGTACTTTGCCAGCACCGGCCGCAACCCCAGCGTGCTGCGCAGCATGTTGTCGTGCTTCTCCAGATAGGCGTTGCCGAAGGTGCCCCAGTCCGTAGCGAACTGCTCGAAAGCCTGGCGGCTCAACAGCCGGTGCGGCTTGAAGGTGCGCACCAGCATGTTGCGGCGGAAGTTCAGGCCCGACTGCAGGTAGACACTCGCCCTGGTCGACCGGGCCAGCCCATCCAACGACATAGGCGGCTCATACCACCGTCCATTGGCCCAGCATTCCAGATAGTCCAGGATCTCCCGGCCATCGAGCACCGGCACCGGGTCTCCGAACGTGAACGCCTCAGCGCGCGCGCCCTGGCCACTCAATTGCTGGGCCTGCGCCCCTTGGTTATCGCTCATCAGCTGAACTCCATGATGGCCGTGTTGCTGGTGGTCTGCCCTTCCAGCGGCTCATTGATTAGTGCGTGGAACAGCGCCCACGCCAGGTCGGCATGCCCGGTCGCATCGCTGCGCCCGGCCGTGTAGGTGAATTGGCGCCCGCTGGGCGTCATGGTCTTGCGGATGGCCATCAGCGCCTGGGCGACGTCCGTCCAGCCGGCGTCGAATTCGAAGCGCCCCTTGCGGATTACGTCCCAGGCCTTCATCACCAGGCGGGTTTTCACTTCCGGGCTGTAGCTGAACGTGCGCAGCCCCGGGAAAAATTGCTTCACTAGCTGCGCTACGCCGGCGCCCATGCCCGTGGTGTCGATGCCGATATAGGTCACCCAGTAGCGCTGGGTGATCTGCTGGATGGTGCGTGCCTGGGCTTCGAAATCCATGCCGCGGAACTGGCGCTTTTCCACCAGCCGGAACTTGCCGCCCGGCACCAGCGGCGGCGCCACCACCACCAGGCCGGCCGTGTCGCCGGTCTCGGCCGGGTCGTAACCCACCCATACCTGGCGCTCGCCCAGCGGTCGCGGCGCGAACGGCTTGTAGTCCTCCCACACCTCCCAGCTGTCGACCATGCACGGTTGCAACATCTGAAGCGGAAAGATGCTGTCGCCATCGTTCACGAACTGGCACATCAGTAGGTTTTCGAAGGCCTGGGCGTCGTACTCAAGGCGCAACTCTTCCAGGTCGAACAGATTGCAGCCGCGGGCCTCGGCGTCGAGGATGGTCACGATCTGTCGCCAGATCCCGTCCTCACAGCGGCGCCCCTGCTGCAGGGCGTCGTGGCTCACATCGATATTCAGGTGCTGGGCCGTGGGCTTGCCCTTGTTGTGCCGCTCGCCGGTCCAGTAGATATACGCCGGGTGAGCCATGCTCGATGGCGTCGAGAAGTACGTCTTGCGCCAGTGCTTGTGCAGCGCCATGCCCGACGCCACCTTGTTGATCTCCTCGAACCCCTGCACCCAGAAGAATTCGTCGAAGTAGAAATTGCCGCTGCGCCCCTGGGCGGTGCGAAAGTTCGTGCCCAGGAAGTGCAACTCGGCGTTGTTCCACAGCACGATGGGATCGCCCGTCAGCTTCACCCCCAGCACCTCGTTCATGAACGACTGCATGTAGTTCTTGAACTGATGCGCCTGCGCCTTGCTGGCCGATAGGAAGATCTGGTTGCGCCCAGTGGTGATCGCGTCGATCAAGGCTTCCCGCGCGAAGTAATAGGTGGCGCCGATCTGGCGCGACTTGAGCAACATCCGCGTGCGCTGGTTGCCAGCCCGGTACCAATCGAGCTGGTAATCGAAGCATCCATCCTTGAACGCTTCGACCAGCTTCTCGATCTGCTCTTCGCTGAGCTCGTTGCGAACCGCCTGTTTTTTCGGCCCCTCGTTACGCTTGGCCAGGTTCGGGTTGAGCTCGCCCTCGGTACCGCCATCCTGGAAGCGCTGGATGCGCGCCTGCCGTTCGAGTTGACGGTGCAGCAGGTCAATTTCCTTGAAGTCGCCGCCCGTCTTCCCCTCTTTCAGGATCAGCTGCACCAGCCGCGCTTCCAGCGCCCCGCCGATGCGCTCGACGTTATCGGCCCTGTCCCATTCGTCCCGGGTCTTCCAGCTGTGGACGGTCTTTTCCTTCTCGCCCAAGTAGTCGGCGATATCGGTGATGCGCCAACCCGTCCAGTACAGGAATTTGGCCTGGCGGCGGGAGTCGGTGGTCGGCTGGTAGGGGGCGGTAGTGTTCATGGCGCCGATGCTGCCGCCCGCGCGCGTAAGCCCCTATCGGCGGGCGTTGTAGCGCGCTTCCCTACAACCTCACGTCGTTGCCGCCGCCTCGCCCACTGTCGACCATGCCCTCAACGCGAAACCCGCACCGAGGATTACCCAGCATGTCCGGCACCAAGAAAACCGTATCGAAATGGACCCGTATTGCACTCGAAGGCGCGACCACTGATGGCCGCAAAATCGAACCGGCATGGATCACCCAGATGGCGGCCTCCTACGACCGCAACCTCTACGGTGCCCGCCTCAACTGCGAGCACATCAAGAGCGTGCTGCCCGACTCCCCATTCGGCGCTTACGGTGACGTGCTCGAGCTCAAGGCCGAAAAGGTTGAGATCGGAGGCAAGACCAAGCTGGCCTTGTTCGCGCGCATGGAGCCCAACGAAGCCCTGATCGCACTGAACAAGAAACGTCAGAAAATCTACACCTCCATCGAAGTCGATCCTGAATTCGCCGATACCAAAGGCGCCTACCTCAAAGGCGTAGCCATCACCGACAACCCGGCCAGCCTCGGCACCGAGGCGCTCGAATTCAGCGCACAGCACGGCACTCTCGCCGGCCGCAAAAGCAGCCCGGACACACTGTTCACGGCTGCAGAGCAGATTGACGAACTCATTTTCGAAGAGCAGGACGACACCCCCAGCATGTTCGCAGCCCTCAAGGGGCGCATGACCGAGCTGCTGAAACTGAGCAAGGACAAGGAAGGCAAGGACGCTGCCCACTTCGCCGAGCTGGGCGAAATGATCGGCGACCTCGCCGAACACGGCGCCCAACAGGCCGAAGCCTTCAGCGCCGTGAAGTCCGCCCATGAAAAGCTCCAGGCCGACCACACCAAACTGGCCGGCGAGTTCGCCGACCTGCTCAACCGCCTGGAACAAACCCCTGACCAGCAGCACAGCCAGCGCCCGCCGGTAACCGGTGCCGACGGTAAGCAGCAACTGGCCCAGTTCTGATCAACACACCCAGCTTCGGAGCAACACCATGCGTAAAGAAACCCGCCAGGCCTTCCGGGCCTATCAGTCCCAAGTCGCCAAGCTCAATGGTGCCGACGATGCAACCGAGAAGTTCAACGTCGAACCCAGCGTCCATCAGAAGCTGGAGACTGCTATCCAAGAGTCGAACGCTCTGCTCGGCCGCATCAACATCATCGGCGTTGACGAGCAAACCGGCGAAGCGCTGCAGATCGGCGTAAATGGCCCGGTAGCCAGCCGCACCAATACCAAAGGCGGGAAGCGTCGTAACCCTGGCGAGCGCCACAAGCTGACCAAAGACAGCTACGCCTGCGTACAGACCAACTTCGACACCTCGTTCCTCTACGCCACCGTGGATCAGTGGGCCAAATTCCCCGACTTCCAGGTGCGCCTGAGCAATGCCATCGTCACCCGCCAGGGCCTGGATCGCATCACCATCGGTTTCCATGGCAAGGAAGTAGCAGTGGACACCGACATCGAAGCCAACCCGATGCTTGAGGACGTCAACATCGGCTGGCTGGAGAAAGTCCGCACCAAGGCGCCAGATCGCGTGCTCGAAGAAGGCGTCGCCGGCAGCGGCAAGATCGTCGTAGGCAAAGGCGGTGACTACAAAACGCTGGATGGCATCGTCTTCGATGCTGTGCAGCTCCTTGAACCCTGGCACCGCAACCATCCCGACCTGGTGGTACTGGTGTCTCGCGGTTTGCTGCACGCCAAGCTGCTCAAGGCTGTCGAGAAGGGTGGCGATTCCAACGTCGAAGAGAATGCGGCCCAGGAAGTGGTCAGTCGCGCTCGCCTGGGTGGCTTGCCCATCGTGGATGCGCCCTTCTTCCCGGAAGGCACCATTCTCATCACCACCCTGGCCAACCTGTCCATCTACTGGCAGGAGAAAACCCGTCGCCGCCTCGTCCGCGACGAGCCGGACTACGACCGCATTGCCGACTACCAATCGGTCAACGAGGCCTACGTCGTTGAAGACTTCGGCCTGGTTGCCCTAGTGGAGAACATCGAGCGGGCCCCAGAGCCGGACGACGAGCCCGCCGCAGAAGCCGCTGAGGGCTAAGCCATGGCACTGACCCTCGCCCAACGCACCCAGCTGCGCAAACGCGCAGCTGTCCAGGCAGCAGCAGCGGTAGGCCCGGCCATCACCATGGCCGGTGCCAGCGTCTACGAGCTTTACCAGGCCCAGCTCCACCAGCACAAACAGCAACTCAAGAAGATCCAGAGCCAGGAAGGCAAGGCCGACACCAAGCGCAAGCTGCTGCCGGACTATGCCCCCTACGTCGAAGGCGTACTCAGCGCCGGCAAGGGCGCCCAGGACGACGTGCTCACCACCATCATGCTGTGGCGCATCGACGTGGGCGACTACGCCGGCGCCCTGGACATCGCCGAATACGCGCTGCCCTACAACCTCACCATGCCCGACAGCTTCGAACGGTCGCTGGGCTGCGTAGTGGCCGAGGAAATCGCCAACGTCGCCATCAAGCTGCAGAAGGCCAGCGGCTCGTTCGACCTCGGCCTGCTGCTGCGCACCGAGGCCGCCACTGCCGGCGAGGACATGCCCGACGAAGCCCGCGCCAAGCTGCATCTGGCCATCGGCAAGGCGGCATCCGCCCTGGTGCCGGACGACGCCGAAGCGGTCGACGCCCTGCCCCTGCTGCTAATGGCCAAGCAGGATCTGGCACGCGCCATCGAGCTGCACACCAACTGCGGCGGCAAAAAGGATCTGGAGCGCGTCGAGCGCCTTCTGAAGAAACACGCCGGCACCACCGGCTAACCGAGCGTCCCCACGCGCCCGGCGGCTCGGGGTGAATCAGACAGGGTCTCTCCTTCCCTGCCCTGTGAAACCCCGACCACCGCCGACTTGAGGCCCTGAACATGAGCGCATTCATAGCGGGTGGCGTTGCAGCGCCGCTCACACTCACCAACGACGGCTTCTGGCCGGACATCGACCTTGCCGACCTGCGCGACGCCCAGCGCATCGCCAGCAGCGTCACCAATGGCCGCCTGGAAACCGCCGTGGTGGCAGCCATGATCAGCGTCAACCGCGAGCTCAGCACCCGCAAGCTGCGGTACCAGGCCGAGGGGCACACCCACCTGGACGCCGTGCCCGCCGACAAAATCGCCGAGCGCAGCGTCCTCACCATTCTCTACGAGCGCGCCGTCTACAGCGCCGCCAGCGCCGAGGTGGCCGAGCGCTACCGCAGCTTCGACGCCACCAATAGCGGAGCCGCCAAGGCCGAGGAAGAAGAGCCCACCGTCGACGACTACCGGCGCGACAGCCGCTTCGCCATCCGCGACCTGCTCGGCATCAGCCGCACCACCGTCGAGCTGCTGTGATGGCCATCCTCCGCGCCCACCAGAACGAAACCCTCGACGCCCTCTGCTGGCGGCACTACGGCCGCACCGCTGGCGTCGTCGAGGCCGTGCTCGAGGCAAACCCAGGTCTCGCCGATCTGGGCCCCAATCTTCCACAAGGCCACCCCGTCACCCTGCCCGAAGCCGCCCCGCAGCCCGAGCAGCAAGCGGTAACCCTATGGGACTGACCATCACTACAGGGCAAAGGAACCATGAAAATGCCTGACCGTCCCGACACCTGGGCCTGGTTTGCCACCTGGCTCGAACACAACTGGCCCGCGCTCTACAGCGGCGGTCTGGCCTTCTTCATCGCAGCACTGCGCATCATCTACGGCGGCGGCAACCTGCGCCGCGTCGCCCTGGAGGCGCCGCTGTGCGGCTTCCTGGCCATGGCCACAAGCCACGGCATCGAGCTGCTGGGTATCCCCGCCACCACCGCCCCATTCTTCGGCGGCGCCATCGGGCTGCTCGGTGTGGAAGGCACACGCGCGGCCGCCAAACGCTTCTTCGAACGCAAGGTAGAAACGCTATGAGCCAAACCCTTCGCCACGGCGACCGCTCCCAGGCCGTCCAGCAGCTGCAGCGCTCCCTGATCGCCCGCGGCTACCAGCTCTACCCGGACGGGGACTTCGGCGACAAGACCGAGGCCGCCGTCCGCGCCTTCCAACTCGAGGTGGGTCTGGTGGTCGACGGCGCAGCCGGCCCGAAAACCCTCGCCGCCCTCGCCGGCGCTGATTGTTCCAAGCTGCTCAGCAACGCCACCCTGGTGGCTGCTGCGGAACGCCTCGGCGTCGAGCTGGCCAGCGTCTACGCCGTCAACGAAGTGGAATCCGCCGGCGCCGGGTTCCTGGCCAACGGCAAGCCCGCCATCCTGTTCGAGCGGCACATCATGCATCGCCAGCTGAGCACCCCGCGCAGCCCCGACCAGGTCGCCGGCAAGCTCAAGGCCCGCGCCGATCTGCTCGCCAGTGAATTCCCCAACCTGGTCAACACTCGCCCCGGTGGTTACGCCGGCGGCGTGGCCGAGCACCAGCGCCTGGCCCAGGCTCGCCAGCTCGACGACACCGCCGCGCTGGAGTCAGCCAGCTGGGGCGCCTTCCAGATCATGGGTTTTCACGCCACCCGCCTCGGCTACCCCTCCGTCCAGGCCTTCGCCGCCGCCATGGCCCAGGACGAAAAAGCCCAGTTCAACGCCTTCGTGGCGTTCATCGAATCCGACCCGGTGCTACACAAGGCCCTGAAGGCGCGCAAATGGAAGGACTTCGCCGCCACCTACAACGGCCCCAGCTACGCCCGTAACCTCTACGACGTGAAGCTCGAACGCGCCTACCAGCGCCACGCCGGCTGTGGCTGCGGCCAGCAGGCGGTCGCGTGAGCACCCTGCGCCAAGCCGCCTACGGCCTCGCCCTGCTGCTGGCCATCGCGTTGCTCATCTGGGGCAGCTACCAGCAGAGCCAGGCCGCCCAGGCCCGCGCCAAGGCCGACGCCGAGCGCATCGCCACCCTCGAACAGCGCAGCGCCCGCCAGGCCCAGACCATCATTAATTTGGGCGCCGATATCGCCGCCCAGCGCCTGGCCCAGCAGAACCTGCAGAACACCCGCGCCGACCTGCAGCAGGCCAAAGCCGTGCACCAGGTGCAGAAAAAGGAGACCGTCCGTAATGACCCGCCTGCACAGAACTGGGCTGCTCAGCCTCTGCCTGCTCTCACTCGCCGCCTGCACCAGCGCCCCGCCATCACCGGAACCGCTGGTTACCGTACTTTCCTGTCCGGTCGTAACGCGCTGCGCCCTGCCGCCGGCGGCGCCGATCGATAACGGCGGTCTCAGCGACGACAACGACGCCCTGCTCGCCGCCTGGGCCGACTGCGCCGCCCAGGTCGATGCCGTGTACGAGCACAACCAGCAAAGGCCCGCGCCATGAAGAAGCCCAACAGCCTGCGCGCGCACCTGCTCGCCAGCATCCCTGGCCTGCAGCACAACCCCGACCGCCTACTGGTGTTCGTCGATGGCGGCAAAATCAGGTCTACAAGCGCACCGGGCCTCTCGTTTGAATACGAGTACCAGCTCAACGTCATCATCACCGACTTCCCCGGCTCGCCGGATGCCGTCAGCGTGCCCCTACTCGCCTGGCTGCTGGTCAACCAGTCCGAGCTGCTCACCAACCTGCAGAAGGGTAAAGACGGCATCCAGTTTGAAGTCGACGTGCTCGACGGCAACACCGTCGACCTGTCCCTCACCCTCCCGCTGACCGAGCGCATCATCGTCAAGCGGCAGGCCGACGGCACTCTGCATATCACCCACCCAGACGAGCCCCAGCTCACCCCGCACCTGCCGCAGACCACCGTGCAGCTGATCGGCGAAGGCCAGGTGCTGGCCCAGTGGCCAAGCGGCCAGCCGGTCGGCGTCGATATCGAAACCCCACACCCAGGGCCGCGCCGTGGCTGACACACTCGACGACCTTTCCGCCTGGCTCACGCCGCTGCTGATGCGCCTGCAGCCCGCCCAGCGGGCCGAGCTGGCCCGCGAAGCTGCCAAGCGCCTGCGTCGAACCCAGCAGCAACGCATCCTGGCCCAGCGCAACCCGGACGGCACCGCCTTCATACCCCGCAAGGCACGCACCCTGCGCAGCAAGCAGGGCCGCATCAAGGCCCGCGCCAGGATGTTCACCAAGCTGCGCACCGTCCGCTACCTCAAGGCCGGCGGCAACGCCGCCGAAGCCACCGTCAGCTTCGCCGGCCGCATCAGCCGTATCGCCCGCATTCACCAGTACGGCCTGCGGGACCGCCCAGGCAAGGGCATGCCCGACGTTCAGTACGCCAAGCGTGAGCTGCTCGGCTTCGCCCCAGATGACCGCGACATGATCAGCGACCTGCTGCTTGAGCAGCTCGCAGGCTGAGGTACACGGTGCAGTATCACTGCACCGTTGACGCTCCCCGGCATCAGCGCTATCGTTCGCCCGTCGCTGCAAAATCAGCGACCTGGGTTTGGTCGCCCGGAATCACAGAGGCGCACGGCGCCGTAAGGCGTTTTTTTGTGCCCGCGTTATGGCGGGCCGTGCGTGGGAGTCCTTCGGGGCTGCCGGTTTCCTTTGTGGCCGGTCGACCAACCTACGCACGGTTCGCCTCCCTCTTGCTTGGTCGCAACGGTGGCGAACTCCATCACACAAGGGAGTTTCACTATGTTGAAGATCATTCTTGCCCGCCTGATTCTTACCGCTGACGAGCGCATATTGTTGGTTAACCTTCGCAAGCTCGAGAGAGGCGAACAAAAGTTTTTTCAGCGTGCTATTAAAGCAATGGCTTGCAGAACTGCTGGACAGTCTTGAACCAATGATCTAAATCAGTTAAAGCAAAATGGATCTTGCTCATGAACAAAAAAATGTTTGAGGTCAAACGCAACCATCACCATATCTGGGCGGACTACCTGCGGAGATGGTCAAGCGATGGGAAAAACATTTACTACACCACGAACAAGAAAAATATTGTATTGGACAGCGTACGAGGGGTTGCTAAAGAAAAAGATTTTTACAAGCTAACGGATCTAAGCAGTGTCGATATCAATCTCATCAGGGCTATGTCTCAAAACAGCCCATTAGAGTTGCAGCGACACCACATGCGTCATCTATCCGACTTCATAAAGCTAGATCAAACATACTGCAATTATAGAGCAACGAGACAACCTAATCCGAAGTTTGAAGCCGCACATCACGCGCTTAAGCATAACTTATTAGAGAACCTTCACTCTGCCCATGAACGAAGGGTGTTGCCAATTCTAAATAGACTAGCTGAAGGCGATCTGTCGGTATTGGGTTGTCTCGACCAGATGATCAAATTCCTAATGTATTTCGGACATCAATTCACAAGAACAAAAAACTTTAAAGATGCCGTTTTTTCTTCTCTACCTCGTACTAACGACTTGGAATGCCGGCTCGCAGACTCCATGGAGCACGCTTGGTGGTTCCATAGCTATATGATGGGAATGAATTTCGGTAAAAGTCTTTTTGACACCCGATTCAAAGACACTCATGCATTATTAGTCAACAATTCGCAACTACAATTTATAGCTTCAGATCAACCGATCATCAATATACATCGCTGCCTCGCAACAACGCCTAGAAACACGCCTCCAAAACATGCTGATTTTTATTATCCAATATCCCCGGTCATCGCATACGTAATTTGTGATTCCGACACTTTTGCTAGCGGCATCAATTTCGTCGACGAGCATCAAGTAAGGCAACTAAACGAGAAGCTAGCTAGACGAGCTAATGCACATATCTTTGGCCAATCCCGTGACTCACTTGCAGAACTTGTCTCAATCATAGGTAAAGATGAACCATGACCGTTTCAGAGTGAAGTTGAGGTTGTAGCTACGCAAACTACAACCCCCACCTGCTGCGCCCCTCACGCGAGGGCGCCACCATCGCGGCATGAACTCCTTTGCCGCCCTTGCCCGTCTGATCGAAAACCTTGTCCGCTTCGGCACCATCGCCGAGGTGGACGAGCCGAAAGCCCGCGTGCGCGTGAAGTCCGGCGAGCTGCTCACCACCTGGCTGCCCTGGTTGGCCCTGCGCGCCGGCGCTGACCGCCAGTGGAACCCGCCCACCGAGGGCGAACAGGTCGTGCTGCTCAGCCCTTCCGGCCTACTCGCTCAGGGCATTGCCCTCACCGGCCTGTTCAGCGAAGCCAACCCGGCCAACGGCGACCGCGCGGGCCTGCACCGCACCACATACCGCGACGGAGCGGTGATCGAGTACGACAGCGTCGCCCACCTGCTCACCGCCACTATTCCAGGCGCCGCCAACCTCAGCTGCAGCGCCGATATCACCATCAGCAGCGCCGCCAACATCACCATCAACGCCGAGGGCAACCTGGTCCTCAAGGGCGCCCGTGTGGACATAAACTGATGCCGGCCGTAGCCCGCCTCGGCGACACCTGCACCGGCCACGGCTGCTGGCCAGCGCGCGTCAACACCGCGGCAAGCCCCAACGTGAACATCAACGGCATCCCCGCCCACCGCCAGGGCGACGCCTGGGCACCCCACACCTGCCCCAGCATCCCGCAAACCCACGCCAGCAGCCTGGCCAGCGGCAGCGGTACCGTCTTCGTCAACGGCAAGCAGCTCGGCCGTGTGGGCGACCCCGTGGCATGCGGCTCCAGCGTTGCAGCGGGCAGCCCCAACGTATTCGCAGGGGGCTGACCATGGCCGGCCTATCCCGCACCACCGGCGCAGCCCTGGAAGGCGTCGAGCACCTGCGCCAGTCCATCGCCGACATCCTCACCACGCCAATCGGCTCGCGCGTCATGCGTCGCGAATACGGCAGCAACCTGCCGTTTCTGATCGACCAGCCCTTCAACGCCCACACCCGCATGCTCTGCTACGCCGCTACCGCCATGGCCCTCATGCGCTGGGAGCCCCGCGTGCGCCTCACCCACGTCAGCATCGCCCTGGGCGAAACACCCGGCGCAGTGGTTATCGACCTGGAAGGCACCCCCGTGGACGGCAACCAGCCCTACAACCTGCAAATTCCACTCGCCATGGGGGCCGCCACATGAGCTTCACCGCTATCGACCTCTCCCGCGTGCCAGCGCCCAACGTAGTCGAGGCCCTGGACTACGAGCAGATCCTCGGCGCCCTACTCGCCGAGTTCGCCGAGCGCTACCCGGCCATGGATCAGTTCCTCGAGTCCGACCCAGCCATCAAGCTGCTCGAGGTCTTCGCCTACCGTGAGCTGCTGCTACGCCAGCGCATCAACGAGGCGGCCAAGGCCGTCATGCTGCCCTACGCCCAGGGCGAGGATCTGGAAAACATCGGCGCCCTGTTTGGTGTTCAGCGCCTGGTCACTGCGCCCGGCGACCCGACTGCCTTTCCGTCAGTACCACCGCAGTACGAGAAAGACAGCGAGCTGCGCTACCGCATCCAGCTCTCACTCGAAGGCCTGAGCACCGCAGGGCCCGAGGGCGCCTACATCTTTCACGCCCTCAGCGCGAGCGGGGAAGTACTCGACGCTTCCGCAATAAGCCCCACCCCAGGTGTAGTCTTGGTCACAGTGCTATCGCGCACTGACGCCGGTGTGCCAAGCGCCGAGCTGCTCGCCACGGTCAACCGCGCGCTCACCGACGAATCGGTGCGCCCGCTGACTGATTACGTCCAGGTGCAGGCAGCTACCATCACCAACTACGCCATCAACGCCCGCTTGTACTTCTACGCCGGGCCCGACCGCGAAGTGGTCATGGCCAACGCCAGGGCTGCCGTAACGGCCTACGCCGCCGCTCAGCATCGCCTGGGGCGAGACGTAACCATCTCCGGCCTGCATGCCGCCCTGCACCAGCCAGGCGTGCAACGTGTCGAGCTGCAGAGCCCGGCCGCCAGCATCGTCGTCAGCCGCCAGGGCGCCACGTTCTGCACGGCTATCGAGCTGATCGACGGTGGGCTGGATGAATAAGCTGCCCAGCCTCCTACCGCCCAACGCCACCGCCCTCGAGCGGTCGCTCGAACAGCTTCAGGCCCGTTCCGCCACGGTCGCCGTGCCGTTGCGCGAGCTCTGGAACCCCGACACCTGCCCCGCGCCGCTACTTCCCTGGCTCGCCTGGACGCTCTCGCTCGACGGTTGGCAGCCCTACTGGCCCGAGTCCATCAAGCGCGAGCGAATCCGCATGGCCGTCGAGATCCAGCGCCGCAAGGGCACCGCCAAAAGCGTGCGCGACGTCGTGCGCAGCTTCGGCTCAAGCCTGGCCATCCGCGAATGGTGGCAGCTGGAGCCCAAAGGCACCCCGCATACCTTCGAGCTAGTGCTCACCCTCGGCGCCGGCGTGCCCAACACCATCGAGTACCAGCAGGACGTTATCGCCGAAGTCGAGCGCACCAAGCCCGTGCGCTCTCACTTCACCCTCACCATCGGCCTGGCAGCGTCTGGCGCCCTGGGCCTGGGCGGCGCGTCGCGCCCCATCACCTACCGCCGCATCCAATGCACCGAGGCACCTTGAATGGCCCTGAACATCACCATCACCAACGCCGGCCGGGCTGAAATCATCGCCGCCGAAAACAACGGCACAAACAAGGTCACCATCGCCGCGGTGGCCCTGGGCACGGCCCGTTACACGCCGCAGAAGTCCCAGGCCGCCCTGCAGGCCGAGGTCAAAAGGGTCACCAGCATCGCCGGTAAGGCCGTGGCAGACGACACCATCCACGTCATGGCCCTGGATGAATCCGACGCCACCTACAATGTCGGTGAGTTCGGCCTCATCAGTGACAAGGGCACGCTCATCGCCGTCTATTCGCAGCTCCCTGAGGCTGGCTGGATCATCCAAAAGGCACCGGCTTCCACCCTGCTGCTGGCCACCGATATCATCCTGGAGTCGCTCGGCACCGCCGCCATCCAGTTCGGCGACATCACCTTCATCAACCCGCCGGCCACTATCGATACCCCAGGCGTCGTCCAGCTTGAGGACAGTCTTACCAGTTCCAGCAGGGTCAAAGCCCTCACCGCCGCCATGGGCAAGAAGCTGCAGGATGAAAAAGAGGCCAACATCGCTGCCGGGGCCTCAACCCAATACTGGCGGGGCAACAAGACCTGGCGCGACTTCGCTACCGATGTTCGCGCCGCCGTGCTCACCGGTCTCAGCACCGCGTCGTCCACGGCAGTGGCAGCAGCCGATACCGTGCTTGTCGCGTTAGGCAAGCTCCAGGCACAAATCACGAGCCTGGCCACCAGCAAGCTGGATACAACCGCCAACGCCGCATCGGCCACCAAACTGCAGACCGCACGTACCATCGGTGGTGTTGCCTTTGACGGCACCGCCAATATCAACCTGCCGGGCGTCAACACAGGCGGCAATCAGAGCACTAGCGGCAATGCCGCCACTGCTACCAGGCTGCAAAACGCGCGCACCATCGGTGGGGCCGCATTCGATGGCACCGCCAATATCAACCTGCCTGGCGTCAACACCATCGGCAACCAGAACACCACCGGCAACGCGGCCACCTCCACCAAACTGCAAACAGCGCGCGCAATCAACGGCGTCGAGTTCGATGGTTCCGCGCCCATCACCATCGAAGCCAGGCCGGCGTACATCAATATCGCAGCCAACACTGATCTGGATGACCTGATCGGCTTCGGAGACTACTTCTGTCCGGCGAACGTAACGGTCGCAACCCTGGCCAACTGCCCAACCCACAATGCGTTCTACCTCAGGGTCTCAAGGCACGCCGGCGCGAGGCAGGAACTCTCGGAATATCCAACAGGTTTTTCAAGATCCTGGTTTCGCAACCGCTATGGCACCGTTTGGGGTAACTGGTACCGCGTCTATTCGGAGAATGACCCACAGCCTGACGTTACGGGCAACGCCGGTACAGCCTCCAAGCTGCAGGTAGCGCGCACGATCAACGGCGTGCCGTTCGATGGTTCTGCGCCAATCACCGTGCAAGACGGCACCAAGCTACCGACAGCAGGCGGCACCCTGACTGGCCGCGTCATAACTGCGGGAAGCCGTGACTCGGGCCTATACGGCAATTACAACCCAGCGTTAATTGATCACGTCTGGTCGATGGGCAACGCCTATCGGATTGCTGATGACGGCAGCACATTCGGCAATCTCTATGGCCTTGCCTACAAGCACACAACCAACACCAGCGGCGGAGCCATGGCCTTCGGCCACCAACTTGTTCTCTGCAGCAATGGAACGCCGTGCGCAGCAATTGGCTTCGCCGGTAACTTCTGGACATCTGGCACCTACATCGGCAGCGGTGCAGGGCTCACCGATATCCCGCAAGCCGGCGTGGCTGGCCTGGTTGTGGCACTGGCTGCCAAGGCTGCATTGGTAAGCCCGGCTTTTACCGGCACTCCAACCGCGGCAACACCACCACTGGGCAATAGCAGTACCCGGCTGGCCACCACCGAGTTCGTGCAAGACAACAGCACGCCGAAAGGCACAGTCGCCCATTTCGCTATGAGCAGCCCGCCAGCCGGCTGGCTGAAAGCCAACGGCGCTGCCGTCTCTCGCGCCACGTATTCCGACCTGTTCGCCGCCATCGGTACCACCTTCGGCGCGGGCAACGGCTCATCGACGTTCAACCTCCCCGATCTGCGTGGGGAGTTCATCCGCAGCTGGAGCGACGGCCGCACCGACCTCGACGGCGGACGCTCTTTCGGTACGGTTCAAGATCAGTTGCTCCAGGGCCACACGCACAGTGGAAACGCCACCCTGTCATTCCTGCGCGCAGGCGCGGGTGGCATCGGTGGCCCAGCTGCAGCCGCGTTGACCAGCCTCAGCACGGACTCCACCAGCGGCGGGCTCTCCGGCGAAACACGCCCCCACAACATCGCCTTGCTTGCCTGCATCCGTTACTGAGGTCTCACCATGCAAACCACTGCACCCACCATCTACAACTACAACCCAGCCACTGGCGAGTTGCTCGGCACCAGTCAGGCAGACCCCGACCCACTCGATGCCGACAACTGGCTGATTCCGGCCTGGGCCACTACCACAGAACCACCGGAGGCGGTCGCTGGCTCCGTACGCTGTTGGCGAGATGGTGCTTGGCACCAGTGCGAGGATAACCGCGGCACGCTTTATCAAATCACCAACGGTGAACCCATCCAGCACGCTCAGCTCGGCCCGCTGCCCGTAGGGTTCACCCGCGAGCCTGTCCCCGGGCAGCACTACACCTGGAACGGCAAAGAGTGGGTGTTCGACGAACAGGCAGCCCGAGCTGCATACGCCAGCGCCGCCTTGCTCGAGCGTAACCGCCTGCAGGTCGAAGCGACCGCACGCATTGCACCGCTGCAGGACGCCGCCGACCTTGAGGACGCTACCGAAGCCGAACGCGCCGAGCTCGAAGCCTGGAAGCGCTACCGCGTCGCCCTGAATCGCGTGCCGCTGCAAGACGCTTACCCCAACCCCATCGAATGGCCCACAGCGCCCAACTGATTTTCCTGGGGAGGGTTGCCCGCCATATGGCGGGCTTTTTTATGCCCGCACGCTGTAACCCGCCGGCCTACAACGCCCACCGCTCGCCGCGTTGCCGCGCGCGCGTCAGGCTCGGCACTGTCATTTCCCAACGCAGGCACCAGTCATGGCCGACGAATACCACCACGGCGTCCGAGTCCTCGAAATCAACGAGGGCACACGCCCCATCCGCACCATTTCCACCGCAATCGTCGGCATGGTCTGCACCGCAGAAGACGCTGACCTCATTGCCTTCCCGCTCAACACCCCCGTGCTGGTCACCAACGTGCAAGCGGCCATCAAGTCCGCCGGCGTCAAGGGCACCCTGGCCGCCAGCCTGCAGGCCATTGCCGACCAAACCAAACCGGTGACCGTCGTCGTTCGCGTGGCGGATGGCGAGGGTGCAACCGACGAGGAAAAGCTCGCCAGCCTCATCAGCAACATCGTCGGCACCACCACCGCCGAAGGCAAATACACCGGCATGAAGGCCCTGCTGGCGGCCAAATCGCAGCTCGGCGTCACCCCGCGCATTCTCGGTGTGCCGGGCCTCGACCCGCTGCCGGTAGCCACCGCCCTGGTCAGCATCGCCAAGCAGCTGCGCGCCTTCGCCTACGTCAGTGCTTATGGCTGCAAATCTGTCAGCGAGGCCATCGCCTACCGCGAAGGCTTCGGCGCCCGCGAAGTCATGGTCATCTGGCCGGATTTCAAACGCTGGAGCACTGCAGCCGACGCCACCGTCACCGCTCCAGCGGTCGCCGTCGCCCTCGGCCTGCGCGCCAAGCTCGACCAGGAACAGGGCTGGCACAAAACCCTGTCCAACGTCGCCGTGGACGGCGTTACCGGCATCAGCGCCGACGTGTTCTGGGATCTGCAGAACCCCGCCACCGACGCCGGCCTGCTCAACGCCGCCGAGGTCACCACGCTGATCAACCACAGCGGCTACCGTTTCTGGGGCTCGCGCACCTGCAGCGAAGATCCGCTGTTCGCCTTCGAGAACTACACCCGCACCGCCCAGGTGCTGGCCGACACCATGGCCGAGGGGCATTTCTGGGCCGTCGACAAGCCCCTGCATCCCTCCCTGGTGCGCGACATCATCGAGGGCATCAATGCCAAGTTCCGCGAGCTCAAGGCCGGCGGCTACATCATCGATGGCCAGTGCTGGTACGACCCCGAAGCCAACACCAAGGACACCCTCAAGGCCGGCAAGTTGTACATCGACTTCGACTACACCCCCGTGCCGCCCCTCGAGGATCTGAGCCTTCGCCAGCGCATCACCGACCGCTATCTGGCCGAATTCGCCAGCAGCATCAACGCCTGATCACCGGCGCCCCGCCACGCGGGGCCAGCCCACGCACTAGGAGCGCGCCACCATGGCCCTGCCTCTCAAACTGAAACAGATGAACCTCTTCAACGATGGCAACAGCTATCAAGGGCAGTGCGGCACCGTCACCCTGCCCAAGCTCACCCGCAAGCTCGAAGCCTGGCGCGGCGGCGGCATGGACGGTTCCGTCAAGGTCGACCTCGGCATGGGCGACGACGGCATCCAGCTGGAATGGACGATTGGCGGCTACGACCTGATCGCCGTTCGCCAATACGGCATCACCTCGGCCAGCGGCGTCATGCTGCGCTGGACAGGTGCCGCACAACGTGACGACACCGGCGAAACCGTCGCCGTGGAAGTTGTCGTGCGCGGCCGTCACGAAGAGATCGACTTCGGCGACGCTGCACCCGGTGAAGACACCGAGCAGAAAGTCATCACCACCTGCAGCTACTACAAGCTCATCGTCAACAGCCGCGTAGAGCTCGAAATCGACCTGCTCAACATGATCTTCATCGTCGACGGCGTCGACCGCTACCAAGAAATGCGCCGCGCCATCGGCCTGTAAACCTTTCGCACATATCCCGCCGGTTCGCCGGCGGCACTTCCCCAGTAAAGGAGCACCCCCATGGCCACCCCTGAGAAAGACAGCAACGCCAAAGCACCCGAAGCACCAGCGGCTGAAACCCAGGCAGCGAACCCCAATACCGTCGAGCTCGATACCCCTATCGTCCGCGGTGAAACCACCATCACTCACATCACCGTGCGCAAGCCCTTGTCTGGCGAGCTGCGTGGCACTTCCCTGGCCGAGCTCGCCAACCTGGACGTCAACGCCCTGCGCAAAGTGCTGCCACGCATCACCCTCCCAGCACTGACCGACGTTGAAGTCGGTCGCCTCGAACCCGCGGATCTACTCGATCTGGGCATGAAGGTGGGCAATTTTTTGTTGAAGAGGGCGCAGCGGGAGGAGATCAACACCTCCCTGACTGCGTAGAAAACGCCATGGCCGACCTGGCCATCGTTTTCGGCTGGGCGCCCCAGGATATGGACGCCCTCACCGTTACAGAACTAATGCAATGGCGCGAGCGCGCCCGAGTACGGAGTCAAGCGGATGGCCGCAAGTAACCTCAAACTGCAGGTCATCCTTTCCGCCCTCGATCGCGCTACCGCCCCGCTGAAAAAGATCCAGGGCGGCAGCCTCGGCGCTGCCCGCGCCCTGAAAGAATCACGCGACCGCCTCAAGGAGCTCAACAGCATCCAGAAGGATGTCAGCGCCTGGCGTGTGCAGCGCACCGCTGCCAAACAGACCGAAGACGCCCTGCAGGCCGCCCGTGATCGCGTCAAGGCACTCGGCGTGCAAATGCAGGCCACCGGGGTGCCCACCCGGCAGATGACGCGTGACCTCAAGGCCGCCATACGCGAAGCCACCGGGCTCAAGCGCGAACATCAGCAAAACCAGATCCAGCTCCAGGGCCTGCGCAACAAACTCAACGCCGCCGGCATCAGCACCCGCAACCTGGGCGCCGGCGAGCGCGACCTCAAGGCCAAGATCGCCGCCACCAACAGCGAACTGCTAAAGCAGGAGACGCGCCTCAAGCGCATCACTCAGCAAAAGCAGCGCCTGGCCAGAACCAAAGATCAGTACCAGCGCACCCAGGCCCATGCCGGCAGCATGGCCGCCAGCGGCGCCGGCGGCGTCGCCACCGGTACCGGCATCCTCTTCGGCATGCAGCGCCTGCTCGCACCAGGCGTCGAGTTCGACACCACCATGAGCAAGGTGCAGGCCCTCACCGGCCTGGCCAAGGGCGACGAGCAGCTCGCCGCGCTGCGCGCCCAGGCGCGCAAGCTGGGTGCCGAAACCATGTTCAGCGCTGGCGACGCCGCCAGCGGCCAGGCGTTTCTGGCCATGGCTGGCTTCACCCCCAAGGCCATCCAGGACGCCATGCCCGGCCTGCTCGACATGGCCAAGGCCGGCGATATGGATCTCGGCCGCACCGCCGATATCGCGTCCAACATCCTTGGCGGCTTCCGCATTGATCCCAGCCAGATGGGCAACGTGGCCGACGTGCTAACCAAGGCGTTCACCACCTCCAACATGAGCCTGGAGATGCTCGGCGACACCATGTCCTACGTCGGGCCGGTTGCTGCCACGGCAGGCATGGGCCTGGAAGAAGCCGCCGCCATGGCGGGCCTGCTCGGCAACGTCGGCATTCAGGCGAGCAAGTCCGGTACCACCCTGCGCGCCATGCTGCTGCGCCTGGCCGCGCCCATGGGCCCGGCGGAAAAGGCCATGAAGAAGCTGGGCATCCGCGCCAAGGACTCAGCCGGCAACGTCCGCAGCATCACCACTGTGCTCGGCGAGGTGGCCAAGGCTACCGAGAAAATGGGCACAGGTGATCGCCTGGAGTACCTCAAGGCCATCTTCGGTGAGGAACCGGCCGCCGGCATGGCCGAGCTGATCAACCAGGCCGGCGCCGGGGGCATCCTCAAGTACCTGGACGTGGTGAAAGACCACGCCGGCGCCGCCGGCCGCACCGCCAAGGTCATGGCCGACAACTTCACCGGCGACCTGGACGAGCTGTTCTCCGGCCTCGACGAAGTGCGCATCGAGCTGTTCGACCAGCAGAATGGCCCCCTGCGTGAATTCGTCCAGGGCCTCACCGTCATGGTCGGCCGCATTGGCGCCTGGGTGCGCGAAAACCCCGTGCTCACCGCGCAAATCACCAAGACGGTCGCCGGCCTGGGCCTGCTCATGGCCGTCATGGGCGGCATCACCCTGGCCCTAGCCAGCATCCTCGGCCCGTTCGCTATGGTGCGCTTCGCCATGATGCTGCTCGGCATAAAGAGCCTGGGCCTGGTCACCGCCTTGAAGTTCGTTGCCAGCGCACTGCTGTGGATCGCCCGCCTCGCCATGGCCAACCCCATCGGCCTGCTCATCACCGTGCTCGCCGGCGGCGCCTACCTCATCTACCAGAACTGGGACGCCGTGAAGGCCTACATGGCCGGCCTGTGGGCAGAGCTGAAGGAGGGCTTCAGCGGCGGCATCGGCAGCATCATCGCCACGCTTACCAACTTCAGCCCCCTGGGCCTGATCTACCGCGCTTTCGCCGGCGTGCTCAGCTACCTGGGCGTCGAACTGCCGGGCAAATTCACCGACTTCGGCGGCATGCTTATGGACGGCATGGTGAACGGCATCACCGCCGGCCTGGGCAAAGTGAAAAGCGCCATCACCGGTGCCGGCGAAAGCACCATCAGCTGGTTCAAGGAAAAGCTCGGCATCCACTCCCCGTCGCGCGTGTTCGCTCAGCTCGGCGGCTTCACCATGGCCGGCCTCGGCCAGGGCCTGGCCAAGGGCGAAGGCGGCGTGCTCAAGCAGGTGGCCAGCACCGCCAAGCAGCTCACCGCCGCCGGCGCTGCCACCTTGGGCCTGGGCTTCGGTCTGCCGGCGCTGGCCGATCAGCAGCCCCTGCAGTTCGACCGCCGCGCGCCGCTCACCGCCAACACGGGCGGCAACACCGTCATCCAGGGCGACACCATCACCATCAACATCAGCGCGGGCCCGGGCACCGACACAGCCGAGCTGCAGCGCATGCTCAACCGCCTGCTCGACGAGCGCGAGCGCCACAAAGCCACGCGCCTGCGCAGCAGCCTGCGCGACACGGACTGATCTACAACGGAGAGTCGAGAAATGATGATGTCCCTGGGCATGTTTGTGTTCAGCCTGCACACCCTCGCCTACCAGGAGTTTCAGCGCCAAACGGCCTGGCGGCATGGCAGCACCAGCCGCATCGGCACCAACCCTGCCCTGCAGTACCTGGGCCGTGGTGATGAAACCATCACCCTGCCTGGCACCCTGCTGCCCGAGCTGGCCGGCACGCCCATCAGCCTCGACGTACTGCGCCAGATGGCCGACACCGGCAAGGCCTGGCCCCTGGTCGAAGGCACCGGCCGCGTCTATGGCCTGTGGGTCATCGAAAGCCTCAGTGAAACCCGCTCCCTGTTCTTCTCGGATGGCGCCGCCCGGCGCATCGAATTCAACCTGGTGCTCAAGCGCGTCGACGACGGCCGCACCGACCTGCTCGGCAGCCTCACCGGCGTGCTCGGCAACATCCTCAGGAGCGTGCTGTGATCGATCGCGCGCTCACCTATGCCGGCGGGCACCTGCGCGAGGCGGCCGAGTCCTACCGCGAAGCGGCCGGCTACCCCACGCCGATCTGCCGCGTGGTGGTCGACGGCAACGACATCACCGCCGCCATCACCCAGCGCCTTATCAGCATCAACCTTACCGACAACCGCGGCCTCGAGGCCGACACGCTGGATATCCAGCTCAGCGACCACGACGGCCTGCTCGCCATCCCGCCACGCGGCGCCTTGGTGCGCCTGTGGCTGGGCTGGAGCGACACCGGGCTGATCGACAAAGGCAGCTACACCGTCGACGAAACCGAACACAGCGGCGCGCCGGACGTGCTCAACATCCGCGCCCGCAGCGCCGACCTGCGCAAAGGCCTCAAGGTAAAGCGTGAGCGCAGTTGGAACGCCGCCACTCTGGGCGCGGTCATCACAGCGCTGGCCACCGGCAACGGCCTGCAGGCCATCGTCGCCGGCGTGCTGGCCAGCATTCCCCTGGTGCACCTAGACCAGGCCAACGAGTCCGACGCCAACCTGCTCACCCGCCTCGGCCAGCAGCATGACGCCATCGCCACCGTAAAGGCCGGCCGCCTGCTGTTCATGCCCACCGGGGCCAGCACCACCGCCAGCGGCTTGGCACTGCCCCATATCACCCTCACCCGCGCACACGGCGACCAGCACCGCTTCCTGGAAGCCGACCGCGACGCCTACACCGGCGTGCGCGCCTACTACTACGAGGTCAACAGCGCCGCCAAGAAGGAGGCCATCGCCGGCGGCGGCGACAACCTCAAGGACCTGCGCCACACCTACACCGACCAGGCCACCGCCTTGGGCGCGGCGCGCGCCGAGTGGGCACGCCTGCAGCGCGGCACCGCCACCCTCAGCTACACCCTCGCCAAGGGCCGGCCAGAGCTCACCCCCGAGCTGACTTACAGCCTGGTCGGCATCAAACAGGAAATCGCCGCCATCATCTGGCTCGGCGGCAACGTGCAGCACGCCTTCACCCCCGAGGCCTACACCACCAGCCTCGAGCTGGAATCCCAGCTGCCGGAGAGCGAGATCGCCGACCTGGCCGAAAGCGCCGAGCGATACACCGGCGTACTCGCCTGGTACCGCGACGGGAAGACAGGGAAACAGGTCAAGATGACCAAGGGCGATCAGACCAAGCCCAAGCGGCTGACGCACCTGTACGCCAGCAAGGCCAGCGCCAAGCGGGCAGTAGATCGAGAGTCGAAGAAACTGCAAGCGATCAACGGCAACAAATAGAGCTGAACGCCCGCTGCTCGCCCCTGCTCACAATCTTTACAGGTAAGGGGGAGACCGTTATGGAAAACCGCGTCGAGCAACTCAGGGCAGCCACCGCAGGGCGTTACAGGATCTTCACAGAAGAAACTGACGATTGCTTTGAGATCATCTGCCTGGATCAGAAGTACAATCTGGTCACCAATCGCCGTATTTCTCGAACGCAGTTGCAGAACAGGGCCTTGATGACGGCGATCTACAGCGACCTTAGAATGAAGCTGGGCTGTCACTAAAACTGGTACGCAGCCGCGCGACCAGTGATGCACCACCGCAACACCCCCCTACGGCGCCACCAGTGAATAACTCGATTCTGTTAGTGGAAGACCAAGCGCTAGACCTGGAACTCACCCTTATTGCGCTGAGACGCGCCGGCATGGACGGTAATCTCACCGTGGTGCGCGACGGGCAAGAGGCGCTGGACTACCTCAAGTGCCATAGCCGCTTCGCCGACCGCGAGCCAGGCAACCCTTCGTTGGTCATTATGGACCTCGCAACACCTAAGCTCAGCGGCCTTGAGCTGCTCGAGGCCATTCGAGGTTGCGAGCTTCTGCACGATATTCCAGTTGTCGTACTCACCAACTCTCGCGATCCTGCTGCCAAGCAGAAGGCACACGACCTGCAGGTCAGTTCCTACGTCGTAAAGCCGTTGGCATTGGAGGATTTCGTAGCCGCAGTCAGCGAGCTGGGCGTTCTGCAAGCGGCGAGTCGATATAGAGCCAGACGTCAGCCGACTGCCGGCTGACATACCAGAGCGCTGCTCAGCGCTCGCTCTTCATCCTGTCCAACTCGCGATGCAAGCCTTCGACAAAGGCGCTGATGGAACTCCAGCTCATCAGCTGGCTGCTGGAAATACCTGTCAGATTGAGCAGCACGGCCTCAGTATTGGGGTCGCTTACGCGGATGGACACGAACCCTTCTGTCGAAATAGTGCATTTGCAGATGTAGGGCACGAATGAGGCCTCGATCAGCTGGCGCTGCTGCAGCATTGACATCATGAGCTGACACTCTGAGGGGCCCCACTTTCGTGAGAAAGGCCGAAGGCGGCGAAAAAACGCGCAGGAGTATGAATGACTTTGTACCTCTTTGCCTTATAACTTTTTGTGTAGCAACGAACATCTATCGCTTTATGAATAATACTGGCCACCTATACCCTTCTGATTAATCCAACGTTCAGCCTCTCACCCCAATCACCTCGTCCCACCTGGTCGTGTAACACCGGCTCTTCATCTCCCGCTTCATACCCCACCAGGGGTCAACCGGCACCCGGCCAAGCCGCAGGGTGCCGGCGCCCTCCCGCCTGTTGATCGCATCCACCGCCGCCATCACCCGGTCACTGCCGGCCCGGGCTGCCGGAGCGAACAGATCCGCCGTCACCTCACCGCGCTGGCTCAAATCCATCAGCAGAATCGAGCATTTCGAGTACGCGAAGCCCGGCCGGTAGATCGCGTCCAGGGCGCGCAGCGCCGGCGCCAGAATGTCCCGCGTGTCATCGGTGGGCACAGGCAGCGCCACGGTCAGTGCATTGGCGTAGCGCGGCAGCTCAGGGTTGTGGATCTGCGTCTTGAGCCCGATCTGGATCGCTCCGCACAGGCTCTGCTGGCTGCGCAGCTTCTCGGCCGCCCGCGTCACGTAGGTGGCCAGGGCCTCACGAATCGGCGCCAGGTCTTCGAGCTTCTCGCCAAACATTTTGCTCGAGCAGATGGCCTGTTTCGGCGGCGGGCCATCGTTGAAGTCCAGGCAGCTCACCCCACGCAGCTCGCGCGCGGTGCGTTCCAGGGTCACCCCGAACTGCTTACGCAGGGTAGCGACGTCGAAGTGCGCCAAGTCCCACGCGGTTTTGATGCCCAGGGCCTGCAGCTGGGGCGCCAGGCGCCGGCCGATGCCCCACACCTCGTCCACTGGCGCGATGCGCAACAGCTTGGCCTGGCGGGCCGGGTCGGTCAGGTCGACCACGCCGCCGGTGGCCGGCCACTTCTTTGACGCCCAGTTCGCAAGCTTGGCCAGCGTCTTCGTGGTGCTGATGCCCACACCCACCGGCATGCCGATATCGCGCAGCAGGCGCGCCCGCACCTGGCGGCCGAGGCTGTCCAGGTCAGCGATGCCGGTCAGGTCGGCCCAGCACTCGTCAACGCTGTACACCTCGATACCCGGCACCATATCGCGGATGGTGCGCATCACCCGGTTGCTGATGTCCGCGTACAGCGTGTAGTTGCTCGATCGCACCACCACCCCGCCGGCGCGCAACTGGTCCCGTACCTTGAAGTACGGCGCCCCCATGGGAATGCCCAGGGCCTTCACTTCCGCCGTGCGGGCGATCACGCAGCCGTCGTTATTCGAGAGCACGACCACGGGCTTGTGCTTCAGGGCCGGCTGGCAGATGCGCTCGCAGCTGCAGTAGAAGCTGTTGCAGTCGATCAGTGCGAATACCTGGTTCATGCTCAGCGCCCCACGTAGCTGATCACCCAGCGCACTACGCCCCAGATCTGCACGCACTCTTCGTATTCGAGGTTGATGTCCGGGGTAAAGCGGCTGGGCGCGCGCAGCACCAGGTTGCCGTTACCGTCATCGATCATCAGGCGCACGCGGTAGCAACCATCGTCCTCAAGGTCGACCACCACGTATTGCTCGCGCTTGGTGATGGTGCCGCGGTCAACCACCAGCCGGTCGCCGGGGTACATGCCAAAGCCGATCAGGCTGTCATCCTCCACCCGTACCACCCACACATGGGGCGCCCCCAGGCTGGTCAGCGCGTCGAGTGAAAGGCCCTCTTCCTTCTCGTCCTCGGCAGGGGATTGAAAGCCCGTGATGCGCAGTTCCTTGGCTTCGGGCAACAGGTGGGCGAGCCGCTGGTTGCGGCCCAGAATGGTGAGTGACATGGGGGTAATTCTCGGATTACTGTATGCACATACAGTAATCGAGGCATCCCCATCATGGCAAAAGGCAACTCCCGAACGGCAGCCTCTCCCAACACCTACGAGCTGCTCGGAGCCCGAGTTCAGCGGGTTATCAACTCACCGGCCGCGCAAAAATCCCGATCAGCGGTATTGCTCCGCGCCGAGGGCGACAGCCCGGACGACTGGTCGCGGATCCTCGATGAGATCAGCGAGAACGACAACGTCACCATCGCCTGGCGCGACGATGGTGTGCAGCTGTTCTGGACGGTGCCGAAGGAAGATTGAGCCCCATAAGAAACCGGCAGTTGGCCGGTGCATGTATAAGCGATAGTCACTCTGCTGGAGGACTCTGCCAAAAAGGTTTCTTGCCATCCTGGCTGTCGAAGTTACGCCGCGCTTTTCGGAAGTCCTCCACGTTCTCAACGACCCACGTCCATATGGGAGACATGCGTACCAGCAGCCCCATCCCAAGCGGTGTGAGTTCGTACTCAACACGTGGGGGAATTTCGCCGAACTCTCGGCGAATCACCAGGCCATCGCGTTCCATTGAGCGGAGGGTCTTCGTCAGCATTCGCTGAGTCACGCCCGCCATCTGCCGCTTTATCTCAGCGTGGCGCATCGTTCCGTACACGCCTAGGGCATGCAGAATGCCCAGTGACCAACGGCTACCAGCGTGTGCGAGCACCTCCCGCCTGACGCCGTCGTCATCCTCCCTAAGCGTTTGGCAGATCATCTCTGCCTGTCTGAGCGCTTCCTGATCGGTCATTTCTACACCTGGTATCACACGTGTGCCTTCTTACGAGTGTTGCTGGATCGTGACAGCATTTGCCCATCTTATTCGCCAACCGGTCTCAGGAGAAATCATGACTACAGCGACCCAACCCTCTCCCCAATCGATCCTTGTACTCGGCGCTGGTGAGCTTGGCCTTCCCGTTCTGCGCAATCTCGCGCGCGTGGCAAAGCGTGTGCCTGGCTCCAAAATCAGTGTCCTGCTGAGGGACTCAACCATTAACACCGATGCGTCGGAGAAGAAGTTAGAAATCGACGAGCTCAAAGGCCTAGGTATCCACATGATCCCTGCGGACCTAGTGAATGACTCGATCGATCAGCTGGCTGAGATTTTCGCACGGTTCGACACCGTGATTGGCTGCGCAGGAATGGTCGCCGGCCGCGAAACACCCATGAAATTGGCAACAGCAGCCCTCAAATCTGGTGTTAGGCGCTACTTCCCATGGCAGTTCGGCGTTGACTTCGAGGTAATTGGCCGGGGCAGTCCTCAGGATCTGTTTGACGCCCAACTCGACGTGCGCGAGCTGCTGCGCGCCCAGGACAAAACGGAGTGGGTAATCATCTCCACGGGCATGTTCACCAGCTTCCTTTTCGAGCCTGTTTTTGAGGTTGTGGACTTCGAAAACGATACCGTGAACGCCCTAGGCGGCCTTGATAACAGCGTGACCCTGACCACACCGGACGACATCGGTAAGCTCACAGCGGAAATCGTGTTCTTCGAGCCGCGCTTCCGCAATGAAATTGTCTACCTGTCCGGCGATACAGTGCAGTACGGCGAAGTAGCAGGCATCCTCGAGCGTGTGCTCGGCCGCCCGTTCAAGCGCAACGTATGGACGGTTCCACAACTGCTCGACGAACTTCAGAAAGATCCCACCCACCACATCAAGAAATACCGCGCTGTGTTCGCGCAAGGCCGAGGTGTGTCTTGGCCCAAAGCCGAGACGTTCAATGAACAGCAGTCCATTCCAGTTACCACTGCAGAGCAGTGGGCCAAGGCAAATCTTCCCGGCAGAAAGTAGGTAACCCCAACAAACACCCCGGCACCTGGCCGGGGTTTTCTATTACCGCCTCGCCTTATGGACGGCCATCGCCTCGATCGCGCGGCGCATAAAGGCCTGCTCGCCTTCGTCCAGTTGCCGGTAGAAGCGGATCAGCATCCGCTCGGTCGGTGTCAGTGGTTCCTTATCGAGCTGGGCAACCTCGCAGCCTGGTTGACGACCCTCAGCCCCTTTCCCATCTCTCATCGTTCTGCATGCTCCATGTTGTGCAGTGGAGCGTGCAGCCTCGCCATGTGACGGCGTGGTTTCTACCCGAGTGGCACCTCATCGCCGATCAGCACGGCGTTGCCGGTGTCGCCCTCTTCGCAATCCTCGGTGGGTTCCCACTCCAGCGTGCCGCCGGGCTCGTCCAGGAAGAGTTCGAGGCGGCGCTCCAGGCAGCCTTCGGCCATGCTGGCGGTGGCCTGCAGGCGTTCGTCCGTCCAGTCGGTCACGGTGTAGAGGTAGGTTTCGGCTTCCAGGTCGGCGCCTTCGTCGTGGTGGTGCACATTGGCGAATGCCTCGGTGCAAAGCTGCTTATCGCGGTAGCAGCGAATCTCCACCGCGCTGCGGCCTGGCAGGCTATAGCCGTGCTCAGCCGCCCAGCCGCCGAACGCCACCAGCTGCCCGGCCTCCTGCTCGATCCACAGCGGCGGAACGGTAACGACGGGATGCTCGATGGAGTTGGAATTGAGGAACCACGTTGTGGCGTAGGCCGTAACAAGCGCGGTTAGTAAGCTGGAGATGACGATATTTGTGCGTGACATGAGAGAGTCCTTTCGTGAGTCGCGCCGTCCTGGCAGCTTAGAGTGTAGATGAACTTAGAACCTCGCCTTAATTAAGGAACTGCCGTCGATTATAAGTGGCTGCACTGTGCATCAGGAATCATCTTCCTTATTTTTTTCTAAGATATTTGGTTGCGAGGTGTAGCGGTCTGCGAGATCCTGAAGACCTTTCAATAAGTTTGGCTCTACTACTGGCCCCAACCCCATACCCAAACCCTTATCAAGTGAAAAAATTTGTCTCTGTGGGACTGAGTGCATCAAAGTTTCGACGTGTTGCTTTGTCGCTTCCAGCTCAGATGTCAGGCTCACAACCTTGTCTTTCTCACGCCCAAGCAACCTCTCCAACATCGCAGCCTGGCTCATTGCGTCCGCAAGTAAAGCGGCGTTTGAGTTATGCTTCGCATTAAGTTCCTCATGGGCTTGCTGCAGGATATCGTAGTCTTTATTAAGCTCATCAACCTGATCAGCCCGCTCGCTTGTCAATTTCTGAATAGCCAACTTCCCTTCTACAATTAAGGCTTCTGCTTTCTCGAGCGCAACTTTAGATTTATCTGATTGCTCAGATTTACGTTCAACCTCGGACTCAAGCCCTCGAATGATCGCTTGATAGTGTTCATGTAGCTGCTTCGCTTCGTCGGGTAGCAATATCCTACCCTCAGCAGCCTTTGCCTTAACCTTCCTGGTAAGGCCATCTTGCCAAATGCTGTACTTTAAAATCTCCCTAGAAATAAATGGATATGCGATTACAAACGCAAGTGCAGAGACCGCAGGATAGAGCAATGCACCCTCTAACAGAGCAGAAGGCATACGGTATAACTGCCGCATGAAATCAAATTTTTCAGCAGGCTCTAGCTCCGAGAAAAGCACAAAGAATATTTTGTAATTCCATGCAGCCCATGAAAGTGCGAATGAAAGCAGAAGCGGACTACTGAGCCGTTCTTGCACATAACCATTTAAAGAAGCAAGATATTCACTAAAGCTCATTAATTAGCCTATTGCCATAACAATGAAAGCTGCCATTTAGTTTGTGCTGAATCAAAAATTTATTGCTTTCCACTTCCCGGGTAGCGACAAATAAATCCGCCCGCCTTATTCTCCGATATAACTGCACCAGTAACAATTAACGAACTAGGGCCTTTTATCTAAGTCCTTATTTAAAATAAGGCTAAATCAAATCCAAGTCAGAAATTAAACCATTGATAATGTCGTCAATTTTGTGATACCGCCTATGTGCGGCACTATGAAGCGCCGATAGGATACTATATTCGTTGGAATTATTTTCCACTGAATAATGACGATCAATCTGCTCACCTTGCTTGTTCAAAATACATATATCAATTATGGTGCCATCGCTGCCATCCCACTCATCCGCGTAGTAGTACCGATCAACAGTCACCGATGTATTGCCAATTTTACATATAAACTCGTTATCCCTAGACGTTTTAGCCCAATCTAGTGATGAATCTGCAGTTTTCATTGTAAGCTTGGCTATGAGATCCTTGATTCTATCATCCATAAATCACCCCTTATTCTTGGTCATGCTCTGTATTACAGAGAGTAAGTCGATCGTTTTCTCAAGCATTTCGTTTACGCTTGCAATTTCATCACTGCTCATCTTGCCAGTCGGGGCCTTCTCAAAACCATTAATAACAACATTCAACAGGAGTATTTGATCCCCTGCACTTTCTGAGTGTTCAGACTTAATACTTTGATCGGACGAGTGGGCAATGTCGTAGAGAATCTGCTTTAATTCCTGAATCCTAGGAATGGCTATTTCTCGCTTCCTATTTCGGCAGTGATTTTGTATTTCCTGAGCAACCTTTATCCCTCTTGCCCAGTCAGCCACACATGAGAGAAGTAAAACCTGCTCCTTTGTGGCGCTAGCAGTTCTAGATATAACCTCTGACTCTCGTCTAATCAGTGATATCTGGACGATGGTGTATAACAATCCTGCGATTGAGCCGACGGTACCAATTATTGAAATAAGTTTAAGGGTAAAATCGCTTAGCTCAGATATTGCAATGAAATACGAAACCAAAGGCACGGTTAGCATCAGAGCTACGAGCACCAATGCCATTCTCCAAAGTTTATTTATTCGCATTTAGCCGAGCACCGCTCGCGACCAGTGCTGCTCACCCAATATCGCCAATGGCACGCCGCTGTCGCGAAGTTCAACAGCGCGCATGATCTTCAGCCCGTAGCTGCTATGCCGCCATTGCTCATTGCCGATACTGCCAACAATTAGAAAATCGGTTTTTTTGTTCACGCTGCCACCGATCAAACCACCGCGTTCCTCAACCAGTTGCTGGCAGGCCTTGCGAGGCCCATAAGCCATGGTGCCGGTGAACACGAACAGCCGGCCCTCGCATACCAATTCGGGCACCGGGTGGTTGAACGGGAGGTCATTGGGTGCGGCATAACGCTGTTCGGGCAGAGTATTGGCCAGCTCTACGCCACCGAAACGACGCAGGATATGCAATAGGTCGGCTGATTCGTCGGCATCGAGCACGCCATCACGCAGCATCAGGTCAAGGCGTTGGTACAAGAGGTTGACCACGGGGTCTTCGAGGTGGGCGACGTTTGCCTCAAGCCAGCGCTGCAAAAACTGCGCTTCCTCCAGTGAAACCACGCCATCTGCGGTAATACCAGCGGCCAGGCCAGCCAGCGCATCGGCTGAGCGGCGGTCCATTCGGGCTGAATTGAAAAAACGGCTGTTCTCAAACTCGCTATGCAAGTCCATAGGTGCACTCCCTCCCCTTCATCCAATGAAACGCCAGCCCCCATGGCCAGCGAACAACATCCGGTGCGGCAATCTATCGTCGCCGCTACCTACTTCAGCGCCCGGCCTTTTCGGCCAGCGCTGCAATCATCGTCCTGGTGTAGCCCTGCTCGCCCTCGGGCAGTTTCCGAAAGTGTTCGAGCAGATCTGACTCTGGGGCGCTGATCGCATCGGCACCCGCCAATGCGTGCTTCCCAGTGACCACGAACTGAACATCGACACCAAGCTCCGAAGCCTTAGCCAATACGGACGCGCCAATATCGCTGGTGCCTGCCTCATAACCCGCAAGGGTGCGTTTAGAAATCGAGAGCTCAGCGGCAAACCGCTCTTGGATAAACCCGAGCTCCTTACGTTGAATCTGCAGGCGATTGCCGATCGCCTCTTTGGAAAGATGCAATATTTTTCATCTCCGCTATTTACAAATGCAGGAACGCGCATCATTCTTCGTTTGCCATCACACGAAATTGCACGGAATTGCACTATGCCTAATGCCATCACTAGCGAGCAAGCGCGGATAGCTGCACGTGCTCGGCTGGAAAATGCGGGAAAGACCGTCCAAGAATGGGCAGTCGAGAATGACCTGCACCCCAGCACTGTCTACGCGGTGTTGAGCGGCCAGAAGAAATGCCTTCGCGGCGAAGCCCATCGCGCAGCGGTTCTACTGGGTATCAAAGCCGCCGTGGTTGCACAGTAATGGCTACCAGCCCCAGCAAAAACCAGAAGCGCAGCGCCGCCGTTCTAGAAACGCGCCGCCAGGTCATGAGCGCGGTAATCGCCGCCTTCCCGGGCGGCCGTGAGTCCGCCGCCGCCCGCCTGGGCCTGCCCCTTAAGAAACTGGACAACCACCTGTACGAGAACGCCGGCAGCCAACCGCTGACCGACGCCCAGGTGCACCAGCTCGAGCAGCAGGCCGGCACAGCCCATCTGCCGGACTACATCTGCCACCTCTACGGCGGCATGTTCGTGCCCATGCCCGAGCAAGGCGAGCTCGACAACCTGGATCTATACGCCCGTGGCCTGAGCACCAGTCAGCTACGCGGCATGGTCGACCAGCTGATCGCCAAGTCGCTGGACGACGGCGTTATCTGCGAAGCCGAGGTGCAAGCCATCCTCGCCGCCCACCGCCAGCATATCGCCGCACGCCACAGCGAAGTCACCGCGGTGATCGTGCTGCACAGTCGTAATGGGGAAACGCCGTGATGGGTCAGCCTTTTCCGAGCCGCGAGCGTATTTCCTTGAGCGCGGTGGCCACGTCCTCAACAGCGAAGCGGATGTCTTCGGCATTTACGGTGATGCGGGGCTGCAGCCCGTTCTCTGTGAGGCGCTCTTCCTCGCGCCCATTCATGGCCTTTACCAACACGTCGTGCCGCTCAACGAGCCGATCGACCAGCCTCTCAACTTCCTTACGCGTGTGATACCCCATGACCTACCTCAATGACGATGTACGGAAACAGTTGGAGCGCGTACTGGATAGAGCCCAGCAGCGCCTGGACACCCTACGGCAAACCGTTGAGTCCACCAATCCAGATGACGACGGTTCAGCGTTGCGCATCGCCATAGGAGACGCGATGGCGCCTCTGCAGATCGCAGCAGAAATAGCAGAACCGTTGGCGTAGGCACCTCGAAACAACCGCCTGATCTTGGGGAATCCAGGGCAGGCAACAGGACATGAGTCAGGCGCGGGATGCGTCACCACTTAACCGGCCCAGCCGGTGCCGCGATTAGCGGCGGGGAGACAGCTTGAGTACGTACAAACTGGTATGCCCGGCATGCCACGGTTGCATGCGCATCCGAACCAGCGTGGGGCAAACACCTTGCTTCCGCTCCACGTATTACCAGTGCCAGAACGTGGCCTGCGGCGCAACGTTCAGCGGCTCGGTAACGATCGATTACCAGCTCAGCCCGTCCGGCCTTGAACAGCCGCTGATGGTGCTGCCGGTCGCCCCGGCGGTGGAGCGCATGAAGGCCCTGCGCGACAACGCCAAAGCCACCAAGCAGATGGATCTGCTTGCAGCACTGGAGGAAGCGGTATGACCCAGCTCGAACACATCGACGCCACTGACTACCGCACCCGCATGCAGGGCTGTGCCCAGGCCTTCATCGAGCAGCACCAGGCCGAGCACCTGAGCGGCGACCCGCAGTTGTTCGAGCGCACCTGTCTGCACCTGGTGCATGCCCTGGAGGTGCCCTTGTTCATGGCGCCGCGCCTGGCGCACCTGGCCCTGAGCCAACACACCCGATAACCCCGTTTTCACCCAGCCCACGCCGTGGGTTTGGGCAAGTTGCGCCCGGAGCACGCCATGCACGTACACATCGAGCTGACCCACCCTATCGCCGAGGCCTGGCTGCAGCGCCTGCGTAGCGAGCTGCGTGAGGGCTTCCAGCAGCACTGGTATGACGATAAATACCGCGACGTGCCCGCCGGCCTGCGTAGCGCGCGCATCCTGCAGGACTACCCCGCCCTCGCTGGCCACAAGCAAACCATCGGCGTGCTACAGCTTGCGCTGAGCCAGGCGGAGAAACGCGCGTGAAGGCGATGGATAACGCTGTACGCACCGAGGTGCTGCGCCGGCTGGAAACCGAATACAACCTGCAGCCAGCCAAGGGCACCAAGTACCTGCGCAAGGGCGTATGCCCCAGCTGCGGCAAGCGGGAGCTGTATTCGCGCAGTGATGAGCCGTGGTTCATCAAGTGCGGCCGCGAGAGCAAGTGCGGCGAGCAGTGGCACATCAAAGAGCTGTATGAGGATCTGTTCGACGACTGGAGCAGCCGCGCGCCGGCCACCGATGCCGCGCCCAACGCCTCGGCCGACAGCTACCTGCAGTTCGCCCGCGGCTTCGACCTGGCGCTGATCAAGGGCTGGTACACCCAGGAGAACTTCTGGAGCCGCGAGGCCGGCGCCGGCAGCGCCACGGTGCGCTTCGCCCTGGAGCACGGCGGCTACTGGGAACGGCTGATCGACCGCCCGCACCGCTTCGGCAAGCAGAAGGCACGCTTCGCCCCAGGCAAGTCGCCCAAGGGCTACTGGTGGTGCCCGCCGAGCGTGGCTCTGCTCACGGTGAAGGAGCTGTGGATCGTCGAGGGCATCTTCGACGCCATCGCCCTCACCCACCATGGCATCGCCGCCGTGTCGGCCATGAGTTCGGGGGCCTTTCCGTTCGAGTCGCTCAAAGCGCTGGCCCACAACCGCGGCGGCAAGCTGCCAACGCTGGTGTGGGCGCTGGACAACGAGCCCGGGGCGCGTCGCTACATCCGCAAGCATGCTGCTATGGCCCGCGAGCTGGGTTACAGCTGCAGCGCGGCGCAGATCCCGCAGCGTGACCGCAAGGTGGACTGGAACGACCTGCACCAGCGGTGGCAATTCATCGACAACGCCGAACAACGCGCGGACCGCATCCACCGCGACATCGAGGAAGCCCGCTACCACGGCTCCCTGCTGCTGGCCGACAGCGCTGCCGAAAAAGGCATGCTTATGCATGACTGGCGCAAGCGCTACGAATTCCACTTCGCCTTCGAGAACCGCTTGTACTGGTTCAAGTTGGATCAGGACAAATTCAACAAGGCCATGCAGAACCTGGAGGCCTCCGACCACCACGAGGATCAGCTGCTCAACGATAAGCAGCGACGTGACAAAGCCCTGGAACAATGCGGCTCCGTCAGTGAAATCGCCAACTGCTACCCCGAAGCGCTGTACTTCCAGCGTAACGAGGTGACGGACGAGTCCTGGTACTACTTCCGCGTCGACTTCCCGCACGACGAACCCACCGTGCGCAACACCTTCACCGGTGGCCAGGTGGCGGCCGCCAGCGAGTTCAAGAAGCGCCTGCTGGGCATGGCGGCCGGCGCGGTGTTCACCGGCAGCGGCGCCCAGCTCGACAAGATTATGCGCGACCAGCTGTTCGGCCTGAAAACCGTGCAGACCATTGATTACGTGGGCTACAGCAAGGAACACGGTTGCTACGTGTTCGGCGACCTGGCCGTGCGCAGCGGCCAGGTGGAGCGCGTAAACGCCGAGGATTACTTCGAGTTCAAGAAGCTGCGCCTGAAAACGCTGCAGAAGTCGATCCGCATGGAGATCAACGGCGACGCCCACGACTACCGCACCGAGTGGCTCGACTGGCTGTGGCTGTGCTTCGGCGCCCAGGGGCTGGTGGCCCTGACCTACTGGTTCGGCTCGCTGTTCGCCGAGCAGATCCGCGCCGAATTTCAGTCCTTCCCGTTCCTGGAGGTGACCGGCGAGGCCGGCGCGGGAAAGTCCACGCTGCTGATGTTCCTCTGGAAGCTGCTCGGCAGGCAGGACGAAGAAGGCGACGACCCGCTCAAGATGACCAAGGCCGGTCTGCGCCGCTGGCTGAGCCAAACGGCCAACATGCCGGTGGTGGTGCTCGAGGCCGACCGTAGCGACCCCGAGGGTGGCCAGGGCAAGGCCTTCGACTTCGACCAGTTCAAGCCGCTCTACAACGGCCGCGGCCTGGGCCTGACCGGCGTGAAGAACGGCGGCAACGACACCAACGCGCCACCCTTCCGCGCCTCCCTGGTGTTCAGCCAGAACGCCACGGTGGCGGCGTCCGAGGCCATCCTCACGCGCATCGTCAAGCTGCACTTCATGCGCCCCACCGTGACCAGTGCAAGCCGCGCTGCGGCGGACAACCTCAACCACCTGCAGGCCAGTGACGTGAGCCACTTCCTGCTGCTGGCCACCAAGGCCGAGCAGAAGGTGCTGGAGGTGTTCCGCGAGCAGGTGAAGGTGCACGAGCAAACGCTGCGCGCCATGCGCGAGATCCGCGTGGAGCGAATCATCAAGAACCACGCGCAGATGCTCGCCCTGCTCGATGCCCTGCGCCTGGTGTTGCCCATCACCGACGAGCAGCTGCGTGGCACCCGCGAAGAGCTGCTGGCCATGGCACTGGATCGCCAGGGCGCCATCAACGCCGACCCGGACGAAGTGCGCACCTTCTGGGACGTGTACGACTATCTGCAGTCGCTCAGTGATGACCCAGTGGTGAACCACAGCAAAAAGCCGGACGTGATCGCCATCAACCTCAACGAATTCGCCGAACGCGCCGCTGAGCACAAACAGAAGCTGGCCGACGTGGCCACCCTGCGCACCCTGCTCAAGCTCAGCCGCTCACGCCCCTGCCTCGACCCTAACCGCGCCGTCGACAGCGCCGTACGCGCCGCTTTCAACAGCCGCAACCCCATGTCCCCACGCCCCTGCACCGTGAAGTGCTGCGTGTTCAAGGCATAACCCCGCCCAGGCGCTGCAACGCCCAGGCACACAACCCCAAAGGAGAAGCACCATGCAAAACCAACAAACCCCGCAATGGCTGGAGCTGTTCACCACCGCGTTCGGCGCCAAGGGCCTGGTCGCCCTGGCCTGGTGGGCCGGCGCCTACCACGCCGAGCGTATTCGCAACCTGCAGGGCACCTACCCCATCCTGCAGATCAACGGTGACAGCGGCAGCGGTAAGACCACACTGGTCGACAACTTGTGGAAGCTGTCGGGCGTTACCGAACCGGAGGGCGTCACCAACCGCAACCACACCTTCAGTGCCCTGCTGGCCCAGTTGGCCAAGGCGGTGAACGAACCGGTGGTGATCGACGACATGGCCAACGATGACGGCGGCGAGCACTTCGACTGGGAGGCCCTGCGCGAGTGCTACAGCACGTCCCTGGGCATGCGTGCCGACTTCGGCCAGCCGGTACGTTTCCGGGGCGCCCTGGTCATCGTCGGCACCGGGCCCAACATCCTCAAACAGCGCAGCGTGCAAGTGCAGCTCAAGCGCGCCGAACAGGCGCACGAGCGCAGCGCCGCTGTGCAGGCCCTTTATGACCTGCACCTCAGCGAGCTGGAAGGCTTCCTGGCCACCGTCAAGGCGCACCAGGACATGGCCATCTTCTGCATGGGCAAGGCCGAGGCCCTGGCCTTCGAGTTGGCCGACCAGGTGAGCACCGAGCTCAGCATCCGCGACGCCCGCAACCACGCGCAGCTGATCGCCTTGCTCGACTTCCTCGACAGCCTGTTCCACGTCCCCGCCGTCGCCCTCGACGCCGCCAAGGCCGAGGTGCGCGGCATGGCCTGGCACACCGTCGGCCGCACCCGTGGCCCGGTCGAGGACTGAGCCATGAACGACGAAACCCCAACCAGCGTCATCGCCACCCTGATCGGCAGCGGCATCGCCCTGCTGCTGCTCGCCGCCGGCGCAAACGCCACCCCGGACCTGCTGCTTGCCCTCACCCACTGACCCAACCGCCCAGGCGCTGCAACGCCTGGGCGACACCCAAAGGAGAAGCACCATGCTCAACCTGGAACTGGCCATGGCCTTTGAAGACTGGGCAAAGCCCCGCGGCTACGACATGCAGCGCAACCCTGCAGACCAGCAGTTCTACAACGTCGAAACCCGAGCTGCCTGGCTCGGTTTTGAAGCGGCCCATGGCCCGGACGGCTGCCGCCCCTATGGCCAGCAGCTTTACGCGGTGATCAAGAAATCGAGCGAGTACGCCCACCAGGGCGACAAGTTGTTCCCCGTGCGCGTGGCTGCGGCGCCCTACGGCGACTACATCGTGCACGGTGGCGTGGGCGGCGTGTACCGCAAGAAGGACGTGGATTTCTACGTGATCGAGGACGGCAAGCAATACCGCCTCAGCTGACACCGGCCAGGCCGGAAAAAGAGCGGCGCCGGGGGCTGCAACCCCCGACGCCAACCACCCCAAAGGAGAAGCACCATGCAAGTGAGTCAACCCCAAGGCGGCGGCGCAGAGCCTACCACACCAACAGCGCGCACCAGGCCCCCACTCGCCGGCAGTCGCCTGGATATGTCCAGCATCTGCGACATCTGCGGCAAAGCCCGCTCCACCCGCAAACACGCCAAGTGCAGCCGCACCCGCCAGAAGATGAAAGACGCCTACTGGCAAACCCACATGGCCGAGCAAGCCGCGAAGAAACAGGCCAAGCAGGAACGCCGCCGTTATGCGCGGTAGCGATTCGTAGCGCAGCTAGAACACCGTCAAATTCATTCTAGGCCCGGCAACGGGCCGCACTCATTTGCGGCCCATAGACTGGGCTTTTCGGCTTTCTCGAGGCACCAATGGCAGACGGCGTTGAAGTACGCGGCAACCGCGTGCGTGTGTATTTTAGGTACGAGGGCGAGCTCTGCCGTGAGCCAATCCCCGGTACCGCGACCAAGGCAGTGATCGCGAACGCCGAACGCCTGGTCGGCATCATCAACTACGAAATAGCGGCGGGCACCTTCAGCTACGCGCGGCATTTCCCCAACTCACCCAGGCTGGTGGGCAACACCCTAGGGCACTTCCTCGATCTGTGGCTGGATATCAAGCGCAACGAAATGGCGCCGTCCGGCTTCCGCACCTACAAGAGCAAGCTGGAGAACCATATCCGGCCACGCTGGGGCTCACACCAGGCCGACATGATCGACCACCTGGACCTGCAGGCCTGGGTGCAGAAGGAGCTACTGCCCAAGCTGCACAACAAGACGGTGCGGGAGATCCTGAACATCCTGCGGCAGGTGTATGTGATCTACCGCACCCGCAACCGATCAGCTCACGACCCTACCGAAGGCCTGACCGTCCGCCTACCAGACCCAGACGAAGCCGACCCATTCACGCGCAGCGAGATCAGAGACATCCTGCAAGGCCCCTCAGAGCGGCAGCAGGAGCTGAATCTGGCTCAGTTCATGATCTGGGCAGGCCCAAGGGTGTCCGAGGCCATACCGCTCGCCTGGGAGGACGTAGACCTGAAGAACGGCACGGTGAAGTTTCGGCGCTCTCAGGTGCGCGGCCATTACAAGGTTACGAAGACCCGGCGATCAACACGTGAGGTGCGCCTGCTGCGGCCGGCAATGGAGGCGCTGGAGGCCCAGCGCAGATTCACGGAAAAGGTTCGCCCGGTGGAAATCGAAGTAACCGACCGGGACAACAAGACGAAGAAGCGACAGGCGGTGCGGTTCGTCTTCCACTGCACCACCACCGGCGCCGCTCACTCGAGCTCGGACATGCTGCTCAAGGGCTTCTGGAAGCCGCACCTGCATGCGGTTGGCGTGCGCTACCGCGGCCCGAACAACTGCCGACACACCTATGCCAGCCAGCTGCTGAGCACCGGCGCGGTGCCGGTGGATTGGATCGCCGAGCAGATGGGTCACACGTCGACCGCGATGATCTGGCGCCACTACGGCAAATGGATCAACCGCGACGGCGCCGACATGATCGGCATCCTAGAGCGCGCCCTGGAGCTGTAAATCACCCCGCCAGAACGACAAAAGGCAGCCTTCGCAGGCTGCCTTTTTCGTTCGCCGTTCCCAAAGTGTTCCCAAATCCGTTCCCAATTCAGGGTGGATCGGTCTACAGCCCTTTGAAATCAGCCACTTACATGGTGCGGACGGAGAGACTCGAACTCTCACGCCTTGCGGCGCTGGAACCTAAATCCAGTGTGTCTACCAATTCCACCACGTCCGCGTGGTAATACTGTTTACAAACAAAAACGCCAGGCTTTTAAGGGCCTGGCGTTTTCAGAATATGGGGTGGACGAAGGGGATCGAACCCTCGACACCAGGAGCCACAATCCTGTGCTCTACCAACTGAGCTACGCCCACCATATTGCGTTACTGCTTTTCACTTGTGCCGACACACCTAGTGGCGCACCCGGCAGGACTCGAACCTGCGACCATCCGCTTAGAAGGCGGATGCTCTATCCAGCTGAGCTACGGGCACTTATCCATCCACCAGAGCAGACTTCAAGCTTCGGCTAGTGCGGCGACTTTCGTTGCTGCCGTTGCCACTTTACCCTGTCACTTGCTGTGCTCGCCAAGTGGTGCGCATCTTATAGAGGCGCCCTAGGGGCGTCAACACCCAAATCGAAAAAAATTCAGCTAGATAAAGGAGTTACACCAAATCTGCGTTCTGCCGCCTTTGCCCTTCCTTAATGCCATGCGAGAATGCGCGTCCTTTTTTCTCCCTTTCGATGGTTAACCAAGCGCAATGACCGCACAACTGATAGATGGCAAAGCGATTGCCGCCAATATCCGCCAGCAGATCGCCCAGCGCGTCGCCGAACGACGCCAGCAAGGACTGCGCGCACCCGGCCTGGCAGTGATCCTGGTCGGCAGCGACCCCGCCTCTCAGGTTTATGTCGCGCACAAGCGCAAGGATTGCGAGGAAGTCGGCTTTATCTCCCGCGCCTACGACCTCGGCGCCGAAACCAGCCAGGATGACCTGCGCGACCTGATCGACTCGCTGAACGAAGACGCCAGCATCGACGGCATTCTGCTGCAGTTGCCGCTGCCGGCCCACCTCGACGCCTCGCTGCTGCTCGAGCGCATTCGCCCGGACAAGGACGTGGACGGTTTCCATCCTTATAACATCGGCCGCCTGGCCCAGCGCATGCCGCTGCTGCGCCCCTGCACGCCCAAGGGCATCATGACCCTGCTGGCCAGCACCGGCCAGGATCTCTACGGCATGCACGCCGTGGTGGTGGGCGCCTCGAATATCGTTGGCCGGCCGATGGCGCTGGAGCTGCTGCTCGGCGGCTGCACCGTGACCATCACTCACCGTTTCACCAAGGACCTGGCTGGCCACGTAGGCCAGGCCGATATCGTCGTGGTCGCGGCGGGCAAGCCCGGGCTGGTCAAGGGCGAGTGGGTGAAGGAAGGTGCGATCGTCATCGACGTCGGCATCAACCGGCAGGCCGATGGCAAGCTGATCGGCGACGTGGTCCATGAAACCGCCCTGCCCCGCGCCGGCTGGATCACCCCGGTGCCCGGCGGCGTCGGCCCGATGACCCGCGCCTGCCTGCTGGAAAACACCCTGCACGCCGCGGAACACCTGCACGCCTGACGGCTCTGCCGCTGCGAAAACGGCGTCCATAGGGCGCCGTTTTCATTTCAGCTCAGCGCGCGGGTGGCGCCCTGGGGCTTGCGCACGAACCACAGCACCCGGCTGACGCCGCGGGTCACCGCCACATAACCGAGGCGCAAGCTCTCGTCCGCCATCGCCTGGTCATAGTTGTTGGCGAAGAAGCCGCAGTAGGCGTACAGCGCATTACGCAAGGGATGGGGCGTGGTTGGCAGGCAGTCGTCGACGATGATCGCCACCTCGGCCTGCAGACCCTTGGCACGGTGGATGGTATAGGCCTTGACGGGCAACTTGCGGTCGAGCCCGGCCTGTATGTCCTTCAGGGTGTCGTTGCGCCGCCCCAGCAATAGCACGGCGGTACGCTCCCGGGAATCGATCGAACGCGCATAGTCGCATTGCGCCGTGATTTCGCTGTGCAGCGCGCTCAGATCGCGGGCCAGATCGAACGGCGTTACCAGCTTCACCCCATGACTGCCTGGCGGCGCGCTGCGGATCGCCACCGTCGCCTTGTCCTGCTTGAAGGCCACCTCGCCGAGTATCGATTCGGCAGCGCGGATCACCGGCTCGACGGAGCGATAGTTGGCTTGCAGCAGCAGCACCGCGCTCTTGCCCCTGCCTTTGCTCGGGAAGTGCCGGTCGAAGGCCATGAACAGCTCCGGCGAGCTGCCCCGCCAGCCGTAGATCGACTGCCAGTCGTCGCCAATGGCCATCAGGCTCACCGCCGTTGCCGTGCCGGCCAGGCGCCTGTGCACGGCCTGTAGCCATTGCACGATCTGCGGCGAGACGTCCTGGAACTCATCGATCAACAGATGGGAAAAGCTCGCCAGCCTCTCTGCATCCAGGCGCCCATCACCCTCATCGAGCCGCTGCGTCAGTTGCTGGAAGGCGCCATTGAAGGTCATCAGGCCCTGCTGGCTCAGCTGCTGGGCAAAGGCCTTCCAGAATGCCTGCAGCGCCAGCAGGAAGGTTCGCTCGGCTGGCGAGCAGGCCAGCGCTGCCACGGCCATCTGCTCGATACGAATGCCGATGCTTTCGATAAAACCCGCCTGCCCGTAAAACACCTCGAACAAGGGAGCGGCGTGCAACTCACCCGGTAACCTGAACGGCTGCATCGGCGCCTTGGGCAGGGCCTTTTGCGGATCGGGCGGCTGGGAGCCGAGCAGTTCGTGAACCCAGCCGCGAAACGCCGGGTCATCGGCGTAGCAGGCCTGGTAGGCGTCCTTGAGCAGGCGCGTTTGCGCGGGGCCCAGACGCCCGCCGGCCAAGGGATTGTCCGGCTCGCTTGCCGACGCCTGCTTGTCGCCCAACTGCTCGAACCAGACGGGATTGCCCAGCACCTCGCGCGCCAGCACACCCATCGCCGAGTGGAAGGTGCGCACGCACTGGCGCACCGCCTGCGCGTCGACCGGCGACTGCCAGAAGCCGAGCACGCTCGTCAGTCGCTCACGCAACTCGGCGCAGGAGGCATTGGTGAAGGAGATCACCGTCAGCCGCTGCGGCTCGACATTCAGGTGGCAAAGCATGAACACCACGCGCAGCACCAGAGTCGTCGATTTGCCCGAGCCAGCGCCGGCAAAGATGCGCGTCAGTGGCTGGCGACAGAGGATCATCGCCCACTGCTCATCGGACGGCGCGCCGATGATGCCGGCAGCGGCGGCGCGCGCTACGGTCTCGCGCATCGCCTGCTCCTGGGCCGCGGTAACCTTGATCGCCGCTGCCGAGTAGATGCCGGCGCTAGCGCGCCTTACCGGCTTTTTTGTTGCCGGTTCTCCTTTGCCTTTACTGGCACCAGCCCCCTTTACCCCGGGTTTTGCCGCTGCGGCCTTTTTCTTCACCAGCGGCTTTTTCGCCACTGCTTTGGCGCGCTCGGCAGCGGCATGCTTCTCGGCTTCAAGGTAAGCGGCGGTACGCGGAAAGTAGCGCGCCAGGGTGTTGGAGAGCAGCAATTTGTAGCGGGTCAGCATGGGGTTTCCGTGGCGTTTGCGGGGTAAGCGTCTGGAAATGAAAAGGCCGCTTACGCGGCCTTTTTGGGTGTAGTGCGCGATTATTCAGCAAGGCGCCAGGTGGTACCACCCTTGCCATCCTCGAGCACCACGCCGAGGGCGGTAATATGATCGCGAATGCGGTCGCTTTCCGCCCAGTTCTTCTCGGCACGGGCCTGCAGCCGCGCGGCGATCAGCGCTTCGACTTCAGCGGCATCGACCTTGCCGGCAGCACCGGCCTGGAGGAAGCCCTCGGGTTCGAGCTGCAACACGCCGAGCACGCTGGCCAGCTGCTTGAGCTGTGCGGCCAGGCCAGCCGCCGCTTGCAGATCCGACTCGCGCAGGCGATTGACCTCGCGGATCATCTCGAACAAGACGGCGCAGGCTTCCGGCGAATTGAAATCGTCGTCCATCGCCGCGCTGAAGCGTTCGACGAAGGCTTCACCACCGGCAGGCTGAGCCTCCGGCAGCCCCTTGAGGCCATTGTAGAAACGCTCCAGGGCGCCCTTGGCTTCGCGCAGGCTTTCTTCCGAATAGTTGATCGGGCTGCGGTAGTGGCTGGACACCAGGAGGTAGCGCACCACCTCGGGGTGATATTTCTCCAGCACCTCGCGGATGGTGAAGAAGTTGCCCAGGCTCTTGGACATCTTCTCGCCATCCACGCGCACCGCGCCGGCGTGCATCCAGGCGTTGGCGTACTGCTTGCCGGTGGCTGCCTCGCTCTGCGCGATCTCGTTCTCGTGGTGCGGGAACACCAGGTCCGGGCCGCCGCCGTGAATGTCGAAGGTCTCGCCCAGGCAGCAGGTGGACATCACCGAGCACTCGATATGCCAGCCCGGACGGCCCTGGCCCCAGGGCGAATCCCAGCTTGGCTCGCCCGGCTTGGCGCCCTTCCAGAGCACGAAGTCCAGCGGATCCTCCTTGATTTCGTCGACCTCGATGCGCGCGCCGATCTTCAGCTCGTCGATCTTGCGACGCGACAGCTTGCCGTAGCCTTCGAACTTGCCGACGCGGTAGTACACGTCGCCATTGCCGGGGGCGTAGGCATAGCCCTTGTCGATCAGGGTCTGGATCATCTGGTGCATGCCGGCGATATGGCCGGTGGCGCGCGGCTCGAGATCCGGGCGCAGCACGCTCAGCCGCGCTTCGTCTTCATGCATCGCCGCGATCATGCGCTCGACCAGCGCCTCGAACGGCTCGCCGTTTTCATTGGCGCGCTTGATGATCTTGTCGTCGATATCGGTGATGTTGCGAACGTAGGTCACGTCATAGCCGCGATGACGCAGCCAGCGGGTGACCACGTCGAAGGCGACCATCACCCGGGCATGGCCGATGTGGCAGAAGTCGTACACGGTCATGCCGCACACGTACATGCGCACCTGATTACCAACCAGCGGCTTGAGCGGTTCCTTGACCTTGCTGAGGGTGTTGTAAATGCTCAGTGCCATTTACTGCCCCCAGGAATCGCGCAGGGTAACGGTGCGGTTGAACACCAATGCGTCCGGCTTGGAATCCTTGTCCAGGCAGAAGTAGCCTTCGCGCTCGAACTGGAAGCGATCCTCGGCGCCGGCCTGGGCCAGCGACGGCTCGGCGCGGCAGCCGGTGAGCACCACCAGCGATTCGGGGTTGATGTTGTCGAGGAAGCTGCCGCCCTGCTCGCCATCTTCACCGGCCTTCTCCGGGTTGGCGGAGCGGAACAGGCGATCATAGAGGCGCACTTCGCACTCGACGCTGCCTGCAGCCGGCACCCAGTGGATCACGCCCTTGACCTTGCGACCTTCCGGGTTCTTGCCCAGGGTGTTCTCGTCATAGCTGCAGCGCAGCTCGACGATGTTGCCGGCGGCGTCCTTGATCGCTTCATCGGCGCGGATCACGTAGCTGCCGCGCAGGCGCGCTTCGCCGCCTGGCACCAGGCGCTTGAAGCCGTCCGGCGGGGTTTCTTCGAAATCGCTGGCGTCGATGTAGATCTCGCGGCTGAACGGCAGCATGCGGGTGCCCATGTCCTGCTTGGGATGACGCGGCAGCTCCAGGTTCTCGACCTGGCCTTCGGGGTAGTTGGTGATCACTACCTTGAGCGGCTTGAGCACGCACATGGCGCGCGAGGCGTTGGCGTCCAGGTCTTCGCGGATGGCGAACTCCAGCATGCCGATATCCACCAGGCCCCCGGCGCGGTTGACGCCGATCATGTCGCAGAAGGTGCGGATCGAAGCCGGCGTGTAACCACGGCGACGGTAGCCCGAGAGCGTCGACATGCGCGGGTCATCCCAGCCGTTGACGTGCTTCTCGTCGACCAGTTGCTTGAGCTTGCGCTTGCTGGTGATGGTGTAGTTCAGGTTCAGGCGGGCGAATTCGTACTGGCGCGGTTGCGCCGGCACCGGCAGGTTGGCCAGGAACCACTCGTACAGCGGGCGGTGATCCTCGAATTCCAGGGTGCAGATCGAGTGGGTCACGCCTTCGATGGCATCGGACTGGCCATGGGTGAAGTCGTAGCTCGGGTAGATGCACCACTTGTCGCCGGTCTGGTGGTGATGGGCGTGGCGGATGCGGTAGAGGATCGGGTCGCGCAGGTTCATGTTGCGCGAGGCCATGTCGATCTTGGCACGCAGGGAACGGGCGCCGTCCGGGAACTCGCCAGCCTTCATGCGGGCGAACAGGTCGAGGTTCTCCTCGACGCTGCGCTCGCGATAGGGGCTGTTCTTGCCGGGGGTATTCAGGGTGCCGCGGTATTCGCGCGCTTCGTCCGGGGTCAGGTCGTCGACGTAAGCCTTGCCAGCCTTGATCAGCTCGACGGCCCAGTCGTGCAACTGGTCGAAGTAGTTGGAGGCGTAGCGTTCTTCACCTGCCCACTTGAAGCCCAGCCACTGGACGTCGGCCTTGATGGCGTCGATGTATTCCTGGTCTTCCTTGGCCGGGTTGGTGTCGTCGAAACGCAGGTTGCACTCGCCACCGAATTCCTGGGCCAGGCCGAAGTTCAGGCAGATCGACTTGGCATGGCCGATGTGCAGGTAGCCATTGGGCTCCGGCGGGAAACGGGTGATGATCTTGGCGTGCTTGCCAGCGTCCAGGTCGGCCTGAACGATGGGCAGCAGGAAGTTGGCAGCTTTTTCGACGGTGGGCTTGCTCATGGTGTCCTTAGCGCGTGCGGATTGCGGCACAGGGTAGGCCGACTAAAACAAAGCGCTTATCATAGCCCAAGCTGTCAACCCCCTGACAGGCCTTGGTGCCTGCTCACTGACCTTCGGGCAGCATTAATGCCCCGGTCAGCCTGAAGCGGCCCGCGATTTTCTCGACAGAGCGATTAAGCACATGATCAAGCTGAACACCAACCACGGCGTCATCACCCTCAAGCTGTTCGAAGACAAGGCGCCGGAAACCGTCGCCAACTTCAAGGAATACGTGAAGAGCGGCCATTACGACGGCACCGTGTTCCACCGCGTGATCGGCAACTTCATGATCCAGGGTGGTGGTTTCGAACCCGGCATGAAGCAGAAGCCGACCCGTGCGCCAATCAAGAACGAAGCCAACAACGGCCTCTCCAACAAGACCGGCACCGTGGCCATGGCCCGTACCATGGAGCCGCATTCGGCCTCCGCGCAGTTCTTCATCAACGTTGCCGACAACACCTTCCTCGACCACAGTGCACAGACCGTGCAGGGCTGGGGTTACGCGGTGTTCGGTGAAGTGGTCGAAGGCCTGGACGTGGTCGAAGCCATCAAGGGCGTCTCCACCACCATGAAATCCGGCCACCAGGACGTTCCGGCCGAAGACGTGATCATCGAGAAGGCCGAGATCGTCGAGTGATCCTGCTGATCTCCGACCTGCATCTTGAAGAGGAGCGCCCGGACATCACCCGGGCGTTCTTGCATTTTCTCGACACTCGCGCCCGCCAGGCCGAGGCGCTGTACATCCTCGGCGACTTTTTCGAAGTATGGATTGGCGACGACGCCATGAGCCCCTTTCAGCACGGCATCGCCGGGGCGCTGCGGCGCTTGAGCGACAGCGGCACACGCATCTACCTGATGCACGGCAACCGCGACTTTCTGCTCGGCAAGGCCTTCTGCCGCGAGGCAGGCTGCACCCTGCTCGGCGAGCCCCATACCGTTGAGCTGGCGGGCGAGAAGGTGCTGCTGATGCACGGCGACAGCCTGTGCACCCGGGATATCGGCTACCAGAAGATGCGCCGCCTGCTGCGCAACCCGCTGAGCCTGTTCATCCTGCGTAACCTGCCACTCAATACCCGGCACCAGCTGGCCCGCAAGCTGCGTTCGGAAAGCCGCTCGCAGACGCGCATGAAGGCCAGCGATATCGTCGATGTCACGCCTGCTGAAGTGCAGCGGGTGATGGGCCGATATGGCGTCAAGACGCTGATCCACGGCCATACCCACCGCCCCGACGTGCATGCACTGCAGGTCGATGGCCAACCGGCGCGGCGTATCGTGTTGGGCGACTGGGACAAGTACGGCTGGGCGCTGCAGGTCGACAACAACGGCTTCAACCAGAGCCCCTTCGCCCTGGCATGAACCCCAGGTAACCCGGCGTTGAGCGAAGCGATAGCCGGGAATTATCGGCCGACGAAGCCCGCCTGCGCCTGCGGAACGCCGCTGTGGAAGCGAAACTCCGTATCGGGTGACTCGATGAGCTCCTGCTCCACCGCCCTCACCCGCTCGATGACCTGATCGACATCCGCCGCCTCGCCATACTGGTAGGCCAGCTTCAGGTAGCCCTGAAAGTGCCGCGCTTCGCTTTTCAGCAAGCCGAAGTAGAACTTGCCGAGCTCGTCGTCCAGGTGCGGCACCACTGCCTCGAAGCGCTCGCAGCTACGCGCCTCGATAAAGGCGCCGACCACCAGGGTGTCGACCAGCTTGTAGGGTTCGTGATTGCGCGTCACCTTGCGCAGCCCTGACGCGTAACGCGCCGCCGACACCGGGCGCAGGCCGATCTTGCGGCGCTTCATGATGCGCAGCACCTGCTCGTGGTGTACCAGCTCCTCGCGGGCCAGGCGCGACATCATGTTGATCAGGTCGGCGTGGCAGCTGTACTTGGCGATCAGGCTCAGCGCCGTGCTGGCGGCCTTGAACTCGCAGTTCTTGTGGTCGATCAGCATGATGTCCTGGTTGGCCAGGGCAGCATCGACCCAGGCCTGGGGCGTGCGGCAACCAAGAAACTCGTGGATTTCCGGCAGGCTCGGCGTGGCGCTGCGGCGGCTGGGTGATGGCTGATCGGGAGCGGTGGCTGGAAACAACACGGGTATGGGCTCTGGCGGCTGGCTAAGTGGTAAGCCGGCCATTATAGGGCCGCCAAAGCGGCGCGTCCTGTCTATCGGCCCGCGCCGCTTGTGGCTGGGTCGGCCGGCTCAGTTGTTTTCCAGCCAGGCGTTCATCTGGGCAATTTCCTGCTCCTGGGCGGCGATGACCTGCTTGGCGAGCTTCAGCACTTGCGGGTCGGAGCCGTAGGCCAATGCGACCTTGGCCATATCGATGGCGCCCTGGTGGTGAGGAATCATCCCGCGCATGAAGTCCTGGTCGGCATTGCCGCTGAAATCAACCGCCATGGCAGCGTGCATGCGCTGGTTGGCCGCCTCGAATGCGGCCTTGACCTCAGCGCGCCTGGCGGCGTCGGCAGCAGCCTCATGGCGTGCCGCATTGCTGGCCAGCCACTTGTTCATCAGGTCGATCTCCTGGTCCTGGGCGGCGATGATCTCGCTGGCCAAGGCGCGCACCCTGGCGTCGCTACCGTACTGCAGCTCAACCTTGGCCATCTCGATAGCGCCCTGATGATGAGGGATCATGCCGCGCATGAAATCCACGTCGGCACTGCCCGTCAGCGTGACGGCCATGGCCTTGTGCATCTTCTCGTTGACGGCGCGGTAGGCGGCCGTCGAGGCATCGGCATTTGCCGACGGCCCCGCGGCGGAGTGCGCGGCATGCCCGCCGGCATGCCCATTGGCTGCTTCCTGGGCGGCAGCCAGGCCGGCGCTCAGCAGCGACGTGGCGGCAACCAGCAGTACACCTAGGGTTTGGGCTTTCATTGACGATCCTCGACCATTGATGGGAGGTCAGAACCTACACCTTGCCACGACGGCAAGGTCAAGCTGCCGGCCGCCGCTGCGGCTCGCCTCATCGGGCCACGGCCAAAGGCGCTACAGGCCATCTATAGTAAGTAGGGCAAGCCACACGCAGAGGAACCCACCATGCAAGCCATCCGCAGCATTCTCGTGGTCATCCAGCCGGATCATCTGGAAGCGCTGGCCCTGAAACGCGCCAAGCTGATCGCTGGCGTGACGCAGTCCCATCTGCACCTGCTGATCTGCGCTGAATCGGGCGAACACAGCGGCCACCTGCGCCTGCTCAGCAATACCCTGCAGCAGGATGGCTACAGCGTCAGCAGCGAACAGGCGTGGCATGGCAACCTGCATGAAACGATCAGCACGGTGCAGCAGGCCGAGGGCTGCGGCCTGGTGGTCAAGCAGCACATGCCTGACAACCCGCTGAAGAAAGCCCTTTTGACGCCCGACGACTGGAAGCTTTTGCGCTACTGCCCCTGCCCGGTGCTCTTGGTGAAGACGCCGACGCCCTGGACTGGCGGCACGGTGCTGGCAGCCGTGGACGTCGGCAATGTCGACGGCGAGCATCGCGCCCTGCACACCCGCATCGTCGAACATGGCTTTGACATCGCCAACCTGGCGAAAGCCGAGCTGCACGTGCTCAGCGCCCGTCCCTCGCCAGTGCTGGCGGCCGCCGATCCGACCTTCCAGCTGCGCGACACCCTCGAGGAGAGCTACCGGCAGCAGTGCCAGGCGTTTCAGGCGGCCTATGACATCGATGACGAGCACCTGCACATCGCCGAAGGCCCGGCCGATGTGCTGATCCCGCACTTCGCCCACCAGTTGCGCGCGGCCGTCACGGTGATCGGCACCGTGGCGCGCACGGGCTTCAGTGGTGCACTCATCGGCAATACCGCCGAGGTGATTCTCGACGCCCTGGAAAGTGACATCCTGGTGCTCAAGCCCGACAGCATCATCGAGCACCTGGAACAGCAACTCAGCGAGCGTTGATCACTCGCGAAACGGCTGCCTTGGCCTGCTGCGCAAGGGGTCGAGCAACGACGACAAGCCGTTGTGATCGATCTCCTGCATCAGCGCCAGCAACTGGCCGATCTCACCCTTGGGAAAGCCTTCACGGGCGAACCAGTTCAGGTAATGCCCCGGCAGGTCGGCGATCAGCCGGCCCTTGTATTTGCCAAAGGGCATTTCTCGGCTCACCAACAATTTCAGGTCTTCGGGTTTCATCACATCGCCGTCGGGTTTACATGGGCGGGTCATTATGCCGCAACCGCCAGGCGGTTGGGCCGGCCGCTCGACTCGGGTAAGCTGCGCGCCGTTCACCTCCATAGGTACTCATCATGATTATCAAGGCACTGCGCCTGGGCCTAGGCCAACTGATCGTTCTCGGCGACCTCGCCACCCGTCCGGCAAAGATGAAGCGCACGCCTGCAGCCCAGGCCGCCGTCGACCAGGCCGCGGGCAACCTGGCGCTCTACCAGTTCAAGGCCTGCCCGTTCTGCGTGAAGATTCGCCGCAAGCTGCATACCCTGAATGTGCCTGTCGCCCTGCGTGACGCCAAGAACGACGCCAGCTCCCGCAGCGAGCTGGAGAGCCTGGGCGGCAAGATCCAGGTGCCCTGCCTGCGCATCGACGAAAATGGCCAGAGCACCTGGCTGTACGAATCCAAGGCGATTGCCGCCTACCTGGATCAGCGCTTCGCGGTGTGAAGCGCCCCTAGACGGCTGAAACACAGGCGCTCCTTAGCGGCATCTTAGATGCCTGTTCACGACCTTTATGCGCCTGAAGTAGCAGCTAAAAGGCAAAAGCAGACGGCGAGCAGGGCTTCTTTGTAGGGTGGACGACGCTTCACCCGTCCACCGCTCTGCAATCGCAACGGTGGATGAAAAAAGCGCCATCCACCCTACAGGTCGAACGTCCGTTTGCGCCACTTAGCTGCCAAAATCGGCGAATCTGGGCTGAAAAGCCTCTTAGTGCTGGTGGCTGCGTCCGACATGGGAGACATCCTTGTCGGCATGCAGGGTGTCACTGGTGCTGAGCTGGCGAATGATCTCGCAGGGCGACGACTGCTGATCCGCCAGGCAGCTGTTGCGCAGTTCCACCAGTTGCCCCTGCAACGACTGCAGGCTGGCGATACGTGCATTGACGTGCTCGATATGCTCGTCGATCAGGCTGTTGATGGCCTCGCAGTTTTCCGCCGGCCGGCCGCGCAGGCTGAGCAGCTCGCGTATCTCGTCGAGAGTCATGTCCAGGGTGCGGCAGTTGCGGATGAAGGTCAGCCGCTCGACATGCTCCGGCAGGTACAGGCGGTAATTGCCTTCGCTACGCTGCGGCGCGGGTAGCAATCCTTCGCGCTCGTAATAACGGATGGTCTCCACCTGACAGCCGGTAATCGTCGCCAACTCACCAATTTTCATGATCGCTTCCTCCTGGTGCTTGACCCTATAGTGGCTACAGGGTGTTCACTCTGCAACAGGACATTTTGGAGAAGCATCATGGCCAACTGTTGCGATCACGACCACATCCCGAAACCCGCACGCCCCGAGGCATCCTGCTGCTCGGCGGATAACTCGTTGGTCGCCGGGATCAGTGAGCCTGGGGCCACCCAGGCAGCGCATGCGGTGGAAAACAGCACCCTGCGCATCGAGCAGATGTGCTGCCCAACCGAAGAAGGCCTGATCCGCGGCAAGTTGCAGCCCATGCCCGAGGTACACGGCCTGCAGTTCAACCTGCTCGACCGCACCCTGCGCGTAGAGCACCAGCCCGGCGCGGCGCCGCGGCTGATCCAGGCCATCGCCAGCCTGGGCATGCAGGCCCAGCCCCTGGCAGCCGAAACCCGGGTACGGATCGAGCAGATGGATTGCCCCACCGAAGAACGCCTGATCAGCGACAAGCTGGCCCGTCAGCCCGGTATCGAGGCGCTGCAATTCAACCTGATGCAGCGGGTGCTGACCATTCGCCACCGCCCGGATGCCCTCGAGCCGGCCTTGCAAGCGATCCGTGAACTGGGCTTCACCCCGCAGCCAGAGCGCGGCGAAGGCCAGCCCGCGCCTCTCGAACGAGCGGACAACGGGCTGCCGTGGCGCCTGATCGGCGCAGGTGTGGCGGCGTTCATGGCCGAGCTGGTGCACTTCACCGACAGCGCGCCGGAGTGGGTGGTCGCGCTGATCGCCCTGGGCGCCATCCTCACCGCCGGCCTCGAGGTCTACAAGAAAGGCTGGATCGCCCTCAAGAACCTCAACCTGAACATCAATGCGCTGATGAGCATCGCCGTGACCGGCGCCGTGCTGATCGGCCAGTGGCCCGAGGCGGCCATGGTCATGGTGCTGTTCGCCATCGCCGAGCGGATCGAGGCGAAGTCCCTGGATCGCGCGCGCAATGCCATCCGTGGCCTGATGGCGCTGACCCCGGAGCAGGCCACGGTGCGCCAGGCTGACGGCAGCTGGCAGGCGCAGGATGTCACCCAGGTGAGCATCGGCAGCGTGGTACGGGTACGCCCGGGCGAGCGTATCGGCCTGGATGGCCAGGTGCTCGACGGGCACTCGACGGTGGATCAGTCGCCGATCACCGGGGAAAGCCTGCCGGTCGAGAAAACCCTGGGCGATACCCTGTTCGCCGGCACCATCAATCAGGGCGGCGCGCTGGAGTACCAGGTCAGCGCCGCGGCCAGCAATAGCGCGCTGTCGCGCATCATCAAGGCCGTGGAAGAGGCGCAAGGCGCACGGGCGCCGACCCAGCGCTTCGTCGATCGTTTCGCGCGTATCTATACCCCGCTGGTGTTCCTGCTTTCCCTGGCCGTGGCGCTAGTGCCGCCGCTGCTGCTGGGCGGCGCCTGGTTCGAGTGGGTGTACCGCGCCCTGGTGTTGCTGGTGGTCGCCTGCCCCTGCGCGCTGGTGATCTCCACGCCGGTCAGCATCGTCAGCGGCCTGGCCGCGGCGGCGCGCAAGGGCATCCTGGTCAAAGGCGGCGTGCACCTGGAGAACGGCCGGCACATCACCCATCTGGCGCTGGACAAGACCGGCACCCTCACCCACGGCAAACCGGTACAGACCGACTACCTGGCGCTCGCCGATGATGCCGAGGGCTATCGCCAGTTGGCCGCCAGCCTGGCGGCCCGCTCCGATCACCCGGTGTCCCTGGCGGTGGCCAGCGCAGCGCAGCAACGGAATGTCGAGTTGCTCGACGTGCAGGGGTTCGAGGCGCTGGCTGGTCGCGGTGTGCAGGGTACGATCGCTGGCCAGCGCTATCAGCTGGGCAACCACCGGCTGCTCGAGGAGCTCGGCCTGTGCACGGCCGAGATCGAAAACCGCCTCGATGAACTCGAGCGCCAGGGCAAGACGGTGATCGTGCTCAGCGACCAAGCTCGCGCCCTGGCCCTGTTCGCCGTCGCCGACACGCTGAAGGACAGCAGTCGCGAGGCAATCGCCAGCCTGCACGCCATGGGCGTCAAGACCGTCATGCTGACCGGCGACAACCAGCCTACCGCCCAGGCCATCGCCACCCAGGTCGGCATCGACGAGGCCCGCGGCGACCTGCTGCCCACTGACAAGCTGGCCAGCGTGGAGAAACTGCTCGGGCAGCAAGGCGTGGTGGCCATGGTCGGAGACGGCATCAACGACGCCCCTGCCCTGGCGCGCGCCGATGTCGGCTTCGCGATGGCGGCGATCGGTACCGACACGGCCATCGAAACCGCCGACGTGGCGATCATGGATGACGATCTGCGCAAGATTCCGGCGTTCATTCGCCTGTCGCAACAGACGGCGGCGATCCTCAAGCAGAACATCCTGCTGGCCCTGGGTATCAAGGCGATCTTCCTGGCCATGACCGTCACCGGCCACGCCACCATGTGGATGGCGGTGTTCGCCGATGTCGGCGTCAGCCTGCTGGTGGTGTTCAACGGGCTGCGGCTGCTGCGAAAGTAAGCAATGGGAGGACCGAAACCCGGCCTGTCCCACGGCCCCATCGTGGGAGCGCGCCATGCGCGCGACAGCTTCGCGGGCATGGCCCGCTCCCACAAGAGGAGTGATCACCTCGGCGATTCATCCGTAGATGGGTGCAACCCATCACCTATTTGATGAGTTGCACCTACGCGGCCCGCCCCACCTACGAGTGACTGCGTAAGGTTTAAGGTTAATCACCCCAACATGGTCACATGCTTCGGGTGACTGGCGACCCGCGCCAGCCAGGCATTGACTGCCGGATAACCGCTCAGGTCAAAGCCGCCTTCGTGAGCCACATGGGTGTAGGCGTACAGGGCGATGTCGGCGATGGTGTAGCGATCGCCCACCAGGTACGGGGTTTGTTGCAACTGCCGCTCCATCACCCGCAGCGCCTTGTGACCGCGCACCTGGCAGACCTCGTACTCCTCCTGACGCTCGGCGGGCATGCCCTGGTACAGCTGGATGAAGCGCGCCACCGCCACATAAGGTTCGTGGCTGTATTGTTCGAAAAACTGCCACTGCAGCACCTGGGTACGCAAACGCGGTTCGGTCTGCAGGAACTCGCTGCCGTCGGCCAGGAAGTTGAGGATGGCGTTGGACTCCCACAGGCAACTGCCGTCTTCCAGTTCCAGCACCGGAATCTTGCCGTTGGGGTTCTTGGCCAGAAACTCGGGGCTCTGGGTGTCGCCCTTGAGAATGTCGATGGGCACCCATTCGCAGGGTTTGCCAAGCAGGGCCAGCATCAGTTTGATCTTGTAGCAGTTGCCCGAGCGGTAATCGCCATACACCTTGTACATGTTCGCTCCTGAAGTCGATGAACGTTAGCCGCCGATAATCACGCCGCGGCGGCGGCCAATCCCTGCCGCACCACCGTTGCCAGCCGGCGCAGCCCCTCTCCCAGCCGCTCCGGCGCTACGTGGCTGAAGTTCAGCCGCAGGTAACCGGGTTGGCGATCCGGGTCGATGAAGAACGGCTCGCCCGGCATGAACGCCACGTTCTGCGCCAGCGCCGCGTCGAGCAGCAGGCGCGTGTCCTGAGGCTGCTTGAGCTGCAGCCAGAAGAACAGGCCGCCCTGGGGAACCTGCCACTCGGCGAGGTCGCTGAAGTGTTCGACGAGTGCTGCCTGCATCGCATCACGGCGCAGGCGATAAAAATCCCGCAGCTCGGCCAGGTGGGCCCGGTATCGCTCGGTGCCCAGCCACTGCAGCGCCTGCCATTGGCCGACCCGGTTGGTGTGCAGGTCTGCCGACTGCTTGAGACGCAGCAGATGCGGATAGAGATCCGCCGAGGCGATCAGGTAGCCCACACGCAATCCGGGCAGCAGCGTTTTGGAAACGGTGCCGGTATAGATCCAACTGGCCTGACGCAGGCGGCTGACGATGGGCGTGGCGCTGCCGGCGTCGAACACCAGTTCGCGGTAGGGCTCATCCTCGATCAGCGTGACCTGGTAACGGTCCAGCAAGGCGGCCACGGCGTCACGCTTGGCTTCGCTGTAGCGCACCGCACTGGGGTTCTGGAACGTCGGGATCAGGTAGGCGAACGCTGGGCGCTGGCGCTCCAGCTGCGCTTCGAGCGCCTGCAACTGCGGGCCGTCCGCCTCCTGGGGCACGGCCACGCAGTCGGCGCCGAACAGCTGGAACGCCTGCAGTGCCGCCAGGTAGGTCGGCGCCTCGAGCAGCACCTTGGTACCCGGGTCGACGAACAGCTTGCTGACCAGATCCAGGGTTTGTTGCGAGCCACTGACGATCAGCACCTGGCTGGCCTCGCAGGGCACGCCCAGCAGGCGCGCCTCGGCGGCGATGGCTTCGCGCAGCGCCGGTTCGCCTTCGCTCATGCCGTATTGGCCCATGCTGCTGGGCATTGGCGACCAGTCGAGCAGCGGCAGCATCTGCTCGGCCGGCAGGCCACCGGCGAACGACATCACTTCCGGGCGCTGGGCAGCCGCGAGAATTTCGCGGATCAGTGAGCTTTTCAGGCGGGTGATGCGTTCGGAGAAGGCCATGGGGTCACCAGGTGATAAGTCGTGAAAACTAGGTCAAACTGCTTGACCGAAACTACGACGCCCGAGACATATACGTCAACATGATTGACCTTAAAAATTCAGCCGATCAGCAAACCGCCATGGAAGCCTTCTTTTTCGGCTACCAGGCGTTCACCGCCAAGGCCGACGAAATGCTCGCGCGCCGTGGCCTGTCGCGGGTGCACCAGCGCATCCTGTTCTTCATCGCTCGTCACCCGGGGCTGAGCGTCAGCGAACTGCTCGGTTATCTGGGGGTGAGCAAGCAGGCGTTGAGCATTCCGCTGCGCCAACTGATGGAAATGCACCTGACCCAGAGCGTCACCGCCGAGGACGACAAGCGCAAACGGCTGCTCGGCCTCACTGCCGAGGGCGCCAAACTGGAGCGGGCGCTGCGCCGCGAGCAGGTCAAGTTGCTGCAGCGCGCCTTCGATGAAAGCGGCAAGCACGCGGTGGACGGTTGGATGGCGGTGAACAAGGCGCTTAGCGGTACAGGTCACGCTGCCGAGTGATGTAAACACAACTGTATGGTCACTTATCGCGAGGGCTGTACGGCGACGGGTGGGGCCAATGCCCTTATCGTCGTCGTTCAATCAGGAGAACCTGCAATGACAACGGAACTGCTGCTCGCCTTCGTCGCCTTCGCTTTCGTCACCTCGATCACCCCAGGCCCCAACAACATGATGCTGCTCGCCTCGGGCGTGAACTTCGGTCTGCGCCGCAGCGTGCCGCACATGCTCGGCATCAGCCTGGGCTTCATGGTGCTGGTGATTTGCGTGGGCCTGGGGTTGGGCCAGGTTTTCGAGCAGGTGCCGCTGCTGCATACCCTGCTGCGCTACCTGGGCGCGGCCTACCTGCTCTACCTGGCCTGGAAGATCGCCGGCTCCGGCGCACCGGACAGTAGCGCAGGCGAGCAGCGCAAACCCTTCACCTTTGTGCAGGCAGCGGCTTTTCAGTGGGTCAACCCCAAGGCCTGGGTGATGGCCATTGGCGCCATTACCACCTACACACCGCAGGAGAATTTCCTGCTCAATGTGCTGCTGATCGCCGGTCTTTTCGCCCTGGTGAATTGCCCAAGCGTAGGGGTATGGACGGTAGCCGGCTCGCTGCTGCGCAACTGGCTGCGTAACGCCGCGGTGCTGCGCGCCTTCAACATCGGCATGGCCATACTGCTGGTAGCATCGCTGTACCCGATCTTCGCCGACATCAAAGGAGTGCTGTAATGCTGGACGCCCAACGCCCGCGCTTGCGCCCGCTCGCCGACACCTCGATGTCGGCAGTGGTGGCTGGCTTCATCGCCATGCTCACGGGCTATACCAGTTCCCTGGTGCTGATGTTCCAGGCCGGCCAGGCTGCTGGGCTCAGCGCCGGGCAGATTTCCTCGTGGATCTGGGCGCTGTCGATCGGCATGGCGGTGACCTGCATCGGCCTGTCACTGCGTTACCGCGCGCCGGTGATGGTCGCCTGGTCGACGCCCGGCGCCGCGCTGCTGGTCACCAGCCTGCCCGGCGTGCCGTACAGCGAGGCGATTGGCGCCTATATCGTCTGCTCGGCACTGATTCTGGTGTGCGGGTTGACCGGCAGCTTCGACCGCATCATGCGCCACATTCCCGGCTCCATCGCCGCGGCGCTGCTGGCCGGCGTGCTGTTCAAGATTGCCCTGGAAATCTGCGTGGCTGCCGAGCAGCAGCCGCTGCTGGTGATCGCCATGCTGTTCACCTACCTGCTGGGCAAACGCCTGCAGCCGCGTTACGCCGTACTGGGCGCGCTGGTGGTCGGCTGCGTGCTGGCCGGCGTGTTGGGCCTGCTGAACTTCTCGCAGTTCGAGCTGCAGCTGGCGACGCCGGAATGGACCACGCCGAGCTTCTCCATCGCTGCGGCGATCAGTATCGGCATCCCGCTGTTCATCGTCGCCATGGCCTCGCAGAACCTGCCTGGCATGGCCGTGCTGCGCGCCAACGGTTACGACGTGCCGGCGTCACCGCTGCTCAACACCACCAGCCTGGTGTCGATCCTGATGGCGCCCTTCGGCGCCCACGGCATCCATATGGCCGCCATCAGCGCGGCGATCTGCGCCGGCCCGGAAGCCCACGAGGATCCGCGCAAGCGCTACACGGCAGCAGTCTGGTGCGGGATCTTCTACGGCATCGCCGGGTTGTTCGGTGCCACCCTCGCCGCCCTGTTCGCCGCCTTGCCCAAGGCGCTGATCCTGTCGGTCGCCGCCCTGGCGCTGTTCGCCTCGATCATCGGCGGCCTGACCCAGGCCATGGGCGAACCCAGGGAGCGTGAAGCGGCGCTGATCACCTTTCTGGTCACCGCATCGGGTATGACCCTGTTCGGGGTCGGCTCGGCGTTCTGGGGCATCGTCGCCGGGTTGCTGACGCTGGTGCTGCTCAATGCCGGGAAACGCGAGGCCTGAAGCCAGTGGTATAGCGATAGCGGCCATTGACTGCGGGCACCACTTGGTGGGCTGAAGCCCACCCTACAGTTCTGACGTCGGTGCTGCTCAAAGGCGGGAAACGTACCGCTTGAGGCCAATGGCATAGGGCAGAAGCGGTCTTTCGCGATCTCGTGGGAGAGGCTTTAGCCTCGAGCTTTTTACGCCTAGCAAAGCAAAATCGAGGCTAAAGCCACTCCACCTGCCCTGTATCAGTCGCTACCCGACCTTCACGCCTCGGCCTTCAACTGCTTGCCATGGGCGGCGTTGACCCACCAGCCGAACGCCGCGGCGGTAAAGAACATGATGATGCTGTACAGCGCCGCGGGAATCGCCATGGTGCTGTTGTTGAGCAGCACCGGGCTCAGCGCCAGGGCGATGGCCAGGGTGCCGTTGTGGATGCCGATCTCCATGCCGATGGCGATGGCCTGGCGCAGGCTCAGCTTGAGCAGGCGCGGCACCAGGTAACCCACCGCCAGGCTCAGCAGATTGAAGGCCAGCGCCGCGGCGCCCACCACCGGCGCATAATCGAGCACCGTCTGCCAGTCCTTGACCAGCGCCAGGATGATGATCAGCAGCAGGAACAGCGCCGAGATGATCTTCACCGGGTTTTCCATGCGCAGCGCAAAACCCGGAAAGCGGCTGCGCAGGAACATGCCGATGGCCACCGGCCCCAGCACGATGGCGAACACCTGCAGCACCTTGGCGAACTGCAGCGGGATCGCCTGATCGCCTTCCATGAAGTAGGCCAGCGACAGGTTGACGATAAAGGGCATGGTCAGCACCGCGACCACCGAGTTCACCGCGGTCAGGGTGATGTTCAACGCCACGTCGCCATGGGCCAGGTGGCTGTACAGGTTGGCCGAGGTGCCGCCGGGTGAGGCAGCCAGCAGCATCATGCCAACGGCCAGCGCCGGCGCCAGGCCGAACGCCTGAACCATGAAGAAACATGCCAGCGGCAGGAGCAGCAACTGGCAGAACAGCCCGATCAGCACCGGCTTGGGGTACTTCACCACCCGGGCGAAATCCGCCAGGGTCAGCGACAGGCCCAGGCCGAGCATGATGATGCCCAGGGCCATGGGGAGAAACACACTCAGCAAGGGACTTGCAGTCATCGCTACCTCGGCGTGGTCAGACGTCCATGATCGTGATCCACACTGTAGCGGGCAATTGTCGCTTCGCATGCGAATGCGGCGGCTAACCTTGCCCCATCAGTTCAATGGATCGATGAACATTCGGCCACTGCGACATCCTTGTCCAACCGCAGGCCGAGGATTATCACCACAGCTTATTTCAACGGAGGCTACCCATGTCCACTCAGCTCAACCGCCAGTTCCTGCTCGCCAAACGCCCGACCGGCATGGTCAGCCGCGATACGTTCGATTACGTGGAAAAACCCCTCGGCGAACCGGCCAATGGACAGATTCTGGTCAAGAACCTCTACCTGTCGCTGGATCCGGCCATGCGCGGCTGGATGAACGAAGGCAAGTCCTATATCGCCCCGGTTGGCCTGGGCGACGTGATGCGTGCGCTGGGTGTGGGTGAAGTGGTGGCATCCAACCACCCGGATTACAAAGTGGGTGATCACGTCAACGGCGCCCTGGGCGTGCAGGACTATTTTCTCGGCGAGCCCAAGGGCTTCTACAAGGTCGACCCCAAGCGCGCCCCGCTGCCGGTGTATCTGTCGGCCCTCGGCATGACCGGTATGACCGCCTACTTCGCGCTGCTCAATGTCGGCGCGCCGAAAGCCGGTGACACCGTGGTGCTCTCCGGTGCGGCCGGCGCGGTGGGCAGCATCGCCGGGCAGATCGCCAAGCTCAAGGGTTGCCGCGTGATCGGCATCGCCGGCGGCAAGGAGAAATGCAGCTACCTGACCGACGAGCTGGGTTTCGATGCAGCCATCGACTACAAAAGCGAAGACCTGCCTGAAGCGCTCAAGCGAGAATGCCCCAAGGGCGTCGACGTGTATTTCGACAACGTCGGTGGCGACACCCTAGACGCCGTACTCGGTCGCCTGGCACCCAAGGCACGCATCGTCATCTGCGGCGCGATCAGCCAGTACAACAACAAGGACGCGGTCAAGGGTCCGGCCAACTACCTGTCGCTGCTGGTCAACCGCGCGCGCATGGAAGGCTTCGTGGTAATGGACCACGCCGCCAACTTCGCCAGCGCCGCGGCAGAAATTGCTGGCTGGCTGGCCGAGGGCAAGGTCAAGTCCAGGGAGCACGTCGTCGAGGGCCTGGAAACCTTCCCGGAAACCCTGCTCAAGCTGTTCAAGGGCGAGAACTTCGGCAAGCTGGTGCTCAAGGTCTGAGGCTCGACCGGGCGGCCTGAGGGTCGCCCGGCTCCCACCGCCTCCGCCAGCATTTCTGCCGCCTGGCCGCCTGCCCAGGTCGATCCCTTCGACGCAAAGATGGCCACTAGCCATTAAATTGCTTGAGCGCGCATGACCGTTCGGTTAGTTTCGCCGCCATGCAGCCCAGCGGGCTGAACGTTTTCACGCGTCGGAGCCAGGATGGAACTGTTCTTCACTGCCATAACCCTCGTCCTGGTCGGCGCGGTCTATTTGCTGCTACAGCGCGCGCGCAGCCCGGCAGCGCAATGCCGCAAGCAGATAAGTGAGTGGTTGGCATGCTTCGAAGCGGCCACGCCGGTGGAGCAGTATGAAATGGCCGAGGTACTGCTGCAGGCGTCGGCCGAGCTGGCCGCGCAGATGGGTATCGAGGTCCGCCTCGACGAATTGCTGCCTGCTGGCAGCGACCCCATCGACCTGATCCGTACCTGGCAAACGCAGCTGCCCATCGCCATTCCCGCCCACGCCCTGCCCAATACGCCAGCACGCACGGTAGGCGCCCTGCTACTGATTCGCGAGGTACAGCCCGACAGCTTTCGCCAGTTGCTGGGGCAGGCCATCTCCGGCTGAAGCGCGACAAGGGCTGCCGGGCCCTGATAACACCGTCGCGGTCGTGGGCAGGTGTTGACCGGGCCTAGAGGCTGCGCATCAGAATGATCGGCAAAGCGGTGAACAACAGCGTAACCACGCAAAGAATCAGCAGCAGATCAAGGCTATAGAAGGTCACGTCATTCTCCAGGCGGACAGGCTTGGTGCCCGCATCAGGGTTACCCGTGCCGCATCGATTGCGGCGACAGAGGCCAGTGACCACTACCCGGTTGCGCGGCGCAGCCTGCAGATCACCCCTCTACCATAGCGCAGCTGCCGGCCATTGGCATGCCGACATGCGACAGCCTGCCGCATGCCGGCGACCCCAGCGCCCGCTCCGTCAGGCCATTGACCTGAACTTCTGCGCCCTGAGGCCTACAGAAACCTGTATCGGCTTTAATCAGGAGACCCCCGTATGGAACAGTGGAACATCTGGTTGGATCGCGACCTGTGGATCGCCATCGGCATCGTGGTGGCCGCTACCGCCGCGATCTATACCCTGCTGCGCGCGCTGGTCGGCATCGTTCACAAGCGGCTGACCACCTGGTCCAAGGGGCAGGATGGCAACTGGCAGCATTTCGTCGCGGTGGTGATCGGGCGTACCAACCGCACGCTGCTGCTGGCGTTCTCGCTGCTGCTGGCCCTGCGCCTGCCCGACCTGCCCGGCAGTTGGCAGGCCGCCCTGAGCCATACCTGGTTCGTCGCCCTGGCGCTGCAGATCGCCCTCTGGGTAGATACCGGCGTGCGCCTGTGGTCGCGCAGCCTGGTGGTCGGCAAGCACGGCGGCAGCGGCTACAACCCGGTGATGACCACCATCATCAGCATCATGGTGCTGATCGTGGTGTGGTCGGTGATGCTGCTGTCGATCCTCGCCAACCTGGGCGTCGACATCACCGCCCTGGTGGCCAGCCTCGGCGTCGGTGGTATCGCCGTGGCATTGGCCGTGCAGACGGTGCTGAGCGACGTGTTCGCCTCGCTGTCGATCGGCGTCGACAAGCCGTTCGAGATCGGCGATTTCGTGGTATTCGGCGAAGTGGCCGGCAGTATCGAGCATATCGGCCTGAAGACCACGCGGATCCGCAGCCTCAGCGGCGAGCAGGTGGTCTGCGCCAACGCCGACCTGCTGCGCCAGATCGTGCACAACTACAAGCGCATGGACACCCGGCGCATCGTGTTCAAGTTCGGCATCAGCTACGACACGCCAAGCGACAAGGTACGCCAGGTATCGGAACGGGTCGGCGAGATCATCCGCGCCACGCCGCAAACCCGGTTCGACCGCGCGCACTTCCTGGGTTTCGACGAGAGCCAGCTGACCTTCGAGGTGGTGTATATCGTGCAAAGCTCGGACTACAACCAGTACATGGACATCCAGCAGGAGATCAACCTGCAACTGCTCGATGCGCTACGTGAACTGGATGTGCGCTTCGCCCTGCCACGCCGCGATCTGCGCCTGGTCGGCGAGCGCATGCCGACCCTGAAGGTAGCCGGCGTTGCGCAGCAACCCGAGGCGGACAGCGACACGCAGGATCAGCGCCTGCCGCGCTTCAGCTGATGCAGCGTAAGCGATGGGTCAACGGCAGCCGGTCAGGCGATTGCAGTTGACCCGGTCGCGATCCCCCTGGGAGCTGGACAGGCGGCTGACCACGTTCCAGCCGATGCGCCGGCTGGAACCGAACCACACCTGCCCGTCGGCGCTGACACCGGTGAACAGTTGCAGCCGGCCATAGGTGGTGCTGGTCTGTGACCAGCTCAACCCGCTGATCACGTCGAAGCCGCGCATCAGGGTGTCATTGCCCTGCTGGGCGATGCCGTAGTGGTTACCGAAACGATCCGTGCAGTTGAGCAGCGTCGCGCTGCGGGTGCAGCGCATGGCGTCGCCCGGCAAGGTGAAGGCGGCATGCGCCGACACGCTCAGGCAGAGCAACAGGACGGTAGTAATCGAGCGCAACACGGCATTCACTCGCAATCGGGTTCGCCAGCCTAGCAGATCATTCAGAACCGACCCGTCAGCGGGTATTCGACCGCCAGCCGCAGCTGGTCGGTGTCGCCTTCGGCCTGCGCCGCGTTGCCGCGGTGCACGCTCTGGCGCAGCAGCACATTGAGCCCTTTCAGGGTGCCGGACTGCACTACATAGCGCAGGTTGAAATCGCGCTCCCAATGCTTGCCGCCCTTGCCGTAGCCCAGCCAGGCGTAGCTGCCGTTCGGGTCCACGTCGCTGCCATCGATGCCACTGCCGCGCACATAGGCGGCGCCGGCACTGAGCCCGGGGAGACCGAGTCCGGCCATGTCGTAGGTATAGGCCAGTTGCCAGGACTGCTCGTTGGGCGCGTTGAAGTCGGAGAGCTGCACGGCATTGCCCAGCCAGATGGCGCCTCGGCTCACATAATCGAAGGGGCTGTCGCCATCGACCTTCTGGTAACCCAGGGCGATCTTGTGAAAGCCCTCGCTGTAGCCGAGCAGCAGGCTGGCGGTGGTGTTGGACACCCGACCCGCCAGCGCCTGGCCGGTATCGCGGCTGCGGTAGAGATTGAGATCGGCGCTCAGCGCGCGCCTTTGGGTGAATGCATGGATGTAGTTGACGCCCAGGTAACCCGTGCGCCAGCTGTCTTCCAGCTCACCACCATACAGGCTCAGCGTTAGCGCCGGCATGCCCGTGTAGGTGCCGCCCACGAAACTGAAGGCGTTGCCCAACGGCCTGCCGGGGTCTGCATAGTTGATGATCAGCGGATTGTTGTTGCTGCGCGAATTGCGATCCGCCGAGCCGGTGAAGTGCCCGCCGGTCAACACCAGGTTATCGATCTCGCGGCTGTCGAGAAACCAGCCGGTGTGGGTTTCCGGTAGCAGACGGCTGTCCGACGAGGAAAAGATCGGCGTTTTGACACGCTGTTCGCCATAGCGCACCCAGGTCGATGACAACCGAGCCTTGACGGCTGCACCGCCGCGAGCAACTTCATTCTGATCGTAGCCGTCGTTGTCCACCGGCATGTGGCGCATCTTGCCGGCCCGCCCGCCGCCGCCATCGAGCTTGTGTGACAGGTACAGATGACCATCGAGCCCGAAACCGACGGTGCCCTGGGTGAACCCGGATTTCACCTCGCCCTGCATGCCGTAACCCCACTCCTCGGCATAACCGTTACGGCTGTCGCGCGGCTTGTAGGCGTTGCGTGCGCCATTGCTGCGCCCGCCATTTCGGTAATCGCGATTCTCGTAAACGCTGCGGTTGACGAGGCTCCAGGTGGCGTCGTCGACGAAGCCGGCGCTTTTCGCCTGCTCGTCGCTCGCAGCCAATGCCTGGGGTGACAGGCAGCATGCTGTTACGGCAAGCGCACCGAGGGAGGATCTATTCATGATTGCTCCTTGATTGAATTCATGTGCCGGCAAAGCCTGAATGCCGCCGCCATGCCGATGCCCATCAAGGTCCACCACAAGAGTTGTGGCGGCGCCTGGTCGGCCGGCAGGAAGCGACCGATCAACACGTTGCTGAATAGCGCGACCAAACCGCCGACGCCGGCAAAAAATCCGTAATAGGCCGCCAGCTGGCCGCGCTTGGCGTAATGGGGCACATGGGCCGACAGCAGCGGCAACACCAGCAGGCTGCCGAGGCTGAACAGCGCGGCCATCAACTGCACGGCCAGGTGCGCGCCCAGCAGGGTGACCAGCGGCTCGGCCAGCAGGCCGTAGCTGGCCGCCATCAGCGCCAGGCCAATGCCCATGCCCTGCCCTTCGCTGATCCAGCGCTGGCGCAGGGTGCTGACCGGCAGCTGCAGCAACACGCCGACCACAGCGGTGATCACGAACACCTGGGTGATCCATTCCTGACCGCCGCCATAGGCATGGCTGTAGGCCGGCACCGCCAGGTACAACGGATGGAACAACAGCGGATAGGCCGCCGCCAGCAAGGCGAAGCGCAGGAACGGCCATTGCCGGAGCATGTCCAGGCACTGGCGCAGCATGGTCACCGGCTCTTCACCCGAGACCAGATCCTTGAGCGGCAGGAAGCGCCATTGCACCAGTGTCATCACCAGGAAAAGCGCCGCCGCCACGCTGCCGGTCACCGAGAAATCCACGCTGATGAACAGCAGCCCGGCCAGCGGGCCGAGCAGCATGCCGGCGGTGCTCGCCATGTTGTGCAAGGCGAACGCCTGCTTGCGCAGCTGTGCATCCTGGCATTCATCGGCCAGGTAGGCCTGGGCACAGGGCGTGAACAGCGCGCCGGCGAAACCGCTCAGGCAGGCAGCCAGCAGCAGCACCGCGAGGCTCTCGGAAAAGCCGAACACCGCGAAGCCGACACAACGCACCGCGCAGCCAATCAGAATGGCGCGCCGGTAACCGATGCGATCCCCCAGCAAGCCACCGAGCAGGAACAACCCCTGCTGGCTGAACACCCGGATGCCCAGTACCAGGCCCACGGCCCAGCCGGCCAGGCCGAGGTTCTCGCTGAGATGCCCAGCCAGATACGGCATCAGCATGTAGAAGCCGAAGTTGAACGTCAGCCCATTGAGGATCAGCACACGCGCAGCGGGAGATAGCGAGGTCAGGGTGGTCAGAACACGGCGCATCAGGGCACGACACTCTTGAGAAAAAAGGCAGTCAGTATGCCGAATTGGCCTGTTCGAGGATCTGTTCGAAACGTGCCTTGGCCCGTGCCGGCAGCGAGGCGGGAAGCTGCACTTCGCTGGCCTGGCGGTCGCCGACCTGAATCAGCATCACCATGCCCATGGCCAGGTGCGGAATGCACTGGATGCCATACAAGCCGGGCGTGTCGAACGTCACCTCGATCTCTTCGTTGATCCTGCCCTTGAACGGCTCGGCGCCTTCGGGCAGCAAGCCCGGCAGGCTGGCGGCGTTGTGGCTCGGGTGGCTGGCGATGAACCTGACCCTGTCGCCCGGGGCGATGGCCAGGTAATCGGGCTCGTAGACCATCGCGCCAGAGGCACCGCGGTTGAGCATTTTCACTTCGTGCACCTCGGCCAGCGCCGCGGTGCACAACAGGGTTGCCAGAAGCGTGATGGCAGGGCGAATGGGCATGGGAACCGTCCGTGTCAGGCAGGATGAAAACGCAGGACCCGGGCGCCGTCTTCCGGGTCGGTCAGGTACCGGGCGCGCACCCCGAAGGTGTCGCGCAGGCGTTCGGTGGTCAGCACCTGGTCGGGCTCGCCCAGTGCCACCAGGCGGCCCCGCTCCATGACCCCGAGGCGGTCGCATTCCAGGGCCTGGTTGAGGTCATGCAGGGCGATCAGGGTGGTGACCGGCAGCGCCCGCACCAGGTTGAGGATCGACAGCTGGTGCTGGATATCCAGGTGGTTGGTGGGCTCGTCGAGCAACAGAATCTGGGGCTGCTGGGCCAGTGCCCGGGCGATGTGCACGCGCTGCCGCTCACCGCCGGACAAGGTGCTCCAGGCATGTTCGTGCATGTGGGCCATATCCACATCGGCCAGCGCCTGCATGACCTTGCGTTCGTCCTCGGCCGACCATGGCTGCAGCGCCGACAACCAGGGCGTGCGCCCCAGCTCGACCGCATCGCGCACCGTCACCGCGTCGCTGGTATCGGCCTGTTGCTCGACGAAGGCCAGTTGCCGGGCCACTTCGCGGCGGCTCAGGCCCGCCAGCGGCTTGCCATTGAGCTGCACCTGGCCACTGCCCGGCACGCGAATCCCGGAGAGCAGCTTGAGCAGGGTCGATTTGCCCGAGCCGTTGGGCCCGATCAGCCCCAGGGTTTCGCCCTGGCGCACTTCGAGGTCGACCCCGGCCACGATCGCCCGGCCCTTTACCGACCAGCCCAGGTCGCTGCACTGCAACACGGTGCTCATCGCGCCCGCCTCCCGCGCACCAGAATCACGGCAAACGCCGGCGCGCCGACCAGCGCGGTAACCACGCCGATCGGCAGCACCTGGCCCTTGATCGCCGTACGCGACAGCACATCGGCGGCGATCAGGAATACCGCGCCGATCAGCGCCGACACCGGCACCAGCCGGCCATGTCGCGCGCCCACCAGCAGCCGCGCGGCATGCGGGATCACCAGGCCGACGAAACCGATGGAGCCGACGATCGACACCATCACCGCCGTGACCAGCGCGGTACAGGCGATCAACGTGGCTTGCACGCGGCGCACCGGCACACCCAGGGAGGCCGCCGACTCGGCGCCAAAGGTGAAGGCATCCAGCGCCCGGGTGTGCCAGGCCACCAGCAGAACCCCGGCCAGCGCCATCGGCACGGCCAGCAGCACATCCTGCCAGTTGACCCCGCTGAGGTTGCCGAGCAGCCAGAACATGATGCCGCGGGCCTGCTCGGCGCTGGCCGACTTGGTGATCAGAAACGAGGTCAGCGCATTGAACAGCTGGGAGCCGGCGATACCGGCGAGAATGATCTGCGCACTGCCGCTGATCGCCCCGCCGCCTGCCGCCCGGGCCAGCAGCGCGACCAGCCCGAAGGCGGCGACCGCACCGAGAAAGGCGCCCATGGACAGCGACAACATGCCGGCCCCGACGCCCAACAGCGCAACGGAAACCGCGCCCGTCGAGGCGCCGGCAGAAATGCCCAGCAGGTAGGGGTCGGCCAGCGGGTTGCGCAACAACGCCTGCAGCACCACCCCGGACACCGCCAGCCCGGCGCCGCAGCTGGCAGCGACCAGGGCGCGGGTCAGGCGATAATTCCAGACGATGCCCTCATCGATCGGGTCGAGCACGAAGCCCGCCGCGAACAGCTTGTTGGCCAACACCTGGAAGACCACCGAGGGCGGGATGCGGGTTTCGCCCAGGGCGACCCCGGCGACCACCGCCACGCCCAGCAGCAGCAGGCAGGCGATGGTCAGCAGCAACAGGCGAGAACTGCGCGCGATCATTGGAATCCGTCAACGGCCTTGGCGAGGGTTTCGATGCCCGTGATCATGCGCAGCGAGGCCTGCATGCCATCGGCATCGATGATCACGATGCGCCCGTTCTTGACGGCGTCCATGTGCCTGGCAACCGGGTCGTTGCGCAGGAATTCGAGCTTCTTCTCGACGTCGTCGGCGGGAAAACGTCGGCGGTCCATGCGCGCCAGCACCAACACCGTGGGGTTGGCCTTGGCCAGGGTTTCCCAGCCGACGCTCGGCCACTCCTCGCTGGACTCGACCACGTTGCGCAGGCCCAGGGATTTCATCATGTAGTCGGCCACACCCTTCTGGCCCGCCACGTAGGGATCCAGATCCATGTCCGGGCTGGAGAACCAGAACAGCGCGGAAATATCCCTGGCCTGGCGCTGCTCGGCACCGGCCACCGCCGTGGCCAGGCGCTTCTGCAGGTCGCCGACCAGGGCCTCACCCTTGTCCTGCACGTCGAAGATCTGCGCCAGCTGGTTGATGCTCTTGTACAGGCTGTCGATCTGGAACGGCTGCAGGCGGGTGCCGTCGGCACCGACCAGGTTGTCCTTGCCTTCGCAGTCGGTGGGCATGATGTAGGTGGGGATGTTCAGGTCGTGAAACTGCTTGCGTGTCCCCACCACGCCCTGCTCGCCGACCATCCATTCGAACTGCACGGCCACCAGGCCCGGACGCTTGTTGATCACCGATTCGAAGCTCGGGTCGTTGTCGGCCAGGCGCGGAACCTTGGCGTTCTGCGCCTCGAACTCGGGCAGCACATGGCTGAACCACAGCGAGGTGCCGGCCAGGCGCTCGCCCAGGCCCAGGGAATAGAGGATTTCGGTGCCCGCCTGGCCGATGGTCACGGCATTGCCGGGGCTTTTCGCGAAGGTCAGCGACTGCCCGCAGTTCTGCAGCGTGAGGGGATAGTGGGTCGGGCCGGCGGCATGGGCCATGGAAGACAACGTCAGGGCGGCGCCGATGAGGGCAAGGCGTGACACGAACATGCGGGTGATCTCCTAATCAACAAATACGCATAACGGCAGTGCGTAGGCTGGAGAACACATCACGCCGCGCGGCCATGGCCGCACCTGTCCCTTGCGGGAAGTGATCACGGATGCCCCCTCCCGGACACCCCGCCGGCGGTTCGATTACTGGCGCCTGCCCGCCAGAAGCGGATCAGACCCATGCCGGCAGGTCTCCTGACTGGTACGTCTGCGCAACGCTGCGGCCTTCCCGGAAGTGGCTCCAGTGACACGATTGCAGCGCTGCTCGGTACCTACAGTTGCGGGGGCAGTTCCGTTTGGCCACCCGAGGTGGCGACGGATTCCCTATTAATTCCTCACGGAAACCGGCGGCGGCATCTTAAACGATTAAGTGATCCGCCTGCAGCGCTTTGCCGCTGTTTTCCGTTGACGACACCTGGCCTGTTCAGCCAGGCGCCCACAACGGCCTACGAAAAGCGTCGCCATTATTGTTACAACATAACATTTTAGCAAGCGCATTTTAGGCAACGCCCTGCAGCGGTTCCCTGTGCCGAGGAAATTGACGGACGAGGCTTGTAATGAGAATTAAAATCATCAAGACTAAAATAGTTACTTTATAACGTAATCAATGGAGCCATCATGAAACCCGACATTCACCCCACCTATCGCCCTGTGCTGTTCCACGACGTGGGCGCTGACGCCTACTGGCTGATCGGCTCCACAGTCGACACCGACAAGACGCGCCAGCACAGTGACGGCACCACCTACCCCTATGTCGCCCTGGACGTGTCCAGTGCCTCGCACCCGATCTACACCGGCCAGCAACGCCAGGTCACCAGCGAAGGTCGCGTGGCCGGTTTCAACAAGCGCTTCGCCGGCTTTGCAGGCGCCAAAGCATGAAAGTCGTCGCCTCGTTGAAACAGGCCAAGGGGCGTCATCGCGACTGCCAGATCGTCAAACGTCGAGGGCGAATCTACGTGATTTGCAAGACCGCGCCGCGCCTCAAGTGCGTGCAGGGGCGACCCAAGCCGCAGCGCAAGAACAAGGGGTAGCCCCCTCTGGCGGTATCACCCCAGCGCATTCCAACCGCCCTTCCCTTCAGCCTGCCGGCAGCCTCTGCAACGGCCGCCGGCCAACCACCTCACTCGAACCAGCCGTAACAAGATCCAGACGCCAATCTACTCGCTCGTTGCACGCGACATGAACAGCACGGGTGGGCGACCTTAAAGGGTGTGCTCGTACAGAATCGCCGCGCCCACGCCGATCAGCACCAGGCCGCCAAGGATCTCCGCCTTGTGGCCGATAGCCGTGCCGATCAGGCGGCCGAGCAGCACGCCGATGGTGACCATGGTCATGGTGGCCAGGCCGATGGCCAGGGCGGCGACCCAGATGTTGACATCGACGAATGCCAGGCCGATACCCACCGCCAGCGCATCGATGCTGGTGGCGAATGCCGTGGCAGCCAGCACCCAGAACGAATGCGACTTGGGCTTCTCTTCAGCCTCGTCGGTCTCGGGCCGCAAGCCGGCGTAGATCATGTGGCCGCCCAGCAGCAGCAACAGGGTGAAGGCGATCCAGTGATCCCACTCCTCCACGTACCCCGCCGCGGCCTGGCCGATGAACCAACCGACCACGGGCGTGATGGCTTCGATCACGCCGAAGATCAGGCCGGTACGCAGTGCATCGAGGAATCTGGGCTTATGCAGCGCCGCACCCTTGCCGACAGCGGCGGCAAAGGCATCGGTGGACATGGCGAAGGCCAGCAAGACAAGAGAAAGGAGGCTCACGGTTGCGTCTCGGTCGGGCTGTGAGTCAATGACGGATACACGCGCCCGACCTTAGGCACGTATCTGTCATTGGTCTCACCAACCGAACGGTGTTCGTACCACGGCTGCTGCCGAGAATGTTGATACGAACGCTGCCGAATAACACCGGCAGCAGGCTACTCCCCAAAGAGGCCCGCACTTTACCCAAAAGCGCAGCGCGAAAAAACCCTTTTTTCTACGCGAGAATCAGCCCGTTCACGGCGCTGACACCCCACAAGGCGGAGGCTTGCCGATCAGCGCAGCGCACGTAGCTGGCGCATATACAGCACACCCCAGGTCAGCCCCAGCAGCGCTGACGCGCAGGAGCCGGCCAGAACGCCCAGTTTGGCCGCGCCCAGCAGGTTGCCGTCGGCCAAGCCCAGGTTCGCGATGAAGATCGACATGGTGAAACCGATGCCAGCCAGCAACCCGACCAGGGCCACTGCCGACCACGACAGATCGGCCGGCAACCGACACAGCCCAAGCTTCACCATCAGCCAGCTGAAGGTGATAACGCCGACGGGCTTGCCCACCAGCAGCGCCACGGCCACACCGGTGATGACCCAATGGGAGGCGCCCTGGGACAGATCGGTATCCCCGAGGCTGACCCCGGCATTGGCCAGGGCGAACAGCGGCATCAGCGCGAAGGTCACCCAGGGGTGTAGCGCCAGCTGCACACGCACCACCGGCGGCATCAGTTCGCGCTGGGCGATGCGCAGCTCACGCAGGGAATGGGCCGCGGCACCGGACGCCGCGTCTTCCAGCTCACGGGCGATACGGCCAACGGCATCGCGCGGTAATTCGCGGCGGGGCAGCGCCGCCACTGGCGTCATCAGGCCGAGGATCACCCCAGCCAGCGTCGGGTGGGCGCCGGTCAGCAACAGCCCGCCCCACATCAGCAGCCCCGGCAGCACATAGGCGTAGGCCGAGCCGACGCCGATGCGCTGCAGCCCCAGCACCCCTAATGCACCGAGGCCGGCCAGGGCGAAGCCGCTGTAATCGAGGCCATTGGAATAGAACACGGCAATCAGGATCACCGCGATCACGTCGTCGATGACCGCCAGGGTCAGCAGAAAGACCCGTACACCGGAAGGGATGCCTTTACCGAGCAGGGCCAGCAGGCCGACCGCGAAGGCAATGTCCGTGGCTGCCGGAATCGCCCAGCCACCGGCGCCGGGCCCCTGGTGGTTGAGCGAGGCGTAAATCAATGCCGGAATGATCACCCCGCCGCAGGCGGCGGCGATAGGCAACGATGCCTGGCGTAGATCCGCCAGGGCACCTTGGTGCATCTCGCGGCGAATCTCCATGCCGACCACCAGGAAAAACAGGGTCATCAGCCCGTCGTTGATCCAGAAATGCAGGGACTGGGAAATCGCGAAGCTGCCGACGCCGAAGGTCAGCGGGGCATGCCAGAGCGCGTGATAGCTATGGGCGTAGGACGAGTTGGCCCAGAACAGCGCGACGGCAGTGGCCAGGAGCAGCACCACACCGCTCAAGGACTCGCGGTGCAACAGGCCGCGAAAGGCGGCGAAAGCCTGTTCGGCCAAATGCTGGGCACGGGGAATGTGTTGAAACGACGGGCGCGTTTTCATCGGCGAACGAGCTCCGCGTGGCGGCCCGACCAACGCAACAAGACCTGTATCGCCGCCCTATGCGGTTAACACCCGGGCGCCATCCTACACAGATGATTGGCCCAGGCACCAGCCCCTGAGCCTCGCCGCGGCCGGCTGTGGCACCGCCAGACGAGGCCCGTCGGCGCGTTCAAGACGCCGACCGCAGGGCCATGGCTCGCCGCTCAGCGGCCGGTTTTGATCCGCGTCCATTCGCGGGTGATGATCCGCTGGATCGGTGCGGGAAGGTCGGCAGACACGTACAGCTTGGCGATCACCTCATCCGCCGGGTAGATACCCGGGTTGTCACGCACGCTGGGTTCAAGCAGTGCAGTGGCATCCTTGTTGGGATTGGCATAGCCCACGTAATCGCTCACCGGAGCGATGACCTCCGGGCGCAGCAGATAATTGATCAGTGCGTGGCCGCCGTCGGCGTTGCGTGCATCGCGGGGAATGGCGAGCATGTCGAACCACAGGTTGGCGCCCTCCTTCGGAATCACGTAGCGAATGTCCAGCGACTTGCCGGCATCCCTGGCGCGGCTTTGCGCTTGCATCACGTCACCGGAGTAGCCCACCGCCAGGCAGATGTCGCCATTGGCCAGGTCGGAGATATAGCGCGACGAATGAAAGTAGGTCACCGAGGGGGCCAGTTTCTGCAACAGCGCCGAGGCCTTGGCGTAGTCGTCGGGCTCCAGGCTGTTGGGATCCAGGCCCAGGTAATGCAGCGCCTGGGGAATGATCTTTACCGGCGCGTCGAGAAAGGCTACGCCGCAGCCCTTGAGCTTGGCCAGCTTGGCGGGGTTGAACACCAGCTCCCAGGAGTCCACCGGCGCGCCCTCGCCCAGCGCCGCCCTGACCTTCTCGGCGTTGTAACCGATGCCTACCGTACCCCACATGTACGGCACGGCGTACCGGTTGCCGGGGTCGGCGGCCTCCAGGCGCTGCATCAGGCGGGGGTCGAGGTGCGACCAGTTGCTCAGCTTGCTGCGATCGAGGGGCTGATACACCTGGGCGCGAATCTGCTTGGACAGGAACTGGCTGGACGGCACCACCAGGTCATAACCCGAGTGCCCGGAGAGCAGCTTGGCTTCGAGCATTTCGTTGGTTTCGAAAACGTCGTAGGCGACGGCGATGCCCGTCTCCTTCTCGAAGTTCTTCAGGGTGTCGGGGCCCATGTAGTCGGACCAGTTGTAGAAATGCACCTGCTTGTCGTTGGCTTGAGCCCAGGTGCAGGCGACGAGGCTGAGACTGGCGAACAGCAGCTTGTTCATGATCGGTCCTTGGTGGGTGCCAGACGCTGGAAATGCAGGTGCGCCTGACGTGGGGTTTTCCACTTGCCGCGTAGCGGCCAGCCGCACCGATGGCGGCCGAGCACCAGCAGGCGCTACAGAAGGCTCAAGCTATTGTTCTAGTTGAGAAAACGGAAAACGCCAACTATCGTCGGCAGTTTTACCGCACCACGACGCTGAATGAAGCATCCGGGCAGCGTCCACAAGCTGGACAGGCGCGCTCAGTCGCCGCCACCGCCGTCGCCGCCATCACCTGTGCAGTGTCCGTCAATGCCCCCGCCGCACCCGCGGTCGTTATCGACCATCGCGCTGCTGGAGCTGTTCGAGTCGGCAGTGTCGTTCTTCCTGGACGACTTGCGACTCGCGGAGGTGAAGTACCGGTACAGCACACGCAGGGCAACTGCCCCCAGCACCAGCACGTAGAGCCAGAGGGTTACTCCATCGCTCCAATTACCCTGGGTGATCATTAGCTGCCTCCCTCCGCCATTGCGCTGTGGTGTTGCGCCATTGCCCGGCCAGGCAAACCATGGCACCTCGCTTGCTCCGACCTGAGCAGGCGCTGGTCGTTCACTGGCGCGCAAAGCTGGGGTCATGAATGCTCGGCCGCGCCTGTAGCCAGCCACCTGCCTGCGCGGCTAACAGGCCAGTCGTGCGGTGCACGCAACACTTATCGTAGCTGCTCGATGAGCCATTCGCTGACGGTGGTGGTTTCGATCTGGCGCTCGGCATTGTAGGTCTGCGCCTTGGGCCAGGCCACGCCCTTGCCCCTGGGCAAAAACCGCCCTGTATTTACGCATCGAGTCATCGGGATGGGCAGCCAGTTCGGCTTCGAGCACGGGCAACGTCCACGCCACGCGTTCAACCTGGCGATCCAGGGTCTGATCGATGATGTCTGCAAGCTGGCGGTAGGTGACCGTATCGCCAGCCGTGAAGGTCACCTGGTTGACCCGTTCGGGATCGAACAGGAGGCTGACAGTGAGACGGGCGATGTCTTCGGGCGTGGTAACCGTGACCGCCGTATCCCAACTGCCCAAGGCACGCACCCGATCGTGCTGCAGATCGACGACGCCAAACGCCGGCTCGAACAGGAAACTGGTGACCATGCCGGTAGCGATGATCTGCCACTGCAGTCGCGACTGGGCGCGCAGCAACTGGCGTACATCGAGCTGTTCGTCGAACAGGTCCTGGGGGCTGCCGTAGCCGATCTGGTCATAGTCCACACCGAACTGCCAGGGCACATAGTGCTTCACCGCCGAGCGCAGGGCCGCACGGGTCAGCTTGAGTTGCATGCCCGGCCCGGCGACGAAGCCAAGACAGCTGATCAGCCTGTCGAAGCCACTGAACAGCGTGGCGAGCGACTGCTCGCTGTCGTTCACCACATCTGCCGTCACCACGCTGACCCCGAGCCTGTCGAGCTCGGCGAGAAGCTGGCGTTTATCGGCTGACGCAGCGCCCGGTGCCGAGGGCCGCAGCATGACGGTTACCCGTACGCCAGGCTGGCCTGCCAGCTCATGCAGCAGGGCCATGCCGAGCTCCCCGGCGCCCAGTACCAGGATGTTGTCGGTTGTTGCCAGAGGGCTTGGTTGCATCGCAGACTCCCGTAGAACGCTCAGTAAGATGCGTTCATCCTGTCACCCCTGACGAACATTCAGAAGAAGGCACACGCGTGATACCGCATGGATACGATGACCGAGGATGAGGTGATTCGCGTTGCCCAGGCCGCCTGCGATGCCCTCAGTGACGAAGACGACACGCTCAAGCGCGAGGTGCTGACCCACGCCGGCAATCGCTGGTCGCTGGGCATCGTTCACGCGCTGGGCACCCAGGGCAAACTGCGCCATGCCGAGCTTGGTCGACGCTTGCCGGGCGTCACGCAACGCATGCTGACCCGCAGCCTGCGGCAGCTCGAAAGAGACGGCTTGATCAGCCGCTTCGACCACGGCGAAGTGCCACCGCGGGTCGATTACCAGCTGACACCGCTGGGCCGCAGCTTTCTGGCACGTATGGTGCCGCTGTGGATGTGGCTGCTCGAACACACCGAGGATTTTCGCAGCGCGCGGGTGCGCTTCGACGAAGCCTGAGGCACAGGCGAAGAAAACAGCGAAGCATTCACCGGGGTGAATTAACCGCAATGTATCCCGGCACTCATGGTCGATCTAGGCACAGGCGCTCGACACCTCAGTGCCACGTATCAGGACCCCGGGTACCCATGAAAGATGCAACGTTTTGCCCGCTCGCCACAGTCAGCCGGTTTTGCCGGGGAGCCGCTAGCGTGCTTGCGGTGGCGGCCAGCCTTGTACTCCTCGCCGGCTGCGCAGCCAACGACGAAAGCGGGGACGAGGCGGTTTCGCAAGATTCGCCCCCTGCCTCGACCAGCACCAAGCTGTCCCCGCTCGATGAACAGGACATCGCCGCCAACCCGCTGAAGGGCGAATTGATCTGCGCCTTTTCGGTGGGGCGCAGCACGCTGCTCTATGCCGCCGGCAACGTCGCCAGCCAGGCTGATGCTGACGCCATCGTGAAGTTCGCCGATCAGGTGATGACGGTGCGGGCGCCCGGTGGTTTCGATCAGATGCTGCACGGCACGACATTCAAGGGTGAACGACTGGTAGCCGAGGTTAAGCTTGCCGAGCAGCCCCGCAAGGCCGATGGTGATGGCGCGTCTGCCTACCCGCCCGCCACGCTCACCTACATTCGCAACGACAGTGCGATGCGCTCGGTGCAAGGCAAGTGGGAGTGCGGGCCGTAAGGGGGCGATCGCTACCGTTATCGCCCCCTGGTTGCAGCCACTGCACCAGCCAGCTCGTTTCTAGACCTTGAAGCGGGCAACGAGAACATTCAGGTCCAGCGCCAGGCGAGCCAGCTCGCTGCATGCGGCAGCGGTCTGGTTGGCGCCTGAAGCACTCTGTATCGACAGATCGCGAATACTGACCAGGTTGCGATCGACCTCACGGGCCACATGGGCTTGCTCTTCCGATGCGGTGGCGATCTGCAGGTTGCGTTCGTTGATCTGGCCGATGGCTTCGACGATCTGCTCCAGCGAGCGGCCGGCTTCGTCAGCCACTTGCAGCGTATTGGTGGCCTCGTTGCTGCTGGCCTGCATGGCCAGCACCGCGCTTTCGGTGCCAGTTTGTATGGCGCCGATCATCTGTTCAATTTCCTGCGTCGACGCCGAAGTACGGTGGGCCAGGCCACGCACTTCATCGGCAACTACCGCGAAACCACGGCCATGTTCGCCAGCACGCGCCGCTTCGATCGCTGCGTTCAGGGCCAGCAGGTTGGTCTGGTCCGCCACATTGCGGATGACATCCAGCACCTTGCTGATATCCCGTGCCTGTGCCGCCAGGCCCTCAACCTGCGCGGAGGAATCGAGCACGTTGTCCGACAGCTTGCGGATCGCCGACACGGTGCGTTCTACATGCTGATAACCGGATTTGGCTGACCCCGTGGATTCGCGGGCGGCATCCGAGGCACCGCTCGCGTTGCGCGATACTTCCTCGACAGCGGCGCTCATCTCGGTAACCGCTGTCGCCGCCTGATCAATTTCCGCGTTCTGATTCTGCATCACCCGCGTGCTTTCCTCGGTCACCGCGGCCATCTCCTCCGCGGCAGATGCCAACTGCGTGGACGACTCGCTGATTTGCCGAATCGCCTGATTGAGATTTCGTTGCATGAGCGCCTGGGCGGCCTGCAGGCGGCTGGCTTCGTCCTTGCCAGTGACGCTGATGGTTCTGGTCAGATCGCCCGCCGCGATACTCTCCGCACTCAGCATGGCTTCATTGATGGGCCTGGAGATCGAGCGGGTCAGCAAGGTGGCCAGTAAAATGGTCAGAACCAAGGCAACGGCGATGGTTACCATTACCCCAGTTCGCCCGTGGTTATAGGTTTCGCTGGCGTTGACGCCAGCTTGCTTGGCACCAGCGGCGTTGAAGGCAATCAATGCGTCGAGTTGCTGCTGCAGCGTCGCACCTAGTTCGCGGCCGCTGCCGTTGACCAGGCTCAACGCCTGGGCTGTTTGCTGCTGGCGCAACAGATCCATCACCTGCTTTTGCATATCGAGATAGCGCTGGGCACTGTCGAATACGCGTTGAAAAACCTGGCCCTCTTCTCCGGGCATCAGCAAGTCGCGTTGATAACGGGCCAGAACCTCCTCGAGCGAGGAGCGGTAGCCCTGTATTGCAGTGTCATCCACACCCCCTGCATTCGTGCCTTCACTCGAAGCCAGAACCCGTAAGGTTTCCAGACGAATGTTGAGCAGATCCTTCTGCATTTCACCCGATGCCTGGATGCTGGCCATCCAGTTGGTCTCGATATCCTGTTCGGCAAGATAGAGATCAGTGAGCCTGGATAACGAAAAAAAACCCAGTGCCACGACCAGGAGCGAAATCAAGGCGAAGCAAAAAGCCGCCCGAGGGGCGATGTTGAAATTCCGAAAAGACATTTGGTGCACCAATAAGGAGGAGTCGATTACCAACGCCTCCTTGTCGGTCACGCTACAGCAGCCACGGCTGATGAACATTACAGTAGTATTAAAATGACACTAATGATCATATGAAATAAAGCGCTACAAGGAAGAGTCGGCAATACCCTAACGATATTCTTAGTTTTTATCTTTTATATCAAAGAGTTGCGAAAAATTCGCCATTCGTACAACGAGACAGACGGTAGCTGGATGGGGCAGCAGCCCCCGATTAGAAACCGTGTGTGAGAGAGACATGATGCGCGGCTATTCAACGCCCATTTGATGGCTCAAGAGGGCCGCCAGCGAATGAACCCGGCTTGCTGCGCAGCAGCCTGTCCAGCTGGCAGCTCGACGCTGCACTCAGGCCGAGCGCTGCCTTTCCAGCGCAGCGAACAGGTACATGCCAGCCAGCATGGCAGACACGAATAACAGGGCCTGCCAATGCCAGGTCAGCAACAGCACCACCGCAGGCCCCGGACAGATTCCCGCGATACCCCAGCCCGCACCGAACAACAGGCTGCCACCGACCAGGCGGGCATCCACCTCACGCCTGGCCGGCAGCTGCATGGGCGTACCTGACAGCGAGCGTTTATGCTTGCCTGCCCAATTCATGGGAATCGCGGCCACCGCGATGGCCCCGACCATGACCGGGGCCAATGACGGGTCCCAGGCGCCTGCCACATCGAGAAAGGCCAGTACCTTGGCGGGATTTGCCATACCGGCCAACAGCAGGCCCAGGCCGAATAGCAACCCGGCGAAAAATGCGCTCACCCTGGCCATGTTCAAGCCCCCAGCACATGACGAATCAGGTACACCGTGGCGAAACCGGTGGCCATGAAGCATACCGTGGCAACGAGCGAGCGCGGGGCCAGCCGCGAGATTCCACATACCCCATGACCGCTCGTGCAACCCGAGCCATAACGCACGCCCACCCCGACCAACACGCCGGCCAGGATCAATGCGGGCCAGCCGCTATCGATTGCGATCTCCGGCAAGGCGGCGAATGCGCCCCACAGCAGCGGCGCTAGCAGCAGCCCGAGCAGAAAGCACACCTTCTCACTCCAGCCGTCGCTGCCGCGTTGCAGTGCGGCGGCCAGCAAACCGCTGATCCCGGCGATGCGGCCATTGACGACCATGAACACACTAACCGCCAACCCGATCAACGCCCCGCCCCCCAGGGAAGCCCAGGGGGTAAAGCTGTTCCAATCAATGCTCATGCTGCTGCCCCTTGTACGACGGCGTATGGAAATCACAGATATAGCAATCTGACATCCTTCAGGCTAGTGGCCTTGGCTGTAACTGTTCCCTCCACCTTGATTGGCCAGTTGTTCACGGCATGCAGGCTTACGACGCAAAGCGTGCTAGTCCTCTATAGGCTCCAGCGATGGGAAGTCGGCCAACAGCTCTACCAGGGTTTCGCGAAGCCATCGATTGGCCGGATCATGATGAAAGCGGGTGTGCCAATGCAGATGGATGTCGTAACCCGTGATCTCCCAGGGAAGTGGCACAAGGCGAACCCGGGCGATTTCAGCAAAGCGGCGCCCTACCGCCAGGGGTACGGTCGCGATCATGGTGGACTCAGCCACCAGAAAGGGAACCCCCATGAAACGCGGTAGGCTGAACCGTATTCGGCGGGTGACTCCACGCTTGGCGAGCTCGCGATCCAGAATGCTCATCCCACGGCCATCGGCCTGAACGGCAACATGCTCGGCGGCTTGATACTGCTCCATGGTCAAGCGCTCGCCAATGTGGGGGTGATCCTCGCGAACGATGCAGACAAAGGTGTGGCTGTACAGGGCACGGTTGCGGATCGACGAGTTGAGCAAGCGCGGGAAGTAGCCGATGGCCGCGTCCACGTCACCGGCATCCAGCCCCTCTTCCAGCTGCTCGGAAGATAGCGCCAGCGTACGGATACGCAATCCCGGAGCGCGCTCGTCCAGCACACGCATCAATTTCGGCAAGAAAACCATCTCACCGATATCGGACATGCAGAGCACAAACTGGCGCTCTGAATGCTCAGGCACAAATCCGGAAGATGGCAGAACCTCACTGCTGACCAGTTCGAGAATGCGCTGCACCGGCTCGGCAATCTGCAAAGCCCTGGCTGTCGGCTGCATGCCTCGCGACGTGCGTACGAACAGTGGGTCATCGAACAGCGTGCGCAGTTTGGACAGTGCGAAGCTCATGGCCGGCTGGCTAAGCCCCATCAAATCACCTGCCTGGGTCACGCTTTGCTTGCGGCGCAACGCGTCGAAGACTTTCAGCAAATTGAGGTCGACATCCCTGATATCCATATTTTGGATTTCACATATAAGGGAAATTAGGTTTTCGAATTCTAGACGTCACCCTAGACTCGCCACAAGACATCCGTGAAACCCGGCTTGGCTGAAAAATAACAACAATGGAGCACACAATGCCCAAGAAGCTGCGAAGCAATTTCCCCTATGGCTCCTATCTGTGGGCCGTGCGCGCTGCCCAATGGCGAGCATTGGGGATCGACGAAAGCGAACTGGAAAAACCCAAGATCGCCATCGTCAATTCCTCCTCCAACCTGGCCATTTGCTTCAGTCACCTGGATGGAATCGCCGCCGAGCTCAAGCAATCGATCCGCGATGCTGGCGCCCTGCCCTTCGAGATTCGTACCGCAGCGCCAAGCGATTTCATCACCGGCGCGGGAGCCGGCGGCGCCTACATGCTGGCCGCTCGCGACCTGATTACCAATGACATCGAGGTAGCGGTCGAGGGGGCTCAGCTCGACGGCATGATCTGCCTGGCCTCCTGTGACAAGACGGTCCCCGGTCAGCTGATGGCCGCCGCTCGCCTGAATATTCCGACCCTGGTGGTGGTCTGTGGTTACCAGCCCAGCGGTGAATACAACGGCCAGCATGTCGATATCGAAGACGTATTCATCGGTTCCATGCACGCCGTCACAGGCAAGCTGCCGATCGAAGAGTTGGTAGGCATGGCGCGCAATGCCATCAAGGGGCCAGGCGTGTGTTCCGGTATGGGTACGGCCAATTCCATGCATCTGGTCTGCGAAGCGCTGGGGATGGCATTGCCGGGTAGCTCGCCGATTGCCGCCAACAGCCCGCAGATGTTCGACTTCGTGCGCCTGGCCGGGCAACGCATCGTGGCCATGATCGAAGAAGACCTGAAGCCACGCGACATCCTCAGCCCCGGCGCGTTTGCCAATGCAGTCAGTGTTGTACTCGCCGCGGGTGGCTCGGTGAACTGCATCAAGCACATGCAGGCCGTAGCCGCGGAAGGTGGCATCGATGTCGATGTCTACGCGCTTTTCCGCGAACTGGGCAATCGCATACCGGTACTGGTTGGCGTGCGGCCCATGGGCGAGCACAGTATCGAGCAGATGGAGGCCGCGGGTGGCGGCCGCGCCCTGCTCAAGCGCCTGGAGCCGCTGTTGCACGGTGACGCCTTGACCGTTACCGGCAAGACCCTCGCCGACAATCTGCAGGGGGTGGTCGTTGGCGATGAGCAGGTCATCCGGCCTCTACAGCGTCCGTTCGCGACACAACCGGCGATCGTCATGCTGCGTGGCAACATCGCGCCCCAGGCAGGGATCGTCAAATATGGCATAGACCCCAGCAAGATGCGCCGTTTCAGCGGGCCGGCGATCTGTTTCGAACGCTCTGCCGATGCCATTGATGCACTGCAGGACGGGCGTATCAAACCGGGTCATGTGGTGGTGATGCGCGGTGCCGGTGTACGTGGTGGCCCGGCCATGGGCGGCGGCGCATCGCGCGTGGTGTTCGCGATTGACGGCGCCGGTCTCGGAGACAAGGTGGCCATGCTCACCGACGGTCACCTTTCCGGCCTGGTATGCAAAGGCCTGGTGGTGGCGGAGGTCGCCCCGGAAGCAGCCGTCGGCGGCCCGCTGGCGCTGGTGGAAGATGGCGACATCATCGACATCGACCTGGACGACAATCGTCTCGATGCACGTATAGATGCCGCAGAGTTCCAGGTACGCGCAGAGCGCTGGCAGCCCCAACCGGCCCAGTTCGGAGGCGGTTGGCTGGACATCTACCGGGGCGCGGTCAAGGGCATGGAGCACGGCGCCGTGCTGATCAAGCCGCTGGACATCAGCGACGAGCAGGAGGCCGGCCGATGAAACTGCGTGACGATGAAAAGGCCATGCTCGATGGTGCCCAGGGCCCGGCCGTCAGCAAGGCCATGGACCTGCTGGTGCGCTATGGCGAGGCCCTGGGGGCCGAATGCCTGGTCGATACCCACAACGTTGCCGGCACCATTGGCGCTACCACCCCTTTTCTGCGCCAGTACGGCGACCGTAATGGCGGCATGGATGCGGTATTCAGCGAGTTCAACCTGGATAGCGCCGAGGTCGTGCCGATCCCCAAGGTCAAGGTCTTCAGCAGTCATCTGCAGCAGGGCATCGACCCTAAGAACGCCGCGCGACAAGGGGTCAGCGAGGACGTGGTACGCATCTACGAGCGGGGGCAAAGCTACAGCAGCGCCTTGGGCGTGCAGCCGCTCAATACCTGCACGCCCTATCAGGTCGGCAACGTGCCGGTCAAAGGCGAGCATTGCGCCTGGATGGAATCCTCGGCGGTGATCTACGTCAATTCGGTGCTTGGCGCCCGGACCAATGCCGAGGGCCGGGAAAGCACCGGTGCGGCCATGCTGACCGGCAAGATTCCCTACTGGGGCCTGCACATTGACGATAACCGTCGCGGTACGCACCTGGTTCAACTGGACATTGATGTCAGCAGCACCGCGGACTGGGGGTTGCTCGGCTACTGGCTGGGCGAGCAGGTGCAGGATCGCATCCCGGTGATCGAAGGCATCCGCCACCAGCCCAACCTGGCCCGCCTCAAGCACTTCGGCGCGGCCGCCGCCTCCAGTGGCGGCGTGGAGATGTATCACCTGGTTGGCGTCACACCTGAAGCACGCACCCGCGAAGAAGCGTTTGGCAGGCGGCAGATCGAGTCGGTGCTGCGCTTCGGTGAAGCCGAACGCCGCTGGGCCTACGAACAGGTCAATATCACCGCGCGAAACGCACAGGTGGACTTTGTCATGCTCGGCTGCCCGCACTACAGCCTGGAGCAAATCTGGGAAGTCTGCCAGTTGCTCGAGGGCCAGCGCTTGAGCGTAAACACCGAGCTATGGATCTTCACCGCGGCCTCCATCAAACAGCTCGCTGATCAGGCCGGCTACACGCGCATCATCGAGGCGGCCGGCGGCCACCTGATGACCGATACCTGCTCGGCCATCGGCAGGGTGGTTCCCAAGGGTACCCAGGTGGCTGCGGTAGATTCGGCGAAACAGGCCCATTACCTGCCCGCCATCATGGGGATCGAAACCTGGTTCGGGACCACTGCCGACTGCATACAGGCTGCCATCGAAGGACACTGGACGGGAGCATTGAAATGACCGATTCGTTCACGCTCAAAGGTCGCAAGGTGGTCGGTGGCGTCTTCGAAGGCGAAGCACTGGTGACACGTGACCGTATTTCCGGCTGGGGTGGTATCGACCCACGCAGCGGTACGGTGATCGAGACTCGCCATGAACTGAAAGGCATCAGCTTTGCGGGCAAGGTCCTGGTGTTTCCCGGTGCGAAGGGCTCTTCCGGGTGGTCCTCGCAGTTTCATATCGCCCGCCTCGCCGGCGTTGCGCCCGGCGCCATGCTGTTCAATGAAATGACCGCCAAGATGGCCCTCGGCGCCGTTGTGGTTCATGCACCCGCGTTGACGGCGTTCGATGACGATCCTCTGTGGCGTATTCGTACCGGCGACTGGGTACGCGTCGACGCCGACGCAGGCACCGTCGAGGTCACCCCGCGACACCTCGACAGCCGAAAGGAAAATCAAGCAACTCAACGCGCTAACGCGGAGCCCTGAAGGCTCTCTCCCAACCCTTGTCGAGGCTTTTCACCGGCATTGTCCAGGTGGCGGGTTCGGCTGCACTTTTTTCAGCACAAGGCAGGTATTCATGGCTCATATCATTCGCACCGTTCGTCGTGACCATGCCCCACAGGCGCAACGCCTCAAGGCCGATATTTGTATCGCGGGTGCGGGGATTTCCGGTATTTCTGCCGCCCTCGAAGCAGCGAGCCTGGGCAAGCGCGTGGTGCTGTTCGACGCTCTACCCATGCTGGGTGGCCAAGCTGTCGGCTCGATCATCGGCACCTTCTGCGGGCTATTTTCCAACGGCCCGAATCGTCGCCAACTGACCCATGGCATCGCCGATGGTATTTTGCGCGACCTTGGGGCCAGCGGTGACCTGCATCACAAGGTCGGCCCGCTGACCACCGTCGTGTACTACGACGAGGTGGCATTGGGGCGCTGGATCGGCCAGCAGATCCTCGATGCCGGCATCACCGTTGTGCTTGGGGCGGTACTGCGCGACGTGGTGCGCGAGGGCAATCGCGTCTGCCAGGTCCAGCTGGCCACGCGCTATGGTGATGTCCAGGTGGATGCCGACGGCTTCGTCGATGCCAGCGGCGATGCCGCCCTGACCTGGAATGCGGGCTTCGCCTGCCGCGAGCCCGACACGCCGATATACGGCACGCAGATGTTTGTCATGGAGCATATCGACGAAACTCACCTGCCAAGCCGCGAGGCATTCACCGAGCGGGTCAAGGCCCGCGCCAGGGACTATGGCATCGAGCGCGACGACGGCTTGTTCTTCCAGTTTCCCGGGCGTGGCACGGCCGCCTTCAACATGACCCATATCGAAACGCCGCTGGATCCGGTGTTCGCCTCGCATGTCGCCATCGAGGGGCGCCAGCAGGTGGACAAGGTGATTGCCTTCCTCAAAGCCGAGTACCCCGAGGTCTACGGCCAGGCGCGGGTTCGTGCCTATGCCCTGCCGGGCATCCGCCAGACCCGCTGGATCGTCGGCCAGCATCATCTGACTACCGATGAAGTGCGAGCGGCAACGCGTTTCCCCGATGCGGTTGCGCTGACGTCCTGGCCAGTGGAGCTGCATGGCGATGCCAAAGGCTATCAGTGGGAGCCCTTCGGCGATGAGCATGTGCATAGCGTGCCACTGCGCAGCCTGCTGCCGGAAGGCAGTGAAAACCTGGTGGTAGCCGGACGCTGCGTAGACGCCGATGCCGCCGCGCTGTCGAGCATACGCGTCATGGGGCCCTGCATCGCCATGGGCGCCGCTGCTGCACACGCCCTGGATCTGGCAGGGCCGCAGGGCAAGGTCAGCGATGTACCGACGTCGGCGTTACAAGAGCGCCTGAGTTTCAACCTGCAGTAAAGGCTGATGCCCCGCAGCAATACGGGGCCTACAACAAAAAATCGCAGCGCTGTGGAGAATAACAATGTCACAACCACGCACAATCGATGTTGCCGCCCTTATCGAGGGTCGCAAGCTGACGCGCTTCAACTACCTGGTGATCGCCGTATCAGTGCTGATCACCTTCCTGGACGGCTTCGATCTTCTGGTGCTGTCGCATACTGCCTCGTACATTGCCGACGAAGTCGGTCTGAACAAGATCCAGCTGGGTGAGATCTTCTCGGTAGGCCTGTTCGGCATGATGCTCGGTGGGTTCTTCTTCGGTTATCTGGGGGACCGCATCGGCCGCCGTCCCACCATCATCTTCTCGACCGTTTCCTTTGGCGTGCTGACCCTGCTGTTTGCGCTGGCCAACAGCTACGAATCGCTGATGGTGCTGCGCTTCTGCAACGGCTTCGCATTGGGCGCGATGCTGCCACTGTGCTGGGCGTTGAATATCGAGTTCGTTCCCAAGCGCTATCGCTCCACGGTGGTGACCATCATCATGGTCGGCTTCAGCCTTGGCAGTGCCATGGCCGGGCCGCTTACCGTCTGGCTGGCCCCCCACATCGGCTGGCAGGGTGTGTTCATCGTCGGCGGTATCCTGACTCTCCTGGCCAGCGGCCTGCTGCTCTTCACCCTCCCCGAGTCGGTGCGTTTCCTGACTACCAAGCGCCGCGAACCAGAGAAAATCGCGCGGATCCTCAAGCGTCTCGATCCTGACATCGACGTTCGCCCCGATGATCGCTTCGTGCTACTCGACGAAATCGACGTGGGAACCAAGAACTTCCGCGTCAGCCAATTGTTCCTCGGCAAGCTGAAATGGATTACGCCGATGATCTGGATCGGCTATTCGGCCAGCTCCATGGCCATGTACTTCCTCGCCTCGTGGAGCCCGCTGGTCTATACCTACGCCGGCTTCGACCGGGCGACCGCCTCCTGGGTCAGTTCGATCGCCTCGTTCACTGGCGCCATGGCCGGCCTGGCCATGATGCGTTTCGTGGATACTCGTGGCCCCTACGCCGTCATGATCTACCCGCTGCTTGCCCTGCCCTTCCTGCTGATACTCGGCATTACCGGCATGCAGGGCAGCGCGTTCCTGATCCTCAGCATGGTCGGTGCCGTGTTCGTCAAAGGTAGCCATTACGGGATTCTCAGCATCGCCGGCATCTTCTATCCCAGCGCCATCCGTGCGAACGGTGCGGGCTGGGCTACCTCGATCGCCAAGATCGGTTCGATCCTCGGGCCATTGCTGGGTGCCTACGTACTCAACAGCGGCCTTCCCGTGGTCAAGAGCTTTCTGATCCTGGCTATCTGCCCTGCGATCCTGGCGCTATGCGCCTTCATTGTCGGACGCATCGTCGACAAGGCTGCCCCTGTCCAGCCGCTCCCGGCCGCGTCGCAAACCTGACCTCTCGCCGGTATCGCCCGGCGCCCCAACCTGGCCCCCTCGTCGCGCCCCTACAGCGCGGCAGGGAGCGCTTACGCCCGAGTTTTATCCAATACCAGCTCCTGGAGACCAACAACAATGCTCAGGACCATGATGACTTCCCGCTCTGCCGTGACCCTTGTCATCGGCACCCTGCTGACCGCGGCGCTGCCGGCCAACGCTGACTTCATCGAAGACAGCAGCGCCAGCCTGACCACCCGCAACTTCTATCTGAACCGTGACTTCCGACAAAGCGGCGCCGCCCAGGCGAAAGCCGAAGAGTGGACGCAGGGCTTCATCGCGCAATTCAACTCCGGTTACAGCGAAGGGCGCATCGGCTTCGGTGTGGATGCACTGGCCGAGCTGGGCATCAAGCTCGATTCGAGTCGTGATCGGCGCGGCACTGGGCTTCTGCCCTTCGGCCCAACCAGCCAGGAGCCGGTGGACGATTACAGCGAGCTGGGGCTGACCGGCAAGATGCGCCTGTCGGAAACCGAACTGCGCGTCGGTACGCTGATGCCGATATTGCCACTGGCCTACTACAGCGACACACGCCTGCTGCCATCGACCTTCAGCGGCGCCATCCTGACGTCCAACGAGATCGACAACCTGACCTTCACGGCTGGCCGCCTGACCCACGCCAATGGCCGTGATTCCTCGGGAAACGATGACATCAGCTATGCAGGGCAAAGCAGCGCGCACCTGGATATGTTCGGTGGCGACTACCAGGTCAATCGGAACCTGACGCTGCGCTACCACCACGGCGAACTCGACGACATCTATCGTCAGCAGTTCGCAGGCGTCGTTCATACCTGGCCACTCAGCGACGAGGTCAGCTTGAGAACCGATCTGCGCTACTTCGACAGCCGCGACATCGGCGCGGGCAAGGCCGGCGAAATCGATAACCGCAACCTCAACGGCATGTTCACGCTGAGTGTCGGCTTCCAACGTTTTTCAGCTGCGTTCCAGCGCCTGTCTGGCGACAGTGCGTTCCCGGTCATCGACACCGGCACGCCTTACGTGGCCAACCTGGTGACCTTCAACCCCTTCACCAAGATCAACGAAAAATCCTGGCAGCTGCGCTATGAGTACGACTTCGCCGGCATGGGCATTCCCGGCCTGTCCTTCATGACCCGCTACGTCGCCGGCAGCGACATCCACAGCGGCGCGATCCGCAATGGCCGCGAATGGGAGCGCGACACCGACATCGGCTACATCGTGCAGAGTGGCGCGTTGAAGGGCGTCAACGTGCGCTGGCGCAATGTCACCTTCCGCTCGGGCAACGGCCTGACCCAGGACCTCGATGAGAATCGCCTGATCGTCGCGTACACCATGAAGTTCTGGTGACGGCCCGACCGGCTCTGCCTGGGCAGAGCCGGTCTGTGGAGAACAACCATGCCAACTGAAAAAGCCTCGAAACGAGATACCAAAACGAAAAACCCGGTGCAGGACCGGGTTCAACGCGTTCGCTCGCAGCGCGATCAGTCGGTTTTCGAACCACCCTGCCCGCCGTCGTTCAATGCGTCCTCATCATCGGCAGGCGACGCCAAGTCGCCATCGCGCTGCGCCTCGGATTTGACGGCGTCCTGCTCCTGCTTCGATCCATGCCCCTGCGTAGAGCTGTTAACGGAGGGACCTTGATAGGGTGCTGCCGGGCCATTCTTGTCTTCGACTGTCATAGCTATCTCCCAAGTCGGCGCAGAGCGTCTGCGCTTACTAGGTTGGTAAAAACCGGCAGAGCGAAGTGCCCCCCGTTCGACAAACGGCAAGCAATGCTATTGGCCCCGACACCGTGACGCCATCGCTCCGGGCTGCTGATCTTGAGTGCAGCAGGCCATTCGATCGCAGGGTTGGCTTTCTTGATAAACTGCCCTCACGGCGAAGCCCAATCCACACCTGCTAACCGACACAGCCCCATGGGTGCACGACAGACATGGCGTCAACACCCTACTCGCCGCCCAGAACAGAAGCGGGTAAGGCTGCGATTAGGGTCTGCGCTGAAGTACCCGTGTGTGGGGTTTCTAGCCTTAAATGCTCACTGGGAGAGGACGACACGGTGTGATGCGATACGCCGGAACCTGTTTGAGTAGGATTCATTGCTGATTAGCCTATTCCTGAAATGATAAGCTGAGATAGATAGCCCGAATGCCAGTGAGTGGCCAAAAGAGGCGGGAGAGTTCCAGCGCCAGGCGAGCGGGCACAACGATTTTTAGCCAGGCGACTCGGCTCTGAAGCGGGCACGGACCGAGTTGCCTACATAGGCTGGGTGGCCGAAAAGGCACTTCCTGGGATAATGCGCAGGCGCCGGTGATATCGGTAGAAACCTTTTGCGCTCCTTACCGGAGCGGTGGCGTCTGCGCCGACACGGCCAGCGACCAGTTGGACAGGCAAAGGTATACCGCCGCAGATCCATTGCGGAAGAACATAGGATCATCCCTGAAAGAAGAACGTCGTTTTGAGGGCGCGAATTAAAACATGCGGCACATGGCCATCAAAGCCCCCTTGGCGGAAGCCAATCACAAATTCAGCAACTCGCCGCTACCGCTCGTCCCGTGCAAGGCTCACGGACAAACCGCCGCCCAGCAGCTGGAACGCACTACTGCCTCAAAGCCCTTAGACCCGTTGATATGCGGATTGGGAGCCTGCCCCCGAGAACTCATAGGCAACGCTCAGAAACGACTGGCAGCTATCGGCGGTAAAAGCGCCCCCACGGATCGGGTACATGTTGATCTTGAATGGATAAGCTGATGTCGGTTATCGGATAAATGCTGCAACTGAGCGGAGTCAAAACTTTATTACTTCATCAATAGCTGTTTGACTTACCTTTCATCCATTACCTAGCTGATATCGAAAGTTCTCGATTTGATTCAATCGCCTTCCTCAACAACCCGCTCTCCTTCTTACAATACCAACCACTGCGAGCGGGCAAAATCCTTCGTCTGGGCGCAGATTCGAGTGTGACCCCGGATAAGACATATGGTGGCAGGCATTGGAACAGTATGCCCACACGTTGTACTTTCGACGAAAAACCTTCGCAAGTGTGGAATCTGGGCGCTTTAATTGACCAGGTTGCAGTCTGCTTACAGTGCTTACTCTATCCGAACATGCTTCACGGTTTCATAATAATGCGGCCAAGCGGCTTCGCCGTCTCTGCAAATTCGTGGGCTGCTGCGGCGGCTGCCAAGGGGAACGTTCGGTCTATGACGGCCCGGATGCGCCCCGTAGCGACCGCTTGAAACAGGTCATCCACACTTGAGCGAACAGCGGGTCTCTCGAAAAGCGATCCCATGAACACGCCCATCAGTGTCTGGTTGGACTGCATCGCCGTCCATAAGTCGACGGCTAGGTCCCCGCCGCCCGCGTTGCCGACGAAGACCAGACGCCCCTCAGCTGCGAGGGCCGAAAGAGAAGCCGAAAGCGTCGTGCCTACCGGGTCGATGACGAGGCTAACACCGACGCCATCTGTGATCTGCCGAACGGTGTCTACGACGTCCCCGGCAGCGCGGTCCACGACATGATCGGCACCGAGCTCGATCAATCGGCTGCTTCGTTCGGACCCGCTTGCCACGGCGATGACCGTGGCGCCCGCTTGCGCGGCAAGCTGGATGGCAGCCAGACCCACACCGCCAGCAGCAGCCTGGATTAGAACGGTTTCTCCCTTCTGCAGTGCGCCTCGCGTGAAAAGGCAGTGGTGTGCGGTGCCGAACGAGATCGGCAGCACTGCCGCGTCTGCCGCATCCACCCCTTTGGGTATACGCCATGTCCGCCGTGCCGGCACCGCCCAGAATTCGGCATGCGATCCCTGCATGTCGAAAGCTGCAACTCTATCGCCAACCTTACGCCCGCAGACGTTCGATCCGACTGCTGCGATTATGCCCGAGGCCGCGTAACCAACGACCCAGGATGGGCGTGGTGGCGGTGTCGAACGGCGATTGATCAGATCGCCTCCTTCAATCGAGATCGCCTCGACGCGAACCAGGACGTCGTCGGCCCCTATGGCCGGGGTGGGGATATCGACATACTTTAAAACGCTGGGAGCGCCTTGCGCATCGTAAACCGCTGCTTTCACAGTTGTTCCTCCATCTCATCGGTGACTCTGGAGTAGTCTGTTGGCCCGTCCTCGACCGGCACATAGTCGATAATCTAGGTATCAAGATCAATCAGGCCTTCCTGATTCAGTCGGACGTGCAATCACTCCAGTACTGGGCAAATGCGCCCCCGACTCTTTGTCAGTTTTAGAAGCGCTGATACGGCACTGGCCACGGTGCCAACAGGCTCAGCCACGCTCATTCAGATGGCTCGGCATCCCGAACTTTTCCATACAGATGGTGGATCGCGGCTGAAATGAGCGTTTCATTACGGAGCTGAAGGTTAGATAACCTAGTATTTACTAGCGTATGCCCTTCTTTGTCATAGCAAGTGATTGCTAGACCCTCCGCCGACACATGGATGACGCCATTGCGATCCAGAGTTCCCTGCTTTTGACGATTCTAAGACGGTCTGGCCATGATAAACCTCGCTGCAATGCTAACTCTGAGCAAGGTCATTTTCCAACGTTCAGCCTTTTGGCTGAACGGACTTTATAGCAACCGCTTCGTTTCAACCTCGGCGGATTTAGCTACATTTTTAGCGTTCAACTCAGCCAGGGGCTTCTATCGACTGGACTTTCCAGTTCTCTGACGCCGATTTGCCGGTCGGTACGCTCATCCAGCCCGGAGTCGTGAGCTAGGGCATCGATCCCGACCTGCTGAGATTCACTCATCTGCAGTTACCCACCTTGCGTAAACCCGCATCCACCGCGTCGGACTCAGAGCCAAAGATCACCTGATTTTTTCAGAAACCTGGCCGTAGCTTGGGCAGCCGGCAGGCAGATGATAGACCCCACTTCGACGGTTACCAATCACCTCTCCACCGGTTACCACCGCCTGAGCGTTTTTTGAAGGCCCCTGTGCTTTGGCAACCTGTCGAGATGCTGACTTGCAAGCGTCTAGGGTAACAACGCCCTTACCTTTCGGCTTATACCCAGGCATCCAAGTTCGCTCTCCGGTCACGAATTTGTTCGGGTAGCCAACGATCTTGGAAATGCGCGCGTTACGCTCGAGCTCCCGGGCGGTGGCCGGGTGCTGCTCAAAGCGCTGATATTTGCTGACCTAGAGACCACGTTGCGTACACTGACGAAACACCCTGGTCTTTTCACCTCCCCTTCTTCGCTTTGCAACAGTAGCCAGTAGCTCCAAGGCAGGGATGTTGATCGCTTTGTTCAAGTATCAATGGCCATCGTCAGCTGATCATGAGGCTCCCTGACATGAAGCTTTCTCATGGCCAACTTGGGTCGGGCCCTTTATGCGCCCCTGTTCTTCTTCGGATTCATTGCTTCGGCGTGCTGGCTGACTGAGCGGCAAGGTGCGCCGCTTTGGGCATTGATAGCGCTGCTGATGCTCGCCATTGCCATTGCCATCGCCATTTCATTCATCACTGAATGGAAGCTGCCTTTCAAGGGCGAATGGAGTAAGAACCTGGGAGACGGCTTGAGGGACAGCCTGCATGCCGTCACCAACGAGAGCCTCAACTGCCTGAGCATCATGGCTCTCCCATGGTTTGCCCTGTTATTTCCCGACTTGGGCCTGTGGCCTGATCAATGGCCGATTGGCCTGCAGCTGGTAATTGCCATACTCGCTGCGGACCTCGGCATCACGCTCATGCACTGGGCCAGCCACCAGAACAAATGGCTGTGGCGCTTGCATGCCGTTCACCAGAGCCCGAAACGCTTGTATGATTTCAATGGGTTGATGAAGCACCCTGCGCACCAATTTCTCGAGGCCATCGCCGGCATCGCCCCGCTGTTGCTCTTGGGCTTACCGGAAAATATCGCAGCGCTACTGGCTTTTGCGATCGCCATCCAATTGCTGCTGCAGCACAGCAATGTCGATATTCGAGTCGGCTATCTTGATCGGCTTTTCGTCTGGGCTCCGGTACACCGCTATCACCGCATCAAATACGGCCGTGCCGGTGATGTGAACTTCGCGCTGCTCCTCAGTTTTTGGGATCGGCTGATGGGCACTGCTTTCACTGAAGGGTTTGGAGTTGCACGCAAACGACCTTGGTATCGGCTCACAACCGGACTACCCCCAGGGGTATATGGCGCAATTGCTGCAGCCATTCGTGCCCGTGGCACTCAAGCCAGCGGATCCACCTCTGCCACGCCATCTGGGTGGGCTAGCGGAAGCAGGCGAAGAGATAAATGACGCAGATTCTGTCGCCCGCTGATGCCAAACATGCCCCTCAATGTTCGCGACAGATGTGCGGAGTCTGCAAAGCCTGAAGCGTGTGCCGCCTCGGTCAGCGAATGCCCCTGGATAGCGAGGCGCAGGGCCAGACGCAGTCGCCGCCACAACACCATGCGTCTTATCGAAAGACCGAGACGGCTATCGAAGAGACGCTGTAGGTGACTCTGCGAGGTGTGCACATTGCAGGCGAGATCGGCAGCACTGACTTTGCCCTGCAGTTGCTCGTCCATCCGCAGCAACGCGGCCTGCAGACGCTCTGGGATCGGTTGCCGAGCAATTGCCTGCATTGCCTTTGCCAGCCCAGGTAACAATGCCGAGGCCACTTCGGCGAGGGCATGCAAACTGCAGAGGCTGAACGACAGCGGTTCGGCATAGACGGCAAGCACGACAGCACCTGGCATATCGGCCTCATGCGCCTGCATCGACTCGATCCAGCGCCACGAGCCAGCCTGGTCGACTTGCAGCACACTGATGCATTGGTGAGCGTAATGACGGTGCTGGGTGGCGTGCCCCGACAGCCCTTTGAACAACGCGTAATCGGGTTCCATCCAGAGCTCACCCTGCCAGGGCTGGATAAGCCTGTTCGAACCAGTCTGTGACAATCTCATGCACTCCAGATAGCGATACGCGAAGGAGCTTTAGCCCCCTCAGCAACCTACCAAAACGTCGATTGCTACAACTTGCGTAGTGCTTCAAGGCCGGAGATGAAGCGCACCGCGCCCAACAGCAGCCTTAAAGTTTGAGGCGACCTGATGCTACTTAGGGGGCTCTATCAACAACCCCCGCAGCAGCAAATTCAAAGCACTGACCCCACGTGCCAACCGCACGGAGCCCTCTTGCTCGGCAATCCAGAACGCGGCTTCGGACAAACTGCCGTAGATCAACGATGCCAACGCCTCGGAAGCCGTTTCGACAACCACGCCCTGCTCGATAAGGTCGTCGATCAGACGCTGCATGGACTCGATGCAATGACGCTGCGGCTCTGGCGATGTGCCGCCCAGGACGGCCCTGGCATCTCGCAGCATCAGGCGATGGATTTCTGGCTCCAGAGCCATTTCCAAATGCCCCTGGCAGCGACGCCGAAACCTACCCAGGCATTTTCGGTGCTGCCGGAAATAGCTTTTAGCCGCGCATCCATATCTGCATCGATCTGCTCGACCACCGCCCGGCCGTTTCAGGCAAGCATAAATCCCGTCAGCAAGCCCTAGGATAATTCCGCCCCAACTTCAACAACTATTCTGCAGAAGATGCTGCCCATCTATCGCTGTGTTGGCATATCGACGGCAACCCCTGGGGCTATGGCCTACCGGAAGTTACTAGCCATTACTGACACAGACATCAGCCAGCTTCAGGTAACTAAGCGTCTGCGTGCTTCCTTGTGAATCCAGGTAAGTCATTTTCACCTGCACCACCTCACAGGTCGGCGACTGCGGCTCTTCGATGCGAATGACCTTGGCGATATCCAGCTTCATGCCATAGGTATAGGCCGTGGTTTCGCCACGCTCTTCAGCCTGCAGTGGCGAGCTGTTTAAAACCCAGAGGCCCAGCAGGCCTGCGATCAACCCGGTTTGACGTTTCATCTGAACTCCACAAGGCTGATGATCCGCAGCCTGAACGGTCCTGCATAAGGCCCAGGTGGCTTAGCGCACCCGAGCCGGTGAATAGCGACTACCGCCTGGCATGCCCGCGCCAGGCACCTGCTGGCTGAGCCTGATCACTTGCGCGCGGCGAGTGCGTCGGCAGCAGCCTGCGGGGCAATGCCCATGGTCCGGTGCAGCTCGACCCAGCACCGTGATACATCGCTGCTGGCCTGCGCCTGGCTGCGCTGGATGTCGAACAGACTGCGCTCGGCGTCCAGTACCTCCAGCAGTGACACGGTGCCCACCTCGTACTGGTTACGCGCCAGCTCGACGGCGCGCGTGGCGGCAGCCACGGCCTGGTCCAGACGCTGTTGGCGTTGCCAGTCCTGGCCATAGGCGTGAATGGCGCTCTGGGTTTCCCGCAGTGCCTGGCGCAGCGACGTCTCGTAAGCTAGGAGCGCCTGAGCCCGACGTGCATCACTGGCTTCGATACCAGCGCGGATGCGCCCAAAGTCGAACAGCGGCTGCAGCAGCCCAGCGGTCAATGACCAGGCAGGCGCGCTGGCCCCACGCTCGAACCCGCCCAGGGCGCCCAGCGTCAGTTGTGGGTAACGCGCCGCCCGGTTGGCAGCCAGCGCCTCACCCGCTGCCTGCAGGCGCTCACCGGCGGCGCGGACGTCCGGCCGTTCCCGCAGGATCTCCACGGGCACCTCGAGCAGGCTCGTCAGGGCATCCTGGCGCGGCTGGCGGAGCGTCTCGGCGCCCTGCGCCAGGATCGCGTCGACCGCCTGCTGCTCGGCCGCCAGCAAATAGGCCAGCGCATAACGCGCATCGACCTGTTGCTGCCGGGCAAGCGGAATTTGCGCCTCGGTCACCTGCACCTGGGCTTCGATGCGCTCGACATCGAGGCGATTCACGGTACCTTGGGCGAAACGTTCACGAGTCACCCGGGCGGTTTCCCGCTGTGTCGCGCTGGCACGGGTGGCGATCGCCAGTTGCTGCTGCGCCAGGCGATAGCTCAGGTAGGTGTTGGCGACTTCCGCCATCAGCCCGATGCGCAAGCTGCGATAGTCCTCGGCGGCAGCCCGCAGCTCGGCATCGCCGGCATTGCGCAAGGCCCGCAGCCGCCCGGATACATCCAGCTCCCAGGCCAGGTCCAGGCCGTAGAAATGCGCGGTCGCACGGCCGTCCAGGGCGTTGCGGGAAGCCCCGTAATCAGCGCCGATGGCGATGTCGGGCAGCAGCGCGGCAGCCGCCTGACTGCGCTGGGCACGCCGCTCGCGGACCCGCTCGGTGGCACTCAGCAGGTTCAGGTTGTCACGCAATGCCAGACCGATAAGGCGCTCGAACGACTGATCCTCGAAGCTCTCCCACCAGCGTGGCGACAGGGTGGCCAACGTCGAGGGCGTTGTGGCTGACGCCGTCACCAGCGCTCGCTGGGCGGGCTCCTGGCTCGCACAACCGGCCAGGCCGAGCACCGCCATCAGCGCGAGCGAGGCTCGCCTGTACAGGGGCCGCTTCATAGCGCACCTCCCGCGGGCTGTGCAGCCAGGGCCTGGCTGCGGCGCCGCGACAGGCGGTCCAGCGCAAGGTAGACCACCGGCGTCGTCAACATCGTCAGCACCTGGCTGAGCATCAGCCCGCCGACGATGGCTACGCCCAGCGGCTCACGCAGCTCGGCCCCGGTGCCGAACGCCAGCATCAGGGGCACCGCGCCGAGCAATGCGGCCAGGGTGGTCATCAGAATCGGCCGAAAGCGGGTCAGGCAGGCCTGGTGGATCGCCTCCCGTGGCGATAAGCCCTCGAGGCGCTGGGCATGCAAAGCAAAATCGATCAACAGGATGCCGTTCTTCTTGACGATGCCGATCAGCAGGATGAGCCCGATCAAGGCCATGATCGAGAAGTCCAGTTGCCAGGCCCACAGCAGCAGAATGGCGCCGATGCCCGCCGAAGGCAGCGTCGACAGGATGGTCAGCGGGTGGACGAAGCTCTCGTAGAGCACACCGAGGATGATGTAAACCGCAAGCATCGCGGTAAGGATCAGCAACGGCTGGCTGGCCAGCGACGCCTGGAACGCCTGGGCCGCGCCCTGGAAAGTACCGGTGACCGAGGCCGGCATACCGACCTCCAGCTGCAGCGCGTCGAGCTGCGCCACCGCATCCCCCAAGGCCACACCCGCACTCAGGTTGAAGGAGATATTGGCCGCAGGCAGCATACCGTTGTGGGCGATGACCTGGGGACCGCTCTCCTGCGCCTCGAGGCGCGCGAAGGCACGCAGCGGCACCATCTCGCCGGTTGTCGGCGAGCGCAGGTGGAAGAACGCCAGGCTCTCGGCGTCACCGCGTTGCGCCGTGCTCAATTCGAGCACCACCTGATACTGGTTGGTCTCGGTCTGGTACTCGTTGATCTGCCGCTGGCCGAAGGCGTCATACAGGGCGTTGTCGACATCCGCGGCCGAGAACCCGTAACGGGCCGCCTCGTCCCGGTCAATGGTCAGGCGGGTGATGTTGGCGTCCAGCTGCAGGTCATGGGAAACATCCTGGAACGCTGGCAGCTGCCGCAGACGCTCGGTGAGCGTCCGGGTCCATTGTGCCAACTCGGCACTGCTCTGCGCGCGCAGCACATACTGGTACTGGGCACGTGGCACCCCAACGCCGATGTTGATGTCCTGAGCGGCCCGCAGGAACACCTGAATCCCGGGCACCTGGGCCAGTTGCGGGCGCAGGCGGTCGATGACCTGACTGACATTTTCGTCACGCTGGCCAGGGTCATTCAACACCAGCCAGATGCGCCCATTGCCAATGGAGTCGCTGGTGGCGCCACCGACCCCATGGTTGTAGCTGATGATCGCCGGATCCTGGCTGAAGATCGCCTCCAGTTGCTTATGCTTGGCGACCATCTCGTCATAGGCGATATCCGGCGCGGCCTGGGTGAAGCCGATGACGAAGGCGGTGTCCTGCAGCGGGAAGAACCCCTTGGGAATCATCACGAAGCTGGTCACGCTCAAGACCACGCTGAGCATGAAGATACCGAGCATGCTGCGTTGGTGGTCGAGCGCCCAACAGAGCGCGCGGTCGTAACCACTGACCAGCCTGCTGGTGAAGCCCGCCGCGTTGCCCTCGCGGTGTTTGGGTGCCTGCATGAACAGCGCCGCCAGCGTTGGCACCAACGTCAGGCAGACCACCACGGAGATCAGGATGGCCGCTGTCGCCGTCAACGCAAACTCACGAAACAGGCGGCCGATCACGCCGCCCATGAACAGCAGCGGAATGAACGCCGCCACCAGCGAAACGCTGATCGAGACTACGGTGAAGCCGATCTCGCGCACACCCTTGAGCGCTGCGCCATAGCGGCTTTCACCTGCCTCCAGGTGGCGGTGGATGTTCTCGACCACGACGATGGCATCGTCGACGATGAAGCCCACGGCGATCACGATGGCAACCAGTGTCAGGTTGTTCAGGCTGAAGCCCGCCAGGTACATCACCGCACAGGTCGCTATCAGGGAAACCGCCAGTACGGTTGAAACGATCAGGGTCGCCGACCACTGGCGCAGAAACAGCGCCATCACCCCGACGACCAGCACAATGGCGATTACCAGGGTCAGCATCACTTCATGCAGCGAGGAGCGAATGGTGCGGGTACGGTCATTGAGCACCTCGACCTCCATGGCCGCCGGCAGCGCCGCGTGCAAGCCCGGCAGGGCGGCCTGGATACGCTCGGCGGTGGCCACGATATTGGCCCCCGGCTGGCGCCGGATCACCAGGGCCACACCCGGTCGGCCATTCGGCCAGTACTGGCTGTAGTCGTTTTCCGCGCCCAGCTGGACCGTGGCGAGGTCCTTGATCCGCACCGCCGAGCCATTGCGATAGGTGACGATGATGTCGGCGTACTCGTGCGCCTCGAACAGCTGGTCGTTGACCGCCAGGGTGGAGATACGGTTGTCGCCGAACAGCGCACCCTTGGGCAGGTTGACGCTGGAGCGCTGCACGGCCTCGCGGATATCGGCCAATGTCACTCCGGCGCCGGCCAGGACTTCCGGGCGCGCCTGGATGCGGATGGCAGGCCGTTGCTGGCCAACGACTTCGATCAGGCCGACGCCCTGGACCTGACTCAGCTGCCGCGCCAGGACGGTTTCGGCCTGGTCGCTGAGTTCGGTCATCGACAGGCTGTCGGAGTTGGCGCTGAGGATCAGGATCGGACTGTCCGCCGGGTTGACCTTGCGCCAGGTCGGCAGGCTTGGCATGTCTTCAGGCAGCCGCGCCGCGGCGGTGTTGATCGCTGCCTGGACCTCCTGGGCCGCGCTGTCGATGTCTTTTTCCAGGCTGAACTGCAGGTTCAGGGTAAGCTGGCCGAGGGAGCTGGACGAGGTCATCTCGGTGATCCCGGAGATGGTGCTGAGCTGTACCTCCAGCGGTGTCGCCACCGACGAGGCCATGGTCTCGGCGCTGGCCCCCGGCAGGCTGGCGGTAATCTGGATGGTCGGGAAATCCGCCTCGGGCAGGGGCGCGATCGAGAGCCGTGGAAAGGCCAGAATACCCAGCAGTACCAGGGCGAGCGTCAGCAGAATGGTGCCAACCGGATGATCCATGAACCAGGCATACAGGCTGCGACCGGTCATCAGAACACCCTCCGCTCGGTCACTGCAGCCGCCTGGGCCTCGTCGAGAATGCGCACGGCAGTTCCCGGACGCAGCCTCGAGTGCCCATCGATCACCACGGTATCGCCAGCGCTCAGGCCACTGACCACGGCGAACTGGTCATCGCTGTGGCGCACCTGTACCGGTTGCGGCGCGACACTGCCGTCCACCACCCGCCAGACCAGCACCTGATCGCTCCCCTGGCGCAGTGCCCGCTGTGGCACCACCAAGGCGTCAGGCAAGGTCTGTACCTGCAGGTTCACCGTGACCGATTGATCCGGCCACAGGCGACCCTCGACATTGGCGAAGTCGGCCTTGACCCGGATCGTCCCGCTCTGGCTCAGCACCCGGTTGTCGAGCAATGCCAAACGCCCCTCGCCGAGCAGCTCGCCGCCGTGCCCCGCGTACGCCTGCAGCGGCGCCGGATCGTTCTCGCGCTCGAGCAGCGCCTGCAATTGCGGCAACATCCCCTGGGGCAGCGCCACCTCGACACTGATGGGGTCCAGTTGCGTAACGGAGAACAGTCCCTGCGCCTCTCCGATCCTTACAAAGGCGCCTTCATGCACGTTATGAATACCGACCCGACCATCGTTCGGCGCAAGGATGCGGGTATGGGAAAGCTGCACCTGGCGCGCCGCCATGCTGGCTTGCTCGGTGCGTACGGCGGCCCGTAACTGGGCCACCAGGGCACGCTGCTGATCCAGGGTCTGGGTTGAAACGGCCTGGCTCTTGGCCAGCGACTCATAACGGCCCAGGTCCAGGCTGGCGGACGCCAATTGGGCCTGGGCCACGGCCAGTTGTGCCTTGGCCTGATCCAGGGCAGCCACAATGCTGCGATCATCGATGCGTGCGAGCAGATCGCCACGCTTGACGAACTGCCCTTCCTTGACCGGCAGCTCGACCAGCAGACCATCGACCTGCGGCCGAATCTCCACGCTGCGCTGGGAACGCACGGTGCCCAGTGCTCTGACCATTACCGGCACCGAACGCTGCGCCACCGTGCTGACCCGTACAGGCACCGCCGCCGGCGCCGCCGGCGCCGCTGCGCTAGCCGTCGCCACCGATGATGAAGGCCAGAAGTAGAGACCGCCGGCAACTGCCGCGCAGCCCGTGAACAGAGCCGAACCAAGCCATTTCCTGAACGCATTGGGCATAGCCACGACATTCCCCTCCCCTAGATAGTGGTCGCACTCTAGGGCGCAGAGACTGACGTCAAGGTGACCGCTTACTGACAGGAAGATGTCAGGCGCTCGTAAGAGCCAGGCCGCCGAAGCGGAGCGCGACAATCAGCGAAGCGTGTCGCTGGTCAGGGAGAAGCCGAAGGTATTGAGCCCTTGTTCACTGCGGGCAAATACACGACCGCCATGCATAGACGCCACTGCCCGCACGATGGACAGGCCCAGGCCATGGTGCGCGTCGCTGCGCGCCCTGGCGGCGTCGGCACGATAGAAGCGCTCGAACAAGTGCTCCAGATGCGCGCTGTCGATAGGCTCACCGGCGTTGGAAACGCTCACCTCTGCCTGCAGGCCGTCGCCCACCAGGCTGACCGTGATGGTGCTTGCCGGCGCGGCATAGCGCGCGGCATTGTGCAGCAGATTGGCCAGGGAGCGATGAAACAGGCGCCGGTCGATGCGCACCCGCATGTCGCCCTGGATGACCACGTTCAACTGCTTGTCGAGCAGGGCGGGCTCAAGATACTCCACGGTCTTGGACGCCTCCTCGTACAGCGAAACATCGCTTAGCTCAGTGGCTCGCTGCCCGCTTTCCGCCCCGGCCAGGAACAGCATGTCGTTGACGATATTGCCCATGCGCTCGAGCTCTTCCAGGTTGGACTGCAGCAGGTCCTGAAGCTCGTTGGCATCACGCTCGTGGACCAGTGCCACCTGGGTCTGGCCGATCAGATTGGTCAGCGGGGTACGCAGCTCATGGGCGACGTTGGCGTTGAAGCCTTCGAGCTGACACCAGGCCGCTTCCTGGCGCGCCAGCGCGCCGTTGAACGACACCGCCAGTTCCTGCAACTCGGCCGGTAGCGCCTCGGTTTCCAGGCGCTGCTTCGAGTCGCCGGGCGGCAAGCTGTTGGCCTGGTTGCTCAGGCGCCGCACCGGCTCCAGGCCAAAGCGCGACACCCAGTAACCGAGCAGCACCGCCAGGGCGATGCCCAGTGCCGAGGTGAGGATCAGGGTCTTGGTGAAATTGCCCAGGGTCGCCATGAACGGCGTCGAATCCAGACCGACGATGAAGCGCAGCTGCGGACGGCTCCCCTGCGCGGGTATGGTCTTGCTCAGCAGCGTCATCGGGCAGTGTTGGCCGGGTATTTCCATGATCGCGAAGCCGTCGGCATGCCTGGAGCGATCCACGCCATCCGGCATTGCGCCGCCATAGTGGTAAACCGGGTCATCGCTCAATACCCAGTATCGCACCCGCTGGTCAGCGGGCGTTAGGCCGTCCAACTTGTCGCGCATCACCGCCCACATCGCCGGCGATCCATACTTCGAGAGCACCGGGTCAAGCACCGAATGGCGCAGGGCCAGCTCGTTGTGCATCTGGGTTTCCAGCGACTGCTTCAACGAGCAGCGCAACAGCACGGCGCTGGTCGAGGTGATCACGATGGCTGCCAACGCGAACATCAGGGCCAGCCGCCTGGCGATTGATCCCTTCATACCAGGCTGTCGCCTTGCCGGCCACTTTCTTCGCGGCTTTCCAGCACATAGCCCATGCCGCGCACGGTGTGCAGCAGCTTGCGCGCATAGGGGGCGTCTACCTTGGCCCGGACACGCTTGATCGCCACCTCGACCACGTTGGCGTCACTGTCGAAATTCATGTCCCAGACCTGTTCGGCGATCATCAACTTGGAGAGAATTTCCCCCTGGTGCCGCGCCAGCAGGCTGAGCAGGGAGAACTCCTTGGCCGTGAGATCCAGGCGCAACCCGGCTCGGGTGACCTTGCGCGCTTGCAGGTCCATCTCCAGGTCGTCGATGCACAGGTGCGTGAGGTCGGCGCTATCGCTGGCGCGGCGACGGATCAGCGCCTGGATCCGCGCGACCAGTTCGACGAACGAAAAGGGTTTGCCTAGGTAGTCGTCGGCACCTTCGCGCAATCCGCGCACGCGATCCTCTACCGTGCCCCGGGCCGACAACATGATGACCGGGGTCTTCTTCTGCAGACGCAGCCCCTGCAACACACCGTAGCCGTCCTTGCCCGGCAGCATCACATCGAGAACCACCACGTCGTAGTCCAGTTCGAGCGCGCAATGCAGACCGTCGATGCCATTACTGGCGACATCGACGATATATCCCAGCTCGGTCAAACCCCGATCCACATAGGAGGAGGTCTTTTCTTCATCCTCGACGATGAGCAGACGCATACGGTTCCTCCCTCTCATTAGGCGCAGGTCGCCTGACGGCCTACTGCCCATATCACACATCAGCATACCCAACCCTGAGTGTCGGCAAGCTGACCGCTCCCTGACATTCCTGTCAGAAAAGTCACAATTCGTATTTACACCACCTTCGAATATTGAGCCAGCGAAGCCCCCAATCTCTTGGCTAATGGAGCCTTGGAATGAATGTCGATTTTAGAAGTGGGCAATGGCTGAATACTTCCGTCGCCTCACAGGACGAATTCCGCTCTTTATACGACCAGGCCGGCCTGATGGATCGTATCGACGAGAAACGCTGGGTCAAGACGGGCGTCGAGTTCACCGATGGGAAGCATTTCTGAGCACTGTCGTTACCGATGGGAAATCAGATTGGTCAATCTCACAGCCCTTCAAGGAGCTAGAAGACTTTTACATCCGCGTCACCCTTTCGAATGGTGCGATGCGTATTCAGGCGTCCCGCGATGGAAGTTTCTGGCCACTTCTGCGGTTGGTTCCTTTCCCAGTCGCGAGTACTTACCAGGTTGGGCCTACGGCTTGTACGCCGGAGCGCCGGGGGCTTGTTGTCCGGTTATCGGAGTTTGAATCGCTCCGGCCACTACGAAAGACCCTCACGACCTGACTGGAATGCAGTTGGCTGTTGGCGGCTACAGCCGCCGCTCTACCCCTTGTTGAAGCCTGCGCGCTTCGCTTGCTGGTGGCGCCTGTGAGATCGGTGGAATGACGGTCTTGCTGTTTCCTCTGACCCTATCACGGCGTTCTCGCCGTCAAGGGCTGCTCACGCTTCGCGTGCTTGCGGCAAGGCCGGCTATCGCCCCCTGACAGCTGCGCTGCGTCGTGCTTGTGCCGGTTCCGGGCAATTCCGCCCGCAACTGGAGCATGATCATGTCTCAGCTTTCTCTCGCCTTTGACTCTTCCCTGCTGATTCGCGACGAGCGAGGTCGCTATGCGCCAGCCACTGCCGAGCAGATCCTGGCAGCGGCTCGTCAGGTCATTGATCAGAAGGTACAGCGTGGTGCTGCGTTTACTTCGCCAGAACTGGTCAAGGAGTACTTGGTCACCAAGCTGGCGGGCTTCGAACACGAGATCTTTGCGGCACTGTTCCTGGATGCCAAGCACCGCCTGATCCAGTACGTCGAGATGTTCCGAGGCACCATCGATAGCGCCTCGGTATACCCGCGGGAAGTGGTCAAGGAGGCACTGCGCGTGAATGCTGCTGCAGTGATTTACGCGCACAACCACCCCAGCGGTAACCCCGAACCAAGTCAGGCAGATCGGACGCTAACACAAAGGCTGAAAGAGGCCCTGGCGCTCGTCGAGGTTCGATCCCTGGATCACATCATCGTAGCTGGTGAGCGCACCGTGTCGTTCGCTGAAGAAGGTTTGCTTTGAGCCTAAGGGGGCTTAGCCCCCTTTTGCTGCGAATGCATAAAGTGCCGAACCGGAGCCGAATTCTATGGACAAAGGTATCTAGCTCTCTTTGGCCACCCCGCCGAGTCAGCTACCGAGTTGTCACGCATCCCCCTCAATCAAAGGACTGATCATGCTCCGCTATGCAGCCATCACTTCGACCGCCCTCCTTCTCGCCGCCTGCACCAACATTCAGCATAAAACGCCCGAGGCTCGACAGCAGATCAAGCACGACCTGAAGCTCACCGAAATTAGCGACACCGCTCAAACGAGCTACTGTTGGCTGCTGATCGGTGGACGGGCTAGCTGTAAGTACACCTCCGCTATAAGCGTCCTGACGCCTGACAGCCTTCTGCTGGTTGATTACGAGAAAGGTGCCTACGTAAAAAAGGACATCATCAAGACTGGCGACGTGAAGTGCATCAGTGATCATGACGGGCAGAATTTCTACATCTTCAAGGATAAGCTGGCCGTCTCGGTGATCCCTTACACCGAAGTGCACAGGTCGCCGTCAGTGAATAACCCTGAATATCGTGCAAAGGTCATCAAGACGCTGCTAGCCAATGGGCAGCCATACCTGACAGGGGAAGCAGCGACCTTTACGCGCGAGACCGGTAACAAGGACTACAGCGTCCACAATATATCGATGCCCAGCGGGCCAATTCCCATTGTGGTCGGTACTGAGATCGAGGAGATTTTCACCCCGTGCCCTGGGAGCAAGAAGTGATGCGAATGCCGATATTGGCGGTGACAGTCGCCCTGCTGAGTGCGTGCACGAGCGTTCGCTACGATACGCCCGAGGCGCAGCAGCAAATCAGGCAAGATCTTAAGCTAACTGAAGTCCTCGACTCCTCGAGGATGAATTGGTGTGTGCATCCCTACGGCAGTGCGCCTGGCTGCAAGCCCGAAAAAGGCGTAGGAATCCTGACTCCATACGGGCTGGTAATGGCCCATGTTGTCGATGATCACTACGTAGCAGCGCGCACGCTCAAGTCTGGGGATGTGCTCTGTTCAACCGTCCCAGGCGGCGGCGCTGCAGACGGCATATTCTTCACTTTCACCCAAGATGAAGCCTACATGTTGGGGCCTTTAGAAGCTGACCGGGATGAGATCAACACTCGCTTCAAAGCGCGACTATTCGACTACCTTCACAGCAATGGGCAGCGCAGCTTTACTGGCCAGGACATTAACTTCCAGCGACCTACCGGCGAGAAGGTCAAGCAGACAACTTTGTTACGGACTGGACTTGCCACTAGCGTCATCACGGAAGAAGTCGATGTGCTGGAGATTTACAGCCCCTGTTCGACAACGAGGTGATCGTCTGCTCATTCTCTTAAGTCGATTGGCCACTCTGCTGTCCTGAGGCTGTGGGATAATTGCGCCGTTATCGCTCAGTCGGAGCGTCTGGCAGGATTGACTGGCTGGGTGGTAACACTCTCTCCGTCATTCGCTTGAGAACAGCTGCCATGGCAAATCAATCACTTGGCAGCAGATTAATTCACGCCTTTCGCTCAGCTAAAAGCAGGGGTTCTCGCCCCTCAAAATCAAGAAAAATAGACGGTTTCCACCTGGCCGCTGCGCTAGGTGGAGCCTCCGCGATTTTTCCTGATTTTTTCACGACATCCTTAGTCGCCCTAGTCGGCAGGGGTTCATGCGCAGCGCGAGCGCAGAACCCTGAAGACGAAGGAGCGAAAGCCATGAGCGAAGAAATCAGGATCTACGTTGCCGACCTTGCCGCCTACAACGCAGGCCACCTGCATGGCATCTGGATAGACGCCACCCTTGAACTAGACGAGATCCAGGCACGGGTCAGTGCCATGCTCGCAGCCTCGCCAGTCAAAGGAGCAGAGGAATACGCTATCCACGACCTCGAGGGCTTCGGCGGCTACCGAATTAGTGAGCACGATAGCCTTGAAAACGCTCATGAGACTGCCTGTTTCATCGACGAGCACCCCGAGTTCGGAGGCGCCCTGCTTGTTCATTTCAATGACATAGCGCAGGCGCGCAAGGCAGCCGAGAACGATTACTGTGGCTGCTACAGCTCCCTGGCCGAATACGCTCAGGAGCTGACCGAGCAGACGACCAATATCCCGCAGCATTTGGCGATGTATATCGACTATCGATCCATGGCACGCGACATGGAGTACACCGGGGACGTATTCACCTTAGAGACCAGCTTCGAGCAGGTACATGTTTTTTGGAACCGTTGAGCAATGAGTTCTCATGGGCATCGGGTCAGCCGATGCCCCCGATGCTTAGCCCTGCCCTTCGCACCCACTCTCCCAAAAAGCTGATTTGCTTTCTGCCATCTTTGCTCATACGCCACAAGGCGAAGTCCACCAGCACCTGGCTAGTTAACTCGACAGGGGCCATCTGGCCGAGATACGAGTTAGCGATACGCTCCAAGGTCTTCTCTTTCGTAATCCCTAGCGGCTGTGCCTTGCCAACCTCCGCGAGGTACTGCGCTATCACATCCTTGAGCTGCACCTTCGGCGTTTTAGCTAGCACCACTGCACCTGGCTCGCTGAGCTCCGTTTCTCGCCGTTTCGCCCAAGCCTCTGCGGCCTTCTTGCGGGCGAACGTTTGGCTCTCCGTGTAAACTTGCGCGCCATTCTTCTTGATTCGTATCTGAGCGGTGTAGCTCATCGTGCCGTCAGCACGCTTGCGCCCTCTGATCGTTGCCAAGGTGGTACCTCCTTTTTCCCGTTGGTACAAGGAAGATATCAAGTGGTACGCCGTACCACCAGAGCCTAAAAAAGCCTCGTAAACACCCGAAAACACGTTGGCGACACACATCCCGGAGCCCCCATGATAGAGACGTCAAAGCCAGAGAATACGGGCCCTGTGCTCTCTCGAAGATTCTCCGTGGCACCGATGATGGATTGGACGGACCACCACTGCCGGTACTTCCTGCGCCAATTGTCGCAACACGCACTGCTGTATACCGAGATGGTCACCACCGGCGCGTTGCTGCATGGCGATACCCAGCGGTTTCTGCACCATGACCAGAGCGAGCATCCCCTGGCGCTGCAGCTGGGCGGTAGCAACCCGGCGGATCTGGCTGCCTGCGCGCGGCTTGCCGAGCAGGCGGGCTATGACGAGGTGAACCTCAACGTCGGTTGTCCCAGTGACCGGGTGCAGAACAACATGATCGGCGCCTGCTTGATGGCCCACCCAGCGCTGGTCGCCGAGTGCGTCAAGGCGATGGGCGATGCGGTGAGCATTCCCGTCACCGTCAAGCACCGTATCGGTATCGACGGGCGCGACAGCTACGCAGAACTCTGCGATTTCGTCGGCCAGGTGCGCGATGCCGGCTGCCGCAGCTTCACCGTGCACGCGCGCATCGCCATTCTGTCCGGCCTGTCGCCCAAGGAAAACCGCGAGGTTCCGCCGCTGCGCTACGATGTTGCTGCCCAGCTCAAGCAGGACTTTCCTGATCTCGAACTGATCCTCAACGGCGGCATCAAGACGCTGGAGGCCTGCCAGCAGCACCTGCAGACCTTCGACGGCGTGATGCTCGGCCGTGAGGCCTACCACAACCCGTACCTGCTGGCCGAGGTCGACAGGCAGTTGTTCGGCAGCGAACGCGCGCCGATCAGCCGCCTGGAGGCGATGCTCGCCATGCGCCCTTACATCAAGCGCCATATGGCCGCTGGCGGCCTGATGCACCACGTCACGCGGCACATGCTCGGCCTGGCCCAGGGCTTCCCCGGAGCCCGCCGCTTCCGTCAGCTGCTGTCGGCAGACATCCACAAGAGCGACCAGCCGCTGGCCATTTTCGACCAGGCCGCCGAACTCCTGCAGGGCCGTTGATTCGAGCACGGCGGATCAACTGCCGTGCCACCAGTTGAGCGGCAACTGAGGCTCAGGTAAGGTCGTGGCACTCGAATCGACAAGGCCGTGCCATGACCTCCAAGCTGGATCAACTCAAGCAGTTCACCACCGTGGTTGCCGACACCGGCGACATCGACGCCATCGCCCGTCTCAAGCCGGTCGATGCCACCACCAACCCGTCGCTGCTGCTCAAGGCCGCCGCGCTGCCCCGCTACGCCGAACTGCTCAAGCAGGCGGTGACGGCGAGCAAGGGCGATGTCGACCTGGCCAGTGACCGTTTTGGCGTGACCGTTGGGCGGGAAATCCTACAGGTAATTCCCGGGCGCATCTCCACCGAAGTGGACGCCCGTCTGTCCTTCGACACCCAGGCCACCCTGAGCCGTGCCAAGCGCCTGGTCGAACTGTATGAAGAAGCTGGCGTCAGCCGCGAACGCATCCTGATCAAGATCGCCTCGACCTGGGAAGGCATCCGCGCCGCCGAGCAGCTGGAAAAATCCGGCGTACAGACCAACCTCACCCTGCTCTTCTCCTTCGCCCAGGCGCGCGCCTGCGCCGATGCCGGCGCCTTCCTGATCTCGCCGTTCGTGGGGCGCATCTACGACTGGTACAAGAAGGCCGAAGGCCGTGACTACGTTGGCGCAGAAGACCCCGGCGTGCAGTCAGTAGCGCGCATCTACGACTACTACAAGGCCCAGGGCCACAAGACCGTGGTCATGGGCGCGAGCTTCCGCAATATCAGCCAGATCGAGCAGCTGGCCGGCTGTGATCGCCTGACCATCAGCCCCGAGCTGCTGCAGCAACTGGCCGACGACAACGGCACCTTGGAGCGCAAGCTCAACACCGAGGTTTCCGGGCAGAGTGAAGCGCGCATCAGCGAAAGCCAGTTCCGCTGGGACATGAACGAAGACGCCATGGCCACCGAAAAGCTCGCCGAAGGCATCCGCCAGTTCGCCCGTGATCAGGAGAAGCTGGAAAAGCTGCTAACCGCCAACAGCTGAACCTGAAACGCAAAACGGGGCGCCGATGCTGTCGGCGCCCCGTTTTTTTGCCTATCGATCAGGGGTGCTGTTCGAGCGCGCTCACCAGGTCATGGAAGGCCGCGCGGTTCGACTCGTTCAGGCCCATGAGGATGCGATGCGCCTCCAGCACGTGGGCACGCACCACCTCTTCCGATTGATCCTGCGACGGCAGGTCGGCCAGGCAATTCGGGCACTCGTAGGGCTGATCGATGATGTTGAACACCTGATCGAAGCCCATCGACTGCAGCAGTCGCGTGATGTCGGCGTGGGTGGTCACCACGGTCGGCAGCAGGCCAACCTTCTGCCGCGACAGAATCGACAGCTTGGCCAGCAGCCCCAGGGTGGTGCTGTCGATGCTGCGCGTTTCCGTCAGGTCGATGACGATGGCGGAGAAATTCAGCGCGGTGAAAATTTTCTCGATCGTGGAATCCAGCGCCGAACACAGGGTCAGGCGTACTTCACCGATGAACTTCAGGACGAAGGTGCCATCCTGTTCGGCAAACTGGATTCTACCGGGGCTTATCCCAGGATTCATGCAAGGTTCCTGCTTAACACCAGCAAGGCGATATCATCCGGCATCTCCGCCAGATTGGCCAGTCCAAACACGCTACGCAACCCATCCAGGGTTCCACCTGCCTGGCTGACCAGCTTGGGCAGCAAGGCTTCTTTTTCCTGCAGGTTTTCACCATCCAGCAAGTCGAGGATGCCGTCGGACAACAGCGTCAGGCTGAACGATTCGGGCAGGTCGATTTCCTGGTTGTTGTAGTCGGCCTCCTTGAACAGGCCGACCGGCAGGCCACGGCCTTCCAGGTAATAGGCCTGGCCACCGGTGTACATCACCGGCAGCGGCAGGTGGCCGCCGATGCTGTAGGTCAGCCGATTGGATTCTTCGTCGATCACCCCGCCGAGCATGGTCACGTGCTTGCCCAGCTTGCAGTTGATCAGGCCACGGTTGATATGGCTGAGCACGTCCGAGGGCTTGAATTCGGGCAGCATGCCGTTGCGCCGCGACTCGTAGAGCAGGCGCGTGGTCATGAACTTGAGCAGCACGGTGACGAAGGCCGACGAGGCGCCATGGCCGGACACGTCCGCCAGGTAGAAGGCCACGCGGCGTTCGTCGACCCGGAAGTAGTCGACGAAGTCACCAGAGAGGTAAAGCGACGGGATGATCTGGTGGGCGAACGACAGGCCCTCGTCTTCCCACGGGGTGACCGGCAGCATGTTCATCTGCACCTGGCGCCCGGCGTTCTGGTCCTCCTGCAACAGATGCAGGCTGGCCTGCAGCTCGCGGTTGGCGGTTTCCAGCTTCTCGCGGTAGCGCTCGTTCTCCTGGCGCAGGTGCACACGATCCAGCGCCCGATGCACCGAATGCTCGAGCACGGCCAGGTCTTCGAGGGGCTTGATCAGGTAGTCGGCAGCCCCCAGGCGCAACGCCTCGACCACATCGGTCATCACCCCGGCGCCGGAGACCACGATGATTGGCGCGGAGACTTCCAGCGCATTGATGCGGCGGATCAGCTCGAGGCCGTCGACCTGCGGCATGCGCAGATCGCAAATGACCAGGTCAGGTCGTTCGCGCTCGAACACTTCGAGACCTTGCAGGCCGTTGCCGGCCAGCAGGATGTTGAAGCCGCTGTCTTCCAAGTAGGCTGCAATGCTGGCGCGGACGACTTCGTCGTCATCGATCAGCAGCAATGTGGCACTGGTTTTGTGCATGGGGTGTCCAGGCAAACTGCGCCGGGGATGGTTAGCGTAAACGCAGCCAACGACCTGCGCGGGTACACGGTTCGCGTCAAGGCGCAGACGGTACTCCCATCCTCAACGTGATTCAACAGGCGACGTTGCCGCCGAGCGGCTTTACACCTTAAATGGACGAGGGTTATAAGAACCGCAACAAAGCCCCGACCTTCAATGAGGATAGCCTGATGAGCCAGAATGATCGTGATTACACGGAAAAGCGCGATTACATTCGCATGCGCCTGGAAACCCAGGTAACGCTTAATCACGGCGGCCAGTCGGTGCCAGCACTGTGTCGGGACCTGTCGAGCACCGGCATGCAGATCGAGGCGCAGTGCCAGGCGAAGGTCGGCGACAGGGTGAGCGTGCTGATCCCGTCGAGCCATGATTCGCTCAAGGGGCTGGAAACCGAAGCGGAAGTGGTCAGGGTCACGGACCTGGACGATGGCCGGCAGGTTCTAGGCCTTGCCGTCACCTCGATGAGCTGAAACAAGCAGTAACGTGATGGAGCCCGCCTCCATCACGCCCGTCTCAAGCCAGCGGCCTTGCGGCTGCGGCCTATTGCCTTTCTAGAAGTCGTCTTCCACATCACCATCGCGCACGCGGAACTCGCGGTTCTGCAGGTAGGCGTTACGGATGAAGATGTACTTGTCGCCGCTGACCATGCGTTCGGCATCCAGCAGGCTGGCGCGGGTATCGACGATATTGACGCCGCGGGTGACGTTGCGCGTCGGCACATGATCGATATGGGGATACGGGGTCAGGAAGCTGTCCGGGATCTTGGCCGGCGCGTCACGCAGCGAGCTCGGGCCAAGCAGCGGCAACACCAGGTACGGGCCGCTTTGCACGCCCCACGCGCCCAGGGTCTGGCCGAAGTCTTCGTCGCTGCGCTGCAGGCCCATGCGGGTGGCCACGTCGAAGAAACCCAGGCCACCCAGGGTGGTGTTGAACAGCAGCCGGCTGGTATCCACACCCGCATCGTGCACCTTGCCCTGCAGCAGGTTATTGACCAGGTTGCCGACCTCCCACATGTTGCGGAATACGTTGTGCACGCCGGTTTCGACGAATTGCGGGGTCACCTTGCGATACCCCTGGGCCACTGGCTTGAGGGCGTAGGTATCGACGGCATCGTTGAAACGAAAGACGGGACGGTTGAATGACTCCCAGGGGTCTTCCGTTGCCGCCTGGCCTGCCAGCGGCAGGGCCATCAGACCGGCACAGGCCAGCATCCGACCAAGGCTCGCGATCCAATCGGGTCCAATCAAACGCATTGTCTATCTCCTAGGCTATGGGCGCAGCCTGTCCGGCGGCAGCGCCGTAGTATAAAGCCGTCTGCCGGCAATAGGCAGCGCGCCGTGGCGCCTGGGACGCGCTTCACGCTACCGCATGTCTGGGGAAGGACGCGTGTCACGCCATCGTCACATTGGCTTGCCATCGTGGGCGCGATCATCGCCAGGGAACGACACCCATGCCTCAGCCCGCGTTCTGCGCCGCCACCTCTCCCTTCACGGCCATCCTCTTCGGCCTGTCCGGCTGCCTGGTGGACTTCGGCGCCCGCAGCGCTTCCCTGAGCGGTCAGCGGCACCTGGCGCTGGTGCGTGAAGGCGGCAGCGCAGCGCGCCAGCCAATCGGCAGCCTGGAGCTGGACAGCTGCGCCGAACCGACTCCGGGTGCACTGAGTACCTTGCGCACCCTGCATGAGCAGGGGGTGCCCTGCGCCTGGCTGGATGAATTGCCGCCAAGCCTGACCGACAAGCTGACCAGCCACCTGCCCGACTGGCTGGCAGCCTCCCCGGCCTGCACCCAGCGCAGCTGGCCGGCACCGGATGCCTGCTGGCAGGCCCTGGCGGCGCTGCAGATCGAACGCCTGGAGGGCTGCGTGCTGGTCAGCGGCGAGCCGCGCCTTTTGCAGGCAGGCCTCAATGCAGGCCTGTGGACCGTGGGTCTGGCCGCCTGCGGCTCACTGGCCGGCCACGCGCTGGCTGACTGGCAGCTGCTCGACGAGCGGCAACGCGAGCGCTTGCGCGCTGACGCCACCCTTTCGCTCTACCGGCTCGGCGCTCATTCGGTGATCGACCAGCTCACCGACCTGCCCGCCTGCCTCGAGCACCTGCAGATTCGTCGCAGTAAAGGCGAGAAACCCTGACCTCCCTGTTGAGCTAGGCTCTGTACGAAAAGTCTCCGAGCGAAGGTCAGGCGAGGCAAAAATCGGTGAGGCCGCGGAGTTTACGAGCTGTAAATGAGCAGGCCGAACCGATTTTTAACGAAGCATCATCGAGCGCAGGTACTTTTCGTACAGAGCCTAGGCTGAATCGAAGTACTGACCTTTCGTCGCGCCGCACGGTCAATTGTCTTGCCTATCAAGAGAGGGAGAGTCCCATGCCTGCGAACCATCTGCAGCAGCAACTGGAAGAGCTGCGCAAGCAACTGGTCGAACACCCGCCGGAAAACGAAGAAGATCGCGAGTCGCTCGAACTGCTCGCCCGCGACATCGAGCTGCAACTGGCGGCGCAACCGGTGACCACCCCTGATGCCTCGCTGGTCGATGGGGTCAACCTGGCGGTGGAGCGCTTCGAGGTGAGCCACCCGACCCTTGCCGGCAGCCTGCGCAACATCATGCAGAGCCTGGCCAACATGGGAATCTGATTCCGGCGCCACAAACAAAAAACCAGCCATCCGGCTGGTTTTTTTATGCACCGCCACCCTGGCAGATGACCTGTGGCAAACGCTTATTGCCGAACCAGACGCCGGTTCGCCGGCACCTCGGCCAGCGTGGTGCGGTACGGATTGATATCCAGGCCGCCGCGGCGCACATAGCGCGCGTACACGGTCAGGTACTCGGGCTGCAGGCGCTTTTGCAGATCCAGGAAGATGCGCTCCACGCACTGCTCGTGGAAATCCGCGTGCTGGCGGAAGCTCACCAGATAGGCCAGCAGGCTCGCCGGATCCAGCGCCGCACCGCGGTACTCGACCACCACACTGCCCCAATCCGGCTGGCCGGTGACCGGGCAGTTGGACTTGAGCAGATGGCTGTGCAGGCACTGCTCGACGATTTGCGTCGGGTCGCAGGCCAGCAGCTCCGGTTGGGGCGCGGCGTAGTTGCTGATGCTGATATCCAGGTCATCTATGCAGCGCCCCGGCAACGCCGTCAGCCCCTCCCGAACGGCTTCGTCCAGGCTGCGCACCCGCACCGTCACCGGCTTGCCGGCGGTAGCCGAGAGGTCTTTCTCCAGCACCTCGCGCAACGCCTGCGCAGTGGCGAACACCGACTGGTTAAGCGAGTTCAGGTACAGCTTGAACGACTTGGACTCGATGATATTCGGCGAGTCGGCCGGAATCGCGAACTCGCCGATGGCCACCACCGGTTTGCCCGACGGTAGCAACCAGGACAGCTCGAAGCAGTTCCAGTAATCCACCCCCCCATAGGGCAGCGTCTCGGCGCTCAGGCCCAGCTCGGCCCACTTGGTGGCCCGGGGGATGGGAAACAGCAGTTCGGGCGAATAAGTGGCGATGTACTCGCTGCTTTTGCCCAACGGCGAATGTTCCACGGAATTCATGAGGCGTTACCTGCGATCCAACGGGTGCGGCAGCATGGCTGCCGCACGGAAAAATGGCGGGCTGATCAGCCCAGCTCGGCGACCAGCTGGGCCAGCGCAGCAGCCGGGTCGGCGGCCTGGCTGATCGGCCGGCCGATCACCAGGTAATCGGAACCGGCATCCAGTGCCTGCCGTGGGGTGAGAATACGCCGCTGATCATCCTGCGCGCTGCCGGCCGGGCGAATACCTGGCGTCACCAGTTGCAGCGCCGGTTGCGCAGCCTTGAGGGCCGGCGCTTCGAGTGCCGAACAGACCAGGCCGTCCATGCCGGCCTTTTGCGCCAGGGCGGCCAGGCGCAATACCTGCTCCTGGGGCTCGATATCCAGGCCGATACCGGCCAGATCCTCGCGTTCCATGCTGGTCAGCACGGTCACCCCGATCAGCAGCGGTACCTGGCCGTTGAAGGTATCCAGCACCTCGCGGCAGGCGCTCATCATGCGCAGCCCGCCGGAGCAGTGCACGTTGACCATCCACACGCCCATCTCCGCAGCAGCCTTGACGGCCATGGCCGTGGTATTGGGGATGTCGTGGAATTTCAGGTCGAGAAACACCTCGAAGCCACGGTCACGCAAGGTGGCGACGATGTCAGAAGCACAGCTGGTGAACAGCTCCTTGCCGACCTTGACTCGGCACAACCTGGGATCGAGCTGGTCGGCCAGGGCAAGCGCCGCCTCCCGGGTCGGGAAATCCAGGGCAACGATGATTGGGGTCTGACACGCGGACATGAGCAACTCTCGAGCAGAAAATTCGGCGCGCATTGTAGCGCAAGCGATTGCCGATGGGGGTTGCAACGACGGCTGGGCCAGGGCCTGTTAACACCGGTGCGCAAGCTGCGCCGCCAGCCGTACGCCTTCGCCACGCTGACAGGCGATGCGGATGGCACTCAAGCCCAGCCAGTCGGCCAGGCGCCTTACCGCGCCGGCCAGTGCCGTGATGCCGTCCTCGTTCAATCCGGGGGATTCCTCGTGCACCGCATGGATCGCCAGGCATCCCTGGCTGCGCTCGGCGCGTACGTCCAGCCGCGCGACGATCCGCTCGCCGAACAAAAACGGCAGCACGTAATAGCCATACACCCGCTTGTGCTGTGGCGTGTAGATCTCCAGCCGATAGCGAAAATCGAACAACCGCTCGGTGCGTGAGCGCTCCCAGATCAGCGAGTCGAATGGCGACAGCAGCGTGCAGGCAGCAACCCGGCGCGGCACCCTCAGGGGCGCAACACAATACGCCGGCTGCGCCCAGCCCTGCACGTGGGCAGGGCTCAGCGCGCCCTCCTCGAGCAGCTCCTGCAACCGTGCGCGGCAGTCGCCCGGCTGCAGACGAAAGTAATCGCGCAGGTCTCGCTCGGTCGCCACCCCCAGCGCCCTGGCCGCCTGCAGCACCAGCGAGCGCTGCGCATCGGCCTCGTCAGGCTGCTGCGCCAGCAGGGAGGCCGGTAGCACCCGCTCCGGCAGATCGTACAAGCGTTCAAAGCCGCGGCGCCCGGCGACCGTCACTTCGCCAGCCGCGAACAACCATTCCAGCGCCTGCTTTTGCGCAGTCCATCCCCACCAGGGGCTGCTGCGCGGGCGTTCCTCGGCCAGGCTGCCGGCGCCCAGTGCACCGCGCTCAGTGACCGCCTGCAGCACCTCGCGAATCAGCGGCTGCTGCTCGCACCCGAATGCTGCCAGCCCCTTGTAGATGCCACGCCCCTGCTTGGCTCGCTGCATGCGCCAGCGCAGTAACGGGTAGTAGTCGAACGGCAGCAGAGAGGCCTCGTGGCCCCAGTATTCGAACAGCGTGCGCTGCCGCCCCTGGCTCCAGGCGGCCTGCTGCAACAACTGCGGATCGTAGTGACCGAGGCGGGAATACAGCGGCAGGTAATGGGCGCGCACCACCGCGTTCACCGAGTCGATCTGCAGCAGGCCGAGCCGCTCGATCACCCCATTGACCGCACGGCTGCCAGGCGCCCCTGATCGCGGGCGCTGCGCGAACCCTTGAGCGGCAAGTACCGCACGTCGTGCCTGGGCGGCAGACAAGCTGATGATGGTCGACATGGCGGCACCAACGATGGGGGGGAAAATACGCTAACCCATCGCGCTGAATCGACCAACCACCGTGGGCCGCCTATTTGCGCAGCGGGTCATCCCAGAACGGCCGCTGGACCTCGCTGAACACCTCACTGCGATTCAGCCCCAGGTCTTTCAAAGCGGCGTCGTTGAGTGATGCCAGCAGTTGACGCTCATGCGCCAGCTGCCGCCAACGGCGCACCCGCGCCACACACTTTTTGAACCAACCGATGAAACGCCGGGGCTGCCGCTGCACGGCCAGTTCGACACCTACCTGATGATCCATCTTTTCTTCCTCCTGAAGGGATGGATTCAGTGTCGGACCGGGGATAAGATCAATCCAACGAATGTTTCTTATGCGATGCATCTCGGAGATTGATGAATGGCGCAGTACCCCAACATCGACAGCGAACTGCTGCGCACCTTTGTCGCGATAGCCGATTACGGTGGCTTCACCCGGGCCGCCGATGCGGTCAACCGCACCCAGTCGGCGGTGAGCATGCAGATGAAGCGCCTCGAGGAAGATGTGGTCGGCCGGCCACTGTTTCAGCGCGAGGGCCGCCAGCTCACCCTGACCGCCGAGGGCGAAATACTGCTGGGCTATGCCAGACGCATTCTTCAACTCCACACCGAGGCGCTGAACATCCTGTGCCAACCCGACATGGTCGGCACCCTGCGCATCGGCACGCCGGATGACTATGTGATGCGTTTCATGCAGGGCATCCTGATCCGTTTCGCCCAGGCCTACCCGCTGGTGCAGGTGGAACTGCACTGCGAACCGTCGTTCGCTCTGCTGCAGCGCCGCGATCTGGATCTGACCATCGTCACGCGCGAGCCCGGCTCGGAGATCGGCGAGTTGCTGCGCCAGGAGCATCTGGTCTGGGCCCAGGCGTCGGCGGCCAAGCTGCATGAGGCCGATCCGCTGCCGTTGGCGATGTTCAACAACCAGTGTTTTTGCCGCACCTGGGCCTGCAATGCACTGGATGCGCAGTCGCGTAGCTACCGTATTGCCTACAGTAGCCCGAGCCTGTCGGCGATCATGGCGGCGGTCAGCGCCGGGCTGGCGATCACCGCCCAGCTGCGCAGCCTGATCACCGCCGACCTGCGCATTCTCGGCGACGCCGAGGGCATGCCGGAACTGCCCATGGCCAGCGTGATGCTGCTGCGCAACGAGCGCACCCGTTCGCCGGCCAGCGAGGTGCTGGCCGAGCAGATTATCGAAGGCTTCAGGCTTTGAGGCCGAGCGCTACCGCACAGGCCAGCAAAAAGGCGGTGAACAGCATGCGTAACAGGCGCTCGGGCAGCGCGTGAGCCAGGCGCACACCCCAGCTGATGCTGAGCAAACCACCTATCGCCAGCGGCAAGGCCAGCGCCCAGTTGACGTGGCCGTGCATGGCATAGGTCACCAGGGTCACGCCGGTACTGGGCGCCGCCAAGGCCAGTGACAGGCCTTGTGCCACCACCTGCGAGGTGCCGAATACGCTGGTCAGGATGGGCGTGGCGATCACTGCGCCACCCACGCCGAACAGACCACCGAGCATCCCTGCGCCACTGCCCAGCACCGCCAGCCAGGGCCAGGGGTGGCGCAGTTCGCCGCTCGCGGTGGGTGGTCGCAGCCACATGCGCAGCAAGTTATAGAAGGCCAGGGCAACCAGAAACGCGACGAACGCCAGGCGCATCGCCTCCGGATCGAGGTTGACCGCCCAACCCGCGCCAAGCAGCGCGAACACAAAGCTGCTGAGCGCCAGCGCCAGCGCGTAGCGCAGATCGATGCGGTTGCGCTGGTGATAGCGCCACAGCGCCAGCAGCACGTTGGGCACCACCATCACCAGCGCAGTGCCCTGGGCGAGCTGCTGATCCAGCCCGAACAGCACGCCCAGGGCCGGAATCGCGATCAGCCCGCCGCCAATTCCGAACAGCCCACCAAGGGTACCGAGGGCCAGGCCGAGCAGGATATTCAGGGCAAACGCGAGCAGATCCATGGTGCATCTCGTGCAAACAGGGTGAGCGCATGCTACCTGTCGCTGGCTGGATGGGTAACGCACAGCCCGGCATAATGGCTGTGCGACGAACGCATAGCGAGCCCTGCATGAACCCCGATGCCCTGACCGATCAACTCAGCCTGTTTCTCGATGTACTGGAGAGCGGCAGCTTTTCCGCCGCTGCGCGCCTGCATCCGCTCACGCCATCGGCTGTTTCGCGGCGCATCGACGCCCTGGAACGCTCCCTCGACTGCAGCCTGTTCAGCCGCAGTACCCATGCGGTGCGGGCCACCCCGGCCGGGCTGGCCTTCGCCGAGCGGGCCAGGCGAATTCTCGCCGAACTGCACCTGGCACGCGCCGAGGCGGTGTCGTTGAGCAGCGCCCCGGAGGGACTGATCCGTATCGACGCCCCCGCTCCGTTCGGCCGTCGTCACCTGGCGCCGGCGATTGCCGACTTTCTCACCGCCTACCCGGGGCTGGACGTACAACTGCGGCTGATCGACAGTTTTATCGACCTGCATGGCGCGCACCTGGGTGAAGTGGACCTGGTGCTGCGCATTGGCCCCCTGGCCGACACGCGCCTGGTGGCCACGCCACTGTCACCGATGATTCGCGTGGTGTGTGCCAGCCCTGCCTACTTGGAGCGCCATGGCGTGCCGCGCACGCCTGCCGAGCTGCTGGAGCATGACGGCCTGGATTGGGATGGCCTGGCACCCGCCTATGCCTGGCGCTTCGAGAGCCAGGGCAAGCTCGCGGTGTACCGCCCTCGCCGCCTGCGGATGACCGCCAACAATGCCGAAACCCTGGTGTTCAGCGTGCTGGCGGGCCTGGGCGTGGCTCACCTGCCGACCTGGCTGGTCAGCGAATACCTGGTGCGCAGCGAGCTGGTGGCGCTGTTCTGCGACAACGGCCTGCCGGCGCCGGAGCCCAGCGGCATCTACGCGCTGCGCCTGCAGCGCGATACCGATTCACGCAGCCGCCTGCTGCTGGAATTCCTGAAGAATCGCTTCGGCCCGATACCGCCCTGGGATCTGCCGCTGCAAAGCGCCCTGCAGCGCGGCGCCGGCAACTGACCGAGCACAAATGAAAAACGCGGCCGAAGCCGCGTTTTTCATTGGCTCATAGCGCGGTCAGAAGAAGCCCAGCGGATTGATGTCGTAGCTGATCAGCAGGTTCTTGGTCTGCTGATAGTGGTCGAGCATCATCTTGTGGGTTTCGCGCCCGACCCCGGACTTCTTGTAGCCGCCAAAGGCAGCATGCGCCGGGTACAGGTGGTAGCAGTTGGTCCATACGCGGCCGGCCTTGATGCCACGGCCCATGCGGTAGGCGCGGTTGATGTCGCGCGTCCACACGCCGGCGCCCAGGCCGAACTCGGTGTCGTTGGCGATCGCCAGGGCTTCGGCTTCGTCCTTGAAGGTGGTCACGCCCACCACCGGGCCGAAGATCTCCTCCTGGAACACGCGCATCTTGTTGGTGCCCTTGAGCAGGGTCGGCTGGATGTAATAGCCGCCGGCCAGATCGCCTTCGAGTTTCTCGGTGGCGCCGCCGGCGAGCAGCTCGGCACCTTCCTGCTGGGCGATTTCCAGGTAGCTGAGGATCTTGTCGTACTGCTGCTGCGAGGCCTGGGCGCCGACCATGGTCTCGGTATCCAGCGGGTTGCCGCGCTTGATCGACTTGACCTTCTTCATCACCTCGACCATGAACGGCTCGAAGATCGACTCCTGCACCAACGCCCGCGATGGGCAGGTGCACACCTCGCCCTGGTTGAAGAAGGCCAGCACCAGGCCTTCGGCGGCCTTCTCGATAAACGCCGGCTCGGCCTGCATGATGTCTTCGAAGAACAGGTTCGGGCTCTTGCCGCCCAGCTCCACGGTGCTCGGGATGATGTTGGCGGCGGCGCATTTCATGATGTGCGAGCCGACCGGGGTGGAGCCGGTGAAGGCGATCTTGGCGATGCGCGTGCTGGTGGCCAGGGCCTCGCCGGCTTCGCGGCCAAAGCCCTGGACGATATTCAGCACGCCCGGCGGCAGCAGGTCGCCGACCAGTTCGGCGAATACGCTGATCGACAGCGGCGTCTGCTCGGCGGGTTTGAGCACCACGCAGTTGCCGGCCGCCAGGGCCGGCGCCAGCTTCCAGGCGGCCATCAGCAGCGGGAAGTTCCACGGGATGATCTGCCCGACCACGCCCAGCGGCTCGTGGAAGTGATAGGAGGCGGTGTGTTCGTTGATCTCCGCGGCAGTGCCTTCCTGGGCGCGGATGCAGCCGGCGAAGTAACGGAAGTGGTCGGCGGCCAGCGGCACGTCGGCGTTGAGCGTCTCGCGCACAGCCTTGCCGTTGTCCCAGGTTTCCGCCACGGCGAGCAGTTCGAGGTTGGCTTCGATACGGTCGGCGATCTTCAACAGGATCAGCGCGCGATCCTGCACCGACGTCTTGCCCCAGGCCTCGGCGGCGGCGTGGGCAGCATCCAGGGCCTTGTCGATGTCCTTGGCGTCGGAGCGCGGGAATTCGCCGATGGTCGAGGCATCCACCGGGCTGGTGTTGGTGAAGTACTGGCCACCCACCGGCGCGACGAACTCGCCGCCGATGTAGTTGCCGTAGCGCGCTTTCAAGGTAACGACGGCGCCTGCGCTACCGGGTTTGGCATAGATCATGGGAACGACCTCTTTATTGTGGGAGCCCTCTCTCTGAGGCGAGAGACAGCCCAGGGTTCGATTCTGCAATGTCGGCAGCCGCCTCCTCGTCGTCGTCACGCGGCGTGGCAGAGCCGGTGGCTGCCGAGCTGCTATCAGGGTAGACGCCTTCGCTGTTTTTCGCCGCTGGGCTTGTAAGCCAGGGTTGCAAGCTGATCACCAGCCCCCTACGGGAAGATTCCCTGAACGTTGCCAGCCCCTGGGCAGTCACCTGATCACAGGGCAACGACAAGGAGACGGACATGCACATATTCGGCAAATCGGCGCTGCTGCTCGCCGTCCTTTGCAGCGCTGGGGCACAGGCGGATGACGACGGGATGACCTTGCAGCAGCAACGCGACAGAATCGGCGAGGAGATGGTTCGCGAGCGCACCGGCACGCCACCGGCTGACAGCAATGGCACCGGCCAATCGAGCCCCGATCAACAGCAGCAACAGCAGACGCCGCGCAGCACCCTCAACTCGCCTGCCCGGCAGAATGGCGAGTCAGGCACAGGCACCAGGCGCCAACCCTCGGGTAGCACGCCTGCAAATGGCAGCCAGCCCGCTCCCGGCACGCAGGGTGGCTCAACAGCACCTGCCACGCCAGGAACCGGGGGTGGTAGTCAGGGCGTAGGCGGCGCCATCAGCCGCTAAGGCGAGAATCCGCCACTTAACCTCCCCCGACAGCGTATGGAAGGCGGAATTTCGCCAACCGGCAGGCACGATGCCGTGCGTGATATTGACGCAGCGCACTAGTTAGCCGGCTAATAGTTGCGTAGGCATGGATCTTGCCTTTCGAGGCAGCCTGCGACGAAACCACGCACATCAAGGTAAATACCCGGCGTTTCAAAAAATCACCGGGACTGATCGGTTTCGCAGAACGAAACCTGCCCGCATGCAACAGGCGCTGCCGCTCTATCACCCAGGGCGGTACCGAGGCCGGTCTTGCGGTCACGCAATTACATTACTGGAATGGTCTGTCTAATGAAGAAACTCCTGCTGTCCCTACTGTGCTTGAGCGCGCTCGGCTGCGCCAAGCAACCCGAACCGGAAAAATCCGTGGACGTCCTGCTGATCGGCGGGGGCATCATGAGTGCGAGCCTCGGCACCTACCTCAACGAGCTGGAGCCGAGCTGGAAAATCGACCTCTACGAGCGCCTGCCTCAGGTCGCCAGCGAAAGCTCCAACGCCTGGAACAACGCGGGCACCGGTCATTCGGCACTTGCCGAACTGAACTACACCCCGGAAAAGGCTGACGGCACCATCGACATCAGCAAGGCCGTGGCGATCAACGAGTCGTTCGAGATCTCCAAGCAGTTCTGGGCCTATCAGGTCGAACAGGGCGTGCTGAGCAATCCGAAGTCGTTCATCAACGACGTATCACACATGAGTTTCGTGTGGGGCGACAAGAACACCGAATTCCTCAAGAAACGCTACGACGCCCTGCAGCACAGCTCGCTGTTCCGCAACATGGAGTTCTCCAACGACCCTGAGCAGATCAAGGAGTGGGTTCCCCTGGTGATGGAAGGCCGCGAGCCCGGCCAGAAAATCGCCGCGACTCGGGTGCAGACCGGCACCGATGTCAACTTCGGTGAAATCACCAACCAGCTGCTGAACAACCTGTCGCAGAAAAAGGACGTGTTCAACGTCCATGTACAGCACGAAGTGCGTGATATCACCCGTGCCGACGACGGCACCTGGAACGTCACCGTGGCCGACCTGGCCAATGGCGACAAGCTGAGCACCGTGAATGCCAAGTTCGTGTTCATCGGTGCTGGCGGCGGCGCCCTCAAGCTGCTGCAGAAATCCGGCATTCCGGAAGCAGAAGGCTACGCCGGCTTCCCGGTTGGTGGCTCGTTCCTGGTTACCCGCAACCCGGAAATCGCCGCCAGGCACCAGGCCAAGGTCTACGGCATGGCTTCCGTCGGCTCGCCACCCATGTCGGTTCCGCACCTGGATACCCGCGTGATCGATGGCGAAAAAGTCATCCTGTTCGGGCCATTCGCCACCTTCTCCACCAAGTACCTGAAGAACGGCTCGCTGCTGGACATGTTCGGCACCATCACCACCCACAACATCTCGCCGATGGTCAATGCGGGTATCGACAACTTCTCGCTCAGCACCTACCTGATCGGCCAGCTGATGCTCAGCCAGGAAGACCGCATGCACTCGCTGCGTGAATACTTCCCCGAAGCGCAGGACAAGGACTGGGAACTGATCCAGGCCGGCCAGCGCGTGCAGATCATCAAGAAGGATCCCGAGAAGGGTGGCATCCTGCAGTTCGGCACCGAAGTGGTCAGCTCCGAAGATGGTTCCATCGCCGCGCTGCTGGGCGCCTCGCCAGGTGCCTCCACTGCCGCGCCGATCATGCTCCACCTGATGGAGCGCACCTTCAAGGACAAGATCAACACGCCAGAGTGGCAGGCCAAGCTGAAGGAGATCATCCCCTCCTACGGCCAGACCCTGAACAACAACCTGGAGCTGACCAACAAGACCCGCGCCTGGAGCAGCGAGCGTCTGCAGCTCAACTTCGTCGAGATCAAGCCGGAGCAGCCGCAGGGCGAGCCAGCCCCGCAGGCCGAGGCTCAAGCCGAAACGCTGTAAGGCCTATCAGCAGGCGCCCCCACGCAGGGCGCCGTGCGCAAACGAAAAAACGGCCCACAGGGGCCGTTTTTTTATGTGCCGCTCTCAAGGCTGTCAGGCCGGCTGAGCTGCCTTGCCATTGGCGACGAAACGCAGCATCCACTCACCCACGGTGCGGCCGTGATGATCCTCATGCAGGGTGTCGACCGCTGCCCGGTAGGTGGGCTCGCCAATGTGCTGCTGGCGGATGTCCAGCAACGCCCGGGAATACTCGGGCACGAACTCGGGGTGGCCCTGGAAGCACAGCACCTGATCACCGATGCGATAGGCCGCATGGGCACAAAACGGACTGGTGGCCAGCAGCGTGGCATTTTCCGGCAGCCGGGTAACCTGATCCTGGTGGCTGATCAACAGCGTCAGTTCATCCAGTGCCGGGGTCATCCAGTCAGGCTGTTCGGTCAGCTGATAGCGATGAATGCCCACGCCCCACCCGCCACTGGCGCGCTCGGCCCTGCCGCCGAGCAGCAGCGCCAGCAATTGATGACCAAAGCAGATGCCCAGCAGCTTGTCGCCCGCCTGGTAACGTTCCAGCAGGTAGGCCTTGAGCGTCTCGATCCAGGGATCATTGGCGAACGAATCGGCCTTGCTGCCGGTGACCAGGTACGCATCGAAACGGGCATCGGCGGGCGGATAATCGCCCTGCATCACGTTGAATACCTGGAAGCTGGCAGCGATCGCCTGGCCAGCGAAGAGACGTTCGAACATCTTGCCGTAGCCCTGGTACTGGTCGACCAGCTCGGGGCGCAGGATGTCGGTTTCCAGAATGCAGATCTGCAGCAACATGGCGGTACCTGAAAAATAACGAAGCCGTCAAAGCGTGCCTTGGCTGTTGCGGCAACGCAAGAGGCATGCCGCTGTTCGTCATCAGCCGTTTCGATAGCCGTCATACGCAACATTTACTTCAGCGCTCGCGCCAGCCCATCGATGATGGCGTCATCGGCCTCCCGGCTACTGACGAGCGCAGCCTCATGCACAGCCAAACCATTCGCTACGCACGCAACGGCGCGCTCGGCGCCATCGCCCTTTACCTGGCGATTGCCCTGCCCTTGCTGGCGGTGAGCATGCAGCACACCTCCCAGCCTGCGCCAACGGTGAGCGACGCGGCGCCGGTTGCACCGGGCCGGGGCAGTTTTAGCTGAACCTGAAGCGAAGCGCCGGACTCCAACAGGAAGTGCCTGAATACGGGCGCGATCTTCCTAAACAGTAAAGGAGTTCCACGATGCTCAAGAAGACCCTGACTGCCCTTACCGCCGCTGCCGCCATGAGCGCTGGCCTCGCCATGGCCGATCGCCCGGGCGCCGACTGGATCAGCATCGAGCAAGCGCTGAGCAGCGCCAAGCAGGCTGGCTTCACCCAGATCCACAAGATCGAGGCAGACGACGCCGGTTACTGGGAAGGCGAAGGCACCAAACAGGACAATCGCCTCTACGAATTCCGCGTGGATGGCAAGAGCGGCAAGGTCATTCGCGAGCAGCTGGACAACTGATCGATCCAGCCCAGGGTCTGTTGGCGTTTCAACGCGAACCGCGTGCGAAACCTCGGCAGCCCTCGAAACCGGCCCAAGCGGCCGGTTTTTTTGAGCCGTAAAAAAGTTCGGATGAGCGGTCATTGGTCAACGGTAATGCGTCGCAGGCCGTGTAGCGTCTGGCGCCGGGGTTATGCAGAAGTGGCAAAGGGTTCCATATCCTTGCAGGTACTGTTTTGCACCCCTTTAGAAACAAGCGATCTAAAAAACTATGCCGCGCCCTCTACAGTCAATACATATGCCGTCGGGTTTTGCCGAGGCACTGGGGACGAAGCGGTAAGCACGGCCCATCACAACAATCAAAAAGGCGAACGGCCATGTTCAAGAAACCGAAATTCCGCCAGGCGGGGCTGATTCTCTTTGCCACCGCCGTCTTGCTGATTCTCCCCAATCTGAGCCGAATGGTCGGTTGAGGCCGATCAGTTGACCCGTGGCATCCACCACGCCAGGATCAGCGGCAACCAAACGATCGCCAGCAGCGTCGAGCACATCACCAGGCTCGCGACCTGTTCGGGTGAGCGATTGGCACGCACCGCGAACAGATAATTGAACACCGCCACCGGCATGGCCGACTGCACCACCAGCACAGCGTGGGTCAGCGGTTCCAGCCCCATCGCCGCACCAATGCCCCAGCCAACGGCCGCGCCCAAGAATATCCGCAGCGCGCCCAGCACCAGCCCGGACCCCAGGTGATGCAGGCGAATGCTGGCCAGCGAAACACCCAGGGTCAGCAGCATCAACGGAATGGTCATGCCACCCAGCAAACCGACGGTATTGGCCAGCCAGCGCGGCAGTTGCAGATCCATGAAGATCATCGGCAACGCCAGCAACAGGCTGATCAGAATCGGATTGCGTAACAAATCCCTGATCGACGCTGCATTGCCCGACAAGGCGATACCAACGCTGAACTGCATGATCGACAGCGTCAGGAAGAATGCCACGGCCAGCGCCAGGCCATGCTCGCCAAAGGCATACAGACTGATGGGCAGGCCCATGTTGCCGGTATTGGGGAACAGGAACGCCGGCACCAGCACCTTCCACTGCTGGCGGAACAGGCGGCTGAACAGCACGCCGAACAACCCCATGCAGGCCGTCACCAGTACGCAGCCCAGTGCCATGCTGGTAAATGCCTGCGGATCGATATCGGCACGGCTGAGGGTCGCCAGCACCAGGCTCGGCGTACCGATGGTCAATACCAGCCGAGCGATGAATTCGGTGGGGTAATGCTGGCCGCTACGGGCCCACGCATAGCCGATGCCGGAGACGATGATCACCGGCGCCAGTACAGCAAACAACTCGGCCAGCATGGCCTCTTCCTTCAGACGAAACGGCCATGCTAGGGGCGATCACCCGCTGATCGCAAGCCATGCCGGGATGAATGGGCGTCTCGATCAGGCAAGGACCATCCACCGCCCTCGCTCCTCACTGCGCCTGCACCTGGATCAAGGGTTCGACATCGACCCTCGCCATCAGCCGCTCACAGCCGCCGCCACGGCGCATGCCGCGTACCGGGCAGGCGTCCAGATAATCCAGGCCGATGGCCAATTTGAGATGGCGCTCGGGCCTGGACAGGCAGTTGGTCACGTCAAAGCTGTACCAGCCGTCATCCAGCCAGGCCTCGGCCCAGGCGTGGCTGGCCAGGTGATCCCGACTGTCGGTAACCAGATAGCCAGACACGTAGCGCGCCGGGATACCCAGGCTGCGCGCGCAGGCGAGGAAGGCGTGGGCATGATCCTGACAAACCCCCTGGCGCCCGGCGAAGGCTTCCGCCGCGCTGGTTTCCACCGCGGTGATACCGGGCTGGTAGCGAATGTGATCGTTGAGGCCGTGCATCAGATCGATCAGCGCAGTGCGATCTCGGCGCTGGGCGCATTGTTTCCAGGCGAAGTCGCGCAGCGCCGCATCCGCCTCGGTCAGGCGGGTGAACCGCAGGAATGGCAGCGCCGACAGGCTGTCGTGCTCGGCATCGCTGAATTCATCGATCTCGACCTGCCCCTCGGCGCCGATGATGATCGATTCATGGGGTTCGTCCAGCGTCAGCACGTGCAGAATATTGCCGTAAGGGTCGAGCTGCGCGCGAACCGGGCGTGGCAGATCCAACTGCCAGCTGAGGATCTGCTGGTGCGGGCTGTCATGCGGTGTGAGGCGCAGGTACTGGATGCTGGCACGCACCTGATCATCGTAGTGATAGGTGGTGTTGTGACGGATGGACAGTCTCATGCGACCTCCAGATAGGACGTGTGGATGGCGCCGCCAAGTAGGTGGATCTGCTCGATGAAATCGGTCAGCCAGGCGTGCAACCCCTCTTCCAGCACCTCATCGATATGGGTGTAACGTAGCCGCGCATTGAGCTCGGCAGCCAGGCGCTGGGCCGGGCGACCACTGTCGCCAGGCAGGCCATCGAGCATCTGGTAGAGCTCATCCATGCAGGCACTCAACGAACGCGGCACCTCGCGGCGCAGCAGCAACAACTCGGAGACCTTGCGGGCGCCAGGCGAGCCACGGTAAACCTCGGCGAACGCCTCGAACGAGGACAGCGCCCGTAGCAAGGCGCTCCACTGGTAGTAGCTGTGGGCCGGTCGACCGTCGAGATCGTCGACATCCTCGCCGAGCAGCTCGTAGCGTGCGTCGAGCAGGCGCAAGGTGTTGTCGGCACGCTCGAGAAAGGTGCCCAGGCGGATGAACCGGTAGGCCTCGCCACGCACGATGGTGCCGAAGGTCGCGCCGCGAAACAGGTGGGAGCGCTCCTTGACCCATTCACAGAAGCGGCTGATGCCGTAGCGGCCCAGCCCCTGCTCGGCGATGCTGCGGATTTCCAGCCAGGTGGCGTTGATGTTCTCCCACATGTCCGCGGTGATGCGCCCGCGTACGGCATGGGCGTTACTGCGTGCAGCCCCCAGGCAGCTGTAGATGCTCGCCGGGTTCTGGGCGTCCAGGGCGAAGAAATGCAGGATGCGCTCGGCATGCAACGCACCGTGGCGCTGCTGGTACTCCTCCAGCGTGCCGGTAATCAGCAGCGGCATGGCCAGTTCATCGAGGCCGTCACGGCGCCCGTCCTGGGGCATCAGCGACAGCGAATAGCTGACCTCCAGCATGCGCGCCAGGTTTTCCGCGCGCTCCAGATAGCGGGACATCCAGTACAGATCGGAGGCAGTTCTCGATAGCATAGTCAGTCCTCCACCACCCAGGTGTCCTTGGTACCGCCGCCCTGCGACGAGTTGACCACCAGCGAACCCTCGCGCAGCGCCACCCGGGTCAGCCCGCCCGGCACGATGCGAGTTTCCTTGCCGGACAGCACGAAAGGCCGCAGGTCGATATGCCGCGGCGCGATGCCGTTCTCGACGAAGGTCGGGCACGTCGACAGGCACAGCGTCGGCTGCGCGATGTAGGCATCGGGCTTGGCAATCAGGCGCAGGCGGAACGCCTCGATCTCGGCGTTGCTGGCTGCCGGCCCGACGAGCATGCCGTAGCCACCGGAACCCTGGGTTTCCTTGACCACCAGATCCTTGAGGTTGGCCAGCACGTGGGACAGTTCGCTGGGCTTGCGGCATTGCCAGGTCGGCACGTTCTTGAGAATCGGCTCTTCGGCCAGGTAGAAGCGGATCATCTCGCCGACGTAGGGGTAGATCGACTTGTCGTCCGCCACCCCGGTGCCAATGGCGTTGGCCAGCACCACGTTGCCGGAACGGTAGGTGGACAGCAGCCCGGGTACGCCGAGCATGGAATCAGGGTTGAACGCCAGCGGGTCGAGAAAGGCGTCGTCCAGCCGGCGATACACCACGTCGACCTGCTTGGCGCCTGCGGTGGTGCGCATGAACAGCTTGTCGTCACGCACGAACAGATCGGCGCCCTCCACCAGTTCGACGCCCATTTCTCGCGCCAGAAACGCGTGCTCGAAGTAGGCGCTGTTGAAGCGCCCGGGAGTCAGCACCACCACCGTCGGGTTGTCGAGCGGGCTGGAGGTCTTCAGGGTATCGAGCAGCAGGTTGGGGTAATGATCGATAGGCGCGATGCGCTGATTGGCGAACAGCTCGGGAAACAGGCGCATCATCATCTTGCGGTCTTCGAGCATGTAGCTCACCCCGCTGGGCGTGCGCAGGTTGTCCTCGAGTACGTAATAGGTGCCGTCGCCATCGCGCACCAGATCGACGCCGGCGATGTGTGCATACAGGTCGCGGTGCAGATCGAGGCCCTGCATGGCGAGCTGGTAGCCTTCGTTGGCCAGCACCTGCTCGGCAGGTATCAGCCCGGCCTTGATGATGCGCTGGTCATGATAGAGGTCGGCAAGAAACAGGTTCAGCGCCTGCACCCGCTGGATGCAGCCACGCTCGACCATGCGCCATTCACTGGCCGGAATGCTGCGCGGGATGATGTCGAAGGGAATCAGCCGCTCGGTGCCCTGGGCGTCGCCATACAGGGTGAAGGTGATGCCGGCGCGGTGAAAGAGAAGATCCGCCTCGCGGCGACGCTGATCCAGCAGGTCCTTGGGGGTGCCCTGCAGCCAACGAGAAAAGGCCTGGTAATGGGGGCGGCAGGCGCCATCCGGCAGATGCATCTCGTCGTAAAAGGTGCGGGTCATGCTCTACTCCTTGCAGCCCAGTTCAGCCCGTACGCTGCAAGCGCCGAGCCATCGGTATTATTCCTTTAATATCAATTACTTATTTTTTTAACGAAACCGCATTGCACCATCATGAAGCACAATTGGCAGACGCCCATAGGGCGCTTGCGCGATCTGCTTGCATTCGGTGCAGTCGAACGTGCAGGGCTGCATGCCCGGTAAAAGCTCAGACAGGCGAGGCGGCAAAGCATTGCACTTTTCTGCCAGTGCCCTTTTATCCAGAAATTTCCGTGCGGCAGAAACATTGCCGGCGCATTGCGTTCCCAGCTTTGAGAGGTCAGGTATCGACCTGGCCGCCACGCTTCTCCGGACAAGGAACGCACGATGAACAGCAGCCTGATACCGCCCTACATCCTCGACCGCATCATCGGCCACGGCTCCGATCGCCAGCGCGACTGCGCGCGCAATACCCTGCAGCACGTCAGCACGCTGCGGCGCAACAACGACAAGCCGCGTCTGAGCAGCCTGCAGGCTCGCCAGGTTATGGCGCCCGGGCAAGCTGAACGCAGCGTCCATGATGCCGAGCAGCAGACCCAGCTGCCCGGCCGGCTGGTACGCGCCGAGGGCCAGCCCGCTACCGGCGACGAAGCGGTCGACGAAGCCTATGAGGCACTCGGCGCCACCTACCGGTTCTTCTGGGAAGTGCTCGGCCGCCATTCCATCGACGGCAACGGCATCCCGCTGATCGGTACCGTGCATTACGGCCAGCGCTACGAGAATGCCTTCTGGAATGGCGAGCAGATGGTCTTCGGTGACGGTGATGGCGAGATCTTCAACCGCTTCACCATCGCCCTGGACGTGGTCGCCCACGAGCTGACCCATGGCGTCATCGACAGTGAGGCTGCGCTGGTTTACGCCAACCAGGCCGGTGCCCTGAACGAGTCGCTGTCGGATGTTTTCGGCATTCTCACCAAGCAATACGCGCTGCAGCAATCGGCCGCCCAGGCAGACTGGATCATCGGCGCCGGTCTGCTGAGCGACTACGTCAATGGCAAGGGCCTGCGCTCCATGGCCGAGCCCGGTAGCGCCTATGATGACCCGCTGCTGGGCAAGGACCCGCAACCAGGGCACATGCGCGACTTCGTGCAGACCCGCGAGGACAACGGCGGCGTGCACATCAACTCGGGCATTCCCAATCGCGCCTTCTATCTGGCCGCCATTGCCTTGGGCGGCAATGCCTGGGAGAAAGCCGGCCTTGTCTGGTATGACACCTTGTGCGATGAACGCCTGGCCAACGACGCCGAGTTCGTCGATTTTGCACGCCTGTGCGTGGACCGCGCCGCGCAGCGCTTCGGCCAGGGCTCGCCCGAGGTCAATGCGGTTGCCAAGGCCTGGCGCGACGTGGGGATAGAGGGTGTTCAGCCATGAACAAGCTGCCGCCATTGACTGACGAGGCGCTGGTTCGCATATCCCGCCAGGGCGGCTTTGCGGCGATTGCGGCGCTGAGCCGCCCACGGGAAATCGACTTCGCCCGCTGCGACCCGCAGCAGCGTGGCCAGGTCTGTTCGCTACTCGAAGCCTGCCTGCCGATTGCCAGTGACCAGGCCGGTCGAGGGGACCAGCGTTTCTACCGCATCGAACTGCAGACCTGTGCGCAGCGCACCCAGGAGATGGTGCTCAACGTTCCCGAGGAGCAGGCTCCTCGGGATCTGGTGACGCTTTGGGAGAAAGGCCTGTAACGCCCGCGCAGGCTAATCCTGGCGGCTGGCACGGCTCAGCTGCTGGGTAACGCCCCAGCCGTCGAGCTCACCTCCCAGGGGGATCACCACCGACTCCAGGTCCTGCGAGAAATCGCCGATGCCGGCTGGCGTGACGTGCATGACCTTGCTGACCTGCAGATACCAGTCACCTTCATCACGCTCGGTAACCAGTGCGTGCAGGCTTTCACCGCGAAAATTGCGCGTGGCCTTCAGGGCACATGCCTGATCGGGGAAAATCGCATAGAACTCGATGGGGTGAACGCTGGCGAAATCGAATCCGCCTTCCTTCATTCGACGCAAAATGCCGCTACCAACATCTTCGTGCAGAATCGTGCTCATAGTTGATCTCCATCGGACGAGGAAATTGATACGCCGCGCGAGCGGCTATCTGACTCAACATGCAACACACGGCGCACCGTGATGACGCTTGGGCCGGAGCCCTGGTACGAGCAACTGTGGCACCAGCAGGAACTGGTATGAAGAAGCGTGCCTGATTCCAGCAGCACGCTCTCAGAGAATAGACCGCCGCGCGCGCCAGGTCATCAAACTATCTTTATTTGGCAACTCGTCGGCCCGCCGCGCCAGCTGTTCGCGCCGTGTTATACCGAAACATGCAGCCACGCCCGGCCGGCGGCGCGAGGATCATCGTGCTGCCTGCGCGGGCCCTACATACGAGGTATCCCCCATGAGCACCTTGCAATGCACCTATCGCGATCACTACATCAGCGCCGAGGTCATGGAACACCCGGGCATCCCGACCCCCTGGGCAGGCGGTTGCCGCATCAGCACAGCGGACGGGCGCACCACGCGGCGCCTGCCGCTGCCGCTCAACAGCGCGTTTCTCGATGACCTGACCAAGGCCCAGCAGGCCTCGATTGCCCACGGCAAGTGGCTGGTCGATCAGTATCTGGATAAAAGCCGGGATCTTTTTGGCGAAAATGTGGCCAAAGGCCACGCAGCATGAGACTGCGACAGAAGGCCTGCATACGCAGCGGGACTTTTGCCTGATACCCCGGCATGCAAATGCCCTGATTCGACCTGTCTCATGCCTCACCGATTCGGCCGCGCCCAGGTGCGGCCGCTCCCATTCGAGACGAAGGTTGGATTTTCATGGCGAACCGTACGCTTTCAATTTCCGCTGTTGTAATGACCAGTATTCTGGCGCTGAGCGCCTGCAGCGACGCCAGCAATACCCCCGCCAAAACCGCCTCCGCCGCCCAGAGCAGCCCGCCCAAGCTGCAGGAAAAGGAGGATCTGAGCCCCTTCGCCGGCTTTGCCAGTGCCCGCTTCGGCAGCGACGAAACAGCCGTGCGCGCGGCCTGGAAGGGCTCGTTGCGTGACGGCGGCGGCTCGGACAGCTGCCGCCAGCTGTTCCAGGACCCACGCCCGGCCAAGGGCTTCGGCATCTCCTTCATGCTCGAGAACGGCCAGTTCGTGCGTTACGACATCGACAGCCGCGAGCGCAAGGCACCGCGCGGCCTGCAGGTGGGCAGCAGCGCCCAGCAGATTCGCGCCACCTACCCCGGCCGCTTCGAAGAACAGCCCAACAAGTATGTCGAAGGCGCCACGGATTTTATCGTCACGCCCTATATCGATAGCGAAGCGCGGATGGTCTTCGAAACCGATCCCGACGGCGTGGTAACGCGCTGGCGCATTGGCGTGCCGCCGGCGGTGTTCTACGTCGAAGGCTGCAGCTAAGTCGCTCCACCCATAAAAAAACCGGCGCCTGGCGCCGGTTTTTTTATTTTGCGTTTCAGGGCTGCGGTTTATCCGGCATGCCGTCCACTACCCCTGCCGTGTTATCCAGCAAGCTCTTGGTAGCGGTTTGCAGGAAGCCTTCCATACGCTTCTTCAGCGCCTCGTCCACGGGCCCTTCTAGCCGCGTGGCAGTCGGCTTCGCCCCTAGCCGATAACGATAGAACCGCGGTTCGAAGTCCTTGGGTTGCACCAGCACGTGCTCGGCAGTGACGATCGCCACGGTCTGGTCGCCGCCTGACGGCTTGATCACGCCCATGCCACCATCACCCTCAGGCAGGTTGAGCAGATCGCGCCCCCAGCACTGATGACGCACCTCGCCACCCAGGCGGCCCATGATGGTCGGCACGATGTCCACCTGGGTGCCGACGGTATGGCTGACCTTGCCGAACTTGTCCTGAATGCCCGGCGCGATCAGCAACAGCGGTACGTTGAAGCGCTGCAGGTCCATCTCGGTGACCTGATCGAAACCGCCAAAGCCATGGTCGCCCACGACCACGAACAGCGTCTGGTTGAAATACGGCTCCTTGCGCGCCTTCTCGAAGAACTGCCCCAGTGCCCAATCCGAGTAACGCATGGCGGTGCGGTGCAGGTCTTCCTTGCCGTTGATCATGACCGGCTCCACCGGCAGATCCTTCGGCAGCGCATAGGGGGTGTGGTTGGAAAGGCTCTGCAGCAGCGCATAGAACGACTTCTGCCCGTAATGGGTCTTCAGTTCCAGCGCGCCGCGGTCGAACATGTCCTGATCGGAAACACCCCAGGTCGGGTCCATGAATACCGGGTCGACGAAGTCCTCACGGCCAATGAAGTTGGTCATGCCCTGGTTGCTGAAGAAGCCGGACTGGTTGTCCCACTGGAAATTGCCGTTGTAGACGTACAGGTTGTCGTAGCCACGGGCGCCCAGCAGCTGCGGCAGGCCGGAGAACTTGTGCGCGCCTTCAGGCGTGCGCATCAGGTACTCGAAGCCCGGCAGGTTGGGAAAGCACGCCATGGTCGCGAACATGCCCTGGTGAGTGTGGGTGCCGTTGGAGAAGAAGCGGTCGAACAGCAGCCCTTCCTGGCTCAGCTTGTCGAAATACGGGGTGATATTGCCGGGCGCGCCGAGGGCGCCAACCGAATGCCCGGCGAAGCTCTCCATCAGGATCACCACCACGTTGCGGATCGGCAGGGTCTTGTCGCTTGGCGGTGTATAGACGCGGCGGATGGCGGCGCTGTCGGCATCGACCAGCTGGTCGTCCGGGGTCAGCAGCATGTCGCGGGTGATCTGCCGGGCCTGCTCGTCCTCCAGGGTCGACTGCCAGGTGTTGTCGCGGTGTGGGCCAAAGGTGGCCTGGGCGGCGGTAAACAGGGTCAGGGTACCGTTCAGGCCCAGCTGGTTGGCGAACATCGACTCGGTGGTATAGGCATCCCCCCAGCGCAGCGGCGGGCCCTGGCGCAAATGGCCGCGGGCCGCGATCACCGCGATCAGCAGGCACAGGAAGAACACCGATGCACGCCAGTACCAGGCCACCTTCGGGCGCGCCGCGCCAGTGCCAGCAATTACCTCGGCACGACTGGCGCGGTCGAAGCGACTGAACATCCACCACAGCAGCGCGGTGATGACGAACCAGGCGATCAGGTAGCGCGCCACCGGAAAACCGTTCCAGAGCATGCTCATCACGGTGGCCTGGTCTTCCTGCAGGTACTGGAACACCAGGCTGTTGAGGCGCTGGTGGAATTCCTTGTAGAAATCCAGCTCGGCCAGGCCCAGAAACAGCGTGATACTGGCGAACACGGTCAGCCACAGGCGCTGCCAGCCACGGGCCAGCATGGCGCGAGTGCTGAGCAAGGCGATCAGCAGCGGCGCGCAGGCATAGACCACCACGCGCAGATCGAAGCGCAGGCCGTTGTAGAAGGCCTCGACGAATGCGCCGCTGGGCGTGTCACCGATCAGCTCGCGGTTGTAGACCAGCAAGGCGACGCGCAGCAGCGTGTACATCACCAGCAGGGCCAGGCCGCTGTATAGGGTGAAGAGCAACTGGCTGCGTATCGGCTGGAGGGAATGGGGGGTGTTGGAAGGGCTGCCCTGAACTGCTGTAGGGGTCATGTTCGATCATCCACAAAAGACGTTTACCAGGCTGTTGAAAAACTACCTGCGTTGCCGCTGCTTCGTTAAAACCAGGCTCAAAATGCTCATTTACAACACGTAAACTCCGCTTTTTCGCCTGTTTTTGCCTCGCATCGGCGGCCTCGCCTACGTTTTTCAACGGCCTGGAACTGCAGGCTCGCCCTGTCTCGGCGAGCGGCGCCGCGGCAGTCTGAAGGGTCGAATGTGAAAAATTTGTTGCAAGGCTCTCGGCACCCGAGACGGATGCCGCGGTGCTTTGAAAGTCATTTTTCACGCTGACAAGGTGTCACCTCGGCGTTATCGTCAACGCCATGACAAGCAACCACACCCTCACCCTGCCCTACCAGGCGCCCTGGGACTGGCAACAGTTCCACGCGCATTTCCGCCTGCGCGCCATCGCCGGGCAGGAATGCCTGGGCGAGCGTGATTACTGCCGCAGCTTTCGCCTTGGCGAGATCACCGGCTGGTTTCGCGTCACCGCCCTGCCCGACGAGCACGCCCTGATGCTGCAACACAGCACCTCGGCCAGTGCCTGCCAGGCGGAACTCGTGCAGCGCGTGCGGCGCATGTTCGACCTGGATGCCGAGCCGGCGCTTATCGCGGCACATTTCGCGGCTGATCAGCATCTGGCGGCAATGCTCGCGCGCAATCCCGGCCTGCGCCTGCCCACCGCATTCGATGCCTTCGAGCAGGCCGTGCGCGCCATCGTTGGCCAGCAGGTCACGGTCAAGGCCGCGGTAACCATCACCGGCCGCCTGGTCGACAGGCTCGGCGAACCGCTGGCCGATGCCCCGGCAGGCATCGACCGCCTGTTTCCGACAGCCGAAGCCCTGGCCGCCGCCAATCTCGACGGCATCGGCATGCCCGGCAAGCGTGTGCAAACCCTGCAGCATTTCGCTGCCCAGGTTGCCAGCGGCGCACTGCGCCTGGATATCAGCCAGGGCGCGAGCGAGTTGATCGGGCGCCTGTGCGCCCTGCCCGGCATCGGCCCGTGGACGGCCGAGTACATCGCCCTGCGTGCCTTCGGCGACGCCGACGCCTTTCCCGCCAGCGACCTGGGTTTGCTCAAGGCGCCGATCTGGGGCGCTACCGGCATCAGCGCCCGGCAACTGCAGCTGCACGCCGAAGCCTGGCGGCCCTGGCGCGCCTATGCGGCGGCCCACCTTTGGCACAACTATTCGGGAGGCTGAGGATGTTCTACCGCTACCAACAAAGCCCCATCGGCCGCCTGTTCATGGTCGGCGACGAAAACGGCCTGCAGCAGCTGTTGATGGACGTGGAGCGCACGCCCTGGCTGATTGCTGATGGCTGGCAGGAGGCTGGCGCGCAGCTGGATGACGCCAGCCGCCAGCTGGACGAATACTTCGAGGGCCGCCGCCAGCGCTTCGAGCTACGCCTCAATCCGCAGGGCACGCCGTTCCAGCAAGCGGTGTGGCGGGCGCTGCAGCAGATCCCGTTCGGCAAGATCGACAGCTACAGCGCGCTGGCCCAGCGCATCGAACGGCCCAAGGCCGTGCGCGCCGTGGGCGCCGCCAATGGCGCCAACCCGATCTGCATCATCATCCCCTGCCACCGGGTGATCGGCCGCGACGGCAGCCTGACCGGCTTTGCCGGTGGCCTGCCACGCAAGCAACTGCTGCTGGAACTCGAAGGTGCCGTGCCCAGGCCGCAGGCCAGCCTGTTCGACTGAGCGGCGGCTCAGTCTTCCAGGCGCGGGAAAGCGGCGGCGATGCCATCGCCACTCGACTTGGGCTGCGCCGCGTCGGCGGCAGACAGGCGAATCGCCGCGCAGTGCGGGAACTCGCCCAGGTCGAACCAGTGACGGGTGCCGGCCGGCACACTGATCAGCGCATTGCGCTCGCCGAACAGCACGTACACGTAATCATCGACATGCAGGCTCAACAGCCCCTGCCCGGCCAGGAACAGGTACAGCTGCGCGCCGTCGGCTACCTGCTCCTGCGGCGCCGGAGCCGGTTTCTCGCCCTCTTTTGGCCAGCGCCGCTGATCGACACTGATCACCTCGACCTGGCTCAGGTCATGGTCACGCTTGAGCTGCGCTAAGATGTCGGCCAACGCGGTGAGGATTTCCTGCTCGGCGGCTCCGGCCTGCAGCCGGCTGTCCAGCGGCAACTCGCGAAACGCGATGCCGACCGCTGCCAGCGTGCTGGTGATGTCTTCCGCATGGCCCAGCACCTTGTTGGGGATCTGCGGGCTGGATTGGTGATGAACGCTCAGGCGACTCATGGGAAATTCCTGTTCGGTATCGGCCACCTTGCGGCAACCGGAGGGTCATGTCGGCTCGGCCGTGCGTCGAACCATGATAACGGCTGCCAGCAGCGCAGACAGCCCTGCCAGGGCGAATGTCCATTGCGGGCCAAGGCCGTTCCAGCTGTAGCCGGCGTACAGAGCACCCAGGGCGCCGCCAATACCGGCCAGCGAGGCATACAGTGCCTGGCCCTGGCCTTGCTGGCGCGCACCGAAACTGCGCTGCACGAAGGCGATGGACGCGGCGTGAAAACTACCGAAGGTGGCGGCATGCAGCACCTGGGCGAACAGCAGCACGCTCAGGTGATCGGCGAAAAAGCCCATCAACAGCCAACGCACCGCCGCGATGACGAAACTGGCCACCAGCACCTGCCGCAGGCTGAAATGCCTGAGCAGCCGCGCCATGGCCATGAACACCAGCACCTCGGCCACTACGCCGAGCGCCCAGAGCATGCCGATCAATCCGCGGCTGTAGCCGAGTTGTTCCAGATGGATGCTCAGGAAGGTGTAGTACGGCCCGTGGGACAGCTGCATCAGCGCCACGCACAGGTAGAAGGCCAGCACGCCGGGCTGCTTGAGCTGCCTCAGGAAACCGCCCTGGTTAGCCGACTGCGACGAGGCCAGCGGCTGGGCATCCGGCACCCAGAAGCTGCTCAGGGCAATGCCGGTGATGATCAGCAGCAGCGCCCAGGGATAGATATCCAGGCTGAGCAGATCGAACGCCTTGCCGAGGCCGACCACGCTGAGAATGAAACCGATCGAACCCCACAGGCGAATCTGCGCGTAACGCGCCGACCGTTCACGCAGGTGCGCCAGGGTAATGACCTCGAACTGGGGCAGCACCGCGTGCCAGAAGAACGCGTGCAGAGCCATCACCAGGGCCAGCCAGGCATAGCTCTGGCTGACGAAGATCAGGCTCAGGCTAAGCAGCGTACAGACGGCGCCCAGGCGCACGATCAACAGGCGCCTACCGCTGTAATCGCCCAGCCAGCCCCACAGGTTCGGCGCGATGCAGCGCATCAGCATGGGAATGGCCACCAGCTCGCCGATGCGTGCCGGTGAAAAGCCCAAGTGGGCGAAATACAGGCCCAGGAATGGCGCTGTGGCGCCGAGCAGCGCGAAGTAGAACAGGTAGAACCCGGACAGGCGCCAGTACGGGACTGCCGGCGTCAATCCTGAACATCCTTGCTGGCGAAGAACTGCCGGATCAGCGCACTGCTTGCACCCGGTTCACGCAGGGTGACCAGCGTACCGTTGTCATCCACGGTGAAATGCCCCTTGAAGGCCTCCGGCATGGCGTCGTACTGGCGGTTGACCTGCTCGAGGGTGTCGCGCAGGCAGGCGTAGCCATAACGCTCGAGCAGATAGGGCAACGCATTACGCCCCCTGAGCAGCTCGTACTCCTGATAGTTGTAGGGCGTGGACTGCTGCCTGTTCGCCAAGGTCTGGCGAAAGCCCTCGAGCAATCGCTGCAGCTGCTTCTCTTCAGCGCGCCGCGCCAGGCCGCGAAGGGCATAGACCTTCATGTCCAGGTAGCGCTCCTTGCGATAGGCCTGGGCGAAAAACTCATCGAGCGCCTGGAAATCGAGGTCATACAGCAGCCTGAGTATCTGCTTGCGCACGTCGAGCTGCTTGCTGCTGGTGTAGAGCGCCACGAGGTACCCAGCGCCCTGCTCGTCGACCTGGGCCGGCTCCAGCGCGAACAGCGCCTCGCGAACGTCCGCGAGGCGCTTGCCGGCAACGCTGCGTAGCACCTCGGGAAATTCGCTCATTGCGCCCTCGCCTGGCAGCATGCCGGCACGCTCGCTCAACGCTGCGGCAGTACCGGCGTAGTCACCCGCACATCGGCGTTCTGCCCGCGGTGGCGCAGCAGGTGATCCATCAGCACGATGGCCATCATCGCTTCGGCGATCGGCGTGGCGCGGATGCCGACGCAAGGGTCGTGGCGACCCTTGGTGATCACGTCCGCCGGGTTGCCATCGACATCGATGGAGCGCCCCGGCGTGGTGATGCTGGAGGTCGGTTTGAGCGCCAGATGAGCGACGATCGGCTGGCCGCTGGAAATGCCACCGAGAATGCCGCCGGCATGGTTGGACACGAAGCCGGCAGGCGTCAGCTCGTCGCGGTGCTCGGTGCCGCGCTGGGCCACCGAAGCGAAGCCATCACCGATTTCCACGCCCTTGACCGCGTTGATGCTCATCAGCGCATGGGCCAGCTCGGCGTCCAGGCGGTCGAAGATCGGCTCGCCCAGGCCCGGCATCACCCCTTCGGCGACCACGGTGATCTTCGCGCCGACCGAATCCTGGTCGCGGCGAAGCTGATCCATGTACGCCTCCAGCTCCGGCACCTTGTCCGGATCGGGGCTGAAGAAGGCGTTCTCCTCCACCGAATCCCAGGTCTTGAAGGGGATTTCGATGGGGCCCAGCTGGCTCATGTAGCCGCGGACGACGATACCCTGGCTGGCCAGGTACTTCTTGGCGATGGCGCCGGCCGCCACGCGCATGGCGGTTTCCCGGGCCGAGCTGCGGCCGCCGCCACGGTAGTCGCGAACGCCGTATTTATGGTGGTAGGTGTAGTCGGCATGGGCCGGGCGGAACAGGTCCTTGATCGCCGAGTAGTCCTTGGACTTCTGGTCGGTATTGCGGATCAACAGGCCAATGGCACAACCGGTGGTCTTGCCCTCGAACACCCCGGAGAGGATTTCCACCTCGTCGGCTTCCTGGCGCTGGGTGGTGTGACGGCTGGTGCCGGGCTTGCGGCGATCCAGGTCACGCTGCAGGTCGTCCAGGGCGATCTCCAGGCCGGGCGGGCAGCCGTCGACGATGGCGACCAGCGCCGGGCCATGGCTCTCGCCTGCCGTAGTGACGGTGAACAGCTTGCCGAAGGTATTGCCGGACATTGCGCGAGACTCCAGAGACGTTCGATCTGCAACCTGCGGCGAAAAGGCAGGCCCATAGAGAAAGCCGCTGAGTATACTCCCAGCCAAGCGCCGAGATCACCCGCGTGCGAACCTTTGGCCAATTGCCAGCGTCCAACAGAGCCCATCACAGACCCGTCACCATCATGCTGCGAGCCTTGCTTTTGACCCTCTCTCTCTTCACTGGCCTGGTTCAGGCTGCCCCCATCCTGCGTGAACCGGTCAGCCTGGATACCGGCCAGGGTGTGCTGGAAGGCTCGCTGGTTCTGCCCCAGCGCAACGAGCCGGTTCCGGTGGTGCTGCTGGTGGCTGGGTCCGGGCCGACCGACCGCAACGGCAACAACCCGGGCGGCGGGCATAACGACGCCCACCGCAAACTGGCCCAGGCACTGGCCCAGCAAGGCATCGCCAGCGTGCGTTACGACAAGCGCGGTATCGCCGCCAGCTTTGCCGCCACACCACACGAAAGCGACCTGAGCGTGGAGCGCTACGTGGCCGACGTGGTGGCCTGGGTGCAGCAATTGCGCGGGGACAAGCGCTTCAGCCAGATCATTCTGGTCGGCCACAGCGAAGGCGCGCTGATCGCCACCCTGGCAGCCAACGGCTCGGGCGCCGATGCCCTGGTGTCGATCGCCGGCAGTGCGCGGCCTATCGATCAACTGCTGCGCGAGCAACTGCGCAACCGCCTGCCGCCGCGCCTGCGTGGCGAGGCCGAGGCGCTGCTCGAAGCCCTGCATGAAGGCCGCCAGGTGGCGCAGGTGTCGGATGAGCTGACCGTGCTGTTTCGCACCAGCGTACAGCCCTACCTGATTTCCCTGTTCCGCCAGGATCCGGCGGCGGCCTTTGCCCAGGTGAAAGCCCCGGCGCTGATCCTGCAGGGCGATCACGACATCCAGGTCAGCGTGCGCGACGCCGAGGCGCTGCAGGCTGCCAACCCGCGAGCCGAGCTGCAGATCGTCAGCGGCATGAACCACGTGCTGCGCATCGTGCCGCTGGACATGGAGGCGCAGCTGGCGTCCTATAACAACCCGGATCTGCCCCTGGCCCGCGCCCTGACCACAGGCCTGGCGCGCTTTATCAAAGGGCTGCCGGCTACAGAGACCGCCAAGGCGGCCGATAACCCCTAGACCCCATCCATGACCTGCTGCGACGCCGCTGGCTGCCTGTCGGGATGGTGACGCTGTCCACTCCGCCCTGTCGCTGCAGGGCGGCTTCTCGAGGAACGCCAGATGACCGACAGCGACACCAGCGCGGTGGTCGCGCAACAAGGTGAACAGCCCGCGCCATCCCATCCCTGGGCCAATCTGGGCCCGGAGCATTTTCGCCTGCTGCGCCTGTCGCCCCTGCCTGTCGACCGCCACACTGGCGCGCGGCCCCTGCGTTTCCTGCAGTTCGGCCGCGTGGAGCGGCACAGCAAGGAGCAGAGCCTGCTGCGCCTGAGCCTGCAACTGCCCGGGCAGAAACTGCGCAAGGAACAGAACGTGCTGGAGCTGTGGCTCGACCACCGCACCAAGGAAGCGCGCTTCGGTCCCGACAGTGGCCTGAGCGTGGAGCCGCAGAACCGCGGGCTTGGCCGTTTTCTGCTGGCCCAGGCGGCGGCCTGGGCCAAGCAGCACTGCGCCCATTACAGCCTGGAAAGCGGCCCACTGCCCAGCCGCGACGCGCTCAACGACGAAGCCCGCGCGCGCCGTGATCACTGCCTCAAAGCCCAGGGCTTCAGCGTCGACTACCAGGAGAATCAGCTCAAGGCGCAGTACGCTGCCTCGCGGCTCAGTGCCCTGCACAGTGACTGGAACGCCGAAAAAGTGCAGTTCATCGAGCAGCTGGATGCCGCGCAGATGCTGCAGTTGGCCGACCAGAACCTGCAGGAGCAGGATGCGCAGTTACGCAAACAACGTGAGCGTCTGGAGCAGTTCAAGCGCGAGGATGGCGGCCTGCGCTTCACCATCGCCTGCCTGGTGGCCTTCTGTCTGTTCCAGGCCGGCCTGCTGATCTGGATCGCGACCCACTAAGCGCCTCTTCACGACCTCTTTTTTGACTGCAAAGTGGCGGAAGCGGCCGGTGAGCCTGTCGTAGGGTGGACGACGCCTCATCCGTCCACCGCTCTGCGATCGCAATGGTGGATGAAAAGAGCGTCATCCACCCTACGTCTGCTTCTGCCTTATTGCAGCCAGTTTATGCACCTAAAAAGATCGTGAACAGGCTCTAAACCATCACCACGTCGCCGTTGCTGCCAACAACGAAAAAGGCCGTAGCTCCTGCAAGCCACGGCCTTTCGTTTTCCAGTTAAGCCTGCCGATCAGACGCGGAAGTGGCTGACCATCTGTTGCAGCTGGCTGCCCAGGCGCGCCAGCTCGACGCTGGAGGCGGCGGTTTCCTCGCTGGCGGCAGCGGTCTGCTCGGAGATGTCGCGCACGTTGATCACGCTGCGGCTGATCTCCTCGGCCACCGCACTCTGCTGCTCGGCAGCGGCGGCGATCTGCTGGTTCATCGACTGGATGTTGGACACCGTGCGGGTGATGCTTTCCAGCGAACCACCGGCCTTGCGCGTCAGCTCGACGCTGCTGTCGGTCAGTTCGCGGCTGCTGTGCATGATGTTGGCCACCTGCTGGGTACCATGCTGCAGACCGGCGACCAGCTCCTCGATCTCCTCGGTGGATTTCTGCGTGCGCTGGGCCAGGCCACGCACTTCGTCGGCGACCACGGCGAAACCACGACCGGCCTCGCCAGCGCGCGCGGCTTCGATGGCGGCGTTGAGGGCCAGCAGGTTGGTCTGCTCGGCCACCGCCTTGATCACGTCCATCACGCTGCCGATCTTGTTGCTCTCCTGCTGCAGATGGCTCATTGCTTCGGTGGAACGGGTCACTTCGGCAGCCAGGCGTTCGATCTGCGCGATGGCCTCGCCGACCACCCGGTCGCCGTCGTTGGCTTCACGGTCGGCGTCGGCAGCAGCGCGCGAGGCGTCGGCGGCGTTGCGCGCGACTTCCTGTACGGTGGCGGACATCTCGTGCATGGCGGTGGCCACCTGATCGGTTTCCACCTTCTGGCTGTTGACCCCGGCGCTGGTCTGCTCGGTAACGGCCGACAGCTCCTCGGCGGCGCTGGCGATCTGGGTGACGCCGTCGCGGATGCCACCGATCAGTTCACGCAGGGTGCTGCCCATGCGCTGAATGCCCTGTTGCAGCACGCCCATCTCGTCGCGGCGGGTGACCTGCAGGGTCTGGCTCAGGTCGCCACCGGCGATGCGCTCGACGGCCACCAGGGTTTCCTGCAGCGGACGGGTGATCTGGCGGGTGATCAGCCAGGCGGCCAGGATACCGACCAGCAGCGCGATCAATGTGGTGCTCAGCTGCAGCGTGCGGGCCGATGCGGTTTCGCTGTCGCGGCGTTCCATCTGGATGGCGGTCAGCTCCTTGCTGATACGCACGATCTCGTAACCTTCCTCGGTGAGCTCCTTGCGCGCCACGGCGATGGTCTCGGTGGCAGCCTTGAAGGCCATGACCGCAGCACGGTAATTATCCAGCCCAGTGGTGACCAGATTGACCCGCTGACTATGGTCGGCCGCGAACATCTGCCGGAACGCTTGCAGCTCCTGGATGGTCTTGTCGATCTGCGCCATAGCGGTACGTTCAGCCTCGGCCGTCGGCGTGTTGGTATAACCGCGCACGTTGTAGCGCACCAATTGCCAGTTTTCCTTGGCCTTGGTGATGGCCTGAAACTGGGCTGCACGGTCCTCCTCATAAGGAGGCAGCGCCATGACTGCAGCGCTGATCTCTTCCATGGCCTGGCCGGCGGCAACAGCATGATGAGTCATTTCCTGACGCGCTTGGTTGGCGGCGCGGTAGCCGCTGCGCATCTTGTTCAACGACGCCTGATAGGCATCGATCTGCACGCCCTGCTCTTGCAGCAGGCGCACGTTTGCCGGGCTCTTGAACGACGACAGTACCTCGCCGTGCTGGGCCTTGAAGCCGTCGAGGGACTTCTGCACGGTTTCGGCGATTTGCTCGTCGCCGTTGGCCAGCATGTATTGCAGGCGAGTAACGCGCAGATCGGTCAGCGTGTCGTTCAGACGCGCGATGTCGGCCGTCCAGTCGCTGCGTTGAATGAGGCTGCCCAGGCTGGTCCAGCCGGTCAGGGCGAGTACACAGGTAAGGGCGAGCACGAGGCCGAAGCCCAAGGCAAGTTTCAAGGTGACACTGATGTTCGAAAACCAGCTGTTCATATAATAATTCTCCAATGTGTAACCGAGTTCAGGCAGCTGGAAAATTATTATTGGACCGAGCTGTTTTTTGAGCGGCACGCATTCTATCGGCCAGATCGCAAATAACTAGAGGCGAATGAATCGTTTCAGTCGGTCGGTGCCGGTGCAGGCGAGCGGTTGCCGTTTGCAGTAGGAGACAAAGCAAGATTGTTCAACGATATAGCGCGAAAGAAAGACGATCCGTCAGTATTCCGGCTACTTCAGGGGTGACGATCTGTCGCACGGCCAGTCAGGCCAATCGCCACACCGCGCCGTCCAGGGCGCCGTAGATGGCCCGTTTGATCGACCCCTCGATCGCCATGCCACCGGTGAATTCGCCAAAGGCCGGCAGCAGGGTCACCGCCGGCTCGATGCTGAAGCATGGCATGCGCAGCCGGTCCCGCCCGCGCCCACGCAGCACGAAGACCGGATGCAGGTGCCCGGCCAACACATGCCGGCCCGGGCAATCCAGCACTTCGTGACACAGCGCGAACGGCCCCATTGGCCAGGGCTCGCCCACCACCTCGATACCCAACTCGGCAGGCGGATCGCCCGCGCTGCGATCATGGTTGCCACGCACCAGCAAAATCTGCAGGTCGGCATGGCGAGCTCGCCAGGCCTGCAAGGCGGCCAGGGTGCTGCCGCTGCGGGCCGGCCTGGCGTGCAGGAAGTCGCCAAGAAAGATCAGCTGGCGGGTGGGATAGTCGTGCAGCAGCTGGTCGAGGCGTTGCAGGTTGCGCGCCGTGGTGCCCTGGGGAACCGGCTGGCCGAGCAGCCGGTAGGTGGCGGCCTTGCCGAAGTGCGCATCGGCGATCAGCAGCGCCTGCCTGGCCGGCCAGTACAGGGCCTTGTCGGCCAGCAGCCACAGGGTTTCTCCGGCAATGTCCACCGCCAAGTGAGGTGCGCTCATGGCGACCCGGCCTTGCGCCTCGGCCGACCATCCTTGCGCTTGCGCTCGCCACGGCGGATCGGTGGTTCGACTTCCACCAGCGGTGCGCCCGGCACCTGCGGCCCGGGCCCGGCGGCGCGCTCCAGTTCGCCGAGCATACGGGCGATGCGGTCGGCGAGTTTTTCCGAGCTGAGGCGCTCGCGGAAGCGCTCCACCATCAATGGAAAAGCCAGCGGCGTGGCGCGGCGCAAGGCATGCAGGTTGAGGCGTGCGGCGCGCATGTCGGCCAGGGTATGGCGCAGCAGCTGCACATCCAGTTCCTGGCTGAGCACTTCGTCATGGGCCTGGGTGAGCAACAGGTTGCCCGGGTCATATTGGCGAAACACGTCGAAGAACAGGCCACTGGAGGCCTGCACCTGGCGCAAGCTCTTGCCGGCGCCAGGATAACCGCCGAACACCAGGCCGGCGATCCGCGCGATCTCGCGGAAACGCCGCTGCGCCAGCTCCCCGGCATTCAGGCTGGCGAGCACGTCGTGCAGCAGCTGGTGATCACTGAACAGCTCATCATCGAGCAGCTGCGCCCAGTCCACCTCGCTGGGGCACAACAGTTCCAGGCCGTAATCGTTGACGGCGATGGAAAAACTCAGCGGCTGCCGTTGCCCGAGCCGCCAGGCCAACAGGCTGGCCAGCCCCAGGTGCACGTTACGGCCAGCGAAGGGGTACAGAAACAGGTGCCAGCCTTCGCGCGAATGCAGGGTCTCGGCCAGCAAGGTGCCGGGCGCCGGCAATGCCGACCAGTTGGCCTGCACCTCGAGCAGCGGCTGCAACAGGCGCATCTCCGGCCCCTCGAAGCGGCCCTGGGCGGCTTCGCCAAAACGCGCCACCAGCGCTTCGGCCAGTGCGCTGGAAAGTGGCATGCGCCCGCCGTTCCAGCGGGGCACGCTGCCTTTGCTGGCATTGCTGCGTTTGACGTAGGCGGTCATGTTCTCGACCCGCACCAGCTCCAGTGGCCGGCCGCCAAACAGGAATATGTCGCCGGGACGCAGGCGGGCGATAAAGCCCTCTTCGACGCTGCCCAGCGAACCGCCACCGCCGCCCTTGCTCCACCATTTCACGGTCAGGCTGGCATCGCTGACGATGGTGCCCACGCTCATCCGATGGCGACGCGCCAGGCGCGCACTGGGCACCCGCCACACGCCCTCTTCGTCCGGCTCCACGCGCTGATAATCCGGGTAGGCACTCAGCGACTCGCCGCCCTGGCGCACGAAGGCCAGTGCCCAGCGCCACTGCGCCTCATCGAGGTCACGGTAGGCCCAGGTGCTGCGTATCTCGCGCAGCAGCTCGTCAGGCCGGAAGCCCCCGCCCAGGGCCATGCTGACCAGGTGCTGAACCAGTACGTCGAGGGGCTGATGGGGGGACTGACGCGCCTCGATGCGCCCGGCCGCTACCGCATCCTGCAGGGCCGCGGCTTCGAGCAATTCCAGCGCGTGGGTCGGCACCAGGGTGGCCCTGGAAGTACGCCCCGGCGCGTGCCCGGAGCGCCCGGCGCGCTGCAACAGGCGGGCAACGCCCTTGGCCGAGCCGATCTGCAGCACGCGCTCGACCGGCAGGAAGTCGACCCCCAGATCCAGGCTGGAGGTGCACACCACCGCCTTGAGCTTGCCCTGCTTGAGCCCGCTTTCGACCCAGTCACGCACCTCGCGGGCCAGGGAGCCATGGTGCAGGGCGATCAACCCGGCCCAGTCCGGGCGCGCCGTGAGCAATGCCTGGTACCAGAGTTCCGATTGCGAGCGGGTGTTGGTGAACACCAGGCTGACGCTGCTGTTGTCCAGCTCCTCGACCACCTGGGGCAGCAAGCGCAAGCCCAGGTGACCCGCCCAGGGAAAGCGCTCCACCGCCGGCGGCAGCAGGGTATCGATGCGCGGCTTACCGCCCTGCTCGCCGCGCACCAGGCGCCCGCTGCCGTCGGGCAGCAACACCTGCAGGGCGTGAGGCTGATTGCCCAGCGTCGCCGACAGGCCCCAGACGATCAGTTGCGGATGCCACTGGCGCAGCCGCGCCAGGGCCAGCTGCAACTGCACCCCGCGCTTGTTGCCGAGCAATTCGTGCCACTCGTCCACCACCAGCATGCCGACGTGGGCGAACTGCGCTTTGGCGTCAGCGCCGGTCAGCAGCAGGGTCAGGCTTTCGGGGGTGGTCACCAGGGCCGTGGGCAGGCGCCGCGACTGGCGCTGACGCTCCGCGCTGCCGGTGTCGCCGGTGCGCATGCCCACCGTCCAGGGCAGCTCCAGGCCATCGACCGGCGCCTGCAGGGCACGTTGCGTGTCGGCTGCCAGGGCGCGCATCGGGGTGATCCACAATACCGTCAGAGGTGCCGCTGTCGGCGCTCGTTTGCTGCCTGCGGCTTTTCTTGGCGTGGCCTTGCCAGCGAAACGATTGAGCGCGGCCAGCCACACCGCGTAGGTTTTACCGGCGCCAGTGGAGGCATGCAGCAAGCCGCTGTGCCCATCGGCGACCGCCTGCCAGACCTCCTTCTGGAAATCGAAGGCTTTCCAGCCGTTGCGCCTGAGCCAGCCAGCCGCCAGGTTCATGGCAACAGTTCCTGCAGCAACTCCAGGGTATCGGCCTCCTCCACGCCTTTGTCGTGGCGCCAGCGCAGCATGCGCGGAAAGCGCACGGCAATGCCGCTCTTGTGCCTCGGCGAGCGGGCGATGCCTTCGAAGCCCAACTCGAACACCAGGCTCGGCGTCACGCTGCGTACCGGGCCGAATTTCTCCATCGTGGTCTTGCGCACGATGGCATCCACCTTGCGCATCTCCTCGTCGGTCAGCCCCGAGTAGGCCTTGGCAAAGGGCACCAGGCGCCGCTCGGGGTCGCCTGGCGCCCCGTCCCACACGGCAAAGGTGTAATCGCTGTACAGGCTGGCGCGGCGGCCATGGCCGCGCTGGGCGTAGATCAACACCGCATCGACGCTGAGCGGGTCGATCTTCCACTTCCACCAGACGCCGACGTCCTTGCTGCGCCCGACGCCATAGGCCGCCTCGCGGCCCTTGAGCATCATGCCCTCGACACCCAGCGAGCGTGAGGCCTCGCGCTGTTGGGCCAGGGCCTGCCAGCTGTCGCCGTGCAGCAGCGGCGACGGCATCAGCCGCGGGCTGGCGCAGCTGGCCACCACCTGCTCCATCTGCGCGCGGCGTTGCTGTTGCGGGCGGCTGCGCCAGTCCTCGCCCTGCCACTCCAGCAGGTCGTAGGCGAGCACCGCCACCGGCACCTCTTCGAGCAGCTTGCGGCTCAGGGTCTTGCGGCCGATACGTTGCTGCAACAGGGCAAACGGCTGGATACCGAACTGCTCGAGCTGGGCCTTGACCTGATCGTTGAGGCGCTCCGCCGGCTCATCGGCAGCCTGGGCCATCAACTCACCCTGTTGGGCGGTCGCCTCGGGCGCATGTCGCCAGACCACCAGTTCGCCGTCGATCACCGTGCCGTCCGGCAACAGCGAGGCCAGTTCCTGCAACTCGGGAAAACGCTCGCTGATCAGCTCCTCGCCCCGCGACCAGACCCACAGCTGGCCGTCGCGCTTGACCATCTGGGCGCGAATGCCGTCCCACTTCCATTCGATCAACCAGTCGCCGGGCGAGCCCAGGCTGGCGGCGAATTCCTCCAGCGGGCGCTGCAGCGGGTGAGCGAGAAAGAACGGGTACGGCTGGCCGCCACGTTGAGCGTGCTCGTCATCCGATTCGGCGGCGATCAGCCGTTCATAGGCGGCTGCCGTGGGCCGGTTCGACAGGTCGGTATAGCCGACCAGCCGCTGGGCGACACGCTTGGCATCGACCTCGGCCACTGCAGCCAACGCGCGGGTCACCAGCAGTTTGGAAACACCCACGCGAAAGGCCCCGGTGATCAGCTTGATGCTGACCATCAACGATTGCCGGTCGAGCTGCGCCCACAGCGCATCGAGGCGCATCGCCAGTTCATCGGGCGGCAACCCGCGCAGCGGCAGCAGCTTCTCCTCGACCCACACGGCCAGGCCGTCCTGAGACGTCGAAGTGGCCTCGGGCAACAGCAATGCGATGGTCTCCGCCAGGTCGCCGACTGCCGAGTAGCTTTCCTCGAACAGCCAGTCCGGCAGCCCGGCCCGTTGCATGGCCAGCTCGCGCAACTGCCGGGACGGCACCAACTGGCGCGGCCGGCCGCCGGCGAGAAAGTACACCGCCCAGGCCGCATCGGCCGGCTCGGCATCGCGAAGATAATCCTGCAGGGCAGCCAGCTTGGCATTGCTCGAGGTGGTGGCGTCGAGGCGCGCATACAGCTGCGCGAAGGCGATCACGTGGAAGGCTCCGCCGCGGCATCGTCTTCCTCGCCGTATTCGGTATCGAAGGCCTGGGCATCCAGGCCCTGCTCGCGCAGGTGGCGCACCAGGATGTTCACCGAGCCATGGGTGACCATCACCCGCTCGGCACCGGTCTGCTCGATGGCCCACAGCAACCCCGGCCAGTCGGCGTGATCGGAAAGCACGAAGCCGCGATCCACACCGCGGCGCCGACGGGTGCCGCGCAGCAGCATCCAGCCGCTGGCGAAGGCATCGCTGTAATCGCCAAAGCGCTTTATCCAGCTGCTGCCTCCGGCCGATGGCGGCGCCAGCACCAACGCCTGGCGCAGCAGCGGATCGCCCTTGGGCACATCGCCGGCGTAGCGCGTTGGCGGCAGGTAGACGCCGGCATCGCGGTACACCTGGTGCAGTGGCTCCATGGAGCCGTGGCCGAGAATCGGCCCGATGCTTTCATCGATGCCATGCAGGATGCGCTGCGCCTTGCCGAAGGCGTAGCAGAACAGCACGCTGGCCCGCCCGGCCTGGTGGTTCTGCCGCCACCAGTCGTTGATGCCGGCGAAGATCTGCGCCTGGGGCTGCCAGCGGTAGATCGGCAAGCCAAAGGTCGATTCGGTAATGAAGGTATGGCAGCGCACTGGCTCGAACGGCGCACAGGTGCCATCCGGCTCGACCTTGTAGTCGCCCGAGGCCACCCAGACTTCGCCGCGGTACTCCAGGCGTACCTGGGCCGAGCCCAGCACATGCCCGGCGGGGTGAAAACTCAGGGTCACGCCGTGGTGGTCGATGGTCTCGCCGTAGGCCAGGGTCTGCAGGTTGATGTCGCGCCCCAGGCGCGTACGCAGGATGCCCTCGCCCGGCGCCGCGGCCAGGTAATGGGCGCTGCCAGTGCGAGCATGGTCGCCATGGCCGTGGGTAATGACGGCGCGCTCGACGGGGCGCCAGGGGTCGATATAGAAATCTCCGGGAGGACAGTACAGGCCTTCGGGCCGTGCAATCACCAGATCCAAGCAGGCGACCTCCGGAATTGGAAATGAGGGGGGTGTAGCGAGTGGTTCGGGAGCTGAGCCACCGTCAGCGGCTTGAGCCGCCAACGGTGGCGCCTGCATCAGCGATGCAGGCGCTGGCTCATATGTAGCCCAGTAACAGCAGCACCAGCACGATGACCAGCACCAGTCCCAGGCCGCCGGTAGGCCCGTAGCCCCAGCTGCGGCTGTGCGGCCATGCCGGGATGGCACCAATCAGCATCAGGATCAGAATGATCAGCAGTATGGTTCCCAAGCCCATGGCTATCTCCTTGCTTGTCTGTCGGCGGCCACCGGTTAGCGGCGCGCCTGGCATCGGAAGCCTGGGTAAGGCGTTCCGTTCGGATGCAGGGCATGGCGCTGCGGCGAAGCCAGCGTCTGGCAGAGCGCTCGTCGCAGCGCCATGCCCTACCTCTGTTACGACTTGGCAGGGAAACGGAAAGTGCAAACTTTAAATGGCCGGGCCAGCTGAGCCCGGCAAACACCACGCAATGGCGAGCCGGGCTATTCGCCCAGGGCGAAGCGTGCGGCCCGTTCGATCAGTTCGTCATCGGGGCGCACGCCGGTGTACAGCACGAATTGCTCGACGGCCTGCAGCACGATCACTTCGCCGCCAGTGATCACCGGCTTGCCCAGCGAGCGGGCCAGGCGAATCAGCGGGGTTTCCACCGGCACGGCGACCACGTCGAATACCCAGCGCGCGGCAGCGACCGCCTTCTCGTCGAAGGCCAGCTGGTCGGCCTCGGCGCCGCGCATGCCCAGGGGCGTGACGTTGACCAGCAACTCGGCCGGCTCGTCGCCCAGCGCCTCGCGCCATTGCACGCCGCACTGCTCGGCCAGCGCCCTGCCCGCTATTGGGTTACGGGCAACGATGCAGCCACTGGCAAAGCCACTGTCACGCAGCGCGCAGGCCACTGCCTTGGCCATGCCGCCGCTGCCGCGCAAGGCATAGCGGGTATCGTTGGGTACGCCGTGCTTGCCGAGCAGACTCACCACCGCGCTGTAATCGGTGTTGTAGCCGGTCAGGCGGCCATTGTCGGCGACGATGGTATTGACAGATTGCAGCGTCGCCGCCGACTCGTGCAGGCCATCGAGGTGCTCGATGCAGGCTTCCTTGAATGGCATCGACACCGCACAGCCGCGCACGCCAAGGGCGCGGATACCGCCAATGGCGGCTGGCAGGTCGCTGGTGGTGAAGGCCTTGTACAGGTAATCCAGTTCCAGCTCGCGGTACAGGTAGTTCTGGAAGCGCGTGCCGAAATTACCCGGCCGCCCGGACAGCGACATGCACAGGCGAGTGTCTTTGCTGATGCGCAGGGTCATTGGCGAACCTCGGAAATGACGACGCCGGTTCGACAGAGGCATCGAGCCGGCGACAGGGATGTTCAGGACAGGCCCGCACCGGGATGCAGGCCGCCACTCAGTCCAGCAGGGCGAGCGCGTCGGCGCTGGCCTGGCGTACGGCGTCCCAGCCTTTGCTGCTGTCGAGCATCCAGCTGCCACCCACGCACATCACGTTGGGCAATGCCATGTAACGCTGCACGTTGGCCGGGCCGACGCCACCAGTCGGGCAGAAACGGATATCGCCAAACGGGCCGCCCAGCGCCTTGAGCGCAGCGGTGCCGCCACAGACTTCCGCCGGGAACAGCTTGAAGCGGCGATAGCCCAGGGCGTAGCCAACCATGATCTCCGAGGCGCTGGCGACGCCCGGCAACATCGGCACCGGGCTTTCCAGCGCTGCACGTAACAGGTCGTCGGTGGAGCCGGGGCTGACGATGAACTGCGCGCCGGCCTCTTCCACCGCTGCCAGCATATGGCGGTCGAGCACCGTGCCGGCACCTACGCACAGGTGCGGACGCTCTTCACGCAGGCGGCGGATGGCGGTCAACCCGTGGGGCGAACGCAAGGTGATTTCCAGCACCTGCAGGCCGCCGGCATCCAGGGCGTCGGCCAGCGGCAGGATGTCTTCCTCACGGGCGATGGTGATCACCGGCATGATCCGCGCACGGGCGCAAAGCGCGTCAATGCTTTCGATCTTTTCCGCCATGGTCGGGGCTGGGCGGCTGATGGCTTGTGTCATGTTGTCATTCCTATGGCCTAGGGGCACCAGTAAATTTCCAGCGGCGCGTCGATAAACGCGCTGATCGGCATGCTTCGTTGATCTTGCTGCTGCATCGCCTGCGCCAGCACCTCGAGCTTGCCCTGCCCTTCGATCGACAGAATTTGCAGGCGCGCGGCCTTGAGCACTGGCAGGGTCAGGGTCAAACGCTGATGAGGCACGCTCGGCGCCAGCATTGGCAGGCAGCGCCGCGAACCGTCGCGGTCCATGGCTTCATCCAGATTGGGGCTATTGGGGAACAGCGAGGCGGTATGACCGTCGGTGCCCATGCCGAGGATCAGCACGTCGATACCCGGTAAATCAGCCAGTGCCTGCTCGCTCAGCTTGGCGGCCTCCTCGAGGCTCCCGGCGCTGTGGTACAGCCCCAGCAAGCGGGCTTCGGCAGCCGGCCCCTGCAACAGGTGGCGGCGCACCAGCGCCTCGTTGCTGTCTTCGTGGCTGACCGGCACCCAGCGTTCGTCGGCCAGGCTCACCAGCACCTTGGCCCAAGGCAAGGGCTGCTGCGAAAGCGCCTTGAAAAAGGCAATCGGGCTGCGCCCACCGGAGACCACCAGGGTGGCCTGGCCATGGCTGTCGATGGCAGCGCGCAGCGCACCGGCCACGTTCTCGGCCAGGGCCTGGGCCAGGTGCTGCGAATTATCGTGGCTGCGGGCGACGACGCCCACGGGAAAATCGAGGTCAGAGATCGCCATACCAGGCCCTCCCGTCGCGAGTGATCAGGGCGATGGAACTCATCGGCCCCCAGGTGCCGGCGACATACGGCTTGGGTGGGTCGCCGAGTTTCTTCCAGCCGTCGATCAGCTGATCGCACCACTGCCAGGCGTGCTCGATTTCATCCTTGCGCACGAACAGGTTCTGGTTGCCGCGCATCACTTCCAGCAGCAGCCGCTCGTAGGCATCGGGAATCCGCGCGCTCTTGTAGGCGGTGGAGAAGTTCAGCTGCAGCGGGCCGCTGCGCAGCTGCATGCCCTTGTCCAGGCCCTGATCCTTGGTCATCACCTGCAGGGAAATGCTCTCGTCCGGCTGCAGGCGGATGATCAGCTTGTTGCCGATCAACTGGCGCTGCTCCGGCGCGAAGATGTAGTGCGGTGGTTCCTTGAAGTGGATGACGATCTGCGACAGCTTCTGCGCCATGCGCTTGCCGGTACGCAGGTAGAACGGCACGCCCGCCCAGCGCCAGTTGCGGATGTCGGCGCGCAGGGCGACGAAGGTTTCGGTGTCGCTCTGGGCGTTGGAATTCTCTTCTTCCAGATAACCCGGCACCGGCTTGCCATCGCTGGTGCCGGCCACGTACTGGCCGCGCACCACATGGCGCGACAGCTGCTCGGCGGTCATCGGCTCCAGGGCCTTGAGCACCTTGACCTTCTCGTCACGGATGGCATCGGCCGAGAGGTCGCCGGGCGGATCCATGGCGATCAGGCAGAGCAGCTGCAGCAGGTGGTTCTGGATCATGTCGCGCAGCTGGCCGGCCTTGTCGAAATAGCCCCAGCGGCCTTCGATACCGACCTTCTCCGCCACGGTGATTTCCACGTGGGTGATGTGGTTCTGGTTCCACTGGGTCTCGAACAGGCTGTTGGCGAAACGCAAGGCGATGAGGTTCTGCACCGTTTCCTTGCCCAGGTAATGGTCGATCCGATAGACCTGGGTTTCCGGGAAATAGGCTGCCACGGCATCGTTGACCGCACGGGAGGACGCCAGGTCATGGCCAATGGGTTTTTCCAGCACCACCCGGGTGTTCTCGGCCAGGCCGACTGCCGCGAGGTTGGCGCAGATGCCGCCATACACCGAGGCGGGCGTGGCGAAATAGGCGATCAGCTGGCGGCCGCTACCGACCGCTTCGGCCAGTTGCGGGTAGTTGTCCGGCGGCAGAAATTCCATGCTCAGGTAGCGCATCCGCGCCTGGAAGCGCTGCATCACCGCTTCGTCCAGCTCGGGCGCCGGCAGGTAACGGCGCAGGTGGGCATCGATGGTGCTCAGGTGCGCAGCAGGATCACCGCCCTCGCGCGCCAGGGCGAGCAGCTGGGTATCCTCGTGCAGCAGCCCGGCGCGGTCGAGCTGGTAGAGGGCGGGAAACAGCTTGCGCAATGCCAGGTCGCCCAGGGCGCCGAACAGAGCGAGGGTACAAGGCTCAACTGGAATCATCGACATGATCTTTGTTCTTCTAAAGTTGCCCTATTGATAGCGGGTAATCGGTCATTTCGCAACCGTAAATGTAGTAATAAACACAACATATTCGTACAGTACGTCGAGCGGGTAGCCAGTAGGCCAGCCCCGGCTTAGGATAACCCCGCATTTCATCGAACAAGGATAACAATGGATCGCGTGCGCAACCTTCTCGAACAGATCCAGGGCCGCCTCGACAGCCTCAACAAGGCCGAACGCAAGGTCGCCGAAGTGATACTGCTCAACCCGCAGCAGGCCACTCGCCTGAGCATCGCCGCCCTCGCCCAGGCCGCCCAGGTCAGCGAGCCGACGGTCAACCGTTTCTGCCGCTCGTTCGGCGTCAACGGCTATCCTGAACTGAAGATGCAACTGGCGCAGAGCCTGGCCAGCGGCGCGGCCTACGTGAGCCGTGCGGTGGAAGCCGACGACGGCCCCGAGGCCTACACCCGCAAGATTTTCGGCAGCGCCATCGCCTCGCTGGACAGCGCCTGGCAAAGCCTGGATCCGAACCTTATCAGCCGCGCCGTCGACCTGCTGATCCAGGCCCGCCAGATCCACTTCTTCGGCCTCGGCGCCTCGGCGCCGGTGGCCCTGGACGCCCAACATAAATTCTTCCGCTTCAACCTCGCGGTGTCGGCCCATGCCGACGTGCTGATGCAACGCATGCTCGCTTCGGTGGCGCACACCGGTGATCTGTTCGTGATCATTTCCTACACCGGCCGTACCCGCGAGCTGGTCGAGGTGGCGCGCCTGGCGCGGGAGAATGGTGCCTCGGTGCTCGGCCTGACCGCCGCCGGCTCGCCACTCGACCAGGCTTGCAGCCTCAGCGTGCACATACCGCTGCCCGAAGACACCGACATCTATATGCCGATGACCTCGCGGATCATCCAGCTGACCGTGCTCGACGTGCTGGCAACCGGCATGACCCTGCGCCGCGGCGCGGATTTCCAGCCGCACCTGCGCAAGATCAAGGAAAGCCTCAACGCCAGCCGTTATCCGGCCAGCGAAGAGCCGGGCTGAGGCCGGCGTCCATGCCGATGCCAATGGTGGGTTACGGCGCCCAGTGACCGAGCCAAGCCCAGCGATAGCGCCCGCGCCTCCACCCACCCTACGGGATGGGGGAATCCGTAGGGTGGGTGGAGCAGCGCAGAACGCCAATCTCGACTCACCGCGATCCTGGAGCGCTGCGTAACCCACCACGCGGGCGACGCCGATATCGATGGTGGGTTGCGGCGCCCAGTGACCGAGCCAAGCCCAGCGATAGCGACCCGCGCCTCCACCCACCCTACGGGATGTGAATCCGTAGGGTGGGTGAAGCGGCGCGGAACACCAACGTCGACTCACCGCGATTTCGGAGCGCTGCGTAACCCACCACGCCGGCAACGCCGATACCGATGGTGGGTTACGGCGCCCAGTGACCGAGCCAAGCCCAGCGATAGCGACCCGCGCCTCCACCCACCCTACGGGATGGGAATCCGCAGGATGGGCAACGCGTCAGCGCCCTACTTCCACCAATACTCGACCTGCACACCGAAGTTCGAGCCGTTGCGCGCGCTACCGAACGCGCCGGTATCCGACAGGGCCGAGCCTTCAGCCAGCAGGTTCGCCGCTTCCTGCGCGGCCTTGTTCCAGGTGGCGTAGGTGTAATACAGGCGAATTTCCGGGCGCTCGAAGAAGCCGGGGCCATTCGGCGACCAGGTGGGTGCGACGGTGAACTTGCTCAGCTTGCGGGTGCCGCCGGAAGCGTCCACCTGGTCATGGCCGATCTCGCCGACCAGCTTGAACTGCTGGGTGAAGGCATAGCTGGTACGCCCGCCCACCGACCACCAGTCCTGGTCGCCACCGTCTTCACGCTTGTCCTTCTGGTACACGGCCTGTACCTGACCACCCAGGCGCGGGGTCATTTGGAAGTCGAAGAACTCCACCACGCGCCAGCTCTTGGCGCCGCGATCCAGGGTCGGGTCGCCGGTGTAGCCCAGGCCGGTACCCGGGCCTTCGCCGTATTGCAGGGCCAGTTTGTTGTCGCCGCCCAGGCCGAGGAAGTTCTTCTGCACGTGCTGGCCGGTCACCGCCCAGCCGCTGTTCGAATCCTCGACGGAAGATGGCTTGTCGATATAGCTGACGCCCACCTCGATCTCGCCGCCCGGGTTGGTCACGAAGCCGCCGACGTTGAAGTCATGGCGGTTGATGTATTCCTTCTGGTCGTAGCTGTCCTTGCGCGAGAACACGTAGCTGTATTTGTAATCACCGATCTTCATCTCGTCGATACCGAAACCGGTGGCACTCTGGTTCCAGTAGTAGAAGTCGGAGATATGGATGTCGTTACGTTTGTAGAAGCGTCGCCCGGCCCACAGCGAACCACCGTTGAGCGCCGGCATGTTGCTCCACTCGGCGTACATCTGGTTCATCCGCGCAGTGCCACGGTCACCGGTGAACTTCGGCGTATGGCCGTACTCGTTGAACAGCTGCGCCATGCCCTCGATGCTCAGTACCGAGCCATCGTCGAGGGTGAACAGATCCTGGCGCAGATCCAGCTCGGCGTAATGCTCGCACTCGTTACCCAAGCGGTACTTGGAACGCGCGCCCGGCAGCTGGAAGCATGACTGCCTGCCGTTGCCATCGGCCGTGCCGGCACCACTGCGCACGTAGCCGGAAAACTCCGTCGCCGCCATGCCTGTAACCGGCAGTGTCAGGGAGCCCAGCGCCATGGCCAGGCCGATACCTGCTGATCGTTTCATATCCTCTCCTGCAGTTTTTTATTGTTGTTACCGCTTTTGCAATGCCGGCATCAGGACTGCGACGCCGGCTCCTTATCAACGATTCGTTAGCGAGGTGACGTTGCTCGGCTGCACGCTGCTGGCCAGGGGCCGCACGCGCTCGCCGCTCTTGGCATCGAACAGCAGCGCCCGCGCGGCATCGATGTGCAGTTCCAGGCGCTGGCCTACCGGTGGCGCCTGATCGGGCGCCAGGCGGCAGCACAGCTTGCTGTCATTGACGGTGACGAAAACCAGGGTGTCCGGCCCGGTGGGTTCGGTAACTTCCACCCGCGCAGCTAGAACATTGGCCTGCCCGGCGCCAGCGGCCAGCTGCACCTGCTCGGGCCGCACGCCCAGCAGCAGCTCGCGCTGTTCGGCCCCCTCCGGCAATTCACCCAGCGGCAACTCGCAGCGGCCCTCGGATGACGCGAGGATGGCCCATACCTGACCGGCCCGACGCTGCAACTGCACCGGCACGAAGTTCATCGGCGGCGAACCGATAAAACTGGCCACGAACAGGTTGGCCGGGTCGTTGTAGATCTGCTGTGGGGTGCCGAACTGCTGGATCACGCCCTCCTTCATCACCGCGACCTTGTCGCCCAGGGTCATGGCTTCGATCTGGTCGTGGGTGACGTACACCGTGGTGGTTTTCAGGCGCTGATGCATCAGCTTGATTTCGGTGCGCATCTCCACGCGCAGCTTGGCGTCGAGGTTGGACAGCGGCTCATCGAACAGGTAGATCTTCGGCCGCCGTGCCAATGCCCGGCCCATGGCCACGCGCTGCTGCTGGCCGCCGGAAAGCTGGCCGGGTTTACGCGCCAGCAGGTGCTCGATCTGCAGCAGCTTGGCGACCCGCGCGACTTCCTCCTCGATGGCCGCCGGGGACATCTTGCGCATCTTCAAACCGAAGGCGATGTTGTCGCGCACGCTCATGGTCGGGTACAGCGCGTAGGACTGGAACACCATGGCGATGTCACGATCCTTGGGGCTCATGCCGCTGATGTCGGCGTCGTCGACCAGGATGGCGCCGTTGCTGATGTTTTCCAGCCCGGCGATGCAGTTCATCAGGGTGGACTTACCGCAGCCCGAGGGGCCGACCAGGATCAGGAATTCGCCATCGTCGATCTTCAGATCGATGCTTTTCAGGGTGTCCGTCAGGCCGCTGCCGTAGGACTTGTTGACGTTGCGCAGTTCGAGCGTTGCCATGTACTTCTCTCCACTTTGAAAGCGCAGCTTTCAACCCTTGACCGCGCCGGCCGTGAGGCCGCGCAGGAAGTATTTGCCCGCCACGATGTACACCAGCAGGGTCGGCAGCCCGGCGATCATCGCCGCGGCCATGTCCACGTTGTATTCCTTGGCCCCGGTGCTGGTGTTCACCAGGTTGTTGAGGGCCACGGTGATCGGCTGCGCGTCGCCACTGGCGAACACCACGCCGAACAGGAAATCGTTCCAGATCTGGGTGAATTGCCAGATCAGGCAGACCATGATGATCGGCAGCGACATCGGCAGAAGGATGCGCCCGAAGATGGTGAAGAAGCCCGCGCCATCGAGGCGCGCCGCCTTGACCAGGGCATCCGGCACGCTGACGTAGAAGTTGCGGAAGAACAGCGTGGTGAAAGCGATGCCGTAGACCACATGCACCAGCACCAGGCCGACGGTGGTGTTGGCCAGGCCGAACTTGCCGAGGGTGAACGAGGCCGGCAGCAGGATGGTCTGGAACGGCAGGAAGCAGCCGAACAGCAACAACCCGAAGAACAGCTGCGAACCGCGGAAGCGCCACATCGACAGCACGTAGCCGTTCAGGGCGCCGATCGCCGTGGAGATCAGCACCGCCGGGATGGCCATTTTCGCCGAGTTCCAGAAGTGCCCGCCAACCACGTCCCAGGCCTTGACCCAGCCGATCAGGGTGAAGGCATCGGGCAGCGACAGCAGGTTGCCGGTGCGCACGTCCTCGGGGGTCTTGAAGCTGGTCAGCAGCATCACCACCAACGGCACCAGGTACAGCGCGGCGGCGAACAACAAAGTGGCGTGAATCGCCAAGCGGCTTGGACTGAAGGCCTTAGTCATGGCGCTTGCCTCGCAATTCCGAGTAGAGGTACGGCACTAGAATCGCCAGGATCGCGCCGAGCATCATCATCGCGCTGGCCGAGCCGATGCCCATCTGGCCGCGGCTGAAGGTGAAGTTGTACATGAACATCGCCGGCAGATCGGAGGCGTAACCGGGGCCGCCTGCGGTCATAGCCGCTACCAGGTCGAAGCTCTTGATGGCGATATGGGCGAGGATCATCACCGCACTGAAGAACACCGGGCGCAGGCTCGGCAGCACGATGCGCAGGTAGATGGTCGGCAGGCTGGCGCCGTCCACCTGGGCAGCGCGGATGATCGACTGATCGACACTGCGCAACCCGGCCAGGAACAGCGCCATGACGAAGCCCGAGGCCTGCCACACCGCCGCGATCACCAGGCAGTAGACGACCCGATCGGGGTCCACCAGCCAGTCCAGGCGGAAGCCTTCCCAACCCCAGTCACGCAGCATCTTGTCCAGGCCCAGGCCCGGATTGAGCAGCCACTTCCAGGCGGTGCCGGTGACGATCATCGACAGCGCCATGGGGTACAGGTAGATGGTGCGGATGAAACCTTCGCGGCGGATGCGCTGATCGAGCAGCACCGCCAGCAACACGCCGATCACCAGGCTGATGCCGATGAACATGCCGCCGAACACCATCAGGTTCTTGCTGGCGACCCACCAGCGGTCGTTATCCATCAGGCGCATGTACTGCTGCAGGCCCACCCACTTGTAGCTGGGCATGAAACTGGAATTGGTGAACGACAGCACAGCCGTCCACAGGATGTAGCCGTAGAACCCCACCAGCACCACCAACATGGTGGGCGCCAGCACCAGCTTGGGCAGCCAGCGCTGCAGCGCATCGAAGGGTGAAGCCTTGCCGATTACCGTCGTGACACTCATCGGGCCTACCGTGTGTAGAGAAATTCGGGACGAACTCCGCCGGCGACAGGCGCAGTGCCTGACGCAGGAACGGATGGTGAAATCAGCCGGGCCGCCGAACAGCGGCCCGCTTCACGCTATTGCGCGGACTTGATCGCCGCGGCGATCTGCGCGCCGGCCTTGCTCGGGTCGGCGTTCTTGTCGCTCATGAAGTTGGTGACCACATCGAAGATCGCCCCCTGCACCGCCAGGTTGGTGGCCATGCTGTGGGCCATGCTCGGCTCCAGCTTGCCGGCCTTGTCGGCCTCCTTGAAGTCCTTCATGGAGGCCTGGGCGCAGCTGTCGAACTTGCTCATGTCGAGATCCGAACGCACCGGGATCGAGCCCTTGTTCTCGTTGAACACATACTGGAACTCGGGCTCCAGGGCGATACGCGCCAGCGCGTGCTGAGCAGCGATGTCGCCCTCTTTCTTCAGCCTGAACATGGCCAGCGAATCGATGTTGTAGGTGTAGCTGCCCGCGGTGCCCGGCATCGGCACGCACTGGTAGTCCTTGCCGGCCACCTTGCCGGCGGCGGTCCACTCGCTCTTCGCCCAGTCGCCCATGATCTGCATGCCGGCCTTGCCGTCGATGACTTCGGCAGTGGCCAGGTTCCAGTCACGGCCGGCGCGGTTGTCGTCCATGTAGGTGGAGAGTTTCTTGAGTGCGGTGAACACTTCGGTCATCTGCGGGCTGGTCAGGGTCGCCTCGTCGTTCTCGACGAACGCCTTGTGGTAGCCCTCGGCGCCCATGATGCCGAGCACCAGGCCTTCGAACACGGTGCTGTCCTGCCACGGTTGGCCACCGTGGGCCAGCGGCGTGAAGCCGGCGGCCTTGAGCTTGTCGCCGGCAGCGTACAGCTCTTCCAGGGTGGTCGGCGCCTTGTCGATGCCGGCCTTCTTGAATACTTGCGGGTTGATCCACAGCCAGTTGACGCGGTGGATGTTCACCGGCACGGCAACGTAGTGGCCGTCGTACTTCATGGTGTTGGAAACGGTTTTCGACAGCAGGCCATCCCAGTTGTTGGCCTTGGCCACGTCATCCAGCGGTGCGAGCAGGTCCAGCGCGCCCCACTCCTGCAGGTCCGGGCCCTTGATCTGTGCAGCGCCCGGCGGGTTGCCGGAGACCACGCGGGTCTTGAGTACGGTCATGGCAGCCGAGCCGGCGCCACCGGCCACGGCGCTGTCCTTCCAGGTGTAGCCGTCCTTTTCGACCAGCTCACGCAGAACCTTCACGGCTGCCGCTTCGCCACCGGAAGTCCACCAATGCACGACTTCGACCGTACCTTTGGAGTCGGCCGCCAGTGCGGTGAGGGGAAACAGCGAGGCGAGAGAAACGGCAGTAGCGAGACGGGTGATCGCGTTCATCGAAGTACCTTTCTTGTTGTTAGCGGCAAGTCATGGCGCTTGCGTTGCAGGGAGTGTAATCAGGGTTCGCGGGCGCACAGGTAACGAAGGGATGCATAAATGTCACCACCTCGTTACATGCGCGAAAAGGCCGTGGCCAGGCTCGGCGCCAGTGCCAGACGGGGCAGCAGAACGGCCTGGTAGGCATGATACAGATCGGGCTTGCCGGGCCAGATACTGGCAGCCGGCCGGTTGCTGGTGTCGAGCTCGTGGTGCCAGCTGCCCTGTTGCAGATCGATGAAATGGGCGCAGGTGAATTCCCAGAAACGTCGATACCACTGCTCGTAGCTCGGCTCGCCCGTGCGCCGCAACAGGGCCGCCGCCGCGGCACTGGCTTCGGCCTGCACCCAGTGCAGGCGCGCGTGCACCACCGGCTGCGCTTGCCAGTCGAGGGTATACACCAGCCCAGGTGCGCCATCGGCATGCCAGGCATCACGGCAGGCGCTGGCGAACAAGCCGCGGGCATCGTCGGGCAGCCAGCCTGGCGCCTCCAGACCCGCGCGCTGCAGGGCGGCTTCCAGATGCAACAACAGACGGGCCCACTCGAAGCTGTGCCCGGGCGTGCTGCCATAGGGCCGGAACGGGTCGGCACGGTTGTCGGCGTTGTATTCCGGCAGCGCCTGCCACTGGCGGTCGAAATGCTCGACCACGGCATGCCCCTGGGAAGCGGCATGCGCGTGGATCAGCCGCTCGACGATACGCAGCGCACGCTGCAGCCAGACGCTGTTGCCGGTGACATCAGCCAGGGCGAGAAAGGCCTCCACGCCATGCATGTTGCTGTTGGCACCACGGTACGGCTCTTCCTGCGACCAGTCGCGATTGAAGCTTTCACGCAGCGCGCCCTCTTCTTCACTCCAGAAATGCAGTTCCAGAATCCTGATCGCCTCGGCCAGCAGTGCCTCGGCGCCTGGCCTGCCGGCCACCTGAGCAGAGCTGGCAGCCAGCGCCACGAAGGCGTGCAGGTAGGCGCTCTTGTCGCCGCTGCGGCTGGCATCGGCGAACCAGCCACCGGCCACTTCGTCGCGCAGCTTGCCCTGCAGTGCGGCAACGCCGTGATCGACCAGCGCGTCATAGCCGGCAATGCCCTGCAGATGGGCCAGGGCGAAACAATGAGTCATGCGGGTGGTGTGGATCAGCTCGGCAATCGCTTGTGCGGGGAGCTGGCCTTTGTCATCGAGGGCGGCAAAACCATCCTCGACCCTGGAGGCACGGGCAAATGGCAGCAGGCGCAGGCCTTCGGCGTTCAGCCAGGCCAGATGAGCCGGCTCGACCAGCCAGCTATCGGCAGGTAGTGGGCAGGTAGTCGTCATTATTGTTATTCCATGCAAAGGGTTAGCGGCCCCACCGTCGGCAGCCTGGGTTGAGCGCAGCGATACCCGGGAACTGCAAACACTCGGGTTACGCCTTCGGCCACCCCAGGCTAGAAAAGCCATTGCCGGCAGCGGTGCGGCGCTTCATCCGTCCACAAAGCGTTGCCGGCTCATGCCGAAAGTCTACTGACGGTTGCATATCCTCAGGTAACGAAGGCCTGCGGCTTTGTCACCAGACGGTGACATTCAATCGCCTATCCGTGGCAGGCACAGCGTCACCCGCAGCCCGCCTTCACGCAGGTTCTGCAGGGTCACTTCGCCGCCATGGCTATGGGCGATGTTGCGCGCGATGCCCAGGCCCAGGCCGTAACCCTGCTGCTGCCCGGCCAGGCGAAAGTGCGGCTCGAACACTTGCTCGAGACGCTGCTCGGGCACGCCCGGCCCCTCGTCGTCGACGTGCAGCAGGTAAGCCTCGTCGTTATCTTCGACATGCAGGTGGGCGCGGTGCCCGTACTTGAGCGCATTGTCGATCAGGTTGCCGATGCAGCGCCGCAGCGCCAGGGGTTTGCCGAGATAGGCCGCCTGGGCCTCGCCGTGCAGGGTCACGCGGCCGTTGCCCGCCGGTGCCAGGTACGGCTCGACCAGGCAATGCAGCAGCTGGTTGAGGTCCACCGGTTCGATGTTCTCGTGGATGTCGGTGTCCTTGACGCATTGCAGGGCGCCCTTGACCAGCAGCTCGAGCTCATCGAGATCGCGGCCGAACTTGGTTTGCAGGGCTTCGTCATCGAGCAGCTCGACACGCAGGCGCAACCGCGTGATCGGTGTGCGCAGGTCGTGGGAAATGGCGCTGAACAGCTGGGCGCGCTCGGTCAGGTAGCGGCTGATCCGCTCGCGCATGGCGTTGAAGGCGCGCGCCACCTCGACCACTTCGCGCCCGCCGCCCTCCACCACCGGCTCGATATCGGCGCCCAGCGACATGTGCCGCGCAGCGCGCGCCAGGCGCTTTAGTGGCCGGCTCTGCCAACGCACCAGAATGCCGATGAACAGCAACAGAAAACCACTGCTGAGCAGGATGAACCACAGCTGCTGGGTCGGCAGCACCGGCTCCTCGAGGCTGGTGTAGGGCTCGGGCAGCAAGGATGCGATATACAGCCATTCACCGGGCGCCAGCTGGATCTGGGTAACCAGCACCGGCGGATTGACCGGTTCCAGGGTCAGGGCGTAGTGGGCCCAGGAGCGCGGCAGCTCGTCGAGTTTCAGGCCGCCATTGAAGATGCGCAGGTCATCGGGGCTGACGAAGGTCACGGAAATATCCGCGCTGTTGCCCAGGGATGCACGCAGCACGTCGCTCACCGCCTCGGTTACCGCCAGCTTGCGCGGCGTGTCGGGCAACAGCTGCATCGACAGCGGTCGGTCGTTGAGGCTGACCACGAAGCGGGTACCGCCCATGCTGCGCAGCTGGTCGAGCACCATGGGCCGGTAGGCCACCGGCAACGAGCGAAAATAACGCACGCTGGCCGACATCGAATGGGCCAGGCTGCGCGCGGCGGTCACCAGCCCTTCGAGCTGGGTGGCGCGCAACTGCGACAGCCAGATGGCGCTGGACAGGGTCTGCGCGGCCAGCACGGCCAGCAGCGTCAACAGCAACATGCGGCCCAGCAACGAGCGTGGAATCGGCACCAGCCGACGCCAGTCAGCGCGCATTGCCGGCCTGGGCGGTCACCGCGGCGGCCAGTTGGTAGCCGCTGCCACGCACGGTGCGGATCAGCCGTGGCGGCTTGCTGGTGTCACGCAAACGCTGGCGCAGGCGACTCACCGCCATGTCGACGATGCGCTCGAGGGGCATCATTTCGCGCCCGCGGGTGGCGTTGCCGATGGTGTCGCGGTCGAGGATCTGCTGCGGGTGATCGAGAAACAGCTTGAGCAGCGCGAAATCGGCCCCTGACAGCAGCACCTCCTCACCATCGAGGTGAAACAGCCGATGGCTGACCATATCCAGGCGCCAGTCATCGAAGGCCAGCACCTCGGCGCCACGCTCCTGAGCGAAATTCACCCGGCGCAGCAGCGCCTTGATACGCGCCAGCAGCTCGCGCGGGCTGAACGGCTTGCCGAGGTAATCGTCGGCGCCCAGCTCCAGGCCGATCACCCGGTCGGCCTCGTCGGAGCTGGCGGTGAGCATGATGATCGGCACCTGGGCGAAGCGCTGGTGTTCGCGCGTCCAGCGGCACAGGCTGAAGCCATCCTCGTCGGGCAACATCACGTCGAGAATCACCAGGTCCGCACCGCCCTCGCACAGCGCCTCGCGAAACCCGGCGCCATCGGCCACGGCACGTACCTGCAGCCCGGCACGGCCGAGATAGGTTTGCAGCAGTTCACGAATATCCTGGTCGTCGTCGACCAGCAGGATCGATTTTCCAGTTGGGCTCACATCGATAATCCTTGTTGTTGTTATCGGCGATGCTAGACACAGTGGTCGAGTCGCTAGTTCCTTTGCAGATGCTGCTCCACCGCCACGCCCGCGCCGACCAGGCCCGGATACGGCGCAGTGACCAGCCATACCGGCAGGCCGTCGAAGTAATCGCTCATGCAGCCCTTGTCGCGCAGGCTACGCGAGAAGCCACTGGCCATGAAGAAGTCGGCGAAGCGCGGCACCATGCCACCGGCGATATACACACCGCCTCGCCCGCCCACCGTCAGCACGTTGTTGCCGGCGACCCGACCGAGCAGGCAGCAGAACAGCTCCAGCACGTTGACCGCCAGCGGCTCGCCCTCCAGCGCAGCACGGGTGACCTGGGCCGCGCTCTGCAAGGCAGCCGGCTGACCATCCACCGCGCAGGTGGCGCGGTACAGCGCCAGCAGTCCGTTGCCACTGAGCGCACCGGCCTCGGCGCTGACGTGCCCGAGCTGGCGGTGCAGCGCCTGCCAGATCAGCGCCTCGCGGTTGCTGCCAACCGGCAGGTCGACGTGGCCGCCCTCACCCGGCAAGGCGTGCCAGCTGCCATCGGGCAGGCTCAGCAAGGTGCCGACGCCCAGGCCAGTGCCGGCACCGATCACCACCGCCGGGCGCCCTGGCTGCGCCACGCCCGGGCACACGGTGATGTACTCATCGTCCTGCAGGCAGGTCATGCCCAGGGCCATGGCGGAAAAATCGTTGAGCAGCAGCAGCTCGCGCACCTGCAGCTCGGCGCAGAACGCACGCCGATCGATACGCCAGGCATTGTTGGTGAAACGAAAGGGATCGATCTCCACCGGCCCGGCGCAGGCCAGGCAGATGGTCTCCACGTCGCCAAGCGCCAAGCCCTCGGCGCCCAGGTAGGCGGCGATGGCGTGCTCGACGGTTGCATGCTCGGCTGTGGCGGACACCCGTACCGAATGCAGGCCGCCATCGCGCCACAGGGCGAAACGCGCGTTGGTGCCACCGATGTCGCCAACCAGCGCCAGGCTCATCGCAGCGAATCCAGTTCGGCGGTAAAGGCACTGGCGCCCTCTTCCGCCGGGCTGAAAGCGGCGCGCATGAAGGCGAACAGCTCACGGCCACAGCCGACGCCGGTGCCTTGCGGACGCGGGGCGACCTCGCGGGCGTTCCAGGCGATGTCGTCGACCAGCACCTGCAGATGCCCGGTCACGCCATCGACGCGAATCAGGTCACCGTCGCGCACCCGCGCCAACGGGCCGCCATCCCAGGCTTCCGGGCTGACGTGAATGGCCGCCGGCACCTTGCCCGAGGCGCCGGACATCCGCCCATCGGTGACCAGCGCCACCTTGAAGCCGCGATCCTGGAGGATGCCCAGGTATGGCGTGAGCTTGTGCAGCTCCGGCATGCCATTGGCCTTCGGCCCCTGGAAACGCACCACGGCGACGAAGTCGCGCTCCAGCTCGCCGGCCTTGAAAGCCTCGGCCAGATCGACCTGGGTTTCGAAAACCCGGGCCGGCGCCTCGACCACCTGATGCTCCGGCGCAACCGCCGAAACCTTGGCCACGCCGTTGCCGAGATTGCCGGTGAGCACGCGCAGCCCGCCTTCCGGCGAAAAGGCTTCCGGCACGCTGCGCAGGATGTTGCGATCCAGGCTCTGTTCCGGGCCCTGGCGCCAGACCAGGCGCTCGCCATCGAGGAACGGCTCCTGGGTGTAGCGCGACAGCCCGTGACCGGCGACGGTGTAGACGTCCTCGTGCAGCAGGCCGGCTTCGAGCAGCGTGCGCACCATGAAGGGCACGCCGCCGCAGGCATGGAAGTGGTTCACGTCGGCCTGGCCATTGGGGTAGACCTTGGCCAGCGTCGGGGTCACGGCGGACAGGTCGGCCATGTCCTGCCAGGTCAGCTGGATGCCGGCAGCACGGGCGAAAGCCGGAATGTGCAGCGTGTGGTTGGTCGAGCCGCCGGTGGCGTTGAGGGCCACCACTGAATTGACGATGGCCTTCTCGTCGATGATCCGGCACAGCGGCGTGTACTCGCCGCCCTGGCGCGTCAGGCGCACCACCTGGTGGGCCGCCTCGGCGGTCAGTGCGTCACGCAGCGGCGTGTACGGGTTGACGAAGGACGAGCCCGGCAGGTGCAGGCCCATGATTTCCATCACCACCTGGTTGGTGTTGGCGGTGCCGTAGAAGGTGCAGGTGCCGGGGCTGTGGTAGGACTTCATCTCCGATTCGAGCAGTTGCTCGCGGGTCGCCTTGCCTTCGGCATAGAGCTGGCGAACCTCGGCCTTTTCCTTGTTGGGAATGCCCGACGGCATCGGCCCGCCCGGCACGAAGATCATCGGCAGGTGGCCGAAGCGCAGCGCGCCGATCATCAACCCCGGCACGATCTTGTCGCAGATGCCCAGCAGCATCGCCGCATCGAACATGTTGTGCGACAGCGCCACGGCGGTGGACATCGCAATCACCTCGCGGCTGGCCAGGCTAAGCTCCATACCGGGCTCACCCTGGGTCACGCCATCGCACATCGCCGGCACGCCGCCGGCCACCTGGCCCACCGAACCGACCTGGCGCAACGCCTGCTTGATCAGTTCCGGGTAGTGTTCGTAGGGCTGGTGGGCGGAGAGCATGTCGTTGTAGGCGGTGACGATGCCGACGTTGGCTTCGTTCATCAGCCGCAGGCGCTGCTTGTCTTCGGCAGAACCACAGCCAGCCACGCCGTGGGCGAAGTTGGCACATTGCAGCGCGCCGCGGTGCGGGCCCTGGCTGTCGGCGGCGGCCATTTGCGCCAGGTAGCGCTCGCGGGTGGCGCGGCTGCGGGCGATCAGGCGGTCGGTTACCTCGAGGATGCGGGGATGCATGGTGTCCACTCCGGGCTAACAGGTAGCACTTCGAATTGTATTTTTATCAAAATATTGACAGCTAAAACGCTTGATTTCTACTTTCATGAGAATAATCTTGTTTTTAAAACAACATATAAGGATCGACGCTCATGACATTGCGAATTGCCATCAATGGTTTCGGCCGTATCGGCCGTAACGTGCTGCGGGCACTCTATACCCAGAGCTACCGCGAAAAACTGCAGGTCGTCGCCATCAATGACCTGGGCGATAGCGCCATCAATGCCCACCTGCTCAAGTACGACAGCGTACACGGCATTTTCGACGCTGCCGTGGAGGTCGATGGGCAGAACCTGCTTATCAATGGTGACCGCATCGCGGTCAGCGCGATCCGTAATCCTGCCGACCTGCCGTGGAAGGACCTGGACGTCGACGTGGTGTTCGAATGCACCGGCCTGTTCACCGAGCGCGACAAGGCGGCCGCGCACCTGAGCGCCGGCGCGCGCAAGGTGATTATCTCGGCACCCGCCAAGGGCGCGGATGCGACCATCGTCTACGGCGTCAACGAAGGCAGCCTGCGCGCCGATCAGCAGATCATCTCCAACGCCTCCTGCACCACCAACTGCCTGGCGCCGGTCGCCCAGGTGCTGCAGCGCGAACTGGGCATCGAAAGCGGGCTGATGACCACCATCCACGCCTATACCAACGACCAGAACCTCTCCGACGTCTACCACAGCGACCCCTTCCGGGCCCGCTCGGCCACCCAGTCGATGATCCCCACCAAGACCGGCGCCGCCGAAGCGGTCGGCCTGGTACTGCCGGAACTGGCCGGGCGCCTGACCGGCATGGCGGTACGCGTGCCGGTGATCAACGTGTCGCTGGTCGACCTGACCATCCAGGTGCAGCGCGATACCAGCGTCGAGGAAATCAACGCCCTGCTCAAGGCGGCTGCCGAGCAATCCCCGGTACTGGGCTACAACACCCTGCCGCTGGTGTCCTGCGACTTCAACCACAACCCGCTGTCGTCGATCTTCGACGCCAACCACACCAAGGTGAACGGTCGCCTGGTGAAAGTGCTGGCCTGGTACGACAACGAATGGGGCTTCTCCAACCGCATGCTCGACACCTGCCTGGCCGCTCACGCCGCCAAGTAAGCCTGCGCTGACAGACGCAGCGATGCACCGAGCGGCATAAAGGCTCGGTAAATCGCTGCGAGCGGATTACAATTGCCGCCCGCCTTGATTCGATGCCGCGCCCAGCGCGCCGGCATCGGGGCCAGGCAGCCGCTCATCGATATCCGCAAACCACTGGAAGCCGCATGGACTCTAGCCGCAACACCCTCGAACAGCAGTACACCGCCATCCTCGGCCAACTCGGCGAAGACGTTTCCCGCGAAGGCCTGCTCGACACGCCCAAGCGCGCCGCCAAGGCCATGCAGTACCTGTGCAATGGCTACCAGAAGACCCTGGAAGAAGTCACCAACGGCGCGCTGTTCAGCTCCGACGCCAGCGAGATGGTGGTGGTCAAGGATATCGAGCTGTATTCGCTGTGCGAGCACCACCTGCTGCCCTTTATCGGCAAGGCCCATGTCGCCTACATTCCCAATGGCAAGGTGCTGGGCCTGTCCAAGGTCGCGCGTATCGTCGACATGTATGCCCGTCGTCTGCAGATCCAGGAAAGCCTCAGCCGGCAGATCGCCGAAGCGGTTCAGCAGGTCACCGGTGCCCTCGGCGTGGCGGTGGTCATCGAGGCCAAGCACATGTGCATGATGATGCGCGGTGTGGAGAAGCAGAACTCCTCCATGGTCACCTCGGTGATGCTCGGCGAATTCCGCGAGAATGCCGCGACGCGCAGCGAGTTCCTGAGCCTGGTCAACGGCTGAGCGCCGGTATCGGCATTGAGTGTGTGGTGGGTCGGTGAAGCGTGACCCAACGGATTAATCAGACCGTGGGAGCGGGCCATGCCCGCGATTCGCGCGCATGGCGCGCTCCCACAAGGTGCCGGTCTCAGCCCCTCAGCTCTTCTCCACGAACTGCAACTGCGCCAGACGCGCATACAGCGGGTTGCTGGCGACCAGTTCAGCGTGTTTGCCCAGTGCCACCAACTGCCCCTGATCGAAGACCGCGATGCGGTCGGCGCTCTTCACCGTGGCCAGGCGGTGGGCGATCACCAGGGTGGTACGCCCGCGCATCAGCTCGGGCAGTGCCTGCTGGATCAGGTGCTCGCTCTCGGCATCCAGGGCGCTGGTGGCTTCGTCGAGCAGCAGGATCGGCGCATCCACCAACAGCGCGCGGGCAATCGCCAGGCGCTGCCGTTGACCACCAGAAAGCCCCAGGCCGGCATCGCCCAGATGGGTCTGGTAGCCCTGGGGCAACCGCTCGATGAATTCGTGAGCGTGGGCCGCACGTGCTGCGGCCTGCACTTCGGCACTGCTGGCATCCAGCCGGCCATAGCGGATGTTGTCTTCCACGCTGCCGAAGAACAGCGCCGGGTGCTGGGATACCAGGGCAAAATTCCCGCGCAATGCGTGCGGGTCGAGCTGCTCGATCGGCAAGCCGTCGATCAGGATGCGCCCCTGCAGCGGGTCGTAGAAACGCAGCAGCAGGTCGAACAGCGTCGACTTGCCCGCCCCGGACGGCCCGACGATGGCCAGGGTTTCACCCGGCTCGACCCTCAGCGAGATGTTGTCCAGCGCCAGGCTGTCGGGGCGCGTCGGGTAGGCGAAGGACAAGCCTTGCACCTCGATACGCCCCTGCACGGGCTGCGCCGGGAGCAGCGCGCCCTCGAGCGGTGCATGGATCTCGTTGCGTGCAGCGAGCAGTTCGCTGATCCGCTCGGCGGCGCCAGCCGCGCGCTGCAGCTCGCCGATCACCTCGCTGAGGGTGCCGAACGAGGAGCCGACGATCAGGCTGTAGAACACGAAGGCTGCCAACTCGCCACCGCTGATCCGCCCGGCGATCACGTCCATGCCGCCGACCCAGAGCATCACGCCCACGGCGCCGAGCACCAGCACGATCACCACGGTGATCAGCCAGGCGCGCTGGGCGACGCGTTTGCGCGCGGTGTCGAACGCCGCCTCGGCGGACAGGCCGAAACGCCGGCGATCCTCGGCCTGGTGGTTGTAGGCCTGCACCGTCTTGATCTGCCCGAGCACCTCACTGACGTAGCTGCCGACATCGGCGATGCGGTCCTGGCTCTGCCGCGACAGCTCGCGCACGCGGCGGCCGAACAGCAGGATCGGCGCCACCACCAGCGGCAACGCGGCCAGCACGATGGCGCTGAGCTTGGGATTGGTGACCACCAGCAGGATCATGCCGCCGACCAGCATGATCAGGTTGCGCAGCGCCATCGACAGCGACGAGCCGATCACCGACTGCAGCAAGGTGGTGTCGGCGGTCAGCCGCGACTGGATCTCCGAGGCGCGATTGTGGGCGTAGAAACCGGGGTGCAGGCCGACCAGGTGATCGAACACCCGCTTGCGGATATCCGCCACCACCCGCTCGCCGAGCCAGGACACCAGGTAGAAGCGCGTGTAGGTGCCGACCGCCAGGGCCAGTACCAGCACGAAGAACAGCAGGATCGAATGGCGCAGCGCTTCCGGCGACTGGGTAGCCAGGCCCTGGTCGACCAGCAGCTTGATGCCCTGCCCCATGGACAGGGTAATGGCGGCGGTAAACATCAGCGCCAGCAGCGCACCGATCACGCGCCCGCGATAAGGGGCGATGAACGCCCACGAGATGCGCAGGGCTTCGCGCTGGCGAAGGGACAGGAAAGAGATCATGGCAGGCTCTAGGCTGATGGCAGAAGGACGCTCAACAACCAGATGGGGGCGCCTGCGCCAAACATCAATCGCCGGCCGGGCTACCCGTCAACATCTGGGGCAGCCACGGCACAGCCTCAGCCCTTGCTCAGCGACTCGACACCCACTTCGTCCCACAGCTCCTCGGCCAGGTGGAAGGTGGCATTGGCAGCCGGAATACCGCAGTAGATAGCGCTCTGCATGATCAGCTCCTTGAGCTCCTCACGGGTCACGCCGTTGTTCTTGGCGGCCTTGAGGTGCAGCTTCAGCTCGCCTTCGCGGTTCATGCCGATCAGCATGGCGATGGTGATCAGGCTGCGGGTATGGCGCGGCAGGCCCGGGCGCGTCCAGATATCGCCCCAGGCATGGCGGGTGATCATTTCCTGAAACTCTTCGTTGAACGGCGTCAGTTTTTCCAGGCTGCGGTCGACATGGGTATCGCCCAGTACGGCGCGGCGTACCTGCATGCCGGCGTCGTAGCGTTGTTTCTCGTCCATCGGTGGTTCCCTTTCTTTCCAGGGTGCGGGCGTGCAACGACGCCCACACACAGCAGGCTCAATTGGTTTGCAGAAAGCTCAGTACACGCCCGGTGAACAGTTCACCGGCCTGCACGTTGGACAGGTGCGCGGCGTCGAACTCGACCAACTCGGCGCCACGGATGCGCGCCTGCATGAAGCGGCCGTGCTCCGGGGTGGTCACCGCATCGCCCGTGCCGCAGACGATCAGCGTCGGCGCCACAATGCTCGCGATCTGCTCGCGGAAATCGGCATCGCGCACCGCAGCGCAGTTGCCGGCATAACCTTGCGGCGAGGTCTGCGCCAGCATGGTGACGATGGGCTCGACCTTCTCCGGCTGAGCCTTGGCGAACGGCGCGGTGAACCAGCGTTCGATGGACGCATCACGCAGGTCGCGCATGGCCTTCTCGCCGCCCTTTAGCACGGTGTCGATGCGGCTGTTCCACACCTCGTCGGTGCCGATCTTGGCGCCGGTGTTGCACAGCACCAGGCGATCCAGGCGCGAAGGCGCGTTGATCGCCAGCCACTGGCCGATCAGCCCGCCCATCGACAGGCCGCAGAAATGCGCCTTGTCGATGTTCAGCGCATCGAGCAGCGCCAACACGTCGCGGCCGTTCTGCTCGATGCTGTAGAAGCCCGGGGTGACCAGCGACTGGCCGTGACCGCGGGTGTCGTAACGCAGTACCCGGAAATGTTCGGTGAACGCCGGGATCTGCGCATCCCACATATGCAGGTTGGTGCCCAGGGAGTTGGAAAGCACCAGCACCGGTGCGGCGGCCGGGCCTTCGAACAGGTAGTTCAGGTCGCCATCGGCGAGGGATACGACAGGCATGACAATCTCCTAACGGGAAAACGATTCAGTGATTCGCTGCGCGGTGCTGCGCCACCGCACGCTCGACCCAGCGCTTCGCCTGGCCCAGGTAATGGGCGGGGTCGAGCAAACGATCCAGCTCTTCGCCGGACAGTTGCGCCGTGACCTCGGCGTTGGCGCCCAGCACGTCGCGCAGATGGGCGCCCTCCTTCACCGCCTGCTTGCAGCACTGTTCGACCAGATGATGAGCGGCGTCGCGGCCAATGCGCTGCGCCAGGGCGATGCTCACCGCCTCGGCGAGCACCAGGCCGCGGGTCAGTTCGAGGTTGGCGGCCATGCGCTCGGCATCCACTTCCAGGCCGGGCACCAGGATCAGCGCCTGCTGCAAGGCACCGGAAACCAGGCAGCACAGCTCGGGCAGCGTCTCCCACTCGGCGTGCCACAGGCCGAGGCTGCGCTCGTGCTCCTGGGGCATGGCGGCGAACAGGGTGGCGACCAGCCCCGGCGCGCGGGTAGCGGCGCCGATGAGTACCGCGGCACCCACCGGGTTGCGCTTGTGCGGCATGGTCGAGGAACCGCCCTTGCCTGGCGCCGAGGGCTCGAACAGCTCGCCGGCTTCGGTCTGCATCAACAGGCTGATGTCACGGCCCAGTTTGCCCAGGCTGCCGGCGATCAGGCCAAGCAGGCTGGCGAACTCGACCAGGCGATCACGCTGGGTGTGCCAGGGTTGCTCGGGCAGTTGCAGGTCCAGCTCGGCCGCCAGGGCGCCAGCCACCGACCAGGCCTTGTCGCCCAACGCCGCCAGGCTGCCGGATGCACCACCAAACTGCAGGCACAGCAGGCGCGGTTTGATTTCGTCGAGGCGCTGACGATGGCGGTCGATGGCGCCCAGCCAGCCGGCGATCTTCATGCCCAAGGTGACCGGGGTGGCGTGCTGCAGCCAGGTGCGCCCGGCCATCGGCGTGGCCGCATAACGCTGGGCCTGCGCGGCCAGCTGGCGGCTCAGGGTTTCGAGGTCACGCTCCAGCAGGTCGATGGCCGCGCGCAGTTGCAGCACCAGGCCGCTGTCCATGGCGTCCTGGCTGGTGGCGCCCATGTGCACGTAGCGCTCGGCCTCGGCATTGCTCGCCGCGACGCGCTTGCCCAGCGCCTTGACCAGCGGAATCGCCGAGTTGCCGGCGCTGCCGATGGCGATAGCCAGGGCGTCGAAGTCATAGAGCTCGGCCCGGCAGGCGGCCTCGATATCGGCCACCAGCGCCCGGGGAATTACCCCGGCCGCTGCCTCGGCCCGGGCCAGCGCTGCCTCGAAGTCGAGCATGCCCTGCACCCGGCCCTGGTCGCTGAACACCTGGCGCATCGGCGCACTGGTGAAGTAGGCATCGAACAGCTGGCTAGCGGGCCTTGAACTCATACAGCGAACACTCCGTGGTCAATGATCGTGGTGCAGGTAACTGGCCTGGCGCGGCAGGCGCAGGCTGACCAGAAAGGCCAGCACCATCATGCCTGATACGTACCAGTAGAAGGTTTGTTCCATACCAATGGACTTCAGGCCCAGGGCAACATACTCAGCCGAACCGCCGAACAGCGCGTTGGCCACCGCGTAAGCCAGGCCGACGCCCAGGGCGCGCACCTCCGGCGGGAACATCTCGGCCTTCACCAGGCCGCTGATCGAGGTGTACAGGCTGACGATGGCCAGCGCCGCGATGATCAGCAGGAAGGCCATCAGCGGGCTTTGCACGGTGTGCAGCAGCGCCAGGATCGGCCAGGTGAAGATAGCGCCCAGGGCGCCGAACCAGAGCATCGAGGTGCGCCGGCCGATGCGGTCGGACAACGCGCCGAACAGTGGCTGCATGATCATGAACAGGAACAGCGCGCCAGTCATGATGCCGCTGGCCATCTTGGCGCTCATGCCGGCCGAGTTGACCAGGTACTTCTGCATGTAGGTGGTGAAGGTATAGAAGATCAGCGAACCGCCGGCGGTGTAGCCCAGCACGGTGAAGAACGCCGCCTTGTGGTGCTTGAACAGGTAGCCGATGCTGCCCGATTCCTTGTTGCCGATCTGATCCTGCTTGGCGGTTTCGTCCAGCGAGCGACGCAGGTAGAACGCCACCACGGCAGCCATGGCGCCGATCACGAACGGGATGCGCCAGCCCCAGGCGCGCAGCTCACCCTCGCTCAGCGCCTGCTGGAGAATCACCACCACCAGCACCGCGAGCAATTGCCCGCCGATCAGGGTGACGTACTGGAAGGAGGCGAAGAAGCCGCGCTGGCCCTTGAGCGCCACTTCGCTCATGTAGGTGGCGGTGGTGCCGTATTCGCCGCCCACCGACAGGCCCTGGAACAAGCGCGCCAGCAACAGCAAGGCCGGCGCCAGGGTGCCGATGCTGCTGTAGGTCGGCATGCAGGCGATGGCCAGCGAGCCGAGGCACATCATCAGCACCGAGATCATCATCGAGACCTTGCGGCCGTACTTGTCCGCCACGCGGCCAAACACCCAGCCGCCGATCGGCCGCATCAGAAAACCGGCAGCGAACACGCCTGCGGTATTGAGCAACTGTACGGTGGGGTCATCGGAGGGGAAGAAGGCCGGCGCGAAGTAGATCGCGCAGAAGGCATACACGTAGAAGTCGAACCACTCGACCAGGTTGCCCGAGGAGGCGCCGACGATGGCGAAGATCCGCTTGCGGCGCTCTTCGGGGCTGTAATTCGGGGCTTCGTACGCCGCGCTGGCTTCAGTACTCATCATGGATACTCACTGGTAGGAAACGGAACCGTCCCTACTCCGACCCCATATGTAACCAAATGATTCGTCATTTCGAGTCGTTTGCCCTCGCCAGGCCACGGGGTCGTGGGCCGCGCCCTGGCGAGGACAAACGAAACCTTTAAGAGCGCTTATCAGCTGATCAACGCGATACCCGTGGGAGCGGGCGGGGACGCCTAGTCCATGCCCGCGAATCGGGCGCATGGCGCCCTCCCACAGGATGCGCGGTCTGCCTCAAACCGCAGGTGGGTAGCGACGTAGGGTGGACAACGCTCTTTTTGTCCACCATTGCGATTGCAGAGCGTTGGACGGAAAAAGCGCCGGCCCACCCTACGACAGGCAGCTTCGCCATCCTGCAAAAACACCCCTTCAAACCCGCTCGATAGCCAGCGCCAGCCCCTGCCCGACGCCCACGCACATGGTCGCCAGACCAAGCTTGCCGCCGGTCTTCTCCAGGTGGTGCACGGCGGTCAGTACCAGGCGGTTGCCGCTCATGCCCAGTGGATGGCCAAGGGCGATGGCGCCGCCGTTCGGGTTGACCTTGGCGCTGTCGTCCGGCAGACCGAGGTCGCGGGTGACGGCCAGGCCTTGGGCCGCGAAGGCTTCGTTCAGCTCGATCACGTCGAACTGCTCGATGCTCAGGTTCAGCCGCGCCAGCAGCTTGCGCACCGCCGGCACCGGGCCGACGCCCATGATGCGCGGGGCCACGCCACCGCTGGCCATGCCCAGCACCTTGGCGCGTGGCTTGAGGCCGTATTGCTTCACGGCTTCGGCAGAGGCCAGGATCATCGCCGAGGCGCCGTCGTTGAGGCCCGAGGCGTTGCCGGCGGTGACCGTCTTGCCTTCGCCATTGACCGGTTTGAGCTTGGCCAGGCCTTCGGCCGTGGTATCGGCGCGCGGATGCTCGTCGGTGTCGACGATCACCTCGCCCTTCTTGCTCTTGATCACCACCGGGACGATTTCCTCGGCGTAGTAACCGCTCTGCTGGGCAGCCGCCGCACGCTGCTGGCTGCGCAGGCCGAAGGCGTCCTGGTCGGCACGGCTGACGCCATACTCCTCGGCGACGTTGTCGCCGGTGACCGGCATCGGGTCGACGCCGTACTGCTCCTTCATCGCCGGGTTGACGAAGCGCCAGCCCAGGGTGGTGTCTTCCAGTTTCTGGCCACGGCCAAAGGCACTGTCGGCCTTGCCCATCACGTACGGCGCGCGGGTCATCGACTCGACGCCGGCGGCGATGGCCAGCTCCATTTCACCCGAGGCGATGGCGCGGAAGGCAGCGCCCACCGCTTCCATGCCCGAGGCGCAGAGGCGGTTGAGGGTCACGCCCGGCACGCTTTCCGGCAGGCCGGCGAGTAGCAGCGCCATACGGGCGACGTTGCGGTTGTCTTCGCCGGACTGGTTGGCGCAGCCCATGAACACTTCATCGACCGCTGACCAGTCGACCTGCGGGCTACGCTCGACCAGCGCCTTGAGCGGGATCGCCGCCAGGTCGTCGGCGCGTACCGCGGACAGCGCGCCATTGAGGCGGCCAATCGGTGTGCGCACGGCGTCGCAGATAAATACCTCGCGGCTCATTCGTCACCACCCTTCTGCCCGTGGGCAGCGGCAGTACGGGCTTCCAGATCACGCAGCGCAGCCAGTTCCTCGGCTTTCGGCGCCTCGGTGGTGCTCACGTTGTCGGCAAAGCGGATCTGCCAGCCGGTGTTCTCGATCACCTGCTCGCGGGTCACCCCCGGGTGCATCGAGGTAACGATGAATTCATTGCTGCCGGCTTCCGGCTCCATGATGCACAGGTCGGTGATGATCGCCACCGGGCCCTCGCCGGGCAGGCCCAGGCGTTTGCGATGGTCACCGCCTTCGCCATGGCCGACCGAAGTGATGAACGCCAGTTTGTCGACGAAGGTGCGATGGCCCTGCTTGAGGATGATCAGCACCTTCTTGGCACTGCCGGCAATCTCCGGTGCGCCGCCAGCGCCTGGCAGGCGCACTTTCGGCGCATGGTAGTCGCCGATCACTGTGGTGTTGATGTTGCCAAACTTGTCGACCTGGGCGGCGCCGAGGAAGCCGACATCGATGCGCCCACCCTGCAGCCAGTAGCGGAAGATCTCGCCGGTCGGCACCACGGTGTCGGCGGTTTCAGCCAGTTCACCGTCACCGATGGACAGTGGCAGCACGCTTGGCTTGGCGCCAATCGGGCCGGATTCGTAGATCAGCACCACTTCCGGCGCGTGGGTCAGCCGCGCCAGGTTGGCGGCCTTGGATGGCAGGCCGATGCCGACGAAGCACACGCTGCCGTTACCGAGGCGGCGCGCAGCGGCCACGGTCATCATTTCGTTGGTATTGAAGTCGCTCATCACTTGGCCTCCCCGTTAACCTTTGCCTGGTACTGCGCAAAATCCTCGGTGCCGCGGATGTATTCATCGATCCACGCGGTGAAGGTTTCGCGGTCACGGGCAATCGGATCCCAGGCCTGGTAGAAGCGGTTGTCGCGCTCGTAGTAGCCATGGGCGTAGGACGGATGGGCACCGCCGGGCACCACGCAGACCGCGGTCAACGCCCAGGTCGGCAGCACGCAGGCATTCATCGGTGCCTGCAGGTCGTCGACGATTTCCTCGACGGTGACGATGCAACGCCTGGCCGCCAGCGCGGCCTCCTTCTGCACACCGAGAATGCCCTGGATCAGCACGTTGCCCTTGCGGTCGGCCTTCTGCGCGTGGATCACGGTGACGTCCGGGCGCACGCTGGGAACCGCCGCCAGCTTCTCGCCGGTGAACGGGCATTCGATGAACTTGATATCCGGGTTGACCTTGACCAGGTCCGAGCCCTGGTAGCCGCGCAGCACGGCGAACGGCAGGTTGGAGGCGCCGGCGACGTAGGCGTTGGCCATGGCGGCGTGGCTGTGCTCGCTGATTTCCAGCTTGTGCGGCCAGTGCTTCTCGACGGCGTCACGCAGGCGGTGCAGCGAACCGACACCGGGGTTGCCGCCCCAGGAGAAGATCAGCTTCCTGGCGCAACCGGCACCGATCAGCAGGTCGTAGACCAGATCGGGGGTCATGCGCACCAAGGTCAGATCCTTCTTGTTCTGGCGGATCAGCTCATGGGACGCAGCGGTCGGGATCAGGTGGGTGAAGCCTTCGAGGGCAACGGTGTCGCCATCGTGAACGAAGCGTTCGACCGCTTCGCGCAGGGAGAGAATCTCAGCCATGGTCGTTCTCGTCTTGTTGCTCTGGGTACTGGGCGGCGGGTGTGCCGTATGGTCACAAGGTACTCATCCAGTAGGCGGCTAACAATCCGATAATCGACTATCCGTTCGATAATCGAACAAGACTTGCAGCACTGCTCTCAGAAGCTGTTCATGCTCTCTCAGCCCGGGTTCGTCGATTTTGGCAGCTCGTAGGAGGGGCTTCAGCCCCGAGCTCTTTACCCCTCATAAAGCTCGGGGCTGACCCCCTACAAAATCAGCAGCGCCCGATGCCCGCTTTGCCTGGTCGCTGCCGCTTCATGCACATACAGATCGTGAACAGGTTCTCAGCGGTTGCGCTTGTAGGTCTCCGACGGCAGCTCGCCAAAGCGCCGGCGGTAGGCTTCGGCGAAGCGGCCCAGGTGCAGAAAGCCGTGATCCAGGGCGACCTCGGTAATGCTGCGCACCTGGCAGTTGGGGTCGAGCAGCTGGGCATGGATACGCTCCAGCTTGCGCTGGCGGATGTAATCCTTGGGGCTGATGCCGGCATGGCGCTCGAACAGGGCGTAAAGCGAGCGTTCGCTGACCCGGGCGATGGTCACCAACTGCTCGATACCGATGTCCTGGGTCAGGTGCTGCTCGATGTAATCGACCACCTGCTCGAAGGAGCCGCCCTGGGCCTGCGGTTGCACGCGCTGCACGTTGTTGCCCAACAGGCCCAGCAGCTTGCTGGCGATGATGCGCACGTAGTGCTCCTGTACCTGAGGCATGCTGGACGCGGCTTCGGCTTCCTGGCAGATCAGCATCAGCAGGTTGGAAAACCCCTCCAGCTCACCCATGTCGTGGCGCGCGGCGCTGAAGCGGATACCGCTTTGCGGCAGCATCCAGCGGTTTTCCAGGCAGGTGTTCTCGAACAGGCTGACCGGCAGCTTGACGATGAATTTCTCGCAGTCGGCCGAATAGGTCAGATCCACCGGGTCGTCCGGGTTGATCAGCAGCAGTTCGCCCGGCACATAGAAGTGCTCCTGGCCGCGGCACTGCGAGCGGCAATGGCCCTTGAGCAGCACCTGCAGGTGGTAGATGGTTTCCAGCGCCGGTGAGGTGACGCGCACGCTGCCGCCATAGCTGATGCGGCACAGATCGAGGCTGGCGAACTTGCGGTGATTGAGGCTCGCCTCGGGAAAACCGCTGGTGGGCAGGCGAATGCAGTGAGCACCGACGTGCTGATTGACGTACTCGGACACCGCGTAAGGATCGGCGCGCTCGAACACACTGCTGCGCGCGCTCAGCAAGACATTGCTCATCATCAGGCCTCGTTGTTTTTCTTATAAGGCTGAACCGCCGCTAGCCGGCAATCCGCTAATCGTCCGGCGATTCTAACCCTCCCCTGGTAACGCGATACGCCAGCGTGACAAAGGGTTACATCTCTCCCAGGCATGCGAAAAACGGGCGCTCAATGCAAGGCGCCGCGCGGCCCCTCGCCTGCATTGATGGGCAGGCGAGAGGCAGCACGGCGAGCGCTCCTTAAAAGGCGTTGAGGCTTACACCTCCAGCGCGCGCACCCGCTCGTGGCGCTGCTGAGCCTTCGCTTCGGCGGTGGATTGCAGGGTGAAATCAAACTCGATTTCAGCGAAGCGCCCTTGCACGCCATGGGCTTTGGCGCGCTCGGCGTCGTCGAAGAAGTCGATCCTGGCGATCAGCTCGTCGCGGGTGGCGTAGGCGAAGTCGTCGTGCAGGTACTTGTCGCCATCCAGGTTGATCTGGGTGGTCAGGTGGCGATGGCCTGGCGCGGAGATGAAGAAGTGCACATGGGCCGGGCGCTGGCCGTGACGGCCGAGCTGATCGAGCAGTTGCTGGGTCGGGCCATCCGGCGGGCAGCCGTAGCCGGACGGCACGATGCTGCGAAAGCGATAACGGCCCTCGGCGTCAGTCTCGATGCGGCGGCGCAGGTTGAATTCCGACTGCGCAGGGTCGAAGTACGAATAGGTGCCGCCGGTGTTGGCGTGCCATACGTCGACGATGGCGCCGGCCAGCGGCTTGCCATCGGTGTCGAACACCCGGCCCTTCATGAACAGCGGGATGCCGGCGTCCTGGCCGTCGTCCAGGCGCGCTTCACCCTTGCTCAGCGGCGCGCCAGCCACGTACAGCGGGCCTTCGATGGTGCGCGGGGTGCCGCCGGTGCGACCGGCCTCTTCGTCCTCGGCGTCCATCAGCATGTCGAGGTAGTGCTCGATACCCAGGCCCGCGACGACCAGCCCCGCTTCCTGGCGGGCGCCGAGTTCGTTGAGGTAGTTCACGGCTTTCCAGAACTCTTCCGGGGTGATCTGCAGGTCTTCGATGATCTTCGCCGTGTCGTTGAGTACACGGTGAATCACCGTTTTCATGCGGGCGTTGCCGCCGTCATTGGTGAAGCCGGCGGCATCTTCGAAGAACTTCTGCACTTCGACGGTCTGGGCGATACGAACGGTCATGGCGTGTTTCCTCATCTTGTTGTTGTCTGGATCGGATCAGGCGAGCGAATGGCGCCGATCAGCGATCGTCATCGTGGATCGAGGATGGGTGGCGACACAGCGCCATGACCTCGATGTCCATGTACGGGTACAGCGGCAATTGCATCAGCGTGTCATGCAAAGCCTGGGCATCGGCCACGTCGAAAATGCTGACATTGGCGTAAAGCCCGGCGATGCGCCAGAGGTGACGCCAGGTGCCGTCGCGCTGCAGGCGCTGGGCCAGTTCCTTCTCGTCAGCCTTGAGACGCGCGGCCTGCTCGGCGGGCATGTCGGTCGGCAGTTTTACGGTCATGCGCACGTGAAACAGCATGGCTAGCTCCTTTGCGATTCAGGTTCAGCGGCGGCGGAAATGCTGCAGGCGCTCTTCATCGAGCTCCACGCCAAGGCCGGGGGTGGTCGGAATCTTCAGTTCGAAATCACGGTACACCGGCACCTCGACGAGAATGTCCTCGGTCAGCAGCAACGGGCCGAACAGCTCGGTGTGCCATTCCAGCTTGCTCAGGGTGGCGAAGGCATGGGCCGAGGCCAGGGTGCCGACGCTGCCTTCGAGCATGGTGCCGCCGTACAGGGCGATGCCTGCCGCTTCGGCGATATAGGCACTGCGCAGCACGGCACGCGGGCCGCCGTTCTTGGCGATCTTCAGGGCGAACACCGGTGCGGCGCCGCCACGGGCCAGGTTGAAGCTGTCTTCCACGCTCTCGATGGCTTCGTCGGCCATGATCGGCGTCGGGCTGCGGGCACTGACGCGCGCCTGGGCCTGCACGTCCTGGCGGGGAATCGGTTGCTCGATCAGGTCGACCCCGGCATCTCCGAGCGCCTGGCAGGCACGAATGGCCACCGCCTCGCTCCACGCCTGGTTGACGTCTACCCGCACGCTGGCACGGTCGCCCAAGGCGCGCTTGATCGCCGCCACGTGGGCGATATCCAGCGCAGCGTCGCGGCTGCCGATCTTCAGCTTGAAAATCCGGTGGCGACGCAGGTCGAGCATGCGCTCGGCTTCGTCGATGTCCTTGGTTGTATCGCCGCTGGCCAGCGTCCAGGCCACTTCCAGGCCGTCACGCACCCGGCCACCGAGCAGCTCGGCGACCGGCAGGCCAAGGCGCTTGCCCTGGGCGTCGAGCAAGGCGGTTTCTACCGCCGAGCGGGCAAAGGTGTTGGCGCGCACGCTGCGGTCGATACGCAGCATGGCCGCGTTGATGTTGCCGGCCGGCTGGCCGATCAGCAGCGGTGCGAAGTAGGTATCGATATTGGTCTTGATGCTTTCCGGGCTTTCCCCGGCATAGGCCAGGCCACCGATGGTGGTGGCTTCACCGACGCCTTCGATGCCGTCACTGCAGCGCAGGCGCAGGATCACCAGGGTCTGGTGCTGCATGGTGTGCATGGCCAGCTTGTGTGGGCGAATGGTCGGCAGGTCGACGATCAGGGTCTCGAGGCTTTCGATCAGCGGGAGGCTCATGGGCGGTGATCCGTGTGCAGGGGGCAACGGGCAGGTGCCAGCGACGCGACGCGCCGGGGCGCCTCGCTCACCAGGCCGGCCAGCCGCAGAGGAGCAGAAGAACAAAGGATGCGAGTGAGCACGAGCATATCCTTGAGGTTTTATTTTTGTCTGGGCACAGATTGACCTCAGCAAATCAGGCAGTCCAATATTGAATCGGTCTGGTTTCATACCCTGGAGGTATCATGGAGCTGCGCCATTTGCGTTACTTCCGCGTGCTCGCGGAAACCCTGAATTTCACCCGCGCAGCCGAACGCCTGCATATCGCCCAGCCGCCGCTGAGCCGGCAGATTCAGCAACTGGAAGACGAGTTGGGCGTGGCCCTGATCGAGCGTGGCAGGCCGCTGCGCCTGACCGAGGCCGGGCGCTTCTTCTATGAACATTCCGTGCAACTGCTCGAGCAGTTGGGCCGCGTCAGCGATGACACCCGGCGCATCGCCGAAGGCCAGCGGCGCTGGTTCGGTATCGGCTTCGCGCCTTCGACCCTGTACGGCGCGCTGCCAGAGCTGATCCGCCAGCTGCGCGCCGAGGCCGCCATCGAACTGGGCTTGTCCGAGCTGACCACCCTGCCTCAGGTCGAAGCCCTCAAGCGCGGCCGCATCGATATCGGCTTCGGCCGTATCCATATTGAGGACCCGGCCATCGTCCAGGAAGTGATCCGCCAGGATCCGCTGGTCGCCGCCCTGCCCGCCGGCCACCGGCTGCTGGCCGCTCCGGCTTCCCTGGAGGAACTGGCCCGCGAACCCTTCGTGCTCTACCCCGCGTCACCACGGCCCAGCTACGCCGACCACGTGCTGGCCCTGTTCGCCCGAAATGGCCTGAAGATTCGCGTGGCGCAGATGACCAACGAACTGCAGACCGCCATCGGCCTGGTCGCCGCCGGCATCGGCATCAGCCTGGTGCCCGCCTCGGTGCAGCGCCTGCACCGCGACGATATCGGCTACACACCGCTGCTCGACGCAACGGCTACCTCGCCCATCGTGATCAGCTACCGCAAGGACGACGACTCCCCGCTGCTCAAGCGCTGCCTGAAGCTGGTGAAGAATCTGGATAGAGAGTGAGGGCGATTGGCGGGCAGCCCGTAGGATGGGTGGAACCCATCAATAGTTGCGATGGGTTTCACCTACGCGGCCCGACCCATCCTACGGCGCAAGCATTAGCTATCGCCTATCAGCAAGATGAGCCACGGCCATCCACGATCCCTGTGGGAGCGCGCCATGCGCGCGAAAAATCGCGGGCGTGGAACTGGGCGTCCCTGCCCCACTCCCACAGGAGGACTGCAAGACGGCGGATTACGCAATCAACACGAGCTCCCTAAAGGACGACAGCCAGCGCCTCACAGCAACGTCCAGGTGTACGAAAGGATCAGCCGGTTCTCATCGATATCACTGCGATAGTTGGAACGCGCCTCGACGTTGCGCACCCGCACGCCCAGTCCCTTGAGCGCCCCGCTCTGCACCACGTAGGCGATATCCAGGTCGCGCTCACGATCCTTGCCCTCGAAGCCACGGCCGGTGTCGACGTTGTTGCCGCGGATATAGCGAACCGTGGTGGTCAGCCCGGGTACGCCGAGGGCGGCGAAGTCGTAGTCGTAGCGGGCCTGCCAGGAGCGCTCGTCGGTGTAGGCGAACTCGTAGGTCGGCACCTCGTTGCCCAGCGGCGTGACGTTGGCGAACACCCGCGGGAACTGGTTGTCGCCGAACATCGCCTGGTAGCCGACATAGAAGGTATGGCTACCATGCCTGGCCGAAATCAGCGAGTAGAAAGCCTGGTTGTCGATAGTGCCGAGCAGCTTGTCGCCATCTTCCTGGCTGTCGAAGTAGCCGAGGTTGGCGCCCAGGACCCAGGCGCCCAGCGGCTCGCTGTGTTTGAGGCCGACGAAGCGCTGGTTGTAGATGTCCTCGAGCTGTGCGTACCAGAGACTGGCGGTGGTGCGTTTGTCGTTGAAGGCATAGTCGGCGCCTAGGTAGTTGAAGGCGTCGCTGCTGACCTGGCGCTGCGGCACATGGCCGAGCATGGTCTGCAGCTTGTCGTCGCCGGCCTCGTTGCGCAGGCTGGTGGAGCGCAGGTGGCCGCCCTGCAGGGTGAGGCCGTCGATCTCCCGGGACAGCAGCGAGGCGCCCTGGTAGCCCGGCGGCAGCAGGCGGATGTCGCTGAAGGTCAGTACCGGCAAGTTGGGCTGCAACTCCCCGACGCGCAGTTCCGTTTGCGAATAACGAGCTTTCAGCGCCACACCGAGGCGGCTGTATTCGTCGGCTGCCTCACCGTTGTCGCGCACTGGCAATAGTCCGGTATTGACCCGGTCCGGGCTGCTGTCGAGCTTGATGCCCAAGAGCCCCTGGGCGTCCAGGCCAAAGCCGACCACGCCCGGCGTGTAGCCGGACTTGAAGTCGAGGATGAAACCCTGGGCCCACTCCTCGGCCTTGGACTGGCGGTTGGCGCCGACGATGTCGGAAAAATCCCGGCTGAAGTAGTAGTTGCGCGCCTGCAAGGTGGCACTGGCGCCGTTGACGAAGCCCTGGTTGGCGGCCTGCACGGCAGCCGGCAGGCTCAGCACGCCCAGGGAAAATACGCACAAGGTAGTTGGATGCTTACTCATGGTTGCTCTGCTCTTGTTGTTATTGCATGGGTACAGCGGCGCCCCGCGCCAGACAGCGCAGAGAGCCGGGTCAGGAAAATCGGAGTCAGCGCGTCGCTTGGTCGGGCCTGGAACCCACTGCCTGCTCGGCGCCGGGCACGCTTTTATGGGCCAGCAGCCAATGGGCGAACAGCCCGAAGATCAGCCCCCAGAACGCCGCCGACAGCCCGAGAAAGGACATCCCCGAGGCGGTAACCAGAAAGGCCACCAGCGCCGCTTCGCGCTCTTGCGGCACGGCCATGGCGCCGGCCAGGGAAGCCGCGATGGCACCAAACAGCGCCAGCCCTGCCAGTGCCGCCACCAGTGCCTGGGGAAAGGCGCTGAACAAGCTGACCAGGGTGGCCCCGAACAGGCCGAACAGCAGGTAGAACAGACCGCCCACCACGCCGGCCAGGTAGCGCCGCTCGGGCCGCTCATGGGCCTCACGACCGGTACAGATCGCCGCGGTAATCGCCCCCAGCGCCAGGCCATGGCAGGCAAAGGGCGCCAGCAGCAAGCTGCCCAGGCCACAGCCAGCCAATAGCGGTCGCGCTGGCACCTGGCGGTAACCGCTGCTGCGCAGCAAGGCCATGCCCGGGATGAATTGCCCGGTCAGCGCCACCACGGCCAGCGGCACGCCGATATTGAGCATCGCCATAGGGGAAAACTGCGGGGTGATCCACACTGGCGTGGCCAGGCCGATCACCCAGGCATCGGCGCTGAGCTCGCCACGGCCGATCACCAGGCCGACGCCGACCAGCAATACCGCCAGCACCGCATAGCGTGGCGACACACGCTTGCACACCAGGTAGGTGACGAACATCGCCAGCACCAGCAGCGGCTGCTCCTGCAGCGAGGTGAACAGCGCACTGCCGAAGCTGAACAGAATGCCCGCCAGCATCGCCGCGCACACCGACAGCGGCAGCCGCGCGACCAGTTTGTCGAAGGCACCGCTGAGACCCACCACCAGCACGATCAGGTTGGCCACCATATAGGCGCCCACCGCTTCGCCGAGGCTCACCTGCGGCAACAGGCTGACCAGCAGCGCCGAGCCCGGCGCCGACCAGGCGATCACCACCGGCGCCCGGTAACGCAGGCTGAGCACGATGCCCAGCACGCCACTGCCGATGCTGATCGCCCAGATCCACGACGACAGCACCTCGGCCGGCAAACCCGCCGTGCGCGCTGCCTGGAAGATGATCAGCAGCGGCCCGGCATAGGAAATCACCGTGGCGATAAAGCCGGCGACCAGCGCCGACAGCGACATGTCCTTGAACAGCTTCATTGCATCGCTCCGTCAAGCGGGCGGCCGCAGCCGCTCCCCGTCCACCGGCGAGGTGAACGGAGATGGATCGGGGTACGGATGGAGGTGGCGATCAGGCCTTGCTGGGTTGCAGGCTGAGCCGTTCGGAGCGGGCGCTGTTCAGGGCGAACACCAGCATGGCCAGGGCCGCGATGGCGCCGGGGATGGCGAAGGCCATGAAGTTCAGTTGCAGCGGCAGCTCGATGCCCATCAGCGCGCCGCCGAGCAGCGGGCCGACGATGGCGCCATTGCGGCCGATGCCCGAGGCCCAGCCGAGGCCGGTGGAGCGAATCGACAGGCCGTAGAGCTGGGCGGTGCCGGCGTACAGCAGGATCTGCGTGCCGATGGTGGTCGCCCCGGCGATGAAGATCAGCAGGTACAGCAGCAGCGTCGGGCTCTTGAAGCCAAGCAGGCTGATCGACACGGCCGCGGCGATGAAGAAGCCGACCTTGACCTTGGTCAGGTTGAAGCGGTCGCCCAGCCAGCCGCCGAGAATCGCCCCGGCCATGCCGCCAAAGTTCAGGGCCAGCAGGAACGACAGGCTCGAACCCAGGCTGTAACCGGCGTTGGCCATCAGTTTCGGCAACCAGGAGCTCAGCGCGTAGACCATCAGCAGGCAGCAGAAGAACGCCACCCAGATCGACAGGGTGCGCACCGCCAGGCCGTTGCGAAACAGCTCCAACACCGATACGCCAGCGCCCTTGCGCTCGTTGATGATCAGCTGCACATCGGCGCCCAGTGCCTGGGCGGGGTCGAGGCGATTGAGCAAGGCGCGGGCCTTGTCATGCTCGCCCCGGCGCACCAGAAAACCGATCGATTCGGGCAGGTAGCAGAGAATCACCGGCAACAGCAGCAACGGCAGCGCGGCGGCGAAGAACATCGACTCCCAGCCGAAACGCGGCAGCATGAAGATACCCACGCCAGCCGACAGCATGCCGCCGAGCGAATAGCCACTGAACATCACCGCGACCAGGGTGCTGCGCATTTTCTTCGGCGCGTATTCGTTCATCAGCGCCACGGCGTTGGGCATCAGCCCGCCGCAACCAAGACCGGCGATAAAGCGGCAGATGCCGAACTCGGTCGGGCTCGTGGCAAAGCCGTTGACGATGGTCGCCACGCTGAACAGCGCGAAGCAGATGGCGATGCCCTTCTTGCGGCCGATCTTGTCGGCCAGGCTGCCGAACAGCAGCGCGCCGAACATCATGCCGAACAGCGCGTAGCTGCCCAGCGCGCCGGCCTGCAAGGGCGTGAGCCCCCACTCCTGCATGATCACCGGCAGCACCACGCCATAGATGAACAGGTCGTAGCCGTCGAAGATCAGCAGCAAGGCGCACAGGCACATCACCAGCCAGTGAAAGGAATTGAAGCGGGCGTTGTCGATTACCTCGTTGACGTCGATGTTACGCATGGCATGGGTCTCTTATTGTTGTTGTGAAGCCGTGGCCGGCGTGGCCGTCCTGTTGAACTCGTATGAAGCCGTCAGCCCAGATCACCGCCACCGACCGGCAAGGTCACGCCGGTGATGTAGGAGGCCTCGTCGGAGGCCAGAAACAGGATCGCGCCGACCTGCTCGTCGAGCGTGCCGTAGCGCTTCATCAGGCTGCTGTGGAGGGTCTGGTCGACGATCTGCTGGTACCAGCCCTTCTCCTGTTCGCTCTGCTCGGCGGCGTTGCGCGGGATGCGCCGTGGCGGCGCCTCGGTGCCGCCCGGTGCGGTGGCGTTGACGCGAATGCCGCGCTGGGCGTTCTCGAACGCCAGGCAGGCGGTCAGCGCGTTGACCCCGCCCTTGGCCGCGCCGTAGGGCACGCGATTGAGGCTGCGCGTGGCAATCGAGGAGACGTTGACGATGGCCCCGGCGCCCTGCTCCAGCATCACTGGCAAGGCGGCGTGGCAGCACCACAGGGTCGGGAACAGCGAACGGCGCACCTCGGCTTCGATTTCCTCTTCGCGGTAATGCTCGAACGGCTTCGCCCAGATGGTGCCGCCGACGTTGTTGATCAGGATGTCCAGACGGCCGAATCGCTCGACAGCCTGCTTGACCACCTGCTGGCAGTCGCCATAGCGCTCCAGGTCAGCGGTCAGGGTCAGCAACTCGGCGCCCTGCCCCAGCTCGCCCTTGAGCTCATGGACCAACTCGGCACGGTCCACCGCGACGATGCGCGCGCCTTCGGCAGCCAGGCGCTCGACCACCCGCTTGCCGATCCCCTGCGCTGCCCCGGTGACCAATGCCACCTTGTTGTCGAATCGCTTGTGCATGCTGCTCTCCTCAGGCCGTCAGGGCTTGCCGATCGGTGCTGAGCACCTGGGTCGGGGTGAACTTCTCGTAATGGAAGCTCGCTGGCGTGACGCCCTGCTCGCTGAAATGGGCGCGCACCGCATCGACCATCGGCGGCGGCCCGCACAGGTAAACGTCGACATCGCCGTCGTTGAGCATCGCCGCGCTCATGTGTTGGGTGACGTAGCCCTTGCGCGGGTGCCGGGACTGCGGCTCGGCCACGCAGGTGACGAACACCAGGGTCGGCAAACGCTCGGCCAGGGCCTGCAAACGCTCGACCAGCACCAGATCGAGATCGCGGGTAACCCCGTAGATCAGGCTGATCGGCTGCTCGCAGCCGCGCTCGGCCAGCACCTCGAGCATCGACAGAAATGGCGCCAGGCCGGTGCCGCCAGCCAGCAACAGCAGTGGGCGACGTACTTCGCGCAGGTAGAAGGTGCCCAACGGCCCGGTGAACTGCAGGCGCTCACCCGGCTGCGCCTGATCCAGGTAGGCGCTCATCAGCCCACCCGGCACGCGCTTGATCAGAAAGCCGAAGCGCGCCTCACCCGGCTTGTTGCTGAACGAATACGCGCGGGTCTGAGTACCACCAGGCACGCCGATATTCACGTACTGCCCGGGCAGAAAGCTCGGCGCTGCCGCGCCGCCGGTGATATCGAAGGCGACCTCCAGGGCCGCATCGGCATGCGCGGTGATCGACACCAGCTCGCCTTCGAAGCTGCCCGTGCCGGTCTTGCAGGCAGTGGACGGCACCGGCACGGCGATCACGCAATCCGAAGCAGGCACCATCTGGCAGGTCAGTACCAGGCCCTGGGCGGCCTCGTCTTCGCTGAGGGCGTCCTCGATGTAGTCCTCGCCCTGGTCATACTCGCCGTTCTCGCAGCGGCACTTGCAGGTGCCGCACACGCCGTCGGAGCAGTCCATGGGCAGGTTGATGCGGTTGCGATAGGCCGCATCCAGCACCTTTTCATTGGCCTTGCAGTCGATGAAGCGGGTAACCCCATCTTCGAAATTCAGGGCGATGGTGTACGTCATGGCAATCCCTCGGCGCTGCCAGCGGGCACAGGAGCTAAGCGGCAGCGCATCGACTCAGATGTGGTAGATGTCGAGAACCTGGTGCACGTAATCGTTCTTGAGCACCACTTTCTTGCGGGTGATCAACGGCTGATCGCCACGCATATCCAGGTGGTAGAACGAGGTGCCGAAGTAGACATCGGTGCTCTTGTAGCGATGGCTCAGGGTCTGCCAGTTGAAGCGCACCTCGACCTGCTCGGCGCTCTCCTCGAGCACCTCCAGGTTGGCGATGAAGTGCGCGGTACGCGGCTCCGGCGTACTGGCACTGGAGCGCTCGGTCTTGATGCGAAACACCCGATCCTCCAACCCTTCGCGGTTGGGGTAATAGATCAGCGAGATCTCCCGCTGCGGGTCTTCGGTCAAGCCGTCGTTATCGTCCCAGGCGGGCATCCAGAACACCGCCTTGCTCGAATAGCACTCCAGCCATTCATCCCACTGACGGTCGTCGAGCAGGCGCGCTTCGCGGTAGATGAAATCGAGGATCAGTTGGCGATTGGCGCTCATGCTACGTCCTCCGCGTCGCTGGCGATCAGCTTCGCGCGCTCACTGTCGAGCGCCTTCTGCATGGCGTGCGCCCAGTAGGCGTGCTGGCGCACGAACAGGCCTTCGTCCTCGGACTTCACGCCACTGAGCAAGGGCTGCATGCCCATGGCCTTGGCGTTGTCATCGGCGCCCTCGATCCAGTGGCTGGCACCACGGCTGAGGTCGTTCCACTGCGCCGCCTGGCCGGCGTAACCGCTCTGGCAGGCACGAAACTCTTCCAGATCGTCGGGTGTGCCCATGCCGGTGACGTTGAAGAAGTCTTCGTACTGGCGGATCCGCAGTGCGCGGGCCTGGTCGCTCTCGCCCTTGGGGGCGAAGCAGTAGATGGTCACTTCGGTCTTGTCGACGGCGATGGGCCGCACCACCCGAATCTGCGTGGAGAACTGGTCCATCAGGTACACGTTGGGGTACAGGCACAGGTTGCGGGTCTGGCCGACGATGATGTCGGCGCGGGTATCGCCGAACCTGGCCGCCAGCGCGTCACGGTGCTCGAACACCGGGCGCACGTCCGGGTTGATCAGCCGCGTCCACAACAGGATGTGGCCATACTCGTAGGCATAGAAACCGCCGACGCTTTTTGACCAGCCGTTGGCGTCCACGGTACGCGTGCCTTCGGCTTCATAGTTGCGGCGCTGCATGGTTGCCGAGTAGTTCCAGTGCACCGAACTGACGTGGTAGCCATCGGCGCCATTCTCGATCTGCAGCTTCCAGTTGCCATCGTAGAAATACGACGAGTTGCCGCGCAGCACTTCGATGCCGTCCGGCGCCTGGTCGACGATCTGGTCGATGATCACCCGGGTTTCGCCCAGGTAGTCTTCCAGCGCCGGCACTGCCTCGCTGAGGCTGCCGAACAGGAAGCCGCGGTAACTCTGGAAACGCGCCAGGTGCGTGAGGTCATGGGAGCCGTCGCAGTCGAAGCTCTGCGGGTAGCCGCCGGTCTTGGCGTCTTTGACCTTGAGCAGTTTGCCGGCGTTGCTGAAGGTCCAGCCGTGGAATGGGCAGGTGAACGAGCCCTTGTTGCCCTGCTTGCGCCGGCACAGTACGGCGCCACGGTGCGCGCAGGCGTTGATCAAGCCATGCAGTTCGCCCCCCTTGTCGCGGGTGATGACCACGGGCTGACGGCCGATGTGGGTGGTGAAGTAATCGTTGATCTCGGGGATCTGGCTCTCGTGGGCCAGGTAGACCCAGCCGCTCTCGAAGATGTGCTTCATCTCCAGTTCGAACAGGTCGGGGTCGGTGAAAACATCGCGTCGGCAACGGAAGACTCCCTTGGCAGGATCCTCCTGGACGGATTCGGCAAGCTGCCGGGCAAGGCGGTCGAATGTGCCGGTCATGGGTCGTACCCTCCGTTGTTCTTGTATCAGGCAACGCCAGATGGGCGTATCAGGTAACGCCAGATGGGGCGTATCAATAACGCCAGATGGGGCGTATCAGGCAGAGCCAGATTAAGAGCGGGTACGAGGTGGCAATAGCCGTTTACTGCAGATCGCTATCCAGATCCTGCAAAGGCCCGTTTGCGGGGTGTTTCAGTTTTCTACAGGCATGAAAAAGGGCGACCGAAGTCGCCCTTTCTGTGGATTACCCGAACTTAGTTCTGGTTTTCCATCTGCGCACGAATCAGATCACCAATGGTGGTCGGACCGGAAGTTTCAACTTCCTGCTTGCTACGCATTTCCTTGATGGCTTCTTTCTCGTCTTCAACGTCTTTCGACTTGATCGACAAGCTGATCACGCGGCTCTTGCGATCGACGCTGATGATCTTGGCTTCAACTTCTTCGCCTTCTTTCAGAACGTTGCGCGCGTCTTCAACGCGGTCACGGCTGATTTCGGAGGCTTTCAGCGTCGCTTCGATGCCTTCGGCCAGGGTGACGATAGCGCCCTTGGCGTCGACTTCTTTCACGATACCGCGAATGATGGTGCCTTTGTCGTTGACGGCAACATAGTCGGAGAACGGATCTTCTTCCAGCTGCTTGATGCCCAGGGAGATGCGCTCGCGCTCTGGGTCAACCGACAGGATGACGGTTTCCAGCTCGTCGCCCTTCTTGAAGCGACGTACGGCTTCTTCGCCGACTTCGTTCCAGGAGATGTCGGACAGGTGAACCAGGCCGTCGATGCCGCCGTCCAGACCAATGAAGATACCGAAATCGGTGATCGACTTGATGGTGCCGGAGATCTTGTCACCCTTGTTGAACTGACCGGAGAAGTCTTCCCATGGGTTGGTCTTGCACTGCTTGATACCCAGGGAGATACGACGACGCTCTTCGTCGATGTCCAGAACCATGACTTCCACTTCGTCGCCAACCTGAACGACTTTCGACGGGTGGATGTTCTTGTTGGTCCAGTCCATTTCGGAAACGTGTACCAGGCCTTCCACGCCTTCTTCCAGCTCTGCGAAGCAGCCGTAGTCGGTCAGGTTGGTGACGCGCGCCATGACGCGGGTGCTTTCCGGGTAACGAGCCTTGATGGCAACCCATGGGTCTTCGCCCAGTTGCTTCAGGCCCAGGGAAACACGGTTACGCTCGCGATCGTACTTCAGAACCTTGACATCGATCTCGTCGCCAACGTTGACGATCTCGGACGGGTGCTTGATACGCTTCCAGGCCATGTCGGTGATGTGCAGCAGGCCATCGACGCCACCCAGATCCACGAATGCGCCGTAGTCGGTGAGGTTCTTGACGATACCTTTGACCTGTTGGCCTTCCTGCAGCGATTCCAGCAGCGCTTCGCGCTCGGCACTGTTTTCGGCTTCCAGGACGCTACGACGGGAAACGACAACGTTGTTGCGCTTCTGGTCGAGCTTGATGACCTTGAATTCCAGCTCTTTGCCTTCCAGGTGCGTGGTGTCGCGCACTGGACGGACGTCAACCAGGGAACCTGGCAGGAACGCACGGATGCCGTTAACGTCGACAGTGAAGCCGCCTTTAACCTTACCGTTGATAACGCCCTTGACCACTTCCTCAGCGGCGAAAGCTGCTTCCAGAACGATCCAGCACTCGGCGCGCTTGGCTTTTTCGCGGGACAGCTTGGTTTCACCGAAGCCGTCTTCGACCGCGTCCAGCGCTACGTGTACTTCGTCACCGACCTTGATGGTCAGCTCGCCTTGTTCGTTGAAGAACTGCTCCAGAGGGATGACGCCCTCGGATTTCAGGCCAGCGTGAACGGTAACCCAGTCGCCGTCGATGTCGACCACGATGCCAGTGATGATGGCACCCGGTTGCATGTCGAGGGACTTTAGGCTTTCTTCAAAAAGTTCTGCAAAGCTTTCGCTCATGTTGATTCCTGTAGGGTCGGGCGGGGATTCGCCCTGCTCCGCATTCCAGACAATGCGGGTTTATTCATATAAAAAGAGGCCTACGGGACTGGGACTGGTCTCCCGTATGCCTCCCTTGCGAGCCGAAATTGGCTCTTTCTCAACCGGCGAGGTCGCGATTGGCGACTTCGCTCAGGATTCTTTCCAGCACCTGCTCGATGGACAACTGGGTGGAATCCAGCTGGATTGCGTCGGCTGCCGGCTTGAGCGGCGCCACCGCACGCTGGGTATCACGCTCATCGCGCGCCCGAATCTCATCAAGAAGACTCGCGAGGTTAACATCATCGCCCTTTGCCTTCAACTGCAGGTAACGCCGATTGGCACGTTCCTCGGCGCTGGCGGTGAGGAAAACCTTCAGCGGTGCGTCCTCGAAAACCACCGTGCCCATATCCCGGCCATCGGCGATGAGCCCCGGCGCTTCGCGAAAGGCGCGCTGGCGCTGCAGCAGCGCATCACGCACCGCGGGCAGCGCGGCAACCTGGGAGGCGCCGGCACCGACAGCCTCGTTGCGAATCGCGTCGGTCACCTCTTCGCCTTCGAGAATGATGCGCTGCGGCTTGCCGTCGGCGGCCGCGAGGAATTGCACGTCCAGGTGGGCGGCCAGCAGTGTCAGCGACGCTTCGTTGCTCAGATCAACGCCATGGTTGCGCGCGCAGAACGCCAGCAGGCGGTACAGCGCGCCGGAGTCCAGCAGGTTCCAGCCCAGCTGTTTGGCCAGCAGGCCGGCAACCGTGCCCTTGCCCGAGCCGCTCGGCCCGTCGATGGTGATGACCGGTGCATTGACGTTCATTGCTGCCCCTCCACGGCCACACGCATGCCAACCTGCTCGGCCAGGGCGAGGAAGTTGGGGAACGAGGTGGCGACGTTGGCAGCGTCGTGGATACGGATCGGCGCACTGGCACGCAGCGAAGCAACACTGAAGGCCATGGCGATACGGTGGTCGCCGTGGCTGTGCACTTCGCCGCCGCCGATGGTCTGGCCACCGTCGATGATGATGCCATCTTCGGTGGGCTCGACCTTGACGCCCAGGCTGGTCAGGCCGTCGGCCATCACCTGGATACGGTCGGACTCCTTCACGCGCAGCTCTTCGGCGCCGCGCAGCACGGTGCGGCCTTCGGCGCAGACGGCCGCGATGAACAGCACCGGGAACTCGTCGATGGCCAGCGGTACCAGTGCCTCGGGAATCTCGATGCCCTTGAGCTTGGCGCCGCGCACACGCAGGTCAGCCACTGGCTCGCCGCCGACTTCACGCTGGTTTTCCAGGCTGATGTCGCCACCCATCAGGCGCAGGATCTCGATCACACCGATCCGCGTCGGGTTGATGCCGACATGCTCGAGCAGCAGGTCGCTGCCCTCGGCAATGGAGGCTGCCACTAGGAAGAAGGCGGCCGAGGAAATGTCCGCCGGTACTTCGATACGGGTGGCGGTGAGCTTGCCACCGGCCTGCAGGGAAGCCACCGGGCCCTTGGACTCCACGGCGTAGCCGAAACCACGCAGCATGCGCTCGGTATGGTCACGGGTCGGCGCTGGCTCGGTGACGGTGGTCACGCCTTCGGCATACAAGCCGGCGAGCAGCAGGCAGGATTTAACCTGGGCGCTGGCCATCGGCAGCGTGTAGGTCAACGCCTTGAGCTTCTGGCCACCGCGGATGGTCAGCGGCGGACGGCCGTCCGGGCCGGTCTCGACCACGGCGCCCATTTCCCGCAGCGGATTGGCCACGCGGTTCATCGGACGCTTGGACAGCGACGCGTCGCCGGTCATGGTCACGTCGAACGGCTGGCCAGCCAGCAGGCCGGCGAGCAGGCGCATCGAGGTGCCCGAGTTGCCCACGTAGATCGGCCCAGGTGGTGCTTTCAGGCCATGCAGGCCAACGCCATGAACGGTCACGCGGCCATGGTGCGGCCCTTCGATGACCACGCCCATGTCACGGAACGCCTGCAGGGTCGCCAGGGCGTCTTCGCCCTCGAGGAAGCCCTCGACCTCGGTGGTACCTTCGGCCAGCGAGCCGAGCATGATCGAGCGGTGGGAGATGGACTTGTCACCTGGAACGCGGATACGCCCACGCACAGTGCCACCAGGATTAGCCAGGAAAACCAGATCGTTCGAGTGCATAGCGTCCACATAGGCCCGGCGGGCCAGTATTTTGCTGAAATGTTCGCGGGCCACGCGGGCGCGGGTGAATACGCCCAGCAGGTGATGCCCGTCCCCTGCGTCGACCGCGTCGCGCAAGGCGTCGAGGTCATCGCGAAATACATCCAAGGTACGCAGCACGGCTTCGCGGTTGGCGAGAAAGATGTCGTGCCACATGACCGGGTCACTGCCGGCGATTCTCGTGAAATCGCGGAAGCCGCCGGCGGCGTAGCGGAAGATTTCCAGATTTTCGTTACGTTTGGCCAGCGAGTCGACCAGGCCGAAAGCCAGCAGATGCGGCAGGTGGCTGGTGGCAGCGAGCACCTGATCGTGGTGCTCGACCTGCATGTGCTCGACGTCGGCACCCAGCTCGCGCCACAGCTGATCGACCCGCTGCAAGGCCAGTGCATCGGTCTGTGGCAGCGGCGTGAGGATCACCTTGTGGCGCTTGAACAGCTCGCCATTGGCCGCTTCCACCCCGCTCTGCTCGGAGCCGGCAATCGGGTGGCCGGGTACGAAACGCGCCGGCACGCCACCGAAAACCGCGTCGGCCGCACGCACCACGTTGCCCTTGGCACTGCCGGCATCGGTGAGGATGGCGTCGCCCAGCTCCAGCCTGGCCAGCTCACCGAGCACCCGCTCCATGGCCAGGATAGGCACCGCCAGCATGATCACGTCCGCGCCCAGACAGGCGGCAGCCAGTTGCTCCTCGCAGCGGTCGACCACCCCCAGCTCGACAGCCAGGCGCCGGGCCTGCGGATCCAGATCGACACCCACCACTTCACGGCACACGCCACGGGCACGCAGGCCCTTGGCGAAGGAGCCGCCGATCAGCCCCAGGCCAACGACGACCAGACGCTCGACCAGCGGCTGCACAGCTGCAGTGCGTTGCGTCACGCGTTCAGCACCTTGCGCAGCGCTTCCAGGAAGCGGGCGTTCTCGGCCGGCAGGCCAATGGAAACACGCAGGTGATTGGGCATGCCGTAACCGGCCACCGGCCGCACGATCACGCCTTCACGCAACAGCCCCTGGTTGATCGCTGCGGTATCGCGGCCAAAGTCGATGGCCAGGAAGTTGGCCTTGGACGGAATCCAGCCCAGGCCCAGCTCGCGGCAACCTTCCTGCAGCTGCAGCATGCCGGCGGTGTTGATTTCACGGCTGCGCGCCAGGTATTCGGTGTCGTCGAACGCCGCGCAGGCAGCAGCCAGGGCGAAGCTGTTGACGTTGAACGGCTGGCGCACGCGATTCAGCACATCGGCCACGTCAGGCCGGCTCAAGCCGTAGCCAACCCGCAGCGAGGCCAGGCCATAGGCCTTGGAGAAGGTACGCGAGACCAGCAAGTTGGCGTGGTCGGCGAGGTAATCGATGCCGTTCGGCAACTCGTCACCGTCGGCGTATTCGATATAGGCCTCGTCCAGCACCACCAGCACGTTTTCCGGCACGGCGGCGAGGAAGTCGCGCAGCGCCTGCTTGCTGAACCAGGTGCCGGTGGGGTTGTTGGGGTTGGCAATGAACACCACCCGGGTGTTGGCATCGATGGCCGCCAGCATGGCAGGCAGGTCATGGGCGAAATTCACCGCCGGAACGACCTTGGCCTGGGCACCGACCGCCTGGGTGGCGATCGGGTAGACCGCGAACGCGTGCTCGCTGAACACCGCATTCAGGCCGGGCGCCAGGTAGGCGCGGGCGACCAGTTCGAGGATGTCGTTGGAGCCATTGCCCAGGGTCACCTGGGCGGTGCTCACGCCACAGCGCTCGGCCAGCAGGGTCTTGAGGCTGAAGCCGTTGCCGTCCGGGTAGCGGGTCAGCTCGTCGAGTTCGGCGCGAATCGCCGCCAACGCCTTGGGGCTGGGACCCAGCGGGTTCTCGTTGCTGGCCAGCTTGACGATGCTCGCCGGGTCCATGTTCAGCTCACGGGCCAGCTCGTCGACCGGCTTGCCGGGCACGTAGGGGGACAGTTTCTGTACGCCTGGCTGGGCCAGGGCAATGAAATCACAACTCATAGTCAGGCCTCAGGCCGCAGGTCTGGGGTGACGAGCACAAGCCTGATTTTGCCTGTCGCCCGCAACCCGCGGCCTGCAGCCGCAGTTAAAGTACTGCCTTGGGATAGGAACCCAGCACCTTGAGTGCCACGGCTTCCTGATTGATTTTTTCCAGTACGTCCTTGATCAGCGGATCGCGGTGGTGACCGACGAAATCGATGAAGAAGGCGTAGGTCCACTTGCCACTGCGCGACGGGCGGGTTTCGATGCGGGTCAGGTCGATGCCGTTCTGGTGGAACGGCACCAGCAGCTCGTGCAGGGCACCGGGCTTGTTGCGCATGGAAACGATCACCGAGGTCTTGTCATCGCCGGTGGGTGGCACTTCCTGGTTACCGATGATCAGGAAGCGCGTGGAGTTGTCCGGGCGATCCTCGATCTTTTCCGCCAGGCGGGTCAGGCCGTACAGGTTGGCCGCCATGTCACCGGCAATCGCCGCCGAATTCCACTCGCTCTTCACCCGGCGGGCGGCGTCGGCGTTGCTGGAAACCGCCACGCGCTCGACGTTCGGGTAATGGGCATCCAGCCACTTGCGGCACTGGGCCAGGGACTGGGCATGGGAATAGATGCGGGTGATGCGGTCGGTCTTGGTGGCATCACCCACCAGCAGATGGTGGTGGATGCGCAGCTCCACCTCGCCGCAGATCACCAGATCGTGCTCGAGGAAGCTGTCGAGGGTGTGGTTGACCGCACCTTCGGTGGAGTTCTCCACCGGCACCACGCCGAAGTTGACGGCGCCCGCCACCACTTCACGGAACACTTCGTCGATCGCCGCCATCGGCTGGCTGATCACCGCGTGACCGAAATGCTTCATCGCCGCCGCCTGGGAGAAGGTGCCTTCCGGGCCCAGGTAGGCGACCTTCAGTGGGTTCTCCAGGGCCAGGCAGGAGGACATGATTTCACGGAACAGCCGCGCCATGTCTTCGTTGCCGAGTGGCCCGCGGTTACGCTCCATCACCCGCTTGAGCACCTGTGCCTCACGCTCGGGGCGGTAGAACACCGGCACCTCGCCCTCGGCCAGGGTGGCCATCTTCACCCGCGCCACTTCCTCGGCGCAGCGCGCACGGTCACTGATCAGCTCGAGAATCTTCTCGTCCAGGCTGTCGATGCGCAGGCGCAGGGCCTGCAGGGCCTGGTCGGTATTGGCGTCGTTGCTCATCAGCCTTGCTCCTTCTCGAACTCCGCCATGTAGGCGACCAACGCCTCGACCGCATCCAGGCCCACGGCGTTATAGATGGAGGCACGCATGCCACCCACCGAACGGTGTCCCTTGAGATTCAGCAGGCCGCGCGCGTCGGCACCGGCCAGGAATGGCTTGTCGAGGCGCTCGTCCGCCAGGCGGAACGGCACGTTCATCCACGAGCGGGCATTCTTGGCGATCGGGTTGCTGTAGAACTCGCTGGCGTCGATGACTTTGTACAGCAGGTCCTTCTTGGCCTTGTTGAGCTTCTCCATGGCGGCAACACCGCCCTGCTCCTTCAGCCACTCGAAGACCAGGCCGGACAAGTACCAGGAGAAGGTCGCCGGGGTGTTGTACATCGAACCGTTGTCGGCGGCTACTTGATAGTTGAGCATGGTCGGGCAACTGCTGCGCGCACGACCGAGCAGGTCGTCACGAACGATCGCCACCACCAGGCCGCTGGGGCCGATGTTCTTCTGGGCGCCGGCGTAGATCAGGCCGAATCTGGAGATATCGATTTCGCGCGAGAGGATATCGGACGACATGTCGACCACCAACGGTACGTCGCCGGTCTCGGGAATCCAGTCGAACTGCAGGCCGCCGATGGTTTCGTTGCTGGCGTAGTGCAGGTAGGCAGCGTTCTTGGACAACTGCCACTCGTTCTGCCCAGGAATGGCGAAATAATCGTAAGCCTTGGCGCTGGCGGCGACGTTGATGTTGCCGTAGCGACGCGCCTCGTCGATGCTCTTCTTCGACCAGATGCCGGTATCGATGTAGTCGGCGGTACCGTCTTCGGGCAGCAGGTTGAGCGGGATTTCCGCGAACTGCTGGCTGGCACCGCCCTGCAGGAACAGCACCTTGTAATCAGAGGGAATGGTCAGCAGATCGCGCAGATCCTGCTCGGCCTTTTCGGCGATGGCCACGTACTCGTCGCTGCGGTGGCTCATTTCCATGACGGAAAGGCCCTTGCCCTGCCAGTCGAGAAGCTCGGCCTGGGCGCGCTGCAGAACGGCTTCGGGAAGCGCGGCCGGGCCGGCGCAGAAGTTAAAGGCTCGCTTGCTCACAATTCACTCTCGCTTGACTGTCTGCTACTTCATACCTGGCGAAATGCTGCCTGCCGCATCACGGCGGCAGGCAGAGCGGCGCGCTTAGGCGTCGCGATCTTCTTCCGCTGGCTCGTCGCCCTCGGCGGCCGGCTCTTCGCCCGCTACAGACTGATCGGTTTCAGAGACGACGATCGGATTGCCCTCTTCGTCCAGCTCCGCTTCGATGTCTTCCCCGGAAGGCTCCTGCACACGCTCCAGGCCGACCAGTTTCTCGTCCTTGGCCAGCTTGATCAGGGTCACGCCCTGGGTGTTACGGCCAGAACTGGAGACTTCGTCGACGCGGGTACGCACCAGGGTGCCCTGGTCGGAAATCAACATGATTTCCTCGCCGTCCTGCACCTGGATGGCGCCGATCAGCGGGCCGTTACGCTCCTTGGTGATCATGCCGATCACGCCCTGGCCGCCACGACCGCGACGCGGGAACTTGGACAGCGCGGTGCGCTTGCCGAAACCGCGCTCGGAGGCCGTGAGGATCTGCGCACCGGATTCCGGGATCAGCATGGAGATCAGGCGCTGATCCTTGCCGATACGCATGCCGCGAATACCACGGGCGCCACGGCCCATGACGCGCACCACGCTCTCGGCGAAACGAATCACCTTGCCGGCGCTGGAGAACAGCATGACTTCCTTGGAACCGTCGGTGATGGCGGCGGCGATCAGGGTGTCGCCTTCCTTCAGCTTCAGGGCGATCAGGCCATTGGAACGCGGACGGCTGAACTGCACCAGCGGGGTCTTCTTCACGGTACCGGAGGCGGTGGCCATGAAGATGTAGGCGCCAGTCGGCTCGGCCACCAGCTCGGCGGTCTCGCCTTCGACTTCTTCGATCTCGGCGACTTCAGCCACTTCTTCGGCTTCGACGATCTCGCCTTCGAGCACGGCGTCGTCGCTGTCGTCCACGTCGTCGGCGCCGGCTTGCTGCTGCAGGGCCTCGAGGTCGATCTGCAGCATGGTGGTGATGTACTCACCTTCTTCCAGCGGCAGCAGGTTGACCAGCGGACGGCCGCGGGCGGCGCGCGATGCTTCAGGGATCTCGTAGGTCTTGAGCCAGTACACCTTGCCCTTGCTGGAGAACAGCAGCAGCGTGGCGTGGCTGTTGGCGACCAGCAGGTGAGCGATGTAGTCCTCATCCTTGATGCCGGTGGCCGACTTGCCTTTGCCGCCACGGCGCTGGGCCTGGTACGAGGTCAATGGCTGAGTCTTGGCGTAACCGCTGTAGGAGATGGTCACCACGCGTTCTTCCTGGGGGATCATGTCGCCCAGGGTGAGGTCCAGACGCGAATCGAGAATCTCGGTACGGCGCTTGTCACCGAACTCGGCCTTGACCGCTTGCAGCTCCTCGCGAATCACTTCCATCAGGCGCACGGCGCTGGTCAGGATGCGGATCAGCTCGCCGATCTGGTTGAGGATTTCCTGGTACTCGGCCAGCAGCTTCTCGTGCTCCAGGCCGGTCAGGCGGTGCAGGCGCAGGTCGAGGATCGCCTGAGCCTGTTCCGGCGACAGGTAGTACTTGCCGTCACGCAGGCCATATTGCGGATCGAGCCCTTCCGGGCGGCAGGAGTCAGCCCCCGCGCGCTCGACCATGGCCTCCACGGCAGACGATTCCCAGGCGGCGGAAATCAGCGCTTCCTTGGCCTCGGACGGCGTCGGCGAGGCCTTGATCAGGGCGATGACCGGGTCGATGTTGGACAGCGCAACCGCCTGGCCTTCAAGGATATGGCCGCGCTCACGGGCCTTGCGCAGTTCGAACACGGTACGCCGGGTAACCACTTCACGGCGGTGCAGGATGAACGCTTCGAGCATGTCCTTGAGGTTGAGGATCTTCGGCTGGCCGTCGATCAGCGCCACCACGTTGATGCCGAACACGCTCTGCATCTGGGTCTGGGCGTAGAGGTTGTTGAGGATCACCTCCGGCACTTCGCCGCGGCGCAGCTCGATGACCACGCGCATGCCGTCCTTGTCGGACTCGTCGCGCAGCTCGGTGATGCCCTCGAGCTTCTTCTCCTTGACCAGCTCGGCGATCTTCTCGATCAGACGCGCCTTGTTCAGCTGGTACGGCAGCTCGGTGATGACGATCTGCTGGCGACCGCCGACCTTGTCGATGTCTTCGACTTCGGCGCGGGCACGGATGTAAATCCGCCCACGGCCGGTGCGGTACGCTTCGACGATACCGGCGCGGCCGTTGATGATGCCGGCGGTCGGGAAGTCCGGGCCGGGGATGTACTGCATCAGGTCATCGACCGTCAGCTCCGGGTTGTCGATCAGCGCCAGGCAGCCGTCGATGACTTCGCTGAGGTTGTGCGGCGGAATGTTGGTCGCCATGCCCACGGCGATACCGCTGGAACCGTTGACCAGCAGGTTGGGGATCTTGGTCGGCATGACCGCCGGGATCTGCTCGGTGCCGTCGTAGTTGGGCACCCAGTCGACGGTTTCCTTGTGCAGGTCAGCCAGCAGCTCGTGAGCCAGCTTGGTCATGCGCACTTCGGTGTATCGCATGGCGGCGGCGTTGTCGCCGTCCACCGAACCGAAGTTGCCCTGGCCGTCGACCAGCAGATAACGCAGCGAGAACGGCTGCGCCATACGCACGATGGTGTCGTAAACGGCGGTATCACCATGCGGGTGATATTTACCGATCACGTCACCGACCACACGGGCGGATTTCTTGTAAGGCTTGTTCCAGTCGTTGCCCAGTTCGCTCATGGCGAACAGCACCCGGCGATGCACGGGCTTCAGGCCATCGCGCGCATCCGGCAAGGCACGCCCGACGATCACGCTCATCGCGTAGTCGAGGTACGACTGTTTCAGTTCATCTTCGATGTTGACCGGGAGGATTTCTTTGGCCAGTTCGCCCATGAGTAGCCTGATTCCTTTTTTCTGATGAAGCCCCACCCTGCTCATCTGGAGCCGGATGAAGCGCGTCGCGATGGCATCAGGCCAGCGACGACTCACGACAAATCAATACGTTATGTCATGCATTCGAGCAGTGACGGCAACCGCTGACGGTGCCCCTGAAAACTGCCGGAGCTTACCACAAAGCATGCCTTGCACCTATCCCCGCAGGCGCAGCAAGCTGGGCATTCAGTGCAGACGCTTGCGACACATCAGCTGGGTGAGTTTGGCCGCGTCCGGGCGCTCGATCACGCCACGCTCGGTGACCAGAAAGTCCACCAGGTCGGCCGGGGTCACGTCATAGCGCGGCGCCACTTCGTCCACCCCCTTGATCCGCTCATGCGGCCCATAGGCCAGCGGGCCGTGGCCGAGGTCATGAAAGCCCTCTTCACCGCTATCCAGCCGCAGGTCGACCAGCGCGCTTGACGCCACCACCATCAGCCGCACGCCATGGTGCATGGCCGCCACGGCCAACTGATAGGTGCCGATCACGCCGAGCACATCGCCATTGGCGGCGATCCCCTCGGCGCCGACGATCGCCCAGGTGACACCGCGCTCCTTCATGACATGGGCGAGCGCCGCATCGGCGCTCAACGCTGCGGCGATTCCCTCCTGATGCAGCTCCCAGGCAGCCAGATGGGCGCCCTCGAGCAACGGCCGGCTCTCACCCAGGTAGCAGCGCTCCAGCAGGCCTTCGATCTGCGCCGCGCGCACCACGCCAAGGGCGGTACCGAAGCCGCCACTGGCCAGCGCACCGGCACAGCCGATGCTCAGCAGGTTCTGCAGGTTGCCCTGAAAGCCGCGGATCAGTTCCACGCCGAGTTGCGCCATGGCCAGATTGGCCTCGCGATCACGCTGATGCGCGCTGCGGGCTTCATCTTCCAGCACATCCAGGGGCTGCGCGCCGGGTTTCATGATCACCAGGCGCTGCCGCATGCGTGCCAGCAGGCGTTCACCCTCTGCGGCCGGCAAGCCGGCCGCGCACAGCGCATCGCGATCGACCTGCAGGCCGGCGTGCCAATCAGCGCCCGCCTCCAGGCGCTGCCGGGCGCCCAGCACCAGCGCGTAACCGCTGCAGAGCAGCCGGGCAGCGGCGCCCTGCAGCGCACCTTCGGCCAGCAGCGCGGCCACCGCCGACACCGAATGACAGGCCTGCCAGACCTGCTCGCCAGGCAGGCGGCGCTGATCGAGCACGTGCAGCGTGCCCTCGCGCCAGACGAACCCCACGACCTGCTCGGCAGCCAGCAAACGCTCGCGCATTACCTACTCCATCCAATAAAGCCGGCCAGTATACGCCTGGCATGCGCCGCGCCGCACGCCAGGCACCTTCAAGACCGTGGCATTCCTCTATAGACTCAGGGTTTTCGCTTATGGAACCCGCCCATGGCAGACGCCCCGCTCGACCTCTTGTTGCTGCCCACCTGGCTGGTGCCGGTCGAGCCCGCCGGCGTCGTCCTGCACGACCACGGCCTGGGCATCCGCGATGGCCGTATCGCGCTGATCGCACCGCGCGCCGAGGCCCTGCGCCGTGGCGCGAACGAGATCCGCGAACTGCCGGGTCGCCTGCTCACGCCTGGCTTGGTGAATGCCCACGGGCACGCCGCCATGACCCTGTTCCGTGGCCTGGCCGATGACCTGCCGCTGATGACCTGGCTGGAAAAGCACATCTGGCCGGCGGAAGCCAAATGGGTCGATGAACAGTTCGTGCAGGACGGCACCGAGCTGGCCATCGCCGAGCAGATCAAAAGCGGTATCAGCTGTTTCGCCGACATGTATTTCTTCCCGGAAATGGCCTGCGAGCGGGTGCACGCCAGTGGCATGCGCGCGCAGATCAGCATTCCGGTGCTGGATTTCGCCATTCCCGGCGCCCGCGATGCCGACGAGGCGCTGCGCAAGGGCGTGACCTTGCTCGACGACATGAAGCATCACCCGCGCATCAGCGTCGCCTTCGGCCCCCATGCGCCCTACACAGTCAGCGATACCAACCTGGAAAAATTGCGCATCCTTGCCGAGGAAGTCGACGCCGGCATTCATATGCACGTGCATGAAACCGCCTTCGAGGTGCAGCAGAGCCTGGAACACCACGGCGAGCGTCCGCTGGCGCGGCTCAATCGCCTGGGCCTGCTCGGCCCGCGCTTTCAGGCCGTGCACATGACCCAGATCGATGACGAGGATATCGCCCTGCTGGTCGCCACCAACAGCAGCGTGATCCACTGCCCGGAATCCAACCTCAAGCTGGCCAGCGGCTTCTGCCCGGTCGAGAAGCTCTGGCAGGCCGGCGTCAACGTGGCCATCGGCACCGACGGCGCGGCCAGCAACAATGACCTCGACCTGCTCGGCGAAACCCGCACCGCCGCCCTGCTGGCCAAGGCCGTGGCCAGCTCGGCCAGTGCCCTCGACGCCCACCGCGCCCTGCGCATGGCAACCCTCAATGGCGCCCGCGCCCTGGGCATGGAGGGCGAGATCGGCTCGCTGGAGCTCGGCAAGGCCGCCGATATCGTCGCCTTTGACCTGCGCGGCCTGGCCCAGCAACCGGTCTACGATCCGGTTTCACAACTGATCTACGCCACCTCGCGGCACTGCGTCGAGCACCTCTGGGTCGCTGGCAAAGCGCTGCTCGAAGAGGGCCGCCTGACGCGCCTGGACGAAGAGCGCATCATTGCCACCACCCAGCAGTGGGGCGCGAAAATAGCCGGACGTCCGGCACATTGAGCACAAGGTAAGGCAAACTGTCACACATCACAGGCCAGCAGCGCGCCTAGCAAAGCTGGCAACATGCACGCACTGCGCGCCATGTCATACGCATTCGCTTTATTCAGGGAAAACCATGAGCAACGTCGACCACGCTGAAATCGCCAAATTCGAAGCCCTCGCCCATCGCTGGTGGGACAAGGAGAGCGAGTTCAAGCCTTTGCACGAGATCAACCCGCTGCGCGTCAACTGGATCGACGAGCGCGCCGGCCTGGCTGGCAAGAAGGTGCTCGACGTCGGTTGTGGTGGCGGCATTCTCAGCGAAGCCATGGCCCACCGCGGCGCCACGGTGACCGGCATCGACATGGGCGAAGCGCCGCTGGCAGTGGCCCGCCTGCACCAACTGGAATCGGGCGTGGAAGTCGATTACCGGCAGATCACCGCCGAAGCCATGGCCGAGGAAATGCCGGGGCAGTTCGACGTGGTCACCTGCCTGGAAATGCTCGAGCACGTGCCGGATCCGTCTTCGGTGATTCGCGCCTGCCACAAGCTGGTCAAGCCCGGCGGCCAGGTGTTCTTCTCCACCATCAACCGCAACCCCAAGGCCTACCTGTTCGCGGTGATCGGCGCCGAGTACATCCTGCGCCTGCTGCCGCGCGGCACCCATGATTTCAAGAAATTCATCCGCCCCTCGGAGCTGGGCGCCTGGAGCCGCCAGGCTGGCCTCGAGGTCAAGGACATCATTGGCCTGACCTACAACCCGCTGACCAAGCACTACAAACTGGCCAACGATGTAGACGTCAACTACATGGTGCATACCAGCAAGGCCGAATGACCCAGCCGGGCGAGCGCACCCTGATGCGCTCGCCGCTCACCGCGCTGGCCCGGCCAGCGGCGGCCGCTCCGCCAACGCCTGAACCCAGGCCACATACGCCTGAATCGCCAGGGCCACATCGCCCACCTCGACGGCCTCGGCCGGGTGATGGCTGACCCCTCCCGCACAGCGCACGAACAGCATGCCCACCGGCCAGCGCTCGGCCATGGCGATGGCGTCATGACCCGCCCCGCTGGGCAGCGCCAGGCTGCGCCCCTGTACCTCGGTCAGCACCTGCGCCAGGCAGGCCTGCATGCTTTCGTCGCAACGGGTCGCCGGTATGCCGTAGTACTGGCTGGCATGGAACTGCAGGCCGCGCTGCCGGGCAATGGTTTCGCCGCCGCTGAGCAGATCAGCCAGCAGGCTGGCCAGCATCTGGTCCTCCGGGCCACGTACATCCAGGGTCAGGGCGACCTCACCGGGAATCACGTTGACCGCCCCCGGGTGGCACTGCAAGGTGCCCACCGTGGCCACCAGCTGCGGATCGCGCTGCCGGGTCTGCGCCTCGACGTAGACCATCCACTGCGCCGCCGCCGCCAGGGCGTCCTGGCGATGGCTCATCGGCACGGTACCGGCATGCCCGGCCATGCCGACGAAGCGGCAATTCAGACGGCGCGCGCCATTGATGGCCGTCACCACCCCCAACGCCAGCGCCTCACGCTCCAGGCATGGGCCCTGCTCGATATGCAGTTCCAGATAGGCGGCGACGTCATCGGCGTTCCGCGCCGCACTGGCAATGTTCCCGGCAGCCAGGCCAACGGCAGCCATCGCCTGGGCGACACTGACGCCATTGGCATCGACCTGATCGAGCCAGCCCTGCGGCCAACTGCCGGTCAGGCCACGGCTACCGAGCAAGGTGATACCGAACCGGGTGCCCTCCTCGTCGGCGAAACCGACGATCTCGACGGCCAGCGGCAGGCGGATACCGCGGTCGTGAAAGTACTGCACGGTTTCGATGGCTGCGACCACGCCGAGCATGCCGTCGTAACGACCGGCATTGCGTACGGTATCCAGGTGCGAGCCGAGCAACAGCGCCTGCGCGCCAGCACGCTGGCCTTCGTAGCGCCCGCAGATATTGCCGACGGCATCCTGCCAGACGCACATGCCGGCAGCCTGCATCCACTCGCCCACCAGGGCGTTGGCGCGCAGGTGCTCGGCCGACAGGTAGACCCGGGTCAGGCCCTCGGCAGACTCGCTGATTGCCGCCAGCTCGTCGCAGCGCGCCATCACCCGAGCGCCGGCACTGGCGGCGGTGCGCGCTTCCATGGCGGCCATCAGTTGCGCTCGCCGTAGTGATCCCAGGCCGCCTGCATGGCCGCCCCCTGAGTGGTGCGCAGGCCCAGGCGGTTGAGTACGGCCTCCAGGGCGCAGAGGGTCTGCAGCACGCAATCCTTGCGGGCGTTGTAGCCCATGGTGCCGATGCGCCAGACCTTGCCGGCCAGCGGCCCGAAGGAGGTGCCGATCTCGATACCGAAGTCCTCGAGCATCAGCTTGCGCACCTGGTCGCCATTGACCGCCTCGGGAATCAGCACGCCAAGAACGTTGTTCATCTTGTGTTCGAGGTTGCCGAAGGTCGCCAGGCCCATGCCCTGAATCCCTTTGAGCAGCGCATCCCCATGCAGCTTGTGGCGGGCGATGCCTGCCGCCAGCCCCTCCTCGGCAATCACCCGCGCGCACTCGCGGGCAGCGAACAGCGCCGAGGTGGCTTCGGTGTGGTGATTGAGGCGCTCGGGGCCCCAGTAATCGAGGATCATGCCGAGGTCGAAATAGTTGGAGTAGATCATCTCGTCGTCGCCGTCCCGGTGGGCAGCGGTACGGATGCCGGCTTCCACGCAGGCGCGGCGACGAATCACCTCGACCACGGGCTCACTGAGGGTGATCGGCGCAGTGCCGGACGGCCCGCCCAGGCACTTCTGCAAGCCGGCGGACACCGCATCCAGGCCCCAGGCATCGGCTTCCAGCAGGTTGCCACCCAGCGACGCGGTGGCGTCGGTGTAGAACAGCACGCCGTGACGCCGGCAGATCTCGCCCAGCTCGGCCAGTGGCTGCAGCATGGTGGTCGAGGTGTCGCCCTGCACGGTCAGCAACAGGCGCGGCTTCACGCGCTTGATCGCATCTTCGATCTGCTGGGGCGTGAACACCTCCCCCCAGGGCACCTCGATGGTATGAACATCGGCACGGCAGCGCCGGGCGATTTCACAGAGCAGGTGGCCGAAACGGCCGAACACCGGCACCAGCACCTTGTCGCCCGGGCGAATCGTCGAAACCAGAATGGCCTCGATACCGGCCCGCGAGGTGCCGTCGATCAGCAAGGTAGCGGCGTTGGCGGTACGGAACACGCCGCGATACAGGGCCATCACCTCGTTCATGTAGTGGGTCATGGCCGGGTCGTACTGGCCGATCAACTGGTTGGACATGGCGCGCAGCACACGGGGGTCGGCATTGATCGGGCCGGGGCCCATCAGCAGGCGCTGGGGTGGATTGACGGGCAGGAAAGTGGTGTTCATCTGCTAATTCTCGTTCTGGTGACGCTCAGTTCAGTCCGCGTACGGACGAGATGAATTGCTTGAGTTCGGCGCTTTGCGGGTTGGCGAACAACTCGCGACTGGGGCCCTGCTCCCACACCCGGCCCTGATGCATGAACACCACGCGGTCGCCCACCTCCTGGGCGAAGTTCATCTCGTGGGTGACCAGAATCAGGGTCATGCCCTCCCTGGCCAGTTGCTCGAGCACCTTGAGCACTTCGCCGACCAGCTCGGGATCCAGCGCCGAGGTGATCTCGTCGCACAGCAGCACCTTGGGCGACATGGCCAGCGCCCGGGCGATGGCGACCCGCTGCTGCTGGCCGCCGGAAAGGTTGGCCGGGTAATAGTCCATGCGGTCACCGAGGCCGACCTTGTCGAGCATCCGCGCCGCCAGTTCGCGGCATTCGGCGTCGCTCTTCTTCAGCACGCGGCGCGGCGCCAGCATCACGTTCTCCCGGGCGGTCATGTGCGGGAACAGGTTGAAGCTCTGGAACACCATGCCCACCGAGCGGCTGATCTCCCGGGCCTGGGAATCGCGGTCGGTGACGGTCATGCCGGCCAGCTTGATGCTACCGTCCTGGTAGCCTTCGAGGCCGTTGATGCAGCGCAGCAAGGTGCTCTTGCCCGAGCCGCTGCGGCCGATGATCGACACCACCTCACCCACCTCGATATCGAGGTCGACACCCTTGAGCACGTGGTTGTCACCGTAGTACTTCTGTACCTGATCAATGGTGATGAGCGGCATTGAATTTGTTCTCCAGATACTGGCTGTAGCGCGACAGCGGATAACACATCAGGAAGTAGCCCAGCGCCACCAGGCCGAACACCTTGAAGGGCTCGTAGGTGACGTTGTTGAGGATGGTGCCGGCCTTGGTCAGCTCGACGAAACCGATGATCGATGCCAGCGCCGTGCCCTTGATCACCTGCACGGCGAAGCCCACGGTCGGCGCGATACCGATGCGCAGCGCCTGGGGCAGGATGACGCGAAACAGGCTCTGGCCGAAGTCCAGGCCCAGGCAACGACAGGCTTCCCACTGGCCCTTGGGCAAGGCGCGGATGCTGCCATGCCAGATGTCGACCAGAAAGGCGCTGGTATACAAGGTCAAGGCCAGCGAGGCCGCCGTCCAGGGCGACACGTCGATCCCCAGCAAGGCCACGCCGAAGAACGCCAGGAACAGCTGCATCAGCAACGGCGTACCCTGGAACAGTTCGGTGTAGCCGCGAATCAGCCAGTGCGGCCAGACCCGCTTGGACAGGCGCGCCATGACCAGCGGAATGGCCACCAGGGTGCCGCCGATAAAGGCGGTGAGCGACAGCAGCACGGTCCAGCGCGCGGCCAGCAGCAGATTGCGCAGGATGTCCCAGTCGGTGAAGGTGGTCATCATGGCTGCTCTCCAAACCATTTGCGCCCGGCGGCCAGCAGCAGCTGGCGCATGGCGATGGACAGCGCCAGGTACATCAGGGTGGTGACCAGATACACCTCGAAGCTCAGGAAGGTTCGCGACTGGATCAGGTTGGCGGCGAAGGTCAGCTCCTCGTGGGAGACCTGGGAAACCACCGACGAGCCGAGCATGACGATGATGCACTGGCTGACCAGCGCCGGATAAATGCGCTTGAGCGACGGCGGCAACACCACCTGAACGAAGGTTTGCGTGCGACTCAGGCCCAGCACCCGCCCCGCCTCCCATTGCCCACGGGGCGTGACCTGGATGCCGGCACGGATGATCTCGGTGCTGTAGGCGCCCAGGTTGATCAACATGGCCAGCAGCGCCGCCTCGCCGGCGGTCAGCTTCACCCCCAGGTTGGGCAGGCCGAAGACGATGAAGAACAGCTGCACCACGAACGGCGTGTTGCGGATCAGCTCGACGTATACGCCCCACAAGCGGCTGAGAATGCTCGGCCGGCCGCTGCGCAGGGCAGCGCCCAGGATGCCCAGGGCCACGCCGCCCACGGTGGCCATCAGGGTGAGCTGGATGGTCACCCAGAGGCCGGCGAGCAGCTCCGGCCAATAAGGCCACAGGGCGGAAAAGTTCAGCTGCGCCATCATCGCGAAATCCTTATGCGCCCAGGTTCGCCGGCAGCGGCGCCTTCAGCCACTGCTCGGACAAGCCGTTGAGGGTGCCATCGGCCTTGGCCTGCTCGATCAGCGCATCGACCTTGGCTTTCAGCGCCGCTTCGCCCTTGCGCAGGCCGATGTAGCACGGCGAATCCTTGAGCATGAACTTGGCCACCGGAGCGCGGGCGGCGTTCTGCCGCTCGATGGCCGCCACCACCAGGTTGCCGGTGGCCACGAACTCGACCTGCCCGGACAGGTAGGCCGACAAGGTGGTGTTGTTGTCTTCGTAACGCTTGACCTGGGCCCCTTCGGGCGCCACCTCGGTGAGCACCATGTCCTCCACGGCGCCGCGGGTCACGCCGATCGACTTGCCGACCAGCTCGTCGGCTTTCTGCAGCGCGGCGTCCTTGGCACCGAACACGCCAAGGAAGAACGGCGCGTAGGCGGCGCTGAAATCGATCACCTGCTCGCGCTCGGCGTTCTTGCCAAGGCTGGAGATGACCAGATCGACCTTGTTGGTCTGCAGATAGGGAACACGGTTGGCGCTGGTGACCGGCACCAGTTGCAACTTAAGTTTCATCTCCTTGGCCAGGTACCTGGCCATGTCGATGTCATACCCCTGCGGCTGCAGATCGGTGCCCACCGAGCCAAAGGGTGGAAAGTCCTGTGGCACGGCGATGCGGATCACTCCGCGTTTTTCGATCTCTTGCAGCTGGTCGGCCAGCACGGTGGCGGCCTGGCTCAGCAGCAGGCCCGCGGTCAGCAGTGCGATCAATCCCTTCTTCATCGGCTTCACCCCATCATCGTCAGTCATGAAACGAAAGATTCTTAATCTTCAATTTTGCAACCAACGTGCCAGAGTATTTTACAGCGAGAGGTTTTTCTGCAGCCGTGCGAACCTCGCCCTGCAAGCCACTAAATACGCGGCTAGCCAAACGGAGCGGAGCGTTTTCAACGCACCTTGCAGGGCCAAGTAACCTGAGTAACCCGCCACAAAAAAGGGCGCCACCTGGCGCCCTCGTGCTGCCTCGCACCATGAAGGCGCACTAACGCTGCTCCAACTCGTCCAGTTGCCCATAGAGCTCGGCGATCTGGTGAATGCGCTGGCGCCCCTGGGTCAGCTGCTCGTGCAACAGCGCGTTGACCAGCAGGTTGATCAGGCTGTTGGCACTGGCGTAGCTGTCGAATGCCGACACGCTGTCCAGCGGTGTGCACAGATGCCAGCGCGCCAAGTCGATGATGCCCTGGGCCTGCGGTTCGCAGATCACCAGGGTGGGCACCTGTTGTGCCTGCAGCGCTTGCAGCAGCGGGCGGATGATCCGCGGGCGACGCCTGAAGCCGAGCACCACCAGCATGTCTTCGCCGCTCAGGTCGACCAGCTCCTCGGCCAATGTCTGCCCCGGCTGGGGCAGCACCTGTACGCCACTGCGCACCTGCAGCAGTTGCTGGCGCAGGTGCAGGGCCACGGGAAAGGCATTGCGCAGGCCGACCACGAAAACCCGCTTGCTGCTGCCCAGTGCCCGCACCACCTCACCGAATTGCTCGGCATCGATGGCATTCACCCACTGCGTGAGGTTGGCCATCTCCTGCTTGTAATGACGGGCCAGCAAGGTGTTGCCCTGCACCACGTCGCGATTGTCGGCCACCGGCATGCCACTCTGGCGCAGGCTGCGCTGCTCCTCGCGCATGTCCTTGTATTTCTCGTAGCCCAGGCGCTTGAACAACCGGCTGACGGTAGCCTTGGAAACCCCGGCGAGCCGGGCGAGCTCGGCGCTGTTGTAGCTCACCAGGTCGTCATAGTGGTCGAGCACGAAGTCAGCGATACGCTGCTCCTGGGGCGCAAGCTGGGAGTAGTGGCTGCGCAAACGTTCATCGAGTCGAGTCATGGGGCGCCTTGTAACTTTCGTTTCATTCGGTCGATGATATAGGAAGTCACCTGCCAGCCTGAAGTCGCCGCGCAGCAATTCATCGCCCCGCACCCGAGGTGCCAAGCCGCCACCCTCGCAAGGAGATCACCATGCCCCCGATCACGCCCGACTGGGCTGCCTATGTCGCCCAGATGGAACAGGTTCTGGCCCTGAAGCTGGACGACGCGCGGCGCCAGGAGTTGCTCACCCAGTTCAGCCGCATCGCCGCGATGGCAGCGCCGCTGATGGAGTTCCCCCTCGATGATCGACTGGAAGTCGCCGGGGTATACCAGGCATGAATCCCGCCCTGCTCTCCATCAGCGACCTCAGAAACGCCCTGGCGGCCGGCGAACTCAGCGCCGGGGAAATCACCGAGCACAGCCTAACGCTGATCGAGCGACAGAATCCGGCGATCAACGCCTGGACGCAGATCACCGGGCAACGCATGCGCGAAGAAGCCGAGCGCCTGGACCGGCAACGGCGCGAGGGCTCGCCCTTGCCGCCGCTGGCAGCGGTGCCCTTCGCGGTGAAGAACCTCTTCGACGTTGCCGGCTTCCCGACCCTGGCCGGCGCGCGGCTGTTTCAGAACCGACCGGCCGCGCAGGTCGACGCCTGGGCCGTGCGCCAGCTGTCCGCCAGCGGCGCCCTGCTCTCGGGCATGCTCAACATGGATGCCTATGCCTACGGCTTCACCACGGAAAACAGCCATTTCGGCGCGACCCGCAATCCCCATGACTTGTCGCGGATCGCCGGTGGCTCCTCCGGCGGCTCGGCAGCGGCAGTCGCCGCCGGGTTGGTGAATTTTTCCCTGGGCAGCGACACCAATGGCTCCATTCGCGTACCGGCCTCGCTGTGCGGGATCTTCGGCCTCAAGCCCACCTTTGGCCGCCTGTCGCGCAGCGGCTCGCATCCCTTCGTGGGCAGCCTCGATCATATCGGGCCGCTGGCGCGCAGCACCGCCGACCTCGCCCAGGTGTACGACGCGCTACAAGGCCATGATCCGGCGGACGGTTTCCAGGCCAGCCAGCCCACGCAAGCGGTATCGGCGCTCCTGGAGCAGGACCTGGGCGGCCTGCGCGTTGGTGTGCTGGGTGGCTACTTCCAACAGTGGTGCGACGACAACGCGCGCGCCGCCGTGGCCCAGGCCGCCCAGGCCCTGAACGCCAGCCAGGAAGTCACGCTTGCAGACGCCGAGCTGGCGCGCACCTCGGCATTCATCATCAGCGCCAGCGAAGGCGGCAATGCCTACCTGCCGGCGCTGCGCAGCTCGCCGCAATCCTTCGAGCCATTGTCACGCGAGCGCCTGCTGGCAGGCGCGATGATCCCAGCCGCCTGGTACGTGCAGGCCCAGCGCATGCGCCGCCACTTCCAGCAGCAGGTACTGCCGCTGTTCGCCGGAGTCGATGTGCTGATCGCCCCGGCAACCCCCACCAGCGCAACGCCCATCGGCCAGCAAAGCATGCGCATCAATGGCGTCGACCTGCCGATCCGCGCCAGCATGGGCATGCTGGCGCAGCCGATTTCCTTCCTGGGCCTGCCGGTGGTCAGCGTACCACTGCGTACCGCCGGCGGCCTGCCGATCGGCGTGCAGCTGATCGCCGCGCCGTTCCGGGAAGACGCCTGCCTGCGCGCTGCCGCAGCGCTGGAGCGCTTGGGTATTGCGCAAGCCCCAGCGGTGAATCTGGAGTGAAACCATGCATCTTGAACAGATAGACCTGCCCGCCGTACACGCCGAAGTCACCATCGCCTTCCAGCGCTACGAACAGGCGCTGACCAGCAACGATATCGACGTGCTCGACGAGCTGTTCTGGCACGACGAGCGCACCGTGCGCCTGGGTGCCTCCGAGAACCTCTATGGCATCGACGAGATCCGCGCGTTTCGCGCCGCGCGGCCAGCCGCCGGTCTGCAGCGCGAGCTGCGCAACACGGTGATCACCACCTACGGCGATCGCTTCGCCGTGTGCAGCACCGAGTTCACCCGCCCAGGCAGCGAGCGCGTTGGCCGCCAGCAGCAGAGCTGGGTGAAGCTGGACGGCCGGTGGCGCATCGTCGCCGCCCAGGTCAGCCTGATGGCATAGGCTCTGTCGACGTTTCACGGCTCGCGTTGCAACCTCAACAGCCCCTAATCGGCTGCACACTGCGACAAACTGACATACAGTGGAGGAACCCGTGCGGCCCCATCCGGCATCGGAAACTGGCAACATGCGCCTCATGCACATTGCCCACGCCGCTGCGGGCACACGCCAACGCTTTGACTCGAAACCCAAGGAGGCCTGATGCGCTTGCGCGCGGTTCTTTTCGACATGGATGGCACGCTGCTCGACAGCGCGCCGGACTTCATCGCCATCTGCCAAGCCATGCGCGCCGAGCGCGGCCTGCCGCCAGTGGAAGAAAAGCTGATTCGCGATCACGTCTCCGGCGGCGCCCGGGCGATGATTCTCAACGCCTTCGATATCGACCCGATGAGTGCCGGCTTCGAAGCCTTGCGCCTGGAGTTCCTGGAGCGTTACCAGGACCACTGCGCGGTGCTGACCCGCCCCTACGAGGGCATCGAGCCGCTGCTCGAGGATATCGAACGGGCCAAGCTGATCTGGGGCGTGGTGACCAACAAGCCACTGCGCTTCGCCGAGCCGATCATGCAGCGCCTGGGGCTGGCCGAGCGCTCTTCGATCCTGATCTGTCCGGACCACGTGACGCGCAGCAAGCCGGATCCCGAGCCGATGATCCTGGCCTGCTCGACCCTCGGGCTCGACCCGGCCAGCGTGCTGTTCGTCGGCGACGATCTGCGCGACATCGAGTCCGGCCGCGACGCCGGCACCAAGACCGCGGCGGTCACCTACGGCTATATCCACCCCGACGACAACCCCCGTCACTGGGGCGCCGACGTGGTGATCGACCATCCGCTGGAACTGCGCCAGGTACTCGAACAGGCGCTGTGCAGCTGCTGAGGCCCTGTTCATAATCTTTCAGCCCAGATTCGTCGATCTTGGCAGCTAAGTGGCGAAAGCGGCCGTTCTCTATGTAGGGTGGATGACGCTCCTTTCATCCACCATTGCGATCGCAGAGCGGTGGACGGATGAAGCGTCGTCCACCCTACGACAGTCCGCTTCTGCCTTGTAGCTGCCGCTGCATGCACATAAAAATCGTGAACAGGTTCTGAGATCACCGCTGCTTCATTGATAGCGATCAGCAGCCAACCACCCACCGTTGATTAGGATTAATCCCGCCAGGGCGACAGCGGGCTTCGTCCACCAACTTACACCCAGAAATCCGAAGGACTCCTACCATGTTCGATTACAGCGCCCGCCCCGACCTGCTCAAGGATCGCGTGATCCTGGTGACCGGTGCCGGCCGAGGGATCGGCGCCGCCGCGGCGCGCACCTACGCCGCCCACGGCGCCACCGTGCTGCTGCTGGGCAAGAGCGAAGAGAACCTGGCACGTACCTACGACGCCATCGAGCAGGCGGGCCACCCGCAGCCGGTGGTGATTGCCTTCGACCTGGAAACGGCGCTGCCGCACCAGTACGACGAGCTGGCCGCGATGGTCGAAAAGGAATTCGGCAAACTCGACGGCCTGCTGCACAACGCCTCTATCATTGGCCCGCGCACGCCGCTGGAACAGTTGTCCGGCGACAACTTCATGCGCGTCATGCAGGTCAACGTCAGCGCGATGTTCATGCTCACCAGCACGCTGCTGCCGCTGCTCAAGCTGTCCACCGATGCCTCGGTGATATTCACCTCCAGCAGCGTTGGCCGTAAGGGCCGCGCCTACTGGGGCGCCTACGCGGTGTCCAAGTTCGCCACCGAAGGGTTGATGCAGGTCATGGCCGACGAGGTCGAGGGCATCACCGCGATTCGCGCCAACAGCGTCAACCCGGGCGGCACCCGCACCGATATGCGCGCCCAGGCCTACCCGGGCGAGGATCCGCAAACCAGGCCGACGCCCGAGGCCATCATGCCGGTCTACCTCTATCTCATGGGGCCCGATAGCCAGGGGATCAACGGTCAGGCATTCGACGCTCAGTAACCGACGCGGCGAATGGGCCAATGCAGGTTTGGCCATTTTTTCAGTTGGCGAGGCCGCGACATTAAATTGTCGCAACCACCGGGGAAGCGGCAATTGCTTGCCGTCATTCTGACGGCCGATTGCCATTAATGGCTCTCTGCCTGCATCCAGTCGTCGCAACCCATTGAACCTCAAGGCTTTCGGGACAGCCTAAAAGACTGGCACGAAAATAGCTCTGTAGCTCGCATGCTGCAATGAAGCGCCAGAGGTGCAAAAAAATGGTTCCCCCCAGCCAGAAAAACACGATCGATTTCGATGCTGCCAAACTGCAGCGTCTCGGTTTCTCACCCCGCAAGGAGCAGACCCGCCCGGTCAGCCTGGCGCAATTGCGCCAGCGTCTCGGCCTGCAACTGCAGACCAGCCTGGATGCCGAGCGCATTCTCGATATCTTCTATCGCGAGTTGCAGCATCTGGTGCCCGTGGATTCCCTGGGCTACCAGCATTCGAGCAGCGACCTGCGCCTGGATATCGGCCAGCAGGCCAATCACTCGGCCACCTACCGCCTCAGTCATGAGAGTGAGTACCTGGGCGAGCTGACCTTCCGCCGCCGCCAGCGCTTCTCCGATCAGGAGTTGGCGCAGCTGGAGTCCCTGCTGGCCGCGCTCATGTACCCACTGCGCAATGCCCTGCTGTACCGGGTAGCCGTTCAACGTGCGCTGCGTGACCCGCTGACCAACACCGGCAACCGCATTGCCATGGACCAGGTGCTGGGCCGCGAGATCGAGCTGGCGCGTCGCAGCGGCCAGCCGCTGTCGCTGCTGATGCTGGATATCGACCACTTCAAGGGCATCAACGACGAGCACGGCCACAGCGCCGGTGACGAAGTGCTGAAAGCCGTCGCCACCACCCTCAAGGATCAGTTGCGCAACATCGATATGGTGTTCCGCTATGGCGGTGAGGAGTTTCTGGTGGTGCTGTCCGCCACCCCGCGCGAGGGCGCGCAATTGGTCGGCGAGCGTCTGCGGGAGGCGGTAGAGGGTTTGCAGTGCGTGGCACAGGGCCGAGCGGTGAAGATGTCCATCAGCCTGGGCTGCGCCACCCTGGAAGCCGGCGAGTCGGCCGACGGGCTGCTGAATCGCGCCGACAAGGCGCTGTACAGCGCCAAGCGCAGCGGCCGCAATTGCCTGGCGATGGCTGTCTGACGCCACCGCCGCCAGCGACCTGGCTTGCGACAAGTACGAAAAAGGGCCCTATCCGCGAGGATCAGGGCCCTTTTTTTCAGCAGGGACTCAACACCGGCGTCGAGCCATCACTGCGGCTTGCGGCTGCCGCGACCAAAACCCGGGCGCTGGCCTTCGCCTGCCGGGCGGCTGCGACCCTTGTCGGCGCCAGCCCCAGCCGGCTTGCGCGGTGCGCGCTCGCCAGACTCGGGACGCTCACCACGGGGCTTGCCTGGCTTCTTGCCGACATCACGCGGGCGCTCGGCCACCGGCGTGCCGCGCGATGCTTCGCTGCGGCCTTCACCATGCGGCGCACGAGGCGCGCGCGTTGGGCGCTCGCTCGACTCTTCACGGGCGGCACGGCCTCGGCCACTGCTGGCGCCTGGCGCCGTGCTGCCGGCGGCCGGACGCGCCGCGCGGCCTGGACGCTCACCGCGACCAACCGGCTTGGCGGCCTTGCGCTGCAGACGGTCGAGCTTGTCGCGGGTCTTTTCCTTCATTTCCGGCAGGGCGACCGGTTTGAGACCAACTTCCTCACTGAGGATGTCCACCTCGCGCTGGCCCATTTCGCGCCAGCGACCCATCGGCAGGTCGGAGGTCATGAACACCGGGCCGAAACGCACGCGCTTCAGGCGGCTGACCACCAGACCCTGGGATTCCCACAGACGGCGGACTTCACGGTTACGCCCTTCCATGACCACGCAGTGGTACCAGTGGTTGAAACCTTCACCGCCGGGTGCTTCCTTGATGTCGGTGAACTTGGCCGGGCCGTCTTCGAGCATCACGCCCGCCTTGAGGCGCTCGATCATCTCTTCGTCGACTTCGCCACGTACGCGCACCGCGTACTCACGGTCCATCTGGTAGGACGGGTGCATCAGGCGGTTGGCCAGCTCACCGTCGGTGGTGAACATCAGCAGGCCGGTGGTGTTGATGTCCAGGCGACCGATGTTGATCCAGCGGCCCTCTTTCGGGCGCGGCAGGCGGTCGAACACCGTTGGCCGGCCTTCCGGGTCATCACGGGTGCAGATTTCGCCATCGGGCTTGTTGTAGATCAGCACGCGGCGCACGGTCTCGGCAGCTTCTTCGCGGCGCAGCACGCGGCCGTCGATAGCGATGGCGTCATGCAGGTCGACACGCTGGCCGAGCGAAGCATCCTTGCCGTTGACCTTGACGCGGCCAGCGGTGATCCAGGATTCGATTTCGCGGCGCGAGGCCAGGCCCATGCGCGCCAGGACCTTCTGCAGTTTTTCGCCAGCGGGGCTGTATTCTTCGGTTTCACTCATCTGGGCACCTCCCGGTGTTCTCTGGTGATGGGACGATCAAGTCGTCGAAGGGGCGCGAATCATACGCGTATAAGCAGTGCAACGCACCTGGCGCACAAGCTTAGCCTCACAAATGGGCCTAACTTGCGACCGGCTGTCGGACTCAGCGCTTGCGACGCGCTTTCGGCCCCAGCGAGATCAGGCGCATATCGGCTTCGGCCACGACCAGGCGCTGCTCGGCCTTGTCGAGCTTCTTCCAGGCCTTGATTTCCGCCTTGCTGCGCCCGCAACCCAGGCAGATGCCGTCATCGAACTTACAGACGCTGATACAGGGGTCTTTCATTGAGTCTCTTCGCGCTCGCTGCTGGAGGGGTCATCCCCAGCGTTAGAGACCACTTGCGGCGCTTCATGGTTCGCCTCATCCGCCGCCCGCGCCAGGTCGTCGAAGTCGATTTTCAGGCCCTGCTCCATGGCGTCCAGCTCGGCGAGCAGCGAGCCAAAGCTGGTTTCGCTGCCGGCCTGCGGTTCGCCTTCAGGCTCGCAATCATCGCCCATGGCCAGATCGGCCCGTGCCTGCAGGCTCTGCGGCACGGCCGGGTCATCGTCGTCCTGGGCCAATACCGGCTCGGGTTCCAGTTCGCGCAGCGCGGCCAGGGGCGGCAGCTCGTCGAGGTTCTTCAGGTTGAAATGATCGAGAAAGCCCTTGGTGGTGGCGAACATGGCCGGCCGGCCGGGCACGTCGCGGTAGCCGACCACGCGAATCCACTCGCGCTCCTGCAGGGTCTTGACGATCTGGCTGTTCACCGCTACGCCGCGGATTTCCTCGATCTCGCCGCGGGTGATCGGCTGCCGGTAGGCGATCAGCGCCAGGGTTTCGAGCATGGCTCGCGAATAACGCTGTGGGCGCTCCTCCCAGAGCCGGCCGACCCAGGGCGAAAAGGTGTCGCGAATCTGCAGGCGGTAACCGGACGCCACTTCCTTGAGCTCGAACGCCCGCCCCTTGCAGCTGCCGCCGAGAATCGCCAATGCCTTGCGAAACACATCGGCTTCGGGCCGCTCGGTTTCCTCGAACAATTCCATGATCCGCTCGAGCGACAGCGGCTTGCCAGAAGCCAGCAGCAGGCCTTCGAGCAAGGTGGAAAGTTGTTTGGGATCGGACAGGTTCATCGTCTGGGCATACCGCGTGAAGGCGCAAAAGTCGCGAGTCTAGCAGCTCATTCGAACTCGCTGTCGCCCTCTTCCGGGCCTGCCACACGCAGGCGCACATGCACGGCGGCAAACGCTTCGTTCTGCACCAGTTCGAGCAGCGACTCCTTGACCAGTTCGAGGATCGCCATGAAGGTCACCACCACGCCGAGGCGCCCCTCCTCAGCAGTGAACAGTTCGACGAACGGCACGAAAGTGCCGTCCTTGAGACGCTCGAGCACCTCGCTCATGCGCTCGCGGGTGGACAATGCCTCGCGGCTGACCTGATGGCTCTCGAACATGTCGGCGCGGCGCAGCACCTCGGCCATCGACACCAGCAGCTCCTGCAGCTCGACCGTCGGCAGCAGCTTGCGCGCCCGCGCCTCGGGCGCCTCGACCCGCGGCACGATGAGGTCACGGCCCACCCGCGGCAAGGTGTCGATGCCTTCGGCGGCGGCCTTGAAGCGCTCGTATTCGAGCAGGCGGCGAATCAGCTCGGCGCGCGGATCGTCTTCCTCTTCTTCGGCCACTGCCGAGCGCGGCAGCAGCATGCGCGACTTGATCTCGGCGAGCATGGCGGCCATCACCAGATACTCGGCGGCCAGCTCCAGGCGCACCGTGTGCATCAGCTCGACGTAGCCCATGTACTGGCGAGTGATCTCCGCCACGGGGATGTCCAGCACGTCGATGTTCTGTTTGCGGATCAGGTAGAGCAGCAGATCCAGCGGGCCTTCGAAGGCTTCGAGAAACACCTCCAGGGCGTCCGGCGGGATGTACAGGTCGACGGGCAGCTCGGTGAGCGCCTCGCCATAGACCATGGCGAAGGGCAGTTCCTGCTGGGCGCCAGCCTGGCTGTCGAGGGTCTCGGCGGCCATCTCGATCAACGCGACTCGGCGAACGGCGACGGGTCGCCACAGCCGACGCGAATCACCTCCGGCTCGTCGTCCACCAGGCTGATCACCGTGGAAGCCTCGAGGCCGCCAAAGCCGCCGTCGATGACCAGATCCACCTGGTGCTCGAGCATCTGGCGCATCTCGTAAGGGTCGCTCATCGGCAGGTCTTCGCCCGGCAGGATCAGGCTGACGCTCATCATCGGTTCGCCCAGCTCCTCGAGCAGTGACGCGGCGATCGGATGGCTGGGCACGCGCAGGCCGATGGTGCGCCGCTTGGGGTGCAGCAGCATGCGCGGCACTTCGCGGGTGGCATTGAGAATGAAGGTGTACGGCCCAGGCGTGTGGTTCTTCAGCAGCCGAAAGGCGGCGGTGTCGACCTTGGCGAAGGTGCTCAGTTGCGACAGGTCGCGGCACACCAGGGTGAAGTTGTGCTTGTCGTCGAGCTGGCGCAGGCGGCGAATGCGCTCCATGGCGTTCTTGGCGCCCATCTGGCAGCCCACCGCATAGGACGAGTCGGTGGGATAGACCACCACGCCGCCATTACGGATGATATCGACCGCCTGCTTGATCAGACGGGCCTGGGGACTTTCCGGGTGGATCTGAAAAAACTGGCTCATGGCTCACAACTCTCAAACGGTTTCGTACGAGGGCGCGCAGCCGAAACGCGTCCATAACGGGGAAAGGTCATCGGGCAGCGGCCGGTACAAACCCAGCTCCGACCAGTCGCCGGGGGCGTGGAAGTCGCTGCCGACACTGGCCAGCAGGCCGAACTCACGCGCCAGGATCGCCAGGCCACCGACCTGCTCGGCTGGCTGCATGCCATTGACCACTTCCAGCGCGTGGCCGCCGGCCGCGGCGAAGGCCGCCACCAGTTTGCGCCGCTTGCTGCGGGTGAAATCGTACTGCCAGGGATGCGCCAGGCTGATCCATGCGTTGGACTGGCGCAGCGTGTCGAGCGTTTCATCTAACGTCGGCCAGTGCTGCTTGACGTCGCCGAGCTTGCCGGAGCCCAGCCATTTGCGAAAGGCGTCGGCGCGATCCTTGACGAACCCCGCGCGCACCAGGAACTCGGCGAAATGCGGGCGCGCCGGCGCGTTGCCGCTCTCGCCCTGGGCCTGCTGAATCGCCCGGGCGCCGTCCAGCGCCCCCTCCATGCCCTTGAGCGCCAGGCGCCGGGAAATCTCCTCGGCGCGCAGCCAGCGGCCCTGGTGCAGCTGGGCGATGGCCTGGCGCAGGGCGGGCGCTTCGCTGTCGAAGGCGTAGCCCAGTACGTGGATGGTCGCGCCGCCCCAGGTACAGGACAGCTCGATGCCATTGACCAGCTGGATACCCAGTTCGTCGGCGACGCCCCGGGCCTCGTCGAGCCCTTCGAGGGTGTCGTGGTCGGTCAGCGCCAGCGTGGTGATGCCACGCCCATGGGCCCGCGCGACCACCTCGGCAGGCGGCAGGGCGCCGTCCGACGCGGTGCTGTGGCAATGAAGATCAACCTGCATAAGGGGCGCTTTCCCGACGATTCATGTTTGTTATTATGCCGCGGCTGGCAGATTCTTGCTGGTCATCCCGCTGCCTGCCCCGCCCTTTCTCTCGCGGCTCACTGCCTGGCCCATAAGGATCGACATGCTTTACGCCATCATCGCTACCGACGTGGAAAACTCCCTGGAGCTGCGCCTCTCCGTTCGCCCGGCGCACCTGGCTCGCCTGGAGCAGCTGAAAACCGAAGGGCGCCTGATACTCGCCGGCCCCAACCCGGCCATCGACAGCAACGACCCGGGCCCTGCGGGCTTCACCGGCAGCCTGATCGTCGCCGAATTCGAATCCCTCGAGGCTGCCAAGACCTGGGCCAATGCCGACCCGTTCCGCACCGCCGGCGTCTACGCCGAGGTGGTGGTCAAGCCTTTCAAGCACGTCCTGCCGTGATCGGGAATCGTCAACGCTGCCATGAGTGAGCTGCTGCTGATCGACGACGACGTCGAACTCTGTGACCTGCTGGCCAGCTGGCTGACCCAGGAAGGCTTTCAGGTCACCGCCTGCCACGACGGTGGGCGGGCGCGCCAGGCGCTGGCGCGAAACGCCCCCGACGCCGTGGTGCTGGACGTGATGCTGCCCGATGGCAGCGGCCTGGAGCTGCTCAAGCAACTGCGCGGCGAACACCCCGATCTGCCGGTGCTGATGCTCTCGGCCCGCGGCGAGCCACTGGATCGGATCCTCGGCCTGGAGCTGGGCGCCGACGACTACCTGGCCAAACCCTGCGACCCCCGCGAGCTGACCGCGCGCCTGCGCGCCGTGCTGCGCCGCAGCCTGCCGCCGGCTCCCTCCAGCCAGCTCGAGCTGGGCGACCTGCGTTTCAGCCCGGCACGTGGCGTGGCGGCGCTGGGCGCCGAGGGTCAGGAAATCGTTCTTACCCTGTCCGAAAGCCGGGTGCTCGAAGCGCTGCTCAAGCAACCGGGCGAGCCCGTCGACAAACAGGCGCTCGCTCAACTGGCCCTGGGCCGCAAGCTGACCCTCTACGACCGCAGCCTGGACATGCACGTTAGCAACCTGCGCAAGAAGATCGGCCCGCACCCCGATGGCCGCCCGCGGGTGGTCGCCCTGCGCGGCCGTGGCTACTACTACGCGCCCTGACCGGCATTCTGCGCGCTTTACCCAGCGCGGCCGCTCTTTACCCTGCCTTTACCTTGGCTGACTGCGCCTTACCTTGAAAGCCCTAATCTGGGCACATCCGGCAACTCATCAGAACTCGCCGGTTCCCAGACCAAGGAGATACACCATGCGCAAGACCATGACCGCCCTGCTCCTCGCCATGACCCTGCCAACCCTGGCCATGGCCGCTCCCGGTGGCGATCACCGCCCGGGTGGCCCGGGCCCCGGCCCACGTATGTTCCATGAGCTGGATCTGAACAAGGATCAGCAACGCCAGGTTCACAAGCTGATGGCCGACCAGCGCAAGAACGACCGTGAGATGATCCAGCGTTACCTCGACAAGCTGCCCGAAGCCGACAGGAAGGCTCTGGAAAACGAACGCAAGGCCTCCCACGACAAGCAGCAAAGCGCCATTCGCGCCCTGCTGACGCCCGAACAACAGAAGCGCTTCGACGAGCACCTCGCCAAGATGAAAGAACGCAAAGCCGACCGCGAAGAATTCGAAGCCTGGAAAGCCGAGCACAAGAAAGCCGGCTGAGCTTGACCGCTGGCCGTGACGGCGGCCAGCCCACTTCCGCCTGCACCATTGATGTGGCGCAGGCGTTTGCCGTTTGAAGGAGCCCTCGTGCGTTCACTGTTCTGGCGGATTTTTGGCAGTTTCTGGCTGGCGATCGCCCTGGTCGCCGGCCTGTCCATGCTGCTTGGCCGCGCCTTGAATCAGGATGCCTGGATTCTCAACCAGCACCCGGGCCTGGAAGACCTGCCCGCCGAATGGGTGCAAACCCTCGAGAACGATGGGCCAAAAGCTGCGCAGGATCTGCTGGAGCAACGCAAACGGCGTTTTCGCATCGATACCCAGGTACTGACGGACGCCGGACAACCGGCTATCCGCGGTACATTTCCGCCCCGCGCTGCCGCCATGGAGGAGCGCAACAAAGGCGGCAAACGGCTGCCATGGCGGCGCCTGACCACCGAGTACACCAGCCCGGTGAGCGGCGAAACCTACCTGTTCATCTACCGCATACCGCACCCGGAACTGGATGCCTGGCACCGCGGCAGCCTGTTATGGCCGCTCAGCGCCCTGGGCATCGCCCTGGTGGTATTGACCGGGCTCAGCCTGCTGCTGACCCTGTCCATCACCCGCCCGCTGAATCGCCTGCGCGGCGCGGTGCACGACCTGGGGCAGACCGCCTACCAGCAGAACAGCCTGGCGCGCCTGGCCAGCCGACGCGACGAGCTGGGCGTGTTGGCCAACGACTTCAACCGCATGGGCGCGCGCCTGCAGGACCTGATCGGCAGCCAGCGCCAGTTGCTGCGTGACGTCTCCCACGAGCTGCGCTCGCCGCTGGCCCGCCTGCGCATCGCCCTGGCCCTGGCCGAGCGCGCCGAGCCGGCCGAACGCGAGAAGCTCTGGCCGCGACTGACCCGTGAATGCGATCGCCTGGAAGATCTGATCAGCGAGATCCTCGCCCTCGCCCGCCTTGACGCCGAGCCGGGCTCAGCCCAGCCCATCGACCTGGCGCAACTGGCCGCCAAGCTGCGTGAGGACATGCTGCTCGGTCACCCGGAGCAACAACTCGACGTCAGCCTGCAGCCAGGCATGCACCTGTACGGCTGGCCGGCGATGATCGAACGCGCCCTGGACAACCTGCTGCGCAACGCCCTGCGCTTCAATCCCGATGGCCAGCCGATCGAACTGAACGTCGTGCGCCGCGGCGACGAAGCGCACCTGGAGGTTCGCGATCATGGCCCTGGCGTAGCCGCCGAACACCTCGGCCAGTTGGGCGAACCCTTCTTTCGCGCCCCCGGCCAGGCGGCAGCCGGCCACGGCCTGGGCCTGGCCATCACCCGCCGCGCCGCCGAACGCCACGGCGGCCGGCTGGAGCTGGCGAATCATCCGGATGGCGGCTTCAGCGCCAAGCTGATCCTGCCGCTGGGGGCGGCGGTTTAGTCATCCCACCAGCAACCCACTGATGGCGCAAGCGGCCGCTCGAAGATCCCTGTGGGAGCGGGCGGGTACGCCCAGGCCATGCCCGCGAATTCGCGCGCATGGCGCGCTCCCACAAAGGCTCACCAATGCATTTCAGCCGGTACGCAGCGGGCTAGAAATCAGGCCTGGGCCTTGCCCGCCCAGCCGCTGACGAAGTCATCGACATTCACGCCCGGTGCGTCACGCAACTCACGCTGCGGCGTGCCCAGGTACAGATAGCCGATCACCTGCTCGTTGGCCGCCAGGCCCAGGCCAGCATTCACCACGGCGTCGTAGGACAGCTCGCCGGTGCGCCATACCGCACCGATGCCCTGGGCGTAAGCCGCGAGCAGAATGCCATGGGCGGCACAGCCAGCCGCCAGCAGTTGCTCCTGGGCCGGGACCTTGGGATGCTCCTGGGTGCGGGCAATCACCACGATCAGCAGCGGCGCACGCAGAGGCATGTTGCGTGCCTTGGTCAGGGCCTCTTCGTCAGCATCGGGGTATTTGCTGGCTATCGCCTCGGCGAACAGCTCACCAAGTGCGTGCCGCGCATCGCCTTCAACGGTCAGGAAACGCCATGGCCGCAACTGGCCGTGGTCCGGCGCACGCAATGCAGCCTTGAACAAGTGCTCGCGCTGCTCGGCAGTCGGTGCAGGGTCGATCAAACGTGGGGCGGAAACACGCTTGATCAACGCATCGAGGGCATCCATCGGCTCACCTCCAGGGGAAAAGAGCCGCGATTCTACCAGCCAAGCCTGCCCAGCATGACCCTGCGCACGCCAGCGTGCCCGTAGCCTGGCGTCGAGCGCCGCGATAGCCAAGAGAGTTTTCCCGGGTGTCGCGGCGCTCGACCCGGGCTACAAATAACGGCGATCAAGGCAATTGGAGCCAGCCCGCTAGGCCACCCGATCCGGCGATAGCTCGGGCTGCAAGGGCGGCGTCAGCGGCGGCAGGCCATAGGCTTTGCGCGCATCGTCGCAATGCGGGTTGTGCTCGCCGTTGACCCAGGAGGCCTCGAATTCGCGACAGGTACTGGAGCGCTGCCCGTACAGCGTGCAGCGCGTGCCCCCGCCGACATCGCCAAGCAGCGCATTGCAGCGCGCGGGCTTGGCTTCGGTGCCGCGCATGGCAACCAGGTGCGGCGCTATCTGGATGACCTGCTCATCCGGGACGGTTCCGCCGGCTGACTGGCACTCGCCCCAGAAGAAGGACACACGAAAAAACGCGCAGCAGGCGCCGCACGCTAAGCAAGGATTGGTTTCGGACATGATGAGGGCTCAGAAACCGGCAAGGGCCGGCACCTGGCGGCGTATTCTATGCACCGCAAGCCAGTTGTAAAGAGGCCTGAAAGCGCCTGAAATCGGGCGCGTCGGCAGGTGTACAGCAGTGCCCGCACAGGTAGAATGGCGCCACTTTTTTGCGGATAAAACCGATGGCCTGGCCGACCCTACGACTCATCGCGTTCATCAATGGCATTTTCCTGATCACCCTGGCCATTGGCATGATCGGCCCGATGTTCACGCTGTTCGTCTTCGACCGCCCCACGGAAGTCAGCCCCTTCGCCTGGGCGAGCCTGATCACCTTTATCGCCGGGCTGTCGATGATCGCCCGCGGCCGCCCCCAGGACGTGCACCTGCGCCCGCGCGACATGTACCTGCTGACCGTCTCCAGCTGGCTGACGGTATGCGTCTTCGCCGCCCTGCCGTTCATGTTCACCCAGCACATGAGCTACACCGACGCCTTCTTCGAGAGCATGTCGGGCATCACCGCCACCGGTGCCACGGTATTGACCGGCCTGGACGACATGTCGCCCGGCATCCTGATCTGGCGCTCGATGCTGCACTGGCTCGGCGGTATCGGCTTCATCGCCATGGCGGTGGCGATCCTGCCGATGCTGCGCATCGGTGGCATGCGTCTGTTCCAGACCGAATCCTCGGACCGCTCGGACAAGGTGATGCCGCGCTCGCACATGGTCGCCAAGTACATGGCGGTGGCGTACTTCGGCATCAGCCTGCTCGGCTGTCTGGCCTTCTGGCTGGCCGGCATGAGTTTCTTCGACGCCATCAACCACGCCATGTCGGCGATCTCCACCGGTGGCTTCTCGACCTCCGACCAGTCCCTGGCCAAATGGACGCAACCGGCGGTGCACTGGGTCGCCGTGGTGCTTATGATTCTTGGCAGCCTGCCGTTCGTGCTGTACGTCTCGACCCTGCGGGGTAATGTGTCGGCGGTGCTGAACGACCAGCAGGTGCGCGGATTTCTCGGCATTCTGTTCAGCGTGTGGCTGAGCATGGGCACCTGGTATTACCTGACCACCGACCTGCACTGGCTGGACGCCCTGCGCCACGTGGCGGTCAACGCCACCTCGGTGATGACCACCACGGGCTTCGCCCTGGGCGACTACTCGCTGTGGGGTGGTTTCGCCGGCATGCTGTTCTTCTACCTGGGCTTCATCGGCGGCTGCTCGGGCTCTACCGCGGGCGGCCTGAAGATCTTCCGTTTCCAGGTCGCCTATATCCTCCTCAAGGCCAACCTGATGCAGCTGGTGCACCCCCGCGCGGTGATCAAGCAGCAGTACAACCGCCACCGCCTGGACGAAGACATCGTCCGCTCGATTCTGACCTTTTCGTTCTTCTTCACCATCATCATCGCCATGCTGGCCCTGGCCCTGACCCTCTGCGGCCTGGACTGGATCACCGCCCTGAGCGGCGCGGCCAGCACCCTGTCCGGCGTCGGTCCGGGCATGGGCCCGATCATCGGCCCGGCCGGCACCTATGCCAGCCTGCCGGACGTGGCCAAGTGGCTGCTGACCCTGGGCATGTTGATGGGCCGCCTGGAAATCCTCACCGTACTGGTGCTGCTGATGCCCGCCTTCTGGCGCCACTGAGCCCTGCGACAACCGGGCGCCACGGGTGCCCGATATCGGCCTACACTGCTGGCAAACAACAACAGGAAGCCGCCGATGAGCAGCCAGCCCAGCGAGCGTTTCAACTCCTTCGCCGAGTTCTATCCCTACTACCTGGAAGAACACCGCAACCCCACCTGCCGGCGCCTGCACTATGTCGGCAGCCTGCTGGTGCTGGTGGTGCTCGGCTACGCCCTGTTCAGCGGGCAATGGCTGTGGCTGCTGGCCTTGCCGGTAATCGGCTATGGCTTCGCCTGGGTCGGCCACTTCGTCTTCGAGCGCAATCGCCCTGCCACGTTTGCCTATCCGCTGTACTCGCTGATGGGCGACTGGGTGATGCTCAAGGACATGCTCACCGGTCGCCTGCGCTTCTAAACGGCCCTGCAGCGCGCTCTGGAGCGGGCATGCCGTGATCGGCAGCATTCAGGCATTGCGCCTTTGCCGGCCACGCCTGCAGCGTATATGATCCCCACTTTCCGCTGGTCCCTTCCGCACGCCGCTTGCAGCCTGGCGCTCGGTCATGCAGTCGGACTTTCAGCAGGGTCGCCGTTAGCGCATGAATACCACTTTTCCCACCGTCCCCAATGGCCTGCCGTCGCTGCTCACCCGCGAATATTACTCGCGCGTGCTGGCTTATCTCGCCGTGGCGGCCAGCGTCGCGGCCGGCACCTACGTGCAGGTGTTCGGCCACAACCTGTTGTGGCTGGTGCCCTATGCGCTGCTGTATCCGCATCTGGCCCATTGGCTGAGCAAGCGCTTTCGCGATGGCCATCGGCACCGCACCCTGATGGCCCTGCTGTTCGTCGATGCCCTGCATTGCGGCGCGTTTGCCGCGTTGCTGGGCTTCTCGGTGGTGCCCAGCCTGATGTTTCTGCTGACCCTGAGCTTCAGCACCCTGATCGTCGGTGGCTTGCGTGACATGGGCCTGGCGCTGCTGGTCGCCTTCAGCGGCACCCTGCTCACCGCCTCGCTCACCGAGCTGCACGTAGCGCCGGAAACACCGGCGCTGGTGGCGCTGGTGAGCATCGCCTTCACCATTTTCTATATCTGCATCTCCGCGTACTTCGTGCACCAGCAGGGCATTCGCCTCGCCCAGGTGCGCAACCAGATCAAGAGCGAGCAGGAAAAGGCCGCTCGCCTGGCCCGCAACCTCGCCAAGTACCTGTCGCCCCAGGTGTGGGAGTCGATCTTCAGCGGCAAGAAGCACGTGCGCCTGGAGACCCAGCGCAAGAAGCTCACGGTGTTCTTTTCCGATATCCGTGGTTTCACCGAGCTGTCCGAAGAGCTGGAAGCCGAAGCGCTGACCGACCTGCTCAACACCTACCTCAACGAGATGTCGAAGATCTGCATGAAGTTCGGCGGCACCATCGACAAGTTCATCGGCGACAGCGTGATGGTGTTCTTCGGCGACCCGAGCAGCCAGGGCGCCAAGAAGGACGCCATGGCCGCGGTGTCGATGGCCATCGCCATGCGCAAGCACATGAAAGTGCTGCGCCAGCACTGGCGCGCCCAGGGCATCACCAAGCCGCTGGAGATCCGCATGGGCCTCAATACCGGCTACTGCACGGTGGGCAACTTCGGCGCCGACACGCGCATGGACTACACCATCATCGGCCGCGACGTGAACCTCGCCAGCCGCCTGGAAAGTGCCGCCGAAGCTGGCGAGATCCTGATCTCCCACGAGACCTACTCGCTGGTCAAGGACGTGATCATGTGCCGCGACAAGGGTCAGATCAACGTCAAGGGCTTCACCCGCCCGGTGCAGATCTACCAGGTGGTGGATTTCCGCCGCGACCTGGGCGCCACCTCAAGTTACGTGGAGCACGAGTTGCCCGGCTTCTCCATGTACCTGGACACCAACGGCATCCAGAACTTCGACAAGGATCGGGTCATCGAGGCCCTGGAACACGCCGCCGAGAAACTGCGCGACAAGATCATCATGTGACGCGCGCGGCGGCTTAGCAGCTGCGCGCCGCACTCACCGAGCCCTCGCCCGTCACCGGCGCGCCATCGAGCAGCGGCTGACTGGCCAGAAACTCCACGGCCGAGGCCCGCCATGACTGGCGCCCCGCCACCTCGGCACATCGCCTGCGGTCCACCTCCAGCGCAGCCAGGCAGGCATCGCGCAGGTTGTCGGCGAGCACGCCGGTCACCCCCGGCACCACCACGTCCAGCGGCCCCGCCACGGCAAAGGCCGCCACCGGCGTGCCGCAGGCCTGGGCTTCGAGCATGACCAGGCCGTAGGTGTCGGTGCGCGAAGGGAACACCAGCACGCTGGCGCGCCGGTAGAACTCGGCCAGCGCCTCGCCATGCTGGTAACCGAAGAACTTCACCCCCGGATAAGCCTGCTCGAGCATCTGCCGCTGGGGGCCATCACCGACCACCCACTTGTCGCCCGGCAACTGCAGATCGAGAAACGCCTGCAGGTTCTTCTCCGGCGCGATACGCCCGACATACAGGAAGATCGCGCTCACTGGCGCAGCGAGCCCGGGCCTGGGTGAAAAGCGCTGGGTATCCACGCCCTTGCGCCACAGCACCAGACGCTTCAGGCCACGCTGGGCGAGCCCGCTGCGCAACCGCTCGGTACTGACCAGCACCGCCTGGCTGCGCCGGTGGAACAGCCGCAGACAGGCATAGCCCACGCCCAGCCCGATCCAGGCGCAACGCGCCGTCAGGTATTCGGGAAAGCGCGTATGCACCGCACTGGAAAACGCCAGGCCGCGCCGCAGCAGCCAGCGCCTGGCGGCCCAACCCAGCGGCCCTTCGGTGGCCAGGTGCACACAATCGGGGGCGAACGCTTCGATGGCCGGGCCAACGCGCCACAGGTTCCACGCCAGGGGAATTTCCCCATAACCGGGGCACGGCACGCAACGAAAGCCCTGGGGCGACAGCACCTCGACCTGATGCCCCATGGCGCGCAACTCACCGACCAGTGCCTGCAGGCTGGTGACCACACCGTTGACCTGCGGCGCCCAGGCGTCGCTGACGATCAGCAGCCTCATGCCGCCGGCTCGATGACCACCACCTTGTCGGCCTGCAACTGTGCCAACCGCTGCTGCTCCTCGGCCAGCCGGTAGAGCTCGATGCGCCCGTCCGGATGCTCGATCAGCGCCGTGCAGGACTCGACCCAGTCGCCACAGTTGAGGTACTCGACCTCGCCCAGCTTACGGATCTCGGCATGGTGAATGTGCCCGCAGACCACGCCATTGAACCCCCGGCGTGCGCACTCATGGGTGATGGCCTCCTCGAAGTCGCTGATGAAGTTCACCGCCGTCTTCACCTTGTGCTTGAGGTAGGCCGACAGCGACCAGTAGCCATAGCCGTAACGGCGCCGCCAGTGATTGAGCCAGCGGTTGAGCACCAGGGTCACGGTGTAGGCCGAGTCGCCGAGAAAGGCCAGCCAGCGGTGATAGCGGGTGATCACATCGAACTGGTCGCCATGGATCACCAGCAACTTGCGGCCATCGGCGGTCACGTGCTCGGCCTCGTCGACCAACTGGATGTTGCCCAGCAGCAGCTTCGAATAACGGCGCAGGAATTCGTCATGGTTACCGGTGACGTAGATCACCTCGGTACCGCGCTTGCTCATGGTCAGCAGGCGACGAATCACGTTGGTGTGCGCCTGTGGCCAGTAGATGCCGCCACGCAGCTTCCAGCCATCGATGATGTCGCCCACCAGGTAGATGCGCTCGGCCTGGTAGCGTTTGAGAAACGCCGCCAGGTGCTCGGCCTGGCAATCACGCGTGCCCAGGTGCACGTCGGAGATCCACAGGGTGCGCACACGCTGCTTGCGGCTCGGTCTTACCAGGGGTTCGATGCTCATCGGGCGGTCTCCGGCAGATTTTCGCCGAGCATGCGCGAAGGCGGTGAAATGATTGTGAACGCGGCATGGCAATTCGATGACGAAGGCGCGCTGTGTGTCGTTGTCTGCGCGGCAGAAACCGACCTATGTGCAGCAGAAGGTGGTGCCAGGCGCGCGCCCGGCCTGAACGGCAAACCCGTAGCACGAACCAGGGCGCCGGCCGCTCAGAAGCGCCAGCGAACAGTCCACCATGACGGAACAAGGCGTACTGCTGCGCGAACGCAACGCCGCCCGGTACGCCCCAGGTTTCGGTTCAAATCAGGCGCCGAAATCAGCCTGGCAGGAGCGGCTCACTCGGCCGTGGTGCGATCGTTATGGCCCAGGTCGCGGGCCGGGTCGATCTGGTCGCGGACGCGCTGCTTGAGCACCTTGGCCTCGGGGAAGCCACCATCGGCCTTGCGTTCCCAGATCTCCACGCCATTGCACAGGATGCGGAAGGTGCCGCCAGTGGCCGGCTCGAGGCTGACCCTGGCCAGATCATCGGCAAAGGTGGAAAGCAGTTCCTGAGCCAACCAGGCCGCGCGCAGCAGCCATTGGCACTGGGTGCAATAGGTGATGGTCACTTCGGCTTTGCTGGGGCTCATGCGATGACTCCGGTGAGCAACGGGCGTTTGCAAGCACCCATGAAAAAGCGCGGCGAGGGTCTGTTGCCGTTTCAACGCGAGCCGCGTTGCCGCGAGAAATCTCGCCAGGCCGGGCGGCGATCCGCTAGGCGGAGGACGCAGGGAATGGACTAGCCGTCCGCGTTTTCCCTTGCCAAGTCCTCCAACGACGCATGGCGAGATTTCCCGCGCAACCTAGGCGGCCCCACCCAAAGGGCCGGGCTCGTTTTGCCGCGACGCTGCGTTTCTCGCCGGCTCATTTAGCCCGCTAAACTTCGCGGCTCGTGCCTTGCTTCGCGGCAAAACGGGCTCCGGCGCGGCCGTGCGTGAAACGGCAACAGACCCTAGGCCGCGCTCGATACACATGCAAAAGAACTCAGGCGATACGCGCGAGCAGCTCGCGGGCTTCCTGCTTCTCTTCCTCGTCGCCGTCGTTGATCACCTCGTTGAGAATGTCGCACGCGGCTTCCAGGTCATCCTGCTCGATGTAGGCCATCGCCAGGTTGAGCTTGGTGAGGTTCTCGTGGTTGGTGACGAAACGCTCGGCATCCTCGGAGGCATCCGCGGGCAGTTCGTCGAGCTCGAGCCACTCGTCCTGCGGGCCCTGCTCCTCGACCAGCATGGTGCCGGCGAAGGGGCTGTTCACGTCATGGCCAAAGATATCGTTGACGCTGTCGTCCGGCACTGCCGGTACTTCGGCCTCGACGCCGGGGCGCTTCTTGCGCGACGCGTTTTCGAACGGGTTGACCAGATCCCAGTCGGCATCCAGCGACAGATCGTCGAGATTGAGCTGGAAGTCGTCATCCTGGGGCTTCTGCTGAGGCGCAGGCGCTGGCGTCTCATCCAGATCGAGGGTCAGATCCTCCAGCGGGCCTAACGACTCGAACGACTCCAGTTCATCGGCGGGCTGGGCGAACAGCGCGGGGTAGCCAGCCTTGAGCGCGTCGATACGCTCAGGATCGAGCCCGGCCTGGCGCAGGCGCATCTCTTCCTCGGCAAAGGCAAGGGTATTGCCTTTCTGCGCCAGCACCTCGAGCAGACGGAAGCCGATATCCAGGCGCTGCGGGTTGGCCTGCGACGCCTGGCGCAGCACCGATATCGCCTCGCCCAGGCGGCCATACGCCAGGTAGATATTGGCAGCGTCCAGCGGATCGGTGGAGCTGGTATCGGCACGCGGGGTGAGCGCAGCGCGCACCGGCGGCGGCACGTCCGCCTCGACTGTACGCGAGGCAATGACCGGCTCTACGGGCTCGGCCACCGGCGCCTGCACCGCAGGCGGCACGACGACCACCGGCTCGGCGATGGCCTCTGGATCAGGTTTGCGCCTGCCCTTGAACAGCACCAGCAGCAGTGCAAGCAACCCCACCAAGGCGGCCAAGAGGATGTTCCACAGGTTCCAGAAACCCTCGGTCTGTGCCGGCTGCGCCGCTACCGTGGCCGGCGCAGGAGCGGGCTGCGCTGCAGCGCTCGGCGCGCTAGCTTGCGGCGCCGGCTCAGCGGGTGCGGCCGGTGCGGCGACCGGGCGCTGGGCCAGTTGCTCGAGCAACTGGGCGATCTGCTGATCACGCGTTTCCATGCGCGTCATCATGTCCTTCAACTGGTTCTGCACGGTCAGCAGATCCTGCTGCAGCTGCAGGTTCTCGGCGGTACGGTTGGCCACCTCCTCCTCGACGCGGCGAATCTGCGCCAGCACCTCCACCTGCTGCTCGGCAGGCTGCTGCGGCGCGGTGTCGGGGATGATCTGCGCCGGTGCGGCGGGCTGTGCGGGTGCCGCGGAGTCGGCAGGCTGAGCCGGCGCGGCCTCGGGCATCCGTGCATGATCGGGCAGCAACAGCGAAGCGCCGGCGCGCAGGCGATGGATATCGCCATTGCTGAACGCTTCGGGGTTGAGCGCGTGGATGTCGAGCATCAGGTCCTGCAGCGACGACGGGTTGCCATCGACGCGCAGCTTGGAGGCGATCGTCCACAGGCTCTCGCCGCTGGCGACCTGGTAACGCTCACCGCGGCTGGCGATTGGCGTGCGGCGCGGCGGCGCGTAGGAGGTGAATTGCTGCTCGCCCACTGGCGCAGCCTGGCTGCTGTAGGAGGACGACGAAGGCGGATCGAGCAGCACCGTGTATTCACGCAACAGCTGCCCGCCCGGGCGTTTCAGCTCGACGATGAAATTCAGGTAAGGCTCACGCACCGGCTGGTTGGACACCACGCGCACCACGCTCTTGCCGCCACGCAGCAACGGGCTGAAGCGCAAGTCGTTGAGGAAATAGACGCGATCGACGCCGGCAAGGTTGAAGGCATCGGCCGGCGCCAGAGCCACCTTGATGTCCGAGGTGGTCATGTCATCACCCACCGCCAACAGCTCGATTTCAGCGTTCAGTGGCTGGTTGAGAGCCGAATGCAGGGTGATCTCACCCAGCCCCAGCGCAGGCGCCAGCCCCGAATAAAACGCCGAGCTCGATGCCAGGCCGATCAGCAGGTGACGAACACGAGTCATAAGAGCTCCCGATAACTCCGCTCGAAAAACAGTCGCAGCGGCTCCATGCGGGCCGAAGGTTCTGCAGGGTGCGGCGTAGCACAGCGCTGCCTCGGCAAACGCTCCTTGTCCCGCCGAGTAGTGAGTATGGTCATAATTCAAAGACTTGCGAGTTTCTCGAGCCGTTCAGGTTAGTTGGGCCGAGCGTCTGGCCATCATACGCAAAAAGCCGGAAATACGGCTAGTTATGTGAACTGCGTCAACGTTGTGACGGCCGCAGGTTCCACGCCGCCAGCAGGGTCAGCGCGAACAGCGCGCCCATCAGCCAGAAACTCTGCTGAAACGCCGCCACCTCACCCGCGAAATCGCCGCCCTCCTGGCGATGGCGCCACTCCAGGAAAAAGGTCAGGAGATTCACACCGAATGCTCCGCCCAGCTGCCGTACGAAGGTGATGGCGCCTGCACCGTGGGCCACCTGCTCGCGGTCCAGCGCATCCAGCGCACCGGTGGTCAGCGCCGGCAACAGGATGCCCAGGCCGATCCGCCCGATACAGGCCCAGAAGCACAGCACCAGAAAGGACGCGCCGGGCTGCAGCCAGCCCAGGCCGACCGACGACACCACCAGCGCCAGCAGGCCCGCGACCAGCAGCACGGCGGTGGACAGGCGATCGCTCAGGCGCCCGCCCATGAACGAGGCAACGCCCATCACCACCCCGGTCGGCAGCAGCAACAGGCCCGCCCAGCCCGCACTGTAGCCCTCGATGGCCTGCACATGCAGGGGGATGATGTAGGTGGTGCCATACAGGCCCATGCCGAGGGCGAGCGCCACCCAGCTGGCCTTGCGAAAGCCGGCGTGCCGCCACAGCACAAGCGGCAGCAACGGCTTGCTGCTGAAACGGCTGCGCCTCAGGAAAGCCACGGTGGCCGCCACGCCGACCACTCCCGGCGCCCATACCCGCGCCTCGGCCCAGGCGAAACGCTGGGCTTCGGCCAGCGCGCCGAGGGTGGCGAACAGGCCGACGTTGAGCAGCAGGAACGCCCACAGGTCGAGAAATGGCGTATTGCGCTGGCGCTCGCTGGGCATCAGGAACAAGCCGGCCAGCATGGCCAGGAAACACATGGGCAAGGGCAACCAGAACACCGCGTACCAGCCGAACATATCGACCAGGTAGCCACCGATGGTCGGCCCGAGCGTGGGCGCGATCATCACCCCCAGCCCATAGGCGCCCAGCGCGGCACCACGACCGCCGCCGGCGAACACCTGAAAGATCAGCACCATGGCCAGCGGCTGGACGATGCCGGCACACAGGCCCTGGATGATGCGCAGGGTGATCAGCTGCCAGGCGCCGGTGGCTGTCAGGGCGAGCAATGAGGTGACGATGAAGATCGCCAAGCCGCTCTGCGCCGTGGCCCGGGCGCCGAACCGGGCCTGGGCCCAGGCCGACAAGAGCAGCCCTGAGGTCATCGCCGCGAGAAACCCGGTGGACAGCCACTGCGCCAGCGGCCTGCCGATCGCGAAGTCGGCCATGATCGCCGGCAGCGCGACGTTGACACTGGTCGAGGCGAGAATCATCGCCATGCTGCCCAGCATCAGCACGATCAGCAGGTAATTCGGATAGCGCGGCCCGTAACGTCTCTGCAGCAGAGACAGGTCGTGCATCAACGCCGCTCCAGGTTGCCCAGAATGCGTGCGTGAACCTGCTGACAAATACGCAGCTCTTCCTGGTCAATGCCGGCAAACAGCTCTTCGCGCAGTTGCGTGGAAATCGCCTCGATCTTCTCGATCAGTGGCTTGGCAGGCGGGCACAGGGCGATCTTCTTGGCGCGGCGATCTTCCGGCACCGCATGGCGCACCACCAGGCCCTGGGCTTCGAGGCTGTCGAGCAGGCGCGCCAGCGTCGGCCCCTCTACCCCGACGCTCTGCGCCAGCTCGCGTTGAGTGGGCAGCTCGGCGAAGCGGCCGATATGCAACAGCACCAGCCAGCGTGCCTGGGAAAGCCCCAGGCCGGCGAGGCGTCGATCCAGCTCTGCGCGCCAGGCGCGGGACAACTGCGCCACTTGCATGGCGAAACGATGAGGTTCGGATGGGGACATTGCGGTCACTCTTGGAATTATCAAAAACTAATTATTAGCGAGCTAACCATAGCTTTTGACAGAGAGCAAGATTCCAGTCGCTACAAGATAATCCTGCGTCGCGCGCCTGATCAGGCCTCGAATTCCGCCTGCAAGGCGGCGCGCACGCAATGCAGCACGCCTTCTTCCAGGCGACCGGCGAACAGCGGCGCGATCTCCGCTACCGACGGCAACTCACCTTCACCATCGAGAAAGGCGTCCTGGATCTCGCCAAGCAGCTGCTCGGGCAGATCGAGGGCCTGCTGCAGGGAAATCTGCTGCTCGGCGATGGCTTCGGCCAGCAGGCTGTAGGCGCTCTTCTGGCTACAGCCCAGTTGGCTGGCGATCTGGGTCGGCGTCATGCCGGCCCGGGCCAGGCTGACCAGTTCGTGGCGCAGATCGACCACTGGCGGCGGGGTTTCACTGCCGCCCAGCACCTCCAGGAAGGCCTCGCCGTAGCGCTCCAGCTTGCGCGCGCCGACACCACTGACCCGGGCCATTTCCGCCAGGGTGGTCGGTTTGCTGCGCAGCATTTCCAGCAGCGTGGCGTCCGGGAAGATCACGTAGGGCGGCACGGCGTGCTCCTCGGCCAGGCGTTTGCGCAAGGCGCGCAGCGCTTCCCACTGCTCGCGCTCGTCACCACGCACCAGTTGCCGCGCCGCACTGCCCGACGCCTTGGCGCTCTGCTGGGGTTTGAGATCGCGGCGCAGCTGCAGGGTCACCTCGCCGCGCAGCAGCGGCCGGCAGCTGTCGGACAGGCGCAGGCCGCCAAAGCCCTCAAGGTCGACACCCACCAGGCCGCGGGCGACCAGTTGGCGGAACAGCGAACGCCATTCGCCCTCGCTGAGCGCGCTGCCGACGCCGAACACCGACAAGTGCTGGTGGCCGAGGCCGCGCATCTTCTCGTTGTCGCGGCCCAGCAGGATGTCCACCAGATGGCCGACACCATAGCGCTGGCCGCTGCGGTAGATGGCCGACAGCGCCTGGCGGGCCGGCTCGGTGGCGTCCCAGGTCTGCACGCCGTCGGTGCAGTTGTCACAATGCCCGCAGGGCTGCGGCAGCTCCTCGTCGAAATAGGCCAGCAGCACCTGACGGCGGCAGCGGGTTTCCTCGCACAGCGCCAACATGGCGTCGAGCTTGTGCTGCTCGACACGCTTGTGGCGCTCATCGCCTTCGGAATTGGCCAGCATCTGTTTGAGGAAGATCATGTCCTGCAGGCCGTAGGCCATCCAGGCGTCCGCCGGCAAGCCATCGCGCCCTGCCCGGCCGGTCTCCTGGTAATAGGCCTCCAGCGACTTGGGCAGGTCCAGGTGCGCGACGAAGCGCACGTTGGGTTTGTCGATGCCCATGCCAAAGGCGATGGTGGCTACCATGATCAAGCCTTCCTCGTTGAGAAAGCGCTTCTGGTTGAACGCCCGCAGCTCGGCCGGCAGGCCTGCGTGATAGGGCAACGCCGGGAAACCCTGCTCGGTCAGAAAGCCCGCCACCTCCTCGACCTTCTTGCGTGACAGGCAATAGACGATGCCGGCATCGCCCTTGCGCGCCGCCAGGAAGGCCAGCAGCTGCTTGCGCGGCTGCTCCTTGGGTACGATGCGGTAGAAGATGTTGGGCCGGTCGAAGCTCGACAGAAAGCGCTCGGCATCCTGCAGGTGCAGGCGATTGACGATTTCCTCGCGGGTCCGCATATCGGCGGTCGCCGTCAGGGCGATGCGCGGCACGTCAGGGAAGAACTCGGCCAGTTGCCCCAGTTGCAGGTATTCCGGACGGAAATCATGCCCCCACTGCGACACGCAGTGGGCTTCGTCGATGGCGAACAGGGCGATCTGCAACTGCTGCAGGAACGCCAGCATGCGCGGCTGCACCAGGCGCTCGGGGGCCAGGTAGAGCATCTTGATCTCGCCACGGCGAATACGCTCGGCAATATCGCGCTGCTGGTCGGCCTCCAGGGTGGAATTCAGCGCCACCGCCGCCACGCCGAGCTCTTCCAGGGTCGCCACCTGGTCGTCCATCAGGGCGATCAGCGGCGACACCACCACGGCCAGCCCGTCACGCAGCAGCGCCGGCACCTGGAAGCACAGCGACTTCCCGCCGCCGGTGGGCATCAGCACCAACGCATCGCCGCCGCTGGCCACGCGCTCGATGATCGCGCCCTGGCGACCCCGGAAGCTGTCATAGCCGAATACGTCTTTGAGGATGCGTTGCGCCTGCTCGAGCATGTAGGGTCTCCGAATCAAGCGGGGCATTATACGCACCTGAGCTGCAAGGTGCGGCCTTGGCAGCGCTCTTTACCTGCAACTCTGGCCGACTGCGCCGGTCTGCACTAGAGCACGGCTGAAAAGCCCGGGCCAGGCAGCCGCTGCCTTTTCCGGGCGCTGCAACGTAACGCAGATAGTTTTTCAACAGCCTGCTAGAATCCAGCCTCGTTTACTTTTCCAAGGTAGCCACCGATGTCCTTCGCCGAGCAACTGTCCCGCCTGCAAGCCTTTCTCGATGCCGATGACCTGCACGAAGAGGCTCTGGACTATGTCGCCGCCCATGGCTATCTGACGGCTCTGTCCATCTGCCCGGAAAAGATCGAGCCGCGCGAGTGGATCGACGCCCTGTTCTCCGAGCCGCCGCACTACCGCAGCGACGAGGAGCGCGACGATATCGAAGCCACCCTGATCCAGCTGCAGGCCCATATCGCCCGCCAACTGGCCAGCGACGACGAGCCGGAAGTGCCGTGCGACCTGGACCTGGGTGACGAGCCGGACGACTCCGACCTGCGCGGCTGGTGCATCGGTTTCATGGAAGGGGTGTTCCTGCGCGAAAGCGTCTGGTTCGACGACGCCGAAGACGAGGTCAGCGAGTTGCTGCTACCGATCATGGTCGGTTCGGGCCTGTTCGACGAGCAGCCGGAGTTCGCCGAGATCGCCCGCGACCGCGACCTGGTCGACAGCATGGTCGATCAGATCCCCGAGCTGCTGACCGCGCTGTTCCTGCTGTGCAACGCCCCCGACGAGAAGCCGGCGCTGCTCAAGCCTCGCCCACATTGATGGCGACGCCATCGTCATGGCGCGCGAACCCTTCGAAACCCGCAACCCGCTGCTGCGCTACTGCCTGCTGACCATCGGCTGGCTGAGCGTGGCGCTGGGCGTGCTTGGCATCTTCCTGCCGCTATTGCCCACCACCCCGTTCCTGCTGTTGGCTGCGGCATGCTTCATGCGCAGCTCGAAGCGCTTCTACCTGTGGCTGGTGGAACACCCGCGCCTGGGGCCATGGATTCGCGACTACCTGGCCGGCGAAGGTATCCCGCGCAAGGCGAAGATCTACGCCATCGGCCTGATGTGGCTGAGTATCGGCATTTCCTGCGCGCTGGTGCCGCTGATCTGGGCGCGGCTGTTCATGCTGACCAGTGCCGTGCTGGTCAGCCTGTACATCCTCAAGCAGAAGACCCTGCCGGATCGCCACTGAACGGCCGCTAGCGCCTCGCCCGCAAGGCGAGTGTGGTATCACACATCAGATGGCGTATCCGAGCGATTGGCCTGAGCGGTCGCTTAAAGGCAAAAGCAGCCGTTCGCCGATCCACTGTGGGAGCGCGCCATGCGCGCGAAAAATCGCGGGCATGGCCCGCTCCCACAGATAATCACCAGTGCATAACTTCGTAGGGTGGATGACGCTCTTTTCATCCACCGTTGCGATCACGGGGTGGTGGACGGGTCGGGCCGCGTAGGTGAAGCGTCGTCCACCCTACGAACTGAACGGCCGCTAGCGCCTCGCCCGCAAGGCGAGTGTGGTGTCACACATCAGATGGCGGCCTGAGTGGTCGCTCAAAGGTAGAAGCGGCCGGTGGCATGTAGGAGGGCTTTAGCCCCGAGCTTTATTGGGGGTGCAAAGAGCTCGGGGCTAAAGCCCCTCCTACGGATTATGCGAACGATCGCTTCCGCCACGTGGCTGCCACCCCACATCAAGACGCCTCTGGCCAGGCTTCAGCAACGCGCTCCAGCCCCAGAAAGCGCGCCTATCGCACATCCCTCTCGAACGCCGCCTCCAGCGCATCGTTGAGGGTGCGCAGCACCTTGACCCGGGCGTACTGCTTGTCGTTGGCCTCGACCAGGGTCCAGGGCGCCAGGCGGGTGCTGGTACGGTCGACCATATCGCCAACGGCCTCCCGGTACAGCGGCCACTTCTCACGGTTGCGCCAATCTTCCTCGGTGATCTTGAAGCGCTTGACCGGGTTGCTCTCGCGCTCACGAAAACGCTGCAACTGGGTCTGCTCATCGATGGCCAGCCAGAACTTCACCAGCACCACGCCGGCGTTGCTCAACTGCTCCTCGAAATCATTGATCTCGCCATAGGCACGCAACCAGTCCTCGGGCGCGCAGAAGCCCTCCACCCGTTCCACCAGCACCCGGCCATACCAGGAACGGTCGAACACGGTGAACTTGCCGCGGGCCGGAATATGTCGCCAGAAACGCCACAGGTAGGGCTGCGCACGCTCCTCATCGGTCGGCGCCGCAACCGGCACGATGCGGTACTGGCGCGGGTCCAGCGCCGCCGCGACACGGCGAATCGCCCCGCCCTTGCCGGCGGCGTCGTTGCCTTCGAACACCGCCACTAGGGCGTGGCGGCGCATACGCTTGTCGCGCATCAACTGGGCCAGGCGCGCCTGCTCACGCACCAGCTGGTCACGGTAGTCGGCCTTGGCCAGGCTCAGCCGCATATCCAGGCTGTCGAGCAGGCTGCGTTGATCGGTGCGCGTCATCAAGGGCGTGGCGTGTGGCAACGGCGCCCGTTCGGTGTTGCTGCGCAGCGCTGCCTGCAGGCCTTCGAGCAAGATGCGCCCGACCGTCAGGCTACGATAATTGGCATCGGCGCCCGCCACGATGTACCAGGGCGAGTAATCACGGCTGGTGCGCCGCAACACGTCTTCGCCAGCGCGCACGAACTTGTCGTAGGTCTTCGACTGCTGCCAGTCCAGCGGGCTCAGGCGCCAGCTGTGCAGCGGATCATCCTTGAGGCTTTCCAGCCGGCCGAGCATCTGCTTCTTGGACAGGTGGAACCAGAACTTGAAGATCAGCGTGCCCTCGTTGCAGAGCATCTGCTCCAGGCCCAGCGCCCCTTCGATGGCGCCGTTGAGCTGATCCTTCTTCAGGTCGCCGTGCACCCGGCCCTGCAGCATCTGGCTGTACCAGTTGCCGAAGAAGATGCCGATGCGTCCCTTGGGTGGCAGCTGCCGCCAGTACCGCCAGGCAGGCGGCCGGGCCAGTTCCTCGTCGGTCTGCTGGTCGAAGGTGCTGACCTGGATGAGCCGTGGATCCATCCACTCGTTGAGCAGCTTGACCGTCTCGCCCTTGCCCGCCCCCTCGATACCATTGATGAGGATGATCACCGCATGGCGGCCCTGCTCGCGCAGTGCGTACTGCACCTCGAGCAACGCCTCGCGCAGCACCTGCTCTTCGGCGGCGAACGTGGCCTTGTCGATGACGTGGTCGATCTCGGCGGACTCGAACATAAGCACCTCTTCCTGAACGGTGTACGCAGACTAGGTGCCGTTTAGCGATTAGCGCAAGCACCGATATACCGCAACACGCCGCCGCATCACCGCCGCGCCCAGGCCCTGTTAGAATCGCCGCCCTGCCCGCCACAGACACCCGACCATGGCCGATCAATACGCACAGCTCGACTGGGACGAACAGGGCCTGCCCTCCTCGCGCCAGTATGACGATGTCTACTTCTCCCGGGAAAATGGTCTGGAAGAAACGCGCTACGTATTTCTCGACAACAACGACCTGCCACGGCGCTTCGCCGCGCTGGCGGCGGGCGAGCAGCTGGTGATCGGTGAAACCGGCTTCGGTACCGGGATGAATTTCCTTTGTGCCTGGCAACTGTTCGACCAGCAGGCCCCCGCGGGGGCGCGCTTGCACTTCGTCAGCGTGGAGAAGCACCCACTGAGCGAGGCCGACCTGCAGCGCACGCTTGCGCTGTGGCCCTCCCTGCAGGCCTACAGCGAGCAATTGCTGGGCGCCTATGGCTGCCTGAACCCGGGCTTCCAGCGCCTGCTGTTCGATGACGGCCGCGTGGTGCTGACCCTGCTGATCGGCGACGCCCTGGCCATGCTGCCGCAGCTCGATGCACGCATCGATGCCTGGTTTCTCGACGGCTTCGCACCCTCGAAAAACCCCGAGATGTGGACGCCCGAGCTGTTCGCCCAATTGGCACGACTGAGCGCGCCGGGCACCACCCTGGGCACTTTCACGGCAACCGGCTACGTGCGCCGCGCCCTGGTCGAAGCGGGCTTCGCGATGAAGCGGGTACCGGGCCTCGGCAAGAAATGGGAGGTGATGTGCGGCGCCTTCACCGGCGCAGCCAGCAGCCAGACAAAGCCCTGGTTCGCGCGGCCGGCCGAGCGCCACCCAGAACGGAACGCCCTGGTGATCGGCGCCGGGCTGGCCGGCTGCGCCACCGCTGCCAGCCTGGCCAGACGCGGCTGGCAGGTCAGCGTGCTGGAGCGCCATGGCGCGGCGGCCCAGGAAGCCTCGGGCAACCCCCAGGGCGTTCTGTACCTCAAGCTGTCCGCCCATGGCACGGCGCTGTCGCGGCTGATCGTCGATGGCTTCGGTTACACCCGCCGGCTGCTCGAGCGCCTGCACAAGGGGTTGGATTGGGATGATTGCGGCGTGCTGCAACTGGCCTTCGACGAACGCGAAGCCGGGCGCCAGGCCAAGCTTGCGGCCGCCTTCCCGAGCACGCTGCTCACCCCACTGGATCGCGCCCAGGCCGAACGGCAAGCCGGCATCGCCCTGGCCAGCGGCGGCTTGTTCTACCCCGATGCCGGCTGGGTGCACCCGCCGGCGCTATGCGCGCAATTGCTCGACCATCCCGCAATCCGCCTGCACTGCCACCAGGAGGCGCTGAGCCTGAAACGCATCGACGGCCAATGGCAGGCGCTAAGCGGCGACCAGCTACTGGCCGAAGCGCCGGTGGTGGTGATCTGCAGCGCCGCCGATACGGTTCGTTTCGAACAGACGGCGCACCTGCCGCTCAAGCGCATCCGCGGGCAGATCAGCCGGTTGCCGGCGTCACAACGCAGCGCCGCGCTGAGTACCGTAGTCTGCGCCGAGGGTTATGTAGCACCGGCGCGTCAGGGCGAGCACACCCTGGGCGCCAGCTTCAACTTCGACAGCGACGACCTGACGCCAAGCAGCGCCGAACACGCCAGCAACCTGAACCTGCTACGGGAAATTTCCAGCGACCTGGCCGAGCGCCTCGAAGCCGATAAGCTCGACCCGGCCACGCTGCAAGGCCGCGCCGCCTTTCGTTGCACCAGCCCGGACTACCTGCCGATCATCGGCCCCTTGGCCGACGCCGAGCAGTTCGCGCAGGCCTATGCCGTGCTGGCCCGTGACGCCCGCCAGGTGCCGCCGATTCCCTGCCCCTGGCAGAGAGGCCTGTACATCAACAGCGGCCACGGCTCCCGCGGCCTGATCACCGCGCCGCTGTCCGGCGAACTGATCGCCGCCTGGCTGGAAGACGAGCCGCTGCCAGTCCCCAGCGACGTCGCCGAGGGCTGCCACCCCAACCGCTTTATGCTGCGCCAGTTGATTCGCAAAGGCTGAGCGCGCCGCTGGCCAACCGCGCATTGCCTATAAAAAAGCAGGCTACCCAATCGCGGGCATGGATCGGGCGTGCTCGCCACCGGTTGTGTCAGCAGGGCCATGCCCACGGATTGTTCGGGCGCATGGCGTCCTCCCACAGGGCCGGTTGAATCTGCAAGTGATTGCGCCGATTCAAACGGCTCGGCGTTACCAGCGCCGCACCTTGCCGCTCTATCAACGCGAACGTGTGGGAGCGGGCCATGCCCGCGAAGCGATAGCGGCCTCTGCCGCGAAGTCAGCAACCTGCAGCCGCAGGATGGGGCGAGCCGCGTCGGTGAAACCCATCAAGTTCGATAGCTTTCAGCCCCTCACCCTATGCCGAATCACCAGGTGCTGGCCCTGCACAAATCGCGGGCATGGACTGGGCGTCCCCGCCCCGCCCCAAAAACCCAGGCGAGCGCACCTCACTCCTAGTTGTCATCACTCACTTTTACTGTGGGAGCGGGCCATGCCCGCGAAGCGATAGTGGCCTCTGCCGCGAAGTCAGCAACCTGCAGCCGCAGGATGGGGCGGGCCGCGTAGGTGAACCCATCAAGCGATAGCTTTCAGCCCCTCACCCTATGCCGAGTCACCAGGTGCAGGCCCTGCACAAATCGCGGGCATGGACTGGGCGCCCCCGCCCGCTCCCAAAAACCCAGGCGAGCGCACCTCACTCCTAGTTGTCATCACTCACTTTTACTGTGGGAGCGGGCCATGCCCGCGAAGCGATAGCGGCCATACCACACGACCAGAATCATCAGGCTCCCAGGCCGCCCCAGGGCATTTTATTGAACGTTCGCCGCACATCGGGACTCGAAAAAGCTCGAGCCTGCTGCGCTGACCAAGTTGCGCGCAGCAGCTTTTTCACTGCTCGATCGTCTCCGGCGCGCCCTGGAGCGCACTGGAACTCAGAACCGGTACAACACTGGTACGGACTGACGTTAAGGAGGAACAGAGCCCAGGAAACATGCGGGCTTTATAAACTATGTGCGGAATAGCAGGCGAACTTCGATTCGATAACCAAGCGGCCGACCTGGCTGCCGTTGAACGCATCACTCACCACCTCGCCCCTCGCGGCCCGGATGCCCATGGCTTCCACAGCCGCGGCCCCGTCGCCTTCGGCCACCGCCGGCTGAAGATCATGGATCTCGCCGAAGCCTCGGGCCAGCCGATGATCGATAACGATCTCGGCCTGTCGATGGTCTTCAATGGCGCCATCTACAACTACCCGGAATTGCGCGGCGAGCTGGAACAGCTCGGCTACCGTTTTTTCTCGGGTGGTGACACCGAGGTACTGCTCAAGGGCTATCACGCCTGGGGCGCCGACCTGCTGCCCAAGCTCAATGGCATGTTCGCCTTCGCCATCTGGGAGCGCGACAGTCAGCAGTTGTTCATCGCCCGTGATCGCCTGGGCGTGAAGCCGCTGTACCTGTCCAAGACCAAGGACCGCCTGCGTTTCGCCTCCAGCCTGCCTGCTCTGCTCAAAGGCGGCGATATCGGCAAGACCCTGGACCCGGTCGCGCTCAACCACTACCTGAACTTCCATGCCGTGGTGCCCGCACCGCGCACCATCCTCGCCGGCGTGGAGAAACTGCCGCCGGCCACCTGGATGCGTATCGACACCAATGGCAAGGTCGAGCAGCAGGTCTGGTGGACGCTGAACTTCGGCCCGAATGCCGATGAAGCCAACTTCACCTTCGAAGACTGGCGCGACGCCACCCTCGACAGCATGCGCGAAGCCGTCGAGATCCGTCAGCGTGCTGCCGTGGATGTCGGCGTGCTGCTGTCCGGCGGCGTCGACTCGAGCATGCTGGTCGGCCTGCTGCGCGAGGCCGGTGTCGAAAACCTGCTGACCTTCTCCATCGGTTTCCAGGATGCCGGTGGCGAGCGCGGCGACGAATTCCAGTATTCGGATCTGATCGCCAAGCGCTTTGAAACCCAGCACCACCAGCTGCGCATCGGCGAGAACGAGATTCTCGACCAGTTGCCGGCAGCCTTCCGGGCCATGAGCGAGCCGATGGTCAGCCACGACTGCATCGCCTTCTACCTGCTCTCCCGGGAAGTGGCCAAGCATTGCAAGGTAGTGCAGAGCGGCCAGGGCGCCGACGAGCTGTTCGCCGGCTATCACTGGTACCCGCTGGTCGATGGCGCGGACGATGCCTATAGCGCCTACCGCAAGGCCTTCTTCGACCGCGAACACGACGAATACGCCGCCTGCGTGCAGCCTGCCTGGTTGACCGACGACGTGTCCGGCGAATTCGTGCGTCAGCACTTCGCCCAGCCGGGCGCCACTGCCGCCGTGGACAAGGCGCTGCGCCTGGACAGTACGGTGATGCTGGTCGATGATCCGGTCAAACGCGTCGACAACATGACCATGGCCTGGGGCCTCGAGGCGCGCACGCCGTTCCTGGATTACCGGGTGGCGGAATTGTCGGCGCGCATCCCCGCTCAGTTCAAACTGCCGGAAGGCGGCAAGTACGTACTCAAGGAGGCGGCCCGCAAGGTCATCCCGGCGGAGGTCATCGACCGCAAGAAGGGTTATTTCCCGGTACCGGGCCTCAAGCACCTTGAAGGCGCGACCCTGGGCTGGGTGCGCGACCTGCTGGTCGACCCGGCTCACGACCGCGGCATCTTCAACCCGCAGATGCTCGACCGCCTGCTCACCGACCCGCAAGGCCAGCTGACGCCGCTGCGCGGCTCCAAGCTGTGGCAGATGGCAGCGCTGAACCTGTGGTTGAGCGAACAGGGCCTGTAACACCGGAGCGTGGGCGCTGCGGCGCCCTCGCTGCCCACTGTAATGGCCGTATCCGCCTCGCCGCGGATTATCAGACAGGCCAACCGATAGCCGGCGATGCCGGCCATGCGCAAGCAAAGGAACATTCTTCAATGCGAGCCACTGCCCACAACCAACGCCTCCTCCGCGGCCAGTCCCCCTCCTACGAGCGACTGCAGGCGCGTTTTGCCGAAGAACACGGCGATGGCATCAGCCAACCACAGATCGTCCACTGCGGCTGGGGCCGGCTGCTGATCGGCCACACCTTCCCCGATGCGGCAGTGCTGGCCGAAGAGCTGCTCAGCGAGCAACCCGGCGAGCGTGATATCGCCCTCTATGTAGCGGCGCCACAGCAGGTACTGGCGCAGGCACCGCAACAGCTGTTTCTCGACCCCTCGGACACCCTGCGCCTGTGGTTCAGCGACTACCGGCAAGCGCGCCGAGGGTTTCGCGGTTTTCGCGTGCGTCGCGCGCAGACCGAAGCGGACTGGCAGGCGATCAACTGCCTGTACCAGAGCCGCGGCATGCTGCCGCTGGATCCGCAAAAACTGACGCCTCGCCATCAGGGCGGCCCGGTCTACTGGCTCGCCGAGGATGAAGACAGCGGCGCGGTGATCGGCAGCGTGATGGGCCTCAATCACCAGAAGGCCTACAAGGACCCGGAACTGGGCAGCAGCCTCTGGTGCCTGGCCGTGGACCCGGCTTGCAGCCGCCCCGGCGTGGGTGAGGTGCTGGTTCGCCACCTGATCGAGCACTTCATGAGCCGCGGCCTCAGCCACCTCGATCTGTCGGTGCTGCACGACAACGGCCAGGCCAAGAAGCTGTACGCCAAGCTGGGTTTCCGTGAGCTGCAGACCTTCAGCGTCAAGCGCAAGAACGGCATCAACCAGACCCTGTTCCTCGGCCCTGGACCGGACGACAAGCTCAACCCCTACGCGCGTATCATCGTCGACGAAGCGCGTCGGCGTGGTATCGATGCGCAGATCGACGACGCCGAAGCCGGCCTGTTCACCCTGAGCCAGGGCGGTCGACGTATCCGCTGTCGCGAGTCGCTCACCGACCTGACCAGCGCCGTCACCATGACCCTCTGCCAGGACAAACGCCTGACCCACCGTACGCTGAGCCGCGCCGGCCTCAGCCTGCCGGCCCAGCGCCTGGCCGGCAGTGCCGAGGAAAATGCCGCCTTTCTGGCCGAGCATGGCAGCCTGGTGGTCAAGCCCGTGGATGGCGAACAGGGCCAGGGCGTTGCCGTCGACCTGCGCACGCCTGCCGACGTGCAAGCGGCTATCGAGCGCGCCCGCCCGTTCGACGAGCGCGTATTGCTGGAGAGCTACCACGAAGGTTTCGACCTGCGCATCGTGGTCATCGGTTTCGAAGTGGTCGCTGCCGCGATTCGTCGCCCCGCCGAAGTGCTCGGTGACGGTCGCCATACCATCGGCGAACTGATCGACGCGCAAAGCCGGCGTCGCCAGGCGGCAACCGGCGGTGAAAGCCGCATCCCCAAGGATGCCGAAACCCTGCGCACCCTGCATGCCGCCGGTTACGACTACGACAGCGTGCTGCCCCAGGGCAAGCGCATGGCCGTGCGCAAGACCGCCAACCTGCATACCGGCGGGATTCTCGAAGACGTCACCGGCATTCTGCACCCCACGCTTGCCGATGCGGCCGTCAGGGCTGCTCGCGCGCTGGACATCCCGGTGGTCGGCCTCGATTTGCTGGTACCTGCCGCGGACCAGCCCGAGTACGTGTTCATCGAAGCCAACGAGCGAGCGGGCCTGGCCAACCACGAACCACAGCCGACCGCAGAGCGCTTTATCGACCTGCTGTTCCCGCTGAGCCATGGGGTGGGCGATTGAGCAGTTTCATGAGGCCAATTAGCGAGTTTTAGCCTGTCAGTTGCCCTGCGCGATAGAGCAGTAGCTTGCGGGGCAAGCGAACCTGGGGTGGCTCGAACCACGGAGGTCGAGAAACCAAGCGACGATAGCTTCGGTCAATCTGCCGCCACAGGAAACCCTCACCGCTCTAGCAGGTCAGCATCTAATAAGCTGCTCATGATCATGAAGCGGCAGCTGTATGGCGGAAACGGTCACCATGCGATTGCGTGGGAGCGGCTTTAGCCGCGAGCTTTTCAGGGCAAACAAAGAGCTCGCGGCTAAAGCCACTCCTTACACCGCTCACCGGCCGCTCTTACCACCAGCTACCAAAATTGACGAACCTGAGCTGAAAGATCATGAACAGGTTCTAACACAGACTGAAACTTCACCGTCCGTCGACAGGCGTCACGCAGTCACCGCAGACAGACGCCGCCCGGCGGCCCGCCCCGTCCTAGATGGAGAGCCCATGTCGCAAATTCCAGAACCCGATCTCGAGTACATGCAAAAGGTCCTGCTGGAGATGCTCGCCATTCCCAGCCCCACCGGTTTCACCGACACCATCGTGCGCTACGTCGCCGAGCGCCTCACCGAAATCGGTATCCCCTTCGAAATGACCCGGCGCGGCACCATCCGCGGCACCCTCAAAGGCCGTCGAGACAGCCCGGATCGCGCCGTCTCCGTGCACCTGGACACCATTGGCGCCATGGTGCGCGAGATCAAGGACAACGGTCGTTTGAGCCTGACCGCCATCGGTTGCTGGTCCAGCCGCTTCGCCGAAGGCAGCCGGGTCAGCGTATTCAGTGACCATGGCGTATTCCGCGGCAGCGTCCTGCCGCTGCTGGCTTCCGGGCATGCCTTCAACACCGAAGTCGACCAGTTGCCGATCTCCTGGGATCACGTCGAGCTGCGCCTGGATGCCCTGATCGCCAGCCGCGCCGACTGCGAAAGCCTGGGTATCTCCGTCGGCGACTTCGTGGCTTTCGATCCGCTGCCCGAGTTCACCGAAAGCGGCCATATCAGCGCCCGCCACCTCGATGACAAGGCCGGGGTCGCCGCTCTGCTCGCCGCACTCAAGGCGGTGGTGGAAAGTGGCCAGGAACCGCCCATCGACTGCCACCCGCTGTTCACCATCACCGAAGAAGTCGGCTCTGGCGCGGCTGCCGCGCTGCCCTGGGACGTGAGCGAATTCGTGGGTATCGACATCGCCCCGGTCGCCACCGGCCAGCGCTCCACCGAACATACCGTCAGCGTGGCCATGCATGACTCCGGCGGCCCCTACGACTATCACCTGTCGCGGCAACTGCTACGCCTGGCCAGCGACAACGAAATCCCGGTGCGCCGCGACCTGTTCCGCTACTACCACAGCGACGCCCAGTCAGCCGTCACCGCGGGACACGACATCCGCACCGCGCTGATCGCCTTCGGCTGCGACGCCACTCACGGCTACGAGCGCACCCATATCGACAGCCTCGCCGCCCTCTCCCGCCTGCTTGGCGCCTACCTGCTAAGCCCGCCGGTATTCGCCAGCGATGCGCAGCCGGAGAATGGCTCCCTGGAGCGCTTCAGCCATCAACTGGAACATGACGCGCAGATGGAGCCGGAGACGCGGGTGCCGACGGTGGATAGCCTGGTGGGGAATCGGGAGAGAGACGGCTGAGCTGCAACGCGGCGGTTAGCTACCGATAACTGCGCGGAACGCGACTCGCGGTGAATGAGCTACCTAGCATCAAGGCCTCATGGAGGCCTTGATGTTTTTGCGCCGAGGGAGACGCCCTACAGTCAAAAACAGGGCTAACTCAACGCACGTGGAAGCCGCGACATCGCCACGGATCGTTTGCTTACGGCCATGACCGCGTTAGTTAATGGTTCATGCTTGTACAGAAGCACCAAGCCCACCAGCCTACATTCCTAGCAGTAACCCGCTACTCGGTTGATCGCTTCACCAAGCGGCGCTGGTGCATCCAGTCGACAATCTCACCCTGAGGCGCATAACCGCTGACGGTGTTACGCAGTAGCTGGCGTACACGATCGTAATCGTCGCGCTCTACCGCCTTGAGCAGATCGGTCATGATCACCTTGAGCGTCTCCCAGGGCAGGTGCTCCTCTTTCGCGCGCATGATCATCGGGTGATCGGTGGGGCTGACATTGTCGCCAATCAGCAGCTCCTCATAGAGCTTCTCCCCGGGACGTAAGCCGGTGAACTCAATCGCTATGTCGCCATGGGGATTACAGTCGGAGGCGACACTCAATCCCGTAAGATGAATCATCTTCTCAGCCAGTTCGGCGATTTTCACCGGCTGCCCCATATCCAGCACGAACACATCCCCGCCCTGCCCCATGGAACCGGCCTGAATCACTAGCTGAGCGGCCTCGGGAATGGTCATGAAATAGCGGGTGATATTGGGGTGAGTGACCGTAACCGGCCCACCTTTACGGATTTGCTGATAAAAGCGCGGAATCACCGAGCCCGAAGACCCCAGAACATTGCCAAAGCGCACCATGGTGAATCGGGTCTTGTTTACTTGATGCACCCCTTCGCTATCACCGAACAATACAGGGGCAGTCTCCCTGCTGAGGGCCTGCAAGACCATTTCTGCGAGGCGCTTGGTACTGCCCATCACATTGGTGGGGCGCACTGCCTTGTCGGTTGAAATAAGCACGAAGTGTTCAACACCGGCTCGCAGCGCAGCCTGGGCGGTACATAGCGAGCCCAGCACGTTATTCAGTACGCCTTCGGCGACGTTGTGCTCAACCATCGGTACATGCTTGTACGCGGCAGCGTGATAAACGGTGCTGACATCCCAGGCCCGCATCAACTCGACCTGACGATTCTCATTTCTCACCGAGCCCAGAATGGGTATCAACCGCACCCCTAGAGAGTCGCGGCGAATACGCTGTTCCAGCTCATTATGAATTTCATAGAGGTTATATTCGCTGTGCTCGAACAGCAGCAGCGTCTTCGGCCCGGTGGTAACAATTTGCCGGCACAGCTCGGACCCGATAGAGCCTCCCGCGCCCGTCACCATCACCACCTGCCCGCGGATACAACGCTCGAAAAGATCCTTCTGGGGCGGCACCGCATCACGGCCTAGCAGGTCGGCAATTTCTACCTCTTGAACGTCCTCCACCTTTACACGCCCACTGGCCAGATCCATAAATCCAGGCACTGTGCGCACATGCAGGGCGTACTTCTGCAGGTTCTCCAAAACTTCACGACGCCGGGCACGGGAAGCCGACGGCATTGCCAACAGGATTTCGGTGGCGCCGGTCTGATCGATCATCTGCTGGATATGCTTGGCGGAATAAACCCGCAGCCCGGCGATGGAGCGGTTGGCGATATTGGAGTCATCATCGATGAAGGCGACAGGTCGCATTGCCCGCCCCATACGTAGGGCAGCAGCCAACTGGTTACCAGATGACCCGGCTCCGTAAATGGCAACCTTGGGCAGGCTGCCGTCACGCATATTGAGCTTGAAAGGCTGCCCAGGCGAGAACCAGTCGCCCATGAAATATTGCCGCATGCACAGGCGCAGACCGCCGATAAGCATGATGCTCAACCACCAATAGTTGAACACCATCGAGCGTGGAATGGTTGCAGGCGCCTCGCGATGCCAGTAAACCGCCAAGGCCAGTATCAGAGCGGACAAGGTGACCGCCTTGGTGATGGCGATCAACGCATCGTTGCCAAAATAGCGCATAACCGCGCGGTACATGCCACAACGCACGAATAACGGTATGGAAATTACGGGCGCTAACACAAAGAGCCATAGGTGGCCTTCGAGCGGATGAATACCTTGCACATCTCCCAAGCGCACGACAAAGGCCAACCAAAGCGCTATCCAGACCAGCACCACATCCACTGCAACCTGTAGCAATCGCTTGTAGCGGCGCGGCATTCCTATCAAACGGGAACGCACGTTCTCAGCAACCTTCAACACAAAAACACCTCATCTCCCTGAGCGGCCGAAGCCGACCCGTCATGGGTTCAAGCAGATACCTTCCAAGTAAACACGATCTGCGATTCAGTACCACTCCGACTGGTATGGTCTCTTCCAGCGATGAATGCAGCTTTGTCCCAGCAAATCAGACATGCACTAGACTCGACAAGCCTTGCAGATTCGGAAACTCCACTACATAACGCTGAAAAGCGGCGCCACCATTCTGGACGATTTTTTCTTCACTGGCCCTGCCGTTGGGCGGAGCCGAGATAATAGGCCCTCCCGAAAGCAGCTGGGAAATAGACGTAGCACCACCACTCTGGCCCGTGGCGCTGTGTGTCAGGCCGTTCCGGCTAGTACACCTGGTCACAACCAAGAAGCCGCGAAAACTGTCTCTGAGGCTGAAGCTCGCAAATCGCTCACGCCACACCTGCTGCAAACTTCGCTAAACCTATCGCGCTAGTCATAAGCTAGCCTAATGACGAACTCGATCGCCGCGGCCACTACCCGTTACAGTCATCATGATGTACTTGAAATAATTACTGATCGTCAGGGTTTGAATCATGTGCTGATCCGTTTCCGCCAGCAATTGCGGCGTGGACATATCGATATCGCTTACCTGAGCCAACCCGGTAATGCCAGGACGCACGTCAAACACACCCCGAATGCTGCGCTCCTGCGTCAGCTCTTCCTGATTGAACAAACCGGGACGTGGCCCTACCAGGCTCATTTCTCCTTTAAGCACGTTCCACAGCTGAGGCAATTCGTCCAGCTTGGTCTTGCGAAGGAACCTACCGAGCGGCGTAATCGAGGAGGAAGATGCTAAATGGCTGGCAACTGAAGCGGTGTTAACCGCCATGGTGCGAAACTTCACCAGCGTAAATGGCTTTTTATTTCGCCCTACGCGCTCCTGGCGAAACACAGGGGAGCCCGTATCGAACAGACCAACCAGGTAGATTGCCAGTAGAACGGGGAAACCCAAAATGAGCCCCAACGAGGAGAAAACAATATCTAGCACTCGAATCACAACTCACCTTTTCCTTTAAAGCAACGACGAAGCCCTTCATCAAGTGAGACAGGCGGCGTCCAATTCAGCATTTCGAGAGTTTTTGAGATATCGACCTGCAGAGAGCCTAGCAAGCGTTGAGCAACAGCGCGTCGTCCAAGTAGCGAAGCGCTCAGTTCCAACACAGAGGGTGGTACAGGGATCAAACGAGCAGTCTTACCCATAGCACTACCGGCACGACGCAGCAAATCCGTCGTTGAAATGTCCTCGTTATCGCTAGCGAGAAATATTTGGTTGCCCGCTGCAGGATGATCGATGCAGTGAACAATCAGATCGACCAAGTTATCCAGGCCGACTAAAGAACGCTTATTTTCAATAGAACCCAATGGCAATGGGTATCCCTTTGAAAGTATGCGACAAAGGGCAGCAAAATTGCCTTTTACCCCAGCGCCATACACCAGTGGAGGGCGAATGATTACAACATCCATCTCCGATGCCGCTGCCAGAGCGAGCAGGCCTCGCTCTGCCTCAGCCTTGGAGAGGCCGTAAGCATCCTCTGGTTTAGTCACAGAATCGGCTCGAAAAGGTGACCCAAGAGGCGTCGATTCGCCCAGTACCTTGACGGAACTGATAAAGATAAATCGCTTCACACCAGCGCGAAATGCCTGCCGAGCGAAGTTCAATGTGCCATCCACATTGACCTCTCGAAAAGCTGCCAATGGATCAGTTGCGTGCTCATTCATGACATGAACTCTAGCCGCTGCATGAATGACCACATCGCACCCGGTTAAAGCTGCGCTCCAATCTGTATCAGCATCGAGTGTAGGCACTAAGTGAACCGAACCTGGGGCATGACTCGTTGAGCGGCGCTGTACGGCGGAAACAGAATGCTGAGTGCCCGCTTGCAGCCTCCCTAAAACGGCGGAGCCGACAAATCCTGAGGCACCTGTTAAAAGGACGCGGCTCATTAGCGAATTTCCTGCGGTCGCTTGATGTACTCGAGAAACTTGAATGGTAATTTGGTGAGCACCATGAATATATTGGTATAAATCCCATTACGCCGACAAGCCTGAACGATTTCTGAGTTTAGCCTCAGGCTGCTTCGCAATCCTGCGGTACTGACCCCACCAGCGCGCATACGAACCAATACACGGTCAATTCGAGTATAGGCCATTTTCTTGACCAGCAGCATGCGTACAAACATATCGTAGTCGGCTGAAATTTTATAGCGAATCGAATAATCCCCCGCTTGAGCATAGGCTTGACGCCTTATGTAAGTACCAGGGTGAGGTGGCATCCAGCCGAATCTCAATTTCCAAGGGCGAAAGTGTGCTGCACCGTAGAAGCGAGTAACTGTATTCAGATCATCACAATCGACGAAAACGATATCCCCGAATGCGAGCTGGGCCTCAGGAGCACGTATGAAGGCGTCAGCAACGGCTTCCAGAACCGAATCGGACTCAAAGAAGTCATCCGAATTCAAGATACCAATGACATCACCACTGGCCATAGCGACACCCTTGTTCATTGCATCATACAAGCCTTTATCGGGCTCACTTACCACTTTAGCAATGCGACTTTCGTATTCACTGACAATTGCCATTGTGTTATCTGTAGAAGCACCGTCTACAATTATATATTCAATATCGGCATAGGTTTGCTGCAACACTGACTCAATGGTGTCGCGAATTGTGGCAGCACTATTATAGGAAACTGTTATCAGCGAAATTTTCAACTCACAACACCTTCTACACGCCCATACCGGTCTTCGAAACGCACGATATCGTCTTCGCCTAAATAACTACCTGATTGCACTTCGATAAGCTCTAGCGGTATGACACCTGGGTTTTCCAATGCATGCACCTCCCCCACAGGGATGTAGGTAGACTGGTTCTCGGTGACAAGGTAGGTCTTGCTACCGTTGGTCACGCGGGCCATACCACTAACCACGATCCAATGCTCCGCACGATGGTGGTGCATCTGTAACGACAGCTTGGCGCCTGGCTCGACGGTGATGCGCTTGACCTGATAGCGTGGCCCACTATCTATAGAGTCGTATTTCCCCCAAGGTCGGTACACCTCACGATGGGACTGGAATTCCGGCCGCTCAGCCCGCTTGAGCGCATCAACGACTTGTTTGACATTCTGCACCTGACGCTTGTCAGCAACCAGAACAGCATCCTTGGTCTCGACCACGATCAGATTGTCGACGCCTACCGTGGCGACCAGCCGATGGGATGCGTGCACGTAACTATCTTTGCTGTCCAACAGAAAGGTATCACCCTTGCTTGCATTGCCTGCTTCGTCCTTGACCGCGGTCTCCCAAAGCGCGGACCACGAACCGATATCGCTCCATCCTGCGTCTAGGGCAACCACTGCAACGTTCTCAGCATGCTCCATGACGGCATAGTCGATTGAGTCGTCCGGGCAAGCGGCAAACCGCTCCGCATCAATGCGGATGAAATCCCTATCACGGCTGGCTTCGGCAAATGACTCGGCGCAGGCTGCATGGATCGCAGGTACAAAGCGCTTAAGTTCCTGCAGATAGCGGCTCGCACGAAATACAAACATGCCGCTGTTCCATAAATACCGGCCGCTATCAAGATAAGCCGTGGCCGTTTCAAGATCAGGCTTTTCAACAAAGCGGTTTACCGCAAAACAGCCAGCAGCCAACTCAGCGCCCTGCTCCACGTAGCCATAGCCGATCTCAGCCTGGGTCGGCACGATTCCGAAAGTTACCAAACAGCCCTGCCCAGCGAGCTCCAGCGCTTTTTCAATGCTGCGATGGTAAGCGGGAATATCCTGAATCAAGTGGTCGGCAGCCAATACAAGCAGCAACGGATCCTGATTATCTTGTGTGGCTTGCAACGCAGCCAAGGCAATGGCTGGCGCGGTATTGCGGCCAAAAGGCTCCAGAAGGATAGCGGCATCGCCTCGGCCGCACTGGCGCAATTGCTCGGCCGCGAGAAAACGATGCTGCTCGTTACAGATGACGATGGGCGCCTCATGCTCCAGGCCTTGCAGCCTGCCAAGTGTCGATTGCAGCATCGACATTTCTGAATCCACCAACGGCAAGAACTGTTTCGGACTCAGTTGCCTCGAGAGCGGCCATAACCGAGATCCGGAGCCGCCCGCCATGATTACTGGAACCAACATCAAGCTTTCCTTTTTGTCTTCTTTTTGCGCCACTAAGGTCAGCAGCGCACATCCTTTTCATTATCGACGAACCAGCGGTAGGCGTCGCGCAGACCGCTTTCCAGGTCGATGCTCGCCGTCCAGCCGAGCTTGGCCAGGCGCGAGACGTCCATCAGCTTGCGCGGCGTGCCGTCGGGCTTGCTGCTGTCGAAGGTCAAACGGCCCTGGAACTCGGTGACCCGCGCGATGGTTTCGGCCAGCTCGCGAATGGTGCAGTCCTGGCCGGTACCGACGTTGATGTGCGAGAGCATCGGCTGGGTGTGCGCCTGGTAAGTGGCGTCATCCAGGTTCATCACGTGCACGCTGGCCGCGGCCATGTCGTCGACGTGCAGGAACTCGCGCATCGGCGTGCCGCTGCCCCAGATCACCACTTCATCGTCGCCACGCAGGGTCGCTTCGTGGAAGCGACGCAGCAGGGCAGGGATGACGTGGCTGTTTTCCGGGTGGTAGTTGTCGTGCGGGCCGTACAGGTTGGTCGGCATCACGCTGCGGTAGTCGCGGCCAAACTGGCGGTTGTAGCTCTCGCACAGCTTGATCCCGGCGATCTTGGCGATCGCGTAGGGCTCGTTGGTCGGCTCCAGCACACCGGTCAGCAGCGCTTCTTCACGCATTGGCTGCTCGGCATGCTTGGGGTAGATGCACGAGCTGCCCAGCGACAGCAGCTTCTGCACGCTGGCCTGGTGGGCGGCGTTGATGACGTTGGCCTCGATCATCAGGTTCTGGTAGATGAAGTCGGCCGGGTACTGGTTGTTGGCGTGGATGCCGCCGACCTTGGCCGCGGCCAGGTAAACCTGGTCGATGCGCTGCTCGGCGAAGAAGCGCTGCACGCTGGCGGCATCGATCAGGTCCACGCTTTCGCGTGGCGCCGTGATGATGTTCTGGTAACCCAGGCTCTGCAGGCGACGCACGATCGCCGAACCGACCATCCCGCGATGGCCGGCGACGAAGATGCGCTGGAGAGAAGTCGCGCTCATGCTCAGTTCTCCACGGATACCGGCATGTCGTGGCCGTGCTCCTTGAGCAGGGCATGACGCTGGGCGACCTTGAGGTCTTCGCGAACCATCTCGGCGCACATTTCCTGCACGGTGATTTCCGGGGTCCAGCCCAGTTTGGTCTTGGCCTTGGTCGGGTCGCCCAGTAGGGTTTCCACTTCGGCAGGGCGGAAGTAGCGCGGGTCGATGCGCACGATCACGTCGCCGACTTTCAGGGCCGGTGCCTTGTCGCCGTCGATACGCTCGACGATGCCTTGCTCGTCCACACCAGTGCCTTCGAAACGCAGGTGCACGCCCAGCTCGGCCGCCGACCAGGTGATGAATTCACGCACCGAGTACTGCACGCCGGTGGCGATCACGAAGTCGTCCGGTTGCTCCTGCTGCAGCATCATCCACTGCATGCGCACGTAGTCCTTGGC
>NZ_JAVHZV010000002.1 GCF_031119625.1 Pseudomonas sp. G34
AAGCGTTCCGGGCTGATCCGCCGGCGCAGCCATTGGCCGCCGGCCATACCGATGAGCGCTGGCAGTAAAGCCAGGGCCGACATGCCGAGCACCGCCGGTTGCAGCAGTTCGCCGCTGTGACCGAGGCTCAGGGCCAGCGCCAGGGTGGATACGCTGAAGGAAATCCCCAGGGCCTGCACCAGGTCGTCCTTTTCCAGGCCGATGGCCTGCAGGTACGGCACCGCGGGGATCACGAACACCCCGGTCACTGCGGTGATCGCCCCGGTAATGGCGCCGATGATCGGGCCCAGCCAGGCTTCTCGGGTCGGTCGTACCGTGAAGCGCACGGACGCCAACCCCAATAGCCCATAGACAATCAGCGCCAGGCCCAGCCAGCGTGTGGCGTTCGGCAGCTGTTCGCCCTGCAGGTAGGCGCTGATCGCCAGGGTGCCGAGCACGATGCCCAGCAGCAGCGGCCACAGTCGGCGCAGCATCGGCAGCGGGCTGCGGCCATCGCAGAGTTGCCAGATGTTGGTGACCATCGACGGAATGATCAGCAGCGCTGCGGCCTGCATGGGCGTCATCACCAGGCCCAGCAGGCCGACCGCGATGGTCGGCAGGCCGAGCCCGACCACGCCCTTGACCATCCCGGCGAGCAGGAAGGTCAGCAGAATCAGCGGCAGGTAGGCGACGAGGCCGTCGAAGGTGAGCATGGGCGGGCTTCCGTTGCGGGCGAGCGCTCATGGTAGGCGAACGGAGGGGGCTTGCAGTACAAACGGATGGCTGATGACTCTGCGCCCGCTCGGCCTGGCGAGCTGTATTCAGCACCGGACGCAGCGCGGGGAGCGGGCGTCCCCGCCCGCTCCCACAGCGTTAGACGCCATCAGGCCGGCGTGCTGACCGGCTTGCCGCCCTTGGGCTTGAAGTACAGGGTGGTGCCGCGGGCGAGGTTGTCGAGGCTGAGGTGATCCTTGGCCACTTCGGCTTCGATCAACTCGTCCTGGCCGTCGACCTTCAGGGTGATGCGGGTGATGGCGCCAAGCAGGCGGATATCGCGCACTTCACCGGCCTGATGGCCCTCCAGCGCTTCGCTGGACAGGCTCACTTCGTGGGGGCGGAACAGCACGTGGTGATCGTCGCCGACGTACAGGCGGTTGGCGTCACCCAGGAAGTGGTAGACGAAATCGCTGGCCGGCTTCTCGTACACCTCGGCCGGCGAGCCGATCTGCTCGACCACGCCCTTGTTCATCACCACGATGCGGTCGGCCACTTCCATGGCTTCTTCCTGGTCGTGGGTCACGAACACGCTGGTCAGGTGCACTTCCTCGTGCAGGCGCGCCAGCCAGCGGCGCAGCTCTTTACGCACCTTGGCGTCGAGGGCGCCGAAGGGTTCGTCGAGCAACAGTACTTTCGGTTCCACCGCCAGGGCGCGGGCCAGGGCGATGCGTTGGCGTTGGCCACCGGAGAGCTGCTCCGGGTAACGGTCGGCCAGCCAGTCGAGCTGCACCAGGTCGAGCAGGTCATGGACCTTCTTCTTGATCAGGTTCTCGTTGGGGCGCTCGCCCTTGGGCTTCATGCGCAGGCCGAAGGCGACGTTGTCGAATACGGTCATGTGGCGAAACAGGGCGTAGTGCTGGAACACGAAGCCGACCTTGCGATCGCGCACGTCGTGCTCGGAAACGTCTTCGCCATGGAACACGATGTTGCCGCTGTCCGGGGTTTCCAGGCCGGCGATGATGCGCAGCAGGGTGGTCTTGCCGCAGCCGGACGGGCCGAGCAGGGCGACCAGCTCGCCGCTCTGGATGTTCAGGTTGATGTCGTTGAGCGCCTTGAACTGGCCAAAGTGCTTGTTGATGCCGCTGACTTCGATACTCATGGTGTCTACCTGTTTCGGTCTGGTCGGTTCGCGCTCGGGCGCGGCGCCGGTGAAAGGGTTTAGTCGTCCTGGCCCTTGAGCTGTCGGCTCAGGCGCGCTTCGCTCCACTGGCGAAGCAGCAACACCACCAGGGCCATGACCAGCAACAGGATGGCCACGCTGAACGCGGCGACGATGTTGTATTCGTTGTACAGAATCTCGATATGCAGCGGCAGCGTGTTGGTGTAACCGCGGATATGCCCGGAAACCACCGACACCGCACCAAACTCGCCCATCGCCCGCGCGGTACACAGCACCACGCCGTAGACCAGCGCCCATTTTACGTTAGGCAGCGTGACATGCCAGAACATCTGCCAGCCGTTGGCGCCGAGCAGGCGCGCGGCCTCCTCTTCGGTGGTGCCCTGTTCTTCCATCAGCGGAATCAGCTCGCGGGCCACGAAGGGAAAGGTCACGAAGATGGTCGCCAGCACGATACCGGGTACCGCGTAGATGATCTGCAGGTTGTGATCCTGCAGGTAAGGCGCCAGCTTGCTCTGGGCGCCGAACAGCAGCACGTAGATCAGGCCGGCGACCACCGGCGATACCGAGAACGGCATGTCGATCAGGGTGACCAGAATGCTCTTGCCGCGGAACTCGAACTTGGTCACCGCCCAGGCGGCGGCCACCCCGAACACCAGGTTGAGCGGCACCGAGATGGCCGTGGCCAGCAGGGTCAGCTTGAGCGCGGAAATGGCGTCCGGCTCGCGGATCGCCTCCCAGAAGAATGCCAGGCCGCGGCTCAGGCCCTGGGTCAGCACGATGTACAGCGGCAGCAGCAGGATCACCGCGAATACCGCCCAGGCCACGACAATCAGGGCGATGGCGCCGGGGGAGCGGCTCGCTGGGCGCGCCGCGTTCTTGCCAAGGGTTGCAAGGCTCATGACGGGCTCCTCAGAGTTGCGGCTGGATGCGGCGCTGCAGAATGTTGATCAGCAGCAGCAGGATGAACGACACGATCAGCATGATCACGCCAATCGCGGTGGCGCTGGGGTAGTCGTACTGGTCCAGCTTGGAAACGATCAGCAGCGGCAGAATCTCGGTCTTCAACGGAATGTTGCCGGCGATGAACACCACCGAGCCGTACTCGCCAACGCCACGGGCGAAGGCCAGGGCGAAACCGGTCAGCCAGGCCGGCAGCAGGCTGGGTAGCAGCACATGGCGAAAAACCTGAAACGGCTTGGCGCCCAGGCAGGCGGCGGCTTCTTCGACTTCCTTGGGAATGTCGGCGAGCACCGGCTGCAGGGTGCGCACCACGAAGGGCAGGGTCACGAACACCAGCGCCAGGGTGATGCCCAGCGGCGTGTAGGCGATCTTGAAGGGGAACAGCGAGCCGATCAGGCCGTTGGGCGCGTACAGCGCGGTCAGGGCGATGCCGGCCACGGCGGTGGGCAGGGCGAACGGCATGTCGACCATGGCATCGATGATGCGCCGGCCCGGAAAGGTGTAGCGCACCAGCACCCAGGCGATGATGGTGCCGAGAATGCCGTTGAGCAGGGCAGCCGCCAGCGCGGTGCCAAAGGACAGCTTCAGGGAAAACTGCAGCTGACGGTTGTTGAGCAGTGCCCACCACTGGTCAGCGGAGAGCTGCAGGGAGAACAGCAACATCGCCCCCAGCGGGATCAGCACGATCAACGCCAGGTAGCTGAGGGTGAAGCCCAGAGTCAACCCGAAGCCGGGTATGACCGAGGAAGTTCGACGAGCCATGGGGAGTCCTTTTGATCAGGTCCACAACCAGGCCCGCCATTGAGTCGCGCAATGGCGGGCCAGATCGATCAGCTGAACCTAAAGATTGATCTTCTTGAAAATCTCGTCGAACACGCCGCCATCATCGAAGTACTTCGGCTGAGCCTTGGCCCAACCGCCGAAGTCCTTGTCGATGGTGACCAGCTCCAGCTTCTTGAACTGGTCCTTGAATTCGGCTGCCACCTTGGCGTCACGCGGGCGGTAGAAGTTCTTCGCGGCGATGCGCTGGCCTTCCTCGCTGTACAGGTACTGCAGGTAGGCTTCGGCAGCCTTGCGGGTGCCCTTGCGGTCGACGTTCCTGTCGACCACGGCCACCGGCGGCTCGGCAAGGATCGACAGCGACGGGGTGACGATCTCCAACTGGTCGCCGCCTTCTTCGGCCAGCGACAGGTAGGCTTCGTTCTCCCAGGCCAGCAACACGTCGCCCAGGCCACGCTGCACGAAGCTGATGGTCGCGCCACGGGCACCGGTGTCGAGTACCGGCGCGTGACGGTACAGCTCGGTCACGTATTCCAGGGCCTTTTCGTCGCTGCCGTATTTCTTCTTGGCGTAGGCCCAGGCAGCGAGGAAGTTCCAACGGGCACCGCCGGAGGTTTTCGGGTTCGGGGTGATGACTTCCACGCCATCCTTGACCAGGTCATCCCAATCCTTGATGCCTTTCGGGTTGCCCTTGCGCACCAGGAACACGATGGTCGAGGTGTACGGCGTGCTGTTGTCGGCCAGGCGCTTCTGCCAGTCCTTGTCGATCAGCGGCTGGTTGAGGTTGATCGCGTCGATGTCGCCGGACAGCGCCAGGGTCACCACGTCGGCTTGCAGTCCGTCGATCACTGCACGGGCTTGCTTGCCCGAGCCGCCATGGGACTGCTGGATGGTCAGCGGCTCGTTGCCCTGCTCCTGCCAGTGCTTGTTGAAGGCCTTGTTGAATTCCACGTACAGCTCGCGGGTCGGATCGTAGGACACGTTGAGCAGCGTCTGGGCGGCGACCGGGCCGGCAACCAGGGCGCTGGCGAGTGCAGCGAGTGCGAAACGGCGAATGGACATGGTGATGCTCCTGAATACTGAAAGTCGTGTCTGGCGGTGCGCTGTCTGCTCTCTAGGCCGGCATTCGCGGGTTACATCGGCAGTACTGGTAGCGGTTCATGGCTGGCTGCCCGTGGTCGGATTGGCGAAAGGGCTCAGGCGTTCTTGCTGGCAGGCGGCTGGAGGCGGAATTTCTCCTTGCGCTCGATCTGCACCACCTGGCCGTTGTGCACGGTGATCTCCACCGAGCCGAACTTCAGGCCGTTCAGGGCGCTTTGGATTTCACGCAGGATGGTGGCGTCATCCTGGCCTTCCAGGTTGCGAAGGGTGGCGGTCATGGTCATGGCTCCTGGCCCTCGAAGCGTGGTGCCGACGGCTGTCGGTGGCGGGGCGTGGAGCGGATACTAGGAGACCTGAAATATTCTTAAAAATACTGTTTAAGAACATTTATATTCCTTTAAGGTATATGTCAGGGTTCATTTCATGGTCGGCAGAAAGCCGTAATCAGGGAATAAGCAAATAAATTCTTATTCTTTTTAGATCGGTTGACGCGCTCGTACACTGCAGGCCAAGCAGATACGGAGGGCGCCATGATGCGCAGTGAAGCGGTTCGTTACCTGATTGTGCCGGGCTGGCAGGGCTCGGGCGATGACCATTGGCAGAGCCACTGGCAACGCAGCCTGCCCAATAGCACGCGGGTCGAACAGCGCGACTGGCTGACGCCGCGCCGTGACCATTGGGTTGCAGCGCTGGAGCAGCAGATCGCTGCCGATCCGCGTCCGGCAATCCTGATTGCCCATAGCCTCGGGTGCGTTACCGTCGCCCACTGGGCCGCCCAGGCAGCGCCTGCTTCACTGCGCCGGGTACGCGGTGCGCTGCTGGTCGCACCGGCTGACGTGCAGCGTGCCAACTGCCCGGAGGCGCTGCGCAATTTCGCGCCGATACCCCGGCAATCTCTGCCATTTCCCAGCCAGCTGGTGGGCTCCGACAACGACTCGGCGGCCAGCGCGGCACGCGCCATCGAACTGGCCCGCGACTGGGGCAGCGAGGTCGCCATCCTCAGCGGTGCCGGGCATATCAACGTGAAGTCCGGGCACCAGCGCTGGGATCAGGGCTTCGCCTACCTGTTCCGCCTGCAGGGCCGCATCGAGCAACAGCAGCGCCTGCGCGCCTGAAGCCGCTGCCGTTTCATCCGGCGCGCGCCGCCTGAGTGCCATGGGAGAGTGAATCTATGAGCTTGCCACCGGTGGGCGATCCGTCGCTGCTGATCTTTCCTGACGCGGACAAAAGCCCGCTGAGTATTCGTGCCAAGGCATTGGTGTTCATCGACCCGCGTAGCCGGCAGCTGCGCAACGAGGTGGAGCGCCTCGCGGGCCTGCCAGTGCCGATTCTGATCCAGGGCGAAACCGGCACTGGCAAGGAATTGCTGGCCCGGCATATCCACCGCTGCAGCGAACGCCCCAGCCTTTTCGTGGCGCTCAGTTGCAGCAGCCTGAGCCCCAAGCACGGCGAAGCCGAGCTGTTCGGCTACAGCGCCGGCGCTCACCAGGGGGCACCGAGTAGTCGGGCGGGCTGGCTCGGCTCGGCCAATGGCGGCACCTTGTATCTGGACGAGATCGCCGACTTGCCGCTGCCCTTGCAGGGCCAACTGCTGGGCGTGCTGGAAACCGGCGAGGCCTGGCGGGTAGGCGCTGCGCAGCCTACGCCCCTGGACATACGCCTGGTCGCCGCCTCCAGTGTCGAACTCTGGCAGGCGGTGAGGGCGGGCAAGTTCGATGAGCGCCTGGCTCATTACCTGAGCGACGGTCGTCTGCAGTTGCCGCCGCTGCGCGAGCGGGTTGGCGATGTACTGCCCCTGGCCGAGTACTTTCTGGGCATCTACACCCAGCGCCTGCGCTTGCCGCTGCCGGGCATCAGCCTGGCTGCCCAGCGAGCACTCGAGCAGCATGACTGGCCGGGCAACACCCGTGAACTGGAAAACGTGGTGCATTTTGCACTGCTGGTCTGCGACGCTGACGAGATCGACGTGCACCACCTCAACCTGCCGGCCGCCCCGCCGCTCGAGCGCATCGAGCAGGCGCTCGAGCGGTTGATCGATGACGACGATGCAGCCCAGCTCGCGGTGCTACGCGAGCTGCTGCGGCGGGCCGAACAGCGCCTTGCAGTTTGATGGTTCGTAGGGCGGGTGGAGGCGCCTGGTACGTTGCAGGGTAGGTCGCCGGTGTTGCCGCGCCGTAACCCACCATCGGTGCAACGCGCCCTATCGCCTGGTGGGTTACGCGGCGCGCGGGGAGCGTGGTTATCGAAAAGTCATGGTTTCGCGCCACTCCACCCACCCTACGGGACTGACCTGGCCAGATCGTAGGGTGGGTGGAGGCGCCTGGTACGTTGCAGGGTAGATCGCCGTGTTGCCGCGCCGTAACCCACCATCGGTGCAACGCGCTCCATCGCCCGGTGGGTTACGCGGCGCGCCGGGAGCGTGGTTATCGGAAAGTCATGGTTTGGCGCCACTGCACCCACCCTACGGGACTGAGCCAGGCATGTGGCGATCCTGTGGGAGCGCGCCATGCGCGCGATCGCTTCGCGGGCATGGCCCGCTCCCACGCAGGTTTGGCGGTGTTCTTAGCCCAGGCGCAACTCGGCCTATCGCCTGGTGGGTTACGCGGCGCGCGGGGAGCGTGGTTATCGAAAAGTCATGGTTTGGCGCCACTTCACCCACCCTACGGAGTCGGGCAAAGTGGCGATCCTGTGGGAGCAGGTTTGGGGTGCATTCGGAACCCAGCTCACTTGCGCAACACCGCAACGCGTTTCAGGACGCCAGCAACGACACCGACTTGACCTGCACCCACAGCGGCTGCCCGGCATGGATACCCAGCCCATCGAACGAATAGCGGGTGATGCGCGCGATGATCCGCTGTTTGCCCAGTTGCAGTTCCACCAGGCGCTGCGCCGCATTGGGTAGGTCGAACCAGCGCTCCACCGTCGCCGGTAGCAGGTTGAGCACGCTGCTGTCGCGGGCCTGTTCGAGGCTCAGGCTGACGTCCCGTGCCTTGATCTTGATGCGTACCTGACGGCCGGCCGGCAACGCTGGGTGGGCCAGGCGCATGCGCGCGGAGCTGCCCGCAAGGCGGATATCGAGCAGGTCATAGTGCTCATCGTGGCGTTCGACCTGGCCATCGATCACCGCCTCGGCGTCGTCTTCGAAGATGAACGGCAGGTCGCTGCGGATCAGGGTTTCCTTGAGCGGCCCGCTAGCCGTTACCCGGCCTTCGTCGAGCACCACCAGGTGATCGGCCAGGCGCGCCACTTCGTCCGGCGCATGGCTGACGTAGAGGATGGGGATCTCCAGTTCGTCATGCAGGCGCTCCAGATACGGCAGCACTTCTGCTTTGCGCTTGAGATCCAGCGCCGCCAGGGGTTCGTCCATCAGCAACAGGCGCGGGCTGGTGAGCAGGGCGCGGGCCATGCCGACACGCTGGCGCTCGCCACCGGACAGCCGATCCGGCAGGCGTTCGAGCAGGTGCTCGATGCCGAGCAGCTCGACCGCCTGCTCGAAGGGCACGCGGCGCTCCGCCCTGGCGATGCGCTTGAAGCCGAATTCGAGGTTGCGCCGTACGCTGAGGTGGGGGAACAGGTTGGCGTCCTGGAACACGTAGCCGAGCGGGCGCTGGTGGGCCGGCAGCCAGATGCCACGGGCGCTGTCCTGCCAGGTGTCGCCGTTGACCTGCAGGTAGCCGCTGCCGGCGCGTTCCAGGCCGGCGACGCAGCGCAGCAGGGTGGTCTTGCCGGAACCGGAATGGCCGAACAGCGCGCTGACGCCGCGCCCCGGCAGGTGCAGGTCGACGTCCAGGCTGAAGCCCGGATGGGCGAGAGTGAAGCGCGCCTGTATCTGCTTGTCGCTCATAGCCAGGCCCTCTGGCCGCGCCGGTTACTGGAGTAGAGCGCCAGCAGCACTAGGAAGGAGAACGCCACCATGCCGCCGGCCAGCCAGTGGGCCTGGGCATACTCCATGGTTTCGACGTGGTTGTAGATCTGCACCGAGGCCACCTGGGTCTTGCCGGGAATGTTGCCACCGATCATCAGCACCACGCCGAACTCGCCGACGGTATGGGCGAAACCGAGAATCGCCGCGGTGAGAAAGCCCGGCCTGGCCAGCGGCAACACCACACTGAAGAAACTATCCCAGGGGCCGGCGCGCAAGGTGGCGGCAGCCTCCAGCGGCGCGCGGCCGATGGCTTCGAAGGCGTTCTGCAGTGGCTGCACCACGAACGGCAGGGAATAGAACACCGAGCCGATCAACAACCCCGTGAAGGTGAAGGTCAGGGTACCCAGGCCGAGGGCCTGGGTCAGTTGGCCGAAAAAGCCATTGGGCCCCATGCTGATCAGCAGGTAGAAGCCGATCACCGTCGGCGGCAGTACCAGCGGCAGGGCGACGATGGCGCCAATCGGCCGCTTCAGCCAGGACTCGGTGCGCGCCAGCCACAGGGCGATGGGCGTGCCGATCAGCAGCAACAGCAGGGTGGTCACGGTGGCCAGCTCCAGGGTAAGGAGAATGGCGGCGAAGTCGTTGGGGCCCAGGGGCATTCAGTGGCCTTTCAGCTGTGGTGGAGGGGAAAAGCGTCGGAGCCGGCTGCTGATCTTCCGACTTGAGTGCCGGCATTTCAAATCGATAGCTGCAAAGGGGCGGAAGCGGCCGTTCCCCTATCCCGTGGGAACGGGCCATGCCCGTGATTTTTCGCGGGCATGGCCCGCTCCCACAATGGATCAGTGGCGTCCGCTTTTGCCTTGTAACGGCTAGCTGTGTCGCCTACACCCTTGCCGCATCCGCTCGCACGTTCGTTAACAGGCCATTCAACGCTTGTAGCCATAAGCCTTGATGATCTCGGCAGCCTTGGGCCCTTTCAGGTACTCGACCAGCGCCTTGGCCGCCGGGTTGTCTGCGCCTTTCTTGAGGATCAATGCATCCTGGCGGATCGGCTGGTGCATCGCCTCGGGCACCACCCAGGCCGAACCGCTGGTGATCTGCCCATCCTTGTAGACCTGGGACAGGGCGACGAAGCCCAGCTCGGCATTGCCGGTGGAGACGAATTGCAGCGCCTGGGTGATGTTCTGGCCCTCGACGATCGTGCCTTTGAGGGTGTCGCTCAGGCCCAGCTTGTCGAGGGTCTGGGTGGCGGCCAGGCCATAGGGTGCGGCTTTCGGGTTGGCGATGGCCAGGTGCTTGAACTCGCCCCTCTCCAGCACCGCGCCCTGGTCATCGACGAAGCCTTGTTTCGGCGACCACAGCACCAGGGTGCCGATCGCGTAGGTGAAGCGCGAGCCTTGTACGCTCTGGCCTTCCTGCTCGAGCTTGGCGGGCGTGCTGTCGTCGGCGCAAAGCAACACTTCGAATGGTGCGCCATGGCTGATCTGCGCGTAGAACTGCCCGGTGGCGCCGTACGAGGCCAGTACCTGGTGCCCGGTGTCCTGTTCGAAGGCGCTGGCGATGGCCTGCATCGGCGCGGTGAAGTTGGCGGCGACGGCCACCTGGACCTGATCGGCGAGGGCGCTGCCCGCCACGGCGAAGCTGGTGCAAAGCACGGCAAGAAGACGAACGAGGCGGCGGTACATGCATGGCTCCCGGGTGCGGGCCGCGAATGGCGGCCATCGCTATATACAAAAATATATGGCGATAGGGAAGCCGAACCCTGGGGTATCGAGCGAAAGGCGTGAAAAAAGGGCAGAAACAAAAATGCCAGTCAGCGAACTGACTGGCATCCTGTTCAAGCTCCGGGAGCGGGCGTCAGCTTATTTCAGCCACTCGGCCACGCGATCCGGGTTCTTTTCGATCCACTGCTTGGCGGCTTCGTCCGGCTTCACGCCGTCGCGGATGGCCAGCATTACCGAACCCACTTCCTCGGCGCTCCAGGAGATCTTCTCGAGGAAAGCCGCGGCTTCCGGCGCTTTGGTTTTCAGGCTCGGGTTGGCCACGGTGTCGACGTGCTCGGCTTCACCGAAGACATTCTTCGGGTCTTCCAGGAAGCGCAGCTTCCATTGCGCGAACATCCAGTGCGGGATCCAGCCGGTCACCACGATCGGCTTCTGGGATCTCTCCGCGCGGGTCAGGGCGGTGGTCATCGCCGGGCCTGAGCTCGGCATCAGCTTGATGCTCTTGAGGTCGTATTCCTTGATCGCTTCTTCGGTGCGGCGCATCACGCCGGCGCCGGCATCGATACCGGTGATCTTGCCATCGAAGTCCTTGGCGTATTTTTCCAGGTCGGCGATGGTCTTGGCTTCCACGTAATCGGGCACGATCAGGCCGATCTTGGCGCCGTCGTAGTTGGTGCCCAAGACGGTGACCTTGTCCTTGAGCTTCTCGAAGTATTCGCCGTGGGTGGCGGGCAGCCAGGCGGACAGCGTGGCGTCGAGGTCGCCGCGGGCGATGCCTTGCCACATGATGGCCGGCTCGACGGGCTGCAGGGTCACGTCGTAACCCAGTTTGGTCTTGAGGATTTCACCGGCGACATGGGTGACTGCGACGCTGTCGTCCCAGCCGTTCACGTAGCCGATCTTGAGGGCCGGCTTGTCGGCGGCCATGGCCCCGGACATGCCCAGGGCCAGGGCAGCGGCACCGAGACTCTGCAGGCAGAGGCGTTTGAAGTTATGCATAGGTGTTGCTCCGTCAGTGAGTGGCAGTTCAGATGGTTTACTGGCTCGTTCTGATCGCGGGCCTTGCGGCACCAGCTGTGCAGAGCAGGGCATCGCCCTGTTGGCACCGGCGCAGGGGGGGCGAGCCCCCGGCTGACAGGCGATGCGTGCCGCGTCGCCTGCTGTACCTGACCCGCCTAGGCACAGGCGGGTCGCGGTGAGTGCGGGCTCAGAGCCCGACGAATTTCTTCACGGCGGCCACACCGTCCTGGCCGTCGAAGGTGGTGACGCCCTGCAGCCAGGTGTCGAGTACCTGCGGGTTGGCCTTGATCCATGCCTTGGCGACGTCGGCCGGATCCTGCTTCTCGAGCACCTTCTCCATCAGCTGGCTTTCCATCTCGACGTTGAACTGCAGGTTGTTCAGCAGTTTGCCGACGTTGGCGCAACGTGTTTCGTAGTCGGTGGGCACCACGGTATAGACCTTGGCAGCGCCATAGTCCGGGCCGAACACCTCATCGCCACCGGACAGGTAGGTCATGTCGTACTGGGTGTTCATCGGGTGCGGCGCCCAGCCGAGGAACACCACCGGCTCCTTCTTGCGGATCGCGCGCTGCACCTGGACGAGCATGCCGGCTTCGCTGGACTCGACCATCTTGAAGTCGCCCAGGCCGAACTTGTCGCCCTTGATCATGCCGTCGATCAGCAGGTTGCCGTCGTTACCCGGCTCGATGCCGTAGATCTTGCCGCCCAGCTGATCCTTGAACTTGGCGATGTCCTGGAAGCTCTTCAGGCCCGCTTCGGCGGCGTAGGTCGGTACCGCCAGGGTGTACTTGGCGCCTTCCAGGTTGGCTTTGGGCAGTACCTTGACGCTGTTGTCCTTGGTGAACGGTTCGATCACCGAGTCCATCGACGGCGCCCAGTAGCCGAGGAACACGTCGATCTGCTTGTTCTTCACGCCGGTGAAGGCGATCGGTACCGAGGCCATGGTCTTGCGTGGCGTGTAGCCCAGGCCTTCGGTCAGGGTCATGGCTACGCCAGTGGTGGCGGCGATATCGGCCCAGCCGATTTCCGCGAAACGCACCTGCTTGCAGCTCGCCGGCTCCTGGGCCCAGGCGCCCTGAACCAGGGCGCAGGAGAGCAGGCCGACACCCGCTGCTTTGTGGAATATGTTCATCCGCGAATCCTTGTGTGATTGGAAGGACGCTGAGTATGGCCCTTTACTGGCGCTGCAGTCGCGCGCTCAGCCAGGTGAACCAACCCGCGCGATTCCCGGCGGCTTGCGGGGTGCCGAAGCTCTCGGTGATGCGGTCGAGGATGATCGCCAGCAGCACCACGGCCATGCCGCTCTCGAAGCCCAGACCGATGTCCAGACGCTGGATGCTCGCCAGTACGTCGTTGCCCAGGCCGCCGGCGCCGACCATCGAGGCGATGATCACCATCGACAGGGCCATCATGATGGTCTGGTTGACGCCCGCCATGATCGACGGCATGGCGTTGGGCAGCTGCACCTTGAACAGCAGCTGGCGGCTGTTGCAGCCGAACGACTGGCCGGCCTCGACGATTTCCTTGTTGACCTGGCGGATGCCCAGGCTGGTCAGGCGCACCGCCGGCGGCATGGCGAAGATCACCGTGGCGATGATGCCGGGCACCCGGCCCAGGCCGAACAGCATGGCCGCCGGAATCAGGTAGACGAACGCCGGCATGGTCTGCATGAAATCGAGAATCGGCCGGATGATGGTCGACACGCGCTCGCTCTTGGCGGCCCAGATGCCCAGCGGGATGCCGATCAGCAGGCTGATCAGGGTCGCCGAGAAGGTCAGCCCGAGGGTTACCACCGTCTGCTCCCAGAAGCCGGTCATCACGATCAGCACGAAGGCCACGGTGGTGAATACCGCGAAGCGAAAGCCGATACGCCACAGGCCCAGGGCCACGAAGATGGCGATCAACAGCCACGCCGGCGGCAGCATCAGCACCGCCTCGATCCCTTCGGAGAAGCCGCTGACCACACTGCCCATGCTGTCGAAGACGCCGCTGTAATTGTCCAGCATGTGCTGAACCGCGTCGTTCACCCAGCTGCCCAGATCCAGTTTCTCGCTCATGTCATTCTCCCTGCAGACGGGTCAGGAGGCGGCCCTTGCTGATGGCGCCGCTGTAATGGCCATCCTGGTCTACCACCGGAATCGGGCCCTCGTTGTCCACCAGGCGGTTGATCACCTGATCCAGTGGCAGGTCTTCGGGAACCGGGTTGATGGCTTTCAGCACCGTGCTGTCCAGGGCCGGAGAACCGCCACCCTCGACCAGCAGGGCGATCCTTTCCAGGCTGATGGAGCCGCAGAAATTGTTCTGTTCGTCGACCACGAAGGCGTAGTGCTTGTCCTGCGCCTGCAGTTCACGGCAGACGGTCTGTGCATCCGGCGCCATGCCGTTGTGCACGTAGATCGGCACGCTGTTGGACTTGAGCTGGCCAGCGGTGAGATAGCGGCTGGTGTCGACGGTATCGAAGAAGTTGCGCACATATTCGTTGGCAGGGTTGTCGATCAGCTCCTGCGGCGTGCCCACCTGGATCAGCTTGCCGCCCTCCATGATGCCGATGCGGTTACCGATGCGCATGGCCTCTTCGATATCGTGGGAGACGAAGATGATGGTGCGGCGGTGGGTCTTTTGCAGCTCCAGCAGCACGTCCTGCATCTCGCGGCGCTTGAGGGGGTCGAGGGCCGAGAAGGCCTCGTCCATGATGATCATCGAAGGGTCCACGGCGAGGGCGCGGGCCAGGCCGACGCGTTGCTGCATACCGCCGGAGAGTTCGTGGGGGAATTTGTTGGCGAAGGTGTCCAGGCCAACCTGCTTGAGCACCTGCATGGCACGCTCTTCGCGCTCCTTGCGGCCCTTGCCGGCAACTTCGAGGCCGAATGCGGCGTTATCCAGAACGGTGCGTGAAGGCATCAGGGCGAAGGACTGGAAGACCATGCTCATGTCGCGCCGACGCAGGTCGATGAGTTGATCCTTGGGCAGCTTGGCGACGTTCTGGCCGTCGATGTAGACGTTGCCGGCGGTGGGTTCGACCAGCCGGTTGATCAGGCGGATCAGGGTGGATTTACCCGAGCCCGAGAGGCCCATCAGGACGAAGATCTCGCCCTCTTCGACGCTGAACGACACATCACTGACGCCGATCACGGCGCCCTTTTCAGCGAGGATCTTGTCCTTGCTCCAGCCTTGCTTGAGCAGGTCGATGGCTTCTTGCGGCTTGTCGCCGAAGACCTTGTAGAGGTTCTCGACGACGATTTTTCCAGACTGCATGGGATGTTTCCCCTTCAGTAGACATCAGAGCAGTCTCACGCAGCTTGCCGAGCGCCCACCGGACACCCGTCATGCGATGCAGACTGTTCTTGCTTGTGGGTATATACACGGTTCCTGGGTTTGGACAGCGTTCTGTCACATGGCGTTCTGCAGGCACTCGAGCGCGTCCCAGAGCGGTTGCCGAGGCAAGCGCCATAGGTGAACGTGACGAATGAAGTAATGCGTTGCCGTGCTGCAAACTGCTTTCCAAACCCTCTGGCAGTGTTACGAAGCCCAATCCTTTGGGTATTCACATCTCATCCAAGATGCGCGTACATCCGAAATTTCTTGTTGGGCTGGCGCCCTGTTGCGGTAGCCAGCACTTATCTGTTCTTCGGTCCGGGGCGGAGGGCCCCAGTCTGCCTCCCTGGTCAAGAGCGGCAGCGACGAAATCGGCTGACTCAACGATATAGTCTTGCGGTCGTGGCAATTATCGAATTACGACCCTGACGTGTTGGGCGACGACACCAAGGCGCCACCTAAAAAACCATAACAGATTTTTTCTGCTCTTGGCCAAGGCTGCAGGCCGCGCATGGCGCGGTTTCCAGCTTTTCGAGCGAGTCCAGGCTAGAAGCCACGGGGGCTGCAGCAAATTTCAGAAAAACGTATGTAAAGCTGTTGGTCGCGGGCAAAAAGCGTATCAGTCGCGGTCGTTTTCAGGCTGTTCGGCGGCGCATCCTATGGCCACAGGGCACCGAGCGGCGGCTGTTGGCATCGCTCCATGGCGCATTGCCGGTGATTCGCCGGCAAGGCCGATCAGCGTTTCGCTGCTGCAAATGCGCGTTTCGAGCATCCCGACCCGATGGTGCAGTTGTGGCATACAGTGGTGAGCATTTTTTGCTCAGCAACGGGTGCTTCTGCCAACTTTTGGTGCGCGTGGCGGGTTGGCCGATTTGTCGCCTGCGTGACCGGTCGGTCATGTTTCCCTCGGCCGCGACGGTTACCCACTCAGGGTGTGGGGAAACACCGTTACGCCCGAGACTGCTACCAAAATGCTCAAGCCCTTGTGGCATGGCACATTGCGCCCATTTGCCGGGCTGCTTCTGCGGCTCGCCAGAGCCCGCCAACGGGACTTCTCAGCATTAGCCGGGGGTTTATTGAACGAGCGTTCAATGTCGGCATGGCCTTTGCGTTATATATGCCATCTGCTTGACTACCAGAAAGCCGTAAGTACAAGAAAACAGGGCCTCGTCATGAAGGCTCATACCGTGGTTAGTGTGAGGGTGTGTTGATGTCGCAATCCAATCAGGGAGCGCAGCTCCAGAGTCGTGTTCCTCAGTCCATCGGTTTTCTCCTGCTGGACAACTTCACTCTGATATCCCTGGCATCGGCGGTGGAACCCCTGCGCATGGCCAATCAGCTCTCCGGCAAGGAGCTGTACCGCTGGCACACCCTGACCCTCGACGGTCAGCCGGTATGCGCCAGCGACGGTTTGAAGATCACCCCGGATGCCAGCACGGCCAACGCCCCGGCGCTGAGTGCGGTGATCGTCTGTGGTGGTGTGGATATTCAGCGCAGCGTCACCCGGGACCACGTGCAGTGGCTGCAGGCCCAGGCCCGCCAAGGCCGGCAGATGGGCGCGGTGTGCACCGGTAGCTGGGCGCTGGCCAAGGCCGGGCTGCTCGATGGCTACGATTGCAGCGTGCACTGGGAGTTTCTCGCCGCCATGCAGGAGGCTTTCCCGCGCGCGGCGATCACCACGCGGCTGTTCTCCATCGACCGCAACCGCAATACCTCGTCCGGCGGCACCGCGCCGATGGACATGATGCTGCACCTGATCGGCCGCGAGCACGGCCGCGAACTGGCGGCGGCGATCTCCGAGATGTTCATCTACGAGCGCATCCGCAACGAGCAGGATCACCAGCGCGTGCCGCTCAAGCACATGCTCGGCACCAACCAGCCGAAGCTGCAGGAAATCGTCGCGCTGATGGAAGCCAACCTGGAAGAGCCGATCGACCTCGACCAGCTGGCGCTCTATGTGGATGTGTCGCGTCGGCAGTTGGAGCGGCTGTTCCAGAAATACCTGCATTGCTCGCCGTCGCGCTATTACCTGAAGCTGCGCCTGATTCGCGCGCGCCAGCTGCTCAAGCAGACGTCGATGTCGATCATCGAGGTGGCTTCGGTGTGCGGCTTCGTGTCCACGCCGCACTTCTCCAAGTGCTACCGCGAATACTTCGGCATTCCGCCACGCGACGAGCGCGCTGGCAGCAGCGCCAATGTGGTGGCACTGGTACCTGTGCACGATGAGCTGCTGCACGGGTCGTCGACGGCCATGGCGGCACTCAGTCGTGCCCAGGGCGAGTCGACCTTCGCCAGCGTGCGCATCATCTGATTCAGGGCGGCGTCTGCCGCCGCTGGCCTGTTGCGCAAAAACCAGCCAATTGCCCGAGACGCCCGGAAAACCTGGCGTCAGGGCAGCCTTTCACAGATTGTCCACAGCTATACGCAGAGTATTTGTGCGCAAAATACCTGCGGGCAGAATGCTCTGCAGCTTAGTGCCTGTTGGAAGCCGAGAGCCCACTGTGCCGGGCCTTTCGGCGCATTCATCATCGCGCGTATGGACAAAAACAGCGCAATTGGCGCAACTGCCCATGGGCTGGGGCGTGGCGATGTTATCCAACAGTTTATCCACAGGCCTGCGCACAGTATTTGTGGCCAACGCCGGCCGAGGGTGACTGGGCGCAGGGCGCAGGCAATCGCGGGTCTCAGCTGCGCGGCACCAGGGCCGGCAGCAATTTACGCGAGATGGCTTCGCGCACGGTTGGCAGCACGGTGGCGCTGCCGGCAAGAATGTCTTCGACCATATGGCGCAGGGCGAGGGCACGCTCCGGACACAGGCCGGTCACCGCGTATTCGCAGGCCTGCTCGGCGCTGGCGCCGCTGGGGATGCTGAAACCCAGGGCAATCAGGCGTTCGCGCAGATCTTCCTGGTCGATCAAGTCGGCATGCATCATCGTGATTGTCCTCGTGACAAATTCGCATTCGGCGCACCGTCAGCGCAGCACGCCCTCATCCAGCAGCAGCTTGAAGATAGCCTCTGCGCCTTCCTGTGGCGAGACGCCAGTGAGCACCTGACCACCGCCGCCCGTGGCTTTCGCCGTGGCGGCCTTCATGCGCTCGGCACCGGTCTTGGCCTTGATCACCTTCAGGCGCTTGGGGCGTGGGCGGGCGGGCTGCCATTGCGCGGCGGCGTAGAGCGGGTCGTCGACCAGCTCCACCGCTTCACGCTCCAGTGCACCGCGGCGGGCCGGGCCAAAGGCACTCTGCCGCGCGGCTGGTGCGGCGCTGTCGACGCTGGCCACGAACGGCAGGCGTACCCGTAGCCGGCGGCGCTGGCCGCGGGGCAGGGCCTGCAGCACCTGGGCGGTATTGCCGTCGATGCTTTCCACTTCGGCCAGGCCGACGATCAGCGGCCAGCCCAGGCGTTCGGCCAGCAGGTAGGGCAGCATGCCCGAGCCTTCGCCGGTTTCCGCCTGGCTGCCGGTGAGCACCAGTTGCGCCTTGGCCAATTGCAGGTGCTCGGCCAGGGCCGGCAGGGCGTCGGCCTCGCCGCTCTGCTCGAGTACGGTCAGGCCGGGCAGGCCCATGCCCAGGTAGGCGCGCAGGGTTTCTTCCTGCGGGTCGCCGGCATGCACCACGTTGAGCCTTTCACCGGCCAGCTTGAGGCCCAGCTCCACGGCGCGGGCATCCTGCTCGGCGCGCCGCGGCCTTCCCGAAGCGGGGTGCGCGCCAATGGAAATCAGGGTGACGACGTTCAGATCAGCCATGCTGCGACCCCCGGTATTGTTTTTCGCGGGCATGGCCCGCTCCCACGAGTTCGCGGGTGTGGGAGCGGGCCATGCCCGCGATAAGGACTTCAGGCCGCATCACGTTTGGCTCCGTTACGGTGGGCTTCGACACGCTCGATCAGGGCCTGGAGGATCGCGGCGGAGTCGCCGATCACTGCCAGGTCGGCGCGCTTGATCATGTCGCAGCCCGGGTCGAGGTTGACCGCCACCACCTTGTCGCAGGCACCGATGCCCTGCAGGTGCTGGATGGCACCGGAAATACCCACCGCCATGTATACCCGGGCGGTGACCCAGGTGCCGGTGGCGCCGACCTGGCGGGCGCGCGGCATGTGGCCGTCGTCCACCGCCACCCGCGACGCGCCTTCGGTGGCGCCCAGGGTGACGGCGGCGCGGTGGAACAGCGCCCAGTCCTTCACGCCGTTGCCGCCGGAAAGGATGAATTCGGATTCGGCCATGGGAATTTGCGCCGGGTCGACGGCCACCGAACCGAGGTCTTCGATACGTGGCAGGTTGCGTGCGACCTGCACCGACAGCTCGAGCTGGCGTGCTTCATGGCGGGTTTCGCTGACCGGCTCGGCGCACTCGGCGGCGGCCAGGATCAGGCGCGGTGCTGCCTGCGCGATGTCTTCGCGGCCGGCGCCGGCGCGACCGGTGCTCTGCCCGTCCTTGACCTGCCAGACGCGGGTCGCCGGACGTTCGCCCAGGCTGGAGGCCAGCCGCCGACCCAGTTCGCCGCCGCCGGTGCGGCTGTCCGGGAGCAGCCAATGGCGCGGGTTGAACTGGTTGTCGACGGCGCGCAATGCCAGCACGCGCTGCTCGGGCGAGTAGCCACTGTATTCGTCGCCTTCCAGTTGTAGCAGGCGGTCGACGCCAGCGGTGTCGAACGCGGATTCCTTGTGTTCACCGAACACCACGGCCAGCACCGCACCGTCCTTGCCGGCCAGCTGATGGGCGAGGCCGAGCAGGTCCTTGTCGTGGCTGCTCAGGCGGCCGCCGACCATGTCCGGTACCACGGCGATGATGAATGCCGGTTGCTCGATCGCATGCAGCGGCAGTTGCACCACCGCGCTGCTGCTCTGGCGCTTGTTGCTGCCGCCTTGTTGGGCGCCGCTGCGGTCGATGCGCTTGAGTCCGGCCGGGCCGATGAAACCGGCGGCGATGGCATGCGGGTTCTTGCGCACCAGGCCGTTGGGGCCCATCCAGCTGGTCTGGTTCTGGCTCTGCATGGCCGCATGCAGCGGGTGCAGGCGGTTGCGGGCGATCCACTCGGCACGCGGATCGCGGCGGATGATGTCACTCATGGCGGGCTCCCGTCGGGCGGCTCAGGAGGGTGGTTTTTGTTGATGGGTTGGCACCCATCCTACGGGGCAGGTTTCGTAGGATGGGTGATAACCCATCACCCATCACCGGGTTGTCACGCACGTCGATGTTCATGCGACCTCCACGGCGGTGGGCTGGGCTGCCTGGCGCTTCTGTGGTGCTTCGGCTTCGATCAGCACCTCGGCGACCAGCTCGGCGATGTCCTTGATCTGCGGGCGCGGTTCGACCACGCCTTCGAGCATCACGGTGCACTGCGGGCAGCCGACGGCGACCAGTTCGGCGCCGGTCTCCTTGATGTCTTCCATGCGCATGTCGGGAATCCGCTGCTTGCCGGGGATGTCGGTGATCGGTGCGCCGCCACCGCCGCCGCAGCAGCGCGAGCGGAAACCGGAACGTTCCATCTCCTTGACCTCGATGCCGATGGCCTTGAGTACCGCGCGGGGCGCTTCGTACTCGCCGTTGTAGCGGCCCAGGTAGCAGGGGTCGTGATAGGTCACGCTGGCGGCCTTGCTCTGGCCCAGGTTCAGCGAGCCCTTGCGTACCAGCTCTTCGATGAAGGTGCTGTGGTGCAGCACCCGGTAGTGGCCGCCCAGCGCGCCGTACTCGTTCTTCAGCACGTGGAAACTGTGCGGGTCGCAGGAGACGATGGTCTTGAACTGGTACTGGTTCAGGGTGGCGATATTGCGTTTGGCCAACTGCTGGAAGGTCGCTTCGTCGCCCAGGCGGCGGGCCACGTCACCGCTGTCGCGCTCTTCCAGGCCGAGCACCGCGAAGTCCACGCCCGAGGCCTTGAGGATCTTCACGAAGGCGCGCAGGGTGCGCTGGTTGCGCATGTCGAAGGCGCCATCGCCGACCCAGAACAGCACCTCGGCGCTGCCCTTGCCGGCCATCAGCGGCAGGTTCAGGTCCGCCGCCCAGTTCAGCCGGCCGCCGGGGGCGAAGCCGCCCGGGTTATCGGTGGCGATGAGGTTTTCCAGCACTTCGGCGCCCTTGTTCGGCGTCGAGCCTTTTTCCAGGGTCAGGTGGCGGCGCATGTCGACGATGGCATCGACGTGCTCGATCATCATCGGGCATTCCTCGACGCAGGCGCGGCAGGTGGTGCACGACCACAGGGTGTCGGCATCGACCAGCGCCTTGCCCTGCAGCGAGACGATCGGCTGGTGCGGGCCGCCGCCGTGTTCGCCCAGTGGCTTGCCCGGATAAGGCGAGCCGGCGAAAGTGGCGTCAGTGCCGCCGGCCAGGCCGATGACCATGTCCTGAATCAGCTTCTTGGGGTTCAGCGGCTGGCCGGCGGCGAAGGCTGGGCACATCGCTTCGCATTTGCCGCACTGCACGCAGGCGTCGAAACCGAGCAGCTGGTTCCAGGTGAAGTCGCTGGGCTTTTCCACGCCCAGTGGCGCTTTCGGGTCGTTCAGGTCCAGCGCTTTCAGGCCGGTGGAGCGACCACCACCGAAACGCTCGGCGCGGCGGTGCCAGGCCAGGTGCAGGGCGCCGGCGAAGGCGTGCTTCATCGGCCCGCCCCAGGTCATGCCGAAGAACAGCTCCGACACGCCCCAGGCCACGCCAACGCCAAGGATGGCCGCCAGCACCCAGCCGCCGAAGTCGACGGGCAGAATCCCGGCCACCGGCAGGGTGGCGATGAAGAAGCTCGCCGCGAACATCAGCAGGCTTTTCGGCAGGCGCATCCACGGGCCTTTCGACAGCCGCGAGGGCGGATTCAGGCGGCGCTTGGCGACGAACAGGGCACCGGTGAACATCAGTACCGTGGCGGCCAGCAGGGCGAAGCCGAGGATGCGGTTGTGCAGGCCGAAACCGTGCACGACGATGGCCAGCACGGCCGCCAGCACGAAGCCGCCAGCGGTGGCCACGTGGGTCTTGGACATGTACTTGTCGCGCTCGACCACGTGGTGCAGGTCCACGAGGTAGCGGCGCGGCATCTTCAGCAGGCCGCCAATCCAGTCGACCTTGGCCGGCCGACCGCGACGCCACATGAAGAAGCGCTTGGCCGCGCCGATGACCGCAAGGGCCAGGGCGGCGAACAGCAGGATGGGGAGAATGGTGTTCAGCATCGGTCTGTCCTCACCGGACGAGATGTCGTGGGAGCGGGCCAGGCCCGCATCTGGGCGCAGCCTTGGCTACCTTGAGTCGCGGGTATGGCCCGCTCCCACAGGGCGTCGTTTCGATCAGAAGTCCTTGCACAACCGCAGCGCGTCGTAGATCGCCGCGTGGGTGTTGCGCTGGGCTACGCAGTCGCCGATGCGGAACAGCAAGTAGCCGTCGCCCGCCTCGGACAGGCATGGCTGCGGCTTGATCGCGAACAGCGCATCGACGTCGATCTGGCCCTTGTTGCGCGAGCCTTCCTTGAGTGCGTAGTACAGCGATTCGTCCGGGCGTACGCCGTTCTCCACCACCACCTGGTCGACCACGCGTTCTTCCCTGGCGCCGGTGTACTCGTTCTCCAGCACCGCCACCAGCTTGTCGCCTTCGCGGTAGACCTTCTCCAGCATCAGGTCGCCGGTCATCACCACTTCCTTCGGGTACATGCTGCGGTAGTAGGTGGGGAAGCTGGTGCCGCCGATGGCCACGCCCGGCTTGATGTCGTCGGTGACGATTTCCACCTGCGAGCCCTTGTCCGCCAGGTAGTCGGCGACCGACATGCCGGTGAACTCGCAGATGGTGTCGTACACCAGCACGTTCTTACCCGGCTCGACCTTGCCCGAGAGCACGTCCCAGCTGCTCACGATCAGGCCTTCGTCAGCGCCCCAGTGCTCGTTCTGTTCGAGGAAGGGGTGGCCGCCGTTGGCCAGCACGATGATGTCCGGGCGCAGGTCGAGAAGAGTGGCTGCATCGGCCGCGGTGCCCAGGCGCAGGTCGACGCCCAGGCGAGCGATTTCCAGCTGGAACCAGCGGGTGATACCGGCGATCTGGTCGCGCTGTGGTGCCCGGGCGGCGATGCTGATCTGCCCGCCGAGGCTGTCCTGTTTCTCGAACAGGGTCACGTCGTGGCCGCGCTCGGCTGCAACACGGGCCGCTTCCATCCCGGCCGGGCCGCCGCCGACGACCACCACCTTGCGCTTCACGCCGGTGGTCTTCTCGATGATGTGCGGCACGCCCATGTATTCGCGGCTGGTCGCGGCGTTCTGGATGCACAGCACGTCCAGGCCCTGGTACTGCCGGTCGATGCAGTAGTTGGCACCGACGCATTGTTTGATCTGGTCGATCTGGCCCATCTTGATCTTGGCGATCAGGTGCGGGTCGGCCATGTGCGCGCGGGTCATGCCGACCATGTCGACATAGCCACCTTCGAGGATGCGCGTGGCCTGGTTCGGGTCCTTGATGTTCTGCGCATGCAGTACCGGGACCTTGACCACTTCCTTGATGCCGGCCGCCAGGTGCAGGAACGGCTCCGGCGGGAAGCTCATGTTGGGGATCACGTTGGCCAGGGTGTTGTGGGTGTCGCAGCCCGAGCCCACCACGCCGATGAAATCGAGCATGCCGGTGCCGTCGTAGTAGGCGGCGATCTGCTTCATGTCCTCGTGGGACAGGCCGTCCGGGTGGAACTCGTCACCGGTGATGCGCATGCCCACGCAGAAGTCGTCACCGACTTCGGCGCGCACCGCCTTGAGCACTTCCAGGCCGAATTTCATGCGGCCTTCGAAGGTGCCGCCCCATTCATCGGTACGCTTGTTGACCCGCGGCGACCAGAACTGGTCGATCAGGTGCTGGTGCACGGCGGACAGCTCGACGCCGTCCAGGCCGCCTTCCTTGGCACGGCGTGCGGCCTGGGCGTAGTTGCCGATGATGCGCCAGATCTCCTCGATCTCGATGGTCTTGCAGGTGGCGCGGTGCACCGGTTCACGGATACCGGACGGCGACATCAGGGTCGGCCAGTGGTAACCGTCCCAGCGCGAGCGGCGGCCCATGTGGGTAATCTGGATCATGATTTTGGCGCCGTGCTTGTGCATGGCGTCAGCAAGATTCTGGAAGTGCGGGATGATGCGGTCGGTGGACAGGTTCACCGAGGCCCACCATTGCTGCGGGCTGTCGATGGCCACCACCGAGGAGCCGCCGCAGATCGCCAGGCCGATGCCGCCCTTGGCCTTCTCTTCGTAGTACTTCACGTAGCGGTCGGTGGTCATGCCGCCGTCGGTGGCATAGACCTCGGCGTGCGCGGTGGAGAGCACACGGTTACGGATGGTCAGTTTGCCGATCTGGATCGGCTGAAACATTGCTTCGAAGGCCATGACCCTCTCCTCGATTCGGCGGCTAAGCGTTCACGGTTTTATTTTTATGTGTGGGAGCCGGCGCAGACGCCTAGTCCACGCCCGCGATCAGTAAATTCGCGGGCACGGCCCGCTCCCACCTGGATAGAGTTACAGCGGGCGGGTAACGAACAGGCCATCGTCGTGGCCCTCTTCGGAACCGCCGTATTCCTGCACGGTGACGGTACGCAGGCTGCTGCCCCTGGCCGACAGGATCTGGTCGATGGCGCCGGAGAACCAGCCGGTGAACATGTAATCCACCTTGCGGCCGACCTTGCCGTACACGTACACGAAGGCCGAGTGCTTGAGCTTCACTTCCGCGTAGCCGGCGTCGATGTCCAGCTTCTGGATCTCGAACAGGCCCCAGCCGCGCTGCGACAGGCGCTTCATGTAGTGCTCGAACACCGCGGCGCCTTCAAGGCCATGGCATTCGGCTTCCTTCTCGCACCAGTGCCAGGCGGATTTGTAGCCTGCCTTGTAAAGAATTTCGGCGTACTTGTCGGCGCCGAGCACTTCCTCGATACCACGGTGGTTGTTGACGAAGAAGTGCCGCGGCACGTACAGCATCGGCAGGGCGTCGGTGGTCCATACGCCGGTTTCGTCGTCGACCTGGATGGGCATTTCGGGGGCGTGGGTGGCCATGTGCAGAACTCCTGAGTTTGAATCGTAGGAGCGGCTTTAGCCGCGAGCTTCAAGTACGCCGTCCCTTCGGACGGATCGCGGCTGAAGCCGCTCCCACAAGAATTGGATTGAGAGAGGCTTACTCGCCCCAGACGTCGGCGAGTACCCGCACCCAGTTCTCGCCCATGATCTTGCGCACCACGCGCTCGGGATGGCCGCGTTTGAGCAGGGTTTCGGTGAGGTTGGGGAACTCGCCGACGGTACGGATACCCAGCGGGTTGATGATCTTGCCGAAGCTGGTCAGGCGACGGGCGTAGCCCTTGTCGTGGGTCAGGTATTCGAAGAAGTCCTGGCCGTGGCCCTGGGTGAAGTCGGTACCGATGCCGATGGCGTCTTCACCGACGATGTTCATCACGTACTCGATGGCTTCGGCGTAGTCGTCGATGGTCGAGTCGATGCCCTTGGCCAGGAAGGGCGCGAACATGGTCACGCCGACGAAACCGCCATGGTCGGCGATGAACTTCAGTTCCTCGTCGGACTTGTTGCGCGGGTGCTCCTTCAGGCCCGATGGCAGGCAGTGCGAGTAGGTCACCGGCTTCTTCGATTCGAGGATGACTTCCTCGCTGGTCTTCGAGCCAACGTGCGACAGGTCGCACATGATGCCCACGCGGTTCATCTCGGCGACGATCTCGCGGCCGAAGCCGGACAGGCCGCCATCGCGCTCGTAGCAGCCGGTGCCGACCAGGTTCTGGGTGTTGTAGCACATCTGCACGATGCCCACGCCGAGCTGCTTGAAGATCTCCACGTAGCCGATCTGGTCTTCGAACGCATGGGCGTTCTGGAAGCCGAAGAGGATGCCGGTCTTGCCCAGCTCCTTGGCCTTGCGGATGTCGGCGGTGGTGCGCACCGGCATCACCAGGTCGCTGTTCTCGCGGATCAGCTTCTGGCTGGCGGCGATGCTGTTGACGGTGGCCTGGAAACCTTCCCATACCGACACCGTGCAGTTGGCCGCGGTCAGGCCGCCCTTGCGCATGTCCTCGAACAGTTCACGGTTCCATTTGGCGATGATCAGACCGTCGATGACGATACTGTCGGCGTGCAATTCGGCTGGGCTCATCAGGCGGCTCCCCTTGATTGGTTGCACCAGATTCGCTGCTGGCGCTTTGTGGGCAGCATATGCCTCACCGCCCTGGCGACCCGATGCAAAAACGACGGGGGGATTGCCGAAAGCGTCAAGCCGAGGTCGTGATCGGACAAGGCCGCCTGTGCCCGTCGCGGCGCAGAGCCAGGCCTGCCGGGCTACCGCCTGCTGCACTGCGCTGCCAGGCAAACCCAGGCGGGGTGTCGGCAGCAGGTCGTTAACCGACCCTCAACAAGCTTTAACAACCTTTAACAACATCGCCCGGCGATCGCTCTCTAGTCTTCGAGGCGTTGCAGGAAAGCCCGCTCGGTGAGGTGGCTTTCCTGAAACCGGTTATCACCGCTGGTGATGCCGCCCATTACCCTTTAGATATTTTCGGAGATATCCCATGGCTGAGACTCCTGCAGTAAGTGGCGGCGGCGCAGACGCTGCTATCGACAAGATGTCCGCGGTGTTCGATATGGCGATCGAGAAATCCGCCAAGATCACCGAGATCACCACGGCCAAGAAAGCCGAACTCGACGCCACCAAGCAGCGTCCGCAGAACTGACCCGGGCTGCAGGCGGCGTTCGGCGCCGCCTGCAACCTGCGTCTGCGCCGTTATCGGCACCTTTTCCATCGAGTGCGTGGCCGGCCGTTCTGGCCGTATACGTCGCTCGATAGCGTGATCCCTGAGCCCGGTGAGTCCTATGACTGCGATAGCCTCGAGTTCCGCCTCGCTGAACAGCGGCGATCTGCCTCGGCTGGAGGTGACCGCCGGCATCCACCGCGGTGTATCGCTGCCGCTGGATGAAGCGGTGTACTGCATCGGCAGCGGTGCTGCAGCCAACCTGATGCTGCGTGACGCCGGGGTGGCCGAACGTCACCTGACCCTGCGCCTGAGTGCTCGCCACGTTGGCGTGGAGGCCAGCGGCGGTGACGTGCGGGTAATCCGCAACGGACGTGAAACCGCGGTCGCGCGCGGGCACGGCTACCGCGGCCGACTGCCTGTGGATATCCGCATCGGCACGGCGACCCTGCGCCTGGCCATGCCCCAGGCCAGCGGCCCGGCGGCCAACCCGGTGTGGTACGGCAAAGCCCAATGGGCGATTGCCGCGTTGTTCATGTTCATCTGCGCCGGTGCCCTGGCGGTGCTGCGCGATGGCCCGCTGCCTGGCGCCGAGCCGGAGTCGCTGCAGCGCCTCACCCTCGCCGAGGAGCAGCCGGCAGAGGCGCCCCGGGCGGCGTCGTTGCAACTGGCCCGCGCCGACCTGGCCAGCCAGGCCAAGGCCGCCGGGTTGAACAAGCTCAAGCTCGACGCCAGTGCCGGCCAGGTGCGCGTCAGCGGCACCCTGGAGCCCGGCCAGGAACAGGACTGGCTTGCCCTGCAGCAGTATTTCGACGGCCGCTATGGGCGCCAATACGTACTGCGTGGCGATGTCAGCGTGCGTGAAAGCGCCGCCCGGCCGCGGGTCAACTTCCAGGCCGTGTGGTTCGGCGACAACCCCTACGTGATCAATGCCTCGGGTGCCCGCCTGTATCCCGGCGCCCCCCTGGAAGGCGGCTGGAAGCTCGAGCGTATCGAGGATGGTCAGGTGGTGCTGGCGCTGGGCGAAGAGCGCTTCGCGCTGACATTAGGACCCTCGCCAGTGCCTGAGGGCTAGCATGAAGATCGATTCACGCGCCCCGCTGGCGCCGGCGGATGCGGCGTCCGACATTCGCACTCGGCCGAGTGAGCTGCTGCCTGCCTTACCCAGCGCGCCACCCGCGGTTCGCCAGCCCAGCCTGCCGCGCGCGCTGCCACTGCCGACGGTACAGGATGACCTGCAGGCCCTGGAGCTGGCCGCAGGCGTCGAGCCCGGCTTGTTCGCAGGCTCGCGCCCGGCGGAAATTCTCGAAGACATCCTCGAACGCATCCTGCCGTCGCTGCCGCTCGACGGTGAAACCCGGGCGTTGGCCATGAGCCTGGTGCGCGAGGAGCTCGACACCCGCCAGGCCCTGGACCGCCAGCGCGTCGAAACCGAGGTGGAGCCATGATGCTGCGCGACGACCACGATGCCGCCAAGCTGCTGCAGGGCCTGGGCGATCTCTACCTGCGGGTTGGCCAGGGCCCGCGCGCACTGGTGCTGCTGTTGCTGGCCGTGCAGCTGAATGCCGATGACCCGGTATTGCTGGCGCGCCTGGCGGCGGCCTTCACCGCCAATGGTGATGGGCAGCGAGCCTTGCAGACCCTGGATCGCCTGCACGGGCTGCAGGGCGAATCGGCGGCCTGGCTGCTGCTGCGCAGCCGGGCGCTGTGGAGCGCCGGCCAGCACGGCGAGGCGCGCACCTGCTTTGCCCGCTACCGGGCGCTGCGCCAGGAGCGTGCAGCATGATGGCGCGGCTGGGTGCCCTGGCGGGCATGGCGGCGCAACGCACCGAGGTGGTGGTGGTCGCCTTCATGATGATGGCCATCGTGATGATGATCATCCCGCTGCCGACCTACCTGGTCGATACCCTGATCGGCATCAGCATCGCCCTGAGCATCCTGGTGCTGATCGTCGCCTTCTACATTCGCAAGCCCCTGGAGCTGTCCGCACTGCCGGCGCTGATCCTGCTCAGCACGCTGTTCCGCCTGGCCCTGTCGATCAGCACCACGCGGCTGATCCTGCTGCACGGCGATGCGGGGCATATCATCGAGGCCTTCGGCAAGTTCGTCATCGCCGGCGAGGTGGTGGTCGGCCTGGTGATCTTCCTGATCATCACCGTGGCGCAGTTCGTGGTCATCACCAAGGGCGCCGAGCGGGTCGCCGAGGTGGCGGCACGCTTCAGCCTGGACGCCATGCCCGGCAAGCAGATGAGCATCGACAACGACCTGCGCAACGGCGACATCGACGCCAACGAGGCGCGCCGCAAGCGCTCCGACCTGCAGCGCGAGAGCCAGCTGTTCGGCGCGATGGACGGCTCGATGAAGTTCGTCAAGGGCGATGCCATCGCCGGCCTGGTGATCCTTTTCGTCAACCTGATCGGCGGCCTGCTGATCGGCATGCTGTCGCGCGGCATGTCCTTCGCCGAAGCCGGGCATACCTATTCGCTGCTCACCGTGGGCGACGGGCTGATCGCGCAGATTCCGGCGCTGCTGATCGCCGTGGCCGCCGGCACCGTGGTGACCCGGGTCAACAACGAGGCCGAGCAGGCCGACCTGGGCACCGAAATCATCCGCCAGATGGGCAACAGCCAGCGTGCCCTGACGCTGACCGCGCTGATTCTCGCCGCCGTGGCGTTCATCCCCGGCTTCCCGGCGCCGGTGTTTCTCGGTCTGTCGGCCGTGCTGGGACTGTGCGCCTGGGTGCTGCGACGCCGCCAGCAGCGCGAAGAACAAGCCGAGATCGCGGCGGCCGAGGTGGTCGAGGAGGCGGCCAGCGACCCCGAGCCCCAGCAGCAGGAGGAAGCCCCGGCCGCTGCGGCGGACACCCGGGTGCTGCTGTCGATCGGCCCGGGGCTGGCCGAAGCGGTGCCGCTGCAACCTTTCAAGCAACGCCTCGAGGTGCTCTGCCACGACCTGCACAACGAGCTGGGTATCGAGTTTCCGATGCCGTCGGTGGTCGTCGACATGGCCGGCTCGACCGCTGGCTACCGGGTCGAGCTGGAAGGCGTACCGGTCGATCAGGGCGAGCTGAACCCGGCGCAGGTGCTGCTCAAGGACGACCCCGTGCACCTGCAACTGCTCGACATCACCGGCGAGGAGCGGGCATCGCCCTTGGGCAGCCGCGCCGGCCTGTGGATTGCCAGCGAACACCAAGCCGAGCTGAGTGACGCGGGAATCGGCTACCTGCGCCCTGATGAAATCCTCCGGGATGTGCTGGCGCGTGTGCTGCGTCGTTATGCCGGCGACTTTCTCGGGATCCAGGAAACCCGCCAGTTGCTGGCGCACCTGGAGGAAAGCCATGGCGAACTGGTCAAGGAAGCGCTGCGGGCCGTGCCCCTGCAGCGCATCGCCGACGCCCTGCGGCGCCTGGTCGCCGAGGGTGTGTCGATTCGCAACCGGCGGGCGCTGCTCGAGGCGATGGTCGAGTGGGGCGGCCGCGAGGGGGATGTCGGGCGCTTCAGCGACCATCTGCGCAGCGCCCTGGCGCGGCAGATCAGCCACCAGCATGCCGATGCGCAGCGGGTGATCGCGGCCTTCGTGCTCGGCTCGGCCCTGGAGGCGCAGCTGCTCGAGGCGGCGCGTCAGCAGGATACCGGGCGCGGCGAGATCCGCGCCCGGGAAGCCACCCGTGGCCTGCTCAAGGCGCTGCGCCAGGAGTGCGCGCAATTGCCTGAGCAGATCAAACCGACCCTGGTGGTGCACCCGGAGCTACGCCGCCGGATCCTGCGCCTGTGCATTCGTGACGAACTGGAGATGGCCGTGCTGTCCTTTACCGAACTGGCCCCGGAATACAGCCTGCAGGCGATCAAGGTGATCGGCGCGCCGAGCACTGCGCGGGCAGAGAAGAGCCAACCTGCTCCCGCGCTGGCAGGTGCGACATGATCCGCCTGCTGGTATTGACGCTGTGCTGCCTGCCGTTGCTGGCCATGGCCCAGTCACCGCTGGGGGGCGATATCAGCCTGGGCACCGGCGAGGGGCGGATCATGCGCTTCAGTGACCCGGTGGATGCGGTGATGATCGCCGAGCCCGGTGTGGCCGACCTGCAGGTGGTGTCCCCCGGGGTGATCTACCTGTTCGGCAAGCGCCCTGGCCACACCACCCTGGTGGCCCTGGGCAGTGACGAGCAGGAGATCGCTTCGCTGCAGATCAGCGTCGGCAGCAACGGCCGGCCGATCACCAGTGCGCTGCGCAGCCGCCACCCGCAGAGCGGCACCGAGGTTCAGGGCGTCGGCAACCGCCTGGCGGCCCGCGGCCAGGTCAGCAACGTGGCCGAGGCGCTGGATCTCAATGCCTTGCTCGACCCCGCCGGGCAGGACTGGCAGGGCGCGGTGAACACCGCGACGTACGCCGGTTCTGCCCAGGTGAACATTCGCGTGCGCTTCGCCGAGGTGTCTCGCGAGGAGCTGCTGCGCTATGGCGTGAGCTGGAATGCGCTGTTCAACAACGGCACCTTCTCGTTCGGCCTGCTCACTGGCGGCAACCTGGCGGCTGAGGCGGCAGCCGGTGGCTCCAACCTGATCGGCGTGGGCCTGGACAGCGGCAACTTCAATATCGACAGCGTGCTCGAGGCGCTGCAGAGCAACGGCGTGCTGGAGATCCTCGCCGAGCCGAACATCACCGCCATGACCGGTGAGACGGCGAGCTTCCTGGCGGGCGGCGAAGTGCCGGTGCCGGTGCCGGTGAACAGCGACCTGGTGGGCGTCGAATACAAATCCTACGGGGTCTCGCTGCTGTTCAGCCCGACCCTGTTGCCAGGTGACCGCATCGGCCTGCAGGTGCGCCCGGAGGTCAGCAGCCTGATGGGCGGCAGCACCCTGGAAGTCTCCGGGTTCCGGGTGCCGTCGTTCCGCGTGCGCCGTGCCGACACCCGCGTCGAGGTGGGCAGCGGGCAGACCTTCGCCATTGCCGGCCTGTTCCAGCGGGAGAATTCACGGGATCTGGAAAAGGTCCCGTTGCTGGGCGACATGCCGGTACTCGGCAACCTGTTCCGCTCCAAGCGCTTTCAGCAGAACGAGACCGAGCTGGTGATCCTCATCACCCCTTACCTGGTCGAGCCGGTGCAGACCCAGGCCATGCTCACGCCGCTCGACAAGAGCCTCGGCGCCCGTGCCGATGGCCCGGCGCGCAGCGGCTCCTTCGGGTTCCACGTGCAATGAACGGGAGTGCCGTGATGACCCGTCTGGGCCTGTTGTCCACCTGCCTGCTGCTGGGCGCCTGCCAGACCGAGTTGCAGTCGCCGGACTATTCCCCCGGTTACCAGACCATCGTCGACGGTAACGGCCAGACCCTGCTGGTGCCCGATGCCTGCCGTCGCGTCACCGACGAGGGCCAGCCGGTCGACGAGGCTGAGCTGCTACCGCTGCCGCCCGGCTGCGCCAACAATGCCAATCTGCTGCAGATGGTCGAGCGCCGTGGTGACCTGCTGCGTGGCCGGCAGACCGGGCCGACCCTGGCCGCGCCGGTAGGCCGCGCGGCGCAGTCGTACCTGGAAGGTTTCGAGACCGACGAGAAGCGCCGCCGTCGCCACGAGCAGGCAGCGCAGAGTGATACCGGAGGTGGGCAATGAGCCACGCCAGCCCGCGCCAGCTGGGCCTAACGCCCGGCGCTGAGGCCCAGGGCCCTGGCACGTTCGGCGGGGTCGCTGATGGCCGCGATACGTTGCGCCTCGGCGATCAGCGCCTGGCGCTGGGTGGCGCTGGTGTCGTCGAGCTGCACGCTGGCCGGTTTGCCCTGGGCGCCCGCCAGTACCTGAACCAGCAGCGCATTGCGCTGATGGCGCAACTGCGCGGTGGGCGCCCGGTCGATGCCGGCGATCTCGCGCAGGGCATTGCCCGTGTCGCCGTTGAGCGCATAGGCCAGGGCCAGGTTGCTGCGCGCGTCGAGGTCGTTGGGGGCCAGCCGGCGTGCCGTGGCGAAGGCCTTCTGCATGGCCGTGACATTGCCCAGCTGCGCCTCGGCGGCGCCCAGGCGGGCAAAGGCCTGGGCATCGTTGGGCAATTGCCGGGCGGCACTTTCCAGCAGCGGTTGGGCGCGCTCCGGGTAGCCCAGGCGCAGCTGTGCGGTGCCCAGGCCGAGCAGAGCCACGGGGTTGTCCGGCTCCAGCGCGACGGCCTTCTGGTAGGCCGCCTCGGCGCCCTGGATGTTACCGCTCTCCAGTCGCGCCTGGCCCAGCCGCTGCCAGGCTTCGAAGCCCGCCCCGGGCTGCTCCGCGGCCCTCTGGTAGAGCGTCGCGGCGGTGCCGCGATCACCGCGCGACTCGACATCGCCGGCCAGTTTCATCAGCCGCTGGTAGGCCTCATCGCCGTCTGGTGCGGGCGCGCTCGGCGAGTGGTTACTGCAGGCGCCCAGCAGGGCGAGGCTGGCGAGCAGGATGCAGCGGGTGGAAATCGACGGCAAGGGCGGTGCTCCTGGGTTGGTTCGGCACGTGCACGGCATTCTATAGAGCCCGCTTGCGGGGGATCTGTGAAGCGGCTGCGAAATCTTGTGATTGTTGCCGGGCGGCGGTTGTTTCATCGACCTGCCTGCGCCGATAGTGGCGGCATCGGGCGTTGCCTGGCGCTGGCCCTGCTGTTGCTGGCGGGCAGTGTGGGCACGGCCCGCGGCGAAGTCACGCCGCCCTGGTTCGATCAGCCCTACGACTATGTGGTGATCAACCAGGACCTGCGCAGCACCCTGGAAGCCTTCGGGCGCAACCTCGGCCTGCCGATGGCGATTTCCAGCCGGGTCAAGGGCCGCGCCCAGAGCAACCTGCGTGCGGCCAGTGCCGGCGAGTTTCTCGACGCGCTGTGCGGCAACGGCGGCCTGACCTGGTTTTTCGACGGCAACATGCTGCATGTGAACAGCGAGGAAGAAATCGAGATTCGCCAGTTCGAACCCAGTGGCTTTCAGCTCGACGAGTTGCAGACCGCGTTGGACGAGCTGGGTGTAGCCGGCAAGCACCTGTCGCTGCGCAGCAGCTTTCACGGTGACGGCATGCTGATTTCCGGGCCGCCGCCCTACATGGCGCTGGTCCAGCAACGCATCGATCAGCTGCAGGCCCCGGTAGTCGCCGAACCCGAGGTGGTTCGCGAGCGGGGCGTGCGGGTGTTCCGCGGCAGTGCCGGCATCCAGGTGGTCAAGGGTGCGGACGACGAGTAAACCTCAGACGAAAGGAGAGATCCCATGGCAGTCACCCAGGTAGATGGCAACACCAGTCCCCAGAACACCCCTGAAGCGGAATTCGACCAGGCGCTGGAAAACGCTCAGGGAGATGCACTCACCGAGGACATGATTACCCAGGCGATCATCCTCGGCGGCCAGTTCATCGTCATGCCGCGGGCCCAGGAGATTCTCAAGGAAGCCACCGCGGACGACGAAGAATAACCACGGGGATCGGCCATGACAGTCAGCGCAGCAGTCGCCACGGCGGCCCCTACGGCCGCCGGGCAGGATGTCGCCCAGGTGTCGCAGAACCTGTTCGAGCACATGGCCAGCCAGGCCAAGGGCATGCCCCACGGCGCCAGCCCGAACCAGATCGGCGAAAACCTCATGGAGCGGCTCAACGGCTTCATCGACCGCTCCAAGGGCTTTTCCGACAGTGCCGCGGTGGAACGCACGCCGTACATCAGCAGTGCGCCGGTGGACAAGGGCGCCGGGGTCGAACCGGGCAAGGTCAACGAGCAGCAGATCGACCGTCTAGTTGGCTCGCTGAGCCGGGTCTTCGACTACTCCATCGAAACCCAGATGGTGGTGCGTGGTGCTACGCAGATCTCCGGCTCTGCCAACACCCTGCTAAGGGGCCAGTGAGCATGGCTGGGCATCCTTTGCGGTGGTTCGCGCTGGTGCTGATGACGCTGTTGCTGCAGGCCTGTGACGGCATGGTGCTGTACAGCAACCTCGGCGAGCGCGAGGCCAACAGCATGGTCGCCGCCCTGCTGCGTGAGGGTATCGCCGCCCAGCGCCAGGTGCAGGAGGATGGCCGGATCACCGTCAGCGTGCCCCAGGAGCGACTGTCCGAAGCCGTGGCCCTGCTCGACGAAGCCGGCCTGCCGCAGCAGCAGTTTTCCAACATGGGCGAGGTGTTCAAGAACAACGGCCTGGTGTCTTCGCCGGTGCAGGAACGGGCGCAGATGGTCTACGCGCTCAGCGAAGAACTGTCGCACACCGTGTCGCAGATCGATGGCGTGCTGTCGGCGCGGGTGCACGTGGTGCTGCCCGACAACGACCTGCTCAAGCGGGTGATCTCGCCATCATCGGCATCGGTACTGATCCGTTACGAAGCCGATACCGACATCGACCAGTTGATTCCGCAGATCAAGACCCTGGTGGCCAACAGTATTTCCGGGCTCAACTACGACGGCGTGTCGGTCACCGCGATCAAGGCCGCAGCGCGCAACCTGCGTGACGATGCGCGGCCGCCGTTGAGCTCGTTTCTCGGCGTGTGGATGCTCGACGAGAGCGTGTCGCGGGCCCGTACGCTGTTTTTCGGCGCCCTGTTGCTGCTGCTCGGCATGGCCGGCGCCCTGGGCTGGTTGCTGTGGCGCGAGCGCCAGGGGCAGGGCACCTACGTGTTGAGGGAAACCGAGTGAGCCAGGGGTTGCGCGAGGCCTGGCGCATGCTGCTGGCCCGGCCGCTGGCATTCGTCGCCCGGGATTGCCTGGAGGCCGCGCTGCTCGGTGCGCTGCCCCGTGAGCGGGTGCTCGAACTGATCGAGCAGTGGCGCTTCGAAGCACGCCTTGGCGAGCTGCTGGTTTCCTACTACGGATTGCAGCCGTTGAGCGGCGTCGGCGAGGTGGCCGATGACGACCTGCCAGTGCTGCTCCTGCCGCCGCCAGCCTTTGCCCAGCTGGCCAGAGCCTGTGGTGCCTGCCGACATGCCGCTGCCCTGGCCCGGGAAATTCGCGGCCCGCTGGTGCAGCAGCTGCGCGAGCGCTTGGGTGACGCCACCTACGAACTGGCCATTGGCTGGCGCGAAACCCAGGCGGGCACGCCGGCACTGATGTCCGGCGATGCCTTGCTGGCCGCCATCGAGGCGGATGGCCAGCGCTGCGTGGAGGCCTGGCTGGCGGCCCAGCCGACGGCCCTGCAGGACTGGCTACGGCTGCGCTTCGGCCTGGCTGCGCCGCTGTCGAGCGGCAGTGCCGATGACGTTCAGCTGGTGCGCCAGGTCGCCCTCGCCGTACATGAGCCTGCCGAGCGAGGCGCGGCATGAGCACGCTGCCAGGCAAGCCAGGCCAGCGCATCCTGCGTGCCGAGGAGGCCGCGCAGTGGCTCGACGGCTACGCCTTCATGCAGGCGGCCCGCGAGGAGGCCGAGCGAACCCAGGCGGCCTTGCAGCGGCTGCGCGACCAGGCGCGCGACGAGGGCCGGGCGGCCGGGCTCGCCGAAGGGCAACGCGAGGCGGCGCAGTTGCTGGCGCGCACGGCGCAGCAGGTCGATGATTACCTGGCCGGCCTCGAAGCGCAGCTGACCGACCTGGCACTGGGCATCGTCCGGCAGGTGCTCGGTGAGCTGGACGAGGCCAGCCGCCTGGCGCAATGCACGCGCCAGGCACTCGGCGCCTTTCGCCAGGCCCAGCGGCTGCGCCTGCAGGTGCGGCCGGATCAGCTCGACGCCGTGCGCGAGCACCTGCGCGACCTTGGCGAACGCCTGGACGTCGAGGCCGATGACACGCTGGCTGCCGGCCATGCGCGGTTGAGCAGCCCCCAGGCCAGCGTCGAGCTGGACCTGCACACCCAGCTTCAAGGGCTGCGCCAGGCGCTGCTGCCCGGCAGTCTGGAGGGCGGCGATGAACGCCCCTCTGCATGATCTGCTGCCGACCCTCAGCGCGCGCCTGGCCGATGCCCAGCCGCGGCCGTTACGCGGGCGCATTCGCAGTATTCGCGGCACGCTGATCCAGGCCAGCGTGCCGAATGTGGGCATTGGCGAGCTGTGCCGGCTCAGCGACCCGGCCAGCGGGCGGGTGCTCACCGCCGAAGTGGTGGGGTTCGATGGCGACGAGGCGATTCTCTCACCCGTCGGTTCCCTGGAGGGGCTGTCGACCCGTACCGAAATCGTCGCCACTGGCGAGAGCCAGAGCGTGCTGGTCGGCGATGCCCTGCTGGGGCGGGTGATCGGCCCCCTGGGTGATGTGCTTGATGGCGGTGCGCCGGTCAGCGGGTTGCAGCGTTATCCACTGCAGGCCGAGCCGCCGGCACCCTTTTCCCGGCAGATTGTCGCCCAGCCGATGCCGCTCGGCATCCGCGCCATCGATGGTCTGCTCACCGTGGCGCGTGGCCAGCGCATGGGCATCTTCGGCGAGCCCGGGGTGGGCAAGTCGTCGTTGCTGGCGAGCATCGTGCGGCGCAGCGAAGCCGAGGTGATCGTCATCGGCCTGATCGGCGAGCGCGGGCGCGAGGTACGCGAACTGCTCGACGTCCACCTGGGGGCCGAGGCGCGGGCGCGTACCGTGGCCGTGGTCGCCACCTCCGATCGCCCGGCCACCGAGCGGGTCAAGGCGGCACTGGTGGCCACCGCCCATGCCGAATATCACCGCGATCAGGGTCGCCATGTGCTGTTGCTGCTCGACAGCCTGACCCGCTTCGCCCGGGCCCAGCGCGAGATCGGCCTGGCCATCGGCGAGCCGCCGACCCGCCGCGGTTATCCGCCGTCGTTGTTCTCCGCCCTGCCACGCCTGCTGGAGCGCTCCGGGCCGGCGGCCAGCGGCAGCATCACGGCGCTGTACACGGTACTCACCGAAGGCGATGCGTCCCTTGACCCGGTGGCCGAGGAGGTACGCTCGATCCTCGACGGGCACCTGGTGCTCAGTGCCGAACTGGCCCAGCGCAACCACTTCCCGGCCATCGACGTGTTGCAGAGCCGCAGCCGCCTGATGGATCGCGTGGTCGAGCCGGAGCAGCGGCAACTGGCCGGTCACCTGCGTGCCCTGATGGCGCGGCACGCCGACATCGAGCTGCTGCTGCGCACCGGCGACTACGTGGCCGGCAGCGATCCATTGGCTGACGAGGCAATCGCCCGCCAGGCCGCCATCGAACAGTTTCTGCGTCAGGACGCCGCCGAGCCCAGTGGCTTCGACGACACCCTGCGCGCGCTGCGCAAGGTGCTGGCGTGAGCGCCGTTGAACAGCTGGACGAGCTGCGCCGCCTGCGCGTGCGCCGCGCCGAAGCGCAACTGGCCAATTGGCAAACACGCTGCCAGCAGGCTGCCACCGAACTGCAGTGCGCCCAGGCGCGGGTCGGCGAGGCGCTGGCGCTGCTCGAGGGCGAGGCCGGGCAACTGCAGGCCCTGCTCACCGCGGGGGCACTGCCGGTGGGGCAGTACCGCAGTGCGCTGGAGCTGCTCGATGCGCTCGAGGCGCAACGGGGCCAGCTGGCGGAGCAGGCCGACCAGGCCTCCCGTCAGCTGGCCGAGGTACAGGCCGGCCGTGACCAGGCCCAGCAGTTCTGGCGGCGTCGGCAGTTGCAGTGCGAGGCGCTGGAGCCCTTGCTGCAGCAGCATGCGCGTCGCCAGCAGCGCGCCGCCGAGGCCCGCGAGGAAAGCCTGGCCGAAGACCGCCCCCATGGAGCCCTGCATCGATGAACTGTCGCCAAGCGCTGCCCGTGCCGCTGTTGCCCCTGCTGCCGCAACTCGAGGTCGCCAGGCAGGCACTGCTCAATCGGCTGCTGCGCCGCCGGCAGCCCTGGCAGGGCCAGGTCGCGGGCGTGCGGTTCGAAGTCGCCGTCAGCGGCGCGCCGCTGCAGGACGCCGCGTGCGTCGTGCCGGGGCGTTTGGGCACCGCCGCGCTGCAGCTGCATCTGGATGCCGCCCTGCGCGAGCGGTTGCTGGCATCGCTGGCGCTGCAGCGCGACTTCCAGGGCCTGCCGCCGGCGCTGCAGAGCGTGCTGCTGGAAAAGGCGCTGCTGCCCTGGATCGAACCGCTCGAAGCCGCCTTCGGCCAACCGTTGAGCCTGGACGCCGATGCGCAGCCCGGTGACCTGATGCTCAGCCTGCAACTGAGCGCAGACGGTGCACCGCTGGGCACCCTTGGCCTGCAACTGAGCCATGCCGCCGCGCAAGGCGTCGCCGATCTGCTGGAGCGCTGCCTGCCGGTGGCGCGCCATCCGCTGCCGATCCTGCAACTGGGCCTGGCCCTGCAACGCGGCTGGCAGACCCTGAGCCTGGGCGAGCTGCGCAGCCTGCAGCCCGGCGACGTACTGATGCTCGACTGCCCGCCGAATGCCGATGGCCTGCTGGTGCTTGCAGGTGGCCACCGGCAGGCCCGTTTCAAACGTCAGCAGGCCGGCTTGCAACTGCTCGAGGCCTGGCAACCGATCAACCCGACGATGGAGAACGCCATGGGGCAAGACGCCGATGATGGGCAACTGGACGATGTGCCGCTGACCGTGGTCTGCCAGATCGGCAGCCTGGAACTGCCCCTGGGGCAGCTGCGCGAGCTGGGCGAGGGCAGCGTGCTGGCATTGCCCGAGGCTGATGTGCAGCAGGTTGAACTGCTGGTCAACGGCCGCTGCGTAGGGCGCGGCGAGCTGGTTGCCATTGGCGATGGGCTAGGGGTGCGCCTGACCCGGTTCGCCAGCCCATCAGGCTGCTGAAAAACTACCTGCGTTGCCATCGCGGCGTTAAAAAGAGGCTCGAAATGCTCATTTACACCAGTAAAGTCGCCCGCGACTCCGACCGCTTTCTCACCTCTTTTTGCGGGGCCGCCTCCGGTATTGCGCTGGCTGCCTCGGCTACGTTTTTCAGTGGCCTGCTATGACGGATTACCAACCCAACCTGCTGGAAATCATCCTGGTCGTTACCACGATCGGCTTGATTCCCCTGGCGGTGGTGACCCTGACCGGCTTTCTGAAAATCTCCGTGGTGCTGTTCCTGATCCGTAACGCCCTGGGCGTGCAACAGACGCCGCCGAACCTGGTGCTCTACGGCATCGCCCTGATCCTCGCGGTGTACGTGACCACGCCGCTGATCGGCGAGATGTACCGCGAGGTGGAGGGCCGCTCGATCAGCCTGCAGAACGCCGAGGAGTTGCGCGAGTTGGGCGACGCCCTGCATGCGCCCTTGCAGACCCACCTGTCGCGCTTCGCCAACCCGTCCGAGCGCGCGTTCTTCGTGTCGGCCACCGAGACCGTATGGTCCGAGGAGGCGCGTGCCGATCTGCGCGACGATGATCTGGTGGTGCTGATTCCGGCGTTCGTCAGCTCCGAGCTGACCCGTGCCTTCGAAATTGGCTTTTTGCTGTACATCCCCTTTCTGGTGATCGACCTGCTGGTGGCCAACGTGCTGATGGCCATGGGCATGATGATGGTGTCGCCGACGCTGATCTCGATCCCCCTGAAGATCTTTCTGTTCGTCGCCGTCAGCGGCTGGTCACGGCTGATGCACGGCCTGATTCTCAGCTACGGGGGAGGGTGAAGCATGGGCCAGGACGTATTCCTGTCGTTGATGAAACAGGCGCTGATGACCGTGTTGCTGCTCAGCGCGCCGGCGCTGGGCGTGGCCATTCTCATCGGTCTCGGTGTCGGCCTGCTGCAGGCGCTCACCCAGATCCAGGACCAGACCCTGCCGCAGGCGGTCAAGCTGGTGGCGGTGCTGCTGGTGCTGGTGCTGATCGGCCCGCTGCTGGCCACCCAGGTGGCGGCCCTGGCCAGCCACGTGCTGGACAACTTCCCCGCCTGGACGCGCTAGGGCATGGATGCCGATATCGGTCTGGGCATCGCCGAGATCGCGTACCCGGTGATCTCGGCGGCGGCCCTGGCGGTCTGTCGGGCGCTCGGCCTGGTGTTCATCACCCCGGCCTTCAATCGCCTGGGGCTGACCGGGATGATCCGCAGCTGCGTGGCCGTGGCGATCTCCGCGCCGATGTTTCTGCCGGCGTTCTCGGCGTTGACCGCCCTGGAGGACTACGGCAGCTTTTTTCTCGCCGGGCTGATGGTCAAGGAATTCCTCATCGGGGTGACCGTGGGCCTGCTGTTCGGCATTCCGTTCTGGGCTGCCGAAGTGGCCGGCGAGCTGGTCGACCTGCAGCGTGGCTCGACCATGGCACAACTGGTCGATCCCTCCGGCGCGGGCGAGGCGGGGGTCACCGCGACCCTGCTCAGCGTCACCCTGATCACCCTGTTCTTCATGTCCGGCGGCTTCATCCTGATGGTCGACGGCTTCTACCACAGCTACCAGCTATGGCCGGTCACCGCCTTTACCCCGGTGATCGCCAGCGCGGCGCTGGAGGCGGTGCTGGCGATTCTCGACCAGGTGATGCGCGTCGGCGTGCTGATGGTGGCGCCGCTGATCATCGCCCTGCTGGTGGCGGACATGATGCTCGCCTACCTGTCGCGCATGGCGCCGCAGATGAATATCTTCGACCTCTCGCTGTCGATAAAGAACCTGATATTCACCTTTCTGATGGTGCTCTACTGCGGCTTCCTGATCCCGCTGATGCTCGAGCAACTGGCGGAGTTTCGCGGCACCGTCGAGGTGCTCAAGACGCTGTCCGGCGCGGGTGAGCCCTGATGGCCGGCAACAGCGGCAGCGAGGAGAAATCCCAGCCGGCCTCCGACAAGAAGCTGCGCGAGGCGCGGCAGAAAGGCCAGGTCTCGAAAAGCCAGGACATGGTCTCGGCGGTGGTGCTGCTCGGCTGCTCGGTGTGCATCGCCTTTCTCGCCGGCGTCGCCGAATCGCGGGTGCGTGGCCTGCTCGACCTGGCGGCGACCATCTACGTGGAGCCCTTCGCCACGGTCTGGCCGCGCCTGCTGGAAAGCGCCCAGCAAGTGCTGCTGCGCACCGCCCTGCCGATCCTCGGGGTGACGGTGGTGTGCGTGATCCTGACCAACATCGTGACCATGCGCGGCGTGCTGTTTTCCGGCGAACCGATCAAGCCGGAATTCTCGCGGATCAACCCGGTGGAAGGGGCCAAGCGCATCTTCTCCATGCGCAACTTCATCGAGTTCCTCAAGAGCCTGGTCAAGGTGGTGGTGCTGTCGGTGGCCTTCTACGTGGTGGGACGCATCGCCCTGCAGGCGTTGATGGAGTCCTCGCGTTGCGGCGCCGGCTGCATCGAGTCGGTGTTCTTCGTGCTGCTCAAGCCGCTACTCGCCACGGTACTGCTCACCTACCTGGTGATCGGCGGCGTCGATGTACTGCTGCAGCGCTGGCTGTTCCAGCGCGAGATGCGCATGACCCGCAGCGAACAGAAGCGCGAGCGCAAGGACATGGACGGCGATCCGCTGATCAAGCGCGAACGCCAGCGCCAGCGCCGCGAGATGCAGACGCTGAGCAGCCGCAAGGTGGGCATCGCCCATGCCACCCTGATGATCGGCAGCGAAGACGGCTGGCTGGTCGGCGTGCGCTACGTGCGCGGCGAAACCCCGGTACCGGTGCTGGTGTGCATGGCCACGGGCGAGGACGCCAAGGCCCTGCTGGCGCAGTCGGCGAGCCTGGGCGTGCCGCGTAGCCCGGACGCCAGGCTGGCGGCCGAGATCGCCAAGCGGGCGGTGAAGGGCGAGCCGATTCCGGCCAATACCTTCCAGCCGGTGGCCGATGCGCTGGTCGCCGCGCGGCTGATCTGAGCCAGGTTCCAGGGTGAGCCCCGCTATCGGCTGGGGCCGGCGGTCAGCACTGTGCAGATGGTCACGCCCGTAACTGGCGCATGACCATCGACCGGCGCGTCTAGCTCGTCTCCCAGGTCGTGGTGGTGGCCTCGGGCAGGTCCGGCGAGGACTCGTCCTTCGGCGTGAACGAGCCATAGCCACTGACGTAGATATGCTCGTTGCCCTCGTCGTCGATAAAGGTGTATTCGTGGCCGGAGGCCCAGGAGTAGCCGCCGGTCCTTTCGTTGGCACCGTCCCCCAGGTAGTCGCGGTGGGTTTCGTCCTCGCCTTGCCATTCGGCCTGGCGGAACTCGAAGACGCTGCGATCATCCGGGGTGTCGCGCTGGCGGTAGTTGGACAGGTAGGTCTGCAGCCAGACGTAGTTGTTCGCGCCCTGTTCCTGCAGCAGCCCGTCCTTCTCGAATTGCTGGATCTGCTCCCACTTCTCCATGGAGACCTTGTGCAGCTTGTGGGACTTGATGGTGCCCAGGATCGCGCCGATGAAGCCCAGGCCGGCCGAAATCAGGAAGCCCACCGGCCCGGCAGCGGCAATGATGCGGCCTGCCGAACCGCCGATGATGCCCCAGGCACCGTTGACGCTGGCCACGCCGGCCGCCACGCCACTCAAGCCACCGAACACCCCGAGAAAGCCTGCGGCCGTCTGCAGTGAGTCGCCATTCTTGAGGCCGTCGCGGATGCCGAAGGCGCCCAGCACGATGCCGGTCACCGCGCCAGCCAGGTCGGCGGAAGAGCCAATGAAGCGCGATACCGAACCGGCGATACGGTGCCCCGTGCTGGCATCGGCGATGCGGTACTTGGTGTTGCCGGCGCCGTCCAGGTAACCGCGCTTGAAGGCCTCGGCATCGAAGTTGGCGTAGTGGTCGCGGTTGGCGACGTTGGGAACCTTGTTGGGGTTGTCCGTCCCATAGTCGGGGCCGGCAATCACCTGGGTGACACCGCCCCTCTCGTCGTGAACGTAGACGGATGGTATGTCGCTGATAAAGCCCTGGCCGGCCAGGTGCTTGGCCAGGTTGGCATCCACATTGACATCGGGTGGCGCCACAGGCGGCAGCTTGCCCCACATTTCCGGGATGCTTTTGCTCAGCCCCAGGTGCTCGTACACCTTGGTGTTGAGGATGGTGTCGTAGGTCTTCGAGCCCAGGGTGAGGAAACTGTTGGAGAAGCTGGCGAAGGTGATGAAGTCAGCGGCGATGGCCAGTCGTCCTTCCGGGGTACTGGCCAGGTTACCCGGATTGCCGTGCAGCTGGTAAATGCCACGGGCCAGGCCGAAGATGCCGGACACCGAGCCGAGGGTGCCGGTGTCCTTCATGGTGGTGAACATCTTGGTCAGGTTGTCCCGCTCGGTCGAGGATAGCGAGCGGAAGGCATTGTTCTCGGCATTGAACGCGCGCTGGATGTCGGTATCGGTGACCACGCCGTTACGCATGTAGGTATCACCCAGCTCTGCGTAGATCTTGCTGAACGCCGCCGCATCGTTCTTGTTCAGCGCGAACTTCTGGAGGGTGGTTTCCCAGCTGCTGATCAGGTGCGAGGGGATATCGGGGATGGCCCGGGCCGCCCGCAGCCAGTAGTTGGTGGTGTCGATCGCCGCCAGCGAGCTGTTGTCCTCGCTGATCTGGCTGGGGTCGGCCATGATCGCATCGAGGTCCATGATCATGCTGTCGCGGCTCAGGTCGCCGAGAAACTGCTCGGCCGCCTGCGGGTCGATCTGCGCCAGGTTGAGGTAGGTCTGCTGGATTTCCAGCTGCGCCAGTTCGCCCTTGCCCTCGGCTTCCAGCGCCTTGATGTAGGTCCGGAACGCCTCGGAGTTGGCGCTGCTTTTCAGCCTTTCCTCGACCTCGGCGATCTTCTCCGGCCCGCCAACCACCTTGTCCCTGGCCTCCTTGTCGAAACGCGCGAGGTCGGCCGCGACGGTCTCGTCGCTGGTCAGTTCGGCCAGGGTTTCGTCGATGGCCTGGACATCGAATATCTCTTCGCGCACATCCCGGCTGGTTACGTCGATGGGGTCGCTGGCATCGGCCTTGTAGCCGCGGCCGTGCTCGGGAATGATCGACATGCCGTTCTCGGCCATGCTCTTGGCTTCCAGGGCACGCAGGAAGCGGGCGCGCGGGTCGTCGGCGGCGATGCTGCCGTCTTTGACGCCCTCGCGATAGGTCTCGATCATGCGTTGCAGGGCCAGCTCCCGCACGTTCAGGGTTTGCCCGTCCTCGTTGCTTTCGCTGGTCGGCAGCTCGTTGATGCTGACCTCCGCGAGCGGCGGCAGGCCGTGTTCCCTGCGCAGCGCATCGAGGTCATTGATCTGCAGGGTGACCTCGTCACGGTGCCCCGCCACCTGGGCGAACAACTCCGGGTTGGTCGCTTCACTGACGATCAGCTTTTCTTCCTCGCCGCCGGGTTTGCGATAGGTGAAGGCGATCAGGCCGGGGCCGTACTCGCCAACGCCACCCATACTGGCGATGTCTTCGGTGGAGGGCAGGTAGTGATCAGCGTCTGCCAGGCGGTAGCCATCGCCCTCGGCCCGGGCGATGCCGGCAAGCACCTCGGCCGCCTGGGCATAGGCCTTGAACGAGTCCGGCGCCAGGGCTTGGATGGCGACCACCTTGCTGCCGTCCTTGAGGGTGATGACCTGCACGCCGCCCTCACTGAAGGCATGCACGTTGTCGATCTCGGCCAGCGCAACGGGCTCGTTGGCGTCGCTGGCCAGGCTGTCACCATTCTTGATGGCATTGACCAGGGCGTCATGGGCGACGCTGCCTTCGGTCTGCTTCAATGCCGCGAGCAGATCGTAGAGCCGCGAGCCGCGCAACTCCAGGCTCGGCGACCGCTCGTTGGCACCCGCCAGGCCGATACGCACGCCGGCGGGCAGCTGCATCTCGGCCTCGCTGGCGTCACCGGGCGCGAGCAGGTAGGCCTGCCCGTCGTAGCGGAACTGGATAAGTCCGGTTTGCTTGTCGATGCGCTCGACCTGCAGCTTGTCGATGTCATAGTCGGCTGGCAGCGATTCCACGACCCCGTAGCCCTGCTGGCCAGCGGCGTCGATCTGGCCACGTACCTCGCTCAGGTACTGCAGTTGCTGATGGGCCTGGGGATTCAACTGGGCAGAGACGATGTAGCGCTGACCGTCGCTGGTCTCGACCCGGGTCAGGCCGTCGCCCAGGGTTTCGATGCTCCGGTAGGCCGTGCTGCTCATGGGCAGGGTCTGCTGGGCGCCGAGCAGGGCGTAACCGTCGTTCTTGTAGGCAAGCACCTGCTCCATGTGCAGCAGGCGTTTGAAGGTGTCGGGGGTATGGCTCTGGGTAATGACCCACTGGTTGGCGCCGAACTGGTAGGTGATGACGCCGCTCTCGGCATTGCGGGTGTCGATACTGGTGATGTGCTCGTAATAGGCGAGGGTATCGTTGTTGTCGACCGCCAGGGTATAGCCTTCGGCCTGGGCGGTGAGGGTGTAGTGATCCTCTACCACCCGCTGGTAGAGCGCCGGTGTACTGGAGCGATAGACGATCACCTGCTCGCCGTCGCGGGTGACATAGCGCACGGTATCGGCCGCCACCTGCCCGGGTGCCTCGATGCGCTCGTACTCCTCGAGGCGCGGCGGCGCCTGCTCCGGCTTGGCCTGGCGGTAGCCATCGGCAGGTTTGCTGGACAACAGGCGCGAGTGCTTCAGAACCTGGTCGAAGGAGGCGCCGCTGCCCGGCTGCGTAGCGAGGCGGTCGCCCTGGTGAATGGTGGTCATGGTTTGCTCCGCTTGCCGTGAACGCGTCATGCAAAACGCACAGAAGGGTGGGTTTTGCAGAGGTTATGACAAAGGATGCAGCGTTCCGCTTCTGTGCAGCGGATATTCACCACAATTCGCACCCGTGAGGCGCTGTGCAAGTGACCACGGCTGGCCTGTGCGTTACTGGCAGGCCCTCAGGTTCCAGGCGGTCAGGATCTGTCGTGGCGGCCGCCTTCCGGCCACGATGCCCTGATCTTCTGTGCTCAGCGAACCTGCTGGCGCAACGGCTGCTGCGCGGCCGGCGGTTCCACCCGCGGGCTCGATGAGCGATCACGGTAGGGGCCGAGGCCGAGTGCCGCCAAGGTCAGTTCCAGGCCCAGGGACTGGTTGCCGTCGGTGGAGCAGGCCCAGGTGAGCGCCGAGCGGATGGTGTCGCTCTCCGCGCCGTAGAGGTTCTTCCAGGCTTCCGGCACCACGGCATCCAGCTGGCTGGCCGCCTTCTTCACCACCCCCAGTGCATAGGCCGCATGGCGGGCGACCAGGCGCTGGGTACTGCCGGTCTGGTCAAGCTTCTCCAGCGCGTAGAGGCGCTCGCTCTTGGGCATCTGGTAGTACTTGAGGGTGTCGTCGCGGTGGGCGATCAACAGCGACTTGTCCACCAGGCTTTCGATCAGCGGCAGCGGGTCACCCGGCAGCATCGCGTCGCCTTCGACCAGGGCGCGCACGGCGTTCAGGGTGAAGGTGCCGTTGAAGATCGCCACCAGGCGCAGCATCGCCTGTTCGGCGGGCGCCAGGGTCTGGTAGGACCAGTCCAGGGTGGCGCGCAGCGAGCGGTGACGAGGCGGGGCGGTACGGCGGCCCTCCATCTGCAGGCGGAACTCGCCGTCCAGCAGTTCGGCCAATGGGCCCAGGCCAAAGGCGCTGACCCGGGTGGCGGCGATTTCGATATCCAGGGGAATACCGTCGAGCTTGCGGCAGATGTTGATCACGTCCGCCACGTTGCCGTCGTTGAGGGTAAAGGCGGTGTCGCTGGCCTGCACCCGCTCCACGAACAGCTCGATGGCCGGATAGCCCAGTGCCTGCTCGGCGTTCGGGTGCTCGCAGGCAGCGGGCAGCTGCAGCGGCAGCAGGCGCTCGATCTGCTCGCCGGCCGTGCGCAGCGGCTCGCGGCTGGTGGCCAGGATGGCGCAATCGGGGGTCCACTTGAGCAGGGTTTCCACCACCAGCGCCGTGCCGTCCAGCGCCTGCTCACAGTTGTCCAGAATCAATAACTGACGCCGTTGCTGCAGGTGCTGCACCACCTCACGCAGGGGATCGCTGCTGGCCTGCAGGCCCAGTGCCTCGGCCAGGGCGTGGGGGATGCGGCTGTCCTCGTCGATTTCGCTGAGGTCGACGAAACAGGTGGCATAGGCCATCTCGCCGGCGAGCTGGTTGCCGAGTGCCAGCGCGACGGTGCTCTTGCCGATGCCGCCGGGGCCTACCAGCGACACCAGGCGCGTCTGTTGCAGCTGTTCGGCCAGGCGTTGCAGCACCGTATCTCGGCCCAGCGGCCGGGTGATCAGGCTGGGCAGCGAGGGCAGGCGCTCTGCCATGCTGGGCTCGCTGCCAGTGGCGTAGGGTTCGGTATGTGCCACGAAGCGATAACCCCGGCCCGGCACGGTAACGATGTATTCGAAGCCGGTTTCGTCTTCGCTGAGCACCCGGCGCAGGGCGACGATCTGTGCACGCAGGTTGCACTCTTCGACGATGACCTTCGGCCAGGCGCAGGCGATCAGCTCGGATTTCTCCAGCAGCTCTCCGGGCCGCGCCGCCATGGCGATCAACAGGTCCAGCGCCCGGCTGCCCAGGCTGACCGGCTCACCGTGCTTGAGCAGCAGGTGTTGGCGTGGGTAGAGAATGAAAGGGCCGAACCGCACAGCGCCTTCGCTGCTGAATGGTGCATGGTCGTAAGGCGTCTCGGTCGGCGTTGTGGTGGTGCCGAGAGTGGTCGAATACATGCCTATAGTCCCTCGAGGATTATGGTTGTTGTACGCACGGGTGACCGTTGCGCCCAGGCGCACCGCGTCATGCTCGGGTTCGGTTCGCGTGGCGGCCCGACGCGGCGGTCGCTGGCGGAACGTGCCGGTGCGGCAGTTTGAATAGGCAAGAAGATCCCTCCAGAACGTACTTGTTTTTGTATATCACCGCAGTGCTGCAAAGCGGTGTCGATCAGAGGCGGGGTGTATTTCGCAATTAACGTGCCGTACCGGAACGGGTCTCGGCGTTCGCTAACTGATTGATTGTGAATGGCCACGGAGGTTCGGCCGGTCTGGCGCGTTCGGAACTTCGGATAACGCTGCAAAAGCTGTTCGGGAATCCGACCCGGGCAGGGTGCATCGAGCGTGGTCGATCGCATGTCGCGTTGCTCCTGACAGTCTGTTCAGCGCCGCCCTTGCGTCCTGTTAAGGGCCATGTGTCGCCGTGAAAAGCTGCGAAATCCGTCGCGATCAGGTTGTTACATCTTTGTTTCGATTGCTTGAATGAGAGGGCAGCAGGGCGCGCCTTTTTGCGTGCACCGTTCTCGTTTCCGTCAATTTGGTGGGGCGTCACGCGTTGCCTGCGCCGTTCAACAAGTGCCATAGCCATCTTCTTTCGCACAAGGAGCGCAGCGCCGTTTTGCGACCTTGTCCACTTATCGAGCCGGAGCGCAGAGCCGATGAGCACCATCGATACAACAAGACCAGAGCGTGTGACCGGGGAAACCGGCGATACCGAGTTCGACGACAAGCTGCGCGAAGCGCAGGGCAAGGGCGGGCAGCTCGACAAGGAAGGCATCGAGGCCTACAAGGAGTACCGCGGCCCCTACCTGGACGGCAAGCCGCCGCTGGCCGAGAGCAATCACCAGTGGAAGGAAGAGGACATCGTCAACGTCGAGACCGAATGGCTGTCGTCCAGCGGCCACCGCCTCATGCTCTGGGACGACCTGTTGCTGGTGACCATGAAAAACGGCGATCAGGTGCTGGTGCACGCCGGCGTGAACCCGCGGCTGCACCAGGTGGCCAAGGAAAAACTGGATGCCGGTGACGTCGCCGGGCCGCCGGCCTGGACCGAGAAGGAACTGTCCGAGGAGCATGAGCTCTGGCTTGGCAAACGCGAAGCCTATGGGTTCGAGGTGGTCACCTCGGCCGAGCAGATTCCCGAGCTGGGCGATCTGCGTTTCATCGAAGACGGCTACATGGATATGAGCGCGGCGGTGTATCACCCTGTCCACGGCTTCCAGCTGACCGTCGACAACAGCGGTTCCTATGGTGCGAACGACACGGCCCTGTTCACCACCGCCGATGGCAGCAAGTACGCGGTCTCCAAGGAGGTCTCGCCGGAAGCCTACAAGAAGGTCAAGGAGCTGGCCGAGACCCGCGACAAGATCGAGAGCAAGATCGAGGATGACGGCTACAAGGTGATGAGCGCCCGGGACGACATTCCGGTGGTCACCGATGGCACCAAGGTGGAGACCCTGGCGCCGGGCGTGCTTGCCGTGGAAACGCCGCGGCGTGGCAAGTTCATCGTCATCGAGAGTGTCACGCCGGAGCACTTCGCCACCCTCAGCGGGGTGCAGACCGAGAAGCAGCAAGGCGCCGTCGACAAGGCATTCGAGGATCGCGACCTGCCGCCGGCCAAGGAAACCGACCTGATGCTCGCCGAAACCAGCGAGAAGAAGGACGGCAAGGCCAAGACCGTTGGCGAGCTGTATTACGACAATCTCAAGGAGGCCTACAAGGACAAGCCGTCCGACTCCAAGGAAGCCAAGTACCTGCGCCTGCTCGAAGCCCGGGCGATGCTCAGCGGCGGCTTCCAGTACCTGCCCTATAGCACCACCAACGGCGCCTTCAACAGCACCACCACCAGCTATGGCAAGGATCCCAAGGAGATGAACCCGGCCGAAATGCGCGGCCTGGTGGACGAGGGCAAGCTCGGCGAGGAGCTGCTGGCATTGATGACCGATGAGGACATCGCCGCCGACAACGATCGTTTTCTCAAGGAAGCGATCGACAAGGTCGAGGACAAGGACGGCTTCAAGGACAAGCTGGCCGAGACCCTGCGCGACCCCGAGTACAAAGAGGCGCTCGAGGCGCTGGAGAAGGACAACCCCGAAGGCGCGGCGGCCCGCTATGCCGCCGACATGCAATCACTCAGCCTGCTCGATTCGGAGCTGGCGGCGCAGATCGACACCGAGTTCAAGTTCGGCATTCCCATCGACCAGCTCAACGAGCTGTACAAGGATGGTGTCGAAGGCGTCGGCGAGGAGAACGTCGACAAGGCCACCACCGACATGGTCTCCACCCTGCTGACCACCATGATGACCTCGGTGCTGGGTACCAAGCGCGGTACCGACATCTACAACTACTTCTTCGGCGGCGGCAAGGAGAAGGGCCAGGCCAAGCCCGAGCTGAATGCCGAGGAGCAGAAGCTGGTCACCGCCGCGGAAAACTCCCGGGAGCCGCTGACCCAGCTGCTCAAGGACAGCGCCAAGGCGAGCATCAACGACCCCTCGGGGAATTCCGGTGCCATCACCGCCGAGAAGATCGAAAAGGCGGTGGCGAAAGTCCCCCTGGCCGAGCGCGACGGTGTCGCCGGGGTACTGGGCAAGCTAGGCAAGACCGGGGTACTGAGTTCCGGCGCCGGTTTGATCTCGATGGTCGCCGGGATCTACAAGCTCTCCGATGGCGGGCTGAACTTCGGCGAAACGCCGGCCGAGCGCATCGAGGCGGCGAAGAACTTCGTGACCACCATCAGCATGATCTCGCCGATGGCCACCATGGTCACCGGGGCCTATGAAGAACTGTTCCGCACCCCGAGCAGCCCGGGCAAGCCGAGCATTGCCGATACGCTGGGGTTGGGCAAGAGCCTCAAGGAAACCGTCTGGGACAAGCACTTCAAACCCAGGGACGTGTCGGAAACCGACGCCATCGAACTCAAGGAACGGCAGCAGAAACTCGACAACCTCAAAGAGCTGCCCCAGCTCGACATGGGCAAGGATTTCACCGCTGAAAATTTCTGGAAGGAGTTCGATGACACCACCCGCAAATCGCGGCCGGCAGTCGAGGACCTGATCGAACAGCTGCCGCCGGAGCAGCGTGACGCGGCGCGCACCAGCTTTCTCAACATCACCGACAAGAACCCGGATTTGAGCAAGGTGCCCGAGGCCGATCGGCTGCGCTGGGTGGGGGGTGCGCTGTCGACCATCGGCGGCGCTGCCGACGTGGTGGGTGGGGTGCTCGACCTGGTACTCGGCGGCATGGGCATCGACAAGCTGCGCAAGGAAGGTGGCACGCCCGAACAGTTCGCCGCCAAGAGCCTGCAGCTGGTCGGCGGCACCGCCGGGCTGGTGATGGGCGGGGCCGGCCTGGCGGCAGCCATTGGCGTCGGTTCGGCGGCCGTTGCCGGGGTGGTTGCCGCCGCCGCCGGTGGTGTGGGTGCGGTACTGGGTTTCATCGGCGCCATCATCGGCGGCGTGGTCGCCCTGAAGAAGAGCGAGGAGACGGTCGAGAAGGTACGCGACTACTTCCGCGAGCTGGACAAGGATGGCGTGCTGGAAAAGGAGTGGGGCGACAAGCTCAACTACCTGGTGCACATGGGCTACGAGTACAACTATTACGAGGGCAAGTACGAAGACCGCTTCGATGCCTGGTACCCCGAGGACATTCCCGTCTGGGAGGCGCAACCCGAGCACTACAAGGAATTCACCGAGAAGGTCGAGAAGGATGGGCGCATCGACGATGACTGGTTCACCGACAACATGCAGGATCTGGTCACCCACAGCGACAAGTTCGACGCCGAGTTCTATCGCGACAACAAGGACAAGATCGAGCGCATCGTCGACAACTGGGAGCAGTGGCAGGGCAGCGATGACATCATCAGCGACAAGGATTTCAACAAGCTGCTCAACGGCGATGACCGTTTCGACAACTCCAAGGAAGACATCGACGCGGTGCGCTTCCTGATGGAAAACAAGGAATTCTTCGAGTTCCTCGACACCATCCGCTTCCACCCCAACAACACCAAGTCCGATGGCAAGATCAGCCGCAAGGACATCGACAAGTGGCTGGAGCAGGTGAGCTGATCGCCCGCGCCACCTAGGCCTGATGGCGGTCTTCGCGCGGGCTGACGGCAAAGCGGGTGCGGTAGCGGCGGGCGAAGTAGGAGGCCGAGTCGAAGCCGCAGGCCAGGGCCACTTCCAGCACGCTGAGGTCGCTCTGGCGCAGCAGCTGGCGACCCTTGTCCAGGCGCAGGGCAAGGTAGAAGGTGACCGGCGTGGTGTTCAGGTGCTGGCGGAATAGCCGCTCCAGCTGGCGGGTGGTAATGCCGACCATGGCGGCCAATTGCCCGGGCGTGCGCGGCTGCTCGGTGCAACGCTCCATTTCGCCGATCACCAGCGCCAGCTTCTTGTCGTGGATGCCGTAGCGGCTGCTGACCTGCATGCGCTGGTGGTCAAGCCGGGTGCGGATGCGGCCCAGCACGAACTGCTCGGACACCTGGATCGACAGCGGCTCGCCGTGGTCGCGGCCGATCAGCCCGAGCATCAGGTCGAGGCTGCTGGTGCCGCCGGCACTGGTGATGCGTCGACCATCGATCTCGAATAGCTCCTGGGTCGGTTGCAGCTGTGGATAACGTTCCCGAAAGGCCTCCAGCGCCTCCCAGTGCAGGGTGAAGCGCTGCCTGGCTTCCAGCAGCCCGGCCTCGGCGAGTACGAAGCTGCCGGTATCGATGGCGCCCAGTACCTGGCATTCACGCTCGGCACGGCGCAGACGGCCCGCCAGCTGCGGGTTGAAGCCGGCCAACGGATCGAAACCGGCGACCACGAACAGGCTGTAGCCGGCCAGGTCGTCATCCAGGGCACCGTCGACATTCAGCGACATGCCGTTGCTGGCCGGCACCGCCAGGCCGTCGCCACTGAGCAGGCGCCAGTGGTAATGGGGCGCGTGAAAGCGATTGGCGACCCGCAGCGGCTCGATGGCCGACATCAGGCCCATCATCGAAAAGCCGGGCAGCAGGAGAAAGCAGAAGTGCTGCGACATGGGGCGCTCCGCCGTATGGAGCCCCTATCTAACGGCAGGTACGCTGCAGGATCAAGTCGCTATGTTGTGGTTTTATGTCGATATGGTGCGAATTCCCGGCACGACAACTGGGTAAGGTGGGCTCATCGGAATTCAGCCGTTCCGGTCACACGGTACTAAGAACCAGACCAAACCGTTGAGGAGCCCCATCATGAAAGCGCTCACCGCGTTCGCCGCATGCTGCACCTTCACCCTGTTCAGCTCACCCCTGCTGGCCGCCGAGGAGGCGAGCTGCAAGACCGTGCGCCTGGGCGCCGTCGGCTGGACCGACGTGGTCGCCACCACCGCCGTGGCCAGCGAGCTGCTGCAGGGGCTCGGCTATGAAACCAAGCAGACCCAGGCCTCGCAGCAGATCATCTTCGCCGGCATCCAGAAGGGCCAGGTCGACGCCTTTCTCGGCTACTGGAAGCCGATCATGGACGACAACATCAAGCCCTTTCTCGATGCCGGCGCGGTGAAGGTGGCCGATAAGCCTTCGCTGGACGATGCGGTGGCGGTGCTCGCCGTGCCGACCTATGCCGCCGAGCAGGGCATCAAGACCCTCGCCGATATCGCCCGCTTCAAGGATCAGCTCGACGGCAAGATCTACGGCATCGAGGCCGGCTCGGGCGCCAACACGGCGATCCAGAAGATGATCGACAGCAACCAGTTCGGCCTTGGCGACTTCAAGCTGGTCGAGTCCAGCGAGGCCGGCATGCTCGCCGCCGTTGGCCGTGCGGTGCGCAACGAGAAGCCGGTGGTGTTCTTTGGCTGGAAGCCGCACCCGATGAACCTGCAGATGCCGATCACCTACCTGACCGGCACCGAGGATGCATTCGGCCCCAATGATGGCGCCGCCACGGTGTCCACCGTGACCTCGCCGGATTACGCCACGCGCTGCCCGAATGCCAATCGCCTGCTCACCAGCCTGCGCTTTACCAGCGCCCAGGAGGCCGAGCTGATGCAGCCGATCATGGATCGCCAGGCGCCGGCCAAGGTGGCGCGCGAGTGGATCGCCGCCAATCCAGAGGTGGTCACCGCCTGGCTCGACGGCGTTACCAGCCGCGACGGCAAGCCGGCCGCCCAGGCCCTGAAGCTCACCCCTTAACCATTGCCCAGGCTGCCACCGCGCTCTGCGTGGGGGCGGCGTTCGTCCCGAGAATCTGCCTGGCGCCTGATCGGCATGAGCCAGGCAGTTCCCACCAAGGAGATCGACCGTGAACCATGACGTCATCATCACCTGCGCGGTCACCGGCGCTGGCGATACCGTCGGCCGCCATCCGGCCATTCCCGTGACGCCCAAGCAGATCGCCGCGGCTGCCATCGAGGCCGCCAAGGCCGGTGCCACCGTCGCCCATTGCCATGTGCGTGACCCGCACACCGGCAAGCCGAGCCGCGACGTGGCGTTGTACCGCGAGCTGGTCGAGCGCATTCGCGAAAGCGACACCGACGTGATCATCAACCTCACCGCCGGCATGGGCGGCGACCTGGAAATCGGCAAGGGCGAGGAGCCGCTGGAGTTCGGCGCCGGCACCGACCTGGTCGGCCCGTTGACCCGCCTGGCCCATATCGAAGAGCTGCTGCCGGAAATCTGCACCCTGGACTGCGGCACCCTGAATTTCGGCGATGGCGATTTCATCTACGTGTCCACCCCGGCGCAGCTGCGCGCTGGCGCCAAGCGCATCACCGAGCTGGGCGTGAAGGCCGAGCTGGAGATCTTCGACACCGGCCACCTGTGGTTCGCCAAGCAGATGATCAAGGAGGGCCTGCTCGACGACCCGCTGATCCAGCTGTGCCTGGGCATCCCGTGGGGCGCGCCGGCGGATACCGCGACCATGAAGGCGATGGTCGACAACCTGCCGGCGGGCCTGACCTGGGCCGGCTTCGGCATCGGCCGCATGCAGATGCCGATGCTCGCCCAGGCCATGCTGCTGGGCGGCAACGTGCGCGTGGGGCTGGAAGACAACATCTGGCTGGACAAGGGCGTGCCGGCCAGCAATGGCTCGCTGGTCGAGCGGGCGGCGCAGATCATCGAACGCCTCGGTGGCCGTGTGCTGAGCCCGGCCGAGGGGCGGGAAAAGATGAAGCTCAAGCGTCGCGGCTAACGCGATACGCCCACCGGCCCCTGCCACAGATTTGCGCTGCTCCTGTGGCAGGGGCTTTAGCCGCGACAGCGGTAGCCCGGATCTAAGCCGGGGCATTCCCTAACGCCATCCCCCGGCCTGTGTCCGGGCCAGCGGAGTTCAAGCATGACCTTCATTACCGATATCAAGATTTTCGCCGCCCTGGGTACCGGCGTGATCGGCGCCGGCTGGGTCGCCCGCGCCCTGGCCCACGGCCTGGACGTGCACGCCTGGGACCCGGCGCCCGGTGCCGAGGCGGCATTGCGCACGCGCATCGCCAACGCCTGGCCGGCCCTGCAAAAGCAGGGGCTGGCGCCGGGGGCGTCGCTGGATCGCCTGCACTTTTTCACTGACCTCGATGCCTGTGTGCGTGATGCCGACTTCATCCAGGAAAGCGCGCCCGAGCGCCTCGACCTCAAGCTCGATCTGCATGCGCGGATCAGCGCCGCAGCGCGTCCCGAGGTGATCATCGGCTCCAGCACCTCGGGGCTGTTGCCCAGCGAGTTCTATGCCGAGGCGCAGCACCCCGAGCGCTGCGTGGTCGGCCACCCGTTCAACCCGGTGTACCTGCTGCCGCTGGTCGAGGTGGTCGGCGGCCAGCGCACTGCGCCCGCGGCGGTGCAGGCGGCCATCGGCATCTACAGCGCACTGGGCATGCGCCCGCTGCACGTACGCAAGGAGGTGCCGGGCTTCATCGCCGACCGCCTGCTCGAGGCGCTGTGGCGCGAGGCGCTGCACCTGGTCAACGACGGTGTGGCGACCACCGGCGAGATCGACGATGCGATCCGCTTCGGCGCCGGCCTGCGCTGGTCGTTCATGGGTACTTTCCTGACCTATACCCTGGCCGGTGGCGATGCCGGCATGCGTCACTTCATGGCCCAGTTCGGCCCGGCGCTGAAACTGCCCTGGACCTACCTGCAGGCGCCTGAGCTGAGCGAGGCACTGATCGACGATGTGGTCGCCGGCACGGGCGTGCAGCAGGGCCAGCGCAGTCTCGCCGAGCTGGAGCGCTATCGCGATGACTGCCTGTTGGCGGTACTCGGCGCGATTCGCGAGACCAAGGCGCGCCACGGCTTCGCCTTCGAGGAATGAGCATGCTGCCCGTCACCTACAAGACCGCCGTGCAGCCCGACTGGGTCGATTACAACGGCCATCTGCGCGATGCCTATTACCTGCTGATCTGCAGTTTCGCCAGCGACGGGCTGATGGATCTTATCGGCTTAGACGAAGCGGGCAGGGCGCGCAGCGGGCATACGCTCTACACCCTGGAGTGCCACCTCAACTTTCTCGCTGAGGTGAAACTCGGCGGCGAGTTGCAGGTGCGCACCCAACTGCTCGGCCATGACCGCAAGCGCCTGCACATCCATCATCTGATCGAGCGCTGCGCTGACGGACAGATCGTGGCCGAAAGCGAGCAGATGCTGATGAACATCGGCACGGCCACCAGTCGTTCGGCGCCGTTCGACGAGCAGGTTGCAGCGCGCGTCGCGGAACTGGCCGGGGCGCAGCAGGAGGTGCCGCGCTCTGCCTATGTCGGCCGGGTGATCGGGTTGCCAGTGAGCAACGCTGGGCTCGGCCGGCCCCAGTAGCCGGCGCCCCGGCGCGGCGCGGCTCAATCAGCGTGGTGAAAAACGCACCCTGCGATGGGGACACCGGTAGGGTGGGCTTCAGCCCACCAGGGCGCGTACCGCTGCGGCGTCCATCAGCCGCGCATCACCCGCCAGGCTGGCATGTCGTCATTGGGGTTGTAGGTCAGCTCGCTCTTGTCGGTCTTCTCCAGGCCGATGGCCTTGAGCCAGGTGTCAAGGTCGGCGGTGCTGATCTTGCCGTCGCGCCTGTCGTTCTTGGCCAGGTTGTCGAGCTGGTCGAAGAAGCCCGGGTTGTCGAGCAGGAAGTGCGCCGCTGCTTTCTCGGCCTCGCTGCCGTCGCCGTTGGCGATCTTCTCCAGGTCCTTCTTGCTGACGATGGCGTCCTTGCCGTTCCAGGCGTCCCAGCGCTCGCGAATGGTTTCGATGATGCTCTGGTGCTCGTCGTAATAGGCGCGACCGTAATCCTCCTGGTGAGCGCCGACCATCTTCAGCCAGGTGTTGAGGTCGTTGGTGCTCACCTTGCTGTCCTGGCCGCCCTTGCCCCACTGGGTGTCGAGCTGATCCCAGAAGCCGCTGTTATCGAGCAGGAACTGCGCGGCCGCCTTGTCCTCGTCGCTGCCACCGCCGCTGGCGATCTTCTGCAGGTCCTTCTTGCTGACGATGTCGTCCTTGCCGTTCCAGTCATCCCAGCGCTCGCGGATGGTGTGGATGACCTCGCGGTTCTCTTCGTAGAACGCCTTGTCGTACTTGGCCAGATGCTTGTCGTCGTCCAGGCGGTTGATGGACGAGCCGCCTTCCTGGGGCGTTTCCTTGAAATGCTCCCATTCATCTTTCTGGTAGTCGTAGATGCTCTGGCCGGCGGGCGCATCGCGACCGTCGTATTCGTAGAAGCTGTAGCGGGCGTACTCGAGCTTGTCGCCCCAGTCTTCCTGGGTCAGGCCGAGTTCGGCGAGGTCCTTGAACCACTGGCCTTCCTTGTCGGTGGCTTTCTGCTTCTTCTCGTGATCGACGAAGATGCCGATGATGCCGCCGATCAGCCCCAGCCCCGCGGTGATCAGGAACAGCGGGCCAGTGGCGCCGGCCAGGGCACCGATGCTGGCGAACAGCCCGACCGTACCGATGACGCCGGCGGTGGTACCCGCCACGCCGCTGATGATCTGCAGGGCACCCGCGGCCTTGCCCAGGTCGCTGTTGTTGGCGATGGCGTCCTTGATGGTGAAGCCGCCCATGACGATATCGGCGACGCTGAGGATATCCGGCGCCACGCCCAGCACCTTGGTCAGGGTGCCGCCGATCTTCGCCGCCAGGCCGGGCTTTATCGACGGTGTATCGGCGCCACCCAGGGCGCTGTTGATGGTCTCGGTGTCGACGATGCCCTGCACCGAGCTGTTGCGCACCGTGTCGTTGAGGCGGTCGACGGCATCGTCGATCACCTCGGCGGCCGGTGGCGGGCGGTTGTCGTTCTCGAACATCTGGTTGATCGAGTCGCCATCCAGGCGCAGGTCGCCGTCGAAGGGGTCGTTGGCCGCCGGTACGCTGCGGCCGGACTCCTCGATGCGCTCGCTGACCACGCGCTCGACCGATTCGCGGCTGGGCGGCGTGATGTTGCGCTCTTCGAAGTATTCCACCGCGTCTTCATAGATGGTCGATACCGCATCGGTATAGGTGGAGTAGCCCGAGGAGGTGATCGAGGGTGGCAGCGGGCGGTTGGCGGCGTCATCGAGGTGGCTGGCGAACTCGTTGACCGAGACGTCATCGGCAATTTCACCAAGCCCGTTCGCGGCACGCCGCTCGTTGATGGCGTCGTTGATGTGTTCCTCGGTGATGGTGAGGTTCTGCTCTTCGGCAATCTGGTTGAGGCTGCTGTAGCGTGAGTAGTCGTCGGGCGGGTTGCCGCCGGCGCGGGTGATGATGTCGCTGAGCAGCGCACGGCTATCGGCATCGTCGAACGAGCCGATACCCGAGGCTTCGGCGGAAAGCCTGACCTGATCCAGCGCATCGCCACCGCCGCCACCATTCAGCGAACCCAGCTCGATCACGCTGTTGGCGCGGCTCTCCACCGCATCGGGAATGCCCTTGATGCCGCGATCGCGCAGGAAGCCTTCGACCTTCTTGCCAAGGGTGCCGTTTTCCTTGCCCCAGATTTCCGGCAGGGTCTTGCTCAGGCCCAGCAGCTCGGCGGTGTTGGTCTTGGTGAAGAGGTCGAAGATTTTGGTTTTTTCGAATTGCGCACCGCCACTGAGGAAGGTGATGAAATCCTTGGCGATGGCCAGGCGTTCCAGGGGCTCGTCGGATAGTTGCCCATTCTTGGCCGAAAGCATGTAGATCGCCCCGCCCAGGGAGCCGAATGCGGAAATGGTGCCGAGCACGCCATACTGGTTCAGCGTGCCGATGGCCCTGGTGAAGTCGTCCTTGCTGACTTCCGCCGGGATGTACTTGGTTTCCAGCTGCTTATTGAAGTCGGCCTGGGTGATGGTGCCGTTATTGAGCTGCTCCGAGAGCTTGGCAAAGTCGGCCATCTTGGTCTTGTCATTGAGCAGCTCGTTGTAGAACTTCTCGATGCTGTCCTGCACCCGGCGCGGAATGTCGGCGGACTTGAGCACGGTCTTGATCAGCGCGCCCATGTCCTTGTAGGCCAGTTCCTTGTACTCGTCGGGAATCGCACCGGGGTCGCCGACCAGGGTGTCGATCTCCACCAGGATGCCGTTCTGCTTGAGCGCCGACTCGGCCTGGCGGGCGCGCTCCGGGTCGAGCAGCTCCAGGCTGGAGGCGAGCCGGGCGACCTCGGCCTGGCCTTCGCTGCCCAGGCCTTGCTCTTTCATGTCGGCCAGGTACCGGACGAAATCCAGGCTGGTCAGGGTGTCGTAGAGTTCGTCGGCCAGGCTGGTCTTGTCTGCGCCGCTGATCTTCTCGATGGCGCTGTCCAGTTCGGCCTGGTATTCCTTGCCGATCTTGTCCTTCTCGCCGTTGCCGCTGGTGAACATCTCGGCGAGCAGCTCGTCCACCGAGTTGCCGTTGAGGATGTCCTGCATGTCCTCGGTGCTCAGGGTTTCACCATCGCTGTCGAACTTGCGCCAGGTGGTGTTGCCGCCGCGCGGATCCTCGATGTAAGGGGTGATGCGGTGGCCACTTTCCATCGACGCCTTGGCCTCGATGGCCTTGACCAGCTTGTAGATGTCGCTGTCCTTGCCGACCTTGCCGTCGTCGATGAGCTTCTTGTACTTGTCGAGCAGGTTCTTGGTGGCCAGCTCGACCACCGTCATCTCTTGCTTGTCGTCCTTGTTGGCCTTCTCGCCGCTGCTCTGGCCGAGCAGGTCCAGCTTGTCGAGGTCGGGCAGGTCATATTTCTCACGCAGTTTCTGGATCGCGTCGCCGCCTTTGACGTGGTCGCTCCACATCCCTGCTACGCGGTCGTACAGCGCCTTGTTTTCGTGCTCGGATACCACGTACTTCTTGCCATCCTTGGTTTCGAACTGGATGACGCCATTGCCGAACTCCTCCGGGCCACCCCAGAGGGCAATATCATGTTCGGCCACATAGGTGTCGGGGCCGGCGACCTCCCGGCCATCGGCGACGCGCTGTTCGAGGGTGTAGCGCGACAGGCCGATCTGCTGCACTTCGATGAACAGCTGCGGGGTAAGGGCCTTCGATACGGTGACCGTCTCGCCGTCCGCGGTGACGTAGGTGATCACCTCGGCATCTTCCAGGTTGCCCTGCCATTTGAACTGGGTGTAATCGCCCCACTCCTGCACCTCGGTGTTGCGGTCGGCGATGGCGTGCTCGTCGCCCATCGCCGCGACCACCTGGGCCTTCTGCTCGGGAACCTGGTTGAGGGCGTGCAGGTTGACCAGGAACTTGTACAGCTCGGGGTTCACCGAGCGCTCGACCATCACGCCCTGGCCATCGAGCTGGTAACGGATCTTGCCGTCCCTGGGCGCATCGACCCGGGTCTTGTCCAGCGGCGGCCACTGCTCGTTGTCGGTGGCGCTGCGATCCTGCCTGGGCTTGGCATTGCCCTTCAGGCTGAGGTGCATGATGTTGTCGAAACGCAGGCTGTCGGCGCCGCTCTGTTCGTTGGGGCCTTTGCTCAGGGGGTTGACGCTCACGGTGGGTTCCTCGCCAAGGTGACGGGTGGCCTAAACGCGTCGCTGGCAATACCGCGTGTGCGTCAGTGGGCCGGGGCCGTTCGATTGTTCCGTTTGATGGCGTGAAATGCTGTGAAACATTCCGCTGATGTTCCGAGCGGCAAAGAAAAGCCCCGCAGGCCAGGGCCAGCGGGGCTTTCAAGAGATGCTGGAGGGGCAACGACGGCGCACGCTAGGCGTGCCGTCGTAGGCCACTCACTGGGTCTTCACATCGCGCAGATAGGGCGCCGGGGCGGCGCCCAGGTTGCTGAGCATGCGCTCGCTGTACCAGTCGATGAAGTTGACCACGCCGAACTCGTAGGTCTTCGAGTACGGGCCGGGCTGGTAGGCGGTGGAGTTGATGCCACGCTGGTTTTCCTCGGCCAGGCGACGGTCCTGGTCGTTGGTGGCGTCCCAGACTTCGCGCAGGCGGGCGACGTCGTAATCCTCGCCTTCCACGGCGTCCTTGCGCACCAGCCACTTGGTGGTGACCATGGTTTCCTGGGCGCTGATCGGCCACACGGTGAACACGATCATGTGGTCGCCCATGCAGTGGTTCCAGGAGTGCGGCAGGTGCAGGATGCGCATCGAGCCCAGGTCCGGGTTCTGGATGCGGCCCATGAGCTTCTTGCAGCCCTGCTTGCCGTCCATGGTCATCGACACGGTGCCCTTGAGCAGCGGCATGCGCACGATACGGTTGCGCAGGCCGAAGCCGGCATGCAGGTAAGGGATCTTCTCGGCTTCCCACTTGGCGGCGGATTCGGCCACGTGGTCCTTGAACGACTGGGTCGCGCGGGGGTCGTGGGTGTCGTCCCACTCGAGCAGGGTGTTGAGCAGTTCCGGGTGCGAACCGTTGCAGTGGTAGCACTCGCGGTTGTTTTCCAGCACCAGCTTCCAGTTGGCCTTTTCAACCAGGGTGCTCTGCACCGCCACCTTGGCGTTCTCCATGTCGTAGGGTTCCATGTAGTGCGCCAGGGTGGCGAGGAACTCGTCGATGGCCGGTGGGTTCTCGGCCAGGGAGATGAAGATGTAGCCGCCGGCGGTCTTGCAGTTCACCGGCTTGAGGTTGTAGTCGGCCAGGTTGAAATCGGTGCCCATCTCGCTGCCGGCGAACAGCAGGCGGCCATCCACTTCGTAGGTCCACTGGTGATACGGGCAGACCAGCTTGGCGACCTTGCCCTTCTCGCTGGTGCACAGGCGCGAGCCACGGTGACGGCAGACGTTGTGGAAGGCGTGCACCACGCCCTCGGCGCCGCGAATCACGATGATCGGGTTGTTGCCGATCTGCAGGGTCAGGTAGTTGCCCTTGGCGGGAATCTCGCAGGTCATGCCGGCGATCAGCCATTCCTTGTGGAAGATCTCCTGCATGTCGAGCTGGAACACCCGTTCGTCGTTGTAGAACGGCTGCGGCAGGGAAAAGGTCCGCTCGCGGCTCTGCAGCATCTCGGCTGCGGCGGCGCGGGCCTGTTCCAGCGGGTCGCCAAGGCTCAGCGTAGAGGTGACGGTCATCGGAGAACTCCTCATGGCGAGCGCGCGGCGCCTGCCGTAAAAGTGGCTATTGCGGTGGTACGCAAGGTGGCGGGTCGCTGCCCGGATCGCCTGCCGAATGGCGTGTTGCATAGGGGGCTGCGGCTGACGCTCTTATCCTGTTCGGCTTGGGGGCGAGTGTGGAGCCGGGCGCGGGGCGAACCTTATCCATGGGCGACATGGCCGAATCATTTCCCGACTGGGTACGCCAGTGTCTACGGGGCAGGTCGCCGTTAGCATGCCGATGTCGCTGGCAGGTAAATGAGCGCCACAGGCGTTGCGCACAATCGCGGCAAAGAATGGGCCGGTGAGCGGCCTGCGTGCGCGAGAGAACCGACATGTCGAACGACTTCCTCTATCCCGTTACTACCCAGACCTGGAGCAATGGCCGCCACGTGGTGCGCTGCGTCAAGGTAATCCAGGAAACGTGGGACGTGCGCACCTTCTGCTTCATGGCCGACCAGCCGGTGCTGTTCTTCTTCAAGCCGGGGCAGTTCGTGACCCTGGAGCTGGAAATCGACGGCCAGCCGGTGATGCGTTCGTACACCATTTCCAGTGCGCCGTCGGTGCCCTACAGCTTTTCCATCACCATCAAGCGGGTGCCGGGCGGCAAGGTCTCCAACTGGCTGCACGACAACCTGAGCGAAGGCCAGGAGCTGGCAGTGCATGGCCCGGTGGGGCTGTTCAACGCCATCGATTTCCCGGCCGACAGGGTGCTGTTTCTCAGCGGCGGGGTGGGCATCACCCCGGTGATGTCGATGGCGCGCTGGTTCTACGACACCAACGCCAACGTCGACATGGTGTTCGTGCACAGCGCCCGCTCGCCAAAGGACATCATCTACCACCGCGAGCTGGAGCACATGGCGGCGCGGATCAGCAACTTCAGCCTGCACGTGATCTGCGAGAAGCACGGCCTGGGCGAGGCCTGGTCGGGCTACCGCGGCTACCTCAACCAGTCGATGCTGGAGCTGATGGCGCCGGATTACCTGGAGCGGGAAATCTTCTGCTGCGGCCCTACGCCCTATATGAGCGCGGTCAAGCGTCTGCTCGAGGCCAAGGGCTTCGACATGAGCCGCTACCACGAAGAGGCCTTCGGCCCGGTACCGGCGGAGGTGCGCCAGGAGGTCAGGGAGCTTGCCGAGCAGGCTGCGGACGCGCCCGAAGTGCCGGTTGCCGATCGCAACCAGGTGGCCTTCACCAGTACCGGCAAAAGCATTCAGGTCGGCCCGGGCGAAACCGTGCACGCGGCGGCAGCCAAGCTTGGCCTGCATATCCCCAAGGCATGCGGCATGGGCATCTGCGGTACCTGCAAGGTGCTCAAGACGGCGGGCGACGTGGACATGGAGCATAACGGCGGGATCACCGACGAGGACGTGGCTGAAGGCTACATCCTGTCCTGCTGCAGCGTGCCGCGTAACGACGTGAGCATCGATTACTGATTGGCGTTGGTCAAAATCTAGGCGGTGCCCCTCAGGGCCCGCCATGCCTGGCCTATAGCCGTGACCAAACAGCTTATCCACAACGGCGCACACAGTAATTGTGTGCAACGCCTGCGCCGGCATTTCGATTCGTCGGCAGCGCTCCTGCCTTGCCCTACGGGCTAAAGCGACCTCTATAGGGGCGCAGTGGTTTGCGTCGGCTCGGGCAAAGTTATACAAGCTATCCACAGTTCCATGCACAGTTCAGGTGGCTTCCTGCGTCCTGTGGCCGCCCGTTTGCGCCATGAGCCACTGTACGATTTATGATCGATAGGCTGCAGGTCACGTATCTATGGGGCTGCAGCGGTATAGCGACAGCTTGTGCACAGCTTGATCCACGAAGTTTGGGGGAAAGCCTGCAGCAAGTTGTTCAGCTGCCCCCTGGTGATCATCGCTGTCTATGCAGAGCAGGCCCCTGTTCGGGCCTGATCAATAAATGATCATTGCTAGTCATGTGCCATGAATACTGGGCTGTAGCGCTAGCTGAACATGTTATGCACAGCTAAGCACACAGCTTCTGTGTGTAGATAACTTGCTAACCAATTGATATCGATCATTTTTCCAGCGCCACGCCAGAGGCCACGGATGGCAAGGGCTCTAGCGATATGCCTACAGCTTATCCACGTCATCATCCCCTGATTGTGGGGAAGGATTTCCACAGGTGTTGAATCGCGCCTAAGGCCTGCTGTGGATGGAATACCTATTTCGGCAGCTGAGCAAAAAATGATCGCCGCGCTGCAGCCCCTTGTTTTCGAGGCTCGGGGCAACATATGCACAGCTTGTGAGCGCGCTACTGCACAATAGTTGTGCGTAAGCTGCCAGGCAACCTGTTGAAATAGAACGTTTTTTGTACGAATGTCTGCGGCCCTTGCAGGCTCTGGGCTGCAGCCGTGTGCCGACAGCTTATGCACATGCTCGTCCACGTGATCTGGGGATGGGCCGGCTGTTTATCCCCATCCGGCCGATTCGCAGATGGTGAAGATCAGCAGCTGGAAAGCTCGTGGCCGCGCTCGGCAGGTCGATTTCACGCGGTAGTGGGGAGTTATCCACAGACTGGAGAAGGGTGTGAGCAGGGGAGCCATTGCGGGGGTGTCGCTGCGAAGGTGGATCAGGCACGAGACCTGATCCACCCTTGCGAAGGGGTTGCCGTAGTAAACGCTGCCGTCAGGACATGACCTGGCGGATATCGGCGGCCAGCTGGCGAACCCGTGCTTCGTCGGTGTCCCACGAACACATGAAGCGGGCGCCACCGGCACCGATAAAGGTGTAGAAGCGCCAGCCGCGAGCGGTGAGGGCGGCGATGGCCGGCTCGGACATCTGCAGGAACACGCCGTTGGCCTCCACCGGGAACATCAGGCTCACGCCGGGCACGTCCTCCACCAGCTTGGCGAGCAGTTGCGCACAGGCGTTGGCGTGGGTGGCGTAGCGCAGCCAGGCATCGTCCTGCAGGATGCCCACCCAGGGTGCCGACAGGTAGCGCATCTTCGAGGCCAATTGACCGGCCTGCTTGCAGCGGTAGTCGAAGTCTTCGGCCAGGTCGCGGTTGAAGAACAGGATCGCTTCACCGACGGCCATGCCGTTCTTGGTGCCGCCAAAGCACAGCACGTCGACGCCGGCCTTCCAGGTCAGCTCGGCCGGGGTGCAGCCGAGAAAGGCGCAGGCGTTGGAGAAGCGCGCGCCGTCCATGTGCAGGTTGAGGCCCAGCTCTTCACAGGTCTGGCTGATCGCCTGGATTTCTTCGGGGCGATAGACGGTGCCGACTTCGGTGGCTTGGGTCAGGGTAACCACGCGCGGCTTGGGGAAGTGGATGTCCTTGCGCTTGAGGGCGATGTCGCGGATCGAGGCCGGCGTCAGCTTGCCCTGTTCGCTGCGCGCGGTGAGCAGCTTGGAGCCGTTGGAGAAGAATTCCGGTGCGCCGCATTCGTCGGTCTCAACGTGGGCGGTCTCCGAACAGATCACGCTGTGGTAGCTCTGGCACAGCGAGGCAAGGGCCAGGGAGTTGGCGGCGGTGCCGTTGAAGGCGAAGAACACGTCGCAGTCGGTCTCGAACAGGCTGCGGAAATGGTCGGCGGCACGGGCCGTCCATTCGTCATCGCCGTAGGCGCGCTGGTGGCCCTGATTGGCCTCTGCCATGGCTTCCCAGGCCTCTGGGCAGATGCCCGAGTAGTTGTCGCTGGCGAATTGCTGGGCGTTGTCGGGCATTGAAAAGTCCTTGTCTGCGTCGCCCCGTGCGGGCGTATGCCGGTACTGTATCCCGCCTCGCCAGTGCATAGAACTCGCCAGGGCGACATATTGTTCCGTCGGCAAGTCAGCGCCGGGCCCGCCCATTAATTCTGAACTCGCGGGCGCCGCTGGGCTCACAAAGCAGAGAGTTCATTACCAGGACTCACCGATCCCAAGCTACAGGAGCCCACCATGAGCTACCGTCATCTGATCGCCCTTTTCGCACCGCTCGCTTTCGCCCTGCCGGCCGCAGCCGCCCAGCAGTGGTCGCCGGAAGCCAAGTCGACCTTCGTGCAGGAATGCGTGAAGGGCGCTCAGTCCGGCCATTCGCAGGAAAAGCTCACGGCTTTCTGTGACTGCGCAGCGACCAAGGTCAGCCAGGAGTTCAGCGAGGCGGAAATGGCCGAAATGAGCAAGCAGGTTCCGCCAGATGCCGCCCTGCAGAAGCGTCTGGTCACGGCCTCGAGCAGCTGCAACGCGAAACTGCAGTAAGCGCCTGACAGGCGGCGCAGGGTTCGTGTCCTGCGCCGTTTTTCATTTGCGCTGAGTCACTGGCAGTCTCTAGGGTGAAACTCGATTTCTCAGCGTGATGCGTGCGCATGCCCCCATTCCCATCTCCACGCCCTGGCCGTGACGCGGCCCTCGATCTGATCAAGTGGCTGGCGCTGCTGACCATGCTCATCGATCACCTGCGCCATGCCTGGCCCGCCCTGTATTTCCTCTATGTGCCCGGCCGTCTGGCCTTTGCGTTTTTCTGCCTGGCCATTGCCGCCAACGTCGCGCGGCCAACGGTGGGCAGCGGCGCTGGCCCGTCAGTCCGCTATCTGGGCTGGCTGCTGCTGTTCGCGCTGATCTCCGAGTGGCCCTACCGGCTGCTGGTGCCGAACGCCGAATCGCTCAACGTGATGCCCACCCTGATGCTTGGGCTGCTGATCGCCAACGCGGTGCAGCGCAGCGATATCCAGGCGCGCTGGCTGGGCGCAGGGGCCCTGGCTGTTGCCGTGCTGGCCCATGAATGGCTGATGTTCGGCGTATTCGGCGCGCTGCTGCCGGCGGCCTTCCTGCTGGCGCTGCGTGGCTCGCGGGCGCTCTGGTTGTTGCCGATGGTCTGCTGCCTGGCGGCCAACTACTGGGCACCGTTCTATGTCGATGCCGCCCGGGGCGACCCCTTCGCCTGGAGCGTGCTCGGCATCTGTCTGTTTGCGCCATTGTTGGGCCTGCTGCTGTTGCGCTGGCAGCCGCCATTCGCGGTGCCGCCGGTGCGGCGCTGGGCCTATCTGTTCTACCCCGCGCACTTTCTCGTCCTGGCGGCGCTGCGCAGCCTCTGAGCATGCAAAATTGCGACACCTGCGCATGTCGCAAACGCAATCTCCCGTGGCGTACATAGGCATCTGGTTCTCAAGGGCGAGTCATACCATCGCTGCAACAAGACTCATATCGAGCAACCGAGCCAGATGCGGCGCTGCGAGGCGCCTCGGGGAGAAACGTGATGTTCAGCAAGCAAGATCAGATTCAAGGCTACGATGACGCCCTGCTCAGTGCCATGCAGGCCGAGGAGCGTCGTCAGGAACATCACATCGAGCTGATCGCCTCGGAAAACTACACCAGCAAGCGGGTGATGGAAGCCCAGGGCAGCGGCCTGACCAACAAGTACGCCGAAGGCTATCCGGGCAAGCGCTACTACGGTGGCTGCGAGCATGTGGACAAGGTCGAGGCGCTGGCCATCGAACGCGCCAAGCAGCTGTTCGGCGCCGACTACGCCAACGTGCAGCCGCACTCCGGCTCCTCGGCCAACTCCGCCGTCTACCTGGCGCTGCTGCAGCCCGGCGACACCATTCTCGGCATGAGCCTGGCCCACGGCGGCCACCTGACCCACGGCGCCAAGGTGTCGTCGTCGGGCAAGCTGTACAACGCCGTGCAGTACGGCATCAATACCGATACCGGGCTGATCGACTACGACGAAGTCGAGCGCCTGGCCGTCGAACACAAGCCGAAGATGATCGTCGCCGGCTTCTCGGCTTACTCCAAGACCCTGGATTTCCCGCGTTTCCGCGCCATAGCCGACAAGGTCGGTGCCTACCTGTTCGTCGACATGGCGCATGTCGCGGGGCTGGTTGCCGCAGGCCTGTACCCGAACCCGATTCCGCTGGCCGATGTGGTCACCACCACCACCCACAAGACCCTGCGTGGCCCACGTGGCGGGCTGATCCTTGCCAAGGCCAACGAAGAGATCGAGAAGAAGCTCAACGCTGCGGTGTTCCCGGGCGCCCAGGGCGGCCCGCTGATGCACGTGATCGCCGGTAAGGCGGTGTGCTTCAAGGAAGCGCTGGAGCCGGGCTTCAAGGAATACCAGGCGCAGGTCATCAAGAACGCCCAGGCCATGGCCGCGGTGTTCATCGAGCGCGGCTTCGACGTGGTATCCGGCGGCACCGACAACCACCTGTTCCTGCTTTCGCTGATCAAGCAGGGCATCACCGGTAAAGACGCCGACGCCGCCCTCGGCCGTGCCGGTATCACCGTCAACAAGAATGCCGTGCCCAACGACCCACAGTCGCCATTCGTGACCTCGGGCCTGCGCATCGGTACCCCAGCGGTCACCACTCGCGGCTTCAAGGAAGCCCAGTGCCGTGAGCTGGCGGGCTGGATCGCCGACATCCTCGAGCACCTCGGCGACGCCGATGTCGAGGCCCAGGTGGCTGGTCTGGCCGCCGGTCTGTGCGCCGATTACCCGGTTTACCGCTGAGACACAGTCGTTACGTAGGGCGCAAGTCCCGCACCGTAGGATGGATGCAACCCATCAGTGATCGATGGGGTTCTCCCGTCCTACGATCCTGCGGTTCAGGAACGCCCTACAGGCAAGCAGAATTCAGGAGTCCCCCCATGCAGCGCTATTCCGGCTTTGGCCTGTTCAAGCATTCCTTCAGCCACCATGAGAATTGGCAGCGCATGTGGCGCAACCCGACTCCCAAACCGGTGTATGACGTGATCATCGTCGGTGGTGGCGGCCACGGCCTCGCCACTGCCTACTACCTGGCCAAGGAGTTCGGCGTGAAGAACGTCGCCGTGGTCGAGAAGGGCTGGTTGGGCGGCGGCAACACCGCACGCAACACCACCATCGTGCGTTCCAACTACCTGTGGGACGAGTCCGCGCACCTCTACGAGCACGCCATGAAGCTGTGGGAAGGTCTGTCCCAGGACCTCAACTACAACGTCATGTTCTCCCAGCGCGGCGTGTTCAACCTCGGCCACACCCTGCAGGACATGCGCGACATCGAGCGCCGCGTCAGCGCCAACCGCCTCAACGGTATCGATGGCGAAGTGGTGGATGCCAAGCAGGTGGCGGAGATGATTCCCTACCTGGATTGCTCGAAGAACACCCGTTACCCGATTCTCGGTGCCTCGCTGCAGCGCCGTGGCGGCGTCGCCCGTCATGACGCCGTGGCCTGGGGCTTCGCCCGCGCGGCCGATGCCCTGGGCGTCGACCTGATCCAGCAGACCGAAGTGATCGGTTTCCGCAAGCAGGACGGCGCGGTGATCGGTGTGGAAACCAGCAAGGGCTTCATCGGCGCCAAGCGCGTCGGTGTGGTCGCCGCCGGTAACTCCGGGCACCTGGCCAAGCTCGCCGGTTTCCGCCTGCCGCTGGAATCGCACCCGTTGCAGGCCCTGGTATCCGAGCCGATCAAGCCGATCATCGACACGGTGATCATGTCCAACGCCGTGCATGGCTACATCAGCCAGTCGGACAAGGGCGACCTGGTCATCGGCGCCGGCATCGACGGCTACAACGGCTACGGCCAGCGCGGCTCCTACCCGACCATCGAACACACCCTGCAGGCCATCGTCGAGATGTTCCCGGTGCTCTCGCGGGTACGCATGAACCGCCAGTGGGGCGGCATCGTCGACACCACGCCGGACGCCTGCCCGATCATCGCCAAGACGCCGGTGAAGAACCTGTTCTTCAACTGCGGCTGGGGCACCGGTGGCTTCAAGGCCACCCCGGGCTCGGGCAACGTGTTCGCGGCCAGCCTGGCCAAGGGCGAGATGCATCCGCTGGCCAAGGCCTTCTCCATCGAGCGCTTCCACAACGGTGCGCTGATCGACGAGCACGGCGCAGCCGGTGTGGCGCACTGATTTTGGCGCCCTCTCTCGCTGAGAGAGGGACGATGGTTTTCTGGAGGTACCGAACATGTTGCACATCTTCTGCCCTCACTGTGGCGAACTGCGTTCCGAAGAAGAATTCCACGCTGGCGGCCAGGCGCACATTCCCCGCCCGCTGGACCCGAACGCCTGCACCGACGCGGAATGGGGCGAATACCTGTTCTTCCGCGACAACCCGCGCGGCATCCACCACGAGCTGTGGATCCATGCGGCGGGCTGCCGCCAGTACTTCAACGTCACCCGTCACACGGTGAGCTACGAGATTCTCGAAACCTACAAGATCGGCGAGCGCCCCAGCGTGACTGAGGCGTCGCTTGCCGAGAAGAAGGCCGTCGACCAAGGAGTAACGGCATGAGCCAGGTCAATCGTCTTTCCCAGGGCGGCCGCATCGATCGCAGCCAGCCGCTGAGCTTCAGCTTCAACGGCCAGACCTACCAGGGTTATGCCGGCGACACCCTGGCCGCCGCGCTGCTGGCCAACGGCGTCGACGTGGTCGGCCGCAGCTTCAAGTACTCGCGCCCGCGCGGCATCGTTGCCGCCGGCGCCGAAGAGCCCAACGCGGTGCTGCAGATCGGCAGCACCGAAGCGGCGCAGATCCCCAACGTGCGCGCCACCCAGCAGGCCCTGTACGCGAACCTGACGGCTACCAGCACCAACGGCTGGCCGAGCGTCAACACCGACCTGATGGGCATTCTCGGCAAGGTCGGCGGCGGCATGATGCCGCCGGGGTTCTACTACAAGACCTTCATGTATCCGCAGAACCTGTGGCTGACCTACGAGAAGTACATCCGCAAGGCGGCAGGCCTCGGTCGTGCGCCGAAGGAAAACGATCCGGATATCTACGACTACCTGAACCAGCACTGCGACGTGCTGGTGGTCGGCGCCGGCCCTGCCGGTCTGGCCGCAGCCCTGGCCGCCGGTCGCAGTGGCGCCCGGGTGATTCTTGCCGACGAGCAGGAAGAACTTGGCGGCAGCCTGCTCTCCACCCGCGAGATGCTCGACGACAAACCCGCCGCCGAATGGGCCGCCAAGGCCATCGCCGAGCTCGAGGCCATGCCGGAAGTGACCCTGCTGGCGCGGGCCACGGTCAACGGTTACCACGACCACAACTTCCTCACCATCCACCAGCGCCTCACCGATCACCTCGGTGAAGTGGCGCCGATGGGCCAGCCGCGCCAGCGCATGCACCGTGTGCGTGCCGGCCGTGTGGTGCTGGCCACCGGTGCCCACGAGCGGCCGCTGGTGTACGGCAACAACGACGTGCCCGGCAACATGCTCGCCGATGCGGTGTCGACCTACGTACGCCGTTATGGCGTGGCGCCTGGTCAGAAGCTGGTGCTGTCGACCAACAACGATTACGCCTACCGCGTGGTGCTCGACTGGCTCGACGCCGGTCGCCAGGTGGTGGCCGTGGCCGACGCCCGCAGCAACCCGCGCGGCAGCTGGGTCGAAGAAGCGCGCCGGCGTGGCGTGCGGGTGCTCACCAGCAGCGCGGTGGTCGAAGCGCGCGGCAGCAAGCGCGTCACCGGTGCACGTATCTGCGCCATCGACGCCGCCAAGCACAAGGTCACCAGCCCCGGCGAGACCCTCGACTGCGACCTGATCGTCAGCTCCGGCGGCTACAGCCCGGTGGTGCACCTGGCCTCGCACCTCGGTGGTCGCCCGGTATGGCGTGAAGACATCCTCGCCTTCATACCAGGCGAAGGCTTCCAGAAGCGCCACTGCGCCGGTGCCGTGAACGGTGTGTTCGGCATGGGCGACAGCCTCGCCGATGGCTTCGAGGCCGGTGCCAAGGCCGCGGCCGAAGTGGGCTTCCAGCCGGTGACCGGCACCCTGCCGAAGGCCGAGAAGCGCATCGAGGAAGCCTCGATTGCCCTGTTCCAGGTGCCCCACGACAAGAACACCGCGCGTGCGCCGAAGCAGTTCGTCGATCAGCAGAACGATGTCACCGCTGCCGGTATCGAGCTGGCCACCCGTGAAGGCTTCGAGTCGGTCGAGCACGTCAAGCGCTACACCGCGCTGGGCTTCGGTACCGACCAGGGCAAACTGGGCAACATCAACGGCCTGGCCATCGCCGCCCGTTCGCTGGGCATCAGCATCAGTGAGATGGGCACCACCATGTTCCGCCCGAACTACACCCCGGTGACCTTCGGCGCCATCGCCGGTCGTCATTGCGGCGACCTGTTCGAGCCCAAGCGCTACACCGCCCTGCACAAGTGGCACCTGGAAAATGGCGCCGAGTTCGAGGACGTCGGCCAATGGAAGCGCCCCTGGTACTTCCCGAAAAACGGTGAAGACCTGCACGCCGCCGTGGCCCGCGAGTGCCTGGCCGTGCGCAACGCGGTGGGCATCCTCGATGCCTCGACCCTGGGCAAGATCGACATCCAGGGCCCGGATGCCCGCGAGTTCCTCAACCGCGTGTACACCAACGCCTGGACCAAGCTGGACGTCGGCAAGGCCCGCTACGGCCTGATGTGCAAGGAAGACGGCATGGTCTTCGACGACGGTGTGACCGCCTGCCTGGCCGACAACCATTTCCTCATGACCACCACCACCGGCGGCGCTGCCCGGGTGATGGAGTGGCTGGAGATCTACCACCAGACCGAATGGCCGGAGCTGAAGGTGTACTTCACCTCGGTCACCGACCACTGGGCGACCATGACCCTGTCCGGCCCCAACAGCCGCAAGCTGCTGGCCGAGGTCACCGACATCGACCTGGACAAGGACGCCTTCCCGTTTATGACCTGGAAGGAAGGCAACGTCGGCGGTGTGCCGGCGCGGGTATTCCGCATCTCCTTCACCGGTGAGCTGAGCTACGAAGTCAACGTGCAGGCCAACTATGCCCTGGGCGTGTGGGAGAAGATCATCGCCGCCGGCCAGAAGCACGGCCTGACCCCGTACGGCACCGAGACCATGCACGTGCTGCGTGCCGAGAAGGGCTTCATCATCGTCGGCCAGGACACCGACGGCTCGGTCACCCCGGACGACCTGAACATGGGCTGGTGCGTGGGTCGTACCAAACCGTTCTCCTGGATCGGCTGGCGCGGCATGAACCGTGAAGACTGCCTCAAGGAAAACCGCAAGCAGCTGGTCGGCCTCAAGCCGGTGGACCCGAACAAGGTGCTGCCAGAAGGCGCACAGCTGGTGTTCGATGCCAAGCAGCCGATTCCGATGACCATGGTCGGCCACGTCACCTCCAGCTACATGAGCGCCGCGATGGGCCATTCCTTCGCCATGGCCCTGGTCAGGGGCGGCCTCAAGCGCATCGGCGAGCGGGTGTTCGCGCCGCTGGTCGATGGCAGCGTGATCGAAGCCGAAATCGTCAGCTCCGTGTTCTATGACCCGAAAGGGGATCGCCAGAATGTCTAACGCCAATGTTTATCAGCAACGCCCAGCCGACATCGCCGGGCAATCCTCCCTGCACCATGCCGGTTTGCACGAATTGGCCGGCAAGGGCCGCCAGGGCGCCGGCGTCACGCTGCGCGAAAAGAGCCTGCTGGGCCACTTGGTCCTGCGTGGCGACGGCGACGATGCCAACTTCGCCGGCGGCGTGCACAAGGCCCTCGGCCTGGAGCTGCCGGGCGCGCTGACCCTGGTGGCCACCGGCGACACTTCGCTGCAGTGGCTGGGCCCGGACGAATGGCTGCTGATCGTGCCCGGCGGCAGCGAGTTCGAGGTCGAGGGCAAGCTGCGCGAGGCCCTGGACGGCCAGCATATTTCGGTGGTCAACGTCAGCGGCGGGCAGACCCTGCTGGAGCTCTCCGGGCCGAAGGTGCGCGAGCTGCTGATGAAATCCAGCAGCTACGACGTGCACCCGAACAACTTCCCGGTCGGCAAGGCAGTGGGCACGGTGTTCGCCAAGTCCCAGCTGGTTATTCGCCACACCGGCGAAGACACCTGGGAACTGCTGATCCGCCGCAGCTTCTCCGACTACTTCTGGCTGTGGCTGCAGGATGCCAGCGCCGAGTATGGGCTGGCCGTCGAGGCCTGAGGCGCCCGCTCCGGTGAGCGGCAGTATGACGGCGAAGGCAGCCCCTCGTAGGGTGGACGACGCTTGCCTGCGCGGCCCGATCCGTCCACCGCACTACCATCGTAATGGTGGACAAAAGAGCGTTGTCCACCCTACGGGCTGAGTTTTCGTTTCGCTAAGCGGTATGTTCAAAGCAGAGGCGGGCATTGGTGATTTACTGTGGGAGCGGGCCATGCCCGCGAAAAGTCACGGGCATGGACTAGGCGTCCCCGCCCGTTGCCACAGACCACCGCTCCCCCTTTGCTTCACCAAGGCTGCGTATGGACGCAGCCAATGACGCTCCCCGTCGTGCACTGCCGGTCGGCGCATGGGAGCGATCTGCATAAGGAATCGCTTGCATGAGCCGCACCCCCGACACCTGGATTCTCACCGCCCACTGCCCGAGCCTGTTGGGCACCGTGGACGTGGTGACCCGCTACCTGTTCGAGCAGGGCTGCTACGTCACCGAGCACCACAGCTTCGATGACCGCCTGGCCAATCGCTTCTTCATCCGCGTCGAATTTCGCACTCAGGCCGATTTCGATGAGGCGACCTTCCTTGCTGGCCTCAACGAACGTACCGCGCCCTTCGAGATGCGCACCGAGCTGACGCCGCCCGGCTATCGCGCCAAGGTGGTGATCATGGTTTCCAAGGCCGACCACTGCCTCAACGACCTGCTTTACCGCCAGCGCACCGGCCAGTTGCCGATGGACATCACCGCCATCGTCTCCAACCACCCGGACCTCAAGCCGCTCGCCGACTGGCATGGCATCCCGTATCACCATTTCCCCCTCGACCCCAATGACAAGCCCGCCCAGGAGCGCCGGGTGATGCAGGTGGTCGAGGACACCGGCGCCGAACTGGTGGTGCTCGCCCGCTACATGCAGGTGCTGTCCGCCGACCTGTGCCGCAAGCTCGATGGCCGCGCGATCAACATCCACCACTCGTTGCTGCCCGGCTTCAAGGGCGCCAAGCCCTACCACCAGGCGTACCAGAAGGGCGTCAAGCTGGTCGGCGCCACCGCCCACTTCATCAACAACGACCTGGATGAAGGCCCGATCATCACCCAGGGGGTGGAAAGCGTCGATCATGCGCACTACCCCGAGGATCTGGTAGCAAAAGGCCGCGATATCGAATGCCTGACCCTGGCCCGTGCGGTCGGTTACTTCCTCGAACGCCGGGTGTTCCTCAATGCCAATCGCACCGTGGTGCTTTGACTGGCAACGTGCCGCACAGAGAACGGCGACGGTCGGTTTTGTATCCACGGCCGCGCCGCCCGCTAGCTAGTCTGGCTAAACCCATTCGCGCTGCCTGCATCGTCAGCGCGACAGCTCGGTAGCCGTCCTGCCCTTACCGGCGGGTGCCGAGACAGGCGCTTCAATACTCCATTGCAAGACCTACGCGCCTTGCATCCACAAGAAGAAAGGAGATTCATATGTCTGGTAATCGCGGTGTCGTCTATCTCGGCACAGGCAAGGTCGAAGTCCAGAAGATCGACTATCCGAAGATGCAGGATCCGCGCGGTCGCAAGATCGAGCACGGGGTCATCCTCAAGGTCGTTTCCACCAACATCTGCGGCTCCGACCAGCACATGGTGCGCGGCCGTACCACGGCCCAGGTCGGCCTGGTGCTCGGCCACGAGATCACCGGTGAGGTGATCGAGAAGGGCAGTGACGTCGAGAACCTGAAGATCGGTGATCTGGTTTCGGTGCCGTTCAACGTCGCCTGTGGCCGCTGCCGCTCGTGCAAGGAGCAGCACACCGGCGTGTGCCTGACCGTCAACCCGGCGCGTGCCGGCGGCGCCTATGGCTACGTCGACATGGGCGACTGGACCGGCGGCCAGGCCGAATACGTGCTGGTGCCTTACGCCGACTTCAACCTGCTCAAGCTGCCGGATCGCGACAAGGCCATGGAGAAGATCCGCGACCTGACCTGCCTTTCCGACATTCTGCCGACCGGCTACCACGGTGCCGTTACCGCCGGCGTTGGCCCCGGCAGCAGCGTCTATATCGCCGGTGCCGGCCCGGTTGGCCTGGCGGCTGCTGCCTCGGCCCGTTTGCTGGGCGCCGCGGTGGTGATCGTCGGTGACGTCAACCCGGTGCGCCTGGCCCATGCCAAGGCTCAGGGCTTCGAGATCGCCGACCTGTCCAAGGACACCCCGCTGCATGAACAGATCGCCGACCTGCTCGGTGAGCCGGAAGTGGATTGTGCGGTCGATGCGGTAGGCTTCGAAGCCCGCGGTCACGGTCACTCCGGTGCCCAGCAGGAAGCGCCGGCCACGGTGCTCAACTCGCTGATGGGCGTGGTACGGGTCGCCGGCAAGATCGGTATTCCCGGCCTCTACGTCACCGAAGACCCGGGCGCAGTGGACGCCGCCGCGAAGATCGGCAGCCTGAGCATCCGCTTCGGCCTCGGCTGGGCCAAGTCGCACAGTTTCCACACCGGCCAGACCCCGGTGATGAAGTACAACCGCGCCCTGATGCAGGCCATCATGTGGGACCGCATCAACATCGCCGAAGTGGTTGGCGTGCAGGTGATCAGCCTGGACGACGCGCCGCGTGGTTACGGCGAGTTCGATGCCGGCGTGCCGAAGAAATTCGTCATCGACCCGCACAAGATGTTCAGCGCAGCCTGAGGCAAACGAGCGGAGCCCCAGGGTTCCGCTTTTTGTTTAGCCCTTTTCTTCCGGCGGCAGGCGCGGCTGCTACCCTGTCAGGTTCGACCTGCAGGAGCAACCTATGAGCCTTGACCGCCGGATTTCCCTGATCACCCTCGGCGTCGCCGACGTACAGGCCAGCGCTGCCTTTTACGAAAGGCTGGGCTGGACGCGCTCGTCCGCTTCCCAGGAACAGATCGTCTTCATCAAGCTCAAGGGGCTGGCCCTGGGGCTGTTCTCCCGCGATGAGCTGGCCAGGGACGCCAACCTGCCCGAAGCTGGGCCGGCAGGCTTTTCCGGCATTACCCTGGCGCACAACCTGGAAAGCCCGGAGGCGGTGGATGTGGCCATGGCCCTTGCGGTGGCAGCCGGCGGCCGACAGGTCAAGGCGCCCGAGAAAGTCTTCTGGGGTGGTTATTCGGGCTACTTCGCCGACCCCGATGGCCATCTCTGGGAGTTGGCGCACAACCCCTTCGCGCCACTCGACGAGGCCGGCCACATGATCCTGCCGGATTGATCGATCTGCCCCGGCTCGAGCAGGCTCAGCCCTTGGCTTCCTGCTTGAGCCTGGCGATCAGCGCATCCTTTTCTTCCCACAGCCCGCTGACCCACTCCTGCACATGCAGGCGAAAGTCCGGATCGTTCTGGTAGTCGCCTTGCCAGAGCGCGGGTTCCAGCGCGCGGGTGCGGATATCCATGATGACCTTCGGCACCTGGCCGCTGGCCAGCTTCCAGAAGCCGGGCGGCGTGCCTTCCGGGTAGACCAGGGTGACGTCGAGAATGGCGTCGAGCTGTTCACCCAGGGCGGCCAGCACGAAGGCCACCCCGCCGGCCTTGGGCTTGAGCAGGTGCCGGTAGGGCGAGCCCTGCTGGGCCTGCTTGGCCGGGGTGAAGCGCGTGCCCTCCAGGTAATTGACCACCGTCACCGGCAAGTCGCGGAATTTCTCGCAGGCGCGGCGGGTGATCTCCAGGTCCTGGCCCTTGAGGTGCGGGTACTTCTCCAGCTTGGCCTTGCTGTAGCGCTTCATGAACGGGTAATCCAGCGCCCAGAACGCCAGGCCGAGAAACGGCACCCAGATCAGCTGCTGCTTGAGAAAGAACTTGAAGTACGGCGTCTTGCGGTTGAACGCCTGCACCAACGCGGGAATATCGACCCACGACTGGTGGTTGCTGATGATCAGGTAGGAGGTGTCCTGGCGCAGCTCGGCGTTGCCGCGAATGTCCCATTGGGTGGGGGTGAGCGCGGCGAAGATGCGCTTGCAGTTCTCCGCCCAGGCCTCGGCGATATTCATCACCTGGCGCGAACAGGCGGCTTTCAGCGCCTTGCCGGGCAACACCAGCCTGCCGATGGCGATCAGCATCATCGGCCCGATCAGGATCAGGGTGTTGAGCAACAACAGAAGGATAACGGTGATGCCGGTGAGCAGGCGGCGCATGGCAGCTCCTTGTGGGCACGAGGTGTTCATCATAGGCAGACAGCAGGCTGGCGCCAAATCGATGTGCTGAGCAAGGTGTTATCGGCTGTCAGTTGCTAGGCGACTGGCGTTGGTAAGGCGAAAGCGGCCACTTTTCCTCACGCTCTGCATGGGAATGCCCTCGTAAGAGTACAAAGCCTGTGGGAGCGGGCCATGCCCGCGAAGCGATCTGAGGCAGGACGAAGCTCTCGCTGAATACCCGCGAAGATTGCATGCCGTGCGCGGTCGGAGCAGGCGCAGAGCACCTTGGCCTGAGCTCCCACGCTGGAGCGTGGGAGCCATCGTAAGAGTGCAAAACCTGTGGGAGCGGGCCATGCCCGCGAAGCGATCTGAGGCAGGGCGAAGCTCTTGCTGAATGCCCGCGAAGATTTCGCGGGCATGGCCCGCTCCCACAAATATGGCCCGCTCACACAGATACTGCACCGAGCGGCGCTACCGCCACTGAGCCGCCTGGAGCACCCGCTCAGAACAACCGGGCAAGCAGCGCGGTGACCGCCGTTTCCACCCGCAGGATGCGCTCACCAAGCTGCACCGGCTGCAGGCCGGCTTCGGCCAGCTTGTCCACTTCGTAGGGAATCCAGCCGCCCTCGGGGCCGATGGCCAGGGTCACCGGCTGTTCGACGGCGCGCGGGCAGGCCGGGTACTCGCCAGGGTGGCCGGTCAGGCCGAGGGTGCCGGCGGCCAGCTGTGGCAGGCGATCCTCGACGAAGGGCTTGAAGCGCTTCTCGATGATCACCTCGGGAAGCAGCGTATCGCGGGCCTGCTCCAGGCCGAGGATCAGTTGCTCGCGAATCGCTGCCGGCTCGAGGAAGGGCGTCTGCCAGAAGCTCTTTTCCACCCGGTAGCTGTTGAGCAGGATCAGCCGCGGTACGCCCATGGCGCTGACACTCTGCAGCACGCGCTTGAGCATCTTCGGGCGCGGCAGGGCGAGCAGCAGGGTGATCGGCAGCTTGGCCGGCGGCGGCTGGTCGAAGGCGACCTGCAGCTCCGCGCTCGTTGTATCCAGCTGCAGCAGCTGACCGCTGCCCATCTGGCCACCGAGGCGGCCGACACGCAGGGTGTCGCCGTTTTCGGCGCGGTGTACCTCATTGAGGTGAACCAGGCGCCGACCGCTCAAGCGCACGCGGTCGGCGGCGACGAAGTCGCCGTCCTCGAGCAGCAGCAGGTTCATGGCTGGACGCTGGGTGGCTGGTCGGCCGGCGCGTCTTCGTCTTCATCGGGCTCGCCGCGGCGCGTGCGGATCAGGCTGCCGGCCAGGATGCCGAGCTCGAACAGCAGCCACATCGGCACCGCCAGCAGGGTCTGCGAGAAGATGTCCGGCGGGGTGAGGACCATGCCGACCACGAAGCAGCCGATGATCACGTAGGGGCGGATCTTGCGCAGGTACGCGACATCGACGATGCCGATCCAGATCAGCAGCACCACGGCCACCGGCACTTCGAAGGCCAGGCCGAAGGCGAAGAACAGGGTCATGATGAAGTCGAGGTAGCTGGCGATGTCGGTCATCATCGACACGCCTTCGGGCGTCACGCTGGCGAAGAAGTGGAAGATGATCGGGAACACCAGGAAGTAGGCGAAGGCAATGCCGGCGTAGAACAGGATGATGCTGGAGATCAGCAGCGGAATGGCGACGCGCTTCTCGTGCTTGTACAGCCCCGGCGCGATGAAACCCCAGACCTGGTGCAGGATTACCGGCATGGCCAGGAACACCGCGATGATCATGGTCAGCTTGAAGGGCGTGAGGAACGGCGAGGCCACGTCGGTGGCGATCATCGTCGCGCCTTCCGGCAGGTACTGGCGCAGCGGTGCCGAGACCAGGGTGTAGATCTTCTGGGCGAAGTAGAACAGCCCGGCGAAGATCAGAAAGATCGCTGCCACGCAGCGCAGCAGGCGCGTGCGCAACTCGGCAAGGTGGGAAACCAGCGGCATTTCCTGGTCGTTGTCGGGCAGTCGACTCATGGTTGCGAGGTCTTGTCCTGGCTGGCGACGGGCGCCGGGGCGGGCGGTGTGGCTGGCGCTGGGGCGGGCTCCACCGGCGTTTGCGCAGCGGGCTCGGCAGCGGCGGGCGATTGCGTCGCGGGCGGCGGTACGCTGGCCTGGGGCGCGGGCGGCAGGATGTCGTTCTTGACCGCCTGCATCTCGCGCTCCAGATCGAGGATGCGTTCGTTATGCAGTTGCCGGCGGATTTCGTCGGCACCGATCTCGCGCTCGACTTCTTCCTTGATCGAATTGAAGCTGCGCTTGATGCGCCCGATCCACAGCCCGGCCGTGCGCGCCGCGCCTGGCAGACGCTCGGGGCCGAGCACCAGCAGGGCAATCAGCCCGACCAGCAGCAGCTCGCTGAAACTGATACCGAACATGCTCTGCCTCAGTCTTTGCGCAGCGGTTCTTCGACCTTGCTGGCCTGGCCTTCAACGGTGTGCGGCTGGTTCAGCGGCGCCTGCTGCTGGTAGGGCTGCTGCGGTTGCTGCGGCTGTTGCGCCTGCGGATCGGCGGGTTTGCCTTCGTCCTCGTTCATCGCCTTGCGGAAACCCTTGATGGTTTCACCGACATCGGAGCCGAGGTTCTTGAGCTTCTTGGTGCCGAATACCAGCACCACGACGATCAGAATGACGACCCAGTGTTTCCAGTCGAAAATGCCCATGTTTCGTTATCCTCGTCAGCGTCTTTATTGAGTGTCGCTGTCGCTGCGCGCGGCTTTTTCCGCGTGCCCCGACAAGCCGAAACGGCGATCCAGTTCATCGAGCACCGCCTGCGGGTGCTGATCCAGCGCGGCCAGCATGACCAGGCTGTGGAACCACAGGTCGGCGGTTTCGTAGATCAGGTCGCTGCAGTCGCCGCTGGTGGCGGCGTCCTTGGCAGCAAGAATGGTTTCCACCGATTCTTCGCCGACCTTCTCCAGAATCTTGTTCAGGCCCTTGTGGTACAGGCTGGCCACGTACGAGCTTTCCGGCGCCGCGCCCTTGCGCGACTCCAGCACCTCGGCCAGGCGCTTGAGGGTATCAGTCATGGCGGTGCTCCGGCGAATAGATGGTGTGAGGATCTTTCAACACCGCATCGACGGTTTTCCAGGCACCGTTCTCGAACACGCGATAGAAGCAGCTCTCGCGGCCGGTGTGGCAGGCGATGCCGCCGAGCTGCTCGACCATCAGCACGATCACGTCGGCGTCGCAGTCCAGGCGCAGCTCATGCAGCTTCTGCACGTGACCGGACTCCTCGCCCTTGCGCCACAGTTTGCCACGCGAACGTGACCAATAGATGGCGCGCCCCTCGCTGGCGGTGAGCGCCAGGGCCTCGCGGTTCATCCAGGCCATCATCAGGATGCGCCCGGTCTGGTGGTCCTGGGCGATGGCCGGTACCAGGCCGTTGTCGTCCCACTTGATTGCATCTAGCCAGTCGTTCATTGCGTTTCCATCTTCTCTTCAGGCCAAGTGTGCCAGCCGCTGTGCGGGCTGGCTATCGGCGCAGGATCAGGTACAGGCCGCTGGCGCTCATCAGCCATGCCGGCCAGGCGGTGGCAGGCTCGCTCAGGTTGCCCAGGCCAAGGGCCGTCACCACGCCGCCGCCGATCAGCGCCGCGCCGATCAGGCGCACCGCCCAGCCGTCGCGTTCGCGCCATGGCGGCGGTGGGTCGTTGGCATGAGGCTGGGCCATGCGCTCGAGCAGGCTGCGGGTCATGTTGGCCAGGTGCGGCAGCTGCTCGACCTGGCTCTGCAGGTTGTGGATCACGTTGCGCGGGCTGATGCGTTCGCGCATCCAGCGTTCCAGGAACGGCTGGGCGGTGGTCCACAGGTCCAGGTCGGGATACAGCTGGCGACCCAGACCTTCGATGTTGAGCAGGGTTTTCTGCAACAAAACCAGCTGCGGCTGGATTTCCATGTTGAAGCGCCGCGCGGTCTGGAACAGGCGCATCAGCAGCAGGCCAAAGGAGATGTCCTTCAGCGGGCGCTCGAAGATCGGCTCGCACACGGTGCGGATCGCCGCCTCGAAATCGTTGACATGGGTTTCCTGGGGCACCCAGCCCGAATCGATGTGCAACTGCGCGACCTTGCGGTAATCACGCTTGAAGAAGGCCACCAGATTGCGCGCCAGGTAGTCCTGATCCTCGGGCGTGAGGCTGCCGATGATGCCGCAGTCGATGGCGATGTACTGCGGGTTCCATGGCGTGCGGGTGCTGACGAAGATGTTGCCGGGGTGCATGTCGGCGTGGAAGAAGCTGTGGGTGAACACCTGGGTGAAGAAGATCTCCACGCCGCGCTCGGCGAGCAGTTTCATGTCGGTGCGCTGGTCGGCCAGGGTTGCCATGTCGTTGACCGGAATGCCGTAGATGCGCTCCATCACCAGCACCTTGGGGCGGCACCAGTCCCAGTACACCTGGGGCACGTAGAGCAGGCCGGAATTCTCGAAATTGCGCCGCAGCTGGCTGGCGTTGGCAGCCTCGCGCAGCAGGTCGAGCTCGTCGTAGATGGTCTTCTCGTAGTCGCTGACCACATCCACCGGGTGCAGCCGACGGGCTTCGGCCGAGGCGCGTTCGGCGATCTTGGCGAGCAGGAACAGCCAAGCCATGTCGGCCTTGATCACCGGCTTGAGGCCGGGGCGCACCACCTTGACCACCACTTCCTCGCCGCTTTTCAGCTGCGCGGCGTGCACCTGGGCCACCGAGGCCGAGGCCAGCGGTTCGGTGTCGAAGCGGGCGAAGGCCACGCCCACCGGCACGCCGAGCTGCTCCTCGATCAACGCCAGGGACTTGGCCGGGTCGAACGGCGGCACGCGATCCTGCAGGTGCGCCAGTTCGTCGGCGATGTCCGGCGGCAACAGGTCGCGGCGGGTAGACAGCAGCTGGCCGAACTTGATGAAGATCGGCCCCAGTTCCTCCAGCGCCAGGCGCAGGCTTTCGCCGCGGCTGCGCGACGACTTGCCACGCGGCACCCAGCGCCACGGCAGCAGGAAGCGCGGTGCGCGCAGCCAGAAGGGCAGCGGCAGGGCGAACAGCAGGTCATCCAGGCGGTAGCGGATGACCACGTAGAGGATGCGCAACAGACGACGAACGGCAAGCAGCTTCATGCGATGGGCTTATGGCGTTGGGCGAGGCGCTCGATGCGCGCGTCGAGACGGTCGAGGGAAAGTTTCAGGTCATCGAGTTCAGCGAAGCGGGCATCGGCCTCGCGCTTGCCAACCAGGGTGCGCGATTCTTCGCTGAGGTAATCGGCCAGGCTCAGTTGCAGGCTGTGCAGGTTCTCGCGGCTCCAGCCGGCGCGGCTGCGCAGGTGGCTGGCCAGCAAGGCGGTCGGCACCAGGCCGAGCCAACGCGACAGCTGGTACTCCCAGTCCAGGTCGAGATCCTGCAGCACGCCGGCCAGTTCCATCAGCGCGCCGCTGTCGCCATCCAGCTCCACTTCGGGCTCATGCAGCACGGCCTGTTTGTCCCTGGCCAGCGCCAGGCGCAGCAGCGCACTGGCGGGCGCACGCAGGGTGCAATCGACGCCGCCGGCCCACTGGCTGGCCAGGCGCAAACCCTGGCCATCGGCGAGGATGAACAGCTGCAGCGCTGGCGACTGGGACTCGACCGCAATCACCTTGCCATTGAGCCTGGCCAGGCGCGGCAGGGCGGTGCTGTCCAGTGCGAGTACGCGGTTGATGCCGCGCTCCACGGTGGCGAGCAGGGCCAGGGTCAGCATCAGGGTTTGATACCGCGGTGCAGGGCGACGATGCCGCCGGTCATGTTGTGGTAGGTCACGCGGTCGAAACCGGCGTCCAGCATCATCGCCTTGAGGGTGTCCTGATCCGGGTGCATGCGGATCGACTCGGCCAGGTAGCGGTAGCTGTCGGCGTCGTTGGTGACCAGCTTGCCCACCAGCGGCATGAAGTTGAACGAGTAGGTGTCGTAAATCTTCGACAACAGGCTGCTCTTCGGCTTGGAGAACTCCAGCACCAGCAGGCGGCCACCGGGCTTGAGCACGCGCAGCATGGAGGCGATGGCCGCGTCCTTGTGGGTGACGTTGCGCAGGCCGAAGGCGATGGTCACGCAGTCGAAATGATTGTCCGGGAAGGGCAGCTTCTCGGCATCGGCCTGCACGAAGGAAATGTTGCCCGACACGCCGCGGTCGAGCAGGCGGTCACGGCCGACCTTGAGCATCGAGGCGTTGATATCGGCCAGCACCACCTCGCCGGTTTCGCCGACGATGCGCGAGAACTGGCGGGCCAGGTCGCCGGTGCCGCCGGCGATGTCGAGCACGCGGTTGCCGCTGCGCACGCCGGAAAGCTCGATGGTGAAACGCTTCCACAGGCGGTGCATGCCGCCGGAAAGCAGGTCGTTCATCAGGTCGTACTTGGCGGCCACCGAATGGAACACCTCGGCGACCTTTTCCGCCTTGCGGCTTTCCGGAACGTCCTGGAAACCGAAGTGGGTGGTGGGTTCGCTGTTGTCGTTCTTGCGCGGATCGTTCATCTGGCCTTTTTTCCTGAAGTCCGGGAGGCGGTGGCATCTGCTCAGTGTGCGGGCGCGAGGCCCTGTATGGCGTGACCGTGATCATGAGACAGCGCCGGGCTCGTCTCTTCGCAACGTGCCAGTGAGTCAGACAAGCGAAAAGGCGAGTTTACCGAGGTAAATAAGCGTTTCCATCGACTTGCTGATTCACGGCCCGGTCAACCGCTTGTACAGCGCCGAGTGGCGGCATTCTAAACCCAAAAGCCCGGTGTCGGCTGCAAGGGCGGTAGTGGCTCACGCGGCGCTTCTTGTATATTGCCCGGCCCGCGTTTTCAGTCAGGAGAGCCCTATGGCCAAAATCACCGTCGACCGCCCCCACAATCTGGGCATCGAGGCCGCCCGTGGCAAGGCTGAAAAGCTCGCCGAACGTCTGGCCCGCGAGTACGACGTGCGCTACCAGTGGCAGGGCGACACCCTGGAATTCAAACGCAGCGGCGCCGACGGGCGCATCGACGTCAGCGAAGACCGCGTCCACCTGCAACTCAACCTCGGTCTGCTGCTGTCGGTGCTGAGCGGCAAGATCAAGAGCGAGATCGAGGAAGTGCTGGATCGCGAGTTGAGTGCCTGAGCCGAATAAGAGCAGGGCAATTTCATGGGCGCTCCAGCACCCGGCAGTAGAAGCGCCATTCCGCGTCCAGGGCATGGGCGAGGTTGCTGGCCTGGCGGAAACCGTGGCGTTCGCCGGGATAGAAATGCGCCTCGGCCTCGATGCCATTGGCCGTCAATGCGGTGAGCATAGCTCGGGTCTGCTCGGGAACCACCACGGTATCGAGTTCGCCCTGGAAGAAGATCACCGGTACCTCGATGCGTTCGGCGTGCAGCAGCGGGGTGCGCTGGCGATAGCGTTCGGCGTCGCGTTGCGGGTCGCCGATCAGCCAGTCGAGGTAGTCGCCTTCGAACTTGTGGGTGGCGTGGGCCAGGGCCAGTGGGTCGCTGACCCCATACAGGCTGGCCCCGGCGCGGAACACGCCGCCGCGTACCAGCGCGCAGAGGGTGGTGTAGCCGCCGGCGCTGCCACCGCGGATAAAAGCCCTGGCCGGGTCGATCAGCTCGCGCTCGGCCAGGTGCGCGACCACCGCGCAGGCGTCCTCGACGTCCACCACACCCCAGTTGTGCTGCAGTGCCTGGCGATAGTCTCTGCCGTAGCCGGTGCTGCCGCGATAATTGAGGTCGGCGACGGCGAAGCCGCGCTGGGTCCAGTACTGGATGCGCGGGTCGAACACCGGGTGACAGGCCGAGGTCGGCCCACCGTGGATGAATACCAGTAGCGGCGGCCGGCTTTCGCCCTGCTGCGCAGGGTAGAAGAAGCCGTGGGCGTGGCCGTCGCCGCTGGCATAGTGCAGCGGCTGTGGCTGGCTGATCCGCTCGGGCGGCAGTGGCGAGCGGCCGCCGGCGAGTACCCTGACCTGGCCATCGTCACGCCGGATCGCCAATACGGCGGACGGCGCCAGCGGGTTGGCGGCGATGACGTAGAGGTGATCGCGATCCACGGCCAGGCTGCGAAAGCGGCTGTAGTCGCTGGCGTAGTGCTGCAGGCTGCCATCCTCCAGGCGCATGCCCAGGCGGCTGTAGCCGTCTTCGAACCAGTTGGCCAGGTAGCTGCCCGGGCCAAGGGGCATCCAGCTGCAGGCGCCGAGCTGCCAGGGGGCACCCGCATGATCGGCGGCTGCGGCGGGCAGTGCCTGCCAGGCGCCTTCGCGCTCGCCCCAGGGTTGCCAGAAACCGTTGCGGTCGGACAGGCAGTACAGGCGGCCACTGGCGTCGAAGCCGGGCTGCTGCAGGGCTTGCTCCTCGCCCGTGTCGCCCGCCACGCAGCGTACCTCGCCCCAGCTGCCGTCGGCCTGCCGGCGGGCGTGGTAGAGGCGCGTGGCGGTCCAGGGTTGGGCCGGTCGCTGCCACTGAATCCAGGCCAGCTGCCGGCCATCCTCGCTGAGCACCGGCGCGGCGTAGAAGTCGGCGCCTTCGGCGAGCACGCTGCGGCTGCCGTCGCCCAGGCCGATGGCCACCAGGCGATGTTCGACCCGCTCGTCGGTGTGGCTTTCCTCGACCGCCAGCACCTGCTCACCGGCCTGCAGCAGATCGCCGTAGCGGCGCTCGCCCTGGGTCAGCGCGCGGGGTGTGCCGCCAGCCAGGGCCTGCAGGTAGAGCTGCTGGTCGGCGTCATTGACGAACACCAGGCTGTCGTGGCCCAGGCAGAAGGCGCCGCCGCCGTATTCGTAGACCCGGCTGCGCACGCTGAAGCCGTCCGGGGTCAGGCATCGGGCATCCGCCCCGCGCCATAACCACAGGCGGCAGCTGCCGTCCGCGGGGTCGAAGGCATTCCACACCAGGCCGGCGGGGCCAGCCCGCAACTCGGCGAAGTCGCCGGCGGCGGCTACCGCCTCGGCGGCGCTCAGGGGCTCAACTCTTGGCGATGAGGCGTGAGTTTCGTTCATTGCGAAAGGCCAGGTCGGTGATGGGCTGGGTGGCGTGCTCGGCTTCCGCGCGGGCGGCGAGGATCACGCCGTGACGGTCGGACTTGCTGCACACCGGGTCGGCATTGCTGGCATCGCCGGTGAGCATGAAGGCCTGGCAGCGGCAGCCGCCGAAGTCCTTTTCCTTTTCATCGCAGGAGCGGCACGGCTCGGGCATCCAGGCAAAACCGCGATAGCGGTTGAAGCCGAACGAGTCGTACCAGATATGCTGCAGGCTGTGCTCGCGCACGTTGGGAAAGGCGATCGGCAGCTGCCGCGCGCCATGGCAGGGCAGGGCTGTGCCGTCCGGGGTGACGGTCAGGAAAATACTGCCCCAGCCATTCATGCAGGCCTTGGGGCGTTCCTCGTAGTAGTCCGGGGTGACGAAGATCAGCTTGCACGGGCTGCCTTCGGCCTTGAGTCGCTCCCGATAGTCGTTGGTGACCCGTTCGGCGCGCTGCAGCTGCTCGCGGGTCGGCAGCAAGCCTGCGCGGTTGAGCTGCGCCCAGCCGTAGAACTGGCAGGTGGCCAGTTCCACGAAGTCGGCTTCGAGGGCGAGGCATAGCTCGATGATACGGTCGGTGCGGTCGATGTTGTGACGGTGGGTGACGAAGTTCAGCACCATCGGGTAGCCGTGGGCCTTGACCGCGCGGGCCATCTCCAGCTTCTGGGCGAAGGCCTTCTTCGAGCCGGCCAGCAGGTTGTTGACCTGCTCGTCGCTGGCCTGGAAGCTGATCTGGATATGATCCAGGCCGGCCTGTTTGAAGGCGGCGATCTTCTCCTCGGTCAGGCCGATACCGGAAGTGATCAGGTTGGTGTAGTAGCCCAGCCGGCGTGCTTCGCCGATCAGCTCGGTAAGGTCCTGGCGTACCAGCGGCTCGCCACCGGAAAAGCCGATCTGCGCGGCACCCATTTCCCGCGCCTCGGCCATTACCTTGAACCACTGCGCGGTGCTCAGCTCCTGGCCCTGCCTGGCGAAGTCCAGCGGGTTGGAGCAGTACGGGCACTGCAGCGGGCAGCGGTAGGTGAGTTCGGCCAGCAGCCACAGCGGCAGGCCGACCGGCACCTCAGGCGAGGCTGATCCAGTGCTCGCCACGGGCGACCTCCATGAACTGCTCGATGTCGTCGCCGACTTCCGGCGCGTCGGGGAACTGCTGTTGCAGCTGCTCGATGATGGCCGCGACGCTGCGCTGGCCGTCGATCAGCCCGCCGATCAGCCCGGCGCTGTCATTGAGCTTGATCATGCCCTCCGGGTACAGCAGCACATGGCCCTGCTGGGCCGGCTCGTACTGGAAGCGGTAGCCCGGGCGCCAGCTGGGCACGCGGTTGCGGTCGAAGCTCATAGGGCGATTCCCTTGTGCCATACCCGTTCCGGGGTCACGGTGTGATAAGGCGGGCGGTTCAGCTCATAGGCCATGCTCATGGCATCGAGCATGCTCCACAGGATGTCCAGCTTGAACTGGAGGATTTCCAGCATGCGCTGCTGGCCGGCGTGGCTGGTGTAGTGGCGCAGGGTGATCTCCAGGCCGTGCTCGACGTCGCGCCGGGCCTGGCCGAGACGGGTGCGGAAGTACTGGTAGCCGGCCGGGTCGATCCACGGGTAATGCTGTGGCCAGCTGTCCAGGCGCGACTGGTGGATCTGCGGGGCGAACAGCTCGGTCAGCGAGCTGCTGGCGGCTTCCTGCCAACTGGCGCGGCGGGCGAAGTTGACGTAGGCGTCCACGGCGAAGCGCACGCCGGGCAACACCAGTTCCTGGGAGCGCAGCTGATCCGGGTCGAGGCCCACCGCCTGGCCCAGGCGCAGCCAGGCTTCGATGCCGCCGTCCTCGCCGGGGGCGCCGTCGTGGTCGAGCAGGCGCTGGATCCACTCGCGGCGCACGCTGCGATCCGGGCAGTTGGCCAGGATCGCGGCGTCCTTCATCGGGATGTTGACCTGATAGTAGAAGCGGTTGGCCACCCAGCCCTGGATCTGTTCGCGGCTCGCGCGGCCTTCATACATCGCCACGTGGTAGGGGTGGTGGATGTGATAGTAGGCGCCCTTGGCGCGCAGGGCCTGCTCGAATTCGCTGGGGGACATCGCTAGCGCGTCGCTCATGGGGGCTCCTTACAGCTCGATGCTCATGCCGTCGTAGGCGACTTCCACGCCGCGGCGCCGGACCTCGGCCCGTTCCGGCGATTGCTCGTCGAGAATCGGATTGGTGTTGTTGATGTGGATAAGTACCTTGCGCTGGCGCGTGAACCCGTCGAGCACTTCGAGCATGCCGCCCGGCCCGTTCTGCGCCAGGTGGCCCATCTCCCGGCCCGTGCGGGTGCCGACGCCGCGGCGCTGCATTTCGTCGTCGTCCCACAGCGTGCCGTCGACCAGCAGGCAGTCGGCGCTGTGCATCATGCGCAGCAGCTCGTCATCGATCTGGCCCAGGCCGGGGGCGTAGAACAGCGTGCCACCGGTGCGAGTGTCCTCGACCAGCAAGCCCAGGTTGTCGCCCGGGTGCGGGTCGAAACGGTGCGGCGAGTAGGGCGGCGCGGCGCTGCGCAGCGGGAAGGGGGTGAACGTGAGGTTGGCGCAGGCCTCGATCACGAAGCTGGCGTCGAGGGCGATACGCTTCCATGTCAGCCCGCCGTTCCAGTGGCTGAGCATGGGGAACAGCGGGAAGCCGCTGCTCAGGTCCTGGTGGACCATGTCGGTGCACCACACCTGGTGTGGGCAGCCTTCGCGCAGGCTGAGCAGGCCGGTGGTGTGGTCGATCTGGCTGTCGAGCAGCACGACGGCATCGATACCGGTGTCGCGCAGCGCACGGGCCGGCTGCAGCGGCGCGAAGGCCTGCAGCTGGGCGCGGATATCCGGCGAGGCGTTGCACAGGATCCAGTGCTCGCCATCATCGGACAGGGCGATCGACGACTGGGTGCGGGCGAAGGCGCGCAGGCTGCCATCACGATAGCCCTTGCAGTTGGCGCAGTTGCAGTTCCACTGGGGAAAGCCGCCACCGGCCGCGGAACCGAGAATCTGGATGTACATGGCCTCTCCATGTCCTGGAAACGATGACGCCCCGGCTGGCCGGGGCGTCGCATCACTGGAGTGCTCAGCGGTTGGCGAAGTACATGGTGACTTCGAAACCGATGCGCAGGTCAGTATAAGCAGGCTTTGTCCACATGGCGTTGCTCCTTCCGGTTGGGTGCCGAGAAACGGATCAGGGTATGCAGGCTGGCGCCGCCTGGCCTTGTTCCTTGCGGATCGGCTTGGCGGGCTCCGGCTCCTTATTGGGCGTCATCTGCCCCGGGAGGTTCCACCTGACGAAGGTTGCAGGATTTTGCCGGCAGGGGCGCGATGAGCGGCTGGCGACTCAGCGCGCCGGCACCCACGACCAGCCTGCGGGCGGTGTCGCCTGGTTGGCCAGGCACAGCCAGCCGTGACGGGCATCGAGCAACTGCTGCAGCAAGGCGTCGAGGCATGCCTGCTCGACCCCGAGGATGGCACTACGCAGCCGCGGCAATGCCGGTTCCTCGCCAGCCAGGTGGGTCTGCCAGGCCCAGTCGGCCACTTCGGCATTGCCCATGGCCGGCTCGTCGAACTGCTCGGCCAGTTGCTGGCGGGCCAGCGGGTCGAGGTGCACGCCCTCGCCGAGTAGCGTCAGCAGGTGGCCCAGCAGTTCGCCATGGCCGGTGTGCGGGGATTGCACGCCAAACAGCAGCCCGCCATGGCCGGCGACCTGACGGAAGCCGCTGAACACCGCATAGCCGAGTTGCAGTTCGACGCGCAACCGCTGGTACACCGGCCCTTGCAGCAGGTGCCCGAGCAGGCGGCCGGCGGCCTGCAGCCCGGTCGGCAGCGGGCAGAACAGCAGCAGCGCGGCTTGTTCGGCGGGCGCATCGACCGGCAGCCAGCGCCGCTCTGCCGGGTACGGTGCAAGGTGCGGCCTGTGCGCCTGGCCCATGATGCCGTGCAGCGCGGCACCGAGCGCGCCGTGGCGGGCCTCGTCGAAGCCGATGGCCAGGCCCTGCCAGCGGGCCTGCTGCCAGAGCCCGTCGAGCAGCGCCTGGTCGAGGGTGCAGGCAGGTTGTGGCGGTGCTGCGCTGGCCTGCAGCGCCGTCGGCAGCGCCTCGAGCAGGGCGCGGATCGGCATCGCGGCGGGCTTTTCGCCGACGGACGCGTGCCAACTTTCGCGGGCCGGGTGGCGCAGCCGCTGCAGGGCTTCGCCGCTGGCGTGGATCACCGCGTCCGGCAGGCCACTGATCCGTAACTGCCAGCACTGGCCAGCGGCCGTGAAGGCCAACTGCAGCGCCGCCTGTTCGGCACGTTCGCGCAAGCTGCTCAGTGCGTGCTCGAGGATCACCTGCAAGCCCTGGCCCAGGGGCGAATCGATCTGCCAGCGCAGGTAGAGCGCCGCGAACTGCCGCGAGGCCGGCAGGCTGCGGTCGATGACCAGCCCCGCCGGCAGCGGCGCGCGCTGCTCGGCTGGCTTGGCCAGCAGCGGCTCATCCGCGGGCAGCTGCCAGCTGCCGAGGTCGCCCCGCGGCAAATCGTCGAGCAACGCGCCCAGCGCCTCCAGGCCCTGTTGATCGAGTTCCTGCAGGGGTTGCCCGGCGCTGTCGCGACGCGCCAGTTGCAGGGCGCTGGCAGCCTGGGCGCAGTGCCTTTGCTGCTCGCCAAAGGCGGCGTTGAGGCGTTGCAAATCCTGTTGGCGGATAAAGCCCAGCCAGCCATGCAGCAGGGCTTGCGTCCGGTTCGCGCAGGCTGAGGGTGTCAGTTGCAGCTCGATGTGCCAGAGCAACTGGCCGGCATGGGCATACAGCGGCTGGGCCGAGCAGGCCTGCAGCCAGCCGCGCCGCCGCAGCTCGGCCAGCCAGCCGCCCGGGCGGCTGTCACGCAGCAGGCCGAGCAGCAGCTCCAGCGCCTGGGGTGCAGCCGCCGGCAGCGCCTGGTGGGCAAACAGCAGGTCACAATACGGGGCGGGCGCCTGGCGCAAGCGCAATGGGCCGTGGCGCAGGGGCACAGGTGCTGCAGGGAGCAGGCGGGTTCCGCCGGCGAACAGTGCGGCGTGGCGGCGGGCCAGCTGCTCCAGTTCATCCAGCGGCTGTGGCCCGGTGAGACTCAGGGTGATCTGCCCGGCCTGGTAGAAGCGCTGGTGGTAGCCTCGCAAGGCCTGCTGGAAGGCAGAGGCCTGCAGCGGCAGGCTGTAGCGGTTGCCGGCCTGGAAGCCGCTCAGCGGGTGGCGTGGCGACACTGCCTGCAGCAGGGCGAAGCGCCGCTGCGCCTGCCGGTCCCGTGACCAGGCGATGAACTCGGCGTGGATCACCTCGCGCTCGCGTCGCTGGCGTTCGAGATCCAGCAGCGGGGCGGCGAGCATGTCGCACAGGCGCAGCAGCGCGCCATCCAGGGCGCCAGGCGGCACCTCGCAGAAGAAATCGGTGTGACGCTCCGCGGTACTGGCATTGACCTCACCGCCCAGGCGCTGGACGTGGCGCATCAAGCCGTCCGCCAGCGGGAAACGCGCGGTGCCGAGAAACAGCAGGTGTTCCAGGAAGTGCGCCAGCCCTGGCCAGCGCGCCGGCGCATCGTGGCTACCGGCATGGATGCGCAGGGCTGCGGCGCTGCGCTTGAGGTGCGGCGCGTGGCGCAGATTCAACTGCAGGCCATTGGCGAGGGTGAGCTGGCGGGTGGTGCGCGGCATGGGATCTCCATCGTCCTGGCCGCCATCCTAGGGTCTGTTGCCGTTTTGCGGCAACGCGGCTCGTGTTGAAGCGGCAACAGACCCTACAGGCCGCGCGCGGTTATCGGCCTTGCCGCCTGCATCGGGTAAGCGGCAGCAAGAGGCTTATCCCGCTATGGTCGCCGCCAGCAGCCGCTCGCGGGCTTCACCGGCCACGGCCAGCTCATCGAGCCAGGTTCGCCGCGCCGGCCCGTCCGTGGGCCAGGTGCTGCTCAGCCCTTGCAGGCGCTCGAGCTGGGTGCGCTCGGCCTGTAATTCGAGCTGCTTGACCTGTTGGCGCAGGGCGGCCAGCTCCGTATCAGCCAGCGCCGCCTCGCACCAGCCCTGGCGCAGGGCCCTCAGCGGCACCACGACCTCGCGCTGCCAGGGCTCAGCGAGGCGACGCAGCTGCCCTTCGCGCTCCGGGTCATAGGCCACCCCACGGCTGTCCAGCCACAGCCCGCACAGGACCAGGCAGACATCTGCGCCGGCGGCCTGCAGTTCCAGGCAGGCGGCTTCCACGCCCGGGCGGGCGTAGAGGGTGGTGGCGAAGGTCCACAGGTCAGCGCTCATGCGTGCTCCGAGTATGTGGCGGGGGACTCTGTTAGAATCCGCCGCCATTATGATCCGACTCCAGAATCTTACCCTACAGCGTGGCCCTCAGCGTTTGCTCGAGAACGCCGAGCTGACCCTGCACGCCGGTCACAAGGCCGGCCTGATCGGTGCCAATGGCGCCGGCAAGTCCAGCCTGTTCGCGCTGTTGCGCGGCGAGTTGACGCCCGATTCCGGCGATTGCCTGCTGCCCGGTGACTGGCGCATCGCCCATATGCGCCAGGAGGTCGACACCCTCGACCGCCTGGCCGTGGACTACGTGCTCGATGGCGACCACGACCTGCGCCGCGTGCAGGCCGAGCTGGCCGCTGCCGAGCAGGGCCATGACGGCGCGGCCATCGCCCGCCTGCACAGCGAACTGGACAGCGCCGACGGCTATACCGCTGATGCCCGGGCGCGCAAGCTGCTGGCCGGCCTGGGTTTCGACAACGCGCAGATGGATCGCCGCGTCGGCGACTTCTCCGGTGGCTGGCGCATGCGCCTGAACCTGGCCCAGGCGCTGATGTGCCCGTCCGACCTGCTGCTGCTCGACGAGCCGACCAACCACCTGGATCTGGATGCCATCCTCTGGCTGGAAGGCTGGCTGCAGAGTTATCCCGGCACCTTGCTGCTGATTTCCCACGACCGCGACTTCCTCGATGCGGTGGTAGATCACGTCGCCCATGTCGAGCAGCGCAAGCTGACCCTCTATCGCGGCGGCTACTCGGCCTTCGAGCGCACCCGCGCCGAACGCCTGGCCCAGCAGCAGCAGGCCTACGAGAAGCAGCAGGCGCAGCGCGCGCACATGGAAAAGTACATCGCCCGCTTCAAGGCCCAGGCCACCAAGGCCCGCCAGGCGCAGAGCCGCATCAAGGCCCTGGAACGCATGGAGGAGCTGAGCGCGGCCCACGTCGACTCGCCCTTCGATTTCGTGTTTCGCGAGGCCGACAAGATTTCCACGCCGCTGCTCAGCCTCAGCGAAGGCCGCCTGGGCTACGGCGACAAGACCATCCTGCAGCAGGTCAAGCTGAGCCTGGTGCCCGGCGCGCGCATCGGCCTGCTCGGCCCCAATGGCGCGGGCAAGTCCACGCTGATCAAGAACCTCTCCGCCGAGCTGCAGCCGCTGAGTGGCAGCCTGACCCGCGGCGAGAATCTGGTGATCGGCTACTTCGCCCAGCATCAACTCGACGCGCTGGACGACAAGGCCAGCCCATTGCTGCACCTGCAGCGCATCGCACCGGCCGAGCGCGAGCAGACCCTGCGTGATTTCCTCGGTGGCTTCGACTTCCGCGGCCCGCGCTGCGACGAGCCGGTGCTGAACTTTTCCGGTGGCGAGAAGGCGCGCCTGGCCCTGGCGCTGATCGCCTGGGGCAAGCCCAACCTGCTGCTGCTCGATGAGCCGACCAACCACCTCGACCTGGAAATGCGCCTGGCGCTGACCATGGCCCTGCAGGAATTCGCCGGTGCCGTGGTGGTGGTGTCCCATGATCGTCACTTGCTCAAGAGCACCACCGACGAATTCCTCCTGGTGGCCGATGGCCGCGTGGCGCCGTTCGACGGTGACCTCGAGGATTACGCCCGCTGGCTGGTCGACTATCGTCAACGTCAGGCCGCGCCAACGGCTCCTGCGCCGGCTGGCGCAGGCAACGACAAGCGTGGCCAGCGCCAGGCCGCTGCCGCGCTGCGCCAGCAGCTGGCGCCGCACAAGAAGGCGGCAGACAAGCTCGAGGCCGAACTGGGCCAGGTGCAGGGCAAGCTTGCGGCACTGGAAGAGCGCCTGGGCGATAGCGGCATTTACGAGGCGGCGCGCAAGGACGAGCTGCGCCAGGCGCTGGCCGAGCAGGCCGCGCTGAAGAGCCGTGAAGCCGAGCTGGAAGAGCACTGGCTGGAAGCCCTGGAGACCCTGGAAACCCTGCAACAGGAACTGGAGGCAATAGGTTGAATTTGGACATGACCGATCTGGCCTGGCTGACCGCCTGGAGCCAGCCGCTGATGCGCACCGGCCAGGTCATCCTGATCCTGGCGTTGGCCTGGCTGGCCCAGCGCATTCTGACCCGCGGCATCAGCCGCCTTGGCCAGCGTTACCCACAGCTGCCGGCAGAATTGCTGGTGCCGCTGCGCGGCCTGACCCGCTGGCTGATCCTCGGCAGCGCCTTCATGCTGGTGCTCGAGCGCCTGGGGGTATCGGCGCAGGTGCTGTGGGGCGCGTTGACCGGCTTCGTCGCCGTCGCCGCTATCGCGTTCTTCGCCATCTGGAGTGTATTGTCGAACCTGTTCTGCGCGCTGCTGATCTTCGCCCTCGGGCCGTTCCGCATCGGCGACTGCGTCGAGGTGCTGGAAAGCGCCGACAAGCCCGGCGTACGGGGCCGTGTGCTGGACATCAACCTGTTCTACACCACCCTGGAAGATCTGACCGGCGACGCGCCCGGCACCTGGATACAGATTCCCAACAGCCTGTTCTTCCAGAAGGCCGTGAGGCGCTGGCGCAACGGCGAGATGCCGGCAGCACGCAAGATCGAAGTTGATCATCACTAATCCGAGGTCGCCACTATGGCTCTGGAAACCTGGCTCGCTTTTCTCGTTGCCTGCTGGCTGATCAGCCTGTCGCCGGGAGCCGGGGCCATCGCCTCGATGTCGGCGGGGCTGCAGTACGGTTTCTGGCGCGGCTACTGGAACGCCCTGGGCCTGCAGCTCGGCCTGGCACTGCAGATCGCCATCGTCGCGGCGGGCGTCGGGGCGATTCTGGCGACGTCGGCACTGGCCTTCACCCTGATCAAGTGGTTTGGCGTGGTGTACCTGCTGTACCTCGGCTGGTGCCAGTGGCGCGCCCTGCCGGCCGACATGAACGTCGCTGGCGAGCGCCCCATCGGCCGGCCGCTGAGCCTGGTGCTGCGCGGCTTTCTGGTCAACTTCGGCAACCCCAAGGCGATCATCTTCATGCTCGCGGTGCTGCCGCAGTTCATCAACCCCCATGCACCGTTGACCGAGCAGTACCTGGTCATCGGCGCGACCATGGTCACCGTCGACCTGATCGTCATGGCGGGCTACACCGGCCTGGCGGTGCGGGTGCTGCGTTTGCTGCGCACGCCGCGCCAGCAGCGCATCATGAACCGCAGTTTTGGCGCGTTGTTCGTGGGGGCTGCGGCTTTGCTTGCCACCGTGCGGCGCGCACCCCTCTAAAATGCGTGTCTGGATCGATGCCGATGCGTGCCCCAGGTTGGCCCGCGATCAGGTGGTCAAGTTCGCCCTCAAGCGTCATTTCGAGGTGGTACTGGTTGCCGGCCAGGCCGTGGCACGCCCCAACTTTGCCTGCGTGAAGCTGATCGTGGTGCCGAGTGGCCCGGATGCAGCCGATGATTACCTGGTGGAGCATGCCGTGCCCGGCGAGCTGGTGATCTGCAGTGATGTGCCGCTGGCCGATCGCCTGGTCAAGAAGGGTGTGCTGGCGCTGGATCCCCGTGGCCGGGAGTTCGACGAGCGCAATATGGGCGAGCGCCTGGCGGTGCGTAACCTGTTCACCGATCTGCGTGAGCAGGGGCAGGTCGGTGGTGGCCAGGGTGCTTATGGAGACAAGGATCGCCAGGCCTTCGCCAACTCCCTGGATCGTCTGCTGACGCGTCTGTCGCGCGGTTGAGGTTTCGCTGACGAGCTTGCGAGCTAGAGCTCTGCAAGGCAAAAACGGGTGAGGAAGCGGAGTGTACTTTTGTACATGAGCATTCCGAACCCGTTTTTAACGCCGCAGAGCCGACGCGCAGCTGGTCGTCACTCGTGGGTCAATTCCAGGACCCGGTCCACCAGCTTGTTGATGCCCGAGGCCGCTTCGGCGATGGAGTTGGCAAGCATGTAGGCCGGGGTGGTCACCAGCTTGCGCTCGGTGTCTTCGACGATATCTTCGACCTGACACTCCACGTGCTCGGCGCCCATTTGCGTCAGTGCGGCGGCGGTATCGGCGTCGTTGCCGATGGTGCAGGTCACGCCGGCACCGAAGATGCGTGCGGCCATCGCCGGGGCGATGCAGATCAGGCCGACCGGTTTGGCGGCGCTGACGAAGGATTGCGCGGCAGCCAGTACGTCAGCCTGCACGCTGCAGTCGGCGCCCTTGCTGGCGAAGTCGCAGAGGTTCTTGGCGGCGCCGAAGCCGCCCGGCACGATCAGGGCATCGAAGTCGGCGGCGCGCAGTTCGCGCACATCCTTGATATTGCCGCGGGCGATACGCGCCGACTCCACCAGTACATTGCGGGCAGGCTGCATTTCCTCGCCCTTGAGGTGGTTGATCACGTGGGCCTGGTCGATGTCGGGGGCGAAGCACTGCACCTGCACACCGCGCTGATCGAGGCGCAGCAGGGTGATGACGCTTTCGTGGATCTCCGAGCCATCGTAGACGCCACAACCGGAAAGGATCACTGCAACTTTCTTGTTCATCGACCAACTCCTGATGAAAGGCGAGCGCCGCATGGCATGGATATCGGAGGCTCGCTTGGGGATAACCTGCCTGATGTTATGACTGGCCAGTCAGCCAGTTGTTACAGCTTTTTGAACATGCAGCTGGCGTTAGTCAAGCATCGCCCTTCAGCCTTCGCGCTGTCTACGCCGGTACAACCAGACGCCAAGGCCGATTATCAGCAGGGCGCCAAACAGGTAGAACTGCACCTGATGCAGCTCACCGAGCAAACCCTCCAGGGCACGGCCGAGCTTGTAGGCCAGGGTGCCGAGCGCGATGGCCCAGATCGCCGCACCGATGGCGTCGAGAATCACGTAACGCCGCCGCGGGTAGCCGGAAATACCGATGGCCAGCGGCATTACCGTGCGCATGCCGTAGAAGAAACGAAAGCCCAGTACCCACAGATCGGGGTGGCGGCGCAGGTATACCAGGGCCTTGTCGCTGAGCGCCTGCCACTTTGGCCGGCGCTCGAGGATACGGCGGCCATGCCGGCGGCCCAGGTGGAACCACAGCTGGTCGCTGGCATAGGTGCCGAGAAAGGCGAACAGCATCACCAGCTCGATCTGCAGGATGCCGCGCAACGCCAGGTAGGCCGCCAGCAGCAGCGACATTTCGCCCTCGAGAAAGGTGCCCAGCGCCAACGCCGGGTAACCGAAGTGCTGCAGCAAATTTTCCAGCATTGCAGATGACCGTCGAAAAATGGGGTGGCAAGGCTACGCCGTTCGACACTCTAAAACAGCATTTGTCGAAAACCTGTGAAATATCCACCTGCCGGGCGTGCCTCCAGGGGGCGTGGCCTGGCGAGCCTTTTCGCGGGCGATGTGCCTTATGGGCTGCGACGCGCCGTCGCACTATTCGTTATGGTCGTCATCATTTAGTCATAATGGCCGCTTATAACTGTCACACTTCGCCCGCTTGAGCGGGCCCAGGAGTCTGCCGTGAGCTTTACCCCCGCCAACCGCCTGTTCCCTGCCACCCGCCTGCGTCGCAATCGTCGTGACGACTTTTCCCGGCGTCTGGTGCGCGAGAACGTGCTGACCACAGACGACCTGATCCTGCCGGTATTCGTGCTCGACGGTGAGAACCAGCGCGAAGCGGTGGCGTCCATGCCGGGCGTCGAACGTCTGTCCATCGACCTGCTGCTGCAGGAGGCGGAAAAATGGGTGGCACTGGGCATTCCGGCCCTGGCGCTGTTTCCGGTCACGCCAGTAGAAAAGAAAACCCTCGACGGCTGCGAAGCCTGGAACCCGGATGGCATCGCCCAGCGCGCCACCCGTGCGCTGCGTGCACGTTTCCCCGAGCTGGGGGTGATCACCGACGTCGCGCTGGATCCGTTCACCACCCACGGGCAGGACGGCATTCTCGACGAAGAAGGCTACGTGCAGAACGACATCACCGTCGACGCGCTGGTCAAGCAGGCGCTGTCCCATGCCGAGGCCGGCGCTCAGGTCGTTGCGCCGTCGGACATGATGGATGGACGCATCCAGGCGATCCGCGAAGCGCTGGAGCTGGCCGATCACGTCAACGTGCGGATCATGGCCTACTCTGCCAAGTACGCCAGCGCCTACTACGGCCCGTTCCGCGACGCGGTGGGCTCGTCGCTGAACCTGGGCAAGGCCAACAAGGCCTCCTACCAGATGGACCCGGCCAACAGCGACGAAGCGCTGCACGAGGTGGCCGCTGACCTGGCCGAAGGCGCCGACATGGTCATGGTCAAGCCGGGCATGCCCTACCTGGACATCGTTTCCCGGGTGAAAACCGAATTCAAGGTGCCGACCTTTGTCTACCAGGTCAGTGGTGAATACGCGATGCACATGGCCGCCATCCAGAATGGCTGGCTTAGCGAAGCGGTGATTCTCGAGTCGCTGACCGCCTGCAAACGAGCGGGTGCCGATGGCATCCTCACCTACTTCGCCGTGCGTGCGGCCGAACTCATACGACAGGGGCAGTAGCCCCTCCAGGGTAATTCAATGAGCAACGAAGGACTCAGTGAGAACGAACAGCTCGATGTGCCGGCAGTCAGCTTGCCGGTGATCGACGAAGCGCCGGTGGAAACAGTCGTGGAAACACCCGTAGTCGAAACCGCGGCAGCGCCCGTGGTCGTGCCCAGCCTGGATGACAGCAGCCTGTACATCCATCGCGAGCTGTCGCAGCTGCAGTTCAACATCCGCGTGCTGGAACAGGCGCTGGACGAGTCCTACCCGCTGCTCGAACGCCTCAAGTTCCTGCTGATCTTCTCCAGCAACCTCGACGAGTTCTTCGAGATTCGCGTCGCCGGCCTGAAGAAGCAGATCAATTTCGCCCGTGAGCAGGCCGGTGCCGATGGCCTGCAGCCGCACCAGGCGCTGTCGCGCATCGCTGACCTGGTGCACGAGCAGGTCGGCCGTCAGTACGCCATCCTCAATGACGTGCTGTTCCCGGCGCTGGCCAAGCACGGCATCAACTTCATTCGTCGGCGCTACTGGACGACCAAGCACAAGGCCTGGGTGCGCCGTTACTTCCGTGACGAGATCGCGCCGATCATCACCCCGATCGGCCTCGACCCGACGCACCCGTTCCCGCTGCTGGTCAACAAGAGCCTGAACTTCATCGTCGAGCTGGAAGGCGTCGATGCCTTCGGCCGCGACTCCGGCCTGGCGGTGATCCCTGCGCCGCGCCTGCTGCCGCGCATCATCAAGGTGCCGGAAGAGGTCGGTGGCCCGGGCGCCAACTACGTGTTCCTGTCGTCGATGATCCACGCCCATGCCGACGACCTGTTCCCGGGCATGAAGGTCAAGGGCTGCTACCAGTTCCGCCTGACCCGTAACGCCGACCTGTCGGTGGATACCGAGGACGTCGAAGACCTGGCCCGCGCCCTGCGTGGCGAGCTGTTCAGCCGCCGCTACGGTGACGCCGTGCGCCTGGAAGTGGTCGACAGCTGCCCGAAACACCTGACCGACCAGTTGCTCAAGCAGTTCGGCCTGTCGGAGCACGAGCTCTATCAGGTCAATGGCCCGGTCAACCTGACCCGCCTGTTCAGCATCACCGGCCTGGACAGCCACCCGGAACTGCAGTATGCGCCGTTCACCCCGGTGATTCCCAAGCTGCTGCAGAACAGCGAGAACATCTTCAGCGTGGTCAGCAAGCAGGACATCCTGCTGCTGCACCCCTTCGAGTCGTTCACGCCGGTCGTCGACCTGCTGCGTCAGGCCGCGAAGGACCCGCACGTGCTGGCGATCAAGCAGACCCTGTACCGCTCGGGTGCCAACTCGGAAATCGTCGATGCGCTGGTGGAAGCCGCGCGTAACGGCAAGGAAGTCACCGCGGTGATCGAACTGCGCGCGCGCTTCGACGAAGAGTCCAACCTGGCCCTGGCCAGCCGCCTGCAGGCCGCCGGTGCGGTGGTGATCTACGGCGTGGTCGGCTTCAAGACCCACTCCAAGATGATGCTGATCCTGCGCCGCGAGAATGGCGAGATCCGCCGTTACGCGCACCTGGGCACCGGTAACTACCACGCCGGCAACGCGCGGCTGTACACCGACTACAGCCTGCTCACCGCTGACGTGGCGCTGGGCGAGGACGTTTCCAAGCTGTTCAGCCAGCTGATCGGCATGGGCAAGACCCTGCGCATGAAGAAGCTGCTGCACGCGCCCTTCACCCTGAAGAAGACCCTGCTCGACCTGATCGCCAAGGAGACGGCGGCGGCCGCCGAAGGCAAGCCGGCGCACATCATCGCCAAGTTCAACTCGCTGACCGACGCGAAGATCATCCGCGCGTTGTACAAGGCCAGCCAGACCGGCGTGAAGATCGACCTGGTGGTGCGCGGCATGTGCTGCCTGCGCCCGGGCATTCCGGGGGTGTCGCACAACATCCAGGTGCGCTCGATCATCGGCCGCTTCCTGGAGCACACCCGCGTTTACTACTTCCTCAACGGCGGTGACGAGCTGATCTACCTGTCCAGCGCCGACTGGATGGAGCGCAACCTCGACAAGCGGGTGGAGACCTGCTTCCCGGTGGAGGGCAAGAAGCTCATCACCCGGGTCAAGAAGGAGCTGGAGGCCTACCTGACCGACAACACCCACGCCTGGGTGCTGCAGCCGGATGGCCGCTACGTGCGGCTGTCGCCCACCGGCAACCAGAACTCGCGCAGTGCCCAGGCCAGCTTGCTGGAGAAGCTCAGCGCACCGGTGATCACCGCGCGCTGATCGCACGGCAGAAAAGCAAACGGGCCCCAGGGGCCCGTTTTTCATTTCAGAACCAGGCGTCCTGCATCGCCAGGCAGGTGTCGTCGCGGCGCGCGAGGATATCCAGGTCGTGGTGGCAGCCGGGCACTTCCCGCAGCAGGAAGTAGCGCGCGGCCTGCAGCTTGCCGTCGTAGAAGTCGGTGTCGGCCGGGTTGCCGGCCAGGCGCCCCTGTTCGGCGCGCACCGCCTGTTCCAGCCAGCGCCAGCCGAGTACCAGATGGCCGAACACCTTCAGGTACAGCGCCGAGTCGGCGAGTGCGCCGTTGACACGGCCCTGCTGCAGATCGCCGAGCAAGCCGAGGGTCACCTCGGACACTCGGGCCAGCAGGGCCTGCAAGGGTTGGCGCAGGTCGTCCAGCCCGCTGAACGGCTCGGCGCGCTGGCAGGTGTCATCGATTCGCTGGCGTAGCGCCTGCAGCGCCGCGCCGCCATGCTGGCCAACCTTGCGGCCCAGCAGGTCGAGGGACTGGATACCGTGGGTGCCCTCGTGGATCGGGTTGAGGCGGTTGTCGCGGTAGTACTGCTCCACCGGGTGGTCGCGGGTGTAGCCGTGGCCACCCAGAATCTGGATCGCCAGGGCGTTGGCTTGCAGGCAGTATTCGGACGGCCAGGACTTGGCGATGGGGGTCAGCAGGTCGAGCAACTGGCGCGCCTGCTCACGCTGCTCGGCGTCGTCCAGGGTCTGGCTGTCGTCGACCAGGCGTGCGCAATACAGCACCAGGTCGAAGCCGCCCTCCACATAGGCTTTCTGGGTCAGCAGCATGCGCCGCACGTCGGCGTGCTCGATGATCGCTACCTGGCCGCCGGCCTGCTTGGCGTCGGGCAGGCGCCCTTGGGGGCGTTGGCGGGCGTAGTCGAGCGAATAGAGGTAGCCGGCATAACCGAGCATCACCGCGCCCATGCCAACGCCGATGCGCGCCTCGTTCATCATCTGGAACATGTAGGAGAGCCCGGCATGGGGCTTGCCGACCAGATAGCCAACGCAGTTGCCCTGATCGCCGAAGTTCAGCGCCGTGGAGGCGGTGCCACGCCAGCCCATCTTGTGGAACAGGCCGGCCAGCAGCACATCGTTGCGGGCGCCCAGGCTGCCGTCTTCCTCGACCAGGAATTTCGGCACGATGAACAGCGAAATGCCCTTCACCCCGGCCGGTGCATCGGGCAGGCGAGCCAGCACCAGATGGACGATGTTCTCGCTGAGGTGGTGATCACCGCCGGAGATGAAGATTTTGTTGCCCTTGAGGCGATAGCTGCCGTCGCCCGCCGGTTCGGCACGGGTGCGGATATCGGCGAGCGATGAGCCGGCGTGGGGTTCGGTCAGCGCCATGGTGCCGAAGAAGCGCCCGTCGATGATCGGCTGCAGGAAGCGGCGTTTCTGTGCGTCATCGGCAAAGGCCTCGATCAGGTTGGCGGCGGCCATGCTCAACAATGGATAGGACGCCGTGGCGATGTTGGCAGCCTGGAAATGCGCGAAGCAGGCCTGGGACAGCAGGTTGGGCAACTGCATGCCGCCCCGCTCGAAATCCCGCGTGGCGTTCAGAAAGCCAGCCTCGTTGAAGGCCTGTAACGCCGGTCGCACCTCGGCGATCAGCTGCGCGCCGCCATCGACGAACTGTGGCTCGTGCTCGTCGTTCTTGCGGTTGTGCGGGGCGAACAGGTTCTCGGCGATGCTGCGCGCCGTGCCTAGCGCGGCGTCGAAGGTTTCCCGGTTGTGCTCGCTGAAGCGCGGGCGCTGGCTGAGTGCTTCGGCATCGAGCACTTCGTAGAGTTCGAACGCCAGGTTGCGGGCGCTGAGCAGGGTGTCGGGCATGGTGGTTCTCCGCTGGAATGAGGCCAGTCTAGGGGCCGGCCCGCGCGTCGCCAGCATCATCGAAACCGGTGATACCCGAGGAGAAGCCAGAACGTCGTCCGGCAGGCGCTGCACCAGGCGCTCAGGCCGGCTACAATTCGCCCCCAGCTCAGGAGCCGATGATGAACTACCGCCACGCCTTCCACGCCGGCAACCACGCCGATGTGCTCAAACACCTTGTGCTGTGCCGCCTGTTCGCGCTGCTGGCGCGCAAGGAGGCGCCCTACGCGTATCTGGATAGCCACGCGGGCGTCGGCCTGTACGACCTGACCGGCGACCAGGCCAGCCGCACCGGTGAGTGGCGTGAGGGGATTGGTCGGCTGTGGGACGCGACGGACGTGCCGGAGCCGCTGCTCGATTATCTGCAAGTGATCCGCGCGATGAACCCCGATGGCGTGCTGCGCCATTACCCCGGCTCGCCTGAGCTGGCGCGCTTGCAGACCCGCGAACAGGATCGCCTGCACCTCAACGAGAAACACCCGGACGACGGCCAGTTGCTCAAGGAAAACATGGCCGGCGATCGCCGCGTGGCGGTGCACCTGGGTGAAGGCTGGCACCTGCCGCGTGCGCTGCTGCCGACCCGCGAGAAGCGTGCGGTGTTGCTGATCGATCCGCCGTTCGAAAAGGCCGATGAGCTGGAGCGTTGCGTCACCTCGCTCAACGAGGCCATCGGCCGCATGCGCCAGACCATCGTGGCGATCTGGTACCCGATCAAGGATGAACGCCAGCTCAAGCGCTTCTACCGCGACATGCAGAAAAGCGCGGCGCCGAAACTGCTGCGCGCCGAGCTGTTCGTGCACCCGGCCGACGATGCCGGGCGCCTCAACGGCTCGGGCCTGCTGATCAGCAACCCGCCATGGGGCCTGGAGGAGGAATTACGCCAGCTGCTGCCGTGGCTGGCCGAGCGTATGGCGCAAAGCAAGGCAGGCTGGCGCCTCGACTGGCTGATCGCCGAGCAGCAGCCTTAGCAACCTGTTCGCGCTCTTTTAGCCCAGGTTCGTCGATTTCGGCAGCAAAGTGGCCGGAGCGGCCGGTCGCGAACCCGTGGGAGGGGCTTTAGCCCCGAGCTCTTTACGCCTAGCTAGGCACAATCGAGGCTAAAGCGGATCGCCGCCCGGCCTATCCCACAAGAGCTCCGCCCACTGTCCGCTTCCACCTTTTAGCTGCCGCTTCATGCTCATAACGATCATGACCAGGCCCTAAGGCTGCCGCAAACGTTCAAGCCGACGGCTGGCCTAGCGGCGGCGCGGGTCGACGTAGTAGCTCAGTTGCTGGCGCGGATTGAGGTATTCGAGCGCTTCGGGGGGGAGCTGCGAAGGGCGCATGCTGCTGGCGATGGCCAGCTTTGGCTCGGCCTCGAGGTTGACGATCAGCGCCTCCTCCTTGGGCACTGCCGGGTCGTAGATAATCAGCGTCGGCTTCATCGGCAGGGTCGGGTGCATGCCCAGCACCAGGGCGTAGCGTTCGTCCGCGAGCTGCACCAGGCTGCCGGGCGGGTAGACGCCCATGCAGCGGATAAAGGCTTTCAGGGCGACATCGTCGAAACGCACCCGGTACTGCGGCAGGAACATCCGCGCCAGCGCTTCGTGGGGGCTTAGCGCCACCCGCGGGTCGAGCGGGTTGCAGAGCTTGTCGAAGTGGTTGGCGATGCACACGATGCGGCTCAGGCGGCCGATGGAAGCTTCGTGCAGCTGCTGTGGATAACCACTGCCGTCGCAGTGCTCGTGGTGCTCGTAGATGATCCGCAGCACGTCGTCATCGAGCATCAGCTTTTCGCCCATGCGCTTGCCGTACAGGGTGTGCATTTCCAGCAGCTGCTGTTCGGGGCGGGTCAGGGGGGGCGGCTTGAGCAGCACCTTGCTGGGCAACTCCAGCTTGCCGATGTCATGCAGCAGGGCGCCCATGCCGAGCATGTGGCTGGCTTCGGCATCTAGGCCCAGCTGGCGGCCGAGCATCATCGACAGCACGGTGACGTTGAGCGAATGCACATAGGCGTCTTCGGCGGCCTTGCCGGTGATGCTGTGCAGGGCAACGCCGTCTTCACCAAGCATGGTGGCGACCAGTTCATTGACCAGGGCGCCAGCCTGCTTGACCGTCTCTTCGGGCTGGTTGCGCAGGCTCTGATTGATTGCCTTGACCCGCTGGCTGGCCTGAACGAATGCGCGATCGACCTCCGAAAGCCGTTTGCGCAGCACGCTCAGTTGTTGCACCCGTGCCTGCCGGGCCTGTTCCTGAGGATCCGGGGGCGGTGGTGGCGGGGGCTGCTGCACCGGGCTTTCGGGCAGTGGCAGCGGCGCGCAGTCGCTACGCGCCGGGTCATAGCGCAGGCGCTTGAGGCCCAGGGTGCGCAGCTGTTTGAGCTGGCCTTCGTCCTTGATCTTGAAATTGCTGAAAGCGAACGAGTGCTCCCACCAGCTCAGGTCCAGGTGAACATAGAGGCCGATACAGAGTTGATTGGGGGAGATGTAAGGCAGGTTGGCGGGCATGCCGTGCTCGTCGTTTGCTGGCTAATTGCCCACAGTTTAGCCGGCCGTTGCCGTGATGGCAGTAGTTCTTCAGGCCATCACATCGATGCTGTTGCCCAGGTTGGGCGGATTGCTCGGCGCGCTGGCCGGTGCAGCGGACTGCACCAGTCCGCTGATGCTGGCGCTCTGTAGCTCCAGCGTCTTGCGCAGCAGCAGGAGCGACATCTGCGCGGAGAACTGCGCCGCTGCCTGACTCGCCACCTGGCTGGAAATGTTGCTCAGTTCCACGACCGCCTACCCATATTCAGGATGCAGGAGGTAGACATACACCGGTACCGCCCAGGCCGCAATAGCCTTCCGGGTTCTTGGCCAGGTACTGCTGGTGGTAGGCCTCGGCGTAGTAGAAGGTCGGCGCGGGCGCGATCTCGGTGGTGATCTCGCCGAGACCGGCCTTGCGCAACTGTTCCTGGAACTGCGCCTGGCTGGCATGCGCGGCAGCCAGCTGCTGTTCGTCGGTGCAGTAGATCGCCGAACGATACTGGCTACCGATGTCGTTGCCCTGGCGCATGCCCTGGGTCGGGTTGTGTACTTCCCAGAATACCTTGAGCAGGTCTTCGTAGCGGGTCAGCTTGGGATCGAATACCACCAGCACCACTTCGGCGTGACCGGTCAGGCCGGAGCAGGTTTCCTCGTAGGTCGGGTTGGGCGTATGCCCGCCGGCATAACCCACTGCCGTGGTCCAGACGCCGGGTTGCTGCCAGAAGCGCCGTTCGGCGCCCCAGAAGCAGCCCAGGCCGAACAGTGCGGTCTGCAGGCCGGCAGGGAAGGGGCCTTGCAGCGGGTTGCCGTTGACGAAGTGAGCCTCGGGTACCGAAATCGGCGTTTCGCGGCCTGGCAGCGCCTGCTCGGCGCTGGGCAGCTCGAGTTTGTGGGCAAGAATTTCCGAGCGTAGAGCCATGCTGAATGTTCTCCGAATCATTGTTCTGGGGTAGACCACAGCGGCTGACGGAGGTTGATTACCGTCTGGCGGCCGGGCGTCGCGGGTAGCGTTTGAGACTTTCTACCAGATCGCGGCCGGGAATGGGACGGTCAAACAGGTAGCCCTGGCCGATATCGCAATGGTGGCGGCGCAGGAACGCCAGCTGGGCCTGGGTCTCGACGCCTTCGGCGACGACTTTGAGCTTGAGGTTGTGGGCCATGGCGATCACCGCGGAGGTAATCTCCATGTCGTCCTCGTTCTCGGGAATGTCCTTGATGAAGCTGCGATCGATCTTGATCACGTCGATCGGGAATTTCTTCAGGTAGCTGAGCGACGAGTAGCCGGTACCGAAGTCGTCCATGGCCAGGGTCAGGCCCAGCTGTTTGAGGGCATTGAGCTGGCTGCGGGTGCCGTCGGTCGCCTCCAGCAGCAGTCCTTCGGTGAGCTCCAGCTCGAGCAGTTCGGGTGGCAGGTGTTCCTCTTCGAGGATGGCGGCGATCGAGCCGACCAGGTCGGGGTCGCTGAACTGCTTGGGTGACAGGTTGATGGCCACCTGCAGGTTGCCCAGCCCGACGGCGGTAAGTTGCTTGCTCATGCGACAGGCCTGGCGCACCACCCATTTACCGATCGGCACGATGAGCCCGGTTTCCTCGGCCACGCTGATGAACTGGTCCGGACGGATCATGCCTTTTTCCGGATGCTGCCAGCGCAGCAGCGCCTCCATGCCCAGCAACTGGCCGGTTTTCAGGCACAGCTTGGGCTGGTAGAACACCTCCAGCTCGTTCTGGGTCAGGGCGCGGCGCAGGTTGTTCTCGACGAACAGCTTGTAGTTGGCCTCCTCGTTCAGCGCATCGGTGAACACCTGCATCTGGTGCTTGCCGTTGGCCTTGGCCTTGTGCAGCGCCAGGCCGGCATGCTTCATCAGGGTCTGCGGGTCGGCGCCATGTTCGGGCGAACAGGCCAGGCCCACGGAGCCGCTGATGATGATCAGCTGGTTGTCGACGAACAGCGGCTTGTCGAGGGTTTCCAGCACCTGCTGGGCAATCAGCTGGCCGCGCGGGCTCTCGCAGTTGTCGAGCAGGATGGCGAATTCGTTGCTGGCGAAGCGCGCCAGGGTGCCTTCGCTGAAGCTGTTGCGCAGGCGTTTGGCCAGGCTGACCAGCAGTTTGTCGCCGGTCTGGTGGCCGAGGGTGTCGTTGATGCGCTTGAAGTTGTCGATGTCCACCAGCAGCAGGCTGACCGGTGCGGTGCCGCCGCTGAAGCGCTTTTCCAGCGCACGAATGAAGGCGTAGCGGTTGCCCAGGCCGGTGAGGTTGTCGCTGTAGGCCAGGCGTTCGATGCGCTGCTGGGACTGCTTGGTCTCGGTGATGTCTTCGTAGATGCCGATGTAGTGGGTCAGGGCGCCATCGTCGGCATGCACCTTGGAGATCGAGAACTGGCTCCAGTAGGGTTCGAGATTCTTGCGCCGGCTCTTGAACTCGCCCTGCCAGCTGTTCTGTTCGGCAAGCCCCGACTCGCTGTCGAACAATAGCTCACTGAGATTCTCCAGGGCCGGCAACTCGGCGAGCTGACGGCCCTGCACCTCGTCGGCGCTGTACTGGGTAATGGCCGTGAAGCTGGGGTTCACGTACTCCACCATGCCGTCGCGGTTGAGCAGGATGAAGGCGCTGGCGCTCTGCTCGACGGCGCGCTGGAACAGATACAGGGCACTGGTGGCGTTGCGGCGCTCCTGATTGCTCATCACGTTGGCGTACTGGTCGGCCAGCTCGCCGGCAAAGGCCACTTCGCCCGCCTGCCAGGTGCGCGTGCCGCCGGTGTGTTCCAGGCAGAGCACGGCGACCAGTTCACCGCCGACCCGGATGCTGGCATCGAGGATGGCCGTCACCGATTTTGGCCGCAGGTAGTCATCGAGCAACTCGCGGGTGCGCACGTCGTTCTCGGCGTCGTGGGCGTCGAGCGCACGGCCCTCCTTCAACGCGCGTAGGTAGTTCGGGTAGCGCCGGCCGTCGATCGCCTGGGGCATCTCGTGGTGCCCCTGCTCCTGCAGGTAGAGCGCCACAGGCTCGAGGGTATCGCCGTTGAGGTGCCAGATACTGGCGCGCGATACGCCATAGATCTCACAGGCGCTGCGGGTGATCAGCTCGGCGGCTTCACGGCATGGGTCATTACCCTGATAGCGCTGGCTGGCCAGGCGCACGATGAGCTGCTGCTGGGTAAAGGCGCGCATCTGCTGCTGTTGCAGCTCGGCCTGGCTGCGCTGCAGATCCTCGAGTGTTTCCTGCTGGTGGGCTGGCGCGCCTGCCGGCTCGTCGCTGGTGATCAGCAGATAGCCACGCAGCAGCGCGCGGCCGCGCTGCTTGAAGGGCTCGCCCAGTTCCATCAACTGCAACGGGCCCTGGGGCGTGTGCAGGGTATAGCGCACGCTGTAGCGCGAGTTTTCCGCGAGCTGTTGCTGGATGGCGTCGTGCAGCCGGTAACGCGCCTCCGGTTCCATGAGGCTTGCGTAGGGCGTTTCGATGAGATTGCAGAGGTCGCTGGGGGGGATGCCCAACTGCTTTTCACAGCTCGCATCGATGAACAACAGCAGCCAGTTCGCCTCATTCATCCGCTCAAAACGCATCATGCCGAGCCGCGAGGGCACGGGCAATTGCGTCACGACCTCGGCCATGGCGCGGCCTGCGGTGTCGGGATGGCTTTTCATCGAATGGCTTTATCCATCGGCTGGCACAGGTTACTGCTTGGCCATTTCACTATAGCGCTAACAAGGGGATTGCCGTCTCTGCCCCAGCCACCGTGGGGCGGTAGTGGTCAGTCTAGGTTGCACCATGGTATCGCGGCTGACAAGAAGTCTAATGGCATTGTGATGTCTTTATTTTAACTAGCTGATTTGTAACAGATATTGCATGGAGTAAAAGGCGGATGAACGGCCCGTTTGGCACCCCGAACGGGCAAAAAAAACCCCGCCGGGGCGGGCGGGGTCGAGGATACGAGCGTGGCGCTCGAAATGGCTTCGCTTACAGCAGCATGGTGCGGATGTCGGTCAGCACGTCGCCCAGGCGCTTGGTGAAGCGGGCTGCAGCTGCGCCGTTGATCACACGGTGATCGTAGGACAGCGACAGCGGCAGCATCAGCTTGGGCTGGAAGGCCTTGCCATCCCAGACCGGCTGGATGGTCGCCTTGCTGACACCGAGGATCGCCACTTCCGGCGCGTTGACGATCGGCGTGAAGCCGGTGCCGCCAATGTGGCCGAGGCTGGAGATGGTGAAGCAGGCGCCCTGCATGTCGTCAGCCGAAAGCTTTTTGTTGCGGGCTTTGTCAGCCAGCGCAGCGGCTTCGGCAGCCAGTTGCAGCAGGCTCTTCTGGTCGACGTTCTTGATCACCGGCACCAGCAGGCCGTCCGGGGTGTCGACGGCGAAGCCGATGTGCACGTACTTCTTGCGGATGATCGCCTTGCCGCTCGGCGCCAGCGAACTGTTGAAGTCCGGCAGCTCCTTGAGCAGGTAGGCGCAGGCCTTGAGTAGCAGCGGCAGCACGGTCAGCTTGACGCCCGCTTTCTCGGCGACGGCTTTCTGGGCGACGCGGAAGGCTTCCAGCTCGGTGATGTCGGCCGAGTCGAACTGGGTCACGTGCGGCACGTTCAGCCAGCTGCGGTGCAGGTTGGCGGCGCCGACCTGCATCAGGCGGGTCATCGGCACTTCTTCGACTTCACCGAACTTGCTGAAGTCGACGGTCGGAATCGGCGGAATGCCGGCGCCGCCGGTCGCGCCCGCCGCAGCGGCAGGTGCCGAGTTGGCTTTCTGCAGCTCGGCCTTGACGTAAACCTGCACGTCTTCCTTGAGGATGCGGCCTTTCGGGCCGCTGCCAGGCACCGCGCTCAGCTCGACGCCGAATTCGCGGGCCAGCTGACGCACGGCCGGGCCGGCGTGGACCTTGCTGCCGTCGCGGCTTGGCGCGGCAGCCGGCGCTGCCTGTGGTGCGGCCTTGGCAGGCGCGCTGCCCTGCACGTTGGCCGGCTTGGCCTGCTCGGGGCTGGCAGCGGGTGCCTGGGCAGCAGCAGCGGCTGGTTTGGCGGCCGCCTTGCCCTGGACCTTGAGGGTCAGGATCAGGTCGCCGGTCTTGGCTTCGTCACCAACCTTGATGGCGATGCTTTCGATCACGCCGGCTTTCGGCGCAGGGATCTCCATGCTTGCCTTGGCCGATTCCAGCGTGATCAGCGATTGCTCGGCTTCCACGCTGTCGCCCACCTTGACCAGCATCTCGATGACGCTGGCCGCGTCGGCGCCGATGTCCGGAATACGTACTTCTTCGCTGCTCTCGCCAGCCGGCTCTTCGGCGGCTGCAGGCGCAGCCGCTTCGGCAGGGGCGGCGGCTGGTGCAGCAGCCGGAGCGCTGGCAGCCTGTTGCGGTTGAGCGCCGGCAGCGCCCTTGAGCACCAGGATCAGGTCGCCGGTGCCGACTTCGTCGCCCACCTTGACCGATACGCTCTCCACGACCCCGGCGGCAGGCGATGGAATTTCCATGCTGGCCTTGTCGGACTCGAGGGTGATCAGCGACTGGTCGACTTCGATGCTGTCGCCCGGTTTGACCGCCACTTCGATGATGCTGGCCTTGGCGCTGGAACCGATGTCCGGCACCTTGACTTCCTGAGGCTCGGCGCTGCCCGCCGACTGAGCCTGGGGCTCGGCCGCTGGCGCTGCGGCAGCAGCAGGAGCTGCCTGGGCAGGTGCCTCCTGCTCGGCTGGAGCGGCTTCGGCGTCGCCTTCCACGTCCAGCTCGAGCAACTCGTCACCTTCTTTCAGGGTGTCGCCGAGCTTGACCTTCAGGCTCTTGACCACGCCGGCCTTGGGGGCCGGGATTTCCATGCTGGCCTTGTCTGACTCGAGGGTCAGCAGGCTCTGGTCGGCTTCGATGCGGTCGCCGACCTTGACGAACAGCTCGATGATTTCACCCTCACCGCCGCCGATGTCGGGTACGCGAATCAATTCACTCACAATGCGTCTCCTCAGCAGTCCAGTGGGTTGCGTTTTTCAGGGTCGATACCGAACTTGACGATGGCCTCGGCCACCACCTTGCGTTCGATTTCGCCACGATCGGCCAGCGCTTCGAGCGCGGCCAGAACGACCCAGCGACGGTCCACTTCGAAGAAGTCGCGCAGCTTGCGACGGCTGTCGCTGCGGCCGTAACCGTCGGTACCCAGAACCTTGTATTCCTTGACCGGAACCCACTGACGAATCTGCTCGGCGAACAGCTTCATGTAGTCGGTGCTGGCCACGACCGGGCCCTTGCGACCGCCCAGGCACTGCTCGACGTAGCTCTGCTTGGGTTCGTCGCCCGGGTGCAGGCGGTTGCTGCGCTCAACGGCCAGGCCGTTGCGACGCAGTTCGTTGAAGCTGGTAACGCTCCACACGTCGGCACCGATGTTGTAGTCGTTGCGCAGGATCTTCGCCGCTTCGCGAACCTCGTTGAGGATGGTGCCGCAGCCCAGCAGTTGCACGTGGTGGGCGGCTTCCTTCTTGTCCTCTTCGAGCAGGTACATACCCTTGATGATGCCCTCTTCGACACCTTCGGGCATGGCCGGCTGCTGGTAGTTCTCGTTCATTACGGTGATGTAGTAATAAACGTTTTCCTGCAGGGTCATCATCCGGTGCGTGCCTTCGCGCATGATCACCGCCAGCTCGTAGGCGTAGGTGGGATCGTAGCTGCGCACGTTGGGGATGGTGCTGGCAAGAATGTGGCTGTGGCCGTCTTCGTGCTGCAGGCCTTCGCCGTTCAGCGTGGTGCGGCCCGAGGTGCCGCCCAGCAGGAAGCCGCGGGTCTGGCCGTCGCCGGCGGCCCAGGCCAGGTCACCGATACGCTGGAAGCCGAACATCGAGTAGAAGATGTAAACCGGCAGCATCGGCGTGTTGTAGTTGCTGTAGGCGGTACCGGCGGCGATGAAGGAGGAGAACGCACCGGCCTCGTTGAGGCCTTCCTGGAGGATCTGGCCGTCCTTCTCTTCGCGGTAGTACATCACCTGGTCGCGGTCGACCGGCTCGTACAACTGGCCGACCGGGGAGTAGATACCCAGCTGGCGGAACATGCCTTCCATGCCGAAGGTACGCGCTTCGTCGGCGAGGATCGGCACGATGCGGCTGCCCAGCTCCTTGTCCTTGACCATCGAGGCGAGGATGCGCCCGAACGCCATGGTGGTGGAGATTTCACGGTCGCCCGAGCCATCCAGCACGGCCTTGAGGGTTTCCAGTGGCGGCGTCGGGATGCTGATGTTGCCGCGGTTACGCTGCGGCAGGTGGCCGCCGAGCTTCTCGCGGCACTTGCGCAGGTATTTCATTTCCGCGCTATCTTCGGCCGGGCGGTAGAACGGCAGTTCTTCGAGCTGCGAATCGTTGAGCGGAATGTCGAAGCGGTCGCGGAATTTCTTCAGCGACTCGATATCGACCTTCTTGGTGTTGTGCGCGGTGTTCTTGGCTTCGCCGGCACCGGTGCCATAACCCTTGATGGTCTTGGCCAGGATGACGGTCGGCTGACCCTTGTGGTTGACCGCCTGGTGGTAGGCCGCATAGACCTTGTACGGGTCGTGGCCGCCACGGTTGAGGTTGAAGATTTCCTCGTCCGACAGCTTCTCGACGCGCTTGAGCAGCTCCGGGTCTGCACCGAAGAAGTGCTTGCGCACGTAGGCGCCGTCCTTGGCCTTGTAGTTCTGGTACTCGCCGTCGATGGCGGCGTCCATGCGGCGCTGCATGCGGCCGTCTTCGTCCTGGGCGAACAGGGGATCCCACATGCGGCCCCAGATGACCTTGTTGACGTTCCAGTTGGCGCCGCGGAACACGCCTTCGAGTTCCTGGATGATCTTGCTGTTGCCGCGAACCGGGCCGTCGAGGCGCTGTAGGTTGCAGTTGATGACGAAGATCAGGTTGTCGAGGTTCTCGCGGCCGGCCAGGGAAATGGCGCCCAGGGTTTCCGGCTCGTCGGTCTCGCCGTCGCCGATGAAGCACCAGACCTTCTGCTTGCCGGCCGGGATGAAGCCACGGTTTTCCAGGTACTTCATGAAGCGTGCCTGGTAGATCGCGGTGATCGGGCCCAGGCCCATGGATACGGTCGGGAACTGCCAGAAGTCCGGCATCAGATGCGGGTGCGGGTACGACGACAGGCCGTCACCGTCCACTTCCTGGCGGAACTTGAGCATCTGCTCTTCGCTCAGGCGGCCTTCCAGGAAGGCACGGGCGTAGATACCGGGCGAGGCGTGGCCCTGGTAGTAGATCAGGTCGCCGCCGTGTTCTTCGGTCGGGGCCTTGAAGAAGTAGTTGAAGCCGATGTCGTAGAGGGTCGCGCTGGAGGCGAAGGTGGAGATATGACCACCCAGATCCGGGTCCTGCATGTTGGCGCGCATCACCATGGCCAGAGCGTTCCAGCGAACGATCGAGCGGATCCGGCGTTCCATGAACAGGTCGCCAGGCATGCGTGCTTCACGGGTGACCGGAATGGTGTTGCGGTAGGGCGTGGTGATCGAATAGGGCAACTGTGTGCCGCTACGAGTGGCCAACTCACCCAGACGCGTCATCAGATAGTGGGCACGGTCTTCGCCTTCCTTGTCGAGGACGGATTCCAGTGCGTCCAGCCATTCCTGGGTTTCGATTGGATCGAGGTCTTGCATGGCTTGCTCCAGAGCGGAAAGGCTTCCAGAATCGGAAACCAGATGCGTGGCCGGCTTTTTGAGCGGGCACGTTAATTCTTGGAAATACCGGTTAGGTAGATCCGGCTTCCTGTAGTTTTACTACATTTGGACGACGATTTCAGCTCTTCCAGTTGATTCATTAGCAGCGAAACCACAATCAAATCAGGCGCGAGCCTTGTGTGGCGAGCCTTCCCGCCGGCTTCGTCGGTTTTCCAACAGGCCCCGCAGCCCGCCAAAAGGATAGACCATGAGCCTGCCCGCGCTGGTTTCTTTGCCTGCCACTCTGCTCCCCATTGCCCGGCGTGCCGAGCAATCGCTCGCCCAGGCGTTCGCTTCCTTGTCCGCGCAAGCCGCTGCGCAGTTTGCGGCCTGGCCAGCACAGCGCAGGGAAGATTTGCAGCGGGTGACGGCCGCCAGTGACTTCGTGACGCAGCAGGGGCTGCGCGACCCGCAGATGCTCCTCGATCTGGCCGCCAGTGGCGAGCTGGAACGGCGTCTGGGCGCAGGCGAATTGCGCGAGCAGCTTGCCGGGCAGTTGCGCGAGTGCGCGGACGAAAATGCCCTGGCGCGCAGCCTGCGGCGCTTTCGCAATCGCCAGCAGGTACGCATCGTCTGGCGCGATATCAGCCGCCAGGCGGATCTGGTGGAAACCTGCCGCGATCTCTCCGACCTGGCCGACGCCTGTATCGACCTGGCCTATCACTGGCTCTATCCGCGTCAATGCGAGCTTTGCGGCACGCCTGTGGGGCGCCGCAGCGGCGAGCCGCAGCACATGGTCATCCTCGGGATGGGCAAGCTGGGCGCCTTCGAGCTCAACCTGTCATCGGACATCGATCTGATCTTTGGCTACCCGGAGGGCGGCGAGACCCAAGGGGTGAAACGGCCCTTGGATAACCAGGAATTCTTCATCCGCCTGGGGCAGAAGCTGATCAAGGCGCTGGACGCCATCACCGTCGACGGTTTCGTGTTCCGCACCGACATGCGCCTGCGTCCTTACGGTTCCTCCGGTGCGCTGGTGTTCAGCTTCAATGCCCTGGAGCAGTACTACCAGGACCAGGGGCGCGACTGGGAGCGCTACGCGATGATCAAGGCGCGGGTGGTCGGGGGGGATCAGGAGGCCGGCGCGCAGTTGCTGGAAATGCTGCGCCCGTTCGTCTACCGGCGGTATCTGGATTTTTCCGCCATCGACGCGCTGCGCAGCATGAAGCAGCTGATCCAGCAGGAAGTGCGCCGCAAGGGCATGGCCGAGAACATCAAGCTCGGCTCCGGCGGTATCCGGGAAGTGGAGTTCATCGCCCAGGCCTTCCAGCTGATCCACGGCGGTCGCGACCTCAGTCTCCAGCAGCGCTCGTTGCTCAAGGTGCTGCAAACCCTCAAGGATCAGGGTTACCTGCCGGCCGAGGCGGTCGACGAGCTGCTCGCCGGCTACGCCTTCCTGCGCTACACCGAGCATGCCCTGCAGGCCGTCGACGACCGGCAGACGCAGATGCTGCCGGATAACGAGCAGGATCGCGCGCGGGTGGCCTTCATGCTCGGTTTCGATGGCTGGAGCGCCTTCCACGAGCAGCTGATGCACTGGCGTGGCCGCGTCGACTGGCATTTCCGCCAGGTCATCGCCGACCCCGACGAGGATCAGGAAGGTGACGAGGAGGCCATGGTCGGCGCGGACTGGCTGCCGCTGTGGAACGATGACCAGGATGAAGAGGCGGCTTGCCGGCAACTCGCCGAGGCTGGTTTCGCCGACGCCCAGGCCGCCTGGCAGCGTTTGGTGGGGCTGCGCAACGGCAACCAGGTGCGCGCCATGCAGCGCCTCGGTCGTGAGCGCCTGGATGCCTTCGTCCCGCGCCTGCTGGCCGCCACGGTCGAGCAGGACAAGCCGGATCTGGTGCTGGAGCGGGTGTTGCCGCTGATCGAGGCGGTCGCCCGGCGCTCGGCCTACCTGGTGCTGCTCACGGAAAACCCCGGCGCCTTGCAGCGGCTGCTGACCCTGTGCGCGGCCAGCCCGTGGATCGCCGAGCAGATCAGCCGCTTCCCGCTGCTGCTCGACGAGCTGCTCAACGAAGGGCGCCTGTACAGCCCGCCCCTTGCGCCGGAGCTGGCCGCCGAGCTGCAGGAGCGGCTGACGCGGATTCCCGAGGAGGACCTGGAGCAGCAGATGGAGGCGCTGCGCCACTTCAAGCTGGCCCACGGCCTGCGGGTGGCGGCGTCCGAGATCGCCGGCAGCCTGCCGCTGATGAAGGTCAGCGATTACCTGACCTGGCTGGCCGAAGCCATTCTCGATCAGGTGCTGGCCCTGGCCTGGCGGCAGATGGTCAGCCGCCACGGCACGCCGCTGCGCGCCGACGGCAGTCCCTGTGCGCCGGACTTCATCATCGTCGGCTACGGCAAGGTCGGGGGTATCGAGCTGGGCCACGGCTCGGATCTCGACCTGGTGTTCATTCACGATGGCGACCCGCAGGCCGAAACCGATGGCGCCAAGCCTATCGACGGCGCGCAGTTCTTTACCCGCCTGGGGCAGCGGATCATTCACCTGCTGACCGCACAGACCAACTCCGGCCAGCTCTACGACGTCGATATGCGCCTGCGGCCGTCGGGTGCTGCCGGCCTGCTGGTCAGTTCCCTGGGCGCCTTTCGCCGTTACCAGGAAGGCGAGGCCTGGACCTGGGAGCATCAGGCGCTGGTGCGCGCCCGGGTGCTGGTCGGCTGCGAGCGGGTGGCCGGCGCTTTCGCCGAGGTGCGCAGCGCCGTGCTGGCCCGCGAGCGCGACCAGGCCAAGTTGCAGGCCGAGGTCAGCGAGATGCGCGCCAAGATGCGTGACAACCTGGGCAGCCGGGCCACCGCGGCCGGCACCGCGGCGAATGCCTTCGACGCAGCCTCGCCCTTCGACCTCAAGCAGGACGCCGGAGGTATCGTCGATATCGAATTTATGGTGCAATACGCGGCCCTGGCGTGGTCGAAGCAGCACCCGGCGCTGCTCGAATTCACCGATAACATCCGCATTCTGGAAGGCCTGGATCGGCTCGGTCTGCTCCGCGATGGCGAGGCGACCCTGCTACAGGACGCCTACAAGGCCTACCGCTCGGCAGCCCATCGGCAGGCCTTGCAGAAGCAGCCCGGGGTCGTGGGCGGCGACCAGTTTCACGAGCACCGGCGCAACGTGATGCGCATCTGGCGTGAACTGGGCCTGAGTTGATGGCTGTCGTTCACCATCGGGCTTCTCTAGCGAAACTGAGCTTATGAATATTCTGATCATCGGCCCTTCGTGGGTAGGCGACATGGTGATGGCGCAGACATTGTTCCAGTGTCTGAAAATGCGCCACCCCGACTGCGCCATCGACGTGCTGGCCCCGGAATGGAGCCGGCCGATCCTCGAGCGCATGCCCGAAGTGCGTCAGGCGCTGAGCTTTCCCCTGGGCCATGGGGTGCTGGAACTGGCCACGCGGCGGCGCATCGGCAAGTCCCTGGCGGGTCGCTACGATCAGGCGATCCTGCTGCCCAACTCCATGAAGTCGGCGCTGGTGCCGTTCTTCGCCGGCATTCCATTGCGTACCGGCTGGAAGGGCGAGATGCGCTACGGCCTGCTCAATGACGTGCGCAAGCTGGACAAGGGCCGTTACCCGCTGATGATCGAGCGCTTCATGGCGCTGGCCTATCCGCCCGGTGCCGAGTTGCCGCAGTCGTATCCGCGCCCCTCCCTGCAGATCGACCCCGCTACCCGTGATGCCGCCCTGGCGCATTTCGGCCTGACCCTGGATCGCCCGGTGCTCGCCCTGTGCCCTGGCGCCGAGTTCGGTGAAGCCAAGCGCTGGCCCAGCGAGCATTACGCCAAGGTCGCCGAGGCGAAGATCCGCGAAGGCTGGCAGGTCTGGCTGTTCGGTTCGAAAAAGGATCATCCGGTGGGCGAGGATATTCGTTCGCGGCTGATTCCCGGCCTGCGCGAGGAGGCGGTCAACCTGTGCGGCGAGACCAGCCTGGCCCAGGCCATCGACCTCTTGTCCTGCGCTGACTCGGTGGTGTCCAACGATTCGGGGCTGATGCACGTGGCCGCCGCGCTCAACCGCCCGCTGGTGGCGGTTTACGGCTCGACCTCGCCGCAATTCACGCCGCCGCTGGCCGATCAGGTGGAAATCATCCGCCTGGGCATCGAGTGCAGCCCCTGTTTCGAGCGCACCTGCCGCTTCGGTCACTACAACTGCCTGGTGCAACTCGAGCCACGGGTCGCCGTCGACGCCCTGCAGCGCCTGGTCGGTGCGCCGGTCGAGGTCATGCCCTGAATGCGCGTGCTGGTGATCAAGACCTCATCGTTGGGCGACGTCATTCATACCCTGCCAGCCCTGACCGACGCGGCCCGGGCGATTCCCGGCATCCGTTTCGACTGGGTGGTGGAAGAGGGTTTCGCCGAAATTCCCGCCTGGCACCCGGCAGTGGCCCAGGTAATTGCGGTAGCCATCCGCCGCTGGCGCAAGCACCCCCTGAAAACCCTGCGCAGTGGCGAGTGGTCGCGTTGCAAGCAGCGCCTGCGCGAAAGCCACTACGACCTGGTGATCGACGCCCAGGGGTTGCTCAAGAGCGCCTGGCTGACCCGCTACGTCAAGGCGCCGGTGGCCGGGCTGGACAGCAAATCCGCCCGTGAGCCAATCGCCGCGCGCTTCTATGATCGCCCCTACAGCGTGCCGCGCGCCCAGCATGCGCTGGAACGCACCCGCCAGCTGTTCGGCCAGGCCCTGGGCTACAGCGTGCCCGCCGGTCTGGGCGACTACGGTTTGAATCGTGCCCAGCTTGCAGATCCGGCCGCCAGCCCTTATCTAGTGTTCCTGCATGGCACCACCTGGGCCAGCAAGCATTGGCCCGAAGCCTATTGGCGCGAGCTGGCCGAGCGGGTCGCCGAGCAGGGCTGGGCCGTTCGCTTGCCCTGGGGCAACGAGGCCGAGAAGGCACGCGCCGAGCGCATCGCCGACGGCATCGAGAACGCCGCGGTGCTGCCCAAGCTCAACCTGGCCGGCGTGGCCAAGGTGCTCGCCGGCGCCCGGGCATGCGTTGCGGTGGATACCGGCCTGGGGCACCTGGCCGCGGCGCTGGATGTGCCGACCGTATCGTTGTACGGGCCGACCCTGCCTGGCCGGGTCGGCGCCTATGGCCGTTCCCAGGTACACCTGTGCGCCAGTGGCCCGGATGCCGGCAAGGGCGACCGCGACAAGCCCTGTTTCGATGATCTGCAACCACAGCGGGTGTTTACCGAATTACATGCCCTGCTGCTGGATCTGGGGCTGGACTGATGCAACCGAGCGGAGAATCGATGCGCCTGGCTTTTATCCTCTACAAGTACTTCCCCTACGGTGGGCTGCAGCGCGACTTCATGCGCATTGCCCTGGAGTGCCAGCAGCGTGGGCACAGCATCCGCGTCTACACGCCGATCTGGGAAGGTGAGGTGCCGGAGGGCTTCGAGGTGGTGGTGGTGCCGGTCAAGGCGCTGTTCAATCATCACCGCAACGAAAAGCTTACCGCCTGGGTGCAGGCCGATCTGCGCGAGCGCCCGGTCGACCGGGTGATCGGCTTCAACAAGATGCCGGGGCTGGACGTCTACTACGCCGCCGACGGCTGCTTCGAAGACAAGGCGCAGACCCTGCGCAACCCGCTGTATCGCCGCTGGGGCCGCTACAAGCATTTCGCCGAATACGAGCGGGCGGTGTTCGCACCCGAGTCGAACACCGAGATCCTGATGATCTCCGAGGTGCAGCAGCCGCTGTTCGTCAAGCATTACCGCACGCCGGCGGAGCGCTTCCACCTGCTGCCGCCGGGTATCGCCCTGGATCGTCGCGCGCCGGCCAACGCCGCCGAGATCCGCGCCGAGTTTCGCCGCGAGTTCGCGCTGGCGGACCGCGACCTGCTGCTGGTGCAGATCGGCTCGGGCTTCAAGACCAAGGGGCTGGATCGCAGCCTCAAGGCCCTGGCGGCATTGCCGGATGAACTGAAGCCGCGCACCCAACTGATGGTCATCGGCCAGGACGACCCCAAACCGTTCCAGTTGCAGGCCAAGGCGCTGGGGGTGGGCGACCAGGTGAAATTTCTCAAGGGCCGCAGCGACATTCCGCGCTTCCTGCTCGGTGCCGACCTGCTGATCCACCCGGCCTACAACGAAAACACCGGCACCGTGCTGCTCGAGGCACTGGTCGCCGGGCTGCCGGTGCTGGTCACCGATGTCTGTGGCTACGCCCATTACATCGAGGATGCCGACGCCGGCCGTGTGGTGCCCAGCCCGTTCGAGCAGTCCACCCTGAACCGCATGCTCGCCGAGATGCTGGCCGACGACGCCCGGCGTGAGGCCTGGCAGCGCAATGGCCTGGCCTACGCCGACACGGCCGACCTGTACAGCATGCCGCAGCGGGCTGCTGATGTGATTCTGGCGACGCGCCCGTGAGCACGCCGGCTACCCTGATAATCCGCGACCCCGCAAGGGCATCGCACTCGTCGCGCGATGATCGTCATCACGCCACGGGTTTTGCAGTATTCGTCGCGCGTGTGTGGCGTCTACGGGGAGGCTTATGCGCCTGATTCTTGCTGAACCCTTCAAGACCCTATGGGCCGGCAAGGATGCCTTCGAACAGGTCGAGGGCCTGCAGGGGCAGGTCTATCGCGAACTCGAGGCGCGGCGCACGCTGCGCACCGAGGTGGACGGCAAGGGCTACTTCGTGAAGATCCACCGCGGGGTCGGCTGGGCCGAAATCGTCAAGAACCTGGTCACGGCTCGCCTGCCGGTGCTGGGCGCAGGCCAGGAGTGGAGGGCCATCCAGCGTCTGCACGAGGCCGATGTGTCGACCATGACCGCGGTGGCCTACGGTGAGCGTGGCAGCAATCCGGCGCAGCAGCATTCGTTCATCGTCACCGAAGAGCTGGCACCGACCACCGACCTCGAACAACTGACGATGGGCTGGGGTGACCAGCCGCCGGCGGCGACCATGAAGTGGGCGCTGATTCGCCGGGTCGCACAGATGACCGGGCGCATGCATGCCGCCGGCGTGAACCATCGGGACTGCTACATCTGCCACTTTCTGCTGCATACCGACGTGCCCTTCGATGCCGAGGATTTCCGCCTGTCGGTGATCGATCTGCATCGTGCGCAGGTGCGTCATGCGGTGCCGAAGCGCTGGCGCGACAAGGACCTGGCCGGGCTGTATTTCTCGGCGTTGAACATTGGCCTGACCCGGCGCGATCTGCTGCGCTTTCTCAAGGTGTACTTCGGCGTTGTCGACAGCCGCCCGTTGCGCCAGATCCTGCAGGGCGAGGCTGCGTTGCTGCGCTGGCTGCAGGGCAAGGCCGACCGGCTGCGCTCGCGCTATACGCGCAAATATGAAACGGGAGGTGAAGCATGAGTCAGTGGCGTGTCACCGCCTTGGCCACGCCCGAGGCGGCCAGGGCATTCGCGTCCCTGGATGCGGTCTTTGCCCTGCAGGGCGAGGCCATAACCCACGACCCGTTGTCGGATGTGATTCGCGTGGAGTTCGGCGGGCTGCGCTACTACGTCAAGCGCTACCACGGTGCGGGCAAGGGCGCGCGGCGCTTCGTCGGCCGGCCACGGGTCAAGGCCGAATGGCAGAACCTCAAGCACTTCGCGACCTGGGGCATTCCCACCGCGCCCATCGCCGCCTACGGGCTGGAGCGCAAGGGTGCGGCCTTTCACCGTGGCGCGCTGATCACCCAGGAGCTGGTCGATACCACGGACATGTGGCGGCTCGCCTCCTCGGGCGATGCGCGCCTGCGTGATCGGGCCTGGGTCGAGGATGTCAGCTGTCAGCTGGCTCGCGCCACGCGTATTCTTCATGATCATCATTTCGCCCATAACGACCTGAAGTGGCGCAATCTGCTGGTCGATGAGCACCGCCGTCTGTACTTCATCGACTGCCCGACCGGCGCATTCTGGCGGGGGCCGTTTCTGCGTCGGCGTATCGTCAAGGATCTCGCCTGTCTGGACAAAGTGGCCAAATATCACCTGTCGCGGACCCAGCGCCTGCGTTTCTATCTGCAGTACCGGCGCCGCGAGCGGCTCAACGACAGTGACAAGCAGCGCATCGGCCAGATCGTCCGCTTTTTCGAGGGAAGAGAATGAAGGACTTCATCGACAGCGCTGACCAGGCGCTGCTCGAGCGTCATGGCCTGGCCAGTTTCGAGGCGCTCTGGACGCTCGAACTGCATGCGGTCGACGAGCCCAACAAGGCGCCACGCGGCGGTTGGAGCACGGTTTATCGGCTCGACCTGGAAGGCCATGGCTATTACCTCAAGCGCCAGAGCAATTACCTGACCCATAGCCTGGAACGGCCCTGGGGCGAGCCGACGCTGGCACGCGAGTTTCGCAACATTTGTCGCTATCAGCGCCTGGGTATTCCGGCCATGAGCGCCGCCTTCTACGCCGAGCGACGCATCAGTGGTGAGCGCCGAGCCGTGCTGCTGACCCGCGCCCTGGATGGCTGGCGGGACCTCGACAGTTGGCTGCCCGAGTGGCGTCAGCTTGCCGCCGAGCAGCGCCAGGCGATCGTCAGCGCCTGTGGTCGCCTGGCGCGTCGCGTGCATGAGAAGGGGCAGGTGCACGGCTGTTTCTACCCCAAACATATCTTTCTGCAGCCCCGCGACGCTGGTTTTGCCGCGCAACTGATCGATCTGGAAAAGACCCGGCCGCTGTTTCTCGGTGAGCGTGACCGGGTCAAGGACATCGAGCCGTTGCTGCGCCGCACCAATCCCTGGAATGAAGCGGACCACCTGGGGTTCCTGACTGCCTATCTGGGTAGCGGGCAGCAGGTGGATCACTGGTCGCAGCGTCTTACGGCGCGCTTGAAGGACAAGGCCCAACGCCCATGAAACTGGCTTCACTGACCCAGGTGGGGCGTAGCCCCGAATTGCCGCTGCTGGTCGAGATGCCGGCAGGCCAGCCGCTCGAGCTGTGCAGCCTGCTGCGCGTATTGCCCGGCCAGCGTTATGTCGGCCAGGCGCAGTGGCAGGGGCGTACGGTGCTGGCCAAGCTGCTGGTCGGCAGTAAGGCCGAGCGGCATTTCGCGCGGGAGCTGCACGGTGCCCAACTGCTGGCGGCCCAGGGGCTGTGCACGCCGTTGCTGCTCGAGCATGGCGTGGCGGCAGGCGAGGGCGGCTGGCTGCTGTTCGAGTTCCTGGAGGGCGCGCGCAGCCTGGCGGATGACTGGCAGGCCGTCGCTGACCAAGTGTGGTTGAGCGATGCCCAGCAGCAGGTACTGGGCGAGGCGCTTGGCGTCATTGGCCAGCTGCATCGTCGTGGGCTGTGGCAGGAAGACCTGCACCTGGACAACCTGCTGCGCCACGACGGCCGTCTGCACCTGATCGATGGCGGCGGCATTCGCGCCGAGACGCCAGGTCAGCCGCTGTCGCGCGATAGGGTGCTGGCCAACCTGGGGCTGTTCTTCGCGCAGTTTCCCGGGGCCATCGACAGCTATATCGAGGAGCTGCTGGTGCATTACCTGCTGGTCAATGGCGAGCACGCGCTGCCGCTGGAGGCACTGCTCAAGGCGGTGGCCAGGGCGCGGGCAACGCGCATGCAGGCGTTCATGGCCAAGATCGAGCGTGAGTGCACGGCGTTTCGCGTCTGCCGCGGGCCGTCGCGCCTGCAGGTGGTGAGGCGCGAAGAAGACGTGGCGCTGGCGCCCGTGCTGGCTGATCCCGATGCGGCGATTGCTGCCGGCGAGCCGCTCAAGCTGGGCGGCTCCTCGACCGTGGCGCGTATCGAGCAGGCTGGCCGCCAGCTGGTCATCAAGCGTTACAACATCAAGGGCTTCGGCCACTGGCTGCGACGCTTCTGGCGGCCGAGCCGGGCCTGGCACAGCTGGTGCGAGGGTAATCGCCTGGATTTCCTCGGCATCGCCACGCCCACGCCGCTGGCCGTGCTCGAACGGCGTACCCTGTGGTTGCGCCGCCAGGCCTATCTGATTACCGAACACACGCCGGGTATGGATATAATCGCCCGTTTCGCGCCCTGCGGGGCAGACGAGCTGCCGCCCGAGGCAGAGCTGCAGGCGCTGCAGGCATTGTTCGCGGCCCTGTTGCGCGAGCGCATCAGCCATGGCGACTGCAAGGGCACCAATATCCTCTGGCAGGCCGGCCGTTGGGCACTGATCGATCTGGATGCCATGCAGTACCATGGCCAGGCCAGCAGCTTCAAGGCTGCCTACGCGCGTGATCGCGCGCGTCTGCTGCGTAATTGGCCTGCCGATAGTGCCCTGTACCGTGAGCTCGATCGGCGCTTGCCAACACTTATTTGAGCTTCCGAACGGAGGCTCATGGAAATCAAACAGTATCGGTTGTCGAGTCAGGCAGCCGCGTTAAGAGGCTTTATCCGTGGCATTGACGATTCTTGGCCTGTCCGGCGCCCTCAGTCATGACCCCTCCGCGGCCTTGTACATCGACGGCAAGTTGATTGCAGCGGCGGAAGAAGAGCGCTTCGTGCGTGACAAGCACGCGAAGAATCGCATGCCCTACGAGTCGGCCAAGTTCTGCCTGGAGCAGGCTGGCATCAAACCATCGGATGTCGATGTGGTGGCGATTCCCTTCGCGCCCATCAGCCTGTTCGGCAAAGCGCGCTGGCACTACGCCAAGCGCTACTGGTATGCGCCGGATCGCGCCCTCGACGCGATCCTCATGGGCAATCGCCGCTACAAGCGCTACCGCAAGAAGATCGTCTGGTGCCTTGAGCAGCTGGGTTTCGACGCCAAGAAGGTCAGGATCGAGCCGGTTGAGCATCACCTGGCCCACGCCGCCAGTGCCTATCACTGTTCGGGCTTCACCGAGAAGACCGCCATCCTCGGTATCGACGGCAAGGGCGAATACGCCACCACCTTCTTCGGTTATGGCGAGAACGGTCGTATCCACAAGATCAAGGAATTCTACGATCCGGATTCCCTGGGCGGCCTGTATGGCGCGGTGACCGAGTTCCTCGGCTTCGAGATGCTCGACGGCGAGTTCAAGGTCATGGGCATGGCGCCCTATGGCGATGCCAGCAAGTACGATTTTTCCCGCCTGGCCAAGTTCGAGAACGGCGAGCTGGTGATCAACACCGACTACGCCAACGTCATCGGCCTGCGCCGCCACAAGGAAAAGGGCAAGGGTTTCTACTTCTCGCCCAAACTGATCGAGTGGCTGGGGCCCAAGCGTGAAGGCGATATCGCCGACGACCCCTACATCCACTACGCGGCCAGCATGCAGGCGCTGTTCGAGAAGCTGGCGCTGGAGATGATGGACTACTACCTGGGCGACATCATCCGCGAAACCGGCAAGATCGCCTTTGCCGGCGGCTGCGCGCTGAACGTCAAGCTCAACCAGAAGATCATCGCCCGCCCCGAGGTCAAGGAGCTGTTCGTGCAGCCGGCGTCCGGTGATGCCGGCACCTCCGTTGGTGCCGCTGCGTACGTTTCCCACAAGCGCGGCGTGCCGGTCGAGAAGATGGAGCACGTTTACCTCGGCCCGGCCTACAGCAACGAAGACGTGATCGCCGCCTGCGCGCGCCACCCGAGCGCGCCGAAATGGCAGAAGATCGACGACATGCCACAGCGCATCGCGCAGATCATGGTCGACGGCAACCCGGTGGCCTGGTTCCAGGGGCGCATGGAGTTCGGCCCGCGCGCCCTGGGCGGTCGTTCGATCATCGGTTGCCCGAGCATCCCCGGCGTGGCCGATCGCATCAACGAACAGATCAAGTTCCGCGAGCGCTGGAGACCCTTCTGCCCGTCGATGCTCGACACCGTCGCCGAACAGATGCTCAAGGTCGACCATCCGAGCCCGTTCATGACCTTCACCTTCGAGGTCAATGACGAGTGGAAGGAGCGGGTCAGCGAAGTCGTCCACGAGGACGGCACTTCCCGTGCCCAGGTGCTCAAGCGCGAATACAACCCGCGCTGGTACGACCTGATGCTGGAGCTGGAAAAGCTCACCGGCAACGGCGTATCCCTGAACACCTCGCTGAACCGCCGTGGCGAACCGATGATCTGCTCGCCGACCGACGCCCTGAACATGTTCTTCGGCTCGGACCTGCAGTACCTGATCATGGAAGATATTCTGGTGATCAAGGACGATGTCGTTGCGCCGAGCAGTGACCCGTCCGGTAGCGTGGAGCCCTAGGTTTGGCTGGCAGCCAGGCAAGGTTGAAGACGCTGCTGTTCAACGACACGTCTTCGGAAGGTCACCACGGCTGCCATTTGGTGATGCAGCAGATCTACACGCTGGCCGAGCAGGCTGGCATGGAGATTCTGCGCGCCTGCCCGATGCACCACGACTGGCAGACAGACGAGCAGCTGCAACGCGACATTCGCGCTGCAGATATCTGTCTGGTCAATGGCGAAGGCACCATGCACGATGATGCGCCGCTGGCCCTGCGCTATGGGGCGCTGGCGCGGTATTGTCGGGAGCATGGCGTGCCCTGTTTTCTGATCAATTCGGTGTGGCAGAACAATGTGCGGCTCAATGCCGATGCGCCCTTGTTTACGCGCATATTCGTGCGCGACGTGCTGAGTCAGGCTGCATTGGATGAGATCGGGGTGTCGGCCGAGGTTGTTCCGGATCTGACGCTGTCTTATCAATACCAGGGGACTACGCCCGCTCGTCAGGGCCTGCTGATCAACGGCAGTGTGCTCACGGAGCGGTTGCGCGAGGCGTGGCGCATCAGCTGTGCCAATCCTCACCTGCGCTATGTCAGTATCCGCACCGTTGCGCCCTTGCAGCTGGGCAAGGGCTTCAACGTCTATCTGCGCAAGAATCTGCGCAAGCGGCTGAAAGCCTATCGGCGTATCGCCGCCAGCTATCTGCACCGCTATCCGGCCGAGTTGCCCGGTTCGCGTATCGACAAGCTGCGCTGGCGTTACGCCGTGCTGGCGCCGCGCCGCTTCCTTGCCCTGTTGCGCCGTTCGCAGGGCGTGATCACCGGGCGTTTTCATCTGGTGACGCTGTGCCTGGTCACCGGCACCCCTTTCTATGCCATCGCCTCGAATACCCACAAGATCGAAGCCTTGCTTGGCCAGGTCGGATTAGGCGAGCGCCTGCGCTCCTCGTATCAGGAGGCTGTTGGTGATGCGCCGCGCATCGCATTCAGCGAAGCGGAGCAGGCGGGCATCGAAAGCTTCCTGCAGGTTGCTCGCCATCAGGCCGGCGAAATGTTTGCGGTGATGGCCCGGATAGCCCGAGATCGGCGCGCTACGCGATAGCGGTGCACACAGCGGCCGCAGGCTGTTTTGTATGTGACCGAACGGTCAGAAAAATCCGCTCGGGCGCCGCTCATCAAATTCATTGAACCATGCGAATTCACGCATCTCCGACTTTCATGGTCGAGGTTTCGGCTGCGCGAAAATCAGGCTGGCATGGCTGATTTCCAACTGCAGTCGATGCGACTTTGCCGGGTGCTTACCTGCACCTGAATCGTTGCCGTGAAAAGAGTTGGATCAATGAATACTAATAATATGAGCCAGGCATGGGTGCTGCAGATCTGTCATGGCTACGACGGGCCGTTTCTCGACTGTGCCCGACAATATGCCGTGCTTTTTGCCGACAGCCCCTACAAGGTCATGACCGTGTACCTGAGTGGCAAATATGACGCTCAGGTTGAGGCAGGGTCGGCCTCCGATGAGGTGGTCTTTCTCGAATACAGCAGCAAGGCGCTCAGAGGGCTGAAGCTCGGCGCGATTCGCGCGATTCGTCGGATCGCTTCTGAGCGCAACTTTGCGCTGTGCATTGCCCATCGCTCCAAGCCGGCTTATGTAGCGATGCTGGGTAGCAAGCTGCCAGTGATCGGTATCCACCATGCTTTTGGCGATTACCAGCGCAAGTCGCGCCAGCTGTTCGCCAACTTGTTCCGTAAACGTCTTTACCTGTTTGGAGTATCGGATGCGGTGCGTGATGATTTGCGCGCGTGCCTGCCGGGCTGGCCGCAGCAGCGTATCCAGACGCTCTACAATCGCATCGATTTGGATGCCGTGCAGTCTGAGCAGTTGTCACGCTCAGCCGCTCGCCGGGCGCTTGGTTTGCCGGGTCAGGCTTGGGTGATCGGTAATGTGGGAAGGTTGCATCCTGACAAGGATCAGGAGACGCTCATCCGCGCCTTTGCCGACGCATTGCCTACTTTGCCGGTGAATAGCCTGCTGGTGATAGTCGGAGAAGGTCGCTTAGAAGCTAGGCTCAAGGCGCTGGTCGGCGAGCTGGGCATCGGCGAGCAGGTTCGCTTTCTGGGGCAAGTGCCGCAAGCGCGGCGTTACTTCAAAGCCTTTGACATGTTCGCACTCAGCTCCGATCACGAACCCTTCGGAATGGTGCTGCTGGAAGCCATGGCCGCAGGGCTACCGGTTGTCTGCAGCGACTGTGGCGGTGGGCGCGAGGTCGTCGGTGAAAAGGGGCAACTGTTCACCTTTGGCGATTGGCATGCGCTTTCTGCCAGCCTTCAAAGCGTCGCTTCGGCTCAGCAGAGAGAGCTGGAGCAGCTTCGTGAAGACATGCGCGGCTGGCTGGAAAGTCGCTTCGTCGACTCCGCAGTCGCGCCGCGATTCTTCGCTACCTTGTCCGGCTGGCAGGCTTGCCGTCTGTGAGTGCCAACGATCGCCCAGCTGCTCCGTTGGTTAGCGTTATCGTGCCCTGCTTCAACTACGCCAGTTACGTGGGGGATGCGCTGCGCAGCATTCTTGAACAGGATTATTCCGCCATCGAGCTCATTGTGATCGACGATGGCTCTACCGATGACAGTGCATTGCGTATCGAGGAGGCGCTGAGTGGTTGGCGAAGTTATCCGGCGGTACAGCGAGTGGAGTTCATTCGCCAGTCCAATCAGGGGGTAAGTGCTGCGCTGAATCGGGGGTTGGATCTGGCGCACGGCGAGTTCGTGGCCACCTTCGATGCGGACGACGTCATGGTGCCAGGGCGCATTGCACTACAGGCCGACTACCTGGTTGCACATCCTGAGGTGGGGTGCCTGGGCGGGCGCGCAGTGCGAATTGACCAGAACGGTGCGGTGTTGCCAAAGAAAACCAAGGCGCGAGAGGTACGGTGCTACGATTTCGCCCAGGCACTGGCCCAGGCGCTGGTGGTGGGTGGCAATCTGGTCATGTACCGACGTGAAGCCATGCTCGCGGCGGGCAAGTACGATCCGCAGCTACGTGTGCAGGATTTTCAGATGACCCTGAAAATTGCCCATGCCGGTTACCATGTTCATGTAATACCGGATGCCGTGACCCTGTATCGAAAGCACGAGGGTGGTCTATCGCGCAATTACCTTGCCGAGTATCGCTACGGCATGCAGTTGCTGGATCTTTACCGAAATCATCCGGCTTACGAGTCTGGGAAGGCACGCTTGCTGACCAAGATACTTGGCCCGGCGGTAACCCAGGACAAACGGTTCGCATGGAGCCTTTTTGCACAGATCCCGTTGCGGCAATGGGATCGCCAGTTGTTCAAGCGTTTCCGGCACTTGTTGTTGAAGCGGCGCGCCGAGCTACCCTGTTGAATTGTGCGCGATGCCGGGCCGCGTGCCTGGCAATGGATTAATCGAGCCTCCGGTCATGTGCCGCGCTAGCGGCAACTGGGAGCCTGTGGATGAGTGAGCATGGAACAAGTGCCTGAGGGCGATACGCCGGCTGTTGGCAAGCGTAAATATCTGATTCTGGATGGGATAGGCGGTGTGCCGTTGGGGCGTGAGCTTTTCGAGGCCTTTCTCGAAGCGGGTGTGCCAGCCGTGCATTGGGATGCCTTGCGGCAGAAGCCACGGCGCTGGTACGGAGTAGCGTCGGCGCTGTACAAAGCGAGCAACAAGGCAGGTGAGCGGAACGGTTTTTCGCATCTGCCCCGGCTGCCGCTGGAGCCGCTTCGCAAGTTGCTGAAGGACGAGGCGCCGACACACGTGTTGGTGGTCGGTTTTCTCTACAAGCATTACGACATCGATCAGGTGGCAGGCATGGTGCGCGCCCTCGGCGCCCGCTTCATGCTGTACGACACCGATAGTTGCAATCTCTACTCGAAGCGCCGGGAGTTCTTGTACTTCATCGGGCAGGAACTGCCGCGTTACGACTTGCTGTTCTCCTTTTCCGAAGTGACCACGCGGTTCTTTCGTGAAACCTTGGGGCTCGATGCGCAGTATTTGCCGTTTGGCGCCGTGGTCTTGCCACAGCAGCACCGTGACCCTGAACGCGACGTTCTGTTCGTTGGCAGTGCCGATCTACGCAGGGTTTTTCTGCTGGAGAATATCCGTGAGCATCTGACCGTTCGCGGAAATCGCTGGCGCCGTAACCATGCCTTGATGTCTCCAGAACTGCAGCGACGGGTCGATGATCGCGCGGTTTGGGGGGATGAGCTGCGCGAGCTGCTGCAGACCTCTCGGATCGTGCTCAACATTACCCGCTCGGATTTTCATGGCGCTGAAACTGGCGTCAATCTAAGGATTTTTGAAGCGATATCAGCCGGCTGTTTTCTGCTGACCGACTACTGCGAGGAAATAGCTTCCTTGTTCACACCTGGTGAAGAGATCGAGGTATTTCGCTCGAGGGCCGAGCTCAAGGACAAGGTCCGTTATTATCTGGCCAACCCTGCAGAATGTGAACGTATTGCGGGCAACGGCCGGGCACGCTTCCTCGAGCAGCACACCTGGGCGAACCGCGTTGCGCGTATTTTGGCCTGTGCCTAGCAACACCTTGATCCGCGGATTTCGAGATATCTCATGACTGACTCTTCTGCAGCGTCGCCTGTGTGGTTTGACGTAGTAATACTCAGCTTCGCCAAAGACGCGGCCTTGCGACAGGTCACCGAGCATTGCCTCGATTCGCTGGTGGCATCCGAAGACCCGGAGCGGATTCGCCTACGTATCTGGGTGCTCGAGTCCAATGCTCAGGCACCGGCTTATACACAGCCGGGGGTTGCAACGCTCTATCCCGAGGCGCCCTTCAACTACCACGCCTACATGAATATCGGCATTCGCGAGGGGCAGGCGCCCTTCGTGGCCATCTGCAACAACGATCTGTCTTTCCATCCCGGCTGGGCTTCGGAGCTGCTGCGCGTGTTCGAGCAGGATCCGAGCGTCAGCAGTGCCAGCCCGGCCTGCTCCCTGCACCATCCGCGTAATGGCTTCGCGCTCAACAGCGGCGTCTACCCAGGCTACGGGGTGCTGAAGGAAATTTCTGGATGGTGCCTGGTTTTTCGCCGCTCCATCCTGGAGGTGATCGGCGCTCTGGATGAGCGGTTCTTCTTCTGGTACGCGGACAACGACTATGCGCTGACGCTTCAGTCCAAGGGATTGCGGCATGTGCTGGTCACCTCTTCGGTCGTCGATCATCTCGACAGCCGCACGCTGCGTACACACACCTCGGCTCGGCAGTGGTTGATGACCAAGCGCGCCAAGTACACCTTCGAAGAAAAATGGCTTGGTCGCAGCAAGGGCTACCTGATGCGCAAGAAACTCAAGCTGTACCTCAAGTTTCCACTCTATTACCTGGGGCTGAAGAAAGTTAAATGAACGAGCGTTTTTCGCGGTGCCGGAGTTGATCTCCGTCATCATCTGCAGTGCCCAGCCCGCCCGGTTACAGGCAGCGACCCGCAATATCGAAGCCACGATCGGTGTCGAATACGAGCTGATTGCCGTGGACAACAGCGTCGAGGGCCGAGGCATCTGCGCGGTCTACAATGAGGGTGCCTCCAGGGCGCGCTACCCGTTCCTGTGCTTCGTGCATGAGGATGTGGAGTTCTTGAGTCAGGATTGGGGCGTGCGGGCGCTCGCTCATTTTTCGCACGACGAGGGCCTTGCCTTGATTGGCCTGGCTGGGAGTCGCTACAAGGCGGCAACACCTTCTGGCTGGCACAGCGGTGATGACGACGATCTGTGCATCAACGTGCTGCACGGTGCATCGAGAGCAAGTGCCAACGCGGCTTTCGCCAAACCAGCCGACAGCGGTTCGGCGACCTGTGTACCGGTCGTGGCGCTGGATGGTGTCTGGTTGTTCGCGCGTCGTACGGCGTGGGCCGAAACGCGCTTCGATGAGCGCTTGGGCGGCTTTCATTTTTATGACGTCGATTTCAGCCTGCGTGTTGCCCGGCGGGGCAAGATCGCCGTCGTCTTCGATATCGAACTTTTGCACTTTTCCCTGGGCAGCTTTGCTGAGGCGTGGGCCAGGCAGGCGCTCGCCTATGCCGCTGCGCCACCGGTGGCACTGCCGTTTTCTTGCGCCACACCCTCGAACCCAGGCCTGCTGCGCCGCAAGGAGGCGGCGGCAGTGCGTTACTGGCTGCGCCTGTTGAGGCGAGCGCAACTGCCATGGGCTTTGCGGATTCGCTGGCTCCGGGCTGTCGGTATTCAGCGCTACCCCGCCCAGTGGCGCGTGGCGCTCAAGTTTCTGCTGCGCTGATGATTTCAGCGTAGCGGAAGCAGGACGCCCCCAGGATGTAGTCGGCGAGCTGGTGCGTGTCGATGGGGGCATCCGCGAGTTGCGCCAGCTCGTCGGCATTGGAAAAGCTGGGTATGCCTTCGGCTATCAGGTTCAGGCTGCTCGCTTGGTACAGGGCACAAGGTACGCCGAACAGCGTTGCTTCAAACAGGCTGGTGGTATTGAACCCGACTGCCAGGTCATAGCCTCCGGCACGTAGCGCGTGTGCAAGGGTTGGGCTGTCGTCGAGCGAGGCGCTTGATGGCACGGCAGCCATCAGTGCCGCGTCCTTGGCGAGCAGCGGGTGCAGGCGCACCGTCAGCCGATAGCGCGCGGGCAAAGAGGCCAGTAGATGGAGCAGTTGGATGCTGTCGCCCACATAGCGTTTGCCCGGCAGCACGCAAAGCAGGTGTTTGTGCGCGCTGGGCGATGGCCGCGACCCAGGCTGAGGCGCGGGTGGGTCGATGTAGCCGGCGATCTGTATCCGGTAATCGGGCGTGCGGCCGATTTCACGGTGGAATGCAGCAATTTCGGCGCGGCAGAACTCGCTCCAGACCAGCAAGGTGCTGGCCGTGACGTTTTCATAGTTGATGATGTCGATCGGTTGCTCGCCGCGATAACGATGATAAAGCCCGTGCTGCAGCGAGTAGGTCGGCAGGCCGTGATGCCGGCAGGCGGCGACCAGAAAACACTCGGGAATGTTGGCGCTGTTGAAACTGACCAGTGAAGTCAGCTGCTGGGGGATCTGCAGCCTGTCGATGGCTCTGAAGTGCTTGATGGTATGGCACAGCGCGCTGAATACGTAGAGCTGCAGCAGCAGGGGCAGCGAACAGCGCCGTGTTATCCTCCAGGCCGCGTACATGGCGCGCCAGTCCAGCGATTTGCTGGCGTCCTCCTTGAGGGCAGGCATGTAACTGATGTTCCGAGGCTGCTTTTCGCCGAGCCGGTTACCGATGCTCAGGGCCAGCTTGGTCTGGTCGTCGCGATCACAATGCCAGATGTAGGCGTCATCCTTGAGCTGATCATGGTGGCGGTAACGCGGGGTCAGGCGTATCAGCTTGAACGCGCTGCGGATCTTTTTGCGGGTCGAGCGCTTGTCGAACAGCAGGTGCGCCAACACGGCTGCCGTTGGGTTGCAGAGGTTGTAGCCGTGGTAGGTGGCGAACCTGAGCTTTTCTTTTGTCTGGGCGTAGAGGCTATACATGAACCGGTCCATGGGGCAGCGGCATGCTGCACTGCAAGCACCTGATGCTCGCGGGGAGGCTTGAGGTGGGCAAGACCCTAGTCTTTCAAAATGAGCGCATCGGGCGCAAACAGATCCGGGCTTTACTGGCGCTTCTCGTCGGCCTCGAGGATTTTGCACCCGGGCGTGCGGTAGCCAGGATAGGCCAGGGAGACGAGGCATTGTTCGTCAAACGCTATCGACGCTCCATGAAGCCCTGGTGGAAGCGGATCCTGCGCCGGCCCTATCAGTCTCCGCTGCGCAATGAGGCGATGCTGCTCGCCAGGCTGCAAGCGCTTGGTTTTCCAGCGCCTGAGCCGCTGCTGTACACCGAGTCCCGGCATCCGCGGTTTCATCAAAGCCTGCTGCTCACGCGCTTCTTGCCAGGCGTGCCGCTGGCTACCCTGACGGGGGAGGCATTGCTGCGAGGTGCGCACCAGGCGCTGAGCCTGCTTGCCCAGTTGCATGCCCATGGGATTGCCCACGGCGACTGTAACCCATACAACTTTCTGGTGGCCGAGCAGGCTTATCTTCTGGATTTCGAGCGGGCGGATGATTTCAACCGGGAAGCTGCCATCGACGACTTCAAGAAGATCATGCTGCGCCTGCGTGACCTGGGGCTGAGTGACGAGGTGCTCGAAGCGCTTGCCGCAGGCTACGCTTCAGCGACCGATTCGCCTGTGCTCGATGCCAGGGCGGTACTGGCCGAGCTGCAGGGGTTGAGTGTGGTTCGCAAGCCAACGCGTTGGCGGCCACCCCAGCAGTTGCAAGGCTCACTCTGAGCAGCAAGCCGGCAGCCAGGTATTTTGCGGTGCGTGGCTCACCAGCTTTCAGGCGCATTTGGTTGCGTGGTGCCTGATGGTACAATCGCCGGCTTAATCCTAGAGCCAGCATCTTATGCCTGATTCAAGCGCCAAATCGCCTTCGATCTCCAGCTTCAAGTTGTACATGCGGCTGTTGAGCTACATGAGGCGTTACTGGTTCATGTTCGGCGTCAGCATGATCGGTTACATCATCTTCGCCTCGACTCAGCCGATGCTCGCCGGGCTGCTCAAGTACTTTGTCGACGGCCTTGCCGCCCCCGAAGCCGGCATGGTCGAGTTGCCGCTGCTGGGCAGCATGCAGCTGCTCTATGGTGTGCCGCTGGCGTTGTTGCTGATCACCATCTGGCAAGGCATAGGCTCATTTCTCGGCGGCTATTACCTTGCCCGGGTGTCGCTGGGGTTGGTGCAGGACTTGCGCATCGCGCTTTTCAATAACCTGCTGACACTGCCCAACCGCTATTTCGACAACCACTCCACGGGCTACCTGATTTCCCGCATCACCTACAATGTCGGGTCGGTTACCGGGGCGGCCACGGATGCCTTGAAGGTCATGGTGCGTGAAGGCCTGACGGTGGTTTTCCTGTTCGGTTATCTGCTGTGGATGAACTGGAAACTGACCATGGTGATGGTGGCGATCCTGCCGCTCATTGCCCTGATGGTTAAGAGCGCGAGCAAGAAATTCCGCAGCCAGAGCCGCAAGATCCAGAGCGCCATGGGCGAATTGACCCATGTGTCTTCCGAGACCATCCAGAACTACCGCGTGGTGCGCAGCTTCGGTGGCGAGCGCTACGAGCGTGAGCGCTTCTACGAGGCGAGCGAGGACAGCACCCGCAAGCAGCTGCGCATGACCCGTACCAGTGCGATCTACACACCCAGCCTGCAACTGGTGAACTACGCCGCCATGGCGTTCCTGATGTTCCTGGTGCTGTTCCTGCGCGGTGATGCCAGCGTGGGTGATCTGGTGGCCTACATCACTGCGGCAGGGCTTCTGCCCAAGCCGATTCGCCAGCTTTCGGAGGTCAGCTCGACCATCCAGAAAGGGCTTGCCGGCGCCGAGAGTATCTTCGAGCAGCTGGACGAAGTGACGGAGCCTGATAACGGCACGATCGAGAAAGAGCGGGTCAGTGGTGCGCTGGAGGTCAAGCACCTGAGTTTTGTTTACCCCGGGACCGAGAAAATCGTCCTGCAGGACATCAGCTTCACCGTCGAGCCGGGACAGATGGTGGCCCTGGTCGGCCGTTCGGGCAGTGGCAAGTCGACCCTGGCCAACCTGATCCCGCGTTTTTATCAGCATGATCAGGGTCAGATTCTGCTCGATGGCACACCGATCGAAGACTATCGCGTCGAGAACCTGAGAAAACATATCGCGCTGGTCACCCAGCAGGTTTCGCTGTTCAACGACAGCGTCATGAACAACATCGCCTACGGCGACCTTCGTAACCTGCCGCGCGAGGCGGTCGAGCAGGCCGCCGAAGCCGCTTATGCCCGCGAATTCATCGATCTGCTGCCCCAGGGCTTCGAAACCCGGGTAGGCGAGAACGGCGTCATGCTGTCGGGCGGCCAGCGTCAGCGCCTGGCGATTGCCCGGGCATTGCTCAAGAGCGCGCCCGTGCTGATTCTGGATGAGGCGACCTCGGCCCTGGATACCGAGTCCGAGCGCTATATCCAGGCGGCGCTGGACAAGGTGATGGAGGGGCGCACGACGCTGGTCATCGCACATCGCCTGTCGACCATCGAGAAAGCCGATCTGATCCTGGTCATGGATAAGGGGCACATTGTCGAACGCGGTACTCACGAGTCGCTACTGGCGCAAAACGGTTACTACGCCCGATTGCACGCCATGGGGCTCGAGGATGAGCCGCAAGAGCAAGAGCAAGAGCAAGAGCAGTCCGAGTCCTGAGCTCGGCTTGGGCACTGAAGGAACAGCCCGTGGCGTTCCGAATGAGCGGATGCGCTCCGGCGAAGGTTTGCAGTACTTGATCATGGACGATTGTGGATTATGCGGGAGTTCTGATGGCCGAGGTTTTAACGCACGCTGATACCCATCTATCGGTGGTGCCGGCTGATTGTCGGATCGCATTGGTGCCTTCCATGGGGCTCGGTGATGGATGCATTTACCTGGTGCTGGCGGCCAACCTGGCGCGTGCGGGCTATCAGGTAACGGTGTTGAGCAACCACTTCGGGGCGCTCGACGACTGGTTGCCGCTGTTCGAGGCTCGACCGCTGCCGGCGCCTGCGGAAACCTTTGCGGTGCTCGACGACTTCGATCTGGTCATCTCCGACCTGGGCAGCATGTTGACTCGCCATGCCGAGGCTGCCGAGGTGCTGGCCAGGCGCTATGTTTTCGTGGGTACGCTGAAAGTCGATTCACGCTTCGTGCAGGAACCGGCGGCCGATAGCCTGGCGCGGCTGCCTGTGCAAAAGGCTCGCCTTCTCGCGCCCCTGGCTGCAGCCGCCGGGCCGTTGCGCTGCCTGCCGGATGACAGTGTCAGCATGGTCGAGCAGGCCGTCGCCTTTTGCCGCACCCGTTTGGGGCTGGCCGAGGCCCGCAGCGATATCGGGCTGCAGATGCCTTGCACACTCCAGCACCGCCGCCACGCAAAGCGGGTGATGCTGCACCCGCTTTCATACAACGTGAAAAAGAACTGGCCGGCGCACAAGTACCTGGCCTTGGCCAGGCGCCTGCGGGCAGCGGGGTATCAGCCGCAGTTCGTGCTGTCACCCAAGGAACGCTGTGACCATCTCGAGGTGTTCGCGTCCGAGTTCGAGGTTCCCGAGTTTGCAGATGCCAAGGCCTTGGCTGCCTACCTGTACGAGTCCGGTTATGTGATTGGTAACGACTCGGGGGTTGGCCATCTTGCCTCGGCGTTGGGTGTGCCGGTGCTGACCCTGTACCGCAAGCGACGCGATGGTTTTTGCTGGCGTCCCGGCTGGGGGGCCTGCCAGGTCGTGCGCCCGATCCTGTCGCTTAATTTCATGCGTGATCAATGGGCGATGTTCATGAGCGTCAATCGGGTGGCCAGGGGTTTCCAGGGTTTGATTCAAAAGGTCGGAGGGGACCAATAATGAGTGGGTCTACCGCGATCACCATCGTCATTCCGGCGTACAACTATGCCAAGACACTGGGGCGCACCGTTCGCTCAGTCGTGCCGCAGATGAATGATGACGACGAGTTGCTGATCATCGATGACGGCTCCAAGGATCACACGCCGCAAGTCATCGAGGCGCTGAAAGTCGAATTCCCCGGTCGCTTCACGGCGTTGCGCAAGGACAACGGTGGCCTGGCCTCGGTGCGCAATCTCGGTATTGAAATGGCCCGTCATGACTGGCTGATCTTTCTCGATGCGGATGATGAAATGGCGCCAGACAGCCTGGCCCTGATTCGGACGCATCTGGCGGCAAATGCCGAATCGCGAATGGTCATCGGGGGGCACTGGTCGGTCGATCAGGCGGGGCGACGTCGTCAGCACTCGCCCGACAAGCTGCCGCAGACGCCCATTCAGCGGGTAAAGAGCTATCTGCTCGACAAAACCCTGAGCATTTCCAACGGGGCCTGCGTGATGCACCGTTCGATCTTCCAGGCCGGCAACTATCCCGAGCGTTTTCGCAACGCCGAAGACATTCCGGTATTCGCGCAAACGCTTGCCGCTTACCCGGTTACGCTGCTGCCAGAACCCCTGGCAATGATCCACAAGCACAGCGACAGCCTGCGTCATGATTTTGGCTCAAGCCTGGCGGGCGGGGTTGAACTGGTCGATGAGGTGTTCGGAAGATTGCCCGCAGAGTTGCAGCAATTGCGTGCCGCGTTCTACCAGCAGCGTTGTCTGTCACTATTCCGCAGCGCCTGCCTGGCGGGTGATCCGATTGCCGCCAAGCGGTTCTACTGCCAGGCGGTAACAAGCGACTGGCGCGTGCTCCTCAAATTGTCTTATTTGCGCAAGGCGATCCGCCTGTGGATGGGCCGCCTGGATGGCTAAAACGCTGAAAGTCCTGCAACTGCAGACCCGTTACAACGCCGCGGACACCAACTCTGACCTGGGCGAGCAGATCCTGCAGGGGCTGCCTGCGGAGCGTTTCGAGGTGGTCAATGCCTATCTTGAAGGCCGGCCGGCAGACGATGCCGTGGACCCGCCTGGTCGCCGCCAGGTGTTCTTCGAGTTCAGCGAGAAGGACATGAGTGGTCTGCGCCGCAAGGTGCAGGCGCGCCTGCTGGCGTTCTGCCGGGAGGAAGGTTTCGATGTGGTGTTGCTGCACCGCTTCAAAGCGGTCAATTTGTTCATGCACCTCAACAAGAAGCTGCGCATCGCCCGGTGTATCGGCGTATCCCACGGTTTTGGCGAGTACGACCGCTTCTATCGACGCTGGCAGGCCAGGCGTCTGATCGATGCCTGCTGGCGCTTCGTCGGTGTGTCGCCGGCAGTGGTCGATTACCTGGTGTCGCTGCGCTGTGGTTTCACGAAAGCCAACACGGTGGCAATCACCAACGCGTTGGACATCGATCTGGCCGAGTCCCTGCAACTGCCGCGAGATGCCGCGCGTCAGGCCTTGGGGTTGCCGATGACGCCAGTGATCATCGGTGCCATCGGGCGTCTGGTTCCGATCAAGGGGCATGCCCATCTGATTCGAGCCTTCGCTGCCGTCAGTCAGGAGTTCCCCCATGCGCACCTGGCTATCATCGGTGGGGGGCGTGAGCAGGACAATCTAGATGCGCTGATCGCCGAGTCCGGTTTGCAGGAACGCGTACACCTGTGCGGTACCCAGCCCGATGCCATGCGCTATGTGCGGGCCTTCGACATCTTCGCCATGCCATCGCTGCAGGAGGGCCTCGGGCTCGCCCTGCTCGAGGGCATGAGCGGCCGCTTGCCGGTGATGGGGTCGGACATCCCGGCAATGCGCCCACTTTTGCAGGGCGCTGGCGGGCGGCTGTTCAGGCCGGGCGACGTGGCGTCGCTGACCGAGCAGCTGCGTGCCGGCCTGGCCGATAGCGAGGCCGAGCGCGTCGCGCAGGGCGAGCGGGCCTACCGCTATCTCAGGCGCGAGCACGATATCGATGATTTCCGCCGCAAATACCGTGAGCTGATCGAAGGTGATCAGCCGCTGACAGGATCGTCTTCATGACCGATAGCACCAACCCGCTGCCTCTGGTATCGGTACTGATCTCCTCCTACAACCACGCTGACTTCGTCGAGGCCAGCATCCGTAGCGTGTACGCGCAGAGCTATCCCAATATCGAGCTGCTGGTGGTCGATGATGGTTCCCGGGACGGCAGTGTCGAGCTGATTCAACAGCTGCAGGCGGAGCTCGGGTTCGACTTCGTGGCGCAGGCGAACAAGGGGTTGTGCACCACACTCAACGAGATGATCGCTCGCAGCAAAGGCCGCTATATAGCGCCGCTGGGCTCCGATGACGTGATGCTGCCCGAGCGTTTTTCCTTGCAGATCCCGTTCATGGAACAGCATCCGGAAACGGCGATCTGCGCGGGCGGCATCGTGCTTATCGATGGCGATGGCCAGCCCCTGCCCGACAAGAAGCAGCGTCATCGCCCGGCTCGGCGTCTCGATTTCGATGACCTGTTCATGGATCGCAAACCGGGCCCGCCGGCGCCAACCCTGCTGTTTCGCCGGGAAGCGCTCGAAGAGGTGGGTGGCTTCGATCCGACCATCCGCATCGAGGACTACTTCGTGGAGCTGCGCATCGCGCGGGCCGGCTATTTCGTCGACATCCTCGAGGAACCGCTGGCCCTCTACCGTGTGCACGGCAGCAACACCTACAAGAACCGCCGCCTGATGATCGACACCGAGCTGGCCATCTATCAGCGCTTCAGCGATCACCCTGGCTACGAGGCGACGCGCTTGCGTTACCTGAACGCCATGTTCGCCAAGGTGGCCAATGAGGACAGGGTACTGGCTGGTGAACTGCTTGCGCAGATCCCATGGCGTTCGCGCAACCTGAAGACCCTCAAAGGGCTTTGGCGCTATTGGCTCAAGCGTTAGCGGATGCTGCCCGCAGCAGTTTCACCAGTGTATGGCGGGCTGCTGGGGGTGGCGCTTATTGGCTCTTCAACCACCTTTTCAGGTCGCGCGTGAAACGCTCGGCTTCAGGCCGGCTGGCACTGTCTGCATAGCCTTCCAGCCAGCTATCCAGGTGCTGTTGTGTCAACCAGGCGATGTCTTCGCCATAGCGCAGGATATGCTGCAGGTTGCGGCGCCTTTTCCACGGCGCAAGCGGACGGCTCTCAAGTTTCATGTCCGACAGGTCGATCAGCCCGAAGCTGCCGTCCGGCAGTAGCAACACGTTGCCCAGGTGCAGTGAGCGGAAGTACACCCCACGTTGGTGCAGTTCACCGAGAAAGGTCCCGAACTGTTTCACCAGCGCTGCGCGTGGCTGTGCATCGAGCTGGCGCAGCCTGTTGCGCAAGGTGTCGCCTGGCAGCGGCTGATAGCGTACAGCGCTCAGGCGCCGCTCACTGATCATCAGCACTTCCAGCACGGTAGGCGCGGTGATGCCCAGGTGCAGCAGGCCTCGGGCATTGTCAGCAAAACGTTGTGCCGGCAAATCCCAGAGGTCGGAAGACAGCAATCGCTTGCGGCGGTACAACTTGAGGAAATCGCCATCGCCAAGCCGGGCCACTTTGACGCCCAGGCCATCTTCTTCGATGGTTTTGGCGCCCTGCAACAGGGCATCCAGCTGTGCCGCATCGATACGCTTCATGTGCGGGCCTGCCGATAGCGGATGGAGAGAGCGCCCAGCAGTGCCAGGGGAATCCAGATCAGAAACCAGCTTTCGTTGGGGCGCGATAGGTAGTTGCCACCCTCGGTCAGCCCTGCACATACCCCGTAGATCAGCAGTGCCGAGGCAATTTGAAATTGCGGCACGGTGCGTAGGCGCAGGCAGCGAACCAGGGCGAAGCCGTACATGATGAGCCATACACCAAGGCCAACCATGCCCAACTCGAGAAGCACGGCCAGCTCGACGTTGTGCGGATCGTATAGCAGGCGGCCAACGGCGGGGATATCGAACGTGAACTTGCTTTCATAGCCGGCGCCTAGCCAAAAGTGCTGGCCAGCCTGGCGCCAGGCATCGTTCCACAGTTCTGGGCGAAAGGACATGCCGCGCTGCAGGATGATTTCCGGCGCGACAAGATAGGCAGCGCAGGCGCCGAGCAGCAGGGCGGTAACCAGATACACGGCCCGCCTACCACTCATCAACAGCATCCAGACACTGGTCAGGGCCAATCCCATCAGCGGCGTTCGCGAGCCGGTGGCCAGTAGCGCCGCCAGCAAGGGAAGTGTCATCAGCACCGGTAGCCAGTCATGACGTTCGCTGCGCGACAACCAGGTCGCGATCCAGTAGGTGCACAGAAAGCCGACAACGTGGGAGGTCAGCAACGGGTTTCGCAGCGCACCGGCTCCGATCATTCGCGCCCCTGGCGCCGCGGTGTACATGAACCAGGCGACGTTGAGCAGGGCGGCCAGCGCGCCGATAGCGGCACCGATGCGCAAGGTTTTCAGCAGCAGCTGTTCATCGCGCAGAGCGATCAGTGCGCAGCCAACGAACAGCATGAAAACATACAGCGGGCGCTTGGCCAGGCTGCCAAAGTCATTGTCCGCGCGGCTCCAGCCCATGCTGATGAGCAGCCAGGCAGTCAATGCCAGAAAGCACAACACCACCGGTTCCCGCAGCAGCGGCTTGATCTGCTGGGGCATGAGCAGCACGCCCAGCAGGGCCGGCGCTGCGATCAGCGCGTAATAGAACTTGGTGTACTGGCTGCCATCGGGAATCCAGAACATGCCGGTAAGCAGGACCAGATAACCGACTACCAGCCAGCGTGTGACGATGAAGGTGTATAGGCGCGGGCGAATGGCCTCGGGCTGTGAAGGGAGTAGCTGCACCAGAGATCCTAGAGGCATCGGCAAAGGGGCGTATCTTAAAGCATCCTCCGGCAGTCGGCAGCGACCGCGTGATAAGCTTGGCAACCTTTTTACCCGAGCCGAATGCCCGATGTTCAACCCGTTACAACGCTGGCGTGAGCGAGGCTGGCAGCCGATAAGCGCCGACCTTTATGCACAGGTCTGGGCGCGTTTCGGCGGCAGCGTCATGACCCACCCTGAGGTCGTGTCGCGACTGTCGGCGCTGGCAGGTGTTTCCGTGCGCTACCTGGGTTGGCCACAACAGGGGGAGTTGCAGGCTGCGATTCCGCTCTGGGGTAATGCGCTGGCGCTTTCTCGTGACGTGCTCAAGCGCATGGGGCAGCGAGACCTCTTCGATCTAGGCAATGCCGAGGTGATACTGCCGATCGCGCCGGGCGCGATGGTGCCGGTTCGACAGCGTGTGCGTTATGTGTCCGCGTTGAATGAAGGGGCAATATCGACGCTGCGCAAGCAGGCAGACGAGCTGGCGCTGGCCCGGCAGCCCGAGGAGTACGGCAAGAAATTTCGCTACAACCAGCGCCGTGAGCTGCGCATGCTGGAAGAAGTTGGTGGCGAGATTCTGCCGGTTTCCAGCCTGTCAGCCCAGGCACTGGCGGCCATCTACACCGAACTGTTCGAAAAGCGCTGGGGCTTCGACGTGCCTGGCAAGCAGCATCTGGTCGAGGTGTTCGAAGCGCTGAGCGAGTTTCTCTGGGGCGTTTATCTGCAGCTCGATGGCAAGCCTGTAGCCGTTCAGGTTCTGTACAGGGTCGAATCGCCAGACTGGATCAGCATCGAATATATCAACGGTGGAGTCGATCCGGCCTCTCGTGATTTCAGCCCCGGTAGTGTGCTCAGCTTTATCAATACCCAGTCCGCATGGGAAGATGCGCGCGCGCGAGGCAAGCCGCTGCGCTACTCGTTTGGCAGAGCGGATGTCGAATACAAGGATCGTTGGTGTAATCGCCAACCTGTTTTTCGGGTGTAGTTGAATGGAAGCACGCAAGCAGCGATTGGTACGCCGGCACCGGCGTAACAAGCGCATTCTCATGGTCGTGGCACTGCCTATTCTGGTGGCGCTTGACTGGTTCGGTTCGTGGGGAACAGCCCCGGTCGTCTTGCTACTGGCATGGATTGCCCACGAAGCCTGGTTTTCCGACCACCTCTTCTACTCGCCCCGTGACGATTATCGCCACGCCTTCGCGCCAGATAGCCTCAGCCTTTCGGTGCTGCTCGACCGTAGCGGGCGAATGTCGCCGCACGCGGGCTCCTGGCCTGAGCGTGCCGACACGCTGGTGTTGGCTGTGCATATCCGCAGCAGTTGGTTGGGCCGTTGTCTCGACCCCCATGTACTTATCGGCGAGGGCGAGGACCTCGATCGGCAGGATTTCGAACGCGGCGTCAACGGCGTGCGCTTTCTCAATCTGTCCGGATTCCTGCCATTGCTGCGCAGTGGGCAACTGAAGCTGAAGGGGCGCTTCTGCAAGCTCGGACGCGAGGCAACCCTGTATGGCTTCAGCAATCCGGACTACTCGCGCAGGCGCGTGATGGTACTTGCCCCGCACGCCGACGATGCCGAGCTCGCTGCATTTGGTCTGTATAGCCGCGCCCAGGATGTGTCTATCGTCACCCTGACCCAGGGGGAGATCGAGGCTGACTTCTATCGCCGTCTTGGCCTCAGCGACGCGGCCGCCGCTCGCCTGAAGGGACGGTTGCGCAGTTGGAGCAGCCAGACGGTGCCTTTGTGGGGCGGGGTGGAACCGAGCCGTTGCGTGCAGCTCGGCTATTACTGCATGCAGCTAAGGCAAATGGAGGCCGAGCCCGCCGCGGCATTTGCCTCGAGTGAGTCCGGTGACTCGGATATCCGCAGTGTTCGGCGTTTCAATGCGCTAAAACTGCCAGGCGATGTGGATGGCGCGCCGACCTGGAATAACCTGACTGCCGATCTTGCCGCACTGTTGAGGCATTTCAAGCCTGAAGTCGTTGTGCTTCCTCATCCCGAGCTCGATCCACACCCTGACCATATCCAGACGGGCCGCGCGTTGCGTCAGGCCATCGAACAAAGTGGCTGGCAGCCTGATGTGCAGCTGCTGTACGCCAACCATCTGGCTGACAACGACCGTTGGCCAATGGGGCCAGCGGGTAATGGTGTGGCACTGCCACCTTGTATCGAGCCGTTGCCGGCAGACCAGCTGTGGTGTTTGCAGCTCGACGATCACGTGCTGCTCGACAAGAGCCAGGCACTGGCGATGCAGCACGATCTGCAAACGCCGCTACCGTTCAAGAAGCGTCTGCGCCGCTTCATTCAATGGTGCCTGGCCGCGCGCCGCTGGCCGCAAGCGGGTGAGGATGAGTTCTTCCGCAAGGCCGTGCGCCGCCATGAGCTGTTTTGGGTTCGCCCCTTCGACCGCTGAATCGCACTGAAGCGCGCAGCGACAGTGCGCAATAGCTGATGTGCTATTCTCCGCGACGATTTTGCAATTCCGGAGTTTCCGCATGAAGTTATCCATGCCCCGTTTCGATCAGGCACCCGTCTTGGTGGTGGGTGATGTCATGCTCGATCGGTATTGGCACGGCGCTACCTCGCGCATATCGCCCGAGGCTCCGGTGCCGGTGGTCAAGGTCGAGCAGATCGAGGATCGCCCCGGCGGTGCGGCCAATGTCGCGCTGAATATCGCCGCGCTCGGAGCCCCTGCCGTACTGGTGGGTGTCACCGGTGAAGACGAGGCTGCACAGAGTTTGCAGCAGAGCCTGGAAGCCATTGGCGTGAAGACCTACTTCCAGCGCATCGAAGACCAGCCGACCATCGTCAAGCTGCGGATCATGAGCCGTCACCAGCAGCTGTTGCGTGTGGATTTCGAAGAACCGTTCAACACTGATGCCGAGGCGCTGGCGCGGCAGGTCGAGCAACTGCTCGATCAGGTCAAGGTGCTGGTGCTGTCCGATTACGGCAAAGGTGTCCTGCAGAACCATCAGGTGCTGATCAAGGCGGCCCGGGCCCGCGGTATTCCGGTGTTGGCCGACCCGAAAGGCAAGGATTTCTCCATCTACCGGGGCGCCAGCCTGATCACCCCGAACCTCAGCGAGTTCGAGCTGATCGTTGGCCGTTGCGAGGACGAAGCCGAGCTGGTCAGCCGCGGTGCGCGCCTGATGCGTGAGCTCGATCTGGGTGCGCTGCTGGTCACCCGTGGCGAGCATGGCATGACGCTGTTGCGACCGGATCACGCTCCCCTGCACCTGCCGGCGCGGGCGCGCGAGGTGTTCGATGTGACCGGTGCGGGCGATACGGTGATCTCCACCCTGGCCGCTTCCATCGCCGCGGGCGAGGATCTGCCCCAGGCCGTGGCGCTGGCCAATCTGGCGGCCGGTATCGTGGTGGGCAAGTTGGGTACGGCAGCCATCAGCACGCCTGAGCTGCGCCGTGCCGTGCAGCGCGAGGAGGGCTCGGAGCGCGGTGTGCTGAGCCTGGAGCAGCTGCTGCTGGCCACCGAAGATGCCCGTGCCCATGGCGAGAAGATCGTCTTCACCAACGGCTGCTTCGACATCCTGCATGCCGGCCACGTGACCTACCTCGAGCAGGCGCGTGCCCAAGGCGACCGTTTGATCGTGGCGATCAATGACGACGCTTCGGTCAGCCGCCTCAAGGGCCCGGGGCGGCCGATCAATGCCGTGGACCGCCGCATGGCGGTGCTGGCCGGCCTCGGCGCCGTGGACTGGGTGGTGAGTTTCAGCGAGGACACGCCCGAGCGCCTGCTCAAGCAGGTGCAGCCCGATGTGCTGGTCAAGGGCGGCGACTACGGCATCGACCAGGTGGTCGGCGCCGACATCGTGCTGGCCTACGGTGGCGAAGTGCGGGTGCTGGGGCTGGTCGAGAACAGCTCGACCACGGCCATCGTCGAGAAGATCCGCAGTCGCTGATGCAGCAAACAGAACCCCGCCACCTGGCGGGGTTTTGTTTTGCCGCGACTGCGGTAATCAGACCGCTGTTGCAGTATCCAGGCGAATCTGAGGGGAGCGCGCAGGGGCGCTGCTGAAAGCGCTGCCATCGGGTTTTTCCGCTTTTGGCGCCAGGTTCAGCAGCGCCAGCCAATCCTTCCAGCGAATGCGTTCATCGCGAACCAGCCAGCCGTCCTGGGCGGCAAAGCTTTCCGCCAGCCACAGGCCGCGGGTGCTGGCCGGTACCAATTGGCCCTGGCGCAGGGTCAGCAGTTCGGCGGTTGGGCGGCCTTCTTCCAGCGGAATCAGATAAAGATCCGGGCGGCTGTGATCCAGGCGCGTGATCAGCTTGCCGTTCTCCAGGTGCTCGTCGACGTGCAGCAGGCTGGCTTGCTTGGCTTCCCTGGGCAAATCCAGGCGCAGGTCGTAGACCAGCTGCAGCGAGGCGGTTGGCACGTGCACGTAGGCCCGTGGGCGTTCCAGCAGGGTCAGGTTGCCGCATTGCACCGGGCGCGCCGCGCCGGACAGCGGGCTGAGTCGGAAATGAATGTCTTCCCGGTACTTGAGCGCGCCCTCGTAGGGCGCCGGCAGCCAGGTGTCGCCGAAGCGGCCGTACAGCCAGCCCTCGCTGGTTTCCAGCAGGCACTCTTCGGCCACTTCCTGGATGGCGGTCAACAGCGGCAGGTTGAGTTCGTGGGCCGGCACGTAGCCGGAGATCAGCTTGAGCACCACGTCGCCACGATCATGGCGGCGCTGGCGCACCAGCAGCCAGTATTCGCGGCCTTGCCAGTTCAGGGTCAGGCGTACCGAGACGCCGAGGTTGGCCAGCTCCACGGCGAAGCGCTGGCTGTCGGGGAGTTCGACGGGCTTGCGCCGTTCGAGCATCTCGCTGAAATTCAGCGGGCGGCCCAGGCTCTGGTAGGCGATGCCGTCAGGCGTTGCCTCGACATGAAGCGGCAGGGTCTTGAAGGTGGCGGGGTTCTTGCGGGAAATGATGCGCGGCATGTCGGCTCCTTCTTGCGTCGGGGTCGGCCGCCTGGGCGGCATTAACGGCGTGCGCGGCACGCCTGTCCATCACTCTGCTGATCCTGTGTTACCACTTTTAGTGCCGACAATAACCTCGGCAGCCACGGCCACGTTGTGCGCCAGGTGCAGCGGGTTGATGGTGCCGACGATGGCGCTGCCCACGCCGGGGTGAGCGAAGATCAGCTCGAAGCTGGCGCGTACCGGGTCGATGCCGCTGTCCAGGCAGACGTGACCACTGGCCAGGGCTTTCTTGATCAGCACGCCTTTGGCGTGCCTGGCAGCATAGTCCAATACCGGGCGCTCCTGCTGCTCGCCAAGATTGTAAGTGACCATGGCGCAATCGCCGCGCTCGAGGGCCAGCAGGCCGCCTTCGACCGTCTTGCCGGAGAAACCGAAGCCGCGAATCAGCCCGGCCTGCTTGAGTTCGGCCAGGGTCTGGTAGACGTCTTCCTCGCGCAGAATCGACAGGTCGTCGCCGTTGGAGTGCACCAGAACCAGGTCGATATAGTCCGTTTCCAGACGTTTCAGGCTGCGCTCCACCGAGCGGCGAGTGTGGGCGGCGGAAAAGTCGAAGTGCGACAGGCCGTTGTCGAACTCCTCACCGACCTTGCTGACGATCACCCAGTCCTGGCGCTGGCCGCGCAGCAGCGGGCCGAGGCGCTCCTCGCTGGTGCCATAGGCGGGCGCGGTGTCGAGCAGGTTGATGCCAAGTTCCCGAGCGAGGCCGAGCAGCTGCAGCGCCTGCTGGTCATCGGGGATGGTGAAGCCACTGGGGTACTTGACGCCCTGGTCGCGGCCCAGCTTGACGGTGCCCAGGCCGAGCGGGGAAACGCTCAGGCCGGTGGAGCCCAGGGGGCGGTGCAACTCGTGCAGATCACGCATCAGAACGCCGCCTCCCACGCGGTGCGGCCAACGACCGGGCGTGGCAGCTCGGGCAGGGCAGGGTGAGCTGCCGGGCGAATGCCGTCGCGCTCGAGGTGGCTGAGTACGCGATCGGCGAAGTCCGGCGCCAAGGCCAGCTTGGTCGGCCAGCCGACCAGCAGGGCGCCCTGGTCGCTGAGAAAGGCATTGTCGGGGCGCACCAGGCCGCTTTGCGCGGGTTCCGCGCGCTCGACGCGCAAGGTCGCCCACTGCGCTGTGGACAAGTCGATCCATGGCAGCAATTGGCTGAGCTCCTTGCGCGCCGCGTCGATCTGCGCGGCTTCGTCGCGCGCCACGCCGTCGGCTTCGGCCAGGTCGCCACCGAGGTACCAGACCCACTCGCCATCGGCGCTCGGGTGGCTGGTCACGGTGATCCGCGGCTTGGGCCCGCCGCCCAGGCAATGGGCGTACAGCGGCTTCAGGCTGGGGCCCTTGACCATCACCATATGCAGCGGGCGAAGCTGCTGGGCCGGTTGGGGAACGTCGAGGCTGGCCAGCAGGTCCGCATTGCCGCGGCCGGCGCTGAGCACGATGCGTTGGGCGCGGATCTCGCGACCGTCAACGCGCAGGCCAACCAGTTGGCCGTTTTCGTGCAGCGGTTGGATGTCGTCGGCAGCCAGCAGGCTGTCACCGGCAAGCTCGGCCAGGCGGGCGATCAGGCTGGGTACGTCGACCACCAGTTCGGCCAGGCGGTAGACCTTGCCCTTGAATTTCGGGTTCTGCAGGGCGGGCGGTAGCTGCTCGCCCTTGACCTGGTCGACGCGGCCGCGCACCGCCTTGCTGGCGAAGAAGCTGGTCAGGTTGCCGGCCAGGGTGCCGGGCGACCACAGGTAGTGAGCATCGGAAAGCAGGCGCACGCCGGACAGATCCAGCTCGCCGCTGCCATCCAGGGCTTCGCGCCAGCGTCGTGGCATGTCCGCGATGGCTTCCGAGGCGCCGCTCAGGGCGCCGTGCAGGGCGTACTTGGCGCCGCCGTGGATGATGCCCTGGGATTTGACGCTCTGACCGCCGCCCAGGCTTTCGCGCTCCACCAGCAGCGTGGCGTAGCCCTTGGCGCGCAGGCGCGCATTCAGCCACAGGCCGGCGACACCGCCGCCGACGATCAGGACGTCTGTGCTCAGAGTTGGGGACATGCGGGCGCCTCTCAGAAAAACAGCTGCGCAGTATAACGCTCAGTGGCCGGTGACGCGGGAGAACAGCTGGATCACCACCACGCCGCTGACGATCAGTCCCATGCCCAGCACGGCGGGCAGGTCGGGCTTCTGGTCGTAGACGAACATCGCCGCGATGCTCACCAGCACGATGCCCAGCCCGGCCCAGATGGCGTAGGCGATACCCACGGGAATGGTGCGTACGACCAGGATCAGCATCCAGAACGCGATGCTGTAACCGACGATCACCAGCAACAGTGGCAGCGGTTTGTTGAGCCCGTCGACCGCCTTCATGGAGGTGGTTGCGATCACTTCCGCGGCAATCGCCAGGGCGAGATAGAGATAACCATTCATCGGCAACACTCCTCTTGACAGGCCTGCGATTTTACCGCCGCCCGTTGTTAGGTAAACTGATTACCTATCTGCATGGGAGATAGGTTGTGCGCTGGAGTCTTGAGCAATTGGACGTCTTCGTGGCCGTGGCCGAAGGCCGTTCGTTTTCCGCCGTGGCCCGGCGGCTCGGTCGTGTGCAGTCCGCGGTCAGCACGGCGGTGGCGACGCTGGAGGACGATCTTGGCGTGCGCCTGTTCGAGCGCAGCAGTGGTCGTCAGCCAAGGCTGACCGACGCCGGGCTGGCCTTGCTGGAAGAAGCCCGCGAGTTGCTGCGCCAGTGCGAGCGCCTGGAGGGGCGCGCGCTTGGCCTGGCCAAGGGCGAAGAAGCCTGCCTGCGGCTGGCCCAGGACGAGGCCCTGCCGCTGCCGCCCGTGCTCGACAGTCTCGAAGCGCTGGCGCGCGCCTTTCCAGGGGTGGAGGTGCAGATGACCAGTGGTGGGCAGGGCGTGGTGGCGCGCCAGCTTATCGAGCGGCGGGCCGACCTTGGTCTGTTGTTCCACCATGAGGGTATGCCGGCGGAGCTCGAGCGCCGGCGCCTGGGCGTGGTGGAAATGGTCATGGTCTGCGGCGCCGCTCATCCGCTGGCCCAGGCCGGCCCGGTCGGGCGTCGCGAACTGGCGCGCCACCGCCAACTGCTGATCACCCTGCAGGACACCCAGTACCCCGGCAACGAACGAATCAGCCCATCGGCCTGGCATGCGGACAGCTTCTACTCGATGGCCGAGCTGCTGATGCGCAATCTGGGCTGGGCCTGCCTGCCAAGGCATGTAGCCCAATACCCGACCTACCAGGGGCACCTGGTGGAGCTGCGCAGTGACTGGATCGCGCCACCGTTGCCGCTGGAGCTGGTGTTTCGCCGCGATGAAGCGCTGGGGCCGGCCGCCCAATGGTTGGCCGGCTCGCTGGCCGAACGCCTGCAAGTGCTCAAGACATGAGCGCCGGCTCATGGCGCGACTTGTGCTGCCCTGCCGGCATCCCTAAGCTTCGCCGCCATGAATCGACATCTCTATAGCCTGCTGTTTCACCTCTGCCTGCCGCTGATCGGCCTGCGTCTGGCCTGGCGTGCCTGGCGCGCGCCTGCCTACAGCAAGCGCGTTGGCGAGCGCTTTGCGCTGCTGCCGCCACTGCGCCCCGGCGGCATCTGGGTGCATGCCGTGTCGGTGGGTGAAAGCATCGCCGCCGCGCCGTTGGTGCGCGAGCTGCTGGCGCGCTACCCGGACCTGCCGATCACCCTGACCTGCATGACGCCCACCGGCTCCGAGCGCATTCGCGCGTTGTTTCCCGAAGCGCAGTTCGCCGGCCGGGTGCAGCACTGCTATCTGCCCTATGACCTGCCCTGGGCTGCGGCGCGTTTTCTCAAAAAGGTGCGGCCGAAGCTGGCGGTAATCATGGAGACCGAGCTGTGGCCCAACTATATCCACCAGTGCGCCCTTCGCGGCATCCCGGTGGCGCTGGCCAATGGGCGGCTCTCCGCGCGCTCGGCCAGAGGCTATGGGCGCTTCGCCAAACTGACGGCGCCGATGCTTGCCGAGTTGGATCTGCTCGCGGTGCAGAGCCAGGTCGAGGCTGAGCGCTTTATCGACCTGGGTGCGCGGCCCGCCGCTGTTGAAGTTACCGGTTCGATCAAGTTCGATCAGCAGGTGGATGCCGAAGTGAGTGCCCGTGCCACGGCACTGCGCGGGCAATGGCAGGCGCAGCAGCGGCCCGTGTGGATTGCCGCCAGCACCCGCGAAGGTGAGGACGCGCTGGTGATCCAGGCGCACCAGCAACTGCTCGCCAGCCAGCCGGATGCCTTGCTGATCCTGGTGCCGCGCCACCTGGAGCGTTTCGACACGGCCGCGGCGCAGTTGCGTGAAGCAGGGCTGGCCTTCGTGCGGCGCTCGTCAGGCGAGGCGGTTGGCCCCGGGGTGCAGGTGCTGCTCGGCGACAGCATGGGCGAGCTGATGTTTCTGTATGCCCTGGCCGATATCGCCTTTGTCGGCGGCAGCCTGGTCGAGACCGGTGGCCATAACCCGCTGGAGCCTATCGCGCTGGGGCTGCCGGTGATCATGGGGCCGCACCGTTTCAACTTCCTGGAAATCACCGCGCAACTGCTCGAGCACGGTGCGCTCTGCGAAGTGGCGGATGCCCAGGCGTTAGGTACGCAGGTGGCAGCGCTGCTCAGTGAGCCCGCGCGTGCGGCGGCCATGCGCGAGACGGGGCTGGCGGTACTCAAGGCCAATCAGGGCGCGTTGAAGCGTCTGCTGGATGGGTTGGGACGGTTGCTAGTCTAATCCTGCCCGGCTAGCTAGCCCCTCCGCTCGGCAGCTAATCGCGGAAGCGGCTCTCGTTGGGGACGGGGCGCGTAGCTCACGCTTCATCCGTCCTTTTCTATCCAAGGATCGCAATGGTGGATGAGAAGAGCGTCGGCTACGCGCCCCGATCCACCCTACGTCTGAATGGCTCGCTTCTGTGGGAGCGGGCGGGGACGCCTAGTCCATGCCCGCGAAAGATCACGGGCATGGCTCGCTCCCACGGATGAAGTATTACTCCGCTGCCGTGTGCGACCCATTGTCCGCCTGCTTACTCGCCCTGCAGCCGCGCTTCGCCCGCCTTGGCGAGATCCGCGGGCAGGAAGTCGCGGTCCGGGTTGTAGTCCGGCTTCAGGTAGGCGCCCAGCGCTTCCAGGTCGGCGGGGCTGAGGGTGCCGGCGGCCTGCTTCAGGCGCAGGTTGTTGAGGATGTAGTCGTAGCGCGCGTCGTTGTAGTTGCGCACGGCGCTGTACAGCTGGCGCTGGGCATCGAGCACGTCGACGATGTTGCGGGTGCCGACCTGGTAACCGATTTCCGTGGCTTCCAGGGCGCTCTGGTTGGAGATGATCGACTGGCGGCGCGCCTGCACGGTTTCCACGTCGGTATTCACCGCGCGATACAGGTTGCGGGTGTTCTGCACCACCTCGCGGCGCAGCCCTTCGCGGCGCTGTTCGGACTGGCTGAGGCGCTGGTAGGCCTCGCGGGCCTGGGAGCTGGTCAGGCCGCCGCTGTACAGCGGGATGTTCAGCTCCAGGCCGATGCTGCGTTGCGACACGTCGCTGCCGTAGTTCTGCCCGGTGTAGTTGGGATTGCTCAGGCCGAAGGCGTCATTGTCGCCGCGCTGGTAGCTGGCCACTGCGTCCAGGGTCGGCGCGTGACCGGCCTTGCGCTGGCGCAGGGTTTCCTCGGCGGCATCCACCGCGAAGTTGCTGGCCTGCAGGTTGAGGTTCTGGGCGGCGGCGGTATTGACCCAGGCAGTGGCGTCATTGGGCATCGGGGTGAGGATCGGCAGGCTGTGCTGGATACCCTCGATGCTGCGGTACTCGCGGTTGGTCAGGGTGACCAGCGCCTGGAAGGCGTCTTCGACCTGGCGCTGGGCAGTGATGCGGTTGGCCCGCGCACTGTCGAAGCCGGCCTGGGCCTGGAGCACGTCGGTCTTGTCCGACAGGCCGACGTCGAAGCGCTCGTTGGCCTGGTCGAGCTGGCGGTTGAAGGCGGCTTCCTCGGCCTTGGTCGAAGCCAGGTTGTCCTGGGCGCGCAGCACCGAGAAGTAGGCTTCGGCGCTTTGCAGGATCAGGTTCTGCTCATTGGCGGACAGCTCCAGCGCGGCCTGCTCGCTGACCGCCTCGGCAGCCTGCAGCTGGAACCAGCGGTCGGCGCGAAACAGTGGCTGGCTGAGGTTGGCCTGGTACACGGTGGCGCTGCGCGACTGGGTGGCGGCGGGTTGTTCCAGGGCCGTGCGGGTGTCGTTGACCCGGGCGCCGGCACTGAGGTTGGGCAGCAGGCCGGCGCGGGCCTGGGGCACGCCCTCGCGGCGGGCCAGGTAGTCGGCGCGGGCAGCGGCCAGATCGGCGTTGTTGGCGGCAGCTTCCTGATACACCGACATCAAATCGGTGCGCACCGACAACGGCGCGGGGTCTGCCCAGGCCGTGGCGGTTGAAGTGGCGGTCACGGCAACGGCCAGGGAAAGTCTGCGCAGCATGTCGGTGGATCCTAGAGGGGCAGTAGCAGGCGAGACTAAGCCCGGTCATCGGGGTGGTCAAGGCGCGGCGCCGGCGGCCACCATGCGACCAGCGGGTCGGCTTTGCATTGCTGCCGCCGGCAGCTGCCAGTAGACTGGCCAGGTTCTTGTCGGGGTGCCTCGAATCGGAGGCTGAGATCGGAGAGTTCCGGATCCCGTTGAACCTGATCAGGTTAAGGCCTGCGTAGGGAACAAGAGGTATCCACCTCTACAGATCGTTTAAAAACGTAGGCGAGGCAGCCAGCGCAAGGCAAAAAAGTGGCGAAAAAGCGGAGTGTACGAGTAGTACATGAGCATTTTGAGCCGATTTTTAACGCCGCGATGGCAACGCAGATAGTTTTTCAGCGACCTGCATGGTGGATTCCCCCACACCACACTCGTGGTGTGCCCGCGCCCTGGCTGTTCGAGCATGCCGGCGCTTTCACAAAACCCGCATGTTCAAGCAGCTCTGGCTCGGCGTTGCTTCATCATCGCGCGCGCCCGTCAGGTTCTCCCCGACATTCAGCCGAGGAGCCAGCCGATGAGCAGCAAACAACAACAGCAAAATCTCAGTGAGTCCGCCCAGGTCGACCAGCAGTCGATCCAGCCGTTTCCCCGTTCGCAAAAAATCTACGTGCAGGGCTCGCGCCCGGATATCCGCGTGCCGATGCGCGAGATCAGCCTGGATGTGACCCCTACTGACTTCGGTGGCGAGATCAACGCGCCGGTTACCGTCTACGACACCTCCGGCCCCTACACCGACCCCAGCGTGACCATCGACGTGCGCAAGGGCCTGGCCGATGTGCGCAGCGCCTGGATCGAAGACCGCGGTGATACCGAGCGCTTGGGCGGCCTGTCCTCCGAATTCGGTCAGCGCCGCCTGGCCGATGAAGAGCTGACCAGGATGCGCTTCGCCCACGTGCGCAACCCACGCCGCGCCAAACCGGGCAAGAACGTCAGCCAGATGCACTACGCGCGCCAGGGCATCATCACCCCGGAGATGGAATACGTCGCCATCCGCGAGAACATGAAGCTCGCCGAGCACCGCGCGGCCGGCCTGCTCGACGCACAGCACGGCGGCAACAGCTTCGGCGCCAGCATTCCCAAGGAAATCACCCCGGAGTTCGTGCGTGATGAAGTAGCCCGTGGCCGCGCCATCATCCCGGCGAACATCAACCACACCGAACTGGAGCCGATGATCATCGGCCGCAACTTCCTGGTGAAGATCAACGGCAATATCGGCAACTCGGCGCTGGGCTCGTCGATTGAAGAGGAAGTCGCCAAGCTGACCTGGGGCATTCGCTGGGGTTCGGACACGGTGATGGACCTGTCCACCGGCAAGCACATCCACGAAACCCGCGAGTGGATCATCCGCAACTCGCCGGTGCCGATCGGTACCGTGCCGATCTACCAGGCGCTGGAGAAGGTCAACGGCGTGGCCGAAGACCTGACCTGGGAGCTGTTCCGCGACACCCTGATCGAGCAGGCGGAGCAGGGCGTGGACTACTTCACCATCCACGCCGGCGTGCTGCTGCGCTATGTGCCGCTGACCGCCAAGCGGGTCACCGGCATCGTCAGCCGTGGTGGTTCGATCATGGCCAAGTGGTGCCTGGCGCACCACAAGGAGAACTTCCTCTACACCCACTTCGACGACATCTGCGAAATCATGAAGGCCTACGACGTCAGCTTCTCGCTGGGTGACGGCCTGCGCCCCGGCTCCATCGCCGACGCCAACGACGCCGCCCAGTTCGGCGAGCTGGAAACCCTTGGCGAGTTGACCAAGATCGCCTGGAAGCACGACGTGCAGTGCATGATCGAAGGCCCCGGCCACGTGCCGATGCAACTGATCAAGGAGAACATGGACAAGCAGCTGGAGTGCTGCGACGAGGCGCCGTTCTATACCCTCGGCCCACTGACCACCGACATCGCGCCGGGTTACGACCACATCACCTCAGGCATTGGCGCGGCGATGATCGGCTGGTTCGGTTGCGCCATGCTCTGCTACGTCACGCCCAAGGAGCATCTGGGCCTGCCCAACAAGGATGACGTGAAGACCGGCATCATCACCTACAAGATCGCCGCCCATGCGGCAGACCTGGCCAAAGGCCACCCCGGCGCGCAGATCCGCGACAACGCCCTGTCCAAGGCGCGCTTCGAGTTCCGCTGGGAGGATCAGTTCAACCTCGGCCTCGATCCGGACACCGCCCGCGCCTACCACGACGAAACCCTGCCGAAGGATTCGGCCAAGGTGGCGCACTTCTGCTCCATGTGCGGGCCGAAGTTCTGCTCGATGAAGATCACCCAGGAAGTGCGTGAGTACGCCAAGGAGAACGGGCTGTCGGACGAAAGCAAGGCCGTGGAGGCGGGCTTCAAGGAGCAGGCCGAGCGCTTCAGGGAAGAAGGCTCGGTAATTTACCGGCAGGTGTAGAACCTTAGCCGCATGCGCGACCTGTATCGCGCATGCGGCGGATTAGCCCTTTTTAGCGGGCTGCGCCGGGCATGTAGGCCGGGCGCAGGATGCCCTGCAGCTGGTTGTAGGGAATCAGAATTTCCGGATGGCCGTCGGAGTAGGGCGCCAGGCGGGCGACGTCGTACTTGAGCATCACCGCATTGGGGTTCAGGGCGATGTTGGCGGTGCGCTCGAACGGCCAGGTCTTGCGGTACTCCACATCGTTGCCGTGGCCCTGGGCGATCAGCCAGGCCTGGTGGGCACGCTGGGCGATCTGCCAGAAGGCGGCCTCCTCGCCGGGTACCAGCATGTCCTGCAGGCTCAGCACCTTGTTCTGCTCACGGTCGTAGTTGAGGTAGGTGCGCCCGGGCACGCCGTGGGCGCCGCCGATGAAGTGGTAGCTGGACAGCTCGATCACCACCAATTGGTCATGCTGGCTGAGTACCTTGGCCTGCAGGTAACTGGCCCAGCCCGGCTTGCCGTTGGCGAGGAAGTCGCGTTCGTGTTCGGCCAGCGACTGCGGCCGGGTGCCGGTGGCGGCCTTCACCAGGTCGAGCAGGGTGCCTTCGATGCGGGCGTTGAGGGCCGGTTGATCGGCCACGCGCTGCAGTTCCACGTTGACCAACGGGCAATCCTGGGCGGCGCAACCGGCTGGCTTGTGCTCCCATTTTTCGTGGGTGGTGGCCACCCCCGCCGGCGTATCGGGTTTGGACAGGCTCTGGCAGGCGCCGAGCAGCAGGGCGAAGCCGAGGATGGCAGCGAAGCGGGCAATGCGGGAGATCTTCATGCAGGAAAAAGCCATTGGCAGAGGACGGGCGTTCGACTGCCTGATGGCAGGGGAGTTCGCGATTATTCGCCAATGCACGCGGATCGGCCAGGCTTTCGCGGCGTCGCTTGCGGGACAGCCTTAACAGCCCCTAGGATGGGCCCAATGTGTGCAGATCAACGAGAGAACAGCAGATGACCGAAACCTTCAAGCCTGGCCCGGATGCGGTGGAAATCATCGAGCGCGAAGAGTGCTTTCGCGGTTTCTATCGCCTGGATCGCTTTCACCTGCGCCACCGGCAGTTCTCCGGTGAAATGGGCCCGGTGCTGCGTCGCGAGCTGTTCATCCGCCACGATGCCGTGTGCGTGCTGCCCTACGATGCGGTGACCGACACGGTGGTGCTGATCGAGCAGTTCCGCGTCGGCGCCATGCACAAGGCCAGCAACCCCTGGCTGGTGGAACTGGTGGCCGGGCTGATCGACAAGAACGAGGAACCGGACGAGGTCGCCCTGCGCGAGGCCGAAGAGGAGGCCGGGCTGACGCTCACCTCGTTGTGGCCGATCACCCGCTACTTCCCCTCGCCAGGCGGTTCCGACGAGTTCGTCCATCTGTTCCTCGGCCGCTGCAGCAGCGCCGGCGTGGGCGGTGTCCACGGCCTGGAGGAAGAGGGCGAGGACATCCGCGTGCAGGTATGGCCGTTCGAGGACGCCCTGCAGGCGGTCAAGGACGGACAGATCAACAACGCGGCGAGCATCATCGCCCTGCAGTGGCTGGCGCTCAATCGCGCCGAGGTCAGGGGCCTATGGGGGTAAATCTGCTGCGCGAGCGCTATCGGGTCGACCTGATCGAGCTGCAAGCGGCTTGCGAAGCCAATTACGCGCGGCTGATGCGCCTGCTGCCCGGCATGCGCGAGGCCCAGGGCGCGCGACGTGTCGCCCTCAGCCAGGGCGAGCGCCAGCTTGGCGTGCTGGCCCTGGAAGTGGTGGAAAGCTGCCCCTACACCTCCACCGTGCAAGTGCGTCAGGAGCACAGCCTGCCCTGGTTGCCAGTGCCGCAACTGGAAGTGCGCGTCTACCACGACGCACGGATGGCCGAAGTCACCGGTGCCCAGAGCGCCCGGCGGTTTCGTGGTATCTACCCCTATCCCAATGCCGCCATGCACCAGCCAGACGAGAAAACCCAGCTCAACGTGTTTCTCGGCGAATGGTTGAGCCATTGCCTGGCCTGCGGACACGAAACCGAACCACTGATATGATTGATGGCCTTTGGCCACTAAAATGCGTCGGATTTCTGTGAACCAGTGCGTGTTTGCGGGTTTACCGGCTCGCTTGCCGATTCCATAATTCGCACTCATTCAAGGAGAAGTACCTTGGCGCGTGCGGTCGTTCCCCCCTCAGCCGATTCTTCGGTGCTGCTGGTGCAGCTCACTGACAGCCACCTGTTTGCCGATACGGACGGCAGGCTGCTGGGCATGGATACCGCCGACAGCCTGTGCCGGGTGGTCGACCAGGTGCTCAAGGAGCAGCCGGCCATCGACCTGATCCTGGCCACCGGCGACCTGTCCCAGGACGGCAGTGCTGCCTCCTATGCGCGCTTCGTCGAGCTGAGCGCGGCGATCGACGCCCCGGCCCGCTGGATCCCCGGCAACCATGACGACATACTCACCATGCAAGCCGCCTGCGTGGGCACTGACCTGCTCGAGCCGGTGGTCGACCTGGGCAACTGGCGGATAACCCTGCTCGACTCCTCCATCCCCGGTGCCGTGCCGGGATATCTGCAGGAGCCGCAGTTGCTGCTGCTCGAGCGGGCCCTGAGCGAAGCGCCGGATCGTCACCACCTGATCTGCCTGCACCATCACCCCGTGGATATCGGCTGCCAGTGGATGGCGCCGATCGGCCTGCGCAACCCCGATGCGCTGTTCGCCGTGCTGCAGCGCTTTCCCCAGGTGCGCGCCGTGCTCTGGGGCCACGTGCACCAGAGCATCGACACCCAGCGCGGTGAGCTGCGGCTGCTGGCTTCGCCGTCTACCTGCGTGCAGTTCACGCCGGGCAGCGAGGACTTCCAGGCCGACAGCGCCGCGCCGGGCTACCGTTGGCTGCGCCTGCACGACGACGGCCGCCTGGATACGGGGGTGTCGCGGGTCGAGGGTTTCGTGTTCCAGCCCGACTACAGTGTTGGCGGCTACTGAGGCGCGAGGATGACAGCGACGGCAGCGCTTGCAGCCTGCAGGCTGGCGCTAGTAGCCTCCCGTTATGACCAATAGCATTCTTTATATCCACGGGCTCAACAGCTCGCCGGCTTCCACCAAGGCCAGCCAGCTGACCGCCGCCATGACCGCGCGTGGGTTGCAGGCCCAGCTGCGGGTTCCGGCCCTGCATCATCACCCGCGCCAGGCCATTGCCCAGCTCGAAGCGCTGATCGCCGAGCTGGGGCGCCCCACGCTGGTCGGCAGCTCGCTGGGCGGCTACTATGCGACCCACCTGGCCGAACGGCATGGGCTCAAGGCGCTGCTGATCAACCCGGCGGTGCGCCCCCATCAGCTGTTCGATGGTTACCTGGGCACGCAGACCAATCTTTACAGCAACGAAACCTGGGAACTGACCGCGGACCACGTGGCCGCCCTGGCCGAGCTCGATGTCGAGCCGCCGACGGACCCTGCCCGTTATCAGGTGTGGCTGCAGACCGGCGACGAGACCCTCGACTACCGGCGCGCCCAGGCTTACTACCGGCACTGCGCCTTGCGTATCGAAGCCGGCGGCGACCACGGTTTCCAGGGCTTCGCCGAGCGCCTGCCGAGGTTGTTCGCCTTTGCCGGCATTGCGCCTGCGCCCTGAGTGGGCGTACCGAATCCCCGATCAATCAGAGCATTGCAGAGACCCATGGCCCAGCAAAACGCCTACAACGCCGATGCCATCGAAGTGCTTTCCGGCCTCGACCCGGTGCGCAAGCGCCCGGGGATGTACACCGACACCACGCGCCCCAACCACCTGGCCCAGGAAGTCATCGACAACAGCGTCGACGAAGCCCTGGCCGGTCACGCCAGCGCCATCCAGGTGATCCTCCACGAGGACAACTCTCTGGAAGTGACCGACGATGGGCGTGGCATGCCGGTGGATATCCACCCGGAAGAGGGCGTGCCCGGTGTCGAGCTGATCCTCACCAAGCTGCACGCCGGCGGCAAGTTCAGCAACAAGAACTACCAGTTCTCCGGTGGTCTGCACGGCGTCGGCATCAGCGTGGTCAACGCCCTGTCGACCCGCGTCGAGGTGCGCGTCAAGCGCGACGGCAACGAGTACTCGATGGCGTTCGCCGACGGCTTCAAGGCCAGCGACCTGGAAGTGATCGGCACGGTTGGTAAGCGCAACACCGGCACCAGCGTGCATTTCTGGCCGGATGCCAAGTACTTCGACTCCCACAAGTTCTCGGTCAGCCGCCTCAAGCACGTGCTCAAGGCCAAGGCCGTGCTGTGCCCGGGGCTGGCGGTCAGCTTCCATGACAAGGCCAGCAACGAGAAGGTCGAGTGGCTGTACGAAGACGGCCTGCGTTCCTACCTGGTCGATGCGGTCAGTGAATTCGAACGCCTGCCGGGCGAGCCTTTCTGCGGCAGCCTGGCGGGCAACAAGGAAGCCGTGGACTGGGCGCTGCTGTGGCTGCCGGAAGGTGGCGACGCGGTGCAGGAAAGCTACGTCAACCTGATTCCCACCGCCCAGGGCGGCACCCACGTCAACGGCCTGCGTCAGGGCCTGCTGGATGCGATGCGCGAGTTCTGCGAGTTCCGCAACCTGCTGCCGCGTGGCGTCAAGCTGGCGCCGGAAGACGTCTGGGAGCGCATCGCCTTCGTGCTGTCGATGAAGATGCAGGATGCCCAGTTCTCCGGGCAGACCAAGGAGCGCCTGTCCTCCCGCGAGGCGGCGGCGTTCGTCTCCGGGGTGGTCAAGGATGCCTTCAGCCTGTGGCTCAACGCCCACCCCGAATTCGGCCAGCAGCTCGCCGAACTGGCGATCAGCAACGCCAGCCGCCGCCTCAAGGCCGGCAAGAAGGTCGAGCGCAAGAAGATCACCCAGGGCCCGGCGTTGCCCGGCAAGCTGGCTGACTGCGCGGGGCAGAACCCGATGCGCTGCGAGCTGTTCCTGGTCGAGGGTGATTCGGCCGGCGGCAGCGCCAAGCAGGCGCGGGACAAGGAGTTTCAGGCGATCCTGCCGCTGCGCGGAAAGATTCTGAATACCTGGGAAGTGGACGGCGGTGAAGTGCTGGCCAGCCAGGAAGTGCACAACATTGCCGTAGCGGTCGGCCTCGATCCCGGCTCCAGCGATCTGGGCCAGCTGCGTTACGGCAAGATCTGCATCCTCGCCGACGCCGACTCCGACGGCCTGCACATCGCCACGCTGCTCTGCGCGCTGTTCGTGCAGCACTTCCGCCCGCTGGTCGACGCCGGGCACGTGTACGTGGCGATGCCGCCGCTGTACCGCATCGACCTGGGCAAGGAAATCTACTACGCCCTCGACGAGGCCGAGCGCGACGGCATTCTCGACCGCCTGGTGGCCGAGAAGAAGCGCGGCAAGCCGCAGGTCACCCGCTTCAAGGGCCTGGGTGAGATGAACCCGCCGCAGTTGCGCGAAACCACCATGGATCCCAATACCCGGCGCCTGGTGCAACTGACCCTCGATGATTTCGAGGGCACCCGCGAGGTGATGGACATGCTGCTGGCCAAGAAGCGCGCCGGCGACCGCAAATCCTGGCTGGAGTCCAAGGGCAACCTGGCCGAGGTGCTGCTCTGATGCGCCACCTGTTCGGCGCCGTGCTGTTTGCAGCCGTGACGCCGGCACTGGCCGATGTACCGCCGCCCGAAGCGCTCAAGCTGGTCAGCGAACATCCGGTGGCCGGCATGCCCGCCGGCAACCTGTCGGGCCTGGCCTGGTGCGGCGACGCGCTGTGGGCGGTGTCCGACCGCGAGGATGATCGCCTGTATCGCCTCGACGCCTCGGCGACCGTCTGGCAGGCCGAAGCCGAGCGCTTCGTGGCGCCGCCCGCGCCAGCAATGCCGCTGCCCTGGGGCCTGCGCATGCGCGGCTGGGTGTCGGGCCTGGTGCGCGGGGGGCATCTGGATTTCGAAGGCCTCTCCTGCGACGCCAAGGGTAATCGCTACCTGGTCAGCGAGAGCCGCGCCGCGGTGCTGCAGGTACCGCCGGCGGCCGATGCGCAATGGCTGAACCTGCCCGAAGGCATGGTGCGCCAGGCACGGGCCAGTGGCATGCTGCTGCACTTCAATTCGTTGTTAGAAGGCATCGCCGTCGATCCGGCTGGCGAGCGCCTGTGGCTGGCCGCTGAGAAACAGCGTCGCGGCCTGCTGGTGCTGCACAACCGGCGCGCCACCTGGCGCTGCGAGGGTGGCTGCGTGCTGCTCAACGAAGGTGGCGAAGAAGCCTCGCCCGAGGCGCTGGGCGGGCATTCCGCGCCGGTGGACTTCTCCGGCCTGGCATTCTTCGAGGAGAAACTCTACACCCTGGAGCGCCAGGCCCATCGCATCTGCCGGCGCACACCTGCCACTGGCGAAGCCGAGCGCTGCTGGTCGTTCGCCGCCGAAGCGCTGACCGACGAGCGCCGTTATCCCCTGCATTACGGGGTTGCCGAAGCCCTGTCGATGGACGCCGAAGGCGCCTGGGTCGGCCTCGACAATGGTGGCCACGCCCGTGGCGATGGCGAGAAACGCCCGCTGGTCTGGCGCTTCGCCGCGCCCGCTGGCGGCTGGGGTGCAACCCAGTGAGCGAGCAGACCGCAGGCCGCCGGGCCGGCCGGGTGATGCTGGTGCTCGCCTGGGGTGCCGGGCTGCTGCTGGCCACGCACTTTTTCGGCAATTGGGAGGAGGCCAAACGGCACCCCAATCGCCAGCCGGAGTCGGTGCATGGCAGCGGCTATGTCGAAGTGCGTCTGGCCAGCAGCCCCGGCGGTCACTACCTGGTCGATGGGCAGATCAATGGCGAGGTGGTGAGCTTTCTGCTCGACACCGGCGCCACCCAGGTCGCCATCCCCAGCCAGGTCGCCCGTGACCTGGGCCTGCAGGCCGGCGCGCCGGTGCAGATCAGAACCGCCAACGGCATCGCCACGGCGCACCGCACACGCCTGGAGCGCCTGCAGCTCGGCGATATCGTCTTGCATGACGTGTCCGCACTGATTGCTCCGGGCATGGATGGCGATGAAATCCTGCTGGGCATGAGTGCTTTGAAACACCTCGAATTCAGTCAGCGCGACGGCACCTTGATGCTGCGCCAATCAACCTTGCAATGAGGCACGCATGAGCGAAACCCTCGATCTGAGCCTGGACGGCGTCGAACGCCGTTCCCTTGCCGACTTCACCGAGCAGGCTTATCTCAACTACTCCATGTACGTGATCATGGACCGCGCGCTGCCGCATATCGGCGACGGCTTGAAGCCCGTGCAGCGGCGTATCGTCTATGCCATGAGCGAACTGGGCCTGGACGCCGACGCCAAGCACAAGAAGTCGGCGCGTACCGTCGGTGACGTGCTCGGTAAATTCCATCCCCACGGCGACAGCGCCTGCTACGAAGCCATGGTGCTGATGGCGCAGCCGTTCAGCTACCGCTACACGCTGGTCGATGGCCAGGGCAACTGGGGGGCGCCGGATGATCCCAAGTCGTTCGCCGCCATGCGTTATACCGAAGCGCGGCTGTCGCGTTATTCCGAAGTGCTGCTCAGCGAACTCGGCCAGGGCACCGTGGACTGGGTGCCGAACTTCGATGGCACCCTCAACGAGCCGGCAACGCTGCCGGCGCGTTTGCCCAACATCCTGCTCAACGGCACCACGGGCATCGCCGTGGGCATGGCCACCGACGTGCCGCCGCACAACCTGCGTGAAGTCGCCACCGCGTGCGTGCGGCTGCTCGATGAGCCGAAGGCCACGGTCGAGCAGCTCTGTGAACATATCCAGGGCCCGGATTACCCGACCGAAGCGGAAATCATCACCCCGCGTGCCGACCTGCTGAAAATCTACCAGACCGGCCGTGGCTCGATACGCATGCGCGCCGTATACAGCGTCGAGGACGGCGACATCGTGGTCACCGCGCTGCCACACCAGGTGTCCGGCGCCAAGGTGCTGGAGCAGATCGCCGCGATGATGCAGGCCAAGCCATCCAAGGCGCCGCAGATCGCCGACCTGCGTGACGAGTCCGACCACGAGAACCCCTGCCGTATCGTGATCATCCCGACCAGCAGCCGGGTCGATCACGATGCGCTGATGCAGCACCTGTTCGCCAGTACCGACCTGGAGTCCAGCTACCGGGTCAACAGCAACGTCATCGGCCTCGACGGCAAGCCCCAGGTCAAGGATCTGCGCACCCTGCTGGTCGAGTGGCTGCAGTTCCGTGTCGGCACCGTGCGCCGCCGCCTGCAGTTCCGCCTGGACAAGGTCGAGCACCGCATGCACCTGCTGGAAGGCCGCCTGATCGCCTTCCTCAACCTCGATGAAGTGATCCACATCATCCGCACCGAGGACCAGCCCAAGCCGGTGCTCATGGAGCGCTTCGGCCTCACCGAGATCCAGGCCGAGTACATCCTGGAAACCCGCCTGCGGCAACTCGCCCGCCTGGAAGAGATGCAGATCCGTGGCGAGCAGGACGAACTCAGCAAAGAGCGTGACAAGCTGCTGGCGCTGCTCGGCAGCGAAGCCAAGCTGAAGAAGCTGGTGCGCAAGGAAATCCTCGAAGACGCCGAGAAGTACGGCGATGACCGCCGTTCGCCGATCGTCGAGCGGGCCGAAGCCAAGGCGCTGTCCGAGCACGATCTGCTGCCCAACGAGAAGATCACCGTGGTGCTCTCGGAAAAGGGCTGGGTGCGCTCGGCCAAGGGCCATGAAATCGATGCCACCGGCCTGTCCTACAAGGCTGGCGATGGCTTCAAGACCGCTGCGCCGGGCCGCTCCAACCAGTACGCGGTGTTCATCGACTCCACCGGGCGCAGCTATTCGCTGGCCGCTCACACCCTGCCGTCGGCCCGTGGCCAGGGCGAACCGCTGACCGGTCGTCTGACGCCGCCGGCCGGCGCCACCTTCGAGTGCGTGCTGCTGCCCGATGACGAGGCGCTGTACGTGATCGCCTCCGATGCCGGCTACGGTTTCGTGGTCAAGGGCGAGGATCTGCAGGCCAAGAACAAGGCCGGCAAGGCGCTGCTCAGCCTGCCCAATGGCGCGCGGGTGGTGGCGCCACGGCCGCTCAACAACCGCGAGGAAGACTGGCTGGCCGCGGTCACCACCGAAGGTCGCCTGCTGTTGTTCAAGGTTGCCGACCTGCCGCAGCTGGGCAAGGGCAAGGGCAACAAGATCATCGGTATTCCCGGCGACCGCGTGGCCAGCCGCGAGGAATACCTCACCGACCTGGCCGTGCTGCCGGCGGGCGCTACCCTTGTGTTGCAGGCTGGCAAGCGTACTCTGTCCCTGAAGGCCGATGACCTTGAGCACTACAAGGGCGAACGCGGCCGGCGCGGCAACAAATTGCCGCGCGGCTTCCAGCGTGTGGACGGCCTGCTCGTCGAGTAAGGCTGCCCACCAATGGCCTGGGGCTGGAGTTAGACGGCGGTTTGACGGATGATATCGCCCCTCATGTGCCTGCCGAATGGTGGGCTATTTGCCATCGTTATGGTCGTGCGCCGGGTGGCAGGCGCATTGCATATGCACAGGGATTTTCAGCACCTGCCGGTTTTCCGTCGGCGCGGTGATTCATTTTTTTGTTATTGGTTTTTTTCACCTGTAGCCATGATCGCTGGCCTTGCTGCCAGCCGGAAGACATTGATGATTGTTAAACGGCTTCCTCTCACCTTACTGCTTACCGGTCTGCTGATGCTGACCGGTTGTTCGCATCTGCTCCCCGTTTCCTATTACCAGCTCGATGGTGGTCCGGTGGCCAGCAAGACGGCGGACAAGGACGGCATGAGCGTACTGCTCGGGCCGATCACCGTGGCCGATTACCTGCAGCGTGAAACCCTGCTGCAACGCCAGGACGATGGTAGCCTGAGCCCCACCCTGACCTCGCGCTGGGCGGGCAGCCTGGCCACTGACCTGGATCGCCAGGTGCTGCGCCAGCTGGCCAATCGGATCAACAGCCAGCGCCTGGTACTGGCTTCGGACAACCCGAACTACAAGGCCCAGGTACAGGTTCTGCTGTCCATCACCCGCCTGGATTCCGGCCCGCGCCAGCCGGCCGTTCTCGAAGGCCAGTGGCGCCTGGTCGGCCGTGACGGGCAGTTGCTCGACACCCGCCTGGTGCACCTGGAAGAGAAGCACAAGGGGCCGATCGCCGATCAGGTCCGCGCCCAGAGCGAGGTGGTGCAGCAACTGGTCTCGCAACTGGCCAGTGCGGTGAAGAACCACGCCAATACGCCGATCGCCGCCGAAGAGCCACGCCGCAAGTCACCGGTGCCGGCCGCCCGGCAGGAGCCGCCGAAGATGCCGGTGGCCGAGCCGATTCGTATCGACGCCGAGGTGTTCCGCTTCTGAGGCCGCCGGGTCAGGCCAGGCCTGGCCCGCTTTCGGCCTCGTCACGCTGATAACCTTCCAGCACCCCGGCCGTGCGGATCGCCTCGTCGAGGAATACGGTCACGGCCGGGTGCTTGCGTTCGCCCTTGCGGTAGGCGAGGAAGATCTTGCGCTGGATCGCCGGCGCCAGGCGTACGGCGGTGACGCCCTCCACGGGCCGCAGCAGGCGCAGGCCCGAGACCACCGAAATCGAGTTGCCCGAGGCGACCATCGCCGCGACCATTTCAAAGCCCGCGCAGTGGGCATTGATGCGTGGCGTGAAGCCCGAGCGACGACACAGATTGGCGATGAATTCACCGAACGAGCTGTTGGTGGAGTCCAGCGCCCAGGCTTCGTCCTGCAGGTCGGCGATGGTCAGCGTGCTGCGCGAGGCCAGCGGGTGGTTGGCCGGCAACAGCACGTGCAGGCGATCCTCGGTCAATGGAATCAGTTCGTAATGCTCCTGGCGCGCCTTGCCCGCGCCAGCCAGGTCATCGACCACCGCCACGTCGATCTGCCAGGCGCTCAGGGCACTCAGGCTTTCCTGGGGCTCCAGGTCGGCGACCACCACTTCCAGGCGTGGGTAGGCCTGCCGCAGGTTGTGCACGATGGGCGCCACCAGCGCCACGGCGATCGACGGGAACGCCGCGACGCGCAGTTCGCCGGCGATCTCGCTGCGCATCTGCGCCAACTCCGAGCGGGCCTCGTCGAGAATCACCAGGATGCGCTCCACATGCGCCACCAGCCGGGTGCCCGCCGGCGTCAGCACCACGCCCCGCCCGCGCCGTTCGATCAACGCCACCTCGGCCTCGCGCTCCAGTTGCGCGACCTGCTGGGAAACCGCCGATGGCGTCAGGTGCAGAAACTCGGCTGTGGCGGCCATGGTGCCGCAGCGGGCCAGTTCGCGAAGGGTGCGCAAGCGGATCAGGTCCATGGCTGACTCTCTAATGGTAAGAATTGCTAATCAATATAGTAAGAATAAATCAGTATACATAATGGAACTGGGGTCTTAGATTTTTCCCATCGGCGGTGCGTAACCGGGCATCCGCTCTAACCCCACAGAAGAAAAATACCAATGGCCATCAGCGTATTCGACCTGTTCAAAGTGGGCATCGGCCCATCGAGTTCACACACCGTAGGCCCGATGCGTGCGGCCGCCCTGTTTACCCATGCCCTGGAAAACCAGGGGCATATGCCCAACGTGGTGCGCGTGGTTGCCGAGCTGTATGGCTCGCTGGGCGCCACCGGCAAAGGCCACGGCAGCGACAAGGCGGTATTGCTGGGGCTTAGCGGCTACGAGCCGGATACCGTGGATGTGGAGCAGGTTGCCGGCTACATCGAGGCCATCCGCACTGACAAGCGCATTACCCTGCCCGGCGGGCATTCGCTGGCCTTCAATGAAAAAACCGACCTGAAGATGATCCGCAAGGCGCTGCCGCTGCACGCCAACGGCCTGCGCTTCGCGGCGTTCGACCAGGCCGGGCTGCAGGTGCACGAGGCCACCTATTACTCGGTGGGCGGCGGTTTCGTGGTCAGCGAGGCGGTGCTCGCCGACGGCTCCAAGCACAAGGTCATCGCCCCGGACGCCACCGCGTTGCCGTTGCCGTTTCGCAGCGGTGTCGACCTGCTGCGCCTGACCCGCGAGTACGGTATCGGCATTGCCGAGGTGATGCGTCGCAACGAGCGTCACTGGCGCACCGATGAAGAAGTCGACAACGGCCTGCTGGCCATCTGGAAAGTGATGCAGAGCTGTGTGGAGCGCGGTTGCCGCACCGAGGGCATCCTGCCGGGCGGCTTCAAGGTGCGTCGGCGTGCCGCCATCCTGGCCCGCAAACTGGGCGGCTTCCAGCGCAGCTACACCGAAGATCCGCTGCGCATGCTCGACTGGGTCAACCTCTGGGCGCTGGCGGTGAACGAGGAGAACGCCGCCGGTGGCCGCGTGGTCACCGCGCCCACCAACGGCGCGGCCGGTATCATCCCGGCGGTGCTGCATTACTACGCCAACGCCATCTCCGGCGCCAACGAGCGCGGCGTCATCGACTTCCTGCTGACCGCCGGCGCCATCGGCATCCTCTACAAGGAAAACGCCTCGATCAGCGGCGCCGAAGTGGGCTGCCAGGGCGAGGTCGGCGTGGCCTGCTCGATGGCCGCCGGGGCGCTGTGCGCGGTACTGGGCGGCACCCCGGAACAGGTCGAGAACGCCGCCGAGATCGGCATGGAACACCACCTGGGTCTGACCTGCGACCCGGTTGGCGGCCTGGTGCAGATTCCCTGCATCGAGCGCAACGCCATTGCCTCGGTGAAGGCCATCAACGCCGCGCGCATGGCGCTGTACGGCGATGGCTCGCACTACGTGAGCCTGGACAAGGTGATCAAGACCATGCGCGAGACCGGCGCCGACATGCTGACCAAATACAAGGAAACCGCCCGTGGCGGTCTGGCCGTGAACATCGTCGAGTGCTGAAACCAGCCGCTGCTGGCGAGCCTTCGCGGGCTCGCCGCCTGCTTGACCCGCGCCACAACAATAACCAGCGAGACCTCCCCACATGACCATCCGAGCCACCTGACTGGCGCTGACCCCTGCCTCCTCCCTTATAATCGCCGGCTGTCTTGGGGTGACCTGCCCGGTTGGCGTGGCTCCTGCCCCTGCTGACCTGTCCCCCAAGGCCACCAAGCCTAGAATCAGGACAGCGTCTATAAAATGAATACCTTAAAACGCATTGCCTCCGCCTATTCCAATACCAGCCTGGTGCTACGCATCTTCATCGGCCTGGTGCTGGGCATTCTGCTCGCTTATTTCTCGCCCTCGACCGCGCTCAAGGTCGGCCTGCTCGGCGAACTCTTCGTACTCGCCCTGAAGGCGGTCGCGCCGGTGCTGGTGCTGGTGCTCGTCACCTCCTCGCTGGCGGCTCACCAGAGTGGCCAACCCACCCACGTTCGCCCGGTGCTGGCGATGTACCTGATCAGCACCTTCAGCGCCGCCGCGCTGGCGGTGTGCGCCAGCTTCTTGTTTCCCACCATGCTGGCGCTGGATGTCGGCTCGGCCGAAGGCAACCCGCCCGGCAGCATCATCGAGGTGCTGCACAACCTGCTGATCAGCATCTTCGTCAGCCCGGTACAGGCGCTGAGCACCTCCAACTACATCGCCATCCTGGCCTGGGCGATTGGCCTGGGCCTGTTCCTGCGCCACGCCGCGCCGACCACCCGGGTGCTGCTCAGCGATATGTCCGATGCCTTCACGCGCATCGTGCGCTTCGTCATCGAGCAGGCGCCCATCGGTATCTTCGGCCTGGTGGCCAGCACCCTGGCGGCCTCGGGGTTCGAGGCGCTGTATGGCTACGCGAGGCTGCTGCTGGTGATGGTCGGCTGCATGCTGGTGGTGGCGCTGGTGGTAAACCCGCTGCTCGCCTTCATCAAGATGCGCCGCAACCCCTATCCGCTGCTGTTCACCGTGCTGCGCGAGAGCGCGGTAACGGCCTTCTTCACCCGCAGCTCGGCCGCCAACATTCCGGTCAACCTGCGCCTGTGCGAGAAGCTCAAACTGGACAAGGACACCTACTCGATCACCATTCCGCTGGGTGCCACCATCAACATGGCGGGTGCGGCGATCACCGTTTCGGTGATGGCGCTGGCGACCACCCATACGCTGGGCATCAACGTCGATCTGCCCACCGCGTTGCTGCTCTGTGTGGTGTCGTCCCTGGCCGCCGCCGGTGTGTCCGGTGTGGCCGGCGGTTCGCTGCTGCTGATTCCGATGGCCACCAGCCTGTTTGGCGTCGATACCGAAATCGCCATGCAGGTCGTGGCCATCGGCTTCGTCATTGGCGTGGTGCAGGACTCCTTCGAGACGGCGCTGAATTCCCACACCGACGTCCTGTTCACCGCAGCAGTTTCCTACGCTGGCGAGGCAGCCATGGAGCAGGCGACTTAATCTCCCGCCGATCCGCAAGAAACGCGCCCCAGGGCGCGTTTTTTATAGCCGGTGAGGCTACACGTACTGTGCCGCGGCGTAGCCCGAGGCCCAGGCCCACTGGAAGTTGAAGCCGCCCAGGTGGCCGGTCACGTCCAGCACTTCGCCAACGAAATACAGACCGGGAGACTTCAGCGACTCCAGGGTCTTGGACGACACCTCGCGGGTGTCGACCCCGCCCAGGGTGACTTCCGCCGTGCGGTAGCCCTCGGTGCCGGCCGGCACCAGCTGCCAGTCCGACAGGCGCTCGGCAATCGCCTTGAGCTCGGCCGCTGGGTACTGCTTCATCGGCTTGGAAGCGAACCAGTGCTCGGCCAACAGGCCGGCCATCTTCTTGGTGAAAAGCTCGCCGAGCAGGGTTTTCAGCTCGCTGTTGGGGCGCTCGCGCTGTTGCTCCAGCAGCCACTCGGGCAGATCGATGTGCGGCAGCAGGTCGATGCTGACGGTGTCGCCGGGTTGCCAGTAAGACGAGATCTGCAGGATCGCCGGACCGCTGAGGCCGCGGTGGGTGAATAGGATGTTCTCCACGAAACTCTGGCCATTGCAACTCACCCGGCAATCCTCCACCGAGGTGCCGGATAGCTCCGTGCACAGGGTTTTCAGCTGTGGGTCGGTGAGCGTGAAGGGCACCAGGCCGGCGCGGGTCGGCAGCAGCTCGTGGCCGAACTGGCGGGCGACCTGGTAACCGAACCCGCTGGCGCCCAGGGTTGGAATCGACAGCCCACCGGTGGCGATCACCAGCGACTCACAGGCCACCGCGCCAAGGCTGGTCGCCAAGCGGTAACCGGTGTCGGCGCGTTCGATGGCGCTCACCGAGGTATCCAGGCGCAGGTCGACGCCGGCCTGCTGGCACTCGTCGAGCAGCATGGCGAGGATGTCGCTGGACTTGTTGTCGCAGAACAGCTGGCCAAGCTTCTTCTCGTGGTAGGGCACGCCATGCTTGGCGACCAGGGCGATGAAATCCCACTGAGTGAAGCGCGCCAGCGCCGACTTGCAGAAATGCGGGTTGTGCGACAGAAAGTTGCCGGGCTCGCAGTACATATTGGTGAAGTTGCAGCGCCCGCCGCCCGACATGAGGATTTTCTTGCCGGCCTTGTTGGCATGGTCGAGCAGCAGCACGCTGCGCCCGCGGGCAGCGGCGGTCATCGCGCACATCAGCCCGGCGGCGCCGGCACCGATGATGACAACCTGGGGTGAAAGCACGGCATGTTCCTCATTAACGCTGGGCGCCGCTCATGGCCGGCGCGAAACGGCCTAGTTTACCTGAAGGCAGGGGCCAGCCGGCGCCGCTTCAGCGCCAGCAGACCGGCCGGCGCGTTTCTCGAACCGGCGCTATATACATGGGTCTAGCAGCTAGAGGGCAAGAGCTGGGCTGCACTGGCAATTTGCCGCTATCTTGTCTATTCAGCACCGCTGTCGCCCATCCCGGCGCGGCGGTTTTCTCTTCCATCTGCAGGGCTTGCCATCATTGAACATCTGGCGCTTGTGGTTGCTATCGCTGGTGTTGTTGCCGTGGGCTGCTGGCGCGCAGCAGTTACGTCTGGTTGCCGACAGTTGGCCGCCGTTCAGCGACCAGCGCTTGCCGGGCAACGGCATGGCGGTGGAGCTGGTGACCACCGCGCTGAGCCGCGCCGGCTATACCAGCGATTACCGCGAAGTGCCCTGGCAGCGCGCGGTACTGGGGCTGCAGCGGGGCGACTACGATGTGCTGATCACCGCCTGGCACAGCAAGGAGCGTGAAGCTTTCGGGTATTTTTCCGCGCCCTATCTGGTCAACCGCATTCGCCTGGTGGCGCGCAAGGATGCCGGCATCACATTCAACAGGCTTGCGGATCTCCACGGCTACCAGATCGCCGTGCGCCGCGGTTATGCCTATTCGGCGGCGTTCGCGGCCGACCCCGGGCTGAGTACGGTGGAGGTTGGCAGTTTCGAAAGTGCTGCGCACATGGTGCAGCTTGGTCGGGTGAGCCTGGCGCTGGAAGACGAATACGTGGCGCGGTTCCTGTTCAACACTGCGCTCAAGCCGATTGCCGATGACCTGGAGTTTCTGCCCGTGCCGTTGAGCGAGAATGGCCTGCACATTCTCATTCGCCTGAGCCATGGCGAGCACGCCGAGATCGCCCGCCGTTTCGATGCTGCCATCGCCGCCATGCACGCCGATGGCAGCTATGCCACGATCATGGCGCGCTATGGCCTGCACAGCCTGCAATGACCGCTCATTGCCAGTTGGTGCGCCCGCGGCCCTGACGCTTGGCCTGGTAGAGCTGCTGGTCGGCAAGGTGCAGCAGGCTTTCCAGGTCTTCGGGCGCGCCGTGGTAGATGCCGGCACTGAACGACAGCGGTGGGGCGCCGACGGCGTAGTTGACCTGCCGGCACTGCTCGCGCAGCGCATTGAGGGCCAGGCTCAGCGACTCGGCATCGTGCGGGCTGACCATGGCGAACTCTTCGCCGCCCAGGCGACCGAGCAGGGCCTCCGGAAAGGCTGCACGGAAGGCCCGGCTGAAGCCGATCAACGCGGCATCGCCCGCCGCGTGGCCATAGTCGTCGTTGATCTGCTTGAACAGATCCATATCCAGCATGGCCACGCTCAGGTTGTGGCCACTGCGCTGCGCCTGCTGGAACTGCTGCATGCCTTGTTCGTAGAAGGCCCGGCGGTTGTTCAGGCCGGTCAGGGCATCGTACTGAGCGGCTTTCTTCAGGGCGCGCAGCATGTCGCGCCGTTCCAGGGTGAACATCACCCGGCAGGTCAGCTCCTCGGGGCAGAACGGCTTGCGCAGGAAATCATCGGCGCCATGCTTGATGAACCTGGCGCTGAGCGAGCCCTTGGTGTCGGCGGACAGGCCGAGAATCACCAGGTCTTGGCGTTTCATCTTCTGGCGCAGCAGCTTGACCAGCTCGAAGCCGCTGATGCCCGGCATGCTGTGGTCGACCACCAGCATGTCGATATCCGGCTGCTCCCTGAGGATGCTCAGGGCTTCTTCGCCGTCGCCGGCATCGATGAGCTGATAGCGGTGCGGCACCAGCACATGGCGGATGAAGTTGCGGGTGGCTTCCGAGTCCTCGGCCACCAGGATCTTCACCTGGCTGTTGTTCTCCAGGCGGTGCAGCAGGCGAAAGGCGTATTCGTAGGAGTGCTGGCTTTCCTTGAGCACGTAATCGACCACGCCCTTGAGCAACAGCTCGTCGCGGCGCCTCTCGTTGTACGAGCCGCTGAGCACGATGCAGGGCAGGCCGTAGCGCATCACCAGGTCGACGCTCTCGCCATCCGGAGCATCGGGCAGGTGCAGGTCGACGATGGCGGCGAAGAACAGCGCTGCGGAGGTTTCCAGCATCATCTCGGCTTCGCCGAGCGAGGCGCAGAACACCGGCTGCAGGTTGGGTTCCTGACGGAACAGGTGCTCGAGAATCTTCAGCACCAGCGGGCTGTCTTCGATGACCAGGATATTGCGCACGGAACCCCCTGTGCCCGCCTGCCGATAGCTTCAGTCTAGAGCGTGCGCACGCGCAGCGAGCGACCTTTTATCTTGCCTTCGCTGAGGCACTTGAGCGCTTGCACGGCCAGGCTGCGTTCAACGGCGACATAGGCCTGGAAGTCGAAAATGGCGATCTTGCCGACCTGCGCCCCGGGGATGCCGCCCTCGCCGGTGAGGGCACCGAGAATATCGCCAGGGCGCAGTTTGTCCTTGCGCCCGGCACCGATGCACAGCGTCATCATCAGCGGCTGCAGCGGCGCGCCGCCCTGATGTTTCAGGCTGCTCAGCGGGTGCCAGTTCAGCGGCGACCTTTGCAGGTTTTCGATGGCCTGGGCGCGATGGCCTTCGGCTGGGGCAACCAGGCTCACCGCCAGGCCTTTCTCGCCGGCACGGCCGGTGCGGCCAACGCGGTGGATGTGGATTTCCGAATCGCGCGCCAGTTCGACGTTGATCACCATGTCCAGGGCGTCGATGTCCAGGCCACGTGCGGCCACGTCGGTGGCGACCAGAACGGACAGGCTGCGGTTGGCGAACATCGCCAGCACCTGGTCACGGTCGCGCTGCTCCAGGTCGCCGTGCAGGGCGGCGGCGGAAATGCCCTTGGCGGTGAGGTGGTCGACGACTTCCTGGCACTGCTGCTTGGTGAAGCAGAAGGCCACGCAGGAGGTCGGGCGGTAGCTGTTGAGCACCTTGACCACGGCGTCCATGCGCTCTTCAGGGGCGATCTCGTAGAAGCGCTGCTCGATCTGGCTGTCGTCGTGCAGGGCTTCGACCTTGACCTGCTGCGGGTTGCGCATGAAGGTCGCCGACAGCTGCTTGATGCCGGCCGGGTAGGTGGCCGAGAACAGCAGGGTCTGGCGGCGCTCCGGGGTCTGGCCGATGATCTCGGCGATGCTGTCGTAGAAGCCCATGTCGAGCATGCGGTCGGCTTCGTCGAGCACCAGGGTGTTCAACCCATCGAGCTTCAGGGTGCCCTTGGCCAGGTGCTGCTGCACGCGGCCCGGGGTGCCGACGATGATCTGTGCGCCGTGCTCCAGGGAGCCGATCTGCGGGCCGAACGGCACCCCACCACACAGGGTGAGGATCTTGATGTTGTCTTCGCCGCGCGCCAGGCGGCGCAATTCCTTGGCGACCTGATCGGCCAGCTCGCGGGTCGGGCACAGCACCAGGGCCTGGCAGCCGAAATAACGCGGGTTGAGCGGCGCCAGCAGGCCGATGCCGAAGGCGGCGGTCTTGCCGCTGCCGGTCTTGGCCTGGGCGATCAGGTCCATGCCCTTGAGCATCACCGGCAGGCTCTGCGCCTGGATCGGGGTCATCTGCGCGTAACCGAGGGACTCGAGGTTCGCCAGCATGGCGGGCGACAGGGCAAGCGAGGAAAAAGCGGTGGCAGTCACGGTACGGGCCTGAAGAGCGTCGAAAAGAGCGCTAGTGTAGCAGGCGCCAGGCTGCGGCCTGACGACTGCTCGTCATTCGTCGACGTCGACCTTGACCCGCCGGGCGCTGCGCCCGTCTTCCGGCGCCAGCTGCAGGAAGATGCCGGCTGCCAGGATGGTCAGCAGGCCGATGCACAGGTAGGTGGACTGGAAGGCGCCCAGCACGCCATCGGCGGCGCTCTGGTTGTCCAGGCTGAAGCCGCTGAGCAGGGCGGCGCCGGTGGCGATGCCCATACTGATCGACAGCTGTACCACCACCGAGAGCAGGCCGTTGCCACTGCTCGCGTCGCTGTCGGGCACGTCGATCAGCGTCACCGTGTTCATCGCGGTGAACTGCAGGGAGTTGAAGGCGCCGATCAGGCTCAGCTGGATGGCCAGCTGCAGGTGCGAGGTCTGCCCGTCGACCAGCGCCATGCTGGTGATCAGCAGCCCCAGCAGCACGGTGTTGAAGGTCAGGATGCGGCGGTAGCCGAGGCGGTCGATCAGCGGCTTGGCCAGCGGCTTCATGGCCATGGCGGCGAGCGCTAGGGGAATCATGCTCATGCCCGCCTGGGCCGGTGAATAGCCCATGCCCAGTTGCAGCAGCAACGGGGTGAGAAATGGCAGGGCGCCGGTGCCCAGGCGGGCGAAGATATTGCCGAAAATCCCCACCGCGAAGCTGCGCGTGTTGAACAGCCGCGGCGGGAACAGCGCATTTGGCGTGCGCGCGGCGCGCAGCCAGTAGGCCGCCAGGCAGGCCAGGCCACCGAGCAGCAGGAGCACCACGCGCATGTGCGGCAGGTGCAGCTCGCCCAGGCCTTCGAGGGCCATGGTGATCAGCAGCATGCTGGCGCCGAACAGCAGGAAGCCGAGCAGATCGAAGCGGGTGCGCTCGCTGCCGCGCAGCTCCGGCATGAAGCGATAGGCGGCCCAGCAGCCGAGGGCGCCGACCGGCAGGTTGAGCAAAAAGATCCAGTGCCAGCTGGCGTACTCCACCAGCCAGCCGCCCAGGGTCGGGCCGATCAGCGGGCCGAGCAGGCCGGGCAGGGTGATGAAGCTCATGATCCGCACCAGCTCGGTACGCGGGTAGGCGCGCAGTACCACCAGGCGCCCCACCGGCATCATCAGTGCGCCGCCCAGGCCCTGGATGATGCGCGCGATCACCAGCATGCTCAGCGATTGCGAGACCGCGCAGAGCAGCGAGCCGAGGCTGAACAGGGCGATGGCGCCAAAGAAGATGTGCCGCGTGCCGAAGCGGTCGGCCAGCCAGCCGGAGGCCGGAATCAGCAGCGCCACGGTGAGCATGTAGGCGATCACCACCGACTGCATGCGCAGCGGGTCTTCGGACAGATCGGCCGCCATGCTGGGCAGCGCAGTGTTGAGGATGGTGCCATCGAGCGTTTGCATGAAGAACGCGATGGCGACGATCCAGGGCAGCAGGCGGGCAGTGCGGGCGTCGAGCAGGGTCATGGCGGACGGTGATCTGCGAGGAGTCAGGGCCGTTTGACTCGGCCCTGGGGTAAATGTCTCAAGAAGTGTAGCGGCGCCGTCGCGTCACTGCTGCTGACGCGACGGCGGCGTATTGCTCAGGACGCCGAGCGCATGTCCTCGACCACCCGCTGCGGCGTGCCGCGCACTGGCGCGCCGTTGGCCACGTAGTAGGGCGCGGTGCTGCGTGGCAGGGCGGCACGCTCGCGAATGCGGTCGGCGATCTTCTCGGCGATCATGATGGTGGTGGCGTTGAGGTTGCCGGTGATGATCTCCGGCATGATCGACGCATCCACCACACGCAGCCCTTGCAGGCCGTGCACCCGGCCCTGGCCATCGACCACCGCCATGTCGTCGGTGCCCATCTTGCAGGAGCAGGACGGGTGGAACGCGGTCTCCGCATGCTCGCGGACGAAGGCGTCGAGCTCCTCGTCGCTCTGCACATTGGGGCCCGGGCTGATCTCGCGGCCACGGTACGGGTCCAGCGCCGGCTGGTTGATGATCTCGCGGGTGATGCGAATGGCGTCGCGAAACTCCTGCCAGTCCTGCTCGCTGCTCATGTAGTTGAACAGGATGCTCGGGTGCTGGCGTGGATCCTTGGATTTCAGCTGTACGCGGCCGCGGCTGGGTGAGCGCATGGAGCCGACATGGGCCTGGAAGCCGTGCTCCTTCACGGCGTTACTGCCGTTGTAATTGATCGCCACCGGCAGGAAGTGGTACTGCAGGTTCGGCCACTCGAACTCCGGGCGCGAGCGAATGAAACCGCCGGCCTCGAACTGGTTGCTGGCGCCGATGCCTTCGCCGGCCAGCAGCCACTTGGCGCCGATGCCAGGCTGGTTGAGCATCTTCAGCGCCGGGTACAGCGACACCGGCTGCGTGCAGGCGTACTGCACGTAAACCTCGAGGTGATCCTGCAGGTTGGCGCCGACGCCTGGCAGTTCGTGCACCACATCGATATCCAGACCGCGCAGCAGCTCGCCCGGGCCAACGCCGGAGCGCTGCAGGATCTGCGGCGAGGCGATGGCGCCCGCGCACAGCAGCACTTCGCGGCGCGCATGGGCAATGGTCGCCTGGTTCGCGCTGCCGACCAGGTAGGCGACGCTATTGGCGCGCTTGCCCTCGAACAGGATGCGGTCGGTGGTGGCGTGGGTGACGATGGTCAGGTTCGGCCGCTCGCGGGCCTGATCCAGATAGCCGCGGGCGGTGCTGGCGCGACGACCTTCGGGCGTCACGGTGCGGTCCATCGGGCCGAAGCCTTCCTGCTGGTAACCGTTGAGGTCATCGGTACGCGGGTAGCCGGCCTGCACGCCGGCCTCGACCATGGCGTGGAACAGCGGGTTGTTGCCGGCCTTGGGCGTGGTCACGCTGACCGGGCCGCTGTCGCCGTGGTAGTCGTTGGCACCGATGTCGCGGCTCTCCGCCTTGCGGAAATACGGCAGGCAATCCAGGTAGCTCCAGTCTTCCAGGCCGGGCTGCTTGGCCCAGTTGTCGAAGTCCATGGCGTTGCCGCGGATGTAGCACATGCCATTGATCAGCGACGAGCCGCCGAGGCCCTTGCCGCGCCCGCACTCCATGCGGCGGTTGCCCATGTGCGGCTCGGGGTCGGTTTCATAGGCCCAGTTGTAGCGGCGGCCCTGCAGCGGAAAGGCCAGGGCGGCGGGCATCTGGGTGCGGAAATCCAGGCGGTAGTCGGGGCCACCGGCTTCCAGCAGCAGTACGCTGACATCCGCATCTTCGCTCAGGCGGGTCGCCAGCACGTTACCGGCCGAGCCGGCGCCAATGATGATGTAATCGAATTCCTGGGTCATGGCTCCTCCTGTTACCCGGCTGTGATCCGGGAAAACGCGGTGACTGTTCCCGGAGGGCTTCCGGGCTACGGGGCAGCGACTTTTGTGGGAGCGGATTCATCCGCGATGCTTTTCGCGGCTCAAGCGCTGCGCCGCCCGGCCGCTCCCACGCTGTGCTGGGGTTCAGAACACCGAGGCGTAGTCGCCCATCTCCACCTGCACGGACTTGATGCGGGTGTAATGGGCCAGGGTGGTCAGGCCGTTCTCACGGCCGACGCCGGATTGCTTGTAGCCGCCGACCGGCATTTCCGCCGCCGACTCGCCCCAGGTGTTGATCCAGCAGATACCGGCTTGCAGCCTGTGGATAACCCGGTGGGCGCGGTTCAGGTCGCGGGTGACGATGCCGGCAGCCAGGCCGTAGGTGGTGTCGTTGGCGCGGCGGATCACTTCGTCTTCGCTGTCGTAGACGAGGATGCTCATCACCGGGCCGAAGATTTCTTCGCGGGCAATGGTCATGTCGTCCCGGCAGTCGGTGAACACAGTCGGCGCCACGTAGGCGCCATTGGCGTAGTCGCCATCGGTAACGCGCTCGCCACCGATCAACAGGCGCGCGCCCTGCTGGCGGCCCTGCTCGATGTACCCGAGCACCCGCTCCATGTGGGCGAAGCTGACCAGCGGGCCGAAGTTGGTGGTGTCGTCCTGCGGGCTGCCCAGGCGAATGCGCTTGACCCGCTCGACGATCTTGCTCTCGAAGCGGGCCTGCAGCGCGCGGGGCACGAACACCCGGGTGCCGTTGGTGCACACCTGCCCGGAGCTGTAGAAGTTGGCCATCATGGCGATGTCCGCGGCGCGATCCAGATCGGCGTCTTCGCAGATGATCAGCGGCGACTTGCCGCCCAGCTCCATGGTCACTTCCTTGAGCGACGAGCTGGAGGCGCTGGCCATGACCTTCTTGCCGGTCACGGTGCCGCCGGTGAAGGAGATCTTCTCGATGCGCGGGTGCTCGGTCAGCCATTGACCGACTTCGCTGCCCAGGCCGGTCAGCACGTTGAACACGCCAGCCGGCACGCCGGCTTCGCTGTAGATCTCGGCCAGCTTCAGGGCAGTCAGCGAGGTGACTTCGCTGGGTTTGAAGATCATCGCGTTGCCGGCGGCCAGGGCCGGGGCGGATTTCCACAGGGCAATCTGGATCGGGTAGTTCCAGGCGCCGATACCGGCGACCACGCCCAGCGGCTCGCGGCGGGTATACACGAAGCTGGTGTCACGCAGCGGGATCTGCTCGCCTTCGATGGCCGGAATCAGGCCGGCGTAGTACTCGAGCACGTCGGCGCCGGTGACGATATCCACATAGCGGGTTTCGCTCAGCGGCTTGCCGGTGTCGAGGGTTTCCAGCTCGGCCAGCTCATCGTTGCGTTCACGCAGGATATCCACCGCGCGGCGCAGGATGCGCGAGCGCTGCATGGCGGTCATCGCCGCCCACACCTTCTGGCCTTGCTCGGCGCTGGCGACGGCGCGTTCGACATCGTCCTGGCTGGCGCGCTGCACGTTGGCGAGCACTTCGCCGTTGGCCGGGTTGATGCTTTGAAAGGTGGCGCCACTGCTGGCGTCCACGTACTGGCCGCCAATATAGAGCTGCTGGTCTGCGAATCGGGCCATGGGGCGTCCTCCTGAGCGGGGCAAGACGCGCTGCGGGCGCCTTGGCGAATGAGTCGGCTGAGCGAGGTGAAAAGGAATGTCAGCCGATTTGGTTAAAAAACAGCCTAGTTTATTTTTATTGATCGATCAATCAATAAAAATCCCAGGCACGACCAGAACCGTGCCAGATGCGCCATGGGCGCTGGCTTTCGAGGAGATTTTGGCTGCGGTCGAGATACCAGGATGGGTCACTGTGGGAGCGGGCCATGCCCGTGATTTCGCGCCCATGGACCTAGGCGTCCCCGCACGCTCCCACATATGAGTTCGTAGGATGGGTGAAACCCATCGAGGGTTGATGGGTTGCACCCATCCTACGGGCTGCGTTGGGATTTTTAGGATGGTTCGGGCCGCGCAGGTGAAACCCATCAAATGATCAGGTTCATCACCTCAGCGGGTCACCGTGGGAGCGGGCCATGCCCGCGATTTCGCGCCCATGGACTAGGTGTCCCCGCACGCTCCCACATGAGTGTCGGTCCAGCGAAGGCGGCTGGCTTTACTCGGCTTTGGCCAACTGCAAATCGAGGTAGTCGTAGGCGATCTGCGCGGCCTGGCGGGTGTCGAAGCTCTCGCCGGTCAGGGCACCGCGCAGCCACAGGCCGTCGATCAGTGCGGCCAGGCCGCGGGCCGCGGCGCGGGCTTGCGGTTGCGGCAGCACGCGGCGGAACTGGCCGCACAGGTTGGAATACAGGCGCTGGTCGTTGACCCGCTGCAGGCGGCGTAGGGCCGGCTGGTGCATGCTGCTGGCCCAGAACGCCAGCCAGGTTTTCATCGCCGGGCCGCTGACCTGGGTTTCGTCGAAGTTGCCGTCGATGATGGCGCGCAGGCGTGCCCGCGGAGTGTCTTCGCGCAGCAGCCGATAGCGCGCGTGCACCGCCTCGCGCAGGGCCTGCATGAGGTGGCGCATGGTCGCTTCGAGCAGGCCGTTCTTGTCCTGGAAGTAGTGGCTGATGATGCCGTTCGATACGCCGGCAAGCCGCGCGATGTAGGCGATGCTGGCATCGCTCATGCCAACCTGGTCGACGGCTTCCAGGGTTGCCGCAATCAGCTGGGAGCGGCGGATCGGTTGCATTCCGACCTTGGGCATCGTGTTCTCCGGCAGGGGGTGTTTTTCGAGTCTAACAGAGCGCGTGGAGTTGCCGGCGCGTTCAAGTTTCTCAGAGCCTGTTCACGATTTTTATGCGTATGAAGCGGCAACTACAAGTCAAAGGCAGCCGACATCGACCTATTGTGGGAGCGGGCACTGCGGCGATGACCGCTAACGCCGCTTAGCTACCAAAATCGACGAATCTGAGCTGAAAGATCATGAACAGGCTCTCAGGCGATCAGCCGGTAGCCGACACCCGCTTCGGTGACGATCAGCCGCGGTGACGCCGGGTCGTCGCCGAGCTTCTGGCGCAGGTGGGCGATGACGATACGCAGGTAATGGCTGTGCTCGGTGTGGGTCGGGCCCCAGATATCGCGCAGCAGTTGCTGCTGGGTGACGACCATGCCGGGGTGGCGCGCCAGGGTTTCGAGCACCGCGTATTCCTTGCGGGTCAGGCTGACCTCCTGATCCTCCAGAGTGACGCGGCGAAAGGCGAAGTCGACCCGTAGCGGGCCACTGGCCAGGGCGGCGGCAGGTTTCTCGCTGGCCGGACGGCTGCGCAGCAGGGCGCGCACGCGGGCGAGGAATTCCTGCACGCCAAAGGGCTTGCTGACGTAATCGTTGGCGCCGTTGTCCAGGGCCTGCACCTTGTCCTTTTCGCCCGCACGTACCGACAGCACCAGCACCGGCACGGCCGACCATTCGCGCAGGCGGGTCAGCACCTCCTGGCCGTCCAGGTCGGGCAGGCCAAGGTCGAGCACCACCAGGTCGGGTTGCTCCAGCGCCGCCAGGCGCAGCGCCGCTTCGCCGCCATCGGCTTCCAGTACCTGATAACCCTGGGCCTGCAGGCCGATGCGCAGGAATTTGCGGATCGCCGCCTCGTCGTCGACCAGGAGGATGCGCGTTTCAGTCATGCCGGCTGTCCTCGGCGGGCTGTTGCAAGGGCAGTTGCAGGATCAGGGTGGTGCCCTGGCCGGGCGCCGACTCGACCCGCGCCGTGCCGCCGTGGGCGTTGAGCATGCCCAGGCAGATCGCCAGGCCCAGGCCGGTGCCCTGGCCGCCGCGATCACCACGGGCCGCGGTGTAGAAGAGGTCGAAGATCTGTGCCTGTTCCTCGACGGGAATGCCGGGGCCCTGGTCGCTGATGGCGAAGCAGAAGGTCTCGCCATCATGGCTCAGGCGAATGTCGATCACCCCAGCGGGCGGCGAGAAGCGTGCCGCGTTGTCCAGCACGTTGACCAGCGCCTGTTCGATCAACGCGCCCTGCACCCACAGCAGCGGCAGGTCGGCGGGCACCTCCAGGTGCAGGCGCAGAGGCTGCAGCACCGGCTGCAGGCGCTGCAGGGCGGCGGCGAGCAGGTCGCCGGCAGCCACCCAGTCACGCTCCAGGTGCAGGCCGCCGTGGCCCAGGCGGGTCATGTCCAGCAGGTTCTGGATATAGCGGTCCAGGCGCGAAGCCTCGCTGGCGGTGCTTTGCAGCAGGTCGTCGCGGGTCGCCGCATCAAGGCTGTCGATGAACAGCTGCAGGGTTTCGATATTGCCGCGCATGGCGGTCAGTGGCGTGCGCAGGTCGTGGGATACCGACGCCAGCAGGGCGCTGCGCAGACGCTCGGTTTCATGTTGCAGGCGCGTCTGGCCGAGGGTCTCGACCAGTTGCACGCGGGCCAGGGCATGGGCCAGCAGGGGCAGCAGCACGTCGATCAGCTGGCGCTGCTCGCCCGCCGGCGGGTCACCCTGGGCGGTGCGCATGCCCAGCAGCGCCAGCGGTTGGTCGCCGTCCATCAGCGGCCACCACCACCAGTGCGGATGGGTCAGGCTATGGCTGTCGTAGCCGCGCGGGCGGCGGCTCTGCCAGGCGTGTTCGGCGCTGATGCGCTCCAGCTCGCTGAGCGCCAGCGGGCTGCCGTTGGCCTGCTGCCAGTGGCCCTGGGTATCGCGGCTGAGCAGGCACAGGCGCTCGGCCGGCAGGTCCAGCTGGCTGAGCATGGCGGCCAGCAGGTCGTGCTGATCCTGGGCGCTGGACAACCGCTCGGCGAAGCCCAGCAGGCTTTCGGTCTGCCGCTGGGCTACCTGCAGGTCGCGAAACTGCTGGCGCTGGCGGGCGGCGAGGTTGCCGGTCAGCAGGGCAATCAACAGGAAGAACAGCAGGGTCAGCACGTCCTGCTCGCGGTGCACCACCACCGACCAGGTGGGCGGCAGGAAGCAGAAGCCGTAGGCGGCGAACGACAGCAGGGCACACAGCAATGCGGGGCCGATGCTGCTGCGCGCCGCCACCACCAACACCACGGCGAGAAACACCAGGGAGATGTTCGGCAGGTCCAGCCAGCGCGAGACGCCCAGGGCCAGCAGGCAACCGAGGCCGGCGCCGAGGGCGGCCAGCAGATAGTCACGCGCGGGGGCGGTGGGGCGGTGGGGCAGGCGATCGACGGCGGTGGGCATGGGGATGTCCGGTACGGTGCGTAGGCAGATCATGGCGTCGTGCAAGGTTGGCGTAAAGAAGCGCACGCACGCGTAAAGAAGCCGTAAAACTGTATGAAGCGAAGCTGCCGAACGCCTGAAGCCGGCGTATACCTAGGGGCAATCGAGTCCACCTGGGATACCCTGCAACGTGAGCACCCCCTCCCGCACCTCGCCCATTGCCTTGCTGGTCGGCGCCGCCGGCATCGTTTACGGCGATATCGGCACCAGCCCGCTGTACAGCCTCAAGGAGATCTTCTCGCCGCATTATGGCGTCGGCCTTTCCCAGGCCAGCGTGCTGGGCATCCTGTCGCTGATCTGCTGGTCACTGACCCTGGTGGTGACCGTCAAGTACGTGATGTTCATCCTGCGTGCCGACAACGGCGGCGAGGGGGGCATCATGGCGCTCACCGCCCTGGCGCAACGGGCCGCCGCCGACTACCCGCGGCTGCGTACCCTGCTGATCATGCTCGGTTTGTTCGGCGCCGCGTTGTTCTATGGTGACAGCATGCTCACCCCGGCGGTATCGGTGCTCTCGGCGGTGGAAGGCGTGGGCCTGGTGGTCGACGGCATCGACCACTGGGTGGTGCCGCTGGCCTTGCTGATCCTGATTCCGCTGTTTCTGCTGCAGCGCCACGGCACCGCACGCATCGGCTACCTGTTCGGCCCGGTGATGGTGGTCTGGTTCCTGGTGCTCGGCGCCCTGGGCGTGCATGGCATCGTCCAGCGCCCGGAAGTGCTGCTGGCGCTCAATCCCTACTGGGCGCTGCACTTCTTCATCGCCAACCCGCTGATCGGGCTGACGGTGATGGGCGCCGTGGTGCTGACCATCACCGGGGCCGAGGCGCTGTACGCCGACCTTGGCCATTTCGGTCGCAAGCCCATCGTCCACGCCTGGCTGTTTCTGGCCTTCCCGGGCCTGCTGCTCAACTACTTCGGCCAGGGCGCCCTGTTGCTGATCGACCCGGCAACCGTACGCAACCCGTTCTATCTGCTGGCGCCGGGCTGGGCGCTGATCCCGCTGATCGGCCTGTCCACGGTGGCCACCATCATCGCCTCCCAGGCGGTGATCACCGGCGCCTTCTCGGTCACCCGCCAGGCCATCCAGCTCGGCTACGTGCCGCGCATGCAGATTCTCCACACCTCCAGCGCCGAGCAGGGGCAGATCTACATTCCGCTGATCAACAGCCTGCTGCTGGTTGGCGTGGTGCTGCTGGTGCTGGGCTTCCAGTCGTCCAGCGGCCTGGCCGGTGCCTACGGCGTGGCGGTGACCGGTACCATGTTGTGCACCAGCTTGCTGGTGTCCTCGGTGATCCTGCTGCTGTGGCGCTGGCCGAAGGTGCTGGCCGTGCCGCTGCTGGCGGTGTTCCTGCTGGTCGACGGGATCTTCTTCGCCGCCAACGTGCCGAAGATCATCGGTGGCGGCGCGGTGCCGATGATCGTCGGCATCCTGTTGTTCGGCCTGATGAGCACCTGGAAGCGCGGTCGCCAACTGGTGCTCGAGCGGCTCGATGAACACTCCCTGGTACTGCGCGACTTCATCGCCAGCATCGCCCTGCAGCCGCCGCATCGGGTGGCCGGCACTGCAGTGTTCCTGACCAGTCGGGTCGAGGTGGTACCCCATGCACTGCTGCACAATCTGCTGCACAACCAGGTGCTGCACGAGCGGGTGATGCTGCTTACCGTGCTTTACGAGGATCGCCCGCGGGTGCCGCTGGCCGAGCGTTTCGAGCTGGAGGCCTACGACCAGGGCTTCTACCGGGTGCGCCTGCGCTTCGGTTTCATGGAGGCCCCGGACATTCCCCGTGCCCTGGAGCAACTGAGTGACAAGGGCATCGACTGCCCGCCAATGCAGACCACCTACTTCCTCAGTCGCGAGACGGTGATCCCGTCCGAACGCATAGGCATGGCCATGTGGCGCGAGCGCCTGTTCGCCGTGCTGCAGAAGAATGCTGGTAGTTCGCTGGGCTTCTTCAGGTTGCCGGTGAACCGGGTGATCGAGCTGGGCACGCAGGTGGAGATCTAAGCCGCTACATGGTGCCTTCTGCGTGGTAATGCCTCTTGGGCGCTCTGCGTCCGCTGTTGAGGGCGGCTGGATAGCAGAATTGAGCGCAGAGCGCTGTTCCACGAGCCACTCAAGTCTGAGAATTTTCCAGGGCATGCGCACTGCAACGGTGCGCGATAACGCGTAGTGGTGCGCGCTACTGAGGCCTGTCACCGCTATGTGGGGCCTGGGGTAGCACGTTGGCCCCAGGTGCCGGCGCAACGCTGTATCACCCACGAGAATTTATCTGGCTGATTTGCAAGCTGTTTGTTGCTTGCGGTTTCCCCTGTTGCTGCGTATGGCACACTTTCTGCTGTTTATTCCGTTGTTACATACCAAGTTCCGGTATAGCGGAATAAACAACTCCTGGAGTGCTTGCCATGCATAACCGACCTTCCGTGTCTAAAGCCTGTGTTTTTCTCTTCGCCGCATCGGCTTCCCTCGCAAGCGTCGTGCACGCGGCGGACAGCAAGCTCGATGATGTGCTCAAGCGCGGGCACCTGATCGTGGGTACGGGCAGTACCAATGCGCCGTGGCACTTTCAGGGAGCGGATGGCAAGTTGCAGGGTTTTGATATCGACATCGGCCGTGTCGTGGCCAAGGGTTTGTTCAACGACCCGAGCAAGATCGAGTTCGTGGTGCAGTCGTCCGACGCGCGGATTCCCAACCTGCTGACCGACAAGGTCGACATGAGTTGTCAGTTCATTACCGTAACCGCCAGCCGCGCGCAGCAGGTGGCCTTTACCCTGCCGTACTACCGTGAAGGGGTGGGCCTGCTGCTGCCGGGCAACAGCAAGTACAAGGAAATCGAAGATCTGCAAACCGCCGGCGATGACGTCACCGTGGCCGTGCTGCAGAACGTGTATGCCGAAGAATTGGTGCACCAGGCGTTGCCGAAGGCCAAGGTCGACCAGTACGACAGCGTCGACCTGATGTACCAGGCCGTGAACTCCGGTCGCGCCGATGCCGCCGCCACCGACCAGTCCTCGGTCAAGTACCTGATGGTGCAGAACCCTGGTCGCTACCGCAGCCCGGCGTACGCCTGGAGCCCGCAAACCTACGCGTGCGCCGTCAAACGTGGCGACCAGGACTGGCTGAACTTCGTCAACACCGCGTTGCATGAAGCCATGACCGGTGTGGAGTTCCCCACCTACAAGGCTTCGTTCAAGCAATGGTTCGGTGTGGACCTGCCGGAGCCTGCGATCGGCTTCCCCGTCGAGTTCAAGTGATTCTTGAAAACCGGGGCGCCGCCAACGGCGCCCCCATCAGGTACTGCTGACCATGAACTATCAGTTGAACTTTGCCGCCGTCTGGCGTGATTTCGACACCTTGCTGGCGGGGCTCGGTCTGGGCCTGCAACTGGCTGTGCTGTCGATCGCCATCGGTTGCGTGATCGGCCTGTTGATGGCGTTTGCCATGCTGTCCAGGCACCGCGCGTTGCGCATCTTCGCCTCGGTGTACGTGACGGTGATCCGCAATACACCGATCCTGGTGCTGATCCTGTTGATCTACTTCGCCTTGCCCAGCCTGGGTATCCGCCTGGACAAGATCCCCTCGTTCATCATCACCCTGTCGCTGTATGCCGGTGCCTACCTGACCGAGGTGTTCCGCGCCGGGCTGCTGAATATTCCCAAGGGCTTGCGCGAAGCCGGGCTGGCCATCGGCCTCGGCGAGTGGCGGATCCGCGCCTACATCACCGTGCCGGTGATGCTGCGCAACGTGCTGCCGGCGCTGTCGAACAACTTCATCTCGCTGTTCAAGGACACCTCGCTGGCCGCTGCCATCGCGGTGCCCGAGCTGACCTACTACGCCCGCAAGATCAACGTCGAAAGCTACCGGGTGATTGAAACCTGGCTGGTCACGACCGCGCTCTACGTGGCGGCCTGTTACCTCATTGCCATGCTGCTCCGTTACCTGGAACAGCGTCTGGCGATCCGTCGTTAAGGAGGTTTGCATGTACGAGTCTCCCAGCTGGTTGCATGAGCTGTGGATCGCCCGGGAGACCCTCTGGGCGGGGTTTCAGACCAGCATCTATTGCTCGGCGCTGGCGATTATCTTCGGCACCCTGATCGGCATCTTCGCCGGGCTGGTGTTGACCTACGGCAAGTTCTGGATGCGTGCGCCGTTTCGGCTCTACGTGGATCTGATCCGTGGTACGCCGGTGTTCGTGCTGGTGTTGGCGTGTTTCTACATGCTGCCGGCGCTCGGCTGGAAAATCAGCGCCTTCCAGGCTGGCGCCGTCGGGCTCACCCTGTTCTGCGGCTCCCATGTCTCGGAGATCGTGCGCGGTGCGCTGCAAGCCATTCCCCGTGGTCAGCTGGAAGCCGGCAAGGCGATTGGCCTGACATTCCGGCAGTCGCTGGCCTACGTGCTGCTGCCCCAGGCGCTGCGCCAGATCCTGCCGACCTGGGTCAATTCCTCTACGGAAATCGTCAAGGCCTCGACGTTGCTCTCGGTGATCGGCGTGGCCGAATTGCTGCTCAGTACCCAGCAAGTGATCGCGCGTACGTTCATGACCCTGGAGTTCTACCTGTTCGCCGGTTTTCTGTTCTTTGTCATCAACTACGCCATCGAGTTATTCGGGCGCTACATTGAAAAGCGGGTGGCCTTGCCATGAACCAACCTCAAACAACCCACCCGCTGCTGAGCATTCGCGGGCTGCGTAAACAATACGGCGAGGTCGAAGTGCTCAAGGGCGTCGACCTGTCCATGCAGCGCGGCAACGTGGTGACGTTGATCGGCTCCAGCGGCTCGGGCAAGACCACCTTGCTGCGTTGCGTCAACCTGCTCGAAGAGTTCCAGGGCGGGCAGATCACCCTGGATGGCGAGTCCATCGGCTACAGCGACATCGGCGGCAAGCGCGTGCGTCACCCCGAGCGCGTGATCGCCCAGCACCGGGCGATGACGGGCATGGCCTTCCAGCAGTTCAACCTGTTCCCGCATTTGAGCGCCATGCAGAACGTTACCCTCGGTCTGCTCAAGGTCAAGAAGATGGGCAAGGACGAAGCCGTGGCCCTGGCCGAAAAATGGCTGGACCGTGTCGGCCTGCTGGAGCGCCGCAATCATTTCCCCGGCCAGCTGTCCGGCGGTCAGCAACAGCGTGTGGCGATTGCCCGTGCGATTGCCATGAACCCCAGCCTGATGCTGTTCGACGAGGTCACCTCGGCCCTCGACCCGGAGTTGGTTGGGGAGGTGCTCAGCGTGATCAAGGGCCTGGCGGAAGAGGGCATGACCATGTTGCTGGTCACCCACGAAATGCGCTTCGCCTACGAAGTATCGGACAAGGTCGTTTTCATGAACCAGGGGCGGATTGAAGAGCAGGGCTCGTCGCAGGATATCTTCGAGCGGCCGCAATCGCCGCGCCTGGCGGAATTTCTCAAGAACATTCGTTTTTAATCAGGAGCATCGTTTTATGAGCATCACTCGTTACGGCACCGGCAGCACCGCCGGCGGTGGCCAACCCCGTCCTTTCGCTCGCGCGGTGGAGGCGGACGGCTGGCTCTACGTCTCGGGCCAAGTGCCTGCGGTGGACGGCGAAATCATCACCGGCGGGATTATCGAGCAAACCCGGCAGACCATGCGCAATGTGGTGGCGATCCTCGAAGAGGCCGGCTACGAGTTGAAAGACGTGGTGCGGGTGGGTGTATGGCTGGAAGACCCACGGGACTTCTGGAGCTTCAACAAGGTGTTCGGCGAATACTTCACCTCGGAACACGCCCCGGCACGGGCGTGCGTGCAGGCCAACATGATGGTCGATTGCAAGGTGGAGATCGATTGCGTGGCCTTCAAGAAAAAAAGCTAAATGAGCGTTCCCACGTGCCATGTGGGAGCCCTGCCCTGGACGCTCCGCGTCCGCTTTTGTGACGCGGAGCGTCACGGTATGCGTTCCCAAACAGAGTGTGGGAACGATCATCGGATCGAATTGCAATGACCGAAAACACCATCAAACGCCGCGCCAAGGGCCTGGACCGTGCATTCGATATTCTCGATTTTCTCAAGGAAGTCGGCCAGCCCCTGCGCCCGAATGATATTGCCAGCGGTATCGGCAGCCCCAAATCCACCGTCTACGAGCTGGTTGCATCGTTGCTTGAGCGGCGCATCCTGGAAACGGTGGGCAAGGACGGTCACGTCTACCTGGGCCGTCAGCTGTACTTTCTCGGCCAGGCGCATCTACGCCATTTCGACCTGACCCGCGAGGCCGACCACGCCTTGCAGGAGATCGTCAGCCAGACCCACGAAACCGCGCAGATGTGCCTGCTCAACGGGCGCAAATACACGGTTGCGCTGATGCGCGAAGGCGAGCGGCATTTCCGCATTTCCTCGGATATCGGTGAAGACGCGCCGATCCCCTGGACTGCCTCCGGGCGCCTGCTGCTGGGGCACTTGAGCGACCAGCAGATCATCGATCTGATCGACCACGACGACTTCATCCTGCCGGACGGCCAGCGCCTGCCGTTGGACACCTTCCTGGCACAGATCCGCCAGGCCACGCTCGATGGGTTCTTTTCCTTCGACAGCGTGGCAGACACCTTTACCCATTGCTTTGCCGCCCCGGTTCTGGACGCGCAGGGCATCTGCATTGCGACCCTGTGCATCGTCGCCCCCCGTGCCGATGCCAGCAAAAACTACAACGACTATCGCCGGGTGTTGATCGACACCGCCAACAACCTGGCCCGTCGCATCAACGAGTAGGAGCGTTTGCATGTCTGCCATCAACGCCGTTGAAAAAGGTGCCGCCGTCGTCGGTGCCCATCTGGTCCGCGACGTCAGCCTGCCGGCCCTGGTGCTGCACCGCGACGCCCTGGAACACAACATCCGCTGGATGCAGGCGTTCGTCAGCAAGAGCGGCGCCGAACTGGCCCCCCACGGCAAGACCAGCATGATGCCGGCGCTGTTCCAGCGCCAGATCGACCAAGGCGCCTGGGGCATCACCCTGGCCAACGCGGTGCAGACTCGCGCCGCGTATGCCGGTGGCGTGCGCCGCGTGCTGATGGCCAACCAACTGGTGGGCGCGGCGAACATGGCGTTGATCGCCGAGCTGCTGGTCGACAAGGATTTCGACTTCCACTGCTTGGTCGACCACCCCGACAACGTCGCTGACCTGGGCCTGTTCTTCGCGGCCCGTGGCCTGCGCCTGAACGTGATGATCGAATACGGCGTGCTCGGCGGCCGTTGCGGTTGCCGCAGCGAGCAGCAAGTGCGCGAGCTGGCCAAGGCGATCAAGGCCCAGCCGGCCCTGGCCCTCACCGGTATCGAAGGCTATGAAGGGGTGATCCATGGCGAGCACGCCATCAGTGGTATCCGCGCGTTCGCGGCAAGCCTGGTGCGCCTGGCGGTCGACCTGCAGGACAGCGGCGCATTCGCCATTCCCAAGCCGATCATCACCGCGTCGGGTTCGGCCTGGTACGACCTGATCGCCGAATCGTTCGAAGCGCAGAACGCCGCCGGCCGCTTCCTCAGCGTGCTGCGCCCGGGCAGTTATGTCGCTCACGACCATGGCATCTATAAAGAGGCGCAGTGCGGCGTGCTCGAGCGTCGCAGCGACTTGAACGAAAGCCTGCGCCCGGCGCTGGAAGTCTGGGCCCATGTGCAGTCGTTGCCAGAACCGGGCTTTGCGGTGATCGCCCTTGGCAAGCGTGACGTGGCCTACGACGCCGGTTTGCCGGTGCCGCTCAAACGCTACCGAGCCGGTATCCTGCCGGCCAAAGGCGATGATGTGAGCGCCTGCACCGTTACCGCCGTGATGGACCAGCACGCCTTCATGAGCGTGGCACCAGGTGTCGAGTTGCGCATCGGCGACATCATTTCCTTTGGCACCTCGCACCCTTGCCTGACCTTCGACAAGTGGCAGGTCGGTTGTCTGGTGGATGAGCAGTTGCAGGTGGTCGAGTCCCTGGAAACCCGTTTCTGAGTGTAAAACCATGACCACCGCCTTTCCACGCATCGCCCTGATCGGCGAATGCATGATCGAACTGCAACACCGCGCCGATGGCAGCCTGCACCAGAGCTTCGGCGGCGACACCCTGAACACGGCGGTGTACCTGCGCCGTGAACTGGGCGAGACCGGCAGTGTCGACTACGTCACCGCCCTGGGTGATGACAGCTTCAGCGACGCCATGTGCCGGCAGTGGGCCGAAGAAGGCCTGGGTCTGGCCATGGTCCAACGCCTGCCTGGGCGCCTGCCGGGCTTGTACTGCATCCAGACCGACGCCAAGGGCGAGCGCAAATTCCTTTACTGGCGCAACGAAGCGGCCGTGCGTGACTGCTTCACCATGCCTGCGGCGGAGCCGATCCTGGCTGCCTTGCCGGGTTTTGATGTGGTGTATTTCAGCGGAATTACCCTGGCGGTACTGGGTGAGGTTGGGCGTAAGCGCTTGCTGCAAACCCTTGTCGAAACCCGTCGTCGCGGCGGCCAGGTGGTGTTCGACAACAACTACCGGCCACGCCTGTGGGCGAGTGTCGAGGCGGCGCGTGCGGCGTATCACAAGGTATTGGCCGAGGTGGATATCGCCTTGTTGACCGAGGATGACGAGCGCGCATTGTTTGGTTATGGCGACAGCGAGCAGGTGTTTGCGGCCTATCCAGGTATTTCAGAGGTGGTGCTCAAGCGTGGCGCGGATGACTGCCTTATCCGGTGTAAGGGCGAGCGCTTTGCTGTGCCGGCGCTGAAGGTCGAACGTGTGGTGGATACCACGGCGGCGGGGGACTCTTTCAGCGCCGCCTACCTGGCCTGCCGCCTGAAAGGCGGCTCGTCGCAGCAGGCCGCTTTGGCCGGCCACTGCCTGGCTAGCCGGGTCATACAGGTGCCCGGCGCGCTGATTCCCGAGGCCCATGGTCGGCACCCAGACAAGTCTTTAGCAGGCCGTTGAAAAGCGTGGTCAGGCAGGCTGCACAAGGTTTGGACGGCCCACAAGAGCGGGCGAAAAACGTACTGTGCTGGCACGCGAGTTGGCGAGTCGTAGATGAGCATGTTGATGGGGCTCGCATCCGTGAGAGCGGCACGCATCTCAGTGCGTGGCAGCTCCCGATGAAGCATTCGCCGGCAGGCGCAGATCAAGCTTTTCGTCGGGGCGGGCACGAGGTTTCGTCCCGCCGCCGCCACACACTGGCCAGCCACGGCTGCTGGTCGCGGGGCAGGCCGGTGGGGCGGTAGTAGTGTTCCAGTTCGTCGAAGCCAGCGGCGTCGAGCAGGCGGCGCCAGCTGTCCAGGTCGTGCCAGGCGCCGTAGCGTTCGCCGCTCCAGCCTTCCTGGTTTTCACCACGCGGGTTGGAGGCGAACAGGACGCCGCCCGGCTTCAGGCTGGCGCGCAGTTCCCTGAGCACCCGGGGCAGTTCCTGGCTGGGGATATGGAACAGCACGGCGTTGGCGAAGATGCCGTCGAAGCGCTCGGCTGGTAGATTCAGGGCGAGAAAGTCCTGCTGCCACACTTCACAGCCGCTGTCGGCGCGGGCCATGGCGACGAACTCCGGGCAGCCGTCGACGCCGATTGGCTGGTGGCCCAGGGCGCTGAACGCACGCAGATCACGACCGGGGCCACAGCCGAAATCGAGGATGCTCAGGGGCGCATTGCCCTGGATGTGACGCAGCAATGCCTCGATGTTCTGGCTGACGTCATGGTCGCGGGTGCCTTCTCGAAAGCCTTCGGCACTGGCCTGGTAATGCGCCAGGGTGCGGCGGGTGATCTGTTGCAATTGTTCGTGGTCGAGGGGCATGACGGATCTCGGTGCAAAACCTGGTAGCCATTTAACCCCATTCTGCAGCGCTTGCGCGGGCGGGTTACCATCGCACCCTGAATGGCATTCGAGGTGGCAGGGTGGATCTACAGCAGGGCTTCGTCCTGACCCGGCATTGGCGCGACACGCCGGCCGGCAGCCAGGTGGAATTCTGGCTGTCGACCGACAGCGGCCCGCGCCTGGTGCGCCTGCCGCCGCAAACCTCGGTGGCCTTCATTCCTGCCGAACAGCGCGCCCGTGCCGAGGCGTTGATCGCGGGCGACCAACAGTTCGCGCTGCGCCCGCTGCAACTGCGTGATTTCCACCAGCGGCCGGTGCTCGGCCTGTACTGCCCTCAGCAGCGCCCGCTGATTCAGCTGGAACAGACCCTGCGCCAGGGCGGGGTGGATGTCTACGAAGCCGATATCCGTCCGCCCGAGCGTTACCTGATGGAGCGTTTCATCACCGCCCCGGTGCTGTTTGGCGGTACCGAGGCGGCGGACGGTGTGCTGATAGATGCCCAGCTCAAACCGGCGCCGGACTACCGCCCGCAGCTCAGGCTGGTGTCCCTGGATATCGAAACCACCGAGCGCGGCGAGCTGTATTCCATCGCCCTGGAAGGCTGTGGCCAGCGTCAGGTGTACATGCTTGGCCCGCCGAACCGTGATGCCGAGGTGGACTTCGACCTCGCTTACCTGGACAGCCGCGGCGCATTGCTGGAAGCGCTCAATGGCTGGCTGGAGCGCCATGACCCGGACGCCATCATCGGCTGGAACGTCGTGCAGTTCGACCTGCGCGTGCTGCACGAACATGCCCAGCGTCTGCAGGTGCCGCTGCGCCTGGGCCGTAGCGGCGAGCTGCTGAGCTGGCGTGAACACGGCGCCAAGCAGCATTTCTTCGCCAGCGCGCCGGGGCGGCTGATCATCGATGGCATCGAGGCGTTGCGCTCGGCGACCTGGAGCTTCCAGTCCTTCAGCCTGGAGAACGTCGCCCAGCAGCTGCTTGGCGAAGGCAAGGCGATCGACAACCCTTACCAGCGCATGGACGAGATCAACCGCATGTTCGCCGAGGACAAGCCGGCCCTGGCCCGCTACAACCTCAAGGACTGCGAGCTGGTGACGCGGATCTTCGCCAGGACCGAGCTGCTCACCTTCCTGCTCGAACGCGCCACGGTCACCGGTCTGCCGGTGGATCGCAGCGGCGGCTCGGTAGCCGCCTTCAGCCACCTGTACATGCCGTTGATGCACCGCCAGGGTTTCGTGGCGCCCAATCAGGGCGAGCGCCCGCCCGAGGCCAGCCCCGGCGGCTTCGTCATGGATTCGCGGCCCGGCCTTTACGAGTCGGTGCTGGTGCTCGATTACAAGAGCCTGTATCCGTCGCTGATCCGCACCTTTCTGATCGACCCGGTGGGGCTGATCGAGGGCCTGCGCCAACCCGATGATGAGCATTCGATTCCAGGTTTCCGCGGCGCGCGCTTCTCGCGCACCCAGCATTGCCTGCCGGCCATCGTCGAGCGCGTGTGGCAGGGCCGCGAGGCCGCCAAGCGCGCCGGCAACGCACCGCTGTCCCAGGCGCTGAAGATCATCATGAACGCCTTCTACGGCGTGCTCGGCTCCAGCGGCTGCCGCTTCTTCGATACCCGGCTGGCGTCGTCCATCACCCTGCGCGGCCATGAGGTGATGCGCCGGACCCGCGAACTGATCGAGGCCGAAGGCCACGCGGTGATCTACGGCGACACCGATTCCACCTTCGTGTGGCTGCGCAGCGCCCACTCGGAGGCGGATGCCGAGCGCATTGGTCGTGGCCTGGTGCAGGGCGTCAACGCCTGGTGGCGCGAGCACCTGGAGGCCGAGTTCGGCTTGCAGAGCGCCCTGGAACTGCAGTTCGAAACCCACTTCAGCCGCTTTCTGATGCCCACCATCCGCGGTATGGAGGAGGGCAGCAAGAAGCGCTATGCCGGGCTGATCCGCCGCGCCGATGGCAGCGAGGAAATGGTCTACAAAGGCCTGGAAACGGTGCGCAGCGACTGGTCGCCGCTGGCCCGGCAGTTCCAGCAGGAGCTGTACCTGCGCATCTTCAAAGGCCAGCCCTACCAGGACTACGTGCGCGATTATGTGCAGCGCACCCTGGCCGGCGAGTTCGACGAGCGCCTGGTGTACCGCAAGCGTCTGCGCCGGCGCCTCGACGACTACCAGCGCAACGTGCCACCCCATGTGCGTGCCGCGCGCCTGGCCGATGCCCATAACCACGAAATGGGCCGCCCGCGCCAGTACCAGAGCGGCGGCTGGATCAGCTACGTGATCAGCGTCGCCGGCCCGGAGCCCCTGGAGCTGCGCCGTGCGCCCATCGACTACGGCCATTACCTGGGCAAGCAGCTGCAACCGGTGGCCGATGCCATCCTGCCGTTCGTGGATGACGACTTCGGTGCGCTGATCGGCGGGCAGCTGGAGCTGTTCTGAGTGTGCCTGGCGCTCGCGCCGCCGCTCTGGCATGGTCGTGCTTGCTTTCATCACCCGCTGGAGCCCCGATGAGCCATCCCCTGCATGCCGAGCTTGGTTGCCTGCAGATCCAACACGTCGCCGTCGATAGCCAGGCCGCGCACATCCAACTGCGCAACGGCCAGCAGTTCGCCCTCAAGTTCGACGGTTATCTGCGCCTGGACAGGCTGACGACCGAGCAGCGCGAGCAGGTGCAACTGGAGAATGCAGGTTTCGTCGCCAGTTGGCGGCAGCATGGCGCGGGCCAGTGCGACAGCATCGACCTGGCCTGGGACGATCTGCAGGATCAGGCCCTGCGTCGTCTCGATGCGGCCGGCTGGGAGCTGCAGGCGATTAGCCCACGGGATCGCCATCTGGTGGTGCTGTGGCGCCTGCAGGCCGATTACTACAACGGCGGCCTGATGCAGTTCTTCGCCAACTGGGGCATGCCGACCTTCGAGCTGGCGCAGCAGGCGCTGACCTTGATCGGCCTGCCCGCTGCCTGCCAGGCATTGTGTGATTTGTATGCGGTATTTGCCCGCCTGGAGGATGAGCCCGAGGCGATCGAGCTGTGGAGCATCTGCAGCTGGCTCAACGAGGCGGAGAACGCCCGCATCGACGAGCTGGACGATGGCTTCGCGGCGCTGATCGCCGACCTGCCGGTGGTGGCCCTGCATCACTTTCTGCTCGTCGACGCCGAGCGACCTTCGGCCGATTAGCCGGAACCTCGGCCCTGCCCCGGGCTCTTTACTGGACATTCGTAAGGAGGCGACCCGCCATGGCGCTCAGTGAAAAACACAAGATGCTCACCGGCGAACTCTATCTGGCCAGTGACCCGGAACTGCAAGCCGAAAGTGCGGCCACGGTGGCCTGGCTGGCGCGCTACAACGGCAACCTCGGGCTGTCCCAGGCCGAGCGTAACCAGGTGCTGGGCGAGCGCCTGGCGGCGGTCGGCAAGGGCGTGGTGGTGCGTTCGCCGTTTCACTGCGACTACGGCTTCAACATCAGCCTGGGCGACGGCGTATTCATCAACTTCAACTGCGTGATTCTCGACGTGGTGGCAGTGAGCATCGGTGACAAGACGCAGATCGGCCCAGGTGTGCAGATCCTTACTGCCGATCATCCGCGCGACCCGGCCGAGCGCGAGTCCGGCCTGGAATTCGGCCGACCGGTGAGCATTGGCCGCAATGTGTGGATCGGCGCCGGGGCGTTGCTCCTGCCGGGGGTAACGATTGGCGACGATGCGCTGATCGGCGCGGGCAGCGTGGTGACCCGCGACGTGCCAGCCGGCGCCAAGGTGGCTGGCAACCCAGCGCGAGTCCTGGGTTGAGCTGATGACAGCAGGCTCGCTGGCCATAAAGCTGGCGAGCTTTTGGTTATAAATAAATCATTATTTATTCTTTTTAATATTTTCTGTTCCTCAGCATAGTGAGCGCCACGCAACCACTTACCTGAGGAGCACAGCCATGAGCATCCGCCTGGGCGACATCGCCCCCGACTTCGAGCAGGACTCCAGTGAAGGCCGCATTCGTTTCCACGAGTGGCTGGGCAATCAGTGGGGCGTATTGTTCTCTCACCCGGCCGATTTCACCCCGGTGTGCACCACCGAGCTGGGCTTCACCGCCAAGCTCAAGGACCAGTTCGCCAAGCGCAACGTCAAGGCCATCGCCCTGTCCGTCGACCCGGTCGATTCGCACATCAAGTGGATCGACGACATCAACGAAACCCAGAACACCGCCGTCAACTTCCCGATCCTTGCCGATGCCGACCGCAAGGTGTCCGAGCTTTACGACCTGATCCACCCGAACGCCAACGACACCCTGACCGTGCGTTCGCTGTTCGTCATCGACCCGAACAAGAAGGTGCGCCTGACCATCACCTACCCGGCGAGCACCGGACGCAATTTTCACGAAATTCTGCGGGTGATCGATTCGCTGCAGCTCACCGACAGCCACAAGGTGGCCACGCCGGCCAACTGGCAGGACGGTGACGAGGTGGTGATCGTGCCGTCGCTCAAGGACGAAGACGAGATCAAGCAGCGCTTCCCCAAGGGCTATCGCGCCGTAAAGCCATACCTGCGCCTGACCCCGCTGCCCAACAAGTAAGGACGCCCCCATGTTGGTGGTTTTTCTGGGCGGCAGCCCGAGCCTGAAGTCGCGCTCCAATGTGCTGCTGAGCAAGGCGCGGCAGTGGCTGCAGGCCCGCGGCGTGGAAGTGGTGACCTACCAGGTGCGCGACTTCGCGGCCGAGGAGCTGTTGTTCGCCCGCTTCGACAGCCCGCGCATTCAAGGTTTGCAGGCCCATGTAACCGCCGCCGATGGTTTGGTGGTGGCGACGCCGGTGTACAAGGCGTCGTTCTCCGGTGCCCTGAAAACCTTGCTCGATGTTCTGCCCGAGCGCGCGCTGCAGCACAAGGTGGTGTTGCCGGTGGCTACCGGTGGCAGCAACGCGCACATGCTGGCGGTGGATTACGCCCTGAAGCCGGTGCTGTCCGCGCTCAAGGCCCAGGAAGTGCTGCACGGCGTGTTCGCCGATGACAGCCAGATTACCTACAGCGAGGCCGGCGGCGACCTGTCGCCGGCCCTGGAACAGCGTCTGGAAGACGCCTTGCAACAGCTGACTCAGGCGCTCTATCGCCGGCCCCAGCCCATCGCGCCGGGCCTGCTCAACGAGCGACTGCTAAGCGGGCGCTGGAGCGCCTAAGGTAACCCGCACCTGAATTCCAGGCAGTTCGCTGCCGCCCCACCTTACTAGCCCGTCAACGAGGCAGCAGGTGGCCACACACTCAATGCAGAGGAGAGCGCCATGCGCACTATCACCCTGCGTCGGAGTCTGGTCGCCTTGTTTGCCGCGGCCATTTCCTTCGGCGCCATTACTCAAGTTCAAGCCGAGACACTACGTATCGGCTACCAGAAGTACGGCACCCTGGTGCTGCTCAAGGCCAACGGTGCCCTGGAAAAACGCCTGGCGGCCAAGGGCGTCGACGTCAAATGGACCGAGTTTCCCGGTGGCCCGCAGCTGCTCGAAGGCCTGAACGTCGGCTCGGTGGACTTCGGCACCACCGGCGAAACCCCGCCTGTGTTCGCCCAGGCCGCTGGCGCGGATCTCCTGTACGTGGCTTTCGAGCCGCCCGCGCCGACCAGCGAAGCCATCCTGGTGCCGAAGGACTCACCGATCAAATCGGTCGCCGAGCTCAAGGGCAAGAAAGTCGTGCTCAACAAGGGCTCCAACGTGCACTACCTGCTGGTCCGTGCCCTGGAAGACGCCGGCCTGAAATACAGCGACATCCAGCCCGTGTACCTGCCACCGGCCGATGCCCGCGCCGCGTTCGAGCGTGGCAGCGTCGACGCCTGGGTGATCTGGGATCCCTTCCAGGCGGCTGCCGAGCAACAACTGCAGGCCCGCACCCTGGTCGACGGCAAGGGCCTGGTCAGCAACCACCAGTTCTACCTGGCGACCCGCCCCTACGCCGAGCAGCACCCGGAAGTGATCGAGGCGCTGGTCGAGGAAATCCGCGCCATCGGCGAGTGGATCAAGGCCAACAACGAGCGGACCGTTGCCCAGGTCGCACCGCTGCTCGGCCTGTCCGCGGACATCACCCGCCTGGCGGTGCAGCGGCAGAGCTATGGCGCCCAACTGATTACCCCGGAGGTGGTCGAGGCCCAGCAGAAAATCGCCGACACCTTCACCGCGCTCAAGCTGATCCCCAAGCCGCTGAACATCAGCGAGGTGATCTGGCACGCGCCGGCCACCCAGGTCGCCGGGCAATAAATTCCCGCCCCCGCCGGTTGGGCAGGGGCATCTGATTTCCAAGGAGACCACTCCATGAGCCTCAACATCTTCTGGTTCCTGCCCACCCATGGCGATGGCCATTACCTCGGTACCTCGCAAGGGGCCCGCGCCGTTGACCACGGCTACCTGCAACAGATCGCCCAGGCGGCTGACCGCCTCGGTTTCGGCGGCGTACTGATTCCCACCGGGCGTTCCTGCGAGGATTCCTGGCTGGTCGCCGCCTCGCTGATCCCGGTGACCCAGCGCCTGAAATTCCTCGTCGCCCTGCGCCCGGGGATCATTTCGCCGACCGTGGCGGCCCGCCAGGCGGCGACCCTGGATCGTCTGTCCGGTGGCCGCGCGCTGTTCAACCTGGTCACCGGTGGCGACCCGGACGAGCTGGCCGGTGATGGGCTGAACCTGTCCCACGCCGAGCGCTACGAAGCCTCCGTCGAATTCACCCGCATCTGGCGCCGCGTGCTGGAAGGCGAAGTGGTCGACTACGACGGCAAACACATTCAGGTCAAGGGTGCCAAGCTGCTCTACCCGCCGGTCCAGCAGCCACGCCCGCCGCTGTATTTCGGCGGGTCGTCGGAGGCGGCCCAGGATCTGGCCGCCGAGCAGGTCGAGCTGTACCTGACCTGGGGCGAACCGCCCGCCGCGGTGGCCGAGAAGATCGCCCAGGTGCGTGAGAAGGCCAAGGCCCAGGGCCGCGAAGTGCGCTTTGGCATTCGCCTGCACGTGATCGTGCGGGAAACCAATGAAGAGGCCTGGAAGGCCGCCGACAAGCTGATCGCCCATGTCGACGACGACACCATCGCCCGCGCCCAGGCCTCCCTGGCGCGTTTCGACTCGGTCGGCCAACAGCGCATGGCCGCCCTGCACGGCGGCAGCAAGGACAATCTGGAAGTGTCACCCAACCTGTGGGCCGGGGTCGGCCTGGTGCGTGGCGGTGCCGGTACCGCGCTGGTCGGTGATGGCCCCACGGTCGCCGAGCGAGTCAAGGAATACGCCGCGCTGGGCATCGATACCTTCATCTTCTCCGGTTATCCACACCTCGAAGAGTCCTACCGCGTCGCCGAGCTGCTGTTCCCCCATCTGCAGGTGAACCGCCCGGCGCTGCCGGAAGGTGCCAACTACGTGAGCCCGTTCGGTGAAATGGTCGCCAACGACATTCTGCCCAAGGCGGCTTCGGCCAGTTGAACAATGGCCGGGCGCAGATGCCCGGCCCTCGCGATGATCGTCGAGGTACGCGATGAGCAACACGTCGTTAAACAGCCTGGCCCTGCGCCTGGCGCCCTGGGCATTGCCGGTGGCGCTGCTGGTTGCCTGGCAGGCTTCGGTGGCCTTCGGGCTCTTGTCCACACGCATTCTGCCGGCGCCCAGCGCGGTGCTCGAGGCCGGCTGGCAGCTGCTCGCCAGCGGTGACATCTGGACCCACCTGGCGATCAGCGGCTGGCGCGCCGCTGTCGGCTTCGCCATCGGCGGCGGTATCGGCCTGGTGCTGGGTTTCATCACCGGCCTGTCCACATGGGGCGAGCGGCTGATCGACAGCTCGGTGCAGATGATCCGCAACGTGCCGCACCTGGCGCTGATCCCGCTGGTGATCCTGTGGTTCGGCATCGACGAGAGCGCGAAGATCTTCCTGGTCGCCCTCGGCACCCTGTTTCCGATCTATCTGAACACCTACCACGGCATCCGCAACGTCGACCCGGCGTTGGTGGAAATGGCGCGCAGCTATGGCCTGTCCGGCTTTGCGCTGTTCCGTCAGGTGATCCTGCCTGGCGCGTTGCCATCGATTCTGGTCGGCGTGCGCTTCGCCCTCGGCCTGATGTGGCTGACCCTGATCGTCGCGGAAACCATTTCCGCCAGCGCCGGTATCGGTTACCTGGCCATGAACGCCCGGGAATTCCTGCAGACCGACGTGGTGGTGTTGGCCATCCTGCTCTACGCCGTGCTCGGTAAGCTGGCCGACCTGGCCGCCCGTGGCCTGGAGCGTGCCTGGCTGCGCTGGCACCCGGCTTATCAGGGAGCGGCTGCGAAATGAATGCGCCATTGAACGCGTTGCATGACCTCAAGCGAGGCACGCCGTTGACCATTCGCGGTATCCGTAAATCCTTCGGCGAGCGTGAGGTGCTCAAGGGTATCGACCTGAACATTCCAGCCGGTCAGTTCGTCGCCGTGGTCGGCCGCAGTGGTTGTGGCAAGAGCACCTTGCTGCGCCTGCTGGCTGGCCTCGACCAGCCCACCGCTGGTGAACTGCTGGCGAGCAATGCGCCGCTGGCCGCGAGCCGCGACGATACCCGGCTGATGTTCCAGGAAGCGCGTCTGCTGCCCTGGAAGCGGGTGATCGACAACGTTGGCCTGGGCCTGACCGGCAATTGGCGGCCCAAGGCCCAGCAGGTGCTGGACGCCGTGGGCCTGGCGGACCGCGCCAACGAGTGGCCGGCTGCGCTATCCGGCGGCCAGAAGCAGCGCGTTGCCCTGGCCCGTGCGCTGATCCACGAGCCGCGCCTGCTGCTGCTCGACGAGCCGCTGGGCGCCCTGGATGCGCTGACCCGCATCGAGATGCAGCAACTGATCGAAGGGCTGTGGAAGCAGCATGGCTTCACCGTGCTGCTGGTCACCCATGACGTCAGCGAAGCGGTGGCGACGGCGGATCGGGTGATCCTTATCGAGGACGGCGAGATCGGCCTCGACCTGTCGGTGGATCTGCCGCGCCCGCGGGCTCGTGGCTCTGCCTACCTGGCGGCCCTGGAGGCCGATGTGCTCAATCGCGTATTGCAAATACCTGCGCTGCCGGCGCAGCCCGACCCGGTTTCACCGCTGCCGACCCAGCTGCGCTGGGCGCTCTGACTTCATGCCCGAGTGGGCACCTCACTACCCAGGAGATTTACCCATGACCATCAAAGCCATCAACGTGCGTAACCAGTTCAAGGGCACCATCAAGGAAATCGTCGAAGGCGACGTGCTGTCGGAAATCGACGTGCAGACCGCCGCCGGCATCGTCACCTCGGTGATCACCACCCGTTCCGTGCGCGAGCTGGAGCTGGGCGTGGGCAGCGAAGTGATTGCCTTCGTGAAGTCCACCGAAGTGTCGATTGCCAAACTCTGATTGCTGCAGTTAACAGTTTGTGGGAGCGGGCGGGGACGCCTAGTCCGTGCCCGCGAAAAATCGCGGGGGCGCCTTCCGCTCATAGGTGACCTGCAGTCGAACAACCCCAAATAGAGAGGCCGGCATGTATGCCGGCCTCTCTCATCTCTACTGCTGAATCGCTAGCGCTCTTCGCGCAGCTTGGCCATCTGCCGTTCGAGCAGCGCCGGGTATGGGTCGAGCAGGCGCTCGACGCAGCTGGCGCCCTCGGGGCTGGCGATGGCGCGGATGCGCGCACGCTGGCGCAGGGTGGCATCTTCAGCCACGCGGCGCTCGACCAGCAGCAGGTTGCGGCTGTGCTGCGAGAGTGCCAGGGCATCCTGGGCGGTTTCGCTGAGCAGCAGGTCACCCTGACTCAGCCCTTGCAGGCCTTCGCCGAGGGTCAGGCCCAGTTGCAGGTGCAGGGTGATGCCGCTGTCGGCGACCTCGATCTGCAGGGCATGGCCGAGGGCGCGCAGCAATTCGCCACAGCAGATGGCGTGGGTCAGGTAATCGTCCTGGCTGGTGTCGTGATGAAACAGCATCAGGCTGCTGCCATCGTTGAGCGTGTGCAGTTCGGCCTTGTAGAGTGTGGCGGCCTTGTCCAGGCAGCCGCGATAGCTTTCCAGCAGCTCCATCAGGCGGCTGCGGGGCAAGCGACGCAGCTGCTCCTGGGCGCCCAGTTGAACGGCCAGCACCGCGCTCTTGCGTGGTTTCGGCGGGGCCGCTGGTGCGGGCTCGGCCGGGCTGTCTTCATCGTCGTACAGGTCGGCGAAGGCGTCGTCGTCGTGCTCGTCGCGGCGACGGCTTGGCGGATCGTAGTCGTCCTCGCTGTCGAAGCGGGTGTCGCGCAGGTCACGCATCGCGAAGCTCGGGGCGGCGCGCTGGTCGCGCCCATCGCGGTCGTCCTCGTGCTCGTCGTCGAGGAAATCGTCGCCCAGGTCATCGAGGTCGTCGAATTCCGGCTCGGGTTCCGGTTCCGGCTTCTCGGGAGCCAGGCGTGCCTGCAGCTGGCGCGCCAGGTCACCGATCTCGTCCTGGCGGTTGCCGCCCGGGGCATAATCGTCCGGGTCGCGCAGCCAGACGCGCATCTGCATCAGCGGCGTGGAGATCTGCCGGCCCAGGCGCAGGCTCAGCGACAGGGTCAGGGCCAACAGGATCAGGCTGAGAATGCCCATGCTCTGCAGGCTGATGGTCATCGGCTGTTCGAACTGCTGCATGTCCAGGCTGATGCGCAGCTGCCCGGCCATCACCTCCTGAAAGGTGATGGGCGTCGAATACAGGCCTTCGGTTTCGCCGAGCATGCTCTTGCTGGGGCGGGTACCGGCTTCGGCGAGGATGCGGTTGTCCACGCTGTAGATGGCCGCATGGGCCACCAGCGGATTTTTCACCAGGTTATTGAGCAGCACGTTGAGGCTGAGGATGTCGTTGGACACCAGCAGTTCGGTGGCCGACGCGGCGGTCTGGGTGATCAGGCTGCTGCCCAGCGCCTCGGCCTGCTGCTGCATGGCCTGCTTGAACTGCATGCCGATCACCCAGGCATAGATCACCAGCGCCATGGCCACCAGCAACAGGCTGTGACTGACGATGCGCAATGCCAGTGGCACGCGGCGTTGGCGCAGTGCACGGAAAAGCAGGAGGAAGAAATTGTCGGGCTTTACGGGGGCGGGCCGGTTCACAGAGCTCGGCTCTCGTTGACTGGAAGTGGCGCGCAGTATAGCGAGCGGCCCGCACAGGGCAAAGCGCTGCGCGTACCCGTAGGGGGCTGAAATGGTTAGAATGTGCGTTTTTTCACCGGCCCTGCTGCACATTGCCGTTCGGCAGACCGTTCATAGTCCTGCGAGCCCCGGAGTACGTCTTGCGCGAAATCGTCCTGATCAAGGTTACCGGTGAAGATCGGCCTGGCCTCACTGCCGCCATTACCGGCGTGCTGGCCCAGGCTGGCGTCAACATCCTCGATATCGCCCAGGCTGCCGTGCACGGCGCTGCATCGCTGGGCATCCTGATCGAGGTGGCCGATGGCACGCAGACGCCAGCGCTGTCCAGGGCGGTGCTGAGCACGGCGCAGGAACTGGGCCAGCAGGCGCTTTTTACCCAGGTCGATGAAGCCGATTACCGGCGCTGGGTCGAGGGGCAGGGGCGCGAGCGGCATATCGTCACCCTGCTGAGCCGTCAGGTCACGGCCGAGCAGGTGCAGCGCGTCAGTGCGCTGAGCACCGAGCAGGGCCTGGCTATCGAACGTATCGAGCGGCTGTCCCTGCCGGTGGCGCTTGGTGCGCAGCCGGGCAACGCCTGCATCGAGTTCTCCCTGCGTGGCGAGCCCGGCGATGCCGCCGGGCTGCGCGCCGAGTTCCTCCGCGCCGCCGATGAGCTGGGCGTGGACATCGCCTTCCAGGCCGACTCGTTGCAGCGCCGTCACCGCCGCCTGGCAGTGTTCGACATGGACTCGACGCTGATCGAAGCCGAAGTGATCGACGAGCTGGCCAAGGCTGCCGGTATCGGTGACAAGGTGTCGGCGATCACCGAGCGGGCGATGCGCGGCGAGCTGGATTTTCGCGCCAGCTTCAAGGAGCGCCTGGCGCTGCTCAAGGGCCTGGACGTCGGCGTGCTCGACGAGATCGGCGCCTCGCTGCGCCTGACCGAAGGCGCCGAGCGGCTGTTCGCCGAGCTCAAGCGCCTGGGCTACAAGACCGCCATCCTCTCCGGCGGCTTCAGCTACTTCGCCAACCAGCTGCAGGCCAAGCTGGGCATCGACTACGTGTTCGCCAACGAGCTGGCGGTGGTCGATGGCAAGGTCACCGGTGTCGCCGTCGAGCCGATCGTCGATGCCCAGCGCAAGGCCGATCTGCTGCGCGAGCTGGCGCACAGGGAAGGCTTGCAGCTGGAGCAGACCATCGCCGTGGGTGATGGTGCCAACGACCTGCCGATGCTGGCCATCGCCGGTCTCGGGGTAGCGTTTCGTGCCAAGCCGCTGGTGAAACAGTCGGCCAGGCAGGCGATCTCGACCCTGGGCCTGGATGGTGTGTTGTATCTGCTGGGTGTGCACGAGCGCGATCTGCAGCGCTAAGAACCTGCTCACGATCTTTGTGCGCATGAAGCGGCAACTACAAGGCGAGAGCGGACGTTCGCGTGACTCGGAAGGGGGGCTTTAGCCGCAAGTTCTTTACGTTCCACATGCGATGCGTGAGCTGTGGTTTTCCATCGTTATCGCGTTGCTCATACGTCCGGTTCCGCTCTGACGAGCGGGTTTCTTTTGGCATCGCCCCAAAAGAAACCAAAAGGTCTAGCCCCGGCATCCGGCCCCAGCTGCGCTGGGGTTCCCTCGCTCCATCATTGTTCCGAGGGCACGCCGCGAAGGGCCGTCCCTGGCCCATCGCGGCTCTCGCGACATCCATGTCGCTCAACCCTCTCCACAACGATTCCGCTCGGCCTCCTGAAGGGGCGATTGGTGTCGTCTGATAATTCTGTGGCACGAGGAGCACCATAAAGGCAAAGCGGCCGAACGGCCGCTCCCGCCACTTAGCTGCCAAAATCGACGAACCCGGGCTGAAAGATTATGACCAGATTCTAAGGTATCTGAGGCGCGAGCGGGGCAGCCAGGCTGCCCCGTCGGTCAGTCGTCCGACGAGAAGTTGTAGTCCATCGACTGGCTCGGGCCCTGCAGGTAGTAGCCCTGGATGTAGTTGGTACCCGCCTGCCACAGGGTGGCCAGCACGCTGGCCGATTCCACGAATGGCACGATGGTCAGCTTGGCCTGGCTGTGCAGGCTGGCCAGCATGGTTTTCAGGTTTTCCTGATTGACCGGATCGCCCAGCTCCTTGGTGAACGAGCCATCCACCTTGACGAAGTCGACCGGCAGGTGACGCAGCGTGTTGAACGGATTCAGGGCGCAGCCGAACTGGCTCAGCGCCAGGTGGCAATGCAGGTCCTTGAGGCCCTGGGCCAGTGCCTTGGCCTGCTTCAGGTAGGTGACCGCATCCGGCTCGCTGAACTGGAACACCAGGGCGTCGGACGGCAGCCGTGCGGCTTTCAACGCCACGCTCAGCCATGCCAGCAACGTCGGATCCTGCAGGCTGGCGCTGGACAGGTGCACGAACAGGCGCGTCGCGTGGCCCTTGGAACGGTGATCGGCCAGCAGCTTGATCGAGCTGAGGATCACCCAGCGGTCGATCTTCTCACCCATGCCCGAGTCCCTGGCCACGGCGAGGAATTCATCTGGCGGCACTTCCTCGCCGGACGGGCTGAGCAGGCGTAGCAGCACCTCGTAGTGCTCGTGCTCGTCGCCGCGCAGGCTGATAACCGGCTGGAACAACAGGCGGAAGCTGTTCTGTTCCAGCGCCTGCTGCACCATCGCCACCACGCTGCCACGGCTGGCGGCGGCGGCCAGTTCCTGGGCCGGGTCGAACAGCTTGAGGGTGCCGGGCTCGTCGAGTTGGTCAGCACAGCGCTGCGCGCGGTCGATGACTTCCCCGGCCTTGGGCGTGGTCTCGTTGAGGCCGGCCACGCCGATGGACAGCGTGGTCTGCGCGGTGCGCCCGTTGATATCGAACAGGTGCGCTTCGGCCTTCTTCAGCAGGGCTTCGAGCAGCGGGCGCTGCTGCTGCGGCGACAGGCCGGTCTGCAGCACGGCGAACACGTCGTCGCCGAAGCGCGCCAGTTGCGCGTCCTGCGGGAAGTGGGCGCGCAGCAGGGTGGCCAGGTCGGTGAGCAGCAGGTCGATGGCGCCCAGGCCCATGTCGGCGAGCAGGGCGGCGTAGCGGTCGACGCGAATGTAGGCCAGGCTGGCCGGCTGCTCGTCATGGACGGCGCGGTGGGCGGCCTGGTCCATCAGTTCGAGGAAGTGGGTGCGGTTGTACAGGCCGGTGACTAGATCCAGGCTGCTGATCTCGCGCAGCTTCTCTTCCAGCTCGGCGTTGGCGGTTTCCGCGCGGATCACCACTTGAATGCACGGCTCGCCATCGTAGGCCGCCGGCGACAGGCTGATGCGCGCCGGGAAGCTGCTGTCGTCGGTGCGCACACCGGCGCAGCCGAGCTCGTGGTTGTCCATCTGCTGGTGGTTCTTGAGGAATTCCTTGAAGGCTCCCTGATCGCTGGCGCCGATCAGGTCGATCATCGGCAGGCCTTCGAGCTCTTCGGCGTCATCGAAGCCGAACAGCTCCAGGTAGGCGCGGTTGGCATAGATGTGCATGCCATCGTGCACGTAGGCGATGGCGTCGACCGAGCTGTCGAGCAGCAACTGGCAGCGTTTCTCGGCTTCGCGCAGGGCTACTTCGGCAGCGCGGCGGGCGCGGCGCTCCTCGAGGTTGACCAGTTCGCGGCGGGCGACCAGCACCAGGCGCTCGTCTTCACCCTGGGGCAGGGCATCCTGGGCGCCGAGCATCAGCGCTTCGGTGACGCTGTCCGGCTCGTTGTCGGCCAGCAGCATGATGATCGGAATGTCCTTGCCCTGCTTGCGGATGCTGGCGAGCGCTTCATGGGGATCGAGGCAGTCGCTGGCCGGCGAACAGATCAGCAGATCCCAGTTGTGTTTGAGCGCTTCGAGCAGGTCTTCAGGGGAAATCAGGCGGTGCACGCGGGTGGCGTTACCGGCATTGCGGAACAGGCTGACGAGACGCTCGGCCTCATTCTGCGAGTCTTCGAGAATCAGCAGGCGGATGGTTTTCTTTTCGATGGCCATTAGCGAAGTCGAATCTGCGATAAAACAGCAGAAGAGGGCGGGAAATTAGGGTTTCCCGGCAATCTACAGCGACTTCCAGAGTGAGTCAAAGTCTTCCTCCCCGGCAGGTCGCTGGGTACCGGAGGCTGTGACGGAGGTCGCGTGGTGCGCGGCTTTCTGCTCCAGATCGTGGTACTCGAACTGGCTGAAACTGCCGGTGCTGACCTGCTTCTGGCTGAGCACCGCGCGGCGCTCCTTGCCGTTGATGTTGATCAGCACCTTGCTGCCTTCCTGGAACGGCAGGCGCGGGGTGATCAGCGTGGCCGGCCGCGAGATGGCGGCGATTTCCGGCAGCAGCAGGGCGCGCAGGTACTGGCTGTTCTGCTCGGTCTTGCGCACCAGTTGCAGGCCACAGGACTGCGCGTGGGGGGCGATCAGCTCGATGCCCATCTGCGTACCGCCACCGCGTACCTGGCGGATCCAGCGCACCACGGCGACGCTCCAGCCCTGCTGGGGGTTGTCGCGGATGCCGAGAATCTCGCCGGCCTGCAGCTGGCTGGGTACTTCCTTGGGCCACGACAGGCAATAGCCGCCGGGGCTGTGGTTGACGATGGACAAGGCGAAGGTCGGGTAGCTTTCCACCGCGTTGGCTTGTTCGTCCTGCTCGGAAGCGGGTTTGGGGTATTCGATCTCTTCGAAGGGCAAGCCGTTGTCCCAATCGTTGACGCGGCGCGCGTCGTGGGCGTTGGCCCAGACGTCGGGCTCGCCGCTCAGCGGCTTGAACGACGCGGTGGTGTCGACCTGCTGCTTGAGAATTTCGCTGAACGCACGGCCGTTGGCCAGGTAGTAATTCAGGGCGCTCATGCCGATGCACAGGGTCATGCTGCCAGTGCCCTGGGTGCGCTGGAAGGTACGCTCGGAGATATCCCCCCAGGCCGCGGCGGCATGCTGCAGCATGTCCACGCTGAAACCCTCGGGTACCGACAGGCGCGAGCGAGGGCGCTCCTCGGGCAGCAGCTCCAGGTGATCCTTGATGGCATCGACCAGGGGGGTAGGGTCGATGCCCAGGGCACCCTGCAGCTCGCTTGGCTGAAACAGCGAGGTGTAGCGCGGCGGGCCGTCCAGTTGCGGCGCCACGGCGAAGATGCTGGTCGGCTGGCCGCCGCCCTGCAGGTTGACCAGCGTGCTCCAGGCTTCCAGGGCTTCGGCCAGGCGGGCAATGGCGCTCTGGCGCATCTGGTTGCAGCGCGAGCAACCGATCAGCAGGGCAACGATATAGCCCTGCTCGACGCTCATTCCCTGGGTATGGCGGGCCAACGGGTCGCGAATCACCACCCTGTGCAACTCGTGTCGACGGGCAATCAGGTACAGCTGGTGCAGCTCCAGCCACAGGCCTTCGGGCACCGGGCAATACAATTGGCTGGTGCGAATCAGCGGGCCGTTGAGGCTGTGCACGGCGCGTTGCAACGCGGTGCCGAGCAGCGCATTGCGCTCGCGGTTGGGCTGCGTGGCCAGGCGCGAGATGATCAGTTTGTAACCGATGGCCAGGTGGTTCTGCAACGCCTGGCAGAGGTTGGCGACCTTGCGCGGACGCTCATCGAGCACGATGGCCTGGTTGAGGAAGTGGCGCTCCAGGTGCTGGCAGACGAAATACACTTCGGGACGCAGCAGCTCGAGCAGCTGGATACGATTGTCCGACGGGGTCAGCAGTTGGTTGAGCTCGATCAGCGCCTGGTACAACTGGCGGGCGGTTTCGCCGATATTGGCCTTGGGCAGGCCGGCGATCCAGCGTTTCAGGTCACGTGGCGTGGCGTCGCAGAAAGTCAGGCCCTGCTTGGTCGGCGTCGGGACGCGGAGCAAAAGGTGGGGGCTCTGTTTATCCATCTAGCTTCGTTACTCCAGCGCCAGCATTCGAGCGACTCGTTGGTCAGGGTGCAGCGACTCTAGCAGCATCCGGCCATCATCGCAGCCTTTGCCGCGCCACGGGCCGGGGCTGCGGGATGGGTGAACGGTTCATTGGCCAAGCAGTTGGCCCATGCGCACCGGGCTATTGGCACCCAGCTCTTCGGCCCATTTCACCTGCTCGGGGCCGAACAGCACGATGGCCGTGGAACCCAGCTTGAAGCGGCCCAGCTCGGCACCTTTTGCCAGGCTGATCGGCGCCCGCGCGGCTTCGTCGTAGCGCACGGTTTTCAGCTCGCGCTTGGGCGGCGTGATCAGCCCGGCCCACACGGTTTCGATGGAGGCGACGATCATCGCGCCAACCAGTACCACGGCCATCGGCCCGCGCTCGGTATCGAACAGGCACACCACGCGCTCGTTGCGGGCGAACAGCTCGGGGACGTTTTCCGCGGTGGTCTGGTTGACGGAGAACAGCCGACCCGGCACGTAGATCATCTCGCGCAGGGTGCCGGCCAGCGGCATATGCACGCGGTGATAATCCTTGGGCGACAGGTACACGGTGGCGAAGTCGCCACCCATGAAGGGAGCGGCGCGCGCGCTGTCACCGCCCAGCAGCTCGGTCACGCTGTAGCTGTGGCCCTTGGCCTGGAATACCCGGCCATGTTCGATGCGGCCCAGCTGGCTGATCGCGCCATCGGCGGGGCTCAGAACGGCGCCGGGCTGGTTGTCCAGCGGCCGGGCGCCTTCCTTGAGGGCACGGGTGAAGAAGGCGTTGAAATGCTCGTAGGCGGTGAGGTCTTCGACCTGTGCCTCGCTCATGTCGACCTGGTACTGCTTGGCGAACCAGCCGATCAGGCGGTTCTTGAACCAGGCAGCACGGCACTCCGCGGCGCAGCCGATCAGGCGCGACAGCAGGTGGTGCGGGGTCAGGTGCTGGCTGAGGATAAACAGGCGTTCTTTCATCGTTATTCCTTGGCTGCCCGGCCATGCTTGCCGGGCATATGAGAATGGACAGTCAGGTCGAACTCAACGTTCGACAGGTGTGTCGGTCAGGTTGCCCCACTCGCCCCAGGAGCCGGCGTAGGCCTTGACCCGCGGGTAGCCCAGGGCCTTGGCGACCAGGTAGGTGAAGCCGGAGCGGCGATGGCTCTGGCAATGGGTGATGATTTCCTTGTCGGCGCTCAGCCCCAACTGGTTCAACTGCTCGGCGATGTCCTGGCGGATGCGCAGGCCACGGGCGGGATCCATGCCCGCAGTCCACTCGAAGTGAATCGCGCCGGGGATGTGCCCACCCCGTGCGGCCTGCACCTTTTCGCCGCGGTACTCCTCGGCCGAGCGTGCATCCCAGATGGCCAGGTCGGCGGCGCCCAGGCGCGATTGCAGGTAGCTGGCGCTGGCCGTCGGCTCGTCGCTGAGCGACAGCGACACCGCCGTGTGCTGCGGCGCCGGCGTGTCCTGGCTCAGCGGCCGGCCTTCGGCTTGCCAGGCGGTCAGGCCGCCATTGAGAAAGTGGTAGCGCGAGTGGCCGATCACGTCCAGCAGCCAGATGAACCGGCCGGCCCAGCCACCGCCCTCGTCGTCGTACACCACGTAGGTCGCGTGTGGATGGTGGCCCAGCTCGCTGAACAGTGCCTCGAGTTGCGCCAGCTCGGGCAGCAGGCCGGGGGCCGGCGGCTTGCTGGACTGCGTGCGCTTGCCGTCGACGAAGCGGGCACCGGGAATGTGGCCGGCCAGATAACGCTGGTGGCTGCTCAGATCGACCAGGATCAGCTCGGGCGCTTGCAGGCGTGCGGCGAGATCCGCCGGCTCTATGACCAGCGGCAATTCGTCGAAGGCTGTCATACAGGCCTCGTTGGCGGAATTAAAGGGGCGATTGTAGCGCAGAAGAATGCGCCAAAGCGGCGCCGCTCAACGCTGACGTTTGCTGAAGGTGTCCAGCGCGCGCTCGATGCATTGGCCGGTCTTGGTGAAGGCCTGCGCGATGGTGTCGCCGATCGGCTGGCCACTCTGGTCGGCGAACAGCAGCATCACCACCCGTTGGTTGCTGGCCAGGGAGCGGATCAGCAGGTGTTCGCTGGGCAGCAGGGCTTTCAGGTCGCCGGGCAGCAAAGCCGAGAACTGCGCGACATTCGCCGGGGTAAGACGCAATTGCGCCGGCTTTTCCAGCAGGCGGCGCAGCACCTGGCTCTGCTTCGGATCGAGGGTCAGGCCGCTGGCGCTGGGCGTCACGCCAGCGTGCTGTTGCACCTGGAGGCGGCTGTGGCTGCGATCGGCGAGCAGCATTACCACCCGTGACAAACCGGCGGCCTGCACCGCCTGGCGGGCGCAAGTGGTGAGCTGCTGCACGTTGCTGAATGCCGAGGGCTGGGCGAGCAATTGGCCACACAGCTGTCGCCAGTCACTGACCTGGGGGGGCGCGGCCGCTTTGGGCGCTTGAAAGTGACGGGCATTCCACGGCCACAGCAAGGCTTCGGCAGGGTGCCAGAGGCCGACGGTATCCAGTTGCCGTGCGCTGTGCGCCGCGTTCTGGTGGATCTGCTGTTGCAGTTCGCCGAGCGGCAACTGCAGGTACAGGCTGTTGAGCCCGTGCCAGCGCTTGGTATGCGGGCCGCTCCAGGCGTTGTGCGCCGATACGGCGAGCACATTGGCCAGCAGGATGCTGTTGGCAGGTTGGGTGAGCCAGCGCTGCAGGGCCGGGTCGGCGTCCAGCTCCTGCTGCTGGCGCAGCGGTTCGTCATGGCGGCGCGCCAGGTGCAGGGCCTTGCCCAGCAGCCGGCGGTCATCGATCAGCAGGCGATAACCCTGGATGATCCACGCCGGCAGGCGCCAGCGTTCGGCCAGCGCCAGGCACAGATCGAACAGCGCGACGCCGAGCATGTCGCGCTCGACCTTGACCGGCGGCTCGCCGTTGATCAGCACGCGCTGTTCCCAGGCTTCGAACAGATGGGGGTGAGCGGCCAGCAGGACCCATACGGGGGATAGAAACAGCAGGCTGCCCCAATGGATTTCCTGCCACAGGCGCGCCAGGCGCGCGGCGAACAGGCCGTTGGCCTGGTGGGCGGCATGCTGGCTGATCAGCTGGATCTGCCGAAGCGGCAAGGGGATGTCCGTGAGGGCTCGGGCAGGCAGGCGAGCCAGCAGCTCTTCGGCGCGCTTGAGGCCCAGGCGGGTCAGGGCCGTTTCCAGGCTTTCCGCCGCTTCGCCCAGGGTACTGCCCTTGCTGTTGGCCTCGCGCAGCACGCTGAGCACCAGCGCCGGGCTGTCCTGCATCAGGTCGGCAATCTCGCGCAGCGAGCGGCGGCTGTCACCCAGTGCGCGGCGCACCTGCTGATGGTGATGGGCCGCGATGGGCAACAGCTGGCCGTCCAACTGCTTGAGCCAGGCATCGAGAGTGCGCGGTAACGGCGTGCTTGCGACCATGGGGGTGTGCCAAAATGGCTTTTTTTAGACTTAACTGACTATAGTCTGGCGTATCTCTTCCGATAAGTAGAAGGGGATTCGCGCGCTCACCCTTTCTTTCTCACCTGCTCAAGTTTCTTTCTATGGCCAAAATCATCGGCATCATCGTTGTATTCGCTTGCGTGCTCGGCGGTTTCGTCGCGTCCGGCGGCAAGATCATGGCACTGGTGCACCCCTTCGAGGTGCTGATCATCGGCGGGGCGGCGCTGGGTGCCTTCCTGCAGTCCAACCCGGGCAGCATGTTCATGACCGTCTTCAAGAAGTCCTTGAAGATGTTCAAGTCGCGCTTCACCCACGACTACTACCTTGAAGTGCTGCGCCTGCTCTACGAGATCCTCAACAAGGCGCGCCGCGAGGGGATGATGGCCATCGAGGCCGACCTCGAGGATCCGGCGGCCAGCCCGATCTTCAGCAAGTACCCGGCGGTGCTGGGCGACGAGCGGATGGTCGCGTTCATCTGCGATTACCTGCGAATCATGTCCTCGGGCAACATGGCCCCCCACGAGCTCGAAGGCCTGTTCGACATGGAGCTGGTCGGCCTCAAGGAGGAGCTGGAGCATCCCGCTCACGCCGTGGCGAAGGTCGCCGATGGTATGCCGGCAATGGGGATCGTCGCCGCGGTACTGGGGATCGTGATCACCATGTCGATCCTCGCCGAAGCGGACAACGCGCAGATCGGTGAGAAGGTCGGTACCGCGCTGGTCGGTACCTTCCTGGGCATTCTCGCCTCCTACGGCTTCTTCGGTCCGCTGGCTGCCGCGCTCGAGCACGATGCCAAGGAAGAACTCAACGTCTACGAGGCCATCAAGGCCGGCCTGGTGGCGTCTGCCTCCGGCATGCCACCAACGCTGGCCGTGGAGTTCTCGCGCAAGACCCTTTATCCGGCGCATCGCCCAAGCTTCAGCGAGCTTGAACAGGCCATGCGCGGAAGCTAAGCACCATGGAAAACAACCAGCCGATTATCGTCAAACGGGTCAAGAAGGTTGCCGGCGGCCACCACGGTGGCGCCTGGAAGATCGCCTTCGCCGACTTCGCCACGGCGATGATGGCGTTCTTCATGGTGATGTGGCTGATGTCCTCGGCCACCCCCGAGCAGAAGAAGCTGATTTCCGGTTACTTCAAGGACCCCATCGGCTTTTCCGAGAGCGCCAGCCCCTACGTGATCGACCTGGGTGGCTCGCCGACGCCATCGCCGGACCGCACTCTCAACGAGCAGCCCCAGGAAGCACCGGGCGACGAAGCCGACACCGACCCCAAGGCCCCCGCCGAGCTGGACGCCGAACAGGCCGAGGCCAAGGCCGAGGAGGTCGAGCGCGAACGCCTGGAGCTGCTGCTGCAGGAATTGCAGAACAAGGTCGAGCTGGACCCGCAACTGCAGCGCTTCAAGGATCAGATCCTGTTCGAGATCACCCAGGACGGCCTGCGCATCCAGATCGTCGATGCCGAGAACCGACCGATGTTCGCCCTCGGCAGTGCCCAGTTGCAGCCTTACTTCGAGGACATCCTGTTTGCCCTGACCGACACCATCAAGGCGGTACCCAACAAGATCAGCATCAGCGGGCATACCGATGCCAAGCCGTTCGCCGGGGCGGGCGGCTTCGGTAACTGGGAGCTGTCGGCCAATCGCGCCAACGCGGCGCGGCGCGTGCTGATCGCGGCGGGCTACGACGATGCACAGGTGGCGAGGGTGGTCGGCTACGCCTCATCGGCGCTGTTCGACCGTGACGATCCGTTCAACCCGGTCAACCGGCGTATCGATATCGTGGTGCTGAACAAGAAGGCGCAGCGCGACATCGAAGGCGAGCAGAGCGGTGGCGCGCTGGCGCCCGATCCGGCCCCGGACGCGCCCGCAGGTGGCGCAGGTGCTGCGCCTGCCGGCGAGCCGCTCTCCAATGATCAGCTGCGCGAGAAGCTGAACATCTTCGAGGACGGCACGCTGCAGATGGACCAGCCGGCCGAGTGATCGGCCGGTGCCCTGATCAGTACTCCGGTTCCGGCAGGCTGGCCAGAATGTGCCGGTAACTGTTCATCCGCTGCGGCTGAATGCGCCCATCTTCAAGCGCCTTCAGCAGTGCGCAGCCAGGCTCGCGGTCGTGCTTGCAGTCGCGGAAGCGGCAATGGCCGAGCAGCTCGGCGAACTCGATAAAGCCCGCTTCCACATCGTCACGGCTGACGTGGCCAAGGCCGAATTCACGGATACCCGGTGAGTCGATCAGCTGACCGCCACCCGGGAAGTGAAACAGCCGCGCCGTGGTGGTGGTGTGCGTACCCTTGCCGGTCAGCTCGGACAGCGCGCCGACGCGGGTATCGACGCCCGGCAGCAGGCTGTTGACCAACGACGACTTGCCCACCCCCGATTGGCCGACGAACACGCTGATGTTGCCGTCGAGCTGCTTTTTGAGCAGTTCCATGCCGTCGCCTTCCAGCGCCGAGACTTCCAGCAGCGGATAACCCAGCTGGCGATACACGGCGAGCAGCGCATTCAGCGCGCTTTCGTTCTGCGCGTCGATCAGGTCGGCCTTGTTGAGCAGCAGTAATGGGCGAATGCCGGCGTGCTCGGCGGCGACCAGGTAGCGGTCGATCAGGTTGGCGTGCGGCTCGGGCAGTGGTGCGAAGACGATCACGATCAGGTCGACGTTGGCCGCCACCGGCTTCAGCTGGCCGCGGGTGTCCGGGCGGCACAGCTCGGTGTCGCGGGGCAGCTGGGCGACGATCACGCCAATGCCCTGGTTGCCCGGGCGCCACACCACGCGGTCGCCAGTGACCAGCGTCGGCAGGTTGGCGCGCAGGTGGCAGCGGAACACCTGGCCGCTGAGCGCACCATCGGTGGCTTCGACCTCCACCTGCACGCCGAAGTGGGCGATCACCAGGCCGGTCTGCTCCGGGCCCAGGTCGCCGCCTTCCAGGGTTTCCACCACGCGGGATTCGCGCTTGGCGGCGCGTGCGGCGCGCTCGCCCTGGATCTTTTCGATGCGCCAGTTTTGCCGGCGGTTGAGTTGGCGTTTGGCCATGGGGCTTCCGAGTTGTGCTGCGCTTGAAATGGCGGCGATTCTAGCACGCCTGGAGAAGCGGCAATTTGCGGATGCTAGACTGGCCAGCCGTCTTTCAAGAGCCCTGTCGGCATGGCAGCTTTTCAACGCGCATTGCAGCGCCTGGGCGAACGCTACCCCGCCTTGCTGGCCCTGCTTATCCAGCTTGTGGTTACCCTTGGCATGGGCCTGGCGATCGTGGTGGTGGCCCATCTGTCGGCCTGGCGGCCCAGCCCGCTGGCTGCCGGGCTCCTGCATGGCCTGCTCTGTGCCTGCCTGGCGCGCTGGCTGGGGCTGTCGCGCTGGTGGTGGTGGCTGAACCTGCTGTTCGTGCCGGGGCTGCTGCTGGCCAGTGGGGCGCCCTTGCCCTCCTGGCTGTTCCTGCTCGGCTTTGTGCTGGTGTTGCTGCTCAACTGGAACAGCTTCGGCGAGCGCGTGCCGCTCTACCTGACCGGCTCGGGCAGCCGCAATGAGCTGGCGCGCTTGCTCGAAGGGCGTGCTGAACGCTTCAGTTTCGTCGACCTGGGCTGCGGCCCGGCAGGCACCTTGCTGTGGCTGGCGCGGCGTTTTCCACAGGCGCAATTCGTGGGCGTGGAAACGGCGCCGCTATCCTTTGCCATCGCCTGGCTGCGCTGTATCGGGCAGGGTAACTGCCGGATTCGCTACCAGAACCTGTGGCGCGCCGACCTGAGCAGTATCGACGTCGCCTACTGCTTTCTGTCGCCGGCGCCGATGCCCGCACTCTGGGATAAAGCTCGCGCAGAGCTGCCGGAAAACGCCTGGCTGATCAGCAATACCTTCGAGATCCCCGGCGTAGCGCCGCAGCGTGTGGTGGAGCTGAAAGACTGGCGTGATTCGCGCCTGCTGCTCTGGGAGATTGGCTAGAATGGCAGTTCTATAGAGGAGCGCAGCATGCAGAACCCAGAGAACCTGATCTGGATCGACCTGGAAATGACCGGCCTCGATCCCGAGACGGATGTCATCATCGAAATGGCGACCATTGTCACCGATACCCAGCTCAACGTGCTGGCCGAAGGCCCGGTGATCGCCGTGCACCAGAGTGACGAGCGCCTGGCGGCGATGGATGAGTGGAACACCCGCACCCACGGCGAGAGCGGCCTGACCCAGCGCGTGCGCGACAGCCGGATCAGCCAGGCCGAGGCCGAGGCGCAAACCATCGCCTTTCTGGAAAAGTGGGTGCCAAAGGGCAAGTCGCCGATCTGTGGCAACAGCATCGGCCAGGATCGCCGTTTCCTCTACAAGTACATGCCGGCGCTGGAAGCCTACTTCCATTACCGCTACCTGGACGTCTCGACCCTGAAAATTCTCGCCGAGCGCTGGGCCCCGGGGGTCAAGGAAGGCTTCGTGAAAACCGGTACGCACCAGGCGCTGGACGATATCCGCGAGTCGATCGCCGAGCTCAAGTACTACCGCCAGCACCTGCTCAAGGTCTGAAAGCTGCCATTGCGTAGCCCGGGTTAGCCGCAGGCGTAACTCGGGAAAACTGCGCAAACCTGGGTATCGCTGCGCTCGACCCAGGCTATGGAGTTGACTCAGCCCTGGCGCTGGGCATGCTGCGCCAGCGCCCACTCCACATGTTCGCGCACCAGCGCCGACGGATGCTCGCGGCGGGCCTGCAGTGCCTCCAGCACCGCAATGCTCGACGGCGCGTTGCCCAGGCCGACGGCCAGGTTGCGCAGCCAGCGCTCGTAACCGGCGCGGCGCAGCGGTGAGCCCTCGGTACGGCTGAGAAACTCCTCCTCGCTCCAGCGAAACAGCGCGGCCAGCTCGGCATTGTCCAGGCTGTGGCGCGGCTGGAAGTCGCCCTGCTCGGTGGCCTTGGCGAAGCGGTTCCAGGGGCAGACCATCTGGCAGTCGTCGCAGCCGAACACCCGGTTGCCGATGGGCGCGCGCAGCTCCTCGGGAATCGGGCCCTTGAGCTCGATGGTCAGGTAGGAGATGCAGCGCCGCGCATCCAGCACATAGGGGCCGACGAAGGCGGCGGTCGGGCAGATGTCCAGGCAGGCGCTGCAGCGCCCGCAGTGTTCGCTGGCGTGGGGCTCGTCTGTCGGTAGCGGGATGTCGACGAACAGCTCGCCGAGAAAGAAGTAGCTGCCGGCCTTGCGGTTGAGCACCAGGGTGTTCTTGCCGATCCAGCCGAGGCCGGCCTGCTCGGCGATGGCCTTTTCCAGCACCGGTGCGCTGTCGACGAAGGCGCGGTAGCCGAATGGCCCGATGGCCTGCTGAATGCGCTCGGCCAGCTGTTGCAGGCGTTTGCGGATCAGCTTGTGGTAATCACGGCCCAGGGCGTAGCGCGACACATAGGCCTTTTCCGGCTCCTGCAGGCGCCGGGCCATCTGCGTGTCACCGGGCAGGTAGTCCATGCGCAGCGACACCACGCGCAGGGTGCCGGGCACCAGCTCGTCGGGATGTGAACGTTTGCGGCCATGCGCGGCCATATAGTCCATCTCGCCCTGGTAGCCGGCATCCAGCCAGCGTTGCAGGTGGGCTTCGTGCTCGCCCAGCTGCAGGCCACTGATGCCCACCTGCTGGAAGCCCAGCTCACGGCCCCAGTCCTTGATGGACTGGGCGAGGCTGGCGAGGTCGAGGGTGGCGTCGGTCATGCTGGGCGGGAATCTGCAGTAGGCGGCGTATAATTCTGCCAGACATCGGAGCTCAGGCATGCGGCATTCATCAGACCATCTTCCTCTCGCGCTCTACAGCGCCGCCCAGGTGCGCGCGCTGGATGCTGCGCTGATCGCTGCCGGTACGCCCGGTTTCGAGCTGATGCGCCGCGCCGCCCAGGCCATCTGGCGGGCCCTGCGCCGCGAATGGCCGGCCGCCGGCGCGGTCACCGTCCTGGCTGGCCACGGCAACAATGCCGGCGACGGCTACCTGATCGCGGCACTGGCACAGCGTGCCGGCTGGCAAGTACAGGTGCTGGCGGTCAGTGAGCCGCGACGGTTACAGGGCGATGCCGCGCGGGCCTACCACGAGGCCCGCGCGGCCGGTGTCGAGGTGCTGGCCTGGAGCGAGAGCTGCCAGGCGCGCGGGGTGCTGGTCGATGCGTTGCTCGGTACCGGCCTCAGGGGTGAGGTGCGCGAGCCTTATGCGGCGGCCATCGAGTGGGTCAAACGCAGTGGCTGCCCGGTGCTGGCGGTGGATATTCCCTCGGGGATCTGCGCCGATACGGGGCAGGTGCTGGGCGCGGCGGTAAAGGCGCAGCTCACCGTCACCCTGATCGGTTTGAAACTCGGCCTGTACGTTGGCGCAGCGCTCGATCATGTCGGCCGCCTGCTGTTCGATTCACTAAAGGCCGATGCCGAGCTCGTTGCCAGCCAGCAATCCACTGCGCGGCGCCTGGCGGGTGAGCTACTGCCGCAGGTGCCGGCGCGCCAGCCCACCACCCACAAGGGCCAGCTTGGCCATCTGTTGGTGGTTGGCGGTGATCAGGGTACCGGTGGCGCGGCACTGCTCTCGGCGCAGAGCGCGCTGCGCGGTGGCGCCGGCATGGTGTCGCTGGCCACTCGCGCCGAAAATATCGGCGCCGCGCAGACCCGGCTACCCGAGGTGATGAGCCTGGCGGTCGCCTCGGCCAATCAACTGCACGCCCTGGCGGACAGGATCACGGTGTGGGTCGTCGGCCCTGGGCTTGGCCAGGGCGCCTGGGGCCGCAGCCTGCTGTCGGCAGCGGTGGCCGCTGGCGGCGCCCAGGTGTGGGATGCCGACGCGCTCAACCTGTTGGCCACGGGCGCGGTGCATATCGCCCCCGGCAGCGTCATCACCCCCCATCCCGGTGAGGCGGCACGCTTGCTGGGCATCTCGACAGCGGCGCTGCAGGCGGATCGACCGGCAGCGGCCAGGGCGCTGGCCACGCGTTATGACGTGGTCTGCGTACTCAAAGGTGCCGGCACCCTGGTCGCCGACCCTGGCGGGCGCCTGCTGGTGTGTGATCGCGGTGACCCGGTGATGGCCGGTGCCGGGCTGGGCGATGTGCTGGCCGGGTTGATCGGCGCGCTGCTCGCCCAGGGCTGCAGTGCGTGGGATGCGGCCGGCCTCGGCGTCTGGGTGCATGCCTGCGCGGGTGAGGCATTGGCCGGCAAAGGAAATGGTCTGGCGGCCAGCGATCTGTGCGACGCTATCCGCGATTTGTTAAAGGAGCGAGCCGCTTGTCGGAATTAGAACTGTTCGCCGCCGATGAAGACGCCATGCTGGCGCTCGGCGCGCGCATTGCCGTTGCCACCCAGGGGCGCGGAATGATTTACCTGGAGGGTGATCTGGGCGCCGGCAAGACCACGCTGTCACGGGGCATCCTGCAAGGCCTCGGGCACCGCGGCGCGGTGAAAAGCCCCACGTTCACGCTGGTCGAGCCCTACGAGATTGGCGAGGTTCGCGCCTTCCATTTCGACCTCTATCGCCTGGTCGATGCGGAGGAGCTGGAGTTTCTCGGTATTCGCGATTACTTCGACGCTGATGCCCTGTGCCTGATCGAGTGGCCGCAGCGCGGCGCCGGCGTTTTGCCAAAGGCCGACCTTGACATTACCATTAGCCCGCGAGCGGGTGGCCGGTCGCTGCTGCTTCGCAGTCATGGCGCGAAGGGTGAAGGCTGGTGTGCCGTTTTGGCAGCCGGAGCATGAATAATAGAGTGGGGGCGGGTATGCGCATAGGCGCGCGAATGATCGCGGTGGGGCTGATGTTGGCGGTCATGGCTGCCGATGTGTGGGCCGCATCGGATGTGCGCAGCGTTCGCCTGTGGCGCGCGCCGGACAACACGCGCCTGGTCTTCGACCTGTCCGGGCCGGTGCAGCACAGCGTCTTCACCCTGACGGCCCCGGATCGTATCGTCATCGACATCAGCGGTGCCAAGCTGGCCACGCCGCTGGACAAGCTGGCGCTGAGCAATACGCCGATCACGGCTGTGCGCTCGGCGCAGCGCACGCCGGAAGATCTGCGCGTGGTCATCGACCTGTCGGCCCAGGTCACGCCCAAGAGCTTTACCCTGGCGCCCAACCAGCAGTATGGCAATCGCCTGGTGGTCGACCTGTTCGACCAGGCGTCGGACGCGGCGCCAAGCCTGCCGTCCACCACCACGGCCAGCGCGCCGCCGGTGCCCGTCACGCCGACCCAGGCACCGCCCAGGCTGGCCCCGGTGCCCGGCGGCAAGCGCGATATCGTGATCGCCATCGACGCCGGCCACGGTGGCGAGGACCCCGGCGCCCTCGGCCCCACCAAGGGGCAGTTCGAGAAGAACGTGACCCTGTCCATCGCCAAGGAACTGCAGCGCCAGATCAATGCCCAGAAGGGCTTCCGCGGTGAGCTGGTGCGTACCGGCGACTACTTCATTCCGCTGCGCAAACGCACCGAGATCGCCCGCAAGAAGGGCGCCGATCTGTTCGTCTCCATTCACGCCGACGCGGCGCCCCGTGCGGCCGCCTTCGGGGCCTCGGTGTATGCGCTGTCCGACCGCGGCGCCACCTCGGAAACCGCACGCTGGCTGGCCGACGCCGAGAACCAGTCCGACCTGATCGGTGGGGCCGGCAACGTCAGCCTCGAAGACAAGGACCGCATGCTCGCCGGGGTGCTGCTCGACCTGTCGATGACCGCGTCGCTGTCCTCCAGCCTCAACGTCGGGCAGAAGGTACTGGGGCAGATGGGCCAGATCACCCCGCTGCACAAGCGCCGCGTCGAACAGGCCGGCTTCATGGTGCTGAAGTCGCCGGACATTCCGTCGATTCTTGTGGAAACCGGCTTTATCTCCAACCCCAGCGAGGCGCGCAAACTGCATTCGGCCAGCCATCAGAAGAGCCTGTCGCGCTCCATCGTCACCGGCGTGAAGCAGTTCTTCGAGCAGAACCCGCCGCCCGGCACCTATATCGCCTGGCTGCGCGACAACGGCAAGATCGCCCAGGGGCCCCGTGAACATGTGGTCACCTCCGGCGAAAGCCTGGCGCTGATCGCCCAGCGTTACCAGGTCAGCCTGGCCAACCTGCGTACCGCCAACTCGCTGAAGTCCGATGTGATCAAGGTCGGCCAGACGCTGCACATCCCGGCGACCTCGCTGGCCGCACAGCCATGAGTGAAGCGCTGCGCATCCAGCTGCTCAGCCCGCGGCTGGCGAACCAGATCGCCGCTGGCGAGGTGGTCGAACGTCCGGCATCGGTGGCCAAGGAGTTGCTGGAAAACAGCCTGGACTCCGGTGCCAGACGCATCGAGGTGGATGTCGAGCAGGGCGGCGTGAAGCTGTTGCGCGTGCGCGACGACGGCCGCGGCATCGCCGCCGATGACCTGCCGTTGGCCCTGGCGCGCCATGCCACCAGCAAGATTCGCGAGCTCGAAGACCTCGAGCAGGTCTTGAGCATGGGCTTTCGCGGCGAGGCCCTGGCCTCGATCAGCTCGGTGGCGCGGCTGACGCTGACCTCGCGCACCGCCGATGCCGATCAGGCCTGGCAGGTGGAAACCGAAGGCCGCGACATGCAGCCGCGCGTGCAGCCGGCCGCCCATCCTGTCGGCACCTCGGTGGAGGTGCGCGACCTGTTCTTCAATACCCCGGCGCGGCGCAAGTTCCTCAAGGCCGAGAAGACCGAGTTCGATCACCTGCAGGAAGTCATCAAGCGCCTGGCGCTGGCGCGTTTCGACGTGGCCTTTCACCTGCGCCACAACGGCAAGAGCGTATTGTCGCTGCATGAAGCCAATGACGATGCCAGCCGCGCCCGGCGCGTCGCCTCGGTGTGCAGCGCCGGCTTCCTCGAGCAGGCGTTGCCCATCGATATCGAGCGCAACGGCCTGCACCTGTGGGGCTGGGTGGGCTTGCCGACCTTCTCGCGCAGCCAGGCGGATCTGCAGTATTTCTACGTCAATGGCCGCATGGTGCGTGACAAGCTGGTCGCCCACGCGGTGCGTCAGGCGTATCGCGACGTGCTGTTCAACGGTCGCCATCCGACCTTCGTGTTGTTTCTGGAGATCGACCCGACGGCTGTCGACGTCAATGTGCACCCGACCAAGCACGAAGTGCGTTTCCGCGAAGGGCGCATGGTTCACGACTTCCTGTATGGCACCCTGCACCGCGCGCTCGGTGAGGTGCGCCCGGAAAGTCAGCTGGCCACCCCGGCTGCCATGGAAAGTGTATTGCGGCCAACCGGCCAGGCGGCGGGCGAGTTCGGCCCACAGGGCGAAATGGGCTTGTCCGCCAGCGTGCTCGAGCGCCCCGTGGAATCGGTCTGGCGGTCGCCGGGCGCCGGTTACCAGGGGCAGCGCAGCGAATCGCCGCTGCCTGCTGCAGAGGCCCAGGGTGTTTACCGCGAGTTCTTCGCACCGCTGCCTGCGGGTGCGGCTGCCGCCACGTTGCCGGAGCAGCAGGGCGACATTCCGCCGCTGGGCTACGCCATCGCCCAGCTCAAGGGCATCTACATTCTGGCGGAAAGCGCCCACGGCCTGGTGGTCGTCGACATGCACGCGGCCCATGAGCGCATCATGTACGAGCGACTCAAGGTGGCGATGGCCAGCGAAGGGCTGCGCGGTCAGCCGCTGCTGGTGCCCGAGTCCATCGCGGTGAGCCAGCGCGAGGCGGATTGTGCCGAGGAGCACGGCCAGTGGTTCCAGAAGCTGGGCTTCGAGCTGCAGCGCCTGGGGCCGGAAACCCTGGCCATCCGGCAGATCCCGGCGCTGCTCAAGCAGGCTGAAGCCACGCGGTTGGTCAGCGACGTGCTGGCCGATCTGCTCGAATACGGCACCAGTGATCGGATTCAGGCGCACCTCAACGAGCTGCTGGGCACCATGGCCTGTCACGGTGCGGTGCGCGCCAACCGTCGCCTGACCCTGCCGGAAATGAACGCCCTGTTGCGGGACATGGAGCAGACCGAGCGCAGTGGCCAGTGCAACCACGGCCGGCCGACCTGGACGCAGATGAGCCTGGATCAGCTGGACAAATTGTTCCTGCGCGGTCAGTAACGGGGCGTTGAAAAACGACCGGCGTTGGCAACACTGCGTCAAGAACGGCCTGGTAACCTCGGCGCCACGCTTGCGGCCGGCGGTTCATGCCCTGAAAATGGGCCGCCGTTCATTCGAGTCGCGCTGATGTCTTCGCTTCCTCCCGCCATCTTTCTGATGGGCCCGACCGCCTCCGGCAAGACCGATCTGGCCCTGGCCCTGGCGCGCGTATTGCCCTGCGAGCTGATCAGCGTGGACTCGGCGCTGGTCTATCGCGGCATGGACATCGGCACGGCCAAGCCCGACCGGGCCACGCTCGACGCCTTTCCTCACCACCTGGTGGATATCCGCGACCCGGCCGAAGCCTATTCGGCGGCCGATTTCCGCCGCGATGCCCTGGCGGCCATGGCCGACATCACCGCGCGTGGGCGTATTCCCCTGCTGGTCGGCGGCACCATGCTGTATTACAAGGCGCTGCTCGAGGGCCTGGCCGATATGCCGGGCGCCGATGCCGAGGTGCGCGCCGAGCTGGAAGCGCGTGCCGAGCGTGACGGCCTGGTGGCGCTGCACGCCGAGCTGCAGGCGGTGGACCCACAGTCGGCGGCGCGCATTCACCCGAACGACCCGCAGCGTCTGGTTCGGGCGCTGGAGGTGTGGCGGGTCAGCGGCATGACCATGACGCAACTGCGCGCGCAGCAGCGCGACGCCGCCTCGCAAGACGGCGGCTTGCCTTATACTGTGGCGCAACTGGCGATAGCCCCTGCGCAGCGGCAGACGCTCCACGAACGAATTGCACAACGATTTGATCTGATGCTGGAACAGGGCTTCGTCGCCGAGGTCGAACGCCTGCATCGGCGAGCTGACCTGCACGCCGAGATGCCCTCCATCAGGGCGGTAGGCTACCGGCAGGTATGGGATCATTTGGAAGGGCGGCTCAGCGCGGCGCAGATGCGCGAGCGCGGCATCATCGCCACCCGCCAGTTGGCCAAGCGGCAGTTCACCTGGTTACGCAGTTGGCAAAATGTGCAGTGGCTGGACAGTCTTGATTGCGACAATCTGCCACGTGCCTTGAAATACCTGGCGACGGTCTCCATATTGAGCTGAGACCTTGCCGCGGGCCGTCTATCCTTGGGGGAAGGCGTGCCAAAGCCGTTCACAGGCTAAGCAAACCGTTCAAAAACTATTCAATTATCGATTTATTTAGGAGTGCGGCACATGTCAAAAGGGCATTCGCTACAAGACCCTTACCTGAACACCCTGCGTAAGGAGCGCGTCCCGGTTTCCATCTACCTGGTCAACGGCATCAAGCTGCAGGGGCAGATCGAGTCCTTCGACCAGTTCGTCATCCTGCTGAAGAACACCGTCAGCCAGATGGTCTACAAGCACGCGATCTCCACTGTGGTACCGAGCCGTCCGGTTCGCCTGCCAACTGCATCCGAGACCGATCAGGCTGAATCCGAGCCTGGCAACGCCTAACCCAGGGGGTCGCATTGTTCTTCGAGCGCCATGAAGGGGGTGAACGGGCCATCCTGGTTCATCTGGATAGTCAGAACACCGAGGCGAGCGAGGATCCCCAGGAGTTTCAAGAGCTGGCTCTCTCCGCCGGTGCCGATACCGTGGCATTTTTCAGTGTGCCCAACAGTCGGCCCACCGCTAAATTCCTTATCGGCAGCGGCAAGGTGGAAGAGCTGCGCGACCAGGTACAGGCCCATGAGGCCGACCTGGTCATCTTCAATCACGTCCTCACGCCCAGCCAGGAACGTAACCTCGAGCGCATGTTCGAGTGCCGTGTGCTGGACCGTACCGGGCTGATTCTCGATATTTTCGCCCAGCGCGCACGTACCCACGAAGGCAAGCTGCAGGTCGAGCTGGCTCAGCTCGACCACATGAGCACGCGCCTGGTGCGTGGCTGGACTCACCTCGAGCGGCAGAAGGGCGGTATCGGTCTGCGCGGCCCGGGCGAAACCCAGCTGGAAACCGACCGTCGCCTGTTGCGCGTGCGCATTCGCCAGATCAAGCAGAAGCTCGAAAAGGTGCGCAGCCAGCGCGAGCAGGCTCGCCGTGGCCGCAAGCGTGCGGATATCCCGTCGGTGTCGCTGGTTGGCTACACCAACGCCGGCAAGTCCACCCTGTTCAACGCCCTGACCGAATCCGAGGTCTACGCGGCCGATCAGCTGTTCGCCACCCTCGATCCGACCCTGCGCCGTCTGCAGCTCGATGATCTCGGGCCGGTGGTGCTGGCCGATACCGTGGGCTTCATCCGTCACCTGCCGCACAAGCTGGTCGAGGCGTTTCGCGCGACCCTCGAAGAGTCGAGCAACTCCGACCTGCTGCTGCACGTGATCGATTCCCACGAGCCGGAGCGTGACGCGCAGATCGAGCAGGTGCTTCACGTGCTCGGCGAGATCGGCGCCCAGGATCTGCCGGTGCTCGAGGTGTACAACAAGCTCGACCTGCTCGAAGGCGTCGAACCGCAGATCCAGCGCAATGCCGATGGTCGCCCTGAGCGGGTGTGGCTGTCGGCCCGTGATGGTCGTGGCCTGCCCCTGCTCAAGCAGGCGGTTGCCGAGCTGCTCGGTGATGACCTGTTCATTGCCACGCTACAGCTGCCGCAGCGCCTGGCGCGCTTGCGGGCACAATTCTTTGAACAGGGCGCGGTGCTGCAGGAGTCCTATACCGAGGACGGCAGCAGCCTGTTGCAGGTGCGCATTCCGCGGGTCGAGCTCAACCGCCTGGTCAGTCGAGAAGGCCTGCAGCCACTCGAGTTCATCGAGCAACACACTTTGCAATAAAGCCCGCAGCGGTGATTTTGCCGCTGGAAGCAGGCATTCTGTAGCATTGGTGGGCGCGCCGTTGGCGCGTCTTTGCTTTATCAGTATGGAGAGCGCTATGGCTTGGAATGAGCCGGGTGGCAACTCGAACAATCAGGATCCCTGGGGTGGCGGCGGCCGTCGTGGTAACGGCGGCGGTGGCGGCGGCGACCGCAAGGGACCACCGGATCTTGACGAAGCCTTCCGCAAGCTACAGGACAAACTCAATGGGGTGTTCGGTGGCGGCAACAAACGCGGCAGTGACGACAATGGCTCCAGAGGCAAGGGTGGCGGTTTCGGCCTGCTGTTCGTTGCGCTGGCCGTGGTGGGCGCTTTTTGGCTGTACAACGCGATCTACGTGGTCGATGAGCAGGAGCAGGCCGTGGTGCTGCGTTTCGGCAAATACCACGAGACCGTCGGCCCGGGCCTGAACATCTACTTCCCGCCCTTCGATCGCAAGTTTCAGGAAAACGTCACCCGCGAGCGTGCTTACAGCAAGCAGGGGCAGATGTTGACCGAAGACGAAAACATCATCGAAGTGCCGCTGACCGTGCAGTACAAGATCAGCAATCTGAAAGATTTCGTGCTCAACGTCGACATGCCGGAAACCAGCCTGCAGCACGCCACCGACAGTGCCGTGCGCCACGTGGTGGGTTCCACCGAGATGGATCAGGTACTGACCGAAGGTCGCGAGCAGATGGCCGGCGATGTGCGCGAGCGTCTGCAGCGCTTCCTCGACACCTATGGCACCGGTATCACCGTGACCCAGGTGAACCTGCAGAGCGCCGCGGCGCCGCGTGAAGTGCAGGAAGCCTTCGACGACGTGATTCGGGCCCGTGAAGACGAGCAGCGTGAGAAGAACCAGGCGGAAACCTACGCCAATGGCGTGGTTCCCGAAGCCCGTGGTCAGGCCCAGCGTCTGATCGAGGATGCCAGCGGTTACCGCGACGAAGTGATCTCCCGCGCCCAGGGTGAGGCGGATCGTTTCACCGCGCTGGTGGCCGAGTACCGCAAGGCACCGGAAGTCACCCGTGAGCGTCTGTACCTGGACACCATGCAGCAGATGATGAGCAATACCAGCAAGGTGCTGGTAACCGGCGACAAGGGGCAGAACAACCTGCTTTACCTGCCGCTGGACAAGATGATCGACAGCCGTGGTGGCAGCAGCAACACGTCGTCCAGCGCTGCCGGCGCGGGCGCAGCCGATCTCGGTGCACGCGTTGGTAACAGCGCCGGCCAGTCAGACGTGCGTACAAGGGAGAGCCGTTGATGAGCAATAAATCACTGGTGACCCTGATCGCGGGCGTGGTGCTGGCTCTGGTGGCCTGGAGCAGCTTCTACATCGTGGCGCAGACCGAGCGGGCGGTATTGCTGCAGTTCGGGCGTATCGTCGAGGCCGACGTACAGCCGGGTCTGCACATGAAGATTCCTTACGTCAACCAGGTGCGCAAGTTCGATGCCCGCCTGCTGACCCTGGATACCGTCAACTCGCGCTTCCTGACCCTCGAGAAGAAGGCGCTGATGGTCGATGCCTATGCCAAGTGGCGCGTGCTGGACGCCGAGCGTTACTACACCGCGACCTCGGGCATGAAGCAGATCGCCGACGAGCGTCTGTCGCGTCGTCTCGAAGCCTCGCTGCGTGACCAGTTCGGTAAGCGCACCCTGCACGAGTCGGTGTCTGGCGAGCGTGATGCGCTGATGGCTGACGTGACCGCTTCGCTCAACCGGGCGGCGCAACGCGAGCTGGGTATCGAGGTGGTGGACGTTCGCGTCAAGGCCATCGACCTGCCCAAGGAAGTCAACCGCAGCGTATTCGACCGCATGAGCTCCGAGCGTGAACGTGAGGCGCGTGAGCATCGCGCCAAGGGTAAGGAACTGGCGGAGGGCATTCGTGCCGACGCCGATCGTCAGCGCCGGGTGCTGCTCGCCGAGGCCTATCGTCAGGCCGAGGAATTGCGTGGTCAGGGTGATGCCCAGGCCGCTGCGATCTACTCCAAGGCTTACGGTCAGGATCAGGAGTTCTACTCCTTCTATCGCAGCCTGAACGCCTACCGCGAGAGCTTCTCCGACAAGCGTGACGTGCTGGTGCTGGATCCGAGCAGTGACTTCTTCCGTTACCTGGAAAAGTCCAAGCCTTGATAGGGCTGTAAGTCGCACGCTGCAAGCGCCAGGTTGGGCCGAGTGCTCGCCTGTCGCTTGAAGCTTGTGGCTTCGGGCTTTTGGCGTGGTATGATGCGGCAGCCGGGAAAATCCCGGCTTTTTTACGCCTGTGGGAATCATGCGGCACGAACCTAGCGTTACGTTCTGTCTTGCAAGGCTGTTGACCTTGTCCCTTTCCGCGCCCCTGGCGTGGGGGCCTCGTGCAATCAATTCACTGATCGCCGCGATGCCCGTTCCTGGAGCCGACCGGCCTGTTGCCGGCTTTGGCTTTCCATCCGCTTCACTGAAGGCTTGTGCCGCCCGAATCAAGAGGGAAATGGCGAAATGGCGACCGTAGACCGCTGGCTGCTGCCAGATGGGATCGAAGAAGTATTGCCCCCGGAAGCGGCGCGCATCGAAATCGCGCGTCGTCAGGTGCTGGATCTGTTTCAGCGCTGGGGGTATGAATTCGTGGTTACACCCCATATCGAGTACCTGGAGTCGCTGCTCACCGGTGCTGGCCAGGATCTGGATCTGCGCACCTTCAAGGTGACCGATCCGTTGTCCGGCCGGCAGATGGGCTTTCGCGCCGACATCACCCCGCAGGTCGCGCGCATCGATGCGCATACCCTGCGCCGTGAGGGCCCGAGCCGGCTGTGCTACGCCGGCAGCGTGCTGCATGCACAGCCGCGGGCGCTGACCACCTCGCGCAGCCCGATTCAGCTGGGCGCCGAGCTGTATGGCGATGCCAGCCCGGCCAGTGACGTCGAGGTGATCAGCCTGCTGGTCGACACCCTCGAGCTGGCCGAGGTGCCGGACGTGCACATGGACCTCGGCCACGTCGGTATCTACCGCGGCCTGGTGCGTGCGGCGGAGCTGTCTGGTGAAGCCGAGCAGCAGCTGTTCGATGCCCTGCAGCGCAAGGCCATGGACGAGATCGATGCGCTGACCGAGGCGCTGCCGGAATCGCTGCGGCGCATGCTGCGCGCCCTGGGCGAGCTGTGTGGCGGTCGCGATGTGCTGGACCTGGCCCAGGCGTGCCTGGTCGATGCGCCGGATGACGTGCATGCCGCCCTGGATGAGCTGGTGGCCATCGCCGATGCGCTGGAGCTGCGTTATCCGGAGCTGCCGCTGTATTTCGATCTCGGCGAGTTGCGCGGTTACCACTACCACACCGGTGTGGTGTTCGCCGCGTTCGTGCCGGCTGTCGGCCAGGCGATTGCCCAGGGCGGCCGCTACGACGACATCGGCGCCGACTTCGGCCGTGCTCGCCCCGCTACCGGTTTCTCCACCGATCTGAAAACCCTGGTGACGCTCGGCCGTATGCCGCTCGGCGAAGAGCCGGCCGGTATCTGGGCGCCGGACAGCCATGACGTTTACCTGTGGCAGGCGGTTCGTCGTTTGCGCGCTGCAGGCGAGCGTGTGGTGCAGGCGTTGCCTGGTCAGGAGCTGGCCGCGGCTGCCGATGTCGGCTGTGATCGCCAACTGCTATTGCATGACGGTCGCTGGCAGGTGCTGGCGCTGGACTGAGCGGCCTGCGTGGTCGTCTATTCTGATTTACTTTCGCCGGCCGTGACCGGCTCAAGCTTGCGCGAAGAGGACAAGTATCATGGGTAAGAATGTCGTCGTCCTGGGCACCCAGTGGGGTGATGAGGGCAAGGGCAAGATCGTCGATCTGCTGACCGAACATGCCGCCGCCGTAGTGCGCTACCAGGGCGGCCACAATGCCGGTCACACCCTGGTGATCGATGGCGAGAAGACCGTGCTGCACCTGATTCCCTCGGGCGTGCTGCGCGAGGGCGTACAGTGCCTGATCGGCAACGGCGTGGTGGTTGCACCCGACGCCCTGCTGCGCGAGATCAACAAGCTCGAAGAGAAGGGCGTACCGGTGCGTGAGCGCCTGCGCATCAGCCCGTCCTGCCCGCTGATCCTGTCCTACCACGTGGCCCTGGATCAGGCCCGCGAGAAGGCCCGTGGCGAGCTGAAGATCGGCACCACCGGTCGCGGCATCGGCCCGGCCTACGAAGACAAGGTGGCGCGTCGTGGCCTGCGCATCGGTGACCTGTTCCACCGCGAGCGTTTCGCCGCCAAGCTCGGCGAGCTGCTGGACTACCACAACTTCCAGCTGGTGAATTACTACAAGGAGCCGGCCATCGACTTCCAGGAAACCCTGGATCAGTGCATGGAATACGCCGAGCTGCTCAAGCCGATGATGCTCGACGTCACCGCCGAGCTGCACAACCTGCGTCGCGCCGGCAAGGACATCATGTTCGAGGGCGCCCAGGGCTCGCTGCTGGACATCGACCACGGCACCTACCCGTATGTCACCAGCTCCAACACCACCGCTGGCGGTATCGCCACCGGTTCCGGTGTCGGCCCGATGTACCTGGATTACATTCTCGGTATCACCAAGGCCTACACCACGCGCGTCGGTTCCGGCCCGTTCCCCACCGAGCTGTTCGACGACATTGGCGCCTTCCTGGCCAAGCGTGGTCACGAGTTCGGTGCCACCACCGGTCGTGCTCGTCGTTGCGGCTGGTTCGATGCAGTGATCCTGCGTCGCGCCATCGACGTCAACAGCATCTCGGGCCTGTGCCTGACCAAGCTGGACGTGCTCGACGGCCTGGAAACCATCCGCATCTGCGTGGGCTACAAGAACGAGAACGGCGCCGTCATCGACGCCCCGACCGATGCCGACAGCTACATCGGCCTGGAGCCGGTCTACGAGGAAATGCCGGGCTGGAGCGAGTCGACCCTGGGTGCCAAGACCCTGGACGAACTGCCGGCCAATGCCCGCGCCTACATCAAGCGCGTGGAAGAGCTGGTCGGCGCGCCGATCGACATCATCTCCACCGGCCCGGATCGCAACGAGACCATCGTGCTGCGTCATCCCTTCGCCTGAGTGATGGTGGCTCCACGGCGAGCTGTCAGCGGGTAACAAGAAACGGGTCGCCTCTGGGCGGCCCGTTTTCATTTGACGGGCACTCACGTGCGGCACAATCTGGCGATGTGCCGCTACTCGGCACGCGCCTTGCTTGGTGTTGATCCTACCCCTGAAGTTGCCGCTCCTCTGGCGGTCGGAGGATTTGCCCGTGATCGCTGTGTTGTCGCTGTTGCGTAGTCGCCTGCTGTTGCCGGTGTTCATTGCCCTGGGCGTGGCGTTGCTGGTTCAGGTGCTGCTGGTGCTGGCCCTGACCCGTAGTACCGTGGATGGCCTGGTGACCGATCTGGAGCGCCAGCTGGGCAGTGACTCCCAGCGCCTGGCGAGCGAGCTGGAGCAGGCCAACAAGGAAGTTTCGGCCAGCCTTGGCGGGCTGTCGGTGCGCACCCGCGAGAGCCTGTCGGCCGGGTTGTCGAGCCGCCTCGGCGAGGAGCGCGTGCAGATTCGCGCCAGCCTCGAGCGCAGCCTGCGTGATTCCGCCAATGATCTGGCGCAGTTGCTGGCCGCCGTGGCGCCGCGGGCCATGTGGGATTCCGATGTTCCGGCGCTGTCGGAATTCGCCCGCCGCGCCCAGCGTAACCCCAACGTGCTGTTCGTGATCTACGACGACGCCGAGGGTAACCATCTGACCCGTTACCTCAACCGCCAGAACGCGCAGATCAAGAGCATGCTCGACAAGGGCGAGGGCGAACGTGCGCTGGACAAGGTCATCAATGCCGCAAAAAGCGACCCGAGCGTGTATTTCGTCGAGGCCAGCATCAGCCCCAGCGAAGTGGAAATCGGCAAGGTGCTGATGGGGGTTTCCACGGCCGCCATCGATGCCGAGCTGGCAGCCGTGGACAAGCGTTTCGAGGCCTTGCTCGCCAACGGTGGGCAGTTGGTGGCCGAGAGCCTGGCCGGTGCCTCCACGGACAGCGCCAAGGCGCTGTCGGCGCGCCTGGCATCGGCGCAGCAGGCTGCCCAGGGCATGGCGACCAATACCGGTGTGGCGGTCGACGCCGCGGCCGCGAACCTGCGCTGGCGCATCGGGCTGGGCCTGGCGGTGGTCGGCTTCGGGGTGCTGCTGGCGCTGGCGATCGTTTTGGGCCGGCGCGTTGTCGTACGCCTGCGTACCCTGATCGCGGCGCTCGACGATCTGGCTGCCGGCGAGGGTGATCTGACCCGCCGGATCGAAATCGACAGCCGTGACGAAGTGGGCGAAATGGCCTCGGCGGTCAACCGTTTCGTCGCCAAGCTGCAGCCCATCGTTCGCGAGGCCGGCGAGGTGGCGGTGCGCACCGGGCAGGAAATCACCGCCCTGAGCGCCCGTAGTGCCGCGGCGCAATCGGCAGCCGAACGCCAGCGTGACGAAGTGGCGGCCAGCCTGCAGGCGCTGGCGGCGATGGCCGACGAGGCGCAGGCCGAGAGTCGGGCCATGCAGGAGGCCCTGCAGCGGGTCGCAGCGATTCGCCAGTCGACCCAGGAAAATGCCGCGATCGCCAGCCGGGTTGGCAGCTCCATCGAGGAGCTAGTGCAGCGGGTCGATGCGGGGGCTGCGGTCATCGAGCGGCTGGCCACGCAGAGCGAGCAGATCGAGGTGGTGCTCACGGTGATTCGCGCCATTGCCGAACAGACCAACCTGCTGGCCCTCAATGCGGCCATCGAGGCGGCGCGGGCGGGCGAGAGTGGTAGTGGCTTTGCGGTCGTCGCTGACGAAGTGCGTGCCCTGGCCAGCAAGACCCAGCAATCAACCGGCGATATCCAGGCGCATATCGTTGCGCTGCAGCAGGGTGCTCGCGAGGCGGTCGGCGCGATTGGCCAGGCCGGGCAGCAGGCCGATCAGGGGTTGGCGGCGCTGCGCGAGAGTGCGCGCATCCAGCAGGCGGTGCAGCGTTCCGTGGAGGACGTGCATGGCGCCATCAATGCGGCGACCCAGGCGGCGGCGCACCAGGCCGAAGGTGCCGATGCGGTGCGTGGGCGGGTCGAGGTGATTCATGCCGAAGCCCAGCGCGCGGCCGAGGCCGTGGCGGCGACCGCCAATAGCGGCCGGGTGCTCGATGGCCTGGCGGCTCAGCTCAAGGGCAGCCTGGGGCAATTCAAGGTGTGAGGCGGGGTGCCCGGGGCCTGGCGCGCGCCAGGCGCTGCGGCAGGTTTTCGCAGGCAATAAAAAACCGAGCCATTGGCTCGGTTTTTTGAAATTTGGTGCCCAGGAGAAGACTCGAACTTCCACGATCTTGCGATCACTGATACCTGAAACCAGCGCGTCTACCAATTCCGCCACCTGGGCACTGCAGTAATGTTCACCGTTGCCGGTACGGATCATTACGTCCGTTATTTGCAAAGCAGGTTATCAAGCTGCTTCACGAAATTTGGTGCCCAGGAGAAGACTCGAACTTCCACGACCTTGCGGTCACTGATACCTGAAACCAGCGCGTCTACCAATTCCGCCACCTGGGCACTGAAACTGATGATTGCTCATCTGTTCCGTGTTACAACGTCTCCTCGACGCTGTGGGCGCGAACTATACGGTCGTGCTTTTACCTTGTAAACCCCTGACGTCGAAAAATTATTCGTGTCGAAAGCTGACCCGGAGGGCGCTTTCGCGCTTCAATAGACACATGGCAAAAACCGACTCTATAGATAAGGTGAACAGTTTCTAATGGCCGATTGGCAATCCCTCGATCCCGAGGCCGCCCGAGAAGCGGAAAAGTATGACAACCCCATCCCCAGTCGCGAGCTGATTCTCCAGCAGCTGGCTGATCGCGGCTCACCCGCCAGTCGCGAGGAGCTGCTCGAAGAGTTCGGGCTGACCACCGACGAACAGATCGAGGCGCTGCGTCGCCGGCTGCGCGCCATGGAGCGCGATGGCCAGCTGATCTATACCCGTCGTGGCACCTATGCGCCCGTGGACAAGCTCGACTTGATCCTCGGGCGCGTCAGCGGCCACCGCGATGGCTTCGGCTTTCTGGTGCCGGATGACGGCAGCGACGACCTGTTCCTGAGCCCGGCGCAGATGCGCCTGGTATTCGATGGTGACCGTGCGCTGGCGCGGGTTTCCGGCCTCGACCGCCGCGGCCGCCGTGAAGGCGCCATCGTCGAAGTGATCTCCCGTGGTCACGAGACCATCGTCGGCCGTTATTACGAAGAGAGCGGCATCGGTTTCGTGATTCCCGACAACCCGAAGATCCAGCAGGAAGTGCTGGTGACGGCGGGCCGCAATGGCGGCGCCAAGCAGGGGCAGTTCGTCGAAGTGACGATCACCCACTGGCCGACCCCGCGCTTCCAGCCCCAGGGCGATGTGACCGAAGTGGTCGGCAACTACATGGCGCCGGGCATGGAAATCGACGTGGCGCTGCGCAGCTACGACATTCCTCACGTCTGGCCCGAGGCGGTGATCAAGGAAGCCGCCAAGCTCAAGCCGGAAGTCGAAGAGAAGGACAAGGAAAACCGCGTCGACATGCGCCACATCCCGTTCGTCACCATCGACGGTGAGGATGCGCGGGACTTCGACGACGCCGTGTATTGCGAGAAGAGTGGCGGCAACTGGCGCCTGTTCTCCGGTGGCTGGAAGCTCTATGTGGCGATCGCCGACGTTTCCCATTATGTGAAGGTCGGTTCGGCGCTGGATGCCGAAGCCCAGGTGCGCGGCAACTCGGTGTATTTCCCCGAGCGCGTCATTCCGATGCTGCCCGAGGAGCTGTCCAACGGCCTGTGTTCGTTGAACCCCAAGGTCGACCGCCTGGCCATGGTCTGCGAGATCAGCATCTCCAAGACCGGCAAGATGACCGACTACAAGTTCTACGAGGCGGTGATCCACTCCCATGCGCGCCTGACCTACAACAAGGTCAGTGCCATGCTCGAGCAGCCCAAGAGCAGCGAAGGCAAGGCCCTGCGCAGCGAATACAAGGAGGTGCTGCCGCACCTCAATCAGCTGTATTCGCTGTATCAGGTGCTGCTCACCGCGCGCCATGAGCGCGGCGCCATCGACTTCGAAACCCAGGAAACCCGCATCATCTTCGGCACTGGCCGCAAGATCGCGGAGATCCGCCCGACCCAGCGCAACGATGCCCACAAGCTGATCGAGGAATGCATGCTGGCGGCCAACGTGGCCACCGCCGCGTTCATGCAGAAGCATGGCATTCCTGCGCTGTATCGGGTGCACGACGGCCCGCCGCCGGAGCGCCTGGAAAAGCTCAAGGCATTCCTTGGCGAGCTGGGCCTGTCGCTGCATCGTGGCAAGTCGAAAGACGGCCCGTCGCCCAAGGACTATCAGGCGCTGCTGGAAAGCATCCGCGGTCGTGACGATTACCACCTGATCCAGACGGTGATGCTGCGCTCGCTCAGTCAGGCGGTGTACAGCGCCGACAATCAGGGCCACTTCGGCCTGAACTACGATGCTTACGCGCACTTCACCTCGCCGATCCGCCGTTATCCGGACCTGCTGATCCACCGCGCCATCCGCAGTGTGATCCGCTCCAAGCAGGATACGCCGCACGTCGAGCGTGCCGGCGCGGTCAGCATGCCCAAGGCGCGTATCTACCCGTACGACGAATCGATACTGGAGCAACTTGGCGAGCAGTGCTCGATGTCCGAGCGGCGTGCCGATGAAGCCACTCGCGATGTGGTCAACTGGCTCAAGTGCGAGTTCATGAAGGATCGCGTCGGCGAAACCTTCCCGGGTGTGATCACCGCGGTAACCGGCTTCGGTCTGTTCGTCGAGCTCAAGGACATCTACGTCGAAGGCCTGGTGCACGTCACCGCGCTGCCCGGTGACTACTACCACTTCGACCCCGTGCACCACCGCCTGGCCGGTGAGCGCAGTGGCCGCAGCTTCCGCCTTGGCGACAGCGTGTCGGTGAAGGTCATGCGTGTCGATCTGGACGAGCGCAAGATCGATTTCGAGATGGCCGAAGGTGCAGAACAGGCACCGGCTGCGCGCGGCAAGCGCCGCGAGTCGGGCAGCGACAGCCGCGGTGGTCGCGGCTCGCGCGGCGGCTCTACGGGCAATACCGACGTGCAGAAAAGCCGTGACGTGAAAAAGGCCCTGCTCGCCGACTCCAAGTCTTCCGGCAAGGGTGCCAGCAAGGCGGCGGACAAGGGCGGCAAGCCGAGCCGTCATCGCAAGGGCCCATCGAAGAGCAAGGCCAAGTCATGAGTCAGCTGGAAAAGATCTACGGCGTACATGCCGTGGAAGCCTTGCTGCGTCATCACCCCAAGCGGGTGAAACAGATCTGGCTGGCTGATGGCCGCAGTGACCCGCGTGTGCAGCCGCTGCTCGAGCTGGCGGGTCAGGCGCGGGTCGCCGTCGGCCAGTGCGAGCGCCGCGAGATGGATGCCTGGGTCGAAGGTGTGCACCAGGGTGTGGTGGCCGAGGTCAGCCCGAGCCAGGTGTGGGGCGAAGCGATGCTCGAGGAACTGCTCGATCGTTGCGAAGGCCCGCCGCTGCTGCTGGTGCTCGATGGCGTCACCGACCCGCACAACCTGGGTGCCTGCCTGCGTACCGCCGATGCCGCCGGCGCGCTGGCGGTGATCGTGCCCAAGGACAAGTCGGCAACCCTGACGCCGGTGGTGCGCAAGGTCGCCTGCGGCGCCGCGGAGGTGATTCCGCTGGTGGCGGTGACCAACCTGGCGCGCAGCCTGGAAAAACTCCAGCAGCGCGGCCTGTGGGTGGTCGGCACGGCCGGCGAGGCCGAGCAGGAATTGTTCCAGCAGGACATGACCGGCCCGACGGTGCTGATCATGGGTGCCGAGGGCAAAGGCATGCGCCGCCTGACCCGCGAGCACTGCGATTACTTGGTCAAGCTGCCCATGGCCGGTAGCGTCAGCAGCCTCAACGTGTCGGTGGCCACCGGCATCTGCCTGTTCGAGGCGCTGCGCCAGCGCCGTTCGGTCAAGCGCTGAAACAATCGCCGGCTCATCGCCGGCGATTGCTGTTCAAAATATCACCAGTTCATCTTGCGTGCGCCAGGGGGCTTCTCTAGAATGTCGCCCCTTGCCGTCACGGCAGGCGCGTTCGCGCCCCTTCGTTTCAGCAAGCCAACAGTGTCATTCACTCCTTGCCTGACCGCATTTGGCGGCAGGCTACAACCCGTAAGGAGCATTCATGCGTCATTACGAAATCATCTTTCTGGTTCACCCGGACCAGAGCGAGCAAGTCGGCGGCATGGTCGAGCGTTACACCAAGCTGATCGAAGAAGACGGCGGCAAAATCCACCGTCTGGAAGATTGGGGCCGTCGTCAACTGGCCTATGCCATCAACAATGTTCACAAGGCTCACTACGTGATGCTGAACGTTGAGTGCAGCGGCAAGGCCCTGGCCGAGCTGGAAGACAACTTCCGCTACAACGATGCCGTGATCCGTAACCTGGTCGTCCGTCGTGAAGAAGCCGTTACCGGCCAATCCGAGATGCTCAAGGCCGAAGAAAACCGCAGTGAGCGCCGTGAGCGTCGTGAACGTCCTGAAAACGCCGAGTCCAACGACGGCGATGACAGCGACAACAACGACAGCGACAACGCTGACGAGTAATCACCGGATCTATTGAGGAGCCAACTCCATGGCACGTTTCTTCCGTCGTCGTAAATTCTGCCGTTTCACCGCTGAAGACGTGAAAGAGATCGATTTCAAAGATCTCAACACCCTGAAAGCCTACATCTCGGAAACCGGCAAAATCGTTCCTAGCCGTATCACCGGTACCAAGGCTCGTTATCAGCGTCAGCTGGCTACCGCTATCAAGCGCGCCCGCTTCCTGGCCCTGCTGCCCTACACCGACAGCCACGGCCGTTAAGATCTGACGTTCGACAAGTAGTAAGGGATATATCGCATGCGCGCCTTGGCAGAATTCATCATGCGCGGCCGTATGCAGGCCACCCTCGTGGTGGTCGGTTCTGCAGCATTGCCGCTGCTGTTCTGGTTGAGTGCCGCCGCGGGAAGCCTGGTGCTTCTGCGGCGTGGCCTGAGTGATGCGACTGGCATCCTCGCCTGGGCTTTGCTGCCAGCCATTGGCTGGTGGTATTTCGGCGAACCGCGCACCTTGCTGGTGTTGCTGGGGGCGCTGGGGTTGGCGTGTGTATTGCGCGCCAACCCGTCCTGGCGGCGAGTGCTGTTGTTCAGCATCGCATTGGGCCTGGTGTATGGGCTGGTACTGAGGGCGACGTTCCATGAGCCCATCGAAGCCATGGCGCAGGAGTTGAACAAGCTCTTGCCGCAGATGTTCGATGGCGTTCACCAACAGATGTCGGTGGATGATCAGGCGCGTCTTCAGAGTCTCATAGCACCGGTGCTGACCGGATTGCTGGCAGCGTTGCTGCAGGTGGTCAGCTTGCTTAGCCTGATGCTTGGGCGGTTCTGGCAAGCGGCGTTGTACAACCCGGGAGGTTTCGGCTCCGAGTTTCGTGAGCTGAGATTTCCGCCGATGCTGGCGATGTTACTGCTGGTCGGCATGCTGCTCGGGCCCAATCTGGGTGTCGAGATGGCCATGCTTACCCCGTTGTGCAGTGTTCCGCTGGCGTTCGCGGGCATCGCCCTGTTGCATGGGCTGGTGGCCAAGGGCCGACTGTCGAAGTTCTGGCTGGTCGGCATGTACATCACGCTGCTGCTGTTCATGCAGCTGACCTTTCCCTTGCTGGTGGTGTTAGCCATCGTCGACAGTCTGTTTGATTTTCGTGGTCGTTTGACGGACAAGCCCGGTTCGGGCCCCGCCAACGGTGAAGGTTAAAAGTTAAGAGGTAACACCCAAATGGAAGTCATCCTGCTGGAAAAAATCGCCAACCTGGGCAACCTGGGCGATAAAGTGAACGTTAAAGCCGGTTACGGCCGTAACTTCCTGCTGCCGCAAGGCAAAGCCACCGCTGCCACCGAAGCCAACGTTGCGGCTTTCGAAGCGCGTCGTGCCGACCTGGAAAAAGCAGCTGCTGACCGTAAGGCTTCGGCCGAGTCGCGCGCTGCTCAGCTGGCTGAGCTGGAAGTCACCATCACCGCCACCGCTGGCGATGAAGGCAAGCTGTTCGGTTCCATCGGTACCCACGACATCGCTGACGCCCTGACCGCCTCCGGCGTTGAAGTGGCCAAGGCTGAAGTGCGTCTGCCGAACGGCACCATTCGCCAGGTTGGCGAATACGACGTAGCCGTGCACCTGCACAGCGATGTCGAAGCAACCGTCAAGGTTGTCGTAGTCGCTGCCTAACTCTCAGCGAACTGCTTAGCGGGTTTGCACTCAGGTGCCTTCCCGCTAACATCGGGCACGGTATTGCGAAAGCGATACCGTGCCCTTTGTTTTTCAACGCAAGCATTCTTTCCAGGCGCCCATGAACGACATCAGCATCCCCGAACAGTACGACCTGCAAACCGCCGCCCTGAAAGTGCCGCCGCACTCGATCGAGGCTGAGCAGGCGGTGCTCGGTGGCCTGATGCTCGATAACAACGCCTGGGAGCGCGTGCTCGACCAGGTGTCCGATGGCGACTTCTATCGCCATGATCATCGCCTGGTATTTCGCGCCATCCACAAGCTGGCCGAGCGTAATCAGCCCTTCGACGTGGTCACCTTGTCCGAGCAGCTCGACAAGGAGGGACAGCTGTCCCAGGTCGGCGGCCTGGCCTATCTCGGCGAACTGGCGAAGAACACGCCGTCGGTGGCCAACATCAAGGCTTATGCCGGCATCATTCGTGAACGTGCCACGCTGCGTAAACTGATTGGCATCAGCAACGATATCGCCGACAGCGCCTATGCACCGGAAGGGCGAACCGGCGAGGAAATTCTCGACGAGGCCGAGCGGCTGATCTTCCAGATCGCCGAGGCGCGGCCGAAGACCGGTGGCCCGGTGGGCATCAACGATATTCTGGTCAAGGCCATCGACCGCATCGACGAGCTGTTCAACAACGGCGATGCGATCACTGGCCTGTCCACCGGCTTCTCCGATCTGGACAACCTGACCAGCGGCCTGCAGCCGGCCGACCTGATCATCGTTGCCGGTCGTCCGTCGATGGGCAAGACCACCTTCGCGATGAACCTGGTGGAAAACGCGCTGATGCGCAGCGACAAGTCGATCCTGGTGTATTCCCTGGAGATGCCATCGGAATCCATCGTGATTCGTATGCTGGCCTCGTTGGGTCGTATCGACCAGACCAAGGTGCGCGCGGGTCGCCTCGACGATGATGATTGGCCGCGGCTGACCTCGGCGGTCAACCTGCTCAATGACCGCAAGCTGTTCATTGACGACACCGCCGGTATCTCACCGTCGGAGATGCGTGCGCGTTCGCGGCGCCTGGCCCGTGAGCACGGCGAGATCGGCCTGATCATGGTCGACTACCTGCAGCTGATGCAGATCCCCGGTTCCAGCGGCGATAGCCGGGTCAACGAGATTTCCGAAATCTCGCGCTCGCTCAAGGCGCTGGCCAAGGAATTCAACTGCCCGGTGATTGCCCTTTCGCAGCTCAACCGGGGCCTGGAGCAACGGCCCAACAAGCGTCCGATCAACTCCGACTTGCGCGAATCCGGGGCCATCGAGCAGGACGCCGACATCATTCTTTTCGTCTACCGGGACGAGGTCTACCACCCGGAAACCGAATACAAGGGCGTCGCCGAGATCATCATCGGCAAGCAGCGTAACGGCCCGCTGGGTACCGCACGCCTGGCCTTCCTCGGCAAATATTCGCGTTTCGAGAACCTGGCGCCCGGCAGCTACCAGTTCGACGACGAGTGACGGTTCAGCCCGTGGCCGGCTCGAACACCGCGTAGCCCGAACGCCCGGCGGCCTTGGCCTGATAAAGCGCCTGGTCGGCCGCCTTGTAGAGGTCGGCGAACTGTTCGGCATGCCGCGGATAGAAGGCGGCGCCAATGCTGATGCTGACGTTCAGCGCGTGGCCGGCGTAGTCCACAGGGCGGGCCAGCTCGGCAAGCAGGCGTTCGGCGACATCCTCGGCGTAACGCTGCGCATCCTCCCCGCCAATCAATACCGCGAATTCATCGCCGCCCAGGCGCGCCACCGTGTCGCTGCCGCGCACCTGTTCGCGCAGCCGCCGGCCGATCTGCTGGAGCAGCAGATCGCCGGCGTCGTGGCCATGCCGGTCGTTGATCGGTTTGAAATGATCCAGGTCGATCAGCAGCAGGGCGAGGTTCTCGTCGCTCTGCCGTGCGCTGCGCAAGGCGCGCTCGCAGCGTTCCACCAGGTGACGGCGGTTGGGCAGCTCGGTCAGGGCATCGTGGAAGGCGGCATGGCGCAATTCCAGCTCCTGTTGGGAGAGCTGCTGGTTGGCGCTTTTCAGTTCAGCGGTACGCCGATCCACGGCCAGTTGCAGTTCGTCGGCACTGGCCTGTACCTGGGCCAGGCGGGCACCTTTCTCCTCATCGGCGCGTTGCAGCGCCTCGGCACGCTGGTTCTTCAGCAACTGGATGCGGTAGGCGAGGGCGAACGAGAACAGGATCGACTCGACTGCCACGGCGACCGGAAACACGTAGCTGTTCCACGCCGCGGGCTGGATGACGCCCGTGGCGCGCAGCAGCAGCAGGTTGACGCTGGCCAGGATCATGCCGTACCCGCAGAAGTACAGGAACGCCGGAAAATAGCCCTGGCGCCAGCGTTTCAGCGAGGCCCACAGTGCAGTGGGAATGGTGGTGAGAGCCAGCAGCACGAAGATCCAGGCGCCGACGGCGCGCAGGCCGAACGCATCGGCGAGTACCGCCAGCAGATAGAGCGCACAGCTCAGGGTCAGCAGGTGGTGGGCCCAGGGGGTGTAGCGGCGCGTTTGCAGCAGCTTCTGGGTGAAGCGGCAGGCACCGAACCCCCACAGCGCCGGCACGCTGATGCGATCGAGCCAGAAGGGCACCGCCGAGCCGGGCCATAGGTACTGGAAGCCGTGCCCGGTCATGCCGAGAATCATCAGCAGCGCGCCGGTCGTGGTGACCACATACCAGAAGTAGGCACTGTCGCGCAGCGCCAGGAACAGGAACAGGTTGTACAGCAGCAGTGCGCTGATCACGCCGTAGATCAGGCCCAGCCAGAGGTTCTCGGTCGCCACCTGGGTTTTCAGGTCAGCCAGCTGCCACACCTTCAACGGAAAGGAATTGCCGGCCGGGTCATAGCTGCGCAGATAGAAGGTAAGCGGCTGCTCGCCAAGTGCAGGCAGGCGCAGCAGCATACGGCGGTGGGGGTGGTCACGGCCTTCGGCGAAGCTGACCACCTCTCCAGACTGGCGTTTCTGCCAGCCGCCCTGGCCATCGGGCAGGTACAGCTGCAGATCGAGCAGGGTGACCGAGGCGATTTCCAGCCACCATTGGCGTGGGGCATCCGCTGTGGCGCTGAGGGTTACCTTGATCCACCAGGGATTGGCGCTCTGGCCCACGCTGGCCTTGCCCTGGGCAGGCATGAAGCGCTGCTGCACGGCGGGGTCGCTCATCTGCTCGATGCTCAGCTTTGCGCCGGGGTCCTCGAGCAGTTCCACGTGTTCATTGAGGCTCTGGCCGCTGCTGTGCGAGGTCAAGGCGAGGGGGTCGGCATGCGCCGTCAGGCTCAGGGCGGCCAGCAGCAGAATCTGCGACAGGAAGGTGGCTAGGCGCTGCAAGCGGGGGGCTCCTGAGGGCAGGCGGGTCTTGTTGTGTAAGCACAAGAGTACACCTAACCGAGCAAATTTAGATGCTGGCCCAGCAGCCGGTGCCTGCTATCGGATGCTCGGTGCAACCTGGCGTAGCAGTCGGGTTTGGTTAAAATTTGTGCTATATTCCGCGCCCGTGAAATTCCTGATCAAAAACGGTTACCGCCATGCAAGCCGCCAAGCCGCTGTTCGACTATCCCAAATACTGGGCCGAGTGTTTCGGCCCGGCGCCGTTCCTGCCGATGAGCAGGGAGGAGATGGATCAGCTCGGCTGGGATTCGTGCGACATCATCATCGTCACCGGTGATGCCTATGTCGATCACCCCTCGTTCGGCATGGCGATCATTGGCCGGCTGCTGGAGTCCCAGGGCTTTCGCGTCGGCATCATCGCCCAGCCCAACTGGCAGTCCAAAGACGATTTCATGAAGCTCGGCGAGCCGAACCTGTTCTTTGGCGTGGCGGCCGGCAACATGGACTCGATGATCAACCGCTACACCGCGGACAAGAAGATTCGCTCCGACGACGCCTACACGCCAGGCGGCCTGGCCGGCAAGCGCCCGGATCGTGCCAGCCTGGTGTACAGCCAGCGCTGCAAGGAGGCGTACAAGCACGTGCCGATCGTGCTTGGCGGCATCGAGGCGTCGTTGCGGCGCATCGCCCATTACGACTACTGGCAGGATCGCGTGCGCAACTCGATCCTGATCGATGCCAGCGCCGACATCCTGCTCTACGGCAACGCCGAGCGGGCCATCGTCGAGGTCGCCCAGCGCCTGTCCTACGGCCAGAAGATCGAAGACATCACCGACGTGCGCGGCACCGCGTTCATTCGCCGCGACACGCCGAAGGACTGGTACGAGGTTGACTCCACGCGCATCGACCGGCCGGGCAAGATCGACAAGATCATCAACCCGTACGTGAATACCCAGGACACCCAGGCCTGCGCCATCGAGCAGGAAAAAGGTGCGGCCGGCCCAGGCAACGTCGAGGACCCCAACGAAGCCAAGGTCGTGCAGATTCTCGCCAGCCCGAAGATGACCCGCGACAAGACGGTGATCCGTCTGCCGTCGATGGAAAAGGTGCGCAACGACCCGGTTCTGTACGCCCATGCCAACCGCGTGCTGCACCTGGAAACCAACCCGGGCAACGCCCGCGCGCTGGTGCAGAAGCACGGCGAGATCGACGTGTGGTTCAACCCGCCACCCATCCCGATGACCACCGAAGAGATGGACTACGTGTTCGGCATGCCCTACCAGCGCATCCCGCACCCGGCGTATGGCAAGGAGAAGATTCCGGCCTACGAGATGATCCGCTTCTCGGTGAACATCATGCGTGGCTGCTTTGGTGGCTGCACCTTCTGCTCGATCACCGAGCACGAAGGGCGGATCATCCAGAACCGGTCGGAAGAGTCGATCATTCGCGAGATCGAAGAGATCCGCGACAAGGTGCCGGGCTTTACCGGGGTGATTTCCGACCTCGGCGGCCCGACCGCGAACATGTACCGCATCGCCTGCAAGAGCCCGGAAATCGAATCCGCGTGCCGCAAGCCGTCCTGCGTATTCCCCGGCATCTGCCCGAACCTGAACACCGATCACTCCTCGCTGATCCAGCTGTATCGCAGCGCCCGTGCCCTGCCGGGGGTGAAGAAGATTCTCATCGCTTCCGGTCTGCGCTACGACCTGGCCGTCGAGTCGCCGGAGTACGTCAAGGAGCTGGTCACCCACCACGTCGGTGGCTACCTGAAGATCGCCCCGGAACACACCGAGGAAGGGCCGCTCAACCAGATGATGAAGCCGGGCATTGGCAGCTATGACAAGTTCAAGCGCATGTTCGAGAAGTACTCCAAGGAAGCGGGCAAGGAGCAGTACCTGATTCCCTACTTCATCGCCGCCCACCCGGGCACCACCGATGAAGACATGATGAACCTGGCCCTGTGGCTCAAGGGCAACGGCTTCCGCGCCGACCAGGTGCAGGCGTTCTACCCCTCGCCGATGGCCACCGCCACGGCCATGTACCACTCGGGCAAGAACCCGCTGCGCAAGGTCACCTACAAGAGCGACGGCGTGACCATCGTCAAGAGCGAGGAGCAGCGCCGCCTGCACAAGGCTTTCCTGCGCTATCACGACCCGAAGGGCTGGCCGATGCTGCGTGAAGCGCTGCAGCGCATGGGGCGTGGCGACCTGATCGGTGATGGCAAGCACCAGTTGATTCCGGCCTATCAGCCGAAGGCCGACGAGTACCAGAGCGCCCGCCGCAAGAACTCCACGCCGGCCGGCAGCAAGAAGGTCGCCGGCAATGGCGGCGGCAAGGCAGCGGCTGGGCGCATCCTCACCCAGCACACCGGCCTGCCGCCGCGCGGCAGCGACGGCAGCAAGCCCTGGGACAAGCGCGAGCAAGCCAAGGCGGCTGCCGAGGCGCGTAACCAGCAGGCGGCGCGCGAGCGTGCCGGTGCGGGCAAGGGCAAGAAGCCGGTCAAGAAGCCTGCTGTGCCGCGTTAACTGGCTGTTTCAAGGTGGGAGCAGATACTCGTAGGGTGGACGACGCTTGCCTGCGCGGCCCGATCCGCCCACCGCTGTGCAATCGTAATGGTGGACAAAAAGAGCGTTGTCCACCCCACGGGGAAGTGTCTGCTCCCGGCACTTCGCGGCAGTTCTAGTCGGCGCTGAAGCGGCAGGTCAGGTAGCGATTGCTCGGCCCATAGCGCAGGATCGAAGCCAGTCGCTTGAGCAGGTACAGCGGATGGCTGCGGTAGTACGCCAGCACGGCATTGCCGACGCCTTCCGAGCGATGCTCGCGCGCGTCCTTTTTGCCTTTCTTGAACAGCCCGGAAAACTCCCAGCGCTGGATCTGCTCGTAGCGTTCCTTGGGCGTTAGCCCGTGGTGGCGGAACAGCGCGTAGAAGCTGCGCGGGCTGAAGTCGTGCAGGTGATGAGGGTTGCCATCCAGGGTCGGCGTGGTCGGCACCGAGGCGATGATGCGCCCGCCCTTTGTCAGCAGGCTGGCGTAGTTGGCCACCAGGCGCTGCGGGTTCGGCAGGTGTTCGATGGTTTCCAGGCTGACGATGCTGTCGAAGCCCTGGCTGTCGGCGAAGGTTTGCGCGTTCGCGCACAGGTAGCGCAGGTTGTCCCGCTGATAGTTGGCCTGGGCATAGGCGATCGCTTCGGGGTCGATGTCGATACCGGTGATCTGCTTGTCCGGGTTCTGCTCGGCCAGCAGCGCACTGCCGTAGCCGCAGCCACAGGCCATGTCGAGTACCCGCGGGCCATCCAGCAGGCGGCTGGCGAACCCATAGCGCTGCATATGCAGGTCGAGGGTTGCCTGGTCGGCCGCCAGCCGCTCGTCCATCTGCAATGGGTAGATGCGTTCGAGGCTGTGCATGGCGACCGTCCTTTCTCCGTGGGGATGGAAATATAAACCATTCTACCTTCGCGGGTAGCCGCACGTGGCCGGCGTGTGTCAGCCGTAACGTTTCTTCGCCTCGATGGCCAGGCCGCTGCCGATGCTGCCGAAGGTATTGCCTTCCACGTGGCGGGCGTTGGGCAATAGCGCCGCCACGCTCTGGCGCAATGCCGGCACACCGCTGGAGCCGCCAGTGAAGAACACCGTATCGACCTGCTCCAGGCCCACGCCGGCGTCAGCGAGCAGCGCGGTGACGCTGTCGCGGATGCGTTCGAGCAGCGGTGCGATGCTGTCTTCGAACAAGGCACGGGTCAGTTCGGCGACCAAACCGGTCTCGATGCGCTGCAGGTCGATCGGCTGTTGCTGGTGCTCGGTCAGGGCGATCTTGCTGTTTTCCACCTGCATCGCCAGCCAGTGGCCGGCGCGTTGCTCGATCAGCTTGAACAGGCGGTCGATGCCGGTCGGGTCGATGATGTCGTAGCGCATGTTCTGCAGCGCCCGCTGCGACGCGGCGGCGTAGACCATGTTGATGGTGTGCCAGGTCGCCAGGTTGAGGTGCATGCTGGTGGGCATCGGCGCGTCGCTCTTCATCCGGCTGCCGTAGCCGAACAGCGGCATCACGCCCTGCAGACTGAGCTGCTTGTCGAAGTCGGTGCCGCCGATGTGCACGCCGCCGGTGGCCAGAATGTCGTCCTGGCGCTCTGCCTGCTGGCGGCGCTCGGGGGCCAGGCGCACCAGCGAGAAGTCCGAGGTACCACCGCCGATATCGACGATCAGCACCAGCTCCTCGCGCTCGATGGTGGACTCGTAGTCGAAGGCCGCGGCGATCGGCTCGTACTGGAAGGACACGTCCTTGAAACCGAGCTTCTGCGCCACGGCGACCAAGGTGCTCTCGGCTTCCTGGTCGGCCAGCGGGTCGTCATCCACGAAGAACACCGGGCGGCCCAGCACCACGGCCTCGAACGGCCGTTCGGCCACCGCTTCGGCGCGTTTCTTCAGCTCGCCGATAAAGAAGCCGAGCAGGTCCTTGAAGGGCAGGGCGCTGCCCATCACCGCGGTTTCGCTCTTCAGCAGCTTGGAGCCCAGCAGGCTCTTGAGCGAGCGCATCAGGCGGCCTTCATAGCCTTCCAGGTACTCGTGCAGGGCCAGGCGGCCATAGACCGGGCGGCGCTCCTCGAGGTTGAAGAACACCACGGAGGGCAGGGTGATCTTGCCGTCTTCCAGCGCGATCAGCGTTTCGCCACCCGGGCGCAGCCAGCCAACCGTGGAGTTGGAGGTGCCGAAGTCGATACCGCAGGCGCGGGCAGGGGTGGTAAGGGACATGACGCGCGGCTCCTGAAAAAACGGCCGCGCATTCTAGGCCAAATGAGACCCTCGTGCTGCCGCTTCGTCAGGGCAGTGGGGGATTTTGTACTTCGCCGCGACGGACGCGCCATTGGCCCCACTCGAAGCCCAGCACGACGATCAGCGACAGGGCGAATGGCAGCAGCAGGTAGAAGCCGCGGAACACGATCAGCGCCGCCAGCACGTCCGGTGCGGGGATCTCCGGCAGGGCCGCCAGGAAGCTCACCTCCAGCACGCCCAGGCCGCCAGGGGCGTGGGACAGCAGCGCCAGCGAGAAGGACGCCAGGAACACGCCCAGCACCACCATGTAGCCGGGGTTGTGCGCCTCGGGCAGGGCGAAGTAGATGATCGCCGCCGCGCAGGCCAGTTCCAGCGGGCCGGCCAGCAACTGGCGGCCAACGATGCGCAGGCGTGGGTACTCGACATGCAGTTTGCCGAACGTCCAGGGCTTGAACTGCAGCCAGGAACCCAGCACGTATAGACCGACCAGCAGCAGCAGGAAACCGCCGATAACCACCGAGACCAGCGGGGTGACGTCCAGCACGCGATGGATCAGGTCAGGCTGCAGCACCAGCACGCAGCCGCTGGCCAGCAGGGTGCCGAGGGCGAAGGTGAAGGAGCAGAAGACGATCAGGATGCCGATTTCATGGGGCGTCAGCCCTTTGGTGCGGTAGGCGCGGTAGCGCACCACGGCACCGGAGAACACCGAGGCGCCGATATTGTGGGCCAGGGCATAGGTGGTGAAGGAGCACAGGGTGATGAAGCGCCAGGAAATCTTCTTGCCCAGGTGGGCGATGGCGATGCGGTCGTACCAGGCGAGTGCCGAATAGGCGCCGAGAGTGGCGACGGCGGCGAGAACCCAGTCGAGGTGCGGGATGGCCTTGAGGCTGCCGGCGATCTCGTCGAGGGAAATGTTGCGCACTTCGCGGTAGAGCAGGAAGCAGGAGGCGACCACGGCGCACAACCCGATCAGCGTCCAGATCAGGTCACTGCGTTTCATCGTGGGCTTGGTACCTTGCAACGGCGATCCCCTGTTTCACGTCTCTGCGGACAGTCGATGGTGCATTCGATGGGCTGTCGCAGCTATTGTTCAGACCCTTTCCCCTGGGTATGTCCCGGCGGGATGTGGGTGTACAGGGTGCGCAGTATCCCGGAGGCGGGCCGGTTGCTCAACTGGCACGATTTCGCAGGCCGTTACCGAGTGTGTCTTTTTACCGGCCCAGACCCAGTGTGGCCGCGGCCAGCACGCCATAACGCAGGGTTTTCGCCAGGCTGACGATCAGCATGAAGCGCCACAGCGGCTCACGCATGATACCGGCGACCAGGGTCAGCGGATCGCCGATCACCGGCAGCCAGCTCAGCAACAGCGACCAGCGCCCGTAACGCCCGTACCAGTGCTGCGCCTGCAGCAGGCGCCGATCACTGACCGGAAACCAGCGGCGGCCGCGAAAGCGCTCCAGGTAACGGCCCAGCCACCAGTTGACCAGCGAGCCCAGCACGTTGCCCAGGCTGGCGACCAGAACCAGCACGCCGGCCGGCTGCCCGCCACCGAGCAGCAGCGCCACGAGCAGTGCCTCGGACTGCAGTGGCAGCAGCGTCGCCGCCGCGAAGGCGGCGCCGAACAGCCCCAGGTAGGCGTAGAGATCCGGCAAGGTGCTGGGCTGTCAGGACTTCTTGTCGGCTTCGGCGTTGGCCATGATCTCTTCCAGCTTGAGGCCGGTAAGGTCATGGATGGTGCGCCACAGGTAGTAGAAGACGGCCATCAGCATGATCATCGACGGAATGGCGATCATCGGGTAGCTGAGCAGGGTCATGCGGCCCAGTTCGTCATTGAAGGCTTCGCTGCCGGCCGGGCTGGTGACGATCCATTTGGCCAGCACGTAGTTCATCAACGAGGAAAAGAAGAAGGTGCCGCTGAGCAGGTAGGTGGCACGCAGCAGGCGGGCTTCGAAGCGCTGGGTATGGCCGCCCTGTTCCAGGCGCTCATGGATCTTGTCGACGTTGAGCACGGTCTTGTTGAACAGCAGCGTGCGGATCAACGGGTAGCGGGTGCGGGTCGACACCAGCACGGCGATGCCGATCAGGCCGGGAATCGCCGCTTCCTTGATCGCCAGCCATTGGTTGTCCAGGTGCAGCAGACCGATGCCGCCGGTGAGGATCACGCTGACCAGGCCGAGCAGCGCGACGAAGTTGAATTTGCGGTACTTGACCAGCTCGAACGCCCCCCAGCCCAGCGGGAACGCCAGGGCCAGCACCAGCGCGCCATCCGGGCCCAGGCGTGCCTCGCCACTGAGCTTCATGAGGATCAGCGACGGGATCACGATGCTGATCAGCAGGTCGATGAATGGGCGGGGTTTGTGCGGGGCGGCAGGCGTTTGCGTGGTGTCGGTCATGTCGATGCGCGTTGAGGGGCGAGCGCCGATGATCGCCTGCCTGAGGCGCTGGCGCCAGCCCGATTGTCGGTGCATTCACCACAAAGTCCTTCGGCGGGCGAAAGAGTCGGCTTGCCGGCCGACGGCGCTTCGGCGCCGTTGTTTGCTGAAATTGGCCGGTCACTGGGTTAAAATTGCCAGCTTGAGCTGCACGGTGAGCGTCGCCGGCGCGCCGGTGCCAGATTTGTTCAAGCGTTCATGGGGATGGCCGGATGGGCCCGCTGCGTTGCTATGGTGTGCTGTTGCTCGCGATGCTGCTGTGCGCACGCGCGGACGCCGAGCTGCGCATCCTCACCGAGCCGGGCCCGCCCACCGCGTTCATGGAAGACGGCGAGCTGCGCGGCTTTGGCGTCGATGTGGTGCGTGAGCTGATCGAGCGAACCGGCGCCAACGCGCAGATCGAGATGATGCCCTGGACCCGCGCCTACACCCTGGCGCAGCGCGGCCCGAACGTGGCCTTGTTCGCCATGGTGCGTACGCCCGAACGTGAACAGCGCTTCCAGTGGGTCGGCCCGATCCTGCACGGCAAGGTACGCTTCTATTCGCTGAAATCCAGTGGCATGCAGGTCGACAGCCTCGATGATGTGGCCGCCAGCGGCCCCCTGGCAGTGCCCAAGCAGTGGTACAGCTACGAGGCCCTGCAGGCCAAGGGGCTGGCGAACCTGTATGGCGTGCCGACGCCGCAGACCATGGTCACGTTGTTCGCCCATGGCCGCGGCAGCCTGATCCTCCTCGAGGACATCCTGCTGCGCGACATGCTCGCCCCGGCAGGGCTGGAGCCGGCGGACGTGCAGCCGCAGATGGTGTTCATGGAGTCGTCGTATTACATCGCGTTTTCCCGCGATACCGACCCTGCCGTCGTCGCTGCCTGGCAGAACGAACTGGCGGAAATGCGCCGAGATGGCAGCTTTTCGGCGATTTTCCGCCAGTGGCTGCCCGATGTAGAGCCGCCCGCCGCCCCGCGCTGAGTTGGCGGGGAATTTGCTGCGCAAGCTGGAATCCGCGCGCTGCGCCTGGCCGCTCGCGCAACTGCCGGGGCCTGGCCCATCGGTCGCAACACGCCACAAGAATTCGCTCCAGACGGCCGGGACAAGGCTGTCGAGCCCCTGATTCATCCGACGCTTTGGACAATGCCTATGACCAACATGCAACGTGCTTCCCACCATGAATTGCGGCGCGCCTTCCGCACCCTGCTGGCCTCGAGCGCCTGCTACCACACGGCATCGGTCTTCGACCCGATGTCCGCGCGTATCGCCGGTGACCTTGGCTTCGAAGTCGGCATCCTCGGCGGCTCCGTGGCGTCGCTGCAGGTGCTGGCCGCGCCCGATTTCGCGCTGATCACCCTGAGCGAGTTCGTCGAGCAGGCCACCCGCATCCACCGCGTTTCCCGCCTGCCGGTGATCGCCGACGCCGACCACGGCTACGGCAACGCCCTGAACGTGATGCGCACCGTGGTCGAACTGGAACGTGCCGGTATTTCCGCGCTGACCATCGAAGACACCCTGCTGCCCGCCCAATTCAACCGCAAGTCGACCGACCTGATCAGCATTGCCGAAGGCGTCGGCAAGGTACGTGCGGCCCTGGAGGCGCGGGTCGACCCGGACCTGGCGATCATCGCCCGCACCAACGCTGGCGTGCTCAGCATCGACGAGGTGATCAAGCGCACCGTGGCCTATCAGAAGGCCGGCGCCGACGCCATCTGCATGGTCGGTGTCGAGGATTTCGAGCACCTGGAGAAGATCGCCGAGCACCTCAGCGTGCCGCTGATGCTGGTGACCTACGGCAATCCCAAACTGCGCGACAACGAGCGCCTCGCCAAGCTGGGCGTACGCATCGTGGTCAACGGCCATGCCGCCTACTTCGCCGCCATCAAGGCCACGTACGACTGCCTGCGCGAGCAGCGCAACGCGGTTGGCAGTGACCTCAGCGCTTCCGAGCTGGCGCACAAGTACACCCAGCCCGAGGACTACGTGGCCTGGGCCGACGAGTTCATGAACGTCAAGGAATAACCCCGCAACACCTGCCACGCCGGACAGCGGCCGCGCAACGCGCGCCGATTCGTCCGCCGTCGGCTGCCCCTTGCCAAGCCCGTGCGCACGCTCCTATCTTCCCCTGAGCAGCATTCTTTTCGGGAGAGCGATATGGCCACCGGTTGGGCGCAAGACGGCGCCGTGCAGGAACAGATCGACAGCACCATCGAAGACGCCGTGCAGCGCGCGCGCAGTCAACTGCCCAAGGGCGAGAGCCTGACCCATTGCGAAGAATGCGATGTGCCGATTCCCGAAGCGCGTCGCCAGGCCGTGCCCGGTGTACGCCTGTGCGTGAACTGCCAGGCGCAGGCCGACCTCGAGCAGGCCAAGGCTGGCGGCTTCAACCGCCGCGGCAGCAAGGACAGCCAGCTGCGTTAGTCGGGCCGCGACAAGGTCTTGTAGTAGATGGCATTGGCGCGGTACTGGCCGTCCGGCCCGCAGGCGTAGTCCGGCAGGCCACCGATGCAGGTGTAGCCTAGGGTGCGGTAGAGGTTTTCGGCATCACTGCCGGCCTCGGTATCCAGATAGAGCAGGCCACGCTGCCGTTGCTCGGCGTGGGCTTCCAGCTGTTGCATCAGCAGGCGGGCAATGCCGCGGCGACGGGCACTGCTCAGCACCAGCAGCTTCTGCACTTCGCCGCGATTCAGGCCATTGGGCTTCAGGCACAGGCTCAACTGCACCGAGCCCAGCACGTGGCCATCCTCTTCAGCGACCCAGAGGGCCAACGCACCGCTGGCCAGCGCCCGGCTTACCTCGTCGAAGTAACCATGCGCCTGCTGGGTGTCGATATCGGCCATGAAACCCACGGATGCGCCGTTGGCCACGGCATCGATCAGCAGGGCGATCAAACCCTGGCGGCAGGCTTCGAAATCAGTCGCGTGGAGCTGGCGGATCTGCAGGCTCATGGCGCGCTCCGCTGTGGCGTGAGGATCAGCTGCATAAAGGTCAGGTCCAGCCAGCGCCCGAACTTGCAGCCGACCTGGGGCATCTGCCCGGTGATGGTGAAGCCCAGGCGTTCGTGCAGGCGCACCGAGGCGGCGTTGCCGCTTTCGATGGCAGCGACCATCACATGCTTGTCGACCTTGCGCGCACGCTCGATCAGCGCCTGCATCAGCAGCGGGCCGAGGCCCTGGCCGCGGGTGTCATGGCGCACGTACACGGAGTGCTCGACGGTGTTGCAGAAGCCCTCGAACGGCCGCCAGTCGCCGAACGAGGCGTAGCCCAGCACCTGCCGCGCCTCGTCGACCGCCACCAGAATCGGGTAGCCCTGGGCCGCACGCGCCTCGAACCAGGCCTGGCGGTTGGCCAGGTCCACGGGGCGCTCGTTCCAGATCGCCGTGGTATTGAGCACGGCATCATTGTAGATGGCGAGCAGGGCGGGCAGGTCATCGGCAGCGGCATCACGGATCGTAATGGGCATGGTTCTCTCAAAGGCCGGTTGGTGTGTTTACCAAAGCATTGAGTATCGCGGGCGAAGCGGCATAGGATCAATGCTTGCATACCCCCAGTTTGAGCCTGTCATGCACGAAGGGCACTGGCTGTCATGGCAGGTGGCCGAGCTATGCTGGGTGGTAGGTTTTGGTCGAGCACGACCGCCGATATCAGCGGAGACGAGACATGGCATTGCTTCCAGTGAGTGTGGCCAAACGCATGACCGTAGGCGTCCTGCTGTTGCTGAGCCTGACTGCTGTGGCGGTCTACTCGGTAATGACCTTGCGCGGCAAACCACAATTGATGGCCGTTGGCGTGACGTCGGCCGAGCAGGCTGCCGCTGCACTGGCGCGTCAGCTTGCGTTGCAGCTCAGCGAAATCCAGGGCACCACGGCTGCCCTGGCGCACCTGGCCGAGGCGCTGCCCCGCGATGCTGCACTGGTGCGCGGCGCTTTGCCCGGGGTGATCGACAGCCAGGGCAACGCCGCCATCGCCGGTGGCGGCCTATGGCCCGAGCCGGATGCCTTCGAAAGCGGCGTGGCGCTGCGCAGTTTCTTCTGGGCGCGCAGTGCAGCCGGCGGTCTGCAATACAGTGAAGACTACAATGCCGCCTCCGCGACGCCCTATCAGAACGAGTCCTGGTACACCGCGGCCCGTTCATCGGCAGCCGGGCGCTGCGTGTGGTCGGATGGCTATCTCGACACGGTCACGGGCGTGGCGATGACCACCTGCAGCGTGCCCTATCGCCTGGCAGGGCAGTTCGCCGGTGTCGCCACGGTCGATCTGCGCCTCGATGGTCTGGCCACCTTTCTACGCGAGCATGGCGGCATCACGGGCGGTTACGCGTTCGTCGTCGACAAGGCCGGTAATCTGCTGTTTTTCCCTGATGCGCAGGCAGCCAATGGCTTGCCTACCCTGGCTGGGCTGGTCGAGGGTGAGCCGGCGCTCGCGCCCTTACAGGCAGCGTTGCAGGCGGCACGCAGTGGTGAGCCGACCAGCATGCTGAATTTCGACGTGCGCCTGCAGGGGCCTGCCTACGTCAGTTTCCAGCCGCTTGGCGATACCGGATGGCAGGTGGGGCTGGTGACGCCGGAGCGTCAGGTTTCCGGCTTGAGCCAGCGCCTGACCGGCGAGATCCTGCTGTTCCTGCTGCCCTTGCTGGCCGTGCTGCTCGGCCTGGCATGGCTCGCCGGGCGTCGTTTGCTGGCGCAGATCGAAGAGACCACCGGGCAGATCGAGCAACTCGGCCAAGGGGGCGGTAGCGAATTGCCGATCGGCCGTAACGATGAAATCGGCGCATTGCGCGGTGCGGTGAATCGCTACGCCGGCTCGTTGCGCCGCATGCTGCTGGATATATCCGAGCAATCACGAGTACTCGAGCGCCAGGCCGCCGAGCTGGCCAGCCTGTCGCAGGCAATCGCCGAGCGCGCCGAAACGCAACGTGAAGACAATGCGTTGCTGGCTACGGCGATCACCGAGATGTCGGCCAGTGCTCAAGAGGTGGCCGGCAATACCAGTGACTGCTCGGACACCGCGGAGCGCTCGCTGCTCTCGGCACGAGCAGGCCAGGTCAACGTGCGCAGCAACAGCGCTTCGATTCAGGCGCTGGCCGAGGAGATCGGCCAGGCCGAAATGGCCATTGGTCGTCTCGGTACCGACATCGAGCGAGTTGGCAGCGTGCTGGAGGTGATCACCTCGATTTCCCAGCAGACCAACCTGTTGGCGCTCAACGCGGCGATCGAGGCGGCACGGGCTGGCGAGCAAGGGCGTGGTTTCGCCGTGGTGGCTGATGAGGTGCGCACGCTGGCCGGTCGCACCCAGGCGTCGGCCAACGAGATTCAGGTGATGATCGGCCAGTTGCGCGAAGCATCAGGCCAGACGGTCGCCACCATGCAGGCCGGCGTGCGCCGTACCCACGAAGCGGTCGAGCAGGCCAACGGTGTCGCGCACACGCTGGAAGGCACGGTGAGCGGCTTCGAGGATATCGTCCAGCGTGCCCAGCAGATCGCCGTGGCGGCTCAGGAGCAGAGCCACGTGACCCAGGAGATCAGCGAGCTGGCGGTGCGCATTCACAGCGCCAGTGAAGAGGGCGCCCGCGACTCCGGAACCTTGCGCGAGCTGGGCCGGGGTATCGAAGAGCTGTCCCAGCGGCTCGCGCGGATGAGTGGCCAGGGCTGAGCTGACCCCAGGTGGCCCGTGCATAGCGGACATCTGGCTCTGCAGGGGCTCAGCGGCGCTGGATAGAGTGGCGGCAGTTCTCCATTGGATAGCCGCCATGCTCCTGCTTCTCGCTGCCTTTGCCGGGCTGGTTCGCGGCTATAGCGGCTTTGGTTTCGCGATGATCCTGGCGCTCGGGATGCTTGGCTCACGCGCCCCCAGCGAGGTTATTCCCACGGTTTTGCTGCTCGATCTGGTCGGCAGTGCCAGCCTGTGGTTACGCGCTTTGCGCGATAGCCATCATCGGCTGACGCTGCGCCTGACTGCCGGGCTGCTGTGCGCCGTGCCCATCGGCGTGCTGGCGCTAGCCCGGGTGCCTTCAGCTTGGTTGGCGCCTGGTATCGCAATGGTGTGTCTGTTTGGCGGGATGATGGTCTTGCGACAGTCGCCAGCCCCCGTTACCGAAGCCGCCGTGCCACTACGCTCGGCTTTCTGGGCGGGGCTTGGCGCTGGCCTGGCGACTGTATTGGCGTCGGCCGGTGGGCCGCCGTTGATGCTCTATCTGCTTCGTTGCGGGCTGACGCCCCGGGCTCTGCGCGCGACGGCAATCATGTTCTTCGCGCTGAGCAGTGCGCTGGCGTTGCTGGTCATGGGGCTGTTTGACGTCGTGGGCCGCACGCATGTGCAGTTGGCGGCTACCCTGCTGTTGCCAGCGCTGGCTGGCAATCTGCTGGGGCAATGGCTGCAGCCACGCTGGCAGCCGTTACCGCTGCATCGCCTCGTGGGCGTGCTGTTGGTGCTGTTCTCGGCCGTTTTGCTGTACCGCACTCTGGCCGGTTAACCACTGCGAAGCGCCGGGCGCAGGGCGCGCCCGGCGTAGCCATCATTTGTCGCGGTCGACCGCGAACGGGCCCCAGGCCTGACGGCTGGGCATGATTTCCAGGCGGTTGATGTTGATATGGGCGGGCAGGGTGGCGACGTAGAAGATCTGCTCGGCAATATCTTCGGCGCTCAACGGCGTGGTGGTGCTGTACATCGCATCGGAAGCCGCCTGGTTACCCTTGGTGCGTACCAGGGTGAACTCGGTTTCCGCCATGCCCGGGGCGATGTCGGTAACCCGCACGCCGGTGGACACCAGGTCGCAGCGCAGGTTGAAGCTGAACTGCTTGACGAACGCCTTGCTGGCGCCATACACGTGGCCGCCCGGGTACGGCCATTCGCCGGCCACCGAACCGATGTTGATGATGCTGGCGCCCTTGCCGGTTTCCAGCAATTTGGGCAGCACCGCGTGGGTGACGTTGACCAGGCCGGTGATGTTGGTGTCGATCATCGTGTGCCAGTCTTGCAGCGCGACCTTCTGCGCGGCTTCCGGCGCCAGGGCCAGGCCGGCGTTGTTGATCAGTGCGTGGATCTTGTCGAACGGCGCCGGCAGGCTGTCGACCAGCGCCTGCACGGCGGTGGCGTCACGCACGTCGAGGGTGGCGATATGCACCGGCACCTTGCCTGCCAGCTCGGCCTTGAGCTCTTCCAGGCGCTCCTGGCGACGGCCACTGAGCACCAGGCCCCAGCCTGCTTCGGCGAAGCGGCGAGCGGTGGCGCGGCCAAAGCCGGAGGTGGCACCGGTGATGAAAACTACCTTGGTCATGTTCTGCCTCTTTTCAGAATGTCGTAATGGCCGCTGCGTCAGGCAGCTAACCGGGTTCGTCAGGCGGAGAGCTCGAGGAACTTGCGTACCCGCTCGGTCTCCGGGTTGCTGAAGAATTTCTCCGGGGCGGACTTTTCGATGATCTTACCTTTTTCCAGAAACACCACCTGATCCGACACCGCGCGGGCGAATTCCATTTCGTGGGTGACCACGATCATGGTGTAGCCCTCGGCGGAGAGGTTCTTCATCACCGTCAGCACTTCGCCGACGCGCTCCGGGTCGAGTGCCGAGGTAGGCTCGTCGAACAGGATCACCTCCGGGCTCATGGCCAGTACGCGGGCAATCGCCACACGCTGCTTCTGGCCGCCGGAGAGGGTGTAAGGATAACTGTCCCGCTTGTCGCCCATGCCGACTTTTTCCAGCAATTCGATGGCGATCACGCGGGCTTGCTCCTTGGCCATGCCCTTGACCTGCACCGGCGCCTCCATGACGTTCTGCAGCACGCTGAGATGGGGCCACAGGTTGAAGCCCTGGAACACCATGCCGGTCTTGGCGCGGATGGCCGCCAGCTCGCGATTGGTCATCTTGCGTCCGGCTTGTTCATTGATCCCGATGCGTTGCCCGGCGATATGGATGCTGCCGCGATCCGGCTCCTCCAGCCAGTTGATGCAGCGCAGCATGGTCGATTTCCCCGAGCCGGAGGAGCCCAGCACGCTGACCACCTCGCCCTTGTTCACGGTCAGTTCGATGTCGCGCAGCACCTCGATGTCGGAGAAGCTCTTGGACAGGTTTTGAATGCGTACTGCCGGGATGTCAGCCATGTTCGAATCCTCGTTTCGCTCCGAAGCGCGCCGCCCATTTGAGCGCCAGTTCCAGGCCGATGCTGATGAGCCAGTACAGAACGATCACCACCACGAAGGCTTCGGTAGGAATGAAGTAGGTGGCCTGCACCGAGTTGGCGGCGGCGGTCAGCTCCTGCACGGTGATGATGGTCAGAAAGGCGGTGTCCTTGAGGGCGATGATCAACTGGTTGCCCAGCAGGGGCCGGGTCTTGATCACCAGTTGCGGCAGGATGATGCGCATGAACAATCTGAAGGGCGTGAAACCGTGCGCCTTGGCCGCCTCGACATAACCGGCCGGCAGTACCAGGCGGCTGCCGCGCAGGATCTCGGTGAAGTAGGCGCCGTGGTAGACGATCAGGGCCAGTAGCCCGGCCGTCCAGGCGTCCAGGCGTAGCCCCAGGCGCGGCAGGCCGTAGTACAGCAGGTAGGCGAGGATCAGGAACGGCAGCATGCGCATGCCGTTGACCAGCCAACGCACGATGATCGAGAGCGGCGTGCGCTCCTCGAGGCTGTAGAGCATCGCGCAGCCAAGCACGAAGGCGCAGACGATGGACAGGGCGAACAGCGCCAGGGTGTTGAAAAAGCCGTTGAAGAAGGCTTCGCGGGCGTCCCAGATAATGCTCCATTCGGTCATGCTGAAATGTCCTTACATGGCCAGTCGGTTGGCTTTCTTCTCGGCAATCGCCTGCAGCTTGAGCAGCACGCCGATGATCAGCATGTACAGCAGCGCGGCAGCGAGAATCGGTGGCAGCGGGTCATAGGTCACCGCCGCGATACGGTTGGTCACCCGCGTCAGGTCGACGATGCCGATGATGGCGATGGCCGGGCTGCCCTTGATCAGGAACGACATTTCGTTGACCAGGCCGGGCAGGCTGCTGGTGAGCATCTGCGGCAGCATGATGCGACGGAAGAACACGCCCTGGGTCATGCCGCAGGCCAGGGCTGCTTCCTTCTGCTCACGGGAGAAACTGATGAATGCCGAACGCCAGATCTCCGCATTGAAGGCGGTGGTGTTGAGCGTCAGGGCGAGGATGGCGGCGGTGTTGCGGTCAAGGTTGATGCCGAACATCGGCGCCGAGAGAAAGATGAACAACACCAGGGTCACCAGCGGCGTGGCACGCGCCAGGCTGGTGTAGAGAATCAGCAGCTGTTCCAGAAAGGGGATGCGCGCCATGCGCAACAGGGCGATGCCAAGCCCGCAGAACACCCCGATGGCAATGGCGATGGCGGATATCCACAGGGTCGTCCAGGCGCCCTCCAGCAGCAGTAGCCAGGCTTGTCCGTTCATGGCAGCTCCTTCGGGTCGAGAGGGGAATGAGGCCGGCGAAGCAGGCGCGCTTGACAAGCCCCGCGCCTGCTCGCGATAGGCGTTGATACGTGGCTTACTTCATGCCGGCCAGGGTATGGAACTGATCGACGTCGGTGATGGGTTCCTTGGGCATCGACGGGAAGGCCTCGCCGAACCATTTGCTCTGCAGCTCGGCCAAGCGGCCGTTGTCGCGGATCTGGTCCATGAAGCCGGTGATCAGCTTCAGCAGCTCAGGGCTCTTCTTCGGCACCGGCCAGGCGGCGAAACCGTCACCGGATACGGCGATGCCCTTGGCGAAGGTGTCGCCACGGGTCTTGACCAGATCGTTGACCGAGATCAGTGCGTTGATCACGTAGTCCAGGCGGCCGTTGGCAAGGTCCGCATAGGCTTCCGGATAGGATTGATATTCGACCACCTCACCGATCTTGCAGCCGGCATCGGCCATCATCTTCTTCAGTTCCGGCAGTCGCGCGAGCAGCGCACTACCCGCCTGCAGGCCGGCTTTCTTGCCGCACAGGCTGGCGATATCGCTGAGGCTGTCATCGCCGGCACGCTTGACGTAGAAGTGCTGGGCCGAGGCGAAAGGCGGGGCGAAGTTGAACACGCGCAGGCGGTCGTCGGTGACCAGCGCGCCGGTGAAGGCCATGTCGTACTGACCGGAGGACACCGCGGCGAGCAGGCCGGTCCACGGCAGGATTTCCTGCTTCACGTCGAAGCCTTTCTCCTTGGCGTAGGCCTTGAGGTCTTCGAGCAGCTCCTTGTGGAAACCCTCGGGCTTGCCATCGACGATGTAGTTGAACGGCGCGTAGTCGTCCTCGGTGGCAACGCTCAGGTAGCCGCGTTTTTCGATGTCGGCCAGATCCGCGTGAGCGCTGGTGGCACCTGCCAGCAGGCAGCCGGCCAGGCCTGCGAGTGCCAGTTTGCGCAACTGGGCGAATCCGTTCATGGGCGTTGCGGTAGCGATGCCTGCGTGGGTCATGGTCAGAACTCCAGGGGTCGACAGATCGATTGGCTTGCGATGGGCGTGCCAGTTGGCTGTTTTTCACCATAGAGAGCGCAAAGCGTCGGGCAATAGGTGCAGTTTGGCGCATTCGCCTGGCCAGCCTGGGGTGGTGGCCATGGCTCACTAATTGCTTCGGGGAGGGCATAACACATGGAGCGGCAGTGACCATGATCGACCACTTCTACCACCTGGATTTTGATCAGCAGCGCGGGCTGCAGGAGCAACTGCGTGAGTCGCTGGTGTCTGCGATTCTCGCTGGCGGTTTTCCCCAGGACGAGCCCTTGCCGTCCTGCCGGCGGCTGTCGCAGCAGTTGTCCATTTCCCGCAACACCGTGGCGCTGGTCTATGAAAGCCTGCTCGACAATGGCTACCTGGTCAGCCGCCCGCGCAGTGGCTACTACCTGCACCCGGACTACTGCGGCAGCCAGCGTGAAGTCGCCCTGGCGCGCCTTGCACCGGCGCACAGCGATGCCAACCCCCAGGCCGTTGGTGCACCAGGATGGAGCGGTCGATTCAAGATCCAACCGAGTTTGAGGCATGGTGTGTTGCGCCCCAGTAACTGGCAGCGCTTCACCTATCCCTTCGTCTACGGCCAGCCGATTGCCGATCTGTTTCCCCTGGAGCGCTGGCGCGAGGTGTCGCGCAACAGCATGCGCAACGAGCGCAACCCGGAGTGGCTGCGCGACAGCCACGACCAGGACGACGCCATGCTGATCGAGCAGTTGCGTACCCGGGTATTGCCCAAACGCGGCATCTGGGCCGGCGCCGATGAAATCCTCATCACCCTCGGTTCGCAAAATGCGCTGTATCTGCTGGCCACTCTGTTGATGAGCAAGGGCACTCGCGTGGCGCTGGAGAACCCGGGGTTCGGCGACGCCCACAACGTGTTCGACCTGCAGGGTGCGGACATCCACTTGCAGGACGTGGACGAGCAGGGCATGCGCGTCGACGAGCGCCTCAACCGCTGTGAGTACCTCTACGTCACGCCTGGGCACCAAGTGCCTACCGGGGTGAGCATGAGTTCCGCGCGGCGCAGCCAGTTGCTGCAGCAGATCCGCCAGCACGATCAGATCCTCATCGAAGATGACTACGACGCCGAGCTGAATCTCGACAGCCATCCCCAGCCGGCGCTCAAGGCCAGCGACAGCAGCGGCCGGGTGATCTACATGAGCAGCCTGTCGAAGGCCTTTTCGCCGGGGCTGCGGCTGGGGTACCTGGTCGCCGATGCCGAACTGGTCGAGGAACTGCGGGCGTTGCGCCGCTTGATGTATCGCCACCCACCGCTGAACAACCAGCGCATGCTCGCCCAGTTTCTCGCCCAGGGGCATTACGACGCGCACCTGCGGCGTTTCCGCGAGGAGCATGGGCGTCGTCGTGAAGCGTTACAGGGCGCGCTGGATAGCGTGCTGAAGGGGTGTCGGCACGTGAGCAGTGCCGGCGCCGGCGCCTTCTGGCTCAGCGCCCCGGCTGGCGTCGACAGCCAGCGGTTGGCCTGGGCCGCGGCTCAGCAGAGTGTGTTGATCGAGCCGGGGGCGCAGTTCTTCTTCAATGACGATCCGCCGCAGCGTTACTTCCGCATGGGCTTTCACGCCATCGACGTGGCGCTGATCGAACCGGGCATCCGACTTCTCGATGAGGTGCTGCAGGGGCAGTGATTGCGCCGCCATCTGTGATAACCCGCGATCTGCACCGCCACGGATATCGCTCGGTGGGTTACGCGGCGCTCCATCACCGTGTCGACTGAGGGTACAGAGCCCCGCGCCGCTAACCCACCCTACAGGATGTGTTCCCGGCGCCGGTAACCTGCGCGGCCCGGCTCATCCGGTTCGCACCTGTTACAGGTGCTTGGCGCTGAACTCGCCGATCACCTCGTCAAAGATCGCCAGCGCCTGCTGGACCTGGGCCGCGTTGACCATGCACGGCGGCACCACGTGGATGCGGTTCTCCACCACGAAGGCCAGCAGCCCGCGCTCCAGCAATGCGGCTTTCATCTGCGCCATGATCGGCGCGGCCAACGGGGTTTTCTTCACTGGGTCGGCGACCAACTCCAGCGCCTGGAACAGACCGATACCGCGCGCCTCGCCGATCAACGGGTATTTGCTGGCGAGCGCTGCAAGACCTGGGCCGAGCAGTTCCTGGCCGATCCGTCGGGCATTGTCGACCATGCCTTCCTCGGCCATGGTGTCGAGGGTGGCAACGATGGCCGCCATGGCCAGCGGGTGGCCGGAGTAGGTCAGGCCACCCGGGAAAAAGTGGCTGTCGAAATACTCGGCGACGGGCTGGGAAATCATCACCCCACCGGCCGGTACATAGCCGGAGTTCACACCCTTGGCGAATACGATCAGGTCCGGCACCAGGTCGAAATTGTCCAGCGCCAGCCAACTGCCGGTGCGGCCGAAACCGGCCATCACCTCATCGAGAATCAGCAGAATACCGAACTCGTCGGCCAGGGCGCGTACGCCCTGCATATAGCCTTTCGGCGGCACTAGGATGCCGGCGGTGCCGGGGATGGTTTCCAGCAGAATCGCGGCGATCGAGGCCGGGCCTTCGCACTCGATCACCCGGCGCAGGTGCTGCAGCGCGCGGGCACATTCCTCGTCCTCGCTGGTGGCATTGAACTCGCTGCGGTACAGGTAGGGGTTGAAGAAGTGCACATGGCCACGGGCGAACTCATTGGGCACCCGGCGCGGGTCGCCGGTGGCGACGATCGCCGAGCCGGTGCTGCCGTGGTACGAGCGATAGGCCGAGAGAATCTTGTCGCGGCCGGTGTAGAGGCGCGCCATGCGCATGGCGTTTTCATTGGCATCGGCACCGGCGTTGGTGAAGAACACCTTGCTGAAGTTGGCCGGCGCGTGGGAGAGGATGCGTTTGGCCGCTTCGCCACGCATCAGGTTGGCGGTGGCCGGGGCGATGGTCACCAACTGCTCGGCTTGAGCCTTGATCGCGGCAATCACCTTGGGGTGCTGGTGGCCAATGTTGGTGTTGACCAGTTGGCTGCTGAAATCCAGGTACTGGCGACCGTCGTAGTCCCACAGCGTGCAACCGGCGCCGCCGGCGATCACCAGCGGATTGAGTGTGCCCTGGGTCGACCAGGAGTGGAACACGTACTGGCGATCCAGCGCGTGGACATAATCGTTGCTGATCTGGGTTGGGCTGCTCATGGCGACCTCGTGAGTGCAGAGTGGGGCCGGCCAGGCGGTCGGCTGTTACGGCAGGTATTCACCATAGGAACAAAGCGCTGTGCGTCCGTAGGGCCAGACGCCTGAAGTCGGCGGGCCAGCCATCTGGCCTGGCGGCGGCCGCTATCTGTCCCTGGCGCGCTGAGGGCAGCTTGCTAGGGTGAAGCCATCGCACACGTTGAGGAGCACCGCCATGGCACATGCATTCGAGGTCAACGCCACGCCACTCGACCAGCGCCTGGTCGACAGTCTGGGCAGCCCGGCAATCCGCCAGGCACGTATCGACCTGGCGGCCTGCTTTCGCATGGCTGCGCGACTCGGTATGGGCGAGGGGATCTGCAACCACTTCTCCTTCGTGGTGCCGGGTCATGACGACCTGTTTCTGGTCAATCCCTACGGGTTGGCGTTCGCCGAGGTGACCGCCTCGTCGCTGTTGATCTGCGATTTCCATGGCCGTGTGGTGGCCGGTGAGGGCACGCCGGAAGCCACCGCGTTCTTCATCCATGCGCAGTTGCACCGCCTGCATCCACGCGCCAAGGCGGCGTTCCACACCCATATGCCCAACGCGACGGCGTTGTGCATGCTCGAAGGCGATCCGTTGATCTGGGCGGGGCAGACCGCGTTGAAGTTCTATGACCGCCTGTGCGTGGACGCGCACTACAACGGCCTGGCCCTGAGCAACGCCGAGGGTGAGCGCATTGCCGGAGCCGTGGGCGAGGCGGATGTGCTGATGCTCAAGAACCATGGCCCGCTGGTGCTCGGTGGCAGCATCGCCGAAGCCTGGGACGACCTCTACTACCTGGAGCGTGCCGCCGAAGTGCAGCTCAAGGCCATGGCCAGCGGCCGTGCTCTGAAAACCGTGCCTCATGAGGTGGCGCGCAAGGCCTGCCGGCTCATGCTCGAAGGCAATGCCGAGAGTGCGCGGCTGCACCTGGAAAGCGTGAAGCGGCAGATCGCCCGGCAGGAGCCGGAATTTGCCGAGTGAGGGGTAGTTGTAAGGCGCAAGCAGCCGTTCATTGTGGGGCGCCAATTGGTGCGCTGAAGCCCACCCTACGGTTAGATGCGCGGCTGTAGGGTGGGCTTTAGCCCACCAAATCGAAGGTCTGCTTTCGCCTTTACGCCGCCATGACGGCGCAGGCTAGATCGCCACCAACCCGCGCACGCCATCCGTCTCCATGCTTTCGCCACGGCCCTGCTGGACGATTTCGCCGCGGCTCATCACCAGGTACTGGTCGGCCAGTTCGGCGGCGAAGTCGTAGAACTGCTCGACCAGCAGGATGGCCATGTCGCCGCGGGCGGCGAGCTTCTTGATGACCACGCCGATTTCCTTGATCACCGAGGGCTGGATGCCTTCGGTGGGTTCGTCGAGGATCAGCAGGCGCGGCTGGCTGGCCAGGGCACGGCCGATGGCCAGCTGTTGCTGCTGGCCGCCGGAGAGGTCGCCGCCGCGGCGCTGTTTCATTTCCAGCAGCACCGGAAACAGTTCGTAGATGAACGCGGGCACCTCCTTGGCCTGGCTACCGGGAAACCGCGACAGGCCCATCAGCAGGTTTTCCTCGACCGTCAGGCGGCCGAAGATCTCGCGGCCCTGGGGCACGTAGGCGATGCCGGCGTGCACCCGCTGGTGCGGTTTGTAGGCGGTGATCGGCTTGCCTTCCCAGCTGACCTGGCCCTCTTTGGCCGGCAGCAGGCCCATCAGGCATTTGAGCAGGGTGGTCTTGCCCACGCCGTTGCGGCCGAGCAGGCAGGTGACCTCGCCGACCTTCACGTCGAACGACAGGCCGCGCAGGATATGGCTGCCGCCGTAGTACTGGTGGAGCTGTTGGACTTGCAGCATGTCGATGTCCTTCATTCAGATGGTGGGATGGGGGTAGGGTGGATGACGCTTTACCCATCCACCGTGCGGATGCCTGGTGGATGAAAAAAGCGTCATCCACCCTACTGACCGAAGCCCCTCCCACGGGTATGCATTACCGACCGAGATAAACCTCGATCACCCGCTCGTTGGCCTGCACGGCCTCGAGGGAGCCTTCGGCCAGTACGCGGCCCTGGTGCAGCACGGTAACGTGGTCGGCGATGCTGCCGACGAAGCCCATGTCGTGCTCGACCACCATCAGCGAGTGCTGGCGTGCCAGGGACTTGAACAGCTCGGCGGTGAATTCGGTTTCCGCGTCGGTCATGCCGGCCACCGGCTCGTCGAGCAGCAGCAACTGCGGGTCCTGCACCAGCAGCATGCCGATCTCCAGGAACTGCTTCTGGCCGTGGGACAACAGCCCGGCGGGGCGCTGCCGTGAGGCGTCGAGGCGGATGGTGGCCAGCACCTCGTCGATACGGTCGCGCTGCTCGCCGCTGAGTTTGGCGCGCAGGCTGGCCCACACGGACTTGTCGGTCTTCTGCGCCAGTTCGAGGTTCTCGAACACGCTCAGCGCCTCGAACACCGTGGGCTTCTGGAATTTGCGGCCGATGCCGGCCTGGGCGATCTCGACTTCGCTCATCTGCGTCAGGTCGAAGGTCTCGCCGAAGTAGGCGACGCCGCTGCCCGGGCGGGTCTTGCCGGTGATCACGTCCATCAGCGTGGTCTTGCCGGCGCCATTGGGGCCGATGATGCAGCGCAGCTCGCCGACGCCGATGTACAGCGTCAGGTCGGTCAGTGCCTTGAAGCCATCGAAGGCGACGTTGATGTCTTCCAGGGTGAGGATGGTGCCATGGCGCACGTTCAGGCCGCTGCCGGCGCTCTGGCCGAGGCCGATGGCGTCACGGCTGCTGCCGGCCGGATCGATCATCGCTTCGGGGATGGGTGCGCTTCTCATGATTTATCCCCTCGCTTGATGAGACCGATGACGCCCTTGGGCAGGAACAGGGTGACCACGATGAACAGCGCGCCGAGGGCGAACAGCCAATACTCGGGAAAGGCCACGGTGAACCAGCTCTTCATGCCATTGACCAGGCCGGCACCGAGCAGCGGGCCGATCAGCGTGCCGCGCCCGCCGAGGGCCACCCACACGGCCGCTTCGATGGACTGGGTGGGGGCCATTTCGCTGGGGTTGATGATGCCCACCTGGGGCACGTACAGCGCGCCGGCCAGGCCGCACAGCACGGCGCTGAGCACCCAGACGAACAGCTTGTAGCCGCGCGGATCGTAGCCGCAGAACATCAGCCGGTTCTCGGCGTCGCGCAGGGCGGTGAGCACCCGGCCGAACTTGCTGCGCGCCAGGCGCCAGCCCAGGTACAGGCTGCCGACCAGCAGCAGTACGGTGAGAAAGAACAGCGTGGCGCGGGTGTTCGCCGCGGTGATCTCGAAGCCGAGGATGCTGCGGAAATTGGTGAAGCCGTTGTTGCCGCCGAAGCCGGTCTCGTTGCGAAAGAACAGCAACATGCCGGCGAAGGTCAGGGCCTGGGTCATGATCGAGAAATACACGCCCTTGATCCGCGAACGGAAGGCGAAGAAGCCGAACACCAGAGCCAGCAAGCCTGGCGCCAGCACCACCAGGCACAGGGCCCAGAGGAAGTTGTCGGTGCCGTACCAGTACCAGGGCAGCTCGCTCCAGGCCAGAAAGCTCATGAATGCCGGCAGACCGTCGCCCGCTGCTTCGCGCATCAGGTACATGCCCATGGCATAGCCGCCGAGGGCGAAGAACAGGCCGTGGCCGAGGGACAGCAGGCCGGCGTAGCCCCACACCAGGTCGAGCGCCAGGGCGACGACGCAGTAGCAGAGGATCTTGCCGACCAGGGTCAGGGTGTAGGCCGACACATGCAGCGCATGTTCGGCCGGCAGCAGGTGCAGCAGCGGCATGGCGAGCAGCACGGCCAGCACCAGCAGGCCGATGACCATGCAGACCTGCGGGCAGAGCCTGTGGCTGGCGCGGGCCAGCAGCGTTTGGTTGGCGGCGTTCATCGGTGGATCCCCCATAAACCGACCCGTGCAAGCGCGCCCTGCGCGCGAAAGACCGTGGTGATGCAGTCGCTGGCATGGCCAGCTCCCACAGGGTGCGCCGGGTTATTCACCTGTGGGAGCGCGCCATGCGCGCGAACGATAGCGGGGACGCAGTCGCTGGCACGGCCAGCTCCCACGGTGCAGAAGGTCATGGTGTTCAATCGATCACCCTCCCTTTCAGGGCGAACAGGCCTTGCGGACGCTTTTGGATAAACAGAATGATCAGCGCGAGGATGAGGATCTTGCCGAGTACGGCACCGATCTGCGGCTCGAGGATCTTGTTGGCGATGCCCAGGCCGAAGGCCGCCATGACGCTGCCGGCCAGTTGGCCGACGCCGCCGAGCACCACCACCAGGAAGGAATCGATGATGTAGCTCTGGCCGAGGTCCGGGCCGACGTTGCCGATCTGGCTCAGCGCCACGCCGCCGAGGCCGGCGATGCCGGAGCCGAGCCCGAAGGCCAGCATGTCCACACGGCCGGTGGGCACGCCGCAGCAGGCGGCCATGTTGCGGTTCTGGGTGACGGCGCGCACGTTGAGGCCCAGGCGGGTCTTGTTGAGCAGCAGCCAGGTCAGCAGCACCACGGCCAGGGCGAAGCCGATGATCACGATGCGGTTGTATGGCAGCACCAGGTTGGGCAGCACCTGGATGCCGCCGGACAGCCAGTAGGGGTTGGCCACCTCGACGTTCTGCGCACCGAACAGCACGCGTACCAGCTGGATCAGGATCAGGCTGATGCCCCAGGTGGCCAGCAGGGTTTCCAGCGGGCGGCCGTAGAGGTGGCGAATTACCGTGCGCTCCAGGGCCATGCCGATCACCGCGGTCACGCCGAATGCCACCGGCAGGGCGACCAGCGGGTACAGCGCCAGGGCCTCGGGGGCGTAGCGCTGGAAGAGGATCTGCACCATGTAGGTGGAATAGGCACCAAGCATCAGCATCTCGCCGTGGGCCATGTTGATCACCCCGAGCAGGCCGAAGGTGATGGCCAGGCCAAGGGCGGCGAGCAGCAGGATCGAACCGAGGCTCATGCCGCTGAACGCCTGGCCGAGCAGCTCGCCGATCAACAGCTTGCGCTTGACCTGGGCCAGGCTGGTTTGCGCGGCGGTGCGCACGCCGGCGTCGCTCTCCACGCCGGGCTCCAGCAGGTTTTCCAGGCGCGTGCGGGCCAGCGGCTCGCCGGTTTCGCCGAGCAGGCGCACGGCGGCCAGGCGCACCGCCGGGTTGGCATCGACCAGTTGCAGGTTGGCCAGGGCGAGGGTGATGGCGTCGCGTACCGCGTCGTCGTCTTCCTTGTCGAGTGCCTGGGCGAGCAGCGGCAGTTGCGCCGGTTGGGCGCTTTTCTGCAATTGCCGGGCAGCGTTCAGGCGCACGGGTGCCTCAATGGCAAGCAACCCATGGCTGGCCTGGGCGTTGGCGATCAGCCCGCGCAGGCGATTGTTCAGGCGTAGCTTGCGCGGCGTGCCTTGAGGTTCGGCATCGCCTTCGGCGGCGCGGTAGCCGGCGTCGGTTTCGACAAAGGCGCGCTTGTCGCCGTCAGCGGCCACACGGCCCTGCTGCAGGGCATCGAGCAGCGGCTGGCGCTTCAGGTCGGGCATGGCGGCCCAGCTTTCCAGCAGTTTGGCTTGCTGCGCCGGGCTGGCGGCGACGAAGTCGTCGGCTTCGCCTGCCTGGGCGGCAAGCGGCAGCAGGAGTAGCAGGCTCAGGAGAATTCGGGCAAAGGCATAAGGCATTGGCGTGTCCTTGGTATCCCGTTGCTGACGGGAGCGGCGGGCACCAGAGGACACCTGTCCTCCGGCGCCAGCGCGGCGGCTCGGATCAGTTCGACTTCACCGGGGTGTCGCCTTTCTTGTCGTTGCCTTCGATGTACGGGCTCCACGGCTGGGCGCGGATCGGGCCGTCGGTTTCCCAGACCACCGAGAACTGCCCGTCGTCCTGGACTTCGCCGATCATCACCGGCTTGTGCAGGTGGTGATTGCTCTCGTCCATCTTCAGGGTGAAACCGCTCGGTGCGGCGAACTCCTGGCCGGCCATGGCGGCGCGTACCTTGTCGACGTCGGTGGTGCCGGCTTTCTCGACCGCCTGGGCCCACATGTGGATGCCCACGTAGGTGGCTTCCATCGGGTCGTTGGTCACCACGGTGTCGGCGTTCGGCAGCTTCTTGGCCTTGGCATAGGCCTTCCAGTTGGCGACGAATTTCTCGTTGACCGGGTTCTCCACCGACTGGAAGTAGTTCCACGCCGCCAGGTGGCCGACCAGCGGCTTGGTGTCGATGCCGCGCAGCTCTTCCTCACCAACCGAGAAGGCCACCACCGGCACGTCGGTGGCCTCGATGCCCTGGTTGGCCAGTTCCTTGTAGAACGGCACGTTGGAGTCGCCGTTGACGGTGGACACCACTGCGGTCTTGCCGCCGGCGGAGAACTTCTTGATGTTGGCGACGATGGTCTGGTAGTCGCTGTGGCCGAACGGCGTGTAGACCTCTTCGATGTCCTTGTCCTGCACACCCTTGCTGTGCAGGAAGGCGCGCAGGATTTTGTTGGTGGTGCGCGGGTAGACGTAGTCGGTGCCGAGCAGGAAGAAGCGCTTGGCGCCGCCGCCGTCTTCGCTGAGCAGGTATTCCACCGCCGGGATCGCCTGCTGGTTCGGCGCGGCGCCGGTGTAGAACACGTTCGGCGACATCTCTTCGCCTTCGTACTGCACGGGGTAGAACAGCAGGCCGTTGAGCTCCTCGTAGACCGGCAGCACCGATTTACGCGACACCGACGTCCAGCAGCCGAAGGTCACCGCGACCTTGTCCTGGGTCAGCAACTGGCGGCCACGCTCGGCGAACAGCGGCCAGTTGGACGCCGGGTCGACCACCACCGGCTCGAGTTGCTTGCCGAGTACGCCGCCCTTGGCGTTGATCTCGTCGATGGTCATCAGCGCCATGTCTTTGAGCGAGGTTTCCGAGATGGCCATGGTGCCGGACAGCGAGTGCAGGATGCCGACCTTGATGGTCTCGGCGGCCTGCACGGTCCAGGTCAGGCCCATGGCGGCGATGGATGCGGAAAGGGTGAAGGCCTTGATCAGGCTGCGACGTTGCATGGTTCGATCTCCATTCACTAACGAGTTATGTGTTGTTGGCAGTTGGTCAAGGACATCGCTCAGCCCTGCGCCTGCACGGCCCGCTGGCGGGCGCTGTGCAGCATGTGCAGGGTGATCTTGCGCACTTCCGCCTTGCTGACCTCGATGTGGGTCTTCAGCAACAGCTGTGCCTCTTCGCAGCGGCGCGACAGGATCGCGCCGAGAATCCGTGCGTGTTCGTCGTAGGTGGCTGCCACCCGTGGCGTCTGGGTGAAATCCAGGCGGCGGATGATGCGGATCTTTTCGCTGACCTCGCCATGCAGACGGGCCATCTCGCGGTTGCCGGTGGCTTCCACCAGTTGGCAGTGAAAACGCTCGTCGAGCCGCGACACCTCGCGGCCGTCTTCCAGGCGCTGCTCGGGCGCCACCATCCAGATGCGTTTCAGCTCCTCCAGGGGCGCTGGCGTTTCCCCGGCCTCGCGGTCACAGAGGCGCTTGACCGCCGCCAGTTCGAGGACGATGCGCACGTCGTAGAGCTCCTCGAAGTGGGCGAAGTCGAACGGTTTGACCTGCCAGCCGCTGCGGAAATACACCTCCAGGTAGCCCTCGCGCGCCAGGCGATACAGGGCCTGGCGCACCGGCGTGCGGCTGGCGGCCACACGCTCGGCGATCTCGCCCTCGCTGAAGCGGTCGCCGGGCAGCAGGCGGAACTCGAAGATGTCGTCCTTGAGCTGCCCGTAGATGCGCTCGGCGAGGTTCTCCGGGCGCTCCTTGCCGCGCCTGATCGGGTCGACCAATTGCATCTCAGGCCGCCTCGCCCGGTTCGAGCACCAGCAGCGCGTCGCCCGGGTTGACCGCCTTGCCCGGCTGGCAGCGCACGGCCTTGACCGTGCCGGCCAGCGGCGCGGTGACCGCCAGCTCCATCTTCATCGCCTCGACCACCAGCAGCGTGGCGCCGGCCTCGACGTACTGACCGGGCTCGACCAGCACCTTCCAGACGCTGCCGCACATGTCGGCGCTGACCAGATGGCCGTCGATGGCTTCGTCGTCGTCCAGGCCCGCCGCGGGTGCGCTGTGGCTGTCGGCATCGTCGTCGCGCCACAGTTGCACTTCGGCGTCGAAGGCCTGTTTCTGCTGGCGCTGGAAGGCGTCGATGCTCGCCGCGTTGTCGGCCAGGAAGCCCTGGTACTCGGCGAAATCGAAGGTGCTCTGCTCGATCTCTATCTGCGCGCGGCCTTCACGGAACGCCTCGCGGAATTCATCCAGCTCGGCTTCGCTGACCGGGTAGAAACGCACCTGGTCGAAGAAGTGCAGCAGCCACGGCTGGCCGCCCTCGAACTGGGCGTTCTTCACGAACTTGTTCCAGATCGGCAGGGTGCGGCCGACCAGCTGATAGCCGCCGGGCGAGTCCATGCCGTAGATGCACATGTACATGCCGCCGATACCCACGGTGCCTTCGGCGGTGTAGGTACGCGCCGGGTTGTACTTGGAGCTGAGCAGCCGGTGGCGCGGGTCGAGCGGCACGGCGCAGGGGGCGTCGAGGTAAACGTCGCCGAGGCCGAGGATCAGGTAGCTGGCGTCGAAGAGGATGTCGCGTACTTGCTCGCGGCTGGCCAGGCCATTGGCGCGCTGGATGAAGTCGACGTTGTTCGGCAGCCACGGCGCCTGGCTGCGCACGGTCTCGCTGTAGCGGCTGACGGCGGCCAGGGTGGCGCTGTCCTCGAAGGCCATGGGCAGGTGGACGATGCGGGTCGGCACCTTGAGGTTGGCCACGTCGCCCAGCTCGCGTTCGAGGCGCAGCAGGTGGTCGAGCAGCGCCTGCTGGTGCAGTACGCGGCTGTCGTAACGCAGCTGCAGGGAGCGTACGCCCGGTGCCAGCTCTTCCAGGCCGGTGAGCGGCTGGGCCTTGAGCGCTTCCATCAACAGGTGCACGCGCAGGCGCAGTGCCAGGTCGAGCACGTTGTCGCCGTATTCGAGCAGGATGTAGGCATCGCCCGCCTGGCGGTACACCGCGCGCGGGCGGCTGCCATCGGCCGGCAGCTCGGCGAGGATGGTGGCCGATAGCGTTTCGCCCGGCTGCAGGCTCGGCGCCGGCAGTTGCGCGGCGCTGACCGCGCTGAGGCTCTGCAGGCTGGCCAGTTGCGCCTGCTCCAGCGCCTGGGCCTGCTCGAAGCTGATCGGGTGAAAGCGCAGGGTATCGCCCGGCTTGACCTGGCCGACCTTCCACAGCTCGGCCTTGGCGATGGTCACCGGGCAGACGAAACCGCCGAGGCTGGGGCCGTCCTTGGTGAGGATCACCGGGAAGTCGCCGGTGAAATTGATGGCGCCGATGGCGTACTCGCAGTCATGCACGTTGGACGGATGCAGGCCGGCCTCGCCGCCGTCGGCGCGGGTCCAGCTCGGCTTCGGCCCGGAGAGGCGCACGCCCAGGCGGTTGGAGTTGTAGTGCACTTGCCAGTCGGCGGCGAAGAACTGCTCGATCGCATCAAGGGTGAAGAAATCCGGCGCACCGTGGGGGCCATAGAGCACACCGATGTTCCAGGTGGTGGCGTATTCGGGAACCAGGCTGGCATCCAGCGCTTGCGGCGCGCTGACCGGCGCCGGCGTGGTGCAGGCGGGCAGGTCCTGGGAGATCGCCAGCATGTCGGCGGTGCGCAGGGTGCGCCCCGCATGGCCGCCGAACTGGCCAAGGGCGAAGGTCGAGCGGCTGCCCAGGTACACCGGCACATCGAAGCCGCCGCGCACCGCCAGGTAGGTGCGGCAGCCGCTGGTGGCGCGGCCGAGCTTGAGCACCTGGCCGGCCTTGATGGCGATTGGCGCCCAGTAGGGCACGCTTTCACCGTCCAGTTCGGCCGGGCAGTCAGCACCGGCGAGGGCCACCAGCGCATCGCTGTGAAAGCGCAGGCTTGGGCCCTGCAGGGTGAACTCCAGGCCGGCGGCGCTCTCGTGGTTGCCGACGATGCGGTTGGCCAGGCGGAAGGCGTAGTCGTCCATCGGCCCGGACGGCGGCACGCCGATGTCCCAGTAGCCGAGACGACCGGGGAAGTCCTGCACGCTGCTGTAGGTGCCGGGCTCCAGCACTTCGACCACCTGGGCGGCGTAGCTGAAGGTGTCGAGCAGGCGGGTCCAGATCTGCGCACTGTGGAAGCGTGGCTCGGCCACCACCTGGCGCAGGTAATCGAGGTTGCTGGCGATGCCGTGCAGGCGGGTTTCGCCCAGCGCTTTGCGCAGCTTGGCGATGGCCTCTTCACGGCTAGGCGCATGGACGATCAGCTTGGCGATCATCGGGTCGTAGAACGCCGAGACTTCGCTGCCGGTACTGACCCAGCCGTCGACGCGCACGTCGCCCGGGAAGTGCACGTCGGTGAGCACGCCGGGGCTGGGCTGGAAGTTCTTCAGCGGGTCTTCGGCATAGATGCGCACCTCGATGGCGGCGCCTTGCGGGGCGCGGTTCAGGGCGGCCCAGTCGAGTTCGCCGCCGGCCGCCACGCGCAGCATGCATTCGATCAGGTCGAGGCCGGTGACCATCTCGGTGACCGGGTGCTCGACCTGCAGGCGGGTGTTCACTTCGAGAAAGTAGAAATCGTCGCGGGCGGCGTCGTAGATGAATTCCACGGTGCCGGCGCTGCGGTAGCTCACCGACTCGCCGAGCTGCACGGCGGCAGCATGCAGGCGTTCACGGGTGGCCTGGGGCAGGTTTGGCGCCGGGGTTTCCTCGACCACCTTCTGGTTGCGCCGTTGCAGCGAGCAGTCGCGCTCGCCGAGGGCGGCCACGCGGCCGTTGCCGTCACCGAAAATCTGTACCTCGACGTGCCGCGCCTGATCGACGAAACGCTCGATGAAAACCCCGGCATCGCTGAAGAACTGCTCGCCCATGCGCTTGACGCTGTCATAGGCGCTGGCCAGGGCTACCGCATCGGCGCAACGGGTGAGGCCGATACCGCCACCGCCGGCGGTGGTCTTGAGCATGATCGGGTAGCCGATGGTTTCAGCGGCGGCCAGGGCTTCGTCGAGGCTGTGCAGCAGGCCGGTGCCGGGCGCCATTGGCACCTGGGCCTCGGCGGCCAGCTCACGGGCACGATGCTTGAGGCCGAACTCACGGATCTGCAGGGCATTGGGGCCGACAAAGGCGATGCCGGCGCTCTCGCAGGCATCGGCGAACTCGGCGCTCTCCGAGAGAAAGCCGTAACCGGGATAGATCGCCTGGGCGCCGGTCTCCGCGGCAGCGGCGAGAATCTTGTCGATGCGCAGGTAGCTGTCGGCGGCCTTGTCGCCGCCCAGGGCCACGGCCACATCGGCATCACGCACGTGCTGGGCATTGCGGTCGGCATCGGAATACACCGCCACGCTCTTCACACCCAGGCGCTTGAGGGTGCGGATGGCGCGGACGGCGATCTCGCCACGGTTGGCGATCAAGACTGTTTCAAACATGGCGGTTCTCCGTGGCGAGATCGCCGTGACGGGCTGCGCCCGTCCGGCACTTTGACGTCGTCGCTGCGCTGCTGCGCAGCTGGTCCCCGCGGTTGGCGATCAGTACGGTATGGAACATCGGATTCTCCCGGCAGGTTCGGCAGCAGTTCGTTGGTCGTGCCCTCTCTCGAGGAGGGCTTCGCTCATTTTTTCGTGCTGGCGATAAAGGCGCGCCAACCACCGAAACTGGTGATGTCGCGGGCGTCGCTCAGGGCCCAGGGTTCGCAGATGAAACCCTTCACGCTGCGCCCGTCGGCCAGGGTCAGGTTGCCGATACCCAGCGGCGCGGGGATTTCGGCGACGAACTCGCCGAAGCGCGCCAGGGGGATGTCCCACAGCTCGACGATGATCGAGGTGCCGTCGGCGCTGCGCGCCAGACCCGGTTTCGGCGGCACGGTGCCGGCCAGGGCGTAGAGGCGATAGTCCGGCGAGGTCAGGGTCTGCTCGACCAGCACCGCGTTGCGGGTGGTCAGCTGGAAGTTCAGCGGCATGCCGGTCAGGTGCGCGCCGACCACGGCGACCCGCACGCTGCCGGCAGGCACCGCCGTGGCTGGCGTTTGGGTTGGCAGAGCACGGCCGGTGGCGCCCAGCGGCAGCTCCAGGCTGGCCTGCCAGCGCTTGCCGAAAGCCGCCAGGGCGCGGTCGTGCCAGGCCGGGGCGAGCAGGGTGATGCCGGCGGGCAGGCCGTCGTCGCGCAGGCCGGCGGGTACGGCCAGGGCGCAGAGGTCGGCGAGGTTGGTGAAGTTGGTGTAGGTGCCGAACTGGCTGTTGAACAGCACCGGCTCCTGCTGCATCTCGGCGAGGCTGCGGATGGTCGGCGAGGTGGGCACCACCAGCGCGTCGAAACCTGCCAGCGCGTCGTTGATCCTGCGGCTCAGCTCGGCGCGCAGGTACTCGGCCTTGTAGGCGTCGCAGGCGCTGTACTGGTGGCCATTTTCGACGATGCCGCGCACCACCGGATCGATATGCGCCGGGTCGACACCTTCTACCGCAACCGTGCGCTCGGCGACCCAGGGGCCGTAATAGAGCTGCTCGGCGAGTTGACGGAACGGGCTGAAGTCGATGGTCTCGAGGCTCACGCCAAGGCTTTTCAGCTGCTCCAGCGCCTGCTCGAAAACCGCCTGGGTCTGGGTGTCGGCGAAGAACTCCAGGCTGTCCGGCACGGCGAAGCTCAAGGCGGCTTGCATGCCGACCGGGGCACTGTTGGGGTTGTGGCGCGAATAGGCGTCGGCGGCGTCATAGCCACCGGCGATGCCGGCCACGGTTTCGGCATCGCCGACCGTGAGGGCGAACACCGAGATGCAGTCCACCGTGCGGCACGCCGGCACCAGGCCGGTGTTGGGCAGCCAGCCCTTGGTCGGCTTGAGCCCGACGATATTGTTGAAGCCCGCTGGCACGCGGCCCGAGCCGGCGGTGTCGGTGCCCAGGGAGAAGGGCACCAGGCCGCGCGCCACCACGCTGGCCGAGCCGGAGCTGGAGCCACCGCTGACGTACTCCGGGTTGAAGCTGTTGACCACCGCGCCGTGGGGCGAGCGAGTGCCGACCAGGCCAGTGGCGAACTGGTCGAGGTTGGTCTTGCCGATCAGGATGGCGCCGGCAGCGCGCAGGCGGGCGACCACCGTGGCGTCGGTTTCGGCCGCGTAGGCGAACTCCGGGCAGGCCGCCGTGGTGGCCCAGCCAGCGGCGTCGATATTGTCCTTGATGGCGAAGGGCACGCCGTACAGCGGCAGCTTCTCGCGCTGACCTTCGGCCTGGTCGAGCAGCGCCTGCAGCTGGCTCAACTGGGCGTCGAGCTGCGCGGCGCTGGCCAGGCTGATCCAGGCATTGTCGGCGCTATCGAGCGACGCCAGCAGACCATGCAGCAGCTCGGCAGGTTGGGCGGCGGCGCGGTAAGCCTGTTGCCAGTCGGCGAGGGTAAAGGCGAAGGAGGCGTGGGACATGCGCTGAGATTCCATCTTGTATCCAAGTTGAAATCACTAGAGCAATAGCGGTGCCACTTTTTAAGTTATTGATTTATATTGAATTTATCTTTTTATTGTGAGGTTTTTGGTTGTTTTCGCACCGCTGCGGGGCGCAAGCGAAGCCTTTTGGTGCGGTGTGGTGCTCGGGCAGGAGTAAGGCAGAAGCAGCCATTCGTAGGGTGGATCGGGGCGCGTAGCTGACGCTTCACCCATCCACCGCTTGCAATCGCAATGGTGGACAAAAAGAGCGTTGTCCACCCTACCTCTGGGGCAGGAGTAAGGGGAAATCGGACATACAGCGACCTCGTGGGAGGGGCTTTAGCCGCGAGCTCTTTAAGCCTGGTCAGGCACAATCGAGGCTAAAGCCTCTCCCACAAAAGCACTGCTAACCGCCCGCTTTTGCCTTTCAGTGGTCACTGCTTTATCTACAGCCCGTTCAGCAAATCCCGGTAATCCCGCACCGCGTCGAACTCCTCGGTGTCCTTCACGCCCTTGCGACTATCGGGTTCGTGCACCGCCAGCAGGTGTTTCACGCCAAAGCGCCCGGCGCTGCGCAGGATCGGGATGTTGTCGTCGATAAACAGGCTGCGCGTCGGCTCGAAGGCCAGATCCTGCTGCAGGGCCGCCCAGAACTGCTGGTCTTCCTTGGGGTAACCGTAGTCGTGGGAGCTGATCATGCGGTCGAAGTAGGGCGCCAGTTCGATGCGCTCCAGCTTCAGCGACAGCGAGTCGCGGTGGGCGTTGGTGATCATCACCACCTGCTTGCCGGCCTGGCGGATGGCGGCGAGAAAGGTATCGGCATCCGGGCGCAGGGCGATCAGGTCGGCGACTTCGCGCTTGAGCTCCTTGATCGGCAGCTTCAGCTCGCGGCTCCAGAAATCCGTGCAGTACCAGTTCAGCTGGCCGGCGTGCTCGGTGAACAGCGGCTGCAGCTCGGCATCGGCCAGGGCGCGGCTCACGCCATGGTGCTCGGCGTAGCGCTGCGGCAGGTGTTCGAGCCAGAAGTGGTTGTCGAAGTGCAGGTCCAGCAGGGTGCCGTCCATGTCCAGCAAAACGGTGTCGATCTCGGACCAGGGCAGGTTCATGGTGGCTAACTCTCTAAACGGTAAATGGCGGCAAGGCGCCCGCAGGTCGTCAAATGCTACGCCGAGGGCGCAGACAATCGGGGCAAGCGCGGTATGATAACCGTTCCGGTCAGCCCAGCAGCAGGACTCACCCATGCGTCAGAAGCCCACCGTCATCGCCCGAGAAATCGTCGCCAGCAGCCGTCTGTTCCGTGTCGAGGAAGTGCAGCTGCGCTTCAGCAATGGCGCCGAGCGTACCTATGAGCGCCTGGTCGGCCGCGGCACTGGTCATGGTGCGGTGATGATCGTGGCCATGGCCGACGACGAGCACGTGCTGCTGGTCGAGGAGTATTGCGGCGGCACCGGCGAGTACGAGATTTCCCTGCCCAAGGGGCTGATCGAGCCCGACGAAGACGTGCTCGATGCGGCCAACCGCGAGCTGCAGGAGGAGGCCGGTTTCGGCGCCCGCAAGCTGGAGCATCTCACCGAACTGAGCCTCTCGCCCGGCTATATGAGCCAGAAGATCCAGGTGGTGCTGGCCCGCGACCTGTACCCGCAAACCCTGCCCGGCGACGAGCCGGAGCCACTGCGGGTCGACAAGGTCAGCCTGCGCGAGCTGTCCGCGCTGATCCAGCATCCGCAGTTCAGCGAGGGCCGCGCCCTGGCGGCGTTGTATCTGGTGCGTGACCTGCTGGAGCAGCGCGGGGAGCTGAGCCGATGAGCCATCCGTTGTTGCCTGGCGTGTTGGCGTTGGTGCAGCAGGCCGGCGAAGCCATTCTGCCGTTCTGGCGCCAGGGCGTGGAGGTGGTCGAGAAGGCCGATGCCTCGCCGGTTACCGCTGCCGATCTGGCCGCGCATCGCATCCTGGCTGATGGCTTGCAGGCGCTGGATGCGGGCATTGCGGTGCTGTCCGAGGAAGACGCCGATATCGCCTTGAGCGAGCGCGCCGGCTGGTCACGCTGGTGGCTGGTCGACCCGCTGGATGGCACCAAGGAATTTATCGCCGACAGTGAAGAGTTCACCGTCAACGTGGCGCTCATCGAGCGTGGAGAGGTGGTGTTCGGCGTGGTCGGCATTCCGGCTACTGGCGTGATATACCACGGCGGTCATGAGTTCGGCGCCTGGCGTATCGAGCCAGGTAAGCAGCCCCAGGCGATCAGCATGCGCGAGACGCCGGCCAGCGGCCTGACCGTGGTCGCCAGCCGCCGCCATGGCAGCGCCCTGCAGGAGCAACTGCTGGCCGCGCTGGTCTCGCGTTTTGGCGACATCGAGCGAATCAGCGTCGGCAGTTCGCTGAAGTTCTGCCAGTTGGCCGAAGGCAGCGCCGACTTCTACCCACGCCTGGCGCCTACCTCGCAGTGGGACACCGCGGCGGCGCAGGGCGTGCTGGAGGGCGCAGGTGGTGTGGTGCTGACCCTGCAGGGCGAGCCGCTGCGCTATGCAGCGCGGGAGTCGCTGCTCAACCCGTTCTTCCTGGCGTTGCCGGCGGATGCCGAGTGGCGTGGGCTGATCGTGGAAGAAGCTCGGGCGCTGGGTTAAAGCAATTCGGTGATCCAGCTTATGCCTGGATCGCCTTGGCGAGCACTCGCGGGCATGGACTAGGCGTCCCCGCCCGCTCCCACAAAGTACTGTTTCCGGTATCAGTCCAGCATGTCGCTGTAGCGATCATCCTGCTTGTAGACCAGCGGCTGGGCAAAGCCCGGCACCTTGATCTGTTCACTGCCGATATCGATCTCGATGTCGTCGATCAGGTCGTTGCCGAAGTTGTAGATGATATCCAGCTGCCCCTTGGTGGCCTGCTCATCGTAGGCCCGAGCATTGGCGCGGGTCTGTTCGCGGCGCTGTTGGTAGGCGCTGAAGGCTGCTTCGCCGTGGCGCTTGCGCAGCATGCGCTCGACCACATGGGGGGCCAGCACCACGGCACTGGCGTTGTTGCCGCCAAAACCCTTGGAGTTGATGAAGCACACGTCCATGCGCTGGTCGTGGCGGTCGACGTTGCTGATGCTCAGGTGCTGCTGGTGCACGTCCGGCGCGACTTCATCGATGGTCTTGATGCCGGGGATGATGCCGTACTTGAAGGTGCCCAGCGCGGAGATCACCTGGTCGCCGCTGGCGGTGGCCAGGGAGTGGCCGACGAAGGCTTTCACTGCCGCCACTGGCCAGCGATCAATCGCGAAGGCGGCCGCGACACGATCCAGCAATTCGGATTCGGTAACCCGGTTGGCCGGCGTGCTGGAGCCGTGGGCATGCACGAAGCTGCGCTGGCGCACCGCGTCGATACCGACCAGTTGCGTGGCGGCAGCCACCGCTTTGGCGACGGTCAGGTAGTTGCCTGGGCCGGGCGCGGAAATGGATTTCTTGAAGCCGTCGGCGTTGATGAACACGTCGGTGGCGGCGCCGTGGATGTCGGCACCCAGTTGCAGGGCCAACTCGTCGTCCATCAGCACCACGAACTGGCAGGCTTCGGAGAGGGTGAAGCCACAGTTTTCACCGAACGGCCGGCTGGCGCGGCGGAAGTCGACGTCGTCCTTGCCTTCGATCAGGCGCAGACCGTCTTCGGTGGCCAGTGCGCCCATGGCGCCATAGCCCTCGATGCATTCGGCGTTGATCGGTGCTTCGCTGTTACCGACGATCACCACCCGTGCCTTGCCGGCATTGATCTGCTCGATGCCCTTCTGCAGGTTGTACAGGAAGGTCGCGCAGGCGCCGGTGACGCTGCCAGTGGTGCCAACGCTGCCCAGCACGTAGGCGTTGATGAAGTCGGCCGGCATGGTATTGAGGCCCAGGGCCAGCTGTTTGGAGCTGACGCGGTGGCCCTTGAGGCGCGACTGCATCAGGCCGCCAAAGCCGTTCTCGTCGAGCTGGCTCATGATGCTGCCGGCGAACACGGCGATTTCGTCCGGTGCCACGTGGTCGACGATGGTCTGCCATGGCACGCCGGTGGCGCGCAGGGCGTCGGTCACGCCGACCACGGCCATCTGCAGGCCGCGTGGGTGAAAGCGCGAGTTGTACAGCTCGCCAGGCTCGAAGCCGGTGGGCAACTGGCCGGCGGATTTCACCGGCAGGGGGCGGTAGCTGTCGACCTTGAATTCACAGCTGTCATGCAGGGTGACGCGCACTTGGTTGCCGTCCAACTCCTCGACCGACCAGTTGGCCGGCAGCGGCTCGGGCAACTGCTTGCGGTTGCTGACGAAGGTCAGACTGCCCGCTTCGCCACCCACGGCGATGCTCTTGTGCCAGTGGGTCGCATCGGGATCCAGGTGCTGCTTCTCGATGCGCCGCACCAGGGTCGAGGCGAGAATCTGCGCACCGTAGCGGCGCTCGATATCGGCAGGCGACAGGGCTTCACCTTCCAGGCTCTGGTAGCGGCCTTCCACCACGCGCACCAGCTTGGTCATCACCGCCAGGCCGGTAAGGGTTTCCTGGCGTGCCTGATCGTCCAGCGATTCGATCACCGTACGGCGAAAACCGTGGTGGAAGGAGCTGCGGCCGGCGGCATTGTAGCCACCGAAACCGACGATCACAGGCAAACGAGACTTCACGCGGACACTCCTTAAACTATTCAGATCGGCACGCAGATCGAGTGCGTACCGGGTCAGCGGATCGAGGCGCGGCGCGCGCTCCTGTCGAAAGGAGGCGCCATTATGACTTTTCAGGTGCCTATGCTGACGCGATCCATGACCCACAAGTCACGACTTGATACAAGGTTACCCGTTATCGCGAGCGTCGGCACGAACCGGATCGCAATTGCCATGGGCCGTATCGGCGACAAATAAAAAACCCGGCACTGGTGCCGGGTTTCTTCACATCAAGAGCGCGGGTTACATGCCCAGCAAGTTGGGCAGGCCCAGCGAGATGAACGGCACGTAGGTGACCAGCAGCAGGAAGCCCAGCATCACCAGCAGCCATGGCGACACGGCGCGTACCACCCGGGTCAGCGGCATGCCGGTGACCGCCGAGGTGACGAACAGGTTGAGCCCCGTCGGCGGGGTGATCAGGCCGATTTCCATGTTCACCACCATGATGATGCCCAGGTGGATCGGGTCGATACCCAG
>NZ_JAVHZV010000030.1 GCF_031119625.1 Pseudomonas sp. G34
TTTACCGCCTTCGATCAAACCCGATCGAACCATCAACAGAACCACTCAAACCACCCTGTCGATGCCGGCGCATTCTACTCGAATTCGCCGTCCGTGCAACCTTTATTTTCGTCTAACTCGTTGATCCACAAGGAGTTTTCAGATCAGGCTGCGCCGGAAGTGGTGCGCATTATAGGCCGCCACAGTTTCTGGTCAACCGTTTATTTACGCTTTATTCGGATTTCAGGGTAATCCGTGCAAAGGCCTTCTTGCCGGCCTGGCAGACATGGGTGGCGCCGAGCTTGAACACGAAGCTGCGATCGACCACCTGGCCATCCACGCGCACCCCACCAGAGCCGAGCAGATCACGCGCGACCGCGGCGTTCTTCACCAGGCCTGCCTTATTAAGCAGAGCGGCAATCGGCATGTCGTCGGCGGCGAGCAGTTCCACTTCCGGCAGGTCCTCAGGCAGCTCACCCTCTTTCATCCGGTTCCCGGCAGAGCGGTGAGCAGTGGCAGCAGCCTCCTCACCATGGAAGCGCGCGACGATTTCTTCGGCCAGCTTGATCTTGATGTCGCGCGGGTTCGCCCCGCCCTGCACATCCTTCTTGAACTGCTCGATCTCATCCATGCTGCGGAAGCTGAGCAGCTCGAAGTAACGCCACATCAGCGCATCCGGCATGGACACCAGCTTGTTGTACATCACGCCCGGCGCTTCCTGGATGCCTATGTAGTTGCCCAACGACTTGGACATCTTCTTGACACCATCCAGCCCCTCGAGCAGCGGCATGGTGACGACACACTGGGACGGCTGGCCGTACGCGCGCTGGAGCTCGCGCCCCATCAGCAGGTTGAATTTCTGATCGGTACCACCGAGCTCCACGTCCGCACGCAGCGCCACCGAGTCGTAGCCCTGCACGAGCGGGTAAAGGAACTCGTGGATCGCGATAGGCTGATTGCCGGTATAGCGCTTGTCGAAGTCATCGCGCTCGAGCATGCGCGCCACGGTGTACTGGGACGCCAGGCGAATGAAGTCGGCGGGTGTCAGCTGGTTTATCCAGGTGGAGTTGAAGGCGACCTCGGTCTTGGCCGGGTCGAGGATCTTGAACACCTGGGCCTTGTAGGTTTCGGCATTCTCCAGCACCTGCTCGCGGGTCAGCGGCGGGCGCGTGGCACTCTTGCCACTGGGGTCGCCGATCATGCCGGTGAAGTCGCCGATCAGGAAGATCACCTGATGCCCCAACTCCTGAAACTGGCGCAGCTTATTAATAAGCACGGTGTGCCCCAGGTGCAGGTCCGGTGCAGTCGGATCGAAGCCTGCCTTGATACGCAGCGGCTCACCGCGCTTGAGCTTCTCGATCAGCTCAGCTTCAACAAGGACTTCTTCCGCACCACGCTTGATCAGCGCGAGCTGCTCTTCAACCGACTTCATAGGACTCACAGCCACCAGATTCAAAAGGGAACCAACCATACAAGATCGGCTATAAATGACAAGTTCCACCCCATCGCGCGCTCAACCGGCACCGGCCATCACCTGCGGGCTTGCCTCAAGGCAGATTTGGTTATATTTTATACAGTTACTGCATATTCATCAGTATCTTCTTGTCCTTTTCATCTTTTCACTTCAAAAAGCAGCCTTATGACCTCTACAACTAAAGCGCCGCCGCTCTATCCAAAAACTCACATCATCGCAGCCAGCGGCGTCGCCGCTCTTCTCAGTCTTGCTCTCCTGGTGTTTCCCTCCCGCGAAGTAGAAGCAAAGAAGACCTTCCTCAACCTGGACATGGACAACGGCGCCGAGCAGGCTCAGCAGAACCTGCAGAGCAATCAGGCAGACACCGCCGCGCAGCAAGACCTCGACTCGCCGTTCGCACAAATAGAAGGCAATGACGACGAATCGCAGAATGCCGAGCTCGACGCAGAACCGGAGATTGCCGAGCAGCCGCCTGAAGATCCGCGCAACAAGACGGTCACCGTGGCCAATGGCGACACGCTCTCCACGGTGTTCAGCAAGGTGGGCCTGAGTTCCAACACCCTGCATGAGGTGATCAACAGCAGCAAGGAAGCCAAGGGGCTGAGCCGCCTCAAGGTCGGCCAGGAGCTGCAGTTCCAGTTGAGCGAAGATGGCCAGCTGGAAAGCCTGCACAGCCAGCTCAGCGACCTGGAAAGCGTCAGCCTGAGCAAGACCGACAGTGGCTATGACTTCAAACGCGAGCTGGTCAAGCCGGACGTACACGAGTCCTACGCCCATGGGGTGATCAACAGCTCGCTGTTCGTGGCCGCCAAACGTGCCGGCCTGTCCCACAACCTGACCATGGATCTGGCCAATATCTTCGGCTACGACATCGACTTCGCCATGGATATTCGTGAAGGCGACGAGTTCGAGGTTATCTACCAGAACAAGAAGGTCGGCGACAAAACGGTCGGCACCGGCAACATTCTGTCCGCACGCTTCACCAACCGCGGCAAGACCTATACCGCCGTTCGCTATACCGACAAGCAAGGCAACGTCAGCTACTACGATGCCGACGGCAACAGCATGCGCAAGGCGTTCATTCGTACCCCGGTAGACTTCGCGCGGATCAGCTCGCGCTTCTCCAATGGCCGCAAGCACCCGATCCTCAACAAGATCCGCGCGCACAAAGGCGTCGACTACGCAGCGCCGCGGGGCACGCCGATCAAGGCAGCCGGCGACGGCAAGGTGATCCTGGCCGGTCGCAAGGGCGGCTACGGCAATACCATCGTATTGCAGCATGGCAGCCGCTACCGCACCCTCTATGCGCACATGCAGGGTTTCGCCAAGGGCGTACGCACCGGCGGCAGCGTCAAGCAGGGTCAGATCATCGGCTACATCGGCACCACCGGCCTGTCGACCGGCCCGCACCTGCACTACGAGTTCCAGGTCAACGGCACCCACGTCGACCCGCTGAGCCAGAAGCTGCCGATGTCCGATCCGATCGCTCGCCAGGAAAAGCAACGTTTCCTGCAGATGAGCAAACCGCTGATGGCGCGCATGGATCAGGAAAAAGCCACCATGCTCGCCCTCAACAAGCGCTGACCCCATGCTCTATCTCGGTGTGATGTCCGGTACCAGTCTCGACGGGCTGGACATCGCCCTCATCAAACAAGGCGAGCGCACTCGATTGCTCGCCCACCACTACCAAGCCCTTCCCGACGCGCTTCGCCAGCAACTGCTCGACCTGTGCAGTTCTGGCGCGGACGAGCTCGCCCGTGCCGCCGTTGCCGAGCAGCAGTGGGCGCAACTGGTTGCCGAGGGCATCAACAGCCTGTTGCGCCAGCAGAATCTGCAGCCGGACGCCATTCGCGCCATCGGCAGCCACGGCCAGACCGTGCGCCACGAACCGGCGCGGGGCTTCACCATCCAGATTGGCAACCCGGCCCTGCTCGCCGAACTCACCGGCATCACCGTAGTGGCCGACTTTCGCCGCCGCGACGTGGCAGCCGGCGGCCAGGGTGCACCGCTGGTGCCGGCCTTTCATGAAGCGCTTTTTGCCAGCCCGGGTACTGCCCGAGCGATTCTCAACGTGGGCGGCTTCAGCAACCTCAGCCTGCTGGAACACGGCAAACCCGCCAAGGGCTTCGACTGCGGGCCGGGCAACGTGCTGATGGACGCGTGGATCGAGCATCATCTCGGCCATGCCTATGACAGGGACGGTGCCTGGGCTGCCAGCGGCACGGTGCAACCCACGTTGCTGGCGACGCTGCTGGCGGATCCGTTCTTCCAGACCACCGGGCCAAAGAGTACCGGACGCGAGCTGTTCAACCTGCCCTGGCTGATGCGGCACCTGGAGCAGCAGCCGGCCTACCAGCCGGCAGACGTCCAGGCCACCCTGCTGGAACTGACGGCCACCAGCATCGTCACTTCGCTGCAGCAGGCGCAGCCAGGCTGCGCGCAATTGCTGGTCTGTGGCGGCGGTGCCCATAACCAGGCACTGCTGGCACGCCTGCAGACATTGCTACCCGCCGCGCAGGTGAGCAGTACCGACGATCATGGCGTGCCCGCCGACTGGGTCGAGGCCATGGCATTTGCCTGGCTGGCCCACTGTTGCCTCAGCGGCATCCCCGCCAACCGGCCCGAAGTGACCGGCGCTCGGGGCCTGCGAGTGCTCGGCGCCATCTACCCAGCCTGAGCCAAGGCGCAAACGAAAACGCCGCGCAGAAGCGCGGCGTTTTCATGCAAGGGACAACTCAGATCGAGAACGACGAGCCGCAACCGCAGGTGGTGGTCGCATTGGGGTTCTTGATGACGAAGCGAGAGCCCTCGAGCCCCTCCTGATAATCCACTTCCGCACCCACCAGGTACTGAAAGCTCATCGGGTCGACGACCAGGCTGACGCCCTCGCGTTCGACGATGGTGTCGTCATCGGCCACTTCCTCATCGAAGGTGAAGCCGTACTGGAAGCCCGAGCAACCGCCGCCGGTCACGAACACGCGCAGCTTCAACCGCGGGTTGCCCTCTTCATCAACCAGGTTCTTAACCTTGCTGGCCGCTCCCTGCGTGAACTGCATCGCAGCGGCTGGGGTGAAGGTTTCGACGCTCATGTTCTATCTCCCGGCGCCAGGCGCCAATACTGCGTGGTAGCGCTGTATTATCCGCTTACCCTACAAAAGCGGTCAACTATTGGCCATCGTCCAGGCGCTCGGGCAGCTCCAACGGTCGCTCCTGCTCCTTGATCGGCCGCAAGCCGCCCTCGACCTGGGCGCCCATGGCCATCTCCATCAGGCCGTAGTAGAGATTGCCGCGAACCCGGGCCTTGGCCCCCAGCTCGACGTGCTGGCTAGCATAGACATCGCCGATGATCTCGCCATCGATCACAACATGGGGCGCGCGCACTTCACCTTCAACCTGGCCTTCGACGCTGACCCGCACCAGCCCCTGCTCGGTGAGCAGATCGCCGAGCACCTTGCCGTCGATCTGTACCGCGCCCTCGAACTCCAGGTCGCCGCGAAATACCGCGCCTGCCGCGATCAGGCTGGTTTTGCCCGTGAAGCGTTGCACGTCCGCCTTGCCCTTGCCTTTATTCCACATGGCCAGTCATCACCTATCCGTCAGTCCAATCGATTTGACGCTCGACGGCTTTTCCACCCTCGACATCAGCCTTGATACGTATGCGTTCGGGCACGAAACCCTCGGGAAGTCGCAGCTCACCCAGCCGCCCACCATCGGGAATCGCCTGCAGATGCTTGAACGCGAAGGGCATGGTCTTATCGGTCGAGCCCTCCGGTAGATCGCCACTCAACTGGCTGAGCGGCAGGCTCTTCGCCTTGCCGCCCATGCTGCCTTCCAGCTGCACGCTCAAGCGCCCCTGGAGAGGCTTGTCATCCTTGCCGATGCGGCTGAGCATCAGCTTGAAACGATAGACGCCCGCTGTTTCCGTTGCGTGGACATCGAAGCTGCGGATCAGCAGGCCGGTGACCTTGCTGTCCGGTGCCAATACCCCTTTGTAGAACGCCAGCTCCTGTTGCTGCTTGAAGTTCTGTTCCTCCAGCAGCTTGATGGTCAGGCGGCTCTGCTCGTTGGATTGCTGCGCCAGCTGCTCGCCACTGCTGACCACCGCCATGCGCTGACGCAACTCATCCAGCTCGCGCGCCTGGGCCTCGACCTGCGCCTGGGTGTCCTGAAATGCCAGGGCCTGCTGTTGCGTGGATCTGGCTTGCCACCAGTTACCCGCATAAAAGGACAGCGGCACCGCGACCAGCAGCACCACCAGCGCGACCCGCAGACGCCGCTCCTGGGCCCGGTTGCTGGGGCGTACTTCCCAACCTGGCATCAGCAGCGATGCCCAGGCACACGGCACGCACAGGGGCGAGGTGAAATAACATGGGGGAAAAAGCCGGGCATCGGGCGCCTCGAAACTGTTCGACAAGAGCCGATGATAAGGCCCGCCCTGCCTGCGGCCAACCGTCTTGATGACTATTGACATCGTGGGCACTAGTATCGCAAGCCCAAACTACGAAAAGGAACGGCAATGCTTTATCTGTGGATCAAAGCCCTGCACATCGTCGCCATGGTCTGCTGGTTTGCCGGTCTGTTCTACCTGCCCCGGCTGTTCGTGTACCACGCCATGAGCGAGGACGCGCCGAGCCGTGAACGTTTCAGCACCATGGAGCGCAAGCTGTACCGAGGCATCATGACGCCCGCGATGATTGCCACGCTGGTACTGGGCGTAGGCCTGCTGATGCTCGCGCCCGGCTGGATGAGCCAGGGCTGGATGCATGCCAAGCTGGCCCTGGTGATACTGCTGGTGGGCTACCACCATATGTGTGGTGCCCTGTACAAGCGCCTGGCCCGCGGTGAAAACAAACGCAGCCACGTGTTCTATCGCTGGTTCAACGAGGTGCCGGTGCTCATTCTGATCGCCATCGTCATCCTGGTCGTGGTCAGGCCATTCTGATCGCGTCGACAAACACCTCTGTCGGCAGGTGAGAACCACCGCTCAAGCGCGCTAAAACCGACCCGTCCCTACTTGCCGAACGAACGGCGGCGGGATAGGGTCGGCGACCATTCCTCTCCGTGCAGACAAGGACGCGCATGAGCCAGCTCCGTTACAAGATCGTCTTCGATGGCAGCCTGATGCCCGGTTCCTCGCTGGACGAGGTCAAGGCCAACCTGGCCAGCCTGTTCAAAAGCGATCGCGCACGCATCGACGCCCTGTTTGGCCGCGGCCCGGTGGCCATCAAGCGTGACCTGGAAGAAACCCAGGCCGAGCAGTACCTGAACGTGCTGCAACGGGCCGGTGCCCGCGCCCGCAAGGAACCGGACCTGGCCGCCGCGCTGAGCCTGGTGGAAACGGATGAAGAAAAGGCTGCCAACGCCGAACCAGCCGTCCAAGCGCAGGCGCAGATGAGCTGCCCGAAATGTGGGCATCAGCAGCTCACGGCAGCCGAGTGTTCGGCCTGTGGCGTGATCATCGAGAAGTACCTGGCCCGCCAGGCCGCGGCGCCGGAAAGTAGCCCGCCGCCACCTAGCTCGACGGCGGCTGGTCAGGCACCAACGCCCTACTCGCCCCCCAGAGCGGATATCGATCCCCAGGCCGGCCAGGTTGGCGAGTTGAAGATCAACTCGTTCAGGGGCCGTATCGGCCGTATGCGCTACCTGGCCTGGTCGCTGGCCTTGCTGTTCATCTTCGTCGCCCTCATGGCCGGGATCTCGGCCATCACGCTGGTCTCGGAAACCCTTGGCAGCATCCTGCTGGCCGGCGCGGTGATCGGCATGCTGGTGGTCAGCGCGCAGATCGGTGTGCAGCGCCTGCATGACATGGGCTGGTCGGGCTGGCTGTGGCTGCTCAACGTGGTGCCGATCATCAGCAGCGTGTTCTGGATCGTCATGCTGGTGGTGCCAGGCCCGGCCGGCAGCAACCGCTACGGCCCGCCGCCGCCGCCGAACAGCCTCGGCGTCAACCTGGTGGCCGGGATCTTCCTGATTCTGCTGATTGGCGGCCTGCTGATGCTGTTTCTCAGCGGTTTTGCGATGCTCGCCCTCTTCGGCGGCCTGTTCGCCGAGCTGTTGAACGGCAGCTGACAGGACGCACCCCGAGCATTTTATTTGCTTCGCCGGTGCTGCGAGTGCAGCGCCGGCAGGCCGGTTGCGGATAGGCTATGCACCTGCCCCCGCGAAGTGCTCTGGAGAACCTCATGTCACGTTATGCCCTGGTTACCGGTGCCTCCAGCGGCATCGGCCTTGCCCTGGCCGAAGCCTTGGCGCGCCGCGGGCGCAACCTGATCCTGGTGGCCCGCAAGCGCGACGCACTGGAAAGCATCGCCTATGAGCTGACCCAGCGCTTTTCCGTGGACGTGCTGTTTCGCGTCTGCGACCTCAGCGAACCGCTGCAACTTTCCGGCCTCTTGCATGAGCTGGAGCAGAACGGCCAGGTCATCGAGCTCCTGGTGAACAATGCGGGGCTGGGCAGCGGCGGCGCGTTCGTCGCCCAGGACTGGCGCCGGGAGCAGCAACTGCTGGAGGTCAACGTGCTGGCCCTGGCACGCCTGTGCCATGCCATCGGCACGGTCATGGCCGCGCGTGGCCACGGGCAGATTCTCAATATCGCCTCGGTCGCCGCGTTCCAACCCGGCCCATGGATGAGCAGCTATTACGCCAGCAAGGCCTACGTGCTGCATTTCTCCGAGGGGCTGCGCGAGGAGCTGCGCGCCCATGGTGTCAAGGTCTCGGTACTTTGCCCCGGCCCGACCCACAGTGCCTTCTTCCGCAATGCGCAGCTCGATACCACAGCGCTCGAACGCGGCAAGTTGATGTTGAGCGCCGAGGAGGTGGCATTGATCGCCGTGCGCGGCCTGGAGCGTAACCGCGCGATCATCGTGCCCGGCTGGCGCAATCGCCTGCTGACGATCGCGCCCCGGCTGTTTCCCCGCTGGCTGGTGCGGCGGATCGCGGCGCGCATCAATCGCCGTTTCGGCCGCGCCTGACTCAGTTGGCGCTGACCGTCCGCCCGCGCGCCCAGGCCCGCAACTCGGCCAGGCGCTCGGCCATGATCACCGACAACGGCGCGGTGGCCTGAATACCGCGCAGCAGCGTGCCGTTATCGACCGACTGTTGCTGCGCCTGGGCGGCATACAGGGCACTGACCACCACCTGCTCGATCTCGGCACCCGAAAAGCCATCAGACGCCGCCGCCAGCTGCGCCAGGTCGAACGCCGAGGGCTCCAGTTCGCGGCGCTGCAGGTGAATGCGAAAGATCTCCGCGCGGATCTCCGGCTCCGGCAGGTCGACGAAGAACAACTCGTCGAAACGCCCCTTGCGCACCAGCTCGGGCGGCAGGCGGTCGATCACGTTGGCAGTGGCCACCATGAACACCGAAGACTTGCGCTCGGCCATCCAGGTCAGCAGGGTGCCCAGTACACGCTGGCTGACGCCGCCATCCTGGTCGCCACTGGCCAGCCCCTTCTCGATCTCGTCGACCCACAGCACGCATGGCGACATCTGTTCGGCCAGCGCCAGCGCCTCGCGCAAATTGCGCTCGGTCTCACCGAAGAACTTGTTGTACAGGCAGGCAAAGTCCAGGCGCAGCAGCGGCAGGCCCCACAGCCCGGCGACCGCCTTGGCGGCCAGGCTCTTGCCCGATCCCTGCACCCCGACCAACAGCATGCCCTTGGGGATATCCACACCTGCGCCGGCGAAGAACATGTGCTGGCGCTCGCCCAGCCAGCGCTTCAGATTGGCCAGCCCACCGACATCGGCGAAGCGCGCGGTGTCATGTTCATAGCTGAGCACGCCGTCGAGATCGAGCAACTCGAACTTGGCCTTGTTCAACTCCGGCAGGTCTTCCTGGGTGATTGCGCCGTCGTCGCAGATCAGGTTGCGCGCCAGCAACCTCGCCTCGGCGTGGCTCATGCCGCGCAGGTTCTTCACCACCTGCTGCAGCGTGCGATTGTCGGTACGCACCCGGCGATTACGGTTGCGCTCACTCCAGCGCGCTGCCTCCTCACGCACGATGGCCAGCAGCTCGTCTTCGCTGGGCAGCGCCAGGTTGAAGCGCGCGGCGTAACGCTGCACTTCCGGCGGCAGCTTGCAGGCATGGGACACCAACACCAGGGTCGGTGCATGGGCAGCATCGGCCATGGCCACCTCCTTGAGCAGGCGCACCAGCTTTGCATTGTCGGCCAGAAACGGGTGCAGGTCGCACATCACGTAGAGGCTTGCCTGCGGGTCGGCCTTGATCAGCCGCAACGCGGCTTCGGGCTCGTGGCTATTGCTCTCGGCAAATGCCTCGCCGGCGAAGTCGCCGCGCCGCAGACCATCGGTGATCGACCAGGTGAACAGGCTCAGGCCGCGGCGCACCGCCAGGCCGGTCAGGGTTTCCAGCACGCGCCGCTCGTCCCAGGACTCGATCAGCACCAGCTTGACCTTGGAATCGAGCACCAGCCCCAGGTCGTGAATATCGTTCTTCACAGCAACTCCTTATGCCCAAGCGGCAGCCCATAGTCCTGCCAACCCGGCGAGCGAGCAAGTGGCGGATGCGCCGCAGTGGACGTGCCGCACGTTTGCCCCCAACCACCGGGCGTCCCGACCGGCAACCGTCATTTGCGGTAGACTGGCCGCTCATGTCATCGCCGGAGAAACCTCATGGCCAACGACCGCCTTTATTCGCCCGCCGACCGTTTGCTGCTGCAAGCCGATATGGCGCTGCGCACGCTGCTGCCCTTCAGTGGCCAACCCTCTCGCCCCTCGCCCGCCATCGTCGAGCGGGAGGCCGAGCTCGATGCCCGGCAGACCCGCCATATCGCCGGGCTGATGCGCATCAACCACACCGGCGAAGTCTGCGCCCAGGCGCTGTATCAGGGCCAGGCGCTGACCGCGCGGCTGCCGCGGGTGCGCGAAGCCATGGAACATGCGGCGGATGAGGAAATCGATCACCTGGCCTGGTGCGAGCAGCGCATTCGCCAGCTGGGCAGCCATCCCAGCGTGCTCAATCCGCTGTTCTACGGGCTGTCGTTCGGGGTCGGCGCAGTGGCCGGCCTGGTCAGTGACCGGGTCAGCCTGGGCTTCGTCGCGGCGACCGAGGATCAGGTGGTCAAGCACCTGGACGAGCATCTGCAGCAGATTCCCGAGCAGGACGCCAAGTCCCGGGCGATTCTCGAGCAGATGCGCAGTGACGAGTTGCAACACGCCAACAGCGCATTGGATGCCGGGGGCGTGCGTTTCCCCGCGCCGATCAAGCTGGGCATGACCCTGCTGTCCAAGGTGATGACCAAAACCACCTACCGTATCTGATACCGGCAATGCGGGGCGACCCTGGTCACCCCGCGGGTTCAGGCACCCAGTTCGACGATTTCGTAATCGTGGCTGATCTCGACGCCGGCGCGGCCGAGCATGATCGAGGCCGAGCAATACTTCTCCGCCGACAGCTCCACCGCCCGCTTGACCTGGGCTTCCTTGAGGCCGCGGCCCTTGACCACGAAATGCAGGTGGATCTTGGTGAACACCTTGGGATCCTCCGACGCGCGTTCGGCCTCCAGAAAGGCTTCGCAGCTCTCCACCGGCTGGCGGGATTTCTTGAGGATGCTCACCACATCGAAGTTGCTGCAGCCACCCAGGCCGATCAGCAGCATTTCCATTGGGCGCACGCCCAGATTACGGCCGCCGTTCTCGGCAGGCCCGTCCATCACCACCGCATGGCCGCTGCCTGACTCGCCGAGAAACAGCGCTTCACCGGCCCATTGAACGCGAGCTTTCATCGTTGCCGCCCCTCCTGGTAAAAGGCCGGCAGCTTATCACAGCGCTGCATTTGCACCCTGCGCCGCAGATGCTGGTAGAGTTCCGGCAAGAACGTGCAACAACTCACAAAACCGATCACCGGTAGGGTTCACCGCCGATGATGATGCCGTTTTAATGGCACAATCGCGTTCATGAGGTATGACAACGTCCCTGATCGATAACAATCAAGAACAAGGTATTCACACGGGCGCAGCAGTCGTACCGGAACTGGACAGCGTCACCCAATCACGCCTGTCACAGGCCCATCTTCACCCATTTGGAATTCCAGGCATGGTCGCTATTACTCTCACGCCAAAGGTCAAAAACTTCGACAAACTCCTGGCCCATTGCCACCGTCGTCGCTATACCGCGAAAAGCACCATCATCTACGCCGGTGACCGCAGCGAAACCCTGTACTTCATCGTCAAGGGCTCGGTCACCATCCTGATCGAAGATGACGATGGTCGCGAGATGATCATCGCCTACCTCAACCCGGGCGATTTCTTTGGCGAGATGGGGCTGTTCTGCAAGGAAGGCGCCGAGAAGGAACGCAGCGCCTGGGTGCGTGCGAAGACCGAGTGTGAAGTGGCCGAGCTGAGCTACACCAAGTTCCGCGAACTCACCCAGCAGGACCCGGACATCATGTTCGCCCTCGGCTCGCAGATGGCCGAGCGCCTGCGCAACACCACCCGCAAGGTCGGCGACCTGGCGTTTCTCGACGTCACCGGGCGCGTGGCGCGCACCCTGCTCGACCTGTGCAAGCAGCCCGATGCAATGACCCACCCGGATGGCATGCAGATCAAGATCACCCGTCAGGAAATCGGCCGTATCGTCGGCTGCTCGCGGGAGATGGTTGGTCGGGTACTCAAGTCCCTGGAAGAACAGGGGCTGGTGTTCGTGAAAGGCAAGACCATGGTGGTCTTCGGTACACGCTAAAAAAACGGGGCATCTAGCGATGCCCCGTTGTTCTTTCAGGCCTTGGCGGCAACTGCCAGGGCTTCGACTTCAGGGCGCTTGATCAGCGCATAGACCACGCCGGTCACCAGGCTGCCCGCCACGATAGCCAGCAGATACAGCAATGCATGGTTGATCGCGTTGGGGATCAACAGCACGAACAAGCCGCCATGTGGCGCCATCAGCTTGCAGCCGAAGTACATCGACAGCGCACCGGTCAACGCCCCACCAGCGATGCTCGCCGGAATGACGCGCAGCGGATCCTTCGCGGCGAACGGGATCGCTCCCTCGGAAATGAAGCACAAGCCCAGCACCCCGGCGGCCTTGCCGGCCTCACGCTCGGTCTGGCTGAACTTGCGGCGGGCCAGCACGGTAGCGATGGCCATGCCGATCGGCGGCACCATGCCAGCGGCCATGGTCGCGGCCATCGGCGCATAGCTCTGCGAGGCCAGCAGGCCGACCGAGAACGCATAGGCAGCCTTGTTGATCGGGCCGCCCAGGTCCACGCACATCATGCCGCCGAGCAACAGCCCGAGCAGGATCGCGTTGGTGGTGCCCATGTTCTGCAGGAAGGTCTCCAGCGACGCCATGATGCCGGCAACCGGGGTACCCACCACGTAGATCATCGCCAGGCCGGTGACCAGGCTGGCCAGCAGCGGAATCAACAGGATAGGTTTGAGTGCTTCGATACTCTGCGGCAGGCGCAGCCAGCGGTTCAGCGCCAGGGCCAGGTAGCCGGCCAGGAAACCGGCGATGATGCCGCCCAGAAAACCGGTGCCCAGGGCGCTGGCCAGCATGCCGCCGATCATGCCGGGCGCAAGGCCCGGGCGGTCGGCAATCGAATAGGCGATATAGCCCGCCAGCACGGGAATCATCAGGGCGAACGCGGCATCGCCACCGATCTTCATCAGCGCCGCTGGCAGCGTGCCTTCCTGCTTGAAGGCCTCGATGCCGAACACGAACGACAGGGCGATCAGCAAGCCCCCCGCCACCACCATCGGCAGCATGAAGGACACCCCGGTCAGCAGGTGCTTGTAGGGGCCGCTCTTGGCGCCGGATTTGCCGCTCTCGCTGCTTTGCGGCTGCCCTGCACCCTGTTGCAGCACGCCTTCGGCCAGCGCCTTCTGCAGCGTCTCCTTTGGCTGCTTGAGGGCGATGCCGGTGCCGCAGCGATAGACCTTCTTGCCGGCGAAGCGCTCGGTTTCCACTTCGATGTCGGTGGCCAGCAACACCACGTCGGCCGCCGCGATATTCGCCGCGTCGAGCAGGTTGCGCGCGCCGACCGAGCCGCGGGTCTCCACCTGCAAGTCATAGCCCAACTGCTCGGCCGCCTGTTGCAGCGCTTCGGCAGCCATGAAGGTGTGCGCCACCCCGGTGGGGCAGGCGGTAATCGCCACCAGCTTCGGTTTGCCTGCCGCTGGCGCGGCCGGCGCGACCTGCTCAAGCACCTGCGCCTGCTCGGCGGCGACCAGCAAGAACTGCTGCGGGTCGGCCAGCGCCTCGGAAGGCGTGGATTGCACCACGCGCTTGCCCACGAAACGCTGCAGATCCAGCTCGCCGGTCTTGACCACCAGCACCAGCTCCGCCGCCTCGATGGCCGCCGCGCTCAGCGGCGAGCCAATCGCCTTGGCGTCATGCACCTCGACCTGGGTGGACCAACCAAGACGCTCGGCCGCCGCCTGCAGCAGGCGGGAGCACAGCACGCTGGTGACCTGCCCATTGGGGCAGGCAGTAACGATCAGCACATTCATTGCAGCGACCTCTAATTATTGTTTCGACGTGACAGTCACGGCCGCTTCCAGGCGGGCGAGCTGTTGCCGATCGTGAATTCCGAAACCGATTTGGGTGACCGCCTGGGCGGCGACCGCGGTTGCCAGGCGCAGCGTGCGTTCGGCGGGCCAGTCACTGAGCAGGCCATGCAGCGTGGCGGCGAGCAGCGAATCGCCGGCGCCCACGGTGCTGGCCACCTCCACCTGGGGTGGCCGGGCATTGAGCACGCCGTGGGGGCCAAACCAGTCGGCGCCTTGCGAGCCACGGGAGAGCACTACGTGCTCGACACCGGCCGCACGCAGCGTGCCGATGGCGACGTTCAACTGCTCGGCGGACGGCGCCTCAAGCTCGCAGGCTTCGGCCAGCTCCTCTTCGTTGGGTTTGATCAGCCAGGGGCTCACCGTCAGCCCGGCACGCAGCGCCGCGCCGCTGGTATCCAGCGCCACCGGCAGGCCAGACGCCGTCAGGCGGCGCAGCAGGCCGGCGAACCACTCCACCGTCACCCCGCGCGGCAGGCTGCCGGCCACCACCACCGCATCATGGCCAGCGGCGATCTCTTCCAGCTGAGCGAGCAGTTGTGCCTGATGGGCCTCGCCCACCTCGGGGCCCGGTCCGTTGAGGTCGGTGATGCGGCCGTCGCGCTCGGCGAGCTTGATGTTGCTGCGCGTCTCTCCCGGCACCCGCACGAAGGCATCGGTGAAACCGCGGCGGTGAATCAGCTGCTCGAACGGCGCCACATTGGCCTGGCCGAGAAAGCCACTGACCGTGACCTTGTGACCGAGATCAGCGAGCACCTGGGCCACATTCAGCCCCTTGCCCGCCGCATGGCTGGTCATGCCCAGGCTGCGGTTGACGTTGCCCGGCTGCAGGGTGTCGAGGCTGACGGTCAGATCCAGCGCCGGGTTGAGGGTCAGGGTGAGAATCCGCGCCATCACTGCGCCTCCTCGACCAGGGCCCGCACGGCCGTGGCACTGGGCAGCAGCAGCGCCTGGCGGGCCTGCGCCCGGCAATGCTGCAGATCCAGCTCACGCACCCGCGCCTTGACTAGCGGGATACTGCGTGCGGCCACGCTCAGCTCGTCGACCCCCAGGCCCACCAGCAGCGGCACGGCAAGCATATCGGCGGCCAGCTCGCCGCAGACACCGACCCACTTGCCTTCGGCGTGGGCCGCCTCGACGGTCATGCCGATCAGGCGCAGCACCGAGGGGTGCACGCCATCAGCCTGGGCGGAAAGCGTCGGATGGCCACGGTCGATGGCCAGGGTGTATTGGGTCAGGTCGTTGGTGCCGATACTGAAGAAGTCCACCTCGCGGGCCAGCACCGGGGCCAGCAATGCGGCGGATGGCACCTCGATCATGATGCCCAGCTGCAGATCGCTCAGGGGAATCTCGCCGCGCAGCTTCTCGACCATCTCGCGCGCCGCACGCCATTCCTCGACCTGCCCGACCATCGGGAACATGATGCGCAGCGGGCGCCCTTCGGCAGCCTGCAGCAAGGCGCGCAACTGGGTTTCCATGATGTCCGGGCGCTGCAGGGTCAGGCGGATGCCGCGCACACCGAGAAAGGGGTTTTCCTCTTCGGGCATCGGCCAGTACGGCAGCGGCTTGTCGCCACCGACATCCAGCGTACGCACCACCAGCGGCCGGCCCTGCAGGGCATCGAACACTCGGCGGTACTCGGCTTCCTGGGTGGCCACATCGGGGGCCTGGGCGTGGTCCATGAACACCAGCTCGGTACGCAGCAGGCCCACCGCTTCGGCGCCCAGTTCGACCGCACCGGCCGCTTCGCCACTGGCGCCGATGTTCACGGCCACCTCGACGGTATGGCCGTCACGGGTACGCGCCGGCTGCATGCGCTCGCCATGGGCACGCTCGCGGCGCTGCTCGCTGGCCTGCCGCTCGCGCTCGGCCTGGGCCAGGGTCGCCTGGTCAGGCTGGACCCACAGCTGGCCACGGTCGCCGTCGAGCAGCAGATGGCTGCCCTGCTCCAGCAGCAGCAGGCTTTCACCGGCCCCCACCACGCAGGGAATGCCCAGGGCACGGGCGATGATCGCGCTGTGGGCGGTCGCCCCACCGCGAGCGGTGACAATGCCGGCCACGCGCTGGCGATCCAGGCTGGCGACATCCGACGGGCCGACCTCGCCCATCACCAGAATGTAGGGCTCGACCGGCTCCTGCGGCGCTTCGACGCCGCACAGCTGAGCCAGCACCCGCCGACCGACGTCACGCAGGTCGGCTGCACGCTCGGCCAGCAGGGCATCATGCAGGGACTCCTGCTGCGCTGCGGCCGCTTCGATTTCACCGATCCAGGCGGCCTGGGCGCTGGCTCCGCTGGCCAGGCGCGCGTCGACATCCTCGCGCAGCGCCGGGTCGCGGAGCATCGCCTGGTGAGTGACGAAAATTTCCCGGATGCTGGCCTCCTCGCTGCGCTCGACCAAACGCTGGATTTCGCCATCGATGTGCTGCAGTGCGGCGTCCAGGCGCTGGCGCTCGGCAGCCACACCTTCACCGCGCTCGGGGTAATCGAGTTTCGGCATGCGCCGCACGAACGCCGGGCCACTGGCGATACCCGGCGAGGCCGCCACGGCATGCACGCGCGAACCGGCCACCGGTGCGACCACAGTGTCCGTGAGCGGTGCTGCGGGGGGCGCCTCGACGCTGTTCTCGGCGTGCTCGGGCAGCGGCTCGACCTCCTCGCCCAGGCCGGAGCGCACCGCGGCCTCGATGGCCGGCAAGGCCTGCTCGGCGATGGCCGGGTCGGCGCTGAACTCCAGCACCTGACCACGACGTGCACCCAGGGCCAGCAACTTGCTGAGGCTTTTCGCCGATACGCTCGCATCCGCGCCATCGACCAAGCGCACACGAACCTCACCGTCGAACCCCTGGGCGATTTCGCTGAGGGTCTTGGCCGGGCGCGCGTGCAAACCATGGGCGTTGGCCAGGGTAATGCGCAGCGTCGGCCAATCGGCAGGCAGTTCGGCGCCCAGCGCCTCGAGCACCCCACGGCTGCTGGTGGCCTGGCTCAGCACCTCGCCCTGCCCGGCAATCAACAGGTCACACAGGCGCTCGAGCACCTGGCGGTGCCCTTCACCCAGACAAGCCAGGCAGAACAGCCCGGCCACCGGCTGGTCGCCACGCTGCAGCGGCTGCGCCGGGGTGACGAAGGCCAGGCCCGGGCGTTCGACACCCTGCTCGCTGCTCAGCCACCACAATCCATTACCCAGCGGCAGGGGCTCGGCCTGTACCAGGCTGGCCGCGTAACCGGCGCCTGCGCAACCCGCCTTCTTCAGCAGGCGCGCGCCCTGCCAGGTCAACTCATCGAGGTCCTCGGCTTCAACGCCCAGGTTCACCAGCTGTGCATCCAGCGCCAGCTCCGGCGCGGCGCCCTGCAGCAGCGCAAGAATCGCTTCGGCATCCGGCGCCTCGCGCAGGGCCTGGCTCAGATCGCCCTCGCCCAGCGCGCGGGTGAGCAGTTGCAGCAGGTGCAGGTGCTCGTCGGAACGCGCGGCAATCGCAATGGCCAGGTACACTCGCTGGCCGTCGCCCCAGTCCACGCCTTCGGGAAACTGGATCAGCCGCATGCCGGTCTCGAACACCTGGTCGCGGGTTTCCGGGGTGCCATGGGGGATGGCGATGCCCTGCCCCAGGTAGGTCGACCCCTGGCGCTCGCGCGCCTGCATGCCATCCAGATAACCGGCCGCCACCAAGCCGTCGGCGACCAGCTGGTCGGCAAGCTGAGCCAGCGCCTGCTGCTTGTCGACGGCCTGTCGGCCCATCTGGATTTGCGAAGGATGTAGTTCGAGCATGACGTTTCTCCTCAAGCAAGACCGGCTGCAGGCGGGCTTGGCGGACATTCTTGTTAGCTTAGTCGACTCGTTTGCTGAATCGTTTCATCTAGCACTGGCACGTTACCTGATAATGGGTAATCCTTGAAGGCCCGGCAGAGGAGACAGCCATTTGAAGTTGACCGATATTGCCCGCCTGGCCGGCGTCTCAGTGACCACGGCCAGCTACGTGATCAACGGCCAGGCCGCCAAACGGCGCATCAGCGCGGCCACCGTGCAGCGCGTGCTGGAAGTCGTGGAGAAGCATGACTACCGCCCCAACACCCAGGCCGCCGGCCTGCGCCGCGGGGAAAGCCGTTGCCTGGGCTTCATCCTGCCGGACCTGGAAAACCCCAGCTATGCACGCCTTGCCAAGCTGCTCGAGCAGCGCGCCCGGGCGGCGGGTTACCAGCTGCTGATCGCCAGCTCCGACGATCAGCCAGACAGCGAGCGACAGCTGCTGGAGCTGTTTCGCTCACGCCGCTGCGACGCGCTGATCGTCGCCAGTTGCCTGCCCCAGGACGCGCCCGACTACCGCCAGTTGGTTGCCGCCGGTACGCCGGTGATCGCCGTCGACCGGGCATTGGACCCGGAGCACCTGTACTCGGTGGTCAGCGATGATCGTCAGGCCGGCGAACAACTGACTCGCAGCCTGGTGCAACCGGCGCAACGGCATGCCGCGCTGATCGGCGCGCGCCTGGAATTGCCGATCAGCCAGGCCCGCGAGCACGGTTTCCGCGAGGCGTTAATCGGCTTCGATGGGCTGATCAGCGTCAGTCATGGCGAACAGTTCAGCCGCCAGTGGGGTTACCGACAGATGAAGGACCTGTTGGCCAAGGGTGGCCTGCCGGACGTGCTGGTGACCACCGCCTACGTGCTACTGGAGGGCGTGCTCGATGCGCTGTACGAGCATCCACAGCTGGACACCCGCCACCTGCGCCTCGGCACCTTTGGTGATGCGCAGCTGCTGGACTTCCTGCCGCTGCGCGTGAACGCCATCTCCCAGCACCACGAGCGCATCGCCGAGCGGGTGTTCGACCGCCTGCTCGATGCGCTCGACGGCAGCTACCACCCGGGCCTGGATGCCATGGAGCGCGGCCTGAAGATCCGCTTCAAGCCTTAGCCCGGCACGACAAGCACCTTCGCTCGCGGCCTTTTCCGCCTGGCCCCTAGCGCCCCTGGCGTAGCTGCTGCAGCAGCGGCTCGCACTCGTTGGGCTGGTCGCCACTGGGGGCCACCAGTGCCACCAGGCCGGCGGCTGGCGCCACCAGAGCGCCCAGGGCCAGCATGCCGGCACCGCGCAACACCAGGGGGCCGGCTTTAACGCCAGGGTTGGGGGTCTTGAAGGTGCCGCGTACGTACAGCGGCGAGCGCAGCGAAAAGATTCGCAGCCCCTTCGATTCGGGGGTGATGGTCAGGTCGAGTTGCTCGCTGGCGAAATTCACCGTGCCGTCCACGCCGATCAGTGCGTTTTCGGTATCGATCACCATCAATTGTGGCCGCATGACGCCCTGCTTGATGTCCAGGTTGGCGGCGGCGCAGTTGATTTCCACCTCGGCGTCACCGAACAATCGGCCGACCAGGTAATTACCGACGTTGAGGCCGGCGATCTCCATCAGGTTACGGCTGACCCGCCCATCGTTGATCAGCAACTTGACGTGCCCGTTGGCGCCACCCAGCAGGGTGGCGACCGAATTGCCGGTACCGCTGATGGCTGCATCACCGTTCAAGGCGCCGAGACTGCTCTGCATCACCTCGACATTGGGGAACAGCTGGCGCAGACGGAAATTGCGCGCGCGCAGCTGGGCCTGGGCCCTGAGTGGCGTGGCGCTGCCGTCCAGGCGCAGCGTGGAATCCAGCCGGCCACCGGCTACGCCGAAGCGCAGCGGCTCCAGGCTGAGCTTGCCGTCGTTGAGCACCACATGGGTAAACAGGTCGGTGAAGGGCAGTTGCTCGCTGTGCACGATGCGCTTGCCGGTGAAGCTGACGTCGGCATCCATGTCGCGCCAGCGCTCGGTGCGAAACGCCTCGACAGGCAGCACCTTGTCGGCCGGCTGGACGCTGGTCGCGCCGCGCTGCTTCTTCTCGGCGTTGGAGTCGGCGCCAATCAGCGGCGCCAGGTCGGCGAAGCGCAGCTGGTTGGACACCAGGGCCCCGGACAGCTTTGGTCGCGGTTTGCGCGCCGAGAACGTAAGGTCACCATGGATATCGCTGTCACCGATGCGGCCGTTGAATTTCTCGTAGCGAAACAGCGGGCCGTCAGGATCCTGCAGCTGCGCGACCAGTCGCCCATCGGTGGAGTAGGCCGGCGTGTCAGGTAGGGTCACGCCAGTCAGCGGATACAGGTTGCCAAGGCTCGAACCCGACAGACGCAGGCGCAGATCCAGAGCCCCCAGGTTCTTCGGATCGGTCAGCGTGCCGGCCACCTGCACCCGAGTGGTGCCGGCGTGCACATCGGCCTGTACCGGGAAGGGCAAGCGGGCGTCCTGCAGTGCCAGCAATCCGCCGATGCGCCCAGTGCCGCTGAGCGCCTGGTCCTTGTAACGCCCCTTGGCCTGCCAGGCGAAGGCATAATCCTGGGGCTGGGCAGCCTCCTGGTTCGCCTGGCTGGCGGACTTGCCGACGATCTCGGCGAAGGCGATGGGCTCACCAAGCGGCTCGACCTGCAGGTTCACGCTGGCCTGGGAGATTCGGTCGTCGACGCTGACCCGCGCCTTGTCGAAACCGATGGTGCCGATGTCCATCACCCAGGGCGAGGCCGTTTGCTCTTCCGGCTGCTCCTGCTCGCCAAGGTCGAACGTCCAGTTGGCCCGCCCGTCGGCCAGGCGCTGCAGCGCGGCATCGGCACCGGTCAGATGAATGCGCGGGATGGACAGGGTTTTCCACAGCAGCGGCACGGGCGACAGGCTGGCCTCGACGCGCTCCAGGTACACGAAGTGCTCCCCCTTGGCCCACTCGGGATTGCCCAGGCTGAGCTGCTCGGCGGACACGTGGGGCCAGGGCACCCAGGCACGCAGACCGGGCTCATCAGGCTCGCGCTGCCAGGTGACGGCCAGATTGCCGTCGATCGCGAAGGGCCGATTGAGCGCTTCGGAGACCCGCGCATTGATCGTCGGCTTGAGCAGGTTCCAATCGAACAGCACCAGAAACAGCATCAGCGCTGCGATCAGCAGCAGAAGACTGGCAAGGCACCAGCCAAGTATCTTGCGAAGACGCATCATGCGGCGGCCCCTGTTTATCAGCGATCCCCACAACCGCCGTCCCTGATCGTTCGACTGGCCAATGCCAGGAATGACTCACAGAATGTTGTCACGCAGGTGTACAAGCCTGCCGTTCATACAACCTGAAACCCGGGCGGGCCTCCATGCAGTTGATCGACACCCACACTCACCTGGACTTCCCCGACTTCGATGAGGATCGCGCTCGCGTGCTCGCCGAAGCGCGCGCCCTGGGCGTCGAAAAACTGGTGATCCTCGGCGTCGAGCACGGCAACTGGCAGCGCCTGTGGGATCAGGTGCTGGCGCACGATGGGCTGTACGCCGCCTTCGGCCTGCATCCGGTCTATCTGGACAGCCATCGACCACAGCACCTGCAGGTGCTGGAGCAATGGTTGGAGAAGCTGCACGGCCACGAGAAGCTGTGTGCGGTGGGCGAATTCGGCTTGGACTACTACCTGGCGGAGCTGGATCGAGAGCGCCAGCAGGTGCTCTTCGAGGCCCAGCTGGGCCTGGCCGCGCGCTTCGAACTGCCCGTGCTGCTGCATGTGCGCCGCGCCCATGCCCAGGTGATCGCCACCCTCAAGCGCTTCAAGCTGCAGCGGGCCGGCATCATCCACGCCTTTGCCGGCAGCTACGAGGAAGCCCGCGAATACCTCAAGCTGGGCTTCAAGCTGGGTTTGGGCGGTGCGGCCACCTGGCCCCAGGCCAAGCGCCTGCGCCAGGTGGTGCCCCGCCTGCCGCTCGACGCCGTGGTGCTGGAAACCGACTCACCGGACATGGCGCCAGCGATGCATGCGCACGTCCGCAACAGCCCGGTTCACCTGCCGGCGATCTGCCGCGAGCTGGCCACACTGCTAGCGGTGGAGCCGGAGGTTCTGGCCGCCGCCAGCAGCGGCAACGCCGCAGCACTGTTCGGCTGGCGTAACTAGCATCTGTTCACGACCTCGCGAGCTAGAACGATACAAGGCAAAAACAAGCGAGGAAGCGGAGTTTACAAGTAGTAAATGAGCATTCCGAGCTTGTTTTTAACGCAGGAGCGCCGACGCGCAGCAGATCGTGAGCAGGTTCTTAGAAGAACAGCGTCCACAGGGCAATGGCGGCGTACCAGAGGATGGCCGCGCGCACCAGCAACTGCCACAGGCCGTCCAACGTCGTCACGCCCGCCTCGCCGAGCACTGGCTCCGGGCTTTCGGCAGCGGCACGTGCCGCGCCAGCTGCCAGTTGCGCGGCCGAGATGTCCCAGCTCAGCACTTCGTGCAACAGCGCGCGGCTGACCGCGATGAAATTGCCGACCAGTGCAAAGCTGGCCGCCAATACCCGCACCGGCAACCAGTCGAACGCGTGGCGCAGTTGACCGGCGCGCTCACGCAGCGCCTCGGATTGGCCGTGCTCGACGATCAGCGCCAGCAGGCGGTAGGCCAGCGCCGCGAGCGGGCCCAGCAACACGTACCAGAAAATCACCGCGAAGAAGCTCTGGTAGGCCTGCCAGACCAGATAGGTCTGCACGTTCGGCAGCAACGTCGCCTCGCCCTCGGCCTGCACGCCCAGGTCACGCTGGGCAACCAGGTAGGCCGCCTCGCCGTCGCCACGCCGCCAGCTGTCGCGGAACGGCCCGAGCGCCGCCAACAGGTCGCCACGGCCCAGGCTGTAGATCACCACCAGCAGATGAATCGGCAACAGCAACCAGCCATAGGCCAGCGGCGCCAGCAGTTTCAGCACGGCGGCCAGGATCAGCAGCGGCACGCCGACCAGCAGGGCAATGGCCAGCCAGGGCGAATCGCTGGTGGTACCACCGCGCTCCATCCGTGCCAGCGCGCGCAGCCAGGGTTCATCCTGCTGGATACGCTGACGCCAGGCGGAAAACTTCTCCACCCACAGCACCAGCAGCAACACCAGGAAACTCATGATGCCTCCTTATCAGTCATCAGTGACGAGCGCAGCCGCGCCCAGTCGAATGCAGGCCCGGGGTCGGTCTTGCGGCCCGGGGCGATATCGCTATGCCCACAGATGCGCGCCACGGTGATGGCCGGATAGGCCACCTGTAGCGCTTGCGTCAACTGCGCCAGTGCAGCGTACTGCGCATCCGTGAACGGTAAATGATCGGTACCTTCGAGTTCGATGCCGAGGGAAAAATCATTGCAGTTCTCGCGCCCCTCGAAGCAAGACGCACCGGCGTGCCAGGCGCGATCCAGGCAGGACACGAACTGCACCATGGTACCGTCGCGCTCGATCAGGAAGTGCGCGGACACCGTCATGCTGGCGATATCCGCAAAATACGGGTGCGCATCAGCCTGCAGGCAATTGCTGAAGAACGCCTGCACCTGGCCGGTGCCGAACTGGCCTGGCGGCAAGCTGATGTTGTGAATGACCAGCAGGGAAATCTCGCCCTGCGGCCGCTCGTTGAAGTTGGGCGAAGGACAGTGCTGAATCCCTTGATACCAGCCGTCTTCGAGTAGCTTGCGCATAGGTGCTCCACGAGTTTGCGCACACTCTAGGGGCTGGGCAGCTCCCAGTGCAAGTCGTGGCGCGCGAGCTTTTGCGGCGGCCAGAACGACTCACGGCCCTGACGGGCCGTGAGAAATGCATCGTTCAAGCAGACGCAGCGGCTCAGGCGCCTTTGAGCCGCCGCAGGTTACCGATCACCGACTCCAGGGCGCGGTCGAACAGCAGCGCGTCGTCGAGCAGCCTCACCGCGTTGCGACGAAACTCCAGGGCCAGGCCCATGCGGGTCTTCTCGAGCACTTTCATGCCCGTGCGATTGACGAAGATGTACTTGCCGGTCGGCTTGATGATCGCCGCCAGCTTGCAGCGCAGCTTGTGCTCGTCGTCCTCCTGGAACTCGACCCAGCTGCCGACGCGCAAGGAGTCGACGTACAGCAGCGACTCATCGTCGTCGGCAAGCACGGGCTCATCCTGCGGCTCGCTGCGTGGCTGCCCTGGGGCCTCGAGGACGATCTCTTCGACGATCTCGACCATCGCCGAGATGCTGCTCTCCTCCTCCGGCTGCAGGTCGAGCAGCGGCAGCTCGAGCCCGAGCGCGGAAAGCGCCGAGCGCTGCACCTCATCGGACTCGCTCGGCGCGCCACGCTCGACATCGGGGATGGCACGCTTGAAGCGCTGAAAGGCCTGCACATGCAGCGCTTCGAGCTGACTGAAGAACTCACTGGTGGAGAATGGATCGAACGCCGCGCTGGCCATGCCTTCGCGCAGCGCCTTGAGCAGACCAGGAACCAGTTCGAGCAGGCGCAGACGCGCTTCCGGGTTGTCGTGGGGCTCCACGCTCCAGATCAGCTCGTCCATGGTGGCGAGCGCACTCTGCCATTGCGGCGAATCGGAACCGTGCTTGAGGCAGGTCAGCATCATGACCTTGCTCCAGGCCTCGCGCAGCAGACGCACCACCACTTCGGGCAGGGTCCTGCCGAGCAACCGCTCATTGAGCGCCTGCTCCACTTCGCGACGAGCCATCTCGGCCCGTGCGCTGCCCTCCTCGGCATCGCGGGTACGCTGCTCGAGCAGCTCGCTGCGGCGGCGCTCATCACCGGTGAAGGCCAGGAAGTCGGCCAGCAGCTCGGAGAAGATCGCCGGATCGTCGGTAAAATCGTTGAGCAGCCGCCCTACGACCTGCTCGATCTTCTGATACAGGCTGTCACGCTGGTTAGTGTCGTGCTCGCCCCAACCGAGGGCGGCGGTAGCGATCTCGTTGAGCAGGCGACGCGCCGGGTGGCTACCACGGCTGAAGAAGGTCTTGTCGAGCACCGCGACCTTGAGCATGGGAATCTGCAGGCGGGCGATCAGCGCCTTCAGGGAATCCGGCAGGCTGCGGTCGTCGAGGATGAACTCGAACAGCATCGACACCAGGTTGATGACGTCCTCGTCGACCTCGCCCACCACCCGCACGCGGCCACTCTTGGCGCTGGCGCGGGTGAGCAGGTGTTCGAGCTGGGCACGCAGGTCGACATCCATCGGCGCCTGGATCGGCGCACGCTGCTGCAGGTGCGAAAGCAGCCGCATCAGGTCGTTGGTGGAAATCGGCATCGCATTGGACGGCGCCTGGCGCCGTGGCGCTGCGCCCTCGCGGGTTTGCGACAACAGCTCCTGAAGGGCGCCAAACACCTCACGCACTTCGTCGTCGGCAAATCCTGCGGTGCGCTCGAAACCCTCGACCGAATCACTGCGCTCAGGGCGCCCATGGGCGGCGGCACGCCGGGCTGGCACGGCCTTCAACTCAGGCAGCACGCCGGCCTCGATCAGCACGCCGTTGGCATCGCTATACAGCTGGTCGAGGCCGCTGAGCACGTACTTCTCGAACAGCTTGAGGATGATCAGCTTGACCTTGATTTCCACACCCAGGCCGCTGCATGACTCGAGGAACAGCTCACTGAGCAATACCGGGCCAAGGGGGTTGGACTTGTCGTCGAGTTTCTTGCTGACGATGGCATTCAGGCGCGTGGTCAGGTGGGTGAGCGCGACGTGATCGCGGCTCAGTACCTTGGCGATCATCGAATCCAGCGCGACGGTTTCTTCCAGCTCGTCGTTCTGCACCAGCGACAGACTGTCGAAGGACACCGCGTCGAGGGTGGGCGCCTTGCCGACCACATAGTGATTCAGGCTGGCGAACGACTCGAAGACACGCTGCAGGAAGCCACGCTCGATACCCTTGCGCTTGAGGCGCAGGTCACGCATGGCTTCGAAAAAGGAATTCTGCTCGGCATTGCTGGTGGCGCGGTCCGCCATATCGAACAGGGTGTCGTCAGCATTGTCGAACAACGCCTGCAGCGCCTGCTTGAGCTGGGTAGCGGCGCGATCACGAACCTGAATGAGCGATGCAGGCAGCCTCGCGGCCGCGGGGTGGGCCGTGTCGGGAACCATCTTGTTAAGATGCACCACGTTGGCATCGGTCTTCATCAGGATCTCCTGCGCAGAGCGCTGGTGAAGCAAACTGAAACAGGAATGCGAGTACCGCAGACGTCAAGGGTATGACGCCAATAGTTCTGCATTAAAACATATCGGATTGCTACAGGAGATGCCAAAGCAATTTCCTGCAGATATGACATGCATCACAGCCCATCCGACGGGCTGCCGGCGAACTGGGCATGTGACCTATCGTTACAGTCAGGGTTCATTTTTACCCGATGAACGTAACAGTGACAGTCGCAGCCCTTATACTCGCCGCCTCAGCCAATCGGAGGCGCCATGCCGAATCTATTGCTCACCGAGCTTCGTGCCGAAATCGAGGCCAATGTCCGTCGCAGCCTGCGCGAAGACATCGGCAGCGGCGACATCACCGCCCAGCTGATTCCCGAGTCGCGCCTGGCCAATGCTAGCGTGATCACCCGAGACAGTGCGGTGATCTGCGGCACAGCCTGGGTCGATGAGGTGTTTCGCCAGCTCGATGCCCGGGTCGCCGTGCACTGGCAGGTGCAGGACGGTCAGCGGGCTGAACCCAACCAGGTGCTGTTCCAGCTCGAAGGCCCGGCGCGCGCGCTGCTCAGCGGTGAGCGCACGGCGCTGAATTTCCTGCAGACCCTGTCGGCCGTCGCCACGCGCTGCCAGCACTATGCCGCGCTGGTGCAGGGCACCGCGGTGAAGCTGCTCGACACCCGCAAGACCCTGCCCGGCCTGCGCCTGGCGCAGAAGTATGCGGTCACCCAGGGCGGCTGCCACAATCACCGCATCGGCCTGTTCGACGCCTTCCTTATCAAGGAGAACCATATCGCGGCCTGCGGCGGGATCGCGGCAGCGGTAGCCACTGCGCGCACTATCGCGCCAGGCAAACCGGTCGAAGTGGAAGTCGAAAACCTCGACGAACTGGAACAAGCGCTGACGGCTGGCGCCGATATCGTCATGCTCGACGAGCTGTCGCTGGATGACATGCGCCGTGCGGTGACCATCAACGCCGGCCGTGCCAAGCTCGAAGCATCGGGCGGCGTGAACGAAACCACCCTGCGCGGCATTGCCGAGACCGGCGTGGACTACATTTCCATCGGCAGCCTGACCAAGGACGTCAAGGCGGTGGATCTGTCGATGCGCCTGTCGCTGTAACCATCACGCTGAATTTCGCGCGCATGGCGCGCTCCCACAGGGATCGTGGATGGCCGTTGTTCATCGGGCCATGAGACTGCACGCAGAATGAAAAACGGCGCCTCGAAGGCGCCGTTTTTTTAGTAGTCAGTCCACGTCGGGGCTGCCGATGAACCGCTTGCGCTCGGGAAAGAACAACCGGCCAAGCTCAGCCCCGGGATTTTCGGCACGCATGAAGGCTTCGCCAACGAGGAAGGCGTATACCTCGCTGATTTCCATCAGCTCGACGTCGGCACGATTGAGGATGCCGCTCTCGGTCACCACCAGGCGGTCGCGGGGAATGCGCGGCAGCAGGTCCAGCGTGGTTTCCAGATTCACCTCGAAGGTATGCAGGTTGCGGTTGTTGACGCCAATCAGCGGCGTATCCAGCAACTTCAATGCGCGCTCCAGCTCGTCGCCGTCATGCACTTCGGCCAGCACGTCGAGATTGAATGCCTTGGCGGTAGCCGCCAGCTCGGCCATCTGCGCATCGCTCAGCGCCGAGACGATCAGCAGCACGCAGTCGGCGCCCAGGGCCCGCGATTCGACGATCTGGTAGGGGTCGATCATGAAATCCTTGCGGATCACCGGCAGCGAACACGCGCTGCGCGCTTCCTGCAAGTAGCGGTCGGCGCCCTCGAAGAAATCGATATCGGTAAGGACCGACAGGCAGGTCGCCCCGCCCTCCTCGTAGCTGCGGGCAATGTCCGCCGGCACGAAGTTCTCACGAATCACGCCTTTGCTCGGCGAGGCCTTCTTGATCTCGGCGATCAGCGCTGGCTGCTTGCTCCTGGCCTGCTCGATCAGCGCCTTGGCAAAACCACGCGGGGCGTCGGCAGCGCGCGCGTCGCGCTCGACTTCGGCGAGGCTGACCACGGCACGGCGGGCGGCGACTTCTTCGGCCTTGCGGGCGAGGATCTTTTCCAGAACGGTGGGAATGCTCACCCTTCATTCTCCTGTTTGAATACCGCGGTAAAGGACACCAGCTCTTCCATCTTTTCCCGGGCCAGGCCGGTGTGCAGGGCGTCGTGGGCCAGGCTCATGCCGCCCTGCAGGTCGTCGGCATGGTCAGCGGCATAGAGCGCCGCACCGGCATTGAGCACGATGATGTCGGCGGCTTTCTGGCCGGCATCGGTCTTGCGGCGGCCCAACGCATCGCGGATCAGCTCCAGCGATTGCGCTGCACCGTCGACGGTCAGGCCGATCAGGCTCTGGCTCTTGATATCGAAATCTTCGGGCTGGATGCGGTACTCGCTGACCACGCCGTTCTTCAGTTCGGCGACGAAGGTTGGCGCCGCCAGGCTGATCTCGTCGAGACCATCCTGGGCATGCACCACCAGCACGTGCTCGCTGCCCAGGCGCTGCAGCACTTCGGCCATCGGCCGGCACAACGCCTGGCTGAACACGCCCACCACCTGGTGCTTGGCGCCGGCCGGGTTGGTCATCGGGCCGAGCATGTTGAACAGCGTGCGCAAGCCCAGCTCGCGACGCGGGCCGATGGCATGCTTCATCGCGCCATGATGGGACGGCGCGAACATGAAGCCGACGCCGACGGTCTCGACGCAGCGCGCCACCTGCACCGGGGTGAGGCCCAGGTACACACCGGCAGCCTCGAGCAGATCGGCGCTGCCGCTCTTGCCCGACACCGCGCGATTACCGTGCTTGGCCACCTTGCCGCCGGCCGCAGCGACGACGAAGGCCGCGGCGGTGGAGACGTTGAAGATGTTCATGCCGTCGCCACCGGTGCCGCAGGTGTCGACCAGGCGCTCGGCGGCGATCTCTACCGGCGCAGCCAGTTCGCGCATCACGCTGGCGGCACCGACGATCTCGTCGATGGTCTCGCTCTTCATGCGCATGCCCATCAGGAACGCGCCGATCTGTGCGTCGGTGCACTGGCCGGTCATGATTTCGCGCATCACGTCGCGCATTTCCTCGGTGCTCAGGTCCAGCTGGGCGACGATGCGGTTGAGGGCTTCCTTGATGTTCATGGGCGCACGCCTCCGGTCTGCTTGAGGAAGTTGGCGAACAGTTCGTGGCCCTGCTCGGTAAGGATCGACTCGGGGTGGAACTGCACGCCCTCGACGTTCAGGGTCTTGTGGCGCAGGCCCATGATCTCGTCGACGGCGCCGTCCTCGTGCTGCGTCCAGGCGGTGACCTCGAGGCAGTCCGGCAGGGTCTCGCGCTTGACCACCAGCGAGTGGTAGCGGGTCACGGTCACCGGCATCGCCAGGCCGGCGAACACGCCCTTGTTTTCGTGAAACACCGGGCTGGTCTTGCCGTGCATCACCTGGCGGGCGCGTACCACGTCGCCGCCGTAGGCCTGGCCGATGCTCTGGTGGCCGAGGCAGACGCCGAGGATCGGCAGCTTGCCAGCAAAATGCAGGATGGCCTCGATGGACACACCGGCTTCGCTCGGCGTGCACGGGCCTGGGGAGACGACGATGCGCTCGGGCTTGAGCGCCTCGATCTCGGCGATGCTCAGTTCGTCATTGCGGATGACGTGGACGTCGGCACCCAGCTCGCCCAGGTACTGCACCACGTTGTAGGTAAAGGAGTCGTAGTTGTCGATCATCAGCAGCATTTTAGATTTAACCCTTTGATTTACTGCTCTTCAGCCAATCACCCTGGTTTCGATACCCCTATTCGCACCCGCAGTTTTTCATGCCGGGAGAATGTCTATTCGGGGGTCGAGCAAGGCAGAGAGAATCGTCCGGCGGGGCCGGATGGAAAAGATCAGGCGCGCCAACGCCAGCGGGCGTGGGCTTTGATGAGGCGCATCAGGAGGGTGCTGCTTGCGTTCACGAAGGAGGTCTCGCGTTTATCTTCGGGCACAGTAGCCCAGCAGGGCCTTGGCGTGCAACTGGCACAGCGCTGCGCACCGGCAACAGATCGGCGCTTCATGGCCGTTACAGCACCCAGGGTTATCGGCCGGCTCCCTGCTGCTCGGCCAGCCAGGCGAGCACCTGCTCGGCCAGGCGCTCGGGGGCCTCGCGGGTGCTGTCCAGGCGCAGCAGCGGGCAGCGCAGTTGCTGCGCGATCCACGCTTCGTGCATGCGCAGGCTGCGGGTCTGCAGATCGCCGTGCTGATAGCCGGCGGCCCACTCCAGAAAGGCCTGGTGCTGGGCGTGCATGTCCCCGCCCGGCCGCACCCGCTCGCCGTAACGCTGCTGCTCGCGGGCACGCAGCCGTTGCATGCGCTCGGTGTCGTCCAGTTGCAGGAACACGGCGTGGCTGAACAGCGGTACCAGCGCCTCGCCCCAGCTGCACAGCGAACCGCTGAGTATCCAGTCGCTCGACTGCGCCGCGCAGGCGCGGATCTGCTCCACACGCTGTTGCGGTTCGCGCTTGAAACGATAAGGTGGCTCGCTGGGCAGCCAGTAGAAGTTGTCGGTGTCCAGATGCAACCAGCCGCAGCGCTGGGCCAGTGCTGCCGCCAGGGTGGTCGTCCCGGCACCGGACGCCCCGAACACATGTAACCGTACCGCCATGGATCAACATCCTCCACGAAAGGAATTCATCATGATTCGCCCTTACCATGCCAACGACGCCAACGCCGTGCTCGACATCTGGCTCGCCGCGTCGATTCAGGCCCATGCCTTTATCGCCGAATCGTTCTGGCGCGATCAACTGGGCGCCATGCGCGAGGTCTACCTGCCCCAGGCCGAGACACTGGTGCTCGAAGAAGACGGCCAGATCCTGGGCTTCGCGTCTCTGCACGAACACCGCCTGGCCGCCCTGTTCGTCGCCCCAGGCGCCCAGGGGCGCGGGCTCGGCAAACGCCTGCTCGACGAAGCCAAGCGCCGCCGCGACCTGCTGGAGCTCAGCGTGTACAGCGCCAACACCCGGGCCTGCGCCTTCTACCAGGCCTGCGGCTTTGCCGTGCTGGCCGAGCAGAACGATCCGCACAGCGGCCACCCCGAGCAGGTCATGCGCTGGCAAGCCGAGTGAGGCGCAGAGCGGGCACTCTCCGGTAGCGAGTTGTGGCTGTCAACGCTAGCCGAGCGCAGCGCTAACGCGGTTCACCGAGGGCTCGCACGTAATCCTGGCACATGCCTAGGGCGATGATGGCACGGTCGCCGCGTTGGCTGATGGCGACAATTCGTTGAGCAGCTGCTCGGTCAATGTCGGCGCGTCGGGCGCCATCCACCAGGCGTCCGGGAGCGGGGGTGCCGGGCACTGGGGCGCGGTGAGTGGAGTCGGTAGCTCCGGGAGCGGCGGTGAGGACTGACAGCCGTAGCTCAGCAGTGGCAAGACGATCACGCAGGCGCGCAGCCTTATCTTCGGCATCGGTAAGTTTCCTGTGTTGGGTCTGGGAGGAGGCCTGCAACTGCTGCTCAAGCAGCAGGCGTTTGTCATGGCCACGTTGTGTTTCAAGCGCGGCGGCGCTCTGGATGCGGCCGAGGGCCTGGGCATGGGTTTTGTCGCGCTCGGCCAGCTGTTCACCCAGGCGCCAGCCCTGCACCACCCAACCGAGGCTGGCGGCGCCGAGCAGTAGCGTCAGGAGCAGGCCGCCGCCGAGCAGCCAGCGATAGCGGGTGGGAATCAGCGCTAACAGGCTCATGTCGCCACCTCCCCGCCAGAGGCGATGAACATGGCCAGCAGGTCATCCTGATCACGCGGCTGGCTGGCCAATTCCTGGCGGTAGATACGCAGCAGCGCGCCAAGATCGTGCTCGCGCTGGCCGTAGCCGGCCCCCGGCAGGCTGGCCCAGATGGGCGCGGCCGCGGTGATCGCCTCAGCCACCTGGCCAGCCTGAATGGGCGCGAGTGCGCCGCATTCTTCGAGCAGCTTCACGGCGGCCAGGTCTTGCGCCTCTGGGGTGAAGCGGCCGCGAAAGTCGTAGAGTTCGACGATGGCATCCCAGGTACGGGCCAGGAACTGGTAACGGCCAGCCGCCGTCGATTGAATGTCGTAGCGCGGCAGCTCGACCCGTTGGCGCGGGTGGGCGCTGTAGTCGTCGAACAGGCTGCCGCCCACCAACACGTTATAGCCGTCGTCGCTGTTGGCGACGGTCGAGGTGCCTTCGCTCCAGGCGAGCATGTCGAGAAAGGCAAGTACGTTGTGGCCACCCGCCTGGGTGGCAGTAAGTCGGGCCATGGGAATTCTCCGGTGTCGTAAAGGCAATGACCCGCCGAAGCGGGTCATTGGCGTGGCTCAGCGGGGCCCGTAGGCCGTGGTGGTGTTGCCGATGCGTGCCATCAGCGAGCGTGTGTTGGCTTTCAGCGTGCCGTCGTTGCGGTCCATGCCGTTGGGGTTGTTGTCGTCATCACCGGGACCGGCCAGCCACTGGAAACGCAGGATATGGTTGGCATCGAAGTACTTGTGCAGCTCGGTGAAGTAGGTACGCATGCCCGGTATGTGGTCCGGCCCGCCGAACTCACCGGCGATACCGCGCTTGCCATTGGCCTTGAGCCAGTCGATAAAGGGGGACCAGTCGGCCACCCGCTCGCGGTAGGCGATCGATTCGATGGCCTGGTTCCACTTGCCACCACCCTGGCCGTCCTTGTCCGGGTACTGATGCGCCTCGTAGAGCAGCCGGCCTCCAGGATCCTGGAGATCCTTGAGCATGTCGGAGCTGCGCGGCCAGTACAGGGCCGAGGCGAACGCATTGCCGGCCACGGTGATGTAGTGCCGCGGGTCGACCTCACGCACCGCGGTGATCAGCCGCTGCACGTTGTTGCTCCACAGGGTTTCCACGTTGACGCCGCCATCGGGCACGCTGCCCATGTTGTGCGGCTCGTTCATCAGGCCGTAGCCGAACAGCCCGGGCTCGTCGCGCAGCTCCCGGGCGATGGCCGCCCAGATTCGCGCCAGCAAGGTGTAGTTGACCGGGCAATCGGGCGCGCCGATGGCCGTCCACAGCGCGTAGCCGCCGTTCCAGGCCTGCACCACGCGGCCGCTCACCGGCCCGTTGGCGCGTACGTACCAGCGGCAATAGTTGTGCATGTCGAGCAGCGAGAAGCCGCCCCAGCTGTGGATATGGCGGATGGCCCGGCGGATTTCCTCCACGTAGCTCTGCCGCAAGGTGAAGCCGCCAGCACCATCGAGAATGGCGATGCGCTCGCCCGCGAACGGCAGGCGTACGGCGAAGGGTTTGCCGCCCAGGCTACCGGCGTAGGACTTGATGTAGTCCGGCTGGTGGCCGCGCGGGGCGACGGTGAAGTAGTGGGTGTCCAGCCGCGCCGTGGCGATGGCGTCGACGTAGGGGTTGTTGCCCAGGCCTGCGGCATTGAAGCCGATCAGCGGGAATTCGCCGGCAGCGGCCATTTGGTCAAAGGTCTTGATAGCCATGGTGTTTCCTCCAGACATGAAAAAGCCCGCACGGTGGCGGGCCAGGGTGAGTACGGCGGCACGGGATGCGCCGTCGTACGAGTTCAGGTAGCGGTTGTTGCCAGTTGCAACTGGCGGCCGAGTCAGGCGTCTCGGTCGCCAGGTGGTTTGTCGCGCAGGGCTCCGGTACGTCGGCGAATCGCCGCCAACATCAGCGTCACCACCAGACCCGCACCGGCGAAACCGGCAGGCCCCGGATAGGCGAAGGGGTGGATGCCATGCAGTTGGAAGTCCGTGATCGCCGGAGCACACAGGTAGCCCATCACGGCCGACGTCAAAAAGAACGTCACCCGGTTCCACATGGGCAGATTTTGCGTAGTGGTGAAGTACACCAGCGCCCCACACAAGGCGCCGACGGCAGCCTCGCCATTGATAGGGGCAATCAGGGCTGCAAGGTGCTCACCTAGCACGCCGAACAGCACGGCGCTGCTGTATTCAGTCATTGTTATCGTACTCCCCGAGGCCGACGGCCCCGACGACATTGAGGTTATGCCGCCCCCTGAAACGACAATGCCCCGCACGGGCGGGGCATTGTTTGAGGAAGGTCGGTGTGTTGCAGCGCGGCTCGACGCGCCTGTAGCTGTTGATGAAGTCATGAAGCTGGCTGACTGCTCGCCCACCTCTGTGACGGTGATCAATGTATAACCGCCGATTCTCAGGCTCTCAAGGGCACTGCGCGAATCAGCGCCGACGCGCCGGAAAAAAACGGATACGCAAGCCGTTCAGACTGCCTGCCGCAGGAAACGGGCGCCCGCAAAGGCGCCCCGTGCCGGGCACCAGGGCGTTGTTCTTCAGGAAAGGAAAGGTGCCGAACCGCGAGAACCGCGGCCGGCAGAAATGAAAAGCGCGCTCAGGCGGCGCGCTTCAGGAGTTGCGACTCGATGGCCCTGTGGGCCTGGCCCAGGCGGCGATAGAACTGCGCCCGGCTACAGCCGCAGGCCGTCCATTTCTCACCCTGGGGCTGGGTGCTGCAATACTGCTCGATGACCACCTGCCGCTGTTCGGGGGAAAGGTGCTTGCTGACGATCCAGTCGATTTCCGTGGCCTTGTCGACCAGCACACGGCTGCCACGGGCAGCGCGATTAAGCACACCTTGTGATGCCATCAGCGAAGCGATCACGCTGTTGCCCATGTTCGATGTGCAGTCCGCTGCACCTGCCTGCGCTTCGGCCCAACGCTGCAGCGCCTCGTCTATGTAGGGAATCATTGCCTGCCTCCTGCCATCGCTGATGGCCTTGATGTGAATGCGTCCCGGTAGGTGAAGATCCTGCTGAGTCACGCCCAGGCACCTGAACGGTTATCGTCAAATCAAAAATAATCACGAATCGTGTTTTATTCAAGCCGAGAACTGCGCTATAAATATTTCACAACGTGATTACCGGAGAGACCTGATGGAAACCCTGGGGCAACGCATCAAACACCTGCGCAAGAGCAAGGGCCTCAGCCAGCAGCAGCTGGCCGAAGCCTGCGGCTGGTCATCCCAATCACGCATCGGCAATTACGAAAGCGACCTGCGCGAACCGGGTCTGTCCGAACTGCTGGTGCTCGCGCCGGCGCTGGGCGTCAGCCTCGCCGAGCTGGCCGGCACCGACGACCTGCCGGAGGTGCCGCCGGCCGATACCCTGGCAGTCGGCCACGCCCGTGGCGGCGCGGTGCCGGTGGTGGGGCACGCGCAACTGGGCACTCAGGGCTACTTCGAGGAGATCGACTTTCCGGTCGGCCATGGCGACGGCTACCTGCGCATTCACAGCGACGACCCCAATGCCTACGGCCTGCGGGTGAACGGCGACAGCATGCACCCGCGAATCAAGAACGGTGAATACGTGCTGATCGAGCCCAACAAGGCCTTCCACGCGGGAGATGAGGTGATGGTTCGCACCCTGGACGGCCAGGCGATGATCAAGGAGTACATCTACCTGCGCGACGGCATGTACCGCTTCGACAGCGTCAACCAGAACCACCCGCCCATCCATATCCACCAGGACAACGTCACCAAGATTCACCTGGTGGGCGGCATCCTCAAATCCTCGCGTTTCACCGAAGAATAGTGGCGCGCCCAATGAACCCCGACGGCGAGACCTGACCCCATACCGAGCCCAATCATGAACACTCAGCCTGAGCCGCACCTGCCGCTCCAGACGCTGGAGCTTCTGTTCCGCACCCACGGCGACGTGCTGGTGCCCATCGACCGGGTGCGTACGGTGTATTTCCGTCACCTGAGCGCCGACAACTTCATCCGCGCCATCGCCACTGGCCGCCTGAACCTGCCGATCACCACCCTGGACAGCAGCGCCAAGGCGCCCAAGTTCATCGAGCTGCACCACCTGGCGGCCTATATCGACAGTTGCGCCAGCGCTGCCAACACGGCCGACAGCCTGTGCGCCGACACGCCGGGTGCTTACCGGGTGGAGTGCGCTCAGCAGCCGCGCCGCGCGTAAGCCGCCAGGATGGTGCGTTCCGATTGCACCAGATAGGTATCCAGCGCCTTGGCCGCGTCCTGCGGGCGCCCTGCTTCCAGGTGGTCGAGAATCGCCGCATTCATGTCGATGTAGGGCGCGTGCAGGAATTCCGCGTCATTGAGCAGCCCGAATACCAGGCGCAACTCGGCGGACAGGTGCCCGTAGAAGGTATTCAGGCGCTGGCTGTCCGCCAACTCGACGATGGCCGCATGAAAGACCATGTTGGCCGTGCCTACCGCCCCCCAATCCGGCACCTCGGCGCTGCGCTGCGCCGCCTTCACCGCCTCGCGCATGCGCTTGACCGCCGGGTGCTTGGGATACGCCTGGGCCAGCGCCTGGCACTCGACGAAACGCCGCGCCCGGTAGATCTCGATGATCGAGGCCATGTCCGGCACCGACACGAACACCCCGCGATTGGGCTCGTGCTTGAGCAGGCCTTCCTGGGTCAGCACACGAAAGGCTTCGCGCAGGGTATTGCGCGAGATATCCAGGTTTTCGCTGAGCGCCGCCTCGGACAGCCGCTGCCCCGGCACCAGCTCGCCATCGACCAGCTTGCGGCGAATTTCCGCAGTCACGGTTTCGCCCAGGGTACGTGGGTTATCAGACACGTCTTTGTTCATCACCGATCCACCAAGGCAGCGCCGGGCTCTTTGCAGAAGAGCCGAAGGCCCCGATGGTTACCGAGCAGCGCGCTGCAGGCAAGGGGTCGAGCTGTCACCGAGCGCACCATGGTGAATCAACCCTGGGTATCGAAGTAACAAAACAGTGCAAATAGATCATCAATGCAAATTATATTGTTGAACAATAAAGCCATCTAGAATCAACATATCAAGCCATTTCATGGTTACGTGGCATGTTGATTGCCTTACACCCTGCACCCGTTACTTCGCCCCAGGAGTGTTCCATGCAGGCCCAGACCACCGCCGACTTCGCCCGCTCACGCCGCTCATCATTGATCGCGGCCATCTTCCTGATGGCCACCTCGGCCATCGGTCCCGGCTTCATCACCCAGACCGCCACCTTCACGGCCACCATGGGCGCGGCCTTCGCGTTCGGCATTCTCGCCTCGATCCTCATCGACTTCGTGGTGCAGCTGAACGTCTGGCGCATTGTCACCCTGACCCGCATGCGCGCCTCGGACATCGCCAACGCGGCGATTCCCGGTAGCGGCTACCTGCTCGCCCTGCTGGTGATCTTCGGCGGCCTGGTGTTCAACGTCGGCAACATCGCCGGTGCCGGCCTGGGCCTCAATGCGCTGATGGGCCTGGATCCGAAATGGGGCGGCGCACTCAGCGCCCTGGTGGCCATCGGCATCTTCCTGTCCAAGCGCGCCGGTATCGCCATCGACCGGCTGATCGTGGTGCTCGGCCTGCTGATGATCCTGCTCACCCTGTTCGTCGCCTTCGCCTCCAACCCTCCCCTGGGCGAGGCACTGCGCCAGACCGTCTGGCCGGATACGATCAACTTCGCCACCATCACCACCATCGTCGGCGGCACCGTGGGCGGCTACATCACCTATGCCGGTGCACACCGCCTGCTGGATCGCGGCCTGGTCGGCGAGGAGCACATCAAGGAGGTCACCAAGGCGGCACTCAGCGGCATCGCGGTGACCGGGGTGATGCGCTATGTGCTGTTCCTGGCCATCCTCGGCGTGGCCGCCAGCGGGGTGGTCATCGACACCTCAGGCCAAGGCGCCAACCCGGCGGCCCAGGCGTTCCAGGCCGCCGCCGGCGAGCTCGGCCTGCGCACCTTCGGCCTGGTGCTCTGGGCTGCCGCCATCACCAGCGTGATCGGTGCGGCCTACACCTCGATGTCGTTCATCACCGCCTTCATGCCCGCCATCAGCGAACGCGGCCGCAACCACGCCACGGTGGCGTTCATTGCCGTGTCGCTGAGCATCTATCTGGCCCTGGGCACCGCGCCGGCAGCCCTGCTGCTGTTCGCCGGCGGCTTCAACGGTTTGATCCTGCCCATCGGCCTGAGCATCTTCGTGTACGTGGGCTGGTGCCGCAGCGACCTGATGGGCGGCTACCACTATCCGCGCTGGTTGCTGGCCCTCGGCGCCATCACCTGCGCGCTGACCTGGTACATGGCGGCCAAATCGGTCGGCCCGATCTTCGCCTTTATCGCCTGACTCTAGGAGACCCGACATGCCAACCATCGACCTCAACAGCGACCTGGGCGAAAGCTTCGGCCAATGGTCCATGGGCGACGATGCCGCGATGCTCGACATCGTCACCAGCGCCAACGTCGCCTGTGGCTTCCACGCCGGCGACCCGGCCGGCATCCTGCGCACCCTCAAGGCCGCCGCGGCCAAGGGCGTGACCATCGGCGCCCACGTCGCCTACCCGGATCTGGTCGGCTTTGGCCGCCGCAACATGGATATCGCCAGCGACGAGCTGAGCGCCGACGTGATCTACCAGATCGGCGCCCTGCAGGCCCTGGCCACCGCCGCCGGCACTTCGGTGCGCTACGTCAAACCCCACGGTGCGCTGTACAACACCATCGCCCACGACACCCGCCAGGCCCTGGCGGTGATCGAGGCGATCCGCGCCGTCGACTCGAAGTTGGTGCTGGTCGCCCTGGCCGGCTCGCCACTGATCGAACTGGCCCGTGGCGAAGGCCTGACCTGCATCGCCGAAGCCTTCGCCGACCGCGCCTACACGCCGCAAGGCACCCTGGTGTCGCGCCGCGAGCCAGGCGCCGTGCTGCACGACGCCGAACAGGTGGCCCAGCGCATGCTGCGCCTGGTGCAGAGCGGCGAGGTCGAAGCCATCGACGGCAGCGTCACCCGCATCGAAGCCGATTCGATCTGCGTGCACGGCGACAGCCCCGGTGCCATCCAGATGGCCCGCGAAGTGCGCCAGTTGCTGGAACGATCCAGCGTGTCCCTGCAAGCCTTCGCTGGAGCCTCCCGATGAATGCCATCCAACGCGCCCAACAGGCCGCCATTGCCGCCGCCCGCCAGGCCCGCGCCGAATACCGCAACGGCCGCATCGCGCCCACCGCCGGCATCGCGCCGGGCATGACCCAGGCCAACCTGATCGCCCTGCCCCGCGACTGGGCCTATGACTTTCTGCTCTACGCCCAGCGCAACCCGAAAGCTTGCCCAGTGCTCGACGTGAGCGACGCCGGCAGCCCCACCACCGTGCTGGCCGAGGGCGCCGACCTGCGCAGCGACCTGCCGCTGTACCGCATCTGGCGTGACGGCAAGCTGGCCGAGGAAGTCAGCGACGCCACCGCCGCCTGGGCCGAGCACCCGGACATGGTGACCTTTCTGATCGGCTGCAGCTTCACCTTCGAGACCGCCCTGCAGGAGGCCGGCATCGACGTGCGGCATATCACCGACGGCTGCAACGTGCCGATGTACCGCAGCAATCGTGCCTGCCGCCCGGCGGGCCGCCTGCATGGCGAGATGGTGGTGTCGATGCGGCCGATTCCGGCCGATCGGGTTGCCGAAGCGGCCGGCATTTCCGGCCGCTATCCCTCGGTGCACGGCGCCCCGGTGCATATCGGCGAGCCGCAGCGTCTAGGCATTGCCGACCTGCAAAAACCGGATTTCGGCGACGCGGTGCGCATCGAGCCCGGCGAAGTACCGGTGTTCTGGGCCTGCGGCGTGACACCCCAGGCGGCGGTCATGGCTTCCGGCGTGCCCTTCGCGATCACCCATTCGCCAGGCCATATGTTTATCACCGACGTGCCCGACAGCACCTACCACGTCTAGGAGGCGGTTTTGCGTTTTCTCCCCGTAAACCTGGATGCGCTGCTGGTAGAGTTGGCGGATCTCGACGATACCCTGGCGCTGTTCGCTGCGCTGCAGGCCGAGCCCATCGCCGGGGTCGAGGAAATCGTCCCGGCGGCCCGTACCCTGCTGATCCAGTACCGGCCCGGCGCCATCGACCGCCAGGCGCTGATCAATGACATCGCCCGGCGCGACCTCAGTCAACGCAGCAGCCGCGCCAGCCGCCGCGTGGAAATTCCCGTGCACTACAACGGCGAGGATCTCGACGAAGTGGCCGGGCTGCTCGGCATCAGCCGCGAAGAAGTGGTGCGCCGCCACACCAGCGCCGACTACGAAGTGGCCTTCTGCGGCTTCGCTCCCGGCTTCGGCTACCTCACCGGCGGCGCCGACTTTCAGGTACCGCGCCGGCAAACCCCGCGCACCCGTATCCCCGCTGGCGCCGTGGCCCTGGCCGGTAACTTCAGCGGCATCTACCCCAAGGCCAGCCCCGGTGGCTGGCAGATCATCGGCGTCACACCGCTGCAGATGTGGGATCTCGGGCGTGACGAGCCGGCCCTGCTGCGCCCCGGCTACAAGGTGCGCTTCCAGGATGCCGGCCCGCTGCCGGCCGGCGGCCTGCCTGCCCATGAGCAAGCGGCTGCCAGTGCCGCGCCAACGGGTGCGTACCTGGAAATCCTCAGCCCCGGCCTGCAAACGGTGCTGCAGGACCTGGGCCGCGGCGGCCATACCGACCAGGGCGTTTCCATGTCCGGCGCGCTGGATCGTGGCGCCCTGCGCGCCGCCAACCGCGTGGTAGGCAACGACTCGGCCTGTGCCTGCCTGGAGGTGGTGCTCGGCGGCCTGGGCTTCGTCAGCCATGGCCGCACGCTTATCGCCGTCACTGGCGCACACACGCCCATCAGCGTGACCACTGCCAGCGGCCTGCAGTGGCAGCCGGGCAACTACCAGCCCATCGAACTGGACGACGGCGACCGCATCAGCCTCGGTGCGCCCCAGGCCGGGCTGCGCAGCTACCTGGCGATTCGCGGCGGCTTTAAGGTGGCGCCAGTGCTGGGCAGTCTTTCCTACGACAGCCTGGCCCAGGTCGGCCCGCCGCCACTCAAGGCCGGCGACCGCCTGGGTTTCGACGAAATCAGTGGCGGCGCCAGCGTGTCGCTGCATGAGGCGCCTGCCTTCGATCTGCAGACTAGCAAGGAGGTGATCAGCCTGGATGTGGTCATGGGCCCGCGCAGCGACTGGTTTACCCAGGCGGCCATCGAACGCCTGAGCAGCCAGCTGTGGCGCGTTACCGCGCAATCCAACCGGGTCGGCATCCGCCTGGAGGGCGAGGTGCCCCTGGAGCGCTGCAACCATGACGAGCTGCCCAGCGAAGGCACCTCCCTGGGCGCCATCCAGGTGCCCGCCAGCGGCCAGCCGGTGCTGTTCCTCGCCGACCACCCGCTGACCGGCGGCTACCCGGTGATCGCCGCCGTGGCCAGCCACCATCTGGATCTGGCCGGGCAAATCCCCATCAACGCGCAGATTCGCTTCAACCCGATCGAGGCGTTCGCCGAGCTCGAGCCCGACGCCCTCCTTTCCACTGCCGACGCGAAAGAGATCCCATGAAAAAAGTACTGATCGCCAACCGTGGTGAAATTGCCGTGCGCATTGCTCGCGCCTGCCGCGATTACGGTGTCGGCTCGGTGGCCGTGTATGCCAATGCCGATATCGATGCCCTGCACGTGCGCCACGCCGACGAAGCCTATGGGCTGGACGGCGAGCGCCCGGCCGAAACCTACCTGAACATCGACAAGCTGCTGGCCATCGCCAAGCGCGCCGGCGCCGATGCCGTGCACCCCGGCTACGGTTTTCTCTCCGAGCGCGCCGACTTCGCCCGCGCCGTGCAAGGTGCCGGGCTGATCTGGATCGGCCCGAACCCGGAGACCATCGATGTGCTTGGCGACAAGGTGCAAGCCCGCAAGCTCGCCCAACAAGTCGGTGCGCCCCTGGTGGCCGGCACCCCGGGCCCGGTGAAAACAGCTGCCGAAGTGCAAGCCTTCGCCGAGCAGCACGGCTTGCCGATCGCCATCAAGGCCGCCTTTGGCGGTGGCGGGCGCGGCATGAAGGTCGCCTGGCGCATGGACGAAGTGGCCGAGCTGTATGCCTCGGCGGTGCGTGAAGCCGAAGCTGCGTTCGGCCGCGGCGAGTGCTTCGTCGAGCAGTTCCTCGACCGCCCGCGGCATATCGAAGCCCAGGTAATCGCCGATACCCACGGCACCGTGGTGGTGGTCGGCACCCGCGACTGCTCGCTGCAACGCCGTAACCAGAAGCTGGTGGAAGAAGCGCCGGCGCCCTTTATCAGCGAGGAACAGCGCCAGCGCATTCATCAGTCCGCCCGCGATATCTGCGCCAAGGCCGGCTATGTCGGCGCCGGCACCGTGGAATACCTGCTCAGCGCCGATGGCACCCTGTCGTTCCTGGAAGTGAACACCCGCCTGCAGGTCGAGCACCCGGTGACCGAAGAAACCGCCGGCGTCGACCTGGTGATCGAGCAGCTACGTGTCGCCGACGGCCTGCCGCTGTCGTTCAACGCAACGCCGACGCCGCGCGGCCACAGCTTCGAGCTCCGCATCAACGCCGAGGATGCCGGCAAGGGCTTTCTGCCCACCCCCGGCAAGATCAGCGAATTCCGCGCACCGAGCGGCCCGGGCGTGCGCCTGGACAGCGGTGTGGAAAGCGGCTCCAGCGTGCCAGGTACATTCGACTCGATGATGGCCAAGCTGATCGTCACCGGCGCCACCCGCGAGCAGGCCATCGCCCGCGCGCGCCGCGCCCTGGCCGAATTCCAGATCGACGGCATCGCCTCGGTACTGCCCTTCCACCGCGCGGTGATGGACCACGCCGACTTCACCGGCCCTGAACGTTTCGCCGTGCACACCCGCTGGATCGAGACCGACTTCGCCGAGCAGATCACCCTGGCGCCGCGCACCCTGCCGGTGGCCGGCGATGCGCTGCTGCGCACCTTTATCGAGATCGACGGCAAGCGCCATGAGCTGGGCCTGCCAAGCGCGCTGCTGCAAGGCCTGTGGCCACTTGGAGGTAGCGCCCAGGCGGCGCCTCAAACCGCAGCACCGGCTGCTGAAGAAGGCCTGGTGGCAGCGCCGATCTCCGGCAACCTGCACGCCTGGCTGGTGGAGGACGGCGCCCAGGTGAAAGCCGGCGAGGTGATCGCCGTAATGGAAGCCATGAAGATGGAGACTCAGATCAGCGCTCCAGCGGACGGCACCTTGCGCATTCGCGAACAGGCCGGGGCTTATCTGGATGCCGGAGCGGCGCTGGCCAAGCTGGAGGGCTGAGATAGGCCCCGGGTATCGCTACGCTCCACCGGGGCTAAACCCGTGGGAGCGGGCCATGCCCGCGATTTCGCGCGCATGGCGCGCTCCCACAGGATGGATACATCTCGCGTTTGATGCTCACAGAAAAGGGCAGCCGTAGGGTGGATCGGGGCGCGTAGCCGACGCTCTTTTCACCCACCGCCTTGCCAACCTCATGGTGGACGGATAAAGCGACGTCCACCCTACGGCCCGGGGTGAAGCGCCGCAATAGCCGGGAAGCCAAACGCAAAGGGGCAGCCTAAGCTGCCCCTTTTTACATCTGCCCAGATCAGTGCGAGCCCTGCTCCGCCAGCGCCACGGCCCTGAACATGGCGCGGCGCTTGTTGAGGGTTTCTTCCCACTCCAGCGCCGGTACCGAGTCGGCGACGATACCCGCGCCGGCCTGCACGTGCAGCTCGCCGTCCTTGATCACCGCGGTGCGGATGGCAATCGCGGTGTCCATGTTGCCGTTCCAGGCGTAGTAACCGACCGCGCCGCCGTAGACGCCGCGCTTGACCGGCTCCAGCTCGTCGATGATCTCCATGGCGCGAATCTTCGGTGCACCGGACAGGGTGCCGGCCGGCAGGATGGCGCGCAGGGCGTCCATCGAAGTGAGGCCCTTTTTCAGCTCGCCAGTGACATTGGAGACGATGTGCATGACGTTGGAATAACGCTCGATGACCATCTTCTCGGTCAGCTTCACCGAGCCGATTTCCGAGACGCGGCCAGTGTCGTTGCGGCCCAGGTCGATCAGCATCAGGTGCTCGGCGACTTCCTTGGCATCGGCCAGCAGGTCTGCTTCCAGCGCCAGGTCCTGCTCCTCGGTGGCACCGCGCGGGCGGGTGCCGGCGATGGGCCGCACGGTGACCAGGTTGTCCTCGACGCGCACCAGCACTTCCGGCGAGCTGCCCACCACGTGGAAGTCGCCGAAGTTGAAGAAGTACATGTACGGCGTCGGGTTGATGCAGCGCAGCGCGCGGTACAGGTCGATGGGGGCGGCCTTGAACGGGATCGACATGCGCTGGGAAATCACCACCTGCATGCAGTCGCCGGCCAGGATGTAATCCTTGATGGCGCCGACCGAGCGCTCGTAATCCTCACGGCTGAAGCTGGAACGGAACGCCGGCTCGGCGCCCGCCGGTTTGTTCAGGTCCACGCCCAGGCGCGGGGTGAACGGCTGACGCAGCTTGTGCAGGATGTCCTGCAGTTGCTGCTGGCCACGGGCGAAGGCATCGGCCTCAGCCGGGTCGGCCAGGACGATGGCGTGCATCTTGCCGGCCAGGTTGTCGAACACCACCACGGCATCGGAGACGTTGAGCAGGATATCCGGCGTGCCCAACGCATCGGGGTTGACCCCGTCGGCCAGCTTGGGCTCGACATAACGCACGCTGTCGTAGGCGAAGTAGCCGACCAGGCCGCCATTGAAACGCGGCAGACCAATGATGGTCGGCACCTTGTAGCGCGCCTTGAACTGCTCGACGAATTCCAGCGGGTCGGCACACTGGTGGCGCTCGACCTCGACGCCATCGGTGCTGACCACCACCTCATGGCCATGCACGCGCAGCACGGTGCGCGCCGGCAGGCCGATGATCGAGTAACGCCCCCACTTCTCGCCGCCCTGCACCGACTCGAGCAGGTAGGAGTTGGGCGCATCAGCCAGTTTCAGGTAGATCGACAGCGGCGTGTCGAAGTCGGCGATGGTTTCGCAGGCGAGCGGAATGCGGTTGTAGCCTTCGGCGGCCAAACGCAGGAATTCTTCGTGGATCATGATCAGCCTCGTGGCGTGAGAAATCGGTCAGGGGCAAACGGGCCGCGCACAGCGGCGAAGAATGTCAGGCGCGCCAGCGCCAACGGGCCAGGGCCTTGATGACTTTCATCCAGAGTTTGCAGCTAACCACCACGGTACGATCTCGACAGGCGGGGAATAAGGAGAGCGGCCAAAGTAGCAGCTACACGCCAAGCGCTGCAAGCGGGGCAAAGCGATGGCTTGTAGGAGCGGATTCGATCTTCATCGCCAGTTTCGCGGATAAATCCGCTCCCACAAAAGCCGAACGGCGCAGCAAAGGATTCATCAGTCGTAGGGTGGACGACGCTTCACCCGTCCACCGACAAGGTCACCTCGGTATCGCCATCCGCACTACAGCAGCTCGGCGAGACTATCGACCACCAGTGCCGGCTCTTCTTCAGCCACCGGGCGACCGTGATTGTAGCCGTAGCTGACCGCCACGCAGGGCACACCAGCCGCGCGGGCCGCCAATACGTCCGTGCGCGAATCGCCAACGAACAGCGACTGCGCCTGGCTGACGCCGGCCAGGCGCATCACCTGCAGCAGCGCAGCCGGGTCGGGCTTCTGCTGCGGCAGGGTATCGCCGCCGATGATCCAGCGGAAATAACCGCCCAGGCCGACCTGCTCCAGCAGCGGCGCGACGAAACGCTCCGGCTTGTTGGTCACCACCGCCAGCTCGACGGCGGCGGTGCTCAGGGCTTCCAGCAGTTCGTGCACGCCCGGATACAGGGTGATCAGCTCATGGCAGTCGGCATAGATATCGAGAAAGCGCGCCAGCGCCTGTTCGGTTTCAGCCTCGCCTACAGCCGAATGATCCAGGCCACCGGCCAGGGCGCGGCGCACCAGCACGCGGGCGCCATTGCCCACCCACTGGCGCACGCACTCCACGCCAACGGGCTCACGGCCCAGTTCGCGCAGCATGCGGTCGACGGCGGTGGCCAGGTCCGGCACCGAGTCGACCAGGGTGCCGTCCAGGTCGAACATCACCAGGCGCGGCAGCTCACCGGCGCACAGCGCGCGCAGCGGTTTCATCCACGCACCTGGGCCAGTTCGGCGCGCATGGCGTCGATCACCGCCTTGTAGTCCGGCTGGTTGAAGATCGCCGAGCCGGCGACGAAGGTGTCGGCGCCGGCTTCGGCGATCTCGCGGATGTTCTGCACGTTCACGCCGCCGTCGATTTCCAGGCGGATTTCGCGGCCGCTGGCGTCGATCAGCGCGCGGGCTTCGCGCAGCTTGTCGAGGGTGCCGGGTATGAACTTCTGCCCGCCGAAGCCGGGGTTGACGCTCATCAACAGGATCATGTCGACCTTGTCCATCACGTACTTGAGCACGTCCAGCGAAGTGGCCGGGTTGAACACCAGGCCGGCCTTGGCGCCGCCGCTCTTGATCAGTTGCAGGGAACGGTCGACGTGCTCGCTGGCCTCCGGGTGGAAGGTGATGTACGACGCGCCGGCCTCGATGAAGTCACCGATGATGCGGTCCACCGGCTTGACCATCAGGTGCGCGTCGATCGGCGCGGTGATGCCGTACTTGCGCAGCGCCGAGCAGACCATCGGGCCGATGGTCAGGTTGGGCACGTAGTGGTTGTCCATGACATCGAAGTGAACGATATCGGCGCCAGCGGCGAGTACGTTATCCACTTCCTCCCCCAGGCGGGCGAAGTCGGCGGAAAGGATCGACGGGGCGATGGCGAAGGGTTGCATGGCGCACCTCTAATAAGGGCTTGGGTCACGGTGGCGCGCATTGTAGCGACTCGAACATCATCTGGCAGCGCCGCCTGACGGCGGCGCGCGCAAATGCCTCAGCCTGGCAGGCTGTAGCCTGCGGTTGAGCGCAGCGATACCCAGGGCCTTCCCGGGTGTCGCTGCGCTCGAGCCGGGCTACTGCCGAGCTAAAGCGCTCGCGCCAGAGGTCACTCGCCGGGCGGCAGATCCTTGGTAAAGGTCTGGTCGTTCTCGCCGCGGAACATCTGCGCGCCGTAGATCAGCGCGCACAGGCCGACACCGATGGCGAAGGCCCAGCCGGCGCCCTTGATCGCCAGCACCGCGCCGATCACCCCGGCGATGCCCAGGTCACGCTGGCTGCGCGCCTCCATGATCCCCAGGCGCACGCTGACGTAGCCCTGGATCAGCAGGGTCAGGGCCAGTGCCACGCCGAGAATCGGCTGCAACAGGGTGACCACCGGCAACAGCAACAGGCCGGTGTTGGTGCCCCAGCGGAACGAGCCGACGCCGCCGTAGATGGACTTCATCGCCTGGGCGCCGCCCTTGAAGCGTTCGGTGATCACCACCTGCATGGCCGACCACTGTGGGCCGCACATGGCCACGTCCGGGCCGATGATGCTCATCAGGGCGTTGCGCCCGCCAAAGATCATGTGCGAACGGTTGGGGTTGAAGTCGACCTTCTCGTCACTGCGGATATGGTCGGCCTCGGAGAGGATCGCCCTGGCGCCCAGCACGTCGCCGAACACCACCAGGTAGGCGGCGAACACCGTGGGAATGGCAGTGACGAACATCATCAACGGCGGCATGCCGAGACCGAACACGGTGTATTCGTTCCAAAGGGTGACGAAGTCCGGCTTGCTGATGCCCCACTCGATGCTCGGCCATGGCGCCTCACCAAAGATCGGCGCGACCACCACGGCCAGCAGGATGATCGGGAAGATGCCCAGCTTGGCGAAATTCCACCAGAAGCGGCTGCGCTTCTTCAGTTGCTGGAAGTGCAGGGAGAACACCAGGTAGAAGGCGATGCCGACGGCAATGGAGATGGTCCAGGGGAAGGCGTCGAAACGCCCGCCTTCCTTGAACACGGTGATCACCGCACTGAGCCCGGCGCCCATGATGATGCCGGCCTTGAGCGCCGAGGGCACCAGCGACACCACCTTGCGCGCCATGCCGGTCATGCCCAGGCCAATGGAAAATATCCCCAGCATCAACTGGAAGGCGATCAGCGCATGCACCCGCTCCGGGCCCTCCGGGAACTGGCTGCAGTAGGCCATCAGCAGGGGGATCGCCGGGGTGATCCAGCCCGGCACCACCGGGTCACCAAGCAGGTGGTGGGTCAGGTACAGCAGACCGTTGAGCATGACCACCGCCAGCGCCACCTCGAATGGCATGCCGAGGAATTCGGTCATCAGCGGGATCGCCGCCAGATCCACCGCGCACATGAGCAGGCCCTGCATGTAGTCGGAGAGCTCGAAGCGATAGTGAATGAAAGGCAGACGCACCTTGAATGGCCCCACCGGCCAGTAGGGGGCTTCGACGCCCAGGTCTTGTTGATGCGGTTCGGACATGTGAATCACCCAATGTTATTAGAGTTGTAAGCAGCAAGCCCCGGGCGGGCCGGGGCTGTTGGTCAGGGATGTGAAACGGATTCAGTAAGCGGCGCGGTAGATCTGCTCGATGTCGCTGGCAGTCAGGCGCCGCGGGTTGTTGCGCATCAGCCGGTCGATCTTGCTGGCCTCCTCGGCCATGGCCGGGATGGCGTCTTCGGGCACGTTGAAGCTGCGCATGCCCTTGGGAATGTCGACGCTGGCGCACAGCTCGGCCATGGCCTCGACGGCCAGGTCGGCAGCGACCTTGTCACCCAGCCCATGGGTCTGCACGCCAAGGGCAGCGGCGATCTCGGCCATGCGCTCGACGCAGGCCAGCTTGTTCCAGGCCATCACGTAGGGCAGCAGCAGGGCGTTGCTGACGCCGTGGGCGATGTTGAAGCGCCCGCCCAGTGGATAAGCCAGCGCGTGCACCGCGCCGACCCCGGCGTTGCCGAAGGCCATGCCTGCCATCAGGCTGGCGGTGGCCATGTCCTCGCGCGCCTTCAGGTCGGCCGGGTTGGCATAGGCCTTGGGCAACGCCTTGGCGATCAGCTTGATGGCGCCGATGGCCAGGGCGTCGGTGATCGGCGAGGCGTTCACCGACAGGTAGGATTCCACGGCATGCACCAGGGCATCGACGCCGCTGGCGGCAGTCACGCTACGCGGGCAGGTCAGGGTCATCAGCGGGCTGACCAGGGCCACGTCGGGCAGCAGATGGTCGCTGACGATGCCCTTTTTCAGCTGTGCCTGCTTGTCCGACAGGATCGACACGTTGGTCACTTCCGAGCCGGTGCCGGCGGTGGTGGGGATGGCGATCAGCGGCGGGCCCTTGCGCTTGACCTGGTCGACGCCGAATAGCGTCTCCAGCGCGCCGTCATGGCCAACGTAGCCGGCCACCGCCTTGGCGATGTCGATGGCGCTGCCACCCCCCACGCCGATCAGGCCGTCGTGGCCGCCGTCGCGGTACACCTTGGCGCAGGCCTCGACGATGGCGATCTCCGGCTCCGGCTCGACGCCATCGAAAATGCCGTAGGCGCGCTCGCCGAGCTGCTTGAGCACATGTTCCACGGTGCCGGATTTGATCAGGATGGCGTCGGTGACGATCAACGGGTTGTGGATGTTCAGGCGGGACAGTTCGTGCGCCAGCTGCTCCACGGCACCCTGGCCGGTCAGCAACTTGTTGGCGATCTTGAAGGCAGCGGTACTCATCATCAGGCCCTTTTGTGCATTGTAAAAACTGGACGGGTTCGGGCCTGTCTTAGCGAGTCCTGTGCCAGTTGCGCGAAACCCTTGCCGTGCAAGGGCTGCGTCGATCCGCCACAGGCGCGAGGCGATCAGCTGCGATTGGAAAATGGATCAGAAAAGCCTGCTTGATCCATTTTCCAATCAGCCTTGTTCCCAGCGTTTCATCTTCTGCACCAGGGTCGCCTGGCTGAGGCCGAGGGCCTTGGCGGCCTCGCGGGTGGTCTTGTGCTGCACCAGCGCCTTGCGGATCAGCCGCCGTTCGAGCTGCTCGACCTGCTTGCGCAGTGGCAGGCTTTGATTGCCCGCCTCCGCCGCAGGCGTGCGCATCTCCTCGGGCAGGTCGAACAGCTCCACGACCTCACCGGTGCAGGTGACCACCAGGCGTTCGACCAGGTTGATCAGCTCGCGGATGTTGCCGGGCCAGGCGTAGTCGGTGAGTGCATCCAGCGCCTCCAGCCCCCAGGCCAGCTCACGCCTGTAGCGCCCGTTGAACTCGGCCAGGTAGAAGTCCAGCAGCGGCTGGATCTCGTCGGGCCGCTCGCGCAGGGCCGGGATATGGATGGGCACCACGTTGAGGCGGTAATAGAGGTCGGCGCGAAAGCGCCCGGCGGCGACCATCTGGCGCAGGTCATGGTGGGTGGCGGTAATGATGCGCACGTCCACTTCCTTGAGTTCCAGGCCACCCACCGGAATGAAGCGGCTCTCCTCGATCACCTTGAGCAACTTGACCTGCAGGGCCAGCGGCAGGTCGCCAATCTCGTCGAGAAACAGGGTGCCATGGTGCGCCAGCTCCAGCAGGCCGCGCTTGCCCTTGCTGCCGGCACCGGTGAAGGCACCCGCCACGTAGCCGAACAGCTCGGCCTCGATCAGGTTCTCCGGCAGCGCACCGCAATTGAGCGCCAGGAACGGCTGGGCCGCGCGCGGGCTGCTCTTGTGGATGTACTGGGCGACCAGCGTCTTGCCGACACCGGTTTCACCCTGCAGCAGCACCTTCACGTCGCTGGCGGCGACCTGCCGTGCCTGGGCGAAGATGCGCCGGGAGGCCGGGTGATCGGCCACCGGCGAGGCGTGGAGCAGGTCGCCGCGCTGGCCGGCGTGCAACTTCGCCGTGCTGCTGCGCAGCTCCTTGAGCTGCTGCAGCTCGTCACGCTCGTGCTTGATACGCAGCAGCTCGGTCATGTCGCGCACCGTGCTCACCACATAGCGCACCTGGCCCGTGGCATCGAGAATCGGCGTGCCACTGACCAGCAGGCGCTTGCCCTGGCTGACGCTCTGCATCAGCGACAGCGCCCTGCCCTCCTTGAGCACCCGCAACGACACCGACTGGGAAATCACCCCCTGCTCGACCAGCGCCTGCATGTGCTGGCCGACCACATCCTCGCTGCGCAGGCCGGTCAACCGTTCGTAGGCACCGTTGACCTTGAGGGTGATGCCATCGGCGTCGGTGATATAGACGCCGTCATGCAGCGCATCGAGCAATTCGCAAAAACTGGGATCGGCGAAATCCATGGGCTTTCCAGGACCGGACAGAAAACCTGGAAGTGTACTCGCTGGACGGCAGCCATTCTTGGTGCCACCCGGGATGACGGCGATAAAAAACCGCCGCAACCCGAGGGGCTGCGGCGGTTACGGCTACGCCGTGAAAGCGCTTATTCGTTGACCTGGGTGCGCAGCTTCTCGCTGCGCCCGCGCAGCCATTCCAGGGTCAGCAGCAGCAGGATGGAGAAGCCGATCAGCAGGGTCGCTGCGGCGGCGATGGTCGGGCTGAGGTTTTCGCGGATGCCGCTGAACATCTGCCGTGGCAGGGTGACCTGCTCGGGCCCGGCGAGGAACAGGGTCACCACCACTTCATCGAACGAGGTGGCAAAGGCGAACAGCGCGCCGGAGATCACCCCGGGGGCGATCAGCGGCAGGGTCACCCGGCGGAACGCGGTGATCGGCGAGGCGCCGAGGCTGGCGGCAGCACGCACCAGGTTGTAGTTGAAGCCCTGCAGGGTGGCCGACACGGTGATGATCACGAAGGGCACGCCGAGCACCGCGTGCACCACGATCAGCGACAGGTAGCCGTTGGCCAGGCCCAGCGGCGCGAAGAACAGGTAGCTGGCGACACCGACGATCACCACCGGCACCACCATCGGCGAAATCAGCAGGCTCATCACCAGCGCCTTGCCGCGGAACTCCGAGCGGGTCAGGCCGATAGCGGCCAGGGTGCCGAGGATCATGGCCAGCACGGTCGCCGCCGGGGCGATGATCATGCTGTTCTTCAGCGCCCGCATCCAGCCGGCCGAGCCGAAGAAGTCCTCGTACCAGCGCATCGAGAAGCCCTGCATCGGGTAGATCAGGAAGGTGCCGGAGTTGAACGACAGCGGCACGATCACCAGGATCGGCAGCACCAGGAACAGCAGTACCAGGCCGCAGAGCAGGCGCAGGCCGTAGTACCAGGCGCGCTCAACAGGAGACATATAAGGGCTCAACATTTCTCAATCTCCATTCCATAAGCAGGTCGTTGAAAAACTACCTGCGTTGCCGCTGCTAACGTTTTTCAATCGCCTGCTAACCCAGACGCAACCGACCCGCACCCACCAGCCAGCTGTACACCACGTAGAGCAGCAGCGTGGCGACCAGCAGCAAGCCGCCCAGCGCGGTGGCCATGCCCCAGTTGATGGTGGTGTTGGTGTAAAAGGCGACGAAGTAGCTGACCATCTGGTCGCTCGGGCTGCCGAGCAGCGCCGGGGTGATGTAGTAGCCGATGGACAGGATGAATACCAGCAGGCAACCGGCGCCGACGCCGGCCAGGGTCTGCGGGAAATACACCCGCCAGAAGCTGGCGAACGGGTGGCAGCCCAGGGAAATTGCCGCACGCATGTAGCTTGGCGAAATGCCCTTCATCACGCTGTAGATCGGCAGGATCATGAACGGCAGCATGATGTGCACCATGGAGATGTACACACCGGCGCGGTTGAACACCAACTCCAGCGGCTGGTCGATGATGCCGATCTTGATCAGCGCCGAGTTGATCAGCCCGCCGGACTGCAACAGCACGATCCAGGCGGCGACGCGCACCAGGATCGAGGTCCAGAACGGCAGCAGCACCATGATCATCAGCAGGTTGCCCTGGCGAGTCGGCAGGTTGGCCAGCAGGTAGGCGAGCGGATAGGCCAGCGCCAGGCAGATGGCGGTGATCACCGCGCCCATCCAGAAGGTACGGGCGAAGATGTCCAGGTAGATGGCCTGGTCGGGGCTGGTCTTGACCACGGCGCCGGCGTCATCGACGCGATGATCCAGGGCAGCCAGCAGGTAGTAGGCCGTCCAGGAACTGCTGTTGCGGCGGATCACTTGCCAGTAGGCCGGGTCGCCCCAGCGCTCGTCGAAGGACTCCAGTGCATCCTTGTAGGAAGCCGGTTCGGCGTCGAACGGCAGCGCACGGCCGGTTTTCGCCAGCAGGCTGCGGTAGCCGGCCAGCTCCATGTTCAGGCGCTTGGACAGGTCGCCCAGCTTCTGCTGTTCACGAGCCTCGGCCAGATCCAGGGTCAGCGCCTTGTAGACGGGCTCTTCGGGCAGGCCGCGGCCGTCCCAGCTGTCGATGGCTTCGACGGTGCGCGGCAGCGAGCCGACCACGTCCGGGTTATCCACGCTGCGGTTGAGCAGCGCCACGATCGGCACCAGAAAGGTGAAGACGAGAAACAGCACCAGCGGCAGGATCAGCGCCTGGGACTTCAGGCGATTCATCCGCTCGGCGCGCGCCAAGCGCTGCTTGAGCGTGGGGCCGGCGACCTCGGCATGGGGCACTGCTAGGGCCATGGGGGTAACTCCGGTGAAGCGGATAAGAATTCGGGGATAAAGCCGGAGCGCCGATACGTCGGCGCTCCGTGAAGCGAAGGGGCAAGGCGCTCATGCCCTGCCCCGCTGCGTGCCGTTACTTGGCAGCCCAGGAGTTGAAACGCTGCTCCAGCACTTCGCCGAAGTCGGCCCAGAAGGCCACGTCCATGGCAACCTGGTTGGCGATGTTCTGCGGCGCGGTCGGCAGGTCGGCAGCGACCTTGGCATCGAGCAGATCGACGGCTTTCGGGTTCACCGGACCGTAGGCGATGTTTTCCGAATAGGTTTTCTGGTTCTCGGCCTGCAGGGTGAAGGCGATGAATTTCATGGCCTCGTCCTTGTTCTTCGCGCCCTTGGGGATGGCCCAGGCGTCGAAGTCGTAGATGCCGCCGTCCCATACCACTTTCAGGCTGCTGCCTTCCTTCTGGGTGGCGGCGATGCGGCCGTTGTAGGCCGAGCTCATCACCACGTCACCGGAAGCGAGGTACTGCGGCGGCTGGGCGCCGGCTTCCCACCACTGGATGTACGGCTTGAGTTCGTCGAGTTTCTTGAACGCGCGCTCCTGGCCGTCCTTGCTCGCCAGCACCTTGTAGACGTCCGCAGGCTTGACGCCGTCGGCCATCAGGGCGAATTCGAGGGTGTACTTGGCGCCCTTGCGCAGCCCGCGCTTGCCCGGGAATTTCTTCACGTCCCAGAAATCTGCCCAACCCGTCGGCGCGGTGCTGAGCTTGTCGGCGTTGTAGGCCATCACGGTCGACCAGACGAAGAAGCCAACGCCGCACATCGAGGCGGCACCCGGCACCAGGGCGTTCTTGTCGCCGACTACCGCGTAATCGATTTCTTCGAACAGGTCCTCGTCGCAACCCCGGGCCAGCTCGGGGGATTCCACCTCGACCAGATCCCACGACACGCTGTTGGTGTCGACCATGGCCTTGACCTTGGCCATTTCACCGTTGTATTCGCCAGCGATGATCTTGCCGTTACCGGCCGCTTCCCACGGCTGGTAGTAGGCCTTGACCTGGGCGTCCTTGTTGGCGCCACCGAAGTTGATGACGGTGAGGTCTGCAGCGTGAACCTGTGCAGCGCAAACCAGGCCCAGTGTCAGCGCGGAAAGGGAGAATAGCTTCGACATTTTTATGTTGGCTCCAAGTGCTGTGGTAATGCGCAAAACGCCGATCATTCCGCCGACTGCGGATCGAGGGCGCGAACGTGCTCGACCTGCCAGCCGAGCGGGATCACGTCACCGACCGCGAGCCCGGGATCGAGCTCGGCAATCGGCTGTTTGACGAAGAAGTCGGTCTTGCCGCAGACCTCCAGGCGCACGCGCACGTGGTCGCCCAGGTAGATGAACTCGGAAACACGACCCGAGAAGCGGTTGTCGCAGCCCTCGGCCGCATTGTTCAGGCGAATGCGCTCCGGGCGGATCGACAGGCTGACGGCATCACCCGGCTGGCCGACGTTGACGGCCAGAGCCTGGATCTTCTCGCCACGCGCCAGCTGCACGGTGCAGGTGTCGCCCGTGTGCTCGACCAGCTCGCCGGCGAAGCGGTTGTTCTCACCGATGAACTGCGCCACGAAGGTGTTGCGCGGCGCTTCGTAGAGCTCGCGCGGCGGAGCGATCTGCTGGATCTCGCCCTGGTGGAACACGGCGACGCGATCGGACATGGTCAGCGCTTCGCTCTGGTCGTGGGTCACGTACACCACGGTCACGCCGAGGCGCTGGTGGATGTGCTTGATCTCCATCTGCATGTGCTCGCGCAGCTGTTTATCCAGCGCACCGAGCGGTTCGTCCATCAGTACCAGTTGCGGCTCGAACACCAGCGCGCGGGCCAGCGCCACACGCTGCTGCTGGCCACCGGAGAGCTGCGCCGGGTAACGGCCAGCGAAGGCGTCCAGCTGCACCATCGACAGCGAGCGCTTGACCTTCTCGCCAACGTCGGCCTTGTTCATGCCACGTACGCTGAGCGGGAACGCCAGGTTCTCGGCCACCGTCATGTGCGGGAACAGCGCATAGTTCTGGAACACCATGCCGATGTCGCGCTTGTGCGGCGGCACGTTATTGAGGCGCTTGCCGGCCAGGGTGATCTCGCCAGCGGTGGGCGTTTCGAAGCCGGCCAGCATCATCAGGCTGGTGGTCTTGCCGGAGCCGGAGGGCCCGAGCAGGGTCAGGAACTCGCCTTTGCGAATGTCCAGGTTGAGGTCTTTGACGATCAGGTTCTCGCCGTCGTAGCTCTTTTGCACGCCACGAAAGCTGACCAGGATGTCGCTCGAAGAAGTGTCGCCCATCACCGCACCTGCCTGTTGTTCTACCGTGGCTCAAGCCTAGAACCGGCGCTGGAAGCTGAAAATCGGGCGTGCTGACACTTTGCTATAAGGCAGGCGGAAAGCCGGCTGTAGGGCGATCCCTACACCGATGTCGCGTTTGGATACGCACTGATGGGCAGTGCTAGAAGCGAGGCGGCCCGCCTGGTGATGGGCATGTCGCGGATAGATAAATAGGCCGCTCAGACCAGCTTGTGCTCGACCGCGTAACGCACCAGGTCGGCCACCGAGTGCAGGTTGAGCTTCTGCATCAGCCGCGCCTTGTGGGTGCTGATGGTCTTGCTGCTCAGCGCCAGATGGGCGGCGATCTCGTTGACGCCCTCGCCCTGCACCAGGCGCTCGAACACCGAGAACTCTCGCTCGGACAGCAGCGCATGGGGCGGGCGTGAATCGGTCAGGCCGACCTCGAAGACCATGCGGTCGGCCAGATCGGGGTCGATGTAACGCCCGCCAGCGGCGACCTTGCGGATCGCGGTGAGCAGCAGGGCCGGGTCGCTGTCCTTGGTGGCGTAGCCGGCGGCGCCGATCTTCAGGGCGCGGGCGGCCATCTGCGCCTCGTCATGCATCGACAGCACCAGAATCGCCGGCGGCTGGCTCAGCGCGCGGATCCGTGGAATCGCCTCCAGGCCGTTGACGCCGGGCATGGAGATATCCAGCAGCACCACCTCGCACGGCGTGCTGCGCAGGGTCTCCAGCAGCTGCTCGCCATTGCTCGCTTCGCCGACCACCAGCAGGTCGCGGGCCATGCCGATCAGCTGCTTGATGCCCTCGCGGACGATGGTGTGGTCTTCGGCCACCAGTACTCGAATCACGGGCTCAACCTCCTATTCATCGGGCGCACACTCGCTCAGCGGCACCCGCACGCGCAACAGAGTACCCTCGCCGGGCCGGCTGTCGAGGCGCAATTGTCCGCCGAGCATCAACACCCGCTCGCGCATGCCCACCAGCCCGAAGGAGTCGGCGCGCACGCCGGCGGGATCGAAGCCGCGGCCATCGTCGCTGATCGACAGGTGCAGGCTGTCGCCCAGCAGTTCCAGACGCACCGTCACGGTATGCGCCTGGGCGTGGCGCATGACGTTGGTCAGCGCCTCCTGGAGGATGCGGAACAGCCCGGTGGCCTTGGCGTCGCTCAGCGGCGGCAGGTGTTCGGGCACCTCGACCAGGCAGGGAATCTGCGTGCGCACCTCGAAGCGCCGCGCCTGCCATTCGATGGCCGAGGCAATGCCGGCATCGAGAATTGGCGGGCGCAAGGCGGTGGCCACGTCGCGCACCAGCTGGAACAGGTTGGCGATCAGCTTCTTCATGTTGTCCAGGCGCTCGCGCAGACCGGGGTCGAGGTCGGCGAAGCCCAGCTCGCACATCGAGGTTTCCAGCTTGAGCACGGTGAGCACCTGGCCCAGCTCGTCGTGCACCTCGCGGGCGATGCGGGCCTTTTCCTCTTCGCGCACGCTTTCCAGGTGCGCGGACAGGTCGCGCAGGCGCGCCTGGGATTCGGCCAGCGCCAGCTCGTTGCGCTTGTTGTCGCTGATGTCCCAGACCACGCCGTCCCAGATCACCCGGCCATCGGCCAGGCGCCGGGCCATGGCCTTGATATCCACCCAGCGCGACTCGCCGGTGTGGGTGAGCATGCGGCCCTGCCAGTGCCAGTCGCTGTCGCTGTCGAAGGCCTGGTCCTGCACGCGGTGGTAATCGGCCTTGTCGTCCGGGTGCACCAGGCTGCGCAGGCCGTGATCCGGCGCCAGCAAGGTGGCGGCCCGATAACCGACCAGGCTTTCGCTGCCCTCGCCGATAAACGCGAACAGCGCCGGATCGCCCGGCCGCGCCCGCTCCAGGCGAAACACCACGCCGGGCACGTTGGCGGCGATACCCTGCAGCCGCGCCTCGCTTTCCTGCAGGGCGGCCAGGGCCCGGCGGCGCTCGGTCACGTCGGTGATGAATACCACCAGGTACTCGGTATCGCGGTACTGCAGAAAGCTCAGCGAAACGTCGACCGGCAGGCGGCTGCCGTCGGCGCGCAGACACTCGGTCTCGAAGCTCGGCGGCCCTTCGTCGCCCTTGCGCGCCAGGCGCCACAGGTTGAGCCAGCGATCCATGCTCATGTCCGGCGCGAAATCGCCCAGCGGCCGATCCACCAGGCCGCCACCCGGGCAGCCGAGCATGGCTTCGGCGGCATGGTTGGCGTAGCGCACGTGGCTGTCCCAATTGACCCAGAGGATGCCGACCGTGCTGTTGTCGATGGAGAACTGCGACAGCCGCAAGGCATCACGGGCGATCTCGCGCAGCTCGACTTCGTGACGCGCGGCCAGCAGGCGAAACTCCAGGGTGTCGCGCTGGCGCCGCAGCCACAGCGCCAGCAGCAGCGCGAATATCAGCAGCAAACCGAGTAGCAGGCTGATGGCCCGCCAGAAGCTCGCCGAGTTTTCCTGTTGCAGGTAGCTCGGCGGCAACCAGCGGTTGTGCAGATCATCGAGTTCGCGGGCCGATAGGCTGCGCAGGGCGACGTCGATGATCGCCGACAACTCGGGCAGGTCGCGCCGCGTGGCTACGCGCAGCAATTGCGGAAAACCGATATCGCCGACGATGGCCAGGCCGAGGAACTCCGGTTCCCGGGATAATCGCCCCAACTGCGCCTCATCGAGCACCGCGTAGCTGGCCTGCTGATTGACGACGCGCTGCAGCGCCTGGCGCGGTGAGTTGGTGATGTCCAGCTTGAGCTTCGGGTAGCTGCTGCGCAGGTAGTCGAGCACCGCATCGGAGCCTTTCAGGGCGACCGGTGAACGCTCATCGAGCTGTTCCAGATCGACCGCGCCACTGCCGTCACGCTCACCGACCAGCAGGTGCGAGACACGCAGAAAGGGATCGGAAAACACCCAGCGGCGCAATCCGGCCGGGGTCTGGCTGAGCCCTGCAGCCAGGTCGATTTGATCGCTCAGAAGCGCCTGCTCCAGCTCCTCCGGCGTCTGGAAGGTGCGCCAGCGCACCTGCACGCCCATCAGCGCGGCCAGGCTGTTGACGATCTCCACGTTGGCACCGGTCAGGCGGTGCAGGCGGCGGTCGAGCTGGGCGTAGGGTGGCTGCAGCACCACGCCGGCACGCAGCAGCGGATTGGCGGCGAGCCATTGTTGCTGTGCGGCAGCGAAGATGGCCGCCGGCGCCGCTGGCGGCTGATCCGCCCACAGCACCGTGGGCATGCTCAGTATCAGGAGGAACAGCCAGCGGTGGATCATGCACAGGCACCGAGAACGATGAAGAGGCCGCGGCGGCAAAGGTGCGCCGCAGACGTCGCATTAAGCACCATCAGGATCTGACAAATCCACGACAACTGATTAGGCTGACCTTTGTTCGCTATTTTCGGGTTTGCCATGACACGCCTTCGCCACCTGCCACGCTACGCCCTGTGCCTGATCCTGCTGGGCAGCCTGGCCGTGCACGCCGAACAGACCCCACCCGCCAAGGAGGGCGAAAAGGCCGATGCCCAGCCCGAGCAGCGGGCGCCACTGCCCGAGCGCAGCGACCTCGACGCACTGGCCCTGGAGCGCCAGCTGGCAGCCACTGAACAGCAGCAACTCGACGCCGCCGGCACGAGCTTTCTCGCCCTCTGGCGACCGGCCAACGATCCGGCGCCCATGGGGGCGGTGATCCTGATTCCCGGGGACGAAGAGAGTGCCGACGCGCCGCCCACCGTGGGCGCGCTGCGACGCAAGTTGCCGGGCGCCGGCTGGCACAGCCTGAGCCTGAGCTTGCCGGACCCGCAGGGTGCGAACCTGCCGGTGCGCGTCGCCGCGCCGCCAGCCAGCGGCGACGGCAAACCGGCCGAGGCTCCAGCTGAGAAGGCCCCGGAACCCGCCGCACCTGCGCCACCAGGCGAGGCACCGTCAGCTGACGGCGAAGCGGCCCGCGCGGCCCATGTCGAGCGGGTGTTCGCGCGTATCGATGCCGGCATCGCCTTCACCGGGCAGCAGCAGGCCAAGGTCGTGGTGCTGCTCGGCCACGGCAGCGGTGCCTACTGGGCGGCGCGTTACATTGCCGAGCGCAAGCCCGCCAACATCACCCATCTGGTCTTGGTGGACACCCGCCAGCCGGAAGGCTTCGATGCCCCGTTCAACGACCTGCTGGCGCAGCTCACCGCCAAGGTCGGCGATTTCTATTACCGCGACAGCGCCAGCGCACGGCAGGCGGCCCTGGCCCGCAAGCAACTGAGCCAGCGGCAGAAACAGCCCGCCCTGGTACAGGTCAGCCTGGATGCCTTGCCGGGCAATCCCGACGTAGCCCAGGAACAGTTGTTCCGGCGCCTGCGCGGCTGGCTGGACAAGCACGCCGGCGGCGCCAAGTAGCCGCCAGCCTCCTTAGCGGAAACCGCGGCGCTGGCGAATCAGCGCATAGGCATTGTGCAGCTCGCGGGTCGCTTCGGTGGCCTCCCGCACCCTCTCGGGCGCCGCACCGCTGCCGGCCATCTTGTCGGGGTGGTGGCGGCTGAGCAGGCGGCGGTAGGCCTTCTTGATCTGCTGTACATCACTGTCCGCCGTTACCCCGAGCAGGCGCATGGCCTGCTGGTAGGCATCGGCAGCCGCGGTCGGCGGCCCGCGCCGTGGCGAGTAGGCGGCGCTGAGCGCTTCCTGGGCCTCGGCGGAAATGCCCAGCCATTTCCCCCAGAGCAGAATCTGCTCGCGCTCGGCCTGGCCCACCTTGCCATCGGCCCAGGCCATCCGCCAGCAGGCGCGCAACAGTTCCTGGGCCTCACTGCGGCGCCGCTGCAACGGAGCGCGCAGGTTGTCCTGGCCGGTCTTGCCCCGCGAAAAGGCCTCGATGGCAGCCGCCCTGGCCGCCTCGCCCAGGGCCTGGCGCTGCATCTCGGCGCGGGCCTGGCGGATGTGCGCCTGCTGCACCACGCCATCGCTCTTGGCCAGGCGACCGAGCATGACGAACAACAAGGCCTCATCACGCACCGCAGACTTGCCAGCCAGTCGCTCACCCAGGGCCTTCCAGCCACGCAAGCCCAGGCGCCGATCCAGCACCTGGCCGAGCAGACCACCGAGCAGCAGACCGGGAATGCTCGCCAGGGCGAAGCCGGCCAGCGCGCCCACCAACGTCAGCGGCCAATACATATCAGCGCTCGCCCTGCAGCAGCGATTCCACTTCGGCCAGGCGCTCGTGGGTGCCGACATCCACCCAGCGCCCGCTGAAGCGTTCACCCGTCACCTGCCGGCCTGCCATCGCCTGCCTCAGCAGGGGCGCAAGCTTGAACGCGCCGGGCTGGCAGCCGGCGAACAGCTCAGGGTTGAGCACGGCGATGCCGCTGTAGGTGAGGCTGGCCCCATCGGCTGCAGCATCCGTTACCAGCCCGCCAGCGAGGCGAAAGTCGCCCGCCGGGTGATGGGCGGGGTTGTCCACCAGAACCAGATGAGCCTTTTCAGAAAAGGGCCTGCGCAGGGTCGAGAAATCGTAGTCGGTGAAAATGTCGCCGTTGACCACCACGAAGGGCTCGTCACCGAGCAGCGGCAGCGCCTTGAAAATACCGCCGCCGGTTTCCAGTGGCTCGCCTTCGGCGGAGTAGCGAATGCGCACGCCATAGCGTTCGCCGCCACCCAGATAGTCCTCGATCTGCTGACCGAGCCAGGCATGGTTGACCACCAGTTCGCTGAATCCGGCACGAGCCAGGGCTTGCACGTGATAGTCGATCAACGGCACCCCGGCGGCGCGCACCAGGGGTTTGGGCGTGTGCAGCGTCAGCGGTCGCAGGCGCTCACCCTTGCCGGCGGCAAGAATCATCGCCTTCATCGAGCGGCACCGGCGGCGTGCTTGAGCTGCGCGATCAGCTCGCCAAGCTCGGCCAGTTCCGGGCGCCGCTCAAGCACCGAGTCTATATAAGCGAAGAAACGCGGCACATCGGCCAGGTACCGCGGCTTGCCGTCGCGGTGGCAGATGCGCGCGAAGATACCGATCACCTTGAGATGGCGCTGCACGCCCATCAGGTCGCTGGCGCGTAGAAAGTCCGCCAGCTCATCCTGCACGGGAATGCCGGCGGCACGGGCCCTGTGCCAATAGTTTTCGAGCCAGCCCTGCACGCGCGCCTCCGGCCAGCTGAGGAAGGCGTCCTTGAACAGGCTGGTGATGTCGTAGGTAACCGGGCCGTAGACGGCATCCTGGAAATCCAGCACGCCGGGATTGGGCTCGCTGATCATCAGGTTGCGCGGCATGTAGTCGCGGTGCACCAGCGCCTTGGGTTGTGCCAGGGCACTGTCGATCAGCAGCGTGCAGATGCGCTGCCAGGCCGCCTGCTGATCGGCATTCAGGGTGAGCCCGAGTTCGCGGGCGACATACCAATCCGGAAACAATTGCAGCTCGCGGCGCAGCAAGGCGTCGTCGTAGTGGGGCAAACCCGCATCCATCGGCAATTGCTGATAGGCCAGCAGGGCATCGATGGCGGGCTCGAACAGCTGGTCGGCATTGTCACCGTCGATCACCTCCAGGTAGGTCTGGCGGCCCAGATCGCTGAGCAGCAGAAAGCCCTGTTCGAGATCCGCAGCATGGATTTGCGGCACGTTCAGCCCGGCACGGGCCAGCAGATTGGCCACGTCGACGAATGGCCGGCAATTCTCTTGGGGTGGCGGCGCATCCATCAGGATCAGGCTGCGCCCGGCGGCCTCCCAGCGGAAATAACGGCGAAAACTGGCATCGCTGCTGGCCGGCTGCAGCACGGCATCCGGCACCGCCCCCCAGCCTTTGGTAGCGAACAGGGCCTGCAGCTGCGGCGCGAGCCATTGCTGAAGGCGTTGCAGACGTACATCTTGATCAGGCATTGCAAGGGTCTCCGACGGCGCTAGCCGTTGCGCGGGTCATGCTTTATTATCCAGCATCTTTTTCAGCCCATCGAGAGGCGTGCGGCCCCTGGGCCAAAAGCGCACAGGAAGCCCGGAAAACAAGATGGCAGTAAAATACCCCGCTTTTCGCAAGAAATTCCCGCTTCTGGTAACGGGTGGCCTGTTGGCCCTGCAGCCCTTCGCCAGCCCATTCGCCACCGCTGCCGAACAATTCGACTGCCAGGCATCGCCAACCGGCGGTTGGGCCTGTGCACCGAAATCCAGCAACGCCAACCTGCCGAGCCGGCCGACCCATACTGCCAACTCGGTCAGTGCGGGCACGGGTGCGACTGCTGCCGCCAAGCCTGATACCAAGGCTGCGCCGACGCAAGTGACCGAAGCCGGTGGCCGTGCCCTGGCCTCGCGCAGCGCCGACTACAGCCACCTGGACTGGGTACCGCGCGAGAAGCTGACCAGCGCACAGCTGGCGGAGATCGGCCCGGCCTGCTCCGGCGCCTACATCGAGCCCACCCGCCCGGGCATGAACGACACCACGCCGATGAGCGAAGCACCGATGTTCGTATCGGCCAAGGCTTCGCGCTATCAGCAGGAAGAGCAGGTCGCGACCCTCGCCGGTGACGTGGTGGTGCGCCAGGCCGGCATGCAGGTCGAGGCCGACGAGGCCAACCTGCACCAGGCCGAGAACCGTGGCGAGCTGGTCGGCAACGTCCGCCTGCGCGACAAGGGCGCCCTGGTGGTCGGTGATCGTGGCGAGCTGCAACTGGACAACGGTGAAGCGCGCATCGATAACGCCGAGTACGTGATGCATGCCGCCCACGTACGCGGCAGCGCGGCTTACGCCAAGCGTGAAGAAACCGCGATCATCCGCCTCAAGGACGGTACCTATACCAGTTGCGAACCGGGCAGCAACGCCTGGCACCTGACCGGTAACAACATCACCCTGAACCCGGCCACCGGTTTCGGCACCGCGACCAACGTCACGCTGCGGGTCAAGGATTTCCCGGTGTTCTACACGCCGTACATCTATTTCCCGATCGACGACCGTCGCCAGTCCGGCTTCCTGCCGCCGAGCTTCGGCAGCTCGGGCAGCAACGGCCTGACCCTGCAGACCCCGTACTACTTCAACCTGGCGCCGAACTTCGACGCCACCCTGTACCCGACCTACATGGCCAAACGCGGCCTGCTGCTCGAAGGCGAGTATCGCTACCTGACCCGCAACAGCGAAGGCCAGGTCGGCGCCGCCTACCTGGACGACCAGGAAGACGAACGCAAGCTGCAGTCGGACTACAAGGATCAGCGCTGGATGTACAGCTGGCAGCACAAGCAGGGGCTCAATGACCGCCTGCTGGCCGAGGTCGACTACACCGATATCAGCGACCCTTACTACTTCCAGGATCTGAAGACAGATCTGGGCATCGAAACGTCCACTTACGTCAATCAGCGCGGGACGCTGACCTGGCGCGGTGACAGCTATACCGCACGACTCAATGCCCATGCTTATGAACTGGCCACCATCACGGATCTGACCCCCTATAACCGCCTGCCACAGATCACTCTGGACGGAAAGCTGCCCGTCGAGCCAGGCGGCCTGAATTTTACCTACGGAACTGAGTTGGTTCGCTTCGACCGCGATCTACGCAGCGGCAACTTTATTAACGAGGACGGTATTTCCGAAGGCCCGTGGTATGACGCCCGAGTACGCGGCCTGGCCCGTGCGAACGGCACACGCATGCACGTGGAGCCTGGTGTCAGCCTTCCGCTGGACTGGAGCTGGGGCTTTATCAAACCTCAGGTCAAATACCTGCAGACCAACTACGACCTTGATCTCGATCAGCAAGGCAAGAACTCCCTCCTCCCCGAGCAGAGCTATAGCAGTAGCCAAAACCGTGGCGTCGGCATGTTCAGCGTAGACAGCGGCCTGTACTTTGATCGCGATACCAACCTCTTCGGTCGAGAGGCACGGCAGACGTTGGAGCCACGCCTGTTCTACCTCTATGTGCCGGAAGAAGATCAAACAGATATTCCAGTGTTCGACAGCGGCGAGAGCACCTTCAACTACGCCTCGCTGTGGCGCGAGAACCGCTTCAGTGGCAAGGATCGTATCGGCGACGAGAACAAGATCTCGCTTGGCGTGACCAGCCGCTGGATCGAGCCGAATGGCTTCGAGCGTCAGCGCTTCAGCATCGGCCAGGCCTTCTATTTCGAAGACCGCAAGGTGCAGATGCCCGGTATCGACTATCGTGAACGCGATGACGCGCAGTCATCTGTCTCGCCTTATGCCCTGGAATACATGTACCGCTACAACCAGGACTGGCGCTTCACCTCGGACTTCAACTGGGACCCGGATGCACACCGCACCCGCTCCGGCAGCGCCATGTTCCACTACCAGCCGGCCGACAACCCGCGCAAGGTGGTCAATGCCGGCTATCGCTATCGTAACGATTCCATTCGCTATGACCAGAGCACCGGTCGCTGGGGCTTTGGAAGCGACTACGGGGTTGAAGGCAATCCTAATTTCATCAAGAACTACTACAAGATCAGCCAGCATGACTTCTCGGTCATCTGGCCTATCGGCCCGCAGTGGAGCCTGATCTCGCGCTGGCAGTACGACTACGGCCGCAACCGCACTCTGGAAGCCTTTGGTGGCTTCGAATACGACAGCTGCTGCTGGAAGCTGCGCGTCATCAACCGCTACTGGATCGACTACGACGAGGTCAGCCTCAACCCCTCGCGCAACGACGAGCCAGACAGCGGTATCTTCCTGCAGATCGTCCTCAAAGGCCTGGGTGGCGTGACTGGCAACAACGTTGAGACATTCCTCGACCAAGGCATTCAAGGTTACCGTGAACGTGAAGAGCAAGCTCGCTGAGTGCGTGCGCCCGCTGCTGCTGGGCGCACTGTTTCTGGGTACCGCGGCGCACGCCGATGTACAACCTCTCAACCGCGTGGTGGCGATCGTCGATAACGACGTGATCATGCAGACCCAGCTCGACGCCCGGGTGCGCGAGGTGCAACAGACCATCGCCAAGCGCGGCGCCGAAGTGCCGCCGGCCAATGTGCTGACCCAGCAGGTGCTGGATCGTCTGATCCTGGAGAACATCCAGCTGCAGATGGGCGAGCGCTCCGGCATTCGCATCAGCGACGAAGAGCTCAACCAGGCCATGGCCACCATTGCCCAGCGCAACGGCATGACCATCGAGCAGTTCCGCGACGCCCTGGCGAAGGACGGCCTGTCGTTCAACGACGCCCGCGATCAGGTGTCCCGCGAGATGATCATCAGCCGTGTGCGCCAGCGCCGCGTGGCCGAGCGCATCCAGGTCACCGAGCAGGAAGTGAAGAACTTCCTCGCCTCCGACCTGGGCAAGATGCAGTTGTCCGAAGAGTTCCGGCTGGCCAATATCGTCATCCCGGTGCAGGAAGACGCCTCCTCCGATGCCCTGCAAGCCGCCGAGCGCCGCGCCCGGGACATTTACCAGCAAGCGCGCCAGGGCGCCGATTTCGGCCAACTGGCGATTGCCAACTCGGCCAGTGAAACCGCGCTGGACGGCGGTGACATGGGCTGGCGCAAGGCGGCGCAACTGCCGCCGCCATTCGACAGCATGATCAGCGCCATGGGCGTGGGCGACGTCACCGAGCCAATCCGCACCCCAGGTGGTTTCATCCTCCTCAAGGTGCTGGAGAAGCGTGGCGGTGAGGCGGCGGCGGTGCGTGAGGAAGTCAACGTACGCCACATCCTGATCAAGCCGAGCGAAATCCGTACCGACGCGGAAGCCAAGGTGCTCGCCGAACGCCTGTATCAGCGCATCGAGTCCGGGGAAGATTTCGCCGAACTGGCGAAGAACTTCTCCGAAGACCCGGGTTCGGCCCTCAACGGCGGCAGCCTCAACTGGATCGACCCGAACGCCCTGGTGCCGGAGTTCCGCGAGGTGATGAACAACACCGCCAGCGGCGAAGTGTCCAAGCCGTTCAAGAGCCAGTTCGGCTGGCACGTGCTGCAGGTCATGGGTCGCCGCGCCACCGACAGCAGCGAGCAGATGCGCGAACAACAGGCGCTCAACCTGCTGCGCAACCGCAAGTACGAAGAAGAGCTGCAAACCTGGCTGCGTCAGATCCGCGACGAAGCCTATGTGGAAATCAAGCTGTAACCCAGCCTGAATGCCACCAGAGCCCGGCCCAGCGCCGGGCTTTTTCATTTATGCCTGGGCTAGAATCACGCTCGCCCGCCCTGGAGACCGGATCATGCCCGATAGCCTGCGCTTCGCCCTCACCCCTGGAGAACCTGCCGGCATCGGCCCGGATCTATGCCTGTTGCTTGCCCGCCAGCAGCAGGCCCATGCGCTGGTCTGCATCGCCAGCCGCGCCCTGCTGCAGGCGCGCGCGGCGCAACTGGGGCTGGCGATCAGCCTGCTCGACAGCGGCCCCGGCGCCTGGCCCCGGCACCCCGCGCCAGCTGGCAGCCTGTACGTTTGGGATACCCCCCTCGGCGAGCCGGTGGTCAGCGGCCAGCTGAGCAAAGCCAATGCCGCCTACGTCCTGCAAACCCTCACCCGGGCGACCCAGGGCTGCCTGGACGGCAGCTTCGCCGGGCTGGTCACCGCCCCGGTGCACAAGGGCATCATCAACGAAGCGGGCATGGCGTTCTCCGGCCATACCGAATTTCTCGCCGACCTGACCGCCACCCCCCAGGTGGTGATGATGCTGGCAACCCAGGGGCTCAGGGTCGCCCTGGTCACCACCCACCTGCCGCTCAAGGACGTGGCCAGCGCCATCACCGTCGAGCGCCTGCAACGGGTGACGCGCATCCTGCACGCCGACCTGCGCGACAAGTTCGGCATTGCCAAGCCACGCATCCTGGTCTGCGGCCTCAATCCCCATGCCGGTGAAGGCGGTCACCTGGGGCGCGAGGAGACCGAGATCATCGAGCCTGCGCTGCAGCAACTGCGTGCCGAAGGCATGCAACTGATCGGCCCGCTGCCTGCCGACACGCTGTTCACTCCCAAGCACCTGGAGCACTGCGATGCGGTGCTCGCCATGTATCACGACCAGGGCCTGCCGGTGCTCAAGTACAAGGGCTTTGGCGCGGCGGTGAACGTTACCCTGGGCCTGCCGATCATCCGCACCTCGGTCGACCACGGCACCGCGCTGGATCTTGCCGGTACCGGGCGCATCGACTGCGGCAGCCTGCAGGTTGCCCTGGAAACCGCCTACGAGATGGCGCACAGTCGTGGTGCCCGATGAGCCAGCTGCCACTGGCGGCGAGCGGCGCCGCTCGACAGGCGTTCCCTGCTAAACTGCGCCTTTTCGCCTGATCGCTTTACGCGCTTGCTTGATGCTTGCAGCTTGAAGCCTGGAGCTGCTTTTCAGATGTCCGAGCCTTACCAACACCGCGCGCGCAAGCGCTTCGGCCAGAACTTCCTCCATGATGCCGGGGTGATTCACCGCATCCTGCGCGCCATCCATGCCCGCGAGGGCGAGCACCTGCTGGAGATCGGCCCGGGCCAGGGCGCACTCACCGAGGGCCTGCTCAACAGTGGCGCGCAACTCGACGTGATCGAGCTGGACCTGGACCTGATCCCGATCCTGCAAGCCAAGTTCGCGGGCGAGCCGCGCTTTCGCCTGAACCAGGGCGATGCCTTGAAGTTCGACTTCAATAGCCTGCAAGCAGCGCCGAACAGCCTGCGGGTGGTCGGCAACCTGCCTTACAACATCTCCACGCCGCTGATTTTCCACCTGCTGAACAACGCCCAGCTGATCCGCGACATGCACTTCATGCTGCAGAAGGAAGTGGTCGAGCGCCTGGCGGCAGGCCCGGGGGGCGGCGACTGGGGGCGGCTGTCGATCATGGTGCAGTACCACTGCCAGGTAGAGCACCTGTTCAACGTTGGCCCCGGCGCGTTCAACCCACCGCCCAAGGTCGATTCGGCGATCGTGCGCCTGGTGCCCCATCAGGTGCTGCCGCACCCGGCCAAGGATCACCGCCTGCTCGAACGGGTGGTACGCGAAGCCTTCAACCAGCGCCGCAAGACGCTGCGCAACACCCTCAAGGCGCTGCTGCCGGCCAGCGAGATCGAGGCGGCCGACGTCGATGGCAGCCTGCGCCCGGAGCAACTGGACCTGGCCGCCTTCGTGCGCCTGGCCGACCGGCTCGCGCTGCAACCAGAACCCACGTCCCCCTGACTTATCGAGTGCCCATGTCCGACCCTCGCTACCAGATCGACGTCACCATCGTCACCCGCTACCTGCCGGAGCAGTCGCAACCCGAGCACAGCCGTTTTGCCTTTGCCTATGACGTAACCATCCGCAACAGCGGTGAGCTGCCCGCCCAGCTGCTGGCGCGCCACTGGGTGATCACCGATGGCAATGGCCAGGTTCAGGAAGTGCGTGGCGCCGGCGTAGTCGGTGAACAGCCGCTGATCGCCCCCGGTGAAAGCCATCGCTACAGCAGCGGCACGCTAATGGCCACCCAGGTCGGCACCATGCAGGGCAGCTATCAGATGCTGGCTGACGATGGTCAGCGCTTCGACGCACCGATCGCGCCCTTCCGCCTCGCTGTCCCGGGGGCCCTGCACTGATGGCGACCTATGCCGTCGGCGACCTGCAGGGCTGCCTGAAACCGCTGCAGTGCCTGCTCGAGCGCGTGGCCTTCGATCCTGCCCACGACCGGCTATGGCTGGTCGGTGATCTGGTCAACCGCGGCCCAGCGTCCCTGGAGACCTTGCGCTTTCTCTACGGCATGCGCGAGGCGCTGGTCTGCGTGCTGGGCAATCATGACCTGCACCTGCTCGCCGCCTCGCGCAATATCGAGCGCCTCAAGCGCGGTGACACCCTGCGCGAGATCCTCGAGGCTCCGGACCGCGCCGAGCTGCTCGAGTGGCTGCGCCAGCAGAAGCTGCTGCATTACGACGAACAGCGCGATACCGTCCTGGTGCATGCCGGCATACCGCCGCAATGGAACATCGGCAAGGCACTGCGCCGCGCCGCCGAAGTCGAGCATGCGCTGCGCGACGATGCGCTCTATCCGATGTTTCTCGATGGCATGTACGGCAACGAGCCGGCACGCTGGGACAAGGAACTGCACGGTATCGCCCGCCTGCGGGTGATCACCAACTATTTCACCCGCATGCGTTTCTGCACGGCAGACGGCACCCTGGACCTGAAGAGCAAGGAAGGCCTGGACACCGCACCACCCGGCTATCTCCCCTGGTTCAGCCACCCGCAGCGCAAGGCCCGTAACCAGAAGATCATCTTCGGCCACTGGGCAGCCCTGGAAGGTCACTGCGACGAGCCCGGGGTGTTCGCCCTGGATTCGGGCTGCGTGTGGGGCGGCAGCATGACCCTGATGAACATCGACAGCGGCGAATACCATCACTGCGACTGTAGCGAGGAAACAGCATGAGCGAGTTCAAACGCATCCCCCCTGAACAGGCCCAGGCACTGCGCGAGAAAGGTGCCGTGGTCGTCGACATCCGCGATCCGCAAAGCTTTGCCGCCGGCCACATCAGCGGCGCCCAGCACCTGGACAACTACTCCCTGCCGGACTTCATCGCCAAGGCCGATATGGATGGCCCGGTAATCGTTGCCTGCTACCACGGCAACTCCAGCCAGAGCGCCGCGGCCTATCTGGTCGGTCAGGGCTTCTCCGACGTGTACAGCCTCGACGGCGGCTTCGAGCTGTGGCGCAGCACCTACCCGCAGGACACCGAGTCCAGCCAGGCGGACTGAAACGACGCCGGCCATCGCCCCACTCGCCGCGATGGCCGGTCATAAATATTTTCCCAGGCCAGCCCCCCGCCAATACTGGCTTTGGCAGCCAGTGCAGGGTTGCAATGACGCTTAGCACGGCAATTGCACCTTGATCTTGCCGATTACCAACTATCCTTGTTCTAGGCCATCCCAATTCAGGTAGCCGGCCAACCGGCCGAACGGGCCATCGGTACTCACCTTCAGCAGCCAGCCAGAACCACGCAACACAGGGTCAGGCGGGAGAAGGCAGCCGATACGCCATGCAGGGTAAGCATGGCGGCTGTCCTTGAACCTGCCATGCCACGGACAGGCCGACCTTGAGGTTCTGACTGACTACGGGGTGTTGGGGGATTCACCTCGGTAGCGCAAGCGCCGAGTCTGCATGCACCCGCTCGACCGATCCCGGCCGGCTCCAAGTATCGAGCGAGGTGAAGTCATGAGTATTTTCAGTCACTTCCAGCAACGATTCGAGGCGACCCGCCAGGAGGAGTACTCGCTGCAGGAGTACCTCGAACTGTGCAAACAGGATCGCAGTGCCTACGCCAGCGCTTCCGAACGCCTGCTGATGGCCATCGGCGAGCCGGAGCTGCTCGATACTTCCCATAATCCACGGCTGTCGCGGATCTTTTCCAACAAGGTGATCCGCCGTTACCCCGCCTTCGCCGACTTCCACGGCATGGAAGAATGCATCGAGCAGATCGTCTCCTACTTCCGCCATGCGGCCCAGGGCCTGGAAGAAAAGAAACAGATCCTCTATTTGCTGGGCCCGGTGGGTGGCGGTAAATCGTCCCTGGCGGAAAAGCTCAAGCAACTGATGGAGAAGGTGCCCTTCTACGCCATCAAGGGCTCACCGGTCTTCGAATCACCACTGGGCTTGTTCAATGCTGCAGAAGATGCCGCCATCCTCGAAGAGGATTACGGTATCTCGCGCCGTTATCTCGGCAGCATCATGTCGCCCTGGGCGAGCAAACGCCTGGCCGAGTTCGGCGGCGACATCAGCCAGTTCCGGGTGGTCAAGCTCTACCCCTCGATCCTCAACCAGATCGCCATCGCCAAGACCGAGCCTGGCGACGAGAACAACCAGGACATTTCCGCCCTGGTCGGCAAGGTGGATATCCGCAAGCTCGAGGAATACCCGCAGAACGATGCCGATGCCTACAGCTATTCGGGCGCGCTGTGCCGGGCCAACCAGGGGCTGATGGAATTCGTCGAGATGTTCAAGGCGCCGATCAAGGTGCTGCACCCCTTGCTCACCGCCACCCAGGAAGGCAACTACAACAGCACCGAAGGCCTGGGCGCGATTCCCTATAACGGCATCTTGCTGGCCCACTCCAACGAATCGGAATGGCACACCTTCCGCAACAACAAGAACAACGAGGCGTTCATCGACCGTATCTACATCGTCAAGGTGCCGTACTGCCTGCGCGTCAGCGACGAGATCAAGATCTACGACAAGCTGCTGACCAGCAGCTCCCTGGCCAATGCCCATTGCGCCCCTGACACCCTGAAGATGCTCGCGCAGTTCTCCACCCTGTCGCGCCTCAAGGAGCCGGAAAACTCCAATATCTACTCGAAGATGCGCGTCTACGACGGCGAAAATCTCAAGGACACCGACCCCAAGGCCAAATCGATTCAGGAGTACCGCGATTCGGCCGGTGTCGATGAAGGCATGAACGGCCTGTCGACCCGCTTCGCCTTCAAGATTCTCTCCAAGGTCTTCAACTTCGACCCCCATGAAATCGCCGCCAACCCGGTGCACCTGCTCTACGTGCTGGAGCAGCAGATCGAACAGGAACAGTTCCCCGGTGAAACCCGCGAGCGCTATCTGCGTTTCATCAAGGAATACCTGGCGCCGCGCTATATCGAGTTCATCGGCAAGGAGATCCAGACCGCGTACCTGGAGTCCTACAGCGAATACGGGCAGAACATCTTCGACCGCTACGTGCTGTACGCGGACTTCTGGATTCAGGATCAGGAATACCGCGACCCGGAAACCGGCGAGATCCTCAACCGTGTGGCCCTCAACGAGGAACTGGAGAAAATCGAGAAGCCGGCCGGCATCAGCAACCCGAAGGATTTCCGCAACGAGATCGTCAACTTCGTGCTGCGCGCCCGCGCCAACAACAACGGCAAGAACCCGACCTGGCTCAGCTACGAGAAGCTGCGGGTGGTGATCGAGAAGAAGATGTTCTCCAACACCGAAGACCTGCTGCCGGTCATCAGCTTCAACGCCAAAGCCAGCAAGGAGGATCAACAGAAACACAACGACTTCGTCAAACGCATGGTCGAGCGCGGCTATACCGAGAAGCAGGTGCGCCTGCTGTCCGAATGGTATCTGCGCGTACGTAAATCGCAGTAAGCGGCCTCTGATGCAGGCGACGGCCACCTCGCCGTCGCCTGCATCGGTAGTGCCCGGAGGGCTGGTATGAGCTACGTGATCGACCGTCGCCTCAATGGCAAGAACAAGAGCACGGTGAACCGCCAGCGGTTCATCCGGCGTTACCGCGACCACATCAAGAAGGCCGTGGAAGACGCCGTCAGCCGCCGCTCCATCACCGACATGGAGCACGGCGAGCAGATCAGCATTCCCGGCCGGGATATCGACGAGCCGGTGCTGCACCATGGCCGCGGCGGCAAGCAGACCGTCGTGCACCCGGGCAACAAGGAGTTCGTCGCCGGTGAACGGATTCCTCGCCCGCAGGGCGGTGGCGGCGGCCAGGGTGCCGGCAAGGCCAGCAACTCCGGCGAAGGCATGGACGAGTTCGTGTTCCAGATCACCCAGGAAGAGTTCCTCGACTTCATGTTCGAGGATCTGGAGCTGCCCAACCTGGTCAAGCGCCACCTCACCGGCGCGGAAACCTTCAAGACCGTACGCGCCGGCATCAGCAGCGAAGGCAACCCGTCGCGCATCAACATCGTGCGTACCTTGCGTTCGGCCCATGCCCGGCGCATCGCGCTGTCCGGCAGCAGCCGGGCCAAGCTGCGCGAGGTAAAAGCCGAACTGGAGCGCCTGCGCCGCGAGGAGCCGGACAACTTCAGCGACATCCAACTGCTCGAGGCCGAGACCGAACGCCTCAGCGCGCGCATTCACCGTATCCCGTTTCTGGATACCTTCGACCTCAAGTACAACCTGCTGGTCAAGCACCCCAACCCCAGCTCCAAGGCGGTGATGTTCTGTCTGATGGACGTGTCCGGTTCCATGACCCAGGCTACCAAGGACGTCGCCAAGCGCTTCTTCATCCTGCTGTACCTGTTCCTCAAGCGTAACTACGACAAGATCGACGTGGTGTTCATCCGCCACCACACCAGCGCCAAGGAAGTGGACGAGGAAGAGTTCTTCTACTCCCGGGAAACCGGCGGCACCATCGTCTCCAGCGCGCTGAAAATGATGCAGGAGATCATGGCCGAGCGTTACCCGGCCAACGAATGGAACATCTACGGCGCCCAGGCTTCCGACGGCGACAACTGGAACGACGATTCACCAATTTGCCGCGACATCCTGATCAAGCAGATCATGCCGTTCGTGCAGTACTTCACCTACGTGGAGATCACCCCACGCGAGCACCAGGCGCTGTGGTTCGAGTACGAACGGGTCGCCGAAGCCTTCGCCGACACCTTCGCCCAGCAGCAACTGGTGTCGGCGGGTGATATCTACCCGGTATTCCGCGAACTGTTCCAGCGGAGGCTCGCCACATGAGCAGCAAAAAGCGCCAACCCTTGTCCACGGGCTCGGAATGGACCTTCGAGCTGATTCGCGACTACGACCGGGAGATCAGCCGGCTGGCCGAGCGTTATGCGCTCGACACCTACCCCAATCAGATCGAGGTGATCACCGCCGAGCAGATGATGGACGCCTACGCCTCTGTCGGCATGCCCCTGGGCTATCACCACTGGTCCTATGGCAAGCAGTTCCTCAGCACCGAGAAATCCTACAGCCGTGGGCAGATGGGCCTGGCCTACGAGATCGTGATCAACTCCGACCCGTGCATCGCCTACCTGATGGAGGAAAACACCATCACCATGCAGGCGCTGGTGATCGCCCACGCCTGCTACGGGCACAACAGCTTCTTCAAGGGCAATTACCTGTTCCGCACCTGGACCGACGCCAGTTCGATCATCGATTACCTGGTATTCGCCAAGCAGTACATCACCCAATGCGAGGAGCGCCATGGCATTGATGCCGTGGAAGACCTGATCGACTCCTGCCACGCACTGATGAACTACGGCGTCGACCGCTACAAACGCCCCTACCCCATCTCTGCCGAGGAAGAGCGTCGCCGCCAAAAGGATCGCGAAGAGCACCTGCAGCGCCAGATCAACGACCTGTGGCGCACCATCCCGAAAAGCGCCAGCAAGGCCGGTGATGGCGACAACAAGCGCTTCCCGGCCGAGCCGCAGGAAAACATCCTCTACTTCCTGGAAAAACATGCGCCGCTGCTCGAGCCCTGGCAGCGCGAGGTGATCCGCATCGTGCGCAAGATCGCCCAGTACTTCTACCCACAGCGCCAGACCCAGGTGATGAACGAAGGCTGGGCGACCTTCTGGCACTACACCCTGATGAACGACCTTTACGACGAGGGCCTGGTGACTGACGGCTTCATGATGGAGTTTCTGCAGTCGCACACCAGCGTGGTGTTCCAGCCCTCGTTCGACAGCCCCTATTACAGCGGCATCAATCCCTACGCCCTGGGCTTTGCCATGTACCGCGACATCCGCCGCATCTGCGAAGAGCCCACCGAGGAGGATCGTCACTGGTTCCCGGACATCGCCGGCAGCGACTGGCTGAGCACCCTGAAATTCGCCATGACCAGCTTCAAGGACGAGAGCTTCATCCTCCAGTACCTGTCGCCCAAGGTGATCCGCGACCTGAAGCTGTTCAGCATTCTCGACGACGACCAGAAAGACGAACTCAGCGTACCGGCCATCCATGACGAACCGGGCTATCGGAGCATTCGCGAAACCCTGGCGGCCCAGTACAACCTGGGCAATCGCGAGCCCAACGTGCAGATCTGGAGCATCGACCGCCGCGGCGACCGCTCGCTGACCCTGCGCCACTTCCAGCACGACCGCAAACCGCTGGGCAGCTCCACCGAAGAAGTGCTCAAGCACCTGCATCGCCTGTGGGGTTTCGACATCCATCTGCAGACCCTGCAGGGCGACCGCATCGTCACCACCCAGCACGTGCCGCCCAGAAGTGATGGCGCGGCGGATGGCGATCCTCCGCGCCTGGATCTGCATATCCCACCGCTCTAGGCGCGGCGACAGGCTCCAGTGCAGCGGGTATCCTCTGCGCATGATGGAGACTCTTATGCAGATCTACAAAGTTGGCGGCGCCGTGCGCGATCGCCTGCTCGGCCGCCCGGTGACCGAGATCGACTGGGTGGTGGTCGGTGCCACGGCCGAAACCATGCTGGAACAGGGTTATCGCCCCGTGGGCGCGGATTTCCCGGTATTCCTGCACCCGCAATCGGGCGAGGAGTACGCCCTGGCCCGCACCGAACGCAAGAGCGGTCGCGGCTATGGCGGCTTCACCTTTCACGCCAGCCCCGAAGTGACGCTGGAAGAAGACCTGATCCGCCGCGACCTGACCATCAACGCCATCGCCGAAGACCAGCACGGCAAGCTGATCGACCCCTACGGCGGCCAGCGTGACCTTGCGGCCAGGCAGCTGCGCCATGTCTCGCCGGCCTTTGCCGAGGACCCGCTTCGTGTGCTGCGCGTGGCCCGCTTCGCGGCGCGCTATGCACCGCTGGGCTTTAGCGTAGCGCCGGAGACCCTCGAGCTGATGCGCCAACTGGCCGAATCCGGCGAGCTCGATGCCCTGACCCCGGAGCGCAGCTGGAAAGAGATTTCCCGCGCCCTGATGGAGCCGCGGCCCGACGTGTTCATCGGCGTGCTGCGCGACTGTGGTGCCCTCGCGGCCATGCTGCCGGAAGTCGACGCGCTGTTTGGCGTGCCGCAGCCTGCCGCTCATCACCCGGAGATCGACACCGGCGTTCACGTGCAGGCCGTGCTGCGCCAGTGCGCCGAACACCAGCAGCCGCTGGCCGTGCGCTGGGCCTGCCTGCTGCATGATGTGGGCAAGGGCAAGACCGACCCTGCGCACTGGCCACGGCACATCGCCCATGAACACCGCGGCATCCCGCTGATTCAGGCGGTCAACAGCCGGTGCAAGGTGCCCAGGGAGTGCCAGGAGCTGGCCGAGCTGGTGGGCGAGTTTCATACCCACGCCCATCGCGCCCTGGAGTTGCGCGCCTCGACACTGCTGGAGCTGATGCAGCGCTTCGACGTGTTCCGCCGCCCGCAGCGCTTCGAGGCCTTTGTCGCCGCCTGCGAAATGGACGCCCGTGGTCGTCATGGCCTGGAACAGCGTGAATATCCTCAAGCGGCCTATCTGCTGGCCGCGATGGCCGCGGTACGCGAGGTGGCCGTACAGCCACTGTTGGCGCGCGGCTACAAAGGCGCCGAGCTGGGCGAGGCACTCAATCGCGAGCGTCTCGCTGCGCTCAAGGCCTTCAAGCAAGGCAGAGAAAACAGCTAGGGCCTGCTGACAGGCCCTAGGGCGACGGCAGCAATTCGTCGGGCGTCAGCTCGACGCCCCGCCACTGGAAGGCCACCGGCCACAGCTGCTGCTCGATCCGCGCCTCACCCCACAGCTGCGCGAAGCTGCGCCCGACTCCGGGATGCTCGACATCCGGCACCAGCAGCGCCAGCGGCCTGAGTACGAAGGCGTTCTTGAGAATTTCCGCCCGCGGTAGCACCAGGCCATTGAAGTTGCCCACCAGCTGGCCGTAGGTCAGTACGTCGATATCCAGTGGCAGGCCCTTGCGATCCGGTGCGTAGCGGCCATTGTCCGCTTCGATGAATTTCAGCCGGCGATCCAGCTCGGTCAAGGGCAGCTCGGTAAGGCCCGCGATCACCAGGTTGAAGAACGGGCCGCTCTTGATGCCCACGGCAAGGCTCTCGAATACCGGCGAACAGCGCATCTCGGTGACGATCTCGGCCAGGGCATCGAGGCCGGCGCGTAGGTGCGCCTCGCGCTCGATATTGCTGCCCAGGCCGAGCAGGATTGGCGTTAGCGACATCCGCGCTCGATCTCCACACCAACACCACCACGGGCGGCCGGTACGGCGCCTGGCTTGGTCACGCGCAGGCGCACCCAGGGAATGGAAAACTCGCTCATCAGCAGGGCTGCCAGGCGCTCGGCAAAGGTTTCCACCAGGATGAACTGCGATTCGCTGGCAAACGCCTGCACACGCGCCGACACCGAGGCGTAATCCAGCGCCTGGTTCAGGTCGTCCTCCTCGGCTGCCGAGCGGTTGTCCCAGCCCAGCCACAGATCCAGCTGCAGGCATTGGCGAATGGTGCGCTCCCAGTCATAGGCACCAATGACGGTGTCGACTTCCAGCCCTGCGATAAACACTGTGTCCAAGCATGCTCTCCACGGCACGACAAGCTCGCCGTACCTCGTTAGAATCGGCCATCCCCCGGCGCGGAATGGATACCATGTTTTGGCTGCTGGCGATCCTCGCCTACCTGCTCGGCTCGCTGTCCTTCGCTATCCTGCTCAGCCGCATGACCGGTCTGGCAGACCCGCGCGCCAGCGGCTCGGGCAACCCCGGCGCCACCAACATGCTCAGGGTGGCAGGCAAACGCCTGGCCATTCTCACGCTGATTGGCGATCTGTTCAAAGGTTTGCTGCCGGTACTGATTGCCGCCCACCTCGACTTCCCCCTGCAACAACAGGCCTGGCTGGGCCTGGCGGCGGTGATCGGCCATCTCTACCCGATCTACTTTCGCTTCCGCGGTGGCAAGGGTGTCGCCACTGCCGCCGGCATGCTGCTGGGGCTCTACCCACCGGCGGCGCTGCTGGCGCTGTGCACCTGGCTGCTGACCTTCACCCTGACCCGCACCAGCTCGCTGGCGGCGCTCACCGCTGCACCGATGACCTTGCCACTGCTGGCCTGGCAACGACCGGCTGCCCTGCTGCCGATGTGCGTGCTCAGCGGGCTGATCGTCTGGCGTCACCGGCGCAATCTACGTGATCTGTGGGCTGGCCGCGAACGACATTTCTGATCTGGGCTCAACCACTAGATGACTAGGCGGTGGGGTGGATCGGGGCGCGTAGCTGCGCTTCGCCTACGCGGCCCGACCCGTCCACCGCTCCGTGATCGCAATGGTGGATGAAAACAGCGTCATCCACCCTACGTACTAGCCCGTGCATAGACTCTACCGAGCAAATATGCTCAGTGAAGCGCCGGCAACTGCTCCATCGGCCAGCGGGCCTGCACAGTGATCGCCAGGCCCTCATGCTGGCCGGCCAACAGGCGCTGGCACCCGGCATAGGCGATCATCGCGCCATTGTCGGTACAGAATGCCGGACGTGCGTAAAACACGTTGCCCTTGAGCGCTGCCGTCATGTCTTCGAGCGACGTGCGCAGCGCCCGGTTGGCGCTGACCCCACCGGCGATCACCAGGCTGTTCAGGCCGGTCTGTTTGAGCGCGCGGCGACACTTGATGGTCAGCGTCTCGACCACTGCCTGCTGGAATGCCAGGGCCACGTCACAGCGCGACTGCTCACTGTCATCACCGCCGTTCTGGCACTGCTGCCAGGTATTGAGCGTGAAGGTCTTCAGGCCACTGAAGCTGAAATCCAGGCCCGGGCGATCGGTCATCGGCCGTGGAAACACGAAGCGCCCCGGGGTACCGCGCTCGGCAAGGCGGGCGATTTCCGGCCCCCCCGGATAGCGCAGACCCATCAGCTTGGCGGTCTTGTCGAAGGCTTCGCCGGCAGCGTCGTCCAGCGACTCGCCGAGCAACTGGTACTGGCCGATGCCATCGACCCGCACCAGCTGGGTATGGCCGCCCGACACCAGCAGGGCGACGAACGGAAATGCCGGCGGCGTCGCCTCCAGCATGGGCGCCAGCAGGTGGCCTTCCATGTGGTGCACGCCGATGGCGGGAATGTCCCAGGCGAATGCCAGGGCCTGGGCGCACGAGGCGCCGACCAGCAGCGCACCGACCAGGCCGGGGCCGGCGGTGTAGGCGACGGCGTCGATGTCGGTGGCCACGCACCCCGCCTCGGCCAGCACCTGGCGGATCAGCGGCAGCATGCGCTTGACGTGGTCACGCGAGGCCAGCTCCGGCACCACACCGCCATAGGCGCGGTGCAGGTCGATCTGACTGAACAACGCGTCGGCGAGCAGCCCGCGCTCGCTGTCATAGAGCGCGACACCCGTCTCGTCGCACGAAGTTTCCAATCCCAGAACCAGCATGGTTTCGCCTTCTCTGCAGCTTGCCCAGCGTAAAAGGCCGGCATGATAATCGCCGCTCGGCGGCCCAGACCAGTGCTTTTCGATCAGAGGCTTTGCATTCCGGTTGACGAGGCGGTAACATCCGCAACCCTTAAAAACCTGTGATCTTTCCGTGCCTTTGCCGGGAGACACTAACCTCCGGTAATAAAGAAGGTAGCTCTGGATGCCAGCCGTCAAAGTTAAAGAGAACGAACCCTTCGACGTAGCTCTGCGTCGTTTCAAGCGCTCCTGCGAAAAAGCCGGTGTTCTGGCCGAAGTTCGTAGCCGCGAATTCTACGAAAAGCCGACCGCCGAGCGTAAGCGTAAAGCCGCTGCCGCTGTTAAGCGTCACGCCAAGAAAGTGCAGCGCGAACAGCGCCGCAGCGTTCGCCTGTACTAATAACGTACACGCAACGCCCGAATGCCCGGCTTGCCGGGCATCATCGTCAAGGACTCCGCATCGCCTGCTGGCGAAATGGCGGAGTTTTTGCGTTTGTGCCGCTACTCATTCTGGACACCCCTGAGCGTCTATGGCCGGCCTGATCCCGCAATCCTTCATCGATGACCTGCTCAACCGCACCGACATCGTCGATGTGGTGAGTTCGCGCATCCAGCTGAAGAAGACCGGCAAGAACTACAGCGCCTGCTGCCCGTTCCACAAGGAAAAGACCCCCTCCTTCACCGTCAGCCCGGACAAGCAGTTCTACTACTGCTTCGGCTGCGGCGCCGGCGGCAACGCCCTGGGCTTCGTGATGGATCACGACCAGACGGAATTTCCCCAGGCGGTCGAGGAGCTGGCCAAGTGCGCCGGCATGGACGTACCGCGCGAGGACAACGGGCGCGGCGGTGGCAAGCCCCGCCAGCCGACCGACTCGCCGCTCTACGCCTTGCTCAAGGCAGCTGCCGACTATTACCGACAGGCCCTGAAAAGCCACCCGCAGCGCCGCGCCGCGGTCGAGTACCTGAAAGGTCGCGGCCTGTCCGGCGAAATCGCCCGCGACTTCGGCCTCGGCTTCGCCCCGCCGGGCTGGGACAACCTGCTCAAGCACCTGGCCGGTGACAGCCTGCAGCACAAGGCGATGATCGACGCCGGCCTGCTGGTGGAGAACCCCGACAGCGGCAAGCGCTACGACCGCTTTCGTGACCGGGTGATCTTCCCCATTCATGACAGCCGCGGCCGGGTGATCGCCTTTGGCGGCCGGGTGCTGGGCGACGACAAGCCCAAGTACCTGAACTCCCCGGAAACCCCGGTCTTCCACAAGGGCCAGGAACTCTACGGCCTCTATGAGGCGCGTAAAAACAACCGCAACCTCGACGAGATCATGGTGGTCGAGGGCTACATGGACGTCATCGCCCTGGCCCAGCAGGGCCTGCGCAATGCCGTGGCGACCCTCGGCACCGCCACCAGCGAAGAACACCTCAAGCGCATATTCCGTCTGGTGCCGAGCGTGCTGTTCTGCTTCGATGGTGACCAGGCCGGCCGCAACGCCGCCTGGCGCGCACTGGAAGCCGCCCTGCCCAACCTGCAGGATGGCCGCCGCGCACGCTTTCTGTTCCTGCCCGACGGCGAAGACCCGGATACCCTGGTGCGCAGCGAAGGCACCGACGCCTTCCAGGCGCGCATACACCAACACGCCCAGCCGCTGGCCGACTACTTCTTCCAGCAACTGAGCGAGGAAGCCGACCCACGCTCGCTGGAAGGCAAGGCGCATCTGGTCACCCTGGCAGTGCCGCTGATCGACAAGATCCCCGGCAACACGCTGCGCGCCCTGATGCGCCAGCGCCTGACCCAGATCACCGGGCTGGACATCAATGCCATGGGCCAGGCACAGGCAGCCCCCACGCGCCAGTCGAGCAGCACCAGCCAGCAGAGCGTCGACAGCCATGCTCCGCCACTCGAGAATATTCCGGACAGCGCCTATTACGACGCCCCGCAAGGCTATGAAGAGCAGGCAATACCCGCCCAGGCATTCGAGCGCCCGGCAAGAAAGCCGGGTAAAAGCGAATGGAAGAAAGACGGCGGCAAATGGCACAAGAAAGGCCGTGACGACTACCACCCGCCACGTACCGCGGTCAGCGTCGAGTCGCCACACCTGAGCGCCTTGCGCAGCCTGCTGCACCACCCCGAATTGGCGCAGAAGGTCGAGGATGTCAGCAACTTCGCCGCCGAAGACGACACTTATGCCCAGCTACTGGTGGCCCTGGTAGGCACCCTGCAGAAGCAGCCGAACCTGCGCTCGCTGCAGCTGATCGCCCGCTGGCATGGCACCGAACAGGGCCGCCTGCTGAAAGTATTGGCAGAAAAAGAATGGTTGATCGATCAGGACAACCTTGAACGGCAGTTTTTCGACACCATTACTACACTTGCCCATAACCAGTCGCTAAAGCGACGCGAAACCGCTCTGCGCAGCATCATGCAGAAAAGCCCGAGCGAACTCACCGACGAGGAAAAGGCTCTATTGCGCGAGCATTACAGCAGCCTCTACTCGCCTAGCAAGACCCCAACTGGCGCCTGAGCGCCGAGCTGAGGTATAATCCTCGGCTTGTTTTCAGCCCGCCAAGACCTTAAGTGGATAGGGTGTTATGTCCGGAAAAGCGCAACAGCAATCTCGTTTGAAAGAATTGATCAGCCGTGGTCGTGAGCAGGGTTACCTGACTTACGCGGAGGTCAATGACCACCTGCCCGAGGATATTTCAGATCCGGAACAGGTGGAAGACATCATCCGCATGATCAACGACATGGGGATCAACGTATTCGAGAGTGCTCCGGATGCGGACGCCCTGTTGTTGGCCGAAGCCGACACCGACGAAGCCGCCGCCGAAGAGGCAGCCGCTGCTCTCGCCGCCGTTGAAACCGATATCGGCCGCACCACCGACCCGGTGCGCATGTACATGCGTGAAATGGGGACCGTGGAACTGCTGACCCGCGAAGGCGAGATCGAAATCGCCAAGCGGATCGAAGAAGGCATCCGTGAAGTCATGGGCGCCGTCGCTCACTTCCCGGGCACCGTCGACAGCATTCTCGCCGAATACACCCGCGTCACCACCGAGGGCGGCCGCCTGGTCGAAGTACTCAGTGGCTACATCGACCCCGATGACGGTAGCGTGCCTGCCGAAGCCGCGGCTCCGGTTCCTGCGTCTACCGACGGCAAGGCCGAAGACAAGGACGATGAAGAGGAAGACGGCGACAGCGACGACGAGGAAGAAGAAGGCGATGGCGGCCCGGATCCTGAAGAGGCCCTGCGCCGCTTCACCGCGGTCTCCGATCAGCTGGAAATCGCCAAGAAAGCGCTGAAGAAGCATGGCCGCGACAGCAAGCAGGCGATCGAAGAGCTGCGCCTGCTGGCCGAGCTGTTCATGCCGATCAAGCTGGTGCCCAAGCAGTACGACGCACTGGTGGTGCGGGTACGTGAAGCCCTGGACCGCCTGCGTGGCCAGGAACGCGCCATCATGCAACTGTGCGTGCGTGATGCCCGCATGCCACGTGCCGACTTCCTGCGCCTGTTCCCGGGCAACGAAGTGGATCTGGGCTGGGCTGCCAGCCTGGCCAAGGGCAAATCCAAGTACGCCGAAGCCATCGGCAACCTGGAAGCCGATATCCAGCGCTGCCAGCAGAAGCTGATCGCCCTGCAGGAAGAAAGCGACCTGACCCTGGCCGAGATCAAGGACATCAACCGTCGCATGTCGATCGGTGAAGCCAAGGCTCGTCGTGCCAAGAAGGAAATGGTCGAGGCCAACCTGCGCCTGGTCATCTCCATCGCCAAGAAGTACACCAACCGCGGCCTGCAGTTCCTCGACCTGATCCAGGAAGGCAACATCGGCCTGATGAAGGCGGTGGACAAGTTCGAATACCGTCGCGGCTACAAGTTCTCGACCTATGCCACCTGGTGGATCCGTCAGGCGATCACTCGCTCGATCGCCGACCAGGCCCGCACCATCCGTATTCCGGTGCACATGATCGAGACGATCAACAAGCTCAACCGCATCTCCCGGCAGATGCTCCAGGAAATGGGCCGCGAGCCCACGCCTGAAGAGCTGGGCGAGCGCATGGAAATGCCCGAGGACAAGATCCGCAAGGTGCTGAAGATCGCCAAAGAGCCGATCTCCATGGAAACCCCGATCGGCGACGACGAGGATTCGCACCTGGGCGACTTCATCGAGGACAGCACCATGCAGTCCCCGATCGACGTGGCCACCGTGGAAAGCCTCAAGGAAGCCACCCGCGAAGTACTCGCCGGCCTCACCGCCCGTGAAGCCAAGGTGCTGCGCATGCGCTTCGGGATCGACATGAACACTGACCACACCCTCGAGGAAGTGGGCAAGCAGTTCGACGTCACCCGCGAGCGTATTCGTCAGATCGAAGCCAAGGCCCTGCGCAAGCTGCGCCACCCGACCCGTAGCGAACACCTGCGCTCGTTCCTCGACGAGTAAGGTTTCCCGGGTACAAAAAATGCCGGTCAGTTTGCGCTGACCGGCATTTTTTTATGGTTCATCGCATTTTCGCATGACATCGGACTGGCAAGTTTGTGTGCGTATTACTTACTGGTTTCGCACTATCCATTACCGCGTCTACTGAACCTTTGTGTTGCGCCCCTTACGGGCGCCACACCTTGATTCGCTTCGCTCACCCTTCGGGCCAGCCTGCGGCTGTTACTGCGCTTCGCTACGTTTCTTTGCTTGCCCAAGAAAGGTGTGCCAAAGAAGGGCACCCCGACATCCGGGTTTCGCTTCGCTCAACTTCCCTCGCTCCGGTGCCGCTCCGGGGGCCGGGCCGCGAGCTTGCGACATCTCCGGGAGATCAAAGTCGGTAGCGTTTGGCTTTTGCTCTTGAAGAGCGATCTCACAGACGACGTTCAAGCCCCCTTCAGCAGGCCGAGTGGAATCGCCAGGTAAGGGGTTGAGCGACATGGATGTCGCGAGAGCTGCGACGGGCCAGGGATGGCCCTTCGCAGCGTGCCCCTGGAGTGGTGGTGGAATGAGGGAACCCCGGCGCAGCCGGGGCCGGATGGTGGGGTGCCCTTCTCTTTGGTTACTTTCTCTTGGGCAAGCAAGAGAAAGTGACTCGCCCGTAAGGGGCGAAACCCACTAGTCCAGGCGGCGGGCCAATGGAGAGTGCCAAGTCATCGGCAGCGAACACTTATTCGCCAGTCCAGTATCAAGCGCATCCTCCCCGGGAAAATGTGAAGAACATTTTTATGCCCTGCCATTTTTGCCAGGTAGCCTACTGAGCGTCGCAAGCAATGTTGGAAACCTCAGGCATTCACCTCGGCAAAACCCTGACGAATCGCCTCCTCCGGCAGGCTGTCGCCGATAAACACCATCACGCTTTCGCGCTTCTCGTCGGCGCCCCACTCGCTGTCCCAGTCGAAGCCATAGAGCCGCAGCACGCCCTGGAACACCATGCGGCGCTCTTCGCCGGCAATGCTCAGCACGCCTTTGTAGCGCAGCAGCGAATTGCCGTGTTCCTCGAGCAACGTCTCCATGAAGCCACTGAGCCGATCCAGATCCAGCGGCTGGTCGCTGCTCAGCACCAGCGTGGCGATGCGGTCGACGCTCTTGCCCGGCATGACCGGTCGCAGGCTTGGCGCTAAATCGGCATTCAGATTGAAGCCGCGCACGTCGAGCAGCTCGGCCAGGTCGATACGCCCATGCTCGACCACGCGGATCGGCGCCCGCCGGTTGATCCGTTGCAGGCGCGTGGTAAGGGCAGCACGGGCAGTGTCATCGACCAGGTCGGTCTTGCTCAGCAGGATGCGGTCGGCAAAGCCGACCTGGGCCTGGGCGATGGTTTCCTGCAGATGGCGCTCGGCATTGGCAGCGTCCACCAGGGTGATGATGCCGTCCAGCACGTAACGGTCGCAGAGCTCTTCGGTGGCGAAAAAGGTTTGCGCCACCGGCGCCGGGTCGGCGAGGCCGGTGCATTCGATGACCAGACGATCAAAGGCCAGCTCACCACTGTCGAGCTTCTCGAGCAGCAGAAACAGCGCCTTCTCCAGCTCGACGTGAATGGAGCAGCACACGCAGCCGTTGGCCAGGGTCAGCACCTGCACCGGCTCGCTGCCGAGCAACTGGCTGTCGATCGGCATTTCGCTGTATTCGTTTTCGATCACGGCGATCTTCAGGCCGTGCTCGGCCTTGAGGATGTGGCGCAGCAGCGTGGTTTTACCAGCACCGAGAAAACCGCTGAGCACGGTGACCGGAATGGGGGTGAAGGACATAAAAAGCGTTCCTCTGAATGCCACACGCCACGACTAGGCGTGGCGTGTGGTGCTTGAAGCGGGCGCTCAGCCCGGCGAGATCAACAGCAGCGCACCGGCCGCCCCTTGCCGCCACCATAGCGCGCTTCCTGGCGCTCGCGGAAGAAGGCTTCGTAGCTCATTACCGGCTGGTCCGGGTGCTTGTTGGCCATGTGCTCGACGTAGGTGTCGTAGTCGGGCATGCCCACCAGCATCCGTGCAGCCTGGCCGAGGTACTTGCCCATGCGGCTGAGATCATTGAACACGGGCGACCTCCGGTGCGTCAGCGGGAAGCGCCTGATACGGCGCCTCCTGATCGGTACGCAGCGCCTTGCTCCAGGCGGCACGGCCGACCTTGATGGCGTAGAACAGCACGCTGAGCACCACGAACAGGAACAGCACGGTAAGCGTGGCGTTGGTGTAGGCGTTGAAGATCACGTGCTGCATCTGGCCGATGTCCTTGGCCGGGGCGATGACCTGACCGGCGTCCAGGGCAGCCTGGTACTTCTTGGCCAGGGCCAGGAAGCCCACCGCCGGGTTCGGGTCGAGCAGCTTGATCAAACCTGCGGTGGTGGTGCAGATCAGCAGCCAGGTGGCCGGGATCAGGGTCACCCACACGTAGCGCTCGCGCTTCATCTTGATCAGCACCACGGTGCCAAGCATCAGCGCGATACCGGCGAGCATCTGGTTGGAGATGCCGAACAGCGGCCACAGGGTGTTGATGCCGCCCAGCGGATCGATCACGCCCTGGTACAGCAACCAGCCCCACAGGGCCACGCAGCCGGCCGTGGCGATCACGTTGGCGGTCCACGACTCGGTTTTCTTCAGGGCCGGCACGAAGTTGCCGAGCAGGTCCTGCAGCATGAAGCGACCGGCGCGGGTACCGGCGTCCACTGCGGTGAGGATGAACAACGCCTCGAAGAGGATCGCGAAGTGGTACCAGAACGCCATGGTGTTCTCACCTGGCAGCACGCTGTGGAGGATCTGCGCGATGCCCACGGCGAGGGTCGGTGCACCGCCGGCACGGGCCAGGACGGTGTTCTCGCCGATATCGCGGGCGACCGCCTCGAGCTGCTCGGGAGTGATCATGAAGCCCCAGCTGCTGACCGTGGCGGCTACCGACTGAACATCCGAGCCAACCAGTGCCGCCGGGCTGTTCATGGCGAAGTAGATGCCCGGCTCGATCACCGAGGCGGCGACCATGGCCATGATGGCCACGAAGGACTCCATCAGCATGCCGCCGTAACCGATGTAGCGGGCGTGGGTTTCGTTGGCCAGCAGCTTGGGCGTGGTGCCCGAGCTGATCAGCGCGTGGAAGCCGGACACCGCTCCGCAGGCGATGGTGATGAACAGGAACGGGAACAGGGTGCCCTTCCACACCGGGCCGCTGCCGTCGGTGAACTGGGTCAGCGCCGGCATCTTCAGCTCGGGCATGACCACCAGGATGCCGATGGCCAGGGCGATGATGGTGCCGATCTTCAGGAAGGTCGACAGGTAGTCGCGCGGCGCCAGGATCAGCCACACCGGCAGTACCGCGGCGACGAAACCGTAGCCGATCAGCATCCAGGTGATCTGCACGCCGGTGAAGGTGAAGGCCGGCCCCCACACCGGGTCAGCGGCGACCACGCCACCCAGCCAGATCGAGCCGAGCAGCAGGATCACCCCGATCAGGGAGATCTCGCCGATGCGGCCCGGGCGGACGTAGCGCATGTAGACGCCCATGAACATCGCGATGGGGATGGTCGCCATCACCGTGAACATGCCCCACGGGCTTTCCGCCAGGGCCTTGACGACGATCAGCGCCAGCACCGCGAGGATGATGATCATGATCAGGAAACAGCCGAACAGCGCGATGGTGCCGGGGATGCGGCCCATCTCCTCGCGAACCATGTCGCCCAGGGAGCGGCCGTTGCGGCGGGTGGAGAGGAACAGCACCATGAAGTCCTGCACGGCACCGGCCAGCACCACGCCGGCGATCAGCCAGAGGGTGCCCGGCAGGTAGCCCATCTGCGCGGCGAGGACCGGGCCGACCAGCGGGCCGGCGCCAGCGATGGCGGCGAAGTGGTGACCGAAAAGGATGTGCTTGTTGGTCGGAACGTAGTCCAGGCCATCGTTGTTGAGCACCGCAGGGGTGGCGCGGCTGGGGTCGAGCTGCATCACCTTGGTGGCGATGAACAGGCTGTAGTAGCGGTAGGTAACGAGGTAGATCGCCACGGCAGCGACGACGATCCACAAGGCATTGATCGACTCGCCGCGGTTCAGCGCCACGGTGCCCAGGGCGAAGGCGCCCAGCAACGCGACCGCAAACCAGGCGATATGGCTGGCCATTCTGGTCATTGAACATCTCCAGCCGCAGGCCGTGGCCCACGACATCATTGTTATTGTGATGCTCTGCAAGCGGAGCCTGCCAACTATCCCCCCATGGCCCCCTGGCAGTAATTCGCAAAACTACCCACGCCCCGCTGCGTATAACTACGTAACAGCACAGCGCCACTGCCAGCCGCACGACGCCGCTTTGTGTATGCTCGGCGGCTTCTCAGCCGCCGCCGGGCGGCCCGGTTGCCAGGAGTGCCCAATGCAACTCAAGCACAAGATCGTCGCCCTGAGCCTGCTGCCCATGCTGCTGGCCGTGGCCGTGGTGTGCCTGCTGGTGCTGGTCCAGAACCAGCGCCTGGGCAACCAGCAGGCCCAGCTCATCGAGCACAGCATCCTTGGCAGCAAGCAGGCCGAGCTCAAGCACTACGTGGAAATGGCCATGAGCAGCATCGCGCCGCTGTACCACAGCGGCCGCGACGACGAGCAAACCAAGCGCCAGGTGCTGGCGCTGCTGCAGCGCATCAACTTCGGCAGCGACGGCTACTTCTTCGTCTACGACCGTAACGGCAAGAACCTCATGCATCCGCGCCAGGCGGCGCTGGTGGGCAAGGACTTGTGGAACATGACCGACCCCCATGGCCTGCCGGTGATCCAGGCATTGCTCCGCAGTGCCACCGCAGGCGACGGTTTCCAGCGCTACGCCTGGCAGAAGCCCTCCACCGGCCAGGTGGCCGAAAAGCTCGCCTACGTGACCCAGCTCGACCGCTGGGGCTGGATACTCGGCACCGGCATCTACCTGGAAGACGTCGACAAGGCCATCGCCCAGGTTCGCCACGACGTGGGCAGCGGCATCCGCACCACCATGCTGGCCATCGCCATCGTCGCGCTGATCGCGGTGCTGCTGGTGTTCGCCAGCGGCCTGACCCTCAACGTCAGCGAACAGCGTCTGGCCGACCGTCGGCAGCAGCAGCTGACCCAGCGCATCATCACCTCCCAGGAGGAAGAACGCTCGCGGCTGTCCCGGGAACTGCACGACGGCATCAGCCAGTTGCTGGTGTCGATCAAGTTCAAGTTCGAGCTGGCTGCCCACGAGCTGGACGCCGGCAAGCCCAGCGCCGCGCACACCCTGCGCCAGGGTATCGAACGCCTGGCCGGGGCGATCGGCGAAGTGCGGCGCATCTCCCACGACCTGCACCCCTCGCTGCTCGACACCCTCGGCCTGGCCTCGGCGATCGGCCAGCTGGCCAGCGAATTCGAGCAGCGCAGCGGCCTGCGCGTGGACTATGACAACCGCCTGGGCGACACGCGCCTGAGCGAGGACATGAACGTGGCGCTGTTTCGCATCCTCCAGGAGGCGCTGACCAATATCGAACGCCACGCCAGGGCCGGCCAGGTGGCCATCCAGCTGACCGGCAACCACCGCCGGGTCAAACTGCGCATCAGCGACGACGGCAGCGGCTTCAGCCCGCGCCAGGCCGAGCAGAGCGGTGGCATCGGCCTGCGTAACATTCGCGAGCGGGTCGAGCACTTTGGCGGCGAGTTCAGCATCGCCTCCACCTCGGCCGGCACCGTTCTCAGCGTCGCCCTGTTACTCTCAGCCGACGTGCAACAACCCCGGACCGCGCCCGCATGAAGACCATCCGCATCGCCCTCGTCGACGACCACATCCTGGTGCGCGAAGGCATCCGCACGCTGCTGTCGATGGTCGAGCACTTCGAGATCGCCGGTGAAGCCGGCAGTGGCAGCGAAGCGCTGGAACTGGTGGCCCGCGAACAACCGGACATCCTGCTGATGGACATCGGTCTCAAGGACATCAACGGCCTGGAGCTGACCGGCATCATCAGCAAGCGCCACCCGGCCACCAAGGTGCTGATCCTGAGCATGTACGACAATCAGGAGTACGTGAGCAGCTCGCTACGCATGGGCGCCTCGGGCTACGTGCTCAAGGAGGCGCCGTCCCAGGACATCATCTCGGCCATCGAGGTGCTGGCGGTCGGCGGGCGCTTCTACAGCAACGACGTGGCCCACAAGCTGGCCCAGGAAGACAGTGAGGAAGGTGAACTCACCCCGCGCGAACGCCAGGTGCTGCTGATGATGGCCCAGGGCCTGAACAACAAGGCCATGGCCCGCGAACTGGCGATCAGCGTACGCACCGTGGAAACCTACCGGCTGAACATTCGCCGCAAACTGGATATCGAAAAGCCCGCCGACCTGGTCAAGCACGCCATGGAGTACGGCTGGTCGCCGCAAACCTGACGCCCCGCCGAGCACGCATCCGACGACGCCACCGCGCGGCTTGGCTATAGTGGACGAGGGTCTGTTGCCGTTTCACGCGCGTTGAAACGGCAACAGACCCTAAACCAATAGAGGACAGCTTCCATGAGTGACAACCACGAACGTCGGCGCTTCCAGCGCATCGCCTTCGACGCCCCCGCCGAGATCGTGCAGGGTGAGCAGAGCTGGCAAGTGGAACTGCACGACATCTCGTTCCGTGGCGTGCTGGTGCGCCGCCCGTGGAACTGGGAAGGCGACACCGGCCAGGACTACCTGCTGCGCATCGCCCTCGATGACAACCTGCAGGTGAGCATGCAGGTCGAACTGGTACACCGCGAAGAACGCGTGCTGGGCTTTCTCTGCCACCATATCGACCTCGACTCGATGAGCCATCTGCGCCGCCTGGTGGAACTCAACCTGGGCGACGAACAGCTGCTCGAGCGCGAACTGGCAGCGCTCTGCGAAGACGACAACTAAACGAAAACGGCCGCGTCGGACAAAGCCGAACGCGACCGTTTCCTGTACGCGGATCAGCAATGGCGGCGCAGCGCCCGGGCAGCCGCCCGACTCAGTGAATGGTGAATTCACAGCACGCCACATCGGCTTCCCGGCGACGGGCGCGACGGGCTTTCACCAGGCGTGGCAGCACATCGACAAGCGGCTGACGCTTGCGCTCGATGCCCAGGCGGTCCACCTGCGAGAAACTGGCTTTGGCGATGATGTCGTAGAACAGCAGCATGATGGCGTCTCCTCTGTGGGTACGCCCTTATCCTGCGACTGCTGCCCTGCCCCACGATTGACCCAGGTCAATCGCCGCCAGGCGGCCCCAGCGGCACAACGCCGCAGTCACTCGAACAGCGCGTCGAGCGCCTGCTCCAGGCGCGTCACCGCGACCACCTGCAAACCGGCCGGCGCCTCTTTCGGCGCGTTGCCCTTGGGCACGATGGCACGCTTGAAGCCATGCTTGGCCGCCTCCTTCAAACGCTCCTGGCCACTCGGCACCGGGCGGATCTCGCCGGACAGGCCGACCTCGCCAAACACCAGCAGATCATGGGGCAGCGGCCGGTTGCGCAGGCTGGAAATCACCGCGGCCATCAGCGCCAGGTCGGAGGCCGTTTCCAGCACCTTGACGCCGCCGACCACGTTGAGAAACACGTCCTGGTCGTAGGTGGGAATGCCGCCATGGCGGTGCAGCACGGCCAGCAGCATGGCCAGGCGGTTCTGATCCAGGCCCAGGGTCACCCGCCGCGGGTTGGCCATATGGCTGGTATCGACCAGCGCCTGCACCTCCACCAGCATCGGCCGGGTACCTTCCCAGGTGGCCATGACGATGCTGCCCGGCACCTCTTCCTGGGCGCGGGTGAGGAAGATCGCCGAGGGGTTGCTGACTTCCTTGAGGCCCTTGTCGGTCATGCCGAACACGCCCAGTTCGTTGATCGCCCCGAAGCGGTTCTTCACCGCGCGCAGCAGGCGCAGGCGGCCATCGGGGTCGCCCTCGAAATACAGCACGGTGTCGACCATGTGTTCGAGTACCCGCGGGCCGGCCAGCGAGCCTTCCTTGGTCACGTGGCCGACCAGGAAGATCGCCGTGCCGCTCTGCTTGGCGAAGCGCACCAGCAGCGCCGCGCTCTCGCGCACCTGGGCAACGCCGCCGGGGGCCGACTGCAACTGCTCGGTAAAGATGGTCTGGATCGAGTCGATGACCATCACCTTGGGCTTTTCATGGCGGGCGGTGGCGATGATGCTTTCGATGCAGGTTTCGGTCATCACCTTGAGCTTGTCTTCCGGCAGGCCCAGGCGCCGGGCGCGCATCGCCACCTGCTGCTGGGACTCCTCACCGGTGACGTACAGCGCCGGAAAGCGCTGGGCGACGTTGCACAGGGTCTGCAGCAGGATGGTCGACTTGCCGATACCCGGGTCGCCGCCGATCAGCACCACCGAGCCATCCACCAGCCCCCCCCCCAGCACCCGGTCCAGTTCGGCCGAGGCCGTGGAAAAGCGCGGCATCTCCTCGACGCTGACTTCGGCCAGGGTCTTCAACTGCGCCTGTTGCCCGGCCCACCCGGTTCGGCCACTGGGCGCTGCGGCGCCGCCGGCTTCGATCATGGTTTCGGTGAGGCTGTTCCAGGCGCCGCACTCGCCGCATTGCCCGGCCCACTTGGGAAAGGTCGCGCCGCACTCGGTGCAGCCGTACAAGCGTTTGGCCTTGGCCATGGGAGTCGTCCTGCCTGATGAATCGAGGCCGAAACGATACCGAACAACTGGATAAATTTACAGACTTTCGCTACCTGGGCTATCAGCCGCCGGCGCGCTTGCCGATAATGCGCCGCTCATCTGCAGGTACCCAGCATGTCGATCAGGCTTGTCCCCACCACCGCCGAACAACTGCCGCTGATCCGCAACCTCTACCAGTTCTACGCCTACGAGTCGTCGGACTGGGAGCAGGAAGACGTCGAGGTCGACGGCCGCTTCTACGTGCACGAAGCGCACCTGCAACGCTACTGGCAGGACGACGGCTGGAGCGCGCAGCTGATTCTGGTCGATGACTTCATCGCCGGTTTTCTGTTGCTTGAAGCCTGCGAGGGCCCGGGCATCGCCGACATGGAGTTCGCCGACCTGTTCCTGCTCAAGAAATACCGCCGCCTGGGCATTGGCCGCGCACTGCTGCAACAGACCGTCAGCGATGGACGTCGCTGGCTGCTGTGCTGTTACGAGCAGGATGAATTGGGCAGTCGGTTCTGCCTACAGGTGCTGGGTGAGCTGCCATACAAGATGCGCGAGCTGGGTAAGGAGCCGGAAGCGCCGGGGCTGCGGCGTTTTGTGGTGCAGGCCTGACGAATCCCTGGGTTACGCCTACGGCTAACCCAGGCTACAGAAACCAGCTCGTAGCCTGCGGTTGAGCGCAGCGATACCCAGGAATCCGTCGGTAAAGACTCAGAGCATCGCCGCGCCCGACATCGGCCAAAGGCTCAGCCGTAAGTCAGCTCCTGGACGATCTTGTCCTTGAGCACCACCCGTTCGCGGCGCAGGCGGCCCAGGGTTTCGTCATCGAAGGGCTGATTGCCCGACTCGAGATCGACGATGCGTTTGTCCAGGTCCTGATAACGGCCCACCAGGCCATCGAAACCCGGGTGGCTCTTGCGACGCTCGGCCAGGGCATCGCCATACTCACGAAATTCCTCACGCAGATTGTGCTCGGCAGTCATGGGGCGCTCCTCTCTGTTGGGTGATGATGCATTGACCTTAGCCCATCACCACCCGCACGAACCGCCCGACGAGCAGCATCAACCGCCGCAGTTGTTGCCGCAATTGCAGCACTCACCCCGTGTCTTGCGGCGCTGGCGCGCCAGGTCCTCGCGCAAACCGGAGCGGCGCAGTTTCAGGGCCGCCAGGCTGAGCCCCTCGGGCCGCTCCAGGCCGCTCTCGATACGGGCGATACGGCGGTCGACATCGTCGTGCTGCTCGACCAGTGCGGCATACGCAGGATTGCCGCGCAGCAGCGGCATTCCGGGCTGGGCTGAATAATCGATGGGCATGACAGAGGCTCCCGTATAGATGCATGAGCGCACTCTAGTCCGCTGAAAAAGCCTGGCTTTTGATCTTCGTCAATGGCGTGCAAGGTGCCTGAATACGGGTTGCCGCACTGCACCAAAGCTCGCGGTAGAGCGTTCCGCTGAATGCAGCTCGGGCATCGACCGGTAATAAATTCGGACAATTGCCCACCACCAGGGTCACAAACCTAGCGCTGCCCAAACGGCGGCATAGGGCAGACAGGCAGCAGTGCTTTACACTTCAGCGCACCAATCGGATCCAGGGGGTTGCACATGAGCATCATCAACGAATTCAAGGCGTTCGCGGTCAAGGGCAACGTCGTCGACATGGCGGTCGGTATCATCATCGGTGCCGCCTTCGGCAAGATCGTTTCATCCTTCGTCGGTGACGTGATCATGCCGCCCCTGGGCCTGCTGATCGGCGGGGTGGATTTCTCCGACCTGGCCATCACCCTCAAGGCCGCCGAGGGCGATATCCCTGCCGTAGTGCTGGCCTACGGGCGCTTTATCCAGACGGTTATCGACTTCGTGATCGTCGCGTTCGCCATCTTCATGGGCGTGAAAGCGATCAACCGCCTCAAGCGCGAAGAAGCGGCGGCGCCTTCGGTACCGCCGGCACCGAGCACCCAGGAAGTGCTGCTGACGGAAATTCGCGACCTGCTGAAAAGCGGCCAGCACAAAGAGTGACCGGCAAACGCCGGACATGAAAACGGCGCCCTGAGAGGCGCCGTTTTTCGTTTCGCTACAGTGCCTTTACGCAGCCGATTCACTGCCTGGCTTGAGCAGCACGCGGGTTACCCGGCGCTCCTTGACCTCGATCACGGTCAGCTCCCAGCCCAGGTAATCGACCTTGTCGCCGATCAGCGGCAGGCGGTCGAGTAGGCTCATGGCCAGGCCCGCCAGGGTCTGGTAGTCGTCGGTCGGCTTGGCCGCAAAGTTCATCCGCTCGCGCAGCACCGCCAGGTTGACCGCACCGTTGACGCGGTAACCGTCGTCCACCTCCTCGACATCCGGGCCATCCACCTCGCTGGCATCCGGCAGCTCACCGGCGATGGCTTCGAGAATGTCGGTGAGGGTCAGCAGGCCTTCGAAACCGCCGAACTCGTTGACCACGAAGGCCACGTGGGTGGAACCCTGGCGCATCTGTTCCAGAGCGCTGAGCACGCTGGAGCTGTCCGGCAGGTTGATCGGCGCCCGCACCAGGCTTTCGATGTCCGGTTGCTGGCCCTTGAGCAACTCCTTGAACAGCTCCTTCTTGTGGACGTAACCCAGCGGCTCCTCACGGGAGTCGCTGCGGGTCACCACCAGGCGCGAATGCGGCGAGTCGAGCAGCGCTTGCTGGATCTTCGCCGGGTCATCGTCGAGGTCGATGCGGTCGACTTCCATGCGGTCGGTCATGACCTTCTGGATCGACATCTCGGCCATGTTCAGCACGCCGCTGATCATCACCCGCTCGCGGCGGTCGAACAGCGCGGTTTCGCCCTGCTCGCCCTCGAGCATGTCGGCGATGTCCTCACCCACTTCATCGGCCTGCACCTTGCCGCCAAGCATGCGCATCACCGCGTGGGCGGTGCGCGCACGCAAACCGCGCTGGCCCTGCAGGCTGCGCTTGCGACGCGAACGGGCGACCTGGTTGAACAGCTCGATGAGGATCGAGAAGCCGATGGCCGCGTACAGGTAACCTTTCGGAATGTGGAAGCCCAGGCCTTCGGCGGTCAGGCTGAAGCCGATCATCATCAGAAAGCCCAGGCACAGCATGATCACCGTCGGGCGGGCGTTGACGAAGGCGGTCAGCGGCTTGCTGGCGACGATCATCAGGCCGATGGAGATGATCACCGCGATCATCATCACTTGCAGGTGCTCGACCATGCCGACGGCAGTGATCACCGCATCCAGCGAGAACACCGCGTCGAGCACGATGATCTGCGCCACCACCGGCCAGAACTTGGCGTAGGTGCGCGCGCCACCGGGCTGATGCACGCGGCCTTCCAGCCGTTCGTGCAGCTCCATGGTGGCCTTGAACAACAGGAACACGCCACCGAACAGCATGATCAGGTCACGCCCGGAGAAGGTCTTGCCGAACACCTCGATCAGCGGGTCGGTGAGGGTTACCAGCCAGGCCATGCTGGCCAGCAGGCCCAGGCGCATGATCAGCGCCAGGCTCAGGCCGATCACCCGCGCACGGTCGCGCTGATGGGGTGGCAGCTTGTCGGCAAGGATGGCGATAAACACCAGGTTGTCGATGCCCAGGACGATTTCCAAGACGATCAGGGTCAACAGGCCCAGCCAGGCCGTTGGATCAGCCATCCATTCCATTTAGTGTGTAGCTCTCTCTAGGGGAAAACGGAGACGGCCGAACGCACCACGCATGCGCAAGGCAGGCGCGTGAAGGCTCGGCTGTCGGGAAGAATGCGCAGCGTTTTGCTGCACGCGAGGCGCGCGCCGGGTGGCGCTGCCTTTGGGAAGTACCGCCCTCGTCCATAACGGCGAGGGCGATCGTCTACTGTCGCTGTCCATGAAGACCGGGTAATGGGAAACAGGCCCCACAATCTACTGGAGCGCGAGTCACATCGAAAGCGGCAAGTTTGTAACCATGCTTTACATGCCCTGTGGGCCTGTCAGCCTGCAGGTTTACCAGTAGTTTTCCACGGCTACCTGCCCGGGCCGGCGGGTCAGGCTGAGGTTCATGTTGCGCGCCTTCAGGCACTGGCGAATGTCGTCGATCATCTGCGGGTTGCCGCAGATCATCACCCGCGAATGCTCGGGGGTCAGTTCCAGACCAGCGGCGCGCTCCAACTCGCCACTGTCGATCAGCCCGGTGATCCGCGCATTCAGGCAACCGGGCGCCTGCTCGCGGGTGACCACTGGCAGGTAGGTGAGCTTGTGGGTGTACTCGGCCAGGTGCTCCAGCTCGGAGAAGCCATGGATCATGTCCTGATAGGCCAGCTCGGCGACCGTGCGCGCGCTGTACACCAGCACGATGCGCTCGAAGCGCTCCCACACCTCGAAATCCTGCAGCATGGACAGGAACGGGGCGATGCCGGTACCGCTGCCGAGCAGCCACAGGTCGCGGCCGTCGACGAAGCGATCCAGGGTCAGGTAGCCGGTGGCCATTTTCTCCACCAGCAGGGTATCGCCGACGCGCAGACGGCTCAGTTCGCTGGTGAACTCACCACCGGGCACCACGATGGAAAAGAATTCCAGGTGCTCGTCGTGGGGGGCCGAGACCAGCGAATAGGCGCGCCAGACCACCGAGCCATCGGCCTTCTCCACACCCAGGCGGACGAACTGCCCGGCGCGAAAGCGAAACCCGGCATCCCGGGTGGTGCGCAGGGTGAACAGGCTGGGCGTCAGGGTCTGTACGTCGAGAAGGGTCTGGCGGGTGAACTTGTCGTCGTTGCTCATCGGCGGCTCCATCAGGGCTCATGGGCCTAGTGTCGCGCAAAGCCGCGGCGGGAAACACCGGTAAAGATCAGGGACAACGCGTCGGCCTGAAGCGATTGGTGGATAAGCTTTGCGTTATCCACCCTACGAGCTGGCACCACCATCTTGTGGGAGCGCGCCATGCGCGCGAATCGCGGGCATGGACTGGCGTCCCCGCCCGCTCCCACATGAGATAGGTTCGGAACACCGTAGCCCGGGTCGAGCGCAGCGACACCCGGGAAAAACCACCGCCCATGAAAAAGCCGACCCCAAGGTCGGCTCTTTTGTATTGCAGTGAGGCTTACAGCGCGTCGCGGCGGCTGGCGCCATCTACCAGGCGGGCGATGCCCAGCGGGTTGGCGTTCTTCAACGCGTCGGGCAGCAGGGCGTCCGGGCAGTTCTGGTAGCACACCGGGCGCAGGAAGCGGTCGATGGCCAGGGTGCCGACCGAGGTGCCACGGGCGTCGGAGGTCGCCGGGTACGGGCCGCCATGAACCATGGCGTCGCAGACTTCCACGCCGGTCGGGTAGCCGTTGAACAGCACACGGCCAACTTTCTGCTCGAGCAGTGCGAACAGCTCTTCGCTGCCAGCCAGGTCGCCCGGCTCGGTGAGCAGGGTGGCGGTCAGCTGGCCGTGCAGGCCGTTGATGGCCTTGAGCAGCTCGGCCTTGTCAGCCACTTCGACGACGATGGTGGTCGGGCCGAAGACTTCTTCCTGCAGCAGCTCGTCACCATTCAGCAGCAGGCTGACGTCGGCCTTGAACAGTTGCGGACGCGCCTGGTTGCCTTCCTGCTTGGCGCCGGTCAGGTGGGTGATGCCGGAGTGTGCGTTGAGCGCGTCCAGGCCTTTCACGTAGCTCTTCAGGGTGCCGGCGTTGAGCATGGTCTGCGGCTGCTGCTCGGCCATCTTGGCGGTGAAGCTTGCCAGGAAGGCGCTGAACTCGGGCGAACGGATACCGATCACCAGGCCCGGGTTGGTGCAGAACTGGCCACAGCCCATGACCACCGAACCGGCCAGCTCGCCGGCGATTTTCTCGCCACGGGCCTTGGCAGCCTCGGGCAGCAGGATGACCGGGTTGATGCTGCTCATCTCGGCGAATACCGGGATCGGCTGCGGGCGCGCTGCGGCCATGTCGCACAGGGCGCGGCCGCCTTTCAGCGAGCCGGTGAAGCCGACGGCCTGGATGGCCGGGTGCTTGACCAGTTCCTCGCCAACGCCGGCACCGTAGATCATGTTGAACACGCCCTTGGGCATGGCGGTTTTCTCGGCGGCGCGCAGGATGGCTTCACCGACGTGGGCGGCGGTGGTCATGTGGCCGCTGTGGGCCTTGAACACCACCGGGCAACCAGCGGCCAGGGCGGCGGCGGTATCACCACCGGCGGTGGAGAAGGCCAGCGGGAAGTTGCTGGCGCCAAACACGGCCACCGGGCCGAGGCCGATGCGGTACTGGCGCAGATCCAGGCGCGGCAACGGCTGGCGATCCGGCAGGGCACGGTCGATGCGCGCACCGTAGAAGTCGCCACGGCGCAGCACTTTGGCGAACAGGCGCATCTGGCCGCTGGTACGGCCGCGCTCACCCTGGATACGGGCGCTCGGCAGAGCGGTTTCGCGGCATACGGTGGCGACGAATTCGTCGCCCAGGGCATCCAGCTCGTCGGCGATGGCATCGAGGAACGCGGCGCGCTTTTCAGCCGGCAGGCTGCGGTAGGTCGGGTAGGCGGCTGCAGCGGCTTTGGCGGCAGCGTCGACTTCCTCAGGCGTGGCCTGGATGAAGTCGTGGGGCAGGGCTTCGCCAGTGCTGGCATCGTAGCTCTGCAGCTTCACGCTGCCGCGGGCACTGTAGGCGCCGCCGATGATGTTATGGCCATTAACGGACATGAAATATTCCTCCTGTGGAAAACCAAGCGGGGCCCTAAGAACCTGCTCACGATCTTTCTGGGCATGCGTACGGGCAACTGCCAGGCGGTAGCGGATATTCAACGACCTCGTGGGAGGGGCTTTAGCCGCGAGCTCTTTACGCCTGAACAAGCACAATCGCGGCTAAAGCCCCTCCTACAAAAGCAGCAGCGCCGATGGCCGCTACCGCCGCGCTGCAGTCAAAATAGCTAAAGCCCGGCATGAAGATCGTTAGCAGGTTCCAAGGCCCGGTGAACAATTTTTAAAGCGCGGTCACGCCACCCGGCTCGAGCGGCTCAGCCGCCGCTACCAGCCCATTGCGCAGGGGTGCGCCGAACGCTTTCATCTCGATCTCGAAGGTGTCGCCGGGTTGCGCCTGAATGCCGTCGGCATAGGACAGGGTCGCGGTGCCGAAGTAATGCACGTGCACGTCGCCCGGGCGCAGGAACTGCTGGTACTTGAAGTGGTGGAATTCCAGGTTCTCCAGGCTGTGGCACATGTTCTCCTCGCCGCTGAGAAACTCCTTCTCCCAGATCACTTCGCCGCCGCGATGAATGCGGCTGGTGCCGGACAGATGCGCCGGCAGCGCACCGACGCGCAGCTCCGGCCCGTAGGCGCAGAAGCGCAGCTTGGAGTGCGCCAGGTACAGGTAATTGCGGCGCTCCAGCACGTGGTCGGAGAACTCGTTGCCCAGCGCGTAACCCAGGCGATAGGGCTTGCCGTCATCCCCGATCACGTACAGGCCGACCAGCTCCGGCTCCTCGCCACCATCTTCGGCGAAGCTCGGCAGCGGCAGGTCGGCACCTGGGCGCACGACGATGCTGCCGTCGCCCTTGTAGAACCACTCCGGCTGCGCGCCAACCTGGCCGGCGCCTGGTTTGCCGCCCTCCAGGCCCCAGCGGAAGATGCGCATGGTATCGGTCAGGGTGGCTTCGTCCTGGCCCTTCTGCTGGTGCATCTTGTCGCGGGTCGAGGCGCTGCTCAGGTGGGTCAGGCCGGTGCCGCTGATCAGGCAGTGGGCCGGGTCCTGGTGATCCAGCGGCGCCAGGATGCGCCCGCCCTGCTGCAGCTCGGCATAGGCCGGGCCAGCGTCGCTGCCACGGTTCTCGACCTCGGCCTGCAGGCTGCGCCCGGCGCGGATCGCCGCCAGCGCCAGCTCGCGGGTGCTGGCCACGCCGCGTACGGTATGCACGGCCTCGCCGTCGACAACGCCAACCTGACGCTGGCCGCTGGTGGTTTCGAACTGGATCAGTCGCATGGCTTATCTCTCTTGTCAGTCTTGCCCGAACGGGTACAGGGCAGACTTTACGAGCTGAGCGCCAGCCTGCCTAATGACAGGCTCTGATCAAGCAATAACCGATGGTTATCACCATGCTCGCATCCCTCCCCGCCCTGGTTTCCCGATTGCGCCTGAAACAGCTGCGCCTGCTCATCGCCCTCGACGAACAGGGCTCCCTGCACAAGGCCGCCGACGCCGTGGCGATCAGCCAGCCAGGGGCGACCAAGGCGCTCAACGAAATCGAATCGGCATTCGGCACCCGGCTGTTCACCCGCACCAGCCAGGGCCTGGAGGCCAATGACCTGGGCCGTTGCGCGATCCGCTATGCGCGGCTGATCCACAGCGACCTGGCGCACCTGCGCGAGGAGATGCTCGGCATCCTGCAGGGCCAGGGCGGGCGCTTGGTGGTCGGGGTGATCATGGGCGCGGTGCCGCACCTGACCCGCGCCCTGTCGCGGCTGCGCGCGCGGCAACCGGAGCTGTCGGTGGAAATCGTCGAGGACACCAGCGCGCGGCTGCTCAGCCTGATCGACCAGGGCCGCCTGGATCTGGCGATCTGCCGCACCAGCGTGAGCCGCCGGCCGGACGACTACGACTGCCTGAGCCTGCATGACGAACAGCTGAAGGTGGTGGCCAACCCGGCCCATCCGCTGGCGGCTACACCGCGCCTGAGCCTGTCGCAACTGGCGGCCTACAGCTGGGTGGTGTTCCCGGCGAACATGCCGATGCGCCTGGTGCTGGAGCGGGCGTTCAGCGACGCCGAGCTGGAATTTCCGCGCTACCCGCTGGAAACCGCCTCGACCTTCGCCACCCTGATGCTGCTGCAGGAAGACCCGAACCTGGTGGCCCTGATGCCACGGGAAACCGCCCAGTCGGCGGCCCGCGCCGGCCAACTGGCCTGCCTGGAGATGGCCCAGGTGCTGCGCAGCGAGCCTTATGGGGTGATCAGCCGGCGCGGCGCGCCGTTATCGGCGCCAGCGCGTTTGCTGCTGGAAGAGTTGCGCGCTTCGTAGTTGTAGGGTGGATGACGCTTTTTTCATCCACCATTGCGATTGCAGCGGTGGACGGGTCGGGCCGCGTAGGTGAAGCGTCGTCCACCCTACGAACTAAATGTGGGAGCGCGCCATGCGCGCGAAAAATCGCGGGCATGGCCCGCTCCCACTGGAGTTAGGCATCAACCCGCCGATCAACGCCGATTGACGGTCTGCGCCGCGCGCAGCACATCTGCACCGATCTCCGCCTCGAAGCGCTGCCACACCGGGCGCATCGCTTCGCGCCAGGCTTCGCGTTGCTCGTGGGTCAGGGTGATGATCTGCGCGCGACCGGCGGCGACCAACTGCTCGCGGCTCTTGCGGTTGAGCTCCTCGGCGTCCTGGTTCACCTTGAAGCTGACTTCTTCGATGATCGCTTCGAGCTGGGTGCGCACCTGGTAGGGAATGCTGATCCAGAATTTGGAATTGCTGATCAGCATGTAGTTGAGCGAGCCGTGGTTGGTTTCGGTGATGAACGGCTGCACGCTGTCGAGCTTCTGGCTGGCCAGGTTCGACCAGGGGTTTTCCGCGCCTTGCACGGTGCCCTTCTGCAGCGCCGCCAGGGTTTCGCTAAAGGCCATCTTGCTGCCGGTGGCACCCAGTTGGGCGAACTGCGCCTCCAGTACCGGCGAGGGCTGAATCCGGAAGTTCAGGCCCTTGGCATCGGCAGGCGCCTTCAGCGCGCGGGTGGCGGAAAGCTGCTTCATGCCGTTGTTCCAGTAGGCCAGGCCGTAGATGTCATGGCTGGCCATGGAGCGCAGCAGCTCGCGGCTCTTCTCGCGTTTCTGAAAGCGCTTCACCGCCTCCAGGTCATCGAACAGGAACGGCAGGTCGAACACCTGCAGTTGCTTGGTGTAGGCATCGAACTTGGACAGCGAAGGCGCCAGCATCTGCACCTTGCCGTCACGCAGCGCCTGCAGCTCATCGGCATCACCGAACAGCGTGGAGTTGGGGTACACCTCGACCTTCACCTTGTCGCCCAGGCGCTGCTCGACCAGTTCCTTGAACAATTGGGCGCCACGGCCTTTCGGGGTGTCTTCGGCGACCACATGGGAGAACTTGATGACGATGGGCTCGGCGGCGAGGGCCGGCGTGCAGATCAGCAGCAGGGCGGACAGCGCAGTGGTGACGACGGACTTGAACATGCAATACCTTGGCAATAGCAGACAACGGCGCATGCGCGAGGCAGCACCTGAGGAAAAATGAGGGTTCGGATGACCTTCGGTGAGGTCGCTGTCGGCTAGGCCCGGCGCAGCGCGCGGGTGTCCGACTATTATTGGAGGGCTGCGCAGACGGGTCAGGCCGAGGCGACCGTTTTCGCAGGGCCGCGATTCTTGTCGATCGCACCCGGTAGAACAAGCGCTAATAACGCCAACTGCTGCACAGCTTGAAGATTCACTGCCCGCACCGTGGCAGAATGCGCCCCGCCACGCCCATCACGAGATCAGCATGTCGTCGTCTTTCGTCACCCCGTTCGCCACCCTTGAACTGCAGCGCCAGCCCGAGCAACCCGGCATGCCGCTGCAGGCCTTCGACGCCGCCGATGCCTACCTGCTCGAACAGGTGCAAGCGCTGCCAAGTGCCGCACGCGTGCTGCTGCTCAACGACAGCTTCGGCGCCCTGGCCTGCGCCCTGGCGGGCCGCGCCCAGGTGACCAGCAGCGGCGACTCGCACCTCGGCCACCTGGCGCTGCGCCTCAACCTGGCGCGCAACGGCCTGACTGAAGACGCGGTAACCTTCGTGCCAGCCAGCGAGCCAGCACGCGGCCCATTCGATGTGGTGCTGATCCGCGTGCCGAAAACCCTGGCCCTGCTGGAAGAACAGCTGATCCGCCTGCATGGCCAACTGGCGCCAGGCGCCCAGGTGATCGCCGGGGCGATGATCAAGCACCTGCCGCGCGCCGCTGGTGACCTGCTGGAAAAATACATCGGCCCGGTGCAGGCCTCGCTGGCGGTGAAAAAAGCCCGCCTGCTGCACGCCACACCCGAGGCAAAGCCGGCCGCGCAGTCGCCCTACCCGACCCGCTACCGCCTCGACAAACCGGCGCTGGAGCTCTGCAACCACGCCAACCTGTTCTGTCGCGAAGGCCTGGATATCGGCACCCGCGCCTTCCTGCCGCACCTGCCGCGCCACCTGGACGACCGCCGGGTGGCCGACCTGGGCTGCGGCAACGGGGTGCTGGGCATCGCCTACGCGTTGAGCAGCCCGGGTGCCGAGCTGACCCTGGTGGACGAATCCTATATGGCGGTGCAGTCCGCCGCCGAAAACTGGCAGGCGGCGCTGGGCGAGCGCCCGGTGACCATCCGCGCCGGTGACGGCCTGGCCGAGCAGACCGAAGACTCGCTGGACCTGGTGCTGTGCAACCCGCCCTTCCACCAGCAGCAGGTGGTCGGCGACTTCCTTGCCTGGCGCATGTTCCAGCAGGCGCGCAGCGCGCTGGTCACCGGTGGCGAGCTGTGGATCGTCGGCAATCGCCACCTGGGCTACCACACCAAGCTGGCGCGACTGTTCCGTGGCGTCGAGCAGGTGGCGGCCACAGCGAAGTTCGTGGTGCTCAAGGCGACCAAGTAGGCGATACAACCCCGGGTATCGCTGCGCTCGACGCCGGGCTAGCAGAGTTACCCGTAGCCTGCGGTTGAGCCCAGCGATACCCAACAATCCTTCCCTCAGTCGATCAGACCATTGCCGTCGTAGAACGGATAGGGCCCCGGGTATTCACCGAACACCCCGGTGTGGGTGACCAGGCCATGCTCGGCATGCCAGTGGTGCAGCAGGTAGCCAGGCGGCTCCAGGTTGAAGTGGGCCGGCGCGGCGGGCTGCAGGTCCAGCACGATCTGGTGGGAAACCCCGGGGCACACGCAGCTCAGGCTGCCGGCAAAACGCCGCTGGATGGCGCGGTGCAGGTGCCCGCAGAGCAGCCGCTCGACCTGCGGATGGCCGCCGATCAGCCACTCCAGCGCCGCCGCATTGCCAAACGGCTCGCGGTCCATATGGCCGATGCCGCTGATGAATGGTGGGTGGTGCAGGATCAGCACCGTCGGCACCTGCGGGCGCAGCGCCAGCTGGGCATCCAGCCAGCGCAGCTGGCTGTCCTGCAGTTGCCCGCCATGGCTGCCGGGAATCGTCGTGTCGAGGCCGATCAGGCGTACGGGGTGGCTATCGACCACCCAGTCCAGCGGCGCCTCGGCCAACTGCGGCAGGTAGGCGTGATCGGCGAAGGCGGCCAACAGGTGAGCACGATCATCATGGTTGCCGGGCACCAGGTAATAGGGCATGGCCAGGCGCTGCAGCTCGGGGCGCAGCACGGCGTATTCGTCCGGGTGACCGAAGTCCACCAGGTCACCACTGATAAGCACGATGTCCGGGCGCGGCTGGCTGGCGTTGAGGTGATCGACCGCACGGCGCAGCGCCGCCAGGGTGTCGACCACTCCGTAACTCGGCTTGCCGCCGGCCTTGAGGTGCAGGTCGCTGATCTGCGCGATCAGGAAGGTCGAAGTGCTGGGGATAACATCAGGCATTGAGGCTGAACACTCGCTGTGGCTCGACGGCCAAGTTGATCAAATCGCCGGGGGCGTGCAGGCGGTCATCGCTGCTGTCCACCGACAGCGGCTGCGGGCCGCCCACGTCCACCAGCAGGCGGCTTTGCGCGCCCTGGAAGAATTGCCCGAGCAGCCGCCCGCGCACCTGGCCTGGGCCACTGGTCACCTGCAAGTGCTCGGGGCGGCAATACAGGGTGCCCGGCAGCTCGCTGGCGCTCCACGGCAACTCGCCGCCGTTGACCTGCACGCCATTGGCGGTGCGGCCAAGCACCGCGAACGCATTCAGGGTGCCGATGAAATTCGCCACGAAGGCATTGGCGGGTTGCTGGTAAAGCGCTCGCGGCGTGGCCAGCTGAGCGATGCGCCCACGCTCCATGACCAGAATGCGGTCACCCAAAGCCATGGCCTCGCCCTGGTCGTGGGTGACGAACACCGCGGTGATGGCCAGCTCGCGCAGCAACTGGCCCAGCTCGCTGCGCAGGCGCTCGCGCAACTGCGCATCCAGGGCCGCCAGCGGTTCGTCGAGCAGCAGCACCCGCGGGCGTGGCGCCACGGCGCGGGCCAGGGCAACGCGCTGGCGCTGGCCGCCGGAAAGCTCATGGATCGCGCGATGGCCGTAACCCTGCAGGCCGACCAGTTCGAGCAGCTCGGCGCAGCGCCGTTCGCGTTCGGCACGCGGCACCTTGCGCACCTTCAGGCCATAACCGATGTTGTCGGCCACGTTGAAGTTGGGAAACAGCGCGTAGTTCTGGAACACCATGCCCACGTCGCGGCGCTCGATGGGCAAGGGCGTGACATCACGCCCGGCGAACAGCACCTGCCCGGCATCCGGGCGCTCGAGCCCGGCGATCAGGCGCAGCGTGGTGGTCTTGCCGCAGCCGGACGGGCCGAGGATGGCCAGGGTCTCGCCCGCGTGGATCTCCAGGCTCAGGTCATCGACGGCGACGGTGCCATCGGCGAACGCCTTGCGGCAGTTGTGCAGGCGAATGGAGGTAGCGGTCATCGTTGGTCTCCACGGGACAGGCGGGCGCTGAGCGCCTGCAGGGCGATCAGCAGCGGCACGATCATCAGCAGGAACAGCAGGGTGTAGGCGCTGGCGACTTCCAGCCGCGCCGAGGCGTAGCTGTCGGCCAGGCCCACCGGCAGGGTCTTGGTCATCGGTGTGTGGAGCATCCAGGTCAGGTTGAACTCACCCAGCGACAGGGTGACGACCATCAGCACGCCGGCGAGGATGCCGGCCCGGCAGTTGGGCACCACCACGGTGAAGAAGCGCCGCAGTGGGCCGGCGCCTAGGCTGGCGGCGGCATCTTCGAGGGTCGGCAGGTGCTGGCGCTGCATCACCGCCATTACCGGGCGCACCAGAAACGGCAGGGTGAACAGCACGTGGCCGACCAGGATGAACAGCCAGCTGCCACGAAAGCCGCCGAGGTGGCCGTATGTCAGCAGCAATGCGAGGGCGCTGGCCAGGCCGGGCATCGCCACGGGCAACACCATCAGCTCCTCGAAGGCGCGGCTGAAGCGGTTGTTCATGCGCACCAGGGCGTAGGCCGCCGGCACGCCGATCACGCAGACGCACAACGCACAGGCCACCGCCAGTTGCAGCGACAGCCACACCGTCGGCGAATAGGCCTGCCAGACCTGCACCAGCCAGTCGAAGGTCAGGCCGCTGGAGAGGCCCTGGAAATAATTGCGGGTCAGCCCGGCGAGCAGCGACAGCAGCACCGGCACCAGCATGAAGGCGCAGACCAGGCAGGTGAAGATCAACTGCGCGGCAAACAGCGTCGAGCGTTTCATAGCAGCCCTCCGGCTTTGCGCACCCACTTGCGGACCACCAGCAGCACCACCCAGGTCAGCGCACCGAGGATCACCGACAGCGCGGCGGCCACGCTGAAGTTGGCGTAGTTGGTGAACACGTTGTAGATCGCCACCGGGGTGACGTTGAGCTGGGTGCCCAGGGTGAACGCGGTGCCGAACGCGCCCATCGAGGTGGCGAAGCAGATCGCCCCGCAGGACACCAGCGCCGGCATCAGCCCGGGCACGATCACGTCCCAGGTCACCCGCCAGTGGCTGGCACCGAGCGAGCGGGCGGCCTCCTCCAGGCTGGCATCGAGACTTTCACTGGCAGCCATCACGGTGAGGATCACCCGCGGTATGGAGAAGTACAGGTAGCCGAGAAACAGCCCGGCCAGCGAGTAGGCGAACACCCAGCGCTCGCCCACCAGCCCCAGGCCCAGCGCGGCGAATATGCCCTGGCGGCCGGCCAGCAGAATCACCAGAAAGCCCACCACCACGCCGGGGAACGCCAGGGGGAAGGTCAGCAAGGCGACCAGCGCCGAGCGACCGAAGAAGCGCTGACGGGCCAGAAACACCCCGCTGATGCTGCCCACCAGCAGCGCCGCCAGGGTCACCGATGCCGCCAGCACGCTGGTCTGCGCCAGGCTGCTCAGGTATTGGCCACTGCTCAGCACCTGCCAGTAGCCACTGCCCGCCTCGCCGCGGCTTTCACCGCCGAGCAGCACCAGGTGGGCCAGCGGCAGTATCCAGAAGGCCAGCAACACCGCGGCAGCCGGCACCAGCGCCACGGCAGCGCCGGGCCGCCAGCGCCACAGCGGCCGGCTGTCGGCCCTCACGGCCGAGCGGTTGCTCAGGGCGCTGCTCACCTCAGCGCACCTCTTTCAGGTAACGCGCGGCGAAGGCTTCCTGCACCGCGGCCATCTTCTGGTAATCCACCACACCAGCGCGGGCGTAGTCGCTTTCCGGCAGGAAACGCGCCGCCACCTCGGCGGGCATCTGCACCGGGCGCACCGGCCGCAGGTAGGCATTGGCCCACAGCGCCTGGCCCTGGTCGGAGAGCACGAAGTCGAGCACCTTCTCGGCGTTGGCCCGGTGCGGCGCGTTGTCCACCACGCTCATCACGTAGGGCACGCTGATGCTGCCCTCGCTGGGAATCACGAAGGCGACGTTGGCCTGGTCCTTGTAGCGCGCGCGGTAAGCGTTGAAGTCATAGTCGACGAGGATCGGCAGCTCACCGGACAGCACCCGCGCGTAAGCGGTCTGCTTGGGTACGATCGGCGCGTTGCCGGCCAGCTTCTTGAAGTAGTCGATGGCCGGGGCGAAGTCGTCGAGGTCGCCGCCCATGGCGCGGTTGATCGCCACCGCCGAAACATAGCCGACGAAAGCGCTGGACGGGTCCAGATAACCGACCATGCCCTTGTACTCGGGCTTGAGCAGGTCGGCCCAGCTCTGCGGCACCGGCAGGCCGCCCAATGCGTCGACGTTGACCATGATGCCCAGCGTGCCCGAGTGAATGGCGAACCAGTGCCCGTCAGGGTCTTTCAGCCCTGCCGGAATGTCGTCCCAGCCCTTGGGCTTGTAGCTGCCGACCACCCCGGCGCTCTGCGCCTGCAGGCCGAAGGTCACGCCGTAATACACCACGTCGGCCATCGGCGCCGCGCGCTCGGCCACCAGTTGCGCCAGGGCCTGGCCGGAGTTCTTGTTGTCCAGCGGCACCTTCACGCCGGTGTTCTCGGCAATAGCCTGAAGCTGGGTGCCCCAGTCCGCCCACTCCGGCGGGCAGTTGTAGCAGATCGCCGTTTCGGCGGCCTGGCTCAGGCTGGCAGTACCGCATAGCAGCAAGGCTGCGAGGGTTTTACAGAAGCGGATCATCGGGCGTCTCCTCGAGGGGGCGGATACTTTCGCCTGGCCGAATGTGGCACGGCAGGCAGTGGGAAGCGGGGGTGGCACCGGCGATCTGCGCCAGCAACTGGTCGATCACGGTGTGCGCCAGCTCGGCGATGGGCTGCACCACGCTGCACAGCGTCGGGTGCATCTGCGTACCGAGGGCGATGCCATCGAAGCCCATCACCGACAGCTGGCGCGGCACACTCCAGCCGTTGCGGCGCAACGCGTTGATCAGGCTGATGGCCAGCAGGTCGTTGGAGCACAACAGCGCGCTGGGCGCCTGTGGGCCCTGCAGCCAGGGTTCGATGGCAGCGAAGTCGGCCTGGGTGTGGGCGGGCATTTCGATCAGCGGCAAGGCCTGTAGCCCGGCCGCCTGCATGGCGTGCTGGTAGCCGGCGTAGCGCAGCCGGGCGCGGTCCGACTGCAACGCGGAGCCCGCCACCATGCCGATGCGTCGATGGCCGGCGTCCAGCAGATACCGGGTGGCGAGCGCCATACCGGCGTGGTTGTCCACCGATACGGCGCTGTAATCCGGGTTTTCCGGCTGGTGGTAGGCCAGCACGAAGGGCGTGTCTTCCTGGGCCAGGCTGTGCAGCACGCGGTTGCTGCGCGCATCGGTCACCGTCAGCACCAGGCCGTCGACGCGCTGGCGCAGCAGCTCTTCGACCACCTCGCTTTCGCGCTCGGCCTGGTAGTCGGTGGTGGCCAGCAGCAGGTTGTAGCCCCGCGAGCGCGCCGCCTGCTCCATGGCCTGGAACTGCTCGGCGAACACCGGGTTGAGCAGGTTGGGCACCACCACGCCGATCAGCTGGGTGGTTTGCAGACGCAGCTGCCGGCCCAGGCGGTTGGGGCGAAAGCCCAGCTGGCGCGCCGCGGCGAATACCTGCTCACGGGTGTGCGGGCGCACCATGTCCGGCGAGGCAAAAGCCCGCGCGGCGGTAGCCCGGGAAACGCCTGCCCTGAGGGCAACCTCTTTCAGATCCGTCATGCTCGCTCGCTTTGAGATCGATCTCATTGGCGAGCAACTTAGCGAGCGCAGATGGCAGCCTCGCGACACGGGGATGACAGTTCGGTGTCAGAGCGTTTTCTGATTGCCCCTCGAGAGAAGTGCTACTAAAGTGATACTTTCACTCCCGCACCGAGCACCATCATGAAAGTCGAGCTGGTCACCAACCTGAAGCGACAGGCCACCAAGATCCTTGCCGATCTTCACGAATCCAAGGAGCCCGTGCTGATCACCGAGCACGGCATGCCCTCGGCTTATCTGGTGGATGTCGATGACTACCAGTTCATGCAGAAGCGCCTTGCACTACTGGATGCCCTGGCGCGAGGTGAACGGGCTGTAGTCGAAGGCAATACCGTCAGTCATGAACAGGCCAAGGAACGGCTGGGCAAATGGCTGAAATAGTCTGGACGACCCCCGCCCTCGAACAACTCGACGATCTGGCGCAGTACATAGCCCTCGACAAACCCGATGCCGCTCGCGCGTTGGTCACGAAGGTGGTTGAAGCGGTCGGGCGTTTGACGGAGTTCCCTCTGTCAGGCCGCGCCCCGGACGAACTACCAAACTCGGTGTATCGCGAAATCGTCGTCCCGCCCTGCCGGGTTTTCTACCGTGTTTCGGATGCAACGGTCTTCATCATCCACATCATGCGCGAAGAGCGCGTGCTACGCGCTCATATGCTCGAGTGAGCCTTATGGCTGACGGAAAATCGTGGATACGCGTTGGTCCGCAGATGCAACAGCCTCTTCCGGGTATCACTACGCTCAACACCGGGCTACCAGTGTCACCCGTAGCCTGCGGTTGAGCGTAGCGATACCCAGGGAAGTCTTCCTTACAACGTCAGGGTAAACCGCGACAGCAAGGCGCCGGGCAACGCCATCGAGCCGGTCTGCCGGGCGCCATAGGTGCCGTTGGGTAATAGCAGCTCCGGCTCGCGGGTCAGGGCTTCCAGGTTCGCGCCGAGGAAGTCGAACAGCGAGTCGTCGAAACGCATTGTGTCTACCGGCGCCTGGATGCGGCCGTCTTCGACCCAGAAGGTGGCAAAGCGGGTCATCCCGGTGAGGCGCCCGGCCGGCAGGTCGGAGAAGTTGGCGTACCACAGGTTGCCGATATACAGCCCGGTGCCGAGGCGCTGCAGGATCTCGCCCTCCTCCAGCTCACCGCCGTGCAGGTGCAGCGCGAACGGGTACTCGCCGCTGCCCGCACCGTTGGCGATCAGCCCGTGTTCGGCGGCGCTGCGTGAGCTGACCAGGCGTTCGCCCGGCTTGCCCTGGCTGACCAGGCGCAGCGGCTGGCGCGGCCCCTCGCGGGTGAAGGCCGGCGCCAGGCCGCCTTCGATACGCTCCTCGAGCGTCACCTTGTCGCTCAGGCTGGCACTGCCGGCGAACAGCCGCTGCAGCGGGCTGCCACCGGTGGCCAGCGCTTCGGCGGAAAAGCCCCAGGCGAACAGCCCGAACAGTTCCTCCAGCGCCGCTGGCGTCAGGTAAGCGCGATAAGCGCCCGGCTTCAGCTCATGGGCGGGTTTGCCCAGGTGCTCGAGTTGCTCGCGGGCGAATGCCAGTTTGCGGGCAAAAGCCTGAGCATTCCATTGCTCGCCGGCGTAGATGCTTTTCACCGCCTGGCCGTTGGCGTGGAACAGGCTGAACTCGAAATTGAAGCTGCTCGCCGCGTGCCAGCCGAAGGCGCCCCAGGAGCTGGCGAAGCCCTGGTACTGCGGCCCGGCGGCGTAAAAGCCGACCAGGTCCAGCCCGGCCGAAGCATCGACGATCTGCGCGATGGCCGCCTCGCTGTGCTGAGCCGCCTCGCCCGCCGCGGTCTCGCTGCGCCAGGCCTCGCGGTTCAGGCGCAGGTAGGGGTCGTCGGCCAGCGTCGGCAATACCGCGCGCAGCCGCTGCAGCGCCTGGTCGAGACGCGGCCGGTCGTCGTCGATCACCCCGCTCAGGGCCAGTTCGAAGTCGCCATGTCGCTCGCCCTGGTACAGCGCCAGGGTGGCGTACACCTGCTGCACCTGGCCGGCCTGGCGCACACGGGCGTGGTTGAAGCGGATGAAGTCCGAGGCCTCGGCCTGGTACTCCAGGGTGAAACCTTCGCCGGCCTGCAGCTGGGTATTGAGGTAGGCGAGCAAATCCTCGAAATGCTGACGTGCGTTCATCAGGCCGCCCCTCCAAATACATCGATATCGGCGAACACGCACGCCGGCGTGGCGTGGCCGACGCGGATCACCTGGTTCGGCTCGCCCTTGCCGCAATACGGCGTGCCGAGCACCTCGAAGGTAGTGGCGTCGCCGACCGCCTTGAGGTTGCGCCAGAAGCGCGCGGAGATGCCGCGGTAGTTGGGGTTCTTCACCACGCCCTTGAGTTCGCCGTTGTCGATCAGGCGGCCCCACTCGCAGCCGAACTGGAATTTGTTGCGCGCGTCATCGATCGACCAGGAGCGGTTGTTGCTCATCAGAATGCCCCGCTCGATGCCGCCAATCAGCTGCTCCAGGCGCTGGTTGCCGGGCTCGACATTGAGGTTGGCCATGCGGTCCAGGGTCGGCCGGTTCCAGCTGCAGGCACGGCTGTTGGCCACGCCCTGCAGCCCGCTGCGCCACTGCGACAGCGCGCCACCGAGCGGCCGCTGCAGGATGCCCTCGCGGATCAGGTATTCGCGCTGCGCCGGAGTGCCGTCGTCGTCATGGCTATAGCTGGCCAGCTCGCCCGCCACCGTCGGGTCGAAGGTCACGTTGAGCAGCGGCGAGCCGTATTGGTAACGGCCGAAATCTTCCTGGCGGATAAAGCTGGTGCCGGCGAAATTGCGCTCGTCACCGAGGATGCGATCCAGCTCCAGCGGATGGCCGATGGACTCGTGGATCTGCAGGATCATCTGGTCCGGCATCAGCAGCAAGTCGCGATGGCCGCTCGGCGTGTTGGGCGCCAGCAGCAACTGCAGCGCCTCGTCGGCGATACGGCTGGCGGTACCGACCACACCCAACTCATCGATCACCTCGGCACCGCCCTGGCGCGCCAGGTGGGTGCCGCCAAAGCTGCGGCTCTGGCTGTCGGCACCATCGCTGGCGGTGACGCCCAACTGCGGAAACACATAGTGCTGAGCGCGGCGCAGACGGGCGCCGACGCTGTTCAGGTAGATCTGCTCGGTGGCGGTAAAGCTCAGCCCGGCGTACCAGTCCACCAGCCTTTCATCGCGCGGCACCCGCGCCGACTCTGCCGCCAGCAACTCGTACCAGTGCGCCGGGCTGGCCAGGGATCGTTCGTAGCCGGGCATCACGTCATCGGCTTGCTCATGGGGCACCGGCAGTTCGTGCAGATCGAGCAGATTGCGCCCCGCCAACTGCCGCGCCAGCCGCTCGGCCTTGTCGAGCGCCGCCTGCAAGCCGGCCTGGCTGAGATCGCTGGTCGCCGCGTAAGCCTCCACCCCCGCCACCCGCACACTGAGCATGGCGCCCCCATCGTCCGCAAACGACGGCGCCCGCGCCACATTACGACGCACCCAATAGCGCTCGGTGGTTTCCCGCACATGGCGCAGCGACCAGAAATCGGCGGTGCAATGCAGGGCGGTGAAGCGGCGTTGCAGGGTTTCGCTGAGGGCGAACATGGGGGCTCCCTTGGTATGCGGCATAGGGAGGCAGTATGAGAATAAGTGCCGGGATGGGGCAACCAGAGCAATGGCGAGCACGCCATAGACGGATGGCTATTTGCTGGCATAGTGTCGAAAACGGTTTTTTAGTCGTACGCGATGAACTGCACAGGTGCGCCGATTAGCAAAAGTTTCTTCGTCAGTGCAGCGTACTTCTTAATTATCGTAATGGTGGATGAAAAGAGCGTCATCCACCCTACGGTCTTGCCTTTGGATCGTTCCCACACGGAGCGTGGACGCGATCAAAAAGCCGCAGGCCGGAATGAGTTCGGATTAGCTTGTCAGTGCCTTGCTCTGGGGGTTGACGCCCAGACGCTGCTGTTATTTCTTCATCGCGTCCCCTCCTCTCAACCCACGAGCTTCACTCATGATGAAAAATCTGAAACACAGCGCCATAGCCGCCCTGCTTATCGGGCTATCGAATTTGTCCCAGGCCCAGGAAACGCCATCACACCTGGACAAGGTGCTGGAGAAGGGACAGCTGGCGGTGTGCACCACTGGTGATTACAAGCCCTATACCTTCCTGCGCCAGGACGGCGGGTACGAAGGCATCGATATCGAGATGGCCCAATCCCTCGCGCAAAGCCTGGGGGTGAAGGTGCAATGGGTGCCGACCACCTGGAAAACCCTGATGCCGGATATGGTGGCGGGTAAGTGCGATATCGGTATGGGCGGCATTTCGGTGACGCTGGAGCGCCAGAAGAAGGCGTTTTTCAGCAGCACCCTGGATGTGGACGGCAAGATCCCGCTGGTGCGCTGTGAAGACGTTTCGCGCTACCAGACCGTCGAGCAGATCAACAGGCCAGAGGTACGCCTGATCGAGCCGGCCGGCGGCACCAACGAGGCCTTTGCGCGAGCCTACCTGCCAAAGGCTCAGCTGAACTTCCACGACAACAAGACCATCTTCCAGGAACTGCTGGATAAGCGCGCCGACGTGATGATCACTGACTCGTCCGAGGCCTTGTACCAACAGAAACGCATGCCCGGCCTGTGCGCCGTCAACCCGACCGCCTACATGCAATACGGCGAGAAGGCCTACCTGCTGCCCCGCGACGACATGACCTGGAAAAGCTATGTGGATCAGTGGCTGCACTTGAGCAAGGCAACTGGTGCGTATCAGAAAACCTTGAGCCACTGGCTGGCGGTGCCGGCGCAGTAAAGGAGCGCCCGCGGCGGTCGGAGTGGTGGATGGATAAAGCGCCATCCACCCTACGGGTGCCTTTACGGCGTACTCAGTAGGGTGGACAACGCGAAGCTTGTCCACCATTCGCAACATGCAAAGCCACCCTACACGTCGGCAATGGCTCCTACGGCGTACTCAACCCCGCCGCATTCATGAAAAGCCGCAACAGATAGGACACCAGCCCCAGGCTCAGCACGCTGACCGTCCAGATGCCGGCCAGCCAGGCGATGCGTTGCCAGAGGGGTTTCTTTTCGGTGGGTTTGCCTAGCATCAGTGGTACCCCTGATCCGGTGTGACCTTGCCGCGAAACACGTAGTAGCTCCAGGCGGTGTAGACGAGGATGATCGGGATGATCAGCAGAGCGCCGACCAGCGCGAAGCCCTGGCTTTGCGGCGGCGCGGCGGCCTGCCAGATGGTCAGCGAACCGGGCACGATGTTCGGCCACAGGCTGATGCCCAGGCCACTGTAGCCAAGGAAGATCAGCGCCAGGGTCAGCACGAACGGCTTGCTGTTGTCGTAGTTGGCCACCGAGCGCAGCAGGTAGAAGAAACTCGCCAGCACCAGCAGCGGCACCGGGGCGAACCAGAACAGGTTGGGCAGGGTGAACCAGCGCTCGGCGATGCTCGCCTGGGACAGCGGCGTCCACAGGCTGACGATGCCGATCACCGCCAGCAGGGCCAGCGCCAGCGGGCGGGCCATGTCGTGCATCTGTTGCTGCAGGCGACCTTCGGTTTTCATGATCAACCAGGTGCAGCCGAGCAGTGCGTAGGCGGCGATCAGGCCCAGGCCGCTGAACAGCGGGAACGGCGCCAGCCAGTCCAGCGAGCCACCGGAAAACGCCCGCCCCTCCACCGGAATGCCCTCGATGAAGGCGCCCAGCGCCACGCCCTGGAAGAAGGTCGCCGCCACCGAGCCGCCGATAAAGGCCTTGTCCCAGATGTGCCGCTTGTGATCGCGGGCCTTGAAACGGAACTCGAAGGCCACGCCGCGGAACACCAGCCCCAGCAGCATGAAGATCAATGGCAGGTAGAGGGCGCTGAGCACCACCGAGTAGGCCAGCGGGAACGCTGCGAACAGCCCGGCGCCGCCGAGCACCAGCCAGGTTTCGTTGCCGTCCCAGACCGGTGCCACGGTGTTCATCATGATGTCGCGCTCGCCCTTGTCCGGCACGAACGGGAAAAGAATGCCGATGCCCAGGTCGAAGCCGTCCATGATCACGTACATCATCACGCCGAAGACGATGATCACCGCCCAGATGATCGAGAGATCGATACCCATGGTCATGCCCTCCCTTCTGCGTTTTCGCCACCGTGGTCACTGTCGTGCGTCCCCTCCTTGGGTGCGGACAGTGGCCGCGCAGGCGTATGCCGGGTGCCCGGTCCGCCTTCGTGCTGATGGTCACCCTCGCCGGTGACCGGCCCTTTGCGCACCAGGCGCATCACGTAGCTCATGCCGGCGCCGAACACCGCGAAGTAGATGACCACGAACAGCACCAGGGTCAGGCCGAGCTGCCCGGCGCTGTGCGCCGACACACCGTCGGCGGTGCGCATGATCCCGTACACCACCCAGGGCTGGCGGCCGATCTCGGTGGTGAACCAGCCGGCGAGGATGGCGATCAGCCCGGACGGCCCCATCCACAGACAGAAGTACAGGAACGTCCGCGACTCAAAGAGCCCGCCGCGCCAGCGCAGCCACAGGCTCCATACGCCGGTGAGGATCATCAGCAGGCCCATGGCGACCATCACCCGAAACGACCAGAACACGATGGTCGAGTTGGGCCGGTCTTCCTTGGCGAACTCCTTGAGCGCCGGCACCTGCTTGTCCAGGCTGTGGGTGAGAATCAGGCTGCCCAGGTAGGGCACTTCGACCTTGAAGCGGGTTTCTTCACGCTGCATGTCCGGCCAGCCGAACAGGATCAATGGCGTCGGCTCGCCGGAGCTGTTGTCCCAGTGGCCTTCGATGGCGGCGATCTTGGCGGGCTGGTGTTCCAGGGTATTGAGGCCGTGGAAGTCGCCGATCACCGCCTGCACCGGCGCGACCAGCAGGGCCATCCACAGGGCCATGGAAAACATCTTGCGCATCGCCGGGGTGTTGCGGCCACGCAGCAGGTGCCAGGCCGCCGAGGCGCCGACGAAGAACGCGGTGGCGAGGAACGCGGCGGTGGCCATGTGCGCCAGGCGGTACGGGAACGAGGGGTTGAACACCACGGCGAACCAGTCCACCGGGATCACCCGGCCGTCGACGATCTCGAAGCCCTGGGGCGTCTGCATCCAGCTGTTGGAGGCGAGAATCCAGAAGGTCGAGATCAGCGTGCCGACCGCCACCATGATCGTCGAGAAGAAGTGCAGCCCCGGCCCCACGCGGTTCCAGCCGAACAGCATGACGCCGAGGAAACCCGCTTCGAGGAAGAACGCGGTGAGCACCTCGTAGGCCAGCAGCGGCCCGGTCACCGAGCCGGCGAAATCCGAGAAGGCGCTCCAGTTGGTGCCGAACTGGTAGGCCATCACCAGGCCGGAGACCACGCCCATGCCGAAGTTGACCGCGAAGATCTTCGCCCAGAAGTGGTAGAGGTCGCGGTACACCGTTTGCCCGGTCTTCAGCCACAGGCCTTCGAGCACCGCCAGGTAACTGGCCAGGCCGATGGTGATGGCCGGGAAGATGATGTGAAAGGAAATGGTGAAGGCGAACTGGATGCGCGCAAGATCCAAAGCCTCTAGGCCGAACATGTAGGCGTCCTCATCAGGTTTGTCGGTAACCGACTTCTGGTTATCTGCAACGGCGCGAGCAGGTCCGGCAAACGCCGCCTTGACCTGGATCAAGCGCTGTACAGAAGACTACGCCCCACCGCGCACCTTGCCGCCGTGGTGGGTTGCCGCGCGACAGACCGTCGCGTGCGGCGTTCTGACTTAGTTCCATCAGCCTAGTCGCTGTGCGGATTATCGGACGAAGAGAAGACGTGGCTTATCCGCCGCGACGGCCGTCCTACCCGGCGCTGCCTGCTACAACCGCCGCCGGCTGTTCCCATGGAGATTCCCGATAATGCCCTGCCTGCCCCCGTTCGCCCTGCGCCCTCGTCACCTGCTGGCCGCCAGCCTGCTGAGTTGCGCAGCGCTGCCCGCCGCCCATGCCGAGAATACGCCTGGCACCTTGCAGCTCGACGGTGTGCAGGTTACCGAGCAGGCGCTGACCGAGCAGCAGGCGGCCGCGGAACAACTGGAGCGGGTACCGGGTGGCAGCAACCTGGTGGACATGCAGCGGGTAGAAGAAGGCCGCGTGGCCGGCAATGCCGATGTGCTGGCCTACCAGCCGGGCGTGTACGCGCAGTCACCGGGCAACGAGGGCATCAAGATCGCCATCCGCGGCTCGGGCATCAACCGCGGCACCGGCTCCCATGCCTCCGGCAACCACATCATGCTCGACGGTTTGCCGTTGACCGGTTCGGGCGGCACGCCCTATGAGTTGCTGGAGCCGCTGTGGCTGAGCCGCGCCGAAGTGCTGCGCGGCGCCAACGGCTTCGACAAGGGCTCGCTGGCGCTGGGCGGCGCCATCGACTACATCACCCGCACCGGCCGCGATGCCGACAGGCTGCAACTGCGCTACGAGGCGGGCAGCCACGGCTACCAGAAGCGCAGCATCAGCTCCGGCCAGGTGCTGGGCGATTTCGATTACTACATCAATGTCACCGACAGCGAATACGACGGCTATCAGGATCACTCGTCAGGTAAGGGCAAAGGGGTCGCCGCCAACGCCGGCTATCGCCTGAGCGACAGCCTGGAAACGCGCTTCTACCTGCGTTACCGGGAGACCGAGCACCAGGTGCCGGGCCGGCTGACCAAAGCGCAGATCAAGCACGACCCACGGGCGGCCGCTGCCAACAACCTGCGTATTGATGCGCACCGCGACCAACCTGGCAGCACCTGGCTGGCCAACAAGACCACCTGGCAGATCGATGACGACTCGACGCTGGTGGCCGGCCTGGCCTACCACCACTACCCGATGGATATCGTCGAGAACAGCTCGCCCAACGGCAACACCTACCGGGTGCGCGTGGACTACAGCGATGTCAGCGGCACCCTGAACTACACCCGTCGCCACAGCCTGTTCGGCCTCGACAGCAGCACCACCCTCGGCTTTCGCAGCACCACCAACCTGCCAAGCAGCAAGTCCAAAGAAAATGCCGCATTACCGATCAGCGTCGGCGGCACCGATTACCCGGCCGGCACTCTGATGCGCGCCTACGAGCACCTGGGTTCGGACAACGTGCTGCATATCGGCAACGAAACCGAGCTGGCGCCCGATCTGTGGCTGACCAGCGGCCTGGCGTTGATCTACACGCGCCGTGAAGTACAGGTGACCTGGCCGGCCACCGATGACAAGCTCAGCGAACATACCTGGGACTACGCGCCGCGCATCGGCCTGCGTTACCAGCTCAACCCGGACGTGCAGCTGTACGGCAATATCAGCCGCTCGGTCGAGCCGCCGCATGCCTGGTCGATGCTGTGGAGTTCGCCGCTGCGCTTCCCGAACAGCAATCAGCCCTACAGTGCTCGCCAGCGGGCGCCGATCTCGCTGGATAACCAAACGGCGACGACCTTTGAAATCGGCGGCCGTGGCGACTCCGTGCTGGGCCAGTGGGATCTCGCTTACTACTACTCGCTGGTGCGCAACGAACTGCTGACCGTGCCGGTCGAGAGCAACGTGTTCTCCGAGGCCAACGCCAGCCCGACCATCCACCAGGGCATCGAACTGGGCCTCGACAGCCCGCTCTGGGACGGCGGCGCGGCCGGCGCCCTGGCCCTGCGCCAGGCCTACACCTTCAGCGACTTCCACTACCGCGATGACGCGGCCTTCGGCGACAACCGCCTGCCCGGCCTGCCGCGCCATTACTACCAGGCCGAGCTGCGCTACGACCACCCGAGCGGCTTATACGCCGGGCTCAACAGCCAGTACGCCTCGAAGGTGGCGGTGGATTACGCCAATTCCTACTACGCCGACGCCTACGCGATCTTCGGTGCGACCCTTGGCTACGCCTCGCCGAAAGACGACTGGCAGACCTGGCTGGACCTGCGCAACCTGACCGACAAACGCTACGCCGCCACCGTCACGCCGGGCTACAACGACAACGGCGCCGACGCCGCGCGCTCCACGCCCGGCGATGGCTTTGGGGCATTCGTTGGGGTTTCCTACAGCTTCAACTAAGCCCCGCCCCTGCCCAGTAGCCTGGGTCTAGCGCAGCGACACCCGGGAGCGTTTCCCGCCTAGCGCGGCGCTTCACTAGGCGCCGCGCTAGGCGTTGGGTTGATCAGAAATCCAGGGTGGCCGATACCTTCAACGTACGCGGCTCGCCCTGAGTCAGATAACCGCCATTGGTGGACGCCCAGTAGGCCTTGTCGGCAACGTTTTCGAGGCCGGCGCGCAAGGTCAGCTGGCGCTCTTCATCCAGTTTCAGGGCGTAGCGAGCACCCAGGTCGACGCGGGTCCAGGCGGGGATGCTCAGGGTGTTGGCGGTGTCGTAGTATTGCCCGCCGGTACGCAGCAGCAGACCGTTGAAGCTTAGCCCTGCGACGCCAGGCACATCCCAGTCGGCGCCGATGTTGTATTGGAACTCGGGCACGCCAACGGCGCGATTACCATCATTGGCACCATTGGCCGTACCGCTGAGTTCGGTATCCATCAGCGTGGCGCCCGCCAGCACGCGTAGCCCGGAAAGTGGCTCGCCGAACAGGTTGAGTTCCACACCGCGATTGCGCTGTTGGGCGTCCACGCTGAAGGTGCCGTTCTGGGTCACGCCCTGCGGCTGTTCGATCCGGTACACGCCAAGGCTGCCGCCAAAGGTGCCCCAGTCCAGTTTGACGCCGGCCTCGATCTGCTTGGTGCGATAGGGCGCGAACATCGTTCCGCGGTTGCTGGCGGCAGCCGGCGCAGTCGGCCCCTGCTGCAGGGACTCGATGCGGTTGGCATACAGCGACACGACCTCGGTCGCCTTGAACACCAGGCCGTAAGCAGGCGTGGTGATGCTGTCCTGGTAGTTGGCGGTGCGAGCGCCGGTGCCCGCGCTCCAGGCATCCGCGCCGATGGATTGGCGGCGCAGCCCCAGCGTCAGCAGCAGCCGGTCATCGAAGAAACCCAGGGTGTCGGAAACGGCCACGCTGCGAGTGATCACCTTGGCGGTCTTGCGCGGGTCGTGCAGATCGCCACTGACGCTGGCGACCGGTTCGCGCACTGGTTGCGGATCATAGAGGCTGCCCGGCACCCGATTGGCTGCACTGGTCGACTCGAAGGCGTTGCGCCGCTCCTGCCAAAGGCCATTGGTGGAAACATTCAGCTGGTGGCTGACCGGGCCGGTCAGCAGGTTGCCACGTAGCCCCGCCACGCTGCTGAAGGTCTCCTGATCAAGGGGCGAATACAGCCGGCCCACCTGCCCGCGGCCATCCGGTGATGCCACGTACACCGAGGAATACACGCCGTTCTCCCGGGTGTATTTGCCGCCACCGGCCAGGTAGGCCGTCCAGTTGTCGCTCAGGTCGTACTCGGCGTTGAACATGCCGTAGGTGTCTTCCAGCTGCGACCAACTCCAGGGCTGCGAGTAGTTGGCGTCGGAATCCGGCACCTTGGGCACCTTGCCGCTCAACCCGGCGGGGGTCAGGTAGACCACCGAGCGACCTTCGTTGATGCGCTGTTTCTGGTAGCCGAAATCGGTCGACAGGCGCAGGCGCTCGCCGCGGTAATCCAGGCCGACGGTGGCCAGGCTGAAATGCGAATGCTCGCCGTCGACTGCCGATTCACCGTCACGCTTGGCCACGTTGACGCGGGCGCCGAAACGGTTGTCTTCGCCGAAACGACGGCCGAGGTCGACATGCCCGCCCGTGCGCGAGTCACTGGCGTAATCGAGGGTGATGCTGCGGTTGGGCGTGTCCTCGGCGCGCTTGGATACCACGTTGATGGCCCCTCCCACCCCGCTACCACCTGGCGCGACGCCATTGAGAAAGGCGTTGGCGCCCTTGAACACCTCGACCCGTTCGACCGCTTCGGTGGAGATGATCTGCCGCGGCAAAATGCCGTACAGGCCGTTGAAGGCAATGTCGTCGGTGTACAGCTGAAAGCCGCGCACCACGAACACCTGGGAGAAATTGCCGAAACCATTGGACTGGCGGATCGCCGGGTCGCTGGCCAGCACCTCGCCAAGGCTGCGCGCCTGGCGGTTGTCGATCAGTTCGTTGGTATAGCTGGCGGCGCTGAACGGCACGTCCTGCATATCCTGATTGCCCAGCATGCCGATCCGCGCGCCGCGGGCGACCTGGCCACCAGCGTATTCCACCGGCAGATCGAGGCGCCCGTCGGCCTGGCCGCTGACGGTGGTGGCGTCGAGTTGTAGCGAACTGGCATCGCTGCTCAGGGGCACCAGGCTGACCGTGCCGTCGGCGCCGATCAGATAACTCAGCCCACTGCCCTGTAACAGCCGCTGCAGGCCTTCGTCCACCGAGTAGTCGCCCTTGAGCGCCGGCGCCTGGCGCTCACCGGGAGTCAGGCTGGCATCGTAGAGCAGGCGCACATTGGCCTGCTCGGCGAAGTCGGTCAGCGCGGCGTCGAGCGGCTGGGCCGGGAGGTCGAACTCCAGCGCTGAAACGCGGGTGGCAACGAGCAGTAGGTGGGCGGCGGCCAGTGCCTGGAAAAGCGGAGAACGCGTCATGCGCATGCTGGGTTTCCTGTGTTCTGCCAAGTCTTATGCGAAAAAGTCGCATTTGCAGAAACGGAAGACGAAACACCCGAGCATTTCTGAACCCGCCAGGAAATTATTTTTGCCGGCAGAGGCCAGGCCTCAGCCCCGGCTGAGCAGCAGCAGCCCGGGCAGGCGCACCAGGCGTACCGGCAGGTTGCTTTCGATGGCGCGCAGCACGGCCTCGGGGTCGTCGTGGGCGAACACGCCGGTGACCTTCAACTCGCGCACGCTGTCATCGAGAAAGATCACCCGCTGGCTCTGGCTGCGCTGCAACGCCGCGAATACTTCACTCAGCGCTTGCCCGCGGAATACCAGCTTGCCCCGCTGCCAGGCCAGCTGCTGCCGGGCATCGAGGGGCTGCACCGGCTGCATACGCTCAGCCCGCCAATGCACCTGCTGATTGGCGCCAACGGCAAGCGGCTGGCTCGCGGCGTCGCTGGCTTGTACCTGCCCTTCGGTTACCGCCAGCACCACATCGCGGCCATCGTAGTCGACATCGAAACGCGTGCCGGTCACGCGAATATGCGCCGGCCCGGCGTCGACGAAGAACGGCCGGCTGGCGTCCTTGGCGACCTGCAGGTCCACCTCGCCGCGGTACACGCGCACCTCGCGGCGCCCTTCGCTGAGCGTCCAGTCCAGCGCCGTGGCGCCATTGAGGGTCAGGATGGAGCCGTCATCAAGCGTGATACTGCGCACTTCACCCGGCGCCGTCGCCACGTCGGCATACCAGCCCAGCCAGGCACCCTGGGGCAGCCACAGCGCCAGCAGCAACAGCGCGGCAGTGGCCAGCGGTACGGCCCAGCGCACGCAATGGCGTCGGCGTGGCGGCGCCAAGTTTTCCAGGTTGGCGGGCGGCATGGCCGCTGGCTGCTCCACCTGGCCAAGCAACGCCCACAGCCGATCCACTTCACCGGCGGCCTGCTCGTGGGCCGGGGAACGGTTGCGCCAGGCCTTGGCGGCCAGGTGGTCGGCGGCGGTGGCGCGGCCGGAGTGCAACAGCACCTGCCATTCCCGGGCCTGGGCGCGAAGCGATAAGTCGGTGGTCACAACATCAAATCCATTTTCTGCTGGCAGTGTTCGAGGGCCTTGAGGATATAGCGCCCAGCCATGCTTTCGGAGACGCCGAGGCGCTGGCCGATTTGCTTCTGGGTCAGGCCCTCGAGCCGGTTCCATAACAGGGCCTGACGCAGATGAGGAGGCAGATCCTGCAGAATATCTTCCAGACGGGCAAGCTGCTGCCCGCCTTCGACGATCTGCTCGGGCCCGGGCTGGCCCGACTCCAGATCCACCGACACGCTTTCCTGCACGGGTCGCGCCTGCTGCTGGCGCCGGTGGTCGATGACCAGGTTGCGGGCGATGCGGTAGAGAAACGCGCGCAGGTTCTCCACCTCGCCGCTGCCACGACGCTGAAAGCGCAGCCAGGTTTCCTGACGCAGATCAGCGGCCAGCTCGTCGCACTTCACCTGGCGGGTGAAGAAGCGCAGCAGCTCACCGGCATGCCGCTGAAACTGGCCGTCCTGGGCATCGGAGTCGTGGGGCGGACGCACTCGAGACATCTCGTGCAGGGGAACGGGTTGCGAACATATCGCCGCTGATAATTATTTTCAACAAAAGGCGAGCGCCAACCGTCTGCTTGACCCACTGGGCACCTGGCGCGGCGATAGGGCGCCAGCTGCCCAGCGCATCAATCCACCGCGTAACCGAGCACCCGCGGCAGCCACAGGGCGATTTCCGGAAACACCGCGACCAGCACCAGCGCGCAGCCCATCACCGCAACGAACAGCAGGGCCCAGCCGATGGTCTGCTCCAGGCGGATCTTCGCCACTTCGGTGGTGACCATCAGGTTGATCGCCACCGGCGGGGTGAACTGACCGATGGCGATGTTCATGGCCAGCAGGATGCCGAACCATACCGGGTTCCAGCCGAAGTGCTGCATCACCGGAATCAGGATCGGCATCAGGATCAGGTAGATGGAGATGGCGTCGAGCAGCATGCCGGCCAGCAGCACGGCAATCATCACCAGCACCAGCAGCACCGTGCCGTTATCGGACAGCGAGATCAGCCACTCGGCCAGGTGGCGGAAGGTGCCGAGCATGGTGCCGGCCCAGGCGAAGATGCCGGCCAGGGCGATGATCAGCATCACCACCCCGGAAATCACCGCCGCCTCGCCACACAGGCGCCACAGGCTGCGCCAGTCCAGCTCGCGGGTGACGAACAGGCCGACCAGCACGCCGTAGGCGACGCCGACCACGGCGGCTTCGGTAGGCGTGAACAGGCCGCTGCGCAGGCCGCCGAGAATCAGGACCGGCGCGAACAGGGCTGGCAACGCCTGCTTGAAGCTCGGCCACAGCGCTGGACGCTCGACGCCATCGGGCGACTCCCAGCCGTAGTGGCGCGACAACAGCCAGGCCGGCAGCAGCAACACGATACCCGCCAGGATGCCCGGGAACAGGCCGGCGGCAAACAGCGCCCGCAGGTCGACGCCCGGCACCACGATCGAATAGAGGATCAGCGCGATCGACGGCGGGATCAGAATGGCGGTCGAGGCCGAAGCGGCGATCAGCGTCGCGGAAAACGGCTTGGGGTAACCGGCCTTGGTCATGCTCGGCAGCATCACCATGGCCACCGCCGCGGCGTCCGCCGGGCCGGAACCGCTCATGCCGCCCATGATCAGGCAGACCAGCACCGCGACCATCGCCAGCCCGCCGTGGCGCGGGCCGATCAATGCCTGGGCGAAGCGCACCAGGCGCAGCGCCACGCCGGCCTTCTCGAACACCAGGCCAGTGAGGATGAACAGCGGAATGGCGATCAGCGGGTACTTGGCCACCCCGTTGTAGGTGTTGGTGCCGAGGGTGGCGAGCATGTCCGGTGACAGCCCGGCGATGATGCCGATGGCGCCGGACAGGCCGAGGGCGAACGCTACCGGCACGCCGAGCAGCAGCAGGACCAGGAAACTGGCGATCAACCACAGATCAGGGCTCATCGTGGTCGCTCCCGCGCAGCCGCTCCAGGGTCATCTGGCACAGGCGCACGAACATCAGCACGGCCAGCAGCGGCAGCCACACCACGTACCACCAGTTCGGCAGCCCAAGGCCCGGCGACTCGGATTGCCACTGGAATTCCTCAAGGGCGAACTGCCCGCCAAACCACAGCACCAGCCCCAGCACCAGGGTCGCCGCCAGCCACTGGACGATGATCAATGGCGTGCGCAGCGCCGGGCACAGGCGCTCGAGAAAGCCGATGCGAATGTGCCGGTTGCGGCGCAACGCCACCGAGGCGCCGGCGAAGGTGAGGATGACCAGCAGGAACACCGACAGCTCTTCGGTGAAGGCGAAGGAGGCATCGGTGAAATAGCGCACCACCACGTTGGCCAGGCTGATCAGGCTGATGATCACCAGCGCCATCGTGGCGAGCCAGCGCTCGAGCGGCGCGTCGACTTGTTTGTTCATGGGGGTCCTCGCAGGAAACGGGAGCCGCTACCAGGCTGTTGAAAAACTACCTACGTTGCCATTGCTGCGTTAAAAACAGCCTCAAAATGCTCATTTACAACACGTAAACTGCGCTTTTTCGGCTGTTTTTGCCTTGCACTGACTGCCTCGCCTACGTTTTTCAACGGCCTGCTGCGGGCTCCCTTGACTCGATCAGGGCTTGGCGATGGCGCTGCGGGCCGCGTCGAGCAGCTTGTCGCCGATCTTCGCTGCCCACTTCTCGTGCACGCTGCGGGTAGCGTCGACGAACGCCTGGCGCTCGGCATCGCTCAGCTCGACCACTTCCACGCCACGGCTGCGGATGTCTTCCAGGCGCTTGGCCTGCTGGCTGCGCGACAGTTCGACCTCCCACTTGCCGGCATCCAGGGCGGCCTGGCGCAGCAGTTCGCGGTCTTCCTCGGGCAGGGTTTTCCACACGCGCTGGTTGACCGCGAAGATCAGCGGGTCGGCCATGTAGTGCCACAGCGTCAGGTACTTCTGGCCGACCTGGTCGACGCGCGCCACGTCGAATACCGACAGCGGGTTTTCCTGGCCGTCGACGGCGCCGGTGGTCAGCGCCGGCTTGGCGTCGGCCCAGCTCATCTGCGTGGGGTTGGCGCCCAGTGCGCTGAAGGTGTCCTGGAACAGCGGCGAGCCGACCACGCGGATCTTCAGGCCGGCCAGGTCAGCCGGCGCACGCACCGGCTTGCGGGAGTTGGAGACTTCACGGAAACCGTTCTCACCCCAGGCCAGCGGCACGATGCCGCGCTGCTCGATGGCGGCGAACGCCAACTTGCCGGCCTCGCCCTGGGTGATGGCGTCGAGATCCGCGTTGTCACGCATCAGAAACGGCAGGGAGAACAGGTTCAGCTCCGGCACCTGGGGCGACCAGTTGATGGTCGAGCCCACGGCCATGTCGATCAGCCCAGAGCGCATGGCCGAGAATTCCTTGGTCTGGTCGCCGGCGACCAGTTGCGCATTGGGGTAGACGCGCAGGGTGATGCGCCCTTCGGAGCGCTGGTTGACCAGCTCCGCCCATTTCTGCGCGGCCTGGCCCCAGGGGAAGGCGTCCGACAGCACGGTGGAAACGGAATATTCGCGCGCCTGGGCGGCGAAGCCGGCAGACAGTGCAGCGGTTGCGGCCACGGCCGCAAAGAAGCGAGTGAATTTCATGGGGCATCCTTGGATGGATCGTGGTTCTAGTTGTTTTAAGTGCGTGCGCCTCGACAAAGATCAACAGCGCAGCGGATCCAGCGGCGAGCGGATGGTTCGCCAGGGGTGCCGGGTCGGCACGGGGACGGCGCCCGCGGGCGCCAGCGCAGCCCGGGCATCTTGTGAACGCACGGGCCGCCTTGCGGTGAAGCCAAGTGTCGCAACTATCCCAGAACGATGGCGCGCATGCCATACGCAGCCATCGGCCAGCGGCTCTATAATGCGCAGCCCAAAGGAAGCCCTGCATGTTTCGTGATGCCTGGCGCCATGCGCCGACCCACCGCAAGGTCTGGGCGCTCGCCGCGCCGATGATCCTCTCCAACCTGTCCGTGCCGCTGGTGGCGCTGGTCGACACCGCCGTGGTCGGCCACCTGCCCCACGCCCACCAACTGGGCGCCGTGGCGGTGGGCAGCAGCCTGTACATCCTGATCGTCGGCGTGCTCGGTTTTCTGCGCATGGGCACCACCGGATTCGCCGCCCAGGCCTGTGGCCGTGGTGACGGCGGCGCACTGCGCCAGGTGCTGGTGCAGGGCCTGCTGCTCGCCGCCTTGCTGGCGCTGGTGCTTGGCGCCCTGGCAATACCCTTCAGCGGGCTGGCGCTGGGGTTGATGAACCCCTCGGCCGAGCTCGACGGCCTGACCCGGGATTTTCTGCACACGCGCCTGCTCGGCTTGCCGGCGGCGCTGGCCAACTACGCGCTGATCGGCTGGCTGCTCGGCGCCCAGAACGCCCGGGCGCCGCTGGTGATACTGCTGGTCACCAACCTGCTGAATATCGTGCTGTCGCTGTGGTTCGTGCTCGGCCTGCACTGGGAAGTGGTCGGCGCCGCCCGCGCTGCGGTGCTGGCCGAATGGGGCGGCCTGCTGGTCGGCCTGGCGCTGGCGCGCCGCGCCCTGCGTCGCCACCCCGGCAGCACGCGCTGGGCGGCGATGGCCCAGTGGCAAAGCTGGCGCGCGCTGCTGGCGGTGAACCGCGACATTTTCCTGCGCTCCCTGGCGTTGCAGGCGGTGTTCCTGCTGATCACCATCCAGGGCGCGCGGCTCGGCGATGCCACGGTGGCCGCCAACGCCCTGCTGCTCAATGGCCTGCTGATCACCGCCTATGCCCTGGACGGCCTGGCCCATGCGGTGGAGGCGCTGTGCGGCCACGCCATCGGCGCGCGGGATCGTCTGGCGCTCAAGCGCAGCCTGATCGTCGCCGGCATCTGGTCGCTGCTGGCCAGCCTGGTGTTTGCCGCCGCTTTTGCGTTCGGCGGCCACCTGTTCATCAACCTGCAGACCAATATCGCCGCAGTGCGCGAAACCGCTGACCACTACCTGCCCTACCTCGCCCTGTTGCCGCTGTTCGCGGTGTGGAGCTACCTGCTCGACGGCCTGTTTATCGGCGCCACCCGTGCCCGTGAAATGCGCAACGCCATGTTCGTCGCCCTGGCCATCGGCCTGCCGGTCGCCCTGGCGCTGCAGGGCTTCGGCAACCACGGCTTGTGGATCGCCTTCCTGGCCTTCATGGCCCTGCGCGGCCTGGCGCTCGGCGTACTGGCTTGGCAGCTGGCACGGCGTGATCAGTGGCTGGCGGTGCCCGGCGGATAGACGCCCCAATAGCGCCCGCCCGTAAAAAAGCCCGCCTTAAGCGGCGGGCTCGCGGGCGATGCTGCAGCGCTCAAGGCACCAGCGGCAACTCGCGCTTGTGCTGGGTCTTGTCGTAGGTCTGCACGATGGTCTGGTAGACGCTGTCGCTGACCGGCTTGCCCTGCAGGAAGGCATCGATGTCGTCGTAGCTGACGCCGTGCACCTGCTCATCCGGGATGCCCGGGCGTTCGTCTTCCAGGTCGGCGGTCGGCACTTTCGAGAATACGCTTGCCGGGGCGCCGAGGCGTTCGGCGATGCGGCGTACCTGGCCTTTGACCAGGCCACTCAATGGCGCCAGGTCACAGGCGCCGTCGCCAAACTTGGTGAAGAAGCCCATTACCGCTTCGGCGGCGTGGTCGGTGCCGATCACCAGGCCATTACGGGCATTGGCCACGGTGTACTGAGCCAGCATGCGCATGCGTGCCTTGGTGTTGCCGAGTACGAAATCGCGGCGCGCCGAGGTCAGTTCGCCCAGCTCGCCGACCTGCTTGGCCAGGCCGGAAACGGCTGGGGCGATGTCGATGGTCTGCACTTCGTCAGCGGCGATAAAGGCCAGCGCGGCCTGGGCGTCGGACTCGTCGTGCTGCACGTTGTGCGGCAGACGAATGGCGATAAAGCGGTAGGCCTGATCCTGCGTCTCGTCGCGCAGTTGCTCCACCGCCAGCTGGGCCAGGCGCCCGGCTGCCGAGGAGTCCACGCCGCCGCTGATGCCGAGCACCAGCACCTTGGTACGCGAGGCGGTCAGGGTGTTTTTGATAAAGGCGATGCGCTTGGCGATCTCGGCGTCCACGTCGGCGTCCGAGGTGAACGGGGCGATGACGCCCAGGGCAGTGGCGATTTCAGCTTGTCGATTGCTCATGGTGTCTCTCCCTTGATTAGCTCGCCTCGAGGCGAAAAACATGTTTCAGGTAGGTCACGAAGTTCGGGTCCCGGCACTGGGTCTTGCCCGGCGTATCGGAAATCTTCGCCACCGGCTGGCCGTTGCAGTCGATCATCTTGATGACGATGTTCATCGGCTCGACACCGGGGATGTCGCAAGTCAGGTTGGTGCCGATGCCGAAGCTGACATGAATGCGATCATGCAGCGCGCGGTACAGTTCAAGCGCCTTGGGCAAGGTCAGACCGTCGGAGAACACCAGAGTCTTGCCCATCGGGTCGATGCCCAGCTTCTCGTAGTGGGCGATGGCCTTCTCGGCCCAGGCCAGGGGGTCGCCGGAATCGTGGCGCAGGCCGTCGAACAGCTTGGCGAAGTACAGATCGAAGTCGCCGAGGAAGCTGTCCATGCCGACGGTGTCGGTCAGGGCGATGCCCAGCAGGCCGCGGTATTCCTTGACCCAGCACTCCAGTGCCGCCTTCTGGCTGTCGATCAGCCGCGGGCCGAGCTGCTGGTGGGCCATGAACCATTCGTGGGCCATGGTGCCCAGGGGCCGCAGCTCCAGCTCACGGGCCAGGTGCACGTTGCTGGTGCCGACGAAGCGCCCCGGGAAATCGTGCTTGAGGATGTTCACCACCTCTTCCTGCACGCGGTAGGAGAAGCGCCGGCGGGTGCCGAAATCGGCCACCTGGAAGCCTGCCAGTTCGTCGGCGCTGGCTTCGCCCTTGAGCCAGTCGAGCTTGCGGTACAGCTGCTCGCGCACCTGTTCGATGACCACCTCGCGGTAGCGATAGCGGTTGCGCACCTCGGAGATGATCGCCAGCAGCGGGATCTCGTAGAGGATCACGTGCAGCCAGGGCCCGCGTACGCGAATCGCCAGCTGGCCGGCATCGTCGGTGCCGACGTGCACGTAGCGCATGTTGAAGCGGAACAGGCTGAGGAAGCGGATGAAGTCCGGCTTGATGAACGGGATCTTCTCCAGGTAGGCCAGCTGGTCCGGGGTGATCGAGGTGTTGACCAGTTGTTCGATCTGGTAGCGGATCTCGGCCAGGTAGGGCGTCAGGTCCTCGTTGCTGCGGCAGCGAAACTCCCACTCCACTTCGGCGTTGGGGTAGTTGTGCAGCACCGCCTGCATCATGGTCAGCTTGTAGAAATCGGTGTCCAGCAGGTTCTGGATGATGCTGGGGGCGAATACGCTCTCACTCATGGTCACTCTCCTCGAGGCGGGCCAGCTCGCTGTCGAGCGCTCCGCTATCGGCGCAGATGATGATGCCCTGCGCGCGCATCTGTTCGATGGCTTGCGTCGCGCCGGCTTCGGAAATGGCCCGGCACGCCGGAAGATACAGCAACACCTCAAGGCCGGCGCTACGCAGTTGCAGCGCGGTGTTCTTCACGCAGAAGTCCAGAGCCAGGCCGCCGACCACCACGGCATCAACGCCTGCCACCTGCAGGTATTCGATGACGCCCGTGCTGCGCTTGCGGGCCAGGTCGTGGTAGCAGGCGCCGTAAGGGTGCAGATCGGGTTCGACACCTTTCCAGACGAAGAAGTCATAGTCGATTGGCGCGGGCAGCTGATCGAGCAGCTCGAAGCCCGGGGTGCCCGGCACGCAGTGGCTGACCCAGGTCAGGTCGGCGTTGGCGTGGCTCAGGGGCCGGAGCATCTCGTCGTGACGCTCGACCACCCACAGGGCATTGGCGGCGTGGGCGTCCTTGCTGCCCAGGCGCAGGGTGCCGCGACGCGCCATGTCGTTGAGCGGCGCGGCGATTTCATGGCCGCCAGCCACCGGCAATTCAGCGGGGCACAGGCTGGTGAAGCCTTTTTGCGCATCGACATCGAACGTGGCGATCTTCATCTGACACCTCCTGCTCATGGAGCCGCATCGCTGCGGGGTGGAAACATATTCCACCAGGTGTATTATGTGTGTCAACTCCCATCTGCAAGGAGATTCACCATGCTGCCTTCACCGCTGCAGTGCTTCGCGGCAGGCCAGGCTCAGCCAACGCCGCAGCATTTCGCGCTGGCCATCTATGGCGGCGCCTTCGACCCACTGCATGCTGGCCACGCCAGCGTGATTCGCCGCGTGCTCGACAGCTGCGATCAGGTGCTGGTGGTGCCGAGCTACCGACACGCCGATGGCAAGCGCATGGCCGACTTCGACCTGCGCTGCGCCTGGGTCGAGCGCCTGGCCGCGCGCTTCGCTGATCGGGTACGCTGCTGCCGCCTGGAGCGTGAGCTCGGCGCCGACGGCCGGGTGATCTACAGCTACGACCTGCTCAGCCGGCTGGCCGAACAACACGCGCTGGCGACCGAGCGCCTGGCGCTGGCGATCGGAGAAGACAACCTCACCCGCCTGCAGACATTCCACCGCGCCGCCGAGCTGCGCCAGCAGTTCGGGTTGGTGGTCGCCGACGAGGAGATGACCGTGCACAGCAGCGCGATTCGGGCGATGATCGCCGCCGGGCAGGCGATCCCCGAGGCCTGGCAATTGCCGGAAATTCAGGCGGATTTGACGATTTACAGGAGGGCCGTGTGAGTTCTGTTGAAGTGCTAGCTAGCGTGGACCTGATCGCCTTGCGTATGGATGCCGAGAGCCGCCAGTTGCACGTGCTGCTGCACCGTCGCGAGCGCGAGCCGTTCACGGGCCAGTGGGCGCTGCCCGGGGTGATCGTCAATGGCAGCACCCGCGACGCCAACCTGGAAGCGGCCGCCCATCGCGTGCTGCGCGACAAGGCCCAGGTGCTGCCGCGCCACCTCGAACAGGTCGGCACCGAAGGCAGTGCCGAGCGCGACCCACGGGGCTGGTCGATGAGCACTTACTACCTGGCCCTGCTGGCGCCGGACACCGAAACCGCCGATGACGGCCTGCGCTTCGTGCCACTCGACGAGGTGCTCGATGGCCGCCTCGCCCTGCCCTTCGACCACGGGCAACTGGTGCGCCTGAGCGTCGAGCGCCTGGCCGGCAAATCCGTCTACACCAGCCTGCCGCTGTACCTGGCACCGCCGCGCTTCAGCGTGCTCGATGCCCTGAATGCAGCCCAGGCCTGCCTAGGCACGACGATCAACAACACCTCGCTGCGCAAACGCCTGGAGAAGATGAAGGACGCTGGCTGGATTCGCGACACCGGCGAGAAGAACTTCCCGAAGATGGGCCGCCCCCAACAACTGTGGGAGCTGACCGAACAGGCCGAGGGGGTGTTCGTGTTCGATCGGAGTTTGTTGGCGGATCGGGCGAGCAGCTAATCTGCTTTTGTGGGAGCGGGCGGGAGCGCCTAGTTCATGCCGGCGAGATCGCGAACATCGCCCATAGTCTAAAGGATCCAACCAGCACCTGAATTGATCTTTGGCCAGGCAGGAGCTCCTCGCTCATGCCCGAGATTTTCGCGGGCATGGCCCGCTCCCACATTCGTCAGCCACCGGCTGTCCCGTAGCCTGGGTTGAGCGCAGGACGTAGGGTGGATGACGCTCTTTTCATCCACCATCGCGATCGCAGAGCGGTGGCCGGATCGGGCCGCGCAGGCAAGCGTCGTCCACCCTACACCGGCAGCTCTCGCTTTTTAGCATCTCTGCGGGCTACTGGCGCATGCCGATGGCCAAGCGATTGAAGGCATTCATCAGCGAGATGGCGAAGGTCAGGTCGCTGATCTGCGCGTCATCGAAATGCGCCTTGAGCGGCTCGAACACGTCATCCGGCGCATGGGTGCGGGCGATATCGGTCAGCGATTCGGCCCAGGCCAGGGCTGCGCGCTCGGCTTCGCTGAAGTGCGCGCTGATGCGCCAGCCCGCCAGGCTGTCGAGTTTCGCCGCGGGCGTGCCGCCGTCGCGCAGCGCCTTGGCGTGCATCTCCAGGCAAAACGCGCAGCCATTGATCTGCGAGATGCGCAGGTTGACCAGTTCGATCAGCGGCAGCCCGAGGCGGCCGGCGGCCAGGGCTTGCTTGGTGGCCAGCAGGCCCTTGTAGGCCTCGGGCGAGAGTTGGCTGTAAGGCAGGCGCAAGGTACTCATGGGGCAATCTCCGTAGCACAGTCGAAATAAAAACTGGTGGTGCGTTGCAGTTGGGGCAACGCGTCATCGAGGGCAGCCTGAACCGACGCCTCGCCATGGGCCAGGCCCTGCAGGTGGACGAACGCCACCTCGGTAATGCCCAGGGTGCTCAGCACGTGGCGCAGGTAGGCGGTAAGGAAGTCCGCCTGCCGCGCTCGCGGCCCCTGGTAGAAGCCGCCGGCACTGACCAGCACCAGGGTCGGCCGGTCCTGCAGCAGGCCGACCTTGCCCGCGGGCGTGGCGGCGAAGCTGCGGTGAAGCCTCAGCACGTAGTCGATCCACAGCTTGAGCGCGGCGGGCACCGCGAAGTTGTGCATCGGCGTAACGATGATCAGGCAGTCGCTGGCCTCCAGCTCGGCGATCAGCGCCTCCGAGCAGGCGAAGGCGCTGTCGTCGAGCGCTGTACTGCTGGTCAGCGCAGCGGCGTAGTCGGCCCCGAGGGGCGGCAGCGGCTCGCCGACCAGATCGCGCTCGAGCAACTCGGCCCGCGGCCAGCGCGCGGCGATCAGGCGCCGTGCCAGCTGGCTACCGCTGGCTCGTTGCTGGTGGGGGCTGCATTCGAGCAGCAGGATGCGCTTCATGCCGCCACCTGCGGCAGCGTTTCGACGAAGTGCAGCCCCCGCGCCAGCAAGCCCTGGCGGTAATAGAAGCGCTGGCCCAGGGCGTTACCCAGGGCGGTGTCGAGCACCAGATGGGCATGGCCGCCGTCGATGGCTTCGCGGCGCACCGCGTCGACCAGCAGGCGACCGACACCGCCGCGCTGCTCGGTGGGCAGCACGATCAGGTCATCGATATAGACGAAGCGCCCGTACAAGGTGTTTTCCTGCAACCGGTAGCCGGCCAGGCCGACCACCCGTTCGCCTCGCCAGGCGGCGAGCAGGCGGTAACCCTGGCTGGCCTGGCGCTGCACCTGGGCAACGAATGCCTGGGCGTCATGCAGATGGGGGCGCAGCTCGTGCATCACCGCAAAGCAGGCCAGACAGTGGGCGTGATCCTGCACGGCGCGCAGGGTAAAGGGATGAGACATGGTGGCGTCCTCTGCATCAGATGGACGCCAGATTACTCAGCACCTGGCCTGCTCCATAGAACCAAGACGCAGCAAAGTCATTGGTCCATGTCGAGAGCTTGGGCTATTCGCTTTGCCGCATGGGCATGCGGTCGATGGTCTGGAAAATCGCCTGCAGATCGGCATCGGCGCCCTGCTGGATCTTCTTGCCGCCATCCTTGCCGACCAGAATCACCTGGGGCCGTGCGCTGCCGGCGTCCAGCGCCAGCAACAGGCGCTTGGTGGCGATGACATCCAGGGGCTGTTGGTTGCGCTGGCCCTGCTGGCCGATCACGGTGTAGAGCACCATGTCACGTTCGACGAAGGCTTCGCGGTTGGCTGGCTCACGCAGCGCGGCCTGTACCCGCGCCAGCAAGGGGTCATCGGCGCTGGCCGCCAGCACGATCAGCGGGCGGGTGTTCCAGCGTTCCGCCTGCAGCGGGTCGTCACTGGCTTGGGCCAGCAGCGGCAGGGCCGAAAGCAGTAAGGTCGCGAAACGCTTCATGGCTTTCTCCCCGGCGGGATCACGCCCGCCGTCAGCGATGCGGGCCCGGTCAGTACGACAGGTACGAAGAGCGGGTCAGGCCCAGACGCAGGGCGTCGAGGAACTGGGTACGCTCGCGAGCGGTGATGCGCGCACTGGCCACCTTGTCGCGGTAGTGAGTCATCAGCTCCTCGGGCGACAGGTGCACATAGCGCAGCATGTCCTCGATGGTGTCGTGGGTCTCGATACCGGCGTGGTAGATGCTGCCGTCGGCGTTCTGGTAGATGTTCACCGAGTCGGTGTCACCGAACAGGTTGTGCATGTCGCCGAGAATCTCCTGGTAGGCACCGACCAGGAAGATGCCCAGCACGTAGTCTTCACCGTCGCGCAGTTCGTGCACCGGCAGGCTGGTCTCGATGGACTGCTCGTCGACGTACTGGTTGATCTTGCCGTCCGAGTCGCAGGTCAGGTCCTGCAGCACGGCGCGGCGCAGCGGCTCTTCATCCAGGCGATTGAGCGGCAGGATCGGCAGGATCTGGCCGATCGCCCAGGTGTCCGGCAGGCTCTGGAACACCGAGAAGTTGCAGATGTACTTGTCGGCCAGCTTGTCGTTGAGCTCGTCGAGCACCTGGCGATGGGAACGCTGGCGCGCCTTGAGCTGGTTGTACAGGCGGCGGCAGATCGAGAAGTAGCACTGCTCGGCCAAGGCCTTCTGCGGCAGGTCGAGCTTGCCGGCCGAGTACTGCCCGGCCGCCTCGCTGACGTAGTGGGTGGCACGCCAGTAGGTTTCGGCGACCATTTCCGGGTCGCTGTCGTCGAGCAGGTCGATCAGCACCTGCAGCACTTCGGGCTGCTCGACGCTGCGGTCGATTTCCGGCACGTCGTCGTTGTGGCGCTCCACGTCGGTCACCTGCACCAGCAATACGGCGTGGTGCGCGGTCATCGCCCGGCCGCTTTCCGAGAAGATGTGCGGGTGGGGAATCTCCTGGCGGTCGCAGAATTCCTTGAGCATGTCGACCACCGCGTCGGCGTAGTCTTCCATGTCGTAGTTGATCGAGCTGGCATTGCGCGAATGGGTGCCGTCGTAGTCCACGCCCAGGCCGCCGCCGACATCGATATGGTCGACCGGCAGGCCCAGCGCGCGCAGCTCGCCGTAATAACGAATGGCTTCGCGGAAGCCCTTGCGGTAGTCGGCGATGTTGGCGATCTGCGAGCCCATATGGAAGTGCAGCAGGCGGATGCCCTGATCAAGCCCGGCCTTGCGGAAGCGCTCGACCACCGACAGCAGCTGCGCCGCGGACAGGCCGAACTTGGACTTCTCGCCGCCGGTATCGGCCCACTTGCTCGACGCCAGGGACGACAGGCGCACGCGCAGGCCGATCTGCGGGGCCACCTTGAGTTCGGCGGCCTCCTCGATCACCAGGGCGACTTCCGATTCCTTCTCGATGACGATGAACACGTTATGGCCGAGCTTCTGGCCCATCAGCGCCAGGCGGATGAACTCGCGATCCTTGTAGCCGTTGCAGACGATGGTGCCGCCCTTCGGCGCCAGCGCCAGCACGGCCAGCAGCTCGGGCTTGGAGCCGGCTTCCAGGCCGATGGAGACGTTCTCGGTGGCGATGATGTTCTCCACCACCGCTTCCTGCTGGTTGACCTTGATCGGGTACAACGCGGTGTAGCGGTTGTTGTACTCCAGGCGCGCGATGCTGGCGTCGAAGGCGCCGGTCAGCTTGCGCACGCGGTCCTGCAGGATGTCCGGGAAGCGCACCAGCAGCGGCAGCGACAGGCCGCTCTGGCGCAACTCTTCGACCTGCTCATGGAGGTCGATGGGCGTGCTGTCCGGCCCGTTGGGGCGCACTTCGACACGGCCTGCGTCGTTGATCGAGAAGTAACCGGCGCCCCAATGGCGGATGCCATAGACACTGCGGCTGTCGCCCACCGTCCATTGGCTTCCATCGTCCTTGCGTGTGCGTCGTGCGGCCATCGAGGTTCCCCTGTAGCAGATGGGCTGATGCTGTCGAAAACGGTCGAGCGAGCATAGAGCCTGGAAATGACGATTGCTCGGCAGTGGACTGGCCGAACAGTGAGTAAGTTTAGAGCGTCACGGGCAGCGGCATTCAGCCACCGGATTTCTTGGCCTTGAAACCGCGCTTGAGCAGCTCGGCGAGCAGCAGTTCGACGTGATCACCCTGGATCTCGATCACCCCCTCCTTCAGCGAGCCGCCGCAGCCGCAGCGCTTCTTCAGTGCCGAGGCCAGTTCCTTGAGCGGCTCTTCGGCCAGCGGCACACCGCTGATGGTGGTCACCGTCTTGCCGCCGCGGCCCTTGGTCTCGCGGCGCACCCGGGCAATGCCGTCGCCCTCGACAATCGCCGAGTTCGAGCAGGTGCAGGCGCCCACCGGCTGCGAGCAATCCGGGCAATGCCGGCCGGCGTCGGTGGAAAACACCAGGCCACCGAGGCCGGCGAATGAAGAGGTTTTCTTGGCCACCGCATTTTTCCTCAGTGGATGGGCGAAGCCGCGCAGTGTAACGACAAAGGCCGGCGATGCTAAGAAGCGAAATGCGCCAAGCGCTGATGGATTGGCGACTCCGCAAGGCGATCAGCGATTGGCGAGATAATGCTGCAACGCCAGCAACGAGTCGGGGCAGTAGGGCTTGCGCTCGGTATCGAGCTGCGCGGCTTCGAGCGTCATGAAGCGCGCTTCGAGCACCTCCTCGGGCTGCAGGGCCAGCGGCGCATCGGACACCGCCGAAAACACCGCACACCAGATGCGGTTCTCCGGCTGGTCGAACAGGAAGCGGCCATGGTCACGCAGCACGGCATCGCGGATGCCCAGCTCCTCGGCCAACTCGCGCTCGGCGGACTGCGCATAGGTCTCACCACTCCCCACCATGCCGCCGGCGGCGATATCCCAGTAACCGGGGTACACCGCCTTGCTCAGGGTGCGCCGATGCACGCACAGCTCGCCGGCAGAATTGAATAGGAGGATGAAGGTGCCGCGCCCGATCAGGCCGCGGCTGCGCAGTTCGGCGCGGGGCAAGGCACCGAGTAGCTGGTCACCCTCGTCGACCCAGGCGATCAACTCGGCATCCGAGGCAGCGCGGTGCGCCACCTCGGCTTCGGCAACGGCCATCGATCAGCCCTGGGAGAGCAGCTGGCGCAGATCGATCACCGCCGCGTTGGCCCGCGAGATGTAGTTGGCCATCACCAGCGAGTGGTTGGCGAGGACGCCGTAGCCGCTGCCGTTGAGCACCATCGGGCTCCACAGCGTGGCCTGGGCGGCCTCCAGCTCGCGGATGATCTGCCGCACGCTGACGGTGGCGTTCTTCTTGGCCAGCACGTCGGCGAAGTCCACTTCGATGGCGCGCAGCAGGTGCGACAGCGCCCAGGCCTGGCCGCGTGCTTCGTAGAACACGTTGTCGATCTGCAGCCACGGGGTTTCGTAGGTACGCTCGGTCACCTCGGGCACCTGGCCGTCGGCCAGTTCGGTGGTCTCGGTCACCTCGGTATTCAGGCGCACCTGGCCGACGCTGGCCGACAGGCGCTGGGACAGCGAGCCCAGGCGGGTGGCGACATCACCGAACCAGTTGTTGAGGTTGTCGGCGCGGGTATAGAAGCGCGCACCGCCCTGGCCCGGCTCGGACAAACGACCCAGGTAGCGATCCAGCGAGTTGATGCCTTCACGGTACTCGGACTCGGCGGCCGGCAGTGCCCAGCTGCGATGGTCGAAGTTGAAGCGCGGCTCGGCGCGGGCCAGGTCGCCATCCTCGGTGGACTGCGACTGGGAACGGGCGAAGTCCTTGCGCAGCGCGCGGGAGAAGTCGCGCACCTGCACCAGCACGCCGTATTCCCAGCTCGGCATGTTGTCGAGCCACAGGCCCGGCGGAGCCAGGTCGTTGGAAAGAAAACCGCCCGGCTTGTCGAGCAAGGTACTGGCAACCTGCTTGAGGGTTTCCACCGTGGTGTAGCCGTTGACCACCTGGCGCTGGCTGCTTTGCGCCGCAGCCTGCACGCGCTGCTGCACCGGGAACATGTCCGGCTCCTGGCTCCAGTACCAGCCGACGACCAGCGCCACCAGCAGATAGATACCCAGCAAGCCGACAATGACGCGGCCAAGCCCGCCGCCGAGACGACGGCGAGAGCCCGTGCCGGCAGGGTCATCGGCATGGGCGGTGCCGGTGGTGCGGTTCTTCCAATCGAGCATGGCGATTATCCTTTGATCAACGACGTACAGGGCTTCGACCACAGGCCCATGGTAGGGTTGCGCTAATACTTGGGGCAGCCCATGGCCTGCATCGAGGCTACGCTGCCACTATAAGGGAAGGCTGCCTTGCTGCGCAGTGCAGCAAGCTGTTCACGACGTGACAGGCTGGAATCGTTCGCGCCGACAAGGGGCCCGCCCAGGGCATGCTCAAGGGTGCGGGGCGATTCACAACACTGGCGTCAAAGGAATGGCAAAATAACCCCCCAGTGATAGCATGAGGCCATCACGTGTAGCCCACGCCGCCACATGCAGACTGACAGGCCATGAACGAGCAAGAAGACCCCAGCCGCGACCGGCTCAAACAGCACTTCGCCCAACGGGTGATCCACCAGGCCCGCCAGGTTCTGGAAGTCTGGCAACGCCTGCAGCGCGGCGAATGGAACGAAGCCGGCATGCAGGAATTGCAGGAGGCCGCGCAACTGCTGCAACGCTATGCCGAGCGTTTCGAGCAGGTCGAGCATCGCGAGCTGGGCAAGCGCATCGTGGCGTGCCTGGGCGTGGTGGGCGCCAACCGCGGCCGCCTCAACAGTGAAGTGATCAGCGAACTCAACCAGCTGATGCAGCGCCTGTCGCGCACCGGCCTGCGCCACGGCGACCGCTTCGAGCACACCACCCTGCCGCCCCTGCGCAAACCCGTGTACCTGGCCCTGCAACACCTGGAGCGCGCCGAGCGCCTGGCACAGCAGCTGGACTTCTTCGGCATGAACGCCAAGCCCCTGGACACCGCCAACGCCTTTCGCGCCGCGATGCTCGAGCGTCATCCGGCAGCCATCGTCATGGAGATCGACTTCGCCGGCCCCGGCAACGGCCTGCAACTGGCCCAGGCGGTACAGGAAGGCCTGCAGGAAAAGATCCCGGTGCTGTTCTACAGCCACGAAGACACCGACACCCCGACCCGTCTGGCCGCCGTGCGGGCTGGCGGCCGCGAGTTCTTCACCGGCTCGCTGGACGCCTCGAGCCTCCTGGAGCGCATCGAGGTGCTCACCCACGTCGCCCAGTACGAGCCCTACCGGGTACTCATCGTCGACGACTCGCGGGCCCAGGCCACCCACACCGAGCGGGTGCTCAACAGCGCCGGCATCGTCACCCGCACGCTCACCGAGCCGATCCAGGCGATGGACGAGCTGGCCGAATTCCAGCCCGACCTGATCATCCTCGATATGTACATGCCGGCCTGCAACGGCACCGAACTGGCCCAGGTGATCCGCCACAACGACCGCTACGTCAGCGTGCCGATCATCTACCTGTCCGCCGAGGATGATCTGGACAAGCAGCTCGATGCGATGAGCGAAGGCGGCGACGACTTCCTCACCAAGCCGATCAAGCCGCGCCATCTGATCGCCACCGTACGCAACCGGGCCGATCGCGCACGCAGCCTAAAGGCGCGCATGGTGCGCGACAGCCTTACCGGGCTGTTCAACCACACCCACACCCTGCAACTGCTCGAAGACGCGCGCTTCCGTGCCCAGCGCGACGAGCAGCCGCTGAGCTTCGCGATGATCGATATCGATTTCTTCAAGAAGGTCAACGACAACTACGGCCACCCCATGGGCGACCGGGTGATCAAGAGCCTGGCGCTGTTTCTCAAGCAGCGCCTGCGCAAGAGCGACTGCATCGGCCGCTACGGCGGCGAGGAGTTCGCCGTGGTGATGCCCAACACCGATGCCCAGACCGCGACCCGAGTGCTCGACGAGGTGCGCGCGCGCTTCGCCGAAATCCACTACCCCGCCCACCCGCACGACCTGAGCTGCACCTTCAGTTGCGGCATCGCCGAGCTGGCCGATGATCTGGACAGCAAGCACCTGTCGCAGCGCGCCGACGAGGCGCTGTATCGCGCCAAGAACGGTGGCCGCAATCGCGTCGAAAGCTATGAATAAGCGGTGCCAGGGGCAGGCCACCGCATGTCGATCGCCTGGCGTCATTAACGCGTCGCAGGCCGCCGCGTAACCACAGTGTCATAAAGGCGCCATAACGTACCGACCAACGCCGCACTGCATGGCGCAGTGCCAGCATCGATCGGACGTCAAGCGTGCCCCATGCGCCTCAAATCGCTCACCAATCTCAACACCCTTCTGCTGGTCGGCATCGGCATTGCGCTGGCCTGTACGTTGTGGTGGTCACAGCGGGCACTGGAGCGCCCCTACGTGCTGATGGAGCAGTACCTGGAACTTTCCCAACAATTCCAGCGCGAGGCAGCCGGCAATATCCTCGGCTATCTGGACAGCGGCGATGCATTGCGCCACAGCGCCGCCATCCAGAGCCTGGACGCGCTGCAGGCAAATGTCGATGAGCTGCCCGCCAGCCTCGCCGGTGACCTGGGCAGCAGCCTTGGTGAGCTGAAGGCATTCGCCGCCGAACAACTGCTGGCAGCCGGCAAGCTGTCCGGCGATCCGCAGGGCCTGCTGATCCAGGCCGAACGGGAAATCGCCGACGCCCTGACCGGGCTCGCCCGCTACGCCGACGATGCCCAGAGCGGTAGCGCCAACGCCTATCGCCCAGCGCTCTTCGATGCCTCGCAACACCTGGCCCGCCTGGCGCTGGCCCGCACCAAGCTGGTCAGCAGCGGGCGTGCCGAACTGGCAGCGGACGTGGAACGTGAGGTGCAGGCGCTGCAGATGCAGGCCAAACGGATCAACGAGCTGCCACTGCTCGGCGTGACGGAGGCAACGGCCTCGGACGGCGATGCCTTCGCCTCGCTGCTGGGCCTGGACAATGACAGCCAGGAGAGCGCAGCGGAGGATCGCGGCATCGCCCTCAAACGGGAACTCGACAGCCTGCTGGGGCGCTACCCGGGCGAGCTGGGCCGCACCCAGGCCCTGATCGAACAACGCGCACAGCTGGTCGCCAGCACCCGCGCGCGCCTGGATGCGGCCCAGCAATCGTTCACTGCCCTGGAGCCCCAGGTGCGCGCCGAGCACGGCCGCATCCAGGGCGAAGTACGCTTGATCCTCGGCATCATGGTGGCGCTGATCCTGCTCATCGCGCTGATCATCGATACCCTGCAGCGGCGCCTCAGCCGCCTGCTCGAGCGCCTGGTACCGGCCCTTTCGGCCTGGGCCGCGGGCGACTTCGCCAGCGAGATCCACCTGGCCACCAACACCCGTGAACTGCGCGACATCGAAGAGTCGCTCAATCGCCTGCGCCGCTACCTGGTCGAGCTGGTGGGCACCATCCACCAGAACGCCGCCCAGGTATCGGCATCCAGCCATACCCTGGCCGAGCTGAGCAGCGGCCTGCACGACGGCGCCGAACGCCAGGCCAGCGATACCGCGCAGATCCGCGACGCCCTGGGCGAACTGGAGGCGACCATCCTGCAAGTGGCCGACGACGCCAGCCAGACGGCCACCGCCAGCCGCAACGCCGACCGTGCCCTCGCCCAGGGCCAGAAGGTCATCGGCAACAGCCTGTCCGGCCTGCATGCGCTGGTCGACAAGGTGCAGGGCAATGCCCAGGCCATCGAGCACCTTGCCGCGGAAACCGCCACCATCGGCAGCGTGCTGACGGTGATTCGCAGCGTTGCCGAGCAGACCAACCTGCTGGCCCTCAATGCGGCCATCGAGGCGGCACGTGCCGGTGAAGCGGGCCGTGGCTTCGCGGTAGTGGCCGACGAGGTGCGCTCGCTGTCCTTGCGAACCAGTTCGGCCACCGCACAGATTCAGGAAGTCATCGGCCGCCTGCAGCAGGCCGCCGAAAGCTCGGTGCAGGCCATGCGCAGCCAGGTCGAACACGCCGAAAGCACCGCCGAGCAGGCGCGCACCGCCGATGGGGCACTGGACGAGATCGTCGACGCCATCGGCACCATCGCCAGCATGGCGGCACGCATCGCCGAGGCCACGGCCTACCAGGGCGGCGCGGTCAGCGAGATTCGTGACCACAGCGAGCGCATTTACAAACTGGGCGATGACAACCTGCAGCGCATCGGCCAGGGCCGCGCGCAGAGCGTCGAGCTACAAGCGCTCAGCAGCCAACTCGATCAGGCCGTGCAGGCGTTCCGGGTGTAGCACGAGCGGGGCCCACCTGGGGATGCCGACCGCATCGCTGCAGAGGACCGGTAGGGCCGCGCAGATGCGACCCATCAATGACCTGAGCCACCAATCACCACCGTGGGAGCGGGCCATGCCCGCGAAATCACGGGCATGGCCCGTTCCCACATGGATATGCCGACCGCATCGCCACAGAGGATCGGTCGGGCCGCTTAGGGGCTAACCCGCCACCGACCTGAGCCACCAGATCACCACTGTGGGAGCGCCATGGGCGGCTCAGCGCTCCCAGGGCGGAGGCGGCTCCTGATCCTTGGGCTCGTCGTCGGCATTCAGCGCGGCCTGGCGGCGCGCTTCATCGGCCAGGGCGGCCTTGATCTCGCGCATCACCGCATCGATGTCGGCCTCTTCCTCGGGGTCGTCGAATTCACCGGTCAGCACGCTTTGCGGGGTCAGCTTGCCGTCTTCGTAGAGCGCCCACATTTCCTTGGCGTACTTGGTGAACTTGAGCTCCGGGGCGAACTGGCCGAAGTAGGCGGACATGTTGCCGACATCGCGCTCGAGCATCTTGAAGGCATGGTTGTTACCGGCGGCATCCACCGCCTGGGGCAGGTCGATGATCACCGGGCCTTCCGGCCCGAGCAGCACGTTGAATTCCGACAAGTCGCCATGCACCAGGCCGGCGCAGAGCATCTTGACGATCTCCTCGATCATGAACGAGTGGAACTCGCGGGCGTCATCGGGGTGCAGGTCAACGTCGTTGAGCCGCGGTGCTACGCCACCGTCGCCATCGGTGACCAGTTCCATGAGCAGCACGCCCTCGAGAAAGTCGAAAGGCTTGGGCACGCGAACGCCGGCGCTGGCCAGACGAAACAGCGCCGCCACCTCGGCGTTCTGCCAGTTTTCTTCCTGGTTCTTGCGCCCGTGCTTGGAGCCCTTGGCCATGGCTCGGGCGTCGCGGCTGTTGCGGACCTTGCGCCCCTCCTGATACTCGGCGGCCTGACGGAAGCCACGCTTGTTGGCTTCCTTGTAGACCTTGGCGCAGCGCAACTCGGAACCGCAACGCACCACATAGACCGCTGCTTCCTTGCCGCTCATCAAAGGGCGAATCACCTCGTCCACCAGGCCGTCCTCGACCAGGGGCTCAATGCGTTTTGGCGTCTTCATCAGCTTTTATCAGGGTCCTCGATGGTCTATGCGGCCCTTTTATACGGCAATCCTGGGGCAGCGCCCAGCCCATGGGGAAAATGCGCGGGCCAATACGGTTTGAAAGCGCGAATGGCACTGGCGCGCAATCGGCCGGATACCGACAATTCGGATACCGTTACAGGAGATGAACATGTCCGAAGAACGCCGCTGGCAGGCCGTGTGCGAGCGAGATGCCACGCAGGATGGTCGATTCGTGTTCGCCGTGGCTTCGACCGGCATCTACTGCCGGCCCAGTTGCCCCGCTCGTCGGCCACGCCGCGAGAATGTCAGCTTCCACGACAGTCCCGCACAGGCCGAAGCGGCGGGCTACCGGCCCTGCAAGCGCTGCACGCCCCAGGGCAGCAGCCCGGCCGAACAGCTCGATGCACTGGTAATCGCAGCCTGCCGCCTGCTCGACGAGAGCGACAAGCGGCTGACGCTGGGCGAGCTGGCGGCCCGAATCGGCTTGTCCGCCTCGCACCTGGCCAGAGCCTTCAAGATGCGCACGGGAATGACGCCCAAAGCCTGGGCCAGCGCCCGCCGGCGTGAGCGCCTGGAGCAGGCGCTCCCCAAGGCAAGCTCGCTACTCGATGCTGCGTTGGACAGCGGTTACTCCAGCACCCGGGCGCTGTATGCCCACGTCGCTGGCATCAGTGCTGCCAGGCGACGCCAGGGTGCCAGCGGGGAAACGCTGTCGGTGGCCCTGGCGCCCTGCTCGCTGGGCTATCTGTTGCTGGCAGGCAGCGACAACGGCCTTTGCGCCTTGCTGTTCGGCGACTCGCCGAGCGCGCTGCAAGCAGAGTTGCGCCAGCGCTTCCCGCAGGCGACGCTGCAGGCTGACGATGGATCGCTGAAGGACTCGCTGGGTGAAGTCATCCGGCAAATGGACGAGCCCCATCGCGCCGCCAATCTACCGCTGGACATCCGCGGCAGCATCTTTCAGCAACGGGTCTGGCAAGCCCTGCGCGCCATTCCCGTGGGCGAGACACGCACCTATGGCCAGTTGGCCGCCAGCCTCGGCAGCCACCCGCGGGCCATCGCCCGCGCCTGTGCCAGCAACCCGCTGGGCCTGCTGGTGCCCTGCCACCGGGTCACCGCAGCCGACGGCAGCCTGGGCGGCTACCGCTGGGGGGCGGCGCGCAAGGCCGCGCTGCTGAAGGCAGAAGCGGAAATTCGTGAAGTGAAGACTCCGCAGCCAGGCGTTGAGCGCAGCGATACAGAGGAGAACGCGGGGGTCGCTGCGCTCGACCCGGGCTACTAACCGACTGGCTCAGCGCTCCAGAATCGCCGTCACGCCCTGCCCACCCGCGGCGCAGATGGAGATCAGGCCACGCCCTTCGCCGGCTACCGAGAGCAGCTTGGCCAGGTTGGCGACGATACGCCCGCCGGTGGCGGCGAACGGGTGGCCGGCAGCCAGGGAGCTGCCTTTGACGTTGAGCCTGGCGCGGTCGATGCTGCCCAGCGGCTGTTCCAGGCCCAGGCGCTCACGGCAGTAGTCGGCGTCTTCCCAGGCTTTCAGGGTGCACAGCACCTGGGCGGCGAACGCCTCGTGGATCTCGTAGTAGTCGAAATCCTGCAGGGTCAGGCCATTGCGCGCCAGCAACCGGGGCACCGCGTACACCGGCGCCATCAGCAACCCTTCGTGGCCTTTGACGAAATCCACTGCCGCCGCTTCGCCGTCGCGCCAGTAGGCGAGAATCGGCAGGCCGCGGGCCTTGGCCCATTCCTCGCTGGCCAGCAGCACCAGCGAAGCACCGTCGGTCAGGGGCGTCGAGTTGGCAGCGGTCAGGGTGCCGCGCGGGCCCTTCTCGAACACCGCTTTGAGGGTCGCCAATTTCGCCAGGTCGATATCGGGGCGCAGGTTCTGGTCACGGGTCAGGCCCAGGAAGGGCGTCATCAGGTCGTCCTGCCAGCCTTCGGCGTAGGCCGCAGCCAGTTTGCGATGGCTTTCAACGGCCAGTTGGTCCTGCTCGTCCCGCGGGATCGCCCAGTGCTGCGCCATCAGCTCGCAGTGCTGGCCCATCGACAGGCCGGTGCGTGGTTCGCCATTGCGCGGCAACGACGGCGCCAGATGCCGCGGGCGGATCTGCAGCAGGGTCTTGAGCTTGTCGCCGGTGCTCTTCGCCCGGTTGGCTTGTAACAGAATCTTGCGCAGGCCTTCATTGACGCCGATCGGCGCATCCGACGCGGTGTCCACACCACCGGCGATACCGCACTCGATCTGCCCCAGGGCAATCTTGTTGGCGACCAACAGCGCCGCTTCCAGGCCGGTGCCACAGGCCTGTTGCAGGTCATAGGCAGGGGTTTCCGGGGCCAGACGCGAGCCGAGCACGCATTCGCGGGTCAGGTTGAAGTCTCGCGAGTGCTTGAGCACGGCGCCAGCCACTACTTCGCCAAGGCGCTGGCCATGCAGGTTGTAGCGCTCGACCAAGCCCTCCAGGGCACTGGTGAGCATCGCCTGATTGCTGGCGGTGGCGTAGGCACTGTTGGAGCGGGCGAAGGGAATGCGGTTGCCACCAACGATGGCGACCCGGCGTGGCAGGCTCATGAACGGCTCCTTGCAGGTAATATTTTGCGGCACTTCAGGGGCGCCGATTTACCGACCCGAGGGCCGGTCATTGGGCTGCTGTCGATGCATGAAACGAGCGATGGCGTACAGTGGTCAACCACTTTGAGTTTCAGCCCTGGAGTCTGTTCCATGTCCGATCGCTATCTCAACTTCGCCAATACACCGGCCGGTCGTCGCCTGGTCGGCGCGCTCGGCCTGCCCGCACCACTGCCCCTGGAGCGTTGGGTAGCGGGCCGCAATCGGCCATTGGAAGGGGCCTTGCTGATCGGTGGCGACGGCGACCTGGGCGCTGCTGTCGCGGGCTTCGCCAACCGGCTGAGCGACCAGCTGTTCGCGCCGCGCGATGAACAGTCCCTGCCGCGCTGGACCGCCGAACACGGCCCGAAGCTCAAGGGCCTGGTCTTCGACGCCAGCGGCCTGCGCCGTTTCGAGGAACTCGACGCGCTGCGTCAATTCTTCCAGCCGGCGCTGAAGAACCTCGATCGCTGCCCCCACGTGGTGGTGCTCGGCCGCGCGCCCGAGACGCTGGACGATCCGCAAGCCAGCAGCGTGCAGCGCGCACTCGAAGGCTTTACCCGCTCGCTGGCCAAGGAAGTTCGCCGCGGCGGTACGGTGCAGCTGCTGCACGTCGACCCGGGTGCGGAAAGCCAGCTCGAGGGAGCCCTGCGCTTTCTGCTGTCGCCCAAGAGCGCCTATATCTCGGCCCAGGTACTGCGCCTGCAACCCTGTGCCCAGCAGGTCAGCGACTGGACGCGCCCACTGGCCGGCAAGACCGCGCTGGTCACTGGCGCCAGCCGCGGCATCGGCGCGGCCATCGCCGAAACCCTGGCCCGCGATGGTGCCGAGGTAGTGCTGCTGGACGTGCCACAGGCCAAGGACGCCCTGGATGCCTTGGCCGCACGCCTGGGCGGTCGCTGCCTGGCCCTGGACATCTGCGCCGAGGACGCCTCGCCCAGGCTGGTCGAGGCGCTGCCCGACGGCGTGGATATCGTCGTGCACAACGCCGGCATCACCCGCGACAAGACCCTGGCGAAAATGAGCGAGGGGCTGTGGGAATCGGTGATCGACGTCAACCTGCGTGCCCCGCAGCAACTCACCAGCGCGCTGCTGGAAGCCGGCACCCTGCGCGACAACGGCCGCGTGGTGCTGATCGCCTCGCTCAGCGGCATTGCCGGCAACGTCGGGCAGACCAACTACGCGACCAGCAAGGCCGGGCTGATCGGCCTCGCCCAGAGCTGGGCACCGACCCTGGCGCAGCGCGGCATCAGCATCAATGCCGTGGCGCCGGGTTTCATCGAAACCGGCATGACCGCCGCCATCCCGTTCACCATCCGCGAGGCCGGGCGGCGCATGAACTCGATGAACCAGGGCGGCCTGCCCCAGGATGTCGCCGAGGCGGTGGCCTGGTTCGCGCAACCCGGCTCCGGCGCGCTCAGCGGTCAGGTGTTGCGGGTCTGCGGGCAGAGCCTGCTGGGCGCCTGATCAGCAAGCGGCGCTACGGCCACGACGGCGGAACGCCACCGGCGTCTGGCCGACCCAGCGCTTGAAGGCGCGGCAGAAGGTACTGGGCTCGGAAAAGCCGGTGCGTTCGGCGATCCGCTCGATGCGCTCGTCGGTCTCCACCAGCAGGCGCTTGGCCAGCTCGCAGCGGCAACTGACGAGCAACTCGTTGAAGCGCACGCCGGCCTGGGACAGTTGTTCGCGTAGCCGCCGCGCCGGAATGTTCAGGCCAGCGGCAACCTGCTCCAGGGTCGCGCCCTCGACCAGCAACGCCTCGATCATCCGACGCGCCTCGCGAACCAGCTCGGGGCCTATGTAACGCACGCCCTGGGCCGTCGGCGTGCGCGGGCACGGCAACCCCGGCATCACCGCGGCCAGGGGCGCGACGGCCCTGCGCTTGTCCAGGTTGGGCATGCTGCTTTCCTCGCGTGGGTGGTGAGCGAGACGGTTTTACCCACCAGCGTAGGCAGCTTTTGCCATCCGTGCGCGTGGGGCCGGCAATCGTTTGCGCGGCGGGCACCAATGGCCGCTGGCTAATGTCCTAGAACTCGACGAGAGTAAGCACAATCCCACCTTGCACCGGAGCGCACGATGGCAACCGAATGGCTCGATCTGCACACCCCACCGGCATTGCCCGGCTTGCTCCTGCGCGCAGCGTGCCGCCGTGGAATCACCGGCAAGGTCCTGCCGCACCGCGGGCTGCGCTGTCCGGTCAGCGTCGATGCCGATCACCTGGGGCGCTATCGCCAGCTGTGCGGCTTCGGCGATGACGCCCGGCTGCCCGCCACCTATCCGCATGTGCTGGCCTTCACCCTGCAGATGAAGCTGCTCACCGACGCTGACTTTCCCTTCCCGTTGCTTGGCCTGGTGCACCTGGAAAATCGCATCCGCGTGGTGCGTCAGCTGGCTGGCCTCGGCCCCTTCACCCTGAGCGTGGAGGCCAGCAACCTGGCGCCCCACGACAAGGGCGCGGTATTCAGCGTCATCACCCGCCTGGAGGATCAGCTGGGCCTGCTCTGGGAGGGCGACAGCCGCCTGCTATGCCGCGGCATCAAGCTCGACGGGCCGACCGTCGGCCGCAGCGAGCCGCCCAGCCTGCCGATGGACGAGCTGGACAGCTGGCAGGCGGCGGCGAATATCGGGCGCCGCTATGCGCGGGTGTCCGGCGATTACAACCCCATCCACCTGTCGGCGCTGAGTGCCAAGCCATTCGGTTTCCCCCGCGCCATCGCCCACGGGTTGTGGAACAAGGCGCGCGCCCTGGCAGCCCTGCAAGGCCATCTACCGGCCTCCGGCTACAGCCTCGAAGTACGCTTCCAGAAGCCGGTGCTGCTGCCGAACAGCCTGCGCATGCGCGCCAGCCTGCCAGCGGCCGAGGGCCAGTTCGACCTGCGCGGCAAGGACGATGTGCCACATATGGCCGGCTACTGGCAGGTCATTTGAACGCATGAAAGAATGTGCGGCCTCTGCCCACGGGACGCCGCATGAACATCGCCGAACTCACCACCCGCCTGCACGCCATTCGTGATCGCAACGACTGGCGCCAGTTCCACGCGCCGAAGAACCTGGCCATGGCCGCCAGCGTGGAAATGGCCGAGCTGGTGGAAATCTTCCAATGGCTCAGCGAAGACCAGTCGCGCCACCTGCCCGCCGATCAGCTTGAGCACGCCGGCCAGGAAATCGGCGACGTGGTGCTGTACCTGCTGCTGTTGTGCAGCGAACTGGGCCTGGACATGAATCAGGTGGTGCGCGCCAAGCTGGCTGACAGCGAACGGCGGTTCGCCTGATGAGCGACCGGCACTTCGATGAACTGGCGACCCGCTTCGCCGAGAAGATCTATGGTGGCGCCAAGGGCGCGATCCGCCTTGCCGTGCTGCAGGCCGATCTCGCCGAAGCCCTGCCGGCACGCCCGCTGCGCGTGCTCGATGTCGGCGCTGGCCTGGGCCACATGGCGCTGTGGCTGGCCGAACGCGGCCACGAGGTGACCCTGGCGGAGCCTGCCGAACCGATGCTCGCCGGCGCCCGCGAGCGTTTCGCGCAGGCCGGCCTGGCAGCCACCTTCATTCACGCGCCGTGGCAGGAGTTGCCGGGGCGTTTCGAGGCGCCCTTCGACCTGGTCATCTGCCACGCGGTGCTCGAATGGCTGGCCGAGCCGGCCGCCATTCTTCCGGCCCTGCATGGCCTGACCGCCGCCGATGGCTGGCTGTCCCTGGCGTTCTACAACAAGGACGCACTGATCTACCGCAACCTGCTCAAGGGCCACCTGCGCAAACTGCGCAAGGAAGAATTCGCCGGTGAGAAGCACAGCCTGACCCCACAGCGCCCGCTCGACCCGCGGGAACTCGAGGCGCAACTTGCCGCCGGCTGGCAGGTCGAAGGCAGAAGCGGGGTACGGGTTTTCCACGATTACATGCCACGGGATTTCCAGGCCAAGGCGCAACTCGCCGACCTGCTGGAAATGGAGCTGGCGCACCGCCGCCACCCTGCATTCGCCGGGCTGGGACGCTACCTGCACTGGATCTGTCGGCCACGCTGAACGCCTGCTCTGCCAGGAGGGACACCATGAAACGCATCGCCCTGTTGCTGTTCACCACTGCCCTGGCCGCCTGCCAGAGCCACAATCCGTACACCAGCGATTCCGTGCCTCTGCCGCCCGCACCACCGGGCGCCGCCAGCCATTTCGACCGCAGCGCCTACCCCGCCGCGCCCCGCGATTACGCGGCCTACCGCAGCTGGGCCTGGCAGCAACGCCCGGCCGGCAGCGCCTGGGCCAGCGCCGACCTGGTGCAGGACGCCCTCAACAACGCCCTCGACCAGCGCGGCCTGCGCCCTGCCCAAGGCACTGCCGCTGCCGACCTCAAGGTGCGCACCGACACCCGCCTGGAGCGCCGCGTGCGCCAGGTCGCCGACAGCTATGACCCCTACTACGGTGGCGGCTACGGCAGCTTCGGCAACCGCGGCTACTACGGCAACGGCGTCGGCGTGGGTGCTCGCGTGCCGCTGACCCGTTCTTATGAAGAAGAGGTCGTGGTGGTGCGCATCGACTTCTTCGACGGCCGCAGCGGTGAGCAGGTGTGGAGCGGTCAGGCGGAGATGCGCAGCAGCGGCAGCCAGGCCGAGCGCGCCGAAGCGCTGCGCAAGGCGGTCAGTGATGCACTCGGCGAGTACCCGCCAGCATGAACCAACCTATCGAAGGATTCGGGAGAACGCTTATGCGCCGCCTGCCCCTGCTACTGATCCCCGTCCTGCTGTTGCTCGGCGCCTGCCAGAGCCAGCAGATCAACCGCGACTTCGACGCCAGCCGGGATTTTGCCGGCTATCGCAGCTGGAGCTGGCAGGAGCCGACGGTGCAGTACAAGCCCGATGACCCACGCATCCGCAGCGACCTCACCGAGCAGCGCCTGCGCAGCGCGGTGGCGGACCAGCTCGACCAGCGCGGCCTGCGCCCGGCAGCGAGCGGTACGAAAGGCGATGTGAAGGTGCAAGTGTGGCTGGTCGTCGATGACCGCCAGCAGCAGGTCAGCAGCGGTTTCGGGGGTGGTTTCGGCGGCTATTGGGGGCCTTACTGGGGCGGCCCGGCCTATAACGAAACCCGCACCATCGACTACAAGGTGGCGACCGTGCAGGTCGACCTGTTCGACGGCAAGGACGGCAAGCTGGTGTGGCGCGGCAGCGACGAACGCATCGTGCGCGATACCGCGGGCAACCCGGCCGAGCGGGAGGCAGAAATACGCGAGACTGTCGGCCGCGTGCTCAGCCAGTATCCGCCGCGCTGACCCAGCTCGGCGCCCGGCCGGCATCCCGCGCAACGGGCGCCGGCTAGTGGTGGCCGAAGCGGTAGAACAGGTTCGGCTCGCTGACGATGTACAGGTTGCCATGATCGTCGAAGGTCATGCCCTCGCCCTGCGGCACCGACTTGCCGAGGCCGGCGAAGTTGTCGTTCAGCGTGCGGAAACCGATCAGCTTGCCGCTGTCGCCATCGAGTTCCATGATCCGCTTCGACTCGTCGCTGAGCAGCGCCAGGTGGCCGGTGCGCTCATCGAAATGTACCGATGACAGGTCGGTGGCGAACACCGAGTCACGGATCCAGTCCTCGTGATCAATGATCTCCAGGCCGAAATTTCCGCTTACACTGCTTTTCAGCCCACGAATCTCGTAGAGCTTCATCGGCGAATGCTCCTTGACCACGAACAGGCGGTCGCGGGCGCGGTCGTAGCCCACCCCCTCGAACCCCTGGTTGCCCCCGCTCTGGATGCCCAGAGTCAGGGACCGATAGTCCTCGCGAAACAATGCCCCCGCGCGCTCGGGAACCGGCACCACCACCAGCCCATGGGCGCGCTCCTCGGCCAGCAGCAGCAGGCCATCGCCCAGGTAGGTGACCCCCTCGACATCACTGAAACCACTCAACGGGTAGCGCGCCAGCACCTCGCCATCGGTGCTCATGGCCAGCAGCTCTTCGGGGTTGTTGAGCACCGCCCACAGCTGGCCACGCTGCTCGTCATAGGTGAGGCCGGAAAGGTTGTTGCGCACGCCGCCCACCACCTTGGCATCTATCTGCACCTTGTAGTCGCGGCCCAGCAGGCTGCCTGGCGCCCACTGCGACACGGCCGGTGTGGTCAACCAGTAGTAGAGCCGGTCGTCCAGGTGCAGCGCGCGCATCTGGTACACGGCGACCAGCGCAATGGCAAGCAGCAGCCAGCGCAGGGCGGGCACGCGGGTAAAGGCCCGCTTGGCGACAGATAGCATGACGATTCTCGCGTTCGGATGTGCAGGGCAGCGTGCCGGAAAGATGTTGCAGTTGCGCGGCACGCAACCGGGGATTGAGAGAGACGCCTGCTGGCAAAGTTCCTCGCCACCCGGCAAACCGCTCGTGCGCCGCCGCCCGGCAGCTCTGGCGGGTGATGGTTTACCCGGCCGTAAAGAGCGTGCAGACTGCCGCAAGAAAGTACGCGTCGCCCAGGCGATGGCGGCCAGTCGTCGCCGCCGGCGGTGCAGCTAGACATCCATGCCGACAGGCCTGGAACTGAAGGAGATGATCTTGGCGTCCAGTGAAACCAGTACCTCCTTGAGCACCGCGATCGCCAATTGCGCCAAGGAACCCATCCACATCCCCGGCAGCATCCAGCCCCAGGGCTTCATGATGGTGTTTGACGAGCAGGCGCTGACGGTGTTGCAGGTGAGCGAGAACGTCGTCGACTGGCTGGATCTTGCACCCGACCAATTGCTGGGCCGGCACCTGGACGAGCTGCTCGAAGACGCCGCGGTGCTCGCCGAACGCCTGGCGCAACTGTCCGACGAAGACACCACACCCTTTCATATCGGTGACGTGCGTTTCCGCCAAGGCAGCCGCCGTGGCGAGCTGACCGCGATGGTCGCCCACCGTTTCGATCGGGTGCTGATCGCCGAATTCGAGACCATCAGCAACACGATCACCGCCTATAACACCCTGTATCCGATGGTGCGCACCTTCATCGGCCACCTGCAGGGCGCCAACGATATCGACGAGCTGTGCCGGTTGTCAGTGGCCGAGGTCAAGCGTGTCACCGGTTTTGGCCGGGTGAAAATCTACAACTTCGGCCCCGAGGGCAACGGCCTGGTGCTCGCCGAGTGCCTCGACGAGGGCTATCCCAGCTACCTGGGCTTGAGCTTCCCCGCCTCGGACATCCCGCCCCAGGCCCGCCAGCTGTACGTAGCCAATCGTATCCGGGTGATCGAGGACGCCAACTACCAGCCCTCCCCGCTGCGCCCGGCGTGCAACCCGCTGACCGGCAAACCCCTGGATCTCAGCTACGCCACCCTGCGCAGCGTGTCGCCCGTGCACCTGCAATACATGCGCAACATGCAGACCATCGCCTCGATGTCGATTTCCATCGTGGTCGAAGGCCAGTTGTGGGGATTGATCTCGGCCCACCACGCCAGCGCCCGCTCGGTCGGTTTCCAGACGCGTACCGCCTGCGAACTGCTGGGCCGCGTGCTGTCGCTGCAGATCGAGGCGAAGATCGCCCACTCGCGCACCCAGCACCTGTTGCAGCTGCGCCGGCACATCGTGCAGATGCTCTCGGCAATGGCCGACCGCGACAGCGTCAGCGAAGGCCTGCTGGCGCTGCCCGATACCTTTCTCGACTTCGCCCAGGCCAGCGGCGCGGCGATCATCTCGACCTCGCACTGCGACCTGATCGGGCAGACGCCGCCGCGCGACCAGGTCAATGCCCTGGTGCAGTGGCTGGGTACGCGAACGAGTGACGACCTGTTCCAGACCGATAACGTCGGCCGCGACATCCCCGAGCTGCCCGAGCTGGCCAAGCACGTTGGCGGCCTGTTGGCCGTGGCCATTTCCGAGCTGCATTCGCACTACCTGATCTGGTTCAAGCCGGAGCAGACACGCATCGTGCAATGGGCCGGCAAACCCGAGAAGGCGGTCAGCGCCAGCGGCGCGCTCAGCCCGCGTCACAGCTTCGCGCGCTGGCAGGAGGAAATCAGCGGCTTTTCCACGCCCTGGCACGAGCAGGTGCCGGAAAGCGCACTGGAGCTGCGCAATGCGGTGCTCGGTATCGTGCTGCGCAAGGCCGAGGAAATGGCCCAGCTGGCCAGCGACCTGAAGAAAACCAACAAGGAGCTGGAGGCCTTTTCCTACAGCGTGTCCCATGACCTGCGCGCGCCGCTGCGGCATATCGCCGGCTACGCCGAGTTGCTGGGCGATTTCGAGGGCACCAAGCTGTCCGAGCGCGGGGTGCGCTTTCTCGAGCACATCAGCGAGTCGGCGCGCTTCGCCGGCACCCTGGTGGACAACCTGCTGAGCTTCTCGCAGATGGGCCGTTCGGCACTGCGCTTCACGGACGTCAATCTGCATGCGCTGGTCGAATCGATCCGCGAGGAAATGAAACCCGATTATCAGAGTCGAAACCTCGAATGGCACATCCAGCCGCTGCCACGAGTGGTCGGCGATGCCGCGTTCCTGCACCTGGCCTTGCGCAACCTGCTGGCCAACGCCATCAAGTACAGCCGCGAGCGTGATCCGGCGATCATCGTCATCGGCGCCCAGGAAAACGACGACGAAGTGATCGTCTTTGTGCGCGACAACGGTGTGGGCTTCAATATGGAATACGTGGACAAGCTGTTCGGCGTATTCCAGCGCCTGCACCGCATGGAGGAATTCGAAGGCACCGGCATCGGTCTGGCCAGCGTACGCCGTATAATCGAGCGTCACGATGGGCGAGTCTGGGCCGAAGGCAAGATCGATCAAGGCGCCACCTTTTATTTCGCGCTCCCTAAACGCCACCACCCCGTTCTTGCATAACGGGTCGAGGACATGAATGCTCAAACCGATACTGCTGGTCGAAGACAACCCCCACGACCTGGAGCTGACCCTAATCGCTCTGGAGCGCAGCCAACTGGCCAATGACGTGATCGTCATGCGCGACGGCGCCGAGGCGCTGGATTATCTCTTTCGCCGTGGCGCCCATGCCGATCGCCTGCCCGGCAACCCGGCGATCATGATGCTCGACCTCAAGCTGCCCAAGGTCGATGGTCTGGAAGTCCTGAAGATCGTGCGTGATTCTGCCGAGCTGCGCAGCATGCCGATCGTCATGCTCACCTCTTCGCGCGAGGGGCCGGATCTGCAGCGCGCCTACGAATTGAACGTGAACGCCTACGTGGTCAAACCGGTCGAATTCAAGGCGTTCGTCTCGGCCATCTCCGATCTGGGTATCTTCTGGGCGGTGCTCAACGAGCCCCCACCCGGTTCGTTGCGCTTGCAGCGCCGTACGTCGGATACAGAAGCGCAAGCCGATACTGACTGACCACCCTCTGATTTGCGCCTGACGCACAGGCCTACCACAGACCGTAATCGACGACCTTTCCATGCCGCGTGTGCCCATCAAACTGCTGTTCATCGAAGACAGTCCGCATGACGCGGAACTGGCCCTGCTCGCATTGGAACGTAACGGCCTGCTGGTCGACAGCACCCTGGTCTATGACCACCAGGCCGCCGAACGCGCGCTGGCGAACGAGCGTTTCGACCTGATCGTCTCCGACTACCTGCTTCCAGGCTCTTCAGGCGCCGAGGCGCTGGAAGTGGCGCGCCGCCTTGCACCACAAACGCCCTTCATCTTTCTGTCCGGCATGTTCGGTGAAGAACACGCCGTGGAAATGATGCGCCTGGGCGCCGTCGACTACGTGCTCAAGCAGAACCTGCCATTCCTGCCCAAGGCCATCGACCGCGCCATGGCCGAGGTCAACGAGCGAGAGAAACGCAGGCTGGCCGAAAATACCCTGCAGGCGGTCGAGGCCCGCGCGCGCCTGGCAATTGGTGCGGCCCGCATGGGCATGTGGGATTACGTGCCGGCCACCGACACGCTGGTCTGGGACGAACGCTGCCGCGCCCTCTACGAGCTGGAGCCGAACGCCGAAGTCGATATGGAGCTGTTTCTCGGCCGCTGCCACGCCGATGACCGCGCGCAACTGCGTCAGCGGGTCAACGAGGCGCTGGCCACCGACAGCGGCAACGAGTTCCAGGCCGAATTTCGCCTGCCCCTCAGCAACGGCAGCAAGCGCTGGATTTCCGCCCGTGGCCAGGCGTTCTTCGAGGATGGGCGATGCACCCGCTTTCTCGGCGTGCTGCACGACATCACCGAGCAGAAGCAGGCCAACGAAGCCCTGCTGCGCCTCAACGACGTGCTCGGCGAGCGTGTCGAGAAACGCACCCGCGAGCGCGATCGCAACTGGGAGCTGTCCCGCGACCTGCTCGCCGTGCTGCGTTTCGACATGACGCCCAGCGCCCTCAACCCGGCCTGGGAGCAGACCCTCGGCTGGTCGCGCCAGCAGCTCACCCAGGGTCCGCTCTGGGAGCTGGTGCATGCCGATGACCAGCAGGACACCCGCGCGCAGATCGAGCGCGTCACCTCGGGCAATGTCTCGGTGCGCTTCGTCAACCGCATGCGCCACGCCAGCGGCGACTACCACTGGCTGTCATGGATCCTGGTTCGCGACGACGACCTGCTGTACGCCACGGTGCGCGATATCACCCACGAACGCGCCGTGGTCGAGGAACTGGCCGCCACCAACCAGCAGTTGCGCGAGCAGATCGCCGAGCGTGAGCGCGTCGAGGCGACCCTGCAGCAGATGCAGCGCCTGGAAGCGGTCGGCCAGCTCACCGCCGGCGTCGCCCACGACTTCAACAACCTGCTGACGGTGGTGCTGACCAGCACCAGCTTCCTGATCCGCGATCTGGAAAAAGGCAATCTGGACAAGGCCCGTGGCCGTCTGCAGAACATCACCGACGCCGGCGAACGTGGCGCCAAGCTGACCGGCCAGTTGCTGGCCTTCTCCCGCCGCCAGCGCCTGGTGCCGGAGGCGGTCAACCTTGGTGAAACCGTGCAGGGCATGCTCGAATTGTTGAAGAGCACCCTGGGCGGCAGCGTGCTGATCGAGACGGCCACCGAGGCGGACCTGTGGCACGCACGGGTCGACCCGACGCAGATCGAGCTGATCATTCTCAACCTGGCGATCAACGCCCGTGACGCCATGGCCGTCGGCGGCACCCTGCGCCTGAGTACCAGCAACGAAGTGATCAGCGAAGCGCCGCGCCGCCCGGAAGATCCGGAGCCCGGCGACTACGTGGTCCTCTCGGTACAGGACTCGGGCAGCGGCATGAGCGAGGCGGTACTGGCCAAGGCGTTCGAGCCGTTTTTCACCACCAAGGAAATTGGCAAGGGCTCGGGCCTGGGCCTGGCCCAGGTGTTCGGTTTTGCCAAGCAGTCCGGCGGCGGCGCGCGCATTCTCACCAAGATGGGCGAAGGGACCACCGTCAAGGTCTACCTGCCGGGCCTGCGCCACATCGTCCAGGAGCAGCAGCAGGTTTCCAGCCGGCCGCTGCCGGTCGCCGAGCCGGGAGACCAGCGCACCATCCTGCTGGTCGATGATGACCCTCGGGTGCGCGAAGTCACCGCCCAGACCCTCGACGCACTCGGCTACCAGGTACGTGAGGCCCACAGCGGCAACGACGCACTGGCCAAACTCGACAACGATATCGACCTGCTGCTCGCCGACTTCGCCATGCCCGGCATGAACGGTGGCGAGCTGGCCCAGGCGGCTCGGCGGCGCTACCCGGCGTTGCCGGTGGTGTTCGTCACCGGTTACGCCGAGCTGGGCGGCCTGGATGCCGACGAAGCGTTCATCGTGCAGAAGCCCTATCGCAGTGACGAGTTGGCCGAGAAACTCCAGCACGCCTTCGCAAGCGGCAAACCCAGCTGAAGCCCGTAGCAGCCCGAAGGTGGGCTGCTGCCGTGGCCATACCCCCAGGATAGGCTCCCGATTGATGTCCGCGACGCAGAACATGCCACCCCAACCCTGCCTGTTCGCCGGCCAGTCCGGTGACACGGTCGAGCTCATCCGTCGCTTCGACTGGGCGGCCAGCGCCCTCGGCCCGCTCGAGCAGTGGCCCGAGGTGCTGATCAGCAGCACACGGCTGATCCTTTCCTCGCCGACGCCCATCGTGCTGCTGTGCGGCGCCAAGGGCGTGCTGCTCTACAACGATGCCTACGCGGCGTTCGCCGGCCAGCGCCACCCGGAAATCTTCGGCCTGCCTGCCGAGCAAGCCTGGCCGGAGATCGCCGAGTGGAACCGCCACGTAATCGGCATGGGCCTGAGCGGTCGCTCCATGTCCCAGGAGAACCTTTACCTGCCGCTGCGCCGCCCCGGCCTGCAGGAGGATGCCTGGATGAATCTCTACTACAACCCGCTGCTCGACAACACCGGCCGCTCCCACGGCATGATGTGCATCGTGGTGGAGACCACCAGCCAGGTCGTCGCCATCGAGCAGCGCAGCCAGGCCGAAGCCGACCTGCGCAGCGCCAACGAGCGCATCGAGCTGGCGCTCAACGCCGGCGCCGTGCTCGGCACCTGGGTGTGGGACATTCCCAATGACAGCGTGACCGGCGACGAGCGCTTCGCCCGCGCCTTTGCCGCCGACCCGCAGCAGGCCGCCAGCGGCATGGCGCTGGACCGGGTGACCACGGCCATCCACCCGCAGGATCGGCCGCAGGTGCGTGCGATGATCGAGCGCACCATTGCCACAGGCGGCAGCTACCGGGCCGAATACCGTGTGCGGCAGCCTGACGGCGGCTATCGCTGGATCGAGGCCAATGGTCGCTGCGAGCTGGCGTCCGATGGCACGCCGCTGCGCTTTCCCGGGGTGTTGATCGACATCGACGAACGCAAGCGCACCGAACTGGCCCTGCGCCAGCTGACCCAGACCCTCGAGGAGCGCGTCAGCGAAGCGGTGCTGCAGCGTATCCAGGCCGAAGACCAACTGCGCCAGGCGCAGAAGATGGAAGCCATCGGCCAGCTCACCGGCGGTATCGCCCATGACTTCAACAACCTGCTGGCCGGTATTCTCGGCAGCCTGGAGCTGATCCAGCGCAAACTGCCGGCGGGCGAACACCCGCAGCTGGCCCGCTTCGTCGATGCGGCCATCGCTTCCGCCAACCGCGGCGCCTCGCTGACCCATCGCCTGCTGGCCTTCGCCCGTCGCCAGTCGCTGGACATGCGCCCGGTGGAGGTCAACGCCCTGGTGCGCGCCCTCGAAGAATTGCTGGTGCGCACCCTGGGCGAGCAGATCAGCCTGGAAACCCACCTGGCCGACGACCTGTGGCCGACCCGCAGCGATGGCCACCAGCTGGAAAACGCGCTGATCAACCTGGCCATCAACGCCCGGGACGCCATGCCCGACGGCGGCAAACTGCGTATCGAGACCCGCAATACCCAGCTCGGCGAGCACCAGGCGCAGCATCATCAGGTGCCCGCGGGCGATTACTTGCTGCTGTCGGTCAGCGACACCGGCTGTGGCATGCCCCAGGAAATCATCCGCCACGCCTTCGAACCGTTCTTTACCACCAAGCCCATCGGCCAGGGCACCGGCCTGGGCCTGTCGATGGTCTACGGTTTCGTCAAGCAGACCGGTGGCTACCTGCAGCTGGAAAGCCAGGTCGGCCACGGCACCACCCTGCACCTCTACCTGCCGCGCCTGCTGGTTGCACCTGCCGAACAGCTGCACGGCAACGCTGCCGACGCACCGCGAGGTGCCGGCGAGCGCATCCTGGTGGTGGAAGACGACAAGGTGGTGCGCATGCTGATGGTCGAGGTACTGGAAGAGCTGGGTTACCAGCTGATCCAGGCGGCAGACGCCCAGAGCGCACTGGGCCTGCTCGAACAGCATGCGCCGCTCGACCTGCTGCTTACCGATGTCGGCCTGCCCGGCATGAACGGCCGACAGCTCGCCGACGCCGCCCGGCAGCGCCAGCCGGGCCTCAAGGTGCTGTTCGCCACCGGCTACGCCGAGGGTGCCGAACTGCGCGACGACTACCTGGGCAAGGACATGGAGATGATCGCCAAGCCATTCTCCTTCGAGGCGCTGGCCGGCAAGCTCAAGGCCATACTCGGCAACTGAGCCGAGCGCAGCGGTGCGCTACGCAGAATCGCGGGAACTCCGCCTGCCGGCGACCGCTCAATAGACAGCACCCGGGGCCTCTTGCCCCTTGTTTCCAGGAATCCCTGCATGCGCGTAGAAGGCTTTTTCGAATCCCTGGGCGAAGCGTTCGGCTCGTTCATCCGCTTTATCGTCGACGCCCTGAGCGGCGTGTTCGGCATGCTCGCCGGCGCGGTCGCCAGCTTTATCGACGGCCTGTCCGGGGCGCTGGGCGTCACCCCGTCGCTGCTCAGCATCGCCGTGCTGCTGCTGGGGCTGATCCTGCTCTACAGCGCGGTGCGTTCGTTCATGCGCGGCTCGGTGATCGGCGGCCTGATCTGGCTGCTGCTCGGCCTCTGGCTACTGAGCGGCCTGATTCGCTAGGCGCCGCGGCCTTTGCAGGCTGTCGACCCGCAGTCGTCAGACATCGCATCTTGCATCCAAATGTTACAGCGGGCGTGCTAGGCTGAGCGGCCATCGTTAGTCGCCTAAGTAAGCCAATGTCCGTCCATGGTCAGCTGCTCCTGCGTCACCACACGCCCTTCATTCGCTTCTGGCTGGCTCGGGTATTCACCGCCAGCGGCTTCCAGATGCTCACCGTGGCCATCGGCTGGCAGATGTACAGCCTCACCGGCAACGTGCTCGACCTGGGCCTGGTGGGCCTGGTCGAATTCCTGCCGAAGATCCTCTTCATCCTGCTGACCGGCCACGTTGCCGACCGCTTCGACCGCCGCAAGGTCGCCGCCCTGTGCCAGTGCGGCCAGGCCATCGTCGCCATCACCCTGCTGCTGGGCAGCAGCACGGGCAGCCTGACCCGCGAGATGATCTTCGTCATCGCCTTCATGATGGGCACCGCCCGCGCCTTTGAAATGCCCACCACCCAGGCGCTGCTGCCGAACATCGTGCCGCCGGGCCTGTTCCCGGCAGCGGTGGCGGCCTCCAGCTCGGCGATGCAGACCGCCACCATCGTCTCCCCGGCCTTGGGCGGCGTGCTCTACGCCGTGGCGCCGGCCTGGGTGTACGGCCCGGCGCTGGTGCTGTACCTGATCGCCATCGGCATGATGCTCAGCCTGCCATCGCAGCAAAAACCGCTGAAGCAGAAGATTTCCGTGGAGTCACTGCTGGCCGGCTTCCGTTTCATCCGCAGCCGCCCGGAAGTGTTCGGCGCCATCTCCATGGACATGTTCGCCGTGCTGCTTGGCGGCGCCACCGCGCTGCTGCCGGTGTTCGCCAAGGACATCCTGCTTACCGGCCCCTGGGGCCTCGGCCTGCTACGCTCGGCGCCCGCGGTGGGCGCGCTGCTGATGTCGATCTACCTGGCGCGCCACCCCATCGAGCGGCGGGTCGGCCCGGTGATTCTCGGCTCGGTGGCGATCTTCGGCGTGGCGACCATCGGCTTCGGCCTGTCCACCTCGCTGTGGTTCAGCCTGGCGACCCTGGTACTGCTCGGCGCCGCCGATATGGTCAGCATGGTGATCCGCGGCGCCTTCGTGCAACTGCAAACGCCCGATGACATGCGCGGCCGCGTGGGCGCGGTGAACAGCCTGTTCATCGGTGCCTCCAACCAGCTCGGCGACTTCCGCGCCGGGGTCAGCGCCGCCTGGTTCGGCACCGTGCCGGCGGTGCTGATCGGCGGCTTCGGCGCCATCGGCATCAGCCTGCTGTGGATCAAGCTGTTCCCGGCGCTGTCGAGCAGGGATCGGATTCGTGATCCGCTGGTGGGGGATGAAAAGCCCTGATCCAGCGCCCGCAACATAGCCCTTGACGCCCGCCAGACAGGGGGTGATCCGAGCTCGCGGCGAAACCCGGGAGAGCTGCTATGATGCCGCGCTTTCGTGGACGGACAACACCCCAGCGCCAGCTTCGAGCCCAGCGAGCAGGTGCTGATGGCACGTGATGTGCCTTGTTATCCCCTCTGCCTCTGTCAATGCCGATTGCCGCCCCGGGAGCCCCCGCATGCTGGAAAGACTGTTCCAACTCAAAGCACACAACACCAACGTGCGCACCGAAATGCTCGCCGGTGTCACCACCTTCCTGACCATGGCCTACATCCTGTTCGTCAACCCGAGCATCCTCGGCGAAACCGGCATGGACAAGGGCGCGGTGTTCGTCGCCACCTGCCTGGCAGCGGCCTTCGGCTCGGCGGTGATGGGCCTGATCGCCAATTACCCGATCGCCCTGGCGCCGGGCATGGGCCTCAACGCCTTCTTCACCTACACCGTGGTGATGGGCATGGGCCACACCTGGCAGGTCGCCCTTGGCGCGGTGTTCCTGTCGGCGTGCCTGTTCTTCCTGCTGTCGATCTTCAAGATCCGCGAGTGGATCATCAACAGCATCCCCCTGGAACTGCGCTCGGCCATCGCCGCCGGTATCGGCCTGTTCCTGGCGCTGATCGCCCTGCAGAACGCCGGTATCGTCGCCGCCAACCCGGCAACCATGGTCGGCCTTGGCGATCTGGGCTCGCCCGCCGCGCTGCTGGCGATCCTCGGCTTCTTCCTGATCATCGGCCTGGAAGCGCTGCGCATCACTGGCGCGGTGCTGATCAGCATCCTGGTGGTCACCGGCCTGAGCATCCTGCTCGGCGTCAGCCCGTTCGGCGGTCTGGTGTCGATGCCACCGTCCCTGGCGCCGACCTTCATGCAGCTGGATATCGCCGGCGCGCTGGACGTCGGCCTGATCAGCGTGATCTTTGCCTTCCTGTTCGTCGACCTGTTCGACAACTCCGGCACCCTGATCGCGGTGGCCAAGAAGGCTGGCCTGATGCGCAAGGACGGCCACCTGCCGAAGATGGGCCGCGCCCTGATCGCCGACAGCACCGCGGCCCTGGGCGGCTCGCTGCTGGGCACCAGCACCACCACCAGCTACATCGAATCCGCGGCGGGCGTCAGCGCCGGCGGGCGCACCGGCCTGACCGCCATCGTGGTCGCCGTATTGTTCCTGTTCGCGCTGTTCTTCGCCCCGCTGGCGGGCAGCGTGCCGGCGTTCGCCACCGCCCCGGCGCTGCTGTTCGTCGCGGTGCTGATGGCCTCGGGAATGGCCGAGATCGAGTGGAGCGACATCACCGTCGCCGCGCCGGTGGTGGTCACCGCCCTGGCGATGCCGCTGACCTATTCCATCGCCACCGGCATCGCCTTCGGCTTCATTACCTGGGTGGCGGCCAAGACCCTGGCCGGACGGTTCCGCGAGCTCAACGGCATGTTGGTCGCGCTGGCGATCTTCTGTGTGATCAAGCTGGCGTTGTTCTAAGTAGAAGGCTGCTGCGCGTCGGCCCTGCGGCGTTAAAAACAGGCTCGGAATGCTCATGTACAAAAGTACACTCCGCTTCCTCGCCTGTTTTTGCGGGGCCGCCGAGGCCTTGCATGGCTCTAGCTCGCGAGCCTTCAAGCTCGTAGGGCGCACTCAGGAGCGAAGCGAACAGTCCGCCAAACCGAGCCAATCCTGACCAACCGCAACGGCGTACTGCTTCGCGAGTACGCCCTACGCGATAATTGTGGGAGCGGGCCATGCCCGCGAATCGCGCGCATGGCGCGCTCCCACAGGTCGTGCATGATCGTCCCCGCCCCACCAATAATCGACGACACCGGCACGCCGGCAGCGGAATCGCTACAATAGCGCCCCGTTTTCCTGCCACACGAGTGACCGATGAGCCGTCCCGCATTCGACCCCGCCGCCTACGACGCCCAACTCGCCGAGAAGAAGGCCCGCCTGGTCGAACTGCTTGCGCCGTTCGCCGCGCCGGAGCCCGAGGTGTTCGAGTCGCCACGCGAGTATTACCGGCTGCGCACCGAGTTCCGCCTGTGGCGCGAAGCGGGCAGCGAGAACCGTCACTACGCGATGTTCGAGGCCGGCGACAAGCACAGCCCGATCTTCTTCGAAGACTTCCCCATCGCCAGCCTGCGCATCAACGCACTAATGCCGCGCCTCAAGGCCGCCTGGCAGGGCAACCACACGCTGGGCTTCAAACTGTTCCAGGTCGAATTCCTCACCACCCTGAACGGCGATGCGCTGATCACCCTGTGCTACCACCGCCCGCTCGACGACGCCTGGGAAGCGGCCGCCAGGCAGCTCGCCGAGGAGTTGCAGGTAAGCGTGGTCGGCCGCTCGAAGGGCAAACGCATCGTCGTCGGCCGCCCGTACGTGGAAGAACAGTTGCAGGTGGCCGGCCGCACCTTCCGCTATCGCCAGCCGGAGGGCGCCTTCACCCAGCCCAATGGCGAGGTGTGCCAGAAGATGCTCGGCTGGGCCTACGAGGTACTGGGCCAGCGCAATGACGACCTGCTGGAGCTGTACTGTGGCAACGGCAACTTCACCCTGCCGCTGGCCACCCGCGTGCGTAAGGTGCTGGCCACCGAGATCAGCAAGACGTCGGTCAACGCCGCCCTGGCCAACCTGGCCGACAACGGGATCGCCAACGTCACCCTGGTGCGCCTGTCCGCCGAGGAGCTCACCGAAGCGCTCAATGACGTGCGCCCGTTCCGCCGCCTGGCGGACATCGACCTGAAGGGTTACGACTTCGGCAGCGTATTCGTCGACCCGCCGCGCGCCGGCATGGATCCCGATACCTGCGAGCTGACTCGCCGCTTCGAGCGCATCCTGTACATCTCCTGCAACCCGGAGACCCTGGCGCAGAACATCGCCCAGCTGCACGACAGCCACCGCATCGAGCGCTGCGCGCTGTTCGACCAGTTCCCCTACACCCATCATATGGAATCCGGTGTGCTGCTGGTGCGCCGCTAAAAAATCAAGGTGCAGCGCAAGCCGGCTCGCGCTGCCGCCACGCTACTGCGCCGATAACTGACGAATCAGCGCCACCGTCAGGTACAACCTAGGCGCGATGCTCGACAGTTCGATGTATTCGTCGTCGGCATGCAGGCCGGCGCCCACCACGCCCATGGTTTCCAGCACCGCCGGCTTGTCGCTGCCCGGCACGTAGGCGTAACCGGCATCGGTGCCGAAGCGCATGGCAATCGGCTCGATGCTGCGATCGATCTTCGCGTAGAGCGCCTGGGCCTGCTTGGCCAGTTGCTCGGAGCCGGCATTCCTGGCCAGTGGCGGGCGCCCTTTCTCGAGACGCACGGTGACCTCGGTATCGTCGATCAGCTTTTTCTGCACCAGACGTTGCGCGTCGGCCAGCACCCGGTCGCTTTCGCTCAGGTCCGAGTAGCGCATGTCCGCCTCGGCCGAAGCACTGGAGGGGATGATGTTGCGCTTGTCGCCGGCCTTGACCATCGTCCAGTTGACCGTGGTGCCCTTGGCCGGATCGCCGAGATCCTTGAGCTGCAGCATCTGGTGCGCCAGCTCCATCGCCGCGTTGCGCCCGGCCTCCGGAGCCGAGCCTGCGTGGGAGGACTTGCCCTTGACCTCGAGCATCAGGCCGTTGATGCCGTTGGTGGCAACCGTTACCGCGTCCTTGTCTGGCGGCTCGTACGAGAATACGTAGTCATGCTGGCGGGCCAGTTCGGCAATGATCTTCTTCGAGCCGGCGGAGCCGGTTTCTTCATCCGGGTTGAACAGCACGGTCAGCGTGCCGAAGCCGTCGAACTGCTGATCCTGCAGCAGCTTCAGTGAATGCAGGATCATCGCCACGCCACCCTTGGCATCGGCCACGCCAGGGCCATAGGCGCGCTCACCCTCGACCTTGAACGGCCGCTTGGCGGCAGTGCCCGGCAGGAACACGGTGTCGTAATGCACCATCAGCAGGAACGAGGTGCTGCCGGTGCCCTTGAAGGTGCCGACGATGTTGTCGCCCGCCGACGGGCTGGCCGGGCTGGTTTCGACTTCCGCGCCCAACGCCTTGAGCCGCTCGACCAACAGGGCACTGACGGTTTTCAATCCAGGCTCCTGGCCGGTACCGGTATCGACGTTGACCAGTTGCTCGACGGTAGCCAGGTACGGTTTCTGCTCGGCTTCGGCTTTCTTGAGCAACGCCTCAGGGGCCAGGTCAGCGGCGAGCGCAGAAAACGCCAGCAATGAGAGTGCGATGGCAGCGGTGATCGGTAAGCGTCGAATGGGCATGCGCAGTCCTTTATCGATAGGGTGTCACTGCAGCCTTGACCAATATGGGCCACCGCGCCACCCAATGGCATGGATTAACGCGCGCTGCGCCGCTCAACAGCCGACCGATAGCCTGGCGTCGAGCGCAGCGACACCCAGGATGGCTCCCGGGTATCGCCTGGCTCAACCAGGCTGAGGGTCAGATGCTCTTTTCGAAGATCTTCGAATTGCGCTGGAAGTTGTACAGCGAGGCGCGCGCCGCCGGCAGGCGATCGACGCTGCTCGGCTCGAAGCCGCGCTCGCGGAACCAGTGAGCGGTGCGGGTGGTGAGCACGAACAGGGTATTGATGCCCTTGGCCCGGGCGCGCTCTTCGATGCGCTCGAGCAGTTCGTCGCCACGGCCACCATGGCGATACTCCGGGTTGACCGCCAGGCAGGCCAGCTCACCACAGGTGGAGTCGGCGATCGGATACAGCGCGGCGCAGGCGATGATCATGCCGTCGCGCTCGACGATGCTGAACTGGCCGATCTCACGCTCCAGCACCTCTCGCGAACGGCGCACCAGAATGCCCTGCTCCTCCAGCGGGGTGATCAGGTCGATCAGCCCACCGACATCGTTGATATCCGCCTCGCGCAGCGACTCGAACTGCTCGGGGTCGACCAGGGTACCGCCACCATCGCGGGTGAACAGCTCGGTGAGCAACGAGCCATCGCCGGTGTAGCTGACGATATGGCTGCGTTTGACGCCCCCGCGGCAGGCCTGGGCGGCGGCGTCCAGCAACTCGCCCTGGTAGTCGCTGCCCAGGCGCTGCACGTGGGCCGGCACCTGCTGCGGGCGCAGTTCGCGGATCAGCTTGCCGTCATCGTCGAGCAGGCCCTGCTGGCTGCTGAACAGGATCAGTTTGTCGGCGGCCAGGTCGATGGCCGCACGCATGGCCACGTCTTCGCAGGCCAGGTTGAAGATCTCGCCGGTGGGCGAATAACCGAGCGGCGACAGCAGCACGATATTGCGCTCGTCGAGCTGGCGGTTGATGCCCTTGCGGTCGATGCGCCGCACTTCGCCGGTATGGTGGTAGTCGACGCCATCGACCACGCCGATCGGCCGCGCGGTGACGTAGTTACCGCTGCTGACCCGCAGCCGTGAGCCTTGCATGGGCGAGGCAGCGATATCCATCGACAGTCGGGCTTCGATGGCGATGCGCAGCGATCCAACAGCATCGATCACGCACTCCAGTGTCGCGCTGTCGGTCACCCGCAGGCCACGGTGATAGATCGGCGCCTGCCCACGGCTCTGCAGGCGCGCTTCGATCTGCGGGCGCGAGCCATGCACCAGCACCAGGCGCACGCCGAGGCTGTGCAACAACACCAGGTCGTGGACGATATTGCCGAAATTCGGATGGGCGACACCCTCGCCCGGCAGCATGACCACGAAGGTGCAGTCACGGTGGGCATTGATGTAGGGCGAAGCGTGGCGAAGCCAGTTGACGTAGTCGTACATGCAGCGAAACCCTTGGGAGAACGAAAGAAGCAGCAATGGGCGCGAAGCGTCCGGCCTCGCAGATTCGGTGCGTTATCGTCGTCGCAATGGCATCAGCGCAGTGCTCCTCATGTCAGCGTGGGCTCAGGCAATAGTGCTGAATCAGTTGGCGCAGCAGCTGCACCGTGGGCATCAGCCGGTCGGTATCCAGGTACTCGCCCGGCTGGTGGGCGCAGTCGATGTCGCCGGGGCCGAGCACCAGGGTTTCACAACCCAGTTGCTGGAAATACGGCGCCTCGGTGCCAAAGGCCACCGCCTGGGCGGTGTGCCCGGTCAGCCGTTCGGCGAGGCGTACCAGCTCGGCATCGGCGACCTGCTCGAACGGCGGAACGGCGGGGAACAGCGGCGCGAAATCGATGCTCACCTCATGGCGCTCGGCCAGCGGTTGCAGCTTCTGGCGGATCGCCGCACGCAGCGCTTCGGGCTGCATGCCCGGCAACGGGCGCAGGTCGAACTCCAGGGAGCACTGCCCGCAGATGCGATTGGGGTTGTCGCCGCCGTGGATGCAGCCGAAATTGAGGGTCGGCTGCGGCACGCTGAACTGCGGGTTGCGGTACTCCTGCTGCCACTGCCGGCGCAGCTGCATCAGCTCGCCCATGGCCTCGTGCATGGCGTCCAGGGCGCTGCGGCCCAGGGCCGGATTGGAGGAGTGGCCGCTCTGCCCGAGTATGTCGATGCGCTCCATCATCACGCCCTTGTGCAGGCGGATCGGCTTGAGCCCGGTCGGCTCGCCGATCACCGCGGCGCGCCCCAGCGGCCGACCGGCTTCGGCCAGCGCGCGGGCACCGGACATCGAGCTTTCTTCGTCGCAGGTGGCGAGGATGATCAGCGGCTGCTTGAACGGCTGCTCGAGCAACGGGCGGACCGCCTCGATCACCAGGGCGAAGAAGCCCTTCATGTCACAAGCCCCCAGACCAACCCAGCGGCCGTCCACCTCGGTGAGTTTCAGCGGGTCGGTCTGCCACAGTGCGGCATCGAAGGGCACGGTATCACTGTGGCCAGCGAGCACCAGCCCGCCCGGCCCGCTGCCATAACTGGCCAGCAGGTTGAACTTGCCGGGTTCGATGGTCTGGATCTCGCAGCTGAAACCAAGGTCGCTCAGCCAGCCGGCGAGCAACTCGATCACCGGGCCGTTGCTCTGGTCCCAGTCAGCCTGGGTGCAGCTCACCGAAGGCGTGGCGATCAGCGCAGCGAACTGATCTTTCAAGGAAGGCAGGGGCATAAGCGGTCTCCGCGGGCGAGGCCCCATGATAGAGGCATCGCCCGCCGAGATGAAACCGCCAGGGGATTTCCTAGAGGAAAATGCCGCGCAGGATAAAGAAGAAGAAGATCGACAGCGCCGCACCGACCGGCAAGGTAATCAACCAGGACATGAAGATTTTCCCGATTACCCCCAGGTTCAGCGCACCAATGCCGCGCGCCAGACCGACCCCCAACACCGCACCGACCAGCGTATGGGTGGTGGAGACGGGCAGGCCGATGGCCGAGGCGCCGACCACGGTGGTGGCGGTGGCCAGTTCGGCCGCAAAACCACGGCTTGGGGTCAGCTCGGTGATTTCCTTGCCGATGGTGGCGATCACCTTGTAGCCGTAGGTGGCGAGGCCGATCACGATACCCACCGCACCGAGCAGCAGCACCCAGCCTGGCACCGCGGATTTGGCACCAACGACCATGTCACCGTTGGATTGAATCACCCCGGCAATGGCCGCCAGCGGGCCGACGGCGTTGGCCACGTCGTTGGAGCCGTGGGCGAAGGCCATGGCACACGCGGTAAAGATCATCAGAACGGCGAAGACCTTCTCGACGCTGGCGTAATGAAACGCCTTGTCCGCTTCGACGTCGACCTTGATACGGCTGAGCAAGGCGATGCCGAGCAGCATGATCAAAGCCCCAACGCCCGCGGAAAGGAAGAACCCTTCAGTGGTGGAGAGGTTCAGGCCAATGTGCTTGAGGCCTTTGGTCAGGGTCATGATGCTGACCATGAAACCGGTAGCGAACATGTACAGCGGCACGAAACGCTTGGCGTTGAGGAAGGGATTGTCGGTATCGATGATCAGCCGCTGCACACTGACGAACAGACCGAACGCGACGAAGCCGGACAACACCGGCGACACCACCCAGCTGGCCACGATCGGGCCGACGCCACTCCAGTGCACGGCGTCCATCGACACGCCAACGGCGGCAAAGCCGATCACCGCACCGACGATGGAATGGGTGGTGGACACCGGCCAGCCCTTGGTCGAGGCGATCAGCAGCCAGGTGCCGGCCGCCAACAGGGCCGACATCATGCCCAGCACCATCAGATCCGGGGAGATCATCGATGCATCGACAATCCCGCTCTTGATGGTTTCGGTCACCTCGCCACCGGCCAGGTAGGCGCCAGCGAACTCGAATACCATGGCGATCAGGATCGCCTGCTTGATGGTCAAGGCGCGCGAGCCCACCGATGTGCCCATGGCGTTGGCCACGTCATTGGCGCCCACCCCCCAGGCCATGAAAAAGCCGAAGAGACAGGCGAGCAGCAGCAATACGAGGCCGTAGTCCGCAATCAGAGACATAAGTAGTTAATCCGTAGATTCCAGAAAGGACACTGGCGCCTAGCGCGCCAGCAGTTGTTCCAGTCGGTTGCCGACACGTTCTGCACGATCGGCTACGTCGCCGATCCATTCGATGATCTTGTAGAGAAACATCACATCGACAGCAGGGAGATCCTTTTCCAGCTTGAACAGCGCACGGCGGACTTCGATTTGCATCTTGTCGGTGTCGCGTTCGATTTGCTCCAGCTCCAGCACCATGGCTTCGACCAGGGCCGCCTCGCGGCCACCAAAGCCGGTCTCCAGCAATTCATCGAGCTCATTCATGGCCTTCAGCGCCTGGGCGCTGGCATCCACGGTGCGCTGCACGAAGCTGCGCATCAGCGGTTGCAGGGCCTGCGGAATGGCCATTTCACGGCCCAGCATCAGGCCGGCGATGTCCTTGGCGCGGTTGGCAACCTTGTCCTGCACACTCAGCAGCTCAAGCAAGTCCGAGCGCGGCACGGGCAGAAACAGGCTCTTGGGCAGGTGCTGACGCACGCTTTTCTTGAGCTTGTCGGCCTCATATTCGAGGCTGGCCATTTCCTGTTGTACCTGTTCAACCTTGGCCCAGTCCTGAGCCATCACGGCTTCGAAGAACGGCACAAGATTCGCCGCGCACTCGTGGGCCTTGGCAAAGTGCTTTTGCATCGGTCCGATGGGTGAACGGCCAAACAGGCTGGCAAACGGATTGACTGGCATAGGGTGAACCCCGGCTTTAAGAAGGCGGCAAGTATACGGATCACGTTCCAGGCTCGCCAGCGCGTGTCATCGCTTCGTCATAAAGTCGTATTTCGTCACTGATTTAATGCGAAAAGCAGATAAAAATCAGGAAAAATACAGACATGAATGTTTTTCCCCTGGCCCGTACAGCCGCCAACGGCGCTCGCCAACCTGCATCCGCCGCGCTTTTCCTCTACCCTGTACGGCCTGACGTGCGGGGCAATGCCTCGTACCGTGCAACCCCCCGCCGCCGCCGCTTCACCGAGCCCTCGCAATGAATAAAGAAACCGAAATCAAACTGCGCGCCAGCCGCGAAACCCTGGCCGCCCTGCAAACCCACCCCCTGCTGAAGAAACGCAGCAAGGCCGGCTGGGAGACAAGCGAGCTGTTCAACCAGTATTTCGACACCGAGGCCCGCGACCTTGCTGGCGCCAAGGTTGCCCTGCGGCTGCGCAAGGATGGCGAACAGATCATCCAGACCCTCAAGAGCCGCGGCCAGAGCGTGGCTGGCTTGTCCGAGCGCAACGAGTGGGACTGGTACCTGAGCAAGGCCAAGCTGGACCTCAAGAAGCTCGACGACAGCTGCTGGCCGGCCGCCCTGGCCGAACTCGACAAGAAGCAGCTCAAACCGATCTTCACCACCGACTTCGTCCGCCAGCGCGCCGAAATCGCCTGGGGCCGCGGCAAGGCACGGGTGGTCATCGAGGCGGCGCTGGACCTGGGCAAGGTGATCGCCGGCAAGCAACAGGAAGAAATCTGCGAGCTGGAACTGGAACTGCGCCAAGGCGAGCCCGAGGCGCTGCTGGAGCTGGCCGCCGAACTGGCCGCCGATCTGCCGCTGATGCCCTGCGACATCAGCAAGGCCGAACGCGGTTACCGCCTGTTCGACGAGGCCAGCTACGGCCTGCAGTTGCCCACCCCGCAACTGGATGCCGAGCAAAGCCTGGACGACGCCGTGGCCAGCATCGGCTGGTTCCTGCTCGGCAGCAGCCAGCGCCTGGCTGAACAGTACCGCCATAACGGCCACTGGCGCCTGCTGGTCGACTGGCTGGACGCCCTGGTGGAGCTGCGCGCCCTGTTCAGCAGCCTCGGTCAGGCCGCCCCGCGCGCCAGCACCAGCGAACTGCGCCAGGTGCTCGACGCCCTGCTCGACGAGTGGCGCCCACGGGTACAGGCCGGCCAGCAGGACGAGGCTGCGCGCCAGGAGGCACCGGCCCGGTTCGCCGCCGAACTGCAGCAGACCCGCTGGGGCCTGTTCTCACTGAACACCTCGCGCTGGCTGCTGGCCCGTACCTGGACCAGCGCGCGCACCAAGCGTGGCGATCGCCAGGGCGCTGCGGCGCTGCAAAGCTGGCTGCCGACCTTCTTCGCCGAGGAAGGCCGCGACCTGCAACTCAAGCGCTACCAGCAGCAACCCGAGGACCTGGCCGAGCAACTGCCGCGCCTGGAACGCCTGCTGCTCTGGCTGCACCTGGCCCGCGGCACGCTGGAGATCGCCGAGGCCGACCGGCTGTTCGGCGAGCTCAACAAACTGGCTGAACTGGCCAAGCGCCCGCTGAGTCCAGAAGAACTGGAAGCGCGCATGACCCAGGCGCAGATCATCATGAGTCTCAAACCCTGGAAAGCGCTGCTGAAGAACGGCTGATGCACACGGCAGGTGGCTCCGCCACCTGCCCCGCTCGACGACAGGATGCCTCTCGATGTTCAAACTCAGCCTGAAATCCATCGCTGCCACCTGGCTGACCGGCCTGCTGGCGCTGCTGCCCCTGGCCCTGACCATGGTGGTGCTGGCCTGGCTGGTCAGCCTGCTCAACAACCTGATCGGCCCGTCCACGGCCATCGGCCGGCTGTTCGCCGCCCTCGGCACGCCGTTCGCCAGCAACCCCTACCTGGCCTACCTGCTCGGCACCCTGGTGCTGCTGATCAGCCTCTATCCCCTCGGCCTGGCAGTCAAGCTGGGCCTGCGCCGCCCGCTGGGCTGGCTGATCGACGTGACCCTGCGGCGTACCCCGCTGATCGGCAACTTCTACAACCTGGCCGACCGCTTCGTCGGCCTGCTCGACAAGAAGAACACCGACATCACCAGCATGCGCCCGGTGTGGTGCTTTTTCGGCGGTGGCGATGGGGTGGCGGTGCTGGCCCTGCAGCCGACCTCGGAACCGGTGGAGCTGGAAGGCCGCCCACATCTGGCGATCCTGGTGCCCACCGCGCCGATTCCGGTCGGCGGCGGCCTGCTCTACGTGCCGGCGGAGTGGGTCAAGCCCGCCAACATGGGCGTCGATGCGCTGACCAGCATCTATGTATCCATGGGGCTTACCCCACCACCCGCGCTGCCGCCACAGAGCCTGGAAGACGCCCGCGCAGGCGAAGCGCCAACAACCCCGGAACAACTGCCGCCAGCAGGCGAGCCGCCACCCAGGGCACAGCCCTGATCGGCGAACCATGAACCGGCGCTTAGTCGGCGCCGGCATAATCAGGCATGCTGGCCTCCCGCACGGGACGCCACCCAACTAGGTTAATCAGGAGCCTGCATGTCCAGCCTTTCGCCTACCGCCGCCGACCGCCTGCTGGACCTCAACGAGCTGTTGCGCGAGCTGGTCGGCCAGGGTCGTATCGCCCAGGAAAGCGCCGAGCAATGCCTGGCGATCCGCCGCAGTGGCGCCAACACCGACCTGCACCCGCTGGAATTCCTGGCTGCCCAGCAGCTCGAGGATCAGTCGCGCCCGGGCCGTACCCTCGACCTGGAAAGCCTGACCCTCTGGCTGGCGCAACTGGCCGGGCAGCCGTACCTGCGCATCGACCCGCTGAAGATCGACGCCGCGGCGGTCACCCCGCTGATGTCCTACGCCTTCGCCCAGCGCCACAAGATCCTCGCCGTGGCGGTGAATGCCGAGGCAGTCACCATCGCCAGTGCCCAGCCGTTCATGCACAGTTGGGAAGCCAACCTGGTGCATGTGCTCAAGCGCCCGATCAAGCGCGTGGTGGCCAACCCGGCGGATATCCAGCGCTTCACCGTGGAGTTCTACCGCCTGGCCCGCTCGGTCAGCGGCGCCACCAACAGCGATGCGAAGATCAGCAACGTCGGCAACTTCGAGCAACTGCTCAACCTCGGCGCCCAGGATCAGGAGCCGGACGCCAACGATGCCCACGTGGTGAACATCGTCGACTGGCTGTTCCAGTACGCCTTCCAGCAGCGCGCCAGTGACATCCATATCGAGCCGCGTCGCGAGCAGGGCAGCGTGCGCTTTCGCATCGACGGCGTGCTGCACACCGTCTACCAGTTCCCTGCCCAGGTCACCATGGCCATCGTCAGCCGCCTGAAAACCCTGGGGCGGATGAACGTCGCCGAGAAACGCAAACCCCAGGACGGCCGGGTGAAGACCAAGACGCCGGCCGGCAACGAGGTCGAGCTGCGCCTGTCGACCCTGCCCACCGCCTTTGGCGAGAAGATGGTGATGCGCATCTTCGACCCGGACGTGCTGCTGCGCGGCTTCGACCAGTTGGGCTTCAGCCCGGATGACCTCAAGCGCTGGGAAAGCATGACCGGCCAGCCCAACGGCATCATCCTGGTCACCGGCCCCACCGGCTCGGGCAAGACCACCACGCTGTACACCACCCTCAAGCAGCTGGCCACCGAGGAAGTGAACGTGTGCACCATCGAAGACCCCATCGAGATGATCGAAGGCGCCTTCAACCAGATGCAGGTGCAGCACAACATCGACCTGACCTTCGCCAGCGGCGTGCGCGCCCTGATGCGCCAGGACCCGGACATCATCATGGTCGGCGAAATCCGCGACCTGGAAACCGCCGAAATGGCCATCCAGGCGGCGCTGACCGGCCACCTGGTGCTCTCCACCCTGCACACCAACGACGCGCCGAGCGCCATCACCCGCCTGCTCGAACTGGGCGTGCCGCATTACCTGCTCAAGGCCACCTTGCTGGGCGTCATGGCCCAGCGCCTGGTGCGCACCCTGTGTCCGCACTGCAAGGCGCCGGTCGAGCTCGACGAAGCCGACTGGCAGGAACTCACCCGCCCCTGGAACGCCCCGCTGCCGACCGGTGCACACCGCGCCGTAGGCTGCGTCGAGTGCCGGGAAACCGGCTACCGCGGGCGCGCCGGGGTGTACGAGATCATGCTGCTGGGCGACAGCCTGAAGCCGCTGATCAGCGCCGACACCGACCTCACGCCATTGCGGCGCCAGGCCTTCAAGGATGGCATGCGCAGCCTGCGCCTTTCCGGTGCGCAAAAGATCGCTGCAGGGCAGACCACCATCGAAGAAGTATTGCGCGTGACACCGCAAAGCGAGCAGCGCTAATCTGAACCAACGCGGGCTCGGGAGCAGCCTGCTCATGCCAGGAGCGGCGCCATGAATATCCGCCAGAAGATGCTCGCTTGTGGGGCCGTCAGTATCGTTGCCACCCTCCTGGTCGGAGGCATCGGCCTCTGGGGCCAGGCGCAGCTCAGCGATGCCCTTGCCGCCAACGAAATCAACGCCAACGCCCTGCGCCACCACATGGATGGCGACATGATGCACGACGCCCTGCGCGCCGACGTACTCGCCGCCTTTCTCACCGCCCCCGGCGATAGCTCAGCCGCCGCCCAGGTACGCGACGACCTCGAGGAACACAGCGCGCGCTTTCGCCAGGCCATGGCCAACAATGCGGCATTGCCGCTGGCCGCCGATATCCGCCAGGCCATCGATGAGGTTGGCCCGGTGCTGGAGGCCTACATCCAGTCGGCCAGCCGTATCGTCGCGCAGGCGCTGAACGACCCGCTGGCAGCACGCACACAGATGCCCGACTTCGCGCGCAGTTTCGGCGAGCTGGAAGTGCGCAACGAGGCGATCAGCGAGCAGATCGAAGCCAGCGTCGCGCATACCCGTGAACGAACCGAAGCCGTGGTGCAGCAGGCCTCCTGGTGGCAATGGGGCAGCCTGGCCGTCGCCTGCCTGCTGATCCTGGCGATCACCCGGCAGTTGCTGAGCTCGGTACTGCGCCCCCTGGCCAAGATCATCCAGGCCGCACGGGCCATGGCTCAGGGTAATCTGCGCACGCCCATCAGCGTCGACAGCAATGACGAAGCCGGCCAGCTGCAGCAAAGCCTTGCCGACATGCAGGCCAGCTTGCGGCAGATGATCGAAACCATCCGTTCGGAAAGCGAGGAGTTGCGCCGCGCCTCCCAGCAGCTCAGCCAGACCTCCAGCGAAGTGGCGCAAGGCGCCAGCGATCAGGCCGAAGGCGCCACCAGCATGGCGGCGGCGATGGAGCAGATGATTGGCAATATCGCCCAGATCGCCGAGCATACCCGCAGCGCCCGGGATATTTCCGAGCAATCCGAACAACTCACCACCAGCGGCGGGCAAGTGATCGTCGGCGTGGTCGATGGCATGAGCCACATTGCCGAAGCGGTCAATCAGTCATCGCAGATCGTCACCGTGCTGGGCCAGTCGTCCGAGGAAATCGACTCGATCATCCAGGTGATCCGCGGCATTGCCGAACAGACCAACCTGCTGGCGCTCAACGCCGCCATCGAGGCGGCGCGGGCCGGCGAAGCGGGCCGCGGCTTTGCCGTGGTGGCCGATGAGGTGCGCGGCCTGGCGGCCCGTACCGCGCAGTCGACCCAGGAAATCACCGCGATGATCCAGCGCATCCGCGAAGCCACTGCCCAGGCGGTGAAGAGCATGGACGCCGGGGTCAGCCGGGTTTCCGATGGCGTAGGCATGGCCCGGCAGGCCAATGCCTCGATCACCGAAATTCGCCAGGGCGTGCAGCGCTCGGCGCAGATGGTCGACGAAATCGCCCACACCATCACCGAGCAGTCCAAGGCCAGCAATGAAGTCGCCGAGCGGGTGGAAATGATCAGTGAGGTGGCCCAGCGCAACAACAGGGCCATGCAGGAACTGGCGCAGATGCTGGTGCAGATGGACAACTCCGCCCAGACCATGCAGGCCTCGGTCAAGCGCTTCGAACTCTAGGGCGAGCGGCTACGGCCACCAGCCTGGCGGCCCATCAAGGCAGTGGAACCTGTGGCGTGCGGCGTGACTCTCAATGAGAGGAAAAAACCACAGGAGTCATTGCCATGCGCCGTTCAAGTTCGCTGTTGCTCGCCGGCCTTTTTCTGGCCGCTGCCACCCAGGTCCATGCCGTCAACCTGCGCGACGTCTTGTCGTCGGGGGCGACCACCGCCTCGACCTACCTGACGTTCAAGGACAACAAGATGATCGTCCCCGCCCAGGATGACGCCAGCAGCTATATCGCCAGCAACGGCGAAATCCGCGGCCCCTATCTGGAAGCGGCGCTGCACAAGATCCGCACCGACAACCCGGATCTGCAAGCCAGCGACATGGAGCTGGCCACCGCGATTCTCACTGCCCAGCAGTAGTCAGAACGCGCAGCGCCCAGCAGTAATGAAAAAGCCGGCCCTTGGGCCCGCTTTTTCATGCATCACGGCTCAGCCGTCGATGCTCGCCTGGTAGCCCGCGCTGTCCAGCAGCTTCTGCAGCTGGGAGGCGTCGCTAGGCTGCAGCTTGAAGAACCAGCTGCCGTACGGGTCGTTGTTGACGCTTTCCGGGCTGTCGGCCAGGGCTTCGTTGATGGCGATCACTTCGCCACCGACTGGCGCGTAGATGTCGGAAGCAGCCTTCACCGACTCGACCACACCAGCCTCCTGGCCCGCGTCGAGCACCTTGCCGATTTCCGGCAGCTCGATGAACACCACATCACCCAGCGCTTGCTGAGCATGATCGGAGATGCCCACGGTGACGCTGCCATCGGCTTCCAGGCGTGCCCATTCGTGGCTGGTGGCGTAACGCAGATCGGCGGGGATAGAGCTCATGTTGTCGTTCCTCATCAGACAGGACGGCGACCGCGCCGTCCGGGGAATTTAGCAGGCGCGCACGGACGCGTCAGCGTGGACGTTAGATCAACACCTTGCCATGGCGCACGAAGCTCGGCTGCACCACGCGCAGCGGGTACCACTTGCCGCGGATCTCCACCTCGGCGCGATCCCTGGTGTCTGCCGGTACACGCGCCAGGGCGATGGATTTACCGAGGGTCGGCGAGAAGCTGCCGCTGGTGATCTCGCCTTCGCCGATGCCGTCGACGCGCACCACCTGATGAGCGCGCAACACGCCACGCTCCTCGAGCACCACACCGACCAGACGCGGGTGTCCACCAGCCTGGTGTTGCCGTTGCAGCGCTTCGCGACCGATGAATGCGCGCTCGCTTGGCTCCCAGGCCACCGTCCAGGCGAGGTTGCAGGCCAACGGCGAGGACTGCTCGTCCATGTCCTGGCCGTAGAGGTTCAGGCCGGCTTCCAGGCGCAAGGTATCGCGCGCACCCAGACCGATGGTGGAAATACCGGCACCGACCAGATCGTTGAAGAAGGCCACGGCCTCGCCGGCCGGCAGCATGATTTCCAGACCGTCTTCGCCGGTGTAACCGGTACGGGCGATGAACCACTCGCCGTCTGGCAGGCCCTGAAACGGCTTGAGCTCGTGTATCAGGCTGGCGCGTGACTGGCTGACCAGCTCGGCGGTTCTGGCGCGGGCCTTCGGGCCCTGCACGGCGAACAGCGCAAAGTCGCTGCGCTCGCGCAGCTCGACATCGAACTCGGTGCTGTGGGCGCGCATCCAGGCCAGGTCCTTGTCACGGGTGGCGGCGTTGACCACCAGCCGATAGGCCGGCACCTCGACGGTACCGAGCAGGTACACGATCAGGTCGTCGATCACCCCGCCCTGTTCATTGAGCATGGTGCTGTAGAGCGCCTTGCCCGGGGTTTGCAAACGCGCCACGTCGTTGGCCAGCAGGCGCTGCAGGTAGGGCCTGGCATCGGCGCCCTGCACGTCGACCACGGTCATGTGGGAGACGTCGAACACTCCGCAGTCGCGGCGCACCTGGTGGTGCTCCTCGACCTGGGAGCCGTAGTGCAGCGGCATGTCCCAGCCGCCGAAATCGACCATCTTGGCGCCGAGCGCCAGGTGCAGGTCGTAAAGAGGTGTGCGCTGTCCCATGGGATCTCCTTCCGGGCGTTGCAAGGCTGGGACGCGCGTAGAACGGGCCATTCCGGATGAATTCGGACCTGGCTGCATGGCGGGCCGCAGCGAATGGCGCGCATTGTAGCGGCATGGTCGGGGCGGGTCATCTCGCACATTGGCAGGCGGTGTAACAAAGCGCCCGGCAGGCATCGGTGCGCGGCTCTGGAACCGCCAGATGACCGCTTATCCGATTCGCCGGGCCGAGCGGCGGATCAGCACGATCACCGGCAGCAGCCCGACCAGCACCAGGGTCAGCGCCGGCAGCGCGGCGCGCGCCCACTCGCCTTCACTGGTCATCTCGAAGATGCGCACGGCCAGGGTGTCCCAGCCGAATGGGCGCATCAGCAGCGTGGCCGGCATTTCCTTGAGCACATCGACGAAGACCAGCAGGGCCGCCGACAACACACCCGGCATCAACAGTGGCAGGTACAGGCGCAGGAACATTGGCACGCCGCCGACACCCAGGCTACGCGACGCCTGGGCCAGCGACGGGCGAATGCGTGCCAGGCTGGTTTCCAGCGGCCCGTAGGCCACCGCCAGAAAGCGGATCAGGTAGGCCAGCAGCAGTGCGCCCAGGCTGCCCAGCAACAGCGCCTTGCCGGCGCCGCCGAGCCATGTCGACAGGGGAATCACCAGGCCGTTGTCCAGGGTACTGAAGGCCAGCATGATCGCCACCGCCAGCATCGAGCCCGGCAGTGCGTAGCCGAGGTTGGCCAGGCCAACGGTAGCGCCCATCAAGCGGGTCGGTGCCTGGCGCCGGGCAAACGCCAGCACCAGGGCGACCGACACGGTGATCAGCGCCGCCATGGCGCCCAGGTACAGGGTGTGAAGGATCAACCCCAGGTAGCGCTCATCGAGATCGAAGCGCCCACGCTGCCAGAACCACACCAGCAACTGCAGCATCGGGATCACGAAGGCACAGGCGAATACCAACAGGCACCAGGCACTGGCCAGCACCGCGCGCAGGCCGCTCAGGCGATACAGCGCGTCACTGCGCGGCCGCTCCACGGCGGGCCGCACGGCGCCGCGGGCACGGCGCTCGCCATAGAGCACCAGCATCACCGCGAACAACAACAGGCAGGCCAGTTGCGCCGCACTGCCCAGGCTGTAGAAACCGTACCAGGTCTTGTAGATGGCGGTGGTGAAGGTGTCGAAGTTGAATACCGAGACCGCGCCGAAATCGGCCAGGGTCTCCATCAACGCCAGCGCCAGGCCGGCGCCGATCGCGGGCCACGCCACCGGCAAGGCCACCCGCCAGAACGCCTGCCAGGGCGAGTGGCCAAGGGTACGCGCCGCTTCCATCAGCCCTTTGCCCTGGGCCAGAAAGGCATTGCGCGCCAGCAGGTAGACATAGGGGTAGAACACCAGGACCAGGACGATGATCACCCCGCCTGTGGAGCGCACCCTGGGAAAGCGCACACCGCTGCCCAGCCACTCGCGCAATGCGCTCTGCACCGGCCCGGAGAAATCCAGCAGGCCGACGAACACGAAAGCCAGCACGTAGGCGGGAATGGCGAACGGCAGCATCAGCGCCCAATCCAGCCAGCGCCGGCCGGGAAACTCGCAGAGGCTGGTCAGCCAGGCCAGGCTCACCCCCAGCAGCGTCACCCCGACGCCGACGCCGACTACCAGCGTCAGGGTATTGCCGAGCAGCCGCGGCAGCTGGGTCTGCCACAGGTGCGACCAGATCTGCCGGTCGACCTCGTGCCAGCTGGCCAGCAATACCAGCAGTGGCATAAGCACCAGCAGGGCCACGGCAAACGCGATCGGATACCAGCGACGCTGGGCGGGATGGGCCAAGCAAACTCCTAAGAACCTGTTAACGATCTTTAGACGTAGGGTGGACAACGCTCTTCTTGTCCACCATTGCGATTGCGAAATGGTGGGCGGATAACGCGTCGCCCACCCTACAAAAGGCCACTGATCTAACGTTGCAGCCAAACTTGGCGAAGTTGATGCCACGGATCATCAACAGGCTCCAATAAACCCAAAGCACGACGCCCCGGACAATGCCGGGGCGTCGCTTGCACGCGCCTGACGAGCCGCTGATGGCTCGTTCAGGCGCAGTGATCGTCGATCAATTCCAGCCGGCACGGTCCATCAGGCGGATGGCTTCGGCCTGGCGCTTGCCGGCCACTTCCACGGCGATGCTGTCGGCCTTGAACTCACCCCAGGAGGCGACTTCCGCCGAGGGCTTCACCTTCGGATTGGCCGGAAATTCCTTGTTGGCGTCGGCGAAGATGTTCTGCGCCTCGGCGCTGGTCATCCACTCGACGAGCTTCTGTGCAGCCTCCGGGTTCGGCGCATGCCTGGTCAGGCCAACGCCGGACAGGTTGACGTGCACGCCGCGGTCCTGCTGGTTCGGCCAGAACAGCTTGGCTTTCAGATCCGGGTTCTGCTCGTGCAGGCGGCCGAAGTAGTAGGTGTTGACGATGCCAACGTCGCACTGGCCGGCGGCCACGGCGTTGATCACCGAGTTGTCGTCCGGGAACACGTCGGTGGCCAGGTTATTCACCCAACCCTTGACGATCTCTTCGGTCTTGGCTTCGCCGTGGGTCTCGATCAGGGTCGCGGTGAGCGACTGGTTGTAGACCTTCTTGCTGGTGCGCAGGCACAGACGACCTTCCCAGTTCTTGTCGGCCAATGCTTCGTAGGTGGTCAGTTCGCCGTCCTTGACCCGCTCCGGCGAGTAGACGATGGTCCGGGCGCGCAGCGACAGGCCGGTCCAGGCGCCGCTGGCAGCGCGATACTGGGCAGGAATATTGGCGTCGACGACGCTGGATTTCATCGGTTGCAGAATGCCCATCTGCTCGGCCTGCCAGAGGTTGCCGGCGTCGACGGTGATCAACAGATCCGCCGGGGTGTTCTCGCCTTCGGCCTTGATACGCGCCATCAACGGCGCTTCCTTGTCGGTGATGAACTTCACCGCAACGCCGCTCTTGGCGGTGTAGGCATCGAAAACCGGCTTGATCAGCTCGTCGATACGCGAGGAATAGACCACGACCTCGTCAGCGGCCTGCACTGCACTGGCCAGGGTACTGAGGGTGAAAACGGCGAGAAGCGCGCGACGTACCGACATGACAGAGACCTTGCGAGAGATGAGAGAGCCAGGATGATAGTGACTCGCATCTGCATCGCACACCGGCACGTCATTGCCAGATATTACAGCGCCATCATGGCCTGGCCAGCGCCGGCAGGTCGCCGCTCAAACCCAGGGCCTGACGTACGAACAACGCCTTGGCTTGATCCAGGCCATCGACCAGATCGAGGCCGGCGTTGCGCGCCAGGCGCAGCGTCAGTGAATCACTCTGGAACAGCCGCTGAAAGCCTTCCATCGCGGCCATCATCGCCAGGTTGTGGGGCATGCGCCGGCGCTCGTAGCGGCTCAGCACAGGCTCGCCGGCCAGCCGCTCACCACGGGCGGCGGCCTGCCCCAGCACCTCGGCCAGCACCGCCGCATCGAGAAAGCCGAGGTTGACGCCCTGCCCGGCCAGCGGGTGGATGGTGTGGGCGGCGTCGCCGATCAGCGCCAGGCCAGGTTCGACGTAGCGCTTGGCGTGGCGCTGGCGCAGCGGAATGCACAGGCGGCGATCCACCTGCAGCACCTGGCCCAGCCGATGTTCGAACGCCTGCCCGAGGGCCGTGGAAAACGCCTGGTCATCCAGCGCCATCAGCCCGCTGGCGTGATCCGGCGTGGTTGACCAGACGATCGAGCACCAGTGCTCGCCATCGCGCTCGCCCAGTGGCAGGAAGGCCAGCGGGCCTTCGTCGGTGAAGCGCTGCCAGGCCGTGGCCTGATGGGCCTCGGCGCAGCGCACGCTGGTGACGATGGCGTGGTGCAGGTAATCCCACTCGCGGGTTTCGCAACCAGCCAGGCGACGCACCGCCGAGTTGGCACCATCGGCGGCGATCACCAGCGGGGTGCGCAGCTCGCGGCCATCGGCCAGGGTCAGCAACCAGTCATCACCGGAGTGGCGCATGCGCTCCAGGCGCGCATTGGCGAGCACGCCGACATCGCTGTCATGCAGGCGCTCGACAAGGGCGTCCTGCACTACCCGGTTCTCGACGATATGCCCCAGGGTCAGCGCATGCACGCTGCCAGCGCTGAAATGGATATTGCCGGTGCCGCTGCCATCCCACACATGCATCTCGCTGTAGGGGCAGCTGCGCCGCGCCAGCACGCCGGGCCAGGCGCCAAGGCGCTCGAGGATGCGCTGGCTGGCCATCGACAGGGCGCTGACCCGCGGCTCGTAGCCGGCAGTGGCGTCGAAGGGCTCGACAGTCATCGGCCCGCCGTCGAGCACCAGGCATTCCAGCCCCTGCTTGCGCAGGGCGAGGGCCAGGGCACTGCCAACCATTCCGGCACCGACGATGATCAGGTCTGCACGCATCTCGTTCATATCCTCAGGCTGCCTGTCGCCCGCGCGGCTTGAGCCGCACGTAAAGCGTCTTGTTGACCCGCGCCACCAGGGTGCCGCTGCCATCGCGCACCTCCACCTGAAGTTCGGGCAGGTACTTGTCACCGCCAGCGGTGCGCTCGCGCACCTGGTCGATGAACGCCTGGTCGATGGCGAACGAGGCGAACACCGGGCCGCGGCCGGGTGCGATGAAATCGATGCTGGCGGCCTTGTCCCAGACCACGTAGTCGCGGCCGAGGTTCTCCATCAGCATCAACATGTAGAAGGGGTCGGTCATCGAATACAGGCTGCCGCCGAACTGGGTACCGACGTAATTGCGGTTGTACCAGCGCAGCGCCATCCGTACGTCGACCTCGCGAAAGTCCGGGGCAATGCGCCGGATCCATACACCGGCGCCCAGATAGGGCGGATAGAGATTCATGATCCAGCGCAGCATACGGGCCTTGCGCGCCAGCTGGCGTGCATTCATTGCGGGTTACCGCGGGTACCCATGCCCATGGCCTGGCGCGCGAACCAGCGTTTGGCCGGCGGCAGCAGTTCCAGACCCAGCAGGCCCAGGTTGCGGCCGGCAGCGAGCAACGGCTGGTCGGTGCTGAACAAGCGGGTGACCTGATCGGAGAACGCCACGGTACGCGCCTGATCACCGGCTTGAATGCCGGCGTAGCGTTGCAGGGTGGCCAGATCGCCTAACGGCGCCGTACTCGCCAGCAAGGTGTCGGCCAGCGCGCGCACATCGCGCAACGACAGGTTGAAGCCCTGCCCGGCAATCGGGTGCAGGCTGTGGGCGGCATTGCCCAGCACCACCAGGTTGGCGCGCACCTGCTCGGCGGCCTCGATCAGCACCAGCGGATACGGCACGCGCGCGCCGACCTGTTTGAGTGCGCCAAGGCGATAACCAAAGGCCTGCTGCAACTCGGCAAGGAACGTGCGCTCATCGAGTTTGAGCAGGCGTTCGACGTCGCGGCTCGGGTGCGTCCATACCAGCGCGCAGCGATTCTCGGAAAGCGGCAGCAGCGCCAGCGGGCCGGATTCGGTAAAGCGCTCGAACGCCTCGCCAGCATGGGGCCGCTCAGGGGTGATATTGGCGATCAGCGCGGTCTGGTCGTAAGGCCGCTGGTTGACGCTAATCCCCAACTGCTCACGCAACGACGAACGCCCACCATCGGCAAGAATGGCCAGCGAGCAGTCGATCAGGGTTTCGTCATCGAGGGTCAGGCGATAGCCATCGGCGGTGGCTTCCATACCTTCGACCTGGGCCGGGCAGCGCCAGTGGATCACCTCGGCGTCCAGCGCCTGCCACAGGCAGTGGCCGAGCCAGGCGTTCTCCACCACGTAGCCCAGTGCCGGCACGCCTTCTTGCGCTGCGCTCAGCCGCGCGGCCGCAAAGCGCCCGCGATCGGAGACGTGGATGCGTTCGATGGCGGTGGCCTGTTCGGCAATCGCCGGCCACAGGCCGAGGCCTTCGTAGATCAGCCGCGAACCGTAGGACAGCGCCGTGGAGCGCGCGTCGTAACTGGGCTGGTAGCCCTCGCCCGGGGCGAACGGCTCGATCAACGCGATGCGCCAGCCACGCTTGCGCGCCTCGCCCTGCAGCGCCAGCGCCAGGCTCGCGCCGACCAGCCCGCCACCAATGATCGCCACGTCGACGCGCAGCATGGCCTCAGGCTACCCGCGCGCGGGCGGCGGCCATCAGGGCCTCGATCTCGTCGACGGCCTTGGGTACGTCACCCGTGAGGATCTCGCAACCGGTCTTGGTCACCACCACGTCATCCTCGATGCGCACGCCGATGCCGCGCCATTTCTTGGCGACGTTCTGGTTGTCCAGCGCAATGTAGATGCCCGGCTCGACGGTCATCGCCATGCCTGGTTCGAGCACGCGCCACTCACCGCCAACCTTGTATTCGCCCACATCGTGCACGTCCATGCCCAGCCAGTGGCCGGCGCGGTGCATGTAGAACGGCTTGTAGGCCTCGGCCGCGATCAGCTCGTCGACATCGCCTTCCAGCAGCCCCAGCGCCACCAGGCCCTGGGTGATGACCCGCACCGTGGCCTCATGGGCTTCGTTCCAATGGCGGCCCGGGGCGATGAACTTGAACGCCTCCAGATTGGCGGCCAGCACGATCTCGTAGATGGCCTTCTGCTCGGGCGAGAATTTGCCGCTGACCGGAAAGGTGCGGGTGATGTCGCTGGCGTAGCAGTCGATCTCGCAGCCGGCGTCGATCAGCACCAGGTCGCCATCCTTGAGCAGCGCGTCGTTCTCGCGGTAATGCAGGATGCAGGCATTCTTGCCCGCGGCGACGATGGAGCCGTAGGCCGGCATCTTCGAGCCGCCCTTGCGGAATTCGTAATCCAGCTCGGCTTCCAGGTGATACTCGTGGAGCCCGGCGCGGCTGGCCTGCATGGCCTTGACATGGGCACGGGCGGAAATCTGCGCGGCTTCGCGCATGACCTTCACTTCACCGGCCGACTTGTACAGCCGCAGGTCGTGGAGGAAATGGTTCAGCGCAACGAATTCCTTGGGTGGCGAGGCGCCCTGGCGGGCCTTGGAGCGGATCACATTGACCCACTCCATCAGGTGGCGGTCGAATTCGGGATTGGTGCCCACCGCGTAATACACGCGCTCGCGGCCTTCGATCAGCCCGGGGAGGATGTCGTCGATATCGCCAATCGGGAACGCATCGTCCGCACCGTACTGGCTGATGGCGCCTTCCTGGCCGGCACGCAGGCCGTCCCACAGCTCACGCAGGGGATCGCGCTCACGGCAGAACAACACGTATTCGCCATGTTCACGACCGGGGATCAAGGCGATCACCGCTTCCGGCTCGGGGAAGCCGGAGAGGTACTGGAAATCGCTGTCCTGACGGTAGATATGTTCCACGTCACGGTTGCGGATGAACACCGGCGCCGCCGGCAGGATGGCGATGCTGTTGGGTTCCATCTGCGCCATCAGCGCCTTGCGGCGACGGGCGTATTCCGCTTTGGAGATGCTGGTCATGGGCAGGCTCGATTCCGGTCGGTGAAAGGCGCGATCAGTGCAGCGAAGGCTTCGGCGCCGGGGCGGCCGGCTTGGCACACTCGCTGAACAGCAGCAGCGGCGCGACGCGCAGGTACTCCATGACTTCCATGTAATCGTTCTCGCCGTCCTCGGATTCGTCCAGGGCATTCTGCACCTGGGCGATGGCGGACAAATCCTGCAGCACTTCCATGGCTTCGGCGCTCAGGGCAGCATCGCCGACCGTCAGCCCGAAGCCGCCGAGAAAGCCCTGGCACCACTGGCCCAGTGCCACGGCGCGCTCGGCCAGCGGCGCGTCGTCGGAGGGCAGCAGCAGAACCACGGTAACCTCGTCACCGGTCAGCTCGCCGCGCACCATCTCCTGCAGGCCGATCAGCGCCTGGCGGATGTTTTCCGGCGGTTCCACGCCGAGCAGCTCGGTGGCGTCGACCAGCCAGGTGCCGGCTTCGAAGCCGGCACCGGCGCAGCTGCGGCCCAGCAACAGGCCGTGCAGCTCGGCAGGCGAAACGGAAGAACCACCACTGGCGAGCAGGGCGGCGAATGCAGCGTAGGGAGAACTGGAAGTCGGCATCGATCACTAGGCGCCAAGCGGCGCAATCACTAGAATGGAGGCTTTCTATCCTAGCATCGGCAGACGCGCCAAGACCATCGGCCGGTTTGCGCTGGCGAACCGCTGAATCTATACACTGCGTACACCCTGCCAAAGCGAGAGCCAATGGAAGACGCCGATCTACACGCCCTGACGGCAAAGCTGGAGCTGCTGATCCAGCGTGTCGAGCGACTCAAGGCACAAAATCGTCTGCTGCTGGAAAGCGAGCAGGCGTGGCGCGAAGAACGCGCTCATCTGATCGAAAAGAACGAAATGGCTCGGCACAAGGTCGAATCGATGATTTCGCGCCTCAAAGCCCTGGAGCAGGACTCATGACCCAATCGAATACCGTTACCGTTCAGATCCTGGACAAAGAATATTGCATCGCCTGCCCCGCCGATGAGCGTAGCAACCTGCAGAACGCCGCCCGCTACCTGGACGGCAAGATGCGGGAGATCCGTAGCGGCGGCAAAGTCATCGGTGCCGACCGCGTTGCCGTGATGGCTGCCCTGAACATCACCCATGATCTGCTGCACAAGCAGCAGAACCTCGACAAGCAGGCCACGGACACCCGCGACCACGTGCGCGATCTGCTCGGCCGGGTGGATAACGCCCTGCATGACGACAGCGATGGCCGCGTCTGACCAACGGTCGGCCTTTTTTGTTATACTGGCCGCAGCTCCCTGGAGTGTGCGCCAGTTGGTTGATGTCCCTGAGCCGATACGCACAACCCCGGGGGTTGTCAGTTGAGGCCGGTGTGCATGTCCGCTTGACGGAAAGCCTTAAGGTTTCCTGCAACCTCCACCTTGAACTTTCGGGTTCAAGGGCTAAACCGACAGCGGCATGCTGGGGAGTCACAAATTGCAGCCCGCTGCTGGCCCAGGCCAGCAGCGGGCTTTTTGTTGGCGGCGCCAGCGGCCGCCGGGCGTAGCCCAGAGAAACAAGGGGATCGGCCGATGATCGAAGCCAGCAACCTGACCCGTGCCCAGCTGCGCCGCACGCTGCGCAAAACCCGCCGCGAGCTGCCCAGGGCGGCGCAACGCAAGGCGGCCATGGCGCTGTATCGACAGCTGGCCCAGCACCCGCTGTTTCGCCGCGCACGCCATGTCGCCCTGTATCTGGCCAATGACGGTGAGATCGACCCGCAGCTGCTGATCAACGCCGCCCATGCCCGCGGCAAGCGCGTCTACCTGCCGGTACTGAAATCCTGGCCACGCACCAGCATGGTCTTTCAACGCATCGAGGCGCACGAAAAGCTGGCCGCCAATCGCTTCGGCATTCCCGAACCGCGCCGCAACGGCCAACGTCAGCGCAAGATCTGGACGCTGGACCTGGTTCTTTTGCCCCTGGTGGGCTTCGATCAACACGGCGGCCGGCTCGGTATGGGCGGCGGTTTCTACGATCGCAGCCTGGCCTATCGGGCACGGCGCAAAAATTGGCACAAACCGACCCTGCTGGGACTGGCCCACCGCTGCCAGCAGGTGGATCGATTGGCCATGGCCAATTGGGACGTAGCGCTGGACGCCACCGTGACCGACGGCGGCTGGTACTAGGCTCAGAGCGTGGCTCGAACCGCCTCGGCAAGCGGTTTACCCTGCTGCCACTGGCTTTGCGTATAACCGGTGGTCACCATGCCCAGACCTAACACGAAGACCAGTACCCACAACAAATCAGGCTTGCGCCGCATACCCCTTACCTCTTGCCAGATCATTCTTCACGCAGCCCCTGCAGCGCACCGACTCAGAGAGCAAAGTTCATGCCCTATTGGCTGATGAAATCCGAACCCGACGAACTGTCGATCCATGACCTGCAGCGCCTCGGCAAGACCCGCTGGGATGGCGTGCGCAACTACCAGGCACGCAACTTCATCCGCAGCATGCAGGCCGGCGATCAATTCCTGTTCTATCACTCCAGCTGCCCGCAGCCTGGCGTGGCCGGCATCGCCCGTATCGAAGGGGCGCCGTACCCGGACCCCGCCGCGCTGGATCCGCACAGCCCCTACCACGACGCCAAGGCAAGCGCCGAGAAGAATCCGTGGACGGCCATCGACGTGGCATTCGTCGAGGCCTTCGAGAGGGTCATCCCGCTGGCTGAGCTGAAGGCGCAGAGCGCGCTGGCGGAACTGGCGCTGGTGCACAAAGGCAGCCGCCTCTCGGTGATGCCCGTCACCGAGGCGCAGTGGACGGCGATCCTGCTGCTGAAGTGATCAGCCCTGCAGGATCAGGTTATTGAACAGCAGATCCTCGACCAGCGGCTGGCCTTCCTCGTCGGTCAGCACCTGCTGGACCTGCTTGAGGGCTTCCTGGCGCAGCTTTTCCTTGGCGTCCGGAGTGGCCAGATTCTCTTCGGTCTGCTGGGAGAACAGCATCACCAGCTGATTGCGGATCAACGGCTCGTGATGGGTGACCTTGGCCTCGGCATCAGCGCCGGTGACACGCAGCGCCACATCGGCCTTGTAGTACTTGAGCTTCGGCCCGGTACCGAAATTGCCGACCAGCGCGGGCGTCAGGCTGTGGTAGATCACCTGGGGGGCGGCACCTTCTCCCTCAGCTTCCTTCTTTTCTTCGTTGGCCAGAGCCGGGATCGACAGTGCGCAGGCAAGCAGAAGCGTGATGAGGGTTTTCACGGGGCAATCTCCATTGGGGTGCTTGCAAGCATAGCAACGCGCGGCGCGCAGCCCAATGCTTATGGCGGGTTATCAGACGGGGCCATGCTCGTTGACCGACGGGGCGCCCCGCCTAAACTGCAGGGCTACTCCGCTCGAGGTAGCTCGTGATGAAAGCACTGCTCTGCAAGGCCTTCGGCCCCGCCGATACGCTGGTCCTGGAAGATGTCGACAGCCCCCGGCCGAAAGGCAACGAGGTGCTCATCGAGGTGCAGGCCGCCGGGGTGAATTTCCCGGACACGCTGATCATCGAAGGCAAGTACCAGTTCAAGCCGCCCTTTCCGTTCTCGCCCGGTGCTGAAGTCGCGGGCCTGGTCAGCGCCACGGGCGACAAGGTCGCGCACCTGAAAACCGGCGACCGGGTGATGGCCCTGACTGGCTGGGGCGGTTTCGCCGAACAGGTCGCCGCCCCCGCCTACAACGTGCTGCCGGTGCCCGAGAGCATGGACCTGACCACCGCAGCCGCCTTCGGCATGACCTACGGCACCTCCATGCACGCCCTCAAGCAACGCGCCAACCTGCAGCCCGGCGAAACCCTGCTGGTGCTTGGCGCAGCAGGCGGCGTCGGCCTGGCAGCGGTGGAGATCGGCAAGGCCATGGGCGCCCGGGTGATCGCCGCCGCCAGCAGCGCCGAAAAGCTCGAGGCGGCTCGCCAGGCTGGTGCTGATGAACTGATCAACTACAGCGAACAGGGCCTCAAGGACGAGGTGAAAAGGCTCACCAACAGCAACGGCGTGGACGTGATCTTCGATCCGGTCGGCGGCCCGCTGTTCGAAGAGGCGTTTCGCTGCATGGGCTGGAACGGCCGTTTCCTGGTGGTGGGCTTCGCCGCGGGAGGCGGTATCCCGGCGCTGCCGGCCAACCTGCCGCTGCTCAAGGGCGCCGCCCTGGTCGGCGTATTCTGGGGCGCCTTCGCCCAACGCCAGCAGGCGGACAACGCCGAGAACTTCCGGCAGCTGTTCGCCTGGCACGCCGAAGGCAAGCTCAAGCCGCTGGTGTCGCAAACCTTCGCCCTGGAGCGTGGCGGCCAAGCCATCGCCACCCTTGCCCGGCGCCAGGCCGTGGGCAAGCTGGTGGTGACCATCCGGTAGCCAGCGCCACCGCGCCGTGCAACACGAGCCGCCTCTGGGCGGCTTTTTCATTCGCCGTCGCCAGAGGCTGGCAGCTGCGCGCGAGTAAAATGCTACCGCATTTTTCAGGGCGTCCCTTGGTTGCTGCGCTGCGGCGTAGCCGCGCCGCCAACGCCGGACTCGAGGGTTTACCCCGGCACCCCAGGCCGGTAAGTTCGGGCCTGCGCTGTGCAGCGTGCCTTAAATGCGGCCTGGGCCGCTTGATAAAAATAACGCCCTGACCTGCCATGACGTGGGGGCCAGATTCCGCGGTCGGCGTGCCGGGGCAACGGGGCGAAGCCGAAGGAACGCAACGATGAGTTCTATCCTGCTGATGCTGGTTGGCCTGAGCGCCATGTCACTGGGCTATCTGTTCTATTCCAAGTTCATCGCCGAACGGATATACCGACTCGATCCCGACTACCGCACGCCGGCCCATACCATGGGCGATGGGGTCGACTACGTGCCGACCAACCGTTTCGTGCTGTGGGGCCACCATTTCACGTCGGTGGCGGGCGCCGCGCCCATCGTCGGGCCGGCGATCGCGGTGATCTGGGGCTGGGGCCCGGCCTTCCTGTGGGTCACGTTGGGCACCATCTTCTTCGCCGGCGTACATGACTTCGGCGCCCTGTGGGCCAGCGCCCGCAACCGCGGCCAGTCCATCGGCATGCTCAGCGGCCGGCTGATCGGCGCCCGCGGGCGCAGCCTGTTCCTGGTGGTGATCTTCCTGGTGCTGCTGATGGTCAATGGCGCCTTCGCCGCGGTCATCTCCAACCTGCTGGTCTCGACGCCAACCTCGGTGATTCCGGTGTGGGGTGCGATCATCGTGGCGCTGCTCATCGGCCAGGCGATCTACCGCTACAAGGTGGGCCTGCTGTGGCCATCGATCATTGGCGTGGCGGTGCTCTACGCGCTGATCCTGCTGGGTAACGCGGTGCCGGTGGTGCTGCCGGAAACCGTGCTGGGCCTGTCGGCCAAGTCGGTGTGGATCCTGCTGCTGTTCGCCTACGCGGCCATCGCCTCGCTGCTGCCGGTGTGGGTGCTGCTGCAACCGCGCGACTACATCAACGGCCTGCAACTGTTCGTCGGCCTCGGCCTGCTGTACACGGCAGTGCTGTTCGGAGCGCCGGAGATCGTCGCCCCCGCGTTCAACACTGCCCTGCCGGACAACACCCCGAGCATCGTGCCGCTGCTGTTCGTGACCATCGCCTGTGGCGCCATTTCCGGCTTCCACGGCCTGGTCGCCTCGGGCACCACCTCCAAGCAGCTGGACAAGGAAACCGACGCCCGTTTCGTCGGCTATTTCGGCGCCGTGGGTGAAGGCATGCTGTCGCTGGCGGCGATCATCTGCTGCACCGCCGGCTTCGCCACCCTGGTGGACTGGCAGGCGGTGTACACCGCGTTCGGCACCGGGGGCGTCAATGCCTTCGTGACCGGTGGCGGCACCCTGCTGGCCAACGGCCTGGGCCTGCCGGCCGATCTCGGTGCGACCATTCTGGCGGTGATGGCCATCCTGTTCGCCGGCACCACCATGGATACCGGCCTGCGCCTGCAGCGTTTCGTCATCCAGGAAGCCGGCGAGCTGGCCGGGATCAGGGTCAACACCCTGGTCGGCACCGTGCTGGCCGTTGGCGTGTGCATGACCCTGGCCTTCGGTGCCGGCGCCGATGGCAGCGGAGGCATGATCATCTGGCCGCTGTTCGGCACCACCAACCAGCTGCTGGCCGGCCTGACCCTGGCGATCATTACCGTGATCCTGATCAAGAAGGGCCGCCCGGCGATCTACACCCTGGTGCCCTTGGTGTTCCTGCTGGCCATGTCGATCTTCGCCCTGCTGGTGCAGATGGGCCAGTTCTACCGCGCCGAAAACTGGCTGCTGCTGGGCATGGACGTGGTGATCCTGATCGCTGCGCTGTGGGTAACCCTGGAGTCGTTCATCGCCATGCGCCAGGGCCGCGACCCGGTCGAGGCTGATGCGCCAGGCGAGGCCCGCGAGTGAGCGGGCGCGAGGCGCCGTTGCTGCAACGGGTATCGGCCGGGCTGCGCGAATTCTACGTCGCGCCGTACCGGCGAACCTTCGCCCGCGCCCGGCGCGACGAGGACGATCTGTTCATGCTGTTGGTGTTCAGCGAAAACCTCGGCGTGCCCAACCCCGCGGCCTATTACACCCTGGAGCTGATGCCGGTGCTGTACGAACGCTTCCACGACTGGCATCGGCGCATGGGCATGGAGCGCTCGCCATTGGACCATATCGGATGCTGCTAGAACTGGCGGAGAAACGTCGCGTGCTGTTCATCGGCGGCAAGGGCGGCGTCGGCAAGACCACGGTGTCGGCGGCTACCGCGCTGGCCCAGGCGCGCAGCGGACGCCGCGTGCTGCTGGTGTCCACCGACCCGGCGCACAACCTGGGCCACCTCTGGGGCCGCCCGGTGGGGCCAAGCCCGGTGGCGCTGGCCGAGGGCCTCGACGGCCTGGAGCTCGACCCGCAGGCCAGCGTCGAACAGCACCTGAGCGAAGTGGGCGCGGCGCTGCGCAAGCTGATGCCGGCGCACCTGGCCGGCGAAGTGGACAAACACATGAGCCTGTCACGCGATGCGCCGGGCATGCACGAGGCCGCGCTGCTCGAGCGCATCGCCGAAACGCTCGACAACGGCCTGCACGACTATGACCTGGTGGTCTTCGACACCGCGCCTTCGGGGCATACCGCACGCCTGATGGCGCTGCCGGAGATGATGGCAGCCTGGACCGAAGGCCTGATGCGCCGCCGTGAGCGCAGCACCGGCTTTGCGGCGGTGCTGCGCAACCTGGGTGGCGACGACCGCGGCTTTGGCGAGACGCTGCTGGGCCGCGAACCGGGCGACTCGGCGGATGATCGCGACACTCAGGTGCGTCGCCTGCTCGATCGCCGGCGGCAGCGCTTCGGCCGGCTGCGCGAGGTACTCGGCGATGGTCGGCAATGCGCCTTCGTCATCGTCCTGGCGGCCGAGCGCCTGCCGGTGCTGGAGAGCATCGAGCTGCATGCCCAGCTGCAGCGCAGCGGGGTGAATGTCGCGGGGCTGGTGGTCAACAAACGCTCGCCGGCCGATGTCGGCGCCTTTCTGGCCGAACGCCGGGAACAGGAGGAGCGCTACCTGGATGAGCTGCGCCAGGTATTGGGGCATCTGCCGATGCAGCAACTGCCGCTGCTGGCGGCCGATGTACAGGGGCTGCCAGCGCTGCACGCCTTTGCCGAGCGGCTGGCCGAGCCCGCCACAGGCTGACGCGCCGGAGCCAGCCGCCAGATGGCGGCGTGTTCCATTCAGCCTCGCGGCGCGTAGGCGAACACGTCGGCACGCATCTGGTGGGCGTCCATCCCCGCCTCGACCAGGGCGTCCAGCGTCGCATAGACCATGCTCGGCGAACCGCTGGCGTAGACATGCAGCGCGCGCAGATCCGCGAAGTCCTCGCGAACGGCTTCGTGCAACAGGCCACAACGGCCCGTCCAGCCACACTGATCGCTGACCACCTGATGCAGGGACAGGTTGGGCAATGCCAGCCATTCATCCCAGTGCGGCAGTTGATAGAAGTCTTCAGGCCGGCGGGCGCCCCAGTACAGGTGCACCGGATGCTGGAAACCACGCGAGCGGCACTCTTCGATCAGGCTATGCATCTGCGCCATGCCGGTACCGGCGGCGATCAGCACCAGCGGCCCGTCCGGCAGCTCGGCCAGGTGGGCATCACCGAACGGCAGTTGCACCCGTGCCGTGCCCTGCTCGCGCAGCTGCTGCAGCAGGTTCAGGGCACTGGCCTCGCGGGCGAGGATATGCAGCTCCAGATCACGGCCCTGCTGCGGCGCCGAGGCCAGGGAGAAGGCTGACTTCTCGCCGTCCTGGCGCTCGATCAGCAGGTACTGACCGGCGTGATAACGTGGCGGCTTGCCAGCCGGCGCACGCAGCAGCACGCGCCACACATCGCCACCCGCGTCGATGCAGCCCAGCACCTGGCAACCCAGGCTGCGCACCGGCAGTTCGCCAGGCAGCAGCACGCCATCCCAGTGCAGCACGCAATCTTGCAGTGGTTCGGCGATGCAGGTGTACAGCTCGCCATGATCCAGCTCGACGCCATTCTGGCGCACACGGCCCTCGACCAGCAGCGCGCCACAGACATGGCAATTGCCATTGCGGCAGCTCTGCGGGCAGGTGTAGCCCAGGCGTCGGGCGGCATCGAGGATGGCTTCGCCAGCGTCGACATCGAGCACCGCGCCGGAGGGTTGCAGGGTGACCTTCATCAATCGATTCCCAACTCGCTCCACATTTCATCGACCCGCTTGGTGACCGCCTCGTCCTTGACGATCGCCCGGCCCCACTCGCGATTGGTTTCGCCTGGCCACTTGTGGGTGGCGTCCAGGCCCATCTTCGAGCCCAGGCCGGAGATCGGCGAAGCGAAATCCAGGTAGTCGATCGGCGTGTTCTCGATCATCACCGTGTCGCGCTTGGGGTCCATGCGCGTGGTGATGGCCCAGATCACGTCGTTCCAGTCGCGGGCATTGATGTCGTCATCGGTGACGATAACGAACTTGGTGTACATGAACTGTCGCAGGAACGACCACACACCGAGCATCACGCGCTTGGCGTGGCCCGGGTACTGCTTCTTCATGGTCACCACCGCCATGCGGTAGGAACAGCCTTCCGGCGGCAGGTAGAAGTCGGTGATCTCCGGGAACTGCTTCTGCAGGATCGGCACGAACACTTCGTTCAGCGCCACCCCGAGAATCGCCGGCTCATCTGGTGGCCGGCCGGTGTAGGTCGAGTGGTAGATCGGGTCACGGCGGCGGGTGATGCGCTCGATGGTGAACACCGGGAAGGTGTCGACCTCGTTGTAGTAACCGGTGTGGTCGCCATACGGGCCTTCCGGCGCCGTCTCGCCGGGGTGGATCACCCCCTCGAGAACGATCTCGGCACTGGCCGGCACCTGCAGATCACTGCCGATGGCCTTGACCAGCTCGGTGCGATGGCCGCGCAACAGGCCGGCGAAGGCGTATTCGGAGAGGGTATCGGGCACCGGCGTGACGGCGCCAAGAATGGTCGCCGGATCGGCGCCCAGCGCCACGCACACCGGATAGGGTTTGCCCGGATGTTTCTGGCACCATTCGCGATAATCCAGCGCACCGCCGCGGTGGCTGAGCCAGCGCATGATCACCTTGTTGCGGCCGATCACCTGCTGACGGTAGATGCCGAGATTCTGGCGCTCCTTGTTGGGCCCCTTGGTGATGGTCAGACCCCAGGTGATCAGCGGCGCCACGTCGCCCGGCCAGCAGTGCTGGATCGGCAACTTGGCCAGGTCGACATCGTCGCCCTCCTCGATCACTTCGTGGCAGGGCGCATCCTTGAGCACTTTCGGCGCCATGCTGATGACCTTCTTGAAGATCGGCAGCTTGTTCCAGGCATCCTTGAGGCCCTTCGGTGGCTCGGGCTCCTTGAGAAACGCCAGCAGCTTGCCGATCTCGCGCAGCTCCGAGACTTCCTCGGCGCCCATGCCCAGCGCCACGCGCTTGGGCGTGCCGAACAGGTTGCCGAGTACCGGTACGCTGTGACCGGTGGGGTTCTCGAACAGCAGTGCCGGGCCACCCTTGCGCAGGGTCCGGTCGCACACCTCGGTCATTTCCAGGTTCGGCGATACCGGCGCCTTGATGCGCTTGAGCTCGCCGCGCGCTTCCAGGCCGCGGATAAAGTCGCGCAGATCGCGATACTGCATGCTGGAACCTCACTCGAATCGGGGCGCAAAGTTTAGCGCCGAAGTCGGACTTGCAGAACAACGTCGATACTACAGACAAACAAAAGCCGGGTTTCCCCGGCTTTTTTGTGCCACCAGTAAGTACTGGATCGTAGCGAGCGAAGGTCAGGCGAGGCGAAAAACGGCGAAAAAGCGGAGTGTACTTTTGTACATGAGCATGACTCGCTCCGCTCGCCCCTTCGGGGCCGCACTAAAGTGCGTTAGCCGCAAGCGGCTTTCTGAGCCGGTTTTCAACGAAGCATGGCATTCGCGCAGTAGATCCTCTTACTTGCGCTTCATGGACATGAAGAACTCGTCGTTAGTCTTGGTAGCCTTGAGCTTGTCGATCAGGAACTCGATGGCGGCGATCTCGTCCATCGGGTGCAGCAGCTTGCGCAGGATCCACATGCGCTGCAGCTCGTCTTCGGCGGTCAGCAACTCTTCGCGGCGGGTACCGGCGCGGTTGATGTTGATGGCCGGGAATACGCGCTTCTCGGCGATACGACGATCCAGGGGCAGCTCCATGTTGCCGGTACCCTTGAATTCCTCGTAGATCACTTCGTCCATCTTCGAGCCGGTTTCCACCAGCGCGGTAGCGATGATGGTCAGCGAGCCGCCTTCCTCGATGTTACGCGCGGCACCGAAGAAGCGCTTCGGCTTCTCCAGGGCGTGGGCGTCGACACCACCGGTCAGCACCTTGCCGGAGCTCGGGATCACGGTGTTGTAGGCACGCGCCAGACGGGTGATGGAGTCGAGCAGGATGACCACATCCTTCTTGTGCTCGACCAGGCGCTTGGCCTTCTCGATGACCATCTCGGCGACCTGCACGTGGCGGGTCGGCGGCTCGTCGAAGGTCGAGGCGACCACTTCGCCGCGCACGGTGCGCTGCATCTCGGTCACTTCTTCCGGGCGCTCGTCGATCAACAGAACGATCAGGTGGCACTCGGGGTTGTTACGCGCGATGTTGGCTGCGATGTTCTGCAGCATGATGGTCTTACCGGCTTTTGGCGGTGCGACGATCAAGCCACGCTGGCCCTTGCCGATAGGCGCACAGAGGTCGATCACCCGGCCGGTGATGTCCTCGGTGGAGCCGTTGCCGGCTTCCATGGTCAGGCGCTTGTTGGGGAACAGCGGCGTGAGGTTCTCGAACAGAATCTTGTTCTTCGCGTTCTCGGGACGATCAAAGTTGATCGTGTCGACCTTGAGCAGCGCGAAGTACCGCTCGCCTTCCTTCGGCGGGCGGATCTTGCCAACGATGGTGTCACCGGTGCGCAGGTTGAAGCGACGAATCTGACTCGGCGAGACGTAGATATCGTCAGGGCCGGCAAGATAGGAAGCGTCTGCGGAGCGGAGGAAGCCGAAGCCGTCCTGGAGAATCTCCAACACGCCATCACCGGAGATCTCCTCACCGCTTTTCGCGTGCTTCTTGAGCAGGGAGAAAATCACGTCCTGCTTGCGCGAACGGGCCATATTTTCTATGCCCATTTCTTCGGCCAATTGCAGCAGGTCGGTAATCGGCTTTTGCTTGAGTTCAGTCAGATTCATATAGGAATGACGTAGTCGTATAAGGAGGGAATGGTAAGCATTGAGCTTGAGAGGCCGCACCGCGAGGAGGCGACAGGCGCCCGCTTTATTGTCGAATGTTCGATTAGGAATGCGTCGGCAGCGGCGTGCAGGGGGTCGCTTAGGAAAAGCGACGGCCCGAATGTAACATCGGCTTTGCAAAGGCGTCTAGCCTTCGGGCAGAAAAAAGCCCCGTTGTCTACGGGGCTTTTCGGCGACGCTTACAGGTTGGCGTCGATGAAGGCAGCCAGTTGCGACTTGGACAGTGCGCCGACCTTGGTGGCCTCGACGCTGCCGTTCTTGAACAGCATCAGGGTCGGAATGCCACGCACGCCGTACTTGGGCGGGGTGTCCTGGTTTTCGTCGATGTTCAGTTTGCAGACCTTCAGCTTGCCCTGATATTCCCTGGAGATTTCGTCCAGCACCGGCGCGATCATCTTGCACGGGCCGCACCACTCGGCCCAGTAGTCGACCAGTACCGGGCCATCAGCCTGGATGACGTCCTGATCGAAGCTGGCATCGCTTACATTGGTGATGAATTCACTCATGGGAAGTCTCCGTGTTGGCACGCAATAACGATAAAAGTGACGGCCATGATAGCCCGGCTAGCGTGACACAGGAAGGCGCTGGCCATTGAGCGTAGCCATAGAGGCTATCGATACGGCCAATGGGCGAGACCGCGCAGAATGCCCACGGCAGACTGCCTGCAAACAGCCGGTCGGCTGCCGGCCATGCGCGTATGCGTTGGCGTGCGCGGTCTATCGTGGCACGATGGCGGGGTTCTGCCTCGAGATTGACTGATCATGCCGCAAACCCACTCCGAGTCCTTTCCCCTGGTTGCCGCCATCGATCTGGGCTCCAACAGCTTTCATATGGTGCTGGCCAAGGCCGACCACGGCGAGATTCGCATCCTCGAGCGACTCGGTGACAAGGTACAACTGGCGGCGGGCATCGACGAGCAGCGCCAGCTCAGCGAAGAAGCCATGCAGCGCGGCCTCGACTGCCTGAGCCGCTTCGCCCAGCTGACCAACAGCCTGCCCCAGGGCGCCGTGCGCATCGTCGGCACCAATGCCCTGCGCGAGGCGCGCAACCGCGCCGAATTCATCCGCCGGGCCGAGGCGCTGCTGGGCCATCAGGTGGAAGTGATTTCCGGGCGCGAAGAAGCCCGCCTCATCTACCTGGGCGTGTCGCACACCATTGCCGACACCCCCGGCAGGCGCCTGGTCGCCGATATCGGCGGCGGCAGTACCGAATTCATCATCGGCCAGCGTTTCGAGCCGCTGCTGCGCGAAAGCCTGCAGATGGGCTGCGTCAGCTATACCCAGCGCTACTTCAAGGACGGCAAGATCACCCCGGCACGCTACGCCCAGGCCTATACCGCCGCGCGCCTGGAGATCATGGGCATCGAGCATGGCCTGAGCCGCCTCGGCTGGCAGGACGCGGTGGGCGCCTCGGGCACCATCAAGGCCATCGGCCTGGCGATCCAGTCCGCCGGCCTGAGCAACAACGGCGAAGTCACCGCCGAAGGCCTGGCCTGGCTCAAGCGCAAGGTATTCAAGTGCGGCGATGTCGAACGCCTTGACCTCGATGGCCTGAAACCCGATCGCCGGCCAATCTTCCCGGCCGGCCTGGCCATTCTCGAAGCCATCTTCGATGCCTGCGAACTGAACCGCATGAGCCACTCCGAAGGCGCGCTGCGCGAAGGCGTGCTCTACGACCTGCTCGGCCGTCATCAGCATGAAGACGTCCGCGAGCGCACCCTGTCGGCGTTCATGGAGCGTTACCACGTCGATCAGGAGCAGGCTGCACGAGTGGAAGCCAAGGCGCTGTCGGCCCTCGACAAGGTCGCCAAGGACTGGGAGCTGACCGACGACTGGCACCGCGAACTGCTCAGCTGGGCAGCCAAGGTGCACGAGGTCGGCCTGGACATCGCCCACTATCAGTACCACAAGCATGGCGCCTACCTGATCGAGCACTCCGACCTGGCCGGCTTCTCGCGCCAGGATCAGCAGATGCTGGCCCTGCTGGTGCGTGGCCACCGCCGCAACATCCCCAAGGAAAAACTCACCGAGTTCGGCGACGAGGGCGTGAAGCTGGTGCGCCTCTGCGTGCTGCTGCGCTTTGCCATCCTGTTCCACCACATTCGCGGCAGCCAGAACATGCCCAGTGTGCGCCTGAAGGCTGGGCCCACCAGCCTGGCCATCGAGTTTCCGCGAGGCTGGCTGGCGGCAAATCCGCTGACCCAGGCGGATTTCGAAAGCGAAGCCGAGTGGCTCAAGCGCATCGACCTGACCCTGACCGTCAGCTGACGGCGGCGCCTGAACCAGGCGCCTGAAGGCTCACACGCGATAACCAGGCATTGCTGGCCGGCGATGCGCGGCAGCGGATCGCCGCGCATCGCCCACGGCCAGGTGCGCTCGCGGCGCTGGCGAAACCCCCGGTAACGTGGCGCAACCACCTATTTTTGACAGCTTCAATAACCATCAGGATAGAATCCGGGTTGGCCTTAAAACCTTACCAAGAGTGATGACGTTGGATAGCACCACAGTTAACAGCCTGTTTCTGATTGGCGCCTTAATGGTGGGTGCGAGCATCGCCGTCAGTTCCCTGTCCACGCGCCTTGGCGTACCCATTCTGGTGATCTTCCTTGCCGTGGGCATGCTGGCAGGCGTCGATGGTATCGGCGGCATCGTTTTCAATGATTATTCGCTCGCCTACCTGATCAGTAACCTGGCCCTGGCCGTGATCCTGCTCGACGGCGGCATGCGCACCCGCAAGGCCACCTTCCGCGTGGCGCTGTGGCCGGCACTCTCGCTGGCCACCGTCGGCGTGGCCATCACCGCGGGGCTTACCGGCCTGGCAGCGGCCTGGCTGTTCAACCTGACACTTCTCGAGGGCCTGCTGATCGGCGCCATCGTCGGTTCCACCGACGCGGCCGTGGTGTTCAATCTGCTCAATGGCAAGGACCTCAACGAACGCGTCGGCTCCACCCTGGAGATCGAGTCAGGCAGCAATGACCCGATGGCGATGTTCCTCACCGTCTCGTTGATCGCCATGCTGGCCAGCGGCCAGACCAGCTTCAGCTGGTCGCTATTGACCGACCTGGTCTGGCAGTTCGGGGTCGGCATCGCCCTGGGCGCCGGCGGCGGCTGGCTGCTGCTGCAATTGATCAACCGCCTGACCATCGCCGACGGCCTGTATCCCCTGTTGGCGGTCAGCGGCGGCATCTTCATCTATGCGCTGTCCGGCACCCTGGGTGGCAGCGGCATCCTCGCGGTATACGTCTGCGGCCTGATGATGGGCAACCAGCCGATCCAGAACCGCAACGGCATCTTGCACATGTTCGACGGCCTGGCCTGGCTGAGTCAGATCGGCATGTTCCTGGTGCTCGGCCTGCTGCTCACGCCCAGCGAGCTGCTGCCCATCGCCGTGCCGGCGCTGGCGCTGTCGCTGTGGATGATTCTCTTCGCACGGCCGCTGTCGGTGTTCGTCGGGCTGCTGCCGTTCAAGATGTTCCACCTGCGCGAGCGGCTGTTCATCTCCTGGATCGGCCTGCGCGGCGCCGTGCCGGTGATTCTCGCGGTGTTCCCGCTGATGGCCGGCCTGGACAATGCCCAGCTGTTCTTCAATGTCGCCTTCTTCATCGTGCTGGTTTCCCTGCTCGTGCAGGGCACCTCGCTGGGCTGGGCGGCACGCAAGGCCAAGGTGGAAATCCCGCCATCGCCCTCGCCGATTTCCCGCAGCGGCCTGATGATCCACCCCACCAGCCAGTGGGAAATGTTCATCTACCGCCTGGGCGCCGAAAAGTGGTGCATCGGCGCGCCGCTGCGGGAACTGAACATGCCCAAGGATACCCGGGTCGCCGCACTGTTTCGCGGCAACGAGCTGCTGCACCCCTCTGGCAGCACCAAGCTGGAAGCCGGCGACCTGCTGTGCGTCATCGGCCATGAGCACGACCTGCCCGCGCTGGGCAAGCTGTTCATCCAGCCGCCGAAGAAATCCCAGGACCTGCGTTTCTTCGGCGACTTCGTGCTGGAAGGCGATGCCCAGCTCGACGCGGTGGCAGCGCTTTACGGGCTGCACGTGGAGCCGGAGGATGTCGGGCAATCGCTGGGCCACTTCATCAGCCACCTGATCGACGGCGAAACCGTGGTGGGCGACCAGATCGAATGGCAGGGCATGGCCTGGACCGTCGCCGAGATGGACGGGAACAAGATCCGCAAGGTCGGCGTCAGATTCCCCGAAGGCGCTCGCCCGGGCCCTGGTCTGTCGTTCTGACGATCCCCCCAGCCCGCCTTTCCGGCGCCCTGCCCAGCGGGCGGGGCTGAGGCGCGGCAGCCAGTGACAGATCGCCGCGCGGGACTTCTCACCAGTCTGTAGACTCAGCAGGACTCCACCCCCGCGATCATGACCATGCACTCTTTCCGTCGTTTGCTTGCCGTTTTCCTGCTGGGCCTGTGCCTGGCCAACTCGCCCGCCTGGGCCGACGCCAACCCGACCGCTGCCGACGTGCAGCGCAGCCTGGACACCCTCGCCGATCGCAAGCTGGTCGAGCCCGAGCAGACCCAGGTGCGCCAGACGCTGGAAAAGACCCTGGATGCGCTCAACGCCCAGGCCGATAGCCAGCAGAAACTGGCCGCGCTGGAAAAGCAGCTGGCCCAGGCGCCCCGGCAGACCCAGGACGCCCACCGCGAACTGGAAAAGCTCAAGGCCACCAAGGTGGTGCCCGTGGCCCAGCGCTACGCCAGCACCAGTGTCGCCCAGCTGGAACAGATTCTCAGCGAGCGCAGCGCCCAGCTCAGCGACTGGCAGAAGCAGATCAACGACGCCAACACCCTGATCATCACCGCACAGACGCGTCCCGAGCGTGCCCAGGCAGAGATCAGCGGCAACCAGACGCGCGCCCAGCAGATCAACACCCTGCTCAAGAACGGCCGCGAGGACGGCAAGCCGCTGAGCGCCGAGCGCGTCAACCAGCTCAAGGCCGAACTGGCCCAGCTGGCCGCCCTGACCCAGCTGCGGCGCCAGGAAATGGCCGGCAACAGCGTGCTGCAGGACCTGGGCAGCGCCCAGCGCGACCTGCTCGACGAGCGCATCAGGCGCCTCGACGTCGAGCTGCAGGAGCTGCAGAACCTGATCAATGAAAAGCGCCGCGACCAGTCCGAGCGCACCGTGGCCGAGCAGTCCATGGAAGCGCAGAAGGTCGGCGGCTCCGACACCCTGTTGTCACGCGAGAGCGCGCTGAATCTCAAGCTCTCCGACTACCTGCTGCGCGGCACCGATCGCCTCAACGAACTGACCCAGCTCAACCTGCGCACCCAGCAGCAGCTCGACAGCCTCAACCAGACCGACCAGGCCCTCGACGACCAGATCAGCGTGCTGCAGGGCAGCCTGCTGCTGTCCAAGATTCTCTACAAGCAGAAGCAGTCGCTGCCCAAGCTCAAGCTCGACACCGGGCTAGCCGACGAAATCGCCGACATTCGCCTCTACCAGTTCGAGCTCAACCAGCAGCGCGAGCAGATTTCCAATCCCGGCGCCTACGTCGACAAGCAGCTGGCCACCCAGCCGCCGGAAAGCGTGACACCGGAGCTGCGCGAATCGCTGCTGGACCTGATCGATACCCGCCGAGCCCTGCACGACCGACTGAACCGCGAACTCAACGCGCTGCTCAACGAATCGATCACCCTGCAGCTCAACCAGAAGCAACTGCAGGACACCGCCACTGCCCTGCGCGCGACCCTCGACGAGCAGATGTTCTGGATCCCCAGCAACAACCCGCTCAACCTCGACTGGTTCAAGACCGCGCCAGCCCAGCTGCAACGGCAGATCTCCGACCTGCCCTGGCTGGACAACATCAGCCAGCTCGGCGCCGGCCTGATCGAGCGCCCCCTGCTGTTCCTGCCGCTGCTGCTGGTCATGGGCCTGCTGCTGTTCAAGCGCCGCTACCTGAGCCAGAAACTCACCGATCTGCACAAGGATATCGGCCACTTCAAGCGTGACAGCCAGCTGCACACGCCGGTGGCGATTTTCCTCAACGTGCTGCTGGCCCTGCCCGGCACCCTGTTCCTGGCGCTGTGCGGCTTCGCCCTGCAGATGGACGCCCGCGGCCTGAACGTCAACCTGGGCTCGGCGTTTCTCGGCATGGCCCAGGCCTGGCTGGTGTTCTATACCGTGTACCGCATCTTCACCCCGGGCGGCGTGGCCGAGCTGCATTTCCACTGGGCGCGGGCCCATGTGGCCTACCTGCACCGGCAGATCCGCTGGCTGGGCGTGGTGGTAATGGCGCTGGTGGCCGTGGTCACCGTCGCCGAACAGCAGCCGTCGAGCCTGTCCGACGACGTCATCGGCATCGCCGTGGTACTGACCTGCTACGGCCTGATGATCTGGCTGCTGCAGAAGCTGCTGCTGCGCGGCCCGGCCCGCGAGAACGCCTCGACCTTCCGCATGTTCATCGGCGTGCTGTTCAGCATGCTGCCGCTGGGCCTGTTCCTGGCGGTGTGCTTCGGCTACTACTACACCGCCCTGAAGCTCAGCGACCGGCTGATCGACACCCTCTACCTGCTGCTGATCTGGCTGGTGGTCGAGGCGGTGTTCGTACGCGGCCTGGCCGTGGCGGCGCGGCGCCTGGCCTATCAGCGCGCCACCGCGAAGCGCGAAGCGCAGACCACCGAGGACAGCGAAGGCACCGAGATCCAGCTGGAAACCCCGCGACTGGACATCGAGCAGGTCAACCAGCAGTCCCTGCGCCTGATCCGCCTGACCCTGCTGGGCAGCTTCATCGCCGCCATGTACTGGGTCTGGGCGGATCTGATTTCGGTATTCGCCTACCTCGACAACATCACCCTCTACGAATACAACAGCAGTACCGTGGTGGGCAGCGCGGCCTCGCTGGTGCCGATCAGCCTGCTCGATGCCCTGTACGCACTGATCATCGCCGCCATCACCATGGCCCTGGGCCGCAACCTGCCCGGCCTGCTGGAAGTACTGGTACTGTCGCGCCTGCGCCTGGCCCAGGGCAGCGCCTACGCCACCACCACGCTGCTGTCGTACGTGATCTTCGGCACCGGTATCGTGGTCACCCTGTCCACCCTGGGGGTCAGCTGGAACAAGCTGCAGTGGCTGGTCGCCGCGCTGTCGGTGGGTATCGGTTTCGGCATGCAGGAGATTTTCGCCAACTTCATCTCCGGACTGATCATCCTGTTCGAGCGGCCCATGCGCATCGGCGACCTGGTAACCATCGGCACCGTCACCGGCACCGTCAAGCGCATCCACATCCGCGCCACCCACATCATCGACAGTGACCGCAAGGAAGTCATCGTGCCGAACAAGACGTTCGTCACCAGCCAGTTGATCAACTGGACCCTGACCGATACGGTGACCCGCATCGTGCTGACCTTCAAGGTCAACCGTGGCGCCGATCTGGAGAAGGTGCGAAACCTGCTGCTGCAGGCCGCCCAGGAAAATTCGCGGGTCATGCGCGACCCGGCGCCGACCGCCCAGCTCAGCCTCTACTCGCCGGACGGCCTGACCCACGAACTGAAGTTCTACGTCAAGGAACTGGGCGACCGTGGCGCAGCGACCGACGAGCTCAACCGGCGTATCGACCAGCTGTTCGCCGACAACGACATCAACCTGTCCAGCACGCCGAAGATGGACATCGTGCTCAGCCGCGCAGCCGCGCCCCACGACACCCTCAAGCTCGATGACGAACAGTTGGCGAGCGCCGAGAAAAAAGACGAGGCCAAACCGTGAAAACCCTCGACACCCTGACCTTCGACAATCGCTTCGCCGGCCTGGGTGACGGCTTTTCAACGCACATATTGCCCGAGCCCATCGCCGAACCGCGCCTGGTGGTGGCCAGTGACAGTGCCCTGGCCCTGCTCGATCTCGACCCGCACGAAGCGCAGCGCGAGGTGTTCGCCGAACTGTTCTCCGGCAACCAGCTGTGGAGCGACGCCGAACCGCGCGCCATGGTCTATTCCGGCCACCAGTTCGGCGGCTACTCGCCGCGCCTGGGCGATGGCCGCGGCCTGCTGCTCGGCGAAGTGCTCAACGACGCCGGCGAGCATTGGGACCTGCACCTCAAGGGCGCCGGCATGACCCCCTACTCGCGCATGGGCGATGGCCGCGCCGTGCTGCGCTCATCGATCCGCGAGTTTCTCGCCAGCGAAGCGCTGCACGCCCTCGGCATTCCCAGCTCACGGGCGCTGTGCGTGACCGGCTCGAGCACGCCGGTGTGGCGCGAGAAACAGGAAAGCGCCGCGATGCTGGTGCGCCTGGCCCCCAGCCATATCCGCTTCGGCCACTTCGAATACTTCTACTACACGCGCCAGCACGAGCAGCTCAAGCAACTCGCCGATTACGTCATCGAGCACCACTATCCGGCTTGCCTCGAACAGCCGCAGCCCTACGCCACGCTGCTCAAGGCGGTGCTGGAGCGCACCGCGGAAATGATCGCCTGGTGGCAGGCCTATGGCTTCTGCCACGGGGTGATGAACACCGACAACATGTCGATCCTCGGCATCACCTTCGACTTCGGCCCCTACGCCTTCCTCGACGATTTCGACGCCAAGCACATCTGCAACCATTCCGACGACACCGGCCGCTACAGTTTCAGCAACCAGGTGCCCATCGCCCACTGGAATCTCTCGGCCCTCGCCCAGGCACTGACGCCGCTGGTGGACGTCGACACGCTGCGTGAAACCCTCGACCTGTTCCTGCCGATCTACCAGGCGCACTACCACGACCTGATGCGCAAACGGCTGGGCTTCACCACTGCCGAAGACGGTGACGAAGCACTGATCCAGCGCCTGCTGACCCTGATGCAGGCCGGCAAGGCCACCGACTACTCGCTGTTCTTCCGCCACCTCGGCGACCAGGCCCCGGCCGAGGCCCTGAACGTGGTGCGCAACGACTTCGTCGACCTCCAGGGCTTCGACGCCTGGGGCGCCGACTACCTGGCCCGCCTCGACCGCGAAGGCTTCGAACAGAGCGAGCGCCAGGCGCGCATGCACGCCGTCAACCCGCTCTACGTGCTACGCAACTACCTGGCCCAGGAAGCCATCGCCGCCGCCGAAGCTGGCGATTACGAACCCGTACGGAACCTGCATAAGGTGCTGACCCGCCCCTTCGACGAACAGCCGGGCAAGGAACATTACGCGCAGCGCCCACCGGATTGGGGCAAGCATCTGTCGATCAGTTGTTCGTCGTGAGTGCGGATGACACAGCGTCAGCATGCCCTCTCCATGCTCACCCGCTAACACTGGACCCCGCACGTAAATACGGATCGAGCAGTGAGGCCCGATCAGGAGCGTTTGCTTCCCCCTTGTAGCAGGCCACCCCCATGCAAACCCATCAGCTCACCTTGTTCGCCGACTACCACCAGTTCTACCTGCAGGACGAAGCAGCCTCGGGTGATCTGTCACAAGCCTGGAACCCGGAGGCCGTCGAGCGGATGCTGGCCGTGGCCGATGGCGTCGTGGGTATCGGTACGCTGCGCAATATGGACGTTGCCGTGACGCTCGAAATCCTCGCGGAACCGCCAAGTGCCGATACCGCCGGCTTCGATCATGTCGTCGAAGGTTCGCTCGACGCGCGCTGCGGCACCCTGGTGGTTGCGGGTTGTACGGATTACTTCCCGGACGCATCGCGTTTCGCCCTGGCCCCGGGCACCTACCGGGTGCGGCTGTCGATTTCCGGCGCCGACACGCTCTCCGAGGATGGCCTCGATGGCGAGGATCACTACCTTGTGCAGCTCTGGCCTGCGCCGCTAGCAGAGCCAGCGGTACTCAAGCAGTATCGGTGATCAGCAGGATGGATTGGCCGATGGCGTAATCCGTGGTTCACCGTGAACCAGCTGGTCGATTCGATCTAACGGATCGAGCCTTCAGCCCACACGCCCTATACATCGCGCACTTCGCTCAAATGCCGGTTATGAGCAGATCAAGCGCCGCGATGATTTCGTCACGCCGCGCCGATAAATCCGCCACCATGGGCCCCAGCTGTTTGTTGGCAATACCGGCCATTTGCGGCGTCATCATCACGTAGGGCTCGCCCTCGATATCAAACCGCGGGGTGAGGGTTCTCAGTATTTTTCCCTGCATGGCGCTGGCTACATAAAGCGGTACGACGACCCGCGTACCGAGTTCGGCGAGCAGATCGCTCTGTACATTGAGCAGCAAGGGCACGGCGGCGCTGGTGGCAGGATTGATGTTCTTGTAAACGGCAAACTGCGTCATCAGAAGCTCCGCAATTCGTCGCTGAACACACCATTGGACTCTACGTGCTCATTGTAAGCCGTGATGGCCTGGCGGTTGTCTGCCAGCCACTGTTCACGCTGCTTTTCCTTTAGCGCCTGGACCAGAGCCTTCTCCAGCGTGGCGGAGAGGTTGATGTCGAGCGACTTGGCCTTGTTGAGCAGATCCTCATTGACGCGAAGGTTGGCCGCTCGTTTCGGGGCATTGAGATCGTATGAAGACAGCATGAGAATTTCCTTGCCGAGTGATGCGCACAATCTATGCGCATAAAAAATCCGAGTAAAGCGCCTTTCGACGCGTGCAGCTATCCGGCCCACCGCTCAGCCGCCACGCCTGCCTCACACAAGACTTCCCCGCGAAAACCCGGATAATGCCGGCCATTCGTTTTGCTTGCCGGTGCCGCCCCATGGAAATCAAGGTCAATTTTCTCGACAACCTTCGCCTCGAAGCCAAGTTCGACGACTTCACGGTGATCGCCGATCAGCCGATCCGCTACAAGGGCGATGGCTCGGCGCCGGGGCCGTTCGACTATTTCCTGGCCTCCTCGGCCTTGTGCGCGGCGTACTTCGTCAAGCTGTACTGCCAGACCCGCGACATCCCCACCGAGAACATTCGCCTGTCGCAGAACAACATCGTCGACCCGGAGAACCGCTACGCGCAAATCTTCAAGATCCAGGTCGAGCTGCCGGCGGACATTTCCGAGAAGGATCGCTTGGGGATTCTGCGCTCCATCGACCGCTGCACGGTGAAGAAGGTGGTGCAACAGGGCCCCGAGTTCATCATCGAGGAGGTGGAAAGCCTCGACGCCGACGCCCAGGCGCTGCTGATGCCGGTGTCCGCTACCACCACCTACATCCCGGGCAAGGACCTGCCGCTGGAGCAGACCATCGCCAACATGTCGGCCATCCTCGCGGATCTCGGGATGAAGATCGAGATCGCCTCCTGGCGCAACATCGTGCCCAACGTCTGGTCGCTGCATATCCGCGACGCGCAGTCGAACCTGTGCTTCACCAACGGCAAGGGTGCGACCAAGGAAAGCGCGCTGGCCTCGGCGCTGGGCGAGTTCATCGAGCGGCTGAACTGCAACTTCTTCTACAACGACCAGTTCTGGGGCGAGGACATCGCCAATGCCGCGTTCGTCCATTATCCCAACGAGCGCTGGTTCAAGCCGGGGCCGAAGGATGCGCTGCCCGAAGAGATCCTCGACGAGCATTGCCTGGCCATCTACAACCCGGATGGCGAACTGCGCGGCTCGCACCTGTACGACACCAATTCCGGCAACACCCTGCGCGGCATCTGTTCGCTGCCGTTCGTGCGCCGCAGCGACGGCGAGACGGTGTATTTCCCGTCCAACCTGATCGAGAACCTGTACCTCTCCAACGGCATGAGCGCCGGCAACACCCTGGCTGAAGCCCAGGTGCAGTGCCTGTCAGAGATCTTCGAGCGGGCGGTGAAACGCGAAATCCTCGAAGGCGAGCTGTGCCTGCCGGACGTGCCGCAAGAGGTGCTGGCCAAGTACCCGGGCATCGTCGCCGGTATCCAGGGCCTGGAGGAGCAGGGCTTTCCGGTGCTGGTCAAGGACGCCTCCCTGGGCGGTGAATTCCCGGTGATGTGCGTGACCCTGATGAACCCGCGCACCGGCGGCGTGTTCGCGTCCTTCGGCGCGCACCCGAGCCTGGAGGTGGCGCTGGAGCGCAGCCTGACCGAACTGCTGCAGGGCCGCAGCTTCGAGGGCCTCAACGACCTGCCGCAGCCGACCTTCGACAGCCTGGCGCTGACCGAGCCGAACAACTTCGTCGAGCACTTCATCGACTCCAGCGGCGTGGTGTCCTGGCGCTTCTTCGGCGCCACGCCGGACTTCGAGTTCGTCGAGTGGGACTTCTCCGGCGAGGGCAGCGACTCCAACGAGCAGGAAGCCGCGACCCTGTTCGGCATCCTCGAGGGCATGGGCAAGGAAGTCTACGTGGCCACCTATGATGATCTCGGCGCCAACGCCTGCCGTATCCTGGTGCCGGGCTACTCGGAGATCTACCCGGTCGAGGACCTGATCTGGGACAACACCAACAAGGCGCTGCTGTTTCGCAAGGACATCCTCAACCTGCACGCCCTGAGCGACCGCGAACTCAAGTCGCTGCTGCGCAACCTGAACAACGCCGAGGTCGACGACTACACCGACATCAGCACGCTGATCGGCATCGAGTTCGACGACAACACGGTGTGGGGCCAGTTGACCATCCTCGAGCTGAAGCTGTTGATCAACCTGGCGCTGAAGAAGTACGACGATGCCAAGGAGCTGGTCGAGGCCTTCCTGCAGTACAACGACAACACCGTCGAACGCGGCCTGTTCTACCAGGCGGTCAATGCCGTGCTGGAGATCCAGCTGGACGACGAACTGGAGCTGGCCAACTTCGAGCACAACCTGCGGCGCATGTTCGGCAACGAGCGCATGGACGCGGTGGTCGGCTCGGTGCACGGCAGCGTGCGCTTCTTTGGCCTGACGCCCACCAGCATGAAACTGGAAGGCCTGGACAAGCACCTGCGCCTGATCGACAGCTACCGGAAACTGCACGCCGCCCGCGCCAAAGCGGCAGGTCTTGTCGGCCGATAACCCAACCAGAGGCGTCAACGAGAAAGCACTTTCGGGTGCTTTCTGCGTTTTTGCGGCCTTGAAAGGTCGCTACGAGAACGGCGCGGGGCGTTACCAGACAGAGAAATCGAGTGCCGGGTACGCATCATCGGTGGTGCACCGTGCAAACGCGACAAGCCAGGGTAGGCCCCAACTTGCGTAAGCAGACCAACAAGAACCCATAGAGGGCACTCAGCAGCCATGGCAACGCAAGGCAATCTGGAAACACCTGAGCTTGGTATCACCGACCCGTCTCAGACCGAAGAGGCCCGGCGCGACCGGCATCTGGAAGGCAAGCTGGACTGGGTCGTGTTCGGTTTCACCAGCCTGCTGGCCCTGGCCTTCGTGGCCTGGGGCTTTCTCAACCAAGTAGGTCTGGCGAGCAGCGCCGCCACGGCGCAGGCCTGGGTGATCGTCAACTTTGGCTGGTTCTTCGTGCTCACCTCGACGATCGTGGTGATTTTCGTGCTGTGGCTGGCGGCCAGCCGCTACGGCAAGATCCCCCTGGGCAAGGATGGCGAAGCACCGGAATTTCGCACCACGTCATGGATTGCCATGATGTTCAGCGCCGGCATGGGTATCGGCCTGATGTTCTTCGGTGTGGCCGAGCCGCTGTCGCATTACGTGAGCCCGCCGCCGGGCACTGCCGAGGCGCAGAGCAACGGCGCCATGCAGATCGCCATGGCGACCACGCTGTTCCACTGGAGCCTGCACCCCTGGGCGATGTACGCCATCGTCGGCCTGGCGATCGCCTACGGCACCTTCCGCCGCGGCCGCTCGCAGCTGATTTCCGCCGCCTTCCGGCCACTGATCGGCGAACACGCCAACGGCCCGGTCGGCCGTGCCATCGACATGATGGCGATCTTCGCCACGCTGTTCGGCTCGGCCGCCTCGCTGGGTCTGGGCGCCCTGCAGATCGCCGGCGGCCTGGAGCACAATGGCTGGGTCGAACAGCCCGGCAAGCTGTTCTATATCGGCCTGATCAGCGTGCTGACCATCGCCTTCGTGGCCTCGGCAGTGTCGGGCATCGACAAGGGCATCCAGTGGCTCTCCAACATCAACATGTTGCTGGCCCTGCTGCTGGCCGCCTTCGTGTTCGTCGTCGGCCCGACCCTGCTGATGCTCAACCTGCTGCCGACCACCCTGGGCGACTACATCAACCTGCTGCCGGAAATGATGGCGCGCACCAATGCCAGCGGCGACGAAAGCATGGACAACTGGCTATCCAGCTGGACGGTGTTCTACTGGGCCTGGTGGATTTCCTGGACGCCCTTCGTCGGCATGTTCATCGCCCGTATCAGCCGCGGCCGCACCATCCGCCAGTTCGTCACCGGCGTGCTGCTGGTGCCGAGCCTGGTCAGCCTGGTGTGGTTCGTGATCTTCGGCGCCGCCGGCATCGACGCCATGCGCGAGGGCGTGTTCACCCTGAACAACGGTGCGGTGGACAGCAACCTCGCCCTCTACGAACTGCTGGAAAGCTACCCGTTCACCTCCATCAGCTCGGTGCTGGTGATGATCCTGGTGGGCATCTTCTTCGTTTCCGGCGCCGACGCGGCATCGCTGGTGATGGGCACGCTGTCAGAACACGGCACCACCGAGCCATCGCGAGGCACCATGATCTTCTGGGGCGCGCTGACCGGTGCGGTGGCGGCGATCATGCTGGCCATCGGCGACCCACGCGATCCAGGCGCTGCACTCACCGGCCTGCAGAACCTGACCATCGTGGTAGCGCTACCCTTCGTGGTGGTCATGGCCCTGCTTTGCATCGCCCTGTACCGCGACCTGCGCAAGGACCCGGTGATGCTGCGCGACCTGCGCGGCAGCGAGCTGATCGAGAAAGCGGTGCTCTACGGCGCGGTGAAGCACGGCGAGGAGTTCTACTTCGTGGTCAAGGAGAAGAAGGACAAGGGCAGTACGACTGAAGGGCAGCCGAGTGCCTGATGGTTCCTGAGGGCACTGCTTCATCTGTGGGAGCGGGCGGGGACGCCTAGTCCATGCCCGCGAAAAAATCGCGCGCACGTCGCGCTCCCACAGGGAGGGCGCATTCCTCCCTCAATCAGCTACTCCCCCCGCAACCCGCCATGCTCGCGCAGCCGCTCAATCATGTAGGGGTAGAAGGGGTTCGAGGTCACCCGCTGCAGCGCCTCCATGCTCACCAGCAGCACGCCACGCTCACCGCGAATGGACAGAGCGCCGAGGTGCACGCCGTAATCTTCCGGCTCGTCAGGCTGCAAGCCATACAGTGAATCGCTCAGCGGAAATGGCAGGGCGACATGGGACAGCGAGAACACCTCGGGCGGGAACCCCAGGCCGATGGGCGTGAGCTGCTCTTCGGTGGCGCCCGCCTCGGTGATGCGCGCCGCGGCAGCCAGGCTTTGCGGTGAGACATTGCCGATCAGCGTGGTGCGGTAGCGCCGTGGCGCCGCGGGTAGCAGGTCACCTGGCGACTTGGCGTGGGCGCCGAGCAGCGGCCCGAAATCGACGAAGCGGTTGAGGTCGAACAGCACCAGCTCGCTGCCATTGGCCGGCAGATGGCCGTACAGCGCGTCGACCACCGCCGGGGTGCTGACGGTGTAATCGACCAGCGACTGGAAGGTCAGCACCGGTGCCAGCTCGTCCAGCGCACCGCGCTCGTCGAGCAGGGCGATCTGCTCCTGCAGGGCGCTGGTGAACAGGTACGACTGGCGCGCCGCATTGAGCGGGAAGGAGCTGTACTTGAACGGGTTGTACTCGGGCAGCACGTCCAGCCAGGCCGCCTTGGCGAACGCCGGGAACACCGCCGGCAACCCGGCCAGGCCGGCGAAGCGGGCGTAACCGGCCACGCCGATCATCGGCGAGAGCAGGGTCAGGCGCGTCGGCCGGGCCAACTGATCGTTGCCCAGGGCATCCAACGCATATTTGAGCGCCAGGCCGCCACCGGCGGAATAGCCGACCAATTGCAGCTCATCACCCGGCTCGATCAGCCGCCGAGCCTCGCGCACCGCCAGGCGGGTGGCGGCCAGCCAGTGCTGCCAGGTTACGCTGGTCAACGCGCCAGGCGTGGTGCCATGCCCGGGCAAGCGCAGGCCGATCACCACGAAACCGGCATCGCGATACAGCCTGGCGATATGCCGCAGGCTGTAGGGCGAGTCGGTCAGGCCGTGCAGCATCACGGCGGCGCCTTTCGGCCGGCCCTCGGGTTCGAGCATGTAGGAACGGTTCCAGTCCCATTCGAAGCGCGAGGCGTTGAGCGGGCTGTCGGCGAAATAGCGGTTGTCCGCCACGCGCTCGGCATCGTCCAGGCGCTGATAGACCTTGCCGGGCAGCGCCGCGAACAGCGCCTGCTCGGCGAGCAGGTAATCCTGCCAGTTGGCGGCGTCGAGCTCGTCGGCGCTCAGCTCCCGGGGCACGAAGGTGTGCCAGGGGCCAAGATCCGGCTTGTTATGGGCGTCGTAGATGCGCAGGGCGAAAAAGGTCAGTGCGATCACCGCCACCACCAAGCAGCCCAGGCGCATCCATTTCCCTACCGCTTTCATGCTCGCCCCCTCCCGGACCATCGCAAACGGCCCATCATAACGTCCGCCTGGGAAAAGCGCTGGTGCCCTCCGCCATGCAAGAAACGCCCGCTAGTGCCCGCGCCTTGCGATGGCGCGCCACAGCCCATAGGCTTCGCAGCGATACTCTTCTGTTCGGAGCCCGTCATGAGCGATTCAGCGATCATCCCCTGCCCCCGCTGCAGCAGCCTCAACCGCATTCCCGGCGCACGCCTGGGCGAGGCGCCGCGCTGTGGCCATTGCAAGGCCGAGGTGCTGCCGGGTACGCCGTTCGACCTCGACCAGGGCAACTTCGCCCGCCAGCTCAAGGGTGACCTGCCGTTGCTGGTCGATGTCTGGGCCGCCTGGTGTGGCCCCTGTCGCAGCTTCGCGCCGACCTTTGCCCAGGCGGCGGGCGAGCTGCGCAGCCGCTGCCGGCTGGGCAAGCTGGACAGCGAGGCCAACCAGCAGCTGTCGGCGCAACTGGGCATCCGTTCGATCCCCAGCCTGATCCTGTTTCGCAGCGGCCAGGAAGTCGCCCGGCAAAGCGGCGCGCTACCCTTGCCGCAGCTGCTGGCCTGGCTGAACGCCCAGGGTGTCTGAGGAACCCGGGTTGGTGGCGCCCGCATGCGCGATACCCGCCCGGGGCTGGGCGCGGCGATACACCGCGGTTGTGGCTGCCGCAGCGATCAGCCGCGCTGCAGCAGGTCGTGCAACTCCACGTACTGCTGGGTCAGCTTGTGTCGCGGGTCGAGGTAGATCAGCGGCATGCAGGCCTGGTGCGATTCGCGCATCTTCACCGAGCTCATCAGGTTGACCGGCAGCACCGGCAGGCCCTCGGCGACCAGCTCGTCGAGCAACTGCTGCGGCAGCGAGGCGCGGGGCTGGAACTGGTTGACCACGATGCCCTCGACCTGCAGCGCTTCGTTGTGATCCTCCTTCAGCTCCTCGATCTCACGCAGCAGGCCGTACAGCGCGTTGCGCGAGAAGGTGTCGCAATCGAAGGGGATCAGCACGCGATCAGCGGCGATCAATGCGGAAACCGTGTAGAAATTCAGGGCTGGCGGGGTATCGAGGTAGATCTGCTCGTAATCCTCGGAGAGCTCTTCGAGCAGTTTGCGCAGCTTGTTGATCTTGTGCTTCTGCTCCAGCTTGGGCTGCAGGTCGGCCAACTCCGCCGTGGCGGTGATCACGTGAAGGTTGTCGAAGGGCGTTTCGTAGATATCCACCTTGCCCTTCTTGGAAACCGGCCCGCTGGACAGCGTCTGCTTGAAGAAATCGGCGATGCCCATGGGAATGTCGTCGCCCGTCAGCCCGGTCAGGTAATGGGACGAATTGGCCTGGGCATCGAGATCGACCAGCAGCGTTCGGTACCCTTGCGACGCGCTGACCGCTGCCAGATTGCAGGCAATGCTGGATTTGCCCACCCCGCCCTTCTGATTGAAAATCACCCGCCTCATCCAAACCTCCGTATTCAACTAGTACATTGATACTAGGCAAAACCTGATGACAGTCGCGAGAACCAAGCGAAACGGGTCACCCATCAGAAAATCGCTACTTAATGTTTGCGAGCCCTTGTTATCACCCGGATAATGCCGCGTGCAACATCGCTTCCCATCGACAAGGCTCTTGTCGCACAGGACAGTCGTACAGACAAGGAAATGCCCGGCGGGCCAAGCAGAGTTTCATCTAGAAATGCATTTCAGGATCGATCAATGGCGTGCCTGGGCTCCCGGCCTGGACAGTACGGATGACTGGCTCGCCTGGAGCAAGGCACCCGAACGCCTGCCCGATGGCGGTGAGCAGCCGGATGTGAGCTTTCTCCCCGCCCTGCAGCGGCGGCGCCTGAGCCGGCTGGCGCGCATGGTGTTCCAGGTCGCCTGGCCGTTGGCCGAAGGGCGCCCGGCAATGCCCCTGGTGTTCGTTTCGCGGCATGGCGAAACCCCGCGCAACCTGGCCATCCTCAAGGATCTTGCAGTTAAAGAACCGCTTTCGCCGACACAGTTCAGCCTTTCTGTGCACAATGCGATCATCGGCCAGTGGTCGATCATGCGTGGCGATACCAGCGAGATGACGGCCCTGGCCGGCGAAGCCGATGGCCTGGAAATGGCCATGCTCGAAGCCCTGACCTTTCTCGCCGAGGGCGCACCGGCCGTGCTGCTGGTGATTGGCGAGGAAGCCCAGCCGCAGCCCTATGCACCGTTCATCGACGACGTGCCGTTCCCCTATGCGCTGGCCCTGCTGCTGACGCCCGGCGATGACTGGAGCCTGGCCCTGCAGCATGCCCAGGGCCCGCGAGCTGCCTGGCCGCATCCACTGAGCCTGATCCAGTGCCTGGGCCTCAGCGGCACCTCCCTTCAACACACCTGGAAAGAGCGCCAATGGACCTGGTCACGCAAAAGCCCGTGAAGCGCTACAGCCCGCCCTACTGGTGGCGGCTGATCGCCACGGCGGCCAGCTTCACGCTGTTCGGTATCGGCGGCGTTCTGCTGCGCATCCTGGTGTTCCCGGTGCTGTCGCTGCTGCCGGGCACCGCTGCCGACCATCAGCGCCGCGCCCGGCGCGTGGTCAGCCTGACCTTTCGCAGCTTCGTCGAATTCATGTACCGCAGCGGCGTGCTCACCTATGAGGTCGAAGGCGCCGAACGCCTCGGCCGCCCCGGGCAGATGATCATCGCCAACCACCCGTCGCTGATCGATGTGGTGGTGACCATCGCCTTTACCCGCGACACCAATTGCGTGGTCAAGCAGAGCCTGTGGGACAACCCCTGCATGCGCGGGCCGATCCGGTCGGCGGGCTATATCAGCAACAGCGGTAGCATGGACATGCTCGACGAGGCCGCCGGCGCGCTGCAGCAGGGCCAGACCCTGGTGATATTCCCGGAAGGCACGCGCACCACGCCCGGCCAGCCGCCGGCGTTCCACCGCGGCGCGGCGGCCATTGCCCTGCGTGGCGCCCGGGTGATCACCCCGGTGGTGATCAGCGTCTCACCAACCACCCTGACCAAGGCCGAGCCCTGGTACCGCATTCCCGCGCGGCGCTTCCACATCCGCCTGCGCGTCGGCGAAGACATCGACCCGGCGCAATTCCTGGCCATGGGCGCGGCGCCGGTCGCGTCGCGCAAACTCAACGATCATCTGCATCAGCATTTCATACAGGAGCTCGCCAAAGATGAGCGCTCTACAGCTTGAGATCAAAAACCTGATCATCGACTCCCTAGGCCTCGAGGACGTTACCCCACAGGATATCGACGACGACCTGACCCTGTTCGGCGAAGGCCTGGGCCTGGATTCGGTCGATGCCCTGGAGCTCGGCCTGGCGATCCAGAAACGTTTCGGCATCAAGATCGACGCCGAAGCCAAGGACACCCGCACCCATTTTGCCAACGTCGCCAGCCTCGCTGCCTTCGTTGCCAGCCGTCAGGCAGCCTGAGGACGATGACCATGCAAACCCGTGAGGAAATCTTCGCCACCTTGCGCGACGCCCTGGTGGAGCTGTTCGAACTGAGCCCCGAGCGCATCAGCCTGGACGCCAACCTCTACGAAGACCTGGAAATCGACAGCATCGACGCCGTCGACCTGATCGACCACATCAAGCGCCAGACCGGCAAGAAGATTGCCGCCGAAGCCTTCAAAACGGTGCGCACTGTCGGCGACGTGGTCGAAGCGGTGTACCAGATGGTCAACGCGGACCCGGCATGAGCCGTCTGTTCGGCCTGCTGGTCGCACTGGTCAGCGTGGCCTACCCATTCGCCGTGTACTTCGGCGCGGGCCACCTGTCGCCGTCGCTGTTCGCCGCCCTGCTCGGCGGCCTGTGGCTGGCCCGCCTGCTGAGCAACCCGCGTGACCGCAACAGCCGGCGCATGACAGGCGCCGTGCTGGTGTTCTGCCTGCTGCTGGTGCTGGCCGACGAGCCGGCACTGCTGCGCTGGTACCCGGTGCTGGTCAGCCTGCTGCTCGGCCTGCTGTTCGCCAGCAGCCTGAAGATCGGCATGCCGATGGCCGAACGCCTGGCCCGCCTGCGCGAGCCCGAACTGCCGCCGGTGGCGGTGCGCTACACCCGCCGGGTCACCGAAGTGTGGGCCGTGTTCATGCTCGCCAACGGCCTGCTGGTAGTGGCGCTTAACCTATGGGCGCCGCTGTCCTGGTGGGCACTGTATACCGGGCTGATTTCCTACCTCCTGATGGGCCTGCTATTCGCCGGCGAATGGCTGGTGCGTCAACGTGTAAGGAGAACCGCATGAGCTGGCTGAACCTCGAAGACCTGCTGCTGGAGCCCGATGCCGGCCGCCAGGTCACGCCAGAACTGAACCACGCCGAGCTCTGCCAGCGCGCCCTGAGCCTGGCCGGCTACTGGCAGGCGGCCGGCGTACGGCGCATCGCCCTGCACCTGGAGGATGCCGCCGAGCTGGCCATCGCCCTGCTCGCCGCCTGGCAGGCCGACATCCAGGTGTTGCTGCCCGCCGATGCGCAGCCGCAGACCCGCCAGCGCCTGGGTGCCCAGGTCGACCTGTGGGTCGAGCGGCTCGATGCTTCGATGGCCGCCGCGCCACTGCCCGCCAAGCGGCTGGAGCGTGAAGGCTGCCGGCTGACCCTGTGCACCTCCGGCTCCAGCGGCGAGCCCAAGCTGATCGACAAGCACCTCGGTCAACTGGCCAACGAAGTGCAGGCGCTGGAAAACCTGTGGGGCGAACGCCTTGGTGACGCGCGGATCATCGGCAGCGTGGCCGCCCAGCATATCTACGGCCTGCTGTTCCGCGTGCTCTGGCCGCTGTGCGCCGGCCGCGTGTTCCTGCCCAAGGCGCAGCCGTTCCCCGAAGACCTGCAGTTGGCCAGCCTGCCGCACCCGAGCTTTGCCTGGATCACCAGCCCGGCGTTGCTCAAGCGCATGGGCGACAACCTCGACTGGGCGGCACTGAGCCGCGTGCGCCAGGTGTTTTCCTCCGGCGGTGCGCTGCCGGCCGAAGCCGCCGCCTCGGTGCAGCAGCGCCTGGGCCAGTGGCCGACGGAGATCTACGGCAGTTCGGAAACCGGCGGCATTGGCTGGCGTGAAGGTGGCGAGCACTGGCAGCCCTTTGCCGATGTGCAACTCGACCGCAACGAAGAGGGTGCCCTGCGGCTGCGCTCGCCCTACCTGCCAGCCGGGCACTGGGAGCAGATGGCCGATGCCGTGCAGATCGACGCCAATGGCCGCTTCACCCTTGGTGCGCGCCTGGATCGCATCGTCAAACTGGAAGAAAAACGCATTTCCCTGCCGCTGCTCGAACAGGCCCTGGCCTTGCACGAGTGGGTGAGCGAGGCGCGCCTGGGCGTGCTGCAGCAGGGCCGCGCCTTTCTCGGCGCGCTGGTCGCGCTGTCGCCGGCAGGCCTGCACGTGCTGCGCAACCAGGGCCGCCGCCACTTGATCGACGGCCTGCGCGGGCACCTGGCCGGCCACTGCGAGGCCATCGCCCTGCCGCGCCGCTGGCGCCTGCTCGCGCACCTGCCGTACAGCAGCCAGGGCAAGCTGGGCCAGGCCCAGATCAACGAGCTGCTGGCCGCCGCCAGGCCGACCCGGGTGGAGCCGGCCAGCGCCCGCGAAGACAACGGCGAATGGCACCTGGAGCTCGACGTGCCGCTGGATCTGGCGCACTTCAGCGGGCATTTTCCCGGCACCCCGGTGCTGCCCGGCGTGGTGCAGATCGACTGGGCACAACAACTGGCGCGCGCCCTGATCAAAGACCTGCCGCCGCTGTTCGGTGGCATGGAAGTGCTCAAGTTCCAGCAGTTGGTACGCCCCGGCGACCGCCTGCAGCTGACCCTGCGTTTCGATGCCGAACGCAACAAGCTGTACTTCACCTTCCGCAGCGGCGAGGCCAATTGCTCGTCCGGGCGCATCCTGCTCAAGGCGGCGCCATGAGTGACGTGGCGCATCGCCCCTGCGCGCTGATCCCGGTGTACAACCACGAAGGGCCGCTGCCCGGCGTGGTCGCCGCCTTGCTGGCTGCCGGCCTGCCGTGCGTGCTGGTCGACGACGCCTCCGGCGCCAGTTGCGCCGCGGTGATCGACCGGCTCGCCAGCGAGGCCGATACCCACCTGCTGCGCCTGGCCGAGAATCAGGGCAAGGGCGGTGCGGTGATGGCCGGCCTGCGTGAAGCGCAGCGCCTGGGCTTCACCCATGCCCTGCAGGTGGACGCCGACGGCCAGCACGACCTGCAGGCGGTACGCGCCTTTCTCGACGAATCCCGCGCCCACCCCGAGGCGATCGTCTGCGGCTACCCGCAGTACGACGCCAGCGTACCCAAGGGCCGCCTGTACGCGCGCTACCTGACCCACGTGTGGGTATGGATCAACAGCCTGTCGCTCGAGATCCGCGACTCCATGTGCGGTTTCCGGGTCTACCCGCTGGCTGCCAGCGTGGCGCTGATCGACTCGGCACGGCTCGGCAAACGCATGGACTTCGACTCGGAGATCCTCGTGCGCCTGTCCTGGCGGCAGCAGCCGATGCGCTGGCTGCCGACCCGCGTGCACTACCCCGAGGACGGCGTCTCGCACTTCCGCCTCTGGCAGGACAACCTGCTGATCTCGAAAATGCACACCCGGTTGTTCTTCGGCATGCTCTGCCGCGCGCCGTGGCTGCTGTACCGGCGGTGGCGTTGATGGAGCGTTCCCGCCACTGGGCCGGCCAGCGCGAGCGCGGCAGCTTCGCCCTGATGAAATTCACCGCCCTGGCCGCTCGCCACTTGGGCCGCCGGGCGCTGAGCCCGTTGCTGTACCTGATCGTCGGCTACTTCTTCCTGTTCGGTGCCAAGGCGCGGCGCAGCATCCACCAGTACCAGCGCCACCTGGCGAGCTGGAGCGCGCGCCCCGAGCTGCGCCCCACCCGGCGCTCGGTGTTCGCCCAGTTCATGGCCTTCGCCGACAGCCTGCTCGACAAGCTCGATGTGTGGAGCGGCCGCCTCAACCTGAGCGACGTCGAACTGATCGACCCCCACGGCCTGCACGGGCAGATGAGCGGCAGCCGCGGGCAAATGCTGGTCGGCGCCCACCTCGGCAATCTGGAAGTGTGCCGCGCCCTGGCCGAACTGAGCGCCGAGGTGCGCATGAACGTGCTGGTGCACACCCGCCACGCCGAGCAGTTCAACCGCCTGCTCAAGGAAAGCGGCGCCAACAACCTGCGGCTGATCCAGGTCAGCGAGCTGGACCCGGCGGTGATGATGCGCCTGGCCGATCACCTCGAGCGTGGCGAATGGCTGGCGATTGCCGGCGACCGCGTGCCGCTGCACGGCGAGCGCACCGTCAACGTCGACTTTCTCGGCCACTCGGCGCCCCTGCCGCAAGGCCCCTGGCTGCTCGCCGGGCTGCTGCAGTGCCCGGTCAACCTGATCGACTGCCTGAAGATCGACGGCCGCTACCAGGTCATGCTGCAACCCTTCACCGATGCCGTGCAGTGGAAGCGCAGCGAGCGCGACGCGGTGATTCAGGGCTGGGCACAACGTTACGCCGACCACCTGGCCCAACGCTGCCTGCAAGCCCCGCGGCAGTGGTTCAACTTCTATCCGTTCTGGAACGACCATGACAACACAGCAGCCTGAAACCGTGACCTTCGGCGCGCAGCCGCTGCGCCTCGAGCAAATCGTCAGCCTGGCCCAGCGCACCGCGCGCGGCGCGCTGGACAACAGCGCCGAGTGGCGTGAGCGAATCGGCCGTGGCGCACGCTTCGTCGACCGCCTGCTCGACCGTGAAGGCATGATCTACGGCATCACCACCGGCTATGGCGACTCCTGCGTAGTGGCCGTGCCGCTGCATCAGGTCGAGGCACTGCCGCGTCATCTGTATACCTTCCATGGCTGCGGCCTGGGCAAGCTGCTCGACGAGCAATCTACTCGCGCGGTGCTGGCGGCGCGTTTGCAGTCGCTGTGCCAGGGCATGTCCGGGGTGCGCCTGGAACTGCTGGAGCGCCTGCAGGCCTTCATCGAACATGACGTGCTGCCGCTGATCCCGGAAGAAGGCTCGGTAGGCGCCAGCGGCGACCTGACACCGCTCTCCTACATCGCCGCGACCCTGTGTGGCGAGCGTGAAGTGATGTATCGAGGCGAGCGCCGCAGCGCCGCAGAGGTGCACGCCGAACTGGGCTGGACGCCCCTGGTGCTGCGCCCCAAGGAAGCCCTGGCGCTGATGAACGGCACCGCGGTGATGACCGCCCTGGCCTGCCAGGCCTATGCCCGCGCCGACTACCTGCTCAAGCTGGCCACGCGCATCACCGCGCTCAACGTGATCGCCCTGCAGGGCAACCCGGAGCACTTCGACGAGCGCCTGTTCGCCGCCAAGCCGCACCCGGGGCAGAACCAGGTCGCCGCGTGGATTCGCCAGGACCTGGCCATCGACGCGCCGACCGCGCCGCTGCATCGCCTGCAGGATCGCTACTCGATCCGCTGTGCGCCGCACGTGCTGGGCGTATTGGCCGATAGCCTGGGGCTGCTGCGCCAGTTCATCGAAACCGAGCTGAACAGCGCCAACGACAACCCGCTGATCGACCCGGATGAAGAGCGCGTGCTGCACGGCGGGCACTTCTACGGCGGGCATATCGCCTTCGCCATGGACAGCCTGAAGAACCTGATCGGCAACCTCGCCGACCTGCTCGACCGCCAGCTCGCCCTGCTGGTCGACACCCGCTACAACCACGGCCTGCCGAGCAACCTGTCCGGTGCGCCGGTAGAGACCGCGATGATCAACCACGGCTTCAAGGCCGTGCAGATCGGCGCCAGCGCCTGGACCGCCGAAGCCCTGAAGAACACCCTGCCGGCCAGCGTGTTCTCACGCTCCACCGAGTGCCACAACCAGGACAAGGTGAGCATGGGCACCATCGCCGCCCGCGACGCCCTGCGCAGCCTGGAGCTGGCCGAGCAGGTCGCCGCCGCCACCTTGCTGGCCGCCAACCAGGGCGTGTGGCTGCGCCAGCGCACCGAAACCACCGTGCTGCCGGCGGCCCTGGCCGAGATGCACGGGCAACTGGGCGAAGACTTCCCGCCGCTGATCGAGGATCGCGCCCTGGAAGGCGAACTGCGCCTGTGCCTGCAACGCATCCGCGCCCAGCACTGGAGCCTGTATGTGTAATTCGCTCCGGGCCGGCGAACCTGTGGGAGCGGGCCATGCCCGCGAATCGCGCGCATGGCGCGCTCCCACATCCAATGCCATGACAGGGGAGCTCATCACCCATGCGCGCTAAAGGCGTTCTGCAGGCCGAGGTGGAGATCCTCGTGCCGTTCTTCGACGTCGACATGATGGAAATCGTCTGGCACGGCCACTACGTCAAATACTTCGAGCAGGCCCGTTGTGCCCTGCTCGACCGCCTCGACCACGGTTACCCGCAGATGCGCGACAGCGGCTACGCCTGGCCGGTGATCGACCTGCAACTGCGCTATATCCGTGGCGCCACCTTCGGCCAGCGCATTACCGTGTGCGCCGATCTGGTGGAGTGGGAAAACCGCCTGAAGATCCATTACCTGATCAGCGATACCGCCACCGGCGAGCGCATGACCCGTGGCAGCAGCGTGCAGGTGGCGGTGGACATCGCCAGCCGCGAGATGCAGCTGGCCTCGCCCAAGGTATTCATCGATGCCGTGCAGCGGGTGATCGGATGAACGCCCTGGCACGCTTCACCCTGTTGATCGGCCTGCTGCTCACGGCGTTGAGCAGCCAGGCCGAGCCCCTTACCCTCGACCAACTGAGTCAGCAGCTGTCGCAGCACCCGGTGGTGCGCGGCCCGTTCATCCAGGAAAAGCACCTGCGGGCCCTGCCCAAACCGCTGACCAGCAGCGGCACCTTCGTGCTGGCCGCCGACGCCGGCCTGCTGTGGAAGCTGGAAAAACCGCTCCAGCAGGATTACCGCATCGACGCCAACGGCATCGCCAAGCGCACCGCCGCTGGCTGGCAAATGCAGCCGGGGCGTGATGTCGCGGCCCAGCAGAGCAAGCTGTTTCTCGACGTGCTCAAGGGCAACCACAGCGGCCTGGCGCGGGATTTCGAGCTGCAGCTGAGCGGCGACGCCAAGGCCTGGACGCTGGCGCTGACGCCGACCTCGCTGCTGCTCAAGCAGGTGTTCAGCCGTATCGAGATCAGCGGCGGCGAACGGGTCGAGCGTATCGAACTGCATGAAACCCAGGGCGACCGCACCCTGCTGCGCATGCCCGCGAGCCGTGCTGGCGAGGCCTTGAGCGACGAGGAGCGCAGCGATTTTGCGCACTGAGCACGCCCTGCTCGAACGCCGCCTGCCGCGGCTGTTCGCCGTGCTGCTGTTGGCGCTGCTGGCGCTGACCGCCTGGCAATGGCGCAACGGCCCGCCGGTAGCGGCGAGCATGCTCGCCCTGCTGCCCAGCGGCGCCGGCGATGCGCGCCTGCAACAGGCCGAAGCGCGCATGCAGGAGCCGATCCAGCGTGATGTGCTGGTACTGGTCGGCCACCCGCAGCGCGAACGCGCGGTCGCCCTGGCCGCCAGCTTCGGCCAGCAATGGCGCGACAGCGGCGACTTCGAACAGGTGCGCTGGCAGCTCGACAGCGACCTCGACGCCCTGCGCCAGCACCTGCGCGACAGTCGCCTGAACATGCTACCCGCCGCTGATCGCCAGTTGCTGATCGAGCAGCCGGACGCGTTCATCGAGCAACGCGCTGCCGGGCTGTTCGAGCCCTTCGCCTCGTTCAGCCTGCTGCCGCCGGAACAGGACTGGTTCGGCCTGGGCGCCCGCGCTCAGCAAGCGCTGAACTTCGGCGGCCGGGTGCAGCCGGATCTGGCCAGTGGCACGCTGCTGGTCAACGAGCCCGGCATGACCTGGGCCGTGCTGCACCTGCGCAGCCGTGGCGACGCCTTCGACATGCAGGCGCCATTGGCTGTCGCCCAGCGCATCGAGGCCGCCCGTAGTGCCAGCGAAGCCGCTGGCGGCCAATTGCTCGCCACTGGCGGCGCGCTGTATGCGGCGGCCGGCCAGAACAAGGCGATGAGCGAGATGACGCTGATCGGCGGCGCGGCCAGCCTCGGCACCCTGCTGCTGTTGCTGATCGGCTTCCGCCGCCCAAGGGTACTGCTCAGCCTGCTGCCCATCGGCGTGGCACTGGTGGCCGGGTGCGCCGCCTGCGTGCTGATCTTCGGGCAGATCAACGCCCTGACCCTGGTGCTCGGCGCCAGCCTGATCGGTGTGGCGGCCGACTACCCGCTGCATTACCTGAGCAAGAGCTGGGGCCACGCCGAGTGGCGCAGCTGGAGCGCGCTGCGCAGTACCCTGCCGGGCCTGACCCTGAGCCTGGGCACCAATCTGATGGGCTACCTGGCCCTGGCCTTCACGCCGTTCCCGGCACTGACCCAGATCGCCGCGTTCTCTGCCGCCGGGCTGATCGGCGCGTACCTGTGTTCGGTGTGCCTGCTGCCTGCCTGGCTCAATGGCATGCAGCTGCACCCGGCGCCGCGCCTGCTGGCCGTGGCGACCCGAGCCATGAGCTGGCACGGGCGCCTGCGTCAGGGCCACGGTACCTACTGGCTGCTGGCGCTGTTCCTGGCGTTCTGCGCCGCCGGTATCGGGCAATTGCACAGCCAGAACGACCTGCGCCAGTGGCTGGGCAAGGATCCGGCGCTGTTCGCCCAGTCGCAGCGGATCGTCGAGCTGACCGGGCAGCAGCCCACCAGCCAGTTCTTCCTGGTGCGGGCTGCCGATCAGGCGCAACTGCTGCAACGCCAGCAAGCCCTCGGTACGCGGCTCGATGCACTGGTGAAAACCGCACAGCTGCGCAGTTACCTGTCGCTGAACCAACTGGCCACCCCGGCCGCCGACTTGCAGGCGCTGCGTAGCGCCCTGGCTGACCTGCCGGGCCACTGGCAGGCGCTGCTCGACCTCGGCATCCCGGCACAAGCGCTGCAGGCCGAACTGCAGCAACTGCTGGAGCAGCCGCAGCCAGACCTGGAACAGGCGCTCGCCAGCCCGCTGGCCGAGCCCTGGCGGGCATTGTGGCTGGGCCGTGACGACAACGGCGTTGCCGCGGTGGTCAGCCTGCAGGGCCAGACCGACAGCAGCGTGCTGCAAGGCGCAGCCGAGGGCCTCGAAGGCGTGCAACTGGTCGACCGTCTCGGCGAGCTGAACCGCCTGTTCGCGGCCACCCAGATCAGCGCTGCGGAGCTCAAGCTGATCTCCTGCCTGGCCATCGTGCTGCTGCTGTGCATCCCGTTCGGCATCGGCGGCGCCCTGCGGGTGGTCTGCCTGCCACTGCTGGCCGCCCTCGCGGCGCTGGCCTGCCTCGGTTGGCTGGGCCAGCCGCTGACCCTGTTCAGCCTGTTCGGCCTGCTGCTGATCACCGCCATCGGCGTCGATTACGCCATCCTGATGCGCGAGAACATCGGTGGCCCGGCGGTCAGCCTGCTCGGCACGCTGCTGTCGGCCATCTCCAGCTGGCTGTCGTTCGGCCTGTTGCTGCTCAGCCAGACCCCGGCCATCGCCAACTTCGGCCTGGCGATCAGCCTCGGCCTGATGTTCTGCTTCCTGCTCTCGCCGTGGGCCGGCACGCAACAGCACGAGGTGAAGGGATGACGATCGCCCTGTGCTGGCTCGGCCTGATCGGCCTGTTCGCCCTGGCCACCTGGTTCGGCAAACGCCTGGGCCTGATCGCCATCGTCAGCCAGTTGCTGCTCGGCACCTTTGCCCTGCCCGTGCTGCTGTACTGGAGCACGCCGCTGGGCGTCGGCGCCGAACAACTGCTCGCGCCCGGCTGGCTCAAGCCGGCGTACGGTATCGCCTTCAGCCTGCTGCTGGCGCATATTCTCAGCGACGTGATCGACCTCGATCTGCAGGCGGCAAGCCTGAAGATCGCCCTGCCGAGCTTCTTCGTGCCGTTCTTCTGCGGCCTGGCCTGTGCGCTGTGGCTGCTGCCACCGCTGGGCAGCCTGACGGCCATCGCCATCGGCCTGCTGTTCGCCCTGACGGCGATTCCGGTGCTGTATCTGTACCTGCAGGATCTCGGCTACCCCGCCGCGCGCACCCGCACGCTGATGCAGGCGGCGATTGTCATGGACCTGTTGTGCTGGTCGATCTTCGCCCTCGCCCAGGGCAGCCGCGACCCGAGCAGCCTGCTGTGGCCGCTGCTGGCAGCGGCCAGCCCGCTGCTGCTGCGTCTGCTCGGCCTGCGCCACGCGGTGCTCAATGGCAGCCTGTTCCTTGGCCTGCTGCTGCTCCTCCAGCAACTGGGCTACAACGTGCTGGTATTCGGTATCGTCTACCTGCTGTTGGCTGCCGGCCTGCGTCTGCCATTGCGCTTGCCGTTGCCGGCGCAAGCCTTCACGGCCCTGCAGACCTGGCTCGCCGTGCCGCTGATCCTCGCCTACGGCCTGCTGCAGATCGACTGGCACGGCCTGGCCACCGACTTCGGCTTTACCGCCACGCAGTTCATCGCGCTGCTGGCCTTGCCGGCGATCAGCAAGCTGGCCGGCAGCTGGCTGGGGCTGTCGTGGGCGGCCGGTGGTCTGAGGCTGGGCCAGAGCAAATGGCGCGAGAGCATCCTGCTCAATACCCGCGGCCTGACCGAAATCGTCTTTCTCAACCTGCTGCTGCACCAGCAGGTCATCAGCCCCCACCTGTATTTCGCCCTGATGCTCATGGGCCTGCTGTGCACCCTGCTGCCGGCGACCCTGCGCAGACCAACCCAACTCGAGGCAAAGAGCCGCTATGAAGTCTCCTGAAGTCCAACAGCAGCAGATCGTCGTGGTCGGTGCCGGCCCTTCGGGCGCCATCGCCGCCGCCCTGCTCAAGCGCAAGGGCCATGACGTGCTGATTCTCGAGCGCCAGCGCTTCCCGCGCTTCTCGATCGGCGAGAGTCTGCTGTCGCATTGCCTGGACTTCGTCGAAGAAGCCGGAATGATGGACGCCGTGCGCGCGGCGGGCTTCCAGACCAAGCACGGCGCGGCCTTTGCCTGGGGTGATCGCTACACCGACTTCGACTTCCGCGAGACCTTCACCAAGAGCTTCGGCTCGACCTTCCAGGTGCAGCGCGCCACCTTCGACAAGGTGCTGGCCGACGACGCCGAGCGCCAGGGCGTGACCATCCGCTATGAAGAGGAAATCCATACCGTGGACTTCAGCGGCGAGCGGCCGCTGCTATCGGTACGCCGCCTCGCCGATGGCCACGAATACCAGGTGAGCTGCACCTTCGTGCTCGACGCCAGCGGCTATGGCCGCCTGCTGCCGCGCCTGCTCGACCTCGAACTGCCGTCCAACCTGCCGATGCGCAAGGCGCTGTTCACCCATATCGAAGACCGCATCGATCACCCGGCCTTCGACCGCGAGAAGATCCTCATCACCACCCACCCGACCCTGCGCGATGTGTGGTTCTGGACCATTCCGTTCAGCAACGGCCGCTGCTCCCTCGGCGTGGTCGGCCTGGCCGAGCGCTTCGACGGCTACCCCGATGACAAGGACGCCGCGCTCAAGCAGTTCGTCGCCGAAACCCCGAGCCTGGGCAAGGTGCTGGGCAACGCCGTGTGGGACACCCCGGTGAACGAAATCAAGGGCTACTCGGCCAACGTCAAGGCGCTGCACGGCAAGGGTTTCGCCCTGCTGGGCAACGCCGCCGAGTTCCTTGACCCGGTGTTCAGCTCCGGCGTGACCATCGCCATGCGCTCGGCGAGCATGGCCGCCAACCTGCTGCATCGCCAGCTGAGCGGCGAGGCCGTGGACTGGGAGCAGGACTTCGCCATCCCGCTCAAACGCGGCGTCGACACCTTCCGTGTGTATGTGGAAGGCTGGTACGACGGCAGCTTCCAGGACGTCATCTACTACCCCAAGGCATCGCCCGAGATCCGCGCCATGATCAGCTCGATCCTCGCCGGCTACGCCTGGGACCAGCGCAACCCGTACGTGGCCGAGCCGCGTCGCCGTCTGCGGGTGCTCGCGGAGTTGTGCGCCAGTGCCTGAGAACGCTTCGATGCACCGCGCCGCGGCCACCTATGTCGAGGAAACCGGCTTTGGTTTCTGGTTCCTGCGCAGCCACGTGTGGCAGCACCATGTGCTGCGCGTGGCCATCGACGACCTGCAGACACTGATTGACGGCCCGCTGCCGGCCGCGCCGGTGCTGCTCGATGCCGGCTGCGGCCAGGGCAAGTCGTTCGGCCTGCTGCAGCGGGCGTTTCAGCCGGCGCGCATCATCGGCCTGGATGCCGACCCGCACAGCCTCGATTGCTCAGGTGCCGAAGCCCAGCGCCTGGGCCTGGACGTCGAGCTGATCGCCAGCGACTGCGCGGCGATCGGGCTGCCCGACGCCAGCGTGGATATGCTTTTCTGCCACCAGACCTTCCACCATCTGGTCGAGCAGCAGCAGGCGCTGGCCGAGTTCTGGCGGGTGCTCAAGCCCGGCGGCCTGCTGCTGTTCGCCGAGTCGACCAAGTACTACATCGACACCTGGGTGATCCGCTGGCTGTTCCGCCACCCGATGGAGGTGCAGAAGAGCGCCGACGAATACCTCGCTATGCTGCGCCAGCAAGGCTTCGAGTTCAGCGCGCGCAACGTTTCCTACCCGTACCTGTGGTGGAGCCGCTCGCAAGACTTCGGCCTGCTGGAGCGCTGGGGCATCCGCAAGGCCAAGCCGTTTGGCCAGCGCAACGAAACCCTGGTCAACGCCGCGGTGCGCAAACCCCTGGAGCCTGCATGAAACGCCTGCTGACCCTCGCCTGCATCCTGCTGCTGAGCGCCTGCGCCGCGCGCACGCCGCTGCCCACCGCCTCGCCACGCCTGGCGCAGCCGCTGCCGATGTCGCTGCAGGTGAGCACCGCCGATGGCCAGGACTGGCTGCTGGTGATCCAGGCCGAAGGCACCGCCCTGCGCTGGTCGCTGTTCGACCCGCTCGGCGTGCCGCTGGCCCGGCAATCGCTGGCCGATGGGACCTGGCACAATGACGGCCTGCTGCCGCCCAATGCCGCCGCCCGCGAGCTGTTCGCCGCCCTGCTGTTCGCCCTCACGCCAGATGATCAACTGGCGGGCAGCTATGCTGGCGAACACTGGCGCCAGGGCGCCGAGGGGCGCCAGCTGGCGCCCGACTGGCGGATCCGCTACGGCGCCGGGCAAGCCATCGAACTGAGCAACGCCACGCAGCAGTACCGCGTGCGCCCGCTGGAGACGCAACCATGATCGCTCGACTCGACGCCCTCGGCGTGATCTGCGCCCTCGGCCAAGGCAAGCAGGCGGTCGCCGACGCCCTGTTCGCCGGCGACACCAGCGGCATGCGCCGCCAGGAGGGCTGGATCCCCGAACGCGCCGTTACCGTCGGTGCCGTCGATGCGCCGCTGGCCGAGATGCCCGCTGGTTTCGAACACCTCGCCAGCCGCAACAATCGCCTGCTGCTGGCTGCCGCCCTGGAAATCCACGACGACATCCAGGCGGCCATCGCGAAATACGGCGCCAGCCGCATCGCCGTGGTGCTCGGCACCAGCACCTCGGGCATCGCCGAAGCCGGCGAACATATCGCCGAGTACGTGCACCACGGCGAGCTGCCGGAGGCCTACCGCTACAGCCGCCAGGAAATCGCTGCGCCGGCCAGCTTCCTGGCCGACTGGCTGGGCCTCAGCGGGCCGGCCTATTGCCAGTCCACGGCCTGTACCTCCAGCGGCCGGGCCCTGCTCGCTGCCCAGCGCCTGCTGCGCATGGGCATTTGCGATGCGGTGCTGTGTGGCGGCGTGGACAGCCTGTGCAAGCTGACCCTGAACGGCTTCGCCAGCCTGGAAGCGGTGTCCGACGAGCGCTGCAATCCGTTCTCGATGAACCGCCGTGGCATCAATATCGGCGAAGCCGCCGCGCTGTTCCTGATGACCCGCGCCGAACAGCGCCCCGGCATCGGCCTGCTCGGTGGCGGCGCGACCTCCGATGCCCACCATATTTCCGCACCGCACCCCGAGGGCCTCGGCGCCCAGCAGGCGATGCGCAAGGCGCTGAGTGCCGCAGGCCTGGAGGCCGAGCAGATCGGCTACCTGAACCTGCACGGCACCGCCACCACCCACAACGACGCCATGGAAAGCCTGGCGGTGCAGGCGCTGTTCCCGGCCGGCGTGGCCTGTTCGTCGAGCAAGCCGCTGACCGGCCATACCCTGGGCGCCGCCGGCGCCCTGGAGGCGGCCTTCTGCTGGCTGACGCTGAGCGACTACAACACCGCCAATCGCCTGCCGCCGCACGTCTGGGATGGCCAGGCCGAGCCGCAGCTACCGCGGCTGAAGCTGGTCGGCGGGCAAGAACAGTTGCCGCCGGGCGAGCGGCGTTATCTGATGAGCAATTCGTTCGCCTTTGGCGGCAACAACATTTCATTAGTCCTGGGAGACCTGCCGTGAGTGTCTGGCCCGTCGCCGAGCTGGTGCCCCACGCTGGCGACATGATTCTGATCGACGAGGTGCTGGGGTTCGGCGCCGAGCATATCGACACCCGCCTGGTGGTGCGCCCGGGCGGCCTGTTCAGCCAGGCCGACGGCAGCCTGCCGGCCATCGTCGGCATCGAGCTGATGGCCCAGAGCGTCGCCGCTTTCGCCGGCTGTCACGCCCGTGAACAAGGCCTGCCGGTGGAGCTGGGCTTCCTGCTCGGCACGCGCAACTACGGCTGCAACGTCGACCGTTTCCCAGCCGGCAGCACCCTGCTGATCCACGCCAACCGCTCCCTGCAGGACGACAACGGCATGTGCGTGTTCGAATGCCGCCTCGAAGGCCCGGGCATCCTGGTCGAGGCGCGGCTGAACGTATTCCAGCCCCGCGACGTGTCCACCTATATCCAAGAACCCCCACTCACTCAGGAGCCGTCCCAATGAGCGAGACCATTCTGGTCACCGGATCGAGCCGCGGTATCGGCCGTGCCATTGCCCTGCGCCTGGCCCGCGCCGGCTTCGATCTGGTGCTGCACTGCCGCTCGCGCCGCGACGAGGCCGAAGCGGTGCAGCGCGAGATCGCAGCCCTCGGCCAGCAGGCGCGCATCCTGCAGTTCGACGTCGCCGATCGCACCGCCTGCCGCAGCGCCCTGGAAGCCGACGTGGAAAGCCACGGCGCCTACTACGGCGTGGTGTGCAACGCCGGGCTGACCCGCGACGGCGCCTTCCCGGCACTCAGCGAGGACGACTGGGATGTGGTGCTGCGCACAAATCTGGATGGTTTCTACAACGTGCTGCATCCGCTGACGATGCCGATGGTGCGTCGCCGCAAGCCAGGGCGTATCGTCTGCATCACCTCGGTTTCCGGGCTGATCGGCAACCGCGGCCAGGTCAACTACAGTGCATCGAAGGCCGGCATCATCGGCGCGGCCAAGGCCCTGGCGATCGAGCTGGGCAAGCGCAAGATCACCGTCAACTGCGTGGCCCCGGGGCTGATCGATACCGAGATTCTCGACGAGCACGTGCCGCTCGAGGAGATCCTCAAGATGATCCCCGCCGCGCGCATGGGCACCCCCGAGGAGGTGGCCGGCACGGTGAACTTTCTGATGTCCGAAGAGGCGGCCTACATTACCCGCCAGGTGATCGCCGTGAATGGCGGTCTGTGTTGATCAAGAGTGAAGTGGCATGAAGCGCGTAGTCGTTACCGGCATGGCCGGCATTACCTCCCTGGGCGACAGCTGGGACAGCATCGCGGCGAACTTCCGCGCCGACCGTAGCGGCATCCGGGTCATGCACGAGTGGGATCGTTTCAGCGAGCTGAACACCCGCCTGGGCGGCCCGGTCGACGACTTCGTCGTGCCAGCCCACTGGACCCGCAAGCAACTGCGCAGCATGGGCCGCGTGTCGCGCCTGTCGGTGTATGCCGCCGAGCGCGCCCTGGCCCATGCCGGCCTGCTGGATGACCACAGCATCAAGGACGGGCGCATGGGTGTGGCCTGTGGCTCGTCCACCGGTAGCACCGAGGAGATCAAGGCGTTCGGCAACATGCTGCTCAACTCGGTGGCCGACGGCCTCAACGCCAACTCGTACATCCGCATGATGCCGCACACCACGGCGGCCAATATCAGCATCTTCTTCGGCCTCACCGGCCGGCTGATCCCCACCTCCAGCGCCTGCACCAGCGGCAGCCAGGGCATCGGCTACGCCTACGAGGCGATCAAGTTCGGTCGCCTGCCGCTGATGCTCGCCGGCGGCGCCGAGGAGCTGTGCCCGACCGAGGCCATGGTCTTCGATGCGCTGTACGCCACCAGCCTGAAGAACGATGCACCGCACACCAGCCCGCGCCCCTACGACAGCGGCCGTGACGGCCTGGTGATCGGCGAGGGTGCCGGCATGCTGGTTCTCGAAGAGCTGGAACACGCCCTGGCACGCGGCGCCACCATCCACGCCGAAATCGTCGGTTTCGGTTGCAACGCCGATGGCCAGCACGCCACCAAGCCGGTGCAGAGCACCATGCGCCGGGCCATGGAACTGGCCCTGGAAGATGCCGCGCTGACGCCGGAGGCCATTGGCTACGTCAATGGCCACGGCACTGCCACCGAACAGGGTGACGTCGCCGAAACCCAGGCCACCAGCAGCCTGTTCGGCCCACGCATGCCGATCAGCTCGCAGAAGAGCTACTTCGGCCACACCCTGGGTGCCTGCGGCGCGCTGGAATCCTGGTTCAGCATCGAGATGCTCAACCGCGACAGCTACGTGCACACCCTCAACCTGGATCACATCGACCCGGCCTGCGGCGAGCTGGACTACCTGCGCGGCGAATTCCGCGAAATGAGCAACGAATACGTGATGAACAACAATTTCGCCTTTGGCGGGGTCAATACCTCCCTGGTATTTCGCCGCTGGCGCTGACCGCTGAAACCTTCACTGACAAGGACCATGGATGATGTCTCGCTTCAATCGCTTCGCCCTGCTTGCCGTGCTGCTGCTGGGCATTACCGCCTGTACCTCGAAACCGGTGCTGAACATCTCCAGCAGCGTGCCACCGACTGCGGCCAAAAGTCAGGATGACATGCGCCGGGCGATCCTGACCGCCCTGCAACGCCGCCAGTGGACCGTCGAGCGTGCCGACCAGGGGCAGATCCTGGCTTCGATTACACGCCGCAGCCATGAGGCGCAAATCACCATTCCTTACACCGCGTCGAGTTACTCGATTCGCTATCGCGACAGCCACAATCTCGGTTATCGCGACGGCAAGATCCACCGTAACTACAACAAGTGGGTTCGTAACCTTGATCGCAGCATCCAGCAGGAACTGCGTAGCCCACCCCTTTCAATGCCCCAGTGACACTCCAGGAGAAACCTGATGAACGCGAAACGCTTGACCGCTGCTGCACTGCTTACCGCCGCCCTGCTGCCTGCCATCAGCCAGGCCCGTGACACCGCCCACTTCCTGGACTTCCAGTCGGTGGTCAACGAAGCCACCCAGGCCGGCCGCCTCGACGGCTCGGTGAAGTTCTACCTGAACAAGACCCCGGCCGGCGCCAAGATCATCAACGCCAACGTCACCACCAGCCAGAAGACCAACGCCTTCAACAAGACCGACGAAGAAGCCTGCCGCTGGGTACTGCAGTCGGCCCTGATCAAGCTGCAGAACTCGGCCAAGGCCGCCGGCGCCAACGCCGTGGTCGACCTGGCCAGCAACTACAAGAACAAGGAATACCGCGACAGCAGCAAGTTCGAATGCCACGCCGGCGCCATCATGGCCGGCGTTGCACTGAAGGGTAAGTACGCGAGCGTGAAGTAAGGCCGTGATGCGCCGCGGGCATCGCCTTGCGGCGCCTCAGCTCAGAAGATGAAGGGCACGAACATCCGGCTACGCGCCATGTAGTCGCGGTAGGCGTCGCCGAAATAGACCAGCGACTCGTGCTCCTCGCAACGCGCGGCGAGCCACAGCAGCACACTGGCCGCCACGGCCAGGAGCATGACCAGAACACCCGGCTGCTTCCAGGCGATACCCCAGGCCAAGAGCAGCAGCGAACAGTACATCGGATGGCGGATGTAGCCGAAGATGCCGCTGGTGACCAGTTGCGAGGTGCGCTCGAAGGCGAACAGCTCGTCATCCTGGCGCTGCTCCGTGGCGCGGCCAAAGCGGCGCATCTGGTGTATGCCGGCGAACAGCACCACCAGCGAGGTGGTCAGCAACACCCAGGAAATCTGCTGATGCACGGCGGAGCGGTTCTCGAACCAGAACGGCGCGTTGAGCACCAGCATCACCAGCATCACTTCCCAGGCGAAGTAGCGGTAGAAACCATGGCTGCGCGGGTTGCCCAGCGAGCGCCAGGAGACCAGTGTCAGGGCGACACTCAGCCCCACGAAAACCACCAATTGCCAACCACCCACTCGCTTGCTCCCCAATACCCTCTGTTACACTGCTGCGCTCGCACGCCAGACGCCCGCCATGGATCGCACCCAACTGCACTCACTGCTGCCGCATCAGGGCCCGGCCCTCTGGCTGGACGCTGTGCTCGAGCACGACACCAGCGGCATTCGCGGCCTGAGCAGCTGGCAGCACCTCAATGGCCTGGGCGAAAACGCCTCTGCCTGCCTGCTGTTCGAGGCGGCGGCCCAATTATGTGCCGCGCATGGTGCCTTATACGGCAATGACAGCGCCATCGAAATGGCCCTGGTCGGCAAACTCTCCCAGTTGCAGCTGCATTATCACCCCACCGAGCGTAACGGCGCCCTGCTGGTCAGCGCGACCCAGGAAGCCCTGAGCCCGGCTGGCGCCCTCTACGGCTTCTGCGTGCACGAAGGCGGGCGCCTGCTGCTGGACGGCAAGCTGCTGTTGGTGCTCGTTCGTGCTTGAGCTCAGCCACCTCGCCTACCGCTACCCTGGCGCCACGCAGCCGGCGTTGAACGGCATCGACCTGCAATTGCAGGCCGGCCAGTGCCTGGGCCTTTTAGGCAGCAACGGTGCCGGCAAGACCACCCTGCTGTCGCTGCTCAGCGGCGTGCTGCAGCCCCTGGATGGGCAGATCGTCTGGCACATCGAGCGGCGCCTGGGCCTGGTGCCCCAGCAACTGGCTTTCTACGCCGGCCTGAAGGTGAAGGAAAACCTCGCGCTGTTCGCCGATCTCTACGGGCTGCGCGGCGCCGAGCGGCGCCACTGCATGGAGCGCTGCATCGCCACCACGGCGCTGCAGGACAAACTCGAGCGCCGCGCCGAGCGCCTCTCCGGCGGCGAACAGCGGCGCCTGAACTTCGCCATCGGTCTGTTGCAACCGGCCGAGCTGTATCTGTTCGACGAGGCCACCGTGGGCGTCGACGCCGCCAGCCGCCAACTGCTGCTCGACGCCGTGCAGCAACTGGTCGCCGAGGGCAAGGCGGTGATCTACACCAGCCACTACCTGGATGAAGTGGAACAGGTGGCCGATCGCATCCTGCTGCTGCACGAAGGCCGCGTGCAGCTGGATATCGACAAGCACCAGTTGCTCGGTGAGCAACCCGGGCTGTTTCTGGAATGGCCCGAGCAAGCCCCCGACGCCCTGCCAGCGCTACTCGCCGAACTGGGCCTGAACGCCGAGCACACGCCCAACGGCGTGCGTATCGCCACGCTGGACGTCGAACAGTTGCTGGCGATCACCCGTTTCATCGCCGCACAGCCGCAAACGCCGAGCCTGCTGCGCTTCGGCCGCCCGTCCCTGGAGCAGCTGTACCTGCGCCTCAACGGAGGCCGGCTATGAGGCTGCGCGCCCTGGTTCGCAAGGAAACCCTCCTGCTGCTGCGCGACCCCCATGCGCTGGCCGTGCTGTTCCTCATGCCGACGCTGTTTCTGGTGATCATGGCCGGCGCCATGTCCAGCTACCTGCAGGATCGCCCACCGCCTTTGCAGTTGGTGCTGGAGGCACCGCAGCAGAGCGAGTCTAGCCGCTTCTTTCACGCTGCCCTGCAGGCGCAGTTGCCCGACAGCCAGTTGCGGGAAGACGGGCCCACTCAGATGGCGCGCGTCAGCCTACCCGCCGACTTCGACCAGCGCCTGCTGGACACTCCCCATCACGGCCCGGCACTGAGCTTTCCCGCGCAGTTCGACCGCCTGTCGCGCCAGCGCCTGCACGCTGCAGTGACCATCGCCCTGGCGCAGACCCGGCTACGCGCCTACCTGCAGGACAGCGGCGCGCTGCAAGAAGACCTGACGCCGGCCGAGCAGCTCGAACGGATCCAGCAACGCACCGAGAGCCGTATCGACGAGAGGGAGCGCCTGGCCAGCGGCGACCTGAGCGCCCAGGCCAACGCCACGCAGATGAGCGTGCCGGCCTGGCTGATCTTCGGCATGTTCTTCGTGGTGCTGCCGATGGCCGGCAGCTTCCAGCGCGAGCAACAGAGTGGCGCGCTGTTGCGTTTTCGCTGCCTGGGCCTGGGGCTCGGCACCCTGGCGGCGAGCAAGATGCTGCCCTACCTGGCCATCAACCTGGTGCAGTTCGTGGTGCTGCTGAGCATCGGCGTGTACGGTTTGCCGCTGGTCGGCCTGCCCGCACTGGCGCTCAATGGCAGCCTGCCCGCTTATGCCCTGCTGGCCGCCAGCATCGCCCTGGCCACCAGCAGCCTGGGCCTGTTGCTGGCCGCATTGGCGCGCAGTAGTGAACAAGCCCTATTGCTTGGCGGCGGGATCAATATCATCCTCGCAGCCATTGGCGGCATCATGGTGCCCAAGAGCGTGATGCCCGAGGCCATGCGCCAACTGGCCGAGGTATCACCGATGAGCTGGGCACTGGACGCCTTCCTCAGCCTGCTGGTGGGCCACGGCTCACTGAACGAAGTAGCCCCCGGCTGCGCTCGCCTGCTGCTGTTCGCAGCGGTGGCCGGCATCAGCGGCTTGTTCCTGTTCCACAAACGAGTACAGCAAACGCAATGGACCACACACTACTAGAAGAAAAGCTCAAGCAATTGCTGATTCGCGAGTGCGACAAGGAAGACGATATCGACTGGCAAAGCATCGACGACGACGAGCCGCTGTTCGGCCAGCAGAGCCGCATCCAGATGGACAGCCTGGATGCCTTGCAGGTCTCCCTGGCGCTGCAGCAGCACTATGGCGTGCGTATCGAAGGCGCCAAGGACGGCCGTCGTATTCTCAACAGCATCGCCAGTATCGCGGCCTTCATCAGGCAACAGCAGTGACGCCCGTCTACCTGCAGCGAGGCGCCCTGCACAGTGCCCTCGGCGCCGACCTGTGCGCCGCCAACGCCGCCCTGCGCAGTGGCCGGAGGCCTGCGGCCAGCACCGTGCTACTGCATGAATTGCAGGAGCCGCGCCATTACCTCACCGTGGCCGGCGAGCAAAGCCCGGACGAGCATTTCGACCGGCTGATCCATGAAACCCTGGGCGACGACACCAGCGCCCTGGCCGACTGCCTGCTGATCGTTGCCAGCACCAGCCTGGATATCGACGAGCTGGAAGCACTGGCCGCCCAGCACGGCGGCTTTCGCCCGGAGCACTCGACCTCCCTCGACCTGATCGCCGAACGGCTGCGCGCGCGCTTCGCTTTCGCCGATGCCTTCACCCTCAACACCGCCTGCACCAGTGCCGCCAACGGCTTGCTGTATGGCGCCCGCCTGCTTGCTGCCGGGCGCTACCGCCGGGCGCTGGTGCTGGCCTTCGAAACACCCAGCGCCATCGCCCAGCAAGGCTTTGGCGCCCTCGGCCTGGTATCGCCCAGCGGCGAGTACCGCCCTTTCCACCCGCAACGCGACGGCCTGCTGCTGGGCGAAGCCTATGCGGCGGCCCTGCTGAGCCTGGAACCTGGGCCTGCACCGCTGGCCCGCCTGCTGGGCGGCTTCAGCGCCTGCGACACCAGCAGCCTGACCAATACCCGCGAAGACGGCAGCCATATCGAGTGGGTGATGCGCGAAGCCTTGCGCAGTGCCGGCGTGAGTGCCGAGCAGATCGGCCTGGTGAAACCCCACGGCACCGCAACGGGAGCCAATGACAGCGCCGAAAGCAATGGCGTGCGCCTGCTGTTCGGTGAGGCGCTGCCAGCGCTGTGCGTGCTCAAGCCCTGGCTCGGCCACACCCTGGGCGCCTGCGGCCTGGCGGAAACCCTGCTGCTGGTGGAGAACCTCAAGCACCTGCCGGCCTGCGACTACGCCGCCGAAGCGCTGCTGCCGTTGTCTGCCGAGCCCCTGGCGATTGGCGAGGACAGCCTGCTGCTCGCCAACTTCTTCGGTTTCGGCGGCAACAACGCCAGCCTGGTGCTGCAACGCTGCGCGGAGGACGCCCCATGAGCCCCGTGATAGCCGCCTGCAGCGTGCGCGGGGACGCGGAGAACTCCGACAAGGAGCTGAAAGCCACGCTGATCAACTGGCTGCCGACCACGCCACGGCGCATCGACCGGCTGATCCTGCAGGCCCTGCTGTGTGCCGCGCCGCTGCGAACCAAGATCCGCAGCGACTGCGGCCTGTACCTGGCTTCGCGCCATCCGGCGCGGGCCACCATGGGCTCGCTGCTCGACAGCGTGTGCGTGCACCAGCTGCAGCCCAAGCCCTTCGAATTCGTCAACAGCGTCAGCAATGCCGCCGGCTTTCACGTCGCCGCGCAACTGGGCCTGGAAGGGCCGAACCTGTTTATCGGCGCCGGCCCGCACGCCTGGAAGCACCTGCAGGCCCTGGCCGGGCTGGATCTGGCCGACGGCCTGATCGGCCAGGCGCTGCTGGTGCTGATCGATGAAGACGACAGCTTCGAGGCCCAGGCAGTGCTGGTCGAGGGCCCAAGCCAGGCAGCAGACTTTGCCGAGCTGACGGCAGGGATCGAGGTGCTGCAGTTGCAGCTGTAAGCGGCGACCGCCGGCTCTCTTTGGCTTCTTAATGTTTCTCTTGTACGGGAATAACAGGCGACACCAATCGCCCCTTCAGGAGGCCGAATGGAATCGTTGTGCAGGGGGACGAGCCGCAGGGATGCGGCGAGAGGCCTGATGGGCCATGGATGGCCCTTCCAGGCCGGCCCCCGGAACAACGATGTAATGAGGGAACCCCAGCGCAGCTGGGGCCGGATGTCGGGGCTAGACCTTTTGGTTCCTTTTGGGGCAATGCCAAAAGGAACCCGCTCGTCAGAGCGGAACCGAACGCAAGAGCAATGCGATAACTCTAGGAAACCACAGCCCATGCAAAGCCTATATAGCGGCCTTTGCTAGAAACCTCGCGGCTAAAGCCGCTCCCACGAGGTCGCTGGATGTCCGTTTCTGGATTTCTAAATCCTTACCTCAGCCCTTGCGCTTCGCCCAAGCCCCCAGCTCCTTCATCAGCACCCGCTCCTGATCCGCAATCCCCCGCAGCCTCTCGGCGATCGGCCTGAAATCCGGCGCCTCGCCCTTGCTACGGCTGGCCCGCACACAGGCCGAGGCGAACTGGCGCCAGTCGTCGCCCACCGCGGTCAGGCGCGTCGAGGCTTCGCGCAGCGTGGCGTCGCCGATCTTTTCGCCGGCCTCCTGCAGGAAACTGGCATACATGAAGCGAAACCCCGCGCCGCCAGTGCCGATCTCTTCCTGCATGCGCACGATGTGGGTGAGGTACAGACGGTTGTACTTGGCCTGGGCCGGGTCGAGCCTCTCCACGCACCTGGCCAGGTGGCGGATACCGCGAATGCCGACCCATGGCAGCGGCAGGCCATCGAGAATCCGCGAGGTGGACAGCACGCTCTGGCGGATCAGCCGCTGCCAATCCTGCTCGGCTGGCACCTCATCCAGGTAATACATCAGCCCCTTGGCCGCCAGGGCACCCTTGGCGAAGCGGGCCTTCTGCAAATCCGCGCCAGCGCAGCGCATCGGCGCCTCGAATACCGGGTCGCTGAGCAGGTAGTCATCGCCCTCGCGCCCATAGGCCAGCAGGTTGTGAGCGTTGAAGTGAAAGCGCATCTCCGGCGGGAAGTACGGCAGCCAGAACACCGAGCTCTGCAACCCGACCAGGCGGCCGCTGTCCAGCGCCTCGTCGAGGGCCCGGCGCCCCTGCTCGGGGTTGCTGAACGTGCGGCTGCTCAGGCGCACACCCAGGCGCTTGCTGAGGGTCTTGATCAGGTGCCGCGGCGGCATGCGGTAGGCAATCAGCGGCATACCGCCGAGCTTGACGATCGGCAGATAGGCGAACGCCAGGCCCGATGCCAGGCCAAAGGCCATCGGCTCGCTCATCGGCAGGCCGGCCTGGCTCAGCAGGCTGGCCATCACGCCGCTTTCGCAGTGGGCACTCTGGCGATGTTCGAACGCGCTCATGGCAGTTCCTTCTGGTAACGACGCAGCTCGTCGACGCTCAAGCCAAAGGCCTCGGCATAGCGGCCCAGCAGCGAATCGCTCAGGCGCCGATAGATTTCCGGGCGGAAGTGCCGCCGCACCCGCCACTGCCACAGCCCGGCTATCTGCGCCAGCGCCGGCTCATCCATGCGATAGCGATACATCAGGCATTTGAGTGGCGACAGCTCGCCGCGCTGCCAGCCGGCATAGGCCTCGGCCTCCTGGGCCTGCAGCTCGGCAACGGCCAACTGGGTGGAATACGACTCAGGCTCCCAGCCGGCGCTCTGAGCCCCCCGGTAATGCCCCTTGTCGTCGACGGCGTAGAGCAATTTGCTGTGCCCGCCGTAGGCGGAATCCGGATCCTGGGGAACCTCGTCAAGCTTCATCGCCGACCACCGTGAGGTGCATGAATGCACTGGAGAAACGCCCGCTTTCCGGCACGTAGCAGAGCAGTTTCTGACCGCTGCGCAGCTGCCCGCCGTTGAACAGCTCTTCGAGGATGATGAAGATCGACGCCGCCCCCGTGTTGCCCTTGCGGGTCAGGTTGGTGAACCAGCGCGCCATCGGGATCGCCAGGTCGACCTCGGCCAGGCCCGTGGCCAGGCGCTCACGGAAGAACTCCGAGGAGTAGTGCGGCAGGAACCAGTCGATGTCCGCCACGCGCAGCTCGCGGCGCGCCATGATGCGGCGCAGCGCCTCGACCACGGTGTATCTGACGATGTTGTCGTTGAGCAGTTTGACGTCCTGCTTGATCGCCATCAGCGAGTGCCGGGCGCGCTCGTCGGCGTCATAACGGCTCCAGCCCCGCAGACTGCCATCCTGCATCTCGGCACCGGCATACATGCAGGCCGGCATCTGGTCGGCGAAGGAGAGAATGTCCAGCCAGTCGACCCGCAGGCTCAGCCCGCTGGCATTGGGGCGATCCTGCAGCAGCACGGCGCCGGCGCCATCGGAAAGCATCCAGCGCAGGAAGTCCTTCTCGAAGGCGATTTCCGGGTGGTTCTCCAGCTCTTCGACGCGGCTTTCGTACTCGGCGTTGAAGTTGCGCGCCTGCATCAGCGTCGACGCGACCTCCGAGCCACAGGCCACGGCGTTGCGGCTTTCACCACTGGCCACGCTCATCCAGGCGTATTTCAGCGCGGTCATCCCGCACAGGCAGATGCCCGCCGTGGTGGCGACCTCGCAAGGCGGATTGCCGAGCTCGCCGTGCACCATCACCCCGTGGCCCGGCATCACCTGGTCGGGCGACGAGGTGCTGGCGACCAGGCAATCCAGGCTGTCCAGGGTAAAGCCGTCGCCAACCAGACCACGAATCGCCGCGGCGCTGAGCTGCGCGTTGGTCATGCTCGGCTCGCCGGTCTGCGGGTCGATGACGTAGTGGCGCTGCTGGATGCCGTTGCGGCGCAACACCAGCTTGCGCGCCCGCGAGGGCTTGCCGCCGACCCTGCCGAGGCGCGCTTCCATCTGCTCGTTATCGACCGGGTCATGGGGCAGGCTGGCGCTGATACGGTTGATGAATACGGGTGCTACCACGGGATTACCTCGGTCACTTCACTCGCCGGACGGGCCGGCGAAGTAGGCCTTCTGGCGCCGGATGCGCGCCTTTAACAACGGGGCCAACAACTTTTTCAACAGCGCGCTGATCGGCACCACGGTGAGAATCAGGCAGATCAGGAAAACGATATACACCACCAGCCCGGCACCGCGGCGCCGACTGTGCTGGGGGCCGAGCGCAGAGAGCAGGCGGCTCCACAGGGTAAAGCTGCGGTTGCCGACCTTTTCGCTGGCGATCAGTTTTTCATCCACCTTTACTGCACCCAGGCCGCTGAGCATCGGTCGTTCGATAGGCCGCTGGTCAGCCAGCAGGCGCCTCACCATGGCATCGCCAAAGCGGCTGGCCGCGGCCATTTGCGCCTCGTCGATACCGGCACGCGGCACCCAGCTGTAGGGCTTCTGCCGGCCGGTGAACATCCACAGCGGCGTGGCCAGGAAGCTCGCGGCGGTGCCACAGGCATCGGTCAGCACGGCGTTGTCGACCAGTCTCGCGCCAAGCGCCTGCAGGCGCGCCTTGACCTTTTCCTGTGCCATCAGCCACATATTGCGGCAGCCGATCAGGGTGATCACCGGCGTATCCTTCAACAACCGAGCGGCTTCAGGCGAGGCGAGGAAGCTGGTGAACGGCAGCGACGGCGACAGGAACCACACCTGGTAGGCGAGAATGATCAGGTCGTAGCGCTTGTCGGCATCGACCTTCAGCGGCAGCAATGGCTGCGGCTTCATCAGCACGGTTTCCGGGAAGATCCGGAAGAAGCCAAGAAAGGGCCACGGAAAGGGAAAAGGCGTGGCCGGCTGCAACGCCAGGAAATCCACCTGGATGCCGTCACTGGCCTGCAAGGGCGCACAGACCGATTGCACCAGGCGGTTCAATTGGCCAGTCTGTGAAAAGTGAACGACTAGAACCTGACGCATTTAGAGCGAATCCCTGCAAAATGGGCGGATTATGCCACAGAGACTTCTTCAAATCGTAACCAAACGCTGCGCGGCATGCGCAGTGGTTCTCCTCTTTGGCCCCTTGTCGGCCCAGGCGGGCAACCTGCTGATACGCGTGCAGGGTAACCAGAGTGACGCCCCGCTATACCTGGGCCTGGTCAGCGCCGACCAGCCAGGCTGGGAGCCGCTGCTGCGCACCCAGCAGGGAGCCGGTGATCAGCTTATTCTCGAGGACGTGCCGCCGGGGCGTTTTGCCCTGCAGCTGTATCAGGACGCCAACGGCAACGGCCGCCTCGACCTCAGCCCCCGCGGCATTCCGCTGGAGCCCGTCGGTTTCTCCGCCAACCCGAGCTTGCTCAAGGGCAAGCCAGTGCCAAGGGCGGCGCAGTTCGAGCATGGCGACGATGACACACTGCTCGACATCCGCCTGCACCCGCCTCGCGGCAAGGTGCAGAAGGACTGACCGCGATCAGCCGTGGTAGCGGGCCGACAGCTCGTGCACCGCTTCGAGGAAGGCGCCAGCGTGGGCCGGATCGACTTCCGGGGTAATGCCATGACCCAGGTTGAAGACATGGCCGCTGCCACTGCCATAGCTTTCAAGAATGCGCGCGACTTCGGCGCGGATCGCCGCCGGTTTGGCGTACAGCACGGTCGGATCCATGTTGCCCTGCAGGGCCACCTGGTTGCCGACACGGCGGCGCGCCTCGCCGATGTCGCAGCTCCAGTCCAGGCCCAGCGCATCGGCACCAGTGGCGGCTATCGACTCCAGCCACAGGCCGCCATTCTTGGTGAACAGGATCACCGGGATCTTGCGCCCGTCCTGCTCGCGGATCAGGCCATCGACGATCTTCTGCATGTAGGCCAGGGAGAAGGTCTGATAGGCCGCTGACGACAGGTTACCGCCCCAGGTGTCGAAGATCTGCACCGCTTGGGCGCCTGCGCGAATCTGCCCGTTGAGGTAGGCGGTCACCGACTGCGCCAGCTTGTCGAGCAACGCGTGCATGGCCTCGGGCTGGTCGTAGAGCATCGCCTTGATCTTGCGGAAGTCCTTCGACGAGCCGCCTTCGACCATGTAGGTCGCCAGCGTCCACGGGCTGCCGGAAAAGCCGATCAGCGGTACGCGACCGTTCAGCGCCGACTTGATGGTGCGCACGGCATCCATCACGTAACCCAGGTCCTGTTCAGGATCGGGAATCGGCAGGGCATCGATATCGGCGGCGCTGCTGATCACCTTCTTGAAGCGCGGGCCTTCGCCGGTCTCGAAGTACAAGCCCTGGCCCATGGCGTGGGGGATGGTGAGGATGTCGGAGAAGAGGATCGCGGCATCGAGCTGCGGGTAGCGGTCGAGCGGCTGCAGGGTGACTTCGCAGGCGAACTCGGGGTTCATCATCAGGCTCATGAAATCCCCGGCCTTGGCGCGACTGGCGCGGTACTCGGGCAGGTAACGACCGGCCTGGCGCATCATCCACACCGGCGTGACGTCGACGGGCTGCTTGAGCAGGGCACGCAGAAAACGATCGTTCTTCAAGGCAGTCATGGCAACATCCAGCGAAAAAAGTGGGGTTATTTTCGCAGAGCGCCCAATAAAAGGCACGGCGAGTGCCGTGCCTTTTCTCTATCGGGTCAATTTGTCGCGGGCAAACACTTCTGTGGGAGGCGACGCCGTCGATTCAAAGCGCGCGGCTAAAGCCCCTCCCACAGGTACAGCGCAGCGGCTTAGACGCCGAGATAGTCGAGGATGCCTTCCGCGGCATTGCGCCCTTCGTAGATGGCGGTAACCACCAGGTCGGAGCCGCGCACCATGTCACCGCCGGCAAACACCTTCGGGTTGCTGGTCTGGTGCTTGAAGGTGGCCTTTTCCGGGGCCACCACGCGGCCCTGGGTGTCGATACGGATGTCGAACGCCTCGAACCAGGGTGCCGGGCTCGGGCGGAAACCGAAGGCGATCAGCACGGCTTCGGCCGGAATGATCTCCTCGGAGCCCGGAATCGGCTCGGGGCTGCGACGGCCACGGGCATCCGGCTCGCCAAGACGGGTCTCGACAACCTTGACGCCTTCGACCTTGTCCTCGCCGACGATGGCGATGGGCTGACGGTTGAACAGGAACTTCACGCCCTCTTCCTTGGCGTTCTTCACTTCCTTGCGCGAGCCCGGCATGTTCGCTTCGTCGCGGCGATAGGCGCAGGTCACCGCCTTGGCGCCCTGGCGAATCGAGGTGCGGTTGCAGTCCATCGCGGTGTCGCCACCGCCGAGCACCACCACGCGCTTGCCCTTCAGGTCGACGAAATCTTCCGGCGCCTTCTCGAAGCCGAGGTTGCGGTTGACGTTGGCGATCAGGAAGTCCAGCGCATCGTGCACGCCTGGCAGGTCTTCGCCCGGGAAACCACCCTTCATGTAGGTGTAGGTGCCCATGCCCATGAACACGGCATCGTACTCATCCAGCAGCTGCTGCATGGCGATGTCCTTGCCGATCTCGGTGTTCAGGCGGAACTCGATGCCCATGCCGGTGAAGACTTCGCGGCGATTGCTCAGCACGCTCTTTTCCAGCTTGAACTCGGGGATGCCGAAGGTCAGCAGACCGCCGATTTCCGGGTTCTTGTCGAACACCACCGGGGTCACCCCGTTGCGCACCAGAATATCCGCGCAGCCCAGGCCAGCCGGGCCGGCACCGATGATGGCGACGCGCTTGCCGGTCGGTTTGACCTTGGACATGTCCGGGCGCCAGCCCATGGCGAAGGCGGTATCGGTGATGTACTTCTCCACCGAACCGATGGTCACCGCGCCAAAGCCGTCATTGAGGGTACAGGCGCCCTCGCACAGACGATCCTGCGGGCACACGCGGCCGCAGACTTCTGGCAGGGTGTTGGTCTGGTGGCTGAGTTCGGCGGCGGCCAGGATGTTGCCTTCGGAAACCAGCTTCAACCAGTTGGGAATGAAGTTGTGCACCGGGCACTTCCATTCGCAATACGGGTTGCCGCAGCCCAGGCAGCGGTGCGCCTGCTCGCCGGCCTGCGCCGGTTTGAAGGTGTCGTAGATCTCGACGAATTCTTTCTTGCGCTGACGCAGCAGCTTCTTCTTCGGGTCTTTGCGCCCGACTTCGATGAACTGGAAGTCGTTATTCAGACGTTCAGCCATGTCATAAACCTCTTAGCAGCAGCGCCGAGCGACACGCTCGACGCGGCAAGACAATCACGTTGAGCGGCGCGCCCTGCCGTCAGGGCCGCCGCTTGAAGCTGCTTATTGCGGGTTGGCGCGGATGCTGGAGAGCAGCGACTTGAGGTTCGCGGCCTTGGGTTTGACCAGCCAGAACTTGCGCAGGTAGTCGTCCAGGTTTTCCAGCAGATTACGGCCCCACTCGCTCGACGTCTCCTCGACGTACTCGACCAGCACGCGCTCCAGGTGGCTACGGTAAGCCTCCATGGACTCGCTGTTGATGCGCTGGATTTCCACCAGCTCGTGGTTCACGCGGTCGTAGAAGCTGTTGTCCAGGTCGAGCACATAGGCGAAACCGCCGGTCATGCCGGAACCGAAGTTGTAGCCGGTCTTGCCCAGCACGCAGACGAAACCACCGGTCATGTATTCGCAGCAGTGGTCGCCCACGCCTTCCACCACCGCGTGGGCGCCGGAGTTGCGCACCGCGAAACGCTCACCGGCGGTACCGGCCGCGAACAGCTTGCCACCGGTGGCGCCGTACAGGCAGGTGTTGCCGATGATCGCGCTGTCCTGGGTTTTGAACGGGCTGCCCTTCGGCGGCACGATCACCAGCTTGCCAGCGGTCATGCCCTTGCCGACGTAGTCGTTGGCGTCACCTTCGAGATACAGGTTCAGGCCACCGGCGTTCCACACGCCAAAGCTCTGCCCGGCAGTACCCTTGAAGCGGAAGGTGATCGGCGCCTTGACCATGCCCTGGTTGCCATGCACCCGGGCGATTTCGCCGGACACGCGGGCACCGATGGAGCGATCGCAGTTGCAGATGTCCAGCTGGTAGTCGCCGCCACTGGCGCTGTCGATCGCCGACTTGGCCATCGACAGCATCTCTTCGGCCAGCAGGCCCTGGTCGAACGGCGGGTTACGGTCGACTTCACAGAACTGCGGCTTGTCGGCCGGGATATGGTCGCTACCGAGCAGCGGGGTCAGATCCAGGTGGTTCTGCTTGGCGCTTTCGCCCGGCAGGATTTCCAGCAGGTCGGTACGACCGATCAGCTCACCCAGGCTGCGCACGCCCAGCTTGGCCAGCCACTCGCGGGTTTCTTCGGCGACATAGGTGAAGAAATTCACCACCATGTCGACGGTGCCGATGAAGTGATCCTTGCGCAGCTTGTCGTTCTGGGTGGCCACGCCGGTGGCGCAGTTGTTCAGGTGGCAGATGCGCAGGTACTTGCAGCCCAGGGCGACCATTGGCGCGGTGCCGAAGCCAAAGCTCTCGGCACCGAGAATCGCCGCCTTGATCACGTCGAGGCCGGTTTTCAGGCCGCCATCGGTCTGTACCCGCACCTTGCCGCGCAGGTCGTTGCCGCGCAACGTCTGGTGGGTTTCGGCGAGGCCGAGCTCCCAGGGCGCGCCGGCGTACTTGATGGAAGTTAGCGGCGAAGCGCCGGTGCCGCCGTCGTAGCCGGAAATGGTGATCAGGTCGGCGTAGGCCTTGGCGACACCCGCGGCGATGGTACCGACGCCCGCTTCGGAGACCAGCTTGACCGACACCAGGGCGCTGGGGTTGACCTGCTTGAGGTCATAGATCAGCTGCGCCAGGTCTTCGATCGAGTAGATGTCGTGGTGCGGCGGCGGCGAGATCAGCGTCACGCCCGGTACGGCGTAGCGCAGCTTGGCGATCAGGCCGTTGACCTTGCCGCCCGGCAGCTGGCCGCCTTCGCCTGGCTTGGCACCCTGGGCCACCTTGATCTGCAGCACTTCGGCATTGACCAGGTATTCCGGGGTGACCCCGAAACGGCCGGTGGCGATCTGCTTGATCTTCGAGCTCTTGATGGTGCCGTAACGGGCCGGGTCTTCACCGCCCTCGCCGGAGTTGGAGCGCGCGCCGAGGCGGTTCATCGCCTCGGCCAGGGCTTCGTGAGCCTCTGGCGACAGCGCGCCCAGGGAGATACCGGCAGCATCGAAACGCTTGAAGATCGCTTCCAGCGGCTCGACTTCGTCCAGGCTCAGCGGCTGGTCGGCCAGCTTGACCTGCAGCAGGTCGCGCAGCATCGACACCGGGCGGGTATCCACCAGTTTGGTGTATTCCTTGAAGGTCTCGTAGCTGCCCTGCTTCACCGCCGCCTGCAGGGTGTTGACCACATCCGGGTTGTAGGCGTGGTACTCGCCGCCGTAGACGAACTTCAGCAGGCCGCCCTGCTGGATCGCCTTGCGGTTGTTCCAGGCTTCGCCTGCCAGGGCCTTCTGCTCGGCTTCCAGGTCGACGAAACGCGCACCCTTGAGGCGACTCGGCACACCACGGAAGCACAGCTCGGTGACTTCGTCGGCCAGGCCAACGGCTTCGAACAGCTGGGCACCGCGGTAGGAACCGACGGTGGAGATGCCCATCTTCGAGAGGATCTTCAGCAGTCCCTTGGAAATGCCCTTGCGGTAGTACTTGAACACTTCGTACAGATCGCCCAGCACTTCGCCGGTGCGGATCAGGTCGCCCAGCACTTCGTAGGCCAGGAACGGATAGACCGCCGAGGCACCGAAGCCGATCAGCACCGCATAGTGGTGCGGGTCACGGGCGGTGGCGGTTTCCACCAGGATGTTGCAGTCGCAACGCAGGCCGGTCTCGGTCAGGCGGTGGTGCACCGCGCCGGTGACCAGCGCGGCATGCGCCGGCAGCTTGCCTGGGGCGATGTGGCGGTCGGTGAGCACCAGCAACACCTTGCCGGAACGCACCGCTTCTTCGGCCTGGTCGGCCATGTTGCGCACGGCCGCTTCCAGGCCGATCGACTCATCGTAGTTGAGGTCGATGATCTGCCGCTCGAAACCCGGGCGCTCCAGGTTCATCAGGCTGCGCCACTTGGCCGGGGAGATCACCGGCGAGCTGAGGATCACCCGCGAAGCGTGCTCCGGCGACTCCTCGAAGATATTGCGCTCGGCACCGAGGCAGATCTCCAGGGACATGACGATGGCTTCGCGCAGCGGGTCGATCGGCGGGTTGGTGACCTGGGCGAACTGCTGGCGGAAGTAATCATAGGGCGAGCGCACACGCTGGCTGAGTACCGCCATCGGCGTGTCGTCACCCATGGAGCCGACGGCTTCCTGGCCCTGCTCGGCGAGCGGGCGCAGCACCTGGTCACGCTCCTCGAAGGTGACCTGGAACATCTTCATGTACTGCTTGAGCTGATCGGCCTCGTAGAAGGCCGAACCATGGTCGTTGTCTTCCATGGTCGCGCGAATGCGCAGCGCACTCTTGCGCAGCCACTGCTTGTAGGGGTGGCGGGACTTAAGGCGGTTGTCGATGTCGTCGGTGGTCAGCACCTGGCCAGTTTCGGTATCCACGGCAAGGATCTGGCCCGGGCCGACACGGCCTTTGGCAACCACGTCTTCGGGCTGGTAATTCCACACGCCGATTTCCGAGGCGAGGGTGATGTAGCCGTTGGTGGTGGTCACCCAGCGCGCCGGGCGCAGGCCATTGCGGTCGAGCAGGCACACGGCATGACGGCCGTCGGTCAGCACCACGCCGGCCGGGCCATCCCAGGGCTCCATGTGCATGGAGTTGTATTCGTAGAACGCCCGCAGGTCGGCATCCATGGTCTCGACGTTCTGCCAGGCTGGCGGAATGATCATGCGCACGCCGCGGAACAGGTCGATGCCGCCGGTGACCATCAGCTCGAGCATGTTGTCCATGCTCGACGAGTCGGAGCCTACGCGGTTGACCAGCGGGCCGAGCTCTTCGAGGGCCGGGATCTGGCCATTCTCGAACTTGGTACGGCGTGCCTGGGCCCAGTTGCGGTTACCGGTGATGGTGTTGATCTCACCGTTGTGGGCGAGGAAACGGAACGGCTGAGCCAGCGGCCACTTCGGCAGGGTATTGGTGGAAAAGCGCTGGTGGAACACGCAGATGGCGGTCTGCAGGCGCTCGTCACCCAGGTCCGGGTAGAACTGCTGCAGGTCGGCCGGCATCATCAGGCCTTTGTAGATGATGGTCTTGTGCGAGAAGCTGCAGATGTAGTGCTCGCTGTCGGCGGCGTTGGCCACCGAAGAACGGCGGCGGGCACAGAACAGCTTGATGGCGAATTCCTGGTCGCTCAGGCCTTCACCGCCGATGAATACCTGCTCGATCTGCGGCAGGCGCTCGAGGGCCAGCTGGCCGAGCACGCTGGTATCGATCGGCACCTTGCGCCAGCCGACCAGGGTCAGGCCAGCCGCCTGGATTTCGCGGTTCATGTTGTCGCGGGCAGCACTGGCCTTGGCGTCATCCTGATTGAGGAAGACCATGCCGACGGCATATTGCTTGGGCAGTTCGACACCAAAGGTGTCCTGGGCGACGGCGCGCAGGAACAGATCGGGCTTCTGAATCAGCAAACCGCAGCCATCACCCGTCTTGCCGTCGGCGTTGATACCGCCACGGTGGGTCATGCAGGTCAGTGCTTCGATCGCCGTCTGCAACAGGTGATGGCTGGCCTCACCCTGCATGTGGGCGATCAGGCCGAAGCCGCAGTTATCCTTGAACTCATCAGGACGGTACAAACCTGCTTTCATAGGGGACTCTCACCAGACAGCCTTTCTCAGGCGTTTTTCTCTAATCCGCGCGCAGGTCTAAACGCCGCGTTGCGCAGGCAAACGGAGGGCATTGTACATAGCGAGATGGGCGTCACAAAGAATAATGTGACGAAAAACAGGAATAAAATGTCGCAAAAATGAAAGAGCCCGTTGCGTCAGTTTGTGCGCAACGGGCTCGCTTCGATCAGTTCGCCATTTCCTGGGTAACACTGGCGAAGGTCTTCGGCCAGGGCTTGCCGGCCTGAACCTTGGCAGGCAGGGTCTTCACGGCAGCCTGGGCGGCATCGCGGCTGGCAAAGCTACCATAAGTGATGACGAAAAGTGGCTTACCCTGGTGCATCTTCTTGAAGTAGCGGTACTGCGCGCCGTTCTGACTGATGAAGGAACGCGCCGCGGCCTCGGTACTCGTCCCGAGCACCTGCAGGGTGTAGTGGCTCTTGTTCTGCGCCGCATACCAGCTGTTGGCTTGCGAGCCACCCGCCGTAGCCGGCGCTGGCGTCGTGGGCGCGGGCCGGGTTGCCGTGGCGGGCGGCGTAGCGGGTTTGGGTTGCTGCGCCGGCTTCGGCTGTTCGGCCGGTTTCGGCTGGGGTGCAGCGGGCGTGGCCACTTGCGGTGCCGGAGCAGGCGTCGGCGCGGGCACATTCTGCGCGGCACTCGGGGGGACGGTGACCGGCGCCGTCGGCGTGGACTCCGGCAACTCGACATTCGCTTCACCGTCGGTCTCACCAGCCGCCTGGGCCAGTGGCTGACGGATGACCGGCTGCGACTGCCCCACCAGCGGCAACGGCAACGGCTGATTGCTACCCGCGAACTCGATTGGCGGCCGACCATCAGCGCCTTGCTCGGCAACAGCCGGCGCACTCGGCACGGTTTCAGGCTGCGGCGCCGCCCCCATGGGCAGCTGAGCCTGGGCCGGCGCTTGCGCGTCGGTAGGCTCGGAGCGGCCCTGCATCAACAAGGCGGCAGCCACACCGACGGCGACCACCCCCAGCGCGAGCAGGTGCTTCTTGGGCAGCTTGAGCGCAAAGCCACCAGCCTTTACCGCACCGCGGCGTGCTGCCATGGCGTCGATCAGTACGTCGCGCGCCACCCGGTTGATTTCACCGGGCCAGCCGCCAGAGCGCTCGTGAATCAGCTCGATCTGCTCTTCGGACAGCAGTTCGATGCCCTGGGCCGCACCTTCCAGGCGAACGGCCAGGTACTCACGGGTTTCCTCTTCGCTGTAGGGCTGCAGCTCGATCACATGGAACGATTCTTCGCCATTGCTCAGGGCATCCAGGCGCGCGATCAGATCGGTATCGGCGAACAGAAAGACGTGAGGGCGACCGTCGCTGTTGCCTTGCGCCAGGGTCAACAGTTCATCGATCGCCGCATCACTGAGCTCTTCGGCATCGTCGATCAGCAGGTACACCTCCTGCCCGGTCAGCGACAGTTGGCCAACCTGACCGAGCAGCGAGGCGTGATCGGTCTGCTGCGTATTGAGCCCCTGGGCGACATGGCGCAACAGGGTCGCCGGATCGGCGGCGCCCTGGGCCGAGACCACCACATTGTGCACGGCCTGCTTGTTGGTACTGGCGACCAGCGCCTGGCGCAGCAGGGTCTTGCCGCTGCCCTCGGGGCCGGTAACCACCAGCAACAACTGGCTGTAGCGCGCCAGGTGATGCAGCTGCCCGAGCACCGGCTTGCGTTGCGCCGGGAAGAACTTGAACCCAGGCACCCGCGCCGCGAACGGATCGTGGGTGAACTGGTAGTGGTCGAGGAATGCTTCGTCGGCGTGCAAACTGGTCATTGAATACTCACTGATTGTTAAGCCGAGCCACCAGCGCCGGGTAATCGGCAGCCAGGGTGGCACTCAATATGTCTGCCGGGTAATCGCTGGTCACCACCGCTTCGCCCAGCGAACGCAGCAGCACCAGGCGCATCTGGCCATCCAGCACCTTCTTGTCCACGGCCATGTGCTCCATGAACTGTTCGGGGGTCATCGCCTGCGGCGGCACCACAGGCAGGCCAGCAGCCTGGAACAGACGAATACCACGATCACGCTCGTCGGCATTGATCCAGCCCAGGCGATAAGACATCTCCAAGGCCATCACCGTTCCTGCCGCCACGGCTTCACCGTGCAGCCAGACGCCATAGCCCATCTCGGTCTCGATGGCATGGCCGAAGGTATGCCCGAGGTTCAGCGTGGCGCGCACGCCATTCTCTTTCTCGTCAGCGCCGACGACGCGTGCCTTGGCTGCACAGGAGCGCTCGATGGCCTCGGTCAACGCGGCCTGATCCAGGCTGCGCAAGGCGGCCATGTTCTGCTCGAGCCAACCCAGGAACGGTTCATCGCAGATCAGCCCGTACTTGATCACTTCCGCCAGGCCCGCCGACAGCTCGCGGGGCGGCAAGGTCTCCAGGCTGCGGGTATCGATCAGCACGGCCTGCGGCTGATAGAACGCGCCGACCATGTTCTTGCCCAGCGGGTGGTTGATGCCGGTCTTGCCACCGACCGACGAATCGACCTGGGACAGCAGCGTAGTCGGCAGCTGAATGAAGTTCACACCACGCTGATAACAGGCAGCGGCGAAACCGGCCATATCGCCGATCACCCCGCCGCCCAGCGCCAGAACGGTGGTACGCCGGTCATGGCGCGCGCCGAGCAGGCCATCGAAAATGAGCTGCAGGGTTTCCCAGTTCTTGAACGCCTCGCCATCAGGCAGCACGATCGGGGTGACGCGGTAATCGGCCAATGTGTCCTGCAGCGTCTGCAGGTACAGCGGCGCGATGGTCTGGTTGGTGACGATGGCCACCTGACGACCGGCGATATGCGGCGCCAGCAGATCGACACGGCTCAGCAGATCAGTCCCGATATGTATGGGGTAGCTGCGCTCAGCGAGATCAACATGAAGTGTTTGCATGGAGCCCCCGATTGGAAAAGGGCTCTAGGATAGCGCAGTTCTGCCCTGTCATTAACGGGGCGCCAGCGCTTCCAGCCGCTCGAGAATTTCCTGGACGACCATACGCGGCGGACGCTCATCGGTCTCGATGATCACGTCGGCGATCTCCCGGTACAGCGGATCACGAATGGCCAGCAGGTCAGCCAGCACCTGCCCGGGATTGGGTGCGCGCAACAGCGGCCGATTACGATCACGGGCCGTGCGGTCGATCTGCTGCTCCACCGAGGCATGCAGATAAACAACCCGCCCACTGTTTCGCAGCGCCTGACGGTTCTGCGGACGCAATACCGCGCCGCCCCCCGTCGCCAGAACCAGGCCATCGGACTCGCACAGCGAGCAGATCACCGCCTGCTCGCGCTCGCGAAAACCCTGCTCACCCTCGACATCGAAAATCCAGGGAATATCGGCACCGGTACGCTGTTCGATCTCCTTGTCGGAGTCCTTGAATGGCAACCGCAGCTCTTTGGCCAGCAAACGCCCGATGGTGCTTTTTCCAGCACCCATCGGGCCGACAAGGATCAGATTACGCACAAATTACCGACTCACGGCCACCGCTTGACTGTTCATGATGCGCGGCGTGATGAAAATCAGCAACTCGGTCTTGTTGTCGGTGACGATGTCGCGGCGGAACAGGCGGCCCAGGTAGGGGACATCGCCGAGGAACGGTACCTTGGAGACGGCTTTACTCTGAGCGTTTTCGAATACACCACCGATCACGATGGTCTCACCATCGGAAACCAGAACCTTGGCGTTGACCTCGTTCTTGTTGATGGGCGGCGCGCCACCTGCGATCGCACGCTCATAGTCCGCAGAGTCCTTATTCACCTTGACTTCCATGATGATGCGATTGTCTGGGGTGATCTGCGGGGTCACCTCCAGGGACAATGCTGCTTCCTTGAACGAGGTGGAGGTGGCACCACTCGAGCTGGCTTCCTGGTAGGGAATTTCCTGACCTCTAAGAATCTTCGCCGTCTCCTTGTCCGAGGTAACGACCTTCGGCTGGGAAACGATTTCACCATTACCGGAACTCTCCATGGCCGAGAGCTGCAGATCCAGCACGATGTTGTTGGTCAGGAAGCCAATGCCAATACCAGATGTACTGTTGGCTACGCCCATGTCGACGAACGGCACAGGTGCCGTACCCTCTTCGGCCTCGAAGTTACCAATCGTACTTGTACCTGGTAGGAACGCCTGGCCATCCTCGAAGGTCGTAGCACCGTCCTTGCCGTAGACGCTAAAGTTACCACCCCGTCCAGCGCCGCCCCACCTGACACCAAGAGACTTGCCGTAGTTGACGTTGGCCTCAACAATACGTGCTTCGATCATCACCTGACGCACCGCCACATCCAACTGAGCGACGATGCGGCGCAGCTCGTCCAGACGCTCCTGGGTCTGGTAGGCGATGATGCTATTGGTACGCTCGTCAACAGTAATCGAGCCACGATCATCCGCCACACCACCATCGGCACTGGTCACCGACTGAAACAGCTTGGCCATATCGGCGGCCTTGGCGTAGTTGACCTGAATCAGCTCACGGCGCAGTGGCGCCAGCTCGGCGATCTGCTTCTGCGATTCCAGTTCCTGACGCTCACGGGCGGCAATCTCTTCCGCCGGAGCCACCAGCAGCACGTTGCCGACCTGACGCTTGTCCAGGCCCTTGGTTTTCAGCACCAGATCCAGCGCCTGGTCCCACGGCACGTTCTGCAGGCGCAGGGTGATATTGCCGGCCACCGTGTCACTGGCGACCAGGTTCAGGTCGGTGAAGTCGGCGATCAGCTGCAGTACCGAACGGACGTCGATATCCTGGAAGTTCAGCGACAGCTTCTCGCCGGTATAGGCGAAGCGCTCGGCCTGACGCTTGTCGGCATCCTCCTGGGTCAGTGGCTTGACGCTCAGGGTCAGCTTGTTCTCGGTCTGGTAGGCCAGGTAATCGAAAGCACCGACCGGCTCGATGACGATGCTCGCATCGTCGCCCGTACCAGTCGCGCTGACGAACTGCACCGGCGTGGCGAAGTCCTTGACGTCCAAACGCACACGCAGCGCCTCAGGCAGCTGGGTACGGTTGAAATTGAGGATGATCTTGCCGCCGCGCTCCTGGATATCAGGGCTGACCGAAGCATCGGACAGGTTGATGACAACATTGCCCTCACCCTGCTCACCGCGCTGGAAGTCGATATTGCTGATCGACTTGTTTACCGCACCGAACACCTTGGGCGTTGCCGCCGTGGCGGAGCGGGCAGCAGCGGGCGCGCTCACCGGCGCTGCCGCCGTGGTGGTTGCCGAAGTAGCAATGCCGGTACCGACCTGCACGAACAGGTTGTTGCCCTCGGTGCGGGTGTTATAAGGCGAGAGGTTGGTCAGGTTGATGATCAGCCGCGTGCGATCCTTGGCCTCGACCACAGTAACGCTGCGCGCATTGCCCATGCCCAACTCGCGATTCTTCACGCCCAGTTTGTTGGATACCCCCGGCAGATCCAGGGCGATACGCGCCGGCTGCTCGATGGTATAGCCGCGTGGCGCCGCCACCGGCTCATCGAAGGTCAGTTTCAGCTCGACACGGTCGCCCGGCAGAGCCGCCACGTCCAGCGCCTGCAGGTTGGCGGCCAGAGCGGCAGGAGAGAGCAGTGCCACCAGCAGCGAAATGCTTAGGCGCGAGAGAGAGCTGTTCATGCTTGGATTCCGTTTGGCAGACCGGTTATTTCTATTCATGCTTGACCTCGCTCCTCAGGAGCGTTCCTTCAGAGTGAGGGTGCGAGGACGCTCGAGCCAGCCGCCATCTCCGTCGGGGACAATTTCGACCACGTCGATCTTGGCGCTGTCGATGGCAACGATGCGGCCTTCATTGCGTCCCAGGTAATCCCCGACCTTGACGCGATGTACACCACCGGCACCGCTTACCAGTGCGAACGAACCATTATCGTTGGCCAGCGTGCCGACCATTTCGAACAGTTCGATATTGAAGCCTTCGAGAAACTGCTTGACGCGGGTTTCGTCGGGCTTGATTTCCTTGCTGCCTTTCGCCCGGGCGACCATATCGATCTTCACCGGCGGCTGGAAGGGGCTGCGCAACGCGGCAGCGCTATAGGTGAAACTTTCGTAGGGTTCAGGCTGCGGCAAGGGCTCTATCTGACCTCTTGGCCGCGCCCGTACCTCATCCATGTAAGCTTGCAGATCACTGAAGTCACCGCCACCACAGCCACTCAGGGTCAGCAGCAACAGGCTAGGCACAAGGACGCGTTTCATTGATGTGCCCCCTTGTCGTTGTAGCGGTAGGTCTTGGCCAGCACGCTCATGCGCAGCTTGGAAGTGCTGCCTTGCTCGGCCGGCACCAACTCGAAATCATGCAGCGTGACGATCCGCGGCTGGCTGGCGACGCCACTGACGAAAGTCGCCAGGTCGTGATAGCCACCAACCACCTGAATCTGGATAGGCAGTTCGATATAGAACGGCTGGGTGGCTTCCGGTAGCAACTTGATCTCCTCGAACTCCAGGCCGCTGTCCAGGCCGATACGGGTGATATCTTCGAGCAGACCCGGCACTTCGGTGTCGCTGGGCAGCTGTTTGAGCAGGGCGCCGAAGGACGTCTCGGCCTCTTTCATCTGCTCACGGTAAGCCTCGAGGTTGGCCGCCTGAAACGCCTTGGTGGAAAATTGCTCCTTGAGGGTTTCTTCATCCAGCCGCTGTTGATCCAGGGTGGCCTGCAGATCCTTGAGGTGGAAGTTGTAGCCGAGCGCCAGCACCAGCACGACCGCCAGAAAGCCGGCAATCACCTTGGCTGCGGCAGGCCACGAGCCGATGTTGTTCAGATCGAGATCATTGATATCGATCTTGCGCAGACTGGCCAGAGAATCATTGAGGCTCATGGCTTGACCTCCGCGTTGTCCTTGCCCGGCTGCGCTTGCTGCACGGTCAGCTGGAAGGTGTTGGCCTGATCCAAGGCACCAGCGGTGACCGCCTTGACCTCGGTCAGGTTGGGCGCGGTCAGCCAGTCGGAGGCATCCATGTCACGCATCAGCTTGGATACGCGACTGTTCGATTCGGCCGCGCCGACGATGGCGATGCTCTTGCCGGTCATTTTCACCCCAGTGAAATACACACCATCGGGCAGCGTCCTGACCAACTGGTCGAACACATGGCCAATGATCGGGCGGTTGCCCTGCAGGTCCTGAATGATCTTCATCCGTTCCAGCAGCTGCTGGCGGCGGGTGCGCAGCTCGCTGATTTCCGCGATGCGGGTATCGAGCACGGCAATTTCCTTGCGCACGAAATCGTTACGGGCCTGCTGGTTCTCGATTTCACCATTGAGGTACTGGTCGCCCAGGAACACCAGGGCCGCCGCCGCGACCAGCAGACCGCCAAGGGATACCAGAAAGCGCTGCTTGCGCTCTTCACGCAGTTGCTCGCGCCAGGGAAGGAGGTTAATCCGCGCCATCAGTCGAAACTCCTCATCGCCAGGCCGCAGGCAATCATCAGTGCCGGTGCATCACTGGCCAGCGCGCCCGCATTCACCTTGCCGCTGAGGGCCATGTCCGCGAAGGGGTTGGCGACCAGGGTCTGGGTGCCGATCTTCTGCTGGATGAGGCGATCGAGATCCGGGATCGAGGCGGTTCCACCGGCCAACAGGATGTAATCCACATCGTTGTACTGGCCGGCAGCGAAGAAGAACTGCAGCGAGCGGGAGACCTGTTGCACCAGCGCGTCCTTGAACGGCTGCAGCACTTCGCTTTCGTAATCGTCGGGCAGGCCGCCCTGCTTCTTGGCAAGCCCGGCCTCATCGACGGAAAGGCCGTAGCGGCGCTGGATTTCCTCGGTCAGCTGGCGGCCGCCGAAGAGCTGCTCGCGGGTGTAGATGGTGCGGCCATTGTGCAGCACGCTGAGGGTGGTCATGGTGGCGCCGATGTCGACGACGGCCACAGTCAATTCCTCGTGCCCACCGCCCAGTTGCTCGGCCAGCAGGTCATAGGCACGCTCGAGCGCGTAGGCTTCGACATCGACGACCTTGGCGGTCAGGCCGGCAAGGGCCAGAGCCGCCTCGCGGACTTCGACGTTTTCCTTGCGGCAGGCAGCCAGCAGCACTTCGACCCGATCAGGGTTGCGCGGTGAAATGCCCTGAACTTCGAAGTCGATCGCCACCTCTTCAAGGGGGTAGGGAATGTACTGGTCGGCTTCGAGCTTGAGCTGGTTTTCCAGCTCGTCGTCCGACAGGCCCGCTTCCATTTCGACCGTCTTGGTGATCACCGCCGAGCCGGCAACGGCCACGGACACCGAGCGCACATTGGTCTTGGCCTTGGCGAGCACACGCGACAGGGCCTGACCAACGCCCTCGAGCTCGGCAATGTTCTTTTCGACCACGGCGTTGGCGGGGAGTGGCTCTACAGCGTACGCCTCTACCTTGTAGCGGCTACCTGAGCGACTCAATTCGAGGAGCTTGACGGAGGTCGAACTTATATCGATCCCCAAAAGCGTATTCGCTTTTTTACTGAAGAGCCCTAGCACGACCGATTTCCTATTCACATCCATAACTTACGGATGATTTATGTTTTTCCACATTAAATAGCAGACTTGACAGAAGCGCAAATGGCTCCCCGGCAAAAAAAACGCTTATAATGTGATCAGCTTTTGCCTTTTCACTTCGCCTTCCGCTTAACTCATTCTTTTATCTGGAAATCCAAAAATCTTGATGCGTTTGCTGAAGTTTTTCTGCTGGTCCGTCATCGCTGTTTTTTGTGCGCTGGTACTCGCCGTCAGTGGTGCTTTCCTCTACCTGAGCCCGACCCTACCCTCTGTCGATGCCTTGCGCAGTATAGAGCTGCAGATACCCCTTCGCGTGTACAGCAGCGACGGAAAACTCATCGCCGAATTCGGCGAGATGCGTCGCTCCCCCATCGCCTTCGCCGACATACCGGCCGATTTCACCAGCGCGCTGCTGGCTGCCGAAGACGATAACTTCGCAAACCATTATGGCGTTGATCTTACGAGCCTGATGCGCGCTGCCACGCAATTATTGAAAACAGGTCAAATTCAGTCCGGCGGCAGCACCATCACCATGCAGGTGGCGAAGAACTTCTTCCTCACCAGCGAACGCAGCTTCTCGCGCAAGATCACCGAGATCCTGCTCGCCCTGCAGATCGAGCGCGAGCTGAGCAAGAACGAGATCCTCGAGCTGTACGTCAACAAGATCTACCTGGGCCACCGCGCCTACGGCATCGAAGCCGCCGCCCAAGTCTATTACGGCAAATCCATCCGAGACTTGAGCCTTTCACAGCTTGCGACGATAGCCGGTCTTCCCAAGGCACCTTCGGCGTTCAACCCGCTGACCAATCCAACGCGCGCCAAGGAACGCCGCGACTGGATTCTCGGCCGCATGCTGCGCCTCGGCCGGATCGACCAGGCGCGCTACGAGGCCGCGCTTGCCGAGCCGGTGGACGCCAGCTATCACGTGGCGACACCTGAAGTCTCGGCGCCCTACGTAGCCGAGATGGCGCGTGCCGAAATGGTTGGCCGCTACGGCAGCGATGCCTACACCCAGGGCTTCAACGTCACCACCACGGTGCCCAGCGACCTGCAGGTCATGGCCAACAAGGCCCTGCGCGACGGCCTGATCGAATACGACCAGCGCCACGGTTATCGCGGCCCGGAAAGCCGCCTGCCCGGCATGACCCGGGAAACCTGGCAGACCGAGCTCAGCAAGCAGGGCCCGCGCGGTGGTCTGGAGCCGGCCATCGTCACCCAGGTCGAGAAGAGCGGCATCCTGGTGCTGACCCGTCGCGGCAACGAGGAAGCCGTGTCGTGGGACAGCATGAAATGGGCACGCCCCTTCCTCAACACCAACAGCCTGGGGCCGCGCCCGCAGCAACCGGCGGACGTGGTGCAGATCGGCGACCTGATTCGCGTGCAGCGCCAGGACGACGACAGCCTGCGCTTCGTGCAGTTGCCCGCGGCGCAGAGCGCACTGGTTTCGCTCGATCCGCAGAATGGCGCCATCCGCGCCCTGGTCGGCGGCTTCTCCTTCGAGCAGAGCAACTACAACCGCGCCGTGCAGGCCAAGCGCCAGCCGGGCTCGAGCTTCAAGCCCTTCGTCTACAGTGCGGCCCTGGACAATGGCTACACCGCCGCGAGCCTGGTCAACGATGCGCCGATCGTATTCGTCGACGACTACATGGATCAGGTCTGGCGGCCGAAGAACGACAACAACACCTTCCTTGGCCCCATCCGCTTGCGCGAGGCCTTGTACAAGTCGCGAAACCTGGTGTCGATTCGCCTGCTGCAGGCCATGGGCATCGAGAACACCCTGCGCTATATCGAGCGCTTCGGCTTCAACCGGCAGGACCTGCCGCGCAACCTGTCCCTGGCCCTGGGCACCGCCAACCTGACGCCCATGGAGATCGCCACCGGCTGGACGGCGTTCGCCAACGGCGGCCACAAGGTCCAGCCGTACCTGATCCAGCGCATCGACAACCGCCACGGTGATCCGCTGTTCATCGCCAACCCGCCGACCGTGCCGAATGCCGCCAAGCCCGAAGTACCGCCACCGGTCAACGAAGAAGGCGTGATGAGCAGCGCCGAGGCAGCGCCCGAGCAACTGCCGGAGGCACCGGAGCCGGCAACCGCCGAGCGCATCCTCGATGAGCGCACCGCCTACATCATGACCAGCATGCTGCAGGACGTGATCAAGCGCGGCACCGGTCGCCGCGCCATGGCCCTGGGCCGCACCGACCTGGCCGGCAAGACCGGTACCACCAACGAGTCCAAGGACAGCTGGTTCTCCGGCTACAACGCCGATTACGTGACCACCGTATGGGCCGGTTTCGACCAGCCGGAAAGCCTGGGCCGCAATGAATATGGCGGCACCGTGGCCCTGCCGATCTGGATGAGCTACATGGGCGCCGCGCTCAAGGACAAGCCCAGCCACGCGCCTGCCGAGCCGGACGGCATCCTTACCCTGCGCATCGACCCGCACAGTGGCCGCGCCGCAGCACCCGGCACGCCGGATGCCTATTTCGAGCTGTTCAAGAGCGAGGACTCGCCGCCGCCGATGAACGAGCTCGATCCGGGCATGGGCGCGCCGAATAGCCCGCTGCCCGCGGATGAAAGCGCGCCGATCGACCTGTTCTAAGACCCGTTCATAATCTTTCAGCCCAGGTTCGTCGATTTTGACTGCGAAGCGGCGGAAGCGGCCTTTCGTAGGGTGGACGACGCTTCATCCGTCCACCGCTCTGCGAGCGCAATGGTGGACAAAAAGAGCGTTGTCCACCCTACGCTGGGACCGTCCGCTTTTGCCTTGTAGTTGCCGCTTCATGCGCATAATGATCGTGAACAGGCCCTAAGGGCGACGTCAGCAGCCCAGCAGCTAGCGGCTCTTTTGTAGCAAGCATCAACAGCTCAAAACGCGCCCAATAAAAAACCCGCCGAAGCGGGTTTTTTATTGCCTGCTGAATGACTCAGCCCTTGAACACGTCGTCGACCGACTGCAGCGGGTAGTGCTTCGGATACGGCAGGGTCGCCACGCCGCTTTCGATGGCGGCCTTGGCAACGGCGTCGCAGACCACGTTGATCAGGCGTACATCCATCGGCTTGGGGATGATGTACTCACGGCCGAATTCCAGCTTGATGCCGCCATAGGCGTCGCACACTTCCTGGGGTACCGGCAGCTTGGCCAGCTCGCGCAGAGCGTTGGCAGCGGCGATCTTCATCTCTTCGTTGATGCGGGTCGCGCGAACGTCCAGCGCGCCGCGGAAGATGAACGGGAAGCCCAGCACGTTGTTGACCTGGTTCGGGTAGTCGGAACGACCGGTGGCCATGATCACATCGTTACGGGTGGCGTGGGCCAGCTCGGGCTTGATTTCCGGATCCGGGTTCGAGCAGGCGAACACGATCGGGTTCGGCGCCATCAGCTTGAGGCCTTCGGCGCTCAGCAGATCCGGGCCGGACAGACCGACGAATACGTCAGCGCCGGTGAGGGCATCGTCCAGGGTACGCCTGGTGGTTTCGGTGGCGAACACCGCCTTGTACTGGTTCAGGTCGTCACGGCCAGCGTGGATCACGCCTTTGCGGTCGATCATGAAGATGTTCTCGACCTTGGCACCCATGCTCACCAACAGCTTCATGCAGGAGATGGCGGCGGCACCAGCGCCGAGGCAGACGATCTTGGCTTCCGGCAGGGTCTTGCCGGCGATTTCCAGGGCATTGAGCATGCCGGCCGCAGTGACGATGGCGGTACCGTGCTGGTCATCGTGGAACACCGGGATGTCGCACTGCTCGATCAGCGCACGCTCGATCTCGAAGCACTCGGGTGCCTTGATATCTTCCAGGTTGATACCACCGAAGGTAATGGAGATGCGCTTGACGGTGTCGATGAAGGCCTGCGGGCTTTCCGCATCGACTTCGATGTCGAACACGTCGACGCCGGCGAAACGCTTGAACAGCACGCCCTTGCCTTCCATGACCGGCTTGGAGGCCAGCGGGCCGAGGTCGCCCAGACCGAGGATCGCGGTGCCGTCGGAAATGACTGCTACCAGGTTGCCTTTACCGGTGTAGCGGTAGGCGAGCTCCGGATCGCGAGCGATCTCGCGCACTGGCTCGGCGACACCCGGGCTGTAGGCCAGCGACAGGTCACGGGCAGTGGCGGTGGGCTTGGTGAGCTCGACGCTCAACTTACCCGGACGGGGCTTCTCATGGTATTCGAGAGCGGCAGTTTTCAGATCAGACATAGTGGCATTTCCGCTTTTTTGGGCTATTGACTGGCAGGCGGCCGAGGATACGCAATGTGCGGGGACCTGCACAAGACTATGCAGTCAGCCTGCAAACGTGCCTCAACGAACCGTTTTGAACCATTCACCTGGGCGCGGCTCGCCCTGTGGATAAAGATTGTTGAGCAGCCGCAAGGTCGCCTCGGCATCGCCGGGCAGGCCGCTGCCAGCCGCCAGCGCCTTGACGGTTTGCCCTGGCGCAACGCGCACCAGTTGCAACCTGAGCGGCTCCGCGAGCTTGCGCTCGGCTGGCTGCAGCGGCCGAAAACTGCTGATCGCCGCGAGCATCTGGGCATCTTCCGTCGCGCTCGCGGCGCGACCCTTGGCCGCACCGACGAACAGGTAGGCCTTGTCGCCCTTGAGGATCACCGCCACCCGACGCGGCACGTTACCCTCGATCAGGCCGGTATAACCCTGCAAACCGGCCTGCTGCAGCGGCTCGCCAGCACGCAGGCGTCTGCCGCCGATACGCTGGCTCAGCAGGGTCGCGGCATCCAGCCGACGCGGGTTGTCTTCCAGCATCATGGCCACGAGTACTTGCCTGCCCGGCGACTGACCGACCAGTTGCTGTGGCTCGTTGACGATACTCCAGCCCTTGGCAAACGCCAGGGTGAAATCCAGATCACGGTGATAGAAGCGCTCGCCGCGGCGAATGCCGCTCTCGGCCGAATCGCCGAACGGCACGCCCTGCAGCCGTTTCAGGAAGGCTTCGCGGTTGACCTCCTGCTGCCCGGCGACCAGCGCACGGGCCGGGCCGATCACCTGCTGCAGGCGGCGGTCGTTATCCGGATGGGTGTCGAACAACCCGTGGTAACTGCCAACCGGCTGCTGCTCGCCGCGTGCGGCGGCCTGATCGCGGGCGAAGTCTTCCTGCAGCTTGAGCACCTCGACCACTTCGATCATCGCCTGCGGGTCGTAACCAGCGCGGGCCAGGTACTGGGCGCCGAGGCCGTCGGCCTCCAGCTCCATGTCGCGGCCGTAGCCACGCACCACCGCATTGCCCAGCACACCGGTCACGTCCGCGGCGGCGCTAACACCGGTGCCCATGGCCACGGCCTGGCCGAGAAGCCCCCAGGCGGTGGACTGGCTTTGCTGCCGCACGCCGTGGCGGGCAGTCACATGCCCAACCTCGTGCCCCAGCACGGCCGCCAGTTCGGCCTCCGAGCCCAGGTAGGCCATCAGCCCGCGATGGATATAGATGTAGCCGCCCGGCAGGGCGAAGGCATTGATGTCCGGACTGTCGATCACGGTGAAGTGATAGTCCAGCTGGCCACGGTGGCTGTGCCGCGCCACCCGCTCGCCGACCTGCTGGACGTAGGCCTGCAGGGCCTCATCGGGGTAACGCGGGTACTGCTTGAGAATCTGCTGATGGGCATCACGGCCGACGGACAACTCCTGGGCCTCGCTCATCATCACGAAGTCGGTACGCCCGGTGGCCGGATTCACCGCGCACCCCGCCAGGGTCGCCAGCAGCACCATCAGCAAGCACAGCCTCATCGCAACACCTCCAGCATCGCGCCATGGGTCAAGGGCAACATCCAGCGCGCCTGGCCAACCTTGAGGCCGCCGCCGCGCGAGCGGTCGATCATCCAGCCGCGAGCCTCGACCCGCTTGCCCTGTAGATCCCGCAATAGTGACGCATCGAAGCTATCCAGCACAGGCGGCGCAATACGCAGCACCACCGAATTGCCCAGCTCGACCCACACACCACCACGATTGCGCTCGACGCGCTGCACCTGCCCTTCGAGCAGTACGAAACCACCCGTGCGCACCGCCCGAGCCGGCACCGGCCGCAGCTGCGCCCAGAGGCCGGCCCGAGCGCTACGCGCCTGGCGCTCGGCTTCACGATGGCAAGCCACCAGCGCCACATTGGGCGTGATCGCCACCATCTGGCCAAACCCTTCGGCGAGCAGTTGCGCTTCCAGGTTGCGGCCCTGCCTGTCGTACAAATGGGCCAGGGTGCGGCCGTAGCGATCCTGCTTCTGCTCGCCGGTTTTTACCCCAACGCGGCCATCATTGGCGGCTACCAATTCGACGAGACGCTTGCGTGCTGCCTCGGCGAATGGCTCGGCAGGCCGGCCCTTGCGTGCCAACTCGGGCGCGTTGAGACCGATCAGGCGAACATTGCGGCCATCGACCAGGCGCAGGGTGTCGCCATCCACCACACGCTGCACCTTGGCCTGGGGCAGCTTGCCGGGCGCCGGGCAGAGCGCATGGGCCGGCAGGCAAAACACAGAAACGAAAAAGGCGCCCACCAGGGACGCCTTTTTCAATGATGCGAAAACAGCCATGTGGGCTTCTTCGCGGCTCGGTCGCTTACTTGGCGCCGAACACACCGAAACGCTGCTTGAAGCGATCGATACGGCCGCCGGTGTCCAGCACCTTCTGCTTGCCGGTGTAGAACGGGTGGCACTCGGAGCAGACGTCCAGGCTCAGCGGCTTGGCCAGAGTGGAGCGAGTCTTGATGACGTTGCCACAGCTGCAGGTAGCGTCGATGGCGACGTATTCCGGATGGATATCGGCTTTCATGATTATTCCTCAGGTTTTGTGCCGCCACCCGACACTATTGTCAGGTACCGCACTTAGGTTGGCCGCGGATCATACCAGAGCGCAGCCATGATGCAACTCGGCCACGGCTACCGGCCGTCGCACACCGGCCTGCCCAGCAGGCCGTGGAAAAACCTCACCGAGGCAGCCAGCCCGATACCGGGGGCAGCGTAGGTAGTTTTTCAAGGGCCTGCTAATATCGCGCCTCGCCTGCCTGGAGCCTTTGCGTGCCTGACGTCATCCTGCGACTCGCCCTGCCCTCGCCACTGCGCCGGCTGTTCGACTACCTCGCCCCGCCTGGCGTGTCGGCTCGTGACCTGCAGCCCGGCGCACGGCTGCGCGTCCCTTTCGGGCGGCGCGAGATGATCGGCGTGCTGATCGAGGTCAGCGACCACAGCGAGGTGCCGGCCGGCAAGCTCAAGCCGGCGCTGCAGCTGCTCGACCTGCAGGCCCCGGTGCCGCCGGCGCTGATGCGCCTGTGCCAATGGACTGCCCAGTATTACCAGCACAGCCTGGGCGACACCCTGAGCTGGGCGCTGCCGGTGCTGCTGCGCCAGGGCGAGCCCGCCGAAGCGCGCCAGGAGCGTTTCTGGCTGATCGCCAAGGACGCCCGCCTGGACGACCCGCGCCTGGCTCGTGCGCCGCGGCAGCGCGAAGCCCTGAAAACCATCGCCCAGCACCCCCATGGCGTTTCGCATCAATTGCTCAGCCAGTTGCAGATCAACCGCGACAGCCTGCAACTGCTGCAGGAGAAGGGCCTGGTGCGCGTCGAAGTGCGCCGCCTGAGCAGCCCGGAGCGGCACGCCAACTGGCTGGCCCAGCCGGAATTGCCGCTCAATGCCGAGCAGCGCGCCGCGGCCGAGGCAGTGCGCGCCGGCTTCGATGGCTTCAACGCGTTTCTGCTGGCCGGCGTGACCGGCAGCGGCAAGACCGAGGTGTACCTGCAGCTGATCCGCGAGACCCTGGAAGCCGGCAAGCAGGCCCTGGTGCTGATTCCCGAGATCAACCTGGGCCCGCAGACCCTGGCGCGCTTCGAGCGCCGCTTCAACGCGCGCATCGCCCTGCTGCATTCGGCGGTCAATGACCGCGAGCGCCTGGATGCCTGGCTGGCCGCCCGCGATGGCGAGGCCGACATCATCATCGGCACCCGCTCGGCGCTGTTCACGCCGATGAAGCGCCCCGGGCTGATCATCATCGACGAGGAGCACGACGCCTCCTATAAACAGCAGGAAGGCCTGCGCTACCACGCCCGCGACCTGGCCGTGGTGCGCGCCCACCAGGAAAACGTGCCGATCGTGCTCGGCTCGGCCACGCCCTCGCTGGAGAGCCTGCACAACGCCCACAGCGGTCGCTACGCCCTGTTGCGCATGAACCAGCGCGCCGGCGGCGCCCAGCCACCGCGCTTCCTGCGCCTGGACGTCAAGAGCCGCCCGCTGGATGCCGGCATGTCGCCACCGCTGCAGCAGGCCATCACCCAGACCCTGGCGGCCGGCCAGCAAGTGCTGGTGTTCCTCAATCGCCGCGGCTTCGCACCGACGTTGCTGTGCCACGAATGCGGCTGGCTGTCCGAATGCCCGCGCTGCGACGCACGCATGACCGTGCACCAGCGCAGCCGCGAACTGCGCTGCCACCATTGCGGCCACGCCGAACGCCAGCCCAGCAACTGCCCGAGCTGCAACAACGTCGACCTGCGTCCGGTGGGCGCCGGCACCGAGCGGGCCGAGGAGCGCCTGGAGATTCTTTTCCCGAACGTACCGGTGCTGCGCGTGGACCGCGACAGCACCGCACGCAAGGAAGCCATGACCACCCTGTTCAACACCGTACAGCGCGGCGAACCCTGCATCCTGGTCGGCACCCAGATGCTCGCCAAGGGCCACCACTTTCCACGGGTCACCCTGGTGGCGATACTCGATGCCGACGGCGGCCTGTTCTCCGCCGACTTCCGCGCCAGCGAACGCATGGCCCAGTTGATCGTCCAGGTCGCCGGGCGCGCTGGCCGTGCCGAAGAGCCCGGCAAGGTGATCATCCAGAGCCACCTGGCCGATCACCCATTGCTGGTGCAACTGACCGAACAGGGCTACTTCGCCTTTGCCGACCAAGCACTGAGCGAGCGCCGCGCCGCCGGCCTGCCGCCGTTCTGCCACCTGGCCCTGCTGCGCGCCGAAGCGCACAAGCCTGGCCAGGCGGAAGGCTTCCTGGATGAGGCCTGCAGCGAGGCCGAGCGTCTGCTGAACGAACTGGCGCTGAGCGGCATCGAACTGCTGGGCCCGGTGCCGGCGCCCATGGAACGCCGCGCCGGGCGTTATCGCGCGCAGCTGCTGCTGCAGGGCAATGCCCGGGCGCCGCTGCACAAGCTGCTGGCGCACTGGCTGCTGGTGCTGGAAAGCCTGCCCAGCGGCCGCGCGGTGCGCTGGTCGCTGGATGTCGACCCGATCGACCTGTTCTGAGCCGGCGCCGCTCGCATCCGGCGACAACTACGCCGCGCTTTATCCACGCCGCCGGTGGCTTGCCACCGGCCGCTGCTTTTATAATGCGCAGTTTTCCACCCACGCTTTCGAGCGGCGCCGCATCTTGCGGCCGAACGAGCAGACCATGAAAGACAGTATTCGCCACCTGATCCAGCAAGCCCTGACCCGCCTGACCGCCGAAGGCGTGCTGCCCGAAGGCCTGAGCCCGACGATCCAGGTGGAGAACACCCGCGACAAGAGCCACGGCGACTTCGCCAGCAACATCGCCATGATGCTGGCCAAGCCGGCCGGCATGAAGCCCCGCGACCTGGCCCAGAAGCTGATCGACGCGCTGCCTGCCGATGCGCAGATCAGCAAGGTCGAAATCGCCGGCCCGGGCTTTCTCAACTTCTTCCAGAACAGTGACGCCCTGGCCGAACGCCTGGAAGCGGCCCTGGCCGACGAACACCTGGGCGTACGCAAGGCCGGCCCGGCGCAGCGCGTGGTCGTCGACCTGTCCTCGCCCAACCTGGCGAAGGAGATGCACGTTGGCCACCTGCGCTCGACCATCATCGGCGACGCCGTGGCGCGGGTGCTGGAGTTCCTTGGCGACGAGGTGATCCGCCAGAACCACGTGGGCGACTGGGGCACCCAGTTCGGCATGCTGCTGGCCTTCATGGAAGAGAACCCGGCGGCGGCGGAAAGCGAGCTGGCCGACCTGGAAGGCTTCTACCGCGCCGCCAAGAAGCGCTTCGACGAGTCGCCGGAGTTCGCCGAGCGTGCCCGCGCCCTGGTCGTGGCGCTGCAGGCCGGCGAGCCGGAATGCCTGCGCTTGTGGGAGCGTTTCAATGCAATTTCCCTGAGCCACTGCCAGAAAGCCTATGACCGCCTGGGCGTGAAGCTCACCCCGGCCGACGTCAAGGGTGAGAGCGCCTACAACGCCGACCTCGCCAACGTGGTCGCCGACCTGCGCAGCAAGGGCCTGCTCACCGAGGACAACGGCGCCCAGTGCGTCTTCCTCGACGAATACAAGAACGCCGAGGGCAACCCGCTGCCGGTGATCGTGCAGAAAGCCGGCGGCGGCTACCTGTACTCGACCACGGACCTGGCGGCCATGCGTTACCGCAGCCAGGTGCTCAAGGCCGACCGCGCCCTGTACTTCGTCGACCAGCGCCAAGCCCTGCACTTCCAGATGGCCTTCGAGGTCGCCCGTCGTGCCGGCTTCGTGCACGAGGGCATGGACCTGGAGCACATGGGCTTCGGCACCATGAACGGCGCCGATGGCCGGCCGTTCAAGACCCGCGATGGCGGCACCGTGAAGCTGATCGACCTGCTCGACGAAGCCGAACTCCGTGCTTACGAGCTGGTGAAAGAGCGCAACGATCAGCGCGCAGCCAAGGGGGAGACGCCGTTCGAAGAAGCCGAACTGCGCGAAATTGGCCGGGTCGTGGGTATTGCCTCGGTGAAATACGCCGACCTATCCAAGCACCGCACCAGCGACTACAGCTTCAACTTCGAACTGATGCTCAGCTTCGAGGGCAATACCGCGCCTTACCTGCTGTACGCCTATACCCGTACCGCGAGCATCTTCCGCAAGCTGGGCAAAGGCATCGAGGAGATCGGCGGCCATATCGAACTTCACGCGGCCCAGGAAATCGAACTGGCCGGCAAGCTCGCGCAGTTCGGCGAAGTGCTGGGCAGCGTCGCCGACAAGGGCACGCCGCACCTGCTGTGCGCTTACCTCTATGACGTGGCCGGGCTGTTCTCCAGCTTCTACGAGCACTGCCCGGTACTCGGCGCCGAAGACGAGACCACCCGCCAGAGCCGCCTGCGCCTGGCCGCGCTGACGCGCCGTACCCTCAAGCAAGGCCTGCAACTGCTGGGCCTGGAAACCCTGGAGCGCATGTAAGTGGCAGCCCGCAAGAAGCCAGCACCCAAACGTGGCGCCAGCCGCTACAAGGCCCCGAGCAAACGCCCGGTACCGGGCTGGATCTGGCTTGCCTGCGGCCTGGCGGTGGGCGTGTTCGTCACCCTGCTGCTCAACCTCAAGCCGGGGGACGACGCGGTCAAACGCGACAAGCCACAACCGGAGCGCGCCAGCACCTCGACCAAGCCAACGCCGTCGGCGACCAGCCAGGAACCGGGCAAGCCCAAGTACGACTTCTACACCCTGCTGCCCGAGTCGGAAGTCATCGTGCCGCCGGATGCAGTGCCGCCGCCCACCACGCCGACGCCCGAGCAGAAGCCGGTAACCCCGGAGGAAGCCGCCAAGATCGATGCTGCCCGCGCCCAGGCTGCGCTGAACGGTGAAACGCCGCCACCGCCACCCCCGGTTGCCAAACCGGCGGAGACCACCCAGGCACCGCTGACCACGCAATTCTTCCTGCAAGCCGGCTCGTTCCCGAGCAAGGACAAGGCCGAGAGCATGCGCGCGCAGATCATTCTGCTCGGCCAGAACGTGCGGGTGGAATCCGGCACCGTGGCGGACAAGACCTGGCACCGCGTGCTGGTCGGCCCCTTCGCCAATCGCGAGCAACTGGCCAGCGCCCAGAAGACCCTGGCAGCCGGCGGCTTCGGCAACCTGCTGTTGCAGCAGCGCCAACTACGCTGATCGCCTTTAACAGGCGGTTGGAAAACTACCTGCGCTGCCGCTGCTTGGTTAAAACAGGCTGGAATGCCAGCCCAGTCAAAATGCTCATTTACAACACGTAAACTGCGCTTTTTCGCCTGTTTTGCCTCGCATCGGCGGCCTCGCCTACGTTTTTCAATGGCCTGTTAACCCGCGCGCCGGTTGAAAAACCGCGACGGGCACCCCATCTGAGTTTTCATCAGGGCCATTTCGCCCCGCAGCGTGGAGACTCTCCCCTTGACCACCATCGTTTCAGTGCGCCGCCATGGCAAAGTCGTCATGGGTGGCGACGGCCAGGTTTCCCTTGGCAATACCGTGATGAAAGGCAACGCGAAGAAGGTTCGCCGCCTGTACCACGGCCAGGTCATCGCCGGTTTCGCCGGTGCCACCGCCGATGCCTTCACCCTGTTCGAACGCTTCGAGTCGCAGCTCGAAAGGCACCAGGGCCACCTGGTGCGGGCCGCCGTCGAACTGGCCAAGGACTGGCGTACCGACCGCTCCTTGAGCCGCCTGGAAGCCATGCTGGCGGTGGCCAACAAGGATGCCTCGCTGATCATCACCGGCAACGGTGACGTGGTCGAACCCGAGCATGGTCTGATCGCCATGGGCTCGGGCGGCGGTTACGCCCAGGCCGCGGCGCTGGCGCTGCTGCAAAAAGGCAGCGAAGACCTCGACGCCCGGGAGATCGCCGAAACCGCGCTGAAGATCGCCGGTTCCATCTGCGTCTTCACCAATCAGAATCTGACCATCGAGGAACTGGACTCGGCCATCTAGGCCAGTCCGGATCGGAGCCCGCTCATGTCCATGACACCCCGCGAGATCGTTCACGAACTCAATCGCCACATCATCGGCCAGGACGACGCCAAGCGCGCCGTGGCCATCGCCCTGCGCAACCGCTGGCGGCGCATGCAGCTGCCCGCCGAGCTGCGCGCCGAGGTCACGCCGAAGAACATCCTGATGATCGGCCCCACCGGTGTCGGCAAGACCGAGATCGCCCGTCGCCTGGCCAAACTGGCCAATGCGCCGTTCCTCAAGGTCGAAGCCACCAAGTTCACCGAGGTCGGTTACGTTGGCCGCGATGTCGAATCGATCATCCGCGACCTCGCCGATGCCGCGCTGAAGATGCTCCGCGAGCAGGAGATCATCCGCGTACGCCACCGCGCCGAAGATGCCGCCGAAGACCGTATTCTCGACGCCCTGCTGCCGCCGGCGCGCAGCGGCTTTGCCGAAGAGGCCGCACCGAACGGCGATTCCAACACCCGCCAGCTGTTCCGCAAGCGCCTGCGCGAAGGCCAGCTGGATGACAAGGAAATCGATATCGAAGTGGCCGACAGCCCGGCTGGCATCGAAATCATGACGCCGCCCGGCATGGAAGAAATGACCAGCCAGTTGCAGAACCTGTTCTCCAACATGGGCAAGGGCAAGAAGAAGAGCCGCAAGCTCAAGGTCAAGGATGCACTCAAGCTGGTGCGTGACGAGGAAGCCGGCCGCCTGGTCAACGAGGAAGAACTCAAGGCCAAGGCACTCGAAGCCGTCGAGCAGCACGGCATCGTGTTCATCGACGAGATCGACAAGGTGGCCAAGCGCGCCAACGCCGGCGGCGCCGACGTATCCCGCGAAGGCGTACAGCGCGACCTGCTGCCGCTGATCGAGGGCTGCACCGTGAACACCAAACTGGGCATGGTCAAGACCGACCACATCCTGTTTATCGCCTCGGGCGCCTTCCACCTCAGCAAGCCGAGCGATCTGGTGCCGGAGCTGCAGGGCCGCCTGCCGATTCGCGTCGAGCTCAAGGCCCTGAGCCCGGAAGATTTCGAGCGCATCCTCAGCGAACCCCATGCGTCGCTCACCGAGCAATACGTGGCCTTGCTGCAGACCGAAGGCCTGGGCATCGAGTTCGTCGAAGAGGGCATCAAGCGTATCGCCGAGATCGCCTGGCAGGTCAACGAGAAGACCGAGAACATCGGTGCCCGTCGCCTGCATACGCTGCTCGAACGCCTGCTCGAGGAAGTGTCGTTCAGCGCCGGTGACCTGGCGGGCCAGCAGAACGGCGAGACCATTCGCATCGACGCGGCCTACGTCAACAGCCACCTCGGTGAGCTGGCCCAGGACGAAGACCTGTCGCGCTACATTCTCTGATAGCCTCGCACTGCGCGGTGACCTCACCGCGCAGCCTGGAGCCTGCCGTGCTTATCCCAACCTCGATCAAGCTGCACAAGGCCTCGCGCATTCTGGAGCTGCACTACGGCAATGACAGCTATCGGTTGCCGGCCGAATTCCTGCGCGTGCACTCGCCTTCTGCCGAAGTGCAGGGCCACGGCAAACCCATCCTGCAGACCGGCAAACTCAATGTCGCGCTGGTCGGTATCGAGCCCGCCGGCAACTACGCCCTCAAGCTGAGCTTCGATGACGGCCACGACAGCGGGCTGTTCAGCTGGGACTACCTGCATCAACTGGCCCTGCGCCAGGACGAGCTGTGGCGAGACTACCTGGACGCCCTGGCCGCCGCCGGCCAATCCCGCGACCCGAACGAGTCGGTCGTGCGTCTGATGCTCTGACCCCCGGTGGGTGGTACTGGCTGCCACCTGGTCGAACACGCCCGCTAAAAACACAAACGCCCGATACGGGGTCGGGCGCTTGGCAGGCGAACGGCCGACTCAGGTCTGAGTGCCGGAAGCGTTGCTGGCTGGTAGCCCCGGCGTGCCGGCCGGCGTCGCGGGCGCTGCGGTGGCCCTGCTCGCCGCCGGTTTCTTCGCCGCCGGCTTGCTGGCTGCCTTGGCCGCGGGTTTGGCCGCTGGCTTGACCGGGGTCTTGGTAGCGGTGGCCGGCTTGGCCGCCGCCGTTTTGCTGGCCGGCTTTTTCTTGGCTGCTGCGGGTTTGGCAGCGGCCGGTTTGGCGGCTGACTTCACGGCGGCGGCGCTCGCCGTCTTGCTGCTGGTAGTCGGCTTGGCCGCCGTCGCCGTTTTGCCCGCCGGCTTGGCCGCTGCCGCCTTGGCCGCCGGCTTGCCGGACACACCGGTCAGCGTCTCCAGCTGGCGGGTCAGCAGGTCGACCTTGTCGTTGAGCGCCTTGACCTCATTGCGGCTCGGCACGCCAAGGCGGGAGATGGCACTGTTGAGACGCTTGTCGAATGCCTCTTCGAGCTCGCTCCACTTGCCGATCGCCTTGTCCTTGACCTCATCGACGCGCGAACGGGTACCGCCGGCGGACGATTTCACCGTATCGGCCTGCTTATCGACGTTGCTCTTGGCGGCTTTCTCAGCCTTTTCGCCATCCTTGACCAGGGTATCGAACAGCTTGGGGCCGTCCTTGCTGACCTTGGAATAAGCGCCCAGGCCTGCCAACCAGATCTGCCGCGAGTACTTTTCAACCTCGCCGATCCACGAGCTGGTCTGTTTCTCGGTATTCTTTTTGACAGCCATCCTGCTCTCCTTCTGGGGGTACGCACGACACGCTCGAGCAACGCGCTCAGCTCATCCAGCTTAGCAGACAGGGCTGCGCTAGCCTGTCGGCCAGCAAGCCGGCTCAGTGCGCCAACCAAGGACGAATCGAGACTTGCCGCGAGCTTATCGAGGTGTGCGGTGAACCGGCTGGCTCTGCACAACGGCCACTGGGCTTCTGGCTTCATCGACCCGGCCATTGGCCGAGCTGTAGGACACAGGCTTGTCGAGTGCCGTAACGGGGGAAAATGCAAAGCGCAGACTGATCAGCCTGGGAGAACAACCGCTGATTGCCCTGGGGGCCAGGGCCAAGCAAAGCCTGCGAGCTTACCGCTCGCAGGCTCGAGATGCCTGAATCAGCTATTGGCTGGCGGCGTTGCGCCGTTGGCAGCACTGGTAGCGGAGGTTGCGGCGGCGGCAGGCTCGGCTGCCGGCTTGTTCGCGACGGCCGCAGAGGCAGGCTTGGCGGTTTCAGGCTTTGCCGCAGGCTTGGCAGCGGCAGGTTTTGCTACTGGTTTAGCAGCTGCCCTGGTGGCAGCGGCCTTGGTCGCCGGCTTGGCGGCAGTGGGCTTCGCGGCTGCCTGAGTGGCCGGCTTCGCGGCCGCTTTGCTAGCTGGCTTGGCAGCAGGTTTAGGGGCAGCCTTGACCGCTGGCTTGGCGGCAGCGGATTTCGCAGCCGGTTTTGCCGCCGTCTTGCCAGCCGAGTTAGCCGCAGTCGGTTTAGCTGCAGATTTGCCGGCAGGCTTCGCCGCCGGCTTGGCGGTAGCCGATTTCGCAGCGGCTTGAGCCGCTGGTTTGGCAGCGGGCTTGGCGGCGGCCTTTGCTGCCGGTTTGGCGGCGGGCTTGGCAGTAGCCGCTTTTGCGGCAGCTTGGGTAGCAGGCTTGGCAGCAGCTTTTACCGCTGCTTTGGCCGCTGGCTTGGTGGCAGGTTTCGCCACCGCCTTGGCGGCTGGCTTGGCAACCGGTTTCGCTGCGGCTTTGGCGGCAACCGGCTTGGCCTGGGCCTTGTCACGGCTGGACAGCGCCTTGCCGGCCGCCTCACGCACCTTGCCAACACCCTGGGCCAGTTTCAGGCTTTCCTGGGCATCACGCTTGAGCTGCACGATGTACTGGCGGGTTTCGGTTTGGCGAGTCTGCAACGCATCAAGCGCGCCTTCCAGCTCGTCCACTGCGGCCTTGGCCTTGGACTGCGCCTTGGCCTTGCCGTCGGCGACTGCCGACTGCAATTTGCCGCGCGCCTTGTGCAGTTTTTCCTGGGCGCTACCGCGCTGTTTTTCCAGTTTGGCGAGAATCTTCTCGGCATCGACCAGCGCTTGCGAGCAAGCGTTCTCAAGGTGCTCGAGCAAGCTTGCGGACAACTGCTGCAGCAGATGCAAAGGGGTGGTGACCGATTTCTTCTTCAGGTTTTTTGTGGCCGGCATGACGCGCCTCCAGGCGGATGGGGAAAAAGCCATACTAAGTGGGTGAAATTTGCGCCCGCCAGAGGCGCTTTGCAAGCACCTGTGTAGGGTTCACGAGGGCGCGAAACAAAGACGCCGCGAACAATCGCGGCGTCTTGGCTCATACAGTGGCGGCGCTGGCCAGCTGTTTGTGGGCGGTGTGCAGGACTTCGATGAGGCAATCCTCGAGCTCGAAGCGCTCATGCAGCATCTGCCCCAGACGCTTGAGCTCACCGCTTACCGCGTCGACATCGCCGCAATCACCGGCATCGCAGCGATCATTGAACGCCAGAGCGGCTTCAGTGATTACCTCGATACGCGGGTAGATCTGCTTGGCCAGCTCCAGGCCGCGCTGATCATCGAACGCGCGCGCTTCCTCGTTGAGCTGCTGATAAACCTCGAAGTGCCCAGCGGACACATAGTCGACGAGGATTTCACAGAAACGCTGCATCACCGCCGCGTCACTGACGTCGCTGATGGCAACGTAGGCCTTGATCAACTCGGCACGTTCCTGCAACCAGCGATCGATCAACAGATGTACGCCGCCCCACCGCTCCTGCGCATTCTGGCAACTTTCGAGCATGGTGATCTCGCTCCCTTATCGGTATGTCCTGTGGGCATCGGGCGTTGACCGTTGTGCAACCTGTCGTCGCCGCGAAGCGGAAAGTTGGCTGGTCGCCTGTCGGCATTCCCTCCGGCCAAATGTCGCTGCGTACAGCGACGGCAAACGCAATCACGAATCGCTCCCTGAACGTGCAGCCGAGTCAGGACACTAGCATGATTCCGATTGCAGTCCGACCTCTCATTTCGTCTCAGGTTATGCCTGCGCCAGTCACCCTTCAAGACGCTTGATGGCGAGCGCCGACAGGAGCGCCGCCGGTACTCGTTGCTCAGCCGCCGCTGGGCATACGCTGCGGCTCGGCAGCTAGCACCGCAACCTGACCACTGAGACGTCGGTCGAGCAGCCCCAGGCCTTCCTGGAACAAGCGGTTGCTGCGCTCCACTTCGCCCAGTTGCGCGAGCAGGCGCGCCAGCTCGGCACAGGTCTCGGGGTGGCGTTCCAGGGTCAGGCTGGCTTCGAAATAATCGCGCGCCTTGCCCCACAGCTGATTGTGCAGGCTCAGGCGCCCGAGGGTGAGCAGCAAGCCGGCATCATTGGGGTGCTGCTCGAGCCAGCCTTCTGCATTGCGCAGCTGCTTGGCCGAATCGCGACCCCGCAGGAGCCCATAAAGACGCGCCAGGCGGCCGTCGTATTCACGGTTCAACGCCTTGCTGAGCAGCTCTTCGGCACCGGGCTCAGCACCCAGCGCACGCAACCGGTCGGCATACACCGCGAGCAGCTCGGGCTCACCACGCAGGTTGGGCGACAGGCGCTCCCAGGCCTGCGCCAGGGACGGTAGCGCACCGTCGCCCGCCTCCTTGAAATCCAGGCCGAGCAGGTATTCACGCCAGGCGCGGCGCTCCAGCGCCATCAGTTCGGCCGGCGCCATGGCCTTTTCCTTGCGCAACACCGGCAGCAGCTTAAGTACCGCCTGCCAGTCGCCGCGGGTGGCGTAGAGCTGCTGCAGCTGGCGCAGCACCTGCGGGTTGTGCGGATGACGCTCGTGCATCACCTGCAGGGTTTCTTGGGCATTGTCGATTTCGCCGCGCGCCAGTTGCAACTCGGCGTGGGTCAGGGCGATGGCCAGCTCGGCATTCGGCTGGCGCTGCAGCGCCTCTTCCAGCAGGGCGTCGCTTTGTTCGTAATGCTCGAGATTGTGGGCCGCACGGGCGGCGCCCAGGTAGTGGATCAAGGGGCGCGACTCGTTGCGCGCGATGCGGCTCAGGTGCGTCTGCGCCTTGCTCCAGCGGCCTTCGATCAGTTCCTGAAAGCCGTGCTCGGAAGCGCTGCGCACCCGGCGCTCGCGGTGCAGCCGCGACCAGGGGTTGATCAGCCCGACCGAGGTCAGCAGCGCGCGAATCAGCAGGCGCAGCAGCCACAGCGCCAGAACGACCGCAACGATCAGCAGCACGAACGCCCACAACGTCGACTCGTAGCGAAACCCCTTGTAGGCGAACAGCACGTAGCCCTGGTGTTCGGAAACGGCCAGGCCCAGCAGCGCCAGCCCGCCGATCACCAGCACGGTGAGCAACAGCAGGTAAACGCGCTTCATGGGCGCTCCTCCCCAGCAGCTTCGCCGGGGGCATCCTTGAGGCGCTCACGCGCCGACTGCTTGTGCTCGATATAGGCCTGCACGGCGTTGAGCGATTCGCTGAGCTCGGGCGCCTTGACCTCGATGGGCTGGTCGACCAGCTCGCCAACCCGGGTGCGCAGGGCGCGGCTGTCCGGGTTGTCACGATTGAAGTTGGCGTCCAGCACCTCGGCAGCCTGCTGCAGTGCCTGCCGATAGACCTGGGTCTGCCCGTGCAAGGCGGCCCACTGCGCCTGTTCGAGCGCCAGGCTCAGTGCCAGGCGCACTTGGGTGAGGCTCTGCCCGGCCAGCAACGGGCGCACGTTCTGGTCGGCATTGAAATCGAGGCGGAAATACTCCGAGAGCTTGTGCAGGGCCTGGCCCCACCAGGTGCCAGGTTCGCTTTCGGCGGCCAGCTCGCCGAGCACGCCGCCGTCGGCAACGAACTTCGGATTGAGGGAATTGAGCTGCGCAGCTTGCTCGCGCAGCGCACCGAGCTGCAGGAACAACCCGGTGCGATCGGGATTGTCGGTGGCGCGCAGCGCCTCCAGGCTCTTCGCCAATTGTTCACGGGCAGCGAAGGCAGCCGGGTCATCCTGATCACGGAGGATTTCATCGGCGGCCTGAACCAGCGCCGTGGCGCTGTTGATGTCCTGCAACGCGGACAGGCGCAGGCTGGCCAGGCGCAACAGGTGTTCGGCCTCGGCCAGGCGCCACTCCTGGCGGCTGGCACCCAGCACGGTTTCCAGGCGGCGATTGAGCAACTGCTGGTCACCCTGCAATTGCGTCACCAGTTGGCGGCGCTCTTCGAGCTCCTCCACGCTGGGCAGTTGCTCGAAGCGGCCATCGAGGCTATCGGTGCGCTGCACCAATGCCTGGGTCTGGCTGCGGGCCTGCTCGAGCTGGCCGGACTGTTGTTGTGCCTCACTCTGCAAGGCGCGCAATTGCCAGGCACTCCAGCCGCCGACGCCGACACCGATGGCGCCGACCAACAGGGCCACGGCGGCAATCGCCGAGCCGCGCGGCGCCGGTTTGGCCTCGGCAGCGGCTGGGGACGATTCGGGGGCGGTCTGCACAGGCTGATCCTGCTCTTTCGGGGGAGTCGCTTCGCTCACGTATCCATCCTTTGCTTCAAGAGTCGGGCGAAGCCTGCGCACGCAAGGCCGCCAACAACGCCGCGGTGTCGGCACCACGGCAATCCACAACATCAACCGCACCGAGCGCGCGGGCCATCTCGGCGACACGCGGGCTGGGCACGAACAAGGGTAGCTGCGCCAGCGTGGGCCAGTCATCCGCCGCCAGTTGCTGCAGATGCGTCAGGCCCTGCCCACTGCTGACCACCAGCCCATTCAAGCGTTCCACCTGTATCAGTTCCTGCAGCGTACCGGGCGGGTAGGCGGGCAGTACCCGGCGATAGACCGGCAGATAATCCACCTCGACGCCTTGCGCACGCAAGCGCTCGGCCAGCAAGGTGCGGCCATCCTCGCCGCGAATGATCAGCACCCGGGGAAACATCGCCTCCTCCAGCGCCGCCTGCAGTTCGGGCAGTTCCAGCAAGGCTTCGCTGTCGTCGCCGCCGCGCGGCCAGAACACCGTCAGGCCGTAGTCGGCAAGGATCTGCCCGGTACCGGCGCCAACGCTGAACCAGGGCTGCTCGGCAAGCGGCTGCGGCCAGTAGCGATCCAGCAACTCGAGGCCGAAGCGGGCGGCGGGTTTGCTCACCACGATCACCGCCGTGTAGCGGTGCAGCTCGCAGATGGTGGCGCTGTGCTGAGGCGCTTCAGGCAGTTGCTCGATACCCAGCAGGGGCAGGCAGGCACTCTGGATACCTTGGCCCGCGAGCGATTGGGCCAGCGCCTGGCACTCCTGCTCGGGGCGGGTCAGCAGCAGGCGCCAGCCCGTCACGGGGCAGTGGCCTCACCGTAGATGGCCGCGAGGATCTCGCCGGCGCCCTGGGCCAGCAGTGCTTCGGCGACCTCGATGCCAAGGCGCTCGGCGTCATCGGCCGCGCCGCGCTGTTCGGCGCGCAGCAGGCGGCTGCCATCCGGCTCGCCGACCAGACCACGCAGCCACAGCTGCTCACCTTCGAGAATCGCGTAACAGGCGATGGGCACCTGACAACCGCCATTGAGGCGCTTGTTCATGGCACGCTCGGCCGTCACGCGCAGCGCAGTCTCGGAATGGTTGAGCGGCGCCAGCAGTTGTTGCAGTTCGGTATCGCCAACCCGGCATTCGATACCGACGGCGCCCTGGCCGCCCGCCGGCAGGCTGTGCTCGACAGCGATGGAGTCGCGGATGCGATCCTCGAAGCCCAGGCGAATCAACCCCGCGGCAGCAAGGATGATGGCGTCGTACTCGCCGGCATCCAGCTTGGCCAGGCGGGTGTTGACGTTGCCGCGCAGGAAATGGATTTTCAGATCCGGCCGGCGGGCCAACAGCTGGGCCTGGCGGCGCAGGCTGGAGGTGCCGACCACACTGCCGGCCGGCAGCGTGTCGAGACGCTCATGGCCGTTGGAAACGAAGGCATCGCGCGGGTCTTCGCGCTCGCAGATGCAGAACAGGCCAAGGCCCGCGGGGAAGTCCATCGGCACATCCTTCATGGAATGCACGGCGATGTCGGCCTGGTCTTCCAGCAGTGCGGTTTCCAGCTCCTTGACGAACAGGCCCTTGCCGCCGATCTTGGCCAATGGCGCATCGAGCAGCTTGTCGCCCTTGCTGACCATCGGCACCAGGCTCACCTGCAAGCCGGGGTGTGCCGCTTCAAGACGGGCCTTGACGTGTTCGGCCTGCCACAGGGCCAGGGCACTCTTGCGGGTGGCGATGCGAATTTCGCGGGGCATGTGAACGTTCCAGAAAACCAGTTGCCGCGAATCATAACAGGCTCATGGGCCGCCTACCCGAAGCCGGCTGCGACCCTTCGCCCTACTCACGGCGCGGCGACTAGATATGGTTCATCAGCTTGCGCACACCCGCCACATGACGGCGACTGACCACCAGGGCATCGCCATTGAGCCCTCGCAGATACAGTTGGAAGTGGCCCAGCGGGGTGCGCTGCAGGCGCTCGATGCGCTCGCGCGCCACCAGGGCATTGCGGTGGATACGCACGAAGCGATCACCGAACTCATCCTCGAGGGCCTTGAGCGGCTCGTCGAGCAGTACCTCGCCACCGTCGTGACGCAGGGTCACGTATTTATGATCGGCGATGAAATAGATCACGTCGTCCAGGGGAATCAGCTCGATGCCCTTGCGAGTCCGCGCGCTGATATGACTGCGCGGGCCAACGCCACTTTCCGCTGCCGGCCGGGTCAGCGCGGCCAGTTGCACGCGATTGAGACGCTCGGCTTTCTTCAGCGCGTCCTCGAGGTGTTCAGGGCGCACGGGCTTGACCAGATAGCCCACCGCGCTGACCTGGAACGCCTCCACCGCGAACTCGTCGTGGGCGGTGCAGAAGATCACCGCTGGCGGCGCATCGCGCTCGCAGAGCTTGGCAGCGGCCTGCAGGCCATCGAGGCCTGGCATGCGGATATCGAGCAACACGACGTCGGGCTTGAGGCTCTCGACGAGCGCCAAGGCCTCCTCGCCATTGCTCGCAGAGGGCTCGACCACATGATAGCCATCCAGCGCGGCCACCATTCGGCTCAGGCGCTCACGGGCGAGGGGTTCGTCATCAACGATCAAGACATTCATAATGATCTGGCTTCCTGCATGGGTCTTGCACATGGGTAGCGTAGACGGGTGTAGTGAAGGCCATCACGGCGCTCCACGCTGAGATTGGCCTGCGGGCCGAAAATCGCCGCAAGCCGTGCATCGATGTTGGCCAGTGCCTGGTGCGTGCCGCGCGAGGCCATGGGCGCGCCGCCTTCCTCATAGGGATTGCAGACGCTGAGATGGAATACACCATCGTTGTATGTGGCTGATATCTGCACCAGTCCCCCCTCGATACGTGGCTGGATACCGTAGATCAGAGCGTTCTCCAGCAAAGGCTGCAGCGTCAGCTGGGGAATCGGCAGGTCAGCAGGCACATCGTCGACATCCCACTGCAACTGTAGCCGTTCGCCAAGCCGGTATTGCTCGATCGACAGGTACCGCCGTGCCAGTTCCAGTTCCTCGCTCCAACTGACGAGGCTACCGGGCTTGGCCAGGCTTGCCCGGAACAGGTCGGAGAGATCCAGCACCGCCTGTTCCGCCCTGGCAGAATCTGTGACAACCAGGCTCGCGATGCTGTTCAAACTGTTGAACAGGAAGTGCGGGCGGATACGTGCCTGCAGCGATTCGATGCGCGCGCGCAGCTCGGCCTGCTCCTGACGCCGCCACTGGCTCTGCAGATAGAAATAGCGCAGCAGCAGCGCCGACATGATCAGGCTGATCAGCGCATGGCGCAGGTACAGGTTGACCTCGCCCTCGTGGGGCAGCGGGCCACCCAGGTCGTAGTAGTCGGCCACCGCCGTGCAGCCCAGGGTCAGCCCCACCACCAGGGCGCAGCAGGCCGCGCCCGCCCACATCGCCGGCAGCCGCGCGAGCAGCGGCCGCAGGCGGCACAGCAGCGCCGACGAGAGCAGCACGATCCACTGCACGAACAGCGAGGTCAGCGCCAGGCGTACCCAGTCGAAACCGGGCAGCATCGGCTCGGCGAGCACCAGTACCAGCACCAGCAGTTCGGCGAGCAGCACGGTGCTGAGCAGCGCTTCGGGCTGGCACAGTTCGGGCACGAAGAAATCGTTCGGCGCCGCAGGGGTCGAGGTCTTGCGTTGGTCGTTCATCGCTGCAGTTTCGGCGGGCGCTGCGCAACCAGCAAGAGAGGCCATGGCGCACAGGCGAAATAAGCCGCGCAAACCCATGGCCAAGGGGTGAAACTGTGACCCAGGCGACACTCGCACCGGCCGCTGCGCAGGGTGCCGGGTCTGTTATCATCGGCACACTTTTCCGCCATGACGGGCCGCCTTGCCCCGTCCGAATACGCCTACAGCCGAGTCCTATTCATGAGCCAAGAGAAAACCAACCAGTCCTGGGGCGGCCGCTTCAGCGAGCCCGTCGACGCCTTCGTCGCCCGCTTCACTGCCTCGGTGGAATTCGACAAGCGCCTGTACCGCCACGACATCATGGGCTCCATCGCCCATGCCAGCATGCTGGCCAAGGTCGGTGTGCTCACCGATGCTGAGCGCGACGCGATCATCGACGGCCTCACGCAGATCCAGAGCGAGATCGAAGCCGGTCAATTCGACTGGCGTGTCGACCTCGAAGACGTGCACATGAACATCGAGGCACGCCTGACCGACCGCATCGGCGTAACCGGCAAGAAGCTGCACACCGGCCGCTCGCGCAACGACCAGGTGGCCACCGACATCCGCCTGTGGCTGCGTGACGAGATCGACCTGATCCTCGCCGAGATCACCCGCCTGCAGCAGGGCCTACTGGAGCAGGCCGAGCGTGAAGCCGAGACCATCATGCCCGGTTTCACCCACCTGCAGACCGCCCAGCCGGTGACCTTCGGGCATCACCTGCTGGCCTGGTTCGAGATGCTCAGCCGCGACCATGAGCGCCTGGTCGACTGTCGCAAGCGCACCAACCGCATGCCCCTGGGCAGCGCTGCACTGGCCGGCACCACCTACCCGATCCAGCGTGAAATCACCGCCGAGCTGCTGGGCTTCGACGCGGTGGGCGGCAACTCCCTGGACGGCGTGTCGGATCGCGACTTCGCCATCGAATTCTGCGCCGCCGCCTCCATCGCCATGATGCACCTGTCGCGCTTCTCCGAAGAGCTGGTGCTATGGACCAGCGCGCAGTTCCAGTTCATCGACCTGCCGGATCGTTTCTGCACCGGCAGCTCGATCATGCCGCAGAAGAAGAACCCCGACGTGCCCGAGCTGGTACGTGGCAAGACCGGCCGCGTGTTCGGCGCCCTGACCGGCCTGCTGACCCTGATGAAAGGCCAGCCGCTGGCCTACAACAAGGACAACCAGGAAGACAAGGAACCGCTGTTCGACGCCGCCGATACGCTGCGCGATTCGCTGCGCGCCTTCGCCGACATGATTCCGGCGCTCAAGCCCAAGCACGCGATCATGCGTGAAGCGGCGCTGCGCGGCTTCTCCACCGCCACCGACCTGGCTGACTACCTGGTGCGCAAGGGCCTGCCGTTCCGTGACTGCCACGAGATCGTCGGCCACGCGGTGAAATACGGCGTGGACAGCGGCAAGGACCTGGCCGAGATGAGCCTCGACGAACTGCGCCAGTTCAGCGAGCAGATCGAGCAGGATGTGTTCGCCGTGCTGACCCTGGAAGGCTCGGTGAATGCCCGCAACCATATCGGCGGCACCGCACCGGCTCAGGTGCGTGCGGCGGTGGCTCGCGGTCGGGAGCTGCTGGCTGGCCGCTAAGTACGCCTCGGCGAGACACGGGAAAAGGAGTTCCCATGCCCGAATTGCTGCTGCGCGGCTTGGCGCTATTTGCCGAGTTCGCGCTTGAAATCCTCATCGGCTACGTCTTCTACACCAGCGGTTGGCTGGCACTCAGGCTGCTGACCCTGGGCCGCTACCCGAACCTGCCGTTACGCATAGATGACCCAATGGGTACGCGCAGCGCCTGGGTCGCGGCTTTCGGCTTGTTTGCCTGGTCGGCCTGCCCCTGACGTGGCTCGTCACTTATAGCTGAACACTGCCAAGAGACATCTGCATGCTCTTAACCATCCGCCCTGCCGTACGCGAAGACGCCGCCCTGATCCTGCGTTTCATCACCGACCTGGCCATCTACGAGAAGGCCGAGCACGAGGTGAAGACCGATGTCGCCGGCATCGAGAGCAGCCTGTTCGCCGAGGGCGGCACCGCCCATGGCCTGATCTGCGAACTGGATGGCGAGCCGATCGGCTACGCGGTGTATTTCTTCAACTACTCGACCTGGCTGGGCAAGCACGGCCTGTACCTGGAAGACCTCTATGTCACCCCGCAGCAACGCGGCGTCGGCGCCGGCAAGGCGCTGCTGCGCCACCTGGCCAAGCTGGCGGTAGCGCGCGGTTGCGGGCGCTTCGAGTGGTCGGTACTGGACTGGAACACCCCGGCCATCGAGTTCTACGAATCGATCGGCGCCAAGCCACAGAACGAGTGGATCGGCTACCGCCTGACCGGCGAAGCCCTGACGAGCTTCGCCGCCGGCTGATCAGTTGCCGAAGCGCGCCTTCATGTGGGCCAGGAACGGCTCCATCAGCGCCTCCTTGTCGGCCGCGATGCGCTGCACATTGGGGTTCGCGGCGAAATGCTCGAGTAGCGCCTTGGCTTTTGGGAAATCGCCCAGCAGGTCGATGGCGAACACCTTGTGCGCCACGGCAGCGGCGAGATCGAGGCTGTACAGGAAATACAGGTCGGCCAGGCTCAGGCTATCGCCCGCCACATAGGGCGAGAACCTGCCCAGGCGCTTGAGCGAGTCGATACCGGCCAACAGCTCCTCACGGCTCTTGGCCTGAATCGCCGGGTCGACCTGCAGGCCGAAGAACGCCTGGGCATAGCAGGCGCGGGCCGGCAGCTCGATGTACAGCTCGATGTGCTTGGCCAGTTCACGCACCCGCGCCTGCTCGTAGGCGCCACTGGGCAGCAGCGCCGGCCCCTGGCCGAGCGCCTCGAGGTATTCGAGAATCGCCGACGTCTCGCTGATGTAGCCGTGCTCGCACTGCAGCACCGGCACCTTGCCACGCGGGCTGATCGCCAGAAAGGCCTCGTCGCGGGAGCTGAAAACCTGCACTTCCTCGAACGGCAGGCCCTTTTCCAGCAGGGCGAATTTGACCATGTTGTAATAGTTGCTGACGCCGAAGCCATGGAGCCTGAGCATGGATTTTCCCCTCTGATAGGCAGGCCGGGCTATCGGCCAGAGGCTACACGCTAGCGGCATTCGCCCGGCCTCGCCAGGGGCATTTCGGACAACTGGCCGCAGCCCGTGGCGGCTGCTACCCTGCGCCCGCCCGGCGCCTCGGGTTGCGCCTGGCAGGCGCGAACGGCCGGGCATTTGCCAACCCACGGAATGGAGTTACCCCATGAAGAACCTGTTCTTCTTCGACGCGATGCTCACCCCGAAAATCATCACCTTCGTCTACTGGCTGATGCTGCTCAGCGTGGTGGTGAGCAGCGTGACCATGATGTTCGGCGCCTATGGCAGTTTCCTCGGCGGCCTGGGCACCCTGATCGGCGGCGCCATCGGCGCGCGCATCGGCTGCGAGCTGATGATCGTGCTGTTCAAGATCCACGAGAACCTGCAGAAGATCGCCAACCGCCCCTGACCCCTGGCGCAGCTCAGGCGACTCGGTTCAGCGCTGGATCGCCTGCCAGGCGCTGACGAAGGCGGCCGCATTGCGCGCCACCTCGGCGGCCCCCATGCCGGGCTTGTACAGCGCCGAGCCCAGCCCGAAGCCACTGGCGCCAGCATCCATGTAGGGCGCCATGTTAGTCGGCGTGATGCCGCCCACCGGCAACAACGCGATGTCCCTGGCGAACACCGCGCGCCAGGCCTTGACGATCTGCGGGCTGAACTGCTCGGCCGGAAACAGCTTGAGCACATGGGCGCCCGCTTCCAGCGCAGCGAAGCCTTCACTTGGCGTTGCCACCCCCGGTGCGCTGAACACCCCCAGCTTGCGGCTCGCCTGAATCACCTGCGCATTGCAGTTCGGCGAGACGATCAGCCGACCACCGGCCTGGGCCACTTCCTCGACCTGCTGAACACTGAGCACCGTGCCCGCACCGATCAGTGCACGATCACCCAACTCGGCCGCCAGCAGGCTGATGCTGTGCAGCGGCTCGGGCGAGTTCAGCGGAATCTCGATGGCTCGAAAACCGGCCTCGTAGAGCGCCCGCCCCACGGGCACGATTTCCTGGGGGGTTACGCCACGCAGGATGGCGATCAGCGGCAGCTGCTGCAGGTATGAATCGGACATTGTTGGCCCTCCTCGGGGCGTGATGGTGTCCTGGTGACAGGCATCGCCAGACCGTTCAGGTCATGATGATCGCCAGCCCAGTTCGGCCGAGATGGCGTGCGCACAGGCAACCACTGCGGGTCCCAGGGCCTGTACGCGAACTTCCGGCATGTAGGGCACGGCGCTGGCGACGCTCAGGGCCGCGACGATCTGCCCACCGGCTTCCCGTATCGGCGCGGCGACGCAGCGAATGCCCAGCTCGTTCTCCTCGAGATCGACGCTGAAGCCACCCCGGGCGTAATCACTCATCTGCTCGCGGAAGCGCGTCCAGGACAGGCCATCGGCCTGCTGGTAGAGCGCCAGCCATTCGCTTTCCGACAGGTCGAGCATCAGCGACTTGCCGATACCGGTCAGCGCCAGCGGCATGCGCAGGCCGATACGCGAGCGCATTTCCAGGCCACGGCTGCCCGGCAACTTGTCGATGTACAACACCTCGGCGCCGTCACGCACGCCCAGGTGCACGGTATCCTGGGTGTGCCGCGCCAGGTGTTCGAGGTGCGGATGTGCCCGCTTCGCCAGCGGCATCTGCGCGCGAGCCTGGTAGCCGAGCTCGATGAGCCTGGGGCCGAGCTGATAGCCGCCGCTGCTGCCGCCCAGGGCGCGCAGATAACCGGCCTGCACCAGGGCGGCGATCAGTCGATGGGTGGTGCTGCGTGTACAGCCGATGGTCGCGCCGATGTCGGCCAGGCTGCTGGCACCCTGGGCCACGGCATCGAGGACGGCGAGTCCGCGAAACAGTGCCTGGGCCCCCGCGGGTGCCGGCTTGTCGTAAGGTTCTAGCATGGCGTTCTCCAGGCCAGTGACTGTAGCCGCGCCGCGGGCAATTCTCAACATGAGAAACAGACTCCCATATTTCGGGAGCTACGCCGTGCGGCAATTGTGCATGGCCAGCACCCGGCTGCCCTGTCTACACTGGCCACTTTCCACCGACCCTGGACTGCCCCATGAGTACCGCCGACGAGCATGACGACGACAGCTTCACCGAGAACACCCTGGTGCAGGCCATCGAGAACCAGCTGGAATCCGGCGAGCCGGCGTTTGCCCAGGCGGTGCTGAACAAGCTGACGCTGATCGGCCATGAGCGGGAGGAGAGCGTGGAGATGATGGCCATGGTGCTGGCTCACGAAGTGGATGCCATGCTGCGCGAGGATCGCCCGTTCGATGCCGAGCGCTACGAGCAACTGCTCCGCGCCTTGCCGACGCTGCCCGAGGAAGACTGACCGCGGCGAACTGCCGCCCGTTTGACTACACTGGGTCTGCGGGATGACCCCGCGAGCCACGGCCCACGCCGTACACCACAACAACAGGCAGGAGTCACCATGGTCTTTAATGCCGATCTGGTCGCCGAACTGGAAATTCTTTTGCTGTTCAACCTGGACAATGGCCAGGAGGGCCTGAAGATTCACCACGACGCCGCCTCGTCCGCGGTCGCCGCTGCCGGGCGCCTGCACGAGAAAGCGTTGATCACCCTTCCCGATGGCGGCTATCTGACCCGCCTCGGCCATGAAGCCGCCGAGCACGCACAAAGCCTGAAAACCATTCTCACCACCGCCCAGCCACGCTGAACGCCTGATCGTGCCTGCCGCATCAGGCGGCAGGCCTCTCGGCGGCCATTGCGAGCGGGCGTGCGGCGCCTGTAGGCTTGCTCATCACCCGGCCGAGTCCGAGCATGACGCGCCACCTTCCCCTGCGACCCGATATCGATGACGGCATCGACCGCAAGGTGCTGACGCAACTGCGCGCGCGCTTCATGCGCATCAACCACGGCCGTCTGCAGCGCGCCATGCAGGCGCTGTCGAGTCGCCAGCAACGGGTGCTGACGCTGTTGCCGCTGCTGCTTCACGTCAATCATCCGTTGCTGCCAGGCTACGTGTCGGCGCAGGCGCCGGCCGGGCTGGCCCATTTCGAACCAACTGCCGAACTGCTGGCCGAAGCCCAGCGGCTGACCCGCTCCTTCGCCTACAAGCCGCCGCGCGCGCCAGCGCCGACGCCCATCCACGGCCTGTTTCTGATGGGCAGCCTGGGTACCCTGGCCCAGGCCGAGCAGAGCGACATGGACCTGTGGGTCTGCCACGCCAGCGAACTCGACGAGGGCGAGCGCGAAGCCCTGCGCCGCAAGTGCGACCTGCTGCAGAGCTGGGCGGCCAGCCAGGGCGCCGAGGCGCACTTCTTCCTGATCGACCCCGAGCGCTTTCGCAGCGGCGCACGGGACGCGCGGCTGACCTCGGACGACTGCGGCACCACCCAGCATGTCCTGCTCCTCGACGAGTTCTACCGCACGGCGATCTGGCTGGCCGGGCGTACGCCGCTGTGGTGGCTGGTGCCGGCTCGCGACGAGCATCGCTATGCCCATGTCACCGAGGCCTTGCTGAGCAAGCGTTTCATCCGTGGCGAGGACGTGCTCGACCTTGGCCACCTGGCCCGGGTACCGGCCGGCGAGTTTCTCGGCGCCGGCATGTGGCAGCTGTTCAAGGGCATCGAATCGCCCTACAAATCGGCGCTCAAGCTGCTGCTCACCGAGGTCTACGCCAGCGAACACCCCGAGGTGCGCTGCCTGTCGCTGCGTTTCAAGCAGGCGGTCTACGACGGTTTGCTCGACCTCGACGAGCTGGACCCCTACGTGCTGATCTACCGCCGCCTGGAGGAATACCTGCAGGCGCGCGGCGAAAGCGAGCGCCTGGAACTGGTCAGGCGCTGCCTGTACCTGAAGGTCAACAAGAAGATCAGCAAGCCGCCGCGGCACCGCGAAAAGAGCTGGCAGCGCCTGCTGCTCGAGCGCCTCACTGGCGAGTGGGGCTGGGGCGAACGCCAGCTGATCCTGCTCGACAGCCGCAGCCAGTGGAAGGTTCGCCAGGTCAGTACCGAGCGCCAGGCACTGGTCAACGAACTCAATTACAGCTACCGCTTCCTGTCGCGGTTCGCCCGCCATCGTCCCGAGGGCGTGGCGGCCAGTAACCGTGACCTGGCCGTGCTGGGCCGGCGCCTGTATGCCGCCTTCGAACGGCGGGCCGGCAAGGTGGAATTCATCAACCCGGGCATCGCCCCGGATCTCGGCGAAGACACCCTGACCCTGGTGCATAACCCCGCGCCCAAAGGTGAGCGCTGGGCCCTGTACAACGGCAGCCTCGGCGCACAGGAATGGCAGGATTTCGCGCCCCTGCGCCAGGCCCGCAGCCTGATCGAGCTGCTCGCCTGGAGCCACCGCAACGGTGTGATCGACAGTGGCACGCACCTGTCGCTGCACCCGGGCGACAGCGACCTCGGCGAGTTCGAGCTCAGCCAGTTGCTCGGCTGCCTGGCGCAAGCCCTGCCGATGCCACTGGCAAGCGTGCCCGAGGCCGCCCTGGCGCGCCCACGGCGGCCGGTCGAGGAACTACTGCTGATCAACGTCGGCGTCGATCCGCTCAAGCAGCACAGCCAGATGAACCTGCACATGACCAGCGAACGCACCGACCCGCTGGGCTATTCGGGCGTGCGCGACAACCTGGTGCTGACGCTGGAGCGGATCACCCTCAACAGCTGGAACGAACTGCTGGTCGAGCGCTACGACGGCCCCACCGCCCTGCTCGACTGCCTGCGCGCTGTGCTCAACGCGCTGCCGGCCCGCGGCGAGCGCGCCAACCGGCGGGTGCTGTGCTTTTGCCGCAACCGCGCCGTGACCATCGCCGAACGGGTCGAAAGCCTGCTGAGCGAGCTGACCAAATCGCTCGATAGCGGCGAGCGACAGCGTTATCTACTGCAGATCGCCCGCCGCTATCACCTGCTCGACCTGGCGCCCGGCAACGTCCGCCACAGCATGCTCGACGATCTGCCTGCGCTGCTCGAACACCTGGCTCAGGATCGCGCCGAGTACAGCCCGCTGCGCCTGGACCGCCACGCCCTGGAAGGTGAAGACCTGGCGCTGATCCTCGCGGCCGGGCGCCCGGCGTGCATCCAGGTGTTCTACCGCCTCGATGAAGCGGACGGCCAGGCGCAGATCAGCGTACTGGACGAATGTGGCGCGCTGTGGCGCAGCCAGGCGCCGTTCCACAACGAAAGCAGCCTGCTGACGCCACTGCACCGTTTTCTGCAATCGCTGCTGTATCGGCGCGACGCCGCCCAGGCGTTCGAAGCCGCGCAGCAGCCACTGGAGATCTTCTACTACCAGCTGCTGCCCGCGGCACCGCTACGCGCGCAACGCGTGGAATCGCGCCCGGCACCGCTGCACGATGTGAGCCAGCCGTTCTATGACGTGCAGGCCATCGTCGAGCCGGGGGGCGGCGCACGCGCCTACGTCAGCCTGTTCTGCAATCATCGGGAGTTTTCCGAGCTCGAGTACGGTGAAAACCTGTTCGCCAGCGTGGCCAGGCACATCCTCGCCCAACGCCGCGAAGAGCAGCCCTACCCCTGCTACATCACCGACCTGGATCTGTCCGCACTGCTCGGCGGGCGACAGCCCTCGGTGGTGCATTACCTGCGCTACAAGACCAGCCTTGAAGAGGCGCTGAACAGCGCACTGCGTACCCTGTAACCGCTTGCCGGGTGCAAGACGGCGGGCCGCCACGCTTGGCCCGATGACAGACGACTGGCTCGGCAGGGGGCCGAGCCAGGTACCGCAAACAGCCTCAGCGAGTGTATTCGCCAGCGGCCTCCGGTTGGTATTCGACTGCCAGCAGGGTCAGCTTGAGCACCTTGCCGCCAGGTACCGGCCAGTCGATATGCTGGCCAACGCTGAGGCCCAGCAGAGCCGCACCCACCGGCGCAAGGATCGATACCTTGCCTTCACCGCCGGCGTCCTGGGGGTAGACCAGGGTCAGGTGGTAGTCCTTGCCACTTCCTTCCTCGCGGCAATGCACGCGCGAATTCATGGTCACCACCCCGGCCGGAATCTGGTCGTGGCCGACCACCTCGGCGCGATCCAGCTCGGCCTGCAAGGCCTCGGCGGTCGGCCCGAAATCATCGAGGCCGTCGAGCAACTGCTCCAGGCGCTGCAGATCGAGGCGGGTAATGGTGATGGACGTTGTACTGGCCATGGTGCGGGCATATCTCCTTTGCTGGACGCCAAAAAAGCAAAACCCCATCGAGAAGACGGGGTTTTTGCAGAAGCTCTTTTTGTAGAAGCTGGGCTGACCGTACCACAGCCACCCAAATAAACAAGAGCCGGCTCAGCCGAGCGCCAGACGCTGCTCGGCCAGGGCGCGAATAACCCGCCGGCGCTCATCGCTGGCCTGGCCCCATTCGAGGATTTCCGCCAGCAGGCGCCCACAGCCCAGGCAGCGCTCGGCCTCGTTCAGGCAGCAACGCCGCCGACAGGGCGAGGCGACAAGCGCGCCAGCCTGGCGCGGCTCAGCGCCAGCTACTTCAGATGTCATCGAACTCGAGGCTGGCGCCCGACTGCTCGGCAACGATGCGCTCGAGCATTTCGCTGAGCAGCTCATCGCTGCTGTCACAGATCCAGCGCTGGTTGTCCTCGTCGTAGTCGAAGTGGAAACCACCGGAGCGGGCCGCCAGCCACAGCTGACGCAGCGCCGGCTGGCGGCTGAAGATCAATTGCGAGCCATTGTCGAAGCGCACCGTCAGCACGCCCGCGGAGTTCTCCAGGTCGATGTCCAGGTCGCTGTCGTCGAAGATGTCTTCGAGCGCCTGCTGCAGTGCATCGACCAGATCGTGGAAACGGGCTTCGCTCAAACTCATTGCACTTACCTCATAAAAATTCAGCTGCATCGAACCGCCGCAAAATGCGCGCACGCCATTGCCGGCACGCACCAACGGGCCAGGGCAAAGCCCCGCCGGACGGGAACCCCGGCGCATAGGCAACATGCCGGGGGGTCGGTATACTCGGGGGCAATTATGCTTTATTACAAGGATTTGACCATGAAGCGGCTGTTCACTGCCCTCATCGCGCTCGTCGCCGTTGCCACCCTGCTCGGCGGCTGCGGCCAGAAAGGCCCTCTGTACCTGCCGGATGATAACCAGTCCGCCTCTTCGCAAGACAGATAAGGGCCGCCCATGAACACCTTCGAATACCGCGACGGTTCGCTGTTCGCGGAAGGTGTGGCGTTGTCCGCCATTGCCCAGCGCTTCGGCACGCCCACCTACGTCTACTCGCGTGCGCACATCGAGGCGCAGTACCGCGGCTATGCCGATGCCCTGGCGGGCACGCCGCACCTGGTCTGCTTCGCGGTCAAGGCCAACTCCAACATTGGCGTGCTGAACGTGCTGGCACGCCTCGGCGCGGGCTTCGACATCGTCTCCAGCGGTGAGCTGGAGCGCGTGCTCGCCGCCGGTGGCGAACCGAGCCGCATCGTGTTCTCCGGCGTCGGCAAGAGCCGTGACGACATGCGCCGGGCCCTGGAAGTCGGCGTGCACTGCTTCAACGTCGAGTCGGGCGTGGAGCTGGAGCGCCTGCAGAAGGTCGCCGCCGCAATGGACGTCAAGGCGCCGGTCTCGCTGCGGGTCAACCCGGACGTGGATGCCGGTACCCACCCGTACATCTCCACCGGCCTCAAGGAAAACAAGTTCGGCATCGACATCGAGCAGGCCGAGGCGGTCTACGCCCGCGCAGCCGAGTTGCCGAACATCGAAGTGATCGGCGTCGATTGCCATATCGGCTCGCAGCTGACCGCGCTGGCCCCCTTCCTCGATGCCCTGGATCGCCTGCTGCTGCTGATCGACAAGCTGGCCGCGCGCGGCATCGTCATCAAGCACCTGGACCTGGGCGGCGGCCTCGGCGTGCAGTACCGCGACGAGCAACCGCCGCAGGTCGGCGACTACATCGCCGCCGTGCGCAAACGCCTAGCAGGCCGTGACCTGGCCCTGGTGTTCGAGCCGGGGCGCTTCATCGTCGCCAATGGCGGCGTGCTGCTGACCCAGGTGGAATACCTCAAGCACACCGAGCACAAGGACTTCGCCATCATCGATGCGGCGATGAACGACCTGATCCGCCCGGCCCTGTACCAGGCCTGGATGGACGTGTCGCCAGTGCAGCCCCGTGAAGGCAAAGCGCGCAACTACGACCTGGTCGGCCCGATCTGCGAGACCGGTGATTTCCTGGCCAAGGATCGTCAGCTGGTGCTGGAAGAAGGCGACCTGCTGGCCGTACGTTCGGCCGGCGCCTACGGCTTCGTGATGAGTTCCAACTACAACACCCGTGGCCGCGCCGCCGAGGTGATGGTAGACGGCGAGCAAGCCTTCGAAGTGCGTCGCCGCGAAACCCTGGACGAGCTCTTCGCGGGCGAAAGCCGCCTGCCGGAGTGATGCCCATGTTATTGCGCTTTACCAAGATGCATGGCCTGGGCAACGACTTCATGGTTCTCGACCTGGTCAGCCAGCATGCCCACATCCAGCCCAAGCACGCCAAGCAGTGGGGCGACCGCCACACCGGTGTCGGTTTCGACCAGCTGTTGCTGGTGGAACCACCGCAGCACCCGGACGTGGATTTCCGCTACCGCATCTTCAACGCCGACGGCAGCGAAGTGGAGCAGTGCGGCAACGGCGCGCGCTGCTTCGCCCGCTTCGTGCTGGACAAGCGCCTGACGGTAAAGAAGCACATCCGTGTGGAAACCAAGGGCGGCATCATCGAGCTCAACGTGCGCGCCGATGGGCTGATCACCGTGGACATGGGCGCACCGCGCCTGGCGCCCGAGCAGATCCCCTTCCAGGCCGATGCCGAAGCGTTGAGCTACGCCGTCGACGTCGATGGCCAGAGCCATGAGCTGGCTGCGGTGTCCATGGGCAACCCCCATGCGGTGCTGCGCGTCGATGATGTCGACAGCGCGCCGGTGCATCAGCTGGGCGCGAAGCTGGAACATCACCCGCGCTTCCCGCAGCGGGTCAATGTCGGCTTCCTGCAGGTTATCGACCGCCAGCGCGCGCGCCTGCGCGTCTGGGAGCGCGGTGCCGGGGAAACCCAGGCCTGCGGCACCGGCGCCTGCGCCGCAGCCGTCGCGGCCATTCGCCAGGGCTGGATGGATTCGCCCGTACAGTTGGAGCTGCCGGGCGGCAAGCTGCACATCGAGTGGGCAGGCCCTGGCCAGCCCGTTATGATGACCGGCCCCGCCGTGCGCGTGTACGAAGGACAGGTTCGCCTATGACTGACCAGCAGGATTCGCCCAAGCCCCTGGACTCGGAAACGGTCGCTGCCTACCTGCGCCTGCACCCCGAGTTCTTTATCGACCACGACGAGCTGATCCCCGAGCTGCGCATTCCGCACCAGCGCGGCGATACCGTGTCGCTGGTCGAGCGCCAGGTCAAACTGCTGCGCGAGCGCAACATCGAGATGCGCCAGCGCCTGGCGCACCTGATGGACGTGGCCCGCGACAACGACCGGCTGTTCGACAAGACCCGCCGCCTGGTGCTCGACCTGATGGATGCCAGCAGCCTCGAGGAAGTGGTCAGTTGCGTGGAAGACAGCCTGCGCCGGGAATTCCAGGTGCCGTTCGTGGGCCTGATCCTGTTCAGCGACACGCCGCTGCCGGTTGGCCGTAGCGTCAGCAGCGCCGAGGCTCACCAGGCCATCGGTGGCCTGCTGGCGGGCGGCAAGACCATCTGTGGCGTACTGCGCGAGCACGAGCTGAACTTCCTGTTCGGTGAGGCCGGCGCCGACGTCGGCTCGGCGGCAGTGGTGGGCCTGTCTTATCAGGGCCTGCACGGCGTACTGGCGATCGGCAGCGCCGACGCGCAGCATTACAAGAGTTCGCTGGGCACGCTGTTCCTCGGCTATATCGCCGAAGTGCTGTCGCGGGTACTGCCGCGTTTCTCCGCGCCGCTGCGCTCGGTCAGGTAACGCGCCGTCCATAAGGGCGCAGGCGTTGCGCCCTCTTGCCATGGAGCCGCCCCTTTGATGCTCGCCGCCCACCTGGATGCCTACCTCGAACACCTGCGCAGCGAACGGCAGGTGTCGGCCCACACCCTGGATGGCTATCGCCGCGACCTCCACAAGCTGCTCGCCTACTGTGAGCAGGAAGGCCTGGCCGACTGGGCGGCGCTCGACATTGCCCGCCTGCGCCGCCAGGTCGCGCGCCTGCACAAGCAGGGCCAGTCGGCGCGCAGCCTTGCCCGCCTGCTCTCGGCCACCCGCGGCCTGTACCGCTACCTGATCCGCGAAGGTCATTGCCGACACGACCCGGCAACCGGCCTGACGCCGCCCAAGGGCGAGCGCAGGCTGCCCAAGGTGCTGGATGTGGATCGCGCCACCCAACTACTCGACGGCGCCCAGGAAGATGACTTCATTGCCCGCCGCGATCACGCCATGCTCGAGCTGTTCTACTCCTCGGGCCTGCGTCTGTCGGAGCTGGTCGCGCTGAACCTCGACGGCCTCGATCTGCCGGCCGGCCTGGTGCGCGTCAACGGCAAGGGCAACAAGGTGCGCGAGTTGCCGGTGGGCAGCAAGGCCCGTGAAGCCATGCAGCAATGGCTGCCAATGCGCGCCCTGGCCAACCCGGCCGATGGTGCGCTGTTCATCAGCCGCCAGGGCCGGCGCATCGGCGCCCGTGCGGTGCAGCTGCGGGTGCGCCAGGCCGGCATCAGCGAGCTGGGCCAGCATATTCACCCGCATATGCTGCGCCACTCGTTCGCCAGCCATATGCTCGAGTCGTCCCAGGACCTGCGCGCCGTGCAGGAGCTGCTCGGGCATGCCGATATCGCCACCACGCAGGTCTACACCCACCTGGATTTCCAGCACCTGAGCAAGGTCTACGACAGCGCTCACCCAAGGGCCAAGCGCCGCAAGGAACAGGATTCATGAGCATCCGCCTGATCACCTTCGACCTCGATGACACCCTGTGGGACAACCGCCCGGTGATTCTTGGCGCCGAAACCGCGATGCGTGACTGGATAGGCCAGCATGCGCCACGCCTGGCCAGCCAGCCGGTGGATCATCTGGGCCAGGTTCGCGGCCGCCTGCTGGAGGCCGAACCGGGCCTCAAATACCGTCTCAGCGAGCTACGCCGACGCACCCTTCGCCATGCGCTGGAAGGCGTCGGCCACGGCCCCGAAGAAGCCGCGCAACTGGCCGAAGGCGCCTTCCAGGCGATGCTCGAAGCGCGCCACGCCATCACCTTCTTCAGCGACACGGTCACCACCCTGGAGCTGTTGGCCAACCAGTACAGCCTGGGGGTGATCACCAACGGCAATGCCGATGTGCGCCGCCTCGGCCTGGCGGACTACTTCAGCTTGATTCTCTGCGCCGAGGAACTGGGCGTCGGCAAACCTGACGCCAAGCCGTTCCGGGAAGCACTTGCCCGCTCGGGGATGAGTGCCGAGCAGGCCGTGCATATCGGCGATCACCCCGGCGACGATATCGCCGGTGCCCAGGCAGCCGGCTGGCGCGCCGTGTGGTTCAACCCGGAGGGCAAAGCGTGGACTGGCGAGAGACAAGCCGACGCGCAGATCCGCAGCCTGGGCGAACTGCCGGCGCTGCTGCAGCGCTGGGCATAGCGTCGGTGGGCTGAAGCCCACCCTACAGGTGACGGGTCGCAGGGTAGGCTTCAGCCCACCCAATCATGTTTGCACCCCCGAACGCTGCATACGCCAATACGCAAAAGCCCGCCTTCTCAGGCGGGCTTTGGCGTTCAAATCCAGCGTTCGCGTCAGATGGGGCGACTGCCGTACTTGCTGTCAGGCTTCTTGGGCGGATCGGAAACCACGTTGGGCTCCACTTCCTGAACCTTGCCACCGCGCGACAGGAACTCTTCCATGGCGCGGGCCAGGGCATCGCGCTCCTTCTGCTTGGCTTCTATGCTCGGCAGCTCTTCGACTTCAACAGCCTTCTTGGCCTTGCCCTTGGCAGGCGTAGGGCTATCGGATTCGCTGTCGTCATCGGCAACATCACCATCAGCGGCCGCCAGCTCCTCGCCGTCGTCCTCGTCTGCGCCTTCCAGCTCGTCTTGTTCCAGTTCTTCGTCGCTCATGTTCAGCCTCATGACTTGCGAAAAGCAGGTTAGTTATAGCCCAGTCGTTCGACGTTGCCGAACGGCTGGAAAAAATTCAATTTGCCGCACCTTGCAAGGTTGCCAGCACACGTCGGGCACCACCGTGTTCGCGGTGTTCGCCCAGATAGATCCCCTGCCAGGTACCCAGCGCCAAGCGTCCATTACTCACGGGCAGCTGCAACTGAACACCGAGCAGGCTCGCCTTGAAGTGCGCCGGCAGATCGTCCGGGCCTTCATCACAGTGCTCGTAACCGGTCGCGTCCTCGGGGACGAGACGGCGGAAGAAGCGCTCGAAGTCGCGGCGCACCGCAGGGTCGGCATTCTCGTTGACGGTCAGAGACGCCGACGTATGCTGCAGCCACAGGTGTAACAGACCCACCCTGTAGCTCGCCAGTTCCGGTAATGCATCCAGCAATTCATCGGTCACCAGATGAAAGCCTCGCGCCCGTGGGCGCAGGGTGATCAGCCGTTGCTGCCACATGCTCGTCGCCTCGTTTTTCAACGCGCGCATTCTAGCGTGCCGGACAAAAAAGCAAAGGGCGCCTGAGCGCCCTTTGCTGTTGTTCGGCATCATTTTTAGTGATGACGCATCGGGCTATCGCCCGCAGCCATCACTTCTTGCTGGTGAACTCGGGGTAGGCTTCCATGCCGCACTCGACCTGATCCACGCCGTCGTACTCTTCTTCCTCGGAAACCCGCAGGCCGATGACCGCCTTGATAAGGCTCCAGATGATCAGGCTGGCGATGAACACCCAGGCGAAGATGCTGGCGATACCGAGCAGTTGCGCCCCCAGGCTGGCTTCCGGGTTGGTCAGGCAAACCGCCAGGGTGCCCCAGATACCCGCCACGCCGTGCACGGAGATGGCACCGACAGGGTCATCGATCCTGATCTTGTCGAAGGCGAGAATGGCGAACACCACCAGCACGCCGCCTACGCCGCCGATCAGGGTGGCCTGCAACGCGCCTGGGGTCAGCGGCTCGGCGGTGATCGACACCAGACCGGCCAGCGCACCGTTGATGGCCATGGTCAGGTCGGCCTTGCCGAACAGGATGCGTGCCACGATCAGCGCGGCGATCAGACCGCCAGCGGCTGCCATGTTGGTGTTGACGAACACCTGAGCGACGGCGTTGGCATCCTCGATGGTGCTCATCTTCAACTGCGAACCACCATTGAAGCCGAACCAGCCCATCCACAGGATGAACATGCCCAACGCTGCCAGCGGCAGATTGGCACCGGGGATGGCGTTGATCTGGCCATTGGCGCCGTATTTACCCTTGCGCGCGCCGAGCAGCATCACTCCGGCCAGGGCAGCGGCAGCACCGGCCATATGGACGACACTGGAACCGGCGAAGTCGAGGAAACCCGCTGCATCGAGGAAACCACCGCCCCATTTCCAGAAGCCCTGCACCGGGTAGATGAAGGCGGTCATCACCACCGCAAACGCGATGAACGACCAGAGCTTCATGCGCTCGGCGACGGCACCGGAAACGATCGACATGCAGGTAGCAGCGAACACGATCTGGAAGAAGAAATCCGAGCGCGCGGCGTAATAAGGCGCGTCTTCGCCACCGGCCAGCACGGACTCGACGCTGTGTTCATCACCGATCAGCCAGCCCAGGCTCGGCAGGAAGCCGCCCTCGGGGCTGGAATACATGATGTGGTAGCCGATCAGCAGATACATGATGCAGGCGATGGCAAACAGCGCCACGTTCTTGGTGAGGATCTCGGTGGTGTTCTTGGCACGCACCAGGCCCGCTTCGAGCATGGCGAAACCCGCGGCCATCCACATCACCAAGGCGCCGCAAATCAGGAAGTAGAAGGTATCGAAACCGTACTGCAAAGCAGTCAATGCTGTGTTGTCCATTATTTATTCACCTCTGGCCGTTGCGCACTAGGATGCGCTGTGCGGTCGAGGCGCCCGGGGTTGGCTCCGGGCGCACTCCGTGTGCTGTCGGCCCGCCACAGAAAGCGGGCCACGGGTACTTACAGGATGTAGCCACGCTCGTTGTGCTGAGCCAGGTCGAGGCCGACCGACTCGTCTTCGTCGCTGACCCGCAGGCCCATCACGCCATCGATGACCTTGAGGATCACGAAGGTGACGATGCCGGTGTAGATCACGGTAAAGGCGACGCCCTTGAACTGGATCCACAGCTGCAGGCCGATGTTCTCGACCTCACCGAAGCCGCCCAGGGCAGGTGCCGCGAACACGCCGGTCAGCAGCGCGCCGACGATGCCGCCCACGCCGTGTACGCCGAACACGTCCAGCGAGTCGTCGTAGCCGAGCTTGCGCTTGAGGCTGGTGGCGCAGAAGAAGCAGATCACGCCCGCCGACAGGCCGATGATCATCGCCCCCATCGGGCCGACGGTACCGGCAGCCGGGGTGATACCGATCAGGCCGGCAACCACACCCGAGGCAATGCCCAGTGCGCTGGGTTTGCCGTGGGTGATCCACTCGGCGAACATCCAGCCCAGGGCAGCGGCGGCGGTGGCGATCTGGGTAACCAACATGGCCATGCCGGCGGTCTGGTCAGCAGCGGCCGCGGAGCCGGCGTTGAAGCCGAACCAGCCAACCCACAGCATTGCCGCACCGATCAGGGTATAGCCCAGGTTGTGCGGTGCCATGGCCACGCTCGGATAGCCCTTGCGCTTGCCGAGCACGATGCACGCCACCAGGCCTGCGATACCGGCGTTGATGTGCACCACGGTGCCACCAGCAAAATCGAGCACGCCCCAGTCCCACATCAGTGCCCCATCGCCGCCCCAGACCATGTGCGCGATCGGCGCATAGACCAGGGTGAACCACACCGTCATGAACACCAGCATCGCGGAGAACTTCATGCGCTCGGCGAAGGCACCGACGATCAGCGCCGGGGTGATGATGGCGAAGGTCATCTGGAAGGTGATGAATACACTTTCCGGAAAGGCCGCGGTCAGCGATTCCTTGGTCAGGTTGCCGAGGAACATGTTGCCCAGACCACCCACGAAGGAACTGAAGTTGGTCACCCCGGCTTCCATCCCGGTGGTGTCGAACGCCAGGCTGTAGCCATAGGCGAACCACAGGAGGCTCATCAGCGCGGTGATGGCGAAGCACTGCATCATCACCGACAGGACGTTCTTGGAACGCACCATGCCCGCATAGAACAGCGCCAGGCCTGGAATGGTCATGAACAGCACCAGGGCGGTGGCGGTCATCATCCAGGCCGTATCACCGGAATTCAGCGTTTTTTCCTGAGCCAGAACCAGGCTTGGGAAAAACAGGGACAAAAGGGCTCCAAGCCCTGCGATTTTTCGCAGAGTCATGATTTAACTCCTGGGACGATTGGGGGTGGGGGCGGAGCTTTAGATCGCGTCGGTATCGGTTTCGCCGGTACGGATGCGGATCGCCTGTTCCAGGTTTACAACGAAAATCTTGCCGTCACCGATCTTGCCGGTGTTGGCAGCCTTGGTGATGGCCTCGATGACGCGGTCCAGCTGATCGTCAGCGATCGCCACGTCGATCTTCACCTTGGGCAGGAAATCGACGACATATTCAGCGCCGCGGTAAAGCTCGGTGTGGCCCTTCTGGCGGCCGAAGCCTTTCACTTCGGTGACGGTGATGCCTTGCACGCCGATTTCCGACAGTGATTCGCGGACATCGTCCAGCTTGAACGGCTTGATGATGGCAGTGACTAGTTTCATGAAACTCTCTCCCGTGTAAGGTGGACTTGCCCCAGGAATTGTTACCCCGGCCCAAGTCTAAGCTCAGTGTCTGGCTTTTGTATGCATCGGTTGCCAAGACGGGCTGACCAACTGCTCGCGGTGAACCCTCCCCGCCCGTTCGCTACAAACCGAACCGCATCGGTGCATGGGTCATGAGCCTCTAAGCAGAAAGCTTGCCAATACCGGCAAAACGCCGCTTTTCAGGAGCTTACGGGCCTGCCGGCGATTGTGATCGATGTCACGCCAAGCTCTTCGCACCAGAAGGGCGCCAATCCGCACAGCACTGTGCGCAATATTGGTGCGCGCCCGCATCGCCGGCCGTGAAAACCCACCGTGCTACACTGCCGCCAACTCATTCTGGAAGGTTCCCATGCTGCCACCCAAAGCGTTGCTCGATGCCCTCAGCAGCCAGGCGAGTCGCCTGCTCAGCGGTGACACTCCATTGCCGCGCAGTGAAATCGAAAGCCAGCTCAAGGCGCTGCTGCAGAGCAGCTTCAGCAAGCTGGACCTGGTCAGCCGCGAAGAATTCGATAGCCAGATGGTCGTGCTGGCCCGCACCCGCGCGCGCCTCGAGGCCCTGGAAGCCAAGGTTGCCGAGCTGGAAAGCCGCACCGCAGCGACGCAGCACGCACCGGCCGAGTAGCCTGCTCGGCCGGCAGACGATCAAGGAGCGATCAATGTCATTGGCCATCGTCCATAGCCGCGCCCAGGTCGGCGTCGATGCACCCAGCGTGACCGTCGAGGCACACCTGGCCAACGGCCTGCCTTCCCTGGCGCTGGTCGGGCTGCCGGAGACCGCGGTCAAGGAATCCAAGGATCGCGTGCGCAGCGCCATCCTCAACTGCGCCCTCGACTTCCCGCCCCGGCGCATCACCCTGAACCTGGCGCCGGCCGATCTGCCGAAGGATGGCGGTCGCTTCGACCTGGCGATCGCCCTTGGCATCCTCGCGGCCAGCGGCCAGTTGCCTGCTGAATCGCTGAGCAACCTCGAATGCCTCGGCGAGCTCGCCCTGTCAGGCACCATACGCCCGGTGCAGGGCGTGCTGCCCGCCGCACTGGCCGCCCGGCATGCAGGCCGCACCCTGGTGGTGCCCAGGGAAAACGCCGAGGAAGCCAGCCTGGCCAGCGGCCTCACCGTACTGGCCGTCGAGCACCTGCTGGAGCTGGTGGCGCACCTTAACGGCCAGACACCGCTGGCGCCCTATGAGGCCCAGGGCCTGCTGCGTCATACCCAGCCCTATCCGGATCTTGCCGAGGTGCAGGGCCAGATCGCCGCCAAACGCGCCCTGCTGGTTGCCGCCGCCGGCGGCCACAACCTGCTGCTGAGCGGGCCGCCAGGTACCGGTAAAACCCTGCTGGCCAGCCGCCTGCCCGGCCTGCTGCCGCCGCTGACCGAGGAAGAAGCCCTGCAGGTTGCCGCGATTCGCTCGGTGGCCAGCCATACGCCGCTGCAGAGCTGGCCGCAACGACCGTTCAGGCACCCGCACCACAGCGCCTCCGGCCCGGCCCTGGTGGGCGGCGGCAGCCGTCCGCAGCCGGGAGAAATCACCCTGGCCCACCACGGCGTGCTGTTTCTCGATGAACTGCCCGAATTCGACCGCCGCGTGCTCGAAGTGCTGCGCGAGCCGTTGGAAAGTGGCCAGATCGTCATCGCTCGGGCCCGGGACAAGGTCGCCTTTCCGGCCCGTTTCCAGTTGGTCGCCGCCATGAACCCCTGCCCCTGCGGGTTTCTAGGCGACGCCAGCGGGCGCTGTCGCTGCAGCCCTGAGCAGATCCAGCGCTACCGCGGCAAGCTCTCCGGGCCGCTGCTCGACCGCATCGACCTGCACATCACCGTGGCCCGCGAGAGCACCCAGCTCGACGTCCCAGCCGATGACGGCGAGACCAGCGCGTCCGCCGCCAGCCGCGTCGCGGCAGCGCGGGATATCCAGCTGCACCGCCAGGGCATCGCCAACGCCTTTCTCGACCTGCCAGGGCTGCGTGCCCATTGCCACCTGGCCGAGGCGGACCGCCAGTGGCTGGAGCACGCCTGCGAGCGCCTCACGCTGTCGCTGCGCTCGGCGCACCGTGTGCTGAAAGTGGCACGCACGCTGGCGGATCTGCAGGGCGAGGAGCGGATCAGCCGCCAGCACCTGGCCGAGGCGCTGCAGTACCGCACCAACCTGTGAGGCGCCACAAATAAGCTGAACGAAACGGCTAATGGCTTATCGATAGCAGGCGTTACCCAGAATCCGACTATCGGTGATGCTACAATCGCGGGCCTCCGCTTTTGGCGGCCATCCGAAAAACCGAGTCGCTTTGCTATCCAGCCCTCCCGGCCCAGACCAGGTGATTGGCTGAGTAAGCCCAGGAAAGACTCTGACCAAGGAGAGCTAGCTCAATGGAGGCACCTCTGTCTTCCCGCTCAACCCTCAATCCGCCGGTTTTCTTCGGCTCCACCCTGATCATTGCGTGCCTGGTGATCTACAGCACGGTGTTCAAGGACAGCGCCCAGAGCGTGTTCGGCGCAACCCAGGCCTGGATCATCGAAAACGCCAGCTGGGTCTATATCCTTGCCGTTGCGTTGATCCTGCTGTTCGTCGTGTTCCTCGCCATGAGCCGCTATGGCGACATCAAGCTCGGCCCCGATCATAGCGAGCCCGACTACAACAACCGCACCTGGTTCTCCATGCTGTTCTGTGCCGGCATGGGCATCGGCCTGATGTTCTTCGGCGTCGCCGAGCCGGTGATGCACTTCATCGCGCCCCCCGTGGGTGAGGGCGGTACGGTCGCAGCCGCCAAACAGGCGATGAACGTCACCTTCTTCCACTGGGGCCTGCACGCCTGGGCCATCTACGCCATCGTCGCGCTGATCCTGGCGTACTTCAGTTTCCGCCATAATCTGCCGCTGACCCTGCGCTCGGCGCTCTATCCGCTGATTGGCGACCGCATCTATGGGCCTATCGGCCATGCCGTGGACATCTTCGCGGTGATTGGTACCGTGCTCGGCGTGGCCACCTCGCTGGGCTACGGCGTGATGCAGATCAACACCGGCTTCAACCACCTGTACGGCATGCCGACCACGACCACGATGCAGCTCCTGCTGCTGGCCGGGACGATGGGCCTGGCCACCATCTCCGTGGTCAGCGGCCTGGACAAGGGCATCCGGCGACTCTCCGAGCTGAACATGCTGCTTGCCGTGTGCCTGATGCTGTTCGTGCTGGTGCTCGGGCCGACGGTGTTCGTGTTGCAGACCTTCGTGCAGAACACTGGCCAGTACCTGTCGGAAATCGTCAGCAAGACCTTCAACCTCTACGCCTACGAGCCGACCGACTGGATCGGCGGCTGGACCCTGTTCTACTGGGGCTGGTGGTTGTCCTGGTCGCCGTTCGTGGGCCTGTTCATCGCGCGTATTTCCCGCGGCCGCACCATTCGCCAGTTCATCGGCGGCGTGCTGGTAGTTCCCGCCGGCTTCACCCTGCTATGGATGACCGTGTTCGGCGATACCGCGATCCACATGATCCTGGTCGACGGCGTTACCGACCTGGCCGCTGCGGTGGACAAGGACAGCTCCCTGGCATTGTTCGCGTTTCTCGAACACTTCCCGATGTCAGCGATCCTGTCGCAGATCGCGGTGTTGATGGTGGTGGTGTTCTTCGTCACCTCCGCCGACTCCGGCGCCATGGTGGTGGACATGCTCGCCTCCGGGGGCCAGGACCGCACGCCGGTATGGCAGCGTATTTTCTGGGCCGTACTGATGGGCGTGGTGGCCGCCTCGCTGCTGCTGGCAGACGGCCTCAAGGCCTTGCAAACCGCGACCATCGCCAGCGCCCTGCCCTTCGTGATCGCCCTGATGGCCTCGATGTGGGGCCTGCTGCGCGCCCTGCAGATCGATGCCGCCAAGCGCAACCTGCGTGACCAGGTGTCGCTCAGCCCCCGGGGTGCTTCGAGCACTGGCGGCTGGCAACGTCGCCTGCGCAGCATGGTGATGCTGCCACGCCGTTCCCACGTCAACCGCTTCATCGTCGAAACGGTGCTGCCCGCCTGCCAGCAGGTGGCCGAGGAAATGCGCAAGCAGGGCCGCGAGGCACAGGTCGAGAGTGGCGACGACGGCCGTGTCACGCTGTCGGTCAGCCATGGCGCCGAAGCCGACTTCCAGTATCAGGTTCGCCCGCGCGCGCTGATCCAGCCAAGCTTCGCCCTGCGTGACACGCGCGATGACTCCAACGAGGAGCGCAAGTACTTCCGCGCCGAGGTGCACCTCAACGAAGGCGGCCAGGACTACGACGTGATGGGCTGGAACCGCGAGGAAGTGATCGGCGACATCCTCGACCAGTACGAACGTCACATGCACTTCCTGCACCTGACGCGCTAAGCCTCTGCGTCAACAACAACGCCCGGGCCGTGATAGCCCGGGCGTTGTTGTTGGTGGCCCAGCCTGAATACTCGACCGAAGCCCAGCGGTCAGCCGGGCAACCACGTCGCTGCCGCGGACTTACCCACGCGCAACCCGCTATCCAGCACACAAAACAATGCCCGCCCTGCTTGCGCAGCCGGCGGGCATTGTCGTTGGGCAGCTGCTTCAGTGAGCCGGCTTGACCTCTGGACGGGCACCGATGGCGTTCTGGCTTTCCTCCATGACCTGCTGGATCGCCTTGCGACGGCGCTCCTCGGCCCGATGAGTGAAGAACCACACCAGGAAGGTGGCGAGCGACACCGCCAGCAGGATCAGGCTGGCAATCGCGTTGATCGCCGGGGTCACGCCCAGGCGCACCTTGGAGAACACCTCCATGGGCAGCGTGGTCGCACCAGGCCCGGACACGAAGCTGGCCAGTACCAGGTCATCGAGCGACAGCGCGAAGGACATCATGCCGCCCGCCATCAGCGAGGGCGCGATCATCGGGATGGTGATCAGGAAGAACACCTTCCACGGCCGCGCGCCAAGGTCCATGGCGGCTTCTTCGATGGACAGGTCCAGCTCGCGCAGGCGCGCCGACACCACCACGGCCACATAGGCCGAGCAGAAGGTGGTGTGGGCGATCCAGATGGTCATCATGCCGCGCTCTGCCGGCCAGCCGATCAGTTGCGCCATGGCCACGAACAGCAGCAGCAGCGACAGACCGGTGATCACTTCCGGCATCACCAGCGGTGCGGTGACCAGGCCACCGAACAGGGTGCGGCCCTTGAAGCGGCTGATGCGGGTCAGCACGAAGGCCGCCAGGGTGCCCAACGCCACCGCCGCGATCGCCGTGTAGCAGGCGATCTCCAGGGAACGCCAGACGGCGCCCATCAGTTGGCGGTCGTCGAGCAGGCTCCAGTACCACTTGGTCGACCAGCCGCCCCACACCGTCACCAGCCGCGAGGCGTTGAACGAGTAGATCACCAGGATGACCATCGGCAGGTAGATGAAGGCCAGGCCGACCCACAGCATCAGCGTGGAGAAACGGAAACTCTTCATACGCGTCCCTCCAGCTCTTTAGCTTGGTTACGGTTGAACAGAATGATCGGTACCAACAGGATCGCCAGCATCACCACCGCCAGCGCCGAGGCCACCGGCCAGTCGCGGTTGTTGAAGAACTCCTGCCACAGCACCTTGCCGATCATCAGGGTTTCCGGGCCGCCGAGCAGCTCGGGGATCACGAACTCGCCCACTACCGGAATGAACACCAGCATGCAGCCGGCGATGATGCCGTTCTTGGACAGCGGCACGGTGATCTTCCAGAAGCTGTTGAAGTTGCTCGAGCCCAGATCCGAGGCGGCTTCGAGCAGGCTCTGGTCATGCTTCACCAGGTTGGCGAACAGCGGCAGGATCATGAACGGCAGGTACGAATAGACGATACCGATGTACACCGCGGTATTGGTATTGAGGATCTGCAGCGGCGCATCGATCAGGCCGATGCTCTGCAGCAGGCTGTTGAGCAGACCGTTGTTGCTGAGGATGCCCATCCAGGCGTAGACGCGGATCAGGATCGCCGTCCAGGTCGGCATCATCACCAGCAGCAGCAGGACCGTCTGGGTTTCCTTGTTGGCACGGGCGATGGCGTAGGCCATGGGGTAGCCGATCAGCAGACAGGCCAGGGTGCTGAAAAAGGCGATCTTCAGCGACCCCAGGTAGGCGGCCAGGTACAACGCATCCTCGGTGAGGAAGATGTAGTTGCCCAGGTTCAGCACCACCTGCAGGGTGTTGTCGGCCCAGGTGTAGATTTCCGTGTACGGCGGGATCGCCACATCGGCTTCGGCGAAGCTGATTTTCAGCACGATGATGAACGGCAGCAGGAAGAACAGGAACAGCCAGAAAAATGGAATGCCGATCACCAGGTGTCGGCCGTTAGGCATACGCTTGGTCAAGCTGCTCATTTTCATGATTGCAACACCACGCCGCTGTCGTCTTCCCAGAACACCACCACCGGGTCATCCCAGGTCGGCCGTTTGCCACGGCGCTCGGCGTTGGCGATGAAGCACTGCACGATCTGCCCGGAGGTCAGCTTGACGTAGTACACCGAGTGCCCGCCCAGGTAGGCGATGTCGTGCACGCTGCCATGGCTCCAGTTGTACTCCGGGTGCTCGTGGTCGGCCGGCAGCTGGGTGGCCATCAGCAGCTTTTCCGGGCGCAGGGCATAGGTGACCTGCGTCTCCTGGGCGCGGGTGCTGATGCCATGACCGATGTAGATCGGCTTGTCCAGCTGTGGGCAATCGATCACCGCATGGTCGGTATCGTCGTGGACGAGTTGCCCGTCGAACAGGTTGACGTTGCCGATGAATTCGCAGACCAGGCGGCTGGCCGGCGTCTCGTAGATATCGATGGGGCTGCCGATCTGGGCGATCCAGCCCAGGTGCATGATGGCGATGCGCTGGGCCATGGTCATGGCCTCTTCCTGGTCGTGGGTAACCATCACGCAGGTCACGCCGACGCGCTCGATGATCTCCACCAGTTCGAGTTGCATCTGCGAGCGCAGCTTCTTGTCCAGCGCGCCCATGGGCTCGTCGAGCAGCAAAAGCTTGGGGCGCTTGGCCAGCGAGCGGGCCAGCGCCACGCGCTGGCGCTGGCCCCCGGAGAGCTGATGGGGCTTGCGCTTGGCATATTGGGTCATGTGCACCAGCTTGAGCATCTCGGCCACGCGCCCGTCGATCTCGGCCTTGGACATCTTGTCCTGCTTGAGGCCGAAGGCGATGTTGTCAGCCACGCTCATGTGCGGGAACAGCGCGTAGGACTGGAACATCATGTTGATCGGTCGATCATAGGGCGGCAGGTCGGTAATGTCCTGGCCATCGAGGAAGATGCGCCCTTCGGTGGGCCGCTCGAACCCGGCGAGCATGCGCAGCAGGGTCGACTTGCCCGAGCCGGAGCCACCCAGCAGGGCGAAGATCTCGCCCTTGTTGATGGTCAGCGAGACATCGTCGACCGCGACGGTTTCGTCGAACTTCTTGGTTACCCGCTCGATCCTGACCAGCACCTCTTTGGGTTGCTGGCTGCCCTCGATGACCTTCTTATAAGTACTGGAAGCAACTGCCATTACCAAACTCCCGCAGTAGAAATGTCACCCGGCGAGGACCGGGCGTTAGGCAGGCCGTTGAGAAACGTGGCCACAGCAGCGGCAACGAGGGTAGCTACTCGACGGCCTGCTCATGGGTTTATCTTCCGGACTTGATCTTGGTCCAGCTTCGCGTCATCAGGCGCTGCGCCTTGGGCGGCAGTTCGGCCATCACGTACAACTTGTCCAGCACGGCCTGCGGTGGGTACACCGACTCGTCCTGGCGAATGTCCTGGTCCATCAGCTCCCCCGCCTTGACGTTGGGGTTGGCATAGCCGACATAGTCACTGACCCCGGCGATCACCTGTGGATCGAGCAGGTAGTTGATGAAGGCATGGGCCTGCTCGACATTGCCGGCATCCTTGGGGATGGCGAGCATGTCGAACCACAGGTTGGCGCCCTCCTTGGGAATCGCATAGGCGATTTCGATGCCCTTTCCGGCCTCCGCGGCACGGTCCGATGCCTGCAACACGTCACCGGAGTAGCCGAACGCCACGCAGATGTTGCCGTTGGCCAGGTCGGAAATGTATTTCGAGGAGTGGAAGTAGCTCACGTAGGGGCGCACTTCCAGCAGCTTGGCCTCGGCCTTGGCGTAGTCATCGGCGCTCTGGCTGTTCGGATCCAGGCCCAGGTAGTTGAGCACCGAGGGGATCATCTCGTCGGCCGAATCCATGAAGGACACGCCGCAGCTGGCGAGCTTCTTCATGTTCTGCGGTTCGAACAGCACGGCCCAGGAGTCGATCTTGTCGACACCCAGCACTTCCTTGACCTTGGCAACGTTGTAACCGATGCCGTTGGTGCCCCACAGATAAGGCACCGCGTACTGATTGCCCGGGTCGTTGGTTTCCAGCTGCTTGAGCAGCGCCGGGTCGAGGTTGTTCCAGTTCGGCAGCTTGCTCCGATCGAGCTTCTGGAACGCGCCCGCCTTGATCTGCTTGCCGAGAAAATGATTGGACGGCACCACCACGTCGTAGCCGCTACGGCCAGCGAGCAATTTGCCTTCCAGGGTTTCGTTGGAGTCGAAGACGTCGTAGACCGGTTTGATGCCCGTGTCTTTCTGGAACGCGGCCAGGGTGTCCTCGCCGATGTAGTCGCTCCAGTTGTAGATATGCACGGTACCGTCGGCGTGTGCCAGGGTTGCCAAGCCAACCGAAAGCGCGGTCGTGGTCAGAATCTTGCCCAGGGGAAAATGCACAGGTCGTCCTCTTCTTGTGGCTCATCACCGGCAGGTGATGCATCGCGATTCGGGAGAGCGCCACGGCAACAGCGCGGCACTCGACGGGCGGCGATCCGCCCTTGCCTACAAACGCAGACCGCGGCGCCAGGCACCGCGGTCATCAGGCATCAGCGACCGGACTTGATCTTCGTCCAGCTGCGGGTCATGGCGCGCTGGGCGGCCGGCGGCACGTCCGGGAAGGCGTACAACTTGCCCATGGTCTCCTGCGTCGGGTACACGCCCGGGTCGTTGCGAATGGCTTCATCGACCAGTGGCGTGGCCTTGGCATTGCCGTTGGGGAAGTGCACTTCGTTGGTGATCTCGGCCATGATTTCCGGCTTCAGCAGGAAGTTCATGAAGGCATAGGCCGACTCGACGTTTTCCGCATCGGCGGGGATCGCCACCATGTCGAAGAAGGTACCGGCGCCTTCCTTCGGAATGTTGTAGGCCACCTTGACCTTGCCACCCGCCTCTTCGGCCCGGGCCTTGGCCTGGTAGACGTCACCCGAGTAACCCACGGCCACGCAGAGGTTGCCGTTGGCCAGGTCGGAGATGTACTTGGAGGAGTGGAAATAGGTGATCGACGGGCGGATCTTCAGGAACAGCGCCTCGGCTTCCTTGAGCTCTTTCGGATCGGTGCTGGTCGGCTCATAGCCCAGGTACTGCAGTGCAATCGGCAGGATCTCGGTTGGCGAGTCGAGGAAGGATACGCCGCAGGCCTTCAGCTTCTCAATGTTCTCGGGCTTGAACAGCAGGTCCCAGGAATCCACCGGGGCGTTGTCGCCCAGCACGGCCTTGACCTTTTCCGGGTTGAAGCCGATGCCGATCGAGCCCCACATGTAGGGAAAGGCGTACTGGTTGCCCGGGTCGCTGACCTCGACGGTTTTCAGCAGGTTCTTGTCCAGGTTGTCCCAGTTGGACAGCTTGGACTTGTCCAGCGGCAGGTAGACCTTGGCCTTGATGTGCTTGGCCAGGAAGTTGTTGGACGGCACCACGATGTCGTAGCCCGACCGGCCCGCGAACAGCTTGGCTTCCAGGGTTTCGTTGGAGTCGTAGACGTCGTAGGTGACCTTGATGCCGGTCTCCTTGGTGAACTTGGCTACGGTGTCGGCGGCGATGTAGTCCGACCAGTTGTAGACGTTCAGTACCTTGCCATCTGCCTGCGCCATACCGGCCACGGCGCCGGCCAGCGTCACCGCCAGCAGAGTCTTGCCGAAAGTCTTGATCATGCGGTTCAGCTCCCTAATGTGATGTCGATTCAGCGGGCCGCCGTTCTTCGCGGCTGGGCCCGTTTTTTTTGGCCGGCAAGTCTGGCGATAACCACCCCATCGCTCAAGCCCTGACAGGCAATTGATTACACCCGACTGGCGCTGCATCCGCAAAAGCGTTGCAACGTCAGTCAAGCCAGTAAAGCACGGGCGGTGAGATCCAGGCATTTGCGGGCCTTGTCCACCAGCTCGTCGATCTCGCTCTTGCTGATCACCAGCGGCGGCGAAATGATCATGGTGTCGCCAACGGCGCGCATGATCAGGCCGTTCTCGAAGCAGTGACCGCGGCAGATCATCCCCACCGCCTTGTCGCTCGGATAACGCGCGCGGGTCGCTTTGTCCTTCACCAGTTCGATGGCGCCCAGCATGCCCACGCCGCGCACCTCGCCGACCAACGGATGATCGGCCAGCTCGCGCAGTCGTTTCTGCAAATACGGTGCCGTTTCCTCTCTGACCTGCTCGATGATCTTTTCTTCGCGCAGAATCCGGATGTTTTCCAGCGCCACCGCTGCTGCCACCGGGTGTCCTGAATAGGTGAAGCCGTGGTTGAAATCGCCCCCCTCGTTGAGCACCTTGACGATCTCGTCACGCACCACCAGGCCGCCCATCGGCACGTAGCCGGAGGTCAGGCCCTTGGCGATGGTCATCATGTCCGGCGTATTGCCGTAATAGTCGCTGCCGAACCACTCGCCGGTACGGCCGAACCCACAGATCACCTCGTCGGCGACGAACAGGATGTCGTACTTGGCGAGAATCTCGCGCACCCGCGGCCAGTAGCTGTCCGGGGGAATGATCACCCCGCCGGCGCCCTGGATCGGCTCGGCGATGAACGCCGCGACCTGGTCTTCGCCGACCTCGAGAATCTTCTTTTCCAGCTCATCAGCGGCCCAGATGCCAAAGGCCTCCGGGGTCATCTCGCCGCCCTCGCCGAACCAGTATGGCTGGGCGATATGGACGATGCCCGGGATCGGCAGGTCGCCCTGTTCGTGCATGCCTTTCATGCCGCCCAGGCTGGCGCCGGCGACGGTGGAGCCGTGATAGCCGTTCTCGCGGGCGATCACTACCTTCTTGTTCGGCTTGCCCTTGAGCGCCCAGTAATGGCGGACCATGCGCAGCATGGTGTCGTTGCCCTCCGAGCCCGAGCCGGTAAAGAACACGTGGTTCATGCCGGCCGGGGTCACCTCGGCGAGCGCCTTGGCCAGTTCCAGCACCGGCGGGTGGGCGGTCTGGAAGAAGGTGTTGTAGAACGGCAGCTCGCGCATCTGCTTGCTGGCGGCCTGCACCAGTTCTTCACGACCATAGCCGATGGCGAGGCACCACAGCCCGGCCATGCCATCGAGGATCTTGTTGCCTTCGCTGTCCCACAGGTGCACGCCTTCACCGCGGGTGATGATGCGTGGGCCCTTCTCGGCCAGCTGCTTGAGATCACTGAAAGGCGCCAGGTGATGGTCGCGGCTCATGGCCTGCCATTTCTGGGTATTCGCGTTGCTTGCCGTCATATTCACCTCTTATAAATGCCGGGCCGGGCGGCTCCGCGCCGGCCCGCCGGCTGGATCAGACCGAGAGCAGCAGGAACTCGCGCTCCCAGGAGCTGATCACCCGCTTGAAGTTCTCGTGCTCGGCACGCTTGACCGCCACATAGCCGCTGACGAACTTGTGGCCCAGGTACTGCTCGACCACCTGGCAGGTTTCCATGCGCTCCAGTGCCGCCTCCAGGGTCAGTGGCAGGCGCAGGTTGCGGCGCTCGTAGCCACGGCCCACCACCGGCGCGCTCGGCTCGATGCCTTCGACCATGCCGATATAGCCGCACAACAGGCTGGCCGCCAGGGCCAGGTAGGGGTTGGCATCGGCGCCGGCCAGGCGGTTTTCCACCCGACGGTTCTGCGGCGTGGCATCCGGCACGCGCAGGCCGACGGTACGGTTTTCCTCGCCCCACTCGACGTTCACCGGCGCCGAGGTATCGGGCAGGAAGCGGCGGAACGAATTGACGTTGGGCGCGAACAGCGGCAACAGCTCCGGGATGTACTTCTGCAGCCCGCCGATGTGGTGCATGAACAGCTGGCTCATCGAGCCGTCTTCGTTGGAGAAGATGTTCTTGCCGGTCTTCACGTCGATGATGCTCTGGTGCAGGTGCATGGCGCTGCCTGGCTCATCGGTGATCGGTTTGGCCATGAAGGTCGCCGCCACGTCGTGCTTGAGCGCCGCTTCGCGCATGGTGCGCTTGAACACCAGGATCTGGTCGGCCAGGTGCAGCGCGTCGCCGTGACGGAAGTTGATCTCCATCTGCGCGGGGCCTTCTTCGTGGATCAGGGTGTCCAGATCCAGGCCCTGCAGCTCGCACCAGTCGTACATGTCCTCGAACAGCGGGTCGAATTCGTTGGCCGCATCGATCGAGAAGCTCTGCCGGCCGGTTTCCGGACGCCCGGAGCGGCCCATCGGCGCCACCAGCGGGAAGTCCGGGTCGCTGTTGCGCTTGGTCAGGTAGAACTCCATCTCCGGCGCCACGATCGGCTGCCAGCCCTTGTCGGCATACAGGCGCAGCACTTTCTTGAGGATGTTGCGCGGCGACAGCTCGATCGGATTGCCCTGCTTGTCGTAGGTGTCGTGGATCACCTGGGCGGTGGGCTCGATGGCCCAGGGCACGATGAACACGGCGTTCTCGTCCGGCCGGCAGATCATGTCGATGTCGGCCGGGTCGAGCAGGTCGTAGTACACATCGTCTTCGACGTAATCGCCGGTAACCGTCTGCAACAGCACGCTCTCGGGCAGGCGCATGCCTTTTTCATCGAGGAATTTGTTGGTCGGCGAGATCTTGCCCCGGGCAATCCCCGTCAGGTCGCTGACCAGACATTCGACTTCGGTGATCTTGCGTTCTTTCAACCAGCTGGAGAGCTGGTCCAGTTTGGTGCTCATAGAGACCTCAGGTTTTTTGAAACCGGCATCCTCGGCCGGCTCGACATGCCCCGAACCTGGCGGGTGGCTTGGCGGCCAGCCACCAGCGTACGGGATAATCCAGGGTGTTCACGTTGCCACGAGCAGTGGCCCACCCGCCACTCCAGACACAGCCTTGTGCGCGCAGCGGTGCACCACCACATCGCCCTCGACTGTAACCGACCTTTGTTGCACTCGACAGCGGCAGATGCCATTGCAAGGCGCGCGCCGCCTTTGCCAGGCATCGCTGGATACGCTTGAACGGGGCAGACAACGGCACAGGGCGCAGAGGCACGCAGCCATGCTGATCGACGGCCCGGCATAGACAGGGATAACGGAAGGAAGCTGATGAGGTGTGCAGATTTTCGAGCGAATCGACTGGCTGACGTCAGCGCGAGGAAACGCTGTGCAAAACAGCGCCGAGCGGCCGTGCGCAGGAACCGCATGACCCAGGTTACAGCCAGCGAGGCCGCGAACTGTGTGGCACTGGCAATGACGCCGGATAGCGACATGCAGCTCATGAAAACACCCTTATTGTTGGATTATGTGGGCTTTCGCCGAGCTTATCCTTGTTCGTTTTTTTATACAACCGGTTCATCTCGGCTCGCCGGTGTCGCCCGACACACACCTGAAACGGTGCACTGCTTTTTCCCGGAAATGCCCTGAAACGCCCTGAAAATGGCCATCAAGCCCCTTTTTAGGGCAGCATCGAGCTGCCTTGACAGCATCTGGCGTTTGGGATTGACTCGCGGTGTGTCAGCAATTGATTGATATTTTTAACAACATAGGTGTTGCATCATGTCGGTACCCCCGCGTGCCGTTCAGCTCAATGAAGCGAACGCATTCCTCAAGGAACACCCTGAGGTTCAGTTCGTCGACCTTCTGATTGCAGATATGAATGGTGTCGTGCGCGGCAAGCGCATCGAACGTGCCAGCCTCCATAAGGTGTACGAAAAAGGCATCAATCTGCCGGCTTCGCTGTTCGCCCTGGACATCAATGGCGCCACCGTCGAAAGCACAGGCCTGGGCCTGGACATCGGCGATGCCGACCGTATCTGCTTCCCCATCCCCGATACCCTGTGCAAGGAACCCTGGCAGAAGCGCCCCACCGCGCAACTGTTGATGACCATGCACGAACTGGACGGCAGCCCCTTCTTTGCCGACCCACGAGAGGTATTGCGCCAGGTGGTACAGAAGTTCGACGAACTCGGCCTGACCATCTGCGCAGCCTTCGAACTGGAGTTCTACCTGATCGATCAGGAAAACGTGAACGGTCGGCCGCAGCCGCCGCGCTCGCCGATCTCCGGCAAGCGCCCGCACTCCACCCAGGTCTACCTGATCGACGACCTCGACGAATACGTCGACTGCCTGCAGGACATGCTCGAGGCCGCCAAGGAGCAGGCGCTGCCGGCCGACGCCATCGTCAAGGAAAGCGCCCCGGCGCAGTTCGAGGTCAACCTGCACCACACCAAGGATGCCATCAAGGCCTGCGACCACGCGCTGCTGCTCAAGCGCCTGATCAAGAACATCGCCTACGACCACGAGATGGATTCCACCTTCATGGCCAAGCCCTATCCGGGCCAGGCGGGCAACGGCCTGCACGTGCACATCTCGCTGCTCGACAAGAAAACCGGGCAGAACATCTTCGCCACCGACGATCCGGAGCAGCACGCGCCGCTGCGCCATGCCATCGCCGGGATCCTCGACACCATGCCGGCGTCGATGGCCTTCCTGTGCCCGAACGTCAACTCCTACCGCCGTTTCGGCGCGCAGTTCTATGTGCCGAACGCGCCGAGCTGGGGCCTGGACAACCGTACCGTGGCGGTACGCGTACCGACCGGCAGCAGCGACGCGACCCGCATCGAGCACCGCGTGGCCGGTGCCGACGCCAACCCGTACCTGATGATGGCCTCGATCCTCGCCGGCATTCACCACGGCCTGACCAACAAGCTGGATCCGGGTGAGCCGATCGAGGGCAATTCCTACGAGCAGTTGGAGCAGAGCCTGCCCAACAACCTGCGTGACGCCCTGCGTGAGCTCGACGACAGCGAGGTGCTCAACAAGTACATCAGCCCCGACTACATCGACATCTTCGTCGCCTGCAAGGAAGCCGAACTGCAGGAGTTCGAGACGACCATTTCCGATCTCGAATACAACTGGTACCTGCACACCGTGTAACCCCTGAAACGCCGGCAATAGCCGGCGTTTTCACAGGCGCGGCCGGCCTGCCTCGGCCAGCTGCGCCTGGCGCAGCACCTTAATTGTTACCATCGCTATCAGGATGACCGCCATGATCAGACGTCTCGCCCTTCTGCTAGCTCTCGCCCCGGCATCTGCAATGGCTGCAGCCGGCGATAGCATCCGGGTCTACAACTGGAATGACTACATCGCCCCCGAAGTGGTGGAACGCTTTCAGCAGGACACCGGAATCAGCGTCGACTACCACACCTTCAGCACAGCCGAAGAGCTCGACGCGGTAATGGCCAGCGGCGAGCCTATCGATATCGCGGTGGTCTCGCACAACACGCTGCCTCAGCTGATCAGCGACGGCAAATTGCAGCCCCTGGATCTGCCGAAACTGAGCAATCGCGCGCACCTGGATCAGGATCTGCTGAAAAAACTCGCCGCCGTTGATCCCGGTAACCGGCATGCCATTCCCTACCTGTGGGGCGCGGTTGGCCTGGCGATCAACCAGCCCAAGGCGGAAGCGGCCTACGGCGGGCCACTGCCGCATAGTTGGAGCCTGTTCTTCGACCCGGCGCAGAGCGCGCGCCTGGCCAGTTGCGGCATCAGTTCCCTGGATGCGCCGGCGGAGGTGCTGTCGGTGCTGTTCAACTACCAGGGGCGCAGCCTGGCACGCGCCGCCCCGGCGCGCATCAAGCGCGCGGGTGAGTTGCTGATGCAGGTTCGACCGAACCTGCGCTACGTGGACAGCGAGCGCTACATCGAGGATCTCGACAATGGCCGCCTGTGCATGGCGCTTGCCTGGGTGGGTGACGCCCTGGGCGCAGCCCGCAAGGGCCAGCCGGTGACCTTCGTGATCCCCGACGAGGGCTCGATGCTGTTCATCGACAACCTGGTGATTCCCAGCAGCGCGCCCCGTGCGGACCTGGCCCACCGCTTCATCGACTACCTGATGCAACCCGAGGTGGCGGCCCAGATCACCCGCGAGACCCTGTACCCCAGTGGCAATGCCGACGCCAGGCAGTTTCTCGACAGCAGCCTGAGCAACGAGCCCGCCCTGTATCCCAACGCCGAGCTGAAACGCCGCCTGCATATGCTGGAAACCCTTCCCGCCAAGCAGGCCGAGGTTCGCGACGCGGCCTGGAAGCGCTTTCGTGAGGGCGCCTGATTGACCACCCGAAAACCCCGGGCCAGTAGTCAGGCGCGTATCGAACAGATCCTCGGCGCCGCCCGTACCCTGCTGGCCGAGCAGGGCGTGGCGGCGCTCTCGATCTACACCGTGGCCGAGCGCGCCGCCATTGCACCCTCGTCGATCTACCACTTCTTTCCCAGTGTGCCCGCCCTGCTGCAGGCGCTTACCGCCGATGTGCACCGCGCCTTCCGCGCCTGCCTGCAGGAGCCCATCGATGCCGAGCGGTTATCCTGCTGGCGCGACCTTGCGCGGCTTATCGAGCAGCGCATGCTGAGCATCTATGCCGGTGATGCCGCGGCCCGGCAGCTGATCCTCGCCCAGCATGGCCTCGCCGAAGTGACCCAGGCCGACCGCCAGCACGATATCGAGCTCAGCCAGCAGAATCGCGCGCTGTTCGAGCGCTATTTCGAGTTGCCCGCCTTGCCGGAGGATATCGATGTGTTCGCACTGGCCATGGAGCTGGGTGACCGCGTTTACGCCCGCTCGATTCACCAGCACGGCGAGATCACGCCGCGCTACGCCGAAGAAGGCCTGCGGGTGTTCGAAGCCTATCTGGGGCTATACCTGCCCCCCTTCCTGCGCAAACGCGCTGCGCCTTGATGGCTGCCCGTTGCGGCGCGCTATCGCTGGCACCCGTTCGAGCGCTGACCGACGATCCGAACAATCCCATGAATTACAAATATTTATCTGCAAAGCATGGGTATTAAACATAAACAGTCGCTTTCTATAGCTTCTAAATTCGATATATATCGACTATAAGATCACCCTTGGGTGGACATTCTTGTCCTCGCCCGCTTGAATCGATAGCGCTGCCGATGCCGGCGCCATGATCCATTCCCTGGAGGCTATGCATGTCTCGTACCGTCAGCGTGGCGGCCACTCAGATGGCCTGCGCCTCGGATACCGCGACGAACATCGCCAATGCCGAAAAGCATGTGCGCGAAGCGGCAGCCAGGGGTGCGCAGATCATCCTGCTGCCAGCGCTGTTCGAGACGCCGTACTTCTGCCAGAAACCCGACCAGCACTCCCTGCAATTGGCCACCCGGGTGGATGACAACCTGGCCATCAGGCATTTCCAGGCGCTGGCCAGAGAACTGCAGGTGGTCTTGCCGATCAGCTTCTACGAACTGGCCGGGCAGGCGCGCTTCAGCAGCGTGGCGGTAATCGATGCCGACGGCAGGAACCTCGGCATCTATCGCAAGAGCCACATCCCCGAGGGTCCCGGCTACCACGAGAAGTACTACTTCAACCCTGGCGACACCGGTTTCAAGGTGTGGGATACCCGCTACGCCCGCGTCGGCGTCGGCATCTGCTGGGATCAGTGGTTTCCCGAGTGCGCCCGTGCCATGGCCCTGCAGGGTGCCGAGCTGTTGTGCTACCCGACCGTCATCGGCAGCGAGCCCCACGACGCCGCCATCCTCGCGCGCGACCATTGGCAACGGGTGCTACAGGGCCACGCTGGCGCCAACCTGATACCGCTGATGGCCAGCAACCGCCTTGGCGTGGAACAGCAGCACGGTTACGCCACCAACTTCCATGGTGCATCCTTCATCGCCAACCAGTTCGGCGAAAAGGTCGAAGAACTCGGCGAGCGCGAAGCCGGCGTGCGGGTACACAGCTTCGACCTCGCCAAGCTCGAGCAGGTGCGCGGCGCCTGGGGCACATGCGGCGATCGCCGCCCCGACCTGTATACGCCATTGACAACCCCGGACGGCACACCTGCCTCCTGACCCCACAGACCTTGCGCAACGGAGCACGCCCATGACCACGCTGACCTCGACACCCCGCGCTGACGGCTTTCGCATGCCGGCCGAATGGGAACCCCATAGCCAGACCTGGATGGTATGGCCGGAACGGCCGGACAACTGGCGCCTGGGTGGCAAACCTGCTCAGCAGGCCTTCACCGCCGTGGCCCGAGCCATTGCCGAGTTCGAACCGGTGACGGTCTGCGTATCGGCCGGGCAATACGAGAATGCCTGTGCGCACCTGCAGCACGCGCAGATTCGGGTAGTGGAAATGAGCACCGACGACGCCTGGGTGCGCGACACCGGCCCGACCTTCGTGACCAGTGCTCAGGGCGAACTGCGCGGCGTCGACTGGGGCTTCAATGCCTGGGGCGGTTTCGAAGGCGGCCTGTACTTCCCGTGGCTGCGTGACGACCAGGTGGCCAGCAAGATCCTCAACATCGAGGGCTGCCACCGTTACCGCACCGAGGGTTTCGTGCTCGAGGGCGGCTCGATCCACGTCGACGGTGAAGGCACCCTGATCACCACCGAAGAATGCCTGCTCAACCACAACCGCAACCCGCACCTGAGCCGCGAGCAGATCGAAGCCGTGCTGGCCGATCACCTGGCCATCGATACCGTGATCTGGCTGCCCCATGGCTTGTACAACGACGAGACCGACGGCCACGTCGACAACTTCTGCTGCTACGTGCGCCCGGGCGAAGTGCTGCTGGCCTGGACGGACGATCCGCAGAACCCCAACTACAGCCGCTGCCAGGAGGCCATGGCGGTGCTGGAAAACGCCCGCGACGCCAAAGGCCGCACGCTGACCGTGCACAAGATGCCGATCCCGGGGCCCCTGCATGCCAGCGAGGAAGAATGCGCCGGCGTCGACCGCGTGCTCGGCAGCCAGGAGCGTAGCCCGGAGGTCCGCCTGGCCGGCTCCTACGTGAACTTCCTGATCGTCAACGGCGGCATCGTCGCGCCCAGCTTCGACGACCCCAAGGACCCGGAAGCCAAGGCCATTCTCGAGCGCCTGTTTCCCGAACACCGCGTGGTGATGGTGCCGGGCCGGGAGATCCTGCTCGGTGGCGGCAACATTCACTGCATCACCCAGCAGCAGCCGGCGATCCGGCAGTGAACTGAGCGATAACCCGGACGCCAGACAAGCAAAAGCCCGGAACCAGTCCGGGCTTTTGCGCATGCAGGAGCCGCCGCAGAGAGCGGCTCGGTGCGGTGCTTACATCAGCGGGATGCTGTAGCTGACGATCAGACGGTTCTGATCGGTATCAGCAGCAGCTTCGCTGCGCAGGGAAGCGTTACGCCAGGCGAAACCCAGGCCTTTGGCAGCGCCGTCCTGAACCACGTAGCTGACGGTCAGGTCACGCTCCCACTCTTTCAGATCGCCGTCAGCCGACTTGATGTTGTCGCCTTTCATGTACAGCACGTTGGCGGTCAGGCCAGGCACACCGATCTTGCCGAAGTCGTAGCCGTACTGGGTGATCCAGGTACGCTCGCCAGCACGGGCGAAGTTGGTGATCTGACGGTCGGTGATCAGGTAGGTAGTTGCACCACCCTGGCCAGGAATCGAACCCTGGTTCAGCTGGATGAACTGGCTGTCGCCCGATACCTGCTGGTAACCAGCGCTCAGGGCATGGCCTTCCAGGCTGTAGGTGAAGAATGCGCTCCAGGTGCGGTTGTCGACCTCGCCGAAATCGGAGTTGGCACGACCACCATTCCAATAGCCGCTACCGATGTAGCCATCGGCACGACCGGCAGCACTGCTGTTCTTGCCGTCGGAGCTGGTGTCGAAGTAACGCAGATCGGACTTCAGGGAGCCGGCACCCAGCGCCAGGGTATGGGTCAGGCCCAGGAAGTGCTGCTTGTAGAAGTCATCCAGGTTGCCGTAGTAGTACTGAACCAGCAGATCCTTGTTGATCTTGTAGTCGGCACCACCGTAGTAGAACTTGTTGCTGTCGGCGCCAGCACCGGCACCAGCGATAGCCAGCGAATCGGCATTGGAAGATGCACGGCCCTTGGCGTGTTCCAACTGACCGGCAACCAGGGTCAGGTTGTCGATTTCGTTGGAGGTGATCTGCGCGCCTTCGAAGGTCTGCGGAACCAGACGACCATCGTTGAAGGTCACGACCGGCAGTTTCGGCTGCAGAGTGCCTACGTGAGCGACGGTCTTGGAGAAACGGATCTTGCCGGTCAGGCCCATGCTGCTGAACTCGTCGCGAGCAGTGCCATCACTTTCCAGTGGGAACAGCGCACTAGGCGTACGATCTTGCCCGGCTTTGCCAGTACGGCCGCCACCGTCCAGGCGTACACCCAGCAAACCGATAGCGTCAACACCAACACCGATGGTGCCTTCGGTGAAGCCCGACTGCAGGTTCAGCTGAAATGCCTGGCCCCATTCGCGAACCTGACCGCTGTGAGCGGTGCCAACACCAACATCGCCTTGGCTCTCACGGTTGTCGTTGTCGAAGTAGAAGTTACGCAGGTCCAGCTTGGCCTTGCTGTCTTCGATAAAGGCAGCGTTGGCCACATGGCTCAGGGTCAGACCCAGAGTACCGGCGGCTACAGCGAGCGCCAGGGAAGCTTTTTTCATCGTGATCTCTCCAGTGTTCTGTTCTTTTATTGGTGCAGCATATCGGCCCGCAAGGCGCCGCCTTCATGGCGAGCAGCCAGCCGAATTCATGTACGGCCGTCGAGTGCCAGGCAGCCGGAAGGCGCCGCAGATACACGGACGACAGTACGAAATACGTTCAGGGGTAAAGGTGAATCAGGTTGCTGCGGCTACCGCATTGGCAGAAAACAGGCATCGTTCAATTCTCGGCATTCTTATTGTCCGGCCCTCAATGGCCGCTGCTGTATGAATTTAGCACAGCAGGTTACATGCCATGGACGACTAAAGTCGCATAACAGCTAACAATTCAATATGTTATCGAAAAAGGCCGATCGTGGGGCAGTGCCCATCCACAGGGAATGGGCAATTAATTGCCTATGAAAGCCGCCAAACAGGCGGTTTTCCGCCAGCTCAGCTGGTCACGATCTGATTCTTGCCCTGCCGTTTGGCCTGGTACATGGCCGCGTCGGCGCGTGCATAGAGCACGTCGAGCCCTGGGTCGCCACCGCGCAGGGATGTCAGCCCCTGGCTGACCGTGACGCCAAAGGTCGTGCCTTCATGGGTGAACGACAGGCGCTGGATCTCCCGTTGCAGACGCTGGGCGATCTGCGACGCCAGTTCCGGCTCACAGCCTGGGAACAGCGCCGCGAATTCTTCACCACCAATGCGCCCGAACAGATCACCCCGGCGCAGCACCGCGCTGGCACAGTTGGCCAGTTGTTGCAGCACCTGGTCACCGACCTGATGGCCGTGGGTATCATTGATGTGCTTGAAGTCGTCCAGATCCAGAAGCAGAAAGGCCAGCGGCTGCCCATGGGCACGCGCCAGCTCGAACTCGCTTTGCGCGCACTCGAAAAAGTGCCGACGGTTGCTGCTCTGGGTCAACACGTCGGTGGTCGCCAGGCGATGCAGTTCGCCTTCGAGCTGCTTCTTCTCGGTGATGTCTTCGGCGATGCCAAAGATGATGGGCGAGGCGTGGCTCTCGCTCTGCCGGCCGATAAAGCATTTGTCACTGAGCCAGCGGATTTCGCCATCGGCGCGGATGATCCGATACTCCCGGGCCTCCACGGCACCGGTCTCCAGTACCTTGGCCATGCTCTCGGCGGCGTACTCCAGGTCATCCGGATAGATGCTGTTGCGCCACTCGCCATAGTCGGCCAGCAACAAGCCGGCCGAGCGGCCGAAAACCAGCTCGTAGGCCGGGCTGACATAGATGATCTGCTGGGCCTCCCAGTCGAAGGCCCAGAGTACGGCGTTGACACTTCCCAACAGCGTACTGAACAGCTGCTCGCGCTCGCGCAGCCGGGTGCTCTCGGCACGGCTGTGCAGCAAAGCCAGGGTCAGCTCTTCCAGGTCGATAGCAGCGAGTTCATCCATATACCGATCCAGAGCATTGGCCTTTAGATTGCGGTGGGGGCCGCCAACGGGATCGAAAAAGCCCGCCGAATGGCGGGCTTCTATGTGGCAACCAGGTCACAGCTATGACCATGCCGGCAGTGGGCGGTTCACCGCCCACTCAGCTTTGTGCGCTACGTCACGCTGCGACGGGCCGCAACGAGTAGGTCTTCAACTGCTCGGCGAAGTCACGCAGGGACTGAATGCCACTCGCCTCGGCATCGTGTACCCACTGCTTGATGGCCTCGAGCATGTCGTGACCATTGGCACTGGTACGCGCCCAGATCAACTGCAGCGCCAGGCGCTTCTCGTAGATCACCTTGAGCGCCTGGCTGTGCGCCAGCATGGCGTCGATATGCACCTGTTGCTTGTCCTGCAGCAGGCTCGGCTCACGCGAGAGCAGGCGCTTGGCGCGGCGGAACTGGTGGCGAACCGACTCATCGGCCTTGGCCAGTTCCTGGGTGACCAGCGGTGCGATCACCAGCTTGCGGTACTGGGCCATGATCTGGAAGCGGTTGTTGAGAATGGCCATGGCGGTGTCCATGTCCAGAATCCCCTTGCCCGGTACCCGATGAGCGATTGGCGCAACGCGCTGAACCTTGGCCAGGCGCAGAAAACTGAACAGGCGGATCCACGCCCAGCCCATGTCGAACTCCCAGGGCTTGACCGACAGCTTGGCGGAGTTGGGATAGGTGTGGTGATTGTTGTGCAGCTCCTCGCCGCCAATGATGATGCCCCAGGGCACCAGGTTGGTGGCCGCGTCGCGGCATTCGAAGTTGCGATAACCGACGGCGTGACCCAGGCCGTTGATGACCCCGGCCGCCCAGAAGGGAATCCAGATCATCTGCACGGCCCACACGGTGAGGCCCAGTGCGCCGAACAGCAGCACGTCGATGATCAGCATCAGCGACACACCGCCAAGCGGGAAGCGCGAGTAGACGTTGCGCTCGATCCAGTCATCGGGGCAATTCTTGCCGTAGATGCGCAGGGTGTCCTCGTTCTTCGCCTCGTCGGCATACAGTTCGGCGCCTTTGCGCATCACCGTACCGAGCCCTTTCACTACCGGGCTGTGCGGGTCGTCGGCGGTTTCACATTTGGCGTGGTGCTTGCGGTGGATGGCCGTCCACTCGCGGGTGTTCATGCCTGTGGTCATCCACAGCCAGAACCGGAAGAAGTGCTTGAGTAGCGGATTCAGCTCCAGGGAGCGGTGGGCAGAGTAACGATGCAGATAGACCGTTACGGCCACGATGGTGATGTGCGTCATCACCAGGGTGACGACTATGAGCTGCCAGACCGGCAGATCGAGAAAACCGTTGTACCACATGGGCAGGGGTACCTCTTGCAGAGAAAAAGCGATGCGAACAATGTGCCGCGCTTCCATTATCAACATCAGCTGCGGGAAAACCACTTGGTCTTTTGGCTAAGAATGTTACAAAGACGCCCCCACGGATGATCTTTTTCTGCGCCAACGAAGCCACTCGCCACCCATGAGCACTCGCCAAGGCGCGCTGCGCCTGACTTTCACCTACTTGATAAGCGCCGGTCTGTGGATCGTGCTCAGCGACCTGCTGCTGGCCTCCCTCGATCTAACGGCCCGACAGACGGAGCAGCTTCAGGTCTGGAAGGGCCTGGTATTCGTGCTGCTGACCAGTAGCCTGCTGTACCTGGTGCTCAACCGTCAGTTGCACCGCCAGGCGCAGATCGGCGCGGCGCTGCGCGCCAGCGAGGAGCGCCTCAGCCTGGCCCTGTCGGCCACCGAAGACGGTCTCTGGGACTGGGATCTGCACCACCAGCGCCTGTATTACTCGCCTGGGTATCACACGCTACTGGGCCTGAACGATGGCGAGCTGGGCAGCGACCGTGAGCAGTGGCAGCAATTGCTGCATCCCGAGGATCGCCCGGCCTACCAGCGCGCCCTCGACGAAGTGCTGCAGGCGAGCGAAGACACCGCCTACGAGAACAGCTACCGCCTGCGCCACCGTGACGGCAGCTACCGCTGGGTGCTGTCGCGCGGGCGTCTGCAACTCGATGGCCTGGGGCGACCGGCGCGTTTCATCGGCACGGTCAAGGACATCACCCAGCGTCGCGCCGACGCCGACAGCCTGCGCCAGGCGGCAGCGGTATTCGAGTCGACCCAGGAAGGCGTGCTGGTCACCGATGCGCAGCAGACCATCGTGCACATCAACCCGGCGTTCAGCCGCATCACCGGCTACAGCGAAGCGGAGATCCTCGGCAAGCACACCAGGCTGCTGAAATCCGGCCGCCACGACGCCGCGTTCTACCAGCATCTCTGGCACCGCCTGCAGACCCAGGGCACCTGGAGCGGCGAGGTGTGGAACCGCCGCAAGGATGGTGAAATCTACCCGCAATGGCAGTGCATTCGCACCGTGCGCGGTGACCACGGCCAACCCAGCCATTACGTTGCGGTGTTTTCCGACATCAGCCTGCTCAAGCACTCCCAGCAGGAGCTCGATCACCTCGCCCACCATGATCCGCTGAGCGGCCTGCCCAACCGCCTGCTGTTCGGCGAGCGCGTCGAGCATGCCCTGCAGCGCGCCCAGCGCGATGGGGAGCGTGGCGCCGTACTGGTGGTGGACCTGGATCACTTCAAGCACATCAACGAAAGCCTCGGCCACAACGTCGGCGACCTGCTGCTGAAAGCCGCTGGCGAGCGGCTGGCCAGCCGGCTCGGCAGCGCCAGCACCCTGGCGCGCCTGGGTGGCGATGAATTCGCCGTGCTCTGCGAGGACTGCCCCCAGGCAGAACAGGCAGCGCACCTGGCGCAGACCTTGATCGACTGCCTGAACGCCCCCTTTCTGCTCGACGGACAGGAGCTGTTCATCTCGGCCAGCGTCGGTATCTGCCTGTATCCGGAAAACGCAAAGACCGTCGACGAGGCGCTGCGCAACGTCGACTCGGCGCTGTTCAAGGCCAAGAGCAGTGGCCGTGAAGGCTTCGCCTTCTACGACCAGGCGCAGACCGAGTATGCCCGCCAGCGCGTGGAGTTGATCGCCGGCATGCGCCATGCCATCGACAATGGCGAACTACGGGTGCATTACCAGCCGCTGCACAGCCTCGCCGACAACTGCCTGATCGGCGTCGAGGCGCTGGTACGCTGGCAACATCCGCAACGGGGACTGGTGCCACCTGGCGAATTCATCCCGATTGCCGAAGACAGCGGCCTGATCAGCGCCATCGACGCCTGGGTACTCGAACAGGCATGCCAGCAGATGGTGGCCTGGCGCAGCGCCGGACACCGCCTGCAATTCGTGGCCGTGAACATTTCCAGCCGCCTGTTCAGCCGCGGCGAGCTGGATCAGCGCGTCGCCCAGGTATTGGCCAGCAGCGGCCTGCCGGCAGGCTGCCTGGAGCTGGAGGTGACGGAAAGCGCGGTGATGGATGACCCGGATCAGGCCCAGGCCCTGCTCGTACGGTTGCGCAACCTGGGGGTACGCCTGGCGATCGACGACTTCGGCACCGGCTACAGCTCGCTGGCGCGCCTGAAACGCTTGCCGGTGCACAAGCTCAAGCTCGACCAGAGCTTTGTCGCCGGCCTGCCCCACGATAACGACGACCTGGCGATCACCCGGGCGGTCATCGCCCTGGCCCACAGCATGGAGATGAAGGTGCTCGCCGAGGGCGTGGAGCGTGACGAGCAGTTGCAGCGCCTGCGCCAGCTGGGCTGCGACTACGCCCAGGGTTATTTCATTGGCCGGCCGGTGCCGGCCCAGGATCTGAAACTGGCGTGACCGGTGCCACGCCAGGGGCCCACCTCAGAACAACGCCTTGCGCGCTTCGCTGCTCAGCACTTCGTCAGGACGCTGGCCAACGGCTTCGGCAACCTGGTAAGCACGCTGCACCGCAGAACGCTTGCCCATACGTGCCAGCCAGGCCGCCATGTTGGGGAAGTCCTCGAGGCGCTGGCGCTGCAGCTCCCAGCCCTTGGCCCAGGGGTAAATGGCCATGTCGGCAATCGAATAGTCACCGGCCACGTACTCGCGCCCCTCGAGCTGGCGGTCCAGCACGCCGTACAGGCGCGCGGTTTCCTTCACGTAGCGATCGATGGCATAGGGAATCTGCTCCGGCGCGAAACGCACGAAGTGATGATTCTGCCCGGCCATCGGGCCCAGGCCGCCCATCTGCCAGTGCAGCCATTGCTGCACCTGCACGCGCAGGCGTGGCTGCAGTGGCATGAAGCGACCGATCTTGTCGGCCAGGTATTCGAGAATCGCCCCGGATTCGAACACCGAGATCGGCTCGCCGCCGTCGCTGGGGTTGTTGTCGACGATGGCCGGAATCCGGTTGTTCGGCGAGATTTTCAGGAACGCCGGTTCGAACTGCTGGCCGGCGCCGATATTGACCGGGTGCACGTTGTACTCCAGCCCGCTCTCTTCGAGAAAGATGCTGATCTTGTGGCCATTGGGGGTTGTCCAGTAATGGAGGTCGATCATGGGCGCTCCTGTCGATGATGGCGGCCTGCCTGCCGGCGCCGCTGGGCAATGGGTAAATCTTGGAGCCAGGCGCGGCGCACAGAGTTCAGCTGCGCTGACCCGCAGCGCGGCGGCATCCGTGCGCCGGCAAGCAAAGCGCCTCTCGCACTGAACGATGCAGGCAAGGCACAATCGAAACGCCGCGCTGAACGGCGTGTCAGTCTTCTTTCCCGCTAAAGGTCGCGATCCGGATGCCGTCTTCCTCCTTGCGCCACTCGCTGCGCCGCCTCTGGGCGCTGGACAAGTTCAGCTACAGCCTGCGGGTGTTCATCGCCCTGGGCGGCAGCCTGGCGCTGTGTTGGCACCAGGGCTGGATGCACAGCCTGATCCCGCTGTTTCTCGGCGTGATCGCCAGCGCCCTGGCGGAAACCGACGATAGCTGGCAGGGGCGGCTCGCCGCACTGCTGGTCACCCTGGGCTGCTTCAGCGCCGCGGCCTATGCGGTCGAATTCCTGTTCCCCTACCCCTGGCTGTTCGTCAGTGCCCTGGCGCTATCGGCCTTTACCCTGACCATGCTCGGCGCCCTGGGCGAACGCTTTGCCACGCTCGGCTCGGCCACGCTGATTCTGGCGGTGTACAGCATGATCGGCGTGGAGCAGCGCGGCGGCGTTGCCGGGCTGTGGCTCGAGCCGCTGCTGCTGGTGGCGGGTGCCGCCTGGTACGGTGCGCTGTCGGTGCTCTGGCATGCCTTGTTCGCCCACCAACCGGTGCAACAGAGCCTGGCTCGGCTGTTTCGGGAACTGGGGCTGTACCTCAAGCTCAAGGCCGCACTGTTCGAACCGCTGCGCCAGCTGGACGTGGAAACCCGTCGCCTGGATCTGGCCAAGCAGAATGGCCGGGTGGTGGCGGCGCTCAACGCGACCAAGGAAATCATCCTGCACCGGGTCGGCAATGGCCGCCCTGGCCCGAAGGTCAGCCGCTACCTGAAGCTGTATTTCCTCGCCCAGGACATCCACGAGCGCGCCAGCTCCTCGCACTATCCCTACAACGCCCTGGCCGACGCTTTCTTCCACAGCGACGTGATGTTCCGCTGCCAGCGCCTGCTGCGCCTGCACGGCAAGGCCTGTCACGCCCTGGCCCAGGCCATCGAACTGCGCCAGCCGTTCGAATACGGCGAGCACTACAGCCAGGCCCAAGCCGATCTGCAGGCGTCTCTGGAGCACCTGCGCATCCAGAGCAACCCGGCCTGGAAACACCTGCTGCGTTCGCTTGGTGCCCTGGCCGGCAACCTCGGCACCCTCGACCGCCTGCTGAGCAGCGCCAGCAACCCCGATGCCCTGGCCGAAGAGCAGGACAGCTCGCTGCTCGACCGCGAGCCGCAATCGCTGCGCGACGTATGGGAGCGCATCCGCCTGCAGCTCACCCCGACCTCGCTGCTGTTCCGCCATGCCCTGCGCCTGTCCATCGCCCTGGCCGCCGGTTACGGCGTGCTGCACTGGATCCACCCGACCCAGGGCTATTGGATTCTGCTCACCACCCTGTTCGTCTGCCAGCCCAACTACGGCGCCACGCGCATAAAGCTGGTGCAGCGCATCATCGGCACCGTACTCGGGCTGCTGCTGGGCTGGGCGCTGATCGACCTGTTCCCGGCACAGCTGATCCAGGCCTTTTTCGCCGTGGCAGCCGGCGTGGTGTTCTTCGCCACCCGCTCCAGCCGCTACACCGTGGCCACGGCGGCGATCACCCTGCTGGTGCTGTTCTGCTTCAACCAGGTGGGCGATGGCTATGGGCTGATCCTGCCGCGCCTGTTCGACACCCTGCTCGGCAGCCTGATCGCCGGCCTGGCGGTGTTCCTGATCCTGCCGGACTGGCAGGGCCGCCGGCTCAATCGCGTGGTGGCCAACACCCTGAGCTGCAACAGCACCTACCTGCGGCAGATCATGCGCCAGTACACCGAAGGCAAACGCGACGACCTCGCCTACCGCTTGGCCCGGCGCAACGCCCACAACGCCGACGCCGCGCTGTCGACCACCCTGGGCAACATGCTGATGGAGCCCGGGCACTTCCGTAAGGAGGCGGATATCGGCTTTCGCTTCCTGGTGCTCTCGCACACCCTGCTCAGCTATCTGTCGGGCCTGGGCGCGCATCGCGGCGAGGCGTTGCTGGCCGATGAACAAGGCGAGCTGCCGGCCAGTGCCCAGCGCCTGGCCGATAGCCTCGACGAGATCGCCCGCGGCTTGAACGAGCTGAGCCCGGTAGCTATCCAGAGCGACAGCGAAGAGCAACTCGCCGGCGTCCTGGAGCAGATACCCGAAGAGCTCGACGATGCGCAGCGCCTGGTGCAGACCCAGCTCTCGCTGATTGCCCGGCAGCTCGGGCCGCTACGCACGCTGGCCGCTCACCTCCTGAAAAACCGCGCCAAGGCGACCCGTTGATGGACAAGCAAGCCATCGTCCAACAGGTGATCGAGCACCTGGCCGGCGACCTGTCTGCCGCCGAGCAGGCCGCGCGGGTCGCCCATGAGACGGCGACCCACGAAGAGAACATCGCCGAGAACAAATACGACACCCTGGGCCTGGAAGCGGCCTACCTGGCTGCCGGCCAGGCACGCCGCGTAGAGGAAATCGGCCTGACGCTACGGGCCTGGCGGCAGCTGCAACTACGCCCTTTCGATGCAGTCCTGGGCATCCGCCTCACCGCGCTGGTATTGCTGGCTGACGAAAACGACCACGAGCAATGGCTGTTCCTCGGCCCGGATGGCGCGGCGATCAAGGTGCAGGCCCTGCAGCGGGAAATTCTCGTGCTCAGCCCCCACGCGCCGCTCGGCCAGCGCCTGCTGGGCCGTCAGCCCGGCGATGAAATCGAATTGAAGATCGCCGGCCGCGTACAGCATCACCAGATCATCGAGGCGCACTGAACGACGCCGGCGGCATCACGCGGGAGCAATCGACTGCAGGTCACGCCAGGTCAGGTACAGGCGCAGGTCGAATTCCAACTGCGCGTAATCGGGCAGCATGTATTCGCAAAGCTTGTAGAACGCCTTGTTGTGATCGCTTTCCTTGAGGTGCGCCAGCTCGTGCACCACGATCATCTGCAGGAACTGCGGCGCCGCCTCGCGAAACAGCGAGGCGACACGGATCTCCTTCTTGGCCTTGAGCTTGCCGCCCTGCACCCGGGAAATGCTGGTGTGCAGGCCAAGGGCACGGTGGGTGAGGTCGAGGCGATTGTCGAACAGCACCTTGTCGATGGCCGGCGCATTCTTCAAATGCTCCTGCTTGAGTGCCATTACATAGGCATACAGCGCCTTGTCGCTCTGCACCGCGTGGCGGCCCCCATAGCGCTGCGCCAGGTAATCACCCAGGCGCTCGCCGGCGATCATCTGGCGCACCTGTTCCTGGAGCGAGGCGGAGTAACCCTGGAGGTATTTGAGCGGCGTCATGGCGATACGGCGGGTATGGCTGGCGGCCAATTATGCCGCACCTGGGCTACAGCGGCACCACCCGGAGCAGGCGGCCTTCGGCACTGTCGGTGAGCAGGTAGAGGGCACCGTCCGGGCCGTCGTACACAGCGCGGATGCGCTCCTCCAGCTCCTGGAAAAGAACGTCTTCACCGGCCAGCCGGCCCTTGTCGAGCCGCACCCGGCGCACGCTCTTTTCCGCCAGGGTGGATACGAACAGGTCGCCTTTCCAGTGCGGGAAGCGATCGCCGGTATACAGCGCCAGCCCGGAGGGCGCCACCGAAGGCGTCCAGTGCAGCTCCGGCGCCAGGTAACCGGGCAGCTCGGTAAAGGGCGTGACCATCGCCCCCGTGTAGTCGACGCCAAAGGAGGCCAGCGGCCAGCCGTAGTTGCCACCGGGCTGCAGCAGGTTCAGCTCGTCGCCGCCCTTGGGGCCGTGCTCGTGGCTGTACAGGCGCTTGCGCTGGCGGTCGTAGACGATGCCCTGCACGTTGCGGTGCCCCAGGCTGTAGATTTCCTCGGCGGCGCCGGGCTGGCCGCGCAGCGGGTTGTCCTGTGGGATGCTGCCGTCGCGGTTCAGGCGCACCGTCTTGCCCAGGTGATTGGCAGGGTTCTGCGCCTGCTCGCGCCAGTCGAAGCCATCGCCAAGGGTCAGCACCAGGGTGTCGTCGGGCAGAAAGGCAATCCGCCCACCATAGTGCGAGGCGCCTGCCTTGGCCGGCTGGGCGGTGAACAGCACCTGGAAATCGCGCAGCTCGCCGTCGACCAGCCGGGCGCGGGCCAGCCGCGTGTTATTGGCGTCGAGCTCGCCATGGGCGTAGCTCAGGTAGAGCCACGGGTCGCTGGCGAAGTGGGGGTCCAGCGCCACTTCCATCAACCCTGCCTGGGTGGCCACGAAGGGCGCCGGCAGGCCGCCGACCGGCGCGGCCTGCAGCTTGCCCTGGGCATCGATCAGGCGCAGCTGCCCGGTGCGCTCGGTGACCAGCATGCGGCCATCGGGCAGGAACGCCATGGACCAGGGATGGGCCAGGCCGCCGGTGACGGTTTCGATACGGTAATCGGCATGGGCCAGCGCGCCCGCGCACAGCGCTACTGCCAGCAAGACGGCTTTCAACATCACATCCTTGAGCAGAGAAAAAACCATCAGCGCGCAGCGGCGCTGAAACGTGCGAACACCAGGCTCCCCAGGCTGCCACAGAGCATCAGCGCCAGGGTGCCGGACAGCGTGCGATTGGCGCCGATCAGCGTCGGCATCGGCGCTACGGCATTGGCCGCGGTCAACGCCAGCCACACCGCCAGGGCGCCGGCTAGCAGAAATGCCAGCCAGCGCAGCACGCCCTGGGCAGGTGCCAGCCGGGCGGTCAGCGGCAGGGCAACGATGAAGGCGGCGATCACCAGGGCAGCAAAGGTCGGGCTGAACCCCAGCAGGTCGTGGGTCGTGGCCTGCAGGCGAATGCCTGGGGGAATGTAGGCGCCCAGCTGCTGCAGGGCGGCAAGATTGAACTGGGTCTGAACGATGCTGCCGAGCACGGTGGCAACGAGCACGGCCAAGCCGAATGGCAGCCACAGGCGAGAGTTTTGAGGCATGGGGAGCCGACATCCTGAAACGCGTGTCGGCAGTATGGCGCAGCGCCCGGGGGGCAGCGGGACAGGAGTTTTACATGGTTTTTCGTGAACCGGGGAATGCCCGCCGTGGCGGCACACTGCTCATGCTGAAAACAGCCCAGGCCAGATACAGCAAAGCCGCCGGCCCTTCACGGGCAGGCGGCTTTCAGGCTACGCCATGAACGCTGCGATCAGTTGATCTTGGCGGCCAGCTCACCCTTGGCGTAACGCTGGAACATGCCTTCCAGGGAGATCGGCTTGATCTTCGAGGCATTGCCGGCGGTGCCGAAGGCTTCGTAGCGGGCGATGCACACGTCACGCATGGCTTCCACGGTCTTGGCGAAGTATTTGCGCGGATCGAACTCGGCGGGGTTCTGCGCCATGAAGCGACGAATTGCGCCAGTGGAGGCCAGGCGCAGGTCGGTGTCGATGTTGACCTTGCGCACGCCGTACTTGATGCCTTCGACGATCTCCTCGACCGGCACGCCGTAGGTTTCCTTGATGTCGCCACCGTACTCGTTGATGATCGCCAGCCAGTCCTGCGGCACCGAGCTGGAGCCGTGCATCACCAGGTGGGTATTGGGGATGCGCTTGTGGATTTCCTTGATGCGCTCGATCGACAGCACGTCGCCGGTAGGCGGCTTGGTGAACTTGTAGGCGCCGTGGCTGGTGCCGATGGCGATGGCCAGGGCGTCGACCTGGGTTTTCTTGACGAAGTCGGCCGCTTCTTCCGGGTCGGTCAGCAGTTGGCTGTGATCGAGCACGCCCTCGGCGCCGACGCCGTCTTCTTCACCGGCCATGCCGGTTTCCAGGCTGCCCAGGCAGCCCAGCTCACCCTCGACCGAAACGCCGCAGGCGTGGGCAAAGGCAACGGTCTGCTGAGTGACGCGCACGTTGTAGTCGTAATCGGCCGGGGTCTTGCCGTCTTCTTTCAGCGAGCCGTCCATCATCACCGAGCTGAAACCCAGCTGGATGGAGCGCTGGCACACATCAGGGCTGGTGCCGTGATCCTGGTGCATGCACACCGGGATATGCGGGAATTCTTCGATCGCAGCAAGGATCAGGTGGCGCAGGAACGGCGCGCCGGCGTACTTGCGGGCACCCGCAGAGGCCTGGACGATGACCGGCGAATCGGTCTTGTCGGCGGCTTCCATGATGGCGCGCATCTGCTCGAGGTTGTTGACGTTGAAGGCCGGCACGCCGTAGCCGAATTCGGCGGCGTGGTCGAGCATCTGGCGCATGCTGATAAGTGCCATGTTTTGCTATCTCCCGATAGGGCTCGTTGATCGTGCAAGCCTGCCGCAGTGGCAGGCGCTATTCAAGTTTGCGCGAGCGGGCATGCCGCTCGCAGGTCATTCAGGGCGCCTTGCAGCCGCGCCCGAGCAAATCATCATTGGCGGTGCGGTAGACCAGGCCTTCCTCACCCTTGGCATGGAAGGACAGCGTACCGTCGCTGTACAACTCGCCGGAACCGGAAGGCTCCAGGCTCAAGCGATGGACGACATCGCTACCGCCCATGCGCACATCGACCTGTTCGTGGGCCGGGTCGGCGTAGCGCCAGAACACTTCGGCCTGGCTGTCACATACCCAGCGGTTCCATGGCTGGCTGTCGGCGTAGTCCTTGCCGGCACAGCCGGCAAGCATGGCCAGTGCCAGCAACGCAGCAGCATATTTATAACGGTTCATCGCCTTCTCCTTGCTCTAGCAGTTCTGCTCGCCTACGGGCGGCGTCGAGTCACCGGTACTCTGCCCTTCGATGCGCTGCTCCTCGCGGGTGGTCGGCAGATCGATTTCCGCCGGACTCAATACACGGCAAGCCTCATCGCGTGGCGATCCGCCCGCGGCACAACCGCCCAGGACGACACTCAAGCTCAATAGCATGATCAGGTTACGCATCGGTCACTCCTTGCTGGCTGATTTTCCCTACAAGGGTAATGACCACCGCCGCCCGCCAAGGTTTAGGGTCTGTACGAAACCGCCACTATGGCGCTGCATACCGACCCGCGCCCTGGTATCGCCGTTACTCGGCTGCACGCTTCTGGAGAATCTCCACCGCTGGCAGCACCTTGCCCTCGACGAACTCGAGGAAGGCACCGCCGCCAGTGGAGATATAGGAAATGCGCTCAGCCACATCATACTTGTCGATGGCTGCCAGGGTGTCACCGCCACCGGCGATGGAGAACGCCGGGCTTTCGGCAATGGCCAGGGCCAGGGCCTTGGTGCCTTCACCGAACTGGTCGAACTCGAACACGCCGACCGGGCCGTTCCACAGGATGGTCTTCGAGGCCTTGAGCAGCTCGGCGAACTGCGCGGCGGTCTGCGGGCCGATGTCGAGGATCATGTCATCGTCAGCCACATCGGCGACGGCCTTGACGGTCGCAGCAGCGGACTCGGAAAACTCCTTGCCGACCACCACATCGACCGGCAGCGGCACGCTGACCTTGGCAGCGATGGCCTTGGCGGTGTCGACCAGGTCGGCTTCGTACAGCGACTTGCCGACCGGATAACCGGCCGCGGCCAGAAAGGTGTTGGCGATGCCGCCACCGACGATCAGCTGATCGCAGATGCTGCTCAGGCTGTTCAGCACGTCCAGTTTGGTCGACACCTTGGAGCCGGCGACGATCGCCGCCATCGGCTGGGCCGGCGCACCGAGGGCCTTGCCCAGGGCGTCCAGCTCAGCCGCCAGCAGCGGGCCGGCCGCAGCGACCTTGGCGAACTTGGCCACGCCATGGGTCGAGCCTTCGGCGCGGTGCGCGGTGCCGAAGGCGTCCATCACGAACACGTCGCACAGGGCGGCGTATTGCTGGGCCAGCTCGTCGGCGTTCTTCTTCTCGCCCTTGTTGAAACGCACGTTCTCGAACAGCACCAGGTCGCCGGCCTTGAGCTCAACGCCGTTCAGGTAATCCTTGACCAGCGGCACGTCGCGGCCCAGGGCCTTGCTCAGGTAGGCCGCCACCGGCGCCAGGCTGTTCTCTTCGCTGAATTCGCCTTCGGTCGGGCGACCCAGGTGCGAGCAGACCATCACCGCAGCGCCTTTTTCCAGGGCCAGCTTGATGGTCGGCAGCGCGGCGAGAATCCGCGCATCACTCTTCACAACGCCGTCCTTGACCGGCACGTTGAGGTCTTCACGGATCAGCACGCGCTTACCTTGCAGATCAAGGTCGGTCATTTTCGCGATGTTCAGGGTCATTGAATCAGTCCTTAACGGGGGCTGGTGATAAATGAGCGGCGGCATCGAGATAATGCACAGCCATGTCGAGCATACGATTGGCGAAACCCCATTCGTTGTCGAACCAGGCCAGCAGGTTGACCAGGCGTGGCCCGGATACCCGCGTCTGACTGCCGTCGACGATGGCCGAATGCGGATCATGGTTGAAATCGCAACTGGCGTGTGGCAACTCGGTGTACGCCAGCAGACCCTGCAGTGGCCCGTGTTCGGCGGCCTGGCGCAGGATCCGGTTGATCTCCTCGGCACTGGTGTCACGGGCGGTCTGCAAGGTGATATCCAGGCAGGACACGTTGACCGTCGGCACCCGAATGGCTTTGGCCTGGATTCGCCCGGCAAGTTCCGGCAGCAACCGCTCGATGCCGCGCGCCAACCCGGTAGACACCGGAATCACCGACTGGAAGGCCGAGCGCGTACGGCGCAGGTCTTCGTCGTGATAGGCATCGATCACCGGCTGGTCGTTCATCGCCGAGTGGATGGTGGTGATGGAGATGTAGTCCAGCCCCACCGCCTCGTTGAGCAGCTTGAGCAGCGGCACGCCGCAGTTGGTGGTGCACGAGGCGTTGGATACCAGACGCTCGCTGCCCGTCAGGCACTGCTGATTGACGCCGTACACCACCGTGGCGTCGACATCGCTTTCGCTGGCCATCGGCTGCGACAGCAACAGCCGCGGCGCACCAGCCTGCAGAAAGCGCTCGGCCTGCTCACGGCTGGTGTATTGGCCTGAGCACTCGAGCAACAGGTCGATGCCCAGCGCACGCCAGTCGACGCCCTCGGGCTCGCGCTGACGCAGCACCCGCACCGGCTTGCCGTTGATATGCAGATGGTCACCCGCGACCTTTACCTCACCGGGGAAACGCCCGTGGGTGGAGTCGAAACGGGTCAGGTATTCGATGCTGGCCTGGTCGGCCAGGTCATTGAGCGCGACGATATCCAGCCGGGCGTCGCCTGCTCGCTCATGCAAGGCGCGCAGCACGCAACGGCCGATGCGGCCGTAGCCATTCAGGGCAACGCGGTAAGGGCGATAGGACATCGGAGATCTCGGATGAACCCGTAGGGTGGATCGCGCTTTATCGATCCACCGGGCGCTGTAACGGTGGCTGGAAACGCGTCGGCGGCGCGCCCCGATCCACTGTTACAGCGTCATTCTCACTCAGGCGTCGAGCAGCTCTTCGGCGGTGCCGATGATGTTCTCGACGGTGAAGCCGAAGTGCTCGAACAGCTGGCCGGCAGGCGCCGACTCACCGTAGGTTTCCATGCCGATCACCCGACCTTCGAGGCCGACGTACTTGTACCAGAAGTCGGCGTGGGCGGCTTCGATGGCGATCCGCGCGGTGACCTGCAGCGGCAGCACGGACTGCTTGTAGCCGGCGTCCTGCTGGTCGAAGACGTTGGTCGACGGCATCGACACCACGCGAACCTTGCGGCCCTGCTCGCTCAGCTGGTCAGCCGCCTGAATGGCCAGGCCGACTTCCGAACCGGTGGCGATCAGGATCAGTTCCGGCTCGCCGGCGCAGTCTTTCAGCACGTAACCGCCACGGCTGATGGCCGCTTCGGTTTCATGGTCACGCAGGTTATGCGGCAGGTTCTGGCGCGAGAAGATCAGCGCGCTCGGGCCGTCCTTGCGCTCGACCGAATGTTTCCAGGCCACTGCGGCCTCGACGGTGTCCGCCGGGCGCCAGGTGTCCAGGTTCGGCGTGGTGCGCAGGCTGGTCAGCTGCTCGACCGGCTGGTGGGTCGGGCCGTCTTCACCGAGGCCGATGGAGTCGTGGGTGAACACGTAGAGCACGCGCAGCTTCATCAGCGCCGACATGCGCACCGCGTTGCGGGCGTATTCCATGAACATCAGGAAGGTCGCGCCGTAGGGAATCAGGCCGCCGTGCAGGGCGACGCCGTTCATGATCGCGCTCATGCCGAATTCGCGCACGCCGTAGTACATGTAGTTGCCCGAGGCATCCTCGGCAACCACCGGCTTGCAGCCCTTCCACAGGGTCAGGTTGGAACCGGCCAGGTCGGCCGAGCCGCCAAGCAGTTCCGGCAGCAGCGGGCCGAAGGCGTTCAGGCAGTTCTGGCTGGCCTTGCGGCTGGCGATGGTTTCGCCTTTCTCGGCGACGGCGCGAATGAACTCGCTGGCCTTGGCGGAGAAGTCGGCGGGCAGCTCGCCGGCCATGCGGCGGATGAATTCGTTGGCCAGCTCCGGGTAAGCGGCGGAATAGGCAGCGAAGCGCTGATCCCACTCGGCTTCGGCAGCCAGACCGGCTTCCTTGGCATCCCACTCGGCATAGATGTCGGCCGGAACGTCGAACGGCGCGTGGTTCCAGTTCAGGGCAGCGCGGGTCAGGGCGATTTCGTCATGGCCCAGGGCGGCGCCGTGGGATTCTTCCTTGCCCTGCTTGTTCGGCGAGCCGAAGCCGATGATGGTCTTGCAGCAGATCAGCGTCGGCCGGTCGCTGGTTTTGCGCGCGGTGTCGATGGCCATCTTGATTTCTTCGGCATCGTGGCCGTCGACGTTGCGGATCACCTGCCAGCCGTAGGCTTCGAAGCGCGCCGGGGTGTCGTCGGTGAACCAGCCGTGCACTTCGCCATCGATGGAGATGCCGTTGTCGTCGTAGAAGGCGATCAGCTTGCCGAGGCCCAGGGTGCCGGCCAGGGAGCAGACTTCATGGCTGATGCCTTCCATCATGCAACCGTCGCCCAGGAAGGCGTAGGTGTAATGGTCGACGATGGCGTGGCCGTCACGGTTGAACTGCGCCGCCATGATCTTTTCCGCCAGGGCGAAGCCCACGGCGTTGGCGATGCCCTGGCCGAGCGGCCCCGTGGTGGTCTCGACGCCGGGCGCGTAGCCGTATTCCGGGTGGCCCGGGGTCTTGCTGTGCAGCTGACGGAAGTTCTTCAGGTCATCGATCGACAGGTCGTAGCCGGTCAGGTGCAGCAGCGAATAGATCAGCATCGAACCGTGGCCGTTGGACAGCACGAAGCGGTCACGGTCGGCGAATTTCGGGTTGGCCGGGTTGTGTTTCAGGTAGTCGCGCCACAGCACTTCGGCGATATCCGCCATGCCCATGGGGGCACCGGGGTGGCCGCTGTTGGCTTTTTGCACAGCATCCATGCTGAGGGCACGAATGGCATTGGCACGCTCACGACGGCTGGGCATCGCTTATCTCCTGCGGGTGGCTGCCGAAGCAGCTTGGACGAAAAAGGCGCCCATTTTCGCCCACTGAGCACCGTCGGGGCAATGACAGATGGTCTTTCCGCGGCAATATTGCAGCGCTTTTTATCCGCGCAGCGCCCGTGACCGGCAAAAAGCCGCCGAGAAAACCGCGAGGGCAATATCAAAACTTTTTGATATTGCGGTTGATGGCTGAAAAATGACCGACTAGACTGCGCCCCATGACCCAGCGCGCGCCTGCCCTCGACTTCGAGCCCACCGACCTGCTGTCCGCCCTGTGCAAGGCCGCGGGCGACGGGTTGCGCCTGAACGTTCTGCGCGCCCTGAGCAATGACTCGTTCGGCGTGCTGGAGCTGGCGCAGATCTTCGCCATCGGCCAGTCGGGCATGAGCCACCACCTCAAGGTACTGGCCCAGGCCGGCCTGGTGGCGACGCGCCGCGAAGGCAACGCGATCTTCTACCGCCGCGCCCTGGCCCATGCCGAGGGGCCCGGCGGCACCCTGCATGCCGCGCTGCTGCAGGAAGTCGACAACCTGCTGCTGCCCGCCGAGGTGCGCCAGCGTATCGCCCAGGTACACCAGCAGCGTGCCGCTGCCAGCCGCGACTTCTTCGCCCGTAGCGCCGAGCGCTTCCAGGCCCAGCAGGACCTGATCGCCGGCCTGCCGCAATACCGCGACAGCGTGCTGGCGCTGCTCGACTCGCTGGATTTGCCGGCGCACGCCAGCGCGCTGGAAATCGGCCCTGGTGACGGCGGCTTTCTGCCGGAGTTGGCGCGCCGCTTCGCCAGCGTGACCGCCCTGGACAACAGCGAGGCGATGCTCGAACTCGCCCGCCAGCGCTGCCAGCAGGAGGGCCTGGACAATGTACAACTGCACCTGGCCGATGCCCTCCAGGACGCCTACCCAGGCGCCGACTGCGTGGTACTGAACATGGTGCTGCACCATTTCGCCGCACCGGCCCAGGCCCTGCGCAAGCTGGCCGAACAAGTGAACCCGGGCGGCAGCCTGCTGATCACTGAACTGTGCAGCCATGACCAGAGCTGGGCCCGCGACGCCTGCGGCGATCTCTGGCTAGGCTTCGAACAGGACGATCTCGCCCACTGGGCAATCGCCGCCGGCCTGAGCCCAGGTGAAAGCCTGTATGTCGGCCTGCGCAATGGTTTCCAAATTCAGGTGCGGCATTTCCAGCGCACCCTTCCACTCACGCACGCGGCCGAGAGGCCCCTACTCGCCAGGACAACCGATAGATGAGCGAATACTCCCTGTTTACCTCCGAGTCCGTGTCCGAAGGGCACCCGGACAAGATCGCCGACCAGATTTCCGATGCCGTACTCGACGCCATCATCAGCGAAGACAAGCACGCCCGCGTGGCCGTCGAAACCCTGGTCAAGACCGGCGTGGCGATCATCGCCGGCGAAGTCACCACCAGCGCCTGGGTCGACCTCGAGCAGATCGTTCGCGACGTGATCTGCAACATTGGCTACACCAGCTCCGACGTCGGCTTCGACGGCGCCACCTGTGGCGTGATGAACATCATTGGCAAGCAGTCCCCGGACATCAACCAGGGCGTCGACCGCGCCAAGCCGGAAGATCAGGGCGCGGGCGACCAGGGCCTGATGTTCGGCTATGCCAGCAACGAAACCGACGTGCTGATGCCGGCGCCGATCCGCTTCTCCCACGCGCTGGTCGAGCGCCAGGCCGAAGCGCGCAAGTCCGGCCTGCTGCCGTGGCTGCGTCCGGATGCGAAATCCCAGGTCACCTGCCGCTATGAAAACGGCAAGGTGGTCGGCATCGACGCCGTGGTGCTGTCCACCCAGCACAACCCGGACGTGTCGCTGAGCGACCTGCGTGAAGCGGTGATGGAGCTGGTGATCAAGCACAGCCTGCCGGCCGAACTGCTGCACAAGGACACCCAGTACCACATCAACCCGACCGGCAACTTCGTGATCGGCGGCCCGGTGGGCGACTGCGGCCTGACCGGGCGCAAGATCATCGTCGACAGCTACGGCGGCATGGCTCGCCATGGTGGCGGCGCGTTCTCCGGCAAGGACCCGTCCAAGGTCGACCGCTCGGCTGCCTACGCCGGCCGTTACGTGGCCAAGAACATCGTCGCCGCCGGCCTGGCCGAGCGCTGCGAGATCCAGGTGTCCTACGCCATCGGCGTGGCCCAGCCGACCTCCATCTCGATCAATACCTTCGGCACCAACAAGGTGGCGGACGAGACCATCATCAAGCTGGTGCGCGACGTATTCGACCTGCGTCCATACGCCATCACCAAGATGCTCGATCTGCTGCACCCGATGTACCAGCCGACCGCCGCCTACGGCCACTTCGGCCGCGAGCCGCAGCAACTGACCGTCGGCGACGACAGCTTCACCAGCTTCACCTGGGAAAAGACCGACAAGGCCGCCGACCTGCGCGCCGCTGCCGGCCTGTAAATCCTGGGCAAGCCGTCACGGGGTAGCTCTTCGGGCTGCCTCGGCGGCAGATGCAAAAAAGCCTCCGTGGGCGTCGAACCCACGGAGGCTTTTTCATGCCCGCTAAGCGGGCGGCACATCACTTACCGAACAGCGAACCCAGGCTTTTCAGGGTTTCGGCGGCAGCAGCAATGTTCTCGGCTTTGCCATCGCCCTGGGTTTGCGCCACGGTCTCGTTGGAAGCTGCAGCGTTGGCGCCGAGCTGATCACAACCGCCCTCGACCTGTGTGATGGCATCGCTGGCCTGCTGGTTGCCAAGCAGGCCAGCCAGCTGTTTGACCTGAGCAATTTTCTCGGCGTTGGCCGACATCTTCTGCTGACACTTGAGCTGAGTATCTTCGGCCGCATGAGCGAAAGAACTGGCAGCAACCAGGGCAGCTGAGCACAACAGAACAGAAATACGCATGAGACTCTAGACCTCCAGAGATGAGGCCCGGCAATACCCCCGCCGCCGGGCAAATCCGTTTGGTGTGCGGGGCGCGAACTTTAGCACCGGACATTTACGGTAACAAACATCCACCGTCAGGAAATGTCGGCCAGCACCCACTTTTTGCCGATCAGCAACTAGCCTGAAAAACTCGATGCCCGAGCAAGGATGCTCCGCCCATGAAAGCCTGGATCGCCGCTGCCCTTTTCGTTCTGCTGCCCACTCACGCCAAAGCCGAGGAATGCCCACAGCGGACAGCAGCCCATAGCCGCCAACTCGCCGAGCTTGCCGATCAGGTCGCCCGCTGGGACGAGGCCTATCACCGCCAGGGCCGCTCACACGTCAGCGACGCACTCTATGACCAGGCCCGCGCTCGCCTTGAGCACTGGCAACGCTGCAGCGAATTACCCACGGCCAATCCCCTGAGCAGCGCGCAAGGCCCCATCCGCCACCCGGTGGCGCAGACCGGGCTGCGCAAACTGGCTGACGAACGCGCCGTCGTGCAATGGATGGCGAGCCGCGACGACCTGTGGATCCAGCCCAAGGTCGACGGCGTGGCAGTCACCCTGCTCTACCGCGGCGGGCACCTGCAGCAGGTGATCAGCCGTGGCGACGGCAATACTGGCCAGGACTGGACGCCACAGGCCGCACACATCGCCGCCATTCCCAAGCAACTGCACAGACAGGGCACGCTGATTTTGCAAGGCGAGCTCTACCTGAAGCGCCCGGGCCATGTGCAGGCCAGCGAAGGCAGCGCCGCGGCACGGAGCACGGTAGCGGGCTTGCTGGCCCGCCAGGCGCTGCAAGAGAAGCAGGCCGCCAGCATCGGCCTGTTCGTGTGGGACTGGCCCAATGGCCCGGCCGACATGCAAGGGCGCCTCGATCGCCTGGCGCAACTGGGTTTCCAGGACAGCCGAACGTATAGCCAGCCCGTTGCCAAGCCGAGCGATGCCGGTCGCTGGCGAGAACGCTGGTACCGCAGCCCGCTGCCCTTCGCCACCGATGGCGTGGTGCTGCGCCAGGGCCAACGCCCCGGCGGCGAGCGTTGGCGGGCCGAGCCACCGCATTGGGCGACAGCCTGGAAGTACCCGGCCAGCGAGGCCCTGGCGCTGGTCGTGGCGGTCGACTTCAACGTTGGCCGCACCGGGCGCATAACACCCTTGCTGCGCCTGCAACCGGTGAAACTCGACGACCGCACCATTCGGGTGGTCAGCGTCGGCTCGCTGGAGCGCTGGCAACAGCTGGATATAGGCCCGGGCGACCAGGTCGCCATTCGCCTGGCCGGGCAAACCATTCCCCAACTGCAAAGCGTGGTACTGCGCACCGCAACCCGCGCACACCTGGCCATCCCGCACCGCGATCACTACCACGCCCTGAGCTGCCTGCGCGCCTCGCCGGGTTGCGCCAGCCAGTTCCACGCCCGCCTCACCTGGCTCAGCGGCAAGCAGGCGCTGAACCTGCAAGGCATCGGTGCCGGCACCTGGGAGAAACTGCTGGAGGCGCAGCAGCTCGATGGCCTGCTCGACTGGCTGCACCTGGACGAAGAACAGCTGCTGGCGGTGCCCGGCATTGGCCTACACGGCGCCACGACCCTGAGCCAACGTTTCGCCGAAGCCCGGCAGCGGCCGTTTCCAGACTGGTTGCAGGCGCTGGGCGTGCCGATCAACCCAGCCAACCTGGCGGCCGACAACTGGATGGCAATGCAGCAGCGCAGCCTTGCCGACTGGCAGGCGCTGCCCGGCATCGGCCCGACCCGCGCCGCCCAGCTGCAGGCGTTCTTCCAGCACGAGGAAATGCTGGCGCTCGCCGATCAGTTGGGCAAGGCCGGGGTGGCCGGCTTCCAGGCTCGATAAGCGCACCTGGAACCGGCTCAGTCCTTGAACTGGTCCTTGATATAGGAGATTTCGGTCTTGCCGTGGGGCGCTGGCTGGCCGTCCTCGCCAAGATTGACGAAGACCATCTTGGCGATGGTCAGGATGCTCTTGCGGGTGATCTTGTTGCGCACCTCACAACGCAGGGTGATCGAGGTGCGGCCGAACTCGCTGGCGGTGATGCCCAACTCGATGATGTCGCTCTGCCGCGCCGAGGCGACGAAGTTGATCTCGGAAATCAGCTTGGTCACCACGCGCTGGCTGCCCAGCTGAATGATCGCGTAGATCGCCGCCTCCTCGTCGATCCATTTCAGCAGGCTGCCGCCGAACAGCGTGCCGTTGGGGTTGAGGTCTTCGGGCTTTACCCATTTGCGTGTATGAAAGTTCATGCGCCCTCCTGTGCGTGTTCGGTTCGACAGCGATGATCGCAAGGATCGGCGACTGGATCATTACCGCGCTATCGATAATGGTTATCGACACAACCTGTCCGGCGTGGTTCAGCAGCCCTCCTGACGGGCTTCAGGATAAGCACCCGCCCGGTTCGTCAGCATGCGCGGCAAATCAACCATTGCCGCGATGGAAAGCCTTGGGCTCGCACGCCGGCGCGGCTATAATCGTGCCGTTGTAAACACCGGGAGTACCGGGTGTTCCCGCCACCTGTCCGAGGGGCGCTGCAGCAGCCTGAAAGATCTGTTTCGAGTCGCCAAGCCCGGCATCCAACGATGCCTCGCGGCAGATTCGAATCAGCCTTGCAGCCTGTCAGGCTCGGATGGGGCGTTTATCAAACGCATCAACGGCGCCCAATCGAACCGCGTGCAAACCACCGCCAGGCTCCGTGAGCCGAGCGCTGTGGGTTTTGCCCGTTCGACAGCAGACAACCTAACGGAGAGTTACTGCATGAGCGCTGCTTTCAACGATTACAAGGTCGCCGATATTTCCCTGGCCGACTGGGGCCGTCGCGAGCTGATCATCGCCGAGTCCGAGATGCCGGCACTGATGGGCCTGCGTCGCAAGTACGCCGCCAGCCAACCGCTGAAAGGCGCGAAGATTCTCGGCTGCATCCACATGACCATCCAGACCGGCGTGCTGATCGAGACGCTGACCGCCCTGGGCGCCGAAGTGCGCTGGTCGTCGTGCAACATCTTCTCGACCCAGGATCAGGCCGCTGCCGCCATCGCCGCCGCCGGCATCCCGGTATTCGCCTGGAAGGGCGAGACCGAAGCCGAGTACGAGTGGTGCATCGAGCAGACCATCCTCAAGGACGGCAAGCCGTGGGACGCCAACATGGTGCTCGACGACGGCGGTGACCTGACCCAGATCCTGCACGACAAGTACCCGCAGGTGCTGGAGAACGTCCACGGCGTGACCGAGGAAACCACCACCGGCGTGCACCGCCTGCTCGACATGCTCAAGGCCGGCACCCTGAAAGTCCCGGCGATCAACGTCAACGACGCGGTCACCAAGAGCAAGAACGACAACAAATACGGCTGCCGTCACAGCCTCAACGACGCCATCAAGCGCGGCACCGACCATCTGCTGTCGGGCAAGCAGGCGCTGGTCATCGGCTATGGCGACGTGGGCAAGGGCTCGGCCGCTTCGCTGCGCCAAGAAGGCATGATCGTCAAGGTTTCCGAAATCGACCCGATCTGCGCCATGCAGGCCTGCATGGACGGCTACGAACTGGTTTCGCCGTACATCGACGGCCGCAATGACGGCACCGACGCCTGCATCGACAAGGCGCTGCTGGGCAAGATCGATCTGATCGTCACCACCACCGGCAACGCCAACGTCTGTGACGCCGGTATGCTCAAGGCGCTGAAAGCCCGCGCCGTGGTCTGCAACATCGGTCACTTCGACAACGAGATCGACACTGCCTTCATGCGCAAGAACTGGGCCTGGGAAGAGGTCAAGCCGCAGGTGCACAAGATCCACCGCACCGGCGCTGGCCAGTTCGACCCGCGCAACGACGACTACCTGATCCTGCTGGCCGAAGGCCGTCTGGTGAACCTGGGCAACGCCACCGGTCACCCGAGCCGCATCATGGACGGCTCCTTCGCCAACCAGGTGCTGGCGCAGATCTTCCTGTTCGAGCAGAAGTTCGCCACCCTCTCCGCCGAGAAGAAGGCCGAGCGCCTGACCGTCGAAGTGCTGCCGAAGAAGCTGGACGAAGAAGTCGCCCTGGAAATGGTGAAAGGCTTTGGTGGGGTGGTCACTCAACTGACCAAACCACAGGCCGATTACATCGGTGTTCCGGTCGAAGGCCCGTTCAAGCCGGACAGCTACCGCTACTGATTGGGTCGTGCACGCCGCCGGCTCGCTGCCTGCGGTGTGCAGCCTCAAGGAACTCTCATGTCTCAGAAACGTGCAAACGTCAGTTTCGAGTTCTTCCCGACGAAGACCGATGCCGGCCACGAAAAACTGCTGAACACCGCACGGGAACTGGCCGGCTACAACCCGGACTTCTTCTCCTGCACCTATGGCGCCGGTGGTTCCACCCGCGACCGTACGCTCAATACCGTGCTGCAGCTCGACGGCGAAGTGAAGGTGCCGACCGCACCGCACCTGTCCTGCGTGGGCGACAGCAAGGCCGAGCTGATCGAACTGCTCAACCTGTACAAAAGCAAGGGCATCACCCGCATCGTCGCCCTGCGCGGCGACCTGCCGTCGGGCATGGGCATGTCCAGCGGCGAGCTGCGCCACGCCAATGACCTGGTCGAGCTGATTCGCCAGGAAACCGGTGATCATTTCCACATCGAAGTCGCCGCCTACCCGGAGATGCATCCGCAGGCGCGCAATTTCGAAGACGATATCGCCAATTTCGTGCGCAAGGCCAAGGCTGGCGCCAACAGCGCGATCACCCAGTACTTCTTCAACGCCGACTGTTACTTCTACTTCGTCGAGCGGGTGCGCAGGATGGGCGTCGATATCCCGGTGATCCCGGGCATCATGCCGATCACCAACTACAGCAAGCTGGCGCGCTTCTCCGACGCCTGCGGCGCCGAGCTGCCACGCTGGGTACGCAAGCAGCTGGAGGCCTACGGCGACGATACCCAGAGCATTCAGCGCTTCGGTGAAGAGATGATCACCGACATGTGCCGACGCCTGCTCGACGGTGGTGCCCCGAGCCTGCACTTCTACACCCTCAACCAGGCCACCCCCAGCCTGGCGGTGTGGAAGAACCTGCAAGGCTGAGTGACGGGGTCTGTTGACGTTTCACGCACGGCTTGCGATGAAATGACAACAGACCCCACGCCGCGAAAGAGAGAACTTTCGCGGCCTGCCTGTTTCCTACCTGCGTGGCCTGTTGACCGAGCCCCCTTTGCTGGTCGACAGTACAGCGCCATTGCCCGGACGCACCACCTTGGGTCGCCTTGCCGGGACTGAACTCTTCATCGCGCGATCAGCCAGGATTGGCTCGAGTTGTCGCGTTATCACGGGATGCCTGCATGCTCACTCGCCACAAAATCAACGCCTCGGTCTCGCCCAAGGGCAGCCTGGAAACCCTCTCCCAGCGTGAAGTCCAGCAATTGCGCGAAACCGGCTCGGGTAGCGTGTATGCACTGTTCCGCCAGTGTGCCCTGGCGATTCTCAACACCGGCTCGCACAGCGACAACGCCAAGACCATCCTCGAGGCCTACCCGGACTTCGAAGTGAAGATCCACCAGCAGGATCGCGGCATTCGCCTGGAACTGATCAACGCGCCGGCCGACGCCTTCGTCGATGGCGAAATGATCGCCAGCACCCGGGAGATGCTGTTCAGCGCCCTGCGCGACATCGTCTACACGCAGAGCGAGTTGGAGAACAAGCGCGTCGACGTGGACAGCTCCAGCGGCCTGACCGACTACGTGTTCCACCTGCTGCGCAACGCCCGCACCCTGCGCGCCGGCGCCGAGCCGAAGATGGTGGTGTGCTGGGGTGGCCACTCGATCAGCACCGAAGAATACAAATACACCAAGAAAGTCGGTCATGAACTGGGCCTGCGTGCCCTGGATGTGTGCACCGGCTGCGGCCCGGGCGTGATGAAAGGCCCGATGAAGGGCGCGACCATCTCCCACGCCAAGCAGCGCATCGTCGGCGCCCGCTACCTGGGCCTGACCGAGCCGGGCATCATCGCCGCCGAGGCGCCGAACCCGATCGTCAACGAGCTGGTGATCCTGCCGGATATCGAAAAGCGCCTGGAAGCCTTCGTGCGCATCGGCCACGGCATCATCATCTTTCCGGGTGGCGCCGGTACGGCGGAGGAGTTCCTCTACCTGCTGGGCATCCTCATGCACCCGGACAACGCCGAGCTGCCCTTCCCGCTGGTGCTCACCGGCCCCCTGAGTGCCGAGCCGTATCTGCAGCAACTGCATGACTTCATCGGCGCCACCCTGGGCCGCGAGGCGCAGAACCGCTACGTACTGATCCCCAACGACCCGGCTGCCGTGGCGCGCCATATGGCGGCCGGTATCAAGGCGGTCAAGCAGTTCCGCCGCGAGCGCAACGACGCCTTCCACTTCAACTGGCTGTTGAAGATCGACGAGAGCTTCCAGTATCCGTTCGAGCCGACCCACGAAGCCATGGCGAGCCTCAACCTGACCCGCGAGCAGCCCACCCACGAGCTGGCCGCCAACCTGCGCCGCGCCTTCTCCGGCATCGTTGCCGGCAACGTCAAGGCCCACGGCATCCAGTTGATCGAAGAACACGGCCCCTACGAGCTGCGCGGCGACAAGAGCATCATGCAGCCCCTGGATCGCCTGCTGCAGGCCTTCGTCGAGCAGCATCGCATGAAGCTGCCGGGCGGTTCGGCCTACGAGCCGTGCTACCGGGTGGTCAGCTAAGCGGCACCCGCGCGAGGGCGCCGAGCCCTCGCTGCACGATCATTTACCTGCTCTGGAGATCACCATGGCACGTCCCGCTCCCCGCACGCTGCAGGTCATTTCGTCGCACTTCGTCACGCCGCACATGCTGCGCGTGACCCTGGGTGGCGAGGAGATCGGCAGCTTCCCCGACGACCAGCAAAGCGCCTATATCAAGCTGATGTTGCCGGCCCCTGGCAGCGACAAGGAGCTGGTGCGTACCTACACCGTGCGCCAGCAGCGCGCCGACCAGTTCGACGTCGACTTCGTGCTGCACGAAGATGCCGGCCCGGCCTCGCAATGGGCCAGGGCTGCCAAGCCCGGCGACAGCATCGTGATTGGCGGGCCGGGCCCGAAGAAGCTGGTCGACAACAGCGCCGACTGGTTTCTGCTGATCGGCGACATGACCGCCCTGCCGGCGATCAGCGTCAACCTGGAGCAGATGCCTGTCGACGCCAGAGGCCATGCAATCATCGAGGTGATCGACGAGCGCGATATCCAGCCACTGCGCCACCCTGCCGGCATCGAACTGCACTGGCTGATCAACCCGCACCCGGGTGAAAACAGCCAGCTGCTGGTCGATCATGTACGAAAGCTTGAGTGGCTCGCGGGCCGCCCGAGCATCTGGGCCGCCTGCGAATTCAGCGGCATGCGCGCGCTGCGCCAGCACCTCAAGCAGGAGCGCCAGGTCGACCGCCAGGATCTGTATATCTCCAGCTACTGGAAACTGGGCAGCAGCGAAGATCAGCATAAGGCCGTCAAACGCGAAGATGCCGACGCCCAGGGCGATTGAGAGGTTTTGCCAGGTACCCCTGGTGATCCATGAAAACTACACGGGCCCGCAGGTAGCGCAGTGCCAGTCGGCGGCAAGTTGTGCCGATCCTCTGCAATCCTGTTACACTCGGGCCTTCCCGCCAGGCTTGCGCCCGGATGCTAGCCCCCAGTGGTCAGCAGTACCGGTCGGGATTGCGCGCCCCACGCGTGATTCAAGCCAGGCACGACACCTATAGGGCCACGCCCTCACCAGACAGGATTTCACATGTCCTTTGCCTCCCTCGGTCTCTCCGAGGCTTTAGTCCGTGCGGTCGAAGCCGCCGGCTACACCCAGCCCACTCCGGTGCAACAGCGGGCCATCCCCGCCGCGTTGCAAGGTCGCGACCTGATGGTTGCAGCCCAGACGGGTACAGGTAAGACAGGCGGTTTCGCGCTGCCGATCCTCGAGCGACTGTTCCCCAACGGTCACCCGGATCGCGAACAACGCCACGGCCCGAAACAGCCCCGCGTGCTGGTGCTCACCCCCACTCGCGAGCTGGCCGCCCAGGTGCACGACAGCTTCAAGCTGTATGCCCGTGATCTGAAATTCGTCAGCACCTGCATCTTTGGTGGTGTTGGCATGAACCCGCAGGTTCAGGCACTGGCCAAGGGCGTCGACGTCCTGGTCGCCTGCCCGGGTCGCCTGCTCGACCTCGCCGGGCAAGGCAGCGTCGATCTGTCCCACGTGGAAATCCTCGTGCTGGACGAAGCCGACCGCATGCTCGACATGGGCTTCATTCACGATGTGAAGAAAGTCCTCGCCCGCCTGCCGGCCAAGCGTCAGAACCTGCTGTTCTCGGCGACCTTCTCGAAGGACATCACCGACCTGGCTGGCAAGCTCCTGCACAATCCGGAGCGCATCGAAGTCACGCCGCCGAACACCACGGTCGAACGTATCGAGCAGCGCGCATTCCGCCTGGCTGCCAGCCATAAACGCGCCCTGCTCGCTCACCTGATCACCGCAGGCGCCTGGGAACAGGTGCTGGTGTTCACCCGTACCAAGCATGGCGCCAACCGCCTGGCCGAGTACCTGGACAAACACGGCCTGCCGGCCGTGGCGATTCACGGCAACAAGAGCCAGAACGCCCGCACCAAAGCCCTGGCCGACTTCAAGGCCAACAAGGTGCGCATCCTGGTCGCTACCGATATCGCCGCCCGCGGCCTGGACATCGACCAGTTGCCTCACGTGGTCAACTTCGAGCTGCCCAACGTCGAGGAAGATTACGTGCACCGTATCGGCCGTACCGGTCGTGCCGGTCGTAGCGGTGAGGCGATCTCCCTGGTCGCGCCGGACGAAGAGAAGCTGCTCAAGGGCATCGAGCGGATGACCAAGCAGAAGATCCCGGACGGCGACCTGATGGGCTTCGATGCCAGCAAGGTCGAGGCCGAGCGCCCGGAAGTGCGCGAGCCGCAGAAGCCGCGCCAGCCGCGTGGTGCCAAGCCGGAAGGCGAGCGCCAGAATGGCGGCCGCCGCGACAAAGGCAAGGATGGCGGCCGAGCGAAAACTCAGCCCCAGGCCAAAGCCAAGCCAGCTCGCGGCCAGCAGCCACGTAGCCAGGCACGCCCAGCGCCTGTTGCAGGTGCCCCGGCGCTGCCGCCGGATCGCGCGCCGGACGAATTCCGCGATGACGAGATCGACAACTTCGGTAACCGCGCTGATTACGTACCGACCCAGGAGAAGCCGCAAGGCCGTGGCCGCCGTCCAGGCGCCGGGCAGAATGCCGGCGGCCAGGCTCCACGTGCCCAGGGCAAAGGCCCGCGTACCGGCGGCGCAGGTGCCAATGGCGGTGGCAAACGTCAGGGCCAGGGTCAAGGCGGCGGTCGCAACCGCGGCGGCGACAACCGTGGCCGTGGCGCACGTGACAACGTCACCACATCGCTGAATCGCGATGAGTTGCCACGTCGTGAAGGCCCGCGCCGGGACACGCCCGAGAAGCAGCCGATCATCATGCACAAGGCGTCGCGCAGTGATCGCCTGCCGACCGCCGAACAGCTCGATCAGCTGCCAAGCAGCCGCCCACGTGGCGAGAAGCCCGCCCTGCTGACCCGCAACCGCGACAGCGAGTGATGGCTGATTGAATACCCGGGCCTGCGGCCTGGGTATTCAACCGCTCAAAAAAACGCCGGCTCAAAGCCGGCGTTTTTGTTTCTAGCGTCAGGCCAGGCTTACTGGCGCACGCCTTCCACCGAGATGATCAGCTCGACTTCTTGCGAAGCCGGGCCCAGATCCTTCTCGATGTTGAAGTCTTTCAGCTTCAGCTTGGTGCTGCCCTCGAAACCGGCGCGGTAGCCGCCCCATGGGTCGTCGCCCTGGCCAATGAACTTGGCAGCGATCACCACCGGCTTGGTCACGCCGTTGAGGGTCAGGTCACCGGTGATGTCGGCGCTGTCCTTGCCGGTCGACTTGACCGAAGTGGACTTGAAGGTCGCCGTCGGGTTCTTGCTGACGTTGAGGAAGTCGGCACTGCGGATGTGCTTGTCGCGCTCGGCGTGGTTGGTGTCGACGCTCTCGGTCTTCAGGGTCACGTTGACCTTGCTGGCTTCCGGGTTCTTCTCGTCGAAGGTGAAGGAGCCGTCGAAATCCTTGAAGGTGCCGTACAGCCAGCTGTAGCCCAGGTGGCTGATCTTGAAATTGACGAAGGCATGCTGGCCTTCTTTATCGATGGCGTAATCAGCGGCCATTGCCTGGCCTGCGCCCAGCAGTGCGGTGCCCAGTGCCAGTGCAGCGAAAGTCTTCTTCAACATGAGAACTCCTTGTGAGACGAAAGTAACGGCATTGCAAGGCAATGCCGAAGAAACAGCAGAGAATCAGCGCCCAAAGATGCGCAGCAGCGTGCGATCACGGTCGATAACGTGGTGTTTCAGTGCCGCCAGACCGTGCAGAACCGCAAAGATCACGATAGCCCAGGCCAGGTACTCGTGGATCAGCCCGGCCACATCGCCCTGATTGGGAATGCTGGTCACGCTCGCCGGCACCTCGAACCAACCGAACACGCTGATACCGCGGCCATCGGCGGTGGAGATCAGGTAGCCGGAAGTCATCAGCACGAACAGTCCCAGATACAGAAAGCCGTGCCCCAGCTTGCTGGCCACCCGCGTCAGCCGACCGTGTTCGGGCAACGCTGGCGGTGGCGGGCTGGCCAGGCGCCACAGCAGGCGAGCCAGCATGACGATGAACAGCAGGATGCCGATGCTCTTGTGGATGTTCGGCGCCGTCTGATACCAGCCACTGTAGTAGCTAAGGCCGACCATCCAGAAGCCAAGTGCGAACAGACCGAACACCGCAATGGCCACCAGCCAGTGCAGGGCAACGCTGATGAGACCGTAACGGAACGTAGAATTGCGCCACTGCATGGCAGGCTTCCCTAATTCAAGATCCAACAGAGAGTAGCGGCAAACCTATCGATTTAAAGCGGAAAGTTTCGCTATCACCGATCGAGACAGGCGATATTCGGGCCCGTGCGTCGGCTGGAGAATAGTATCAACACCGCCCTGGTGACGATGAGGTGGTGGATTTCCTTACCGCGCCCGCCGCTCGCCTTGCCACTCGAACGCGCTCCCAACGCAGCAATGTCGCTGCCCGGCCGGCTCACTTCACACGTCAACAGCAGCGTTACAGGTCGGTGATCCGAGCCCTACAGGGCACAGGAGCACCGCTGAACGTTCGACTCACCCGCCCATTGGCCTCTTCGGCGACCGATATCCGGGCCACGGGCGAACGCCCAGGCCCGAACTCACCCAACTACCATCTCACTGATTCGAATGGCTTTTCTGCGCGGCGCCCGGCTGCCGAGAACCTGTTACGTACCGTTAATTAACCGTTATCCAACTTGTCCGGGGTAAGCCCGCCGAGCAGCATCGAGACCGCCCGTTGCAACAAGCCGTCCGAGCGGGCCTGCAAGGAGAAAAAGAAGCGAGGCTATCCATGGCCTCAAAACAATAACAAGACAAGAAATGGCGAGGTACTAACTATGACGATGCATAGCATCTGGGAATCCATTGTCGCCTTCTATGAGCCAACGCTTGAAATAGTGAGCTTATGGGCCCTCGGACTTCCTCTTTTCGTGACCGTCATCGCGGTGATGTTCATTCTCTCGCAAAAGTGGCAGGGCCCCCTGACCCTGGCTTCTCTGGCCAACGCGGCCTTTCCCAAGGCGCAATATCAACACCCCTCATCACGGGTGGACATGTGGAACGGCATCATCCTGTTGCTGATCGGCTTTCCCATGGTTGGCGTCATCGCCATCAATGGCATCGCCATTGCCGACAACCTAGGGGCGTATTTCAATGCCGAGTGGGGCGCCCGAGAGCCGCTGATCACCTCCACCTGGCTGCTCGTCACCGTCCAGTTCCTGGTGTATTTCATGAGCGTCGACTTCGTGGGGTACTGGGTACATCGCTGGTGTCATACCAACGCCCATCTCTGGCACCTGCACAAGCCTCACCATACCGCCGAGACCCTGACGCCCTGGACGCTGTTCCGCCAGCACCCCATCGAGTTCTTCGGCCTGAACATCATCCCGGCGGTCGTCGGCGGGGCCTTCACCGGCGTGGTGCTCTATGCCACGGGCAGCCAGGTGCACCCCGGCATGGTGGCGGCGGTGGCCACGACGGCCTATATCGCCTTCTTCGTTATCGATGTGTTCTCCCACGTGCATATGCCGATCTCCTACGGGTGGTTGAACAGGATCGTTCTGGCGCCGGTGATGCATAACCTTCATCACAGCATGGAGCCCCAGCACTGGGACAAGAACAATGCCGTCATCCTGACGCTCTGGGACTGGATGTTCGGAACCCTCTACCTGCCCAAGAAAGGTGAAACCTGGCGCTGGGGCTGCAACGACGACGAATACGGACCGAACAATCCGCACAACACCCTGAAGGGCTTCTATCTCGACCCATTCGTCACGCTCTGGCGGCACCTCAGAGAAGGCAAGAGCCCCAACCCATAGCGGGCTCGCGCACCTTGAACCCGGGCCGGCTGGCCTCCCTCGATAGCCGAGGGCCAGCCGAGACAGCCAAGGGGACGCGCGTGCGCTCTCCGAGCCTGTTTCCAACCCAGCAGCGGCTAATGAAACGTCCAAGAAGGAAATCCGACATGGCATTGCAAGACCAACTCCATTGGCGCTACGCCACAAAGAGCTATAACGGCCACAAGGTGGAGCCAGAGAACGTCGACTCGATTCTCGACGCCATCCGCCTGGCCCCGAGCAGCTCGGGGCTGCAGCCTTTCAAGGTATTGGTGATCAGCGACGGCGCCTTGAAAGCACGGTTGCAGCCGATCTGCGCCAATCAGCAACAGATTGGCCAATCCTCTCATCTGTTGGTTTTCGCTGCCTGGGACGCCTACACGCCTGAGCGGATCAACGATTTTTTTGCCTACAGCAACGGCATCCGCAATCTGCCGGCAAGCGTTACCGATGACTACCGGCTGTCGCTACTCGATTCGTTCGCCAGCATGAGCCGGGAGCAGCAGTATTTTCACGCAGCCAAACAGTGCTACATCGCCCTGGGGTTCGCACTGCTGGCAGCTGCCGAACGTCGCGTGGATGCCACGCCCATGGAAGGCTTCGACAACCAGGCGCTGGATGCACTGCTGGATCTTCCCGAACAGGGCCTGGCCAGCGCCGTGCTGATGACCCTTGGCTATCGGGATGTCGAAAGCGACTGGCTGGCAAAGCTCGAGAAGGTTCGCCGCACCAAGCAGGAGCTGTTCGTGGAGATCAAATAGCCTGCCCCCAAAAGGCTGAATGTGCCGGCCTGAGCTGGGCAGCTCGACAGCCACTGCCGAGCAGCTCGTGCAGGCGCGGTGCATCGGCTATCCGACACCTGCAAGCCCCGGGATAGGCGGCGCCCTCTGCAACCACAGGCCTGATCAGTTGCCGCGTCGCAGGGCGGCCTCATCAACCTCTCGCGCCTTGGGCGCAGCCGCGCCAGGCGGCGCCCCGTTCGCCCGCCACATCCGAGCGACGTCAAGCGGGCGGGCGATCAGCAATTTGCCCGATACATTCGACGGACCAAATGTGCGCACCTCGTAAAGGGCCTCGAAGGCCTCGCTGCCACCCAGGCGGGCTTGCAAACGACCGAGTTCGTCGCCATCGGCAGCAATATGCCCGGCCTCGACGAGCGCGGGATCCATTACCCCCGCAACCACGACGACGTGATTGCCTGCAGGCCCCGGAAAACGGGCAAGGTATGCGTAATCACGGCGCATGATTCCCTGGCTGGAAGGCTCGTCCCAATCGGCCTGGAAGCGCTCCCCGCTCGCCTTGTCGACAAGCGTGTCGCCACTCGCCGACAGCGAAAAACCGGAAATATCGAAAAACGGCTCCTGCAAATCGCCAAGGGTGTCGAGCAAGCCGACATAAACGATATCCTGATTGCTCAGCATCTCGTTGGTGAACCGTGACGTCGTCACGTGCCTGATCGGCCTTGCACCTGCCCCCGTTGCCGCGGCCACGATTGGCGCCACCGAAACCAGGGCCGGTGCCAGCCCACTCGGCAAGTGATAGGCATTCATGTCGACATAGCCCTGGCCCTCGGGCGCCCTCTGCATGAACTGATTGAGCTGTTCGCTGGACGCTATGCCGGGGTCGGCAATCATGCGCCTTACCGAGCCGTCAGCAGCGCGCTGGCCAAACACATAAAAATCACCGGAAACGATCATCACCGGCGCGCGGCTGTCTGCCAGGCCACGCCACAGAATGCTTTCGCTGCGCGGATCATCGGGAGATTTTGCCGCCAACCAAAGCCAGCCCCCGCCACCGAACACCAGCAAAAGCGCCAGCCCTGCGAGATACCGCCAACCAGGGGAGCTTCGCCACGAATGCTCGAGGCGTTCATCGGTTTCGTCTGGCGCGACCACCACCAGGCGATATTCGCCACGGGGTAGAACGAGCCGCTCACCCCGTTCATCTGCTGGCGCCGCATCCAGTTTCTTTCGCAGCCGGTGAATATGCACGCGCACCGTGGCATCGACCGCAAGATCCGCATCGCTGGCACGGCCAAACACCACGCGGGCAATCTCGATCTCCTTGGTTGCGGTCGCCGTCAGGGATCGTTCGAGGAGAAACTCGAACAGGCGAATCATCCGCCGCGATTTGCCGAGCAGCCCACTGTTGAAAATTCGTTGTGCGTGGGCAGCGAGCCGATGCTCCTCGCCCACGTCCTGCAACTCATCCATTTCACGCCCCTGCCGCTCGTGACGGCATTGCGGATACGGCGCTTGGCCCGTTGCTCGACTTATGCGCCCGAGATCAGGATCCGCGTGCCCCCGGATCAGGTTGACCGGTCAGCCCTAGCATAGGAGCAAGCTCACCTGCATCCGTAGCCCAAATTGGCACATGGCCGTACTTGCCGGAAAAACCGCCTGGCCGCTATCCAGGTAACCGGCGGGGCCGCGCCGCGCGCAGCGAACATGAAACGTTTCGGTCAGCGCCTATGGGCTGCTGCGGTAAATGCCCTGCACATGCCCCGATGAAGCCGAACCTTCTGATAGGCTTGCCCGCTGACAATTGGGAGAGCGACTCGATGAGCAACCAACACTGGATGCAGCGTGACCTGGACGTCCTCTGGCACCCCTGTACACAGATGAAGGACCACGAGCGCCTGCCGCTGATTCCGATCCGCCGCGGCGAAGGCGTGTGGCTGGAAGACTTCGAGGGCAAACGCTACCTGGATGCGGTGAGCTCCTGGTGGGTCAACGTGTTTGGCCATGCCAACCCGCGCATCGGCGAGCGCATCAAGCAGCAGGTCGATCAGCTCGAGCACGTGATGCTGGCCGGTTTCAGCCACCAGCCGGTGGTGGAGCTGTCCGAACGCCTGGTGCGCATCACCCCGGAAGGCCTGAACCGGGTGTTCTACGCCGACAATGGCTCTTCCGGCATCGAAGTGGCGCTGAAGATGAGCTTCCACTACTGGCTCAACAGCGGCCAACCGGCGAAAAAACGCTTCGTGACCCTGACCAACAGCTACCACGGCGAAACCGTGGCGGCGATGTCGGTGGGCGACGTCGCGCTGTTCACCGACACCTACAAGGCGCTGTTGCTCGACACCCTCAAGGTGCCGAGCCCCGACTGCTATCTGCGCCCCGAGGGGGTGAGCTGGGAAGCGCATTCCCGGACGATGTTCGCCGCCATGGAGCAGACCCTGGCCGAGCACCACCACGAAGTGGCGGCGGTGATCGTCGAGCCATTGATCCAGGGCGCCGGCGGCATGCGCATGTACCACCCGATCTACCTGACGCTGCTGCGCGAGGCATGCGACCGCTACGGCGTGCACCTGATCCATGACGAGATCGCCGTCGGCTTCGGCCGCACCGGCACCATGTTCGCCTGCGAGCAGGCCGGCATCACCCCGGACTTTCTGGTGCTCTCCAAGGCGCTCACCGGCGGCTACCTGCCGATGGCCGCCGTGCTGACCACCGACGATGTCTACGCCGCTTTCTACGACGACTACGCCACCCTGCGCGCCTTCCTGCACTCGCACACCTACACCGGCAACCCGCTGGCCTGCGCGGCGGCCCTGGCGACCCTGGATATCTTCGCGGAGGACGGCGTGATCGAGGCCAACAAGAAGCTGGCCAGCCGCATGGCCAGCGCCACTGCGCACCTGGCGGAGCACCCGCATGTCGCCGAGGTACGCCAGACCGGCATGGCCCTGGCCATCGAGATGGTCCAGGACAAGGCCGGCAAGGTCGCCTACCCCTGGCAGGAACGCCGCGGCCTCAAGGTATACGAGCACGCCCTGACCCGCGGCGCCTTGCTGCGCCCGCTGGGCAGCGTGGTGTACTTCCTGCCACCCTATGTGATCAGCGAGGAGCAGATCGACTTTCTCGCCGACGTCGCCAGCGAAGGCATCGACCTGGCCACCCGCACCTCGCTCAGCGTGGCCGTTGCCGACACCCGCTACCCGGGCTTTCGTGACCCGGGCTAAAGGCCGCAGCAAGTCTCTGGTAACAGCGGGGGCGTCAGGTGCTTTAAACTTGGCGCTTCGACTCGCCGCCTGTAGCTGCCCTTATGCGCCTTTCCCGTTTCTTCATCGACGCTCCCCTCTCCCTCGGCCAACACCAGTTGCCCGAAGCCCAGGCCCATTACATCGGCCGGGTGCTGCGCCATGCCGCGGGCGATGCGGTGCAACTGTTCGATGGCAGCGGCCAGGAGTTCCTCGGCGAGCTGATCGAGGTGGGCAAGAAGAACGTGCGCGTCGAGTTGCGCGAGCAATTCGCCGGGCAGGCCGAGTCGCCGCTGCACATCCACCTGGGCCAGGGGCTGTCGCGCGGCGAGCGCATGGACTGGGCAATCCAGAAGGCCACCGAACTCGGCGCCCAGGTAATCAGCCCGATCATCAGTGCGCGCTGCGAGGTACGCCTGAAGGATGAACGCACCGACAAGCGCATGGCCCACTGGCGCCAGGTGGCGATCAGCGCCTGCGAGCAATGCGGTCGCTCAGTGATTCCGCTGATCCACCCGCCCATCGCCCTCGGCGACTGGCTGCAGCAAACCGAGGCGGACCTCAAGCTGGTGCTGCACCCGGTTGCCGAACCGCTGAGCAGCCATGCCAAGCCGGCGACGCTGGCCTTTCTGATCGGCCCCGAGGGCGGTCTCGCCGATGCCGAGGTGGAGCAGGCGAAAAGCGCGGGCTTCCACGCCGCGCGCCTGGGGCCACGGGTACTGCGCACCGAAACCGCGCCGGTTGCCGGCCTCGCCCTGGCCCAGCACCTGTGGGGCGATTTCTAGGTTTTCCGGCAACGAACTCGTCGGCCAGGCAGCCCCTGGCAGCGCCAGTAAGGCCGCAAGAAAATCAGCGCCGATTGACTATCATCACTACAGCACCCGCGTAGCGGACATGATGAGAGCCGACCATGAATGAGCGCTATTCGGGCCCCCAGATCGTGCTGCACTGGCTCAGCGCCGTGCTGGTCATCTGCACCCTGTCACTGCCCTACGCCCAGGATCTGCTGGCCGACCTGCTCGGCGGCAGCGGCGACGTGTTCACCCTGCACAAATCCCTGGGCCTGAGCATTCTGCTGCTGACCGTGCTGCGTCTGCTGCTACGTGCCCGGCACGGCACACCGCAACGGCTGGTCGACAGCGCCAGCTGGCAGCGCCTGGCGGCCAAGCTGGGCCATGCCGCCCTGTACCTGCTGTTGCTCGCGATGCCGTTGAGCGGCCTGCTGTTCGGCAAGCGGCCGGTGGAGCTGTTCTGGCTGCTGACGATCGATCCGCTGCCGGTTTCCGATACCACCCGCGCCCTGGCTCGCCAATTTCACCTGACGGCCAAGTACCTGTTATTCGCGTTGATCCTGGGCCACGCCTGCATGGCGCTCTGGCACCATTATCGGCTGCGCGATGGCGTACTCAGGACGATGCTGCCGCGGCGCTGATGCCGGCCGGGGCGCGGCGTGCGCCCTGCAGCCTGGATCAGAGGTCGTCGAGAATGTCCGACATGTCGTCGGCGTGCTCTTCTTCCTGGGCGAGGATGTCTTCGAAGATGCGCCGCGTGGTGGGGTCGTCATTGCCCAGGTAGGCGATGATTTCGCGGTAGCTGTCGATCGCGATGCGCTCGGCCACCAGGTTCTCGGTGACCATCTCCTTGAGCGAGCTACCGGCGACGTACTCGGCATGGGAGCGCGCCGTCAGGGTGGCCGGGTTGAAGTCCGGCTCGCCACCGAGCTGGGTGATGCGCTCGGCCAGCCTGTCGGAGTGTTCCAGTTCCTGCTGGGCATGCTCGAGAAACTCGGCAGCCGCCACGCTGGCCTTGAGGCCGCTGGCCATGTGGTAGTGGCGCTTGTAGCGCAGATAGCAGACCAGCTCGGTGGCCAGCGACTCGTTGAGCAGGCGCAGCACGGTTTCGCGGTCGGCCGTGTAGCCTTCGGTGATCGCCCCGGATTCGAGGTGCTGGCGGGCACGCTGGCGCAGAATGCTGATATCGGTGAGAGGGGTGGCGCTCATGACTTTTCTCCATCGGCTTACGGTTGAGTGCGCTGGCTCTGCTGGCTGGCGTCACTCGTGTGTGAGTCGCTGCGAAGAAGAAAAGTTTGACCTGTTTCTGGATGTTACCGCCGTTTCGCTTGTACCTCAGATCAACTCGGCATCGGCGAGTAGCTGCTCGAGGCCTTCGAGATCGGGAATCCGCAGCACGCTATCGTCCACCCTGACCGCCGCCAGTTCCAGCGGCGCCAGCTCGGCATCGGCACGCGGCAGGTCCTCGGTGATGCGCAGGGAGCGCGGAATACCCTGCACCAGCAGGGCGATGAACTTGACGTTGGCGCGACCGCCCAGGGCGTTGAGAATGGCGATCCGGGCGCCGCTGCCCACCACCGGCTGAGCGCCACTGGCGGCCTCGAAACTGAGCAGCGGCAGGCTCAGGTCACGCCAGGCCACCTGGCCGAGAAACCAGCCCGGCATGCCGGCCATGGCCGGCGGTGCCCGGTAGGGAATCAGCTCGGCCACCGCCACGTTGGGCAGCAGCAGGGTGCGATCGGCCAGCGGCACGACCAGACCGGTCAGGCTGCTGACGCTGTTCTGGGTAGCGACGGCTTGGCTCATGAAAACATCCTGTTAGACAGCGAATGAGGTAGGAAGAGCGTGCCGGCCACTGGCGCACTGCTCGGCGAGGTGCTCGACGAGGGCCGCCGCCAGTTCTCGCGGGTCGGCGGTAAAGCTGCTGTAGCCGCCCTCGCGCAAGCTGTCGGGCATGCTCGAGCAGGCGCAACTGTCGGCCCGCTGCGTCCAGATCAGCCCGCCCTGGCGTTTCACGTAGGCGGCGGCGGCACTGCCATCGCTGCCCATGCCGCTGAAGGCGATCACCCCACTGTTGGCAGCGTAGCGCTGCGCCAGGTTGAGCATCATCTGGTCGATCGACGGGCTGTAGGGCTCCGGCCAGGGACGATTGGCGACCCGCATCACGCCGTCATCGGCAAAGGTCAGCTCGCTGCTGATCGGCACCACCACCACCTCGCCACAGCGCAGGGTATCGCCATCGCGCACCGTGCCGACCCGCCACTGGCTGTGGCGGCCAACGGCCTGGGGCAGCGTGGTCTCGAAGCTGGGGTCGATATGCTGGGCATACAGGAAGGCCACCGGCAGGCCGCCCGGCAGCGCATCGAGAAACGCCTTCACCGCCGCCGGCCCGCCCAGCGAAGCCGCCAGCAGCCAGACTTGCCGCGCCGGCTCGCCGGCCTGCAGCGGGGTATCGGCCAGCACCGCTGGCAAATCGATGCGTTCAGGCCGCTGCGCCTCGGCCAGCAAGCTGTCCAGGCCGCCACCGGCAGTGGCCAGGGCAGGATCGCCGACCAGTTTCTTCAGCTTGCCGACCAGGCGGCGCTCCCAGCGCGGGTAATGTTCGGAGCTGCGCTCGGGCGCGTGGCCCTCGCCGAACAGCACCGGCACCTCGGCGCCGGCCATCAGGGCGTCGATCAGCGGCAGTTCATCGGACTGCATCAGGTCGACCAGCCACAGGTCGGCTTCACAGCCCTGCAGCGCCGCCTCGTCGAGGCGCCCCGGGTCGCTGTTGAGCACCACCTGGTAACCGTTGCTGCTCAGGGCCTGCTGCAGCACATGGCGTTGCAACGAGGTGTCGGCGATCACGGCAATACGGGCCGCACAGGATTGGCTCATGATCGCTTGGTCCACTTCTCGATGGAGTCGAGCAGCAGCGACTCCTGGTAAGGCTTGCCGAGGTACTCGTTGACGCCGATGCTCATCGCCCGCTCGCGGTGCTTCTCACCGGTACGCGAGGTGATCATGATGATCGGCAGGTCCTTGAGGCCTTCGTCGTGGCGAATCAGGTTGGCGACCTCGAAGCCGTCCATGCGCGGCATTTCGATGTCCAGCAACATGATGTCGGGGCGATGCTCCTGCAGCTGGGCGATGGCGTCGACCCCGTCCTTGGCGGTCAGCACGTTCATGCCGTTGCGTTCCAGCAGGCGGCTGGTGACCTTGCGCACGGTGACCGAGTCGTCCACCACCATGACCAGGGTCGGGCGTTCCACCTCGGCTTCCGCCGCGGCGCTGGCCTCGGCCGACAGCCGCGGGCGTACCTGATACTGCAGGTGGGCGTGCAGCTCGCGGATGGTCGCCAGCAGGTCGAGAATCACCACCACGCGGCCATCACCGAGGATGGTCGCCCCGGAAATGCCCGGCACCGTGGCGAACTGCGGGCCGAGGCTCTTCACCACGATCTCCCGCGAGCCGGCCAGGGAATCCACCTGCACGGCCACCGCGTGTTCGCTCGAGCGCACCAGGATCACCGGCAGCGGCAGGCTCTGGCCGACCAGTTTGGGGTGCTGGCCATTGTTGAGCAGGTCGCCCAGGTAACGCAGCTCGTAGGCTTGCCCGGCGTATTCGAAACGGGGGGCATCGGGGCCGTAATAGCTTTCCAGCTCGTACGGCGAAACGCGCACGATACCTTCGATGGTGTTGAGCGGAATGGCGTACAGGTCTTCACCGGACAGCACCATCAGCGCGCGGTTGACCGATACGGTGAACGGCAGGCGAATACGGAAGGTGGTGCCTTCGCCGCTGACCGAGTCGATGCTCATCGAGCCGCCGAGCTGCTTGACCTCGGCGTTGACCACGTCCATGCCGACGCCGCGCCCGGAAATCTGCGTGACCTTCTCGGCAGTGGAGAAACCCGCTTCGAGAATGAACTGCAGGATCTCGTGCTCGCCGAGGTCGGCACCAGCGTCCATCAGGCCGCGCTCGATGGCCTTGCGGCGCACCGCATCGAGGTTGATGCCGGCACCGTCATCGCTGAGCGTCAGCACGATGTCGCCGCCCTCACGGCCCAGGTCCAGGCGAATGCTGCCCTGCTCCGGCTTGCCGGCCTTGCTACGCACGGCAGCGCCTTCGATGCCGTGGTCGACGGCGTTGCGCAGCATGTGTTCCAGCGGTGCGACGATGCGCTCGAGCACCGTGCGGTCCATCTCGCCATCGGCGTTGCCAACGGTGAATTCGACCTGCTTGCCCAGCTCGCTGGCGACCTGCCGCACGATCCGCCGCAGGCGCGGCACCAGGCGGTCGAAGGGCACCATGCGCGTGCGCATCAGGCCTTCCTGCAGCTCGGTGTTGACCCGCGCTTGCTGCAGCAACAGGGTTTCCGCGTCGCGGTTACGCGAGGCCAGGGTTTCCTTGAGATCCAGCAAGTCGGAGGCCGATTCGAACAACGCCCGCGACAGCTGCTGCAGCTGCGAGTGGCGGTCCATTTCCAGCGGGTCGAACTCCTCGTAGCCGGCGCGCTCGGCTTCGGCCTGGTAACGGCTGAGGATCTGCGCCTGGGTTTCGGTATCCAGGCGGCGCAGCTGATCACGCACGCGGTCGATGGTGGCTTCCATCTCGCTGAGGGTGAAGCCGAAATCGCTGACCTGCTGCTCGACACGGCCACGGAAGATCGAGGTTTCACCGGCCAGGTTGACCAGCCCTTCGAGCAGATCGGCGGGCACCTTGACCAGCTCCTGCGGGGCACGCCGTGCGGCGGCCTCCTCGGCGGCCACTTCGGCGCGTTGCACAAACGGCAGCACGCGGTTCTGCACCGCGACCGCCGGCAACTCGCTGGCGGCAACGATGGAGGTCACCGCCCGCGCCACCGGCTGCTCCGGCTCGGCCGGGCGCTCGTCCTGGGGTTGCTGCTGCAGGCGCGCGCGCAGCTCGTCGAGGCTCTTCTGCAGGCCTTCGAAGCCGGACTGCACGTCAAGGAACAGGCTGTCCGGCCAGGGCGCACCCTGGGCCTGGGCTTCGGTCAGGTGCTGCTCGAGATCGTGGCTCTGATCCCCCAGCTGCTTCTGCCCGGCCAGCCGCGCACCGCCCTTGAGGGTGTGCAGGATACGCAGCAGCTCGTCGATACGGCTGGCGTCGTCACGCCGCTCTTCCCAGCGGCCGATGCCGGCTTCCATGGCTTCGAGCAGTTCGTCGGCTTCCTCGAGAAAGATATCGAGGATTTCGTCGCCATCGGCATCGAAGGATTCCTGCGGCGCGGCGCTCAGGGGCACCGCGCGCGGTATGCTGAGCTGCTCGTCCGGGTTGGCGCGCAGGCGGCGAATGGTCTCGATCAGCTCGTCACCATCGGGCACCTGACGGTGCGAGCGCACGGCGTCGAGCATTTCGGCGAGGCGGTCGTGGCAGGCATGCAGCAGCTCGAACAGCATCGGGCTGGGGCGCAGGCGGCCGTTGCCGAGGTCCTCGTAGAGAAACTCCAGTTCGTGGGCCAGGTCGCCGATCTCGCGGATCTCGGCCATCCGCGCACCACCCTTGAGGGTGTGCAGGTCACGCTGCAGGGACTCCAGATCGAGGCTGTTGTCGACGTCATCCATCCAGTGGGTCAGGGCCGCACCGGCGCTGTCGATGATGTCGAAACCTTCCTCGAGAAAGATTTCCACCAGCTCGGGGTCGCGCTCGCTGTGCACCGCGGCTTGCGGCGCCGGCTCGGCGCGCACCACCGGCGGCTCGGCTGGCGCTACCAGGGGCTCGGCGACGGGCGCTTCGGGTTGCGGCTCATCCGCGGGCTCGAGCGCCTCGGGTAGGGCCGGTGCTTCGAGCTCGGCGTGCTGTTGATCCTGGCCACCGCGCTGGCGGAACTGGCGAATGGCTTCGACCAGCTCGTCGGCCGGCTGCGCCGGCTGGCGTGCCTGCAAGCTGGCGAGCATGCCACCGAGCAGCCCATGGCCCTGCTGCACGCTATCGGTGGCGAACGGGGATACACCGTAGCGGCGATCCACCAAACCTTCGTAAAGGGCTTCCAGCTCGTGGGCCAGCTCGCTGATCGGCGTCACGCCGGCCATGTTGGCACCGCCCTTGAGGGTGTGCATGTCGCGCTGCAACGACGACAACAGCGTGCGGTTGTCCGGCTCTGCCAGCCAGCGCTGCAGATTGCCGGCGGCGCTGTCGAGAATGTCCACCGCCTCTTCGAGGAAGATCGACTCCAGCTCGTTGTCGTCTGCTTCGGCGGCGTCGGCCGGCTCGCCGAGCGGCTGCTCAGCAACGTCCGAAGCGTGCAGTGCGCGGGTTGCCTCTTCCAGCTCGACCACCTGCAGGCCCGGCACATCGCCGGACAGCAGTGCCAGCTTGGCAGGGTCCAGCGCTTCGTCGAACAGCGCACGCAAGGCGGCTACGCGCTCGGGGCAGGCGCTGACTTCGAGGCCGGCGGCCACCTGGTCCATCATGCTGACCAGCGCTTCGTGGGCCTGTTCGGCCTCGTCGAAGAAGCGCTCGCTGACCGCCAGGCTGCCGTCTTCCACGGCGCCATAGACATCCAGCAACGCTTCGCACAGTTCGTCGATCTGCGGCAGTTCGGCCATTTCCGCGCCGCGCCCCAGGGTGGTCAGCTCTTCGAGCAGGGTATTGAGCTCCTGGCGCTCGGACGGCTGGGCGCGCCAGCGGCGCAGCACGTCTTCGGCATCCAGCAGGATGTCCATGCCCTCGGCCAGGAAGATGCTGATCAGTTGCGGATCACGACTCTCGCCGTGCTCGCCCTGACGCTGGCTCTGGGCGTGTTCGAGGCGTTGCTGATGCAACTGCTGAACCCGCTGCAGAAATTCCTCGGTACCCGGGATCGGGCGCAGGGGGTCGCTTTCCAGCTGGGCCAGGCCCTGACGGAACAGCGCCTGGGCCTCGACCAGCACCTCGGCTTCGGCCAGGTCCAGCGGCACCAGATTGACCTTGAAGTCCTTGACCATCTTCTCCAACGGCGCGGCCACTTCCGCCATCGGCAGGATGCCCGCCATGTAGGCGCTGCCCTTGAGGGTGTGCAGGGCACGCTGCAGGTCATCGGTCACCGGCTGCGGCATTTCACGGGCGCAGTCGTCGAGAAAGGCGGCCAGGGTGTCGAGGTGGGTTTCCGCCTCGTTGCGGAAGATTTCCAGCAATTGCGGGTCCAGCCCGGCATGTTCGTCATGCGCCGGTGCGGCAGCCTCGATCTCGCCCACGGGCTCGGCTACCGCAGCAGCCGGGGCGTCATGCTTTGGGAGGCTCAGCCCTTTGGCCAGGGCATGGGCGTCGGCTGCCAGGCGGTCGACATCGTCGCGCTGGCGCTGGGCCTGGGCGGCGAACTCGTCGACCAGCTCGGGGGTCAGCGCGACGACCTGGTTGATCACCTGCTTGACCTCGGCACCCGGCTGGATGCTGCGGTCGAGCACGCGGTTGAGCAGGTTCTCGATCGACCAGGCCAGCTCGCCGATGACCAGCGCACGCACCATGCGGCCACTGCCCTTGAGGGTGTGGAAAGCCCGGCGGATCTCGCTCAGTGCCTCGCGGTCTTCGGTATCGGCGCACCAGCGCGGCAGGAATTCGCCGATGGTTTCCAGCACCTCACCGGCTTCCTCGATAAACACCTCACGCAGCTCTTCGTCGATGGGCTCTTCATCGGCAGGCGGCGGCAGCAGGCTTGGCGGCACGTCCAGCGCAGGCGGGTTGATCGCCTGGACCGGTGCGGCCATCACATCGGCCATGGACAGCGGCTTTTCGCCTTGTGGCTCCTCGACTGCCGGCGCCTCGGGCATACCGGGCAGCTCGACTTCCGGCAGTTGCAGGTCGTCCAGGTCGACCTCGTTCCACTGCGGTTCGTCGCTCGCCTCCAGCTCCAGAGATTCGAGCTCCAGCGGCTGCTCTTCGAAACCCTGGGTGGGCAGATCCAGGAGCGGCAACTCGGCGGCGGTGGGCTCGGCAGCACTGGGCTCGAGATCGCTTTGCAGTTCGTCCAGCGACCACAGCTCGTCCTCGGCGCGGCCGTGCTGCTCGGGCGCGGTGGCCGGCTGCTCGTCGAGGTCGAAGGACCAGCTGTCATCGGCGAGCGAAGCAGGCGGCTCGGCTACCGGCAGGATTTCTGGCTCGCCAAGCTCCAGCGGCTCGGCGGACAGCAGGAAGGATTCATCCCGGCCTGCGCCGGCCGCGTCGTCCAACTCGCGGTCATCCAGCGCCCAGGCGTCATCGGCCACGGCGGCCTTGGCATCGGCATAGGGGTCGTCGCCGAGTTCGCCCAGGTCGATGCCGTAGGGGTCAGTTGCTTCGTCGGCTTGCTCAGGCGTCAGCGCCTGGGGTTGCTCGGCGGCTGGCGACCAGCTGTCCGTCTGGTCAGTGGCAACCAGCGTCTCGGTGGCCTGCTCGCCGGGCTCGATGACCTCGCCGGGCAGCTCAGGCAGATCGGCAGGCTCGCAAGCCTGCGGCGCCGACAGCTGCTCATCCTGCGGCCAGTGGCTGTCGGCCACATCGGTGACAGCCTCGCCAAGCGGCTCCGGCTGTTCGAAAGCCGGCTCGTCCAGCACGGGTAGCTCATCCGCGGCGGGTTCCGTCGGTGCGTCGTGCCGGGCGTTGTCGACAGCCGGCGCGGCCAGCACGTCGATATCGTGCAGCGGATCATCCAGTGGCGCCGGTTCTTCCTCGGCGGGGGCGTCGAGGATCGACGGTTTTTCCTGCAGCGGATAACCCAACGCACCGAGGCTTTCCTCGGCCACATCGAGGATCAGGTCGCCCTGGGTGGCGTGGTCTTCGGACAGACGCTCCAGGTAGTACTCGACGCTGGTGATGGCATCGGCCAGGGTGTCGAGGTTCTGCCAGTTCGGCACGGCCTTGCGGGCCAGCAGCTGTTCCTGGATGTAGCGGTTGCAGGCATTGAGCAGCGCGGCGGCACGTTCCAATGGAATCATCGCCAGACCGCCACGCACCTGGGTCAGCAGTTCCGGCACGCGGGCCAGGTGGTCGTGATTCCACTGCGAGGCGATGAACTCGATGATCGCGTCCTTGGCCTGTTCCAGGCCGGTACGCGCTTCCTTGATCACCAGTTGGTGGATCTGCCCGACATCGGTGGTGGGCAGGTGGCTTTCTTCGCGCTTGTTGCCGTCGCTCTGGCCGACCATGCCGGTCAGCGTCGCTTCGACATAGAGCAGCGCGCCGGCTATGTCCATCAACACCGCGTCGCTTGGCGACTGGGTGCCTTCGGTGAGGGCGCGTACCACGTCGAGCTGGTCGACGATGACCTTGCGCGGCTGGGCGAAGCCAAGCACCGCCAGGGTATCGGCGATCTGCTTGAGCGGCACCGAGAGGGCCTGCAGCTCACTGACCTGAGAGCGATCACTGCGCACGAACAGGTCGAGGCTGTCCTTGACCCGCACCAGCTCTTCACAGAGGGCGCCCACCACCGAGCGCATGGCATCGCGATCAGGGCCGGCCAAACGCGCCCGCTCTTCGTCGACCACGTCATGATCGGGCAGCGCTTCGTCGAGGTTGTAGCGCTCGCGCAGCACCTGGTTGCGCGGCGACTGCGGCGAGGCCTTGGCGACGTAGAACAGCAGGTTCTTGGTGAGTTCGTCCGGAGCGCGCTGGTTGAGGCCGTCGGCGCCCTGTTCGGTCAGGCGCTTGAGCTCCTTGTCGACCTGGCGCAGCAGCGTGCGTATGGAGGTGCCGTTGGCGATGCTGCCGTTGGACAGCCCTTCGACGACGCCGGAGGCGATCTGCCACAGCGACTCCAGCGGCGAGCTCTTGCACAGGGTTTCCAGGCGCGCGAACACCCGCGCCATGTAACCGAGGTTGGTATCCATGTCCTGCTGGCGAATGACGCCGACCAGCGCCACCTGCAGCATCTGCCGCAATTTGCGCAGCAGCGCCGGCAATTCGGCGGTGCGCAGCTGGGTCAGCGACTCGGGCGACAGCGCCGCGGGGCGGGCCGACAGATCCGGGGAGAACAGGCTGGTTTCCGACAGCAGCTTCTCGCCCCGCGCGGCGCGCAGGTCGTTGAGCAGCGGCAGCACCACCATGGGCAGGTCGCGGCGTGCGGTCTGGATGCGGTCCAGGTAGATCGGCAGTTGCAGGATGGCCTGCATCAGCACTTCCAGGGCTTCGCCCTGGTTGGCTACACGCCCGTCGATCAGCGCCTGGGACAGGTGCTCCATCTCCTCGGCGAGCAAGGCCGCACCGAAGAACTCGACCATCTGCAGGGTGCCGTGAACCTGATGCACATAGGTCTGGCAGAACCGCATGCGCGTCGAATCCTGCGGATTCTCGACGAACGCCTCCAGTGCCTGTCGCGCCTGCTTCAGGGTTTCCGCGATTTCGCCCTTGACCCACTCCAGGGCGACATAGTCGTGCCGATCACCCATACACACTCCGTCTCTTAGCCCTTGCGGGTATACGCCAGCACTCGCTCATCGGCCACCGGAAGCATGTCCGGGTGCTGCCAGCCGACCACCTCGCCCACCCCGATCACCAGCAAGCCACCCGGCGCCAGGCACTCGGCCAGGCGGTTGAGGATCTCGCGGCGTCGCCAGCGGCGAAAATAGATCAGCAAGTTCTGACAAAAAATAACGTCCATGCCGGTCATTGGCGCCTTGTCCAATTCCAGCACGTTGAGCCTGGCGCAGCACACCCGTGCGGCCAGTTCCGGCAAAACCTTGAAGCGTTCATCCCCCTGACGCGTGAAATAGCGCGCGCGCAGGTCTTCATCCAGCGGTTGCAGCCGGCGTCCGTCGTACAGGCCTTCCCGGGCCTTGGCCAGGGCGCTGCGGCTGATATCGGTGCCGGTGACACCGAACCGGCCCTGCGGCCCCAGCGCTTCACTGGCACCGATGGCCAGCGAATAAGCCTCCTCACCGCTGGAGCAACCCACGCTCCAGATCGCCAGGGGTCTGTCCAGGCCCTGCTCGCCGCGCCGGGCGACGTAGGCCTGGTACACCTCGAACGACGCCGGATGCCGGTAGAAACGGGTTTCCTGTACGGTCAGTCGATCCAGCAGGTTCGCCCATTCCACGGCACCGCGCGGGCCATCGGTGACCTGCCGGTAGTAGCTGGCGTAGTCGGCGATGCCCAGTTCGCGCATGCGCGTGCTCAGGTTGGTCTGCAGGAATACCCGGCGCTGCTCGTTGATCACCATGCCCAGGCGCGATTCCAGCAACTGCTGCCAGTCGCGGAACTCCGTGGCGGACATGTCCGCCACTGGCTGCAAGGCCCAGACGCCTGACTGCATGATGAAACCCTCGCTCGAGCACGCGACCGCCGCCTGGTGCATCGTTCAATGCGCCAGGCGGCAGGCGATCACGCCTGCTCGCCGTCGTTTGGCAGGTTGAAACCAGACACCGAGTTACGCATTTCACTGGCCATCTTGGCCAGGTTACCAATGCTCTTGGCGGTCGCGGTGGTACCCGACGAGGTCTGCGAGGTGATCTCCTGAATCACGTTCATGGTGTTGGAGATGTGGCCGGCAGACGAGGCCTGCTGGCGCGCCGCGTTGGAAATGTTCTGGATGAGTGCGGCGAGGGTCTTGGATACCTTCTCGATCTCTTCCAGGGCCACACCGGCGTCCTGCGCCAGGCGGGCACCACGCACCACCTCGGACGTGGTCTGCTCCATGGAGATAACCGCTTCGTTGGTGTCGGTCTGAATGGTCTTCACCAGTGCCTCGATCTGCTTGGTCGCCCCCGAGGAGCGCTCTGCAAGACGCTGTACCTCGTCCGCTACCACGGCGAAGCCGCGGCCTGCGTCACCAGCCATGGAGGCCTGGATCGCGGCGTTCAGTGCCAGGATGTTGGTCTGGTCGGCAATGTCGTTGATGAGGCTTACGATGTCACCGATCTCCTGGGACGATTCACCGAGGCGCTTGATTCGCTTCGAGGTGTCCTGGATCTGCTCACGGATGTTATCCATGCCGGTGATGGTGTTGTGTACGACTTCGTTGCCCTTGTTGGCGATGGCTACGGAACGCTCCGCTACCGCGGAGGACTCCGAGGCGTTCGCCGATACCTGGTCAATCGACACGGCCATTTCGTTGATCGCCGCCGAAGCCCCGGCGATTTCCTGGGCCTGGTGCTCGGAAGCCTCGGCCAGGTGCATGGCGGTGGCCTGGGTTTCCTGGGCGGCGCCAGCCACCTGCACGGCGGTCATGTTGATCGTCGCGACCAGCTCACGCAGCTGGTCGATGGAGTAGTTGATGGAGTCGGCGATGGCCCCGGTAAAGTCTTCGGTTACCGTCGCCGCCACCGTCAGGTCACCGTCGGCGAGGTCGGCGATCTCATCGAGCAGACGCAGAATCGCGGTCTGGTTACGTTCGTTCTTCTCGGCGGTTTCGGCCAGTCGACGGTTGGTCTCCTGCACCATCACCAGGCCGATGATCAGAATCGAACCCAGCGCCAGGGCGCCCAGCACGTAACCGGCGATGGTGTTCAGCGAACGACCGGAGGCCAGGCCTTCGAAGCCTTCGGACAACGCCGAGGCCTTGTCGAGCAGGGTCTGCGAGACGGTGAAGATGGTGTTGGCGGACTCACGAACCTGGAACAGCTCAGGTGAGGTTTCGAGAATCTCGTCCACGGAGCCGGAAATGAATTCGAACAGCTCGGAAATCTCCGCCAGACGCTCCAGGGCTTCCTGGTCGCTGACCTTGGTGATTTCCATGGCCGCGTTGCCTTCCTGCATGGCGCTCAGTACGCGGCCGAACAGGCTGGCGTCGCGACCGAACATGTCGGCGGCCTGCACCGAGTCCTGGTCACCGGCGAGCACCTTGTTCACCGAGCCGAGAATCCGCTCGGCCAGCAGCGACTGACGCTGGGCAACCGATACCTGGGCAGCGGGCGCACCGCTTTCCAGCAGGATGTCGACCACTTCTTCGTACTCGACCTGCAGCTGCGGAATGGTTTCGGCCAGGGTGGCGGCCACCTGGTGCAGCGACAGAACGGTCTGCTCGCTGGCCAGGATGGCGTCGGCGTTCTGGCGCAGGGCATCCCAATCCTGCTGCACGGCAGCCATCTGCGTCTGCACGGCGGCAGGCGCAGCGGGCAGGCCGGTCTGCGCATCACCGTCGGTCAGGTAGGCCCAACGCTTCTGGAAATCGTTGCGGGCATCGCGCAACAGGGCGAAGGCTTCGGCCTTGCCCGCGGCGGATTCGGTGGCGTCCTTGGCGATACGCTGGGACAGTACGCGCAGCTCGCCCGCATGGCCGAGGTACTCGGTGTCGTAGTTTGCCTGCGTGTTCATGTAGGCAAAGTTGGCGAACAGCATCACGATCGAAACGATCAGGACGACGAACAGCCCCGCCACGAGTGCGCCGACCCGTGTCCCCGCCAGTACGTTGTTGGAGATTACTTTTTTCATTATCTGGCCCCCGCCTGGACCCTACCGCACTTCGAATTCCATCTAACGTCAGAAGGCTGGCTGCGCCGCCCCCACCGAAAAGCTATCTGTATGCCACGTCGATAAACTCTGGAGCCTGGGCCAGCGCATGAGGGCTGAACACCAACCAGGGCTGCTCGCGCTGGAACAAACCATGAATGAATGGCTGGATGGATGCCTCGAGCGCCGGCAACTGCTCGGAAAAGGTATCCACCGCAAAATGCTGCATGCCGAACACCTCGTCGACCGTCAGGCCCGCGAAGATGTCCTGATGATCGACCACCAGCACCCGCCGCTGCTTGCGCAGGGGCGACAGCTCGCCGCCGAAAAAGCCGCACAGGTCCATGACCGGCAGCAATCGTCCACGCACGTTGGCCACGCCCTTGACCCAGCTCTTCACGCCGGGCAGCAAGGTATGCCGTGGCTCGTGCAGCACTTCACCGACCTCACCCATCGGTGCGACGAAAAACCGCTCGCCCATGCGAAAGCCAATGCCACTCCAGGTCTGCACCGCCACCTGCTGCGAAGGCAAGCCCGCTGCCAACGCACGGCAACGCTGCTCGATGCCGAGAAGGATCTGAAAGGGGGTGCGTGTCTCTGACATGCCTGTCGTGACCTTCTTCTCTTGTTGTGTCGCGCTGCGCGGCCTTAGCCTGCGAGCACCGCGTTCAGTGTTTTCAGCAGCGTAGCTTCGTCCACCGGCTTGGTCAGGTAGTCCTTGGCGCCCTGGCGCTTGCCCCAGACCTTGTCGGTTTCCTGATCCTTGGTGGTGACGATGATCACCGGGATGTGGCTGGTTTCGGCATCCTTGGTCAGCTGGCGGGTGGCCTGGAAGCCATTGAGCCCGGGCATGACGATGTCCATCAACACCACATCGGGTTTTTCCTGGCGTGCCAGGGCGACGCCATCGGCGCCGTTTTCGGCCTTGAGTACCTGATGGCCATGTTTTTCCAGCATGGCGGTCAGCTTGTACATTTCGGTCGGCGAGTCATCAACAATCAGAATTCGAGCCATGATGTTTCCCAATACATGAAGAGAGGCGGTTGTAGCGACAGCCGGGCGTCAGGACGCTTGCTCGACCGGAGAGAACTCCGGCACGTGGGCCTTGATCGCGCCGAGCAGCTCTTCCTTGCTGAATGGCTTGGTCAGGTATTGATCAGAGCCGACGATACGCCCCTTGGCCTTGTCGAACAGGCCGTCCTTGGACGACAGCATGATAACGGGCGTGGACTTGAAGGCACTGTTGTTCTTGATCAACGCGCAGGTCTGATAGCCGTCGAGACGCGGCATCATGATGTCGACGAAGATGATATTCGGATGGGTGTCGGCGATCTTCGCCAGGGCATCGAAGCCATCCACAGCGGTGATCACATCACAGCCCACCTTTTTCAGCAGGGTTTCCGCTGTACGACGAATCGTCTTCGAGTCGTCGATCACCATCACCCTCAAGCCTTCCGAATGCTGTTCCATGTCTGCCCTGCCACCACTTCGGTGAGTCGTTGTATTACGCCATATCCAGTGCGCCGGAGGCCCTGAAACCAATGGGCCCGGCCCATCGCTGGGCCTTTTTAGCACACTCTCCACATGCAAGCCATCGGCCTGGTCGCCCTTGACCACCAGCCCCGTCAGCGCCACCCTTGGCGCCCATCCCTGCTACCTTCGCGGCTGCTTCGCACCGCCCTCTACGGAGATACCCCAATGAGCGTTCGGCTCGGCATCGTCATGGACCCCATCGCGCAGATTTCCTACAAGAAGGACAGCTCGCTGGCCATGCTTCTGGCGGCCCAGGCGCGCGGCTGGAGCCTCTTCTATATGGAGCAGAAGGATCTCTACCAGGCCGCTGGAGTCGCCCGCGGCCGCACCCGCCCGCTCAAGGTGTTCGCCGACCCCCAGCGGTGGTTCGAATTCGGCGATGAGCAGGACATGCCCCTGGCCGAACTCGACGTGATCCTGATGCGCAAGGATCCACCCTTCGATAACGAATTCGTCTATTCAACCTACCTGCTCGAACAGGCCGAGGAAGCCGGCACCCTGGTGGTCAACCGACCGCAGAGCCTGCGCGACTGCAACGAGAAGTTCTTCGCCACACGCTTTCCGCAGTTCACGCCGGAAACCATCGTCAGCCGTAGACCCGACATTCTGCGCGATTTTGCGCGACAGCACCGTGACATCATTCTCAAACCCCTCGATGGAATGGGCGGATCGATGATCTTTCGTCACCGCGAGGGCGATCCGAACCTCTCGGTGATCCTCGAAGCCCTTACCGCCCATGGCAGCCAGCAGATCATGGCGCAGCGCTACCTGCCGGCCATCCTCGACGGCGACAAGCGTATTCTGATGATAGACGGTGAACCGGTGCCCTACTGCCTGGCGCGCATTCCGGCCAGCGGCGAGACCCGCGGCAACCTGGCCGCCGGCGGCCGTGGCGAAGCCCGCCCGCTCAGCGAACGCGATCGCGAGATCGCTGCAGCAGTAGGCCCGAGCCTGCGCGAACGCGGCCTGTTGTTCGTCGGCCTGGACGTGATCGGCGACCGCCTCACCGAGATCAACGTCACCAGCCCGACCTGCATTCGCGAGATCGATGCAGCCTTCGATACCCGTATTGGCGAACAGTTGATGGACAGGATTGCCGAAAAGCTCAATGCGCGGAGTGCTTCATAGACTTTTGCCCATCGCCTCGGCAGACTGCGCGGCAACCTGGGGCCTGCTGAGGTTTCAGCACGCCCCGCCGAACCGTTGACAGGCCCTGACGACAGATAGTGATGACCGCGACAGCCACCCCACCCGATCTCCCCCCCTCCGGCGTTCGCCCGGCGGATCGGCTGGGGTTTACCCTGTTCCTGGCGGCGGTGCTGCACATCGCACTGATTCTCGGCGTCGGTTTCACCTTCGCCGAGCCCGGGCAGATCAGCAAGACCCTGGAAATCACCCTGTCCACCTTCAAGAGCGATGAAAAGCCCAAGGAGGCGGACTTCCTCGCCCAGGACAACCAGCAGGGCAGCGGCACCCTGGAGAAGAAGGCGGCGCCGACCACCACCGAACAGGCGCCCTTCCAGGACACCGAAGTGCGCAAGGTAACGCCCGCCGCCGCACCGCCACCGCCTGCGGTGAAGCCCGAGGCACCGAAAGCCGCGGTAACCACTCGCGCCCCGCAACAGCAAAAGGCGCCGGCCAAGCGCGAAGAAACCAAGCCAACACCGCCGAGCCAGGAAGCGCCATCATTCGACAGCGCACAGCTGTCGGCGGAAATCGCCAGCCTGGAAGCCGAGCTGTCCAACGAAGTACAGCAGTATGCCAAGCGACCGAAGATCCATCGCCTCAATGCCGCCTCGACCATGCGCGACAAGGGCGCCTGGTACAAGGACGAGTGGCGCAAGAAGGTCGAGCGTATCGGCAACCTCAACTACCCGGACGACGCACGGCGCCGGCAGATCCACGGCAGCCTGCGCCTTTTGGTGTCGATCAACCGCGACGGCAGCCTGTACGAAGTGATGGTGCTGGAGTCCTCCGGCGAGCAGGTGCTCGACCAGGCCGCCATGCGCATCGTGCGCCTGGCCGCGCCGTACGCGCCGTTCACCGGCGACCTGGCCGACATCGATCGCCTGGAAATCATCCGCACCTGGCGCTTCGAGCGTGGTGACCGCCTGTCGAGTAACTGACGGCAGCCTCTGCGAGCGCTTCGCATAGCCACCGCATTTCAGGCTCATGTGCAGCTTGTAGCTTGCGCCTTGCAGCTTCAAACTAGCGGCCATGAAAGACGCCAGCCCGAGCATTCTCAAAGACCACTTTCTGATCGCCATGCCGCACATGGACGATCCGAATTTCGCGCACACGGTTATCTACCTGATCGACCACAACGATCAGGGCGCCATGGGGTTGGTGATCAATCGCCCCCACGGCCTGAACCTGGCCGACGTGCTCGAGCAGCTACGCCCGGACACTGACCCGTCGGTGCTCTGCCAGAGCCTGCCGATCTTCAGCGGCGGCCCGGTGCAGACCGACCGCGGCTTTGTGCTGCATCCCAAAGGCCGATACTTTCAGGTCACCGTGGACCTCGGTGAACTGAGCCTGTCGACCTCCCAGGACGTGTTGTTCGCCATCGCCGAAGGCCACGGCCCCACCAGCCACCTGATCGCCCTCGGCTATGCCGGCTGGGGCGCCGGCCAGCTGGAAGCCGAGTTGGCCGAAAACGCCTGGCTGACCTGCCCGGCGGATCAGGCGATCCTTTTCGAAACCCCCTACGATCAGCGCCTGGGCGCTGCCGCCAAGCTGCTCGGCATCGACCTCAACCTGCTCACCGCTCAGGCGGGGCACGCCTGATGGCCGCAGTTGGAGATAAACCGCTGCGCCTGCTGCTGGGCTTCGACTACGGCAGCAAGCAGATTGGCGTTGCCGTCGGCCAGCCGATCACCGGTTCGGCACGCGAGTTGTGCATCCTCAAGGCGCAGAACGGCGTGCCGGACTGGCAGAAGGTCGAAGCGCTGATCAAGGAATGGCAGCCCGATGCAATGGTCGTTGGCCTGCCGCTGAACATGGACGGCACGCCCAGCGACATGAGCGAGCGCGCCGAGAAGTTCGCTCGCCGTCTGAATGGCCGCTTCAACCTGCCGGTCTTCACCCATGACGAACGCCTGACCACTTATGCCGCCAAGGGCGAGCGCCTGCAGCAGGGCCAGACTGGCGGCTACCGCCAGCGCCCGGTCGACGCCCTGGCCGCCGCCCTGCTGCTGCAGGGCTGGCTGGAAGAAAACAGCCCGGCCTGACCCGGCCACAAGGAGCTTTCGATGAGCCTACCCAACCCCGCCGAACTGCTGCCGCAGATGGCGTCCTCGCTGACCAGCCACCTGAACCGCCGGCAGATCGCCACGCCACGCTTCATCGGCATCCGCACCGGCGGCGTGTGGGTGGCCCAGGCGCTGCTCGAGCAACTGGGCCGCGACGAGCCGCTGGGCGTGCTCGACGTGTCCTTCTACCGCGACGACTTCACCCAGAACGGCCTGCATCCGCAGGTGCAGCCGTCCGAGCTGCCGTTCGAGATCGAAGGCCAGCACCTGGTACTGATCGACGACGTGCTGATGAGTGGCCGTACCGTCCGCGCCGCGCTGAACGAGCTGTTCGACTACGGCCGCCCCGCCAGCGTGACCCTGGTCAGCCTGCTCGACCTGGACGCCCGCGAGCTGCCGATCCGCCCGGATGTGGTCGGTGCGACGCTGTCGCTGGCCGCCGATCAGCGGGTAAAATTGTCCGGCCCCGCGCCCTTCACCCTCGAACTCCAGACGCTTTCCGACCAAGGCCGTCCGCAATGACCGCACTCGATGCCAAGCGCCCGCTGCAACTGAACGACCAGGGCCAGCTGCGCCACTTCCTGTCCCTCGACGGCCTGCCCCGCGAGCTGCTGACGGAAATCCTCGACACCGCCGACTCCTTTCTGGAAGTCGGCGCCCGCGCCGTCAAGAAGGTTCCGCTGCTGCGCGGCAAGACCGTGTGCAACGTGTTCTTCGAGAACTCCACGCGTACCCGCACCACCTTCGAACTGGCCGCCCAGCGCCTGTCCGCCGACGTGATCAGCCTCAATGTGTCGACCAGCTCGACCAGCAAGGGCGAAACGCTGTTCGACACCCTGCGCAACCTCGAAGCCATGGCCGCCGACATCTTCGTGGTGCGCCATGCCGCCTCCGGTGCCGCGCACTTCATCGCCGAGCACGTGTGCCCGAACCTGGCGATCATCAACGGTGGCGACGGCCGCCATGCGCACCCGACCCAGGGCATGCTCGACATGCTGACCATCCGCCGGCACAAGGGCAGCTTCGAGAACCTCTCGGTGGCCATCGTTGGCGACATCCTGCATTCGCGGGTGGCGCGCTCCAACATGCTGGCGCTGAAAACCCTCGGCTGCCCGGACATCCGCGTGATCGCGCCGAAGACCCTGCTGCCCATCGGCCTGGAAGAAAGCTACGGCGTGCGGGTGTTCAGCGACGCCAACCAAGGCCTCAAGGATGTCGACGTGGTGATCATGCTGCGCCTGCAGCGCGAGCGCATGACCGGCGGCCTGCTGCCCAGCGAGGGCGAGTTCTACCGCCTGTTCGGCCTCACCGAGCAGCGCCTCAAGCTGGCCAAGCCCGATGCCCTGGTCATGCACCCGGGGCCGATCAACCGCGGCGTGGAGATCGAGTCGGCGGTCGCCGACGGCCCGCAATCGGTGATCCTCAACCAGGTCACCTACGGCATCGCCATCCGCATGGCCGTGCTGTCCATGGCCATGAGCGGCCAGAACGCGCAACGCCAACTCAACGCTGAGGAGCACAACTGATGCGTACCCGTATCCTCGGCGCCCGCGTCATCGACCCGAGCAGCGGCCTCGATCAGGTCGCCGATCTGTATATAGAAGGTGGCAAGCTGAGCGCCATTGGCCAGGCCCCGGCCGGTTTCGCCGCCGACCAGACGCTGGATGCCAGCGGCCTGGTCGCTGCGCCCGGCCTGGTCGACCTCTCCGTCGCCCTGCGCGAGCCCGGCTACAGCCGCAAGGGCAACATTGCCAGCGAAACCCTGGCCGCCGCTGCCGGCGGCGTGACCAGCCTGTGCTGCCCGCCGATCACCAAACCGGTACTGGACACCTCGGCGGTTGCCGAGCTGATCCTCGACCGCGCCCGCGAGGCCGGTCATGCCAAGGTGTTTCCCATTGGCGCCCTGAGCAAGGGGCTCGATGGCGAACAACTCGCCGAACTGGTCGCCCTGCGCGATGCCGGCTGCGTGGCGTTCGGCAACGGCCTGAACAACTTCCGCAACGCGCGCACCCTGCGCCGCGCCCTGGAATACGCCGCCACCTTCGACCTCACGGTGATCTTCCATTCCCAGGACCATGACCTCGCCGAAGGCGGCCTGGCCCATGAAGGTGCCACCGCCAGCTTCCTCGGTTTGTCGGGCATCCCGGAAACCGCCGAAACCGTGGCCCTGGCGCGCGACCTGCTGCTGGTCGAGCAGAGCGGCGTACGCGCCCATTTCAGCCAGCTGACCAGTGCCCGGGGCGCCGGGCTGATCGCCGATGCCCAGGCCCGCGGCCTGCCAGTCACGGCCGACGTGGCGCTGTACCAGCTGATCCTTACCGACGAAGCGCTGATCGACTTCTCCAGCCTCTATCACGTGCAGCCGCCGCTGCGCACTCGCGCCGACCGCGACGGTCTGCGCGAGGCGGTGAAGAGCGGCGTGATCAGCGCCATCTCCAGCCATCACCAGCCCCACGAGCTCGACGCCAAACTGGCGCCGTTCGGTGAAACCGAGCCTGGTATGAGTGGTGTGCAGCTGCTGCTGCCACTGGCCATGACCCTGGTGCAGGATGGCCTGCTGGACTTGCCGACCCTGCTGGCGCGCCTGAGCAGCGGCCCGGCGCAGGCGCTACGCCTGCCGGCCGGCCAGCTCAAAGCAGGTCATGCTGCGGATATCCTGCTGTTCGATCCGCAAGCTTCCACCGTGGCTGGCGAAAGCTGGTACTCGAAAGGCCGTAACAGCCCGTTCCTCGGCCACTGCCTGCCGGGGCAGGTGCGTTACACCCTGGTAGACGGGCATATCAGCTTCCAACGCTGATCACCCACCGGCCCATGTGGGAGCGGGCCATGCCCGCGAAATAATCCGCATCAACCAGGCATCCCTGTCGCCCACAAGGGCCGGCAGCGACGCCTGGCCTCACCTTCCAGCAACCTTACCCCTCACGCGCATTCTTGATCGACACCTGGGTGTTCAGCGTCCAGAAGTCGTACAGCACGCCGACCAGAAACAGGCCACCGGTGCACAGGTAGATGATGCCGGTGATCCATTTTCCCTGGTACATGCGGTGCACGCCGAAGACGCCGAGAAATGTCAGCAGGATCCAGGCGACGTTGAAATCGGTGCTGCCTGCGGTAAAGCGCAAGTCCGCCTCCCGATCCATCGCCGGGATCAGGAACAGGTCGATGATCCAGCCAATGAACAACAAGCCCAGGGTGAAGAACCAGATGGTGCCGGTCACCGGCTTGCCGTAATAGAAGCGGTGCGCACCGAGGAAGCCGAAGATCCACAGCAGGTAGCCGATGATCTTGCTATGGGTATCAGGACGCTGCATCAGACTCTCCAGACAGATAGGTTGATTCGCTTCGATCCATGCAGGCGGTACAGGTTTCGCCTTTCACCGACGAGACGACCTTGCGGGGCTCGGGGGCTTACTCGATACTGTATATAAATACAGCTATCGAATCGTACCCATGGAATTGATCGAAAAGCTCACGGTACTCGCCGACGCCGCCAAATACGATGTGTCCTGCGCCAGCAGCGGCGCCCCCAAGCGCAGCTCGAAAGGCCAGAGCGGCATGGGTGCCACCGACGGCATGGGCATCTGCCACAGTTTCACACCGGACGGGCGCTGTGTCGCGCTGCTGAAGATCCTGCTGACCAATTTCTGCCTGTACGACTGCCAGTATTGCGTCAACCGCCGCTCCAGCGACGTGCCCCGCGCGCGCTTCACCCCCGAGGAAGTGGTCACCCTGACCCTGGATTTCTACCGCCGCAACTGCATCAGCGGGCTGTTTCTCAGCTCCGGCATCATTCGCTCGGCGGACTACACCATGGAGCAGCTCAATCGGGTCGCCAAGCTGCTGCGCGAAGAGCACGAGTTTCGCGGCTATATCCACCTCAAGACCATCCCAGATGCTTCGCCGGAGCTGATCGCCGAAGCCGGCCGCTACGCCGATCGCCTCAGCGTGAATATCGAGCTGCCCACCGAGAGCAGCCTGATTCGCCTGGCGCCGGAAAAGAGCGTGGCACCGATCAAGCAGGCCATGGGCACCATTCGTGACGGCGTGGAGGAAGCCGACAGCGAGAAACGCGCACCGGCCTTCGCGCCGGCCGGGCAAAGCACGCAGATGATCGTTGGCGCCGATGCCACCGACGACAGCACCATCCTGCACACCGCCCAGTCGCTGTACGGCGACTTTCGTCTCAAGCGCGTCTATTACTCGGCGTTCAGCCCGATTCCGCAGAGCCCCAAGAGCGTGCCCTTCGAGGCGCCGCCGCTGCTGCGCGAACACCGCCTGTACCAGGCGGACTTCCTGATGCGCGGCTACGGCTTCAAAGCCACCGAACTGCTCGACGGCCCCGGCAACCTGGCCCTGGATATCGACCCCAAGCTGGCCTGGGCGCTGAACAACCGCCAGCACTTTCCGGTCGACCTCAATCGCGCGGACGTCACCATGATCGCCCGCATCCCCGGTATCGGCGTGCTCAGCGCCCAGCGCCTGGTCGCCCTACGTCGGCAGAAGCGCATCCGCTTTGCAGACGTTGGCCGCCTGCGTTGTGCGCTGGAAAAGGCCAAGCCGTTTATCGTCACCCAGGACTACCGCCCGGCTCAGGCGACCCGCGAATCCCTGGTACTGCGCCAGCAACTGAGCGAAGCGCCACAACAGATGGGGCTGTGGTGATGTACTCGGTGTGTTTCGACGGCAGCTTCGCCGGCTGGCGAGAAGCGGCCAGAACGCAGTTGCGCCGCGGCATGGCTCCCCATCAGCTGAGCTGGGTACAGGACAGCCAGGAACATCACGACCTGTTCGGCCAACTGGACGAACCACCACCGGCCGTGGCGGCTGATCGCCCGGTGCGCGTGCCGCGCGCCCTGATCGAACAGTTGGAAAGCGCCTCGCGATTCCGCTGCGCCCAGCGCTGGGCGCTGCTGTACCGCATCCTCTGGCGCGTCGCCAATGGCGACCAGGCGGCCATGCTGGCTGGCGATATCGATGGCAGCGAGTTGCATGCCCGCCTCAAGGCGGTGCGTCGCGAAGCCCATCACCTGCATGCTTTTCTGCGCTTCAAGCCGCGGGATGCCAGCGCCGGCGGGCCGCAACTGGTGGCCTGGCATGAACCGGCCCACGATATTCTGGCCAGCGCCTCGGGCCACTTCGCCGAGCGCCTCGGCCGGCAGACCTGGCTGATCGCCACGCCGGACGATGGCGTGTACTGGGACGGTGAGAAGCTGCAGCACGCCACCCCCTGCCCACCAGAGTGGCAACAACTGGCCCAGGGCACCGACGACCGCAACGAAGCGATGTGGCTGGCCTACTACGGCAGCACCTTCAACCCGGCGCGGCTCAATCGCAGCGTGCTGGAAACCAATATGCCGGTACGTTTCTGGCGCAACCTGCCCGAAGGCCCGCTGATTCCCCGCCTGATGAGCCAGGCCCGCGCAGGCGCCCAGGTCGATGGCCAGGCCGAGGCGGTGGCAGCCCGGCCTGGAAAGCGTATCAGCGCGGATGCAGAGAAAGTGCTGCCGGTACGGCAGTGAGCCGCACCCGGCTGCTGCGCGCTATCAGCAAGGCAACAAAAAACCCGCCGAAGCGGGTTTCTCTGTACTGCCATCCAGGCAACAGACAGCTCAGCGGAAGCGCCGGCCCTGATCTTCGTCGCTGATTTCCAATGACAGCCCCTGGGAAACACTGGTCAGGTGCTCGCCATCGGTTTCCGAGCCGAGCTTGATCATCAGGCGCAGGTCGTTCGCCGAGTCGGCGTACAGCAAGGCGTCTTCGTAGGTGATCTCGCCCTGGCTGTAGAGGTTGTAGAGCGCCTGGTCGAAGGTCTGCATGCCGTGCTCGGTGGAACGCTTCATCAGCGCCTTGAGCTCGTGCACTTCGCCCTTGCGGATCAGGTCAGCCGCCAGCGGGGTGTTGATCAGCACCTCGATCACCGCGCGGCGGCCCTTGCCGTCGGGCGTGGGGATCAGTTGCTGGGCGACGATAGCCTTGAGGTTCAGCGACAGATCCATCCATACCTGGTTCTGTCGGTCCGCCGGGAAGAAGTTGATGATCCGGTCCAGCGCCTGGTTGGCGTTGTTGGCGTGCAGGGTGGCCAGGCACAGGTGGCCGGTCTCGGCAAAGGCCACGGCGTGGTCCATGGTCTCGCGGGTGCGCACCTCACCGATGAGGATCACGTCCGGCGCCTGGCGCAGGGTGTTCTTCAGCGCGATTTCGAAGGAGTCGGTGTCGATGCCCACTTCGCGCTGGGTGACGATGCAGTTCTGGTGCTGGTGGATGTACTCGATCGGGTCTTCGATGGAAATGATGTGGCCGCTGCTGTTCTTGTTGCGGTAGCCGATCATCGCCGCCAGGGAGGTGGATTTGCCGGTACCGGTGGCGCCGACGAACAGCACCAGGCCGCGCTTGGTCAGCGCCAGCTTCTTGAGGATTTCCGGCAACTTGAGGTCATCGAGCGTGGGGATGTTGGTCTCGATACGGCGCAGCACCATGCCAGCCAGGTTGCGCTGGTAGAAGGCGCTGACCCGGAAGCGGCCAATGCCGCGGGCGCTGATCGCGAAGTTGCATTCATGGTTTTCGGCGAAGTCGCGGCGCTGCTGCTCGTTCATCACCCCGTGCACGGTTTCACGGGTCATTTCCGGCGACAGCGGGGTCTTGGTCACCGGCATGATCTTGCCATTGACCTTCATCGACGGCGGCACGCCCGCGGTGATGAACAGGTCGGAGCCGCCCTTCTCGACCATCAGGCGCAACAGTTTCTCGAATTCCATGGATGCTTACCTAAATGCGCTGGCGCGATGTTCCTGTGCGGCGGAGCGAGTCCGCCGGCAAGGCTTAGAAGTTTTCCGGGGTTTTAGCTTTTTCTCTAGCGCTTTCGCGGCTGACCAGGCCTTTGGAGACCAGCCTTTTCAGGCACGCATCGAGGGTTTCCATACCCAGCGCACCGCCGGTCTGGATGGCCGAGTACATCTGCGCCACCTTGTCTTCGCGGATCAGGTTACGGATCGCCGGGGTGCCGATCATGATTTCGTGGGCCGCCACCCGACCACCGCCAATCTTTTTCAGCAGGGTCTGGGAGATCACCGCCTGCAGCGATTCTGACAGCATGGAGCGCACCATGGATTTCTCTTCGGCCGGGAACACGTCGACCACCCGGTCGATGGTCTTGGCAGCGGAGGTGGTGTGCAGGGTGCCGAACACCAGATGGCCGGTTTCCGCGGCGGTCAGCGCCAGGCGGATGGTTTCCAGGTCGCGCATTTCGCCGACCAGGATGATGTCCGGGTCTTCACGCAGCGCCGAGCGCAGGGCTTCGGAGAAGCCGTGGGTGTCGCGGTGCACTTCACGCTGGTTGATCAGGCACTTCTTCGATTCGTGAACGAATTCGATCGGATCCTCGACGGTAAGGATGTGGTGGTACTTGTTGCTGTTGATGTAGTCGAGCATTGCCGCCAGGGTGGTGGATTTACCCGAACCGGTCGGCCCGGTCACCAGCACCAGCCCACGCGGCACGTCGGAGATCTTCTTGAAGATCTCGCCCATGCCGAGGTCTTCCATGCTCAGCACTTTCGAGGGAATGGTCCGGAATACCGCACCGCTACCGCGGTTCTGGTTGAAGGCGTTGACCCGGAAGCGCGCCACGCCCGGCACTTCGAACGAGAAGTCGGTCTCGAGGAATTCTTCGAAATCCTTGCGCTGCTTGTCGTTCATGATGTCGTAGATCAGCGCGTGCACCTGCTTGTGATCGAGGGCAGGCAGGTTGATCCGGCGGACATCGCCGTCGACCCGGATCATCGGCGGCAAGCCTGCGGAAAGGTGCAGGTCCGACGCGCCTTGCTTGGCGCTGAAGGCCAGCAGCTCGGTGATATCCATGGGACTCCCTAATGACGGTAGAATGCCGCGTAACTCAGGATAGGGGCCTTGAGGGATCACCAGGCGGCTGCGCGAGCACGCCCTTGGCAGACCACCGTCAAGCCCGCAGAAACGCTCAGGCGGCAGGCGCAGGTAATGTCCACGATAGCAGAGAATATTGCAAAGGTCGGTGTGCGGATCCGTGAGGCGGCGCAAGCCTCGCAGCGAGATTTTTCATCCATTGGCCTGCTTGCCGTGAGCAAGACCAAGCCCGCCGAGGCCATTCGCGAAGCCCACGGGGCCGGCCTGCACGATTTTGGCGAGAACTATCTGCAGGAAGCGCTGGACAAGCAGACGCTGCTCGCCGATCTGCCGCTGACCTGGCATTTCATCGGCCCCATCCAGTCCAACAAGACCCGCCCCATCGCCGAGCACTTCGCCTGGGTGCATTCGGTGGATCGCCTGAAGATCGCCGAACGCCTGAGTGCCCAGCGCCCGGCCGAGCTGCCGCCGCTGAACATCTGCCTGCAGGTCAACGTCAGTGGTGAGGCCAGCAAGTCCGGCTGCCAGCCTGACGAGCTCGCGGCGCTGGCACAGGCGGTTACACAACTGCCCAACCTGCGCCTGCGCGGATTGATGACAATTCCCGAGCCCACCGATGACGCCACCGCCCAGCGGGCTGCCTTCGCTCGCCTGCGCGCCCTGCGGGACGGCCTGAACCTGGGGCTCGACACCCTGTCCATGGGCATGAGCCACGACCTCGAAGCGGCCATTGCCGAAGGCGCGACCTGGGTGCGCATCGGCACCGCGCTGTTTGGCGAACGCGACTACGGCAAGGCCTGAACCACCGATCTCGACTCTCTAGATAGGAACCTCACCATGACCACTCCCCGCATCGCCTTCATTGGCGCCGGCAACATGGCTGCCAGCCTGATCGGCGGGCTGCTCGCCCAGGGCCTGCCGGCGGGCGCCATCCGCGCCAGCGACCGTGGCGCCGAGCAACGCGAGAAGATCGCCGGCGAACACGGTATCGACGTGGTGGCCAGCAATGCCGAGGCCTGCCGTGACGCTGACGTGATCGTCCTGGCGGTCAAGCCGCAGGTCATGAAGGACGTGTGCCTGGACCTGGCGCCCCACCTGCAGACGGGCCAGTTGATCGTCTCCATCGCCGCCGGGATCACCAGCACCAGCCTGGAGAACTGGCTCGGCCCGCGCGCCATCGTGCGCTGCATGCCCAACACCCCGTCGCTGCTGCGCCTGGGCGCCAGCGGCCTGTATGCCAATGCGCGAGTCAGCAGCGAACAACGCCAACAGGCCGAGCAGTTGCTCAGCGCTGTCGGCATCGCGGTGTGGTTGGACGAGGAAAAACTGATCGACGCAGTGACGGCGGTCTCCGGCAGCGGCCCGGCCTATTTCTTCCTGCTGATCGAGGCGATGACCGCCAGCGGCGAGAAGCTCGGCCTGCCCCGTGAGGTTGCCGCCAAGCTGACCCTGCAGACCGCCCTGGGCGCTGCGCAGATGGCTTTGAACAGCGATGTCGACGCCGCCGAGTTGCGGCGCCGCGTCACCTCGCCGGCCGGCACCACCGAAGCGGCGATCAACACATTCCAGGCTGGCGGCTTCGCAGCCCTGGTCGAGCAGGCCGTCAAGGCCGCCGACCAGCGCTCGGCCGAGCTGGCCGAACAACTGGGTCAATAAGGAGACAATCAATGATCGGTCTGAACACCGCAGCCGTTTACATCCTGCAGACCATCGGCAGCTTCTACCTGCTGATCGTGCTGCTGCGCTTCATCCTGCAACTGGTCCGCGCGGACTTCTACAACCCGCTCAGCCAGTTCATCGTGCGCGCCACCCACCCACTGCTCAAGCCGCTGCGCCGTATCATCCCGAGCATCGGCGGCCTCGACCTGGCCTCGCTGGTGCTGGCGCTGATCGTGCAGTTCGTGCTGATGGCCCTGACCCTGATGCTGATGGGCGTCGGCGTCGGCGATCCGCTGCTGATCCTGGTGTGGTCGATCATTGGCGTCACTGCCCTGCTGCTCAAGGTGTTCTTCTTCGCCCTGATCATCAGCGTGATCCTCTCCTGGGTCGCCCAGGGCACGCACAACCCGGCGGCCCTGCTGGTCAACCAGATCTGCGAGCCGCTGCTGGCACCGATCCGCCGCATCCTGCCCAACCTCGGCGGCCTGGATCTGTCGCCGATCGTCGCGTTCCTGATCCTCAACCTGATCGACATGCTGGTGATCCGCAACCTGGCGATCAGCACCGGTATGTTCAGCGGCCTGAGCCTGGCGATCTGAGGCGGTGGCGTTCTACCGCTGGGACGGCGATGCGCTGATTCTCGATTGCCACCTGCAGCCCAAGGCGAGCGCCGATGCCTTCGCCGGGCTGCACGGTGAACGCCTGAAGATTCGCCTCACCGCCCCACCGGTGGACGGCAAGGCCAATGCGCACCTGCTGGCCTTTCTGGCCGAGGCCTTCGGCGTCGCCAAGAGCCAGGTCAGCCTGCTGAGCGGCCAGCAAAGCCGCCAGAAGCGGGTACGCATCGAGGCCCCGAGATCATTGCCCGCCGAGCTGGGCCTGACCGCTCGCCCTAGCTGAACGACCATCAGGTGCCATTGCGACACAGTGCCATTGACGTGGCCCCGTGCCCTCGCATAATGCTCGGCAGCCCGCATCAACGCCGATGCCCTGTCAGGGAACCCACCAATGAGCATGGAACGTCTCAGTGAACAGGTCGATGCCTACGTCGCCTGGAAGCGCGAACTGGTCCGCGAGATCACCCGCTACCGCAGTTGGCTGGCCCATAACCGGCTGAGCAGCGAGGGCGTCGAGGCGCGCCTGGAGCGGGCATTGCGCTTGCTGCGCACCGATCACATCACCCTGGCTTTCGTCGGCGAGTTCTCCCGCGGCAAGACCGAGCTGATCAACAGCCTGTTCTTCTCCGAATATGGCCAGCGTCTGCTGCCCTCCCAGGCCGGGCGCACCACCATGTGCCCGACGGAAATTCTCTACGACCCCGGCGCCGAGCAGCCGTACATTCGCCTGCTGCCGATCGAAACGCGCATCGCCGAAGCCAGCGTGGCGCAGTTCAAGCGCACGCCGCGCCACTGGGTGAATATCGCCCTGGACACCCGCGACCCGGACAGCATGGCCAAGGCCTTCGCCCAGGTCGCCGCCAGCAAGGCCATGCCGGTGGAGAAGGCCATCGCCCTGGGCTTTCACCCGGACAACCTGGAAAGCACCGACAAATCCGGCCAGGTGCTGGTGCCAGCCTGGCGCCACGCTATCGTCAACTTCGATCACCCGCTACTGCGCCAGGGCCTGCGCATTCTCGACACGCCGGGCCTCAACGCCCTGGGCTGCGAGCCGGAGCTGACCCTGTCGATGCTGCCCAGCGCCCAGGCGGTGATCTTCCTGCTGTCCGCCGATACGGGGGTCACCGCCAGTGACCTGGATATCTGGCAGCAACACGTGCAGCCGCTCGACGAAGAGCGCCAGGGCTGCCTGTATGCGGTGCTGAACAAGATCGACGTGCTGTGGGACGACCTGGCCGGCGAGACCTTCGTCGCCAATGCCATCGAGCGGGTGCGCATGCAGGCAGCCCGCCACCTGGGCATCGCTGCCCGGGACATTCTGCCGCTGTCGGCCAAACAGGCGCTGCTCGCCAAGGTGCGCAAGGATCCGGCGCTGCTGGCGCGCAGCCAGATGGCCGAGCTCGAGACGCTGCTCTGCGAGCGCATCGTGGCGCAAAAGGAACAGCTGCTCGAGGAACGCGTGGTGCGCCAGGTGCTGGCCATGCTCAACAACAGCCAGCACGTGCTCGGTCTGCGCCTGGCCAAGGTCAACGAGCAGTTGCAGCTGCTCGACGGGCGCCGCCAGGACAACGGCCAGATGCTCATGGAGCTGACCAGCCGTACCAAGGACGACCACACCCTGCACCACAAGCGCCTGGTGGCGCTGCGCACCAATCAGCGCTTGCTGCGCAACCAGGGCGAACGCCTGAAGACCTCCGCCCAGGCGGAAAAACTCGAGGCGCACCTGGCCCAGTTGCGGCGCCAGCTCAATGGCGCATGGACGACGCTGGGCATCAACCAGTCGATCCTGAATTTCTTCACTGCCGTCGAGGACGACCTGCACAGCCTGTCCCACGACGCCGACATGGCCAACCGCATGGTCGAGGCCATCTACCGCCGGCACAATGAGGAAAACCCGCTGCAGGCGGTCGATGCGCCACGCTTCGAGCTGACCGACTACGTGCGCGAGCTGCGCCATCTGCAGAAGAAGGGCGACCGTTTCCGCCTGGGCCTCAAGACGGTGCTGACCGAGCAGCGCAGCCTCAGCCGACGCTTCTTCGCCACCCTGGTGCAGGAAGTCATCGGCCTGCACCGCCGCCTGCGCCGCGATGCCGAGCGCTGGGCCGACGAGGCGCTGATGCCGCTGATGCAGCACACCCTGGAGCACAAGCAGTTGCTGGAGGGCCATATGCTGCGCCTCAAGTCGCTGGCCCAGGACACCCAGCACGGTCGCCAGCGCCACCAGCAGCTGGCCCAGTATGCCGAGGAGCTCAAGGGGCAGCTGGCCCAGGCCGGCGACATGCTGCGCGTCATGCGCCGCCCGGCGCCCATCCAGCGCCAGGCCAAGGTGGTCACGCTCAAGGGCATGCCGCGGCCGATCGGCAACGCCGAGTAGCCCCCAGGTGCAACGCCGCGCCAGCGGGCTCGGCCAGCGCGGCCAGCCGTGTCCTTGCCGCTGACAGGCGCGCTCTTTAGACTGCTGCACTTCCCGACCTTTCCCTAGCCGAGCAGCGTCGATGTCGACTGTTTTTCCTCAAGACTCCGTTGGCCTGGTAACGCCGCAGATTGCCAGGTTCGCCGAGCCACTGGCGCTGGCCTGCGGGCGCAGCCTGGCCGATTACCAGCTGACCTACGAAACCTACGGCGAGCTCAACGCCAGTGCCAGCAACGCGGTGCTGATCTGCCACGCGCTGTCCGGCCATCATCACGCCGCCGGCTACCACAGCGTGGACGACCGCAAGCCGGGCTGGTGGGACAGCTGCATCGGCCCCGGCAAGCCGCTGGACACCAAGCGCTTCTTCGTCGTCAGCCTCAACAACCTGGGCGGCTGCAACGGCTCGACCGGCCCGTCGGACATCAACCCGGCGACCGGCAAGCCGTTCGGCGCCGATTTCCCGGTGATGACCGTGGAAGACTGGGTCAACAGCCAGGCGCGCCTGGCCGACCTGCTGGGCATCCATCAGTGGGCCGCGGTAGTCGGTGGCAGCCTCGGCGGCATGCAGGCCATGCAGTGGACGATCAGCTACCCCGATCGCGTGCGCCATTGCCTGGCCATCGCCTCGGCCCCCAAGCTGTCGGCGCAGAACATCGCCTTCAACGAAGTGGCGCGCCAGGCGATTCTCACCGACCCGGAATTCCACGGTGGGCATTTTCAGGAGCAGGGCGTGATCCCCAAGCGCGGCCTGATGCTGGCGCGCATGGTCGGCCACATCACCTACCTGTCCGATGACGCCATGGGCGAGAAATTCGGCCGTGGCCTGAAGAACGAAAAGCTCAACTACGACTTCCACAGCGTGGAATTTCAGGTCGAGAGCTACCTGCGTTACCAGGGCGAAGAGTTCTCCGGGCGCTTCGATGCCAATACCTATCTGCTGATGACCAAGGCGCTGGATTACTTCGATCCGGCTGCCGAGCACGATGGCGACCTGGCCAAGACCCTGGCCAAGGCCAAGGCGGACTTCTGCGTGATGTCGTTCACCACCGACTGGCGCTTCTCGCCGGCCCGTTCGCGGGAGATCGTCGACGCCCTGCTCGCCGCCCGCAAGAACGTCTGCTACCTGGAAATCGACGCGCCCCAGGGCCACGATGCCTTCCTCCTGCCGATTCCCCGCTACCTGCAGGGTTTTGCCAGCTACATGCAACGGATCGAGGTGTAAGCATGCGAGCCGACCTAGAGATCATCCAGGAGTGGATTCCCGCCGGCAGCCGCATCCTCGACCTGGGCTGCGGCGACGGCGAGCTGCTCGCCTGGCTGAGTGCCAACAAACAGGTCAGCGGTTATGGCCTGGAAATCGACCCGGACAAGATCGCCCAGTGCATCGGCAAGGGCGTCAACGTGATCGAGCAGAACCTCGACGAAGGCCTGGGCAACTTCGCCAGCGACAGCTTCGATGTGGTGGTCATGACCCAATCGCTGCAGGCGCTGCACTTTCCCGACAAGGTGCTGGCCGAGATGCTGCGCGTCGGCAAGACCTGCATCATCACCTTCCCCAACTTCGGCCACTGGCGCTGCCGCTGGTACCTGGCCAGCAAGGGCCGCATGCCGGTGTCGGACTTCCTGCCCTACACCTGGTACAACACGCCGAACATCCACTTCTGCACCTTCGAGGACTTCGAGCGCCTGTGCCATCAGCAGAGCGCCCGGGTGCTCGAACGTCTGGCCGTGGACCGCGAGCACCGGCATGGCTGGGCCAGCCGCAGTTGGCCGAACCTGTTCGGCGAAATCGGCATCTACCGCATCAGCGGCCACAACGCGCATGACCTGCGCATCGCCAACTAGGCCGGCCCATGCGTCTATTCGCCCTGCTGATCGCGCTGACTGTGAGCCTTTCTGCCACTGGCGCTGAACGCATGCAGCGCCTCGGCGATCTGCAGGTGCATTACAGCGCCTTCAATGCCAACTACCTGCAGCCGCAGATCGCCGAGGCCAGCGGCCTGGTGCGCAGCGCGAAGCTGGGGGTGCTGAACATCAGCGTACTGCGCGCCGGCAAGTCGAGCCCGGCCACGGTCAGCGGTGAAGTGAAGACGGTATTGGGCCACGGCCAGAAACTAACCTTTATCGAGCAGCGCGAGGGTGAGTTCGTCTCCTACCTGGCGCAGTTTCCCCTCGAATCGCGTGAGGTGCTGCTGTTCAACCTGCAGGTGAACGGCCAGCGCCTGGACTTCAACCAGGAACTCTTTGCGGAGCCATGATGCCTTTCCCAGAACTCGTCCTCGCCAGCCACAACGCCGGCAAACTCAAGGAACTGCAAGCCATGCTGGGCGACCGCGTGCGCCTGCGCTCGGTCGGTGAATTCAGCCAGGTGGAGCCGGAGGAAACCGGCCTGTCGTTCGTCGAGAACGCCATCCTCAAGGCCCGCAACGCGTCCCGTCTGTCCGGCCTGCCGGCGCTGGCCGACGACTCCGGCCTGGCGGTGGACTTTCTCGGTGGCGCCCCGGGCATCTACTCGGCCCGCTACGCCGATGGCCAGGGCGATGCGGCCAACAACGCCAAGCTGCTGGCCGCCCTCAAGGATGTGCCGGATGCCGAACGCGGCGCCCAGTTCGTCTGCTGCCTGGCCCTGGTACGGCATGCCGACGACCCGCTGCCGATCCTCTGCGAAGGCCTGTGGCACGGCCGCATCCTCCATGAGGCCCGCGGCGAGCACGGCTTTGGCTACGATCCGCTGTTCTGGGTCGAGGAACGCCAGTGCTCCAGCGCCGAGCTATCCCCCGCCGACAAGAACCAGCTCAGCCATCGCGCCATTGCCATGCAGTTGCTCAAGCACCGTCTGGGATTATAAGAACCTGTTCAAAGCCTGCTGCGCGTCGGCACTGTGGCGTTAAAAACAGGCTCGGATTGCCAGCCCAGTCGGACTGCTCATTTACAGCTCGTAAAGTCGGGCGCGACTCCGACCGGTCCTCGCCTGTTTTTGCGGGGCCGCCTAGGCCTTGCATTGCTCTAGCTCGCGAGACTTTGAACAGGCTCTAAGCGGTTCCAAATGGGGTGTTTCGTCCACGCGCTTTGGCAGTTTGCCCAACTCGTGCCACGATAGCGCCCCGCAACCACCCTGCCGTGACCAGACGCCCGTGTTCCAGCTGCCCCCTTTGGCCCTGTACGTCCATATCCCCTGGTGCGTGCGCAAGTGCCCTTACTGCGACTTCAACTCCCACGCCGCCGGCCCCAACCTGCCGGAAGAGGCCTATGTCGACGCGCTGCTCGCCGATCTCGACAGTGATCGGCAGCAGGCTCATGGCCGCCCGCTGACCTCGATCTTCTTTGGTGGCGGCACGCCCAGCCTGTTTTCCGCCAAGGCCCTCGGGCGCCTGTTGGAGGGCGTGGAGCGACGCATCCGGTTTGCCGGCGATATCGAGATCACCCTGGAAGCCAACCCGGGCACCTTCGAGCAGGAGAAGTTCGCCGCGTACCGGCGCCTGGGCATCAACCGGCTGTCGATCGGCGTGCAGAGCTTCCAGGCGGAAAAACTCAAGGCCCTCGGCCGCATCCACGATGGCGATGAAGCGATTCGCGCCGCCGACATGGCCCGCGCCGCCGGCTTCGATAATTTCAACTTGGACCTGATGCACGGCCTGCCGGATCAGTCCCTGGATGACGCCTTGGGCGACCTGCGTATCGCCATCGCCCAGGCGCCGACGCACCTGTCCTGGTATCAGCTGACGGTGGAGCCGAACACGGTGTTCTGGAACCAGCCACCGGTGCTGCCCGAAGACGACACCCTGTGGGACATCCAGGAAGCCGGCCAGGCGCTGCTCGCCGAACATGGCTATGCCCAGTACGAAGTCTCGGCCTATGCGCAGCCCGAGCGCATGGCGCGCCACAACCTGAATTACTGGACCTTTGGCGATTTTCTCGGCATTGGCGCCGGCGCCCACGGCAAGCTGAGCACCCCGGACGGCAGCATCAGCCGCACCTGGAAAACCCGCCTGCCCAAGGATTACCTCGACCCCGCCAAGCGATACAGCGCCGGCGAGCGCGTTCTCAGCAGCGACGAGCTGCCATTCGAGTTCCTGATCAACGTGCTGCGCCTGAGCGACGGTTGCGCCGCTGAGCTGTTCAGCCAGCGCACCGGCCTGCCCCTCGAACACCTGGCAGAGGCTCGTGCCCAGGTCGAGCAACGCGGCATGCTGCACAAGGATCCGACACGGCTGGCAGCGACCCGTGAAGGCCAGCTGTTTCTCAATGATCTGCTGCAGTACTTTCTGCCCTGAATCACCGGTGCCTGCGAACCAACGGCGCGCCGGACGATCCCAGGCAGCAGGATTCAATCGTCATGCCCAAGGAGCAACCATGGATTATGTACTGGACCTGATCGCCACCGTGTCACGCTGGAGCCGTGGCCATCTCAGCGAGATTTCCCTGGGCCTGATGGCCACCCTGCTGGTGCTGTTCGGCCCGGCGATCAACGCCTGGATACAGGGCCGCATCGGCAGCCTCAACTTCGTGCTGCGCACCCTGATATTCGTCGCGGTCTGCGTGGTCGGCTATGGTCTGGCGCTGGTCTACCTGACGCCCCTGCTGACCCAGCTGCTGGGCCATTTCAACAACTACACCCTGGCTCCGGTGCTGCTGGTGGTGATGTTCCTGATCGGCGTGCTGGCTGACCGCAGCTGAGCCGCTTCAGGGCACCATCTTGATCCAGTCGATCACGCCCACATCGTCATTGCGGTGGGTGGCCAGCACTTCACCGTCAGCGTTTTGCTCCACCGAGAGATCGGCGCCGAGGGGCTTGCCATCCCGCTGGTCGACGGCCGGCGCCTCGACCAGCGGGCTGAACAGCAAGTTGCCGTGAAAGGCCCGCACCCGGGTGGTCGCTGGATACTGCATGGGGCCGAGTTCGACAGGCTCGAGCAGCTCGCCCTGCCAATCCTGCAGCTCCCCATAGGGTGCATCGAGCCACAGGTTCCATAGGCGCAGATTCAGGCCCTGAAAACGCACGCGTGCATCGCCGGGCTCCAGCTGCCAGCGACCTTTCTCCACGGCATGCACGGCTATCGGCTGTGTCCAGGTAACGCCGGCCACCTCGCTGCCCGGCGCCAGCGTGCAGCTCTCCAGCTGCCATGCCTTGAGGTTGAAGCGCTCGCCAGATGGATATCGAAAGGTAACCGGGGCCTCTGCCGAGCAAAGCCAACCATCCAGCCGCGCCGCCTCGACCAGCTTGGCTTCGCCGCTCATGTCGCCCAGCTCAAGGCTGCGCACGGCGGCGCCATGCACCACAGCAGGCTGGTCATCGAACTGCGCGCGCTGCAGGCTCTGCAAGCCGCCGGGCAGCGTGTCACCGCTGAGATTCTTGAGCGGTTCCAGACGCTCGAGACTCACCTGCGTGCCGGCCGGCAACAGCAAATCACCGAGCACCTGTTCGGCCTGCAAACGAGGGTTGAGTGCACGCTGGTCCAGCCAGTGATTGAGCTGCCAGCGCACGAATTCGAAGGTAGGCAGGCTGCCTGCGGCGAGAAACACGCCCAGCAACCCGAACCACCAGCCGCGCGCCAGGATGAAGCGCCTGGCGCGCTGATGGAGCAATGCGACGAGCACACCGGTCAACGCCACAGCGCAAATTACCGAGACCAGCAGGAACAATGATCCGAGCATCATGGCCAGTGGGTTGATGGGGATCATGGGTGTCCTTGGTAAGCTCGATGGGGCTATTTCGTGGCAGAGCTTAAAAGTCACCCTCAAGCGAATCAACACTTGGTTACACTTCAATAAAAAAGCCAGCAATCTGCTGGCTTTTCCTTCGATCAGGTGGCGATCATTTGATCAACCGTAGACAGAACGGGTAGCGGTAGTGCTTGCCCTCTCCGGCCTTGATGCCACCGATGATGGTCAGCACCACGGTGCCGATGCACAGCAGGACCATCAGCAGGAAGCCGATCAGCACCAGCATCAGCAACAGGCAGACGATGCCGGCAATGGCCACGGTCAGCTGGAAGTTGAGCGCCTCCTTGCCCTGCTCGTCGATAAAGGCGTGCTGATCCTTCTTCACCTGCCAGACCACCAGCGGGCCGATCAGGTTGCCAAAGGGGAACACGAAGCCGAGGGCGGCCGCGAAGTGGCAGATCATCGCCCACTGGCGTGCTTCGCGGTCAGGCTCGGCAGGCGTTACGGCGTTGTGTTCATCCATCATCACGGCTCTCCTCGGTCAGTGGCCAATCATTCGGCCAGGGCGGCCTGCTGCAGAGCGAACAGCTCGCTCATGCCCTGCTGCGCCAGGGCCAGCATGGCATTCAGTTCGGCTGGCTGGAACGGTGCGCCTTCGGCAGTGCCCTGCACTTCGATGAAGCCGCCGGTGCTGGTCATCACCACGTTGAGGTCGGTCTCGGCGGCGGAGTCTTCCAGGTAATCCAGGTCGAGTACCGGCTCGCCCTGGTAGATGCCCACGGAAACGGCGGCGATCATCTGCTTGAGCGGATCGCCACCTTTGAGGCCACCACGCTTCTTCATCACTTTCAGGGCATCAACCAGGGCGACCATGGCGCCGGTGATCGACGCGGTACGGGTGCCACCGTCGGCCTGGATCACATCGCAATCGACGTACAGGGTGTTCTCGCCCAGCTTGCTCATGTCCAGCGCGGCGCGCAGGGAGCGGCCGATCAGGCGCTGGATTTCCAGGGTACGGCCGCCCTGCTTGCCCTTGCTGGCCTCACGCTGGTTGCGGTCGCCGGTGGCGCGCGGCAGCATGCCGTACTCGGCGGTCACCCAGCCCTGGCCCTGGCCTTTCAGAAAGCGCGGTACGCCCTGCTCGACGCTGACGGTGCAAATCACCTTGGTATCGCCGAACTCCACCAGTACCGAACCTTCGGCATGCTTGGTGTAGTTGCGGGTGATGCGGATCGAACGCAACTGATCGGCGGCGCGGCCACTGGGACGTTTCATCAAAATACCTGCTCTCGAGTAGAATCTGCCGGCCATTATAGGGGCTGTTGCCTGCGGGCCGCGACCGCGCCCGCCCGATGGCCCTGCCCGGCGATTGGGAGCCACCGCCGCACTGCGCTACAATCGCCGCCTTTGCCCCACCGCAAACCGAGGTACGCCGCATGATCCACAGCATGACAGCCTTCGCCCGCACCGAGCAGGCAGGTGCCAACGGCACCCTGAGCTGGGAGCTGCGTTCGGTCAACCACCGCTACCTCGAGCCCCACCTGCGCCTGCCGGAAGCCTTTCGCGACCTCGAAGGGGCAGTACGCGAGGCGCTGCGCCAGGGCCTGTCGCGCGGCAAGGTGGAATGCACCCTGCGCTATACCGAAGACAGTGCCGGCAAGCCGCTGCAGGTCGACCGCGCCAAGGCCACCCAACTGATTGACGCCGCCGAAACCGTCGCTGCCCTGATCAAGCAGCCGGCGCCGCTGAACCCGCTGGAAGTGCTTGCCTGGCCCGGCGTGCTGGTGGCCGACAGCAGCGACCCGCAAGCGCTCAACAAGGCTGCGCTGGCGCTGTTCGGCAATGCCCTCGACGAGCTGAAAAATGGCCGCGGCCGCGAGGGCGCGGAACTGGCCAAGCTGCTCAACGAGCGCCTCGACGGCATGCTCGAGGAGGTCGCCGCCCTGCGTGAACTGGTGCCGCAGATGCTCGAAGCCCAGCGCCAGAAGATCATCGAGCGCTGCCGCGAGATGCAGGCCGAGCTCGACCCGCAGCGCCTCGAGCAGGAGCTGGTGATGCTCGCGCAAAAGAGCGACGTGGCCGAAGAGCTGGATCGCCTCAGCACCCACGTCAGCGAAGTGCGCCGGGTACTCAAAACCGGCGGCGCGGCGGGCCGTCGCCTGGATTTCCTGATGCAGGAACTCAACCGCGAAGCCAACACCCTGGGTTCCAAGGCGTTCGATCCGCGCAGCACGCAGGCAGCGGTCAACCTCAAGGTGTTGATCGAGCAAATGCGCGAGCAGGTGCAGAACATCGAATAAGCAACGCGCGGCATTGGCTGCGCGTCTCCCGAATTAAATCTTTCAGGACTGATCATGAGCATCACCAGCGGCACGCTGTACATCATTTCCGCCCCCTCGGGCGCCGGCAAAAGTAGCCTGGTGAACGCGCTGATCGACAGCGAGCCGCACATTCGCGTGTCGGTGTCGCACACCACCCGCGCCATGCGCCCAGGTGAAGTCGACGGCGTGCACTACCACTTCGTGGATCACGCGCAGTTCACCGCCATGCTCGAGCAGGGCGAATTCCTCGAGCACGCCCAGGTCTTCGACAATTTCTACGGCACCTCGCAGCGCGCCCTGGAAAAGACCCTCGCCGAGGGCATCGACCTGATCCTGGAGATCGACTGGCAGGGCGCCCAGCAGGTACGCCGCCTGATGCCCCAGGCCAAGTCGATCTTCATCCTGCCGCCGACCCGCGAAGCGCTGCGCCACCGCCTGACCAATCGCGGCCAGGACAGCGGCGAGATCATCGAGCGCCGCATGCGCGAAGCCGTCAGCGAGATGAGCCACTACGTGGAATACGATTACCTGGTGATCAACGACGATTTCGGCCACGCGCTCAGCGACCTGAAGGCGGTGTTTCGCGCCAACCAGCTGCTGCAGACCGCCCAACAGCAGCGCCATGCCGGTCTGTTGAGCGAGCTTTTGGCCTGAAGCAAAGCGGATGGGCGCTGCAAAACCGTCCATCCAGGCAGCGAAAATCCCGTCCGGCGTTGCGAACTCGTGCCTCTCAGCGAGTTTCGCTTCCCTTAATGCTGGCGTTTTTCTAGACTATTCAGTCCGCTCGCCCATTCGGGCCCAGCTAATTTTGCATTCGCTACGAGGAACACCATGGCTCGCGTTACCGTTGAAGACTGCCTGGACAACGTCGATAACCGCTTCGAGCTGGTCATGCTTGCCACCAAGCGCGCTCGTCAAATCGCCACTGGCGGCAAAGAGCCGAAAGTAGCCTGGGAAAACGACAAGCCGACGGTGGTTGCCCTGCGCGAAATCGCCAGCGGCCTGGTTGACGCCGACATCGTCGCCCAAGAAGACATCATCGAAGAAGAACCGCTGTTCGCAGCCTTCGAGGAAGAGGCCAACGAGCCTCTGTAAGCCTATGCCGGGTCGAAAGCGTACGTCGCAGGTGCACAAGACGCGGCATGGGAGCATCCCATGCCGGGTATAGACGCCCTCGCCGACAGACTTTCGGGATACCTGGGCGACGAACAGGTCAACCTCGTCCGTCGCGCCTACTTCTACGCCGAACAGGCGCACGATGGGCAGCGCCGCCGCAGCGGTGAAGCCTACGTGACCCATCCGCTAGCCGTGGCCAGCATCCTCGCCGACATGCACATGGACCATCAGAGCCTGATGGCCGCCATGCTGCACGACGTGATCGAAGACACCGGCATCGCCAAGGAAGCCCTGCACGCGCAGTTTGGCGAATCCGTGGCGGAACTGGTGGACGGGGTCAGCAAGCTGACCCAGATGAACTTCGAGACCAAGGCCGAGGCCCAGGCCGAGAACTTCCAGAAGATGGCCATGGCCATGGCGCGCGATATCCGCGTGATCCTGGTCAAGCTGGCCGACCGCCTGCACAACATGCGCACCCTGGAAGTGCTGTCCGGCGAGAAACGCCGGCGCATCGCCAAGGAAACCCTGGAAATCTACGCGCCCATCGCCAACCGCCTGGGCATGCACAGCATGCGCGTGGAGTTCGAGGACCTGGGCTTCAAGGCCATGCACCCGATGCGCTCCGAGCGCATTCGCGCCGCCGTGCGCCGCGCCCGGGGCAACCGCAAGGAAATCGTCACGCGTATCGAGGAGTCGCTGCTGCACTGCCTCGAGCGCGAAGGCCTGAGCGGCGAAGTGGTGGGCCGCGAGAAGCACCTGTACAGCATCTACCAGAAGATGCGCGGCAAGCGTAAGTCGTTCAACGAGATCATGGACGTGTACGCCTTCCGCATCGTGGTCGACAAGGTCGACACCTGCTACCGCGTGCTCGGTGCCGTGCACAACCTGTACAAACCGCTGCCGGGGCGCTTCAAGGACTACATCGCGATTCCCAAGGCCAACGGCTACCAGTCGCTGCACACCACGCTGTTCGGCATGCATGGCGTGCCCATCGAGATCCAGATCCGCACCCGCGAGATGGAAGAGATGGCCAACAACGGCATCGCCGCGCACTGGCTGTACAAGTCCAGCGAGGACGAGCTGCCCAAGGGCAACCATGCCCGCGCGCGCCAGTGGGTCAAGGGCGTGCTGGAGCTGCAGCAACGCGCTGGCAACTCACTGGAATTCATCGAGAGCGTTAAGATCGACCTGTTCCCGGACGAGGTCTACGTGTTCACGCCCAAGGGCCGCATCATGGAGCTGCCCAAGGGCTCCACGGCGGTGGATTTCGCCTACGCGGTGCACACCGACGTCGGCAATACCTGTATCGCCTGCCGAATCAACCGCCGCCTGGCGCCGCTGTCCCAGGCCCTGGAAAGCGGTTCCACGGTGGAAATCGTCAGCGCCCCGGGCGCGCGCCCCAATCCCGCCTGGCTGAACTTCGTGGTCACCGGCAAGGCGCGCACCCATATCCGTCACGCCCTCAAGCTGCAGCGCCGCTCGGAGTCGGTGAACCTTGGCGAGCGATTGCTCAACAAGGTGCTGGCCAGTTTCGAGACCCATCTCGACAAGGTGCCCGCCGAACGCCAGCTGGCAGTACTCAACGAATACCGCCTGGAAACCTTCGACGACCTGCTCGAAGACATCGGCCTGGGCAACCGCATGGCCTATGTGGTGGCGCGCCGCCTGCTGGCCAGCGACGGCGAGGAGCTGCCCAACGCCGAGGGCCCCCTGGCGATTCGCGGCACCGAGGGCCTGGTGCTCAGCTACGCCAAGTGCTGTACGCCGATCCCGGGCGACCCGATCGTCGGCCACCTCTCGGCGGGCAAGGGCATGGTGGTGCACATGGACACCTGCCGCAACATCAGCGAAGTGCGCCACAACCCGGAAAAATGCATCCAGCTGGCCTGGGCCAAGGATGTGACCGGCGAATTCAACGTCGAGCTGCGCGTCGAGCTGGAGCACCAGCGCGGCCTCATTGCCCTGCTGGCCGGCAGCGTCAACGCCGCCGACGGCAATATCGAGAAGATCAGCATGGATGAGCGCGACGGCCGCGTCAGCGTGGTCCAGTTGGTGGTCAGCGTGCATGACCGTGTACACCTGGCGCGGGTGATCAAGAAGCTGCGTACCCTGCCCGGCGTCATGCGCATCACCCGCACCAAGGCGTGACCTGTCGCGCCATTGCGGCTCTCGAGGCAAACTTTCCCGCCCGCCAGCGCTGCTACCTGGAAGCGTCACCCCCTATCCCAAAGGCGCAACCATGCCTGCCACGGCTTGAGGCCGAGAACGCCAGCCTGTAGCCTGCCTGCGTCCGTCTTGCAGCCTGAGGCTGCCCTATCAAGGAGTTCTCCATGAGCAAGAGCGTCATCACCAGCGACAAGGCCCCGGCCGCCATCGGCACCTACTCCCAGGCCATCAAGGCCGGCAATACCGTCTACCTGTCCGGGCAGATCCCGCTGGATCCCAAGACCATGGAACTGGTTGAAGGCTTCGAGGCGCAGACCGTGCAAGTCTTCGAGAACCTCAAGTCGGTGATCGAAGCCGCCGGTGGCTCGTTCAAGGACGTGGTCAAGCTGAACATTTTCCTCACCGACCTTTCCCACTTCGCCACCGTCAACGAAGTCATGGGCCGCTACTTCCAGCAGCCCTACCCGGCACGCGCTGCCATTGGCGTGGCCGCCCTGCCGAAAGGCGCCCAGGTGGAAATGGACGGCATCCTGGTCATCGACTGACCTGCCCCACGCCCGGAGCAACGCCTCCGGGCTCTGCCCTTCAGCGGTTCTGCAGCACCGCGGCATAGCCCTCGCGATAGCTCGGGTACTGCGGCGCCCAGCCCAACGCCCGGGCCCGGGCATTGCTGCAGCGTTTGCTACCGGAGCGGCGCACTGCCGAATCCTCGGACCAATGCTCGACACCGAGCTGCTGACGCAGCCAGCCGACCACCTCATGCAGCGGCGCCGGCTCGTCATCCACACCGATATAGCAGTCATCCAGCGCCTTGCCCGCCAGGTCGGCCTGCAGCAGAAAGGCCAGCAACCCGGCCGCATCATCGACATGAATGCGATTGCCGTATAGCGGTGGCTCGACCGCTACCCGATAGCCCATGCGCACCTGCTTGAGCAGCCACTCACGACCGGGCCCGTAGATGCCGGTCAGGCGCAACACGGTGGCGGGCATAGCACTGTTCCAGGCCAGCTGCTCGGCCTCGCGCATGATCCGCCCGGAGTAACTCTGCGCCTCGGCGGGCGATGTCTCGTCGACCCATTCGCCACCCAGCTGACCATATACACCGCTGCTGGAGACGAAGATCAGTCGCCTCGGGCGCTGCCCACGGGCCTGTAGCCAGCCCAGCACATGGCGCAGCCCCTCGACGTACGCTTGCCGGTACCCCGCCTCGTCATGCTCGGTGGCGGCCGCGCTGTACACCAGATAATCCAGCTCACCCTGGGGCCACTGCTCGGGACAATCCGCCCGGTGCAGATCGCCGGCCACTGGCAAGATACCCGCGGGCAGCTCCGACACGCTGCGGCGCATGCCGTAGGCCTGCCAGCCGGCATCACGCAGACGCACCGCCAGGCGGCCTCCCACATCACCGCAGCCGGCAATCAGCACCCTCGTACCTTTACTCATCCGATCCTCTCTCAGCCTGGCAAGCGCTCAAAAAACGCCTTGCAAAGGTAATGAAGTTACACCAGTACTTTCACGAACAAGAATTACTTGCAATAATGCTTAGCCTTTTTTTCCGCGCGCCCCCAGGGGTCGCGCAGGTTACCTGCCCTCTCATTTAGGTCCGGCAAGCATGAACTCTAACGCCCATAGCGCCAAGCCAACCACCGTCGCCGCTCGGCCGCAACGCCTCGGCGCCTTCCTCGCCCTGCTGCTCAGCCTGACACTGGCGCCAGCCGTGGGCTTCGCTGATCAGTCGGCCCCAGCCCCCGCTCAACCCGCCGCTGCGCAATCGAGCGCCGAACAGCCTGCCGCAGCTCAGCAGCAAGTACCGTCGTTGTCGCCAGAGGCAGCGGCCCAGGTCGATGCCCTCGGCGACAAGCTCGAGGCCCTTGGCCCGCAGGCTACGCCCGAGCAGTTGAACGCGGCACGTCAGCAGTTCTTCAGCGAGAACAACATTGCCCCACAGGATGCGGACAAGCTGAGCCAGGCGCTGGCCGCACAGCAGAGTGCCGACGCTCAGGCGCTGAACAGCGATCCCGCCGCCGAGGCCGAAGCGGTCTTCCACGACCTGTCGCCGTGGGGCATGTACCAGGGCGCCGACGTAGTGGTGAAAAGCGTGATGATCGGCCTCGTGCTGGCGTCGATCCTGACCTGGACCATCTGGATCGCCAAGACCATCGAACTGGTCACCGCGCGCCGCCGCCTGCGCCGCGAGATCGTCGAGCTCAAGGGTGCCCGCACCCTCGCCCAGGCCAGCGACCAGGCCCGCGCCAAGCACAGCTTCAGCGAAATCCTCATCGAGGATGCCCGTGAAGAACTGAAGCTCTCGGCCAGCAGCCGTGAGAAGGAAGGCATCAAGGAGCGCGTCAGCTTCCGCCTCGAGCGCCTGGTCGGCGCCTGCGGCCGCGACATGAGCAAGGGCACCGGGGTGCTCGCCACCATCGGTTCCACCGCGCCCTTCGTCGGCCTGTTCGGCACCGTGTGGGGCATCATGAACAGCTTCATCGGCATCGCCAAAACCCAGACCACCAACCTTGCAGTGGTCGCCCCCGGTATCGCCGAAGCCCTGCTGGCCACCGCGCTGGGCCTGGTTGCGGCGATTCCGGCGGTGATCATCTACAACGCCTTCTCGCGCTCGATCAGCGCCTACAAGGCCCAGGTCGCCGATGCCTCGGCCCAGGTACTGCTACTGGTGAGCCGCGACCTGGACATGCAGCCGCCGGCTCATGACCGCGCCCAGCAACCTCACGTGGTCAAGGTGGGTTAAGACCATGGGGCTTCATCTCAACGAAAACGGCGGCGACGATCTCCAGGAAAACCACGAGATCAACGTCACGCCCTTCATCGACGTCATGCTGGTGCTGCTGATCATCTTCATGGTCGCCGCACCGCTGGCCACCGTCGACGTCAAGATCGACCTGCCCGCGTCCAGCGCCAAACCGGCGCCGCGGCCGGAAAAGCCGATCTACCTGAGCATCAAAGAAGACAACAGGCTGTTTCTGGACAACGACGAGGTACAGCCGGCCATGCTCGGCGCCGCGCTGGACAAGCTGACCCGGAACGACAAGGAAAAGACCATCTTCGTACGGGGTGACAAGGGCGTCGAATATGGCGACCTGATGGAAGTCATGGACACCCTGCGCGGCACCGGTTACCTGAAGATCGGCCTGGTGGGCCTGGAGACGGTCGGCGCGCAATGAAGAAATCCAGCCGCACGCTCTCCTGGGTCGTCAGCCTGGCCGTCGTGGCCGGGCTGCATGTCGGTCTGTTCCTCTGGGCCATGTACTGGCAGCCCCAGGCGATGCCCGTCGAACTGCCACCACCGGCGGCGATGATCGTCGAGCTGGAACCCTTGCCGCCAGCCGCGCCCAAGCCTGCACCGCCGCCACCGCCGGAAGTGGTGCCGGAAGAGCCCGAGCCGCAGCCGAAGATCGCCGAAGCGCCAAAGCCGACGCTGGCGGTGACGCCGCCCAAGCCGAAACCCAAGCCCAAGCCGCCGAAGCCCAAGCCACCCGAGCCCAAGCCCCCGGAGCCCCAGGAACAGCCGCCGGAAGAAGCACCGCCTGCGCCACCGGCCCCGGCCGAAGCCAAGCCGGCTGCACCCCAGCAGGCTCCGGTGAGTGCGCCCAGCAAGGCGGAAAGAACCTGGCAGAGTGAATTGCTGGCCCACCTGGCGAAGTACAAGAAGTACCCCGAAGATGCCCGCCGCCGCGGCCTCGAAGGGGTGAATCGGCTGCGCTTCGTGGTCGACGCTGACGGCAGGGTGCTGTCGTACGAGCTGGTTGGCAAATCCAGCAGCGCGTCGCTGGATCGCGCCACGCTGCAGATGATCCGTCGCGCCCAACCGCTGCCCAAGCCGCCGACGGAAATGCTCAAGAACGGCAGCATCGAGATCGTCGCGCCGTTCATCTACTCGCTGGATCGCGGTCGCGGTCGCTGATCGCGCCCCTCCAGCTGCCCCGGCAACCGCCCGGGGCAGCTGTCTTCCCCTCCCCACAGCCAGTGTGCCGGCTGACATTATTTGAGCAGCGTGAATAGTTGGTTCCATTGAAGACAGCGGCTATGCTTGGCGCCATCTCAATGGATTAAGACTATGACCCTCACCGAACTGCGCTACATCGTGACGCTCGCCCAGGAACAGCACTTCGGCCGTGCCGCGGAGCGCTGCCATGTCAGCCAGCCCACGCTGTCGGTCGGAGTCAAGAAGCTCGAGGACGAACTCGGCGTATTGATCTTCGAGCGCAGCAAGAGCGCCGTGCGCCTGACCCCGGTCGGTGAAGGCATCGTCACCCAGGCGCAAAAGGTGCTGGAACAGGCCCAGGGCATTCGCGAGCTGGCCCAGGCCGGCAAGAACCAGCTGGCGGCACCGTTGAAGATCGGCGCCATCTATACCGTCGGCCCTTATCTGTTCCCTCATCTGATTCCCCAGCTGCACCGCGTGGCCACGCAGATGCCGCTGTATATCGAAGAAAATTTCACCCATGTGCTGCGCGACAAGCTGCGCACCGGTGAGCTGGACGCGATCATCGTCGCCCTGCCCTTCCAGGAAGCCGACGTGCTGACCCTGCCGCTGTACGACGAACCCTTCTACGCGCTGCTGCCGGCCGACCACCCCTGGACGGCCATGCAGACCATCGACACCAAGCTGCTCAACGACAAGAGCCTGCTGCTGCTCGGCGAAGGCCACTGCTTCCGCGACCAGGTGCTGGAAGCCTGCCCGACGCTGCGCAAGGGCGAGGAACACGCCAAGCACACCACCGTGGAATCCAGTTCGCTGGAAACCATTCGCCACATGGTCGCCTCCGGCCTGGGCGTATCGATCCTGCCGTTCTCGGCGGTCGACAGCCATCACTACGCGCCCGGTGTTATCGAAGTTCGCCCGCTCAGCCCGCCGGCGCCGTTCCGCACCGTGGCCATCGCCTGGCGCGCCAGCTTCCCGCGCCCCAAGGCCATCGAAGTGCTGGCCGACTCCATCCGTCTGTGCTCGGTCGCCAAGCCACTGCCGCGTAACGCCTGAGGATCGCCATGAGCGAGCTGTCGACGGTTTCCGTTACCGACCTCAAGGGGGTCGGCGCGGCCCTGGCGGAAAAGCTCGCCAAGGTCGGCCTGGAAACCCTGCAGGACATCCTGTTCCACCTGCCCCTGCGCTATCAGGATCGCACCCGTATCGTGCCCATCGGCGCGCTGCGGCCCGGCCAGGATGCGGTGGTCGAGGGCACCGTTTCCGGCGCTGACGTGGTGATGGGCAAGCGCCGCAGCCTGCTGGTGCGCCTGAGCGACGGCAGCGGCACGCTGAGCCTGCGTTTCTACCATTTCAGCAATGCCCAGAAAGAGGGCCTCAAGCGCGGTACCCAGGTGCGCTGCTACGGGGAGATCCGCCCGGGCTCGTCCGGCCTGGAAATCTATCATCCCGAATACCGCGCGCTGACCGGCGACGAACCGCCAGCGGTGGAACAGACCCTCACGCCGATCTACCCGACCACCGAGGGGCTGACCCAGCAGCGCCTGCGCCAACTCAGTGAACAGGCACTGGCGCGCCTCGGCCCCCACAGCCTGCCGGACTGGTTGCCCCGCGAACTGGCCAAGGAGTACGGGCTGGCGCCGCTGGACCAGGCGATTCGCTACCTGCATCGCCCGCCACCGGATGCCGACCTCGAAGAGCTCGCCGAGGGTCGCCACTGGGCCCAGCACCGGCTGGCCTTCGAGGAACTGCTCACCCACCAGCTGTCCATGCAGCGCCTGCGCGAAAGCGCGCGCGCCCAGCAGGCGCCTGCGCTGCCGGTGGCGCAGAAGCTGCCGCAGCAGTTTCTCGACAACCTCGGTTTCGAGCCCACCGGCGCCCAGCGGCGGGTCGGCGCGGAGATCGCCTACGACCTGAGCCAGCACGAGCCGATGCTGCGCCTGGTGCAGGGCGACGTCGGCGCCGGCAAGACGGTGGTGGCCGCCTTCGCGGCGCTGCAGGCCATCGAGGCCGGCTACCAGGTGGCGCTGATGGCGCCCACCGAAATTCTCGCCGAGCAGCACTTCATCAACTTCACCCGCTGGCTGCAGCCCCTGGGCCTGGAAACCGCCTGGCTGGCCGGCAAGCTCAAGGGCAAGGCGCGGGTGGCCGCCCTGGAACAGATCGCCGCCGGTGCGCCGATGGTGGTCGGCACCCACGCGCTGTTCCAGGATGAGGTGCGCTTTCGCAACCTGGCCCTGGCAATCATCGACGAGCAGCATCGCTTTGGCGTGCAGCAGCGCCTGGCCCTGCGCCAGAAGGGCGTGGGCGGCCGACTCAGCCCACACCAGCTGATCATGACCGCCACGCCCATCCCGCGCACCCTGGCGATGAGCGCCTACGCCGACCTGGACACCTCGATCCTCGATGAACTGCCGCCCGGGCGCACGCCGGTGAACACCGTGCTGGTGGCCGACAGCCGCCGCTTCGAAGTGGTCGAGCGGGTGCGTTCGGCCTGCAACGAAGGCCGCCAGGCCTACTGGGTCTGCACGTTGATCGAGGAATCCGAGGAGCTGACCTGCCAGGCGGCGCAGACCACCTATGAAGACCTTGCCGCCGCGCTGGTCGGCCAGCAGGTCGGGCTGATCCACGGGCGCATGAAGCCGGCCGAAAAGGCCGCGGTGATGGATCAGTTCAAACAGGGCCACCTGCAATTGCTGGTGGCCACCACGGTGATCGAGGTGGGCGTCGACGTGCCCAATGCCAGCCTGATGATCATCGAGAACCCCGAACGCCTCGGTCTGGCCCAGTTGCACCAGCTGCGTGGCCGGGTCGGGCGTGGCAGCGCGGCCAGCCACTGCGTGCTGCTCTACCACCCGCCGCTGTCGCAGATCGGCCGCGAGCGGCTGGGCATCATGCGCGAAACCTGTGACGGCTTCATCATCGCGGAGAAGGATCTGGAATTGCGCGGGCCTGGAGAAATGCTCGGCACTCGACAAACCGGCCTGTTGCAGTTCAAGGTAGCTGATCTGATGCGTGACGCCGACCTGCTGCCGGCGGTACGTGATGCCGCACAGGCCCTGCAGGAGCAATGGCCGCAGCATGTCAGCCCGCTGCTGGAGCGCTGGCTGCGCCACGGGCAACAATATGGGCAAGTGTGAGCGAGACACAGGTAGGTGGTCGACTCGAACGGTTACCGCCTCCGCTTGCTGGTTATACTTGGGATGTTGCGCTCCCCTTGAAGACGGAATACGTCATGACTGAACTAGCCATCGCCGACACCTCCCCCCTACCGCCCCATGTAATCCGTCAGCTGCTGGAGAAACTCGGTGTGACTTATCAGGCTCGCCACGACCAACCCGGCATACCGGCTGCCCAACGCGTGCAGACCGTGCTGCTCGAGGACGCCGTGGGCGCCCTGCTGGTGCTGTTCCCGCAGAATCAGCTGCTCGACCTCAACCGGTTGGCCGAGCTGACCGGCCGCAAGCTGACGGCCGTCAAACCCGAGCGCCTGGCCCGCATGCTGGGCAAACATGACCTGGCCATGCTGCCGGGCATTCCCGCCCTGACCAGCTCCCCCTGCCTGTACGACGAACGCCTGCTCGAGGTGCCGACGCTGTACATCCAGTCCGGCCAGCCTGGGGTGTTGCTGGAGCTGAGTAGCGAAGCCTTCAAGGGCCTGCTGGGCAAGGCCAGCGCGGCGCGTTTCGGCGAACCGGCGAGCAAGGTACGCCCCAACTTCAGCCGCCCCGAGGATGATCGCCAGGAGATCAGCCAGGCGGTGCAGGCTTTCACTGCCCGACGCATCCAGCAGCGCCTGGAAGAAACCATCGAGATTCCACCGCTGGCCGAAACGGCGCAGAAGATCATCAAGCTGCGGGTCGACCCGAATGCCACGGTCGACGACATCACCGGCGTGGTGGAGACCGACCCGGCACTGGCCGCCCAGGTGGTCAGCTGGGCCGCCTCACCCTATTACGCGGCGCCGGGCAAGATCCGCTCGGTCGAAGACGCCATCGTGCGTGTGCTGGGCTTCGACCTGGTGGTCAACCTGGCGCTCGGCCTCGCCCTGGGCAAGACCCTCAGCCTGCCCAAGGACCAGCCTCAGCAAGCCACGCCCTATTGGCAGCAGGCGATCTACACCGCCGCCGTCATCGAGGGCCTGACCCGCGCCATGCCGCGAGCGCAGCGCCCGGAAGTCGGCCTGACCTACCTGGCCGGCCTGTTGCACAATTTCGGCAACCTGGTGCTGGCCCACGTCTTCCCGCCACACTTTTCGCTGATCTGCCGACACCTGGAGGTCAACCCGCACCTGCCGCACAGCTATATCGAGCAGCATCTGCTGGGTATCAGTCGCGAGCAGATCGGTTCCTGGCTGATGCGCTACTGGGACATGCCCGAGGAACTGGCGGTCGCCCTGCGCTTCCAGCATGACCCCAGCTACAGCGGCAACCACGCCACCTACCCGAACCTGGTCTACCTGGCGGTCAGCCTGCTGCACAACCGTGGTATCGGTAACGGCCCCGAGCGCGAGATTCCGGCAAGCCTGCTGGACAACCTGGGTATTACCCGGGAAAAAGCCGAGGAAGCATTGAACAAGGTGCTGGCCGCCGAAGTCGCCCTGCGTGACCTGGCCACCCAGTTCGGCTCACCGCAGTGAGCCACCGCCGTGGCCCGCAACGGCACGCGGGCCACAGTCTTTAGCTCAGGCCGCCTTGTTGGCGGCCTTGGGCTTCCTGGGCCGCAGGTACTTGGTCAGGCCCTGGAACCAGATGACCAGGGCCGGGTTGCCCTGAATCTGGATGTCCTTGTTCTGGATACCTTGCATGAACGCCAGCTGCTTGTTCGGCGCGGTCAGCGTGGCATAACCGTAGGCACCATCCTTGAAGCCGATGGCGAAGGCCGGCTCGCTGGCGGTGCCACGACGGCTGGTGATGCGCTGGTTGTCGACGATGAAATGACGGGCGACCTTGCCGTCCAGGGTGTGCAACTGGAACACCAGGTCACGGCCTTCGAGCTGCTGGCGGAACGCCGGATTGTCACGGCTGGCCTTGGCCATCAGCCGGCCCAGCATCCACAGAAGAAAACGAAATTTCATGGCATGGCCTGTTCGCGCAAGTGAGAGAGGCATGCATTGTAGCGACCTGCCCGAAGCCTGACAGCCGGGCGTGCTGGCGGGTGGTGAAGGTCTGCTGAGATTTCAGCACCGCGGCGCACTGGTTGTCCGGGCGGAAATCTCAGCAGACCCGCAGACTCAGTTGATCGAGTCCTTGAGGGCCTTGCCCGGCTTGAAGGCAACGGTGTTGCTGGCCTTGATCTTCACCGGTTGTCCGGTCTGCGGGTTCTTGCCGGTACGGGCACCACGATGGCGCTGCACGAAGGTACCGAAGCCGACCAGCGTGACGCTGTCCTTGCGGTTCAGTGCCCCGGTGATTTCCTCGAGAACGGCGTTGAGTACACGATTGGCCTGATCTTTGGTCAGATCAGCTTTTTCCGCGATAGCGGCGGCGAGTTCCGGTTTACGCATGATTGCCTCATTTACGGTTTGTTGTTGTTGTGTTCCGCGCCCTGGCGTCAACGCGCGCCGACAGCTCTACGCTGCGGCCAGGCATAGGGTCTGTTGCCGTTTCAACGCGAGCCGCGTTGCTGCGTGAAATGGCAACAGACCCGACGGAGAATGGCATGCTCTGGGGGCCTTCGCCAGCCCTGCACAGGGCTAAATCGGCCATTTTTGTCGAGCAGGCGACAGATCGCCTACGCCAGCAGGGCCGGCAGCTGGCGGTTGAGCGCCAGGCGCTCCTGCACCGCCGAACCGGTCAGTGCGTAGCCCAGCAGGGCACCAGCGGCATCGTGGCACAGCGCGCGGATATCGGCGCCACTGCCTTCGACCGTCCACTGCCCTTCGCGGCCGCGCGGCGGCGGCGACACCACCAGCGGGCAGGCCGGGGTCTTCACGGTAACCGGCATGGCGCCATAGGCCACCTCGCTCGGCGTGCCGGCCAGGGTCTTCGCCAACGCCCGGGCACAGGCCATCAGCGGCATCACATAAAGCAGGTTGAGGCCGTCGACCTCGGCGCAATCGCCCAGGGCGTAGATATGCGCATGGGAGGTGCGCAGCAGGCGGTCGACCACCACCCCACGGTTCACCGCCAGACCGGCTGCCGCCGCGAGCTCGGTACGCGGGCGCAGGCCGACGGCCGAGATCACCGCATCGCAGGCAATGGTCTGGCCATCCGACAGGTGCGCCGCCAGCCCGCCGCCTTCAGCAGGCTGCAGACGGCTCAGCACCGGCCCCAGGTGCATGCGCACGCCCAGCGCTTCGAGGCCGCCCTGCACGGCGGCTGCGGCCTCGGCCGGCAGCAGAGCGGGCATCAATTGCTCACAGGGCGCCACCAGGTCGACTTCGTAGCCGCCCAGTGACAGGTCATTGGCAAACTCGCAACCAATCAGCCCGGCACCGAGAATCAGCACCTTGCGCTTGCCCTCGACGGCCTGGCGAAACCGCCCATAGCCTTGCAGATCGTTGACCGTGAACAGCTGGTCAGCCGCGTCGCCCTCGACCGGCACGCTCAAGACCTCGGCGCCCCAGGCCAGCACCAGGTCGCGATAGGCCACGGCCTCTTCGCCGATCCACAGGCGGCGGTTGCCCGGGTCGACACCGGTGACCCGGGTATGGGTCCACACCTGGGCAGCGAGCTGTTCGGCCATGGCGCCCGGCTCGGCCATGCACAGGCCATCGGCATCCTTGTTCTTGCCGAAGCCGGTGGACAGCATCGGCTTGGAATACGAGCGCCCATCGTCGGCGGTGATCAGCAGCAAGGGTGTCTCGCTGTCCAGCTTGCGAAACTCGCGGGCCAGGTTATAGCCGGCCAGGCCGGTACCGATGATGACGACGGGATCGCTCATTGCTCGTTCCTTTCCTCAAGCGTTGGTTGAAGCTTCGCGAGCCAACAGAGGGCAGGCGAAAAGCGCTGCGCGTCGCGGGCGACTTCAGCCAGGTAAATGCGCACCACTCGCTTCGCTCGCCCCTTCGCGGGCCGTACTGACGTGCGTTAGCCGCAAAGGGCTTGCCGAACCGGCATTCAGTGCGGCAAGCCTGGCGCGGGTTTTCAGTTGATTTCGATCATCTCGAAATCCATCTTGCCGACACCGCAGTCCGGGCACAGCCAATCCTCGGGCACATCTTCCCAGCGGGTGCCGGGCACGATGCCGTCGTCAGGCCAGCCCTCGCGCTCGTCATAGATCAGTCCGCAGACCACACATTGCCACTTCTTCATATCGCCCTCGGGTGAACCTCACGGTGCCGGCACGCTACCGCAATTGCACGGATGCGCCAAGCCGGCCAGCGGCAAACGCCGCCAGCCGGTGGGCTCGACCTAGACGGCCGCTGCGGCGTCAACGGCTGGCCATCAGCGGATCGCTCAGCGCCATGCCATACATCGCCAGCAGCGCGATGCCGCCGGCCATGATCAGGTAGTAGAGTGTCGGCAGCAGGGTCTTGCGCAGGGTGATGCCCTCGCGCCCGAGCAGGCCGACGGTGGCCGAGGCCGCCACCACGTTGTGAATGGCGATCATGTTGCCCGCCGCCGCCCCCACCGACTGCACCGCCACCATCATCGCCCCGGACACGCCGAGCAACTGCGCGGCGTTGAGCTGGAACTGCGAGAGCATCAGGTTGGAGACGGTGTTGGAGCCGGCGATGAAGGCCCCCAGCGCGCCCACCGCCGGGGCGAAGAAGGGGTAGATGCTACCCACGCTGTCGGCCACCAGTTGCGCCATGGCCACCGGCATGGACACCAGCTCGCTGCCGTTGACCCCCGAGTTGATCAGGATACGCACCATGGGAATGGTGAAGATCAGCACGAAGCCGGCACCCAGCAGGGTCTTGCTCGACTCGCCTACCGCCGCCTTGAGTTCGGAGAAGCGCATGCGGTGCAGGAAGAAGGTCACCAATACCACCATGCACAGGATGCCGCCGGGCAGGTACAGCGGTTCGATGGTGCCGGACACGCCGGCCTCGCCGAGAATGTTGCTCCAGCCGAAGCTCATGCTCATCAGCGCCGCTTTCAGCTCGGGGAAGCTGCGCGAGATCACCAGGAACACCGCCAGCAGCAGGTAGGGCGCCCAGGCCATGGGCACCGAGATCGGCGCCTTGCCGGCCACCTCGTCGAGCTTCATCTCGATCTTGCCCATCCACTCGGCCGGCCAGTCTTTGGCATCGGCGAAGTCCCAGGTGTCCTTGGGCAGTAGGAAGCCGGCCTTGGCCGCCGGCACCACGATGGCCAGGCCGACCAGGGCGCCGATCATCGAGGGGAATTCCGGGCCGAGGAACACCCCGGCGGCCATGTACGGCAGGGAGAAGGCGAAGGCGGTGAAGATGGCGAACGGCGCGATGGCCAGGCCTTCCTTCCAGCTCTGATTCTTGCCGAAGAAGCGCGTCATGATCATCACCATGATCAGCGGCATCAGCAGGCCGATCAGGCCGTGGGTGATGGCCACCCGCGAATAGATCAGGTGGAAGAAGGTGTCCCAGCTGCTGCCACTGGCCACCAGTTGCGCGCTGATGCCGGTCTTGTCCAGGCCGGCGCCGACGCCCACCAGGATCGGCGTGCCCACCGCACCGAAGGACACCGGCGTGGACTGCACCATCATTCCCAGCACCACCGCGGCCAGCGCCGGGAAGCCGAGGGCCACCAGCAACGGCGCGGCCACCGCGGCCGGGGTGCCGAAACCGGAAGCACCCTCGATGAAGCAGCCGAACAGCCAGGCGACGATCAGCGCCTGCACGCGGCGATCCGGGCTGATGTTGGAGAAGCCCCGGCGAATCGCCGCGATGCCCCCGGAGTGCTTGAGGGTATTGAGCAGCAGGATGGCGCCGAAGATGATCCACAGGATCGCGGCCGTGAGAATCAGCCCCTGCAGGCTGGAGGCGATGACCCGGTTGAGGGACATGTCCCAGGCCAGCAGGCCGATCAGGGCGGTGAGGACGAACACCAGCGGCATCGCGTACTTGGCCGGCCAGCGAAAGCCGATCAGCAGCACACCCGCCAGCACCAGCGGCACGAAGGCCAGGATGGACAGCAGCGTTTGACTCATGGGTTGGTTCCTTCTTGTTGTTGTGAACCACGGTTTCCGGGGCTACCCGGCGCCACGCATCTGGAAGGGCTGGCGCGATGACGCCGACACTTCCGCAAGCCGCGGCACCGGGATCAACCAGCGCCGCGCTCATGCTCGAAAGCCCCGACGGTCAGCTACCGTCAGGGCTTGGTACTGCTCTGTGGAGGCCATCCACGTTGTTCACTCACTGTGTAGGAGTGGCTTTAGCCGCGATCAGTGGTCAAGGGCACTCCCACCGTCGCTCAAACCTCCTCTTTGAAGCGCAGCCGCCAGGCATGCAGCAACGGTTCGGTGTAGCCGGACGGCTGCTCGCGGCCCTTGAACACCAGCTCGCTGGCAGCGCGGAAGGCATGGGATTGCTGGAAATTCGGCGCCATGGGCCGGTAAGCCGGGTCGCCGGCGTTCTGCCCGTCGACCACCTGGGCCATGCGCTGCAGCGTCTCGCGTACCTGGGCCTCGCTGACCACGCCGTGGTGCAGCCAGTTGGCGATATGCTGGGCGGAGATGCGCAGGGTGGCGCGGTCTTCCATCAGGCCGACGTTGTGAATGTCAGGCACCTTGGAGCAGCCCACGCCCTGCTCGACCCAGCGCACCACGTAACCGAGGATGCCCTGGCAGTTGTTGTCCAGTTCCTGCTGGATATCCCCGGCGCTCCACGGCCGTTCGGCGCTGACCGGTACGCTGAGCAGGTCACCCAGCAGGCTGTCGCGCTGGCTGGCCAGGTCGATCAGCTCCAGCTCGCGCTGCACCGCTTGTACATCCACCTGGTGGTAATGCAGGGCGTGCAGCACGGCGGCGGTCGGCGACGGCACCCAGGCGGTGTTGGCACCGGCCTTCGGGTGGCCGATCTTCTGCTCGAGCATGGCCGCCATCAGGTCCGGCATGGCCCACATGCCCTTGCCGATCTGCGCCTTGCCCCGTAGCCCGCAGGCCAGGCCGACCAGCACGTTGTTGCGTTCGTAGGCCTGGATCCAGGCGCTGGACTTCATGTCGCCCTTGCGCAGCATGGCGCCGGCTTCCATGGCCGTGTGCATCTCGTCGCCGGTGCGGTCGAGAAAGCCGGTGTTGATGAAGGCGACGCGCTCGCTGGCAGCCTCGATGCAGGCCTTGAGGTTGACGCTGGTGCGCCGCTCCTCGTCCATGATGCCCATTTTCAGGGTGTTGTCCGGCATGCCCAGCAGTAGCTCGACGCGAGCGAACAGCTCGTTGGCGAAGGCCACTTCGGCCGGGCCGTGCATCTTCGGTTTGACGATATACACGCTGCCGCTGCGCGAGTTGCCGCGGCGCTTGAGGTCATGCAGGGCGATCAGGCTGGTGACCACCGCATCGAGAATGCCTTCGGGAATCTCAACGCCTGCGCCGTCGAGAATCGCCGGGTTGCTCATCAGGTGGCCGACGTTGCGAATGAACAGCAACGAGCGGCCGTGCAGGGTCAGTTCGCTGCCATCGGCGGCGGTGTAGAGGCGATCCGGGTTGAGGCGGCGGGTAATGCGCTGGCCGCCCTTGTCCAGCTCCTCGGTCAGGTCGCCCTTCATCAGGCCCAGCCAGTTGCGGTACACCAGCACCTTGTCGGCGGCGTCGACGGCGGCAATCGAGTCCTCGCAGTCCATGATGGTCGACAGCGCCGCCTCCATCAGCAGATCCTTCACGCCCGCCGCGTCGGTGCTGCCGATGGGGCTGCTGGCGTCGATCTGGATTTCGACGTGCAGGCCGTTGTTCTTCAGCAGCACGGCGCTCGGTGCGGCGGCCCCGCCCTGGAAGCCGACGAACTTCTCCGGTTGCGCCAGCGAGGTCTGTGCGCCGCTGCTCAGGGTCACCTGCAACTGGCCGGCGACCACCGCATAGGCGCTGGCCTCGGCGTGCGAGCCCTTGGCCAGCGGCGCGGCCTGGTCGAGGAAGGCGCGGGCGAAGGCGATCACCCTGGCGCCACGCACGGGGTTGTAGCCCGGCCCCTTGCTGGCGCCGCCGTCCTCGCTGATCGCATCGGTGCCGTACAGGGCATCGTACAGCGAGCCCCAGCGGGCGTTGGCAGCGTTCAGCGCATAGCGTGCGTTCATCACCGGCACCACCAGTTGCGGGCCGGCCTGGCTGGTGATCTCGCTGTCGACCTTGCTGGTGGTCGCCTGAACCTTCGCCGGCTGCGGCAGCAGATAGCCGATGGAGCCGAGGAAGGCGCGGTAGGCCGTCATGTCGCGGATCGGGCCTGGGTGGGCGCGGTGCCAGGCATCCAGCTCGCTCTGCAGGCGCTCACGTTCGGCCAGCAGCGCGCGGTTGCGCGGCGCCAGGTCATGCACCAGGGCGTCGAAGCCGCTCCAGAAGGCATCGGCCTCGATACCGCTGCCGGGCAGCACCTCGTCTTCGATGAACTGCTTGAGTTCGGCGGCCACCTGCAGGCGCTGACATTGCACGCGTTCGGTCATTTTTCTGTTCTCCTGTCTGTTTCCGGCCCTGATGGCCTTGTCGTCAGCATGCGAGGCGTCAAAGCGCCGCGATACCGGCCTTGGCCACCTGCGCGTCCTGCTCGGCCTTGACCCCGGACACGCCCACGGCGCCGATCACCTGGCCGTCGACCAGCACGGGTACGCCGCCTTCCAACGAGGTGAGCAGCGGTGCGCTGAGGAAGGCGCTGCGGCCGCCGTTGACCATGTCTTCGTAGCCCTTGGTCTCGCGGCGGCCGATGGCGGCGCTGCGGGCCTTTTCGGTGGCGATATAGGCGCCGATGGGCGCACAGCCATCCAGGCGCTCCAGGGCCAGCGGGTGGCCGCCGTCGTCGACCACGGCGATGGCCACGGCCCAGCCCTGTTGCAGCGCTTCGCTGCGCGCTGCCTGGAGGATCTGTCTGACTTCGGTCTGGCTGAGTACGGCTTTGCTTTGCATGGCATACCTCATGTTCGTGGCTTTTATCCCCTCTCCCGAGGGCTCAGTTGTAGGGTGGATATCGCTTTTTACATCCACCGCTTTGGTGGATCGGTGAAGCGTGATCCACCCTACGATCAGTCGCGTAGCCCGGATGCAATCCGGGTTATCGGGGAGTCGCCCCGGGAGCGGCTTCAGCCGCGATAACAGCTCGCCGCCAAAGCGCCTCCCACAGGCGCGGCACACTCCTCCGCTGTACGTTGCGATACATCTGTAGTTGCAGGGTGGATGTCGCTTCTTACATCCACCGCTTTGGTGGATCGATGAAGCGTGATCCACCCTACGGTCAGTGTCCGATGGTCAGTGCATGGCTTCCTCGACTATCTCGATCCAGTGCCGCACCGGCGTGCGCCCGGCGCCGTCCAGGTGGGTCTGGCAGCCGATATTGGCGGTGACGATGGCATCCGGCTTGCCGCTTTCCAGGGCATTCAGTTTGTTGTCGCGAAGCTGCCTGGACAACTCGGGCTGGGTCAGCGAATAAGTGCCCGCCGAGCCGCAGCACAGGTGGCCGTCGGGCACGGCGGTGAGGCCGAAGCCAAGGCGCGTCAGCACACCTTCCACGGCACCAGCGAGCTGCTGCGCGTGCTGCAAGGTGCAGGGACAATGGAAGGCCAGGCGTTGCTCGGCGCGCACCTGCAGCCTTTCCAGCGCCTCGCCCTGCAGCACCTCGACCAGATCCCTGGCCAGGGCGCTGACCCGTGCCGCCTTGGCGGCGTAGGCCGAATCGCCGGCCAGCAGGTGGCCGTAGTCCTTGACGAAGGCGCCACAGCCACTTGCGGTCTGTACGATGGCCTCAATGCCGGCCTCGATGGCCGGCCACCAGGCGTCGATGTTCTGCCGGGCGCGCTGCAGCCCCGCCTCCTGGGCGTTGAGGTGATAGTCCACGGCGCCGCAGCAGCCGGCCTCGCGGATTGGCGTGACGCTGATGCCGAGGCGATCGAGCACGCGCGCGGTGGCGGCATTGGTGTTGGGCGACAGCCCCGGTTGCACGCAGCCTTCGAGCATCAGCACGCGGCGTGTGTGCTGCGTGGTCGGGCGCGGCTTGGCCGGGCGCACCTCGCGCGGCAGCTTGGCCTTGAGCGTGGCCGGCAGCAGCGGGCGCAAGGCCAGGCCGGCCTGGGTCAGCGCCTTGAACAAGGCCGGGCGCGGCACCACGGCGCGCAGGCCCTGGCGCAGCAGGCGCTGATCGAGCGGGCGTGGCACCTGTTGTTCGGCGACCTCGCGGCCAATGTCCAGCAGGTTGTGGTACTGCACGCCGGAGGGGCAGGTGGTTTCGCAGTTGCGGCAGGTCAGGCAGCGATCCAGGTGCTGCTGGGTCTTGGCGGTCACCTCGCCGCCTTCGAGCATCTGCTTGATCAGGTAGATGCGCCCGCGCGGGCCGTCCAGCTCGTCACCGAGCAGCTGGTAGGTCGGGCAGGTGGCGTTGCAGAAGCCGCAGTGCACGCAGGAGCGCAGGATGCGTTCGGCTTCCTCGGCGCGCGGCAGGCGCTTGGCCTGTTCACTCAAATTGGTCTGCACGTCTTATACCTCGGCGTATAGGCGGCCAGGGTTGAAGATGCCCTGGGGGTCGAGCTGGTTCTTCAACTGGCGCTGGTAGCGCAGCAGCGCTGCCGCCAGCGGCTGGAAAGGTTGCGCCTGGCCTGCAGCGAAGCAGGTGGCATGGCCGCCGAGCTTGGCCGCCGCGCCCTGGATCAGCTCACCCTCGGCGTCGGTCTTCAGCCAGCGCTGCGCGCCGCCCCAGTCGATCAGTTGGCGGCCGGGCAGCTCGAGCAGGCCGCTAGCCACCGGCAGCGACAGGCGCCACAGCGTGCCCTCGGCAGCGAAGAACGGCAGATGCTGTTCGCGCAGTTCATGCCAATAGCCGTTGTCGATCTCTTCGCCACCGAGGCGCTGGCGCGCGGCGAGAACCGAGCCCTCGCCGCCTTCCAGGCGTAGATGCAGCGCCGCACCGTCGTGGCTGGCGGCACTGATCGGCAGCGGCTGCTGGCCCCATTCGGCCAGCTTGTTCAGTGCCTGCTGGGCGCCCACCTCCAGGCGCAGGCTGAGCACCTGACGCGGCTTGGGCAGTACCTTGATCGACACCTCGGCGAGCAGCCCTAGGCAGCCGAAGCTGCCGGCCATCAGGCGCGACAGGTCGTAGCCGGCGACGTTCTTCATCACCTCGCCACCGAAGCGCAGCAGCTTGCCCTGGCCAGTGATCACCCGGGTGCCGAGCACCTGGTCACGCACCGAGCCGGCCCATGGCCGACGCGGGCCGGACAACCCGGCGGCGACCATGCCACCGAGGGTGGCGCCAGTGCCCAGGTGCGGCGGCTCGCACGGCAGCATCTGGTTGTTGGCCTCCAGCGCCGCCTCGATCTCGGCCAGCGGCGTGCCGGCACGGGCGGTAAGTACCAGTTCGGTGGGGTCATAGCTGACGATGCCGCGGTGCAGGCGGGTATCCAGCACCTCGCCCGTGGTGGCACGGCCCAGATGCGCCTTGCTGCCGCTGCCCTGGATGCGCAGTGGCGTAGCGCTGTTGAGCGCGTGGTTGACCTGTTCCAGCAGCGCGGCGCTGGCGTCGAAATCATGCGACATCAGAAGCGCTCCAGTTCCGGGAAGGGCAGTTGGCCGTGGTGCACGTGCATGGCGCCGAACTCGGCGCAGCGGTGCAGGGTGGGGATGTTCTTGCCCGGGTTGAGCAGGCCGGCCGGGTCGAACGCCGCCTTCACGGCATGGAACAGGGTGATCTCGTCGCTGTTGAACTGCGCGCACATCTGGTTGATCTTCTCGCGGCCGACGCCGTGCTCGCCGGTGATGCTGCCGCCGACCTTGACGCAGAGTTCGAGGATCCTGCCGCCGATGGCCTCGGCGCGCTCCAGCTCGCCGGGCACGTTGGCATCGAAGAGGATCAAGGGATGCATGTTGCCGTCGCCGGCGTGGAACACGTTGGCCACGCGCAGGCCGTATTCCTCGGACAGCTCGGCGATGCCGCGCAGCACGCCCGGCAGCTCGCGGCGCGGAATGGTGCCGTCCATGCAGTAGTAGTCCGGCGAGATGCGCCCGACCGCCGGGAAGGCGTTCTTGCGCCCGGCCCAGAATTTCACCCGCTCGGTTTCGTCACGGGCCAGGCGCACTTCGGTGGCACCGGCCTTGCCAAGTACCTCGCGCACCCGTTCGCAGTCGTCCGCCACGTCCGCCTCCACGCCGTCCAGCTCGCAGAGCAGGATGGCTTCGGCCTCCACCGGGTAGCCGGCGTGGATAAAGTCCTCCGCCGCTCTGATCGCCAGGTTGTCCATCATCTCCAGGCCGCCGGGAATGATGCCGGCGGCGATGATGTCGCCCACCGCGCGGCCGGCCTTTTCCACCGAATCGAAGGCCGCCAGCAGCACCTTGGCCACCTGTGGCTTGGGCAGCAGCTTGACCGTCACCTCGGTGACGATGCCGAGCATGCCCTCGGAGCCGGTGAACAGCGCCAGCAGGTCGAAACCCGCTGCATCCAGGGCGTCGCTGCCGAGGGTCAGGAATTCGCCCTCGACGGTGAGGATCTCCACCTTGAGCAGGTTGTGCACGGTCAGGCCGTATTTCAGGCAGTGCACGCCGCCGGCGTTCTCGGCGACATTGCCGCCGATGGAGCAGGCGATCTGCGAAGACGGGTCGGGGGCGTAATACAGGTCGAAGGGCGCGGCGGCCTGGGAGATCGCCAGGTTGCGCACTCCGGGCTGTACGCGGGCATAGCGGGCCTCGCGGTTGATCTCGAGAATCTGGTTGAAGCGCGCCATCACCAGGAGGATGCCCTGTTCCAGCGGCAGCGCCCCGCCGGACAGGCCGGTGCCGGCGCCGCGCGCCACCACCGGCACGCCACGGGCATGGCAGAGCTTGAGCAACTCCTGCACCTGCTCGATACGCTCGGGCAGCACCACCAGCAGGGGCGTGGTGCGGTAGGCCGACAGACCATCGCACTCGTAAGGCTTGAGGTCTTCCTGGGTGTGCAGGATGTCGAGGTCGGGCAGGCGCTGGCGCAGCTCGGCCAGCAACGCGGTCTTGTCGACCGTGGGCAGCGCGCCGTCGACGCGCTCGTCGTACAGAATGCTCATGGCAGGCTCGATCGTGGGCGTTGTTGTTATTGCGGTCATGCCGCTACCTTGGCCTGCATGTTTAGGCCGCCCGATTACCGTCGTCCATCTTTGCAGGCGCTGGTATGACCAGTTTCTTTCGCCAGGTATTCAGCGTAAAAAGCATCAAGCGCTCGCTACACAAGGCCTGTAATCGAGCAGCGCAGAAACCTGGAAAGCATCTGATCGACTGGTACGACCAGCTGGCGAGGGGCGTCATGGAGCTGAAACAGAACGCGGTGCGGCGCCAGCTGAGCGACGTGGTGGCCGAGCGCATCGAGCGGCTGATCGTCGACGGTGTGCTCAAGGTGGGCCAGCCGCTGCCCTCGGAGCGGCGCTTGTGCGAGAAGCTGGGCATCTCCCGCTCGGCGCTGCGCGAAGGGCTCAAGGTGCTGCGTGGGCGCGGCATCATCGACACCGCCCAGGGCCGTGATTCGCGGGTGGCCAAGCTCAGCGGCGAAGGCGACGCCAGCCCGCTGATGCATCTGTTCAACTCCCAGCCGCGCACCCTGTACGACCTGCTGGAAGTACGCAGCCTGCTCGAGGGCGAGTCGGCGCGCCTGGCGGCGTTGCGTGGCACCGACGCGGATTTCGTGCTGCTGACCCGGCGTTACGAGGAAATGCTCGCCGCCCATGCCCAGGAGAACCCGGTCGATCCCCGCGAACATGCGCGCCTCGACCACGCCTTTCACCTGGCCATCTGCGAGGCCTCGCACAACCCGGTACTGGTGCACACCCTGCAGTCGCTGACCGACCTGATGCTCAGCACCGTGTTCGCCTCGGTGAACAATCTCTACCACCGCCCGGCGCAGAAACGGCAGATCGACCGCCAGCACTCGCGCCTGTATCACGCGGTGATCGAGCGCCTGCCGGAACAGGCCCAGCGCGCGGCGCGCGATCACATCCACAGCATTCGCGACAACCTGCAGGACATCGAGCAGGAAGAGCAGCGCCTGGTGCGCGCCAGCATGCGCCTCGAAGGGTGGTCGTGACGGCTCCCGGCCAACGCTGCCGCCAGGACCGCCGTGCTAGACTGGCGCGCTTCGCCTGCCACGAATCCATGCCGTGTCCCTAGCTTCCCCCGCCCCTCATTGGCTGAGCGCCGAACAGCTGTTACCCGCCGCAGCCAGCGCTGTGCACGACTGGCTGTTCAACGAAGACTCCCTGACCCGGCGGCTGACCGAGCTGTCGGCGGGCGGCTTCAGCGTCACCCCGTTGCGCGAGGGCTGGCTGACGCTGCGTGACGACGAATGCGCAGCCCTGGACGTACCGCCGGGCAGCCCTGGCTGGGTGCGCGAGGTCTACCTGCTTGGCAATGGCCAGCCCTGGGTGTTCGCCCGCAGCGTGGCTGCCAAGCAGGCATTGCAAGGCTCGGGCCTGGATCTGCAGCAACTGGGCAGCCGCTCCCTGGGTGAGCTGTTGTTCAGTGACCAGGCCTTTACCCGCGGCAGGCTGCAGGCCTGCCGCTACCCGGGTGCCTGGCTGCCGGCGGAGGTCGTGCAGGAGAACCTCTGGGCACGCCGCTCGTGCTTTCGCCGTGGTGCGCTGGCGGTGCTGGTCGCCGAAGTGTTTTTGCCGGACTTCTGGCCTGCGGCGAGCCGCTGACCCCGCCGCCGACTAGGCGCCGTATAATCCGCGTACCGCGCCAGGAGAACCGCCCGATGTACATCCGTCTGCTGCAATCGCTCAATCGCCTGCACCCACGCACCTGGGATTTCCTGCAGCTGACGCGCATGGACAAGCCGATCGGCATCTACCTGCTGCTGTGGCCAACCCTGTGGGCACTGTGGATCGCCGCCGAAGGCGTGCCAAGCATCAAGAACCTGCTGATCTTCGTGACCGGCGTGGTGCTGATGCGCGCCGCCGGCTGCGTGATCAACGACTATGCCGACCGTAATTTCGACGGCCATGTCAGCCGCACCAAGGCCCGCCCCCTGGCCAGCGGCAAGGTCAACGCACGGGAGGCACTGATTCTCTTCGCCGTGCTGGTGGCCCTCAGTTTCGCCCTGGTGCTGCTGACCAACGCCACCACCGTATGGCTGTCGTTCGGCGCCCTCGGCGTGGCGGCGCTGTACCCCTTCATGAAGCGCTACACCTATTACCCCCAGGTGGTGCTCGGCACCGCGTTCTCCTGGGGCATGCCGATGGCCTTCACCGCCGAGACCGGCGAACTGCCGGCGGCGGCCTGGCTGCTGCTGCTGGCCAACGTGATCTGGACCGTGGCCTATGACACCTACTACGCCATGGCCGACCGCGAGGACGACCTGAAGATCGGCGTGAAGTCCACGGCGATCCTGTTCGGCGATGCCGACCGGGTGATCATCCTCGGCCTGCAGGGCCTGGCCCTGCTGTGCCTGCTGCTGGCCGGCGCACGCTTCGAACTGGGCCTGTACTTCTATCTCGGCCTGCTGGTGGCCGCCGGCTGTTTCGCCTGGGAATTCCACATCACCCGCCAGCGCGAGCCGCTGGTCTGCTTCCGCGCCTTCCTGCACAACCACTGGGCAGGCCTGGCGATCTTCGTCGGCATCGTGCTGGATTACGGGTTGCGTTGAGAAGCGCGCTGGAAGGGGCATGCCGCACAGCTGTCATATCGCTGCAATAATTCCGTTATCTAATGCGCCGCATTGATAGTTGAATGAACCGAGGCTCAACCCATGGTTGGCAAGAACATCCTGATCGTCGATGACGAAGCGCCGATTCGCGAAATGATCGTGGTGGCGCTGGAAATGGCGGGCTACGAGTGCCTGGAAGCGGAAAATACCGGGCAGGCTCACGCCATCATCGTCGACCGCAAGCCTGATCTGATCCTGCTCGACTGGATGCTGCCCGGCACCTCCGGCATCGAGCTGGCCCGGCGCCTGAAGCGCGACGAGCTGACCGGCGACATTCCGATCATCATGCTCACCGCCAAGGGCGAAGAGGACAACAAGATCCAGGGCCTGGAAGTCGGTGCCGACGACTACATCACCAAGCCGTTCTCGCCGCGCGAGCTGGTCGCCCGCCTCAAGGCCGTGCTGCGCCGCGCCGGCCCCAGCGACAGCGAAGGGCCGATCGAAGTGGGCGGCCTGCTGCTCGACCCGATCAGCCACCGCGTGACCATCGACGGCAAGCCTGCCGAGATGGGCCCCACCGAATATCGCCTGCTGCAGTTCTTCATGACCCACCAGGAACGCGCCTACACCCGCGGCCAGTTGCTCGACCAGGTGTGGGGCGGCAACGTGTATGTCGAGGAGCGTACCGTCGATGTGCACATCCGCCGCCTGCGCAAGGCGCTGGGCGAGGCCTACGAAAATCTGGTGCAGACGGTACGCGGCACCGGGTATCGTTTCTCCACCAAGGGCTAAGCCATAGCCTGAGATTGACGATGACAGGGATCGGCTGGCGGATGAGCGAAACGTGACGAGCAACTGGCGTGGCGCCATAACCCGCCGCTTGATGCTGCTGATCGCGGCCTGCCTGGCGGCTGGGGTGATCACCGGTGAATATGCCTGGGCCATCGCCATCGGCCTGGCCGCCCACCTGCTCTGGAACCTCAGCCAGCTGTTGCGCCTGCATGCCTGGCTCAAGGATCACCAGCCCGACGAACCACCGCCCGATGGCTACGGCCTGTGGGGCGAAGTGTTCGACAGCATCTACCACCTGCAGCGCCGCAACCAGCGGGCGCGCGGCCGCCTGCAGGCAGTGATCGATCGCGTGCAGGAGTCCACCGCGGCGCTGCGCGACGCGGTGATCATGCTCGACAGCCACGGCAACCTGGAGTGGTGGAACAAGGCCTCGGAAACCCTGCTGGGTTTGAAAACGCCCCAGGACAGCGGCCAGTCGATCACCAATCTGGTACGCGACCCGCGCTTCAAGGACTATTTCGAGCGCGGCAAATTCGTCGAACCCCTCGACCTGCCCTCGCCGGTCAACCCGCGCAGGCAGCTGCAGCTCAACATCACCCGCTACGGCAACCAGGAGCACCTGATGCTGGTGCGCGACGTGACCCGGCTCCACCAGCTGGAGCAGATGCGCAAGGATTTCGTCGCCAACGTTTCCCACGAGTTGCGCACACCGCTGACGGTGATCGCCGGCTACCTGGAAACCCTGCATGACAACGTCGACGACATCAACCCACGCTGGCGCCGCGCCCTGCAGCAGATGCAGCAGCAGGGCGCACGCATGCAGGGCCTGCTCAACGACCTGCTGCTGCTGGCCAAGCTGGAAGCCACCGATTACCCCTCCGACAACCACCCGGTGGCAGTCGACCTGCTGCTGCAGAGCATCCGCAACGATGCCCTGGCGCTGTCCGCCGAGCGCAACCACCGGATCAGCCTGGAGGCCGACGCCAACCTCCGGCTCAAGGGCAGCGAGTCGGAATTGCGCAGCGCGTTTTCCAACCTGGTGTTCAACGCCGTGAAATACACCCAGGCCGATGGCGAGATCCGCATTCGCTGGTGGCAGGACGGACAGGGCGCGCACCTGTCGGTGCAGGACAGCGGCCCCGGTATCGAGGCCAAGCACCTGCCACGCCTGACCGAGCGCTTCTACCGGGTCGATTCCAGCCGTGCCAGCCATACCGGCGGCACCGGCCTGGGCCTGGCCATCGTCAAGCACGTGCTTTTGCGCCACCGCGGTGGGCTGGAAATCACCAGCGTGGTCGGCAAGGGCAGTCTGTTCACCTGCCACTTCCAGCCGGCGCAGATCGCCGCGCCAACCCGCTGATTAGGGTCCTATTGCAAAGCGCCCGCCCAGGCCCCACCCTTTAGCAACATCCGGTCACACGAACCCCTTATGGATCCCTCTACGAGCGTCTCCTTCTCCAGTTATTTCGCCGACATGGGCCTGGTGCTGTTCGCCCTGTTCCTGGTGCTGCTCAACGGCTTCTTCGTGGCTGCCGAGTTCGCCATGGTCAAGCTGCGCTCCACCAAGGTCGAAGCCCTGGCCAAGAAGAACGGCTGGCGTGGGCATATCCTGCGCACCGTGCACAGCCAGCTCGATGCCTACCTGTCCGCCTGCCAGCTGGGCATCACCCTCGCCTCCCTGGGCCTGGGCTGGGTGGGTGAACCGGCCTTCGCGCACCTGCTCGAGCCGCTGCTGACCTCGATCGGCATCGAGTCGCAGAAGCTGATCCACGGCATCGCCTTCTTCACCGCGTTCTTCATCATTTCCTACCTGCACATCGTGATCGGCGAGCTGGCCCCGAAATCCTGGGCGATCCGCAAGCCGGAGCTGCTGTCGCTGTGGACGGCGGCGCCGCTGTACCTGTTCTACTGGGCCATGTATCCGGCGATCTTCCTGCTCAACGCCAGCGCCAACGCCATCCTGCGCATTGCCGGCCAGGATCAGCCCGGCGGCCACCACGAGCACCACTACAGCCGTGACGAGCTCAAGCTGATCCTGCATTCCAGCCGCGCCAGCGACCCGACCGACCAGGACATGCGCGTGCTCGCCTCTGCCGTGGAGCTGGGCGAACTGGAAGTGGTCGACTGGGCCAACTCGCGCGAAGACCTTATCTACCTGGAGCTCAATGCCACGCTGGACGAGGTGTTCAGCCTGTTCCGCCGGCACAAGTACAGCCGCTACCCGATCTACGACGAGGCGGCTGGCGAGTTCGTCGGCGTGCTGCACATCAAGGACCTGCTGCTGCACCTGTCACTGCTGGAAATGCTGCCCTCGACCCTGCGCCTGGCCGAGCTGATGCACCCGATCGAGAAGGTCAGCCGCAACCTGCCGCTGTCCGACCTGCTGGAGCAGTTCCGCAAGGGCGGCGCGCATTTCGCCCTGGTCGAAGAGGCCGACGGCAAGGTCATCGGCTACCTGACCATGGAAGACGTGCTCGAAGCCCTGGTCGGCGATATTCAGGACGAACATCGCAAGACCGAGCGCGGCATCCTCGCCTATCAGCCCGGCAAACTGCTGGTGCGTGGTGACACGCCGCTGTTCAAGCTCGAGCGCCTGCTGGGCATCGACCTCGACCATATCGAGGCCGAGACCCTTGCCGGCCTGATCTATGAAACCCTCAAGCGGGTGCCCGAGGAAGAGGAATCCCTGGAAGTCGCCGGCCTGCGCTTGATCGTCAAGAAGATGAAAGGCCCGAAGATCCTCCTGGCCAAGGTCATCAAGCTGGATTGAGGCACCTGCACTGCCGGGTGTGTGCACAGCCGGCAGTGCACCTTTCAATTGCCGCCCGGCAAACCTGACCAAGCGGTCATTTATCGCGATAAATCGGCATCGCTTCCACCTTCCACAACAACCACTTACGACCGTTCGTCGGCTTCCTCGAATACCTCGCTGGGCTGCGCAGTCCACCGCGTGCACCAATTGATCGGTGCATGCCATCACCTGAACAGACTGCCAAGGAATTCGCCATGCAACTTAACGCCATCACCACGAAAACCGCCCTCGCCCTGTGCCTCGCCGGCGCCTCCCATGCCTATGCCGACTCGATCACCGATCCGATTTCGACCATCGGGGTGATCGGCTCGCACAACCAGTACAAGTTGAGCACCTTTGGTGAGAGTGACAAGGAGCGTCTGAACCAGGGCGGTCTGTTCTACAACTTCGGCAACAAGCTGACCGGCCACGAAGGCTTCATCTACCAGGCCGGTATCGAAGGCCAGTACCGCGAGAAGGACGACGACGAATACAAGGCGGCCCGTGCCGACCTCGACCTCGGCCTGCGCGCGGCACTGAGCACCAACAACTACATCGACTTCATCGTCGGCGGCGGCTACGACTGGGGCCGTATCGAGCAGGACGACGTTGGCCCGTTCGATACCAACGTCAAGCTGACCAGCAAGGCGCCGTTCGCCAAGGCCGGTATCGGCTACAACTACCTGACCCCGGACTACACCGTGCGCCTGGAAGCCGGTGCACGCTACTCGCTCGACGCCGAAGCCGAGCTGAAAGTCAGCGGCGAAGGCAGCGACACCGTTGACCTGAAGGACAAGGCCAACCCGTACGCCGAACTGACCGTGCTGTGGAACAAGGGCATCAACAACCTGCCGATCAGCACCAGCCTGTACTACACCCGTACCAACTACAAGGTCGACAGTGACAGCGTGCTGGCGGAAAACAGCAAGCTCAAGCAGGAGCAGGTTGGCCTCAAGGTCGGCCTGGCGTTCTGATCACGCCGCAGTAATCGAATCGCCCGGCTTGCCGGGCGATTTGCATTCAGGTCGCCACCGCCGCACTGCGGCCGCCGCTGGCCGGCGTCAGGTATACTGCGCCCGCCGTTGCAGCACTCGACGCATTCCCACCCCGCCCTTTCCCACAGCCTCTCCTGATCCCATGTCGCTCAGCATCGCCTCCATCAATATCGAACGTTCCAGACACCTGCCACGCGTCGCCGCCTTTATCGAGCGCGAATGCCCGGAGCTGCTCTGCCTGCAGGAGCTCTGCGAGCGCGACATCCCCTTCTTCGAAGCCTTGATGGGCGGCACCATGGCCTTCGCGCCCATGGCCCAGCATCCCGAGGAAGGCCACGCCAATGTGGTGGGCATCGGCATGCTGGCCCGCGGTGCAGCCTTGGCGAAGGTAAAGGCCGAGTACTACTCAGGCAGCCGCGAGCGCATTCAGGAGATGGCCTTCGTCACGCTCGAGGGCAAGCGCATGGCCGATCCACTGAGCATTGCCGAGGTGCTGCTCAGTGCCTCGCTCGGCGATTTTCGCATCGCCGTCACCCACCTCAACGTCACCCCGTTCGGCAGCTCCACACCGTATCAGCGCGAGAGCGCCGGCAAGCTGATCGCCCTGGCCCAGGCGCAAGCCAGTGAAGCCGGTGGCCTGCTGTTGACCGGCGACTTCAACGCGCCGCGCGGAGGCGCCACCTTCGACCTGATCGCCGAGCACTTCATCGACGGTGTACCAGCCCATTACACCAGCAGCATCGACGGCTCGCTGCACCGTGCCGGGGAGATTCCATTCATGGTCGATGGGCTGTTCCATACGCCGGGTTATCGGCTGGAGAACGCCAGGCTGAGCACTGGCGTATCTGACCACTGCGCACTCAGCTGTCGCTTGAGCAGAGCCTGATCGCTGGCTCAGCTAGAAAGCTGAAGCTGGCTGCCTCAGTCGCCGCCCACAGCGAAATTGGGCAGGCTGTCGACCGGCTGAGCGAACTCGAAGGGGATCGACTCCAGTGCCATGCCGACGTTGCGCTGCACCACGAAGTGCAGATGCGGGCCGGTGCTGTTGCCGGTATTGCCGGAGCGGCCGATCGGCACACCGACCGCAACGCGCTGCCCCTCCCGCACGCTCACCGAGCCCTGCATCAGGTGCAGGTAGACGCCCATGGTGCCGTCGTCATGCAGGATGCGCACGAAGTTGCCCGAGGGGTTGTTGCCGCGCCCGCTCTGGGCGTTCTCGGTCTTGATCACCACCCCGGCGCGCGCCGCGACGATCGGCGTGCCCTCGGGCATGGCGATATCCAGGGCGTAACGGCCCTTGGGCGTGAAGTGGCTGTACTGGCCGTTGGCGCCCTGGGTCAGGCGAAACGGCCCACCGCGCCAGGGCAGCGGGTAGGGCTGCGTGATCGGCAATAGCCGCGGGTCACCCAGGGCGTAGTTGAGCTTCGGCGTGTAGCGCAGGGGCTTAGACGGATCCAGTGGCGCCAGGGTAGCCAGGCGGATTTCGCTGCGCGGTGGCAACACCCAGTTGATCGGCTTGCCGGGCGCGCCGCTGACGTTGCTCAGTTGCTCCAGCTTGAGCTCCACCTGCACCGGCGCGTACAGGTCGTTGCGCACCAGCAGGGTCTCGCCAGCCGCATGCTTGCGGGTTTCCAGCTTCACCTGGTTGTCGAGCTTCTCGACCATGCGGTCGCTGAACACGAACACCTTCGCACCGGGCGCGGCCTGGTCACTGTAGGTGACCACGCCATTGGCATCGGTGTACTTGTAGACGGTCAGCGCACTCACCTGACAGGCGAACGCGGCGAGTCCCAGGAGAAGTGAGAGGCGCCCTAGCATAAGATTCGATCTGGTTATTAAGTGTTCGGCAGGGCAAGACTAGCAGCGTCTCGATGACCGGGCGACTGCCAGCGTCGCGCTTTGCGACAACCGGCACAGGCCTGACGTGCCTGGCGCACAGAACGCACGCCGTGCAGCAGCACATGGCCCAACAACTGCGCTCAACCCACTTCGATACGGTTACGCCCGCCACGTTTGGCGCGGTAAAGCGCCTGGTCGGCGCGCTCGAATACCTGCTCGCTGCGCTCGGCGCTGCCGAACGCGCTGATGCCGCCAGACAGGCTGATGGTCACCCGCTCGCCCTTGAAATGGAACGGACAGTTCTCGATCGCCGAACGCAGCGTGTCGAGCAGCTTCAACCCGCCTTCCATCGGTGTGGACGGGATCAACAGCACGAATTCCTCACCACCGAAACGGGCAATGAAGTCGGTCTTACGCAGGCGCTTGAACAGCTCGCCGGCAATGATCTTCAACACCTTGTCGCCGGCCAGGTGGCCGTAGTCGTCGTTTATACGCTTGAAGTGATCGATATCCAGCACCGCCAGCAGCAGCTCACCGCCATAGCGCTGCAGACGCGCCAGTTCCATATCCAGGCGCTCGGTCCAGGCCGCGCGGTTGGGCAGACCGGTGAGCGGGTCGATCAACGCCTTCTGGCGCTGCTCTTCGAGGTGATCGCGAAACCCCTTGGCTTCCAGCTCCATGCTGGCCACCCGGTCGACCAGAACCTGCAGGCGTTCACCCACCTGCTGCTCGCGGCTGTCACGCTGCTGCTGGTACTGCGCCATGGTGCCGAGCAGGCCGCTGAGGCGGCTTTCCACCAGTTCCTTGAGGCTGTCGAGGTCGGTGGCTTCCTGCACGCTGTTGTGCAGGCCGTCGACCTGCTGGCGCAACTCGCTGTCCAGGCTGCGCGCTGCCTCGGTGGCATCGCTGTGGTCGGCCTGCACATCCTCCAGGCTGCCCTGAAACATGGCGAGCCGCTCGTTGAGCTGCTTGAGGTAGCCCTCGAACTCGCGCTGCCCCACATCGGCGATCGCCAGCATCAGCACACCCATGTCGTCGAGCACCGGCACCAGCTCGTACATGTTCAGGCCGGCCGTGATGCGCTGGCGCAGGGTATCGGCCTGGCCCTGATGACGCTCGGGAAGTGGCAACTCCTTGAGCAGCTTCAGCAAGCTGCTTTCGACATGGCCGGCAATGGCGCTGTAGCCCGGTTCGGGCGCTGCCGGCAGGGCGTACTCGGGGTCGGCCTGGGTAACGGTCTCAGCGGCGACCACGGGCGCCAGCTCCTGAACCGGTTCGGCCAATTCAGCTCGCTGCGCGGCAGGTTCGGCAGGCGCTTTGGAGACGGGCGACGGCATCAACAAGGCCGACGACAGTGGCAGGCTGTCCAGCAACACGGCGCTCGCCACAGCCGGGCCAGTGACTGCCGCAGCCACCGGCGCGGCCGCAGGGGATGGCTGGGGCTGGGGCGCCGGCGCCGGCGCCGGCGAGGAAATTTCGCCGATGACGGCAGGCGCGGCCTGCGTGGCTGCGACTTGCGGTGCCGGTTCTGGTTCTGGCTCCGGCTCGCTACCCAGCGACTGCGCCACTGGCTGCTCGACAGCAGTGCCGGGGGCGACTTCGGCCTGCTCGGCGGAGGTAACCGGTGCCGCTTCCTCTGCGCTGGCCACGGGGCTGGCGCTGTCGCGGCTGCCAAACAGGCGCTCGATGAATCCAGGCCGCTCTACCTGCTCGCCGCCGAGCGCCTGCAGCGCCTGCTGCTGCAACTGGCTCAGCTCGGCCAGCAGGGCCGGCATTTCGCGGGCCTGCCGGGCCCGCTCCTCGACCTGCTTGGCATAGCGCTTGAGCGGCTTGCGCACATCACCCGGCAGGTCCATCTTCAGCAACTGCGCCACCAGGCTCGCCAGGCCGCTGGCAACCTGCTCGACGCGCTGCTGGCGGCGTTGCTCGGAATCCAGGACGGTCTTTTCCAGGCGCGGAATCAGGGCACTGAGGCCGGCGTCCATGTCGTCACGGCGCAGGATCTCGCGCAGATCGTGCATGCACTGGTCAACCGCCTTGTCGGCGCCCTCGGCCGCCAGGCTGCTGCGCACCAGGCCCCGGCGCAGCAAATCGATACGCATGTCCCAGCGGCGCTCGAGCTTTTCCTGCTGCTCGATGTTGGCAAGGTACTTCTCGCGCCAGCGTTTGGCGTCGTCGGCCATGCTCAGGGCTCCTGTACACGGGGCGTCAACGGTGGCGTGAGGGCATTGGGCAGGCGAATCTCCACGGCCACCGGCAGGTGGTCGGAAATCGGCTGTGCCAGTACCTGAAAGCGCTCGAGCTCCAGACCGGGGCTGAGCAGAATATGATCGAGACAGCGCTGCGGGCGCCAGCTCGGGAAGGTCGCCTCGACCTGCGGGGCGAGCAAGCCGAGATCGCGCAGCGGCGAGTGCTCCAGCAGGTCGATGGCGTGGGTGTTCATGTCACCCATGAGAATCTGGTGGCGATAGCCGCCGATCAACTCACGGATGTAGGCCAGTTGCCGGGTGCGGGTACGTGCACCGAGCGCCAGGTGCATCATCACCACCGCGATGGCGTCATCGCCCTCGCCGATGCGCAGCAGGATCGCCCCGCGGCCGGCCGGCCCAGGCAGCGGATGATCTTCCAGCAGGGTTGGCCGCAGGCGGCTGAGCAGCCCGTTGCTGTGCTGGGCGAAACGCCCCAGGTTGCGGTTGAGCTGCTGGTACCAGTAAGGGAAGGCCCCCATGCGCGCCAGGTGCTCGACCTGGTTGACGAACCCGGAGCGCACGCTGCCGCCATCGGCCTCCTGCAGGGCAACGATGTCGTAGTCGCCGAGCAGGTCGCCGATGCGCTGCAGGTTGCCGGCGCGGCCCTGATGGGGCAGCAGGTGCTGCCAGCCGCGGGTCAGGTAATGGTGGTAGCGCTCGGTACTGATACCGACCTGGATGTTGAAGCTGAGCAGGCGCAAGCGCCCGTCCTGCGGCCATTCCCTGTCCGGGCTACAGTCGGGGTTGACCTGTGGATCACACAGGCCAGCCTGACGGGGCATCGAGCGGCGACGCAGCATGGCAGGCGCTCCGGAAGATCGATTACTTGGCGGCGCGCTCTTTGGCGATCAGGTGATCGGCGACCTGCAGGGTCTGCTCAGGGCCACCCGAGCTGGAGATGTCGAAGCGGTACTTGCCGTTGACGATCATCACCGGTACGCCGTTGATCTGGTACGCCATGGCCAGTTTCTTGGCCTTTTCCATCTGGCTCTTCACGCCAAAGGAGTTGTAGGCCTTGAGGAAGGCGTCACGGTCGATGTCCTGGGTGACCAAGAAATCCGCCATTTCTTCCGGCGTGGCCAGCTTGCGGCCTTCCTTGTGGATGGCGCGGAACACGGCGTCGTGCACCTTGTGCTCGACCTTCATGCTTTCCAGGGTGATGAACATCTGCCCATGGGCGTTCCACAGGCCACCGAACAGGGCGGGAATGCGCACGAAGTTGACGTCGGAGGGCAGTTTCTCGACCCAGGGGTTGAGGGTCGGCTCGAACTGGTAGCAGTGCGGGCAGCCATACCAGAACAGCTCGACGACTTCGATCTTGCCGGGCTTGGAAATCGGTACCGGGTTGCTCAGCTCGACGTACTGCTTGCCGGCCTCGATATCATCGGCGTGGGCGCTAACGCCGAACAGGCTGGCAGTGGCCAGAACCGCGGAGAGGATCAGATTACGCATGCATGACTCCTAACGATGAAGGTGCTGCGGACAGCTCTGGTTCGACTGGTCGCCACCCGGCAGGTTCCTCACATTGTAGCGGGCTCGCCAGCGAAAAAGGGTGGCCATCGCCACCCTTTTTGTTCACCGCCGGGCAAAAGCCGATCAGCGCCTCAATGCAGGCCCTGAACGTAGCTCGACAGCGCCTCGATATCCTTGTTGCTGAGCTTGGCGGCAATGTCGCGCATGATCATCGCGTCACCATCATTGCTGCGCTCGCCTTCGCGGAAGGCGGTCAGTTGCTTGGCGACGTAACCGGCGTGCTGGCCACCCAGATGCGGATAGCCGGCGGTAGCGATGCCGCTGCCGTCAGGTGAGTGACAGCCCGTGCAGGCGGGCATGCCCTCGGCCAGCTTGCCGCCGCGAAACAGCGCCTGGCCACGCTCGACCAGCGCCGCATCGGCCGCGCCCACGCTGATCTTCTGGCTGGCGAAGTAGGCGGCAACATCGGCCATGTCCTGCTCGCTCAGCGGCGCGAGCATGCCGGTCATTTCCACCACCGGACGGGCCCCGGACTTGATGTCCTGCATCTGCTTGAGCAGGTAGCGCTCACCCTGGCCCGCCAGCTTGGGGAAGTTGGCTAGCGCGCTGTTGCCATCGACCCCGTGACAGGCCCCGCATACCACCGCCTTGGCCTGCCCCGCGGCCGGGTCACCCGCAGCATGGGCGGCGCCGGCCAGGCCCAGCGCCAGCAGCAGACTCACTATTGTCTTGTTCATCAGCTCATCCAAACGGCTAAGAGAAGTGTTATGAACCGGGGCGCTCCGCCCGCCATGTCAGGCACGGTAGTGCGGAAAGACTCAAGCCGCGCGTTTCTGCACGAACCTTGGGGCGGCATGGCCTGGTGATACGCGCCATCGGCACGCCCCTGCCCTGCACCCTAACAGCCTGGTTACCCACTCGGCACCCGCCATGATTGCCCAGCGCGGCATGGCCGATAATGACCGGCATCAATCACCGGTACAGATTACCGGCGCAAAACCGCCGCTCGCCCAACGTGATGCCTAAGCCGGAAACAGCAGGCATAAAAAAACCGCGCCAGGCGCGGTTTTTTGTGGAGCGCGGATCAGGCCTTGCAGCTGGCCGGTGCCCAGTCGCCCATATCCGGGTTGTTGCACACGTCGCTGATCAGCGTACGGCCACGGCTGGCCACCTGCTGGCTTTCCTTCTGCTTGGCCTGGGCCTTCTGCAACGATTGCTCGGTGGTGATGACTTCCTTGGTGACCTTGGCAGTCGGCTTCGGCTGCTTGGCGGTGGCCACCTTGGTCACTTCCTTGCGCTCCACGCCCACGCTCTGCAGGTCTTTCTCGTAGGCCTGGGTGTAGGTGTTGACGTTCTCGCCAGTGCGTCCGTCGACCTTGGCCAACAGCGCGTTGGTCTCGTTCAGCCCGCTGACGATCTCGGCCAGGCGCTTGCGGCCATCGGCGTCGCTGATCTTGTTGGCCTTGCGGTCGGCGCGCAGCTGGGTGAACGCCTGCTGGTAGCAGCTCTGCGCGGCGGAGGCGTAACGGATGTTACGGTCGATGTTCTGGTTATTGGCGTTGATGTCGGTGGCGTAGGAAGCCAAGCGCGCGTTGTCATCGCTGATCTGCTGCTGGCGCTGGTTGTAGTACGCCACGGCACCACCGGCCAGGGCACCACCGGCCGCGCCGATGGCGGCATTGCGGCCACGCTTCTCGTCGTCGACCAGCGCACCGCCCAAAGCCCCCATCAGGCCACCGGTAACGGCGCCGATGGCCACACTGCGGCTCATCGCGTCATCGGAGCTGCGCAGTTGGCTGACCGGCTCATAGCACTGCGGAAAATATTCGGCCTTGGTGGTCGATGCGACCTGGGAGCTTGGCGAACCGGCGCAACCGACCAGCAGCACGCTGGTGCAGGTGACAGCGGAAAGCAGCGCAGTGCGTATCGAGGAAAAAGCGGGGGCTTTGTTGAAAGTTTGCATCGTCGTCGATCTCGTACTTGAGTGAGCGTTTATTCCATTCAGGCGGGGCCGGGTGACACCGCCTGCGTTTTCACGGCGACCGCCGTGGAGTTGCCACATTCAGCACCGGCCGCTCGCCAGTGCCTGTATCCGTAACGGCTGGTCGACCCGATCAGGGTGCCAGCAATTGCTTGAGAATCACATCCGCATCAGCCTTGCGGTTCTTGCGGTATTCACCCACGTGCCGCACGAACAGCGTAGCTCGGGTTACCAGGCTTTTGCCCAACACCGGTTTGCGCGCCAGCTCTTCCTTGGTGCGCTGGAACTGCGCCTGGATCACCGCGTTGCTGTAGCGCGTACCGTTGGCCAGGTTGTCGATGTAGATCGCCAGGGCGCCATCCAGGGCACTCTGCCCATTGGCCATGGCCGCTTCGAACAGTTTCGCCGAGGCTTCGTCCTTGGCGCTGCGAGCCTCGTCACGGCTCTTGCGAAGATTGGTCAGGCGAATGTTGTAGTTGTTGATGGTTTCGGCCACCAGGGCCGCCGACTGAATCAGGTTGCCGGCGGCATCCTCACGCTGCTTGGCGATCAACGAAACGCTGCGCTTGAGCTCCTCGTTGACGATCGCCAGGCGGTCGCGCAGTTGCGGATCGTCGCTGTTGGCAATCAGCCCATCGAGCAGTTTGGTGGCGTCCTGGTCCTCGTCGATCTCGTCGGTGAGCGTGCTGACTCGTCCTTCGTCCTTCCATTGCGCAAACAGTTCCTTGTATCGCGAACGGGGCGCCGACAACGCACCGATGGACACCCGAAAACCGGTGGTTTCATTGCGCTGCTCGGTGCCATCGGCGCCAAACAGCGGGTACTCGCGGCGCATCCCGGTGAACAGGGTCATCTCGCCTTCCAGGTAGTTGCCACCCTTGACCACGAAGCCGCCGTAAGTGCCCTGGCGGCGGCCGGCGTGCACCAGCTGGAAGGACTCCTGGACCATCTCCGCAGCGTTGCCGATCACGTCGAACAGGCCGACGGGGTTGGGCTTCTTCAGGCCGATAGGCAGCAAGCGCGCGTTCTGCCCGGTGCCGCCGGCGACCTGATTGAACACCGCCCAGTCGCCCAGCGGGCCATCGCTTTCGCTGCCCTCCTGGGGACGCGGGAACAGTCGCGCCTCGAGCTGCTGGCGGCTCACCGCGTGGCCGCCGCGGGCGGCGTATTCCCACTCCACCTCGGTGGGCAGGCGCACGAATGCCTGGCCGCCGTCTTCACCGTTGCCGCTGCGGCCACTGATCGGCAGCAGGTCACGATGGTTCTTCAACAGCCAGGCGCTGTACACCGCGGCGAAGCGCTCGGCATCGAAGCGCGACAGGTTGACCTTGGGCAGCCGCCCGGCCATCCCGGACGGCGCTTCGCAGGCCGGTGGCTCGCCTTCGCCAGCCAGGGAAGGTGCCTGAGCCATCACCAGATCGTACTGGCGCTGGGTCACCTCGTACTTGCCGATGAAATACAGCATCGGCTTGAGCGGGGTCACGCCGTCGGCCTTGGGCAGCTCGCCGCGCACCTTGGCCTGCCAGTCCTTGGACAGGTCGCCGAGGGTGAACTGGCCGTTGATGTAGTCGCGTCGGTAACCGGAAATGAACGACTGCTGATAGCCCGGCTCGCCTTCGCTGAAGGGGTAGCCGAGGGTGACCTCGTGGTCGTCCAGCGAACCCTTGGCGAGCACGTAGACATGCCGGAACACCATCTGCCCGTCGCAGGGCAGCGGCAGGCTGACGTCGCCCTTCAGCGGCTTGGGGTTGTAGAGCGGATCGGCATCGGGCTCGGCCCAGGCAGCAGCGGCCAGGCATGAGAGAACCAGGGTGGAGCTGAGCACCTTATACATGACGCAATCCTTCCGAGGCTTCCAGATGAGCCGCCCGCCAGCCACCGGCAGCGGCAGCGAGCACGCAGCACAGCAAAGTGGCCAGTGCCGCCAACAGATAGTGGGAAAACAATAGTCGGCAAGCATATTCGCCGGACGCCGACTGGAACAACAGGTTCAGCCCGCTGGCGGCCAGGCCGTACAGCAGCGCCGAGAGCAAGAGGCTGGCGATGCCGGTATAGAGTGCCTGCAGCACCACGAAGGCGACCAGCGCCACGGCCGGAAATCCCAGCAGGCGCAACACCGCCAGCTCATGGCGCTTGCGCGCCACCGCGCCCAGGGTGCCGGCGGCCAGTGCGGCGAAAGCGCCAGCCAGGGACAGACAGGCCACCGACCAGAACACCCATGCCAGGTTGCGGCTCAGCGCCCGCACCTGAGCGACGGCCTCGGCCTGGGTGGCCACCGCCTGGTGCGACTGCTGGAAATACTGGCGCAGGCTTTCCACACCCTCCAGATCACGGGCGTAAAGGCGGAAACTCGGGTAGACCCGCTCGCGCTGCGCAGCGGGCCGTTCGCCCGGCCAGCCGAAGGCCGGCACCGCCAGGCCGTCGCGATAATCCTCGGCGGCCTCCAGCAGGCTCAGGGGCGCAAACAGCGCATCCCGGGAAAAGGCCGTCACCGGCAACACCGCCTGCACCCGCAGGCTGGCCTGGGCCACTTGCGGCTGGCCGGCCACCCGGCGCCCGAAGCCTGCCTGCAGCACATCACCAGCCGCCACGCCGAGCTTTTCCGCCGCACTCTGGCTGAGCAGTACGGCATGGGTGTCCGCTGGCGCCGGCCGGCCATCGAGCAGCGGATCGCCGTCGGCGGTCGGCAGCATTTCCACGGTGAGCATCTGCCCAGGGCCCTGCAGATCGGCGGTCGCAGCGATCTGCCGGGTACGCGGAATCACGAAGCCGACATCTTCGCGCAGGGCCAGCGCCTCGATGCTCTGCAAATTGAAACGGGCGCCACCCAAGGGGATGATCTCGCGCACCGCGGGGTCACGTTCCAGGCGCTCGGTCAGCGTGGTGACCAGGCCGAACTTGAGGCCGAACAACACCAGCAAGGGCGCGATGACCGCCGCCAGGGCAAGGATCGCGCACCACGACAGCCGCGCGTCGCAGCGATAATCCTGCCAGGCCAGGCGGGCGAACAGCGCCAGGCGCATCAGCCGTGCTCCGTCAGGCGCGCGGTGACCAGGCCGTCGCGCTGCTGCTCGACCCGCAGCTGCAAGGCTGTCAGGCCGTAACGCTCAGCCAGGGCCCGGTCATGGGTGGAGATCACCAGGCACAGATCACGGGCGGCCGCCTGCTCCACCAGCAGCTGCATGACCCGCTCGGCGTTCAACGGGTCGAGGGAAGCGGTCGGCTCGTCGGCCAGCACGATGGCCGGGCGATGGGCCAGGGCGCGAGCGATGCTCACGCGCTGGCGCTGGCCGACCGACAGGCGTCCCGGCAGGCGCTCGAGCAGATCGGCGATGCCCAATTGCTCGGCCAGTTGCTCGACCACACCCTCGACGGGCAGGCCCAGCAACTCGCGGGGCAGCTGGATGTTGCCGCGTACACTGAGAAAGCCGAGCAGCCCGCCGGTCTGCAGCACGTAGCCAAAGGCTCGGGCACGCAGCGCAGCCAGTTCGTCATGCCTGCCCTGTTGCCACAGCGCGGCAAGATCGAGGCACTGTCCGCCGTCGTCCCAGCGCTGGACGCCGCCGGAGTCCGGCGACAGCACCAGCGCCAGCAAATCGAGCAGCGTGCTCTTGCCGCTGCCACTGGCACCGATCAGGGCGATGCGGCGCCCGGCGCGCAGCTGCAGCGCCGGGATTTCCAGGCGATAGCGCTGACCGTCGGCGCCGCGGGTCTTGCTGATCGCCTCGAGGCTGAGCATCAGGGCAACGTCGACAACGGCACGCGATACAGCGCGTCGCCGGGGGCGGCGTCGCCGAAGCGTACCCAGTTGGCCGTGTCGTTGTGGAAGGTTTCGTAGAGCTTGATCTTGGAGTCCAGCTCGTCGATGAAGTCTTCCTGCTCGGCGACGCTGAGCGACAGCCACAGGTCCTGGCTCATGTTCAGCACCTTGCTGCGGTACGGCAGGCCGTCCAGGTACTCGCCGAGCACGCCGCTCTGCGCCAGGTTGCCGCCCTTGACCAGCGCCGAAGGGTCGCGGCTCATGTGCGCACTGGCACTGGCGATTTCCTGGAAGAAGTCCTTGGGCGAGCTCTGCGTGCGCCGCGCCGCATCGACCACCATGCGCAGCGACTGCTGCAGATCGTTGAGCTGCAGCTTGGTGAGCAGCACGCAGACCTGGAAGGCCGGCAGGGCCGGATCGGTGATGTCGCGGTCGCTGGTCCAGGCGGTGACCACCTGGGGCGCACGCGCCTGGCTCTGGTGGCCGAGGAAATCCATGTGCATGGCGTAGCCGACCGCCGCCGACTTGTCGGCGATGCTCGCGCCGCCCTTGGGTTCGGGCAGGCTGCTTTCGGTACGCACCTGGTGCACCAGGTCGGCGAAGGCACTGCCGATCTGCGACACGCTCTGCCCGAAGGCATTCACGTCACCACCGGCCACCGGCACGTAAAGGTCGCCGATACGCGGGTTGGGGTCGGCGGTCAGGCTGCGGTACTGCTGCTCGGCGAAGCCGTGATTGCGCTTGCCGGCCGGGGTTTTCAGGTGCAGGGCGTAGATCTTGATCTGCTTGCGCAGGGCTGCCTCGCGCACTTCGGCCTCGTTCATCTGGGTCAGGCCCAGCGGGTCGCTCTTGCGCAGCGCACCGGCATCACTGACCAGCAGGATCAGGCGGCCGCCGTAGCCGTACCAGTCCATGCCGTCGACGGCCTGCATGACACCGGCAAAGGCGTCTTCGTTGAAGTCGTGGCTGGACACATCGGTGGCCTTGATCTGCTGCGCCAGCTGCAGGAAGCGCTCGGGGTCGCGGCCCTGCTCCAGGCTGACCAGGGTCTTGGCGGTGTATTCCAGGCCCGGGGTCTTGCTGGTGTTGCTGCGGAAACCGACCATGCCGAAGCTGACGCTGTCCAGGTCGCCCCGCGCGGAGATCTGCCCCTGCAGCTCATGCACCACATCGCGCACGCGGTCGATGTAGGGCTGCATCGATACCGAGGTGTCGACCACCAGCACGATGGCCGTTTTGAAGCCTTCCGGCATCGCCGCAGGCGTGCTGTCGGCCTGGGCTTGCGGGGCACTGCCCGGGTCGATGGAGGCGACGTTGAGCAGCTGCAGCGGCTGGCCGTTGGCGTCGAAGGTCTCCTCGGAGTCGAAGATCGGCAACAGGTAGAACTGATCCTGGGGTACGGCGCTGCCGCCGGGCTCGACCGCCACCACGTTGTGGCCGGTGCCCTTGAGCGCCTCGCGCAGGGCTTCGCGGGCGCGTGCCGGCTCGGCCAGCAACTGCTCCAGGGCCGAGGCATCACGCACGAACATCACCGGCGCACGACCGGAGCGCTCGGTGAACTTGAGCACCAGGCTCTGCTTCCAGTCGCTCACCGCATTGGCCGGCAGCCAGCCATCACGACGGCCATCGGTGGACGCGCCGATCTGCAGCCAGGGCTGGCCGTCGATGTCCTGGCGGGCATAGACGTAGAACACCGAGAACGCCGGCATGTCCTTGCCACCGCTGCCGCCGGCTTGATCGGCCAACTTGGCGCCCGGCTTGGTCAGTACGCGCTGGAACAGGGTCTTCTTGCCGGGCATCAGCAGTGGGCGATCACCGCCGTCGCTGTCGGCCGCCGCCGAGATCGGCCCGGCCTCGCCGCTGGGCTGGGCCTGGGACTGCGATTGGCTCTGGGCCGGCTGGCCGGCCACCGGCGGCGCAGCAGGCCCCGTTGCATCCGAGCCGAACAGCCAGTAGCCGCAACCAGCCAGCAACAGCACGCCTGCCAGCGAGGCGCCGAGGATCAGCGGCTTCCTGCTGGAGCCTGCATTGCCCGCACGCACCGAAGACGCCAGCGGCGAGGGTTGCGGGCGTGGTGCCGCCGTGGGTTCGGCGGCAGGCGCATGGGTCGGAATCTCCACGGAAACCGGAACCAGCGGCGGCACACTGGCTTCGCTTGGCGCATCCCCGCCCGCAGGCAGCACCAGCGGCTGGAACAGGGTGGCGTCGTCAGCCGGCGCCTGCAGGCGATCCAGGGCAGCGATCAGCTCGGCGGCGTCGGCGAAGCGCTCCTTGGGATCCTTGGCCAGCAGGCGCTCGAGAATCGGCTGGTAGCGGCCATGCACCATGGGCAGTGCCGGCAGCGGCTCGGTCAGGTGCGCCAGCGCCGTGGACAGCGAATCGCTGCCGGTATAGGGCAGCTTGCCGGTGAGAATTTCATAGAGCACCACGCCCAGGGCGTAGAGGTCGGCGCGACCATCGATGTCCAGCCCGCGGGCCTGCTCGGGGCTCATGTAGCTGGGCGTGCCAACGGCGAAACCGGCCTGGGTGAACTGGGTGCGATCATCCAGCGCCTTGGCGATGCCGAAGTCGCTGAGCACCGCGGTGCCGTCGGCGCGGAACAGGATGTTGGCCGGTTTCACATCGCGGTGCACCATGCCTTGCGCGTGGGCATAGCCCAGGGCCGAGGCGATCTGGCGAATCCACACCAGCCCCTGGTCGATGCTCAGGCCCGCGGCGATGCGCTCCTTGAGCGTGCCGTTGGGCAGGTACTCCATGGCCATGTAGTAGAGGCTGCCGACATTGCCGATGTCGTGGATGGTCACGGTGTTGGGATGCGACAGCCGCGCCAGGGTCTTGCCCTCGCGCAGGAAGCGTTCGCAGAAGGTCGGGTCGGCAGCCAGGGAGGCGGCCATCACCTTGAGCGCCACCTTGCGGTCGAGGGAACGCTGGGTCGCCAGGTAGACCACGGCCATCGCGCCATCGCCCAGCTCGCGTTCGATGTCGTAACCCGGTATTTGCATGTCCATGCTATTCGGTCTTCCGAGGCCAGCCCGGGAATCCCGGGCGCAGCAGCTGTCTGGATGGTGAGTGGAGCAGACGCCGTGGCGGCCTAACCGGCCTTGATCACCACGGCGGTAATATTATCCGGCGCGCCCCGGGTCAAGCCAAGGTGCACCAGGCTACGCACCACCTGGTAAGGGTCTTCGTGGCCCAGCACTTCACGCAGTTCGTGATCCTCGACCGTCTTGTTCAGGCCGTCACTGCAGAGCAGGAAGGTATCGCCGGGACGCACCTCCAGCCTGGTGGTTTCCAGCTCCAGCTCATCCTGCACGCCAAGGGCGCGGGTGACGATGTTGCCCATCGGGTGGCTGCGCGCCGCCTCGTCGTCGAGCAGGCCGCTGTCGACCAGTTCCTGCACGTAGCTGTGGTCACGGCTGATCGGCTGCAGGTCGCTGTTGCGCAGCCGGTACAGGCGGCTGTCCCCGGCCCACAGGCACAGCGCTTCATCACCCCGCGCAGCCAGCACCACCACGGTGCTGCCCATGGTGGCGCCGCCGCGCTTCTCGGCTTCAACGCGCACCTGCTCGTTGACCTGGTCCAGGGTGTCGATGATCGCGCCCCGATAGGTGTCGAGTACCGCGCTGGGCGGCAGGCTACGCAGGCTGTCGATGATCAGGCTGCTGACGAAATCGCCACTGGCATGGCCACCCATGCCATCGGCGACGGCCCACAGGCCATTGTCCGGGGCATCCAGGCAGGCATCCTCGTTGATCTTGCGCACCATGCCGACATGGGTGTGGCTGGCCGACTGGTAGCGGGTGACGGTCGACGGGGTCATGCCTGCCCTCCCGCGGACTCGCTGAGCAACCTGCAGAACGCCTCGGCCGGCGGCAACCCGGCGAAGCGCACCAGCCCTGGCGCTACGCGCTCGGATCCATTGCCCCACCACAGGCTGGCGCCACTCCAGGCCTGCTGCATCAGCGCCAGGCCGCGGCCCTGAGGATTATCCACAGGCCAGATCGCGGCGCCGCTGGCGTCTCCGCGCGGCCCGTTGCAGGTCCCCAATAGCGGGCTGCCCAAGGCTTCGACGCCGCGCTCGAACGCTTCGGCATCGGCGTCCTCCTCCAGCGTCGACAGCAGCAACCCTTCGGCGCGCTCGAACCAATCGTCAGCGCCGCTGACCAACTGGCCGATATCGGTATCCGCCGGCAACGGCAGCGCGATGGTCAGCGGGAAATAGCGCCCCACCCGGTCGACGCTGGGCATCATCACCCCGCACACCGGCTCAGGGCCGAGCAGGCCGGGCGCCACGGCGAAACGCCACAGCGGGCTGACCAGGTAGGCGTCCAGCCAGGCCTCGCCAAGGGTCTGCTGGCTGGCTGCCAGACCCGCCGCCAGCCAGGTATCCCAGGCCTCGATGAACGCCGGACGCAAACCGCGATGAATGAAATCTCCCCGTACGGCCAGCTTGCCGTAGAAACCTGGTGTACTCACAAACGCTCCGGCAGGCTGAAACCGCTCACCACCTGGCGGCGGAATGGATTGAAGGCGCTGCTGGCGCGCAGCTCGCTGGAAATGCTGGCGTTGTCCACGCGCATGCGCAGGGTAAAGCGATCCGGCGAATTGCCCTGGGCCAGGTCCGACTGATCGAGCAGGCGGAACCAGGCCCACGGGCCTTCCAGGGTGATGCCAGACCGGCCAGTGACCGACGCCGGCGAAATGTTCAGGCGCACCACACCCGTGCCGTTGGCGCTCGGCCATTGCATGGCCACTGGCCGCGCCGGGCCATGGTCGTAAGTGAACTGCTGGCCGTCGAGGTCGAGCTGGAACTGTTCGATGCTGGCGTCCATCGCCACCGGCCGCAGCTCGAAGCGCACCATCGGCTGGGTCCCGCCGGAGCGGAAGAACGCCTCGCGGATGCTCGCCGCACGCTGGAAGGTCTGCAGTACGCCACTGCCGATACCGAGCTTTTGCGCGGCGCCCGGCTGCCAGCGCCAGGTGCTCGCCGAGGTGTCCACGTAGGGCTGCAGGTACTTGCGGAAGTAACTGTCGAGCACGCCGCCCTGGCCGAAGAAATGGCCGAAGTCGTCCAGCGTGGCGTCGCGGCTACTGCTGCGGTCCAGCGGGTAGCGCCCGGCCAGGGACTGGCGATAGACGCTGACCACTTCGCTCATCCAGGCGGCGTTCAACTGGTTGCGGATGCCGCCCATCATGGTGCCGGTGGTCGAACCGACCACCGACTTGAGGAAGCCCTGCACCACCGGCGGCTGGCGCTCGGCGCTCAGACGCACCTGATCGGCGGCGGCCGCAGTCTGGTTGCGCGACTCGCCCAGCAGCGCATCACCGCTGGCGCCGCTCATGGCGCTGACCTGCACGTACAGCGCGTTGAGATCCTGCAGCAGCGCATCGATGGCCGGTGGCTGGCCGTCGGCATCCTCGACCAGGCTGTTGAGCTCGGCGAAATGCGCGGTGATCGGGTCCATCTCGGTGGCCAATACCTGGGCGGTACCTTCCTCCGATTGGCCGACCAGTGAACCGAGCTGCTGCTTGAGACGGTCAACGGTGTCACCGCCACGCTCCTTGAGCTTCTCGGCGACCAGGCGCTCTTCCTTCTGCAGGTCGGTTTCCTTGGCCACCGCCTGCAGCAGTTTTTTCAGCGGCGACGTCGGGCCCGACAGCACGCGCAACACGTCGGCGGCCTGGGCCACGCTGGTCACCGGCACGAAGTCGAGGTCGGCGAGCAGCGCATCCCACTGGCGCATGTAGTCCTGCACGTAGAGACGGCGCACCTCCAGGGCCAGGGCCGCGGCGTTCTGGCCGTCATCAAGGCTGCGACCGAGCACCCACTGCTCCTCGGCCAGCGTACCGGCCTGGCTGACACTGCCGACCAGGAACGCCTCGCGGTAACCACGCTGGGTGTAGAAGCCACTGAGCGGCTCGTTCAGCGGCTTGCCGCTCTTGCGGGTGAACACCAGGGCGGCATCACGCCCCGCAGCGTCGCTGATACGGAAGTCCGGGATGCCCTCGGGCAGCTTCTGGCGCTTGACCCGGTCATAGGCGCGCTGGGCCACGGACAGGCGCTGCAGCTGGCGGCGCACGTCCTCGATCAGCTGCTCGTCAAGGCGCACCACCGGTGGCTGGCGGTCATACAGCGCCGCCAGGTGCGCGTTGAGCGCTTCACGCTGTTCGGGCAGCAGGTCGCGCGGCAGGCTGCGATCCCAGTCCAGGGCGATCCAGGCCTTGATGAAGTCGGCGTCGTAGCGTTCGGCCTCACCGAGCATCAGGTAGGCCTTGAGCCCTTCATAGAGGAAGTCCGAATTGCCGCCGGCACGCAGTTGTTCTTCCAGGCGCGCCAGCACACGCGGCGCCATGACCGCAATCAGCAGCTTGCGGTAGACACTGGAGGCTTCGCTGTCGAGCATGTCGCCCTGGTACAGGCCGAAACCTTCGGCCCAGCCTGGCGCATCACCACTGACATTGCGGATGGCGTTGAGCAGCGGCTGCACCGCCAGCACTTCGCGCTGCGCCGGGCTGAGCGCCTGCAGTTCACCACGCAGCGGCTGCACGCGGGCATCCACGGCAGCGATATAGGCCTGGTTGGCGCGGAAGCTGGCGAACCACACCGCTGCGGTACCGAGCACCAGCACCACGGTCGCGGCGATCACCCCGCGGGCCAGCCAGCGCTTCTGCCGCTCGACCTTGGGGTTGGCGCCGACCAGGCCGCGCTCGCCGAATACCACGTCACGCAGCAGGCGTTCGATGAAGTAGCTGCGCCCGGTGCCGGTCTGGCGGGCCAGGTGCTGGCGGTCCAGGCTCATGCTCTGCGCCATGGCACCGATCAGCCGGTCGATCGGGCTGCCTTCCTGGGTGCCGCTGGTCAGGTACACACCGCGCAGCAACACCCGCTCCTCGTAGGGGTTGGGCTTGAACACGCCGTCGAGAAAGCCCGCCAGCGCTTCACGCAGCGCCGCGAACTGCTGCGGGAAGCCGTAGATCAGATCGCGGCGCGCTGGATCGCGCTCCTGCTGCAGGCGCTCGACCAGGCGCTCGTTGAGGCGCGCTTCCAGGGCATCGAACTCGCTGCGAAATACCTGCAACGGGCCCTCGGCGCTCTTGCCGTCATCCAGGGTGAAGGTCATGCCCCAGACCTGGGCGCGCTCTTCCTTGCTCAGGCCGTCGAAAAACTCCATGAACCCGGGCACCAGGTCCAGCTTGGTGAGCATCACGTACACCGGGAAGCGTACGCCAAGCTGGGTATACAGCTCCTGCACCCGGGAGCGGATGGCCACGGCGTGGGCCGCCCGCTCGCTTTCACTGCCGAGCAGCAGGTCGGACAGGCTGATGGCCACGAAGGCGCCATCGATAGGCCGGCGCGAGCGCTGCTTCTTGAGCAGGTCGAGAAAGCCCAGCCAGGCGGCCTTGTCGACCGCCGCATGGCTGTCCTGGGTGGTATAGCGGCCGGCGGTGTCGAGCAGCACGGCTTCGTCAGCGAACCACCAGTCGCAGTTGCGCGTACCACCCACGCCACGCACGGCACCGGCGCCCATCTGCTCGGCGAGCGGAAAGCGCAGCCCGGAGTTGGCCAGCGCGGTGGTCTTGCCGGAACCGGGCGGGCCGATGATCACGTACCACGGCAGTTCGTAGAGGTTGCGCCGCTCACCGCCGCCCAATTTGGCGCGCTTGAGCAGGCCCAGGGCCTCATCCATGCGCTGGCGCAGGGTGGCCAGCTCCTCGGCGGCGGCCACACTGGTGGGGTCCGGTGCCACTTCCACCAGGCCCTGCATGACCCTGGCGGCATTACGCCGTGCCTGGATGATGCGCAGCAGCCGCCAGGCCGCCCACAGGGCGAACAGCAGGATGATCAGCGTCCAGCGCACCGTGCTGCCGGCCAGCGGTTCGAAACCGCCGATGGCGATCAACGGGCCAACGAACCAGATCACCAATGCCAGCGCGATCAGGCCCAACACCGGCATGACCCAACGGGCCATGAAACCGAAAAACGCCTTCACTCGACGCCCTCCGCAAAGACTGTAATTTCGACCCGGCGGTTACGCGCGCGGCCCTCTGCCGTATCGTTCGACGCCACCGCTTCGGTGTCGCTGCGGCCTTCGGCACGGAAGCGCGCGGGCTGGCCGGTCTTGGCCGCCAGCACGTCCATCACCTGCTGGGCGCGGTCCTGGGACAGCTTCCAGTTGGACGGGTAGCGCAGCGTGGCGATTGGCCGGTTATCGCTGTGCCCGGTGACCAGCACCTGACCGTTGACCTTGCGAATCGCCTCGGCGATGCGCAGCAGCAGCGGCTGGAAGTCATCGGCGATCGACGCACTGCCGGAGGCGAACAGCTGGTCGCCGCGAATGGTCACCACGGAGCGATCGACGGCATCTTCCACCGCGACTTTCTGCGCGCGAATTTCCTCGGCCAGAAAGCCCGCCAGGCGTGGGCGCTCGACGATCCGTGGCTGCTGCGCTGGGCGATCGATGGTCTGCACCGGCACGTCGCCCAGGGCGTGTAGGTTGCGGAACACCGGCTCGGCTTCGGCTGCCAATTTCATGCGCAGGCCGAACAGCAGCACCAGCAGGATCGCCAGGCCGATGGCTACCGCCACCCAGGGCGGCAGGAACTGGCGCAGACGATCACGGGCGACCACCAGGCCGCGCCAGTGCGGCGACAATTCGCGCTCGATCTCGCCACGGGTACTGCGAATGGTCGCCGCTACTCGCTCGCGCAAGGCGTCGAGCTGGCTGCGGCCGTCCTGCATGACCCGGTAGCGACCTTCCATGCCGAGGCTGATGCACAGGTACAAAAGCTCCAGCAGGTTCAGGCGCTGGCGCGGGTTCTGCAGGCAGTGGTCGAGCAGCTGAAAGACCTTCTCGCCGCCCCAGGCCTCGTTGTGCAGGGTGATCAGCAGGCTCTGCTTGCTCCAGTCACTGGCGCTGCCCCAGGGCGTGCTGAGCACGGCTTCGTCCAGGGCGGTACAGAGTACGTAGCGCGCCAGCATCACCTCGTCCTGAGCGACACCCGCGGCGCGGGCCTTGTCCTCGAACTGGCGCAGATAGCCGAGCAGCTGGGCACGCAGGCTGGCCGGCGCGGGGTGGGAAATGGTACTGCGCAGGCGCGTCAGCAGCGCCAGCATTGGCCCGGCCGCGGCTTCGATGGGGTTCAGCCCGAGACCACGGGCCGCCAAGGGTGGCGCGCTGGGCATGGCTGGCGGCGGTGAGCCGGCAGGCGCCGGGCGCGCAGGCTCGGCAGCACGGCCACCCGGGCGCGGCATGATCATGGTGCGGTCGTTGCTCGCCGGGTCGCTGCCCTTGCCGGGCTGGCCGGGCAAGGCGCCAAATGGATCGTCGATGGTCATCGCGCGTCAGCCTCGGATGGCCCAGAAGGCCAGGTTCAGGCCCGGGAACTGGCCTGCAATGTGGAAAGCGAAACCGCCGGAATGGATCAGCTGTTTCCAGTGGTCGCTGCCCCGGTCCAGTTCGAAATAGTTGGAGCCGGCGTGGTACGGCAGCTGGCGCGGCGCCACCGGTAGCGGCAGCAGACCGATGCCCGGCAACTGCAGGTTGACCAGGTCGCGGATGTGCTCCACCGAGCCGATCTTGGCCTGCTGCGGGAAGTGCCCACGCAGGCTCTCGCCTGGCACGTCGGCACGCACCACGAGGATGAAGCTGGCCGAGTCGAGCAGCGACTTGTCGGCGAGCATCGCCACGTGCACGCCGTAGGACTTCTCGATGATCGGGATCGGGATCGCGCGGCTGTCGATGACCATCGACAGCGCCTGACGCAGCGCCAGCATCACCGGCGCGAAGGTGGTGGTCAGGTCGTCGTGCTCGTACACCGGGTACTCGCCTGGGCGCCGTTCTGCCGCCGTGAAGGTGGCGAACTCACCGGCCAGCGCCACCAGTTCGCGGTACAGCACCTCCGGGTGCAACGGGGTGATCCGCGCCAGATGCGCGACCAGCGGCTGGGCGCGGTTGACCAGTTGCAGCAGCAGGAAATCGGCGATTTCCGAGGCGCCACCTGCGCCGGAAGCCACCACTCGCCCGGCCAGGGCCTCACCACGCTGGTGCAGCAGGCCGAGCAGCTCGTTGCGAAACCCGGACAACGGTCGCGAGGCACTGACGTCGAGCAGCGGCGGGATATAGCTGTCGTCAAGCAACAGGCTGCGGTCTTCGCGTTTCTCAACCACACGTACCACACCGACCGCCGCGTGTTCGTCGAGGCCGTCACGCTCGGTGATCAGGCGCAGCGCGAGGGAACCGATCGCCACCGGCGCACGGCTTTCCAGCGAGGAGTTGTCGTCACGCACTTCGTGCACACTGCTCTGGTAGCGCGCCGAACCCAGGCTCTCGCCGGCCTCCACGGTGTCGCGGATACCCGCACGGCGCAGCGGCAGCGCCAGGTAGACGATGCCATCACGCAGGTTATCGTCGATATTCAGCGGCGCCGGCGCGGCATCGTTCTCGGGAATATTGAAGGGCGTGCCGTCCGGCAGCAGGCCGCGCGCCGAGAGGATCGCCAGCTTGCCCTGGGCCAGCAGGGCACTGTCGATCAACAGTTGAGAAAAGCCCCAGGCGCCGGGCTGCGCGGCATGGCTGCGGCTTTCGACCAGGGTTTCGATGTAGCGATCCTGCTGCTGGAAGTGCTGCGGTCGCAGGAACATCCCCTCCGACCAAACCACACGATTGTTCCAGGACATGAACGGGTCTCCAGTCACTCAAGAGGGGTCAGCGGCGCGGCGCTGATGGCATAGGCGTCCAGCTGCAGGCGCAGGGCGCTTGCCTGATGGGCAGGAATTTCGATGACCTGGCGCCAGATCGAACGGTCGAGGGCGCGGTAGGCCACCACCACGCCGAGGTGGCGGGTAGCATCGTCGAGGGTCAATGATTTGCGTTGGGTTTCGCCGGGGCGCACCACGAAACGCTCGGTTTCGATCAGCTCGCCCGCCAGGGTGGCGTCGGCGCGGTCGACCAGCGAAAAGAAGTCGGCTCGGGAAAAGGTCGAGGCATTGCGCAACTGGTAGACATGCACCCAGACCGGCGACGCCGCGCTGTCGAGCGCCGGGTTGAGATCGCGGCTGGCCTGCAGCTGCAGCTCGACGGTGGTGGGCGGCGGTTCTTTCGGCCCCGACGCACAGGCGCCGAGCAACAGAAAAACCAGCAGTGGCAAAATCCTTGGCATAACGCTTCCTCGATGGTTACCGCTGGCCCGCCACGACGCGGCGGGCCTAGGGCCTCAACGGCCCCTCAATCTCGTAATGTGTTCTTCGTAGGCGCGGCTGAATTCACGACCGAACAGTTCCTGGAAACCGTCTTCGGCCTCCTGGGAAATGGTCGCGTACAGCTCGGTGAACAGCTCCCAGTAATGGGCGCGCCGGCCATTGGGCAGCAGGGCCGACAAGCCGCTCGGCTTGTTCAGACGCCCTTCCAGCTCACGCGGTTCAAAGCGTGCGAGCAAATATTTGATGGCTGCCTGTACGCCCGCCATCAGCGCCAACTGGTGGGCACGCAGGTCGTCGAAACTCTCGCCCACCGCCTGATCCGGCGCCATGAACGCCTGGTTGTCGTGACGCAGCAGCATCAGCAGCGCTTCGTCGACGTTGGGGGCGAATTTCAACGGATTGTTCTGCACCGGCTGAATCATGGTTTGCGCCATGCGGAACTCGCCCTTGAGGCTGGCCCGCGCACGCAGCACGTCGATCAACCCCTCGACCATCAGCCGGTAACTGCGCCCGATGGCCTCCATCTGCGCCGCGGCCGCGGCACGATCCAGGCGCAGGTGCTGCAGGCCCGCACCGCGCAGAAAGGCCTCCATCAGCTCGCCATCATCAACGGCAGTCGGTGCTGCAGGTGCAGGTGCAGGTGCAGGTGCAGGTGCAGGTGCAGGCTGGGGCGGCGCGACTGGCTCGGCAACCGGTAACGACTGAACCTGCTCTACCGGTGACTCATCCAGCACGAACGAAGGAATTTCCACTGCCGGCACTGGCGGCGATTCGGCGAACGGATCCGGCACCTGCGCCGCGGCAATTTGAGGGGGCTCGGCGAACGGATCAGGAATCGATTGAGGCGCCGCGGCGGCCTGAAGATCGGCGAAAGGGTCCCAGTCTGCCGGGATCACCGAAGCCGCCGCAGCGGCGGGCGCCTCCGGCGGTGCGACGGCAGGGGCCGGCTGGGTCGGCCGCGGTGGCCGGAAGTCATGCTGCTGCGCCGGCACGTGATCGGACACCGACGGCGCCACGGCAGGCGGCGGGCTGAGAAAATCGAACAGTTCCGGCTTGGTATCGAACGGCGAATCGCGGCGTGGCGCTGGCGCCGCGGCGGGCGCGGGATTGACCGGCGGCATTTCCAGCGGCTGAGCACTGCGGCTGAGCAGCGCCTCGAAGCTGTTGAACGGGTCGTCGGCCATACCGGAGGCCGGTGGCGCGGAAGGCGCAACGCTGATACCGCTGATCTGCACGCGAATCTCGTACTCACCGATCTTCAGCACCTCGCCATCTTGCAACGGCTCGCTGCTGCCGCGTCGCAAACGCGTGCCGGCGTTCTGCAGGATCACCCCGTTGGTGCTGGTGTCGGTGATGTAGTAGGTACCGTCGCGGTACTGGATCACGCAATGCTGGCTGGACACCAGGCGCTCCGGGTCGGGCAGCACCCAGTCGTTGCCGGCACTGCGCCCGATCTTCAGCTCACCACGATCGAGCTCGACCTCGGCCCGTTGCCCGGGGGTCAGCTTGTGATAGGTGGTGATGAACAGACGCAGCGGCATTGCGGCTCCTTTGCAGTGCGGTAAAAAAACATGTTCTTCGCGGGGCGTCGATATGCCAAACGCCCTATTTTTTGCCCTTGGCCGATACGGTTCAATGCCCAAGCGGGCATATATTTCCAAGCGGTTGTGAGTCACTGCACAGAAGACGGAAATACTGTGCATCGCGACAGTTTCTACCGCCTTGCCCTCGCTTGACAATGCTCAAAGAGCGCTCGGAGAATGGCGGCGTTGTACACCGAACCCCGCCTGAATAGTGGCATTTGGCCGCTTTTCGTCATGAGCACGGGCCGCCAGAGCTGTTTTGCGGCGAGCGCTCATTCGACCCCTGGGCCTGACATGGAGAGCACCTGACGTGGTGGATGTGTCGCACTTGCTCAACCCGGTATCCGAGGAGACCCCACATGGGGACGACCTCGAATACGACGCCGATTTTCTCGAGCTCGAGCGCCTCGCCCAGGGCCAGCCGGAGCGCCAGATGGGCCAGTCGGTCATCGCCGCCGAACCGCCGGACTGGCGTCAGGTGCGCGAGCGTGCCGGCGAGCTGTTTTCCCGCAGCAAGGATCTGCGCCTGGCCAGCCTCTACCTGCAGAGCGCCATCGCCCTCGACGGCCTGAACGGCCTGGCCCAGGGCCTGACCCTGGTACGCGAGCTGCTGACCCAGTACTGGGAGGGCGTCTACCCGCAGCTCGACGCCGACGATGACAACGACCCGACCATCCGCATCAACGCGCTCAATGCCCTGAGTGCCGAGCCGGTGATCGTGCTGCTGCGCGAGGCGAGCATCACCCGTTCCCGCGCCTTTGGCGCGGTGAGCATCCGCGCAGCGCTGAATGCCGCGGATCTGCAGCGCTTCTCCAGCGAAACCCTGTCGCCCGAGCAACTGCGCGGCGCCTTTCTGGATGCCGACGCCGAGCTGCTCGACAGCACCCGCGTCGCACTCGACGAAGCTGCCGCGGCGCTGGCCGATATCGAAGGGCTGCTCAGCGAGCGGGTCGGCTCGGCGCAAAGCGCCAACCTGGAATCCCTCAAGCAGGTGCTGCGCCACGCCCGGCAGATCTTCAATGACCAGGCGCCCGCGGCCAGCGACGATGCCCAGTACACGGACGAGATGCCCACGTACCCCGACGCAAACGATAGTGATGCCAGCCTCCAGCAGGCGGTCCGCCAGGCACCCGCCGCACCGGGTCGCATCGCCAGTCGCGACGATGTGCTGCGCACTCTCGATCGCCTGCTGGAATATTACGCCCAGCACGAACCTTCCAGCCCGGTCCCGGTCTTACTGACGCGCGCGCAGAAGCTGGTCACCGCGGATTTCGCGGAAATCGTGCGCAACCTGATTCCCGACGGTATGTCGCAGTTCGAAAACCTGCGTGGCCCCGAATACGACTAACAGGCCGTTGAAAAACGTAGGCGAGGCAGCCGACGCTAGGCGAAAACAGCCGAAAAAGCGGAGTGTACGAGTTGTACATGAGCATTTTGAGGCTGTTTTCAACGACGCGGCGGCAACCTAGGTAGTTTTTCAACAGCCTGATAACGTGCGGCGGATCTTCAGGGAAGCCCCACGCACACAGCTACCGGCCATTGGCCGCAGAAGCCAGTGCCCATGCACAGGAGGAGCAACATGAGCAACACCACCAGCAGCCAGAAATTCATCGCGCGCAACCGCGCCCCACGGGTGCAGATCGAGTACGACGTAGAGCTGTACGGCGCCGAGAAAAAGGTGCAGTTGCCTTTCGTCATGGGCGTGATGGCCGATCTCGCCGGCAAGCCCGCCGAGCCCCAGGCCGCCGTCGCCGACCGCAAGTTCCTGGAAATCGACGCCGACAACTTCGACTCGCGCCTCAAGGCCATGAAGCCGCGTGCGGCGTTCCACGTGCCCAACGCGCTGACCGGTGAAGGCAACCTGAGCCTGGACATCACCTTCGAGAGCATGGACGACTTCAGTCCGGCGGCCATCGCCCGCAAGGTCGATTCGCTCAACCAGCTGCTCGAAGCCCGCACCCAGCTCGCCAACCTGCTGACCTACATGGACGGCAAGACCGGCGCCGAGGAACTGATCATCAAGGCGATCAAGGATCCGGCCCTGTTGCAGGCCCTGGCCAGCGCGCCCAAGCCCCAAGACAACGAGCCACAAGCCTAAGAGGACGCCCCGATGAGCCAACAGACCCAGGCGTCCGAACAGTCGCTCGCCACCTCCGAACAGACCAGCGAATTCGCTTCGCTGCTGCTGCAGGAATTCAAACCCAAGACCGAGCGTGCCCGTGAAGCGGTGGAAACCGCCGTGCGCACCCTGGCCGAACATGCCCTGAGCAAGACCGACCTGATCTCCGACGACGCCATCAAGTCGGTCGAATCGATCATCGCCGCGATCGACGCCAAGCTGACCGCTCAGGTCAACCTGATCATGCACCACCCGGACTTCCAGCAACTGGAAAGCGCCTGGCGGGGCCTGCATTACCTGGTCAACAACACCGAGACCGACGAGCAGCTGAAGATTCGCGTGCTCAACATCTCCAAGCCCGAGCTGCACAAGACCCTGAAGAAATTCAAGGGTACTGCCTGGGACCAGAGCCCGATCTTCAAGAAGCTCTACGAAGAAGAATACGGCCAGTTCGGTGGCGAGCCCTACGGCTGCCTGGTGGGTGACTACTACTTCGACCAGTCGCCACCCGACGTCGAACTGCTCGGCGAGATCGCCAAGATCTCGGCAGCCATGCACTCGCCGTTCATTTCCGCGGCCTCGCCGACGGTCATGGGCATGGGTTCCTGGCAGGAGCTGTCCAACCCGCGCGACCTGACCAAGATCTTCACCACGCCCGAGTACGCCGGCTGGCGCTCGCTGCGTGACTCCGAAGACTCGCGCTACATCGGCCTGACCATGCCGCGCTTCCTGGCGCGTCAGCCGTATGGCGCGAAGACCGATCCGGTCGAAGAGTTCGCCTTCGAGGAAGAAACCGACGGCGCCGACAGCAGCAAGTACACCTGGGCCAACTCGGCGTACGCCATGGCGGTCAACATCAACCGTTCGTTCAAACTGTACGGCTGGTGCTCGCGCATCCGTGGCGTGGAGTCGGGCGGTGAAGTGCCGAACCTGCCGGCGCACACCTTCCCCACCGACGACGGTGGCGTGGACATGAAGTGCCCGACCGAGATCGCCATCTCCGACCGCCGCGAAGCGGAACTGGCGAAGAACGGTTTCATGCCGCTGCTGCACAAGAAGAACACCGACCTGGCCGCCTTCATCGGCGCCCAGTCGCTGCACAAGCCGGCCGAGTACGACGACCCGGACGCTACCGCCAACGCCAACCTGGCTGCGCGCCTGCCGTACCTGTTCGCCACCTGCCGCTTCGCCCATTACCTGAAGTGCATCGTGCGCGACAAGATCGGCTCGTTCAAAGAGCGCGACGAGATGCAGCGCTGGTTGCAGGACTGGATCCTCAACTACGTCGACGGTGACCCGGCGCACTCCACCGAAACCACCAAGGCCCAGCACCCGCTGGCCGAGGCGGAAGTGGTGGTCGAGGAAATCGAGGGCAACCCCGGTTACTACAGCTCCAAGTTCTATCTGCGCCCGCACTACCAGCTCGAAGGGCTGACCGTGTCGCTGCGCCTGGTATCCAAACTGCCTTCGGCCAAGGGGGCCTGAGGCTCGTCACTGTGGCGCCCGCACCGGCGGGCGTAGCTGAAACAGAGTGGCAAAAGCCACGAAAGGAGGAATGATGGCTGTTGATATGTTCATCAAGATTGGCGACGTCAAGGGCGAGTCCAAGGACAAGACCCACGGCGACGAAATCGACGTTCTGGCCTGGAGCTGGGGCATGAGCCAATCCGGCTCGATGCACGTTGGCGGTGGCGGCGGTGCCGGCAAGGTCAACATTCAGGATCTGTCGCTGACCAAGTACGTCGATAAATCCAGCCCCAACCTGATGATGGCCTGCTCCAGCGGCAAGCATTATCCGGAAGCCAAGCTGACCATCCGCAAAGCCGGTGGCGACTCTCAGGTCGAGTACCTGATCATCACCCTCAAGGAAGTGCTGGTGTCCTCCATCAGCACCGGCGGTAGCGGTGGCGAAGATCGCCTGACCGAAAACGTCACCCTGAACTTCGCTCAGGTGCTGGTCGACTATCAGCCGCAGAAAGCTGATGGTGCCAAAGACGGTGGCCCGGTCAAATACGGCTGGAACATCCGCCAGAACGTCAAGGTGTAACACCCGCTCGATGTTTGGGCATACAGCGATGCCCGGCACTGCGCCGGGCATCGCTGGTTCTGATCAGAACGAATTTTTCGCTGGCGCGCCGCCCACTGCCAACGCAGCTGCGACGCGCCGAAGGATCACCGCATGACAGCGGTGACCGCGCCAGTACAGGGACCGACGATGACTGCCGAACAATACCTGCGAAACGCACAGCTCGACGACGCGCTGAAGGCGCTGCAGGACCAGGTTCGGGCGCAGCCCGCCAAGGCCGAACTGCGGGTATTCCTATTCCAGTTGCTGGCCGTGATGGGCCAGTGGAGCCGTGCGCAGAACCAGCTCAAGGTCGCCGGCGAGCTGGATGCCGCCTGCCTGCCCATGGTGCAGACCTACAGCACCGCACTGAACTGCGAAGCGCTGCGCGAGCAGGTGTTCGCCGGCAAGACCACGCCCGTGGTGCTTGGCCAACCCGCTGAATGGGTGGCCCCGCTGATCCTCGCCCTGGAGCAGGACGCCCAGGGCAACAGCGCCGCCGCCCAGAGCCTGCGCGACCAGGCCTTCGAAGCCGCCGCTGCGGTACCGGGCAAACTCGACGAGACCCCCTTCGCCTGGCTGGCCGATGCCGACCCGCGCCTGGGCCCGGTGCTCGAGCTGATCGTCAATGGCCGTTACGTCTGGCTGCCGATGGAAAACATCGCCAGCCTGAGCCTGGAAGCACCCAGCGACCTGCGTGATCTGGTGTGGCTACCGGCTCAGCTGACCCTGACCAATGGCGGCAGCACCGTGGCGTTGATCCCCAGCCGCTATGCCGGCAGTCATGCCAGCAGCGACGGCGCGCTGCGCCTGGCACGCAAAACCGAATGGCAGGACAACGGCCTGCCGCTCGGCCAGCGCCTGCTGGCCTTCGATGGTGGCGAACAGGCGCTGTTCGATGTTCGTTCACTGAGCTTCGCGCACGGGAATGACGCGGCATGGCCGACCTGAAACGTCAGGAACGCCTGCAGCCCGCCCTGCTCGACCGTCTGCTCGACGACGACCCGAGCAACCCGGCGGAAAGTGTCGACAAGCGTGTGTTGACCCTCAACCAGCTGCGCGCCTCGGTGCTGCGCGACCTGGCCTGGCTGTTCAACACCATCGCGCCCCTGACCAGCGACGACGAAGCCCTGACCCGGGCCGGCAGTTCGGTGGTCAATTTTGGCCTGCCACCATTGGCCGGGCACAGCGCGTCGAGCATCGACATTCCAGCGGTCGAGCGCCTGCTGACCAAGGCCATCGCCGACTTCGAGCCGCGCATCGTGCGCTCGTCGCTGCGCGTGCGTGCGCGCCAGGAAGCCGAGGAAATGAGCCACAACTCGCTGAGCTTCGAGATCGAGGGCGACCTCTGGGCCCACCCGATGCCGCTGCGCCTGCTGCTTACCACCGAGCTGGACCTGGAAACCGGGCACGTTCAGGTATTGCCCGCCGACGCCTCAAGGAAACGCCGATGAACCCGCGCCTGCTCGGCTATTACAACCAGGAGCTGCAACACATCCGCGAAAGCGCGGAGGAGTTCGCCGGCGAATTCCCGAAGATCGCCAGCCGCCTGAGCCTGTCCGGCGTCGAATGCGCCGACCCCTACGTGGAGCGCCTGCTCGAAGGCTTCGCCTACCTGACCGCGCGGGTGCAACTCAAGCTCGACGCCGAATACCCGACCTTCACCCACAACCTGCTGGAGATCGCCTACCCGCACTACCTGGCGCCGACCCCGTCGATGACCGTGGTACAGCTGTGTGCCGATCCCAACGAAGGTTCATTGAGCAGCGGCTTCACCCTCGAGCGCGGCGCCTCGCTGCGCGGCGCCCTGGGCAGCGAAGCGCAGACTGCCTGTGAATACCGCACCTGCCAACCGGTCACCCTGTGGCCGCTGGAGGTCGCCCAGGCCAGTTATTTCGGCAACCCGAGCACCCAGCTCGGTCGCCTGGCCGCCAGCGAGCCGCATGCCAAGGCCGCCGTGCGGCTGCGCCTGCGTACCGGTGCTGGGCTGCCGTTCAACGCGCTGGATCTGGATACCCTGACCTTCTTCCTGCACGGTGCCGACGAGCAGCCGTTCCGCCTCTACGAGCAACTGATGGGCAACGTCTGCGCGCTGTTCGTGCGCGCCGCGGACGGCTCCTGGGTCGAGCGTCTGCCGCCGGACAGCCTGCGCCCGCGTGGCTTCGACGATCAGGACGCGGCGCTGCCGGTGGTGCCTCGCGCCTTCCAGGGCTATCGGCTGCTGCAGGAATACTTCGCCCTGCCCAACCGCTTCCTGTTCGTCGAGCTGACCGGGCTCAAACGCGCCGTGCAACGCAACAGCAGCCAGGAACTGGAGATCGTGGTGCTGTTCAACCGCCTCGACAACAGCCTGGAAAACAGCATAGGTGCCGAGCAGTTCCGGCTGTTCTGCACCCCGGCGATCAACCTGTTCGCCCGCCGCGCCGACCGTATTCACCTGAGCGACCGGGTGCACGAGCACCAGATCATCGCCGACCGCACCCGCCCGCAGGATTTCGAGATCCACTCGATCAGCGAAGTCAGTGGCCATGGCAGCGGCCCCGAGCAGCCCTTCCAGCCGTTCTACGCGGTGCGCGATCCGTCGCGCTACGGCCGTGAACAGGCCTGGTACAGCCTGCGCCGCGAACCCCGGGTGCTGTCCAGCAAGCAGCGCCGCAACGGCCCACGCTCCACCTACATTGGCAGCGAGACCTTCATCTCGCTGGTCGACGCCAACCAGGCCCCGTACCGCCACGACCTGCGCCAGCTGGGCATCGGCGCGCTGTGCACCAACCGCGATCTGCCGCTGTCGATGCCGATCGGTGGCACGCGCAGCGATTTCACCCTGGAAGACAGCGCCCCGGTGGTCGCCGTGCGCTGCCTGGCCGGCCCCAGCCGCCCGCGCGCCAGCCGCGCCCATGACGCCAGCGCCTGGCGCCTGATCAGCCAGTTGTCGCTCAACTACCTGTCGCTCAGCGAACAGGGCCAGGGCGCCGCCGCCCTGCGTGAACTGCTGCGCCTGTACGGCGATGTCGGCGACAACGCCCTGCAGCTGCAGATCGACGGCCTGCGCAAGGTCAGCGCCCAGCCGTGCACGCGGCGCCTGCCGATGCCGGGGCCGATCGTCTTCGGGCGTGGCCTGGAGATCGGCCTGGAGTTCGACGAGAACGCCTTTCGCGGTACCGGCGTGTTCCTGCTCGGTTCGGTGCTGGAGCGCTTCCTGACCCGTTACGTATCGATCAACAGCTTCACCGAGACGGTGCTGCGCACCACCGAGCGCGGCGAAGTAATGCGTTGGAGGGCCAAGCCCGGATGTCGACCGACGCTGTGAACACCCTGGCGGCGATGGCCGAGGCGCCCTGGAACTACGATTTCTTCCAGGCCATGCGGCGCATCGAGTGCGAATACCCGGAACGCCCGCGCCTGGGCCATTCCGTACGCCTGGTCGACGACCCACTGCGCCTCGGCCAGAAGCCGGACTGCGGCTTCGCCCCGTCGACCCTGGCCAGCGTCATCCACGACAGCACCGGCACGCCACGCATCGAGCAGTTCTTCTTCGGCCTTACCGGCCCCAACGGGCCATTGCCGATTCACCTGACCGAGCATGCCCGCGAGCGCCAGCGCCACCACGGCGACGCCACCTTCAAGCGCTTTCTCGACGTATTCAATCATCGCCTGCTGACCCTGTTCTACCGCGCCTGGGCCGAGGCACGACCGACGGTGGCCCAGGATCGCGCCGCTGATGATTACTGGTCGCCACGCCTCGCTGCGCTGTCCGGCCGCGGCATGCACAGTCTGCTCGGTCAGGGCCCGATTCCTGATGCGGCGCGCTATTACTTCACCGGTCATCTGGCCGCCCAGACCCGCTACCCCGACGGCCTGCAGGCCATCCTCGCCGAGTACTTCGGCGTGCCGGTAGCGCTCGAGGAATACGTCGGCCAGTGGCTGCCATTGCCGGAATACAGCCGCCTGGGGGCCAGCACCTGCACCCTCGGCATGGACCTGTGCCTGGGCACCCACGTGTGGGACCGGCAACACAAATTTCGCCTGCGTATCGGCCCCTTGAGCCTGACGCAGTACCGGCGTTTTCTGCCCGATCAGCCGCTGCTCGCCGAGCTGGCGGCCTGGGTGGCCGAATACGTCGGCATGGAACTGGACTGGGACACCAACCTGGTGCTCAAACAGGAGGAGGTGCCGCCCGCAGCACTGGATGGCGGCTGCCGACTCGGCTTCGATACCTGGCTTGGAAAACCGAGCGAGGATGCAAAGGATCTGCTGCTGGATCGACACCATGTCGTCACCCAGCCGCTCACTACCCCGAATTAGAGGACAGGAAAATGGGTGAAATCAGTCGCGCCGCGTTGTTCGGCAAGCTCAACAGCGTCGCCTACAAGGCCATCGAAGCCGCCACCGTGTTCTGCAAGCTGCGTGGCAACCCGTACGTCGAGCTGAGCCACTGGCTGCACCAGATCCTGCAGTTGCAGGACTCCGACCTGCACCAGATCATCCGCCAGTTCAGCATCGAGCCGGCGCGCCTGGCCAAGGACATCACCGAAGCCCTGGATCGCCTGCCGCGCGGCTCCACCTCGATCACCGACCTGTCCTCCCATGTCGAGGAAGCGGTCGAGCGCGGCTGGGTGTACGGCAGCCTGATGTTCGGCGAAAGCCAGGTGCGCAGCGGCTACCTGATCGTCGGTATCCTCAAGACGCCGAGCCTGCGCAATGCGCTGCTGGCGATTTCCCGGGAGTTCGACAAGCTCAAGGTGGAGACCCTTACCGAGCGCTTCGACGAGATCGTCGGCGCCTCGCCGGAGAACGCCCTGAGCGCCACCGATGGTTTCCAGGCTGGTGCAGCCCCGGGCGAAGCCAGCGGCGCCATCGCACCCAGTGCCATGGGCAAGCAGGAAGCGCTCAAGCGCTTCACCGTCGACCTCACCGAGCAGGCCCGCAGTGGCAAGCTCGACCCCATCGTCGGCCGTGATGACGAGATCCGCCAACTGGTCGACATCCTCATGCGTCGCCGGCAGAACAACCCGATCCTGACTGGCGAGGCCGGGGTGGGCAAGACCGCCGTGGTCGAAGGTTTCGCCCTGCGCATCGTCGCCGGCGACGTGCCGCCGAGCCTCAAGGACGTCGAGCTGCGCAGCCTGGACGTCGGCCTGCTGCAGGCCGGTGCGAGCATGAAGGGTGAATTCGAGCAGCGCCTGCGCCAGGTCATCGAGGACGTGCAGAGCTCGCCCAAGCCGATCATCCTGTTCATCGACGAAGCCCACACCCTGGTCGGTGCCGGTGGCGCGGCCGGTACCGGCGATGCCGCCAACCTGCTCAAGCCGGCGCTGGCCCGCGGCACCCTGCGCACCGTGGCCGCCACCACCTGGGCCGAGTACAAGAAACATATCGAGAAGGATCCGGCCCTGACCCGTCGCTTCCAGGTGGTGCAGGTCGACGAGCCGTCCGAGCACCGCGCCATCCTGATGATGCGCGGCGTCGCCGCGACCATGGAAAAGCACCACCAGGTGCAGATTCTCGACGAGGCGCTGGAAGCCTCGGTCAAGCTGTCGCACCGCTACATCCCGGCGCGCCAGCTGCCGGACAAGTCGGTGAGCCTGCTCGACACCGCCTGCGCCCGCGTGGCCATCAGCCTGCACGCGGTACCGGCCGAGGTGGATGACAGCCGTCGGCGCATCGAGGCCCTGGAAACCGAGCTGGCCATCATCGGCCGCGAACAAGCCATCGGCGTGAACATCGGCAGCCGCCTGCTCGACGTCGACGCGGCCCTGGCCGAAGAGCGCCTGCGTCTGGTTACCCTGGAAACCCGCTGGGCCGACGAGAAGGCACTGGTCGACGAACTGCTGGCCACCCGCGCCAGCCTGCGCGCTGCCGCCGAGCCGGTGGACGATACCAGCCGCGAGGCCGGCGAGGCGCGCCTGAGCGACGAGGAACACGCTGCCCTGCGCAGCAAGCTCGCCGACCTGCAGAGCCGCCTGAGCGCCTTGCAGGGCGAAGACCCGCTGATCCTGCCGACCGTCGATTATCAGGCGGTGGCCTCGGTGGTCGCCGACTGGACCGGCATTCCGGTCGGGCGCATGGCGCGCAACGAGCTGGAAACCGTCCTCAAGCTCGACCAGCACCTGAAAAAACGCATCATCGGTCAGGATCACGCTCTGGAAATGATCGCCAAACGTATCCAGACCTCCCGCGCCGGGCTCGACAACCCCAACAAGCCGATCGGCGTGTTCATGCTCGCCGGCACCTCCGGCGTGGGCAAGACCGAAACCGCCCTGGCCCTGGCCGAAGCCCTGTACGGCGGCGAGCAGAACGTCATCACCATCAACATGAGCGAGTTCCAGGAAGCCCACACGGTGTCCACCCTCAAGGGCGCGCCACCGGGCTACATCGGCTACGGCGAGGGCGGCGTGCTGACCGAAGCGGTGCGCCGCCGCCCTTATAGCGTGGTGCTGCTCGACGAGGTCGAGAAGGCCCACCCGGACGTCCACGAGATCTTCTTCCAGGTGTTCGACAAGGGCGTGATGGAAGATGGCGAAGGCCGCCAGATCGACTTCAAGAACACCCTGATCCTGCTCACCACCAACGCCGGCACCGAGATGATCGCCGGGCTGTGCAGCGACCCCGAGCTGATGCCCGAACCCGAAGGCATCGCCAAGGCGCTGCGCGAGCCGCTGCTGAAGATCTTCCCGCCGGCCCTGCTCGGCCGCCTGGTGACCATCCCCTACTACCCGCTGTCGGACGACATGCTCAAGGCCATCACCCGCCTGCAGCTCGAGCGCATCAAGAAACGCATCGAAAGCACCCACAAGGTGCCGTTCAGCTACGACGACGCAGTGGTCGACCTGGTGGTTTCGCGCTGCACCGAGAACGAGAGCGGCGGCCGGCAGATCGACGCGATCCTCACCAACAGCATGCTGCCGGACATGAGCCGCGAGTTCCTCGGCCGCTTGCTCGAAGGCAAGCCGCTGGCTGGCGTGCAGGTCAGCGTGCAGGACCATGACCTGCATTACGCGTTTGCACAGGTGCAATAACAACCCGAACGCTCGCTGCGCTAGAGGACGCCAGATGGCAATTACCCAGGATGCACGCATGGCCATCGTCACCAGCCCGCTGGGTGGTGACGTGCTGGTGCTGCGCCGCATGGAAGGCCGCGACGAGCTCAGCCGGCCATTCGCCTATGAGTTGGCGCTGATTTCCGAGGATCACTCGCTGCCGCTCAATGCCTTGCTCGGCAAGCCCATGGGCCTGACACTGCAATTGGCCGATGGCAGCGACCGTTATTTTCACGGCATCGCTGCGCGCTGTAGCCAGGCTGCCGGTAGCGGGCAATTCGCCAGCTACCGGGTCACCCTCAAGCCCTGGTTGTGGCTGCTCTCCAGAACCTCCGACTGCCGGATCTTCCAGAACAAGACGGTGCCTGACATCGTCAAGCAGGTGTTTCGCGACCTGGGTTTCTCCGACTTCGAAGACGCGCTGACGCGCACCTATCGCGAGTGGGACTACTGCGTTCAGTACCGTGAAACCAGCCTGGACTTCGTCAGCCGGCTGCTCGAGCAGGAAGGCATCTACTACTACTTTCGCCACGAGCAGGCCCGCCATGTGCTGGTGCTGTGCGACGCCTACGGTGCGCATCGAGCTGCACCGGGCTACGCCAGCGTACCGTTCTTCCCGCTGGAAGATCAGATGCGTGAGCGCGACCATATCTACGACTGGCACCTGAATCACGAGGTGCAGCCAGGTTCGCTGGAGCTCAACGACTATGACTTCCAGCGCCCCAGCGCCCGCCTGGAAGTGCGCTCGATCGTCTCGCGGCCGCACAGTAACGCTGGCCACCCGTTGTTCGACTATCCCGGCGAGTACGTGCAGAGCAAGGATGGCGAGCAATACGCCCGCAACCGTATCGAGGCCATCCAGACGCAGTACGAGCGCATTCAGCTGCGTAGCAACGCCCGAGGCATCGGCTCCGGCCACCTGTTCAGCATGACCGGCTACCCGCGTGCCGATCAGAACCGCGAATACCTGGCGGTCAGTGCCGACTACCAGATCGTTCAGGAGGCCTTCGAGAACAATACCCACGAAGAACCTCTGCAATTCGACAGCCGCCTGGACTGCATCGACGCCAGCCAGGTGTTCCGACCGCTGCCGCTGACCGTGCAGCCGATCGTGCAGGGGCCGCAAACGGCGCTGGTGGTCGGCCCGCAGGGCGAGGAAATCTGGACCGACCAGTTCGGCCGTGTGAAGGTGCACTTCTACTGGGATCGTCACGACCAGTCCAACGAGAACAGCTCCTGCTGGATCCGCGTGTCGCAGAACTGGGCCGGCAAGAACTGGGGCTCGGTCCAGATCCCGCGTATTGGCCAGGAGGTGATCGTCAGCTTCCTGGAAGGCGACCCCGACCGACCGATCATCACCGGTCGCGTCTACAACGCCGAACAGACGGTGCCTTACGAGCTGCCCGCCAACGCCACGCAAAGCGGTATCAAGAGCCGCTCCAGCAAGGGCGGCACGCCGGCGCAGTTCAATGAAATCCGCATGGAGGACAAGAAGGGCGAAGAGCAGCTGTACATCCATGCCGAACGCAATCAGGACATCGTCGTCGAGCTGGACGAGACCCACGCCATCGGCCGCGACCGCAGCAAGTCGATTGGCCGCAACGAGACCGTCGATGTCGGCGCCAACCGCACCAAGAAGATCGCCCGTAACGAGCGCTACAGCATTGGCCACAACAAGACGGTCAACATCGGGCGCTTCAAGGTCGAGAGCATCGGCATGGCGAAGATGACCAACGTCGGCCTGGGCTACAACCGCAATGTCGGCATGGCCATGTTCTCGGCCGTGGGGATGAACCGCACCGACTTCGTTGGCAAGACCTGGGCGGTTTCGGCCGGCGACAAGATCGAATTCAAGGTCGGCAGCTCGCAATTGACCCTGACCCCGGATGCCATCTACCTCAGCGCCAAGGACATCCACTTCAAGGCGCAAGAGCACCTGCACGCCGACGCGCCCTCGGACATTCTGCTCAACTCGGGTACGGCTCAGCCGGCCCCCGAGCACAGCGGCAAGATGGAACCCGGTTCGCTGGTGGGCGCGCTGGCTGCGGTCGCGGGTGTAATGCGCGGCCAGGGCTCGACAGCGGCGCCCACCGCCCAGGGTAACGACAAGCGCCCCGGCGCCGACGCCCAGGGCAGCCTGGCGCTGAGGAGCAATGCGCCTGCGGCAGCCGCTACGCCCGCGGGCGTGACCACCGGCCTGGGCACGGCGGTCGACCGCATTGCCGCCCAGTCGCCCTCGCTGCAAGGCGGCCTGCGCCAGTTGCAGGAGGAAGGTTGGGACATCGAATACGGCCCTGCCGGCGAGGGCACCTACGCCATCCAGGAGGGCGACGTCAGCAGGATCGTCATCGATGGCGACATGCGCGACGCCCCCGAAACAGTGACGCAATTGCTGGCTCACGAGGTAGGGCATGCCAGCAACCCGTACGAGCAGGACCTGTCCTCCAAGGCGGCGTACGTCAACGGTGCGCTCAAGGACGAGGGGGCGGCCGTGCTGAACAATATCAAGGTGCAGCGCGAAATCATCGCCAACGGCGGCCCCGACATCGGCATCAACGGTTCGCCGGCCAACCATGCCGGCTACAACGCCGCCTATGATCAGTTGCTCAGCAACGGCAATAGCGAGGCTGCACGCTCGGCGGTCGGCCGCCTGTGGGGCAGCGAAACCTCATCGGTCAAGGTCGACGGCCAGTTCGTCACGTACAACGATTACTACGGCAGCTGGTATGACGACAACGTCGGCGAGTAAGCGGCTTTTTTTCAGGCTCTTTGCCTATTTGCTGGTGGCGAGCGCAACAGCCTGCTCCACAACGAACGAGAACCAACGGATGAACCAAGCCTCTTTCACGCTCTGGCAAACCATCGAGCAACTGGCGCAACAGGCGCCACTGACCAAGGCCAAGATCGAGCAGACGCTCGGCAGCCCGCTGCAGCTGGACAAGCAGGATGAGCATCGCACGCGCTGGGTGGGCGGCGAAGTGGCCCTGCTGGACAACGTACGCATTGCGCAGACCGGCTTCACCGTCCTCAACAAGGAGCATGCTGCGCGCCAGAGTACCGTCGGCCTGTTTCTGAGCGGTGCCTGCATCGGCCGCGATGATATCGAAGCTCGCTATGGTGAACTGCTTCTGGTCTCGGCCCCGCGTGGCCGCTCGCTAAACGAGACAAGCGTTTGGGAGAGCGTGCGCCCCTGGGGTCAACTGCGCTTTGCATTCAAGCAGAACAACCCCGAGTGCCTGCACAGCGTGTCGCTCATCACGGCCGCGCCATCGATGCCCGACCAATCCTGACCCTGGGCGAACGGACGCAACGTGCAGATCGATAACCGCAGCGGCTTTCCCCACGCCTGGTTCGAGAAGACCGGCCCTGGCGGTGTCGTCTACGACGTGCTGGTGCTGCGCGGCACCTTCGCGCTGAGCGGTAATTATCAACCGCTGCAACGGGCCGAGGTGCAGACACCCATCGTCTATGCAGACGAATACGACGGTCACCCCGAGGCCAACCCCCTGCAGAGCGTGCTGCGCCGCGAAGGCGATCTGCTGCTGTTCAAAGCGGCCAGCGATGTCTACGTGACCGGTAGCGCACGCAGCACGGGCGGCGCTGCCCTGACCGGCTGGCTGGCCGGCATTCGCGTCGGCACGCGGCGCAAGCTGCTGCAACTGCATGGCCCCCGGCGCTTCGTACGCCAGGGGCAGCAGTGGCACCTGAGCAGCGCCGAGCCCGTCAACCAGGTGCCCCTCGACTACCGCTATGCCTTCGGCGGCTGCTACAGCGTGATGGCCAGCCAGCAAAGCGAGGTGGAGCGGGTGTACAACCCCGAGAATCCTGCCGGGTGCGGCTGGCTGCCCGCTGAGGCCGACCTGCAAGCCGTGTCGCCCGAAGCGCAGGAGCAGATACGCCAATGGCTTGAGGGCGTAAGCGAGCTGCCGGCGCCACAGATCGAGGACGCCGAGGCGCCCATCACCAGCCCCCACGACGTTCTGCCGCCACAAGGCTTCGCCCCACTCGCCCGCTGGAGCCAGGCCCGCCTGCGCTACGCCGGCACCTACGACGAGCACTGGCAGCGTGAGCGCTATCCGCTGCTGCCCGATGATTTCGACGAACGCTTTTACCAGGCCGCACCGCCTGACCTGATTCAGCCCGGCTACCTGAGCGGCGACGAATTCATCTCCCTGCTCGGCATGCTGCCCGAGGGCCTGACCCACTTCCGCCTGCCGGGGGTGCTGGCGCTGGCCTCCCTGACCGGCACCAGTGGTCATTGCCGGCAAGGGCCACTGGTGCTCGATACCGTGGCCATCGACCTGGATGCCCGGCAGGTATCGCTGATCTGGCGCGGCACCTTCGAACGTGGCGAGCCCTGGCGAAGACTAGCAATCGGCACGCTGGACGTTCCCCTGGTGCAGGAGGACGTGCATGGCGCTTGATATCGACATCGTCGCGGGCCCGCACCACAACGCCAACCTGTTCCGTAAGAACTTCGGTATCGACAGCGCCGAACAGGCGGCTAACGCACTCAATAACCTGGACAGTCTGTATGCCCGTGGCGGCCACCCCTGGGAAGCCTTCACTGCCAGCAACGGCGAGTATTTTCCAGGCCAGCGGGAGAGCTTCGACAAGACTGCAAGACAGGTCAATGAACTGTACGAAAAAGGCGTTTTCAAGGACGGTGAGCTGGCCGAATCGAAGCCGACAAAAGACGGCAAGGATCTGCTCGGCAACGCCCGCCACGCCGCCAACGACAGCCATGAATGGAAAGCGGTCTGCTCGGTGCCCGACTTCTGCAAGGTCGGTAATGCCGTGGTGCCCTTCGACAGCTTCGCCACCATCGGCAATCAGACCCAGTCTTCGCCAGACGTCAAAGCTCAGGGCGTACCGGTGTACCGAGTCGGCGACCTGCACAAGGGCGTACAGGGGGATGCCGGCTCCCATGTGGTGGCCGGAACCTCGTTGGGCGGCGGCTACGTCAAGTTTCTCAGCGGCCAGAGCGACGTCAAGGTCAACAACATCCCCCTGGTACGCCAGGACAGCGCCTGCCTGGTCAACTGCAACGGTGCAGGTATCGGCGGCGCACTGGGCAAGGTCGTCACCACCCAGCGCAGCGCGGATACCCAAGCGGAAGCAGCCGACAAAGAGGCCAACCCGGAACTGCAGGCGCTGCTCGAAGCAGAAGCCGACGAGCGCTCGCTGTGGGAGAAGACCAAGGACTTCGGTTCCGGCGCCTGGAGCAGCACCAAACGCATAGCCGAGGCCAGCGTTGACGACCCGCTGGATACCGGCGTTGGTGTTCTCAAGGGCATCGGCAACCTGCCTACGGATCTCTGGAACCTCGGCGTGATGGCCAGCAAGTACAGCTCGGCGGCGGGCATCCCGCCCATCGCCCTGCGCGCACAAGCTATGGAAAAGGCCGCCCTTGCCGCCCACCAGGCCGGCGATCTGGCCAAGGCCAATGAGCTCGCCAGCCAGGCCAGCACGATGATGAGCGCAGGTACCGCAGGGGATCTCTTCGAACTGAACAGCGATGCGCAAAAGGGCGGCTCGTTCCTGTCGATGTTCATACCGGCTGGTGCCATCGCAAAAGGCGCCGGCACCCTGGGCAAAGCGGCGCGCGGAATCGAGGCGGTTGACGCCATAGCAGACACCGCACGAGGTGCTGAGGGTGCTGCGCAGGCAGGTAAAACTGCAGAAACCGCCAGTGAAAGCGCACGAGCAGCCGACGCCACATCGGATGCTGGCAAAGGATCAGACGGCGCCAGACAGGGTGTGCAGATCAAGAAACGAAGGCTCAAAGCAAACGACAGCTATGAGCTCAACGGCTACAAATACACCACGGACGCCGAAGGCCGTATCAGCTCCGTCGAAGGCAAGCTGTCACTCAGCAAGGCTGACCGTAATCCTTACGCTCAGCGCACCGTCGGCAAGAACGATGGGCGGCTCGCCGACGACCAAGGCGGTCATCTTATTGGCTCGCAGTTCGGCGGCCACGGCGGTAAAGGCAACCTGACTCCCATGCACAAGGACATCAATAATTACCACGCCGGTGAGTGGGGGCAGATGGAGAAGCGCTGGGCTAGCGAACTGGCAGCAGGCAAAGACGTGCATGTTAAAATTAGGCCCATATATACCGACGGTAGTTTGCGGGCCAGCGAGTTCAGAATTACCGAGACCATTGGCGGCAATACAGCCAAACACACCATCATAAACCCTACAGGTCCCTGAAATGACGCCCGAAATACAGCAGCTGCAGCAAGCCATAGCCCAAGGTGTGTATGAAGTGCTGCCCGATGAAGGCTGGATAGACGCTACCTACTCTTTCCTGGCCATCACGCGCTTCTTTTCGGAAAAAGGTCTGTATTGCCGAGATGATGGAAGTACCGTGTCGTTCGTTGCGGAAGATGAAGTGAGCGATGCATTTCGTGAGCTGCGTCCCAAGATGGCCGCTCTCCATGAAAATGGGCACGCGTGGTACACCGCAACATTCACACTCACGCCTGACGGCAACTTCAGATTCGATTTCATTTATGACGAACTACCGGCATTTGAAATCATTCCTTCTGCCGATAAATGGGCGGACGAGTTCCGCACCTACCCACGACCGGAATTGCAGGATCGTATTCCAGCGCAGCCGAAGCTCTAGGGTTGAAGCGACAACAAGCAGCCGCAAACCAGTACAGACTTCATGGCGTGAGTAGCGCCGTAGGCGCGCTGGTGCGGCGAGCTTCCGCTAAACCTCCTTATGGATGGCAACTGCTGACATGACTCGCTTCCAGCGTATCCAGGCCAGCGTTCCCGCAGGCGTCGAGCTTCCCGACGCGCTGCGCCGAATCTGCGACTATCTGGACCAAACCGATTACCCCATCAGCGGCTGCATGCGCCTCAGGCCCGACGACTATGGCGGCCTGCTCGCCTGGTTCGATGGCGACACGGCCATGGCTGCCCACTTCGCCTGCTTCGGCGCCGGCCCGGATGGTTCGCTGGTCGCCTTTTGGCTGCTCGACGGTACCGATGCCCGCCAGGTGCCAGTCGTCCATCTGGGTTCGGAAGGTTGCGACAATCGGGTGCTGGCGAAGAACTTCCAGGACTTCCTGCAGCTGTTCGGCGTCGGCTATGCCGAGTTGGGTTTCGACGACCTGAACCAGCCACCCGACGATCCAGGCTCGGCGCAAAATCTGCGCGCCTGGCTGCAGCGTGAATTCGCCCTGACCTGCCCGGCAACCGGCGCCAGCATCGTCGAAGAGGCCCGTCGGGCATGCCCCGACATTCAGCATGCCATCGATGAGTGGTTGACGAGCCGCTACGGCGAAAAGGCCTGAACGCCTGCCACTGGAGAGCCTTCCGGCTTGCACCCCATGACTTAGACGGGCGGGCGCTTGTCATCGCCGCGCAGACACCAGGCAGCGCTGTGGACATTACCGCCCAACTGGCAGCCGTGGTTCGGCAGTGCACCGAGGGTTTCAGTGCGCTGGATCGCCGCTCAGGCTTCATCGAGACCACCGAACGCGAAGCGATCTACCTGGCCCTGATGGGCATCATGGATGCCATGGACGAGCAACGCAGTCGGCTGTTCGAAGCCGATAGGCAACCCGTGGATCAGGCAGCAATCGACGCCGCCATGGACGAGGTGAGCGATTTCTGAGCTGCAACGCTGCGGCCGCATCACTGGAGTGAAGAACGCTGCCTGGCAGGCAGGTACAGTCAGCGGGTTGGCGATCACCCAGCGCACCGCGGACCGTGCGCTCGGCGTCGCGTCACCGCCGTGCAGTGAGGCTGCCAGCGCTTGGTCTTCCCGCTCGCCGGCAGAGGCACGCGCTGCGCAGATGACCGACCAGCGCAGGAGTCGGTACAGTGCTCGACTTGATGGCTTTTGCCGAGGCCTGTCACTACTCAAATGGCGAACCGACCGGAGCCTCAATGACACCAGATGCGCAACGCCACATTGCCGGTGCGATCATCCGGCACATCAGTCCCTTCGCCGAGCTGGACGTGCCCTGTCACCAGGCTCCACTGGAGATATCGCTACGTGAACGCTGGGTGGTGCCGCTGTACTTCGGGTTGCACAATGAGACAGCTCGCGAATACCTGGCGGCCAATCTGAGCGACGCTGACGGGCACCTGGCCAGCCACCTGCTGGCACATGTCGACTGGCGCTCGCGCACAGTAGGCGCCCATCTCGCGGCGCTGATTCCCTGCCCGCAACTGGAATCACAAATAGGCCGCCTGCTGCTACGCAGCGACCTGTGCTATGCCGGCTTCGCGTATTGCGTCGCGCTAGCCCGTTTCGCCAGCGATGAGGCGGTCGACTACCTGGAGCGCTACCTGCACTACTACCTGGGCCAACCACAGCTGTACTTCGATCAGCAGCACGCCATGGCCGCCCTTGCCTACCTCGACCGGCAACGGCAGGAGCAGCGCTTGACCAGCCACCTGCCGGCCTGGCATGCCTTCATAGCAGACAAGCAGAGCTGGCAACTGGACACCGCCTGTGAGCACTTCGATAACTACATGGCTCACCTCATCCGCTTGGAAAATCGCCAATGAAACAGGATCTACCAATCTTCCGTCTGCATCCCAATGCTTACCAGTTGGACCTGTTCGCACCCGAGGTCGGCACCTGCTCCTGTTGCGGACACCTACGCGATTGGAAGTACCGTGGTCCGTTCTACGCCATACACAAACCCGACTACCTGTGCCCCTGGTGCATCGCCGATGGCAGTGCAGCCCGGCGCTACGAGGGGCAATTCAACGACGAGCTCTCCATTGAAGGCTGGCAGCCGGATCCCTCGGTCTCGGCCAACGCCTTGAATGCAGAGCTGATCGCCGAGGTGTGTGACCGCACGCCGGGCTATCTGGCTTGGCAGCAAGCCCACTGGCTGGTGCATTGCGGGCAGCCGTGCCAGTTCATCGCTTATGTCGGATCTACCGAGGTAGAAGGGCTGCGACCGGAACTGGCGGCTGATCTGCAGCATCTGAACGACACCCATGTGCAGGCATTGAGCGCGGACGGCAACCCGACGGGTTATCTGTTTCGCTGCCTACAGTGCGGCACGCATCGCCTGCACACCGACGGCACCTGAACCATTGAGCCCTGCGCTAGAATCGCCGCCATGAAAAAGCCACGCTCCAGCTTCCTCACCGTCATTTGCATCTTCGCCATCGCCGCCGCCGTGATCGGTGGTTTTTGCCTGATCGGCTTGGCCTTTTATCTGTTCTTCACGGGCGCAATCTTCATCGACGGGGTAGCCAGCGCGGCGGTATTGCTGGTGTTCAGCGCCATTGCCTGGAAAGCGCGCATCACCTGGGCGAAGCCGGTGGCGGCGGCGGTACTGATTGCCATCACGGCCTATGTCGGCATGTTCCTCGATGCCCGTGGTAACCCGGCCTACAACAAGCCGCTGGAGTGGTTGTTCGCGCCGGCGGGCGCGCAGTTGCAGACCCGCGAGATCGTCAGCCATGGCGGCGGCAGCACCGGGGTGAACTACGATTTTCACTTCGTCGATGCCCGCGGCCAGAGGGTGGATGAACTCAGCAGCTGGGTGGTGGTGCCTTTTCGCTTCTTCGAGTACCTGCTGATCCTGTCCGCCGCCATGTGGCCGATCACCTGGCTGCGCGGCCGCTTCGGCCGTTCGCAATGGCTGCCGCCGCCGTCCCGCTGAGCCGCGCATCCCTCGCTGCACGGCACCGCCCCCGTTTGCCCTCTACCCTGCTGGCGCCGCCTCGCCGCAAAAGGAAATCACCATGGACAGCAACCCCACCATCAGCCAGGTCGAGCCCGGCCCTGGCGTCGAGCCTCGACAACCATCGCGGCTGCCCATGCGCCTGCTGTTCACCGCGCTGGCATGCTGCACGGCAAGCCTGGTGATCCACTGGGTCATCATGTGGCTGACCCTGGAGCCGGAGCACTTCCAGGCCTACCTGAACAACCTGTGGCAGTTGGCCGCCTATTGGCTGAGTGCGCTGGCCGTCGACGGCTGCAGCGCGTTGCTGCTCGCCCGCTACTACCTGCAGCGTCACAACCTGGTGGATGTCAGCCGCCCGGCGCGGCTTATCGCCCTGTTTGTGGCCCTCTACCTGGTGGCCATTTTCGTGGTCGGCCTGCTCTACAACCTGCTGTGGGCGCAGATAGGGCCCTGGCTGTATGAAAACGCCCGAGGCGTTTCGCCCACCCTGCTCATGCTGCCGCTCAACCTGGTGTCCTTCCTGCTGGCGAGCCTGTTGCCGCTGTGGCTGAGCCTGCACCTGATGCGCCGCACGGGCCAGTTCCAGAACGGCCTCACCCGGATAAGCCGCGCTGAAACCGCACTGGCCTTCGGCCTGCTGTTCCTGGTGCTCTACACCAAGCTGCTGACGCTGCTGCCCTCCACTGCCATCAGCCCCTATGGCATGGAGTGGATGCTGGGCCTCAGCAGTGCCATCGGCCTGGTGTACAGCCTGGTGGCGCTGATCGCCGCCCACCGTTCCCTGCCGACGCAGTTACCGCAGCTGGCGGTAGGCCGCTTATTGGCGAGCGTACTGGCGTGCATGGTGAGCTGGCTGCTGGTGGCCGGCGTGCTGGGCTTCGTGTTGCTGGTGGCGCTGTATGCCGGCTCGGAAATTCTGGTGTTAGTGCTGATGCTGCTGTTCGGGCTCCTGCTGCTGGCGCTGCTGTGGCCGCTGACCCACCTGAGCCTGCGCTGGATCTACCGCCCGCTCGCCGCCTGAGTTGCCGGGGTGCTTGCGGTGCGGGACAATCCGCGCCGATTCAGGCCAGTGGATAACCCAAGATGCAGCAGCGCACCGTTCTTTTCGACCTCGACGGCACCCTCACCGACCCGCGTGAAGGCATCACCCGCTCGGTGCAGTATGCGCTGTCGAAACTGGACATCCACGAGCCCGATCTGGTCGCACTTGAACACTTCATCGGCCCGCCGCTGCTGCAATGCTTCATGCATACCTACAGCCTGACGGAGGCGCGCGCCTGGGAGGCGGTAAATCACTACCGTGACCGCTTCCGCGAGGTCGGGCTGTACGAGAACCAGGTGTTCGACGGGGTGATCGAGCTCCTGCAACTGCTGCAGGATCAGGGCCGCACCCTGTACATCGCCACCAGCAAACCCACGGTGTTTGCCACCGAGATCGCCCGGCACTTCGATTTCGCCCGTTACTTCAAGGCCATCTACGGCAGCGAGTTGGACGGTACGCGCACCAACAAGGTGGAGCTGATCGCCCACCTGCTCGAGCAGGAAGGCCTGGACCCAACCGATACGCTGATGATCGGCGACCGCAAGCATGACCTGATCGGCGCCCATGGCAACGGCGTGCGGGCGGTGGCGGTCGGTTACGGGTTTGGCAGCCTGGAAGAGCTGAGCAGTGAACGCCCGGCTCATCATGTGCAGACGCTGGCGCAGCTGCACCAGGCGTTCTTAGGCTAGGGTAGCGGCGCGGGCCGCTACATCATCCGCGAGCCGGTCAGGTCGTTGCGCTGGTAGATCACCTTGCGGCTACCGCCGTCACAGGTGCCGATCACCATGGCGTCGTCTTCGACCTCTTCGTTGGGCACGATTTCCAGCGTATAGCTGGCCACGCCCGCAGCCTGGATCTTCACTTCGATTTCCTGCTTGAGCTCTTCGCACGACTTGGGCGCCGCCCAGGCGCTGCTGCTCATCACGCCCAGCGCCAGCATCACTGCCGTCCATCCTCTCATCACGACCTTCCTCTGCGTCTAGTTGTTCGGACCCTACTCTCGGACAACGGACAGCGCCCGCAGTTGTATCTGCCGTTGCGTTTGTGGCAAGGCGCCCAGTTCGGCGACCCGCCGGTAGAACGCCGGCCAGTCACCGTTCACCTCGGCGAATAGCCTGGCGAACGCCGCAACCCACTGGTCATAGAGCCCGAACGGCAGCAGCTTGGCGTTGTTCAAGGGCCCGTTGATCCAGCCGTCGTAATAGCCCACGCCGTTCCACTGGCGGCTGCGCAGTTGCCGATACTCGGCGCGCAGGCGCCCGAACTCCGCCTGCTTGCCAGCACGCATCGCCTCGGCATCCAGGCCGCTGGCATAGAGCCTCTCCAGGCGTGCGCGGCTGGCCAGCACCAGTTCGCTGAACTGCTCGCGCGGCTGCACGCCGAGCGTCTTGGCAGCCGGCAGACCCCGCCCGGCGCGCCATTGGCGCAAGCCCTCCTGCTCGACGAAGGTGGCATAGGACTCGTTGAAGGCCGTATCCCCTGCCAGGTAATACTGCTGGTGCGCCAGCTCGTGAAAGATCACCGCCACCAGACGCTCGTCACTCCAGCGCAGCATGGTGTTGAGGATCGGGTCATCGAACCAGCCCAGGGTCGAATAGGCTTCGACGCCGCCCAGGTAGGTGTCCAGGCCCTGCGCCTTGAGCAAGGCCGCCGCGCCACGGGCACGACTCTGCTCGTAGAACCCGCGGTAGGCCACACAGCCGGCAATCGGGAAACAGTGCAGCTGCGGCTGCAGCGAGAACTCTTCGGTGGCGAACAGGTTCCACACCACGAAGGGCCGCTGCAGGTCGGCATACAGGCGATAGCTGCGATTGTCCGGCAGGGCCAGCTGCTCGCTGGCGAAACGTCGTGCTTGCTGGGAGAGCACCAGCCGCTCGCGCAGTTGCGCATCGGTGGCTGGATCATCGATCAGCGCCTGCACCGGTTGCCGTGCACTGAGCAGCTGCAATTGCCCACGGACCAGTTGCCCGTAGTAATCGACCGTGCTGCAGCCAGTCAGCAGCAGCGCAAGCAGGGGAACCGCAACGCGGCGCGGCAGGTCGACAAGGAGAGAGGTGCACTGCTCGAGCATGCCCATCGTCATGTAAGGGATAAACGCCTCATCCTACCGCGAAGTCGCGGCCGTTTTGCGTGATACTGCTGCATCCCCACAATCGCCTAACGGAGGCACCCTGATGCGCCAGCCCCTCCTGCTTGCCAGCCTGCTGCTCCTGGGCGCCTGCGCCTCGCCGCTGCCAGCCGCCGACCCGAACATGGCCTGGATCGACCTCAAGGGCGAAGGCATCGACCTGCTGATGGCCGAGCGGCTGGATCGCGAGCGCGTCAATGACGGTCGCTACTTCCAGGTAACCCCTGGTGCCCATGAGCTGGAGATGCGCTATCGCTTCGAAGTGGCCGGTGGCGGGGGTACTTCGATGATGTCCGAGCCCCAGCAACTGACCTGTGACGTGCGCATCCGCTACGACGACTTCAAGGCCGGCCAGCGTTATCGCGTCGAGGCCCGTGCAGTGGTGATGCGCGCGCAGGCGGTGCTCTACGATGCCGAGCGCAACGTATTGGCACAGGGCAAGAATCTGCGCTGCGGCAGTTTCTGACTGGCGTGCAATTAAAGAGTCTGAGCCGCGCGGGGCGGCTCAGGGGTTGACGCGGTGAACGTCGATCAGGCTTCCAGTACTACTTCCAGGGTGATTTCCGCATTCAGCACCTTGGAGACCGGGCAACCGGTCTTGGCGGTTTCTACCGCCTTCTCGAAAGCGGCGCGGTCAGCGCCTGGAATCTTGGCTTTCAGTGACAGGTGCACCGCCGTGATGGCGAAGCCGCCGTCCTGCTTGTCGAGGGTCACTTCGGCCTTGGTATCGATGCTCTCGGCGGTCATGCCCGCTTCACCCAGCTCCTTGGACAGCGCCATGGAGAAACAGCCGGCATGGGCCGCACCGATCAGCTCTTCGGGGTTGGTGCCGGGCTTGTCTTCGAAGCGGGTATTGAAGCCATAGGGCTGCTCGGCAAGCACACCGCTCTGGGTAGAAATGGTGCCTTTGCCGTCTTTGATGCCGCCCTGCCAATGGGCCGATGCTGTCTTCTTCATCTCTGTGCTCCTGTTGATGAGGGGTACAGAGTTCAGAGAGACAGCGGCCAGGCAAGTTCGAGTTTTTTGGCGCGCGTGCCGCCTCGGTCAACGCAGGCTGGCGAGGATATCGAAGGCGTGCAGACGGTCGGCGAAGTCGTAGTGGTCGCAGGTGAAGATCAGCTCGTCGGCCTCGGTCTGCTCCAGCAACACCTCCAGGCGCGCACGAATCTTCTGCGGGCCGCCAATCACCGCCATCCCCAGGAAGCTGCCGACGGCATCGCGCTCGTGGGGCAGCCACAGGCCCTCCATCGATTCCACTGGCGGGCGCTGCACCAGGCTCTGGCCGCGAATCAGCGAGAGAATCCGCTGGTAGGCGGACGTGGCCAGGTGTTGAGCCTGCTCGTCGGTATCGGCGGCCATCAGCGGCACACCGAGCATCACATAGGGCTTTTCGAGGGTTTCGGACGGTTTGAAGGCATTGCGGTACACGCGAATCGCCTCGTGCACATAGCGCGGCGCGAAGTGCGAAGCGAAGGCATAGGGCAAGCCACGCTCACCGGCCAGCTGGGCGCTGAACAGGCTGGAACCCAGCAGCCAGATCGGCACGTTGGTACCGGTACCCGGCACGGCGATGACCCGTTGATCCGGCGTGCGCGGGCCGAGGTAGCGCTGCAGCTCGGCAACGTCCTGGGGAAAGTCGTCGGCGCTGCCGGAGCGCTCGCGGCGCAACGCATGGGCGGTGAACTGGTCGGCGCCCGGCGCGCGGCCCAGGCCCAGCTCGATGCGCCCCGGATACAGGGTCGCCAGCGTGCCGAACTGTTCGGCGACCACCAGCGGCGCATGGTTGGGCAGCATCACCCCGCCAGAACCGAGGCGAATGCGCGACGTACCGGCCGCCAGGTAACCGAGTAGCACGGCGGTCGCCGAGCTGGCGATGCCGTCCATGTTGTGGTGCTCGGCGACCCAGAAGCGGTTGAAGTCCAGTGACTCGACATGCCGGGCCAGCGCCAGCGAATTGTGCAGCGCCTGCTGTGGGCTGCCGGTGTCGCGGATCGGCGCCAGATCGAGAACGGAAAACGGAAGTTTGGCGAGTGCAGACATGAAAGAACCCTTGCTGATGGATAACGCCGGGGCCTTATCCGAGTAAAACAGTAGGTCTTATCCTACGCCTGCCCGCCGTCTCAGGCCACCACATGGCAAATTGCAGGCAGTAAAAAGCCGGCATCGCAGTGGCTGCGAGCCGGCTTTCGACCATCACCATCAGTTGCGCTGGTAGACGATTTCCTTGGTGCCGCCATCGCAGGTGCCGACCACCTGGCGATCGGTCACGCTGCCTTTGTCGACGATTTCCAGGGTGTAGGACGAAACACCATTGGCCTGGATTTTCGCATCGATCTCGCTCTTCAGCGTTTCACAGTCTTTACCAGCTGCGAAGGTCGAGCCAGCGAGCGCCAGCAGGCCTGCTGCAAACAACACTTTCTTCATCACAAACGCTCCCTCGTAACAGTGAACAACTCCGGGCGCCTTGAAGCGGCCCGACTCAATAAAGCCGCAGATCGCCGTTATGGCAAGTGGCTGCGGCTAAAGATGCCCGCGATCAGCTGTTGGCGACGCGGAAGCCAACCTTCAGGGTTACCTGATAGTGGGCCACCGCGCCATCGGCGATGTGACCACGGGTTTCGGTGATTTCGAACCACTCCAGATGCCGGATGCTCTTGCTGGCTTCGGCCAGGGCATTGTTGATGGCATCTTCGATACTCGAGGTAGACGAGCCAACCAGCTCGACCTTCTTGTAAGTGTGATGATCCGACATATCCGCCTCCAGGGCTGGTAAACACAAGTGGGCTGATTGCCCTTATTCACTCAGTCACTGGAAGGCGCTGCTAAGTTCAGGTTTTCGGCGATGCAGCAGACTGCCCAGCCCCTGCTCAAGCATTTACCGCCACCCTGTTCCCAAATACAAGCCGGCCCGCCTACAATCGCGATCAATTCTTATCCGCACTGGCGCACGCCAAGGGAGTTTTGGTGTCCAGCGCTCCGCCCCCCTCACCGTTGCAAAGCGTCGATACGCTCTACCGCGATCATCACGGCTGGCTGCATGGCTGGCTGCGCAAACGCCTGGGCGACCGCGAACAGGCGGCGGATATCGCGCAGGACACCTTCCTGCGCTTGCTACTGAGCGGCCGCCTGCCGAGCATTGGCGAAGGCCGCAGCTACCTGACCCAGATCGCCCGCAACCTGGTGATCGACCAGTGGCGCCGGCAGCGTATCGAACGGGCTTACCTTGACAGCATCGCTCACCTTGCCGAACCCGAGTCGCCCTCGCTGGAAACCCGTGCGCTGGTGGTCGAAACGCTGCTGCAAATCGATGCAATGCTCGACGCCATGCCCGCCAAGGTACGCGAAGCCTTCCTGCTCTCGCAGTTCGAGGGGCTGACTTATCCACAGATCGCCGAGCGCCTGCAGGTCAGCGTCAGCTCGGTGCAGAAGTACATGCTGCGCGCCATCACCGCTTGCTATCAGGTGCTGTACGCCGAATGAAGCGTGCCAGCGATGCCCCCATCCAGCCGGCCATCGTCGAGCAGGCCAGCCACTGGCTGATGCTGCACTGGGGCGGCGATCTGGATGCCGAGCAACGCCAGCGCTTCGCTGACTGGCAGGCCCGCGACCCCGAACACCAGCGCGCCTGGCAACGCCTGGAGCGCCTGCAAGGTACCCTGGCTGGCGTCCCCGCCCATACCGCCAGCGCCGTGCTGCGCGACCTGCCGGACGCACGGCGTCGCCAGGCCCTGAAGATGCTCGGCCTGGCGCTGCTGGCAGGCGGCAGCGGCTACCTGGCCCAGGCACAGTTACCCTGGCGCGAAGCCATGGCCGACCTGCGCAGCGGCACCGGCGAGCGGCTGCAGCGCACCCTGGCCGACGGCAGCCGGCTGGCGCTGAACAGCGACAGCGCGGTGGATGTTCGCTTCAGCGAAACGCAGCGCCGCATCCGCCTGTTCAAGGGCGAACTGCTGCTCGACAGTGGCCATGATGCCGCTCGCCGCCCACTGATCGTCGAGACCGCCGCTGGTGAAATCCAGGCCCTCGGCACACGCTTCTCGGTACATGAAATCGACGGCGGCAGCCGCGTCGGCCTCTACGAGGGCGAACTGCAACTGCGCCCGCACAACGCTCCGCCATCCCACCTCCAGGCCGGCCAGCAACGCTGGTTCAGTGCCATACGGAGCGGTGTTATCGGCCAGGCAGACCGCAATGCGATTGCCTGGAGCGAGGGCCGGCTGATTGCCGAACGCATGCCCCTGGGGCAATTCCTCGACGAGCTGGGCCGTCATCGCCGCGGTGTGCTGCGCTGCGATCCGGCGGTCGCCGAGCTGCCGCTGACCGGCGTATTTCCACTGGCCGACACCGACCGCGTACTCGCCGCCTTGCAACAATCACTGCCGGTCGAGGTACACGGCGTTACCCGCTACTGGGTCACCGTGCGGCCGAGAGGCTGACGGCCGGATCGTTCCTCACGCGCCACGGGGAATGCCATCTGGGGCGCCTGCTGAAGCGCACGGACGTGAGTGCCCCGCCAGCTAGCGTACGGGAACGAGCAGATACCGCTCCCCGGGTTTCGCTGCGCTCCACCCAGGCTCAAAAAGCGCGCTACATGCCCTGCAGTGCGGGGTAGTTGAGATGTTTTCAGAATCTATTGTCGGTTTTGCCGGCTCGCACGGGATACCTCTTGAACCCAACAAAGACGCATTCTCAGAGGATATCCAGAATGCCGTACCTGCCCGCATCTCAACGCTCGACGCTGAGCCTGTCGATCACCCGAGTCCTGCTCACCAGCCTGCTGGCCACCAGCCCCCTGCTGATCGCTGCCAGCGCCCAGGCGCAATCGGCCGCCACTGCACAGACCCGCGTCTATGCCATCCCCGCGGGTGATCTCGACGGGGTGCTGAACCGCTTCGCCAGCGACGCCGACATCCTGCTGTCGGTGGATTCGCGGCTGACCACGGGCAAACGCAGCCCCGGGCTCAACGGCAGCTATTCGGTGGAGGCAGGCCTGGCGCGGTTGCTGGCCGGCACCGGTCTGCGCCCGCTGCAGGCCGGCAACAACTACGCCCTGGAAGTCGCACAGGACAACGGCAGCTCAGTGGAACTGGGCGCAACCAGCATCAACGCCAGCGGCCTGGGCGAGCTCACCGAGGGTAGCGGCTCCTACACCACGGGTGCGGTAACCATCGGCAAGGGCCGGCATTCGCTGCGCGAAACCCCGCAATCGGTCACGGTGATGACCCGCAAGATGCTTGACGACCAGCACCTCAACACCATCGAACAGGTCATGGAAAAGACCCCGGGCATCACCGTGTACGACTCGCCCATGGGCGGCAAGTATTTCTACTCCCGCGGCTTTCGCATGACCGGCCAGTATCAATACGACGGCGTGCCGCTGGATATCGGCAGCAGTTATGCACAAGCCGACAGTTTCTCCAGCGACATGGCCATCTATGACCGGGTCGAAGTGCTGCGCGGTGCAGCAGGGATGATGAAAGGCGCCGGCGGCACCGCAGGCGGCGTCAACTTCGTGCGCAAGCGCGGCCAGTACAGCCCCCACACTCAGCTGTCTCTTGCCGCCGGCAGCTGGGACAACTACCGCGCGCAGGTCGACACGGGCGGCCCGCTCAATGCAGCCGGTACGGTTCGCGGCCGGGCCGTGGCGACCCAGCAAAGTCGCCATTACTTCTACGACGTCGCCGAGCGCAAGGACCAGGTCTATTACGGCGCGCTGGATTTCGACCTGAGTGCCGACACCACCGTCGGCGTAGGCGTCGCCTACGAGGATCTCGACGCGACGCCCTGCTGGGGCGGCCTGCCACGCTACGCCGATGGCAACGACCTGAAGCTCGGCCGCTCGACCTGCCTGAACCCTGCCTGGAACCACCAGCGCAGCAAACGCACCACGCTATTCGGCGACCTGAGCCACCAGCTCAACGACGATTGGGCGCTGAAAGTCGCAGGTGCCTGGTCGCGCAATACCCAGGACATGCAATACGCCTTTCCCAGTGGCTCGGTGCCGGTGGGCGCCAGCAGCTCCAACACGCTGGTGCTGGGCAGCATCTATGACTACGACCAGGTGGACTACGGCCTCGATGCCTATGTCGACGGCAAATTCGATGCTTTTGGCCGGCAGCACGAGCTGATCGTGGGTGCCAACACCAGCCGCTCGCACAAGGACGACTTCTTCGCCGTGGCGGCCCTGCCTCAGCGCCAGAACGTGCTCGACCCGGATCATCATCTGCCGCAACCGGATGAGCGCTACTACCTGGCCAACGCCTCGCGCGGCGGCCCGCTGGACATCCGCATCAGGCAATATGGCGTCTACTCGACCGCGCGCCTGAAGCTGGCCGAGCCACTGACCTTGGTAGTTGGCAGCCGGGTCAGCTGGTACCAATCCGAAACCGACTCCATCGCTTATTTTCGCGGTGTCGGCACCCCGGCCAATTCGAAGGCAACCGAAACCGGACAGGTCACGCCATTCGCCGGCCTGCTGCTCGATCTCAACGAGCACCTGACGGCCTACGCCAGCTACACAGACATCTTCACGCCCCAGGGCAACCTCAAGACAATCGACGGCAGCACCCTGAAACCGCTGATCGGCAAGAGCTATGAGCTGGGCATCAAGGGCGAGTGGTACGACGGCCGTTTGAACAGCTCATTCAGCCTGTTCCGCACCCTTCAGGAAGACGCCGCCCAGACCGACCCGAACTGTGCCGATGACAGCTGTTCGCAGAACTCCGGCAAGGTGCGCGCCCAGGGCTTCGAGGCCGAGCTGAGCGGTGAACTGATCGACCGCCTGCAATTGCTGGCCGGCTACACCTACACCCAGACCAAGGTACTGGAAGATGCCGACCCGGCTCAGAATGGCGTGTCCTACAACTCCTACGTGCCGCGGCATCTGCTGCGCGTGTGGGGCGACTATCGCCTCGGTGGGCCATTGGAGCGTTTCACCCTTGGCGCCGGCTTCAACGCCCAGAGCGACAACTACCGCACCTCACCGATCAGCGGCAACGATATCTCCCAGGCAGGCTACACCGTGTGGAACGGCCGCATCGGTTACCGCGTCGATGACACCTGGTCGCTGGCCCTCAACGGCAACAACCTGTTCGACAAGCGTTACTACACCACCGTCGGCACCGAAGGCTTCGGCAATTTCTATGGCGAGCCGCGCAACTTCATGCTCTCGGTAAAAGCCGACTTCTAGGTTGCCTGGTAGCCGCAACGCCCAGCCTGCGGAGCGCTGCGGGCGTGGGTACGGTCATCCCAGAACGCCTGCAGGTCGATGTCGCCAGCGGCGGGCGATAGCGAATGTCGTGTCCATGGGTGCTCCACAATCTGTTGGCCGTTGCCCTGCGCGGCCGTCAGACCGATCGCGCCACGGCATGGTTCGCAAGCCTGCGGCCACGATCTTGCCACTGCCTGCCGAATGCCACTTGGGCTCGCCCCGCCCAGGCAGTAGAATTCGCCGCTTTTCCAGGCGGCGACGACCATGCAACCAGCTGATCCCCAGCGTAACGGCGAACTGATCTATGGCCTCGAAGACCGCCCGCGCCCGCTGGTGGCCATCCTCGCGGCACTTCAGCATCTGCTGGCGATCATCGTGCCGATCGTCACCCCGGGCCTGCTGATCTGCCAGGCGCTGGGCGTGTCGGCCCGCGATACCAACCTGATCGTGTCCATGAGCCTGGTGATTTCCGGTATCGCCACCTTTGTTCAATGCCGCCGCTTCGGCCCGCTGGGTGCCGGCCTGCTGGTGGTGCAGGGCACCAGCTTCAACTTCGTCGGCCCGCTGATCGCTGGCGGCGCGCTAATGGTCAAGCAGGGCACGCCGGTCGAGGGCGTGATGGCCGCGATCTTCGGCGTGGTGATCGCCGGCTCGTTCGTGGAGATCGGCATCTCGCGCATCCTCCCATTCGTGAAGAAGCTGATCACCCCGCTGGTCACCGGCATCGTGGTGCTGATGATCGGCCTGACGCTGATCAAGGTCGGCCTGATCAGCATGGGCGGCGGCTACGGCGCCATGGCCAACGGCACTTTCGCCAACGGCGAGAACCTGCTGCTGTCCGGCGTGGTGCTGGCGGTGATCGTGGTGCTCAACCGCATCCCCGTGGTGTGGATGCGCAGCTGCGCCATCGTCATCGCCCTGCTGGTCGGCTACGCACTGGCCGGCTACCTGGGCCGCCTGGACTTCACCGGCATGCACCAGGCCGAACTGTTCCAGGTGCCGACGCCGCTGCACTTCGGCCTGGGCTTCTCGTGGAGCCTGTTCATCCCGATGCTGGTGATCTACCTGGTGACCTCGCTGGAAGCCATCGGCGACGTGACCGCCACCAGCAAGGTGTCGCGCCAGCCGGTGGAAGGCCCGCTGTGGATGCAACGCATCAAGGGCGGCGTGCTGGTCAACGGCGTCAACTCGCTGCTGGCCGGTGTGTTCAACACCTTCCCCAGTTCGATCTTCGCCCAGAACAACGGGGTGATTCAGCTTACCGGCATCGCCAGCCGCCACATCGGTGTGTGGATCGCCCTGGTGCTGGTGATCCTCGGCCTGTTTCCGGCGGTGGCCGGGATCATCCAGGCCGTGCCGGAACCGGTGCTCGGGGGCGCGGCGATGGTCATGTTCGGCGCCGTGGCGGCCTCGGGCATCAACATCCTCGCCGGCATCCAACTGGATCGCCGCGCGCTGCTGATCATCGCCGTGTCCCTGGCCCTCGGCCTCGGCGTTTCCCAGGTGCCGGAATTCCTCGCCCATATGCCGGCTGCGCTGCGCAACGTGCTGGAGTCCGGCGTGGCCACCGGCGGCATCTGCGCGCTGGTGCTCAACTGGTTCCTGCCGGAGAGCGCGGCCAAGGCCGAACGCCACGACTAAGAATCTGCCCACAGTCTGCTGCGCGTCGGCGCTACTGCGTTAAAAACAAGCTCGGAATGCTCATTTACCACTTGTAAACTCCGCTTCCTCGCTTGTTTTTGCCTTGTATCGCTCTAGCTCGCAAGACCGTGAACAGATTCTGGGGCCCGCCACCGCCAGGGTGCAGGCCACCCTGGCAAGCTGCGGTGCCCTCAGCGCAGCTTCTCGAGCATCTGGTAGTACCACATGCCCGCCGCCAGCATCGGGTTGCCGAGCTGGTCGCCCAGCGGCACCTTGATGTGCTTGCAGGCGGCGAAGGTGTCGAATTGCTCCAGGTCGCCGGTGATCGCCTTGGCCATGATCTCGCCCATGATGTGGCTGGTCGCCACGCCGTGGCCGGAGTAGCCCTGGCAGTACCAGACGTTGCCCGACAGCTTGCCCAGCTGCGGGATGCGGTTCATCACGATGCCCATGGCGCAGCTCCACTGGAAATCGATCGGCACGCCCTTGAGCTGTGGAAAAGTGCGCTCGATGCACGGGCGCAACTCACCGGCGATGTCCCGTGAGTCACGGCCGGAGTAGTTGGCGCCGCCGCCGAACAGCAGCCGGCCATCGCCGGTGAGGCGGTAGTAGTCGAGCACGAAGCGGCAGTCGTACACCGCCAGGTCCTGCGGGTTGATCTCGGCGGCCAGTTCGCCCAGCGGCGCGGTGGTGACGATGCCGCCCATGGCCGGGAAGATCAGGCCCTTGAGCTGGCGGCGCTCCAGCTTGTGATACACGTCACCAGCCAGCAGCACCTGCTTGGCCTCGATCCGCCCGCCGGTGGTGACCACCGCCGGGCGCGGGCTGTGGACGATCTCCAGCACCTCGGCATGCTCGAAGATCAGTGCACCCAGGCGCTCGGCCGCCCTGGCCTCGCCGAGGCACAGGTTGAGCGGGTGCAGGTGCATGTTGCGGGTGTTCTTCAGCGCGCCGCAGTACAGGTCGCTGCCCAATTGCGCACGTACACCGGCGGCGTCGAGCAAGGTGACATCGCGCTGCATGCCGCGGCGCAGCGCTTCGTCGTACGTCGCCTGGAGCTCGTGCATATGGCTGGCCTTCATCGCCGTATGCAGATGACCGTACTTGAGGTCACAGGCGATAGCGTACTTGGCGACGCGCCGCTCGATGATCGCGTGGCCGCGCCAGCGCAGTTGCCAGATGAAATCGTCCACCTCGGCGCCCAGGGTGTTGCGCATCTGCTTGCGCATGGCTTCGTCGCCGGACAGGCTGCCGGTGACCTGCCCGCCGTTGCGCCCGCTGGCGCCCCAGCCGACCTTGTGGGTTTCCACCACGGCGACCTTGAGGCCGCGCTCGGCCAGCTCCACCGCCGTGGCGATGCCGGTGAAGCCGCCGCCGATGATGGCCACGTCGACGCTCACGCTGCCCTGCAGCGTCGGGTAGTCGCTCTCGAAATTGAGCGAGGCGGCATAGTAGGACGGCGCGCGCTCGGCGGCCGGCTTGACGGGTTGATCGCTTGGGTTCATTGCATGTCCTTGGGGTGCGCTGGCACCGCTAAATCAGCCTTCGCGGCTAAAGCCGCTCCCACAGAGGGTTTGTGTAGGAGGGGCCGGGCGGCGATCCGCTTCAGCCCCGAGCCTTTCAAATAGAGCCATCAGGCGTTGCTCAGGTACCAACGCCAGTCCTGCTCGCCAACCTCGCCCATGAACTGGCGGTGTTCGGCGTGTTTGATCGCCAGATACACCTTGAGAAACGCCCCACCAAAGGCTTCGTGGGCCCACTCGGAATGCTCCAGTGCGTGGATCGCCGCCGACCACTGGGTGGGCAGATGCTCGGTGGCCTGGGCATAGCCATTGCCCTCGATTGGCGCACCGGGATCGAGGCGTTCGCGGATGCCCCGGCGGATCCCGGCGAGGATCGCCGCGGCGGCAAGATAGGGGTTGGCATCGGCACCACAGATACGGTGCTCGACATGCCGGGTATTGGCCGGGCCACCGGGCACGCGCAGGCTGACGGTGCGGTTGTCCACCCCCCAGGTGGGCGCCAGCGGCGCGTAGCTATTGGCCTGAAAGCGCCGGTAGGAGTTGGCGTTGGGGCAGAACAGCAACAGCGAGTCGAGCAGGCTGGCGAGCATGCCGCCGACTGCCTGGCGCAACAGCGGCGTACCGGCAGGATCACTGCTGGCGAACAGATTGTCGCCCTGCCCATCGGCCAGGCTGACGTGCATATGCATGCCGGTGCCGGCCAGGTGATCGAAGGGCTTGGCCATGAAGCAGGCCTGCATGCCGTGGGCATGGGCCACGCCCTTGACCAGGCGCTTGTAGCGCACGGCCTGGTCCATGGCCGCCAGCGCCGGGCCGTGCTCAAGGGTGATTTCCACCTGGCCGGGGGCGTATTCGGAAATCGCCGTGCGCGCGGGGATGCCCTGGGCCTTGCAGGCCGCGTAGAGATCCTTGAGAAACGGCTCGATCTGCTCCAGCTCGCGCAGGCCATAGACCTGGGTCTGCCGCGGGCGACTGCCATCGGCGTCCAGCGCCGGCTGCGGGCGCCCGCGGGCATCGCGTTTCTGGTCGAGCAGGTAGAACTCCAGCTCACAGGCCATCACCGGGTGATGGCCGTCGGCCTCGAGCTGCTCGATCACCCGCACCAGCAACTGCCGTGGATCGGCGGGGGTGGCCGGCAGGCCTTCGCTGGGGTGCATCGACACCTGCACGGCCGCGGTGGGGATCTGCCGCCAGGGCAGGCGCACCAGGCTGCCGGCCAGCGGGTAGGCGCGGCAGTCGATATCGCCAACCTCCCAGACCAGGCCGGTATCCTCGACATCATCGCCCTGGATGGACAGGCCGAGCAGCGTGCTCGGCAGCGGCCGGCCGCTCTGGTACAGCGCCAGCAGTTCCTCACGGTGCAGCAGCTTGCCGCGCGGCACGCCATTGGCGTCGAGGATGAACAGTTCGATCAGTTCGATATCGGGGTGGCTGGCCAGGAAAGCCTGGGCTTCCTGCACAGCGGCGAAAGTCGTCATAGCGCACTCGCTTGCGCCAGTCAGGCGCTCGGTGTCCGCACGGCCGGTTCGATACGCGAACCGATGGCGCAGGCAGACAAATAGGCATCAGCGGCTGCGGACAGGGCGCAGCCATCGGATTCAGCGGGCGAGGGAAACGTCCGGCGGGCGGGCGTGGCGGCAATGCCAGAGTGCCCAGAAGGCGAGGATCTGCGGCAGCGCAGTGGGTTCAGGCACCCGCCCCCGCGAGCGTTCAGCTGGCATGGCAACGGAGTGGGCGGGGCTGCAAACCGGAATAGACATGCCCGCGAGGCTCGCACGGGGCAACAGTGGGGTTAAATCGTTATTGCCGCACCTTCAGATAGCCATCGACTAAACAATCGCGGTCACGGCTCCGGCTTGTAGCCCAGGCGCAAGCCACCCCAATGCTTGCCCTGCACATGGATCGGCACCGACAGGTCGTGCATCAGCTCACCGGTATCGCGCATGTAGGTCTGCAGCAACACGCGTTGCTTGTGGCTGCCGCAGCGAATGCCGGTGCGATCATTGAACAGTCGCTTGCTGCGGCTTTTCACGGTGTCCACGGCGCGATCGCCAGTGGGCGGATGGTTGAAGGCCTGATTGTGGGTCGGCACGTAACCTTCCGGCGTGGTGGCGATGGCGAATACCAGGCCTTCGTGACGCTTGAGCAGCGGCTCCTGGATGGCCGGCAGCACGCCGTCGGCGTAGCTGTCGAAGCGCGTGCGGAACTTGGCCGGAAAGGTGTCCGGGATCGGCTGGTACTGCCGGTCGAACAGGTCCGCCAGGCTGATGCGCCCGGCCTGGATGTCGGCCTCGAATTGCGCGGCAATCGCCGCTGCGCCCTCCAGCGCCAGGTCGTAGATGCGCTGGTGGTAATCGTCGAGGCCGACGCTGGCCAACTGCTCGCTGACGCTTTCCGCCTGGCCAACCAGTTGCTCGGCAGCCTTGCCCAGCTGGCGGGTCTGGTCTTCGCTGCTGCGCACGTCGCCACGCAGTTGTTCGACGGCCACCAGCAACTCGGCCAGGTGTTCGTGGTTGCTCGCCGTACCGGCGCTGATCTGCGCCACCTGGGTGTCGACATCGGCGGCCAGGTCGGCGATGCCGCGCAGTTGCTGGCCGGTGAATTCGACCTGCCGGGCAGCGGCTTCCAGCTCCTCGGCCTGACGCTGGATATGGCTGACCACCGCTGCGCTCTGCTGACGGATATCGGCGACCATCTGCCCCACCTCACCGGTGGCGCTGGCGGTGCGCCCGGCCAGGCTGCGCACTTCGTCGGCGACCACCGCGAAACCACGGCCCTGCTCGCCAGCGCGGGCGGCCTCGATAGCCGCGTTGAGCGCCAGCAGGTTCGTCTGGCTGGCGATGGACTGGATCACCTGGGTGACCTGCTCGATCTGCTCGGTACGTGCGCCGAGGCCGTCGATCAACTCGCGGCTGGCAGCGGCCTGGGCGCTGAGCTGTTGCATGCGCGCGATGGCCTGCTGCAACTCGGCCTGGCCGCTGGCGCTGCTGGCGCGCACGGTTTGCGCGGCACCGAGGGTCTGCCCGGCACGTTCGGCGTTGCTCTGCTCGGTACGGGTCACGGCGTGGGCACCTTCGCTGATCTGCTCGACCGCCGCCAGCTGTGACTGCAACCTGCCGGCCAGCTGCTGCACGGTGAAGGCCACCTGGGCGGCGGACAATGCGTTATGGCAGGTGTGCTGCGACAGGCTCTGGCTCAGGGCGTCCAGCGAAGCCACTGGCGCAGCGTCGGCAACCGGCGCAGCAGGCCGGTGCCAGGGGCCAAGCCATGGCCAGAGGGCCAGCAACAGCAGTGCGCTAACGCCAAGATAGGGCGGCAGCTGCACCTGCTGCCAGACCACCAGCAGTGCCAGCAAGCCCAGTACATGCAAGGCCAGCGCAAGCCGATCACGAGTAGTACCAGTGTCCATGGCGAACCTCGTTGTTCTTGTTATGCGGTGATACGGCCCAAGGGCCTTTGCGACGCAAGCCGCTCTTCTCCTCAGCTCATCGACCATGGAGAGTAAAACTGAAGCCATGCATCGGACCGGTGAGTGGATCATCCCACACCCCATCAGGCTATGGCACTTTGGTAGTAGACGGCGAACCCGATCAGCGTTCGAGACGGTGGCGCTTGACGAAGGAACGGTCGAAGTAGTCCTTGCAGCGCCCGTAGAGCTGCCCGCCCGCGCTCCACTGCTGCCAACCCAGCAGGGCACCGCCATCGCCACTGGCCAGCAGCAGGGGGCGCTGGCCACGTGCCTTGTAGTCACGCAGCGCGCCGCCGCGCAAGGCCGCAGACAGGTTGGCGGCGAGCACCGGCACCTGGCGCATCGAGTACAGGCCGCTCTTGCGCACCCCGGGCAGGTTGGCGCAATCGCCGACGGCGAACACCTGCGGGTGGGAATGGCTTTGCAACGTGGGGGCGGTGTGCACGAAACCGTCGCCATCGCAGCTCAGGCCGCTGGCGGCGATCCACGGCAGCGCCTGGGCACCGCTGGCCAGCAGCAGGCGGCCACCGTGCCACACGGACGCCTCACCGCTGATCAGGCAGTTGCCATCGATACGGCTGATGGGGCAATGCTCGCGCACCTGCACGCGGCGCATGCGCAAGTGGCCCCAGGCACGCATGCGCAAACCGGCGCAGTGCCCGGCCAGCAGCGGCTCAGCGCAGAACAGCGCCAGCTGCGGCACCTGGTCGGCGAGCGCCAGGGCCATCTCCACGCCCGCCACGCCACCGCCGAGAATGGCCAGCGGCTGCGGGTCACGCTGCCAGGCCTGCCAGCCGCTGATGAACTGATCTACCGGCTTCACCGCCAGCACGTCCATGCCCTCGCCTTCACGCGGCGGGCAGGCCACCCGGTCGCCGACGTTGAGCGACAGCCAGTTGCCCTGCAACACGCGGCCATCGGCCAGGGTCAGCTGGCGGGTGGCGGCATCCAGCGCGGCGACGGGTGCGACGATCAGCTCGACCTGCGCCGCCTGGCACAGTGCGCGCAAGCCGATCTGGCAATCCTCGGGCGAATAACGACCACCGACCAGCCCGGGCAGCATGCCCGCATGCCAGGTGTGCTCGGCACTGGCGACCAGGGCGATACGACCCGCCGGCCGCTCGATCAGCGCCCAGCGCCGCAGAACCCCGAGATGGGCCGGGCCTGCGCCTACCAGCAACAGATCGTGGTCAATCATCTACACCGATATCCTTGAGAACCTGGGAGCGACGTGCCGCCCCTGTGGGCAAGCACCGCGAGCTTTGACCGAAATAGGCGCGCAACGATCCCGCCGCCGACAGGGTTGTCGGAGCATGGCGGCAGCAGGCCGTTTCGAGCAAGTGAAGAGACGCTTGCGGCGGATTTTCGACACATTTTTCCTGCGGTTATTACCCAGCGCTGCAATGCCCGGACGATGTGCAGCGGTATAAACCGCAGGCAAAAAAAGACCCGCCGAAGCGGGTCCTTTTCAACGCTGTGGCTTACGCCAGTTCGTCGAAGCACTCGGCCACGATGGCGATGCCTTTTTCCAGCTGGGCGTCCGGGATGGTCACCGGCATCAGGAAGCGCACCACGTTGTAGTAGGTGCCGCACGACAGCAGGATCAGACCCTTCTCGCGCGCCTTGGCGACGATCTTGCCGGTCAGCTCGGCAGCCGGTTTGCTGTGGTCGCCGCCTTCGAACAGCTCGATGGCGATCATCGAACCCAGGCCACGTACGTCACCGATCACCTTGTGCTTGGCGGCGATGTCACGCAGGCCGGCCTTGAGCTTCTCGCCCACGGCGTTGGAGCGATCCAGCAACTTCTCTTCGTCGAACACCTTGAGCACGGCCAGGGCCGCGGCGCAGGCGATCGGGCTGCCAGCGTAGGTGCCGCCCAGGCCACCGGGGGCGATCTTGTCCATGATCTCGGCCTTGCCGCTGACACCGGAGATCGGGAAGCCGCCGCCGACGGACTTGGCGAAGGTGGTCAGGTCCGGCACCACGCCCAGTTGCTCGGTGGCGAAGAAGGTGCCGGTACGGCCAGCGCCGGTCTGCACTTCGTCAGCGATCAGCAGAATGCCGTGCTGGTCGCACAGGGCGCGCAGACGCTGCATGAAGGCGGGCGAGTTGACGTAGAAACCGCCTTCGCCCTGCACCGGCTCGATGATGATCGCGGCGATGTCCTGAGGCTGGGCATCGTTCTTGAACACGCGCTCGATGCTGGCGATGGACTCGTCTTCGCTGACGCCATGCAGCTCGCACGGCGCGATGGCGCGGTACACGCCGGCAGGCATCAGGCCCATGCCAGCGGAGTACGGCGCCACCTTGCCAGTCAGCGACAGGGTCATCATGGTGCGGCCGTGGTAGGCGCCGGTGAAGGCGATCACGCCCGCCCGGCCGGTAGCGGCACGGGCGATCTTCACGGCGTTCTCGACGGCTTCGGAGCCCGAGGTGACCAGCAGGGTTTTCTTGGCGAAGTCGCCCGGTACGCGCTTGGCGATTTCTTCGCACAGCTCGATATAGGGCTCGTACGCCAGCACCTGGAAGCAGGTGTGGCTCAGCTTGGTGAGCTGTTCCTGAACGGCGGCGACCACCTTGGGGTGCAGGTGGCCGGTGTTCAGCACGGCGATACCGCCAGCGAAGTCGATGTACTCGCGACCTTCCACATCCCACACGGTGGCGTTTTCGGCGCGCTCGGCGACGATCGGGTGGATCTGGCCGACACCGCGCGGTACGGCGGCCTGGCGGCGTTGCAGCAGGGATTCGTTGGTCTTGCTCATGGCTTCCTCATTCACCGCTCATCGTCGGTGTGGTTCAAGGATGACGCATCCCGCTGCAGCCACGACAGCATGCGATGATCGACTGCCGGGGCCTTGCGGGATACAGGGAGATACGTGAGTTGCGCCGCCGCAGCGGCGCAGGTCAATCTGTCTTAAATGCTGAGGCAGAGGTACTTGATTTCCAGGTAATCCTCGATGCCGTACTTGGAGCCTTCACGGCCCAGGCCGGAGGCCTTGATGCCGCCGAACGGCGCCACTTCGTTGGAGATCAGCCCGGTGTTGATGCCGACCATACCGTATTCCAGCGCCTCGGCCACACGGAACACGCGGGAGAGGTCACGGGCGTAGAAGTAGGAGGCCAGACCGAACTCGGTGTCGTTGGCCATGGCGATCACTTCGGCTTCGTCCTTGAAACGGAACAGCGGCGCCAGCGGGCCGAAGGTTTCGTCCTTGGAGACCAGCGCATCCTTGGGCACATCGGCCAGGATGGTCGGTTCGAAGAAGGTACCGCCCAGGGCGTGGGCCTTGCCGCCGGAGAGGATCTTGGCGCCTTTGGCAACGGCGTCCTCGATGTGCTCCTTGACCTTGGCCACGGCCTTCTCGTCGATCAGCGGGCCGGTGGTGGTGCCCTCTTCCAGGCCGTTACCGATCTTCAGCTTCTCGACCGCAACCTTGAGCTTCTCGGCGAAGGCATCGTAGACGCCGTCCTGCACGTAGATGCGGTTGGCGCACACGCAGGTCTGGCCGTTGTTGCGGTACTTGGAGATGATCGCGCCTTCGATGGCCTTGTCCAGGTCAGCATCGTCGAACACGATGAAGGGCGCGTTGCCGCCCAGCTCCAGGGACACCTTCTTGATGTCCTGGGCGCACTCGGCCATCAGTTGGCGACCGATCTCGGTGGAACCGGTGAACGACAGCTTGCGCACGATCGGGTTGCCGGTCAGCTCGCTACCGATATCGCCCGCGCTGCCGGTCACCACGCTGAACACGCCAGCCGGAATGCCGGCACGGGTGGCCAGCTCGGCCAGGGCCAGGGCGGAGTATGGGGTCTGCGAAGCCGGCTTGAGCACCATGGTGCAGCCAGCAGCCAGGGCCGGGCCGGCCTTGCGGGTGATCATCGCCGCCGGGAAGTTCCACGGAGTGATGGCCGCGGTCACGCCGATCGGCTGCTTGATGACGATCAGGCGCTTGTCGGCCTGGTGACCCGGAATGGTGTCGCCATACACGCGCTTGGCTTCTTCGGCGAACCACTCGATAAAGGAAGCCGCATAGGCGATCTCGCCCTTGGCCTCGGCCAACGGCTTGCCCTGCTCGATGGTCATCAAACGCGCCAGGTCTTCCTGGTTCTCCAGCATCAGCTCGTACCAGCGACGCAGCTTGGCGGAGCGCTCCTTGGCGGTCAGTGCACGCCAGGCCGGCAGCGCCTTGTCGGCCGCCTCGATGGCACGGCGAGTTTCGGCCGCACCCATCTTCGGCACGCTGCCGATCACTTCACCCGTGGCCGGGTTGGTCACCTTGATGGTCTGGCCGCTGTCGGCATCAGCCCAGGCACCGTTGACGAAAGCTTGCTGGCGGAACAGTTGCGCGTCTTTCAGTTGCATGGCGGTCTCCTCTATCCCGGCAACATGGCACCAGGAGATGACGAAAGAAGCTGGGCGAGCCCAGGTATGGGTAGAGCGACAGATTAGCCACTGCCTGGCAATTCGAACGGAGTGTAACCGGGAGCCCCAGCTTGGCAAACACCGACGTTTGAAATATCAAACAGATCCTAAGATCAGCCAGACGAAAGGGCAATAGTATGTTCGAGAAAATTAACAGCCCGCGGTGGGTGGAACCCCGCCCGGCTTTTTTCTAGAGCCCGAGCCCGCCATGCTCCCGCCAAATGAGCACCTCGTGCAGCATGGACGCACGCCAGCGACATGCGTATGATTGCGCCCCGCAACGCACCAGTAGCTCAGCTGGATAGAGTACTGCCCTCCGAAGGCAGGGGTCGTGGGTTCGAATCCCGCCTGGTGCGCCATATCGCTGTTTTCCTGCATCCGAGTGGTGACGAGAAAACACAACACAAAGCCCGCCATGTGCGGGTTTTGTCGTTTCTGGCACTTGCTCCCTGTGACGTTGAATCATTCTCAGGCACGGACTCAATGCTTGGGCCTTTGCACCACCGCGTTCGGTGCGTAGCCCGGGTACGGGCATCGGCGACCTGCACCTGCCTACCCGGGCAATCTTGGCGGAGGCAGATAGCAGCACTTCCGGCTTTGTCAGCAGGCACGTTATTGGATGGCTCGGCGAAGCGAGCGCTCAAGTGCTCCGGGTGAAGCAGGCTCGGGGCACAAACCTCTGGCCGTTCAGCCTCGCCCTTTCCTGAAAGCCTGCGGTCAATCAATCTAAACCGTGATCCATCGGTGAGTGTCAACTGCATCGCTATCTACTTCGGCCATTCAGGATGCTCACCATGTACAACCCAGCCATTCACGCCAAAGGCGAACTCTCGCGAGGCATTGTCTGGCTCGCTCGGACTGGCTACGCAGCGCGCGGAGTGGTCTACCTGATCATCGGGATCTTCGCGCTGCTCGCCGCCAAAGGGAGCGGTGACACGGTCGGCACCAAAGGCGCCATCTCGCAATTGCTGACGCAACCATTCGGCGCAACCTTGCTGTGGATCATGGTGATAGGGCTTGTCGCCTATGCCGCCTGGCGGCTGACCCAGGCCATTACCGATCCGGAAGATCACGGCACCGATGCCAAGGGGCTCGCCGCGCGCGCAGGCCTTGTTGGTGGCGCCATCAGTTACAGCCTGCTGACCCTGTTCACCCTGGGCCTGCTGGGAAGCTCGCTCGGAGAGTCGTCCAGTGGCGGGAGCGGCAACGGCGACTTCCTCTCCGGCCTATTGGGCTGGAAGTATTCGAACTATCTGGTTTACCTGGTCGCGCTGGTGCCTCTGGGCGTCGGCATCGCGCACATCATAAAGGGCTGGAAAGCCAAGTTCGAAAAGTACTTCTCTGCTTCGGACGACGTCATGCGCTGGGTTACGCCCATCTCGAAGGCGGGCCTGATTGCCCGAGGCATTTCCTTTCTGGTGGTGTCCGGCATGCTCTTCAGTGGGGGTGCACGCTACGAGCCGACCAAGCCGCCAGGCCTCGAGGACGCACTGCAGGCGTTGCAGTCGTTGCCCTTTGGCACCTTCTGGCTGGGGTTGATTGGCTCGGGACTGATCGCGTTCGCGCTCTATAGCTTTGCCGAAGCGATCTGGCGACGTATAGACACGGCAGCAGTCTTTGACTGACTCCTCCCTCGCCGGTGAGCACTGGCGTCTCTGGCGACTGAATTAGGCCCATCCGGCTGGTGATTCAGCCACAGGGGTTTGTATTCGTGGCGCTTTGTAGTCGATGCAGGGGCAGCCATCGGCAAATACGGCAACAGCCTGCCCTTGTTGCTGCAGCCATGCTGTGCGTCCTCTGCGTCTTAGGCTCCTGAACAGACGCGCCCTGCGGCCCCGGGTTACGCCTCGGCTAACCCAGGCTACGGAGCCAGCTCAGGGCATATGTAGGGTGGGAGACGCCTCAGCCTTCCACCACAGGCTCACCAAGAGGTTCCACGCCTGCGCCGCTCGCCCCGTAGCCTGGGTTGAGCACAGCGATACCCAGGAAGGTGCCCTTCGAGATCTCTTGTCACTGCCGGCTTGCTGTTTCCCAGGCCCACAAAGACGAAACCCCAGACCTCTGACGAGATCTGGGGTTTCTTATAGAAGCTTGATGATGATCTGGCCGGCACTCCGGGACTCTCACAGCCACTCCATCTTTCGAGCCCC
>NZ_JAVHZV010000003.1 GCF_031119625.1 Pseudomonas sp. G34
AATTCTGGAAGCGCGACCAACCAAGCATTCCAGGAGCCCCGGATGAACTTGCATAAACATGCCCGTCTTACCCCTCGAGGTCGAGCCCTTCTCGTGCAGCGCATGCTCAATGGGTTACGTGTCGAGGATGCAGCACAAGCCGCAGGAGTCAGTGTCCGCACCGCCTACAAGTGGCTCAGGCGCTTTCGTGAGGAGGGCGAGGCCGGTCTGATGGATCGTTCGTCACGTCCGCACTCTTGCCCGCATGAGACGGCAGTCGACCTGATCGAACAATTGATTCAACTACGCCAATCTCGCCATACCTACCGACAGATCGCCCAGGTACTCGGCATGGCCGTCAGTACCGTTGCGCGCCGTCTCAAACAAGCTGGCTTTCATCGGTTGGCCGAGTTAGAGCCCGCCCCTGTAGTGGTGCGTTACGAATACCCCAACGCCGGCGATCTCCTGCATCTGGACATCAAGAAACTTGGCCGATTCTGGAGGCCAGGACACCGAGTTACGGGGAGTCGCCTGCAGGGCTCCGATGGTGCCGGCTGGGAGTTCGCTCATGTGGCCATCGACGACGCCTCTCGACTGGCCTTCACCAGCCTGCACCCGGATGAGCGCGGCAGTAGCGCCTGTCGGGCCTTGCTGCAGGCGTTGCGTTACTACCGTGGGTTGGGCATCCGCTTCAAACGCGTCATGACAGACAATGGTGCCTGCTACCGCTCTCATACGTTTCGGCGCTTATGCGCTCGGCTAGGGCTGAAACACATCCGCACCAAACCCTATACACCGCGCACGAACGGCAAGGCCGAACGCTTCATCCAGACCAGCCTACGTGAGTGGGCCTATGCACGCAGCTATGACAGCTCCGAACAACGAGCCAGGCACTTGCCTGCCTGGCTGCACCACTACAACTGGCATAGACCGCATGCCAGCCTCCATTACAAACCACCCATCAGTCGGGCTCCATTGCCACTGAACAACGTACTGGGTTTACACAACTAGGCGTCCCCGCCCGTCCCCACAGGTAAAGCAGCGATGTCCGCTTGGTAGCTCAGGCCAAGGCGCTCTGCGCCTGCTCCGACTGCGCTCGGCATGCAACAGCGGACGCAGAGCGTCCTCGGCGGCATTCCCACGCAGAGCGTGAGGAACGATCAGTTGGGTGGCTGCTTCGTCGGTGTCAGCGGTCGTAAGTCTCCCACCTGTGGGAGCGGGCCATGCCCGCGAAAAAAATCACGGGCATGGCCCGTTCCCACAGGTAAAGCAGCGATGTCCGCTTGGGAGCTCAGGCCAAGGCGCTCTGCGCCTGCTCCGACCGCGCGCGGCATGCAACAGCGGACGCGGAGCGCCCTCGGCGGCATTCCCACGCAGAGCGTGAGGAACGATCAGTTGGGTGGCCGCTCTTGCCATCGGCTCACAGGATACAGGCTCCCGGAAACCCAAAGATCGCCAACAGGCTCTCTATGAGCGCCCCAGGGCCTGCCGCGTTGAATCGACAACAGCCCCTAGCTACAAGGCGAACGGCAAGGGTTCGCGGCTGATCACCTGCACCCGCTGTGCGGGCACCTGGGCGTGCCAGCGCACCACCCCCTGGGCCTGTACCTGGAACTGGCTGGCGATCCGCCGGCCATCCTGCTCGAACTCGAGCTGCAGGATGAAATCACCGCTGTTGAGCAGCAGCCCTTCACTCAAGCGCTCGAACGTCGGGTCGTCCACCGCGCCCAGGGCCTCGCGCAAGGCCGCCACATCGCGGTAGCCGTTGGCCGGCCGGCCGGTGATGATGCGCGCCAGCAGCGAGCGCGCGAACTCACCCTCGTAGAGCGCATCGAGCAGGGGCAGCTGCTCCAGGCTCAGGGCATTGGCATTCAGGCGCCAGCCCGATGTCTGCGGCAGTGCACAGAGCTGCGGATAACGCAGCTGCCGGCCGCCCTGCGGGGTGAGCAGCAGGTTCAGCTCGCTCATGTCCACCATCGGCTGGTTGGCCGCCAGCCGAGGTGGCGTCTGGCGCAGGTACTGATCGCTTTCGGCGCCGTGCAGGCGGCTTTGGCCGTCGCTGTCGATCCAGTCGGCCAGGGCATGCACCAGTTGCTCGGCGGCCAGGTCATCACCGAGCAGGTACTGCAGCTGACGCTCGGCCCGTTCGGCTTCCTGGCCGGCCAGTGCATTGACGTTGAAGCAGCTGTGCAGATCACGAATGCGCAGGGTCGCCGCGCCGCCGGCGAAGGCGTAGCGCAACGGCTGGCCACGCAGGGCTTGCCAGAACAGCGGGCTCTGCCGCCAGGCAGGATCGCGCAACGCCTGCTCGGCGAACGCCAGGCCGGCGACCTCCAGGGCCCGCGCCTGGATGCGCTGCTGCTGCAGGCGCACCGCGTCGACCTGCTGCCGACCCTGCTGCACCATCCACGCCAGCCCAGCGGCAAGCATGGCCAGGGCCACCAACACCATCAATAACGCGGCACCGCGTTGCTGCCTGCAACCCATCGCTCACCCCTCGAAGCAGAGAGCCGACAGTCAACAGGCTGAATGTTGCAGAGAGGTGGCAATCGCCCTTTTTCGTCATCGCCGCGTCACCGTAGCGTCACAAAGCCCAGGCAGATTAGCCCTTCAATTTCATGGCGTTGGAGAGTTTTCATGGGTGGCATCGGTATCTGGCAACTGGTCATCGTGCTGTTGATCGTGTTCCTGTTGTTCGGCAGCAAACGCCTCAAGACCCTGGGTGGCGATCTGGGTGAAACCATCCAGGGCTTCCGCAAATCCATGGCCAGCAACAGCGAAGCCGACGAGCCGCCGGCCCAGGTGCAGCAGCAGGCGCCGCTGAGCGAAACCGCCCAGCCAGCTCGCGCCCACACGGACCGGCCAGCCTGATGTTCGAAGTAGGCTTCACCGAGCTGCTGCTGATAAGTGTGGTGGCGTTGCTGGTGCTCGGCCCGGAACGCCTGCCGGTGGCGGCCCGCACCCTGGGTCGCGGCCTTGGCCAGGCAAAACGGGCAATGGCCATGCTGCGCGACCAGGTGGAACGGGAGCTCGATGCCCAGGCCGTGAGCAAGGAACTGGATGCCCTGCCGTTGCGGCAACTGGAGCAGGAGCTGCGTAGCGGAATCAATCTGCAGCCGCAGCCTCAGCCTCAGCAGGCTGCGGCCAAAACCGAGGGCAGCGTATGAGCCGCATGCCGTTGACCGCCCACCTGGGCGAACTGCGCAAGCGGCTGCTGCGCTGCCTGCTGGCGATTGTGCTGGCCTTCCTGGGCCTGTTTCCCTTCGCGCAGACCCTCTACACGCTGATCTCCGAACCGCTGCGCCGCTACCTGCCCGAAGGCGCGAGCATGATCGCCACCAGCGTGACCTCGCCGTTCCTGGCACCGTTCAAGCTGACGCTGATGGTCGCCATATTCCTGTGCATGCCGATACTGCTGCATCAGGCGTGGGGCTTCGTGGCACCGGGGCTGTATCGCCGCGAGCGGCGCATCGCGGTACCGCTGCTGGTCTCCAGCATCCTGCTGTTCTACGCCGGCATGGCCTTCGCGTTCTTCGCGGTGTTCCCGATGATGTTCGGCTTCTTCGCCAGCGTCACGCCCGATGGCGTGGAGATGATGACCGATATCGCCCTGTACCTGGATTTCATCCTCGCCCTGTTCCTGGCGTTCGGGCTGGCCTTCGAGATTCCGGTGGCCACCTTCATCATCGTCTGGGCTGGGCTTACCGATGTCGCCACGCTGCGGCGTAGCCGGCCTTACGTGATCGTCGGCTGCTTCGTGGTCGGCATGCTGCTGACCCCGCCGGACGTGTTCTCGCAAACCATGCTGGCGGTGCCGATGTGGCTGCTGTTCGAAGTCGGCCTGCTGGCCTGCGGCAGCATCCAGCGCCGCCAGCAGCAAGGCGAGCAGGAGCTGGCCGTCAGCGAGTGAGGGCTGGGGTGCGTTGCCGTTTCACGCACCGGCGCGATGGCCCTGTCGATAGCCTGCTGGCAGCCAGCAGGCTGGGTCAGAATTGCAGATCGGACAGGCGCCACACTTCGAAGGCGGGCACTTCGTAGGGATGGGCTTTGCGCATTGCCTTGACGGCGTTGTGGATCAGCTCGTCAGCGACCACCAGCTCGACCTTCCACTCGGCAACCGTGGCCAGCTCGCCGCTTTTGCCAATGAACGGCGTGCTGCCTTCCAGCGGGCGGAACTGGCCGCGCCCCTGGGTTTGCCAGCAGCAGTGTTCGTAGCCGGCAGCACGCCCGGCGCCTTCCGCGAATACGACGGCTTTCACGCTTTCCAGGTGGCTCTCTGGAACGTAGAAACACAGCTTGTACATCAACTACTCCACTGCAAGTCGCTGAAAACAATGTGCTAATCATGCCACAGCATAATGGCACATTGCCTAGCGAGATTCGTGATACAGCCAACACTGCTGAAATATTCAGACTCATCTAGCCTGCCGCCGTTTCGCCGCGCCCTGTGCTGCGCGAGTCGCCGGCCACTCCCTGCAGACTAGCCGCTGCCATGCAAAAACCCAGGCGCTACGTCTCAAAACCGACGACCTGAACCAGCGCCGAATCGACACCCAGATAAAAAAACGCCAGGCAATGCCTGGCGTTTTTGATGCGGCGGGAGGTATCGGTCAGTCGACCCATACCCGCGCATTGCGGAACATGCGCATCCAGCCGCCGTCTTCCTGCCACTCGTCCGGGCGCCAGGAGTTCTGCACGGCGCGGAACACCCGCTCCGGGTGCGGCATCATGATGGTCACCCGGCCGTCGCGGCTGGTCAGGCCGGTAATCCCGCGGGGCGAGCCGTTGGGGTTGGCCGGGTAGGCTTCGGTGACCTTGCCGTGGTTGTCGATGAAACGCAGCGCCACGGTGCCGGACAGGTCGGCTTCGAGCAGTGCCTCTTCGCTTTCGAACTCGGCATGGCCTTCACCGTGAGCGATGGCGATCGGCATGCGCGAACCGGCCATGCCACGCAGGAAGATCGACGCCGACTCCTGCACCTGGACCATGGCCACCCGCGCTTCGAACTGCTCGGAGCGGTTGCGCACGAAGTGCGGCCAGAACTCGGTGCCCGGAATCAGCTCGTGCAGGTTGGAAAGCATCTGGCAACCGTTGCACACGCCAAGGGTGAAGCTGTCCTTGCGCTCGAAGAAGCCCTGGAAGGCATCGCGGGCACGGGCGTTGAACAGCGCCGACTTGGCCCAGCCCTCACCGGCGCCGAGCACGTCACCGTAGGAGAAGCCGCCACAGGCGACCAGGCCCTTGAAGTCGTTGAGGTCGACGCGGCCGGCGAGGATGTCGCTCATGTGTACGTCCAGCGCGGCGAAGCCGGCGCGGTCGAAGGCCGCGGCCATTTCCACCTGGCCGTTGACGCCCTGCTCACGCAGCACGGCGATCTGCGGGCGCACACCCTTCTTGATGTACGGCGCGGCAATGTTGTCGTTGACGTCGAAGCCCAGCTTGATCGACAGGCCCGGGTTGTCCTCTTCCAGCAGCGCGTCGAACTCCTGATCCGCGCAGTCGGCGTTGTCACGCAGACGCTGGATGCGGTGGCTGGTTTCCGCCCACTGACGCTGCAGCAGCCGACGCTGGCCAGTGAACACCGGCTGATCGTCGAAGCTGATCGCCACGTCGCCGTTGTTGACCGGCTTGCCGATCACCGCCACGCAGTCGTCCAGGCCAGCGGCGCTGAACTGGGCGAGCACGTCCGGGGTGGCGTCCTGGCGAACCTGAATCACCGCACCCAGCTCTTCGTTGAACAGGAAGGCCGCGAGTTCTTCACGGCTCTCGACCAGGCCGTCGAGCTGCAGGCTGAGGCCGCAATGCCCGGCGAAGGCCATTTCCAGCACGCTGACCAGCAGGCCACCGTCGGAGCGGTCGTGGTAGGCCAGCAGGTGACCATCGGCGTTGAGGCCCTGGATCACCGCGAAGAAGGCCTTGAGGTCTTCGGCGTCATCGACGTCCGGCGCCTGCTTGCCGAGCTTGCTGTACACCTGGGCGAGGATCGAGGCGCCCATGCGGTTCTGGCCACGGCCCAGATCGATCAGGATCAGATCGGTCTCGCCCTTGTCCATGCGCAGCTCGGGGGTCAGGGTCTTGCGCACGTCGGCGACCGGGGCGAAACCGGTGACGATCAGCGACAGCGGCGAGGTGACGCTCTTATCACCGCCCTCTTCGCTCCACTTGGTCTTCATCGACATCGAGTCCTTGCCCACCGGAATGGTCAGGCCCAGCTCGGGGCACAGTTCCATGCCGACGGCCTTGACGGTGTCGTACAGGCGCGCGTCTTCACCCGGGTGACCGGCGGCGGACATCCAGTTGGCCGACAGCTTGATGTCGGAGAGTTTTTCGATGTGCGACGCGGCGATGTTGGTGATGGTTTCACCAATCGCCATACGCCCGGAGGCCGGTGCGTCGAGCAGGGCCAGCGGCGTGCGCTCGCCCATCGCCATGGCTTCACCGGTGTACACGTCGAAGCTGGTGGCGGTCACGGCGACATCGGCCACCGGCACCTGCCATGGGCCGACCATCTGGTCACGAGCCACCAGGCCAGTGATGGTACGGTCGCCGATGGTGATCAAAAAGCTCTTGCTGGCCACGGCCGGGTGGCGCAGCACGCGCTCGGCGGCTTCGCGGATGTCCAGGGTGCTGGGGTCGAAGTCGTCGCCCAGTTCGGCTTCACGGGTGACCGAACGGTGCATGCGTGGCGGCTTGCCGAGCAGCACTTCGAGCGGCATGTCCACCGGGGTGTTGCCGAAATGGCTGTCGGTGACGGTCAGGTGCGGCTCTTCGGTGGCTTCACCCACCACCGCGAACGGGCAACGCTCACGCTCGCAGATGGCCTGGAAACGCTCGAAGTCCTTGGCGCTGACGGCCAGTACGTAACGCTCCTGGGACTCGTTGCTCCAGATCTCGTGCGGGGCCATGCCCGGCTCGTCGTTGGGCACGTTGCGCAGTTCGAAACGGCCGCCGCGGCCGCCATCGTTGACCAGTTCCGGGAAGGCGTTGGAGATACCGCCAGCGCCCACGTCGTGGATGAAGGCGATGGGGTTCTGGTCGCCCAGCTGCCAGCAACGGTCGATGACCTCCTGGCAGCGGCGTTCCATTTCCGGGTTCTCGCGCTGCACCGAGGCGAAATCCAGGTCCGCCGAGCTGGCACCGGTGGCCACCGACGACGCGGCGCCGCCGCCCAGGCCGATCAGCATGGCCGGGCCGCCGAGCACGATCAGCTTGGCGCCAACGGTGATCTCGGCCTTCTGTACGTGGTCTTCACGGATGTTGCCCATGCCACCGGCGAGCATGATCGGCTTGTGGTAGCCGCGCACTTCGTCGCCGTGGGGGGTGCTGATCGACTGCTCGAAGGTACGGAAGTAGCCGGTCAGCGCCGGACGGCCGAATTCGTTGTTGAACGCGGCACCGCCCAGGGGGCCTTCGATCATGATGTCCAGCGGCGTGACGATCCGCTCGGGCTTGCCGTAGGCCTGTTCCCACGGCTGTTCGAAGCCGGGGATGTTCAGGTTGGAAACGGTGAAACCGGTCAGGCCGGCCTTCGGCTTGGCGCCACGGCCGGTGGCGCCTTCGTCGCGAATCTCGCCGCCGGAGCCGGTGGAGGCACCGGAGAACGGCGAAATGGCCGTCGGGTGGTTATGGGTTTCCACCTTCATGAGGATGTGCACCGGCTCCTGCACCGCACCGTACTGGCGGGTTTCAGGATTGGGGAAGAAGCGCCCGGCGGTGTGGCCGACGATCACCGAGGCGTTGTCCTTGTAGGCGGACAGCACGTTCTCGCTGTGCATCTGGTAGGTGTTCTTGATCATGCCGAACAGCGACTTGTCCTGGCTCTCGCCGTCGATGTCCCAGCTGGCATTGAAGATCTTGTGGCGGCAATGCTCGGAGTTGGCCTGGGCGAACATCATCAGTTCGATGTCGTGCGGGTTGCGTGCAAGACCCTGGAAGGCATTGACCAGGTAATCGATTTCGTCTTCGGCCAGGGCCAGGCCCAGCTCGACGTTGGCCTTTTCCAGCGCGGCGCGCCCGCCACCGAGGATGTCCACGGCGGTCAGCGGCTTGGGCTCGGCATGGCTGAACAGCTTGGCAGCGTCCTGCAGGTTGCTCAGCACCAGCTGGGTCATGCGGTCATGCAAGAGCGCGGCAACCTGCTGCACCTCGGCGTCGCTCAGCTCGCCGGAGACGTAGTAGGCAATGCCCCGCTCCAAGCGGCGAATCTTTTCCAGACCGCAGTTGCGGGCGATGTCGCTGGCCTTGCTCGACCACGGCGAGATGGTGCCGAAACGCGGGATGGTCAGCAGCAGGCGACCGCTGGGTTCCTGCACCGGCACGCTGGGGCCGTACTTGAGCAGACGGGCCAGTACCTGCTCTTCGTCGGCACTCAGCGCACCGTCGACATCGGCAAAGTGGGCGAACTCGGCGTACAGGCCGGTCACAGCAGGCACTTTACTGGTCAGTTGCTCGAGCAATTTACCGTGGCGAAAAGCGGAAAGGGCGGGAGCGCCGCGCAGGATCAGCATCAGGGGACAGCCTCTGGGAAGGGGGTGTGCTTTGAGGGCGCATATTCTAGCCTAAAGCGACGAGCGCGGCACGCCCGCTCATGCCCTGGCTCGCCAGCCCGCGAGCCTCTGGTAAAGCGCTTTCGCCTAGCAGAGCGCGGGCGTGCTGTCCAGATATGGCACGGCACGACGTTGGCGTATACTGCGCCGATGCCCTCTCCTTACCTGATTGGCAAGCGCTACGCCGGCTGGCTGTCGGCGATCGGATTACTCCTGATGCTCAGCGGCTGCGCGGAACCTCCGAGCAGCCTGGAGCGGATCAAGGAGGAAGGCGTGCTGCGCGTGATAACCCGCAACAGCCCGGCCACCTACTTCCAGGATCGCAACGGCGAAACCGGCTTCGAATACGAGCTGGTCAAGCGCTTCGCCGACGATCTGGACGTCAAGCTGGAAATCCAGACCGCCGACAACCTCGACGATCTTTTCGACCGCCTCGGCAAGCCGGGTGGCCCGGTACTGGCCGCCGCCGGCCTGGTCGAGAGCGAAGGCCGCCAGCAGAGCGCACGCTTCTCCATTCCCTATCTGGAAGTTACCCCGCAGATCGTTTACCGCAACGGCCAGCGACGCCCCAGCCGCCCGGCGGACCTGATCGGCAAGCGCATCCTGGTGCTCAAGGGCAGCAGCCATGCCGAGCAACTCGCCGCGCTGAAGATCGAAGAGCCGGAGCTGCAATATGAAGAGTCGGCCGACGTCGAGGTGGTCGACCTGCTGCGCATGGTCGACGAAGGCGAGATCGACCTGACCCTGGTCGACTCCAACGAGCTGGCCATGAACCAGGTGTACTTCCCCAACGTGCGGGTCGGCTTCGACCTCGGCGACTCGCGCAATCTCGGCTGGGCCGTGGCGCCCGGCGAGGACACCAGCCTGCTCGAGCAGGTCGACGGTTTCCTGCGCCGCTCCCAGGACAACGGCAGCCTGCAGCGCCTCAAGGAGCGCTATTACGGCCACGTCGACGTACTGGGTTACGTAGGCGCCTACACCTTTGCCCAGCACCTGCAGCAGCGCCTGCCGCGTTACGAGAAACACTTTCGCAAGGCCGCCCAGGAACACGGCCTGGACTGGCGCATGCTCGCCGCGGTGGGCTACCAGGAATCGCTGTGGCAACCGGGCGCCACCTCCAAGACCGGCGTGCGCGGCCTGATGATGCTGACCCTGCGCACCGCCCAGGCGATGGGGGTATCCGACCGCCTCAACCCGCAGCAGAGCATCCAGGGCGGCGCCAAGTACCTGGTGCACGTCAAGGAGCAGTTGCCGGACAGCATCCAGGAGCCGGATCGCACCTGGTTCGCCCTCGCCTCCTACAACGTCGGTGGCGGCCACCTGGAAGACGCCCGCAAGCTCACCGAAGCCGAGGGGCTGGACCCCAACAAATGGCTCGACGTGCAGAAGATCCTGCCGCGCCTGTCGCAAAAGCAGTGGTACAGCAAGACCCGTTACGGCTATGCCCGCGGTGGCGAGCCGGTGCACTTCGTGCGCAACATCCGCCGCTACTACGACATCCTCACCTGGGTGACCCAGCCGCAGCTGGAAGGCAGCCAGGTCGCCGAAAGCGGCCTGCACGTGCCAGGCGTCGCCAAGGATCATCCTGAGCAGCAGGAAAAGGCGCCGCTCTAAGCGCCTGTTCATACTCTTTCAGCCCAGGTTCGTCGACGTTGCGACTCCGATCGAGTGTTTTACTCAGCACGTTGCGTCGACCGGTTGAACCCGCCGGCGAGAGCGGACATTTGTAGGGTGGACGACGCTTCATCCGTCCACCGCTCCGTGATCGCAACGGTGGATGAAAAGAGCGTCATCCACCCTACGTAGCGAGCGACCGCTTCTGCCTTGTAGTTGCCTCTTCATGCGCATACAAGACTTTGAACAGGCTCTAAGAGCCCACGCTTTCACCCTGCCACCTACTATCGAACGCTCTTGATCACCTCGATAAACGCCCGCAGCGCAGCCGATACGGGGCGGTGGCTCGGGTAATAGAGGCGCAACCCGCCCACCAGCGGCGACCAGTCCTCCAGCACGGCGACCAGCTTGCCCTCCTCCAGCCAGCGTTGCGCCGCCATGTCCGGCACATAGGCGATACCCATGCCGGCCACGGCCGCTTCGATCATCAGCTGCGTATGGTTGAGGGTCATGCTGCCCGGCACGTCCACAGCGACCTCCTGCCCACGCTGGGCGAACTCCCAGCGGTACAGCTTGCCGCTGGGCAGGCGCTGGCGGATGCAGCGATGGCCGCGTAAGTCCTCTGGCGTGACGGGGTGCCCGGCACTGGCCAGGTACTCGGGCGACGCCACGGCGAGAAAGCGAAAATCCTCGCTCAGGGCCACCGCGATCATGTCCTGGGGCACCGCCTCGGCGAGCCGAAGGCCGGCATCGAAGCCTTCGCGCACCACATCTACCAGGTGACCATCGCTGACCAGATCCAGGGAAACCTGCGGGTAACGCTGCAGAAAGGCCGGCACCACGCGCTTGAGCAATACGCGCATGGCCTCCTCGCCACCGTTGATGCGCAGGGTGCCGGTGGGATGACCACCCTCCTCGCTCAACGCGTCGATAGCCTGGTCGAGCCCCTGCAGCACCGGCGCCAGGCGCTGCAGGAAATGCTCACCGGCCTCGGTCGGCGCCACGCTGCGCGTGGTGCGGTGCAGCAGGCGCACACCCAGCTGACGCTCCAGCGCGGCAATCGCGTGGCTGAGTGCGGAGCGGGAAATCCCCAGCTCATCGGCGGCTTTTCTAAAGCTGCGGTGCTGCGCCACCGCCATCAGGGCAGTGAGATCGCCTAGCGTCGGCCTGCTCATTGTTCACTCCCATTCACCAGCTCATGCAGATTAAAGCCGATTATCACAACAAATAACCTGATTAGAGTGCACCTTCACGCAATCACCAAGGAGCACAGCATGAGCAAGACCTGGCTTATCACCGGCGCGTCATCCGGGCTCGGCAAGATCATGACCACCCAGCTGCTACAGCGCGGTGATCGGGTGATCGCCACCGCACGGCGTGAGCAAGCCCTGCAGGATCTGTCGAACGCGCATAGAGACCGGCTGCAGGTGCTCGCGCTGGACCTCACCGACACCGTGCAGATCGGCCGCGTGATCGAGCATGCCTTCGAGCGCTTCGGCCGTATCGACGTGATCGTCAGCAACGCCGGCTATGGCCTGTTCGGGCCTGCTGAGCAGGTAAGCGACGAGCAGATCGATCGGCTGCTGGCCACCAACCTGACCGGCTCGATCCAGCTGATCCGCCACAGCCTGCCCCACCTGCGCGCCCAGGGCGGCGGGCGCATCGTCCAGGTGTCGTCCGAGGGCGGGCAGATCGCCTACCCCGGCTTCAGCCTCTACCACGCCAGCAAATGGGGGATCGAAGGCTTCGTCGAAGCCGTGGCCCAGGAGGTCGCGCCCTTCGGCATCGATTTCATCCTCGCCGAGCCCGGTCCGACTCGCACCAACTTCGCTGCGGCCCTCGATCTGGCAATTCCTTCCGGCGTTTACCAGGACACACCGGCCGGCCAGGTTCACGCGATGATCGCCAGCGGCGAATTCAAGATCCGCGGTGATGCGGTGAACACGGTCGAGGCGATCATTCGAGCAGCTGATTCAGCCAGCCCGCCCTTGCGCCTGGCCCTGGGCAGCACCGCCTACGAAAACATCCATCGCGCCCTGACCGGGCGCCTGGAAGCGCTCGAAGCGCAGCGTGCCGTGGCCTTCTCGGCCGACAGCCAGGAGCACTGACATGAACCAGCATCCATTGATCCGCATGGCCGCAGCCACTGCATTGCTACTGTGCGCCGCGAGCAGCCTGGCAGCCGAGGCACCGAACAAGGTCGCCGGCACCTGGAACCTGATCGCCGCCACGGTGGAGAGCAATGGCGTGAAGTCCTACCCCTACGGCCCCGAGCCTCGCGGCCGGCTGGTCTTCACCCCGGATCTGTACTTCGTGGAGTTTTTGCACGACCCACGCATCCCGCGCTTTCAGTCCAACCAACGGGGCGGCGGCACCGACGCGGAAAACCGCGCGGTGATGGCAGGCAGCCTGGCGCTGTATGGGCGCTACACCGTCGATGAGCAAGGCAACTTCAGTGGCAACAGGGTGGAAGGCTCATCCTTCCCGAACTGGACCGGCGACGTGCGCACCACCCGGGAATTGCGCATGGAGGTCCGGGGCGAGCGCATGATCGAAAGCTTCCAGCGCCCTGGCGGTGCCAAGGTCAGGCTGGTGTTCGAGCGCGCCGATTAGGCGCTCCGGCAACTGGCAGCGCAGCATGAACAGGCTGTATGGACTACTGACGCCGCGCCTTGAAAAACGCCTTCAACACCTCGCCACACGCCTCGGCCAGCACCCCGCCCTCGACCAGCACACGGTGGTTGAGAAACGCCTGATCGAAAAACTGGCCGCGGCTTACCGCCATGCCGGCACGGGGTTCGCTGGCGCCGAATACCACGCGCTGCACCCGCGAATGGACGATCAGCCCGGCGCACATGGCGCAGGGTTCCAGGGTCACGTACAGGGTGCTACCGGGCAGGCGGTAGTTGGCGATAGCGTGCGCGGCGGCGCGGATGGCGACCATCTCGGCGTGGGCGCTGGGGTCCGAGGTGGAGATCGGGCAGTTGAAACCGCGGCCGATCACTTCGCCCTCCTGCACCAGCACGGCGCCGACCGGTACTTCACCGCGCAGAGCGCCTTCGGCGGCCAGCGCCAGCGCTTCGCGCATGAAACGCTCGTCGTGGCTACGGTCGATGATCAGCGGGGCTCTCAAATCAAGGTTCTCAAATCAGGGTACTCACGTCAGGCGATCTCGATGGCGGCCATCAGGCCGGTTTCCATATGGTCGATGACGTGGCAGTGGAACATCCACACACCGGGGTTATCGGCCACCAAGGCGATGCGCGCGGTCTCGTTCTTGCCGAGCAGGAAGGTGTCGGTGTAGTACGGCTCGATCTTGCGGCGGTTGGAATCCAGCACCTTGAAGATCAGCCCGTGCAGGTGAATGGGGTGCTGGTACTGGGCCATGTTGCGCAGCACGAAGATGTAGTGGCCGTCCTTTTTCAGCTTGGCGATGGGCCGGTCGGCGCAGGTCTTGTCGTTGATGTCCCAGGCCTGGCCGTTGATCTGCCAGTACTTGTAGCGGCCGGCGGCCTCATCGGCAGGCGATGCCAGGGAGGCGGCCCATTCGAAGTTGAAACGCAGGGTTTCGGCTTGCGCCAGGTCGGGCTCGGCCACCGGGTTGGGCGGCAGCGCCGGCGGCCACTCGGCGGCAGGCTCGCTGCTGGCGACAGGCTTGATGGTGGCCAGGCGCAGCGGCCCGTTACGCAGCGACAGCGCTTGACTGCCAACCGCCGGCACCTTGAGCGCCAGGTCGATACGCATGCCCGGGCCCAGCCAGTATTCCTTGCCCAGGGGGCGCGGCTGGATCGGGTTGCCGTCCAGGGCATAGATGCGCGCTTCGCCCTTGGGCAGGTTGAGCCGGTAGGTGATGGTGCTGTCGACGTTGATCAGGCGCAGGCGCACCACCTGACCGGCGGGCAGCTCAAGGCTCGGTAGCGACACACCGTTGATGGTCGACAAGCGTCCACGGGTGCCCTCACGGGCGGCTTCGCGGGGCACGCTGAAGGCGGTGAAGGCGCCCTCTTCGTCCACGTGCCAGCTCTTCAGGCACAGCGTGCGCTCGTGCCGGAAACCGGTCGGTTCGCGTTCCTCGATGATCAGCGGGCCGACCAGGCCACGGCCCAGCTGCCTGGCACTGGACTCGTGGGGGTGATACCAGTAGCTGCCGGCATCCGGGGTGACGAAGCGGTAATCGAAGAACTCACCCGGCAATACCGGCGCCTGGGACACGTAGGGCACGCCGTCCATTTCCAGCGGCAGGCGGATGCCGTGCCAGTGGATGGTGGTGGGCTCGGGCAGGTGGTTGATGAAGCGCACGCGCAGCTCGTCGCCCTGGCGGCAACGCAGCTCGACACCGGGCGCCTGGCCGCCGAACGTCCAGGCGGGCGTGACATGGCCGGGCACCAGCTCGATGTCGTGGGGCGCGGCGATCAGCTCGTAGTCGTGGGTCTTGCGGTCGAACGGCCGGCCCAGCCAGTAACGCGCGCCGCCAGCGCCAAGGCCAACGACGCCAAGGCCGATCAAGCCGCCCAACACCTGTCTACGGGTGAAACTCATGAAACCTGCTCCTGAAGCGATACTGCGGTGACGCTAATCAGGTGATACCGATGCGCCTCTGCGGGCGCTGGAGAGCTGCGCACGATACACCCTGGGGGCTGGGCCGTTAAGGGCTGCCGCCTAACTCCGGCGATAGGCGCGGGTGGTCAACAAATAAACCGGCAGGCCCGAGACCAGCACGATCAGCGCGGCATAGGGCGCAGCGCCGGCGTATTCCAGGTTACCGGTGTGCGACCAGACCTTGGTGGCCAGGGTCTCCAGGCCGGTCGGGCCGAGAATCAGCGTGGCCGTCAGCTCCTTCATGCAGTCGAGGAACACCAGCACGAAGCCGGCGCCAATGGCCGGCGAGATGATCGGCAAGGTCACCCGCACGAAGGTGGCAATCGGCGTATGCCCCAGGGTGCGCGCGGCCTCTTCCAGTTGCGGCGAGGCCTTCTCCAGCGCCACGCGGATCGGCCCCTGGGCCATCGGCATGAACAGCAACGCGTAGGCCACCAACAGCAGAATGCTGGTCTGGTAAAGCGCCGGCACATAGCCGAGGGCGAAGAACACCAGCGACAGGGCAATCACCAGACCCGGCAAGGCGTGCAGCAGGTACGGCAGGCGATCGGCCAGGGTGGCCATGCGCCCGTAGTACCGCACCACCACCAGGCACACCGGCAAGGCCAGCAGACAGCTGAGCAAGGCGCCGCCGAACGAATACCTCAGCGATGACCACAGCGTGCCGAGGATCTCCATCAGCGGGAAACTGGCCGAGCTGCCTTCGGTGATCCAGAAGCCCAGCATCACCAGCGGCACGCCACAGCCGATGGCCACCAGCGCCAGCAACAGCAACTGGGCCGGCACACTCCAGCGGCCCAGGCGCACCCGCGCGGCACGGCGTGCCGCACCCTGGCCGGTGCGCGCAAAACCGCGCCCGCGCAGGCGGAACTCGCCCCACAACAGCAGCATGCACAGCCCCAGCAGCAAGGCGGACAGCATCGCCGCGTTGCTGCCGCTGAACTCCAGCTCGAACTGCTGGTAGATGGCCGTGGTGAAGGTCTGGTAGCGCATGATCGAGGGTGCGCCGAACTCGACCAGCATATGCACCGCCACCAGCAAACTGGTGGCCATCAGCACCGGGCGCAGCAGCGGCAGCGTGACCCGCCAGAACACCTCACGGCGACTGCAGCCGAGCATGCGTGCCGACTCTTCCAGGGCCGGGTCGAGGTTGCGCAGCACCGCCACCACCGGCAGGTAGATCAGCGGGTACTTGGACAGGATCATCACCAGCACCGTGCCGCCCAACCCCTCGAACAGCGGGCTGATCGACACCCAGGTGAAGCCGCTGACGAACGAGGGAATGGCGAACGGCAGGCACAGCAGCACGTTCCAGTGGTTGCGCCAGCGCAGGTCGCTGCGCTCCACCAGCCAGGCCAGGGCCAGGCCGAGCAGCGCACAGCCCAGGGTCACCAGCACCATCAACTTCAGGGTGTTGGCCAGCAGGCCGAACACGAACGGCCGCCACAGCAGCGCGAAGGCTTCGTGCGGGCCGACCTGGGCGGCGCGCACCACCACGAAGAACAGCGGCAACGCGGCGAGCAGCAGCAAGGCCAGGATCGGCAGCTGCAGCCAGATCGGTGGCGCCTTGCGCCGCCGCGTGCTGACGGTAACCGTCGGCAGCGGCAGTTCCGGGGTGACCGCCTGAGGCTGCATGGTCAGTTCATACCCACTTCACGTTGCAACTCCAGGGCATCCTCGGCCAGGCCGATCTGCGCCGCGGTGATGGCCGGCGGCTTGAGCTGGTCATAGGGTTTGAGCAGCGGATCGGCCGCCACCTTGGGGTTGACCGGGTATTCGGCGGACTGGGTGAGCACGGCCTTCTGGCCCTCCTCGCTGATCATGAAGGCGAGAAACTGCTGGGCTTCTTTCGGGTGCTTGCTGGCCTTGACCACGGCCGCACCGGAGACGCTCGACAGGCCACCGGCATCGCCGTCGGCGAAATAATGCAGTTTGGATTTCAGCTCGCCCTTTTCCTTCTTCAGCGCCGTCCAGTAGTAACTGTTGACCAGCGCGGCACCGACCTCGCCGTTCTCCACCGCCTTCATGGCGATCACGTTGTTGGTGTAGGTGCTACCGAAGGCCTTGAGGCCGGTCAGCCATTCCTCGGCGGCTTCGCGGCCGTTGAGGCGAATCACCGCGGCGGTCTGGCCGAGGAACTCGCCACTGCTGGGCACGAAGGCGATCTTGCCCGCCCACTCCGGGTCGGCCACTTCCAGCACGCTTTTCGGCAACTCGGCCTCGCTGACCAGGTCCGGGTTGTAGGCCAGCACGCGCACGCGCGAGGTGATGCCGATCCAGTTGCCGTTGTCATCGGAGAACTTGGCGTCGATCTGCTTGAGCGTGGCGTCATCGACCTTGGCCAGCAGGCCCTGGCTGCCGAGCTTGATCAGCGGCGGCGCTTCTTCGGTGTAGACGATGTCGGCCGGCGAGCGCTCGCCCTCTTCGGCGATCTGGTTGGCCAGCTGGCCACCACCGCCCTTGCGAATCAGCACCTTGATGCCGGTCTTCTTCTCGAAGGCTGCTGCCACGGCCTTGCCGGTGGCCTCGTGCTGGCCGTTGTAGAGGGTCAGGGTCACCGGATCCTCGGCATGGGCCAGGTTGCCGAGCAGCAGGCCGCAGGACAGAACGCTGGCGGCGATCACGCGCGCCAATCCGGTTACTGGATGTGCCGACATCAATCACTTCCTCTGAAACAAAAAGTTACCAGCGATTATACGGGCCAACTGCAGCTGATTCTCAAGTAATCCATGCAACAGCCGGCCGAGCCGACCGAATCATCTGCCTCTCGACAACCTACCAAAAGTAAGTTACCAATAGTAGGTCAATCCCACACAGGTAACCGTCATGCATGCCCTGATCGTCGTTGCACACCCGGACAAGCACTCCCTGACCCACGCGATCGCGACCGGTATCGCCGCTGGTCTTGCCGGCACGGACTCCAGCCACTCGAGCGAAATCGCCGATCTGGCCGCCGAAGGGTTCGACCCACGCTTCAACCAGGCGGACATCGCCCTGTTCCAGCAAAAGGCATCAGCACCGGCAGACGTCGCCGCCGAACACGCCCGGCTCGAACGGGCCGACGCGCTGGTGCTGGTCTACCCGATTTACTGGTGGTCCTTCCCCGCCCTGCTCAAGGGCTGGATCGACCGCGTGTTCACCAACGGCTGGGCCTATGCGGAAGCCGACAACGGCAAGGTGGTGAAAAAGCTGCAGCGCCTGCAGGTTCACCTGGTAGCGGTTGGCGGTGCCGACGCGGGCACCTTCACGCGCCACGGCTATGACCAGGCGATGCAGACGCAGATCGACCATGGCATCTTCGATTACTGTGGCGCAAAGGTCGCGACCTCGCGGTTTCTGCTGGCCTCCGATCCGGGCTTCCCGGAGGCGCATCTGGAGACGGCGCAAGCGATTGGCCGTAAGCTGTTCGCCGCGCAACCTTGAACAGCCCGGAGTATCGATGAGTCCGCAACCTCCTGTATCGCCACGTCGCCGCCTGCCCCGCGAGGAGCGCACGCGCCAGCTTCTGGAAGTGGCCTGGCAACTGATCGGCGATGAGGGCACCGATGCCCTGACGCTGGGCAAGCTGGCAGAAGCGGCGGGCGTGACCAAGCCGGTGGTGTATGACCACTTCGGCACCCGCAACGGGCTGTTGGCGGCGCTCTATGAGGATTACGACGAACGCCAGACTCGGATCTTCGACGCTGCCATCGACGCCGCTGCCGCGACCTTGCAAGACAAGAGCCGCGTCATCGCCGCCAGCTACGTCAATTGCGTGCTGACCCAGGGGCGAGAAATCTCCGACGTGGTCGCAGCCCTCACCGGTTCGCCGGAACTGGCCGCCGTGAAGAAGCAGTACCAGCATGCCTTCATCGAAAAATGCGCCGCCATCCTGGCGCCCTTCTGCTCTGGCAAAGGCATCTCGACGGCTAGCCTGTGGGCCATGCTCGGCGCCGCTGACGCGCTGTCGGACGCTGCCGTGGCCGGCGATATCAGCGAAGAACAGGCGCAGGACGAACTGCAATCGATCATTCTCGGCATGGTCGAGCGAAGCCGATAAGGTGACCCCGGTTCGCCTCAGGCCCATCGAGGCTTGCTGCGGCATTCCTCTGTGCGGGGCGGCTTTGAACTGCCCTTCCGGCGCGGTGCCAGGCCAAGGCAACGGCGCGAATCGATCAACCAGCCGCGCCTTTGCTGCTTGGCGGTGCCGTCCAGGCGCAGCGCCAGAGCCGCGTCAAACCGCTCGGGCTCTGCGCCACCCTGGCTGAATTAATCGTCGCTCGGCTGCAGTTCGCGCAGCTCGCCGCCCTCCTGCTGCAGGCGCTGCAGAAAGCGCGAGCGATCCAGCAACTGGTAGGGGAAGTACAGGCCGGGCTTGCTCGGCGCCTCGCCGTCCAGCCCCAGCAGACGCTCGAGCAGCATTGCCACGCACAGGCCAGTCAGCAACGCGGCGCCCCTTGGGTGCACGACGGCATGCCGGGTGCGCAGCGGCTTGCCCTGCAGGTCTTCGCCGGCCAGCTCGATGAGGATCTCCGTCGACATTGGCCCACCCTGGCGCCGTGTGGAGCTGACATCGATGGCCAGATTGAATTGCACGTTCGGCGCGCCGGTTGCCGCGGCAAGACCGACCACATCGATGGACGAGAACCCCGTGGCCTCGATTGGCGTGCCGTCCACGGCGCGAAAGTGGGCTTTTGCCTGGTCGCCTTCGCGCCATACATAAACGCCCTCACGGCGCGTCAAGGCGGCGGGCAGCATTCGGTTCAGGTGTTCGAAGTCGCTGGCGACTGTCGGCCCGCCGGTATCCTGCTCGTCGACCAGGGCGCTGAGACGAATCTCATCGACGCGCCGAAATGCCTCGGCGACATGCAGCGTCGAGGCCGTCGTCGCGCCCACCAGCCACTCGTAGCCAAGCACCATGGGCGCGGCGTCGGGAGCATGCATGTAGGTTGCGATTTCCGGGGCGATCTCGAACACCCCGGAGGAAATGCTCAGGTGCGGCACGCCGCGTTTCTGGGCGAAGCGCAGGCCGGCCAGGGCATGGTCCATATAGAAGACCACCACCGCACTGACCGGCTGCGCGCCGAGGCCGAGGTCTTCGGCAGCAGGGTCGATCACCACCGCCTGCGCGTTACCGATTCGCTCGGCAGCTTGCTGGGCCTTGGCCAGATCGCGACCGCCGATCACCAGGGCGACGTCGGGATACTGGGCACGCAGCGCCGCAGCCGTGTGGCTACCGATGGCTCCAGAGCCACCCATCAACAGAATAGGAGCAATAGACATGGTGTACGTTCTCCGGTTACTGACTCAACCTACCTTTAGTAGGAACCTGTAACCGAGCCTAGCGCCTTTAACCTACCATTGGTAGGTATATGTTCCCGAACCCGACCAAGGGCAACAAAGCAAGCACTCTGCCAGCACCCAGAGCGCCGAAGCCAATTGCTGAAAACCGCGCGACAGGTGATAGGCCATGCGGCGCCGACCATCCTGGTCGCTTGCTAAAAACGCACGGCGGCGGTCTCCTGTACAAGCACCCTGGATCCCACGGAGAGACCGGCGAATGATCGACTTCAACAACAAGGGCTTTTTCAAACTCAAGCAGAACGACGAATACGCCCAGCGCGTCAGCGACCTGCTGCTTGAAAACGAACAGGTCATCGACTCCTACAAATCCATGCGTGACGGCGTGGTATTCACCACCAAGCGCATCATCGCGGTGAACGTGCAGGGCCTGACCGGCAGCAAGAAGGACTTCACCTCCCTGCCCTACAAGAACATCGTCGCCTATTCGATCGAAACCTCCGGCACCTTCGACCTGGACTCGGAGCTGGAAATCTATTTCTCCTCACTCGGCAAAGTGAAATTCGAATTCACCGGCAAGACGGCGATGGTGGAGATTTCCAAGCTGATCTCGGCCCATGTCTTCGGCTGACCTGGGGAGATCAAGGTGGCGCGTGCAACCTTGCTACGGCTGCGTTGCTTGCAACCCAGCCGTGAGAATATCCACGCATCAGGTTGCGCAGCCAGGTCAGCCAGCTACTGCCCTGCAAGGCCAACGTAGCCCGGCAAATCATTGCCATACAGGATCGTTTCACGCAGCGCGCATAGCTGCTCGTGGGACAGCACCGACCCGGCGAGCTCGTCATACTTGGCGATTAGTTCCGCATCGGACAACGGGTCTTCCGGGTCACCCTTGCGGGTTTTCTGGAAGTGACTCAATTGCCGCCCATCCCTTAGCCGAACTGCAATCCTGGCCATGCGCTTTTTAGGGTAGGCGGCCGTCAGCGCCTGATCCTCGGCAACCGTAACCTTCGCCAGCAACTGACGAATATCCTCACGACTCAGCACATCCGCTGAGAATGCGGCGAGACGAACGTCACCGACCAGCAACTGCGCAGCGATGCAGTACTGAATGCTGAAGCGTGCCTCCTGGGCCGATAGGGGGTTGGCGCGATTGCACATCTGGTAGGTTGCGTTGTAGCCATCGATGTGGATCGACACGATCTCACCTGGCTGGAACCCCTGCGCTGCCTGCAGCACCCGCAAACCATCCAGCGCCGGGAATATATGCCCACAGCAACCATGGTTTTTCACCGTCATCCGGGTGATGGGCGTCCAGTCGCCGATGCCTTCCAGTGCTGCGCCCCAATCCCCTGCCGATGAACTGGTCGCGGCAGCAAAGCCGTTTTGCGCATGCAGGCTGTCAAGCGAAGCCGTTACGCCATGAGCGGCTGCAATGCCCGCCAGTATTCCTGCATCGGCGGCATGACCTGGGTGCAGCGCCTTGGCCATGCCTTCACCCTGCAGGTTCTGCTGGTGGCCCCCGGCGAAACTGCTCGAGAGCGCGATGGCATGGGCGATTCGCTGCGCATCCGCGCCGAGCAGCATCGCGGTCGCCACGGCGGCGCCGATGGTTCCCACCGTTGAGGTGGTATGCCAGTACCGATAATGGCTGGGTTGAATGGCCAGGGAAACCCGGCAGCCGACCTCGTAGCCGGCGATGATCGCGCGGTGCAGTTGCGCGAGCGAGGCGCCCCGATCCTGGGCCACGGCCAGCGCGGCGGATACCGTCGGGCTGCCCGGGTGGTAGCCGCCATCCTTGAAGATGTCGTCGAATTCCACCGTGTGGCTGGCGCAGGCATTGAGCAGCGCAGCATGCCGCACAGAGGCAGGCTGACCGTCCACGTAGCAGATGGCCTTGCCTGAACCCCGGCAGGCATCCAGGGCACCGGCCAGCAGGCTGGCCGGCGGCAAGGCGCAGCCAGGCAAGGTGGTGGCGAACCAGTCGAGGATGACCCGCCGTGCTGCCCAGCTCAGGCTCTCACCCAGGTCGCGCTGCTGCCAACTGGCCGCGGCATCGGCCAGCGCGTGGATTGGATTGTTCATTGCAAGCTCCCGCCCCTCAATTGATGACACCGGCGGCGCGCAGCGCGTCGATCTCCTGCTGCCCGTAACCCAGCTCGGCGAGGATCTCGGCGCTCTGGGCGCCCATGGCTTGCGGTGCCAGGGTCAGCCTGGCAGGGCTGTCCGACAGGTTGAACGCCGCCACCGGCACCCTCAGCCCATCGACGACGCTGCCCGGCGCCGTGTGCTGCTGCAGCACCTGGCGGCACGCCACCTGCTCATCGGCAATCGCCTCCTCCAGGCGGCGAATGCGTGCGGCGGGAATACGCCGGGTCTGCAGGAACTGCTCCCAGTAATCCGCCGACATGGTGCCGATGATTTTCGTCAACACCTGCGCTTCTTCGGCATGCGCATCGAGACGCTGGTTGTTGTCGGTCTTGATCATGTCCTCACGACCAAGCGCCGTCCACAAGCGGCGTTGTTGCACCAGGTTGGAGGCACCGATCATCAGCGGCACATCGCTGGCCTGGTAGCAGCCGATGGTGGCGAAGGGGAAGACATTGCCCTTCTGCTCCGGGTGCTTGCCGTTCCAGAGCAAGCCGGTGAGGTGCGAGCTGCTCAGGATCAGCGCGACATCGAGCATCGAGACATCGATGAACTGGCCCTTGCCGCCATTGCGTTCGCGCTGGAACAGCGCGGTGGCGATGGCGAAGGCTGCCGACGTGCCGGTGGCGTAATCGACCACCGGCGCGCCGGACTTCAACGGCCGGCCATCGCCATGGCCGGTCATCGCCATCATCCCGGAAAAGGCCTGGATCACGTTGTCATAGGCGGTCTGCTCGCGGCGCGGGCCGTTCGAGCCGAAGGCCGAGATGGAGCAGTAGATCAGCCTGGGGTTGAGTTTCGACATTTCCTCGTAGCCCAGCCCCAGCTCATCGAACGCACCGGGGCGATAGTTCTCCACGAACACGTCGGCGGTGGCGATAAGCCGCTTCATCGCCTCGCGGCCCTCGGCGCTCTTGAGGTCCAGTGCCAGGGCCTTCTTGTTCGAGGCCTGGGCCATGAACGCAGTGCCCATGCCCATATCGTTCAAGGCACGATCGGAGCCCTGCATGCGTGCCTGGTCGGGATCATCAGGCGACTCGACCTTGATCACCTCGGCGCCCAGCACCGCCATCTGGTAGCTGGCGAAGGGGCCAGCCAGTACGTGCGTCGTGTCGACGACGCGAATTCCCTCGAATGCTCTAGACATAGATCCTTACCTGTTGCGACGGAAATCCCGCGCCGAAGATGACCACAGCCCGCGCCCCAACAGCGGTCACTCGCAGGGGGAGTCATCTTCGGGGATAGGCTGTTCCGGGAAAGGCCAGCCGAGCCTTGCGCTCGCCAGAGCCGCTTCGGCGGCCAGCCGCCTTATTGAATGTAGCCGGCTGCCTTGAGCTGGGTTTGCGCCACGTCCGTCACCCGCTTGACGAAGCTGGTGTACTCCTCGGGGCCCATCCAGGAATCCACCACGCCTGCGTTGCGCGCGTAGTTCTGGTATTCCTCCGAGCGCATCGCCTTGTGGATGGCATCGGCGATCTGCTGCTGCAGTTCCTTGGGCATGTTCGCCGGCCCGAATACCCCGCGAACCTGCAGCCAGCTGGTGTCCACCTCATAACCCTGTTCGGCGAAGGTCGGCACATCGGGCAGACCGGTGAGCCGATCCTTGCCCAGCACACCCAGGCCCTCGATACGTTCGGCGTCGAAGAAGGAGCTGACGGCGCCGAGGTTGGAGACCCCGACATCGACATGCCCGCCGAGCAGGGCCGCGGTGATATCCGGGGTGGAGTTGAAGGCGACCCAGTTGAACTTGACCCCGGCGGCCTTCTCCAGCATCGAGATGCCGAGGCTTTGCATGGAGCCCGCCGGGCCGAAGCCGCCGACATTGACCTGGCCATCGTTGGCTTTGGCCTTGGCGATCAGGTCGTCCAGATTGTTGATCTCGGAATCGGATTTGACGAACAGCAAAATGGCATCCTCCTGGGTCGAGGCGATCCAGGAGAAATCATCGATGGCGTAGGTGCCCTTGAGATTGGTCAGCATGCTGGTGAAGTGCGACAGGGTATTGACCCCCAGCGTCAGGCCATCCGGGCGGGCGGCGCGAACCCGCGTCATCTGTGCGGCGCCGCCGCCACCCGGTGCGTTGATGACGATCACCTTCTGGCCGATCTCCGGCTCCAGGTTCTTGGCCAGGGTTCGGATGAACACGTCCGCGGTGCCGCCCGCTGCCGTGTGCATGACCATGTTGACGGGACCGGTGGGGCGCCACTCGCCTTCGGCCAACGCGGCATCGACCGCAGCGAGCATTGTCATGGCAGCCAGTACGCTTGCACCCAGGCAGTGACGGGCCTTGTTTCCAGCTTTGCTTAGCATTTTCTGACGATCTCCGACGGATGTTATTTTTTTAATTCGCTATGGGGTCAGCCCCTGAATCAAGGCTCGCAAATATCCAGCGGAGGCGGTACTGACGATTTGTCAGCCAAAGCGGGCCTTTATATTGGGCAGCGCGCCAGGCACTCGAGCGCAGGCGGCAGGCGCTCGGGCACGACGGGTCACAACCGTTATAAGTACCTGCCAAGCGCAATGCCGGATCACCGGCGGGAGGCCGTAACGGCAACGACGCTCAATCGGTCTGCGCCAGCAGCTCGCGCATCCAGGAGAGGAATTTCAGCAGCGGTTCCGAAGGCTTCATGTTGCGCGGCCAGGTCAGGTAATAGCCTTCGCCGGTCTTGCAGGTGTGCTCGAAAGGCGCGATGAAACTGCCGTTCTTCAACTGGCGTTCGACGAACGCCTTGACCGCCACGGCCACGCCGATGTTCATCGAGGCGGCCTCGTAAGCCAGTGCCGAGTTATCGAAGCGGATACCGCTGTCGGCATCGACCCGGCTGACGATGGACGACAGCCAGCTTGCCCAGTCGTTGGGCCGCGCCATGGAATGCAGCAAACGCACCCGGGCAAGATCCTGCGGGGTCTCGAGCTTGGCGGACGCCATCAGGGTTGGCGAGCAGATGGGGATGAGTTCGATATCGACGAGTTTTTCCGCGTGCAGATCGGGCCAGTCGCCGTGCCCCGAACGAATCGAGGCATCGATGTTCTGGGTGTCGAAATCCACCGGCGCCAGCGACGACGACAGCCTGATCTCGGTCGACTCGTGGGCCTCGTGAAAATTGGCCAGCCGGGGAATCAGCCAGCGCTGCGAAAAGGTCGTGTAGGACTGGATCGAGAGGATATCGCGCCGCCCTCGGCGCGACACCTTGCGCGCCGCACTGCTGATGTCCTGGAACGCCCGGGTGATGCCCTCGTAGAGCTCCTTGCCCTCGCGCGTCAGCTCGATGCCCCGGTGCAGGCGCCGGAACAGCGCCACCCCGAAATACTCCTCGAGCACCCGCACCTGGCGGCTGACGGCCACCTGCGAGACGTTCAGTTCCTCGGCCGCGCTGGTCAGGCTGCACAACCGCGCCGCGGCCTCGAAGGCTCGCAGGGGGTTCAAGGGTGGAAGGGGGAATTTCATTGGATCACCATGATGACGCGAAAGGCACCAGCCGCTGCCAGGCAATGGCCTGTCGGCTGGTGCACGGGGTCAGAGAAGGCTGAGCGGGTAGCTGATGATCACCCGGGCGTCGTTGGCGCCACGCGCGAAGTCGGCGCGAACGAGGGGCACGCCCAGGGGGCGGCAGGCGAGGAGCTGTTCATGAAGACCTACTTGTTGTTATGGGAATTGCCCCTCGATTATGCAATCGCGCCGCGGATGTTCAACCGAACCATTCCACTCTATGGAATGGCTTCGCATGCACGGGGTATCCTCCCGGCGGCATGCACACATGCGCCCAGGCGGGCAGGCTCGGCCGGGTGCGCGCAGACAATCGGCCAGCACTCAACTGCGGCGCAACCGCCCGCAGCGTCCACGAACATTCGAGAGAAGCGATGAAGAGTCCCCAAGCCAGGCGCAGCGAAGCGACGCCATCGGCCCTCCCCGGCCAGGGCAAATCGACGCCCAATCGTTCGCTGGAGCGAGGCCTGGATCTGTTGCGGGCCTTTCGCCCGGGCAGTGAATACCTGACCAACGGGGAGCTGAGCGAGAGGACGGGCCTTTCCAGGTCGACCGTCAGCCGCCTCACGCAGACGCTGGTACGGGCCGGCTTTCTGGACTACCACCCGCCCAGCGGCGCCTACCGGCTGGCCTGCTCGCTGCTCAGCCTGGCCCATAGCCTGTATCACGGCAGTTCGCTGGTACGGGTAGCGGCCCCGCTGATGCGCCAGGTCGCCCGGCAACTGCAGGTGAACGTCGGCCTGGCCGCCGCGGATGGCGATGAAATGGTCTATCTGGAGTCGATCCGCCTGGGCACGCGCAAGTCTCCGCGCACCATCGCCAGCGGGCAGCGCCTGCCCATGGAGCTGACCGCACTCGGGCGTGCCTCCTTGGCGACCCAGGACGAGGCGCAGCGGCGTTCGCTGCTGGCGCATTTCCAGGCACGCCGCTGCGCCGCGCGCTGGGCAACGCTGAGCGAGGAAATCGAGGCGGCCATGCGCAGCGTCGAAAGCCTGGGCTACTGCGCAGCGTCCTGGCAACCCCAGGTGGTCTCGATAGCCATGCCCCTCGACCTGCCCGGCTACCGCGGCCACGCCCTCAATATCAGCCTGTCGACCCGCGAAGGCATCGACCGGGTGAGCGCGCGCTACGGCCAACCGCTACTGCAATTGGCGCAGGCCATCAGCAGCGAGTTGAGTGCGCGATGACCACTACGCCACTCGCCCATTGAACCTCGCCGGCACGGCCAATCCCCCTTCACCCGCCTCTTGCCTCGAAGCGCCGGGCCAGGGCGATGAACCCGTGCACCCCCGGCATGAAGATGCAGATACGCACGATCTGGAAGGACACGATGATGGCCACGCTGTAGCCGAGAAACTGCGCGGTCAAGGCCATTTCCGTGACCCCGCCGGGCGCGGCGCTGAGCACCATGACCTCCCAGGGCAACCCGGTCAGCCCGGCGAACGCCACCGCCATCAGGCTGGTCAGGAACAGGAACAAGAGCATGGACAGGATGATCGAGAGCGTCAGCTTCATCTCCACGAACAGCTCGCGGGTGAACACCGAGCCCAGCCAGGTGCCCAGCACCACCTGGGCCATGGCCAGCACCAGCGATGGGTACGGCGCGACCGGCAAACCGCTGCTGGACACCGCCGCACTGACCAGCAAGGCGCCGAAGAAATACGGGTTCGGCAGCCTCAGCCATTTGAACAGCACGGCCCCCGCCAGCGCGGCGACGGCCAACAGCGCCATGCCGCCGACATCCAGGGCCCCGGCCGCCCCCAGGGTGCGCCCCGCATTGCCCGGCCAACCGTCGGCCACATACAGGGCAATGGGGATGATCACCACGACGCTGGCGATGCGGATGGTCTGCGACAGCACCACCACGCCCTTGTCCAGGCCGAATCGCTCGGCGATCACCGCGGCCTCCACCGGGCTGGTGGGCAGGGTGCAGAGCAAGGCAGTGGAATAATCGAGGCGGCTAAAGCGCTTGAGCAGCAAAGACACGAACAGCGCACAGAGCCCGGTCAGAACAGCCAGGCCAACGATCTCAGGGCCCATTTCGAGGATCACCAGCAAGGCCTCCGGGGTAAATGCCAGGCCTACCGTGGAGGCGATGATCATTTGCCCGTAGGGCCGGGTTCTGGCCGAGATGGGCGTTTTCATCACCCCCGTGATGTACAGGGCGGCCGTCAGCAGCAACGGCCCGATCATGTACGGCAAGGGCATGCCGATGGCCACGAACAGCCGCCCCATGGCGCAGCACAGCCCATACAGCGCAAGCAACCGAACCAGGCCGGAAAGATTCATAACCATCACGCTCCCCTTTCAGGGCCCCTCTGAGCATCGGCGAACGCCCATGGCGCATACGAAACGGCCCGCAACGGCGCGCCATGCCGGCTCTGTCGTTGCGGGCCCCGAGTTTCCACATCCACCCTGGCCGAGCGAACACCCAGCGCCAGGGTGGCCGCCTTCAGGCGAGGCGCTGACGGGTGAACCTGCCGCACAGGAACTTCAGCGCAGGCAATGCGAAGGACAACACCGCAACCGCCAGCAGAACCAGCGTCAGCGGGCTGCTGTAGAACACCGAATAATCACCATTGGAGATGACCAGCGCCCGGCGGAAATTGGTCTCGAGCATTTGCCCCAGTACCAGGGCCAGGATGATGGGAGCGAGCGGGATATCCAGCTTGCGCAGCACATAACCGAGCACGCCGAAGGCCAGGGTGAGATAGACCGGGAACATCGAGTTCTCGGAGGCGTAAGCGCCCATCAGGCAGATGGCGGTTACCGTCGCCGCGACCGCCGGGCGCGGGATGTCCGCCACCTTCGCCCAGTACTTCGCCCCGGCCAGGCCAATGAAGATCATCACCGGCACGCTGACCCACAACGCCGCGATGACGGTGTAGGGGATCTCCGGGTTGGTGGTGAACAGCAACGGCCCCGGCTGGATGCCATGGATCATCAGGGCACCGATCATGATGGCGGTTGTCGGCGAGCCCGGGATGCCCAGCGCGAACAGCGGTGCCAGTGCGCCGGATACCGCGGCGTTGTTGGCCGACTCCGAGGCGGCGATGCCCTCGATGCTGCCCTTGCCGAATTGCTCGGGCGTTTTCGAGGCCTTCTTCGAAACGGCGTACGCCACGAAGGAAGCAATGGAAGCACCAGCACCCGGGATCACGCCGATGACGTAGCCAAGCACGGAGCTTCTCAACAGGTTGTATTTCAATTGCCCGAAGGTTTTCAGGGGAACCGCAAGTATCCCTGTCATCGGGTGGCTTTTGGTCTTGCCACTAGCCCCTGCTTCGACCATGAACAGCACTTCGGAAAGCGCAAACAACCCCAACAGCACGGGCACCAGGTGGAAGCCTTCGAAGAACTCGGGATTGGGGCTGAAGCGCGGGATACCCGTCTGCGTGTCCAGGCCAACGGTTGCCAGCGCCAGGCCAATGCCCATGGCGATAGCGCCCTTGGCTGCAGAGCCATTGGAGAGCGTGGAGACCAGGCTCAACCCCAGCACCGCCAGTGCGAAATAGGCGGTAGGGCCGAAACTCAACGCGAACTCGGAAAGCGGAACGGCGGTTACCAGCAACAGGAAGGCGCTGATAAAGATACCCAGGCCCGACGAGATGATGGATATGTTCAGCGCTACCCCCGCCTTGCCTTGCTGGGTCAGCGGAAAACCATCCCAGGAAGTGGCCACTGCAGCCGCGGTTCCCGGCGAGTTGATGAGAATCGCGGAAATCGCCCCGCCATATTCGGCCGCGGCATACAGCGAGATCAGCGTGACGATCGAGACCAGCGGATCGAGGCTGTAGGTGAAGGGAATCAGCAAGGCAACGCCGAGGCTCGGGCCCAGGCCGGGTAACGCACCGATCATGTAGCCCAGCAGCGCACCGACGATCAGGCCGACCAGCACCAAGGGGTCGGCAAAGGCCGAGAACCCGATCAGGATATTTTCGAACATGGGGGTTACCTCAAGAAAAGCTGACGCCGAGAGCCAGGACGAACACCGCATACAACCCCAGGCTCAAGCCCAGAGAAACGGCAATGATCTGCATGGGCCGACGCTCACCCGCGGCGAGCATGGTCAGCGCAGAGATGACCGCGACGCCGATCAGGGGCCCCAGCCTGTCCAGGTAGGCGCCGATAGCCAGCAGTACCAGAGCGGCCAGCACCACCGACAGGGGGCGACAGGTGGTGACCACCGGATGGGCCGAGCGCCGCACGCACTTGACCACCCCGACAGCGAGCATCAGCGCCACGGCGACGAGGCTGGTCACGGCGATGATCAGCGGGAACTCACCGACGCCTATGCCATTGGGATTCATCGGCCCGGGCAGTTGCCAGGCATACCAGCCATACAGGCCGAACGCGGCAAACAGGACAACGCCGGCAACAACATCCAACACCCCCGCCGGGGCTTTGAGCGCAGGCTCCGCGTTGCGCGAACCCGGCGTGGACGCCTGCGTTGTTTGCGAGGTTGGCGACGCACTTGATGTGTTCATTTGCACTTCCTCTCTCCGCGACCCAGGCCACGGATTTTCACGCCTGCCAGTGGCGTGCTTGTTTTTATTTTATTGGGTTGTCCACGTACTGAATGCCACTGGATATAACTCGATCCTTTGCCAGCAATCAGCCGTGGATTCGCTAACCGGCAGTCTCAACCCGTCGTTCTTACTGCGCACTCACTATGACTGAACGCCCAACCGCCCTGAACTGAGAATTTATTTGGCCTAGAGCAGCAAGTTGTTTGTCAGGCCCGGCCAATGCTCAGGAAAAACCGCCTGCAGACGCCGCAATACGGGAGCTGGCGAGCACTCTCCTGCCCCCGTTAGTGCGCGTGACTGAACAAGTCGATTGTCACTGCCGCGACATCCCAACGTTTTGTTAGAGCAATCGACATCTTTAGTCATTTGAACAGCAGGCGTGCTGACTCAAGAATGTTCGGCAGGATGACTGAAGAACCCAAGGTTCAAAGCGCCAGTTAGTTTCATGACCTGCCCTTGCGCCAGGCACACCTCGAATCGGTTTATTTAAATACAAGAGAGCCAATAATGAGCCAGAACACTCTCATCAACTTCAATCAGGAAAACGGCATTGCCGTCCTGACCCTGAACCGGCCAGAAAAACGCAATGCGATGAGCGACGCCATGCGCGCCGAACTGGTCCAGTTGCTGGAGAAGGTGCGTAGCGATCGCAGCGTTCGTGCGCTCATCATCACCGGCACGGGCAAGGGCTTCTGCGCGGGCGGCGATATCGCCGGCATGCAGGCCCGTATGGAGGCCGATCCGGCCGAGGTCGGCTTCAATGGCTGGGAGCGCCAGCAAGGCGTGCACTATGCCGCCAGCCTGCTGCTCAACCTGCCGATTCCCACCATCGCCGCGGTCAATGGCGCCGCTGCCGGCCTGGGCGCCGACCTGGCGCTGTCCTGCGACTTCGTGGTCGCCGCGCGCCCGGCCACCTTCACCTGGGCCTACATCGCCCGTGGCCTGATCCCCGATGGTGGCGGCCTGTACTTCCTGCCACGCCGCGTCGGCCTGGCCCGGGCCAAGGCGCTGATCTTCAGTGGCCGCCGCGTGGCCGCCGAAGAGGCGCTGGCGCTGGGTATCGCCGACCGCCTCTGCGAGGCCGACGATCTGCTGAGCAGCGCCATGGCCATGGCCGACGAGATGAGCCGCGGCTCGCGCACCGCCACCGCCCTGACCAAATCCATCATCAACCGCAGCTACGAGATGGCCGAACAGCAGGTGTTCGCCGAGGGCAGCAAGGCCCAGGGCATCTGCTACACCTCGCGGGAACACCGCGCCTCGGTGCAGGCCTTCCTCGACAGCGCCAAGGAGGCCGGCAAATGAACCCGCTCGACGCATTGCTCAACCCGAAAAGCGTCGCGGTCATCGGCGCCTCGGCAGATGCCAGCAAGACCTCGGGGCGCCCGGTTTCCTACCTGCTCAAGCATGGCTTCACGGGCGCCATCTACCCGGTCAACCCGAAAGCCAGTGAGATCCAGGGGCTGCCCTGCTACGCCAGCATCGAAGAGCTGCCCCAGGCCCCGGATGTCGGCCTGGTGCTGCTCAGCGCCAAGCGCAGCATCGAGGCCGTGCGCTCGCTGGCCAGGATCGGCTGCAAGGCGGCGGTGGTGCTGGCCAGCGGCTTCGCCGAAGCCGGTGAAGGCGGCCTGGACCTGCAGGAGGAGCTGAAAGCCGCCGCCGGTTCGATGCGCATTCTCGGCCCCAATACCATCGGCCTGGTCAACCTGTCGGCACGCATCCCGCTGTCCGCCAGCGGCGCCCTGGAGGTCAGCAACCTGCCCGCCGGCCATGTTGCGGTGGTCTCGCAGAGCGGCGGCATTCTCGGCGCCCTGCTCTCCCGTGCCGCCGGCCGTGGCATCGGTCTCTCCTCGCTGATCTCCACCAGCAACGAAGTGGATCTGGAAGTCAGCGACTTCATCGACTACCTGGTGGACGACCACAACACCAAGGTCATCGCCCTGTACCTGGAAAGCGTGCGCAACCCGCAACGCTTCCGCGAAGTGGCGCTGCGCGCCCGTGCGGCCGGCAAACCCCTGGTGGTGTTCAAGATCGGCCGTTCCGAAGCCGGCGCCAGCGCCGCCAGCTCCCACACTGGCGCACTGGCCGGCGAAGACCGCGTCTACGATGCCTTCTTCCGCGAACTGGGAGTGATCCGCGCCAACACCTTCGACGAATTTCTCGACATCCCCGCCGTACTGGTCGCCGGGCGCCGCCTGGCTGGCCGCCGTGTGGCCATCCTGACCTCCACCGGCGGCGCTGGCACACTGATCGCCGACAGCCTGGGCATGAACCATTTCGACACCCCGGCCCCGGATGCCGCCACCGCCGAGAAGCTGCGCGCCCTGCAGGGCGACACCCCCACCGCCCTCGACCGCAACCCGATCGATGTGACCCTGGCCGGCCTGCAACCCGACCTGCTGCGCCAGGCGATCCGCACCCTGCTGGCCAGCGACAGCTACGACGCGCTGGTGGTGATCATCGGCTCCTCGGGCCTGGCCATGCCGGACCTGGTGGTCTGCGCCATCCAGGACTGCCTGAATACCAACGACAAACCGGTGCTGGCCTACGTCAGCCCTCATGCACCCGATACCCTCAAGCGCCTGAACAGCGCCGGCATTCCGGGCTTCAGCTCGCCGGAAAGCTGCAGCGCCGTGCTCGCCGCACTGGATCTCATCGCGCAGCCGCTGCCCAACCTGGCAGCCGCGCCGCGCATCCCGTTGCCCGCGATGGTCGAGCAGGCCGCAGGCTCGCTCGATGAGGCCGCCGCCAAGGCGCTGTTCAGCCAGGTAGGGCTGCGCGTGCCGCAGAGCCGCGTGGTCGCCAGCCGCGAGGAGGCCGTGCAGGCCGCTCGTGAACTGGAACATCCAGTGGTGCTCAAGGTGCTGGACGCCAAGCTGCTGCACAAGAGCGATATCGGCGGCGTGGCCCTGCAGCAGACGGCCGACAGCATCGGTGCGCGCTTCGACAAGATGGTCACGGAAGTGGCCGGCCATGTCGGCTATCGCCCGGATCGCTTCCTCGTCGAAGCCATGGTCGCCGGCGGTCACGAGCTGATTCTCGGCGCCAACCGCGACGCCCTGGGCACCACCATTCTGCTGGGTGCCGGCGGCGTCACCGCCGAGCTGTACAAGGACACCGCGCTGCGCATGCTGCCCGAGCAGGGCGGCCTGACCCTGGAGCAGGCCCACTCGATGATGCGGCAGCTGATCACCTGGCCATTGCTCGACGGCTATCGCGGTTCCAAGCGTCGCGATACCGAAGCACTGGCCCAGGCCATCGTCAATTTCTCCGCGCTGGTCGCCGCCTTTGGCGAGCGCCTGGTAACGGCCGAAATCAACCCGCTGTTCGTCCTGCCCGAAGGCCAGGGCGTGGTGGCGGCCGACGCCGTACTGGTGCTGGAGCACGTCAGCGGAGAACGCCGTCATGGCTGAAGCCCCGAGCAACGGCCAGGTTCACCTGGCCTACGAGGGTGAGATCGCCGTGATCACCCTCGACAACCCGCCGGTCAACAGCAGCACCGATGCCGTCCGAAGAGGCATCCTCAACGCCCTGGCGAGCCTGGATAGGGCGCGGGCCCGTGCGGTGCTGCTGACCGGCGCCGGGCGCAACCTGATGGCCGGCGCCGATCTGCGCGAGCTGGACAACGAGCCGAGCGAGCCCACCCTGCCCCAGGTCACTGCGGCCCTGGAAGCCTGCCCCCTTCCGGTGATCGCGCTGATCAAGGGGCACACCCTGGGTGGCGGCCTGGAGCTGGCCCTGGCCTGCGATGTTCGCCTGGCCACGGTCACTGCCAACCTGGGCCTGCCGGAAGTCACGCTGGGCATCATCCCCGGGGCCGGCGGCACCCAGCGTCTGCCTCGCGCGGTCGGTCTGGGCACGGCGCTGGAGATGATCCTCAGCGGCAAACCGATCAAGGCCACCAAGGCCCTGGAACTGGGCCTGGTGGATCATCTGCTGAGCGCCAGCGAGGAAGCCGAGCAACAGGCCGAAGCGCTGGCCTTTGCCCGCCAATACCAGGGCGGCAAGCGGCCGCTGAGCGCGCGCCCCGTGGCCGCCGAGGACAAGACCGCCCTGCATGCGCGGGCCCAGAAGCTGGTGGCCGCCGCGCGCGGCCTGCCGGCGGCGGCGGTTGCCGCCGAGGTGCTGCTGGCCGCCGATGAGATGAGCTTCGCCCAGGCCATCGGCAAAGAGCGCGCGGCCTTTCTCGCCCTGCGCGGCAGCCAGCCGGCCCAGGCCCTGCGCTACCTGTTCTTCGCCGAGCGCGCCGAGCCCTATGTCCCGGCGCAACCGACAGAAGCACGGGTGCTGGAACGGGTCGCGGTCATCGGTGCCGGCACCATGGGTAGCGGTATCGCCCTGTGCGCACTGCAGGCCGGCTGCACGGTGGACTTACTCGAACTCAATGCGCAAGCGCTCGCCGCAGGCGTCAAGCGCATCGAAGACGAGCTGGCGCGCGATGTGGAGCGCCAGCGTCTGAGCGCCGACAAGCGCGATGCCATCCTCGCTCGCCTCACGGCCAGTCAGGACGTCCAGACCGTCGCCAAGGCCGACCTGGTGATCGAAGCGATCATCGAAGACCTGGCTGCCAAGCAGGCGCTGTTCGGGCAACTCGCCGCACAGGCGAGCCGCGACACCCTGCTGGCGACCAACACCTCCTATCTGGATATCGACGCGATCGCCAAAGGCATCCCCCACCCCGAGCGCGTGCTCGGCCTGCATTTCTTCAGCCCGGCGCAGCGCATGGCCCTGCTGGAAGTGGTGCGCGGCCGTTCGACCGGCGAGCAAGCACTGTGCACGGCGCTGAAATTCGCCGAGCGCCTGAAGAAGAAAGCCATCGTCGTCGGCAACGCCTGGGGCTTCGTCGGCAACCGCCTGTACGCGGCCTATCGCCGCCAGTGCGAGTTCATGCTCGAAGAAGGCGCCAGCCCCGAACAGATCGACGCGGCCCTGGAGCAATACGGTTTCGCCATGGGCCCGTTCAAGGTAGCCGACATGTCGGGCCTGGATATCGCCTGGCGGATGCGCCAGCAGACCGCCGCCACACGCCACCTGCGCCGCTACGTCGGTATCCCCGATCTGCTCTGCGAAGCCGGTCGCCTCGGCCGCAAGACGGCCAGGGGCTACTACCGCTACGGCGAGGACAACAAGCCACAGAGCGACAGCACCGTCGCCGAGATCATCGCCGGCTATCGCCGTGAACAAGGCATCGAAGCCAAAGCCTTCAGTGATCAGGAAATCCAGCAGCGCGCCGTGCTGGCACTGATCAACGAAGCCCTGCTGCTGCTCGCGCAGGGCGTCTGCCAGCGCCCGGAGGATATCGATATCGCCCTCGTCCATGGCTACGGTTTCCCGCGCTGGCGCGGCGGCCCGATCTTCATCGCCCGCAGCATGGGTTCGAGTGAGTTGAATGCCGCCCTGGATGGCTTCGTCGAAGCCTCCGGCAAAGGCCAGGAGCGTGGCGATGCCACCCTGCTGAAACCTGGCGCCAAGCCAGAGAAGGAGTGAGGAAAATGTCAGAAGCCTATATCTGCGATGCGATCCGCACGCCGTTCGGCCGTTTCAACGGTGCGCTGTCCGCGGTTCGCACCGATGACCTGGCCGCCCTGCCCATCGCCGAGCTGATGGCGCGCAACCCCGGCCTGGACTGGGGCCTGCTCGACGAGGTGATCTACGGCTGCGCCAACCAGGCCGGCGAAGACAACCGCAACGTCGCGCGCATGGCCGCGCTGCTGGCGGGCCTGCCGATCTCGGTACCCGGCGCGACCCTCAACCGCCTGTGCGGCTCCGGCCTCGATGCGGTGGGCAGCGCCGCCCGCGCCCTGCGCTGCGGCGAGGCGCAGCTGATGATCGCCGGCGGCGTCGAAAGCATGAGCCGCTCCCCTTATGTACTGGCCAAGGCGGAACAGGCCTTTGCCCGCGGCCAGCAACTGGAAGACACCACCATCGGCTGGCGCCTGGTCAACCCGAAGATGAAGGCGCTGTACGGCGTCGACGCGCTGACCCTGACCGCCGAGAACGTGGCCGAGGAAGAAGGCGTGTCGCGTGCCGACCAGGATGCCTTTGCCCTGCGCAGCCAACAGCGCTGGCAACAGGCCCAGGAGGCGGGCTTTTTCGCCAAGGAAATCATGCCGGTGACCATCACCCAGCCGCGCAAGCCCGAGCGCATCGTCAGCCAGGACGAGCACCCACGCCCGGACAGCACGCTCGACGCGCTCGGCGGCCTGAAGGGCGTGGTCAAGGCCGACGGCACGGTGACCGCCGGCAACTCCTCGGGCATCAACGATGGCGCCTGCGCGCTGCTGATGGCCAGTGGCGCAGCCGTCGACCGTCACGGCCTCAAGCCACGCGCCCGGGTGGTGGCCATGGCCACTGCCGGCGTCGCCCCGCGCCTGATGGGCATGGGCCCGGTACCGGCGGTGGAAAAGGTCATGGGCCTGAGCGGCCTGAACATCGAGCAGATGGACGTGATCGAGTTCAACGAGGCCTTCGCCGCGCAGGCCATCGCCGTGTGCCGGCGCCTGGGGCTGCGGGACGACGACCCACGGGTCAACCCCAACGGCGGTGCCATCGCCATCGGCCATCCGCTGGGCGCCTCCGGGGCGCGGCTGGTCACCACCGCGCTGAACCAGCTGGAGCGCCAGCAGGGCCGCTATGCGCTGTGCAGCATGTGCGTCGGGGTCGGCCAGGGTGTGGCGCTGATCATCGAGCGGCTCTGAAAAACGCTGACTACGCCCGCCTCCGTCCGGCTGACAGCCTGCCTGCAGCCGGACGAAGGCGGCCAACCCAGGAGAGGATCATGAGCCCTTTCTTCGAAGCCTCGATCAAGCCGCGCTTCAGCGAGACCGACATGCGCGGGCATATCAACAACACCGTGATTCCCGTCTGGCTGGCCGACGGCCGCGCGGCGCTGTTTCGCGAAGAACTGGGCTCCCGGGTGCCGACCATGGTGGTCAACCTGAACGTCGATTTCAGCCGGGAGCTGCACTGGGGCACGCCCGTTACGGTTCGCACGGCCGTCGAACGCATCGGCAACAGCTCCATCTGCTTCGTTCAGGAACTGTGGCAGAACGACCAGCCATGCGTGCAGGCGCGTACCACGGTGATAACCATGGACGCCGAGACGCGAAAACCGATACGCGTACCTGACGCGGAAAGGACCTTGCTGCGCCCCCATCTGCTGGCGTAACCAGGGCGGGTTGCCGAGGACGGCCGCGAGCGGCTTGCGTTTCTCGGCGACCAAGGTCTGCTCGTCGCCCGCGTTGGCGGCACCGCGCCCAGTGTTTCAGGCCAGGCCTCGCGCCCTCTCCAGCCCCTTTTCCAGCCGCCCCGCCTGATCAGCGCAGGACATGCTGCCGCCTGCCTGCTTTTCGCAATAAAGCACTCCACGGCTGCCCATTTGTATCCATTTCGACCAGTTGCTTGCCAGTACATTAAAGGTTGCATGCTCCCGCAGAGCGACCCGAATAAAACCTCTAATTCGCCTTTTGAATCTGCCACCCCTTCGGAGCCCACGATGAAAAAATTCCCCGGTAACGCAATCAGCGGTATCACCCTGGCGATGCTGAGCACTATCGCCAGCCACGCCTCTGCAGAAGACATTACATTCGTCTCCCAAGGCGGCGCCTATCAGGAGGCGCAGACCAAGGCGATTCTCGAGCCGGCCGCCAAGAAGCTTGGCCTGACGCTCAAGCAGGACAGCTCGCCCAAGGCCTATCCGATCATCAAGACCCAGGTGGAAAGTGGCAAGGTCACCTGGGATGTGGTCGACCTGCCCACCGGCGACTGCATTCGCGGCGTACAGGAAGGCTTGTTCGAGAAGCTCGATATGGCGCTGATTCCCAATGCCGCACAACTTCCCGCCGAGTTGAAAGACGATTACAGCGTCGGCTATATCAGCTACTCCACGGTGCTGGCCTACCGCACCGACGCCTTCGATGAAGACTCCGCGCCGAAAACCTGGGCGGATTTCTGGGATACCAAGAAATACCCAGGGCAACGCTCGCTGCGCAATCTGCCGCGCCCGACCCTGGAAATTGCCCTGCTCGCCGATGGCGTTGCGGCTGACAAGCTATACCCCATGGACGTCGAACGGGCCTTCAGGAAGCTCGAAGAAATCAAGCCGAATATCGCCACCTGGTGGACTTCCGGCGGCCAGTCGGCGCAGCTGATCAGCGACGGTGAAGTCGATATGATCCAGGCCTGGAACGGCCGTATCAGCGCGGTCCAGCAGGCCGGCGCACCCGTCGCGTTCGACTACAACCAGGGCATTCTGGAAACCAACTCGCTGTGCGTGCTCAAGGGCACGCCCCACAAGGAAGCGGCGATGAAGTTCGTCAACGAGGCCATCGACGCCAAGCTGCAGGCAGCCCTGCCGATGATCATCGATTACGGCCCGCTCAACCCCGAAGCCTTCAAGACTGGCGTGATCCCTGACGAGCGTGCCGCCAAACTGCCCTCCTCGCCGCAAAACCTGGCTCGCCAGGCCCTGCTGTCTGCCAAATGGTGGGCCTCCGAGGAAGGCGTCAAAGCCGAAGAGCGCTGGCTGTCGTTCGTTCAGAAGAAGTGATCGGAGGCCCCATGACTAACGCGTATCTCGCCAAGCCCCTGGCCGAAGCCAGTGGCCGCAGCGGCCCGCCCTCGCCCGATCAAGCAGCACTGGCCCGAGAGGAGCGCAAGGAGCACGCCTCGATGCTGTTGCTGCTGGCCCCCGCGCTGGTCATGGTGGCGGTGCTGCTGATCCTGCCGCTGTGCTGGCTGACCTTCCAGTCGGTGCAGAGCGAAGAGGGTTTCACCCTCGCCAACTACCTGCGCATTTTCAACGAGCCGATCTACTGGGATACCTTCGCGCTGACCTTCAAGATCAGCTTTCTGGTCACCATCCTGTCGATCATCATGGGTTTCCCGATCGCCTATGCGGCATCGCGCCTGCAAGGTTTCTGGGCCAACCTGGTGCTGATCTGCGTCATCCTGCCGTTCTGGACCAGCGTCCTGGTGCGCTCCTATGCCTGGCTGGTACTGCTGCAACGCCGCGGCCTGGTAAACCAGACGCTGATCGACATGGGCATCATCGACCAGCCGCTGAACCTGATGCACAACACCACCGGCACGGTGATCGGTACCCTGCACGTGATGCTGCCGTTCATGGTGCTGCCGCTGTACGCGGTGATGAAGAAGATCCCCCAGGATCTGCTGCAGGCTTCGGAAAGCCTGGGGGCCAAGCCCTTCTACACCTTCCGCCGGGTGTTCCTGCCCATGGCCGCGCCGGGAATCATGGCCGGCTCGATTCTGGTCTTCGTGATCTGCCTGGGCTTCTTCATTACCCCGGAACTGCTCGGCGGTGGCCGCACCATCCTGGTGTCGATGCTGGTGCAGCGCAACGTCGAGCTCTACCACGCCTGGGGCGCCGCCAGCGCGGTGGGCCTGGTACTGCTGCTGGTGGTATTCCTGATCTTCTGGGGGGTCAATCGCTTCATTCCCATCGAACGTATTCTGGGGGCACGCTCATGAACCTGTTCGCCAGACTGCGCTACCTGCGCCTGTCGCAAGTCCTGTTCGTTGTGCTGGTCACGGTGATCCTGCTGTACCTGATCATCCCGGTGCTGATCGTGGTGCCGATGTCGTTCTCCGAAGCACGCTTCTTGCAGTTTCCGCCCAAACAGTGGTCGACGACCTGGTACGAGGCGTTCTTCAACAGCCGCGAGTGGATGTCGGCGGCCAGGGTCAGCCTGATCACGGCGTTCTTCACCATGCTGATCAGCCTGCCAATCGGCATGGCGGCGGCTTACGCGATCAACAGCTCGAGCCTCAAGGTGGTGCGTACCCTGCAGATCATTCTGCTGCTGCCGATGATGGTGCCGATCATCCTGATCGCTGCCGGGGTGTTCTTCGTCTACGCACGGGTCGGCCTGATCAGCACGCTGACCGGCCTGGTGCTGGCGCATATCATGCTGGCGTTGCCCTACGTGATCATCGCCCTGCTCGCTGGCCTGCGCAATTTCGACATGTCCCAGGAAATGGTCGCCCGCAGCCTCGGCATGAATCGCTTTCGCGCCTTCATGGCGGTGACCCTGCCGCAGATCAAACCCAGCGTGGTGTCGGCGACGCTGTTCGCCTTCATTACCTCGCTGGACGAGACGGTGGTGGCGCTGTTCGTCTCCGGTGGCGACAACCAGACGCTGACCAAGCGCATGTTCACGGCCCTGCGCGACGAAATCGACCCGACCATCGCCGCGATCAGCTCGATCCTGATTCTCGCCTCGTTGATTCTGGTGGTGATCGCCGGGCGCAACAAACAGGCCTGAGCCCCTCACGGCCCCCAGGGCAGGCTGCCAGTTTCTCCGGCAGTTCTGTCCCTGGGGCAACCAGCCGGCGGCCAGCATAGCCTGCTGCCAATCCTGGCAATTCAGCATCTATCACCCGCCCGGCGCCCCATCTCGGCATCGGCCGCTGGGCGGGATTTTTACAATGAAACCATCCCACCTAGCCTCAAGGTCCTGAACATGTTGAAGAACCAATTGCGCGACCCTTCCCTGCTGGTCGAACGCGCCTATGCCAACGGCGCCTGGATCGAAGCCGATGACGGCAGCACCATCGACGTGATCAACCCGGCCAACGGCGAGCTGATCGCCCGTGTGCCGGCCCTGCAGGCAGCCGAAACCCGCCGCGCCATCCAGGCCGCCGAAGCCTGCTTCGCGACCTGGCGTGAAGTGCCTGCCGCCGAGCGCGCGAGCTATCTGGAGAAATGGTTCAGGCTGATCATCGACAACCAGGAAGACCTGGCACTGATCATGACCACCGAGCAAGGCAAGCCGCTGGCCGAGGCGCGTGGCGAGATCGCCTATGGCGCCAGCTTCGTCAAATGGTTCGCCGAGGAAGCGCGACGCATCTATGGCGACACCATCCCCTCGCCCGCCGCCGACCGGCGCATTCTGGTACTCAAGCAACCCATCGGCGTGGTCGCGGCGATCACCCCGTGGAACTTCCCCAACGCGATGATCACCCGCAAGTGCGCGCCGGCCCTGGCCGCCGGCTGCCCGGTATTGGTCAAACCGTCGGAAATGACCCCGCTGTCAGCGCTGGCCCTGGCGGTACTCGCCGAGCGTGCCGGCATACCGGCTGGCGTGTTCAACGTGCTGACCGGCCTGCCGGCCGGCGTGGGCGGCGAAATGACCGCCAACCCGGCAGTCCGCAAACTGTCGTTCACCGGCTCCACCCGCGTCGGCCAGTTGCTGATGAGCCAGTGCGCGGCCACCATCAAGCGCCTGAGCCTCGAGCTGGGCGGCAACGCACCCTTCATCGTGTTCGACGATGCCGACCTCGACCTGGCCATTGCCGGCGTCATGCAAAGCAAATTCCGCAACGCCGGGCAAACCTGCGTATGCGCCAACCGCATCCTGGTGCAGGACGGCATCTACGAGCGCTTCGTCGAGCGCCTGAGTGCCGCGGTCAGCCAACTCAAGGTCGGCGACGGCCTGCAGGAGGGCGTCACCATCGGCCCGCTGATCAATGCCGCGGCGGTGGACAAGGTCGCCCGGCATATCGCTGACGCGCTGCACAAAGGCGCCAGCCTGGTTACCGGTGGCGCCCCCCAGGGCGACGGCCTCTATGTACAACCCAGCGTATTGCGCGATGCCAGCGCCGACATGCTGCTGGCCAACGAAGAAACCTTTGGCCCGGTTGCGCCGCTGTTCCGCTTCCAGGATGAAGCCGAAGCGCTCGCCCTGGCCAATGCCACGCCATACGGCCTGGGCGCCTATTACTTCACCCAGGACATGCGCCGCGCCTGGCGCGTGGGCGAGCGCCTGGAGTTCGGCATGGTCGGCCTCAATACCGGGGTGATCTCCATGGAAGTCGCGCCCTTTGGCGGCATGAAGCAATCCGGCACGGGCCGCGAAGGCTCCAAATACGGCCTCGATGAATTCCTCGAAGTGAAGGCCTGGCACATCGGCGGGCTGAACTAGCCGGGCAGCAGATCGTGTTTTTCCGGCCGCCCAAAACGGCACGAACCCCGCCCATGGCTGTGTTCAGATGACAGGCAGCCCATTTTCGTCCACTCCCTTGTGCATAGAGGACACGCCATGCAGTTCACTGAAGGTTTCGAATCGGTCAGCGTCAACCGGGTATGCAAGCAGTACGGCAGTCTCAAGGCGCTGCACAATGTCGACTTGAAGGTTGAAGCGGGTGAATTCATGTCGTTGCTGGGGCCATCCGGCTCCGGCAAGACCACCTTGCTGAGCATCCTCGGCGGCTTTATCCGGGTCAGTTCGGGGAGCATCTTCTTCGGTGAGCGCGACGTCACTCTGATGCCCCCGCACAAGCGCGAAATCGGCGTGGTGTTCCAGAACTACGCCCTGTTCCCGCACATGACCGTGGGCGAGAACGTCGCCTTCCCGCTGCGCGCCCGCGGCGAAAGCGCCAGCAACAGCCGTGAGCGGGTCAAGACCGCCCTGGCCACCGTCGAGCTGAGCGGCTACGAAGACCGCAACATCGCGGCGCTGTCGGGTGGCCAGCGCCAGCGCGTTGCCCTGGCGCGTGCCATCGTCTTCGAGCCCAAGCTGATTCTCATGGACGAACCGCTGTCAGCGCTCGACAAGCAATTGCGCGAGATCATGCAGATCGAACTGCGCACGCTGCACAAGCGCCTTGGCGCGACGATGATCTACGTGACGCACGACCAGCGCGAGGCACTGACCATGAGCGACCGCATTGCCATCATGCGCGGCGGCGAGCTGGTGCAAGTCGATACGCCACGGCGCCTGCACGACCATCCAGCCAACGATTTCGTCGCCAGTTTCATCGGCGAAAGCACCCTGGTGCCCCTGCAGCGCACGGCAGACAATGGCCTGAGCCTGGGCAGCACGGCGCTGCGTACCAGCCGCCCGATCCCCCCTTCCGGTGACGTCTTTCTGGCCCTGCAGTCGGAAAAACTGCTGCTCGACAACCCAAGTGCCGGCCCGGAATGGAATCGCCTGCGCGGGCGGGTTGCCGACATCGTGTTCCAAGGCGAAAGCCTCAAGGTATTCGTTGACCTGGAAGCAGGCCCCACCGTCAGCCTGCGCCAAGCCAGCCACCACGAAGGCAATCTCAGCCTGCCGCCCATCGGTTCGCCCATGCTGATGCGCCTGCATCCGGAAGACACCATCGTGGTGCCCCGCGCCGGCGCCTGACCCGCAACGCCGGCGGTGGCCCGCTGCTTGCTGCCACCGTCGGCCTCGGCTTTACACAGTAGCCGAGCCACCCACAGCGAAATATTTCGCAGCCCTGCTGCAAAACAGTCGATCCGCCCGCGGCCTGCACGAACTTCAGCGCTTGTGGTTCCGGGCAATCCTTATCCTGATCACATACCCGCCACCCCGGCGCTCATGGAGATCGAGATGAATTCTGCACTGACCGAAACTCAACGCCTGCTGACCCTGCGTGAGCAACACGTTCCCCGTGGCATCGCCACCGCTCATCCGGTGGTCGCGGCTCGGGCCGCAGGCGCCGAGCTTTGGGATGTCGACGGCAAGCGCTATCTGGACTTCGTCGGCGGCATCGGCGTGTTGAACACCGGCCACAGTCACCCGCGCATCGTCGAGGCGGTACGTCGCCAGGCCGGTGAAATCTCCCACGCCAGCTTTCAGGTGGTGGCGTACGAAACCTATATCCAGCTGGCGGCGCGCCTGAACAAACTGGTGGGCGGTGACGAGCACTACAAGAGCGTGCTGTTCACCTCTGGCGCCGAGGCCGTGGAAAATGCCGTCAAGATTGCCCGCGGCTACACCAACCGCACGGCGGTGATTTCCTTTCGCGGCGGCTTCCATGGCCGCACGCTGCTGGGCGTGACGCTGACCGGCATGAGCCAGCCCTACAAGCAGAATTTCGGCCCTTTCCCTGCCGAGATCTACCATGCGACCTACCCAAACGCCTACCGCGGCATCAGCAGCGAGCGTGCGCTGGCCGAGCTTGACGAATTGTTCGCCACCGATGTGGCGCCTGATCGGGTGGCGGCCATCATCATCGAACCGGTACAGGGCGACGGTGGTTTTCTGGCCGCGCCAAAGGAGTTCCTGCAGGCCCTGCGCGCACGCTGCACCGAGCATGGCATCGTGCTGATCCTCGATGAAATCCAGGCCGGCTTCGGTCGCACCGGCAGCATGTTCGGGTTCCAGCATGCCGGTATCCAGCCGGATCTGGTCACCGTGGCCAAAAGCCTGGCCGGCGGCATGCCGCTGTCGGGCGTGGTAGGCCGCGCGGCGATCATGGACGCGCCGACACCCGGCGGCCTGGGCGGCACCTACGGTGGCAACCCGGTGGCCTGTGCTGCCGCCCTGGCGGTACTGGATCTGTTCGAAGAGCAGAATCTGCTGGAGCAGAGCGAGATGCTTGCGGCGCAACTCAACGAGGGCTTGCAGGCCCTGCAGCGTCGCTACCCGCGGATCGGCGAGGTGCGCGGTCTGGGCTTCATGCAGGCCATCGAGATGGTCGCCGACGATGACCGCCAGAGCCCGGATGCGGCCCTGGCGCAAAAGGTCATCGACGAGGCGCGCAACGCCGGGCTGCTGGTGATCAAGTGCGGCATACACCGCAACGTGGTGCGCTTCCTCGCCCCCCTGGTGACCACACCCGAGCAACTGGCCGAAGCCTTGCAAATGCTCGACAAGGCGCTGGCGGCGGCCTGCTGAGCAGAATGGGAGGGGGCGGCGTCGCGGCAGTGGGCGCTGGCCTGAATGATCAGGGATGTAGCACGGCCATATTCTGGAGCGAGCAATGAAGGTTACCCAATACAAGGCACTGGGCCTGTCGTTCGGCACCCTGGTTGATCGTGAACGGGGCATTATCGAAGGGCTGCGTCCACTGGCAGTGCAGGTGCAGGGGCTGGCGGGCGACGCCCAATTGCTCGATGCCTACCGGCACGTCGCTGGCGAGCTGGCCAACAGCAACGGACACAGCAGCGCCACGGCATTTCACGGGCAGCTCTACCAGCGTCTGGCGCAACAATTGCAGATCGTTCCCGACTGGGATGAAAGTGTGGCGTTCAGTAGCTCTTCTGCCCAGTGGCCCATGTTCGAAGATGCGCCGGGCGCTCTGCAGTACTTGAGCAAGTTCTACCGCCTGATACTGATCGCCCCGCCTTACGGCATCGATGTACAGGCCCTTGCCGAGCGTCTGCCGATCGCCTTCGATGCGGTCATCGAGCCGGCCAGTGACGACTGGCACGCGGGCCTTGAAAGCGCGCTGCAGCGTCTAGGACTGGAGCGCGCTGAGCTGCTACCGGTGCGCAGCACCGAGAGTGATGATCCGTGGGTCGACCGGGTGGACTTTCCAATCTGCACGTTGCGCCGCGATCACCATTCACCATGGAACAACTCGCCTCAGGCAATGGACGGCAAGCGCTGCGAATATGCCAGCCTCGCCGACCTGGCATATGCCCATCAGCGTGCGCTGTTGGCTTGATCGAGGCTCCGATTCGACATTGCGAGGACTGAACGATGGATGCAGCAACCAAGCTCGACCGTATCGATATCAATATCCTGGTTCAATTGCAGAAAGACGGCCGCATGACCAACGTCAGCCTTGCCGACGCGGTAGGTCTCTCGCCGAGCCCCTGCCTGCAACGGGTCAAGCGCCTGGAGGCGGCCGGCTACATCAGCGGCTATGAAGCGCACGTCAACCTGGCCAAGTTCGCCAACTCGGTCACCGTGTTCACCGAGATGACCCTCTCCGATCACAAGCGCGCCGATTTCGTGAAGTTCGAGTCGAGCATTCGCAACATCGACGAAGTGCTCGAATGCCACCTGATCAGCGGTGGCTACGATTATCTGGTGCGCTTCCTGTGCAGCAGCATCCAGCATTACCAGGAACTGATGGAGTCGATCCTGGACAGGAACATCGGCATCGACAAGTACTTCAGCTACATCGTCATCAAGTCGCCGGTGGTGAAAAGTACCGTACCGCTACGCAGCCTGGTTCACGCCGTTTGAGGCCGTGCGCGCCCATCCACCGGGCGCTCTGCTGCACGCAATAGAAGCACCCGACAAGCAACCACGCACGGATCGCCCAGAGCAGAAACGCCAGCTCCGGTAACGCCATTCGCTCCCGAAATACCCAGATAATCGCCCCATATCGAACAGGCACGCTCCAGCATCGTGCACGGCTTTACGCTGCCACGCGGCCTCCCCCCTCTATACCGACCCTCTCATGCACTTTCCACTACTATGGCGCGGGACTTGCTTTGTAAAAATTACACAGTATTAAAAATTACACAGAGCAGCCATGGCCCGCAAAAGCACGCAAGACGGCATCGAAAACCCGCCACCAAGCCCGCCGGCGCAGCGTATCAATACCTTTATCGATATCTGGCTCGGCGAGCAGCTTCGCCATCGTCGCAAGCAATCGGGCAAGTCGCTGAAAGCGGTCGCCAATGCGGCCGGCATCTCCGTCAGCCTGCTCAGCCAGGCGGAGCGTGGCTTGCGTTCGCTGTCGCTGCGCACCCTCAGCGCCCTGGCACTGGAGCTGGAGTTGCCCATGGAGCAGCTCATCCGCAATACCCAACTGCATGACAGTGAAGCCGGCAGCACGGTCGTGCGCGCCGGCCAGCACCCGCTGATCGATGTGCAGAAAAGGCGCATTCACAAGGAAAACCTGACCCCTCCCGCAGCCCCCGGTGGCGTGGAGATGTACCGGGTGGTCATCGAGCCCGAAGGCTCCACCGGCGATGGCCTGTTCACCACTCAGCAGAGCGAGCAGGTCGGCTACATCGTCGAAGGCCAGCTCGAACTGGTGATCGAGGACCGCCTGCTGCTTCTGCAGACCGGCGACAGTTTCTGCTACGACGGCGCCACCCCGCGCCGCTGGCGCAACCCTGGCAAGAGTTTCACAACGGTTATCTGGGCTATTGCCCGCAAGACTTCCTGACCGCTACCGTCCTTCACATGAGGTAAAGCTGCATGAAAAATCGCTTGCTGATCGCCACGCTGTTCTCTGCACTGACCCTGACCAGTGTGTGCAGCCAGGCTGAAACCCTGAAGGTCGCCTCGACGCCCACCGGCAGCCCCTTCACCTTTCTCGACACCAAGCGCAACAGCATCGAAGGCGTGATGGTCGATATCGTCCGCGCCGTCGGCAAGGAGGCCGGCTTCGACGTGCAGATCGAGCCCATGCAGTTCTCCGCGCTGATCGGCTCGCTGAGCTCCAGGCGAGTCGACCTGATCTCGGCGGCCATGTTCATCACCGATGAGCGCAAGAAGGTGGTCGATTTCTCGACCCCGGTCTACAGCTACGGCGAAGGCGTGGTAGTGCCGAGCAAGGACACCACCGACTACACCGAAATGGCCCAGCTCAAGGGCAAGCGAGCGGGCGTCCAGGTGGGCACTGCCTTTGTCGCCACCCTGCAGAACAGTGGCCTGTTCAGTGACGTGAAGCTCTACGACACCACCGCCGACCTGCTGCGCGATGCCAACGCCGGCCGTATCGACGTGGCCGTACTGGACTACCCCATCGCGGCCTATGCCATCGCCCAGGACAACTTCCCCAACCTGCGCCTGGTGACCAGCTACAAGCCGACCATGGTCAACGACATCGGCATTGCCGCACGCAAGGACAACCCCGAACTGATGAGCCGCATCAACAGCGCCCTGGAAAAGCTGCAGGCCGATGGCAGCATCGCCGGCATCGTCAGCAAGTGGGGGCTGTAACCCGGTACCGAGGCCACTTTTCCGTGTACTCCACGGCGGCATGCCGCCGTGACGACTCGAGAGTCTTTTCATGTCCGAATTTCTGCAACGCTCCGCCGAGTACCTGCCGATTCTGCTGCAGGGTGCCTGGCTGACCATTCAGGTGACCCTGGGCTCGCTGCTGTTGTCCACCCTGCTCGGCCTGGTCTGGGCCACCATGCGGGTCTCGGGAATCAGCGTGCTGGTGTGGCTCAGCAGCTCGATCATCAACCTGCTGCGCGGCATCCCGATCATCGTGCTGCTGTTCTACATCTACTTCGTGATGCCGGACTTCGGCCTGTCGCTGAGTGCCCTGCAGGCCGGCATCATCGGCCTGGGCATCGCCTATTCGGCCTACCAGGCGGAGAACTTTCGCGCCGGTATCGAGGCCATCGACAAGGGCCAGCTGGAAGCCGCTGAAGCGATGGGCATGAGCTGGTGGCTGATGATGCGCCGTGTGGTGCTGCCCCAGGCCTTTCGCATCGTGCTGCCGCCCTATGGCAACACCATGATCATGATGCTCAAGGACTCGTCCCAGGCCTCGACCATCACGGTTGCCGAACTCGCCCTGCAGGGCAAGCTGATCGCCACATCCACCTTCCAGAACGCCACGGTGTTCACCCTGGTCGCGCTGCTCTACCTGATCATGTGCGTGCCACTGATCCTGCTGGTGCGCCACTTCGAGAAACGGGGGCAGAAATGATCGAGATCAGCGGGCTGCAAAAGGCCTACGGCGCTCTGCAGGTCATCAAGGGCGTCGACGCCAGCGTCGCCAAGGGTGAGGTGGTGTGCATCATCGGCCCATCCGGCTCGGGCAAGTCGACCATCCTGCGCTGCATCAACGGCCTGGAAAGCTACCAGGGCGGCAGCATCACCATCGACGGCCAGAAGGTCGAACGCGGCTCGCCCGGCATCAAGGCAATCCGCAGCGAAGTGGCGATGGTGTTCCAGCGCTTCAACCTGTTTCCACACCGCACGGTGCTGGAGAACGTCACCGAAGGCCCGATCTACGTGAAGGGCGAAAACCGCGAGCAGGCCATCGTGCATGCCAGGGAATTGTTGGCCAGTGTCGGCCTCGCCGAAAAAGCCGATGCCTACCCCAGCCAGCTGTCTGGCGGGCAACAACAGCGGGTGGCGATTGCCCGGGCACTGGCGATGCGGCCCAAGGCGATCCTGTTCGATGAACCGACCTCGGCCCTCGACCCGGAACTGGTCGGCGACGTGCTCGGCGTCATGCGCCAACTGGCTGAATCGGGCATGACCATGGTGGTGGTCACCCACGAAATGCAGTTCGCTCGCGAAGTTGCCGATCGCGTGCTGTTTATCGATGGCGGCCTGGTCGTCGAGCAGGGCGTCGCCAAGGACGTATTGAACGCCCCTCAGCACCCGCGCACGCAGGATTTCCTGCACCGCGTACTGAACCCGATATGAGGCGCAGCACATGAACCGAGCGTATTTCCCACTGCGTCATTCGTTGTGGGCGGCAACCGCCGTGGCCGCGCCGCACACCGATAGCCTGCAGGACGCCCTGAAGGCGGATGTGATCATCGTCGGTGCCGGCTACTGTGGGTTGAGCACCGCCCTGCACCTGGCCGAGCAAGGCGTCGACGTGGTGCTGCTGGAGGCGCAGGAAGTCGGCTTCGGCGGCTCCGGGCGCAATGGCGGTCAGGTGATTCCCGGCCTGAAGTACGACCCCAGCGAGCTGCTGGCGCGCTTTGGCGCCAAGGAGGGCCAGCGCCTGGTCGACTTTGCCGGCAGCACCGCCGATGCGGTGTTCGAGCTGATCGACAAACATGCCCTGGACGTACCTCGTGTGCGTCAGGGCTGGATCCAGGGCGCCCACAACGCCCAGGCCATGCAGCTGGCTCAGCGCCGTGCGCGCGACTGGGCCGCTCAGGGCGTGGCGACCGAGCTGCTCGACCAGGGCCAGGCCGAACGCCTGCTCGGCACCAACAAGTACCTGGGCGGCTGGGTCGACCCCCGTGGCGGCGGCATCCAGCCGCTGAGCTATGCCCGTGAGCTGGCACGGGTGGCGATAGCGGCTGGCGTACGCCTGTTCAGCCAGTCACGCGTCACCGCCCTGCAGCGCAGTGGCAAGCAATGGACGGCGACGGTGGCAGGCGGCAGCGTCACGGCAGAGCGGGTGCTGCTCTGCACCAACGGCTACACCGACGATCTATGGCCGAACCTGCGCAAGACCATCATCGACGCCAACTCCTTCCAGGTGGCCACCCAGCCACTGCCGCCAGCGCTGCGCCAAACGATATTGCCGCAAGGTCATGTCAGCTCCGACGCGCGCAACCTGCTGCTCTATTACCGCTTCGATCACACGGGGCGGTTGCTGATGGGCGGCCGTGGCACCTTTCAGGAACCCGACCCGACACGCCGGGATCACTGGTCGCACCTCGAGGCAGCGGTGGCCAAGCTGTTCCCCCAGGTGGCCGGCATACCCTTCGATTACCGCTGGTGCGGCCACGTTGCGGTCACCCGTGATTACCTGCCGCACCTGCACGAGCCGGCACCTGGCCTGCTCATCGATATCGGCTGCCAGGGGCGTGGCGTCGGCCTGCAGACGCGCATGGGCCAGGCGCTGGCCAGCTATCTGCTCAGTGGCGATCAGCGGGTGTTGCCGGTCCAGCCATCGGGCATCAAGGCCTTTCCGCTGTATGGCATGCGTCGTCTGTATATCGCCGCCGTGATCGCCTGGTATCGCATCACCGACGGTGGCGTGTAGAGGCTTGTTTCAGCCAAGGATGCAGAACAGCTTCTTCACCGCTACAGCGTTGCGCCAGGCATTGGTGGCACCGGCCGGGATGAGGATGGCTTCACCAGCCTTTACCTCGTAACGCTCGCCGCTCGGCGTATCGAAACTCACGCCGCCTTCGTAGAAGTACATCAGCTCGCTGTAGCCTGGCTGCACCTGTCGGCGCGCATAGGGCGTACAACTCCAGATGCCGATGCGCAGGCAGTCGCCGCTGTCGAACTGGGTGTGGCTATGGGCAATCGGCTCGGGCGTCAGCAGCACCTCGGCCGACGGCGGGCTGCACGGTTGCAGCTCGGCGTGCGGATCGATCTTCACCGCCCGCGCCGGCATCTCGCCCAGGCTGCCAGCCGCAGTGAACGCGACGAAGATGCGCCGCAGCTCGCCGTCATGCTTCCAGCGCAACGTGGCGCCACGAGGCACGAGCAGAACCTCCCCGGCGGACGCCGTCAGGGCATAGCCGTCACCCTCCACCTGCAGGGTACCGGCCTCGATGATGCTCAGCTCGACCCAGGGGAAGGCGCTGATGCTCTGGTCGACAGTCACGGCGCACGCCACACCGCTGACGTACCCTTGCTGCAGCGCCTGGAAGTGGACATGCCGCCCCTTGCTCAGCGGGTCGTCGGGCAGCGTGCTCTCGACCTCGTCAGGCAGCAGGCGGGTGGATTCGGGCTGGGTGAAATGCACAATGGGAATCATGGGCTCACTTCATTCGGCGGCTGAGGCCGGCCGCCTAAGCGCCGACCCGCAGCGGATCGACCTAACGGCCAAGTACATCGAGAAACTGCTGCCAGCCGGCGGCCAGGCGAACGCCGGGCGTGCGGAAGGCATGCAGGGGGATGGGATTGAAGCCCTGGCCGCCAAGCGGGCCGAGTTCGACCTGTTCGCCGGCCGTCATCGCCGCCAACTGCTTGCCCATCCACGTCGACATCGCCACCCCACCGCCGTTGTAGCCGATGGCGTAGTAACTGTTTTCGTCGAGCTGGCCTGCATGGGGCAAGTAGTCGAGGGTCATGGCCACCAGGCCTGACCAGCGGTAGGCGACCTGGTAGTCGCGCAGGATGGGGAACACCACTGCCATGCTGCGCTGGAGATCGTCGAAGGCGCTTTGCGAATCGTTTTTGCCGAATGCCCCGCGGCCACCAAAGATCAGCCGGTCGCCCACCACCCGGAACCAGCGCAGCATGCGCTTGGTATCACCGCACACCTGGCCGCCCGGCATGAGGCTGGCCAGTACCTGGGCCGGCAGTGGCTCGGTGGCGATGATGGCACTGCGAAACGGGATCAGCCGACGATGCAGCGTCGCGGTGGCGCGGCTCTGATCCGAATAGCCGTTGGTGGCGTAGATCACCTGCCGGGCACTGACCCGCCCCTGGGGCGTATGCACGATGACGCGGCCATCCTCGCGCACCACCTGCTCGGCGGGCGTGTTGATATACACCTGCGCGCCCCTGTCGAGCAGGTGCCGAGCAATCCCTCGCGCATAATTGAGCGGATGAATACCGCCAGCCTGCGGCGTCAACAGGCCGCCGGCAAAGATCGTCGAGCCGGTCAGCTCGCGTACCTGTTCGGCGGAAATCATCACCGAGGATTCGCCACCGGTTTCGCGCTTGATCCAGTCAGCGGTCGACTGCAAACCACCCAGCGCGTGAACGTTGTGCGCCGCCGCAATGTGCCCACTGAGCGTGAACTGGGCGTCGGCCAGGCCGAGGGTTGCCACCGTCTCGGCCACGCTGGCTACCGCCGCGTGGCCGGTTCGGTACATGTGCAAGGCGGTGTCACGCCCGAAGCGCGCCATCAGGCTGGAGAAGCCGACACGAAACTTCGGTGACACCACCCCGCCATTGCGGCCACTGGCCCCCCAGGCCAGGGTATTGGCCTCGACGATCAGCGGCTCACGGCCACTTTCGGCGATGTGCCTGGCAGCCGAGAGGCCGGTATAGCCGGCACCGATGATCACCACGTCGCACTGCCGATCACCTTGCAGCGATTGCAGGGCGGGGGCGGGTTGGGCGGTGGCCGCCCATAAGCTCTGAACAGTCATGCCAGCCTCTTGGCCAAGTTGGAAACGGCGCTCACGCGCCGGCCGTCACGCAACCAGGGTCAGCCCAGCTCTTTGTCGACCGCATCCGCCAGTTGCGCCAGCGAGGTGAAGTGGTAATGCGGCTTGGTGTGCGCCGACTCCAGGGTACCGCCGCTGCCCTTCTGCGCGTGGCGGCGCTCGATCCAGCACACCTGATAGCCCAGGCGCACGGCCACGCCGATGTCGTGGTACTGACTCTGCGCGGTGTGCAGGATGTCTTCGAAGAGGATGCCCTGGGTCGCCAGGGCGCCTCGCACGTAGCCGAAATATTGCGGATCGGGCTTCTCGAAGCGCGAGTCGTCGATGGTGAACTCGAAGTCGAACGGCTGCTCCAGGGTCGCGGCCATGTGATCCAGCGCCCAGCGCTGGGCGTTGGTCATCGCCACCAGTTTGTAGTGCTTGCGCAGGCGCTTGAGCGCTTCGACGGAGTCCGGGAAGGCCGGCCAGTTCTTCACCGAGGCGGCCAGGCCTTTGGCGTAGTCATCGTTGTCGGGCAGCCCCAGCGCACGCGCCATCAGGTGATAGCAGCGCTCCAGATCGTCCGGAAACCAACCCGCGTCTTCCATCGCACGGGCCTCGCGGTACGCCTTGAGAATATCGTCATCGCTATGGGCCTTGCCCGCCTCGCCCGATACTTCGCGCATGTGGGCGAGAATGCCGGCTTCAAAATCGATCAGGGTGCCGACGACATCGAACGTTAGGGCTTTGAACTGCTTGAAAGACATGGGGCGCTCCACAGGAAGGATCATGGGGGAAAACTCTCTGGTCGATTAATTATCGGCCTGCCCCCTCACGAAATATTCTGTTTTGCTCTAACCCTGAGGCATAACCTACCGTTTTTTTACTCGGCAAGCGGCAGCTGTGCTCGCAGGCCGATCAGGGGGCACGGGGCCAGACCGAAATGCACTTCCAGCTGCTGCAGCCTGGGTGCTACGACGCGGGCCTGTACGCCTTTGGCAATGGCGACCACCTGACTGTGGGCCGTCACTGCAGGCCGTTATCGAAGTGCGGCAAACGGCAGACGCTTGCTCAGCTCCTGGGCCAGGTAGCGAACGAACACGGAGATACGCTGGGGGATATGCCGGCGATGCTGATACACCGCGAAGATATCGCCACGGGGCGCCTGATGATCAGCCAATACGGCACGCAAGCGCCCACACGCCAGGTGTTCATGCACATCCCAGAGCGAACGCAGAATCAGCCCATGGCCTTCCAGCGCCAGGCTCACGGCAACTTCCCCGTCGTTGCTCGATAGCGTGCCACTGACCTTGTGGGAGAACTCGCGGCCGTCCTTGTGGAAACGCCAGATCGCGTAATCGCTGCCGAACTGGCGCAACACGATGCAGTTGTGGCGTGCCAGATCAGCCACGCTGACGGGTTCGCCCATCGCCTCGAGGTATTCAGGCGAGGCGCACAGAACCCGTGGATTATCCAGCAGCCGTACGCCAATCAAGCGTGAATCCGGCGGCTCGCCCATGCACAGCCCCACGTCGAATTGATCATCGAGCAGGCTCAGCGGCTGGCTGGTCAGCTCCAGGGATATCTCCAGCTGCGGGTGCAAGCGGGCGAACTGCGACACCAGTGGCGCCAGATGCCGCCGGCCGAAACCCAGGGTGGCATTGATTCGCAGCCGCCCCCGCAAGGTTGACTGGCGGCTGTCCAGGGCGCTTTCCAACTCTTCCAGCTGACGCAGGATCGGCCGCCCGCCTTCCAGATACAGGGAGCCCTCCGGCGTCAGCGACAAGCGCCGGGTGGTGCGTTGGAGCAATTGCACGCCCAGGCGTGCCTCCAGCTGGCTGAGGCGCTTGCTGACCGCCGGCAGCGACAAGCCTAGGTGGCGCGCCACCTCGGTCAGGCTGGCGCGTGTGGCCACCTGCTGGAAAAAACTCAGATCATCGATGGCGCTCACAATTGTTTCCGAAAAGATAAGAGTGCCTTTCTTTATAGGCCAATTATTAATTTAAAAACACTACATACACTGCCTGGCAATCCCCACGAGCCCCAGGAGTCCAATCATGAGCAAGGCCCAATACAAGATCGCCGTGATCCCCGGTGATGGCATCGGCAAGGAAGTGATGCCCGAAGGCGTGCGGGTACTCGACGCCGTGGCAGCCAAGCACGATATCGACCTGCAGTGGGACTGGTTCGATTTCGCCTGTGCCGACTACTACGTGGCCCACGGCAAGATGATGCCGGACAACTGGTTCGAGTTGCTCAAGGGCTACGACGCCATCTATTTTGGTGCCGTCGGCTGGCCGGACGTGGTGCCGGATCACATCTCGCTGTGGGATTCCCTGCTGCAGTTTCGCCGCGAGTTCGACCAGTACGTCAATCTGCGCCCCTGCCGGCTGATGCCCGGCGTCAAGGCGCCGCTGGCCAATCGCAAGCCCGGCGACATCGATTTCTGGGTGGTGCGCGAGAACACCGAAGGCGAGTATTCCAGCGTCGGCGGCAAGATGTTCCCCGGCACCGAGCGGGAGATCGTGCTGCAGGAAACGGTGATGACCCGGGTGGGCGTCGACCGCATTCTCAAGTTCGCCTACGACCTGGCACAGAGCCGTCCGAAGAAGCACCTGACCTCGGCCACCAAGTCCAACGGCATCGCCATCACCATGCCGTACTGGGACGAACGCGTCGCCGAAATGGGCAAGCAATACCCTGAGGTCAAGGTCGACAAGTACCACATCGACATCCTCACCGCGAACTTCGTTCTGCACCCGGACTGGTTCGATGTGGTGGTGGCCAGCAACCTGTTCGGCGACATTCTCTCCGACCTGGGCCCGGCCTGTACCGGCACCATCGGCATCGCGCCGTCGGCCAACATCAACCCCGAGCGCAAATTCCCCAGCCTGTTCGAACCCGTGCATGGTTCGGCCCCCGATATCGCCGGCAAGGGCATCGCCAACCCCATCGGGCAGATCTGGTGCGGCGCCATGATGCTCGACCACCTTGGCCACCCTGAAGCTGGCGCCGCGGTTCTGGCAGCCATCGAAAAGGTCCTGGCGATGGGGCCGCACAACGCGCCGCTGACCGGCGACATCGGCGGCACCGGAACCACCGAAGCGTTGGGCAAGGCCATCGCAGCGGCCTGCTGAGCGCCGTGATAGCGTGCACTCCTCTGTTTGAGCAAGCGCATTCAGAGGATTGCCGCGCGCCAGGCCGGCAACGCCTGCGAAGCGCCCATGGTCCTGCATCGATGCCCAACGTTCTCGACAGGGGTCACCTGCAACACGCGATCATCGTTATGCTCTACCCATGGCGCCTTCAGCGCCTTGCTCGGCAACCTGTACCGGCACATGGGTGGCGAACCGATGAACGGCCGGGTCGAGCGCAACGCCCGGTATTCGAGCCGCATGTCATCACGTTGAGCGCCCATAAAAAATCGCAGAGCGGGCATGCCGCAGCCGAGGCGGTGTGCAGGCCTGCTGCAGCGCCTGTATGATGGCGAGCCCGAAAGCCGTCTTGGTTACGCCCATCGTGACTCGCTCCGCCCAACACCTCTGGCTGCCTACGCCGCCATAAAGCACCGCCCCCTCGCGTCACCTCGCCGCTCGCCTTGACTGCGGCGCCCTCTGCTGTGCGTGTGATTCCGGTTTCTCGCCCAGCCCACTGAACCCTGAAAATTCGAACCTATCGCAAGTTGCTGTGCGTCTTCGCGCCGTGCTTTGCGACCTATTCGTGGGATTCCTATGCTCGCAAAACTGCAAAACACCTGGTTGTTCAACATCCGTGGCGATGTGCTCGCCGGTATCGTCGTTGCCTTGGCGCTGATTCCGGAGGCAATCGCTTTCTCGATCATTGCCGGCGTCGACCCGAAGGTCGGCCTGTATGCGTCGTTCTGCATCGCCGTGGTCATCGCGTTTGTAGGCGGTAGACCAGGCATGATTTCCGCAGCGACCGGCGCAATGGCGCTGCTCATGGTCACCCTGGTCAAGGAGCATGGCCTGCAATACCTCCTTGCTGCGACCCTGCTTTGCGGCGTGCTGCAGATTTTCGCCGGCTACCTCAGGCTGGGCAGCTTGATGCGCTTTGTCTCGCGCTCGGTGGTTACCGGCTTCGTAAATGCGTTGGCCATACTGATTTTCATGGCCCAGCTGCCCGAGCTGACCAACGTCACCTGGCATGTTTACGCCATGACCGCAGCGGGTCTCGGCATCATCTACCTCCTGCCGTACGTGCCCCTGGTTGGTCGTCTGTTGCCTTCTCCGCTGGTCTGTATCCTCGTGCTTACCGCAACCTCCCTCGCGCTGGGCCTGGACATCCGGACCGTCGGCGACATGGGCGAGTTGCCGGACACCCTGCCCGTTTTTCTCTGGCCGCAAGTGCCGCTGAACATCGATACCTTGCTGATCATCTTGCCGTACTCGGCGGCGCTGGCAGTGGTAGGCCTGCTCGAGTCGATGATGACGGCAACCATCGTCGACGACCTGACGGACACGCCAAGCGATAAAAACCGTGAGTGCAAAGGACAGGGCATTGCCAACATCGCCTCGGGCCTGGTCGGCGGTATGGCTGGCTGCGCGATGATCGGCCAGTCGATCATCAACGTTAAGTCCGGCGGCCGCGGCAGGCTCTCATCGTTGACTGCTGGCGTCGTGTTGCTGGTGATGGTGGTATTTCTCAGCGACTGGGTCAGCCAGATCCCGATGGCTGCGCTCGTTGCAGTCATGATCATGGTATCGATCGGCACGTTCAGCTGGGCATCGCTGCGCGACCTGCAGAAATACCCCCTGTCGACCAATCTCGTGATGATCGTGACCGTGGTGGTGGTGGTCTGGACCCACAATCTGGCCTACGGCGTGCTCGCCGGGGTATTGCTCGCCGCGATGTTCTTCGCGAACAAAATCGGCCGCCTATTGGCCATCGATTCGGAGCTTATCAACGGCACTCGACGCTATCGGGTTATTGGCCAAGTGTTCTTCGCGTCTGCCGATCAGTTCGTCGCAGCATTCGATACACGAGAGTCGCTGGAAAACGTGGTCATCGACCTGACCGATGCGCATTTCTGGGACATCACTGCAGTCGGTGCGCTCGACAAGATAATGCTCACGTTTCGCGGTGCGGGTACCGAAGTCGACTTGGTGGGGCTCAATCAGGCCAGCGCCACGCTGGTTGACCGTTTCGCCATGCATGGCAAGCCGGACGCACTGGATCAACTCTTGAAGCACTGAGTGGAGTCCTGCGCTCGGCTGGGCCCAGCTGCTCAGCCTGGCTGCGCAGCCCTTGGCCTGCCAGCCGAGTCTTTTGGCCAGAGGAGCGCTCTGGCCGCCCCACCTCCTCCTCGGCCTGAAGCAGCTGCAGCATCTGCGATGCACTAGCCAGCCAGCTTTTTATATGTGAATATCCGCATATTCGTTTTTTCATATATATGTGGCGACCATGCTGACCCCTCCCGATGCCTTCAAATGCCTGGCAGACGAGACCCGCGCTCGTGCCACCCTGCTGATCGCCGAACACGGAGAACTCTGTGTCTGCGAACTGATGTGCGCCCTGCAAGACAATCAATCGAAGATCAGCCGGCACCTGGCACAGTTACGAACTGCCGGGCTGTTGCTCGATCGCCGCCAGGGGCAGTGGGTGTACTACCGGCTCAATCCCGGCCTGCCGGAGTGGTTCAAAGAGGTGCTGCGCATCACCTCGGCAGGCAACAGCGCATGGCTGAGCGACGGCACGGCCCGCCTGAACACGATGGATGGACGCCCCGAGCGCGCCATCGGTTGCTGCTAAACCTGGCCAGGAGCCCTGTAGATGGTCATCGCCGCCGCTGTATTCGTCTTCACCCTCATCCTGGTCATCTGGCAGCCCCGTGGCTTGGGGGTGGGCTGGAGCGCGACGATCGGCGCCGCCCTGGCCCTGGTGGTCGGTGCGGTGTCGTTTCAGGACATCCCCACGGTCTGGGCTGTGGTGTGGAACGCCACCGCAACCTTCATCGCGATCATCATCATCAGCCTGTTGCTGGACGAGGCGGGTTTCTTCGAGTGGGCGGCCCTGCATGTGGCCCGCTGGGCGAATGGCAACGGACGGCGCCTCTTCGCCTTCACCGTGCTGCTGGGAGCAGCCGTTTCGGCACTGTTCGCCAATGACGGTGCCGCGCTGATCCTCACCCCCATCGTCATTTCGCTGCTGGTCGCACTGCGCTTCTCGGCCGGTGCCACACTGGCATTCGTCATGGCAGCGGGCTTCATTGCCGACACCGCGAGCCTGCCGCTGGTGGTCTCCAACCTGGTCAATATCGTTTCTGCCGACTTCTTCGGGCTGGGCTTCGCCGAATATGCCTCGGTAATGGTGCCGGTGACCGTGGCCAGCGTGGCCTCGACGCTGCTCGTGCTGTTCCTTTACTTCCGCCGTGAAGTACCAGCCACTTACTTGCTGGCCGATCTGAAAGCTCCTCGATCCGCCATCCGCGACCGCACCACCTTCGTCTGCGGCTGGTGGGTGCTCGGGCTGCTACTGGTCGGCCTGTTCGTATTGGAGCCCATGGGCGTGCCGGTCAGCGTGGTTGCCGCGGTGTGCGCCGCGCTGCTCTTCGCGGTCGCCGCCAGGGGGCAGGTGATCTCGACTCGCCGGGTGTTGCGCGAGGCGCCCTGGCAAATCGTGGTCTTCTCGCTGGGCATGTATCTGGTCGTCTACGGGCTGAACAATGCAGGCCTCACGAGCCACCTCACCGCCGTGCTCAACCGCCTTGGCGAGCACGGGATCTGGGCTGCGGCGCTCGGCACCGGGCTGCTGTCGGCGCTGCTGTCGTCGGTCATGAACAACATGCCCAGCGTACTGATCGGCGCGCTGTCCATCGATGCGAGTAACAGTTCCGACCTGGTGCGCGAGGCGATGATCTACGCCAACGTCATTGGCTGTGATCTTGGCCCGAAGATCACGCCCATCGGCAGCCTGGCGACCTTGCTGTGGCTGCACGTCCTGCAGCGCAAGGGCATCCGCATCACCTGGGGCTACTACTTCAAGGTTGGCGCCTTGCTGACCTTTCCCGTGCTGCTCATCACCCTCTCTGCGCTTGCCTTGCGCTTGAGCCTTTGAAGCCCGCCATTGGCGGCAGGAGTCACCATGCGAGTCCTTTTCATGTGCACCGCCAACAGCTGCCGGAGCATCCTCTCCGAAGCGCTGTTCAACCATATCGCGCCCCAGGGCTTCGAGGCCGTGAGTGCCGGCAGTTTCCCCAAGGGCCAGGTGCTGCCCCGCAGCCTGCAAACGCTGGAAGAGGCAGGCATCTCTACCACCGGCCTGAGCAGCAAGGGCAACGAGGCCTTCGCGGCCAACCCGCCCGATATCGTCATCACCGTGTGCGACAAGGCGGCTGGTGAAGCGTGCCCGGTGTACTTCGGCCCGGCACTCAAAGCGCATTGGGGGCTGGAAGATCCCTCCGATGTGCAGGGCGACGAAACCGAGGTGGCGGCAGCCTTCAAGGCGACGCTGGCACGCATAGAGCAGCGTTGCCGCGCCTTCCTGGCGCTGCCTTTCGGCGACCTGAGCGATGACGCGCTCAAGCGCGAGCTGGATCGCATTGGCCAACTCTGAGGGACGCATCGATGAGCGCTGAACTGCCCAACCTGGAAAACGACCTGATCGGCCAATTCTCCTGCCGCATCGAGCCAAGCCGGCACCAGCCCAGGATCTTGTTGCTCCACGGCTCCACCCGTGAGCGCAGCTTCAGCCGCCTGCTGGTCGAGGAAGCGGCGCGGTTGCTGCAACACTTCGGCGCCGAGACGCGCATCTTCGATCCATCGGGCCTGCCGCTGCCCGATGACGCACCCGTGGAGCACCCCAAGGTGCAGGAGCTGCGTGATCTGGTGCTGTGGTCGGAGGGCCAGGTCTGGTGCTCACCGGAGCGACACGGCGCCATGTCCGCCGTATTCAAGGCTCAAATCGACTGGATTCCTCTGGCACTCGGTGCGGTCAGGCCCAGCCAGGGCAAGACGCTGGCTGTCATGCAGGTATGCGGCGGTTCGCAATCGTTCAACGTGGTCAATCAACTGCGCGTGCTGGGCCGCTGGATGCGCATGTTCACCATCCCCAACCAGTCGTCGGTGCCCAAGGCCTACCTGGAATTCGACGGCGACGATCGCATGAAGCCGTCCGCCTACTACGACCGTGTGGTCGACGTGATGGAAGAGCTGATGAGGTTCACCCTGCTGCTGCGCGATCAGCAGGCGTTTCTCGTGGATCGCTATTCCGAACGCAAGGAAACAGCCGAGCAACTCGCTGCCCGCGTCAATCAACGCTCGATCTGAGGTGCCGGATGCCGGGCGACCGAGGCGGGCATTGTTCGCCGATCATCTGCCTGCGCTAGGGCGCCAATCGGCGCAGACCGGCAGCCCACTGGCCGTCAAGCGTCGATGCCTCTCGACCGCCCTTGCCTGGCTGACGAGCATCGCAACAGGTAGGTGGAACGAAAGCAAAGTGCCATTAGTCGTAAAGACTATAGAAACCTGAGCGTCGGCCGACACGTTCCCATGAGAGCATGGGTTTAGCCCTGCTCGATCCAGGCTGGAAAGGATAATCCGCTCGGTTATTTATCTGGTCTATTTTCAGAGCGTCGCCTGATGAACAAAACACTGCTCGCCGTGCGAGCGCTGATGTCCGTACCCAAGGACAATCCTGGCCTGGTCAAGGCGCAATACATCGCGCTGGCTCGCCAGTTGCCCATGATGTACTTCATCCTGCTGGTCAACACCCTGATGCTGGCGGGCACCCACTTTGCGGTCGCGCCGCGCTGGCTGGTGGTGTATTGCCCGTTGCTCATGACCGTGTTCGGTGTGGTCCGTGCGGTGGACTGGGTACGCACGCGAGGGCAAACGCGCAGCCCGGCGCAGATGGCGACCGCGCTGAAACGCACCAATATGCTCGCGCCGTTCGTGGCCGTGGCGTTCACCGCCTGGTCGCTGGCACTGTTTCCCTATGGCGACAGCTACGCCCAGGCGCATGTCGCCTTCTACATGGCGATCACGGTCATCGGCTGCATTTTCTGCATGATGCACCTGCTGCCAGCCGCCTTGGCCACCGCCGCTGTGGTCAACACGGCGTTCGTGGTGTTCTTCGCGTCCACCACCATCATCACCTTCGTCGCCACTGCGATTGACGTGCTGCTGGTGTCCGTCGCCATGCTGATCATTCTCAAGGCCCAGTACGCCGACTTCACTCGGCTGGTGAACATGCAGGCGCAGACGGCAAAACTCAGCGAGGAAAACCTGCACCTGGCCAACCAGGACAGCCTGACCGGGCTGGCCAATCGGCGGCAGTTCTTTTCCCGCCTCGATACGCGGCTGGCGCGCGCCAGCGAGCAGGAGACCCGCCTGGCGGTGGGGCTGATCGACCTGGATGGCTTCAAGCCGGTCAACGATCTGTATGGCCACAGCATTGGTGACAAGCTGCTCTATCAGGTTGGCCAGCGCCTGACCGGGCTGCTCGACGACGATGTGCACCTGGCCCGCCTGGGCGGTGACGAGTTCGCCCTGATCATCACCCAGGCCATGAACGACGAGCAGTTGTGTACCTTTGGCGAGAAGATCTGCGCCAGCCTGCGCGAGCCGTTTCTGCTCGTGGACATCCCCATCCAGATCAGTGGGTCACTGGGCATCGCCACCTTCCCGGACCAGGCAGCCTGCGCCACCCAGGTGTATGAATACGCCGACTATGCCCTGTACCAGAGCAAGCGCCACCGCCCCGGCACGGTCTGCCTGTTCAGCGCAGCCCATCGCCAGCAGCTCAATCGCGAAGGGCTGACCGAACAGGCCCTGCGCCGGGCCGATCTGGATGCTGAGTTTCACGTGGTGTTCCAGCCCATCGTGGATATTCACAGTGCGCAAACCGTCGCCTTCGAGGCACTGGCACGCTGGCAAAGCCCGGAGCTGGGTAACGTGCCACCAGGTGAGTTCATCCCGATTGCCGAGCGCGTTGGCATGGTCAATCGCCTCACCGTGCCGTTGCTGAGCAAAGCGCTGGACGCGGCGACAGGCTGGCCGGCGGGTACCCGCCTGTCCTTCAACCTGTCCGCCCACGACTGTGGCTCGCAGGATGCCGCCCAGCAGATCGTCGAGCTGATCAAGCGCAGCGGTTTCGACCCGGCCCGTCTCGATCTGGAAATCACCGAAACCGCCGCCATCCAGGACCTGCCGCAAACCCAGCGGACGATCAGCCGGTTGCGCGAACTGGGCTGCGGCATTTCCCTCGACGACTTCGGCACCGGTTATTCCAGCCTGAGCCAGATCCACGCGCTGTCGCTGACCAAACTGAAGGTGGACCGCACCTTCGTCACGGACATCCACCTCGACCCGGCCAGCTTCAAGATCGTCAAGTCGCTGATTGCCCTGTGCCAGGACATGCAGCTGGAGTGCATCGTCGAAGGCGTGGAAAGCGCCGCAGAACTCGCCGCCCTGAAAAACCTCGGCTGCACCCGAGCCCAGGGCTACCTGTTCTCCAAACCGATGCCTGCCTGCGACATCAGCGCCTGGCTTGCAGGCGAAAAACTGGCCAAGGCGCAGGCGGTCTGACCCACCGACAAGGCAAGGCCCCCCTTGCGCACCTGCCCCGGCAACAACGCCTGCTTCAACGCTGCACCTTCGTTCATGCAACCCGGGCCGGGCACCCCAACTCCCCTGCTTGGCGATGCACAGCGCTACCTGGATTTTTCAGGCACCAGAAGTCAAAACCCGCAACCAAGCGGCTCCCGGAAAGGGCACAGCACGTCCTCACAGGCTCGATACGCCGCTACGCTTGCAGTGTCGCGATCCGCCCGGCGGTCATCGTTGAGCATGAACCTCGTACCCCGCTCCCCGCTCCGATGAGGTAGGCCAACTCTTTGGCCTACCTCGAGGTACACCGTCATGAAAGTCGTCAATCTGAAAGATGGGACGCCCCACTACCAGGGCAACCCAGGCTATGTCGCGCCCCAAGCCTCTGCCCCAGATCCCAGGCAGGGCTCGGTGAGCGCGATTAGGCGGCCCCTGGCGCAGCAGCCTGGCAGAGAGCTCGGCACCGAGCACGACGACGGCCCGGATCCGGGCAGCGGCACCGAAAGCGAGCCAACCTCGCTACCGGACGAAGCACCGCCCGTGGAGCCCGAGGACTTCGATGGCAACAAGGCTGCAATGGATACCAGGCAGACCTAGCGTCGTGCCGGCAACGGCACCTCCTGCAGCATCGCACGCCCGGCTCAGATAGCGGGCGTTGCCCATGGCTCGGCTGCACGGGTAGCAGCCCGGTGCCTGGGGTAACCGCAGCGGCAGATCAGTTGCTATGTGCGCCAGCAGACAGACGCCCTGCTGTAAGGATTTCACACTTCCTGTCAGCACACTCCTTCCTGACGCCCGCTGCGCTTGCTTGACTCTTGTCACTGCAGCGTTGCCCGCACGCCAGGTTGCACCCCAAGGAAAACATGGATAGGCAATGGCTTCGAGCAATCCAACGGTTGTGGCGGCCCACGCCACGCACCTTCGAGTACGAGCCGGCCCTGCGCGCGGAACTGTTCAGCGCAGAACAGATGGCCACCCACGGTGCCCATCTGGCCCGACAACATCACCTTAGCCCCGCCCCTACCTCCGACGCCCTCCTTCACCGCCTCTCCGAAAACGCCGCCGTACTGGCCAGCTGTTGCCAGGCGATGAGCGCGGCAGCGCTCTCCAACCAGCGCGCGACGCCTGCTGCGGAGTGGCTGCTGGATAACTTCTACCTAGTCGAAGAGCAGATCCGTACGGCGCAGAAACATCTGCCAGAAGGCTACTGCCGCGAACTGCCCGGCCTCGATGATGGGCCTTCACGAACCTTGCCACGGGTCTACGACATTGCCCTGGAAACCATCGCCCATGGTGATGGCCGGGTCGATAGCGACAGCCTGAGCCGTTTCGTGGCGGCCTACCAGGTAGTCACACCGCTGACGCTGGGCGAGCTATGGGGCATTCCCATCATGCTGCGTTTGGCATTGATCGAGAACCTGCGACGGGTGGCGTCCCGGGTGATGGCCAGCTGGAGCGACCGCAGCCTGGCCAACGACTGGGCAGATCGGCTGGTTTCAACCGCCGAGCTCGACGCCAAGAACGTGGTGCTGCTGGTTGCCGACCTGGCGCGCTCTGCGCCACCGATGACCAGTGCTTTCGTGGCCGAGCTGGCGCGGCGCCTGCAAGGCCAGAGCACGGCACTGATACTGCCGATGACCTGGGTCGAGCAGGCCCTGGCCGAATCCGGGCAGAGCGTCGAACGGCTGATTCACCTCGACGCTCAGTTGCAAGCCACAGAGCAAGTGTCGATCAGCAACAGCATCAACAGCCTGCGCCTGCTCTCTTCGCTGGACTGGCGCGAGTTCGTCGAGCTCATGAGTGGCGTCGAGCACGCCCTTGGCGAAGACCCGTCTGCGGTCTATGCCAGCATGGATTTCGCCACCCGTGACCATTACCGCCACGCCGTCGAGCGCCTGGCGCGCTGTTGCCGGTATTCGCAGGTCGAGATTGCCCGGGCAGCCGTCGCCCTGTGCCACGCGGCAGCGGATGAAGACCCGCTGACGCGCCACGTTGGCTTCTACCTGCTGGGCGCCGGGCTGGCCGATCTGGAGCAGCAACTGGGGGCGCGGCGATCCCCGGCCGAGCGCTGCCGGCGCGTGCTGCGCAAGTCGCCGCTGGCGTTTTTCATCACGCCGGTAGTGCTGCTCAGCGTTCTGCTGGCCTGGCCCTTCTACAGCATGCTGCGCGCCGACGGCTGGGGCCCATGGGCATTGCTGCTACTCAGCGTGCCGACGCTGGTGATGACCAGCCACCTGGCCATCGCGCTGGTCAACCGGCTGGTGACCCTCAGCCTGCCACCGGACATCCTGCCGCGCCTGGATTACAGCGCCGGCATCCCAGCCCAGGCACGTACGCTGGTGGTAGTGCCGACACTGATCGGCAGCGCTCAGGATGTCGAAGAGCTGGTGGACGGCCTGGAGATACGTTTTCTCGCCAACCGTGATGCCAACCTGCATTTCGCCCTGCTCACCGATTTCATGGATGCCCGGAGCGAGGTGCTCGACGGCGACGCCCCCCTGCTGCAACACGCAAGCCTGGCGGTCGCAGCGCTCAATCTGAAATACCCCGAAGCGGTTGCGTCGCGTTTCTTCCTGCTGCATCGGCCACGGCGCTGGAACGCCACCGAGCAACGCTGGATGGGCCATGAGCGCAAACGTGGCAAGATCGCCGAGCTCAATGCCCTGTTGCGTGGTCAGGGGCACGGGCGGTTTTCCCTGATCGTCGGCGATATCGCCGCGCTGCCGAGGGTCGAATACGTCATCGCGCTGGACACCGACACCCAACTGCCACGCGATGTGGCCCGGCAGTTCCTCGGCGCCATCTGCCACCCGCTCAACCAGGCACGCTTCGATCCGCAGCACAATCGCATCGTCAGTGGCTATGCCATCCTGCAACCGCGGGTGGGTATCAGCCTGCCGAGCATCGCCCGCTCCGCCTACGCGCAACTGTTCGGCAGCGATGCGGGGGTGGATCCCTACACCCGTTCGGTATCCGACGTGTACCAGGATCTGTTCGGCAACGGCTCGTTCATCGGCAAGGGTATCTACGCCGTGGATGCCTTCGAGCAGGCCCTGCAGGGCTGCTTCCCCGACAACTGCATTCTCAGTCACGACCTGATCGAGGGCTGTTACGCCCGCTCCGGGCTGATCAGCGACGTACAGCTGTACGAGGAACACCCGGCGCGCTACAGCGCCGATGCCAAGCGCCGGCATCGCTGGATTCGCGGTGACTGGCAGTTGTTGCCCTGGCTGATGCCCTGGACACCGAAAACCGGTGGTGGCCTGGAGCGCAACCGCCTGACCAATCTGGCCTGCTGGAAGATCGTCGACAACCTGCGCCGCAGCCTGGAGCCGGCGGCCTTTCTGTGCATGCTGCTGTGGGGCTGGTTCGCCACCACTCAGCCACTGCTGTGGAGCCTGGGGGCGTTCCTGCTGATCATCGCCCAGCCACTGATCAACACCCTGTTGGCGTTGTTGCACAAAGCCCACGACATCAGCCGTGGTCAGCATTTGAAGGTCAGCCTTCGCGATGCAGCCCAGGACTTCAGCCGTGCGCTGCTGACGTTGGCGTGGCTGCCCTTCGAAGCATTCAGCAGCCTGGATGCGATCGCTCGTACCCTGTGGCGCATGACGATCAGCCAGCGCCGTTTGCTGCAATGGAACCCTTCGCGGGAAGTGGAGCGCAACAGCCGCAACGACCTGCCAGGCCTGTACCGGCTGATGTGGATAGCACCGCTGCTGGCGGTCGCCGTTGGCTTGCTGCTGGCTGGTCAGCCTGTGGCGCTGGTAATCGCCACGCCCTTCCTGCTGGCCTGGCTGCTGGCACCTGCCATCGCCTTCTGGCTGAGCAGGACGGCGGCCTACGTGGCCTATGCACCATCGCTAGAGGACCAGCAGTTTCTGCGGCGCCTGGCACGCAAGACCTGGGCCTTCTTCGACGATCATGTCGGCCCTGGGGACAACTGGCTGCCGCCGGACAACATCCAGGAACGGCCAACGGCAGTAACCGCCCACCGCACCTCGCCGACCAACATGGGCATGGCGTTGCTCTCGCACCTGGCCGCTCACGACTTCGCCTACCTCAGCGGTGCTCGCCTGCTCGCCCGTCTTGATAACGCCCTGACCAGCATGTCGCGGCTGGAACGCCATCGCCGCCACTTCTACAACTGGTACGACACCCAGACGCTGCAACCGCTGCCGCCACGCTACGTTTCCACCGTGGACAGCGGCAACCTGGCCGGTCTGCTGCTGACCCTGCGCGCCGGCCTGTATGAACTGCCGAACGCAGCAGTGCTCAGCCCGAACTGGCGCAGCGGCGTGGCCGACAGCCTTGGCGTGCTGCACGAAGCGCTGCTGGCCGGTGGCCTGGACGGGCACCTGCTCGATGAAGCCTTCGATCAGCTGGCACCGGCACATCCTGCCGAAGCCGAGAGCCCGTCTGATATCAGCACCGTCCTGCAGCAGCTGATCGCCCTGAGCCAGGGCCTGCAACCCGCTCTTGCAGCGGCTGTCGAGGCCGACTACTGGCGCCAGGCACTGCTCGCCCATTGTCAGGATCTGCACAGCGAACTGGCCTGCCTGACCCTGCCCGGCAAGCCGCTGGCCACGGCCAGCTGGCAGGAGCTGGCGCAGCTCGATGCAGCGCAATGGCCGGCAGCCGAACAGGCCCAGGTACGCGCGGTGATCGCCCATGCCGGCGAGCGCATCGCCACGGCGCTGCGCCTGGCGGCCCTGGCGGCCGAGCTGGCGGACATGGACTTCACCTTTGTGTACGACGCGCAACGGGAGCTCCTGGCCATCGGCTACAACGTCGATGAACAGCGTCTCGACAGCGCCTACTACGACCTGCTGGCTTCGGAAGCGCGGCTGACCAATTTCGTGGTCATCGCCCAGGGGCAGCTCCCCCAGGAAAGCTGGTTCACCCTGGGCCGGCTGCTGACCAGCAACGGCGGGGTTCCCGTGCTGCTGTCCTGGACCGGCTCGATGTTCGAGTACCTGATGCCGATGCTGGTCATGCCCAGTTATGCCGGCACCCTGCTCGACCAGACCTGCCGCGCCGCCGTGGCCCGGCAGGTCGAATACGGCCAGCAGCTGGGCCTGCCCTGGGGCGTGTCCGAGTCCGGCTACAGCACCCTGGATGCCCAGCTGAACTACCAGTACCGGGCTTTCGGCGTGCCCGGTCTGGGCCTCAAGCGTGGCCTTGGCGAAGACGTGGTGATGGCGCCCTATGCCTCGGTGCTGGCGCTGATGGTGGCGCCAGAGGCTGCCTGCAAGAACCTCCAGCGCCTGGCCGACATGGGCATGGCAGGCCGCTATGGCCTTTACGAAGCCATCGATTTCACCAGTGCGCGCCTGCCACCGGGGCAGAGCTCGACCGTTATTCAGTCCTTCATGGCCCACCATCAAGGCATGAGCCTGCTGTCGCTGACCCATGTGCTGCAGGGTCGCCCGATGCAGCGCCGCTTCGAGGCCGATCCGCAGTTCCAGGCCACCGCCCTGCTGCTGCAGGAGCGGGTGCCGAAAAGCGCCGCGCAGTACCTGCACACCGCCAATGCCTCGCTGGAGGGCAAGGTCGCGCGGGTCAACGAGAACAAGCTGCGGGTCTACACCGACCCGGGGCGCCGGCACCCGGCCGTGCAACTGCTTTCCAACGGCCGCTACCACGTGATGATCAGCAATGCCGGCGGTGGTTACAGCCGATGGGACGAGATGGCCGTCACCCGTTGGCAGGAGGACATCACCTGCGACAACACCGGCACCTTCTGCTACCTGCGCGATGTCGAGAGCGGTGATTTCTGGTCCTCGGCGCACCAGCCGACCTTGCGCGCGACACAAAGCTTCGAGGCGATCTTCACCGATGCCCGTGCCGAGTTCCGCGTGCGCGAGCGCGACTTCGACGCCCACACCGAGATCGTCGTGTCCCCCGAGGACGACATCGAACTGCGGCGCCTGCACATCAGCAACCGTGGTGCGCAGCGCCGCACCCTGGAGCTCACCAGCTACGCCGAAGTGGTTCTGGCTTCGGCCCTCAGCGACGCCCTGCACCCGGCCTTCAGCAAGCTGTTCGTACAGAGCGAATTGCTCACCCCATTGCAGGCGATCCTGTGCAGCCGGCGGCCCCGCTCCAGCGAAGAGAAGGTGCCGTGGCTGTGCCACCTGCTGGCGGCGCACGAGGTGGACATCGCGGCGATCTCCTACGAAACCGATCGCGCCCGCTTTATCGGTCGTGGGCGCAACCTGACGCACCCAGCGGCGATGGACGGCGAAGCGCTGTCCGGCACGGCCGGGGCGGTACTCGATCCGATCGTGGCGATCCGTTGCCGGATCACCCTGGAGCCCGGCCAGACCGCCACCATCGACCTGGTGACCGGGGTCAGTGACAGCCGTGACGGTTGCCTGCACCTGATCAACAAGTACCGTGATCGGCATCTGGCCGACCGTGTCTTCGACTTGGCCTGGACCCACAGCCAGGTGCTGCTGCGCCAACTCAACACCTCCCATGCCGAGGCCCGCCTGTTCGAGCAGATGGCCGCGTCGATCATCTATACCAACCCTTCGCTGCGCGCCGCACCCAGCGTGCTGGCGGCCAACCAGCGCAACCAGAGCGGCCTGTGGGGCCAGGCGATTTCCGGCGACCGGCCCATCGTGCTGCTGCAGATTTCCGCGACCGCGCATATCGACCTGGTGCGCCAGCTGGTGCAGGCCCACGCCTACTGGCGGCACAAGGGCCTGATCGTCGACCTGGTGATCTGGAACGAAGACCAGGCCGGCTACCGCCAGGACCTGCAGGACGTGATCATGGGCCTGGTCGCCTCGGGCAGCGAGGCGCACCTGCTGGACAGGCCTGGCGGAATTTTCGTGCGCCCTGCCCAGCAGCTTTCCGACGAAGACCGCGTGCTGATGCTGGCCGTGGCCCACCTGGTGCTCAGTGACGAGCGCGGCAGCCTCGCCGAACAGATCCATCGGCGCCGGGCAGAACCCGCGCTGCCCGCCTTCGATGCCAGCCTGTTGCTCAGGCAGGCACCGCCAGTGGTGATTCCGCTGGCCGATTCGTCGCTGATCTTGAGCAATCCCCATGGCGGTTTCAGCGCCGACGGCAAGGAATACGTCATTCACTGCCAGGCCGGTCAGCCCACGCCGGCACCCTGGGTCAACGTGCTGGCCAACCCGAACTTCGGCAGCGTGATTTCGGAAAGCGGCAGCGCCTATACCTGGCATGAAAACGCCCACGAGTTCCGCCTCACCCCATGGCGCAACGACCCGGTCAGCGACCCGGGTGACGAGGCCATCTACCTGCGCGATGAAGACAGCGGCCACTACTGGTCGCCAACGCTGTTGCCACGTCCCGGCAAAGGCGCTTACGTGACCCGCCACGGTTTCGGCTACAGCGTCTTCGAACATGAGCAAGACGGGATTCGCAGCGAGCTGTGGGTCTACGTGTCGCTGCACGAGCCGGTCAAGTTCTCCCATCTTAAAGTCCACAATCGCTCCGGCCGTCCAAGGCGCCTGTCGGTCACCGGTTACGTGGCCTGGGTACTGGGCGATCTGCGGGAAAAATCGGCCATGCACGTGGTCAGCGAGGCTGACCCGAACAGCGGCGCCCTGTTCGCGCGCAATGCCTACTCCATCGAATTCCCGGGCCGGGTGGCCTTCTTCGACGTCGATGCGCCGCTGGCCAGCAGTACCGCCGGCCGCGGTGATTTCATCGGCCGTAACGGCAACCTCGGCGCCCCCGCAGCCATGGCCCAGCCGCAGCTGTCAGGGCGCAGCGGGCCGGGACTCGACCCATGCGCGGCCCTGCGGGTCGAGCTGCACCTGGCGCCGGATGAGCAACGCAGCGTGACCTTCCGCCTCGGCGCCGCCCGGGACGCTCAGACCGCCTCCCGCCTGGTGCAGCGCATGCGTGGCAGCAGCGTCGCCAAGGCCGAGCTCGAGCGCGTGCGCGATCATTGGCAGGAGACCCTGAGCAAGGTGCGGATCGAAACCCCGGAGCCGGCCGTGGACGTGATGGTCAATGGCTGGCTGATGTATCAGGTGATCGCTTGCCGCTTCTGGGCGCGCAGCGGTTACTACCAGTCCGGTGGCGCCTTCGGCTTCCGTGATCAGTTGCAGGACAGCATGGCCATGCTGCATGCCGACCCGGCGACGGTTCGCCAGCACCTGCTGCTGTGCGCCGCCCATCAGTTCGTCGAAGGCGATGTGCAGCACTGGTGGCACCCGCCACTGGATCGCGGTGTGCGTACCGGCTGCTCCGACGACTACCTGTGGCTGGCCCAGGCGACCAGCCGCTACGTAGAGGTCAGCGGTGATCAAAGCGTGCTGGCGGAAACCGTGGGCTACCTGGAAGGCCGCTTGCTCAACAGCGGTGAGGAGTCCTATTACGACCTGCCGCACCACGCGCCCCTGCAGGAAACCCTCTACCAGCACTGTGTCAGGGCCATCGAGCACAGCCTGGCACGGGGCGTTCACGGCCTGCCGCTGATGGGCCATGGCGACTGGAACGATGGCATGAACCGCGTCGGCGAAGGGGGCAAGGGGGAAAGCGTGTGGCTGGGCTTCTTCGCCTACGACGTGCTGCGCCGCTTCGCCAGCACCGCCCTGCTCCACGGGGACGCCGGATTCGCCACGCGCTGCGAAGAGCAGGCCGATGCCCTGCGCCTGAGCCTCGACGCCCACGCCTGGGATGGCGACTGGTATCGCCGCGCCTATTTCGACGATGGCACGCCACTGGGCTCGACGGGCAACGACGAGTGCCGCATCGACTCCATCGCCCAGAGCTGGTCGGTGCTGTCTGGCGCAGCACCCGATCAGCGCCGGCGCACGGCCATGGACTCACTGGAACGGCATCTGCTGCGCCGCGATATCGGCCTGGTGCAACTCCTCGCGCCACCCTTCGACCAAGGCGTGCTCGACCCTGGCTACATCAAGGGCTACGTACCCGGCGTGCGCGAGAATGGTGGCCAGTACACCCACGCGGCGGTGTGGGCGAGCATGGCCTTCGCCGAACTGGGCGATAGCGCACGGGCGTGGGAGCTGCTGCGCCTGATCAACCCGGTCAGCCACGGCAACAGCGCCGCAACCATCGCCACCTACAAGGTCGAGCCCTATGTGGTGGCCGCCGATGTCTACGGCATGCCGCCCCACGAAGGCCGTGGCGGCTGGAGCTGGTACACCGGCTCGGCCGGCTGGATGTACCGGCTGATCGTCGAGTCACTGCTCGGTCTGCAGCGCAGCGGTGGGCAGTTGCGTGTGCAGCCGGTACTGCCGGCGGGCTGGCGCGGTTTCAGCCTGCACTACCGCTTTGGCTCCACAACCTACCGTATCATCCTGTCCTGCGCGGCGTCAGGCGATGCGACCGTGCATCTGGATGGCACGCTGCTGCAGGGCGACAGCATTACCTTGATCGATGACGGCCTGGAGCATCGGGTAGAGATTCAATGGCCGGACAAGATCCCGGCACACGACGGGCGCTGGGCGAACACTCACAGCACGCCCCTGCCGCAATGAAGTACGAGAGGAACGATCATGGACAGACCACTGAGCACGATCATCGAAGGGAAATGGACGCGATTGGTAGAGCCAGCGCATATCGTCTGGCACGAACTCACCCGCAACGAACTGCTCAAGTGCGGCGGCGATCTGGACAAGCTCACCACGCTGGTCCACAGCCGCTGCGACATGACGCGCGATGAAGCACGCAAGCAGGTCGTGAGTTTCTTCGAGCGGCACCGCACCACCTGACCGGCAAACTGCCCAGGAGATCGCCATGCTCGCTGCCTACTTCGTCGTCGCACAGAGTTCGGGCAACATCATCCGGGTCACTCGTCGCGACGTCCGCCCGGACGACTCGGCGACCATCACCCACGTTCACGCCTCATCGAGCCAGCTGCAGTGCTATCAGCGCTTGTTCGACTGGGGCCAGGATCTGATCAGCATCGACAGCCTGCGGCAAGGCACCTGAACGACTATGTGCGGCAACGAACCGAGCCGGGCGCTTGCGAGGCGTATAGTGAAGGGTTCATTAGAATAAATTGCCAAGGGATTCCATGCCCGACGACTGCATGCCGCAGCAGAACCACTTGTTGGCTGCTCTGCCTGGCGAAGTCCAGCAGAGGCTCTTTTCACACCTGGAGCACGTCTCCCTGCCGCTCGGGCAGGTGCTCTATGAGTCCGGGGAATCCGTGCGTCATGTGTACTTCCCCACCGACTCCATCGTCTCCCTGCTCAATGTCATGGAAAATGGTGCCTGCGCGGAAATCGCCGTGGTCGGTAACGAAGGGCTGGTGGGCATCTCGCTGTTCATGGGCGGTGAGAGCACCCCAAGCCGCGCGGTGGTACAGAGTGGTGGCTATGCCTATCGCCTGCCAGCACCGCGCCTGAAGGAAGAATTCAATCGCCATGGCGAGCTTCTGGTGCTGATGCTGCGCTACACCCAGGCCCTGATCACCCAGATGTCACAAACCGCCGTTTGCAATCGCCACCACTCCATCGACCAACAGCTGTGCCGCTGGCTGCTGCTGTCGCTGGATCGCCTACCTGGCAACCAACTGAAAATGACCCAGGAGCTGATTGCCAACATGCTCGGCGTACGCCGCGAAGGCGTTACCGAAGCCGCCGGCAAACTGCAGCGCCAAGGCGTGATCGAATACAGCCGCGGCCACATCACGGTGCTCAATCGCAAGCAGCTCGAACAAATGAGCTGCGAATGCTATGCCGTGGTGAAAAAGGAAACCGACCGTTTGCTGTCCTACATGTCGCGACACAACTGAGCCCTGATTCGCTGCGTCAGAGGCACTCTGTGCAGTGCATCCAGGACACTGGCCAATCGTCGCGATGGCTTGCCGTAGCTCACGAAAAACCTACCGCGCCTGGCGATGCGATCGTGATACAGAACGCGACCTGGAATTTTCAGACACCAAAAAGCCCGCAATCACGCGGGCTCTTGGTTTTCCTGACCACTGACTACCGGCTTACGCCGGACGCGGGATCATTCCCACTCGATCATCAATAGGTCGCCTGCTGGTCAGAATCCGCAGGAGGCCCGGCAGATCGTCAGAAGGGAACGGCGACGGTGAGCTGGCTGTAGACGTTGGTGCCGTTACTGCCGCCCTGCGCCCCGCCGTTCTCCAGGCTCTTGTCCGGCTGGTAGAGACCCAGCAACGGCGTGATGATCAGGTGGTCGTTGACAGCCCACTCGGCGTACAGGTCCAGCTCACGTCCGCTGGTGTCGGTTTTGCCTCGGGTTTGCAGGGCGTCGAAGTCGAAATACAGCACGCCGAGCGTCAGCCCCTCCAATGGTATGGCCTTGAGGCCGACATGGTGGATCTGGGTATTGCTGTTGAACGGACCGGCATAGTTGGCTGCTACTTCGCCCTGGAACCAGGTACCGTAACCGCGGCTGAAGCCGTTGAACATCGAATCCCAGTCTTGCGAATAGCGGCTGTAGCGATAGGTCAGGTTGGGCGCCCAGGCCACATTGGCAAAGGTATAGCCCGCCTCGGCATACCAGGCTTTTTCATCACCAGCCGCCTTGTCCTGCCATGCGTATTCAAAGGCGAAGTTGGCGTTTTCCACGCCTGCGTTGCCAGCGCCACGCAGGCTGTAGATATCCATACCGTCACGCTCACGCTGGAAGTCGCTGGCGTAACGCTTGTCGACGCCGATGCCATGGATATAGGTGAACGCCAGCTCCCCGGGCTCCGTGGTGTAAGCCAGCGTGCCAGCCGCCAGCTCGGTGTTGGCCTGGGCGCGGTTATCCGACTTCATCCACATCAGGTCGCCATGCAGGCCCTGTTTGCCGCCAATACGCACGATCGCTGTCTGGTCGAAGGTATGGCGAGCGGCCAGGTACATGGCGCCACCGCGATTGAGCGCCCCATCGGCCACGCCGTTGCCGAAGTTGAGGCCGTCGTCGTTGATGATGAAGCCATCACCGATCTTCACGACCTGACGACCGAAAGAGACATCCAGGCCGTCCTCCCCCAGCGTCGGGATCAGCTTGCCCGAACGCCATCCGAGATAGGCATCCTCGATCTTGGTGGTGCGTTCGCTGCCATCTGTGAGGCCGGCCGCATCACCGCTTCCCCAGGTGCCGGAACTGACCCAGTTGAGCGCGCCATAGGTCTCTCCGTTACCAGCAAGGCCTTGTTCGAAACTGACACCGTACTTGATGAAACCTTCGCGCCAATTGCGCCCACCGGTTTTGCCGTCGTAGCGCTTGCGGCTGTTGAACAGGCTGTACACGGCGAGCATGTCAGCGTTCAGTTTGGTCTCGCCCTGGTTATAGAACTCGTAGGCCTGGGCCGGTGGAACTGCGCCCAACACACCAACGGAAAAGGCCACGGCTGCGGATATGGATAGGTAACGGCTCTGCTGCATGAGGTGCTCCCCTTGTTCTTCTCGCTGAGCCGCCAGGCGAATCATGACGACCCTGGGTTTGCGTCCTGCCGGGCAAGACGCATCACCGCTTGGGCGCCGGTATCCGCCCTCGGTCTAGCGGGCCGCCTCGACCAGCGATGACAACCCATTAGGGATCGATTGCACGGCAGATGCTTGTTCGCACTTGCCAAGGAACTTGACCGCCAGCGCCAGCCACCCTGCTGCCCAGAATGGGTACACGAGTAACGTCCGTGACGGGCATGATTCAGAGCAAAACGCTTCGGAGCGCTTCCCAAGGCCGCTCCTGCTGCCTGGATGAGGCGCATGCACGTATGCCGCAAAGCGGCCAGCACGCGGCACGAATCATGCTTAACATGTTAACAAAGTACAGCGCAGTGAAAATCAGTAACATATTAATAAAAAGGTGATCGCCATGTATGCGCAGCAGTCCCGGCAAAGCACACTCGAGAACTGGCATAACTCCATGCAGTCGATATGCGGGAATTACGAGACTCGTCTCGCCTTCAATAGCTCGTTGTTCATCGGCGACGCTCATGCAGAGGAGCACGGTGGGTTCACCTTTGCCCACCTGAAGACCAATGCCGGGGTCATTTCGCGGACGCTGAATTCAGACCGCGACGATGATCGCTACTGCTTCCTGGTCAGCCAACGCAGCGGCTGCGCGCGCATCACCCATAACGGCTCGACCTTGCAGCTCGCCCCCGGCGACTTGGTCTTGATGGACTCGGTAGGGGCCTGCGAAATAACCCCGCAGGGTCTGATCGAGCACACCTCTCTGCACCTTCCCAGGGAGCAGGTGCTCAGGTGTTTCAATAACGAGCGCCAGCTTTTCGGCAAGGTTTCGTCGCGCAGCATCAGCGGCCGTATGCTGCGCATACTGGTCGACGAACTCTGTAGCAGCGAGGAAAACACCTCCAGCTCTGAACAGGAGGCCCTGCTCGGTACCTTCACCAACCTGCTGCGCACCGCTCTGATGCAAGAAGGCAAGGAGGCCGAAGTTGCCGACTCCGTTGCGGGCAACAGCCTGAGGCTGCACGCTCAGCGGCTGATCGAGGAATCGCTGAGCCAGCCGAACCTGACGCCGCTGAACCTGGCCAGTCGCCTGCAAATATCGCTTCGCCAGCTTTACCGACTGTTCGAAGAACAGGACGACAGCGTTTGCCGCTACATCCAGCGCAAGCGCCTGCAGCGCAGCGCCAGCGACCTGGCCAACCCCAACATGCGCCGAGAATCGATCACCTCCATCGCCTACAAATGGGGGTTCACGGACTCGGCGCATTTCAGCCGTGCCTTCAAGAAGCAGTTCGAGCAATCGCCCAAGGATTACCGCACCCATGCATTCGGAGCATGAGTGCTGCGAGCATCAGGGATGACGAGTGCCCCATCAGGCTCGCCGCGCCCAGTGCCGGCACCTGAGCCGCGGCATGAAAGCAAGCCGGGCTGAGCAGCCCTGTTCAGGCCTCCGGCAACGTAGCGCCACCGTCGACGATGATCGTCTGGCCGGTGATATAGCTGGCCGCATCCGACGCCAGAAACAGCATGGCCGCGGCGATATCCCGGGGCTCGCCGAGGCGTCCCAGGGGCACACCGCGCGCAATCTCCGAACCAAGGGCAGCATCACCCAGATTGCTCATCGCCGGGGTCCGGATCATGCCCGGCTCCACACCGTTGACGCGGATGCCGCGCCCGGCCAACTCCAGGGCCGCGTTGCGAATGAAGCCATTGACGCCTGCCTTGGACGCCGCATAGTGCGTCAGCCCCGGGTAAGCCACCCGCGGGCCGGTGACCGATGAGGTCACCAGCACGCATCCACTGCCCCGTCGCTCGAATAACCGCAGCGCGCCCTGGCTTAGCCAGAACAAGGCACTGAGGTTCACTGCCAAGGTGCGCTGCAGGATCGCCGGGGTTATCTCGGAAAAAGCCGTCAACGGGAAATAGCCGGCGTTGTGCACCAGCACGTCCAGGCGTTCGAGCCCTGCCAGCAAGGTGGCGATCGCGGCCTCATCGGCCAGGTCAATGCCGACAGCCTGTACGTCGCAACCTTGCGCGCTCAATTCGCTCGCCAGCGCTTGCGCTGGTGACACTTGCAGATCAGCGATCAGCACCCGTGCCCCGCTGCAGGCGAAGTGCTCGACGATGCTTCGGCCAATCCCCTGCGCACCGCCGGTTACCAGGACGGTCTGCCCGCTGAAATCGTATGTCACACGCATCAGTTTCCCTCCAGTCGGTCGTATACCAGGGTCGGCACGTCGACGATGCTCGAACCGCCGTCTGCAACGATGCAGGCACCGGTGACGATGGCTGCTTCATCACTGATCAGAAAGCGACAAACACTGGCGATTTCGTGGGCGCTGGCCGGACGCCGCAAGGGAACATCGGCGGTGACCCGCGCATAAGCAGCGTCGAGGTCATCGCTGAAGTGCTCCATCAGCGGCTGCATTTCCTCATCCGCCATCGGCGTTCTCACCCACCCCGGGCAAACACAATTGACCCTGACCCCCATCGGGCCATAGTCGCGAGCCAGGGAGCGGTTCAGACCGAGCAAGGCATGCTTGGCCGTGGTGTAACCGCACACCTGCGGCCCGGCTGCCAACGACGCGATGGAACCCAGCAGGACGATGCTGCCGCGGCTTTCGATCAGCCGCGGCAGGCATGCCCGTGCACTGTGGAAGGCACTGTCCAGGTTGCCGCGCATCGCCGCCTGCCAGGCGTCGTCCGAGGTGTCGGTAATCGAGCCCTGCCCTAACCCGCCAGCGCAGGCCAGCAGGGCATCGATCCCACCGAATCGCTCACCAATCTCGTCGATGAACCGGCCCCAGCAGGCGCTACTCGCCGCATCTCCGGCCAACACCAGCCCGCCAGTGCGGGCTGCCACCCGCTCCAGGGGCTCACGCCGGCGCCCGATCAGCACCAGGTTATGGCCCTCGGCTGCCAGGCGCTCGGCGCAAGCCTCACCGATGCCCGTGCCGGCACCGGTTATGACGATGGTTTTCACCTTATGCATCGGGGTACTCGATGCGATTGAGCACGCTGCAGTGGGATGCAACCGGGAAGTTGGAAAGCGCCTCGAAACCGCCGCCAGCGTAGCCAAAGATCTTGCCGTCGCTACGGTGCTGGAGCATGTCGATCATGACCAGGCCCAGCGTGGGCACGATCTTCTCCCGCCAGACGAACAGGTACAGCTGATCGGCAATCTTGTAGTAGTGGCAGCGATCGGTGTCGCACAAGCCCACCTCGCCGCCTTTCAGGCAGTGCCAGGTGTAATAGTCCTGATTCAGGTAGATATGCTCGTACACCTCGGACGGGCTGTAGCGGTACAGGTTGCGCAACCCGACCAGCTCTTCGGTAGACGCGTGCAGACAGGCGCCCTCTTGCCACGGCTTATCCAGAGAACCCTGCAGGAACTCGACCTCTACACCCGTCAGGTTCTTGCCTGCCAAGGCGCGACCGTAGAGCCCTTCCCGGGTGGTTTCGGCGCTAGGCAGGCGCCCGATAACCGCGGTAAAGCAGGCAGCCTGGATATCCACGACCAGGCTGATGGACCAGTCCTGGCCGCCCTCGTTCTTGATGAAATCAACCAGGTAGATGCCCGGGCGAATGGACGTGGCGCGGTACGCGGCCGAGCCCTGGGAGTGACCATCGGCGGCCTGCCAAGTCAGGCGCTCGGCCTCGAACTGGTGAGCGATTTGCCAGCCATTGGAGAAGTGCAGCGTGAACTTCCTGCCAGCCAGATCGGCCAGGTTCGGCAGGATGAACGCCCCTGGAGCGAAGCTATCCGCCAAGTCGCCTACGGTGATCCACTCGGTTTCAGTCGTCATGATGCAGTCTCCTCTTTGTTTTTTGCATGGTGCGCCGAAGCCATGCGGGCGACTATCAACCGGATGGTTGAGGAGCATCTGTCAAAAAGGCTGCATCTGCCCGGCGTGTTCAGGCCGAGCAGATGGGGCGTGATAAAGCGGCACAGCCTCGCGGGCTTACAGAAACAGCGCTGCGACCAGCTCTGTACGATTGCCGACTTCCAGCTTGCGGAACAGGTTGATCAGATGGGTCTTGACGGTCGGTAAGCCGACCTCGAGTCGACGGGCGACTTCCTTGTTGCTGCAGCCATCTCGCAACAACTCGGCCACCTGCCACTCCCGCGCGGTCAGGGATGCATGCTCGCTGCGCAGGGGCCTTGGTGAAACCGCCAGCTCGAACAGACCTTGCAGCGCCTGCAGCTGCCCCAGCTCATGGGGCGCGAAAAGTCCGAGCTCCGGCCCCCTCAACAAGGAGATACCGGCAATCGGACGTCCCCGTTCGAAGGCGAGCACCTCCACCACGTCCATCACCCCGTAAGCGCGCAGGAAATCGTCATAACGCCGGTTGGCCAGGTCATCCTGGGCGCGCATCCCGATCCGCAGCGGCACGACGCTTTGCCCCGTCAGTTGGCAATTCTTGGGTTGCAGGGGATCGAGCTGCTGAAAATGCGTGAGATAACGCTCATGCATATCAACGCGCATCTTTTGCAGAAGGAAATCATGCGGCTCCAGTTGCTCGGCGATGCGATAGAACACGCCACTGGAAACAGGCATCAACTGGGTGAAGGTATGTAGGCAGGACTGCCCCGCTTGCGTGGCATGCATAGGAAGGCACTCGGTAGGCCCCTGCGGTTCACGAACCCGGCAGGGGCTGGACTGAAAGAGTTACACAGCCGCCAGGTAGTGCTTGGTGAAGCTGTCGCTGAGCACTTCCCAGAGCACCGCGGTGCCCTTGGTCACGAACCAGCTGTCGCCGGCTTTGTAACGCGTGCTCTGGCCGGTACCCTCATCGGTGAGGATGACTTCCCCGAACACCACCGTGGCCTGCTCGTTGAAGGGGTACACCATGCGGAACTTGCTCCTGGTCACGGCGAAGTACCCGGCGCTGAGCGCATCGGTCGGCGCACCGAAGGTCATCTTGCCGTAGATTTTGCCATCACCCTCGAGAAGCTCCGAGCCCAGGTCGGCTACGCTGCCCCATGCGTCCAGCTCAGTCAACGTGGTGCCCTGTTTGATAGGTGTCATGCGGTCTGTCCTCAGTGTGCGAATACAGTGAAAGTTGAATCAGCGGCGGCCGTTCCAGAAGCCGGAAAGCTGGTGCCAGCACTTGCCACCGGTCAGCAACAACGGGCGGATCTGGTCTTTGCCGATCACCTGGATGCGTCGTACCGAACTGATCAGGTCATAGCGCGCCGACCCCTCGCTCATGCCCTCGGCCAGCACTTTGCAAATGATGTGGCTGGGGGTCACGCCGAAGCCGGAATAGCCCTGGACGTAAAACACGTTCGGGTGCTGCGGTAGCGAGCCGATCTGCGGAAACAGGTTGGGGCTGCAGGCCATCGGGCCGCCCCATGCTAGGTCGATCTTCACGTCCCGGAGATAAGGGAAGATCCTGAGCATCAGGTTGCGGTTCCACGCCTTGAGATCGCGCGGAATGTGTTCGACAAACGGTGTGGCAGAGCCGAACAGCAGACGATTTTCGCGGGTGACCCGGTAGTAATCGATGACCGGACGGATGTCGCTGTAAGCGCCACGAATCGGGCTGATGCGCTCGATCAGCTCATCGCTCAGCGGCTCGGTAACCATCTGGAAGGCGTAGGTATTGATGGTGCTCTTGTGCAGCTCAGGCTCGAGTTTGTTCAGGAAGCTGTCACAGGCCCAGAGCAGTTTGCTGGCCTTGATCGATCCCTTGGCGGTTCGCACGGTCACGCGCTCACCGTACGTCACCTCAAGGGCCGGGCTGTACTCGAAGATCTTCGCCCCGTGACTGGCCAGCGCCTTGGCTTCGCCAAGCAGCAGGTTGAGCGAGTGCACGTGCCCTGCGCCCATGTGCATCAAGCCGCACCGATAGGCATCCGAGCCGATGATCTGCTTGAGTTCCGAGCCCACCAGCAACTGAATCTCCTGCTCGGGGCTCAGCGCCTTGAATTCTTTTTCCCAGGCAGCCAGAGTCTTTTCTTGCCGGGCATTGAACCCCATGTAGCCGTAGCCGTGGCAGAAGTCGGCATCGATTGCATACTTCTCGATGCGCTCCTTGATGATGGTGGCGCCTTGGTCGCTGATCTCGAGGATCGCGCGCAGACCGTCCTCCCCGACATCCTTGCGGATCTTCTCGAGATCATGACCGATGCCCGCCATGATCTGCCCGCCGTTGCGACCAGTCCCACCGAACCCCAGATAACGGCCTTCCAGCACGACGATATTGGTGATGCCTTTTTCGGCCAGCTCCAGCGCCGTGTTGATGCCGGAGAAGCCGCCACCGATGACGACGACATCCGCTTCGATATCCGCTTCGAGCATCGGAAAGCTGAGATCGTATTTTTTGGTGGCGGTGTAGTAGGTCGGGGTTTCGACATGGATCATAGGGTGTGACCTTAGCGTTCAGAGCAGCAAATACAAATTGCAAGACGCCGAATCAGGGCGCCGCGCCTGAGGGCTATTAAGAACCCTGCGGCGTGAGCAGGTCTTGCCACTAGGTGCCGGCCTCTTGACCGCGCATGCCACGCTCGGGCTTCTGCCAGAAATGCCTCTACGCATTGCACGGCAGCTTGAGCGCACTGCCGGTCCAGGCTGGGCGCCCTGCCCACCTAGCGCCCGGGAGCCGCTTGGCTAGCCAGTGTGTCGGCGGACTGCCCTCGAGCCTGGGCGCCACCAAGCATCGCCTGAATCTCCTGAGTCGCCTGACGCGTGCTCTGCGCCAACTTCTTCACCTCGTCGGCCACCACCGAAAATCCACGCCCCACCTCACCGGCCCTGGCGGCTTCGATGGCGGCATTGAGCGCCAGCAGGTTGGTCTGCTCGGCAATCCCCTTGATGACGCCGACCACCTGGGCGATCTGCCCGTAGGTTTCCTGATTGTGTCGCAGCATCTGCTCATGGGCGGCCTGGGCATTGCGCTCATCGGAAATGTCGCGCACCGCACCGATCACCCGGTAGAGCCGGCCGTGCTCGTCACGCACCGAACGCCCACGCTCGCGACACCAGATATAGCCGCGCACCTTGTGACGCATGAGGTACTCGATCACGTACTCGCCGCTACCGGACGGCGTGACGATCTCGCGCTCGAACAGGTTGCCGATGGCGCTGAGGTGATCCGGATGGATGAGACCGGCCTGGCTGTCCAGGCCATCGGGTAACTCCTCGCGGCTGTAGCCCATCAATGCGCGGAACTGATTGGAAATACGCATGCTGCTGGCCGGATCATCAATGCGCCCGTTGGCCACCACGAAGTCCCAGTAGCCTTCGGTCAGCGTCGATTCAGCGAGGCTCCAGATGCGGGCTTCGAGTTCCCAGTTACGCAACGCATCTCGCTGCTCATCGCAGGTGCGGGTCAGGGTCTCCAGCGCAGACTGCGCCTCGCACAATGCCTCGCTCGAGGCCCGCTCGCGGAGCACCGCCTGATCACGTTGCCGCGTCAGCTCCTGCACCTCCTCAAGCAGCCTGATCACGTCGCCTCGCCCCTGCTCGAGCCCCTGTGCAACCTGCTGCAGCGAGACCTCGAGCTCGGGATAACGCCCCGCGAGAGCCGTATCGGCAACGGCAGTACCAGGCGGCGCTGCCAACTGGGCAATCTGCTTGGCCAGCCGCGTGGCCAATTTGCGCTCGCGTTGTTTGAAAAACATGCTGCTACTGCGCTCCGTTAGAAGGACGCTGCCGCGCGAAAAAGTGCGGTTTCATCGCCGGCCACTGTTGATCGATCATCGTTTTCTGCTCCGTTTTCAGTGGCTCGAGAAAGTACCGGTGCCACCGCCCGCCTTTGGCAGCAGCGAAGGCGCGCCTGGTGCTAAGGCCTGTGCGAATCGGCGAGCGCCACGGCCTTGAAGAGGACGCCTCTTTCGAGAGGCGCCCTGGAGTAGCCGGCTCAACCCAGATCGGGCTCGAACAGTTTGCGCTTCATGTAAAGCTTGACCCAGAGCGCGCCGATCACACTGACCACCACCAGGATCGCGCCCAGGATCTTGTAGACCGTGGTGGTCATTTCAGGTGATGGCGAGTTGTGCATGGCCACGTACAGCATGGCGACGATGCCGATCACCTGCGGCAGCGGATAGAACGGTGTCTTGAACGGACGCGCCCTATCGGGCATGCGGCGGCGCAGTACGATGACATCGATATGCGCTACCACGTAGGCCAGCAACCAACTGGTGGAAGCAGCGATCACCAGAGGGATCAGCGAATCGATATCCATCAACAGGAACGGGATGGCGATGATCGATGCCACGAACAGGATGCCGACCCAGGGTGTGCCATAACGCTTGCTGGTGATCTTCAGCTGCGGAAACGCCTGGCCGTTTTCCGCCATGCCTTGCAGCATGCGCGGCACTGCTGCCAATACGGTGTTGATCGTGCTACAGGTGGCGGTCAGGGCCATTACCGCGGCGATGATCAAGCCACCCTTGCCGAACACTGCATGGGCGTAGTCGAGGTAAGGTAGCGGCGTGGTGGTCAGCGTCTCGACGCTCAGGTAAAAACTCGCCCCGTAGACGAACAGCAGGAAGATCGCCAGCATCGCGCAGAGCGACAGCATCATGGCGCGCGGGATGTTGCGCTGCGGGTTATCCACCTCCTTGATCATCGGGCAGATGAACTCGACGCCGACCATCAACCACATGGCCATCGCCACCAGCCCGATGAAACTGCCGTTGAGCACCGGCTCGAAACTCCAGCTCACCGGAGTCCCGGTAATCGCAACGTGCGGCTCGATTGCCGCCGTGACAGCGCACAATCCAATCAGGAGCAGAGCCGTCACCAGCACGAAGGACAGCAGGTTCTGCACCTTGGCGAACAGATCGGCCCCCAGCAAGTTGGTCACGGCCAGAATAGCGAGGATCAGCAAAGGCAACAGCAGCGGAGGAAACAGGCCGGGGAACAACTCTCCCAGAATGGTTTCGACCAAAAACATCTCGACGGGCAGTGCCAGCATTGCCACCACCACGTACCCGGCGAACACTGCCACGATGGCCGGAAAGTGGCCGATGGCTTTCTGTGTATAGGTCGCCAAGGTGCCTTCTTCAGGGAACATGAGGGAAAGCTCGGCGAAGCTCATGGCGTTGAACTGCGCCAGTACGAACGCGACGATCATCGCGGCGATAAATCCCATGCCGCCGATGCCGATACCTTGCGTGGCACTGATCATCGAACCCTGGACGATAACCAGGCCGACACAGATGCCCATCATGGTGAGGAACTTGAGTTTCTTGGCTTGCATGGAGGTGCTACTCCCCGCGTTGGACGCCTGCATCGAGGCAATGTGAGGGGCTTTGGTATCACTCATTGGATTATTCTCCCGCTCGGGCCGTAGCCGGCCCAATGGTGCCCGTGGGTATGAGGTCAGATGGCTGCCGCCTCGGATGTCACTCTGCGCCCATGAACGGGAGAAAATCTTGCCTCTGGCTGCCGCAGTCTTGCCCAGGCGTGTCAACGCCAAGAACCAGATCGATGTGCCGGGCCAGGAACGATGCGCCGCCGCTTTACGCCCAGAGCAAGCTCACTGCTCAGCACTGATCAGATTGCTGCAATCCAGAACGATCCGGCGGTTCTCCCCGTCCTCGGTGCGGCCTTGCCGATGCAAAAAAGCCGGTCCCGGAATCACCCGGGGCCGGCCTGAGAAAAGCATGGTGCAGCGGCTCAGCCTTGGGCGATTACAGCCTTGAGCATGTGCTTGAAGGTTTCGATCTGCTCTGCGCTAAAGGCACTGAATACCTTGTCTTGCTGTTCCCCAGCGATGCGCCAGAGCGCTTCGGCCTGCTCCACTCCGGCTGCAGTGAGCAGGTATCGCTCAGCGCAATCGGCAACCAGGCCCTTGCGCTTGAGGATGTCCACGGCCTGCTCGATCTCGCGCACCGGCATAGCCACCTCACGGAGCAACCCGCCCATGCACAGGCCGGCATCGTTCTCCAGAACCATCAGCATGCGCGCCTCGCTGGTACGCAGGCCGGTGGACAGCTGGCGCGGCTGATAGCTGCTCTGGTAGCTGCGCACGGCCTGGGTCATCAGGTAATACAGGTTGTGGCTCAGACGCCCCTGAAAATCGCTGCTGGGCGGCTGGCCTTCGCTCTTCTGGGTCATCCGCGTATGCGGCAGCACCATCGAATAAGCGCCCTGGTGGTAGAGCAGTGGCGAACGGCCCAGGTCATCGAAGGCCACCACCTTGCCGATCAGAATCCAGTGATCGCCACCGTCGAGCTGCTGGTGCATCTCGCACTGAAAGCGCGCCGCGCAATCGGCCAGCAACGGCGCCCCGCCCTGACCGGCTTCGTACGCGATGCTTTCGAACTTGTCGTCACGGGGGCGTGCGAACTGGTTGGACACATCGATCTGGTCCGCAGCCAGCACGTTGACCGCGTAATGGCTGGCGCGCCGAAACACCTCGTAGCTGGTGGAGCGCTTGTCGATGCTCCACAGCACCAGGGCCGGGTCGAGCGAGACCGAGTTGAAACTGTTGGCAGTCACACCGACCTTCTGCCCATCGGGGGTGGCAGCGGTGATGACGGTGACGCCAGTGGCGAAGTTACCCAGCGCGCGGCGAAAGGCGCGCGAGTCGATGCAAGGGCTCATGGGAATCTCCCTGGCCACAACGGCATGCGCTGCGGCTTGTTGTTCGAGTAGCGGGGCCATACACCACCCCAAGCGAAGTACAGCTGCCGTCAGACCATGCTCGGGTCCGGCTCCAGGCCCATCAGCTCGCGGCCGAGGATCTGCGCACAGACGTCGTAGTCGGTGTAGGCATGGGCGCCGGTCATGTGCGCGTCACGGAACAGGCGCTGCATCTCGTTGCTCTCGAACCATGCGGTACCACCGGCGGCTGCGAACAGACGATCGACCGCCGCGATGCACATCTTCACGGCATAGGCCTGGTTGGTCCGCCAGAACGCCAGCGTTTCCCGGCTCGGGTACTGCTGAAGCGCTGAATGCTCGGCGTGTTCGGCCCAGGTCTTTTCCAGGAAGGCACGGGCAGCGGCGACCTGGTGGGTAGACTCCGCCAAACGCATCAGCGCTGGCGTTGCAGTACCTACATTCACGCCGGTATAGGCGCGCACGCGATTCCTGGTCTTTTCCTGGTAGGCCTGCAGCATCCGCTCGGCCACACCCAGGCTGACCGCAGCAAAGCCACTGGCGAAGTACGGGCGATACGGTGCGTAGAAGACCTTGCTGTGCGGGTACAGACCGAACCCCGCGGACTTGCCTTCCATCATGTCCTTGGCCTTCTGGATGCGATGGTTGGGCACGAACGCATCCTTGATCACCAGGGTCTTGGTGCCGCTGCCCTTCATCCCGGCGGCGAACCAGTCATCGCGGATCTCGTAGTCGCTGCGCGGCAGCACGGCGAAGCAATAGTCCTGGCCGCCCTCGCCGTTCTGCCGGCGGCAACCGACGATGGCCCATTCGGCGTGGTCGCTGCCGCTGCTCCAGCCCATTTCACCTTTGAAGATGACACCACCCTCCACCTCCTCGACCTTGCCGAACGGTGCGATGCTGCTGCTCGCAGTGGCGTCGGCATTCTCGCCCCAGACCTCGTCCTGCAACTGCTTGGAGAACAGCGCCATCTGATGGCTGTGCGTGCACAGGAGGCTGAAGGCCCAGGCGGTGCTGGCACAGGCGCCAGCCAGGGCAGCAACGCAGTCGGCGAATTCAGGCAGGGAGATTTCCAGGCCGCCGTAGGCTTTGGGCTGAAAGGCGCGGTGCAGACCGATGCCCTTGAGCAGCGCGATGTTTTCCTCGGGAACCGTGCGCGCCTGTTCGGCACGCGATGCGTTGGCGGCAATGGCCGGAAGGATGGCGTTGAGATCTTCGAGCAGCGGATTTGGCTTTTTCATCTGAATACGAGCCCTGATTATTGTTAGCGCTGGATCGCCGCGAGCGTCTCGTTCGCAGTACCGGCGAGCTGCTCGTGCAGCCCGCCAGCGTGCGCATCCGAGTGATCTGCCAGGCGAGGGACGGGCTCATTATGGGTACTGGCACGTAGGCTAAAAATGCATCTTCCGGGGACTAAATTGCACTTTTCATGTAGGCGAAAGAGTGCCAGCTCGAAAAAGTTAATCTCCGGGCGAGGCTCATTCCGATAACTGCGATGAAGCCAGAGGCACTGTACCTACGTGCAAACCTTCAGCAATGCGCCCTGCGGCACAAGGAATGAGGCATGTCGGCCATCGCCCATGCATTTAGATCTATATGTGTTGCCGCCGGGGCTGGCTAGTAGCCGATTAGGGATAGATGAAAAAGTGAAAAGGCTGCGTTCGGCCAGGAGCAGCCATTGACCATGCGATGCCTCTTAAGCCTTTTCTCGGCCGAATGTATAGGCTTTGATTACCAATCTGGTTCCAGTGACGCTATGGGTCTGTGCTTCGCGCGCTCATAGGATTTCGCAACAGGCAATGATGCCTGATTGTGGAGTTTGTCATGGATACACTGAATCTACCGCAGCGTCTGAAGACGCTCGGCGTCGTAGCGGTTATGGCTGTCGCATCGCAGGCTGCATTCGCAGCTCCGGCCGACCAGCACCAGCAGGCAGCTGGCTTCTACCGGCAGATGGTCGGCAACACCACTGTGACTGCCGTTTACGACGGCTATATCGATCTGAACCCGAAGCACCTCGCGGGTATGCCGCAAGAAAAGATCCAGGAGCACATGCTGCATGAGTACCAGAAGGCGGCGCCGTTCGTACAGACAGCGGTCAACGCCTTTCTCGTCGATGACGGGAAACAGCTGGTGCTGATCGACTCGGGCTCGTCTGATTGCTTCGGCCCTACCATGGGGCGGATGGTCGACAACATCCGTGCTGCCGGTTATAGGCCCGAAGAGGTTGATGCCGTGCTGCTGACGCACATGCATCCTGACCATGCCTGCGGAGTGACCCTGCCAAGCGGCAAACGAGCCTTTACTAACGCAACCGTCTGGGCCGCAGCCCGAGATGCGAATTACTGGCTCGACGTAAAGCAGGAGGGCTCATTGCCTGAGGAGCAGCGTCCATTCTTCAAAATGGCGCGTGATGCAATTTCACCTTACTCAGATGTAGGCAAATTCAAAACCTTTAATGAAGGTGACTCCATCAGCCCAGGAATACAGGTCGTGCCGTCAAATGGTCACACCCCTGGTCACACGTCTTACCTGCTCAGTTCGGGAGACGAAAAGCTGCTGCTCTGGGGGGACATTGTGCATGTGCATGCTGTGCAATTGCCGCATCCGGAGGTAACCATCGCAGTGGACGTCGATCCTAAAGCCGCCGTTGCATCTCGCACACGGTTGTTCGCTAAGGCCGCAAGGGAGCGTTGGTTGGTGGCAGCGGCTCACTTGCCCTTTCCGGGGATCGGGCATCTGCGTAAAGAAGAAAAGGGCTACAGCTGGGTGCCTGTCGAGTACCGAAATCCTGTTAATTCTGAGCGTTGAACAGCGCCCGAATAAGGCCACGGTACTCTGTGGCCTTTTTGTTTGCCCGTCATGGATTGGTTCTTTTCGAGTACCAATCTATGAGCCGATCAGCGCTCTGTCCCAGGCAGGAGGGCCAGTAGGATTGGCATAGCTTTTCAGAAGTAGCCGTTATCTCTTGCTCTTGATGAGGTGTGCCATGTCCAAGGTTGTTCAATTTCACCGTACCGGTGACGCTGATGTTCTGACGCTCGATGAAGTCACCGTACCATCGCCGAAAAGCGGTGAGGTTCAAATTGAAGTAAAGGCCATCGGCCTGAACCGCGCTGAAATCATGTATCGCACAGGGCAGTACGTGATCGATCCTCAGTTCCCGGCGAAGCTGGGCTATGAAGCGGCCGGAATTGTTCGTGCGGTTGGCAGTGACGTCAGCGACGTTGTTCCCGGCGACGTAGTAAGCGTCGTGCCGGCGTTTTCCTTCGCTGATTACGGTATGTACGGTGAGGTGGTCAATGCGCCTGCGCATGCTGTGGTCAAGCATCCGTCCAACCTCAGTTTCGTGGAGGCGGCGGCCAGCTGGATGATGTTCGTGACTGCTTACGGGGCCTTGATTGAGTACGGCAATCTCCAGGCTGGTGAAACCGTGCTCATTCCGGCTGCGTCGAGCAGTGTCGGGCTGGCAGCGATCCAGATTGCCAACATGCAGGGCGCCATCCCGGTAGCCCTTACCCGCACAAGTGCCAAGCGTCAGGCGTTGCTGGATGCGGGTGCAAAACATGTCATCGCCACCCAGGAAGAGGATCTGATTGCCGAGGTGGCAGCGATCACCGACGGCAAAGGTGCGCGTATCGTTTTCGACCCCGTTGGCGGTCCCGAGGCAACCAAGCTGATCAAGTCCATGGCCAACACCGGGATCTTCTTCCAGTACGGCGCGCTGGATCATCGCGATATTCCGGTTCCGGTCTTCGATATTCTTGGCAAGCATCTGACCGTGCGCGGCTATGAGCTGTTCGAAATCACCATGGATATGCAAAAGCTGGCCAATGCCAAGGCTTTCGTTGCCAAAGGCTTGGCAGGTGGTCAACTCAAGCCCGTCATCGACCAGGTCTTCCCGCTCGCTGACATCGCGGCAGCACACCGCAGAATGGAGTCGAATGCGCAGATCGGCAAGATCGTCGTGGTGGTTGACTGAGTCACATGCTGCGGTAGTCAGCCTGGCTGCCGCACGCCAGCGCTGCTTGCTCCCAAGCAGTCTTGGCGTACTCTGTTTTGATGCCTGAGAGAGTCAGCCTGGCTTCGCTATCGTCCTCAGTGCAGAGCACGTCTGGCCCCATGCACAGTTAACTGGAGGATGGCGATGAACATGATTGAAGCCATGCAGATGTTCGTGGCAGTGGTTGACCATGGCAGCTATACCAAAGCGGCCGAGGCGCTCAATGTGCATCGCCCGGCACTCTCCAAGCTCATTCAAAATCTTGAGCAGGAGTTGGGCGTGCAGCTGCTACACCGCACCACGCGCAGAGTGAACACCACGCCTGCTGGCGACGAGTTCTATCACCGCAGCCTGAAATTACTCGCTGAGCTAGCGGAAACACTGGAATTGTTTTCGCCGACTCGTCCGCCACGAGGCAAGCTCAGGATCGACATGCAGACCGTACTCGGTCACGCGGTGATAATCCCGCGGCTGCCCGAGTTCATGGAGCGCTACCCTGGCCTGGAAATATCTCTGGGAGCCTCCGACAACCTGAATGACCTTGTCGCGGACGGCATCGATTGTTCCGTGCGGCTCGGTGACCTGGATGATTCAAGCCTGGTCGCCAAACGTATCGGCGAGGTTGCTTTGGTGACCTGCGCGGCTCCCGCCTACGTGAAGAAACATGGTTTACCAGGCACGCTGGATGATTTACAGGCACACCTGGCAGTCAATTTCATGGTTGAGCAGCGCCGCCAGATCATGCCCTGGCGCTTCAGGGCCAACGGTAAAGCTATCAATGTGAAGATGCGCAGCGGCATCGTCGTCGACAATGCCGAGGCGTTGCTTTACTGCGCATTGGCGGGGATCGGGATGGTGCAGGGCCTGCGCCCGGCGTTGCAGCGATACATCGATAGCGGGCGTCTCGTGGAGGTTCTGGCGGATGTTCCCGTCGAGCCGAAGAGCGTTTCCGTGCTGTTTCCAGACCGCCGTCATCTCTCACCCAATGTGCGGGTATTCGTCGAGTGGGTAAGTGCGTTGTTCCAAGAGAAAAGGCGTTAGTGCGGGAGCCAATTGGTATTAGCTGAATAACAGTTCATGACTCGTTAACGGATTTATCCCTCCTTCCTCTGCGCGTACCGTTCTCTCTACAACCGAATAGGGTGTCAGTCGGTGCCAAAATGCGGTTATCGAGGTACGCGTGCCTTTTCCGATGATCATGCCCGCCTGATGATTACGTCACGTTGGGGAATGCGCAACCGAGCCGCCCGCCTAGCCAACCGACACTTAATGAGAGGAAAAAATGTCGGACAAAAGAGTGCTTCCGAATGGGCTGGCTGAGAGTGTTTTTGCCAGGATTTTTCGTCCTGGAAAGCTGACGTTCGGCCTGCTCACGCCGCTGGAGGGCTATCCCCTGAGCGATACCCCAACCATGGCGGAACATACCGCGCTCGCTACGCTGGCCGACGATCTGGGGTTCGCCGCGCTCTGGTTGCGTGACGTGCCGCTGCGTGACCCGTCCTTTGGCGACGTGGCTCAGATATTTGACCCGATGGTATATGCAGCATGGCTCGCTGCGGCGACCCGGCGTATCGCAATTGGTACGGCCGGGATGATCCTACCTCTGCGAGACCCTATTGCAGTGGCCAAGCAAGCGCTCTCAGTCGACCAACTCTCGCAAGGGCGTTTCGTGCTGGGTGTTTCGACTGGAGATCGCCCCTCGGAATATCCGTCATTCGGTGTTGACTTCGACAACCGAGAAGCACGCTTTCGTGATGCCCATGCTGTGATCCGTACGGTTATGAACCAGTCATTTCCGGTTCACCAGTCGAGCCACTACGGCCGTTTGGATGGAACTCTGGATCTGATTCCCAAGGCATTTCATGCACGGCTACCGACGATAGCGGTAGGGCGCTGCGGCCAGGAAATCACTTGGCTGGCAGAGCATATGGATGGCTGGATCTGGCACCAGAGTGACCTTGAGCAGTTGCCGACACTGATTAGCCACTGGCAGTCCGCATGCGGCCTGCAGACGTTCAAGCCTTACGGCTATGGAACGTTCTTTGAGCTGGACGCGGACCCCAATGCCCCCATCCGCTGGGGAAGGGGGCTACGCGGCGGGCGAAATGCGCTTATCAGCCTGTGGCAGCGGCAGCGCGACCAGGGCGTGTCGCATATTGCATTGAACATGAGGGTGTCGCACCGCTCAGTGAAAGACAGTGTCCAAGAGCTGGCGGATTACGTGCTCCCACTCTTTGCTTGAGGACATAAAAACTGGCTGTGTGTCCGCTTTTGGCCGATTGCTGCCCATCGTTAACGACGGCAAACGGCCAGTGAGTGTATCTGCCCCCTCTTCTGCCTTATTGGGCTGCAAGCGTTTCGTTTGACGCGAATGGAGTGATTCGCTATGGGCATCCTCAAAGCCGCTCACTGGGCAACTAGATTTTCAGCGCGTTGATAAGGGAACCGACAAAGCCTGTTGAAACAGGGGGTGAGGGATGACCCTATCTTTCATCTGCTGAATGAACAGCTCTGTGTGAGGGTTGCCGGCATCCGGTTTGACCGCATATGCAAGTTTGGCCAGTTCATGCATGTCCTCAAAATCCGATTGATCCAGCACCTCGCCATAGCCTGTGTAGCTGTCGTCCAACGCGATAGCCAGGGAGCTCAAAAATTAGTCGATAGTGATTTCGACATAGCTGCGTTCCTGGCCCGTGAAACGTTTTTTGGAACGTCTATAGACTTCTTCTCGACTAGACGATTCCGAATACCGAATGTGGCGACGCGCGTCTATTACATAACAGCGTACGGCGTCGCGAGGACAGGTCACCACGTAGTCGTGCCGGTCATAGATACCCATCGGCTCTTTGCAGCCGACCCATTTGGGGTTATAGAGTGCTTTGGCAATCAGCTCCACCCGGTGAAACTCAGCAGGACAGGCGCGCAGCCTATAGCTAGTCATACGCAGTGCGTTTTCGTGCAGCCTCCCGCGATGCGAGATATGCTCGGCGCGATAAAACTCAAGTATCTGATCGACGGAATCGAAGGGAGTGAGCCGGATACGCTCGTCTGGATACAACACCGCATCGTTTATTCGCGGCTTGCCTCGTTGGAAAAAACGGCCCCGATTTTCCCATTCCGTTTTGACGAAGAATTGATCTTCTTGCTTCTCCCGATCGGCGATAGCGTTCCAGGTCTGCTTTCGTTGGGCAACCCACTCTTTGTCGTCGACCTTCCAGAGCGGCAGGTAGTGAGAGAAGGAGCTGCAGTATTTTTCGTATTCCTGCTGGCGGTGTTGCTTAGTGTTGGCAGCCCGTTGTGCGGCATCCATCGATTGACCTCGTCCGTGTTGTTCAACCTGTTCGTTGAGTCGGGCCAGTTTAGCGGCATATGTCACTGATGTGACATGAGTACAAACCACCATTCTAGCAACGCCATGTATCCATGAGTTGCACACGTCTATCGACCCACGATGTACCATTGCTGAAGGGCTGCTTTTTGGCCGAAAGCGGCCCTCACGGAGGATCAGAGTCTGTCCAGATTTAGCGCAGCTACAATCAAGAACCAGGGCTCTCGACCTCCAGGGTTCCCCTACTCCACCGCCCCCTTGCCAACCCGATATTCGCCAGGCGTCATGCCGGCATTGCGCGTGAAGAACCGGCTGAAATAGGCTGGATCCTTGAAGCCGAGCTGGTAGCAGATTTCGTTGACCGAGCTGCCGGTGAACAGCAAGAGGCGCTTGGCTTCCTGCATCAGGCGGTCGAACACCAGGCGCTTGGACGGCAGGTCGGCGACCCGTCGACAGATGTCGTTGAGGCGCGCTTCGGTCACGCCCAGTTGCCCGGCGTAATGGCCCAGGGGCCAGTGTTCCAGGTAATGCGCTTCGATCAGGGCGTTGAAGCGCTGGAAAATGTGCAGATCTTCGCCGCGCGCCGGTTGTGCCTGGATGGTGCGGGCGGACAGGCGCAACAGGCTGACGAAGATCAGCCGGGTCAGTGCCGCCAGGCTGAGTTCGCGACCGGGACGATCGTCTGCGAATTCGTGGCGTAGTTCGTCGAACAGCAGGTTCAGCCGCGCCACCTCGCCGTCGTATTGCCCATCCAGTTCCCCCACCGCCACGCACAGGGGCGCGATCTGCGGCCCTTGGGCGAGCCCCTGACGGCTCTCCAGCAACGGCCAGACCAGCTCCTGACGCACGGTCAGTACATGGCCGTCGCTATCGGCGTCGGTGACGAAGGCATGGGGAAAGGTTGGCGGGGTGAGGAAAAACATCGGCCCCTGCTGCTGATAGCGCTGGTCGTCCAGGTACACCCGCACCACGCCACTCTTGACGTAGTGCACCTGGAAGAAACGATCGTGGCGATGCACCGGCATGTTGCGGCCGAAAAAATCGGCCAGCTTGCCTAGCGCTTCGTAGTGCACATCCGCATCGGCGTAACGCTGGTCGTAGACCTGGCCGATGTTGATATTGGGGATCGGTTGCGAGTCACGCATGGCCTCACCCTCCAGCGCATCGGTTCAGGGTTTGATCTGCTTGAGGTCGTTGAGCAGACCCAGCAGCTGCTGCAGCTTTTCTTCGCCGAACTGTTCCTGAATGCGCTGGTAGTTGCGTTCCATGCCATCACTCATGGACTGGAAGCAGGCATGACCTTTTTCGGTGAGGTTGATGTGTACGCGGCGCTGGTCGGTGGAGCACTTGCGCCGTACGACGATGCCATCACGTTCCAGCCGGCTGAGTACACCGGTCATGCTGGGCTTGAGAATGCAGGCCTGTTCGGCCAGGCGAAAACTTTCCAGTTCCCCCTGCTGGCGCAAGATGCGGATGACCCGCCACTGCTGTTCGGTCAGGCCGTGCTCGTTGAGCAGTGGCCGAAAGAAGCTCATGGCCGCTTCGCGGGCCTGCAGCAGGGTAAGCGTCAAGGACGGTCGTGCAGAGGACATGGGCGTTCACATTACGGAAATTGGTAAACATTTTAACGAGATAAAGCAGATGGCACACCGCGTCAATGGCATGCAGGTACTTGGCATGCTCAGACATGGCCAGCGGCAGCCTCGATCAAGCCCATACCCGGCCTCGCTCGTATCCTGAAGCCAACTGACTCGCGCCACGGCCCGAGGTCGGCAATTCATTTGCAGCAGGAGCTACGCGCCCATGGCCACTTCACTCGTATCGACCCTCTCCGCCGTCGAAGGCTTTCTGAACAAGCGCCATCGCTCCTTCGTCGATGGCAGCCAGGGCAGCCTCCAGCACGGCAGAACCATGGACATCTTCAACCCGGCCAATGGGCAGGTTCTGGCTCAGGCGGAGCTGGCGGACGCAGCAGCGGTGCACGCCATCGTGACCTCGGCCCATCGCGCCTTCACCTCGGGCTGCTGGAGCATGCTGGCGCCTGCCGTACGTGAGCGCACCTTGCTGCGCTTCGCCGATCTGGTCGAAGCCCATGGCGAGGAGCTGGCCCAGCTGGAAACCCTCAACCAGGGCAAGTCGATCCAGCTGTCACGCGCCATCGAAGTCGGCGCCTCGCTCAACTACATGCGCTACATGGCCGGTTGGGCCACCAAGATCGAAGGCCAGACGCTCGACGTGTCCATCCCCATGCCGGAGAACGCCCGCTTCAATGCCTATACCCGCCGCGAACCGGCTGGCGTCGTGGCCGGCATCGTGCCGTGGAATTTCCCGATGATGATCGCCCTGTGGAAGGTCATGCCGGCGCTGGCCTGCGGCTGCACTGTGATCATCAAGCCGGCTGACGAAACCCCGCTGACCGCCCTGCGCCTGGCAGAACTGGCAATCGAAGCGGGCATTCCGGCCGGGGTGTTCAACGTCCTGATTGGCCGTGGCGCCGAGGTCGGCCCCGCGTTGGTGGCCCACCCACTGGTGAACAAGGTGTCCTTCACAGGCTCCACCGCTGTCGGCAAACAGGTAGGCGTTGCTGCTCTAGAGAACATGACACGCTTCACCCTCGAACTGGGCGGCAAGAATCCCATGCTGCTGCTGGAGGATGCCGACATCGACAAGGCCGTGGCCGGCGCCATCGGCGGTGGCCTGCTCAACCAGGGCCAGGTCTGCGCGGCCGCCTCGCGCATCTATGTGCCGGCCCGCCACTACGAGCGCTTCGTCGAGGCGCTCAGTGCCCAGGTCAGTGCGCTGAGCCTCGGCGCCGGCATGGATACCAACGCGCAAGTGGGCCCCCTGGTGTCGAAGAAGCAGCAAGGCAGTGTGCTCGACTACCTGCAGATCGCTCGCCGCGAAGGCGCGCGTTTCGCCGCCGGCGGGCAGGCCGTGGATCTGCCCGGCTACTTCGTCGCCCCGACCGTGCTGGCGGACATGCAGCAGCGCATGACCTGCGTGCAGGAAGAGATCTTCGGCCCGGTGCTGTCCGTGGTGCCCTATGACACCACCGAACAGGCATTGCAGATGGTCAATGACAGCCGCTATGGCCTTACCGCCAGCCTCTGGAGCAATGACCTGGGACGGGTGATGGAGCTCATCCCGCAGGTCGAAGCCGGCACGGTGTGGGTCAACAACCATGTGCCCGTCGACCCCAACCTGCCCTTCGGTGGCTTCAAGCAATCGGGCATGGGCCGTGAATTCGGGCGCAGCGCCATCGAGGGATTCACCGAACTCAAATCGGTGTGCATCACCTACTGATTCGGTGCACAGACGCAGGGCTTGCTGGCACGCGCATCAGCGCCCTGCGCCAGCAAAAGTGCAATTGATTCACCGAAACAGCCATTAAAGGCGGTGCTCGCCACCATCACTATCACCGCAACAGGATCAGATGGATCGGCGGGCCAAGAATCTCGTTTACATATTAACTTTAAAGTTAATATATTAACTAAATGAGATGCCACACCGGCCACACCGCATGCCCCGAGCAGGAGAACAAGAAATGAGCCGCCCCACCGAACAGGCCGCCACCGGAACGCTCTTCGGCGTTGCCTTGAATTACCAGGGCCTGCTGCGCAGCCGCCTGGCCGAGTTCAACGAGCCGCCGTACCAGCAGCCACCGCTCAAGCCGGTGCTGTTCATCAAAACGCCCAATACCCGCAATGCTGACGGTCAGCCAGTGGTCATGCCTGCGGGCGAGCGCCTGCAACCGGGCCCGGCCCTGGGCGTGGTGATCGGCAAGACGGCCAGCCGCGTCGCCGAGCAGGATGCCCTCGCCCATGTCGCCGGCTATGTGATCGTCAACGAATTCAGCCTACCGGAAGAGAGCTACTACCGCCCCGCCGTCAAGGCCAAGTGCCGCGATGGTTTCTGCGCCCTCGGCAGCGAAGTGATCGAGCTGGCCGACCCGCACGCCCTGACCCTCAAGGTGCTGGTCAACGGCGAGGTTCGCCAGGAAAACACCACTGCCAACTTCGTGCGCAGCATCCCGCGCCTGATCGCCGAACTCAGCGAGTTCATGACCCTGCATGCAGGCGACGTGCTGATCACCGGCACGCCTGAAGGCCGCGTCGACGTGCAGCCGGGCGATGAGGTGGTCGTCGAGATCAGCGGCCTGGGCCGCCTGACCAACCACATCGTGGCGCAATAAGGAGAGCAGCATGAAACACGCCCGTATTCGCTACGAGAACCAGATTCACGCCGTCACCGTCGAGGCGGACAACGCCGTGCGTTTGACCGATGGTCGCCTGCTCGCCGAAGCTGACGTCGAGTGGCTGCCGCCTGCCGAAGGCAGCATGTTCGCCCTCGGCCTGAACTACGCCGACCATGCCGCCGAGCTGGCCTTCAAGGCGCCGACCGAGCCGCTGGCCTTCATCAAGTCGCCCGGTACCTACACCGGTCACAACGGGGTGACCTGGCGCCCGGACAACGTCAAGTACATGCACTACGAGTGCGAACTGGTGGCGGTGATCGGCAAACAGGCGAAGAACGTCAAGCGCGAAGACGCCCTGCAGTACCTGGCTGGTTACACGGTGTGCAACGACTACGCCATCCGCGACTACCTGGAAAACTACTACCGCCCCAATCTGCGGGTGAAGAACCGCGACTGCACCACCCCGGTCGGGCCGTGGATGGTCGACGCCGCCGACGTGGCGGCCCCGTCCAAGCTCACGCTGCGCACCTGGATCAACGGCGAGTTGAAACAGGAAGGCAGCACGGCGGACATGATCTTCGACATTCCGTATCTCATCGAATATTTCTCCAGCTTCATGACCCTGCAGCCGGGCGACATGATCGCCACCGGCACGCCGGAAGGCCTGGCCGACGTGGTGCCGGGCGATGAAGTGGTGGTGGAAGTGGAAGGCGTTGGCCGGCTGGTCAACCGCATCGTCAGCGAATCCGAATTCTTCGCCGCCCGCGGCAAGTGACACCTACGAGGCAGACAACATGATCAAGCACTGGATCAACGGCCAGGAAGTCGAGAGCCGCGAGACGTTCACCAACTACAACCCGGCCACCGGCGAGGCCATCGGCGAAGTCGCCAGCGCTGGCGCCGAGGAAATCAATCGCGCCGTGGCGGCCGCCAAGGAAGCCTTCCCGAAGTGGTCGAACACCCCGGCCAAGGAGCGCGCCAAGCTGATGCGCAAGCTGGGTGAGCTGATCGACCAGAACGTGCCGAAGCTGGCCGAGCTGGAAACCCTGGATACCGGCCTGCCGATCCACCAGACCAGGAACGTGCTGATCCCCCGTGCCTCGCACAACTTCGACTTCTTCGCCGAAGCCTGTACGCGCATGGATGGCCACAGCTACCCGGTCGACGACCAGATGCTCAACTACACCCTTTACCAGCCGGTCGGCGTGTGTGGCCTGGTCTCGCCGTGGAACGTGCCGTTCATGACCGCCACCTGGAAGACCGCGCCTTGCCTGGCCTTCGGCAATACCGCGGTTCTCAAGATGAGTGAGCTGTCGCCGCTGACCGCCAATGAACTGGGCCGCCTCGCGCTGGAAGCGGGCATTCCGCCGGGCGTGCTCAACGTGGTGCAGGGTTACGGCGCCACCGCTGGCGATGCCCTGGTGCGCCACCCGGACGTGCGCGCGATCTCCTTCACCGGCGGCACCGCCACCGGGCGCAAGATCATGCAGACCGCCGGCCTGAAGAAGTACTCCATGGAGCTGGGCGGCAAGAGCCCGGTGCTGATCTTCGACGACGCCGACCTCGACCGCGCCCTCGATGCCGCGCTGTTCACCATCTTCTCGCTCAACGGTGAACGCTGCACCGCGGGCTCGCGCATCTTCATCCAGGAGAGCGTCTACGACCAGTTCGTCGCCGAGTTCGCGGCGCGCGCCAAGCGGCTCATTGTTGGTGATCCGACCGATCCGAAAACCCAGGTCGGTTCGATGATCACCCAGGCGCACTACGACAAGGTCACCGGCTACATCAGGGTCGGTATCGAGGAAGGCGCCAACCTGCTCGCCGGTGGTCTGGATCGTCCGGCCGGCCTCCCTGCCCATCTGGCCAAGGGGCAGTTCATTCAGCCGACCGTATTCGCTGATGTCGACAACCGCATGCGCATCGCTCAGGAAGAGATCTTCGGCCCGGTGGTGTGCCTGATCAAGTTCAAGGACGAAGCCGAGGCGCTGCGCCTGGCCAACGACACCGAGTACGGCCTGGCTTCCTACATCTGGACCCAGGACATCGGCAAGGCGCACCGCCTGGCCCGTGGCATCGAGGCCGGCATGGTGTTCATCAACAGCCAGAACGTGCGTGACCTGCGCCAGCCGTTCGGCGGCGTGAAGGGCTCGGGTACCGGCCGCGAAGGCGGCGAGTACAGCTACGAGGTTTTCGCCGAGGTGAAGAACGTGTGCATTTCCATGGGTAGCCACCACATCCCACGCTGGGGCGTGTGAAGGCCTGCCCGCGCCAATGATTCGAACGGGCTCACTGCCCGCTCGCACTTGCTGCGTGCAGACCCACCACAAGAAATCGCGAGGAGACATCGTCATGGGCAAAGTCGCTCTAGCAGCCAAGATCACCCACGTTCCATCCATGTACCTTTCGGAGCTGCCTGGCCCGCGCCAGGGCTTTCGTCAGGCAGCCATCGACGGCCATAAGGAGATCAGCCGGCGCTGCCGCGAGCTGGGCGTGGACACCATCGTGGTGTTCGACACCCACTGGCTGGTCAATGCCAACTATCACGTGCTCTGCGGCCCGCACTTCAAGGGTATTTACACCAGCAACGAGCTGCCCCACTTCATCAGCAACATGGAATACGAATTCCCCGGCAACCCGGAGCTGGGCAAGCTTCTGGCGGCCGAGTGCAATCGCCAGGGCGTCGAGACCATGGCCCACGACGCCACCACCCTGGGCCCCGAGTACGGCACCCTGGTGCCGATGCGCTACATGAACCAGGACCAGCACTTCAAGGTGATCTCGGTCTCGGCCCTGTGCACCTCGCACTACCTGGCCGATAGCGCGCGCCTGGGCTGGGCCATGCGCAAGGCCGTGGAAGATCATTACGACGGCACCGTGGCGTTCTTCGCCAGCGGCTCGCTTTCCCACCGTTTCGCCCAAAACGGCCAGGCGCCGGACTTCGCCACCAAGGTATGGAGTCCGTTCCTGGAAACCCTCGACCACCGCGTGGTGAAGATGTGGGAGAACGCGGAGTGGAAGGAGTTCTGCGGCATGCTCCCCGAGTACGCATCGAAGGGGCACGGCGAAGGCTTCATGCATGACACGGCCATGCTCCTCGGCGCCCTGGGCTGGTCGGACTATGACGGCAAGGCCGAAGTGCTCACGCCGTATTTCGGCTCGTCAGGTACTGGCCAGATCAACGCCGTGTTCCCGGTAACGCCCCAGGATGGCTCGGCGATCCCGCCGGTTCAAGCGGCCAACCCGGCCGGCGTGCAGTCCACCAGCCGCCTGTAGGAGGTCGCTCATGCCCCATCTGGTTCTGCTTTACAGCCCCGATGTCGAGCGTGACGTGAACGTCGCCGGGCTGTGTCGCGCGCTGGCCGACTGCATGCTCGAACAACGCGATGAAGCCGGCAAGGCGGTGTTTCCCACCGGCGGCACCCGCGTGCTGGCCTACCCCGCCGCTCACGCCGCGGTGGCCGACGGCAAGGGCGACTACGGCTTCCTGTACGCCAACCTGCGCATGGGCGCCGGCCGCAGCCAGGCCGTTCACCAGCAGGTCGGCGACAGCCTGATGCGGGTGCTGCACGCGCACCTCGACGACCTGCTCACCAGGCGCCCCAGCGGCGTCACCCTGCAGATCGACGAAAGCCCGGGGCAGGTCTACGACGGCAAGCACAGCAGCCTGCACCCGCTGTTCAACAGGCCAGCCTGACGCCGGGCGCCTTGCGCCCTTACCCACGCGTATCAACAACAAAAAGAACAAGATCATGAGCCCAGCCGAATCCGCCGTAACCGGCGCGGCGTATGCCGTCAGCGACTCCACACACCGCACCGTGACCTGGCGGCTGATGCCGCTGCTCTTGGTGTGCTACCTGTTCGCCCATCTGGATCGCATCAACATCGGCTTCGCCAAGATGCAGATGAGCGCCGATCTGCAATTCAGCGATACCGTCTACGGTTTCGGCGCCGGGCTGTTCTTCATCGCCTACGCGCTGTTCGGCGTGCCCAGCAACCTGGCCCTGGATCGGGTCGGCCCGCGCCGCTGGATCGCCACCCTGATGGTGGTCTGGGGCCTGCTGTCGTCGTGCATGTTCCTGGTAGAGAGTGCCAGCGGCTTCTACACCCTGCGCTTTCTACTCGGTGTGGCCGAGGCCGGTTTCTTCCCCGGCATTCTGGTCTACCTCAACCGTTGGTACCCGGCGCGCCGGCGCGCGCAGATCACCGCCCTGTTCGCCATCGCCGTGCCCATGGCCGGGGTGATCGGTGGCCCGGTTTCCGGCGCCATTCTTGACCTGTTCCACGATGCTGGCGGCCTGCGCGGCTGGCAGTGGATGTTCCTGCTCGAAGGCCTGCCGGTGGTGGCGCTCGGCCTGCTGGTCTGGTGCGTACTGCCGGAGCGCTTCGAGCAGGTGAGCTGGCTCGACGAAACGCAAAAAAAGCGCCTGCGCGAAGAGATGGCCAGTGAGGAACAGCGCAAGACCATCACCTCCTTTTCCGGCGTGCTGCGCAACGGGCAGGTTTGGCTGCTGGTGGCGATCTACTTTGCCGTGATGCTGGCGGTCAACACCCTGGCCTTCTGGATGCCCAGCCTGATTCACGGTGCTGGCGTAGCCCGCGACAGCCAGGTCGGCCTGCTCAGCGCCATTCCCTATCTGGCCGGGGTGTTCTTCATGCTCGCCTGTGGCCGCTCCTCGGATCGCCGCCGCGAACGCCGCTGGCACCTCAGCATGCCGCTGCTGATGTGCGCGGTGGGCATCGCCGCTACTGGCGTCGCGCCGGATAGCGCCACATTCGTGATGGCAGGCCTGGTCATCGCCGGCATGGGTGCCAGCGCGGCCCTGCCGATGTTCTGGCAGTTACCGCCGGCGTTTCTGTCCGACCGCACCCTGGCGGCCGGCATTGGCCTGATCAGCTCGTTCGGCAGCATCGCCTCGTTCCTCGCGCCCTACCTGATCGGCTGGATGCGCGACACCACCCAGAGCGCCAGCCTCGCCCTGTTCGTGCTGGCCCTGTTCATCGCCCTCGGCGCGGCGTTGGTACTGCGCACGCCCGCCGCCCTCGTCAATCCACGTTAAGAGATAGCTCCCATGCTCGACTCGACCTTCATTCAAGAGGCCGCCGCCCGCCTGGACGCCGCCGAGCGTTCGCGCCAGCAGGTGCGCCAGTTCTCCCTGGAGCAGCCGCACATCACCATCGAGGATGCCTACGCCATCCAGCGCGCCTGGGTCGCCAAGAAGATCCAGGACGGCCGCAAGCTGGTTGGCCACAAGATCGGCCTGACCTCGCGCGCCATGCAGGTTTCCTCGAACATCAGCGAGCCGGACTACGGCGCGCTGCTCGATGACATGTTCTTCGACGAAGGCACCGACATTCCCTTCGAGCGCTTCATCGTGCCGCGGGTCGAAGTGGAGCTGGCGTTCATTCTTGGCAAGCCGCTCAAAGGCCCGAACGTGACGATCTTCGAGGTACTGGACGCCACTGAATGGGTGATTCCGGCACTGGAGATCATCGATGCGCGCATTCAGCAGGTCGACCCGGACAGCAAAGCCACCCGCAAAGTGTTCGACACCATTTCCGACAACGCTGCCAATGCGGGTGTGGTCATGGGCGGCCGCGCGGTGCGACCGACCGAAATCGACCTGCGCAAGGTGCCGGCGGTGCTTTACCGCAATGGCGTGATCGAGGAGTCCGGCGTGTCCGCAGCGGTTCTCAATCACCCGGCCAAAGGCGTGGCGTGGCTGGCCAACAAGCTGGCGCCGTACGATGTCACCCTGCAGCCCGGGCAGATCATCCTCGGCGGCTCCTTCACCCGGCCGGTGGCAGCCAGCCCCGGCGACACCTTCCACGTCGACTACGACATGCTCGGCAGCATCGCCTGCCGGTTTGTCTGAGTACAGGAGCCGGTCATGGACATGCCCATCAACACCTTCAAGCAGCGCCTGCAATCAGGCCAAGCGCAGATCGGCCTGTGGCTCGGCCTGGCCGATCCCTACTGCGCGGAGCTGGCGGCCAATGCCGGCTTCGACTGGCTGCTGATCGACGGCGAACACGCGCCCAACGACCTGCGCGGCCTGCTCGGCCAACTACAGGCCGTGGCGCCCTATGCCTCTCAGCCGGTGATTCGCCCGGTGATCGGCGATACCGCGCTGATCAAGCAGATCCTCGATATCGGCGCACAGACCCTGCTGGTGCCGATGGTGGAAAGCGCCGAACAGGCCCGCGAACTGGTGCGCGCCATGCACTACCCACCCAGCGGCGTGCGCGGCGTGGGCAGTGCCCTGGCCCGTGCTTCACGCTGGAACAGCATTCCCGGCTACCTGGATAAAGCGGACGCACAGATGTGCCTGCTGGTGCAGATCGAGAACCTCGAAGGCCTGGCCAGGCTGGATGAAATTGTCGCAGTCGACGGCGTCGACGGTGTCTTCATAGGCCCCGCCGATCTCAGCGCCGCCATGGGCCACCGTGGCAATCCTGGTCACCCGGATGTGCAGGCGGCCATCGAGGACGCGATCCTACGTATCAGCAAGGCGGGCAAGGCCGCCGGGATCCTCAGTGCCGATCAGAAGCTGGCACGCCGCTACATGGAGCTTGGCGCCAAATTCGTCGCCGTCGGCGTCGACACCACCGTGCTGATGCGTGGCCTGCAAACCCTGGCGGCGGCGTTCAAGGACGCACCGACACCCACCAGCAACGGCGGCGTGTACTGACCCTGCCTTCCACGATTGGCCAAGAGAACCACATGAAACTCTCCGATCTGCAGTTGTTGCGCGAACAGGCGTTCATCGATGGCCAGTGGGTCGAGGCCGACGACAAGGCGCGCTTCGCCGTGACCAATCCGGCCAACGGCGAACTGATCGCTGAGGTGGCCTCCGTCGGCCAGGCCGAGACCGCTCGCGCCATCGCCGCCGCCAAGGCTGCCCTGCCGGCCTGATGCCCGACGTCTGTAAACCTTATTCAGGACGGGACACAGACGCAAAACGCCAAAAGCCCGCAGTTACGCGGGCTCTTGGTTTTCCTGACCACTGACTACCGGCTTACGCCGGACGCGGGATCATTCCCACTCGATGGTCGCTGGCGGCTTGCTCGACACGTCATAGGTGACGCGGGAGATGCCGTCGATTTCGTTGATGATCCGGCCGCTCACGGTTTCCAGCAGCTCGTAGGGCAGGTGCGCCCAGCGTGCGGTCATGAAGTCCACGGTTTCCACGGCGCGCAGGGCGACGACCCAGGCGTAGCGACGGCCGTCGCCGACCACGCCCACCGATTTGACCGGCTGGAACACCACGAAGGCCTGGCTGGTCTTGTGGTACCAGTCGGCCTTGCGCAGCTCTTCGATGAAGATGTGGTCGGCACGGCGCAGGATGTCGGCGTATTCCTTCTTCACCTCACCGAGGATGCGCACGCCCAGGCCCGGGCCCGGGAATGGGTGGCGGTAGACCATGTCGTAGGGCAGGCCCAGCTCCAGGCCGATCTTGCGCACTTCGTCCTTGAACAGTTCGCGCAGTGGCTCGACCAGCTTGAGGTTCATTTCCTCCGGCAGGCCGCCGACGTTGTGGTGCGACTTGATCACGTGGGCCTTGCCGCTCTTGGCGCCAGCCGACTCGATCACGTCCGGGTAGATGGTGCCCTGGGCGAGGAACTGGATGTTGTCCAGCTTGCTGGCTTCGGCATCGAAGATGTCGATGAAGGTGCGGCCGATGATCTTGCGCTTCTTCTCCGGGTCGGCTTCGCCGGCCAGGTTGTCGAGGAACTGCTTCTCGGCGTCGGCGCGGATCACCTTGACGCCCATGTTCTCCTTGAACATGGCCATCACCTGGTCGCCTTCATGCAGGCGCAGCAGGCCGTTATCGACGAACACGCAGGTCAGCTGGTCGCCGATGGCCTTGTGCAGCAGCGCCGCGACCACCGAGCTGTCGACGCCGCCGGACAGGCCCAGCAGCACGTTGGCCGAACCCACTTGCTGACGCACCTGGGCGATGGCGTCCTCGACGATGTTGGACGGCGTCCACAGGGCTTCGCAGCCGCAGATCTCCTGCACGAAACGGGTGAGGATGCGCCCGCCCTGCTTGGTGTGGGTCACTTCCGGGTGGAACTGCACGCCGTAGTAGCCGCGGGCGTCGTCGAACATGCCGGCGATCGGGCAGCTCGGGGTGCTGGCCAGGATGTTGAACTGGGCGGGCAGCTCGGTGACCTTGTCGCCGTGGCTCATCCACACGTCCAGGCCCAGCACGCCGTCGGCGTCGACATGGTCTTCGATACCGTCGAGCAGGCGGCTCTTGCCCACTACATCAACGCGGGCATACCCGAACTCGCGCAGATCGGAGCCGGCGACCTTGCCGCCCAGTTGCTCGGCCATGGTCTGCATGCCGTAGCAGATGCCCAGCAGCGGTACGCCGAGGTCGAACACCGCCTGCGGCGCTCGCGGGCTGTTGGCTTCGTGAACCGACTCCGGGCCGCCGGCGAGGATGATGCCGCGCGGGGCGAAGGCACGGATATCGTCTTCGGACATGTCCCAGGGATGCAGCTCGCAGAACACCCCGATCTCGCGTACGCGGCGGGCGATCAGTTGGGTGTACTGGGAACCGAAGTCGAGGATCAGGATACGGTGAGCGTGAATGTCGAGGGCCATGACTCTGTTCTCGTCAGGTGGAAGCAGAAACAACGCGGGGCTGTCGATACAGCCCCGTTATTCATACAGTGTGAAAATCGATTTGCCGCGTCGCGAGCGATGAGCAGGCAAGGCGGAGAGAAGCGAGAAAGCGGAGTTTGCTGGAGCAAATGAGCATTTCGAGTTTCTCTCCAACGCAGCATGCTCAAGCGCAGCAGCGTCAAATCGATTTTCAGCCGACCCGGTAGTTCGGGGCCTCTTTGGTGATCTGCACGTCGTGGACGTGGGATTCGGCCATGCCGGCACCGGTGATACGCACGAACTCCGGCTTGGTGCGCATCTCTTCGATGGTCGCGCAGCCGGTGTAGCCCATGGAGGCACGCAGGCCGCCCATCAGCTGATGGACGATGGAGCCCATGGCGCCCTTGTAGGCCACACGGCCTTCGATGCCTTCGGGGACCAGCTTTTCGGCACCGGCCGAGGAATCCTGGAAGTAGCGATCCGAGGAACCCTGGGCCTGGGACATGGCGCCCAGCGAACCCATGCCGCGGTAGGCCTTGTAGGAACGGCCCTGGAACAGCTCGATCTCGCCGGGCGCTTCTTCGGTACCGGCCAGCATGGAGCCGATCATCACGGCAGAGGCGCCAGCCACGATGGCCTTGGACAGGTCACCGGAGAAGCGGATGCCGCCATCGGCGATCAGCGGAATACCGGTGCCTTCCAGCGCGGCGGCAACGTTGGCCACGGCGGAGATTTGCGGCACGCCGACACCGGCGACGATACGGGTGGTGCAGATCGAGCCTGGGCCGATGCCGACTTTCACCGCGTCAGCGCCCGCTTCGGCGAGGGCCAGTGCGGCAGCGCCGGTGGCGATGTTGCCGCCGATCACCTGGATGTCCGGGAAGTTCTGCTTGACCCAACGCACGCGCTCGATCACGCCCTTGGAGTGACCGTGGGCGGTATCGACGATGATCACGTCGACGCCGGCATGGGCCAGCGCGGCCACGCGGTCACCGGTATCGGCACCAGTGCCGACGGCAGCGCCAACGCGCAGGCGACCCTGGTCGTCCTTGCTGGCCAGCGGGTAGGCTTTGGCTTTTTCGATATCGTTGACGGTCATCATGCCCTTGAGGGCGAATTTGTCGTCGACGATCAGCACGCGCTCGATGCGGTTCTTGTGCAGCAATTCGCGGGCTTCGTTCTTGTCCGCACCTTCGCGCACGGTGACCAGACGCTCTTTGGGCGTCATCACGTCACGCACCAGAGCGTCCAGGCGGTTCTCGAAACGCACGTCGCGGGAGGTGACGATACCGACCAGGTCGCCGTTGCTCAGCACCGGCACGCCGGAAATGTTGTTCTGGCGGGTCAATTCGAACAGGTCACGCACCGTGGCATCGGCCTCGATGGTGATCGGGTCCTTGACCACGCCGGACTCGAACTTCTTGACCTTGCGCACTTCGGCAGCCTGCTGCTCGATGGTCATGTTCTTGTGGATGATGCCGATGCCACCCTCCTGCGCCATGGCAATGGCCAGGCGGGCTTCGGTGACGGTATCCATGGCGGCGGAAAGCAGCGGGATATTCAGCTCGATGCCGCGGGTAAGGCGAGTCTTGAGGCTTACGTCCTTCGGCAGAACGTCGGAGAAACCGGGAATGAGAAGAACGTCGTCGAAGGTAAGGGCTTCTTGACTGATACGCAGCATGGCGGGGGGCTCCCAGGCGGGAAATTGGAAGCGCGCCATTATACCGAGTCAGCGGCTGTCACTCAATGTAAAGAATGGCGATCGACCGTTCGGCATTTAACCGCAATGATTCTTGGTGAACAGGGAACCGAAGCGCATTCGCGTAGCCTGAATTATCTCAGGCTCAAGGAAGAGCTCCCCTTCTCCCTCGAACTCGTCACCCTCGACGAGCGCTCGACGCGTCCCTCAAGCCTCTACCACGGCCAGCGGATAACCCAGCCGTTCGGCGAACTCTTCGAGAAAACTCGCCGTGAAGCGCGCCTGCGCCCAGCCATTGAAGATGAAGCCCAGGTTGGAAAACGCGCAGGGCTGCAGGAACAGAAAGCCGTTGATGTCGTCTTCATGCCCACACAGCGGGCAGGTGAAGTTGTCGGTTTCGCCGGGCATCCACTCGTCCAGGCTCTCGAACAGCGCCTCGCCGACTTCCTGCCGGCACGCCGGGCAACCGGCTTCTTCGAGAAAACCGTCGGTAGGCGTATAGATGCAGCGCCGGTAGATGACCTCCAGGCCATTGACCGGCTGAGCGAATGGCAACTGCCCAGCCTCCTCGACGACCCGCCTCGCTCCTGGTGCGATGGCGTAGGCCATGCCGTTGCGCCCGCAGGTGGTGGGCAGCGCTGCGACGATCTCGCGCTTGGCCAGCCAGCGCAGGATCTGCTGCGCCTTGCGCTCGTGGCCGGGAAAGCTGGAAATGCGCGGAACGATGATGCTTTGCGTGGCCATACCGACTCTTTGCCGTGTCGAAAACCGCGCAGCTTAGTGGCAGCCGCCAGCCGGCCACAAGCCGGCCGGGACTGACGGTTGTACGCCCTCGCCCCTCAGGAACACGCCAGCGTGCGGGCCTGGCGCCGACTGACATAGCGCTCGCGCAGTTTGTCGTAGGCCAGGTTGTAGCCCAGGGTGTAGGGCAGGAAGAACAGGATCAGGCCGATGTCCAGGAAGAACGCCGCAACCAGGCTGATCGACAGCCACCAGGCCGCCAGCGGTACCAGCACCAGGATCAGGCCGGCTTCGAACAGCAGCGCATGGCTGATTCGCGCCCACAGGCCGCGCTCGAAGCCCATGCGCCGCTGCGCGGCATCGAACAGGATGTTGAAGAGCATGTTCCAGAGCATGGCGATGGCCGAGAACATCAGGGTCAGCGCGCCCATGTGCGCCAGCGACTTGCCCAGCGCCCAGGCCAGCAGCGGTGCGCATACCACCACGGCGATCAGCTCGAACAGGGTGGCGTGTAACACGCGCTCTTTCATGGAGCGCCGGGCAATGGTGGACTGCTTCATTTCAGACTCGCTAGCTAAGATCGATGACGCTATTCTCATCGGTAAAACTGCCATCTAAAAGTTAACAGCCATCGGCTAAACCGATATGAATCTTTCCCCTGAATCCCTGCAGGCCTTCGCCCAGGCGGCTGCCACGGGCTCGTTCAGCGCCGCGGCACGGCGCCTGGGCAAGCGCCAGTCGACGATCAGCGAGGCGATTTCGCGCCTTGAAGTCGACCTCGACGTCACCTTGTTCGTACGCGGCGCCCGGCAGCTGACCCTGACCGAAGCCGGCAGCAGCCTGCTGAGCCGCGTGCAGGACGTACTGGCCGCGTCGGATCGCCTGCTGCGCCAGGCCAGCCAGCTGGCGGCAGGCCTGGAGCCCAAGCTGACCCTGGTGCTTTCCGATGCCTACCAGGCCAGCCAGTACCAGGCGCGCTTGAGCGAGCTGGATGAGCGCTACCCGGACCTGGAGTTCGAGTGCTTCTTCGCCGAACACGCCGATGTGCTGGATCTGGTCGGCCAGGGCCGCGCCCACCTGGGCCTGCTTGCCGCCCAGAGCAGCTACCCGCCCGAGCTGGCCCATGCGAGCCTGGCGGACGCGGCGGACTTCGGCCTGTTCGTGGTCAAGGGGCACCCGCTCAGCCGACTGCCGCGCGTCACCCTGGAAGACCTGGTGCACTGGCGCGTGCTGCGCCTGAGCAGCGTGGCAGACCACTCCGGCGAACTGGACGATCTGCCTGGTAGCGGCGGGCGTTGCTGGTCGGCACCGGACTACCTGCTGCTGCTGGAAATGGCCGCCCTGGGCTTCGGCTGGGCCGCCCTGCCCCGCCAGCTGGTGCAGAACCACGGCGGCGAAAGCCTGTATGAGCTGAAGGTCAACGGCTGGCCGAAGCAGGTGCCGGTCGATGTGGTCTGGTCGCGCGTTAGGCCCCTGGGCCCGGCAGCCTCGTGGCTGCTGGAGCGGCTATTGAGCGCGTGAACGAGGCCGGCATGAAGAGCTTTACGCCGATCGATCTCGAACGCCGCAGCTTCACGGGCCTGCGCTGCGTATTTCTGTCGATCATGACGTTGGCGGATCGCTGTACGCCTTGATCGCAACGAGCTTCAACCTGTGGCTGGCGGGTTTTCTGCTGCTGCCCAATGGCCTGCTGATCTACCTCGGCATCTTTGCCAAGGACAACACCCTACGTAACACCCACGAGATGCTCAGGGATCTCGGACAGACCTTCGGCTAAACCGGGTGCCGGGCTTCTGCGCGCTGGGCTATGCTGCCCGCCCCGTCAAGGAGAAGACCATGATCACCTGCTATCTGCGCTACATCATCGATCCGTACCAGCTGGCCGAGTTCGAGCACTACGCCAAACTGTGGATCCCCCTGGTGGAGAAATTCGGCGGCCAGCACCACGGTTACTTCCTGCCCTCCGAGGGCGCCAACAACGTGGCCCTGGCGCTGTTCAGCTTTCCCACCCTGGCGGCCTATGAGGACTATCGCGTGCGCTCCATGCAGGATGAGGAGTGCCTGGCCGCCTTCGCCTACGCCCAGCAGAACCGCTGCATCCTCAGCTACGAGCGCAGCTTTATGCGCCCGGTTGGCGTCGAGCCCCGTTGAGGATCTTTGGGTTTCCGGGAGCTTGTATTCGGCACCGACTGCAATAAGGCAGAAGCGGCCGTTCGATTTGGTGGGCTGAAGCCCACCCTACCCAAGATGCGAGGCTGTAGGGTGGATGACGCTCTTTTCATCCACCATTGCGATCGCAGAGCGGTGGACGGGTCGGGCCGCGTAGGTGAGGCGTCGTCCACCCTACGACAGGCCGCTATCGCCACATTACAGTCACTCCATACGCAATTACGGCGAATGACCGTAAATGGCTTCTAAACCCTACAGCTCACCCGCGTAACAGACCGGCGAGCTGCTCGCACCCCGCCGTTCCAGTTCATCCTCGAGAAACTCCTGCAGCACGCGGGCATTGTTGTGCTGGCGGTCGCGGGCGGCATACAGCAGCGTCAGCGTGCCGGCGGCGGCGCGGAAAAGCAGGCTTTGCCAGTATTCGGGATGGGCAGCCAGCTCGCGGCGATAGCCCTCGCGAAAGGCGTCAAAGGCCTCGGTGCGGTGAGCGAACTGGCGGCGCAGCTCGGCAGATGGCGCCGCCTCGCGCAGCCATTGGTCATGATGCAGCTGATCCTTGGGCAGGCCCCGTGGCCACAGCCGATCAACCAGTACCCGGTAGCCATCACGCTCTTCATGCGGTTCATACACCCGCTTGCAGCAAATCATCGCCGGCCTCCTTGAGATTGCCCGGCGGCCTCGGTAACGTGGCCGCTCGCCAGACGGAGAGCCCCATGCACATCAGCCGTAAACTCCTAGTGTTCACCCTGCTGCCGCTGTTCGCCAGTTGCGCGGTGTATACGGGCAAGCCCGTGGACGCGGAAAAAGCCCAGACCCGCCTGCAGGGCGAACTGACCCGCGAGAACGGCCAGCTGTGGCTCAAGCCCTGCGAGGATCCACGGCGCTTCGCGATCAGCGAGGGCAGCACCACCATCACCCAGGATGCCAGCGAACTGCTGGGCGATGGCCACTCGGCGCTGTTCGCCGACCTGCGTGGGGTCATGGGCGCGACCCCGATCAGCGGCGCCGACGGCGCGATGCAGGTCGGCCGGGTATACCGCCTGCAACCCGAAGGCCACGGCTGCGACGACCCCAACTTCAAACGCACGCTGGTACGCGCCGCCGGCCAGGAGCCGTTCTGGAGCGTCACGGTGAGCAACCAGGGCATGGTGCTCAGCGGGCCCGACCGCGAACCGCTGGCATTGCCCTATATGGAAGAGCAACTGCCCGAGGGGCGCATCAACCTGACCAGCGAAGCCAACGGCGAACGCGTGGAGCTGTGGCTGGCCCCGCAACGCTGCGTGGACAGCATGAGCGGCGCGGTGCAGCACCTGAGCGCCCAGCTACGCCTCAATGGCAAGCTGATGCGCGGCTGCGCGGCGTTCGGCGGCGCGCGCAACGACTAGTTGATGGGAATATGGGGCATCGGTTACAGCAGGATGCCCTTGTCGCGCGCCCGCTCATGGCAGAACTGCAGCACCTGGCGGCGCTCGTCGTTTTCCATGCGGCTCCAGCGGGTGATCTCGTCGACATTGCGCTGGCAACCGATGCAGATGTCTTCTTCATCCAGCGCACAGACATGCACGCAGGGCGAGGCGACCGGGCGTTCTACGGTGTGCATCAGTCGTCCTGCTCACTCAGTTCGGCGGCGTAGCGCCGGGCGTTCTGTACATAATGGGCGGCGCCGGCTTCGAGCAGTTTCTTCTGCGCCTCGGTGAGCTCACGCACCACCTTGCCGGGCGAGCCGACCACCAGCGAGCCGTCGGGGATTTCCTTGCCCTCGGCGATCAGCGCATTGGCGCCGATGATGCAGTGCTTGCCGATACGCGCACCGTTGAGCACCACCGCGTTGATGCCGACCAGGCTGTAATCGCCCACCGTACAACCATGCAGCATGGCGTTGTGGCCGACGGTCACGCCGGTGCCCAGGGTCAGCGGCGAGCCCGGGTCGGTGTGCAGCACCGCACCGTCCTGCACGTTGCTGTTCTGGCCGATATGGATCAGTTCGTTGTCACCGCGCAGCACCGCGCCGAACCACACGCTGGCGCCTTCATCGAGGCGTACGTTGCCGATCACCGTGGCGTTGGGGGCGATCCAGCTATGCGGGTGCTGGTCGACGCGGGCGTTGCCCAGGCGGTATTTCATGACGGCAGTCTCACAGGCTGGCTCACTTGAGGTGAAGGTAATGCTCGGGCGGGCGGCGCATGTCGATACCGGCATCGAAGACCAGATTGACCAACTCCACCAGCATGATCGCCGTCAGCCCCCAGATCTTGTACTCGCCATAGCGATAGCTGGGCACGTACCAGCTGTGCCCGAGGTAGTCGATACGGTGGGTGACCTCGCGGGGGTCGTTGCGAAAGAACTCCAGCGGTACGGAAAACACCGCGGCAATCTCGGCATCGTTGGCCTGGTACTCGACGAAATCCGGCACTACCCCGACGTAGGGGGTGACCTGAATGCCATGCCTGGACACCAGGGTACTGAGCGGCCCGACGATTTCCACCAACCCGGGCGGCAGGCCGATTTCCTCATCGGCCTCGCGCAGCGCGGTTTCGATCAGATCACGGTCTTCCGGGTCGCGACGGCCACCGGGAAAGGCGACTTCGCCGCCATGGGTGGACAGACCACTGGCGCGCAGCGTGAGCACCACTTCGGGCTCATCGCTGCGGGTGATGGGCACCAGCACCGCCGCTTCGGGAAAACCCTCCTGGGCTTCCATGAGCTGCGGGCTGTAGCCGCGAACGCGTTGGAGTAACTCGTCCAGCATGACCATTCTCGGAATTCTTCTGCGCCGGATAATGGCATGAAAGCGCGGCGCTGCCCAACCCCGCGCCGCCTTAACGTGAGCCAGCCCACGCCATCAGCTTTTCAGGCGGTAGCCGGTCTTGAAAATCCAGCCGACGGTGAGAATGCACGCCAGCAGGAAGCCGAGAATCATCCCCAGGCTGACCAGCACATTGACGTCCGACACACCGTAGAAGCTCCAGCGAAACGCGCTGATCAGGTACACCACCGGGTTGAACAGGGTCACCGTCTGCCACACCGGTGGCAGCATGCTGATCGAGTAGAAGCTGCCGCCGAGAAAGGTCAGCGGCGTGACGATCAGCGCCGGAACGATCTGCAGCTTCTCCCAGCCATCGGCCCACACGCCGATGATGAAGCCGAACAGGCTGAAGGTCAGCGCCGTGAGCACCAGGAAGGCCAGCATCCACACCGGGTGGAGAATCTCGAAATCGACGAACAGCCGCGCCGTGGCGAGGATGATCAAGCCGAGCACGATGGACTTGGTGGCCGCCGCCCCAACGTAGCCGAGAAGAATCTCCAGGTAGGAGATCGGCGCCGACAGCACCTCGTAGATGGTGCCCGAGTACTTGGGCATGTAGATGCCGAACGAGGCGTTGGAAATGCTCTCGGTGAGCAGCGCCAGCATGATCAGCCCGGGGATGATGAAGGCGCCATAGCTCACGCCATGCACCTGGGTCATGCTCGAGCCGATGGCCGAGCCGAACACCACGAAATACAGCGAGGTGGTGATCACCGGGGTGGCGATGCTCTGCAGCAGGGTGCGCCAGGTGCGCGCCAGCTCGAACAGGTAGATGGCGCGGATCGCGTAGAAATTCATGGCTGCTCCTTCACGAGACTGACGAAGATGTCTTCCAGCGAGCTCTCGCTGGACTGCAGATCCTTGAAGGCGATGCCATGCTGCGCCAGGGCTTGCAGCAGCTCGGCGATGCCGGTGTCGTCCTGTTGGCCATCGAAGCTGTAGACCAGCTCATGGCCGTCGTCGCGCAGCTGCAGGTCATCGCGTTGCAGCGCAGGCGGCAGTTCGCTCAAGGGTTGCTGCAGGTGCAGGGTCAGCTGCTTCTTGCCGAGCTGGCGCATCAGGGTGGCCTTGTCCTGCACCAGAATGATCTCGCCCTTGCGGATCACCCCGATGCGGTCGGCCATCTCCTCGGCCTCTTCGATGTAGTGAGTGGTGAGGATGATGGTCACCCCACGCTCGCGCAGCTTGCGCACCATTTCCCACATGTTGCGGCGCAGCTCGACGTCGACGCCGGCGGTCGGCTCGTCGAGAAACAGGATCTCCGGCTGGTGGGACAACGCCTTGGCGATCATCACCCGGCGCTTCATGCCACCGGACAATTCGAAGATGCGTGCGTCTTTCTTCTCCCACAGCGACAGGTCGCGCAGCAGTTGCTCCAGGTAGGCGTTGTCCGGCGCCTTGCCGAACAGCCCACGGCTGAAGCGCACCGCCGCCCACACGCTTTCGAAGCCTTCGTTGAACAACTCTTGCGGCACCAGGCCGATCTTCGAACGGGCCGCGCGGTAATCGCGCAGGATGTCATGGCCGGCGACCGTGACCGAGCCGCTGCCCGGATTGACGATGCCGCAGATGATGCTGATCAGCGTGGTCTTGCCCGCCCCGTTGGGGCCGAGCAGCGCGAAGATCTCGCCCTGGTGGATGTCCAGGTCGATGGATTTGAGCGCCGGATGGCCGGACGCGTAGGTCTTGTTCAACTGCTGGATGGAAATGACCGGTTGCACGATACGCCTCGATCCTGGAAACAGCTGGCCATTGTAAAGAAATGTTGCCCTGCCCGCTGAGCCGGCTGACGACTGCGCGCAGGGCGATGCGAGATCGGCTGCCGCCTGCACCTGCTACAGGCACCGCGCGCAGACGCCAAGGAGCACGCCGCTATTCGCCAAATTCGGAACATGGACACGACAACCGAGTCCGATACACGGCACACTCATGTACTTCACCGCGAACCCTTCACACACAAGGATCATGCAATGGCTTTCAAACACCTGATTGGCGGCGCCGCTCTGCTCGCCCTGCTCGCCGGCTGCAGCACGACCGACACAGCACCCACCCAGGCGTCGAAACCTGCCAACAACAATGGCAAATGCAGCGCCGAAGCCGCGCAGAACCTGCTCGGCCAGGTGGCCAATGCCGAAATCGTCGAGCGCGCCCGCGAACAGTCCGGCGCGCGCACCGCCCGTGTGCTGTCGCCTGGCGACATGGTCACCCTGGACTACGACTCCCAGCGCCTGAACATCGACATCACCGAAGCCGAAGTGATCGAGCGCATCACCTGCGGCTGAGCCGACGGTGCGCCCTGCCGCGGCGCCTGACCGGCCGCAACTGAAACGACGAAAGCGCCGCAAGGGCGCTTTCTGTTTTTCAGCTACCGCTACAACCCGGCGGCGCCCACCGTCGCAACCGCGGGCGCCCAGGCTCAGGCCGCCTTGCGAAACACGCGCAGCAACGGGCGCAGGCCAAGCAGCAGAACCAGCACGGTGAACGCCAGTACGGTGGCGCTGATCGGCCGTTCCACGAAGGTCATGAAATCCCCCCGCGACAGCAGCATGGCGCGGCGGAAATGCTCCTCCATCATCGGCCCGAGCACGAAGCCCAGCAGCAGCGGCGCGGCAGGGAAACCGAGCACGCGCATGGCGTAGCCGAAGGCGCCGAACAGGGTCACCACCAGCACGTCGAAGGCGCTGTGGTTGACGCTGTAGGTACCGATGCAGACGAACATCAGCACCGCCGGGAACAGCAGGTGGTACGGCACCATCAGCAAGCGCACCCAGAGGCCGATCAGCGGCACGTTGAGGATCACCAGCAGCACGTTGCCGATCCAGAAGCTGACCACCAGCCCCCAGAACAGCGATGGCTGCTCGGTCATCAGCTGCGGCCCGGGGGCGATGCCATGGATCATCAGGGCGCCGAGCATCAGCGCCATGGTCGCGCTACCGGGAATGCCCAGCGCCATGGTGGGGATGAAGGCGGTCTGGTCGGCGGCGTTGTTGGCCGCCTCCGGGGCGACGATGCCTTCGATGGCGCCCTTGCCAAAGCGCTCGGGTTCGCGGGCGATGCGCCGCTCGGTGGCGTAAGCCAGAAACGCCGCGATGGACGGCCCGGTGCCTGGCAGGGTGCCGAAGAACGAGCCGATGCTCGAGCCGCGCAACATCGGCAGCCAGGAGCGCCTGAGGTCATCGCGGGTGGGCTTCATGGCCGCCAGGCGCAGGGAGTTGCGATCAACCTGGCCGCCGTCCACCTTGCCGATGCTGGCGATCACCTCGGCGACGCCGAACAGGCCCATGGCCAGCGCCACCAGGTTGATGCCGTCGGCCAGGTCGAGCACGCCGAAGTCGAAGCGCCGCGTACCGGTGTAGATATCGCTGCCCACGGTGCCGAACAGGATGCCGAAGGCGACCATGATCAGGCCCTTGAGCAGCGAGCCGCCGGAGATGTTGGAGGCCGCCACCAGGCCGAGCAGCATCAACGCGAAGTACTCGGCCGAGGAAAAGCTCAGGGCGTAATGGCTGATGGTCGAGGCCAGGCTCATCAGCAGGATGATGCCGAACGAGCCGCCGAAGAACGACGCCACGGTGGTCATCAACAACGCCACGCCACCGCGCCCTTGCTGGGCCATGGGGTAGCCATCCAGGCAGGTCACCGCACTGGAGGGGGTGCCCGGCACGTTGAGCAGGATCGACGCAGTGCTGCCACCGTAGCTGGTGCCGTACCAGATGCCGGCGAGCATGATCAGCGCGGCGGTCGGCTCCAGGTGGAAGGTCATGGGGAACAGCATGGAGATGGCGGCGAGCACGCCGATGCCCGGGATCACCCCGAGCAAGGTGCCCATGAATACCCCGACGAAGCAGTAGAACAGGTTGTACCAGGAGAAGGCGGTCTCCATGCCGATCAGCAAATTGTCGACGAAAGACATTCCGGCACCTATCAGAACAGATCGAAATTCATATCCAGCGCGAGCTGGAAGATCAGGTAGGCGAGCACCGCCAGCGCGGTGGCGAGTAGCAACGCCTGCCTGGGGCGGGTCTTGCTGTCGGCCAGGGCGGAGATCAGCACCACGCCGAGCACGGCCGGTATCAACCCGGAAAAGGTCACCGCCAGGGCGAAGAAGCCGATGGCGCCGAGCACCAGCAGCGCCGGGCGCCATTGCACCGACATGCCGTCACGCAGCCCTGGCCGCAGCCAGGCGAACAGCGCGAGTAACGCGCCCAGCACGCCGAGGCCCACGCCCATGGCGACCGGAAACATGCCCGGGCCCATGCGCTGAATGCTGCCGATGTTGTACTGGTTGACGGCGTACAGGCTGACAGCCACGCCGAACACGGCGATCAGCAAGCCGCTGGCCGCGTCCTGATAGTTACGCTGTGACATTGCCAATTCCTCGAAAGCCAGGGCGCGGCACCTGCCGCGCCCTGCAGGTGGGGGCCTAGTTGACGGTGGCGCCGGACACTTCGATCACCTCGCGCCAGCGCTCGATTTCCTTGTCCAGCAGGTTGCTGAAGTAGCCACTGTCTTCGTTGAGCACCACGCTGCCCTCGGCTTCCATCGCCTGGCGCACCTTGTCCGAGCGCAGTGCTTCGTTGATCACCTGGTTGAGCTGGGCAACCCGCTCATCGGAGAGCCCGGCGGGGCCGACCACCGCCTTCCAGTCAGCGGTTTCGAAGCCCTCGAAGCCGCTTTCGGCAACGGTGGGCACCTGCGGCAGAATCGCACTGCGCTGCGCCGAGGTAACGGCCAGCGGCCGCAGCGAGCCGGCGCGAATGTGCGGCAGTACGCTGGGCATGCTGCCGATATAGATGTCGACCACCCCGCCCATCACGTCGGAAATCGCCTGGGCGATGCCTGGGTAAGGAACGTGGGTCAGCTCGATACCGGCCTTGTTCTGCAGCAGCTCCAGCGACAGGTGCGCCACGGTGCCGGAGCCCGGCGTGCCGAACAGCAGGCGACCCGGCTCACCCTTGGCCTCGGCGAGCAGGCCCGGCAGGTCCTTGAGCGGTGAATCACTGCGCGCGACGATCACCATCGGCTGGGTGGAGATCACCGCGATATGGCGGAAATCCTTCTTGGGGTCGTAGGGAATGTCCTTGTACAGGCTCGGATTGACCGCCAGGTTGGAGGTCTGCCCGATGGCCAGCGTCTGCCCGTCTGCGGAGGCGCGGGCCAGCTGTGCCAGGCCGATATTGCCGCCGGCGCCGGGCCGGTTCTCGACCACGAAGTTCCAGCCGGTGCTTTCGCCGACCTGCTGGGTCAGCTGGCGTGCAGAGATGTCGGTGCCGCCGCCCGGTGGGAACGGCACGATGAAATTGATGTTGCCCTTGGGATAGTCAGCGGCCTGCACCGCCCCCATCGATACGCTCAGGGCGAGCAGGGCCGTGGCAGTTAGCTTTCTTGTGATAGTGCCAATCATGGGAGGCGATCCTCTTGGAGTGTCTGGTGGCCACGGCAGTACTGCCAGGGCCCTTTCTCTTGATGCGCGGGTGATCGGCAGGCAGCCGAGCACCGCTCAACGACGTAGCTGGGACGCGGGCGCGCGCGCAGACGTGGCTGGGAGAAAGACGGCGGGAACTGTGCAGAGCCGGGGGCAGGCGCCCGGCAGGGGTACGTTTCGGCTCATGGTGCGGACCTTGTTGTTCTACTTCACCAGGGGCAGGCGTGGCCTGCCGCGAATAGACCTAGAGCCTACCATAAAGAAACGTCGTTTCAATATTGAATTTATCAACGTACAAATACAGCCAAATATGCCGATAAGACCGCACGCAGGATGAGTAAGATCAAATATTTAGAAACGATATTCTATTTATATCGCTAGAAACGATAGAGCGCCGCCGGGTTGTCGACCAGGCAGGCCTGCAGCTGGGCGCTGCTCAGCTCGCGACGCAGAAAGGCCAGCATGTCCGCCGAGCGCGGTAACGGCGGCGGCGTCATCACGTGGGGCCAATCGCTGCCCCACAGGCAGCGCTCGGGATAGTGCGCGAGCAAATGGCGCAGCGGCCTGGCGAGGTCATCGTAACGGCCGATCTGCCGGCTGACGCGAGTCGGCGCCAGCTTGACCCACACCCGCCCGCTGTCGAGCAGGCGACACAAGTCCGCCAGGTTTTCCGTACTGTCAGGCGCGATATGGCCGAAGTGATCGAGCACCAGTGCTTGACGGGCCGGCAACCGGCCCAGCAACGCCTGCAGCGCAGCGTAGCGCTGCGGCTCGGTGTTGAGCTCCACGTGCCAGTCCTGCTCGAAGGCACGCGCGGCGAGGGCCGGCAAGCGTTGCAAGTCGTTGATGCCCAGCCGCGTGCGGTCCTGGATGCGCACGCCCCGCACCCCCGCCTCGGCCATTTCGGCGAGCCCGCTGGTGCCTTCATCGATCATCACCACACCGCGCAGCGCGATGTGCCTGGCACTGCCCAGCACCTCGAGCAGGTGGCTGTTGTCGGTTCCATCGATGGACGCCTGCACCAGCACCGCCCGAGCGATGCCATCGACCATGGCCTCCTCGCGAAAGGCCTCGATGCCCTTGCGCGGCGGTTGGTAGCTGGCCTCGGTATAAGGCCGGCTGGCCGAGAAGACGTGGACGTGACAGTCGCACAGCGGTGCCGAGGCTGGCTGCGTCATGCTCGAGCACTCCCACGGGCATGGCGATAATGCTGGTAGGCCGCCCCCAGCGCACCTAGCAGCGTCAGCCCGAGCAGGCTCAGCACGATGGGCGAGTGAATGAAGATATCGAGGCTGCCACCGCCGGTCAGCAGCGCCTGGCGCAGGCTCTGCTCCAGCGGCTGGCCGAGAATCAGGCCGATCAGCAGCGGCGGCAGCGGGAAGCCGGCGCGGCGCAGGGCAAAGCCCACCACGCCGGCCGCCAGCATCACGCCAACGTCGAACAGGTTGTTGTTCACCGAATAGGCACCGAACAGCGCCAGGATGGCGATCAGCGGGTAAAGATGGCGGGGCTGGATGCGGATCACGTGCACCGCACCGCGGAACATCGCCAGGCCGAAGATGATGCAGGGTATCGCCAGCAGGATCAGCGCCTGGAAGATCGCGTAGATCTCCACGCCATGGTCCCGAAACAGGAACGGCCCGGGGGTCAGCCCCTGCAGCATGAAGGCGCCGAGGATCACCGCGGTCACTGCGTCACCGGGAATACCGAGGGCCAGCATCGGCACCAGCGCGCCGCCAGTCACCGCGTTGTTGGCCGCCTCGGGCGCCGCCACGCCCTCGACCTCGCCTTTACCGAACGCCTCCCTGCGCGGCGAACGCGAACGCGCCAGGTTGTAGCTGACGAACGCCGGCACGGTGGAGCCGATGCCCGGCAGAATGCCCACGAAGGTGCCAATCAGCGACGACAACAGCAGCGTACCGCGCATCCGCCACATGGCCAGAAAGCCCACCTTGCCGCCATCCACGCCCACCGGATCGGCCTGGGTGTGCTGGCCGCGGCGGCGATCGAAGACCTGCTGCAGCACCTCGGACATGGCGAACAGGCCGATCAACACGGGAATCAGCTGCAGACCGTCCTCGGCCGAGAAGCTGCCGAAGGTGAAACGCGGCAGGCCCTCGATGGGATCGAGGCCGACGATGCCGGCAGTGATGCCGAGCAGCACCATGATCGCCGAGTCGAGCCTGGAGCCCCCACCAAATAGTACGATGATCGACAATGCGAAGAACATCAGCGCAGCCATCTGCGCCGGGCCGAAGTCCAGGGCGAAGGCGGCCAGCGGCTGCGCCAGCAGGATCAGCACCACGCAGCTGAACAGGTTGCCGAACACGCTGGCATACAGCGCCACGCGCAACGCCTCCCCCGCCCGCCCCTGCCGGGCCATGGGATAACCGTCGATCACCGTCGCCGCCGACGACGGCGTACCCGGCACACCGAGCAGGATGGCGGAGATCGAACCACCGAAGATCGCGCCCTGATACACCCCCAGCAACAGGATGAGTGCCGGGATCGGCGGCATGCTGAAGGTCACCGGAATCAACAGCGCGATGGCCATGGTCGGCCCAAGGCCGGGAATGGCGCCGATGATGATGCCGACGATCACACCGGTGACAGCCGCCACCAGCACCCAGATATCCAACAAGGCGTAAAAAGCGTCGAGAAGCATGGCAATGTCTCAGCCGGAGGCCCGGCGGTCAGGGAAGCGGAATATTCAAGGCGTGGCGCGCACCCAGGGTGACCAGCACGGCCACCGCCAGCGGCAGCAGCAGGCCGAGCGCCAGGCGCCGCTCGCCCAGCAGCCACGCCAGCGCGATACCCACGGCAGCGCTGCAGAGCAGAAAGCCCAGGGCATCCATCGCCAGCACCGCGCCGCCCACCAGCAAGCCGACCAGCAACACCCGCGCCCAGTCCAGCGCCGCGCCCGGCGCTTCTTCGAGCTCCGCGCGGCGTAGCCACAGGCGCAGTGCGGCGGCCACTGCCAGCAGGGCGAGAACCAGGCGAGGAAAGAAGCGTGCATCCGGGCCGCTGTCACCGAAGTCGAACACCAGCACCTGCGCCTGCAGGCTGGCCAGCCCACCCAGCGCCACCAGCAGGATCGCCACGCTGGCCAGGCTTGGCAGGCCGAAGCGGCGCTTCTGGTCGGCAGTGTCGTGCGATGGCTTGCTCATCGTTTCAACTCCTCGGCCAGGCTCCGATACACCGCCAGGTTGCGCTGGATCACTTCATCCATCTGTTCACCGGAAAGAATCCTCACCGGCTGGCTGAGCTTGTCCATATCACGGGCGAAAGCCTCGGACGCCGCCGCTTCGGCGAAGGCCGCGCGCAGCCGCTCGACCCGCTCGGCCGGCACGCCACGCGGCACCATCAGGCCGACGATGGAGGGAAACTCGATGGCGTAGCCCGCGTCGGTGAGCGTCGGTACCGCGGGGAAGTCCGGGTCACGGCTGTCGTCGAGCACGGCCAACAGGCGCAGGCGCTCACCCCTGACCATGTCGCGATAGGCCGGCACCAGGCCGATATCGATATGCCCACCCAGCAGTGCCGCAGTCACGCTGGAGGCACTGCTGAACGGCACGTGCTGCAGATCTGCCGAGGTCTTGCGCACCAGCGCGGTAAAGGTCAGGCGCGGCCCGCTGAGGGCGCCAGCGGTGCCATAGGTGAGCCGCTTGCCGGCGGCCGCCGCGCCAAGCAGTTCGTCGAGCGAGCGATACGGGCTGTCGGCCCGCACCAGCACGCCGTGATAGGGCCCGGAGTAATTCATCAGCGAGGTGAAATCGGCAATCGGGTCGTAGCCGACCGGGCGCAGCGCCGGGGTCACGAACAGCGGCGACGAGGTGGTGGCAATCACCGCGTAGCCATCGGCCTTGCGCGCTGCGAGGCCGCGCATGGCATTGATGCCACCGCCGCCGGGGCGGTTCTCGACCACCACCGGCTGGCCGAGCAGGGGCTCGGCCAGGGCCGCCAGGCGGCGCGCGGAAATGTCCGTGGTGCCGCCCGCACCGTAGGGCACGATCAGCGAAATGGCGCGGCTGGGGTAGTCGGCAGCCCCGGCCAGGCTCGGGAAGAGCAACGGCAGCAGCGCAGCGACGACGAAGAAATAGCGGCGAACCGCAACGCTCGTGGGCGATGTCATGGGGTTCCCTTGTTCTTATTGTGGGAATGATGAATGCGATATCGCAGCTGGTTGCGCGCATCGCGGCACCGGCCAAGCCTGGCACCCATCCGCTCGCCACCCTGCAGGCGCGAACCGGATGTTCAACGAAGAACAGCCTAGCATAAAGAAACGCCATTTCAATAATGGCAATTCAAGACAACTCCAGCATTCCGCACGGCTACCAGAGCCCGCTGGCTAAACCGAAAAAACACGGGTATGCAGCGCCATCTCTTTCAAGGCGACGATGAACCCAATGAAATAAAATTTCAAAACCTTTCGAATGCCAAGCCAGGCGGCGGCGCCACTAGCGCCTCGCCATTTTCACGACCAGGCGAATTCCGCCTTGCAGCCAAGGCTGCGCGCCAGGGTGGCGGCCGCCTTGCAGAATGGCTCGCGCAGAATGCCGGCACGCTCGGCACTCAGGCGGCTGGCAGGGCCGGAGATCATCAGCGCACCGACCATTTCGTCCCCTGCCCCGAAGATCGGCAGCGCCATGGCCGCCGCATGGGGGTCGGTGACACCGCTGGAGTAATAGGGATCGGTCAATGCGCAGGCTTTCTCCAGGGTGGTACGCAGCGCCTGGGCGCCGGCAGCATTGTCCATCGGGCGCATGTCGCCGGGCTGCAAGTGCAGGCGCAGGCGATGGGGTGAATTGACCCGATACTGGCAAAGCCGGTAAGCGCCGTGGCGCACGTAGAGGGAGGCGGTCTCTCCGGTTTCGTCGGTCAGCGCCTGCAGCACCGGCATCACGTGGCGCTCCAGATCCAGGGCATCCTGGTACGCCGCATTCAGGCGCATGACCTCGCTGGCCAGCTGATAACGCCCGTCGGCCATGCGGTTGATCAGGCCGAAGGTTTCCAGGGATACGGTCAGGCGCATGATGGTGCTCTTGTTCAGACCGGTGCGGTCTGCCAGTTCGACCAGGCCCAGGGACACATCACCCACCTGGAAGGCCGTCAGCACCGTCAGCACACGATCAGCAGAGGCGACACCGCTGACGGCCGGGCGCGGGCGTGTTTTGTTCATGGGGAGTTCCTCATCGAGAATCGAATCAACGGTAATGGCGGCATTATCGAGTCCCGGCGCCCCACTACGCCAGCGTCCCGTTGACTGCCCGCGCCCAGGCGCGGTTGTCGCCCCAGGCTGAGGCTGGCGACACGCCGCTAGCCCGCGCCCCAGCCAGATGCCATGGCATGGCCGGCCACCGGCAATTCGGCGCGCAGGATGCAGCCCGAATCCGACTCGGTGATGTACAGCGTGCGTCCGCCTGGCCCGCCGAAGGCGCAGTTGGTGGTGCCCAACCCCTTGGGCGAGCGCACCACGGCAAGCGGAATGCCGAGGGCATCATGCACCCACACCAGACCCATGCCGGTCTGACAGACCACCACGCCGTTGTCGCGGGTCAGCGCCAGGCCGTCGGGGCCGGCACGGCCGCCGGAGAACTGCAGGAACAGCCCGGCCTTGACCACCCGCTGGCTCTGCGACAACGGCAACCGCCAGACCGCATTGGCGCGGGTCACCGCCACGTACAGGGTATGCCCGGACGCATCCAGCACCAGGCCGTTGGGGCTCGGCACCTTGTCGATCAGGCAATCCAGGCGACCGCTGTCCGGGTACCAGCGATAGACACGGCCGCTGGGATCCTGCAGGCCGGTCTGCCCCTGGTCGGTGAAATACAGCGCACCATCGGGGCCGAAGTGCAGATCGTTGCAGCCCTTGAAGCCTTCGCTGTCGGCATCACCGAGCACGCTCTCGACCTTACCGCTGGCCGGATCGAGGGTCATGATGCCGTTGCGGAAGTCGGCGATGAAGATGCGCCCGCGGGCGTCGATCTTCAGGCCATTGGGCTGGCCGTCGTACTCGGCCATCAGCGCCACTTCGCCGCCCGGCGAGGCGCGGAAGATGCGCCCGAAGGGGATGTCGACGAACCACAGGTTGCCCTGCAGATCGAACGACGGCCCTTCGATGAAGCTGTCCACCGGTGCACCGCGGCGGTTCTTGTCCGCCCAGCAGGATGGCGCTCCTGGGCGGCGCAACGAGGCGGGCAACTGGGTGAATACCTCGGCCTCGATCAGCAGCGGGTCGGGATGGGGGAATGCCATGGTTCAACCTCCAGCGGTCAGATTGGGCAGCCACAGGGCGATATCGGGCACGCCGATGAGCAGCAGCAGGAACGCCAGGATGATGCCGAAGAACGGCAGCACGCCCATCACCACGTCCTCCACCTTGGTCTCGGCATCCGAGCCGGCCACCACGAACAGGATCACCCCCAGCGGCGGCGTCAGCTGGCCCAGCTCGACCAGCACCACCACGAAGATGCCGAACCAGATCGGATCCACGCCCATGGCCATCAGGGTCGGGAAGATCACCGGCACGATGATCGCGATCATCCCCAGCCCTTCCATGAAGCAGCCGAGAATGGCGAACACCAGCATCAGGATCAGCAGCAGGCCGAGCTTGGACAGCCCGGCCTGGGACACCCAGTCCAGCAGTTGCTCGCCCACCCCGGACAGCGCGGTGGCATAGGCGAAGATCATCGAGATGAACACGATGAACAGCACGTTGCCGCTCATCAGCAGGGTGCGCGACAGCGCCTCGCTGAGCATCGCCATGCTCAGGCGCCGGTACAGCGCGGCGATCAGCATGGCACCGACCACGCCCAGCGCACCGGCTTCGGTCGGCGTCGCCATGCCGCTGTAGATGCTGCCCAGGATCATCATGATCAACAGCCCGAAGGGCAGTACGTCGCTCAGCGCCTGCAGGTAGTCGCGCCACTCGCGCTTTTGCGTGTCGCGCGGCACCAGGTTCGGGTTGGCGATGGCCCGCGCCATGATCAGCAGGCTGTAGCAGGCGCCGAGCAGAATGCCTGGCACCAGGCCCGCGGCGAACAGCTTGGCGATCGAGGTTTCGGTGAAGGTGGCATAGATGATCATGGTGATCGACGGCGGGATGAGGATCCCCAGGGTGCCGCCTGCGGCCAGCGAGCCGGCCACCAGACGCCGGTTGTAACCGCGCGCCGCCAGCGCCGGCAACGCCACGGTGGACATCGCCGCCGCCGTCGGCGCACTGCCGCCGGCCACGGCGGCGAACACGCCGCTGCCAACGATATTGGTATGCAGCAGGCCGCCGGGCAGGCGTTTCACGAACGGCGCGATACCGTTGTACAGACGCCCGCTCAGGCCACTGGCGAGGAGAATCTCGGCCATGAAGATGAACAGCGGAATGGCCGCCAGGGTGAAGCTGTTGGCCGATCCCCAGCTGACCAGGCCGAGCGCCTTCCAGCCGGCCACGCCCTTGAACAGCCACAGGTAGGCCAGCGCCGCGGCACCGACCGCGAACTGCACCCACAAGCCGCCGACGATCAGCAGCAACAGCAAGATGAACGCGATTGCAGCTTCCATCACTCAGCCCTCCCGGTACGCAACGTGACGATCAGCTTTTCGACGATGAACAGGGCGATCATCAGCAGGCCCAGCGGCACCAGCAGCTGCGGTATCCACAGGGGCGTCATGAGCGTGGTGGGCGCCACGTTGCCGCGGGCGTAGGAACTCATGACCAATTTGCAGGTTTGCCAGATCAACACGCCGCACACACCGAGCGACAGCAGCATGAACAGCAGGTTGAGCAGGCGCTGCGTCCCGGAGGGCAGCGCATGCAGGACGAAACCGACCTGGAACAGGCTGTTGTTGCGCAGGCTCAGGCTGGCACCGAACAGCGTCAGGCCAACGACCAGATAGCCCGCCAGTTCCTCCACGATCATCAGCGAATGGTTGAAGAAGAAGCGCGTCACGATCTCCGCGCACACCAACAGCACCAGCAGCACCAATGCCAGCCCGGTAAGGCCGCGCACCATTGCCGCCAGCACGTCGAATACAGGGCCCGCCGATGCCGGCAGGCCAGAGGGATGTGTCTCTGCTAGGTTCATCGTCGACTCCGGCGCTTACTTGCCGAGGGCCTGGAGCACTTCGGCGAGGACCTTTTCGTGATCCGCGCCGGCGCTCTTGGCCCATTCACGCCAGAACGGCGCCATTTTCTGCTGGGCCTGCTCGATCACGGCAGCATCGGCCTCGAGGATCTTCATGCCGGCCTTGGCCTGACTCTGCATCTGCACCTGTTCGTCCTCGACGAAGCCCGCATCGATCTTGACGATCTCCTCGCTGGCGATGGTATCGAGGGCCTGGCGGGTGCTGTCGGAAAGATCGTCGTAGGCGTCCTGGTTGGCGATCAGCGCACTGAACGCATAGTTGACCGGCAGGCGATAGTTGCTGGGCAGGAACTCATGCCAGTTCTTGGCGCCGCCGGCACTGGCGGTCAGCACTCCATCGATCACCCCGCGCTCCAGCGCACCGGGCACTTCGGTGCCGGCCAGGGTGATCGCCGAACCGCCGAAAGCTTCCACGAAGGCGCCCTGCTCCGGCGAGGTGACACGGATCTTGCGGCCGCGCAGATCGGCCAGGCCACGCATCTCGAAACGGCTGAACAGGGTTTGCTGCGGGTAGCGGTAGCTGCCCAGGTAGGCCACGCCCTGCTTGGCGAAGCCCTCCTTGAGGTAGGGCTCCATGACCGCGTAGGCCTTGTCCCATTCCTCTTCGTTGTTGATCAGCAGCGGCAGGTTGAGGATGCGCGCAATGGGCACGTTGCCGGAGAAGAACAGGTCGGCAGCGAAATCGACAATGCCATCGCCCACCGCCTGGGTGATATCCGTGGAGGAAATCTGCAGCGTCTTGCCCAGGTGCAGGGTGATCGACAGGTCGCCATCGGTTTGCTTGGCGATACGCTGGGAAATCCGCTCCATGCCCTGCACGGCGGCGGTGGTCGATACGGCGGAATAGGTGTAGCCCGTCCAGTTGTCGGCGTGCGCCACAGCGGCGGTGGTGCTACCGATGAGCAGCAGGCTGGAAAGCAGGTAGTTCTTGGCAAATCCCATGGGCAGTTCCTCGTGACAACGTCTGTATGGCCTTGAGCCTGACGAGGCGCGGAGCGCCACCCAGGGGCGCACTCGCAACCGCGAAAGGCCGTGTTGTTGTAATTGCAGGGCGTCAACGTGCGGCGACGAAGCCCCTTGCCTGCGGGCTTCGAGAAGATGAGAGGCAAACAGCGGCGCGGGTTCGACGCGCGCCTGACGGCGGTATGGGCATGGCGGTTTTCCTGTTTATTGTTGTTGGCCAGGTGGGCACGTGGTGCCCCTATCGAATCAGCTTGTCGGTAGCAGGTGGCGATTGACCACGCTACGCGGCTGCAGCGTTTCGCCAGCCCAATGGGCGACGATCTGCTGCACGGCCAACAGGCCGACGCGGTCTTGCGACTCCTGGGTGTTGGCGCCGACGTGCGGGGTCGCCACCAGATTGGTCAGCGACCACAACGCGCTGTCGGCCGCAGGCGGCTCCTGCTCGAAGGTATCCAGGCCGGCACCGCCGATCTGGCCGGCGCGCAGCGCGGCGATCAGCGCCTGGCTGTCGATCAGCTCACCACGCGCGGTATTGATCAGAATGCTCCCAGGCTTCATCCGCTCGAGCTGCGCGGCACCGATCAGGTGACGGTTATCGGCGGTCAGCGGGCAGTGCAGGCTGATCACGTCGCAGTCTTCGAGCAGGCGCTCGAAGTCGCTTTCGCGGCTGATGTTCGGCCGCTCGGGAAGCGTTTTCAGGTAGGGGTCGAAGATGCGCACCTGCATGTTCAGCGGCGCCACCAGGTCGAGCAGGATGCCGCCGATCGAGCCCAGGCCGATCAGCCCCAGGGTCTTGCCGGACAGCTCCACGCCCTTGGCGGTGGCCTTGTCCCAGTTGCCGCCGCGCATCCGCCCATCGAGCCAGGCTACCTGGCGCGCCACGCTGAACATCAGTGCGAAGGCATGCTCGGCGACCGACTGTGCGTTGGCGCCCAGGGCGATGGTCACCGGAATGTTGCGCTCGGCTGCCGCCTGGATGTCGATGGTGTCGTAGCCCACGCCATGCTTGGCGATGATCCGCAGATCGGGCATCGCCTCGATCAGCTCACGGCCGAACTGGCCCTGGCGGACGATCACCGCGCCCGGCTGTTCGGTGGCAATGATCGCAAGGAGTTCCTCGACCGGCGCATAGGGCCGCGTGGGAATCACCTTGACGTTCTGCTCGGCGGCGAACGCCATGGCAGAGGGAGACAGTGCCGGCCCGGTGACCAGAATGCTTCGATTCATGCTGCGTACCTTGTTCTTGTTCGCTTGTCATGCGCGGGGTGGCCCGCGATTGAAACCAGACTACCCATAAAGAAATGCCATTTCAATAATTATAAAATCCGGACTTGCTGAAATTCGTCAGCGCGCACCAATAACGCCAAAATCCGCATAAAACCCGGAAAAGCGCCAATCAAAGACAGCGTGATACCTGAAGAGGTGGTTGTGCCCTAGGTGGCTCGATGGTATTTATGAAATTACATTTCATTAAATCAACAACATCGACACGAGGTATCAACCATGTCCATCGGATTCAGAGTGCTGTCAGCGGCCCGCAAGGTGAGCGCCGACTGGGTCGAGCGCTTTCGCAGCGTGCCCGTGGCCTGCGTCAGCGACTCGATGAACCGGATGACCGCTGGCGGCGCGCGCCTGCGTCCGATGCATGGCGGCGGCATGCTGGCCGGCCCGGCCCTGACGGTCAAAGCGCGGCCAGGGGACAACCTGATGCTGCACTACGCCCTGGATATCGCCGAGCCCGGTGATGTGGTGGTGGTGGATGCCGGTGGCGAGCTGAGCAATGCCCTGATCGGCGAAATGATGGTGGCCTACGCGGCCAAGCGCGGCGTGGCCGGTATCGTCATCAACGGCGCGATTCGTGACGCGGCGGCCATCCGCGCGGGCGACTTCCCGCTGTTCGCCGCCGGCATCACCCATCGCGGCCCGTACAAGGACGGCCCGGGTGAAATCAACGTGCCAATTGCCATCGACGGCATGGTCATCGAGCCGGGCGACCTGGTGATCGGTGATGACGACGGCCTGCTCTGCGTGCCTTATGACGAAGTGCCCGGTGTATTCGAGCGCGCTGACGCCAAGAACCGCGCCGAACTCGCTCAGCTCGAGCGCATCGCCGCTGGCCAGAACGATCGCCGCTGGGTGATCGAGTCGCTGCGCCAGAAGGGCTGCCAGTTGCCGGAGTGATCGGCTGAATACCTGCCTGCCCTTGCGCAGGCAGGTCGCCCCCGCCCTGCACATCTCTCGCCGATGCGGCACAATCGCCCTTCCCCCGCAAAGGACAGGCGCCCATGCAGATCGACGAAGAGCTGACGCTCAAGAAGCTGGAAATCTTTCTCGCCTTCATGCGCAGCGGCAACCTGGCCCGCGCCGCCAGCGAGCTGCAGACCAGCAACGTGAGCGTGCACCGCGCCGTGCATTCGCTGGAAAATGCCTTGCGCTGCCCGCTGTTCAAGCACGAGGGCCGCAACCTGATTCCCCTGGAAAGCGCCTATGTGCTGGAAGAAAAGGCCCAGAAGCTGATCCAGGACGCCCAGGACATGGTGCGCCTGACCCGCGAGGCGGCCGGCTTCGGCGCCGAGCGCTTCAAGTTGGGTTCGCTCTATTCGCTGACGGTGAAAACCGTGCCGCAACTGATCATGGGCCTCAAGCTGCGCCGCAGCGAACTGAATATCGACCTGATCCTCGGCTCCAACGTCGACCTGCTCTACAAGCTCAGGAACATGGAGCTGGACGCCATCCTGATCGCCCTCGACGACAGCGTCAGTGACATGGACTGCGGGCAGCTGGCGCTGTTTTCCGACGACATCTTTCTTGCCGCACCGAACGACTCGCCCTTCGCCGAACAGGCAGAGGTGGATCTGGCCGATCTGCGCGACCACACCTTCATCACCCTCACCCAGGGCTACGCCACCTTTCGTGACGGTGAACGGGTGTTCCAGCAGGCCGGCTTCGAGCCGAAGGTGGCGATGCAGGTCAAGGACATCTTCACCCTGCTGAGCATGGTCAGCTCAGGGGTGGGTTACGCCCTGCTGCCGGGGCGCGTGGCCGCGGTGTACGAGAACCGCATGAAGCTGATTCCGCTGCAGGCCAAGTACCAGCTGCAGCAGCATATCGGGGTGGTGTTTCTCAACGCCCGGGAGCGCGACCCCAACCTGCTGGCACTGCTCGCCGAGTGCCGCATGTACAGCCGGCAGTCGTGAAGGCAGGGGTCGCCGCTGAAGCGCCTCCCACAACACCGTAGCCTGGGTAGAGCGAAGCGAAACCCGGGACGATGTTCCCGTCGTATAGAAAAAGCCCGCCACGAGGGCGGGCGAAAGGTCAGCCGAGAAGGCCGCGCATCATGAAGTAGAGCAAGGACGGCCCGAGCAGGCAGCCCAGCGCGGTGTAGAAGGCCGCGGTCAGGCAGCCATAGGGCACCAGCTTGGGGTCGGTGGCCGCCAGGCCGCCGGCCACGCCGCTGGAGGTGCCCATCAGGCCGCCGAAGATCACCGCGCTGCGTGGATTGTTGAGGCCGATATAGGGGGCGACGAAGGGCGTGGCCACCATCACCAGGATCGCCTTGATCAGCCCGGCGGCGATGGACAGCGCCATCACGTCGGAGCTGGCGCCGATGGCCGCGCCGGTGACCGGGCCGACGATATAGGTCACCGCGCCGGTACCGATGGTGGTCAGGCTGACCACGTCGGTGTAGCCGAAGGCCATGGCCACCCCCACGCCGGCCACGAACGAGGCCAGCACGCCGACGAACAGCGCCAGCACCCCGGCAACGCCGGCACGCTTGAGCTCCTCGACACTGACGCCGAAACCGGTGGCGACGATGGCGAAATCGCGCAGCATGGCGCCGCCGAGCAGGCCGATGCCGGCGAACAGCGGAATGTCCACCAGGCCCTTCTGCCCCCCCGTATAGGCGCCACCGATATAGGACAGCAACAGCCCGAGCAGGATGGCGATGGCCGAGCCGTGCAGGCGGCCCTTGGTGAGCTTGTCGGACATCCAGTAGGACACCCACATGGTAATGCCGACGATGGCGAAGCCGCTGAGCAGGCTGTAGCCGGTAATGACCTTCATCAGAGATTCGTACATGGCAGTCACCGCGGCGCTTTGGGCAGGGGGGAAGCCGCTTCGGCATCGGCCTTCTTCTGGCCAATCCGGCACAGGGCCGGCACCAGGGCAAAGCCGATGATCACCGCGGCGGCACCGGCGAGAATCGCCATCGGCCCGCCGCTGAGGGCGCCGTAGACGTTCTGCTGGGCGGCCATGGCGACCACGATGGGAATGTAGATGGCGCTCCAGAACTCCACGCCCTGCTCCGATTTGCCGGTGAACAGCCCACGGTTTTTCAGGTAACTGCCCAGGAAGATCAACAGCATCATGGCGATGCCGACACCGCCGACGTTGGCGGGTACGCCGATGAGTTTGCCCAGCAGCTCTCCGATGAAGATGCCTGCCAGGGTGCAGAACGCCAGAAAGGCGACACCGTAGATGATCATTGTTGTTGTCCTCGTTTTACGATCGAAGTTGTTGTTCTTGTGCTTCGGTAAACGCTACGGCTCAGCGGTCGCGGCTCACCTCCTGACGCAACATGGCGTCGAGTGTATCCAGGCGCGCACCGGTGAAGGCGATCGCCTGGCCAGGCTCGAAGACGCGCCGGGCAAGCCCGGTCAGCACGCCACCCGGAGGCAGTTCCAGGTGCAGGCGCACGCCGCGCTCATAGGCGGTAGTGAGGGTGGCCTGCCAGTCGACGACGCGGCTCATGTTCATGGCCAGGTCATCGCGCAGGGTTTCCGGGTCGCGGATCAGGCGCGCCGAACTGCCACTCAGGTAACGCACCTGGGGCGCCCGCAGCTCGACCTGCGCGAACGCGGCAGCCAGCTCGCGGGCCGGTGCAGCGAGCAGTTCGCAATGCGACGGCACGCTCACGGCCAGGCGTTTCGCCGCACCGGCACCGAGGGCGCGGGCGCGTTCGGCCAGCCGGGCCATGGCGGCATCGCTGCCGGCAATCACCAGCTGGGTTTCGGCGTTGATATTGGCCAGGTACACCGGGCCTTCGGCGTCGGCCAGCAGGCCCTCGATGCGGGCCTGGTCGAGGCCGAGGATGGCGGTCATGCCATAGCCCTGGGGATAGGCGCGCTGCATCAGCTCGCCACGCAGGGCGACCAGGCGCACGGCATCGGCGAAATCCAACGCATCGGCCACCACGGCAGCGGCATAGGCGCCGATGGACAAGCCGGCAACATAGTCCGGGCGATGGCCACGCTCGCTCAGCAGGCGCGCGGCGGCGACGCCGGCAATCAGCAGGCAGAGCTGCACGGCGCGGGTATTTTGCAGCGCCTCGGCCGAATCCAGCAGGCGTACGTCCTCGCCCAGGGCGGCGCTGGCCTGCTCGATACAGGCCTGCACCACAGGTGCATCAGGCAAGGCCTGGAGCATGCCGGGCTGCTGCGCGCCCTGGCCGGGAAAGGCCCAGAGGGTACTCACGCCGCCACCTGCTGCAGGTGCCAGGGATCGCGAACCAGCAACGGGCCGTTCTGGGTTTTCAGCAATACGCGGGGCGACTCGCCGGCCCATTCGCGCAGCGCCACGGCGCCGTGCGGGGTTTCCAGTTGCAGGTCGATACGGCCCGGTGCTTCATCCAGCAGCACGCACAATGCCCGCGCCTCGGCGCGCGAAAGCTGATCGGGGGCACCTAGCGACAGGTCGAGATCGCTGTCCGCATGCGCGGCGGCGATGCCGCTGGCCAGTTCGAAGCCCAGGCTGCCGGTCACGCCCCAGGCCAGGCCCAAGGCATCGAGACGCGGCGCCAGTTGGTTCAACGCCCGCAACGCCGGCCACTGCGGCTGCCCGTGTTGGCGCCAGCGACCGGCGCGCGCAATCGCTTCAGGGCTGACCAGGCGGCTGATCTCGCTCAGGCGCATCCAGGTGGCATGGCGCTGTTCCCGCGCCGCGCCGCGGATACCGACGGCGACCCAGCCCGCCGCGGCTGGAGCACGCCGCACCACCACCGGCACATGCCCGCCCAGGGCGGCGCGAGCCCAGGCCGGCGCCTCCTCTGGCAGCTGCTCGGGGCGCAGGCCCCAGAGCAGATCATGTGGGCGGGGTGTCGGAAGCATCGTTGTATCCTCCGTAGGGCGGGTGCAACCCGCCATTTCGCATCGTTCAGGATCGACGGGGTTCACCCGCCCTACGCCTTACCACTGCGCGCGCAAGGCCTCGCGCACCTGCGTGGACGCCGCGCGGTTGGCGGCGCCCAGGCGGTTACGCAGATCCCGCGGGCTGCCGGCGATATCGGCGAGGGCACGGCCCAGGGCATCCCGCACGCGGGCCAGGTCGGCAGCCGTTGGTTGCGCGGCCTGCTCGACATCGAGCACCTCTGCCAGCAGGCCGAGCGAGGCGTAGTTGTCCAGGTCATAGGCCATCGGCGGCACACTGGCGGCCAGCGCCTCCAACTCGTCGACGCTGCGCAGGGTAATGCGCGCGGCGGCGGCCTTGCCCATGGCATGCACCATCACCCCAGCGTCGCGCAGGGCAATCAGCCGGTTGGCCTGGTAGCCATGGGCGAGAAAGGCACCGGACATCGCCTTGCCGACCAGCAAACCAATCACCCCATGGCCGGCCAGGCGCGCGCGGGCATAGGCATCCACCGCGCCGGCCAGGGCCTGGTGGATGCCGTAGGCTTCCTCGCGGCGGCCATAGGCCTGGCTGGGCACATCGACGATGGCGATCAGCGCACGCTTGTGCGCTTTGTCGCGGTCGGCCTCGATGGCCTCGTCCACGGCCTGGGCCAGCCCCCAGCCCTCGAGCAGGCCGACCTCGCCGTTACGGGCGCGAGGAAAGGGATTGTCGGCATCGGCGATCACCGCCAGATAGCGCACCGCTTGCCCCGCCAGTTCGCCATCGGCGACGCGCAGCGAGGCGGGCAATCCCGGGATCGACTGAGCATTGCCGGCCAAGGCGTTGAACCAGTGCAGGCCGCGTTGTTGCTGTGCGTTGGTCATGTTCATGCTCCCTGGTAGGCGCTGCGCACGGCAGCGGCATCGGCCTGGACGGAGGTGTCGACGGCGCGCAGGCGCTCAAGGAACCAGGCATGGCGCCGGCTGCGCTCCTGGGCCGGCTTGCCCTTGGCGAACAGGCCATGCAGCTCGGCGCGAATCGCTTCCACGTCGTCACTCACATAGCCGTCGACCAGGCCACTGGCGTGGCGCTGCTCGCCGCCGGTCAGGCTCCAGATGAAGGGCCGATCGCGCGAGTCGTATTCGTCCAGGCCGGCTTCCTGCTCGATCACCTGGGGGCCGTTGAGGCCCAGGCGCGCCTCGCGGGTCACCAGCAGGTAGCTGCACAACCCGGCGGCGATGGACATGCCGCCGAAGCAGCCGACCGGCCCGGCCACCAGGCCAATCACCGGTTGAAACTCACGCAGTTCGACGATGGCCGCCTGGATCTCGGCAATCGCCGCCAGGCCCAGGTTGGCCTCCTGCAGGCGCACACCGCCGGTTTCCAGCAGCAGCACGGCGCGGGTCGGCGTGCCATTGCGGTTGTCTTCGGCCGCCAGCTCCAGGGCGCCGGCGATCTTCGCCCCGCCCACTTCGCCGAGGCTGCCACCCTGGAAGGCACCTTCGATGGCGATGGCCACCGCAGGCGCACCATCGATCAATCCCTTGGCCACCACCACGCCGTCATCGGCCTGGGGCACGATGCCCTGCCTGGGCAGCCAGGGCGACATCAGTCGGGCGAAGGGGTCGAGCAGCTCGCGGAAACTGCCGGCATCGAGCAATGCGCGGGCCCGCTCGCGGGCACCGAGTTCGGTGAAGCTGCGCTGCGCCAGCAGGCGCGCAATGTTCTGCTCAGCCATGGTTGAGTTCCTCCAGGCCCTGCTCCAGGCGCAGGCGCACCACGCCAGGGGTGGCGCCGAAATCGTGGATGGCAATGTTCAGTGCGGGCAGCTGCTGCTCGCCAAACATGCGCTCGAACAGCAGTTGCCAACGCGGCGCGCTGCCGTTGACCGAGGTGACCACCTCGATGGCGAGGGTGCCGGCCTGGCCGGGCTCGAGCATCACCTCCAGGTCACCGGAACCGACGCAGCCCACCAGCGCACGGCCCTTGGCCGGTTGCCCGGCGGGGAATTGAAAAGACAAGGTTTCCATTTCACAGACTCCCAAGCTGCGCCGGCAGGCCATGCTGCAGGCGGTCGAGGAACAGGGTGGCGGCGAGCAGATCGGCAGCGCCGCCAGGCGAGGCACGCAGGTGCAGCATGTCGCGCTCTAAATCACGCAGCAGGCGGCGCCCGTCGAGGCTGGCGCAACCGCCAGCGGCGAGCACTGCACGGGCACCGCTCTGCATGCGGGTCAGCCCGGCCATGCCGGCGCGGTAGAGCACGCAGGTGTCAGCCAGTTGGGTCATGATCGCCAGCAGCGCATCCAGGCGGGCGTTCTGCTCCCCTGCCCCGGCGGCGCGGCTGCGCGCCAGTTGCGGCAGCGCCTGCTGGATCACCGCAGGGAAGCCCAGCTGCGCTTCTTCGCGGGCGCCATGCACGCCGTACAGGCGACAGACCTGGGCGCCATGGCTGGCACCGGTGGCGGGCGCCGCGCGGTCATCGAGCAGGGCCAGGCGCGCGGCGCGCAGGGCGACCTGGGCGGGCGCCAGCATGCTCACATCCAGCGCGGCGGCGGCGCTGAGCAGCCCCAGCGCCCAGATCGCGCCGCGATGGGTATTGATGCCGCCGGTAACCCGCAGCATCTCCACCTCGCCTTCGCGGCCGATATGGCCGACTGTTTCACGCAGGTGCAGGTCGATCTCGCCGCGTTGCCGGGCCGCCTCGGCCATGGCCTTGAAGCTCGGCCACAGGGCCAGCGCCGAAGCGTGCATCAGGCCCAGGTGCAGGTCGGTGTGGGCGCCGCTGCCACGCCGATCCACCAGCCCCGGCTTGGGCGACAGGTCGGCCTCGTCGATCAGCGCGTCGACCGCCAGGTCGGCCAGCCAATCGCACAAGGACAGCGAGAGCTGCGGCTGAAGTGCAGTGAGTGCATTCATCACCAGCTCCTGAATTTGGCAGGCGGGTTGTACAGGCCGCCCGACCACTCGACCAGCTCGGCGATGCTCTTGGCCGCGAGCAACTCACGGCTGGCGTCGGTGCGGCGGATGCCGAGGTCTTCGGGCAGGGCGATCAGCCCTTCGCGGCGCATCCGTGCGGTGTCTTTCGGGTCGTGGCGCAGGCCGATGGCAGTAACCCCGGCCACCGCGGCGATCATCGCCTGGCGCTCTTCCAGGCTGCGCGCCTTGTACAGGTAGGCGATGCCCTCTTCGGTGAGCAGGTGGGTCACGTCGTCGCCGTAGATCATGATCGGCGCCAGCGGCATGCCGGCCTTCTGCGCCACGCCAACGGCGTCGAGGGTTTCCACGAAGGTCGGTTTGCCGCCTTCCTGGAAGGTCTCGACCATCTGCACCACCAGCTTCTTGCCACGTTCGAGCAGGGTCACCGGCGCTTCACCGCCCGGCATGGCCATGTCCAGCCAGGCCGGGGTCGGATGGCGGCGACCGCGGGGGTCGTGGCCCATGTTCGGTGCGCCACCGAAGCCGGCCAGGCGGCCACGGGTGACGGTGGAGGAATGGCCATCGCCGTCCACTTGCAGCGTGGCGCCGATAAACAGGTCGACCGCGTACTGCCCGGCCAACTGGCACATCAGGCGGTTGGAGCGCATCGAGCCGTCGCGGCCGGTGAAGAACACGTCCGGGCGCTGGGCGATATAGCCCTCCATGCCCAGCTCGGTGCCGAAGCAGTGCACGCTCTGCACCCAGCCGGTCTCGATGGCCGGGATCAGCGTCGGGTGCGGGTTGAGGGTCCAGTTGCGGCAGATCTTGCCCTTCAGGCCCAGGGACTCGCCGTAGGTGGGCAGGATCAGTTCGATGGCCGCGGTGTTGAAACCGATGCCATGGTTGAGCGACTGCACCTTGTGTTTCTCGTAGATGCCGCGGATCGCCATCATCGCCATCAGCACGTGCACCGGCTTGATATGGCGCGGGTCGCGGGTGAACAGCGGCTCGATATAGAAGGGCTTGTCGGCGACCACCACGAAGTCGACCCAGGAGGCGGGAATGTCCACCCGCGGCAGTTCGTCGACGATCTCGTTGACCTGGAAGATCACGATACCGTCACTGAACGCGGTGGGCTCCACCAGCGCCGGGGTGTCCTCGGTGCTCGGGCCGGTGTAGATGTTGCCGTGGCGGTCGGCCTGGAAGCCGGCGACCAGGGCGACGTTGGGGATCAGGTCCACCAGCAGGCGCGAGTAGAGTTCGATATAGGTGTGGATGGCGCCGACTTCCAGCAGGCCGTCTTCGAGCAGTTGGCCGATGCGCAGGCTCTGTGGCCCGGCGAAGGAGAAATCGAGCTTGCGGGCGATGCCGCGTTCGAACAGATCGAGGTGCTCGGCGCGGCTGACGCTGGGCATGATCATGTGCAGGTCGTGCAGGCGGCCGGGGTCGGCCTGGGCCAGCGAGCGGGAAAGGAAATCCGCCTGCTTCTGGTTGTTGCCTTCGAGCACCACCCGGTCGCCGGGGGCGATCAGCGCCTCGAGCGCAGTGACGATCTTGTCGCCCGGCAGCACCACGCCATCGGCAAGGTGACGCACCTGATCGAGTCGCCGCGCCTTTTCCGCGCGACGGCGCGACCACTGCGGCGGTGGGGATATTGTTGTTGTCATTGAAGACTCCACGAGTTCCGCTGTCGTGGCGACACAGTAGAAGTGCAATCCCCGCCCATCAATCAAGCACGGCGTCGTATCGTTACGGCCAGGTTAACGATTGGCGCCGGTTAACCTTGCCGAGCAGACCGGGCATACTGCGCCACCCTCCTCCGTTACCTGGGTCACCATGCGCATTCACGTCACCTTCATCGACCGCGTCGGCATTACCCAGGAAGTGCTCGCCCTGCTGGGCGGCCGCAACCTGAACCTCGATGCCGTGGAGATGGTGCCGCCCAATGTCTATATCGATGCGCCAACGCTGAGTGCGGCGGTGCTCGAGGAGCTGCGCGACGCCCTGTTCAAGGTGCGCGGCGTGCAGGCGGTGAAGGTGGTCGATATCCTGCCCGGGCAACGCCGCCGCCTGCAGCTCGATGCACTGCTGGCCGCCATGAGTGATCCGGTGCTGGCCGTCGATGGTGGCGGCCGCGTGCTGCTGGCCAACCCGGCGTTGATTGCCCTGTGTGGCCGTGAGCCGGAGGGCGAGGCGCTTGGCGAGCTGTTCGCCGATGCCGATTTGCAGCAGGCCCTGCTCGACCAGCGCTTTGCGCTGCCACTGCGCGAAGTAACCCTCAATGGCCAGGCGCTGTTGCTCGACGCCACACCGATCAGCGAAGCCGCCGAAGCCGGCCAATTGGCAGGCGCCCTGCTCACGCTCTACGAGCCCAGCCGCATCGGTGCACGCCTGGCCGCGCTGCACCACGACCATGCCGAGGGTTTCGATTCACTGCTTGGCGACTCTCTGCCCATCCGCACGCTGAAGGCGCGAGCGCAGCGGGTGGCGACGCTGGACGCCCCGCTGCTGATCCATGGTGAAACCGGCACCGGCAAGGAGCTGGTGGCACGTGCCTGCCATGCCCTGAGCCCGCGCCACGCCGCGCCGTTCCTGGCACTCAATTGCGCGGCCCTGCCGGAGAGCCTCGCCGAAAGCGAGCTGTTCGGCTATGCCCCCGGCGCCTTTACCGGCGCCCAGCGCGGTGGCAAGCCCGGGCTGCTGGAGCTGGCCAATCACGGCACGGTGTTTCTCGACGAGATCGGCGAGATGTCCCCTTACCTGCAAGCCAAGCTGCTGCGTTTTCTCAGTGACGGCACCTTCCGCCGGGTGGGCGGCGATCGCGAGGAGCGCGTCAACGTGCGCATCATCAGCGCCACCCACCGCGACCTGGAGCGCATGGTCGCCGATGGGGAGTTTCGCGAGGACCTGTTCTACCGCCTCAACGTGCTGAACCTGCAGGTGCCGCCGCTGCGCGAACGCGGTCAGGACATCGTGCTGCTGGCCCGCCACTTCATGCAGCAGGCCTGCGCGCAGATCCAGCGCACCCAGTGTCGCCTCACCCCTGACACCTACCCGGCACTGCTCGGCAATCGCTGGCCGGGCAACGTGCGTCAGTTGCAGAACGTGATTTTTCGGGCAGCCGCCATCAGCGAGAGCAATCTGGTGCAGGTCGGTGATCTGGACATCGCCGGCACGGCAGTCGCGCAACAGTCGGGAGGGGAAGTTGGCAGCCTGGAGGCCGCGGTCTCGGCATTCGAAAAGGACTTGTTGGAAAAGCTCTACGCCAGCCATCCCTCGACGCGGCAATTGGCAGCGCGCCTGCAGACCTCCCACAGTGCTATCGCCACACGCTTGCGCAAATACGGTATCAAAGGCAATCGCTGAGGCACCTTTGCCCATAGCCAGTAATCGGCAGGCGCTCGCCGACTAAACCGGGAACGCCTGCGCCACTCAGTGGTTACTGACCGCTACCGCCGGCGCCACCAGCACCACCGGCGCCGCTACCCGCACCGCCGCCAGTACCGGTACCTGTGCCCGCACCGCCGGTGCCGGTGCCAGTGCCGGTGCCACCGCCATTGGTGCCAGTGCCGCCTGGCATCGGGTCGGAACCTGCGCCGGTTCCATTACCGGTACCCGTGCCGGTACCTGGGGTGGTTGCGCCGTTATTGGTGCCTGGATTCATGGTGCCACCAGGCAGCGTGTTGCCGTCATCGGTACCCAGGCCTGGATCATTTGTCGGCACAGCGGGCGCGGAGGGGTTAGTAGGGCCGGTAGGCGCTGGGGCAGTCGAATCGGCAACTGCTGGCAGCATGGCACCGGCCAGCAGGCCACTGAATACGAGAGCGGTAATTTTAGACGTGTTCATTGTCGTCACCTTTCATCCAGTTGGTGGGAGAAGCTCGCCCGCTTTCATCGATGTACTTTTCATCGCTGAAAATGAACGCTCCCTACACCCGACTGGCCCCGGTTCAACAATGTTCGTTCATCAGGATGGACGGTCGCTTTTCTGCAACATCCCGACAAATTCGCCGATCCACGGCTCGGCATCCTGCTCGGGCGTGACACTTTCGCTGGCGTCGATACGCAGCATCGGCAGCACTTCGCGAATGCCCAGCTCGGCGAACAATTCCCGGGCCTGTTCGCCACCGGCGCAGTAGGTGTCGCCGTAGCTGGAATCGCCCAGGCCGATCACCCCGCCCGGCAGCCCACCCCAGGCCGGCAGCTGATCGCGGATCTGCTGATACAGCGGTTGCAGGTTATCCGGCAGCTCGCCCATGCCGGTGGTCGAGGTCACCACCAGGAAGGCTTCGGGGGCGAAGGCCTTGACCTCGTCGAGCGTGGCGCGCGGGTTGTGCCAGGCTTCGATACCGGCCTGCTTGAGCAACGACTCGGCGTGCCGGGCCACTTCTTCAGCGGTGCCGTAAACCGAACCGGAAAGAATCGCGACTTTCATGAAAACTCCATCAACTAGAACTGCCCGCCATTATGCCGCATCGCGCCTCGCGCTGCCCTGCCCGGCCAGGTGGCAATCGCTGTGCCTCTGGTAGACTGGTGAAAATCGATGGGGACGCATGTGATGATCAATGCCAACTTGCTGCAACGGGTGGTCGAGGCCTCGAACGACGGCATCGTGGTCGCGGAACAGGAAGGCGAGGACCATATCCTGATCTACGCCAACCCGGCGTTCGAGGCCCTTACCGGCTACAGCAGCGAGGAAATCCTCTACCAGGACTGCCGCTTCCTGCAGGGCGAAGAACGTGACCAGCCGGCCGCCGCGCTGATCCGCAAGGCCATCCACAGCCGCCAGCCTTGTCGCGAGGTGATTCGCAACTACCGCAAGGACGGCAGCACCTTCTGGAACGAGCTGTCCATTACCCCCGTCTTCAACGAAGCCGATCAGCTGACCTACTTCATCGGCGTGCAGAAGGACGTCAGTGAACATGTGGCGAGCCAACAACGAGTAAAGGCCCTGGAAGCAGAGCTGGCAGCCCTGCGTGCCGAACTGGCAGCGCTGAAAAAATCGCGGTAACGGTAACGAAACATCGGTCGAGTTGTCACAAGAGAGCCCCATCTCCTTGCGCAGAAGCCGTCATGCAGGATTCGTCCCTGTTAACCCCCCTCGAAATGGAATTCATCCAGCAGCTTACGGAAAGCGCCCAGCCCCCTGCCGAGCCCGATCCGGTTCTGCAGGTCGATGCCGCACGCCAGACCGCCGAGCTGCTGGCCAGTTGCGCCGCCAAGGAGCAACTGACCATCGAGGCGCACATCGACAACCAGCGCCTGACGTTCAAACCGCACCTGGTCACCGACGCCGAGAACACGCCGCACCTGGAACTGGGTGTTCCGCAGATTTTCGAGGAGGGCTCCTTCCACCGCGCCTGGCGCCTGCCGCTCGATCCGCCGCAGCCGTTACTGCGCCGCGACGGCCATCCCAGCAGCCTGGAGGTTCACGAGCTTTCCCTGAGTGGCCTGCTGGTGGCGCAGACCGCCAAGGCCTCGCCGCCGGAACGCTTCAGCCTGGGCCTGGATATCGAAGACATCGAGCCGATCATTCTGCAGGGCAGCCTGGTACGCATCACCGAAGACGGCATGCTGGCCTACGAACTGGCGCTCGATGAAGACAGCAGCGAGCGCCTGCAGGCCCATCTGTACCAGCAGCATCGCAAGCGCTACCCCAAGGCGCACAGCCTGTAAAAAGCGCGCTTCAGGTATCCAGGCAGCCGGCCAGGAACTGCCGCAAGCGGCGACGTATCAGCCGGCCATCGCTACCCAGGCAAGCAATCGGCGAGCCTCGGAAACTGTCTTCCAACAGATCCGCCCCCTCACCCGCCAGGGCGAGCGGACAGTCCAGGCTCAGCGACAGGCGCTCGAGCAGTTGCCCGGTATCGGCCGCCGGCGCCTGGTTGGAAAACACCACCACCGCCACTGGCTGCATCTTGCTGCATACCTGCGGCAACTCCTCAAGCGCCTGGCCGATACCGAGCACGTGCACGGCGGCATCGACGGGATTGAGCAGCAGCCCGGTGACCAGCAATTCCAGCTCGCGGCAGCGCCCGGGCAACGCCACCAGCAGCAGGCGGCGCCCCGGCTCGTCACGCAGGTTGTGCAGGCGCTGCAACACCCGACTACGCAGATAGGTGTCGAAGAACAGCCACTCGCTGCCGTAGCCCGGGCGCCCGTAACGCAGCAGCAGCCGCTGCCAGAGCGGCATGATGATGTCCTGGAAGGTCACCGACAGCGGATAGCTGGAAAACACCTGACCATAAACACGATCCAGCTCGGCCTCGTCGAAGGCCTGCAACGCGGCGAGCATCCGGGTCTGCCACTGCGTCCACTCGCCCGAGGTGGCCGATTCATAGGTGGGCGCGGCGCTGGCCTGGGCGGTTTCGTTGCGCGTCAGTATCCGGCCGACCTTGCTGACGGGCACGCCACGCTCGATCCACGCCAGCACGCTGCGAACCGTTTCCACGTCCGCGGGTGAATAGAGGCGGTGGCCGCTGTCGGTGCGCACCGGCTGGATGAGGCCGTAGCGCCGCTCCCAGGCGCGCAGCGTCACCGGGTTCACGCCTGTCAACCGCGCCACCTCGCGGATCGGGAACAGGTCCTCCTCCTTGAAGGCATTGACGTTGAAAGGTGCGCAACCAACCAGATCGGACATAGAAAAAACCGTTGCAGAGGTCAGGATTTCGCAAGTTTACTTCAGCTCGGGCCGCCACTGACGTTACTTGTACAAGGCCTGTACAGGCGACAAGAGCCCGGCTTCAAGGCTGCATGACCGAGCGCAGTGGCTTTCATACAGCCTGTGCGGTGCCCCATAACGAATCAAGACTGCCGCAACCGGTGCAAAGTTGAGGTAAATCCTTGCCTGCAGCGCCAGCCGAGCAGCACTCGCCGACGAACGGCAAACTGCCTGCCCGGCTTGTAGATGGCGGCACCTGGCCACTTTTCTCGGCCTGGCAGCGAACTGCGCTAGCTAATTGTCGGGAAATAGGAATAATCCTTGCTGCAATCACGACGCGGCTCACCACCCCGAACCGCGCCTATCGCCTGGCCCTACCCTGGCCATGTGCTCAGCAGGAGATACACGATGTCTACCGAACCGGTCACCCTCATGGTGGCGCGCCGCGTCGCCAGCGAGCGCTATCACGATTTCATGGCGTGGCTACGCGAAGGCGAGCAGCTGGCCACCGACTTCCCGGGTTATCTGGGCTCCGGCGTACTCGCCCCGCCGCCTGGCGATGACGAATTCCAGATGATCTTTCGCTTTACCGACGAGCACACCATGGCCACCTGGGAACACTCCGCCTCGCGGCGTGCCTGGCTGGAGCGTGGCAAGGGCCTGTTCGCCCAGCCACACGAGCACCGCGCCCTGGGCATCGACGCCTGGTTCGGCACTGGCTTGCGCCAGCCACCGCGCTGGAAACAGACCATCGCCATCTGGCTGGCCTTTTTCCCGGTGTCGCTGTGTTTCAACCTGTTGTTCGGCAACCTGCTGGCCGATGTGCCGCTGATCACCCGCGTGCTGCTCAGCACCCTGGCACTGACGCCGCTGATGACCTACCTGTTCATTCCGCTGGTCACCCGCCTGCTCGCCCCCTGGCTGCAGGGAACCCGCAGCACGGCGCTGCCGCGCAGAGCCAGCCCGTCCACCAGTGGCTGAACCGCGGCGCCGTCACCAGCAAGGTGATGGCGCCTCGCTTTCCCGTAGTGTTCGAAGGGTTGTACAGGTTGTACGGCTGCTATAACGTTGTACAACCTGGTTAGCCGGCATTCATCGCGGCGCCTCTTCGCCTACCTGCGGTCGACTTCCATGAGCGTCAGCAACGCCCCGATCCTGATCACCGGTGCCAGCCAGCGTGTCGGCCTGCATTGCGCCGAGCGCCTGCTCGACGACGGCCATGCCGTGATCGTGACCTTTCGCAGCGAAAAGCCTGCCCTGCAGCGCCTGCGCGAGCGCGGTGCGCTGACCCTGCAGGCCGATTTCAGCGATGAAGCGAGCATCCTGGCCTTTATCGAAGAACTCAAATGCCATACCGGCAGCCTGCGGGCGATCGTGCACAACGCTTCGGCCTGGTTCGCCGAAGCCCCCGGCGAGGAAGCGGCCGCCTTCGCCCAGCTGTTCACCGTGCACATGCTGGCGCCTTACCTGATCAACCTGCACTGCGCCGAACTGCTGCAGCGCAGCGAGCAGGCGGATATCGTCCATATCAGCGATGACGTGGTGCGCAAGGGCTCGGGCAACCGCCCGGCCTACTGCGCCAGCAAGGCTGGCCTGGACAGCCTGACGCTGTCGTTCGCGGCGCGCTTCGCGCCAGCCATCAAGGTCAACGGCATCGCCCCGGCGCTGCTGATGTTCAATGAAGATGACGACGCCGAATACCGAAGCAAGGCCCTGAGCAAATCCGCCCTGGGCTTCGAGCCTGGTCCGCAGGTGATCTACCAGAGCCTGCGCTACCTGCTGGACACCCCCTATATCACTGGCACCACCCTGACCGTGAACGGCGGCCGCCACCTCAAGTGAGGCGCCGCGAGGATAATGACGATGAACCCATTACTGCCCAATCATTACCGTGAAATCCTCCTCGGCCTCGGTGAAGACCCCGAGCGTGAAGGCCTGCTGGATACGCCAAAGCGCGCCGCCAAGGCCATGCAGTACCTGTGCAACGGCTATGAAAAGAGCCTGGAAGAAGTGGTCAACGGCGCGCTGTTCAGCTCCGACAGCGACGAGATGGTGATCGTCAAGGACGTCGAGCTGTATTCGCTGTGCGAGCATCACCTGCTGCCCTTCATCGGCAAGGCGCACGTGGCCTACATCCCCACCGGCAAGGTGCTCGGCCTGTCGAAGATCGCCCGGATCGTCGACATGTACGCACGCCGCCTGCAGATCCAGGAAAACCTCACCCGGCAGATCGCCAATGCCATCGAGGAAGTCACCCAGGCCGCCGGCGTGGCCGTGGTCATCGAAGCCCAGCACATGTGCATGATGATGCGCGGTGTGGAGAAGCAGAATTCGGTGATGAGCACCTCGGTGATGCTCGGCGCCTTCCGTGAGTCCTACAATACCCGTCACGAATTCCTGCAACTGATCGGACGGAGCAAGTAAGCATGCCCAGACTCGAACCCGGCATGGCGCGCATCCGCGTCAAGGACCTGCGCCTGCGCACCTTCATCGGCATCAAGGAAGAGGAGATCAACAACAAGCAGGACGTGTTGATCAACCTGACCATTCTCTACCCAGCCGTCGATGCGGTGCGCGACAACGACATCGAGCACGCCCTCAACTACCGCACCATTACCAAGGCCATCATCGCCCACGTGGAGGGCAACCGTTTCGCCCTGCTGGAGCGGCTGACCCAGGAGATTCTCGACCTGGTGATGACCCACGAGGCCGTGCGCTATGCCGAGGTGGAAGTCGACAAGCCCCACGCCCTGCGCTTCGCCGAGTCGGTGTCGATCACCCTCGCCGGCCACCGCTGAGCCATTGGCCGCCCGGTTGCCGAGCGGCCTGCCGGCTTCTATCATCGCGCCATCCCTCCCGGAGAGAAACGCCATGAACGATCAACAACGTCTCGAACTGGAAGCCGCCGCCTATCGCCGCCTGGTTCAACACCTGCGCGAACGCCCGGACGTGCAGAACATCGACCTGATGAACCTGGCCGGGTTCTGCCGCAATTGCCTGTCCAAGTGGTACAAGGCCGCGGCCGACGATCTGGATATCGCCATCACCCCGGATCAGGCCCGTGAAGAGGTGTACGGCATGCCCTACGCCGAGTGGAAGGCCAAGTACCAGACCGAAGCCAGCCCCGAGCAACAGGCTGCCTTCGCCGCCAAGAACCCGAAAGGATCCGCATGAGCCATCTGAACGACTTCCGTGCCCGCCTCGCTGCCGAGCATTTCGCCTTTGCCGAAACCCTGGCCTTTGTCGCCGAGCACTACGATTACCAGCCCAGCGCCTTTCGCAACGGCGAGGTAGAGAACGCCGCTGGCCAGAACGAAGGCTCGTGCAAGACCCTCGCTCTGGCCCTGCTCGAAGGCCTGAGCGACCAGGAAGCCCTGCAGTGTTTCGGCGAGCACTACCGCAGCGTACTGGCCACGCCCGAAGGCAGTGACCATGGCAACATCCGCGCCCTGATGAAAAGCGGCCTGGCTGGCGTCAGGTTCGAACAGCAACCGCTGACCCGCAAGGCCTAGCTTCGCATCCCCGGCCCGGCATTCGCCCGGCCTGCACCGCCGCCCTGCCTGGCAGGTCGGCGACGCCCTCGACGATCATCACGCCCACACAAGCACCGCCCTGTAGCGAGATCGCCAAAGGCAGTCGGCTGGTACGTGGCTGATGGTTACAGAGAAATCACACGCCGCAGCCCTGGCGAATGCAGGGCTGCGGCGTGGACGGGAAGCGCTAGCCGTTACAGCAGCTTGCGATCCTTGCCAGCGGCAATGCGCAGGCGCAGGGCATTGAGCTTGATGAAGCCCGCCGCGTCGGCCTGGTTGTAGGCGCCGCCGTCTTCTTCGAAGGTGGCGATGTTGGCATCGAACAGCGAATCATCGGACTTGCGGCCGGTGACGATCACGTTGCCCTTGTACAGCTTCAGGCGCACCACACCATTCACGCTGGCCTGGGAGGCGTCGATCATCTGTTGCAGCATCAGGCGCTCAGGGCTCCACCAGAAACCGTTGTAGATCAGGCTGGCGTACTTGGGCATCAGCTCATCCTTGAGGTGAGCGACTTCGCGGTCCAGGGTGATCGACTCGATGGCGCGGTGGGCCTTGAGCATGATGGTGCCGCCGGGGGTTTCGTAGCAGCCACGGGACTTCATGCCGACGAAACGGTTCTCGACGATGTCCAGACGGCCGATGCCGTTCTCGCCGCCGATGCGGTTCAGTTCGGCCAGCACGGTGGCCGGGCTCATGTCCTTGCCGTCGATGGCAACGATGTCGCCGGCCTTGTAGGTCAGCTCGATGTAGGTCGGGGTGTCCGGCGCCGCTTCCGGCGACTTGGTCCAACGCCACATGTCTTCTTCGTGCTCGGTCCAGGTGTCTTCCAGCACGCCGCCTTCATAGGAGATGTGCAGCAGGTTGGCATCCATGGAGTACGGCGACTTCTTCTTGCCGTGACGCTCGATCGGGATGGCGTGTTTCTCGGCGTAGTCCATCAGCTTCTCGCGCGACAGCAGGTCCCACTCGCGCCACGGGGCGATGACCTTGACGCCGGGCTTGAGTGCATAGGCACCCAGCTCGAAACGCACCTGGTCGTTGCCCTTGCCGGTCGCGCCGTGGGAGATGGCGTCGGCGCCGGTCTCGTTGGCGATCTCGATCAGGCGCTTGGCGATCAGAGGACGGGCGATGGAAGTACCCAGCAGGTACTCGCCTTCGTAGACGGTGTTGGCGCGGAACATCGGGTAGACGAAATCACGCACGAATTCTTCGCGCAGGTCGTCGATGTAGATTTCCTTGACGCCCATGGCCTGGGCCTTGGCGCGGGCCGGCTCGACCTCTTCGCCCTGACCGAGATCGGCGGTGAAGGTCACCACTTCACAGTTATAGGTATCTTGCAGCCACTTGAGGATCACCGAGGTGTCCAGGCCACCGGAATAGGCCAGAACTACCTTTTTGACGTCCGACATGCCATCCACTCCACGGGGTTGTTCGAAAGCCCGTGATTCTACTGCCCATGGGCGCCGATTTACAGGGGTGCGACAGGCGATGGCGTCAAGGCGACAGGCTCAGGAGGTGGCAGCCGGTGTGGCCGGTACCGGTGGTGCGGCGGGTGTGGCCTGCTCGGTCGGTTGCACGGGCGCTTCGGGCACCTTGTCCAGGCGCACCGACACGCGACGGTTCTTGTCACGATTGGCGGCGCTGTTGTTGGGCACCAGCGGATAACGCTCGCCATGGAAACGCATGATGATGCGTTCATCGGGCACGCCATTGGCCTTCAGGTAGTCCATCACCGCCAGGGCACGGCGGCGCGACAGGTCACGGTTGGTCAGGCGATTGCCGCTGTTGTCGGAATGCCCGTCGAGCTCGATGCGATTGACCGTGGGGTCGGCCTTCATGAAGTCGAGGATGATCTCCAGCCTGGCCTTGGCCATGGCATCGAGCTCGGTGCCGCCCCCAGGAAAGCCGATATTGGATTGGCGCACCTGGTCGAAATTGACCGGCAGCAGCTTGGCAGTGCAATTGAGGTAGTCATCGTAGGCCTTGCGGAAACGCACCGGCAGCAGCCGCACCTCCAGGCTTTCGCTGCCCAGCGAGGTACGGTGGCGCACCAGCGGGCTACGCCCTTCCAACAGGCCGGTGAGCAGGCGCCCGGCCTGCTCCTGGCTGCTGTTGAAGGGCACCTCCCCGCTGCCGACGCTGACCGCACCAAGGTTGATGTCGCCGCGCCCCGGCTGCCAGGGCGCCGCGGCGGCCAACAAGGTGGCCGAGCCGCTGCCCAGCCAACGCTCGCGTGCCTGCAGGCGAAAGGTCGCTTGCTCACCCGCGCGGCGGACGAATTCCCCGGCACCGAAATCGGTGATCGGCTGGCTCAGGCGGCACTCGAACTTGTCGCCGGCCACCTGCCATTCGACCTTTTCCAGGCGGGTCTGGAAGCTGATCGCCGCCGCAGGCAGGCTCGCGCCAGCACTGACGATCAATCCGATGATGAGGAAAAGAGGCTGTCGCACAGCGAGCTCCGGGTAAATGCACCTTACCCTTCTGGTATCGGTGGCCACCGGGAAAACTTGAGTGCGCAGCCTAGGGTCTGTTGCCGTTTCAACGCGAGCCGCGTTGCCGCGAGAAATCTCGCCAGGCTAGGCGGAGGACGCAGGGAATGGTTGTTCCCTTGCCAAGTCCTCCAACGACGCATGGCGAGATTTCTCGCGCAACCCGAAGGGCCGGGCCCGTTTTGCCGCGACGCTGCGTTTCTCGCCGACTCATTTAGCC
>NZ_JAVHZV010000004.1 GCF_031119625.1 Pseudomonas sp. G34
AGTTATTCATGCACCACAGAGCCTCCCACAGGTTGTGGCCTTGATCAGGCGGCGGGTAAGGCATCGCTGCAATCGAGATACCGGCTTAGGCTTCAGCCCACCACTCAAGGCTAACGTCCGTACACCAGCGGATAAGCCAAGGCGCCGATCACTTCATTGAGCAGCAAGGTGCTTTGCCAGAAGGCCTTGCCTTCCGGCAGCCAGCCGCCCATGGGCCGACCATTGGGCACGCCGAGAAAGCCTACCGGCGCGGTCACCACCTCGAAGCCGGCCTGTTCGAAGCACCAGCGCGAACGGGGCATGTGCCAGGCCTGGGTCACCAGCAACACCCGGCGAATGCCTTCGGGCTTTAGCAGTGCAGCGGTCTCGGTGGCATTTTCCCAGGTGGTGCGGCTGCGTTCTTCCTGCCAGCGCACGTCAACGCCCAGATCCTCGCGCAGCACCTCGGCCATCAGCGCCGCCTCGCTGGGTGGCCGGCCGAAATGCAGCCCGCCAGTGGTCAGCACCGGCAGGCCGGTGGCCTTGGCCAGCCGCGCCGCATAGCGGGTCCGCTCCAGCGCCAGAGCACTGGGCTGCTCGCCGCCCCAGGCAGGGTCGTCCGAGTCGCGGCCACCGCCGAGCACGACGATGACGTCGGCCTGCTGGGCCAGCGTGCTCCACTGCTGCTGGGCGATGGCTGGCTCGCGCTCTATCGCCCTGGCCATCCACTCCACGGTCACCGGCAGGCTCATCAGCCACAGGCCACCGAGCCCGAGGCTGAAGCAGCACAGGGCCAGCCGCGGGAAACGGCGGCGCAGGAACCAGCCCAGGGCGATGAGCAACAACAGGATGCCGGGCGGCATGAAGAACTGCTTGAGCAGGTAACGCAACGGCATCGAGCACCTCCGCAAAGGGTCGAAGCCTAGGGGCTCTCGAGGTTTGCGCGCAAGCCGCAGGGCAGGATCAGTCTTTTTTCCGCGCGCCCACGGCAGAGCGACCTTGCCCTGGGCCGACGAAGGCGGGCTGACGCTGGAACGGCGGTGCCAGCCCAGGCGCCTGATACCAATCCGCGGCCGTGCCATGCCAGCCGCCCAGCCAGGCGCGGTCGCTGGCGAGGTAAGCGCTGATCAGCGCCAGCTCGTCCGGTGACAGGTCGCGCACATCCATCTCCACAGTGGGCTTGTCGGACAGCTGGGCCAGGTTGTCGGCCTCGCCCAGGGCTGTCGTCAGGCGTTGCAGCAACCGCCCGTAGGGGTCACTCGGGTTACCGGGAGTTCCATCAGCTTGCATCGCACACCTCCAGCCAGGGCGCCTTTCACTGCAGCTTAGCCGCCACCCCGCGGCAGACCTGCCGCGACGACAAATGGCGCTGGCCGAGGCAGGCCGCGTAATCAGCGTTTCCCTCTGCCGAGGGGGGTCATGTATGCTACGGCGTTTCCCGAAAGCCCCTTCTCCTAGCGCAAGTAGCCATGCACGAACAGTATCAGCCACGTGAAATCGAAGCCGCCGCGCAATCCCACTGGGACGCGCAGAATTCCTTTGTCGTCAGCGAGCAGCCCGGCAAGGACACCTTCTACTGCCTGTCGATGTTCCCCTACCCGAGCGGCAAGCTACACATGGGGCACGTGCGCAACTACACCATCGGTGATGTGATCGCTCGTTACCAGCGCATGCTCGGCAAGAACGTGCTGCAGCCCATGGGTTGGGATGCTTTCGGCATGCCGGCGGAAAACGCCGCGATGAAGAACAACGTCGCGCCGGCCAAGTGGACCTACGAAAACATCGCCTACATGAAGAGCCAGCTGAAAAGCCTGGGCCTGGCGGTGGACTGGACGCGCGAAGTCACCACCTGCAAGCCGGATTACTACCGCTGGGAACAATGGCTGTTCACTCGCCTGTTCGAAAAAGGCGTGATCTACCGCAAGAACGGCACCGTCAACTGGGACCCGGTCGACCAGACCGTACTGGCCAACGAGCAGGTCATCGACGGCCGCGGCTGGCGTTCCGGCGCGGTGATCGAGAAGCGCGAAATCCCCATGTACTACTTCAAGATCACCGCTTATGCGGATGAGCTGCTGAGTAGCCTGGACGAACTCGATGGCTGGCCGGAACAGGTCAAGACCATGCAGCGCAACTGGATTGGCAAATCCCGTGGCATGGAAGTGCAGTTCCCCTACGACGTCGACTCCATCGGCGAAGCCGGCGCGCTGAAGGTGTTCACCACCCGCCCCGACACCCTGATGGGCGCGACCTACGTGGCCGTGGCCGCCGAGCACCCGCTGGCCACCCTGGCCGCACAGCACGATGCCGAACTGCAGGCGTTCATCGCCGAATGCAAGGCCGGTAGCGTCGCCGAAGCCGACGTGGCCACCCAGGAAAAGAAAGGCCTGCCGACCTCGTTGTTCGTCGAGCATCCGCTGACCGGCGAGAAGCTGCCGGTGTGGGTCGCCAACTACGTGCTGATGCACTACGGCGACGGCGCAGTGATGGCGGTGCCTGCCCACGATGAGCGCGACTTCGCCTTCGCCCGCAAGTACCACCTGCCGATCAAGGCCGTGGTGCGTACCAGCGCTGGCGATGACGTGGGCAGCGAGTGGCAGGACGCCTATGGCGAACATGGTCAGCTGATCAACTCCGGTGAATACGACGGCCTGGACTTCGAAGGCGCCTTCGACGCCATCGAAGCGGCGCTGCTGCGCAAGCAGCTCGGCAAATCGCGCACCCAGTTCCGCCTGCGTGACTGGGGCATCAGCCGTCAGCGTTACTGGGGCTGCCCGATCCCGATCATCCACTGCGACAGCTGTGGCGACGTGCCGGTGCCGGAAGACCAACTGCCGGTCGTGCTGCCCGAAGACGTGGTCCCGGACGGCGCCGGCTCGCCCCTGGCGCGCATGCCCGAGTTCTACGCATGCAGCTGCCCGAAATGCGGCGCAGCGGCCAAGCGCGAAACCGACACCATGGACACCTTCGTGGAATCGTCCTGGTATTTCGCCCGCTATGCCTCGCCGCACTACACCGGCGGCATGGTCGACCCGGCCGCTGCCAACCACTGGCTGCCGGTGGATCAGTACATCGGCGGTATCGAGCACGCCATCCTGCACCTGCTGTATGCGCGCTTCTTCCACAAGCTGATGCGCGACGAAGGCCTGGTCACGTCCAACGAGCCGTTCAAGAACCTGCTGACCCAGGGCATGGTCGTCGCCGAAACCTACTACCGCACCCTCGATAACGGCGGCAAGGACTGGTTCAACCCGGCCGACGTCACCGTCGAGCGTGACGCCAAGGGCAAGGTGATCGCCGCCAAGCTGACCAGCGATGGCCTGCCGGTGGAAATCGGCGGCACCGAGAAGATGGCCAAGTCGAAGAACAACGGCGTCGACCCGCAGGCGATGATCGATGCCTACGGCGCCGACACCTGCCGCCTGTTCATGATGTTCGCCTCGCCGCCCGACATGAGCTGCGAATGGTCGGATGCCGGCGTCGAAGGCGCCAACCGCTTTCTGCGCCGCGTCTGGCGCCTGGCCCAAGGTCATATCAGCCGGGGCCTGCCGGGCGTACTGGATATCGCCAAGCTGGACGACGCCGGCAAGGACGTACGCCGCGCCATCCACCTGGCGATCAAGCAGGCCTCCCAGGATGTCGGCCAGCACCACAAATTCAACACCGCCATCGCCCAGGTGATGACGCTGATGAACGTGCTGGAAAAAGCCCCGCAGGACAACGACCAACAGCGCGCCCTGCTTCAGGAAGGCCTGGAAACCGTCGCCCTGCTGCTCGCCCCGATCACCCCGCACATCTGCCACGAACTGTGGCAGGAGCTGGGCCACGAGGAAGCGATCATCGACGCCAGCTGGCCGGTGGTCGACGAAGCGGCCCTGGTGCAGGACAGCCTGCAACTGGTGATCCAGGTCAACGGCAAGCTGCGCGGGCAGATCGACGTGCCGGCCGATGCCAGCCGCGAGGCGGTGGAAGCGGCGGCGCGCAGCAACGAAAACGTACAACGCTTCACCGAAGGGCTGACGATCCGCAAGGTCATCGTGGTGCCTGGCAAGCTGGTCAATATCGTCGCCAGTTGAGGCGACAGGGAACGGCTGGCCGCCCACCGCGGCCAGCATCCGGTCTAGAGTTTTCGGCCATGCCGGCCAGCGGAGCCGGCAGGACAAGGGGATACGAGATGATCAAGCGCAATCTGTTGGTAATCGGCCTGGCTGGCCTGCTCGGCGCGTGCGGCTTCCAGCTGCGTGGCACCGGCGACGTGCAGTTCGCCCTCAAGGAGCTCGACGTCAGCGCACGCGACACCTACGGCGACACCGTGCGTGACGTCAAGGACGTGCTGGAGAACAACGGCGTTCGCGTGTTCCCGGGCGCCGCCTACAAGCTGTACCTGGCCGGCGAGCAGGAAAGCCAGCGTTCGGCCAGTTACACCAGCTCGGCACGCAGCGTCGAATACGAGCGCACCATGAGCCTGGATTACGAGATCCGCGGGGCCAAGAACCTGCTGCTGCTGAGCAACAAGCTCGAAGTGCAGAGCTACTACGTGCAGGACTCCAACAACCTGATCGGCAACGACCAGCAGGCCGCCCAGCTGCGCACCGAAATGCGCCGCGACCTGGTGCAGCAACTGGCCCAGCGCCTGCAACAGATCACCCCGGCGCAACTGGACGAACTGCAGCAGACCGCCGAAGCCAAGGCCAAGGCCGAAGCCGATGCCCTGGAAGCGGCGCGCCAGCGCGAAGCGGCGCAGCCGCAGCAATCGCCCATCGAACTACCGGCGCAGTAACCCGCTCACGGTTGCGTACGTCGGTTTGATGCGATGGCAGCATGGGAGCATAAGCGACCATTAGGCCCTATCTGTGGGAGCGCGCCATGCGCGCGAAATCGCGGGCATGGCCCGCTCCCACAGGTTATTGCACCGACGGCCGCTACCGCCTCACCGCCATCTGATCGCACATCAGGCGCAAAGCTGGCAGGGCCTTTTCTTCAGCCCATCGGGTTTAGATAATTCATGAAACTCGCTCCCGCCCAACTCGGCAAACACCTGCAAGGCGCGCTCGCCCCGGTTTACGTGGTGTGCGGCGACGAAGCGCTGCTGTGCCAGGAAGCCACCGACGCCATCCGCAGCGCCAGCCGCGCCCAGGGTTTCACCGAGCGCGAAGTGTTTCACGCCGAAGCCAATTTCGACTGGGGCATGCTCTACGAGGCCGGCGCCAGCCTGTCGCTGTTCGCCGAGAAGCGCGTCATCGAGCTGCGTATTCCCAACGGCAAGCCGGGCGACAAGGGCGCCGCGGCGATTCTCGAATACCTCGGCCGCCCGCCGGAAGACACCCTGCTGCTGATCAGCCTGCCCAAGCTCGACGGCAGTGCGCAGAAGACCAAGTGGGCCAAGGCGTTGATCGACGGTCCCCACTGCCAGTTCGTGCAGATCTGGCCGGTGGATGCCAACGGGCTGCCGCAGTGGATCCGTCAGCGCCTGGCGCAAGCCGGCATGAACGCCAGCGCCGAGGCCATCGACCTGATCGCCGCGCGCGTCGAAGGCAACCTGCTGGCGGCCGCCCAGGAAATCGAAAAGCTCAAGCTGCTCGCCGACGGCCAGCAGATCGATGCCGGCACCGTGCAGGCCGCCGTCGCCGACAGCGCCCGTTACGACGTGTTCGGCCTGATCGACGCCATCCTCAATGGCGAGGCCGCCCATGCCCTGCGCATGCTCGACGGGCTGCGTGGCGAGGGCCAGGAGTCGCTGTTCATCGTGGTGATGCTGGCCCGCGAGCTGCGCCAGCTGGCCAATATCGCCTACCAGCATGGCCAGGGCGTCCCCCTGGACAAGGCCTTCGCCTCGGCGCGCCCGCCAGTCTGGGACAAGCGCCGCCCGCTGGTCAGCAAGGCCCTGCAGCGCCATACCCCGGCGCGCTGGAACGCTTTGCTGATGGATGCCCAGCAGATCGATGCCCAGGTCAAGGGTCAGGCACCGGGCGATCCCTGGGCCAGCCTGTCACGCCTGGTTCTGATGATGGCCGGGCAACGCCTGAAACTCGGCGCTTGACGGGCCGTTGAAAAACGTAGGCGAGGCAGGCAGCGCAAGGCAAAAACAGACAAAAAGCGGAGTGTACGAGTAGTACATGAGCATTTGAGGCTGTTTTTAACGCTGCGATGGCAACGCAGCTAGTTTTTCCACAGCCTGTTAACGCCTACTTCGAATATGGACATTGCCTGCCCAGCGGCGCATGATTTGCGCTGCTCGCTCTCCTTGCGAGCACTGATCGAGGATCTGCCATGAGCAAGAAGAAGCGCCCCAACAAGGCCAAATCCATCATCGCCCAGCCGCTGTTCCGCTCACGCCAGGAACGCCCCGGCAAAGGAAAGGGCAGCTACAACCGCCAAGCCTCCCAGCAAAACTGGGAGGCTTGTTCATTTAAGGCGGCTTGAAAACCTCGCCCAGCCCGCATTTCTGCTCATCCGTGCTAAGGTGGTCACCTGCAAAACGTGTTGAGATGACCATGCCCAACCTGTTCATTCGCGGCCTGCCTGCCACCGCTGCGGCCAGCTTTCTGCTTTTGCTCACGGCTTGCGCCGATGCCCCTGCCCAGCCTCTGGCATCCACCAGCGGGCTACCGAGCACCACCTCCGCCCCTACTGCCCTTGGCCAGCCCGCCGAAGAGCAGCTGAGCTTCGAACAATGGCGCGACCTGTTGCGCAGCGACGCCATCGCTGCCGGCATCAGCCCGACCCTGTTCGACCGTGCCTTCGCCGGCGTGGTGCCGAACCCCGACGTGGTCAAGGCCGACAGCAGCCAACCCGAGTTCAGCCGCCCGGTATGGGAATACCTCAAGGGTGCGGTGTCGCCGAGCCGGGTCGCCCGCGGGCGTATCCTGCTGACCCAGAACCGCGCCATGCTCAACCAGATCGAACAGCGCTACGGTGTCGACGCCGAAACCCTGGTCGCCATCTGGGGCCTGGAGAGCAACTTCGGCAGCAATATCGGCAACCACAACGTGGTGCGCTCCCTGGCCACCCTGGCCTATGAAGGCCGTCGCCAGGCCTTCTGGCGCAGCCAGTTGCTGGCCGTGCTGCAGATTCTCCAGCATGGCGATATCGCGCCGGAGAGCCTGGTCGGCTCCTGGGCCGGCGCCATGGGCCAGACTCAGTTCATGCCCACCACCTACAACGAGCACGCCGTGGACTTCGACGGCGACGGCAAGCGCGACGTGTGGACCTCCACCGCCGACGCCCTGGCCTCGGCTGCCCATTACCTGCAGGGCTCCAACTGGCAATTGCGCCAACCCTGGGGTTACGAAGTGCAACTGCCGCAAGGTTTCGATTACGCCCTGGCCGACCCGGAAGTACGCCGCAGCGTGGCGCAGTGGCGCGCCCTGGGCATCCACCCCGTGGGCCAGCCGCTGAGCACCCCAGGTGACGACGCCAGCGCGACCCTGCTGCTGCCTGCCGGGCATCGTGGGCCGGCGTTCCTGCTGTTCAGCAACTTCCGCAGTATCCTGCGCTACAACAATTCGACCTCCTATGCCCTGGCCATCGGCCTGCTGTCCGACAGCCTGCGCGGCGGCAACACCGTACAGGCCAGCTGGCCCGAAGGTGATCGCCAGCTGGGCCGCAGCGAACGCGTCGAGTTGCAGGAACGCCTGAATGCCCGCGGCTTCGACTCCGGCCACGCCGACGGCATCATCGGCGCCAATACCCGCAAGGCCATCCGCGCCTTCCAGCTGCACCTGGGCTGGCCGGCGGACGGCTACCCGGATGCCAAGCTGCTCGAGCAGCTGCGCCAGCCACACTGACCCTGCCGCGTGGTAGCGACCGCTACCACGCATTCTTGATGTTTGCGATTCGCCCGTTCCTGGGCGACTCTGTAGCAGGCACTCCCTGTGATCCAGGGTGTGCCTGACTGCTCGCCTGCCGTGATCCGGCGCGAGCCAACGACAACAGAGAGGTCGCTATGCACGACATCGAGCTGAACGAAGAACAACGCATGATCCGCGAGTGCACCCGGCAGTTCGCCCGGCGCGCCATCGCGCCCCACGCCCAGGAGTGGGAAAAGGCTGGCTGGATAGACGATGCGGCGGTCGCCCAGATGGGCGAGATGGGTCTCTTGGGCATGATCGTGCCGGATACCTGGGGCGGCAGCTACCTCGATTACGTGGCCTATGCCCTGGCCGTGGAAGAAGTCTCCGCCGCCGATGCCGCCACCGGCACCCTGATGAGCGTACATAACTCGGTGGGCTGCGGGCCGCTGCTCAACTACGGCAGCAATGAGCAGAAAGGCGAATGGCTGGCGCGCCTGGCCAGCGGCGCAGTGATCGGCTGCTTTTGCCTGACCGAGCCCCAGGCCGGCTCCGAGGCCCACAACCTGCGCACCCGTGCCGAACTGCGTGATGGCCGCTGGGTGCTCAATGGCGCCAAGCAATTCGTCAGCAACGGCCGCCGTGCCGGCCTGGCCATCGTCTTCGCGGTGACCGATGCCGCGCTTGGCAAAAAGGGTATTTCCGCCTTCCTGGTGCCCACCAATACCCCCGGTTTTCGCATCGAGCGCAGTGAGCACAAGATGGGTATCCGCGCGTCGGACACCTGCGCCATCACCCTGGACGACTGCAGCGTTCCCGCCGCCAACCTGCTTGGCGAACGCGGCAAGGGCCTGAGCATCGCCCTGTCCAACCTCGAGGGCGGGCGTATCGGCATCGCCGCCCAGGCGGTTGGTATCGCCCGTGCGGCCTTCGAGGCCGCCCTGCTCTACTCCCGTGAGCGCGTGCAATTCGACAAGCCCATTGGCGAGCACCAGAGCATCGCCAACCTGCTGGCCGACATGCATACCCAGATCAACGCCGCCCGCCTGCTGACCCTGCACGCCGCACGGCTGCGCAGCGCCGGCGAGCCGTGTTTGTCCGAGGCCTCGCAAGCCAAGCTGTTCGCCTCGGAAATGGCCGAGCGGGTGTGCTCCAAGGCCCTGCAGATACACGGCGGCTACGGCTATCTGGAGGACTTCCCGGTGCAGCGCTATTACCGCGATGCGCGCATCACCCAGATCTACGAAGGCGCCAGCGAGATCCAGCGCCTGCTGATCGCCCGAGAGCTCAAGCACTACGCGCTCTAAGATCCTGTTCACGATCTTTATGGGCATGACGCGGCAGCTACAAGGCAAGAGCGGACGTTCCCAGCGTAGGGTGGACAACGCTCTTTTTGTCCACCATTGCGCTCGCAGAGCGGTGGACGGATCGGGCCGCGTAGGTGAAGCGTCGTCCACCCTACGAAAGGCCGCTTCCGCCACTTAGTTGCCAAAATCGACGAACAAGCTCATGAACAGCCTCTAAGCACTTTCACTAGCCCTTGAGCAGCCGCGCCTCGGCGTTATCCAGATCACGGAGGATGTCGGCCAGCATGTCGTCGTCCAGCTGGTTGTCCTTGCGCATCCGATACAGCTCCAGGCGCTGCGTACGCAGTGCCTGGAGGCGCATGCGGTATTCCAGCTGGTCGGCCTGGCGCTGATAGTCGCGCGACTCTTCGGCACGGCGCGTGCGGGTACGCTCGAGCAGGTCGCGGTATTCGCTCATCAGCTTGGCGCGGATCTCGGCCGTGGCAATCGCGCTATCGGTATCGGTGGCCTTTTCCTCATCGTTCTCCAGGCAGCGGATAGCCGCCTCCAGCACCTGCGCCCGATGGCGATTGAGCTCGGCCTCCTGCAGCGCCACGTTGTCCTGCGGCAGCAAGGGCAGCAGCCTGGGCAGCAGCACGCTGGCGACCAGCAGCGACACCAGGATCACCCCGGCGGCGATAAGGATCAGCAGATCGCGCTCGGGAAACGCCTGGCCGTTATTGAGCAGCAACGGCAGCGACATCACGCCGGCCAGGGTCACCGCACCACGCACGCCACCGATCGTCAGCACCGCGGTCAGGGCGATGCGCGACTGCCCGGCGAAGCGCGTCGACTTGCCGCGCCAGCGCCGCACCATCCCCGAGGTACGCCAGTAGCAATACACCCAGACGAAGCGCAGCAGCATCAACACGGCGTAGATCGCCAGCACGTAGCCCAGCGCCGGCAGCAACAGCTGCCAGCTATCGAGGCTCTCGCCCATCACCGCCTTGATGATGTCCGGCAGCTGCAAACCCAGCAGCAGGAAGATCAGGCCATTGAAGGTGAATTCGAGCATCGCCCACACGCCCCGGTTGAGCAGCCGTGTGGTGGTCTGCCGCGGCAGCAGGTCGAGGCGGCTCTGCATCATGCCGGCGGCCACCGCCGAGAGAATGCCGGACAAGCCCAGGTGCTCGGCCGCCACATAGGCGGCGAACGGCAGCAACAACATCAGCAATACATGGGGCGCCGGCTCCTCCCAACCACGACCGATCATCCAGGCGCGCATGCGCCCGAGCAGATAGCTCAGCGCCACGCCGATGGCCAGGCCACCAACGGCCACCAGCACGAACTGCAGGCTGGCATCGGCGAAGGAAAACATGCCGGTCAGGGTCGCCGCCACGGCGAACTTGAACGCTACCAGGCCCGAGGCATCGTTCATCAATGCCTCGCCCTGCAGCAGGCTGTTCAGGGTATTGGGCAGGCGCCCGTGGGTGATCGCCGCCACCGCCACCGCGTCGGTCGGCGACAGCACGGCAGCCAGGGCGAAGCAGGCAGCCAGGGGCACCCCGGGCAATAACCAGTGAATGAAATATCCGGCACCCAGAATCGTGACGAACACCAGGACGAACGCCAGAAACAGGATCGGCGTGCGCAGCTTGCGAAATTGCCCCTTGGGCATGCGCCACCCATCGACGAACAGCAGCGGCGGGATGAACAGCAGCAGGAACAGTTCAGGGTCGAGCCGCACGTGCAGGCCCAGCACCGGAATCGCCAGCAGCGCGCCGATCAGAATCTGCAGGAGGGGCAATGGCAAGGGGATGAACTGCGCGCCGATGCGCGTGCCACTGACCACCAGCAACATGGTCAGGATGGTGTAGAGAAGCTGCATGGGGGGAAGATCCTTACAAGAACGGCCGCACGCCTGGCGAGGGCGCAGCCATTCTAACGCCAGACCCTACGCACAGTGCAGGCGGATGCGCCGCAAGCCGAATCGTCGTGGCATAATCACAGGCTTCGGCATTCACAAGCATGCAGGAAGATTCGACGAGTGGAATCTTCCAGAGGTAGACCAATGAGTTACGTGCTTTACGGGATCAAGGCCTGCGACACCATGAAGAAGGCCCGTACCTGGCTCGACGAGCAAGGTATCGCTTACCAGTTTCACGACTACAAGACCGCCGGCATCGACCGCGGCAACCTGCAAAAATGGTGTGACGAACACGGCTGGGAAACCATCCTCAATCGTGCCGGCACCACGTTCCGCAAGCTCGACGACGCCCAGAAAAGCGATCTCGACCAGGCCAAAGCCATCGAACTGATGCTGGCCCAGCCGTCGATGATCAAGCGTCCGGTGCTGGATCTCGGCAGCCGCACGCTGGTCGGTTTCAAACCCGAGCGTTACGCCACCGAAGTGGCCTGATATCGCCCTCAATCGAATTCGCTGCAAGGAAAAGCTCATGTCCAATACGCTGTTCAGCCTGGCCTTCGGGGTCGGCACCCAAAACCGTCAAAGCTCCTGGCTGGAAGTGTTCTACGCACAGCCGCTGCTCAACCCGAGCGCCGAGCTGGTCGCCAAGGTCACCGAGAAACTCGGCTACAGCGGCGGCAACCAGGCCATCGCCATCACCAATCAGCAAGCCGGTGAACTGGCCAGCGCCCTGAAGCACATCGACTCGGTACAAGCTGCCCTGCTCACTCGCCTGGCCGAAAGCGCCAAGCCGCTGGTCGCCACCCTGCTCGCCGAAGATGCCGCGCTGACCAGCACCCCCGAGGCCTACCTCAAGCTGCACCTGCTGTCGCACCGCCTGGCCAAGCCCCATGGCCTGAACCTGACCGGCATTTTCCCGCTGCTGCCCAACGTCGCCTGGACCAGCCAGGGTGCGGTCGACCTGGCCGAGCTGCCCGAGCGTCAGCTGGAAGCACGCCTGAAAGGCGATCTGCTGGAAGTCTTCGCGGTGGACAAGTTCCCGAAAATGACCGACTACGTGGTGCCGACCGGCGTGCGTATCGCCGATAGCGCACGGGTGCGCCTGGGCGCCTACATCGGCGAAGGCACCACCGTGATGCACGAAGGCTTCGTCAACTTCAACGCCGGTACCGCCGGCCCAGGCATGATCGAAGGCCGCGTTTCCGCGGGCGTGTTCGTCGGCAAGGGTTCGGACCTGGGCGGCGGCTGCTCGACCATGGGCACCCTGTCCGGTGGCGGCAACATCGTCATCTCCGTGGGTGAAGGCTGCCTGATCGGTGCCAACGCCGGTATCGGCATTCCGCTGGGCGACCGCAACATCGTCGAAGCTGGCCTGTACGTTACCGCGGGCACCAAGATCGCCCTGCTCGACGACCAGAACAACCAGGTCAAGGTGGTCAAGGGTCGCGACCTGGCTGGCCAGCCGGACCTGCTGTTCCGCCGTAATTCGCAGAGCGGCGCGGTTGAGTGCAAGACCAACAAGTCGGCTATCGAGCTGAACGAAGCCCTGCACGCTCACAACTGAGCCCCGGCTTCGCCCGAACGGGCTGTGCGCGCGATAGACTAGTGTCTTCGTGGGCACAGCCCGTTTTCACATTCTGCGTGACGAGATCCGGATGACCCTGATTTCCCCCTGGCGCGCCGATTTCCCCGGCCTGCGGGCCCTGGACGCCGACGGCCAGACCTACCTCGACAGCGCGGCCACGGCGCAGAAACCGCAAGCGCTACTCGATGCCCTGCTGGCCTACTACGCCGGCGGCGCAGCCAATGTGCACCGTGCCCAGCATTTGCCGGGCGAGCGCGCCACCCGCGCCTTCGAGGCGACGCGTGACGCGGCAGCACGCTGGCTGAACGCAGCCAGTCGTGACGAGATCGTGTTCACCCGCGGCGCCACCGAGTCCCTCAACCTGCTCGCCTATGGCCTGGAACATGTGTTCGAGGCTGGCGACGAGATCGTCATCAGCGCCGCCGAGCACCACGCCAACCTGCTGCCGTGGCAGCACTTGGTGGCGCGCAAAAGCCTGAAACTGGTGGTGCTGCCGCTGACCCCACAAGGTGATATCGACCCGCAGCAGGCCGCCGCGCTGATCGGCCCACGTACTCGCCTGCTCGCCCTCAGCCAGCTGTCCAACGTGCTGGGGCGCTGGCAGGATGTGCAGCCGCTGATCCGCCAGGCGCGAGAACAGGGCGCCCTGAGCGTGCTGGACGGCGCCCAGGCCGTGGTACATGGCCGCCAAGACGTGCAGGCGCTGGGCTGCGACTTCTACGTCTGCTCCAGCCACAAGCTTTACGGCCCGGATGGCGTTGGCCTGCTCTACGGGCGCCGCGACGCCCTGCAGCGCCTGCGCCACTGGCAGTTCGGCGGGGAAATGGTCCAGCAGGCGGATTACCACGCCTCGACCTTGCGCCCGGCACCGCTCGGCCTGGAGGCCGGCACGCCGGCGGTCTCCGGGGTGATCGCCCTGGGCGCAACCCTGGACTACCTCGGGCGCCTAGACGCCGAGGCGGTCGCCCAGCACGAAGCGGCGCTGCATCGCCTGTTGCTCACCGGCCTGCACCGCTACGCAGGGCTGCGCCTGCTCGGCGAGCCGCACACCGCGCTGGCTTGCTTTACCGTGGACGGCATCCACAGCGGCGACCTCGCCCACCTGCTCACCGAACAGGGCATCGCCGTGCGCGCCGGTCATCACTGCGCCATGCCGCTGCTGCAGCGCCTGGGCGTGAACGGCGCGATCCGCGTGTCGCTTGGCCTCTACAACGATGAAAGCGACCTGCGACGTTTCTTCACGGCGCTGGACAATGCCCTGGAACTGCTGCGATGAGCCTGCCCGACAACGCCCGCGAAGCACTCGAGGCATTCAACGCCTGCGCAGGCTGGGAACAGCGCGCGCGCCTGCTGATGCAGTGGGGCGAACGCCTGGAGCCGCTGCCTGAGCGCCATGAGGCAGATCGCGTGCACGGCTGCGAGAGCCAGGTATGGCTGAGCGGAGAACAGCGCGACGGCCATTGGCACTTTCGCGCCAGCAGCGATGCACGGCTGATTCGCGGCCTGCTGGCCGTGTTGCTGGCACGGGTCAATGGCTTGAATGCTAGCGAGCTGGCGAGCCTGGACATCAGTGACTGGTTCGCCCAGCTCGGCCTGTCCCGGCAGTTATCACCCTCACGCGCCAGCGGCATGAACGCCGTGGTGCAGCAGATGCGCCGGCTGATCGAGGCGGATTAAGCGGGCGGCGCAGCCCGCTCGCTTGGGCGCCGGGCGCCAGCCACGATTTTGTCCACGATACGCGCCGCGGCGACCATGCCAAAGGTGGCGGTGACCATCATCACCGCACCGAAGCCGCCGGCGCAGTCGAGCTTCACCCCCTCGCCGACGAACGCCTTGCTCTGGCAAACACCACCATCCGCCCCCGGATAACGCAGCTGCTCGCTGGAAAACACGCAGGGCACGCTGTAGGTGCGCCCCGGCGTGCGCGAGAAGCCGTAGTCACGGCGCAGGGTGGAGCGCACCTTGGCGGCCAGGGGATCGTTGAAGGTCTTGTTGAGGTCGGCTACCTGCACCTGGGCCGGGTCGATCTGCCCGCCAGCGCCGCCGGTGGTCACCAGGGCGATCTTGCGGCGTTTGCACCAAGCGATCAGCGCCGCCTTGGCGGCCACGCTGTCGATACAGTCGACCAGCCCATCGAGTTCGACGCTGATGTACTGGGCCATGGTGTCGCGGGTGACGAAATCCGCCACCTCATGCACCACGCACGCCGGGTTGATCGCCCGCAGGCGCTCGCCCATCACCTCGACCTTGGCACGCCCCACCTGCCCCTGCAAAGCATGGGCCTGGCGATTGGTATTGCTGACACAGACGTCGTCCAGGTCGAACAGGGAAATCTCGCCAACGCCGGAGCGCACCAGCGCCTCGGCTGCCCAGGAACCGACGCCACCGATGCCGACCACGGCCACGTGGGCGGCAGCCAGGCGCTCGGCGCCCTGACGGCCATACAACCGGGCAATACCGGCGAAACGCTGCTCATCGAACGACATGGGGGCTCCTCTCTCTGGGCGCGCATTATAAGAAGGCCGGCAGCGCTTCCCAAGCACCATCGGGCCGGCACCTGTCGCGGGGCGATGCACAGCGGGCAAACATCGCCAGGCAGCTCCCCGGCGCTGTGCTATACAGTCATTCATCGACGGAGTAGCATGCGCGCCAGCCGGCGTTCGCCGGTCTTCTCCCCGTTCCACCCTTCGGAACCTTACACAGCATGCTTTCGCGCAAGTTCGGCCTCAATCTAGTTGTTTTCCTGGCGATTGCCGCCCTGTTCACCGGTCTCTGGGCGCTCTACAACCGCCCGGTCACCGCCCCGGACTGGCCGGAACAGATCTCCGGCTATTCGTTCTCGCCGTTCCGGCAGGGGCAGAGCCCGCAAACCGGCGTGTACCCGAGCGATCAGGAGATGCGCGAGGACCTCGAGCTGCTGTCCAAGCAGACCGACAGCATCCGCACCTATTCGGTAGACGGCGACCTCGACAAGATCCCTGCGCTGGCCGAGGAATTCGGCCTGCGCGTGACCCTGGGCGTGTGGATCAGCCCGGACGAGGAGCGCAACGAACGCGAGATCACCAAGGCGATCGATATCGCCAACAATTCGCGCAGCGTGGTGCGCGTGGTGGTGGGCAACGAAGCGTTGTTCCGCCGCGAAGTCACCGTCAAGCAGCTGACCGCCTACATGGACCGCGTGCGTTCGGCGGTCAAGGTGCCGGTCACCACGTCCGAGCAGTGGCACATCTGGGATGAATACCCGGAGCTGGCCGACCATGCCGACCTGATCGCCGCCCACGTGCTGCCCTACTGGGAATTCATTCCCATGAAGGACTCGACCCAGTTCACCCTGGACCGCGCCCGTGACCTGAAGAAACTGTTCCCGAAAAAGCCCCTGCTGCTTTCCGAGGTCGGCTGGCCGAGCAACGGCCGGGTACGTGGTGGCGCCGAAGCGACCCAGGCCGACCAGGCCATCTACCTGCGTACCCTGGTCACCACGCTCAACGCCCAGGGCTACAACTACTTCGTCATCGAAGCCTTCGACCAGCCCTGGAAGGCCGGTGACGAAGGCTCGGTAGGTGCCTACTGGGGCGTGTACAACCTCGACCGCCAACCGAAATTCAACTTCGAAGGCCCGGTAGTCGCCATTCCGAAATGGCGCATGCTGGCAGTCGCCTCGGTGGTCATGGCACTGCTGTCGCTGGCCCTGATGCTGATCGACGGCAGTGCGCTGCGCCAGCGCGGGCGCACCTTCCTGACCTTCGTGGCGTTTGCCGGCGGCTCGGCGCTGGTGTGGATCGGCTACGACTACAGCCAGCAATACAGCACCTGGTTCAGCACCCTGGTCGGCGTGCTGCTCGGCATTGGCGCCATCGGCGTGTTCATCGTCCTGCTCACCGAGGCCCACGAGCTGGCCGAAACGGTCTGGACGCAGCGCCGCCGGCCCTTTACGCCAGTGGTCGGCGACAGCCATTACCGGCCCAAGGTGTCGATCCACGTGCCGTGCTACAACGAGCCGCCGGAGATGGTCAAACAGACCCTCGACGCCCTGGCCAACCTCGACTATCCGGATTTCGAAGTCCTGATCATCGACAACAACACCAAGGATCCTGCGGTGTGGGAACCGGTGCGCGACTACTGCGAACAGCTCGGTCCACGCTTCCGCTTCTTCCACGTCGCGCCGTTGCACGGCTTCAAGGGTGGCGCGCTGAACTACATCCTGCCGCACACCGCGCCGGACGCGGAAGTGGTGGCGGTGATCGACTCCGACTACTGCGTCGATCGCAACTGGCTCAAGTACATGGTGCCGCACTTCGCCGACCCGTCGATTGCCGTGGTGCAGTCGCCACAGGACTACCGTGACGGCGAAGAAAGCACCTTCAAGAAGCTCTGCTACGCCGAGTACAAGGGCTTCTTCCATATCGGCATGGTGACCCGCAACGACCGCAACGCGATCATCCAGCACGGCACCATGACCATGATTCGCCGTACCGTGATGGACGAGCTGAAGTGGGCCGACTGGACCATCTGCGAGGATGCCGAGCTGGGCCTGCGGGTATTCGAGAAAGGCTATTCCGCCGCCTACGCCCACAACAGCTTCGGCAAGGGCCTGATGCCGGACACCTTCATCGACTACAAGAAGCAGCGCTTCCGCTGGGCCTACGGCGCCATCCAGATCATGAAGGGCCACGCCCGTCAGCTGCTGGCCGGCAAGGACAGCGAGCTCAAGCGCGGCCAGCGCTATCACTTCATCGCTGGCTGGTTGCCGTGGGTCGCTGATGGTCTGAACATCTTCTTCACCGCCGGTGCGCTGCTCTGGTCGGCGGCGATGATCATCGTGCCGCAACGGGTCGACCCGCCGCTGCTGATCTTCGCGATTCCGCCCCTGACGTTGTTCCTGTTCAAGGTCGGCAAGATCATCTTCCTCTACCAGCGGGCGGTGGGCGTCAACCTCAAGGATGCCTTCTGCGCCGCGGTGGCCGGGCTGGCGTTGTCGCACACCATCGCCAAGGCAGTGCTGTACGGCATGTTCACCAAGACCATCCCGTTCTTCCGTACCCCGAAGATGCGCTCCAGCCATGGCCTGATGGTGGCCCTGGCCGAGGCCCGCGAAGAAGTGTTCATCATGCTGCTGCTCTGGGGTGGTGCCCTGGGCATCGCCATCGTGCAGGGGCTGCCCAGCTACGACGTGAAGTTCTGGGTGATCATGCTGCTGGTGCAGTCGTTGCCTTACCTGGCCGCGCTGATCATGGCGCTGCTCTCCTCGCAGCCCAAGCCGCTGGAAATTCCGGTGGTGCAGGACGACGCCGATAACGAGGCAGAGAAGGTCTGACAACCCTCTAACGCGACGTGCGAACGGCGGCCCATTGGCCGCCGTTTTCTTATCCGCCACAGCCCCGTGGCCTGGCGGCGGCCCTGCGGCAACCGTGCATACGCCTACGAGCCCCGAGCGTTTTGCTTTAAGCTATGCGCCCTTCCCGCCCTGTACTGCTTTACCGGAGTTTCCATGACGGCCCTGTCCCCTACCCTCGAGCTCGCCTGCGACCTGATCCGCCGGCCTTCGGTCACGCCACTGGACGAAGGCTGCCAGGACCTGATGATGCGCCGCCTCGCGGCTCTGGGTTTCGCCATCGAACCGATGCGCATCGAGGACGTGGACAACTTCTGGGCCAGCCACGGTAGCCAGGACGGCCCCGTGCTGTGCTTCGCCGGGCACACCGACGTGGTGCCCACCGGCCCGCTGCAGGCCTGGCAACACGGCCCGTTCGAGGCGCTGATCGACGAGCAGGGCATGCTCTGCGGTCGCGGCGCGGCGGACATGAAAGGCAGCCTGGCGTCGATGATCATCGCCGTCGAGCGCTTCGTCGCCGAATACCCGAACCACAAGGGGCGCATCACCTTCCTGATCACCAGTGACGAGGAAGGCCCGGCCCACCATGGCACCAAAGCCGTGGTCGAGCGCCTGGCCGCGCGCAACGAGCGCCTGGACTGGTGCATCGTCGGCGAGCCGTCGAGCACCACCCTGGTTGGCGACGTGGTGAAGAACGGCCGCCGCGGCTCCCTGGGCGCGACCCTGACCGTGCGCGGCATTCAAGGCCACGTGGCGTACCCGCATCTGGCCAGGAACCCGATTCACCTGGCGGCACCGGCGCTGGCCGAACTGGCTGCCGAGCACTGGGACGATGGCAACGCGTTCTTCCCACCGACCAGCTTCCAGGTGTCCAATCTCAACGCCGGCACCGGCGCCACCAATGTGATTCCGGGTGAGCTGAAGGCGGTGTTCAACTTCCGCTTCTCCACCGAGTCGACCGTCGAAGGCCTGCAGCAGCGGGTCAACGCAATCTTCGACAAGCACGGCCTGGACTACCACATCGACTGGGCGCTGTCGGGCCTGCCATTTCTCACCGAGCCAGGCGCGCTGCTCGATGCGGTCAGCGCCAGCATCCGCACGGTGACCGGCCGCGAAACCACGCCAAGCACCAGCGGCGGCACCTCGGATGGGCGCTTTATCGCCACCCTGGGTACCCAGGTGGTCGAGCTCGGCCCGGTCAATGCGACCATCCACCAGGTCAACGAGCGGGTGCTGGCCAGCGATCTCGATGTACTCACCGAGATCTACTACCAGACCCTGGTCAAGCTGCTCGCCTGATGCTCAGTTGCCCGATCTGCCAGGCGCCACTGCAGGCTGTCGACAACGGCGTGGCCTGCCCGGCCAACCACCGCTTCGACCGTGCCCGCCAGGGTTACCTCAATTTACTGCCGGTGCAGCACAAGAACAGCCGTGACCCGGGCGACAACGCGGCCATGGTCGAAGCGCGCCGGCGTTTTCTCGATGGCGGGCACTATGCCCCGCTGGCGGCGCGCCTGGCGCAGTTGGCGGCTGGCTACGCGCCGCAGCAGTGGCTGGATATCGGCTGCGGCGAGGGCTATTACACCGCGCAGATCGCCGAGGCGCTGCCGGAGGCCGATGGCTATGCGCTGGATATCTCCCGTGAAGCGGTCAAACGTGCCTGCAAGCGCGCCCCCCAACTGAACTGGTTGATCGCCAGCATGGCCCGGGTGCCCCTGGCCGATGCCAGCTGCGAGCTGCTGGCCAGCGTGTTCAGCCCGCTCGACTGGCAGGAAGCCAAGCGCCTGCTCGCGCCCGGCGGCGGCCTGCTGCGCATGGGCCCGACCCGCGAACACCTGATGGAACTGCGCCAGAAGCTCTACGACGAAGTGCGCGACTACGACGATCAGAAACACCTCGAACTGATCCCGGCGGGCATGCACCTGGCGCACAGTGAAACCCTGAGCTTCCGGCTGCTGCTCGACAACCCGCAAGCACGTGCCGACCTATTGGCGATGACGCCCCACGGCTGGCGCGCCAGTGCCGAACGCCGCGCCGCGGTCATTGCCGAAAGCTTCGAAGTAACCGTCGCCATCCGCTACGATTGGATCGAGCGAGACGCCCCCTAAAAACCCGTGCACGATCTCGCGAGCTAGAGCCCTACAATACCTAGGCGGCCCCGCAAAAACAGACGAGGAAGCGGAGTGTACTTTTGTACATGAGCATGACTCGCTTCGCTCGCCCCTCCGGGGCCGCACTGAAGTGCGTTAGCCGCAAGCGGCTTTCTGAGTCTATTTTTAACGCGGTAGGGCCGACGCACAGCAGATCGAGATGAGGATCCAAATGCGCCAACCGGATATCGAGATATACCTGAAGGATGCCGACCACCAGGCCATCGCCGCCTGGCTGACCCAGGCCCTTGGCCCGTGCTCCGACTGGCAGCAGAAAGGCCAGACCTTCAAGTGCCGCGCCGGCGACATTCCGGTGACCTGGCTGCCCAAGGCCGTAGGCAAATGGCACAGCCTCTACCTGGAAAGCGACGCCACCCCCTGGGACGACGACCTGGCCTGCGCCAAGGCGGCCTATGCCGCGCTGGGCGTGGAAGTTCGCTGCGCACCGGGCAGTTGGGAAGAAGAAGAAAGCGATGAGCAGGCCGATCAATGGCTGCGTATCAGCGCTGATGGTGTACAGGAAATCACCTGGCGTACGGGCTGACAGCCCTCCCCTAGCCAATCCCCTTACCACGCCCAAAGTCGACCGCTCGGCTTTGGGTGCTTTGGCACCCTTTCCTCACACGCTGCCGTGCTCCGCCTCTGCCCCTTCCCTCTTGCCGCCTCGTTGTATGAGCCTGTTCACGATCTTTCAGCTCGACTTCAGTGCTTTGCCTGCGAAGTGGCGGGAGCAGACATCGGTGCAGTACCTGTGGGAGCGGGCCATGCCCGCGATTTTTCGCGCGCATGGCGCGCTCCCACAATGGATCATTGACGGTTGCCTTTGCCCGGGCAAGCGGCCGTTCGCGAACTCGTGGGAGGGGCTTTAGCCCCGAGCTCTTTGTTTGCCTTGAAAAAGACTCGAGGCTAAAGCCTCTCCCACGAGTGAACGGCTGCTGCCTTGAAGCAGCCTCGTAGGGTGGACGACGCCTCACCTACGCGGCCCGACCCGTCCACCGCTCTGCGATCGCAATGGTGGATGAAAAGAGCGTCATCCACCCTACGCCTGCTTCTGCCTTGTAGCCTCGTAGGGTGGGCTTCAGCCCACCAATATGAGCAGGTTTGAAATCGCAGCAATGACCGTCCGCTTCTGCCTTGTAGCAGCCTCTTATGTCGCCTAGAAAATCGTGAACAGGTTCTACGCCCGACTTCCTGCCAGAAGAATCAGGCTGACCTCTGGCAATCAGTAGCGAGCAATAAAAATGACTACAAAAATCTCAAAAACGCTGTTTTATGAGCCCGTAAATGATTTTGAACGGTGCGACATCGCGCCGCACCCCAGCCTGTAAACGCTCATCATCTTTTCAGACATTTATTCACGATAGCCGCAACAAACCGGAATTTAGCCGCAATATGCACAGATTTTACCGGGATAGTTCAGCATGAAAAATAACAATATCTCCGATAACTTGTAGTCATGAAAAATAATTACTCCATGAATATTGCTTACCGACCTGCTCTGTTTGCAGAATGCCGCGGTACGACTTTAGTCGACACCGTACCTCTGCCGCCCTCTGGGTGAATCTGCAACGATCGCAGGAGATGCAAGCGTGCACATTGGTGTTCCCCTCGAAACCCAGGCAGGCGAAACGCGGGTAGCCGCGACGCCGGAAACCATCAAGAAGCTGATCGGCCAGGGCCACCAGGTCACCGTCCAGAACGGGGCCGGCATTGCCGCCAGCATTACCGACGCAGCCTATGTAGCCGCCGGCGCCAGCATTGGCGATGCAGCGGCAGCATTCTGCGCCGAGCTGGTGCTCAAGGTGGTCGCACCGGACGACAGCGAACTGGCGCTGATGAAACCTGGCTCCGTGCTGGTCGGCATGCTCAATCCGTTCAGCAATGACACCATCGCTCGCCTGAACGCCGCCGGTGTCACGGCCTTCGCCCTGGAGGCTGCACCGCGTACCTCCCGCGCCCAGAGCCTGGACGTACTGAGCTCCCAGGCCAATATCGCCGGCTACAAGGCGGTGATGCTGGCGGCCAATCACTACCCGCGCTTCATGCCGATGCTGATGACCGCCGCCGGTACGGTGAAAGCCGCTCGCGTATTGATCCTCGGTGCTGGCGTCGCCGGCCTGCAGGCCATCGCCACGGCAAAGCGCCTGGGCGCGGTGATCGAGGCCTCCGACGTGCGCCCGGCCGTCAAGGAGCAGATCGAATCCCTCGGTGCCAAGTTCGTCGACGTGCCCTTCGAGACCGATGAGGAGCGCGAGTGCGCCGAAGGCGTCGGCGGTTATGCCCGGCCAATGCCAGCCTCGTGGATGGAGCGCCAGGCCAGGGCGGTGCACGAGCGCGCCAAACAGGCCGACATCGTCATCACCACCGCGCTGATTCCGGGCCGCAAGGCACCGACGCTGCTGCACGAAGCCACGGTCGCGGAGATGAAACCGGGCTCGGTGGTCATCGACCTGGCAGCGATCCAGGGTGGCAACTGCCCGCTGACCGAACTGGACAAGGTGGTGGTCAAGCACGGCGTGACCCTGGTCGGCCACGGCAACCTGCCGGCCCTGGTCGCCGCCGATGCCTCGGCCCTGTATGCACGCAACCTGCTCGACTTCCTCAAGCTGGTGATCGACCCGAGCGGCGCCTTCCACCTAAACCTGGAAGACGACATCGTCGCTGCCTGCCTGATGTGCAAAGGCGGCGAGATCGTGCGCACCAACAAATGATGGCCTCCCTCTCTTTATGGAGAGGGCCAATCACTACAAGAAAAGGATCATCCCGATGGATCTGATTTCCGACGGCATCTACAACCTGATCATCTTCGTGCTGGCCATCTACGTCGGCTACCACGTGGTCTGGAACGTCACCCCTGCCCTGCATACGCCGCTGATGGCGGTGACCAACGCCATCTCCGCGATCGTCATCGTCGGCGCCATGCTGGCCGCCGCCCTGACCGTCACCCCGCTGGGCAAGACCATGGGCACCCTGGCCGTGGCCCTCGCGGCGGTCAACGTGTTCGGCGGCTTCCTGGTTACCCGGCGCATGCTGGAAATGTTCAAGAAGAAGGCCCCGAAAGCCGCGGCGGAGAAGCAGTGAAATGAGCATGAACCTGATCACCCTCCTCTACCTCGTGGCCTCGGTGTGCTTCATCCAGGCCCTGAAAGGCCTGTCGCACCCGACCACCTCGCGACGTGGCAATGCCTTTGGCATGATCGGCATGACCATCGCCGTGCTCACTACCTTGGGCCTCATCCATAAGCTGGGCAGCGAACTGGCGGTGCAAGGCATCGGCTACGTGATCGTCGGTTTGCTGGTCGGCGGCACCGCTGGCTCGATCATGGCCAAGCGCGTCGAGATGACCAAGATGCCGGAACTGGTCGCCTTCATGCACAGCATGATCGGCCTGGCCGCCGTGTTCATTGCCATCGCCGCGGTGGTCGAACCGCAATCGCTGGGTATCGTCGCCAGCATCGCTGACCCGATTCCGGCCGGTAACCGCCTGGAGCTGTTCCTCGGTGCGGCCATCGGCGCCATCACCTTCTCGGGCTCGGTGATCGCCTTCGGCAAACTGTCCGGCAAGTACAAGTTCCGCCTGTTCCAGGGCGCGCCGGTACAGTTCGCCGGCCAGCACCTGATCAACCTGCTGGTCGGCCTGGCCATCGCCGGCCTGGGCCTGTACTTCACCTTCACCGGCAACCTCAACGCCTTCGCGATACTGGTGGCCCTGGCCTTCGTGATCGGCGTGCTGATCATCATCCCCATCGGCGGCGCGGACATGCCGGTGGTGGTGTCGATGCTCAACAGCTATTCGGGCTGGGCCGCCGCCGGTATCGGCTTCTCGCTGAACAACTCGATGCTGATCATCGCCGGCTCCCTGGTCGGCTCCAGCGGCGCGATCCTCTCCTACATCATGTGCAAGGCGATGAACCGCTCGTTCTTCAACGTCATTCTCGGCGGCTTCGGCGGCGCCCCGGATGCCGGCCCGGCAGCCGGTAGCGGCGAGCAACGCCCGGTGAAATCCGGCTCAGCCGACGACGCCGCGTTCCTGCTCGGCAACGCCGACAGCGTGATCATCGTGCCCGGCTACGGCCTGGCGGTGGCCCGCGCCCAGCACGCCCTGAAGGAGCTCACCGAAAAGCTCGCGCACAAGGGCGTGACCGTGAAGTACGCGATTCACCCGGTAGCCGGCCGCATGCCCGGCCACATGAACGTGCTGCTGGCCGAAGCGGAAGTGCCCTACGACCAGGTGTTCGAGATGGAAGACATCAACGCCGAATTCGGCCAGGCCGATGTGGTGCTGGTGCTCGGCGCCAACGACGTGGTCAACCCGGCGGCGAAGAACGACCCGAAGTCGCCGATTGCCGGCATGCCGATCCTCGAGGCCTTCAAGGCCAAGACCATCATCGTCAACAAACGCTCGATGGCCAGCGGCTATGCCGGCCTGGACAACGAACTGTTCTACCTGGACAAGACCATGATGGTGTTCGGCGACGCCAAGAAGGTTATCGAGGATATGCTCAAGGCCGTCGAATGACCCGCAAAGGGGCGCGGTAGAGCGGCCGCGCCCTCTTCGAGGGCAATTGAGCGCGAGAAAAAAGCACAGCATCACCGATTGATAACGAGAGTTGCTGCTCAAAAAAATAATGAGCTAAGCAACTAAGCCGAACAATCGTAACTGTACCGCAATGAATTAACTGAAAATCGAACAAATTTCAGTTCAAAGCACTGCCAAACAGGCAAAGTCACGGCAAATTCACAAACACCGGTACAGTTACCAATTAAATTGACGCTACAGTTACAAAGCACCCTATCTAGTACCCTGCTAATTTACTGCAGCTGTGGCTACTGCCAACCCCGCGCGAAGTCGAAAATAGGCCCCAGAACTTAACCAGTCCCGCCAAAAGCGGAAGGATGCACACCATGGAACGTACCCTCAGTTCCGATCTGCTTGTCGACAACTCGTCCAAATCTGCCACCAGCCTGCCGCTGAACATTCTCGCTACTCTGCTCCTGTGGCAGCGTCGCATCGTCAGCCGCCGCCAACTGGCGCGTCTGGACCCTCGCCTGCTGGCCGATGCCGGCATCAGCGAAAGTCAGCGTTACGCCGAACTGAGCAAACCGTTCTGGCGCTAATCGCGACACCTGAGCTTCTCCCGCAAAACCCCGCCGGCATGCAGCGCCAGCGGGGTTTTGTCGTTTCAGGAGGCATGTTCAGCAAAGGGTCATGCGGCTGCCAACAAGGCTACACAAACTGTGCAGGTCTTTCTCAACGGCGCCGTGCAGAGCGGGTAGAATGCGGCTTTCCGTGAGCCGTAGAGACCAAGCCCATGCCCATCGTCCGCACCCTCGCCTTTGTCAGCCTGTTCGGCTTCGCCGCAGGCGCCAGCGCCAGCAGCTTCGTGGTCACCACCGACACCCTGGTCGATGCACTCGCTGCCACCATCGATACCAGCTCCAATGCGACCTCCTCCGTGGTCGACAACAAGGTGGTGCTGGCCGCCAGGGACGACGCTGCCAGCTTCGTCGCCAGCCAAGGCGCCGTGCGTGGCGCACACCTGGAAACCGCCCTGCAGCACATCCGTGCGCGCATGCCTGCCCTGCAGGCCGATGATGCACAACTGGCGCAGGCCATCCTCGCCCATTAAGCGCCTGTCATTGCTGGAACTGCGGCACAGGTTCCTCGTCCAAGCAGCCAATCAACCCCATTCGGAGACCGTTCATGAAGCGTCCGTTGTTAGCCGCCACCGCCTCGCTGGCCCTGTTCGCCGGCGCCGTTCAGGCCCAGACCCTGGTGGCCACCAGCAACATCATCGTCCGTGCGCTGGATCGCACCATCGACTTCACCTCGGACACCACCACCTCGATCCGCGACATGAAAGTGGTGATCGAAGCCCGTGACGATGCCGCCAGCTTCGTCGCCAGCCAGGGCGATATCCGCGGTGCCCAGCTGGAAGCCGCCTTCGGCGCGCTGCGCAGCCAAGTTCCCGAGGCCCAGAACGCCTCCGACCAGGTACTCGCAGAAGCCATTCTCGCGCTGTGATAACCGCCCGTGGCTGGCTCCTGCTGCTGACCTTGCTGGTCAGCACGGCCAGCCATGCCCAGCTGCAATTTTCTCTCGAACAATCCGGGCTCACGCCCGAGCAACGCCACGCCAGCCAGACCCTGCTCGACCAAGCCCACGGCGCCCTGCCGCCGCGCCTGCGCGCAGCGGTGGACCGTGAGGTCGTGGTGCGCTGGGTCGACTTGCCAGCGGACATCTACGGCCGAGCCGGGCGCCTCAGTGGCGTCGAGCTCAACGCCAAGCTGCTGCCCAGCCTTACCGACGGCAGCGCCGCGCGCACGCCAAACGGTCGCCCCCACGGCACCGTGCGCCAGGAACTGCTGGCCACCGTACTGCATGAAGTGACCCACCTCTATGATCGCGGTGCCTATTGGGGCGCCGAGCAGCGCACCCTGCTGCGTCGCTGCCAACGGCACAATGCCGACCTGGGCCCGGTCGGCCTGCGCGCCGAATGCCGCGGGCAGACCGAGCGCCGCTTCACCCTCAGCGATGAGCCGCGCCTGCTCGACCTGGCCGGCTGGCCCCAGCGGGTCGGCACGCGCGGTGAGCGCGACATGCAAAACGGCCAGGTCGCCCGCAGCCCGGACAGCTACGAGCTGAGCAACCCGCGCGAATTCGTCGCGGTGAATATGGAGTACTTTCTCCTCGACCCCGAATACGCCTGCCGTCGCCCCTCCCTGGCGCGGTTTTTCAGCGCGCATTTCGGCTGGTCGCCAGCCAACCAGGCGCCCTGCGGCAGCGGCTATGCCTACCTGAACGCCGGGCGCGATTTCGACAAGCAGGCGCTGGCCAACCTCGACCCCGAACGGGTTTACGAGGTGGATTACCTGCTTGCCGAAGCCAACCAGAACATGGCCAGCCGCTGGGGCCACACCATGCTGCGCCTGGTCATCTGCGCACCGGGCCGGCCACGTGGGCCGGACTGCCGGCTGGATCTGGATCAGCACCTGGTGCTGTCCTACCGCGCCTTCGTCAACGACGTGCAGCTGTCCAGCTGGGACGGCCTGACCGGTGCCTACCCGTCGCGGCTGTTCGTGCTGCCCCTGGCCCAGGTGATCGAGGAGTACACCAAGGTCGAGCTGCGCAGCCTGGCCTCGGTGCCCCTGAAACTGTCACGCGAGCGCCTGGAGCAACTGGTCGCCCGCGCCGTCGAGCAGCACTGGAGCTACGACGGCGACTACTTCTTCGTCTCCAACAACTGTGCGGTGGAAACCCTCAAGCTGCTGCGCAGCGGCACGGGCCTGCCCGGCCTGCAGAACCTCGACAGCATCACCCCCATCGGTTTGTTGGAGGTACTCGAAGCCCGCGACCTGGCCGATGGCAGCGTGCTGGACGACTCCCGCGAGGCGCTGCGCCTGGGCTACCGCTTCGACTCGTTCCGCGACCGCTACCAGGCCATGTTCAAGGTGCTGCAGCAGCGTCTGCCGATCCACCAGCAGCGCGTCGAGGACTGGCTCGAGCAGCCGTCCGAACAGCGTCGCCAGTGGTTCGAGCAGGCCGACCTGCGCGCCAGTGCCGCCATGCTGCTGCTCGAACAGGCGGCCATGCGCCGCCAGCTGCTGCTCTCCCAGGACGAACTCAAACAGCGCTACCTGAGCGGCCGCGCCGCCAAGGATCCGAGCCTCGACAAGGCCGGTGACGCCCTGGAGCAGATCCTCGCCAACACCGGCTTCCTGAGCCGCCCGGCCGAGCTGCTCGAGGGTGGTTACGGCCTGCCGCAGCAGGAAGAATGGCAGCGCCTGGAAAGCGAAACGCGCACCCGCCAGCAGCAACTGAGCCTGCTCAGCGCCGATCTCGACGGTGAAGTGCGCCGCCTGCTGGAACCCCAGCGCCTGGCCGAACTGGAAGCCAACGAAGCCAACCTGAAACTGCTCGGCGAGCACCTGCGCAAGCTGCACAAGCAAAGCGGCGGCTTGCAGCTCTGAAAGCGGCAGGCCGATCAGCGGTGATCAGCCAGCCGTATCGGGAAAGCTGACCACCGCCCTGAACCCCCGTGGGCTGGCATTGCTGAAGCCGATGGAGCCGCCCAGGTGGCGGGTGATCATGCCGACGATGGCCAACCCCAGCCCCGCGCCCTGGGGGTTGCCGGCACTGTGGAAGCGCTCGCCGAGGCGCGGCAGGCGCGCTTCTTCGACGCCCGGCCCCTGATCGACGACCTGCAGGTGCACGCCCTCACCTTCCCGGCACACGCGCACGCTCACCTCGCTGCCAGGTGACGAGAAGGTCAGCGCGTTGCTGACCAGGTTCTGCAGCAGGATGACGATCAGGCCGCGGTCACCCTGAATCAGCGCTTTTTCCTCGGCATCCAGGGCCAGGTCGATTTGCCGGTTGAGCGCCAGCGGCGCCAGGTCGGCCAGCTCCTCACGCACCACGGCGGTCAGGTCCAGCGGCTGCAAATTCTGCGACGGCGCTTCCAGGCGCGCCATGGTCAGCAGCTGGCTGGCGATACGGGTGGCGCGGTGCACGCCATGCTTGAGGAATGCCAGGGCCTCCTCGCGCTCCTGCACGCTTTCGGCCTGGGCCGCGTTACGCACGTGAATCTCCAGGATCGCCAGCGGTGTACGCAGCTCATGGGCGGCATCGGCGATGAAGCGCCGCTCGCGTTCGAGCAGTGCGCGCAACTGGCTCAGCACGTCATCCAGGGCCAGGCGCATCGGTTCCAGCTCCGGCGGCAGCGGCCCGGCCGGCAAAGGTTCCAGGCTGTGCTCCGGGCGCTCGCGCAGTTGCTGGGCCAGGCGCTGCAGCGGGCGCAGCCCCCAGCCGAGCAGCAGCCAGATGAACGCGGCCAGCAGCGGCAGACAGATCAGCGTCGGCATCAGGGTGTGCTGGAGAATCTGGTGGATCAGATCCTGGCGCAGGTCTTCCCGCTCGCCAACCCAGATACGCAGGCCGCCCGCGCTGTCATCGAGCAGCACGCCGCACCATTCCTGGTCGTTGAAGAAGAATTCGTGAATGCCCGGCGCTGGCAGCTTCTGCAGATGCGGCGCCTGCTCGGAGCGCACCAGCAGGTTGCCGTCACGATCCCACACCTGGAACGCCAGGTTGATTTCGTAGGGGTGCGAGAACACCCCCTCGGTCGAGCGATCGAGGGCGCCATCCAGCGCCTGGCGGACGAACTGCCAGTCGACCGGGCGGCCATCGGGCTGCTGCAGCATGCCCTGCAGCACACGCGCGGCCTGCACCAGCTGGGCGTCATAGACCGCCTCGGTCTGCCGGTGGCTGTCGCGCAGGGCGAGCAGCACCAGGGCCAGGCTACCGGCCAGCACCAGGGCGATGGTCGGCGCCAGGATGCGCGTGCGGATGGAAATCATGGCCGCTGCTCCACCAGGTAACCGACCCCGCGTACGGTGCGAATCAGCTCGCTGCACAGCTTGCGGCGCAGGTTATGGATCAGTACTTCCAGGGTGTTGCCCGGGCCGCTTTCCTGCCAGCCATACAGCGCATTGGCCAAGCGCTCGCGGGTCACCACCACCCCGGGGCGAATCAGCAACTGGTGCAGCAGCTGATACTCCATGGGCGTCATCGGCACGCTGCGGCCCTGGTAGCGCACCTCCTGGGTGGAGGGATCGAGGGTCACCCCAGCGAATTCCAGTACCGGCTGGGCGCGGCCCTGGCTGCGCCGCAACAGGGCGCGGATGCGCGCCTTGAGCTCTTCGGGGTCGAAGGGTTTGACCAGGTAATCATCGGCGCCGGCATCCAGCCCCTGGATCCGATCATCCATGCCGTCGCGGGCGGTAAGCACCAGCACCGGCACGGCGTTCTCGCTGCGTGCACGCAGCTGGCGCAGCAGGGTCATGCCATCCAGGCGCGGCAGGCCGAGGTCGAGCAGCACCAGGTCGAACTGTTCGCTGCGCAGCGCATGGGCGGCCTCGACGCCATCCTCCAGCCAGTCCAGCGTATAGCCCTCGCCACGCAGGGCCACGCGAATGCCCCGCGCCAGGGCACGATCATCTTCAACCAGCAGGACACGCACGGCACGCACCTCGTCATCGATAAAACGGCGCCATGATGCGCTTCGCGCGGCGCATTTGGCAGGGGTAGATGTTACCGAGCTTTGCCCATTAAGGCTTTCCTAAGCTTCGCGTCGCAAGGTGCTACTCACCCCCATCACAAGGAGTCTCACCATGCGTTACGTCGCGCTTTTCGCCCTGCTGCTGGGCAGCCCGCTGGCCATGGCCAGCACCGAATGCACCACCGCCGACCGCTCCACCTGGCAGGACCCGCAGCAGTTTCAGGAAAAGCTGAAAGAGCAGGGTTACCAGATCAGCAAGTTCAAGGTCACGGAAGGCAACTGCTACGAGATCTACGGCTTCGACAAGGACAAGCGCAAGGTCGAGATCTATCACGACCCGGTTAGCGGCAAGGCCATCAAGACCGAGATCGAAGACTGATGCACGCGGCGACGATACGACTCTGGGATCCCCTGATCCGGCTGTTCCATGTGTCGGTGGCCGGGGTCTTCGTCGCCAACTATTTCTTTACCGAGCAAGGTGACGACTGGCACACCTGGCTCGGCTACTACGCCTGCGCCTGGCTGGCGGTACGCCTGGTGTGGGGCTTCGTCGGTCCACGCAGCGCGCGCTGGACGGACTTCTGGCCGACCCGCACACGCTTGCGCGAACACCTGGCTCTGGTTCTCAAGCGCGAACCGCACCGCCGCCTCGGCCACTCGCCGATTGGCGCCCTGGTGATGCTGCTGATGATGAGCGCCATCGCCACCCTTGGCATCAGCGGCTTTCTGATGCAGGAGGTCGATGCCCTGTGGGGCGCCGACTGGCCGCTCAGCCTGCATGCCTGGGCGGCCAACAGCCTGGCGACGCTGGTGGTCATCCACCTGGCCGCAGCCGTGATCGAAAGCCTGCACCTGCGCGAAAACCTGCCGCTGTCGATGATCACCGGCAAACGCCGCGCCCCGTCCGACCATCGCTGAGACTCGACCCATGCTGACCCTGCTTGCGCCTCGCCGTGCCAGCGCTCCGCGCGCCTGGCTGTCGCTGCTTGCCCTGGCCACCCTGAGCTGCGCCCTGCTGCTCGCCGATGATTTTCTGCAGCAACTGTTCACGCCGAACAACCACGCCGAGCTGGAGGCGGGTTACGTGGTCGTGCTGTGGCTGTTCAGCCTGGGGCTGTGGCTGTGCAACCTGCGCTGGCTGAGCATGGGCATCCTGACGCTGTTCGCGGTGATGCAACTGCTGCAGCTGGCCAACATCAGCTTCTTTGGCGAACCGCTGACCGCCATCGACATCCAGTCGCTGCTCAATGACCCCGGCGAAGTACGCGAGACCGCCGCGCACAGCCTGGCCCAGCATTGGCCGGTGCTGCTCTGCGTGGGCACTCCCTACGGCCTGCTGCTCGCCCTGCACTGGCGCCTGCCCGGCCGGGTCAACCTGCCGCAGAGCCGCTGGGCACTGCTGCTGATCGCCGTGGTGCTGCTCTCCAAACCCTATCGCGCCACCTACCGCAACCTCGACTCGTTCGCCGCCAGCCCGAGCCGCAGCGCCCTGCACAACAACCTCAACGTGTTTTCCGCCTGGGCGGTGCACCTGGCGTTCAAGCCGGAAATCGAACTGCCGCCCAGCACCTTCGCCCCCTATGCACTGAGCCCGAGCCTGAGCGAAGCCAAGCATGTCTGGCTGGTGGTCGCCGATTCGCTGCGCAGTGATCGCCTTGGCGTGTTCGGCTACGACCGGGACACCACGCCGAAACTGGCCGCCTACCTGCGCGAGCATCCCAGCGCCTTCGTGCGCCCCGGCATCGCCGCCGGGGTGGCCACCGATGTCAGCCTGCCGTACCTGATCAACCCGATTCGCGAGCCCGGCAAGGATGCACTGCTGCGCACCGGCGACATCAACCTGTTCCGCTTCGCCAAGCAGGCGGGCTTTCGCACCCACTGGATCTCCTCCCAGGAATCCAAGCTGCTGGCCAACCTCGGCAGCCGTTACCTGGACGTGTCGATCACCCGCGAAGACCACCCGGTGCGCTTCCTCAAACAGCAGGATCGTGCCCTGCTCGACGTGCTCGACGCGCAGCGCTGGGCCGAGCGCAACTTCGTGGTGCTCAACCTGCGCACCGCGCACCTGCCCTACGCGCAGAACTACCGCCACGAAAAGACCCCGGCGCCCTGGGTGGATCAGGGCCCGGATGGCCAGAGCAACGCCTATGACAACTCGGTGCACTACCTGGACGGCCTGCTGGCCGAGGTGATCGCCGACTTCGACCGCCTGGAGGGCGAGCGCTACCTGATCATCACCGGCGACCACGGCCAGCGCCTGGGTGAAGGCGGCCACTGGGGCCACAACGACCTGGTACCGGAAGTCAGCGACGTGCCGGTGATCGTCATCGGCCGTGAGGCCAAGGCCGAGACCATGGCCAGCCTGGCAGCCGAGCGCTGGATCAGCCACTACGAGGCCGGCAAGTGGCTGGCCGCGCGCCTTGGCACGCGCATCCACAACCCCAACCTGCGCGCCAACGAACACTTCGTGCACGGCAAGCTGCTGTTCACCGACAACTTCATCCAGCGCGTCTGCGAAACCCCCACTGGCCTGGTTCACCAGCCGCCACAGCTGTTGAGCATGCTGCTCAAGGATCCCGAGGCGCGCTGCGACGGTTGAACCAGGCCGCGGGCGGCAAGGCGCCTCAGCCCACCCGGTGGGTTACGGCCGGTTCGTCTGCGGCGCGCTCGCGGAAGGTCAGCAGGAAGGCCAGCAACACGGCGACCGAGAACACCGCGGGGAACAGCCAGATGCTGCGCCAGTCGTGCAGCCCCTCGACGGCATAATGATCGGACACCGCGCCGGCGACCCAGAAGCCGATCAGCATGCCGACGCCATAGGTGGCCAGGGTGATCAGGCCCTGTGCCGAACTCTTGATGCTCTCGCCAGCCTTGCCATCGGTGTAGATCTGCCCGGAAACGAAGAAGAAGTCGTAGCACACGCCGTGCAGCACGATGCCCATCACCAGGAACGCCACCAGCTCGCCGCCGTTGCCGTAGGCGAACAGCAGGTAGCGCAGCGCCCAGGCCGCCATGCCCACCAGCAGCGTCGCCTTGATCCCGAAGCGCTTGATGAACAGCGGCAACAGCAGCATGAACAACACTTCGGAAACCTGGCCGAGGGTCATCATGCCGGTGGGGTTGGCGACGCCGATTTCGGTCAGGAACAGGTTGGCGTTCTGGTAGTAGAAGGCCAGCGGGATGCAGATCAGGATCGAAGCCAGAAAGAAGGTCGCGAAGCCGCGATCCTTGAGCATCTGCAGGGCATCCAGGCCGAGCAGGCGCTTGAGGCCGGTCTGCTGGCCAGGCACCGGTGGGGTGGCCGGCAGGCTGAAGCTGTACAGGCCGAGCAGCAGCGAAGCGCCGGCGCAGAGCAGGAAGGTGTTGCGCAGCGCGCCCTCGGCGATGGCCTGCTGGGCGTCCCAGGCGAACACGAAGCTGATCACCAGGCCGGAGACGATCCAGCCCAGGGTGCCCCACACCCGCACCCTGGAAAACTGCGCCGCCGGGTCGCGCAACTGGCGAAACGCCACGGCGTTGACCAGCCCGAGCGTGGGCATGTACACCACCATGTAGCCGAGTACCAGCGGGTAGAAGGTGGCGAAGTCCTCGGCGCGGTAGAGCTGGTAGAGCAGCACGGCGCCGCCCAGGTGCAGCACCGCCAGCAAACGCTCGGCGTTGACCAGGCGATCGGCGATCAGCCCGACCACGAAGGGCGCCAGAATCGCCCCCCATGACTGGGTCGCGTAAGCCATGCCGATCTGCCCGCCGCTGGCGCCCAGGGTGCGCCCGAGAAAGGTGCCCAGGGTGACGAACCAGCCGCCCCAGATGAAGAACTGCAGAAACATCATCACGCCCAGCCTGACAGTCAAAGTGCTCATGGTCTTATCCTTGTTGTTGTTCACGAGACGGCGTTAAACGATCTACTTCAAGCCAAGCAGCCCCCGATTGCGCGAGTTGCTGCTGGCGACCCCGGCGAAATCGTCGAAGGCGCGCTCGGCGCGGGTGATCAGTTGGCGCTCGATGAAACCGGCGCCTTCGGCCGCACCCTGGGCCGAGTCCTTGAGGCAGCACTCCCACTCCAGCACCGCCCAACCCTGGTAGCCGTACTGGGTGAGCTTGCTGAAGATCGCCTTGAAGTCGATCTGCCCATCGCCCAGGGAACGGAAACGCCCTGGGCGATCGACCCAGGCCTGATAGCCGCCATACACCCCGGAGCGGGCATCGGGTCGGAACTCGGCGTCCTTGACGTGAAACATGCGGATGCGCGGGTGGTAACGGTCGATGAAGCCCAGGTAGTCCATCTGCTGCAGCAGCATGTGGCTGGGGTCGTAGAGAATGTTGGCGCGCGGGTGATCGCCAACGGCAGCCAGAAAGCGCTCGAAGGTGACGCCGTCGTGCAGGTCTTCGCTGGGGTGCAGCTCGTAGCAGAGGTCGACACCCGCCTCGTCGAAGGCCTCGAGGATCGGCAGCCAGCGCCGCGCCAGCTCGGCGAAGCCCTCCTCCACCAGCCCCGCCGGGCGCTGCGGCCAGGGGTACAGATAGGGCCACAGCAGCGCGCCGGAAAAGCTCGCGTGGGCGGCCAGGCCCAGGCGCTGGCTGGCCTGGGCGGCGAGCTTCAGCTGGTCGACGGCCCACTCGGTGCGCGCCTGCGGGCGGCCTCTCAGCTGCGCCGGGGCGAAGTCGTCGAACAGCTTGTCGAAGGCCGGGTGCACGGCTACCAGCTGGCCTTGCAGGTGAGTGGACAGTTCGCTGATCTGCACCCCGGCCTCGGCGCAGATGCCCTTGAGCTCGTCGCAGTAGGTCTGGCTCTCGGCGGCGCGCTGCAGGTCGATGCACTGCGGCCCCAGGGTCGGCAGCTGGATGCCCTTGTAGCCGAGCGAAGCCGCCCAGCGCGCCTGGTTGGCCAGGGTGTCGAACGGCGCCTCGGCCGCCAGGAACTGGGCGAGGAAAATGCCGGGGCCGCGGATGCCCCCTGTATTGGCGGTCATGCGTACACTCCAGTGGACGACGCCAGCGGTGTCCATTTCGCCTCGCTGGCGTGGCTGGCCAGCACCGTTTCGATAAAGGCCATGCCCCGCGCAGCGGTCTCGATGCCGGGCAAGGCGGCAGCGGCGCTGGGGCACCCGCCAATCGCCCGAGCGAAGTCGGCGTACAGATTGGCCATGGCTTCCAGATACCCCTCGGGGTGGCCCGCCGGAAGGCGAATGCGCTGCAGCGCCTCATCGCACAACCAGGGGTGGTTGGCCCCGGCACGCAGCACGCGCATGGGCTGATCGAGGGGGCGATGAATCAGGCTGTTGGGTTGCTCCTGGCGCCACTCCAGGCCACCCTTGTCGCCGTAGAGGCGGATCTTCAGGGCGTTCTCCTCGCCGGCGCACACCTGGCTGGCGAGCAGCACGCCGCTGGCCCCCTGCTCGGTGGTAAACAGCATGGCGCAGTCGTCATCCAGCGCCCGGCCAGGCACATGGGTGGCGAGGTGCGCACAGAGGCGGGCGATGCGCTGGCCACTGACGAACTCGACCAGGCTGAAGGCATGGGTGCCGATATCGCCGACGCAGCCGCCCTGCCCGGCCAGCTGCGGATCACCGCGCCAGAGCGCCTGCCTGTTGCCCTGGCCAGCCAGATCGTCGCTGAGCCAACCCTGGGGGTATTCGACGTGGAGTTTGCGCAACCGACCGATTTCCCCGGCCTGCACCATGTGCCGCGCCTGCCAGACCAGCGGGTAGCCCTGGTAGGTGTGGGCCAGGCCATACAGGGCCTCGCCCTGCACCAGCAGATGGGCCAGGTCGGCGGTTTCGGCGCTGCTCAGCGCCGCCGGCTTTTCGCAGAACACATGGATGCCCGCGCGAATGGCGGCGGCAGTGATGGGTGCATGCAGATGGTTGGGGGTGACGATGGCCAGCAGGTTGATTCGCTCGCCAGGCTCGAGCCGTGCTTCACCGTCGAGCAGCGCCTGCCAGCTGGCGTATACACGTTCGGTGGGCAAGCCGCACTCCCGGCCCGTTGCGGCATTGGCGGCCGGGTCGCGACTGAACGCACCCGCCACCAGGTCGATCCCGCCTGCCAACGCTGCCGCCTGGCGGTGCACCTTGCCGATGAAGGCGCCAGCGCCGCCGCCGACCATGCCCAGCCTGACCCGAGAAGCTGCCATCACTACACTCCGATTTCGCTGTTTTTTATTGAATGTAACCGGTTACATATCAGGATATATAGCCACCTCAACGATGCAGGTCAAGCGCACCATGACCGCCGGCTATGGGATAAGCTAGCCGCCAGACAGGGCGCAGAGCCGGCCAGCAAACAGAGGGCGCATGACCAATATCCGCAAGGTGGCCGCACTGGCCGGCGTATCCGTCGCCACGGTTTCGCGCACGTTGAAGAACCCGCAGCAGGTGTCGCCGGACACCCGCGAGAAGGTGCTGGAAGCGGTCGACAAGGCGGGCTACACGCCCAACCTGATGGCCATCCAGTTTCGCTCCCAGCGCACCCATAACCTGGTGGTGCTGGTGCCCGATATCGCCAATACCTTCTTCGCCCGGGTGATTCGCGGTATCCAGGAGGCGGCCAGCGCGGTCGGCTACCGGGTGCTGTTGTGCAACACCCTGGGCAACCCCGAAACCGAGCGGCAGTTCGCCGGGCTGGTGGATGCCCGCCAGGCCGATGGCGTCATCCAGCTGCGCGCCTTCGACCCGTTCGCGCGCCAGGATCACCCGCCACTGGTGAACATCTGCGAAATCGTCGACGACGCGCCCTGGCCGACGGTCAGCCTCGACAACCGGGGGGCGGCACGGGCCATGACCGAGCACCTGCTGGCCCTGGGGCATCGGCGCATCGGGCTGATCAAGGGCCCGGCGGACAGCCCGCTGACCCGCGAGCGCTTCGCCGGCTACCGGCACGCCCTCGAGGCGGCAGGCATGGCGGTCGACCCTGCCCTGCTGCAATACGGCAACTACGACTGCTCGTCAGGCCATGCCGCGGCGGCGCGTCTGCTGCAAAGCGAAGCGCGGCCGACGGCGATCTTCTGCGAGAACGACGAGATGGCCATGGGCGCCATCCAGTGCATCCGCCAGGCCGGATTGCGGATTCCCGAGGACATCGCGGTGGCCGGCTTCGACGACATTTCCTTCGCCGCCTTCTGCAACCCACCGCTGACCACCATCGCCCAGCCGGCCGAAGCCTTCGGCCAGCACGCGGTGGCCCTGTTGCTGGCGCAGCTGGATGGCCAGGCCATCGGCGAGCGGCACCAGGTGCTGCCGTTCCAGCTGGTGGTGCGCGCGAGTACCGCCGCCTCGAACTGATCCTAGCCCTTGGCCGAGCGCAGGGTGATGCGGGTGATCTCCGAAGGCTTGCCCAGGCGTAGTGGAAAGCCGTTCCATAAACCGGTGCCGTTGCTTACGTACAGGCGCATGTCGCCCACCGCGTATTCGCCGGACACATAACCCTCGTTGAAGGCCTGGGTGACCCAGTGCATGCCCAGCACCTGGCCGCCATGGGTATGCCCGGACAGCTGCAGGTCAACACCGGCCAATGCGTTGCCCGCGGCGGCCAGGGGGCGGTGGCTGAGCAGGATCACCGCAGCGTCTTTCGGTACGCCGGCCAGGGCAGCCTCGATATCCGGCAGCGGCTGGCCGAAGCGCGCAGCAGCGGGATCGGTGATGCCGGCCAGCACCAGGCTGGCACCACGCTCTCTGATGGTCACATGGCTGTTGAGCAGCATCGGCAGGCCCAGCTGCGCGAAGTGCTCCAGCCAGTGCTGATACTCGGCGTAGTACTCATGGTTGCCGGCAATCGCATACACACCCAGCCGCGCGCGCAGCTCGCGCAAGGGCTCCACATCGGCTGTTCGCGCAGCCACCGTGCCATCGACCAGGTCACCGGTGATCACCAGCAGATCCGGCTGCAGGGCGTTGGTCCTGGCCACCACCGCCTCCAGCCACGGGCGCTGCAGCAGGCGGCTGGCGTGCAGGTCGGTGAGCTGCACCAGTTGCAGGCCGTCCAGTTCAACGGGCAGCTGCGCCAGGGTGATTTCCACCTCGCGCACATCGGGCACCCGCACCGCCTGCCAGACGCCCAGGGCCGACAGCAGGATCGCGCCAACACCGACACCCGCACGCAACCGCGGGGCGCCAAGGACTGTTCGCAAGCGAGGCAGCAGCGCGGCGATATCCAGCACCAGCAGCACCATGGCGCTGATGATCAACGCGCCGAATGCACAGCCCAGCACCATCAGCAGGGTGCCGGGAATTTCCGGCGAGGCCATGCTGCCGAAGTAATAGCGGGTCAACAGATGGTGCTCGGCAACCGCCAGGATCAACATGCCGAGCAGCGCCTTGATCGCCCGCGGCCAGGGCTGCAGCCACACCATTCGCCAGAACACATACAGGGCCAGGACGCCCGTGATCAGATGAAACACCGTTATCTCGCTCTTCAGGATGGATCGGCCGCCGCCCTCTGTGACACCGCGGCCATCCACGGGTGCACTTCACATTTTCCCCAGGCAAAAAAAACCGCCCCAATTAGAGGCGGTAACCAAAGGATGATGAACCGGAGAGACCACCGGCTTGTTTCGCAAGCAATGGCGTTGTGTTCATCGAGGTACAGGGTATCGGTAAAGGCCCGAAGCACCGCATCATTTGCGTCGATAGTGATAATCGAGGGCTGCCGTTTCTCGCCCCGGCCCGCTGATCGCGCTACTTGGCGGCGGCCAGCAGGGCGTGGATGCGCTGCAGATCGGCGAGCGTATCGACGTCGCTGAGGATGCCCGGATCATCCAGCGCTAACAGCAGGGCGCGGCCTTCACGGCGGTAACCCTCAACCACCGCTGCACCGCCGGCTTCGCCGCTCAGGGCGGCCAGCGCCGCGAAGCACTCACGGGCGAACCCGACCGGGTGGCCCCTGCGGCCCTCGAAGGTTGGCACCACCACTGGCTGCTGCGCCAATGCTTGCGCCACGCTGTTCAGGCTTGGCGCATTGATCAGCGGCAGGTCACCGGGCAGGATCAGCCAGCCCGCGGCCGTTGCCGTGGCCCGTACACCGGCGGCGATCGAGTCGGCCATGCCGTCGCCGTCAGCGCGGTGAACAACATGATGCTCGAGCCCCGAGTGCTCGACCGCCGCCAGCACATGGTCGAGCACCGGTTTGCCATGCAGGTCGGCCTGCAGCTTGCTGCCGGCGCCACCGGAGGCAAGAAAACGCCTGCCACGCCCGGCGGCGAGCACGATGACCACGGGGCTGTTGGTCGCCATGGGTTACAGCGCCCCGCGGTCGATGCCGTTGGCCACCCGTAGCACGTCGGCCAGGGTCGCCAGGGCGATTTCCGCCGGCGACTTGCTGCCCAGTTGCAGGCCGATGGGCGCATGGATGCGCGCCAGCTCCTCGGGCTTCAAGCCACCCAAACGCGCCAGCCGCTCCAGGCGTTTGCCGCTGGTGCGCAGGGAGCCCATGGCACCGATATAGAAGGCCTCGGTACGCACCGCTTCGATCAGGGTCGGGTCGTCCAGGCGCGGGTCGTGGGTCAGCGCCAGGATCGCCGTGGCAGCATGGGCGCCCTGCTCGGCGAGAAAGCGTGCCGGCAGTATCTCGATGGCCTGCACGCCCGCCACGCTCATCTCGGCGATGGCCTCGGCACGCGGATCGCAGACGATCACCTCATACCCCAGGGCCACGGCAAAACCGGCGCAGAATTCGGCCACCGGCGACCAGCCGGCGAGCACCACGCGCAGCACGGCACCGACCCGGATAGACACCTGCTCGGCGCTGCGCTGGACCTTCGCGTCACTCATGCTGCCCGGCCGGCAGCGGCTGGCGCCCTCGCCCAACGGCACTTCGCGCACCAGCAGTTCACCGCCGCCAAGCGCCTGTTCGACCTGGCCGAGCATCCGCAGGGTGGCCTCGCCCGGCTGCAGGTACTCGACCAGCACGTCCAGCACGCCGCCGCAGGGCAGCGCACGGGTGGGCGTGAGGCCGCCCTCGCCGTAGCGCACGATCTGGTTGCAGGGAGCGAATGCCGAGCGCTGCACCCGTTCGAGAAAATCTTCCTCGACGCAGCCGCCGGACAGCGAACCGCAGGACTCGCCGGACGGCAGCGCCACCAGCATCGCACCCGGCGCCCGCGGCGCCGAGCCGAAGGTGGACAACACCGTGCACAGCCACACGGCGTGGCCCTGCTGCAGCCAGTTGCGGGCCTGCTGCACCACCTGCAGGTCAAGTTGCTTCATCGACACCACCTCAGCCATCACCGCCGCGCGCCAGAATCGGCACGATATCGGGCATGCAAGTTGGTAGCCAGGCCATCGCTTCGGTTCAGTGTTTTTGCGGCCAGTGAGTGGCTTAAGTGAGCGGCTTAGACGAAGGCCTGGCGCGCTACCCCGCGCGGCAGACGATTGCGCCCAGGCAGCTGCTCGAGTTTCTGCTGCCAGGCGGCTTTCACGCTGACGCTTGCTGCCGGTGCCGGCTTGCCCGCTGGCGCCTTGGCGGCACGGGCTGCGGCGCGCAATTCGGCCAGGGTCGGGGTACGGTTGGTCACCACCGGCGCAGCCGCCTTGTCCAGCGTACGCAGGCAGAGTTTGCAGGAAACCTGCGCCTGATCTTCGGTGGTGCTCAGGCTCGCGCCGCTGCGCCCGCAGGCGATGGTGTTCGAGGAGGGCGAGAAGTGAATGGCCAAGGTGACATCTCCAGCAGTAAAACGGGGCGGCGATTTTACATACCTGCCGCGGTTTCTGCGCAGTCACCTGTCCGAGATGCAGCGAGCGCCCGCTGCCGGCCATTCAGCCTTGGGGGTTACCAGGTTGCGGCGCCTTTGCCGGGGTCATCGAGGCGCACATGGCGAGCAACTGGCTGACGCTCCAGGGCTTGGGGATCACGGCCACGTTGAGGCCGTCGAAATCGGTGGTGCCTTCCAGAAAACCCGAGGAGATGATGATCGGCAGATCCGGGAAACGATCACGAATCAGGTGGGCGAGAAAGATGCCGTCGATGTCGCCCGGCATGCTGAAATCGGTGAGCACCATGTCCACCTGGCCGTCGCTGCTGGACAGGTATTCCCAGGCGTCGTCGGCACAGGGAAAGGCTTTGACCTCGTGGCCTTCGTCTTCGAAGATTTCCACGAGCAGCTCTCTGATCGAGCGTTCGTCTTCGGCTATGACTATCAGTGGCATTGCGCGGATCCGGCAGTAAGGGTCAGGCTCTGACCTGCCCGACCGGGCAAGATTTCATTAATTTTTCGTGGCACCGACTGGCGGCCTGTAACGGCCGGATCGCCGCCCGCCGTTGCAGCGGGCGACGACTGGTCAGAACGATCAGGCCAGGCGGAAGCGACTCACCAACTTCTGCTGATGATCGGCCAGACGTGCCAGCTCCTGGCTGGTGACGGCGGTCTGCTCGGCACCGGAGCTGACCTGGATGGCCACGTCGTTGATTTCCACCACGTTGCGGTTGATGTCTTCGGCCACCGCGCTCTGCTCTTCGGCGGCAGCAGCGATCTGCATGTTGCGGTCGCTGATGCTACTCACGCCCGAGGCAATTTCGGCCAGCAGGTCACCGGCGCGGCCGATATTGCTCGCGCCGGCGCGGGCCTTGCCGAGGGTTTCCTGCATGGACTGGGTGGCCAGGTCGGAGCCGCGCTGCAGGTTAGCGATCATCTCCTGGATGCTGCCGGTCGACTCCTGGGTTTTCTGCGCCAGGGTGCGCACCTCGGATGCCACCACCGCGAAACCGCGGCCATGATCGCCGGCACGCGCCGCTTCGATGGCCGCGTTGAGCGCCAGCAGGTTGGTCTGGTCGGCAATGCCGCGAATCACGTCGAGCACCGAGGAAATCGAATCGCTCTCGTGCTTGAGGTCACCGATGATCCGCGCAGTGTCGTCGGCCTGGGTCGACAGTTCACGAATCACTTCGACGGTGCGTTCGATTTCCTGGCGGCCCTGGGTGGTGCTGATGTTCACTTGACGCGACATTTCCGCGGCGTCGTTGGTGCTCTGCGCCACCTCGCGAACGGTGGCGCTCATCTCGTTGATGGCGGTGACCACCAGCTCGGTGCCCTGGCGCTGGCGCTCCAGGCTGTTGCTGGTCTGCAGGGTTACCGCCGAACATTCTTCGGCAGCCGTGGCGACCTGAGCGGTGGCCGAGCCGATTTCCTGGACGATCTGCGTCAGCTCCCCAGCCATGATGTTGAGGTTGCGACTGATCTCGCCGAATTCATCTTTGCCGACATAGCCTGAACGAGCCGTCAGATCACGCTGCGACAGCGACAGCAGGGCACGGTTTGCCTCGCCCACGGCCAGCTTGATGTTACTAATGATCAGGTAGGACAGCACAGCCACGATGGCCATGGCGATGAGCACGCTGATCGACGTCATCCACAACATCGCCGAAGCTTTGGCACGCGCCCCGGTAGCCAGCTCGTAGACACTGCTGCCCAGTTCGTTCTCCACTTCACCCATCAGGTCGATGCGGTTGGTGGCGGTCTGGAACCAGTCGGTGGCCTTGACGCCCAGTGGTTGGCCGAGCGGCGTTTCGAAGGCCAGTTTCTGCAGGCGCGCCACTTCGAGGCCGCTGGGCTGCTGCATCTTCTCGTCGAGCTTGCGCACGAAGTCGGCCGAGGCGTTGCGGCGGAAACCTTCCGAATAGGCGGTGAACTCACCCAGGTTGCGACTGAAGGTGGAGAGCAGCTCGGCGTCGAAACGATCCTGGTTGAACACCACGCCGAGCATCGCGCGTTCGCGGCCGGCGCGCTCCTTCATCTCGATGAACTGGTTGAGCGACGACAGCGCCCGCGACAGTGTCGGGTCGCTGAGCGAACGCTCGACGGCGTGGGTGTAACCGATCAGTTTGCCGATGATAGCGGTGAAGCGCGCGCCGGATTCGCGGTTGTTGATCGCCAGCTTGTCGATCTGCCCGCGCATGGCATCCAGGCCGCTCAGGGTGGCCAGGGCTTCATCGAGCCCGGCATCGGCGCTACCGGCCAGGGTGCGCGCATCGGCCAGGGCAGCGTCGGTCTGGCCGCGCATGCGCTGCAGCACGTCCTGCATGTTCTTGCCCTGGCTGCCGAGGAAAACGCCACTGGCACCACGTTCGCGCTGCAGCACGGTGATCAGCTGGCTGACCTTCTGCGCGACGACGCTGGCCTCCCGGGTGCGTTCCATCTCCTGGAGCGTCTGATAGCTGCCGTTGACCTGCAGGGCGGCGAGCCAGAGAAAGCCCAACAGCGGGCAGGCGAGGATCAGCAAGAGCTTGAGGCTCAAGGGGATGTTTCTGAGCATGGTGTATCACCTATTCAAAAGTACTTCGGCAGCTTGATAACGAAGCGAAAAGATTGCCTGTTGTCACGCCGTCTGCGCGGCACGTTGAACAGGAGGACGCATGTGGCATGCGGCACGGTAGGCAATAGACGAGGTACAGAAGGGTAATCGGCGCGCGACATCCATTCTTTAATAAAGTTCGGCGCACCGGTGAGAACAAGGCGGTGGGATGTCGATGTCCATCAAGTCGGGTACGCGTCGCTAGTCGATCCGCTCTTGCTGCTCCTGGGGCAACGACGGGTCGACCTCCAGCCAGGGCAAACGGCTCTGGGTCCAGATATGCCGGTCGGCGGCCGCGTGCTCGGGGTGATCGAGCGTGGCGATGGTCACGTCCAGGCTGCTCGGGCTCAGGGTGGTGAACAGCGCCAGGTGAGCGCCACAGTTCGGGCAAAAGTAGCGCTCGCAGGTGGGCGAGGAGGCGAAACGCGCCGGTTCGCCGCGCAGCCAGGCAAAGGCGGCCAGCGGCACGGTGATCCAGGTCACCAGGGTGCCGCCGGTGCTGCGCCGACAGATCGAACAGTGGCAGTGGGCGATATCGCGCAGCGCTGCCCGGAACTGGTAACGCAAGGCGCCGCACTGGCAGCCGCCCTGATGTAGATCGCTCATCCCACTCTCCTCGAAACGCCGTGGTATCCCTGCTTGCCTGAACGTGCGGCACTGGCGAAGATGCACGCTCACCACCACCGGGGGCTCCCGTGACCGACCTGCTCTTGGCCCTCTGGCCACTCTTCGCACTGATCGTCGGCGGCTACGTGCTCAGCCGCCGCGGCTTCCCCAACGAGGCCTTCTGGCCAGGGGCCGAACGCCTCAACTACTTCATCCTGTTCCCGGCCCTGCTGTTCAACAGCCTGGCCACCGCGCCGCTGAGCAACCCGCAGCTGCCGCGCATGGCCCTGGCCGTGCTGCTCGGCCTGGGCATCGCCTGGCTGGCCCTGCTGATCGTGCGCCGTGTGCGCGGTTGGCCGGCGGCGCGTTTTGGCGCCTTCAGCCAGGGCATCCTGCGCTTCAACACCTACCTGGGCCTGGCCGCGGTGGGCAGCCTGTTCGGCCAGCCGGGCCTGACCCTGGCAGCCCTGATGCTGGCGCTGATGGTGCCGACCGTCAACGTGCTGTCGGTCTGGTCGCTGACCGCCGAGCGCGGGGTCAGCGCCCGCAGCCTGTTGCTGCCGATCATCCGCAATCCGTTGATCCTGGCCTGCCTGGCCGGTGCGCTGGTCAACCTCAGCGGCCTGGGGTTGCCCGGCGGCAGCGGCCGGCTGCTCAGCCTGCTCGCCGCCGCCAGCTTGCCGCTGGGCCTGCTGTGCGTGGGCGCCGCGCTGAAGCCCGAGCAGTTGGGCGGCGAAGTGCCGGCCCTGGCCTGGAACAGCCTGCTGCGCCTGCTGCTGATGCCACTGCTGGCCCTGGCGGTGGCCGTTGGGCTGCAGTTGCCGACCATGGAAAGCACCGTGCTGGTGCTGTTCTTCGCCCTGCCCACCGCACCGACCGCCTACGTGCTCACGCGGCAGCTGGGCGGCGATGCCAACCTGATGGCCGGCATCATCACCTTGCAGCACCTGCTGGCCGCCGCTTCGCTGGTGGGCGTGTTGCTGCTCCTCGAAAAACTCCTCTAGCCCACGGCTCGCGTGGGCTAAGGCGCCCGCGCGAGACAACCTGTCCGCCCTCGATTACCTGCCTGCAACGAAAGCTGGCTGAAAGCTTGGTGCTCTAGCATCTGCTCACTGACCGACAGAGATTGGTCGATGAGCTGCCGCCAGTGAGGCCCGCAGCTGCCGTCAACAAGAACAAAACAGGTAATTAACCATGCTCCGCCCCAGTTCCTCACGCCTGCTCCCTCTCCGCTCGCCGCAACGCTAGCCCCCTCGCGCCTAACCCGCATCTAGCCGAATAACGTCCGGAGAACCACCATGCTCACATTCCTTGGCTTCGCCATGGTCTCGACCTTCATGTACCTGATCATGAGCAAACGCCTGTCGGCGCTCATCGCGCTGATCATCATCCCGATCATCTTCGCCCTGATCGGCGGCTTCGCCGCGCAGATCGGCCCGATGATGCTCGAAGGCATCAGCAAGCTCGCGCCCACCGGCGTGATGCTGATGTTCGCCATCCTCTACTTCGCCATCATGATCGACTCGGGGCTGTTCGACCCGCCCGTGCGGCTGATCCTCAGGATGGTCAAGGGCGACCCGCTGAAGGTCGCCGTCGGCACCGTGGCCCTGGCGCTGATCGTGTCCCTGGATGGCGACGGCTCGACCACCTACATGATCTGCGTCGGCGCCATGCTGCCGCTGTACAGTCGCCTGAAAATGAGCCCGACCATCATGGCCGGCCTGATCATCATGGCCGGTGGCATCATGAACATGACTCCCTGGGGCGGCCCGACTGCTCGCGCTGCCAGCGCCCTGCACGTGGACCCGTCGGACGTCTTCGTGCCGATGATTCCGGGCATGATCGTCGGCGCCATCGTGCTGTTCGGCGTGGCCTATCTCTACGGCCTGCGTGAGCGCAAGCGCCTGGGTGTGCTGCAACTGCCGGAAGGCAAGATCACCCGGGACGAAATCAGCGTTTCCCAGTTCCCCGAGGCCCGTCGCCCGAAGCTGATCCTGATCAACGCGCTGCTGACCATCGTGCTGATGACCACGCTGATCGCCGGCCTGCTGCCGATGCCGGTGCTGTTCATGATCGCCTTCAGTATCGCGATGATCATCAACTACCCCTGCCTGCAGCAGCAGAAGGATCGTATTTCCGCCCATGCCGGTAACGTGCTGGCGGTGGTCGGCCTGATCTTCGCGGCGGGGATCTTCACCGGCATCCTGACCGGCACCGGCATGGTCGACGCGATGTCCAAGAGCCTGCTGGCGGTGATCCCGGACGCCCTCGGCCCGCACCTGGCGGTGATCACCGCGCTGGTGAGCATGCCGTTCACCTTCTTCATGTCCAACGACGCCTTCTACTACGGCATCCTGCCGGTGCTCAACCAGGCCGCTTCCGGCTATGGCATCAGCGCCGTGGAAATGGCCCGCGCCTCGATCGTCGGCCAGCCGGTGCACCTGCTCAGCCCACTGGTGCCGTCCACCTACCTGCTGATCGGCCTGGCCAAAATCGAGTTCGGTGACCTGCAGCGCTTCACCCTGAAATGGGCAGTGCTGGTGTGCATGACGATCCTGGCGGCGGCCCTGATACTTGGCGTGTTTCCGCTATTCGGTAGCTGATTTGACGGAATTTTCACATCGCTGGCGCTAGACTTCGGCACCCATGCCGATTGGCTCGCGCCAGTTTTCTATCACCCACAAGGAACCTCTAATGGAATGGCTCACCAACCCGGAAATCTGGGTTGCTTTCCTGACTTTGACCGCCCTGGAAATCGTTCTGGGCATCGACAACATCATCATGATCGCCATTCTGGTGTCGCGCATGCCGCCGCACCTGCAGGCGCGTACCCGCTTCTTCGGCCTGGCCCTGGCCATGGTCACGCGCATCCTGCTGCTGCTCTCCATCACCTGGATCATGCGCCTGACCACCGACCTGTTCCACGTGTTCGGCCAGGGCATCTCCGGCCGTGACCTGATCCTGTTCTTCGGCGGCCTGTTCCTGCTCTGGAAGAGCAGCACCGAGATCTACCACGGCATGGAAGGCGAGGAAGAAAGCCCCGAGCAGCCCGGCGGCGCCGGCAAGCAGTTCCTCGGCACCATCATCCAGATCGCCATCATCGACATCGTCTTCTCGCTGGACTCGGTGATCACCGCGGTGGGCATGGTCTCCCACGTGCCGGTCATGGTCGCGGCCATCGTCGTTGCGGTCATCGTCATGATGATCTGCGCCGGTACCATCAGCGACTTCATCGAGAAGCACCCGAGCCTGAAGATCCTCGCGCTGTCGTTCCTCATCGTGGTCGGTACCGTGCTGATCGCCGAGAGCTTCGAAGTCCACGTGCCGAAGGGCTACGTCTACTTCGCCATGGCCTTCTCCCTGGGCGTGGAAGCGCTGAACATCCGCATGCGCACCGCCCGCCGCCGCGCCGAAGGCAAGGCCGACCCGGAGCCGGTAAAACTGCGCAAGGACGTGCCGGGGCAGTGATCACTCCCGCCTGACGCGGCACCAGCATATGCTGGCGTAGCAACCACAAGGCCCGTATCCATGGATACGGGCCTTGTGGTTTAAGGGCCGTTACCGCCAAGCGGCCGAGTCACGCCGCCTGCTCATGCCAGTTGCGTGGCGAGCTGAGCTACATGCCCCTGCAGGAACTGGCTGACCGCTGCGCCGGGCTGCTGCAGCTGCAGGAGTGCCAGCAGAGGGTCATCGACGGCGGTGCGTATGCCGGCCATCTCCTCGATGACCGCCAACCCGCAGAAAGGCACATAGGCCTCGGCATAGCCGCCCTCGTGAACCATCACCAGGCGCCCGCCACAGTGGCGCTCGGCAGCTTGCTTGACCAGCGCGGTCATCGCCCGGAACGAGTCGCTGTGCAGCAGCATGCGGGCAAGCGGATCGACGCCATTGGCGTCGTAGCCGCAGGCCACCACGATCAGCTGCGGCGCGAAGCGATCGAGCGCCGGTATCACGATCGAACCCATGGCCTGCAGATAAGCGTCATGGCCGCTGCCGGGCGGTAGCGGAATGTTGATGTTGAACCCCTGGCCGGCGCCGCGCCCGCGTTCCTCGATGCCGCTGTAACCAGGCGGAAAGCAGTTTTCCTGATGCAGGGAGATGGTCAGCACATCGTCACGCTGTTCGTAGATCGATTGCGTTCCGTTGCCGTGGTGGACATCCCAATCGATGATCGCCACTCGCCCAAGCCCATGCGCTGCCTTGGCCGCCTCGATGGCAATGGGGATATTGGCCAGGAAACAGAAGCCCATCGCCTGGTCGGCGAGGCAGTGATGGCCAGGCGGCCGCGAGAGCGAGTAGGCGTTGCTGAGCTCGCCCCGCATCACGCTGTCCACGGCGGCTATCGCCAGCCCTGCCGACAACTTGGCGATTTCATAGCTGCCCGGGCCGATGGGCGCATTGGCTCCCAACTCTCCGCCGCCGGCATCGCTCAGGGCCTTGAAGCGCTGCAGGTAAGCCTGGGGATGAACGCGCAGCAGATCGGCCTCGCTGGCAGGTTCTGCACTGCGCAGCGCCAGCTGGCGGCTCAGGCCCGAGACGTCCATCAGGCATTTGAGCCGACGCTTGGATTCGGGCGATTCGGCAAATCCGGCGGCAGCCGGTGGCTGCACCCAGCCGCCAACCGGCAAGACCAAGGCGTGCATGCCGGCGCTGTGCCAGAAACACAGCTCGTCGAAGAAAAAACCGGTCGTACCGTTCATGGCTGCACTCCAGTGGACGCGAATGAATAAACAGGTGGCTTGTGCAGCAACTGGCCAAGCATCAGCAACAGGCAGGACAGCAGCAGGCAACAGGCGCTGCCCAACAACACCAGGCTCATGCCCTCAGCGCGCTCCAAAATTGGCCCTGCCAGCATCGGGCCCAGCGCCAGGCCGCCGCCGATGACCAGGTTGACGGTACTCATCAGCCGCCCCCGTTGATCAAAACTGGCAAGGGTGGCGAGAATGAACGGCAGCACGAAGGTCCAGGCGTACTTGAACAGCAGCGCGGCCAGGGCGAAACGCCAGAGGCCAGGATCCGCCATGAGCAGCACCACCGCAGCGGCCATCACAGCGTACCCGCCCAGCAAAGGGACGCGCCGCGACCATCGCGAGCCGGCCAGCGTTGCGCAGAGCGAGCCGAGAATGCCCAACACGGTGGCGATGGAAAGAATCTGCCCACTGCTGAGCGCGTCGATGTCGGCGGCCGCGGCAATGCTGCCGATGAACGTCCAGACCGCACTGAGGCCGGCGTAGAACAGCAGTACTGCCAGCACTCCAAGAACACCGGGCAGTACGCTGCCTGCCGAACAGAGCGATGACTGTGCGCGAGGTTGGGCAACTGCGGCTGGAAAGCAGCCGGCCAGGGGCATGCACAGGGCCATCAGCAAGGCCAGACTCAGGTAAAGCGCCTTTAGCCCGGCCATGGCGAACAGCGCTGGCAACACCCACAAGCCCAGCGCCCCGAGCACCAGCTGGCCGCTCACCCACAGCCCATAAACCCGCTCCGGCTGGGCACTGCCCGAGGCACTGGCGATACAGATGACCATCAGCGTGCCTCCGGCCAGGGCGCTCAACGCCCGCAGCCATAACAGTGCGTGGAAATCCAGGCTATAAGCCGACAGCAGATTAACCAGGACGAACGCCCCGGCCGCGGCAAAGGCAACGCGTCGCCAATTCCAGCGCGACAGCCAGTAGTAGGACGGCAGGGTCGCCAGACTCATCGCCGCCAGCTCGACGGAAAACAACTGGCCGATCCGCGCGGGGCCGAGGCCGAGCTGCGCGGCATATTGCGCAGCGACTACCGGCGCGGTCATCAGCACGCAAGGGGCGATGGCCGCGAACAGCACGACGGCCAAGAGCTGCCGAGCGCTAAGCCCAATCAGGTTGGATAGGGACATGGCAGCCTCCTCAGAATACGTGCGCGAAGCGCAGCAGCAGGCTGTTCTGCGCATAGGCATTGGAAGCTGCCACGTTGCGGGTCAGGCCCAGCATCAACTGGTTGCGGCGGTCCAGCCAGTGACCGACCTCGAAACCGAGCTGGGTGTAGCGCTGGTGAGTGTCGTCGAGGGTGCGGCCGTTGAGCTGCAGCTCGCCGCCATCGGCGTGGATCAGCCGAAAGGCCCCGTAGGTGCTGGGCGTGAAGTCGTAGGAGGCGAATGCCTGCAGGCGATAGAGGGGTTTCTGCTCGAGGTCGGCGCCGAAGTAATCGTCGTTCTTGCCGTACAGGTAGGCTTCGACATTGGCCTCCAGCAGCCAGTTCTCGCCGACCCCCTGGGTGTAGTTGTAATTAAGGTTCAGGCTCCAGCGATTCGAGCCGGCAGATACCGCCGCATTGCGGCTGTCGTACTCACCAATGGGCACGCTGAGCATCGTCAGCAGGCCGCTGTAAGTGCGGGCTTTGGGGTCGTTGATGAAAAACAGCGTGCCGCCGATCTGCGGGTCGCCCACCCCGTGGTCACTGGTGCGCTCGGCCGCGCCGGGCAAACGTGCCTCGGTATCGACGTAGGAGACCACGAACTGAGGCGTACAGAGGGTCCCGCAGATATCACTGAACCACAGCTGCCGGTAGGCGAAGACGTTGACCGCCAGATCCGCTTTGCCGGTGCCGTCCGCTACACCGTGATAGTCGTTGGCGCGCACCAGGGGCAGGTAGGCGACACCAACGCTGGTGCCGACCGGCGCCGAGACGAAATCCCGCGCATTCAGGTCGGCAGCCTGCGCACCGGACCAGGCCATCGCAGCCAGAGAGAAGGGGGCCAAGCATGCATAGCGAGTGAACATGGCGTTTTCCTGTTGTGTGTTTCTTCGGAATAAACGGCAGACAAAACTTTCCCGTGACCGCTGTTTTGCGCAGCAGTCGGTTGCTACTTCTGGGTCAATTTGGCGGGTGGTTGAGCAGCTGGGCGATGCCCGCCTTGCCGCTTACCCCCAACTTCTCGTAGATGCTGCGAATGTGGTGACGCACCGTATTGGGCGCCAGCCCCAGTTCGCGGGCGATCTCCTTGTAGGTCCGGCCGCCGCCAAAGCGCTCGGCGACGTCGGTTTCCCGCGCGCTCAGGACGTTGAGCGCCGAGCAGGGGCGCACCACCAGCAGGTGGAAGTCACCCACCAGCGTGGACTCCAGGGTCAGCTTGTGGCCCTGGTAGCCGCCAAGCGTCAGCTCCGCAGGCAGGCAGGCGCCTTGCCAGTGAGGCCATTCGACCAGCATGTGATCGACGAAACCACGCTCGGCATAGTGCAGCACACCCTGCTGGTCACAAACGGCAAGCGCCAGGGTGCCCGGGCCATTTAGAGTTTCGCGCAGGGCCACCAGGGCACGAATATGATTGGCGCCCTCGGCGGTCACCAGGTGGGGCATGAGGTGATCGAGCAGCAACTGATCCTCGTCCGCAAAAGGTGCTGCGCCGAGATTTCTGTACAGGGTCAGATGGACCACCAGCTGGGTAGGCTGATCGATATGGATAACGCATAGAAACTCGCCAAAGCCGTGCTCGGCGCCCAGCCAGCGCAATCCCTCGGGCGTCTGCTCGGCCTGACTGTCGATGAACACTGAACGGCCGGGCCGGGCCTGAGCAAGGGGTATGGTGATGTCCTGCTCACGGATAGAGCGCCAGTCGTCGACATAGCTGGCTGGCAACATGAACACCGAGCTGCTGTGCTCCTCGGGGAGACCGTCTACCAGTGCCGAACGCCCCCACCACGCCTTGTCGAAGGCGATCACGTCCTGCAATCGCGTCAGGGCTTGCTGGCGAAACAGCGTCAACGGGGTGTTCTGGGCCAGCTGCTGCAACTCGAGAGCCAGGGTATTGAACGCGGTAAAACGATCGGCGCAGAGCGCGCGTTGTTTGATGCTCATGGCGTAGTACCTTGCTGCGACTTTTTTATTCTTGTCTGAACCGTTCTACGGTTCTCAGTCATCAGTGAGCGGCCAGTCAGTGGAGACGGGGGCAGGGCCTGAGACCGAGTATCCCCGCAGCCCGACGCCATGGCTATCCTACAGATGCAGGATGCGGTTGCCCGGCCCGGTACGCGCGGCAACGACGCCCATCCCACAGCTGGGATGGGCGCTCCAGCCCAAGCCACGATGTGCACTCATCGCCGGTCACCTGCCGTGCGACCCGGCAGGCGTTTGTTTCCTGGAGCCGCGCGCTGGCAGCTACAGTTGCAACTAGGCACCGATTGATTCGAAGCCCGGCTATGTGACTGGCCCGTTCGCGGGCCCGTCACCGGTAATCCCAGCCCGATCGAATCTGCGTATCAGGGAGATGCGTGATGTTGACGTTGCTCAATCTGTTGTCCGCCATTGCCCTGCTGATCTGGGGCACCCATATCGTGCGTACCGGCATCCTGCGGGTGTATGGCTCGCAACTGCGCCGGGTGCTCAGCCACAACGTCGGCAAGCGGCCGATGGCCTTCGTTGCCGGTATCGCCGTGACCGCCCTGGTGCAGAGCAGCAACGCCACGGCGCTGCTGGTCACCTCGTTCGTCGGCCAGGGCCTGATGGCGCTGACCCCGGCGCTGGCGATCATGCTCGGCGCCGATGTCGGCACTGCGCTGATGGCGCGGGTGCTGACCTTCGACCTCAGCTGGCTGTCGCCGCTGCTGATCTTTCTCGGCGTGGTGTTCTTCCTGTCGCGCAAGCAGACCCGCGCCGGCCAGCTCGGTCGCGTGGCCATCGGCCTGGGGCTGATGATTCTCGCCCTGCAGTTGATCGTTGCTGCTGCCACACCGATCACCGAGGCCAAGGGCATCCACGTGCTGTTCGCCTCGCTGACCGGCGACGTGCTGCTCGATGCGGTGGTTGGCGCACTGTTCGCGCTGATTTCCTACTCGAGCCTGGCCGCGGTGCTGCTCACCGCCACCCTGACCGGCTCTGGCGTCATCGGCCTGCCGGTGGCCATCGGCCTGGTGATCGGCGCCAATATCGGCAGCGGCGTGCTGGCCTTTCTCAACGCCAGCATGCAGAGCCAGGCCGGCCGCCGCGTGGCCCTGGGCAGCCTGCTCTACAAGCTGATCGGCCTGCTGCTGGTGATCCCGGTGCTCGACCCGCTGGCACACTGGCTGGACAGCCTGAAATGGCACCCCGCCGAGCTGGTGATCGGCTTCCACGTGCTCTACAACACCCTGCGCTGCCTGCTGATGCTGCCGACCCTGGGGCTGATGGCGCGCTTCTGCAACTGGCTGCTGCCCGATCGCCCGGACATCAACGCCGTCGCCAAGGCCCGCCACCTCGACCCCACGGCGCTGTCCACGCCGAGCCTGGCGCTGTCCAATGCGGTGCGCGAAACCCTGCGCATCGGCGATCTGGTCGACAGCATGCTCGGCCATCTGCAGGACGCCCTGCGCGGCAGCCAGCCGATCCTCGCCAAGGACCTGCGGCGCATCGACGACGACATCGACGCCCTGTATACCGCCGTGAAGCTTTATCTCGCCCAGGTTCCGCAGGAGGACCTGAGCGAAGCGGACAGCCACCGCTGGGCCGAGATCATCGAGTTCTCCTCCAACCTGGAACGGGCCGGCGACCTTATCGAGCGCATGCTCGGCAAGATCCAGGACGAGAAGACCGCCCAGCGTCATGCCTTCTCGGAAAGCGGCCTGGAGGAGCTCACTGCGCTGCACGAACGCCTGCTCGGCAACCTGCGCCTGGGCCTGTCGGTGTTCTTCTCCGCCGACACCGATGCCGCCCGCCAACTGCTACGCGAGAAACGCCGCTTCCGCATCCAGGAACGCCGGCTCACCCATTTACATGTCGAACGTCTGCATAGGCAGGTGGTCAAGAGTCTGGAAACCAGCTCACTGCACCTGGAACTGATCGACGACATGAAACGCCTCAACTCGCTGTTCTGCGCAAGTGCCTATGCCGTACTCGGCAACCACGAAACCGGTGCCCTGCTCGCCGAAGAAGGTGGCGAATAGTGCTGTCTGCCGGTCGCTCACTGGCGCTGCTGCTGGGCCTGTTGCTGTGCAGCCAACTGTGGGCGGCCGACCGCCTGAAGGTCGAAGGCTACCCGCTGGACAACGGCCTGCAGCTGATCCTCAAGCCCACCACCGAGCGCGGCCACGTGTCGATCCGCCTGGTGGTCGGGGTCGGTTTCGACCAGTTCGACTGCGACCACAAGGAGCTGCCGCACCTGCTCGAACACCTGCTGTTCAGCGGCATCGACGACAGCGGCGAAGCCGGGCTGGAAGAGCGCATGCAGGCCCTCGGTGGCGACTGGAATGCCTTTACCCGCGACAGCGACACCACCTTCGTCCTCGAGGTGCCGGCCGCCAATCAGCGTGCGGCCCTGGATCTGCTGCTCGCCGCGCTGTTCAACACCGAATTCACCGCCGAACGCATCGAGGCGGCCAAGCGGGTGATCGTCCACGAAAATGGCGAACACCCCGCTGCCTGGCAGCGCCTGCTGGGCGCCGCCACCAAACGCGACGATGCCACCGAACAGCTTGCCGCCGAGCTGGGCCAGGCCTGTGCCGAGCAGGATTCCCTCGACCGGCTGGACGCCGCTGCTCTGGAGCGTTTGCACGAACAGTGGTACGTGGCCAACAACATGACCCTGATCATGGTCGGCGACCTGGATCGCCGCCTGCCCGCCTACCTCGAACGGCGCTTTGGCGAACTGCCGCCCGGCCCGATGCCCGAGTTGCGCGAACTGCCGGAAAACACCGGCCACGCCGAGCCCGAGCGCACGCTGACCAGCGGCCTGGTCGGCGACACCGCGCAGGTCAACCTGATCTTCACCGAGCCCTGGGTCGGCGAGCTCGACCAGGGCACCTGGCAGATGCTGCGCGACTACCTGCAGTGGGCGGTGTACCGGGATCTGCGCCTGGAACACGGCCTGGCCTACAGCCCCACCGTGCTGCGCAGCGCCTACGGCAGCAGCAGCTTCTTCAGCATCCACGCCGACGTGGCCCGCAAGGATGTGGCGCAGACCCAGCAGCGCCTGCACGAGCTGCTGCAGCGCCTGGCCAAGGACGGCCTCGACGACGCCACCGTCGAACGCCTGCGCAGCGTCGCCCTCGCCCGCCAGAACTGGACCGCCCAAGGCAACAGCGCCCTGGCCGACACCTACTGGAGCTCCCTGGGCAGTTACGCAGACGGCCGCTTCGCCGACCCGGCTCCGGAACTGCGCAAGATCCACACCGCCCAGCTCGATGCGGCGCTGAATCTGCTGCTCAAGCAGCCGAGCTATCTGCGCGTCGAGCAGCCACTGCTGAGTACTGCCGGTCTGTATGTGGTGGGTGCGGTGGCGGTGGTGATTCTGTTGCTGGCGCTGGTGGGACTGGTGAGCCTGCTGCGCCGTCGCTAACGAACAGCCCCGGATAACCGGGGCTCGAAGATGCAGCGAACGCAGTCGTGGCTTACTCGATGATATTGAACTCGCTCAGGTACGCCTCGGAGATTTCCAGGCCCAGGCCGGGCTCGTGGTCGTCCCCACCAAGCCATCGCGGCTCGTATTCGGAGAGTTGGGGCAGCATGCGGCGGACATATTCCAAGGTCTAGCCCATTTAGCACTTGTGCATGATGCTCACTCCAGGATCTGCCAACTCAAGCAGGGCACCTACCAGCCGCAACGGCGACGAAATTCTTCGTTCTACTCAATGGCTGCAGGCAGGTAAGCCATCAGCAAACTGCTATCCGAACATCGAACAGTAGCCTCCAGCATGCTTGTGAGTTCTGACGACCGGAGGCAATAGCCCTTAAGACCTCCCCCAAACGGCCGAGATAGGAGATAGAACATCGCACCGCGATGCCAGCTAACGCTCGCGCGCAGGACAGCCAAATCCAAGGAATAAGGATATGACCAATTTCAACGTGGACAGTCTATTGGCCGGCCGTTCGGTCACAGCGGGCGCTGCGATCAAAGTCGTTCAAGGTGATATCGACAAAACTACTGCAGCACCCGGCAGACAGCCCATCGGCACCCCATCGGGCGTTACGGTAACTATCTCGCCCGCAGCCACGAAGATATCTCTTCTACTCAAGAGCGAGTCCACCGGAAGTACCACCGCTGCCATAAATTTCGATGCCTTTCTGGACCTTAACCACCAGCAGATCAAAGAGCACAGCAAAAACGCAGATTTTCTTCAGGAGTTGCCCGACGATCTCAACCACGAACGGCAAACGGTAGCGAAGCAGGCAGCCAACTACCTTCTCGAGCATCATTACGGTGAGGAAAAACTCTACGGTGCCCAGACGGCAGAAAACCCTTTCGCGTCGCTGGATCGCGTGACGCTTTCGAAGATCTCCTTCAACGACTCGGGGCTTTTTACCCCAGCAGAGCGCCAGGTAGCTTTTCTGGAAATGACCAATCGCGACATGCTGTATCGCAATGAAACCTATGACTTGGGTGAAAGCTTAAGAAGAGCCGACGACTTGGCGGGATCTTACGTCATCAATTTTCTGCGGGACGCAAAGCTGGAGGGCACCATGAGCGAGGGAGAAAAGGCGTGGAGAAAATGGCCCACAGCCACACAGCTCGAGGCTATTGCAGCCGCGGCAGTGCGCAATGATCCGGTGAAGCTGCCAACTCTACCCGAGTATCAGAACTTGAATAGCCAGGGCAAACCCTTACTGGCGTTCATGGTTGGCGGAGATGGTTCGGGCACATGGAAAAACATCGCTTTCGAAGAATTGGCCTCTGAAACCATGCCCGTCAGGCTTATCCATTCACTCATCGAAAAAACCAAGGCCACTCAAACCGAACACCCTTGGCTATCGCTCTATCTGAGTATCGACAGCCTGGGAAGGTAATACCGCACAGGATCCGGGCGACTCTGCGTAATACCTCTCGCTCTCCAGTCAGCTTAGCCTGCAAAGATCGTCTGTAGCACACTGCTACCGATGCTGCCCCCCGGGCAGCTACGAAGAAGGCCGCTTCGCCGACCCGGCACCGGAACTGCGCAAGATCCACACCGCCCAACTCGATGCGGCGCTGAACCTGCTGCTCAAGCAGCCGAGCTATCTGCGCGTCGAGCAGCCACTCCTGAGCACCACCGGCCTGTATGGGGTGGGCACTGTAGCGGTGGAAGATTCTGTTGCTGGTGGGACTGGTGAGCCTGCTGCGCCGTCGCTAACGAAAAGCCCCGGATGACCGGGGCTCGAAGATGCAGCGAACGCAGTCGTGGCTTACTCGATGATATTGAACTCGCTCAGGTACTCCTCGGAGATTTCCAGGCCCAGGCCGGGCTTGTGGTCGTCCAGTTGGATGTAGCCATTGACCGGTGCCGGCTCACCTTTGAACACGTAGTAGAACAGTTCGTTGCCGACCTCGACGTCGAACACCGGGAAGAACTCGGCCATTGGCGAAGCGGTGGTCGACATGGTCAGGTGGTAGTTGTGCATCTGCCCGGCATGGGGGATCACCGGCACCGACCAGGCTTCGGCCATGGCGTTGATCTTGCGCGCCGCGGTGATGCCGCCCACGCGGTTGGTGTCGTACTGGATCACGTCCACGGCGCGGCGCTCAAGCATCTCCTTGAAGCCGTAGGAGGTGAATTCGTGCTCGCCGCCGGAGATCGGCATGATGCCCATCTTCTTCAGCTCGATATAGCCTTCCAGGTCGTCGGCGATCACCGGTTCCTCCAGCCAGCGCGGTTCGAATTCGGCGAGCTTGGGCAGCATGCGGCGGGCGTACTCCAGGGTCCAGCCCATGTAGCACTCGAGCATGATGTCCACGTCCGGGCCGGCCAGATCACGCAGCGCACGCACCTGCTCGATGTTGCGGCGCATGCCCGCCGGGCCGTCCTTCGGCCCGTAGCCGAAGCGCATCTTCAGGGCGTTGAAACCCTGGTTCAGGTAGCCCTGGGCCTCTTCGAGGAACAGGTCGAGGTTGTCGTTGGCATAGAGCTTGGAGGCGTAGGTCCAGATCTTTTCCTTGGTGCGCCCACCGAGCAGCTTGAACACCGGCTTGTTGACCGCCTTGCCCATGATGTCCCAGATGGCGATGTCGATCGCCGAAATCGCCGCCATGCCGATGCCCTTGCGGCCCCAGGCATGACTCTGGCGGTACATCTTCTGCCAGATGTATTCGTTGTCGAACGGATCCTCGCCGATGGCGATGGGCGCCAGGTAGGTGTCGATGATCTCCTTGGCCACACGCGGCGCCAGGGCGCAGTTGCCGATCCCGACGATGCCGCTGTCGGTCTCCACCTCCACCACCAGCCAGCCGTGGAAACGGAACGAGCCCATGGCATCGCCGCGCTCGAAGAGGATGTCGCTGGCATTGGTGCAGAAGTGCGCCTGCGGCGGCACGACCTTGCCTTTCCATTCGAAGACGCGGGTGCGGATGGATTTTATTTTCATGTTGAGCTCCTTGGAGTAGACACGATCAGACGCACGCCACGTTGAGCGACGCGGCTGGAGTGGTTGAGGGACGAGTGAGGTGGTGGATCGAAAAGGGCAGGAGCTGCAGATGGCCTCGCGGGCTGGCGCAAGCCAGGGCCACACACGATAGTCGGGTTGTCATGCTTGCTCCTTCTTTGCCGGTGATCGCCTTGCGAAGAGTCAAGGCGGGCTTTTTATAGGTTTATCGAGACAGCCAGCGCTGCCTGTTGCCGCCGACTCTAACCATCACATTTGGCGACGAATAATCACTTATGCGCATTCAGTGATAACCACAGGAAATGCCTTGAGCGAGAAAGCATGTCGGTGCGTTATCACCCTCTAAGGGCAATGGATTCCCGAATGGGGTCGTTGAATGCCAGGCAAACGCCTCCTTCATCAGGCCGATAGCCTGACGGGAGGAGTGAGAAAACTCAGAGGATGCGCGGTCGCACAGTCGCCCTTGATTCAGGGCTAATCCCCCAGCTCGAGCCGATAGAAATTCTTTGCGTTACGCCAGAAGAACGCGTCGCGCTGCGCGTCGTCATAGCTCGCCAGCACGCTATTGAACGCGGTGACCAGCTCGCCATAACCGATACGCAAGCCCGCCACCGGGTAATTGCTGGCGAACAGGCAACGCTCGATGCCGAACAGCGACAGGGTTTCTTCGATCACCCCGCGGTTGCCTTCCAGCGTCCAGGGGACGTCCCGCAGGCCCAGTTCGGAGACCTTCACGCTGACATTCGGCTGCGCCGCCAGCGCGGCCATGCCGGCGCGCCAGCCTTCGAGGCCAGCCGGGCTGCGATCCCAGGGGAAGCCCATGTGATTGAGCACGATGGGCACCTCGGGAAAGGCCGCCGCCACCTCGGCGGCTTCCTGCAGGTGCCAGTACGGCACGCGCAAATCCCAGGACAACCCGTGCCTGGCCAGCAACGCGAAGCCGCGCAGCCAGGCCTCGTCCTGCATGCTGCCGCTCTGGCCGCGCACGCTGGCGGCCAGCTCGGGGCACGAGGCCGTCAACGGCTTGCTGCGAATGCCGCGCAGCAGGGGAAACTCCAGATGCCGGCCGAGCACCTCCTCGCATTCCGGGCGGTGAAACCAGACATGCGCGACCACCGCATTGGGAAAGCCATAGCGCGCATGTTGCTCGTGTATCCAGCGGGTTTCCGCCACCTGATCGGCGCGCTCGTGCTCGGCCTCGCAGTGCACCGTGGCCAGCACCCGCTGGGCGGCGCTGTCGGCCAGGTAATCCTCGGGCAGGTAGTTGCGCCGCAGCGGCGCGTAGTCGCCGAGAAAGAAGCCCGGGTCGACCTCGTTCTGCAACCAGGGGTAGCGGTGGCTGTCGAGGTTCCACAGGTGATGATGGGCATCAATCAGCCGCTGCCCGCTGGCCGCGTAGGGCAGGCCGAGGCGCTGGTGCAGGCACTCGGGCATCTCAGTTGGCGCCGCGCAAACGCTGCAGTTCAGCCTGCCAGGCGCTGACGAAATCGGCATCGATACTGCCACTCACCTGCTCGGTGACCACCTTGGCTTGCTCGACGAAGCGCTGGCGCTGTTCGTCGCTCAGGGCATTGACTTGCATGCCGGCGTCCTTGAGTTCGGCCAGCTTGTCCTGGTTGGCCTTGCGGGCGATGGCACGCTGTTCGCCTCGCGCCTGCTCGGCGGCCTGGCGTACCTGAGCACGCTGGGCATCGTCGAGCGAGTCCCAGGTCTTCTTGCTCATCAGCAGCACGTAGGCGGTGTAAATGTGCTCGCTCAGGGTCAGGTACTTCTGCACCTCGTTGAAACGCTGGGTGGCGATCAGCGAGATGGGGTTTTCCTGGCCATCGATGGCGTGCATTTCCAGGGCACCGAATACCTCGTTGATCGGCATCGGCTGAGCGTTGGCGCCCAGGTGCTCGAAAAAGGTACGGAAGATCGGGCTCTGCACGGTGCGGATCTTCAGGCCCTTGAGATCTTCCCATTTCTCGATGGGGCGCTTGCTGTTGGTCAGGTTGCGAAAGCCGATTTCCCAGAAGCCCAGACCGACCAGGCCCTTCTCTTCCAGCTTGGCCAGCAGTTGCTGGCCCATGGGGCCATCGAGCATCGCGTCCACTTCGGCCGGCGAATTGAACTGATACGGCAGGTCGAGCACGCCAAACTCCTTGACCAAACCGACCAGTGTCGGCGCGCCGACCAGGGCGAACTCGACCGTGCCGGCCGGCAGGGCGCCGAGCATCTGCACGTCGTTGCCGATCATCGCCGAGGGGAACACCTTGACGTTGAGGGTGCCGCCGCTCGATGCCTTCAGGTGCTCGGCAAACAGCTTGGCACCCTGTGGGCCAGGCGCATCAACGGGGTCGCCGGCGCTGAGTTTGAAGCTGCGCTCCTCGGCGTGGGCGGCGAGGCCCGGCAGCAGCAGGGCCAAACCGAGGGCGGCCAGGGTGCGAGTGAATGCCTTGTTCATCTTGTTGTTCTCCGAAAGGACGGGATTTCAGCGCACGATGACCTGGGATACATCCGGCTCGAGCAGGGTGTGGAAGTAGCGAAGGAAGCTGTAGGTGTTGAGGTCGAGCATGCCGACGCGTTGATCCTTGAGCGTGACGAAGGCCAGGTCGCGGGTCGGGTGCAGGCTCATGGCGATGGCGTGGGTGTCCAGCTCGATGCGGTGGATTTCCTCCAGCTCGGCGTTGAACACGGAAATCGAGTGCTCGGCGTAGTTGGTCACGTACAGGCGATCCTGCCGGTCGCGGTAGATGCGTGTCGGGTCGGCGCCGGTACGGCCGCGGCGGGTCACTTGCAGCGTTTCGACATCCACGGCGACGATGCCGTTGTCGCCACGGGTAGCGACGTACAAGGTGCGCTCGTCGGCGCTGTAACAGTTACCCTCGGGCATGCTGCCCGGCTGCAGCGGAACTGGCGCGATGGTCGGATCCTGCGGTTTCAAACGGGTGATGGTGTTGCTCAACAGGTTGAGGGCGAAGGCGGTTTCGCCACTGCGGGTCAGCGCCACCAGGTGGCTCTTGTAGCCGCCGGAGGGAATGGCGCGATCCGGGGTGTCCTTGAGGTGCGGCTGGTCGAAGATCAGCAGGGTCGAGTTGCCTTCGCTGAGCACGTAGAGACGATCCTGCTCGTCCATCGCCAGGCCATGGGGGCGACGGAACGGCCAGATGCTCAGGGTGCGCACGTGCTCGGCCTTTTGCAGATCGATGACGAACACCGAGCAGCCGCCCTCGCCTTCGTGGCTGGAGGTTTCGATGCCGTAGTGGCCGACGTAGGCGAAGCGGTTCTGCGAATCCACCACGAACTCGTGAGGGAAGTCCGGCAGGCGGATATGCTTGATCGCGTCACCGCTCTCGACGTCGTAGAAGCTGAAGGTGTGGGCGCATTTCTGCACCAGCAGCAGAATTTCCTGACTCATGATCTCGATTCCTCGAAGCGGCGCACCGGGCGCCGCCGGGTTGATGGGTTCAGCGCAAGGCGTCGATGGCGTCCAGCAGCTGGCTGCCGTGCTGTTTGATGAAGGTGTCGCGCACCGGCTGGGAAACCGCCTGGCGGAAGGCTTCGCGGTCGACCTTGGGCTCGATCTGCATGCCCTTCTCGGCCAGTTCGGCCAGGTACTTGCTGTCGTTCTCGGCATTCATCCGGCGCTGCGCCTGGCCGGCGGCGCGGGCCGCGTCCACCAGCACCGTCTGCTGCTCGGCCGGCAGGGCGTCGAATTTCTGTTTGTTCATCACCAGCACCAGCGCGGTGTAGGCGTGGTGGGTCTGCGACAGGTACTTCTGCACCTCGTAGAAGCCCGACGACCAGGTGATGCTAAGCGGGTGCTCCTGGGCATCGACGGCCTTCATTTCCAGGGCGTTGTACAGCTCGGCCAGCGGCAGCGGCTGCGGGTTGGCGCCGAGCAGGCGGAAGGCCTCGATCTGCGCCGGGTTGCTGGAAGTGCGGATCTTCAGGCCCTTGACATCCTCGGGCACGCGCACCGGCTTGCGCGAGTTGGTGATGTCGCGAAAGCCCACTTCCCAATAAGCCAGGCCCTTGAGGTTGTGCTCGGCTAGGCCGTCGAGCAACTGCTGGCCGATCTGGCCATCGAGCACCCGATAGGCATGGGCGCTGTCGGCGAACACGAACGGCAGGTCGAGTACCGACATGCGTGGGGTCAGGCCACTGAAATTGGGCGTACCGGACATTTCCAGGTCGATGGTGCCGCCACGCACACCGGCGATCATCGCCTGGTCGTTGCCCAGCATGCTGTTGCCGTAGGCGCGTACCACCAGCTCACCGTTGCTGCCATCCTTGACCCGCTGGGAGAACTCCTTGGCGGCCAGGCTCTGGGTGTCGCTGTCCGAACCGGCGAAACCGAAACGCAGCGTGGTGGCCGCCTGGGCCTGCAGAACGGAGCAGCCCAGCAGCAACAGGCAGCCCAGGGTACGAAGTCCTTTGTTGTTGTTTTTCATCGTTACTTCCTTGCTGTGAGTGAACAGGAACATTCAAGGCAGGAACCAGCGCATGGGCGTCATCACCAGTTGGGGGAAGATGATCAGCAGCGCCAGCACAGTCAGGTGCGCGAACAGGAACGGAAGCACCCCACGCATCACGCCATCGAGTGGTACCTTGCCGACGCCGCTCATCACGCTGAGCACGTTGCCCACGGGCGGGGTGATCAGGCCGATGGAAGTGTTGAGGATGAACAGGATGCCGAAGTACACCGGGTCGATACCGGCGAGCTTGATCACCGGCATGAACACCGGCGTGAGGATCAGCACGATGGGCATCAGGTCCATGGTGGTACCGACCACCAGCACGATCGCCATGATCACTACCAGCAGCAGTTGCGGCCGGTCGATAAGGGGCTCGAGCAGGTCGCTGACCAGCATCGGCAGCTCGGCGATGGTCATCAGCCAGGACGACACCAGCGCCGCCGCGACCAGGAACATCACCACCGCCGTGGTGCGACCGGCATCGAGAAACACCTGATACAACTCGCGCAACTTCAACTCGCGGTAGACGAACAGCGACACGAACAGCGCGTAGACCGCAGCCACGGCGGCGGCCTCGGTGGGCGTGAAGATGCCCAGCTTCAACCCCCCGATAATCAGCACCGGCAGCATCAACGCCCAGATGCCGTCACGTAGTGCCCGAAGCACTTCGGCGCGCGAGGCCTTCTTGCCTACCGGCAGGTCGCTGCGCCGCGCCAGCCACCACCAGGTGCCCCACAGCGCCAGGCCCATCATCAGCCCCGGCACGATGCCGGCCATGAACAGCTTGGTGATCGACACGCCACCGGCGACGCCGAACACTACCAGCGGGATCGATGGCGGGATGATCGGCGCGATGATGCCCCCCGCGGCGATCAGCCCGGCCGAGCGGTTGGGGTCGTAGCCCGCCTTGCGCATCATCGGCATCAGCATCGCCGCCACCGCAGCGGTATCGGCCACGGCCGAGCCGGACAGCGACGCCATGACGATAGCCGCGATGATCGCCACGAAACCCAGGCCGCCGCGCATGTGGCCGACCAGGGCCATGGGCAGCGCGACGATGCGTCGCGACAGACCACCGGCGTTCATCAACTCGCCGGCCAGCATGAAGAAGGGAATTGCCAGCAGTGGGAAGCTGTCGGCGCCGCTGATCAGGTTCTGCGCGAGGATCTGCGCATCGAAGGTGTCGAGCTGAATCATCAGCGCGACGCCGGCCAGCATCAGCGCGAAGGCCACCGGAATACGCATGGCCATGGCGCCCAGCAGGGAGCCGAGAAAAACCAGAATGGTCATTTCGAGCCCTCGGAAATCACCGCGCCGTCACCCTCGCCCGCTACGCTGCGCAGCGGGTCGGCATGGCGGAACAGGAGTTGGAACAGGCGGCTGAGGATGATCGCGCCCATGGCCAGACTGCACACCACACCCGCGGCGTACATCCAGCCCAGCGGCAGGCCGGCCACCGGCGAAAGGTTGTCCATGTTGATCAGCGTCTGCTTGACGCTGCCGACCAGGAACAGCCCACAACAGAACAGCATCAGCAGCTCGGCGAGCACTGCACAGCAGCGCTGGGCAAAGACCGGCAGGCGACGGAAGAACAGGTCGATGCCCAGGTGAGTGTTGTCGCGCAGGGCGATCACCGCACCGATGAAGGTCAGCCACACGAACAGGTAGCGTGCACCTTCATCCGACAGGGCGATGCCGGAGTTGAAGCCGTAACGCAGCACCACATTGACGAAAATCAGGGTCACCATGGTGAACATGCAGAACACCACGATGCCCTCGAACAGGCGGGATAACAGCAGGGTTAGCAGGCGCATGAGCACACACCTCCCCCGAAGCCGGGCAGCCATGGCTGCCGGCGGTTGTGATCGATAGTCATGGCTGGCTCCTTGTTATTGTTGTTCTTGGAAAAGCGCGGGATCAGCCCCGTTGTCGGCTGCCCATCCGACAGGCGATCTCGAAGGCCTGACGGGTCGCGCCGACATTGGCCTTGCCCTGCCCGGCGATATCGAACGCCGTACCATGCGCCGGCGTGGTGATCGGGATGGGCAGGCCGCCCTGCACCGTCACGCCACGGGAGAAGCCCATCAGCTTGATCGCGATCTGGCCCTGGTCGTGGTACATGGTCACCACCGCATCGAAGGCCTGGCTGTCGCCCTGCACCTTGAGAAAGATGGTGTCGCCCGGGTACGGGCCGATGGCCTCGATACCCTGCGCGCGAGCCTGCTCCACCGCCGGGCCGATGATGTCCAGCTCCTCGCGGCCGAAGCTGCCGTTGTCGCCGTTGTGCGGGTTGAGGCCGCAGACGCCGATGCGCGGCTTTTCCAGACCGTTGCGTTTGAGCGCGGTGTCGATCAGCTCGATCGCCTGCACCACCCGCTGCTGGCTGAGCAAGCCGGGCACCTCGGCCAGGGCCACGTGGGAGGTCACCCGCGAGGTCCACAGGTTGTCGAGCACGTTGAATTCGCAGAACGGGCCGTCGAAGCCGAGGTATTCGGCGAACCAGTGCAGCTCGTCGCTGTGGCCCATGCCGGCCATGTGCAGCGAGGTCTTGTTCAGCGGGCCGAACAGGATGGCGTCGGTTTTTCCGTCAGCGGTCAGGCGCAGCGCCTGTTCGAGAGTGTCGAGGCTGTACTGGCCGCCGATCACGCTGGCTTCGCTGCGCGGGAAGGCGCCCTGGGCACGGCCGCGAAACGGCAGTAGCAGCGGCGTGTCGTCGACGAAACTCAGGTTATCGGTCGACTCGATGAGCCGGTACGGGAACGACTGGCCAGCGATGTCCATGCCGCGGCGTACTTCAGCCTCGTCGGCGATCAGCAGTACCTGGGCCTTGCGGCGCACCTCGGGCTCGGCGAGCAGGCGGGCGATCAGCTCGGGGCCGATGCCGGCGGGGTCGCCCAGCACCATGGCCAGGCGGGGAAGGGTCGAGTTGCTCATGCGGTTGTCCTCAGGTCGGAAGATGCGTCCGGAATGCGAATGACGTCCGGCACGGTGCGGTACAGGCGCCGCGCATTGTCGTGAAAAAGCTGTTGCTGCTGCTGGCGTGGCAGGTCGGCGACGATGCGCTTGAAGCCGCCATAGATGTCGTCGAACGAGCCGCACAGGCTGTCGACCGGAAAGTTGCTGGCGAACATCACCCGCTCGGCGTCGAACATGGCGATGGTTTCGCGCACGATCCAGGCGTTGTCTTCAACGCACCAGCGCCGGCCCGGCAAGCCGATGCCGGACACCTTCACCGCCACGTTTGCGCAGCTGGCCAATTGCGCCATGGCGGCATGCCAGCCGGCCAGGCCCTGCTCGCTGCGATCCGACGGCAGCCCAGCGTGGTTGAGAATCAGCTGGGTGCCGGGGAAATCGTGGGCCAGCTCGATGGCTTCGGGCAGGTTCCACCAGGGCGTCTGCAGGTCGAAGTGCAGGCCGTGGCGCGCCAGCTCGGTGTAGCCACGACGCCAGCCTTCATCGCTCATCAAGGTGCGCGAGCGGCCGACCTGATCCGGCGAAGCAGGCCCGCCGGGCTTGTGGCGCACGCTGCGCACGCGCTGAAACTTCGCCTGGGCGGCGAGCACCTGAGCGGCATCCGGCGCATCCAGCCAGGCCTGGGCAACCACCGCATTGGGCGCGCCATAGCGCAGGGCGACGTCGTGGATGAAAGCCGTTTCGCCAATCGGGTCACGCGGGTCCCACTCGGTTTCCACATACACGGTGGCCACCACCTGGTGCTCGCCGGCATCGGCCATGTAGTCGTCCGGGTAATAGGGCCGTTTGATGGCGCTGTAGTCGCCATAGCGAAAGGGAATGTTCTCCGCTCCCGACAACCAGGGATGATGGTTACGCTGCGGGTCCCAGAAATGATGATGGGCGTCGATGATCGGCCCGTCGTAGAGATCAGCCATGGGCCACCTCGGTTTTGTCCAGGGAGATCAGCAGGGTGCCGACGATGAACAGCCCCGAGCACAGCGCAAAGAAACCCAGCACCGCGGCGTAACCACCGGCATGTTGCAACAGCAGCCCCACCAGGATCGGCACGGCGATACCGCCGAGGCTGCCGGCCATGTTCATCACGCCGCCGATCAGGCCGACCCGTGCCGGTGAGGCCAACAGCGCCGGGAAACTCCAGTACAGGCTGCCCCACATCAGGAAGAACGCGGTCAGTGACAGCAGGCCGACGGCCAGGTACGGATCGGTCAGGCTCGGCAGCAGCAAAAAGGCGCCCAGCGCGACCAGGCCAGAGAAGGCCAGCAGGCTCTTGGCTGCCAGGCCTCGGCGTACGCCCTTGGCGATCAGCCGATCACAGAGAAAGCCGCCGGTCAGCGAACCCGCAGCACCGCACAGGAAGATCACGAAGGTGGCGGCGCCGATGCCCTTGATGTCGAAGCCACGGGCCTGGGCCAGATAGCTTGGCCCCCAGGTCAGCAGACCGAAGAACACCATGGCCCAGCTGGCGCGGCCGAGCAGGATGCCGGTTAGCGAGCGACGGGCGATGCCCAGGCCGCGCACGGTCTGCTTGGCCGCTTCGGCCATGCTCACCACCCGACCTTCGTTGATCACGGCGAGCTCGGCGTCGTTGACATCAGGGTGCTCGGCGGGGTTATCGCGCAAGTAGTGCCAGGCCAGCCAGGCCATGGCGAGCGTGGCGATACCGGCGATGAAGAAGGCGGTGCGCCAGGAGCCCAGTACGGCGATCAGGTAGGCGATGATCAGCCCGCCCAGGGCCACGCCCAGCGGCCCACCGCAGTCCATCAGCACCGCGCCGCGGCTGCGTTCACCGCTGCCCAGCCACAACGAATTGAGCTTGCCGCCGGCCGGGAACAGCGGCGCTTCGGCAGCGCCCAGCGCCACGCGGGCGAACATCAGCGACAGGCCGCCGGTGGCGAACGCGGCGAGGGTCTGGAAGGCGCCCCACAGGCCGGTCGACCAGCCAATCACCCGGCGCGGGCCATAGCGGTCGATCAGCCAGCCGCCGGGAATCTGCAACAGCGCATAGGCCCAAAAGAAGCTGCTGAGGATCAGCCCCTGCATGCTCGGGCTGAGGCTGAATTCGCCGGCGATCACCGGCATGGCGATGGACAGGGAAACCCGGTCGATCAGATTGATCACGGTGAGGGCGAAGATGATGGTGAAGATGCGCCAGCGCACCCGGGAAGGTTTGCTGACCAGAACACTGGCCGAGGGGGTGTGCGCCGGCAGGGCGACAGGTTGAGCCTGAGCCATGGGAGTACCTCTGTGTTGTTGTTTTTGTAGTAGCGGGCGACTGGCGGTCAGCCGGGCCGAATGAACTATCGGCCCGGCCAACGATAACCGTCTAATCAAAGCTTCTCATACGGACATAGCCTGGAGTTATCGCTACACGAGCTGTGCAGAGATAACCTGAAGCTATCGGAGTATCAGTTCTTTTGAGTAGACGCTTATCGACACCCTTCGCACACTCCGGGCAACCCACAAGAACGACAACAATGAGGTAGCCCCATGTACAGCCCCCGTACGCGTCATGTTCCCGCCCTGCTTGCCGCCCTGTTCTGCACCGCGCCACTGCCCGCCGTGGCGGACTGGAAACCCGAAAAGAACGTGGAGATCGTCGTGGCCGGCGGCCCCGGTGGTGGTACCGATCAGCTCGGCCGGGTGATCCAGTCGGCAATCACTCAGCACAAGCTGCTCGACGTCAACACCGTGGTGTTCAACAAGGGCGGTGGCAATGGCGCCGAAGCTTTCCTGGAAATGAAATTGGCCGAGGGCGACGCCAACAAACTGGTGATCGGCACCAACAACGTCTACCTGCTGCCGCTAGTGGCCAAGCTGGGCTATCAATGGACCGATCTCACCCCGGTCGCTGCGGTGGCCGAAGATGACTTCATACTCTGGACCTATCAGGGCGCGCCCTGGAAGGACGCTGCCTCGTTCAAGACCGCCCTGGCCAAGAATGCTGCCAAGATGCGCATTGGCGGCAGCCAGTCCAAGGACGTCGACCAGACCCTATCGCTGCTGCTCGGCCAGCAGGCCGGCACCAAGCTCACCTACATCCCCTTCAAAAGCGGCAGCGAGGCGTCCACGCAGCTGGCCGGCAAACACATCGCCGCCAACTTCAACAACCCGGCCGAGAGCGTCAGCCAATGGCGCGGTGGCCAGGTGGTACCACTGTGCGTGTTCAGCCAGGAGCGCATGGGCTACACCCAGAAGGTGACCGAGACCCAGTCCTGGGCCGACGTGCCGACCTGCAAGGAGCAGGGCCTGGGCATCGACCAGTACCGTTTCCCGCGCACCGTGTTCCTGCCCGGCGGCGTCACCGACGAGCAGCGCGCCTTCTACGTCGAGCTGCTGCGCAAGGTCAGCCAAACACCGGAATTCAAGACCTACGTGGAACGCTCGGCCCTGGCACCGACCTTCCTCTCCGGCGACGAGCTGGTGAGCTACATCGAGAAGGATCGCGAGCGCGTTATCCCGGTGTTCAAGGAAGCCGGCTGGCTGCGCGACTAAACCGCGCGCCCTTCCCGACCGGCGCTTGGACGCCGGGTTGTACTGTTCACCGCGAGGAAATCCTCATGTCCAACACCACGGATACGCCGCTGGTCGCCACCCGCTGGGTGGAAATCGGCCTGGCACTGTTCACCGCCGCACTGGGCGCCGTCGTCATGGTCGGCGCCGTCGAGATCGGCATGGGCTGGGGCGATGTCGGCCCCGAGGCCGGTTACTTTCCCTTCTACATCGGCCTGCTGCTCAGCGCCGCCAGCGTCGGCAACCTGATTCTGGCGCTGCTGCGCAATCCGGCGCTGAATGCCACCTTCGTCGGTCGCAAGGCGTTCCGCCAGGTGCTGGCGGTGTTCGTACCGATCGTCCTGTACGTCACCGCCATGCCGTTCACCGGTATCTACCTGGCCTCGGCAGTGTTCATCGCCTGGTTCATGTGGCGTGACCGCCAGCGCAGCACGCCGTACGGCATTCCCATCGTGGCGGCGATTTCCTGCGGCGCTGCGCTGGCCAGCTACCTGATCTTCGCCCTGTGGTTCAAGGTGCCGCTCGACAGCGGTGTGCTGGGTGACCTGGCGGCCGTCGCCGGAGGAGCGCTGCGATGAGCGAAATCGACTCCCTGATGCAGGGCATGGCCCTGATCCTGACCCCGCATCACATCGGCCTGATGGTCATCGGCGTGCTGCTCGGCATCCTCGTCGGCGTGCTGCCCGGCCTCGGCGCACCCAATGGCGTAGCCTTGCTGCTGCCACTGACGTTCACCATGGAGCCGGTGTCGGCGATCATCCTGCTCTCGTGCATGTACTGGGGCGCGCTGTTCGGCGGCTCGATCACCTCGATCCTGTTCAATATTCCCGGTGAACCCTCATCGGTGGCGACCACCTTCGATGGCTACCCCATGGCGCGCAACGGCCAGGCCGGCGAAGCATTGACTGCGGCCTTCACCTCGGCGTTGCTCGGTGCGCTGGTCGGCGTGCTGCTGCTGACCTTCCTGTCCACGCGCATTGCCGAGTTCGCCATGGCGTTCAGCTCGCCCGAGTTCTTCGCCGTCTACCTGTTGGCGTTCTGCACCTTCATCGGCATGAGCAAGAACCCGCCACTGAAGACCGTGGTGGCAATGATGATCGGTTTCGCCATGGCCGCCGTCGGCATGGATACCGTTTCCGGCGAGCTGCGCCTGACCTATGACCAGCCTTGGCTGCTCTCGGGCCTGAGCTTCGAAGTGGCGGTGATCGGTCTGTTCGGGATTGGCGAGATTCTCTGCACGGTCGAGGAAGGTCTGGTGTTTCGCGGCGAGCGCGCGCGCATCACGCCGATGACCATCCTGCGCACTTGGGCCAAGCTGCCACGCTACTGGCTGACCTGGCTGCGCAGCGCCCTGGTCGGCTGCTGGATGGGCGTCACCCCGGGAGGGCCGACCGCCGCCTCGTTCATGAGCTACAGCCTGGCGCGGCGCTTCTCGAAGAACCGCGACAACTTCGGCAAGGGCGAAGTGGAAGGCGTGATCGCTCCGGAAACTGCCGACCACAGCGCCGGCACCAGCGCCCTGCTGCCGATGCTGACCCTGGGTATTCCCGGCTCGGCGACCGCCGCAGTGATGCTCGGCGGCCTGATGATCTGGGGCCTGCATCCCGGCCCGACGCTGTTCGTCGAGCAGCACGACTTCGTCTGGGGCCTGATCGCCAGCATGTACCTGGGCAACGTGGTGAGCCTGATCGTGGTGCTGGCCACCGTGCCGCTGTTCGCCTCGATCCTGCGCATTCCGTTCTCGATCATCGCGCCGATCATCATCATGGTCTGTTCGATCGGCGCCTACTCGGTGCACAACTCGATGTTCGACGTCGGCCTGATGCTGGTCTTTGGTGCCCTGGGCTACCTGTTCAAGAAGCTCGGCTACCCCATCGCCCCGCTGATTCTCGCGGCAGTGCTGGGCGACAAGGCCGAAGACGCGTTCCGCCAGTCGATGCTGTTCTCCGATGGCCAGCTGTCGATCTTCTGGTCCAACCCGCTGGTCGGCAGCCTGACTACCGCCGCGCTGCTGATGCTGTTCTGGCCATTGCTGGCCCGCGTCCTCAAGGCGCTGCTCGGCACCCGCCAGGGGCACGCGCGTCGTGTCTCGTAATCGTCAGCAGGCCGGGCTGTTCCTGGCCACGGCTACGGGGCGCTCGCTGATGACTGGCGAGCGCCGCGATTTCTTGTCACCCTTGGCCGACGCCCCCGCCACGAGCCGCGCCATGTCCCGCATTCCTGACGCCAGCATCATCCACAGCCGCCTGCGCTTGCGCCAGCTACGCCTGATGCTGGCCCTGCAGGAGTTCGGCTCGCTGCGCCGCGCCGCCGAGGAGATCGGCATGACCCAACCGGCGGCCACCAAGATGCTCCATGAGGCGGAAAGCCTGCTCGGTGTCGAGCTGTTCGAACGCCTGCCGCGCGGCATGCGCGCTACGGCCTTCGGCGAAACGGCGATCTACTACGCCAAGATGATCTTTGCCGAGCTGTCGGGCATGCGCGAGGAGTTCGCCGCGCTGGAATCGGGCAACCTCGGGCGGGTCACCATCGGCGCCATTCCGGCCCTGGCCTCGGGCCTGCTGACGCGCACTATCGCCACGCTGAAGAAGAGCCACCCGCGGCTGTCCATGAGCATCCAGGTCGATACCAGCGACGTGCTGGTACAGGCCCTGCAACAGGACCAGCTGGATGTGGTGCTGGGACGGATTCCCGACGGCGCGCGTACCGATGACCTGCTGTTCGACAGCCTGGGCGAGGAAACCCTGTGCGTGGTGGCCGGCGCCCAGCATCCCATGGCCGGGGCCAGCAAGCTGAGCTGGCACGAGCTGCAGGATATGACCTGGGTGCTGCAGCAGCATCCCAGCCCGATGCGTACGATCATCAACCAGGCATTCCACAACGCGCGGGTCGACATTCCCAGCAGCATCGTCGAGACCACCTCGATCATGACTCTGCTGTCGCTGTTGCAGCAGACCGACATGATCGGCGTCACCCCGGTGTCGGTGATCAACGACTACCCCGGCAAGCACCTGCTCAAGGTCCTGCCGATCGTCTTCGAGCCACGCTTGCCGCCCTACGGCCTGATTACCCGCCGCCACCGCATTCAGTCATCGGCCATGCAGGCGTTCATCAATGCGGTAAAGGACGAACACGCCAACGAGTGATCGCCTGCAACCAGGCTTTTCGCAACGAAACGGCAACTTTTACAAGATTTTGCCGACAGGGCGGCGATCCGGCACACTAGCGGCCCCGAGCTCCGGCTCGTCGCCGCAGCCAGATTTCGTATGACCCGCTCCCCGCTTCGCCGCCTCGCCTTCGGTACCCTGCGCCGCCTGCTGTACCTGTGGGTGCGCTCGGAAACCATCAATCAGTCGGCCTTCACCCTCAAGCTCGACCGCAGCAAGCCGGTGTTCTACGTGCTGCAGCAGCCGTCGGTGAGTGACCTGGCGGTGCTCGATCACGAATGCAGCAAGGCCAACCTGCCGCGCCCGGTGTTGCCCATGGCAGTCGGCGAGCTGGTCGAACCGGCGGCGTTCTTCTACCTGACGCCGGAGCCCGACTGGCTCGGCCGCCAGGACAAGCGCGGTATTTCGCCAACCCTGCAGCGCATGGTCGCCGCCCTGAGCGAAGAGGCCGCCGAGCAGGCGCAGATCATTCCGGTCAGCGTGTTCTGGGGGCAGTCCCCCAACCGCGAAACCAGCCCCTGGAAGCTGTTGTTCGCCGACAGCTGGGCGGTGACCGGCCGCCTGCGCCGGCTGGTGAGCATCCTGATCCTGGGCCGCACCACCCGCGTGCAGTTCTCCACGCCGATCCAGCTGCGCGAGCTGATCGAGCAGAACAAGGGTCAAGAGCGCACCCTGCGCATGGTGCATCGCATCCTGCGGGTGCACTTTCGCAACCAGAAGGCCGCGGTCATCGGCCCGGACGTGTCGCACCGCCGCAACCTGGTCAAGGGCCTGATACACGGCCCGCAAGTGCGCCAGGCAATCGCCGATGAAGCCGAGCGCGAGAAGATCTCCCATGACAAGGCCGAAGCCCTGGCCCTGCGCTATGGCAACGAGATCGCCTCGGACTACACCTACACGGCGATCCGCTTTCTCGAGCTGATCCTGTCGTGGTTCTGGAACAAGATCTACGACGGCATCAAGGTCAACCACATCGAAGGCGTGCAGGACATAGCCCAGGGCCACGAAGTGATCTACGTGCCCTGCCACCGCAGCCACATCGACTACCTGCTGCTCTCCTACCTGCTGTTTCGCAACGGCCTGACGCCGCCGCACATCGCCGCCGGCATCAACCTCAACATGCCGATCATAGGCGGCCTGCTGCGCCGCGGTGGCGCCTTCTTCATGCGCCGCACCTTCAAGGGCAACCCGCTGTACACCGCGGTGTTCAACGAATACCTGCACACCCTGATCAGCAAGGGCTACCCGGTCGAATACTTCGTCGAGGGTGGCCGCTCGCGCACCGGGCGCATGCTGCGGCCGAAGACCGGCATGCTCGCCATCACCCTGCGCAGCTACCTGCAGAGCCATCGCCTGCCGGTGGTGTTCGTGCCGGTGTACATCGGCTACGAGCGCGTACTGGAAGGCCGCACCTACCTGGGCGAGCTGCGCGGGGCGAGCAAGAAGAAGGAATCGATCTTCGATATCTTCAAGGTCATCGGCGCGCTCAAGCAGCGCTTCGGTCACGTGTGGGTCAACTTCGGCGAGCCGATCAAGCTCGACGCCTTTCTCGATGCCCAGCAGCCGGACTGGCGTGAGCAGAGCCTCGGCCCCGACTATCGCCCGGCCTGGCTCAACGAAACCACCAATCGCCTGGGAGAACGGGTGGTTCAACGCCTCAACGAAGCGGCGGCGATCAACCCGGTGAACCTGGTGGCCCTGGCGCTGCTGTCGACCAGCAAGCTGGCGCTGGACGAGCGCGGCCTGGTGCGCATTCTCGACCTGTACCAGAGCCTGCTGCGCCGCGTGCCCTACTCGCCGCACACCACGGTACCGGAAGGCGACGGCCTGGCGCTGATCGAGCACGTGCGCGGCATGGAGCTGCTCTGCGAACAGAAGGATGCCCTGGGTCGCATCCTTTATCTGGACGAGCAGAACGCGGTGCTGATGACCTACTACCGCAACAACGTGCTGCACATCTTCGCCCTGCCCGGCCTGATCGCCAGCTTCTTCCAGAGCAGCGGGCGGATGAGCCGCGAGCAGATCCTGCGCTTCGTCCACGCCCTGTACCCGTACCTGCAGTCCGAGTTGTACATCCGCTGGGCCGATGACGAACTCGACGAGGTGGTCGACCAGTGGCTCGCCGCCTTCGTCGAGCAGGGCCTGCTCAAGCAGGAGAACGACCTGTACGTGCGCCCGGCGCCGAGCTCGCGCAACTTCGTGCTGCTGACCCTGCTGTCGCGCGCCATCGCCCAGACCCTGCAGCGCTTCTACATGGCCAGCGCGCTGCTGCTCAACGCCGGGCAGAACACCATCAGCGCCGAGGAGCTGGAGGAGCTGTGCACGGTGATGGCCCAGCGTCTGTCGATCCTCCATGGGCTCAACGCGCCGGAGTTCTTCGACAAGAGCCTGTTCCGCCATTTCATCCAGACGCTGCTCGACCAGGGCGTGCTGCGCCAGGACGAAGCCGGCAAGCTCAGCCACCCGCCGGCCTTCGCCGAGCTGGCCGAAGGCGCCGCCAAGCGCGTGCTGCCGGCGGAGATTCGCCTGTCGATCCGCCAGGTGACCATGGATCGCAGCGAGGAGCTGATCGACGGGCTGTGAGCCACCGGCCATCTCATCGGGGCGCCGAGTGCGCCGGGCGTTATTGAGGTTTGCCGCCACAGCCCCTAAGATGCGTCGTTGGGGCCACTTAGGGCAGGGATTTTCGTGCGTTATCACACCATTTTAGGATCACTGGCGATCGTAGTTTCCGGTTGCGCCATGCAACCGTCCGTATCGACCTCTAAAGAAGAAAAGCCGGCGCAACCGGCTGCAGTCGCAGAACAGACCGTCGCCGCACCCGCCAGCGCGCAACCCGCGCCGCAGCCGGTTGCCGCCGCCACGCCGAGCGAGGCACCCGCCGCCGCGCCGGTAGCCCGCGAGCCCCAGGAATACGAAATCCAGCCTGGCCAGTGCTGGGTGCATGCCCAGGTGCGCCCGCGCCCGGTGCAGAGCACCCAGGAAGTAGTGGTCAAGGACTCGGTCAACAAGATCACCGTGACCCCCGCCGAGCTCGAGAAGGGCTTCAAGCAGGTGGTCACCCGTGAGGGCACCAAGACCTACCGCATCGAGCCGCCGACCTACCGGGTGGTCTCCGAGCAGGTCAAGATCCGCCCGGAAGTGAAGCGCTACATCGTGGTGCCGGCCGTCTACCAGGACGTCAAGGAAACCGTGACCCTCGAAGAAGCCAAGACCGTGCTCGACCAGTGCCGCGCCGCCGGCACCCGCTATTCGACTGGCACCGGTGCGATGTCCTTCTGCGCCCGCCAGGTGCCGGCCAAGCAGGAAGTGGTCAAGGTCAAGAAGCTGGTTTCGCCGGAAACCGTGCGGGTGGAAACCGACCCCGCGCAGTACAAGAGCGTGACCCGCTGGATCGTCGACAAGCCGGCCCAGGCCGTTGAAGTCACCCTGGATCCGGAATACACCAAGGTCGCCTCCACCGAAGTGGTACGCCCGGTGGAAGCCAACCAGATCATCCTGCCGGAAGAGAAGCGCCAGCTGCAGGTCACCCGCTTCGAAGGCACCGCGCGCATCGTCTCGCGGCAGACCATTTGCGACCCGGACATCAATGACGACCTGGTTACCCGCCTGCAGCAGAGCCTGGTCAAGCGTGGCTTCAACCCAGGCCGCGTCGACGGCAAGCTCGGCAAGCGCACCCTCGATGCGCTGACCGAATTCCAGACCGCCAACGGCCTGGCCGTCGGCGCCCTGACCCTGGAAAGCCTGACCGCCCTGGAAGTCCAGTAACGCCGAATCGGCACGCCCGCAACGGGCGTGCCGCCCTCTCCCTCCCCGCAACCTTCGCCGCGCCCCGCCCCAGCCTGCTAAGCTCGCTGCCTATCTCCACCGCTCGAAGGTTACCGCCATGCTCCGCATCCCCGCTCTCGTCGCCGGCCTGTTGCTGTCGGCCAACGTGTTCGCCCTGTCGCTTGCCGACCTCAGCCAGCAGGACGCCAGCGGCGGCCTCAAGGATGCCCTCACCCAGGGCGCCAAGGTGGCCGTGCAGCAGCTCGGCAAGCCCGGCGGCTTCAGCAACAACCCCGACGTGCGCATCGAGCTGCCCGGCAAACTCGGCAAGGCCGCCAAGACCATGAAGATGATGGGCATGGGCGCCCAGGTCGAGCAGCTGGAAACCAGCATGAACAAGGCCGCCGAAGCCGCCGTGCCCCAGGCCCAGGCGCTGCTGGTCGATGCGGTGAAGAAGATGAGCGTGCAGGACGCCAAGAGCATCCTCGCAGGCCCCCAGGACTCGGCCACCCAGTACCTGAACAAGAGCAGCCGCGAGCAGATCCGCGCCAAGTTCCTGCCCATCGTCAAGCAGGCCACCGACCAGGTCGGCCTGGCCAAGCAGTACAACAGCTTCGCCGGCCAGGCAGCGACTTTCGGCGTGCTCGACGCCAAGAGCGCCAATATCGAAAGCTACGTGACCGAGCAGGCCCTCGACGGCCTGTTCGAGATGATCGCCAAGCAGGAAGCCAGCATCCGCGAAAACCCGGCGGCGGCGGCCACCAGCCTGGCGAAGAAAGTGTTCGGCGCGCTGTAAGCGGCGAGCTGCAAGAAAAGGGGCTGGCGCGTATGCACCAGCCCCTTTTTTCTGCGTTGCGGGACGGATAAAGCGTCGTCCAGCCTACGACTGTAATGGCTGAAAAGGGGCGGGAGCGGTCGTTCGTAGGGTGGACCGGGGCGCGTAGCTGACGCTTCACCTACGCGGCCCGACCCGTCCACCACCCCGTGATCGCAACGGTGGATGAAAAGAGCGTCATCCACCCTACGAAGTTATGCACTGGTGATTATCTGTGGGAGCGGCGAACGGCTGCTTTTGCCTTTTACCAACGCGCCCAAGCAACGCGAGTTCTCAAAGGCCAATCAGGCCTTTAACTGTCACCCGCAGCCTGCGTCCTGTCGCTCGGCTTGACCCGGAACCACGCCGCATACAGCGCCGGCAGGAACAGCAGGGTCAGCGCGGTGGCCACCACCAGCCCGCCCATGATCGCCACCGCCATCGGCCCGAAGAACACGCTGCGCGACAGCGGGATCATCGCCAGCACGGCGGCCAGCGCGGTCAGCACGATCGGCCGGAAGCGCCGCACGGTGGCTTCGACGATGGCGTTCCAGCTGTCCAGCCCGGCCTCGCGGTCCTGTTCGATCTGATCGACCAGAATCACCGAGTTGCGCATGATCATCCCCGACAGCGCGATGGTGCCGAGCATCGCCACGAAACCGAACGGCTGGCCGAACAGCAACAGGAACAGGGTCACGCCGATCAGCCCCAGCGGCGCGGTGAGAAACACCATGATCATCCGCGAGAAGCTCTTGAGCTGCAGCATCAGCAGGGTCAGCACCACCACCACGAACAACGGCACGCCGGCGGCGACCGAGGTCTGGCCCTTGGAGGAATCCTCCACCGAGCCGCCCACTTCCAGCAGGTAGCCATCCGGCAGGCTGGCGCGGATATCGGCCAGGGTCGGCAGGATCTGACTGGTCAGCGTGGCCGGCTGCTGAGGCCCGTAGATATCGGCGCGCACGGTGACCGTCGGCAGGCGGTTGCGGTGCCAGATCACCCCTTCCTCGAAGCCGTACTCGAGGGTGGCGATCTGCGCCAGCGCCACGCTCTTGCCACTGTCGGTGGGCACCGCCAGGCTCGGCAGCTGTTGCAGCGCCTGGCGCTCCGCCGGGGTGCCGCGCAGGAGGATTTCGATCAGCTCGTTGTCCTCGCGGTAATCGCTGACCGACGAACCATTGAGCGAGCTGCGCAGGAAGTTGGCCACCTCGGCGGTGCTCACGCCGAGGGCGCGGGCTCGCTCCTGGTCGATGTTCAGGTACACCACCTTGCTCGGTTCCTGCCAGTCCAGGTGCACATTGACCACATGGGGGTTGTCGCGCACCTTGTCGGCGACCTGGCGGGCCAGGGCGCGCACCTCGTCGATATGCTCGCCGGAGACCCGGAACTGCACCGGGTAACCCACCGGCGGGCCATTTTCCAGGCGCGAGATACGTGTGCGCAGGCTCGGGAATTCGTCGTGCAGCACATCGATCAGCCAGGCGCGCACGGCTTCGCGTTCCTCGATGGATGTAGCCAGCACCACGATCTGCGCGAAGCTGGTGGCCGGCAGTTGCTGATCCAGCGGCAGGTAGAAGCGCGGCGAACCGGTGCCGACATAGGCCACGTAGTTGTCCACCCCCGGATGACCGGCCAGGCGCTGCTCCAGGCGGCGTACCTCGGCCTCGGTGGCGATCAGCGAGGCGCCTTCGGCCAGCTTGAAATCGACCATCAGCTCCAGACGCCCGGAGGCCGGGAAAAACTGCTGCGGCACGAAACGGAACAGCAAGATCGAGCCGACGAACAGCGCCAGGGTCAGCACGATGACCGTCTTGCGCCAGCGCACGCACCAGTCCACCAGACGACGGACACGTGCATAGAAGGGCGTCGAATAAGGGTCATGCCCGCCCGTGCTGCCGTGCCTGAGGGCTGCGCGCTTGGCCAGATCCGGTAACAAACGCGCGCCCAGATACGGCACGAACATCACCGCCGCCACCCAGGACATCAGCAGCGCGATGGTCACCACCTGGAAGATCGAGCGGGTGTATTCGCCGGTGCCCGACTGCGCCGTGGCGATCGGCAGAAAGCCCGCCGCGGTGATCAGCGTGCCGGTGAGCATCGGGAACGCCGTGCTGGTCCAGGCGAAGCTCGCCGCCTTGAGGCGGTCGTAGCCCTGCTCCATCTTGATCGCCATGATCTCCACGGCAATGATCGCGTCGTCCACCAGCAGGCCCAGGGCCAGCACCAGGGCACCGAGGGAAATCTTGTGCAGGCCGATGTTCAGGTAGTACATGGCGGCGAAGGTCATCGCCAGCACCAGGGGAATCGACAGCGCCACCACCAGCCCGGTGCGCAACCCGAGGGAGAAGAAGCTGACCAGCAGGACGATGATCAACGCCTCGGTAAGCACCTTGACGAACTCGCCGACGCCGGTCTTTACCGCTGCCGGCTGGTCCGAGACCTTGCGCAGCTGCATACCTGCCGGCAGGTTGTTCTGCAGGCGGGTGAACTCGCTTTCCAGCGCCTTGCCGAGCACCAGGATGTCGCCGCCGGGCTTCATGGAAACCGCCAGGCCGATGGCGTCCTCGCCCATGAAGCGCATGCGCGGCGCCGGTGGGTCATTGAAGCCGCGGCTGACCTCGGCGACGTCGCCGATGCGGAAGGTACGCTCGGCCACACGGATGGGGAAATCGCGGATCTGCTCGACCGTCTCGAAGTTGCCGCTGACGCGCAGTTGCACCCGGTCGCTGCCGGTCTCGAAGAAGCCGGCCACGGGCATCGCGTTCTGCTGCTCGAGGGCCTGCTGTACGGCGGCAAGCGGCAGGCCGAGGGTGGCCAGTTTGGTGTTCGACAGCTCGATCCAGATCTTCTCGTCCTGCAGGCCGACCAGCTCGACCTTGCCGACATCCTTCACGCGCTGCAGCTGCAGCTGCACGCGGTCGGCGTAATCCTTGAGCACCGCGTAGTCGAAACCGTTGCCGGTCAGCGCGTAGATATTGCCGAAGGTGGTGCCGAACTCGTCGTTGAAGAACGGCCCCTGGATACCGGCGGGCAAGGTATGGCGGATATCGCCGATCTTCTTGCGCAGCTGGTACCAGAGTTCGGGAATCTCGTTGGAGTGCATCGAGTCGCGGGCCATGAAGGTGACCTGGGACTCGCCGGGCCGCGAGAAGGATACGATGCGTTCGTACTCGCCGGTTTCCATCAGCTTCTTTTCGATGCGCTCGGTGACCTGGCGCGACACCTGTTCGGCGGTGGCGCCCGGCCAGTTGGTCTTCACCACCATGGCCTTGAAGGTGAACGGCGGGTCCTCGCTCTGCCCCAGCTTGGTGTAGGACAGCGCGCCGACGACGCCGAGCAGCAGCATCAGGTAGAGCACGATCTGGCGCTGTTGCAGCGCCCAGGCGGAAAGGTTGAACGACATCGGCGCTTACTCCTTGGCAGCCAGGTCGACGGCGCGGTTCTGCCGGTCCACCGGGCGCACCTGTTGCCCGTCCAGCAGCACCTGCACGCCGGCCACCACCACCCAGTCGCTGGCCTTGAGGCCATCGAGCACCGGCACGCTCTTCTCGCCATAGGCACCGACCCGCACGGCGGTGCGCTTGAGCGTGGAGGTTTGCGGGTCGACCACCCAGACATAGGGCTGGCCCTGTTCCGCGCTGAGCGCCGACAGCGGCACCGCCAGCGGTACGTCGCCATTGCGGGCGATGAATACCCGGGCGCTCTGCCCAAGCTCGACCGGGGCGTCCGACCGTTGCAAGGCGACGCGCGCCGCGTAGGTACGCGAACGTGAATCGGCCGCCGGTGCCAATTCGCGTACACGCCCGGCCAGCTGCTGGCCGGGCTGCGACCACAGCTCCACGGCCACTTCCTGGCCGATGGCGAGGTTGCTGATCGCCTGTTCGGGCAGGTCGATCAGCACCTCGCGCTCGCCATCGGCGGCCAGCACGAACACCGTCTGCCCGGCCGCCACCACCTGCCCGACCTCGGCCCGGCGCTGCACGATCACCCCGTTCTGCGGCGCCTTGAGCACGGCGTAGCCGGCCTGGTTGTCGGCAACGCTGAGCTCGGCGCGTACCTGGCGCAGGCGCGCCTCGGCGGCGCGAAAGGTGTTTTCGGCGTTGTCGGCCAGGGATTTGCTGATCATCCCGCGCTGCTGCAGGGTGCGATAACGGTCGCGCTCGGCGCGCGCCAGTTGCAGGTTGGACTCAGCCGATTGCAGCTGGGCGCGGGTGGCATCGAGTTGCAGCCGCACATCCTGCGGGTCCAGCTCGGCCAGCGGCGCATCCTTCTCGACCCGCTGGCCCACTTCCACCAGCCGCCGAGTGACCTTGCCGCCGATGCGGAAGGCCAGTTCCGGTTCCAGCCGTGCCCTCACCTCACCGGGATAGCTGTCCACCTGCTCCGCCGCCAATTGCGGCTGGGCGACCATGGCCGGTCGGGTTCCCGGCTGCGGCGCCTGCGCATCGCTGCAGGCAGCGAGGGACAGTGCCAGGCACAGGGGTGCAAGGCGAAACAGAGCATGGCGAGACATGATGAGCGTCCTTTCAGCGGGAACTTTTTAATATTTGTACTGCCGAGTATATTAAAAATAGCGTACTCGCCAGTCCAGTATTAAAATCACCTGATGTCAGACACTTCATTGCAACCCAGCGGCCCCGGTCGCCCCAAAGATCTCGCCAAGCGCGAAGCCATCCTCGCAGCGGCCAAATGCCTGTTTGTTCGCCACGGCTATGCCGGCAGCAGCATGGACGCCATCGCCGCCCACGCCGGGGTTTCCAAGCTCACGGTGTACAGCCATTTCACCGACAAGGAGACGCTGTTCTGCGCCGCGGTGAAGGCCAGGTGCGAGGAACAACTGCCCGAGCTGTTCTTCGAATTTCCCGCCGGGGCAAGCGCTCATAACGTGCTGCTGAACATCGCCCGCGGCTTCAGCCAGCTGCTCAACAGCAGCGAATCGGTCGAGCTGCACCGCCTGATGACCAGCCTTGGCGCCCAGGATCCGCAGCTGGCGAAGATCTTCTACGAGGCTGGGCCACAGCGCCTGCTTGCCGAAATGGAGTGCCTGCTGGGCAAGATGGACCAGAGTGGCCAGCTGCGCATCGAGTCGCCAAAACTCGCCGCCGATCAATTCTTTTCCCTGCTCAAGGGCGGCGCCAACTTCCGCCTGCTGATCGGCTGTGGCGCAGCGGAAACCGAGGCGCAGCAGGAGCAGCACGCCCGCGCCACCGTCGAGATGTTCCTGCGCGCCTATCGCCCCTGAACCGCTACGCCCTGCTAGAGTTTTTGCCAAGCCCCTGCAGGGCGCGGAGGTGTGGCATGGATCGATTCACGGGTGGCTGCCTGTGCGGCCAGGTACGCATCGAGGCGGTGGGCCAGCCTGAGCGGGTCGGCATCTGCCATTGCCTCGACTGCCGCAAGCATCACGGCGCGTTGTTCTACGCCGCCGCTATCTTTGCCCAACAGGCCGTAACGGTCAGCGGCGAAACCCACAGTTACGCCGGGCGCCACTTCTGCCCAGGCTGCGGCTCCTCGCTGTTCGCCCACAGCGGTGATGAAATCGAAGTACACCTGGGCGCCCTCGACGCCCCCGATCGGCTGCAGCCGACCTACGAGTGCTGGACCAGCCGGCGCGAAGCCTGGCTACCGCCCTTCCCCGTCAGCCAGCGCTATCCCAAGGATCGTTGCTGAGCCGCCAGCCCGCTGCCGGCCCTGCTGCGACCCTCAAATGTATATACATATACAGACCCACAGCCCCGCCCCGCTGACCATTTTATCGCCAGGTACTTGACCATCTCGAGCCTTTCCCTTAATTGTATATACATTACAAGAAAGGGCGATCTGCAATGGCTTCTTCTCAAACCACCCGCTGGCTCTGGCGCAACGTCACGCTGTTCGACGGGCTCGAACAGCTCCCCGAAGCAATGGCCGTTCTGGTCGAACAGGGCCGCGTGGCTGGCCTGTGGCCGGAGAGCGGCTTCGACCCGAGCCTGGCCGGCGGCGCCCAGGAAGCCGCCAACGGCGGCGTGATGACCCCGGGGCTGGTGGACTGCCACACCCACCTTGTTTACGCCGGTGATCGCGCCGGTGAGTTCGAGATGCGCCTGGAAGGGGCGAGCTACGAGGCGATCGCCCGCGCCGGTGGCGGCATTCTCAGCAGCGTGCGCGCCACCCGTGCGGCCAGCGAAGACGAGCTGATCGCCGCCAGCCTGCCGCGCCTCGATGCGCTGCTGGCCGATGGCGTGACCACGCTGGAGATCAAGTCCGGCTACGGCTTGAGCGTTGCCGACGAACTGAAGATGCTGCGCGTGGCCCGTCGCCTCGGCGAGCTGCGCCCGGTGCGGGTGCTCACCACCCTGCTCGGTGCCCATGCCCTGCCGCCGGAATACGCCGGCCGCGCCGACGCTTACGTGAGCCTGGTCTGCGACGCGATGATCCCGGCGGCGGCCCGTGAAGGACTGGCCGATGCGGTGGACGTGTTCTGCGAAGGCATCGGCTTTTCCCCCGCGCAATGCGAGTGCATCTACCAGGCGGCCCAGGCCCACGGCCTGGCCATCAAGGCCCATGCCGAGCAACTGTCCAACCTCGGTGGCAGTGCCCTGGCTGCAAGCTATGGCGCGCTGTCCGCCGACCATATCGAGTACCTGGATGAGGCCGGCGTGCAAGCCATGGCCGAGGCCGGCACCGTTGCCGTGCTGCTGCCCGGGGCCTTCCACGTGCTGCGTGAAACCCAGTTGCCGCCCATCGAACTGCTGCGCCAGTACGGCGTGCCCATGGCCGTGGCCAGCGACGCCAACCCCGGCACCTCGCCAATCTGCCTGCCGACGCTGATGGCCAACCTGGCCTGCACCCTGTTTCGCCTCACCCCGCGCGAAGCCCTGGCTGGCATGACCGCCCATGGCGCCCGCGCCCTCGGTTTGCCGGAGCTCGGTCGCATCGTCGTCGGCGCCCCGGCCGACCTGTGCCTGTGGGATATCCAGCATCCGGCCGAACTGGCCTACGCGGTGCAGGCCGGGCGCCTGCGCCAGCGCGTGTTCAATGGAGTCGTGACCTATGCTCGCTGACCGTCACTCGATGGCCGCCTGGAGCGGCCGTAACGACCCGGAAGCCGACAGCGCACGCTGGCACCAGCGCATCCAGGCACTGGCCGACGACAGCCCGCCCGGCCTGGCCCTGCTCGGTTTCGCCTGCGACGAAGGTGTGCGCCGCAATCATGGTCGTGTCGGCGCCGCCGCTGCGCCGCAGAGCGTGCGCAAGGCGCTGGCCAACCTGGCCTGGCACCGTCAGGCGCCGGCCTATGACGCGGGGGATGTCAGCTGCGAGGACGGCGATCTGGAAGCCGCCCAGGCGCGCCTCGGCCATAACGTCTGCGCGCTGCTGGACGCCGGCCATCTGCCGCTGGTGATCGGCGGGGGGCATGAGGTGGCCTTCGGCAGTTGGTCGGGCCTGGCCGAGCACCTGTCCGGCAACCCCACGCCGCGGATGGCCGCCCCGAAAATCGGCATCGTCAACTTCGACGCCCATTTCGACCTGCGCGACCCGGCCCATGTGCACTCCTCCGGCACGCCCTTCGCGCAGATCGCCGCGCAGTGCGCCGCCCGTGGCTGGCCATTCCGCTACGCCTGCCTCGGCGTCAGCCGCGCCAGCAACACCCGCGCGCTGTTCGCCCGTGCCGCCGAGCTGAACGTGCTGGTGCGCGAGGATCATGAGATTCGCGAGTCGACCCTCGATGCCATCGGCGCCGAGCTGGACGCCTTCGCCGCCGAGTGCGATGCGCTCTACCTGACCTTCGATATCGACGTGCTACCGGCCTGCGAAGCGCCGGGCGTCAGCGCCCCGGCCGCCCGTGGCGTGCGCCTGGACCTGCTCGAGCCACTGCTCGAACGGCTCAAGGCCAGCGGCAAGCTGCGCCTGGTCGACCTGGCCGAGCTCAATCCCGAATACGACATCGACAACCGTACCGCCAAGGTGGCGGCGCGGCTGATCCATCTGCTCAGCCTCTGAGCCGAACGCCCGACGCTTTCCCGCACAACAACAACTACGAGGAAATCCCGATGTTCACCACCGCCCACCGCGGCCAGGAGCCGCGCCATGTCTGAGCCGCTGCCGGTGAGTACCGGCGTGTCGCGCCCGCGCGCCCTGGCGCGCCTGCTGGGCTACAGCCTGATCGGCCTGCTGCTGTTCTTCGTGCCGTTCGAGATCGCCGGGCGCTCGACCATCCTCCTCGACCATGCCGCCAGCGCCCTGCAACTGCATGCACGGCCACTGGTGATCGGCGTGGCGCTGCTGTTCATGCTCTACGGCGCGCTGGCGCCCTGGCTGGATGGCAGCTGGCGGCGCAGCCTGACCCATACGGTGTTCAGCGTGCTCAAGGTGTGCGGCCTGCTGATCGGCGCCGCCTACCTGCTGCAGCTCGGCCCAGAGGCGCTGTACCGGCCGGACATGCTGCCGTTTCTGTTCGAGAAACTGGTGCTCAGCCTGGCGCTGATCGTGCCGCTGGGCTCGCTGGCCCTGGTGTTCCTGATCGGCTTCGGCCTGCTGGAGCTGATCGGTGTGCTGATGCAGCCGGTGATGCGACCGATCTGGCGCACGCCGGGCAAGTCGGCCATCGACGCCGTGGCGTCCTTCGTTGGCAGTTATTCGGTGGGCCTGCTGATCACCGACCGCATGTACCAGCAGGGCCATTACAGCGTGCGCGAGGCGGCGATCATCGCCACCGGCTTCTCCACCGTGTCGGCGCCGTTCATGGTGATCATCGCCAAGACCCTGGGCCTGATGGGCCAGTGGAACCTGTACTTCTGGGGCGCCATGGCGGTGACCTTCGCCGTCACCGCGATCAGCGCGCGCCTCTATCCGCTGTCGCGGCTGCCGTCCGAGTCCACCCCCGAGGCGCCGCTGCAACCCGGTGAAAGCCGCCTGGGCAGCGCCTGGCGCGCCGGCATGCAGCAGGCCAGCGTGGCGCCGTCGCTGGGCGCTGCGCTGCGCGAAACCTTCGTCGATGGCCTGCGCATGACCGCCGCCATCCTGCCGAGCATTCTCGCCGTCGGCCTGCTCGGCTTGCTCGCCGCCAAATACACGCCCTTGTTCGACGCCCTCGGCATGCTGCTCTACCCGCTGACCTGGCTGTTCGGCCTGGAAGAGCCCATGCAGGTGGCCCGCGCCATCTCCGCCGGCCTGGCGGAGATGTTCCTGCCGGCGATGCTGCTCAAGGACGCCGACCTGCTGGTCAAGTTCGTCACCGCCATCGTCTCGGTGAGCAGCGTGCTGTTTCTCTCCGCCTCGATTCCCTGCGTGCTGGCCACGCGGATTCCCCTGAGCCTGGGCCACCTGCTGCTGATCTGGCTGCAGCGCACCCTGCTCAGCCTGCTGCTGGCCATTCCACTGGCCTACCTCGCCAAATTTCTGGGCTGGCTCTGACCGCCCACCACTGACCCGTTCCCACAGGAGCCCGCGACATGACCACGTTCCGCGACACCGAAATCCGCGCCCCGCGCGGCACCACGCTGACCGCCAAGAGCTGGCTGACCGAAGCGCCGCTGCGCATGCTGATGAACAACCTCGACCCGGACGTGGCCGAGAACCCCAGGGAGCTGGTGGTGTACGGCGGCATCGGTCGCGCCGCGCGCAACTGGGCGTGCTTTGATGCGATCGTCGAAGTGCTGACCCGCCTGGAAGACAACCAGACCCTGCTGATCCAGTCCGGCAAGCCGGTGGGTGTGTTCGAGACGCACAAGGACGCGCCGCGGGTGCTGCTGGCCAACTCCAACCTGGTGCCGCACTGGGCCACCTGGGAGCACTTCAACGAGCTGGATCGCAAGGGCCTGGCCATGTACGGCCAGATGACTGCCGGCAGCTGGATCTATATCGGCAGCCAGGGCATCGTCCAGGGCACCTATGAAACCTTCGTCGAGGCCGGTCGCCAGCATTACGACGGCAACCTCAAGGGCCGCTGGGTACTCACCGCAGGCCTGGGCGGCATGGGTGGCGCGCAGCCATTGGCAGCCACCCTGGCCGGCGCCTGCTCGCTGAATATCGAGTGCCAGCAGAGCCGTATCGATTTCCGCCTGCGTAGCCGTTACGTCGACGAGCAGGCCACTGACCTGGACGACGCCCTAACGCGCATCGCCAAGTACACCACAGAGGGCAAGGCCATCTCCGTCGCCCTGCTGGGCAACGCTGCCGAGATCCTGCCGGAACTGGTCAAGCGTGGGGTTCGCCCGGATATGGTCACCGACCAGACCAGCGCCCACGACCCGCTCAACGGCTACCTGCCGATTGGCTGGACCTGGGACGAGTACGTGGCCCGCGGCAAAACCGAGGAGGCCGCGGTGGTCAAGGCCGCCAAGCAATCCATGGCCGTGCACGTGCGCGCCATGCTCGACTTCCAGCGGATGGGCGTGCCGACCTTCGACTACGGCAACAATATCCGCCAGATGGCCCTGCAGGAGGGCGTGGACAGCGCCTTCGACTTCCCCGGATTCGTGCCGGCCTATATCCGCCCGCTGTTCTGCCGCGGTATCGGCCCGTTCCGCTGGGTGGCGTTGTCCGGCGACCCCGAGGACATCTACAAGACCGACGCCAAGGTCAAGGAACTGATTGCGGACGACGCCCATCTGCATCGCTGGCTGGACATGGCCCGCGAGCGCATCGCCTTCCAGGGCCTGCCGGCGCGTATCTGCTGGGTCGGCCTGGGCCAACGCGCCAAGCTCGGCCTGGCGTTCAACGAGATGGTGCGTTCGGGTGAGCTGAGCGCGCCGGTGGTGATTGGTCGTGATCACCTGGACTCGGGCTCGGTGGCCAGCCCCAACCGCGAGACCGAGGCGATGCAGGATGGCTCCGACGCCGTGTCCGACTGGCCGCTGCTCAATGCCCTGCTCAACACCGCCAGCGGCGCCACCTGGGTGTCGCTGCACCACGGCGGCGGCGTGGGCATGGGCTTCTCCCAGCATTCGGGTATGGTCATCGTCTGCGATGGCAGCGACGAAGCCGCTGCGCGTATCGCCCGCGTGCTGCACAACGACCCAGGCACCGGGGTGATGCGTCACGCCGATGCCGGTTATGCCATCGCCGCCGATTGTGCCCGCGAGCAGGGCCTCGATCTGCCCATGCTGGGTGGTCGTTAGTCATCGGCTGAAAGAGCGGGGGCGGCGCGGCGAACAGGGTTCGCGGCGACCCCGCGCTTCTACGAAATGCAGTTTGCAGAGGGCCGGTGACAATGCCTACAAATAGCCGCAAGCGGCTGAATGCCGGAGTCTTTATCCCCGCCTTCAGCATCATTCTGCTCGCCGTAGTCGTCGGCTTGGTCGACAACGCGGCACTGGTCAGCGTGGCCAAGAAGCTCTTCTATTTCTCGCTGTCCGACTTCGCCTGGCTGTACCAGCTGCTGGCGTTCTCGGCGCTGGCGGTGACCGCTTACATCTTCTGTTCCAAGGCCGGTGATATTCGCCTCGGCGGGGTGCATGCCAAGCCGGCGTTTTCCATGGCCTCGACCTTCGCCATGGCGCTGACGGGCGGGATCGCCACAGGCGTGGTCACCTATTCGGTGAACGAGCCGATCATCTACCTGGGCAATGTCTACGGCGAAATCGGCAACCAATCCTTCGCCGCCGGCAGTGCCGAGGCGGCGATCTTCGCCCTGGCGCGCAGCTTCCACAACTGGAGCTTTATCCCCTACGCCATGTATTCGGTGGCGGGCCTGATGATCGGTTACATGCACTACAACCGCCAACAGGCGTTCTCCATCGCCTCGGCCCTGGCGCCGGTGATCGGCCGGCATGGCGAGCGGCCGTGGGTCAAGTCGCTGATCAACGTGGTGGCGGTGCTGGCCATCGCCCTCGGCCTGGCTTCCTCGCTGGGCGCCGGGCTGGCGCTGATCGGCTCGGGCATCGAAGCGCAGTACGGCATCCGCTCGACGCCGGTGACCTGGCTGGTGCTGACCCTGATCATCTCCGTGGTGTTTATCGCCTCCGCCCTGTCGGGGCTCAAACGCGGCATTCAGTTTCTTTCCTCGGTCAACGCCTACATCTTCTACGCCTTCGTGATCGTGTTGCTGATCATCGGCCCGATCAGCTACATCTTCAGCCTGTCGACCACCGCCTTCGGTTACTGGCTGAACAACTTCTTCCTCTGGTCGTTCGACACCAAGGAGTCCGGCGGCGAGGCCCTGGTGACCTGGTGGACGATGTACGACTGGTCGATCTGGATCGCCTACGCGCCGCTGATGGGGTTGTTCCTGGCGCGTATTTCCTACGGGCGCACCCTGCGCGAGTTCTTGATCATCAACTGGGTGCTGCCGTCGGTATTCGGCATCGTCTGGTTCGCCATCTGGGGTGGCTCGGCAATCAAATGGCAGATGGACGGCACCCTGGACCTGGTGCGTATCGTCACCGAGAACGGCGCGGTCTCGGGGCTCTGGGGCTTCCTGCAGAACCTGCCGCTGGCCGTGATTCTGGTGCCACTGGCGATCCTTACCCTGATCATTTCCTTCGCCACCGCCGCGGATTCCATGACCTCGACCATCGCCTCGATCTGCACCCACGACATCCGTGCCGATGAAGAGTCGCCGAAGCGGCAGAAGGTCATCTGGGGCGTTTCCATCGCCGCCATTGCCTACATCATGGTGGCCTTCGGTGGCGGCGCCCAGGGCGTCGATGGCATCAAGTACCTGGCGGCGGCGGGTGGCTTTACCGTGCTGTTCGTATTCATTCTGATTGTCGCCTCGGCGGCCCGGGTATTTATCTTCAGCAAGAGCGAGCCGACGGGTGCGCCTCATGAGTAACGCGGTCGAGGTAGTGCGGATTGGTGACGGCCCCATCGCCTGGCAGGACGTGGTCGCGGTGGCCCGTGATCGCCGCCCGCTGCAGTTGTCGGTGCAGGCCTGGGCGCGTATCCAAGAGGCCCGTGCGGCGATCCTCGCCATTACCGGTTCAAGCCAGGCGCATTACGGCATCAATACCGGCCTGGGCGCGCTGTGCCATGTGGTGCTGGCGCCGAGCGAGCTGCAGAAACTGTCCCGCCACACCCTGATGAGCCATGCCTGCGGCATCGGTGCGCCGCTGCGTGCCGAGCAGGTGCGGGCGATCATCTGCTGCGCGGTGGTCAATTACAGCCATGGCTATTCGGGCATCAGCCCACAGGTGGTGGAAGGGCTGGTTAGCCTGCTCAACCACGATATCGTGCCGGTGGTGCCGGCCCAGGGTTCGGTCGGCTACCTCTCGCATATGGCGCATATCGGCCTGGCCTTGTTGGGGCACGGTGAGGTCGAGTTTCGCGGCCAGCGGGTTACTGCTCAGGCAGCGCTTGAGGCCGTGGGCATGGCCTGCGTCGAACTGGGCGCGAAGGATGGCTTGTGCCTGGTCAACGGCACGCCGGCAATGACCGGGCTGGCCTGCCTGACCCTGGCGGACGCCACGGCGCTGGCCGACTGGGCCGATATCATCGCGGCCATGAGTTTCGAGGCCCTCGGCGGGCAGCTGGACGCCATCAGCGTGGCGGCGATGCAGCGCAAAGCGCACCTGGGCATGCAGCAAAGCGCGAGCAATCTGCGCCAGCTGTTGCAGGGCAGCCGGGTGATCGAACGCTGCCAGGGCGAGCATCTGCAGGATGCCCTGAGCGTGCGTTCGATCCCCCAGGTGCAGGGTGCCTGCCGCGATCAGCTGCAGCACGCTGCCAAACAGATCGTCGGCGAACTCAATTCGGCCACCGACAACCCGCTGGTGGTCAAGGACAACGGCGCCTATCGGGTGATTTCCCAGGCCAACCCCCATGGCGAATCGGTGGCGATGGCCTGCGACCTGCTGGCGATCGCCGTCTGCGAGTGGAGCAGTATTTCCGAGCGGCGCAGCTTCCGCCTGGTCACCCCGCAGGCGAACCAGTTGCCGCCGTTTCTGACCCACGGCAGCGGTGTGAAGTCGGGGATGATGATCGTCCAATACAGCGCGGCGTCACTGGTCGCGGACAACAAGCGCCTGGCCCTGCCGGCGGTTACCGACAACTTCCTCACCTCCGGGCTGCAGGAAGACCATCTCAGCCTGGGCGAAAGCGCGGCCCTGAAGCTGGACAAGGCCCTGGATAATGCCTTGCATGTGCTGGCCATCGAGTACCTGCTCGCCAGCCAGGCCTTCGACTTTATCGAGGATCGCCCCTTTGGCCAGGGCACCGGGCGTGCCTGGCAGCTCCTGCGCGAGCGGGTGGCCTTCTACGAGGAAGAGCACCCGCTGCATCTCGATGTACGCGCCACCTACGAGGTGCTGCGCAATCAAACCAACCTGGAAGCGCTGCGTGAGTGGCTTCCCCGTTCGAATCCCGAGGCTACCCCATCATGTCCGCTATCGAAGTTACACCTGGCCAGTTGACCCTGGCCCAACTGCGCGCCGCCTACCAGGCACCGCTGCGCGTGAGCCTGGCAGCGTCGGCTTATCCGGCCATCGACGCCAGTGTTGCCTGCGTCAACGGCATCATTGCCGAGGGCCGCACTGCCTACGGCATCAACACCGGTTTCGGCCTGCTGGCCTCGACCCGCATCGCCAATGCCGACCTGGAAAAGCTGCAGCGCTCGCTGGTGCTGTCCCATGCCGCCGGCATCGGCGAGCCGCTGGATGACGCCATGGTGCGGCTGATCATGCTGCTCAAGGTCAACAGCCTGGCGCGTGGCTTCTCCGGCATCCGCCGCGAGGTGATCGAGGCGCTGATCGCCCTGGTCAATGCCGAGGTCTATCCGCATATTCCACTCAAAGGCTCGGTCGGTGCCTCCGGCGACCTGGCGCCGCTGGCGCATATGTCGCTGGTGCTGCTCGGTGAAAGCCAGGCGCGTTATCGCGGTGAGTGGCTGCCGGCCAGCGAGGCGCTGGCCATCGCCGGCGTGCAGCCGATGACCCTGGCCGCCAAGGAGGGCCTGGCCCTGCTCAACGGCACCCAGGTATCCACCGCCTACGCCCTGCGCGGGCTGTTCGAGGCCGAAGACCTGTACGCCGCGGCCAGCGTCTGCGGCGCGCTCAGTGTCGAGGCACTGCTGGGTTCGCGCTCGCCCTTCGATGCGCGCATTCATGCCGCCCGTGGCCAGCGCGGGCAGATCGACGCGGCGGCGGCGTTCCGTCACCTGCTCGGCGACAGCAGCGAGATCGGCCGCTCCCACGCCGCCTGCGACAAGGTGCAGGACCCGTACTCGCTGCGCTGCCAGCCGCAGGTCATGGGCGCCTGCCTGACCCAGTTGCGCCAGGCCGCCGAGGTGCTCGGCGTGGAAGCCAACGCGGTGTCGGACAACCCGCTGGTGTTCGCCGCCGAAGGCGAGGTGATTTCCGGTGGCAACTTCCACGCCGAGCCGGTGGCCATGGCCGCCGACAATATCGCCCTGGCCATCGCCGAGATCGGCGCGCTGTCCGAGCGGCGCATCTCGCTGATGATGGACAAGCACATGTCGCAGTTGCCGCCGTTCCTGGTGGCCAATGGCGGGGTCAACTCCGGTTTCATGATCGCCCAGGTCACCGCTGCGGCACTGGCCAGCGAGAACAAGGCACTGGCTCATCCGCACAGCGTCGACAGCCTGCCGACGTCGGCCAACCAGGAAGACCACGTGTCCATGGCTCCGGCCGCCGGCAAGCGCCTGTGGGACATGGCCGCCAACACCCGTGGCGTGCTGGCCGTGGAATGGCTCGGCGCCTGCCAGGGCCTGGACTTCCGCGAAGGGCTGAAGAGCACCCCGGCGCTGGAACAGGCCCGTCAGACGCTGCGTGCCAAGGTGCCGTACTACGTCGAGGATCGCTTCTTCGCCCCGGACATCGCCGCCGCCGACGAGCTGCTGGCCGAGCGTGTGCTGACGCCGCTGCTGCCGGCCGGCATGCTGCCTTCGGTAGGCTGAGCATTGCCTGGCGCACCGTTCGCTGGCGCTGCTGAGTCCGCGCGGCCGCTCTGGCAAGTGGGAGCGCGGCGCAAGCTCCGCTATCATCCGCGCACCCGGCCTTGCCAAGGAGCTTTCGTGACCACCACCCCGCGCTACAAAGCCATCGAGGCATTCCTGCTGGAGCGCATCCAGGGCGGCGCGTTTCCGGTCAATCACCAGATCCCGCCCGAGGAGCAGCTGGCGCGGGATTTCTCGGTCAGCCGCATGACCGCCAACAAGGCCATCAACAACCTGGTGCAGCAGGGCTACCTGATCCGCCAGGCCGGCCTCGGCACCTTCGTCACCGACCGCAAATCCGAGTCCTCATTGCACGAGGTGATGAATATCGCCGCCGAGGTGCGTGCCCGAGGTCATGCCTATTCCAACCGCATCCTGCGCAGCGAAGCGCTGGCCGCCGATGACGAGGTGGCGCTGCGCCTGGGCCTGCGCATCGGCGCCGAGGTGTTCCACAGCATCCTCGTGCACCTGGAGGATGGCGTGCCGATCCAGCTCGAGGATCGCTTCGTCAACCCGCGCTGGGTGCCCCATTACCTGAGCAGCGACTTCTCCAAACAGACGCCCAACGAGGTGCTGGTCGCCAGCTGCCCGATCAGCGACGTGGAGCATGTGGTCGAGGCCGTGCACGCCGATCCCCGTACCGCCGAATGGCTGGATATACCGGCGGGCGCCGCCTGCCTGTCGATGATCCGCCGCACCTGGTCGGGCGAGCACCTGATCAGCTATGTGCGCCTGCTTCACCCGGGCGAACGCTACAAGCTGCGCTCGAGCACCAAGCACCGCTGATCACAGCCGGAAGTGCTGATGAATGGCCTGGGCCAGTAGCGCCAGGGCTTCGTCATGCTGCGCCTGGGCCGAGCGCAGGAACATCACCTCATGCTCGGCGGCTTCGGGTAGCGCCTCGACGATGCGCATGGCACTGCTGATCTTCGCGCGATCCATCAGGGTGATCGCCAGCCCCGATTCGACGCAGGCCCTGATGGCCTGGCTGGACGGGCTTTCCAGCACCACCCGCCAGCTGTAACCCGCCGTTTTCAGCGACTCCAGCATCAGGCTGCGGTATGGGCAGTCGGCCGCGTGGATGGCCAGCGGGATGATGCCCTTTGCAGGCTGCGGATGGGACGCCGCCGCGACCCACACCGGCGTGGTGGCAACCAGCACCTGGGCCCTGGGCTCGCGCTGCTGCAGCGGCAGGGTGAGCACCGCGCCATGCAGCTTGCCGGCCTGCACCTGCTCGCGCAGCGTGTAGCTGGGGGCGGTCTTCACCTCCAGCACCACGTTGGGCCAGGCCGCGGCGAAGATCGGCAGGATGTCGCGGATCACGTGGGCGGCGTACTCGTCGGGTATCCCCAGGCGGATGCGCCCGGCCAGCCGCGGGCCGTGCAGCTCGGCAAGCACGCGGTCGTGGGTGCTGAGCAGTTCGCTGGTCGAGCGCAGCAGCCGCTTGCCAAGGGCCGTCAGGCTTACCGACTGGTTGTCACGGTCGAACAGCCGGCCACCGGCAACTGCTTCCAGACGCTGGATATGCACGCTGATCGCCGCCGGGCTCTTGTGCAGTTGCTCGGCTGCGGCCTTGAAGCGCCCGCTGCGCGCCACCGCGTGAAAGGTGCGGAGCAGTTCGATATCGAGTACGGCGCTCATTGTTCAATAATTCCGAACGACTGATTAAATACATTTTGATTTATTAGATTAGCCCGCTTTCGTAGCCTGCACCTACACCCTTTATCCGGTCATCTGCCATGTCCGTTCAGCAGGCTGCTCGTCTCTGGCCCGTCGCCATTCCCTTGCTGGTTCTCGAAGCCGCCCTGGTGGTGGTCTGGAGCTCGGGCTTTATCGGCGCGCGCTTCTCCATCGATCACGCGCCAGCGATGCTGGTGGTGTTCTGGCGCAGCCTGCTGTTCGTGTTGCTGCTGGCGCCCTGGGCATTGCCGCGCCTGCGTCACGCCTCGCCGGCCACCCTGCTGCGCCACGCCGGTATCGGCTTGCTGGCGATGGGCGGCTACCTGGCCGGCGTGGTTCAGGGCATCGCCCTGGGTGTGCCCGCCGGGCTTGCCGCCTTGCTGGCCGACCTGCTGCCCATCGGCGTCGCCCTGCTCGCCGTGCTGCTGTTCCAGGAGCGCCTGGGATGGCGTACCTGGCTCGGCCTGCTGGTCGGCCTGGCAGGCGTGCTGCTGGCCACTTCGGACGCCCTGGCCTGGGGCGATGCGCCGCTGTGGGTCTACGGTTTGCCGCTGCTGGGCATGCTGTCGCTGGCGGTCGCCACCCTGTGGCAGAAACGCACCAGGGCCACGGCCTCGCTCGACCTGCTCGGCAACCTGTGGCTGCAGTGCGGCATCTGCTGCGTGCCGTTCGCGCTACTGGCCGTGATGGAGGGCAGCCTGCAACCGGTGCCGTCCGGCGGCTTCGCCCTGAGCGTGCTGTGGACGAGCGTCTCCACCATCGGCGGCTACGGCTTGTACTGGCTGTGCCTGAAGCGCTCGACGCCGACCCGGGTGGCCAGCGTGCTGTATTTGAGCCCGGCGCTGACCCTGCTGTGGGCCTGGGCGATGTTCGGCGAACCGCTGTCCTGGCTGATGGGCCTGGGCACGGTCATTTCCGGATTGGGCATCTGGCTGGTGGTGCGCAATCAACCCCAGCGGTGCGATGACGGGCCCGCCTCAGCGGCCCCGCCATCGCCATCGCTCAAAGCAGCTTGTCGAGGGTGATCGGCAACTGGCGAATGCGCTTGCCGGTAGCGTGATAGACCGCATTGGCGACCGCCGCCGCGACGCCGACGATACCGATCTCGCCGACACCCTTGGAGCCCAGCGGGTTGATGATGCTGTCGTTCTCCTCGACGAAGATCACCTCGATATCGCCGATGTCGGCCTGCACCGGCAGGTGGTAGTCGGCCAGGTTGTGGTTCATGCAGCGGCCCAGGCCATGGTCGATCATCGCCTCCTCGTGCAAGGCCATGCCGATGCCCCACACCACGCCGCCGAGAATCTGGCTGCGCGCGGTTTTCGGGTTGATCACCCGGCCGGCAGCGATGGCACTGACCACCCGGGTGACCCTTACCGTACCCAGGGCTTCGTCCACCTGCACCTCGACGAACACCGCCGAGTGGCTGGCGCTGGCGTAGCGCTCGCGCTGTTTGCCCGGCTGCGCCTGCACCTCGACCTCGAGGCTGCCGTGGCGAGCCAGCAGCGCCTTCAGCTCGACTGCGCGATTGGCATCCTCACCCTGCTGCACACGGCCCGCCGTGAAGCGCAGCGCGGCGCCATCGTCGAACGGTGCCTCGGGCCATTGCCGCGCGGCCTCGCAGAGCTTGTCGGCCAGGGCCAGGCAAGCCTCGCGCACCGCACTGCCCACCGACGATACGGTGAACGAGCCACCCTGCAGCGGCGCCTGGGGCAGGCTGGAATCGCCAAGGCGGAACTCCACCTGGGACGGCTCCAGCCCCAGCACGTTGGCGGCGATCTGGGTCATCACCGTGGCGGTACCCGGGCCGATGTCACAGGTGGCGCTGGCGACGATCAGACGGCCATCGGCGGTGAAGCTGGCACGGGCGCTGGCCGGCATCTGCATGGCTTCCCACACGCCGGTAGCCATGCCGTAGCCGATCAGCTGGTCGCCCTCGCGCATGCTGCGCGGCTGCGGGCTGCGCTTGCTCCAACCGAAGGCATCGGCACCCTGCTGGTAGCAGGCGCGCAGCTCCTTGCTGGAATAGGGTTTGCCTTCGTTCTGGTTGGCTTCGGCGTAGTTGGTCAGGCGCAGTTGCACCGGGTCTACCCCTGCTGCCCAGGCCAGTTCGTCCATTGCCGACTCCAACGCGTAAACGCCGGTAGCAGCGCCCGGCGCGCGCATGTCCAGCGGTGTGTAGACGTCCAGCGGCGCCAGCCGATAGGCCAGGCGCACGTGATCGCAGTGGTAGAGCATTCCCGACCACTCGGCGACGTGCTCGGTGAAGTCTTCGAAGCGCGAGGTCTGGGCGATCACCTCGTGCACCAGGCCCTGCAACTTGCCGTTTTCATCGGCGCCGAGTTGCAGGTGCTGCACCGCCCGCGGCCGATAGCCGAAGGTGAACATCTGCTGGCGGGTCAGGGTCACGCGCACCGACTGCTGCAGTTTCAGCGCGGCCATGGCGGCCAGGGGCAGCTGGTATTGCGGGCGCAGGCCGGAGCCGAAGGCGCCCCCCACGAAGGATGACTTGATGCGCACGCGACCCGGTTCCAGCTTGAGTACGTCGACCAGGTAACGCTGGCTGTTCTGCGGGCCCTGGGTCTTGTCGTGCACCAGCAGGCTGCCGTCGGCCTGGTAGATCACCGTCGAGGCATGGGGCTCCATGGGGTGGTGATACTCGCAGGGCAGCTCGTATTCCAGCTCCAGGCGCAGTGGTGCGCCGGCGATCACCGCATCGGCATCGCCACGGGGCGTGGGCAGCTCGGCCGGCGCGGCATGCGCCTCGCTCAGGGCTTCGCGCAGATCGGTGGCATGGGGCTGCTGCTGATAGTCGATACGCACCAGCGAGCCGGCATGGCGCGCCAGCTCCAGGGTGTCGGCGACCACCAGGGCCACTGGCTGGCCGCTGTAGCGGATGCGCTCGTTGAACAGCGGGCGGAACGGTGAGCCATCGGCAGCATCGTCATCCTCGTAGCTCTCGTCGTCCTGCGCCATGGGCGGGCGATTGAGATGGCTGAGCACCAGTTTCACACCGGGCAATGCCAGGGCAGCCGAGGCGTCGATGGCCGTGATGCGGCCGCGGGGGATCACGCTGCAGATCACGCTGCCATGCAGCAGGCCATCGGCCGGGTGCTCGGCGGCATAGCGCGCCTGGCCGCTGACCTTCAGCGGGCCGTCGACGCGGTCCAGGGGTTGGCCGAGGGTTCGCGCATTCATGGGCGGGCTCCTTCTGCGGCGGTGGACAGGGCACGAACCACGGCGCGGCGCGCCAGCTCGACCTTGAAGGCGTTGTGGGCCAGCGGCTGGGCATCCTTGAGCAACAGCTCGGCGGCTGCCGCGAAGTGCTCAGGGGTGGCCGGCTGGCCAACCAGGCTGGCCTCCACGTCCGCTCGGCGCCATGGCTTGTGGGCGACGCCACCCAGGGCGATGCGCGCCTGGCGGATCTGCCCGCCCGCGTCCAGTTCGAGTGCCGCCGCCACCGAAACCAGGGCGAAGGCGAACGAAGCGCGATCACGCAACTTGAGGTAGGCGTGATGCCCGGCGAAGTCTGCGGCTGGCAGCTCGATGGCGAGGATCAATTCGCCCGCCTCCAGCACGGTGTCGCGCTGCGGGGTATCGCCAGGCAAACGATGGAAGTCGCTCATCGGCACACGGCGCTCACCCTGCGGGCCGATAATCACCACCTGGGCATCCAGGGCGGCCAGGGCCACGCAGAAGTCCGATGGGTGCACCGCCACGCAGTGCTCGCTGGCACCGAACAGCGCGTGGTTGCGGTTCAGCCCTTCGCGGGCCGGGCAGCCGCTGCCAGGTTCGCGTTTGTTGCACGGTACCTGGCTGTCGTAGAAGTAAGGGCAACGGGTGCGCTGCAGCAGGTTGCCGCCGGCGCTGGCCATGTTGCGCACCTGGGGCGAGGCGCCGGAGAGCAGCGCCTGGGCCAGCAGTGGATAACGCCGCTCGATTTCCGGGTGCCAGGCCAGCTCGGCGTTGCCCACCAGCGCGCCGATGCGCAGGCCGCCGTCGGCGGTGGCGGTCACGTCGCGCAGCGGCAACGCGTTGATGTCGATAAGGCGCTTGGGGCGCACCAGGTTTTCCTTCATCAGGTCGACCAGGTTGGTGCCGCCGGCGATGAACAGGCTGTCGGGCCCGGCCAGGCGCACCGCTTCGTCGATGGCCTCGGGCCTGCTGTAGGCGAAAGGCGTCATGGGCGCACCGCCTGTTCGCTCTCGGGCAACGCGTCTTCGATGGCCGCCAGGATGTTGCTGTAGGCGCCGCAACGGCACAGGTTGCCGCTCATCCGCTCGCGGATATCGGCGGCGTCGCCGACCCGCCCTTCGTTGGCCAGGCCGACCGCCGAACAGATCTGCCCGGGCGTGCAATAGCCGCACTGAAAGGCGTCGTGTTTGACGAAGGCGCGCTGCATGGGGTGCAGTTCATCACCGTTGGCCAGGCCTTCGATGGTGGTCAGCTCGCGGCCGTCGAGCATCACTGCCAGGGTCAGGCAGGCGTTGACCCGCCGGCCGTCCACCAGCACCGTGCAGGCGCCGCACTGGCCGTGGTCGCAACCCTTCTTGGTGCCGACCAGGTCGAGCTGTTCACGAAGCAGGTCGAGGGCCGTGATCCACGGATACACCTCGACTTGTGTGGGGCTGCCGTTCAACGACAGGGAAATCGTCCGGCGCTCGGCACCGGCTGTAATGGTCTCGCTCATGGGGCTACCTCGGTTCGCGTGGATGTCTCGTGCATCCGTTCAAAATCTGAGGTGAGGCCCGCTAAAAACGTTCAGGTTGGATGGCGACCGCAGAGCGGTTCGTTCAAGAACCTGTTCACGATCTTTAGGCGATATTAAGGAGACTGCTTCAAGGCAGGAGCGGACGGTCGTGCTGCGATTTCAAACCTGTTCATATTGGTGGGCTAAAGCCCACCCTACGAGGCTGGCACGATCTGTAGGGTGGGCTTTAGCCCACCGCTGCAAATGGCCGCTTCCGCCACTTTGCAGGCAAAGCGCTAAAGCCGAGCCGAGCCGAAAGATCGAACAGGCGCTAAGGCGTGAGCTTCTTCAGCGGGTAGATATCGTAGCGGCTGGACTTGCCCTCCAGCGCATAGCCCGGCTTGGCGCCCTCGATGAGCGGCGCCTTGCGCGGGCGCTTGACCACCACGCGGTGGCTGGCCAGTTTGAGGGCAGCGGCGAGCAATGCCGGTGCATCCAGGTCATCGCCGACGAAGGGCCGGAACAGGCGCATCTCCTTCTTCACCAGGGCGCTCTTGTCGCGATGGGGAAACATCGGGTCGAGGTAGATCACCTGGGGCGCTTCGTCCTGCCAGGCACCCATCAGCTCGATGGCGTTGCCCTGCAGCAGGCGCATGCGCGCAACGATACTCGCAACTTCCGCGTCGCTGGCCGCGCGCTGCAGGCCATCTTCGAGCAGCGCGCCGATCAGTGGCTGACGCTCGATCAGGTCGACGTGGCAGCCCAGGCTGGCCAGCACGAAGGCATCGCGACCGAGGCCGGCGGTGGCATCCAGCACCTGCGGGCGAATGCCCTGGGCAATGCCCACCGCCTTGGCGATCATCTGCCCCGCTCCGCCGCCGAACTGGCGACGATGGGCCACCGCCCCCTCGACGAAATCCACGCGCACCGGCCCTGGTGCCTGGGGGCCCAGTTCGACCAGTTGCAGACCGGCCTCACCCAGCTGCAGCGCATAGCCCGCCTCACCGTCCATGGGCAGACCGAGGCGCTGCGCCCATTGTTGGGCAGCGGTTTGCAGGTGCGGCGCCAGGGCCTCCATGCGAATGCGCACGTCGGGCTGTATTTCAGTCATTGCGGGTCGTCCATCGATTGGGTCGGCAAACTTTAATCGGCCGGTGGCTCAACTCGGGCCGGCAACAGCCGATACCCCGGGAAGCGATAGTTTGCCAGAGCCAGCCGCCCGATGTTCGAGGTCATCTCCCATATTCCCGGTGACACCCGGGTCGCCGCCCAGAAAGCCGGCACGCCATCGAGCGCCAGCGCGGCGCTTTACGACCAGATTCTGCGCAGCGTATTGCGCGACATGGAAAGCGCCCTGACGCCACCCGCGCCGCCGCCCCCGACCACGCCGGCAGACGAAGCGCCCATGCACGGCATGCGCACCCTGGAAGACGTGATGATGCAGCGCCAGTTCGTCTGCGCGCTGAATGACGTCGATGCTGCCATGCCCCTCGAGGAGCTGGTGCTGCAGCAACAACTGCTGGCGCCGACCGGCAGTGCCGAGAACGCGGCGAGCAACCCGTTGCTGCAAGAGTCGCTGGCCCCCTGGGAGCTGTTGATGGGCCGCCTGACCCTGCAGCAACGCATGCAGGGCTGAGTTCAGCGGCACATGCGAAAGCCGCCCATATCCAGATGAAAGTGATCGCGGTGCGCCGCGTTGTAGTCCGGCCCCAGGGTGGTATTGAAACTGGAGCAGGCCGCCTCCTGCACCTGGCGCAGAAACAGCGACTTGTCATCCTCGCCCGGCCAGTCCCGCAGCACGCTGATGCGCCGGCCATCGGCCAGACGAAAACCGACGATATCCAGGGCATTGGCCGAGGCATGCTGGCTGCGCCGCTGACTGCCGGCGATGGTCCGGCAGGCGAAACTGCCGACGTGATCGACCTGCACCACGCGCTGGCCGAAGCGCTGCTCGGCCGCCGGCTGCAGGCCATGGCGCTCGAACAGTGCGAAGGCCGCGGCCACCGGGCAGGTGGCGATGAAGCTGCTGCTCAGGCGCACGTCGCTGCCCTGCACCCGTACCGTGTTGGTCAAGGGGCAATCGGCGGCAGGCGTGCTGTCGGGCAGCGCAACGTAGCGCAGCGCCGAGGTATCCAGCACCGTTCGGCACAGTTCAGGGTCGCCCTGCAGACGGCGCAGCTTGTAGGCGGTCAGCCAGCTGGGCGTATCGCGCAGGTCGAGCGACGCCCAGGGGTTCCAGCGCGGCGGCACGTCGATCCACTGGCGATACAGCGCCAGCGGGCCACCGACCACCACGAAGATCAACAGCGCGATCAGGAACTGCCGCACGCTAGCCCTTGAACAGGTCGTTGATGGTATCGAACGGCAGCGCCTGCCGGGCGCCGCTCAGGTCGCCGCGCTCGGCCAGCCCGGTGGCCGCCTGCAGGAAGGCGCCATAGGCAACCCGTGCCAGGTTGGAGCCCAGGCTCACGCGCTTGACGCCAAGCTGCGCCAGCTCGTCCAGCGACAGGGTCAGGCTCGGCGAGCCGACCAGCACGTTGACCGGCTTGGGCGCCACGGCCTCGACCACCGCCTGGATCTGCTCGCGGGTGGTCAGCCCTGGCGCATAGAGCACGTCGGCGCCGGCTTCGGCATAGGCCACCAGCCGGCGGATGGTGTCGTCCAGGTCGGGGCGGCCATGCAGGAAGTTTTCCGCCCGCGCGGTCAGGGTGAAGGCAATGTCCAGTTCCCGGGCGGCCGCTACCGCAGCGCCAATGCGCGCTACCGCGAGGTCGAAGGGGTAAATGGGCTCGTCCGCGCGGCCAGTGGCATCTTCGATGGAGCCGCCGACCAGGCCGATCTGCGCCGCCAGCCGCACGGTAGCCGCGCAATCCTCGGGGGTATCGCCGTAGCCATTTTCCAGGTCGGCGACCACTGGCAGCGCCGTCGCTTCGACGATTGCCCGGGCATTGGCCAGCGCCTCGTCGCGGCTCACCGCGCCTTCGGCATCGCGGCGGCCGAGCGAAAAGGCCAACCCGGCGCTGGTGGTGGCCAGGGCATGGAACCCAAGCGCCGCGAGCATCTTCGCCGACCCGGCGTCCCAGGGGTTGGGCAGCACCAGCAACTCGGCCTGCTGGTGCAAGGCTCGAAGGCGTTCGCCACGCTCACGGTAAATGGACATCTGCTGCCTCCCCTGCGTCGAATGTTCGCTCAGGGTATCGGAGTTCGCAGCACGGGTAGAAATTCACTGTTCCTGCAGCATGTCAGCCAGTCAGCGCATGCCCTGGGACAGGCCCATGACCAGCAGCAACAGGTTCTGGTTGGCCTGCACCGAGGCGGGCGTCAGTGGTTTGAGCGCGGGGCTCAGGCAGTAGCTGCGACCGTTGCTGCTGATGACGCCGGGCCCCGGCTCGTACCAGGAGGCCGCCGCCAGTGCCGAGACGCTCAGCGCCGCAACGAGAAACAAACCTCTGACCAAACCTAAGCTCATGATCGCAACCTCTTGATAGTGCTGCCAGCGCGTTCGCTAACACTAGATCACGATTACTCGAAACAGATTGCAACAAGACGAACGGTCAAAACCCTTTGCACCGCCAGCTGTCGCGCTGCCGGCACTGGCCGCCCGCAGCCCGCCAACCAGAGCCGCGGCGAACATTCGGGTCCTGGATAATCCAGCGCCAATAAAAAACCCCGCGCCAAGGCGCGGGGTTCTGGTAAAGCTCAGGTGCCGGGTGGCTTACATCATGCCGCCCATGCCGCCCATGCCGCCCATGTCCGGCATGGCCGGTGCGCCTTTTTCATCAGGCACTTCAGCGATCATCGCCTCGGTGGTGATCATCAGGCTACCGATGGAGGCTGCAGCTTGCAGCGCCGAACGGGTGACTTTGGCCGGATCGAGAATACCCATCTCGATCATGTCGCCGTAGACGCCAGTTGCAGCGTTGTAGCCGTAGTTGCCCGAACCTTGCTTGACCTTGTCGACCACTACGCTCGGCTCGTCGCCGGCGTTGGCAACGATCTGACGCAGCGGCGCTTCGACAGCGCGACGCAGCAGCGCGATACCGACGTTCTGGTCTTCGTTGTCGCCCTTGAGCTCGGAGATCGACTGCAGAGCGCGCACCAGGGCAACGCCGCCGCCAGGCACCACGCCTTCTTCGACGGCTGCGCGGGTAGCGTGCAGGGCGTCTTCAACGCGGGCTTTCTTCTCTTTCATTTCGACTTCGGTACCGGCACCGACCTTGATCACGGCAACACCGCCAGCCAGTTTGGCCAGACGCTCTTGCAGCTTCTCTTTGTCGTAGTCGGACGAAGTGTCTTCGACCTGCTTGCGGATCTGCGCAACGCGCGACTCGATGTCGGCTTGCTGGCCAGCGCCGTCGATGACGGTGGTGTTTTCCTTGTTCAGGACGACACGCTTGGCTTGACCCAGGTGCTCCATGGTGGTGCTTTCCAGGCTCAGGCCGATCTCTTCGGAGATCACGGTACCGCCAGTCAGTACGGCGATGTCCTGCAGCATGGCCTTGCGGCGATCACCGAAGCCCGGCGCCTTGACGGCAGCGACCTTGACGATACCGCGCATGTTGTTGACGACCAGGGTAGCCAGCGCTTCGCCTTCGACGTCTTCGGCAACGATCAGCAGCGGACGGCCAGCTTTGGCGACAGCTTCCAGCACCGGCAGCAGTTCGCGGATGTTGGAGATCTTCTTGTCGACCAGCAGCAGCAGCGGGTTGTCGAGCTCGGCAACCATGGTGTCCGGCTTGTTGATGAAGTACGGCGACAGGTAGCCGCGGTCGAACTGCATGCCTTCAACGACGGACAGTTCGTTTTCCAGGCCCGAGCCTTCTTCAACGGTGATCACGCCTTCTTTACCGACTTTTTCCATGGCTTCGGCAATGATGTCGCCGATGGAGTTGTCGGAGTTGGCGGAAATGGTACCGACCTGAGCGATTGCCTTGGTGTCAGCGCAAGGCTTGGACAGGTTCTTCAGCTCTTTGACGATGGCGATGGTGGCTTTGTCGATACCACGCTTCAGATCCATCGGGTTCATGCCGGCAGCGACGGCTTTCAGGCCTTCGTTGACGATGGCCTGAGCCAGAACGGTAGCGGTGGTGGTGCCGTCACCGGCAGCATCGTTGGCCTTGGACGCAACGTCCTTGACCAGCTGAGCGCCCATGTTTTCGAAGCGATCTTTCAGCTCGATTTCTTTGGCGACGGAAACGCCGTCCTTGGTGATGGTCGGCGCACCGAAGCTACGCTCCAGCACAACGTTACGGCCTTTCGGGCCGAGGGTAGCTTTAACGGCGTCAGCCAGGACGTTCACACCGGCGAGCATTTTCTTGCGGGCGGAGTCGCCGAATTTAACTTCTTTAGCAGCCATGGAAATTGATCCTCAATTCTTGACGATTAAACGGAAATTCGCGGGCGATCAGGCTTCGACGACGGCGAGGATTTCGTTCTCGCTCATCACCAGCAGGTCTTCGCCGTCGACCTTGACGGTGTTGCTGCCGGAGTAAGGGCCGAATACCACCTTGTCACCGACCTTGACGGCCAGAGCGCGGACTTCACCGCTGTCCAGAACACGGCCAGTACCCACGGCAACGATTTCGCCCTGATTCGGCTTCTCGGCAGCCGAGCCCGGCAGCACGATACCGCCAGCGGTTTTGGTTTCTTCTTCGCTGCGACGGATCACGACGCGGTCATGCAAAGGACGAAGCTTCATTGTCGATCTCTCCCAATAGTTGTTGACATCAAACCGGTGCGCTCACCGGCAGGATCATGGCGCTGCGCAATACACGTAACGCCGAAATTTGTTTCAGCGCCTGGACGCTGAAAAACCTTGCGGTGACCGCTACATAAGGTCGATGAACAACAATTCAAGGGCGAGGCGGTAAATTTTTTACGATGCAGGTTCAGCAAATCGACCCGCCTGAAAATGCACAGCCCCGGCCAGATGGCTCTGGCCGGGGCTGTGTGCGACTGGCTAGGCCATCACTCGCGGCGCTCGTACTCACCTTCCAGCACGTTCGGCTTGTGCGCCCCGGGCTGGCCATTGCGGGCGGCCAGGTCATCGGCGAAGGCCCGTTGCCGCGCGGCCTGTTCGGCAGCGCGCTGGCGCACGCGCTCGACCAGCCAGCGTCGGGTAAACGGCAGCAGGCAGAGAATACCGATGGCGTCGCTGATGAAACCCGGCAGCAGCAGCAGGCCACCGCCGACCGCCATCATCAGCCCCTGCAGCACTTCCTGATCCGGCATTTCGCCGCGCGCCAGGCGCTCGCGGGCACGCCAGGCGGTGGTGATACCGGCAATGCGCAGCATCAGGCCACCGAAGATCGAGGAGAGGATCACCAGGGCAATGGTCGGCAGCACACCGATGGCGCTGCCCACCGAGATCAGCACCGCCAATTCGAGGATCGGGAACAGCAGGAACAACAACATGAAAATGCGCATCGCGGTTTCCTTGACGGAAGAACACCTTCCAGTAGGAGAGAAATATGGGGTGTTGCGCTTAATTCAAGCTGAAGCTTGGACTTCAGCCAGGCAGCAGGCGTTCCACGCGAGACGCCACGGGGCTCCATGGCTATGTGGCAGGGCTGTTACAAGATATTGGAAAGCCGCCGGCAGCGCCCGCTCGATCCGCAATCCAGCGCTGGTGCCCTGCCCTCACCGCGCTCTATGCTGCTGCCTGTACGCAACCGCACCGACCTCGCTTTAGAAGAGCTTGAGCATCACGGCTCGGCAGCTGTCGGCATATTCCGTTCGACTCTCAATCAAGGGAAGTGGCATGCAACTCCAAGACAAAGTCATCATCATCACCGGCGGCGGCCAGGGGCTCGGTCGTGCCATGGCCGAGTACCTCGCCGAACGCCGGGTGCGCCTGGCGCTGGTCGATCTGAATCAGGAAAAGCTCGATGACACCGCAGCGGCCTGCCGGGCGCTGGGCGTGCAGGCGCGCACCTACCTGTGCAACGTGGCCAGCGAGGAGCAGGTCACCCAGACCATCGCGCAGATCGCCGAGGATTTCGGCTCGATCAACGGGCTGGTCAACAATGCCGGCATCCTGCGCGACGGCCTGACCATCAAGGTCAAGGACGGCGAAATGAGCAAGATGAGCCTGGCGCAGTGGCAGTCGGTGATCGACGTCAACCTGACCGGCGTGTTCCTGTGCACCCGCGAGGTAGCGGCGAAGATGATCGAGCTGCAGAACGAGGGGGCGATCATCAATATTTCCTCGGTGTCGCGGGCCGGCAACATCGGCCAGGCCAACTACTCGGCCGCCAAGGCGGCGGTGGCGGCCGATACCGTGGTCTGGGCCCGCGAGCTGGCGCGTTATGGCATCCGTGTGGCCGGGGTGGCACCGGGCTTCATCGAGACCGAGATGGTTGCCAGCATGAAGCCCGAGGCGCTACAACGCATGACCGAGGTGATTCCGCTCAAGCGTCTCGGCAAACCCGAGGAGATCGCCCACGCCATCGCCTTTCTGCTGGAGAACGAGTACTTCACCGGGCGCATTCTCGAACTGGATGGCGGCGTACGCTTGTAGCACGCCGGCGATAAAAAGATTCTTCGCATTTTCGCGGGGAGGATAGGCTTGACGCCGGACTGGCAATAAAGCGTTAGTTGCCGATGGCTTGGCGCTCGCCATTGGTTCGTCGCCTGGACTATGGGTTTCGCCCCTTACGGGCG
>NZ_JAVHZV010000005.1 GCF_031119625.1 Pseudomonas sp. G34
ATCACCACCATCAGCACCAGGCCGAGCAGCAGGCCCGGTACCACACCGGCCATGAACAGCTTGCCCACCGAGGTTTCGGTCGCGGTGGCATAGACCACCATGACGATCGACGGCGGAATCAGGATGCCCAGGGTACCGGCGTTACAGACGATGCCGGCGGCGAAGTCCTGCTTGTAGCCCGAACGCACCATGCCGGCGATGACGATCGAACCGACCGCGGCCACCGTGGCCGGCGACGAGCCGCTCAGCGCGGCGAACAGCATGCACGCCATGATCGCGGCGATGGCCAGGCCACCCTTGATGTGGCCGACGCAGGCGTTGGCGAAATCGATCAGGCGCCGGGCCACGCCGCCGCTGGTCATGAACGCACCGGACAGCAGGAAGAACGGAATCGCCAGCAGCGTGTAGTGCTCGCTGGTCTCGAACAGCTTGATCGCCAGCGAACGCACCGAGTCGTTGCTGAAGAACAGGATGGTCATGGCCCCGGACAAGCCCAGGGAAATCGCCACCGGAATGCCGACGAACATCAGCACGAACAGGGCGATGAAAAGGAAGGCAATGGTCATGCGCGTGTCTCCGCCTTGTCGGTTTCAGCCAGTTTCACGGCATCGTCCACTTCGCTGTGCAGGCCCAGGCCTTGTTGCTTGCCTTGCAGCACGCGAATGAAGATTTCCAGGAAACGCAGGAACATCAGGGCGAAGCCGATCGGCACGATCATCACGATATGCCACTGGCGAACGCCGAAGCGGTCCAGGTCCTCGGCACCGGTGCCGACGCTGTACAGCACGGCGACCCACTGCTCGCTGGAGTACGCCATCAGCGCGCAGTAGCCCAGGCAGATGAGCAGCGCGAGGATGGCCATCAGGCGCTGGTTGGCGGGGCTGAACTGGCGCACCAGCAGGTCGACGCCGATGTGCGCGCCGATGCGCACACCCCAGGCCAGGCCGACGAAGATCAGCCAGCCGAACATGGCCTTGGTCAGGGCCACGCTCCAGGTCATTTCCTGGGCGACGTAGAGGATGGCGTCGCCGATGGCGAACATCGCATCGTTGGCGAAGGGCAACGAGTCCCCCAGGGAATAGAAAACCCCGTAGATGTTGTTGAATACCACGTACGAGAAGGTCACCAGGGTCATGCCTGCGAGCAGGAATGCCACGAGAAACTCTTCCAGGTTATTCCAGACACGAGCGACAGCGCGCATGGGAATCTCTCCGTCAGTAGAGCGGTCGCAAAGCGACGTAAGGGACAGCGACACCGGGGGCCGCGCAGCCAGGCTGCGGCCCTGAACATCAGAGGTCGGGAAAGCGTGCGACGCCGCCTGAGCGGCGGCGTCGCCAGTGGCCCCGAATGGGGGCCGGGTCAGCCTTAGTTGGCCTGGTTGGAGGCTTCGGCAGCCTTGATCAGGTCAGCACCGATCTCGCCTTCGAACTTCTTCCACACCGGACGCATGGCTTCGCGCCACTCTTCACGCTGCTCGGGCGTCAGGGTGACGATTTCGGTGGTGCCGGCATCGATGATGCGCTGCTTGTCCTTGGCATTCAGTTCGCCAGCCTGCTTGTTCACCTCGGTGGTGACCTCGGCCAGGATGCTGGTCAGCTCGGTGCGGATGTCTTCCGGCAGGCCTTCCCAGAACTTGGTGTTGGTGATCACCATGTAATCCAGCACGCCATGGTCGGATTCGGTGATGAACTTCTGCACTTCGTGCATCTTCTGGCTGTAGATGTTCGAGTAGGGGTTCTCGGCACCGTTGACCACGCCGGTCTGCAGGCCTTGGTAGACCTCGGCGAAACTCATCTTGCGCGGTGCGGCGCGCAGGGCCTTGAATTGCTCATCCAGTACGGCGGAAGCCTGTACGCGGAATTTCAGGCCACGGGCGTCTTTCGGCTCGACCAGCTTCTTGTTGGCCGACAGCTGCTTCATGCCGTTGTGCCAGTAACCCAGGCCGGTGATGCCCTTGCTTTCCATGCTGGTCAGCAGCGCCTTGCCTTCAGGGCTTTGCTGGAAGCGGTCAACGGCATTGATGTCGTTGAACAGGAACGGCAGGTCGAAGATCTGGATTTGCTTGGTGTAATGCTCGAACTTGGCCAGCGACGGCGCGATGATCTGCACGTCACCGAGCAGCAGCGCTTCCATTTCCTTGCCATCGCCGAACAGCGAGGAGTTCGGGTAGACCTGTACGGTTACCTTGCCCGGCAGGCGCTCTTCGACGAGCTTCTTGAACAGTACGGCACCCTGGCCTTTCGGCGTGTGCTCGGCCACGACGTGGGAAAACTTGATGGTGATCGGATCGGCGGCCTGGGCCAGGCCGGCGATGCTCAGCGACAGGGCGCAAGCCAGTGCCTTGGCAGTGAATTTGAACATGCGATGCTTCCTCTTGTTGTTGGATATCGGGCTGGGCGCCGAGGCGCAAAACGAGCGAACAAGAGCAAGTCGAGGGTTGCCGCTTGTGCGGCAGGATCGGTTGGCAGCGATTTGACCTGGACTTGTACTTGTTTTTCGCTTGATGAGCAGTAGAGCAAGCGTTGTGCCAGCTTGCGACAAATTTACGCAGTTCAGTTTTGCGTGGCGCGCAAAGCCTGATGCCCCAAGGCCCGGTCAATTTTGCCGAGAATGCGCCGCTGCCATTACAGCCTGAACGCGGGCAAGGCTTGGGCTGACCCTGCCAGCTGATCGGCAAGATTCCGCTTATCTACTCGATGTCCTCTGGCGAGCTTCCGCCAGCGTCGGCGAAATTCAGGCCATGCTTGCGCAACTTGTCGTGCAGGGTCTTGCGCGGCAGGCCCAGGGCTTCGGCAAGGCTGCGCAGGGAATTGTGGCTGCGGGTCAGCTCGGCAGCGATCAGGGCGCGCTCGAAGGCCTCGACCTGCTCGCTGAGGCTGCCGGCCAGCGGTGCATTGTGCAACTGGCTGTCGACGCTCAGTTCCAGGCCCAGCTCCAGCCCGAGGGCGAAGCGCTCGCCGGCGTTCTGCAATTCGCGCACGTTACCCGGCCAGGGGTGGCGCAGCAGCATGGCGCGCTGGCCGGGCTGCAATTCCCGTTGCGGCAGGCCGTGGCGGGCGCTGGCGGTATTGGCGAAGTGCTGGAACAGCACCAGGATATCCTCGCCACGTTCGCGCAATGGCGGAATGCGCAGCGGCGCGACGTTGAGGCGGTAATACAGGTCGGCGCGAAAGCGCCCCTGGTCGGCGGCGGTGCGCAGGTCTTCCTTGGTGGCGGCGATCACGCGGATATCCAGGGGGATCAGCTGGTTGCCGCCCAGGCGTTCGACCACCCGCTCCTGCAGCAGGCGCAGCAGTTTGACCTGCACGTCCAGGGTCATGCTCTCGATTTCGTCGAGGAACAGGGTGCCGCCATTGGCGAACTCGAACTTGCCGATACGCCGCTTCTGCGCGCCGGTAAAGGCGCCGGGCTCGTGGCCGAACAGCTCGCTTTCCACCACGGATTCAGCCAGGGCACCGGCGTTGATCGCCACGAAGGGGCCGTCGCGACGGCTCGACAGGTCGTGCAGGGCACGGGCGACGACCTCCTTGCCGGCGCCGGTTTCGCCGAGGATCAGCACATCGGTGCTGATCCCGGCCAGGGAGCCGATCTGCTCGCGCAGGCGCTGGATGGCCGGCGAATGGCCGACCAGGCGGCCGGACAGTTGCTGGCGGTCGGCCAGGGCCAGGCGCAGGCTGCGGTTGTCCAGCACCAGGCGGCGCAGGGCCAGGGCGCGGCGCACGCTTTCCAGCAGGTCTTCGCTGGCGAAGGGCTTTTCCAGAAAGTCATAGGCGCCGGCGCGCATGGCCTGCACGGCCAGGGGCACGTCACCGTGGCCGGTGATCAACAGGACCGGCAGGTCGGGATCCTGTTCGTGCAGCTGCTTGAGCAGCTCCAGGCCGTCGACGCCGGGCATGCGGATATCGCTGACCACCACGCCCGGCCAGTCGCGCTCGATGCGTTCGGCGAGGCCCTTGGCATCGGCCAGGGTGGCGACCTTGAGGCCGGCCAGATCCAGGGTCTGGCTGAGGGCCTGGCGCAGGTGCGGGTCGTCGTCGATCAGCAGAACCTGAGTGTGGGCGTCGATGGTGCTCATACGGTGATGTCCTCGGGCGGCTGGATGTTCACGCCGTTTTCGGCGGTGCGCAGGCGCAGGATCAGGTGCGCGCCGCCTTGGGGGTGGTTGGCGAACAGCAATTCGCCGCCCAGGGCGCGCATCAGGGTGTCACAGATCGCCAGGCCCAGGCCGAGGCCCTGGGCGCTGGTCTTGGTGGTGAAGAAAGGTTCGCGGGCGTGGGCCAGGGCGCTTTCCGAAAAGCCGGGGCCATTGTCGCGCAGGTGCAGCTCGAGCTGGTCGCCGCGCAGCTCCGTGCTGATCCAGATACGTCGTGGTTGCGGGCGCTCGCCCAGGGCGTCCAGGGCATTGGCCAGCAGGTTGCTGAGCACCTGGCGCAGGCGCGTTTCGCCGGCCTGCACCCACAGCGTGGCGTCGGGCAGGTCGCGAATCAGCTCGACGTCCATGGCCCGCCGGCGTTTGGCCAGCAGCGCCAGGGCGTCGTCGATGGCCGGTTGCAGGGCCACGCTTTCCGGCGCATGGCGGTCGCGGCGGGCGAAGGCGCGCAGGTGGGCGATGATCGAGGCCATGCGCTCGGTGAGCTGGCTGATCAGCTTGAGGTTGCCGCGGGCGTCCTCGGTGCGCTGGTGGTCGAGCAGCACGCCGGCGTTTTCCGCGTAGCTGCGGATGGCCGCCAGGGGCTGATTGAGCTCATGGCTGATGCTCGCGCTCATGGTGCCCAGGGCGGTGAGCTTGCTGGCCTGGACCAGTTCGTCCTGGGCCTGCACCAGCTCCTGCTGGGCCTGTTCACGCTCCAGCACCTCCTCCTTGAGGCGGCTGTTCAGGCGTTCCAGATCCTGGGTGCGCTCCTGCACGCGCTGCTCCAGTTCCTGACGGGCGCGGGTGCTCAGGGCGATGCGGTCGAGGTAATGGCGGCGGCGCTGCATCAGCAGGCCGAGCAGCAGAATCAGTACCAGCAGGGCGCCACCGCCGATGGCCACCACCGTGCGCACCGAGCGGTCGAGCACCACCCGCGGGGCGAGAATGCTCACGCTCCAGCCTGTCTCGTCGAGCACCCGGCTCTGGGTCAGCCAGACCTCGGGATCGAGCTGCAGGGGCGGTGGCGCCTGGGTCGGGTAGGGCTGGATGGCGGCGATCGAGGCGCGTTCGGCCTTGTCCAGCGGGCGGCTGGCGTGAAACCGCCAATCCGGGCGCGAGGTGAGGATCACCACGCCATTGCCGTCGGTCACCAGCAGCTGCTCCGGGGTGTTGCCCCACAGGCTTTCGGTGTGGTCGAGGTCGACCTTGATGACCATCACGCCGATCTTCTGGTCGCCGTCGTAGACCGCCGAGGCGAAGTAGTAGCCACGCTTGCCGGAGGTGGTGCCAAGGCCGAAGAAGCGCCCCAGGCGGCCGGCCAGGGCCTCCTGGAAATACGGCCGGAAGGCGAAGTTGCCACGCACGAAGGTGTCCTGCTGATCCCAGTTGGAGGCGGCCAGGGTTTCGCCCTTGGGGTTCATCAGGTAGATGACGTCGGCGCCGGTCTGCTGGCGTACCCGCTTGAGCAACTGGTTGGCCGCCGCCTGGGCGGTTTCGTCGCCCGGGGTGGCCAGCACGGTGCGCAGGCCGGGCAGGTCGCCGAGAATCGGCGGTAGCACTTCATAGCGGCGCAGGGTGCCCAGCAGGTTGGCCACGTACAGGTCGAGGGTCTGGCGGTTCTGTTCGGTCAGCTCGGTGCGGTAATAGCGTTCGGCGACGTAGTGCAGGGGCCACAGCAGCGGCGCCAGTAACAGGGCCAGCAGGGCCAGGCTGCGCCAGCGAGGGCGTTTGGGAATGGTGCTGGGAATCGAGTTCATGAAGTCGGCGCCGGAAAGACCGGGGCATTATGAGCGCATTAGCTTTCAGCCTGGTAGCTCTGGTCAAACCTGGCGCCACCCAGGAAGCCCCTGGGTAGCGCTGCGCTCAACCCAGGCTACGGGGCGGCGTTAGCGCGGGTTACTGAGGCATTCCAGCAGGCCATCCTGCCACTCCGGCAGGCTTACGCCCCAGTCACGCTCCAGGCGCGTACAGTCCAGGCGTGAGTTGAGCGGGCGCTGGGCGGGCGTCGGGTACTCGCTGGTGGCGATGGGCTTCAGTGCGGCGACGGATCTGCCTTGTGCCAGCAACTGCGCAGCGATGGCTTCGGCAAAGCCGAACCAGGAGGTCTCGCCGCGGGCGCTGAAGTGATAGACGCCCCAGGCCGTGGTTTGCTGCCGTTGCCAGCGCTCGATCAACTGCGTGGTCGCGGCGGCGATGCTGCCGGCCCAGGTCGGCGCGCCGATCTGGTCGGCCACCACGCTGAGCTGCTCGCGCTCCTGCAGCAGGCGCTGCATGGTCAGCAGGAAATTGCGCCCGTGCAGCGAATACACCCAGCTGGTGCGCAGGATCAGGTGTTTGCCACCCACTGCCGCAATGGCCTGCTCGCCTGCCAGCTTGCTGTGGCCATAGACGCCGAGCGGGTTGGGCGCATCGTCCTCGTCATAGGCAGTGGTTTTGCTGCCGTCGAACACGTAGTCGGTGGAGTAGTGGATCAGCGGTACGTCGAGCGCCGCGGCTTCTTCGGCAAGTATGCCGGGGGCCACGGCATTGATGGCGAAGGCGGCTTCCGGCTCGCTTTCGGCGGCATCGACTGCCGTGTGCGCGGCGGCGTTGATGATCAGTTGCGGGCGCAGATGGCGCACCGCCTCGCGCAAACGCGCGGTGTCGGCGAGGTCGAGTTGCTCGCGACCGAGCACGATCAGCTCATACTGCTTGCTGAGCAGCAGCTGCAGCTCACGGCTGACCTGGCCGTGCTGGCCGAGCAGAAGGATCCTCATGGAAACAGCTCGGCGTCGTCGAAGAATGCGCCCTGCTGATCCTTGGCGGAAAGCCTGGGCTCGCCTTGCAGGTGCCAATCGATGGCCAGCTTGGGGTCGTCCCAGCGGATGCAGCGCTCATGGGCCGGGGCGTAGTAGTCGGTGGTCTTGTAGAGGAATTCGGCGAACTCGCTGAGCACCACGAAACCATGGGCAAAGCCTTCGGGTACCCACATCTGCCGTTTGTTGTCGGCAGAAAGATGGGCGCCAACCCACTGGCCAAAGGTCGCCGATTGGCGGCGCAGGTCCACGGCGACGTCATACACCTCGCCAGCCGAGACGCGCACCAGTTTGCCCTGGGCCTGTTGCACCTGATAGTGCAAGCCGCGCAGCACGCCACGTTGCGAGCGCGAGTGGTTGTCCTGGACGAAGTTCGGGTTGAGGCCGGTGGCTTCGCTGAAGGCGCGGGCGTTGAAGCTTTCGAAAAAGAAGCCACGCTCGTCGCCGAACACCTTGGGTTCGAGTATCAATACGTCGGGGATGGCGGTTTGAATGATGAGCATCAGTTGTCCTCGGCCAGGCTGAACAGGTACTGGCCATAACCGGTCTTGCCGAACGCCTTGGCCTGGCGCAGCAGGCATTCGCGGTCGATCCAGCCCTGCCCATAGGCGATCTCTTCCAGGCAGGCGACCTTCAGACCCTGGCGGTGTTCGATGGTTTGCACGTACTGCGAGGCTTCCAGCAGGCTGTCGTGGGTGCCGGTGTCGAGCCAGGCGAAGCCGCGACCGAAGCGCTCCACGCGCAGATCGCCGCGCTGCAGGTAGGCATTGTTGACGTCGGTGATTTCCAGCTCGCCGCGTGGCGAAGGTTTGACCGCCTTGGCGATCTCGATCACGTCGTTGTCGTAGAAGTACAGGCCGGTGACCGCATAGCTGGAGCGCGGCTGGGCCGGTTTTTCCTCGATGGAAATCGCCTGCCCCCCTGCATCGAACTCCACCACGCCGAAGCGCTCGGGGTCGCGAACCCAGTAACCGAATACCGTGGCGCCCTGGTCCGCAGCGGCCGCGCGCAGCAGTTTTTCGGTGAAGTGCTGACCATGGAAGATGTTGTCACCGAGGATCAGGCACACCGGATCATCGCCGATGAACTGCTCGCCAATGATGAAGGCGCGGGCCAGGCCGTCCGGCTCGGGCTGTTCGGCGTAGCTCAGTTGCAGGCCGAATTGGCTGCCATCACCGAGCAGCTTCTGGAACTGCGGCAGGTCGTGGGGCGTGGAGATGATCAGGATCTCGCGGATACCGGCGAGCATCAGCACCGACAGCGGGTAGTAGATCATCGGTTTGTCGTAGATCGGCAGCAGCTGCTTGGACAGGCCCAGGGTGATCGGGTGCAGGCGGGTACCGGAGCCTCCAGCGAGAATGATGCCTTTCATGCTTGTTGCTCCTTGGGCGCGCCGAGTCGCTCGCGCTGATAGCTGCCGTCCTGTACGCGGCGACACCAGTCGAGGTTGTCCAGGTACCAACGTACGGTCTTGCGCAGGCCGCTGGGGAAGGTTTCTGCCGGCGTCCAGCCCAGTTCGCGTGCGATCTTGCTGGCGTCGATGGCGTAGCGCAGGTCATGGCCGGGGCGGTCGCTGACGAAGGTGATCTGCTCGCGGTAGGAACCGGCCGCACGGGGTTGCAGCTCGTCGAGCAGGTCGCAGATGGCGTGCACCACGTCGAGGTTCTTCTGCTCGTTGTGGCCGCCGATGTTGTAGGTCTCGCCGATCTGGCCACGGGTCACCACCTGCAACAGGGCGCGGGCATGGTCTTCGACGAACAGCCAGTCGCGTACCTGCTGGCCGTTGCCATACACCGGCAGCGGCTTGCCATCCAGGGCGTTGAGGATCACCAGCGGGATCAGCTTCTCCGGGAAGTGATACGGGCCGTAGTTGTTCGAGCAGTTGGTCAGCAGCACCGGCAGCCCGTAGGTGCGTTGCCAGGCGCGTACCAGATGGTCGGAGGCGGCCTTGCTGGCCGAGTAGGGCGAGCTGGGGGCGTAGGGCGTGGTTTCGGTGAACAGGTCGTCGACGCCGTGCAGGTCGCCGTACACCTCGTCGGTGGAAATATGGTGGAAGCGGAACGCCTGGTGACGGGGCTCGTCCAGCTTCGACCAGTAGGCGCGGGTGGCTTCCAGCAGTGCATAGGTGCCGACGATATTGGTCTGGATAAACGCTGCCGGGCCGTCGATGGAGCGGTCGACGTGGGACTCGGCGGCCAGGTGCATGATGGCATCCGGCTGGAAGCTGCTCAGCGCCTCGCTTACCGCAGCCTGATCACCGATGTCGGCCTGCAGGAAGCGATAGCGCGGGTCGTTCTCGACCTGGCGCAGCGACTCCAGGTTGCCGGCGTAGGTCAGCTTGTCGAGGTTGAGCACCTCATGATCGGTGTCGTTGATCAGGTGACGGATCAGTGCTGAACCGATAAAGCCGGCGCCGCCGGTAACGAGAATGCGCATGTGAACAGTGCCCAGCCATTAAAAGAGTGAAGTATGCCCGCCCGAGCGCTTTTGCGTACAGCGCTCCAGCCCTGACGGGAATCCTCCAACGTCAGGGCTGGCAGCTTACAGCCGTGCGCTGGAAAAGGTGTCGCAGGCACTGACCTTGCCGGTTTCGAACCCGCTGGTAAACCAGTGCACACGCTGCGCCGAGGTGCCGTGGGTGAAGGAGTCCGGCACCACGTGGCCGCGCGCCTGTTGCTGCAGGCGATCGTCGCCGATGGCATTGGCTGCATTGAGGGCTTCTTCCAGGTCACCGGGTTCGAGCCAGTCGAGGCGCTGCTGGGCATGGTGCGCCCAGATGCCGGCCAGGCAGTCGGCCTGCAGTTCCTGGCGCACCAGCAGGCCGTTGGCACCTTCCAGGTTCTCGCCGCGCTGGCGCGCTGCATCGACCTTGGCGGAGACCCCCAGCAGGGTCTGCACATGGTGGCCGACCTCATGGGCGATCACGTAGGCCTGGGCGAAATCGCCGGCCGCGCCATAGCGCTGTTCCAGGTCACGGAAGAAGCTCAGGTCCAGATAGACCTGTTTGTCGCCCGGGCAGTAGAACGGGCCGACCGCCGAGTTGGCGAAACCGCAGGCGGAATTCACCCCGCCGTCGAACAGCACCAGCTTCGGATCCTGGTACTGGCGATTGTTGGTCTGGAAGATCGCGCGCCAGGTGTCTTCGGTATCGCCGAGTACCGCGCGCACGAACTCCGACTGCTCGTCGTTGGCAGCGGGGCGATCCGTCTGGGTCGTGGTGTAGCCGCCTTGGCCGGCGAGCTGGCCGAGAATCTGCAGTGGGTCCTGGCCCATCAGCAAGCCGACCACCACGACGATGGCGATGCCGCCGAGGCCCAGCCCGCGGCCGCCGCCAAAGCGCATGCCGCCACCGCCGCCGCGTGCATCCACCACGTTGTCACTGCGTCGTGCTCGTTTCCAGCGCATGGCGATATCCTTTCAATGGGGGCGAATCAGTTGCCCGGATAGCTACTGACCACGCTTTCGCCACCTTGTGCGTCCAATCCAATCACCTGATAGGCATCGCGAATGTCGCCGCGCTCCATGCCCGGCGAACCGGTGGGCATACCGGGGGCGGCGATGCCGAGCAGATCGGGGCGTTCGCGCAGTTTGAGAATGTCGGCGGCGGGCACATGACCTTCGACGAATTTGCCGTCGATCACCCCGGTGTGACAGGAGCCCAGGCGCTCAGGCACGCCGAGGCGCTGCTTGACGGCGTGCATGTCGGTCTCGACATGATCGTTGACCGTGAAGCCATTGGCCTGCAGGTGGCTGATCCAGCCTTTGCAGCAGCCGCAATTGGCATCACGGTGCACGTCGATGGTCAGTGGCTCGGCGGCCTGGGCGAAGCCGGCGAACAGGCCGGCGATGAGAAGCAGTGGGCGCATGCTGGAATCCTCGGTGGGTTTCGCGAGCATAGCGCCGCCAGCGGGTGTTTATCTATTCGATGGGCTCGTAGGGCAGGCCCACGTAGTTCTCGGCGATGCTGGTGCGGCCCGCCTCGGAGCCGACGAAGTAGTCCAGCTCGGTCTGGCGCATGCGCGCGGTGAAGGCGTCGGTATCCGGGAAGTTGTGCAGCAGGCCGGTCATCCACCAGGAGAAACGCTCGGCCTTCCAGACCCGCCGCAGGCAGATCGCCGAGTAGCGCTCCAGCAGGTCAGTGCGGCCCTCGCGGTACACCTTGAGGAGGATGCGGTACAGGGTGCTGACGTCGCTGGCCGCCAGGTTGAGGCCCTTGGCGCCGGTCGGCGGCACGATATGGGCGGCGTCGCCGAGCAGGAACAGCTTGCCGTACTGCATCGGCTCGACCACGAAGCTGCGCAGCGGCGCGATGCTTTTCTCGATGGATGGGCCGGTGACCAGATTGGCCGCGGTATCGGCCGGCAGGCGCGCTTTCAGCTCATCCCAGAACCGCTCGTCGGCCCAGTCCTGCACCTGCTCGTCGAGGCCGACCTGCACGTAATAGCGGGTGCGCGTCGGCGAGCGCATGCTGCACAGGGCGAAGCCGCGTGGGTGGCTGGCGTAGATCAGCTCCTCGGCCACCGGTGGGGTGTCGGCCAGCACGCCAAGCCAACCGAACGGGTAGACCCGCTCGAACACCTGCAGGGTTTCGGCGGGGATCGATTGCCGGGACACGCCATGGTAGCCGTCGCAACCGGCGATGTAATCGCAATCCAGGCGGTGTGCCTGGCCATCTTTCTGGTAGGTGAGGTAAGGCGCGCCCTCCTTGAGGTCGTGCAGCTGTACATCGCTGACCTCGTAGTGGGTCACGCCGCCGCTCGCTGCGCGGGCCTCCATCAGGTCGCGGGTGACTTCGGTCTGGCCGTAGATCATCACCGTCTTGCCACCGGTCAGGCCCTTGAGGTCGATGCGCTCGCGGCGGCCGTCGAAGGCCAGCTCGAAGCCATCGTGCACCAGCCCTTCGCGGTCCATGCGCGCGCCGACACCGGCTTCGCGCAGCAGGTCGACCATGCCTTGCTCGAGTACGCCGGCGCGAATGCGGCCGAGCACGTAGTCGGGGTTCTGGCGTTCGAGAATCACGGTATCGACGCCGGCCTTGTGCAGCAGCTGGCCGAGCAGCAGGCCGGAGGGGCCGGCCCCGATAATGGCCACGGAAGTTTTCATGGGGGTGTCCTCGATATTGTTGTGTGGACCTTTGTGCTTGTATTTTTGATTGGCGTAGGCTGGCGGATAAGGCAAATTCACGTCGTTTACTTGGACTTTCATAAACTCCGTTCGCCTATCGGCCACTTTTTAGGAGTCGTCATGAGTCAGCAGCAGATCGGCGTACCGGTATTCAAGCTGTATGGCGATGCCCTGGAGTGGCCGACGCCGGACTTGCTGCACTGCGAGTCGATTCCCAAGCGCAGCCGCCTGCACGACTGGGTGATCGAGCCCCATCGCCACCCGGACCTGCTGCAACTGCTGTACCTGCGCAGCGGCTGGGCGCTGATCGAGGTGGAGGGCGTGCAGTCGCGCATCGCCGATGCGGCGCTGCAGGTGCTGCCGCCGTTATGCGTGCACGGCTTCCAGTTTTCCGATGACGTGGACGGCTACGTGCTGACCCTGGCGGCGCCGCTGGTGGCGCAACTGGAGGCCCATCTGGGCGCCCAGCACCCGGTGTTCAGCGCGCCGGCGCTGTACCCGGTGGGTGATGACCAGGGCTATCTGGATACCCTGTTCGATGCCATCGACCGCGAGTACGGGCAGAGCGCACCGGCCCGCAACCTGCTGCTGCAGTCCTTGGTCGGTGTGCTCGCCGTGTGGCTGGGCCGCCAGGTGCTGGGGCGCCAGGCCGCCGACCGGCCGGTGCGCGGCGAGCAGCATCTGGCGGCGTTCAATCGCCTGGTCGAGCAGCATTTTCGCGAGCAGCTGTCGGTCGAGGAATACGCCCGGCGCCTGGGCATCACCACCGCGCACCTCAACACCATGACCCGCCGCTACGCCGGGCAGAGCGCCCAGGCTCTGGTGCATCAGCGCCAGTTGCTGGAGGCCAAGCGCCTGCTGGTATATTCGTCGATGACCCTCAGCCAGATCGCCGATGCGCTGCAATTTTCCGAGCCGGCGTATTTCTCGCGTTTCTTCAAGCGCCTGACCGGCCAGACGCCCAGTGCCTTTCGGCAGCAGCGCTGACTGGCCTATGCTCTGCCCATGAGCCAGGAGGACTGCGCCATGCTTTACGCTCGTATCTATCTCGTCCTGCAAGTGTTGCTGCTCGCCGGTTTCGGCATCGCCTATTTTCTGCGGCCGCAGGAAATGGGCGCGGTCAGCGGCATGCTGCTGATGGAGTCCGCCGCGGTGACCGATGTGCGCGCCTTTTACGGTGCGCTGCAGATCGGCCTGGCGGTGTTCCTTGGCCTGGCGCTGGCGCGGCATGAGCTGACCCGGCCGGCCCTGACGCTGCTGCTGGTGCTCTACAGCAGCCTGGCGCTGGGGCGCATCGCCGGCCTGTGGCTGGATGGCGGCGCGCAGCAGACCTTCAACCTGTGGGCGATCCTCTTCGAGGTGGTGTCCGCGGGGCTCGCCGCTTGGGCGCTGCGCCGCTGGCCAGCGGTATGATGGGGCGCTTCAGAAAGGCGGCGAGGGCGTGATGTACAAATCCGGACAGCGGGTACTGGCGGCGTTGCGGCAGATGATCGCCTCGGGCGAGCTGGCGGCCGGCGAGCGGATCGCCGAGATCCCTACCGCCGAGCGGCTGCAGGTGTCGCGCACGCCGATCCGCATCGCCTTTCGTACCCTCGAGCAGGAAGGCCTGCTGTGCAAGGCGCCGGGCCGTGGCTACACGGTGCGCGCGGTGACCGATGCGGATATCGCCGGCGCGGTCGAGGTTCGTGGTGTGCTCGAGGGGCTGGCCGCACGCCAGGCCGCCGAGCGTGGGCTGTCCGATGGGATTCGCAGTCGCCTGCACGCCTGCCTGGTGGAAGGCGATCGGCTGTTCGACAAGGGCCATGTGGTGATGGAGGAGCTGGAGATCTACCACGACCTCAACAAGCGCTTTCACCAGGCGATCATCGAGGCCAGCGGCAACAGTGCCATTGCCGTGGCGCTGTCGCGCAACGATCACCTGCCATTCGCCTCGGTCAGCTCCCTGGCCGTGGACGGCAACGACATGCCCCGCGAATACCGGCGCTTCAGCTTTGCCCATATGCAGCATCACGCCGTTTACGACGCGCTGATCAACGGCCAGGGCGCCCGCGCCGAAGGCATCATGCGTGAGCACGCCAATGCCACCCTGCGCTACGCCCGCGCCATGCAGGGCGACGCCGGCGAGGCGGCGCTGACCGTATTGCGCGATGGCTGAGGCGCAGATCCGTCGTGCACTCGACAGCGAGGCCGAGGCGATCAGTGGGCTTGTCGTGCAGACCCTGCGACTCAGCAATGCCCGGGACTACCCACCTGCAGTGATCGACCGGGTAGCCGCCAACTTCGACGCCGCCGCTGTGCGTGAGCTGATGGCCACGCGTGAGGTGTTCGTGGCGCTCGACGGCGCACGCGTAGTCGCTACCGCAAGCCTGGCAGGCGATGTGCTCAGGTCGGTGTTCGTGCTGCCCGAAATGCAAGGCCGTGGCCTGGGCAAGGCGCTGATGAAGCACGTCGAAGGCGTCGCCCGTGCGGCTGGCGTCGGGCAGTTGCGGGTGCCCGCCTCGCTGACGGCAGTGCCGTTCTATACCGCGCTTGGCTATGCCGTGGTCCGCGAAGTGGTCGACGGGGACGAGCGCACCCTGGTGATGGCCCGCCAGCTGTAAGGCGCAGTTCGTAGGGTGGACGACGCTTCACCTACGCGGCCCGACCCGTCCACCGTTCTTCGATCGCAATGGTGGATGAAAAGAGCGTCATCCACCCTACTTAGCGGGCCATGCCCGCGAATCGTCAGGTGCATCCCGCCTATTACTCAGCGGGTGTAGGGTGGGCTTCAGCCCACCATTGCTGGCGGCAGGGATCAGATATCCAGCACCAGCCGCGCACTTTTCGCCCTTGAACAGCACGGCGTGAACTGATCATTGGCGGCCTGCTCGTCTTCGGTGAGGAACAGGTCGCGGTGATCCGGTTCGCCCTCCAGCACGCGGGTCAGGCAGGTGCCGCAGATGCCTTGCTCGCAGGACACCGGAATCTCCACGCCGATGTCGCGCAGCACTTCCACCACACTGACGCCTTCCGGCACCTGCAGCACCTCGCCGCTGCTGGCCAGCTGAATCTCGAAGCCGCTTTTCGGCTGGTCGTCGGCCTCGGCGCTGAAGTACTCGCGGTGCAGGTTGTCGCTGGCCCAGCCCAGGTCGCGGGCGCTGCCCAGCACGTGCTCCATGAAGCCGCCCGGGCCGCACACGTACAAGTGCGCGTGCGGGTCCGCCGGGCCGATCAGCGCCTTAGTGTCCGGGCGCTTGCCTGGCTCGCCGTCATCGAAGTGCAGGTGCACGCGGTCGGCGAACGGCGACTGGCGCAGGCGCTCGACGAACGCCGCCTGCTGCGCCGAGCGGGCGAAGTAGTGCAGGCTGAAATCGCCACCGGTATGGCTCAGGCGTTCGGCCATGCACAGGATCGGCGTGATACCGATACCGCCGGCCATCAGCAGATGGCGTTTGGCATCGTGCTGCAGGGGGAACAGATTGCGTGGCTCGCTGATGCTCAGCCGGGCGCCCGGCTGCAAACCATGCATGGCGATGGAGCCGCCGCGGGAGTCGGCGTTGCGCTGCACGGCGATCTGGTAACGGTGCCGCTCCTCGGGGTGATTGTACAGCGAGTACTGGCGGATCAGCCCGTCCGGCAGGTGCACATCGATATGCGCACCGGCGCTGAAGGCGGGCAGGGGTTCGCCATCTTCGCGGGCCAGCTCGAAGCCGAGAATGTCCTGGGCCTGCTGCTCGATGGATGTGACGATGACGTCGATCATGCGGGTGCTCTCGTAAAAGGCTTGCGCTCGCCGCACGGGCGGCGAGCGGTGCAGTCGATGAATCAGCCGACCTGGCGGACGTCGATTTTCTGGGCGGCGAGGGCCTGCTCTTCGGCAAGCAGGCGCTCGATGATCCGGCGTGACTGCACGCCGCCAGCGTCGATATTGAGCTTGAGCAACTGCCGTTCGGGCTGCCAGAGCAGGTTGCGCTGCTGGCGCTCGAGCATCTCCAGGTCTTCACTGAAAATCTTGCCCTGGCCTTCACGGATGCTGTCGGTCAGCGCCTGATCCTCGGGCTTGAAGCTGCGCGCCATGCCCCAGAAGTACCAGATCGAGGTGTCGCTTTCCGGGGTGATGAAGTCGACCACGATGCTCGCTGCCTTGACCTCGTCCGGCGCCTCGTAGCCACCGTGGCCGGCGTGGGCCACGCCGACTTCGATCATCACGTGGCTGGGCGGGTTGAAGCGGCAGATCTGCCAGCGATCCACCGGCACGTCGTCGGCCAGGCCATTACCGCGCAGCGCCATGCGCCAGAAGGGCGGGGCCATGATGTTTTCCATATGCCGGCTGGTGATCACTTCATCGCCTTCGACCTTGGTGACCGGCGGCGCTTCGTCGATCTCCTTCTGGCCGATGCTCGAGGCATGCACGTAGGTCTCGTGGGTCAGGTCCATCAGGTTGTCGATCATCAGGCGGTAATCGCAGTTGATGTGGAACAGCCCGCCGCCGTAGGCCCATTCGGGGTTTTCCGCCCATTCGAGGTGGTGGATGGTGGCGGGGTCGGCCAGCGCCTGGTCGCCCGTCCATACCCAGATGAAGCCGTAGCGCTCAACCGCGGCGAAGGCGCGGATGCCCGGGAAGCCACGCACGCGTTGGCCCGGCATGGCCACGGTCTTGCCTTCGCAGCCCATCTCCAGGCCGTGGTAGCCACAGATCAGGTTGCCGTTCTCGACATAACCGAGGGACAGCGGCGCGCCGCGGTGCGGGCAGAAATCCTCGAGGGCCACCACCTGCCCTTCGGCGCCGCGGTAGAAGACGATCTTTTCCCCGCAGATCTGCCGGCCCAGAGGCTTCTCGGCGATCTCGTCGGGTGTGCAGGCTACATACCAGGCATTTTTCGGGTACATGACGACCTCGGTTCTTGTTGGTGTTATTGGATCCAATGGTTGGTTTTTAATCAGGCTAATGTCAATGCCTGGGCTGGAAAATAGTTAACAAAATAAACTGTCCGATCAGCGAACATTATATTTGTCGGCGTCAGTGCAGGCGGACTCAGGCATTCAGCACGGCGGTCCGGATCGAGAGGCTTGGAAGGGCTGTGCCGCAACACCTGCATGGATTGAATATTGGATCCATTTCTGCAAGTTTGGCACCAGCTGTTCCCATAAAAACAATCAAGGATCTGCGTCGATGAAACCCGGTTTTTCGCTTTCGGCTGCCGACTGCGGCATGCCTCGCCCGTTTCCCTTCAAGGCTGTGGGAGGTGCGCGATGAGCGATCTCCGACAGGTCGTCGACCAGGGGCCGATGCGCGGCTTCCAGTGGGTCGCCATCGCCGTTTGTGTCGTGCTCAACATGATCGACGGCTTCGATGTGCTGGTGATGGCCTTCACGGCCTCTTCGGTGGCCGCCGACTGGTCGCTGGGCGGCGCTCAGTTGGGCATGCTGCTCAGTGCTGGTTTGCTCGGCATGGCAGCCGGCTCGCTGTTCATCGCGCCCTGGGCCGATCGCATCGGCCGGCGCCCACTGATCCTGCTGTGCCTGGTGATTTCCGGCAGCGGCATGCTGCTCTCGGCCCTCAGCCAGACGCCCACCCAGCTGGCCCTGCTGCGCGGCCTCACCGGCCTGGGCATTGGTGGCATTCTGGCCAGCAGCAACGTGATCGCCAGCGAATACGCCAGCAAGCGCTGGCGCGGCCTGGCGGTCAGCCTGCAATCCACCGGTTATGCCCTGGGCGCTACCTTCGGCGGTTTGCTGGCGGTGTGGCTGCTGTCGCACTGGGGCTGGCGTTCGGTGTTCTTCGCCGGCGGCCTGATGACCTTCGCGGCCATCGTGCCGGTGCTGCTGTGGTTGCCCGAGTCCCTGGACTTCCTGCTCTCCAGGCAGCCGGCCAAGGCGCTGGAGCGGGTCAACCGCCTGGCCGGCAAACTGGATCGGCCGAGCCTGGCCACGCTGCCGGCATTGCCGGTCGGTGGCCACGCCAGCAGTGGCGCCTTCGCGCGGCTGTTCGATGCCGAGCAGCGGCGCAGCACGCTGCTGATCTGGGTGCTGTTCTTCCTGGTGATGTTCGGCTTCTACTTCATCATGAGCTGGACGCCCAAGTTGCTCACCCAGTCCGGCCTGTCGGTGCAGCAGGGCGTCACCGGTGGGGTGCTGCTGAGCATCGGCGGCATCTTCGGCGCGACCTTGCTGGGCTTGTTGTCAGCGCGGTTTTCCCTGGTGCGGGTGCTGGCCGGCTTCATGCTGATCACCGCCGTGCTGCTGGTGGCGTTCACCAGTCTCGGTTCCTCGTTCAGTGCGGCACTGGGTATGGGCCTGCTGATCGGGTTGTTCTCCAATGGCTGCGTCGCCGGCTTGTATGCGCTGTCGCCGCTGATCTACGGCGCGTCGGTGCGGGCTACCGGGGTGGGCTGGGCGATTGGCATCGGGCGTGGCGGGGCGATTCTGTCGCCGACCGTGGCCGGTTTGATGCTCGATGACGGCTGGCAGCCACTGCAGCTGTACACCTGGTTCGCCCTGGTGTTCGTGGCCGCAGCGGTGCTGTTGCTGACCTTGCTGCCGGCGCAGAA
>NZ_JAVHZV010000006.1 GCF_031119625.1 Pseudomonas sp. G34
CAAGACCTGCGCCGCACGTTCCATCGCCGTTCGCGGGCATGGCCCGCTCCCACATTCGTCCCGCAGGCAACTCTGCCACCCGAAGAACTCATGCCATCAGCCCGTAACCTGCGGTTGAGCAACGCGAAACCCAGGAAGCCCCGGGTGTCGCTGCGCTCGACCCGGGCTACAGCACGTCATCAGCCCCAGGGCGAGTACAAATGCACGCCATCAGCGCACGACAGGTGCCTCCATGCACCCGAGCGGAACATTCGCCGCCTTGCGCCATCCACGCCAAAAGCGCCGATAAACCGCTAAAAGCCAGCATTCATGGGCCCTGCAACGAATTCATAAAACTTGGCACGCCACCTGCAATGGTACTGATAACCCAGTTTCGGGGACCTTGGTACAGGCAGGCCGGGGATTCCCCTCTTTCTTTGGGAGCCTCGGTACAGGCAGGCCGGGACCTCCCTTCTTTCTTCGGGGACTCTGATACAGGCAGATCAGATAATCCCCCTTTTCTTCGGGAGCCCTGGTACAGGCAGGCCGGGACCTCCCTCTTTTCTTCGCTACTGCGGCGCCAGACGAACCGTCAGGCGCCAGCGGCCTTCCACCTTCTCGGCATCCATTGCAGCGCGCAGCGGGCGAGCCGCCACCACGCGCACTTCCAGCTCGCGACCTTCACGCACCACGCGCCAGTTGGCGGCACGCCCGGCAATCTGTAGCTGGCCCTGGCGCTCACGGCCCAGCCCTTCGAAGCGCAGCGCAAAGGTGCCATGGGCATCGCTGACCTGCACCTGCGGCTCGACGTTGAACCACAGCAGCAGGCGATCATCCTGGGCCTCGACCGCCTTGAGGTGCATGGCGTCCGGATGAAACAGCCGGCCAATCATCAGCCCGACCAGAAAGCCGAGGATCGCCAACGAGCCGATCACCCGCACCCAGGGGCGGGGCCTTGGCGGCTTATCCGGCGTAGAATGGCGCCCGTCTTCTGGCCTGGAGCCGTGCATGTTTCATGTAATCCTTTTTCAACCGGAAATTCCGCCCAACACCGGCAACATTATCAGGCTCTGCGCCAACAGCGGCTGCCACCTGCACCTGATCGAGCCACTGGGCTTCGAGCTGGACGACAAGCGCCTGCGCCGCGCCGGGCTGGACTATCACGAATACGCGCCACTCAAGCGCCACGCCAGCCTGGAAGCGTGCCTGGAAAGCCTCGGCCAGCCGCGGGTCTTCGCCTTTACCACCAAGGGCTCGCAACCCTTCCATGAAGTGGCCTACCAGCCGGGCGATGCCTTTCTGTTCGGCCCGGAAAGCCGTGGCCTGCCCCAGGAGATCCGCGACGCCTTGCCGGAGGCGCAACGCGTGCGCCTGCCGATGCGTGAAGGCTGTCGCAGCCTGAACCTGTCCAACAGCGTGGCAGTGGCCGTGTACGAGGCCTGGCGCCAGCACGGCTTCGCCATGGACTGAGGGCAACGTCTGTAGCCCTACGTTGAGCGCAGGCTACGAACCCCAGCCAATAAAAAACGCCCCGAAGGGCGTTTTGTGTGCGGCAACCGATAACTCAGTTGGCCTGTTGGCGCTGCAGCTCCTGGGCGTACAGGGCGTCGAAGTTCACCGGAGCCAGCATCAGCGCCGGGAACGAGCCGCGTACCACCAGGCTGTCCAGGGTTTCACGGGCATAGGGGAACAGGATGTTCGGGCAGAACGCACCGAGGGTGTGGCTCATGGACTCGGCATCCAGGCCCTTGATCAGGAAGATACCAGCCTGCTGCACTTCGGCGATGAAGGCGGTTTCTTCACCGTTCTTGACGGTCACCGAGAGGGTCAGCACCACTTCGTGGAAGTCGCCTTCCAGGCCTTTCTGGCGGGTGTTGAGATCCATCGAGACGCTCGGCGTCCACTCCTGGCGGAAGATCTCGGGGCTCTTCGGCGCTTCGAAGGACAGGTCACGCACGTAGATGCGCTGCAGGGAAAACTGAGGAGTCTGTTCGCCTTGGGCGGCGCCGTTAGCTTGTTCGGTCATGGGGCAAAGCCTTCTGCTATAGGACTTAAAGGAAAATCAGGCGTTGAGCAGCGCGTCGAGCTTGCCGGCCCGCTCCAGGGCAAACAGATCGTCGCAGCCACCCACATGGGTATCACCGATCCATATCTGCGGCACCGAGGTGCGGCCGGCCTTGCGCGTCATCTCGGCGCGCACGTCGGGTTTGCCGTCGACACGGATCTCGTCGAACGACACGCTTTTGCTGGTCAACAGCTGCTTGGCGCGGATGCAGTAGGGGCACCAGTCGCTGGAGTAGATGACGACCTGTGCCATGTCACTTCACCACGGGCAGGTTGTCGCCACGCCAGGTGGCGATGCCGCCCCCCAGACGCGCAGCGGTGAAACCGGCCTTCTGCAGTTCACGGGCGGCGGTGCCGGCCTGCTGGCCCAGGGCGTCGACGACGATGATGGTCTTGGCCTTGTGTTTCTCGAGCTCGGCAAGGCGCGAGGCCAGCTTGTCGTAGGGGATGTTCAGGGCACCGACGATATGGCCGGTGTCGAAATCCTTCTTGCTGCGAATGTCGACCACTACGCCTTCATCGCGGTTGATCAGCGCCGTCACTTCACGGCTGCTCAGGCTTTTGCCGCCCTTGCTCAGTTCGGTGAAGATCAGCAGCGCGAGAATGATGACGAACAGACCGGCTAGGATGAAGTGGTTGGTAGCGAATTCAATCAGGTTGGCAAGCATCACGCGGTTCCGGGGCGGTAAAATGCCGGCCAGTATACACAGCCCGGTGAGTCCACCAAAGGCCGCACGGCGGTGACGGGATCTTTCCGGCGCCGTAGAATGTCTGACCGTTTTCAGTAGGTCGCCTCCCCGGGCGGCCGCCTCCGGATCGCCGCGGGCGAACATGCACTCGCTCCCGGCCTTCATTGCGTACCCCAAGCAGAGCGAGCCCCGTATGAGCGCAGCGCCCAAACCCCTGGTTCTGGTCATTCTCGACGGCTTCGGCCACAGCGACACGCCCGAGCACAACGCCATTTTCGCCGCCAAGACGCCGGTCTATGACCGCCTGCGTGCCACCCAGCCCCATGGGCTGATTTCCGGCAGCGGCATGGACGTCGGCCTGCCGGACGGGCAGATGGGCAACTCCGAGGTCGGCCACATGAACCTGGGCGCGGGCCGCGTGGTGTATCAGGACTTCACCCGGGTGACCAAGGCGATCCGCGACGGCGAGTTCTTCGAGAACCCGGCGATCACCGGCGCCGTAGACAAGGCAGTCGGCGCCGGCAAGGCGGTGCACATCCTCGGCCTGCTGTCCGATGGCGGCGTGCACAGCCACCAGGATCACCTGGTCGCCATGGCCGAACTGGCCGCGCGCCGCGGCGCCGAGAAGATCTACCTGCACGCCTTTCTCGACGGCCGCGACACCGCACCGAAAAGCGCCCTGGGCTCCATCGAACTGCTCGAGGCCACCTTCGCCAGGCTCGGCAAGGGCCGCATCGCCTCGCTGATCGGCCGCTACTTCGCCATGGACCGCGACAACCGCTGGGACCGCGTGGCCCAGGCCTACAGCCTGATCGCCGATGGCCACAGCCAATACCAGGCGGACACCGCCGTGGCCGGCCTGCAAGCCGCCTATGCCCGCGACGAGAGCGACGAGTTCGTCAAGGCCACCAGCATCGGCGAGCCGGTGCGTGTCGAGGATGGCGACGCCGTGGTGTTCATGAACTTCCGCGCCGACCGCGCCCGCGAGCTGACCCGCGCCTTCGTCGAGCCGGGCTTCGATGCCTTCGAGCGCGCCCGCGTGCCGCAGACCGCCGGTTTCATCATGCTCACCCAGTACGCGGCCAGCATCGACACGCCCAGCGCCTACAAGCCCGAGCCGCTGGTCAACGTGCTTGGCGAATACCTGGCCAACAACGGCAAGACCCAACTGCGCATCGCCGAGACCGAGAAATACGCCCACGTGACCTTCTTCTTCTCCGGCGGCCGTGAAGAACCCTTCCCGGGCGAAGAGCGCATCCTGATCCCCTCGCCGAACGTCGCCACCTACGACCTGCAGCCGCAGATGAATGCGCCCGAAGTGACCGACAAGATCGTCGACGCCATCGAGAACCAGCGCTTTGATGTGATCGTGGTCAACTACGCCAACGGCGACATGGTCGGCCACACCGGCGTGTTCGAGGCGGCAGTTGCGGCGGTCGAATGCCTGGACACCTGCGTCGGGCGCATCGTCGCGGCGCTGGACAAGGTCGGCGGCGAAGCGCTGATCACCGCCGACCACGGCAACGTCGAGCAGATGCAGGACGAGTGCACCGGCCAGGCGCACACCGCGCACACTTGCGAGCCAGTACCGTTCATCTATGTCGGCAAGCGCCAGGTGAGCATCCGCGAAGGCGGCGTGCTGGCCGATGTGGCGCCCACCCTGCTGACCCTGATGGGCCTGCCGATTCCCAAGGAAATGACCGGCACCAGCATCGTCACCTTCGACTGAACGATATCGGCCACCGGTCGACAGTGGCACGCCTTGGGTCGCAATCCGCGATCCGGGGCGTTCTTTTTAACCCGCGCCAAAGGCATACTAGGCGCGTTCCCCGCCAGGTATCGCCTGCACCATGCTCCGTGTCCTCACTTTCATCCTCATGACCAGCCTGCTGGCACCGGCGTTCGCCGATCAGAAAGCCGATACCCAGAAGCAGCTGGAAGCGGCGCGCGCCGACGTCGCCGAATTGAAGAAACTGCTGGAGCAACTGCAGCAGGAAAAATCCGGCGTACAGAAGCAGCTCAAGACCACCGAAACCGAAATGGGTGAGCTGGAGAACCAGGTCAAGGGCCTGCGCGAGGAACTGCAGGACAGCGAAGAAGAGCTCAAGCGCCTCGATCAGGAGAAAAAAAAACTCCAGGGCGCGCGCCTTGAACAGCAACGACTGATCGGCATCCAGGCCCGCGCGGCCTACCAGGGCGGGCGTCAGGAGTACATCAAGCTGTTGCTCAACCAGCAGAACCCGGAAAAATTCTCCCGCACCCTCACCTACTACGATTACCTCGCCGAAGCGCGCCTGGCCCAGCTGACGGCCTTCAACGAGACGCTGCGCCAGTTGGCCAACGTCGAGAAGGACATCAGCCATCACCAGGCACAGCTGCAGGCGCAGAAAGGCGAGCTGGACAGCCGCAGCGCCCAGCTGGCCGAAGTGCGCAAGGAACGTCAGCAGGCCCTGGCCAAGCTGAACAAGGATTACGCCGCCCGTGATCAGCGCCTCAAGGCGCGCGAGCAGGAGCAGGCCGAACTCGCAAGGGTGCTCAAGACCATCGAGCAAACCCTCGCCCGCCAGGCTCGCGAAGCCGAGGCGCAGCGCCAGCGTGAGCTCGCCGCGGCGCGCGACAAGCCCAGCACCCCGGCGGCCACCGGCAAGCGTGCCGAGAGCGGCCCACTGGTCAGCTCCGGCGCCACCTATGGCGGCCCGTTCGCCAGCGCCAAAGGCAAGCTGCCGTGGCCAGTCAATGGCCGACTTGTTGCAAGATATGGAACCCCACGGGGCGAAGATGCTCGGACTAAGTGGGATGGCGTGCTGATCGGTGCCGCCGCTGGCAGCCAGGTACGCGCCGTGCATGGTGGTCGAGTGGTGTTCGCAGACTGGTTGCGCGGTTCCGGGCTTCTGGTCATTCTCGACCATGGCAACGGTTACCTGACCCTGTACGGGCACAACCAGAGCCTGCTCAAGGACGCCGGAGACATCGTCAAGGCCGGGGATCCCATCGCCACCGTCGGTACCAGCGGCGGCCAGGACACCCCAGCACTGTATTTCGCGATTCGCCAGCAGGGCCGCGCCAGCGATCCGGCCCAATGGTGTCGGGCGCAAGGATAAGCGCCATCTCATTGTCGTAGGAGTTAGTTCCAATGCCGCATCTGTCCCGCCTCACCTCCCTGGCCCTGGCGATTGCCCTGCTCGGTGGCGCACCTGTGCTGCATGCCGACCAGGCTCCAATCGCTCCGCCGCCGGCCGCCGACCAGAATGCAGCACCGCTGCCACTGGACGAGCTGCGCACCTTCGCCGAGGTGATGGATCGCATCAAGGCTGCCTACGTCGAGCCGGTCACCGACAAGGAACTGCTGGAGAACGCCATCAAGGGCATGCTCAGCAACCTCGACCCGCACTCGGCCTACCTCGACCCGAAAGCCTTCGCCGAACTGCAGGAGAGCACCAGTGGCGAATTCGGCGGCTTGGGTATCGAGGTCGGCACCGAAGATGGTTTCATCAAGGTGGTCTCGCCCATCGATGACACCCCGGCCTCCAAGGCCGGCATCCACCCCGGCGACCTGATCGTCAAGATCGACGGCAAGCCGACCAAGGGCCAGTCGATGATGGAAGCCGTGGAGCAAATGCGCGGCAAGGCCGGCAGCAAGATCGTCCTGACCCTGGTGCGCGAAGGCGGCAAGCCGTTCGACGTCGAGCTGACCCGCGCGGTGATCAAGGTCACCAGCGTACGCAGCCAGATGATCGACCCGGGTTACGGCTACATCCGCGTCACCCAGTTCCAGGTCAACACCGGCGAGGAAGTCGGCAAGGCCCTGAACAAGCTGCGCAAGGAAAACGGCAAGAAACTCAGCGGCCTGGTACTCGACCTGCGCAACAACCCGGGTGGCGTGCTGCAGTCGGCCGTGGAAGTGGCCGACCACTTCCTCAAGAAGGGCCTGATCGTCTACACCAAGGGGCGTATCCCCAACTCCGAGCTGCGCTTCTCGGCCGACCCGCTGGATGCCAGCGAAGGCGTGCCGCTGGTGGTGCTGATCAACGGCGGCAGCGCCTCGGCCTCGGAGATCGTCGCCGGCGCCCTGCAGGATCACAAGCGTGGCATCCTGATGGGCACCGACAGCTTCGGCAAGGGCTCGGTACAGACCGTGCTGCCGCTGAACAACGACCGCGCCCTGAAGATCACCACCGCGCTGTACTTCACCCCCAATGGCCGCTCCATCCAGGCCCAGGGCATCGTCCCGGACGTGGAAGTGGCGCGCGCCAAGCTGACCCGCGAGAGCGACGACCCGACGCTCAAGGAAGCCGATCTGCAGGGCCACCTCGGCAATGGCAACGGCGGCGCCGACCGGCCAAGCCAGGGCGCGCCCGGCAAGGCGGCCCGCCCGCAGGACGACGACTACCAGCTGAGCCAAGCGCTAAACCTGCTCAAGGGCCTGAACGTCACCCGCGCCGACTAAGCGTCAGCCGTAATGAGAAGCCCCGCTGCAGGCGACTGCAGCGGGGCTTTTTGTTGGCCGCGGGAGTAACGCCCCCTCGCGGCAGGCCTTGCGCTGGGCAAAAGGAAGGTTCTTCGCATTTTTGGGGAATGCTTGGTTGAGACCGGACTGGCAATAAGTGTTAGCTGCCGATGACTTGGCACTCTCCATTAGCACGCCGCCTGGCCGTGTGGGTTTCGCCCCTTACGGGCGAGTCACTTTCTCTTGCTTGCCCAAGAGAAAGTAACCAAAGAGAAGGGCACCCCACCATCCGGCCCCGGCTGCGCCGGGGTTCCCTCATTCCATCCCCACTCCAGGGGCACGCTGCGAAGGGCCATCCCTGGCCCATCGCAGCTCTCGCGACATCCATGTCGCTCAACCCCTTACGTGGTGATTCCACTCGGCCTCCTGAAGGGGAATTGGGCGTCGCCTGTACGATCGCAGCTCAAGAGCAAAAGCAAAAACAGACGCCGCCGAGCTTGAGCCCGTGGAAATCTCGCAAGTTCGCGCTCCGGTCCCGTCAGGAGGCCGAGTGGAGGTGTTGCGTAGGGGGACGAGCCGCATGGATGCGGCGAGAGGCTTAATGGGCCAGGGATGGCCCATGTAAGCCGGCCCCCGGAGCGGCGCCGGAGCGAGGAAACGCAGCGAAGCGGAGTAACAGCCGAAAGGCTGGCCCGTAGGGTGAGCAACGCGAATCAAGTTTCGCGCAGCGAAACCCGGATGCCGGGGTGCCCTTCTTTGGCACACCTTTCTTGGGCAAGCAAGGAAACGTAGCGAAGCGCAGTAACAGCCGCAGGCTGGCCCGAAGGGTGAGCGAAGCGAATCAAGGTGTGGCGCCCGTAAGGGGCGCAACACAAAGGTTCAGCAGACGCGGTAAAGGATGGTGCTAAGTGATACGCACACAAACTTGCCAGTCCGGTATCAAGACTGACTCTCCCGAGATTCCCGGAAGAACCAAAACAAAGCCCGCCACAGCGATCGGCCGTGGCGGGCTTTGCCTGGCGCAGCTACAGGTAGTTGTTGGTCATCTCGTCGATAAAGCCTTCGCTGCGCATTTCGTCGAGGGCCTTCTGCAGGCGCTGCACCACTTCATCCGGGGTGTCCTTGTTGAGCGCCAGGTACAGCTCGGCCTCGTTGAAACGCAGTACGGTATTGAGGCCACTCACGCCCTCCTGCTTGGCCAGGTAACGGCCGACCGGGTCGGTGGTGGCCCACAGGTCGATCTTGCCGCTGGTGAGCTTCTTGACGTTCTCCTGGTCACGCAGGGCGTTGACCGGCGTCAGGCCCTGGCTTTCCAGGTGCTGGCTGACCGCGTCGTTCTTGTAGGCGCCGATGGTGTACTGGCCGGCGTCCTTGAGGCTCTTCACGGTCAGGTTATTACCCGGCGCAGAGAGCAGCACCCAGCCGGTCTTGGCCAGCGGCCCGACCCACTTGAACAGCGGCTGGCGCTCGGCGGTGAAGGTGGTGGAGAACAGCCCGTAGTTGGGCTTGTCGAGGGTCAGCTTGTAGAGGCGATCCCAGGGGAAGCGCAGGGTCAGGCTGTACTTGATGTCGGCACGCTTGAACATCTCGCGGACGATCTCGGCGTTGATGCCATCGATGCCGTCGTCACGGGCGAAGTTCTTGTCGTCCACCGCCATGTTGAAGGGCGGAAAGTTCTCGGTCAGCAGTACCACCTTGTAGTCGGCTGGCAGCTCGGCCCTGGCCGTGCAAGCGATCAAGGTAAGCCCGAGTAGTGCAATGGTCTTCAATGTGTTCAACATCTGTCGTCCCCGCCACGTGGTTATGATTATGGTTGGCGGCCTCCTGCCGAACTGCGCACCACCGCCTTCCTGGCGAGGGTGGCCGCGCACCTGGGTGCACGGCACCATGAACGCCGAATCATCGCCACGCCAGCGCCCCTCAGCGCTTTGGCGTGCCTATAGATAACTGTTGAGGATGCTGTCGACGATCCCCTCAGCGCGCATCTTGTCCAGTTCTGATTGCAGCTTCTGTACCACCTCGTCCGGCACCTCCTTGTTGAGTGCCAGATACAGCTGCGCGCTGTTGAAACGCAGCAGGGTCTTCAGGCCGCTGACGCCCTCCTGGCGAGCCAGATAGCGCCCTGCTGGATCACCGGTGGCCCACAGGTCGATCTGCCCGGCCATCAGCTTCTTGGCATTCTCCTGGTCGCGCAACGAGGTCACCGGCTGCAGGCCCTGCTTTTCCAGGTGCTCGGCAATCGCATCGCCCTTGTAGGCGCCAATGCGGTACTGCTTGGCCTGCTGCAGGTTGTTCACCACCAGCTTGCTGTCACCGCGGGCCAGCAGCACCCAGTCGTCCGGGCCGATGGGGCCGACCCATTTGAACAGCCCCTCACGCTCGGGCAGCCGCGCGGTCACGAACACGCCATAGCCGGGCTTTTCCAGCGCGAGTTTGTAGATGCGATCCCAGGGAAAGCGCAGGGTCAGGCTGTACTTGATGCCGGCGCGCTTGAACATTTCACGCACCACGTCGACGGCGATGCCATCAACGTTGTCTTCCTGGGCGAAGTTCTTGCCGTTGATCGCCATGTTGTACGGCGGGAAGTTTTCCGTCAGCAACACCACGTTGTAGTTCGGGTCGATTTCGGCGCGTGCTGCCGATGCCATCAAAAGCAGGGCACTTGCCGCTGCCAACCACAGACGTTTGCACATGTACTGGACTACCTGTCATTCGAAGCGTTGACGGGCGGCCGGAAAGGGAGCGCCCGGCGTGACCGGGCGTCTGGGCAGAAGTGGCGAGCTAGACGCCCTGGCTTGACCCGATCCTTGTCACACGGATGCTAGCTTAGCGCCATTAGCGAGCATCCAAAAGGGCAATCGCACCAAGTTGGGCGCAGCGCCTGCTCCTGCGCGGTCGTGCGGACCTGTCGACGGCCCTAGCGCATCACGATGCCGCGGCTGGCCATGTAGGCCTTGGCCTCGGGAACGGTGTACTCGCCAAAGTGGAAGATGCTCGCCGCCAGCACCGCAGCAGCCTTGCCTTCGAGAATGCCATCGGCCAGGTGCTGCAGGTTGCCGACGCCGCCGGAAGCGATCACCGGAATACCGACCGCCTCGCTGATGGCGCGGGTCACGCCCAGGTCATAGCCGCTCTTCACGCCGTCCTGGTCCATGCTGGTGAGCAGGATCTCGCCGGCGCCCAGGCCTTCCATCTTCATCGCCCACTGCACGGCGTCCAGGCCGGTCGGCTTGCGGCCACCGTGGGTGAAGATCTCCCAACGCGGCGCCTCGCCGGGGGCAGAGACCTTCTTGGCATCGATGGCCACCACGATGCACTGCGAGCCGAAGCGCGAGGCCGCCTCGCCGACGAACTCGGGGGTGAACACCGCGGCGGTGTTGATCGACACCTTGTCGGCACCGGCGTTGAGCAGGTTGCGGATGTCCGCCACGCTGCGCACACCGCCGCCCACGGTCAGCGGGATGAACACCTGGCTGGCCATGCGCTCGACGGTGTGCAGCGTGGTGTCACGGCCATCGACGCTGGCGGTGATGTCGAGAAAGGTAATCTCGTCGGCGCCCTGCTCGTCATAGCGACGGGCGATCTCCACCGGATCACCGGCGTCGCGGATGTTCTCGAACTTGACGCCCTTGACCACACGGCCGTTGTCGACGTCGAGACAGGGGATGATGCGCTTAGCCAGTGCCATACGGAGCTCCCGTAGGGTGGGTGCAACCCACCGATAAAGATTGCGTCAACTGCGGTGGGTTGCCACCCACCCTACTTCAGCCGCGGAAGTTGTCGCAGAACGCCTGCGCTTCGGCCACGTCCAGGGTGCCTTCGTAGATCGCCCGGCCGGTGATGGCACCGACGATGCCCGGCGCGCGGGCCAGCAGCAGCTTCTCGATATCGCCCAGGTTGTGGATACCGCCCGACGCGATCACCGGAATGCGGCTGGCAGCGGCCAGCGCCGCAGTGGCTTCGACGTTGCAGCCCTGCATCATGCCGTCCTTGGCGATATCGGTGTAGACGATCGCCGAGACGCCATCGGCCTCGAACCGCCTGGCCAGGTCGGTGGCCTGCACGCTGCTGACTTCAGCCCAGCCATCGGTGGCGACGAAACCGTCCTTGGCGTCCAGGCCGACGATGACCTTGCCGGGGAAGGCCTTGCAGGCGTCGGTGACGAACTGCGGATCCTTCACCGCCTTGGTGCCGATGATCACGTAGCTGACGCCGGCCTTGACGTAATGCTCGATGGTTTCCAGCGAGCGAATGCCGCCGCCGATCTGGATCGGCAGGTTCGGGTAGCGCTTGGCGATGGCGGTGACCACCTCGCCATTCACCGGCTGGCCCTCGAAGGCGCCATTGAGGTCGACCAGGTGCAGACGACGGCAGCCGCCCTCGACCCACTTGGCGGCCATGCTCACCGGGTCATCGGAGAATACCGTGGAGTCTTCCATGCGGCCCTGGCGCAGACGCACGCAGGCGCCGTCCTTGAGGTCGATAGCGGGGATAATCAGCATCTGCACACCTTGTCTCGTTCAGTCAGCCGTAGCTGGAATCAATCTTTCTCGAGCGCCCACAGGTCGACTTCGAGGCTTTCGAAGCGCTCGCGCAGCAAACTGTGCGCATCGGTGACCGCTCGGTTGTAGTAATGCGGGGCGATATCGCGGCCAAACAGCTCGAGCAGCTCCAGCACCTCGAAGGAGCCCAGCTCCAGCTCGAAGCGCTCGCTCAGAAAGCGCTGCAGTTTGTGCACCGCAGCGCTTTCCTGCTCGGGTGTGAGCGTGAGGATCGGCGCCTTGAGCCTGGCCATTTACCAGCGGCCATCCCAGGCGGCAAAGTTCTGCAGCAACTGCAGGCCGTGGGTGTGGCTCTTCTCGGGGTGGAACTGTACGGCGAAGCGCGAACCGTCGGCCAGGGCGGCGGCGAAGTCCTTGCCGTAATGGCCACGGCCGACCACCTGCTGCGCCTTGGCCGCCTCGATGTAGTAGCTGTGCACGAAGTAGAAACGCGCCTGCTCGGGGATGTTGTGCCACAGCGGGTGCTTGACCGCCTGGCTCACCTCGTTCCAGCCCATATGGGGGACTTTCAGCGGCTCGCCGTCTTCGACCATGTCCTTGCCGAAGAAGCGCACCTGGCCGGGGAACAGGCCGATGCAGTCGACGCCGTCGTTCTCTTCACTGCGCTCGAGCAGTGCCTGCATGCCCACGCAGATCCCCAGGAACGGGCGGTCCTGACTGACTTCACGCACCAGGTCGTCGAAACCCAGGCGGCAGATCTCGGCCATGCAGTCGCGGATCGCGCCGACACCGGGAAACACCACGCGGTCGGCTTCACGGATCACCTGGGCATCGCTGGTCACCAGCACACGACCGGCGCCCACGTGCTCGAGGGCCTTGGCCACCGAGTGCAGGTTGCCCATGCCGTAATCGATGACGGCTACCGTCTGCATCAGAGCACGCCCTTGGTCGAGGGCATCTGCCCGGCCATGCGCGGGTCGAGTTCGACGGCCATGCGCAGCGCGCGGCCGAAGGCCTTGAACACGGTCTCGATCTGGTGGTGAGTGTTCACCCCACGCAGGTTGTCGATGTGCAGGCTGACCTGGGCGTGGTTGACGAAGCCCTGGAAGAATTCCTGGAACAGGTCGACATCGAAGCCGCCGACCACCGCACGGGTGAACGGCACGTGCATCTGCAGGCCGGGGCGACCGGAGAAGTCGATGACCACGCGCGACAGCGCTTCATCCAGCGGCACGTAGGAATGGCCGTAACGGGTCATGCCCTTCTTGTCGCCGACCGCCTTGGCGAACGCCTGACCGAGGGTGATGCCGACGTCTTCGACGGTGTGGTGATCGTCGATGTGCAGGTCGCCCTTGCAGAAGATGTCCAGGTCGATCAGACCATGACGGGCGATCTGATCGAGCATGTGCTCGAAGAACGGCACGCCGGTATCGAAAGTGGCCTTGCCGCTGCCATCCAGATTGATCGAGACCTTGATCTGGGTCTCCAGGGTATTGCGCTCGACGGATGCCGTACGTTCGGCCATCACCTGCTCCACAAAATCGTTGGGCGAAAGGGCGAACATTATAGGCTGATAAGCGGCCAAGCCATAAAGCCGTCCGGCAAAAATGCCGCAAAGGCGCAAGCCGCGCTACAACGTGGCAAGACGCTCGCCTCTGCACCACTAAATCGCAGGCATAAAAAATCCCGCTGATGCGCGAAGCGTCAGCGGGATTTTAGTGCGACTCACGATCTCGCGAGCTAGAGCCCTGCAAGGCAAAAACAGGCGAGGAAGCGGAATGTACTTTTGTACATGAGCATTCCGAGCCTGTTTTTAACGCCGCAGGGCCGACGCGCAGCAGATCGTGCTTACTGGAACAGTACGACGGTCTTCTGCAGGGTAATCCAAACACCCCAGGCCAGCGGCAGACCAACGGCCAGCCAGGCAGCGATCACCAGCGGCTTGCTCGACGGATCGGCAGCCCACTCCAGTTCGGCAGCGGACGGCTTGGATTTCTCGCCATGGGCGCGCTCGGCGGCCAGTTCTGCGTCAGTCATGAAGTACTTCGGATCCACCGGGCGCACCAGCAGGTTGCAGATGAAGCCCAACACCAGCAGGCCGGCGAGGATGTACAGGGTGATGTCGTAAGCGGCAGCGCGTTCGACGCCGATGCTCAGCTGATACTCACGCAGGTAGTTCACCAGTACCGGGCCCAGCACGCCAGCGAAGGCCCAAGCAGTCAGCAGGCGGCCGTGGATGGCGCCAACCATCTGGGTGCCGAACAGGTCGGCCAGGTAGGCCGGAACGGTGGCGAAGCCGCCGCCGTACATCGACAGGATCAGGCAGAAGGCGAACACGAACAGCGCGATGCTGCCCAGGTGACCGGTCCACGGAACCAGCGCGTACAGGGTGAAGCCCAGCGCGAAGAACACGAAGTAGGTCGCTTTACGACCGATCAGGTCGGAGAACGAAGCCCAGAAGAAACGGCCGCCGATGTTGAACAGGCTCAGCAGGCCGGTGAAGCCCGCCGCGATGGCGGCGATCTGGCCCAGCTGTGCAGCGTCCAGTTGGCTGAATGGCACGTTCAGGCCGATCAGCTTGCCACCGAAGACTTCCTGCAGCATGGGCGAAGCCATGCCGATGATGCCGATACCGGCCGATACGTTCAGGCACAGTACGGCCCAGACCAGCCAGAATTGCGGGGTTTTCCACGCGGTGTTCACGTGGACGTGGCCCTTGGTGATCATCGCGTTGTTGGCCTTGGCAGCCGGAGCGACCCAGCCAGCAGGCTTCCAGCCGGTTGGCGGAACGCGGTAAGCCAGGGCACCGCCGACCATGAAGACGAAGTAGATCACCGCCATGACCACGAAGCTCTGCCATACGCCGACGCTGCTTTCATTGGCGAAGTGGCCCATCAGCGCTGCCGCCAGGGGAGCACCGACCATCGCGCCGCCACCGAAGCCCATGATGGCCATACCGGTGGCCATGCCGCGCTTGTCCGGGAACCACTTGATCAGCGTCGAGACCGGGGAGATGTAGCCCAGGCCCAGGCCGATACCACCGATCACACCGGAGCCGACCCACATCAGCCAGATCTGGTGGGTATAGATACCCAGCGCGGAGATCAGCAGACCGCCACACCAGCACACGGCCGAAACCAGACCCGCTTTACGCGGACCTGCGTGCTCCAGCCAGCCGCCCCATACAGCAGCCGCGCAACCCAGGAACACGAAGAACAGGGTGTAGATCCAGCCCAGCATGGAAATCTGCCAGTCGCAGTTGCTGGCGAAGATCTGCTCGAAGAAACCGATGTCAGCCGCACATGCCACTGGCGCGGTGATCCCAATGGCCTTGGACAACGGCAGCCAGAATACGGAGAACCCGTAGGCCATGCCGATGCACAGGTGGATGGCGAGAGCAGCTGGCGGAACCAGCCAGCGGTTGAAACCGGGCTTAGCGATGATGCGCTCCTTGGACAGGAATGCAGGCGTCGCCGAAGCACCGTTTTGCACGGTGGCGTCAGTCATGTTTTCTTCTCTGATTAGGTTGGCAAACAGGTAATTACTGGCGAAACCTCGATAAAAGCGTCGCCGAAACAACGAGTAAGTACGGGAGAGTCCATTCGCTCTAGCTGGTCGCTAGCTCCCGTGACATTGTGTCACATCGCCATGGCTGCTTTGCAACATCCAAACACCATTTTGCGGGTCTACAGCACCTTTCTAGACATTGATTTCGGCATTTCTCGACGACCGGTAGAAAACTGGCGCCAAAATAAGCACCCAGTATTCCCTCGACGCGGCGCAACGATACCGAGCACGGGTGACAGTTCGATTGCGCAGGGCCGGTACAGCGAATCAGCCCTGTGTCGCAGCATAGCCAAGCCTCGGTTTCGCACCCGCAGCATTGCCCGACCAGGTCGCGAGTGACTGCATGCGCAGCGCGAACGGCAAATCGGCAAGATTTAATGCCGCAAATCTCGGCTAACCATGGTCTACCAGCACGGGTAACGCGGCTCGGCACGCCGGCCACTGGCTGCGAACCCGACCACAGGTATCTACCACGGCCTTTAACCCTGGGTACGCCGTGGGCGTTATACTCGCGGATTCAACTTTCTCGTCACTGCATAGGACTCGTCCATGAAAGCGCTCGGCAAAATCCTGGGTCTGTTCTTCCTCGGACTACTGCTGATCATCGTGGCGTTGGGCTTTGCCCTGACTCACCTCTTCGATCCCAACGATTACAAAGATGAAATCCGCCAATTGGCGCGGGACAAGGCCAACCTCGAGTTGACCCTCAATGGCGACATTGGCTGGAGCCTGTTCCCCTGGCTGGGCCTGGAGCTGACCGACGCCACGCTGGCCAGCGCCAGCACGCCGGACAAGCCCTTCGCCAACCTGCGCCTGCTCGGCCTGTCGGTGCGCGTGCTGCCGCTGCTGCGCAAGGAAGTGCAGATGAGCGACATCCGCGTCGATGGCCTGAACCTCGATCTGCAGCGCGACGAGAACGGTCATGGCAACTGGGAAGACGTCGGCCGCCCGGCCGCCAAACCAGGCGAGACGCCGGCCGAGCAGACTGCCGCCAATGACGCAGGGCAAGCGCCAAGCGAGCCGGCCCAGGACAGCGGCGGCCAGCCGATCAAGCTGGACATCGACAGCCTGATCGTCAACGGCGCCCGGGTCGACTACCGCGACGCCCAGAAGGGCCAGCAATTCAGCGCCGAAAGCATCCAGCTGACCACCGGAGCGATCCGCGAAGGCGCCGGCGTGCCGATCAAGCTCAGCGCCTTCTTCGGCAGCAACCAGCCGGTGATGCGCGCCCGCACCGAACTGCAGGGCGAGCTGCGCTTCGACCGCGTCCTCAAGCGCTACCAGCTCGAAGATGCACGCCTGTCCGGCGAAGCGTCCGGCGAGCCGTTCAATGGTCAAACCCTCACCTATGCCGCCCAGGGCCAGTTGCTGGTCGACCTGGCGGCGCAGGTCGCCGAATGGAACGGCCTCAAGCTGTCTGCCAACCAGCTGCGCGCCCTGGGCGAACTGAAGGTTCGCGACCTGCAGAGCGAGCCGAAGCTGTCCGGTGGCTTGTCCGTGGCGCCGGTCAACCTGCGTGAATTCCTCGCCAGCCTTGGCCAGAAACTGCCGCCGATGAGCGACGAGAAAACCCTGGCGCAATTCGAAATGGTCACCCAGCTGGGCGGCACCGCCAACAGCCTGTCGCTGGACGAGCTGACCCTCAAGCTCGACGACAGCACCTTTACCGGCAAGCTCGCCGTGGCCGACTTCGCCAAGCAGGCCCTGCGCGTGCAGCTCAAGGGCGACAAGCTCGACCTCGACCGTTACCTGCCGCCCGCAGGCAAGGACAACAAGGACGCCGACTCGGCGCGCAAGGCCGAGGTGCGTGAAACCGTTGCCAATGCCGGCCAGGCCGGTACCACACCGGTGCCCAACGCACCGACCCAGCACGCCTGGAGTTCCAGCGAAGTGCTGCCGATCCCGACCCTGCGCAAGCTCGATTTGCAGGCCAACCTGACCCTCGAGCAACTGACCCTGCAGAAGCAGGCGCTCAGCAACGTCAGCCTCAAGGCCCGCAGCCAGGGCGGCGCGCTGAACCTCGAAGAGTTGCGCGGCAACCTCGGCAACGGCAGCTTCGCCATCAAGGCCGATGCCGATGTGCGCCCTGCCGTGCCGGTACTCAGCCTGCACACCCAATTGAGCGGCATGCCGGTCGAGCCCTTCCTCAAGGACCAACAGCGGCCCTCGCCACTCAAGGGCCTGCTCGACCTGAACAGCGACCTGACCACCAGCGGCAACAGCCAGAAGGCCTGGGTCGATGCCCTCAACGGCACCGCCAGCTTCATGCTCAAGGATGGTGTGCTGGTCGACGCCAACCTGGAGCAGCAGCTGTGCCGCGGCATTTCCACCCTCAACCGCAAGCAGTTGAGCAGCGAGCCCCGCAGCAAGGACACACCGTTCGAACGCCTGCAGGGCAGCCTGAGCATCCGCAACGGCGTGGCCAACAACCCCGATTTGCAGGCCCGCATTCCCGGCCTGAGCGTGGCCGGTAATGGTGACGTCGACCTGCGCGTGCTGGGCCTGGACTACCGCGTCGGCATCACCATCGAAGGCGACCAGCGGGAAATGCCGGACCCGGCCTGCGAGGTCAACCAGCGCTACGCCGGCATCGCCTGGCCGCTGCATTGCCGCGGCCCGCTGGAGCTGGGCGCCAAGGCCTGCCGCCTGGATCAGGAAGGCATGGGCAAGGTCGCCGCCAAACTGGCCGGTGACCGTATCAACGAGAAGCTCGAAGAGAAGCTTGGCGACAAGGTCAGCCCGGAACTCAAGGACGCGCTCAAGGGCCTGTTCAAGCGATGACCCCCGAGCAATTCTCCAGCGCCGTGCTGCGCTGGTACGACACCCATGGGCGCAAGGACCTGCCCTGGCAGCAGAACATCACGCCCTACCGCGTATGGGTGTCGGAAATCATGCTGCAGCAGACCCAGGTCAGCACCGTGCTCGGCTACTTCGACCGTTTCATGAGCGCACTGCCCACCGTGCGCGACCTGGCCGAGGCGCCGGAAGACGAAGTGCTGCACCTGTGGACGGGGCTGGGTTACTACACCCGCGCCCGCAACCTGCAGAAGACCGCACGGATCGTCATGCGTGAACATGGCGGCGAATTCCCGCGCAGCGTCGAAGCGCTCACCGAACTGCCCGGCATTGGCCGCTCCACCGCCGGCGCCATCGCCAGCCTGAGCATGGGCCTGCGCGCACCGATTCTCGACGGCAACGTCAAGCGCGTGCTGGCCCGCTTCGTCGCCCAGGAAGGCTATCCGGGCGAGCCCAAGGTGGCCAAGCAGCTGTGGGCCGTGGCCGAGCGCTTTCTGCCGCAAGAGCGCGTCAACCATTACACCCAGGCGATGATGGACCTTGGCGCCACGCTGTGTACGCGCAGCAAGCCGACCTGCCTGCTCTGCCCGGTGCAGAGCGGCTGCGAGGCGCACCTGCTGGGCCTGGAGATTCGTTATCCGGTGGCCAAACCGCGCAAGGAGCTGCCACAGAAACGCACCCTGATGCCGATACTGGCCAGCCGCGAAGGCGCCATCCTGCTCTATCGCCGCCCTTCCAGCGGCCTCTGGGGCGGCCTCTGGAGCCTGCCGGAGCTCGACGACCTGGACGCGCTGAACCTGCTGGCCGAGCAGCACCAGCTGCACCTGGGCGAGCGTCGCCAACTCGATGCAATCACCCATACCTTCAGCCACTTCCAGTTGGCCATCGATCCCTGGCTGATCGAGGTCGAGGGCGTGTCCGGCTACGTGGCCGAGGCCGACTGGCTCTGGTATAACCTCGCCACCCCACCGCGCCTGGGCCTCGCCGCCCCGGTCAAGAAATTGCTTAAACGCGCGGCCGACGCATTGAATACAGGAGAAATGGCATGACCCGCACCGTGATGTGCCGCAAGCACAAACAGCAACTCCCCGGCCTCGACCGCGCGCCCTACCCTGGCGCCAAGGGCGAAGACATCTTCCAGAACGTCTCCAAGCAGGCCTGGAATGAATGGCAGAAGCACCAGACCCTGCTGATCAACGAGCGTCGCCTGAACATGATGAACGCCGAAGACCGCAAGTTCCTGCAGGCCGAGATGGACAAGTTCCTGTCCGGCGAAGACTACGCCCAGGCCGAAGGCTACGTGCCGCCCAGCGAATAAGCGGCCTGAGACGTAAGCGCCCGGAATATTTAAATATTTTCCAAAAAAAGGTTTGACACCCCAAGGCTAAAACCGTTTAATACGCGCCGTTGCCCAGGTAGCTCAGTCGGTAGAGCAGGGGATTGAAAATCCCCGTGTCGGCGGTTCGATTCCGTCCCTGGGCACCACCTTTCTTCTCAGGTGGTGCCAGCATCACATGAGAAAATAAACAACCGGCCTTGAGCCGGTTTTTTATTGCCTGCGAAAAAGTACCGTCCGGCCGACAGCCTGAACATGCCTACCGATTGCCGCCTCCATATGCACAGACCTCGCGCCTGACGGCCGAGCCTGAACGCAATCGGAGCCAGCCATGCACCTCAATATTGCCTTGAATGCCGCCAACGATCCGAAGCAGCCGCCGGCCGAGCCCCACGAGACGCCGATCAACGATCCGGGCAACGAGGATCCAGGTTCCATCGTCGACGACCCGGATAGCCCGTTCAGCCCGCAGCGGCCCATAGAAGAACCGGGCAAGCCTCGCCCGGAAAAGCGCTGAATGCCCCATAGCTCGGGTTGAGCGAAGCGATACCCGGGGTCTGCATTTTGTGCAGGTGTCTGCCGGGGCGCTTGATGGGTTACGGCGCGTGAAGATGCGCACAGGACATCGGATCGGGTAGCGCCTTCACCCATCCTACGGGCGCTAAGGACTCTGTGGGAGCGGGCCATGCCCGCGAAACGTCCCCGCCCATTCCCACATTGGGCAGACGAACGTGGCCGCCTGCGCCTCAATCGAGCAGATGGGCGATCTGCGTGCTCAGGGTTTCCAGGGTGAAGGGCTTGCTCAGCAGCGGCGCGGAGTCGAGCAGGGCGCTGCCGGTCTCACGCACTTCGGCGGGGTGGCCGCTGATGAAGATCACCTTGAGATCCGGGCGCAGCAGCAGCGCCGGTTCGGCGATGCGCACGCCGGAGACGCCGTCGGGCAGGCGGAAGTCGGTGATCAGCAGGTCCAGGTGCGGCTTGGTGGCGAGGATGGCGAAGGCATCGGTGGCGCAGTCGGCCTGCAGCACCTGATAGCCCTCGCCCTGCAGGTATTCGGCCAGCAGCATGAGCAGCAGTGGATCGTCCTCGACGATCAGTACGGTTCGTGTCACATCGTTCATTTGCCCTGCTCCTGCCTATTTCCGCGCCTTCGCTTCGACCCCTGCGGTGCGCTGAGTTCAACCTATCTCTACGCGCTTGCCGCGCGGCAGCCAGACGCTGAACAGCGAGCCCTGGCCCAGGCTGCTCTGCACCTCTATATGGCCGCCATGGGCCTTGACGATCTGGTCGGAGATGAACAACCCAAGACCCAGGCCGGCCACCGACTCGCTGCCCACCGCACGCTCGAACTGCTGGAAGATGCGGTGCTGGTTTTCCAGGGAGATACCGATACCGTGGTCGCGCACGTCGATGCGCACCCCGTCCTCCACCGCCCGCGCGCGCACTTCGATGGGTCGCCCGGCGCCGTAGCGCAGGGCGTTGCTGAGCAGGTTGCTGATCACCTGCTCGATGCGGAATTGATCCCAGCTGCCGCGCAGCCCTTCATCGCTGTCGAGCTGCAGATCGCAGCCGGCCACGGTCATCTGCTGGGCGAAGTTCTCGGCGACGTTGCGCACGGTCTGCGCCAGGTCGAACTCCACCGGGCGGATCGACAGTTTGCCGGTGCGGATGCGTGACACGTCGAGCATGTCCTCGATCAACCGGATCAGGCTGTGGATCTGCCGCTCGTCGCGGTCGAACATGGCGCCGAGCTTGTCCTCGCTGAAGGCGGTGAGGTTGCCCTTGGCCAGGTGCATCTTGCGCAGCTGGGTGTCGAGGATCAGCCCGTTGAGCGGCGTGCGCAGCTCGTGGGAGACGATGGACATGAAGTCGTCGCGCATGCGTACCGCGTGCTGCAGTTCGCCCTGGGTCGAGCGCAGTTCGGCCAGCAAGGCGTCCTGCTCCTGGCGCGCGCGCTCGAGCGCTTCGAGCTGCTGGGCCATGACCTTGCGCTGCCGATAGAGGTCGACGAACACCGCCACCTTGCTCTGCACCGCCTGGATATCCAGCGGCTTGTAGAGAAAGTCCACGGCGCCGCTCTCGTAGCCCTTGAAGGCGTAGTTCATCTCGCGCCCGGCAGCACTGACGAACACGATCGGGATGTGCTTGGTCTTCTCGGTGCCGCGCATCAGCTCGGCCAGCTCGAAGCCGTTCATGCCGGGCATCTGCACGTCGAGAATGGCCAGGGCGAACTCGTGCTCGAGCAGCAGCACCAAGGCGTCATCGGCGCACTGCGCCTTGAACACTTCGCGACCGTCACAGCGGATCAATGCCTCCAGCGCCAGCAGGTTCTCCGGCAGGTCATCGACGATCAACAGTTTGCATCCGGTGCTACTCAACATGGGCGTGAGTCCAGTTCGGCGAGCAATGCGAGGATGCCCCGCACAGTAAGAATGTAATCGGGTTGGTGCAGTGCCAGGGCCGCTTCGGGCATGGTCGCAACCTGTGCCTCCTGCGGATCCTGTACCACGGTCACTCCGCCCCGCTGTTTTATTGTGTACAGCCCGGCTGCGCCATCCTGGTTGGCGCCGGTCAGCAATATGCCCATGACCGCTGCACCATAGGCATCGGCCGCCGACTCGAACAGATAGTCGATCGAGGGCCGGGAAAAATGCACCGGTTCCTCGCGGCTGTAGGAAAAGCTGTGATCGGCCTCGATGCACAGGTGGTAGCCCGGCGCCGCGAAGTACAGCGTGCCCGGCTGCAGCGCTTCCTTGTCCTGCGCCTCCTTGACCCGCAGCGCCAGGCGGCGGGCGAACAGATCCGGCAACAGGCTTGGCCGGCCATCAGGCAGGTGCAGCACCACCACCAGCGGTAAACCGTAGCCTGTCGGCAGCCCTTCGAACAGGCCGAGCAGCGCTTCCACGCCACCTGCCGAGGCGCCGACCACGACGACCTCGGGTTTGTGGGCGGGCCTGCTCATAACTTGCGAAACACTCGTTCCTGCCGATTCACCGCCTCGAAACGCCCGGCATAGGCCGAGAAATCCAGGCTTTCCTTGCTGCCCAGGCCCAGGAAGGCGCGGTGCCCGAGGGACTCGTGGAACAGCCCGAAGGCGCGATCCTGCAGGGTCTTGTTGAAGTAGATCAACACATTGCGACAGGAGATGAACTGGGTTTCCGAGAACACGCTGTCGGTAGCCAGGCTGTGGTCGGCGAAGGTCACGTTGGCGCACAGAAAGCGCTCGAACAGCGCGCCGTCGTAGGCCGCCGTGTAGTAGTCGGCCAGCGAGCCCTTGCCGCCGGCGCGCTGATAGTTCTCGCTGTACAGGCGCATGTTGTCGATCGGGAAAATGCCGCGCTTGGCCTTTTCCAGCGAGTGCGGGTTGATGTCGGTGGCATAGATGATCGAGCGTTCCAGCAAGCCCTCCTCGTGCAGCAGGATAGCCAGCGAATACACCTCTTCACCGGTGCTGCAGCCAGCCACCCACAACTTGAGCGACGGGTAGGTACGCAGGAACGGCACCACCTCCTGGCGCAGCGCCAGGAAGTAGCTCGGGTCGCGGAACATCTCGCTGACCGGAATGGTCAGGAACTGCAGCAACTGCATGAACGCCGCCGGCTCATGGATGATCCGCGCCTGCAGCTCGGAGATGCTCGCGCAGTCGAACTGGCGCATGGCGTGCACGATCCGCCGCTTCAGTGAAGAGCCGGAGTAGTCGCGGAAATCGTAGCTGTACTGCAGGTAGATCGCCTCGATCAGCAGCCGCAGCTCGATATCCTGCGTACGGTCGGACATGTCAGATGCGCTCCAGCTTCGGCAGCCACACGCGGATCAGCGAGAACAGCCGGTCCAGGTCGATGGGCTTGGCCAGGTAGTCGTTGGCACCGGCCTTCATGCACAGGTCCTGATCGTCCTTCATGGCCTTGGCGGTTACCGCGATGATCGGCAGCTTGCGCCAGCGCGGGTTCTCGCGGATGCGCCGGGTCGCTTCGTAGCCGTCCATCTCCGGCATCATCACGTCCATCAGCACCAGGTCGATATCGGCCACCGCCTCGAGCTTGTCGATGGCTTCGCGGCCGTTGCGCGCGATCTCGACCTGGGCGCCCTTGTGCTCCAGGGCGCTGGTGAGGGCGAAGATATTGCGCACGTCGTCATCGACCAGCAGCAGGCGACGCCCCTCGAACACCCGATCGCGGCTGCGCGCGGTCTTGAGCATGCTCTGCCGCTCGGTGGACAGCTCCGACTCGACCATGTGCAGGAACAGCGTCACTTCGTCGAGCAGGCGCTCGGGCGAGCGCGCGCCCTTGATGATGATCGAGCGCGAGTACTTGAGCAGCTCGGCTTCCTCGGCGCGGGTCAGGTTGCGGCCGGTATAGACGATCACCGGCGGGAAGCAGCGAATCTCCTCGCTGCCCATGCGCGCCAGCAACTCGTCGCCCTGCATGTCCGGCAGCTTCAGGTCGATGATCATGCAGTCGAAGATGTGGTGACGCAGTTGCTCGAGCGCCTGTTCGCCGAACTCGACGGCAACGATCTCGATGTCGTCGTCGCCGATCAGCCGGGCGATGCTGTCGCGCTGCAGCTTGTCGTCCTCGACCACCAGCACGCGGCGCATCTTCTGGGTCAGGCGCTCTTCGAGCTTGCGGAACACACCCTTGAGCTGGTCGCGGGTGGCCGGCTTCAGTGCATAGCCAACGGCGCCCATGTGCAGGGCGGCCTCGGCCATGTCCTCGACGGAAATCACGTGCACCGGGATGTGCCGGGTGGCGGGGTTTTCCTTGAGACGCTGCAGCACCGACAGACCGGAGCCGTCCGGCAGGCGCATGTCCAGCAGAATGGCATCGGGGTGGTGCGAGCTGGCCAGTTCCAGGCCGTCTTCGGCACTGTGGCCGACCAGGCAGCGGTAATCCAGCTCGTGGGCCAGGTCATAGAGGATATGGGCGAACTGCGGCTCGTCCTCGATCACCAGCACGCAGCGCCCGCCCAATACCGACATGCCGCGGTCGTCGGCAAAGGTCGGCACGTTGCGCGCCACGTCACTCGGCGCTGGCTGCGCCACGGCAGGTGCTGCGCTGCGCACCACTGCCGGCAGCGGCTCGGCAGCCGGCAGCGCGCCGTCTTCCTCGCCCGGTGAGTAGGTCAGCGGCAGCACCAGGGTGAATACGCTGCCCTCGCCCGGGGTGCTGGAAACGCTGATCGAGCCGCCCAGCAACGCGGCCAGGTCGCGGGAAATCGACAGGCCCAGGCCGGTGCCGCCGAAGCGCCGGTTGGTGGTGCCATCGGCCTGGCGGAACGCTTCGAAGATGTATTCCTGCTGCTCCTTGGCGATGCCGATGCCGCTGTCGCGCACGGCGAACGCCACACCGCCGTCGACCCGGCTGACGCTGAGGCTGACCTGTCCCTGCTCGGTGAACTTGATGGCATTGGACAGCAGGTTCTTGAGGATCTGCTCGACACGCAGGCGGTCGGTATACAGCGCGCGCGGCACGTCGTCGGCGACCTCGACGCTGAAGCCCAGCTGCTTTTCACCGGCCACCGGCTGGAAGGTGGTGTCCAGGCTCTGCGCCAGGCGCACCACGTTGGTGTTCTCCGGGCGCAGGTCGAGCTTGCCGGCCTCGACCTTGGAAATGTCGAGGATGTCGTTGATCAGGTTGAGCAGGTCGTTGCCGGCCGAATAGATCGAATCGGCGAACTTCACCTGCTCGGCATCCAGGTTGCCCTTGGCGTTGTCGGCCAGCAGCTTGGCGAGAATCAGCGAGCTGTTGAGCGGCGTGCGCAGCTCGTGGGACATGTTGGCGAGGAATTCGGACTTGTAGCGGCTGGCGCGCTGCAGCTCCTCGGCGCGCTCCTCGAGTTGCTGCTGGGCCTCGCGCAGGGCGATGTTGCGATCATCCAGGGCATCGCGCTGCATCGACAACTGCTCGTTGCTCTGCTCCAGCTCCGCCTGCTGGGTTTCCAGGTGTGCCTGGGACTCCTTGAGCGCCCGCGACTGCTCCTCGAGCTCCTCGTTGGCGGTCTTCAGCTCTTCCTGCTGAACCTGCAGTTCTTCGTTGAGCTGTTGGGTCTCGGCGAGGATTTCCTGCAGGCGATGACGGTAGCGGGCGGCCTCGACCGAGGCGCCGATGTTCGGCGCGACCTGCTCGAGAAACTCGCCATCGCGCTCGCCCAGCGGGCGCAGGAAGCCCAGTTCGATCACGCCATTGACGTCGCCATCGTTGCTGATCGGCAGCAGGGCCACCACCAGGGGCGCGCCATCGCCCAGGCCGGAGCTGACCTTCAGGTAGTCGGCCGGCAGCTGGTCGAGGATCAGCAGGCGGCGATCATGGGCCACCTGGCCGACCAGGCCTTCGGCGCGGTAGAACGACTGCTCGGTATTCTCCTGTTCGCGGCTGAACCCATAGGTCGCCACGCGGCGCAGATTGCCATGTTCCTCGCGCACGTACAGGGCGCCCACCACCGTACCCAGATGGCTGGCCAGGAACTCCAGCATGTTGCGGCCCAGCACCGGCAGCGCCTGCTGGCCGATCAGCCGCTCGGCCATCTGGGTCTGGCCGTTACGCAGCCAGGCCTGGGCCTGCAGGCGCTCGTTGTGCTCGTCCTGCTTCTTGAGAATGGCGCCATAGGTGTCCGTCAGGCGCATCAGTTCACGGCGCCCGAAAATCGCCAGGGCACCGCTGAACAGCAGGGTGAACAGCAGGAACAGGCCGATGGTGATGGTCGCGGTGTTGCTGGCCGTGTCGTTGCGCTCCTTGCGCAGGCGCTGCTCCTGGGCGATGAAGTCGGCGTACTCGGCGCGGATGGCATCGGTCAGCTGCTTGCCGCGGCCGTCACGCACCGGGTCGATATAGTTGCCGCCATCGCGCTTGGCGGCGATGGCGGCCTGTGCGAAGGCCGTCCACTCATCCTGCAGCGCCGCGATGCTGCGCAGGCGATCGACCTGCGTCGGGTTGTCGGCCACCAATTCGTTGAGCGTTTCCATCTCGGCGCGTATGCGCGGCTTGGCGACTTCATACGGCTGCAGGAAGCGCACGTCGCCGGACAGCAAGTAGCCGCGAAAGCCGGTTTCCTGATCGATCGACAGCTTCAACCCTTCGCTGGCGTTGTTGAGCACCCGGTCGGTGTGCTGCACCCAGCCCAGCACATTGAGCAGGTAGCCGATCAGGGTCACGAAGAAGATCGCGCTGATCACCCCCACGCCAAGCGGCAAGGCGACGTTGCGCCGCAGAATGCGCTTGAAGCTGTTCTCGTCGATAGAACTGTTGGTCATCGCAGATCCCTGGCTGTGTGGCGGCAGATTATAGGTATGGTCATGTTGGCGAACGGCGGATAGTAATGCGCCGCCTGGCGTTAATCCAACGATCAGCACTCAGTCGTCCGCGCGCTTGGATCACGGCAGGTCGCCCAGGGTTCGAGTTATTTTTCATCACCATTGCCAGCAGGCTGCCGGTCACTCGCGGTAATCATTGCACGGGGCATTTTCAGCCGGGTGGCACGCTCTCGGTGCAGCCCATGCCGCAGATTCATGCCATGCTAGCCGACCTGCCGTTAACACGGCCCTGAAGCGCTCCCCGCCGGCAGGCCAACCGCCCACCGAGACGTTCTGTCGCTTCATCACCCCTTATCGAGGTAACGCCGTTGTCAGACCTAGCTCCAGGCGCATCAACCGCCGGCCAGCGCATCCTTCTCGTGGAAGACTCCGACGTGGTGCGCATGCTTACCGTGGAAGTGCTCGAAGAGCTCGATTACCGCGTGATCGAAGCGGGCGAAGCGCAGCAGGCGCTGCAGATCCTGCGTAGCGACGAGCCCATCGACCTGCTGATGACCGATATCGGCCTGCCAGGCATGAGCGGCCAGGAACTGGCCGCCGCCGCGCGCCAACTGCGCCCTGACCTCAAGGTGCTGTACGCCAGCGGTTACGCCGAAAGCATCGAGATCGACAAGAGCGAGCCGGCCAGCCGCACCGCGATCATCGGCAAGCCGTTTTCCCTCGATGCCCTGCGCGACAAGGTACAGGGCATGCTCGGCAACTGACACGCAAGGCCCCGGATCGGCCAAAAGGCCGACTGGCACTGGAATTGCGAAGCGGATATGAGTAGGGTGCGCGTCTTTTTCACCCTGCAGCCTGCTTGCCCCGCGTTTTGCGGCGTGGCGACAAGAGGCTGCGATGATGCGACACCCCTGCGACCGTGGCGGCAGTGAGCCAGCAACGACCTTGGCGCCCCCTGGTGCCTATGCTAGGTTTGCTGCCCACAGCCCTGCCGAACACGGATCCGATCCGCATAAGAATCAAGAGGACTGCTCGATGGCTGAGGCCGCGCCCGCGCTGGAAATCCGCAATCTGCACAAACGCTATGGCGACCTCGAAGTGCTCAAGGGCATTTCCCTCACGGCACGCGACGGTGACGTGATCTCCATTCTCGGCTCGTCCGGCTCGGGCAAGTCGACCTTTCTGCGCTGCGTCAACCTGCTGGAGAACCCCCATCAGGGCCAGATCATCGTGGCCGGCGAGGAACTCAAGCTCAAGGCGCAGAAGAACGGTGAACTGACGGCTGCCGACAACCGCCAGATCAACCGCCTGCGCAGCGAAATCGGTTTCGTGTTCCAGAACTTCAACCTCTGGCCGCACATGACCGTGCTGGACAACATCACCGAGGCGCCGCGCCGGGTGCTTGGCAAGAGCAAGGCCGAAGCCCGCGAGATCGCCGAAGCGCTGCTCGCCAAGGTCGGTATCGCCGACAAGCGCCACGCCTACCCCAACCAGCTCTCCGGCGGCCAGCAACAGCGTGCGGCGATTGCCCGCACCCTGGCCATGCAACCGAAGGTGATCCTGTTCGACGAGCCGACTTCGGCCCTCGACCCGGAAATGGTACAAGAAGTGCTTACTGTGATCCGCGCGCTCGCCGAGGAAGGCCGCACCATGCTGCTGGTGACCCACGAAATGAGCTTCGCTCGTCAGGTCTCCAGCCAGGTGGTGTTCCTGCACCAGGGTGTGGTGGAGGAACAGGGGACGCCCGACCAGGTGTTCGACAACCCGACGTCGGCGCGCTGCAAACAATTCATGTCCAGCAATCGTTAAACACGGAGCAATCACGCATGCATAGCTATAAGAAGATTCTGCTGGCAGCTGCCGCCACCCTGGCTTTCGGCACCAGTGCCGTCGCTGCTGACAAACTGAAGATCGGCACCGAAGGCGCCTACCCACCCTTCAACCTCATCGACGCCAGCGGCCAGGTCGGCGGCTTCGACGTGGAAATCGGCCAGGCCCTGTGCGCCAAGATGAAAGCCGAGTGCGAAGTGGTCACCTCCGACTGGGACGGCATCATCCCGGCCCTGAACGCCAAGAAGTTCGACTTTCTGATCGCCTCCATGTCGATCACCGAAGAGCGCCAGCAGGCGGTGGACTTCACCAACCCGTACTACACCAACAAGCTGCAGTTCATCGCGCCGAAAAGCGCTGACTTCAAGACTGACAAGGACAGCCTCAAGGGCAAGGTGATCGGTGCCCAGCGCGCGACCATCGCCGGTACCTGGCTGGAAGACAACATGGACGGCGTGGTGGACGTGAAGCTCTACGACACCCAGGAAAACGCCTACCTCGATCTGGCCTCCGGCCGCGTCGACGGCGTGCTGGCCGATACCTTCGTGAACTGGGAATGGCTCAAGAGCGACGCCGGCAAGGACTTCGAATTCAAGGGCGACCCGGTATTCGACAACGACAAGATCGGCATCGCCGTGCGCAAGGGTGATGCCCTGCGCGAGCGCCTGAACAAGGCCCTGGCCGAAATCGTTGCCGACGGCACCTACAAGAAGATCAACGACAAGTACTTCCCCTTCAGCATCTACTAAGCAGCCTGCCCGCGTCGCCCCTGGCGGCGCGGGCGCTTGAGTTTCCATGAATTTCGATCTTTCCGGATTCGGCCCGGCCCTGGCCGCCGGCACCCTGATGACCGTGCAGCTGGCGCTCAGCGCGCTGTGCGTCGGCCTGGTGCTTGGCCTGCTCGGCGCCTTCGCCAAGACCTCTCCGTACAAGCCGCTGCAATGGCTTGGCGGCACCTATTCGACCCTGGTTCGCGGTGTGCCCGAACTGCTCTGGGTACTGCTGATCTATTTCGGCACCGTGGGCATCATGCGCAGCCTGGCCGAGCTGCTCGGCGTCGAGAGCCTCGAGCTCTCCCCGTTCGCCGCCGGCGTCATCGCCCTGGGCCTGTGCTTTGGCGCTTACGCCACCGAAGTGTTTCGCGGCGCCATCCTGGCCATCCCCAAGGGCCACCGCGAAGCGGGCCAGGCCCTGGGCCTGTCCAAGGGGCGCATCCTGTGGCGCCTGGTGATGCCGCAGATGTGGCGCATCGCCCTGCCCGGCCTCGGCAACCTGTTCATGATCCTGATGAAGGACACCGCCCTGGTATCGGTCATCGGCCTCAACGAGCTGATGCGCCGCTCGCAGATCGCCGTGACCGCCAGCAAGGAGCCCTTCACCTTCTATATGGTCGCCGCGTTCATCTACCTGGGCCTGACCGTCATTGCCATGATTGGCCTGCACTTCCTCGAGAAGCGCGCCAGCCGCGGCTTCAAGCGGAGTGCGGCATGAACTGGGACGTCATCATCACCTGGCTGCCACGCCTGGCACAGGGCGCCCTGCTGACCATCGAGCTGGTCGCCGTGGCAGTCGTCACCGGCCTGATCCTGGCCATCCCCACCGGCATCGCCCGCGCCTCGCGGCACTGGTACGTGCGCGCCGTGCCCTACGGCTACATCTTCTTCTTCCGCGGCACGCCGCTGCTGGTGCAGCTGTTCCTGGTCTACTACGGCCTGGCGCAGTTCGACGCCGTGCGCCAGGGCCCGCTGTGGCCGTACCTGCGTGACCCGTACTGGTGCGCGGTGATCACCATGACCCTGCACACCACTGCCTACATCGCCGAGATTCTGCGTGGCGCCATCCAGGCGGTCCCGCCGGGCGAAATCGAGGCGGCGCGGGCACTGGGCATGTCGCGCGCCCAGGCCATGCTGCATATCGTGCTGCCACGGGCGGCGCGCATCGGCCTGCCGGCCTACAGCAACGAAGTGATCCTGATGCTCAAGGCCAGCGCCCTGGCCAGCACCGTGACCCTGCTGGAGCTGACCGGCATGGCGCGCACCATGAACGCGCGCACCTACCTGCCGGTCGAGGGCTTCTTTGCCGCCGGGGTGTTCTACCTGCTGATCACCTTCGTGCTGATCAACGCCTTCAAACTCCTGGAACGCTGGCTGCGCGTCGACGCCTGCCAGGGCCGCTAGGATGAGGACGGGGCGCAATCCCCGTCGCTGTTTCTCATGACCTCAGCCAAGTATCTCCTGCCGCTCAGTGGCGACGCCCTGCTCCAGCGCTTCCAGGCGTTGGACGCTTTTCTCGTCGCCAACCAGGCGCTGTGGAAACCGCGGCCCTTCACCCACCGGATACTGCCCTGGGAAAGCCAGCACCCCGAACTGGCTGCCTGGCTGCGCAGCCGCACCCTGGAGCAGGCCGAAGCCAGCCACAACCAGCCGACAGCGCTGCATGAGGCGCCAGCCCCTTTCCCCGAACTGGCCTTGCAGGCCGAGCACCTGAGCCAGGTCGGCGATCTGCCCCACAAGCCTTCAGCCGATCTGCCGCCGCGTTTCTCGGTGGACGTACCCGGGCGCAAATGGCAGCAGATACGTGCGTTCGGCGACAGCCTCAGCTTCGCCCAACCCGCGCAGCACTGGCTGGACTGGTGCGCCGGCAAGGGCCACCTCGGCCGCGTGCTCGCTCATGGCGGCCAACAACTGACCTGCCTGGAATACGACCCGGCCCTGGTAGCCAGCGGCGCGGCCCTGAGCCAGCGCCTGGGGATAAAGGCTCAACATATCGAGCAGGACGTGCTCGCCGAGGGCGCGGCCGCTCAGCTGCATGCCGAGCACAGCCCCGTCGCCCTGCATGCCTGCGGCGACCTGCACGTACGCCTGATGCAACTGGCCAGCGCCGCAGGCTGTCGCCAGCTGGCCATTGCGCCCTGCTGCTACAACCGCGTAGCAGCTGCCGACTACCAGCCGTTATCCACAGCCGCATATGGCTCGCCGCTGCGCCTCTCGCTCGACGATCTGGCCCTGCCCATGAGCGAAACGGTGACCGCCGGCAACCGCGTGCGCCAGCAGCGCGACCAGTCCATGGCCTGGCGCCTGGCCTTCGACCTGCTGCAGCGCGAACTACGCGGCGTGGACGCCTACCTGCCCACGCCTTCGCTGCCGCCCGCCTGGCTGAAGAAACCCTTCGCCGACTACTGCCGTGACCTTGCCGCACTCAAGCAACTGCCCGCTGTTGGCGAGCGCGACTGGCAGCGCCTGGAAGCAACCGGCTGGCAACGCCTGGCCGAGGTACGCAACCTGGAATTGCTGCGCGGCCTGTTCCGCCGCCCACTGGAACTCTGGCTGGTACTCGACCGCGCCCTGTACCTGCAGGAACAGGGCTATGGGGTACGCCTCGGCCTGTTCTGCGCGCCGCAGCTGACGCCGCGCAACCTGCTGCTGCTCGCCGAGCGCAGCTGAGTTGCACACACTATCTGTGGATAACTCTGTTCACAGAAGCTGATCAAACCACGCCAGCCCACTGCCTATAACGCGCCGGAAAACCTGATCATTTTTTAACCAGCCGTAAATCCTATATAAAACAGTCGCTTGCCAAAATCGTGAAGGGCTGGGTAGAAATTTTCTAAAAACCCTCCAGCTGCCCCGCCTTTGTGCATAAGCCCGCCCAGAGCGCCGGAAAAGAGCAGCAAAAAGCTGCCTTGCGCCGCTTTACTCATGCAAACGAATCGATATAATGGCGCCCCTCAAAAGCCGGTATAGCTCAGCTGGTAGAGCAACTGACTTGTAATCAGTAGGTCCCGGGTTCGACTCCTGGTGCCGGCACCATACAAAGAGAGGCCCACAGCGATGTGGGCCTTTTTTCTTTTCTACCCTGGGGTTACATTTTCTCTGTGTCGTTCGCCCCCTTTCGTTAAAACCTCCCTGTCTAGTCTCGCCTCTGCCGGGGGCCTCTGTATTAACGGGGGCTTCGGTCCCCGTTTTTTTGGCCAGCTCTAACGTTTCCTCTCGTTGCTTAGTCATGTCATTTGAATAAAAAAAACCGCCTTCCGGCGGTTTTTTTGCTTCACGACATGCTTATGCATGCTCAAGCACGCGAAGTGCTGCCTTAGCGAGAAAGCCTGATCGGCTTTTCTGTTCGGGATGGCTTTTGACGTACTCGTCAATCCGGTTGATCAGGTGGCCAGGGAGGGTAATGTTCAGCTTCTCGGCCTTGCCCATATATTTGGTCACGTCGATATCGACGACAGCCCAGGTACAGCCAGCGAAGGCTGGATTACGGGCATGATGGGTTAGAGAGTTCGCTTTCGGGATCTGCTCGCCGTCTTCGGCCAAGATCTCCAGGTGCCCTTCGATCGCTTCACGCGCCATTGCCAGCGCGTCGTCCAAGTCATCACCCGCGGAGAAGCAGCCCGGAATGTCGGGAACCTCAACCCCCCAAGCGTGCTGCTCGTCGCCAGGATGGATTGCGATGGGGTAAAGCATGGTTTTAGCCTCGGTCGTCTCGGTTGTACAGATGTCGGTAGTTCGGTAGTCGGGTGTAGGGAGCCTTGAGGCTCCGAGCGACCCAGGTCAGTTGATCTGGGCTTGGCTCAATATGCTGTTCGCTGTCTTGGTCAGTAGATCCTTCTTTGGGTGCGGAATCGTCACCAGCCCTTTCTTCGTTGGGTGTTTGAAGTGGTGATGACTGCCTTTGACCCTGACCAGATACCAACCGTCAGCCTCGATCATTGCTATCAGCTGCCGGCTATTCACTCCCTCCCTCCCTCCCGAGACCCACTGCATTGGTGGTTATAGTAACCACTCACCCAGAGCTGTCAACACTATAACCACCAACCGCGCGCCTTACATACTTGACCACCATATGCCCCGTGCAATGAACTGTACAAAAAAGCAGCGTATGCCGTCCTGCCATCACACCAACCGCCGAATTCATCTGCTCCCTAGCTGATCGCCAAATCCCTTAACGACGGCGCTACCTGCGAAACCGAGGTGCAAGCCCTCCTCGCCGCCTGCTGCCAGCACATGTCGCGCGCCACAATGAAGTCTGGCACCGAGCGAATTCCGCATTCGCCGCCACCGTCGTTTCCGGCGGCTGCATTGCCGATATTCCTCCCTGACCAGCACACCTGTCGCGCCCATTGGGCGAAGCGGCTACCCTAGGCTTACCACCAAACGGAGCCCCCATGGCAGACAACCCGCTCGGCGCCGGTCTGCGGCTGCCAGACGATGTGCCGCTTGTCCGCAAGCTCGGGCACGAGCTCATCGAGTTTCTGCCGGTGGGGGTTTACCTGTGTAATGCCGCGGGCCACCTGACCACCTACAACCCCAAGGCGGCGGAAATCTGGGGTGAGGCGCCGGATCTCGGCAAGCAGCCGATCAAGTACACGGGTGCCTACCGCCTGCGTAGCGAGGACGGCGCGCATATGCCGCTGGAGCAGTCGCCGCTGGCGGCGGTGCTGCTCAGCAAGAAGCCGATCACCAACCTGCGCATGATCGTCGAGCGGCGTGACGGCAGTCAGGTGCCGATTCTCGCCAATATTGTTCCCTTGCTTGGCAAGGACGGCAACATGATCGGCTTTATGAACAGCATCCAGGATCTGCGCCAGCATGCGGCCCAGGAGCAGGCGCAGAACAACCTGCAAAATGCCCTGGTGCAGGCGCAGAAGATGGAGCAAATCGGCAAGGTTGGCGGTGGTGTCGTGCATGAATTCACCAATCAGCTGACCAGCCTGTCGATGAGCCTGGCGCTGATGGAGAAGGAAATCCGTGATGCCGGCTCCGAGCAGCTGCAGGCTCGCTACGCCCTGTGCCGGGAAGCGACCGACAAGGTCACCCAGCTGGCTGAAGGGTTGCTGCTGTTCGCCCGTACGCGGCCCAGGACGCTGGAGCGCATCGACCCCAACCAGTTGCTGCTGGGCATGAGTACGCTGGTCGGCAACGAGGCTGGCCAGAAGATCCACTGCCAGCTCAACCTGGCCACCGACAGCAGCTTTCTCCGGGCCAACAGGCAGCACCTCGAGAGCGCCATCATCAACCTGGTGACCAATGCCCGGGACGCCATGCCGGCGGGTGGCCAGCTGACCCTGAGCACCTTCAATAGCCAGCTCGACCGCAGCAACTTCCCGCAGCACAACGCCAACTTCAAACCCGGGCGTTACGTGGCGATCCGCATCGAGGATACGGGCACCGGTATCGCGCCGGAGGCACTCGAGCACATCTTCGCGCCCTTCTATACCACCCGGGCGCTCGGCAAGAGCACGGGCCTCGGGCTGACCATGGTCAGGAGCTTCGTCACCGACATGAATGGCCAACTGACGGTCACCAGCCGGCTGGGCGAAGGCACCAGCGTGAGCCTGTATTTTCCCTGCCATGGCACGGAGCACTCCCTGGCCATAACCGGTGGCGAAGGCGCCTCGACTGGAGAGTGACAGCGGGCCAGCTCTCGAATTACTGTATGCATATACAGAAAACCGAGAATCCACCCATGACTCAGCAAGCCGCCTCTGCCACCTCCTATGAACAGCTCGGCGCGCGGGTTTCCCGCGCCATCAACGCCCCTGCCGCGCAGCGCTCGCGCTCGGCGGTGCTGCTGCGCGCCGAAGGCGACAGCCCCGAAGACTGGGCGCGCATCCTCGATGAGATTGCCGAAAACGACAACGTCACCATCGCCTGGCGCGACGACGGCGTGCAGCTGTTCTGGACGGTGCCGGTAGAGGATTGAGCGTTGCCCGGGGAGCCGCCATGGTGGCTCCCCGGGCAGTTGATCAGGCAGACACCTGGCTGGAGAACCGGCTCACCGCCGCGACCACGCACTCGGCATCGTTCTGGATGTTGTGGATGACCGCATCGGACTCATTGGCCAGCGCCAGTGCCTGCCCGGCCAGTTCACGGCTCTGGGTGATCACCTCGACGGCGCCGGAGGCCAATGCCTGGTTCTGCTGCACCACGGCGACGATTTCCTGGGTGGCCTTGGAGGTGCGCGAGGCGAGCTGGCGAACTTCATCGGCCACCACCGCGAAGCCGCGCCCCTGCTCACCCGCGCGGGCGGCTTCGATGGCGGCATTGAGCGCTAGCAGGTTGGTCTGGTCGGCGATGCCGCTGATCGCCGCGACGATGGTCTCGACCGCCTTGCCCTGCTCATCCAGCGCCTGGATGCTCTGGGTGGCGCTTTCCATCGCCCGGGCCAGGCGATGCAGCACCGCCACGGTGTCGCGAATCACCTCGCGGCCCTTGCTGGCGCTGGTATCGGTTTGCAATGAGGTGCTGTAGGCCAGGTTGGCGGCACTGGCCACGGCCTGCTCCAGGTTCACCTGAGCGGTGATGACGGTGGCGAACTTGACCACCTTGTAGAGCTTGCCGTGAATATCGGTGATCGGGTTGTAGGACGCCTCCAGCCAGACGTCACGACCGCGGCTGTCGATGCGCCGGAAGCGGTCGACCACGAATTCGCCCCGGCGCAGGCGCTCCCAGAACTGGCGGTAACCCTCGGAGGCACTTTCCTCACTGGTGCAGAACATCCGGTGGTGCTTGCCGGCCACCTGCGCCTGGTTGTAGCCCATGCCGCGCAGGAACAGATCGTTGGCGGTGATCACCGTACCGTCGAGGTTGAACTCGATCACCGCCGTCGAACGCAGCAGCGCCTTGACCAGGCCGTCGTTTTCCAGCGAGGCCTCGATGGTGCGCGTCAGGTTGCTGGAGTGGATCACCAGTTGTTGCTTGCCGGTTTGCAAATCGCTCATCGGCACCGCCACCGAACGCAGCCACACATGGCGGCCATCCTTGCCGAGCAGACGCAGCGCGCCACTGAAATGGCGACGCTCCTTGATCGCGGCAAGCGCCCGCGCCTGGTGCGGGTCACGGGCCAGCTCCGGCGGCGAGAGCTGGGTCAGGTACTGCCCCTCGACATCGCCCGGGCGATAGCCGAGTTCGCTGCGAAAAAGCTCGTTGGCCCGCTCGATGCGGCCATCGGCGCCGAGCTGGATGATGATCATTTCCTTGTCGAGGTTCTCCCTTACCTCCTCCTGCATGGCCAAGCGCGCTTCCAGCTGCTTGTTGATCTGTTTGAGGTGAGCGTTGAACACGTCAAGAACTCCGGGGTGGGTGATGCTGCATCGGCTCGTGTGGAGGAAACTTGAAAGCCAGGCTGCCCTTGCTGACAGCGCGCTTGAAGGCGCCCCAGCCGCTTCAGGATGGGGCCTGACACATTCCCAAACACACTGCCTTGCGCGAGGTCGCAAGCCGGCTTCCGGCATTAGCTGACCATGGGGCCAAAAAAGCCTGAACGCCTTTCACCGCCTCGCTGTCGGACTTTTTGAAGAAGTTCCATGGTGGCGTCCAATAGTTTGTTGCAATGCATTGCAGGAAACTTTTCGAGGCCTCTGGCACTGTTTCCGATGCCGCGTCGTTGGGCCGAAAAACCATTATTCACAAGCGGCCCCAGAACACTCGACGCCCGTCGTGGATGCCCGTGCATCCGCATGCCGCCCCTTGGCGGTTGCGTACCAGACAGCCTGAGCCGGGCAGCGGATTACCCGGCGTTCGAGGAGTTCACATGTCCAAAGAAGCCCCGCGGGGCTTGAGCCGCCGCTCGCTGCTCAAGGCCTCGGCCACCACCGTGGCAGCCGGCGTTGCCGCCAGCGCCCAGGCTGCCACCATCAGCGGCGTGCCGCAGTGGCTGCCGTTCGATCACAACGGCCCGCTGCATTACGACGCCAAGGGTTGGCAGTTCCTGACCGCCGATGAAGCCCGTGAAGTCGAGGCCATCGTCGAGCAGCTGATCCCGGCGGACGAGCTGTCCCCCAGCGGCAAGGAGGCCGGTTGTGCGGTGTTCATCGACCGCCAGCTGGCCGGCCACTACGGCACCTACGAGCGCCTCTACCAGCAGGGCCCGTTCGTGCCCGACATCGAGCCCGGCTCGGCGCAACTGCCCCGCGAGCGCTATCGCCTGGGCCTCGAGCAATTGGGCAAGCACTGCCAGCAGGCCTTTGGCAAACGCTTCAGCGAGTTGCACGGCGAGCAACGCGACGCCGTGCTCAAGGGCCTGGAGGCCGGCAAGATCGCCTTCGAGGGCATCGAGGCCAAGGTGTTCTTCACCCAGGTGCTGCAGAACACCATGGAAGGCTTCTTCGCCGACCCCATCTACGGTGGCAACCGCGACATGGTGAGCTGGAAGATGCTCGGTTTCCCCGGCGCGCGTTACGACTACCGCCCCTACATCGACCGGCACAACGAGAAGCTGGACCTGATACCGCTGTCGATCATCGGCAGCTCCGCGTGGAATCGCAAAGGATGAGCGGCATGGCCAAGAAACTCCCAGCAACCGACGTGGTGGTGGTAGGGCTCGGCTGGGCCGGCTCGATCATCGCCAAGGAACTGGCCGACGAAGGCCTGCGTGTGATGGGCTTCGAGCGTGGCGCCTGGCGCGACACGGCGAGCGATTTCAACATCGCCTCGGTGACCGACGAACTGCGCTACGTGCAGCGCCAGGAGCTGATGCTGCGCACCCGCCAGAACACCTGCACGCTGCGCAACAAGCCCAGCGAAACCGCATTGCCGATGCGCACCTGGGGCTCCTTTCACCCCGGCAACGGCACCGGCGGCGCCGGCAACCACTGGGCCGGTATCACCTTTCGCTTCCAGCCCGAGGAGTTCCGCCTCAAGAGCCACCTGACCGAGCGCTACGGCAGCCAGGCCATCGAAGGGCTGACCCTGCAGGACTGGGGCACCACCTGGGAAGAGATGGAGCCGCACTACGACGCCTTCGATCGCGTCGCGGCGTCTCCGGCAAGGCCGGCAATATCGGCGGCAAGATCATCGAGGGCGGCAACCCGTTCGAAGGGGCGCGCTCGCGGGAATACCCCAACCCGCCGACCAAGCAGACCTACGCGCCAACGCTGTTCGCCGAAGCGGCGCGCAACATGGGCTACAAACCGTTCCCGGTGCCCTCCGCACTGGCCTCCCAGGGCTACACCAACCAGTACGGTGTGACCATGGGCCCATGCACCTTCTGCGGCTTCTGCACCAACTACGGCTGCGCCAACTATTCCAAGGCCAGCGCCATCGTCAACGTGCTGCCGGCGCTGGTGCGCATGCCCAATTTCACCGCCAACACCCACTGCGAAGTGCTGGAGGTGACCAAGGACAGCACCGGCAAGCGCGCCACTGGCATCGTCTATGTGGACGCCAACGGTGATAAGTGGGAACAGCCGGCGGACATCGTGGTGGTCGCTGCCTTCACATTCGAGAACGTGCGCCTGATGCTGCTCTCCGGCATCGGCGAGCCCTACAACCCGATCAGCAACACCGGCACCACCGGCCGCAACTACGCCTACCAGACGGCCAACAACGTGCAGCTGTTCTTCGACGACAAGAACTTCAATCCCTTCATCGGTGGCGGCGCCATCGGCATGGGCATCGACGAGTTCAACAACGACAACTTCGACCATTCCGGCCTGGGTTTCGTTGGCGGCGGCAGCACCCGGGTAACGCCCATCGGCGCCGCGCCGATCAACGCGCGACCAGTGCCGCCCGGCACGCCCAAGTGGGGCAAGGAATGGAAGAAGACCACGGCGCAGTACTACGCCGCGAGCATGTCGATCGGCTGCGAAGCGAGCAACTACAGCGCGCGCAGCAATTACCTGTCCCTCGACCCGACCTACAAGGACCCTCACGGCCGGCCGCTGCTGCGCATCACCTTCGACTTCACCGAGAACGACCTGCGCATGGCCCAGTACGTGACCGACAAGACCGCCGAGATCGCCAAGGCGCTGAACCCCAAGATGCTGTTCGCCAGCCCGCGCAAGGGGCCCTGGTCGAACACCTCCTACCAGTCGTCCCACGTGGTCGGCGGTTTCGTGATGGGCGCCGACCCGGCGACCAGTTCGGTGAACAAGCACCTGCAGGTATGGGGCGTGCCCAACCTGTTCGTGGTCGGCGCCTCGGCATTCCCGCAGAACCCCGGCTACAACCCCACCGGCACTGTCGGCGCCCTGGCCTTCAAGGCCGCCCATGCGATCCGCACCCAGTACCTCAAGCGCCCCGGGGAGATGATCAGCGTATGAAGACTCTCCTCGCCATCAGCTTCGCCCTGCTGACCACCGCCAGCGCCGGCGCCCATGCCGTCGCCGGCCAGGACGCCTACGAGCTGGTGCAAAAAGGCAAATACATCGCCACCCTCGGCGACTGCACCGCCTGCCACACGGTGCCCGGCAAGCCGCTGTTCTCCGGCGGCGTGACCATCGACACGCCGTTCGGCAAACTGCTGGGCGCCAACATCACCCCCGATCAGCAAACCGGTATCGGCCGCTGGAGCTTCGAGGAATTCGAGGCCAGCATGGCCCGCGGTCACCGCCGCGACGGCAAGCAACTCTACCCGGCGATGCCCTACGCCGCGTACACCAAGGTCACCCGCGCCGACAACCAGGCGCTGTGGGCCTACCTGCGCACCATCGAGCCGGTGCACAACGAGGTGCAGACCAACCAGCTGCCCTTCCCCTTCAGCCTGCGCCTGAACATGAAGGTGTGGAACTGGATGAACTTCGCCGAGGGCGAATTCAAGCCCGAGGCGGACAAGAGCGCGCAGTGGAACCGCGGCGCCTACCTGGTGCAGGGCCTGGGCCACTGCGGCAGCTGCCACACGCCGAAGAACCTGATCGGCGGCGACAAGGATGCCGAGTTTCTCAAAGGCGGCGAGTTGCAGGGCTGGATGGCGCCCAACATCACCGGTGCAGCCCACGTCGGCCTGGCTGACTGGAGTGAGGCGGACATCGTCCAGTACCTGAAGACCGGCGCCAACCGTTACGACATCGCCTCCGGCCCCATGGCCGAGGCAGTGGAAAACTCCACCCAGCACTGGCGTGACGACGACCTGATGGCGGTGGCCGTGTACCTCAAGGACCTCGACCACGAGCACGACAAGCCCGCGCCGCTGGCCGCCACTGACGCGGTGATGAAGGCCGGCGGCGCGATCTACGCCGACCGCTGTTCCGGTTGCCACACGCCAAACGGCGAAGGCATCGCCACGCTGTTCCCGAAACTGGCCAACGCGCCGCTGGTCAATGCGCGGGATGCTGCTTCGCTGATCCGCGTGGTGCTGGCCGGCAACCGCGCCGGCAGCACCGACGCCGCCCCCACCGGCCCGGCAATGCCCGCTTTTGCCTGGAACCTGTCGGATGAGAACGTCGCCGATGTGCTGACCTACATCCGCAACAGCTGGGGCAACGCCGCGGCGCCGATCAGCGCCGAGCAGGTGGGCAAACAGCGTGAGGCCCTGCGGGGCGAATGAGCCCAGGATGGCCCGCTGCCTCAAACACAGCGGGCCATCCACTCTGCAGGCACGGGCAACTAGTGAGATAATCGCGACCTGCCAAGGGCCTTGGCCCGCCTCCAGTTGCCGCAATGCAGGAATGACCCGATGAAGAACTCGCAGCGTGGCTCCGGCCACCTGTTCAGCCTGATGGTGCTCGGCCTTATCGTCTGGGGCGCTTACGTCACCCTGTACGTGCCCTACGAGCACCGCAAATCGATGGACGCCTTTCGCAGCAGCCCACCGGCAGTGAGCCCAGCGAAAATGGCGGTGATCGATACCTACAAGGCCAGGCCGACACCGACCGGGCTGCCCCAGGGGCTATATACCGGCAAGGTCGAGCAGGACGGCTACCCGATGACCATCAGCTTCGCGTTCGGCGACGACCAGGTGCTCACCAAGACGGCGCATATCAAGACCTACCAATTCACCGGCTCCGCCCGTTATACCTTCGACGGCGCGGTGATGATCTTCAGCGATATCAAGGGCGATGCCGTGCTGTTCCCCCAGGCGGGCGAACCGCTGGAGGTGATCAGCGACACCGAGGTGCACATCCCCGGGCCCGAAAAGCCGCTGGTGCTGACCCGCCAGTAACGGCCTCGGCAGTTACGAATCGCGGTCGCGCTCGCTCTCGATAAGCTGCGCCACCTTGGCCGCCGCCTCCGCCTCGCTGGCGAAGAAGTGCTGCTGATCATCGGCACTGACCACCTGGAAGATTTCCTCATCGCCCAGGTGCCTGTGCTCTTCGGGTATGTCGCTGCCCTGCAGTTTCTTCAATCTCACGGCCATCGTGGCGTACTCCTGATTGGTAACCTTGCAGCTATGACCAACCGGCATCTGGTGAAGTGCTGGGTAAATTTTGGATTGCTCGCAGCGTGTGAGGTTGGCATCGAACGGGCAAATAAGGGTTCGCCGTCGGTGATTTGGCACTCACCATTGACCCTGCGCCTGGCACGATGGGGTTTTGCGCCTGGCCGCCGGGTCGCTTGATTCGCTTTGCCCACCCTTTGGCCAGCTTGCCCTGCCAGAGCGTACTCGCCAAAGGCATACGTCGCTTACCTGAGGGGCGAGGGCGCTAGGCCTGACCAGACCTGCTGCATTCGCTCAGAACCTGTTCACGATCTTTTTAGTCGACATTAAAGAGGCTGCTACAAGGCAAAAGCGGCCGTTCGTGCTGCGATTTCAAACCTGCTCATATTGGTGGGCTAAAGCCCACCCTACGAGGCTACAAGGCAGAAGCAGGCGTAGGGTGGATGACGCTCTTTTCATCCACCATTGCGATCGCAGAGCGGTGGACGGATGAGGCGTCGTCCACCCTACGACTGAAGCCCACCCTACGAGGCTGGCACGATCTGTAGGGTGGGCTTTAGCCCACCGCTGCAAATGGCCGCTCCCGCCACTTTGCAGTCAACGCGCTGAAGTCGAGCCGAAAGACCGTGAACAGGCTCTCAGTCGCGGGCCACGGCGCGCTGAATCGTCCCGGCCAGGATGCGTGACAGCTGGTCCACCGAATACGGCTTGTGCAGCAGCTCGAAGCCATGGCTGCCTTGCTGCGCCAGCACCTCGCTGTAGCCGGAGGTGAGAATCACCGGCAGCAAGGGGTGGCTGCGGTGGATCGCCTTGGCCAGGTCGATGCCGTTCATGCCCGGCATCACCACGTCGGAAAACACCACGTCGAAGCCGTGCGCCGCATCGCTCAGGCAGGTCAGCGCCTGCTCGGCGTTAGTGGCCAGCGTGGGTTGGTAACCAAGCTCGAGCAGCGCGCTGACGCAGAAGCTGCCAACGTCGGGATTGTCCTCGACGACCAGCACCCGGGTTCCATGGGCGCCGGCCAGCGGTTGCGGGTCATCCACCCTGGCGCGAGGCGAGGGACGTGCCGCGACCCGTGGCAGATACAGCGTGAAGGTGGTGCCCTCGCCTACCACACTGTCGACCATGATCTCGCCGCCAGACTGCTTGGCGAAACCGAATACCTGGGACAGGCCCAGACCGGTGCCCTTGCCCAGCTCCTTGGTGGTGAAGAACGGCTCGAAGATCGCTTCCAGGTGCTCCGGCTCGATGCCCGTACCGGTGTCGGTAATGGACACGGCAACGAAATCACCGTTGACCGCCACCCCCATACGGCCTGCCGGAATCTGCGTGCAGGGCTTGACCCGAATCTGGATGCGCCCCACGCCGTTGAGCGAGTCGCGGGCGTTGAGCGCCAGGTTGACGATGGCCGTGTCGAACTGGTTGGCATCGGCATAGACGTGGCACGGCTGGCTGGGCATCTGCAGGGCAAGCTCGATGCGCGTGCCGTTGAGGGTTTCCAGCATGTCGGTCAACGCGCGCAGGCTTTCGCCCACCGCGAACACTTCCGGCCGCAGGGTCTGGCGCCTGGCGAAGGACAACAGCTGCCCGGTCAGCCGCGAAGCACGGTCGACCGTATCGGAAATCGCCTCGATGTAGCGCAGCCGCTTCTCGTCCGGCAGCCCGGGGCGCTTGAGCAGGTCGCTGGACGACCTGATGACCGTGAGCAGGTTGTTGAAGTCGTGGGCCACGCCACCGGTGAGCTGGCCGACCGCCTCGAGCTTCTGCGCCTGGCGCAGGGCCGACTGGGTACGTTCCAGTTCCAGCTGCGAGCGGATCTGCTCGGTGATGTCGTGGGCGAAGTAGAAGGCCCCGATGACCTGCCCGTCGGCATCGTGCAGCGGCGTGTAGGCAAGTTCGTAGCTGCGCCGCTCGCCGCTGGGCTGACCATATTCGGCCGCCACGCGGAAGGTTTCGCCGCGCAAGGCGCGCTGCATGCAGCCGCGCAGGCCCTGGCCCTGCTCGGCGGTGACCAGTTCGGGCAGCACTTCGCCGCCCTGAACCACCACGCCGTAGAGCTCCCGCATGGCGCGGGCGTGGGCCTGGTTGAAGGCGATCTGCCGGCACTCGGTATCGAAGATGCAGATGGGCACCGCGTTGGCCTCGATCACGTCGCGGAACAACCGCAGCTTGGTGGTGCGTTCCGCCACCTGCTGCTCCAGGGTGGCGTTGAGTTCGCGCAGTTGCGCCTCCCGCGCCTTGAGCGCTGCTTCGGCCTCCTTGCGCGAACTGATGTCGGAGGCCGCGCCCAGCCAGCTGGTAACGGTGCCATCGGCAGCGAACAACGGCACGGCGCGCACGTGAGCCCAGCCGATGGTGCCGTCGACACGGTTGACCGGATGTTCGATGTGGTAGCTGCCCGTTTCGAGGGCCCGGGCGATTTCCGCGCGCACCATGTCCCGGGCGTGCGCCGGAATGTACTCGTCCAGCCAATTGCTGTTGGTGCTTTGCGTGTCGGGGATGAAGTTGCCGCCATTGAGCTCGTGCAACTGACTCCAGTCGGCGCTGATGTGAAAGCGCACCTCGGAGGATGAGCGGATCAACGCATCCAGGCGTTGCTCGCTGTCACGCAGTGCCTGCGCAGCGTTGACATGCTCGGTGGTTTCCCGGGTAAAGCACAGTGCGCCGGCGATCTCCCCGGCATCGTCACGCAACGGCGAAAACGAGTAGCTCCACCAGGTCTGCTCAGGTTCGCCACGCCGCGCCATCTCGATGGGCACATCGATGAAGCGTGCGGCCTGGCCCTGCAGGGCCTGCTCGAGGGGCACGCGCACGGCCTCCCAGGCATCGGCCCACAGCACGGGCAGCGGCTGCCCGAGGGCATTGGGTAACCGCGGCCCGAGCATCGGCCGATAAGCATCGTTGTAGAAGAAGGTCAGCTCCGGCCCCCAGACCAGGTACATGCTTTCCGGGGAGCCGAGCATCAGCTCCAGCGCGCTGCACAGCGAACGCGGCCATGCCGTGGGGGCGCCCAGCGGGGATGTCGACCAGTCGTGATCACGGATCAGCGCACCGGTCTCGCCGCCGCCGATCAGAAACGCTCGTTGTTCCATGGGACCCGCATTCATATCCAGTGCAGTTGAACGACGACGCTCAGGGATGAAGACAGCTGCGGCCTTGGCCAACAGGCAGGTGATGCCGGATACAGAGTGCGCCAGGCGGCGCGCAGTTCCGACTATATCGATACGCCTCGCCAGGCAGGGCCAGCTTCAAGGTGCAGGGCCATAGGTCATCGGCCGCCGGTACCGCTGCTGAATACGCGCCAGCTCGCCACTGAGGCGCAGCTGTTCGAGCGCATCGGCCCAGGCGGCAACACGCTTGTCGTCGCTGTCCTTGCTGAAGGCGATATACAGCGAAGAATGATAGAGCGCCACCGGCACCCGGCGCAGGGTACCGGGGGCGATGCCCAACTGGGCACTGTAGTAAGCCACCCCGGCATCGGTATCGCCGACGATGATGTCGGTGCGCCCGGCCAGCAGCATGCGATAGAGCTGCTGACTGCTGGTGGCACTCTTCTCCAGGTTGTCGAAGCCCCGGGACTCGAGCACCTGCGGGATGAGCCCGGCGTGCCGGGTGGTGAGTTTCGACGCCTGTCGCAGCTGCTCGAGGGAATCCACAGGCGGCGTCCCGGCCAACTGGTAGGGATAGATCGACTCCTCGGCGATGGGCCCCACCCATTTGAACAGCGGCTCGCGCTCCGGCGTGCGGAACAGCGAATACATGATGGTTCTGGGGCGGTTCATCAGCCCATGGGTGGCACGCATGCTCGGCACCACCACGATCTCGAAACCGTCGCCGGTCAACGTCATGATGGCGCGCACGACTTCGGTGGCCATGCCGGTCAGCTGGTCGCCCTGCTGGTAGTTGTAGGGCGCCCACTCCTCGGTGAGGATCTGATAGGGCTCGGCCCGGGCAAAGGCACCGATTAGCAGGCAGAACAGCGCAAGGGGCAGTCGAAAGGGCTTCACAAGGGGCCTGGACTCGTGGCGGTGCCGGAGCGGCAGATGATGGTGCTACAAGCATAGCCGCAGTGACCGCTTGCGCGCTGGCTGGCGAGTCGGATAACCGACGGGGCGAGCCAAGAATGGCATGCCGGGGCTGCTTGCCCGGTACCAGCACTCGATCCCGAAGAGGCGGCCGCCTGCCTTGGCCGAGCCATTGCCCGGCGTTCTGGGCTGAAAGGCGTTATCGATGTGAAGCGAGCTGCGCGACCATCAGGTCGCGCAGCCGTGGCAGGTCAGAAGCGGTATTTCGCCGAGGCGGTCAGGCTGCGAGGGGCGCCGTAGGTCATCGAGCCGAATGCATCGAACACATCGAAGTATTTTTCGTCGGTCACGTTGTCGGCATTCAACTGCGCCGACAGGTTGTCGGTGATGTCGTAACGCGCCATCAGATTGACCAGCGCATAGGAATCGATGGTGATCCGCTCGTTGACGTTCTGCGGATTCCGAGCGTCCGTGTAGACGTCATTCTGCCAGTTGACCCCGCCGCCTATGGTCAGTTTGTTGAACACGCCTGGCAGCCGGTAAGTGGTGAACGTGCGCAGTAACTTGGTTGGGTAGAGGGTATTGGCTGCATCGCCTTCAGCGTCCCGGACTTTGAACTGGGTATAGCCGACAGTCGCATTCCAACCTTCCGCAAGCTCGCCAGACACTTCCAACTCGAAGCCTTTGCTGGTTACGTCAGTACCCTCATAGCCGAGCTCGCCAGGCAGGCCTCCAGCGAGAGGCCCAACGCTCTGTCCAAGATTGTTCTGCTTGATCTGGAACACGGCAGCAGAAGCGTTCAGTCGGCCATCGAGAAACTCTGTTTTCAAACCGGTCTCGTAGCTCTCGCCAACGATCGGATCCAGGGCTTTCAAATCAGTACCGCGCACCGACTGCGGCAGGAATATCTCGGTATAGCTGACGTAAGCCGAGACATTTTCGGTCAGGTCGTAGACCGCGCCGGCATAGGGGGTCAGCTCATGGCTGGCGTCGATCTTGTTTACTTCCGAGAAAATATCATCCGCGGTCTTCTTATAACTGGTGTCACGAGCGCCGAGGATCAGCTTGAGGTCGTCGGTCAGGTTCAGACGGGTTGCCGCAAAAAACGATTTTTGCTCAACATCGCTGTATCCGTAGCTTGCCCGCGGAGACCAGGAAGGCTCGGCAAAGGCGCCGTTGTAATTATCGAAGTCGGCAATGCCTTCGAATCCGGTTATTGGCGCGTGGTAATCAACATCGAAGTCCTGCTGGCTGTTCACATAACCAACAGCTACTTCATGTTCGCGCCCCAACAAGGAGACAGGGCCGTTGAAGCGAATACTGTAGTCGTCCTGCACCGTTTCGGGCTCGTACCAACCCGGGAATGTCGAGAGAGCGGGTGTACCGCCGCCCCTGACAGGGTTACCGGACACATAGAGCAGCTTCGACTCGGACTTCTTCTCGCCTCGGCTATAGCTGAGATTGACCTGCCAATCGTTGGCGAAGGTATGGTCGAGATTGATGAAGTACGTATCGTAGGTGGTTTCCCAGCGGCTCCAGCCCGCAGATGAGGTCTTGGAGCGGCTCCAGTCGGTACGCGTGCCGTCCGCATACCAGACCGGCAGACCGCCCCACATGGGGGACTTGGTATCGGTTGTCTGGTGGCTCAAACCGAACCACAGCGTGGTGTCGGGCGTGAGGTCGATATCCATGGTGCCGTAGAGCGTTTCACGCCGGGTCGATTTCATATCGATCCAGCTGTCACCATCGTTCAACTCGCCTACCAGGCGAGCACGCACGGTACCGCTCTCGTTCAACGGCATGGAAAGATCACCTTTTGTGCCATAGGTGTCCCATGAACCAGCACTGGCTTCTACGGAACCAGTGAGTTCCCGGCTGCTGGCGCGTTTGCGCACCATGTTCAGCGAAGCAGAGGGGTCACCAACGCCGGTCATCAGACCATTGGCACCGCGTACCACTTCAACGCGGTCATACGCGGCCAGGCTATTGAAGATCTCACCCGAGCTCCACGGCTGCTCCCAGATGGTCGGCACGCCATCAATCATCAGCGAGTTGAGTTCGAAGCCGCGTGCATTGATCTGCCCACGATCGGTCTCATAACGGTTCATCGATACGCCAACCGCGTTGTTGACCAGGTCAGTGAGGGTCTGCAGGTTCTGGTCTTCGATACGCTGGCGCGTCACCACACTCACCGACTGCGGGGTTTCACGCAGCGACATGTTCAGCGGCGTGGCGGTGCGTGCCGAGCGGCTGGTGTAGGACTGGGTGCCTTCGGTGACGGCATCGTCAGCAGGCGTGACGGTTTCGGTGATCGCCGTGGCGTCGAGCTCCAGCGCGCCGCCCTGGGCCGCTTGCTGGGCATGGGCGGTCGGTACGGCGAACAGCGCGCCGGCGGCCACCAGGCGCACGGCAACGGCCAGTGAACAGACATTCAGACGCGGCGCCGCTACACCGGCATCGGGCTGCAGAGTGGTTTTGTTATGGGACATGAAGGCTCCGACAACAGCGTGCCGTACGTCACCGCTCTATTCCCTGAACACCTGCGAGTGCCCCGCACAAGCTCCCCTGGGCACTCCACACCCGGCAATTCCATGCCGGAACGATCTGGACTCACGCTGGCAATGAACCGATATCGGGATGACATCGGCAAAATCCGCGTGAGACTATGCGAGTGAGTATCAACTGTAAATAGCATTTCATGACATTTGCAATGCGTTTACATTCCTATTCAAGGCGTTGCCGGTCCATAAACGAAAACACCCCGTGCCCATCGGGCAAGGGGTGTCCGTGATCAGCGATAGGGTCAGGCGCTGCGCGCTGCCTCGATCCGTGCAATCTCCTCCGGCTGCACGTAGTAGTCGGTGTCCTCGTCATAGCTGCGCACGATGAAGCAGGCGATGCTGGCCACCAAGGTCACGCCCACCAGCCACCAGATATGCCAGATCAGCGCGAAGCACATCAGGGTCATGAATGCCGAGGCGATCAGGCCGATGCCGGTGTTGCGCGGCATATGGATGGGGCGGAACTTCGTTGCCGCAGGCTTGAGGCCGTCGCGCTTCTGCTCGTGGAACTCGTCGATGCGGTCGCCGCGCGGGGTGACGGCGAAGTTGTAGAACGGCGGAGGCGACGAAGTCGACCACTCCAGGGTGCGGGCATTCCACGGGTCGCCGGTGTGGTCGGCGAGTTCCTGGCGCTTGATGATCGATACCGCGAACTGGATCAGCGTGCAGAGAATGCCCAGGCCGATCAGCACGGCGCCGACCACGGCCACGTACAGGTAGGGTTCCCACTCGGGATTGGTGCTGCTGTTCAGGCGCCGGGTCATGCCCATAAAGCCCAAGATATAAAGTGGCATGAAGGCCAGGTAGAAACCGACGATCCAGCACCAGAACGAGGCCTTGCCCCAGCCCTCGTGCAGCCGGAAGCCGAACACCTTCGGGAACCAGTAGGCGATGCCCGCCATGTAGCCGAACACCGCGCCGCCGATGATCACGTTATGGAAGTGGGCAACCAGGAACAGGCTGTTGTGCAGCAGGAAATCCGCGCCTGGCACGGCCAGCAGCACGCCGGTCATGCCGCCGATGGAAAAGGTGATGATGAAGCCCAGGGTCCACAGCACCGGCGTGGTGAACTCCAGCCGGCCGCGGTACATGGTGAACAGCCAGGTGAAGATCTTCACCCCGGTGGGTACCGCGATGACCATGGTCATGATGCCGAAGAAGGCGTTGACGCTCGCCCCCGAGCCCATGGTGAAGAAGTGGTGCAGCCACACCACGAACGACAGCAGGGTGATGGCCACGGTCGCCCAGACCATCGAGTGGTAGCCGAACAGGCGCTTGCGGGCGAAGGTCGCGGTCACCTCGGAAAACACCCCGAAAGCCGGCAATATCAGCAGGTACACCTCGGGGTGGCCCCAGGCCCACACCAGGTTCACGTACATCATCGGGCTGCCGCCGGCGGTGTTGGTGAACAGGTGGAAATCCAGGTAGCGGTCCAGGGTCAGCATCGCCAGGGCCACGGTGAGGATCGGGAACGCCGCGCAGATGATCACGCTGGTGCAGAGGATGGTCCAGGTGAAGATCGGCATCTGGAACAGGCCCATGCCCGGTGCGCGCATCTTGAGGATGGTGACCAGGAAGTTGACCCCGGTGAGCAGCGTGCCGAGGCCGGAAAGCTGCAGGCTCCAGATGAAGTAGTCGACGCCGACACCCGGGCTGTACTCGATGCCCGACAGCGGTGGATAGGCCACCCAGCCGGTCATGGCGAACTCGCCGACGAACAGCGAGATGTTGGTCAGCAGCACGCCACCGACGAACAGCCAGAAGCTCAGCGAGTTGAGCAGCGGGAAGGCCACGTCGCGGGCGCCGATCTGCAGCGGCGTGACGATATTCATCAGGCCGACCACCAGGGGCGTGGCGACGAAGAAGATCATGATCACGCCGTGGGCGGTGAAGATCTGGTCGTAGTGATGGGGCGGCAGGTAGCCCTCGGCACCGCCGGTGGCCACGGCCAGCTGGGTGCGCATCATGATGGCGTCGGCGAAGCCGCGCAGCAGCATGATCAGGGCAACGATCACGTACATCACGCCGATCTTCTTGTGGTCGACCGAGGTCAGCCATTCGTGCCACAGCCAGCCCCACTTCCTGAAGTAGGTCAGCGCAGCGAACAGGCCCAGGCCGCCGAGCGCCACTATGATCATGGTGACGACGAGGATGGGCTCGTGCAGGGGTATGGCGTCGAGAGTCAGTTTTCCGAGCATCTGTCGATACGGCGCCGGCTGGCGGCGCGCGGGCTCCTTGGGTCAGTGGGAATCAGGATTGGCTGCGGCGGCGAAACAGCGGGCGCGGCTCGATGACCGAGCGGCCGTACTGCACGCTCATGCCGGCGAGGCCCTTGAGGGCGTCGTGCACGGGCTTGTCCTCGCGCACCGCGAAGCTGTCGAAGCCGCACTGGCGCATGTGGCTGAGTTGGTCACGCAGTACATCGCCGACCGCACGCAGCTCACCGCGCCAGCCCAGGCGGGTGCGCAGCAGGTAGGCCTGGCTGTAGCCGCGGCCATCGCGAAAACTCGGGAAGTCGATGGCGATCAGCGGCAGCACGCCAAGCCAGGGCTGCAGTTCCATGGGGTCGTCATCGGCGCCCAGCAGCAGGCCGTCGCGGCTGACTGCCGCGCCCTGCAGCACCGCCGGGGCCTGGCGTTCGCGCCAGCGCGCAAGGGGCAGAATCAGCGGGCTGTCTGCGGGCGCATGGTCTTCGCGCAGAACAATCCAGGGATCATCGGTGACGACCTGTGCCGCACCATCGCGCAGGCTGATCAGGTTGTTCATGCCGGCGCCTCCGCCTTGCGGTACACCCGCGCCTTGAAGGGCTCGATGCCCACGCGCTGCACGGTGTCGATGAAGCGTTCGTCGCCCTGACGCTGCTCGCCGAAGGTCTCGACCAGCCGCTCGATCACCTCCGGCACCTCGGCGGCGCTGAACGACGGGCCGATCACCTTGCCCAGCGCACTGGCCTTGCCCTGGGCGCCGCCGATGGTCACCTGGTACCACTCGCTGCCGTTCTTATCGACGCCGAGGATGCCGATATTGCCGATGTGGTGATGGCCGCAGGCATTCATGCAGCCGGAGATGTTCAGGCTGATATCGCCCAGGGCGTGCAGCGCTTCGGCATCCTCGAAACGCTGCTGGATGGCCTGGGCGATGGGGATCGACTTGGCGTTGGCCAGGGCGCAGTAATCGCCACCGGGGCAGGCGATCACGTCGGTGAGCAGGCCGATGTTGGCGCTGCCCAGGCCGACGCTGACGGCCTGCTGCCAGAGCGCGTGCAGGTCGGCCTTGCGCACATCGGGCAGCACCAGGTTCTGCTCGTGGGCCACGCGGATTTCGCCGAAACCATAGCGCTCCGCCAGCCCGGCCACGGCGTCCATCTGCGCCGAAGTCACGTCGCCTGGCGGCAGGCTGGCGCCAGGTTTGGTCGACAGCACCACGCTGGCGTAGCCCGGCACCTTGTGCGGCTGCACGTTGCGCGACACCCAGCGGGCAAAGGCGGCATCGCCGGCCAGGGCAGTGCCGAAATCCAGATCGGTATCCGCAAGCGCCGCATAAGGCGGCGGCGCGAAGGCTGCCGCGACGCGCCGGTACTCGGCGTCGGTCAGCTCGGCAGGGCCATCCTTGATGTGCTGCCACTCGGCTTCGACTTCAGCGGCGAAGGCCTCGATACCGAGCGCCTTGACCAGAATCTTGATGCGCGCCTTGTACTTGTTGTCGCGCCGGCCGTGGCGGTTGTACACCCGCAGGATCGCCTCGACGTAGGACAACAGGTGCTGCCACGGCAGGCCGTCGCGAATCACCTGGCTGAGGATCGGTGTGCGCCCCAGCCCGCCGCCGACCATCACCCGCGCCAGCAGCTCACCGGCCGCATCGCGGTATAGGTACAGGCCGACATCGTGCATCGGCACCGCGGCGCGATCCTGCTCGGCGGCGCACAGGGCGATCTTGAATTTGCGCGGCAGGAACAGGAATTCCGGGTTGACCGTCGACCACTGCCGGAGGATCTCGGCCAGCGGCCGCGGGTCGAGCAACTCGTCGGCCGCCACCCCGGCGAAGGCTTCGGTGGTGATGTTGCGTACACAGTTGCCGGAGGTCTGGATAGCGTGCATCTCGACCTCGGCCAGGCGCTCGAGAATGTCCGGCACCTGCTCCAGTTCGATCCAGTTGAACTGGATGTTCTGCCGCGTGGTGAAGTGGCCGTAGTCGCGGTCGTAGTCCCGCGCGATGCTGGCCAGGGTGCGCAACTGGCGTGCCGACAGGGTGCCGTAGGGAATCGCCACGCGCAGCATGTAGGCGTGCTTCTGCAGGTACAGGCCGTTGTGCAGGCGCAGCGGCAGGAATTCCTCCTCGCTCAGCTCGCCGCTGAGGCGCCGTTGCACCTGGTCGCGAAACTGCGCGACCCGTTCGCGCACCAGCGCATGGTCGTATTCGTCGTAGTGATACATGAGAGGCCCCTTGCGCCGTGGAACGCGGCAGACAGGGCCGCCACTATGGGCAAGCGGGCCAAATCAAAACAGCCTCAGATAATTCGCAAAAAACCATATCAGATGGATTTCTGCAGATCGTATCCAGCGCTATCTACTTGGATTTATTGGCGGGAAAGCACCAGTTGACAGGCGCCTCTGTCTGATATGCAAAAATCATCGATCCCTATATCTGATATCTTCTGTAACATCTCTCGCCCAGCGCACTGTCGCTGCACCACCCACTCATTGCGCATCGGGTACGCCATGAAACGCTACGAAAAACTCGCCGACGAGATCGCCGCCCTGATCCGCTCGGGCCTGTTGGCGCCCGGCGAGAAAGTACCCTCGGTGCGCCACGCCAGCCGCACCTACGGCGTCAGCGCTTCCACCGTATTCCAGGCTTATTACCTGCTCGAGGATCGCGGTCTGATCCAGGCGCGTGCGCGCTCCGGCTATTTCGTGTGCGAGCACGCCAAGCGCCCGCTGCACGAACCGCAGCAGCGCACCGGCGCCGCGCAGGCGACCGACGTGGACGTCAGCGAACTGGTGTTCTCGGTGCTCGGTTCGCTGAAGGATCCGCACACCGTGCCGTTCGGCTCGGCGTTCCCCAGCCCGGAGCTGTTCCCGCTGCCACGCCTGGCCCGCTCCATGGCGCAGAGCGTGCGCGACATGCCCAGCCACGCGGTGATCGCCGACATGACCGAGGGCAACCCTGATCTGCGCCGGCAGATCGCCCTGCGCTACATGCTCAGCGGCGTGCGCCTGCCGCTGGAAGAACTGGTGATCACCACCGGCGCCATGGAAGCGCTCAACCTGTGCCTGCAGTCGGTGACCGAGCCCGGCGACCTGGTGGCCATCGAGAGCCCGGCGTTCTACGCCACGTTGCAGGTGCTGGAGCGGCTCAAGCTCAAGGCCGTGGAAATCCCCGTGCACCCGCGCGAAGGCATCGACCTGGACAGCCTGGCCGACAGCCTGCAGCGCCTGCCGATCAAGGCCTGCTGGTTCATGAGCAGTCTGCAGAACCCGCTCGGCGCGAGCATGAGCGACGCCAAGAAGGCAGGGCTCTATGAACTGCTGCAGCGCCATCAGGTGCCGCTGATCGAAGACGACGTGTACGCCGAACTGCATTACGGCGCCCAGCCGCCAAAGCCGGTAAAGAGCTTCGACCGCGAAGGGCTGGTGATGCACTGCGGCTCGTTTTCCAAATGCCTGGCGCCCGGTTACCGGGTCGGCTGGGTGGCCGGCGGGCGCTACGCCCAGCGCATCGCGCGGCTCAAGCTGATGACCACCATCTCGCCTTCGGTACCCGCCCAGGCGGCACTGGCCGACTACCTGCTGCATGGCGGTTACGACCGCCACTTGCGCAAGCTGCGCCACCAGCTGGAAAGCCAGCAGGGCTCGATGCTCGCCTCGGCCGCGCGGCACTTCCCGGCGGACACCCGGGTGACGCGGCCCAGTGGGGGCTACTTTCTGTGGTTCGAGTTTTCCGAGCGCGTCGACGCCCTGCAGCTGTTCCGCCTGGCGCTGGCCCAGGGCATCAGCCTGGCGCCGGGGCCGATCTTCTCGGCCACTCGCGGCTTCGGCCATTGCGCGCGGCTCAACCACGGCCACCCGTGGAACGCCGGGAGCGAACAGGCCATGGCAACCCTGGGACGGATCATCGCCTCGTTCTGAGCCGCAGATGTGCGCCACGCCCAGTCTGTTGTGCGCAGCGGCCAGCCGATAGGCAGCGGTGGGAAAACCTGCCCTAATGGCGGTTTTCATCGCCCAGGATCAGCCATGACCCGTAGCACCCTTGCCCTGCTCGTTGCCCTGGCCGCGAGCAGCGCCAGCGCCGCCGAACAGGTGCCGCTGTACAGCAACCTCAAGGACTGGCTGGTGGCGTGCGACAACACCCGCCAGTGCACGGCGATATCCAACGCGGCCGAGAACCAAGCCGACGCCACACCGACGTGGAGCCTGAGCGTTTCCCGCGAGGCTGGCCCCGAGGGCGCGGTGCGCGTCGGGTTATTCAGCTACAACGAAGCCAGCGGCCAGCCGCTGCTCGATGGCAAGCCGCTGCAGGTGAAGCTGCAGCCAGGCCAGTTGACCGAGGGCGCGGTGCCCGAGGTGTACAACGCCCAGGGAGCCGCCGCCGAAGCGCTGATCGCCGAGCTGCGAAATGGCCAGAGGCTGCTGCTGCCCACCGCCCATGGCAACGCCGTGACCTCGCTCAACGGCATGAGCGCGGCGCTGCTGCTGATGGATTCGGTACAGGGCCGCCTGGGCACCACCACGGCGCTGCTGCGCAAGGGCAGCAACCCGGCGAGCAGCGTACCAACTGCCCCGGCCGCGCCTCCTGCACCAACCTGGCAGGCGCCCAAGCCGCTGAGCGATGCCGACAGCAAGCGCGTGCTGGCCGCGGTGCGCGAGGCGATGCGCAGCGACTGGCAGCCCGAGATGTATGAGGACGGGCTCCCAGAGGGCCAGGCCTTCGCCCTCAGTGACCGCGAGGCACTGGTCATCCTCAAGACCGGCTGCGGCGCCTACAACTGCAACTACAGTCTGTACCAGGCGCCGCTCGACCATCCGCAGCAGGCGCGCAAGGCGAGCATCGCCGAAATACCCGTCTTCGAGGATCTGCCACCCAATGGCAGCGTCGGGTTCGACCCGGCCAGTGGTGACCTGAGCAGTTTCACATTGGCCATGGGCATGGGTGGCTGCGGCTTCACCCAGCGCTGGCGTTACGACGGCAAGGGCTTCGCGCCGATCCACGCCAGCATGCTGGGCACCTGTATCGGCCTGGATTCGGCCTACTGGCCGGTGCTGTGGCGCACTGCCGAGAAGCGCTGAACCTCCGGGAACAGCTTGCCCAGGGTGCGGCGCGCCTGCGCCGCCTGCAGGTACTCGTCGAGCAGCCCTGCCAGCTCCTCGAAATCCAGGCGCCTACCGTCCAGCATCGGATTGAACAGCCACAGCCGCAGGCGCATGCCAGCGGCGACCGGACGCGCATCCGGCGCGGCCAGCGATTTGAAGCACGGCGGCGCAAGCCCCGGCACGCGCTGCCCGGCCATCAGCGAGAACACCAGCGCCATGCGCAACGGGCGCTGGTCGATCTCGAACCCATCGAAGCACGCCCAAGGCGTGGCCTCGCCGGCGTTGGCGAACTGCACGCTGTCGGCGCTCAGCACCATCACGCAACGGCCGTTGCGGCGGCTGAACGCCTCGGCACAGGCGAGCAGCAGCAGACCCGCCGCGAGCAGCAAGGCGCCGGGCACCCAGCACAGCCACTGCGCGGAACGCATATGGATCAGACTCGGCAGGCTGACCAGCCAGCCGCCGACGAACAGCAGCAGCGCGGCCCCAAAGGCGCTGAAGAGCGCTTGCCCGGAGGCCCGCTCGTGGATTTCGCAACGCTGCTGCGGGCCGTCGGCGTGAGCCTGAAGTTCGCTCAGCAGCGCCTGGCGGCTGGCATCATCCATGTTGTTTCAGGGCATCGAGCTGCTGCTGGGCCAGGGCGGCTTGCACGTAGGCGGTCAGCAGCGCGGCCAGGTCATCGATAGCGAGCTTGCTGCCACCGCTGGCCACGCCGGCGGAGTTGATGCGCACATGCGGCCGAGGCTTTTTCAGCACCATCGCCTGGTTGCCGAACAGCACCGATACCGGGCGATGGGTGGGCAGCACAGCGGTTTCGCTCAGGGTCAGCTTCTGCAGGGTTACCAGGCCTTCGTCCTTGACGAATACGTCGACCACATCGGTCAGGTCGATGGGCCCGCTGAGTGCGCTGTGCTGCAGTTCGCGGCGGGTCAGGCGCATGAACACCTCGCGGCCGGCGTTGCGGTGCTGCCAGGTGAGCAACAGGAAGAACAGCGTCAAGAAGCCACCGCAAATCATCAGGCCGGTCTTGCCGATACTGAAGCCGCCCCACAGGATGCCCAGCGCGCCCAGGGTCAGCACCGGACCGAGTACCCAGTAACGCTTGGTGTTGGTGAACTCCATCTGCTCCGGCACCCGCTCGATGACCTGGGTGAGTTCGGCGATCACGGCGTCGCGCTGGGCACCACGCGGGTAGGCAGTGCCTTCACCGGAGAAGTTGGACGACTGGGGCTGGCTCATCGGAAAAATCCTCGCATAGACATGATGCCAGGATTATCCGATTCGCCGCACAGCCTGGGCAGCGCAGCGGCTGCTACTCACAACAATCAGCCGCCCGCTCGAAACTCTGCCGTCCGCGCCAAGCGTGTCACTGGCCCTGCAGGTAGTCGGTAAGAAAGGCCTGGGCGTTGCCCTGCTCCGAGAGGCTGTTGTCATAGCCGACCATCAAGGGCTTCGCCTCACCCGGCAGGTACAGCTCGCCCCAGCCGTTGCGCACCAGTAGCACCACGAACTTGTTGCCATCGACCTGGGTGCTGTAACGCGTGTCGTCGGCATTTTTTTCCACATCCATACGCTGGATACGCATGTCCCAGCCATGGTCCACGCCTTCGACCTGCACCAGGGCCCGGTTCTCGCTCCGTGCGCCGATGCGCAAGGTCCACACCTTCACGCCCTGCTCGCCGGAAAACGCCACCACCTTGGGCGCCACCTCCGGACGCTCCTCGGCCTGTACAAAACCGCTGGCAAGCGCCAGCAGCATGGCCAGCAACGCGGTACTTCTCGCGAAAATCATCATGCATCTACTCCCGTTGAAATCGACCATTGAAATCAACGTGATGCAGCGTGGCTAGCAGCACAGCCGCGGCCCACAACAATAAAGCGCTCGATCACAATGACTGACGGTCGAAGGTCGATCGCAGTAAGATGTCAAAGTGTGTCGACCGCCACCCATGGATACGCCCTTCCCGATGCAACGCTGGACCCCTTACCTGGACACGCAATTCTGCTTCGACCATCCCTCCGCGCTGGCCAAGGCAGGGGTGTTCGACCCCAGCACCCCGCGGGTGATGGGCAGTGCCATCGGTCACTACCGCGCGCGCACCGTGCGCCCGCACCTGCAGTATTTCGACTGCGACCTGCAGTTCCCCGAGCCGCTGCGCATTCACAAGGTACTGCCCGGCAGCCTGTGCATCGTGCAGGTGCTCGACGGCAAATGGGAGCACCGGGTTGACGGGCAACTGCACCGCTACACGCCCGGCACGCCCCGTGTGCTGGGCGTCAGCGAATGCATGGAGGCGGTCGATCAGTTGCCGGCCGGCAGCCACGCGCGCATGGCCGGGCTGCGCATCGCCGGCGACTACCTGCATGAACTGGCCGAAGCGGACCCTGACCTGCAACCGCTGCTCGGCCTGCTCGACGACGGCATCCGTTTTACCGAGCTGCAGCGCTGCAAGGCACTCGGCGGGCTGCTGCAACGGCTTTACCAATCGCCCTATCACGGCGCCTTGGAACGCCTGCATCAGGAGAGCCTGAGCCTGGCCGTGCTGGTGGAGCTGGCCGCACACTTCAAGGGCCGTACCACGGCCGCGCCGCAGCCGGTTCGCGGCCAGCGCGACCTGGCCCATGAAGCGCGCCGGTTGCTCGATGCCAGCCTGGAACAGCCGCCGGGCAGCCAGGCCCTGGCGCAGCAGCTGGGGGTCGGCGAAACCACCTTGCGCCGGGCCTTCGCCCAGGTATTCGGTCAATCCATGCTGCAGTACGTGCGCCAGCAGCGCATGGAGCTGGCCCGCACGCTGCTACGCCAGCGCAAATGGCAGGTGGCGCAGATCGCCTATCGCCTGGGCTACACCAGCCCGGCCAACTTCAGCCATGCGTACCGCGCGCATTTCGGCCACCCACCGGGGGCGGAACGCTAGCGAAGCGGCGCGCGCGTCACTGACGCGACCGGTTCAGAAGCCTTTTACCGGGTGTGCCGGAGCAAGGAGCAACTTCGCCAATCTGCTCTAGACTCGATAAGGTAAAAGCCGCTCGGAGACAGGGCGGCGCGGCGCATGAATCGAGTCGGGGGCATGCTTCAGCACCAGTTGCCGAGAGCATCACTCTTCACCAAGACCGGATAGGGCGAAGCCGGGGCCCTGCTGTCATCCAGGCCCGGTCACCCGACGTGCGCGCACCTGAATACTGGATCGTCCACATGCTCAGCAGGTGTCCCTATGCCCCCCTCTGCCCTTCGCCTCTCCACACGCAGTCTGCTTTATGCCAGTTACGCCTGCCTGCTGGCGCTGATGCTGCTGATTGCCGGCGTCTCGCTGTATAACCTCACCACCGCCGACCGCGAATTCTCCACCTATATCGGCGGCGTCGAGGCCCGCGCGCGCCTGGCCAGCAAGCTCAGCGATACGGTGAAGAGCCGGGCCATCGAGCTTCGCAACCTGGCGCTCAATACCGCGCCGGCAGAGCGCGAGAGCAAGCGCGGCGCAATCGAAGCGCGCGAGAAGCAGGTGGACGATAGCCTCGCGGCACTACGCCAGGCCATCGCCACGCATAGCGATGTATCGGCCGAAGGCCGGGAAATAATGGCGCACATCGAAGCGCTCGAGGGGCGGTACCGCCCGGTGGCCCACACCATTGCCGAACACCTGTTCAAGGGCGAGGATGCCGAGGCCCTGCGCATGGTCAGCGAACAGTGCACGCCGCTGCTCGAGGAGTTGACCGGGGTGATCGACCAATACCTGGCCTACACCACCGCGGTGGCCGATCAACGGGTTGCCGACAACGAGGCGCACTCGCAGCACCAGCGCAACATTCTGCTGGTCATCACCGCATCGAGTTTCATCCTCGCGGCCGTGCTGGGCCACCTGATCAGTCGCTCACTGCTGCGCTCCCTGGGTGCCGAACCCAAGGACCTCAACCAGATCGCCCAACGCGTCGCCGAGGGCGACCTGCGTGCCACGGAACAGCCCCGGGCGGGTTCACAGGACAGCGTGCTCTCGGCATTGCAGCGCATGCAAACGAACCTGCGCGAGGTGACTCAGGGCATCGACAGTTCCTCACGCACCGTTGCCCACTCCAGCCAGGAACTGAGCGAATCGAGCCTGCGCAATGCCGAGAGCGTTGCCCAGGCCCAGCGCGAGGTAGAGCATATCGTCACCGCGGTGCATGAAATGGCAACAACGGTTCAGGATGTAGCGCGCAACGCCGAGTCAGCCGCCCAGGCGGCCGGCGAGGCCGATGAAGCCGCGCTGCTGAGCCAGCACAAGGCCGGCCAGGCGGTAAACCTGATAGGCGAGCTGGCGAAGGTGATCGACAGCTCCAGTGAGGCCATGGCGCGGTTGAAAACCGAAAGTACCAACATTGGCAGCGTGCTTGACGTGATCAAATCGGTGGCCGACCAGACCAACCTGCTGGCGCTCAACGCCGCCATTGAAGCGGCCCGGGCCGGCGAAGCAGGCAGGGGCTTTGCCGTGGTTGCCGACGAAGTACGCAGCCTGGCCCGGCGTACCCAGCAAGCCACCGCCGAGATCGAGGGGCTGATCGCCAGCCTGCAGGCGATTGCTGACGAAACGGCGGGCTACATGCAACGCTGCCAGGACTCCAGCAGCCAATCGGTAGGTGGAGTATCCGAAGCGGGTGAGGCGGTGGCGCGGATCGTGGCGATGATCGAGCGCATCAACGGCATGAACCAGCAGATCGCCACGGCGGCCGAGCAGCAGAGCGCGGTCGCCGAGGAAATCAGCCGTGGTGTGGTGTCCATGCGCGACAGCACCGAGCAATCCGCGGCGGCCTTTCAGCACGCCCAGCAGGAAAGCGAAAGCCTGGCGCGGATCAGCGAGGCGCTCAGGCAGAACATCGCGCGCTTTCGTCTTTGACGGGCCTCAGTACCGCCTGCGGCAAAGCAGCCTGGCAGGCGGCCGCTTGCCCGCCGCTTACAACTGGTCGCCCTTGAGGCCGGCGTAGAGGCGGGTCATTTCGTTGAGCTGGCGGAACATCGACTCGGCATTCACCGCCACGATGGTCGGCACGAATTCCTTGGAGGCGAAAGCCTTGGTCGCGAACTGCCAGCGCGCGTCGGTCTTGCGCAGGGCGGCGGCGATCTCCTGGTTCGGCGCGCCAGCGGCCTGCAGCTCCTTCATGATCTGATCGAACTCCTGTACCGACGCCTCGAAGTTGGCATCCAGGTTCGGCGCCTGCACGCCCCAGGCGCGGGCCATGTAGAACATCGCGGTGCGCTGGGTAAGCACACGGTTCCAGCCACTGCGGTTGATCGAGTGGGACGCGGCGTCGCCGTTGTGCTTCTCGAACAGGTCGGTGACGTGCTGGGTCTGCTTGACCAGTTCTTCGGCCTTGGCCAGCACGGCCGGCGCCTGGGCCTTGTCCGGCGTGGCGGTGACCATGGGGCGGTAGGCCATCCAGATCACTTCGACCTGCGCCAGGGCGGCCTGCACTTCGCTGTTGGTCGGGTGGGCCTTGAGCTTGGCGTGGTGATCCTCGAACCGCGCGACGCTGGTGTTGAGCTGCTCGGTGGCATCATCAACCTTCACGTCGGAGCCGATCATCATGTAATCCTTGGCCATGATCTGCCCCAGGCTGCGCTGCAGGCCGGCCATGTTCATCGCTTCCAGCGGCGCCATTTCCGCCCAACTGGCGAAACTGACCAGGCCAAGGCCCAGCACCAGGGCCTGCACGCAACGTTTGATCAACTCTTGCTCCTCACGCGCAGCGGCGCTATCGGCTGAAATAAGGGATCGTCAGGCAGCCTCGGCTGCCAGCTTTTCGACGCCAACAATGCAACGGATTCTAATCCATACGCGCGCAACTGGCCCGCCACAGATGGCTAAATGACAGCTGGAAGGTCAGTCAGATTGGAGATTGGTGACGGCGGTCACATTACCCCATCGAACGCGGCGCAGACAGGCTGGCCACGCAAAAGCCGAAGCGGACGAAAAGATCGCCATGGCTGTCGATCGTTAGCAGAGCGGCCCGGGAGGTGAGGCGGACATGGCAGGGGGAAGCAATGGCGCCTCGGGCGCCTGCCGGAACAGGCGCCCGAGGGCTGGCATCACGAGGTGATCTTGCTCTGCGCACTGGCCTTGCGCTTGGCGCGACGGGACAGCATGTTGAGGCCCTCGATGACCGCCGAGAACGCCATTGCCGCGTACAGATAGCCCTTCGGCACGTGAGCGCCGAAACCTTCGGCGATCAGCGTCATGCCGATCATGATCAGGAAGCCCAGCGCCAGCATCACCACGGTGGGGTTTCTGTTGATGAAGCGCGCCAGCGGATCGGCAGCCAGCAGCATCACGGTCACGGCGGCGACCACGGCGACCACCATGATCGGCACGTGGGGCGTCATGCCCACGGCGGTGATGATGCTGTCGACCGAGAACACCAGGTCGAGCAGCAGGATCTGCACGATCACCGCACCGAAGCCAACGGTGGCCGCACGGCCAACGAACATGTCGCCTTCGGGCTCGGGGTCCATGGCGTGGTGGATTTCCTTGGTGGCCTTCCACAGCAGGAACAGGCCACCGGCGATCAGGATGATGTCCTTCCAGGAGAACGCCTGGCCGAACAGCTCGATCACCGGGTCGACCAGCTTGACGATCCACGCCACGGTGCCCAGCAGGGCCAGGCGCAGGACCAGTGCCGCGCCGATACCGAGGCGACGCGCCTTGGAGCGCTGATGCTCGGGCAGCTTGTTGGTGAGGATGGAAATGAAGATCAGGTTGTCGATGCCCAGTACCACTTCCATGACCACCAGGGTGGCCAGTGCGACCCAGGCAGCGGGGTCGCTCGTCAATTGCAGGATATAGTCCACGATCACGCACTTTATGGCTGAACAGAAAGCGCATTCTGGGCTTTTGCCATAACGACGAATATGACAATTTGCGACAAATCATTTCTCTTTATTACCGAACTGGAATGCCCGCTGGACGGGCCTTTGCGCCTGCTCAGGCAGCCGACGAACAGCACCGATAGAGGCTGAACCGACGGCGCAACGCCATGATCCATTGCGATCGCCCGCGCCAATCTCGTGCCCGGTTGGGCACGGCACCGACCGTCAGCCCGCCTGGCCGATCTCCACGCTGTCGCCATTGAGGCGCACCGGCCACACCCGCAAGCGCTGCTCCGGGTACTCCAGGCAGGTGCCGTCGCGCAGGCGGAAGTGCTGTTTGTAGAGCGGCGAGGCGATCACCAGGTCGCCCTTGATCTGGCCGACCAGGCCGCGGCCGATCACGTTGGCGCCGGATTTCGGGTCGCGGTTGTCCACCGCGAACAGCTGCTCGCCGGCTTCGCCGTCCGGCAAATGGAACAGCGCGATCTGCGCGCCATCGTGCCAGGCCACCACGCCGGAATTGGCGACCAGGTCGGTGCTGCGGCACAGCGGTTGCCAGGTGGTGGCGGGAAGCGACTGGGCACGCACGGCATTGGGCTGGCTCATCAGAGTACCTCCTCGGTAACGGGAATCAGCTGGAGTTCGCTGGCGGTAATCGGCCGGCGTTGGCCGCGCTCCTTGACGAAATGAATGTCCGGGTCGGCGCGCTTGTCGTTGACGAAGGTGCGGAAGCGCTTGAGCTTCTCCGGATCGTTAAGAGCACCGGCCCATTCGCATTCGTAGCGGTCGACCACCAGCTGCATCTGCGCCTCCAGCTCGGCGGCCAGGTTCAGGCTGTCATCGAGGATCACCGCCTTGAGGTAATCCAGGCCGCCCTCCAGCGACTCGCGCCATACCGACGTGCGCTGCAGCTTGTCGGCGGTGCGGATGTAGAACATCAGCACGCGGTCGATGGTACGGATCAGCGCCTGGTCATCCAGGTCGGTGGCCAGCAGCTCGGCGTGCCGCGGGCGCATGCCGCCGTTGCCGCACACGTAGAGGTTCCAGCCCTTGTCGGTGGCGATCACGCCGATGTCCTTGCTCTGCGCCTCGGCGCACTCACGGGTGCAGCCGCTGACCGCGAACTTGATCTTGTGCGGCGCGCGCAGGCCTTTGTAGCGGTCCTCCAGGCGCAGCGCCATGCCGACGCTGTCCTGCACGCCGTAGCGGCACCAGGTGCTGCCCACGCAGGACTTCACGGTACGCAGCGACTTGCCGTAGGCATGCCCGGTCTCGAAGCCGGCGGCGATCAGCTCGCTCCAGATCTCCGGCAGCTCGTGCAGCTGCGCGCCGAACAGGTCGATGCGCTGGCCGCCGGTGATCTTGGTGTAGAGGTCGTATTTCTTCGCCACCGCGCCGATGGCGATCAGCCCGTCCGGGGTGATCTCGCCACCGGGAATCCGCGGCACCACCGAGTAGGTGCCGTTCTTCTGCATGTTGGCCATGAAGGTGTCGTTGGTGTCCTGCAGTGGAATCAGCGCCGGGTCGGTGATCGGCTGGTTCCAGCACGAAGCGAGGATCGAACCGACTGCCGGCTTGCAGATATCGCAGCCGGTATGGCCGCGACCGTGCTTGGCCAGCAGCTCCTCGAAACTGAGCACGCCTTCCACCCGGACGATGGCGTACAGCTCCTGGCGGGTATGGGCGAAGTGCTCACAGAGGCTCTTGTCCACCGCCACGCCACGGGCGCTCAGCTCGTGCTCGAAGACCTGCTTGAGCAAGGCGCTGCAGCCACCGCAACCGCTGCCGGCCTTGGTGATGGCCTTCAGTTCGCCGAGGTCGATGATGCCGGCGTCGACCTGGCAGCACACCGCGCCCTTGCTGACGTTGTGGCAGGAGCAAATGGTCGCGGTAGCCGGCAGCGCATCGGCACCCAGGGTCGGCGCACCGTCGGAGACCGGCAGGATCAGGCTCGACGGATCGGCCGGCAGCTTGATGCCGTTCTGGGCGTACTGCAGCAGGGTGTCGTAGTAGCTGTTGTCGCCGACCAGCACCGCGCCGATGACCCGCTGGCCATCCGCCGAGACCACCAACCGGCGGTAGCTGGCGCCCGCTTCGTCGATGTAGCGGTAGCTCTTGGCCCCCGGCGTGGCGGCATGGGCATCGCCGATGGAGCCGACGTCGACGCCCAGCAGCTTGAGCTTGGTCGACATGTCGGCGCCGGTAAAGGGTTCATGGGGCTCGCCGGCCAATTGCGCGGCCACCGCACGGGCCATGGAATAGCCCGGCGCGACCAGGCCGAAGACCATGCCATTCCAGGAGGCACATTCGCCGATGGCATAAATGAACGGGTCACTGCTGCGGCAATCGTTGTCGACCACCACGCCACCGCGCGGGGCGATATCCAGGCCGGCGGCACGCCCCAGAGCATCCTGCGGGCGGATGCCGGCGGAGAACACGATCAGGTCGGTTTCCAGATACTCACATTTACCATCAGCTCCATCATTGAAGTTCATCCGGTAGGCGTATTCCTCGCCGATGACGATCTCCTGGGTGGCGCGCGACAGGTGCACGCCAACGCCAAGGGCCTCGATGCGCGCCCGCAGCGCGTCGCCGCCGTCGGCATCCAGCTGTACCGGCATCAGCCGTGGTGCGAACTCCACCACGTGGGCTTCCAGGCCCAGGGACTTGAGGGCGTTGGCCGCCTCCAGGCCAAGCAGGCCGCCGCCGACCACCACGCCACGGCGGGCGTTGGTCGCCGCAGCGCGGATGCCGTCGAGGTCATCCAGGGTGCGGTAGACCAGGCGCGAATTGCCCTCGGCGCCCGGAATCGGCGGTACGAAGGGGTAGGAGCCGGTGGCCAGCACCAGGCGGTCGTAGCTGCGCCGGCCCTTGCTGGTGACCACTTCACACTTCTCGCGGTCGATCTCCAGCACCGGCTCGCCCAGGTGCAGGTGCACGCCGTGGCGGGCGTACAGATCAGCCTCGCCAAGGGCCAGGGCTTCGGCATCCTTGCCGGAAAAGTACTCGGACAGGTGCACACGGTCATAGGCGCGCTGGCGCTCCTCGCCATACACGTGCAGCTGATAGCGATGCAGCGCGCCGCTGGCGATCAGCTGCTCGACGCAGTGGTGGCCGACCATGCCGTTGCCGATGACGATCAGGGTCTCGCGCTTGATCGGTGTGACGATGGAGTTCATAGCCTGCCCTCTGCCTGCTGCCTGTTTTCTGCCACGCAAAAAAAAAGACGCCTGGAGCTGTTGTCAGCTTCAGGCGTCTTTGCCTTGGATTCAGTTATGTGGGGTGAGCATCAGGTCGTGGCCTGTTCACCGGCCCCATCGATGATGGGTGCACAGGGTCGATAGCAGTTTGCATGCCAAGGCTTTGAAAATACCGGGAGGCCAGTGAACACGGCCTTGCCGGGCGCGCGCACGCCGAAGCGGCTGGCGCAGGACGCGAACCAAGATGAAGCAAAAAGCCCTGAAACTCACCATATCGGGGCAACCAGCGGGTATTCGAGGCAAGCCTGGGCACGCACATTGAACCCCATCGGCGGCCATGGATTTCACCCACTCGCCCCATCCCCCTGTGGGAGGGCGCCATGCGCCCGAATTTCGCGGGCATGGACTAGGCGTCCCCGCCCGCTCCCACATGCACATCCGCGCAGCAGGCCGTGGTCAGCCCATGGGATGTGCGCAACGCACATTGAAACCCATCGCCGGCCATGGATTTCACCCACTCGCTCCATCACCCCTGTGGGAGGGCGCCATGCGCCCGAATTTCGCGGGCATGGACCAGGCGGCCCCGCCCGCTCCCACAAAAGCGCGCCCCGCGGCCTTGTGTCGCAGCAGCACAGCGCCAAGGCGCGCACCATCCGCCAGGCGCAACGGCCACTTACAGCGCAGCCCATGGCGCGACGCGCTGGCTCCGTTATCATGGCGCGATAACTGCCCCATGAGATGCCCATGCCACGTTTTATCTGCCTGCTGCTGTTGCTTGTCGTCCTGCCTGCCGGCGCCGGGGTGTTCGACAGTCGCCCGAATGCTGCGCCGCTCGGCCAGGCGCTTAACAACAGTGCCGACTTCCTGCCGGTACGCGAGGCCTTCAAGCTCAGCGTCGTGAACAGCACGCCGACCTCGGCAACCCTGCGCTTCGTCGCGGCCGAGGGCTATTACCTGTACCGCCACCAGTTCAAGTTCAAGGTCGAACCGGCCGACCTCGCCGGCGCGCCCGTCGAGGTGCCGGAAGGCCTGCACAAGAACGACCAGTACTTCGGCGACGTGCAGGTGTTCTACGAGGTGCTGGACGTCGAAGTGCCGCTGAACAACCCGGACAACCAGCCGCTGGACATTGCCGTCAGCTACCAGGGCTGCGCCGACAAGGGCCTGTGCTACCCACCTGAGACAGAGATACTGGCCATCAATGGTGGCCTTGCCGGGGGCGCTCAGAGCAAGGCCAGCTGGAGCTGGGCCGACCTGGCGCTGATGTTCGCCGCCGGCCTGACCCTGACCTTTACCCCCTGCGTACTGCCGATGCTGCCGATCCTCTCTGGCGTGGTGCTGCGCGGTCGGCCGAGCAGGAGCCGTGGCCTGGTGCTGTCGCTGGCCTACGTGCTGCCGATGGCCGCCTGCTACGCGGCGCTTGGCGCCCTGATGGGCCTGTTCGGCGCCAAGCTCAACCTGCAGGCGATGCTGCAGTCGCCATGGATTCTGGTGCCCTTCGCACTGTTCTTCGCGCTGTTCGCGGTGGCCATGTTCGGCGTCTTCGAGCTGCGCCTGCCGGCGTTCATCCGCGAGCGCCTGGACCGCAAGGCGGCGCAAACCCAGGGCGGCACCATCGCCGGCGCCGCGACCTTGGGCGTGCTCTCCAGCCTGATCGTCTCGCCGTGCATCACGGCGCCCTTCACCGCGCTGCTTCTTTATATAAGCAGCACTGGCGATGCCGTGGGCGGCGCCCTGCAGCTGTTCGCCCTGGGCCTGGGCATGGGCACGCCGCTGGTGATCTTTGCTGCCGGCGGCGGCGCCCTGCTGCCCAAGTCCGGTACCTGGATGGTCGCCGTACGCAACGCCTTTGGCGTGATGCTGCTGGGCGTATCGGTATGGCTGCTCGAGCGCGTGTTGCCGGGTGAGCTGTCTCTGGCCCTGTGGGGGCTGCTGGCCGCGGGCGTCGCGCTGTTTCTCGGCGCCCTGGAATTCACGTCGAAAAACGCCTGGGGCAAACTCGCCCAGTTGCTCGGCTTGGCGCTGCTGGTCTATGCACTCGCCGCCTGGACTGGCGCTCTGCAAGGCCGTGATGACCCGCTGCGCCCACTCGGCAGCGGCATCAATGCCGGCCAGGCGAGCACCGCGAGCGCTGGCAGCTGGCAGACCGTCAGCACGCCCGCTGAGCTGGACGCCGCCTTGGCGCAAGCCAAGAGCAGCGGCCAACCGCTGCTGCTCGACTGGTACGCCGACTGGTGCATCAGCTGCAAGAAGATCGAGCGTGAAGTATTCAATTCCACCCAGATCGGCCCGCAACTGGCCGACTACCATCTGCTGCGCTTCGACATGACCGACAGCACCGCCGCGCAACGCGCGGTGCTCGATCGCTATCAGCTATTCGGCCCGCCGGCGATTCAGCTGTTCGCCGCCAGCGGCAAGGAAATGCACGATCTGCGTGTAGTTGGCGAGATCGACGCCGCGGGCTTTGCCGAGCGCCTGGGCAAGGCGCGAGAACGTTTTTAAGCAATTCGGTCACATATCCAGCCAACCCTGCTTGGATCGTGCTGACTACTCCCAAAAACTGGACAGCCCCACGGCAATTCTGGCAGAGTCCGCGCAGCTAAAAAGAAGGAAGCCCGGATCATGTCGACCCTGCTGGTTTTGCACGGCCCCAATTTGAACCTGCTCGGCACCCGAGAGCCCGGCACCTATGGCGCCACCACGCTGGAGCAGATCAACCTCGACCTCGAGCAGCGCGCCCGCGAAGCCGGCCACCATCTACTGCACCTGCAGAGCAACGCCGAGTACGAGCTGATCGAACGCATCCACGCGGCCCGCGGCGAAGGCGTCGACTTCATCATCATCAACCCGGCGGCTTTCACCCACACCAGCGTCGCGTTACGTGACGCATTGCTGGCAGTGAGCATCCCATTCATCGAAGTGCACCTGTCCAACGTGCACAAGCGTGAGCCTTTCCGGCACCACTCCTACTTTTCCGACGTGGCGGTAGGCGTGATCTGCGGCCTCGGCGCCACGGGCTATCGCCTGGCGCTGGAAGCGTCGCTGGAGCAACTGGCGAGCAAAAACACCTGATACCGGCGCCTTTGCGCGGCGGTTCATTCGCAAACTTGAACGACCCTGACCAGACTGGGAGTTGAACACCTATGGATATTCGCAAAGTCAAAAAACTGATCGAGTTGCTGGAAGAGTCCGGCATCGACGAGCTGGAAATCAAAGAGGGCGAAGAGTCCGTACGCATCAGCCGTCATGGCAAGCAACCGACCTACGCCCAGCCGACCTACGCGCCGGCTCCTGCCCCGGTCGCTGCCGCCGCCGCTCCGGTTGCTGCTGCCGCTGACGCTGCGCCAGCCGCTGCCAAACTGAACGGCACCGTGGTGCGCTCGCCGATGGTCGGTACCTTCTACCGCGCCGCTTCGCCGACCTCGGGCAACTTCGTTGAAGTCGGTTCGACCGTGAAGAAAGGCGACATCCTCTGCATCGTCGAAGCGATGAAGATGATGAACCACATCGAGGCCGAAACCAGCGGCACGATCGAATCCATCCTGGGCGAGAACGGCCAGCCGGTGGAATACGATCAACCGCTGTTCACCATCGTCTGATGCACGGGGAACCCGTAATGCAGAAGCTGGAAAAAGTTCTGATCGCCAACCGCGGCGAGATCGCCCTGCGCATCCTGCGTGCCTGCAAGGAACTGGGCATCAAGACCGTGGCCGTGCACTCCACCGCCGACCGCGAGCTGATGCACCTGGCCCTGGCCGACGAATCGGTGTGCATCGGCCCGGCGCCGGGCAACCTGTCGTACCTGAACATCCCGGCGATCATCAGCGCCGCGGAGCTCACCGGTGCCACCGCCATCCACCCCGGCTACGGCTTCCTCGCGGAAAACGCCGATTTCGCCGAACAAGTGGAAAACTCCGGGTTCGCCTTCATCGGCCCGAAAGCTGACACCATCCGCCTGATGGGCGACAAGGTGTCGGCCAAGGACGCCATGATCAAGGCCGGCGTACCGGTGGTGCCTGGCTCCGACGGCCCGCTGCCGGAAGATGAAGCAGAATCGCTGCGCATCGCCCGCGAAGTCGGCTACCCGGTGATCATCAAGGCCGCTGGCGGCGGCGGTGGTCGCGGCATGCGCGTGGTCTGGAAGGAAGAAGACCTGATCAAGTCGGCACGCCTCACCCGCAGCGAAGCGGGCTCGGTGTTCGGCAACCCGATGGTCTACCTGGAGAAGTTCCTCGGCAATCCGCGTCACGTGGAAGTCCAGGTGCTGTCCGACGGCCAGGGCAACGCCATCCACCTTTACGACCGCGACTGCTCGCTGCAGCGCCGTCACCAGAAGGTGCTGGAAGAAGCCCCGGCGCCGCTGATCGACGAGAAGGCCCGCGCCGAAGTGCTCAAGCGCTGCGTCGATGCCTGTATCGAAATCGGCTACCGCGGTGCCGGCACCTTCGAGTTCCTCTATGAAGATGGCCGTTTCTACTTCATCGAGATGAACACCCGCGTCCAGGTCGAGCACCCGGTTACCGAAATGGTCACCGGTATCGACATCGTCAAGGAGATGCTCAGCATCGCCGCGGGCAACAAGCTGTCGTACAAGCAGGAAGACATCAAGCTGCTGGGCCACGCCCTGGAGTGCCGTATCAACGCCGAAGACCCGGATAACTTCATGCCCTGCCCCGGCAAGGTGAAGCACTTCCACGCCCCAGGCGGCTTTGGCGTACGGGTCGACTCGCACCTGTACAGCGGCTACTCGGTACCGCCGAACTACGACTCGCTGATCGGCAAGCTGATCACCTACGGGGTGACCCGCGACGAAGCCATGGCGCGTATGCGCAATGCCCTCGACGAGATCGTCATCGACGGCATCAAGACCAACGTGCCGTTGCACCGTGATCTGGTTCGTGACAAGGGTTTCTGCGAGGGTGGCATCAACATCCACTACCTCGAGAAGAAACTGGGCATGGACAAGCACTAAGCGCGTCCAGCACCACCAGAAGGGGAGCGGCCGAGGCCGCTCCCCTTTTGCATTTCAAAGCCTGTAAAGGAGGCGACATGAACGGTTCTTGCCAAGGCAACCTGACGCCCGAGGCGCGCAAGCAGGCCTCCATCGCCCGACTCGAGGCAGCCGGTATTCCCTATATCGAGCATCTGCCGATGATCGAAGCGGCCAGCGAGGTGCGCGCGCGCAGCGCCGAGGATATCGCCCGGCGCGCCATCGCCTGCCTGATCGCCATCCAGGCGGCCTGCGACCGCCAGGCCGGCCAGTACACGCCAGAGACCGCGCAGTGGTGCCAGGAACTGCTGGAGCAGTACAGCATCGACGGGCTGACGCCCAACGAAGTGCGCATCCTCGGTAACCAGGGTGACGAGCAGGACGTGGTCAACATGGTCTGGAAGTACGAGGCCTACTGGGTGCTGCTGTGGGCGCTGGGCGTGGTGGACGAACTGGACTTTCCCGACCACGCCATCGATTGCGACTTCGCCATCCAGGCGGTGGCGCAGCACCCCGACTTCGCCACGTTCATGGCCACGACCAAACTGCGCGACATCGCCAGCATCCTCGACGAAGCCGATCTGATCTACCGCTATCACTGGGCCTGCGTGGACGCGCGCCTGAAGCAGGCAGCCATGCCGGCCGGCCTCAACCCCAGCGTAGTCATGGAGCGCCACGCGGCCTTAAACTGGCTTATCGACAACGACGGCCAGGACGACTGGGACAACCCCGACGTCAGCACCTGAACCCGCCCTGGCCATCACCCTGCCGCCGCCAGCCCTGCGCTGACGGCCGCCCTCACCGGAGCCTTCCATGCCCTGGCTACAACTGCGCCTCGCCATCACGCCCGAGCAGGCGCCCACCTATGAAGATGCCCTGCTGGAAGTCGGCGCGGTGTCCGTGACCTTCATGGATGCCGAAGACCAGCCGATCTTCGAGCCCGACCTGGGCACCACGCCATTGTGGAGCCACACCCACCTGCTCGCCCTGTTCGAAGCCGATACCGACGCCGACGCCTTGATCGCCCATCTGCGCCTGCTGACCGGCGGCGACTTGCCGGAACACCATATCGAGCGCATCGAGGATCAGGACTGGGAGCGCAGCTGGATGGACGGCTTCGCACCGATGCGTTTCGGTCAGCGCCTGTGGATCGTGCCGAGCTGGCATGAAGCGCCGGAGCCGGACGCCGTCAACCTGCTGCTCGACCCGGGCCTGGCGTTCGGCACCGGTACCCACCCAACCACCTCGCTGTGCCTGCAATGGCTCGACGGGCAGGCGCTGGAAGGCTGCAGCGTGCTGGATTTCGGCTGCGGCTCGGGCATCCTGGCCATCGCCGCCCTGCTGCTCGGCGCGCCGCGCGCGGTCGGTACCGACATCGACCCACAGGCTTTGCAAGCGTCGCGCGATAACGCCGGGCGCAATGGCATCGCCGAGGAGCGTTTCCCGGTCTACCTGCCGGCCGACCTGCCCCAGGAGCAGGCGGACGTGGTGGTCGCCAACATTCTTGCCGGCCCACTGGTCAGCCTGGCCCCGCAGATCACCGGGCTGGTCAAGCGCGGCGGCCGCCTGGCCCTCTCGGGCATTCTCGCTGAACAGGCCGAAGAAGTGCGCGCCGCCTACGCCGCCCACTTCCAACTCGACCCTACCGCCACCCTGGACGGCTGGGTGCGCATCAGCGGCGTTCGCCGCTAAGCCAGTGGCCATGCCGTGACCGCATTGGCGGGCGCGGCACTTAATGCTGCTTTTGCAATCTGTTGGGTTAGACTATCGCCCCGTTTTTGCCGCCCTGCGGCCGTCGGATTCAGCATGACCGAAAGCTTCGTGACCCAATGCCCGAACTGCAGCACCAGTTTCCGCGTGAACCTGGCCCAGCTTGCCGTCGCCCAGGGTTCGGTGCGCTGCGGCGCCTGCCTGCAGGTATTCAATGCCGCACGCCAACTGCGCGAGCAGGGTCATAACATTCCGGACATGCGCAAGGCCGCCCCGGCAGCACCAGCACCAGCACCAGCACCAGCACCAGCACCAGCACCAGCACCGAGCATTGCAGCAGCCCCACCGCCGCCTGCCAAGCCAGCTGGCAAGGCCGACGACGGCACGCTGTGGATTCATGACGATCTGGATCTCGATGACCTGGACCTCGACGAAGAGCTGGCCAAACTCGAAGCCCAGGAACAGCAGCTGTCGCGGCAGTTCCTCGAACTCGACCTGCCGACCCGGCAAACGCCGCGTTTCGACGACCAGGACGATGATGAGCCCGCCGAGGACGAGCGCTGGGCCGAAGCCCTGCTGCGTGACGACCCACCCGTCAGCAAGCTGGCGCTAGAGCCGCTCGCCGAGCGCCAGGCACCCAGTATCGATTTCGGCAAACCGCCGATCAGCACCCAGCCGCCGGAACAGGTGCCACCGCTGCCCAAGACGCCCGGCCTGCGTGATGTGCTCGCGCCGACCAAGCCAGTCGTCGCAAGCCGTGACGAGGACGAGCCGCTCTTCAGCCTGAATGCGCAGCGCGATGACGAGCCCGAGCCCGATCCGGTGATTGACGCGCACCAGGAAGACGCACCCGAACCACCGCCACCGGCACCCTCGAAAGCACAGAAAACCCGCGCACGCGCCGAGCCGAACCTGCGCGGCGACGCCCTGTTCGAGCTCGAAGAGGAACCGCTGCAGCTCGACTGGCGCCCACCGCGCAAGCCCTGGGGCCGCTGGATCGGCTGGGGCCTGCTCAACCTGCTGGCCGCCACCGCGCTGGCTGGCCAATACGTGATCTATCACTACGCCGAACTGGCCCGCCAGGATCAGTACCGCCCGTGGTTCGAACAGATCTGTCCGACCCTTGGCTGCAGCCTGCCATCGAAGGTCGATATCGACCAGATCAAGAGCAGCAACCTGGTGGTACGCAGCCATCCGGAGTTCAGCGGTGCCCTGGTCGTTGACGCGATCCTCTACAATCGCGCGCCGTTCTCGCAGCCATTTCCGCTGTTGGAGATGCGTTTCGCCGATCTCAACGGCCAGCTGATCGCCAGCCGCCGCTTCAAGCCCAGCGAGTACCTGGCCGGCGAACTGGCCGGCCAGGCGGAAATGCCGCCGCAGACACCGATCCATATCGCCCTCGACATCCTCGACCCGGGCGCCCGCGCGGTGAACTACAGCCTCAACTTCCACTCGCCGGAGTAATGCTCGCCAGCCGATAGGCGGCAGCGCGCGGGCGGCCGTCTGTATCGCGGCCATCCGCCAAGCCGAGCGGGTAGCGCAGCCCAACTGTTCAGATTTTGTTCAAAACCAGCTTTATCCGGTCATTCAGAGCGGGTATGATCTCCCCCCTTTCGCACCCTCCTACTGACCTCAACAGCATGTCTCTTGAGCAGGGAAGCCCTATGTCGGCGCTAAGCATCGGCCCCTATACATTGCCCAATCGACTGATCCTGGCCCCCATGGCCGGCGTCACCGATCAGCCATTCCGGCAGCTTTGTCGTCGCCTCGGCGCCGGCATGGTGGTATCGGAGATGGTCACCAGCGATGTGCGCCTGTGGAATACCCGCAAGTCGAGCCTGCGCATGATCCACAGCGGCGATCCGGAGCCACGCTCGGTACAGATCGCCGGCGGTGACCCGCAGATGCTCGCCGAGGCAGCCCGCGCCAATGTGCAGCTGGGCGCCCAGATCATCGACATCAACATGGGTTGCCCGGCCAAGAAGGTCTGTAACAAGGCGGCCGGCTCCGCGCTGCTCAAGGATCAGCCGCTGGTCCAGGCGATTCTCGAGGCAGTGGTGGCTGCGGTCGATGTCCCGGTCACGCTGAAGATTCGCACCGGCTGGGACCGACAGAACAAGAATGGCGTCGAAGTCGCGCGGATTGCCGAGCAGTGCGGCATCGTCGCCCTGGCCGTGCATGGCCGTACCCGCGCCGACCTGTACACCGGCGAAGCCGAGTACGACACCATCGCCGCGATCAAGCAGGCCGTATCGATTCCGGTACTGGCCAATGGCGACATCGACTCACCGGAAAAGGCCGCCCAGGTGCTGGCCGCCACCGGTGCCGATGGCCTGCTGATCGGTCGGGCGGCCCAGGGCCGCCCGTGGATTTTCAGAGAAATAGAGCATTACCTGCGCACCGGAGCCCATTGCCCGGCCCCTGCGCTGGCCGAGATCGAACGCATTCTGCTCGAGCATCTCGCCGCCCTGCACGCCTTCTATGGCGATGTGATGGGCGTGCGCATCGCTCGCAAGCATGTGGGCTGGTACCTCGCGACGCTGCCCGGCGCCCGCGAATTCCGTGCCCAATTCAATCGTCTGGACAGCCAGGAGGCGCAATGTGCAAGTGTTCGCCAGTTCTTCGGTGAGCGCTACAACGACGAAAAAGAGGCTGCCGCATGACAATGTTGACCGAGACTTTTGGAAGTGGGATTGCACCCGTGAGCGACAACGCCAGTTTGAAACAGCACCTCAATACCCCGAGCGAAGAAGGCCAGACCCTGCGCGGCAGCGTCGAGAAAGCCCTGCACAACTACTTCGCTCACCTTGAGGGCGCGGACGTCACCGACGTCTACAACCTGGTACTCACCGAAGTGGAAGCCCCGCTGCTGGAGACCGTCATGAACTACGTGAAGGGCAACCAGACCAAGGCCTCGGAACTGCTGGGCCTGAACCGCGGCACCCTGCGCAAGAAACTCAAGCAGTATGATCTGCTGTAAATCACCGAAATCCTGAAGAAGGGCGGCCTTGATGAGCCGCCCTTTTTACTGATTCCCCTGCTGATGGATCCTGTAATGACCGACCAGACCACCCGCCTCCCCGTCCGCCGTGCGCTGATCAGCGTGTCCGACAAGACCGGCATCCTCGAATTCGCCCGCGAGCTCGTCGCCCTCAACGTGGAAATCCTCTCCACGGGCGGCACCTACAAGCTGCTCAAGGACAACGGCGTGGCAGCAGTGGAAGTGGCCGATTACACCGGCTTCCCGGAAATGATGGACGGCCGGGTGAAGACCCTGCACCCGAAGATCCATGGCGGCATCCTCGGTCGCCGCGCCCTCGACGGCGCGGTGATGGACGAGCACGGCATCAAGCCGATCGACCTGGTGGCAGTCAACCTGTACCCCTTCGCCGCCACCGTCGCCAAGCCGGGTTGCGACCTGGCCGACGCCATCGAGAACATCGATATCGGCGGGCCGACCATGGTGCGCTCGGCCGCCAAGAACCACAAAGACGTGGCCATCGTGGTCAATGCCGGCGACTACAAAGCAGTCATCGACTCCCTGAAAATCGGTGGCCTGTGCTATGCCCAGCGCTTCGACCTGGCCCTCAAGGCCTTCGAGCACACCGCCGCCTACGACGGCATGATCGCCAACTACCTGGGCACCATCGACCAGGGCCGCGACAGCCTGTCCACCGAAGACCGTAGCCTGTTCCCGCGCACCTTCACCACCCAGTTCATCAAGGCGCAGGACATGCGCTACGGCGAGAACCCGCACCAGCAGGCGGCGTTCTACGTCGAGCATGCCGATGAAGCCTGCGTGGCCACCGCCGTGCAGCTGCAGGGCAAGGAACTGTCGTTCAACAACGTGGCCGACACCGACGCCGCGCTGGAATGCGTGAAGAGCTTCGTCAAGCCGGCCTGCGTGATCGTCAAGCACGCCAACCCGTGCGGCGTTGCCGTGGTGCCGGAAGACGAAGGCGGCATCCGCAAGGCCTACGACCTGGCCTACGCCACCGACACCGAGTCGGCGTTCGGCGGCATCATCGCCTTCAACCGCGAGCTGGATGGCGAAACCGCCAAGGCCATCGTCGAGCGCCAGTTCGTCGAAGTGATCATCGCGCCGAAAATCAGCGCAGCGGCCCGTGAAGTGGTGGCCGCCAAGGCCAACGTGCGCCTGCTCGAGTGCGGCGAGTGGCCAGCTACCCGTGCGCCGGGCTGGGACTACAAGCGCGTCAACGGCGGCCTGCTGGTGCAGAGCCGCGATATCGGCATGATCAGCGCCGACGACCTGAAGATCGTCACCCAGCGCGCGCCGAGCGAGCAGGAAGTCCATGACCTGATCTTCGCCTGGAAAGTGGCCAAGTTCGTCAAATCCAACGCCATCGTGTACGCCAAGAACCGCCAGACCGTCGGCGTCGGCGCCGGCCAGATGAGCCGCGTCAACTCCGCGCGCATCGCCGGCATCAAGGCCGAGCACGCCGGCCTGCCGGTACCGGGCGCAGTAATGGCCTCGGACGCCTTCTTCCCGTTCCGCGACGGCATCGACAATGCCGCCAAGGCCGGCATCACCGCGGTGATCCAGCCGGGTGGCTCGATGCGCGACAACGAAGTGATCGCCGCCGCCGACGAAGCAGGTATTGCCATGGTGTTCACCGGCATGCGCCATTTCAGACACTAAAATCGGCCGCACTCGGTCAGGCATCTGCGGCGTTGCAGCTAGCTCCGATAATGCTCATTGCCACCAGGCAACTCCGCTTATCGAAGCCAGCAGCGCCTTGCATCTACCCGCCCGATCGCGACCTCGGAATTTGTAGGGTGGATAACGCTTCGCTTATCCACCACGCGGGCTCAAAGCCCGCCTCCATTGGGAGAGAGACATGAACGTATTGATCATCGGCAGCGGCGGTCGTGAGCACGCCCTGGCCTGGAAAGTGGCGCAGGACAAGCGCATCGCCAAGGTGTTCGTCGCCCCCGGCAACGCCGGCACCGCCACCGAGGCCAAGTGCGAGAACGTGGCCATCGACGTACTGGATATCCAGGCGCTGGCCGACTTCGCCGAAAAGAACGTGCAGCTGACCATCGTCGGCCCGGAAGCGCCGCTGGTCAAAGGTGTGGTCGACCTGTTCCGCTCCCGCGACCTGGACATCTTCGGCCCCACCGCCGCCGCCGCCCAGCTGGAAGGCTCCAAGGCCTTCACCAAGGATTTCCTGGCCCGCCAGAACATCCCGACGGCCGACTACCAGAACTTCACCGAGGTCGAGCCGGCCCTGGCCTACCTGCGCGAGAAAGGCGCACCGATCGTCATCAAGGCCGACGGCCTGGCGGCGGGCAAGGGCGTGATCGTCGCCATGACCCTGCAGGAAGCCGAGGACGCGGTGCGCGACATGCTCTCCGGCAACGCCTTCGGTGACGCCGGCGCGCGCGTGGTGATCGAGGAATTCCTCGATGGCGAGGAAGCCAGCTTCATCGTCATGGTCGACGGCCAGAACGTGCTGCCGATGGCCACCAGCCAGGACCACAAGCGCGTTGGCGATGCCGACAGCGGCCCGAACACTGGCGGCATGGGCGCCTACTCGCCGGCACCGGTGGTCACCGCCGCAGTGCACAAGCGGGTGATGGACGAAGTGATCTACCCGACCGTGCGCGGCATGGCGGCTGAAGGCAACGTCTACACCGGTTTCCTGTATGCCGGGCTGATGATCGACAAGGCCGGTGCGCCAAAGGTCATCGAGTTCAACTGCCGCTTTGGCGACCCGGAAACCCAGCCGATCATGGTGCGCCTGGAAAGCTCCCTGGTGCTGCTGGTCGAGGCTGCACTGGCCAAGGCCCTGGACAAGGTCGAAGCGACCTGGGACCCGCGACCGACCGTGGGCGTGGTGCTGGCGGCCGGTGGCTACCCGGGCGACTACGCCAAGGGCGATGTCATCGAGGGCCTGGATGACGCCGCTCAGCTCGAAGGCAAGGTGTTCCATGCCGGTACCGCCCTGCAGGACGGTCAGGTGGTGACCGCTGGCGGCCGCGTGCTGTGCGCCACCGCCATTGGCGCCAGCGTGGCGGACGCCCAGCAGCAGGCCTACCGCCTGGCCGAGAAGATTCGCTGGAACGGCATGTTCCACCGCAACGACATCGGCTACCGGGCAATCGCCCGCGAGCGCGGCGACAACTGATGCGACACGATGGGCGGCATCGCGCGATGCCGCCCATCGGCAATACCACAGGCAGCCGCTGAAGCGGACGGCCTGGCTGTCAGGATAGGGTTTCAGTGTCATAGTCTGTGCCACCTCGGCTGGCTATAATTCAGCCGTATAACCTAAAAGGGATTGCCACGTGCGACGGCTCAGGATCGCCATAGGTCTACTCGTCAGCCTGCTGCTGGCCGGCGTCTGCCTGTCGAGCACGGCGGCGCAGCGCGCGGTCACGCCCTATGCCACCGGCTGGTCGGTATTCGTCGACGACAGTGCCCAGCTGAACCTGGACGACGTGCGCAGCCGGCGCAATCAGTTCCTGCCCCTCGATGACCTCGCTTTCACCTACCCGCCCAGTGAAAAAGCCGTGTGGCTGCGTTTCGACGTGCCCGAGCACCAGGCCCCCTACTGGCTGTGGCTGTTCGCCCCACGGGTACAGTTTCTCGATTACTACCTGCTCAACGGCGCGCTGATCGAGCAGACCGTGCACAGCGGCGAGTCGATGCCGATGAGCTCGCGGCCGCTGCCCTCGCGGGCTTACCTGATGTCGCTGCCCAACGACGGGCAGGCCCGGGAAGTCTATGTGCGGATGACCTCCAACCACCCGCTGATGGCCTGGTTCAAGGTCATCGACGAGGCCGAGCTGGTCAGCCTGGAAAAACCGGCCTACCTGTTTGGCGCCCTGCTCGGCGCGTTGCTGCTGGTGGTGGTCTACAACCTGATCCGCTTCGCCTACATCCGCTCGGCCTGCAGCCTGTGGCTCGCCGGGCTGCATGCCGGGCTGGCGGTGTGCGCAGCCGCCAACCTGGGGCTACTGGCGGCCTGGGTGCCGCGATTGGGTTACAACCAGTCGCTGATCGCCGACACCAGCGCGCTGATCGCGGCGTTCTGCCTGTCAGCGTTCGTGCTCGGCTTCTTCCGCAACACGCCGATGCAGCGCAGCAAGCTCAATCTCGTCCTGCAGGGGCACGCCCTGGTAACGCTGCTGCTGGGCCTGACCATCCTGATCACCGGGCTGCTCTGGTACAGCGCAGTGGTCTACCTGCTGGTGTTCCTGGGCACCCTGGCGGTCCTGCTGGTCAGCGGCGTGCACTGGCACAACGGCTACCAGTCGGCGCGCCTGCTGGTCGTCGCCATGGTGGTGTTCAACGTCGGCTTCGGCCTGTTCATCCCGATCCTGTTCGGCTTCGACCAGCTCGACCCGGGCTGGCTGGTCATCGGCGTGTTCACCATCGCCACGCTGAGCGGCGTGGTGCTCAGCGCCGCCCTCGCCGAGCACCAGCGCCAGCTGCAGCGCGCCGCGTCGCGAGCGCGCACCGCGCTGGTCGCCAGTGACGCCGAGCTCAGGGCCAAGGCCGAATTTCTGGCCAAGATCAGCCATGAGATCCGCACGCCCATGAACGGCGTGCTGGGCATGACCGAGCTGCTGCTCGGCACGCCACTGTCGGCCAAGCAGCGCGATTACGTGCAGACCATTCACAGCTCCGGTAACGAGCTGCTCAACCTGATCAACGAGATTCTCGACATTTCCAAGCTGGAGTCGGGGCAGATCGAGCTGGACGACGTGCAGTTCGACCTCAACGCCCTGACCGAGGACTGCCTGGACATCTTCCGCGCCAAGGCCGAGCTGCAGAAGATCGAGCTGATCAGCTTCATCCAGCCCCAGGTGCCGCGCATCGCCAGTGGCGATCCGACGCGCCTGCGACAGATCCTCCTCAGCCTGCTCGACAACGCCTTCAAGCAGACCAGCGAAGGCGAGATCCTGCTGGTGGTCGCCCTCGATACCAGCGGCGAGCAGCCGCGCCTGCGCTTCGCCGTGCAGGACAGCGGCCACCCGCTCAATGCCAGCGAGCGCGATGCGCTGCTCAACACCGAGCTGCAGAGCCGCGACTTCCTCTCGGCCACCCGCCTGGGCAGCCGCCTGGGGCTGATCATCGCCCGCCAGTTGATTCTGCTGATGGGCGGCGAGTTCGGTATCCAGAGCGGCGGCACCCAGGGCTCCACCCTGTGGCTGACCCTGCCCCTGGATGACGCCCGCCTGCAGCAGCCGAGCACCGATATCGACGGCACCCTGCAGGGCACCCGCCTGCTGGTGGTGGACGACAACGACACCTGCCGCAAGGTGCTGCTGCAGCAGTGCAATGCCTGGGGCATGAACGTCAGCAGCGTGCCGTCGGGCAAGGAGGCGCTGGCGCTGCTGCGCACCCGTGCGCACATGCGCGAATACTTCGACGTGGTGCTGCTCGACCAGGACATGCCGGGCATGAGCGGCATGCAGCTGGCCGCCAAGATCAAGGAAGACCCGAGCCTCAACAACGACATCCTGATCATCATGCTCACCGGCATCAGCCATGCACCGAGCAAGATCATCGCGCGCAACGCCGGCATCAAGCGCATTCTCGCCAAGCCGGTGGCCGGCTACACCCTCAAGGCCACCCTGGCCGACGAGCTCGCCCAGCGCCAGCGCGGCCCGGATGCCCCCGCCCTGGCCAGCCCGGCAACCCTGGAGGTGCCCGAGGACTTCCGCATTCTGGTGGCCGAGGACAACAGCATCTCCACCAAGGTGATCCGCGGCATGCTCGGCAAGCTCAACCTCAAGCCGGACACGGCGAGCAATGGCGAGGAAGCCCTGAATGCCATGAAGACCCAGCGCTATGACCTGGTGCTGATGGATTGCGAAATGCCGGTGATGGACGGCTTTTCCGCCACCGAGCAGCTGCGCGCCTGGGAGATCGCCGAGCGCCGCCCGCGTACGCCGGTGGTCGCGCTGACCGCGCACATCCTCAGCGAGCACAAGGAGCGCGCCCGCCAGGCCGGCATGGACGGCCACATGGCCAAGCCGGTGGAGCTCTCGCAGCTGCGCGACCTGATCGAATACTGGGTGGGCGAGCGCCAGCCCCAGGCCCGGGACGATACCGTCGTTTCCTGATGCGGCTGCTAGAATTTTCCACGCCGCCCAGGCACCGCCTACCCTGCCGATAGAGCGCCCATGGATATCAAGCAGCTCAAGTTTCTGATCGCCCTCGACGAGACCCGCCATTTCGGCCAGGCGGCGACCCGCTGCCACGTCACCCAGCCGACCCTGTCGATGCGCCTGCGCAACCTGGAGAACGAACTGGGCCTGGAACTGGTGCGCCGCGGCCAACGCTTCGAGGGCTTCACCGCCGAAGGCGAGCGGGTACTGGCCTGGGCGCGCAGTCTGATGGCCGCCCACGACGGCCTGTACGCCGAGGCCGCCGCCTGCCGCGGCCAGCTGGTCGGCACCCTGCGCCTGGGCGTGGTGCCGTTGTCCGGCTTCGACCCGATGGCACTGGTACGGCTGTTCGCCGAGCAGCATCCGGGGCTGCGCTTTCAGCTGTTCGCCCTGAGCAGCGACCAGATTCTCGAGCGCCTGGGCAGCAACCAGCTCGACCTGGGCCTATCGTATCTGGATCGCCTCGACCGCGAGCACTTCGACAGCCTGGAGCTGGCCGCCACGCGCATGGGGCTGCTGTACGACCGCCGGCATTTCCAGTTCAGCGAAACCACCCTGCGCTGGGAAAGCCTGATCGACCTGCCCCTGGGCCTGCTGTCGGCTGGCATGCACTTTCGCCAGTCGATCGACCACAGCTTCCGCTCCCGGGGGCTGACGCCGCTGCCCAAGCTGGAAACCGATGCCGTTCACCAGTTGCTGCAGGCGGTCAGCGCCGGCCTGTGCTGCTCGATCATGCCGCTGCAGAACGGCCTGGCCGAGTTCACCAACGAGCTGATCCTCACCCCCATCGAGGACGCCCATACCCTGGCGCCGCTGGGCCTGATCATGCGCCGCGGCGCACCTCGCTCGCCGCTCGCCGAAGCCTGCTTCGGCGAGGCGCGCACGCTGATCAACGCCTGACCGCTACCTCGCGCTCGGCCGCCGACGTGCCGGTTTCGCCGCGATCCGCCCGGCCGCCCAGGTACCAGCCCAGCAGCCCCCAGAGCGCCGCACAGAGGGCGCCGACCAGCGCGATCAACGCCACGCCATAGCCGAGCATGTCGATCAGGCTCTTGGCCCAGCCGCTGAGCGCATCGCCGCCGCGGTAGACCACGGTGTCGATGAAGTTCTTGGCCTTGTACTTGCTCTCGGCATCCAGCGGCGCGAAGAGCATTTCCCGGCCCGGCCGCACGAAGGCGTACTCACCGATACGCCGCACGATCATCAAGCCAGCCAGCACCACGAAGGTCGGCGCCAGGGCCAGGGCGAGAAAGCCCACGCACATCAGCATCGGCACCGCGGCCAGCAGGCTGCGTACGCCGAGGCGCTGGGCAACGCGACCGGTGATGAACAGCTGGGCCAGCAGCGCACCGGCCTGGACCACGAAATCGATCAGTCCGAACACCCGCACCTGGGCATCGCGATCAGGGAAGCGTTCAGCGACCAGCCGCGCCTGCTCGAAGTACAGAAAGGTGGTGACCGTGGCGAGCAGGATCACGAAGGCACAGATGCCCAGCAGATAGGACGATTTGAATACCCGCGTCATGCCGCTGAACGGATTGCCCGCCACCGGGCGCCGAGGGCTCTCCGTCAGGCTGGCTCCCGGCCGCCCGGCACCGGCCCGTTCGCGCCAGCCCATCAGGTAATGCTTGAGCACCAGGGCCGCGGCCAGCAGCAGCGCAGCCAATAGCACCAGGCCGCTGGCGCCGATGCTGCCGACCAGCAACGCACTCAGCGCCGGGCCGAGCAGACCGCCAACGCTGGCGCCCGCGGCGATAAAGGCGAACAGCCGCTTGGCCTGGGGCGAGTCGAACACGTCGGCCATCAGGCTCCAGGCCACCGAGACCACGAACAGGTTGTAGACCGAGATCCACACGTAGAACGTCCGCGCCAGCCACAGGCTGTCGGCCATCAGGCTGAACGCCACGGCGAAACCCAGCAGGTTGACGCAGAAGAAGCCGTACACCCAGTCGATGAAGCGGATGCGCGGCACCCGCGAGTTGAGCCAGGCGAACAGTGGCACCGCCAAGAGCATCACCACGAAGGTCGCGGTGAACAGCCACTGCAGGTTTTCCACCCCGGCCTGGATGCCCATCGACTCGCGGATCGGTCGCAGCATGAAGTAGCCGCAGAACAGGCAGAAGAACAGCGCAAAGCCGGCCAGGGCGGCGGTCAACTCGGCGGGCTGCGCATTGATGGCGCGGGCCAGGCGCTGGGGCATGCAAGCATTCATGGTTGAAGATCCGGGCGGCGAAGCCTTGCAGTATGGCCCACGTAGCCAGGGCCGCCCGTCGACAGGCCCTCAGCCGCCGGCCAGCCAGGCGCGAATCTCGCCGTAAGGGTAGTCTTCCAGGACGGCGAAACCGTTGATCTGCCGGGCCTTGAGGCGGGTGAACAGCGGCACGCTGATGCCGCACAGAAAGCGCGCCAGGCATTCGTTGCTGGGCAACTCAGCGCCGCGGGCACTCTGGTATTTGCTGATGAATGCGCCGCACAGCGCCTCGCGATCCAGGCTGGCCAGGGGCTTCAGCACGGGCGGCTCGGGCAGCTGGGCGACCTGACCACGGCACACCGAACAATGCCCGCAGTGCTGCGGCGCTTGTTCATCGCCAAAGTAGACGGCCAGCCGATGGCTCAGGCAGTGCTCACTGGCGAACAGCGCGAGCATGGCCTGGATACGACGGATCTCGCTGCTCTCCTGGGCGAGGAAATAGGCGTGCAGCTCGGCGGCCAGCGCCTGAATATCGAAATCCGGCTGCAGCACGGCATAGACGTCGGTCATCTGCTTGCTTTCCAGCTCGATCCAGCCGCGCTCCTGCAGGTAATCCAGGGCCTTGACCACCCGGGCGCGCGGCGCCTGATGGCCGTTGTACAGGGCGTCGAAATCCACCGTGCACCAGGTACGCGCCCGCGTGGACGCGCTGACGATGGCCTCGATGAACTGCCGCCGCTCGCCTTCGAACTTGCCCAGCAACGCCTCGGGCTCGAGCAGGTACTTGAAGCGGTACTCGGCGAAATAGGCGTAGCGCGGCGCGATGATGCCGCGCAGCTCCAGCTGCACCAGCAGCGTCTTGAGCGGCAACTGGCGGATATTGCTGTGATCGCTCAGCGCATTGATGGTCATTTCCCACTGCCCGCCACTGCTGTTGCCACGAATCTCTTCGAGCACGCGCACGATGCCGTCGTGCTCCGGCGTATCGCCGTACACGAAGTTCTCCAGCACGTTGAGGCTGTCGCGGTTGGCCAGCACCAGGCAGTCGGAGGCTTCGCCATCACGGCCAGCACGGCCGATTTCCTGGCTGTAGTTTTCCACCGACTTGGGCAGGTCGAAATGCACCACGTTGCGGATGTCGCGCTTGTCGATGCCCATGCCGAAGGCGATGGTGGCGACGATGCAGCCCAACTCGCCAGCCATGAAGCGCCGCTGGATCGCCTCGCGAATCTCGTGGCCCATGCCGGCATGGTAAGCGCTGACCGACAAGCCTCGCTGGCTGAGCTGCTCGGCCACCTGCTCGGCAGTCTTCTGCTGGGTAACGTAGACGATGCTCGGCTCGCCCTGCTTGGCGCCCAGCCACTGCTCGAGGCGGCGCTGCTTGTCGCGCCCCGCCACGGGCTCGACCAGCAGGTTCAGGTTGGGCCGGTAGAAGCCGGTGGTGACTACATCCTCGGCGGCGATGGCGAATTTCTTCTGCATGTCCTTGATCACCGGCGGCGTTGCCGTGGCGGTGAGCAGCAGCACCTGGGCAATACCGAACTGGCGCTGATAGTCCGGCAGCTTCAGGTAATCCGGGCGGAAGTTGTGGCCCCACTCGGAAATGCAGTGGGCTTCGTCGACCACCAGCAGGGAAATCGGCACGTCACTGATGAAGTTGCGAAAGCGCTCGTTCTTCAGGCGCTCGACCGAAATCATCAGGATCTTCAGCTCACCGGACTTGGCCTTGGCCATGGTCTCGCTGACCTGCTCACGGCTCTGCGCCGAATCGATGCTGGCCGCACTGATGCCATGGCGGTGCAGAAAGGCCAGTTGGTCCTGCATCAGCGCCAATAGCGGCGAGACCACCACCGTCAGGTGCGGCAGGTGCAGGGCCGGCAACTGGTAGCACAGGGATTTGCCCGAGCCGGTGGGAAAGATCGCCGCCGCCGAGCGGCCAGCGAGCACGGCGCTGATCACCGCTTCCTGGCCGGGGCGCAGTTGGTCGAAACCGAAGACACGTTTGAGGGTGGACATGAGCTGTCACTCCATTGACCGCTGAATGGCCAATAACCGTAACCTGTGTGGCAAGCGTTTCACAGCGCACAGCCGCCTGGGGGCCGCGAGAAGTGTTGCACCATAAATGACAAAGCCGCCCGAAGGCGGCCTTGTCGAACGTGGCGCGAGCTTACAGCTGCGGGCCGGCGCTCTTGATGGCATCGCTGACGTCGAACTTGGTGAAGTTGTCGATGAACAGCTTGGCCAGGCCCTTGGCGGCCTCGTCGTAGGCAGCCTTGTCAGCCCAGGTGTTGCGCGGGTTGAGCAGGTTGGTCTCGACGCCCGGAACGGCTTTCGGCACGTTCAGGTTGATGATCGGCAGGTGCTCGGTTTCGGTACCGATCAACGCGCCGCTCTGGATCGCGGCGATCACACCACGGGTGGTGGGGATGTTGAAACGCTTGCCGACGCCGTAGCCGCCGCCAGTCCAGCCGGTGTTGACCAGGTAGACCTTGGAGCCGAAGGCCTGGATGCGCTTGATCAGCAGCTCGGCGTAAACGCCAGCCGGACGCGGGAAGAACGGTGCGCCGAAGCAGGTGGAGAAGGTCGACTTGATGCCGCTGCCCGAACCCATTTCGGTGGAACCGACCAGGGCGGTGTAACCGGACAGGAAGTGGTAAGCCGCTTGCTCTTCGTTGAGGATCGACACCGGTGGCAGCACGCCAGTCAGGTCGCAGGTCAGGAAGATCACCGCGTTCGGCTCGCCGCCGAGGTTCTTCTCGCTGCGTTTCTCGACGAATTCCAGCGGGTAGGCGGCGCGGCTGTTCTGGGTCAGGCTGTCGTCGGTGTAATCCGGCTTGCGCTGCTCGTCGAGCACCACGTTTTCCAGCACGGTGCCGAACTTGATGGCTTTCCAGATCACCGGCTCGTTCTTCTCGGACAGGTCGATGCACTTGGCATAGCAACCGCCTTCGATGTTGAACACCACGCCAGTGCCCCAGCCGTGCTCGTCGTCACCGATCAGGTAACGGCTTTCATCGGCGGACAGGGTGGTCTTGCCGGTGCCGGACAGGCCGAAGAACAGGGTCACGTCGCCTTCTTCGCCGATGTTGGCAGCGCAGTGCATCGGCAGCACGTCGGCGGCCGGCAGCAGGAAGTTCTGCACGCTGAACATGGCTTTCTTCATTTCACCGGCGTAACGCATGCCGGCGATCAGCACCTTCTTCTGTGCGAAGTTGATGATCACGCAGCCATCGGAGTTGGTGCCGTCACGCTCGGGCACGCACTCGAAGTTGGCAACATTGAGAACTTGCCACTCCTGCTTGCCGGACGGGTTGTACTGGGTCGGCTCGATGAACAGCTGACGGCCGAAGAGGTTCTGCCAGGCAGTGGCAGTGGTCATCTTGACGGGCAGGTAGTGAGCTTCGGCGGAGCCTACATGAACGTGGGAAACGAAGCTGTCCTGGGCATCGGAGAACGCCTGGACGCGATCCCACAGGGCATCGAACTTGTCGGCTGGAAACTTGCGGTTGATCGGGCCCCAGCCGATATCGGCCGAGGTGCTCGGCTCGTCGACGATGAAGCGGTCGACCGGAGAACGCCCGGTACGGTGGCCGGTGCGTACAACCAGAGCACCAGTGGACGCCAGTTCGCCTTCACCGCGACGAAGGGCTTCTTCGACCAGTTGGGCAGTGCTGATGTCGGTGTACACAGCGTTGTTGGCTTGCGTCATGTAAGTCCCCGTCGGCCGAGTGGCCGAGTCTTCCAAACGTTTTGTAGCCCTGCGCGGAGCAGGGCTACAGCTAAAAAAGTGCGCGGATTATGCCAGAAAAGCGGGCTACGGGTGCAGCCCCCAATCAGAACAGCCTGCGCGTTGCTGGCAGCCCTCAGTGACGGGTGTCGGAGGGCTGCTGACTGCCTCCGCCCGCGAACAGCTGAGCGATGTCGGCGGCGTCGAAGCCGTAGCGTTCGTTGCAGAATTGGCAGTCGATTTCCACGCGGCCGTCATGCTCGCTGACCAGCAGCTCGGCATCGGCCCGCCCTAAACTGACCAGCGCTTTGGCCGAGCGTTCACGCGAGCAGCTACAACGGAAGCGAATGCCACGCGGCTCGAACAGGCGAACCGTCTCCTCGTGGTACAGGCGATGCAGCACGGTTTCGTTGTCCAGGCCCAGCAACTCCTCGTTCTGCAAGGTGTTGGCCAGGGTCACCAGGTGCTCCCAGCTGGCCGCGCGCTCTTCATCATCGGGCAGGCGATCGGCCGGCAGTTGCTGGAGCAGGAAGCCGCGGGCGCGCAGGCCGTCGGCGCACAGCCAGAAGCGCGTGGCCAGCTGTTCGGAGGTAGCGAAGTAGTTGCTCAGGCAATCGGCCAGGGTGTCGCCGTCCAGCGACACGATGCCTTGATAGCGCTGCCCCTGGGTGGGGTCGACGGTCATCGCCAGCACGCCTTCGGGCATCAACTGCGGCAATCCGTCGCCCTCGGCGATACGCTCGGCCTGGTAACGGGCGATGCCACGCACGTCGCCTTCGCTGGAGCATTCCACCATCAGCAGCGGTACCGGGCCCTCGGAGCGCACCTGCAGCACCAGCAGGCCGTCGAACTTCAGGGTGCCGACCAGCAGGGAAGCGGCGGCCAGCAGCTCACCGAGCAGTTGCGCCACCGGGCGTGGGTAGTCGTGCTTGGCCAGCACCTGTTGATAGCTGCCGGACAGCCCGACCAGTTCACCGCGCACATCGGTGTCATCGAAAATAAAGCGTTGGGTGAAGTCGGACATAACGGGTCGCCTGCTGATGGATGCAAGACAGGCCAGGGGCGCGCCCACTGGACTGGGGGCCGGCAATTTTAGGCGCAAACGCGACGCCGACCAAGCCGCACGCGAAGAACGGCAGGCGTACAGCAGCTGAACCCGGGCTGAACGAAGCCGCGATAGCGCCCAGCGAGGCAGCACAGCTGCCTAGAATCGGCGGTTTTCTTCGAGCCGCCGTCATGTATCTCGCTCTCAATACCCAATGGCGCCCACGCGCCCTTTTGCTCAGCCACCTGCTTATCGGCCTGCTGTTCGCCAGCTGGCTGTGGCCGGTCACTCGCGTGTACTGGAATCAGTTCGACGTCTGGCTGTTCCATCTGCTCAACGACCCCGTGCATGCCGCCGGCCTGTGGGCGCATATCTGGGCCATCGGCAGCATGCGCCCGGTGGATGCCGGCGTCGGCGTGGTGATGCTGGCGATCCTGCTGCGCGCCGGGCTGATCTTCCCGGCCAACCAGGTGCGCACCGGGCTGTATGCGTTTCTGGTCGCGCTGACCGTCATGCTGCTGATGCGTGTGGGCTTTTCCGACCTGGTCGAGTACATGGGCTGGCAACATGCGAGCCCATCGCTGCAGATTGCAGGCAGCGCGCGGCTGACCGAGATGTTCCCGGCCTGGGAAGAACGTTGGGACCTCAAGGACAGCGCCAGCCGCAGCTTCCCGGGCGACCACGCCTCGGTGCTGATGATCTGGGCGATGTTCTGCAGCTTCTTCGTCAGCGGCTGGCGCCGCCTACTGGTATGGGGCGTGGCGATGCTCGGCATGCTGCCGCGCCTGGTCGCCGGCGCCCACTGGGGTGCGGACGCCTTTGTCGGCGGCGTACTGCTCAGTGTGCTGGGCATCGCCTGGAGCTGCTACACCCCGCTGGCCTACCGCGCCAGCGCTGCCATCGAGCGCGCCACGGCGCCCTTGATGCGCCCCCTGGCGCGGCTGCCGGTGATCGGCGCCTTCGCGGTGGTCAACGGGCGCTGACGGCCACCGCCTGCCTGCATGGCGGGCAGCCCTACTCCACCCAGTCCCCGGAGCCGCCGCGCAGGTAGAACAGCTGCCGGCGCTGCTTCTTGCTCGGCCGACCGTCGGTCTGCACCCCCAGGGCACCAGCCTTGCGCTGCTCGGCAGCCTTTTCCCGGCGCACGATGCTCTCGCCGGTTTCGGCATACAGCGTCTGCGCCTCGGGTGCGCCGCGGCGCACCACCGACAGCGCCTGCACCACCACGGTTCGCTCCTCGAAACCGGTGCGAATCACGTACTCGTCACCGACCTTGGGCTCCTTGCCCGGCTTGCAGCGCTCGCCACGGCAATGCACCTTGCCGCCTTCGATCGCCGCCTTGGCCAACGCCCGGGTTTTGTAGAAGCGCGCGGCCCACAGCCACTTGTCTAACCTTACCTTGTCATCGGCATCCTGCTTTGCCACCCTTACCTCGCTAACCTCACAATTCATTGTCACTCCAGCCTGTGCGCATTGTCCGATGCATGCAAGCTTGAGCAATCCTCATTCTGGAGCAGCGGTGACCCACTTTCCCAGCGATCTTATCCACCCTGAAAAATGTCAGGGCTGCCAGGGCAGCACGGAGCTGGATTTCGCCTTCCATTTCGCCTTCCAGCCGATCATCGACGTGCGCAGCCGCCAGGTGTTCGCCCACGAGGCGCTGGTACGTGGCCCGGCAGGCGAAGGTGCGCTTTCGGTGCTTGAGCGCATCACCGACGACAACCGCTACCGCTTCGACCAGCGCTGCCGCACCCAGGCGATTGCCGAAGCCAAGCAGCTGGGCATGGCCAGCTACCTGTCGATCAACTTCCTGCCCAATGCCGTGTATCGCCCCGAGCTGTGCATCCGCAGCACCCTGGAAGCGGCGCGCCAGCACGATTTTCCGCTCGACCGGCTGATCTTCGAGACCCTGGAAAGCGACCACATGGCCGACAGCAAACACCTGACCAACATCCTGCGCCAATACCAGGAGTTCGGCTTCAAGACCGCCATCGACGACTTCGGCGCCGGCCACTCGGGCCTCACCCTGCTGGCCGACTTTCAGCCTGACCTGATCAAGCTGGACATGGCACTGATTCGCGATGTCGACAAGGACAAGGCGCGCCAGGCCATCGCGCGCGGCATCCTGTCTATCTGTAACGATCTGGGTGTAACGGTGATCGCCGAAGGGATCGAAACGCCGGGCGAGCGGGACTTCCTCGCCTCCATCGGCATCGACCTGATGCAGGGTTACCTGTTCGCCAAGCCGCAATTCCGAGGTTTGCCGGAGATCGCCGACGCGGCGTGGACGCCTGCAGCGACCACGCATTGACGAACGTGCAGCGCGGCGGATTTTCAGTACCATGCGCGGCAGATGCGCGACCTAAGTAGATACGGACAGCTTTCTTGAAGACATTCGACCACCTCAACGTGATCGGCCTGCGCGAGTGGGTGAACCTGCCCGAACTCGGCATCGTCGGCCTGCGCGCCAAGATCGATACCGGCGCCAGCACTTCGAGCCTGCACGCCAGTGACATCCAGCCGTTCGAGCGCGACGGCGAGCGCTGGGTGCGCTTTACCGCCTATATCGGCACCCAGGTGCAGCGCCGCCATCGCTGCGAAGCGCGCCTGGTTGCCCTGAAGATCATCAAGAGCTCCAATGGCCAGGCCCAGAGTCGCTACGTGATCCGCACCAGCCTGATGCTGGGCGACTTGCAGTGGCCGGTGGAATTCACCCTGGCCAGCCGCAAGGCCATGCGCTATCGCATGCTGCTCGGCTCCAAAGCGCTGATCGACGGCCACCTGGTGGTCAACCCGGCGCTCACCTACGTACAAGACAAACCCGTACTTCCCGACCCGACCGGTGCCCAATGAAAATCGCTGTGCTGTCGCGCAATCCGCGCCTGTATTCCACGCGTCGCCTGGTCGAGGCCGGGCAACAGCGCGGCCATGAAATGGTGGTGATCGACACCCTGCGCGCCTACATGAACATCGCCAGCCACAAGCCGCAGATCCATTACCGCGGCAAGCCGCTGGAAGGCTTCGACGCGGTGATCCCGCGCATCGGCGCCTCGGTGACCTTCTATGGCTGCGCGGTGCTGCGCCAGTTCGAGATGATGGGCGTGGTGCCGCTCAACGAGTCGGTGGCCATCGCCCGCTCGCGGGACAAGCTGCGCTCGCTGCAGCTGCTGTCGCGGCGCGGCGTCGGCCTGCCGGTGACCGGTTTCGCCCACTCGCCGGACGACATTCCCGACCTGATCCACATGGTCAACGGCGCGCCGCTGGTGATCAAGGTGCTCGAAGGCACCCAGGGCATCGGCGTGGTGCTGTGTGAAACCGAAAAGGCCGCCGAGTCGGTGATCGAGGCCTTCATGGGCCTCAAGCAGAACATCATGGTGCAGGAATACATCAAGGAAGCCGGCGGCGCCGACATCCGCTGCTTCGTGGTCGGCGACAAGGTCATCGCGGCGATGAAGCGCCAGGCCAAGCCGGGCGAATTCCGCTCCAACCTGCACCGCGGCGGCACCGCCAGCCTGATCAAGATCACCCCGGAAGAACGCATGACCGCCATTCGTGCCGCCAAGGTCATGGGCCTGTCGGTGGCCGGTGTCGACATCCTGCGTTCCAACCATGGGCCGCTGGTGATGGAAGTGAACTCCTCGCCGGGCCTGGAAGGCATCGAAGTGACCACCGGCAAGGACGTCGCCGGGATGATCATCCAGTTCCTGGAAAAGAACGGCGGCCCCAACCTGACCCGTACCAAGGGCAAAGGATGAGTGCGCCATTTGCAGGCCGCCTGGCCCTGATCGCCCCCGCCTCGGCGATTGCCGATGACGTGTTCGACGCGACCTTGGCGCAGCTCGAGGTGCAGGGCATCGACTACCACCTGGGCCGCAACGTGCGGGCTCGCCATCGTTACCTGGCCGGTACGCCGGCGCAGCGTCTGGATGACCTGCACGAAGCCTTCAGCCTGCCGGATATCGATGCCGTCTGGTGCCTGCGCGGCGGCTATGGCTGCGCACAATTGTTGCCCGGCATCGACTGGGCACTGCTGCGCAACGCCAGCCCGCGCCCGCTAATCGGCTACTCGGACCTGTCGATCCTGCTCGATGCCTTCGCCCGCCATGAGCTGCCCGGCATCCACGGCCCGGTCGCCACCGCCCTTGGCCTGCAGGCGTTGGCCGCACCGGCCGGGCAGCGTGAACGGCTGGCGTCGATGCGCTCGCTGTGGGATCTGCTGCAGGGCAGCAGCCATTCATTGCCGGTACGCCACCTCAGCGGCCCGCAGTCCACCATCGAGGGGCCGCTGGTTGGCGGCAACCTCACGGCGCTGGCCAGCGGCTGCGGCACGGTCGCCGGTATGCAGTTGCCGGATAACGCAATTCTGATCCTCGAAGACGTCGGCGAGCCTTACTACCGCCTGGAGCGCAGCTTCTGGCAACTGTTGGAAAGCTTCGCCGAACGCCGCCCGGCGGCGGTGTGCCTGGGCAGCTTCACCGACTGCCCGCGGCGCGGCGTGCAGCACAGCATCGAGGAGATCATCGGCGAGTACCTGGCGCCGTTCGATATCCCGCTGTACGGCGAACTGCCCAGCGGCCACGGCGACGCCAACTTCGCCTGGCCTTATGGCCGCAATGCCACGCTCGAGGGCAGCACGCTGAGCTGGTGACGCCTCAGGAACGAACCAGGCTTGGCCGGGCCATGCGCTGCAGAAAATCCGCCGCGAGCATCGGCTTGCCGAGCAGGTAGCCCTGGCCAACCTCACAGCCCAGTTTTTTCAGGTGCTCGAGCTGCTCTGGCGTCTCGATGCCTTCGGCCACGCATTCCAGGCCCAGATTGCGGGCGATCATCAGGATGGTTTCCACCAGCAGGACGTTACTGCCGTTGCCGCCGGCGCCCAGGTCCTGGGTGAAGCTGCGGTCGATCTTCAGGCGATCCAGCGGCAGCCGCTTGAGGTAGGTCAGGGAGGAATAACCGGTACCGAAATCGTCGATCGAGAAGCGCACGCCGAGGGCCTTGAGCGCCCGCATGTTGGCGATGCACTGCTCGACGTCCTCGAGTAGCACGCCCTCGGTGAGCTCCAGTTCCAGCGCCGTGGCCGGCACGCCGTAGCGCTCCAGGCAGCCGCGCACCCGCTCGACGCATTCGCGGCTGCGCAGCTCCCGTGGGCTGAGGTTCACCGCCAGCACCACGCTGGGGTAGTGCGGCAACCAGCCCTGCAGCGTGGCGCAGGCGCGCTCCAGCACCCAGCTGCCGATGTCCTGGATCAACCCGGTTTCCTCGGCCAGCGGGATGAACTGGCCCGGCAGGATTTCGCCCTTCTCCGGGTGCGCCCAGCGCACCAGCACCTCGGCACCGATCAGTTGGCCGTCGCCCAGTTGCAGCTGTGGCTGGAACACCAAGTACAGCTGGTCGCGGGCAATGGCCTGGCGCAGCTCGCCCTGCAACTGCAGGCGCTGATCGATGGCCGCCTGCATCTCCGGCGCAAAGAAGTGCAGGGCGTTGCGCCCGCCCTGCTTGGCGCGGTACATGGCGGTATCCGCCTGTTTGAGCACGTCGGCGGCGTTCTGCTCGCCGAGCGGATGCAGGGCGATGCCGATGCTGGCACTCATTGCCAGCTCATGGCCGTCGATCAGGCAGGGCTGCTCCAGGCTCTTGAGCAAGCGCTCGCCAACCATCGCCGCCTGCTCGCCCGCCAGCTGGGCATTGGCGTCCAGCCCCTCGAGCAGCACCACGAACTCGTCGCCGCCCATGCGTGCCAGGGTGTCTTCGTTGCGCAGCTGCGCTTCCAGGCGCGCGGTCACTTCGCGCAGCAGGCTGTCGCCGACCAGATGGCCAAGGCTGTCATTGACCGTCTTGAAATGGTCGAGGTCGATGAACAGCAGCGCGCCCAGGCTGCCCTGGCGAATCTCGCGATCCATGGCGTGCTGCAGGCGGTCGAGCATCAGCCGGCGATTGGGCAGGCCGGTCAGCTCGTCGCTGTAGGCCAGGCGCTCGATCTCACGCTGGTAGCGCTGGCGCTCGGAAATGTCCGTCACGCTGCAGCGGATCAATATCGGCTCGCCCGGCAGGCGCACCAGGCGCACCTCGCAGGGGAACTGCCGGCCAGTGCTGTCGCGGTGCAGCCACTCGAACACCGGCACCTCGCCCGCCAGGGCCGCCTTGAGGTAATGCCTGGCGGCCTCGGACGACGGCCTGCCATCGGCTTGCCGCTCCGGACTCAGCTCGAAGGGCCGGCGGTTGAGCAACTCCTCGCGGCGATAGCCGAACAGGCGCAGGGCATTGGCGTTGAAGTCGACCATGCCGCCCGCGTCGCTGTAGAGCATGATCGCCTCCGGCGCATGTTCGACGACGGTACGGTAGCGGGCCTCTGCCTCGAAGCGCGCACTGATGTCCTCGACCAGCACCAGGAACATGCTGACCCTGCCGTCGTTGCGCCGCACCGCGCGCAGGTTGAGCCGTGTCGGTACTCGGCTGCCATCGGCGCGCAAGAAGTTGCGGTCGCGCTCGAAACCCTCGCGGCTGCCGGCCAGCACCTCGTCGAGCAGCGGTTGCTCGGCTTCGAGGTCGTCCGCACAACTGATGCCCGCCCAACTGGATTCCAGCAACTGCTCGCGGCTCAGGCCGAGGATGCTGCACAGTTTGAGGTTGACCTCCGACCAGCCGAAGGTCGGGGTGATCAGCGCCATGCCGATCAGCGGTGCCTCGAAGAACAGCCGCAGGCGGTCGTCGCGCTCGCGCAGTTGCTGCTCGGTGCGGCGCCTGGCGGTGATGTCCTGGGCGGCGCCATAGATGCGCACCAGCTCACCACCGTCGCGCTCGGCAACCCCGAGCAAGCGCACCCAGCGCGGGCGGCCCCTGGCGGTGGTGCCGCGCACCTCGATATCGAACTGATCCTCGCCCTTGTACATGTTCTGCAAGGTGCGGCCGATCAGCTCGCGGCCGGCGGCATCGAACTGGCACAAGGATTCCTCAAAGGACGGCGCGCCGCTTTTCGGATCCAGTTCGTAGATGGCGAAGCAGCCGGCGCTCCAGTACATGCTCATGTCGCGCATGTCCAGCGACCAGCCGCCCAGGTCGGCGATGTTTTCCGTCTGGGTGAACAGGTGGCTCTGCTGCTGCAGGGTTTCGCTCTGGCGCAGCATGTCCTGGGCCAGCTGCTCGCGGGCGCTGACGTCCTGCTGCATGACGATGAAGTGGCTGACACCCTGTTCGTCGCGCATCGGCGCCAGGATCACCTCGCCCCAGAAGGCTTCACCATCCTGGCGCTGCAGGCGCAGTACGGCATTGCCGGGTACTTCACGGCGGATGGCGGTTTCCAGGGCATGCAGGCCTTCGTGACGTTTCTCGCCACGCAGCAGCTCGAGCAGGCTCAACCCCAGCGTGGCGTTGGCTTCACGCCCGCTGATCTGCTCGAAGGCCGGGTTGCAGTAGACCAGCGGCAGCTGCGCCTGGCGCGCATCGGCGATCAGCACCCCCAGCGGGCTGGCATCCAGCGCCGAATGCGCCAGGGTCAGCTGGCGCTGCACCGCTGCGCTGTGCACCAGGGCCAGGCGCAGATCGGTGAGGCTGCGGCCGATCAGCAGTGCCGCAAAGATGAACAGCAGGATGCCGACATGCAGTTCCAGGCGCTGCGGCTCGACCCAGCTGAAGGCACCGCGGGTATCAAGCCACGGCAGCACCAGAACCGCCAGAACGCTGATTGTCGCCCCGTACAGCGCCCCGGAAAATCCCCACACCAGCGCCAGGCCCAGCATGATCAGGCCGACGGCCGGCAACTTCAACGCCGTGGGCAACAGTTCCAGCAGTATCGGCAGGCACACCAGCACCGGCAGCAGGACATAGGGCCGCGGCACCTTACGCAACGCATCAGGCACCCGCAGCAGCGGCGCTGCCAGCCCCTCGACCGGCATCAGCCAGCCACGCCGACGCAGCCAGGGGCTGAAGTAGGTCAGCAGTGCACTGGAGATCAACAGCGCCGTCAGGCTGTCGACCAGCCAGAGCGTCAACGCCAGTTGCGGCACCTGCCGCACCGGCAACTCGCCGAGCAGCAGCCGGTTTGCGATCAGCAGCACAACGGCCAGTGCCGCCGGCAGCAGCACGCCCAGCAAAGCGAAGCGCAGCACGTGGCTGATGTCCGGCAGCGCCACGTCGAACGGGCGCCAGCGCAGCAGCAGGTAACAGCTGGCAACACCCAGGGTTTCCGGGAGGCCATGCAGGGGCGCCAGGCGCCAGTCCAGCCCCCACAGCGGCGTGGAGAGCACCGCGTTGGCGTAGAGCGCCAACAGCACCCGTGGCCCCCACCAGAGCACCAGAACCAGCGCCAGGGCGAACGGCAGATAGAAAATGCCCAGCCCGCCTTCGAACTGAGTGATCAGCGACAGCTGGGTGGCCAGATGGAAGGCCGGCAGCGGCAGCCACCATGTCCATGATGGCAGGCGTTCAGCAGTGCGGGGCATACGAACCTCATAGCGCTATGCCAGCACAGCATGAACCAGCCTGGAAGGGCTGTACAGGTGCCTGCATCGACTTAACAGCCTAGTCGAGAATCAGGCCGCGTCGCGTGGTAGCAACAACCCCAGAGGCAGGCAGATACGGGCTTCCAGCCCACCGCCGGTACGGTTGCGCAGCTCCACGCTGCCGCCATGCAGCGAGGCGATGCGCTTGACGATGGCCAGACCCAAGCCGGCCCCCTTGCCACCGCGGGCGCTGTCGCCACGGATGAAGGGGTTGACGATATTGCTCAGCTCGCTCGGGTCGATCCCGGCGCCACGGTCCATCACGCTCAGCACCACGTAGGGCGCGCTGTGGTCACCGGCCACCGACAGAACGATCTCCACCGGGCTGCCGCCATAGCGCAGGGCGTTCTCGATGAGGTTGACGATCAGCCGCTTGATCGACACCCGGCGCAGCGGAAAGGCCGGCACCGCTTCGAGGAACAGGCGCACCTGCTCGCTCTTCTGGTTATAGGGGGCGACCACCTCACGAATCAGCTCGGGTAGCACCAGTTCCTCGACGGGTTCGTCACGACCATCGCGGATGAAGGCCAGGAACTGATCGAGGATGGCGTCCATGTCCTCGATATCGCGCACCATGTCATCGGTCAGTTCCGAATCATGGTCGAGAAACTCCAGCGACAGGCGCAGCCGGGTCAGCGGCGTGCGCAGGTCATGGGACACCCCTGCGAGCATCAGTTCGCGCTCGCGCCCGGCCTGCTCGACGTCCTCGGCCATCTGGTTGAAGGCGCGGTACACCTCGGCCATTTCGTTCGGCGTGTCGCCGACCGGCAGCCGTACGCTACGCCCCTGACCCAACTGACGGGCGGCGATCACCAGGCGCTTGAGCGGCGCACTGAGCTGGCGCACGAAAATCCATGCCGCTGCCGTGGACAGCAGGCCGATGCCCAGGAACCAGCCCAGCACGCTCCAGATCCGCTGGCCACGCAACGGATGCGGGTAGAGCGGCACGCGCACCCAGTCCTCGCCGAGCGTCGGCGCATGCACCCAAAGGGCCGGCGGGCTCTTGGCGCGAACCCGGGTTTCGGTATCCGGCCCCAGTTCGGACTGCATCTGCCGCTGGAAGATTTCGCTATAGGGCCAGTGCTCCTCGCTGGCCGGCACTTCCGCACGGGTCACCCGCTTGAGGCCGGCGGCCTCGGCGATATTGCCGCGGTCCTCGGCATCCGCCGCCCAGTAGGCGCGCAGGGTCAATGCGGCGCCGTGGCTGTACTGACGATCCACCAGCACATCCTCGTTCATCATCAGGTAGACGAGGGTCAGCGCCTTGGAGAACAGCACGACGATCAGCACCAGCCAGAGGGTGCGCGAGAAGAAGCTTTGCGGAAACCAGAGTGGAGCTTTCATAAGAACAGGAGCCGGGGCAGAACGCTGAAGGCGGAGGGCTGAACGAAAGAGGGCTGGTTTCGGTATCCAGCCCTCATGCGTCTTGTTGGCTTACAGAGCATTGAGAAACGTAGGCGACGACTGCACAGGCGGTAGCGCGAAGCAGCAAGCCCGAGCCGAGGCAGCCAGCGCAAGACGATGCGTGTACGAGTGGTACATGAGCATCTTTCGCCCATCTTCAAAGCCGCGCGGGCAGCCCGGGTAGTTTCTCACTGGCCTGTTACTTGTTGCCGTCCGGCACGAACACATACCCCACACCCCAGACCGTCTGGATATAGCGCGGCTTGGACGGATCCGGCTCGATCAGCCGGCGCAGGCGGGAAATCTGCACGTCGATGGAGCGCTCCAGGGCATCCCACTCGCGGCCACGGGCCAGGTTCATCAGCTTGTCGCGGGTCAGCGGCTCGCGGGCATGCTGCACCAGCGCCTTGAGCACGGCGAACTCACCGGTGGTGAGCATGTGCACCTCACTGCCCTTCTTCAGCTCGCGGGTCGCCAGCGACAACTCGTACTCGCCAAAGGTGACGCTCTCGTCCTCGCTGCCTGGCGCGCCCGGCACCACCGGCACCTGGCGGCGCAGCACGGCCTTGATACGGGCCAGCAGCTCACGCGGGTTGAACGGCTTGGCCAGGTAGTCGTCGGCACCGATTTCCAGGCCCTGGATGCGGCTGCCCTCGTCGCCCTTGGCGGTGAGCATGATGATCGGCACCTGGTTGTTGGCAGCGCGCAGGCGGCGGCAGGCACTCATGCCATCCTCACCGGGCAACATCAGGTCGAGCACCACCAGGTTGAACAGTTCGCGCGACAGCAGGCGGTCCATCTGTTCGACGTTCTCCACCGCACGCACACGATAGCCCTGCTCGTCGAAGAAACGTTCGAGCAAGCGACGCAGGCGGGCGTCGTCATCGACAATCAGGATCTTCTCGCCTTCGACCGGTTGTACTGCAGTGCTGCTCATAGAGGCTCCTTGACCGAGAGTCCGCGGCGCGATGCGCCCGGCTGAACGGTGGCATTATGGCTCAGAGGCCGTGTAGACCACGCAATGTCCATTGTTAGCAGATTTTTCGCCTCGATTGGCGCACTTCCCGCCGATTCACGGTCTGACAGCAGCTTGCGGCGGTGGCATGCGCGCCTGCAGGCGTGGCTATAATGCGCCGCTTTATCGTCCGGCCAATCATGAGCGAGGCTGGTTTTAGTCGTTTCAAGGTGGATTCTTCTTTCTATGCTCAGCATCAACAACCGTATCGCCGAAGAACTGGGCGTGCGCCCGCAACAGGTCGCTGCCGCCGTCGCCCTGCTCGACGAAGGGTCCACCGTGCCGTTCATCGCACGCTACCGCAAGGAAGTCACCGGCAGCCTCGACGATACCCAGCTGCGTAATCTGGAAGAGCGCCTGCGCTACCTGCGCGAACTCGATGATCGCCGCGCGAGCATCCTGGCCAGCATCGAGGAACAGGGCAAACTGACCCCCGAGCTGACCCGCGAAATCAACCTCGCCGACACCAAGACGCGCCTCGAAGACCTCTACCTGCCGTACAAGCAGAAACGCCGCACCAAGGGCCAGATTGCCCTGGAAGCCGGCCTCGGCGAACTGGCCGACGCCCTGTTCAGTGATCCGAGCCTGACGCCGGAGACCGAAGCGGCGCGCTTCATCGATGCCGAGAAAGGCTTCGCCGACACCAAGGCGGTGCTCGAAGGCGCCAAGTACATCCTCATGGAGCGCTTCGCCGAGGACGCCAGCCTGCTCAGCAACCTGCGCGGCTATCTCAAGGACAACGCCACGCTCAGCGCCCGGGTAATCGCCGGCAAGGAAACCGAAGGCGCCAAGTTCCGCGACTACTTCGAGCACGACGAAAAGCTCAAAAGTGCCCCGTCGCACCGTGCCCTGGCGATTTTCCGTGGCCGCAACGAGGGCATCCTCAGCGCCAGCCTCAAGGTCGGCGACGAGCTTCCGGGCGGCGCTCCGTCGGGCACCCTGCACCCGTGCGAAGGCATGATCGCCGAGCGTTTCGGCATCGCCAACCAGGGCCGCGCCGCCGACAAGTGGCTGGGCGAGGTGGTGCGCTGGACCTGGAAGGTCAAGCTCTACACCCACCTGGAAACCGACCTGCTCGGTGAGCTGCGTGAAGCGGCCGAAGACGAAGCCATCAGCGTATTCGCCCGTAACCTGCACGATTTGCTGCTGGCCGCGCCGGCCGGCCCGCGCGCGACCCTGGGCCTCGACCCGGGCCTGCGCACCGGCTGCAAGGTCGCCGTGGTCGATGCCACCGGCAAGCTGCTGGACACCGCCACCGTGTACCCGCACGCGCCGCGCAACGACTGGGACGGCACCCTCAACGTGCTGGCCAAGCTGTGCGCCAAGCATGGCGTCGACCTGATCGCCATCGGCAACGGCACCGCCAGCCGCGAGACCGACAAGCTGGCCATCGAGCTGATCAAGAAATACCCGGGCCTGAAGATGACCAAGATCATGGTCAGCGAGGCCGGCGCCTCGGTGTATTCGGCCTCGGAACTGGCCGCCAAGGAATTCCCCGACCTGGACGTCTCGCTGCGTGGCGCAGTCAGCATCGCCCGCCGCCTGCAGGACCCGCTGGCCGAGCTGGTGAAGATCGACCCGAAATCCATCGGCGTCGGCCAGTACCAGCACGACGTGTCCCAGCTCAAGCTGGCGCGCAGCCTGGATGCGGTGGTGGAAGACTGCGTGAACGCCGTCGGTGTGGACGTCAACACCGCCTCCAGCGCCCTGCTCGCGCGTATTTCCGGCCTCAACGCCACCCTGGCACAGAACATCGTCGCCCACCGTGACGCACACGGCGCGTTCAAGACCCGCGAGTCCCTGAAGAAAGTCCCGCGCCTGGGCGACAAGACCTTCGAACAGGCCGCCGGCTTCCTGCGCGTGATGAATGGCGACAACCCGCTGGACGCCTCGGCGGTGCACCCGGAAACCTACCCGCTGGTGCAGCGCATCGCCGTCGATACCGGCCGCGATATCCGCTCGCTGATCGGCGATTCGGGCTTTCTCAAGCGCCTGGATCCGAAGAAGTTCACCGACGAGACCTTCGGCCTGGTGACGGTTGGCGACATCCTCAGCGAGCTGGAAAAACCCGGCCGCGACCCGCGCCCCGAGTTCAAGACCGCCGAGTTCCAGGAAGGCGTGGAAACCCTGAAAGACCTCGAGCTGGGGATGATCCTCGAAGGCGTGGTCACCAACGTGACCAACTTTGGCGCCTTCGTCGATATCGGCGTGCACCAGGACGGCCTCGTGCATATCTCGGCACTGTCCGAGAAGTTCATCAAGGACCCGCACGAAGCGGTCAAGGCCGGCGACGTGGTCAAGGTCAAGGTCATGGAAGTGGACATCCCGCGCAACCGCATCGCCCTGTCGATGCGCATGAGCGACACCCCCGGCGAGAAAGTCGATGGCCCCCGTGGCGGCGCCCGCCAGGGCGGCGGCAAGGGCGGCCAGGCACCGCGCAGCGAGCGCCACTCCGGCCAGGAAAAACCGGCCCCGGCCAATGCGGCCATGGCTTCGCTGTTCGCCAACGCCAAGCAATTGAGGAAGTAAGCGATGAGCCAACCCGTGGACGAAATCGGCAAGAGCAGCGCCTTCGGGCGCCTGCTCGGCCTGCAGATCGTCAAGGCCGAGGCCGGCGAGGCGATCATCGCCCTGAGCATGCACGACGGCCTGCGCAACCTGCACGGCAAGCTGCATGGCGGCGCGCTGTTCTCGCTGATCGACACCGCCATGGGCCAGGCCAGCCACAGCCTGAGCGACGGCGAGCCGAGCAGCGTTACCCTGGAGTGCAAGGTCAACTACATCCGCGGCGTCACCGAGGGTGATCTGAGCTGCCGCGCCTGGGTCATCCACGCCGGCCGCCGCACCCAGGTGATCGAGGCCGAAGTGCACCAGCACGACAAGCTGGTGGCCAAGGCCCAGGCCACCTTCGCCTGCCTCTAGTCTTTCAGTAGAGATTCGTCGCTTTTTGGCAGGCAAATAGTTCGTAGGGTGGACGACGCTTCATCCGTCCACCGCCCCGTGATCGCAACGGTGGATGAAAAGAGCGTCATCCACCCTACGGCCGCTTTTGCCTTGCAGCTGCCGCTTCATGCAAAGATCGTGAGCAGGCTCCGAGGCCCCATTTCACGGGCAGCGGCGCCGTGAAAGCCGTCTGCGCGTGTCGCTAAAACGTACATGCCTTTCGCCAGACGACCAACGTCAGCAATCCCCCCCTTGTAGAGTCCAGCATCCACCCCCATATTGGGGCGACCGCTGCGTGAAGGAATGCAATCTTGAGCGACCTGTTCTCCCGCCGTCTGGCCCTGCTCGGCGAGCACGCCAACCTGTCCCTGCTCTCCCAGTGCCTGCACGGCATCGAGCGCGAATGCCTGCGCGTCGATGAACGCGGCCAACTGGCTCTGAGCGATCACCCGGCCGCCCTGGGCTCGGCGCTGACCAATGGGCAGATCACCACGGACTATTCCGAATCCCTGCTCGAGTTCATCACCGCCACCGCGGTCGACCCGGGCGAGACGCTGGCCGAGCTCGATCGCATCCACCGCTTCGTGTACAGCAAGCTCGCTGGCGAATACCTGTGGAGCCCGTCGATGCCCGGCCCGCTGCCGGATGAAGAGACGATTCCGATCGCCCGTTACGGCAGCTCGCATATCGGCCAGCTCAAGTACGTGTACCGCAAGGGCCTGGCCCTGCGCTACGGCAAGACCATGCAGTGCATCGCCGGCATTCATTACAACTTCTCCCTGCCGGAGCAGCTGTGGGCGGTGTTGCAGGAGGCCGAAGGCGACGGGCGCAGTGCCCGCGACTATCAGTCGTCGCGCTATATCGCGCTGATCCGCAACTTCCGTCGCTACAGCTGGCTGCTGATGTACCTGTTCGGCGCCTCGCCGGCGCTGGACAAGAACTTCATGCGTGGCCGCCCGCACCAGCTCCAGGAGCTGGACGCCGACACCCTGTACCTGCCCTACGCCACCAGCCTGCGCATGAGCGACCTGGGTTACCAGAGCGAAGCCCAGGCCGGGCTGACGCCCTGCTACAACGACCTGGCCAGCTATACCGACAGCCTGCGCCAGGCGGTGGGCACGCCCTATCCGCCCTACGTGAACATCGGCACCAAGAAGGACGGCGAGTGGCTGCAGCTCAATACCAACGTGCTGCAGATCGAAAACGAGTACTACTCCAACATCCGCCCGAAGCGGGTGACCTACAGCGGCGAGCGGCCGATCCAGGCGCTGATGGCCCGTGGCGTGCAGTACGTCGAAGCGCGCTGCCTGGACATCAACCCGTTCCTGCCGATGGGCATCGACCTCGCCGAATCGCGCTTCCTCGACGCCTTCCTGCTCTACTGCGCCCTGCAGGACAGCCCGCAACTGAGCAATGGCGAATGTGGCAGCTGCTCGGACAACTTCCTCAAGGTGGTCAAGGAAGGCCGTCGCCCGGGCCTGCACCTGTCTCGCCAGGGCGTACCGGTGGTGCTGCAGACCTGGGCCCACGAACTGCTCGACGGCATCGAAACCATCGCCGAACTGCTCGACGCCAGCCAGGGCAGCAACCAGCACGCCAACGCCCTGCAGGCCCAGCGTGCGAAAGTCGACAACGCCAGCCTCACCCCCTCGGCGCAGGTACTGGCCGAGTTGCAGAAAGGCGAAACCTTCGCGGCCTTCTCCCTGCGCCAGAGCAAGCGCCACGCCGAGCATTTCCGCAGCCAGCCGCTGAGTGCCGAACAGCAGGCCGAGTTCGAGCAGGCCGCCAGGCAATCCCTGCTGGATCAGGCCGAACTCGAAGCCCATGAAGAAGGTGACTTCGACAGTTTCGCCGCCGCCTATCAGGCCAGCATCCTCGCCCTGGCCGTGTGAAACCGGGCCAGGCTCGCCTGGCAGGCCATTGGAAAACTATCTACGTTGCCATTGCCGCGTTAAAAACAGCCTCAAAATGCTCATTTACAACACGTAAACTGCGCTTTTTCGGCCGTTTTTGCCTTGCACTGGCTGCCTCGCCTACGTTTTTCAACGACCTGCTGGCCCGCGACGACTGCGTCACAAAAAAAACCAATGGTCATAAATTCGGGACAGGTGGCCCGGCTGCGCCGAGCGGATTTGGCTAGCATGGTTTGCAAGCACTCTTTGCGAACCCCTCTCATGAGCCACCGCGACAACACGCAACACTGGAGCCTGGAAAGCCTCACCAAGGCCTACCAGCAAGGCTATATGGCAGGGCTGGCCGGGCACCCCTCCGACACCCTGCCGTTCGCCGACAGCATTCCCGCTGCGGCCTGGGAAGCCGGCTGGGTCGACGGCGAAGGCCAGCGCCGCCTCAGCGCGGAAAAGCTCAACCGCTCGCCGGGCGCTACACCTGGCGTCAAGAAGCGCGCCTGAGGCCGCTGCCCCACCTCACCACAAGCCAGGCTCCAGCCAGTGACGCTCGCTCGACCGCTGGCGATGCCTGCGCTGGTCAGCTCAGGTACCAACGTGCAAAAATGCTTAATTCGCTTAACTGAAGAAGCCCGCCCCCATGAGCACCACTTCCAGCCAGATGGACACCTCGCCAACGGCCGAGCCCAGGGCCGATGCCCTGCCTGACAACTGGCTGGATACCCTGGTGGGTTATGCGCTGCGCCGCGCTCAGCTGCAGGTGTTTCAGCATCTGGTCGGCAAGCTCGCCGAACATGACCTGCGCCCGGCGCAGTTCACCGCCATGGTGATCATCGAGCGCGAGCCCGGGCTGATGCAGGCCGACCTCGCCCGCCAACTGGCCATCGAACCGCCGCAACTGGTACCGCTACTCAACAAGCTGGAGAGCCGCGGCCTGGCCCAGCGCGTGCGCGGTGTGCAGGACAAGCGTGCCTACGGCGTGTTCCTGACCAAGGCGGGCACTGCCCTGCTGGGGCAGCTGAAAGCAATCGCCGTCGCCAGCGACGAAGAAGCCACCTCCGCCCTCGACGAAGATGAGCGTGCGCAGTTGCTGCATCTGCTGCATAAGGTCACTCGCCAAGGCGTCTTGTGAGAGGCGGCGGGCGCATGATGGACCGCTAAAAGGCAAGAGCGGACGTTCCCAGCGTAGGGTGGACAACGCTCTTTTTGTCCACCATTGCGCTCGCAGAGCGGTGGACGGATGAAGCGTCGTCCACCCTACGAAAGGCCGCTCCCGCCACATTTCTGCCAGTTCTCTGCACGCCAAACATCGGTGGGCAGAGCGCGTCCGTCAATCCAGAAACGCCAACGGCGCCCGAGCTGCATCGATCCGGGCAATGCGTAGCTCGACCTCCGGCAACAGGTAGCTGAAGAAGAACGCCGCGCTGTCGAGCTTCTCCTGATACCAGGGATCCTCGGCCAGCAGCGCATTTGCCAGGCGTGCCGAGCGCGCCCAGGCATAAGCCAGCAGCGCCCAGCCGAGCAGGTGCAGAAAATCGCCGGCGATACGGTACGGGTATTCGTGGTCACCTTCGGTGTGCGCGAAGATGCCCTTCACCAAGACGCGCAACTTCGCGGATAGCGCACTTAGCGGGTTGGCATACCTGCCGCCCGCCGCCGCTTCCTGCTCGACCAGCACCAGCAGCTCACCCAACGCCACGCCATCGTCGCCCAGCACCTTGCGCAGCAGCAGATCGTTGGCCTGAATCTCGTTGCTGCCCTCGTAGATCATGGCGATACGGCTGTCGCGCAGGGTCTGCTCGATGCCGTACTCGCCGATATAGCCGTAGCCGCCAAACACCTGCAGCGCCTCGCTGGCCAGATGAAAACCCTGGTCGGTGAAGAACGCCTTGATCACTGGCGTCAGCAGCCCGGCCAGGCGAGTGGCCTGCTGGCGACCCGGTTCGCTGTTGGCATGCTCGGCCTGATCGAGCAGGTGCGCGCCCCAGTAACCGACCACCCGCAGGCCCTGGCTGACGGTACGCAAGCGCAGCAGCGTCAGACGCATCGCCGGGTGGTAATGGATCGGGTCGACAGACGCTGCGGCAACGCCTTCCGGTCGGCCTGGCGCGCGCATCTGCCGGCGTTCGCGAGCGTAGTCCGATGCGTTCTGCCAGGCCGCCTCGGCATGCCCGAGGCCCTGCAAACCAACGTGCAGGCGCGCCGAGTTCATCATCACGAACAGCGCCGCCAGGCCGCGATTCGGCTCGCCGATCAGCCAGCCTTGCGCCCCCTGGAAACTCAGCGAGCAGGTGGCACTGCCGTTGATGCCCATCTTGTGTTCGATGCCGTCGCAACGCACGCCGTTACGCGTACCATCGTCCAGCCGCTTGGGCACCAGAAACAGCGAGATGCCGCGGGTGCCCGCTGGCGCATCCGGCAGGCGCGCGAGCACCAGGTGCAGGATATTCTCGGTCAGGTCGTGCTCGCCGCCAGAGATGAACAGCTTGCTGCCCGAGAGGCGATAACTGCCGTCATCCTGGGGTTCGGCGCGACAGCGCAGCAGGCCCACATCGCTGCCGGCCTGAGGTTCGGTGAGGCACATGGTCGGCAGCATCTCACCGCTGACGATGGCGGGCAGGTAGCGGTCCCTGAGCGGCTGCGGTGCGTGGGCATGCAGACACAGGTAGGCGCCATGGGCGATACCGGTGTACATCGCCCAGCCGTGGTTGCTGGCGTAGAGCATTTCCTGCAGCACCGCATCCAGCAGCTGCGGCAGGCCCTGGCCGCCGTGGGCGGGCGCGCAGGCCAGCGCCGGCCAGCCGCCCTGCACATAGGCTTGGTAAGCGGCAGCAAAGCCCTCGGGCGTGCCCACTTCGCCGTCTTGCCAGCGGCAGCCTTGCCGATCGCCGCGGGCATTCAGTGGCGCCAGCACTGCAGAACTGAAGCGCGCGGCCTCCTCCAGCACCTGCATGGCCAGCGGCAGGTCGAGGTCAGTGAAGGCCGGCAGCTCGGCCCAGGCCGCAGGCGCCTGCAACCAATGCTCGAGCACGAACTGCATATCGCGCAGCGGCGCCTGATATTGCCACATGGTCAACCTCCCTGTAGGGCAAAAACTCAGGCCTGATAGCCCGGATTCTCGATCAGCAGCGCCATGCCCTGCCCGCCACCGATGCAGGCCGCGGCGATGCCATAACGCAGATTGGCGTCGCGCAGCTGCCGCGCCAGGGTCATCACCAAACGCAGGCCGGTGGCCGCCAAGGGGTGGCCAAGGGCGATGGAGCCGCCACGTTGATTCAGGCGCGCCGGATCCAGCCCCAACGCCTGACTGACCGCCAGCACCTGGGCGCCCTGGGCCTCGTTGATTTCCAGCAGGCCGATCTCGTCGAGCCGCAGGCCGCTGCGCTCCAGCAGCAGACCAATAGCCGGTGCGGGGCCGATACCCATGCGCTCCGGCGCCACGCCGATCACACTGGCAGTGCGCAGCAGCGCCAGGGGTGGGCGGGTGCAGTCGCAGGCGCGGCCGACCAGCGCCGCCGCTGCGCCATCGACCACTGCGCAGCTGTTGCCGGCGGTTTGCACACCGCCGGGATGGATGGCGCTCAAGCGGGCCAGCGCCTCGGCATCGGTTGGCCGTGGATGACTGTCCTGCGCCACCTCGACAACCCGCCTGGGCAGCTGGATACCGCGCGCCTGATAGCCGTCCAGTTCGAAGCGCTCGTTGCCGACCGCGACGATCTCCCCGGCCAGCCAGCCGCTGTCGCGGGCCTGCAGGGCGCGCTGGTGGCTGCCCAACGCGTAGGCATCCACCTGTTCGCGGCTGATGCCCTGTTCAGCGGCGAGGCGCTCGGCGGTGGCGATCATGTCCACGCCCGGCGCCGGATCGAACAGCGCTTCCCAGAGAAAATCCTTGAAGCCGACCGGCGCGCCGAGGCGAAAGCCCGCCCGGTGTTCATAGGCAGCAATCGGGTTGCGCGACATCGACTCGCTGCCCACGCACAGCGCCAGCTGCCCGCCAGACTGCAGGTGCATGGCCCCTTGGCGCAGCAACTCCAGGCCGGTGCCGCAGATGCGCTGCACCGCCAGCGCCGGCACCTGCTGCGGCACGCCGCTGTACAGGCCGATATGCCGCGGCAGCATATAAGCGTCAAAACTGGCCTGGGCCATGGAGCCAGCGAACACGCCGTCCACCGCTGCCGGATCGAGGCCGGCGCGGGCCAGCACGGCGCGGCCGACCTTGATGCCCAGGTCGATGGGCGATACCTGGGCCAGCGGCCCGTTCAGGTCGCTCCAGGGGGTGCGCAGCGCCTCGATGATCGCCACATCCTCGAAGGCGCTGAACTGGCCGCTGCTCATGGCCGCGACTCGGCGCGCAGGATCGACTCGTCACGGCCGCGGTACAGCGCTTCGACCTGCTCGGCGCGCCACTGCAGCACGGCGCGCTGGTTGATCGAGCCCTTGTCGGTGATCTCGCCACGGTCAATGGACGGCGCCTGGCTCATCAGGGCGATCCATTCCAGGCGCGTGGCATTGCCGGTGGCCTCGCGGTTGAGGCGTTGCAGCCAGTCGGCGAACCAGCCACGCACCGGGGCGCTGGCCAGCACTTCGGCGTCAGTGGCAGCGGCTGCCAGCCCGGCCAGTTGCCGGCATTCGTGCAGGCGCGGGAATACCAAGAGCCCCAGGCATTCGCGGTCCGGTGCGGCGACCACCACGTCCTGCACGTAGGGCGAGCCTTCGAGCACGGCGCGATTGCGCAGCGGGCCGACGCTGACGAACACCCCGGAGGACAGCTTGAAGTCCTCGGCGATGCGCCCATCGAACATCAGGCCCAGTTGCGGGTCGGTCGGGTCGGCCAGCTTGAGCGCGTCGCCGGAGCAGTAGAACCCCTCCTCGTCGAACACCTCGGCGGTCTGCTGCTGCGCGCGCCAGTAGCCCGGCATGATGTGCGGCCCGCGAAAGCGCCCTTCCAGCTTGCCGTCGACCGGCACCAGGCGCACTTCGCAACCCGGCGCCGGCAGGCCGACGTAGCCGGCCATGGACAGCGGCCCGGTGGTGAAGGTGCAGGACGGCGACGCCTCGGTCATGCCCAGCCCGGCCATCATGCGGATGCGCTCGCCGCAGTGCTGCTCGGCGATGCGATCGAGGCGATCCCAGATGCTCTGCGACAGCCCGGCGGCGGCGAAGAAGAACAGCTTGATGCGCGCGAAGAAGCTTTCGCGCAGCGCTGCGTCCTGCTCCAGGGCGTTGACCAGCTCTTCCCAGCCCTTGGGCACCGTCAGGTAGGCGGTCGGCGAAATCTCGCGCAGGTTGCGCAGGGTTTCGGCCATGCCCTGGGGCGTCGGCTTGCCGTCGTCCAAATAAAAGGTGCCGCCGTTGTACAGCACGATGCCCAGGTTGTGGCTGCCGCCAAAGGTGTGGTTCCACGGCAGCCAGTCGACCAGCACCGGCGGCTCTTCACCGAACACCGGGAAGGTCTGCAGGAGCATCTGCTGGTTGGCGCAGAGCATGCGCTGAGTGGTGACCACCGCCTTGGGCAGCTTGGTCGAGCCGGAGGTGAACAGGAACTTGGCGATGGTATCCGCGCCGGTGGCCGCGAAGGCCGCTTCGGCCTCGGCGCCACCGGGCTCGGCCAGCAGGCTGGCGAAATCGATGTTAGCTCGACCCGCCACCTCGCCGTGCACGGTGATCACCGGCACATCGGCGGCCATCACCGCGTCGATGGCGCGCTGGTAAGGCGCGGCCTTATCGACGAACAGCAGGCCTGGCTGCAGCAAGTCGCAGACATGGCGCAGCTTGGCGTGGTCCTGGGAGAGCAGCGAATAGGCCGGCGATACCGGGCAATAGGGAATGCCGGCGTACAGGGCGCCGAGGGCCATCTGCAGATGCTGCAGGCCGTTGCCGGAGAGAATCGCCAGCGGCCGCTCGGCGCTCAGGCCAAAGCCGAGCAGGCGCTGGGCAATGGCCCGCACCGCGTCGAGCATCCCCGCATAACTGGTGTGCTGCCACTCGCCGTTCTCGTCGCGCACGGCCAGAAAGGTCTGCTGCCCACGCACTTGGGCCCAGTGCACCAGGCGGTCGAGCAGGCGCTCGGGCAAGGGTGCCAGTGGTTCCAGCGAGCGCATGTGCAAAACGCCCTGACGTTCGCTGACCTCCACGGCCGGGCGGCCGATGGACACCTGGCGATAACGCGGTCCGGTATCGGAGTTCACTGTGCTTCTCCACGCGGGCGACTGGATCGCCGCTGTTGTTCTTGTCGTCACGCAGCACCGCACCGCCTCTGGATCGAGGCAGCCGGCACACGCAGGAATATCGCAAAAGCCTGGCTAGATCGGGTAATGCCGCGGGCCGTTCTGCAGGGTCACCCAGCGCAACTGGGTGAACTGCTCGATGGCCGACTTGCCGCCGAAGCTGCCGTAACCACTGGCCTTGACGCCGCCGAACGGCATCTGCGCCTCGTCGTGCACGGTCGGCCCGTTGATATGGCAGATGCCCGACTCGACACGCTGGGCCAGGGCCAGGGCGCGGCTGGTATCGCGGCTGAAGATCGCCGCCGACAGGCCGAATTCGGAGTCGTTGGCCAGGCGCAGCAGCTCCTCGTCACCGTCACCGCGCAGCACCACCGCCACCGGCCCGAAGGACTCCTCGGCGTACAGGCGCATGGCCGGGGTGACGTTGTCGAGCAGGGTCGCCTGCATGATGCTGCCCTCGACCTGGCCACCGGCTACCAGCTTCGCGCCCTTGGCGACAGCGTCGTCGACCAGCAACTGGATGCGCTCGCCGGCCGACACGTCGACCAGCGAACCGAGCACCGACTCGCTGCTGGCCGGGTTACCGGCACGCAGGGTGGCGACCTTCGCGGCCAGCTTGGCGACGAAAGCATCGGCGACCTTGCTGTCGACCACCAGGCGCTCGGTGGACATGCAGATCTGCCCCTGGTTGAAGTAGGCGCCGAACGCCGCGGCTTCGACGGCGGCATCCAGGTCGGCGTCATCGAGCACCAGCAACGGCGCCTTGCCACCGAGTTCCAGCAGCGCCGGCTTGAGATGCCGCGCCGACAGTTCGCCAACGATGCGCCCGACCTTGGTCGAGCCAGTGAAGTTGACCCGTCGGACCGCCGGGTTGGCGATCAGCCGCTCGACGATCACCGCCGCATCGGCGGGTGCGTTGCTGATCACGTTGACCACGCCGTCACCCAGGCCGGCATCCTGCAGCACCTGGCCGATCAGCCGATGCACCGCCGGGCTGAGCTCGGAGGCCTTGAGCACCACGGTATTGCCACAGGCCAGCGGCATGGCGATGGCGCGGGTGGCGAGAATCACCGGCGCGTTCCATGGCGCGATACCGAGCACCACACCGCAGGGTTGGCGCAGCGCCATGGCAAAGCTGCCGGGCACGTCGGAGGGAATCACCTCGCCATGGATCTGGGTGGTCATCGACGCCGCCTCGCGCAGCATGTTGCTGGCCAGGTGCACGTTGAAGCCGTACCAGTTGGCCATCGCCCCGGTTTCCCCGGCAGCGGCGATGAACTCGCCCGCGCGCGCCTGCATCTGCTCGGCCGCCTTGAGCAGGCGTGTACGCCGCTCGTTGGGCGCCAGCGCGGCCCAGGCCGGAAACGCGGCCTGGGCGGCGGCGACGGCCGCATCGGCATCTTCCACGGTAGCGGCGGCGACCCGCGAGACCACCTCACCGGTTACCGGGTTGTGGCGCTCGAAGGTTCGTCCATCACGGGCGGGGCACGACTGGCCACCGATCAGCAGGGGCACGTCCAGCATGATGATTCCTCATTGTTGTCTTTATCAGGAGCTGTCTTTGGCAGAACTGCCGCTGGCGAATCTCATGCGGCGCCGTGGTCGACGCCGGCGGATCCGAGGTCAGGCAATCAGCGCTTGTAGGCTTGCAGGCCGGGCTTGATCGACTTGTCGTCGAGGAACTGCTTCATGCCCTGCTCGCGGCCGCCTTCTTCGTCCAGCAAACGCGACTGGTCGAGCTTGGCGTACAGGTAATCCTCGTTCTGCTCCCAGGTCAGTTCGCGGCAACGCTTGAAGCCATGCTTGGCGGCGCGCAGTACCACCGGGTTCTTGTCCAGCAGATTACGCGCCAGCTCGATGGTGGTTTCACGCAATTGCGCCAGCGGCACGCTTTCGTTGACCAGGCCCATCTCGGCGGCTTTCTTACCGTCGAAGGTCTTGCCGGTCATGATGTAGTACAGCGACTGGCGGTGGCCAACGGTGTCGGCCATGGCCTTGCTGACCAGGTTGCCCGGCGGGATGCCCCAGTTGATTTCCGACAGACCGAAGGTCGCTTCGTCGGCGCAGATCGCCAGGTCACAGGCCACCAGCGGGCTGAAGCCGCCACCGAAGCACCAGCCATTGACCATGGCGATGGTCGGCTTGGCGTACATGCGCAGCAGTTTCCACTGCCACTGCGAAGCTTCGCGGCGGATCTTCTCCTGGAGAATTTCCGGGCCGGCATCCACTTCGCGGAAGTATTCCTTGAGGTCCATGCCTGCCGTCCAGGACTCGCCAGCACCGGTCAGCACCAGTACGCGAGCCTCGGCGTCCTGCTCCAGCACCTCGAGCACATCGACCATCTCGCGGTTGAGGGTCGGGCTCATGGCGTTGCGTTTTTCAGGACGGTTGAGAGTGACCCAGGCGATGCCTTCTTCGACATCGACCTTCACGGTTTGCCAGCGGGCTTCGTACTTGCTCATGGGGGTGTGCTCTTGTTTTGGTTGTCGATAAACAGAAGCTAATCCTGAAAAATAGTTATGTCAATTAACTATTAATCAAAATCACCATCTGTGCCGAATTCGGACATTGCCTGGCAGAACGCCCGGCCCGGACGCCTGAAGGAACTTTGAACAGGTTCTCAGCGGCACCTCGCTATAGCCAAAGGCTTACACGAAGGCGCGCCGGTTCGCTCTGGTGGCACCCCGGCCCGCGCCGTAATCTATGCCCATACCTGCAGCACAGGACGTGCTCAGGGTCATGGATGACGTGACCATAGCCAGGATGGCAGCCGACAGGATGTTGGCATTGGTCAGTAAAAGCCCGCTTCGGCGGGTTTTTTATTGCCTGCGGAAAAGTGCGACGGCTAGTGCGACGGCGCAAGGCCGCCGCACCGCGTCTCATGCGCCCGCCTCCGTCAGTGCGACGTCGTCGAGGTGGCCGGCGCTTCAGCAGCCCGCCGCCGGCTCATGCCGATCACCACCAGCGCGGCGATCACCAAGCCTGGCGATGCCGCCAGCAGCACGCCGGCAGTGCCGGCACCCGCGGCGAGAATCTGCCCGGCCGCCAACGGGCCGGATACCGAACCCAGGCGCCCCACGGCTACCGCAGCCCCCACGCCCGTGGCGCGCACCGAGGTCGGATAGGCCGGCGGCGCCAGCGCATAGAGCACCAGCTGCGCGGCGATGATGAACAAGCCAGCCGCGAAACCGGCAATCGCCATGGCCAGCATGCCCGAGGCGAAGCCCAGGCCGGCCAGCGAGGCCAGCACACCGCCATAGGCGAACAGCACCACCCCGGTGCGCCCGCGACGATCCAGCAGCAGCCCGCCAAGCAGCGAGCCGATGGCACCGCCGATGTTGAAGAGCATCTGAATGGTGCCGGCCTGGGGCTTGCTGAAACCCTGCTCGAGGAGCAGCGACGGCAGCCAGTTGAGCAGCATGTACATCACCGTGAGGGTGAAGAAATAGCTGACCCACAGCGCCAGCGTGGCACCCGCTCGACCGCCACCGAACAACGCCTGCACGGTGGATTCACGCGCTGGCGCAGCGCTCTGGTGCTGCTCACGGAAGTCCCGCGATTCGGGCAGCGCGAAGATCAGCAGCGGTGCGACCAGCAGCGGCGCCACGCCGCCGACGATGAACACCATCTGCCAGCTTTCGCCACCGAGCATGCCCACCACCGCTGCAATGGCGCCGCCCAGCGGCACCCCGCAATACATGATGCTGATGGCCGTGCCGCGGCGGCGCTCCTCGACCGCCTCGGCGCACAGGGCGATCAGGTTCGGCAAGGCGGCGCCAAGGCCCAGGCCGGTCATCAAGCGCGCCAGCAGCAGGCCGTTGACGCTGGAGACATAGGCCGTCCACAGGGAAAAGATGCCGAACAGAATCACCGCGCCGATCAGCACCCGCTTGCGGCCGATGCGGTCGGCCAGCCAGCCGCCGAAGAACGCGCCGGGCAGCAGGCCGATGATGCTGGCGCTGAACATCCAGCCCATCATCTTCTGATCCAGCTCGAACGCCTGGCGGATACCCGCGGCGGCGATGCCTGCCGATTGCAGGTCCAGGCCCTCGATAAGCGCGACGATGAAACACAGCGTGACGGTCAGCGTCGAGCGACGCGATGACGTATCCATGGTGGGTAACCCTCAATTTTATTGTTGTTGTGGTCGCTCGCGGCGCACCAAAAGGCGCAGGCCGCGAAGCCTGAAAAAAGATTAACAAAGATAATGGATAACGAAAGTAATTCAGTTCGGCGAGGAAATCGGGCATTAATCGAATGGCATCAATCACTTAACTGAAGATCTTTATTAATTCGGCAAATAATTAATAGTTTTAACGTTCGATTATCGAACAAGGCACATTGACCGCCTGCCATTGCCTTTCCATTCTCGCCCCACTGCAACGCGAACAGCGCTGCATCCACCGCCCCCATCGGCGGGGCGAAGAACAACAATAAAAGGACAATGACATGCACACCCATCGGGCGCTCGACTCCGTTTTCTTTCGCCACAGCTCATTGGCCGGGCTGCTGCTGGCTCCCGGCCTGCTGGCCGGCCATGCCCTGGCTGACGGCTTCGTCGAAGACAGCAGCGCCAAGCTGACCACGCGCAACTACTACATGGATCGCGACTACAAGGACGACGGCGCCAAGTCGGCAGCCCGCGAGTGGGCCCAGGGCTTCATCCTCAAGATGGAGTCGGGCTACACCCCGGGCGCCGTCGGTTTCGGCCTGGACGTCAGCGGCCTGCTGGGCGTCAAGCTGGATTCCTCACCGGGGCGCAGCGGCACCGAACTGCTGCCGGTTTCCGCCAGCAGCGGGCGGGCCGCCGATGAATACTCGCGCCTGGCGCCGACCGCCAAGATCCGCGCCGGCAAGAGCGTGCTCAAGGTCGGCGATGTTTCGCCGTTCCTGCCCTCCATCGTCGCCAGCCCGGCGCGGCTGCTGCCGCAGAGTTTCCGCGGCGCCTATCTGCAATCCATGGACATCGAGGATCTGACCCTGAATGCGGGTTATCTCGACCGCATCAACCGCCGCGACTCCAGCAACTACCAGGCGATGACCGTGGCCTCACCGAACCGGCGCTTCAACCCGGCGGCAGAAAGCTCCCACGCGGCCTTCTTCGGCGGTGATTATCAGCTCGGCAAGGGCCTGAAGCTGCGCGCCTATCACACCACGGTGGCCGATCTGTACCGCCAGGAGTACCTCGGCCTGCTCCATGAGCTGCCGGCTGGCCCTGGCGTGCTGAGCACCGACCTGCGCGCCTTCATCAGCAACGAGGATGGCAGCGCCAAAGCCGGCAAGGTGGATAACCGCAACCTCGCGGCGCAGTTCGCCTACAGCCTCGACGGCCATCGTTTCACCCTGGGCTACATGCACCAGAGCGGCGACACGGCCAAGCCCTACATCTCCGGTACCGAGTCGATGGTGATCAGCGAAATGGCCATGAGCTCGGATTTCCTCAACCCCAAGGAACGCACCTGGCAGGCGATCTACGATTACGACTTCGCCGCGGCCGGGGTGCCGGGCCTGAAGACCCGCCTGCGTTACCTGCGCGGCGACAACATCGAGCTGCCGACCCTGGGCGGCGCCGACCTCAAGGAACGTGAGTTGCAGATGGAGATCGGCTACGTGATCCAGAGCGGCACGTTCAAGGGCGTCGGCCTGAAGGCGCGGCACTCGATCTATCGCAACGACTTCGCCGCCGGCGCAGCCTTCCGCGACGAAAACCAGACCCGCCTGCACATCGACTACACCCTG
>NZ_JAVHZV010000007.1 GCF_031119625.1 Pseudomonas sp. G34
CAGAGGTCTGGGGTTTCGTCTTTTGGGGCTCGAAAGATGGAGTGGCTGTGAGAGTCCCGGAGTGCCGGCCACCGGAATGCCGGCCAGATCATTCGTCAAGCTTCTATAAGAAACCCCAGATCTCGACAGAGGTCTGGGGTTTCGTCTTTGTGGGCCTGGGAAAAGCTGGAAGCCGGCGGAGGCAAGAGATCTCGAAGGGCGCCTTCCTGGGTATCGCTGCGCTCAACCCAGGCTACGGGAGGAGCGGCGCAGGCATGAGTGTCTTTTGCTCAACCCTGATGCCCAGGGTAAGGCGCAACTACCTAATCGCAGCACCGCCAGGTTGGGCCGACGTAACCCTGGGGTAATGTTTGTCGCGCAGATAATCGGTATAACGGTGCGTTGCTTGTAGGGTCTCATTTAGAATGGGCGACATTTTCGAGAACTCCATCCATGCCCGAGTCGGCCGCTCAACAGTCGTTAGCTGAAGTCCCGCTGAGGGAGCTGGTTGCCTGCCATGAGTGCGATCTGCTGATGCGTCGCCCTGTGATTGGCGATGGCGAGCGTGTCGAATGCCCTCGTTGCGGCTATGAGCTGTATAACCACCGCCCCCAGGTGATACGCCGCAGCCTTGCCCTGGTGCTGGCTGCGTTGCTTCTCTATATCCCCGCCAATTTCCAGCCGATCATGCAGATGACCATGCTTGGGCAGACCTCCCATGACACGGTCTGGAGCGGCGTGCTTGGGCTGTACGACAGTGGCATGCAGAGCATCGCCGTGGTGGTGTTCCTGTGCAGCATGGCGGTTCCGCTGCTCAAGCTGCTTTGCCAGCTGCTGGTACTGCTGAGCATTTGCCTGAAGGTCGGCCGTGGCTATGGCCTGTTGCTCTACCGCATTTACCATCATATGCGCGAGTGGGGCATGCTCGAGGTCTACCTGATCGGCATCCTGGTGTCCATCGTCAAGCTGGCCGACCTCGCCGAGCTGTCCGTTGGCTTGGGGCTCTTCTGTTTCATCGGGTTGTTGCTCGTACAGGTCTGGTTGGAGGTGACCATGTCGCCTCACCAGATCTGGGAAGCGCTGGCCGGGGAGGATCGCCGTGCGCGCCATTGATGCCGGCCTGATCATCTGCCACGAGTGCCACCAGCTCAACCGCCAGCAGCCCGATTTGAAGCGGCAGTTCTGTACGCGTTGCGGCGGGCGTATCCACGAGCGCCAGCCCAATAGCCTGGCCCGTACCTGGGCGCTGCTGATCACCGCCGCCATTCTCTATATCCCCGCGAACGTGCTGCCGATCATGACGGTCAATTCCTTCGGCAAAGGGCAGCCTGACACCATCATGTCGGGGGTCATCACCCTGGTCGAGAATGGCATGGCGCCGATCGCCATCGTGGTGTTCGTCGCCAGTATCCTGGTGCCGACCTTCAAGTTGGTCGGCATCGCTCTGCTGTTGTATTCGGTACAGCGACATCAGCCGATGTCGGCTCGCCAACGTATCTTGATGTACCGCTTCATCGAATGGATCGGGCGCTGGTCCATGCTGGATATCTTCGTCATCGCCATTCTCGTGGCGGTGGTACGGTTCGGCAGTCTGGCCAGCGTCGAACCGGGGGTGGGAGCGGTGGCTTTCGCCAGTGTGGTGATCCTGACCATGCTGGCAGCACTGACCTTCGACCCACGGTTGATTTGGGATAACACGGAATCGGATGACGACCATGAATGATCTGCCCACCGCCAGGACGCGTCCGGCTTCCAACTGGTCTGCCATCTGGGTATTGCCGCTCATTGCGCTGCTGATTGGCGGCTGGCTGGCCTGGCGTGCCTATAGTGAAGCGGGCGTTCAGATCCAGGTGGTCTTCGCCAGCGGCGAAGGCATCGAGGCTGGCAAGACCGAAGTGGTCTTCAAGGGCATGTCGGTCGGCAAGGTCACCAGCCTGAAGCTGGACAAGAGCGACAAGCAGCTTGGGGTGATTGCCACCCTGGAAATGAACAAGGATATCGAGCATCAGCTGCGCACCGGCACCCGCTTCTGGCTGGTCAAGCCAAGCGTGAGCCTGGCCGGGATTACCGGGCTGGAAACCCTGGTGTCGGGTAACTACATCGCTTTCAGCCCGGGCACTGGCGAGCCGGCCTACGACTTCCAGGCCCTGGCCCAGGCACCGCCGCTTTCCGATGAGCAGCCCGGCCTGCACCTGACCCTCAAGGCCGAGCGCCTGGGCTCGCTGAATCGCGATAGCCCGGTGTTCTTCAAGCAGATCCAGGTGGGCCGGGTGAAGGACTACGAGCTGGCTGCCGATCAGACCTCGGTCGAGGTGAAGGTCTTCATCGAGCCGGCCTATGCGCACCTGGTGCGTAAACACACGCGCTTCTGGAATGCCAGCGGCATCAGTATCGACGCCAACTTCTCGGGCGTGAAGGTGCGCAGCGAGTCCCTGGCCAGCATCGTGGCCGGTGGTATCGCCTTTGCCACGCCGGAGCATCGCAAGGACAGCCCACCCACCGACCCCAGCAAACCCTTCCGCCTCTATGAGGACTTCGACGCCGCCCAGGCGGGCATCAAGGCAGTGGTCAAGCTGACCGACTTCGAAGGGCTGCAGGCCGGGCGAACGCCGGTCATGTACAAGGGCATCCAGGCCGGCTTGCTGAAGACCCTCAAGGTCGACCCGGATCTGAAGAGCGCCACCGCCGAGTTGGCCATGGATCCGCTGGCTGAGGACTATCTGGTCGAGGGCAGCCAGTTCTGGGTGGTCAAGCCATCGATTTCCCTGGCCGGCATCACCGGTATCGAGGCGTTGGTGAAAGGCAACTACATCGCCATTCGTCCCGGTGAGCTGGGCGGGCCGCCGCGCCGCGATTTCGTCGCCCGGGCCAAGGCGCCGCCGCTGGATCTCGGCGCCGAGGGTCTGCACCTGGTGCTGTTCAGCGACACCCTCGGCTCGGTGGACGTCGGCAGCCCGATTCTCTACCGGCAGATGAAGGTCGGTTCGGTACAGAGCTACCAGCTCGCCCGCGACAACAAGCAGGTGGTGCTCGGCGTGCATATCGAGCCTGAGTACGCCAGCCTGGTGAACCGCACCACACGCTTCTGGAATGTCAGCGGCATCACCCTCAAGGGCGGCTTGTCCGGCATCGAGGTCAAGAGCGAGTCGCTGCAGACCCTGATGTCCGGTGGCATCGCCTTCGAGACCGATGACCTCAAGGCGCCCGCCGACCCCAAGCGCGTGCAGCGCTTCAATCTGTACGCCGATCGTGACGCGTCGATGAAGAGTGGTGACGCCCTGAGCATACGGGTGGAACGTGGCGACGGCCTCTCGCCAGGCACCGAGATTCGCTACAAGGGCCTGCAGATCGGCAAGATCGAGCGGGTCGAGCTGACCGGCGACCTGCAGGCGGTGATGCTGCACGGCCGTATCACCACCGCGGCACAGCAGGTGTTGCGATCGGGCTCGCGCTTCTGGGTGGTCAAGCCCGAGATCGGCCTGACCGGTGCCGCCAACCTGGATACCCTGATTGGCGGGCAGTACATCGAAGTGCAGCCCGCCAGCCAGGGCGGCGGCCGGCAGACCGATTTCGTGGCGCTCAAGCAGGCGCCCGAACAGGTGGCCGAGGAGCCGGGCCTGCGTCTGGTGCTCAGTGCGCCGCGTCGCGGTTCGTTGAAGGCCGGCTCACCGGTGACCTACCGTGAAGTGCAGGTCGGCAAGGTCACGCGCTATGAGCTGGGCGCCACGGCTGACCGGGTGCTGATCCATATCCTCATCGAGCCGCGTTATGCAGGCCTGGTACATACCGGCAGCCGCTTCTGGAGCAGCTCCGGGTTCGGCGTCGATTTCGGCTTGTTCAAGGGCCTGCAGGTGCGTACCGAGTCGGTGGAGACCCTGGTCGCCGGTGGCGTGGCCTTCGCTACACCTGAGCCCACCGGCAATGCGGCGATGCCGGGGCAGACCTTTGCGCTGTTCGATGAGGCGCAGCCGGAGTGGTTGCAGTGGGCGCCGAAAATCGCCTTGCCGAAGTGAAGGCAGCTGCGCGTCGGCCCTGGGGCGTTAAAAACAGCGCTAGCTCGATGCACCGCTAGGCATACAGAAACGAAAAGGCCCGCGGAGTACGCGGGCCTTTGTCGTTGGGGCGACAGGATCACGCCGGCTCGACGGCATCCTGTTCGCTGCCGGCAGGCGTTGCGGCCTGCTCGCGGCGCTTGATGTACTTCCAGTCCGCTTCGTCGATGTAGATGCCGTTCGGGCCGCTGCCGCCTTCCAGGTCGATGGCCACGGTGGCCGAGACCTGCGGCTTCACCGAAGCGAGAATCGGCACGAAACCGAGCTGCAGGCTGGTTTCGATCAGCGCCTGCTGGTTGCGCTCGTCGATGTCCGCCGCCTCGTCGAGGTAGTAGGGCAGGCGTACCCGGCCGGCCTGGTCGCGATCCATCAGGTGCAGCAGCAGGTACATGTTGGTCAGCGCCTTGATGGTCATCGTGGTGCCGTTGGACGCGGCACCATCGATGTCGGTGTGGATCACCGGCTGGCCGTGCACCTTGGTGATCTCGAAGGCCAGCTCGAACAGATCCTTGAGGCCCAGCTGGTTGCCGTTGGCGGCGACCAGGCGCGACAGGTAATCCTTGGCTTCTTCGTTCTTGGCGTCCTGCTCGCTGTTCTGGGTAAGGTCGAACACCGACAGGGTTTCGCCTTCTTCGTACTGGCCGGCGCTGTGGATGATCTGGTCGATATGGCGCAGGGCCTCCTTGTTCGGCGCCAGCACGATGCGGAAGCTTTGCAGGTTGGAGACCTGACGCTTGTTGATCTCGCGGTTGAACAGCGCGAGCTGGTGCTCGAGGTTGTCATAGTCGCTGCGGATGTTGCGCAGGGTGCGGGCGATATCGGTCACCGCCGCACGTCTGGCCTTGGCCAGGGTGAGGGCTTCGTCCTGGCGGTGAGCGTAGGCGTTGACCAGGAGCTGCAGGCGGCGCTCCATGTCGTCTTCGCTGTCGAACTTGGCGACCCCCTTGAGGCGCACCTGGGCGTACAGCGCTTCGATCTGCCCATCCACGCGCTGCAGGCCCTGCCAGGTGTCCTGGTAGTCGTTGAGCAGCGGCAGCAGGTTGTCCAGGGAGTCGTCGACCGGCTCCATGTACGGTGTACCGAACGGCAGGTCGGCCGGCAGCAGCTGGCGACGGCGCAGGGCGTCTTCCAGGGTGCGCTCCTTGGCTTCCAGGTCGGCGATCTGCCGGCCGATCAGTTGCAGCTTGGCGGAGAGCTGCTGGACCCGCTCGGTGAACGCGTCGCTGGCACGTTTGAGTTCGTCCTGGGCGGCTTCCAGCTGGGCGAGTTTCTCCAGCTTGTGCGGCTCCTCGGCGCTCAGCGTCTGGCTGCGGCGGAAGTCTTCCAGCGCTTTCTGGGCGTCGAGCACGGCCTGGTACAGCTGCTCGGCCTGGGCCTTGCTGGCGGCGCGGTCGGCGGCCACCGATTGCTGGGTCTTGAGCTGCTTGAGCTCGCGGTCGAGGCGGTCCTTCTGGTCGCGCAGGGCGGCGCGGTCGGCCAGCGCCTGGAGGGCCGGCGGCTCGATGTTGGCCAGGTCGATATCCAGGCCGGGCACCTGGAAGCGCTCGCCCTTGAACCCGTCGAGAATGGCTTCCAGGGATTTGACCCACACATCGCCGTCGTCGAGCTGGATGCCTTTTTCGCCCAGTGGCAGGCTGAACAGCTGACCGTTGAACAGGCGCATCAGGCGATCGACATCGGCCTGGGAGAATTCTTCACGCAGGCGCGAGTAGCTGTTGTTGTCGGCGTGGTCGAGCTGCTGCTTGACCGACTTGAGGCGTTTTTCCAGGTCACGCAGGCGCTCGTCCAGGTCTTCGCTGGAGAACTGGCGGGACTGCGCCAGGGCGCCGGCCAGCTCGTCGTGAGCATCCTTGGCGGCCAGCAGCTGGGCCTCCAGCACCTTGACGTCGTCGACCAGGGCGAAGCGGTTCTTGAGCACCGCCAGTTCGCCGAGCCAGCGCTGGATCTCGCTGATCTCGCGCTCCATGCGCATCAGTTCCTGGGTGCCGCCACGCTGATCGCTCTGCAGGCTGTCCTGCTCGCCCCGGTAGTGCTCGGCCTGGATGACCAGCTCTTCCTTGCGGGCATCGGCATAGTCGTGCCAGGTGCCCAGCAGGTTGTCGAGCAGCGGCGACAGGCGATGCAGCTTGCCACGCAGTTGCTCGCGCTGGGTCACCCCGGAGGCCAGGGCTTCGATCAGTGGGCCGGCGGTGACCAGCGCCTGATAGTCCTGCTCCATGCGGCGCACGTCGCGGAAGGCTTCTTCGGTGGCGGCGATGTAGTCGACGCTGCCCGAGCGCAGGCTGTGCTCGAAGGCATCGAGGAACAGCTGCTTGAGCTTCGCCGCGGTGATCTCGCGCATATGCAGCAGGTTGATGAACAGCGCGCGGAAGGTCTTCAGGCTCTGCTCGCTGGTCGAGCGCAGCGGAATCAGGGTCAGGTCCAGGGGGATGCTGGTGTGCCCGCCGACCAGCAGGCGCCGCAGTTCGTCAGGCTTGAGCTCGTAGGCGGTGATGCCGGCCTGGCCGAGGTTCTTGAACAGTTCTCGCTGACGCAGGCAGGTGCCGCCCTGCTGGTAGTGGTCCAGGTCCAGCTCGCCCTGGTAGGCGAAGAACTGGTGACCGAAGCCGCCGCCCGGGCCGCGGCCGGCCACGCCGATCACGTGGGGGCCGTGGGGCAGGGCGACTTCGACGAGGATGTAGCTGGTGTCGGTGGCGAAGTAGAACTTGCGCGACTGCTCCAGGCTGTACTTGCCGAAGCTCATGTCTGACATGCGCGCCAGGATCGGGAACTGCAGGGCGTTGATCGACGCCGACTTGCCGAGGTTGTTGGCGCCGTACACCGACAGCGGGTTTTCCAGCGGAAACAGGCCGAGGCTGTAGCCGGCGGTGTTGAGCAGCGCGAAGCGGCGGATACCGTAGCGTTCCTGGGTCATGCGTCTTGCTCCTGTGCGGCGCGCTCTTCGGCCAGGGCGCGGGCCATGGCCTCTTCTTCGGTTTCTTCGGCGTCATCAAGGGTGATGATCGGGTCGCCACTGTCGTCGTCGATCAGCACCGGGGCCGGCAGCGGCAGGGCGGTGCTGTGCAGGCTGGCGGCCAGGTCGCGGTCGTGCTGCACGGACAGGCAGACATCGAGGAAACGGTGCATCGGCGGCAGGAAGCGGTACACGCCGTTGCTGTCCTCGGCGAAGCCGAGCTGCGTGAGGCGGCGGATGACCTTGTCTTCCAGCTCTTCGTGGGTGGTGACTTCGGCCTGCAGGAACAGGTCGCGGTACTTGTCGAGCAGCGCCGGCAGCTCGTCACGGCCGATGGTGCCGCCATCGAGTACGGACAGTGGATCGCGGCCCTGGTCGGCCAGATGCTCGACCAGGATGAAGGTGAACAGCGCCAGGCGCTGGGCGGTCTTGTTGACCTGCGGCGCGGCCTGCTCGGGCACGAAGTAGTAGAAACCGCGCGGATCGCAGACCAGCTCGAAGCCCAGGGCGCGGAACAGCGCGCGATACTGGTCCTGCATGCTGGACAGCTGGGCGTAGCACTCGGGCTCGCTGCGCGAGATGTGGTAGCCCTTGAACAGGTCGCGAAACGCGGCTGCGAGCTGGGTCATTTCTTTCAAATCAATGTTCATGCGTCATGCTCACGGGCAGTCGTAGGGTGGACGGCGCTTTATCCGTCCACCGCATGGCAATCAATAAGGTGGACAAAAGCAGGCGTTGGCTGCGCGCCCCGATCCACCCTACGTAAAAATCAGGCACTGGGACGACCCACCAGGGCATAGGAGCTGATACTGATCTCATGCTCACGGGTCAGGTAGGTCTGGCGTTCCAGGCGGTCGCGCTGGAAGCGGCCTTCGCGTGACAGGCGCGAGAACCAGTACAGCAGCTCATCGGTGGCGCCCTCGGGCTCCTGCTCCAGCAGCCAGGTCATCAGGTCGGGCAGCGGCAGCGACTGCTCGCAGCGCTCGATCATCTCCCGGGCGGTTTTCGGTGCACGCGGGTTGTCGTTCTTGCGCTTGCCGCTGGCTTTCGGGAAGTGGTTGGGCTTGGCCTCGAAGCGCGCCAGGGCGTAAACGTAGGCTTCGACCTGGGAGGCGCTGCCGAGGAAGTTGCTCTGCGGCCGGGTGAACAGCGGCATGGCTGCCTGGGGTACGGCGTCGATGCCTTTCTTGCGGATCACCGACAGGGCCAACGCCGCGCCACGGGTCACGGCGTTGTGGCGGCGCGCTTCCTCGCGCAGTGGCAACAGCAGCTCGCGGGCCTTGCGCAGGGTCAGCTGGGCGTGGGTCTGCATTTCCAGGATGCGTGCGTGGGTGCGCAGCAACAGGTCATCGTCGACCAGTTGGCCAAGGCGCTGCTGTTCGCCGAGCAGCTTGAGCAGCACCTGCTCGACGCGGCGCACGCCCTGCTCGAAGGCGCCATCGGCGGCGACCAGCTGGATCATCGGTTCGACGTATTCGTCCCAGGTGGCCAGCACTTCGGCGTAACGCTGCCGCAGGGGAATCTGCCGGTCGCTGGTCTTGGCCCGTTCGGCCACACCGATCAGCGCCTGCTCGTCGTTGCCCAGCTTCTTCAATACGTCGCGCACGCGCATGTCGAGCAGGCGCAGCTGGCGCGCCAGGTCGTTGCCGTCGCGGATCTCGAAGGCGTCCTGAATGTGGCCGGCCAGGCGCTCGAGGTGGCGCAGGTAGGCTTCGATTTCCAGGCACAGGCCGAGGCGGTGCTCGCGGCGCAGGTAGGACAGGAAGTCGTGAATCTGCGCGTTGAGCTCGAAGCGGTTGGGGCTCTTGGCCACCGGCACCAGGATATCCAGGCGGATCCACTGGTCGAGCAGGGCGGTGACATCCACCGCGGTGCTCTGTGGCGGCAGCTGGGCGGTCAGCTGGTTGCGCAGCTCCACCAGGCTCAGGGTGCCGGCGTCGAAGCGTTCACCGAGCGGTTCGAGCAGGGCCCAGTGCTCGGCAAGGGCGCGCAATACGCGTTTGGGGTCGATCATCGCGGGACGGTCGCTCGCTTGCGAAAAAACGCCGATTGTACGGGAAAGCGAGGGGCACCTGTATTGTCACGCGGGCGTCATCCACGTGCGGCATGCTCGGCCTCGAATCACCGGCTCACGGTGCGCAATACGCCATGAAATATCCGTAAATGGACAAAATATGCTCAACGGCCTTTCGATCTCTGGCCGTTGTCGGCACAATTCGCGTCCGCTTTTTCCAGGAGGCTGGCGGGCTCCTGTTGGCCGACCTTTATTACGGACTGCGCAATGATCAAAACGCCGTACTACCTCATCGACAAACAGAAGCTGATTGGCAACATGGAGAAGATCGCCTACGTGCGTGAACACTCCGGTGCCAAGGCGCTGCTGGCCCTCAAGTGTTTTGCCACCTGGTCGGTATTCGACCTGATGCAGCAGTACATGGACGGCACCACCTCCAGCTCACTGTACGAGCTCAAGCTCGGCCGCCAGAAGTTCGCCGGCGAAACCCACGCCTACAGCGTGGCCTGGGCCGACGACGAGATCGAGGAGATGCTGGAGAACTGCGACAAGATCATCTTCAACTCCATCGGCCAGCTGCAGCGTTTTGCCGAGCAGTCCAAGGGCAAGGTGCGCGGCCTGCGCGTCAACCCGCAGGTGAGCAGTTCCGATTACCTGCTGGCCGACCCGGCGCGCCCGTTCAGCCGCCTCGGTGAGTGGGATCCGACCAAGATCGAAGCGGTGATCGATCAGATCTCCGGTTTCATGTTTCACAACAACTGCGAGAACGGCGACTTCGGCCTGTTCGACCAGATGCTTGCGCACATCGAAGAGCGCTTTGGCGATCTGCTGCACAGGGTCGAGTGGGTCAGCCTCGGCGGCGGCATCCACTTCACGGGCGAAGGCTATGCGCTGGATGCCTTCTGCGCGCGCCTCAAGGCGTTCTCCGAGAAGTACGGCGTGCAGGTTTACCTGGAGCCGGGCGAAGCGGCGATCACCGGCAGCGCCTCGCTGGAAGTGACCGTGCTCGACACGCTGTACAACGGCAAGCACCTGGCCGTGGTCGACAGCTCCATCGAGGCGCACATGCTCGACCTGCTGATCTATCGCCTCAACGCCAAGCTGGCGCCCAGCGAGGGTGAACACACCTATATGGTGTGCGGCAAATCCTGCCTGGCCGGCGACATCTTCGGCGAGTACCAGTTTGCCAAGCCGCTGCAGATCGGCGATCGCCTGTCGTTCGTCGACGCGGCCGGTTACACCATGGTCAAGAAGAACTGGTTCAACGGCCTGAAGATGCCCGCTATCGTGGTCAAGCAGCTCGATGGCAGCGTCGAGGTGGTTCGTGAATTCGGCTTCGACGATTACCTGTCGAGCCTTAGCTGACGTGTAGGGTGGACAACGCTCTTTTTGTCCACCATGCAATCGATGCAGGGTGGACGGATGGAGCGTCAGCTACGCGCCCCGGCCACCCTACGCACTGTCGTAAAACCGCAGCACCTTTCTCAACGAGCGCAGTACCCTGGAGGTGAAACAATTGAAGAAGAACGTCCTTATCATTGGTGCAGGAGGTGTCGCCAAGGTGGTGGCCCACAAGTGCGCGCAGCACAACGACGAACTCGGTCGTATTGCCATCGCGTCACGGAACATCTCCAAATGCCAGGCCATCATCGATAGCGTCAAGGCCAAGGGTAGCCTCAAGGTTCCCGCCGACATCCAGGCCTTCTCGCTCAATGCATTGGATATCGAGGCGACCAAGACGCTGATCCGCGAGACCGAATCGCAGATCGTCATCAACGTCGGTTCCGCCTTCCTCAACATGTCGGTGCTGCGTGCCTGCATCGATACCGGCGTGGCCTACCTGGACACCGCCATTCACGAAGAACCGGGCAAGATCTGCGAAACCCCGCCCTGGTATGGCAACTACGAGTGGAAACACCTCGAGGAATGCCAGCAGAAGAACATCACGGCCATTCTCGGCGTCGGTTTCGACCCGGGTGTGGTCAACGCCTATGCGGCCCTGGCCCAGCAACAGCATTTCGACAAGATCGAGTCGATCGACATCCTCGACGTCAATGCCGGCAGCCATGGCAAGTATTTCGCGACCAATTTCGATCCGGAAATCAATTTCCGTGAGTTCACCGGGCAGGTGTACAGCTGGCAGAACGGCCAGTGGACGACCAACCGCATGTTCGAGGTCAAACGCACCGACGACCTGCCGGTGGTCGGCGAGCAGAACCTGTACCTGACCGGTCACGATGAAGTGCACTCGATCTCCAAGAACCTGGACGTGCCCAACGTGCGTTTCTGGATGAGCTTCGGCGAGCATTACATCAACGTCTTCACCGTGCTGAAGAACCTCGGCCTGCTCTCCGAGCAGCCGGTGAAAACCGCCGAGGGCCTCGAGGTGGTACCACTGAAGGTGGTCAAGGCCGTGCTGCCCGATCCTGCCTCCCTGGCGCCGGGCTACACCGGCAAGACCTGCATCGGTGACCTGGTCAAGGGCAGCAAGGATGGCAAGGCCCGCGAAGTGTTCATCTACAACGTGGCCGATCACGAAGAAGCCTATGCCGAGACCGACAGCCAGGGCATTTCCTACACCGCCGGGGTACCGCCGGTAGCCGCTGCGCTGCTGGTCGCCCGTGGTGAGTGGGACGCCAAGCGCATGGTCAACGTCGAAGAGCTGCCGGCCGAGCCGTTCCTCAAGGCGCTGGACGTGATGGGCCTGCCCACCCGTATCAAGGACGAACACGGTGATCGCCCTTGGGATCAGGCGCTGTAAGCCTGAACTGCGAAGTTGTTGCATGAAAAAAGGATCGCCTCGGCGATCCTTTTTTCGTTTCAGGCCGCCTGTGCGGTTAGAGCCTGTTTTTAACGCAGTAGGGCCGACGCGCAGCAGATCGTGAACAGGCTCTTAGACCGTGACCACGCCGAGCAGCACTGCCGAGGCCAGCATCACCAGGCTGATGCCCCAGGCCCACAGCACCGTATAGCGGATGTGCTTGTACAGCTCGACGCCCGCCAGGCCGATGGCCAGGTACACGCTGGGCACTACCGGGCTGACGCCGAAGCCGGTGTTCTCGCCGATCAGCATGGCATTGGCCACCGAAGCCGGGTCGACGCCGGCGGCCACCGCCACGTCGCGGATCACCGGCAGCAGGGCGAAGTAGTAGGCATCCGGCGAGAACAGCATGCCCAGCGGCACGCCGAAGGCACCGATGATCACGTGCAGCCAGTTGGCCGAGCCCTCGGGCAGGATGTTGATCATCCAGTGCGCCATGCCTTCGGACATGCCGGCGCCTGACAGCACGCCGAGCAGGATGCCGGCGGCGAGCATCACCAGGGCCATCTGCATGGCGTCGCTGGCATGGCGCAGCACGGCCTTGTTCTGCTGATCCAGGCTCGGGTAGTTGATCACCAGGGCCACGCCCAGGCCAACCATGAAACAGGCGAACAGCGGAAAGGCACCGGTGAACAGGCAGGCCAGAATGGCCAGGGTCAGCGCCAGGTTGGCCCAATAGCGCCAGTCGCCGGGGCTCAGTTGCAGGCCACTGTCGTCGGCGCGCGACTCCTCGGCGGACGCCTGGCCGGCCATCAGGCCCTGGGTGGCAGGCTGACGCTGGGCGCGCAGGCCCAGGAATACTGCCAGGGCCATGACCAGCGCCAGGCCGACCACCTGGATGGGAATCAGCGAAATCCACAGTTGCGAGGCCTCGATGCCGGTCACCGCCGAGGCGCGTGCGGTGGTGCCGCCCCAGGGCACCATGTTCATCACCCCGGCGCTGAGCACCACCAGGCACAGGAGCATTTCGCGGCGCATGCCCAGGCGCAGGTACAGCGGCAGCAGGGCGGGAATCACCAGCAGGAAGGTCGCCGCGCCGATGCCATCCAGATGGGTGACGGCGGTCACTGCCACGGTGACCATCGCCACCGCCAATGGGCGGCCGCGGGTGCTCTTGAGCAGGAAGGTCACCAGCGGGGCGAACAGCCCGCGCTCGCGCATCACACCGAAATACAGGATGGCGAAGATGAACAGCGTGGCAGTCGGCGCGACCGCCTTGAGGCCTTCGCCGATGAACTTGCCGATTTCGCCGAGGCCGAAGCCGGCCATCACGCAGGTGATCACCGGCAGGGTGACGAAGGCCACGAGGGGCGTAACGCGGCGCATGAGAATCAGCGCGACGATGGTGAACATCAGGGTGAAGCCGAGGGCGGTGATCATGACGATCTCTCCGGTTTTATTATTGTTTGGAGTCGCAGGTCTGGCGTTGCGTGAATTCAGGAGGGCGCAGGCAACCTCAGGTCGAGCAGCGCGTAGCTCAGGCTCTTGCCGTGGCGGTCGATGCCGGGGCTGGCATTCACGCCGCCCTCCAGGGCGTTTTCCACCACGAAGTTGAGGCCGCCCAGGTTCGGCAGCTCATAACGCCGCACGCTGCCGATACGCCGGTGGGCCAGGCAGCCCGCCACACGCTCGACGGTCAGCTCGGCGACCAGCCAGGCGTAATGCGCCGGGTCGTAGGCGAACACCGCCACGCTGAGGATGTTGCCCTTGTCGCCGGCACGGGCGTGGGCGTAATCGCATAGCAATACCTGATCGTTCATCAGAACCACTCCACCTGTTGCTGCACCGCGGTGCGCGGGATGAAGAAACTCGCCGTGCCCAGGGACTCGCTCAGGTGTCGGCGCACACCGCCGCCGCCCGCCGGGCCGTTGGTGTACAGCGATTCGGCGTCGAGCAGCAGGGTTTCCAGCAGCGCCTTGTCGGCATCGACGAAGCTGATGCGCAGGCGCACGTCCTGCGGGTCCCGGGCGTCGGCGAGGCGCTGCTGCAGCCATTCGCCGCGGGCGTCGTTGAACAGGCTGGCGACGCCGATCAGGTCGATCCACGGGGTGAGCTGCGGCGCCAGGCGGGCGCAGCGTTGCAGCAGTACGTCACGGGCGAGTGCGGCGCGGGCGAGTGCGCCAAGGCCGGCGTAAGAGATCTCCGCCTCGGCGAACCAGTTGCCGCGCAGGCCGACCAGGCCCTTGAGCTCGGCCGGGCGCGGATGACCACGGATGCCTTCGATCTCCACCAGGTCGGGGCCGGCCTGGCGCACCCGCGCTTGGCTCAGGTCCATGGTCACGTCGGGCGTCAGGTAGGCAGCGGGGTCGTGGACTTCATAGAGCAACTGTTCCTTGACCGTGCGCTCGGTGACGCAGCCACCGGTGCCGGCGGCCTTGCCAATGGTCACGCGGCCATCGGCCTGGACAGTGGCGATCGGGCAGCCGACATTGGCCAGGTCCGGCACCTCCTTGAGGCCTGGGTGGGCGAAGTAGCCGCCGCTGACCTGGGTGCAGCATTCGAGCAGGTGGCCAACGGCAGTGGCCAGGGCGATGCGATCCCAGTCCTCGGCTTGCCAACCGAAGGCGTGGCGCAACGGGCCGACCGCCAGGCTGGGATCGGCCACGCGGCCGCAGAGCACGATATCGGCACCTGCATCCAGCGCCTGCACGATGCCATCGGCACCGGTGTACACGTTGACCGAGACAACCTGGCCATTCAGCGTCTCGGGCAGCCAGCGTTGCAGAACCTCGCCCGAGTCGAGCAGATCATCACCCACTACGCAGGCGATGCGCGCCGCTGCGAATCGCCCGCCCTGCAGCTGCTGGCGCAAACGCCGGGCTGCAGCGCTGGGGTTGGCCGCGCCGCCATTGGTGATGATCGGGATGCCGGCGGCCAGGCAGGTTTCCAGCACCGGTTCGAGAAAGTCGAACAGCCGGGTGGCGTAGCCGCTTTCGGCGTCGGCCAGGCGACGCAGTTGCGCCTCGGCGAGGGTGCGCTCGGCAAGCAGTTCGAAGAACAGGAAGCGCCGGCCGTCGCGAGCGGCGAGGTCGTTGGCCAATGCTAGGGCAGCATCGGGCCGATCATTGGCGAAGCCTGCCCCGCAACCGATATGGACTGTTGTCATGGTTATGATCCAGGTCGAGGTCTGCTGCGAGCCTGCCGTGTCTGGATTTAGTTGTGAATTCGAAATGTGATATCAATTGATAAATTAATTTTATAAAAACACTCGCCATGGATATCAGCTTTCGCCAGCTTCAGGCGTTCGTGCTCATCGCCGAGCAGCGCAGCTTCAGCCGCGCCGCCGAGCAGATTCACCTCTCGCAACCGGCACTCAGTTACAGCCTGCGCAAGCTGGAAGAGGCGCTGGGCCTGTCACTGTTCGCGCGCAATACCCGCAGCGTCGAGCTGACCGAAGCCGGGGTGCGTTTTCTGGAACAGGCCCGGCGCCTGCTGCGCGACATGCATAACGCGGTGCACGACGCCCACGAGCAGTTGCACCTGCAGAGTGGCTCGCTGCGCATCGGCGTGTTGCCATCGGTGGCCATCGAGCCGTTGCCGCGGGTGCTGGTCGACTATCGGCAGCGCTATCCGGGTATCGACATCAGCCTGCGTGACGGCCGCGCCGGGGAGATCCGCCAGTGGGTCGGCAACGCCGAAGTGGACTTCGCCATCACCTCGGTGGCCGATGAGCCCGGCGTGCTGGATTTCCAGCCGCTCTACGACGACAGCCTGGTATTGCTGGTGCGAGGTCTGGGCGGCTTTCGCGGCGCGAAATTGCTGGCTGCGCTGCGCCGCCTCGATTACGTGGCGACCACCCCGGATACCAGCCTGCGCAGCATGGCCGATCAGACCCTGCAGCGCATGGGCCTGCAATGTGAGCCGGCCTTCGAGGTCGCTTACATGAGCAGCGCTGCTGCGCTGGCGCGGGCGGGCTTGGGCTATGCGCTGCTGCCGGCGAGCGTGGCGGACACCTTCAATGGTGACGGCAGCCTGTCCGTGCACCCGCTGCCGATGGCGCCGGCCCGTGGCATTGGCGTGCTGCAGCGCAAACCCTGCTACCTGAGCCCGCCGGCCCAGGCCTTTGTCAGCCTGCTCAAGCAGCACGCCGAAGCCATTGACCTGTACCACGGCTGACGTTTGGGGCTACCCGTGGCAGGCGATTCACGCGACAATCAGCGCCCTCGAAAATCGATGTGCCGGGTACCTGACGTTTGAACACCGAGCTGCGCCGCCGCGCCTACCTGGATGCCATGCAAGTGGCCAGCTGGATGCCGCGCGTCGAATTGCCCTTCGCAGCGCCGTCGCGGCCCGAGCTGCTGGTTGCCTGCGAACCAGAGCCCGAGGTCGTCGCGCCGCCTGCGCTAGAGGCGAAGGTCAGCGTGCCCGCTGCGGCGCCTGCCGCCAGCGCCGTGGTTGCCCGCGAGCGACCCCGTATCGAAGTGCCCAGGCCCGGCAGCGCAAGCAAACCCAGCGAGCCTGCCGCCGAACAGGTCAGCGCAGCGCCAGCCGTTCGTGAGCGACCGACGCCGCCACCGCGTTTCGCCCTGCAATTGCTGCGCGCCGGCAGCTGCGCGCTACTGGTCGAGCTGCCGACCGGCGAACCCTTCCAGAGCCGCGATCCCGCCTACCTGCTGCTCAAGGATCTGCTGCGCGCCGCCGGCCTGCCGGATGCCCCGCAGATCATCGGCGAGCCGGTGCGCTGGCCGCTGCTGGTGCGCGGCAACATGGATCAGGGGCCCCAGGCAGCCCTGGATTTCGTGCAGAGCTTTATCGGCGCCCGTCTGGAAGAGCAGGAACCCTGTGCCTGCCTGTGGCTGGTCGGCCTGCCGGCAATTCGCTTCGCCGGTGACGCCGATGCCGAGGCCTACAACCGCGAGCTGCAGGTCGAAGAACTGGGCGCCGCCTGGGCGCTGCCCGGCCTGGAGTTGCTGATGGACGAGCCAGAGCGCAAGCGCGACCTCTGGCAGGCCATGCAGCGCGTGCGCAGGCGTTGGCTGGAGGCCTCGGCGTGAGCGATGCGATCACCTTCCGCCGGGCCACCGAGGCGGATATCGATGCGGTGCTGAAGATCGAATACGCGGCCTTCAGCCACCCGTGGACGCGCGGCATCTTTCTCGACAGCCTGAAATCCTACGAAGTCTGGCTGATGTTCGAAGGCAACCAGCAGGTTGGCCACGGGGTGATCAACGTGATCATCGATGAAGCCCATCTGCTCAACATCACCGTCAAGCCGGAGAGCCAGGGCCGCGGCCTGGGCCTGCGCTTGCTCGAGCACCTGATGGCGCGTGCCGCGCAGCTCAAGGCCGGGGAGTGCTTTCTCGAAGTACGCTCCAGCAATCAGGCGGCCTATCGGCTGTACGAGCGTTATGGGTTCAACGAGATTGGCCGCAGGCGCGATTACTACCCGGCGCCCGGCGGCCGTGAAGATGCGCTGGTGATGGCCTGCACGCTGGTGGAGTGAACTAGCGGCGTGCCCAGCGCCGTTCGCGGCGCTCTTCCTCGACCTGGCTCAGGTCGTATTTATCCAGAAACTCCTCAGGCTGCGCAGCCTGCTCGGCTTGCGACTCATCGGGCGACTTGGCGGGTTGCTGCGCAGCAGCCTTTACCGGCTTGCGCGGCGTCAGCGGCTCCACCCCATCGCGCAGAATCGGCGGCTCGGCCGGTTGGCGGCGGTCAGGTGGCTGCTTGTCGGTCATGACGAACTCCAGATCGGTCATTGGCTCTACGCAATGGACGGCCCCAAGCCCTGAAAATTCAGCGTTTCGGCCACTGCCCGGCAGCGCCATGGGGGGCTCGGGGCAGAAATCGCCTTGTCAAAAAGCCCGGTGCATCCGTATGGTGCGCATCGACCTTCCTCGGGAGCCGCCGCCGTGAGCGATCTCAAGCACCTGTTCGACAACAATGAACGCTGGGCCGAAAGCATCACCCAGAACGACCCGGACTTCTTCCCGCGCCTGGCGCGCCAGCAGACCCCCGAGTACCTGTGGATCGGCTGCTCGGATGCCCGCGTGCCGGCCAACGACATCGTCGGCCTGCTGCCCGGCGAGCTGTTCGTGCACCGCAACGTGGCCAACGTGGTGCTGCACACCGACCTCAATTGTCTGTCGGTGATCCAGTACGCGGTCGACGTGCTCAAGGTCAAACATATCCTGGTCACCGGCCACTACGGCTGCGGTGGCGTGCGTGCGGCCATGCACGATGCGCAGTTCGGCCTGATCGATGGCTGGTTGCGCAATATTCGCGACCTCTACTACGAGCAGCATGCGCAACTGGCCGCGCTGGCGGACGAGGAGGCGCGGGTCGATCGCCTGTGCGAGCTGAACGTGATGAAGCAGGTGGGCAACGTCAGCCGTACCAGCATCGTCCAGAACGCCTGGCACCGCGGCCAGCCGTTGTCGGTACATGGCTGCATCTACGGGCTCAAGGATGGCCGCTGGAAGGACCTCGACGTCACCGTCACGGGTGCCGAGCAACTGCCCGAGCAGTACCGTCTGCGCCCGCCGCAGGCATGAGCATGGCCAAGCCTTCGCGCCAGCTGGCGATTGCCGGTGTGCTGGTGGCGGTGCTGTGCTGGGCCGGCAATGCCCTGGTGGCCCGTGCCTTCGCTGGCGAGATTCCGCCTTTCGCCCTGGCCTTCTGGCGCTGGAGCCTGGCGCTGATGCTGATACTGCCGTTCGTGGCCCTGCCGCTGTGGCGGCATCGCGCGGCGCTGCGCCATGCCGGCTGGCGCCTGGTGATGATCGCCGCAGTTGGCATCGCCGGCTACAACACCTTTCTGTACAGCGCGGCGCAAACCACCGCGGCGATCAACATCACCCTGGTCAATACCTGCATCCCGCTGATGACCTTCATCTTCGCCGGGCTGCTGCTCGGCGCCTGGCCCGCGCGGCGCGCCTGGTGGGGCATGGCGTTGGCGGTGGTCGGTTTGCTGGTGCTGATCTGCCGCGGTGACTGGCAGACCCTGGCGGGCATGGCGTTCAACCGCGGCGACCTGATCATGCTGCTGGCGGTGCTCGACTGGGCGCTCTACACAGTGCTGCTCAGGCGTTGGTCGGCGTACCTGGCGCCGATTCCACCACTGGCGCTGCTGGGCATGTTCATGCTGCTGGGCGTGCCGATGATCCTGCCGTTGTATCTCTACGAGCTCTCCACTGGCGCGCAACTGCTGGCCACGCCGGCCAACCTGGCGGCCATCGCCTACACCGCGGTGTTCGCCTCGCTGGTCGCGTACCTGGGCTGGAACAACGGCGTGAAGGTACTCGGCGCCTCGACCGCCGCGATGGGCAACTACCTGATGCCGGTGTTCACCGCGATCCTGGGCTGGATTCTGCTCGGCGAGGCGCTGCAGCTGTTCCACTGGTTCGGCGGGGCGCTGATCTTTGCCGGCCTGCTGCTGGCGACCCTGCCAAGCCGTTCGCAACGCGCGGCGCGCTGAGGCGATACGGCCCGCGTGCCTGCATGGCCTGCAAACAAGCCTTTGCGGCCATGCCCACGGGCGATGCAGGGCTAATTTCCCCTGCCGGAAAACTTTACCGGACCCATGGGGGTCTATGCCGTTGGCTGGCGGCTTCGTTGAAGCGATGACGCCATAACGGGCATGTAGGCAATTCAGTTGCTAGGGTTATGCCGTCTGCAGAAGGATAAGTTGTGAGTTAATGGATTACTCGCACGTCTCCCTAACTCGAAAAAATGCATCCGTGCACGGGCTGACGGCCCTCTATCCGTCACGTCGTGGTGCCTGCTGGCGCGTCATGTTGCTGGTGATGTTGGCCGTCGGGTTGAGCGGCTGCATACGCAACCAGGCCAATGGCGCCTTTGCCAGCAACAGCATGGCGGCGAGCCCTGGCGAGTTGTTCCAGACCCACTCCGATCGCATGGCCACCATCGGCATGCGCAGCAACCTCAACAGCCTCTATCGCCTGATGGACAAGCTCTACCAGCGCAACCCGCGCGAGTGGCGCAAGACCGGCCTGGCCAGTCGCGCCGTGGCGCTACAGGCGGTGCAGCAGGCGATCGAGCAGGGCCGGCCGCCGCCGGCGCTGGCTGGCCGGCAGGATATCGTCGCCCTCAGCTATGCATTGAGCCCCGAATTCCAGGGTGATCGGGTCGGCGCCTTCATCTACGCCATCGGCAGCATGCTGATCACCGCCCACGGCGGGCGCACCCAGTTCTACATCACCGACACCATCGACGCGCAGTTCGTGCATAACGCCGCGCGCAACATCGAGAAGGCCACCTGGCTGCTGGCCACCCGGCGCGACGCCCAGGGCAACCCGCTGCTGCTATCCAACGAGCTATCCGATAATGGGCGCAACCTGAGCTTTGCCGTGGAGTTCGGCAAGATCGTCGCCCGCCTGGATTACCTGAGCGACGTGCTCGACGAGCGCTACCGGCGCATTGGCGTGAACTACGCCCATAGCCTGCTGTTTCTCAACTTCCTGCCGGTGCAATAGGCGCAGCTTGCGAGCGCCATCTCGACCTCAGTGCTTTGGCCGCAAAAAGGCGGGCGCGGCCGGTGAGCAAAGGTTGTGGGAGAGGCTTTAGCCTCGAGTTCTTTGCGCCTAGGCAGGCACATCGGGGCTAAAGCCCCTCCCACAAAAGCAGCAGGACGTAGGGTGGATGACGCTTTTTTCATCCACCGTTGCGATGCAGGCCGGTGGATGGGCGGGCCGCGCAGGTGAGGCATCATCCACCTATGGACTGGTGATCATCTGTGGGAGCGGGCCATGCCCGCGAAAAATCCCGGGCATGGGCTAGGTGTCCCCGCCGTCCCCACAGGTAAAGCAACGATGCCCGCTTCTGCCTTGTCACAGCCTCTTCTATGTCGCCTAAAAAGACCGTGAACAGGCTCTACACCTTGCGGACGAACTCGGACTTGAGCTTCATCGCGCCGATCCCATCGATCTTGCAGTCGATGTCGTGGTCACCATCGACCAGGCGAATGCCCTTGACCTTGGTGCCGACCTTGACCACCAGCGAGGAGCCCTTGACCTTGAGGTCCTTGATCACGGTGATGGTGTCGCCGTCCTGCAGCACGTTGCCGACCGAGTCCTTGATCACCTTGGCGTCGTCGCCGGCCGCCTCGCTGTCGTTGGCCGACCATTCGTGGGCGCATTCCGGGCACACCAGTTGGGTGCCGTCTTCGTAGGTGTATTCGGAGTTGCAGGCAGGGCAGGGTGGCAGCGTGCTCACGGGGTATCCTTCTGAGGCCGTGGATAAAAAGGCCGCAGATTATATAGGGTTTTAGCCGCCGCCGGGGATCGGTGTCAGGCGTCCGGCAACAGCGCTTCGGCCTCGATCTCGATCAGCCATTCGGGCTCCGACAGCCCGGTAACCACCACCCAGGAGGTGGCCGGCGGCTGCTCGGGGAAGAAGCTGCGCAGGGCATCGACGATATGCGCCTGCTCGTCACGGGCCTGGGCCACGATATAGATGCGCAGCATCAGCACGTGCCGCAGGCTGCCGCCGGCAGATTCGAGAATGCGCCGCACGTTGCGCAGCGCCGCGTGGGTCTGGCTGGCCAGGTCATCGCCGACCAGCCGCTCGTGCTCGTCCACGCCGATTTGCCCGGACAGGTGGATACGTCGCCCACCCTGGCTGATCACCGCCTGGCTGAAGCCGTACTGCAGGGTGTCGAAGACCGAGTCGGGGTTGAGTGTGTGCCTGTGCATCGATACGTCCTTGATCAGAAACAGCCAGGCAGTCTAGCGTTGCGCCTGCAGTGATCCAGCCCGAGACTGTTGCACGATTTGTGCAGCAGCGGCGCGATAACCCGAACTCATGGCGGCTTCGCTGCCTCCAAACGAAAGTGGTGGTTCGGCCGGCGCCGGGCACTGCATCTGCCGATGAGTCCTGGGCTGCCTAGCAACGGCCCGCCATAGCCAGTGGAGGCGCTATGTTTTTTCCCCAGTTGCCGGGTGTCAGCCTGTTCCAGGTGATAAAGAAGACGGTTGCCGACTTCATCGAGGACGAGCTGCCCACCTACGCCTCGGCCCTGGCGTTCCAGATGTTCTTCTCGCTGTTTCCCTTCCTGCTGTTCCTAGTCGCGCTGATCAGCCTGCTGGATATGCAGCCGTTCTTCGACTGGCTGCGCCAGCAGGCCGAACTGCTGTTGCCGTTGTCCACGGTGGAACTGGTCAACCCGGTGATCGATCAGTTGCAGACGCAAAAAGCCGGGCTGTTCTCGATCGGTATCGTGGTGGCGCTGTGGACGGCTTCGTCGGCGGTGCGCTCGACCATGGATGCGATGAACAAGGCCTACGGAGTGAAGGAGGGGCGCAAGCCCTGGAAGCGCATTCCGCTGTCGCTGCTGTACACCATCGGTATCGCCGCGGCGCTGCTGACTGCCGCCGCGCTGATGGTGCTCGGCCCGCAGGTGATGAACTGGCTGGCGTACCAGATCGGCATCGAGCAGGTGGTGGTCACCCTGTGGACCTGGTTGCGCCTGCCGGTGGCGGTCTTTCTGCTGATGATCGTGGTGGCGGTGGTCTACTACGTGGCGCCGGATGTGCAGCAGCGTTTCCGCTTCATTACCCCGGGCTCGGTGCTGGCGGTGGTGGTGTGGATTGCCGCCTCGGTGGGCTTCGCCTACTACGCGCAGAACTTCGCCAACTACAACGCCACCTACGGCAGCATTGGCGCGATCATCATTTTCCTGCTGTACCTGCACATCTCCTGTGCGGTGCTGCTGTTTGGCGCCGAGCTCAATGCCGTCATCGAGCATTTCTCGCAGGAGGGCAAGGAGCCCGGCGACAAGGAAATCCGCCCCGAGAACGAGCCCTCTACCTGACCGCTGGCGTCGCCGGTGGCCAGGTCAGCTGGCCGCTGTCACTGAAGCGGCGGGTGCCGAACAGGCCGCCGGCGAACTTGCCGCGCAGTTGATAGGGCAGGCTCTGCCCGGGCTGGTGGGTGCTGGCGCCCCAGGCCTGGCGAAATACCGAATAGGCCGAGATGGTCACCGGCACGCTGATCACCGTTTCGCCAAAGCGCGGCACCTGGCCGCGCTGATCGCTGACCCCGCGGGCCAGCGGCTGGTCGTTGATGTCCAGGGCGAGGGCGATGCCATTGAAGTCGATGGCGCTTTCATTGGGGTTCTGCACCCGCAACTTCACCGCGAAGCGCGCTTCGAGGCCCTCCGACGGCAGCGGCTCCAGGCCGACCAGATCGATATGTACCGGGTCGCGCGGTGCCCACGCGGCACAACCGGCCAGCACGCTGATCAGCAACAGGGCACTCAAATGGCGCAGTGTGGGGCGCATGGCAATTCTCCGGCATCGTTGATCGTGCTGTTGTGACCGCAACCGGTGGCGTTCGGCTCAGGCGCTCGCTCGCTGCTTGGCGGCCAGCACCAGGGCGATGCCGCCCAGTACCGCCAGTGAACTCAGCCCCAGGCGCAGGCTCAGCGCTTCGCCCAGCAGCAGGCCGCCGGCCAGCGCGGTGATGATCGGCACGCTCAGTTGCACGGTGGCGGCCTGGATGGCTTTCAGGTCGGCGATCGCGCTGTACCAGATGGCGTAGCCGAGGCCGGAGGCCAGCGCACCGGACGCCAGGGCATACAGCGCGCCGCCCAGGTCCCAGCGCGCGCTGTGCAGCAGCGCCAGGCTGAGCAATACGGCCATGGGCACACTGCGCATGAAGTTGCCGGCGGTCGTCGCCAGGGCATCGCTGGCGCTGCGCCCCAGTAACGAGTAGGCGCCCCAGGCGATACCGGCGATCAGCATCAGCAGCGAGCCGGCCAGGGGCGGCGCGCTGGCGCCGGGAAGCAACAGGGCCAGCAGGCCGGCGAAGGCCAGCAGCAAGCCGGCCAGGCTCATCGGTGCCGGTCGCTCGCCCTGTCGCCAGCCCCACAACAGCATGCTGATCTGCACGGCGCCGAACAGCAGCAACGCGCCAACGCCTGCATCGAGGCTCACATAAGCGAAGGAGAACGCCGCGGCGTAGACGAACAGAGCCGTGGCCCCGCGCCAGCTTCCCGCTGACGGCCGCGTGCCATGCCGCAGGCGCAGCAACAGGGCCAGCATCAAGGCGCCGCTGAGCAGGCGCAGGCTGGTGAAGGTGGCGGGGTCGATCTGGGTGGTTTTCAGGGCCAGGCGGCAGAGCAGCGAGTTGCCGGCGAACGCCAGCATGGCGGCGGCGGTGAGAAACAGCGTGCGTGCTGACATGGCCATCCTCTCGTGCAGGTCTGGCGGCGGGGCGAGCTCAGCCGCAGGCGGCTCGCTCATGGCTTTCAGCAGATATAAGCATGGCGCAGGAGGGCGTGGTATCAGCGCAAGGTCGTACGTCAGCTCGTGCGCAGTGCGTTGCTATGCAGCATGTCGATCAGCGCGTCGATCATGCTATGGGCGTGAGCGCCAAGATCATAGGCTTCGGGCTTGAGCAGCCAGTGGGCCTGCAGGCCGTCCAGGTAGGCGTGCAGGCAGATCGCCGCGCGCTGGCAGTCGAGGTCAGCCGGCAGTTGGCCGCGGTTCACGGCATTGCGTAATGTTCTGGCAATGCGCTGGTCGCACTCTTGCTGGAACGCCTGCATCTGTTGGCGCAGGCCGCCGGCCTCGGAGCTGTACTCGCATTTGTACTGCAGGATCTCGCCGACGCGGCGGTACGCGTCGTCGGCGTGCATGCGCTGCAGGAGCTGCACCAGCAGTTGCCGCATGTTGCCCAGTGGGTCCGGTTCGTCCTCGCTCTCACAGGCGCGGGCCAGTTCTTCCTGGGGCAGCAGGCGACGGTCGAGCATAGCCTGGAACACATCGACCTTGTTCTGGAAGTGCCAGTAGATGGCGCCACGCGTTACGCCGGCGTCGGCAGCGATGTCGGCCAGCGAGGTGGCGGATACGCCATTGGCATAGAACACCCGCTCGGCAGCATCGAGAATCTGCGCCCGGGTTTCTTCGGCTTCCTCTTTGGTGCGTCTTGCCATGTCGAGCAGTTACCACGCGCTTAAATGGTGGATGAAAAGACCGGTTGGCGGGTCATAGACAAGCTCGCAGTGTCACACCAAAAAGATCCGTTTACAAACATTCTCGAATGTAAGTATATTTGCGCTCTAATTCCCAGTATCCACCTCGGCTATCTGCCAGGTACCGCCCCCCCTGCGGCTCGAATCACTTAGACATGAGGTCCTTTCAGATGCAGAAGAAGCCAGCCTTCGCCGCTATGGTTTCCGCTATCGCTCTGGCCACGCTGACGCTTGCTGGCTGCAGCGACCAGGCGGCTCCGCCACCGCGCCAGGCGCCGACCGTCGGCATCGTCACGCTGCAGGCAGAGCCCTACACGCTGACCACCGAGCTGCCCGGCAGAACCGCCGCCTTCCGCATCGCCGAGGTGCGCCCACAGGTCAACGGCATCATCCAGAAGCGCCTGTTCAAGGAAGGTTCTGAAGTCAAGGCCGGTCAGCAGCTGTATCAGATCGATTCCTCGGTCTACGTGGCCGCCGCCAAGAGCGCGGAAGCGACCCTGGCGTCGGCCAAGTCGCTGGCCGAGCGCTACAAGAGCCTGGTGTCCGATCAGGCGGTAAGCCGCCAGGCGTACGACGAAGCCCAGGCCGCGCGTCTGCAGGCCGAGGCCGCGCTGGAGCAGGCGCGCATCGACGTGCGCTATACCAAGGTGCTGGCGCCCATCGCCGGCAACATCGGTCGCTCGGCGGTCACCGAGGGCGCGCTGGTCAGCAACGGCCAGACCAACGCCATGGCCACCATCCAGCAGCTCGACCCGATCTACGTCGACGTGACCCAGCCGACCAAGGACCTGCTGCGCCTGCGCCGCGATCTGGAAAGCGGCCAGTTGCAGAAGGCCAGCGATACCGCCGCCAAGGTGCAGCTGCGCCTGGAAGATGGCAGCACCTACGAGCACGAAGGCACCCTGGAATTCTCCGAGGTATCGGTCGACGAAGGCACCGGCTCGGTAACCCTGCGCGCCGTGTTCCCCAACCCCGATCACACCCTGCTGCCCGGCATGTTCGTGCATGCCCGCCTGCCTGCTGGGGTGAACAAGGAAGCGATTCTCGCGCCTCAGCAAGGCATCACCCGCAATCCCAAAGGTGAGCCGACCGCGCTGGTGGTCAACGCCGAGAACAAGGTCGAGCTGCGTCAGCTCAAGGCCGAGCGCACCGACGGCAATCGCTGGGTGGTGCTCGATGGCCTGAAGTCCGGCGACAAGCTGATCACCGAAGGCCTGCAGTTCGTGCAGCCCGGTGCCGAGGTGAAAACCACCGAGGCGAAGAACGTGGCTGCGCCGAACCAGGCGGCGGCTGACCAGGCTGAACCCGAACAGGCCGAAAGCCGCTAAGGAGCGATTACACGATGTCGAATTTCTTCATCGACAGGCCGATTTTCGCCTGGGTGATCGCCTTGGTGATCATGCTGGCCGGCGGTCTGTCCATCCTCAAACTGCCGGTCAACCAGTACCCGAGCATCGCCGCACCCGCCGTGAGCATCCAGGTCAACTACCCGGGTGCCTCCGCACAGACCGTGCAGGACACCGTGGTGCAGGTGATCGAGCAGCAGATGAACGGTATCGACGGGCTGCGCTACATCAGCTCGGCGAGTAACTCCGATGGCAGCATGGAGATCACCGTCACCTTCAACCAGGGCACCAACCCGGATATCGCCCAGGTTCAGGTACAGAACAAGCTGCAGCTGGCTACCCCGCTGCTGCCCCAGGAAGTCCAGCAGCAGGGCCTGCGCGTTACCAAGGCGGTGAAGAACTTCCTGCTGGTGATCGGCGTGGTGTCCACTGATGGCAGCATGACCAACCAGGATCTCTCCAACTACATCGTCGCCAACATGCAGGATCCTATTTCCCGCACACCTGGCGTTGGTGACTTCCAGGTGTTCGGTGCTCAGTACGCCATGCGTATCTGGCTCGATCCGGCCAAACTCAACAACTTCCAGCTGACCCCAAGCGATGTGCGCAGCGCCGTGCAGGCGCAGAACGTGCAGATTTCCTCCGGCCAGTTCGGCGGCCTGCCGGCCAGCCCTGGCCAGCAGCTCAACGCCACCATCATCGGCAAGACCCGCCTGCAGACCCCGGAGCAGTTCCGCGACATTCTGCTCAAGGTCAACCGTGACGGCTCCCAGGTACGCCTCGGTGATGTCGCCAAGGTCGAGCTGGGCGGCGAGAACTACAACATCCGTGCGCAGTTCAACGGCAACGCCGCATCCGGTCTGGCGATCAAGCTGGCCAGCGGTGCCAACGCCCTGGATACCGCCAAGGCGATCCGCGCCACCATCGACCAGCTCAAGCCATTCTTCCCGGCCGGTATGGAAGTGGTGATGCCGTACGACTCCACGCCGGTGGTAGAGGAGTCGATCCATGGCGTGATCATGACCCTGATCGAAGCCTTCGTGCTGGTGTTCCTGGTCATGTACCTGTTCCTGCAGAACTTCCGCGCCACGCTGATTCCCACCCTGGCTGTACCGGTGGTGCTGCTCGGCACCTTCGGCGTGCTGGCGGTATTCGGTTACAGCATCAACACCCTGACCATGTTCGCCATGATTCTGGCCATCGGCCTGTTGGTGGACGATGCCATCGTGGTGGTCGAGAACGTCGAGCGGGTGATGCGCGAAGAGGGGTTGTCGCCGCTCGAAGCGACGCGCAAATCCATGGGCCAGATCCAGGGCGCGCTGGTGGGCATCGGCGTGGTGCTGTCGGCGGTACTGCTGCCAATGGCATTTTTCGGCGGCTCGGTGGGGGTGATCTATCGGCAGTTTTCGATCACCATCGTTTCGGCCATGGTGCTCTCGGTAATCCTCGCGCTGATCTTCACCCCGGCGCTGTGCGCCACCATGCTCAAGCCGATTGCCAAGGGCGACCACCATGAGAAGCGCGGCTTCTTCGGCTGGTTCAACCGCACCTTCGAGCGTAGCGTCGACAGTTATGAGCGCGGTGTGCGTGGGGTGGTCAAGCGCAAGGCACCGTTCCTGATCATCTATGCGGTGATCGTCGCGATTGCCGGCTGGCTGTTCACCCTGATCCCGTCGGCGTTTCTGCCCGAGGAAGACCAGGGCGTACTGTTCGCCCAGGTGCAGACGCCATCGGGCTCGAGCGCTGCGCGTACCCAGGCGGTCGTCGACGACATGCGCAAGTACCTGCTCGAAGACGAGAAGGACGTGGTCAACTCGGTGTTCACCGTGACTGGCTTCAACTTCGCCGGCCGTGGCCAGAGCTCGGGCATGGCGTTCATCATGCTCAAGCCGTGGTCCGAGCGTACCGCAGCCGGTACCAGCGTCGCCGAGTTGGCGCAGCGCGCCCAGGGCCGCTTCTTCGGTGGTGAGTTCCGCGATGCGATGGTGTTCGCCTTCGCCCCGCCAGCGGTGATGGAACTGGGTAACGCCACCGGCTTCAACCTGTTCCTGCAGGACCGCGCCGGCGTCGGCCAGGCCACCCTGAACGAAGCCCGTGACAAGTTCCTGCAACTGGCCAATCAGAGCCCGGTGCTGAGCAGCGTGCGTGCCAACGGCCTGCTCGACGAGCCGCAGTACAAGCTGCTGATCGATGACGAGAAGGTGCGCACCCTGGGTGTGTCGCTGGCGGATGTGAACAGCACCCTGCAGATCGCCTGGGGCGGCAGCTACGTCAACGACTTCATCGACAAGGGCCGGGTCAAGAAGGTCTACCTGCAGGGTCAGAGCGACTCGCGGATGAACCCCGAAGACCTGAGCAAATGGCACGTACGCAACGACCAGGGCCAGATGGTGCCGTTCAGCGCCTTCGCCACCGGCGAATGGACCTACGGTTCACCCAAGCTGTCGCGCTATAACGGTGTGAGCGCCATCGAGATTCTCGGTGCGCCGGCGCCGGGCCACAGCTCCGGTGAGGCGATGGCCGAGGTCGAGCGCATTGCCGCCGAGCTGCCACAGGGCATCGGTTACGACTGGACAGGCCAATCCTACGAGGAGCGCCTGGCGGGTTCGCAAACCCTGGCCCTCTACGCGCTGTCGCTGCTGGTGGTGTTCCTCTGCCTGGCGGCACTCTACGAGAGCTGGTCGATCCCGTTCTCGGTGATCCTGGTGGTGCCGCTGGGTATTCTCGGTGCACTGCTGTTCACCCTGGGGCGCGGGCTTTCCAACGACGTGTTCTTCCAGGTGGGCCTGATCACCACCATCGGCTTGTCGGCGCGTAACGCGATCCTCATCGTCGAGTTCGCCAAGGCGTTGCACGAGCAGGGCAAGAGCCATCTCGAGGCGGCCGTCGAGGCGTGCCGCATGCGTCTGCGGCCGATCATCATGACCTCCCTGGCGTTCATCCTCGGCGTGGTGCCGCTGGCCATCGCCAGCGGTGCGGGCTCAGGCAGCAAACACGCCATCGGTACCGGCGTGATCGGCGGTATGCTTACCGCCGCGGTTCTGGCGATCTTCTGGATTCCGCTGTTCTATGTGGTGGTCAGCTCGATGTTCAAGGACAAGAGCGTCAAACAATCCAATGATGAGGAGGCCGTCCAGTGAGGCAGTCCCTGTTGTCCCTGGCAGTCGCGAGCATCGTGCTCAGCGGCTGCACCATGATCCCTGACTACCAGCGCCCCAGTGCGCCCGTCGACACTGCCTGGCCCCAGGGCCAGGCGTACCAGGGCAGCGCCGTGCAGGGTTCGGTCGCCGCGGCCGACCTCGGCTGGCGCGAGTTCCTGCGTGACCCGGCGCTGCAGCGCCTGGTGGAAACCGCGCTGAACAACAACCGCGACCTGCGCGTGGCGGCGTTGAACGTCGAGGCCTACCAGGCCCAGTACCGCATCCAGCGTTCCGAGCTGTTCCCCAACGTCTCGGCCGATGGCAGCGGTACCCGCCAGCGCACGCCGGCGGACCTGTCGCAGACCGGGCGCTCCACCGTCGGGGGGCAGTACAGTGCCACGGTCGGTGTGAATGCCTGGGAGGTGGACTTCTTCGGGCGCCTGCGCAGCCTCAACGAGCAGACCCTGCAGCAGTATTTCGCCACCGAAGAGGCGCAGCGCAGCACGCAGATCAGCCTGATCGCCAGTGTGGCCAACGCCTACCTGACCTTGCAGGCCGATGAAGCCTTGCTGAAGGTGACCCGGGAGACCCTGGGCACCTTCCAGCGCAGCCTGGAGCTGACCCAGCGCAGCTTCGATGTCGGCGTGACCGATGCCCTGTCCCTGAGCCAGGCGCGTACGTCGGTGCAGACCGCCCAGGCCAACCTGGCGCAGTACACCCGCCAGGTCGCCCAGGATCGCAACGCCCTGGGCGTGTTGCTGGGTGGCCCGGTGCCGACCGACCTGCCGCAAGGCGAAGGCCTGGACAAGCAACTGCTGGCCGAGGTGCCGGCGGGGCTGCCGTCCGACCTGCTGCAACGTCGCCCCGACGTGCTGCAGGCCGAGCGCGAACTGCTCGCCGCCAATGCCAGCATTGGCGCCGCCCGCGCGGCGTTCTTCCCAAGCATCAGCCTGACCGCCAACGCCGGCACCGCCAGCCGTCAGCTGTCGGGCCTGTTCGACGGTGGTTCGGGCACCTGGCTGTTCCAGCCGCAGATCAACCTGCCGATCTTCACCGCCGGTCGCCTGCGTGCCAACCTCGACTATGCCGAGATCCAGAAGAACATCCAGGTGGCCAACTACGAGAAAGCGGTGCAGACCGCCTTCCAGGAAGTTGCCGATGGCCTGGCGGCGCGCGGCACGTTCGAGGAGCAACTGCAGGCGCAGCGCAGCCTGGTGGAAACCTCCGAGAACTACTACGACCTGGCCGACCGGCGCTTTCGCACCGGGGTGGACAGCTACCTGACCCTGCTCGATGCCCAGCGCCAGCTGTTCAGCGCCCAGCAGCAGCTGATCGGCGTACGCCTGTCGCAGCTCACCAGCGAGATCAACCTGTACAAGGCGCTCGGCGGTGGCTGGAACGAACGCACCCAGACCACGCCGGCAACCGCGGCCGCACCGCAGTCCTGAGCGGCTGCCAGCCACGAAAAAGCCCCGCAATCGCGGGGCTTTTTCATGTCTGCCGATCGGTTACTGCGGCGTCTGCACCCTGGTCGCGCTGCTCATCTTGTGGCGGACCAGCTGGATCAGCCCCGGCAGGATCGACACCACGATGATGCCGATGATCAGGTAGTGCAAGTTGCTCTGCACCGCCGGCAGGTTGCCGAAGAAGTAGCCGCCGTAGGTGAACAGGGTGACCCAGAGGATCGCGCCGACCACGTTGTAGGCGGCGAAATGGGCGTAACTCATGTGGCCCATGCCGGCGACGAAGGGCGCGAAGGTGCGCACGATCGGCACGAAGCGCGCGAGGATGATGGTCTTGCCGCCATGGCGGGCATAGAACTGCTGGGTGATTTCCAGGTGGCGCCGACGAAACAGCTTGGAGTCGGGGTTGCGGAACAGCCGTTGGCCCATGAAGCGGCCAATGGTGTAGTTCAGCGCGTCGCCAAGTATCGCCGCGGTGATCAGCAGCGCCACCAGCAGGTGCACGTTCATGGCACCGTGCACGGCGATGGCGCCGGCCACGAACAGCAAGGAGTCACCCGGCAGGAAGGGCGTGACCACCAGGCCGGTTTCGCAAAAGATGATCAGGAACAGGATCGCGTAGATCCAGGTGCCGTATTGGGCGGTCAGGGCCGCCAGGTGCTGGTCGATATGCAGAATGAAATCGATAACCAGGTGAATGAATTCCATCAAAGGCTCCAACGATAGGGCAGCCCGCTGTCCATCGGGCAGGATGCTTGGGGGCGGTATGCGCGCAGTGGCATGCAAAGGCGCGAGGCTGAGGTTTGAGCCTGCGGCATGGCAAGCGTTCCCTACGGCGGGGAGGGGGGCGATGAACGTGGGGGGGAGCGTGGCCGCGGCTATGGCTTGACGCGTGGCTGGATATGCAGCTCGGTGGTTTGCGCGTCCTTGGCCTGCAAGGTCGCGGGGTCGCGCTTGTTGCCGTCCTGCTGGGCGCGCTGTTTGGCAAGCGCGGCCATGCGCTCGGACCAGGCAAATTGCAGCTCACGGTACTGCGGCGCCACAGCTGCGCTGTTCAGGCGCGCCTGCTCCTGCCAAAACTCGGCATCACCGCGCCACCAGGGATCTTCGCCCGCTGCCACCGGCTCGACGGGAGCGACCGGCGGCGTTGCTGCCGGGGCGACCTTGATGGTGGTCGGTGCCGCCTGCTGCGGCACCAGGCGGGCGAACAGGTGGGCACCCCCATACGCCAGCGCGGCGCCAACGGCAACCGCCAGGGCGCTACGCGCGAACTCGCTGCGCGGGCTTTTGGGTTTGCTTGCTGAAACTTTCATCATCCATCCCTAGAGGAGAAAGAACCGACACGAGTCATGGCGGCACCTGCGTGAATGATAGCCACTTGCGCGGCGCCGTTGAGCTTTATTTACGTGTCGGCACCGCGTGCCAGAGCGCTTACTTGCCCTTGATGATGCGTTGGATGGTGCCGGTGTTGTTGTTCAGCAACACGTAGTCGGTACCGATCTTCACCCAGTGCTCGTGTTCCTTGTCTTCGGGCTCCGGCAGGTTGTGCTTTTTCAGGTCCTTGATCGCGTAGTCGTCACGCCAGTACTTGTGCGGTGCCGGGGTGCCTTCCTCGAGATCACCGATGTGCATCGGATCCTTGGCTTGCGGATCTTCCTGCTTGGGTTGCTGCTTGAGCACCTGATCCTGATAGGCCTCACGGGCGGGTTCCTGCTCTTTCGGGTCGGCCGCATGGGCCAGGCCGCTGGCCAACAGGGCGCCGAACAAGATGCTGAGGGTAGGCGTGGTTTTCATGTGACTCTCCTTAATCCGTGTCCATATCAATGGACAGGGACAGGTTGCGGAAAACTCAACCTAAATTTTTGCCCCCCAACGGCCTGTCGTCTTGTTATACCGCGTTGCCAGCGGCCCTTTGGCGCACGCCGCCGAACGGCAGCTTTTTTCCATGAACCTTCAGGCTGCGGGGCGGCACTATCTATTCAAGTTCCCGATTCGAGTGAGTCATGCCTATTCCCGTTTTTCTTGCCCTGGTATTCGGCTGCGTCGGCGCCGTACTCATGGGCATCGGCCTTTCCCGGCGTCGTGTCAGCCGCAACTGGTTGTGTGCGCAAGGGCGGATCATCGCCAGCGACTGGGGGCTGAGCACGCCGAGCCGTTACCCACGTTTCGAATGGCGCGACGCCGAAGGCAACCTGCACATGCACGAGAGCAGCATGAGCAGCTGGCGCCACTACCGTAAAGGCGATCCGGTGCCGGTGCGCTACGACCCGACGTTCCCCAAGCGGGCGGTGATCGATACCCCGGTGCAGCGCGGCGCCTCGTTCTTCTGGCTGGGCGTGCTGCTGTGCGGCATTGCCGGGCTGTTCCTGCTGGTCGAGCTGCTGCTCAACTGAGCCGCTCACCCTCCAGCCGCTCTGCGGGGCGGCTACGACCATCTGAGCACATACGTCCAATAAAGCTGCGCGACGCAGCGGCATAGTGGCTGCACGGTCGGCTACAGCCACGGGCTTGCCGATCGTCACGCCGCAGGCCTTGGCCTTGCGGGTCGATTTCCCGTCGATTGACGGTATGCCTATCAGGCCGCACGAACCGGTTTACGGCTGTACACTGAACTTGCAGCTGCCGATGCAGCTCTGATGATCAGGCAGACAGATCATCACCAGCCAGGAGGGCGAGATCATGGGACCGGAAGACCGAGAGTGGTGGCGCGAAGGCCGCCGACAGCGGGGGCAAAACGCTTCCTGGGACAACTTCAGCGCCAAGCCCGGCCCCAAGGGCGGCAATGTGCTGCGCATACAGCGGCCACTCAAACTGAGTACCGTGCCTCCCTACCTGCAACTGCAAGCCCAGCAGTTGATCGACAGCCGTGAAAACACCAGCACCAGCCGGATACTGCTTATCCTCGGCGTGGTGACGGTTGCGGCGCTGATCGTGGCGGGGTTTCTGGTGATCTAGTCACGAGCGACTTGGTCTTATGCTGGCCGGCTCATGGCCTCCAGTATTCGGTCTAATCAGCGCTGGCGAAACCAAGGAGGTAATCCCATGACTGGTGTACCTCTGCAAGCCAAGAAGGCTTACTGCGCCAAGACCCGCCGCTCGAACTACGCGGCCAGCCTGCGTCTCGAAGGGTTCAACACGACCCAGACCGATGCCGAGCGTAAGCTCCCGACCCGTGAGGCCGCTTTGAAGGCTGCGCGGTCTAGCCAGACCTGATTCTCGACAAGTACGCTGTCGGTCAGGACACTTACTGTTACCCAGGCACCGATGTTCTTTGCAAGCGTTTTGGCCTGAACCCCGGGCCCCAGCATCGTGAACAGCGCCACCTCCCGTTGTAGGCACTGGGAGCCAGTAAAAACGGGGTTTCTAGTCTTTCTTCGATGTCATAACCCTTCACGAATCGGCCGCCAAGACGCACCTTGGAAACCTAATTTTGTTGCGTGTTGCGCAACATGCTAGGCTTCGCCAATGATTAAATCTTTCCAGCACAAAGGGCTACGCAAGCTCTTCGAAACGGGCAGCACGGCGGGCGTACAAGCAGCCCATGCCAAGCGGCTACGGATGCAGCTGGCAGCCTTGGATACAGCCATGACGGTAGACGACATGGATATCCCTGGCTTCCGCCTGCATCCACTCAGGGGGGAAATGCGTGGGCGCTGGTCGATCATGGTGAACGGCAACTGGCGGCTGACGTTCGAGTTTCGCGACGGAAACGCTTATGTCCTGGACTATGAGGATTATCACTGATGAACATGCACAACCCGCCCCATCCCGGTGAATTCATCACCGATATTTACTTGGCGCCGAACGGTATTAGCGGACGTGAGCTGGCCGAAAAGCTGCGGGTAGCCCCCTCGACCCTAAGCCGTGTACTCAAGGGCACTAGCCGTGTGACGCCGGAAATGGCCCTGCGCCTCTCGATAGCGCTTGGTCGCTCGCCTGAAAGCTGGCTAGCCATGCAGGATGCTTACGACTTGTGGAATGCCCGCCAACATGTAGACCTGCAGCAGGTTGGAAGGCTGGCATTTACATGAGCGGGTCAAGGCTGAAGACTCCAGCCTTAAGCGCAACCTTCCCTTTGGGCCCGCCCCCGGCGATGTCTACGATTGGCGGGGGAATTGCGCCCTGTTGATATCTCGAAAGGCGGAATGCATTTCTGCAATGTGACCCGTATCGAGGCTGAATCCACCAAGTTGTTCAGGCTAGTAGCTTCAGCTGGCGGGTTCGAAGCAGTGGCTCGGTCAGCCCTGGTTGTGGCCGCTGCAGAACTGCACGGCGATCTGAATATCATCCACCGGTTTCGTGACGGTAATGGCCGGGCTCAGCGAATTCTGTTCGAACACCTGATCATCAACGCCGGCCATCAGATTGACTGGTGGTGCTTTTAAAAGTGCTTTTTAGCGTGCTATTTTGCACCTGCTTAACCCGTGTTCGTACACTAACTTATGAAGAAAAGTCCTGCTTGCGATAGCTCGGCCGGTAAAGAAGACAGCTCAGATTGGCCCCATTGAGGCCTTTGGGGTGGCCAGTAACATAGAGATCAGGCCCTAACGATAGCGAGAACAGGTGGCTATGGCGATGACATACGCGGTGCTGGCTGACGTTGCGGCGTCAGTGACAGACCTTAAAAAAGACCCAATGGGCACCATTCGTGAAGGCGGTGGCGAAACGGTCGTGATCCTCAATCGAAATGAGCCAGCGTTCTATGCCGTGCCCCCTGCACGCTACGAGGCCATGCTGGAGCTGATTGATGATTTGCGTCTGGCTGAAGTCGTACGTGAGCGGCGTGGTGAATCCACCGTTCGAGTAGATATCGATGACCTCATCGCGCAAGCCGGCGGAGCCGACTAGCTACGCCCTGGAGTTCAACGCCCAGGCACTCAAGGAGTGGGGCAAGCTTGGCAACACCATTCAGTTGCAGTTCGCCAAGAAGCTCAAGGAGCGTCTCGAGAATCCCAGGGTCGAAGCCGACAGGCTTCGGTCTATGCCCAACTGCTACAAGATCAAGCTGCGCTCTATTGGTTACCGCCTGGTGTATGAAGTGATCGACAACCGTCTGGTTGTCACCGTGATCGCTGTCGGTAAGCGGGAGCGAAGCAAGGTTTATGGCAGTGCTACCAAGCGTTTGTAAGTAGCTTCGAGGCATACACGGCCCACCGCACCCGGCTAGAACCGTTCTGGTTTCGTGGCGAGCAGATTCTGTGCTTTAAAAATAGCGGAAAGAAAAAAAGGCTTACCTTTCGGAAAACCCTTGTTTTGTTTGGTGGCTACGCAGGGACTTGAACCCCGGACCCCAGCATTATGAATCTCTTGATTTGCTACCTGCTGTTACAGAGCGAGCCAGAAACTCACGTCCTTCGGGGTTTCTAACCCACGAATCTGCATAGCTTTTCAGAGATAACTGGCCTCGTAGTCACCAATCGCCTAGCTGCTGCTAACCGCTTCTCAGCACCGTTATCGGGCATCTCATGCCTTTACACCCAATTTCCGTCCGGGTATCTTCATGCTGTCGATATGATGGCAGGGAGGTTAGGTATGAATTTTCCGGTTCAAGGTAATTTAGATCTTCATGTAGAGAAAGAAGTCGAAATTGACGGCGTAGGCATGGGGGTCTTGACCGACGGCACGCCATATTTGACTAGCCGGGGCTTGGCACGACTCTGCGGCGTTGAGAGCTCTACGATTGTCCGTATGGGGGCTGAGTGGCTTGAGGATGTTCAGCGGCCAAGAATTACTAAAATTAAGCAGATATTAGAGCAGAGATCGCTAAGTCTTGCTTCGCCTTATATCCAAGTCGACGGTAATACCTATTGGACTGGAGCTGTTTGCTTAGCTGTTCTTGAATATTACGCCTTTGACGCATCTCAAAGCGATAGCGCAATTGCTCTTCAGCACTTCCGGACCTTGGCTGGGCGCGGTTTTCAAGAGTTTGTCTATGCTCAAGTTGGGTATGACCCAAACCAGCGAATTGATCAGCAATGGCAGAAGTATCATGACCGCGTTTCTTTGGTCTATAACTCTGTTCCAAACGGATACTTTGGTATCTTCAAGGAAATTGCAGACATGATTGTCACGCTTGGGCAGAACGGGCTTTATACAGACGAGAAGTTTGTTCCTGACATAAGTGTCGGTCGCATCTGGAGTGGCCATTGGACTGGTAACAATTTAGAGCAGGTTTTCGGCCCGCGTATTAAATATGAACACAACTTTCCGGATTACTATCCGCAGGCAGCGGCAAATCCGCAGGAGCCATGGTGCTACCCAGAAGCTGCCCTAGGTGAATTTAGGAAGTGGTTCAGAGAGGTTTATATCGATAAAGGTAAGTTTGCAACATACTTACAGAATCAGGAGAAAGCTAAAGCCTTGCCCCCAGCTTTTAGTCAGCAAGCCATTGAGGCGTTTACAAAAAAAAATAACAAACTAAATTAGAGCTGTTGATCGGCTCATTGTTTGAATGTTGGGGGCGCAAGTGCTCAAGGCTAATGTCTCGATAACTTTTCTTTCTGCGCTCTCATATTCCCTCTTGCTAAACATTTTGATGAGTAACTCTTCTTCAAGTTTACTGTCGTTGAAGAGGTCTAGGAAAGCACCTTTCCCTTCGCTCAGAAGCCTCAGGTTTCCTTGTGACTTTGTAGCCTGAGTCTCTATGTCGTATTGACTCTGTCCTACTACTATGAGATTTCTTTTATATTTGAGAGCTGCTTTCGAAGCATGCAGGCTTCCGCCTTTGATATCAGTTTGTATCAATGTTACTGCAGCTGATAGCGCCGCCTGCACGCGATCCCTTTGTACGAAGTTCGTTTTAAAAGTAGGGGTGTTGTACGCGTATTCCGATACGAGCAGCCCACCAGTCATAGTTATTTCAGTCGCCAGGGCTTTGTTCTCTGCAGGGTAGACTTTCTCTAATCCATGAGCAAGAACTGCCGCTGTTTTTCCGTTATTTTCTAAACATGTTTTATGGGCGATTGAGTCGATTCCTTTTGCTAATCCACTAACGATTGTCCATCCTCGCTCAGTAAACCAAGCTGTTACACGTTCTGCAATTACTGCCCCATGCTCTGTCGGTTCTCTAGTACCAATGATCGCAAGACTTTTTTTATTCAAAATTTCAGTATTACCTGAACAAAAAAGTATAGGGGGGGCATCAGGGATGTTTTCTAGTAACTCTGGATAGTCGTGGTCAAAAATTGTGAGTATTTTGTGCCCCATTTCATGCGCTTTGTCGATATTCCTTTTCGCATATTCTTCAGCTTTTAATAAGTCATCATGCCCCATTTTCTTTTTTATCATGGGCAAAAAGCTTAAAAGTTCTTTTGTCGGGGTGTTGAATATTTCGAGATCTAATTTCTTTAACGATAGGAGGGTCTTAGCGCCAACTCCAGGGAGGGCGCTAAGAAATAATGTTTTTTCTGTTTTGGCAGAAAATTCCATTAATTTATATTCTCTGAGTAGCTGCACTTAGGGTCCATGTTCCATCCTTCGCAAGAAAGGAATGGCTTGTTTTTGCGCTTATTCATTTTTCGATGCATGGATCTTGCGCATTTAGGACATTTTTTTACTTCAATTGGTTCCGAGTGCTTACATTTGTTTATTTCGTCATTATAGCCTGTGCAGCCCCAAAATCGTATATTTGTAGCCTTGTTTTTGTTTATTCGCATTGTTCGCCCACACGCTGGGCACTCTTTTTGTGTATCGGTAATACTGACTGTTTTTGCTAAAGTAACACCTATAACTTGGCTTGCGCCGTGCGACATTAGTAATTCATATGCCCTGGCAAATGTTGCCCCGGTTGTCATTACGTCATCAATCACTAGAATCGTCTTGCCGCGAATGTCGTCTAGTCGTTCTTGGTTGATTTGGAGCGTTTCACTAATCTCTGCCGAGCGGCCTTCTAATGGCAGAGTTTTGAGGCTATTAGCCCCCTCGATGAACCACAGGATGTCGTCTATAAATTCAGATTCGCAACTTGTCGCTGCTTCTACTCTGCCAAGCATCTCTTCAAGGCGTTTAAATTTTTCCTGTTTGGCAGGTATCACCGTAATAATGTCAAAATGCTTTTTCTTCTTGAAAATGTATTCTGGTATCTTTTCGACGCAGTGTGCAAATAGCTCCACCCAGTATTCTGGAGCTGTAAAGTTTGGGTCAAGCTCTTTTTTGAATATGTCTAATGACAGCTTATGCGCATCGTGTAGACGTGATGTAATTAAACTTTTTTGGCTGAAGTATCTGCCAAAGCATAAGACTTTTAAATCATCTCTCAGGGTCACTACGTTCGATGACAAGTCTAAAGGCGCAAAATAAAGCCTCTTTTTCATGAAATTGAACGTTGATAGTTCTGCACATTTTTCAGCGATTAGCTTTATTTCTTCCGGGGTGTCTAGTTCGTCAATTAGATGCTTTGCAGTCATGACCGCGGCTGGCATTTGCGAAATTGGCTTTCCATTTCCCCAGCCTGGAACAATTGGTTGCACTCCTGCGCGATAAGCTGCGACTATGTCTATGTAATCGTCCCCTACATAGAATATGTCATCCCCAGCTTTAAGTTTTAAGGCGCGCAGTGCCAGGTTGATACCCTCGGGAGAGGGTTTCATGCCCTCCGCTTTTACATCTGTATATGTAACTACAGTTTCAAATATGTCTAAGTTTAGGTGTGCAAGTATTTTTTCTGCGTAGCGTCTTCCAGAGTTCGTCACAACTCCCAGCTTTATTTTTTTCTCTACTAAAACATTGAGAAGCTCTAAACATTCTGGGTAGATAGAGATGTTACTCAGTTTTTTTTCTGTAAGAAGATCATACATGCCAGTTTCACGTATGACTTTCAGTGAATCGGTGTTAGCGATAGTGTTGTCTAGGTCAAATAGCACTGCCGTTATCATGCTTCCCTCTCATTATTAGTTTTGATCCATTTTTCGCATGTGCACTCCCACGACTAGTCGTGCCGTGTATGTATGAGTTTCTATGCTTTCTATTTACTTAGGGGCAGGGGACTTGAGGCCGAGAAGGCTCTCGCGCTATCGGTCATCATTCCTTCGGGCGTACCAGCGCCTAACAACTTCTTTTGTGATCGCTATCCCGCGCTTTGACCGGTCAAGTTTCTGCTTGCCTCAGCATAATCAGGGTCAATCTGGCCGGTCTCTGGAGAAGTCATCCCTGTCCTTAGCCACAGAGAGTACTCAGGGTAGCAACGTGCTATCAAGTCCAGTTCGTTGGTGCGTAGGTTCGCCCGCTTGTCATAGCGGATGGTCTTGCACCTTTCTTCCTTTAGGCCAGTGGCTTCGCCTACCTCACGATGTCCCATCACTGACATAAAGTGTCTAACGCGATCCTGTGTTGATTCCATAAAGATCTAAAAAAACTCTTCGTTGAAATATTCCACAACTCAAGCGAGGTGGTATTATTCCACTCGATTAGTGGAAATATTCCACATATACCGATGTGATGATCGAAGGATTATAGGGGCTTTGCATGGAACAGTCTGGAATAGTGGGGTTCGACACACAGGGAAACCCGGAGCGCGTCAACGACCTGCGTGACGCGCCGTTTTGCTCAAAGCACGTGTTCGCCAAGCTGCTTGGCATCGACGTGATTACTGAAGACGTCGTACGCGGCTGGATAGAATCCGGCACCGTCCCGACCGCCAAGATTGGCCGTCACCGCGTTATCAACCTGCACCGCATCCGCCGTGATATGGAACGCGGTAAGACCGTGTTCTGTGCAGGGGACTACGGCGATGACTAAGCCCTCTAAAGTACCCGCCCTGTTTTCTGTTCAGCAATTCAAAGACCTCTGCGTCTGGCTGTTCTGGCTCTCGGCTTACGTCGCCTTCTGTGTGCTGTTTAGCCACCTGTTCAAAAGTCTTTGGGCACTGGTCGTCGATGTGCCTGTACAGGCCATCGCCGCAATCGTCGCCGCTTCTATCGGTGCAATCGCTATCGGTTTCCGCATAGCCATGGGGGAGGGCAGATGATCAATGCAAAAGTACCTGCACCAGCCCCACAGGCCGGACTGCGACTGCTCTGTCTGCTATGTCAAAAGACTGGGGCCTATCAGCCTGTCGCAACCCTGCGCCCAATGCCGCCCCGTTCGCTGTTTTCCGGTCGTTGGCCAAATGCGACTGGTGAACGGGCACTGGCTGCACGTGAGCAATACGTATCGCTGGGTCTCGGGCTTTACCTGTCCCCAGCACTCACCAACCCCGCGCCCGCCTCGTTACTGGTACGTGGTGGAAAACATCGGCAAGCCAACGCCCTACGTCCCGCGCTGGGATCTGTTCGAGCTGGAGTCTGAGCAATGCCCGGCATCGTCCTGACCGTCGCCCAAGCCGCTGAGCTGTTGCCGTTGGCCAGCCAGCAGCTTGCCCGCGCACAGATCCAACAGGACGCTGCCGACCAAAAGGGCATTCCCGAACGCTGGGACGTTCAGGAATGGCAAGAAATCGTCATGGCCCTACAAGGCCCGGTTGTTCATGGAGTGGTGTATGTCGCCTGAGCTGTTCGTTGTGATCACGTACTGCCTGTTGGTCATCTGCTTCGTGACCCTCGGCCTGCTGTTCGCTTTCTTACTGCTGCGCCGTGAGTTTTGCCCGCGCCGTGGTGGGCAGCCGAATCAGTCGCCTCCGGCGTCCGTGACTGGCCAACGCGATCACCCGGCCAGTTCACCGCAAGCACCGCCAGTCGCGGGCGACGGTGGCGAAATGGGATGACAAGGGCAAGGCCCTTGGTGTTGATAGGTTGAAGTAATAACAGGGGGTTTGAAGTAATCGTTAAACCCACATTAATCCGCACTGTTTCACAGCAATATGATATTTGCCTATCCACGGAATTATCACTAGCAAGTCGCGTATAAATACACCCGTAAACCCTTAGCAAGTCGAGTTCTCCGGTAACTATAGCGAAATATACCGCTTTAGTTGCGCGGCATCGTTCGGCCTGCAAAAGACTAAATCGCGCAATAACGCGCAACTTAAAGAGGAAATACCCAATGGCACGTTCGACTATGGAAGTTGCATTCCTGAGCACTCAGAAACTTGCGTTCAGCCAAAACGGCAATGACGTGAAAATCGTGAAAGTGTTCTACGGCGATGAACCGGACGGCGAAACCGAAAACGGCCTGTCCATCGTCAGCATGGATGTTCCCTTGGAAGTAGCCGACGAAGTATTCGCCGCCGGTGCCAAGTTCGACCCGCTCGAAAAAGTCCGCATCACCTTTGAGGTGGCTCGTGCCGGTAAGCAGAAGGGCAACAACCGCTGCCTGCATATCGAGTCCGTCGATTCCAAAGCCCGCACCACTGCAAGCCCGGCGCCTGCTGCCAACACCGGCAAGCCTGCCGACCCGGCCAAAGCCTAACCCTGATCGCCTGGAGCACACCGCATGGGAATCGAAGCCTATTTGGCCAACGTCACCCTCGGTGATCTCTGGGCCCTGCAGTTCATTCAAGGCGTGGTGATGATCGCCGCCCTTGGCCTTATCCACGGGCACCAGAGGTAACGGTTTATGGCTTTCACCTGGGGGCAGTACCTCGTTATCGCTGGGCTCTTTGTGGGTGCTCTCGGGATTGGCGTGTCCTGGGGGGCCTTCCGGCTGGGCTGGAAGGAAATCGTCGACGCTTCAACCAACTGAGGAAACAACTCATGTACCAAAGCAAAAAAGAAGCTGCCATTCGTGGCAGCCAGCTCGTACAGAACGAGACCAGTGTCGGTAAAGCACTGGGCGGCAAATCGCTCGCTCTGATCACTGCCGGTGCGGCCTCGCTGACTGCCGGTTCCGCCAATGCTGCAATCACCGTCCCGCCTGAGCTGCTGGAAGTCTTCACCGATCTGGCACTCGCGTTCGGCACCCTGATGGCTGCCGGTGCCGTGCTGTTCGGCGTCATCCGTGGTGGTGTGGCCCTGTTCAAAATCGCCGGTCGCGTGTTCAGCGCTGCGGGCGCCTAAACAGGGTTGGGGGTCGACTGATGCGTACGGCTTTCGGCCTCCGCCTGCTGCTTGCTCTCACCCTTATGGGGTGGGGGCAGTTTGTTTTTGCTGAGGATTATCAATGGACAACGGGTGGATATGCTCCGTCGCGAGCTTCATCGGCGTCAGCTTCATGCACCATATTTGCTAATTGGTACCCTAATGCTACTTCACCTTCTGTTCGTAATATTGGTGACGGCGACCTTCGTTGCGTCATAGTCAATGGTATTAACTGGCGTGAAGAGTTTTACACTATCTCTAGGTCTGGCGACTCTTGCCCTGAGCCTGGCAGTGTTCTTAATGCGCAGGCTGGTGAATGCTCGCCACCTCCAAATGCTTGCGAGCCTCTAGCGGGCCAGCGCTTCAGCTTCTTCGCCAACGTTCCTAACGGTGGCTCTAGCCTTCCTGGCGAATACATCTGTAACCAAGGTTGCCGCGCGGCATGGTCTGGCGAGTGCGGCACTAATGATCAAGGCGTTTCCGCGTGCTGGGGCCTTGCCACCTACAACGGTCAGGTCTGCGAAAGCGGTGACACTCCTTCCGGTATTGGCACACCGCCGAAAGATCCTAGTGAACCCACTGACCCGACCACGCCAACCGATCCCACTGAGCCAACAGACCCTACCGATCCACCACCGACTTGCGGCCCCGGCTACAGCTGGTCTGGCACTACCTGCGTAAAAGATCCGCCAAAGGTCTGCGATCCGTCCACGGGCGAAGTCTGCCCGCCAACTGATCCCACCGGCCCGACCAACCCCACCGACCCAACTGACCCCAATAACCCTGGCGACGGTGGCGATGGTGACGGCTCCGGCGATGGCGACGGAGAGCCAGGCACGCCCGGTGGTGACGGTGACGGCGACAAAGAAAAGCTCGGCCCGAAAATCGACAAGACGAACAGCCTGCTCGATGGCATCAGCAAGGCGCTGGGCAACCTGGGCGATGCCTTCAAAGAGTTTGCTGAGGATGTTCTGGGCGAGAAGTACGACGGCGAAGGTGAAGGCGATGAATCCAGCATTGGCGAAGCCGCTGCAGGGCTCGCCGGCAATCTCGCGGGTGCCTTCGGACAGGGCATGACGGACACGCTCGCGGCTCAGGAAGCCTCTGACATTTCCACCCTGTCGGACATCTCCAACATCGTTAACAACGAGTGGTTTGGCCCCGGCACGGCGGCCTATAAGGCCATCTACCTCATAGATGGCGTATTGCCTCGTAGCACCTCGTGCTCGCCCTTCGACATAAAAATCGATGCCGACAGGCTGCACACCAACCTGCGCCTAGACGCCTGCGAGCTGAGCCGTATCAAGCCATTGCTCGAGTGGATCATCTGGATGCTCACCCTTATCGGAGTGTGGCGCATCGCCTATGCCGGTCTTCGGCTGGAAAACGCTAAAGCTGAGAAAGGAGGCTTCTGATGTTCGGGCTTCGCTGGATTACCGGTTGGCTGGGCAAGTTCTTCCCCAACCTGTTCAAACGCCTCAATGGTTGGTTGCTGGCCTTTATCACGCCGCTGATTGCGCCGTTTTTCGAGTTCATCACCAAGTTCTTTCGCAAGGTCGTCTTGTTCCTCGCGATTATCGCCGCCATCGGCGTTCTGCTGATGGCCTTTGCCGCCGCTATCAACGGCATTGCCGGTGGGTTGGTGAATGCTATGGCGCCCGACCTGATCAGTTTCGGCCGCATGTTTCTGCCTTCCAACCTCAGCGCGGGCATCACCATTTTGCTGTTCGCCCGGCTGCAGTCGCTGATTTTCATGTGGGCACACCGCCTCACCGAAAAGTTTATCCACACCTGAGGATCACCCGTGGCCGTCTATATCGTTACCGGCAAGCTGGGTGCTGGCAAAACCCTGCTGTGCATTCTCAAGATTCTTGAATACCTCAAGGCCCGCCGCCGCGTCGCCGTCAACGTCGATGTGAAGATGGACAAGCTCTGCCGGGCCGATAACAAATACTCGCGCCTTGTCCGCCTGCCTGACCTGCCATCGGCTGAAGATCTGGTCGGCCTGGGCTTCGGCCATGAGACCTACGACGAAGAGAAATTCGGCGGGATCTTCCTCGACGAAGCCGGCGTGTGGCTCAACTCCCGCGACTGGAATTCAGGCGGCCGAACCGACCTGCTGAAGTTTTTCCTGTTTCTGCGCAAACGCCGCTGGGATCTGTGGTTGTGCGTGCAAAACGTCAACGTCATCGATAAGCAGATCCGCGAATCCATCGCTGAGCACGTGGTGTACATCAATCGCTGGGACAAGCTGAAGATCCCGTTTGTGTTCCGTCTGCCGGGTCGCATTCTCACGCTCGGGATCTGGAAGGGAAACCTGCCAAAGCTGCATCAAGCCATCGTCAAATACGGCGCCAAATTCAACTCGCCCAAAGTGGAAGACTGGTTCTATCAAGGCAAAGAGTTCTACAGCTATTACGACACCACCCAGGAATACAACAAGGACTACGACAAAGGCTCGTACTCCATGCTCCCGCCCGGCTACTGGCGTCGCCGCCTTCCTGCATCACCTCGCGACCTGGGGTTTCTCATGCGCACTACCAAAATCTTCTTCCGCCGCACTCGGGTGGTGAACGCCTTTTTCCTGGGCGGCCTGATCACCCTGTTTGTCTCGCTGCCGGTGTTTTCGGCCATTGCCTGGATTCGCTACCCAAGCGCGGCCGTACAGGTACAAGCCGCTGAGCCAGAGCAAAAGAAAGCCACCCTTGAAGACGAATTCGCCGGCCTGCGCATCGCCTCCTATGGGCTTATGTCCGGGCAGGCCCGCTACGTGTTCGTTGATCCCGACGGCAAGCGCATTCGCTCCGAGGATCTGCTGTCCCGCGCTATCACCATCGACCCACGGGGGCCGCGAGAAGTGCGGTTGCTGCGTGGCACCGACTCTCTCACCGTCTACAGGTAATCGGCCATGAAACGTTGCTGGCTCTCCCTGGCACTGCTGCCGCTCGCACTCACTTCAACCCTGGCCCGCGCTGCAGTGGAAAAGATCGAACTCTACGACTCCACCCTGCAGGACTTCGTAGAGTGGGCCGCTGTGATGCTGAATAAATCGGTGGTCGTCGGCTCTGATATCCGCTCCGCGCCAATCTCCATCTTCGCTACCTTCGATGGCCCCCAGGAACTGGAACAGTTACTGGAAAACGCCGTCCTGTCCTCGGGCTTTCACTACTCCAAAAGCCCCAACGCGATCCGCATCAGCGCGCAACCGATTCAGGAATCGCCCGTCCTGGTCACTGAGGTGATTCAGCTGCAGCACCTGCAGTCCGACTTTGCCGAACAGTCCGTTCGTGATGTGCTGGCCTCCCGCGCCGACCGCACCAACGAGGCCAGTACCACCGGCCAAGTACTCGTCACACCATCGCCCACCTCGAACGCCCTGATCGTCACTGCCACGCGGCCCCAGCTCGACGCTATCAAAGAGGTGGTGACTGAAATCGACCGGCCGCGGCGCCAAGTGCAGATCACCGCGGTGGTGGCTGAGCTGTCGGATAATGACTTCGAAGCCCTGGGCCTGAATGCTGCTGCAGGCTCTAACCGCCTCGATCTGTCGGGCCGCACCATCCGTTCTTCGGATCGCTCCGACCTGGGCTTCAGCCTCACGTTCTCCGGGCCAACTATCTCGGCCTTCCTGCAGGCGGTGCGCTCCAGCTCCACCAGCAACCTCTTATCCACGCCCCAGCTTCTGACCCTCAACCGTGAGCCCGCTTCCATCGTCGTCGGCCAGAACGTTCCCTTTATCACCGGCCAGACCACCAGCGGCTCCACACCGGCATCAGATCCGTTTCAAACCATTGTGCGCCAGGATGTTGGGGTAACCCTGCAGGTCACGCCCTTTATCACCCCATCCGACGCGATAGAACTGCAGGTCAGTCAGTCCGCCTCTAGCGTCTCGGACGACAACACCGCCGCCGACATCATCACCAACACGCGTCGCATCCTCACAAAGGTGCAGCTCAAGGATGGCCAAGGGGTAATGCTCGGCGGGCTGCGATCCACACAGACCGACCGCTCTGTCAGCTCGGTGCCGATCCTGGGCGATATCCCGTACCTGGGGCGCGCCTTCCGCTATGAATCCAACCGCGTACGCACCACCAACCTCGTGGTGCTCATAACCGCCCGAATACAGGCCCTGAATCACAACGAGCTGATGCCGGCTGATGCGGGGCCGTGGATGGATCTTTCGTTCGGCGCGCTGCCCGGCGGTGGTTTGGGCGCAGCCCGTGACACCGCCGGGCGCGCGACGGGCGCCCGGTGACGTCCCTGTAACACGTCAGATAAACGTACGTAGATAACCAGACAAAACCAGAGTGATACACAAATGAGCAGAGCAAAGGATTTCACCCGGCTAGATATCGAAACGGGTCTGGTAAGCGACACAAGCCGGCTTTTCGTCGATCCCGGCTGTTCGGGTTTCGTCGATCTATCGGGTGTACGCCTGCTTCGCTGTGGCGTCGATACTGTGCGCCAGTTGTATCGGGGGCTGATCCGCCCGGACATCATGTGCCTATTCGAGAAGCCCGGCACCATGGTCGAATTTGCTGGCCAGATCTGGCACTCAGGCCGTGTCAGCAAGGACTCTGGTTACCAGTACAAGCTCCAGAACGCTGACCTCGGCATCATCCTGCTGGTGAAGAACTTCAACGCCAAGATCGACGCCATCGGCGCCCACCTGAAAATCGAAGTCTCGCCCCATGCCATCGACGCCCTGTCGCCTGAGCGCCTGCAAGACCGCATGGACTATTACGCCTCGGCCGTCCTGACCCATCGTGAAATCAACCAGTGCGCCGTCCACCTCGCCCTGGATCTGCAGGGCTGGAAACCGCCCGTGGATCTGGTGGCCCGCATGCACTGCCGTGCACGTACTCAACGCGATATTTCCGGCATCAACGAAATCAACTGGACCACCAAATCCAGCACCTACGGTCGTGGCGAAACCTTCATGTTCGGTTCTGCCAGTGGCGTGCAATTGGCCATCTACAACAAGACGCAACAGGCACGGGCAACCGACAAGCTCGACTACTGGGAAAGCGTATGGAAGCGTCGCGACAGCTTCGACCCGCAAGACCCGGACAACTACGACCCAGACGCTGACGTGTGGCGCGTAGAGCTGCGCTATCACCATTCGGTCATCCAGCAGTTCGCCAGCGGCTCTATCGACCTCAAGTCCGGTGCCCTGATCGACACCAGCTCCTTTGCCGCCTTCGCGGGGCATCTGGACGGCCTGTGGCGTTATGGCCTACGCCAATTCAAGCTGCTCGCTCGCCCTGGCTATTTCGATCCGCTCTGGACGCTGATCCGTGATGACGTGCGCGTCGATCTGCCGGTGGACTCCCTGCTCGATGACACCGAATACAAGCGGTACTACAAGACCTCGCGTGGCTTCTCCGGCAAGAACGTGGAGCTGTTCCTGGGAAACTTCGTAAGCCTGCTGGCAAGGGAAAAGGTGGGCGCAAAAAAGGCGTTTAAGACCCTGCAGCAATGGGACTGCTGGCCGGTCATCCGCGATCACTACGCCGCCAAAGACATGACCCAGGACGATCTCTATAAGCACATCAAGGATCTGCTGCAGGAACGTCACGTGCGGTGGGGTAGGGCAGTATGACGGCACGCAAAGACGGCACCACCTGGACGGCTGATTTCTATGAGAATGGCCGGGCAGGGCGCCGTATCCGCAAGAAGGGCTTCAAGACCAAGGCTGCAGCCCAGCGCTATGAGTCGGATTACTTCGCCTCGCTGCAGGACACTGGCAGGCCAATCGATGATCGCCTTTCCGATCTGGTGAACCTATGGCACTCACTGCACGGCAGCAGCCTGAAGGACGTGAAGGGCCGACTCTCTCGCACTCTGGCTGTCGTTGAACGCCTCGGTAACCCTCTGGCCTCTCAGTTCGATGCGCTCGCCTGGGCTCGCTATCGGCAGGCTCGTCTCAAGGACGTTTCGCCCCACACGGTTAATCATGAACAGCGCTACCTATCGGCTGTTTTCTCCGAGCTGATCCGCCTTGGCGCATGGCATGGCGTTAACCCGCTGGCCAAGATCCGTCAGATCAAGACCGACCAGACCGAGCTAACGTTTCTGACCCTGGATCAAGTCGGCCTGTTGCTTGATGAATGCCGCAAGTCGACCAACAACCATACCTACCCGGTCGCTCTGATTTGCTTGGCCACTGGTGCCCGCTGGGATGAGGCCGAAAGTCTGACTCGCGCTAGCCTGTTTGGCGGCAAAGCGCACTTCCACCGGACAAAGAATCGTCAGTCCCGGTCGGTGCCGATCCCCAAGGAAGTTGAAGAGGCTGCGCTATCGGTTGCCATGCCAGGATCTGGCCGACTGTTCATGCCCTGCAGGGCTGCGTTCCGTAGTGCCTACCAGCGTTGCGGTTTCCACACACCGGGACAACTAACCCACATCCTGCGGCACACGTTCGCCAGCCATTACATGATGGGGGGAGGGGATATTCTCAGCCTGCAGCGCATCCTGGGGCATTCGTCCATTGCGATGACCATGCGCTATTCGCATCTATCGCCGGATCACCTCAAGTCCGCTTTAAGGCTCTCCCCTTTGGTACAGAGTGGGGTGTTCAAGTGAAGATTGCTTGTGCTGCTTGGCTCCAATGCCTTATGAATACCGTTCATATCATCATAAGGAATTGGCCTGCCAAATATGGATACGTCGCATGTGACAGAAGGGAGTTTGCTTGCACGACTCCGTACTCGGGCATGGGAAGCGTACAAGTCCCTTCAGCCCAATCAACAGTCTTATCTGAATGCTTTCGCGCTTTTCATTCTCTTTTTAGTGCTCAAGCCCTTCGACTGGGAGTTGAAAAAAAGCTTTCTAGCTCTGGCCGTCCTTTTTTGGGGGATGGCCATGATTTCTGATCTGTTGAGTTTTTATAAAAAGACCGCTGAGACTCTGCTTGGCAAGCTGTTCTATATAGGCTCGTTTGCTTTTGGGACTAATCTGGCGATTGCCCTCGCTACGCAGGTGCTCAATAGCGTTACCGGTGTAGACCCAGGGCAATTCACTCATACGATTGCCTTCACCAGTCTGCTAGTCGCGCCGCCCCTGCTCTTGTTCATTGCCATTGTCGCGCTTGTTATTGGCACCATGTTTTTCACGGTTTTCTTTATGTTCCAGACGCTACCTGATGACGCGTCCAGACTCATGATGTTCCCTTGGTACAAGGGTGGCGCTCAGATTGTTCGGTACAAAGGGCTCACTGCCTTGGTGCAGATGGTTAGCCTGGTAGCCGTGTTCAGCTTTGCCTACTCGTATTCTCAAGACGAAAGCACCGCTTATGGCGAGTTCGTTGAAAGCAAAACCAGATGGTTCTTGTACAACTTTGAGATGTTTCAGAAGACGAGCTGCCAGATTGAGGAAGGGCAGAGGGTCGCATTCCTGCGGGATGGCAATGTTCTGGTAGGGCGTATGGACGGCGACGAAATATCGTTCATTGTTCGTGCATGCATGCCAGCCGTGGGCACGCCGTAGTCACTTTGTAGTCACCGGCGCAAACAAAAAAGGGCTTACCTTTCGGTAAACCCTTGTTTTGTTTGGTGGCTACGCAGGGACTTGAACCCCGGACCCCAGCATTATGAATGCTATGCTCTAACCAGCTGAGCTACGTAGCCGAGTGGCGCGCATTTTCCGTATCTGCCGGTAGTGTGTCAAGCCCTGATGCAGAATAAATTTACGGACTTTCAACCGCTTAGCTGTTTTTCCAATCTTTCGGCCCTGGCGTCGGGCGAAATCGGCTGGCTAACCGAGTACGGGATCGGTCGAAGGGTAAGGCGTCTGGTCGATGGCGCGCTGTTGTTCGTCGGTTGGCGCGCTGCGGCAGAGATCCGGTTGCTGCCCCTGTGGATAGCCGCCTACCACCAGGAAGTCGTCACTGCTGCCCAGGTTGCAGTGCCCGGTGCCGGCGGGCAGCACCAGTACGTCACCGGCCTGCACGCTCAGCTCCTGGCCGCCAGGCCCACCCAGCATCAGCCGCGCGTGCCCCTGGATGACGCCCAGCACCTCGTGGGCGTTGCTGTGGTAGTGGTGGTAGGGGTAGATGCCGTCTACCCACTGGGCAGGCCAGCCGTGGGCCGTGAACAGTTGCTGCGTGCCGGCTGGGTCGGGCAGGCCTTTGCCGTTGAGCGCCTGCCGGTAGAGCTGGACAGGGTGGCAGCTGTTGTTCGGCATCCAGTCGTTGCGGTTCAGCAGCAGTTGTTCGACGTGTGCCGAGGCGTGATCGCTGTGTGGCGATGCAGAGAAGTCGCCGGAGGCTTCGCCCAGGTTGGCGAGGTAGTGCAGCATCAGGCGGTGGGAAAACATATCCATGGCATGCGCCCTCTCGAGGCATTGGCTTCACCTTGTATAGAGAGGGTTCGCAGGCAGATGTTTGGATTATTGCCGGCCTGCAAAAACAAAACCCCTCGAGAGCATGCTCTCGAGGGGCCTGGGGTTGCGCAGGGCGGGCTTAGACGTTGAAGCGGAAGTGCATCACGTCGCCGTCCTTGACGATGTATTCCTTGCCTTCCAGGCGCCATTTGCCGGCTTCCTTGGCACCGGCTTCGCCCTTGTACTGGATGAAGTCGTCATAGGCGATGACTTCGGCGCGGATGAAGCCCTTTTCGAAGTCGGTGTGGATCGCGGCAGCCGATTGTGGCGCGGTGGCGCCGACCTTCACGGTCCAGGCGCGCACTTCCTTCACGCCAGCGGTGAAGTAGGTCTGCAGGTTGAGCATCGAGTAGCCGGCGCGAATCACACGGTTCAGGCCTGGCTCGGTCATGCCCATGGTTTCCAGGAACATCTGCATTTCTTCGAGATCGTCCAGTTCGGCGATCTCGGCCTCGATCTTGTTGCACACCGGTACCACGATGGCGCCTTCGGCGTCGGCGATGGCTTGCACCACGTCGAGCAGCGGGTTGTTCTCGAAGCCGTCTTCGGCGACGTTGGCGATGTACATCACCGGCTTGGTGGTCAGCAGGTGGAAGGTCTTGGCCAGGCGCTTCTCGTCGTCACCCAGGGTTTTCAGCAGGCTGCGCGCCGGCTTGCCTTCGGTGAAGTGGGGGATGAGTTTTTCCAGCAGCGCCTTCTGTGCCACGGCTTCCTTGTCGCCGCCCTTGGCGGTGCGGGTGACGCGCTGCAGTTGCTTCTCGCAGCTGTCGAGGTCGGCCATGATCAGTTCGAGGTCGATGATCTCGATGTCGCGCTTGGGGTCGACGCTGTTGGCGACGTGAATGACGTTCTCATCCTCGAAGCAGCGCACCACGTGGGCGATGGCGTCGGTCTCGCGGATGTTGGCGAGGAACTTGTTGCCCAGCCCTTCGCCTTTCGAGGCGCCGGCGACCAGGCCGGCGATGTCGACGAATTCCATGGTGGTGGGGATCACCCGCTCCGGCTTGACGATCTCGGCCAGGGCGTCGAGGCGCGGGTCGGGCATCGGTACGATGCCGCTGTTCGGCTCGATGGTGCAGAACGGGAAGTTCTCAGCAGCGATGCCGGACTTGGTGAGGGCATTGAACAGGGTGGACTTGCCGACGTTGGGCAGGCCGACGATGCCGCAATTGAATCCCATGGTGTATCCCTCGCGCCAATGGCGGTAGCTGAAATTAGAGTGTGGCTTTCTGGCTGTGCAGCTTGCGCATCGCCACCGTCCAGTCACCGGCGAGTATCTCCGGGAGGACGTCGAGGGCGAAGCCGATGCTGGTATCCAGCAGCTCCTGTTCGCCACGCGGCGCGCGGCCGAGTACGAAGTTGGAGACCAGGCTGGCATGCCCGGGATGGCCGATGCCAAGCCGCAGGCGGTGGAAATTGTTCTGGTTGCCGAGCTGGGCGATGATGTCGCGCAGCCCGTTATGCCCGCCGTGCCCGCCACCCTGTTTGAGTTTGGCGACGCCGGGAGGCATGTCGAGTTCGTCGTGGGCCACCAGGATTTCTTCGGGTTTGAGCTTGAAGAAATTCGCCAACGCCGCCACGGACTGGCCGCTGCGGTTCATGAAGGTGGTGGGGATGAGCAGACGAACTTCGCGGCCCTGGTGATTGAACTTGCCCACCAGGCCAAAATACTTGCGATCAACGCTTAGGTTGACGCGCTGGCTGTCCGCCAGGCGCTCAACGAAAAGGGCCCCTGCATTGTGCCGGGTCTGGTCGTATTCGGGGCCCGGGTTACCCAGGCCAACGATCAGTTGTACGGCAGTCATACAGGAGCCCTTTCTTGAAGCAGGCGTAGCGAGCCGGAATTACTCGGCGGTGCTTTCGCCTTCGCCTTCTGCTACGTCTTCTGCACGAACGCGCGGCAGGTGAACGCTGGCAACCGGCAGATCGCTACCGTGGGCCAGGGCAACCAGCTCAACGCCTTTCGGCAGTTTGATGTCGGACAGGTGAACGGTCTGGTCCAGATCAACGTTGGCGAAGTCGACTTCGATGAACTCCGGCAGGTCTTTCGGCAGGCAGGAGACTTCGACTTCGTTCAGCGAGTGCAGAACTTCACCGCCTTTCTGCTTGACGCCAACGGAGGTAGCTTCGTTGATGAAGTGCAGCGGAACGTGTGCGGTCAGTTTCTGGCCGGCAACCACGCGGATGAAGTCAGCGTGCAGAACGAAGCCTTTGGCCGGATGGCGCTGCAGGGCCTTGATCAGAACGTTTTCTTTCTTGCCGTCAACGGTCAGGTTCAGCACGTGGCTGAAGGCTGCTTCGTTTTCCAGCAGCTTGGCGAAATCCTTGGCAACCAGGCTGATGGACAGGGGAGCCTTGTCGCCACCGTAGATTACGGCAGGAACCAGGCTGGCGTTACGACGCAGGCGGCGGCTCGCACCTTTCCCCAGGTCGGAACGCGCTTCGGCATTCAGGGTAAATTCAGCAGTCATTTCACTTCTCCAGAATAACCAAACCGCCCGTTACGCTTGCGACCAGCGGCGGGGCGGTTCGGTGAAAGGCCTGACCAGGTGGCCAGGCATGTTTCGTCAGGGCTGTTCCGGGTTAGCGGAACATCGCACTGATCGATTCTTCATTGCTGATGCGGCGTACCGCTTCAGCGACAACCGGCGCGATGTCCAGTTGACGAATACGCGAACAGGATTGCGCGGCGGCGGACAGCGGGATGGTGTTGGTCACCACCAGTTCGTCCAGTACCGAGTTCTCGATGTTCTCGATGGCACGACCCGACAGCACCGGGTGCGTGGCATAGGCATACACCTTGGCAGCGCCGTGTTCCTTCAGAGCCTTGGCCGCGTGGCACAGGGTGCCGGCGGTGTCGACCATGTCGTCGACCAGGATGCAGGTACGGCCTTCCACGTCACCGATGATATGCATCACTTCGGAGTGGTTGGCCTTTTCACGGCGCTTGTCGATGATCGCCAGATCGACGCCCAGGCTCTTGGCGACGGCGCGCGCACGCACCACACCGCCGATGTCCGGGGAAACGATCATCAGATTGTCGAAGCGCTGATCTTCGATGTCATCGACCAGTACGGGCGAGCCGTAGATGTTGTCGACCGGAATATCGAAGAAGCCTTGAATCTGATCCGCGTGCAGGTCGACGGTGAGAACCCGGTCGATGCCTACCACGGTGAGCATGTCGGCCACTACTTTGGCGCTGATCGCCACACGGGCGGAACGCGGACGGCGATCCTGGCGGGCATAGCCGAAGTAGGGGATGACTGCAGTGATTCGAGTCGCTGAGGAGCGGCGGAAGGCGTCGGCCATCACCACCAGTTCCATCAGGTTGTCATTGGTTGGCGCGCACGTCGGCTGAATCAGGAAAACGTCCTTACCGCGGACGTTCTCGTTGATTTCGATCATGATTTCGCCGTCGGAGAACTTACCGACAGAAGCATCACCGAGGGGAATGTGCAGCTGACGAACGATACGTCGCGCCAGATCGGGGTTAGCGTTCCCCGTAAAGACCATCATCTTGGACACGCGCAGTACCTGCCGGCTGAGGGTAACCTGGATGAGTATAAAAATGGCAGGGGCGGCTGGATTCGAACCAACGCATGCCAGGATCAAAACCTGGTGCCTTACCGCTTGGCGACGCCCCTGTATCGTGTGTGACGCAATGCTGCTCAATTCGGTAGTACGAGCCACCCTTGGGTGGTTATGGCAGGGGCGGCTGGATTCGAACCAACGCATGCCAGGATCAAAACCTGGTGCCTTACCGCTTGGCGACGCCCCTGTAACGTATAACCGATGCTACGCATTCACTTCCTGGCCAGTTCTTGCAGCTTGCGGTGCAACATCGAAACGTTGGCACCCTGCGCAACAAAACTTGGCAGTGTGGCTGGAAGTTGGCGGGCGACTTTATCAGCATCGTCCCTGTTTGGGAAGCTCCCAAACACACAAGCTCCAGTGCCGGTCAATCTTGTAGGAACAAATTTGTTCAGCAAGATCAGCGCGTTACGAACAGCTGAGTAACGCTTCTCGACGACCGGCTGGCAGTCATTACGACCACCCCCCTCAAGAAGGCTGCGAACTTTAATGGGCGGCGTATCGCGTGTCAACTCAGGGTCGGAGAAAACTTCTGCTGTACTGACAAGCACTTGCGGCACGGCGACGAGAAACCAGGGCTCCGGCAGCTCCACCGGGGTGAGTTTTTCGCCGACGCCTTCGGCGAAGGCCGCGCGGCCGCGCACGAATACCGGCACGTCGGCGCCCAGGCTCAGGCCCAGGGCCGCCAGGCGATCCTCGCTCCAGCCCAGTTGCCAGAGGTGATCGAGGCCGAGCAGGGTGGTCGCGGCGTCCGAGCTGCCGCCGCCGATGCCGCCGCCCATGGGCAGGCGTTTGTTCAGCCAGATATCCGCACCCAGGCGCGTACCACTCTGCTGCTGTAATTGTTTGGCGGCGCGCACGATCAGGTTGCTGTCGTGGGGCACGCCGTCGATTTCGCTGTGCAGGCGGATCACGCCGTCTTCGCGGCGCCTGAAGCCCAGCTCGTCGCCGTGGTCGAGAAACTGGAACAGGGTCTGCAGCTCGTGATAGCCGTCGTCGCGGCGACCGAGGATGTGCAGCATCAGGTTGAGCTTGGCTGGCGCCGGCAGAGTCAGCTCGGCGTCAGTGGGGATGGCGTCTGTGGTCATGGCGGCAATGGTTGGCAAGAGGGGGTAAGAGAGTCGCGCAGGCTAGCGCAGCCGGTAGCTCGGGTCGAGCGCGGCGACACCCGGGAGGTCGTCCTGGGTATCGCTGCGCTCAATCGCAGGCTACGGCGCGGGAATGGCTGGTATGCAAAGCGCGATGCGGGAAGACATCGCGCCTGGCGGGCTGGAGCCGGCTTACTGGCCGAGGTGGCGCGGCTGCCAGTCCTTGATCACCAGAGTCACCTGGATATCGTGGCCTTCGAGGCGCAGGCGCTCGGGCAGCCAGTAGCCATCCTGCTCGGCGTAGCGGGTGTAGCTGACGTCCCAGCCATCCTGACGCAGCTGTGCCAGGCGGCTGTCGGCGTCCAGGGTGATGCGGCTCTTGCTGTCCGGCGCGGGCAGGCCGCGGATCCACCACAGCAGGTGCGAGACCGGCAGGTTGAGGCCCAGTTGCTGCTGCAGCAGTTCTTCCGGGGACTCGGCCTGATAGCGGCCCTGGTTGGCGACTTCCAGCTCGACCTTGCCAGGGCGGCCGGTCAGCCGCGCAGCGCCGCGGCCGAGGGGGCCTGACAGGCGGATATCGGCGTAATCCTGGCGTTGCAGCCAGAACAGCGTGCCGCTGCCCGAATCGCGCGGGGCGCGGATACCGACCTTGCCGTTGATCTGCCAGCCGTCGAGGGTGCTGATCTGCTGCTTGTGTGCCTGCCAGCGAGCGGGGTCGCCCAGGCCCTGTTCCACCGCTTCACGGGTGGACAGGCCGGAACAGCCGGCCAGCAGGGTGACCAGGGCGAGTACGAGAAGGGGGCGAAGCGACATCAGGGTTTCTCCGATCCGGTCAGGCGCAGCACCGTGCTGCGCAGAATTTCACTCTCGGGCTGTTCCTTCAGGGCGTCACGCCAGATCTTCCGGGCTTCGCGCTGCTTGCCCTGGGCCCACAGCGTTTCACCCAGGTGGGCGGCAACTTCGTGATCCGGGAAGCGCTCGAATGCCTGGCGCAGCCACTTCTCGGCGGCGGCGAGGTTGCCGAGGCGGTAGTTGGCCCAGCCGAGGCTGTCGAGAATGGCCGGGTCTTCCGGGTTGAGGTCGTGGGCCTTCTGGATCAGCTCCAGGCCTTCCTGGTGGCGATCGGTACGGTCGACCAGGGTGTAGCCCAGGGCGTTGAGGGCCATGGCGTTGTCCGGCTCACGCTCGAGGATCAGGCGCAGGTCGCGCTCCAGCTGCTTCAGGTCACCACGTGGCTCGGCGAGCATGGCGCGGGTATAGAGCAGGTTGATATCACCCGGGTATTGCTTGAGCGCCTGCTGGATCAGGTCCCAGGCCTGGTCGGCCTTGTTCTGCTTGGACAGTGACTCGGCTTCGATCAGGTACAGCTGCAGGGCGTATTCCGGTTCGCTGTCGCGAGCTTCGGCCAGGTGCCGGGAGGCCTCGGCGCCACGGCCGTTGGCGACCAGCAGGTCGGTCATGCGCGCCTGGGCAGGCAGGTAGTCGGTACCGCCGCCAACCATCGAGTAGGCGAGCAGGGCGTCGTCCACTTCACCCAGGGCTTCGTGGGCGCGGCCGAGGTTGTACTGCGCCGGGTCGACGTGGGCGTCGCGCTGGATCAGTTCTTCCAGGTAGACGATGGCTTCGCGCCAGGCTTCGGCTTCCAGGCATACCAGGGCCAGGGAAAAGCGCAGGTCGTCGTCTTCGGGGAATTGCTGCAGCAGCGAGGAGAATTCGCCACGGGCTTCATCCATGCGACCCAGCTCGACCAGTTGGCGGGCGTAGGTCAGGCGCAGGCGTTTGTCGCTGGGGTTGCGCTCCATGCCGGCCTTGAGCAGCGGCAGCGCTTCCTCGCCACGCCCCAGGCTTTGCAGCAGGCGGGCACGCAACAGCAGCGGAGCGGATTGATCCTGCTTGGCCTCGCTGGTTTCGAGTAGCTTGAGGGCTTCCTCGGCGCGGCCATCCTGTTGCAGCAGCAGCGCCTTGCCGAACAGCAGCTGGCCGTCGTTCGGGTACTTGCCAAGCAGGCGATCGAAGCTTTGCAGCAGGCCGGCGCGGGTATCCGGGTCGGTTTCCGCGGCGGACAGCGCGAGAAAATCGAAGTGGGTGTTGCCCTGGCGCTGGCGCACCCGCTCCATATAACTCATGGCTTCGTCGTAACGGCCGGCGCGGGCCAGCTGCACGGCGGCGGCGCGTTGGGCATCGACGTTCGCGGGGGCGTTCTTGGCCCAGATCAGCGCAGTGTCCAGGGCTTCCTGCTCGGCGCCCAGGTACTCGGCAATACGGAAGCCGCGCTCGGCGACCCCGGCATCCTGGGTGGCATTGGCCTGCTGTACATAGTTGCTCAGGGCAATATCGAAACGGTTGCGCTGGCCGGCCAGTTCGGCGGTCAGCAGCGCCAGCAGGGTTTCCTGGCTGAACGAGCCGTAGCTTTCCGGTGCCTTGGCGGTCGCCTCGGTGCCCGGTTCCTCAACGGGAACGTTGCCATCCGGTGCGGACGGCGCAAAAGTCTGACAACCGCCCAGCAAGGCCAGGGCGGTGAACAACGCAATGGGTCTATTCATAAGAGGAAATGCGACTAACCTGCGGTTTTGGCCATCATGACACAAGCCGTTGGGCAAGCCCATGGGGCAGCCCGTGTGTCCTGGCGATGTGAGGTTGGACTGCCGAAGCCTGGACGGGTTGCATTCAATCCAGGGGCGCGCTCGTGGTGCTGGAAAAGTCCTGCGGGTTGCCGATGATCGGCCCTCGCTATCGTCGCCATACAGGGTGCAATGGTTGTTCTGCATCGGCCGAAGTAGGACAATTGCCTGCTTCCATCCCCTGTCAGCGACGTGCATGGCCTTTATCGCCCTCGGTATCAACCACAAGACCGCTTCGGTGGATGTTCGCGAGCGCGTGGCTTTTACTCCAGAGCAGCTCGTAGAGGCGTTGCAGCTGCTGTGCCGCGATACGCCGAGCCGCGAGGCGGCGATCCTGTCGACCTGCAACCGCAGCGAGCTATACCTCGAACAGGACGGCCCTGGCGTCGAGGCGGTGCTCGGCTGGTTGGCCGATTACCATCATTTGAGCGTCGATGAGCTGCGTGCCTGCGCTTATATCCATGAAGATGATGCGGCCGTTCGTCACATGATGCGCGTGGCCTCCGGCCTCGATTCCATGGTGCTCGGCGAGCCGCAGATTCTCGGCCAGATGAAGTCCGCCTTTGCCGTGGCCCGCGAGGCCGGCACCCTCGGCCCGCTGCTGGGTCGTTTGTTCCAGGCCACCTTCAGCACCGCCAAGACCGTGCGCACCGATACCGCGATTGGCGAGAACCCGGTGTCGGTGGCCTTTGCCGCGGTGAGCCTGGCCAAGCAGATCTTCGCTGACCTGCATCGCAGCCAGGCGCTGCTGATCGGTGCTGGCGAAACCATCAGCCTGGTGGCTCGCCACCTGCACGACCAAGGCATCAAGCGCATCGTGGTCGCCAACCGCACCCTGGAACGCGCCAGCAGCCTGGCCGAGCAGTTCGGTGCCCACGCCGTGCTGCTTTCCGACATTCCCCAGGAGCTGGTGCACAGCGATATCGTCATCAGTTCCACCGCCAGCCAGCTGCCGATCCTCGGCAAGGGCGCGGTGGAAAGCGCCCTCAAGCAGCGCAAGCACAAGCCGATCTTCATGGTCGATATCGCCGTGCCGCGCGATATCGAGCCCCAGGTCGGCGAGCTGGACGACGTCTACCTGTATACCGTCGACGACCTGCACGAAGTCATCGCCGAGAACCTCAAGAGCCGCCAGGGCGCGGCCCAGGCCGCCGAGGAACTGGTGGCCGCCGGCACCGACGAGTTCATGGCGCGCCTGCGTGAACTGGCGGCGGTGGATGTGCTCCGGGCTTACCGTCAGCAGGCCGAACGCCTGCGTGACGACGAGCTGGCCCGCGCCCAGCGCATGCTCGCCAATGGCGCCGCCGCCGAAGACGTGCTGGCCCAGCTGGCCCGTGGCCTGACCAACAAGTTGCTGCACGCGCCCAGCGTGCAGCTGAAGAAATTCTCCGCCACCGGGCGCGTCGATGCGTTGGGTGTGGCTCAGGAGCTGTTCGCCCTCGACGAAGGCGCGACCTCCGGCGTGGTCAATAAATAGAAGGCCTGCAATGAAAGCTTCGCTGATCAATAAACTCGACCTGCTGCACGACCGTTTCGAAGAGGTCACGGCGCTGCTCGGCGACGCCGAGGTGATCACCAATCAGGCCCAGTTCCGCGCTTATTCCAAGGAATATGCCGAGATCGAACCGGTGATCATGGCGTTTCGCGAGTTCCGCAAGGTGCAGGCCGACCTCGACGGCGCCCTGGCGCTGCTCAAGGACAGCGACCCGGACATGCGCGAGATGGCCGAGGAAGAAGTCGACACCGCCAAGGCCCGTCTTCTCGAACTGGAAGACAGCCTGCAGCGCATGCTGCTGCCCAAGGACCCCAACGACGGCCGCAACGTGTTTCTCGAAGTGCGTGCCGGCACCGGCGGCGACGAGGCGGCGATCTTCGCCGGCGACCTGTTCCGCATGTATTCGCGCTATGCCGAGAAGCAGGGCTGGCGCGTCGAGGTGCTGTCGGCCAACGAGGGCGAACATGGCGGCTTCAAGGAAGTGATCGCCCGGGTCGAAGGCGACAACGTGTTCGGCAAGCTCAAGTTCGAGTCCGGCGCGCACCGCGTGCAGCGCGTGCCGGAAACCGAGTCCCAGGGGCGCATCCATACCTCGGCCTGCACCGTGGCGGTATTGCCCGAGCCGGACGAGCAGATGGCCATCGAGATCAACCCGGCGGATCTGCGTGTCGATACCTACCGCAGCTCCGGGGCCGGCGGTCAGCACGTCAACACCACCGACTCGGCGATCCGCATCACCCATATCCCCACCGGCACGGTGGTGGAATGCCAGGAAGAGCGCTCCCAGCACAAGAACCGCGCCAAGGCCATGGCCTGGCTGGCGGCCAAGCTCAAGGACCAGCAGGACGCTGCCGCCCACAAGGAAATTTCCGACACCCGCAAGCTGCTGGTCGGCTCCGGTGACCGCTCGGAACGCATCCGCACCTATAACTTCCCCCAGGGCCGGGTGACCGATCACCGCATCAACCTGACCCTGTATTCGCTCAACGAAGTGATCGCCGGTAGCGTCGATGCGGTGATCGAGCCGCTGCTTGCCGAGTACCAGGCCGATCAGCTGGCGGCGTTGAGCGACTGAACAGCCTGTAGGTTGGATCGGTGCGCGTAGGCGCTTTTTCATCCACCTGCGCCCCGATCCGCCCAAGAAGCGATATATGGCTACTATCGAATCCCTGCTCAGCACCGCTGCACTGCCTGACTCGCCCAGCCCGCGCCTGGACGCCGAGCTGCTGCTGGCCCATGCCCTGGGCAAGCCGCGCAGCTATCTGCGTACCTGGGCCGACCGTGACGTGGAGGCCGATGCGGCCGCTCTGTTCGCCGCCAGCCTGGCGCGTCGGCGTAATGGCGAGCCCGTTGCCTACATTCTCGGTCGTCAGGGCTTCTGGAGCCTGGACCTGGAGGTTGCGCCCCACACCCTGATTCCGCGCCCGGATACCGAGCTGCTGGTGGAAACCTCGCTGGCGCTGCTGCCCGGCGGCCCGGCCCGGGTGCTCGACCTGGGCACCGGCAGCGGCGCCATCGCCCTGGCGCTGGCCAGCGAGCGGCCGGCCTGGCAGGTCACCGGCGTCGACCGGGTCGCCGAGGCGGTGGCGCTGGCCGAAGGCAACCGTGCGCGGCTGGGCCTGGCCAATGCCGCGTTCCGCCCGAGCCACTGGTTCGCGGCGCTGGGCGGCGAGCGCTACGGGTTGATCGTCAGCAACCCGCCCTATATCGCCAGTGACGACCATCACCTGGGCGAGGGCGATGTGCGTTTCGAGCCGAGCAGTGCGCTGGTCTCGGGCGTCGATGGGCTGGACGATATCCGCCTGATCATCGACCAGGCGCCGGCCTACCTGGCGGCACCCGGCTGGCTGCTGCTCGAACATGGCTTCGATCAGGCCGAAGCGGTGCGCGAGCTGTTGAGCCAGCGCGGCTTCGTCGAGGTTCACAGCCGCCGTGATCTCGCCGATCATGAGCGCATCAGCCTGGGGCGGTGGCCACATGAATGAACACCTGAGCGATGAGGAACTGCTGCGCTACAGCCGGCAGATCCTGCTCTCGCAGATCGATGTAACGGGCCAGTTGCGCCTTAAAGGCAGCCGCGTGCTGATCGTCGGCCTCGGCGGCCTCGGCTCGCCGGTGGCCCTGTACCTGGCGGCGGCCGGCGTCGGTGAGCTGCACCTGGCGGACTTCGATAGCGTCGACCTGAGCAACCTGCAGCGGCAGATAGCCCATGACACCGCGAGTATCGGCCAGAGCAAGGTCGACTCGGCGTTGGCACGGCTGGCGGCGCTCAACCCCGACATTACCCTGCGGGCCCATCGCCAGGCCCTGGATGCCGACTCCCTGGCCGCTGCGGTGGCGGCGGTCGATCTGGTGCTCGACTGCTCCGACAACTTCACCACCCGCGAAGCCGTCAACGCCGCCTGCGTGGCGGCGCGTCGGCCGCTGGTCAGCGGTGCGGCGATCCGCCTGGAAGGCCAGCTGTCGGTGTTCGATCCGCGCCGTGACGACAGCCCCTGCTACCACTGCCTGTATGGCCATGGCAGCGAAGCCGAGCTGACCTGCAGCGAAGCTGGCGTGGCTGGGCCGCTGGTCGGCCTGGTCGGCAGCCTGCAGGCGCTGGAGGCGTTGAAGCTGCTGGCCGGCTTTGGCGAGCCGCTGGTCGGGCGGCTGCTGCTGATCGATGCCTTTGGCTCGCGTTTTCGCGAGTTGCGGGTCAAGCGCGATCCCGGCTGCGCCGTATGCGGAAGCACCGTCCATGGCTGACGCGCCGATCGGGGTGTTCGATTCCGGCGTCGGCGGCCTCACGGTATTGCGGGAAATCCGCGCCTTGCTGCCCGCTGAGACGCTGCTCTACGTGGCCGACAGCGGCCATGTGCCCTATGGGGAAAAAAGCCCCGAGTACATTCGTGAGCGTTGTCGGCACATCGCCGCGTTCCTGCTCGCGCGTGGCGCCAAGGCGTTGGTGCTGGCCTGCAACACCGCGACGGTGGCCGGGGTGGCCGAGCTGCGTAGCCTGTATCCGCAACTGCCGATCGTGGCCATGGAGCCTGCCGTGAAACCGGCGGCGGCGGCCACGCGCTCCGGGGTGGTCGGCGTGCTGGCTACCACCGGTACGCTGAAGAGCGCGCGCTTCGCGGCGTTACTCGACCAGTTCGCCAGTGACGTGCGGGTGGTCACGCAGCCGTGTCCGGGGCTGGTCGAGTTGATCGAGGCAGGTGACCTGCACGATCCGGCACTGCATGCGCTGCTGCGCGGCTATGTCGACCCGTTGCTTGCCGAGGGCTGCGACACGCTGATTCTCGGCTGCACCCACTATCCCTTCCTGAGACCGCTGCTCGAACAGTGGTTGGGGCCGTCGATCAGCCTGATCGACACCGGCGCGGCAGTCGCCCGGCAGTTGCAACGCCTGCTGGCCAGCCGCGACTTGCTGGCCGTCGGGCCACGTGGCGTGGATCGCTTCTGGTGCAGCGGCGAGCCAATGGCCATGCAGCGGGTATTGCCGCAACTATGGGGCACGGCGGCACAAGTACAGGCGTTGCCGCCAAGTGGCCCTGGGCAATGAGCCATTAAATATTTTTAGAACCAACGGAACTTGGCTAAAGTCTGTAACTGTAGGTTTCACCTGCCGCACTTAAAAGACTAACAAGTCCCTATATACAAGGATGCTCCAATGAAGAAGTTGGTTGGCTTGGCCACTGCAGTTGCGTTGTCTCTTGGATCGGTTACCGCCGCTCAGGCAACGGGTTTGACCTTTTCCGTGGGCCAATCTGGCGACTCCACGATGGTTTACCGCCTCGGTGCCCAGTTCGATTTCAATAGCCGCTGGTTCGAAAGCAGTGTCGGTCACCTCGGTGGCTACTGGGATGCCGGTTACACCTATTGGCAAGGGGATGACACCTCTACCAACCACAGTGTTTCCTTTGCGCCGGTATTCGTTTACGAGTTCGCCGGGCAAACCGTCAAACCCTACCTGGAAGCGGGTATCGGGGTAGCGGCATTCTCCAACACCAAACTTGAGTCCAATGACCTGGGTTCTTCGTTCCAGTTCGAAGACCGCATCGGTGCCGGCCTGCGCTTCGCCGGTGGTCATGAAGTAGGGATCCGGGCAATCCACTATTCCAACGCCGGTATCAAGCAGCCCAACGATGGCGTCGAGGCGTATTCGCTGCACTATCGCCTGAACTTCTAAGTTCGCGGCGGCAACAAAAAACCGGACCTTGGTCCGGTTTTTTTATGCATCTTTTCATGCATATTTTTGTGCACATTTTCATGCATATTTTTATGCATGTTCTTATGTATGTATAACGCCTTCAGCGATAGATCGTGTTGATACCGCGGCGCTCTTCCAGGCATTCCGGTGAGCCCATTTCGAACTCGCGGCAGATCAAAGGCCGCACTTCATAGATGGTGCAGCGCATGCTGTCGCGATCCAGTGCCGCGCACCAGCCGTCGTCGAGGCGGCGCATCACTTCACCGCCCCATTGGTCGCTGTCGATGAAGCGCTCGGGCACGCCGGTATCGGTGATCAGCATCACTTCCAGCTGGCAGCAGCAGGCTGCGCAGTTACTGCAAGTGACCTGTTGGTCGATCTGGGTATGGGGGATCTGTTGGCTATCGCTCATCGGCCTAGTCTACGCCAGGCCAGGCGGCGCCAAGCAACCCTTACATCGGGCGGGCGGCGTAGAGCCGGGCAAAGCCGTGCAGCAGCGGCAGCACGACAGCCCAGACCAGCGCGAGCAACGCCAGGGTGGCGACCTCGCCATAGGGCAGGCGCACCAGGCCGAGCCAGCTGCTGGCGCCGTAGGAGAGCAGGGCGAAGCAGGCGCCGACGAGGCTGGCGCGCCACCAGGGTTTGGTCGTCCACGCCAGGCAGTGGTAGAGGGTGGTGCCCACCAAGAGCCAGATAAGCGCCTGCCACAGCGGAATCAGCTGGCGCGCTTCAGCGAAATCGAAAACCCCCAGCTGCAGCAAAAAGCTGTCCACGGCACTGCCGAGCAGAAAGGCGCTCGCCAGCAGCTTGCCCTCGCGCTGCCAGCTGCCGATCAACGCCAGGTGCACCAACAGCACCACGGCGACCGCCCACAGCCATTGGCCGCCACCCAGCAGGCAGGTGAGCCAGCCACAGATGAACAGCAGGGCATTGAGCAGGTTTCTAGGCACTGGGTGGCATCCGGTCGCGGAAGGTAAGGGGCGCCGATGGTGCCTGCGCAGGCAAGGCCGGTGCAAGCCCGTGGCGTGTCAGGAGATGTCCCGTTCGCCGCGGATCAGGCGCCTGCTCAGGGCCAGGCGCAGGCGGGCAGGCAGGCGGCCGAGCAGGCCGAGGACGGCGATGAACGAACCGGGAAAGGAGATCTCCAGCGGGCGTTGCTCCAGCCGCTTGGCGATATGCCGGGCGGCCTTGTGCGCCGACCAGCGCGTCGGCGGGCAGAAGCCAGTGCTCTGTACCTGCGCCGTGTCGATGAAGCCCGGCGTGACCGCGGTGACGGCGATGCCTTCCTGGGCAAGATCCACCCGCAGCGATTCCAGCAGGTAGCGCAGCGCGGCCTTGGACGCGCCGAAAGCACCGGCGCCGGGCAGTGGCAGGTAGGTGACCGCGCTGGCGACGCCGACCAGGTGCGGCGACTGGCCACGACGTAGCAGCGGCAAGGCCGCGACGATGCAGTGGCTGGCCGAGAACAGGTTGCCGCGCATCACCCGGGCCAGGGCGTCGGCCTCGAAGTTGCTGGCGTCGACATGCTCGTACACTCCGGCGTTGAGTATTGCGCAGTCCAGCGCGCCCCACTGTTGGGCGAGCTGCGCGGCGATGGCGTCGACTTCGCTGGCCTCGCCGAGGTCGCCCGGCAGCACCAGCACCTGGCCGGGGAAGCGCTCGGCGAGGGCCTGCAGGGGTTCCTCGCGGCGGGCGCTAAGCGCCAGGCGATGGCCGTCGTTCAGCAAACGCTCGGCCAGGGCATGGCCGATGCCGCTGCTGGCGCCGGTCAGCCAGATGCGCCTGCTGAACGCGCTCATGCCGATGGGCTGGCCGAGGGCAGGTTCTTGAAGGCGTCCAGCGCGCGCTGGCGGCTGGCCCGCAGGTCGACGATCGGTTTGGGGTAATCCATGCCGCCGCCGAACAGGCTGGCCTGGCCCTTGCCGCCGGCGTGCGGGTCATGGATGGCCTTGTCGCTGAGCGCGGCCAGCTCGGGCAGCCATTGGCGAATGAAACGGCCGTCCGGGTCGAAGCGCTGGGACTGGCTGATCGGGTTGAAAATGCGAAAGTAGGGCACCGAGTCGGTGCCGGTCGAGGCGCTCCACTGCCAGCCGCCGTTGTTGGCGGCCAGGTCGCCGTCGATCAGCTGGCGCATGAAGAAACGTTCGCCTTCCCGCCAGTCGATCAGCAGGTTCTTGGTCAGGTACATCGCCACCACCATGCGCAGGCGGTTGTGCATCCAGCCGGTTTCCAGCAGTTGGCGCATGGCCGCGTCGATGATCGGCACGCCGGTGCGGCCTTGCTGCCAGGCCTGCAGGTCCTTGCCGGCGCTGCGCCAGGGCAGCGCTTCGGTTTCCGGGCGGAAGGCACGGCCCATGGATACACGCGGGTAGCCGACCAGAATATGGCTATAGAACTCGCGCCAGATCAGCTCGTTGATCCAGGTGACCGCACCCTGGCTGCCGCTTTCGAACTCACCGGCATTGGCGTTCAGCGCCGCATGCAGGCACTGGCGCGGCGACAGCACGCCGGCCGCCAGGTAGGCCGACAGCTGGCTGGTGCCCGGGCGGATGGGGAAGTCGCGGTTGTCGTGATAATCCTCGAGCCACTCATCGGCAAAGCGCTGCAGGCGTTCGCGGGCCGCCTCTTCGCCGGCGGGCCAGGCGTCGCGCAGGGCCTGGCTGGGCGTGTCGAAACCGGCCACCCGCTCGGGAATCGGGTCGCTGGCGATCTTCAGCTTGGCTTGCGCCTTGGGCAGCGCCACCCGTTTCGGCAGGGCGGTGTGCAGGCGCTGATAGCAGACGCCGCGGAACTGGCTGTAGACCTTGAAGTAGGTGCCGGTGCGGGTCAGCACGCTGCCTGGCTTGAACAGCAGGCGGTCGAGATGGCGGTGAAAACTCACCCCCAGCTCGTCCAGCGCCGCACCCACGGCCTGGTCGCGGCGGCTTTCGTTGACCCCGTATTCCTCGTTCACCTGCACGGCTGTGGCGCCCAGTTCCTGGGCCAGCTTGCCGAGTACGTCTGGCGCCGCGCTCCAGTCATCCGCTTCGCGGATCAGCAGCGGCACGTTGAGGCGTTGCAGCTCGCGGCCCAGCGCGGCGAGGTTGCGCAGCCAGAAGTCCACCTTGCAGGGTGCATCATCGTGCTGCTGCCACTGGCCGGGGCTGAGCAGGAACACCGCGACCGTCGGCCCGGCCTGCATGGCCGCGGCAAGGGCGCTGTTGTCGGTGACGCGCAGATCGGTTCGAAACCACATCAGTTGCAGCATGGGACGTCCTATTCGAGCAGATGGCGATCTGCGAGGTGTTGCAACGCCGCCAGCGGGTCGGCAACGACGGTGATATCCGCCGAGGCGGGGGCGCGGGCGACCAGTTGCTCGGCCTCCTGCAGGTCTTCGATACCGATCAGCAGGCAGGGCACGCCGTGGTCGCCCAGCCACTGCTGCAGCGTCGACTGGGCGCTGGTGTTGGAGTCGGCCTCGCAGAACAGCAGCAGGGCGCGTGGGCGCCGGCGGCTAATGGCCAGGGGCAGTTCGCTGATCGGCATCGGCCCGTCGAAGGCGTCCACCGGGCAGCCGGCGGTGCCGATCAGCCAGGCGCACAACCACAACTGCGGCGACATCGGCGACTGGCACAGGTTGATCAGCATCAGCGGCGGGCCCTGGTGCTGGCGGTTGTCGTGATAGACCCGCGCGCCGAGCTTGCTGCGCAGCCAGCTGTGCAGGAACAGCCGTTCGGTGGCCGCTCCCGGCCGTTGTGGCCAGCGCGCTTCGAGGGTCACCAGCAGTGGCAGCAGCAGGTGCTGGCAGAGGATCTGCACCGGGTACAGCGCCAGTTCGGCGTTGAAGCGCTCGTCCAGTTGCCGCTCGTCCAGGGCATGGATGGCCTCACACAGGCGCTCGCGTTTTTCCTGCCACTGGGAGGCTTGCTCGGCGGGCAGCGGCTGGTCGGCGCGCAGCAGGCTTTTCACCTGGCCGACGGAGACGCCGCGGTTCAGCCAGCCGAGTACGGTGTGGATGGTCTGCACCTGCTCGGGCGAATACAGGCGGTGCCCCTTGGCGGTGCGATGCGGCACGATCAGGCCGTAGCGGCGTTCCCAGGCACGCAGGGTGACCGGGTTGACGCCGGTGAGGCGGGCGGCGTCGCGAATCGGCAGATAGCCGTTGGCAACCAGCTCCTGCGCGGTGCTGGCGCCCGGCTCGTTGGCGGTTGGCCGGCTCATAGCGCGTTTCGCAGGCTGAGGTTTTCCGGATGCGGCTGCAGGTAGACCTGCTGGGCGATGTAGCGATCAGGGTGCTGGCGGAAATGATGCTTGAGCAGGGTCAGCGGCACCACCAGGGGAATGATGCCTTCACGGTACTGGCTGATCAGTTGCTGCATTTCCTGCTTTTCCTCGGCGCTCAGGGCGCCCTTGAGGTAGCCGCTCAGGTGCTGCAGCACGTTGCTGTGGGTGCCGCGGGTGGCGCAGCGCTTGAGGGCGGTCATCAGCTCGGCGATGTAGTGGCTGGCCAGCTCGTCCAGATCCTGCCCGGACAGGTCGCCGAGCAGCCGGCCCAGGCGCTTGTAGCGCAGCGGGTCGGTGGCCATCAGCAGGTACTTGTGACGGGCGTGGAATTCGATCAGCTTGCCGCGGGTGAGGCCCGATTCGCACAGTGTCTGCCACTGCGAATAGGTGAATACCCGGGTCAGGAAGTTCTCGCGCAGCACCGGGTCATTGAGCCGGCCTTCTTCCTCGATGGGCAGGTTCGGATGACGCTCGCTGAGCACGCGGGTGAAGATACCGCGGCCCTTGGGCTCGCTCGGGTGGCCGTTATCCTGGTAGACCTTGACCCGCTCCAGGCCGCAGGACGGCGATTGCTGCATGACGATGTAGCCACTGATCGCTGGCAGCTCTGCCGCGACCTGCTCGCCATAGGCCGCCAGGGCGTCGGTGTGATCCTGATCGGGGTGCACGGTGCCGACGGCACGCGGCGCTACGGGGTCGCCGACCAGGCGAATGGGTTCGCGCGGAGTGCCCAGGCCGATGGCCACCTCGGGGCAGTAGGGCAGGAAGTCGAAGTATTCGCTCAACTGATCCAGGCACAGCCTCGATGCCTTGTGCCCACCGTTGTAGCGAACTTCGGCCCCCAACAGGCAGGCGCTGACGCCAAGCGTGGGTTTTCTGCGATAGAGCGGGCTGACGGGCATGGCACACCTTCAAAAATGACCTTGTACAAGGATTTATTTCTGTACAGGGTTATTTCATCTTAAGCCTGATCTTGTACAAGTCAAATTTCGTGTACAGGGCTCTACCATAGAGCCGATCGCTGCCGCCGGGTTCAGCGCCATCCCATCAGCCACTGCTCGGCATCCTGCAGCTCGCGCCAGTCGAGGCGCCAAGCGCGTTTGCTGAACACTGCCTGCAGCTCGATTTGCAGCACGTTGCCGTCCTCGTCGCAGAACAGCTCGGTGACCAGGAAGTGCTTCTCGCGGTTCTGTGGCCGGGCTGCCGTCCATTTCGACAGCAGCAGCTTGCGTGGGGTCAGGCGATGCCGTTCGGCGTTCATTGGTTATGGGCGATCAGTTTGCGGGCGGCCTCCTGGCCGCTCAGCCAGGCACCTTCCACGCGCCCGGACAGGCACCAGTCGCCGCACACGTAAAGGCCCAGGTCGGCGTCGGCCAGCGCGCCCAGCTGATGGGCAGCGGACGGGCGCGCATACAGCCAGCGATGGGCCAGGCTGAACACCGGCGCGGGCACGGCGCAGCCGATCATCTCGGCGAAGGCGCCATGCAGGCGTTCGATCACCTGCTCCTTGGACAGATCCAGGTGCTGGCGACTCCAGCTGCTGCTGGCGTGCAGCACCCAGGTGTCGGGAGCGGCATCACGGCCGGGCTTGCTGCGGTTGCGCGCGGTCCAGTCGAGTACCTCGTCCTGCACGAAGCAGCCCTCTACCGGTGTTTGCAACGGCTGCGCAAAGGCCAGTGCCACTGCCCAGGTTGGCTCCATGCTGACGCCTGCCACGGTGCCGGCCAGTTTCGGCGCAGTGGCCAGCAGTGCGCTGGCCTGGGGGGCGGGCGTGGCAATCACCACCTGGCTGAACGGGCCGTGGCTTTCACCGTCGGCGTCGAGCAGGTGCCAATGCTGTTCGCCGCGGAATACCTCGGTGATGCGGCAGGAAAATTTCACCGGCAGGGCACCGAGCATGGCCCGGGTGATGGCGCTCATGCGTGGCGTGCCAACCCAGCGCACCTGCTCGTCGGCGGATGGGCTGAGCACGCCATTGGCGAACTGATAGAGGCTGGGCGTCCAGGGTTCGACCCAGCCGCGTGCCTGCCACTGGGCCACGGCGGCGGCGAAGCGGCGATCACGGGCGGTGAAATACTGGGCGCCAAGATCCAGGGCGCCGGCGTCGCTGCGCTTGCTGGCCATGCGGCCGCCGCTGCCGCGACTCTTGTCGAACAATTGCACGGGGTAGCCGGCGGCGTGGAGCGCCTCGGCGGCGGACAGGCCGGCGATGCCGGTGCCGATGATGGCGATGGGGGCTGTATCGGTCATGGTTACCTCACCTGCTGTCGAGTCGCCGTGACTGCCTGTCGTCGACTCGCTGGGCCTCAGGCTACGCCTCGAACATCGCGCATACAATGTACAGTCCATGCATGGGCGCCGGCAGTATCTGCAGCCAGGGCATCTATTCTTCAGAATAGGTGCGCCCGGCAATAGTTTCCCCTGTTTCTGTCGGTTGCAGCCCGGGCGCGGATTGTTCTTGAGCAAGGTTGCACAAGGCGTGTCGAACCCTGAGACCAGAATAACGAGGAGTCTGCCATGCATATCCTGATCACCGGCGGTACTGGCCTGATTGGCCGCGCGCTCTGTCACCAGTGGCTCGAGCAGGGCCATCAACTGACCGTCTGGAGCCGGCGCCCCGAGCAGGTGCCGGTGCTCTGCGGCACCGCCGTGCGTGGCGTCGGGCGCCTCGAGGAGATTGGCGACGCGCCGCTCGATGCGGTGGTCAACCTGGCTGGCGCACCGATTGCCGACCGCCCGTGGAGCAGGGCACGCAAGCAGCTGTTGTGGGAGAGCCGCATCGGCCTGACCGAACGCTTGCTCGCGTGGCTGCAGGCCCGCGAGCAGAAACCGGCGCTATTGTTGTCCGGTTCGGCGGTGGGCTGGTACGGCGACAGTGGCGAGCACATCGTCGATGAGCAGGCGCCGTCCGGTGCGGACTTCGCGGCGCAGCTGTGCGTGGCCTGGGAAGATACCGCGCAGCAGGCCGAAGCCATGGGCATTCGCGTGGTCCTGGTGCGTACCGGTCTGGTGCTGGCCAAGGAGGGTGGTCTTCTCAAGCGCATGGTGACGCCATTTCGCTTCGGCCTGGGCGGGCGCATCGGCAATGGACGCCAATGGATGCCGTGGATTCATATCGCCGATCAAATCGCCCTGATTGATTTTCTCTTGCGGCACGAGCAGGCGCGCGGTCCTTATAATGCCTGCGCGCCGCACCCGGTGCGCAATGCCGAATTCGCCAGCGAGCTTGGCCATGCCGTGCACCGGCCGGCCATCGTGCCATTGCCAGGCTTCGCCTTGCGTGCCGGGCTGGGTGAGATGTCGTTACTGCTGCTGGGTGGCCAGCATGCGTTACCGGCCAGGGCACAGGAGGCGGGCTTCGAGTTTCGCTTCACCCGCCTGGACGTGGCGCTGGTCGACCTGTTGAGCCTTCACTAATACGTGTGCGCGGTCCGCTGGATCCGACCGCGACACCTTCAAGGGATATTGCATGACCGATCACGCCTTACTGCTGGTCAACCTCGGCTCGCCGGCGTCCACCGAAGTCGCCGATGTGCGCAGTTATCTCAATCAGTTTCTCATGGACCCCTACGTGGTCGACCTGCCCTGGCCACTGCGCCGCTTGCTGGTGTCGCTGATCCTGATCCGCCGCCCGGCGCAATCGGCCCACGCCTATGCCTCGATCTGGTGGCCGGAAGGCTCGCCCTTGGTGGTGCTCAGCAAGCGCCTGCAGGAGGCGATGAAGAGCCAGTGGACGCAAGGGCCGGTGGAGCTGGCCATGCGCTACGGCGAGCCGTCCCTGGATACCGTGCTGGCCCGCCTGGCCGGGCAGGGCATCACCCAGGTCACCCTGGCGCCGCTGTACCCGCAGTTCGCCGACAGCACCACCACCACGGTGATCGAAGAAGCCAAGCGGGTGGTGCGCGAGCGCAAGCTGCCGATACGCTTTTCGATTCTGCCGCCGTTCTTCCAGGATCCCGATTACCTAGAGGCCCTGGCCGACAGCGCGCGGCCGTACCTGGAAAAGGATTTCGATCACCTGCTGCTGAGCTTCCACGGCTTGCCGGAGCGCCACCTGCGCAAGCTCGACCCGAGCAATCATTGCCTGCGCGGGCCGGATTGCTGCCGCACGGCGTCGCCGCAGGTGCTCGCCACCTGCTACCGCGCCCAGTGCATGCGCAGCGCCGAAGCCTTTGCCACGCGCATGGGCCTGCGACCGGAACAGTGGTCGGTGTCGTTCCAGTCGCGCCTCGGCAAGGACAAGTGGATCGAGCCGTACACCGAGGCGCGCCTCGACGAGCTGGCCGCCCAGGGTGTGAAAAAACTGCTGGTGATGTGCCCGGCCTTCGTCGCCGACTGCATCGAAACGCTGGAGGAAATCGGCGACCGCGGCCGCGAGCAGTTTCAGGCGGCAGGCGGTGAAAGCCTGGAGCTGGTGCCGTGCCTGAACGACCACCCGAGCTGGGTGGCAGCGCTCAAGCGGCTGTGCGAGCGAGCGCCACAGAGCGTGTAAAAAAAGATGCCCGGCTAGTGCCGGGCATTTTTTCTTTGCTTCTCAGAACCGGTTCACGATCTTTTTAGGCGTCCCCGCCCGCTCCCACAGATACTGCCCCAATGGCCGCTGCCGGTACTTCGCAGTCAAAGCGCTGAAGCCGAGCGGAAAGATCATCAACAGGTTCTCAGATGTCTGGCGCCTCGTCAGCACGCTTCTTCTTCCAGCCGTCATTACCCGGCAGGATCAGGTTCAGGGCAATGGCGACGATGGCGCACAGGGCGATGCCCTTGAGGCCGAAATCGTCCGGGCCGTCGCCGGTGCCGATCAGCACACCACCGATACCGAACACCAGGGTCACCGAGACGATCACCAGGTTGCGCGCTTCGCTGAGGTCGACGCTGTGGCGGATCAGGGTGTTCATGCCCACCGCGGCAATGGAACCGAACAGCAGGCACAGAATGCCGCCCATCACCGGCACTGGAATGCTCTGCAGGATGGCGCCGAACTTGCCGATGAAGGCCAGGGTGATGGCGAAGATCGCCGCCCAGGTCATGATCTTCGGGTTGTAGGCCTTGGTCAGCATCACCGCGCCAGTCACTTCGGCGTAGGTGGTGTTGGGTGGGCCGCCGAACAGACCCGCTGCCGAGGTGGCCACGCCATCGCCGAGCAGGGTGCGATGCAGGCCCGGGGTCTTCAGGTAGTTCTTGCCGGTCACGCTGCCCACGGCGATCACCCCGCCGATGTGTTCGATGGCCGGGGCCAGGGCAACCGGCACGATGAACAGGATCGCCTGCCAGTTGAAGGCCGGCGCGGTGAAGGCCGGCACGGCCAGCCAAGGGGCGGTGGCCACATGGCTGAGGTCGAGGGCGCCGAAGTAGATCGACAGGGCGAAGCCCACCAGGATGCCGGAGATGATCGGCACCAGGCGAAAGATGCCACGCCCGAACACGGCGACGATCAGGGTGGTCAGCAGGGTCGGCATGGAGATCCACATCGCCGTGCTGTAAGGCAGCAGCACGCTGCCGTCACCGGCCTTGCCCATGGCCATGTTGGCGGCGATCGGCGCCATGGCCAGGCCGATGGAAATGATCACCGGGCCGATCACCACCGGCGGCAGCAGGCGGTCGATGAAGCCGGTGCCCTTGATCTTCACGGCCAGGCCGAGAAAGGTGTAGACGAACCCGGCCGCGACCACGCCGCCCATGGTTTCGGCCAGGCCGAACTGGCCCTTGGCAAGGATGATCGGGGTGATGAAGGCGAAGCTCGAAGCCAGGAACACCGGCACCTGACGACCGGTAACGATCTGGAACAGGAGGGTCCCCAGGCCCGCGGTGAACAGCGCCACGTTGGGGTCCAGGCCGGTGATCAACGGCATCAGCACCAGCGCGCCAAAGGCCACGAAGAGCATCTGCGCGCCGGACAGCACCTGCCGCCACAACGGATCGTTGAATTCGTCGCGCATCAATCAGGCGTCCTTCTGCTTGGTGCCGAAGATCTTGTCACCGGCATCACCGAGGCCCGGGATGATGTAGCCGTGTTCGTTGAGGCACTGGTCGATGGACGCGGTGTAGATCTGCACGTCAGGGTGCGCCTCGTTCACGGCCTTGATGCCTTCCGGGGCGGCGACCAGTACCATGGCGCGGATTTCCTTGCAGCCGGCCTTTTTCAGCAGGTCGATGGTGGCGACCATGGAGCTGCCGGTGGCAAGCATCGGGTCGATGATCATCGCCAGGCGCTCGTTGATTTCCGGCACCAGTTTTTCCAGGTAGGTGTGCGCCTGCAGGGTTTCTTCGTTGCGCGCCACGCCGACCGCGCTGACCTTGGCGCCCGGAATCAGGCTGAGCACGCCGTCGAGCATGCCGATGCCGGCACGCAGGATCGGCACCACGGTAATCTTCTTGCCGGAGATCTTCTCGACCTGCACGGGGCCGGCCCAACCTTCGATTTCGTAGCTTTCCAGACGCAGGTCCTTGGTCGCCTCATAAGTGAGCAGGGCGCCCACTTCCTGGGCCAGCTCGCGGAAGTTCTTGGTACTGATATCCGCGCGGCGCATAAGGCCGATCTTGTGGCGAATCAGCGGGTGGCGGATCTCGAGGACGGGCATTGCGGGGTCTCCGGCAAAAATGGGCAAAAAACACGCTAGATTAAAGCATTGCGTTGCAGAGCGGGCGCTGTGGAGGTGGAACTTTTTACGATCAGCGCGCAAGGGCCATGCCATTTGTCGAACATCCGGGGTGATGCTTGCGCCGCGCAGGCCGGGTGCGTAACTTTGCCGCCTTTTTCTGACCCGGTGATCAGCGCCTGCGCCGGGGCCATCCATGCGGTGCCAGCTGCGCCCGCCTACGAGGACACGATATGTCTGCCGATCTTGCCCACATCCGCCAGGTAATGGCCGAAGCCGACTGCCTGTACAGCGAAGCCGACGTGGAGGCCGCCATCAGCCGCGTCGCCGCGGCCATCAATGCCGACCTGGCCGAGCGCAACCCGGTGGTGTTCTGCGTGATGAATGGCGGGCTGATCTTCTCCGGCAAGCTGCTGACCCAGCTCGACTTCCCGCTGGAAGCCTCCTACCTGCACGCCAGCCGCTACCGCAACCAGACCAGCGGCGGTGAGCTGTTCTGGAAGGCCAAGCCGGAGGTGTCGTTCATCGACCGCGATGTGCTGATCATCGATGACATTCTCGACGAGGGGCACACCCTGGGCGCGATCATCGACTTCTGTCACCACGCCGGTGCCGCCAACGTGCACACCGCCGTGCTGATCGACAAGGATCACGACCGCAAGGCCCGCCCGGATCTGAAAGCCGACTACGTGGGCCTGCCGTGCATCGATCGCTATATCTTCGGTTACGGCATGGACTACAAGGGCTACTGGCGCAACGCGCCGGGCATCTACGCGGTCAAGGGGCTCTAAGAATCTGTTCACGATCTTTATGTGCATGAAGCGGCAGCTACAAGGCAGAAGCGGACGTTCCCAGCGTAGGGTGGACAACGCTCTTTTTGTCCACCATTGCGCTCGCAGAGCGGTGGACGGATGAAGCGTCGTCCACCCTACGAAAGGCCGCTATCGCCACTTTGCAGGCAAAGCGCTTAAGTCGAGCCGAAAGATCGTGAACGGCTTCCAAGCCCTGTGGCTGGTCGGCGCGCGGCTCAGGGGTCGCTGGGCCAGCCTTCACAGATCGCCCGTGCCTGGGCTAGATCACGGGCGTAGCTCAGGCGCCCGTGGGTCCTCTGCAGGCCGGCGCGGCGCAGCTTCAGGCGCAATGACGGCGAGGCGCCGCTGACGATCAGGGCAATGCCGTGCTTGCGGTACTCCAGCACGATGCTGTGCAGCGCCGCGAGCGCCGTCATGTCGAGCATCGGCACGGCGCTGACGTCGAGAATCACCACCCGAATATGTGGATCGAGGCGGCGCAGGGCGCCGAGGGTGCGCTCCGCTGCGCCAAAGAACAGCGGGCCGCGAATGGCCAAGGCCAGGGTGTGTTCCGGCAGATCGCTCAGCGCCTGATGGCTGTGCCGCGGCAGGCTGCGGGCATCGGTCAGCTCGCTCATGCGCTTGATGAACAGCCCGGCGGCCAGCAGCAGGCCGACGCCCACCGCCAGCACCATGTCGAACAGCACCGTGAGCAGCAGGCAGGTCAGCAGCACCAGCACGTCGCTGCGCGGCGCGATGCGCAGGGTGTGGGCCACATGGTGAGCTTCGCTCATGTTCCACGCCACCATCAGCAACAGGGCGGCCAGCGCGGCCATCGGCAGGTAGCTGAACAGCGGCGCCAGGAACAGGATGGCCGCCAATACCACGCCGGCATGGATGATCGCCGCCAACGGCGAGCGCGCACCGGCTCTGACGTTGGCGGCGCTGCGGGCGATGGCGGCAGTCGCGGTGATGCCGCCAAACAGCGGCGCGACCAGGTTGCCGATGCCCTGACCGAGCAGTTCGGCGTTGGGGTCGTGCTTGCTGCCGGTCATGCCATCGGCGACCACCGCGCAGAGCAGTGACTCGATGGCGCCGAGCATGGCGATGGCAAAGGCGGGAGCCAGCAACTGGCGGATCAGCTCGAACGACAGCAGCAGCGGCTGGCCATCGGCGCCCGGCAGTTGCCAGGGCCAGGCGAAGGTTGGCAGGAAAGGCGGAATGCCTGGGTAGCTGATGCCATCGACGCTGTAACTGAAACGCTCTCCGAGGGTCGCCACCGGCAAGCCGCCTCGTTCCAGCGCCAGGCCCAGCAACGCACCGACCGTCAGCGCCACCAGGTGCCCGGGCACCCGCGGCACCAGCCGCGGCCACAGCAGCAACACACCAAGGCAGACCAGGGCCACCAGGCTGTCACCGATCTGGATGCCGGGTAACGCCTGCCAGAGCATCTGGATCTGCTGCACGTAGTGGCTTGGCTGCCCGGCCAGTTGCAGGCCGAGCAGATCCTTGAGCTGCAGGGTGGCGATGACGATGCCGATGCCAGCGGTGAAGCCCAGGGTGACCGGGTAGGGCACGAATTCGATCAGCCGCCCGGCCTTGAGCAGGCCCAGGGCGATCAGGATCAGCCCGGCCATCACCGTACACAACAGCAGGCCGCCGATGCCGAATTGCTGGGTGATCGGCAGCAGGATCACCACGAAGGCGGCGGTGGGGCCGGAGATGTTGAAGCGCGAACCGCCACACAGGGCGATCAGCGGGGCGGCGACCAGCACCGTGTAAAGGCCGTGTTGCGGCGCCACGCCGACGGCGATCGCCAACGCCATGGCCAGGGGAATGGCGATGATGCCCACCGTGAGGCCGGCGGCCAGGTCGCCACGCAGGCTGGCCCAGGAGTAGCCACTACGCAGGCTCTGGCGGCACGCGGCGAACAGGGTGGGCATGGTGGCGCTTCCTGAAGGAGTGTCGCCAGTATAGAGCGGCGCCGGGTGCGTGGGTGTTGACTTATGTCGCCTGGTGACAGGGGCGCGGTGGTGCTAGAAAGACCGGCTGCAGTCGCTAATCGCGCCTTGCGTTGAGCGACTGCAGCGCCGGCGTTACACTGCCGGCCCCGTGTATTCTGGTTGGCTGGAGTGAGCGATGCGTAAAGACAAGAAGCAGGTGATTGGCGACGACATCAGTGATGAGCAGATCAAGCTGTTTCTCGCCGTGGAACCGGCCGACGCCACGCCGCCCTCGCTGCACAAGCTGGTCAAGGCTTACCGTGGCCTGCGCGATCACGACTTCGAGCGTTTCCTGGGCTTCTTCGTCGAGGCCGGCTATGACCTCGACGCCAAGGACGCCGACGGCAACGACTTCATCGCCCTGATCGAGGATCAGCGCAATGCCGAGGCCTACATCGCGGCAGTCAAAGCTGCCCGCGGTTAAGAGCCTGTCCACGAGCTTTTAGGTGACGCGAAAGAGGCTGCTACAAGGCAAAGGCGGACGTTCCCAGCGTAGGGTGGACAACGCTCTTTTTGTCCACCATTGCGCTCGCAGAGCGGTGGACGGATGAAGCGCCGTCCACCCTACGAAAGGCCGCTTGCGCTATTTAGCTGCCAAAATCGACGAACCTGGGCTCGAAGACGTTGAGCCGGTTCCAGGAGCTATGCGGCGGCGACATCCTGTCGTCGCCTATCTGATCAGGACAGCAAGCTAGTCGCCGCGCTTGCTGTCGATCCGCTCCAGGCGATTGCCCACGAAGCGCAGGAAGTAGTTCATGCCGTTGCGCGGGCCGTAATTCCATTCCTCGATCTGCACCTCATGGGTGAAGCCGTAGCTATCGGTCTGCTCCTTGTAACCGACGAAGGCGCGGTTGTTCGGCTCGCCGCACTTGGCCTGGACCTCGGCGGTGGTGTCGCCGGTGCTGGCGATTGCTCGGTCGCAACGCCAGGTCGCGGCATTGGCGGTGCCGGCGAGCAGCATGAGCAGGGCGCAGGGGATCAGTGTCTTGATCATGGTCATTGCGGGCGTTTGCGCTCGATGCGCGTCAGCCGATTGCCCTCGAAGGTCAGGATGGTGAACATGCCGTTGCTGGGCTCGTAGGCCCATTCCTCGATGTTCGTTTCACGCCGGTTGTAGGGGCCGACGGTGTAGCCGACCGGGTCGCGGAACGCCGGTTCGCCGCACTTCTGCATCACCTCGAAGGTGCGATCGCCCAGGTTCACCAGCTTGCTGCCGCAGCGCAGGGTGTCGGCGTGGCTCAGCAGCGGGCTGGCGCACAGTATCAGCAGCAGACTCAGTCGTTTCATGTGTATCACTCGCTGCCCAGATGAAGGGGGGTTGCCACGCGGCCATCGGGTTCGGCCTGGCCCAGGTTGACGTCGAGCAGGTAGATGCGCTCGTCGGCCAGTTTGCCACTGTCCACCAGATAGGCCTTGATCGCCGCTGCACGTGCCTGTGCCAGCTGGCGTTGCAGGCCGCGGCTGTCGCTCCAGGATGCCAGCACCGCGGCATGCAATTGCGCGGTGCGTTGTTCATCACTCAGGTTGGCCCACTCGGCCGGTGGCTGCTGCTTGAGGCGGGCTCGGTAGATGCCTTCGAGCAGCGGTGCCTTTTCGTCCTCGGGCACTGCCAGCTCTTCGGCACTGGCCGGCACCTGGTCACCACGGCGTTGCATGATGCGGTACAGGTAATCCTGATACTCGCGCTCCAGGCGCTGTTCGGCGAGCAGTGGGCCGTCGCTGCTCTGGGCGGCGGCGCCTTCGATTTCCAGGCGCAGGGCCGGGCGCTCCTGCAGGGCGCTGGCCAGGGTGTCGAGGGCTTTACGGGCCTGGTCGTCCAGCTCGGCGCTGCCAGGCGCGAAGACGATGGTGCTCAGGTCCATGTTGCTGCCGCCGCTGACCAGGCCGCCAATGAATTTGAATGGTGCCTGGGCCGTGCGCAGCACCAGGTTGCGCAGGGTCTGCCAGACGATCGGCATGACGCTGAACTGCGGGTCATTGAGGTCGCCCTGCAGGGGCAGCTCCAGGGAAATACGCCCCTGGGTGTCCTTGAGCAGCGCCACCGCCAGGCGGATCGGCAGGTCGACGGCATCCGGGCTGTCGACCTTCTCGCCAAGTTGCAGTTGCTCGACCAGCACCTTGTTCTCGGCGTTGAGCTTGCCGTTGTTGATGCGGTAGTGCAGGTCCAGGTTCAGGCGGCCCTTGCGGATGCGGTAGCCGGCGAACTTGCCGGAGTAGGGCGTCAGGGTGGTCAGCTCGACCTGCTTGAACTGGGTGGCGATATCCAGGCTCTGCATCGGGTCGAACGGCGTCAGGCTGCCCTTGATGCTGACCGGCGCGTAGCGGTCGACCTTGCCGCTGATATCCACCGGCGCAGGCTTGCTACTGGTGCTGTCCAGGGTGCCGATGCGGCCATTGAGCTGCTGCACGGCGGTGGCGAAGTTGGGCCTGAGGCTGAAGTCGGCGAAGTTGGCCGAACCGTCCTTGAGGCTGACCTCGCCGATGCGGATCGCCAGCGGTTTGTCCTCGGCCGCCGCGGCCGACGACTTGGCCTGCGAGGCATTGCCAGCCGGTTGCTTGACGATCAGCTCGTTGACGTTGGTGGTCAGGTCTTCGTTGATCACGAAACGCGCGTAGGGCTGTTGCAGATCGACCCGTTGGATATCCAGGCGCTCGCCATGGCGGTAGTCGATGCCGCCCAGATCCAGCTGCTTCCAGCGCAGCAGGTCGCGGTCCTTGATGGTGTCGAGGGTATGCAGCTGGGTCACCTGAGCCTTGCCCTGCACGCGCAGCGCCAGTGGTTCGGTGCCGGTGAGGGCGACGTCGAGATCGCTGCTCAGCAGGCCGCTGCGCAGCTCCAGGTGCACGAAGGGGCTGATGTACGCCTGTGCCACGCGCATGTCGAGGTTACGGGTGGCGACTTTCAGGTTGGCGGTGGTCGGGCTCAGCTGCACCTGACCTTCAGCTTGCAGCTTGCCCTGCTTGCCGACACCGGTATCGAGCTTGAGGGTGAAGGGCGAGGTGCCCAGGCTGTCGAAGTTGTGCATGTCGAGGTTGAGCGGGCCGAGTTCGACGGCGACTTCCTCGTCGGGTACGCGATCCACCAGGTGAGCGTGGTAATCGCGCAGTTGTGCGTCCTTGACCTGCACCTGCCAGGGCTTGGCCGGCTGTTTCGCCGGCGCATCATTCGCTGCTTTGCCGGGCGTTGGTTGATCGGTGTCGGCGGCCGGGGCCTGTTTGGCACCTTGGCCCGTTTCGCCGGCAAACAGCTTCTGCCAGTCCAGCTCGCCATCTTTTTCGCGCGTTGCCCAGGCTTCGAGCTTCTGGCCGCGCACCTTGCCGATCACCACCTGTTGCTTGGCCAGGTCCAGCGAGGTTTCGCTGACTTCCAGGGATTGCAGCTTGATCAGCGGCTTGCCATCCGGGGTCTGCATGGCGAACGGCGCGGCCTTGATACGGGTGTTGCTGAGGGTCAGCTCGGTGCCCTTGCGCAGGTCCAGGCGATAATCGGTGGCAAGGTTCACCACGCCCTGTTCGAGCACCAGTGGCAAGGCGTCGCGAACATAGGGCCAGAACGCCTGCATGGGCTCGTCGGTGATCTTCAGGGTGCCGCTGGAGCTGAACGGGCTGAGGCTCAGCTCGCCGCGCCAGTCGATGCGCCCGCCTGCCGGGCCTGTGGCCACCAGGGTCATGTCGGCGTTGTCGTCGGGCAGGGTGCTGAGGTTGTGCAGCTCGAGGTTCAGGTCGTCGTAGTGGATGTCGATCGGCTCCTGCGGGCGCAGGTCCTGAAAGCGCAGGTTGCCGCCGGCCAGTTCGATGCGCTCGATGCGCAGGGGAAACGGATCGCCTGGCTCGTCGGCCTTGGGCTCGCTGGGCGGCAGCTTGAACAGTTGCGCCAGGTTCAGGCTGCCGTCCTTGGCGAAGCGCACCTCGGTGTGCGGCTTGACCAGGGTGACATCCGCCAGGTGCAGGGCGCCGCTCCACAGGCTGTCCAGCTGCAGGTCGAGCGCCAGGTGTTCGAACGCCACCTGCTCCTTGCCGGGCTCGCCCAGGTGCAGGCCCCACAATTTCAGTTCCAAAGTGAAGGGGTTGAACTGCAGACGATCCAGCCGCGCCGGCTGGGTGGCGTAGTTCTCCAATTGCTGATTGGCGATACGCAGGGCAACGCCCGGCAGGATCAAGAAGCCAATCAGGCTGTACAGCCCCAGGGCGATCAACAGGGCGGTGGCGGCGCGGCGCAATCCTTTGGACATGGTTTCGCTTCATCTTCCTGGCGGGAGTGCCTTGGATTATGGCATGGGCCCCCGGTTCCACGGAAAGCCACTGGTTCCTAGAAATGCAGGACGAGGGTCTTCAGCGGCGGATTACCATCGCTCGAGGGGAAGTCCGCGGCCGGCTGCAATTGCTCGTGTTCGCGTACCGCACGGCCCAGCTTCGCGGCGCAGCGCAGCACCTGTTCGCGCCACTCGTCCATTGGCACTTTCGCCAGGTTGTTGCAGCACACCAGGGTGCCGTCTTCGGCGGTGGCGAGAATCGCCGGCTTCAGCAGGCTCTGGTAATCGCGCAGCAGGTCGACGGTGCCGAAGGCGCTCTTGGCCCAGGCCGGCGGGTCGAGAAACACCAGGTCGAACTGGCGCTGCTCGAGGCGCGGGTAGCTCGGCAGCTTGTGGCCGCGACGGGCGGCGATGGGCAGGCCGGCCCACTGGCGGATCGCCGGGAAGTAGTCGGACTGCACGAACTGCATGGCCGGCAGCGCCGGGTTGAGCGCAGCATTCTCGCGGCCGACCGCCAGGTTGCCTTCGGCGAAGTCGAGGTTCACCACCTCGCTGGCACCACCCGCGGCGGCATTCAGGCCCACGCCACAGGTGTAGGCGAACAGGTTGAGCACGCGCTTGCCGGCGCTATGGCGCTGTACCCAGCCGCGGGCGTTGCGCAGGTCGAGAAACAGCAGCGGGTCCTGCCCGGCATGACGGCCGCGCACCCGGTAGTTCAGGCCCCATTCCCGGCCCACCAGGTCGGCCAGCGCATCGTCAGCGGCGCTGTACACCGGGTCGCTGCGGTCGACGCGCGAGTTGCCCTTGGAGCGGTCGTTGTAGACCAGCAGCGTCGCGAAACCGAGGGTTTCGTTGACCTGCTCGTGCAGGGCCAGCAGCTCGTCACGGCTCAGCGTCTGGTGAAAGCTTTGCACCATCAACTGCTGGCCGTAACGGTCGACGGTCAGGCCGCTGGCGCCTTCCTGGCTACCGTGAAACAGGCGATAGCAATCGGTGTCCTGCGCGTGCAGTTCGGCGATCAGGGCTTGGCGATTGGCGAGTGCGGCGCGCACTGCCTGGTCGAGAGACGGCATGGCGGCGACTCGTGGAAAAGGGGGCACGCAGTCTACCACCCTCGGAATCGCTTAAACGCCTGCCGGGCCGTGTTGCATGCCTGGCTCGCCGGAGCTGTCAGTACGGCGGCAGGCCCATGCGAATCCGCGAGCGGTGCAACGAGCCGCTGCGCACCGCCCAGCGGATGATCGGCGCGATGCCCTGCACGCCGCCGCGCACCAGGCGGCTGTGCAGCGGTGTCATGGGCTGGTCGAGCAGCTGCTGCGCCCAGTCGGGCAACAGGTCGATGCCGGCCTGCATGAACAGCTTGCCCACCGGCGCGGCCAGCCGGCTCGGCGCAGGCGCCGCCAGCAGGATGCGCAGGATTTCCCGCGAGCGCTCGTCGCAGCACAACTGGCCGCGCATACGCTGCAGGTAGCTGTCGATCTGCGTACGGTCGCGCGGTACGTCGCCGGCGCCCAGGCGTTCGGCCACCAGGGCGACCTCGGCGTAATAGCGGTCCTGATCGGCGCCGCTCATCTGCGGGTTGAGGTAGCGCAGGTGGGCCTGCAGGAAGCTGTGCACTTCGGCGACATGTACCCAGGTCAGCAGCTCAGGGTCGCTGGCGCTATAGGGGCGGCCCTCCGGCGCGGTACCGACGACGTGCAGGTGGATGCGCCTGACCTTGTCGATCAGCCAGTCGGCGTCGGCTCGGCTGGCGAAGGTGGTGCCGGAGACGAACTGGCCGGTGCGGCGCAGGCGGCCGAGCAGGTCTTCGCGAAAGTTGGAGTGATCCCAGACCCCGGCCAGCGCCAATGGATGCAGGGCCTGCAGCAGCAGGGCGGTGATACCGCCGATAAGCATGCTGGTGAAGTCGCCGTGGATGCGCCAGCACACGGCGTCCGGGCCGAACAGGCCGGGGTCGCCCTTGGGGTTTTCGAAGTCGATCTGGCCGAGAGAAATGCCGCTCAGGCTCAGGGCTTGCTGTTCGATGCGGCGGCGAATGATTTCCATGGCGCGAGCCTAAAGCGCTGCGCTGCCGGCCACAAGTCATTGCGGGCTCACTCGCCCGGGGACTCGGAGCGGCCCCGAATGCATTGCCACGCGCAGCGTGAGGGACCATCGGGGGCGTAATGCGCCGGGCTGTCGTGACGCTGCGCGAGAATGCCCGCGGGTATCGCTACGCTCAACGTCGGGCTACAGGTTCATTGCCTGCTGTAGCCTGTGGTCGAGCGCAGCGATACCCAGGGAGCCTGCACTCAGGTGTTGAGCCGCTCGGCCACCAGGCTGTCGACCACCGCCGGGTCGGCCAGGGTCGAGGTGTCGCCCAGGGTGTCCAGCTCGTTGCAGGCGATCTTGCGCAGGATGCGGCGCATGATCTTGCCCGAACGGGTCTTCGGCAGGCCCGGCGCCCACTGGATCAGCTCCGGTTTGGCGAAGCTGCCGATCTCCTTGCCGACCAGGCTGAGCAACTCCTTCTTCAACTCGTCGCTGGGCTCCACGCCATTCATGGTGGTGACGAAGGCGTAGATGCCCTGGCCCTTGACGTCATGGGGATAGCCGACCACCGCCGCCTCGGCCACGGCGTCGTGCAGCACCAGGGCGCTTTCCACTTCGGCGGTGCCGATGCGGTGGCCGGAGACGTTGATCACGTCGTCGATGCGCCCGGTGATCCACCAGTAGCCGTCCTCGTCGCGGCGTGCGCCGTCACCGCTGAAGTAGTAGCCGGGGTAGGCGGTGAAGTAGGTCTCCAGCATGCGCTTGTGGTCGCCATACACGCTGCGGATCTGGCTCGGCCAACTGGCCTTGATCGCCAGCACGCCGGCGCCGGGGCCGTCGATTTCCTTGCCTTGCTCGTCGAGCAGCACCGGCTGCACGCCAAAGAACGGGCGGGTCGCCGAGCCGGGTTTGAGGTCGGTGGCGCCCGGCAATGGGGTGATCATGATGGCGCCGGTCTCGGTCTGCCACCAGGTGTCGACGATCGGGCAGCGCTGTTCGCCGACCACCTTGAAGTACCACTCCCAGGCTTCCGGGTTGATCGGCTCGCCGACGCTGCCGAGCAGGCGCAGGCTGCTGCGTGAGGTGTCCTTCACCGGCGCTTCGCCTTCGCGCATCAGTGCGCGCAGGGCGGTCGGTGCGGTGTAGAAGATGTTCACCTGATGCTTGTCGATCACCTGCCAGAAGCGCGAGGTGTCCGGGTAGTTGGGCACGCCCTCGAAGATCAGACTGGTGGCGCCATTGGCCAGCGGGCCGTAGACGATGTAGCTGTGCCCGGTGACCCAGCCGACATCGGCGGTGCACCAGTAGATATCGCCGTCGTGGTAATCGAATACGTACTTGTGGGTCATCGCCGCCTGCAGCAGGTAGCCGGCGGTGCTGTGCAGCACGCCCTTGGGTTTGCCGGTGCTGCCCGAGGTGTAGAGGATGAACAGCGGGTCTTCGGCGTCCATCGGCTCGGCGGGGCAGTCGGCGCCTGCCTGCTGCACGGCCTGGTGGTACCAGAGATCGCGCTTGTCGTCCCAGTCGACCGGGTTGCCGGTGCGTTTGACCACCAATACGCTGGATACGCCCGGGCAGCTCTTCAGCGCCTTGTCGACGTTGCTCTTGAGCGGGATGCGCTTGCCGCCGCGCACCGCTTCATCGGCGCTGATCACCGTGCGGCAGTCGGCATCGAGAATGCGGTCGCGCAGGGCATCCGGCGAGAAGCCGCCGAACACCACCGAGTGCACCGCGCCGATGCGCGTGCAGGCGAGCATGGCGTAGGCGGCCTCGGGAATCATCGGCATGTAGATGCACACCCGGTCGCCTTTCTCCACGCCGCGCGCCTTGAGCACGTTGGCCAGCCGGCAAACCTGCTCGTGCAGCTGTTTGTAGGTGATGCGGGCCGAGTCCTTGGGGTCGTCGCCTTCCCAGATCAGTGCCACCTGATCGCCACGCTTGGCCAGATGGCGGTCGATGCAGTTATGGCTGATATTCAGCTGGCCGCCGGAGAACCAGCGCACGTCGCCCTGGCTCAGGCTGCCACTGCAGACCTCATCCCAGGGTTTGTACCAGTCGAGAAAGGCGTTGGCCTGCTCGCCCCAGAAGGTCTGCGGGTCATCGACCGACTGGCGATAAAGACGCTGGTAGGCAGCGTCGTCGAGGTGGGTACGCTGGCGCGTGGCGTCGCTGACGGGATAGCGATGGGGTAGAGACATGGCGAGTCACCCTTGTTGTTATATGTCCGCAATAGACATCAAGGGTAGCAGCCAAGTTTTAGGGCGAGACCAAGAGTGGTTCAACGTATTGCAGGCGCCCACTGTCGGGCGCCTGCCATAAGGATCAACCGCGATGGCGACCGCGGAAGTAGTTGATCAGCCCCTGGGTGGAGCCGTCTTCGGCGCTGCTCTGCTCGCTGCCGACCATGCGCGAGTAGACGCCCTTGCCCAGCTCCTTGCCGAGCTCCACGCCCCACTGGTCGAAGGCGTTGATGCCCCAGATGGCGCTCTGGGTGAACACCTTGTGTTCGTACAGGGCAACCAGCGCACCCAGGCGGCGCGGGCTGATGCGTTCGAGCACCAGGGTATTGCTCGGCCGGTTGCCGGGGATCACCTTGTGCGGCGCCAGGCGCTGCACGTCTTCTTCGCTCATGCCCTTGGCACGCAGTTCGGCCTCGGCCTCCTCGCGGGATTTGCCGAGCATCAGCGCCTGGCTCTGCGACAGGCAGTTGGCGTACAGCCACTGGTGGTGGTCGGCGACCGGGTTGAAGCTGACCACCGGCACGATGAAATCCGCCGGAATCAGCTGGGTGCCCTGGTGCAGCAACTGATGGTAGGCGTGCTGGCCGTTACAGCCCACGCCACCCCAGATCACCGGGCCGGTGGCGCCGCTGACCGGGCTGCCATCCTGGCGCACGCGCTTGCCGTTGGACTCCATGTCCAGCTGCTGCAGGTGCTTGGTGATGTTGCGCAGGTAGTGGTCGTACGGCAGGATCGCCTGGCTCTGGGCGTCCCAGAAATTTCCGTACCACACGCCCAGCAGGGCCAGCAGCACCGGCATGTTCTGCTCGAACGGCGCGGTCTTGAAATGCATGTCCATGCTGTAGGCGCCGGCCAGCAGCTCCTTGAAGTTGGACATGCCGATGGACAGGGCGATCGGCAAACCGATGGCCGACCACAGTGAATAGCGGCCGCCCACCCAGTCCCACATCGGGAAGATGTTTTCCTCGCGAATACCGAATGCCGCCGCGGCCTCGCGGTTGCTCGACACGGCGATGAAGTGGCGGTACAACTCGGCCTCCGAGCCGCCCTGGGCCAGGTACCAGCCGCGCGCCGCCTGGGCGTTCTTCAGGGTTTCCAGGGTGCCGAAGGACTTCGACGAGACGATGAACAGGGTGGTTTCCGCCTGCAGCTTGGCCGACAGCTCGTGAAACTCGCTGCCGTCGATATTGGCCAGGTAGTGGCAACGCACGCCGCGCTGGGCGAACGGCAGCAGGGCCTCGGAAACCAGTTGCGGGCCGAGGAACGAGCCGCCGATGCCGATGTTCACCACGTCGGTGATCGGCTTCTCGGTATAGCCGCGCCACAGGCCGCTGTGGATACGCCCGACCAGCTCGGTCATCTGCTGCAGCACGCGTTGTACGTGGGGCATCACATCGACGCCGTCGACCAGCACCTTGTCGCCCAGCGGCCGGCGCAGGGCGGTGTGCAATGCCGGGCGGCCTTCCGAGGCATTGAGCTTCTCGCCGTCGAACATGGCGCGGATCGACTGCTCCAGGCCGACTTCACGGGCCAGGGCCATCAGCAGGGCGATGGTCTGGTCGCTGGCCAGGTTCTTCGAATAGTCGAGAAACAGGCCGCAACTGCTCAGGGAAAACTGCTCGAACCGCTTTGCATTACCCGCGAAGGCATCGCGCATGCTGAAGTGCTGCATGGCCTGGCGGTGCTGTTGCAGCGCCTGCCAGGTGGGGAGGGCGAGAACATCGAGCGGCTGACGGTGATACGCCATGGGGCATCCTTGTTGGGGCATTGGGTGGGCAGGCTTCAACGGTGTGTTCTGCATACTAAAAAGCCCGGTTGATTGTCCGGGCTTTCAGTGTAGGCGTGCTGCGGTCTATCAGTAGCCCTGATCCAGGGTGAAGCTCAGGTTATCGATCAGCCGGGTGTTACCCAGGTAAGCCGCCACCAGCACGACCAGCTCGCGATCACCCGGGCTGATGCTGCGCAGGCTCTGCGCTTCGCGTACTTCCAGGTAGTCGGCGCGCAGGCCGGCAGCGGCATGCTGCTGCTGGGCAATGGCGATCAACTTGGGCAGGTCGCGTTCGCCGGCCTGCACGGCCCCGGCGATCTGCTTCAGCGAGCGGTACAGCACGCTGGCGGTGGCACGCTGTTCGTCGCTCAGGTAACCGTTGCGCGACGACAAGGCCAGGCCGCTGTCGGCGCGCACCGTGGGCTCGCCGATGATCTCGATCGGCATGTTGAGGTCGCGCACCAGGGTGCGGATCACTGCCAGCTGCTGGAAGTCCTTCTGGCCAAACACCGCCAGATCCGGCTGCACCATGTTGAACAGCTTGGTCACCACGGTGGCCACGCCTTCGAAATGCCCCGGGCGGCTGGCACCGCACAGGCCTTCGGAAACACCGGGCACGCTGACCCGCGTCTGCTCGCCCATGCCGCCGGGGTACATCTCCTCGACGTTCGGGTGGAACAGCAGATCGCAGCCGGCGTCGATCAGCCGCTGCTGGTCGGCCTGCAGGGTGCGCGGGTACTTGTCGAGGTCCTCGGCCGGGCCGAACTGCATCGGGTTGACGAAGATGCTGGCGACCACGAAGTCGGCGCGCTGCGCGGCTTTCTCCACCAAGGCGGCATGGCCGGCGTGCAGGTTGCCCATGGTCGGCACCAGGGCGATCTGCTTGCCTTCCTGGCGGGCCTGGGCAACGGCGGCGCGCAGCTCGCGCACGGTATTGACGGTGTTCATGCGGAGAATCCGTGCTCGGCGGCCGGGAAGCTGACCGCCTTGACCTCTTTTACATAGGCGGCGAGGGCATCCTGGATGCTCGCCTGGCCGCTCATGAAGTTCTTCACGAACTTGGCCACCCGGCCGGTCAGCGACAGGCCGAGCATGTCGTGCAGTACCAGTACCTGGCCGTCGGTCTGCGGGCCGGCGCCGATGCCGATCACCGGCACATTCACCGTACGGCTGATTTCGCCGGCCAGGTCGCTCGGCACGCATTCGAGCAGCAGCATGGCGGCGCCGGCCTGCTCCAGGGCGATGGCGTCGGCGACCATCTGGCGCGCCTGGCTGTGTTCACGGCCCTGCACCTTGTAACCGCCGAGGATGTTCACCGCCTGGGGCGTGAGGCCCATGTGCGCGCACACCGGCACGCCACGTTCGGCCAGTTTGCTGATGGATTCGGCCAGCCAGGCGGCGCCTTCGACCTTGATCATGTGGGCGCCGGCCTGCATCAGCAGGCCCGAGTTGTGCAGGGTCTGCTCCAGGGTGGCATTGGCCATGAACGGCAGGTCGGCGACGATCAGCGCGCCGGCATTGCCGCGCTTGACGCTGGCGGTGTGATAGACGGTGTCGGCCATGCTCACCGGCAGGGTGCTGTCATGCCCCTGCAGCACCATGCCCAGCGAGTCGCCGATCAGCAGCACTTCGACCCCGGCCTTGCTGCAGGCAGCGGCGAAGGTGGCGTCGTAACAGGTCAGCATGGTGATTTTCTCACCCTTCTGCTTGAGCGCTCGCAGGGTGGTCAGGGTTACATCAGGCATGAACGTATCCTCACTCGGAACCTGTGCGGGCCTGTTCATGCAGGCTCTCGTGGCGCAGGTTCACGTTGGCATCGAAGGGGCAGCAGGGCTGCTTCAATGTGGCCCCGGCAGGGGCAATGGGTGGCTATAGTCCCGATGGCAAGGGCGCAAGTCAATCGAATGTGTTACCGCGCTGTTACGTCGTTACCGCTGGCGGTGTGCCCGAGGTATCAGGGCTGCAGACGCTCCAGGCCTGCGAACGGGCAGGCCGCCAGCAGCTCGCCGAGGGGGCGGCCGTCGGGCAATTCGAGATCGGCGGCGATCTCCGCCAGGGGGTAGAGCACGAAGGCGCGCAGGTGCATCTGGTAATGGGGCACACGCAGGCGCGGCTCGTCGATCTGCTGATTGCCGAATAGCAGGATATCCAGGTCCAGGGTGCGCGGCCCCCAGCGCTCATGTCGCTCGCGGCCCTGACCCAGTTCGATGGCTTGCAGGGCGTCGAGCAGTGCCAGGGCTTGCAGATCGGTATCCAGCGCCGCCACGGCATTGGTATAGCGAGGCTGACCAGGCAGCAGCGAGTCGCTGACATAGAAGGAGGAAACGCTGACCAGGCGCGTAGTTGGCAATTGCGCCAGGGAGGCGAGCGCCTGACGCAGCTGCTCGGCGGGTTCGGCGAGGTTACTGCCCAGACCGATATAGGCGCGTTCCATCAGTTACTCGCCAGCGCCGCCCTGGGGGTTGCGCTTGCGCTTGGCACCGCCGCTACGCCGGCGCTTGCGCGGGGCGCCCGTGGCACCAGCGGCGTCGTCCTTGCCGGACAGGTTGCGGATCATCACCCGGCGATCACTGTCGCTGGCGTCCTGGTAGTCGGTCCACCAGTCGCCGAGGCCGCCGGTTTCCTCGCCAGCGCTTTCGCGCAGCAGCAGGAAATCATAACCGGCGCGGAAGCGCGGGTTCTCCAGCAGCAGGTCGGCGCGCTTGCCGCTACGCCGTGGCAGGCGCTCCTGCATGTCCCAGATCTCGCGGATCGGCATGGTGAAGCGCTTCGGTACGGCGATGCGCTGGCACTGCTCGGCGATCAGTTCGTGGGCGGCTTCCTGCATGGCCGGAATGGCCGGCATGCCACGTTCCTGCAGGCGAATCACCCGCGCCGGCAGGGCCGGCCAGAGCAGCGCCGCGAACAGGAAGGCCGGGGTCACCGGCTTGCCCTGATGGATACGCAGGTCGGTGTTGTCCAGGGCATTGCGGATCAGCGTGTCGGTGTATTCCGGATTCTGCCGCAGCGCCGCGGCGCTGGCCGGGAACAGCTGGCCGAACAGGCCGTAGTCGACCAGCAGGTCGTAGGTGTAGATGGCGTAACCGCTGAGAAACAGCTTGAGCACTTCATCGAACAGGCGCGCAGCGGGAATGCCGCCCAGCAGGTGCGCCAGGTCGTGGATGGGGTCGGCGCTGTGCTTCTCGATATCGAAGTCCAGCTTGGCGGCGAAACGCACCGCACGGAGCATGCGCACCGGGTCTTCCTGGTAACGCTGCGTGGGGTTGCCGATCAGCCGCACCAGGTTGTTGCGGATGTCATGCATGCCGTTGGCGTAGTCGAGAATCCGCTCGGAAACCGGATCGTAGTACAGCGCGTTGATGGTGAAGTCGCGGCGCTGGGCGTCGTCTTCCAGGGTGCCGTAGACGTTGTCACGCAGGATGCGCCCGCTTTCGTTGCGCGAAGACTGGTTGCTGTCTTCTTCGTCCTCACCTTCGGGGTGATTGGCGCGGAAGGTGGCGGTTTCGATGATCTCGCGGCCAAAGTGCACATGCACCAGCTTGAAACGGCGACCGATCACCCGGGCGTTACGGAACTCGCCCCTGACCTGTTCCGGTGTGGCGCTGGTGGCGACATCGAAGTCCTTGGGCTCGATACCCAGCAGCAGGTCACGCACGCAGCCACCAACCAGATAGGCCTCGTAGCCTGCGTTCTGCAGACGCTCGACCACGCTGATGGCGTAGCGGCTGATCTGCCCGCGTTGGATCGGGTGCTGGTTGTTATTCAGCACGTGCGGCGTGCTGTGAGGCTGATGCGCACGGCGCAGCGGGGAGCGGAAGGACTTGAACAGCTTTTTCAGCATGGAGGGCACTGTATGACGAATTGAGCGGCCAGAATAATGGAAAGGCGCAGAAATAGCGCGGATTCTAGCATCGAGTGGTACTGGGACGTAAGCGGGGCGGCGGGCAGGCCGGGGTGGGATACGACTGGGGGAGCCGAAGCTCCCCCATAAATGTTGCTATGTCGTTCTTGTTATGCAGGCTGTTGTTCTTGTTGGGTGCCTGTTCCGGATCGGGTCCGGAGTACCTCCCGACTGGGAGCAAGAGCGAACGGATTATTTTGGATGCTGACGCTACCTCAGGCCCTGGATCTCACCCACTGGGTGGTGTCCGTCGACATTTATTGTTGTTGTCTGTCTGGCTGTGGCGCCGAGAGGCAATCCTCTCCAAAATAATCAGTTAGCTGCGTCTTCCGCGATCTTGTTCTTATTGTGCTGAAGCCGTTACGTCTTATTTTTATTATCGTGGGTCATGCTTGTTATTGTTGTTGTGCCAGACATAGAGCATATGCCGTGCCAGTTTTTATTTTTCCTTTAAAAACAGTGGCTTGTAAATTTTTATGGTTTTGCGGGCAGAAAAAAGCCGGGATTCCGTTACCGTAAACCCCGGCTTTGTTACGTCTTGTCATGATCGGCGGTAACACCCGCCCTAGAGCGTTGCGCGCCGTGCTATTCGCTGGCGGCGCTGGACTTGCGACGCGGAATGCCCAGGCGCTGGCGCCGTTCCCACAGGCATTTGCGGCTGATGCCCAGCTTGCGGGCCAGTTCGGTCTCGGTCATGTGGTCCTGGTGCTCGAGCACGAAGTGCTGGAAGTAGTCTTCCAGTGACAGGTCTTCGCTGGGATCCTGGCTGGTCGCGTTGACCGTGGCGCTCTGCGTCGCCAGGCCCATGAACACGTCTTCGTCCAGATCCTCCAGCTCGATGTCGATGCCCAGCAGGTCGGCGTTGATGGTGCTGCCGTCGCAGAGGATCACCGAACGCTCGATGGCATTCTCCAGCTCGCGCACGTTGCCCGGCCAGCTGTAGTGGTGAATGGCCTGTTCGGCATCGGGGCCGAAGTGCAGGTCGCTGCGGCCCGCACGGGCGGACTGGCGAGCGAGAAAGGCGCGGGCGATTTCCAGCACGTCGGCGCCACGCTCGCGCAGTGGCGGCAGCTTCAGGGCGATGACGTGCAGGCGGTAATAAAGGTCTTCACGGAACTGGCCGGTTTTCGACAGGGTTTTCAGGTCGCGGTGGGTCGCGGCGATCAGGCGCACGTCGACCTTTTGCGATTGCACCGAGCCGACCCGGCGAATCTCGCCTTCCTGCAGCACGCGCAGCAGGCGCGCCTGGGCTTCCAGAGGCAATTCGCCGATCTCGTCGAGAAACAGCGTGCCGCCGTCGGCCGCTTCCACCAGGCCGGCGCGGCTGGCGCTGGCCCCGGTGAAGGCGCCCTTCTCGTGGCCGAACAGTTCAGACTCGATCAGGGTTTCCGGGATCGCCGCGCAGTTCACCGAGATCAGCGGCGCCTTGGCGCGCTTGGAGAGGTTGTGCAGCGCGCGGGCGACCAGCTCCTTGCCGGTACCGGACTCGCCCTGCACCAGCACATTGGAGTCGGTGGGCGCGACCTTGCGGATCTTGCCGTACAGCTCGAGCATGGCCGGGCTCGAGCCGATGATGCCGATTTCGCCGCTGGCTGCCTTATCGGCCTTTTCGGCGCCACGTGGCGCAGCAGGCGCGCCGGCGGCCTGGTTGCGCGCCTCGCGGTCACGCAGGATGCGCGCCACGGCCTGGAGCATTTCGTCATGGTCGAAGGGCTTGGCGATGTAGTCGACGGCGCCCATTTTCATCGAATCGACCGCCGAACGCAGGCTGGCGTAGCTGGTCATGATCAGCACCGGCGCGCCCTGGGCGAGCTTGATCAGCTCGGTGCCCGGTGCGCCCGGCAGGCGCAGGTCACTGACCACCAGATCGAAGCCAGGAATATCGAAACGTTCCTGGGCTTCCTGTACCGAACCGGCCTCGCTGACCTGGTACTGGTTGCGTTCGAGCAGGCGACGCAGGGCAGAGCGGATGATGGTTTCGTCTTCGACGATCAGGATATGAGGCATTTAAACGAATTCTCTCGACGGTCTCGGAACCTGCTTCCTGGTGCTGCGGCCAAGCTGGGCCGCACGCACTCTCGGGAATGCGGTTCTTCGGAATTTAGTTCGCCAGTGGCATTGCCTCGATGTGGCGCGGCAGCGTCACCCGGATACGGGTGCCACGTTGCTGCTCGGGGTCGATCGGGCTGTCGATTGTTATCTGGCCATAATGCTCTTCCACGATGGAATAGACCAGCGCGAGGCCGAGTCCGGTTCCTTTTCCAGGGTCCTTGGTGGTGAAGAACGGCTCGAACAGCCGGTCAATCACGCCCTTGGGAATGCCGCTGCCTTCGTCCTCGACGATCAGGTCGACGGTGTGCTCCGAGGCCTCGCTGCGCACCCGGATCGCACCGCCGGCGGGCGAGGCGTCGCGGGCGTTGCTGAGCAGGTTGATCAGCACCTGGGCCAGGCGCTGCGGGTCGCCTTCGGCGCGGTGTGCGGGGTCACAGAGGTTGAAGAACTGCACGTCGACGCTGCGCCGGTTGAGGGCCAGCAGGCCGATGGCTTCCTGGGCGATTTCCGCCAGGCACACCGCTTCGTCGGCGTGCTGGTGGTTGCCGGAGTGGGCGAAGTTCATCAGCGAGTGGACGATGCGCGTGACCCGCTTGGTCTGTTCGAGGATCTGCCCGCTGATTTCGGTCAGCTCGGGATCGCCTTCGCGTTCCTCGCGCAGGTTCTGCGCCAGGCAGGCGATACCGGTGATCGGGTTGCCGATCTCGTGGGCCACCCCGGCGGCCAGGCGGCCGATGCTGGCCAGGCGCTCGGAGTGCACCAGCTTGTCTTCGAGCATCTGCGTCTCGGTAAGGTCCTCGACCAACAGCACCAGGCCGCTGTTGCCGGGCGCCAGGGGCTCGTCGATGGCCGCCTTGTGCAGGTTCAGCCAGCGGATCTGGCCGTCGAGGGCCAGGCGCTGCTTGTGCAGGTGCTCGTCGGGAATCTCGGTGAAACTCTGCAGCAGCTCGCGCCACGGCTCGGCCAGGGTCGACAGCCGCGAGCCGACGATACGCTGGGCGGGAATCTCGGTGAGCTCCTCCATGGCCTTGTTCCACATCAGGATCTCGTGATCCTTGGCCAGCGAGCAGACGCCCATGGGCAGCTCCTGCAGGGTCTGGCGGTGATAACGGCGCAGGGCATCGAGTTCGGCGGCAAGGCCGGTGAGGCGCGAGTGGTAGTCCTCCAGGCGGCTCTCGATGAAGTGGATGTCCTCGGTGACGTAACCCTCGGTACCGGACTTGTAGGGCAGGAAGGATTCGATGATGTCCTGGGCAACGCTGGGGCCCATCAGCCCGGACAGGTTCGCCTCCAGGCGGTCACGCAGGCGGCGCAGCGCATAGGGGCGGCTTTCGTCGAAGGGCAGGTGCAGGTCGCGCAGGGCCTGTTCGACCTCGCGCTGGGCGGTCTTGGCGCCGAGCGGCTTGGCCAGCTGGGCAGCGAATTCCTGGGGTGACAGGGCCAGCAGTTCGCGGCGTTGCGGGCGGCGCACGTTGTCCACTGCGCAGGCTTCGGCGGCGCTGTCTTCCTCGGGGCTGGAGTCGGTGAACACCGAGACCAGGGTGAACACCAGCACGTTGATGGCCAGCGAGGCGATGGCCGCCAGGTGCCAGCTGCTGTCATCGAGCACGTAGACCAGGTCCAGCACCGGCACGTACAGGCCGGGCAGGGTGCCGAGCAACGGCAGCAGCATGCTCACGCCCCACACCGCGATGCCGGCCAGCAGCCCGGCGATGAAACCGCGGCGGTTGGCGGTCGGCCAGTACAGCACCGAGAGCACCCCCGGCAGGAACTGCAGGGTGGCGACGAAGGAGACGATGCCCAGGTTGGCCAGATCCTGCCCGGCGTCGAGCAGGGTGTAGAAGGCGTAGCTGGCCAGGATGATGGCGACGATCAGCGCACGGCGCGTCCATTTCAGCCAGCGGTAGATGTTGCCTTCGGCCGGCGGCTGGTACAGCGGCAGCACCACATGGTTGAGCAGCATGCCGGACAGCGCCAGGGTGGTGACGATGATCAGCCCGCTGGAGGCCGACAGGCCGCCGATGTAGGCGATCAGCACGAGTGTCGGGCTGTCCACGGCGATACCCAGGCCCAGGGTGAAGTACTCCGGGTTGGTGGTCGAGCCCAGGCGCAGCCCGGCCCACAGGATCAGCGGCACGGCCAGGCTCATCAGCAGCAGGAACAGCGGCAGGCCCCAGCTGGCGCTGACCAGCGCGCGCGGGTTGAGGTTCTCGGTAAAGGTCATGTGGTACATGTGCGGCATGACGATCGCCGAGGCGAAGAACACCAGCAACAGGGTGCGCCACGGGCCTTCCTGCAAGGGCGTGTGCAGGCTGGCCAGGGCAGCCTGGTTGAGCACCAGCCATTGCTCCAGCTCACGGGGGCCGTCGAATACCGCATACAGCGCGTAGAGGCCGATGGCGCCCATGGCCAGCAGCTTGACCACCGACTCGAAGGCGATGGCGAACACCAGGCCTTCGTGTTTTTCCCGGGTGGCCAGGTGGCGGGCACCGAACAGGATGGTCACCAGAATGAACAGCCCGCAGAACGCCAGGGCAATCTGCGGCTGCACCGGCTCGCGGGTGAGGATGCCGATGGCATCGGTGACGGCCTGAATCTGCAGGGCCAGCAAGGGCAGCACGGCGATCACCATGCACAGGGTGCTGAGGGCGCCGGCCCAGGTGCTGCGAAAGCGGAAGGCGAACAGGTCGGCCAGTGACGACAACTGATAGGTGCGGGTGATGCGCAGGATGGGGTAGAGCAGCACCGGGGCGAGCAGGAAGGCGCCGGTCACCCCCAGGTAACTGGCCAGGAAGCCGTAGCCATATTGGTAGGCGAGGCCGACGCTGCCATAGAAGGCCCAGGCGCTGGCATACACGCCCAGCGACAGGGTGTAGGTCAGCGGGTGGCGAATGAGGCGGCGCGGAATCAGACCGCGGTCGGCGCACCAGGCGACGGCGAACAGCACGAGCAGGTAGGCGGCGCTGATCAGCATCAGCCCGCTGAGGCTAAAACTCATCGGCATGACGGCGGCTCTGTGAGGCGGAGTAAACGGCGGGCACCAGGCACTGGCGCATTGCTTCAGAGTTCATCGGCATCGCGCTGGCTCTGCAGGACGAAGGTCACCACGATGAGGATCAGCCACAGCATGTAGGGCCGATACCAGGCGCCGTTGGGGTCGATCCACCAGTCCATGATGGCAGGCGAGAACAGGTAGATGCCGACTACCAGAATCAGAACCAATCGATAGATATACATGCCGCGTCTCGCTACTGAGTGTGGCGATGGTAACGGAAGCGCGGGGCGCTGGCTAAGGGGCGTTTAGCCAGTGCCCCCACCCCGTTGGCCCGCCAGGTCGTATCGTTAATGCCTGTTGGGTCACAGCGCTGGCGCATATCTTGCTCACCGACCCCTGCCGTGACTGGGCAGACGCTTGCCCTTGGTGGCACTCTTCACCCGTTGATGGCTTGCTGAGCGATGCCAGCAGCTACGCTTGCTAGGCACGCGATCTCGCTGCGCCTCGATGGATTTCATTAGGATCCCCATGTCTGATTTGCTTGCCGGTTACTCGCCTGACGCGGCTGCCTACGACGAGTTGCTCGACGGCAACGGCCAGGTGCGCGCGCATTGGCGGCCGGTGCTGAGCCAGCTGCGGCGCAGTGCGCGCGCGCAGTTGCAACAACGCCAGGCCATGGTCAGCCGGCAGATCCAGGCCAACGGCGTCACCTACAACGTTTACGCCGATCCCGACGGCGCCGATCGCCCCTGGGAGCTGGATCTGCTGCCCCATCTGCTGCCTGCGGCCGAATGGCAGGCCATCGCCGCGGGCGTAGCGCAGCGCGCCGGCCTGCTCGACCGGGTGCTTGCCGACCTCTATGGCCCGCAGCAACTGCTGGCTGACGGATTGCTGCCGCCGGACCTGGTGTTCGGGCATGACAGCTTCCTGTGGCCGTGCCAGGGCGTGCAGCCGCCCGGCAGCACCTATCTGCACCTGTATGCGGTGGATCTGGCCCGCTCGGCGGACGGCCAGTGGCGGGTGATCGCCGATCGCACCCAGGCGCCGGCCGGGGCTGGCTTCGCCCTGGAGAACCGGCAGATCATCTCGCGCGCCTTTCCCGAGCTGTACCGTGACCTCGGCGTGCAGCACCTGGCCGCCTTCTTTCGCGCCCTGCAGGACACCCTGACCAGCCAGGCGCCGGCCGGCAGCGAGACGCCGCTGGTGGTGGTGCTGACCGCCGGGCGTTTCAACGAAAGCTACTTCGAGCACCTGTACCTGGCGCGCCAGCTTGGTTATCCGCTGGTGGAAGGCAGTGACCTGACCGTGCGCGACGCCACGCTGTATCTCAAGACCCTCGCTGGGCTGCAGCGGGTGCATGCGGTGCTGCGCCGCCTGGATGACGATTTCTGCGATCCCCTGGAGCTGCGCAGCGATTCCGCCCTCGGCGTGCCCGGGCTGCTGGAGGTGGTGCGCCAGGGCCGTGTGCTGATGGCCAACGCCCTGGGCAGTGGCCTGCTGGAGGCGCCGGGGCTGAGCGGGTTCCTGCCGGCGATCAGCGAGCAATTGCTCGGCGAGCCGCTGCTGTTGCCCGGTATCAGCAGCGCCTGGTGCGGCGAGGCGCCGGTGCTGGCGCAGGTGTTGGAAGACCTGCCGGGCTGGCTGATCCGCCCCTGTGCAGCGGCCCAGCGCCTGGCGCAGGACAGCAGCCCCGATGCCGAGCACCTGCGCCAGCACCCCGAGGCCTATGTGGCCCAGGCGCCGGTACAACTGTCCCAGGCGCCGGTGTGGCTCGGCGAGCAGGGCATGCAGCCGCGCGCCATCGGCATGCGCGTGTTCGCCGTGGCCAGCGGCGACGGCTACCGGGTGATGCCTGGCGGCCTGACCCGGGTGGCCGTGGCGGGCGACAGCGAAGTGGTGTCCATGCAGCGCGGCGGCGTCAGCAAGGACACCTGGGTGCTGGGCGAACGCCAGGCGCCGGGTGATCAATGGCAGGGCACGCGTGCCCTGGGCGCTGCCGATCTGGTGCGCAGCGACCCCTACCTGCCGTCGCGGGTGGTGGAAAACCTGTTCTGGTTCGGGCGCTACAGCGAACGCTGCGAGGACAACGCGCGGCTGTTGCGCATCATGCTGGCCCGCTACGTCGATGACGATGACGACCCGCGGGCGCTGCAGGCGATGTTCGCACTCGCCGAGAAACTGGGCACCTTGCCCAGTGAGGCCCATGGCACGCTGGAGGCGCGCTTGCGCGAGGCGCTGCTCGGTAACGGGTGGCCGGCCAGCGTGCGCGTCAACCTGCAGCGCCTGCAATGGACGGCCGGCAGCGTGCGCGGCAAGCTGTCCCAGGCCAACTGGCAGGCCATGGTGGAACTGCAGCGCGATCTGCAGTGCCTGGAAGGGCGTGATGGCGACCTCGGGCAATTGCTCGATGTGCTCAACCGGCTGATGATCTCGCTGGCCGCGCTGTCGGGCTTCGCCCTTGACGACATGACCCGCGACGATGGCTGGCGCTTCCTGATGCTCGGCCGCTGCATCGAGCGCCTGCAGTTTCTCTGCGACAGCATTGGTGGCTTCCTGCGCATCGGCGCCAGCGATGACGCCGCGGCGCTGGACTGGTTGCTGGAGCTGGGTAACAGCTCGATCACCTACCGCACCCGCTACATGGCCTCCGCGCAGCTGATTCCGGTACTCGACCTGCTGCTGCTCGACGAGCGCAACCCGCATGCCGTGCTGTACCAGGTGCGCTTGCTGTTGCGCGCCCTTAAACGCCTGGGCGAGCGCTTCGAGATGCCGGGCAGTCCTGATCTGGCGCAGCTCGAAAGACGCTTGAGCGCCTTCGATCTGCACAGCCTGGACAACCCCTTGTTCGGTGCCGGCGGCATTCATGCCGTGCTCGAGGGGCTGGCCGGGCTGCTCGATGCCATCGGTCTGGCTGCAGGCACCGTGTCCGAGCAGCTGAGCCTGCGTTTCTTCGCCCATGTGGCCGCCAGCCAGGGAACCCAGTCGTCATGAGCCGGCGTTACCAGGTGCTGCACGACACCCACTACCGTTACGCGGCGCCGGTTTCCCTGGCCCAGCAGCTGGCACACCTGTGGCCGCGTGACTGCGCATGGCAGCGTTGCCTGGCGCAGGATCTGCAGGTCAGCCCGCCACCCTGCCAGCGCCTGGATGGCCGCGACGTGTTCGGCAATCCGCTGACCCGCCTGGCCTTCGAGCGGCCCCATGATGCCCTGCACGTGCGCGCGCAGCTGACGGTCGAGGTGTTGCCGCGTCGCCCGGTCGACCTGCCAGGCTCGCCGCCCTGGGCCGCCGTACGCCAGGCCCTGCGCTACCAACGGCGCGCCTGGCCTGCCGATGCCCTGGAGGCCGTGCGCTATCGATTCGCATCACCCTATGTGGGGCTGGGGCCGGCCTTCGAAGCATTCGCGGCCGACTGCTTCCCGCCCGAGCGGCCGTTGCTGGAAGCGGTGCAGGCGCTGATGCAGAAGATTCACGACGAATTCGCCTTCGATGCGGGCGCCACCCTGGTGGCCACACCGCTGCTGACGGTGCTCGAACAGCGCCGCGGAGTCTGCCAGGATTTTGCCCACCTGATGCTCGCCTGCCTGCGTTCCCGGGGGCTCGCCGCGCGTTATGTCAGCGGTTACCTGCTGACCCAGCCGCCGCCGGGGCAGGCGCGGCTGGTAGGGGCCGACGCGTCCCATGCCTGGGTGTCGGTGTATTGCCCGAGCAATGGCTGGGTTGACTTCGACCCGACCAACAACCTGCTGCCGGCACTGGAGCACATCACCCTGGCCTGGGGGCGTGATTTCGGCGATGTATCACCGCTGCGCGGGGTGATTCTTGGCGGCGGCCATCATGACCCGGAGGTACAGGTGACGGTGACGCCGCTGTAGCCCTGCTCAGCCGATAATCACCCGCATGACCGCGATCAACTGGAAGGCGCAGAAGAAGCCGAGGGCGATGCGCAGTGGCTTCGACAGGTTGGCGCCGAGGCTTTCGCGCAGCGGCTGCAGCATGAACTGCGGGGTCAGGGCCAGGCCGATCACCAGCGATACCACCGCGAACATCGAGAAGAACTCGCTGCTCATCGGCGGTACGCCCGAGGCGAAACCGTACAGCAGGCAACCAATGGCCACGGCGAAGAACGCCGCGGAAATCAGGCGCTCCTTGGGTGTCCAGGAAGAGAAGTTCACAGGCGTAGGCTCCACAGGCGAAAACGATGGAGCGCAGTATAAGGAATGGCGTGCGTGTGGGCAGCTGCCGGTAACAAAGTAACGGCAGCCGGGCGAACGGCGCGCTCGGCCCAAGAGCCTGTCCACGATCTATCGGCCCCACTTCAGCGTTTGACTGCAATGTGGCGAAAGCGGCCGTTCGATTTGGTGGGCTTCAGCCCACCAATTGGCGCCCCACAACGAACGGCGGCTATCGCCTTGTAGCGGACGTAGGGTGGATGACGCTCTTTTCATCCACCATCGCGGTTGCGGGGCGGTGGACGGGTGAAGCGTCGTCCACCCTACGAACTGCCTTTTTGCAACCTCTCTATGTCGCTTAAAAACACCGTGAACAGGTTCTAGAGTACGCCGGCTTTCTTCCACGCCAGGTAGCGGTTGACCAGCTCCGGGCCCAGCTCGCCAGGGCGGGCGTCGAGCACCGGCACGTTATGGGCTGCCAGGCGCTCGTGCAGGCTGTTACGGGCATTCAGGTAATCCACCGCGCCGCAGTAGTTCAAGGCGGACTCGTAGTCGTCAACCTGGGTGTGCCGCAGGTTATCGAGCACATCTTCACGCAGGCTGGCGATCAGCACGCGGTGACGGCGCTCGAGGCGTTTCACGGCGGCCAGCAGGTCCTCGTCGTCCTCATCGCGCAGGTTGGTGATCAGTACCACCAGGGCGCGGCGGCTCTGGCGCTTGAGCAGGGCGTCCACCGCATCGCTGTAGTCGGCGGGGCGCTGGCTGCTCTGCAGGTCATACACGGCGTTGAGCAGCACATTGACCTGGGCCTGGCCCTTGACCGGCGGCAGGTAGCGGCGCTGCTCGCTGGCAAAGGTCATCAGCCCCACCGCATCGCCCTGGCGCAGCGCCACATAGCCCAGCAGCAGGCTGGCGTTGAGGGCATGGTCGAAGTGCGACAGCTCGCCATCCTGGCTGCGCATGCGCCGGCCGCAGTCGAGCAGGAAGAGGATCTGCTGGTCACGTTCGTCCTGGTATTCGCGGGCGATCGGCGTGCGTTTGCGGGCGGTGGCTTTCCAGTCGATCTGCCGCAAGGTGTCGCCATCACGGAATTCACGCAGCTGGTGAAATTCCTGGCCCAGGCCACGGCGCTGGCGCTGGCGCACGCCCAGCTGGCTGATCCAGTCGTCCACGGCCATCAGCTGGGCGCCGTACAGGCGGGCGAAGTCCGGATAGACCCGGGTTTCGTCGCGCATCTCGAGGTAGCGGCGCGATTGCCACAGGCGCAGCGGGCTGGGCAGGCTGACTTCGCAGCGCGGCAACACGAAGTGGCCGCGCACCAGGGGGCGCACCCGGTAGGTGAAGGTGGTGTGCTCGCCGGGGCGCAGCTCGACCTGCTGGGGCATGTGCTCGACGGCCATGTCCTGGGGCGTGTGATCGAACACCTCGATGTGCAGGCCGCGCTTATAGGCATGCTCGGCGCTCAGGCGCACCTCGCTCCAGCGCCCCAGCGGCAGATTGCCCGGCAGCTGGCGGAGCAGGCGCGGCGAGGGCAGGCGCCGCAGGCGCAGCGCGTCGGTCAGGGCTGCCAGCACGAGCAGCAGCAGGGCGCCCCACCAGAGGCTGATGAGCTGCTCGGGCACGGCTACCGACAGTGCGTCCAGCGCGCCGAGCAGGATGGCGACCACGAGCAGCCCGGCCAGCAGGCGCAGCAGGGTGGAGGAGGGCTTCATGCCGCTTTATCCCGGTTCGAGTCGGTCATAGACGGGGCGCAGGCACCTGGTCGAGCAGTTGCAGCAGAACCTGGTCAACCGTCAGCCCCTCGATGTCCAGTTCCGGCGACAGCCGCACGCGATGGCGCAGCACGGCCAGGGCGCAGCCCTTGATGTCGTCGGGCAGCACGAAGTCACCGCCGCGCAACAGGGCGCGGGCACGGGCGCCGCGCACCAGGGCGATCGACGCGCGCGGGCCGGCACCGATGGCCAGGCCAGGCCAGCTGCGGGTGGCACGGGCCAGGCGCACGGCGTAGTCGAGCACCTGGTCGTCGAGCGGCAGGTCGCTGGCGATCTTCTGCATGATCAGCACGTCCTTGGCCTGCAGCAGGGTGCGCAGCGGGGTGACGTCGAGCATGTCGGCCTTCGGCGAGCGGGTGACCTGGCGCACCATGTTCAGCTCTTCGTGCTGCTCGGGGTAATCCATGTGCAGCTTGAGCATGAAACGGTCGAGCTCGGCTTCCGGCAGCGGGTAGGTGCCTTCCTGCTCGATGGGGTTCTGGGTGGCCAACACCATGAACGGCAGCGGCACGGCCAGCGGGCGGCCTTCCAGTGTCACCTGGCGTTCCTGCATGACTTCCAGCAGGGCGGCCTGGGTCTTGGCCGGCGCGCGGTTGATCTCGTCGGCGAGCAGCAGGTTGGTGAAGATCGGCCCCTTGCGCAACTTGAACTGCTCGCTCTGCAGGTCGTACACGGCGTGGCCGGTGATGTCGCTGGGCATCAGATCGGGGGTGAACTGGATACGTGCGAACTCGCCGCCGAAGCAGCGCGCCAGGGCGCGTACCAGCAGGGTTTTGCCCAGGCCGGGCACGCCTTCGAGCAGCACGTGGCCGCCGGCGATCAGCGCGGTGAGCACGTCGTCGATCACCGCCGTCTGGCCGATCACCGCCTTCTGCAATTCCTGGCGCAGGCCCTGGGCCAACTGGCTGGCACGCTGGCGCTGCTGGGCGATGTTGCTGGCCGCCGGGGCGGCAGTGGTGCTGGCGGGCTCGTTGATCGGCGTGCTCGGCTGGTCGGGTGTATGTTCGCTCATAACGCATTCCTGAGTGTTTGCAGGTGGGCGACCTGGCGGGTGAAGTCGCTGGCGGACAGGCGTTTCTGGCCCAGTGGGCGCATGGCCTGGCTGATGACTGTTGAGGGCTGACGGCTGAGACGGCCGAGGATCTGCCACTGATCGGCCACGGCGAGGCGTTCGAAACCGGGGTGGCGACGGCGCGCGCGGCGCAGGATGTCCTGCTGCAGGTTGCTCAGCAGGCGCTGCTGGCCGCCATGGCGCAGCAGGAAATCGGCGCCGGCGCGCAGGTGTTCCTGCAGTTGCCGGCGGCTCGCCGGTTGTGGCTGCAGCAGCGGCCCATGACGCTGGCCAACGTGCCACAGGGCCAGCACCAGGAGCAGGCCGAGGGCCAGCAGCGCCGGTGTGAAATGCCGCTGCAAGAGGCTCAGCAGGCCATCGCGGTCGGCGTTGTAGACCAGGGTCACGGCGCTGTCCTGGCTGAGGTACCAGAGCAGCCAGGCGTTGTCGTAATTGCCCAGGTTGGCGTTCTGCCAGATCCAGGCGTCGGTGACGATGCTGATCAGCCCGTCACCGTGGTAGATCTGCAGCAGGTGAGTGGCCTCACCGCTATTGGCCCAGACGTGGGCCAGGTTGTTGGCATCGTAGAGGTGGAAGTCGGGATCGAAACCGATATAGGCCGGTGCCTGCTCGTTTTCCAGGTACAGCTTGGTCAGCTCCGGGTAGGTATCGGCCGGCTCTTCGGAGCTGTCTTCGCTGGCCGCCTCGGGTGCGTGTTCGTCGGCAGCGCCGTCGCTTGGCTCCTCGGCTTCGTCCTCGTCGAGTTGCTCGACCGGGTACTGCTGCACGTTCAGCGTGTCGAGCAGCCCGTCGCCGCTCTGGCCTTTTTCTTCATCCCACATGCGCTCGGCGATGAACAGCAGGTGGCCGCCACGGGCCGTCCATTCCAGCAGGCGCTGGTTCTGCCGGGGTGTCAGCTTGCTGCGGTTGGCGAGCAGCAGCAAGGTGTGGCCGCGGCTCGGCAGGCTGTCGAGGCCGCTGAGGTTGTCGGCGCGGGTCACCTCCAGGCCCTGCTTGCGCAGGAAGGTTTCGGCAGCCAGGTAGGGATTGGCGAGTGCTTCCGGCGACGGCCCGTGGCTGACCACCTCCTCATAGGATTCGGCGCGTTGCAGCAGGTAGCTGCCAAGCAGGCCGAGGGCCAGCACCAGCAAGGCGCCAAGGCCGAAGCGCAAGGTGCGGCTCATCGACGGCCCCCCTGTTCGACCAGGCGTCGCCAGTCATTGCAGAGCAGCGGGCACAGCTCGGCCGGTGGCAGGCGATGGCCATAGGCGAGGTTCTGCCAGTGGCGGGTCAGGGTCTGGCTGAAATTGCTCAGCTCGGGGTCGTCGAGGCCGTCGACCAGCGGCAGCACTTCGGCTTCGGTGTGGGAGCTCTTCAGGGCCAGCCTGTGGTCGTGGATCAGGCGGCTGAGCAGGGCACGGTAGAGCAGGCCCAGGGCGGCACGCGGATCTTCGGGCCAGAGCCGTTCGGCGCTGCTGGCCACGTCGTCCGGCAGGCTTTCCGGTACCACGTCGAGGCCGAACAGCTGATCCGGGGATTCGCTCCTGTGCGGCAGCTTGAACCGCGTGCGACCGACGAAGGTGCCCAGCCATTCACGGTAACGCCACAGCAGCAGGGCGATGAGGCCTATCACCAGCGCCCACAGGGCCGCCTCGAAGAACAGCGCCAGGCCTTTCAGGGCGCCCCAGTTGTCGATCATGTCGAGGAGTTTCTGCAGGTTCTCGGGCGGCTCGGGCTGTTCTTGCTTGGCCTCTTCACCGAAGCGCCAGCGGGTCACCGTTTCACGGTTCTCGAAAGGCGGCGCATCGAGAATCTCCAGCGCCGCCTCCCGGGAGGCCTGGCTGGTCAGCGGCTGGGCCAGCATGCGCGCGGCGTCCGGGCCGTTGGGGTCTTCGCTGGGCAACGGGCAACTGGCCGGCGTATCGGCGAAGGCAGGCGTTGGCGCCTGCACCAACAGCACGCCGAGGCCAAGCAGCAGCGCGTAGGCCACCCCGGTCAGGCGCTGGCGCAGGCGTCGGAAGGTCAGCTCGATGTCCCAGCCTTCCAGGGCGGTACGCCGGTTGAGGTACAGGCTGAAGCCGCCGGCCACGTAGATCGGCCCCCACAGAATCAGCAGCAGGGCGTAGCCGAGGTTGGACAGGTGCTCCAGCCACAGCCAGTCGCTGGTGTCGCCATTGATCAGGCTCTGCCAGTCCCACTCGGTGGAAACCTGGGTCGGGATGAGCAGGTAGACCAGGCTGCCGAGGCCGATCCACAGGGCGGTTTCCAGGTGCATGCCGACCACCGTCAGCCAGGTCGCCGTACCCGAGTCACGTTGCCCCAGCACGTTCAGGCGCTGGGTGCGCGCCTTGCCCTTGAGGCCCTCGAGCTGCAGCACCGGCAGGTCGAAGCTGCGCGTCGGGCTCAGGCGGCGCCAGGTCAGGCTGGCCAGCAACTGTGGCTTGAGCAGACCGGGAAAGGCCTTGAGGGCCTGCTTGAAAGTCGGCGTATCGCCGAACAGCGAGCGTGACAGGATGTACAGCGGCAGCCGTTCGTAGGCCGGCTTCAGCCACCAGAACACCAACATCGCCCAGGACGGGTATCGCCACAGCAGGGCGCACAGCAGGGCGAAGAGTGGCAGGGTCACCGCTGCCCAGCTGGCCATCAGCAGGCGGCGGTGCTGGCGGGCCATCAATACGCCAAGGTCGATGGCTTCCCAGGGGGTGCGCGGGCGAATCGCCACGCTGGCGTCAGTCAGGCGCATGGTGCCTCCTGCCAGCCAGGCACAGATAGGCCAGCACCAGCGCCCACAGGCCGGCACCCACCCAGTATTTCACCGTGGGCGTGGAGAAGGTCATGGACGACCAGTAGGCTTCGATGAAGGCGGCGATCAGCAGAAACAGCGCGGCGCCACCGAGCAGCCGCACGGCGCGGATCGCCGCCAGACGCAACGCTTCGCCACGTGGCAGACGGCCGGGGGCCAGCAGCGCCCAGCCAAGCTTGAGGCCCGCGGCGCCGGCCAGGGCGATGGCGGTCAGCTCGAAGGCACCATGGCCGATCACGAACGACCAGAAGGTTTCGCTGTAACCGAGCTGCGTCAGGTAGCCGGCCACCGCGCCGATCATCAGGCCGTTGAACAGCAGGAAGAACAGGCTGCCGACGCCGAACAGCAGGCCGCTGGCGAAGGTCTGAAAGGCGATGCCGATGTTGTTCATGATGTAGAAGCCGAACATCATCCAGTCGTCCCCCGAATCGCGCTCGCCAAAGCGGCCCAGGCGCGTGGTGTCGGGGTCGTACATGCTCTCCATCTCGCTGACGCGGGCCGGATCCATGACGCTGTAGACCAGGTCCGGAAACAGGTAGACGAGGGTGCCCATCAGCGCCAGGCTGCCGAAGAACAGCAGGCTGGCGATGCTCACCAGGCGCCACTCTTCACGCACCAGGCGCGGAAAACCGGCCAGCACGAAGCCGATCAGCTGCGGGCCGATGGCGCTGCGGTGCCGATAGAACTGCTGATGGCCGCGCAGGGCCAGGTGCTGCAGCTCCTCGATCAGGTGGTTGCTGTAGCCGCGCGCCCTGGCCAGTGCCAGGTGCTGGCACAGGCGGCGGTACTCGGCCGCGAAGGTGCGGCTCTTTTCCGCGTCGCGGCCGCCGGCTTCGAGGCGCGTGAGCTGCTCGGCGAAGGCCTGCCACTGGGGCTGATGACGGTTTTCGAAAAGGCTCTGTTTCATGTCGGGCCCAACAAGCCGCGGGCGATACCGTTGATGTGCTGTTCCGCCTGGCTGGCATCGACCTGCAGCGGCTCGGCGAGAATGCCCGCCAGCTCGGCGCGGCGTGCGGTCGACAGGCCTTCGCCACGCTCGGCGAAGGCGAGGACCGCGCGTTGCTCGGCGAAGTCCAGCACGAAGGGCGCCGCCAGCGCCTCGGCCTCGGGCAGGTTGGGCCGTTCGATGGGCTGTTCGCGGTAGACCACCAGGGTGCCGGCGGCAATGTCGCCGAGGCGTTTGAAGGCGCGATTGCTCAGGCAGCTGATGATGCCCAGGGTGTAGGCGAACGGCAGCAGGTCGACGAAGCGCAGCAGGTTGCGGGTAATGGATGCCGGCCAGCCGATTGGCGTGCCGTCGTCATGCACCACGCGCAGGCCGAGCAGCTGCTTGCCCGGTGAGCGGCCCTGGTTGAACATCTCGAACAGCACCATGTACCACCAGGTGACCAGAAACAGCGCAATGGTCGCCAGGCCCATGCCCAACTGGCCGAATATACCGAGTACCAGGTAAACGACGGCAAGGATGGCGCCGCGGATCAGCAGGTCGATGGTGAAGGCCAGGGCGCGCGGCACCAGCCCGGCAGGACGCAGCGCGAGGTCGATCCCTTCCGGGGTTTCCACCTGATAGCGCGTGTCCAGCAGCGCCTGCTGGGGTCGAGGAGAAGGTGGGGCAGAGGAAGGTGGCATCGTCACGTCGTAGGGAGCAAAGCCCGATGCTAGCCAGCAGCGGAGCAGTAAGCAACCAGGCCGCGTCAACGCGGCCGGTGCCAGGTGTGCTTAGCGAGCGACGGGCAGCACGCCGAAAATGGTGCGGTACAGCACGCCCATGGCCATCACGAACAGCGGAATGCTCCAGATCAGGCCGATGCCCAGCGGGATGGCACTGACGATGATGATCAGGCCGAGCAGCAGGAACAGGCCGAAGACCTTGAACCAGTGCTGGGTAATGGCCTTGCGCGAGGCTTCCATGGCCTGCCAGGGGGACAGGCCACGCTCGACGATCAGCGGGATCGCCAGCATGTAGGCCACCGCCAGGTAGATGCCCGGGATCAGCAGCAGGATCATGCCGAGGTAGATCAGCACCATCATCAGCACGGCGGCGATCAGCAGCGGCACCAGGCTGCCGAAGTGGCTGAAGATTTCGTTGAAGCTGAATGGCTGGCCGGCGGCGCGGCGAATACCGACCATGTTCAGGCCGGCGAAGAACGGGTAGCTGACCGCGGAAGCGATGATGGTGGTCAGCAGCTGACCGATGATGATCAGTACCAGGCTGTCGCTGAACAGGCTGAAGATGCCCAGCACGGCCCCGACCACGAACGAGGCGACCAGGATCGCCACGTAGAAGATCAGGAAGCCGCCGATGATGATGCCTTTGGTGCCCTTGGTCAGTTGCCAGGCTTCGCTGAGCAGGCCGCCGATGGTGAAATCGTAACCGCGGCTCAGGGCCTGTTCGACACTCGGTGCCTGATCGCCAGTGGGCGCATCCTGCAATTGGCTGACGGGAACGGCATAGGGATTGGTAGCGTCACTCATGATTCATCCTTGGCGAGCGGAATAAGATTGTTTCCTGATATTAAAGGTGTTGCAAATAGTGAACAAGGGGCGGCTCACCGACTTTGTCTGCAGCCGTGAACGCCATCAAGCTTTTTCCCTGCCCTGATGGTTTGTGGTCAGGGGGCAACGAACCTAGACTGCGACGCTCATTCGCTACAGGAGTCTACCGTGCCTTCCAGTCTGTTCTGGTACGACTACGAAACCACCGGCATCGACCCGCGCCGGGATCGGCCGCTGCAGGTTGCCGGTATCCGCACCGACGAGCAGCTCAATGAGATCGACGCGCCGCTCAACCTGTACTGCCAGCCCAGCGACGATATCCTGCCCCATCCCGCGGCCTGCATGATCACCGGCATTGGCCCGGATCGTCTGGCGCGCGAAGGCCTGGGTGAAGCCGAGTTCATGACTCGCGTGCATGCCGAGCTGGCGAGGCCGGGCACCTGTGGCGTCGGCTACAACAGCCTGCGTTTCGATGACGAGGTGACGCGTTACAGCCTGTACCGCAATTTCTTCGACCCCTATGCCCGCGAGTGGCAGGGCGGCAACAGCCGCTGGGACCTGATCGATATGGTGCGTACCGCCTATGCGTTGCGCCCCGAGGGCATCCAATGGCCGCAGGATGAACAGGGTGTCAGCCTCAAGCTCGAGCGGCTCACCGCGGCCAACGGCATCGAGCATGGCCAGGCGCATGACGCGCTCTCCGATGTGCGTGCGACCATCGCCCTGGCGCGGCTGATCCGCGAGCGCCAGCCCAAGCTCTATGACTACCTCTACGGGCTGCGCAGCAAGCAGCAGGTGCTCGACCAGATCCGCCTGCTGCAGCCCCTGGTGCATGTCTCCGGGCGGTTTTCCGGCGCGCGTCAGTACCTGGCGATCGTGTTGCCGCTGGCCTGGCATCCGCGCAACCGCAATGCCCTGATCGTCTGCGACCTGCATCTCGATGCGGCGCCGTTGCTGAACGAGGACGCCGACACCTTGCGCCGTCGCCTCTATACCCGTCGTGACGAACTCGGCGGCGAACAACCGGTGCCGCTCAAGCTCATTCATATCAACCGCTGTCCGGTGGTCGCACCGCTGGGTGTATTGCGCGCCGAAGATTGTCAGCGCCTGCAGTTGGACAAGGCCGAGTTCCAGGCCCGCGCCCAGCGTCTGGTCGATACCCAGCAACAATGGCGAGACAAATTGCCGCAGGTGTATGCAGAAGAAAGTTTCACCGCGGTAATGGATCCAGAACAGCAGTTGTATGACGGTTTTATCGGTGACCGAGATCGGCGACTCTGTGAGCAGGTGCGCAACAGCGACCCGGCACAGTTGGCGGCGCAGGCGTGGCCGTTCGATGATGCGCGTTTGCCCGAGTTGCTGTTTCGTTACCGGGCGCGCAACTTCCCGACGACCTTGAGCAGCGAAGAACAATTGCGCTGGCAGACCTTCTGCCGTCAACGACTCACCGTGAGCGAGTTTGGCGCGCCAACTACGCTGGCGAGTTTCGAGGCGGACATGGCCACTTATCTGACCGAGGCGTCAGATAGCCAGCGGCGCACATTGCAGGCCTGGATCGAGCACAGCCATCAATTGCGTCAGCGCTATGGATTACAAAAGGAAGGGAAATAATCGCGCGCCTCACCTGTTACCAACGGCGGTGGCCAATGGAATCTTTCTATTCAGGTGATTTGAATAGACGCCCATAAAAAAACGCCAGCAATGCTGGCGTTCTTCATGGACTCACCGCCCCGGGCTGGTATCAGCCCAGCAGGGTGGCCCAGCTTTCGACGACGTCGCCGCCCCACTTGGCTTTCCACTCTTTCAGTGTCTTGTGGTTGCCGCCTTTGGTTTCGATGACTTCACCGGTATTCGGGTTCTTGTACTGCTTAACTTTGCGCGCGCGTTTGCTGCCGGTAGTGGCTGCTTTACCAGCCGTGCGCGGTGCCTTGCCAACTTTGGCTTCTGGATCGAGCAGGGCGATAATGTCGCGCAGCGACTTCTGATATTCACCCATCAGCGTGCGCAGCTTGCCTTCGAATTCCAGTTCCTTTTTCAGCTTGTCGTCTTGCGACAGGCTTTTCAGGCGCTCTTGCATTTCTTTGATGTTTTCTTCAAGGCTGCGGTATTCGGTGATCAGCGACATAGGTGTACCTTTATACAATGCAAGGGAGGGTTGGCCACGTGTTGCTTATAGTAGACAGCGGCCGGTTTTAAGTAAACCGCTTTGTAGTAAACAGACGTATTTGAAGAGCAGAAGTTGCACCCGCCTTGCATAATTGAACGGGTTTAATTGCTACTTAAAAGCAAGGGTATTTAACCGGTTACAGTGCCAGGCGGTGAGGCTGTTAAGCCAATTGCCGGCAGCTTGTTTCAGGCCTTTGGCCGCGGCCGCCGCGCCGTCGATGGGGCGGCGTCACGAGATACTGCAGTTTTTCGTTAGTGTGGCTAAAATGCGCGCCTTCGCTAATTCTCTGGAGTTGTTCATGCGCACTTTTCGGCTGGTAATCGCCTGCCCTGACCGTACCGGCATCGTCGCCAAGGTCAGTAACTTCCTGGCGACCTACAACGGCTGGATCACCGAAGCGAGCCACCATTCGGACACGCAGAGCGGCTGGTTTTTCATGCGCCATGAGATCCGTGCCGATTCGTTGCCCTTCGACCTGGACGGCTTCAACCAGGCGTTCTCGCCGATCGCCCGGGAATTCTCCATGGAGTGGCGGATCACCGACTCGGCGCAGAAGAAGCGCGTGGTGCTGATGGCCAGCCGCGAATCCCACTGCCTGGCCGACCTGCTGCACCGCTGGCATAGCAATGAGCTGGACTGCGACATTCCCTGCGTGATTTCCAACCATGACGATCTGCGCAGCATGGTCGAGTGGCACGGCATTCCATTCATCCACGTGCCGGTGGATGCGCAAGACAAGCAGCCAGCGTTCGACGAGGTCGCGCGCCTGGTCGAAGAGCATCGCGCCGACGTCATCGTGCTGGCGCGCTACATGCAGATCCTGCCGCCGAAGTTGTGCCAGGACTATGCGCAGCGGGTGATCAACATCCACCACAGCTTCCTGCCGTCCTTCGTCGGTGCCAAGCCCTACCACCAGGCCTCGCTGCGCGGCGTGAAGCTGATCGGCGCGACCTCCCACTACGTGACCGAAGAGCTGGATGCCGGCCCGATCATCGAGCAGGACGTGGTGCGTGTCAGCCATCGCGAGACCATCGAAGAGATGGTTCGCCTCGGCAAGGACGTGGAAAAGATGGTGCTTTCCCGTGGTCTGCGCTATCACTTGGAAGATCGCGTGCTGGTGCACAACAACAAGACGGTGGTCTTCGACTGAGTAGCGCCGAACTCTGGGGCATTCCATGAATGATGACGACACGCCAGCGCCTGGCGCCGCCAAACCGCCGCCTACGGTCGGCGAAGGCTGCGTGCGTCGTTACGACCCCGAGGCATTGAGCGAAGAGGACGGTACCGATTTCGACGGTGCCGAAGCCTTGTGGCAGCGTACCCAGCGCGAGCGCCCTAACACCGAGTAACAAAAGGGCGCCTGTGGCGCCCTTTTGTTACTCCGGTTGCAACTGCCGACGCTGTCGATCAGATGCTTGAGGTGCGCGGCCTGCTGCTCCGAGCCCGCGCTGTTGCCTCAGCAGGCCCTTGTCACTGAACCGCAGATTTCTTGGCAGGCCGCCTTGCGCCCCGTAATCAGTGGAAGCAATCTTGTGGGGCGTCGCCAGGTGGCGAGTGGGCGCTGCTGGCGCTCAAGTCGAGGCTCAATCGTTAGCGCGGTGAAGCTTCAATTCAGGAGGCGGTGGTATGGCGTTGAATCAGCAATTCGTTCTGGGCGCTGGTGGTGAGGGCGAGGCGGTCAGCCAGTCACTGCGTCTGGCCAACCGCCACGGCCTGATCGCCGGGGCCACCGGTACCGGCAAGACGGTCACCCTGCAGCGTCTGATCGAGAACTTCAGCGATGCCGGCGTCGCGGTGTTCGCGGCGGACGTGAAAGGTGATTTGTGCGGGTTGGGTGCAGCCGGTGCGCCCCAGGGCAAGGTGGCTGAACGCATCGCCAGCATGCCGTGGCTGGCACACAGCCCGACGGCCTACCCGGTCTGTCTGTGGGATGTGCATGGGCAGAGTGGCCATCCGCTGCGTACCACGCTGAGCGAGATGGGCCCGCTGCTGCTCGGCGCGTTGCTGGAGTTGACCGACAGCCAGCAGGCCGCGCTCTATGCGGCATTCAAGGTGGCTGATCGTGAAGGCCTGCTGCTGCTCGACCTCAAGGATCTCAAGGCACTGCTGACTCATCTGAAGGAACAGCCGCAGGTGCTGGGCGCCGATAGCGCGTTGTTCACCAATGCCTCCGCCCAGGCGCTGCTAAGGCGCCTGGCCAGCCTGGAGCAGCAGGGCGGCGAGGCCCTGTTCGGTGAGCCGGCGTTGCAGCTCGAAGACCTCCTGCAGCCGGATCGCGATGGCCGCGGGCGCATTCACCTGCTCGACGCCAGCCGCCTGGTGCACGAGGCGCCCAAGGTCTATGCGACCTTCCTGCTCTGGCTGCTGGCCGAGTTGTTCGAGCAGTTGCCCGAACGCGGCGATGCCGACAAGCCGGTGCTGGCGCTGTTCTTCGATGAGGCGCACCTGCTGTTCGCCGATACCCCCAAGGCGCTGCAGGCGCGCCTGGAGCAGGTGGTACGGTTGATTCGCTCCAAGGGGGTTGGGGTGTATTTCGTCACCCAGTCGCCGGGCGATCTGCCGGACGACATCCTGGCCCAGCTCGGCTTGCGCATTCAGCATGGGCTGCGCGCGTTCACCACACGCGAGCAGAAGGCGCTGCGTGCGGTCGCCGACGGCTTCAGAGCCAACCCGGCGTTCGATTGCCTGGCGGTGCTCACCGAGCTGGGAATCGGCGAGGCGCTGGTCGGTACGCTAGAAGACAAGGGCACGCCGGCCATGGTGCAGCGCGTTGCCATTGCCCCGCCACAGTCGCGCATCGGGCCATTGTCCGACGCCGAGCGCGCCGGGTTGATCCGCCAATCGCCATTGGCAGGCCGGTATGACAAACCGTTCGATCGCGAATCGGCCTACGAGATTCTCACCGCCCGCGCGACCCAGGCGAGCGAGCAGGTGCAGGCCGGCAAGCAGGCGCCGTCGACGGCCAGCGTGGCGGGTGAGTATCTCGGCGGCCTGGCCAGTCAGGCCGTGAAGAGTGCCATGCGCCAGGTCGCCAATCAGCTCGGGCGGCAATTGGTGCGCGGCGTACTGGGCTCGTTGTTGGGCGGCAAGTCTGCTTCCAGGCGGCGCTGAGCCCGATCATGCCGGGCTCGTGGCCCTGTGGCCGTCGCGCCGTCAGGCGCTTTCGGCTCTGGCCTCGGCCTTGCTGGACAGATCTTTTTCGATTTTTTCGATTTCTTTGTCGAAGGCCTGGTCGAGCAGGCTGGCCTTCTTGCGCCAAGGCTTGCGTTCCGGATCCGGTTGGGCGGCGTACGTGATCACTTCACCGCCGTATACATCCTGGTAACGCTGCGCCTGGCGCTCGAGTTCGGCGCGCAGTTCGTCTTTCGTCACGATTAGTGTCCATGGTTTCTGATAGAGAAGATGTGCAACGCGTAAGACCAGGCGGCCTTACTGATACGGTCGCTACATCTTTTTGAAGCGTATGCCCCTTGTATGGTTCAGTTATTCGCCAGTGCGGCCGAACCCGGGGCAGGTGGGTGATTATCATCAACCGGCGCGGAAAGTCCAGCGCCGCGGCCCGCCACCGAGAGCCGAATGGCTCAGCTCAGTGGCCGGTATTGCAGGCTTAGCGTCAGGCTGTGGCGCTGGTTGGTGTGCAGCAGAACCAGGCCGGGTTTGCCGGGCAGATGATGGGCGTTGACCGGATGGCTGACCGGCTCGAAGCAGAAGAAGGCTTTGCCTTCGGGGCAGAACAGCAGGTAGATGCCTTGCTCGCTAACCAGCTCCAGGCTGTAGCCAGCATCCGGCTGAACGATTCGCGCCTGGCCATTCCAGCCGACAAAGGCATTGTCGGTGTGATGCGGCGGCAGCTCTTGTTCCTGGCTGAAATTCCAGTGCGGCGGCACGGCGCTCAACTCGGTCGGCAGGCTGTGCCGGTCACACTGCCAGACCTGCTCGGCGCCGGCCTGCAGGCGGGTGTGCGGGGTACGCGGAAAATAGGGATGCAGGCCCAGGCCATGCCACATCGGCGCCTCTGCGTTATGGGTAACCTGCAGGTGGATGTGCAGGCGGCCTTCGTTCAGTTCGATTCGTTGCTCGGCGGTGTAGGCGAACGGCACCTGGCTGGCCAGGCGCAGCAGTGCCGAGCGTTCACTGTGCTCGACGACTTCCCAGGCTTGCTGCCAGGCGCTGCCGTGAATCGGCAGAGGCGAGTTCTGCGCGTTTGCTTGAAGCGCCAGCCAGCCCTCGGGGTTGTCGAAACCGCCCTTGGTGATGCGGTTCGACCAGGGCACCAGCGGGTAGCAGCCGAGCTGGCGTGGCGTAGCGGCCTCGAGCGCCTGCTGGTCGGCAGGGCGCAACAGCGACTGGCCGGTGGCAACGACCGTCCAGTTGGCGATGGCGCCGCCAACGCCGGGTGCCAGGGTAAGCTGGGTAATACCGTCGTGCAGGTGTAGAGTGTTGGACGACATGGGGCAGTACCTGTGCAGTTATCGAGCCGTTAGGCGGAGATAAACGAAGAACGTGTCATCATACAACTCTCTGAGATATGATGCGCCTTGGCCATCAAGACGATAGCGATCTCTATGGAAACTCAGAACACGCAGCCACGTGCGCGGCGCAAGCACCGCAGCCTGGCACAGGAACTGGTCGCGGAGTTGTCCCAACGCATTCGCGACGGGGTGATCAAGCGTGGTGACAAGTTGCCGACCGAGTCGGCGATCATGGAAGAGCAGGGCGTCAGCCGCACCGTGGTGCGTGAAGCGCTGTCGCGCTTGCAGGCGTCTGGCCTGGTGGAAACCCGCCACGGTATCGGCACTTTCGTGCTCGATACGCCGAACCCGGGCGGCTTCCGCATCGACCCGGCGACCATCGTCACCCTGCGTGAGGTGCTGGCTGTTCTCGAGCTGCGCATCAGCCTGGAAGTGGAATCGGCCGGCCTGGCTGCCCAGCGTCGTACGCCCGAGCAACTGGCCGCCATGCGCCAGGCGCTGGATGCACTGAATGAGGGTGCGGCCCACGAAAGTGACGCCGTATCGTCGGATTTCCAGTTTCACCTGCAGATCGCCCACGCCACCGGCAACCGCTACTTCACCGACATCATGAGCCACCTGGGCACCAGCATCATTCCGCGCACCCGGCTCAACTCGGCGCGGATCGCCCATGACGACCATGCGCACTACATGGCGCGCCTGGAACGCGAGCACGAGCAGATCTTCGAAGCCATCGCCCGCCAGGATTCGGATGCGGCGCGCGCCGCCATGCGCCTGCACCTGACCAACAGCCGCGAGCGCCTGCGTCAGGCCCACGAGTCGGCCGAAGTGGCTGCCAAGCAGGCTTAAAACCTGCAAGCCAATAGGCCAGACCAGAATCTGTTTACGATCTTGCGAGCTAGAGCCCTGCAAGGCAGAAACAGGCGAGGACGCGGAGTTTTACTGTTGTAAATGAGCATCCGAGCCTGTTTCTAACGCGGCAGGGCCGACGCGCAGCTGATCGTGAGACGCGCAGCTGAGCGTAAATGGATGCTCAGGCGTCCTTGCGATAGGTCAGCAACACAATCCCCGCCAGCACGATCGCGCCGCCGATCATCTGCATGCCGCTCAATACCTGATCCAGCAGCAGCCAGCCGAACAGCAGCGTGGCGATGGGCTCCATGTTCATCACCGGCGCGTTCTTGGCCATGTTCAGGCGCGGTACGCTGACGAACAGCATGCAGAAGGCGATGCCGTAGAGCAGCACCAGGGCGCCCAGGGCCGTCCAGCCGGTGCTGTTGGCCGGCAGGTTCATGCCGCCGGGAATCAGGTCGGCGCTGCCGGCCAGCGCCATGCTGCTGAACACGATCATCAGCGTCAGCATGCTGCGCACCGAGCCGCGCAGGTTCGACAGCTTGTGATCGGTGATCCACAGCGCGCAGGCGAAGACGCACGCCGCCACGAACGACACGCTGACGCCCAGCACCCAGTCGGGGCCGGCAGGTTCGCTGGCGCTCAGGCGCGCTGGCAGATCCAGGGCGAAGACCAGGCCGAGCAGGATCAGCCCCATCAGCATCACCGTACGCCGCGTGGGTGCCGAGCCGCCCAGTGCCCAGGTGAGCAGGGCCAGCAGGATCGGAAAGGTATTGCCGATCAGCAGCGCCAGCGCCACCGGAATGCGTGCGACGGCGGTGTACAGGCAAATGCTCTGGGTGGCGATCAGCAGGCCCAGCAGCAGTTGCCAGCGCCAGGCGGCCGGCGGCATCTGCAGCGCCTGGCGCTGCCAGAGCACGATGCCGAGCAGCACCAGCATGGTCACGCCCGAGCGGCAGAGAATGGCCAGTAGCAGGCCGGTGTCGTTGTCGAAGGCGATGCGCGCGGCAATGTGGTTGCCGGCGAACGAGCAGGCCAGCAACGCCAGGATCAGTACCGCGATGTGGCGGGGAAACAGGGCAGGGGCAATCATGAGCAATTTCCGTATCGAGTTGAACCTGAAGCGCCTGACGGTTGTACCGTTCTCTCTGCGCTAAAAAAAACGGCGGATCGCGTTATGCACGCGACCCGCCGCGGGTGGAGCAGTATCAGAGTACGACGCTAGGCAGCCACAGCGAGATGGCCGGAACGTAGGTGACCAGCATCAGCACGGCGAACAGCGCCGCGTAGAAGGGCAGCAGTGCCTTGACGGTGGCTTCGATGCTCACTTTGCCGATTGCCGCCCCGACGAACAACACCGCGCCAACCGGCGGGGTGATCAGGCCGATACCCAGGTTGACCAGCATGATCATGCCGAAGTGTACCGGGTCGACGCCGAACGAGGTCACCACCGGCAGCAGGATCGGGGTGAGGATCAGGATCAGTGGTGCCATGTCCATCAGGGTGCCCAGGACCAGCAGCATGAAGTTGACGCACATCAGGATCACGTAGCGGTTGTCCGAGAAGGTCAGGAACGCGGTGGTGATCTTCGACGGGATCTGCATCAGGGTCATGATGTAACCGAAGGCGGCGGCGAAGGCGATCAGGATCATCACGATCGACAGCGTGCGCACGGTGCGGTGCATCATCTTCGGCAGCTCATGCCACTTGTAGTCGCGGTAGATGAACATGGTCACGAAGAACGCCCAGATCACCGCCACGGCCGCGGATTCGGTGGCGGTGAACACCCCCGAGAGAATACCGCCGAGGATGATGCCCATGGTCATCAGGCCCCACAGGGCGTCGACACAGATCTTGATCGCCTGGCGCAGCGGGATCACTTCGCCTTTCGGGTAGTTGCGCTTCTTGGCGAACCACAGGCACAGGGCGGCCATGGTGGCGCTCATCAGCAGGCCCGGGCCGATGCCGGCCATGAACAACGCGGCGATGGACACCGTGCCGCCAGCGGCCAGGGAGTAGATCACCGAGTTGTGGCTGGGCGGGGTGAGCAGCGCCTGCACCGAACCGGAGACGGTCACGGCGGTGGCGAATTCACGCGGGTAGCCCTTCTTCTCCATTTCCGGGATCAGCACCGAGCCCACCGACGCGGTGTCGGCCAGGGAGGAGCCGGAGATGGCGCCGAAGAAGGTCGACGCGGTGATATTGACCAGCGACAGGCCACCGCGCACGAACCCCACCAGGACGCCCGCGAAGGCTACCAGGCGGCGAGCCATGCCGCCCTCGGCCATGATCGCGCCGGCCAGCACGAAGAACGGAATGGCCAGCAGGGAGAACTTGTTCACGCCACCGGCGATCTGGATCATCACCGCGTGCAGCGGGATATCGATGTACCAGGCGCCGATCAGCGCGGACATGCCCAGGGCGTAGGCGACAGGTACGCGCAGCAGGATCAGGACGATGAAGCTGCCTACGAGAATGGCGGCGTCCATTACACGGCCTCCTTGGAGTCTTCGACCGCTTCGAAATCAACCGCGCGACGTTTGTGTTGATCGCCGTAAAGCAGTTGTTCGATGACGAACATCAGGGTGATGAAGCCGCCGACGGGAATCGGCATGTAGCTGATGCCGACACGTACGCTTGGCAGGGTGCTGAGGAACTGGTTCCAGGTGGCTACGCAGAGCTTGTAGCCCCAGATCAGCATGAACAGTGCGATGGCCCCCATGGCCAGGCGCACGAAAAGGGTGATCAGCGGCTGCGCGCCGTTGGGCAGGCGATCGGTCAGTGAGGTCACGGCCATGTGAGCCCCGGCGCGGTAGCTGGCCGCGGCGCCGATGAAGGTGAACACCACCATCAGCAGAATGGAGATGGGTTCGGGCCAGCCGAGGCCCTGGCCCAGCACGTAGCGGCTGAACACGCCCCAGGGAATGATCGTGGCCATGATCACGATCGCCAGGCCGGCGACGGTGATGCAGGCGCGGTAGATGACGTCGTTGACGCCCAGTACCAGGTTTTTCATGAGACTTCACCGGATGGCATGGAGCCGGCGGATGCCGGCTCCATGCGCTTGCGCGAGATTTTTATCAGGTCATTGAAAAACGTCAGCGAGGCAGCCGATGCGAGGCAAAAACAGCCGAAAAAGCGGAGTGTACGAGTAGTACATGAGCATTTTGAGGTTGTTTTTAACGAAGCAGCGGCAACGCAGCTAGCTTTTCAATACCTGTTACTTGACGGCTTCGATGCGCTTGATCAGATCGGCGTACTGAGCGCCGTACTTCTCGCGAACCGGAGCGGTCGCTTCGTAGAACGGCTTGGTGTCGATTTCGATGAATTCGACGCCTTCGGCCTTCAGTTTCTCGTCGCTGGCCTTTTCCTTGGCGGTCCACAGTTCACGCTCTTCGAGCTGCGCTTCCTTGGCCAGTTTCTTGACCAGGGTCTGCTGCTCGGGGGTCAGCTTTTCCCAGGTTGCCTTGGACATCAGCAGCGGCTCGGGCAGGATCAGGTGGTGGGTCTGGGTGTAGTACTTGGCGACGCGGAAGTGGTTGTGCTCGAGCAGGGTCGGCGAGTTGTTCTCGGCGCCGTCGATCACGCCGCTTTGCAGGGCGCTGAAGATTTCACCGGTGTCCATGGCGATGCCGTTGGCGCCCATGGCGTTGAGGGTGTCGATGAACAGCGGGTTGCCGATCACGCGGATCTTCATGCCCTTGAGGTCTTCGAGCTTGCGCACCGGCTTCTTGGTGTAGAGGCTGCGGCTGCCGGCTTCCATCCACGCCAGGCCGACCATGTTGAAGTCGGAGTTGGTGATGGCGTCGAGGATTTCCTGGCCGATCTCACCGTCGACCACCTTGCGCATGTGGTCGATGTCGCGGAACACGAACGGCATGTTGAATACGTTGGTGGCTGGAACCACGGGGCCAACCGAACCGAGGCTGACGCGGGTCAGCTGCACGGCGCCGATCTGGGTCTGCTCGATCACTTCCTTCTCGGAACCCAGTACGCCACCGGCGAACATCCGCGATTTGATCTCGCCGTTGGTGGCGGTATCGAGTTTCTTGCCGAGGTTTTCCATCGCCACCACGGTCGGGTAACCGGCCGGGTGGATCTCGGCGATCTTCAGGGTCATGTCGGCCTGGACCAGGCTGGACAGGCCCATGGCCAGGGGAAGTGCAGCAATCAGTAACTTGCGCTTGAAATTCATGGGTGAATCTCCGTTTTGTTGTTGTTGGTGTGCAGCGTTGTGATGTGCCTGGCGTCCCCGTGCAGCGGAGCGCCTGCTATCGGTATCAAGGGTTGAACGGTGTTTCGGCGATGCCGCTGACCCCCGCTTGCAGGGCGAACACGCCGCCGGCCAGGGGCTGATCGTCGAGGTTGCCGCCGGGTCGGATCGAGGTCACGAACAGGGTGTCCAGATTCGGCCCGCCGAAGGCGCACATGGTCGGCTTGTGCACCGGCACCTGCAGCGAGCGATCAAGGCGCCCGGCCGGGGTGAAGCGGTGAATCAGGCCGGCATCGTTGCCGCAGATCCAGTAGCAGCCATCGGCGTCCACGGCGGCGCCATCGGGGCGGCCAGGGTAGCCGTTCATGTCCACGAACAGGCGGCGGTTGTGCGGGGTGCCGCTGTCGATGTCGTAATCGAAGGCCCAGATGGCCTGCACCGAAGGGTGCGAGTCGGACAGGTACATGACGCGGCCATCCGGGCTGAAAGCCAGGCCATTGGGCACGATCAGGTCGTCCAGCAGCACGGGCAGGGTGCTCTGGCCGGCGCCGTCATAGCGATACAGCGCACCGACCTTGGCGCCTGCGGCCATGTCCATCAGCATGCTGCCGGCCCAGAAGCGCCCCTGACGGTCGCAGCGCCCGTCGTTGAAGCGCATCTGCTCGCGGGCATGGCTGACCGCAACCAGGCGTTCGCCGCTCAGGCGCCCATCATTGCCGGCGGTCAGCTGGAAGATGCCGCTCTGCATGCCGGCGACCCAGCTGCCATCAGCGCGCTGGGCGATACAGGCGAGCATTTCGTCGGCTTCCCAGCTTTGCGTGCTGGCGTCCGCCAGGTTCCAGCGATACAGCCGCCTGTTGGGAATGTCGGCCCAGTACAAGGCCTCATCCCGCGGGCTCCATACCGGGCTTTCGCCCACGGCATTGCGGGCGTCGAAAATCAGTTCGGCTTGCTTGGGCATGTCCGACCTCTTGTTATTGTTATCGTAGGGGAGGGCGCGGTCTCAGTCGTCGCCGAACGGGCCGGCTGCCGTGAAGGCACCGCCGTGATAGAGGGCGTTCGGGTCGTCTGCCGCCACCGGGGGCTGGGCCTCGACCTTGTCGCGGAAGACTTCGGAGGTGTCCTTGGGCTCGAAGCCCAGGTGGGCGGCCTTGCTGTTGTCCCACCAGACGGTCTTGTTCGCCGAGGCGCCGTAGACCACGGTGTGGCCGACGTTCGGCGTGGTGAGGCCGCGCTCGATCAGTTGCATCAGGTCGTCATAGCTCAGCCAGGTGCTCATCATGCGGCGGTTCAGCGGCTCGGTGAACGAGGAGCCGATGCGAAGGCTGACGGTCTCGATGCCGTAGCGGTCGAAATAGAAGCTGGCCATGTCCTCGCCGTAGGACTTCGACAATCCGTAGTAACCATCCGGACGGCGCGGGGCGTCGGCATCGATGGTGTCGGTCTGTTTGTGAAAACCGATGACATGGTTGGAGCTGGCGAAGATGATGCGTTTGACGCCGTGGCGACGCGCCGCTTCATAGATATGAAAGACGCCGCAGATGTTCGGGCCGAGGATTTCCTCGAACGGACGCTCCACCGATACGCCACCGAAGTGCAGGATGGCGTCGACGCCTTCAACCAGTTGGTGAACGGCCTGCTTGTCGGCCAGATCGCAGATCTGCACCTCGATGTGCGGGCCTTCGGCCGGCGCCATTTCGGCGATGTCGGAAAGGCGCAGCACCTTGGTCAGTGGCTGCAGGCGCTCGCGCAGCACTTTGCCCAATCCGCCTGCCGCGCCAGTGAGCAGCAGGCGATGGAAGGGCGGTTGCGCATTGGAAGTGGTAGTCATGGCGGAAGCAGTCTCTGGTTGTTTTTATGGAGAGCTTGTTATCGGTTGTCGTATGACGTGAGGGGATTATCAACAGCCTCCGATTGTGCTGTCAACGCGACGTCCAAAAAAACCTCGGCAATCCGTCTGGTAGGCTGGAACGCTTGTCCGCTGCGCATTTGCTCAGGTTTTTGGTGGCGCTGGTCAATCACAAAATGACTGGTCGGTCACTGCCGTTTGCCGAGCTTTGCTGGCGGCGTGAATGGCCTTTTTGAGCGCGCCGGGTGTAAAAGGTCGAGTAGGGTATGGTTTTAGTTATTGTCGTACGATAACGTATCTCTACAGCCAGCGGCTGCCCATTTCCACATGCGCTACAGGTACTCGAAGAATGACCCCACAAGAATTAAAATCCGTCCTCTCCTCCGGTCTGCTGTCCTTCCCGCTGACCGATTTCGATGCCCAAGGCGAATTCAACCCTGAAGGCTACGTACGCCGCCTCGAGTGGCTGGCCCCGTACGGCGCCACCGCCCTGTTTGCCGCTGGCGGTACCGGTGAATTCTTCTCCCTGGCCGCCGACGAGTATTCGTCGGTGATCAAGACCGCCGTCGACACCTGCGCAGGCAGCGTGCCGATTCTGGCTGGCGTGGGCGGCTCCACCCGCCAGGCCATCCAGTATGCCCAGGAAGCCGAGCGCCTTGGCGCCAAGGGCCTGCTGCTGCTGCCGCATTACCTGACCGAAGCTTCGCAGGAAGGCGTTGCTGCCCACGTCGAGCAGGTCTGCAAATCGGTGAAGATCGGTGTGGTGGTCTACAACCGCAACGTCTGCCGCCTGAACGCGAGCCTGCTCGAGCAACTGGCCGAGCGCTGCCCGAACCTGATCGGCTACAAGGACGGCCTGGGCGATATCGAGCTGATGGTGTCGATCCGCCGTCGCCTGGGCGATCGCTTCAGCTACCTCGGCGGGCTGCCGACCGCCGAAGTCTATGCCGCGGCCTACAAGGCCCTGGGCGTACCGGTGTATTCCTCGGCGGTGTTCAACTTCATCCCGAAAACCGCGATGGACTTCTACCACGCCATTGCCAAGGACGATCACGCCACCGTCGGCAAGATCATCGACGACTTCTTCCTGCCATACCTGGACATCCGTAACCGCAAGGCCGGTTATGCGGTCAGCATCGTCAAGGCTGGGGCGAAGATTTCCGGTTACGACGCCGGCCCGGTTCGCGCTCCGCTGACCGACCTGCTGCCGGACGAATACGAGAAGCTGGCTGCGCTGATCAAGGCGCAAGGCGCGCAATAAGCGCCTGCCCCCCGTCTCTCGAAAAGGCCGCTGTTGACAGCGGCCTTTTGCGTTCTGGCGAGGGCGTAATGGAGCGAAGCCGGGCAGGGCACCCGATCCAGCTGTTGTGGTGGGGCTGAGATGTCATGGCGTGGGCGACGGCAGAGGGTTGATTCCTTGTGGGAGCGGGCCATGCCCGCGACGCCCTTTGATGGCTAGCTACCTGGGCGGGCAAAGGCCTGTGCTAGTGATGGCGACAGTAGTCGTGCTTGGGCTGTCGCGCCCATGGCGCGCTCCCACAATACCGCGTGCGCTCAAGGCTTCTTGCCATTCTGCGTCGACAGCCCCTCGTGGGAGCGGGCCATGCCCGCGATGCGCCTTGATGGCCAGCTACTTGGCCGGGAGGGTCTGCGCTAATGGTGGCGACAGTAGGTGTGCCTGGGCTGTCACGCCCATGGCGCGCTCCCACCACATCACTCCGCTCAAGGCTTCTACGCTCTTGCCGGCATTTCTGCAGAACACTCGAATAAATCCCGCAGCAACCGAAAACAGCCTCGGCAGGCTTGGCAATTTTATAGTTGTACGATAACGTATGACTTCATCTGGTCGGCAACGACCCCTGACGTTTTCCTCCAAGGGTGTAAGAAGAATGACTCCACAAGAACTAAAAACCGTCCTCTCCTCCGGCCTGCTGTCCTTTCCGCTGACCGACTTCGATGCCGCTGGTGAATTCAACCCGGCTGGCTACGTGCGTCGTCTGGAATGGCTGGCCCCGTACGGCGCCACCGCGCTGTTCGCCGCTGGCGGTACCGGTGAATTCTTCTCCCTGGCCGCTGACGAGTATTCGTCGGTGATCAAGACCGCCGTCGATACCTGCGCAGGCAGCGTGCCGATTCTGGCTGGGGTGGGCGGCTCCACCCGCCAGGCCATCCAGTATGCCCAGGAAGCCGAGCGCCTTGGCGCCAAGGGCCTGCTGCTGCTGCCGCATTACCTGACCGAAGCTTCGCAGGAAGGCGTTGCTGCCCACGTCGAGCAGGTCTGCAAATCGGTGAAGATCGGTGTGGTGGTCTACAACCGCAACGTCTGCCGCCTGAACGCGAGCCTGCTCGAGCAACTGGCCGAGCGTTGCCCAAACCTGATCGGCTACAAGGATGGCCTGGGTGACATCGAACTGATGGTGTCGATCCGCCGTCGCCTGGGCGAGCGCCTGACCTACCTGGGCGGCCTGCCGACCGCCGAAGTCTACGCCGCGGCTTACAAGGCCCTGGGTGTACCGGTGTACTCCTCGGCGGTGTTCAACTTCATCCCGAAAACCGCGATGGACTTCTACCACGCCATTGCCCGTGAAGATCACGCCACCGTTGGCAAGATCATCGACGACTTCTTCCTGCCATACCTGGATATCCGCAACCTGAAATCCGGTTACGCCGTGAGCATCGTCAAGGCTGGCGCCAAGATCGCCGGCTACGACGCTGGCCCGGTTCGGGCTCCGCTGACCGATCTGCTGCCAGCCGAGTACGAGAAACTGGCTGCGCTGATCAAGAAGCAAGGCGCCCAGTAAGCGCGTCGCCTTTACAAGGCACTCGAAAAGCCCGGGCCTCATGCCCGGGCTTTTTGCGTTCTGCAGGACAACACCCGATTACAGCGGGCTCCCTGGTTACCGCCTCGGCGGCTGGTTAAGATGCGTGATCTCTCACGCAATCCGCGGCCCGTCATGGCAAAGAAATCTTCTCGCGCTTCATCTTCCAGCACGCCATCGAGCAAGGGCGCGAGCGTGACGCTGATCGACGTGGCCAAGGTGGCGGGGGTTTCGCCGATCACCGTGTCCCGTGCGCTGAACCGACCCGACGTGGTCAGCGAGAGTGCCCGCAAGAAAGTCCTCGAGGCGGTGCGGGTTACCGGCTATGTACCCAACATGCTGGCGGGCGGCCTGGCCTCCAACAAGAGCCGCCTGATCGCCATCTTCGTGCCGACCATCGCCCACTCGATCTTCGCCGAAACCGTGCAATCACTGATGGATCACCTGACCGCCGCCGGCTACCAGAGCATGATCGGCCTGACCGGCTATTCTGCCGAGCAGGAGGAGCGCCTGCTCGGCGCGGTGCTCGGCCGGCGCCCCGACGGCATCGTGCTGACCGGCACGCTGCACACCGAGCAGAGCCGGCTGCGCCTGCAGGCAGCGGGCATTCCGGTGGTCGAGGCCTGGGACCTGGGTGCAGCGCCCATCGACATGCAGGTGGGCTTTTCCCATGAGCAGGTCGGCCAGGCCATCGCCAAGCACCTCTATGGCAAGGGTTACCGGCGCTTCGCCATCGTCTCGGTCGACGACTCGCGGGCGCTCAAGCGTAGCCGCAGTGTGGCAACCCAGCTGCAGGCACTCGGTATCGAAACGGTGCCGATGATGCTTCTCGCCGCGCCTGCCACCGTGCAAAGCGGCAGGGAAGGGCTGTGCCGGTTGCTGACTGACGGCCATCGGCCGCAGGTGGTGGTGTGCAGTTCCGATACGGTGGCCCAGGGCATTCTTGCCGAGGCCGCCAGCCGCGGCCTGGAGATTCCCGGGCAGCTGGCCGTGATGGGCTTTGGCGACCTCTCCAGCGCGGCCCATCTGCACCCGGCGCTGTCCACGGTGAATGTCGATGGCGGGCGTATGGGCGAGCTGACAGCCAATGCCTTGTTGCAACGCTTGCGCGACGACGAGTGCAAGCCGGTGCGTGTCGACACCGGCTTCACCCTTGTCGACCGGCAGACCACCTGAAGGAAAATCCTTTTCTCGTCAGACAACTGATGACTGTCGCATAAAGCGCTTGAATGATTGCGCAATCATAGTAAAGTCAGGCCACGATCACTGGCGCGCTGCCGCCTCCGTGAGGCGACTGGCGCAACGACCGCTGCCAGCGACCAGCCAACGGCAGCCGACCAGGGCAATGACCATCAGCAGCGCAGCCGAGCTGTATCCAGCACCCGGCTGACCGGCAGGCTCCACCGCGATCCTGCCGCTACAACAATAAAAGGATTGGCCCATGACCCTCATTCAACATCAGGATTCACCTCGTTACATCCGCCTGCATCCCGACGACAACGTCGGGGTGGTGGTCAACGAGCAGGGCGTTGCCGCGGGCGGTCAGTTCGCCGACGGTCTGCAGGCGCAGGAAGGCATTCCGCAAAGCCACAAGGTCTCGCTGGTAGCGATTCCCGAAGGCGGCACCGTGGTGCGCTATGGCGAGGTGATCGGCTATGCGCTCAAGCCCATCGCCGCCGGCAGTTGGGTCACCGAGCAGGTGCTGCGCATGCCCGAGCCGCCGGTGCTGGATAACCTGCCGAAGGCGACCATCAAGGCGCCAATACCCGAGCCGCTGGATGGCTACACCTTCGAGGGCTTCCGCAACCCGGACGGCACCGTCGGCACCCGCAACATCCTCGGCGTGACCACCACGGTGCAGTGCGTGGTCGGCGTGCTCGACCACTGTGTGGAGCGTGTGCGCAAGGAAATCCTGCCCAGGTACCCGAACGTCGACGACGTGGTGCCGCTGTCGCACAGCTACGGCTGCGGCGTGGCGATCAACGCGCCGGATGCCGTGGTGCCGATCCGCACCCTCTACAACATCAGCCGCAACCCCAACCTCGGTGGCCAGGCGCTGGTGATCAGCCTGGGCTGCGAAAAACTGCAGGCCAACCAGCTGATGGATGGCGACTCGCTGACCAACGGCATGGACGAGGAGCAGTGGCTGTTCCGCCTGCAGGATTCCAGCACCGGCTTCACCGGCATGGTCGAAGAAATCATGGCGATGATCGAGACGCGCCTGAAGGTACTCGATCAGCGTCGTCGCGAAACCGTACCGGCCAGCGAACTGGTAGTGGGCATGCAGTGCGGCGGCAGTGACGCCTTCTCGGGCATCACCGCCAACCCTGCATTGGGGGTGGCGGCTGACCTTCTGGTGCGCGCCGGCGCCACCGTGATGTTCTCCGAGAACACCGAAGTGCGAGATGGCATTCACCTGCTGACGCCACGTGCCGCCAGCGTGGACGTTGCCGATGCACTGATCCGCGAGATGGACTGGTACGACCGTTACCTGGAGCGTGGCATGGCCGATCGTAGCGCCAACACCACGCCGGGCAACAAGAAAGGCGGCCTGAACAACATCGTCGAAAAGGCCATGGGCTCCATCGCCAAGTCCGGCAACAGCCCGATCGTCGGGGTGGTCGCGCCGGGCGAGCGGATTCGCGGCAAAGGCCTGTGGTTCTGCGCCACGCCGGCCAGCGACTTCATCTGCGGCACCCTGCAGCTGGCGGCCGGCATGAACCTGCACATCTTCACCACCGGCCGCGGTACGCCGTACGGCCTGTCCATGGTGCCGGTGATCAAGGTGGCCACCCGCACTCAACTGGCCGAGCGCTGGCCGGACCTGATCGACGTGGATGCCGGGCAGATCACTTCCGGGCGCATGAGCCTCGAGGAAATGGGCTGGCACATCTTCCAGCTCTATCTGGATGTGGCCAGCGGCAAGAAACACACCTGGGCGGAGAAACATCGCCTGCACAATGATCTGGTGCTGTTCAATCCCGCTCCGGTGACCTGATCGATAACCGGACACAGATGCCCGCCTCGATGCGCCCGCGCTCGGCGTGGCGGGTATCATCCACGCTTTGACGCCCACTACAGGAGAGCTGCATGAGTCGTCCCACTGTGCTTCAGGTCGGTCGTTTCCCACCGCGTTTCAATGAGCGCCTGCAGCGCGACTACCAATTGGTTCGCCTGTGGGAGCAGAAGGATTTCCTCAGCGAGCGCGGCGCCGATATCGATATCGTGGTCACCTCGGCGCGGTACGGTTGCTCGGCTGAGCAGCTGGCGCAGATGCCCAACCTCAAGGCCATCTGCAGCTTCGGCGTCGGCTACGATTCGATCGCTGTCGATGAAGCCAAGGCGCGGGGCATCGTGATCAGCACCACCCCGGACGTGCTCAACGAGTGCGTCGCCGATACCGCGATTGGTCTGGTGATCGACACCGCACGACAGTTCGCCGCCTCTGATCGTCACGTGCGCCAGGGCAAATGGCTCAACGGCCAGTACCCGCTGACCCGCAAGGTCAGTGGCAAGAAGCTGGGCATCGTTGGCTTCGGGCGCATCGGCAAGGACATCGCCAAACGCGCTACTGGCTTCGACATGGAGATCCGCTACCACAAGCGTCGCGAGGATCCCGACAGCGGCTACCGCTTCGAAGCCGACCTCAAGGCACTGGCCACCTGGGCCGACTTTCTGGTGCTGGCGTGCCCGGGCGGCGCGGCTACCCATCATCTGATCGATGCCGAGATCCTGGCGGCACTGGGCGCGAACGGCATTCTGGTGAATATCGCTCGCGGTACCGTCGTGGACGAACAGGCGCTGGTTGCGGCGCTGCAGGCGGGCACGCTGGGCGGCGCGGGGCTGGACGTGTTCGAGGACGAGCCGCGGGTCCCCGAGGCACTGTTCGGCATGCCCAATGTGGTGCTGTTGCCCCACGTGGGCAGCGCCACCGAGGAAACCCGGCTGGCCATGGAGAACCTGGTGTTCGATAATCTCGATGCCTTTATCGAGCGCGGTGAGCTGATCACCCCGCTCTGACCGAATAGGCGGGCCGCTCAGGCGGCCTCGCTTATACGCGCCGGGCCACAAGCTCGATCGCGGTTTCTACCCTTGAGCGTCACCCGGTGCACCACAAGTGCACCGGGCTCCTCGAGGTTGCTCGGGGTCTTGTCGGTCTGTTGTCAGGTAGAAATGGACTACGTCCATGGGGTCGCGCGCATGGCTGCCCCTGTTGCCTTCACTGCCAAGGTGGCGCGTTCGGATAGGCTCTTCAGGCCAGCGGGGCCTCGCGCCTGGCAATCAATTCCATCATCTTCCCGTTGCCATCGAGAATGTCGGTGCAGATCGCTTGGCGTGCTGCCGCGCCGTCGCCTTTTTCCAGCGCGCGCAACACCTGCCAATGGTGCTCGACGGCCATGCGCTCGTTGAAGTCGCCATAGGCCCGGGCAATCAGCGGGCCGGTGCGCATCCACAGGCTGTCGAGCATATCGCGCAGCAGCGGCATGCCGGCGATATCGGCCAGGGCGAAGTGGAAGGCCTGGTTGAGCTTCAGCGCCGCGATCAGGTCGCCGCTGTGCACGGCCTCCAGGTTGTCGCGGATAGTGCGCTCGAGCATCTGCAATTGCTCGGGCGTCACCTTGCTTGCCGCGGTTTCCGCCGCCAGGCCTTCGAGTGCCAGGCGAATGCTGCGGATTTCCGCGTACTGCGCCCCGGTCAGCACCGGCACACGAATATCGCGCGGGGTCTTGAGGACCAGCGCCTTTTCCTTGGCCAATTGCAGGATGGCGTCGCGCACCGGCGTGACGCTGGTGCCCAGCTGTTCGGCCAGGTCACGGATGCGCAGGCGGTCATCGGGCTGGAAGCGGCCGGTGATCAATGCCTCGCGCAGCAGGGCGTAAACGCCACTGCCCAGGTAGGTGTGGCTGAGACCGTCGATGGGGTATTTCATGGTGGTGGCTTCCGGGGCGCGGGCCAGGCGATTCTACCTTGCGGCGCGTTACACGTGCTGGCCACCGTTGACGTGAATTTCTGCGCCATTCACGTACGTCGCTCCGGAGGTGCAGAGAAAGTACACCAGCGAGGCGACTTCCTCGGGCTTGCCCAGGCGATGCATGGGGATGTCGCGCTCGACGATCTGTTCGGTACCCGAGGAGAGGATCGAAGTGTCGATTTCCCCCGGCGCTATGGCGTTGACGCGCACTCCGTGACAGCCGAATTCATGGGCCATCTCGCGGGTCAGCGCCGCCAGCCCGGCCTTGGAGGCGGCATAGGCGGAACCGGCGAAGGGGTGCACCCGTGAACCGGCGATGGAGGTGACGTTGATGATGCTGCCCTGGACTGCCTTCAGTTCCTCGAACAGGCCGCGGGCGAGCAGGGCGGTGGAGAACAGGTTGACGTTGAATACCTTGGTCCAGGTCGCGTAGTCGCTACCCAGCACGCCGAGGCGCTGACCATCCTCGCCCTTGGGCGACACACCGGCATTGTTGACCAAGGCATCCAGGCGCCCGCCGAGCTTCTCGCGGATCAGCGGCAGGCTCTCCTGCAGGTGCTCGATGTCTTCGAGATCCAGGTGGATATGGTTGAGCGTGCCGTCGGCCCACGGGCATTCGGCGACCCAGTCATGGCGCGAGGCGGTGAAGATGCGCCAGCCCGCGGCATTGAAGTGCTTGACCGTGGCATGGCCGATGCCGCGGCTGGCGCCGGTCAGCAGCAGGGTTTTCGAGTGGCTCATGACGGTTCTCCGCAGGTGGGTGAGCGATGACTGTGGCAGCAGATGAAGCATGGCGCAGTGGTATTTATGATGCAGCCTGCACAGATCGGCAGCTAGCTGCTGGCCGGCATCCGCCCACTGGCGCAACGCCACGAATGGATTGGCGATGTGCGCGGGGGCGGGATGTTCATCGGCCTCGAGCAGGCCAGCGGGTGGTCAACGGCACGTGCGAGCGCGGCGTGCTGATCAGTGCCGCGGGGCCGCTGGAGAACATCCAGAAGATTCGGCCGTTGCTGGCGTTCGAACATTTGCATGCCGGTCTGCTGAGCGCAGCGCTGCAAGCGCAGGCTTGAGCCAGTCAGGTCCGCTGAAGGAACTCGGCGGGCACCGCTTCCGTTAGCCACACGCCATTGTCAGCCTGGAAGAATGCGAAGCCCTGTTCATGCATGCGCAGCGCCTCGACCGTGAGGATCACAGGGCTGCCATAACGCTGTCCGACTTGTAGTGCCGTTTCCACATCTTGCGACAGGTGCACGTGGTGGCGTGCTCCGGCGACCAGTCCCTGTGCCTCGATGCCGGCGAGGAAGCGGCTGGCCGTGCCATGGTAAAGCCGCTCGGGTGGCCGCTTTTGCACGTGCTGCAGCTGTACCTGGGTGGTCGAGTGGCCTTGTACCGCTCGAATCCTGCGGCCATCGTCGGACAGGCTGAAACGTTTCTTGTCGCTGCTGGCAACCACTGTGCGGATGGTATCGATATCCAACTGGCGGCCGCTGGCGGCTGCGCCTTCTATCAGCGCATCGAGGTTGGCCCAGCCTTCGCTGTCCAACTGCAGCCCGATGGCCTGCGGCTCGTGGCGCAGCACATAGCTGAGGAATTTACTGGTGTCGCTGAGTGACTCGCTGTTCATGCGTTCCCTGCCCATGGCGAAGTTGGTACTGGTTGGCGTTTTCAGGCGCCCGGTGCGTTGTCCAGGGCTTTGCAGCTGGCCGCGTAGTTCTGCCGGCAGGCGCTCTGGAACAGACGGCGCGCCTGGTTGGGGTCGCGCTCGACGCCATCGATGCCGCGCATATAAAGGTTGCCGAGAATATGCTGGGCCATCGGGTTGCCGCTGCTGGCCGACTGGTTCAGGTATTTGAGCATGGCTGGCGGGTTGCGGAATTCCGGGTTGTCGCGGCCGGTATAGAGGTAGGCCAGGCTGACGGCCGCCTCGGCATGGCCGCGATCGGCTGCCTGCTTCCACCAGTACTCGGCCTGCTTGAGGTCCTTTTGCGGCTTGCCAACGAAGTAGAAGCTGCCGAGTTTGAACTGGCTGTCCAGATCACCGCGCTGTGCCAGCTCGGTCAGGCGCTGGATGTCGCCGTCGATGGCCTGCTGTTCGGGGGAAACGGTGGCGCTTGTGCCCGGGTTCGCAGGTGCCTTGGTTTCCTCGCGGTTGGCGCAGCCGGCGAGCAGGACGATGCAGCTGGCGAGTAGCAGGGGAGTGGTGAGTGCGGACAGTTGGATCATATTGGGCTCCAGAGAGACGACCCGTGCTTCATCGCCAATAGCGGTCAGGGAGCCGTCAGTGCTTCGATTGTTGTCGAGCTTCGACCGGGCTGCCTGCAAACGGTTCGCTTGCACGCGGGCAAATACCCTGCGAGCTGATCCTGCTTGGCGATATGAAAATATTCGTGTAGTTTTTCATGAAATAATCTTTTGATAATTTCATCGCATGTTCATGCATTCCTCCGGGCACCTCGCCACCTACTATGCAGGCTGCTACCCCGGCACCATCGCTCAACGCCCGCGCCTTGAAGCCAGCCTCGACTGCGATGTGCTGATCATCGGCGGCGGTTTCAGCGGCCTGCATTGTGCGTTGCGGCTGGCGCAAAGTGGCAAGCGTGTGGTCGTGCTGGAAGCCAGCCGGGTGGCCTGGGCCGCCTCGGGTCGCAATGGCGGCCAGGCGCTGCTGGGTTGGTCGTGCGATATGCCGCCGCTGGAAAAAGCCCTCGGTCTGCAGGGCGCCCGCCAGCTGTGGGACAGCATGTGCTGGGCCGCCGACGAACTGCGCGAGTTGCCGGCGCGGCATGGCTTCGAGGTCGATTACCGGGTTGGCAGTCTATGGGCGGCAGTGCTGCCGCGCCGCGTCGCCCAGTTGCGCGATGCACAGCACGAGGCGGTGCATAAGTGGGGCTACCGCGACCTGCGTCTGATCGAGGGCGTCGAGCTGCGCGAGTGGATCGACAGCCCGCGCTACGTGGCGGCGCTGCACGACGCCAGGGGCGCCCATCTGGACCCGCTCAAGCTCGCTCAGGGGCTGGCCACGGCCATCGAGGCGGCTGGCGGTCGGATCTTCGAGCAGAGCCGCGCGCTGGCCTACGAGACGCTGGCGGAGGGTTATCGGGTGCGCACCCCACAGGGCGAAGTGCGCGCCGACGTGCTGGTGCTGGCCTGCAATGCCTATCTCGATGACCTGGACCCCGCGCTGTCGCAACGGGTGCTGCCGGTGGGCTCCTACCAGGTGGCCACAGCCGTACTCGACCCACAGCTGGCGCGCTCATTGCTGCCCCAGAACAGTTGCGTGATCGACAACCAGTTCGTGCCCGACTATTTCCGTGTGACGCCGGACAATCGCCTGCTGTTCGGTGGCGGCTGCACTTATCTGGGTGGTTTGCCCAAGGATGTGCCCGCGGCGACACGGCCTTATCTGGAACGGGTGTTTCCCCAGCTCAAGGGCGTCGCCATCGATTACGGCTGGGGCGGGCATATCGACGTCACCATCAAGCGCACGCCGGATGTCGGCCGTCAGGGCCAGCGTTACTGGTTGCAGGGGTTCTCCGGGCACGGCGTACTGCCGACCCTGGCCGCGGCGCGGGCGGTAAGCGACGCCATTCTTGGCGATGAACAGTTGCTGGCGCTGTACCAGCGTATCGGCAATCCGCGCTTTCCGGGCGGTGCCTGGCTGGCAGCGCCGATGGAGGCGGCCGGCAAGGCCTGGTACCGGCTGCGAGACTATCTATGAAGGGCCCCACCGGTATGGACATGCAGGAAGAAATCGAAGGCCTGGCGATCCTCATCCGCGACCTGCGCAAGCACAAGAACCTGACGCTCGGCGAGCTGGCCGGTCGCATCGGTCGCTCGGTGGGCTTCCTGTCCCAGGTCGAGCGCGGCCTGTCGAAGCCGACCGTGGCGGACCTGACCGCCATCAGCGAAGCGCTCGGCGTGTCGACCACCTACTTCTACAGCCTGGAAAAGCCGCGGGCGCTGCCCTGGGTCACCCGCCCCGGTGAGCGGCGCACCCTGTATTACGCCGGTGGCATCACCGATGTGCTGGCCTCGCCGAGCATGTCGGCCGGCTTCTCCATGCTGGAGAGTCACCTGGCGCCCGGTGCGACCAGTGGTCACGGGCACCTGAACGACAGCTCGGAGCAGGGCGGCTTCGTGCTCGAAGGCCAGCTGAGCATCTGGCTGGATGACCAGCCGGATCCCGTTACCCTCGGGCCCAATGACAGCTTCCAGTTGCCGCCCCACAGCCAGTTTCGTTACGCCAACCTAACCGACCAGCCCGCACGGGTACTCTGGGTGTTCCGCTAGGCGGGCACAGGAATCTCACATGACCTTCACAAGCCTGTCCGACGAAGTTCGCGCCTTTCGCGCCGCTCACCCCGACGTGCGTTATGTCGACCTGATCTGCCTGGATATCCCCGGGCATTTCTATGGCAAGCGCTACCCCATCGACATGCTGGAAAAGGTCGCCGCCGGCAGCCTGCTCAAGCTGCCGCAGAACTGCGTGCTGCTCGGTGCCCAGGGCGGGCTGCACGAGATTGGCGACTACTGCTTCCATGATGGCGACCCGGACGCCGAGCGGCGGCTGATTCCCGGCACGCTCAAGCCGGTGCGCTGGGAGCAGCAGCCACTGGGGCAGATGCTGATCAGCTCCGATGGCACCGAGTCACCCATCGAGTTCGAGCCCCGGGAAGTGCTGGCGCGGGTAATGGCGCGCTTGGCAGCCAAGGACATTCATCCGGTGGTGGCCTTCGAACTGGAGTTCTACCTGTTCGACCGGGCCTTGAAGGACGGCCTGCCGCAATACCCCCGCGACCCGCTGTGCGGCGATGAGGACGACCAGCCCAACCTGCATATCGAGCGACTGTCGCGCTTCTCGCCGGTGCTGCACGAGATCGTCGAGGTAGCCAATGAGCAGGGCATCGACGCCAACGTGATCACCGCGGAAATCGGCCCCGGGCAGTTCGAGATCAATTTCGGCCACTGTAAAGACGGTCTGCAGGCCGCGGACTGGGCCGCGCTGTTCACCCGGCTGACCCGTGGCGTGGCGCTCAAGCATGGTCACCGGGCGAGCTTCATGAGCAAGCCGTATCTGGATGCGCCGGGCAGCGGCATGCACGTGCATGTCAGCCTTTACGATGAACAGGGCAACAACCTGCTGGCGGCGGGCGATGGCCAGCCCTTGCGCCACGCAGTGGCCGGCTGCCTGGATTGGCTGCCGCACTGCATGCCGATCTTCGCGCCGCATCACAATGCCTATCGTCGCTATGGCTCGCGGGTGAATGCCGCCAGCCGTGCCAGCTGGGGCTACGAGGACCGCGATGCCTGTGTCCGCATTCCCGATTCGGATACCCGCAACCTGCGTATCGAACATCGCCTGGCCGGTGCCGATGCCAACCCCTACCTGGTGCTGGCGGCGATTCTCAGTGCTATGGAGCACGGTCTGGCGCAGCAGGCCGAACCCATCGCACCGCTGAACGAGAATCGCCAGAGTGGCATCGACTTTCCCATGGACATGCTCGCGGCGGTGGCGCAGATGCGCCATCACCCGGCGGTCAATGCCGGGCTGGGCGAGGAATTCGTGATGGTGTACTGCGAAAACAAGCGCCAGGACCACCTGGCGTTCATGGAACACATCAACGCCCGCGAGTACCGCTGGTTTCTCTGAGGGTGATGCCGCTATAAATAGAAAAACCCGCCGATGGCGGGTTTTTTCATGGGGCAGCGGTTAGCGGAACAGCGACCAGCTCACTGCATAGTCGTTGAAGCCCAGGCCCCACAGCGCGACGGTCAGGGCCAGCAGCAGCTCCAGCACCAGCACGCCGATCGCCAGCGTACCGCCGGAAATGGTCAGCCCCTCGTTGACCGGAATGCGCAGGAACGCCGGCATGCCCACGTACAGCAGGCGTGCGCTGTAGGCCAGGGCGATGATGCCGACCATCAGCAGCAGCCAGGCTTTCGGATAGAGCAGGGCGATACCGGCGATGAACAGCGGCGTGGCCACGTAGCCGGCAAAGATGATGCAGCGGCTACGGCTCGGGCGGCTGGCGAAGGAGTCGGACATCCAGTGGATGACATTGCCCATGATGGCCACGCCGATCAGCATCAGGATGTAGAACACGATGCCCAGTGCGGCGGCCGTTGGTACCGCCACCTTGTAGGCTTCGCCACCCAGGTGCCAACCGATCTGGGTGGTACCGATGAATGCGCTGACCACGGGGATGAGCGCCATCAGCAGAACGTGGCGGGCGTAAAGGTTGGTGATGCTTTCCTTTTCCCGGTCGATGTTGCGCCACTCGCGGCCCGGATTGGCCAGCAGCCCCCAAATGTGATTGATCATGACTCTTCTCCTCTGACTACAGCATCGTGCCGGCATGGGATACCCGAGAGCTGATCAGCCTGGATTGTGCGGCAGTTGCCATTCAACTCAGCCCTCACAGCTATGAGTGAAGTTCACCGCAATAGGTTTGACCAGAAATTCAGCGTCCAGCCTCGTCGGGTCTCTTCGCCGCCAGCCGGGCACCGTCGTATGCCGCGGCTGGCGGGGCGCTGCAGCACTTGTGGATAAGCGGCAAGAGCTGGTAACCGGGTATGTCGAGGGAGCCCGGCAAAACGCTCGGCGATGCCGCGCAGGGCCCAGCAGTCGCGGGTGGTAGCGGGCTGACGGGAGAGGGGAGGGCGTATTTCCCTAGCTTTTGTGTGTGCTCTTTGGCCCCTGCCTTGGCCGGGGCAAAGGTGCTATGTTTCGCACCCTCTCAGGCAGGGCCAGAACATGAGCGACGACAAGACACGTAATCAATCCCTGGAGCAGCCCGATAGCGGCAAGCGCGGCGGTTGTCTGTGGCTGACCCTGCTGGGTCTCGGCTTCATCGTGTTGGTATTCGGCATCATCATCTATGCCATTACCCGTGAGCAGACCGCCGAGGTGCAGGCCAACGAGCAGCGCGCCATCCAGGCCTGCTGGGTCAAGGCCAACGATCCGGCGGCGACGCCGACCTCGCGTGCCTTCGCCACCGACAGCTGCAAGGAGATGGAGAAGCAGTTCCGCATCAAGTACGACCGGGATCCTGAGTGATGAGCCAGGAACAGGCCGCACCGTCCAAGCGTTTTCTGCTGATCCTGTGCCTGTTGGCGCTGGTCATCGTGGTGGCCATGGCCGCCTGGGCGTGGAGCCGCTTCGGGGTGGCGTACCTGCGGCCCTTCGGTGACCAGGAACAGCAGGCGGTGTTCTTCCAGGGCGGTGGTCTCAAGCTGCCCGCCGAACTGGCCGGGCCGGGCAAGATTCGGGTGGTGCACTTCTGGGATCCGCAGTGCCCATGCCACAAGGAAACCGACGCCCACCTCAATTACCTGATCGGCCTGTACCGGTTTTCCGGGGTCGAGTTCTACAGCGTGCAGAAGCCGGGCAGCACCGGCGAGATGCTGCCATTCTTGCGCGGTAAGCTGACGCCCCTGGAGTCGCTCGAAGGCATGGAGTCGATTCCGGCCAGCCCGGCCATCGCCATCTGGGATCAACAGGGGCGCCTGGCCTACGCCGGCCCCTACAGCGAGGGATTGGTGTGCAACTCCTCGAACAGTTTCGTCGAGCCGATTCTCGATGCGTTGTCGGCCAACCGCAGTGTCTCGGCTGCCAATACCATGGCGGTGGGGTGCTACTGCGACTGGCAGGCGAAAGAAGGTTCTTGATTTACCGCAGTACCCATGAGTTTTCTCGTGGTTACGGCTGTGCGACATATTGCCGCGCAACTGCGCAGGTATGAGCCACTATTATAAGTCGCAACTCTCCCGGTGATGCGTACGCGGTTCCAAGGCGGTGCTCCGCTCTTGGGCTACAGGTACGGTCATGTGGGGCTTTGCGAGTAGAGCGAGCTGTTGCCAGCTGCTGGATTGCGGCTGGTTTGGCAGGGTCGGGGCAGGCCGGGGCGAGCATTACACCCCGACTATTTGTAGGCCCATCGTCGTTATGCGGTTGGTTTTTTTGGCTGCGTAACCGAAAATGTCGCCCCCTCCGTTTAGTAGTTTCGATGTTGAAACGATTTCGGTGCCTCTGCGCATCGGTTTCCTGACATGCCCGGCTGTATTGGGTGCCAGGCTGAACAGAACGCTATGTGGGATATCACTTTGCTGAAGGTCGTGAAATGAGAGAAGAGAAGTACCACCGCTTGTTCCGCACGCTTCTGACGATTGTCGTGGCCGTCTCCCTGAGTGGCTGCGACTGGGTTCTTTTCGATTCGAAAGGCCAAATCGGCATCGAGCAGCGCAACCTGATCATTACCGCCACTCTGCTGATGCTGATCGTGGTGGTACCCGTCATTTTCATGACCATTCTGTTCGCCTGGCGCTATCGCTCCTCGAACAAGGACGCGACCTACGCGCCTGAGTGGGCTCACTCGCACAAGATCGAGGCCATCGTCTGGGGCGTCCCTTGCGTGATCATCATCGTGCTGGCGGTGATCACCTGGAAGACCACCCACTCGCTCGATCCCTACCGGCCTATCGAGCACGAGAACCCGCCGCTGACCGTGGAAGTGGTTTCGCTGGACTGGAAATGGCTGTTCATCTATCCGGAGCAGGGTGTCGCTTCGGTCAATGAACTGTACATCCCGGCCAACACGCCAATCAGCTTCCAGATCACTTCGCAGAGCGTGATGAACACCTTCTTCATCCCGCAGCTCGGCGGCATGGTCTACGCCATGGGCGGCATGCGCACCCAGCTGCACCTGATTGCCAACGAGCCAGGCGAGTTCTTCGGCCTGTCCGGCAACTACAGCGGCCATGGTTTCTCGGGCATGAAGTTCCAGACCCATGCGACCAGCCAGGAAGAGTTCGATCAGTGGGTCGCCAAGGCCAAGCAATCGCCTAACACCCTGGACTTCAATGGCAGCTATCAGATGCTGGCCAAACCGAGTGAAAACAACCCAGTCGAGTACTTCAATGCTCAGCCAGGTCTGTTCCGGCAGATCCTCGGCCAGTACATCGATTACAAGAGCAACCCTGTGAGCGAAGCCGCGCACGCTTCAGGTGCGGAGGAATAAACGATGTTCGGAAAGCTGACACTAGACGCAATACCCCTGCACGAGCCCATCCTTGTAGTCACCATGATCGCGGTGGTTCTGGGTGGTCTCGGCGTGGTCGCCGCACTGACCTATTTCAAGAAGTGGGGCTACCTGTGGCACGAGTGGCTGACTTCGGTCGACCACAAGAAAATCGGCGTGATGTACATTCTCGTCGCCCTGGTCATGCTGCTGCGTGGCTTCGCCGACGCCATCATGATGCGTACCCAGCTGGCGATCGCCACGGGTGGCTCGGAAGGCTATCTGCCGCCGCACCACTACGATCAGATCTTTACCGCTCACGGTACGATCATGATCTTCTTCGTGGCCATGCCACTGGTGGTCGGCCTGATGAACATCGTCACGCCACTGCAGATCGGTGCCCGCGACGTTGCCTTCCCGTTCCTCAACTCGCTGAGCTTCTGGCTGTTCGTGGTCGGCGTGCTGCTGACCAACATCTCCCTGTTCGTGGGTGAGTTCGCCATGACCGGCTGGGTCGCGTATCCGCCATTGTCGGGCATCGAATACAGTCCGGGAGTCGGGGTCGACTACTACATATGGGCGCTGCAGATATCCGGTATCGGTACGCTGCTCACCGGTGTCAACTTCTTCGTGACCATCATCAAGATGCGTGCCCCTGGCATGACCCTGATGAAAATGCCGATCTTCACCTGGACCATCCTGTGCACCAGCGTGATCATCTGCGGCGCGTTCCCGATCCTGACTGCCGTGCTCGGCATGCTGACCCTGGACCGCTACCTGGATTTCCACTTCTTCACCAACGAAGCAGGTGGCAACCCGATGATGTACGTCAACCTCCTGTGGGCCTGGGGCCACCCTGAGGTGTACATCCTGATCCTGCCGGCCTTCGGGGTGTTCTCCGAAGTCACTGCAGTGTTCGCTCGCAAGCGTCTGTTCGGTTACGCCTCGATGGTCTGGGCCACCGTGGCAATCACCGTGCTGTCGTTCGTGGTCTGGCTGCACCACTTCTTCACCATGGGCTCTGGCGCCAGCGTCAACGCCTTCTTCGGTATCGCGACGATGATCATCGCCATCCCGACCGGTGTGAAGATCTTCACCTGGCTGTTCACCATGTACCGCGGTCGTCTGGAGTTCACGTCGCCGATCCTGTGGACCCTGGGCTTCATCATCACCTTCTCCATCGGTGGTATGACCGGCGTACTGCTGGCCGTTCCGGGTGCTGACTTCCTGCTGCACAACAGCCTGTTCCTGATCGCCCACTTCCACAACGTGATCATCGGCGGTGCGGTATTCGGCTACATGGCCGGTATCACCTTCTGGTTCCCGAAAGCGTTCGGCTTCAAGCTGCACGAAGGCTGGGGCAAGGCATCGTTCTGGTTCTGGATCGTCGGCTTCTACTTCGCCTTCATGCCGCTGTACGTGCTGGGCTTCATGGGCATGACCCGTCGCCTGAACAGCACCACCAACCCCGAGTGGGAGCCGTGGCTGTACGTGGCCGTGGTCGGCGCCGTGATGATCGGTATCGGTATCCTGTGCACCCTGATCCAGTTCGCCGTGTCGATCATCAAGCGCAAGGAACTGGCCGACGTGACCGGCGACCCATGGGATGCCCGCACCCTGGAGTGGTCGACTTCCTCGCCGCCACCGTTCTACAACTTCGCCGTTACTCCGCGCGGTGATCGCATCGACGAGTTCCACGAGATGAAGCGTGATGGCCTCAAGCCTGCGCCGACCAAGTACTCGCCGATCCACATGCCGAAGAACACCGGCGTTGGCCTGATCATGTCCATTGGCGCACTGGCCTTTGGCTTCGCCCTGATCTGGCATATCTGGTGGCTGGCTGCATTGAGCTTCGTAGGTACCTTCGCCGTTCTGATTCGCAACAGCTACAACACAGACGTCGATTACTACGTGCAGCCCGATGAGATCGAGCGCATCGAGAATGCACACATTCAAGCAAAGGCTAAGCAGGCGTAAACCATGTCCAGTGAAGTTTTGAGCAACCACGCCGCTCATGACGATGATCATGAGCACGAGCATCACCACGACGCGGGTGAAATGAAGGTCTTCGGGTTCTGGATTTACCTGATGACCGACTGCATCCTGTTCGCGAGTATCTTTGCAGGCTTCGCGGTGCTCAGCACCGCGTACGCTGGCGGGCCTACTCCGAAGGATCTGATCGACCTGAAACTGGTTCTGGTCGAGACATTCGCCCTGTTGTTCTCCAGCATCACCTACGGCATGGCCATGTTGGCCATGTACCGTGGCGACAAAGGCAAAGTGCTGTCCTGGCTTGCCGCTACCTTCCTGTTCGGCCTGGTGTTCATCTCGATCGAGCTGTACGAGTTCCACCACCTGATCCATGAAGGTGCTGCGCCGCAGGTCAGCGCTTACTGGTCGGCGTTCTTCACCCTGGTCGGCACCCACGGTCTGCACGTCAGTGCCGGCCTGGTGTGGATGGCCGTGATGATGCACCAGGTCGCCAGCCGTGGCCTGACTCCGGTCACCCAGACTCGCCTGAGCTGCCTGAGCCTGTTCTGGCACTTCCTCGACGTGGTCTGGATCTGCGTGTTTACCGTTGTTTACCTGATGGGGGCTCTGTAATGGCTCATGATCACCACTCTGCCGCTGGCGCGAGCCACGGCAGCACCAAGGATTACGTCGTCGGCTTCGTGCTGTCGGTAATCCTCACCGTGATCCCGTTCGCGATCGTGATGAACCCCGTCATGTCGAAAGCGGCCACGTTGTTCACCATCGTCGCCTTCGCGGTCGTGCAGATCTACGTGCACCTGGTGTACTTCCTGCACATGAACACTTCGTCCGAGCAGCGTTGGAACACGGTTGCCTTCGTGTTCACCATCCTGATCACCATCATTGTCGTAGCGCTCTCTATCTGGATCATCTGGAGCATGCACTACTACATGATGGCCAACTAAAAGAGAGCAGCCTGATGTTCAAGCAATACCTGCTCCTGACCAAGCCGGGCATCGTCTTCGGGAACATGATTTCCGTGGCCGGTGGCTTCTTCCTGGCTTCGAAGGGGGATATCGACCTGATGCTGTTCCTGGCAACAGCATTCGGCGTCGCTCTGGTGATTGCTTCCGGTTGCGTGTTCAACAACTACATCGATAGGGACATCGATGAAAAGATGGAGCGGACCAAGAACAGGGTGCTGGTAAAAGGCCTGGTTCCGCCGACTCATGCCATCGTTTACGCCTGCATCCTCGGGATTGCAGGCGTTGCCTTGCTCTATAAAGCCACGAATCTGCTTGCAGTCGCCTTGGTCCTCATGGGCTTCGTCGTCTACGTCGGGCTGTACAGCCTGTACCTCAAGCGCAATTCGGTTTATGGAACCCTGGTTGGCAGTCTGTCGGGCGCCGCTCCGCCTGTTGTGGGCTATTGCGCTGTAAGCAACGAGTTCGACATGGGGGCAGCGATTCTGCTGCTGATCTTCAGCCTCTGGCAGATGCCCCACTCGTACGCTATCGCCATCTTTCGTTTCAATGACTACCAGGCCGCCAACATTCCGGTGTTGCCGGTGATCAAGGGCGTTCCCGCTGCCAAGCGCAGCATCGTCCTGTATATCGCCGCGTTCCTGGTCGCTACCCTGATGCTCACCATCAGTGGTTACGCAGGCTACAGCTACTTCGTGGTAGCGGCAGTCAGCGGCGCCTACTGGTTGTGGATGGGGGTGTCGGGCTACAAGGCCGTCGATGACAAGGTCTGGGCACGCAAGCTGTTCGTGTTCTCCATCGTCACCATCACCGCGCTGAGCGTGATGATGTCGGTGGACTTCCAGGCCACGCCGAGCCAGATGCTGATGACCTCGGTCAATCACATCTGTGGCGTCGACAACGTCAGTGGTTTCTGTGCGGCATTTGCCTCGCGCTAAGCGTTGACGAGCGAATCGAGCGGGCCCCGTCATCAGCGATGACGGGGCCCGTTTTCGTTACGCACGAACAAACTGTGTATGCCGAATTCTGGGAGTGGGAGAGATGACCGTGAACGAGCAAGACGCCTTCATTGCAGGTCTCAAGGACCGCTTGCCCGAGGATCTGCGCGACTCCTTCAGCGCCGAGCAGCTCGCTGCGCTCAAGGTGGCCTTTGGCGCGCGGCAGTGGGGGCGCCACCCCGTGGATCTGCGCGGCACCCTCAAGCTGTGGCGCTGGCGCTACTATTTCGTGTTCCTGGCCGGGCGCAACAAGCGTGATCTCAGCCGCGCCCAGCAGGAGCTGTCGCTGACCGCTAAGGCACTGGGCGTCAGCCTGTTCCTGCTGGTTTCCCTGGCGCTCGGCCTGCTGTTCCTGTACTTGCTCAAGTCGGCGCTGGGCATCAACCTGTTTTCCGGCTTCTCCCTGGGCCTGTGGGACTGGTTCAACCGCGCCTGAACAGCAGCACCTTGAGGCCGCCTTCGGGGCTCACGTCGGGAAACTCCGGCGGGTTGTCCAGGCGCTGCTCGAAGCGCAGCTCGGGGGCCTCGCCGGCCATGCCGGCGATCAGGAAGTCGCTGCCGATGTCGGGATCGTTGACGCAGGCCAGCACGCAGCCTTCAGGCGCGAGCAGCTCGGGCAGCCTGCGCAGGATCTTGCCGTAGTCGCGGGTCAGCGCAAAGCTGCCCTTCTGGAACGACGGCGGGTCGATGATGATCAGGTCGTACGGGCCATGGCGCTTGACCTTGCCCCAGGACTTGAACAGTTCGTGGCCAAGAAAACTGACCCGGCTCAGGTCATGTTCGTTGAGCCGGTGATTGTCGCGGCCGCGGCTCAGGGCGGCCTTGGCCATGTCCAGGTTGACCACCTGTTCGGCGCCGCCGGCCAGCGCGGCGACCGAAAAGCCGCAGGTGTAGGCGAACAGGTTGAGCACGCGCTGGCCCCCGGCATGCTCGCGCACCCAGCGCCGCCCCAGGCGCATGTCGAGAAACAGCCCGGTGTTCTGCTTGCGGCCCAGGTCGAGCAGAAAGCGCAGGCCGTCTTCCTCGATGACCCACTCTGCGGGCAGCTCACCGACCAGGCAGTGCATCGGGCTGTCGGGCAGGTAGCGGTGTTGCAGCAGCAGGCTGTGGGCGCCACTGCCTCGCCACTGATCCGACTCGCTCAAGTGCAGCAGCGTGGCCTGCAGGGCTTGCAGCTGGTCGGCCTGCGGTTCGCGAAACAGGCACACCAGCACGATGCCCTGCAGCCAGTCGACCGTGATGTGCTCGAGCCCTTCCCAGCAGCGGCCACGGCCGTGGAACAGGCGGCGCGTTTCGCTTGGCGGGGGGAGCAGGGCGCTGGTCAGGTGTTGCAGGAGCAGGGCGAGTTGGGCGGCGTTCATGAGGGCGTAGCTATCGGCGGATGTGGCGCGGCAGTGTAAACCAAAGCTGTTGGTGGCTCATGGGCGGGGGCTGTTCGCGCGGCATAAAAAAGCCCGTCACGAGGACGGGCAAACTATGCCACTGGAGTCAGCGATGCGATGCGCTTGTTACAGGATCGACAGCGGGTAGTTGATGATCACGCGGTTTTCCTGCGCGTCGACGCCGACGCCCGAGTCGCGGCGAACGTCGGAGTTGCGCAAGCGGATGTTCAGGTTTTTCAGCGGACCGTCTTGCAGGGTGTAAGCCAGCTCGGTTTCGCGGGCCCACTCTTCGGCGTCGTCGTTGGCGGCGTTTACGCGGATATTGTCACCTTTGGTGTAACGGTTCATCAGGCTCAGGCCAGGGATGCCGAGAGCGGCAAAGCTGTAGTCGTGGCGAATCGCCCAGGAGCGCTCATTGACGTTATCGAACGCGCTGGTGAAACCATCGTTGACCAGCGTGCCGCCGCTCGTACCATCGACCTTGATGAACTTGTTGTCACCACTGATCTTCTGGTAGTTCACGGTGAAGGTGTTCATGCCGGTCTTGGCGGAGAAGCTGCCCTGGTAGACCTTGTTGTCCAGGTCGCCGGCTTTCGAGGAACCGTCGTCCTTGGTGTTTACATAACCCAGGTTGGCGCCCAGCACCCAGTCGCCAACGGGTTGGCTGTGGGTCAATTGCAGGTAGTTCTGCTTGTAGATGTCGTTCAGCTCACCGTGCCACAAACCAATCATGGTGCGCTTTTCGTTGAACTTGAACTCACCACCGGCAAAGTCGAACGCGTTGGTTTCGATGCCGGAGTAGGACATGCGCTCCAGGCTGGCGTCGTTACGCTGGCTGTTACCGTTGAAGCGGCCGCCATACAGCGACAGGCCTTCAATTTCGTTGGAGGTGATCTGGCCACCCTTGAAGGTCTGCGGCAGGGAGCGACCATCATCGCCACGCAGGATCGGCAGCACGGCGAACCATTCACCGACCTTCAACTCGGTTTTCGAAATTTTCGCCTTGGCGGCGACCGCCGTGCGACCAAAGTCGTCTGCGGCTTGTCGGTCGTTGCCAGTGCCGTGGATAGGCAGCAGGCCGCTGTTGATCGTGCCTTTGCCACCGTCCAACTTGACGGCGTACATGCCCAGTACGTCGAGACCGAAACCGACAGTGCCCGCCGTGTAGCCGGAGCGTGCATCCAGGATGAAGCTCTGGGTCCACTCTGCGATCTGGCCTTGGTCGTCACCTTGTACGGTAGGCCCGGTGTGGTTGAGGAAGTTGCGGTTGTAGTAATAGTTGCGCAGGTTCAGCGACACCTTGGCATCGTCGACGAAGCCTTCGGCATGCGCGGCAAAGGGTACCGCCAGGGCCATGGTTCCGGCGCCGATCAGGCCCAGCGAGATGATTTTGCGTGCGGTCATTGTTGTTGTGCTCCCGATTTTTGAACAGCCCGCCCTCTATCGATCGGTGATCGACATGCCGTGAGGTCGGTATGGAATGCCCCTTGCGGGGCGCAGACCTGCGCGATGGCGCAGGACTCTGCCTCAGGCCCTAGCCATCGGCGAATAAGTGGTGCGCAGGTATCGAGATGAATGCGGCGGATCGGGCGTGGGTGCCCGGAAGACGGTGTGCAGGGGGCGTGAAGGCTGGCTTCATGATGCGACCTTTTTTGTTTTTATAAGGCTTTGTTGTCATACAACGTTGGCGGCGATTATCGACAGCTCCCAATCGGCTTGTCAACGCAAGGCGATGAAAAGTTCTCGCGCCGTACCCGCTAGCCTTTCAAACCGGCAATCAAGCTATAAGCTAAAGCCCATGGCCGTTGGGTTTAGGGTGATACCAGCAGGTCGCTTGGAAGTGTGGTTGAGGTTCGATAATGCAGATCCGCAAGGCGCTCGCCAGTCAAGAAATGTTGTGCGATAACGTATAACGACTAAAACAACGTAGAGATCGTCATGCCGCATTGTCTTGTCGAAGGTGCTCGCTCACTCGAGAAAATGCTCGCCCCCGATGAACTCGTGGCGTTGGTTCACGACGCTGCCATGGGCACGGGGCTGTTCAAGGAAGGTGAGGTGAAGGTGCGGCTAAGCCTTTACGATCACTTCACGGTCGGCGGCAGTCAGGAGGACTTCGTGCACCTGATCTTCTACCTGCTGGCCGGGCGCAGTGACGAGCAGAAGAAGGCGCTGTCCATGGCCATCGTGCGTGCGTTGCTGAAGCGCTTGCCAGCCGTCCAGAGCCTGTCGGTGGACGTGCGCGACATACGCCGCGAGGCCTTCAGCAACCGGCGCAGTTGCCTGGACGCCGGCTGAGAGCGAGGGGCGGCAGGGAGGCCGCCCCGGCAGGGTTAACCGCGGTAGTAGCGCTGCGCCACGAACGGCGTCTTGGCCACTTTCATGGCCACGCGCTTGCCGCGTACCAGGGCCCATACCTCAGTGTCCACGGCCGCATGGCTGCTCTGCAGGTAACCCATGGCCAGCGGCGCGCCCAGGCTCGGGCCGAAGCCGCCACTGCACACCTGGCCGATGACTTCGCCGTCGGCGTTGACCAGCTCGGCACCCTCGCGTACCGGCGTGCGTTCCTGGGGCAGCAGGCCGACGCGCTTGCGAGCGATGCCATCGCGCTGCTGGGCGAAGATCCGCTCGGCGCCCGGGAAGCCGCCAGGGCGCGCGCCATCGGCGCGGCGTGCCTTGGAAATCGCCCACAGCAGGCTGGCCTCGATCGGCGTGGTTTCGGTGCTCATGTCGTGGCCATACAGGCACAGGCCGGCCTCCAGGCGCAGCGAGTCGCGGGCGCCCAGGCCGATGGGCTGCACTTCCGGCTCGGCCAGCAGGCTGCGCGCCAGCGCTTCGGCGTGGCTGGCGGGCACCGAGATCTCGAAGCCGTCCTCGCCCGTATAGCCGGAGCGGCTGACGTAGCAGTCGACGCCGAGCAGGCGCACGGCCTGGAACTGCATGAAGGTCATCTTCGCCACTTCCGGCGCCAGGCGCGTCAGCACGTCGACCGCCTTGGGCCCTTGCAGGGCGAGCAGGGCGCGTTCGAAGCGCGATTCGATCTGGCATTGATTGGCGATGCGTTGCTGCAGGTGCATCAGGTCCTGATGCTTGCAGGCGGCGTTGACCACCAGAAACAGTGTGTCATCGCCTAGGTTGGCGACCATCAGGTCATCGAGGATGCCGCCGTTTTCATCGGTGAACATGGCATAGCGCTGCATGCCCACCGGCAGGTCGACGATATCCACCGGTACCAGGCTTTCCAGTGCCCTGGCGGCGTCAGCGCCACGCAGGATGATCTGGCCCATGTGCGAGACATCGAACAGGCCCGCGGCTTCGCGGGTGTGCAGGTGTTCCTTCATCACGCCGAGGGGGTACTGCACCGGCATCTCGTAGCCGGCGAACGGCACCATGCGTGCACCGAGTTCCAGTTGCAGGGCATGGAGCGGGGTTTTCGCCAGGATTTCAGTGGTCATGGCGCTCTCCTGAATAGAGGCTGTGAACGGCCCGCGACAGCACGCGGGCGTCGTGAAAGAGGGTGTCGGCTGCCGAACGGGCCGGCAGCCGGAGCGCGATCAGGCGTCCTGGTAGGCCTCGATGGGCGGGCAGGCGCAGACCAGGTTGCGATCGCCGAACACGTTGTCGACGCGGCCCACGGGCGGCCAGTACTTGCCGTCGATCAGGCTGCGGGTCGGGTAGACCGCCTGCTCGCGGCTGTACGGGTGCGTCCACTCACCGACCAGTTCGGCGGCGGTGTGCGGGGCGTTCTTCAGCGGGTTGTCGTCGGCGTTCAACTGGCCGCGTTCGACCGCGCGAATTTCCTCGCGGATGGCGATCATGGCGTCGCAGAAACGGTCGAGCTCCTGCTTGGATTCGCTCTCGGTCGGCTCGATCATCAGCGTGCCGGCCACCGGGAAGGACATGGTCGGGGCGTGGAAACCGAAGTCGATCAGGCGTTTGGCCACGTCGTCGACGCTGATGCCGCTGCTCTCCTTGAGCGGGCGCAGGTCGAGGATGCACTCGTGGGCCACCAGGCCGCCTTCGCCGCTGTACAGCACCGGGTAGTGCTCTTCCAGACGGCGGGCGATGTAGTTGGCGTTGAGGATCGCCATCTGCGAGGCCAGGCGCAGGCCGGTGCCACCCATCATGCGGATGTACATCCAGGTGATCGGCAGGATGCTGGCGCTGCCGAACGGCGCGGCGCTGACCGCCCCCTGCTTGCGTGCCATGTGCCCGTGGCCGGGCAGGAACGGCGCCAGGTGGGCTTTCACGCCAATCGGGCCAACGCCCGGGCCGCCGCCGCCATGGGGAATGCAGAAGGTCTTGTGCAGATTGAGGTGGGACACGTCGCCGCCGAACTTGCCCGGTGCGCAGAGGCCGACCATGGCGTTCATGTTGGCGCCGTCGATGTACACCTGGCCGCCGTTGTCGTGAACGATGGCGCAGATCTCGCGGATGCCTTCCTCGAACACGCCATGGGTGGACGGGTAGGTGATCATGATCGCCGCCAACTGGTCACGGTGCTGCTCGGCCTTGGCGCGCAGGTCGTCGATGTCGACGTTGCCGCGGGCGTCGCAGGCGGTGACCACCACGCGCATGCCGGCCATCTGGGCGGTGGCCGGGTTGGTGCCGTGGGCCGATTGTGGGATCAGGCAGATGTCGCGCCTGTCGTCGCCACGGCTGTGGTGATAGGCGCGGATCGCCAGCAGGCCGGCGTATTCACCCTGGGAGCCGGCGTTGGGCTGCAGCGACACGGCGTCGTAGCCGGTGGCGGCGCAGAGCATGGCTTCCAGCTCGTCGGTCAGCTCCTGGTAGCCAGCGCTCTGTTCGGCGGGGGCGAAGGGGTGCAGGTTGCCGAACTCGGCCCAGGTGATCGGGATCATCTCGCTGGCGGCATTCAGTTTCATGGTGCAGGAGCCCAGCGGGATCATGCTGCGATCCAGGGCCAGGTCCTTGTCGGCCAGCTTGCGCAGGTAGCGCATCAGCTCGGTTTCCGAGTGGTAGCGGTTGAACACCGGGTGCTCGAGGATCGCCGACTGGCGCAGCTGCGCGGTGGGCAGGCGGCTGTCGGCGCCGGTGGCCAGGGCGGTGAAGTCGGGCAGCGGCTTGCCATCGGCGAACAGCGACCAGAGCTGCTCGATATCCGCCTGGGTGGTGGTCTCGTCGAACGACAGGCCGAGGCGCTCGGCATCCACTTCACGCAGGTTGATGGCGGCCGCGCGGGCTTTCTCGTGCAGGGCAGCAGTCTGCGCGCCGGTGTGCAGGGTCAGGGTGTCGAAGAACGCCTGCTGCTCGACCGCCAGGCCGAGGCTCTGCACGCCGCGGGCGAAGATCAGGGTCAGCTGGTGGACGCGCTGGGCGATCCGGGTGAGCCCCTGGGGGCCGTGGTAGACGGCGTACATGGCGGCGATGTTGGCCAGCAGTACCTGGGCGGTGCAGATGTTGCTGGTGGCCTTCTCGCGGCGGATGTGTTGCTCGCGGGTCTGCATGGCCAGGCGCAGGGCCGGGTTGCCGAAGCGGTCCACCGAGAGGCCGACCAGGCGGCCTGGCATGTCGCGCTTGAAGGCATCGCGGGTGGCGAAGTAGGCCGCGTGGGGGCCACCGAAACCCAGTGGCACGCCAAAGCGCTGGGCGCTGCCCAGGGCCACGTCGGCGCCGAACTCGCCCGGTGCCTGCAGCAGGGTCAGGGCCAGCAGGTCGGCGGCCACGGCGACCAGGGCGTTGGCGCCATGGAAGCGCTCGACCACCTCGCGGTAGTCGAAGATGTCGCCATTGCTCGCCGGGTACTGCAGCAGGGCGCCAAAGAAGGCGCTGGCGTCGCCGATGGCGGCTTCGTCACCCACCACTACCTCGATGCCCAGGGGCTCGGCGCGGGTGCGCAACACGTCGAGGGTCTGCGGGTGGCAGTGCTGGGAGGCGAAGAAGGCATTGGCAGCCTTGTTCTTCGACAGGCGCTTGCAGAAGGTCATGGCCTCGGCGGCAGCGGTGCCTTCGTCGAGCAGCGAAGCGTTGGCGATCGGCAGGCCGGTAAGGTCGCTGATCAGCGTCTGGAAGTTCAGCAACGACTCCAGGCGGCCCTGGGAAATCTCTGGCTGGTAGGGCGTGTAGGCGGTGTACCAGGCCGGGTTTTCCAGCAGGTTGCGCAGGATCGGCGACGGCGTGTGGGTGCCGTAGTACCCCTGGCCGATATAGTTGCGCAACAGCCTGTTCTTGCCGGCGATGGCCTTGATGGCAGCCAGGGCCTCGGCTTCGCTCTGGCCGTCGCCGGCCGGCAGCACGCTGGTGCCCTTGATGCTGCCCGGAATCACGCTGGCGGTCAGCGCGTCGAGGTCGCTGAAACCCAGGGTTTCCAGCATGGCGGCGGTGTCTTGTTGACGCGGGCCGATATGCCGGGCGATGAATTCGTTGCGGGTGGTCAAGTCAGTCATGGGCTTCTCTCAAGCGTCGGCTTTGGCGTTGAGCAGGCGCTCGTAGGCGTCCTGGTCGAGCAGGCCGGCCAGGGCGCTGGCATCGGCAGGGCGGAAGCGGAAGAACCAGCCCTGGCCCAGCGGCTCGGCATTGACCAACTCGGGGCTGGCTTCGAGATCCGGGTTGACTTCGACCACTTCACCGTCGAGCGGCATGCCGATGTTGCTGGCGGCTTTCACGGATTCCAGCACCGCCACCTCGTCGCCGGCGGCGTAGGCCTGCAGTTCGGGCAACTGCACGAACACCACGTCACCCAGTGCGTCTTGAGCGTAGGCGGTGATCCCTACGGTGACCAGGCCGTCGGCCTCCTGACGCAGCCATTCGTGTTCGACGGTAAAACGCAATTCGCTCATGGGGGCTCCCTTGTTGGTCTTTGTGCCCATCTGTGTGGGCGCGCTTAGTGAAAGCTGGGTAGCAAAGTCAGTGCCATAAAATATTTTCCTTATTAAACAATGGGTTAAATAGTATTTTGATATCCGGTTAGGTTCTTTGTATCGATTTCGATACGGGGCGGCGGGCAAATCGCGTCCGGCCCGTGATCGGGCTGGGATGTCGTCACGGGCTATGTCTGTGTCGTATCGAATACGCTGTATGCAAAACGATACAATGGTGCGGCGTGTCGAGTGCCGCCCATGGCTGGGGCGTCAATGCAGCGCGGGTTGCGCGCTCGATTGGCGCAGGCGATCACCCAGTTTCAGGCGCAGGGCAGGGTCTTCGCACAACAGCAGGGCACGCTGCACATCGAAACGCTCGGCATGGGAGCAATCCAGATGCCCGTAGAGGTCAGCCCTGGCCAAGTGATCGTTGACGTTGGCCGGCGCCAGTTGCAGCACCCGTTCGGCATCCTTCAGGGCACTGAGGTAATCCTCGGCCTGGGCGTGCAGATGGCGCAGGTTGCGCGACAGGCGCACGATCATGCTGCGGGCATCGCAGCCCTGCATGTGCTCGGCGTTCAGTTGGGCATGGGGGCCCAGGTAGCGCAGCAGCAATTCCCGGCAATCGCGGGTGTACAGGCGGCGCCCGCCACAGGGGTCGAGCAGGTGATCGGCGCCAGGCACGCGCAGCAGGAAATAGCCGGGAAAGCTGACGCCCTGCAGGGGGATGGCGAGGCGCCGCGCCAGCTCCAGGGCGATCAGCGCAATGCTCAGCGGCTGGCCGCGCCGCCGTTGCAGCACCTTGTGCAACAGCGCGGCCTGCGGCTGTATCGGGCTGTCGTCGTCTTCATGGAAATGCAGGTCGCTGAGGCGCCGCAACAAGGGTTGCGCCAGTTCCTGAGGAGCAAAGCTGGGCAGGCCGGCATCGACCTGCTGCTTGAGGTTCTCCAGCTCGGCCATGAGCTGCTGGGGCTGCACCGCCGGGTCGTGCTCGGCAGCGACCCACAGGGCAGCTTCGAAAAGCGCTGGCTGTTCGGCATTCAGACAGGCAAGGCAGTGATCGCGCGCGCTCATGGTCACCTCCCGGGAGATGAGCCTGTTTTAGCTGCGCGCGCGCCGGCCGTCCAGTAGGCAAAAGCGAAGAGATGTTAATTACCGCAGCGGGCGGTTATTCCGCTTGCGGCTGGCTACCCAGTTCGCCGAGGGCGTCGGGCTGATTCTTGAATGCCTTGGCGAATACATCGCGATTTCTGGCCATGTAGATGCCCAGCTCCTCGCCCTGGTCGTCGCTGAGCGACGGCACGGCCTTCTGCAGCACCTCGCTGAGCAGCTCGGCCAGCTCCAGCATCTTGTCATGACGATCTGCTTCGGCCTTATCCATAAACAAACGCTCCGGATCGCGACTGCTGCGGTACACCACTTCGACGGCCATTCATCACCTCTACGCCTTCGCTGAAAATTAAGAATACTGTTCATTCATACAGTTGTGGCAAGCATAATCAACTGGCCTGCGTTTGAACAGGTAAACCTGCGCCCACGACCATCCGCGACATCCTGCCACGCGCCGGCGGGGTGATTGCATGTGCCTTTGCCGTGCCGGCGCGCATCAGTGTGCCATCGCAGCCGGTTCGCTGGTCTTGTTCCTGCATGGAATGTCATGCGCGCGCGTCATGATCACGGCGCCAGGCTGCATCAATCGCAAAGGGGAATGCCATGAAGTGGGTGGACAATAGCCGGAAACGGATGCACAAGGGTGCGAACTCGGTCGGTAATCTGTTCGTCGAGGGCTTCCATTACATGGGCCTGTTCGCCATCGGTGCAGCCACCGCCTGGGCATCGGTTGCCGCGTTCCTGGGCATGGTGGACAAGGGCACTGCCAGCGTGGACGACATTCTGTTGCTGTTCATCTACCTGGAGCTGGGGGCGATGGTCGGCATCTACTTCAAGACCAACCATCTGCCGATCCGCTTTCTGCTGTACATCGCCATTACCGCGCTGACCCGCTACCTGATCGGCGACGTGTCCCACCACAAGGCGCCGGACATCGGCCTGCTGTACCTGTGTGGCGGGATCTTCTTCCTGGCACTCTCGGTGCTGGCGGTGCGTTTCGCGTCGTACAAGTTCCCGTCCAGCAAGGCCATCGATTCCTCCGGCGAAGTGGTCGGCGACAATTACAGCGAGCGCTGAAGGCGTTCAGGGCCTGTTGAAAAGGCCCTAGTCGGCCAGCGGCGCGAACAGCGCCTGCAGGTCGTCTTCGCTGAGCTGCCAGCTGCTCTGGCTGCCGCCTTCTTCGAGCAGGCCGTGGGCCAGGTTGGCCTTGGCCTGCTGCAGTTGCTGGATCTTTTCTTCCACGCTGCCGCGAGCGATCAGCTTGTAGACGAACACCGGTTTGTCCTGGCCGATCCGGTAGGCGCGGTCGCTGGCCTGGGCTTCGGCTGCCGGGTTCCACCAGGGGTCGAAGTGGATCACCGTGTCGGCGGCTGTCAGGTTCAGCCCGGAGCCGCCGGCCTTGAGGCTGATCAGAAACACCGGAAACTGCCCGGCCTGGAATTGCTCCACGGGCGTGCGCCGGTCGCGGGTGCTGCCGGTGAGCTTGGCGTAGCCGATGCTGCGCGCCTGCAGCTCGCTTTCGATCAGTGCCAGCATCGAGGTGAACTGGGAGAACAGCAGCACCCGGCGGCCTTCGCCGATCAGTGCCTCGAGCATGTCGAGCAGGCTGCTGAGCTTGCCGGAATCATGGCTGGTCAGTTCGGCCGGTGTATCGTCGAGCAGGCGCAGGTCGCAGCACACCTGACGCAAGCGCAGCAGCGCTTCGAGGATCACGATCTGGCTGCGCGCCAGGCCCTGGCGGGTGATTTCCTCGCGCACCTTGCGATCCATCGCCAGGCGCAGGATTTCGTAGCGGTCGCGCTGTGCCGGCGTCAGTTCCACCCACTGGGTGATTTCGGTCTTGGGCGGCAGTTCGCGGGCCACCTGTTCTTTCTTGCGGCGCAGCACGAACGGCTTGATACGCCCGCGCAGGTGCGCCAGGCGCTGCTCGCTGGCGTGCTTTTCGATGGGCGTGCGGTAGTCGCGGGTGAAGCGCTTGGCATCGCCGAGCCAGCCCGGCATCAGGAAGTTGAACAGCGACCACAGTTCGCCCAGGTTGTTTTCCAGCGGCGTACCGCTCAGGCACAGGCGCTGGCCAGCGTTGATCTGGCCGGCGGCGAGGGCGGCCTTGCTGCGTGGATTCTTGATGCTCTGCGCTTCGTCGAGAATCAGCAGGTGGAAGCGCTGCGCGGTCAGTGCCTTGAGGTCGCGTGGCAGCAGGGCATAGGTGGTGAGCACGATATCGTGCTCGGCGATCAGCTTGAACCCGCTGCGCCGCTTGCTGCCATGCAGGGCGAGCACCTTGAGGGTCGGTGCGAAACGCGCCGCTTCGTCCTGCCAGTTGGGAATCAGGCTGGTGGGCATGACGATCAGGGCCGGCTGCTGCAGGCGCCCGTTCTGCTTCTCCAGCAGGATGTGCGCCAGGGTCTGCAGGGTCTTGCCCAGGCCCATGTCGTCGGCCAGCACACCGCCGACCTCCAACTCACCGAGCGCCTGCATCCAGCCGAGGCCCTGTAGCTGGTAAGGGCGCAGCTGCGCGTTCAGGTCGTCGGGGGCGCGCACGTCTTGTTGCGTGGTGTGTTGCAGGCGGCGGGCGAACTCGCGCAGTTCGATGCCGCCGTGCCAGTTCAAGGCCGGGCCCTGTTGCAGGGTATTCAGGCGCGCGGCATCGGCGCGCGCCAGGCGCACTCGGGTGCCGATCTCTTCGGCCTCACCGATAAACAATTCACCGAGCGCCGCCAGCAGTGGCTTGAGCCGCGCATAGGGCAGGGCCACGCGGCGCTGGCTGTGCGGCAGGCTGACCAGCAGCAGCTCTTCGTCCTGGCGCTGGGCCAGGGCGTCGCCGGAGAGCAGCCAAGGCGAACGGCGGATGGCTTGCAGCAATACCGGCAGCAGGCTGATGCGCTGCCCCTCGACCTCGATGCCCAGCTCCAGGTCGAACCAGCCCTGTTCGGGCGCCTCGTCGACATCGGCGTACCAGTCGTCGATCTCGGCCAGGTTGTAGTGGAAGTCGGGCTGGATCTCGACCTGCCAGCCTTCCTCGCGCAGGGCCGGCACCTGCTGCTGCATGAAGCTCAGCCAGGCGGCATCGCCCTGCAGCTCGAAATGCTCGCCCGGGTGCTGGGCCAGGGCTTCGCTCTGGCGCAGGGCGGTGCGCAGGCCGCCTGCTTCCAGGCGACGGCGCAGCTCGGCCTCGCGCGTGGCGTCGCGGGTGACGCGCAGTTGGCGGTTCGCGCCGAGGCGAATCAGCAGGTCCTTGGCGGTCTTGCCGAAGGCCGTGTGGCCCTGGTAGTCGAAGGCCAGGGCGGCGCGGTGCTGGGTCTGCTCGAGCATGCGCCCCTTGCGCGCATCGAAATGCACCCGCACGTGGCTGCCCAGGGTCAGCACCGGCTGCGGGTGCACGTCGTCGAGAACGGTTTCCTCCACCGGTTTTTCGCTGACGATCAGCGTGCCCAGGTCATCGCCGGCGCGCTGGCGTGCCTCGAGGGTAAGCAGGGCGGCCACCACGTGCTTGCAGTTGAACCCCACCGGACAACTGCAATGGCCGGTGACGCCCCAGCCCTTGCCGTAGGCGTGCAGGGTGATGCGCTGCTGGTAGGGGCGCTCGCCGCTGCCCAGGCAACTGGCGAGCAGGCTGTGGTCCTTGAGGCTGAGCAAACGGCTCAGGCCGCGTTTGGCGTAGTCCTGGCCACGGCGCAGCGCGCCTTCATCGAAGTCGCCGCGCCAGTCGGCCTGCTGCAGGTGCAGGATGTCAGGCATCGGGCGGGCTCTGTGGGGCTGGGGCGAGGTTCGGCATGGCACTGTGAAAACGATGGCAAGCCGCCGATGGTCTCACAGCTTGCCGGGCAATGGCAGCACCTGGCGGCTCAGGCGCGTTCGGGCGTTTCGGTCTTGATGGCGCCGCGAATGTTCATCGCACCCAGGCACAGTTGCAGCACGATCAGCGCGTAGGCGTGGCTGTAGAGCCCCCAGGCGATCCATAGCAGGTTGCTGGCCATGAACACCCAGAAGCCCAGGTTACGGCGGCGGCGCTGCTTGGAGGCGACCAGCCAGGCGGCGATGACGGTGATCAGCATGGCTGGCCATTGCAGCCAGTCGAGGTATTCCATAAGGCATCCAGAAACTGAGGTGACCTCATTAGCGACCGGTGCAATAGCGCGTGCGTTCGACCTTTCAGACCGGGGTGTTTTCGCGCTGCGTCTGCTCGGCATGCATCTCGGCGTCGGCCATGCCCAACAGCTCGCTGGCGGTGGTGCCGTCCTCCGGGGCGATGGCGATACCGATGCTGATGCCCACCTGCAAGGCCTGCCCGTCGAAGGCGATGGGCTCGCCCAGCTCGTCCTCGATGCGTTGCCCGAGGCGAATGGCCGTCGCCCGGTCGAGCCCCGGCAGCAGGGCGGCGAATTTGTCGCTGCCCAGGCGCGCCGGCATGTCGATGCTGCGCAGCAGGCCCCGTAGCCGGCGGGCACTGACCCTGAGCACTTCATCACCTGCGGCGTGGCCGAAGCGGTCGTTGAGCTGCCTGAAGTGATCCAGGTCGATCATCATCAGCGCGAACGACGCCGTGCGTTTGTTGGCCAGGGCACTGGCGACGCTGTGATCGAACACCCGGCGGTTCGGCAATTCGGTCAGCGGATCCTGGTGGGCCGGGGTGTTCGATGGCCGCAGCAGCTGCCGGCCGATCAGCAGCACCACCAGCGCCGACAGCCCCAGGCTGGCCAGCAGCAGGTAGCGCTGGAGAGCCTCGATCGGCTCATGGGCGGCCATGTTCCGGCTCAGCGACTTGCCGGCGATCAGCAGCACTTCGCTGGCCTGCTGGGTATTGAAGTTGCTCAGCGCCACGGAGCGCATCAGGTACTCGTCGTGCTCGCCCTGCAGTGTCCACTCGGCGCCATCGACCAGCGCCGCCGGGTTGCCCAGCAGGCGCTCGAAGCTGCTGTTGAGGGTATTGCCGTGCAGCTGCCAGGCGCCGTTCTGCCCCCGGGACAGGAACACCCAATCGGTATCGGTGACCTGCTTGAGGGCTTGCGCCAGTTCATCGTCGATGGCAAAGCCCAGGGTCAGCTCGGCCTCGGGCGTGGGCATGCTCACCACGCTGTGGATGAGCTGGTAGAGCACGCCGCTCTGGCTGAGCAGCAGGCTGACCGGCGGCGCCTCGGGCTTGCTGGACTGGGCGGCGGCCTTGAGCAGCGGAGTGATGTCGGCCTGCTGCAGCTCTCTGGGTACGCTGGCGATCAACTGGCGGTCGAGGGTGTTGAGCAGGACGATATCGGCGTCCAGGCGTTTGCCATGGTTGGCCAGTATCGACTCGATGGTCGCGCGCTCGCCGGCGGCGATGGCTTCCTTGAGGGCGTAGTCGGCGGCCAGTACGGCGGCGCCCTGGGTCAGTTGCCGCTGGCGCAGTTCGAGCAGCGCCTCGACCACCTGGGAGCTGGTCTGCAGGTTGTTGCTGAGGGTGTCCTCGACGATGCTGCGGTTGGAGCGGGTGCTGACCAGGTAGATGACCACCTGCACGCTCAGCAGCGCCACGAGCAGCAACAGGATGATGCCTCGCTCCTGGGTCTTGATGTGCCGGCTGCTTCTCATCGAGGTTCCAAACGGTTTGCTGTTATCGAGTGTAGAGCCGCGTTTTGCCGGCAAGTGCCAGCTGATCAGGGCGTGCGCTTGAAGATGCGCTCCGAGAACAGCATCTGCGCCAGCAACGGATAGCTCAGGTAGTGCAGGATGAAGATCAGCACCCCCATGGGGCTGGGCTCGTCCTGCAGGGTCATCAGGGTCAGCAGCCCGGCATACAGCACCGCGAGCATGCCGGCATACAGCCCCACCAGGCGGCGCCGTTCACCCCGGGTGGGCGGGCGGCGCTGTTGCCAGGCGAACAGCAGTGCCATCAGGGCCGCGATGCTGGCGGCGATCACCAGGGTGGCCAGCACGCCGCCGAGCTTGACGAAGCTGCGCAGCAGCACATTGAGCACCACGGCCGCCACCACGCCGATGAGGGCGTAGCGCAGCATGGCGACGGGCTGATGGGAAGGCGGCATGGCGACGGGGCTCGGCGGTGGCGATGAAGCTTGGAGTCTCGCCCGAGGCGCCGGGTTCTACAAGCGTCGATCCAGGCCGAAGCGGCGGCTCAGCACGCGGTCGAGCAGGGCGCCGGGCAGCAGCGCCGAGAGCAGCGGCAGGGCACGGCTGCCATTGCCCAGGCGCAGCACCCGCGGGCGCTTGGCGCTGGCCACCGCAGCGTGCACCTGGCGCGCGACGTGGCTGGCCGGGGTCGGGTTGTCCTGGGAGGCGATGGCGCGGGCGCGGATGCCGTCACGCATCGGCCACCAGGGCGAATGCTCGCCGATCAACTGCTCGGCCTGGCGACTGGCGTGGGTGCCGAAGCTGGATTCGATGGCGCCCGGCTGCACCTCCATCACCCCCACCCCGAAGGGTGCGAGTTCCAGCCGCAGGGCGTCGCTCAAGGCATGCACCGCGGCCTTGGAGGCGCAGTAGGCGCCTGCGAACGGGGTTACCAGCACCGCGGAAACACTGCCGATATTGATCACCAGGCCCTTGTTCTGGCGCAGCAGCGGAAACAGCGCGCGGGTCACGTTGACCAGGGCGAACACGTTGGTCTCGAACTGCTTGCGCAGCACCGCCGCGCCGCCATCGAGCAGCGGGCCCATGGCGCCGTAGCCGGCATTGTTGATCAACACGTCGAGCCCGCCGCTGCGCGCCTTGAGCGTGCTGGCCAACTGTTCGACCGCGGCGCCGTCGTTGACATCCAGCTGCACGGCATTGAACCCGGCCTCGCTCAGGCGCGCCACGTCCTCGCTCTTGCGGGCGCTTGCCCAAACCTCGTAACCCTGCTGGGCGAAGGTATCGGCCAGTGCCCGGCCAATGCCACTGGAGCAGCCGGTGATCAGAACCCTGGGTTGGCTCATGGGTAATCCTTGTGATTGTTGTTGTTATGGATATCTAGCGACTGAAGGTGCCTTGCAATTGCTCGGCACGAAATTCCAGGGTGTTGGGGCGATAGCCGCTACGCAGGGTAGGCAGCGGCAGGCAGGTCTGCCAGTCGGCACCGGGCAGCAGCTCACCGGGGGCGCTGTAACGCGGCGCCTCGAACAGGCGCTGCGCCAGGTTGACGCTGTCGCCCGGCCGGTAGGCGGCAACCTGCCAGCGCAGCTCCTGCAGGGCCGCCTCGCTGCCGTTGTGCAGCTGCAGGTCCAGTGGGCGGTCGGCGGGGCAGCGTTCGGGGGCGTAACTCAGGCGCAGCTCGAGGTGGGCCAGGTTGCGATTTTCGCGGCTTTCCTGCCACAGCACCCAGCTCGCCACCAGGCCCAGCCCGATCAGCGCCGCCAGGGAAATGGGCAGGGCCTTGGCCGGGTAGCGGATCAGCAGGATGAACCAGCTGAGTACCAGAATCGCGCCGAAAATCATGGCTGGACCTTGAACGTCGAGTGTCCGCCAATCCTACACAAGGCCGATGGGCTCGGCACGCGCCCAGGGGTTGGCGGATGTTTCAACTAGTGGCCGTTGCCGTTTCTCGGCGCAACGTGGCTCGCGCTGAACCGGGAGCAGACCCAAGACTCACTCCGGGGCGTGGTCGCGCAGGAACACCAGCTTGTCGGCGCTCGAGTCCTTGGCCGAGAAGCGGTAGCCCTGAGCGTCGAAATCCTTGAGCTGCTGCGGGTCCGTCACGCGTTCCCTGATCACGTGGCGGGCCATCAGGCCGCGGGCCTTCTTGGCGTAGAAGCTGATGATCTTGTACTGGCGGTTCTTCAGGTCCTTGAACTCGGTATCGATGACCCGGGCCTTGAGCACCTTGCGTTTGACCGCCCCGAAGTATTCGTTGGATGCCAGGTTGAGCAGCACGTCATCGCCCTGAGCCTGCAGCGCCTGGTTCAGCCACTCGCTGATGTGCTCGCCCCAGAAGGCATACAGATCCTTGCCGCGGGCGTTGGCCAGCTTGGTGCCCATCTCCAGGCGGTAGGGCATCATCAGGTCCAGCGGGCGCAGCAGGCCATACAGGCCGGAGAGCATGCGCAGGTGCTGCTGGGCGAAGTCGAAATCAGCTTCGCTGAAGCTTTGCGCGTCCAGGCCGGTGTACACGTCACCCTTGAATGCCAGCAGCGCCTGCTTGGCGTTTTGGGCGGTGAACTCAGGCGTCCAGCTGCCGAAGCGCGCGGCATTGAGACCGGCGAGTTTGTCGGACAGGTGCATCAGCTCGGCGATCTGCGCCGGCGAGAAGTCACGCAGCTGGGCGACCAGCTCCTGGGCGTGGTCGAGAAACTCGGGTTGGGTGAAGCGCGAGGTCACCGGCGCGGTGTCGTAATCGAGGGTCTTGGCGGGTGAAATCACCATCAGCATGAGTCGTCTCCTTCGGCGGAGCGGCGATTCTAGCCGATTCGGCAGCACCAGCGGGCGGCTGGGAAGGGGGCCGGACTTATGACTCTAGTGCCCGGCGAGTGCCGCTGCCAAGGTCATTCGTCCAACCGACAAATAAAAATAAAAAAACTGAAAAGATCATTTGCCTGTCACATTTTTTGGAGTATCAACGAACTGTGGTTTGCGGCGAACCGAGCATGCACAGCGGCCCGCGCAACCCACGCTTTGAAAGACCGCCGAACCCTGCAGACAGGTGGCGGCCCTCGGCCCTCATCCGTTTGCACCTCCCCTCACCGGGGAGTCGGTGGCCCTGTGTGGCGGAGCGCCGTCCCGGCATTCCGTCGCTGGATCCGACAAAAGGTGACGAGTATGGATGACCACGGACGCATCAAGCCCACCGCCCCAACCTTGTATGCCCTCGACACCAATGTCCTGATTCACGATCCCAACGCGCTGCTCAATTTCCAGGAACACCACGTCGCCATTCCCATGACGGTGCTGGAGGAACTCGACAAACTGAAAACCGGCAAGCAGGGCGTCGCTGCCGAATGCCGGCAGGCCATTCGCCTGATCGACAAGATTCTCGACGGCGCCACGCCCGAGGAGGTCGAGCACGGCGTGCCGATCCAGCGGGAGAAGAGCGGCCCCTGCGGCTTCCTGTCGATTCTCATGAGCAAGAGCGCGGCGCCGGTCACCTGGCTGCCCGAAGACCTCAACGACAACAAGATCATCAACCAGCTGGTGGAGCTCAAGGCGCGTCGCCCGGGCACTTCCGTGGTGCTGGTGACCAAGGACATCAACATGCGCCTGAAGGCGCGTGGCTGCGGGCTGGATTCCGAGGATTACCATACCGACCAACTGGTCGACGACATCTCGCTGCTGTCCAAGGGTTACCACAACGTCGATGGCGCCTTCTGGGATCGCGTCGCCAAGGTCGATACCCGCCAGGGCCACGGCCGCACCTGGCACCGCGTGCAGCTCAGCGAGGAGCTGCCGGCGGTCAACGTCAACGAATTCATCATCGACGAGCAGGGCTTCGTCGGCTGGGTCAAGGAGGTGGAGGGCAACGAGCTGCTGATTCTCGACCTGCACCAGGAGCCGCTGCTGCACCAGGAAGCCTGGGGGCTCAAGCCGCGGGACATCCACCAGGCGCTGGCGCTCTATGCGCTGCTCGACCCGGACATCCACCTGGTCAACCTGACCGGCGCGGCCGGTTCGGGCAAGACCATCCTGGCACTGGCCGCCGCCATCGAGCAGACCATGGTCAGCAAGCGCTATCGGCGCATCATCGCCACCCGTAGCGTGCAGGGGCTGGACCAGGAGATCGGCTTTCTGCCCGGCACCGAGGCCGAGAAAATGGAGCCCTGGCTGGGCGCCATCACCGATAACCTCGAAGCCCTGCACATGGACGACGAGAACACTCACGGCAGCGTCGACTACATCCTGCAAAAGGTGCCGTTGCAGTTCAAATCCCTGAACTACATCCGTGGCCGCAGCTTCCAGCAGAGCCTGATCCTCATCGACGAATGCCAGAACCTCACCCCGCACCAGATGAAGACCATCATCACCCGTGCCGGCGCCGGCTCCAAGGTGATCTGCCTGGGCAACCTGGCGCAGATCGATACGCCCTATCTGTCGGCACCCAGCTCGGGCCTGACCTACCTCACCGAGCGCTTCAAGGGCTTCGAGCACGGTGTGCATATCACCCTGCAAGGCGTGCCGCGCTCGATCCTCGCCGAGTACGCCGAAAGCCACATGTAAACCCTCGCCCCGGAGCCGCCTGGCGGCTCCGGGCCCTCATTGCGGCGCCCGTGGTTTGCAGGTAGCGGTGCGCGGCCTACAATCGCCAGGTTTTCTACTTGGAGATTGCCCGTGTTGACCCATCTCGACTCCCAGGGGCGCGCCAATATGGTCGACGTCAGCGACAAGGCGCAGACCGTGCGTGAAGCCGTGGCCGAAGCCCGGGTGCGCATGCAGCCCAGCACCTTGCAGATGATCGTCGACGGCGAGCACCCCAAGGGCGATGTCTTCGCCGTGGCGCGTATCGCCGGCATCCAGGCTGCGAAAAAGACCTCCGACCTGATTCCGCTCTGTCATCCGCTGATGCTCACCAGCGTCAAGGTCGAGCTGCAGGCCGATGGTGAAGACGCCGTGCTGATTCGCGCGCGCTGCAAGCTCACCGGCCAGACCGGCGTGGAAATGGAGGCGCTGACCGCCGCCAGTGTCGCGGCGCTGACCATTTACGACATGTGCAAGGCGGTGGATCGCGGCATGCTCATCGAGCAGGTGCGCCTGCTGGAAAAGCTCGGCGGCAAGAGCGGCCACTTCCTGGCGGGCGAGGGCGAGCGATGATCCGCGTGCAGTACTTTGCCCGTTATCGCGAAACCCTGGGCCTGGATGCCGAAGAGCTACAAGCCGGCTTCGCCACCCTCGACGAGCTGCGCCTGCACCTGCTGGCCCGCGGCGGTGCCTGGGAGGTGCTCGCCGAGCGTGGCCTGATGTGCGCCCGCAACGAAGAGCTCTGCACCTTGAGCGAGCCGTTGGCCGATGGCGACGCGGTGGCGTTCTTCCCCACGGTTACCGGAGGCTGAGATGGGGATTCGCGTCCAGCAGGCCATCTTCGATCCGGGGCTGGAGACCAACACCGTGCACGCCGCCAACACCGGCGTCGGGGCGGTGGCGTGCTTCGTCGGCTATGTACGCGACTTCAATGACGGCCAGGACGTGGCGGGAATGTTCCTCGAGCACTTTCCGGGCATGACCGAAAAGGCCCTGGCCGGCATCGAGGCCCAGGCCCGCCAGCGCTGGCCGCTGCTTGGCGTCGAGGTGATTCACCGGGTCGGGCCCCTGGAGCCCGGCGAGCCGATCGTTTTCGTCGGCGTGGCCAGCGCCCACCGCCAGGCGGCCTTCCAAGCCTGCGAGTTCATCATGGACTACCTGAAAACCCGCGCACCGTTCTGGAAAAAGGAAGACACCGCAAGCGGCCCGCGCTGGGTCGAGGGCCGCGCAAGCGATCAGGCATCCGCCAGGCGTTGGCAGGCCGACGACTGAAAGCGTTTCAGCTGAACTCGATGAACACCTTGAAGAACAGCGGGGCGAACATCGACAGTGCGCCCAGCCCGGTCAGCCAGATGCCCCATTCCTGTTCGCGGTTGTTGAAGCCGATACCCAGCAGCAGAAAGCCGCTGATCAGCAGCATGATCATGATGTGGAAAGCGTCCATGGCCAAGCCTCCTCGGAAGTGTCGCGTGCCAGGAGCTGCGCCGCTGCTTCGGCATGCCGAGGCAGCGGCGGCCTACACCTTGAGCTTAGTCGAGGCGGCGGCTGGTGGCACTGATCCAGAACAATTCGCGGGATCAATGATGGCCTGCCATACCGGTCGCCCAGGGCGCGGCGAAAGCACGCGGCGGCGGCCGGTCCGCCGATTTTGTTCGCGGTTGCGGCCGGGCGCGATTAAAATCGCCGTCTGAATTCTCCTGCTACCCAAGGATCCTGTTATGCCCCGTATCGGAACCCCCCTGTCGCCCAGCGCGACCCGTGTGTTGCTGTGTGGCTCGGGCGAGCTCGGCAAGGAAGTGGTCATCGAGCTGCAGCGCCTCGGCGTCGAAGTGATCGCCGTCGATCGCTACGCCAATGCCCCGGCCATGCAGGTGGCGCATCGCAGCCACGTGATCAACATGCTCGACGGCGCCGCGCTGCGTGCGGTGATCGAGCAGGAGAAGCCGCACTACATCGTGCCGGAGATCGAAGCGATCGCCACCGCCACCCTGGTCGAACTGGAGAACGAAGGCTACACGGTGATCCCCAGCGCCCGCGCCGCGCAGCTGACCATGAACCGCGAAGGCATCCGCCGCCTGGCCGCCGAAGAGCTCGGCCTGCCGACTTCGCCCTACAAGTTCGCCGACTCCTTCGAGGAGTTCCAGGCGGCAGTGGGCGCCATTGGCTTCCCGTGCGTGGTCAAGCCGATCATGAGTTCCTCGGGCAAGGGCCAATCGGTGCTCAAGGGCGCCGATGACGTGCACAAAGCCTGGGATTACGCCCAGGCTGGCGGTCGTGCCGGCAAGGGCCGGGTGATCGTCGAGGGTTTCATCGACTTCGATTACGAAATCACCCTGCTGACCGTGCGTCACGTCGGCGGCACCACCTTCTGCGCGCCGGTTGGTCATCGCCAGGAGAAGGGCGACTACCAGGAATCCTGGCAGCCCCAGGCGATGAGCCCGGCGGCGCGTGCCGAGGCCGAGCGTATCGCCCTGGCCGTTACCGGCTCGCTCGGTGGTCGCGGCCTGTTCGGCGTCGAGCTGTTCGTCAAGGGTGATCAGGTGTGGTTCTGCGAAATCTCGCCGCGCCCCCATGACACCGGCCTGGTGACCCTGATCTCCCAGGACCTGTCCGAATTCGCCCTGCATGCACGCGCCATCCTCGGCCTGCCGATTCCGGCGATCCGCCAGTTCGGCCCGTCCGCTTCGGCGGTGATCCTGGTCGAAGGCGAATCCCGGCAGGTCAGCTTCGGCAGCCTGGGCGCCGCGCTCACCGAGCCGGATACCGCGCTGCGCCTGTTCGGCAAGCCGGAAGTCAGCGGTCAGCGGCGCATGGGCGTGGCCCTGGCGCGCGACGAGTCGCTGGAGGCAGCGCGCGCCAAGGCGCTGCGCTCGGCGCAAGCGGTCAAGGTCGAACTGTAAGCGGTCGGCGCGGGCGCTGGCCCGCGCCTGTTAGCTGGCCTGGCGGAGGGTAGGGGCGGTGCAAGGCCGCCCCTTGCCGCTGTCAGTCTTCCAGGCCATCGGGCGCCTGGTTTTCCGGCAGGTCACTGGCCTTCCAGATGCGCACGCTCTTCACCCTGTTTTCCGACGACTGCAGAATTTCCAGGCGATAGACGCCCAGCTGCAGGCATACCGCGCTTTCCGGAATGCTTTCCATGGCTTCGGTGATCAGGCCGTTGAGGGTCTTGGGGCCGTCGACGGGCAAATGCCAGCCCAGCGCCTTGTTGATTTCACGCACGTAGGCCGCGCCGTCGATCACCTGGGTACCGTCTTCCTGGTTCTGGATCTCGAGGCTGCGCGCGGTGTCCTGTGCATTGAAGTCGCCGACGATCTCTTCGAGGATGTCTTCCAGGGTGACCACGCCAAGCACGTCGCCGTATTCGTCGACGACCATGCCGATGCGCAGCTTCTGCTTCTGAAAGTTGAACAGCTGGGTCGACAGCGGCGTGCTTTCCGGGATGAAGTAGGGCTCGCTGCAGGCACCGAGCAGCGACTCCAGGGTGAGTTGGCCATGGGTCAGCAACTGAGTGAGTTCGCGCATATGCACGATGCCTTCGACCTGATTGATGTCCTGCCTGAACACCGGCAGGCGGGTGTGGGTGGTGGTGCGCAGTTGCTCGACGATGGACACCAGGTCGTCCTGCAGGTTGATGCCGACCACCTCGTTGCGCGGAATCATGATGTCGTTGACCGTGACCCGTTCCAGATCGAGGATGCCCAGCAGCATGCTCTGCCGGCTCTTGGGCAATTCGTGGCCGGCTTCACGCACCACGCTGCGCAATTCTTCGGTGGTCAAGGCGTCATCGTTCTTCGTGGCCGGGTCGACGCCGAGCAGGCGCAGCAGGCCATTGCTGATCCAGCCAAGCGAGATCACCAGCGGATAGAACAGCTTGAGCAGCACCTGCAGCGGCAGGCTGGCCGGGTAGGCGATCTTTTCGGGGTGCAGTGCGGCCAGGGTTTTAGGGGTGATTTCGCCAAAGATCAGCAAGGCAACGGTCAGGCCGATAGTGGCAATGGCGATGCCCGCTTCACCATAGAGCTTGATGGCCAGCACGGTGGCGATCGACGACGCGAGGATATTGACGAAGTTGTTGCCGATCAGGATGGTGCCCAGCAACCGGTCGGGACGGCTGAGCAGCTTGCTGACACGCTTGGCACCGCGATGCCCCTCTTTGGCCTTGTGGCGTAAGCGGTAGCGGTTGAGGCTGAGAATGCCGGTCTCGGAGCTGGAAAAGAAAGCCGAACAGGCCAGCAGCAAGACCAGCAGGCCAATCAAGAGGCCAGGATGTACGTCGTCCACGGAATGTATTGAGGCCTGGGTCAGATATGCAGAATGAATTCGCGAACCAGCTTGCTGCCGAAGTAGGCCAGCATCAGCAGGCAGAACCCGGCCAGCGTCCAGCGAATCGCCTTGTGTCCACGCCAGCCCAGTTGGTGGCGGCCCCACAGCAGCACCGCGAACACTATCCAGGCGAAGCATGACAGGATGGTCTTGTGCACCAGGTGCTGGGTGAACAGGTTGTCGATGAAGATCGCCCCGGACAGCAGCGACAGCGACAGCAGCGCCCAGCCGCACCACAGGAAACCGAACAGCAGGCTTTCCATGGTCTGCAGGGGCGGGAAATTGCGAATCAGCCCGGACGGATGCTTGTGCTTGAGTTGATGATCCTGCACCAGCAGCAGCAGTGACTGGAACATGGCGATGGTCAACATGCCGTAGGCCATGATCGACAGCAGGATGTGGGCGAGGATGCCGGGGCCTTCTTCGAGCGGCTGGGTGGTGCCGCTGGGCATGAATTGCGCGCACAGCACCGTCAGGCCGCCGAGGGGGAAGAGAAACAGCAGCAGGTTGTCCACCGGCATCTGCCGGCAGGCCAGCAGGATCAGCGCTATCACCGTGAAGGCGATCAGGCTGGCGGTGTTGAAGAAGTCCAGATTCAGCCCGGCGCTGTCATGCATCTGCATGAACAGGCTGCCGCCGTGGAACAGCAGGGCAACCGCGCCGACCAGCAGCAAAACGGTTTTGCTGGGCGCGCTGCGGCGGGCCAGATGCAGGCCTTGGTAAGCGGCGGCGCCAAAATAAAGGACGGCTGCGACGAGACTGGGCAACAGAGGGTGCATAGATCCTGGATGACGAGAGCCTGAAAGGCGCCGAGTGTGGCACACAACGGGGGGCGCAAAAAGACTGCAGGTGGTATCCGGTCTCACTAGGGGCTGTTGATGCTTCACGCACGGCAACGCGGCTCGCGTTGAAACGTCAACAGACCCTAGGTCACAGGGGCGCCGACAAACAAGCCTCGAAAGCCGGCCAGTCTTGGTTATAATCCGCAGTTTGCTGCCAGCCCATCCCGGCCCGACGGCCCGAAAGGAACGCGCATGTTCGAAAACTTAACCGATCGCCTCTCGCAGACCCTGCGCAGCGTCACTGGCAAGGCCAAGCTGACCGAGGACAATATCAAGGACACCCTGCGCGAAGTGCGCATGGCGTTGCTCGAGGCCGACGTGGCGCTGCCCGTGGTCAAGGATTTCGTCGCCCGCGTCAAGGATCGCGCGGTTGGCACCGAAGTATCGAAAAGCCTGACGCCTGGCCAGGCGTTCGTGAAGATCGTGCGCCTGGAGCTGGAAAGCCTCATGGGCGCGGCCAACGAAGACCTCGACCTGAGCACCACGCCGCCGGCGGTGGTGTTGATGGCCGGTCTGCAGGGCGCGGGCAAGACCACCACCGTCGGCAAGCTGGCGCGCCTGCTCAAGGAACGCAAGAAGAAGAGCGTGATGGTGGTGTCCGCGGACGTCTACCGTCCGGCGGCGATCAAGCAGCTGGAAACCCTGGCGGGCGACATCGGCGTGACCTTCTTCCCGTCCGATATCACCCAGAAGCCGGTGGCCATCGCCGAAGCGGCGATTCGCGAAGCCAAGCTCAAGTTCATCGACGTGGTACTGGTCGACACCGCCGGTCGCCTGGCCATCGACGCCGAGATGATGGCCGAGATCCAGGCCCTGCACGCGGCGGTCAAGCCGGTGGAAACCCTGTTCGTGGTCGACGCCATGACCGGTCAGGACGCCGCCAACACCGCCAAGGCCTTCAACGATGCGCTGCCGCTCACCGGTGTGGTGCTCACCAAGGTCGACGGCGACGCCCGTGGCGGTGCCGCGCTGTCGGTACGCGCCATCACCGGCAAGCCGATCAAGTTCATCGGCATGGGCGAGAAGAGTGAAGCGCTCGAGCCCTTCCACCCCGAGCGGATCGCCTCGCGTATCCTCGGCATGGGCGACGTGCTCAGTCTGATCGAGCAGGCCGAGCAGACCCTCGACCGCGACAAGGCCGAGAAGCTCACCAAGAAGCTCAAGAAGGGCAAGGGCTTCGACCTCGAAGACTTCCGCGACCAGCTCGTGCAGATGAAGAGCATGGGCGGCCTTGGCGGCCTGATGGACAAGCTGCCGCAGATGGGTGGCGTCAACCTGGCGCAGATGGGCGGCGCCCAGGGTGCGGCCGAGAAGCAGTTCAAGCAGATGGAAGCGATCATCAACTCGATGACCCCGGCCGAACGCCGTGACCCTGATATCATCAGCGGTTCGCGCAAGCGCCGTATCGCCATGGGCTCCGGCACCCAGGTGCAGGACATCGGCAGGCTGATCAAGCAGCACAAGCAGATGCAGAAGATGATGAAGAAATTCAGCGCCAAAGGCGGCATGGCCAAGATGATGCGCGGCATGGGCAGCATGATGCCGGGCGGCGGCATGCCGAAGTTCTGAAGCCTCTGCACGGGCCTATCGACGGCCGGCGGAAAAAGAGATTTGCAAACAGCCGCATAATCCTTAGAATATGCGGCCTTTCGGGCCTAGGCCCATTTTTGATGTGTGCCTCAAGTTAGCACCGACTACAGGAACGATGTTCACATGGTAACTATTCGTCTCGCTCGTGGCGGCTCCAAAAAGCGCCCCTTCTACCACCTCACCGTGACCAACAGCCGCAATGCGCGCGACGGTCGCTTCGTAGAGCGCATCGGTTTCTTCAATCCGATCGCCTCGGGTGCTGAAGTCAAGCTGTCCGTCAATCAAGAGCGCGCTACCTACTGGCTGGGCCAGGGTGCCCAGCCGTCTGAGCGCGTTGCTCAGCTGCTGAAAGAAGCTGCCAAGGCTGCCGCCTAAGCACTTTATGAGCACGACGCCCGCTCCCGCCGAGGACTTGATGGTCCTTGGCAAGATTGTCTCGGTGCATGGCGTCAAAGGTGAGGTGAAGGTGTTTTCCTTTACCGACCCCGTGGATAACGTGCTCGATTACCCTCGCTGGACGCTACGGCGCGATGGCGAGGTGAAGCAGGTTGAACTGGCTGGTGGACGCTTGCAGGGCAAGGTTCTGGTCGCCAGGCTGAAAGGGCTCGATGATCGTGAAGTGGCGCGTACCTACGCGGGCTTCGAGATCTGCGTTCCCCGCAGCCAGCTACCGGAGCTGGAAGACGGCGAGTACTACTGGTATCAGCTGGAAGGTCTGAAGGTCATCGATCAGGCGGGGCAATTGCTCGGCAAGGTCGATCATCTGTTCGAGACCGGTGCCAATGACGTGATGGTGGTCAAGCCCTGCGCTGACAGCCTCGATGATCGTGAGCGCCTGCTGCCGTATACGCAGCAGTGTGTGTTGTCGATCAACCTCGAGGCTGGCGAAATGCAGGTCGACTGGGATGCGGATTTCTAAGCGCCATGCCTAGCTTGCGCGTCGATGTCATTACGCTGTTCCCGGAAATGTTCGCCGCCATCGGCGATTACGGCATTACCAGCCGTGCGGTGAGGCAGGAGCTGTTGCAGCTGACCTGCTGGAACCCACGCAGTTACACCACGGATCGTCATCACACCGTTGACGACCGCCCCTTCGGTGGTGGTCCTGGCATGGTGATGAAGATCAAGCCGCTTGAAGATGCCTTGGCCGATGCCAGGCAGGCCGGCGGCGGCCAGGCGAAGGTGATCTACCTTTCGCCGCAGGGCCGCCCGCTGACCCAGGCGGCGGTACGCGAGCTGGCGAAGGAGGAGCGTTTGATCCTTATCGCCGGCCGCTACGAAGGCGTCGACGAGCGTTTCATCGAAACGCACGTCGACGAGGAATGGTCGATCGGCGACTACGTCCTGTCCGGCGGTGAGCTGCCGGCCATGGTGCTGATCGATGCGGTAACGCGCCTTTTGCCTGGTGCATTGGGTCATGCAGATTCGGCCGAGGAAGACTCCTTCACGGATGGCTTGCTCGACTGCCCGCACTACACCCGTCCGGAGGTGTATGCGGATAAGCGTGTTCCGGAGGTGCTGCTTGGCGGCAACCACGAACACATCCGGCGCTGGCGTTTGCAGCAGTCCCTGGGACGCACCTGGGAACGCCGTGTCGATCTTCTGGATAGCCGCTCGCTTTCTGGAGAAGAGAAAAAGCTGCTGGAGGAATACATCCGCCAGCGGGACGATAACTAATATCGATGGCCGGCCTGAAGGCCCGTCTTAGGAGCGCAGCATGACCAACAAGATCATTCAGCAGATCGAAGCTGAGCAGATGAGCAAAGAGATCCCGACCTTTGCCCCGGGCGACACCGTAATCGTCCAGGTAAAAGTAAAGGAAGGTGACCGTCAGCGTCTGCAGGCGTTCGAAGGCGTGGTAATCGCCAAGCGTAACCGCGGTCTGAACAGCGCCTTCACTGTGCGCAAGATCTCCAGCGGTGTTGGCGTTGAGCGTACTTTCCAGACTTACAGCCCGCTGGTCGACAGCCTGGCAGTCAAGCGTCGTGGTGACGTTCGCAAAGCCAAGCTGTACTACCTGCGCGACCTGTCCGGCAAGGCAGCACGCATCAAGGAAAAACTGGTTTAAGCCAGCTTTCCCCACGAAAAAAGCAGCCTCGGCTGCTTTTTTCGTTTCTGGGGTTTGGTGTATTGGTATCAGGTGTCGGTTCGTCGTTTCGCGCTCCCACAAGTCAAGCTCGCGAGCACCTGCACCACGACTATCTACCTGAAACAGGGCTGATCCCATGTCCGCTGTCGACCATCCGCTGATCGAGCGTTTCATCGAGGCCCTGTGGCTGGAGAAGGGGCTTTCCGCCCATACCCAGTCGGCTTATCGCAGTGACCTGGCGTTGCTCAATGGCTGGCTGCAGGCGCGTGGGGTCGAGTTGCAATCGGTCGGCCGCGAGGTGCTGCTCGATCACCTGGCCTGGCGCATGAACGAAGGCTACAAGGCGCGCTCCACGGCGCGGCTGATTTCCGGCATGCGCGGCTTCTACCGCTTCCTGTTGCGTGAGGGAGTGATCGATAGCGACCCGACGCTGCAGGTGGACATGCCGCAACTAGGCCGGCCGCTGCCCAAGTCGCTGTCCGAGGCCGATGTCGAAGCGCTGCTGGCTGCCCCTGACCTGGGCGACCCGATTGGTTTGCGCGACCGCGCCATGCTCGAGGTGCTGTATGCCTGCGGCCTGCGGGTCAGCGAACTGATCGGCCTGACCCTCGAGCAGGTCAACCTGCGCCAGGGCGTGCTGCGGGTGTTCGGCAAGGGCAGCAAGGAGCGCCTGGTGCCGATGGGCGAGGAGGCCATCGGCTGGGTCGAGCGTTACTGCCGCGAGGCGCGGCCTGCGCTGTTGGCGGGGCGGCCGGCGGACGTGCTGTTTCCCAGCCTGCGGGGCGAGCAGATGACCCGGCAGACCTTCTGGCACCGTATCAAGCACCAGGCCAGGGTGGCGGGGATCGCCAAGTCGCTGTCGCCGCATACCTTGCGGCACGCCTTCGCCACCCATCTGCTCAACCATGGTGCGGATCTGCGCGTGGTGCAGATGCTGCTCGGCCACAGCGATTTGTCCACCACGCAGATCTACACCCATGTCGCGCGCGCTCGCTTGCAGGCGCTGCATGCGCAGCATCACCCGCGGGGCTGAATTGGCCGGCGCCGGTTCACGCTTTGCGTCTGTCGCCCGCAGTCGCGGGCCCTGGTTATGGTAGTCTTCGCTCTTCCCTTGTCACCCCGTCGCTCGATAGGAGTAACCATGCGTGTGACCCGCATTTTCGCGGCCATGGCCCTTGGTCTGGTCAGTACTCTCGGCCACGCTGCCGACCCGGATCAGGCGATCCGCAAGAACCTGCTGTCGATCCAGCCGGATCTGCCGATCGAGGCCATCGCCGAAAGCCCGATGCCCGGCGTCTACCAGGTCCAGCTCAAGGGCGGTCGCCAGCTGTACGCCAGCGCCGACGGGCAGTTCGTCATGCAGGGCTACCTGTTCCAGTTCAAGGACGGCCAGGCCATCAACCTCACCGAGGCTGAAGAAGGCAAGGCCATCGCCAAGCAGATCAACGCCATTCCTGCCAAGGACATGGTGGTGTTCGCGCCCAAGGAGCCAAAGACCCATATCACCGTATTCACCGACACCGATTGCGGCTACTGCCAGAAGCTGCACAGCGAAGTGGCCGAGCTGAACAAGGCGGGTGTCGAGGTGCGCTATCTGGCCTTCCCACGTCAGGGTATGGGCAGCAAGGGTGCCAAGGATCTGGCCAGCGTCTGGTGCTCGAAGGATCGCCAGGCGGCGATGAATCAGGCCAAGTCCCGCGAGGCGGTGCCTGCGGCCACCTGCGACAATCCGGTTGCCCAGCAATATCAGCTGGGGCAGATGATCGGCGTCAATGGCACGCCAGCGATCATCCTGGAAAACGGCAAGATGATCCCCGGCTATCAGCCGGCGGCGCAGCTGGCAAAACTGGCCCTGGAGGCCAAGTGATCCGGCTTGATTGACTATCAGACAGCCGCTTCGTAATGTGCGGCTCTTTTCCACGGCCGGCGCCCGCGTCGGCCGTTTTATGCAGTGCAGTTGGGAGTCTAGTGTGAATCCGGTCAAAGTAGGCATCTGTGGGCTGGGTACCGTCGGTGGCGGTACCGTGAATGTGCTCAAGCGCAACGCCGAGGAAATCGCGCGTCGTGCCGGGCGTGGCATCGAGGTGGCGCAGATTGCCACCCGTACACCCAAGCCCCAGTACCAGTCGACCGGCATTACCATGACCGACGATGTGTTCGCGGTGGCCAGCAACCCCGAGATCGATATCGTCGTCGAGCTCATCGGTGGCTACAGCGTCGCCCGCGAGCTGGTGCTCAAGGCCATCGACAATGGCAAGCACGTGGTCACCGCCAACAAGGCGCTGATCGCCGTGCACGGCAACGAGATCTTCGCCCGCGCCCGCGAGAAGGGCGTGATCGTCGCGTTCGAGGCGGCGGTCGCTGGCGGCATTCCGGTGATCAAGGCGATCCGTGAGGGCCTGTCGGCCAACCGTATCAACTGGCTGGCCGGGATCATCAACGGCACCGGCAACTTCATTCTCAGCGAGATGCGCGAGAAGGGCCGTACCTTCGAGGACGTGCTGGCCGAAGCCCAGGCCCTGGGTTACGCCGAAGCCGACCCGACCTTCGACGTCGAAGGCATCGACGCGGCCCACAAGCTGACCATCCTGGCGTCCATCGCCTTTGGCATTCCGCTGCAGTTCGACAAGGCCTACACCGAAGGCATCACCAAGCTGACCACCGCCGACGTCAACTACGCCGAGGCGCTGGGCTACCGCATCAAGCACCTGGGCGTGGCGCGCCGTACCGAGGCTGGCATCGAGCTGCGCGTGCACCCGACGCTGATCCCGGCCGACCGCCTGATCGCCAACGTCAACGGCGTGATGAACGCGGTGATGGTCAATGGCGACGCCGCTGGCAGCACGCTGTTCTACGGCGCCGGTGCCGGCATGGAAGCGACCGCCTCGGCCGTGGTCGCCGACCTGGTCGACGTGGTGCGGGCACTGACCACCGACCCGACCAACCGCGTGCCGCACCTGGCCTTCCAGCCGGATTCGCTGTCCGATCATCCGATTCTGCCGATCACCGATTGCGAGAGTGCCTACTACCTGCGCATTCAGGCCAAGGATCGTCCTGGCGTGCTGGCCCAGGTGGCGAGCATCCTGTCGGAGCGCGGCATCAACATCGAATCGATCATGCAGAAGGAAGTCGAGGAGCAGGACGGCCTGGTGCCGATGATCCTGGTCACTCATCGCGTTGCCGAGCAGCACATGAACGACGCCATCTCTGCCCTGGAAGCGCTGGCCGACGTCGTCGGCAACGTGGTGCGCATCCGCGTCGAACAACTCAGCTAATTTCGTCGCGCGCCGCGACTCGCTCGCGGCGTGGCGCCCCAGACCGAAGGTTTGCAGACCATGCGCTATATCAGCACCCGCGGCCAGGCACCGGCCCTGAATTTCGAAGACGTCCTGCTGGCTGGCCTGGCCACCGATGGCGGCCTTTACGTGCCGGAAAACCTGCCACGCTTCACCCAGGAGGAGATCGCTTCCTGGGCCGGCCTGCCGTATCACGAGCTGGCCTTCCGGGTGATGCGCCCGTTCGTCACCGGCAGCATCCCGGATGCCGATTTCAAGCAGATTCTCGAAGACACCTACGGCGTGTTCGAGCACTCGGCCGTGGCGCCGCTGCGCCAGCTCAACGGCAACGAGTGGGTGCTCGAACTGTTCCATGGCCCGACCCTGGCGTTCAAGGATTTCGCCCTGCAGCTGCTCGGCCGCCTGCTCGACTACGTGCTGGCCAAGCGCAACGAGCGCGTGGTGATCATGGGCGCCACCAGTGGCGACACCGGCTCGGCGGCCATCGAGGGCTGCAAGGCCTGCGACAACGTCGACATCTTCATCATGCACCCGCACAACCGTGTGTCGGAGGTGCAGCGCCGGCAGATGACCACCATCCTCGGCGACAACATCCATAACATCGCCATCGAGGGCAACTTCGATGACTGCCAGGAGATGGTCAAGGCCAGCTTCGCCGACCAGGGCTTCCTCAAGGGCACGCGCCTGGTGGCGGTCAACTCGATCAACTGGGCGCGGATCATGGCCCAGATCGTCTACTACTTCCACGCCGCCCTGCAGCTCGGCGGGCCGGCGCGTTCGGTGGCGTTCTCGGTGCCGACCGGCAACTTCGGCGACATCTTCGCCGGTTACCTGGCACGCAACATGGGCCTGCCGGTCAGCCAACTGATCGTCGCCACCAACCGCAACGACATCCTGCACCGCTTCATGAGCGGCAACCAGTACGCCAAGGGCGAGCTGTATCCGACCCTGACGCCGTCGATGGACATCATGGTGTCGTCGAACTTCGAGCGCCTGCTGTTCGACCTGCATGGTCGCAACGGCCCGTCGATCGCCGCGTTGATGACCGAATTCCGCCAGACCGGTGGTTTCACTGTCGAAGACGACCGCTGGACCGAGGCCCGCAAGCTGTTCGATTCCCTCGCGGTGAGCGACGAGCAGACCTGCCAGACCATCGCCGAGGTGTACGCCGCTACCGGCGAGCTGCTCGACCCGCATACCGCCATCGGCGTGCGGGCTGGCCGTGAATGCCGGCGCAGCCTGAGCGTGCCGATGGTGGTGCTGGGCACCGCCCATCCGGTCAAGTTCCCGGAGGCCATCGAGAAGTCGGCTGTGAACCTGTCGCCAGCCCTGCCGGCGCACCTGGCCGATCTGTTCGAACGTGACGAGCGCTGCACCGTGCTGGCCAATGACCTGGCGACCGTGCAGCAATTCGTGGCCGCCCACGGCAACCGCGGCAAGCCGCTGTAAGCGCTAGCGCTGCAGCTCGAAAGGCCGGCCGCCGTGAGGGGCCGGCCTTTCTTGTTTTCAAGGGGGCTATCAGCTGGCTCCTGTGGGAGCGGGCCATGCCCGCGATTCGCGCCTATGGCGCGCTCTCGCATCATTAATCACCTTCATCTGGTGAGGGCACAAGGTGGGCTTTAGCTCGCTAATCCATCACGGCGCTTTTGCCTCAAGGCTCTACCGCCGATTGACCGCCGCCACCGGCGCCTGCTTGCACAGGCGCTTGTCCAGTTGCCCGACATAGGGGTTGCCCCAGCCCATCACGCAACCGACCAGTTGGTTGCGCTGGCGCTCCCAGTGTTCGGCCGGGTAGGTCTTGTTCCAGGCGTTGAACAGTTGGCGGTTCTGCTTGGACAGGCGCAGTTGGTAGCGGTCGCTCATGTACAGGTAGGTGCGGGCGATCATGCCGCGCACCTGCTGGCGGGGCATGACCTTGCGGGCCTTGAAGTCGACCACCGTGGGGCAGGCGCCATACTGGCTGGGCTTTTGCGGCAGCCAGCCGAAGTCGTAGTTGCTGCGGTCGCCATTGACCTCGCCAATCGCCGGCACCAGGTTGTGCAGGTCAGCCTCGGCGCGGCGGTAAACGCTGTCGTTCTTGCTGCAGTTCTTACGCCCGCCGTGCTGCCAGCATTGGCGTTGATGACCGATCTGCCAGGCTGGGACGATATGCTCCCATTCGATGCGTGCGGCGCGGTTGGCATTCTTGCGTGGCGTGTAGCCGCAGCTTTTCAGGTCGACGCGGTTGCCCTTGAAGCTGCAGCCGCAATAGAACTCCACCGACTGGCGCTCGTAGAGGGTCCAGCCGATCTTCTTGGCCTGGCTGAAGCTTTGCGGTGGGGCGGCCTGCAGCGAGGTGCAGAGGGTGAGGCACAGGAGTGCGAGAAGGCGGCGAAACGGCATGCGGCTTTCCTGAAAAAGTGGCGCATCATACCGGCTCGTTGCGGTTTGCCAAGGCTGGCCCATTGATGGCGTCTATCTAGGGGCTGTTGCCGTTTCGTTCACGGCTGGCGATCGAGCGGCGGCAGGCCAGCGCTGCCAATCCGCGTTGTCTGCGACGCAGTTGGCGAACGGCCGGCGTTTTCTGGGCTAGAGTTGCCCGGCTGATTCCCTCCGCAACGGCTGCCGGCACCTGGCAGAATGACCGCAAGCAGATTCCCTGATTAAATTACATGTGATGTATTGAGTTATCACATGTGATGTTCTAGTCTGCCTTCATGGAAAACAAATCATCTGCGCATTACCAGCGTCTTTTCCGTCAGCGCCTGCGTGAGCAGGGGCTGGTGAAGAAGGAGGTGTGGATTCTGCCCGAGCACGCCCAGCGGCTCTCGGCGTTCGAAAGGAAACTGCGCCAGCCCCAGCCGGAGCTGGCTTCAATGGAGGAGGGGGTGAGCATGCCTCAGGTTTGGACTGCACAAACGTTGTTCGAGGCGCTGTCGGCGACAGAGCCGTTTGCCGATGGTCGCGCGGCGGTCGAGCTGATCCAGGGTGCCGACGCCAGTCTGCACGTGACCATGAAGGAATACGGCGATCTGCCGCTGTTCATCGCCGTGTTCGGCGATCAGATCGTGGTCGAGGCGCTGCTCTGGCCTGCCAGCGATGTGCGCGACACCGCGGCCTTCAACGAAGAAGTGCTGCGCAGCCACAAGCTGTTCCCGCTGTCCTGCGTGGGGCTCGAAACCCTGCCGGACGGCCAGGCCTGCTACACCATGTTCGGTGCGCTCAGCGCCTCGTCGATCCTGCCCAACGTGGTGCTGGAGATCGAAACGCTGGCGGACAACGTGATCAAGGCCACCGAAGCCTACGAAGACTTCCTCAAGGCCCGTGCATAAGGAGACATGCCCATGAACGTCTGGAGCAAATTGCTGACGGCGCTGCGCGGCGGTGCCAATGAAATGGGTGAGGTGCTGGTCGATGGCCAGGCCCTGCGCATTCTCGATCAGGAAATCCGCGACGCCGATAGCGAGCTGCGCAAATCCAAGGAAGCGTTGGCCGAGATCATGGCCAAGCAGAAGCTGGCCGCCGAGCGTGCCAGCAAGTCTGCCGCCAAGATTGCCGAGTACGAAGAATACGCCGTCAAGGCGCTGGAGACCGGCAAGGACGACCTGGCCGCCGAAGTGGCCGGCAAGATCGCCAACCTGGAAGTCGAACTGGGCAGCGAGCGCGAGCAAGCTGACAACTACGCGGCCAGCGTCGCTCAGTTGCGTGGCGCGGTCAGCCAGGCTGAAGCCAATATCAAGCGCCTGAAACAGCAGGTGGATACCGTCAAGGCCACCGAAAGCGTGCAGAAGGCGCAGATGGCCGTGGCTCAGCGCTATGGCGGCTCGCAAGCCAAGCTGCACACCGCGGTCGAGTCGCTGGAGCGCATCAAGCAGCAGCAGGCCGAGCGTGCGGCGAAGATGGAAGCGGCGGCCGAGTTGGCCCAGGCCTCCAACCCTGACGAGTCGCTGGATGCCAAACTGCGCGCCGCCGGTATCGTCGCCGACAAGAGCAGCGCCGACAGCGTGCTGGCGCGCCTCAAGGACAAGGCCAAGCCCTGATTGCGGCTGGCTTCGATGCGTCATGAGTGGTGGGGCCAGCAGGCTCCGCCATGTTTTCAGGGATAGGAAATCATGGAAATCTTCCTGCAGGTCTCGTTGGCGTTCCCGACGGTCATCTTCAGCTTCCTGCTGTGCCTGGCAGTGCTGTACTGGGTCATCGTCGCGTTCGGCCTGATCGAGATCGACGTGCTCGACGTCGAGGCCGATTCCGCACTGGAAGGCCCGGCGGCAGCGCTCCTGTCCAAACTCAAGCTGCGTGACATACCGCTCACCCTGGTGTTCACGCTGCTGGCTTTCTTTGCCTGGTTCATCAGCTATTTCGCCGACCTCTGGCTGCTCAGCCTGCTGCCGCTCGAGTGGCTGCGTTATCCGCTGGGCGTGGTAATCGCCGTATTGGCGCTGATGCTCGCCGTGGCGCCCACCCGCCTGTTATGCGCGCCGCTGCGTCCGTTGTTTCGCAAGCTGGAAGTCACCAGCAGCAAGAGCGTGCTCGGCCAGACCGCCGTGGTGCGCAGCGGGCGGGTGACCGCCAGCCATGGCGAAGCCGTGCTGGAAGATGGCGGCGCCGGGCTGATCCTGCGGGTGCGCGCCGACGAGCAGCTGGGTTTCAAGCGTGGCGACCGTGTCGTTTTACTGGAGTACCTGGAGGCGCAGCACGCCTACCGGGTGATAACCGAGGATGAGTTCCGCGGCATCTGAGCCGTCGGTTCCGTTTGTCTCAAAGGAGATTGAGTGCAATGTACAACCTTTCCCCGTCGCTGATCCCCGTGCTGGTCGGGGTCGGCCTGGTCGCCCTGCTGATCGTCGGCCTGCTGGCCCTGTTCAAGGCCTTCTACATCAAGGTTCCCCAGGGCACCGCGCTGATCGTCAACGACATGTCGTCCACGCCCAAGGTGCATTTCACCGGCGCGCTGGTCTACCCGGTCATCCACCTCAAGGAGTTCATGAAGATCTCCCTGATCACCCTGGAGGTCGACCGCCGTGCCAAGGACGGCCTGATCTGCCGCGACAACATGCGCGCCGACATCACCGTGGCCTTCTACCTGCGCGTCAACGAGACCCAGGAAGACGTGCTCAAGGTCGCCAAGGCCATCGGCGTCGAGCGGGCCTCCGACCGTGCCGCGGTGAACGAGCTGTTCAACGCCAAGTTCTCCGAGGCCCTGAAGACCGTCGGCAAGCAGTTCGAATTCGTCCAGCTGTTCGAGAACCGCCAGGAGTTTCGCGACCGCATCGTCGAGGTGATCGGCAACGACCTCAACGGCTACGTGCTCGAAGACGTGGCCATCGACTACCTGGAGCAGACCGCCAAGAGCTCCCTGGACCCGAGCAACATTCTCGACGCCGAGGGTATCCGCAAGATCACCCAGCTGACCGCTGCGCAGAACGTCATCACCAATGACCTGGAGCGCAACGAAGAGCTGGCGATCAAGAAGAAGAACGTCGAAACCCGCGAGGCGACCTTGGCCCTGGAGCGTCAGCAGGCCGATGCCGAAGCACGCCAGAAGCGCGAGATCGAGACCATCCAGGCCCGTGAGCAGGCCGAGACCCTCAAGGTCAAGGAAGAAGAGCGCCTGAAGGCCGAGCAGGCCCGTATCCAGACCCAGCAGGAGCTGGACATCCGTGCCGAGAATCATCAGCGCGAAGTGGAAGTGGCCCAGCAGAACCGCCAGCGCGCGGTGGTCATCGAGGTGGAGAAGGTCACCCGCGCCAAGGATCTGGAAGTGGTGGCCCGCGAGCGCGAAGTCGAGCTGCAGCGCATCGAGAAGGAAAAGGCCCTGGAAGAAGAGCGCAAGAACATCGCCAGCGTGGTGCGCGAACGCGTTGCGGTGGAGAAGACCGTGGCCCAGGAAGAAGAGCGCATCAAGGAAGTCCGTGAGATCTCCGAAGCCGAGCGCATGAAGCAGGTCACCGTGCTCAACGCCCAGGCCGAAGCCGAGCAGGAGCTGGTGCGCCAGGTCAAGCAGGCCGAGGCGGACGAAACCCGTTCCAAGCACAAGGCGGTGGAAATCAACAACCTCGCCCAGGCCGAACTGGAAGCCGCAGCCAAGAGCGCCGAGGCCAAGAAGAAGCTGGCCGAAGGTATCGAAGCCGAGCGCGCTGCGCCCGGTCTGGCCGATGCGCGGGTACGTGAAGTCACCGCTGCAGCCAAGGAGAAGGAGGGCCTCGCCGAGGCGCGCGTGCAGGCCGAGCGGCTGATCGCCGAAGCCAAGGGCGAGCAGGAAAAGGGCCTGGCCCAGGCACGTGTCACCGAAGCCCAGGCCGCCGCCAAGGAGAAGGACGGCCTGGCCGATGCCAAGGTGCTGGAAGAGAAGCTCGGCGCCCAGGCGCGCGGCGAAGAGCAGCTCGGCACTGCCAAGGCGAAGGCCACCCAGGACCTGGGTATGGCCGAGGCGCAGGTGCTGCTGGAGCGTCTGAACGCCGAAGCCGAAGGCCTGGGCAAGAAGTTCGGTGCCCTGGATGCGCTCAGCGACAATGCGCGCCAGCACGAAGAGTTCCGCATGCAGCTGGAGAAGAGCTTCGAGGAGGCCATGGCCGCCATCGCCGCCAACAAGGAAATCGCCAAGGATCAGGCCGAGGTGCTGGCCACCGCGCTGGCCAAGGCGAAGATCGAGATCGTCGGCGGCGAAGGCGACTTCTTCAACTCGTTCGCCAAGTCCCTTTCCGTGGGCAAGGCCATCGAGGGCGTGGTCGGCAAGAGCCCGGTGGTGCAGGACGTATTGGCGCGACTACTGCAGGGCCGCGCCGCCGAAGCCAAACCGGCTGCGGTGAGCGACAGCGACGCGGTGTAAGCCACGGTGTCAGGCTCCAGCCAACCCGGCCGGAGCCTGTTACGCGATTCGACGCGGGCCAGGCCCGCGCTTGCAGGCCGCCAGGCCTGCCCCAACTACAAGGAAAGTGGCATGTCGCAATCTAGAGATCATCTGGAAATGACCTTTCGCAGCATCCAGTGCTTTGCCGATGACGGCCGCCTGGACGCCGCCGAGCTGGGCTCGCTACTGGACATCGCCGAGCGCGATGGGGTGATCGATGACGACGAGATCCGTGTGCTGACGCGCATCATCGCCCGCATCAAACCCGAGGAGCTCGACCCCGCGATGCGCGAGAAACTCGCCGAGATCGCCCGCAAGATCGGTGCCTGAGCACCGCCTCATTCGTGTCGGCTCCGCCCATGACGGGGCCCTTGCAGACCGCGCAGATTCAGGAAGACCATGATGTCGGACGCCCAGGCCGAAAACACCCAACAGGACATTCTCGACAAGGCCGTTGCCGAAGGCGGCGCCTATGAGGTGCTGCACAAGCGCCTGCAGGAGCAGGGTTTGCGCCTGCGGCAGGGCACCGAAGCACTCAACGGGCAGCGCCTGGAGGAGTTCGGCAGCAGCCAGATGGAAGTCATTGGCCGGGTGCGCATCCGCACCGAGAACAACTGCATCGCCCGCGACATCGTGCAGGTCGGCGACTGGCTGCTGTTCGGCTACAACGTGTTCATGGGCCTGAAGAAGGAAACCGCGGTCGCCGACGTGTTCTCCCTCTATCGCCTGGTCGAAGGCAGCGAGGGCTATGAAGCCGAATCGATCCCGCTGGATGGCACTTTCCTGAGCCAGAGCGGCTTCGTCAACGACTTCAACGAGCTGTACACCTACTACAAGAACACTCGCCTGCTGCAGTTGGCGATCCGCGACGGCAAGCTGCTGGCCAGCTTCCAGATCGGCGAGCGGATCACCGACATCCGCGTGTTCCGCTGGTCGCTGTCGCTCGACGGCAAACAGGTGCAGTACATCGACAACCGCGGTGAACGCGATATCGCGCTGCCCGCACCGTTCGATTTCGAGTGGCAGAAGACCAGCCGCGAGATGACGGTCAATGGCCGCCACCCGCACCTGAACATCCTCGACACGGTGTTCGTCGAGACGGTCGGCGGCGACCTGACCATCAAGGTCGAGAACAACACCGAGAGCGGGCAGGGCATCTACCGCGAAGAGGTGATGGACAAGACCCAGTCGCTGGACGATGCGCAGATCGAGTACGCCGCCCTGGGCAGCCTGATCCTGCTGAAGATCCTGCCGTACCGCGAAGAGCAGTGGCGCTACCTGGTGTTCAACCGCCTGACCCGCAAGGTCGAGCGCATCGATGCCATCGGCCTGGCCTGCGTGCAGTTGCCCGAAGACCACGGCATCATCTTTCCCGGCGGTTACTACCTGCAGAACGGCGAGCACAAGACCTTCGAGCAGTCGATGGCCGGCATGCGCTTCAAGCGCTCGGTGCGCTCGCCCAACGGCGAGGACGTGCAGTACATCTTCTACCACCCGGGCGAAGGCCGGGCGGTGCTGCTGACCTACAACATGGTCACCCGCCAGCTGCAGAACCCGATCTTCGGCCACGGCTATGCGCGCCTGGAAGACGGCCGCATGGTGATCTTCTCCGCCGAGGGCGATGAGCCGACGCGCATCCACCCCATGCAGGTCTGGCAGACGCCGTTCGAGAGCGAGGAATACGCCGCCCGCCAACCGGCGCGCAGCGGCTTCTTCGGGCGTATCGGCAATGCCGAGCTGGTGCGCGGGGTGTCCGACCTGTTCAACCTCAGCCGCGAGATCGACAGCCGTGAAGTGTCGGTGGCGCGCTACAGCCTGCTGTGCCAGAACACCCGCCGGCTGTTCGATATCTACCACTGGCTGAGCGACCCGCAATGCGCCGAGCTGGCGCCGCTGTTGCGCGAGATCGCCGCCACCGGCGAGCTGGTGCTCGACGAGTTCGAGAAGGTCGAGAGCATTCGCCAGCAGTCCGCCGCGGCCATGGCCGAGGCCGAAAGCCGGCAGAAGGCGCTGCTCGAAAGCGTGCGCTCGGACACCTGGGACAAGGTCGAGCAATACGTCGAAGCGCTCAATGCGATCACCGCCCAGCGTGGCCAGCTGCTGACCATCCGCGACTACCGCTACATCGACGTGGCGCGCATCGACGCCATGGAAACCGCGCTGCTCGAGGCCCGCGACCAGACTGCCGCGGCGACCTCGCGCTTTCTCGCCGGTGACGCCGCGCTGCAGCCTTATCACCACAACCTGCAGCTGCTCGACGAGCAGGTGCAGAAGGCCGAAAGCGTCGCGCAACTGGCCGAGCCGTTGGCCAGCCTCAACGAGATGGCCGGTAACCTGGACATGCTGTCCGGCCTGATGGCCTCGCTGCAGATCGACGACGCCACCGAACGCACGCGTATCGTCGACGCCATTTCCGAGGTCTATGCCAAGCTCAACCAGGCCAAGGCGCGCGCCGAGCAGCGTCGCAAGGGCCTGGGTTCGGCAGAGACCGTGGCGCAGTTCGGTGCCCAGTTCAAGCTGTTCAGCCAGAGCATCACCAACGCCCTGGCACTGGCCCAGGATCCCGAGCGCTGCGACGAGCAGTTGTCGCGGCTGCTGGTGCAGCTCGAAGAGCTGGAAAGCCAGTTCGGCGATCACGAACAGTTTCTCGGTGACATCCTGGCCAAGCGCGAGGAGCTGCTGGAAACCTTCGAGGCGCACAAGCAGAGCCTGCTCGACGAGCGCCAGCGCAAGGCCCAGGGCCTGCTCGACGCCGCGCGGCGGATTCTCGACAGCCTGGGGCGGCGTACCGCCAAGCTCAGCGAGGCCCAGGAGCTCAACGCCTTCTTCGCCGCCGACCCGCTGATTCTCAAGCTGCGTGAGCTGGCCGAGCGCCTGCGCGAGCTCAAGGACAGCGTCAAGGCCGATGACGTCGAGGCGCGCCTCAAGGCCGCCCGCGACCAGGCGGTGCGTGCGCTGCGCGACAAGAGCGAGCTGTTCGAGGCGGGTGGCGATGTCATCAAGCTGGGGCCGCGCCACCGCTTCGCGGTCAACACCCAGGAACTCGACCTGACCCTGTTGCCCCGTGGTGACGGCTTGTTCCTGCACCTGACCGGCACCGATTTCCTCGAGCCGCTGCACGATGCCGAGCTCGAGGGCCTGCGCGATTACTGGCAGGTGAGCCTGGAGTCCGAATCGGCCGCGCTGTATCGCGGTGAATACCTGGCGGGGCTGGTGCTCGACGCGGCGGTGCGCACCCGCGATGGCCTGAGCCTGGATCAGCTCAAGACGCACATGAGCCAGCCGGAGGAGCTGCTCAAGCGCATTCGCGAATTCGCCGCACCGCGTTACAAGGAGGGCTATCAGAAGGGCATCCACGATCAGGACGCCATGGCCATCCTGCTGCGCTTGCTGGCGCTGCGCGAGGCGGCTGGCCTGCTCACCTATTCACCGCGGGCGCGCGGCTTCGCACTGTTCTTCTGGAGCCGCTGGCGCGAAGACGTGGACGCCGTGCACTGGCCGGAGCGGGCGCGTACCTGCGCCAACATCCGCCAGTTGTTCGCTCGCGACGAGGGCATCCGCCAACTGCAGGGCGAAGTGCTCAAGGCGCTGCAGGGTTTTCTGGCCCGCCACCCGATGCCGGTCGAGGCAGCCCTGCAACGTGAAGCTGCCGAGTACCTGGTCGAGGAACTGGCCGCCCAGCGCATCGAGTTCGTGGTCAGCAAATATGCCCGCGAGCTGTTCGATGGCCTGCGCCAGCACCTGGAAGCCGTCCATATGTGGGACGGCTACCTGCAGGCCCAGGAGCGTCTGCGGGGGCGCCCGGAGCAGCGCTGGGCGCTGGCCGAGAACTGGCTGCAGGCCTATTGCGCGCAGCAGGGCCACCAGCACCTCGACGCCTACGTGCCGGAGGCCGTGGCCCTGGGCCTGATCGACAGCGATGTGCCGCTGCGGGTCACCGAGGCGGACCTGCAGGTGCGCGTCGAGGGGCTGCTCGGTGATCACCCGCGCATTCAGGACGGCACCCTGAATTTTGCCCTGCACGATTTCTTCCAGCGCCTGCGCCACCACCGCGAAACCTTCCTGCCCGAGCTGCAGCGCTACCAGAGCCTGCGCCAGGAGGTGGTCAACCGTGAGCGTATGGCGCTGCGCCTGAGCGAGTTCAAGCCGCGGCCGCTGTCCTCGTTCGTGCGCAACAAGCTGATCAACGACGTGTACCTGGGCTTTATCGGCGACAACCTGGCCAAGCAGATGGGCACTGCCGGCGAGAACAAGCGCACCGACCTGATGGGCCTGCTGATGCTCATTTCGCCGCCCGGCTACGGCAAGACCACGCTGATGGAGTACGTGGCCCATCGCCTCGGCCTGATCTTCATGAAGATCAACGGCCCGGCCCTCGGCCACGAGGTGCGCTCCATCGACCCGGCCCAGGCGCCGGACGCCACCTCGCGCCAGGAGCTGGAGAAGCTCAACCTGGCCCTGGAAATGGGCAACAACGTGATGCTCTATGTCGATGACATCCAGCACACCCACCCCGAATTCCTGCAGAAATTCATCTCGCTGTGCGACGGCACCCGGCGCATCGAGGGCGTGTGGAAGGGCCACACCAAGACCTACGACATGCGCGGCAAGAAGTTCTGCGTGGTGATGAGCGGCAACCCGTATACCGAGTCCGGCGACGTGTTCAAGATCCCCGACATGCTCGCCAACCGCGCCGACATCTACAACCTGGGCGACACCCTGGGTGGCATGCAGGAAGCCTTCGCGCTGAGCTACATCGAGAACAGCCTGACCTCCAACCCGGTACTGGCGCCGCTGGCCACCCGCGAGATGGCCGACGTCTATCGCTTCGTCGCCAAGGCCGAGGGCAAGCCGTTCTCCGCCAACGAGCTGTCGCACAGCTACAGCGGCGCCGAGATCAACGAGATCGTCGCCACCCTGCAGCGCCTGATGCAGGTGCGTGACGTGGTCGGCCGGGTCAACCAGCAATACATCGTCAGTGCCGCCCAGGCCGACAGCTACCGCACCGAGCCACCGTTCAAGCTGCAGGGCAGCTACCGCAACATGAACAAGATGGCCGAGAAGATCAGCTCGGTAATGAACGATGCCGAGCTGCTGCAACTGATCGCCGACCACTACCAGGGCGAGTCGCAGCTGCTCACCACCGGCGCCGAGGAGAACCTGCTCAAGCTCGCCGAACTGCGTGGCAACCAGACGCCCGAGCAGCTCGAGCGCTGGACGCAGATCAAGCGCGACTTCATGCGCAACAAGGCCATGGGCGGCAGCGATTCGGACGTCGGCGCCCGTGTGGTGGCGCAGCTCAACGACCTGGTCGAGGGCGTGCGCGGCCTGGCTCGCAGTGAGCCTGCCGCACCTGCGCCTGCCGCCGTGCCCTGGCAGGAACTGCTGGCTGGCCTCGAGCGCCTGCGCGACGTGCAGCCGAAGGTGGAGGTGGCCGTGCAGGCGCAGCCGCAACCCGGCGTGCAGGCATTGCTCGAACGGCTGGCCGATGGCCTGCAGGATGGCGTGGTGCCGCTGATCAATGCCATGGACAAGAAGATCGACATCGACCTGGGTACCCACAAGCGCATGGGCGACATGGCCCAGCAACTGCGGGAGATCGCCCGGATGATGGGGCAGGGTGGCGAGACGCCGTGACGCTCTGGCTGTTACCGCGCCTGAAGCTGCTGTTCGGCATCGCCGCGGTGATGGTCGTGCTGCAACTGATCAACAGCCTGGATGGCTACGCCCTCAATCGCTTCGGGCTGATCCCCCGGGAGCTCCAGGCGTTGCCAGGCATCCTGCTGGCGCCCTGGTTGCACGGCAGCTGGCTGCACCTGTTCGGTAACCTCAGCGGTTTCCTGGTGCTGGGCGCCCTGGCGCTGCTGGAGTCGCGCGGCGAGTTCATCCGCGCCAGCCTGTTCATCATCGTTGCCAGTGGGGTGTTGGTCTGGCTGTTCGGCCGTCCGGGTATTCATGTCGGCTCCAGCGGCTGGCTGTTCGGCTTGTGGGGCCTGTTGCTGGGGCGCGCCTGGTTCCGCCGCAGCTTCGCCGACCTGTTGTTGGCGGCCCTGGCTCTGCTGTTGTATGGCGGCTTCTTCTACGGCCTGCTGCCCCGGCAGGGCGTGTCGTTCGAATATCACCTGGCCGGCGCGCTGTGCGGCGGCCTGTACGCCTCATGGCAACGCGGCGGCCAGAAACGCCGCACCCGAAAACGGACTCGACAGGGTTAAGAATGGACTTCAACCGCCTCGACCAACACCTGCGTGACAGCCTCGCCGACCTCAAACTCGACAATGACGAGCGCGACGAGCTGCGTGAACTGGGCAGCGACCTGGCGCCCGATCAGGTGCGCTATATGCGCAACCGCGCCTTCGCCCTGGTACGCGACATCATCGGCAACCCCGAGCATGCCGTGCCGGCCCTCAAATGGCTGGAGCAGGTGATCAAGACCCTGGAAGTGCGCTGCTCACCCATACGCGGCCAGAGCAGTGCGCACTTCAGCCCCGGGGAAAGCTGCCGTCAGCGCATTCGTGATCTGTGCCGCGGGGCCAAGGAGTCGGTGGACGTGTGCGTGTACACCATTTCCGATGACCAGCTCAGCGACGAGTTGATCGCCGTGCACCGCCGCGGCCTTGCCGTGCGCATCATCAGTGACAACGAGAAACGCTTCGATGCCGGCAGTGACATCCAGCAGCTGATCGATTCGGGCGTGCCGCTGCGCATCGACAACAGCCCGTTTCACATGCACCACAAGTTCGCCCTGTTCGATGGTCGCCTGCTGCTCAACGGCAGCTTCAACTGGACGCGCAGCGCCAGCACCAGCAATGAGGAGAATCTGCTGGTGACCGACGATCCTCATCTGGTTGCCGAATACCGCCGCGAGTTCGAGATGCTCTGGGGGCGCTACCGCCCGAGCTAAGAGCCTGTTCACGATCTGCTGCGCGTCGGCGCTCCTGCGTTAAAAACAAGCTGGATTGCCAGCCCAGTCGCAATGCTCATTTACCACTTGTAAACTCCGCTTCCTCGCTTGTTTTTGTGGGGGCGCCTAGCCCTTGGATCGCTCTAGCTCGCGAAATCGTGAGCAGGCTCTGATCGTTCAGCGGCGCAGGGCCGGCAGCACCGCCAGCAGGCCGGCGGGTAGCTGGCGACGCAGCGCGTCGCTCATCGCTTCCCGGCGTTTCTGGTAGAGCAGCCCGAGGCCCATCACGCCGAGGCCGAGCAGGCTGACCACCACCGGGAACAGCAGCGAGTCCTCGAACACGTCGTGGGCCAGGTAGCCCAGATAACCGGCCACGCCCAGGGCGCCGAAGACCATGAACACTGGGCGGCGCAGCAGTACGGCGAGGCCGATCAGGCCCAGGTTGATCAGGCAGTACAGCAGCTTGCCGAACTCGCTGCCGCTGTCCATCAGGCTCAGGCCGCCCCAGAACGCGGTCAGCCCGGCCAGATAACCCCAGAAGGCGAAATCCTGTTTGCTGCGCCCGTCCACCAGCAGGCTGACGAGCAGGATCACCAGGCCGAACCACAGCGACACCTCGCGGCGTTGCTCCCAGCTGAAATATTCGCCATGCAGCAGTTCGCTCAGGTCCATCGACATGAACCACAGCGCCACGGCGATCGGCATGACGATGAACGGGAAGGGCAGCAGGCGCAGTACCAGCAGGCCGACCAGCACGGTGGCCACCTCCATCACCAGCCAGCCGCCCTGTACGTAGCGGTAGTAGTCGACGTAATCCGACTGCGCGTCGTCCATGGGCCAGATGCCGAACAGCCGTTGCCCGGCGAACACCACCAGCGGTGTGAGGCTCACGGCAACGGCGCCGAGCAGGCCGCCGGGAATCACCTGGCCGCGCTGCCACAGGCTGCGCCCGCCGAGCAGCAACAGCAGCAGGTAGGCCGAGCTGATCACCAGCAGCGCGGCGTCGCCGATGCTCATCCAGGCTTCGGTCATCAGCCAGCCCATGGCGCCCATGATCAGCAGCGCGCCGAAGTAATAGGCGATATGGGAGAGCTGAAAGCTGGGGCGCTCGGAGGGTGCCCGGCGGAGAAATTCCAGCAGCGCCTGATCCTGCCCGGGTTGCAGAACGCCGGCCTGCACGGCGCGGCTCAGGTCGCTGCTGTCGATCTTCAGAGTCATGAGTGGTCCCTGCTAGCGTGACGTCCTGTCGGCCCGTGTGGGGCAGGGCGCTGGTGAGGCGGCTGGGCCAGAGCGAGAGGCCGCCCTGGCCGCTGAGGTGCTGGTCAGTTCTTGCGTGGTACGGCTTTGAGCAGCTCGTCCGGCGGCATTTCGCATTGGATCTTGCGGCCGATCAACTCCTCGATCGGCGGCAGGGCGAAGGCATCGTCTTCACCGGCGAAGCTGATCGAGGTGCCGCTGCTGCCTGCGCGGCCGGTACGCCCGATGCGGTGCACGTAGTCGTCCGGGTCTTCCGGCAGGGTGAAGTTGATCACGTGGCTGATGCCGTCGACGTGGATGCCGCGGCCGGCCACGTCGGTGGCGACCATGACGCGGATCTTGCCTTCGCGAAAGCCTTCCAGGGCGCGGATGCGCTTGTGCTGGGGAATGTCACCGGACATCTGCACCGCGCTGATGCCGTCGCGGGTCAGGCGCTCTTCGATGCGCCGCACTTCGTCCTTGCGGTTGGCGAAGACCATCACGCGGATCCAGTCGTTCTGGGTGATCAGGTTGTAGAGCAGTTTGTACTTGTCGGCCGAGGCCACGGCGTAGACGTGCTGCTCGACCGTGTCGCTGGCGACGTTTTCCGGTTCGATCTCGACGATGGCCGGGTCGGTGGTCCATTGCTTGGCCAGGTTCATCACGTCTTCGGTGAAGGTGGCCGAGAACAGCAGGGTCTGGCGCTCGCCCTTCATCGGGGTCTGGCGGATGATCTGGCGAACCTGGGGGATGAAGCCCATGTCGAGCATGCGGTCGGCTTCGTCGAGCACCATCACCTCGACCATGTCCAGGTGCACTTCGCCGCGCTGGTTGAAGTCCAGCAGGCGGCCCGGGGTGGCGACCAGAATGTCGCAGAAGCGCGATTCGAGCTGCTTGAGCTGTTTGTCGAAGTCCATGCCGCCGACGAAGCTCATCACGTTCAGGTCGCTGTACTTGGTCAGCTCCTGCGCGTCCTTGGCGATCTGCACCACCAGCTCGCGGGTAGGCGCGATGATCAGCGCCCGCGGCTCGCCCATGTAGCGATCCTTGGGCGGCGGCGTCTGCTGCAGCTGGGTGATGATCGAGATCAGGAACGCGGCGGTCTTGCCGGTACCGGTTTGCGCGCGGCCAATGGCGTCGCGGCCCTTGAGGGTATAGCCGAGAACGCCCGCCTGGATCGGCGTGCAGTACGGGAAGCCCAGGTCATGGATGGCGTGCATCAGCTCCGGCGACAGCTTGAAGTCGTGGAAGCGAGTCTTGCCGGGGGCCGGCTCGACCTTGAAATCTTCGAGTTTCCAGCTGTCGACGGGCTTGGGCGCGCGTTCGCGACGGGGCTTGGCGAGTTTGTTCTGCGGCTTCTGCTCGGCGCTGGGCGGGGCTTCTGGCGGGCGCGGCTGGTGCTGCTCACGAGGCGCGGCGGCAGGGGGCGAAGCGGCTTCGAGGGTCGGGGAGACTGAGCTGTGTGGCTCATTTTCGGCTTTGCCGAATATTTTTTTGAGTGCTTTGAGCACGGTCATCTCGTCGATTGATTAAGGAATGAACGCTAGGGTCTGTTGTCCGGCCAGTGTAAAGCAAGACGCGGGCAGGGCGAAGTACCCTGCCAATGCACCCATGGGCGGCCCTCGATCAGTTCGCCGGCAGGCTGGCGAGCAGCAGGCGCTGGACGTTGCCACCCATGATCGCGGCGATGTCGTCGCGGCTGAAGCCGGCGCCGAGCAGACCTTCGGTCAGTTGCGCCAGGCCGCTGACATCGAAGGGGGCGTGGATGGTGCCGTTGAAGTCGGAGCCCAGGGCCACGTGCTCGACGCCCACCAGGTCCGCAGTGTAGCGAATCGCCTTGACGATCGCGGTCACCGAGGTTGCGCACACGGCGGTGTCCCAGTAACCGATGCCGATCACCCCGCCGGTCGCGGCAATGGCGCGAATATGCCGGTCGCTGAGGTTGCGGGTGCCCGGGCAGGTACCTTCGACGCCGCCGTGGGACACCAGCAGCGGGCGCGTGGCCATGGCCAGTACATCGTCCATCAGCGGGCGTGAGCCGTGGGCCAGGTCGATCAGCATCGACTTCTCTTCGAGGCGCGCGATGACCTGCCGCCCGAATGGCGTCAGCCCACCCTTGTTCAGGCCGTGGGCGGAGCCGCCGACCTCGTTGTCGAAGAAGTGGGTCAGCCCGGCCATGCGAAAGCCGGCGGCGTAGAGCCGGTCGAGGTTTTCCAGGTGGCCTTCCAGCGGATGCAGGCCTTCGGTGGCCAACAGCGTGGCGACCCGCTGTGGGTCCTGCTGCCAGGCCTGCAGAAAGTCGAGCAGATCCTTGCGGGTTCTGATCTGCACCAGCCGACCGTCGCTGCCCGAGGCCGCTTCGTGAAGTTTCTCGGCCTGGTACAGGGCGCGCTGCAGCAGGCTGTTCCAGGTCGCCCGCGGCCAGCGCTGGGCCATGGCGAGCAGGGTGATGGTGTCGCTGTCGGCGCCGTTGCTTTCGTAGTTCAGTCCGCGAGGGGATTTGGTGACCGTGGAAAACACCTGCAGGCCGACGCGCCCGTCGAGCATCCGCGGCAGGTCCGAATGGCCGTAGCTGTAGCGTTTGAGCAGGTCACGCTCCCAGAGCAGGGCGTCATCGTGCAGGTCGGCGATGAACAGGGTGTGGTGCAGGCGCGTGGCCGTCTCGCTCGCCGGGTAGGGGGCCGGGGACTCGACGCTGTTCATGCGTCGGTCGAGCACGCTGGGCAGGGTGAAGAACACGCCGGCCGCCAGGCCCAGGGCAATCGGGACGATGAGCAGGCGCTTGCGCATGGGGCTTTCCAGAGAGAGGGGGCGTCAGCTTGCCAGGCGCTGACGGCAATTCAATGACAGAGCCGATTGCGGCCGCTGTTCTTGGCCCGGTACAGGGCCTTGTCGGCGCGGGCAATCAGGCCGGCCAGGCCATCGCGAGCGTTCATCTGCGCCAGGCCCAGGGAGATGGTCACGCCCGGCTGGGCGCCCAGTGGTGAATAGAAGGAGCCGATCCGCTCCAGGCTCTCACGCAGGCGCTCGGCCACCTCGGCGGCCTGCTGCAGCGCCAGTTCGGGCAGCAGCACCACGAATTCCTCACCGCCGTAGCGCACCAGGCTGTCGCGCGTTCGCAGCTGGCGGCGCAGCGTATGGGCGACCAGGCACAACGCGTAGTCACCGGCCAGGTGGCCGTGCTGATCGTTGTAATCCTTGAAGTGGTCGACGTCGAGCATCAGCAGGCACAGCGGCTGCTTGTCGATCAGGCAGCGCGCACGTTCGCGCTCGAACACGTGCTCCAGCCAGCGGCGGTTGAAGGCGCCGGTGAGCTTGTCGACATTGGCGTTCTGTTCACTGTTGATCAGTTGCCGGTTGCCCTGGCGCACGCGATCACAGAGCACCTTGAGCAGGTTGTGCATCATCTGCGGCGATTGCTGGAACAGCGAGCTGAGCGCGTCGCGATGCAGGCGCAGCACGCTGCTGGGTTCGGTGGCCACCACGTAGGCGCTGGGGTGCTCGTTGTCGAGGAAACTGATCTCGCCCGCACAGTCGCCCGGGCCCAGGGTGGTGACCGGCTGATTGTCGAGGGAGCCCAGGTACACCTTGAGGCTGCCAGTGACGAGTATATAAAGGTACTGGTTGCGATCGAACGGCGAGAGCAGCACTTCGCCCGCGTCCAGCTCGCAGGGGCGAAAGGCATCGAGCAGTCGGTTGAGGCTACCGAGCGCGACGTTGTCGAACAGCCGCAGTTGGCGAATCTGCTGCAGGTCGGTTTGCCAGTGGGCCACCTTCATGGCATCAGCGTCCTTGCTTGAAAACGCGCAACGATCAGCATCGCCAACGCTCCCATGGGTTGATGACGGCGTTCGTGATCAACGAACGGGTCTCATGCCGGTGACAGTATCGCCCGCCAGTCAGGCTGACAATCGTCATGCGTCGTGCCGACGACCGGCGGCGCGGGGACTGTGAAGGCGGTCACAGGCGCGCCGCCAAAACCCGCGTTACAGACGGGCTGCGAGCCAGGCGCCGATATCCCGGATCTCTTCTGGCAACACTTCGTGGGCCATCGGGTACGCCTGCCAGGCCACGCTGACGCCGCGTGCCTGCAGCCAGTCGTGAGCGCTGCGGCCCATGCTCGGCAGCACCACGCCATCCTGGGTGCCGTGCAGGCAATAGACCGGGATGGCGCGTTGTGCGTCGCTCAACTGCAGCTCGTCAGCAAAGCTGGGCGCATAGGTCGACAGGGCCAGCACGCCGCCCAGTGGTTCCTGCCAGCGCAGGAAGGCGGTGTGCAGCACCACTGCACCGCCCTGGGAAAAACCGGCCAGGAAGATGCGCTGCGGGTCGATGCCGTCGCCCTGCTGCGCTTCGATCAACTCAATGACCTGCCCGGCGGACTGCTCGAGCTGCTCGCGATCGATCGCCCGGGCCGGGCTCATGGCCAGAATGTCGTACCAGCTGGGCATCGCGTAGCCGCCGTTGATGGTTACCGGGCGGGTGGGCGCCTGTGGCAGCACAAAGCGCGTGCTGCGCAGCGATTGCTGCAGGGCCTGGGCGACCGGCTGGAAATCGAAGCGGTCTGCACCCAGACCGTGCAGCCAGATGACGCACGAATCCGCGGGAAGTGGGGGCTGCAGTAGCAATGTGGTATCCATGTTTTGCTCCAATGTGGGGCCTGTGCGTTGTTTTGGTGCGTGACTGTTTTCCGTCACTGTACTGATCCATGAACTAGATGTCGCAAGATTACAACTTTGCCCCCTTGACCCGCCTATCTCGCGGCTAAAAACGTCCTGTGGTATGGCCTTTGCTATAGAGCAAGAGACTGATGTCGACGGCCTGGCGTGGTAACACCGCGCCAAGCCGTGGAGCAGACGGGAAAGCCGATTTGATGGGGTTTCCAAAAGGTTCGCCGGGCGCTGCATGCCCGTCGATGTGCAAATTCGCGATCCGTCTCGTGCCCGTTCACCAACGGGCTGGTGCACGTATCGATGACCTGCTCTCGAATAGGTCACGACACTGGCACCGAGGTCTGGTCTCCGGTCTACACTGTTGCTGCCAATAGTGACGACATGCCCCAAAAGGGTACGGCGATCGGGCTGAGACTCCAACACAACAAAAGCAACCGGAGAATGTTCAATGAAGATGGTTAAAACCACCCTGGCGATGTTGACCGCCGCCGCCGTTCTGGGCGCTGCAGGCATGGCTCACGCCGGTGCTACCCTCGACGCCGTAAAGAAGAAGGGCTTTGTACAGTGTGGCGTCAGTGACGGCTTGCCGGGTTTCTCGGTGCCGGATGCCAAGGGCAACTACCAGGGCATCGACGTCGATATCTGCCGCGGCGTGGCCGCTGCAGTGCTGGGCGACGCGACCAAGGTCAAGTACAGCCCGCTGACCGCCAAGGAGCGTTTCACCGCCATTCAGTCCGGTGAAGTCGACGTGCTGTCGCGCAACACCACCTGGACCAGCTCCCGCGACGGCGGCATGGGCCTGGTGTTCACCGGCGTGACCTACTACGACGGCATCGGCTTTCTGGTCAACAAGAAGCTGGGCGTTGCCAGCGCCAAGGAACTGGATGGCGCGACCATCTGTATCCAGGCAGGCACCACCACCGAGCTGAACGTCTCCGACTACTTCCGCTCCAACGGCCTCAAGTACACCCCGATCACCTTCGACACCTCCGACGAGAGCGCCAAGTCGCTGGAAGCCGGCCGTTGCGACGTGCTGACCTCCGACCAGTCGCAGCTGTACGCACAGCGCATCAAGCTGGGCGCGCCGGATGACTGGGTAGTGCTGCCGGAAGTGATCTCCAAGGAGCCGCTGGGCCCGCTGGTTCGTCGTGGCGACGAAGACTGGATGGCTATCGTCAAGTGGACCCTGTTCGCCATGCTCAACGCCGAAGAGCTGGGTGTCGACTCCAAGAACGTCGAAGCCCTGGCCAAGGAAACCAAGAACCCCGACGTCGCCCGTATGCTGGGTGCTGACGGTGAGTACGGCAAGGACCTGAAGCTGCCGAAGGACTGGGTCGTCCAGATCGTCAAGCAGGTCGGTAACTACGGCGAAATTTTCGACCGTAACATCGGCAAGGGCAGCGAGCTGAAAATCGAGCGTGGCCTCAACGCTCTGTGGAACAAAGGCGGTCTGCACTACGCACCTCCAGTGCGTTGATTGACCTGTCGCCCGGCAGTGCACTGCCGGGCGATTTTCGTTCCGTTATACCTGGGGCATTCCCATGCAGAAAAACATCGGCGCACCGCAGGGGTTCTCCCTTAGCGATCCACGTGTGCGCGCCTGGCTATTCCAGATCATTACCGTTGTGGCCGTGGTCGCAATGGGCTGGTTCCTGTTCAGCAATACGCAGACCAACCTGCAACACCGGGGCATCACCTCGGGCTTCGACTTCCTCGAGCGCAGTGCCGGCTTTGGCATCGCTCAGCACCTGATCAGCTACACCGAAGCGGACAGCTATGCCCGCGTCTTCGTGATCGGCCTGCTCAATACCCTGCTGGTTTCGTTCATCGGCATCGTGCTGGCGACCTTCCTCGGCTTCGTCATCGGTGTCGCGCGCCTGTCGCCGAACTGGATGATCAGCAAGCTGGCCACCGTATACATCGAGATCTTCCGCAACATCCCGCCGTTGCTGCAGATTCTCTTCTGGTACTTCGCCGTGCTGCTGCCGCTGCCCGGGCCGCGGGCCAGCATCAGCATCGGAGAAAGCTTCTTTCTCAGCAACCGTGGCCTGAACATGCCGGCTGCCGAGGCGACCGGTGCGTTCTGGCCGTTCGTGGTCGGTCTGGTCATTACCCTGGTGGCTATCGTGATGATGACCCGCTGGGCCAACAAGCGCTTCGAAGCCACCGGCCAGCCGTTCCACAAGTTCTGGGTTGGGCTGGGTCTGGCAATCGTCATCCCGACCTTGTTCGCCCTGGTCTTCGGCAGCCCGCTGCACTGGTCGCTACCCGAGCTCAAGGGCTTCAACTTCGTGGGCGGCTGGGTGATGATCCCCGAGCTGCTGGCGCTGACCATCGCGCTGACCGTCTATACCGCGGCGTTCATCGCCGAGAACGTGCGCTCCGGGATCAACTCGGTCAGCCACGGCCAGACCGAAGCTGCCCGCTCCCTGGGCCTGCGCCCCGGCCCGACGCTGCGCAAGGTGATCATCCCGCAAGCCATGCGGGTGATCATTCCGCCGCTGACCAGCCAGTACCTGAACCTGGCGAAGAACTCGTCCCTGGCGGCCGGTATCGGCTATCCGGACATGGTCTCGCTGTTCGCCGGTACGGTACTCAACCAGACCGGTCAGGCCATCGAGGTGATTGCCATCACCATGAGCGTCTACCTGGCGATCAGTATCAGCATTTCCCTGCTGATGAACTGGTACAACAAGCGCATCGCGCTGATCGAGCGGTGAGGACCTAGCGCAATGAGCACTCATACTTTCAAACCGGATCTGCCGCCACCCAGCGCCAGCGTTGGCGTGGTCGCCTGGATGCGCAGCAATCTGTTCTCCAGCTGGCTCAATACGCTGCTGACCCTGTTCGCCATCTACCTCATCTGGCTGATGGTGCCGCCACTGCTCAAGTGGGCGCTGTTCGACGCCAACTGGGTGGGCACCACCCGCGCCGATTGCACCAAGGAGGGCGCCTGCTGGGTGTTCATCCAGTCGCGCTTCAGCCAGTTCATGTATGGCTTCTACCCCAGCGAACTGCGCTGGCGCGTCGACCTGACCGCGGTACTGGCGATCGTCGGGGCCGCGCCGCTGTTCATCTCCAGGTTCCCGCGCAAGGCCATCTACGGCATCGGCTTTCTGGTGATCTACCCGATCGTCGCCTGGTGCCTGCTGCATGGTGGCGTGTTCGGTCTGGACACCGTGCCGACCAGCCGGTGGGGCGGCCTGATGCTGACCCTGGTGATCGCTGCCGTCGGTATCGCCGGTGCGCTGCCGCTGGGCATCCTGCTGGCGCTGGGGCGTCGCTCCAACATGCCGGCGGTGAAGGTGGTCTGCGTGACCTTCATCGAATTCTGGCGTGGTGTGCCGCTGATCACCGTGCTGTTCATGTCCTCGGTGATGCTGCCGTTGTTCCTGCCCGAGGGCATGAGCTTCGACAAGCTGATGCGTGCACTGATCGGCGTGATCCTGTTCCAGTCGGCCTACATCGCCGAAGTGGTACGTGGCGGCCTGCAGGCGATTCCCAAGGGGCAATACGAGGCGGCCGGCGCCATGGGCCTGGGCTACTGGCGGATGATGGGGCTGGTGATCCTGCCGCAAGCGCTCAAGCTGGTGATCCCGGGTATCGTCAACACCTTCATTGCCCTGTTCAAGGACACCAGCCTGGTGATCATCATCGGCCTGTTCGACCTGCTCAACAGCGTCAAGCAGGCGGCTGCCGACCCGGCCTGGCTGGGCATGGCGACCGAAGGCTATGTGTTCGCCGCCCTGATTTTCTGGATTTTCTGTTTTGGTATGTCCCGCTACTCCCTCCATCTGGAGCGGAAGCTCGACACCGGCCACAAGCGTTAGGAGCTGTTCAGTATTCGCTGCGCGTCGGCCAGGCGGCGTTGAAAACATTCTCGGGATGCTCATGTACAACCGTACATTCCGCTCCCTCGACTGTTCTCGCCTTGCCTGGCTCCAGCTCGCTAAATCCTGAATCAGCCCCTTGAGAGGAGTGAATTATGAGTGAAGCAAACAAGCAACCCAGCGCCGAGCCGATCATCCAGCTGCAGGGCGTGAACAAGTGGTACGGCCAGTTCCACGTTCTCAAGGACATCAACCTGGACGTGCGCCAGGGCGAGCGTATCGTGCTGTGCGGCCCGTCGGGCTCGGGCAAGTCGACCACCATCCGTTGCATCAATCGCCTGGAAGAACACCAGGCCGGGCGCATCGTGGTCGATGGCACCGAACTGACCCGCGACCTCAAGCATATCGAGACCGTACGCCGCGAAGTGGGCATGGTGTTCCAGCACTTCAACCTGTTCCCGCACCTGACCGTGCTGCAGAACTGCATCCTGGCGCCGATGTGGGTGCGCAAGATGCCCAAGCGCAAGGCCGAGGAAATCGCCATGCATTACCTGGAGCGCGTACGCATTCCCGAGCAGGCGCACAAGTTCCCGGGGCAACTGTCCGGCGGCCAGCAGCAGCGGGTGGCCATCGCCCGCGCGCTGTGCATGAAACCGAAGATCATGCTGTTCGACGAGCCGACCTCGGCACTCGACCCGGAAATGGTCAAGGAAGTCCTCGACACCATGATCGGCCTGGCCCAGGACGGCATGACCATGCTCTGCGTGACCCACGAGATGGGCTTCGCCCGTACCGTGGCGGACCGGGTGATCTTCATGGACAAGGGTGAGATCGTCGAACAGGCCGAGCCGAACGCCTTCTTCGACAACCCGCAGAACGAGCGTACCAAGCTGTTCCTGGGGCAGATCCTGCACTGAGGACGGTTGGGCAAAGCGCAGACACGGGTCTGCGCTTTGCCGGAACGCCGCTAAAAAACGCCGGGGCCTGAGCCCCGGCGTTTTTTTATGTGGCTTCTCATTTTTAGGGAGACTGCATTTGTTTTGCTTTTGATCTTGGCTGCGATTACACAGGCGACGCCCAAGCCCCTTCAGGAGGCCGAGTGGAATCGCCACGTAAGGGGTTGAGCGACATGGATGTCGCGAGAGCTGCGATGGGCCAGGGATGGCCCTTTGCAGCGTGCCCCTGGAGTGGTGATGGAGCGAGGGAACCCCGGCGTAGCCGGGGCCGGATGGTGGGGTGCCCTTCTCTTTGGTTACTTTCTCTTGGGCAAGCAAGAGAAAGTGACTCGCCCGTAAGGGGCGAAACCCGCCCGGCCAGGCGGCGTGCTAATCGAGAGAGCCAAGCCATCGGCAGTGAACACTTATTTGCCAGTCAGGTTTCAACCCGCACTTTCTCAAACTATGCGAAGAACCTCTTTTATGAGTGAAAACAGGTTCAGAATGTCCGCCCCTGAGCCTCACGACTTGTCCTCAGGCTTCAGGTAGCTGTTGATGATCGCCGAGAAATCCAGGCCACCGTGCCCGTCGCAGCTGAAGCGCTGGTAGAGCTGCTGGGCGAGGGCACCGAGTATCACCGGTTGCCTGATCTGCCGTGCCGCGTCGGTGGCCAGGCCCAGATCCTTGAGCATCAGGTCGGTGCCGAACCCGCCGCTGTAGCCGCGTGAGGCCGGTACGTTGTCGAGCACGCCTGGGTAGGGGTTGTTGGTGTCCGAACTCCAGCAGCGCCCGCTGGAGGTGTTGATGATGTTCGCCAGCACCTTGGCGTCGATGCCCAGTGACACCCCCAGCGCCATGGCCTCGGCAACGCCGATCATCGAGATGCCCAGCAGCATGTTGTTAGCCACCTTCGCCACCTGGCCATTGCCGCTGCCGCCACAGTGCACGATGTTGCGGCCCATGGCAGCCAGAATCGGCTGCGCCTTGGCAAAGTCCGCCTCGGCGCCGCCCACCATGAAGGTCAGGGTGCCGGCCGCCGCACCGCCGGTGCCGCCAGACACCGGAGCATCGAGCATCGGGTTGCCGTGGGTGGCGGCCGCCTTGGCGACTTCCCGGGCGGCCAGCGGGTCGATGGTCGACGAGTCGATCAGCAGCACGCCCGGTGCCACCTTGGCCAGCAGGCCGTCGTCGCCGAGGTAGACCGCCTTCACATGGGCCGAAGCCGGCAGCATGCTGATCACCACGTCGGCGTCCTGCAGCACGCCGCAGGCGGTTTCGGCGCCGCTGGCACCGGCTTGCACCAGGGCGTCGACGGCGCCAGTGTGCAGGTCGAACACGCGCAGCTTGTGGCCTGCCTTGAGCAGGTTCAGCGCCATTGGTCCGCCCATATTGCCCAGGCCGATGAATCCGATATTCATGGTCGTCGCCTCACTTCAGGGTGATGGTGGTGTTCACCGCGCCGCCGACGTCGCTCTCGTCGAACCAGCGTTGGGTCACGGTCTTGGTCTGGGTATAGAACTGCACCACCTGCTTGCCGTACGGGCCCAGGTCGCCGAGTTTCGAGGCCCGCGAGCCGGTGAACGAGAACATCGGCACCGGCACCGGAATCGGCACGTTGATGCCCACCTGGCCAACGTCGATCTCCTCCTGGAAATGCCGGGCTGCAGCACCGGAGCGGGTGAAAATCGCCGTGCCGTTGCCATTGGGATTGGCGTTGATCAGCGCGATGGCCTCATCCAGGGTGGCGGCGTGCACCACGCAGAGCACCGGGCCGAAGATCTCCTCGCGGTAGATGCTCATCTGCGGCGTCACGCCGTCGAAGATGGTTGGCCCGACGAAGTTGCCGCGCTCGTAGCCGGCAACGGATGGGTTGCGGCCATCGAGCACCAGGCGGGCACCTTCGCGCTTGCCGCGCTCGATCAGGCTGCTGACCCGATCCAGCGCGGCGCAGGAGATCAGCGGGCCGACATCGGTGCCGCTTTCCACGCCGCCGCCCACCTTGAGGGTTTCGGCCTTGGCGACCAGCTCCGCCAGCCAGCCCTGGGCCTCGCCGACCAGAATCACCACCGACAGCGCCATGCAGCGCTGCCCGGCGGCGCCGAACGCGGCACCGGCCAGGTTGTTCAGGGTCTGTTCCTTGTGCGCATCGGGCAGCACGATGGCGTGGTTCTTCGCGCCCATCATGCATTGCACGCGCTTGCCGGCCTGGCTGGCGCGGTTGTAGACGTGAGTGCCGACGCGGGTCGAACCGACGAAGGACACCGCCTTGATAGCCGGGTGATCGCAGATCGCGTTCACCGCGTCCTCGCCGCCGTGCACCACGTTGAGCACACCGGGTGGCACGCCGGCCTGCAGCGCCAGCTCGCACAGGCGCATGGTCACCATCGGGTCCTGCTCCGAAGGCTTGAGCACGAAGGTGTTGCCGGTGGCGATGGCCATCGGGAACATCCACAGCGGGATCATCGCCGGGAAATTGAACGGGGTGATGCCCGCGCACACGCCCAGCGGTTGCAGCAGGGTGTAGGTATCCACGCCACCGGCCACGTTGTTGGCCAGCTCGCCGAGTTGCAGGTTGCCGATGCCAGCGGCGTGTTCCACCACCTCCAGGCCACGGAACACATCGCCCTCGGCGTCGGCGAGGGTCTTGCCCTGTTCGGCGGTAAGAATCGCCGCCAGCTCTTTCATGTTTTCGCGGATCAGCTGCTGGTACTTGAGAAAGATCCGCGCGCGGGCGCCGATTGGCGTCTTGCGCCAACTCTGGAAGGCCTGGCTGGCGCTGTTCACCGCCGCGTCGATTTCCTCGCCGGTGGCGAAGGGCACCCGGGCCAGCACCTCCTGGGTCGCCGGGTTGACGACAGCGCGCCATTGCTCGCTGCGCGATTCGACGAATTCGCCGTTGATCAACAGTTTCACTGTGGTGGTCATGGTTCGATCCTTTGTCTGCAAGTCAGCGGGCGCGCAGTGGCGCTGGGCGTGGGGCATTCGGGGCGCTGCGCTCAACCGGCACGCGGGGTGGGTCGCTGCGCATCAACGCGGTGCACAACAGCGCGACGATGCCCATGCCGATCAGGTAGGCGATCACGTAGCGCGGGCTGCCGTCGGCGGCGGCCAGCAGGCTGGTGGCGATCATCGGTGCGAAGCCGCCACCGAGTACGCCGGCCAGTTGTACCGACAGCGAGATGCCGCTGTAGCGAATCTCCGCCGGGAACTGGCGGGCGAACAACAGCGATTCCGGGGCATAGAGAATCGGGAACACCACGCCCACCGCCAGCACCATGGCCCACCACACCAGCAGCGGCTCGCGGGTGCCGAGCATGGCGAAGAAGGGGTAGACGAAGGCGCAGAGCAACAGCGGCCCGGTGAAGTACAGGCGCTTCTGGCCGACACGATCGGACAGCCAGCCGCAGAACGGCATGGTCGCCAGCGACAGCGCAGCACCGGCGGTGATGGCATGCAGCACCTCGGCGCGGGGAATCTGCAGCTGGTTGGCGGCGTAGGCGAGGGCGAAGGTGACCGCCATGTAGAACCAGGCGTTTTCGGCGGTGCGCGCGCCGATGATGGTCAGGGTGGCGCGCGGGTGCTTACGCACCACTTCCATCAGCGGCAGGCTGACACGGCGGTTCTGCTGCTTGAGCTTCTCGAAGTCCGGCGACTCGGCGACCTTCACGCGGATCAGCCAGCCCACCGCCAGCAGCACCACGCTGGCCAGGAACGGCAGGCGCCAGCCCCAGGCGAGCATCTGCTCCTCGGGCAGCGAGGCGACCGCGCCCATGGCCAGGGTGGACAGCACCAGGCCGGCGCCAACGCCGGTCTGCGGCAGGCTGCCATAGAAGCCCTTCTTGCCTTCGGGGGCGTGCTCGACGGCCATCAGTACCGCGCCACCCCATTCGCCGCCCACCGCCATGCCCTGCAGAAAGCGCATGACCACCAGCAGCGCCGCGGCCCAATAGCCGATCTGCTCGTAGGTGGGCAGCAGGCCGATGGCGATGGTCGGGATGCCCATCATCAGCAGCGTGAGCATCAGCATCGACTTGCGGCCGATGCGGTCACCGAAGTGGCCGAAGATGATGCCGCCCAGCGGCCGGCCGATAAAGCCCACCGCGTAGGTAGCGAACGCCGCCAGCACGCCGGTGATCGGGTCGAGGGTAGGGAAGAACAGCTTGTTGAAGACCAGCGCGGCGGCGGTGCCGTAGAGAAAGAAGTCATACCACTCGATGGTGGTGCCCGCCATGCTGGCCAAGCCAGCGATGCGATAGTGCTTGCGGCCGGCAGCCGGCCCGTGAGCATTGGAGTCGTTCATGAGTTGCCTGCTGTTGTTTTTGTCGTAGGAACTTGGAACTGTCGGCAGCTGGAATGCGCTACCTCGTTGGAGTATAGGTATGCAAAGTTTCTGATCCAGCACCTAAAAAGACAGGTTGGTTATGCAGAAAAGCATGATGTCGGCCGGCCAGATGAACTGGGACGACCTGAAGTTCTTCCTCGAAGTGGCGCGCACCCGAACCGCCAGCGGCGCTGCCAGGCGCCTGGGGGTGGACTACACCACGGTGTCGCGGCGTATCGGCGCGTTGGAAAAGGCGCTGAGCACCTTGCTGTTCGAGCGTTCGCGAGCCAGCGGCTTCGTGTTGACCACGGAAGGGCAGCACCTGCTGGGTTACGCCGAAGCGCTGGAGAGCACCCTGCAGACCGCCTGCGAACAGGTATCGGGGGCCAGCCTGGCGCTCTCGGGCCACGTGCGCATCGGCTCAACCGAGGGCTTTGGCAGCTACTTCGTGGCGCCCCAGCTGGGCGGCTTTCAGGACATCTACCCGAACATCGCCATCGACCTGCTGCCGGTGCCGCACTTCATCAGCCTGTCGCGCCGTGAGGCGGATATCGCCATCACCCTGGAGCGCCCGGAGCGCGGGCCCTATGTCTGTTCCAGGCTGTGCGACTACGCCTTGAAGCTGTACGCGACGCCCGAGTACCTGCACAAGCACGCGCCGATCCGCCAGGTGGACGACCTCAGCCGGCACTCGTTCATCACCTACGTCGATGACCTGGCATTCAGCCCGGAGCTGCTCTACCTGGAAAGCATCGTGCCCAATGCCAGCAGCACGCTGCGCAGCACCAGCGTGGTGGCCCAGTACCTGGCCACCTTGCAGGGGCGGGCGCTGGCGATTCTGCCGTGCTTTCTGGCCGGGCCGGATACCCGGCTGATCGAGGTACTGCCTGATGAGGTAAAGGTCACCCGGCAGTTCTGGCTCTACTACCGCGAGGATCTGCGCAAGCTCAAACGCATCACCCTGGTGGCCGATTACCTGCGTGCCTGCGCCGAGCGCAATCGTGCCTTTCTACTCGGTGATACCGCTGAGATGGTGATTGCGTGACTCATTTGCCCATGGCGGTCACGCGCGGCGCGGGCGATACTGCGGCCCATTGCCAGGAGGCCATGCCATGCCCACAGAAAATGCCCAGTTGATCACCCGTTTCTACGAGGCATTCCAGCGCCTCGACGCCGAGGAGATGGCGCGCTGCTACGCGCCGGACGTGCGCTTCAGCGACCCGGCCTTCGGCGAACTGAACGGCGAAGATGCTCGCGACATGTGGCGCATGCTGACCACCCGGGCCAGGAGTTTCTCCCTGACCTTCAGCGACGTGCACGCCGATGCCAGCAGTGGCAGCGCCAATTGGGTGGCCAGCTACCTGTTCCCGCAGACCGGGCGCACGGTGGTCAACCGCATCCACGCTTCGTTCGTTATTCGTGATGGGCTGATCGTCGAGCACCAGGATCACTTCGACATGTGGCGCTGGGCCACCCAGGCGCTTGGTTTCAAAGGCATGCTGCTGGGTTGGACGCCACTATTGAAAAACGCCGTGCGCAAGCAGGCGCGCAGCGGCCTGCGGCAGTTCCAGACCGTCCGTGCGTCAGGCGGGCAGCACGGCGTAGAAGCGCGCAGCTGAACGGAGTGGTACGCTCTCCGGTCAGAATCTTCGCTGACGAATGCCCGAGCGTATGTAAAGGCTCCATTCGTTCAGTGAATGCCCGTCCGCCAGAGTATTTCGATCATGAGTGTTATGTCCCTATCTCCCCGTAAAGCCAAAGCCTGGAGTGTGCACGCGGTAACCGCGAGCGGAGTCATCCTCGGTATGCTGGCGTTGCTTGCATTGATCGAGGGGCGCGCGGAAAGCTGCCTGCTGTGGCTGGGGCTGGCGCTGCTGGTCGACGGCCTGGACGGTACCCTGGCGCGCAAATACGACGTCAAGGTGGTGCTGCCGCACTTCGACGGTTCCACCCTCGATCTGGTGATCGACTACCTCACCTACGTGTTCATCCCGGCGATCTTCGTCTATCGCTTCATCCCGCTGCCCGAGTACACGCTGCTGCTGTCGGTCGGCATCATTCTGCTGTCGTCGCTGTTCTGCTTCTGCAACGTCAACATGAAGAGCAAGGACAACTACTTCGTCGGCTTCCCGGCGGCGTGGAACGTGGTGGTGGTGTACCTCTACCTGCTGGACTTCGAGCCCTGGGTGACCTTCGCGGTGATCATGGTGCTGGCCGGCCTGACCCTGACCCGCATGAAGTTCCTGCACCCGTTCCGGGTCAAGCAGTTCATGCCGATCAACATCGCCGTGACCATGGTGTGGATGTTCGCCTGTGCCGGGCTGATCATCCAGTTCCCGGCCCAGCCGGCATGGCTGCTGGTGCTGTGGGGCCTGTCCTCGGCGTACTTCGTGGGTATGTGCGTATGGCGTTCGGCCCGCGAGTGGTTCGCCTGATCGCCAGCGATGAGCGTTACCGCGGATAAGGCCTGGTTCGTCTATCTGGTGCGCGCCGCCAACGGCGCGCTTTACTGCGGCATCAGCGATGATCCGCAGCGGCGCTTTGCCCAGCACCAGAGCGGCAAGGGCGCCCGCTTCTTCTTCTCCAGCCCGGCAGTGGCCCTGGTCTACAGCGAAAGCTGCAGTGGCAAGGGCGATGCCTTGCGCCGTGAGCGGGCGATCAAGCGCCTCGGCAAGGGCGCCAAGGAGGCCCTGGTGGCCACCGGCAGTCTGATGCATGTGCCTGATAAGCAGCCATCGATCTGAGTGAGGGTCGCTTGGGGTAAGCTGCAAGGCTCATCCCAGCTGGAGGTTGCGTCATGTCCGAGTTGATTCTGCATCACTACCCCACATCGCCTTTCGCCGAAAAGGCCCGCCTGCTGCTGGGCTTCAAGGATCTGGCCTGGCGTTCGGTGCAGATTCCGCCGGTGATGCCCAAGCCGGACCTCACCGCGCTGACTGGCGGCTACCGCAAGACGCCGGTGCTGCAGATTGGCGCCGACATCTACTGCGACACCGCCCTGATCGCCCGCCGCCTCGAAGCGTATCAGCCGCAGCCGGCGTTGTTGCCAGACGCCCAGGCGTTCGCCATTGCCACCTTCGCCCAGTGGGCCGACTCGGTGGTGTTCCAGCATGCGGTCAGCCTGGTGTTCCAGCCCGAATCCATCGCTGTGCGGTTCGCCAAGGCACCGCCGGAATTCGTGCAGACCTTTATCGCCGACCGCAGCAAGCTGTTCTCGGGCGGTCAGGCTACCCGGCTGCCGGCCGAGCAAGCCAAACACCAGTGGCCGGTGTTCATGGCGCGGCTGCAGGCGCAACTGCAGGCCAGCGGTGGCCAGTTCCTGTTCGGTGAGCCAAGCCTGGCCGATATCGCCATGGCGCATCCGTTGTGGTTCCTGCGCGCAACGCCGGTAACCTCGCCGCTGGTCGATGGCTACCCGACCGTGGTCGCCTGGCTGGAGCGGGTGCTGGCACGCGGGCATGGCAAGCTGGAGGAGCTGAGCAGCGAGGCAGCCGTCGAGATCGCCCGCGCCGCCACTCCAGCGCCACTGCCTGACGAGGCCTTTACGGATCTCAATGGTTTTGTCAGCGGTCAGGCCGTCGCTATCTCGGCGGTCGATTACGGTGTGGAGGCGGTGGAGGGCGAGCTGGTGTTCGCCGGTGTGGAAGAGCTGATCCTGCGCCGAGAAGACCCCCGCGCCGGTGTCGTGCATGTGCACTTCCCGCGGCTAGGGTTTTCTATCAAAGGGCTCTAAGGGTTAGAGCCAGGGCAGTTGTGCATTACTCCTGTGGGAACGGGCCATGCCCGTGATTTTTTCGCGGGCATGGCCCGCTCCCACAGGTTCTGCGCAATGGCCGCATTTGGCTTTTAGTCGTAGGATGGGTCGGGCCGCGTAGGTGGAACCCATCAATGGCCGATGGGTTTCACCCATCCTACGCGGCCCGACCTACGGCTTTGGCCCTATCCCCTATCGCTGATCCGGCAACAAGAAATTCCCCGGCCCTGCATCTTCCAGGGTCGGCACCTCGGCTTCGTCCTTCAGATCGACGCCCGACAGCTGACGGCGGCAGGCCTCGCGCATCAGGTACATCAGGCGGAAGGTCGCCATGCCGTAGCTCAGGCCTTCCAGGCGCACGTTGGAGATGCAGTTGCGGTAGGCGTCGTTGAGGCCGACCCGCGGTGCGTAGGTGAAGTACAGGCCCAGGCTGTCCGGTGAGCTGAGCCCCGGGCGTTCGCCGATCAGGATCACCGTCATCATCGCGCCGAGCCTTTCGCCTATCTCGTCTGCAACCGCCACTCGGCCTTGCTCGACCAAGGTGATGGGGGCCAGTTTCCAGCCTTCCTCGCTCACCTGCTCCAGCAGTTTTTCCAGAAACGGCAGGCTGTGGCGGCGCACGGCCAGGGACGACAAACCATCGGCAATGACGATGGCCAGGTCGTAGCCACGGCCCTTTTCCTTGGCGTAGTCATCCAGCGCACTGGCGGACTCTTCGTTCAGACGGCGGCCCAGGTCCGGGCGCTGCAGGTAGATATGCCGGTCCGTCGCGGCGCTCTGTACCAGCAAGCTGTCGAGCCCGCGCCCTTGCAGCTCTTCGCGCAGGCCTTCGTGGTCGAAGGGCAGGTGCACGGCGTCACGCGCCTGGGCGTGGGCGAACTGGAAGTCCAGCTGTGCGGCAGTCGGCAGGCTGGTGCCGGCACGACCCAGGGCGATGCGCGCCGGAGTCAGCTGGCGCAGCTGCTGCCAGGGATTCTCGATGGCGGGGGATTTCTCAGACATGGCGACCTCTCAAGCCAATTGCGCCAGGGCCTGGCGAAATGCCGGCGGCAGTTCGTTGCCCATGCTCAGGCGGCCGCCCTGTTGCTGGAAGATGCCCATGCGCGCCAGCCAGGCCTCGAACTCCGGCGCTGCGTGCAGGCCGAGCACCTTGCGGGCGTACAACGCATCATGGAACGAGGTGGTCTGGTAGTTGAGCATCACGTCGTCGGAGCCGGGAATGCCCATGATGAAGTTGATGCCGGCGGTGCCGAGCAGGGTCAGCAGGGTGTCCATGTCGTCCTGGTCGGCTTCGGCATGGTTGGTGTAGCAGATGTCGCAGCCCATGGGCACGCCCAGCAGCTTGCCGCAGAAGTGATCTTCCAGGCCGGCACGGATGATCTGCTTGCCGTTGTACAGGTACTCGGGGCCGATGAAACCGACCACGGTGTTGACCAGAAACGGGTTGAAATGCCGGGCTACCGCGTAGGCGCGGGTTTCGCAGGTCTGCTGGTCGACGTTGTGGTTGGCGTTGGCCGACAGCGCGCTGCCCTGGCCGGTCTCGAAATACATCAGGTTGTTGCCCAGGGTGCCGCGCTTGAGGCTCAGGCCGGCTTCGTAGCCTTCCTGCAGCACCTTCAGGGTCACGCCGAAACTGGCGTTGGCCGCCTCGGTGCCGGCGATCGACTGGAACACCAGGTCCAGCGGCGCGCCACGTTCGATGGCGGCGATGGAGCTGGTGACGTGGGTCAGCACGCAGGACTGGGTGGGGATCTCGTAGCGCTGGATGATGGCATCGAGCATGTCCACCAGCGCGCGGATCGAGCTGGCGCTGTCGGTGGCCGGGTTGATGCCGATCATCGCATCGCCGTTACCGTACAGCAGGCCGTCGAGGATGCTCGCGGCGATGCCCGCCGGGTCGTCGGTCGGGTGGTTGGGCTGCAGCCGCGTGGACATCCGCCCGCGCAGCCCCATGGTGTTGCGGAACTTGGTGACCACACGGGTCTTCTGGGCGACCAGCACCAGGTCCTGCACACGCATGATCTTCGACACCGCTGCGGCCATTTCCGGGGTCAACCCCGGCGCCAGTGCAGTCAGGCTGGCCTCGTCGGCGGCGTCGCCGAGCAGCCAGTCGCGCAGGCCGCCCACGGTCAGGTCGCTGACCGGCGTGAAGGCGTCGGTATCGTGGGTGTCGATGATCAGCCGGGTGACTTCGTCCTGTTCATAGGGGATGACCGCCTCCTGCAGGAAGTGCTTGAGCGGTACATCGGCCAGGGCCATCTGCGCCGCGGCGCGCTCGGCATCGCTCTGCGCAGCGACCTCGGCCAGGTAATCGCCGGAGCGTGCCGGGCTGGCCTTGGCCATCAGTTCGCGCAGGCTGTCGAAGCGCCAGGTCATGTTGCCGATGGTGTGGGTAAAGCGAGCCATATCATTTCTCCCGGACACCTCTAAAAACTACCTGCGTTGTCATCGCTGCGTTGAAAACAGGATCGGAATGCTCATGTACAAAAGTACACTCCGCTTCCTCACCTGTTTTCGCCTTACGCTGACTGCCTCGCCTACGTTTTTAGAAGTGTCCTCATTGTCGTGGCCGCTGGGGCCAATCAGCGCAGGGAGCGTTCGGCGGCCTGGATGGCGGCGAACTCTTCCTCCGGTGTGCCGGACACCAGGTGGTGGCGGCTGTACAAGGCGAAGTAGGCAATGAACAGAGCGTAGATGATGGCAGCGCCGATCACGACGCGCAGGTCGACCAGGAAGCAGGCCACCAGCGCCACGGCAGCCAGCACCAGCGCCACCGACGACGTCAGCACGCCACCAGGGGTGCGATAGGGGCGCGGCATGTCAGGACGGCGGCTGCGCAGGGTGATGTGCGCCGCCATCATCAGCACATAGGACACTGTGGCGCCGAATACCGCGACCAGAATCAGCAGGTCGCCCTGGCCGGTCAGGGACAGGCCGAAGCCGATGATGCCCGGTACGATCAGCGCCATCACCGGCGCCTTGTTGCGGTTGGTCAGCGACAGGCTGCGTGGCAGGTAGCCGGCGCGCGACAGGGCGAAGATCTGCCGCGAATAGGCGTAGATGATCGAGAAGAAGCTGGCGATCAGACCCGCCAGGCCGATCAGGTTGACGAACTGGCTCATCCAGGTGGAACCGCCGTAGACCTTGACCAGCGACTCCACCAGCGGGTTGCCCGACGCCACCAGCGACTGCGCGCCGGCGGCGCCAGGGCCGACCAGCAGGATCAGCCCGGCAAACACCAGCAGCACCAGCACCGCGCCGATCAGGCCGCGGGGCAGGTCGCGCTTGGGATCCTTGGTTTCCTCGGCGGCCAGCGGCACGCCTTCGACCGCCAGGAAGAACCAGATGCCGTAGGGCAGGGCGGCCCAGATGCCCAGGTAGCCGAACGGCAGGAAGCTGCTGGCACCATTGGCTTCGGTCGGCGGGATGTCGAACAGGTTGGCGACCTGGAAGTGCGGCGCCATGGCGACGATGTACACGCCCAGGGCGATGGCGGCCACCGCGGTGATGACGAACATCAGCTTCAGCGCCTCGCCGGCACCGAGGATGTGGATGCCGATGAACACCACGTAGAACACCAGGTAGATGATCCAGCCGCCAACCCCGAACAAGGACTCGCAGTAGGCGCCGATAAAGCAGGCGATGGCCGCTGGCGCGATGGCGTATTCGATAAGGATCGCCGTGCCGGTCAGGAAGCCGCCCCAGGGACCGAACGCGGTGCGGGTGAAACCATAGCCGCCGCCGGCAGTGGGGATCATCGACGACAGCTCGGCCAGCGAGAAGCACATGCACAGGTACATGGTCGCCATCAGCAGGGTGGCGATGAACATGCCGCCCCAGCCGCCTTGCGCCAGGCCGAAGTTCCAGCCGGCGTAGTCGCCGGAAATCACGTAGGCCACGCCGAGGCCGATCAACAGGATCCAGCCAGCGGCGCCTTGCTTCAGTTGCCGGTTGGCAAAGTAGTCGGCGCTGACCGCTTCGGTTTCCACACCGCCTTGCGAGGGTGTGGCGATTGTCTCTTTGGACATGTTGGGACTCCTTCATGCCCGCCAGCAGGTGGCGGGCGCCGCTTCATGGGTTGGCTATCGATGGCAAATCGGCAGTTCAGAAGAAGCCCAGTGGGTTGATGTCGTAGCTGATCAGCAGGTTCTTGGTCTGCTGATAGTGGTCGAGCATCATCTTGTGGGTTTCGCGCCCGACCCCGGACTTCTTGTAGCCGCCAAAGGCAGCGTGCGCCGGGTACAGGTGGTAGCAGTTGGTCCATACGCGGCCGGCCTTGATGCCACGGCCCATGCGGTAGGCGCGGTTGATGTCGCGCGTCCACACGCCGGCGCCCAGGCCGAACTCGGTGTCGTTGGCAATCGCCAGGGCTTCGGCTTCGTCCTTGAAGGTGGTCACGCCCACCACCGGGCCGAAGATTTCCTCCTGGAACACGCGCATCTTGTTGGTGCCCTTGAGCAGGGTCGGCTGGATGTAATAGCCGCCGGCCAGATCGCCTTCGAGTTTCTCGGTGGCGCCGCCGGCGAGCAGCTCGGCGCCCTCCTGCTGGGCGATCTCCAGGTAGCTGAGGATCTTGTCGTACTGCTGCTGCGAGGCCTGGGCGCCGACCATGGTCTCGGTGTCCAGCGGGTTGCCGCGCTTGATCGACTTGACCTTCTTCATCACCTCGACCATGAACGGCTCGAAGATCGACTCCTGCACCAACGCCCGCGATGGGCAGGTGCACACCTCGCCCTGGTTGAAGAAGGCCAGCACCAGGCCTTCGGCGGCCTTCTCGATAAACGCCGGCTCGGCCTGCATGATGTCTTCGAAGAACAGGTTCGGGCTCTTGCCGCCCAGCTCCACGGTGCTCGGGATGATGTTGGCGGCGGCGCATTTCATGATGTGCGAGCCGACCGGGGTGGAGCCGGTGAAGGCGATCTTGGCGATGCGCGTGCTGGTGGCCAGGGCCTCGCCGGCTTCGCGGCCAAAGCCCTGGACGATATTCAGCACGCCGGGCGGCAGCAGGTCGCCGACCAGTTCGGCGAATACGCTGATCGACAGCGGCGTCTGCTCGGCCGGCTTGAGCACCACGCAGTTGCCGGCCGCCAGGGCCGGCGCGAGCTTCCAGGCGGCCATCAGCAGCGGGAAGTTCCACGGGATGATCTGCCCGACCACGCCCAGCGGCTCGTGGAAGTGATAGGAGGCGGTGTGTTCGTTGATCTCCGCGGCAGTGCCTTCCTGGGCGCGAATGCAGCCGGCGAAATAACGGAAGTGGTCGGCGGCCAGCGGCACGTCGGCATTCAGGGTTTCACGCACGGCCTTGCCGTTGTCCCAGGTTTCCGCCACGGCGAGCAGCTCGAGGTTGGCTTCGATACGGTCGGCGATCTTCAGCAGGATCAGCGCGCGATCCTGCACCGACGTCTTGCCCCAGGCCTCCGCGGCGGCGTGGGCAGCATCCAGGGCCTTGTCGATGTCCTTGGCGTCGGAGCGCGGGAATTCGCCGATGGTCGAGGCATCCACCGGGCTGGTGTTGGTGAAGTACTGGCCACCCACCGGCGCGACGAACTCGCCGCCGATGTAGTTGCCGTAGCGCGCTTTCAAGGTAACGACGGCGCCTGCGGTACCTGGTTTGGCATAGATCATTGAAATTCTCCCAGTACGATTTCTTGTAGTTGTCAGGGCGGGGTCGTTCGCACGACCGGGGCTCGCCTGCACTATGAGACGATTTCATGTGGCCGACTTGACGCTAGGCGAGGCTGGCTGTTCTGCAAGGTCAAATTTGCAGCGCCGTTCGAGCCTTGTCGTGGCGAGTCAAATGCCGTGCGTCGTTTCAGTGCGGGTGTTTCCAAATGACTCGTTTTGGGGCTTTGTCGATTGTGCGTTTGCCAGGGGTGATGCGCGGATACCCGCAGGCAGCGGTTCCTGGCGGCTCGTTGAATAACCGGCGTGCTTCTTGCTTTTAGACACAAATTGTCACCAAGGAGGCGCCATGAGCTCCGTTTTCGTCCAGCCCGACCTTTCCGCTGGCTTGTCCTTTATGGCCGGCGGGCAAAGCAACAATGGCGTATTGGCTGCAGCAGCCAGTGGCCTGTGCGGCTTTATCGAAAAGCACGGCGGCGATCCGGATCGCGTGCTTGGGGTTTCCGGCATCGATCCCGAATCCCTGCGCCACCCCACGCTGAGCCTGGCCTTGCCCAATTACTGCCAGGTGCTGGAGGAGGCGTCGCGCCAGTCGGGTTGCGACAACTTCGGCCTGTACTACGGCCAGCAGTTCAAACCGCAAGCCCTGGGGCTGCTCGGCTATATCGGCCTGTGCTCGGCCACCGTCGAGCAGGCGCTGATCAACTTCGCCCGCGCTTTTCCGCTGCACCAGCGCAACAGCCTGATCCGCCTGGTGGACGAGGGCGAGTGCTACCGCTTCGACTATCAGGTGCGCCACGGGGCGATTCTCTGCCGCCGTCAGGATGCCGAGTTGACCCTGGGCATGGCCCTCAACCTGGTGCGCCATGTGCTCGGCCCGCAGTGGGCGCCGCGCGCGGTGCACTTCGAGCACCCACGCCCAGAGCACTGGCACGAGCACTGCAAAGTCTTCGATGCGCCGGTGTACTTCGAGCAACCGTTCAACTCCCTGGTCATCCCCAAGCGCGGCCTGGATCGCGCCATGCCCCAGGGCGATCCCATCCTGCTGCTGGTGATGCAGGACTCGCTCAGCCAACTCAGCAACCTCAGCGGGCGCGGTGAACGTGACCTGGCCGACGACGTGCGCGAACAGATTCGCCAGCAATTGCTGATGGGCGAGCCGGTATTGGAGCTGGCGGCCGAACAGCTGGGCATGAGCAGCTGGTCACTGCAGCGCCGCCTGCGTGACCTGGGCCTGACCTTTTCCACGATGGTCGACAAAGTGCGTTGCGAACTCGCCACCCACTACCTGCGCCAACACCAACTGCCCATCTCCAACCTGGCACCGCTGCTCGGCTATTCGGAAGTCAGCGCCTTCTCCCGCGCCTTCCGCCGCTGGTTCGGCGTCAGCCCACGGCAGTGGCGGCATGAGAGCGATGGGGTAGGTGGGCGTCGGCACTGAGTGGCTGGCTGTGTGAGGCCAATGGCCGTTGTGCAAAAGCGCTGGCTCTGTTTTGGCGGCTAGCTAGTGGCCAGGAGGCCAATACGTCAGCCCCTCTATGGCACCCCTTACAAGCGGTGCATCTAACCGGCTCCCGTCCAAAAATGGGAAACGAAGTCCCGGTGCCTCGAGTCTGAAACCCTACTCGGTGAATGTGGGCAGCGAGTCTTGACTGAGCTGCAGCGTTCGGCCGACTTTGCGATGGCTTGCGGATCGCTTTTTCGAGCGGTCGCGATCAACGCCCCTTATCTCGTAGCCCACGGAGCCTGCGCATGACTATCGATTTTCGACGTGGCGAATGGCTGAATCGTCCCGCCACCTCAGCGGTTTCGGAACACAGCCTGACGATGACCACCGAGCAGAAAACGGATTTCTGGCGCGAGACCCATTATGGCTTTACCCGCGACACGGGGCACTTTCTCGGCGTTGCCACCGCCGACGGTTTCACCGCGACAATCCGCATTCAGGGCGAATTCCGCGCCCTGTACGACCAGGCCGGCCTGATGGTGCGGATCGACGAGAAACGTTGGGTAAAGACCGGAGTGGAGTTCACCGACGGGCAAGCGTTTCTCAGCACCGTCGTCACCGACGGAAAATCGGATTGGTCGGTCTCGCAGCCATTCAAGGAGTTGGAAGACTTCTACATCCGCGTCACCCTTGCCAACGGCGCGATGCGTATCCAGGCGTCCCGCGACGGACGCTTCTGGCCACTGCTGCGGCTGGCCCCGTTCCCGCTTGCCGATACCTACCAGGTCGGCCCCACGGCCTGCACCCCGGAGCGAAGCGGGCTTGTCGTGCGCTTCTCGGAGTTTGCAATTGACCCGGCCACCAGCAAAGACCTTCACGACCTGACGTGATGGCCCGCTGGCGGAGCGCGAATACCGCAACCCTTTACGCATCGAGAAGGCGGTGGGCTAGTTTGATTTCAGCATTGCACCTTAACAGGGACAAAAGGGGATAGGGGAAAGGGGGCAGACTTAGCTATTGGGCTGACTATTTGCTTCCGGACAGTTATTGCCCATCGCAACCGGCCACCTCGGATCGACTACGTCACTGCCGGCAGTCGACGACGACGGGCAGATATCTGTCTGAAGCGGTCACCTCGAGTGTTTTGGGCTATCTACGAAGTCAGGGGCGATTCGAAAAATCCCATTCTTTAGTAAAAATCATAATAAAGCGCCCACTCCCCCGTTTCGATATGCTTCCAGAACATCAGGCTGCCATTGTCGACTACGTTCAGGTTGATCTTGGCGTCCGACGAGATTTGGAACACAAACTCGAAGCCTTCACCCGGATCTACCCCCGATTGGCAGAAAGAGGGGTAACCACCGATCTTGTGTTCGTAGGTATGAGTAATCAGATCGTAATAACTTTCTATCACGCCTTCTCGCTCCATTTTAGATATCTCGTGTTCCAGATCCTCCGGGATACCTCCACCATCCCACAGCGGAAAGTCCTCCTGCACAACTTCTGCTCTCAGCGGGAAGGGTTTGAGGAACGAACCCTCTACTGGAAGTGCCTTGCGCACCAATATGTCATCCGGCCCATATTCGCGGATGACCCAATTACTTCCCATCGGCTCAAAGTGCTCCGGAAGCGGGGCGGATACAAACACCGTCAGTACACGGACTCCTGTTAGCAACGGGCTGTTGAAGGGTAAGTTGGGCAGGTAGAACTGTGCATAGGGAAGCAACGGTTGTCCGGCCTGATTGGTAGGTACCTCTTCGTCGGGACGGAACAGAAAGACGTTGCCGAGCCAGCTTTCTTCACCCGTATCTGCAGGGCGGAAACCTCCAGCTATCAACTTTACGGCGGGGCGGGCCAGGCGCTGCTTGATTTCTTGATGATATAAATCTTCCTTGTCGGTATATACGATTTCCCAGCCAGGCGTTTTTTGCCAATCTTCACCGATGCCTTTCAGACAAACCGTTTATTGGTGGTTTGATTGATATAAGGCATTTCTGGGCGATTGCAGGCGTCAGGAAGAAGGAACTGGGCTGGTAGTGACCTGGTTCGCATACGAACCCCATCACCAGACAATCGGCTTGTTGTCCCAGGCCCAGAAGCTCCCGCTGTCGTCCGGCCCGTGGGTGCCTACCAGTTCGATAATGCGATCGGCCGAGAACGCCGGTTCGAACAGTTGCCCTTCAGGTACGTTGCCCTGGAAGGGCTGGGACAGCTGGGTGTCTGTCGTGCCGGGGTGTATCGCCAGGACGGTAGCGGCCGGATTGAGGCGTTTCAGCTCGATACTGGCCGTGTGCAGTAGCTGGTTGAGTGCCGCCTTGCTGGCGCGGTAGCTGTACCAGCCGCCCAGGCGGTTATCGCCAATGGAGCCGACCCTTGCCGAGAGCGCCACGAAGGTAGCGGGTTGTTTGCGCAGCAACGGCAGCAGATGCTTGAGCAGCAGGATCGGCGCGAAGGTGTTGGTCGCGAAGGTCGCCTGCAGGCTCGCCAGGGTCAGTTGCGACAGGGCCTTTTCGGCTTTGGCGCCATCCTGATGAAGAATGCCCAGGGTGCTGATGACCAGGTGCAGATGCTCGCATTGCTCAAGAATCGTGCTCACCAGCGCTTCCAGAGCGTGCTCATCGCGGGCGTCGCAGTCGAGCCGTTTCAGGCGCTGTCCATATCGCTCGGCCAGCTCCGCCAGCTCTGTAGAGGTGCTGGCTTGTCGCGCCACGGCCCAGACCTGGGCCACGTCATTTCGAGCCAGCAGGGCTGTGCACAGTGCCAAACCGATACCTCGGCTGGCGCCGGCTATCAGCACCCGTGCATCGCTGTTCAGTTCGGGTAGCAAACGCATGACGCACCTTGGGAACATGGCTTAAGTGCTTTTATGACTTCGGCGCAGGGCATGGCGTTCAGGCCGCCAGCACGACTCAATACGCCGCCAGAATCCCCTGCGGGTTGTAGCCGTGGATCACCGTGCCGTTGACCTGCAGCACCGGCACACCACGACCGCCCAGGGCGTCGTAGGCGCGGCGGGCTTCGGGGGATTTCTCGATGTCCCGTTCGGTGTAGGGGATGCCGCGTTCACCGAGAAACTCGCGGGTCTGGGCGCAGTAGCCGCACCAACTGGTGGCGTAGAGGATGACCTCAGCCTGGCCGGCCACCTGCTGCGGTTTGCCCAGCAGCATCGGCTCGATACGATCCCAGTGTTGCCAGGCGGCGAGCGCCGCGAGAATCAGCAAAATCCGTTTCATGCTGCAGCCCCTCTGATCAGGTCGTTCAGTCTTTACGGCGTTTCAACTGGTCGGTCAACTGGGTGGGCAGGTTGCGAATGGTCAGGGTGTCGGAGGCTTCGTCGTATTCGATCTTGGAGCCCAGCAGGTGGGCCTCGAAGCTGATCGACAGGCCTTCGGCGCGGCCGGTGAAGCGGCGGAACTGGTTCAGGGTGCGTTTATCCGCGGGGATCTCCGGCGACAGGCCGTAATCCTTGTTGCGGATATGGTCGTAGAAGGCCTTGGGGCGTTCTTCGTCGATCAGCCCGGAGAGTTCTTCCAGGGTCATCGGCTCGCCCATCTTGGCCTGGCTGGTGGCGTAGTCGACCAAGGTGTCGGTCTTCGCGCGGGCCTGTTCTTCGGGCAGATCCTCGCTCTCGACGAAGTCGCTGAAGGCCTTGAGCAGGGTGCGCGTCTCGCTCGGCGAGTCGACGCCTTCCTGGCAGCCGATGAAGTCGCGGAAGTACTCCGAGACCTTCTTGCCGTTCTTGCCCTTGATGAACGAGATGTATTGCTTGGACTGCTTGTTGTTGCGCCATTCGCTGATGTTGATGCGCGCCGCCAGGTGCAACTGGCCGAGGTCCAGGTGCTTGGCCGGGGTCACGTCCAGCGCGTCGTTCACTGCCACGCCCTCGCTGTGGTGCAGCAGGGCGATGGCCAGGTAATCGGTCATGCCCTGCTGGTAGTGGGCGAACAGCACGTGGCCACCGGTGGACAGGTTGGATTCTTCCATCAGCTTCTGCAGGTGCTCGACGGCCTGGCGGCTGAAGGCGGTGAAATCCTCGCCGTCTTCCAGGTAGGTCTTCAGCCAGCCGCTGAACGGATAAGCGCCGGATTCCTCGTGGAAGAAGCCCCAGGCCTTGCCCTGCTTGGCGTTGTAGCTGTCGTTGAGGTCGGCCAGCATGTTCTCGATGGCCTGGGAGGCGCCCAGTTCGCTGTCGCGGGCGTGCAGCACGGCGGGCGTGCCATCGGGCTTCTTGTCGATCAGGTGGACGATGCAGTGACGGATCGGCATGGGAGGTCCTTGTAACAGCGAGTTGGCGGCGGCCGGTAATTGTACCCGAGCAGGCCGTCACAGGTGCAGCGTGCCGGCCTTGTGGTCAGTAACGCGCCGCAATAGAGTGCCGGCTGACATTCGATGACCAGGGAAGGGCGCTCCATGTCCGTTTTCAACGCCAATGCTCAGCTTCCTTCGCCAGCGCTGCTGGAGCGCGTGGAGGCGCTGATCGACCGCGGCCTGCATCTGCAGGCCTACGCCCTGGCCAGCGAGCAGGGCGACCCGCGTTACTGGCAGGGCGCCGAGGCCATGGGCTGCATGGCGCGCCTGGCCGGGCACATCGGTGCGCCGCGGCTGGCCGACGTGCTGACCTGGCTGGCGTACCGCCGCTACCCGCAATCGGCTCCGGCGCGTTTGCGTTTCCTGCGCATGCAGATGGCCCGGCGTGGGCATTACCGTGCCTGGCGCCTGTTGCAGGGCTTTGGCGACTGGCTGCCGATCGAAGCGCCGCTACGGGCCGAATGGCTGTCGTTCAAGGCCTACCTGTACGCCTCGTTGCGCGACTTCGAAACCGCCCAGGCCCTCTACGAGCAGGCCTGCCAGCATGGCGACGATGACCTGTGGCTGCTGGTCGAGCGCAGCCATGGCCTGGAGCTGGAAGATCGCCGTGAAGAGGCCCTGGCGCTGTGCGAGCAGGTGTTGGCCCGCCAGCCGGACTTTCGCTCGGCGCTGACCCAGGCGGCCGGCCTGCAGCTGCAACTGGGGCAGACCGAAGCGGCGCTGCAACTGCTGCGCCGCGGTGCCCGGGAGATGGAGAGCGCGGCGATCTGCGCGCACCTGGTCAACCTGCTGATCGAACGTGAAGAACTCGACGAGGCCAGCACCTGGCTCGACCACATGCACACGCTGCAGCGTATCGAGGAGCGCAGCTCCAGCGACTGGATCGCCGCGCGCCGCTGCGACATCGCCTGTCTGCAGGGCGATCATGCCGCCGGCCGGCAGTTGGCGGAGAAGGCCGGCGGCGGTTTCTACGAGAAGATCCAGGCACATCTGGCCAGCCCCTCCGGGCGCCGGGTGCTGCTGCCCGTGCCCTTCGTGCGCCAGCACCACATGACCTGCGTGCCGGCGACCCTGACGGCGATTTCCGATTACTGGGGCAAGCGCGTCGAGCACCTCGAGGTCGCCGAGGAGATCTGCTACGACGGCACCACGCACCAGGCAGAGCGCGCCTGGGCCGAGCGCAACGGCTACCTGGCGGTGGAGTTCACCGCGGACTGGGCCAGCAGCCGTGCGCTGATCGACCGCGGCATTCCCTTCACCCTGACCCTGCAATACACCGGCAGCGGGCACCTGCAGGCGCTGGTCGGCTACGACGAGCCGCGCGGTACGCTGCTGGTGCGTGACCCGGCGCAGCCCCACCATGGCGAGAGCCTGGCCGAGCTGCTGTTCGAGTCGCAACGCGCTTCCGGGCCGCGCGGCATGCTGCTGTTGCCGGCCGAACAGGCTTCGCGTCTGGACGCTCTGAGCCTGCCGGACCGCGAATTGTGGGATCACTATTACCGCTTCACCAGCGCCTTGGAAGTGCATCGGCGTGACGAGGCGCTGGCGGCCTACCAGGCCTTGCAAGCCCTGAGCCCCGAGCATCGGCTGACCTGGCAGGCGCAGCGTTCACTGGGCTGGTACGACGGCCAGGAACGCCAAGTGCTGCAGGGCACCGAGGCCCTGCTGGCGCAGTTTCCCGAGGATGCCAACCTGATCCTCTCCAAGGCCACCTCACTGGCCCAGTTGCAGCCGCGCGGCGTGCAGCTCGCGTGGCTCGGCGAGCATTGTCAGCAGCGCTGGAACGAGCCGACCATCAGCGTGCGCTATGCCGAGCTGCTCAGCGAGGACGGCCGCTGCCATGAGCAGGTGGCCGGCATTCTGCAGCGCGTGCTGCTGCAGACGCCCACCCAGGCCCGCGCCTGGAACACCCTGGCCAGCCTGCGCTGGGGTGAGGACCGCCGCGAGGAAGCCTGCCAGCTGTATCGCCTGGCAGCGTGCCTGCACCCCTCCCACGAGGGCTACGCGGTGCAGTACTTCCGTGCCCTGCGTGCGCTGGGCAGAACCGCCGAGGGCCTGCAGTTCCTCGAGCGCCGCCAGGCGCGGCTGGGCCGTCTGGCGGCGGCGCCGAGCCTGACCCTCAGCGAAACCCTGGAGGAAATGCAGCGCCCCTACGAGGCGCAGGCGCTGCTGGAGCAGGCGCTAACCTGGCGCCCGGCAGATGGCGAGTTGCTGCTTGGCCTGGCCGAGCACCATGGGCGTAACGGTGATGCCCAGGCCTGCCAGGCACTGCTCACCCAGGCCGAGCCCTTGTGCCGGCGGGCGGCGTGGTTGCGTGCGGCGGTGCAGGCCGGCATGCGGCGCATGGACGAGCCGCGCCAGACCCTGGCCTGGGCACGTGAGGCCGCCATGCTCGAGCCCCTGGCGGTAGGCGCGCACCGCTTGTGCGTGACGCTGCTGGAGCAGGGCGAGGGCAGCGAGGCTGCCGACGCCTATGTCGACGCGCTGGCCACCGAGTATCCGCACCATCTGGGCATCGCCGAGCTGCAGGTCGAGCGTGCCAAGCGGCGTTCCCTGCCGGCGACCGAGCAGGCACTGCGGCGCCTGCTGGACAATCACCCGGAACACGCCTGGACGCTGCGCGAGCTGGGCGGTTGCCTGGCACGCCAGGGGCGGCGCGACGAGGCCCTGGAAGTCTGCCGGCAGGCCGGCCTGGTCGATGCGCAGAACACCTATTTCCACTCCACCCACGGTTTCGTGCTGCTGCAGGACGGCCAGCGCGAGGCCGCCCGCGAAGCCTTCCAGCGAGCCCTGGGCCTGTTCGCCGACAACGAATACGCCAGCAACATGCTGCTCGATACGTGCGAAAGCCAGCAGCAGGCCGTCGACACGCTGGCCGCGATCCATGCCGAGCTGACCCGCCAGGTGACCTTCGGTGATGGCTGGCTGGCCTATGAACAGCAGGCCCAGCGCCTGCTGGAACCGCAGGTGCTGCTCGAGCAACTGTGCGCGGCCCTCGGCCAACGCGAGGATCTCTGGCACCTGTGGGTGGTGGTCGCCCGTCAGCAGGCGCGCATGGAGCAGTACGCGGCAGCAGCTGACACCCTGGGCCGGGCCATCGAGCGCTTCCCCCTGTTGCCGCGGCTGTCGCTGGAACTGGCGCGCCTGCACAAGCACCAGGGCGAGCTGGACGCCTGCTGCCAGGCCCTGCAGGAAAGTTTCCGTATCAACCCGCTGTGGACGCCCACGGTGAGCCTGCACGTCGACTGCCTGCTGGAGCAGGGCGAGCGCCTCGACGAGGCCGAGCAGCAGTTGCGCCGGGTGCTCGCGCAAGTGCCCGAGGACACCGAGCTGCGTGCCTACCTGGCCTATGTACTTGGGCGTCGCGATGCCTTCGCCGAGGCCGCCGACCAGGCCGAGCGGGTGCTGCGTGCCGAGCCCGGCCACGAGTGGGCGTGGAATCAGCTCAAGTACTACGCCGAGAAATTGCAGGCCGAAGGACGCCCGCTGCAGCTGGCCAGGCAACTGGTGGAAAACCGCCCCGGCGACGTCGATGCCTGGCTCGCCCTGGCTGACCTGGATGACGACCGTGAGGCGCGGGAGAAAGCCCTGCGCACGGCGCTGCTGTACAGTCCGCGCAGCCGCGCGATCAACGACCGTCTGCTGCAGCTGTTGATGGAAGGCGAACGCTTCGCCGAGGTTCGCGAGCTGCTCGCCGCGCCCTGCTGGGAAGGCAAACCGCCGGTGGAAATGGCCCTGTATGGCCCGCGAGCCCTGCGCGGCGAAGGGGATGCCGGGGCCATCGAGGCGCTGCGCGCGCTGCTGGTACAGCATCCGGACTACTACGATGGCTGGCGGCAGCTGGCCGACTGGCACGATGAAGATGGCCAGTACCCAGCCTATATCGTTGCCGCCCGGGAAATGGTGCGCCTGGAACCGCGGCTGGCCATGGCCCATGGTTTTCTTGGCCACGCGCTATTGCTCAACGGCGACAAGGCCGAAGCGCTGCCGGCCTTCGAGCAGGCCTGGGCACTGGATGGGCGCTACGGCTTCGCGGCGTTCAATACCTTCGACCTGCTGCGCGAACTGCAGGGGCCGGGCACGGCCCTGGAACGCCTGGATGCCTTGCTCGAGGCCGGTGACCCGGTCGCTGCCTGGCGACGTGTGCTGCCCCTGGCCAGGGGCAACGGCGACAAGGCCTTGCTGCAGCGCGCGCTGACTGCGCTGGCCAGCGACCCGGCGGGCGAGACCAATTGGGAGCAGGATGTCGCCGGCTTCGCCGTGCGCGAACCGGTGCTGCGCCAGGTGCTGGATGCCGGCGTGGCGGCGGGCGAACTGCACAGCGCGGCCGTGGAAACCTGGCTGGGCTGGCGCACCCACGACATGCTCAGCAACCTGACCCTGTCAGCCGCCTTCAGCAAGGCGCTGCGCAACGATCCCCAGCATGCCGCCAAGTGCGCCATGTTCCGCTTGCTGGGCAGTCAGCGGCACGCCAACCGCATCCTGCTGGGCTCCACCCTCAAGCGCTGTCGCCAGGCGTTGGCCGAAAGCCCCGATGTATGGGGCGCCGCCAGTTATGCGCTGATCGAGAGCAAGCGCTATCGCCTGATGTTCGAGACCCTGAGCGACTGGCGCCGACCGGACACGCCCGCCTGGGCCCTGGACAACCTGGCGCTGGCCTACCGCTTGCGCGGCATGGACGTGCTGGCGGCCGAGGTGTCGCGCCTGTCATTGGAGCGTTATCCATCAGGCACCGATGGGCGCGTCTGGCTGGCGGTCGATGCCGCGCTGGCGGGCGATCAGGCCGAGCTCAATGCCCTGATCGAGAGCCTGCAGGACACCTCCATGCGCGACTACTACCGTGCGCTGTTCAAGCTGGCCCAAGCCGCTGCCACTGCCGACCCGGCGCAGGCCCGCGAGACCCTGCGCCAGGCCGAGGACATGGCTGGCTACGGGCACCTGCCGTTCTGGCGCTTGCGCCAGCGCCTCGGCGTACGCCTGGGCTGGCACGGCGAGTTTCCGCCGGCGCGTTTGCGTTGGCAGTTAAGGCGCTGGTGGAAGGGCTGAGAACCTATTCACGATCTGCTGCGCGTCGGCGCTCCTGCGTTAAAAACCAAGCTCGGAATGCTCATTTACCCCACGTAAACTCCGCTTCCTCGCTTGTTTTTGCCTTGGATCGCTCTAGCTCGCGAGATCCTGAACAGGTTCTGAGCGCAAGGTGATCGCGCGGCGTGCCTGGCGCAGGCGGTCGAGCACGAACAGGATGCCGAGCAGGCCGATGGCGTAGAGCGCGTCGACGCCGAGCATCAGCAGAATGCCGATACAGAGCAGGGCGCTGACGCCGGCGAGCCAGCGCCACAGGCCCTGCAGCAGCACCCAGCCAGCGGCCATGCTGAGCAGGTAGATGACCACGAAGTTGCCGTTGGCGTAGCGGATCAGCTGGTCGAGTGGCAGGGCCAGGGCCCAGATCAGCGTGGTGCTCAGGGCGCAGCTGAGCACCACCAGCAGCAGCGCCCTGGCCGGGACGCCATTGGCGTTACGGCTGGCCAGGGTGCGCGGCAGCTTGCCTTCGTCGGCCAGGCTCCAGATCAACCGCGCGAAGCCCTGGATGTACACGTTCATCGAGGCGAAACAGGCGAGATAGCCAATGCTCGCGCTGAGCCAGCGCGCCTGATCACCGAGCAGCACATCGAGCATGCGCGGCAGCGAGGCGGCATCGGTGCGCACATCGCCGTAGGCATGAAAACTCAGCACCGCCACCGAGCACGCCCAGTACACCAGGCCGGCGAGCAGCACGCCGAGCAGCAGTGCCAGGGGGAAGTCACGCTGCGGGTTCTTGAATTCCTCGCCCAGATGGGTGAAGGCCTCGATACCCACGAAGCACCAGAACATCACGCCCAGCGCCACGGGTAGTAACTGCCAGTTACCCGCCAGCGGCGGCAGCAGAGGTTGCTCGGCGTGGGGCAGGTCACCCTTGAACCAGATCAATGCAATGGTGGCGACGATGGCCAGGGCGATGGCGATCTGCACACTGCCCGAGGTGCGCGCCGGCCGCTGGCCGAGCAACAGGATGATGCCCAGGGTTGCCAGCTGGATGGCCAGCACCGCCAGGTCGCTCAGCTCGAACAGGGCATGCCAGAACCCGCTGGCGATATTCAGTGCCGCCGGCAGGCCGACCGGAATCACCGCCAGAAACAGAAACGCGCTCATGCGCTCCATGCGTGCACCGAATGCGCGGCCGATCAGGTGCGGTGCGCCGCCGGCATGGGGGTAATGGCGGCCGAGCTGAGCGAAGGTGAAGGCCATCGGCAGAATCAGCACGATCAGCAGCAGCCAGGCCCACAGCGAGATCTCGCCAGCGGCCGTGGCGGCCAGCGCCGGGATCACGAAAATCCCGGTGCCCAGCAGCGAAGTGCACAACAAACCAATCCCTTGCAGCAGCCCCAATTCCTTGTTCAATCGACTCATGTTGTATGCTCTCGCTCGTCTGACGCGGCCGCCGGCAAGGCGCCTGTCGGCCTGGCTGCCATGGTACGGCCGCCTCGCTTGTACGGCTGCTGGCGAAGCGTCGCGGATCGCCGACGAAACGGCGGCAATGGCCGTCATCCTGTTTGCAGAGAGCCCGAGTGGATAAGTTCGATCAACGCATCATCGCCTTGCTGTGCGCCGACGCGCGCCTGACCGTCACCGAGGTCGCCCGCCAGGTCAACCTGTCACGCTCGGCGGTGAGCGAGCGCATCCGCCAGTTGGAAGCCAGCGGCGTCATCCAGGGCTATCACGCGCGCATCGCCGAACCTGACGCGGTGGTGGTCAAGGCCTACCTGGAGCTGTTCTACAAGGGCGGGCGCTGCGAACACTACGTCGAGCGCATGCGCGCCTTCCCGGAAGTGCGGCGCTGCTCGGGCATCAGCGGCGAGACGGATATGCTGATCTACATCGAGGCCGCGTCCATGGAGCGCCTCGCCGAAGTGCGCGGCGAAATCGAAAACCTGCCGGGGGTGTTCAAGGTCAAGACCCATATGGTGGTGAAGGATTGGGTGATGTGAGGCGCAACGGTTCTGCTCCGATATTGGTGCTGCTCCCCGGCATGGATGGCACCGGTTCGCTGTTCCAGCCGCTCATCGATCAACTCGGATGCTCTTTCGATAGCCGAGTGGTTCGCTACCCCGCTACCGAAGTTCTGGGTTATGAGGCCTTGCAGCGCCTGGTTATCTCATCGCTGCCCAAGGACGAGCCGTTCGTGCTCCTTGGGGAGTCGTTCTCCGGGCCTATCGCGATATCGATTGCCGCCGCCCAGCCACCTGGCCTGACCGGCTTGATTCTATGCAGCACCTTTGCCGTAAGCCCGCGTCCGCTTATCACCGCACTTTGGCCGCTGGCCAGGGCCTTGTCGCCCAGACGGGCGCCCAGTGCAGCTCTCGATTACTTGCTGCTGGGTCGTTATTCGAGCACGGCACTGCGTTCCGCACTGGCATCGGCAGTCAGCCAATTATCGGCCGCTGCTTTTTCCGCCAGGATGAGGGCCGTCCATACCGTCAATGTGCTGGCGAAACTGAAATCCATTTCAGTACCCGTGCTGTATCTCCAGGCAACGGAGGACAGGCTGGTTCCGCCGTCCTCCTGCGCCCTTGTACAACGTGAGCTCCCCGCCATTCGCGTGGTCTCGATCACGGCTCCGCACTGCTTGCTTCAGGCGGCTGCGGGTGATGCTGCCTTGGCCATCGGCACATTTGCCGAACAGCTTTAAAATTCCTGGCGGCGTAAGCTGGGACTGCTTCCTCTTCATCCGCACGCTCAAGCACCACCGTTGCCGAGGGCCGGTAACCGGTTCACTCGCTTGCGGTGGATAAAGGGGGTGGCGGTACGCCCTGATCCTACTTGCTGGAGGCGCTATGACGATTGTTCGAGGCAGTACAGACTGCGGCAACTCACCAAAGAACCTTTTTGTGCAAACCGTTGCAGTGGCCTTGGTGAGCGGTGAATTCATTGCGGATGCTTTCGCCGAAAGCGCCTCATGGCACCACCCAGGCGGCGTGATGGAAGGTCGCTCTGCTATCGGTGAGTGGCTCGCCCGGCAGCCCAAACCCGCCGAGGTAACCATTGCCCACGCGATTTCCCATGGTCGCGTTGGCGCTGCCAATGGCACCCTGAACCTGGACGGCCAGCCACGCCGGTTCGCCTTCTTATTCGAGTTCACCAACACAAAAGCCAATGTCGTGTCCCGGATCGAGAGCTACGACTAGTGGCCAGGGCGGATCGTGCCTTTGCACACTGCGGCCAAGGTCGATTGCCTGTCTGCACTTATGGTGGGTGCCAGGAGCATTGCGTCCACCGTCCCTACCAAGGCTGCCACGGAGTTACTGCATGCTGTTCGCTGATGCTTTCAAGTACAAGAAATGGGCGAATGAGGAGCTGCTCGCGCTGGGCGAGCGCCAGCTAGAACAGCTTCCCGAGCACGATGCGGAGTTCTTTGTCCGCATCCTCAATCACACCACGGTCGTCGACAGCCTTTTCATCAGTCGCCTGTCTGGTGAGGCGGAGCGCTACGGTGCTGACAACACCCGCGAGACGCCCACATTTACAGAACTCAAGGCACGTATCGCACAGAACGATGCCTGGCTCGTCGACTTCGCCCAGCGTGCGACAGCCGAGGAGTTACAGCGCGTTATCGCCTTCCGGTTTACCGATGGCGACCATGGCCGGCTTTCAGTGGAAGAGGTGCTGCTGCACCTGCTCACCCATGGCAGCAACCATCGCGGCATGGCGTCACGAACGCTGGCCATTCACGGCCTCGAACGCCCGAAGGATACCTTTACCCGGTATCTGCACGAGGCACAGCCGGGCAGACGCGAGCTTGCCCGTGAAGCGCTCGGCTGAGCCTCGTGCTCGCCCTGAGAGTCTGTTCACGATCTTTTTAGACGACATTAAAGAGGCTGCTACAAGGCAGAAGCGGCCGTTCCCTACGTAGGGTGGACAACGCTCTTTTTGTCCACCATTGCGCTCGCAGAGCGGTGGACGGATGAAGCGTAGTCCACCCTACGAAAGGCCGCTTCCGCCACTTTGCAGTCAAAGCGCTTAAGTCGAGCCGAAAGATCGTGAACAGGTTCTAAGCGGCTAACCCCGCCATGTAGTCCGGCATCAGCAATTGCCAGTCGCCCTCGGGCATCGCCCCACGGTGACGTTTCATCTGGCGCATGTCATCGGTCGTGCGCCAACGGCGGCGGAGCGGGGGGCATGGCGGGGCACCTCTGGGAGAGCGCCGCGATGTTGGCAGGCGGGTTGTGATGAACCGGCAAACAAAGGTGGAAAAAACCTTAGCTGGCGGGCTGGAAGGTCACTTCAAAGCAGCTGCCCACCACCGGCAGGCTGTGCACGCTGATCTGCCAGCCCTGGTGGGCGCAGATCCGCTTGACCAGCGACAACCCCAGGCCGAGCCCTTCGCCACGGGCCTGCTCGCCGCGCACGAAGGGGTCGAAGATCTGCTCATGTTGCTGCTCGGGAATGCCCACGCCGCTGTCCTCGACGCGAAAGCCATCCGCCAGCAGGGTCAGTTTCACGAAGCCGGTTTCGGTGTAGTGCAGGGCATTGCGCAACAGGTTGGCCATCACCGTGCGCAGCAGGGTGGGGTTGTAGACACCCTCGTGCAGCGCCTGTACCTCGACCTGGAAGTCCAGGCCCTTTTCGCGCATCAGCGGTGCCCAGGTTTCCACCTGCTCGTCGGCGATCTGCCGCAGGCTGGCACTGCCGGCGAACAGGGTTTCGCTACCTTTCACCCGGGCCAACTGCAGGAAGGTCTGCACCAGGTCCTGCATTTCCGCGCTGGCCCGTTCGATGCGCTGCACCTGCTTGCGCTGCATCGGCTGCAGGTCGACCTGGGAGAGCAGCTCGCAGGAACTGGCGATGACCATCAGCGGCGTGCGCAGCTCGTGGCTGACGTCGCTGGTGAACAGCCGCTCGCGCTCCAGGGACTGGCGCAGGCGGCCCAGGGTGCTGTCGAAGGCGGCGGCGAGCTGGCCCACTTCGTCGTCCGGGTACTCCGGTGCCAGGGCCGGCGCCAGGGGCAGGAGCTGGTCGCGGTGGCGCACCTGATTGGCCAGCTTGCTGACCGGGCGCATCACCCGCTCGGACATCAGCCAGCCCAGCACCAGGGCGCCGAGCACCGACAGCAGAAAGCCCGCCAGTACCACGTTGAACAGCACCTGCTCGCGTTTCTCGAAGTCGCTCTGTTCCTGCACCAGCAGGTAGCGGTCGCCGTCGATCACCTGGGTGAAGATATAGAACGCCCGTTCGCCTTCGAGCTGCTCGCTGAAACCTTCCGGCAGGTCGGCATAGCGCTGCGGAATGGCGTACTGCGGGTAGTTGGAGGCGAAGAACCGGGTACGCGAATCCAGGCGCGGCGCCTGGCCGCTCTTCAGGTCCTGCTGCACCACCACGCCCAGTTCCAGGGCCAGTTCCGCGGACACCAGGTGCTCCTCGATCAGGTGCACGATGGCCACGATGCTCAGGGAAAACACCCCGCTGACCAGGATGGTCATGGTCGCGAAGGCGATCAGGATGCGCCGGCGAAACGGCTGCTTACGCTGCATCGGGGGTCGCTGCCAGGCGGTAGCCCACACCGTGCACGGTGTGCAGCAGGGCCGTGGCGAAGGGCTTGTCGATGGCCTGGCGCAGCTGATGAATATGGCTGCGCAGGCTGTCGCTGTCCGGGCAGTCGTCGCCCCACAGGGCTTCCTCCAGCGCCTCGCGGCGCACCACGGCGGGCGAGCGCTGCATCAGGATGGCCAGCAGCTTCATGCCCAGCGGGTTGAGTTTGATCGGCAGGCCGGCGCGGGTCACGCTGAGCATATCGAGGTCGTAGGCCAGGTCGGCGACTTCCAGCAAGCGCCGGCGATTGCCCTGGGAGCGGCGCAGGATGGCCTCGATGCGCGCCACCAGCTCGGACAGCGCGAAGGGCTTGATCAGGTAATCGTCGGCGCCGGCGCTCAGGCCCTGCAGGCGGTCTTCGAGGGCATCGCGGGCGGTGAGCATGAGGATCGGGATGCTGCTGCGCGCCTCTTCACGCAGGCGCCGGCACAGCTGGTAGCCGTCCAGACCGGGCAGCATGATATCCAGCACGATCAGGTCGTAGTGCCCCTGGGTGGCCAGGTGCAGGCCGCTTAGGCCGTCCTGGGCGCAATCGGCCGTGTACCCCTTGAGCTGCAGATAATCGAGGATATTGGCCAGGATGTCGCGGTTGTCTTCGATCACCAGAATGCGCATGCAACCTTCTCTTTGCGGGAATTGACGCTTTTTTCACACGGCCATGACGAAGCCCTCACGGGGCCATCGCGAGACTGAGCTCGTTCATCCAGCCAGGATCATACGATGCCACAGCTTCGCTACGCGCCACTACGCCGTCTTGTCTTTACCTGGGCGCTGCTGCTGTTTATGCCGCTGGCTCCGGCCTGGGGCGCCATGTCCGATGGGCACTCCAACGCAGGGCAGCGGCTGTGGGCCACGCCGGTGGACACCACCTTCAACCTTTACCGCATGCAGCCCGATCTGTATCGCAGTGCGCTGCCTAACGCTGTCCAGCAGGGTGAGCTGCAGCGCCTGAAGATCGCCACGGTGATCAATTTCTATCAGCGCAGCGATAGCGAGTGGTTGAGCGACCCGGGCATTCGCCAGATCCACCAGCCGTTGCACGCCGACCGCGTCGATGATGCCGATGTACTGCAGGCCCTGCGCAGCATCCGCCAGGCGCAGGCCGATGGCCCGGTGTTGATCCATTGCAAGCACGGGCAGAATCGCACCGGCCTGATCGCCGCGATGTATCGCATCGTCTACCAGGGCTGGAGCAAGCAGCAGGCGATTGCCGAAATGCGTGGCGCAGGCTTCGGCGGGCAGGAGCGCTTCGAGGATGCCGAGCGCTATGTGCGCGAGGTCGATCTGGCGCGTTTTCACCAGGCCCTGGCCAGCGGCGCCTGCAGTACCAGCCCCTGGGCCTACTGTGCGTTGCGCGACAAATTGCTCGATGCCCTCAACGAGTAGCGAGGTGATCACCGTGGCCACCAGACCCCTGCTGTTGCTGGCAATGCTGCTGCCGCTGCTGGGCGGCTGTCAGAGCACGCGCGACTACCTGCTCGCCCAGGGCTACCCGCCGGCCTTCGCCTCGGGTTATGCCGATGGTTGCGCCAGCGGCGACAGCGCGGCCAAGGCACTCGGTGCGTTCCGCAAGAACGTCCCGCAGTACCTGGCCGACAAGCAGTACGCCATCGGCTGGGATGATGGCTTCCAGCAATGCCAGGCCAGCGCCAACGCCGATATCGAGCGGCGCCTGCAGCCGCAAAGCGACCGCGATCGTGACTGGCGGCGGCAGATCGACCGCGACATGGCCAAGGCCATGGGCCGTTCGCTGAAACGCAGTCAGGACGTGCAGGGCAGCCTTTAAAAAGTCATCTGGACAGGGCACATTGATGCGCCTGCCGGCGCGCGCCGGCGTTGCCTTCACCTGACCTGCCGAGATGCCTGCATGCCCGAAACCTCAGTCGACGACCGCCGGCCATGGGTAATCTTTCTGGTTTTTCTACGCCTGGGCCTCACCTCGTTTGGCGGCCCGGTCGCCCATCTCGGCTACTTCCGCGAGGAGTTCGTCAGCCGCCGGCGCTGGTTGAGTGAGGCGGCTTACGCGGAGCTGATCGCCATCGCCCAGTTCATGCCTGGGGCTGCGAGCAGCAAGGTCGGCATGGCGATCGGCCTGGCGCAGGCGGGCTACCGCGGTGCCCTGGCCGCTTGGCTCGGCTTCACCTTGCCGTCGGCGCTGTTGCTGATGGCATTCGCCTACGGCTTGGTCCTGGAGGGTGATGCACTGGCCTCCGGTGCCTTGCATGGCCTGAAGATAGTCGCCGCTGCCATCGTCGCCCAGGCGGTGTGGGGCATGGCGCCTGCGCTGTGCCCGGATACGCCGCGCCGCGTGCTGATGCTGGTGGCCGCTGCCATTGCGCTGCTGGTGCCCGGTGCAGTCGGGCAACTCGCGGTGATCATCGCGGCCGGCCTGGTGGGCACTGCATGGCTGGTGCCGAAGGTGCAGGGCGTTGCTGATCCGTTGCCCATCGCCATCAGCCGCCGGGCCGGCGCACTGTGGCTGGGGATTTTCGTATTGCTGCTGGCTGGCTTGCCGCTGCTCGCTCATCTGCTGAACAGTCCGCTGCTGAGTATGTTCGAGGTGTTCTATCGAACCGGCGCCCTGGTGTTTGGCGGTGGCCATGTGATGCTGCCACTGCTGCAGGCCGAGGTGGTGCCCAGCGGCTGGCTGAGCAACGACCTGTTCCTGGCCGGCTATGGCGCTACCCAGGCGGTGCCGGGGCCGCTGTTCACCTTCGCGGCATTTCTCGGCACGGCCATGGCCGGCTGGCTGGGCGGCCTGCTGTGCCTGCTGGCGATCTTTGCGCCGTCATTTCTGCTGCTGGTCGGCGTGCTGCCGTTCTGGGCGCGCCTGCGCACCCGGCCACGCTTGCAGGCGGCGATGGCGGGGGTGAATGCCGGGGTGGTCGGGCTGCTGCTGGCCACCCTGTACCAGCCGGTCGGCACGGCCGCCGTCGGCAATCTGCTGGACTTCGCCCTGGTGCTGCTTGCCCTGCTGGCGCTGATGGTCGGCAAGCTGCCGCCCTGGTCAGTAGTGCTGGCTGGTGCGCTGGTCGGCTGGCTCGCAGGCTATTGAAAAACGTAGGCGAAGCAGCGGCAGCGCAGGTAGTTTTTCAACAGCCTGCTGTACTGTGACGGCTGATTCCATTGGCAAGGAAAGCAACATGGCTTTTGACTGGCACGGCGGCACCATCACCCGCGACACGCCGGTGGGCAGCGATTACCGCAATACCCAGAAGGTTCGTCGTTTCATGACCGAGCAATGCGGCGCCGACTTTCGTTTCGACCGGCCGTTCATGGCCTGGCTTCGCAGCGGCGCGCCACGCACCATGGGCGATGTGGTGGATGAGTGGAAACGCCGTAATGGCGCTGCCAAGGCCTGAGAACCTGTTCATAATCTTTCAGCCCAGGTTCGTCGATTTTGGGCAGCTAAGTGGCGGGAGCAGCCAGTCGTAGGGTGGACGACGCCTCATCCGTCCACCGCTCTGCGAGCGTAATGGTGGAAAAAAAGAGCGTTGTCCACCCTACGCTGGGAACGTCCGCTTTTGCCTTGCAGTTGCCGCTTCATGCGCATAAAGCTCGTGAAAGGTTCTGAGGCCGGTTTCTAGTCGCTGCCGTGGCGCAGGCGCTCGACCAGCGCCGGCAGCTCGCTCATGCGCCCGATCAGGTGATGCACGCCCAGCTGGCGCAGGGTTTCGCCATGCTCGGGCGGAATGTGACTGGCGCCGAGAAAGCCGATCACCTGCATGCCGGCGGTAAGCGCAGCGGTGGCGCCGGTGGTGCTGTCTTCGACCACCAGGCAGCGGCTCGGGTCGACGCCCGCGCGTTCGGCGGCCAGCAGGTAGAGATCCGGCGCCGGTTTCGGCCGTTCGACCTGATCGGCGCTAAAGGCCCCGACGTTGACCCGTTCAACCAGGTCGCAGCGCTGCAACGCGAAGGCCACCGCATCGGCTTGGCTGTTGGAGGCCACGGCCAGGGGCAGATCGATCTGCAGCAGCGCGTCACGCACGCCGGCAATCGGCTGCACCTGTTCGCGGATCAATGCCTTGGTAAGGGTGCGGTTCTTTTCCAGGAAGCCCTCGGGCAGCGGCTTGCCGAAATGCGCTTCGGCGCGGGCGACGATGTCGCGGGCCTGCAAACCGAAGGTGCCGGCCAGTACCACCTCGAGTTCATGGGCCGGGTAGTGCTCGGCCAGTGCCGTGTGCAGATGGTGCTCGGCGATGATCTCGCTGTCGATCAGTACGCCGTCGCAGTCGCAGATCAGCAGTTCAATGGGCGGTTTCGGCGCCATGGCGGGCAGTCTCCTGTAAGGCGTGGGAGGGTCTGTGTAACACACAAACTCTTTCAGTTCGAACCGCTTGCCACGGCTTCGGCCGGTCGCTGCAACAGCAACAGGGGCAACCCGGCGGCCAGGATCGCCAGCCCCAGCAGGGCGCCAACCCCGGCATACAGGGCGCTTGACCAGAACAGCCCCAGGCAGCTGGCGGCGAACAGCAGGGGCAGCAGTGGATACAGCGGCACGTTGAACGGCCGGCTGCGATGGGTGTGCAAGCGGCGCAGGCGCAGCAGCGACAGGGCGGTCAGGCACATGAACAGCCAGAACACCGGTGCGGTGTAGGCGACCATGCTCTGCACGCCGTTTTCGCTCTGGGCGCCGAACAACAACAGCGGCAGGGTAATCAGGCATTGCACCAGCAGCGCCCGCACCGGCGTGGCGGCGCGGTCGTTCCAGGCGCCGAGCATCGCCAGCTGCGGCACGTCGCGGCCCAGCGCGTAATAGACCCGCGAGCCGGTGAGAATGGTGGCGTTGAGGGTGCTGATCGCGGTGATGCAGATCAGCACGCCGAGCAATACCCCGGCCCAGGGGCCGGCGACGATGGTCATCAGGTCGGCGCCGACGGCGCTGGACTGGCGCAGCCCTTCCAGGCCGAAGATGTTGAGAAACACCAGATTGGCCAGCAGGTACACGCCGGTCACCACCAGGGTGCCGAACAGCAACACGCGGCTCATGTTGCGGCCCGGGTTGCGCAGCTCGCCGGACAGGTACGCCGCCTCGTTCCAGCCACCGTAGGTGAGCAGCACGAAGACCATGCCCATGCCGAGCATGCCGGCCAGGTTGCCGCTGCTCTCGGCCGCCGCAGGCGCTACCTCGGCTAGCGGCTCGGCCAGCAGCAGGCCGGCGACAATCACCGTGATCAGCGCCAGCAGGGTGATACCGGTGAACAGCACCTGCAGGCGCTTGGATTCATGGGTGCCGAGGACATTCAGGGCGGTCAGCGCCAGCACCACCAGGGTGGCGTGCCAGGCGCTGCCGTACTCGCCCAGTGGCAGCAGACGCTGGGCGTAGTCGCCATAGATGAAGGCCACCACGGCGATCGCCCCGGTCTGGATCACCGTACCCCTGGCCCAGGCGAACAGCAGGCTGACCTGCCGGCCCCACGCCAGGTTGAGGTAGTGATATTCGCCGCCGCGATCCGGGTAGCTGGCACCCAGTTCGGCGTAGCACAGCGCGCCGACCAGCATCACCAGGCCGCCGGCCAGCCACAGGCCGATATATATCAAGGCGTTGTCGGCATGCTGGGCCACCAGGGGCGGGAAGCCGAAGATGCCGACGCCGACCACCACACCGACCAGCATGGCGACGCCGTCGAGCACCGACAGGCCGGATTGGCGTGGCGTAGTGGGCGCGGACATGGCTTAGCTCCTACGTGCGCGCCAACCGGTCACTGCACCGGTGGCGGAAATCGGTTCGATGCGATCCCCCTCGACCTGGCCAACGTACAACTGGCCATCGACCTCGAAGCGCAGTTCGGTGCCGTTCAGGCGCCCACGCAGGCGCTCCTGATGCTCGGTGGTGCCGCTGATTTCCTGGAAACGCTGCTCGAGGTCGACGGTAAAGGTTTCGCCCTCGCGCTCGACCGTCCAGCTGCCGGCGATCTTGGCCGGCACCACCCACAGGTAGATGCGCGCGCCCTCGACGAGATCGCTGCGATCCGGCTCCCAGTCCTCCATGCTGAAGGCGTGGGACACCACCCGGGTGCCGGGCCGCAGGGTATCGAGGATCACCGGGCGCAGACGCATGTTGACGGTGTTCAGCAGGTACATGGTCAGCACGTCGGCATCGGCGATGTCCTTCTCGAACAGGTCGCCCTGCTCGAACACCACCTGGTCGGCGACGCCGGCCTGTTCGGCATTGGCCTTCGCTTCCTCGATGCGCCGCGGGTCGAGGTCGATGCCATAGGCGGCCTTGGCACCGCGATCCTTGACCGCCGAGATGGCGATGCGGCCGTCGCCGGAACCCAGGTCCACCACGTAGTCGTCGCGGCCGACATCGGCCATCTCCAGCATGCGCGCCACCACCGGTTCCGGCGTCGGCACGTAGGGTACGTCGAGGGCGATGGTCTGGGCCTGGGCGGCAGATTGCAGCAGGGCGAACAGGGCCAGCGCGCAGGTGCACAGGGAAAGCGGGCGAACGGCTGCGGTTGTCATCGGCGGATACTCCTCAGCGAGGTCGGCAAGGGAAGGGACGCGATTTTCCGACCGAAGCCTATGCGCCAGGGTTCGACCTGTGGAACCGGGCCTGCTGGCAGATATCCCGAAAATCATTGCGCAGGCCAGAAAGCACGGCGCCTCCCCGGTGTGTTACCTCATGTGAAGGCATTGCCTTGGCCGCGCCGAAAAGGCATGGTTGCGGATTTTCAGCCACGGGAGCAGCCCGGCATGCGCCTTCTGCACACCTCCGACTGGCACCTGGGCCAGCACTTCATGGGCAAGACCCGCCAGGCCGAGCACCAGGCGTTCTGCGCCTGGCTGATCGAGCAGGTGCGCGCGCATTCGGTGCAGGCGGTGCTGGTCGCCGGGGATATTTTCGACACCGGCTCACCGCCCAGCTATGCCCGCGAGCAGTACAACCACTTCGTGGTGGCCCTGCGCGAAACCGGCTGCCAACTGGTGGTGCTCGGCGGCAACCACGATTCGGTGGCCATGCTCGGCGAGAGCCGCACCCTGCTGGCACAACTCGGCACCCGGGTGATCCCCGGGGTTGGCGCCCACCTGCACGAGCAGCTGCTGGTGCTCGAGGGTGCCGATGGCCAGCCGGCGGCGCTGCTCTGCGCGATTCCGTTCATCCGCCCGCGCGATGTGCTGCGCAGTGAGGCGGGGCAGAGCGCGGCGGACAAGCAGCTGTCGCTGCAGCAAGCCATTCATGACCATTACCAGGCGCTCCATGAACTGGCCCTGGCGCGCCGGAGCGAACTCGGCGCAGCGCTGCCGATCATCGCCACCGGCCACCTGACCACCGTCGGCGCCAGCGCCAGCGAGTCGGTGCGCGAGATCTACGTTGGCGCACTGGAAGCCTTCCCGACCTCGTCCTTCCCGGCCGTCGATTACATCGCCCTGGGGCATATCCACCGGCCGCAAAAGGTGGCTGGCCTGGAACATATCCGCTACAGCGGCTCGCCGATCCCGCTGAGCTTCGACGAAGCCCGCCAGCAGAAGGAAGTGCTGCTGGTCGAGCTGGACGAAGGTGGCTTGCGCGAGGTGCGCGCCTTGCCGGTGCCGCGTTGGCAGGCCCTGCAGTCGCTGCGCGGCTCGCTGAAAACCTTGCCCGCGGCGCTTGCCGAGGCGGCCCGAGAAGGCAGCGCCGAGCGCCCGGTGTGGCTGGAAGTGCAGGTGGAAATGGACGATTACCTGAGCGACCTGCAGGTACGCATCGCCGCGCTATGCGAAGGCCTGCCGGTGGAAGTGCTGCGCATCCGCCGCGCCCGTGGCACGGCGGTGGCCAGCCTGCAGGGCGAGCAGGGCATGCTCGACGAGCTGACACCCGAGCAGGTGTTCGAACAACGCCTGGCCAGCGAAACCCTGGAGCCCGAGCAGACGCAGCGCCTGCACCGGCTGTACGGCAAGGTGCTGGCTGAGCTGCGCGACGACCCTGCCTGACTCGGGCCTGTTTTATGATCTTTCAGCCCAGGTTCTTCTATTTTGGCAGCTAAGTGGCGGGAGTGGCCGTTCACGACCTCGTGGGAGGGGCTTTAGCCCCGAGCTCTTTACGCCTAGCCAAACCTGTAGGGTGGATGACGCTTTTTCCATCCACTGTTGCAGTCGGGATGATGGACGGATGAAGCATCGGACCGTTGCATTAGCTGTGGGAGCGGGCCATGCCCGCGAAAATCAGGGCGTAGCTCGCTCCCATATCAATCCGCCAGCATTACCGAGTTGTTTATGCGCTCGGTTCCGCTCTGACGAGCGGGTTACTTTTGGCATTGCCCCAAAAGTAACCAAAAGGTCTAGCCCCAGCATCCGGCCCCAGCTGCGCTGGGGTTCCCTCATTACATCGTTGTTCCGGGGGCCGGCCTGGAAGGGCCATCCATGGCCCATCACGCCTCTCGCCGCATCCATGCGGCTCGTCCCCCTGCACAACGATTCCATTCGGCCTCCTGAAGGGGCGATTGGTGTCGTCTGTTATTGCCGTGCAGGAGAAACATCAAAAGCCAAGGCGGCAAACGGCCGCTCTTGCCTTGTAGCTGCCGCTTCACGTTCATAAAGGTCATGAGCAGGCTCAGGCTTTGAAAAAGCTCACCCGCTCGATCAGCCGACGTGCCAGGGCCGAGAGTTCCTCGCTGGCTACCGACACCTGGGTGGAGCCCGCCGTGGTTTCCAGCGTGCTGGCGTGAATGCGGCTGATGTTCTGGTTGACATCGTCGGCCACCAGGCTCTGCTGCTGCGCGGCGCTGGCGATCTGCGCGTTCATGTCCATGATCGCGCGGACTTCCTGGCGGATGCGGCCCAGGGCCTGCTCGGTCTCGGCGGTCTGCGCGACGGTCTTGCGGGCCATCTCGCTGCTGGTCTGCATGATCTGCGCGGCACCGCTGGCGCCGGCTTGCAGTTGCTCGATCATGCCGCTGATTTCCCGGGTCGAACTCTGCGTACGGCTGGCCAGTGAGCGCACCTCGTCGGCCACCACGGCGAAGCCGCGGCCATGTTCACCGGCCCGGGCAGCCTCGATGGCGGCGTTGAGGGCCAGCAAGTTGGTCTGGTCGGCAATCGAGGTGATCACCGCGATGATGGTCTCGATGTTGCTGCTGTCGCGCGCCAGTTGCTCGACCCGCTCGGCGGCGGTGTCGAGCACCTTGGCCAGTTCCTGAATCGCCTGGCCGCCCTGGGTCACCAGCTGGCTGCCGGTTTCCACTTCGCCATCGGCATTGCGAGTGGCCGATGCCGCGGTGCCTGCGTAGCCGGCCACTTCGTTGACCGTCGCCGCCATCTGGTTGATGGCCGCGGCCATCTGCTCGGCTTCTGCGGATTGCGACTGCAGCTGGCGGTTGTTGCTGGCCGAGGTGGCGCGCAGCTGGTCGGCGGAGAGGTTCAGCTCGCTGGCGGCGCTGCGCACCTGGGCGATGGTGTCGCTCAGGCGCGCACTCATGTCCTTCACCGCACCCATCACGCTGTTCGGGTAGCGGGTGTCGATGCGCTGGTCGAGGGCGCCGCCGGCCAGACGCTGGATGACCTCCGCGACCTGATGGGGCTCGGCGCCCAGGGTCGAACGCAGGCGGCGGATGATCAGCAACGAGACGATCACGCTGAGCAGGATCGCCACGCTGGTGACCGCCACGATCAGCAGCCCGAAGCTGCCCGCCGTTGCGCGCACGCCCTCCAGGCTGGTGGTGATGTCCTTCTCCTGCAGGTCGATAAAGGCGTTGATGCGCTTGAGCCACTCTGTATAAGCGGCCGCCACTTCCCGTGACAGCAGCGCCTGGGCGCCCTCGATGTCGCCGCTCTGGCGCTGCTTGATCAGCCGCTGGGTGAGTTCCCGGGCGCTGCTCTCGATGGCCTTGATCTGGCCGAGCTGGCGTTGCTCTTCGGCACTCGAATTGGCGGCGCCAAGCAGCCTGTCGAGCGGCGCGGCCGATTGCTGGTAGAAGCCGTCGAGGCGCTCGATGTTCTGCAACTGAACGTTCAGCGTTGCCGAGTCATTTGCCAATACCAGGTCGCGGATGGCGATGGCACGGTCGTGCACGCTGCCGCGAAAGTTGATCGCATAGCGCTGCTTGAGGCTGGCGCCCTCGTTGACTTCGCTGAGGCTGCTGTCAATCACCTGCACACGCTGGATACCGACCAGCGCGACCAGAATCATCAACGACAATACCAGCCCGAAACCCATGGCCAGGCGCTGGGCGATCGTTAGCGGTTGCGACATTTTCGACGTACCTATGGAAGGGGAGGGGCCATAGGCTTCGCGCGCATCGAGGTGCTTGCAGGAAGGGATGGCCTGGGGTTGCTGAGGCTATTGTTTCCGTGGCGGAAATCAAGCGATTTGTAGTGGCTAATTGATGGTATAGCGTGCCTCTATGGCGCGTGATCAGGTCATTTCACCGTCGGCATGGGTCATGCCGCTGCCCGGCTCGGCATGGCGGAGCCGGGCGCGTGGGGCTGCACTCAGACGCGGAACTGCCCGAGCAGGCGGCCGAGTTGCTCGGCCAGTTGCCTGAGGTGCTGGCTGGCCGCGCTGGATTGCTCGGCCGACTCGGCGGTGCTGTGGGCCAGTGCGGCGGTCTGGGTGACGTTCTGGTTGATGTCGTCGACCACATGGGACTGCTGCAGCGTGGCGCTGGCGATCGAGGCGTTGAGGCTGGTCAGGTTGCGCAGCGACTGGGCGATCTGCGCCAGGCTTTCGCCGGCCTGGCTGGCCTGTTCGACGGTCAGGCGCGAGGCCTGGCTGCTGTCGCTGATGGCCTTCACCGCAGCCTGGGAGTTGCCCTGCAGGCGCTCGATCATGCCCTGGATCTCGGCCGTGGATTTTTGCGTGCGCTGGGCCAGCAGGCGCACCTCGTCGGCGACCACCGCAAAGCCGCGGCCCTGCTCGCCGGCACGGGCGGCCTCGATAGCCGCATTGAGTGCCAGCAGGTTGGTCTGCTCGGCAATCGAGCGGATCACTTCCAGTACCCCGCCGATCTGCGTGCTTTCGCTGGCCAGCGATTCGATCACCGTCACGGCCTTGTCGATGGTGGCCGACAATTGATCGATCTGCTGCAGGCTGGCGTCGATATTGTGCTGGCCCTGGCGTGCTTGCTCTTCGGCGGTGTGCACCTCGCTGGACGCGTGCTCGGCGTTCTTGGCGACATCCTGCACGCCGTAGGTGACTTCGTTGACCGCGGTGGCGACCAGCTCCATCTGCTGGGCCTGTTGCTGGCTGTGCTGCTGGGCGGCGCTGGAAATATCGCCGAGCGAATGGGCGGCCTGGCCGAGGGAGGAGGCAGACTCGAGCAACTGGCCGATCACCTGGCGCATCTTGCCGGTGAAGGCGTTGAAGTGGCCGGCCAGGGCCGCCAGTTCATCACGGCCCTGGTCGTCGAGCTGGCGGGTCAGGTCACCCTCGCCACTGGCGATATTGGCCATGGCCGCCACCGCCTGCTGCAAGGGCACGGCGATGCTGCGCGAAATCATCACCACCAGGGCGATCAGCAGCAGGGTGGCCGGTACGCCGATGGCCAGCGCCTTCAACGCCTGGGACTTGAACTCGGCCTGCACGTCGTCGACGTACACCCCCGAACCGATGATCCAGCCCCAGGGCTGGAACAGCTCGACATAGGAAATCTTCGGCACCGGATCGCTGGCGCCTGGCTTCGGCCAGCGGTAATCGACCGGGCCGGCGCCCTGACGCTTGGTGATGGCCACCATCTCGTTGAACAGGGCCTTGCCGTCCGGGTCCTTGAGGGCGGAGAGGTTCTGCCCCTCGAGCTTGGCATTGGTCGGGTGCATGATCATGGTCGGCGTCTGGTCGTTGATCCAGAAGTACTCCTGGCCGCCATAGCGCAGGCCGCGAATCACCTCGATCGCCTGTTTCTGCGCCTGCTCGCGGCTCAGCGTGCCGCTGGCCTCCAGGCCCTGGTAATACTTGAGCAGGCCTACGGCCGCCTGCACCACGTGCTGGGTCTTCTCGGCCTTGCCGGCATACAGGCCAAGGCTGATCTGATTGAGCATGTAGGCGCCAAGCAACACCAGCATCAGCACCGGCATCGCGATGATGAGCCACAGACGCTTATTGATCGGCAAGCGACGCAAGCTGTTCATGGGGGCATCCCTGATCGTGTTGTTCTTGTAGTAGCGGCCGGTGCTAAACGGCAGCGATCTTTCAGCACCTGATAGCACTTCAGTGGCTCGAGGTAAATCGAAAAGATGTAGGGGTGATTTCTTTTCCCGGCTGGCGAGCTGAAAGCCGCCGGTCACCGGGCTTTCAGGTCAGGCGAGTGGCGGCGCGAAAACAGCCCGCTGCGCGCTGGGAAATTGCCCCGTGAGAGGGGCCGTGGGCGGCCAGGGTCGAGCGCTCAGCAGATATCGATCTGGTAGCGGAAGTTGGCCGCTGCGGCGCGCGACAGGCGGTATTCCAGGGGCCGGCGATCATAGCCCAGGGCCGTGCGTTCGATCGCCACGATGGGGTCGCCCTCGTCGATGGCCAGGGTGCGGGCCATGTCGGCGTCGGCGCAGCCGACCGTGAGGGTTTCCTGGGCCGAGGCGATGCACTGGCCGCACTGCTTTTCATAGAAGGGATAGAGCAAGTCGCCAAAGGTGCCCGAGTCGATGTCCATCAGCGCGCCGAAGCGCGACGCAGGCAGCCAGATTTCCTCGTGGAACAGGGTGCGCTCTTCGACCATGCGCAGACGCTCCAGGCGCACGACCTGCTCACCAGCTTTCAGGGCAAGTGCCCTGGCAACGTCCTTGCCGGGCTTTTGCAGCGCCTTGGAGAGAATCCGGCTGGTGGGGATCTCCCGGCCGCCACTGGCGTTCACCTGGCGAAAGAAGCGCGCCAGCGAGGCATCGAAATTCGGTCTGCGCACGAAGGTGCCGCGGCCCTGGCTGCGCAGCAGCAGCCCCTCGTTGACCAGGGTATCTACCGCCTTGCGCACCGTGCCGATGGCTACGCCGTACTGCTTGGTCAGCTCGGCCTCGGTGGGAATCGGCGCGCCGGGCGACCACTCGCCGGCGGCGATCTTGGCGAGCATTTCCTCGCGCAGTCTTTGGTAGAGCGGCAGGCGTTCGTCGTATCCGAGTGTCATCGCGCGTGGGGTCCGTTGCAGCAGGCGGCCGTCACTCTACCACCAGCGGGGCGATTGACAGAATGGCCGAGCCACATATATGGTCAACTATTCATATATATGACTGAATGTCGTGACAACAAGAGCGGGGCGTTCTACCCCGGCTCTGATAACAATCGATCAGGTATCTCTTCATGAACACCCCCAGCCCTGCCATCACCGGCGTCGACAGCCACGCGCACATCTTTCGCCAGGATCTGCCGATGGTCGCCAACCGCCGCTACAGCCCCGATTACGACGCCCTCGTCGAACAGTACCTCGAGCATCTGGATCGCTTCGGACTGTCCCACGGGGTATTGATCCAGCCGAGCTTTCTCGGCACCGACAACCGTTTCATGGTCGAGGCACTGCGCCGCTTTGCCGAACGGCTGCGGGGCGTGGCAGTGGTCGATGTGGCGATCACCGATGCGCAGCTGGACGAACTCGCCGCAGCCGGCGTGGTGGGCATTCGCCTGAACCTGATCGGCAAGGATTTGCAGGATTACAGCGGCCCGGCCTGGACCGGGCTGTTCGAACGCCTGGCGAGTCGTGGCTGGCAGGTGGAGATCCAGCGTGGCATCGAGGATCTCGCGCAGATCGTGCCGGCCATCGTTGCCAGCGGCGTCACGGTGGTGATCGACCACTTCGGCCTGCCGACTGGCGGCATCGATGCGCACAAGCCCGAGCACCGGGCGTTCCTGCAGCTGCTGGGGGATTCGCGCGTCTGGCTGAAACTGTCGGCGGCCTACCGTAGCCAGTCCGACCTGCCCCAGGCCGCCGCCGTGCTGGCCCAGGTACGTGAAGCGGCCGGCGGCATCGAGCGCTTCGTGTGGGGCAGTGATTGGCCCAACACCCAGTTCGAGGATCGCACAGACTATGCGCAGCAGCTCGAACTGATCGAAAGCCTGTTACCCGAGGCGGCAGAGCGTGCCCAGGTGTTGGCTGCCAACCCCGCGCGCCTGTTCGGCTTCACCACTCGCTGATCCCATACCAACAACAACAGGAAACCTTCATCATGATGAGCCTGCTCGTCGTCGCGGCGATCGTCGCCGCCGTGGCCCTCGGCTACAAGACCAAGATCAACATCGGTCTGTTCGCCATCGCCTTCGCCTATCTGCTCGGCTGCTTCGGCATGGGCCTGAGCCCGTCCGAGGTCATCGGCATGTGGCCGTTGAAGATCTTCTTCGTGATCTTCTCGGTGTGCCTGTTCTACAGCTTCGCCACGGTCAACGGCACCCTGGAGAAACTCGCCGAACACCTGATCTACCATTGCCGGCGCATGCCGCAGCTGCTGCCTTTCGCGGTGTTCTTCACCGCCACGGTGATCGCCGCGATGGGGGCGGGCTACTACACCGTGCTGGCCTTCATGGCGCCGATCACCCTGCTGCTCTGCCAGCGTACCGGTATGAGCCTGATCGTCGGCGGCATGGCGGTGAACTATGGCGCCCTGAGCGGCGCCAATTTCATGTCCAGCCAGAGCGGCATCATCTTCCGTGGCCTGATGACCAACGCCGGCATCAGTGACAACGCCGCCTTCATCAACGCCACCGGCATTTTCCTGAGCACCCTGGTCATTCCCTTGCTGGTGATCGGCGTCTTCGTGTTCCTCACCCGTGAGGGGCGCGCCATGAAGGTTTCGGTATTCGAAGCCAGCGCCCCGACGACGCTCAATCGCGAGCAAAGGATCACCCTGTGGCTGACCCTGGCGATGATGGCCATCGTGCTGGCCGCGCCGATCGCCCACATCCTGCTGCCGGATAACGGCACCATCACCTTCATCAACTCGAAGATGGATATCGGCCTGATCGCCAGCATTTTCTCGGTCATCGCCCTGCTGCTCAAGCTGGGTGACGAGCGCAAGGCCATGGCCTCGGTGCCGTGGGGCACGCTGATCATGATCTGCGGCGTGGGCATGCTGATCTCGGTGGCCATCAAGGCCGGTACCATCGATGCATTGGCATCTTGGATCGGCGGCAGCATTCCGCCGCTTCTGGTGCCCGTGGTGTTCGGTGTGGTGGCGGCGTTCATGTCGCTGTTCTCCAGCACCCTGGGGGTGGTGACGCCGGCGCTGTTTCCCATGGTGCTGCCCATCGCCCAGGCCATGGGGCTGGAGCCGATGGTGCTGTTCATCGCCATCGTGGTCGGCGCTCAAGCCACATCGATTTCGCCATTCTCGTCGGGCGGCAGCCTGATCCTCGGCTCCTGCACCTCGGAGCAGAGCCGCGCCACGCTGTTCCCGCAACTGCTGTTCAAGGCCGCGCCCATCGGCTTCATCGCCGCGCTGGTGTTCAACGTGCTGCTGACGTTCTTCTATTGAGGCGAACATCGGCATGAAAAAACCGCAGCCTGGCTGCGGTTTTTTTTGCGCTGCGTGTCGCTCGCCTGGCGCTGAGCGAAGCGGTACCCGGGAGCGGGGCGATTACTTGGGCAGCAACTCCAGCAGGCGGCCACCGCTGCCATCTTCCAGCAGCCAGAGGCTGCCATCCGGGCCTTGCTCCACTTCGCGAATACGCGCGCCCATGTCATAGCGTTCGGCCTCGCGGGCGTTGTCACCGTCGAAGGCCACACGCACCAGCGCCTGGGACGACAGGCCGCCGATCAGCCCGGCGCCGTCCCAGCCTGGAAACCGTTCGCCCTGATAGATGACGAAGCCTGCCGGCGAGATGACCGGGTTCCAGGTGATTTTCGGTGCCGCGAATTCCGGGCGGGTGTCGTGATCCGGAATCGGCTTGCCGCCGTAATGGTCACCGTTGGAGACCTCGGGGTAGCCGTAGTTCTCGCCGCGCACGATTAGGTTCAGCTCATCGCCGCCGGCCGGGCCCATCTCGTGCACCCACAGCTTGTCGTTGGCGTCGAAGGCAATGCCGAGCATGTTGCGGTGGCCCAGCGACCACACCTGCGCGGCCACGCCGCCCTGGTCGGCGAACGGGTTGTCGCCCGGCAGGCTGCCGTCATCGTTGAGGCGCACCAGCTTGCCGAGGTTGGCTTGCATGTCCTGGGCGGGGGTGAATTTCTGCCGCTCGCTGGAGGTGATCCACAGCTTGCCATCGGGCCCGAAGGCCAGGCGATGGCCGTAGTGGCCGCTGCCACTGACTTTTGGCGTCTGCTGCCAGATCACGCTCAGCTCGGTCAGCGCGCCGCCACCGTCGTCGTTGAGCTGCAGCTTGGCGCGGGCCACCGCGGCGCCGCGGGTGTCACCCTCACCGGCTTCTGCGTAGCTGATATAGATGTAGTGATTGTTGGCGAAATCCGGGTGCAGGATCACGTCGCCAAAGCCGCCCTGGCCCCCATAGGCAACTTCCGGCACACCCGCGATATCGGCGGTTTTACCGGTCTTGGGGTCGACATGCTTGAGCATGCCGCGCTTCTCGGTGACCAGCAGCGTGCCGTCGGGCAGGAAGGTCATGGCCCAGGGCTCATCGAGGGTGGCACGTGGCTTGGCGGTGAACGGCCATTGCGCTTTGGGCAGGGCATCGGCGGCTTGGGCGCCAAGGGTGGCGAGACTAAGTGCGATACCACCGAGCAAAAGATGAACGGGACGGGTCATGGCGAATCTCTCTCCTTGTGAGCGGGTCTCACACGTTACCCGCGCACCACCGGCGGGAACGGGACGTTTTTGTTACGACGCACGTCAGGACACTTTGGTTCGGCTGATCCACCCAGGCCGGCAACAGTGCGACAATAGCTGCTCTGCCGTGACCCGAGCCAAGCACCCCGTTCATGAAAATCCTCAGCCTGCGCCTGAAGAACCTCAACTCGCTGAAGGGCGAGTGGAAGATCGATTTCACCGCCGAGCCCTTCGCCAGCAACGGTTTGTTCGCCATTACCGGGCCGACCGGCGCGGGCAAGACCACGCTGCTCGATGCCATCTGCCTGGCGCTGTATCACCGCACCCCGCGCATGGACAAGGTCGGCGGCGAGAACGAGCTGATGACCCGGCACACCGCCGAGTGCCTGGCCGAGGTCGAGTTCGAGGTGAAGGGGCAGGGCTACCGGGCGTTCTGGAGCCAGCGCCGGGCGCGGGACAAGGCCGATGGCGCGCTGCAGGGCGCCAAGGCCGAGCTGGCACGCCTGGACGGTGAGATCATCACCGACAAACTCAGCGAAAAGCCCAGGGAGGTGGAGCGCCTGACCGGTCTGGATTTCGGCCGTTTCACCAAGTCGATGCTACTGGCCCAGGGTGGCTTCGCGGCCTTTCTGGAAGCCTCTGCCAACCAGCGCGCCGAGTTGCTCGAAGAGCTGACCGGCACCGATATCTACGGGCTGATTTCCCAGCGGGTGTTCGAGCAGGCTCGCGAAGTGAAAAGCGCGCTCGACCAGTTGCGCGCTCGCGCCGATGGCGTCGAATTGCTCGATGACGAGCAGCGCCAGGCGCTCGGCGACGAGGCGGCGCAGTTGGCGGTCGAGGAGGGCACATTGCAGGCCGCCTTCACCGCGGCGGGGCGCCAGCGCCAGTGGCTGACCGACCTGGCGCGCGCCGAAGCGCAGGTCAGCGCCGCCGCCACCCAGCTCGACGCTGCTGCCCAGGCCGAACGCGATGCCGGCGCCGAGCTGGCACGCTTGCAACTGAGCGAGCCCGCCCAGCGTTTGCAGCCGCTATACCAGGCCCGCCGCGAGGCCGCCCGTGCCCTGGCAGCCAATCAACAACAGCAGCGTAGCCAGCAGCAGGAACTTGCCGCAGCGCAGGCGCAATGGCGGGGCAGCCTCGAGCAGGCCACCCGGGCCAGCGCAGCCCTGGCTATGGAAAAGCAGCAGGCGGTGCAAGGCCTCGATGACGAGTGCCAGGCCCTGGATGCGCAGTTGCTGGCCACGGCTGACCACGAACGCCTGGCCGCCCAGCTCAGCGGCTGGCAGCAAGCCTTCCAGGCCCGTGATCAGGCCCGTGAATCCCTCGCCAGCCTGCAGGTCCGGCAACAGTCCGGCGCCGTGCAGTTGCAGCAGTTCAGTGGGCAACTGAGCGGTCTTGCCCAGTCGCTGCAGGCTGCCGCCCAGGCGAAAGCCCAGGCCGAGCGGGCAGTTGCTGACGTCGAAGGGCGTTGGCAGGCGGCCCTGGCCGGGCGCAGCGAGGCGCAGTGGCGCGAGCGCTGGCAGCAGGTGCATGCCCGCGGCAGCGCCCTGGAACAGTTGGCGCAACTGGCCGAACGGCGCAACCAGCTGCTGCAGCAGCGTCAGCGCACGGCGGCCAGCCTGGCCCGCCAGCAGCACGGCCTGGCCGAAAAGGAGGCCGAACGCGCGGCCTTGCGCGAGCGCTACCGCGAGGTCAAGCAGCGCCTGGCCGACCAGGAAAAGCTGCTCGAACAGGAGCAACGCATCCGCGCATTGGAGACCTATCGCGCGCAGTTGCAGGCCGACGAGCCCTGCCCGCTGTGCGGTGCCACCGAGCACCCGGCCATCGAGGCCTACCAGGCGCTGGACGTCTCGGCCACCCAGCGTGAGCGCGACGAGGCGCGGCAGGCGCTCGACGCCCTTACCGAACAGGGGCAGCAGCTCAGCAGCCAGGTCGCCACCCTGCAGACCCAGGCTGCCCAGAGCCAGGAGCAGGATCAGGATCTGCAGCGTCAGCTCGATAGCCTGGCGACCACCTGGCAGCGCCTGGGCGAAACCCTCGACCCGCTGCCCGAAGACGACCAGGCGCTTGCCGCCGCGCAAACCCGCCAGCTCGCCGAGCACGTCGAGGTCAATGCCACCCTCAAAGCCCTCGATGGGCTCAAGGGCGAACTCGAGCGCGCCCGCCAGGACGCCAACATCGCCGGCCAGAAACACACCGCAGCGCAGCATCAGCAGGCTGCCATCGAGCATGAGCGTGGTCTGGCGCAGGCCGCGCAGCAGGCACTGGACGAACAACTGCTCGCCCAGCGCGAGCGCCTGGATGCAGTCGAAGCCGAACTGGCAACGCAACTGGATGCCTTCGGCCATGCGCTGCCCGCAGACGGCGCCGCCTGGCTCGCCGCCCGCCAGGCCGAGGCTGCTCGCTGGCAGCAAACCCGGCAGCGACGGCAGACGCTGGCGCAGCAGTTACCCGCGCTGCAGCATCAGGCCAGCGAGGCCGACAGGCAGGCGCAGCAGTGGCAGGCACGCTGGCAGGAGGCGGGTGGCACGCCCATCGGCGCCGAGCTGATGGACCAGGCGGCCGCGCGCCTCGTGTCAGCCCAGGCAGGCTGGGAAAGCGCCGAGCGGCGCTGCCTGGAACTGCGCATCACCCTGGACGGCATTGCCCGCCAGCAAGAGCTGCTGGCGGCCGCCGAACAGGCTGCGGTGCAGCAGTGGCAGGCGGCGCTGGCCGGCAGCCCGTTCGCGGACGAAGCAGAATTTCTCGACGCCGTGCTCGATGACCCGCAGCGCGAACAGCTGCAGGCGCTCAAGCAGCGCCTGGAAAAAGCCCAGACCGAATCCCGGGCGCTGCATGCCGCCGCCCAGGCGCAACTGGCCGCACTGCATGCCGAACCGCAGACCGAACACAGCGCCGAGTATCTGGATGAACAGCTGCAAAACCTGCAGGCAAGCCTGAAGCAGCTTGGCCAGCGCCAGGGCGAAATTCGCGGGCAACTGCAGGGCGATGACCAGCGCCGGCGCAACCAGCAGGCGCTGTTCGAGGCCATCGCCGCGCAGCAGGTCGAGTACGACAGCTGGCAGCAGCTCAACAGCCTGATCGGCTCGGCCGATGGCGCCAGGTACCGACGCTTCGCTCAGGGCCTGACCCTCGGCCACCTGGTGCACCTGGCCAATGGGCAATTGCAGCGCCTGCACGGCCGTTACCAGCTGGCGCGCAAATCCCTCGGAGAACTGGAACTGGAAGTGATCGACACCTGGCAGGGCGACGTGGCGCGCGACACCCGTACCCTGTCCGGCGGCGAGAGTTTTCTGGTCAGCCTGGCGTTGGCCCTGGCGCTGTCCGATCTGGTCAGCCACAAGACGCGCATCGACTCGCTGTTTCTCGATGAAGGCTTCGGCACCCTGGATGGCGAAACCCTGGAAGTGGCCCTCGACGCCCTGGACAATCTCAACGCCAGCGGCAAGATGATCGGCGTGATCAGCCACGTCGAAGCGCTCAAGGAGCGGGTCGCCGTGCAGCTCAAGGTCAACAAAGGCGTGGGCATGGGCTACAGCACCCTGGAGAAACGTTATGCGATTTAGACTTCTAGCGGCATGCCTGCTGGCAACGGGCCTCGTGCAGGCCGAGGACGCGCAGAAAGACCATGGCCTGCAGGTCATGGACGAGCGCGGTTGCGTGCTTGGCAATGCCGGCATGCAGGCGCCGACCCTGACGCTGATGGCGGCTGCCTACGGCGAGTCCGCAGCGCGCAAGGACATGGCGCTGGCGCAGATGAAACAGGCGCTGCAGGCCGGCTGCCCGGTCGACGAGCCGGATCAGATGGGCCTGTCGGCGCTCAATGGCGCGATCCTCTATAACGAGCCCGTATTGGTAAAGCTGCTGCTCGAGCACGGCGCCAACCCCAAGCGCAAGATCGTCAGCCCGAAGACCACGCTCAACGGCCTCGACTCCTTCGCCTTTCTCGATGTGCTCGACAAGCGCGACAGCAGAGGTGATCGCAAGGCCATCCGCAACCTGCTGAAGGCCGCGCACTAGCGTTTCGCTTGTGTCACCGGCGGCGTTTACCGCCGGTTGCATACTCAGCGCGGAACCATGTGGTGGGTAGGGCTATCTGTTGTAGGGATTTTTCAGTGCCCCGGCCAGGGGTGACATGCAGATTCCTCACCTATCCAGGGATGCCCATGCATAGACGTGACCTTCTCAAAGCCTCGATGATGATGGCTGCCGCCAGTGGCCTGCCAGCCAGCCTGTTCAGCCTGCACAGCTTCGCCAAGACCGCTGACGGTGAAGCCGAACCCTTCGATTTCAAGCAACTGCAGGCCCGCGCCAGGAGCATGGCCGGCAGGGCGTACAAGAGTACCGCCGAGGTGTTGCCCAAGACCCTCGCCGAGCTGACGCCGCAGCAATTCAACGCCATCCAGTACGACCCGGCCCACTCGCTGTGGAACGAACTGGGCGGCCAGCTGGACGTGCAGTTCTTCCACGTCGGCATGGGCTTTCGCCAGCCGGTGCGCATGCACGCCGTGGACCCGAAGAGCCGCCAGGCCCGTGAAGTGCATTTTCGTCCCGATCTGTTCGACTACGGCAAGAGCGGCGTGGACGTGGCGCAACTCAAGGGTGACCTGGGCTTCGCCGGCCTCAAGGTGTTCAAGCAGCCGAACATCGCCAAGTACGACATCGTCTCCTTCCTCGGCGCCAGCTACTTCCGCGCGGTGGACAACACCGGCCAGTACGGCCTGTCGGCCCGCGGCCTGGCGATCGATACCTTCACCGACACCCCGGAAGAGTTCCCCGATTTCACCGAGTTCTGGTTCGAGACGCCGAGCAAGGACGCCACCCGCTTCGTGCTCTACGCCTTGCTCGACTCGCCGAGCGCCACCGGCGCCTTCCGCTTCGATATCGACTGCCTGGAAGACCGCGTGGTGATGGACATCGACGCTCACATCAACGCCCGCAAGAGCATCAAGCAGCTGGGCATTTCGCCGATGACCAGCATGTTCGCCTGTGGCGGCCATGAGCGTAACCGCTGTGACTTCATCGCCACCGCCATCCACGACAGCGATCGTCTGTCCATGTGGCGGGGCAACGGCGAGTGGGTCTGCCGGCCGCTGAACAACCCGGAGAAGCTGCAGTTCAACGCCTTCGCCGACACCAACCCGAAAGGCTTCGGCCTGGTGCAGTACGACCATGACTTCAAGTCCTACCAGGACACCGTGGTCTGGTACAGCCGCCGGCCGAGCCTGTGGGTGGAGCCGACCACCCAGTGGGGCGAGGGCAGCATCGACCTGCTGGAGATCCCCACCACCGGCGAGACCATGGACAACATCGTCTGCTTCTGGAACCCCAAGCAGCCGATCGAGCCCGGTACCTCGCTGAACTTCGGCTACAAGCTGCACTGGGCCGCGCTGCCACCGGTCAAGCCGACCCTGGCCCAGGTGCATGGCACCCGCTCCGGCATGGGCGGGTTCACCCTTGGCTGGGCGCCAGGCGAACACTGGCCGAAAGTCTGGGCACGGCGCTTCGCCATCGACTTTACCGGCGGCCCGCTGGCCAAGATGGACGCCAAGGCCCAGGTCGAGGTGGTGGTCGAGGCCTCCCACGGCGAGGTCAAGGATTTCAGCATCCTGGCCCTGTACCCGGACGTCGAAGGTTTCCGTGCGCAGTTCGACTGGTTCCCCACCAGCGACAGCGTCGAGCCGGTGAACATGCGCGCCTACCTGCGCCGCGTCGACAACAAGGAAGTACTCAGCGAAACCTGGCTGTACCAGTACTTCCCGCCGGCGCCGGCAGAGCGCCGCTATCCGGACTGGAAGAGCGATTCCTGATCGCCTGATGCGTGGCGGGTGCCTCCTTTGGGCGGCGCTCTGCCCACGCTGTTGGCCGGCCTGATAGACTGGCGCACTTTTTCCGATTCCAAGAAGTGCGCCATGGCCCTGCCGTCCACGACCTACAAGATCGATCTCAATCTCACCGATATCGATCGCAGCATCTACGAGAGCCTGCGTTTCACCGTGGCCCGCCACCCCTCGGAAACCGAGGAGCGCCTGGCCGCGCGGCTGATCGCCTATGCGCTGTTCTACCAGGAAAACCTGGCCTTTGGCCGTGGCCTGTCGGATGTCGACGAGCCGGCGCTGTGGGAAAAAAGCCTGGACGGCCGTGTGCTGCACTGGATCGAAGTCGGCCAGCCGGACAGCGAGCGCATCACCTGGTGCTCGCGGCGTACCGAGAAATTCAGCCTGGTAGCCTACGGCAACCTGCGCGTCTGGCAGACCAAGTGCCTGGATCCGGTGCGCACGCTGAAGAACATCAACGTCGTCTCCCTGGACCAGGAAGCCCTGGCCGAGCTGTCCCAGGATCTGCCCCGTGCGCTGAGCTGGAGCGTGATGATCAGCGACGGCGAACTGTTCGTCACCGACGAGCGCGGCCAGCACGAAATCCCCATCGAATGGCTGGCCGGCGAGCGCGCGCCGAGCAACTGATGTAACCCGCCTCCGGCTGTTTATCCTGTGTAACCGTACGAGTAGAAAACCACCTCCATGCGTATCGAGTCCCGCCCGCTTCCCGCTTCCTTGCCCGACCTGGGCAACCTGCCGCCCCTGTTGACCCGCCTTTATGCCGCTCGCGGGGTGCTCTCGGCAGTGGAGCTGGAGAAGGGCCTGGCGCGGCTGATTCCGTTCACCCAGCTCAAGGGCATCGAGGCGGCGGTCGAGCTGTTGGTCGAGGGCCTGCGCCAGGGGCAACGGATGCTGATCGTCGGCGACTTCGACGCCGATGGCGCCACCGCCAGCACCGTTGGCCTGCTCGGGCTGCGCATGCTGGGCGCCGCCCATGTCGATTATCTGGTGCCGAATCGCTTCGAATACGGCTATGGCCTGACCCCGGAAATCGTCGCCGTGGCATTGACCCGTGAGCCCGAGCTGCTGATCACCGTGGACAACGGCATCTCCAGTATCGAAGGCGTGGCCGCGGCCAAGGCCGCCGGCCTCAAGGTGCTGGTCACCGATCACCACCTGCCGGGCCACGAGTTGCCCGCGGCCGATGCCATCGTCAATCCCAACCAGCCGGGCTGCAGCTTTCCGAGCAAGGCGCTGGCCGGCGTCGGGGTGATCTTCTACGTGCTGCTGGCGTTGCGTGCGCGGTTGCGTGAACTGGGCTGGTTCAGCGCCGAACGGCCCGAGCCGAACCTGGGTGAACTGCTCGACCTGGTGGCCCTGGGCAGCGTCGCCGACGTGGTGCCGCTGGACGCCAACAACCGCATCCTCGTGCACCAGGGCCTGGCGCGCATTCGCGCCGGGCGTGCACGGCCCGGCTTGCGGGCGTTGCTGGAAGTCGCCGGCAAGCAGCACGCACGCATTACCTCGACCGACCTGGGCTTCATCCTCGGCCCGCGCCTGAATGCGGCGGGGCGCCTCGACGACATGAGCCTGGGAATCGAGTGCCTGCTCTGCGAGGACGAAGCCCTGGCCCGCGACATGGCGGTGCAGCTCGACCAGCTCAACCAGGACCGCAAGGCCATCGAACAGGGCATGCAGCGCGAGGCCCTGGCCCAGCTCAAGGACTTGCCGGTGGAAAACCTGCCGTTCGGTCTCTGTCTGTTCGAGGCCGACTGGCACCAGGGCGTGATCGGCATCCTCGCCTCGCGCCTGAAGGAGCGCTACCACCGCCCGACCATCGCCTTCGCCGATGCCGGCGAGGGCATGCTCAAGGGCTCCGCGCGCTCGGTGCCGGGCTTTCATATCCGTGATGCGCTGGACGCCGTGGCGTCACGCCATCCGGGGCTGATCAGCAAGTTTGGCGGCCACGCCATGGCCGCTGGCCTGTCGTTGCCGGCCGAGCATTTCGAGACCTTCGCCAAGGCCTTCGACGAAGAAGTTCGTCGCCAGCTCTGCGAGGACGACCTGACCGGGCGGCTGTTGTCCGACGGCCAGCTCGAAGTCACCGAATTCCATCTAGAACTGGCCCGTGCCCTGCGCAATGCGGGTCCCTGGGGGCAGCACTTCCCCGAGCCATTGTTCCATGGCGTGTTCCAGATCGTTCAGCCGCCGCGGCTGCTCAAGGAGCGCCACCTCAAACTGCAGCTGCGTAGCGAGTGCGGTAGCGTACAGCTCGATGCCATCGCCTTTAATGTCGATCGCGAACTATGGCCCAACCCCAGCGTTCGCAAGGTCGAGGTGGTCTACAAGCTGGACGTCAACGAGTTCCGCGGCCAGGAGTCGGTGCAGTTGCTGATTTCCCACCTGGCGCCGCGCTGACCGCACCGCTGTCCTACGGGTTGCGCTCCTGAACGTTGTCCGCCGCGCGGTTGTCTATCGAGCGGTGTGGCCCCGTCGTTCGCGCAACATCCTGACGCAATCTGTCACCGTCGACGGCCCGCCTTCCCAGTAGATTCGTCCGTTCCTGAACCATTGGAGATCTCCATGAATACGCGTGGCTTGCTCGACCAACTGCTGAAGTCCGGGCAGGAATTGCTGCAACAGAAAACCGCCGGCAAGTCGTCCTCCGGGCTGGGTGGTGCGCTGGGAGGCCTGCTTGGTGGCAATGCAGGGGGCACTGGCAAGAGCGACAATGGCGGCATTGGCTCGATGCTCAAGGGCGCCGGTGGCGGCGCGGCGCTGGCCATGCTGCTGGGCAACAAGCGAGTACGCAAGGTCGGTGGCAAGGTGGCGATCTATGGCGGCCTGGCCGCGCTCGGCGTGATCGCCTACAAGGCTTACGGCAACTGGCAGGCCAAGCAGGCGGGCGCACCCCAGGGCGAGCCGCAGACGATTGATCGTCTGCCGGCGGCCGAAGTGGAGCTGCACAGCCAGAGCATTCTCAAGGCGCTGGTGGCGGCGGCCAAGGCCGACGGCCATGTCGACGAGCGCGAGCGCGAGTTGATCGAAGGCGAGTTCAGCAAGCTGGCCAGCGACAGTGAAACCCAGCGCTGGCTGCACGCCGAGCTGAACAAACCGCTGGACCCGGCCGATGTGGCGCGTGCCGCCAGCACGCCGGAAATGGCTGCGGAAATGTACGTGGCCAGCGTGCTGATGGTCGACGAGGAGCACTTCATGGAGCGCGCCTACCTGGACGAACTGGCCCGCCACCTGAAGCTCGACCCCGCCCTCAAGGCCGAGCTCGAAGCCCAGGTTCGCCAGGACCTGCAGTAACCGCCCGCACCTGGTTGCCGACGGCCGCGCGCCGTCCGGCAGTCGCCAACCTTCTTCGCCCTTCATGACCGGGCGCCTGTTCTACAGTGAATAGGGCCCGGTCTCGCTTGCGCTGCACACGCAACGCCCCTAGAGTCCGGCAGCATGAGCTGCGGGCGCCGCCCTTCGGCTGGATCAGGAATATCGGCAGATGGGGTTGAATGTGAAGAACTGGACTGTTCGCCAGCGTATCCAGGCAAGTTTTGCGGTGATCATCGCCATCATGTTGCTGATGGCCGCCGCGTCCTTCGAGCGCCTGCTCAAGGTCGAGGGTGGTGCCACCCGCCTGCTGGACGACGCCATGCCCGGCATGTTCCACATCACCCAGGTGCGCAGTGCCTGGACGGACATGTTCCACCAGACCATCGTCCAGGTCAGCCTGCGAGAAACCCATACCCTCAACGATTCGGACAGGCAACTGGTCAAGGGCGCCGGTGACAAGCTGGTGGCCTCGCTGGCCGATTACCGCGGCACCATTCGCGAGGATCGCGAGCGTAACGCGCTGCAAGCCTTCGAGCGCACCCACGAGCTGTTCGTCCAGCAGCAGGCCGAGGTGCTGAGCCTGTACGAGCAGGGGCGCCAGGCCGAAGCCAGGGCGGAGCTCAACGGCCCGCTCACCGACACCTGGAACGAGGGCCGCACGCAGCTCACCGCGATGATCGAGCTCAACCGCGACACGGCCTACGGCTCGGCCGAGGATATCGTCTCGGCGGTCAACCGCGCCGAGCTGAGCATGGCGATTTCCGTGCTGCTGGCGATCGTCACGGCGTTCGTGTGTGGCTACTTCCTGATGCAGGCGATCACCCAGCCGGTGCGCCAGGTGGTCGACACCCTGCAGCAGCTGGCCCGCGGTGACCTGACCGCGCGCCTGAACCTGGGCCGCCGCGACGAGTTCGGCGCCATCGAAACCGGCTTCAACGGCATGGCCGAGGAGATCAAGGCATTGGTCGCCCAGGCGCAGCGCTCGTCCGTGCAGGTCACCACCTCGGTCACCGAGATCGCCGCCACCTCCAAGCAGCAGCAGGCCACCGCCACCGAAACCGCCGCCACCACCACGGAAATCGGCGCCACCTCGCGGGAAATCGCCGCCACTTCGCGGGACCTGGTGCGCACCATGACCGAGGTCTCCGGCGCCGCCGAGCAGACCTCGACCCTGGCCGGCGCCGGGCAGTTGGGCCTGGCGCGCATGGAAGACACCATGCACCAGGTGATGAGCGCCGCCGAACTGGTCAACGCCAAGCTGGCGATCCTCAACGAGAAGGCCGGCAACATCAATCACGTGGTCACCACCATCGTCAAGGTGGCCGACCAGACCAACCTGCTGTCGCTCAACGCGGCCATCGAGGCCGAGAAGGCGGGCGAGTATGGCCGCGGCTTCGCGGTGGTGGCCACCGAGGTGCGCCGCCTGGCCGACCAGACGGCGGTGGCCACCTACGATATCGAACAGATGGTGCGCGAGATCCAGTCGGCGGTGTCGGCCGGCGTGATGGGCATGGACCGCTTCTCCGAAGAGGTGCGCCGTGGCATTGCCGAGGTGGGCCAGGTCGGCGAGCAGCTGGCGCAGATCATCCACCAGGTGCAGGCTCTCGCCCCGCGGGTGCTGATGGTCAACGAAGGCATGCAGGCGCAGTCCACCGGTGCCGAGCAGATCAACCAGGCCCTGGTGCAGCTCAGCGAAGCCTCGTCGCAGACCGTCGAGTCGCTGCGCCAGGCCAGCGCCTCCATCGATGACCTCAACCTGGTGGCGAACGGTCTGCGTACCGGCGTCAGCCGCTTCAAGGTCTGAACCAGTGACCGAGGTAGGCAGGCCTTCGCCGGGGCGGCGTAGCCCGGGGCAACTGTTCCTGCTGTTCAGCATGGGCAGCGAGCGTTACGCCCTGGACGTTCACGAGGTGGTCGAAGTGCTGCCGCTGCGCCGCTTCAAGCAGATTCCCGCCGCGCCTGGCTGGGTCGCCGGGTTGTTCGTGTTTCGCGGCACGCCGGTACCGGTGATCGACCTGAGCGCCCAGGCGCTCGGCCAGCCCGCGATGGTGCGCACCAGCACCCGCCTGGTGGTGGTGCACTACCGGCCACAGGCAAGTCAGCCGGCGCGCTGGCTGGGGCTGATTCTCGAACAGGCCAGCGACACGCTGCGCAGCCCCGCCGAGGCCTTCGTGGACAGCGGCCTGAGCCTGGCCGACGCCCGCTATCTGGGGCCGGTGCTCAAGTCCGAACAGGGCCTGGTGCAGTGGGTGCGGGTCGCCGACCTGCTCGACGAGTCGGTGCGCGAGTTGTTGTACCCGGCCGTGGCGGAGGAGGCGCGATGAACGGGCGCTTCGAGCAGTTGCTGCACGGTTTGATTGGCCTGGATGCCGAATCCGTCGGCCAGGTGGTGATCGAGCGCGCGGTGCGCCAGCGGGTCGCCGCCCTGGGGTGTGCCAGCGAGGATGCCTACTGGCTGAAGGTGCAGGCGTCGGCCAGCGAGCAGCAGGCGCTGGTCGAGGCGGTGGTGGTGCCGGAGACCTGGTTCTTCCGTTACCCGGAATCCTTCGTTGCCCTGGCCAACCTGGCGCGTGAGCGCAGCGCGCAACTGGCCGACGCCCGGCCGCTGCGGATTCTCAGCCTGCCGTGCTCGACCGGCGAGGAGCCCTATTCGATCGCCATGGCGCTGCTGGATGCCGGCCTGCCTGGCGATGGTTTTCGTATCGACGCCATGGACATCAGCGAGGTCAACCTGCAGCGCGCCGAGCGGGCCGTATATGGGCGCAATTCCTTTCGCGGCGATGACCTGGGTTTTCGCCATCGTCATTTCACCGAAACCGCCGAAGGCTTCGAGCTGTGCCACGAGGTGCGGCGCAAGGTGCGCCTGCTCGCCGGCAACCTGCTGGCCCCCGGTTTGCTGGCGGGCGAAGCGCCCTACGATTTGGTGTTCTGCCGCAACCTGCTGATCTACTTCGACCGGCCCACCCAGCATGCGGTGGCTGCCGTGCTGCAGCGCCTGATGCGCGACGACGGCGCGCTATTCATCGGGCCGGCCGAAGCCAGCCTGTTCAGCCAGGTCGGCATGCAGGCGCTGAACATTCCCCTGGCCTTCGTGTTCCGTCGCCAGGCCATGCGGCCGGCCAGCCCTGCGGTGCAGGCGGTACCGAGCAGCGGCGCGCGTCCCAGGCCTGCGGCCGCGGCAGCTCCCGCCGCCAGGGCGCCTGCGCCGTTGCGCCGTACGCCGGCGGCGGTGCCTGCACCGGCAGCGTCGGGTGCCGATACCTCACTGGATGACATCGCCGCCCTCGCCAATGCCGGGCGCAGCGCTGAAGCCCGCGCCGCCTGCGAGCGTTACCTCGCCGCCCATGGGCCGAGCGCCCAGGCCTTCTACTGGCTGGGCCTGCTCAGCGATGTGGCCGGGCGCAGCAGCGAGGCCCAGGATTATTACCGCAAGACCCTCTACCTGGCGCCGACCCATGCCGAGGCCCTGGCGCACCTGTCGGCGCTGCTCGCCGCCCGGGGCGATCTGGCCGGCGCCAGGCGTCTGCAACAGCGTGCCGGCCGTGGAGTGAGCCGTGATGAGCGATAGTCTGCTGCCCCTGAGCGAGGCCGAACGGGACGCCGTCGACGACTGCTGGAACCGCATCGGCGTGCAGGGCGACAAGTCCTGCGAGCGCCTGGTCAACCATATCCACTGCCGCAACTGTGAAGTACACGCCGCGCTGGCCACCCGCCTGCTCGACCGCTTTGCGCTGCAGCGCGACGACGCCCAGCCCGACCAGGAGTGGGTCGAGCAGGACAGCAGCGAGCGCCGTTCGCTGTTGCTGTTCCGCCTTGGCGATGCCTGGCTGGCGCTGCCGACCCGGGTGCTCAGCGAAGTCGCCGCCAGCGCGCCGATTCATTCGCTGCCGCACCAGCGCTCGGTGGGGCTGATCGGCGTGACCAACGTACGCGGCGCCCTGGTCGCCTGTTTTTCCCTGGCCGAGATGCTCGGCCTCGATGCCGGCGAGGCGCTCAGCGAACGGCGCGTGGTGCCGCGCATGCTGATCTTCAACCTGGCGGACGGGCCGGTGGTGATCCCGGTCGACGAGGTCGAGGGCATCGAGGCGATCGCCGTCGGCCAGATCGTCGAGTCGGGCGCTGGCAGCGTGCCGGTGAGCCGTCGTTTCGCCGCAGGCGTGTTGCAGTGGAAGGGCCGTAGCGTGACCCTGCTCGACGAGCAGATCGTCCAGCAGACCATCGCCAGGAGTCTTGGATGACACCCGATCAGATGCGCGACGCGTCGCTGCTGGAGCTGTTCAAGCTCGAGGCCGAGGCCCAGACCCAGGTGCTCAACAGCGGCCTGCTGGTCCTCGAGCGCGACCCGCGGCATGCCGGCAGCCTGGAGGCCTGCATGCGCGCGGCCCACTCGCTCAAGGGCGCGGCGCGTATCGTCGGGCTGGATGCCGGGGTCAAGGTCGCCCACGTGATGGAGGATTGCCTGGTCGAGGCCCAGGAAGGTCGTCTGCTGCTCAGCCCCGAGCATATCGATGCGCTGCTGCAGGGCGCCGATATCCTGCTCGGCCTGGGCACGCCGGCGGCGCAACCGGGTGTCGTCGACCCCGGCATCGACGTGCTGGTGGCGCGCCTGGGAGCGTTGGCGCGGGGGCTCCCGGTTCCTCCCGCGGCGCCGGTGACGGCGCCTGTTGCCGAAACGGCTAGCGCGGAGCCGCAGCCGCCAAGCAAAGCGCCGGTGGTCGAAGCACCAGTCATCGAAGCGCCGGTGCCGCCGGCGCCCATCAAGCCGGAAGCCAGCGAGCCGGCCGGCGAGGGCAGGGCGCGTATTCTCAGGGTCAGCGCCGAGCGCCTCGATCACCTGCTGGATATCTCCAGCAAATCCCTGGTGGAGTTCCAGCGCATCAAGCCCCTGGGCGACAGCCTGCAGCGCCTGAAACGCCTGCAGGCCACCGCCCGCCGCGCGCTGGACGTCGCCCGCGAAGCGCTGCCCAAGGGCACCGTGGATGCCCAGGCCGAGGCCATGCTGCTGGAAACTCGCCAGGCGCTCGGCGAGTGCCAGCAACTGCTGGCCCAGCACATGACCGAGCTGGACGACTTCGGCTGGCAGGGCGGGCAACGCGCCCAGTCGCTCTACGATGCTGCGCTGGCCTCGCGCATGCGCCCATTCGCCGATGTGCTGGCCGGTCAGGAGCGCATGCTGCGTGACCTGTCCCGATCCCTGGGCAAGCAGGTGCGCCTGGTGGTCGAGGGCGAGGGCACCCAGGTCGACCGCGACGTGCTGGAGCGCCTCGAGGCGCCGCTGACCCACCTGCTGCGCAACGCCCTGGATCATGGCATCGAGCCCCCGCAGCGGCGCCTGGCACAGGGCAAGCCGGCCGAAGGGCAGATCCTCATCCGCGCCCGCCACCATGCCGGCATGCTGCTGCTGGAACTGCGCGATGACGGCGGCGGCGTGGATCTCGAGAAGCTGCGGCGGGCGGTGATCAGCCGCGGCTTCGCCAGCGAACAGACCGGCGAGCAGCTGACCGAGGACGAGCTGCTGGCCTTCCTGTTCCTGCCCGGCTTCAGCATGCGTGACCAGGTCACCGAGGTGTCCGGCCGTGGCGTCGGCCTGGACGCCGTGCAGCACATGGTGCGCCAGCTGCGGGGCGGCGTGCGCATGCAGCAGCGCCAGGGCGAGGGCTCGACCTTTCACCTGGAAGTGCCGCTGACCCTCTCGGTGGTGCGCAGCCTGGTGGTCGAGGTGGGCGGCGAAGCCTACGCGCTGCCACTGGCACATATCGAACGGATGACCCGCCTGCAGGCCGAGGACATCGTGCAGCTCGAAGGTCGCCAGCATTTCTGGAACGAAGGCCAGCACGTCGGCCTGATCGCCGCCAGCCAGATTCTCCAGCGCCCGGAAGGCAAGCCCAGCGACAACGGCATACCGGTGGTGCTGATCCGCGACCGCGACAGCCTGTTCGGCCTGGTGGTCGAGCGCTTCCTCGGTGAGCGCACCCTGGTGGTGATGCCGCTCGATGCGCGGCTGGGCAAGGTGCAGGACGTGTCGGCCGGGGCCTTGCTGGACGATGGCACCCCGGTGCTGATTCTCGATGTCGAGGACATGCTGCACTCGGTGGCCAAGCTGCTGGGCAGCGGGCGCCTGGAGCGGGTCGACCGCAGCGCCCGGCAGCTGGCCGGCAGCCAGCGCAAGCGCGTGCTGGTGGTCGACGACTCGCTGACCGTGCGCGAGCTGGAGCGCAAGCTGCTGCTCTCGCGCGGCTATGACGTGGCCGTGGCGGTGGACGGCATGGATGGCTGGAACGCCTTGCGCGCCGAGCACTTCGATCTGCTGATCACCGACATCGACATGCCGCGCATGGACGGCATCGAGCTGGTCACCCTGGTGCGCCGCGACAGCCGTTTGCAGTCGCTGCCGGTGATGGTGGTGTCCTACAAGGATCGCGAGGAGGACCGCCGACGTGGCCTGGATGCCGGGGCCGACTATTATCTTGCCAAGGCCAGTTTCCATGACGAGGCGTTACTTGACGCCGTGGTTGACCTGGTTGGGGAACCGCACGAATGAGGATCGGGATCGTCAATGACATGCCCCTGGCGGTCGAGGCCATTCGCCGCGCCCTGGCCCAGGAGCCGGCGCACCGTATCGCCTGGGTGGCGGGCGATGGTGCCGAGGGCGTGGCCTGCTGCCAGGCCGATTTGCCCGACCTGGTGCTGATGGACCTGCTGATGCCGGTCATGGACGGCGTCGAGGCGACGCGGCGGATCATGGCGCAGACGCCCTGTGCGGTGCTGATCGTTTCGGTGGATATCGAGCAGTACGTCAATCGCGTGTTCGAGGCCATGGGGCACGGGGCCCTGGATGCGGTCAACACGCCGTCATTGACCGGGCAGAGTGGCGATGCGGTGGATCTGCTGCGCAAGATCCACAACATCGGCTGGCTGATCGGCCAGAGCGGCACTCGCCAGGCCAGCGCTCCGGCCGTTTCGCCCAGTGCCCCGGCAGCGCGCCGCCTGGTGGCGATTGGCGCCTCGGCGGGCGGGCCGGCTGCGCTCGCCTTGCTGCTCAAGCAACTGCCCGATGATTTCAAGGCTGCGGTAGTGCTGGTGCAGCATGTCGACGAGGTGTTCGCCGCCGGCATGGCCGACTGGCTGGCCGGTGAAGCGGCGCTGCCGGTACGCCTGGCCCGCGATGGCGAGCAGCCGCAGCCCGGTGTGGTGCTGCTGGCCGGTACCAACAACCACATGCGCCTGCTGCGCAACGGCACGCTGACCTACACCGAGGAGCCGCGCAGCCATGTCTACCGACCTTCCATCGATGTGTTCTTCGACAGCCTGGTCGAGTACTGGACGGGCGAGGCCATCGGGGTGTTGCTCACCGGCATGGGCCGAGATGGCGCTCTGGGGTTGAAAAACATGCGCAGCCGCGGCTTTGCCACCATCGCGCAGAACCAGGCCAGCTGCGCCGTGTACGGCATGCCCAAGGCGGCGGCCGAGTTGCAGGCCGCCAAGGAAATACTCGCGCTGGAGCGCATCGCCCCGCGTATCGTCGAACTGTTTGGCTGATAGACTAACCGCCACCCACCAGAGACCTGCCTTCATCCGGTTCGGAGACCAACATGCAAGTCCCACCCCAATCCATGGATGACTTCGGCCCACGCAAGGAAGGCGCGGTCATGGTGTTGCTGGTCGATGACCAGGCGATGATCGGCGAAGCGGTGCGGCGCGAGCTGCTGGGCGAGCAGGGCATCGACTTCCATTACTGCTCCGACCCGACCCAGGCCATCGCGATTGCCGAGCAACTGCGCCCGACGGTGATTCTGCAGGATCTGGTGATGCCCGGTGTCGACGGCATTACGCTGCTGGGTGAATATCGCGCGCGCCCGGCGCTGCGCGATGTGCCGATCATCGTGCTGTCGACCAAGGACGACGCCACCGTGAAGAGCTCGGCGTTCGCGGCTGGTGCCAACGATTATCTGGTCAAGCTGCCCGATACCATCGAACTGGTGGCACGCCTGCGTTATCACTCGCGTTCCTACATGGCCCTGCAACAGCGTGACGAGGCCTACCGCGCCCTGCGCGAAAGCCAGCAGCAGCTGCTGGAAACCAACCTGGTGCTGCAGCGGCTGATGAATTCCGATGGCCTGACCGGGCTGTCCAATCGTCGCCACTTCGACGAATACCTGGAAATGGAGTGGCGCCGCGCCACTCGTGAGCAGACGGCGCTGTCGCTGCTGATGATCGATGTCGACTTCTTCAAAAGCTTCAACGACCGTTTCGGCCATGTGGCCGGCGACGATGCCTTGCGCCGTGTGGCGGCCGCGCTGCGCAGCAGTTGCAGCCGCTCCACCGACCTGGCTGCCCGCTATGGCGGCGAGGAGTTCGCCATGGTGCTGCCCAGCACCTCGGCCGGCGGCGCGCGCCTGCTGGCGGAAAAGGTGCGCCGCGCCGTCACCGACCTGGGCATTGCCCATGAAACGCCTGCGCCGGGCGCGGTGCTGACCGCCAGCATCGGGGTCGCCACCCTGGTGCCGCGAATCGGCCAGGCCCCCCTGCAACTGGTCAACCTGGCTGATCAGGGGCTGTACATGGCCAAGCAAGCCGGCCGCGACCAGGTCGGCCTGGTCAACGACACCAGCGCACTGAGCTGAATCACTCACCGCCCTCGGGCGCGTCGCCGTGCAGCACGACGCGGCCGCGTCCGCTCTGCTTGGCCGTGTACAGGGCCTGATCGGCCAGTGCCACCACCTGCTCGAGATCCGCGTCGTCCCGCGGCCACAAGGCGCCGCCGATGCTGCAGCCAACCTGCAGGTGGCGGTTTTCCCAGTGAATCGGCATTGCCAATGCCTGCAGCGTCCGCTCGGCGATCTGCCTGGCCTGGCTGGCGGCGTCAGCGGCGGCGACTTGCAGGATCATCAGAAACTCATCGCCGCCCAGGCGCACCACCAGATCGCCACCGCGCAGGCAGCCACGCATACGCGCCGCAGCCTCGCGCAGCACCTGGTCGCCAGCGGCGTGGCCGTAGCGGTCGTTGACCGGCTTGAACCCGTCGAGGTCCAGATAGAGCACCGCCAGGCCATCCTCGGTGCCCTGGTTGCGCTGTTGCGCACGCGGCAGGTAGCGGGCCAGCGCGGCGCGGTTCGGCAGCCCGGTAAGCGGGTCGTGGTGGGCGCGGTTTTCCAGCGCATCGAGCTCGGCGTGCTGGTGCGTGAGGCTTTCCACCAGGTGGCGGATGGAATGGCTGAGCCGGGCGATTTCCCGGGGGCTGCCGATTTCCGGGATCACGGTGATTTCGCCGTTGGCCAGGCGGTCGGCAGCGCGGGCGATGGTGCGCAGCGGGCGGGTCACGTAGCTGGCCAGCAGCCAGCCACAGACGGCAAACAGCACGGCCAGCACCACGCCCAAGCCGAGGATGGTGAGGTGCATGGCGCGCACCGGCGCATCGGCCAGCTGCAGCGCCTGGCGGGCCACCACCATCCAGCCCAGGCCCGGGTAGTCGAGGTAGCCCTGGCTGGCCGTCAGGCCGGTGAGGTAGCGCTTGCCGTCAGGCCATTGCTGCACCGCCCATTCGCTCTGCCGGGCCGCCAGGTTCTGCATCATCGGCAGGTGCAGGCGCTGGCCGACCAGCTTGCGCGGGCCGAGCAGGATGGTACGGTCACGGCTGATCACCAAGAACTCCACCTGGCGGCTGTCCTCGATGGGCTTGAGGATCGCCTCGCCCACCTCGTCGGCCCAGGACCACGACAGGTGCGCGGCGAGGACACCGACCAGGCGGCCGCTGTCGTCATGCACCGGCAGGCTGATATCGACGAATTTCATGGCTTCGCCGCTGGGGTTGGGCAGCAGCTTGGCGAGCAGCGCCGCCTCGTGCACGTCGCCGATGAACAGGCCCTGGCTGCCTTCCAGGAACACCGGGCGCTTGGCGATGCTGGTGCCCTCGAGAATGCCGTTGCTGGAGGCCAGCACCAGGCCCTGGGCGTCGGTGAAACCGATCCAGGCGATGGTCGGGAACTTGCCCTGCAGTTCGTCGAGCAGCCGGCGCACCTCGGGTGCGCCTTGCGGATGACGCAGGGCGCTCAGGCTGCCGATCACCTGCAGCATGCCGGCGCGGCTCTGCATGTCGCGGTCCAGGCGGTCGACCATGGTGTAGGACGTTTCGGCCAGGTCGCGGCCGATCTCCGCGCGGATGCGCTGGCTCGAGTCCCGGCTGATCAGGGTGCCGAGCAGCAGGCTGAGCAGGCACACCAGCAACACGGTGAGCAGGGCATAGTGGCTACGCAGGCTGTGGGGGCGAAGCATGGTGGTGGGGGATCCTTGGGGCGGGCGGCTCACTGGAGTATAGAAGGGCCATTGGTCTACAGGTGCCCGGCGTGCTGCCAGAATAGTCCGAGTCGGGTATACTCCGCGGCTTTTCCGAAGTTTTACCTGCGAGTGCCGCCAGCCATGGAAATCAACCCGATCCTTAACAGCATCAAGGACCTGTCCGAGCGCACCCAGACTATTCGGGGGTATCTTTGACTACGATCACAAGCATGATCGTCTCGTCGAAGTAAACCGCGAACTCGAAGACCCGAACGTCTGGAACAAGCCCGAATACGCCCAGAGCCTGGGCCGTGAACGCGCCACCCTGGCGCAGATCGTCGAAACCATCGACGACCTGACCGGTAGCCTGGCCGATTCGCGCGACCTGCTGGACATGGCCGTCGAAGAAAATGACCAGGGCGCCGTCGACGATGTCGCCGCGGAGGTCGAGCGCCTGCGCGGAATTCTCGAGCAGCTGGAATTCCGCCGCATGTTCAGCCACGAGATGGACCCGAACAACTGCTACCTGGATATCCAGGCCGGCTCCGGCGGTACCGAGGCCCAGGACTGGGCCAACATCCTGCTGCGCATGTACCTGCGCTGGGCCGACAAGCGCGGCTTCAGTGCCGAGATCGTCGAGCTGTCCGAAGGTGAGGTCGCCGGTATCAAGGGCGCCACCGTGCACATCAAGGGCGAGTACGCCTTTGGCTGGCTGCGCACCGAGATCGGCGTACACCGCCTGGTGCGCAAGAGCCCGTTCGACTCCGGCGCCCGCCGCCACACCTCGTTTTCGGCGGTATTCGTGTCGCCCGAGATCGACGACAAGGTGGAAATCGAGATCAACCCCGCCGACCTGCGCGTCGACACCTACCGCTCCTCCGGTGCCGGTGGCCAGCACGTCAACACCACCGACTCGGCGGTGCGGATCACCCACGTGCCGACCAACACCGTGGTGGCCTGCCAGAACGAACGTTCCCAGCACGCCAACCGCGACACCGCCATGAAGATGCTGCGGGCCAAGTTGTACGAGCTGGAGATGCAGAAGCGCAACGCGGCCTCCCAGGCGCTGGAAGACAGCAAGTCGGACATCGGCTGGGGGCACCAGATCCGCTCCTACGTACTCGACGATTCGCGCATCAAGGACCTGCGTACCGGGGTCGAGCGCAGCGACTGCCAGAAGGTGCTCGACGGCGATCTCGACGGGTACCTCGAAGCCAGTCTCAAGCAGGGGCTTTGAGAGCAGCCGCAAGCGCCAAGCTACAAGTTGCCAGTTACAGCGGATTCGCCTCTGGTGAGGCATCCGCTTCAGCCCGGCAGCGATCTTTCCAGAATGATGATTTGACCGGGACGACCCGAAATGAGCGACCAGCAACGCGACCACAACGAACTGCAACAGGAAGAAAACAAGCTGATTGCCCAGCGCAAGGAAAAGCTTGCTGCCATCCGTGAGCAGGGCGGTGCCTTCCCGAACGACTTCCGCCGCGACAGGCTCTGCGCCGACCTGCAGAAACAGTACGTGGACAAGACCAAGGAAGAGCTGGAAGCGGCTGCCATCCCGGTCAAGGTCGCCGGGCGCATCATGCTCAACCGCGGCGCGTTCATGGTCATCCAGGACATGAGCGGGCGCATCCAGGTCTACGTCAACCGCAAGACCCTGCCCGAAGAAACCCTCGCCCAGGTCAAGACCTGGGACATGGGCGACATCATCGCCGCCGAGGGCACCCTGGCCCGTTCGGGCAAGGGCGACCTGTACGTCGAGATGACCAGCGTGCGCCTGCTGACCAAGTCGCTGCGCCCGCTGCCGGACAAGCACCATGGCCTGACCGATACCGAGCAGCGCTATCGCCAGCGCTACGTCGACCTGATCGTCAATGAAGAAGTCCGTGAGACCTTCCGCGTGCGCTCCCAGGTGATCGCCCATATCCGTCGTTTCCTCGCCGAGCGCAACTTCCTCGAAGTGGAAACGCCGATGCTGCAGACCATTCCCGGCGGCGCGGCGGCCAAGCCGTTCGAAACCCACCACAACGCCCTGGACATGGCCATGTTCCTGCGCATCGCGCCGGAGCTGTACCTCAAGCGGCTGGTGGTCGGTGGTTTCGAGAAGGTTTTCGAGATCAACCGCAACTTCCGTAACGAAGGCGTTTCGACCCGGCACAACCCCGAGTTCACCATGCTCGAGTTCTACCAGGCCTACGCCGACTACGAAGACAACATGGACCTGACCGAGGAGCTGTTCCGCGAGCTGGCCCAGACCATTCTCGGCAGCACCGACGTGCCCTATGGCGACAAGGTGTTCCATTTCGGCGAGCCGTTCGTGCGCCTGTCGGTGTTCGACTCGATCCTCAAGTACAACCCGGAAATCACCGCGGCCGACCTGCAGGACCTCGACAAGGCCCGCGCCATCGCCAAGCAGGCCGGCGCCAAGGTGCTCGGCTTCGAAGGCCTGGGCAAGCTGCAGGTGATGATTTTCGAGGAACTGGTCGAGCACAAGCTGGAGCAGCCGCACTTCATCACCCGCTACCCGTTCGAAGTCTCGCCGCTGGCCCGGCGCAGCGACGACGATCCGAGTGTCACCGACCGCTTCGAGCTGTTCATCGGTGGCCGCGAGATCGCCAACGCCTACTCCGAGCTCAACGATGCCGAAGACCAGGCCGCGCGCTTCCTGCAGCAGGTGGCCGACAAGGACGCCGGTGACGACGAAGCCATGCACTTCGACGCCGACTTCGTACGCGCCCTCGAATACGGCATGCCGCCGACCGCGGGCGAGGGCATCGGCATCGACCGCCTGGTGATGCTGCTGACCAATTCGCCGTCGATTCGCGACGTGATTCTGTTCCCGCATATGCGCCCGGAACTCTAAAAGTCCAACGAGCCGCCTCCGGGCGGCTTTTTATTGCCCGTGAATCAACGCCTATCCTGTAGGTGAATGCCGCGCCGAGTGCTTGACGCCGCGCCGCGGGGAATCGGACTATCAGCCGGTGGCGGCCCCACGACTGTCTCGAGGAGAGCATGATGAAAGCCTGGCGCGCGTTGGTGGTGCTGTCGTTTCTGCTGTTGAGTGGCTGCCTGGTGACCTTCAAGGAGCCGATTCCTGCCAACGAGGCGGCCCCGGTGCCGCTGCTGGGCGTGTGGTCGCGCACCGATGAATGGGGCGAGCTGCGCTACCTGGACATCAGCCGCTCGGGCGCCAACCTGTACAAGGCCGACACCTATGTCGACAACCCCGACAACGTGCCCAGCGTGCAGAGCTACAGCTTCACGGTGGCCCACCATGGGCGGCGCTGGTACCTGTCCGCCGGGGTGCCCAAACGCATGGGCGCGAACTTCGCCATTGGCGGTTTCGAGCTGACCCAGGGCGGTGAGCTGGTGCTGTTCAATCTGGATGTCGAGCGTATCCGCCAGGCCATCGCCGAGGGCGAGCTGGCGGGTAACGGCGTGCAGATGCCCCAGGGCGAGGGCGTGCTGGTGACCAGCCCGCTGGACAAGGTGTTCGCCTACCTCAACGACCCCGCCAACTCCGACCTGTTCGTCGAAGTGGCGCGCTACCAACGCAGTGCGCCCTGAAATCGCCCATCAAGCAAAGAGGATTGTCATGAACAGCCATACCGCACTCGACGGCTACCAACTGGTGGTGCGCGCGCTGTCCGATCGTATCGTCGAGGCGCAAACGCCAATCCGCGTGCTCGATGCGGTGAAATGGGACGACTCCATTCGCCAGGCGTTTCTCCACAGCAAGGGCCGCGAGTTGCCGGCCATCGACCGCGGCTACTACGACAGCCGCCCCCTGGCGTTCGACCCGGCCGCCAAGAAGCTGGAATTCCAGAACATCGAGCGTGACATCACCCGTCAGCTCGGCCAGTTCAACCCGGTGGGGCAGATCATGCGCCGCATGTGCCGCGAGTACCGCATGGTGATTCGCATGCTGGAGGCCCGCGGCACCTCGGATTTCGGGCTGATTTCCCAGGAGCTGTACGGCGCCGCGTCGGATGCCTTCCATGCCGGCGATCCGACCCTGGCCGACCTGGGCCTGATGTTTTCCGGTTACCTGAACAACATCGACAACCGCGGCGACCTCAAGGATGAGCCGAAGACGCTCAGCGCCAAGGATGCCGTGGCCATGCTGCAGAGCCGCCTGAACCTGGTGTTCGGCGAGAGCGAGAACACCATCCGCGTGTTCGAGTCCGACGGCATTCTCGCCGACGCCGCGGCAGGCGCCGATTACATCAAGATCCGCAGCGACGCGATGTTCAACGAGCGTGACGTCAAGGCGCTGGAAGTCCACGAAGGCCTGGTGCACGTGGCCACCACGCTCAATGGCCAGAACCAGCCGATCTGCACCTTCCTGGCCAAGGGGCCGCCCTCGTCGACGGTCACCCAGGAGGGCCTGGCCATCCTCATGGAAGTGATCGCCTTTGCCTCCTACCCCAGCCGCCTGCGCAAGCTGACCAACCGCACCCGCGCCATCCACATGGCCGAGCAGGGCGCCGACTTTCTGCAGGTCTGCGATTTCTACCGCGAGCAGGGCTTCAGCCTGGAGGACAGCTACAGCAATGCCAGCCGCGCCTTCCGAGGCTCGGCACCGGATGGTCTGCCCTTCACCAAGGACCTGTCGTACCTGAAGGGCTTCATCATGATCTACAACTACATCCAGCTCGCCGTGCGCAAAGGCAAGCTGGAACAGATCCCTTTATTGTTCTGTGGCAAGACCACGCTCGAGGATATGCGTACCCTACGCCAGCTGGTCGATGAAGGGCTGGTGAGCCCGCCCAAGTACCTGCCGCAGCAGTTTCGTGATCTCAACTCGCTGTCGGCCTGGATGTGCTTCTCCAACTTCCTCAACCACCTGAGCCTGGATCGGATCGAAGCCGACTACGCCAACATTCTCTGATTCGGGGCCATGCTGGCGTCAGTGCATTTTGTTCACGTACAGGGAGTACGATATGGAACATTCGGTTTTCGAGCGGCAGGGTCAACTTACTGACCGGGCTATCAGTCCAGCCGCCTATAACCTGGCCATCGGTCTGACTCTGCTCTGGGGGTTCGCGGTCAACTGGTGGATGGTCGACAACATCAGTACCGAATGGATACGCGGCATCAATCCATGGGTGTTCTACGGCGGCTACTTCGCCTCCTGCATGCTCGGCGTTTCTCTATTCGCCCGCTCCGCCAACCCCTTGAAGAGCTTCGTTGGTTACAACCTCGTGGTCGTGCCGTTCGGTCTTGTCGTCAATCTGGTGGTCAGCCGCTACGATTCGCAGTTGGTGCTCGAGGCCATTCGCATCACCGCGCTGGTGACGGCCGGAATGATGCTGCTAGGCACGCTATTCCCGTCTTTCTTCAGCCGTATCGCTTCGGCGCTGTTCGTCGCCTTGCTGCTGGTGATCGTCGTAGAGCTGGTGGAAATTCTCTTCTTCGGCGTCCACCATGGCGCGCTCGACTGGATCGTGGTGCTGATCTTTTGCGGCTATATCGGCTACGACTGGGGGCGCGCCAACCAGATCCCGAGGACTCTGGATAACGCGATCGACAGTGCCGCCGCGTTGTACATGGATATCATCATCTTGTTCCTGCGCATCCTACGGATACTCGGACGAAGATGACCGGCGTAACGTACCTCTTTGCAGGAGTACCTCGAACTGGAGCCGCAAGGGCACCTTTCAGGTGGTCAGCCGACAACTCGCCTACAAACCTTAACGCCGCGATGCAGCCCGATGGCGAGAGTAGCTAAATGAACGAGCGCAACCCCATTCCCCTGATTCTCACCGCCATCGGCAGCATTGCCGGCACCGTCGCGGTCCTTGGCTTCTACGGCTACCTGCACTTCGCCAAACCCGAGGATGCCCTGCTGCTGGCCGAATTCACCATGCTCAAGACCGTTCCCGGCGAGGATTACCGGGTCAGCCTGAAGCCCGCCGATCAGCTGGCGCAGTGCATCGATGGCGTGCTGGTGCTGTTCGATCTGCAGCAAAAGGGGCTCAGCGGTGTGCTGGTCGACGAGGCCAAGCGGGCCGTGCGCTGCAACCCCTAAAACGACAAACCCCGCCTGGGCGGGGTTTGTCTTGTCAGGCAGCCTGCACCTTTGCAGGTGCAGACAGGCCGAGGCCTTAGTTGCCCATGGACGAGCGCGGAGCAACCGGCTTGTTGTCGTTGGAAATGGTCACTTCCACACGACGGTTCATGGCGCGGCCGGCCGAGTCGCTGTTGCTGGCGACCGGGTATTCCTTGCCATAACCCTGGGCGACGATGCGCTCCGGGCCCACACCCTGGCTGACCAGCGCGGCGCGAACCGAGTTGGCACGGCGCTCGGACAGGCTCTGGTTGTACTGAGCCGAACCGGTGCTGTCGGTGTAACCTTCGACGATCACCTTGCGATCCGGGTTTTCGCGCAGGAACTGGGCGAGTTTGGTGATGTTGTGCATGCCGCCGGGCTTGAGCTCGGAGCGATCGAGGTCGAACAGCACGTCACCGAAGGTCACCAGGGTGCCGCGTTCGGTCTGCTTGGCGTTCATGCTCTCCTGCAGCTGCTTGATCTGCGCATCACGGGCTTCCAGGCGTGCCTCGGCGCGCTGGGCAGCGGTCTGCTCGAGGCTCTGCTCGGTGGTGCGCAGGGCGATGGTCTGCTCGGCCAGCTCGATGCGCTTGTTGGCCAGGTAGGACAGCTGGTCGACGCGCTTCTCGTCTTCTTTCTCGCGGTAGGCTTTTTCCGCACGCTCCAGCGCTTCGCCGGCGTCCTTGGTTTCCAGGGCGGCGACTTTGACCGACTCCGGGTTGGTCTGCAGGCTGGAGTAGCTGCTGCGCGCCTGCTCCAGGTTGACGTTGGGCTTGGAAGCACAGGCAGCCAGGCCGACGCTCAGGGCCAGCAGGGCAGGAATCATCACTTGATTACGCATGGTCGTTCATCCTTCTATGAATTGGCGAAAGCGGTAGCGGGCGTTATTGCTGCTGACCCTGGGTACGGATCTGCTGGGCGCCGCGCATGCCTTCCTGACGCAGCTCTTCGATGCCCTGCTGAGCATCCTTGAGCGCCTTGTCAGCCTTGGCTGCCTGGGTCTTGCGGGTGGCTACGCGAGCGTCCCACTCGGCCTGTTCGGCCAGACGCTTGGCTTCTTCGTAGTTCTTCTCGACCAGTTCCAGCTCGGCTTGCTTGAGCTTGTCCTGGGCGGATTTGGTTTCCACCGCGGCGAACTCCGTACCACCGGAGCTGACGGCTTCATTGACGGCGGACTTGGTCACCGCCATCTGTTCACTGGGCGGGTTACCCGCGCAACCAGCCAACAGCAGGCTGCTGCCGATGGCCAGCGCAGCGACCTTCCAGCTGGCCAGTTGGGTACGAGCGTTTGGGGCAGTTTTAGCGGTCATGGTGTGCAACTCCATTGGTAAATAACTGGCAAAACAGTCGGTTCCACGATGGTTACCTGCCGTGCGGAGCTCAGGAGCGATAGCCGCTGAGTAAGTTTTTCTCCGGCGACCAGCGGTCGCGTCGGCATAGTTCTGTGAGTCGGAAGCGGCGTGAAACGTTCAGCAAAAAACTGCGAATTGCCAGTATGGTGTCGCCAGCAACTTGGCGCAGGCCACGTGGTTAGCGGCCTGCACCGGGCTGACGAGTGTTCAGGGCGTAGTCGTCGGCTGCTCGGCGTCGAGCTCCTGGCGGTAATGCCGGGCCAGTTCGAGAAACCGCGGGGTCGGCCCGATGTCCTCGTAGATCGGATTGCCTTCCTCGTCGCTGGCCACCACTTGGGTGCCCTGCACGTAGGGCAGGCTGGCCTCCAGGTCTTCCAGGGCGGCGCCGAGCAGTTCGGCCAACAGTTCCTCGGGGCGGCGCTTGGGGTACATATGGCTCAGCGCGGCCAGGCGAGCAGCGGCTTCCACATCCAGGTGCACCTGGTAGGGCGTGCTGGCCAGGCGGCCGGTGGCGTTCTGTTCCCATTGCTGGACGAGCTGGCGGATCTTCATAGGTACCTCGAAAACGGGAGTGTTTCCTAGAGACCGGCGCTGGCCTGTGGCGTTCCGGCTGCCGTGCGCCTGCTGCTTTGCTCACATGGCGGCTTGTCAGCGGCGTCGCGGCTGGGCAATCTGGATGCTCACGCAGAGGCGCAGGGAGACTGGTATGACGCAAATCGATGCACGTCTACGCGAGGACGTTCACCAGCTTGGTGAGCTGCTTGGCAGTACCATCCGCGACCAGCATGGCGAGGCCTTTCTCGACAAGATCGAGCGCATTCGCAAGGGCGCCAAGGCCGCGCGCCAGGGCTCGGCCGATGGTGCACGGCAGCTCAGCGAAACCCTCGATGGGCTTCACGACAACGAGCTTTTGCCGGTGGCCCGCGCTTTCAACCAGTTTCTCAACCTGGCCAATATCGCCGAGCAGTACCACCGCGTGCGCCGGCGTGAAGCCGGCGAGGCGCAACCGTTCGAAAACCGCGTGTTCGACGAGCTTCTGCAGCGCCTGCGCGGCAGTGGCCATGATCGCGAGGCCCTGGCCCGCCAGGTCGCCCAGCTGGACATCGAACTGGTGCTCACCGCGCACCCCACCGAGGTGTCACGGCGCACGCTGATCCAGAAGTACGACGCCATTTCCGCGCAACTGGCCGAGCAGGATCACAGCGACCTGTCGAGCGCCGAGCGCGAGGCCATCGCCAATCGGCTGCAGCGGCTGATCGCCGAAGCCTGGCACACCGAGGAAATTCGCCGCGTACGGCCCACCCCGGTGGACGAAGCCAAGTGGGGCTTCGCGGTAATCGAAAACTCGCTGTGGTATGCGCTGCCCGCGGTGATGCGCAAGGCCGACCAAGCGTTGCAACGCGAAACCGGGCAACGCCTGCCGCTGGATGCCGCACCGATTCGTTTCGCTTCGTGGATGGGCGGTGATCGCGACGGCAACCCCAACGTCACCGCCAACATCACCCGCGAGGTGCTGCTGCTGGCGCGCTGGATGGCGGCCGACCTGTACCTGCGCGACATCGACAGCCTGGCCGCCGAACTGTCCATGCAGCGCGCCAACGATGAGCTGCGGGCACGTGCCGGCGACACCGCCGAGCCGTATCGCGCGGTGCTCAAGCAACTGCGCGAGCGGCTGCGTGCCACCCGCACCTGGGCACACGAATCCCTGGCCGGGCCAGTCAGCCCACCGGCGCTGGTGCTGCACGACAACGCCGAGCTGGGCGAGCCGTTGCTGCTCTGCTATCGCTCCCTGCATGATTGCGGCATGGGCGTGATCGCCGATGGCCCGTTGCTGGATTTCCTGCGTCGGGTCAGCACCTTTGGGCTGTTCCTGGTACGCCTCGACGTGCGCCAGGACGCCACCCGGCATGCTTCGGCCATGGCCGAAATCACCGAGTACCTGGGGCTGGGTCGCTACGACAGCTGGGACGAGGAACAACGGTTGGCATTCCTGCAGGGTGAACTCAGCGGTCGCCGGCCCTTGTTGCCGGCCGACTTCAGCCCCAGCGCCGACACTGCCGAGGTGCTCGCCACCTGTCGCGAGGTGGCGGCTGCGCCAGCGGCCTCGCTGGGCTCCTACGTGATCTCCATGGCCGGCGCCGCGTCGGACGTGCTGGCCGTGCAGCTGTTGCTCAAGGAAGCCGGTCTGCGCCGGCCCATGCGCGTGGTGCCGCTGTTCGAGACCCTGGCGGACCTGGACAACGCCGCCGTGGCCATCGAACAGCTGCTGGGTTTGCCGGGTTATCGCGCCGGCCTGCACGGGCCGCAGGAAGTGATGATCGGCTACTCGGATTCCGCCAAGGATGCCGGCACCACCGCGGCCGCCTGGGCGCAGTACCGCGCCCAGGAAAGCCTGGTGCGCATCTGCCGTGAGCATGAGGTCGAGCTGCTGCTGTTCCACGGTCGCGGCGGCACCGTGGGACGTGGCGGCGGTCCGGCCCACGAGGCGATTCTGTCGCAACCGCCCGGTTCGGTGAACGGACGCTTCCGCACCACCGAACAGGGCGAGATGATCCGCTTCAAGTTCGGCATGCCGGATATCGCCGAGCAGAACCTCAACCTGTACCTGGCCGCGGTGCTGGAAGCCACCTTGCTGCCGCCACCGGCGCCACAACAGGCCTGGCGCGAGCAGATGGACAAACTGGCGGCCGACGGCGTGGCCACCTACCGCGGCGTGGTGCGCGAGCATCCACAGTTCGTCGAGTACTTCCGCCAGGCCACGCCTGAGCAGGAGCTCGGTCGGCTGCCCCTGGGCAGCCGACCGGCCAAGCGACGTGAAGGCGGGGTGGAGAGCCTGCGGGCGATCCCGTGGATTTTCGCCTGGACCCAGACGCGCCTGATGCTGCCCGCCTGGCTGGGCTGGGAGGCCGCCCTGCGTAACGCCCTGGAGCGCGGCGAAGGTGAGTTGCTGGGCGAAATGCGCGAGCAGTGGCCGTTCTTCCGCACCCGCATCGACATGCTCGAGATGGTGCTGGCCAAGGCCGACGAGTCGATCGCCAGGCTGTACGACGAGCGTCTGGTGGCCAGCGAACTGCATCCGCTGGGCGCCCATTTACGCGACCTATTGTCGCAGGCGAGCGAGGTGGTGTTGGGCCTTACCGGCCAATCACAGCTGTTGACCCACAGCCCCGAGACCCTGGAATTCATCACCGTGCGCAATACCTACCTGGACCCACTCCACCTGTTGCAGGCCGAGCTGCTGGCCCGCTCGCGGCAGCGCGAGCACGAGGCGGGAAGCGCTCTGGAGCAGGCCTTGCTGGTGAGTGTGGCGGGTATCGCGGCGGGGCTGCGCAACACGGGTTGAAGGGCCGTCGAGCGTGCTGCATTGGTCGGCGATCATGCCTGCAAAAGCGTTGATCCAGAAACGATTTGCAAGCTATTGGCCCGGCTGCGGCACGCGTTCGACTTTGGTGGGATGGTGCCGCCAGCGCCGTTGCGCTCAAGCTGTGCCAGCGTAACGGCAAATCGGCGGGCGATCGCCATGACCTGCGGCTTTTCAACGGCTTGTGCGCCATTGGAGCGCTGTGTATCTTGATCGACCTTCTGACAGTTCGGCACCTGGCCGGGCTGCCGAAACCCTTTTCGAGATTGGCCCCGCAAGGCGAGTCCACAATACCAAGAACTTGAGGAGCACATCGATGCGCGTGATTCTGTTGGGGGCGCCCGGTGCCGGCAAAGGTACTCAGGCAGGTTTCATCACCAAGAAATTCTCGATTCCGCAGATCTCCACGGGCGACATGCTGCGTGCGGCGGTCAAGGCCGGCACCGAACTGGGCGTGGCAGCCAAGAGCGTGATGGACGCCGGCGGCCTGGTCTCCGATGAGCTGATCATCAACCTGGTCAAGGAACGCATCGCGCAGCCCGATTGTGCCAATGGCTTCCTGTTCGATGGTTTCCCGCGCACCATTCCGCAGGCCCAGGCCCTCAAGGACGCTGGCGTGCAGATCGACCACGTGGTGGAAATCGCCGTCGACGACGAAGAAATCGTTGGCCGCATCGCCGGTCGCCGCGTGCATCCGGGCTCGGGCCGCGTATACCACACCGAGCACAACCCACCGAAGGTCGCCGGCAAGGACGACGAAACCGGTGAAGAGCTGATCCAGCGTGAAGACGACAAGGAGGCCACCGTGCGCCATCGCCTGTCGGTCTACCACTCGCAGACCAAACCGCTGGTGGACTTCTACCAGAAGCTTTCGGCCGCCGAGGGCACGCCGAAGTACAGCGCCATCGAAGGCGTCGGCTCGGTCGAGCAGATCACCGCCAAGGTGCTGGCAGCGCTGAGCTGACCCGAACCACTCACACAACGGCCCGCTTGCCAGGCTGTTTGAAAACTACTGCGCTTGTTCATGCAGCGTTAAAAACCGGCTCAAAATGCTCATTTACAGCTTGTAAACTGCGCTTTTTCGCCGGTTTTTGCCTTGCCTGACCATCGCTCGCTACGTTTTCAAACGGCCTGTCACGGGCCGTTGTCGTTTCTGGGCATGCCAGGGCGGCAGCGAGGCAGATTCGGGTCGCTGGCAGGCAGCCGCGACCGCTGCCGTTTGGTTACTATCGGGCTCCTCCATCGCCACCTGGCATGCTGCGAATTCTGGCCGGCGCCCCCGGCGCCTGCTGGTTTGCTCGACCGTCACGAAGAACTTCGAGAAAGGCGGCTATAACCACCACCCCATCAGAGTGCATTCCATGACCCGGAACAGAAGATTTGCCTGCTTGCCCATCGCCCTCGTCGTATCGGCGCTGAGTGCATCCGTCGCCCTGGCCGACGGCGCCGCCGAGAAGAAGGGCGAGTGCCCGGTCGAGCAGTTCACCATGGCGCTGCGTTACCAGCAGCAATCCGCGGAAGTTCGCGCCTTGCAGATGCAGGCCTACAACATTGCCACCGAGAAGCTCGACGCCGCCGTGGCGGCTGCCGAGGATCCTTCCAAGCTGGCCATCGTCACCGATGTGGACGAAACGGTGATCGACAACTCCGCACTGCTGGCGCGCGACCTCGCCAACTGCCACAGCTACGACGGCTGGGACACCTGGCTGCCGTGGGAGCGTGACGGTGATCCGGTGCTGATTCCGGGGGCCAGGAAATTCCTCGAGCACGCCGACCAGCTGGGCGTGACCATCCGCTATGTGTCCGACCGCTCCGAGGAGCAGAAGGACTACACCCTCAAGGCCCTGAAGAAGCTCGACCTGCCCCAGGTCAGCGCCGACAGCGTGCTGCTGCTCGGGCCACCCAAGGTGGAGCGTCGCGCGTTGGTCGCCAAGGACCATCGCATCGTGATGCTGCTCGGCGACACCCTGCACGACTTCGACGCACGCTTCCGCAAGACCCCGGTGGCCGAGCAGCGGGCGACCGCCGAAGCCGAGTCGGCGAAGTGGGGCACCGAGTGGATCGTGTTCCCGAATGCTGGCTACGGCACCTGGTCCAAGGAGCCGCTCAAGGCCTGGGATGCCAAGCCCGTTATCGAGAAGTGGTAAGGGTTCTGGCGGCTCGCTGAGCCGCTGGCCGGCCGGCGCCTGCCTGGGCGCCGTTGATCTGCTCAGGCGGCCGCCTGGCCGCCGAGCGCTGTTGCGGCGAGACCGGTTGGCTCGCTGCGCTGGAAAAAACCAGCTCAAACCGTTTTAATGCCCGCCCGCTCAGCCACCACTACAGATCGCCATGACCACTCTGCTGGCCCTCGATACCGCCACCGAAGCCTGCTCCGTCGCCCTGCTGCATGACGGCCGGGTGACGAGCCACTACGAGGTGATTCCGCGCCTGCATGCCCAGAAGCTGCTGCCGATGATCAAGGCACTGCTGGCCGAGCAGGGGGTTGCGCTGTCGGCGCTGGACGCCATCGCCTTTGGCCGCGGCCCGGGTGCCTTCACCGGAGTGCGCATTGCCATCGGCGTGGTGCAGGGGCTGGCCTTCGCCCTGGATCGCCCGGTGCTGCCGGTCTCCAACCTGGCCGTGCTGGCGCAGCGTGCACAGCGCGAGTACGGTGCCAGCCAGGTGGCTGCCGCCATCGATGCGCGCATGGACGAGGTGTACTGGGGCTGCTACCGCGCCGAGGCGGGCGAGATGCGACTGGTCGGGCGCGAAGCGGTATTGGCGCCGGAGCGCGCGCAACTGCCCGATGCGGCAACGGGCGATTGGTTCGGTGCCGGCACCGGTTGGGGCACCTTCGCCGAACGTATCGGCGGCCAGGTTGTTGCCTGCGATGGCGCGATGCTGCCCCATGCCGAGGATCTGCTCGGCCTGGCGCGTTTCGCCTGGGCCCGTGGCGAGGCGGTGGTGGCCGACCAGGCCCAGCCGATCTACCTGCGCGACCAGGTCGCCACCCCGAAAATGCCGCCGCCGGCGGGCTTTTGAGCCTTGAGCGACGAAAGGGTCGTCCTTTTGTCGTCAACTTTTCGACATCCATTGCCAAGGGCCCATGGCGCAGCTAAATTGCCAGTACTTCCGCACGCCTTCCTGCCGAGCCTTCATTGATGCGTATCGACGGTAACATCGCGCCCTATTCACCGGATCGTGGCCCCCGCTCGGGGACCGCGGTTACGCCTTATCGTGAGGCGAACCGGGAAGCGGAAGTAAAGCGCGAGCAGCCGGCACCTACTGCAGGCACCCAAGGCTTCGAACAGACCCCGCAGATTCGTCGTGTACAGCAGAGCAATGCCAGCACCGACAGCTTTCCCGTGCGCACGCTCGACAGCACCTACCAGCCGGCCATGAGCAGTCGCGCCGCCCAGGCCATTGCCAGCTACAGCACCACCGCCGCGTTCGTCCGCGACGTGGATGCCCAGCAGGTGTTGGGCCTCGACCTTTACGCCTGATCGACTCTCGGTCTGTTTCCCGTGCCTCGGTCAGGCACAATGGCCGCTTCTGACTGATCAGCGGTTCGTGATGCTTCCCTATTTTCTTGGTTGTCCTTCCTGGAACGAGCCCGCCTGGCGCGGCAGCTTCTACCCGCCCGACCTGAACATGAGCGACAGCGTGGCGCACTATTGCCGGGTGTTCAATGCGGTGGAAGGCAATACCACCTTCTATGCGCGCCCGGACCAGGACAAGCTCGCGCGCTGGGTGGCGGGCATGCCCGCGCATTTTCGTTTCTGCGCCAAGGTGCCCAGGGACATCAGCCACGAAGGCGACCTGCGCGAGCAACTGGCCAGCACCCAGGCTTTTCTCGATTTGCTCGCCCCCCTGGGCGAGCGGGTCACGCCGCTGTGGCTGCAGCTGCCGGCGATGTTCGGGCCGGCCCGGCTGGGTGAGCTGGCGCTATGGCTGGACGAATTCGCCCACCGGCGGCTGGCCGTGGAGGTGCGCCACCCGGCGTTCTTCGACAAGGGCGATGACGAGCGCGTGCTCAACCGCCTGCTCCACGAGCGCGGGGTGGAACGCATCTGCCTGGATTCCCGGGCGCTGTTCAGTTGCACCTCCAGGGATGCGGCGGTGCTGCATGCCCAGGCCAAGAAGCCGCGCCTGCCGATCCGCCCGGCGGCGTTCACGGACAGCCCCCAGGTGCGCTTCATCGGCGGGCCGGAGCTGGACGCCAATCAGCCGTTTCTCGAACCCTGGCTGGACAAGGTCGCGGCCTGGATCGAGCAGGGCCTGACCCCCCATGTGTTCCTGCATACCCCGGACAACCACCTGGCCGCCGCCCAGGCGCTGCGCTTCCACGAATTGCTGAGCGAGCGCCTACCCGGCTTGCCGCCGCTGCCACCGTACACCGACAGCGAACCCAGGGCCGAGCAGTTGGGGTTGCTTTAAGGCAAAAGCAGACATCGATGCAGTACCTGTGGGAGCGGGCCATGCCCGCGAAAAGTCGCGCGCACGGCGCGCTCCCACATTGGATCGCTGCCTGACCGTAGGATAGGGCGGGCCGCCTAGGTGCAACCCATCGGGCCTTGATGGGTTTCACCTACGCGGCCCGACCCATCCTACGTTGGCAATTGGTGGTCTAGGAGTTCGTGATAGTGGGAGCGGGCCATGCCCGCGAAAAGTCGCGAGCACGGCGCGTTCCCGCAGTCGATCGCGCTCAGGCCAGGCGCAGGTGGTTGTCCCAGAGGCCGGCCGGCAGCTCCAGGGGTTGAATGGCGATGCGTTCGCTGCGGCAGTCATACAGGCGGCAACGGCCGATACCGGCACTGACCACGAAACCGTGCTCCACCGCGCCGACACCGGCGCAGTCGGGCAGGGCGGCGTCCAGGCGCACGGCGCCGCTGTCCAGGTCCCAGATGAACAGGCGATTACCCCGCGGCGCGGTCATTGCCAGCAGGCGCAGCTCGCTGTGCACCGCCACACTGGCGGTGTACTGGCTCATCATCTGGCGCTGCGCATCGGCCATGGGAAAGTGCTGGAACGGCTGGCCCGGGCGCTTGATCGCCACCAGCGGCACGGCATCCATGGCATCGCCCATGTATTGCTGGCCGCTGACCACGGTGCCGTCGCTGGCCACGGCCAGGTGGCGCACGCTGTTCATCGGCTCGGGTAACTGTTCCTTGCTGTGCAGGGTGCCATCGCGCCCCATCAGCACCAGGCTGGCTTCCATGGCGTCGAGGTTCATCTCCACCCGGCTTTCCGCTTCGGTGCGAATGCCGCCGTTCGCTACCACCAGGGTTTCACCGTCGGGCATCCACAACAGCTGGTGCGGGCCCAGGCCGTGGCTGGACAGCTCATCGCGGTGCACCAGGCGTTCACCTTCCAGGCGATAGGCGCCAATCACGCCACGGCCCGGATCGCGGGTGTCGTTCTCGGTGGCGTACAGCCATTCGCCGCCGTTGTGAAACACCGCATGGCCGTAGAAATGCCGCTCCTGCTCGCTGTGCAGGGTCTGCAGCAGGCGGCCATCGCGGGTGTCGATCAGGTAGCTCTCGGTGCTTGGCCGGCGCCCGACGAACAGCGCCATCGGCCGGCTGGGATGGGGCACCACGTCGTGGCAGCGTTCGCTGACCTGGGTGGCGAAGGCGCGCTGGCCATCGAGCCGATAACCGACCGCATAATGCTTGCCGCCTTCGTCGTTGCGTGCCGACAGCAGCAGCGGCTGCTGGCCGGTATGGGTCAGCTTCCAGCCGCCGACGGCGCCTGCCGCCAGCAGGGTGGCGCTCAGGCCGAGAAATGCCCGGCGTTTCATGCTCATGGTTCAGTCTCCGTCGTGGGCGTTGAAGCCCAGCTGGATGCCCAGCGCCCGGGCCAGCTCGCCTTCGTGCAGGCGATGCAGCACGTTGAGGCTGTCGTAGAAGGCGTTCAGGGTCTGTCGCCCGGCCTCGTCGGCGAGCAATTCGCCGAGCGGGCGCTGCAGGCCGGCGAGCTGTTTGCGACTCTCGGCGTAGGCGGCGTCGATACGTTTCTTGAGATCGTCCTGATCGCTGCCGAGCAGGGCCTGCAGGCCGTCGTCCTTGGCGCCGTGCCAAAGCTGTTCGGCGCCGCTGAGCGCTGCGCCAAGGTTGCTCAGGCTGGCCTGGCTGCGCCACGCTTCGGCCTGGTAGGGCTGCGGCACGCCCTTGCTCTGCCGGCCCAGAGGCGCGCCAAGCTTCTTCTTCAGGCCGTCGATGGCACTGACCTGGGTGCGCAGCATGTCGGAGATCGCCTCGCTGGCCTCGGCATAGCGCTCGTTGGGGAAGGTGCGAAACAGCGCCAGGGCGCCGTTCTCGCCTTGCCACTGGTCCAGCACGCTGTTGGCCAGTGCCTGCTGATGCTCACCAATGGCGACTATCAGCGGGCAGTAGCGGGTTTTCTGCTCGGCGTTCTGCAGGTCGATCTCGGGATCGAACATCAGGTACTCGTAAGCGGTAAGCCCCTGGACCACCACACTGGCCTTTTCCAGATCGGCCGCGCCGAGTTGCGGTTTGGCCTTGACCAGTGCCTCGACCTGGCGAGCCACCAGGTTCTTCTTGTCCGGCCAGAACTGCACCTGCCAGGCGCGGTTGCCTTCGGCCAGCGGGCCGACCGCCAGGGGCTGCAGGCTGGCCCAGGCGCTCTGGGTGGTGAGAAACACCTGGCGCGCGCTGGCCAGGTCTTCCTGGCCGGCGCAGAACGCCTTGGCGCTGCCGGCCAGGGCGACATTCGCCTCTTTCCAGGTGGCGTGGGCTGGTAGCAACACGCCTTCGGCCAGCGCCGAACTGGTGGTGGCCTGCGGGTCGGCTGGCGAGCAGGCGGCCAGGGTCAGGCCCAGCAGGGCGACGGTCAGCGGAGAACGGATCATGCGCGGCTCCTTACAGTGAATTCAGAAACGCCAGAAGCGCGGCGCGCTCCTCGCTGGAAAGTTGCAGCACCCGCTGCTTGGCCGCTTCGGCTTCGCCGCCATGCCAGGCGATGGCTTCGAGCAGGTTGCGGGCGCGGCCGTCGTGCAGGAACTGGGTGTGGCCGCTGACCGTTTCGGTCAGGCCGATGCCCCACAGCGGCGCGGTGCGCCACTGGCGACCGTTGGCGAGGAACTCGTCGCGGCCATCGGCCAGGCCGTCGCCCATGTCGTGCAGCAACAGGTCGGTATAGGGGCGAATGGTCTGGTTGGCCAGCTCCGGTTCGGCAGCCTCGGCGGCGGTGACGAAGCTTGGCGTATGGCAGCCCTGGCAGCCGGCGCGATGGAACAGGGTCTTGCCGGCCAGCACCTGGGCGTCGTCGACCTTGCGGCGCGCCGGTACGGCAAGGTTGCGGGTGTAGAACAGCACCATGCTCATGATGTTGTCGCTGACTTCCGGCTCGCCGCCGTGGGGCGCCTGGCGGCAGGCGGACTGCGCCTCGGTGCAGCCGTCGCTGGGCAGCAGGCTGCTGGTCAGGCCCATGTCCTGCAGGAAGGCGTGGGCGTTCTGCTGGTTGAGCGTCGGTTGCCCGGCCTTCCAGCCGAAGCGGCCGAGTACGGTCTGCTGGCGTGCATCGTCCCACACCCGGTTGGGCTGGCCCTTGATGCCATCGCCATCGCGATCGTCCGGATCGGCGTTGGCCAGGATGGCCGCCTCGGGGATCGCTTCGAGCAGGCCGAGGCCGATCATCGGCGGGGCGACCCGCGCCGAGAACAGGGTGGCCGGGTGCATCGGCCCGTAACCCAGTTGGGTGATGTTCAGTTGCGGTTTGCGCAGCTCGATGCTGTAGCCATCGGCGAAGCGCACCTGCTCGGTGCTGTACTCGACGCGCACCTTGCCTTCCGGGGCGACGCCGGGATTGGCCATGTCCTGCAACTGGCCGCCATAGGTGGGCTCGGGCAGCACACCGAGGCGTTGCAAGGCGGCATGATCGGCATCGCCGGCCGGAATCGACAGGCGTACCAGCATCGACACGGCATTGACACTGCCCGGCTGCGGCGGGTGGCCGCGGCCATCGCGGACATGGCAGTTCTGGCAGGCGTTGGTGTTGAACAGCGGGCCGAGGCCGTCACGGGCCGTGGTGGTCGAGGGGGCGATCACCCAGGGGTTGCGAAAGAAGCTGTTGCCCACGCTGAAGTCCAGGCGCCGTTCGGGCGCCAGATTGGCGGCGGGCAGGGAGAAGGCCACGCGGTCGCTGCGTGACACGGTGGCCGCACCGCCGGACAGCGCTTCGCCGGGTTCGGCTGCGGTGAAAGTCGGCGACTTGTCGCAGGCGGTCAGGCCGAGAGCCAGAAACAGCAGTGGCAGCAGGCGACCGGGTGACGCTGGCATGGATGATCCGCAGGGCAGAAATCGAGGGCGGCAATCTTAGCAGTCTGCGCCGCGTTAAATAAGATGGATTTGCGTTTAATCCGCCAGCGCAACCAGGCTCTGCGCCGGTACCCAGCCGCTTTCGCCGCTGGCCTCGCGCAGGCACCAGAGCCAGCCGTTCAGGTGGCGGCTGGCAAGCAGCCGTTCGTTCACCTGGGTATCCAGTTCCCGCGCGGTATAGCGCTCCAGCGCGCGTGCGCTGCCGTCGCCAAGCACCTCGAGAAGGCTCAGCGGCACCCAGCCGCCGGGGTGGGTATCGGTGCGGCAGAAATACCAGTCCTGCCAGTCTTCAGGGCCGTCGTAGCGCTCGCCAAGCTGGAGCAGGGTGCCTGCCTCGAAGCTGATGGGCTGCGGATACTCGCTTCGGTGAGCGGTGACGACCCGATAGGCTGTGGGCTGCATGAATACCTCCTGTGCTCGCGGCATGGTACGCCGCCAGGTACAAAAAAGCCGGTGCGAAACCGCGCACCGGCTTGTTCGTTGCAACCTTACCGTGCTGATCAGAACTCGTGGTCGGCGGTGTCCGGGTTCAGGTCGCTGATACCGAGTTTGCCGGCGGCCTGTTCGATGGCACCGGTCTGCTTGACCAGGGCGGCGATGGCGTCGCGCACCAGTTGCTGGCCTTCGGCATTGTCGGCGGCGATCAGCTGGTCGAAGTGCACACCCTGGTTGGCGCTGTCGACCAGGGCCTGGAGCTTGGCCTGGGTGGCGTCCAGATCGGCCTTCACGGTGCTGTCGGTGGTGGCGTCGGCCTTGGCGACCAGCGACGACAGGCTCGGCCCGCTCAGGGTGCTGCCGTCGACCCGCTTGTACTCGCCCAGGTAGACGTTACGGATGCCCAAGCCGTTGTAGTAGTGCGAGTTGTGGGTGTTGTCGCTGAAGCAGTCGTGCTCGTCTTCGGTGGAGTTGGCTTCCAGGGCGACCTTCATGCGCTCGCCAGCCAGCTCGCCGAGGGACAGGCTGCCCATGCCGAAGAGCATCTTGCGCACGCCGTTCTCGGCGGATTCGCTTTCCAGGGTGGCGCGGTAGTTGTCGGCCACGCCGGCTTTCCACTGACCGGCCATTTCGTCGAGGTCGGCGACCAGCAAGTCGGTGGCGGCTTTCAGGTAGGCACGACGACGCTCGTTGTGGCCGCCGGTGGCGCCGTCACCGACCACGTAGTCGGTGGCCGGACGCTCGCCAGCGCCGGGGCCGGTGCCGTTCAGGTCCTGGCCCCAGAGCAGGAATTCGATGGCGTGGTAGCCGGTGGCGACGTTGGCTTCGGAGCCGCCCAGCTCGTTGAGGCTGGCCAGCAGGTCCGGGGTGATCTCGGTGACGTCGACCTTGTCTTCACCAACCTGGATCTCGGTGTTGGCGATGATGTTGGCGCTGGCGCCCGGGTTGCCCAGGGCGTGCTGGTAGTCGGCGTCGACGTAGTCGATCAGGCCTTCGTCCAGGGGCCAGGCGTTAACCTGGCCTTCCCAGTCGTCGACGAGGGTGTTGCCGAAGCGGAACACTTCGCTCTGCATGTACGGCACGCGCGCGGCCAGCCAGGCCTCGCGGGCGGCCTTGAGGGTATCGGCGTTGGGCGTGGCGAGCAGGGCGTCAACGGCGCTCTGCAGCTTCTTGGCGGTGCTGGCGGCGTCGTCGAACACGGCGGATGCGATGTCGGCGTAATGCTTGACCACGGCCTGCGCAGCGGCTTCGTCGAAAGCGCCGGCTGCTGCTGGTGCGCTGCTGCCGGTCGCTTGCGCAGCCGGGGCGGCGGCTTGGTTGGCAGGCGCCTTGTCTTCGCCGCAGCCCGCGAGGGCAATGGCGATGGTCAGCAGGCTGGCAGAGGCCAGGGGCATACGAATCATGACGAAATCCTTTGCGTGTTAATGGGGAGCGCGCATGGGTCTCCACGCGAGCTGCAACATAATGCGAAAGATTTTCATTTTAAGCAAAGGGTGGCTGTACTCGCGCCAACCGGGTCGGTTGGCGACTCGGTACTGGCCAACGGGTCAGAGCGTGGCCGGATTGATATGCCGCTGCGAGCGGCTGGACTGCTTGAGGTACTGGGTCAGCTCGCGAGCGGGCAGCGGCCGGCTGTAGTAGTAGCCCTGACCTTCATGGCAGCCCTGGGCGATGATGTAGGCTTCCTGCTCGGCGGTTTCCACGCCTTCGGCGATGACCTGCATGCCCAGGCTCTTGCCCAGCTGGATGATGGCGCGAACGATGGTGGCGTCGTCCTCGTCTTCGAGCAGGTCCTGCACGAAGCTCTTGTCGATCTTGATCTTGTCCAGCGGCAGGCTCTTCAGGTAACTGAGCGAGGAATAGCCGGTGCCGAAGTCGTCGATGGCGATCAGCGCGCCGGAGCGGCGCAGGCTCAGCAGGTGCTGGGCGGCGGTGCTGATGTCTTCCATCAGGCCGGTCTCGGTGACTTCCAGCTCCAGGCTGCGGGCGGGCAGGCGGTACATCTGCATCAGGTTGTTGACCACCCGCGGCAGCTCGGCATGGTGCAGCTGCACGGTCGACAGGTTGACCGCCATGCGCAGGTCGCCATAGCCCTGGTCGTGCCATTCGCGCAGCTGGCGGCAGGTCTGGTCGAGTACCCATTCGCCAATGGCGATGATGCTGCCGTTCTGCTCGGCCAGCGGGATGAACAGGTCCGGGCCGACGAAGCCGTGCTGCGGGTGCTGCCAGCGCAGCAGCGCCTCGACGCCGACCACGCGGTGGTCGCGGTAGCTGATCTGCGGCTGGTAGACCACGTGCAGCTGGTTCAGCGCCAGGGCGTCGCGCAGGTCCTTTTCCAGCTCGCGGCGGCGGCGCATTTCGCTGTCGACGCTGGCGATATAGAACTGATAGCGGTTGCGCGAGCGGCTCTTGGCCAGGGTCATGGTCTGTTCGGCTTTCTGCAGCAGCTTCTCGGGGCTGTCGCCATCTTCCGGGAACAGGGTGATGCCGATGGTGGCGCGCAGCTGCACCTGATGATCGTCGAGGGTGAAGGGCGTCTCGAGGTCGTCGAGTACGCTCTGCGCCAGTTCGGCGGCTTCGTAGGGCTGCTCGATATCGGCCTGCACCAGGGCGAACTGGTCGCCGCCAAGCCGCGCCAGGGCGCCCAATCGGCCGCTGTGACTGCGCAGGCGGTCGGACAGCGCCAGCAGCAGTTGGTCGCCGGTCTGGTAGCTGAACTGCTCGTTGATGCCCTTGAAATCATCCAGGCCCACGCACAGCACCGCGACGCGGCGCTGCATGCGGCCGGAGTCATCGAGGATCTGTTCGAGCTGCTGCTGCAGTTGCAGGCGGTTGGGCAGGCTGGTCAGGAAGTCGTACTGGGACATGCGCTGCAGGCTGTTTTCCGCCTCGCGGCGCAGGTGCGTGTTGCGTTCGATCGAGGCGAGCAGCCCGTTGGCGGTATTGATCCACAGGCCGAGCTCGTTCCTTTCGTTGCCGACCAGCATCGGCAGCTTGGTCTCGCTGGGCCGGTCCGGGTTGATGCTGCTCAGGTGGTCGATGATCTTGGCCAGTGGCTTGGTCAACATCCAGTAGTAGACCAGGTACAGCACCAGTGCCATGGCCAGGGCGCGCAGTACGCCGGAGATGAAGATGATCACCGAGTTGGTGAGAAAGCTTTCCCCGTACAGCGCGGTGTCCAGGGTGATGTTCAGGTCGCCGTAGTATTCGTTGTACGGCTCACGGCCGACCAGGCGGGTGCTGAAGTGCTGTTCCTCGCCGAGGATCGGGTCGGTCAGCCAGCGTATGGGCAGGTCGGCAAGCGGGCGACTCTTCTCGGCGAGCATCTGTTCGCCCGGATGGCCGATGGACGCCTGGCGCACCGACTCGTGCTGGAACAGGCCCTCGACCACCTGCATGCCCATCTCGCGATCCAGGCTGTAGACCGCCTGGGTGGAAGGGTCGCGGAACATGGCGAGAATGCGCTGGGAGTCGCTGGTGATGGAGTGGCGCGTCTTGTAGATGTCGAACACGATCTGCCCGAGGCTGAGCACCACGCCCACGGCAAGCGCGGAAAGGAGCACCACGCGCAGCAGTTTCACGGACAAGCTGTGCTTGAGTTCCAGCTTCAAATGGCGGTTCCTTGTGCGATACCCGGCGCCGGATAGAAGTTGAGTATTGGCAAACTCGCCTTGGCAGTCAAAGGCCCAATGCATGCGCCACCCAATCTCGTCGCGGCCAGGCTGGCAATACCTGCTCTGTTTCGGAACAAACCACCAGGTCTTGAGCGCCGCCCGTCGCTACCCTCGGTTGGCGACGGATAAAAAAATGCCCCCCTGACTCGCATCAGGAGGGCATCTTTACGTGTCAGCGCAGGGTTCAGGCAGCGAAGTTCTTCGCCACGAAGTCCCAGTTGACCAGGTTCCAGAACGCCTCGACATACTTCGGACGCACGTTGCGGTAGTCGATGTAGTAGGCGTGTTCCCAGACGTCGCAGGTCAGCAGCGGGGTGTCGCCGCTGGTCAGCGGGCAGCCGGCGCCGATGGTGCTGGCCAGGGCCAGGGAGCCGTCAGCTTTCTTCACCAGCCAGCCCCAGCCGGAACCGAAGGTGCCGATGCTGACCTTGCTGAACTCTTCCTTGAACTTGTCGAAGGAACCGAACGCCTTGTCGATGGCTGCAGCCAGTTCGCCGCTCGGCTGGCCGCCGCCGTTGGGGCTCAGGCAGTTCCAGTAGAAGGTGTGGTTCCACACCTGGGCGGCGTTGTTGAAGATGCCGCCGGAGGACGTCTTGACGATTTCTTCCAGGCTCTTGCCTTCGAACTCGGTGCCAGGCACCAGGTTGTTCAGGTTCACGACATAGGTGTTGTGGTGCTTGTCGTGGTGGTACTCCAGGGTTTCCTTGGAGATGTGCGGCTGCAGGGCATCGTGTGCGTAGGGCAGCGGCGGCAATTCGAAAGCCATGGTTATTCTCCTAATCAGGTCTGTTGCGATGAGCGCAAGGCCGATCACGGGCGGCCAAACATGCGTCGGCGGGTTTATACCCTTTGCGACGCAGGGCAAGGATCATAGCACCGGGGCTACGCCATAACCACGCGGCAACTGTGCGGGATACCAGGCCAGAGCCGTTGCGGCGATTCAGGCCAGCTTCATCATCGCCACACCGGCGAGAATGACCAGGCAGGCCACGGCGCGCAGCGGCGGCAGGCTTTCCTTGAGCCACAGGCGGCCGATCAGCAGGGCGAACACCACGCTGGTTTCGCGCAACGCCGAGACCAGTGCCACCGGCGCCAGGGTCATGGCCCAGATGGCGATGCTGTAGGCCAGCATCGACATGGCGCCGCCGAGCAGGCCGGCGCGCCAGTGTGGCCCGAGCGCGGAGACGACGGCCGGGCCGCGCTGGCAGAGGATCACCAGCGCCATCACCAGGCCGTTGACCGCGAACAGCCACGCCGAGTACGACAGCGGGTCGCCATTGGCGCGGGCGCCGCTGGCGTCGGCCAGGGTGTAGCCGGCGATGAACAGTGCGGTCAGCAGCGCATTGACCAAAAGGCCGCTGCTGCGCTTGCCGTGGCCGCCGCGGATCGCCATCAGCCAGATGCCGCCGACCAGCACGCCAAGGCCCAGCCACTGGCCGGCAGGCAGCACCTCGCCGAGCAGCAGCACCGACAACGCGGCCACCAGCAGCGGCGAACTGCCCCGGGAGATCGGGTAGACCTGGCCAAGGTCACCGTGCTGGTAGGCGCGGCTCAAGAACAGGTTGTAGCCGATATGCAACAGCGCCGAGAGGATGATCCACGGCCAGGCCGCCGCATCGGGCAGCGCTACGAAGGGCAGGGCGAGAAGGGCGACGATGCCGGCGCCGATCTGGATCAGCGAGGCGGTGAGAAAACGATCCAGACCGATCTTGAGCAGCGCGTTCCAGCCGGCATGCAAGGCGGCTGCGCCGATGACCATGAGAAAGACGCCTGTTTCCACTGCTGCTCCGCCGGTTGTCTGGAGCGCCTCAGCATAGCACCTGGTGCCTGGGCGTCCGGGCGTTACAGCGGGTTGGCGAGCAACTGCCAGGCAATGGCGAACATCATGGCTGCCACCAGCAGGTCGATGATCCGCCAGGTCAGCGGGCGGGCCAGCCAGGGGGCCAGCCACGCCGCGCCGAGGGCCAGGCACAGGAACCACGCCAGCGAGGCGCTGGCGGCGCCGGCGGCGTAGGCGGGCGGCACGGCTTGCTGGGCGCCGAGCGAGCCGATCAGCAGTACCGTGTCCAGGTACACGTGGGGGTTGAGCAGGGTCACCGCCAGGGTTGCCAGCATCACCGCTCGCAATGACCGGGGCGCGCCGCCTTCGACCTGCAAGCCTGCCGGCCGGCAGGCCCGCAGCAAGGCCTGAGCGCCATACCAGAACAGGAACGCCGCGCCGCCCCAGCGAGCGATGCCGAGCAGCAGTTCACTTTGCAGCAGCAGGGTGGCCAGGCCGAATACCCCGGCGCTGATCAGCAGCGCGTCACAGAGGATGCACAGCAGCGCCACCGGCAGGTGGTGTTCGCGGCGCAGGCTCTGCGCGAGCACGAAGGCATTCTGCGCGCCGAGGGCGACGATCAGCCCGGCGGTGATTGCCAGGCCATTGGTGTAGCTCTGCCACATGGCGGTTTTCCTTGAGAGGTGGGGGGTGGAACGGCTCGGGATGGCTATCAGTCTGCGGTGATTGCTTGTATAAGAAAAAGCAATATTGCTGATCGCTCATTAGGAAAATCGATTGCTGGATTACAAGTTGCTGGCCGCCCTTGCGGCAGTCGTCGAACAGGCTGGCTTCGAGCGTGGCGCCCAGGTGCTGGGCTTGTCGCAGTCGGCCGTGTCCCAGCGCATCAAACTGCTCGAGGCACGCATCGGTCAGCCGGTGCTGCTGCGGGCCATGCCGCCGACGCCGACCGATGTTGGCCGGCGGCTGCTCAATCACGTGCAACAGGTGCGTTTGCTCGAGCGCGATCTGCAGCAGCAGGTGCCAAGCCTGGAGGCGGAAGGTGAAACCCAGCGCCTGCGGGTCGCGGTGAATGCCGATAGCCTGGCGACCTGGTGGGCCAGGGCGGTGGCGGAGTTCTGCGCCAGCCATCGCGTGTTGCTGGAGCTGGTGGTCGAGGACCAGGAGGTAGGCCTCAAGCGCATGCGCGCCGGCGATGTGGCCGCCTGCGTATGCGCGGCGGAGCGGCCGGTATCCGGCGCGCGCAGTCTGGCCCTGGGCGCCATGCGTTATCGGGCCATGGCCAGCCCGGCATTCATCGCCCGGCATTTTCCCGGAGGGGTGAGCGCCGAGCGTATCGCCCAGGTGCCAGCCATCGTGTTCGGCCCGGATGACCAGTTGCAGCACCGTTACCTGAACGAGCTGGGCCTGTCGGGCAGCTTCCTGCATCACCTGTGCCCGTCGTCCGAGGGCTTCCTGCGCCTGACCGCCGAGGGCCTGGGCTGGGGCATGGTGCCCGAGCCGCAGATGGTCGAGGCCATGGCCCGCGGCGAGCTGGTCGAACTGCTCCCGGAGCGGCCCGTCGACGTGCCGCTGTACTGGCACCACTGGCGCAACGGCGGCGAGCTGCTCGACCAGCTCACCCGACACCTGCAGCGCCATGCCGGCAATTATCTGGTGCCGTTGCTGTGAACACGGCTGCCGCGATGGGCGCAACGCCTTATAGTGCGCCCAGCAGCGGGCGGAGGGCGTGATGAAGATTCTGGTCACCGGAGCAAGCGGTTTCATTGGCGGGCGTTTCGCCCGGTTCGCCCTCGAGCAGGGCCTGGACGTGCGCGTTACCGGCCGCCGCGAGGAGGCGTTCGAGCACCTGATTCGCCGTGGCGCGCAGTTCACCCCTGGCGATCTTGGCGATCCCGAGCTGGCGCTGTCGCTGTGCAGCGACGTCGAGGCGGTGGTGCACTGTGCCGGCGCCGTGGGCGTGTGGGGGCGCTACGAGTATTTTCACCAGGGCAACGTGGTGCTCACCGAGAACGTCATCGAGGCCTGCCTCAAGCGCGGTGTGCGCCGCCTGGTGCATCTGTCCTCGCCGTCGATCTATTTCGATGGCCGCGATCACCTCGGTCTGCGCGAAGAGCAGGTGCCCAAACGTTTCTCCAACCATTACGCACGCACCAAGTTCCTCGCCGAACAGCGCCTGTTCGGCGCCCAGGAATTCGGCCTGGAAGTGCTGGCGCTGCGGCCACGTTTCGTCACCGGGGCAGGAGATGTGAGCATCTTTCCGCGAATGATCGCCATGCAGCGTAAAAAGCGCCTGGCGATCATCGGCAACGGCCTGAACAAGGTCGATTTCACCAGCGTGCACAACCTCAACGACGCCCTGTTCGGTGCCTTGCTGGCCGCCGCGCCTGCGCTCGGCAAGGCCTACAACATCAGCGATGGCGCGCCGCTGCCGCTGTGGGACGTGGTCAATTACGTACTGCGCCAGCTGGAGTTGCCACAGGTTAGCCGGCATGTTCCGGTCGGCCTGGCGCGTAGCCTGGCCACCGTCAGTGAAGGCGCATGCAGCCTGCTGCCCGGTCGCCCCGAGCCGGCGCTGACGCGCCTGGCGGTGGACGTGATGAGCCGCAACTTTTCCCTGGACATCAGCCAGGCCCGTGAACACCTGGACTACCAGCCCAGCCACAGCCTGTGGCCGGCCCTGGACGAGTTCTGTCGCTGGTGGAAGGTGCAGGGCTAACCGCCCGCGCCAGGCCTGTGCGGAACCCGGGCCGCTTGTAGCGGGTCTCTGTGCCCGATACAGGCCGTTGCAACATGTTGATTACTGGCACTACGACACCCAAGCGCCAGCCGTGAATCGGTATACTGCGCGCACTTAGCCTCCACCCTGGTTTTCTCAAGGTTCTCCCCCCATGCGTAACGATGCCCACGACGAATTCGATGACGTACCCAGCCTGACCCCGGATCGCCGCGATGACGACGATTTCGAGCCCGAGCCGCAGCCCAACGTCCGTGCAGGCGCGGCGCCGCGTGTCGCCAAGGCACCGCGTGCGGCCAGCACCGGGCCGCTGTGGGCGCTGGTCGGTGCCCTGAGCATCGCCCTGGCCGGCCTGGGCTGGTGGAGCTTCCAGCAGATCAGCCTGATGGAGCAGCAACTGGTGGCCACCCAGGAAAGCTTCGCGCGTATCAGCGAGGAAGCGGCGGGGCGTATCCAGGACATTTCCGGCAAGGTGGTGGCGGCCGAGTCCAACGTCACCAGTGGCAGCGAAGCGCTGCGCCTGCAGGTGCGCCAGCTGGAGAACAAGGTCGCCGAACTGGGTAAGCAGCAACAGGCGGCGGGTGGTCAGCAGAGCGGGCAGGACAAACGCATCGAGCAACTGGTCGCCGACCTCAAGGCCCAGCAGGGCGATGCCGGCAAGTACGCCGACAGCCTGAAGAGCCTGGGCAGCGGCCAGGATGCCCTGAAAACCGAGCTGGCCACACTGAAAACCGAACTGGCTTCGCTCAAGAGCAGCCAGGGCGACGCCGGCAAGCTGGCCGCCCAGGTCAAGAGCCTGGCCGGTGAGGTCGAGGCGCTGAAGAAGGCTGGTAATTCCAATGCTGCAGTCGAGCGTCTGGAGCAGGACATGCTGGTGCTCAAGAGCCAGCTGGACAACCGCCCGGCCGCCAGCAACAACACCAGCAGCACCGCCGAGTTCGACGCCTACCGTGCGCAGACCACGCGCAGCATCAACACGTTGCAGGCGCAGATACAGAACCTGCAGCAGCAGATCGACGCCCGCTGATCAGTCCAGACCGTTGATATGAAAAAGCCCGCGTTTTTACGCGGGCTTTTTGTTGCTATCTGGAAAATTACAGGCGCGGATAGTCGATATAGCCGACCGGGCCGGAACCGTAGAAGGTTTCCTTGTGTGGCTCGTTCAGCGGTGCGTTCTGACGCAGGCGCTCGGGCAGGTCCGGGTTGGCGATGAAGGGCACGCCGAATGCCACCGCGTCGGCCTTGCCACTGGCCAGCCAGGCGTTGGCCTGGTCCTTGGTGAAGCCTTCGTTGGCGATGAACACGCCGCCGAATGCTTCCTTCAGGCTTGGCGACAGGCTGTCGTCGGCCTCGTGCTCACGGGCACAGAGGAAGGCGATATTGCGTTTGCCGAGTTCGCGGGCCACGTAGGTGAAGGTTTCGGCGCGGTTGGAGTCGCCCATGTCGTGGCTGTCGGCGCGTGGCGCCAGGTGCACGCCAACACGGCCCGGTTCCCATATGCTCAATACCGCATCGGTGACGTCGAGCAGCAGGCGGGCGCGGTTTTCCAGGCTGCCACCGTAGTTGTCGGTGCGCTGGTTGGTGCTGTCCTGCAGGAACTGGTCGAGCAGGTAACCGTTGGCGGCATGGATTTCCACGCCGTCGAAGCCGGCTGCCTTGGCGTTCTCGGCGCCCTGGCGATAGGCCTCGATGACGTCGGCGATCTCTTCGCTTTCCAGAGCGCGCGGGGTGACGAAGTCCTTCATCGGGCGGATCAGGCTGACATGGCCGGCCGGCTTGATGGCGCTCGGCGCCACTGGCAGTTCACCGTCCAGGTAGACCGGATCGGAGATGCGGCCCACGTGCCACAGTTGCAGGACGATCTTGCCGCCATTGGCGTGCACGGCCTTGGTCACGCCGCTCCAGCCACGTACCTGCTCATCGGACCAGATGCCGGGGGTGTTCGGGTAGCCGACGCCCATTGGCGTGACCGAGGTGGCTTCGCTGATGATCAGGCCCGCCGAGGCGCGCTGTACGTAGTACTCGGCCATCAGGGCATTGGGCACGCGGCCTTCGTCGGCGCGGCAGCGGGTCAGCGGCGCCATGATGATGCGGTTGGGGAGTTCCAGATCGCCGATCTTGATGGGGTCGAACAGTGTGGTCATTGCCTAGATCCTCGAAACAGTTGTTCGGTACAGGTTGATGGACGGGTTGAAAGGTTCGCTTGGCGATCACCGGGGGTCAGAGATCGCGGGTGATCCGCTCGATGAAGGCGTCGATGGCCGCATCGTTGCGCTTGAAGAAGTTCCACTGGCCGACCTTGCGGCTGGTCACCAGGCCGGCGCGCTGCAGCGTGGCCAGATGCGCTGAAACCGTGGATTGCGACAGGCCGGTGCGCTCATCGAACTTGCCGGCGCACACACCTATATCGAAGGCGTGATCGGGCTGCACGAAGTGCGCTTCGGGCTCTTTCAGCCAGCGCAGAATGTCGCGGCGCACGGGATGGGCCAGCGCCTTGATCACTTCGTCCAGATCGATGTCTTCGCTGTTCATCGGGGCTCCTGCAAGCGTGTAACGCTGTATCGCGATGGGACGAACTTTATATCGAGACTTGGCGATATACAGATCGTTCCAGCAGATAGTGCATATCGACCGGCATGATGGCGCGCCTCTCGCCGCTGGCGAGGCAAGGCTTTAAGCTGGGGCAATGAATTACCTTGCTCACCTTCATCTGGGCGGCGATGCGCCCGCCGAACTGCTTGGCAGCCTGTATGGCGATTTCGTCAAAGGGCCACTGGCCGGGCGGTGGCCGGCCGCTATCGAGGCGGGCATCGCCCTGCACCGGCGTATCGACGCCTTCACCGACAGCCATCCGCTGCAGGCCAGGGCGCGGGCGCGCTTTCCTGCCGCGCGGCGGCGCGTGGCCGGGATATTTCTCGACCTGTTCTTCGATCACTGCCTGGCCCGCGACTGGCAGCGCTACAGCGATCAACCGCTGCAGCGTTTCACCGACCGCGTTTACCGCGTGCTGGCCGCCGAGCCGCAACTGCCGGGCAGCCTGCAGCACATTGCCCCGCGCATGGCCGCCCAGGACTGGCTGGGCAGCTACGAGCAGTTCGAGGTGCTGGAACAGGTGATCGCCGGCATGTCGCGACGCCTGTCACGGGCGGGCCTGCTGGACGGCGGGCTGGACGATCTGCGCCGCCTCTACGAGCCGCTTAGCGAGGACTTCAGCGCCTTCTACCCGGCACTGATGGCCTTTGCCCGTGAGCAACGCGGCGCATAGCAACGCGGCGTCTTTTCTGGCGGAACAGCGGCGCGGTGGATTTCACCGCTGCTCTGCAGCGTTCTGCAATCTCTCGAACAGCGTCGCATCGACCTTCTTGCGCCGTGCGCCTTCCAGGTGCGCGCGCATGCGGTCGGCGGCGGCGAGGCGGTCGCCCTGTTCGATCAGGTCGAGGATCTCCAGGTGCTGCTCGACCTGAGCACGGCGGTGCTCGCGGGAAACGTCCACGCGGTATTCGACCAGGCGGCGCAGGCGATCCAGGCGCTTGAGCGATTGCAGCAGAAAGCGGTTGCCGGAAAACCCGGCGATGATTTCGTGGAAGCTCGAATTGGCTTCGTAGAGCTCCTCGATGGTCATGCTCAGGTAGCCACCCTCGGCGATGAATGTCTGCTGCTTGCGGCAGCTTTCCAGCAGCTCGCGGTCGACCTGGAAGGTCGGCGACAACAGCCCGGCCGGCTCGATGATCGAGCGGAAGGCGAAGCTTTCCTCGTAGGCCTCGATCGAGTCGATCACCGGCAGCATCTTCCAGCCCTGGCCGCTGCGCTGCTCGGCCCAGCCCTCCTGCTGCATGCGCAGCAGCGCCGCACGCAATTCGGCGCGGGATACATCGAACTGGCGCATCAGTTCGATCTCGGTGAACTGCTCGGGCAACTGCCGTGACAGGCGCAGGGCGACGAAGCGGCGGTACACCGAATCCTCCTCGGCCTCGGCGATTTCCTGCACCAGCTCGTTGAGATCCTCCGCCGCCCGGGCGAGGAAGAAACCGCGGTTGCGGTCGTGCTTGAGCATGCCGCGTTCGGCGAGGTGGTTGAGCACGAACTTCACCGGCGTGCGCGAGGTATTGAGGGTTTGCGCCAGGTGCGATTCGGCCAGGTGATGGCCGATGGGCAGACGCTCACGGCGCACGTAGGCGATCACCTCGCGGGCGACGCGCTTCTGCAGGGCAGTGAGAACCGCCGAAGGGGTGTTGTCCTGGGCCATGGCAGTGGGCGTCGATTCCTGTCTGGGGTAATGCGCCTGTGCCGAGCGAGTCGGCAGGCGCTGCATTCTGCTACGTAATCGACGCCACGGAAAGATGCCGGGCGGCTGGGGGGTTTAAAGGTGGATTGTTTTTTATGCTTCTAAAGATCAATAATAGGAGCGTCGATTCACGAGGCCTGCGGCAGATTCTAACGATTGATGCCGTGGCGCTCGACAGGCTGTGAACAACGTAGCGATAGAAAACATCCAATAATCAGGCTTCCGTTTTCCGCGACCACCTCGATCTCGATCCATCACCAGGCTGCTGGTGCACGTACCGAAGGGGACGCAATGTTCAAGACCCACTGGAGCAATCACCTGGGCACGCCGATGGTCGGTGCCCTTGGCGCGGTGATCGCGACGTTTATCGGCTGGCCACTGCCATGGATGATCGGCTCCCTGGTGGCGGTGATTCTGGTGCGCTGCTTCAGCACCTGGCAGCTGCAGCCCCTGCCGGGCGGGCGCAAGGTCGGCCAGTGGATCATCGGCATCGGTATCGGCCTGCACTTCACGCCGGCGCTGGTGGCGCAGATTGGCGGGCATCTGCTGCCGATCATTGTCGGCGCGCTGATCACCGTACTCAGCAGCATCGCCGGCGTGTGGTTCATGCGGCGCACCGGAGAGAACATGGCCACGGCGTACTTTTCCAGCATGCCGGGCGGCTCCGGAGAAATGGTCAACCTCGGCGCCCGCAACGGCGCCGAACTGACCCGCGTGGCGGCGGCGCAAAGCCTGCGGGTGGTGGCCGTGGTGCTGCTGGTGCCGGCAGTATTCAAGTTTCTGCTCGGTGATGGTGAGGTGCATTTCCACGCTGCCCACGCGGACTGGCCGTGGCTGGCGCTGATCATGCCGGTGGCCGCGGCCGCCGGCTGGCTGTTGCAGCGCTACCGCCAGCCCAACCCCTGGCTGTTCGGGCCGCTGCTGGTCAGCGCCGCTGCCAGCATCGGCTTCGACCTGAGCAGCACGCTGCCGGCCGGCGCCAGCCAGGTTGGCCAGTTGATGATCGGCAGCGCCCTGGGCTGCTTCTTCAACCGCGCGTTCTTCCGTTATGCCCCTTCATTTCTGGCTCGCACCCTGCTCACCACGCTGGTGATGATGCTGGTGGCGTTGGTCGGTGCGGTGTCGGTCGGCTGGGCAAGCGGGTTGGATATCCAGTCCCTGACCCTGGGCATGATGCCCGGCGGCATCGCCGAGATGAGCCTGACGGCCGAAACCCTGCAACTGGCCGTGCCGCTGGTGACCGCCATGCAGGTGGTGCGGCTGTTTCTGGTGCTGTTCCTGGCCGAGCCGATCTTCCGACGCTGGTTGCAGACCGATAGCCCGCAGTTGCGGCGGGCCTGATCGGTCTCGTCGTAATTCCATTGGCAGCGGCCGCTGCGTGATGGAAGCGGACATCGGCGCACTACCTGTGGGAGCGGGCCATGCCCGCGATTTTTCGCGCGCATGGCGCGCTCCCACAAAAAGCGCGGCAATCTCTGCCCTTGCCTTGTTAGCGTCGATCCATGGGAATGTGAGCTCGAAGATGACGCTTTACTACCTGTGGGAGCGGGCCATGCCCGCGATTTTTTCGCGCGCATGGCGCGCTCCCCAAAAAGCGCGGCAATCTCTGCCCTTGCCTTATTCGCGTCGATCCATGGGAATGCGAACTCGAAGTTGACGCTGTACTACCTGTGGGAGCGGGCCATGCCCGCGATTTTTCGCGCGCCTGGCGCGCTCCCACAAAAAGCGCGGCAATCTCTGCCCTTACCTTATTCGCGTCGATCCGTGGGACTGCGAGCTCGAAGAAGATTCTAAGCCGCAGCCTGGGCCTCTGGCTGCGGGCCATAGAGCGCTTCGCTGATCGCTGCCTGGGCGCGGCGGGCCAGTTCGTTGCGGTTGCCGGAGTTGCTGGCGATTGGTTCGAGCAGCTGGATTTCTACCTCGGCGACATCGCTGTTCATCAGCCGCAGCAGGTGCGAGAGCAGGTCATCGTCGCCGATAAAGGGCGCCACATCGCAGCGCTGCCCATCGCGAACATAACGAATGGCCACCGGCTGCAGGTCGATGCCGCTTTCGATGGCGCTGCTCAGCAGGCGGCCGTGAAAGGTGCGCAGGGCCGTGCCGTCGCAGGTGGTGCCTTCCGGGAAGATCAGCAGATGGCGGCCGCCATTCAGATGACGACCCAGTTGCTGGTTGAGCAGCCCGCCGTCACCGGCGCCGCGGCGGATGAACAGGGTGCCGGCCTTGTGCGCCAGCCAACCGGCCAGCGGCCAGGTGCGCACTTCGGCCTTGGACAGGAACGACAGCGGCGCCAGCATGCCGATCAGCGGAATGTCGGTCCAGGAGATGTGATTGCTCAGCCACAGCATCGGTTTTTGCGGCAGCTGCCCCCGCACGCTGACGCGAAAGGGCAGGGCGTTGCCCAGGCGGGCGAGAAACCAGCGGGTCAGGCGTTGGCGCAGGCCCAGCAAGTCACGGCGAGTCAGGCGTTCGACCGGCACCAGAAAAGTTGCCAGCAGCGCACCGACGCCGAGCACTGCCGCGAGGCGGCTCAGGCGCAGGTACAGACGCAGTTTGTTCATGGATTTTTCGGCCTGGAAATAATAGGGAAGAGCGCTTAAGCGGGCAGCGCCCGGCACGGCATTTCTACCGTGACGGGACAGTGTGGGGCAAGCGGTCGATCAGACCGCGGCTTTGAAATGCTTGGCGTAGCGTGGGCACAGCTCATCGCGCTTGAGCAGGATGAACACGTCGGCGACCTGGAAGTCCTTGTCCCAGCAGGGCTCACCGCAGATCTTGGCGCCCAGGCGCATGTAGGCCTTGAGCAGCGGTGGCATCTCGGCGATCACGTTGCCCGAGATCTCCAGGCTGGGCAGCGGCGTTTTCGGCTCGGCGCGCAGGTTCTCGGTGCACAGGTAGCGTTCGCGCAGGCGTTGCATGATCGCCTGGGCCTGGATGCCGCCATCCTGCATGGGGATGCTGGCGCAACCCATCAGGTAGCGGTAGCCGCCTTCGTTGAGCACTTCGGCCAGCTCGGCCCACAGAACCGCGATGGTTCCGCCGTTGCGGTACGCGGCGTCCACGCAGGTGCGGCCGATTTCCAGAATCGGGCCTTGCAGGTGGCGCAGGCCATGCAGGGCAAATTCCTCTTCGCTGTAGAAACGCCCCAGGCTGGCGGCTGCCTGGTGGTCGAGCAGGCGCGTGGTGGCCACCAGTTCGCCGCTGTTCAGGTCGCGCACACCGATGTGCTGGCAGTGCACGTCGTAGTCGTCCATGTCCAGGCCCAGCTCGGCGCCCTTGAGCTTTGCATCGAATTCGGCGCTGAACACGCGAAAACGCAGGGCCTGGGCCTCGCGCAGGGCGCGCGGCGTGCTCAGGCGCTCGGCCTGCAGGCGACGGGGAGCATTGCTGCGCTCGGGTGCCATGGCGTTTTGGGTCATGCCTTACCTCCGTTGCGGGTCGGGCAGCCTTGCTGCGCACGAACCGGAATTAGCCTGCAGACCTGAGAAAACTCAGGAAACACATTCAGGCTAGGCAGGGCGGGTGTCACGCCCATGAAGGTTCGGTGATGCTTATGTGACAGGCGGCGAGCTGCTGCCGGGCATAGCTACCAGGCACAGGTAGTGCCGTGAGCAGGCAATCTTGCTTACCATGGGCGCCCGCCGTCTTCGAGCCACGCCGCCCATGTTCTTCGTCCGCAACCTCGGTTTGCCTTTCATCCTCATCATTGGCGGCGTGGTGGCCATGATGGGCCTGGTGATCCTCTCCCAGCAGGGTGGCGCCGCCACGGGCTGGGCGCGGGCGCTGTTTCCCTGGATGGGCCTGCTGCCGGCCCTTGGGGCGGCCTGGGCAGTACGCCGGCTGGTGCAGATCGGGCAGTGGCGGCGCGGCACCCTGAATGGCGATTGTCCGCGCTGCACCGGGGTGATGGCGGGCGGGCGCTGCCGCATGTGCGGGCAACGCTGAGCCAGCGTCGGCTTCCCTGACCCAGGTCATCACCCGCGCCCTGGCAGCTCCCTAAGCTCTGCCACTTTGGCTGACGAGTGTGCCGGTATGCGCCGCGACCCCATCGTGCTGTTCGACAACGGCACCCACCGCTGCATGATGTTCGATGACCTGGTCAGCGGCGAGGGCGTGCAGTCCAACCAGTTCCTGATCATCGACCATGACCAGTACCTGCTGCTCGACCCGGGTGGCGACCTGACCTACGTGCCGCTGAGCATGGAGCTGTCCAAGCACATTCCGCTGCAGGAGCTGACCTACATCTTCGCCTCGCACCAGGACCCGGACATCATCGCCTCGCTCGACAAGTGGCTGCTGCACACCAGGGCGCAGGTCATCTGCTCCAAGCTGTGGGCGCGCTTTCTGCCACACCTGACGGCCAACTACCTGGCGCTGAGCCGCGGCATCAACACCTTCGACCGCATCATTGCCCTGCCCGACCGCGGCCAGTCCTTCGCCCTCGGGCGCTGCACGCTCAAGGCGGTGCCGGCGCACTTCCTGCACTCGGTGGGCAACTTCCAGCTCTATGACCCGCTGAGCAAGATCCTCTTCTCCGGCGACATGGGCGCCTCGATGCTCGATGACAGTGGCCCGGTGGCGGATTTCGCCGCCCATGTGCCGAGCATGCTCGGCTTTCACCGCCGCTACATGGCCAGCAACAAGGCCTGCCGCCTGTGGGCCGCCATGGTGCGCGGCATGGACGTGGAGAGGATCGTGCCGCAACACGGTCGGCCGTTCATGGGGCGCGAGATGATCAGCGCCTTTTTGTACTGGATCGAGAACCTGGAATGCGGGCTCGACCTGCTCGGCCCCGAGGACTATCAGCTGCCCCGTTAGCGCCTGCCGTGCGCGGTGCTTTGCAAGCAGCACGCGCCCGGCTATCGTGGCGCATCCCCCCGCTGCCGCCGAGATGTCATGCGCCGCTTTTCCCATCCCCTGTGTGTGAGCGACTGATGCCCGGTCAGGTCTATCCCTGGCGCCAGGGCAACCAGTTCACGCTGCTCAACGACGGCCCGGCGTTCTTTCCACGGATGATCGCCTGGATCGACGCCGCCCGGGCAACGATCGAACTGGAGCAGTACCTGGTGTCCAGCAGCGCCTGCACCGATGCGCTGCTGCGTGCCCTGTGCGAAGCGGCCGAGCGCGGCGTGACGGTGCGTTGCCTGTTCGACGCCTTCGGCTGCCAGGCGCTGAATGCCGCCGACCGCCAGCGCATGCTCGACGCTGGCGTGCAGCTGCGCTGGTACAACCCGCTGCGCTGGCGGCGCGGTGTACGCAACCTGTACCGCGACCACCGCAAGCTGCTGGTGGTCGACAGCCAGGTGGCCTTCGTTGGCGGCACCGGCTCGACCGATGACTTCTGGATGCCCGGCGAGCCCGAGAGCGCCTGGCACGAAGTGATGGTGGAAATCGCTGGCCCGCTGGTGGCCGACTGGCTGCAGCTGTTCGACCGCCAGTGGCAGGCCAACAACTCGCGCTTCGCCTGGCGCCCGTACCTCACGCCCCATCGCCACCCCTTGCCGCACCTGCCCGCGTCGGGTTCTGGCTGGGGGCGGGTGGCCTACGCCGATGCCCGCGAGCATCGCGACATCCTGCAATCGCTGATCCGTGCCCTCAACGGCGCCCAGCATCGGGTGTGGCTGGCCACACCGTATTTCCTGCCGACCTGGCGGGTGCGCCGGGCGCTGCGCAAGGCCGCCGGGCGTGGCGTCGACGTGCGCCTGCTGCTCAGCGGCCGGCATACCGACAACCCGGCGGTGCGCTTTGCCGGGCAGCGTTACTACCCACGCCTGCTCAAGGGCGGGGTGCGCATCTTCGAGTTCCGCCCGCGCTTTTTGCATCTGAAAATGGTGCTGGTGGATGACTGGACCAGCGTCGGCTCCTGCAACTTCGACCACTGGAACCTGCGCTTCAACCTCGACGCCAACGTCGAAACCCTGGACGCCGCCTTCACCGCGGCGGTGCAGCAGAGCTTCGAGCGCGATTTCCCGCAGAGCCGCGAGGTGGATTTGCAGATGTGGCAGGCGCGGCCGTTCTGGACGCGGGTGCGTCAGCGCCTGTGGGGCTGGGCGGATCGGCTGATCGTCAACCTGCTCGATCGACGCCGCTGATCCGGCCCAGTATCCGCAGATACAGGCGCATGGTGGTGCCCACGCCGGGCGCCGTCTGCACCCGTATATCGCCGCCGGTGTGGTTGGCGAATTCGCGGGCCTGGGCCAGGCCCAGGCCGGTGCCCTTGCCGGCCTGCTTGGTGGTGAAGAAGGGGGCGAATATCTTCGCCGCCAGCTCGGCGGGCATGCCCGGCCCGTCGTCGCGGACGCTCAGCACCAGGTAATTGCCGTCGCTCAGCTGCGCGTCGCCGAGCAGGCGCTCCTGATGGGTGGCGATCAGCACCTGGCCGCGGCCCAGCATGGCGTCGCGGGCATTGCTGAGCAGGTTGAGTACCACCGCCTGCAGCTGCACCTCGTCGCACATCACGCCGACGTCCCGGGCCGCCAGGTCGAAGCTCAGGTTGATGTCGCTGCCCAGGGTGCCGGCCAGCAACTCGCGGGCGGCGTCGAGGCGCTCGCTGATGTCGATGCACGCCAGCTCGGGGCCGTCCTGGCGCACGTTGGCGAGCAACTGGCGAATCAGCTTGCCGCCTTGCTCCACCGCTTGCAGGCCGGTCTGCGCGAAGCGCTCCACGTCCGCCGGGCGCCGCGAGCGCAACTGGGCCATCTGCAGGCTGCTGCTGAGCACCTGCAGCAGGTTGTTGACGTCATGGGCGATGCTGGCGGTCAGCATGCCCAGGGACGATACGCGGCGTGCATGGCGCAGCGACTCCTCGGCTTCGCGATGACGCGCCTGGGCCTGTTCCAGCTCATCGAGCAGCACGGTGGCATGGCGCTCGCGCTGCAGCTCCAGCAGGCGCAGTTGCAGCAGCGCGGCGGTTTGCCGGGCCAGTGCCTGCAGCGCCTGGCGCTGGTGTTCGGCGAGGGTTCGTGGCCGGGTGTCGATCACGCAGACGGTGCCCAGCGGATGGCCGGCATCGGTGCGGATCGGCGCACCGGCATAAAACCGAATGTGCGGCTCGCCGAGCACCAGCGCACTGTGCTGGAAACGCGGGTCCTGCAGGGCATCCTCCACCACCAGCACGTCAGCGGGTTCGAGAATCGCATGGGCGCAAAACGCCAGGTCGCGGTGGGTCTCGCGCACGTCCAGCCCCACGCAGGCCTTGAACCACTGCCGCTCGCGATCAACCAGGGAGACCAGGGCAATCGGGGTGTCGCACAGGGTCGTCGCCAGCAGCACCACATCATCGAAGTTCTGCTCGGGCGCCGAATCGAGGATGTCGAGGTGTTCGAGGGAGAGCACGCGCTCTTCTTCGTCGTGCGGCGCTGGGGCGGGGCGATGGGGCATCGGCGAATACCGCAGAAAAAGTGGCGGCATGATGCGCTGTACAGTGTACAACAGGCAAGCAAGTTGTCGGGGGCGTCAGCTTGTCGGTGTTACGTGCTGTTCAGCGACCAGAGCGCCTCTAGCACGTGCTGCGTGGCGCGTTCCAGGTTCTCGCTGCGGTGGGCGATGGCCAGATGGCGCCACAGCTTGGGGCGCAATGGCCGCATCAGCACGCGGGAGTCTGGCTGGGGCGTTGCGGCTTCGTGGGGCAGCAGGGTCGCTCCGTAGCCGGCCGCTACCAGGCTCTTGATCGCGTCGTTGTAATTCAGCTGCATGCGCGGCGTTGGTTGTTTCTCCACGGGCATGAACCATTCGCCGATCAACCTCGACAGGTGAGTGGTTGGTTCATTGAGGATCAGGGGGCGCTCGGCCAGCCATTGCGGCGTAACGGTTTTCGGGCAATCCCATTGGGCCGGTACAAACGCCATGATCGGGTCGCGGCGCCACGGCGTGATGCTCATGCCCTTGATACGAGGTTGCGGCATGGCAACCACACCAATTTCCAGCTGGCCTTCGGCCAGGCGCCTGAGGGTTTCCCGGGAGGTCAGCACGGCGGCCTGCACGTCGATGTCCGGATGGCGCTGGCTTAGCAATGCCAGGGCATCGGGCAGCAGTTGCGTCAGTGCCCCGGTCGAGGCCCCCAGACGAACCTGCCCGGCGAGGCCCTGCACCTGCCGCTTCACCTCGTTCAGCGCCTGATCGGCCTCGTCTAGCAGTCGCCGCGCACGCTTGATCAGGGTATGGCCGACTGCCGTGGGCTGCACGTTACCGCGGTTTCGATTGAGCAGAGCGCCGCCTATACGCGCTTCGAGATCGGCGATATGCAGGCTGACGGTCGGCGGCGCAAGGTTGAGGAGATTGGCCGCCTCGGCGAACGAGCCCAGATCGGCCACGGTAACCAGGGTGCGTAAACGATCCAGGCTGATCTCGCGCATCATGCTCTCGCTTCAGATAAAGTGAATTTGAGGTTTGCCAAATTCAACTACAACAATTTATCCGGCTTCTGGAAGATGGTCACCACCGTTTTCAGGAGTCGCACCATGCAACGTCCACGCGTATTTATAGACGGCGATCAGGGCACCACCGGATTGCAGATCCTGCAGCGTCTTGCGGCCTACCGAGACCTGCAGATCGTCACGCTGCCTGCCGAGCACCGCAAGGATCGACAGCGCCGCGCCGCAGCCATCAATGAGTGTGACTACGCCATTCTGTGTCTGCCCGACACGGCGGCGCGCGAGGCGGTGGCGGCCATCTACAACCCTGCGGTGCGAGTCATCGATGCCAGTTCGGCGCATCGTACCGAGTCCGATTGGATTTACGGCTTCGCCGAAATGGATGACCAGCAGGCTGCCCGAATTGCCAAGGCGAAGCAGGTCAGTAATCCGGGCTGCTATCCGACCGGCGCGATTGGCCTGCTCAGGCCATTGCTGCGAGCCGGCTTGCTGGCGGCTGACTTTCCCGCGGTGATTCACGCCGTGTCCGGCTACTCCGGCAAGGGGCGCGCGGGCATCGAGGAGTACGAGGGCGAGCAGGCAGCGCCAGCGCCGGCCCTGCAGGTCTATGGTCTCGGGCTGGCGCACAAGCATGTGCCGGAAATACAGTTGCACAGCGGCCTGAGCGAGCGGCCGTTTTTCGTGCCGGCCTATGGTGCCTTTCGGCAGGGCATCGTGCTCAGCATCGGCGTGCACCGGCGGTTCATCGGCGAGGGTGCTCAAACCGGGCAATTGCACGAATGCCTGGCCCAGCATTACCGGGGCTCGAGGTACGTTGAGGTGATGCCCATGGCCGAAGCGCGGGTGCTGGGCCATCTGGACCCACGGCAACTGAACGGCACAGACAGGTTGCGCCTGGCGGTGTTCGACCATCCCGATTCCGGCCAGGTCCTGCTCACCGCGGTATTCGACAACCTCGGCAAGGGTGCCGCCGGTGCGGCGGTGCAGAATCTTGAACTGATGATCGCGGGTAGCTGAAGAGCTTCGGGCGCATACCGCGCGCCGTAGCAAATGGTTGAACCAGCTTTTTGCCGCTTCGGTCACAACCTGCAGATGGCCTACCAAGGCCGCGTACAGCCGTAGCCGATGAGGTAATTGCATGCAGATCTTCGAAGCGTTGCGCGAGAGTCATGACCGTCAGCGGGCGATCGCCGAGGCGCTGGTCGCCACCACCGGCGATTCCCCCGAGCGGGCGCGTTATTACAGTGAGCTGAAGGACGAGTTGCTGGCCCATGCCCGGGCCGAGGAGCGCTTCTTCTATTCGCCGTTGATGAAGCATGACGCCGGCGTCGACCTGTCTCGCCATGGTGTGGCCGAGCACCACGAGATGGACGAGTTGCTGGAAACCCTGGAAGACACCGACCCGTCCAGCCCGTCGTGGCTCGCCACGGCGCGCAAGCTCAAGGACAAGATCTTCCACCACCTGGAAGACGAGGAGCACACCTTCTTCCAGCAGGCCGGCAAGATGCTGACCGACCAGCAGAAGAGCACGCTGGCCACCCAGTACGTGAAGGACTACCAGGACGCGCTGGCCTGAACGGCGCTCCTAGAAACGTTGGTCGCCAAGCTGTTCGCGCACCCGCGGCGAGGGGCCATTGCCCTCGCTCGGCGTTGGCCGTGGCCGGCTGCTCGATGCTCATGATGGCCAGGTTGAGGCAACCGGCGACCATTGCCGTGGCGTCGGCCAGCGGCCTGTAGAAGCAGGCCCAACAAGTGCCCTGCGTATCGCCACCTGGTTGCGGCACCCGCCGCAAATTCTCGTCATCCAAAGGCTCGCCGCGCAGCGCCGCAGATCGGCGACTGCAGGGCTTTGCCCTGGAAAACCGGGCGCTTGCGTAGTTGTACAGCCTGCATTCGTTGTAGAACTTCTCGCCGCCTCGCTGCTCGAATTCAGTACAGGGGCCAGTTCTACCGGCCCCGCCAGCAGCTCTATAGGTGAGCCGATGCCAACAGGTGGCAAGCAGGATTTTCGAGTCGACAACGCCTCGTCAGGCGATATCTCGGGTTCGGGCAAGAACATCTTCTTCGCGGCGGTGGAAACCACCCGCATGCCGATGATCGTGACCGACCCCGGCCGTGACGACAACCCGATCATCTTCGCCAACAACGCCTTTCTGGAGATGACCGGCTACGACCCCGAGGAGATAGTCGGCAAGAACTGCCGCTTTCTGCAGGGCCCGGAAACCGATCGCTCGGTAGTGGCGCAGATACGCGAGGCGATTGCCGCGCGCCGGGAAATATCGGTCGAGCTGATCAACTACCGCAAGGACGGCTCGACCTTCTGGAATGCGCTGTTCATTTCGCCGGTGTACAACGATGCGGGCGAGCTGATCTATTTTTTTGCCTCGCAGCTGGACATCAGCCGTCGCCGCGATGCCGAAGAAGGCCTGCGCCAGGCGCAGAAGATGGAGGCGCTGGGCCAGTTGACCGGGGGCATCGCCCACGACTTCAACAACCTGCTGCAGGTGATGATCGGCTACCTGGAAGTGCTCGAACGCACGGCCAGCAAGCCCGAATACGATCATCAGCGCATCCTGCGCTGCGTGAACAATGCTCGCAACGCCGCCGACCGCGCCGCCACCCTGACCCAGCAGCTGCTGGCGTTCTCGCGCAAGCAGAAACTCGAAGGTCGGGTGCTCAACCTCAACGGCATGGTCAGTGGCTTCCAGGAACTGGGCGAACGCACCCTGGGCCATGCGAACCTGCACCTGACCTTGGACAAGGCCCTGTGGAACTGTCGCATCGATCCGACCCAGGCGGAGGTGGCGTTTCTCAATATCCTCATCAACGCCCGTGATGCGCTGGAAGGGCGCGAGCAGCCTCTGGTGCACATCGAAACCAAGAATGTGACGGTGGATGAACTGGGCAGCATGTCCTACGACGGGCTGATGCCCGGGCGCTACGTCAGCGTGGCCATCACCGACAACGGCATCGGCATGCCGGAGAGCGTGAGCAGCCGTGTGATGGATCCGTTCTTCACCACCAAGGAAGAAGGCAAGGGCTCGGGGCTCGGGCTGTCGATGGTCTACGGCTTCGTCAAGCAATCGGGCGGCGCGGTGCGCATCTATTCCGAAGAGGGTGTCGGCACCACGCTGCGCCTGTACTTCCCGGCCGATGACAGCCAGGTGATTCACAGCCCGGCGCAGGAGCGCACCCGGGAACGTAACGGCACCGAACGGGTGCTGGTGGTCGAGGATCGCCCCGACGTGGCCGACCTGGCGCGCATGGTGCTGGAGGACTACGGCTACGTGGCGGAGATCGCCCTGAACGGCAGGGATGCACTGCAGCGCCTGGAGCGGGCCGACTACGACCTGCTGTTCACCGACCTGATCATGCCGGGGGGCATGAACGGTGTGATGCTGGCGCGCGAGGCACGGCGTCGCAAGCCGGATCTCAAGGTGTTGCTCACCACCGGCTATGCGGAGACCTCGCTGGAGCGCACCGACGCCGGGGGCAGCGAGTTCGACGTGATTTCCAAGCCCTATGTGCCTCATGAGCTGGCGCGCAAGGTGCGCCAGGTGATCGACGGGCCGACCGGCGTAGGGTGAGGCCTGCCGCCGCGCGCGCCGGCACAGCGCGTTGCGGCACGATCCTGACCACCCGGACGAGTGGTCGGCAGACTATACGAACTGTTCTGCATGTATCCGCCTCACAACCTTATGGACAAATACATCAGCAGATTCACGACGGAAACCGGCTGCCGGCTTGACCTGGAACGAGGCCCCACCGGCATATGCTTCAAGGCGATGTCCAGTGAGGGGCAATGCCTGGGGCAACGGCTCTTGAGCACGTCGCAATTGGGCAACGGCGCCCTGGTGCATGCGGTGATGATGGACTTCATTGCCCAGGTCAGGCGCCGGTTGGAGCTCGACGGCCAGACCGTGTCGAGGCCGACCAACTCGTTGCACGGAGACCCGGGCAGCACACCCGGCGTTTGAGCCCTTGGCCTGGCCAGGGGCGTATTGCATAAATCTCCTCGCAAACGGCTGTTTTGCAGCTACCTGTGCGCAAGATGCGCTGTATAAAGTGGAGCCCCCTCGCCGGTACAGGCCGTTCGCTCCATGAATCTCTGGTTTCGTCTTTTCCTGATGCTCCTGCGCCGTCCCTGGCGCCGGCCGGTGGCGGCCTTCGACACCACAGTGGTGCGCATGCGCGTGTGGCCGCTGGATCTGGACTTCAACCGGCACGTCACCAACGGTCGTTACTTCACCCTTGCCGATGTCGGCCGTATGGATTACGTGCTGCGCAGCGGCGCGTTCCGGGTGGCGTTGCGCCACAAGGCATTGCCCATCGTCGGCGATGTCTGGGGCAAGTTTCGCCGCGAGCTGAAGCTGTTCGAAACCTTCGAAATCCATACCCGCATGCTGGGGTGGGATGAGAAATGGAGTTTCGTCGAACACCGCTTCGTCAAGGAGGGACGCGTGGTGGGGGTGGTGATCATGCGTGGGCTGTTTCGCGGGCGCACAGGCAATGTGGCGCCGGGAGAGTTCGCCCTGGAGCTGGGCTTGCCGGAGCAATCGCCGTCGCTGCCAGACTGGCTGACTCAATGGTCCGCCAGCTGCGACGGGCTGAGCAGCCAGTTGCGCGACGCAGAGCAGTAAGCCTCAGCGCTGCGCCCGGCAATGCCTGACGTAGCGCTGACGATTCAGTTGCCGCTGCGGTTCAGGCGCACGGCTGTGCGCCATTGATTACGCCAGGGTGGCGAGGTCGGCGGCGTCGAAGCCTGGCAGCGGTTCGCCGTTGCGGGCTTTGTTGGCCCACTCGGCGTCGGAGATCAGCACGCGGCCCACGGCGATCAGGTCGAACTCTTCACGTTCCATGCGCCGGTGCAGGTTATCCAGCACCGCCGCGCCAGAACCCTTGCCGCCGAAGGCGCCGAAGAAGTCGCCGTCCAGGCCCACCGAGCCGACGCTGATGGTCGCCGCGCCGGTCAGTTTCTTCGCCCAGCCGGCGAAGTTGAGGCCCTCGGCACCGTCGATTTCCGGGAATTCCGCTTCCCAGAAACGCCGCTGCGAGCAATGCAGGACGTCCACGCCGGCCTCCACCAGCGGCGCCAGCCATTCGCTCATCTGTTCCGGTGAGGTGGCCAGGCGCGCGGTGTAGTCCTGCTGCTTCCACTGGCTGACCCGCAGGATCAGCGGGAAGTCCGCACCGACCGCCGCCCGTACGGCACGTACCGCTTCGGCGGCGAAGCGCGAACGCTCGGCAATCGTGGCGCCGCCAAAGGCGTCGGTACGCATGTTGGTGCCGGGCCAGAAGAACTGGTCGATCAGGTAGCCGTGGGCGCCATGCAGCTCCACGGTATCGAAGCCCAGGCGCTTGGCATCGGCAGCGGCCTTGGCAAAGGCGGCCACGGTGTCGGCGATATCCTCCAGGGTCATGGTGACGCCGCGGGGATCATCCGGGCCAACCAGCCCCGATGGGCTTTCCACCGGCGCTTCAGGCTGCCAGCCGCCCTGGCCGCGAGTCGAACCGGTATGCCAGATCTGCGGGCCGATGCGCCCGCCAGCGGCGTGCACGGCTTTTGCCACGTCAGCCCAGCCGGCCAGTGCTGCCTCGCCATGGAAGAACGGAATGCCCGGCATGTTGCGCGAGGCCGGGCGGTCGATCACCGTGCCCTCGGTGAGAATCAGGCCGACACCGCCAGCAGCGCGGCGGCGGTAGTAATCGGCATGTTGCGGGCCGGGAATGCCTTGCGGGGCCATGGCGCGGGTCATCGGCGCCATGACGATGCGGTTGGCCAGTTCCAGGCCCTTGAGCGTGAAGGGGCTGAACAGAACGTCGTCGGACATGAAAAACTCCATCAGGGGGTCACTGGCCGCTGACAATTCAGCGGCTCTGCACGTTGGGTGAGGGTGGGGTAGGGCGGCATCTGGCTATCGAACGGGCAGTCAGTATCTCGATCAGGCGGCCATTATTCGGGCCAGAACGGCCTGATGAAGCCAGCGCGGGGTTGCCCACATGAACACGACATTCAGCTTGTTGGCAACACCAGGCACGATGCTGATACGCCCCTCATTCATGGCGCGAATACCTGCGCGCACCACGGGCGGGGTTTTCATCATCAACGCCTTCAGCGTGGGCGTGATGCGTTGCTGTGCGGCACTGGCGAAGCCGGTGTCGGTCAGGCCCGGGCAGAGCGCCGTGACGGTCACGCCGTCGCGTTTGAATTCCCGGTGCAGTGCCTCGCTGAAACGCAGCACGTAGGCCTTGGCCGCCGAGTACACCGCAAAACCCTCGACGCCCTGGTAGGCGAGAATGCTGGCGACCTGGAGGATCTCGCCGCGCTTGCGGCGGCGCATGTCCTGGCCGAAGAGGTGGGTCATGGCGGTGAGGCTGGCAATGTCCAGCTGGATCATCGACAGGGCCGCGTCAGGTTGGCTGCCCAGAAACGGCCCCTGCAAACCATGCCCGGCGTTGTTGATCAGCACATCGACCGCGATGCCTCGCTCCTCGCTCAAACGGCGATGCAGGCGGCCCACGGCGGCGATGTCGGCGAGGTCCACCTGCTCGACCAGCACCTCGATGCGCTGCTGTTGGCGCAGGGCATCGGCCAGCGTTTCGAGCCGTTCCAAGCGCCGGGCAACCAGGATCAGGTTATGGCCAAGCGCCGCGTATTGCCTGGCGAATTCCTCGCCGAGGCCGCTCGACGCACCCGTGATAAGCACCCAGGTACCTTGCTTCGTCGGCATGCTGTCAGCCTCGCTGCGCGCCGGCCGAGCGATAGCGCTCGGCCGCGTGGGCTTGCTTGATGCCGCCGAGCAGCGCCTGGCGGGCGCCGTCGAGTTGGCCCCAGGCAGCGTCGTCATGCAGGGGCGGGATGGTCACCGGCTCACGTTTGTCGAAGCCCACCAGTGCCGCGTCCACCAACTCGTTGACGTCCATCATTTCCGCAATGGCATGGGTGTCGATGCCGGCACGCTGCCAAATCTCGGTGCGGGTCGCTGCCGGTAATACCGCCTGCACGTAAACGCCCTTGGGGTTCAGCTCCAGGCTCAGTCCCTGGGACAGGAACAGCACGAAGGCCTTGCTGGCGCCATAGACGGACATGCCCAGCTCCGGCGCCAGGCCGACCACCGAGCCGATATTGACGATGCTGCCGGCACCGGCCTGCGCCAGGCGCGGCGCAATAGCGCTGGCCAGGCGTGCCAGGGCGGTGCTGTTGAGGGTGACCAGCCGCTCGATGGCATCGCCGGTCTGCTCCACGAAGCTGCCCGATTGCGCGATGCCGGCGTTGTTGATCAGCACGCCGATGCGCGCATCCTCACGCAGCCGTGCTTCGACGAGCCGCGTGTCATCCGCCTGGGTCAGGTCGGCGCGCAGGCTATCCACGGCAACGCCGTGTTCGGCGCGCAGCCGGCTGGCCAGTGCTTGCAGGCGCGCCTGGTCACGGGCGACCAGCACCAGGTCATGGCCGCGCTGGGCGAAGCGTTCTGCGTAAACGGCGCCGATTCCGGACGAGGCGCCGGTGATGAGTACGGTGGAGAGTTGGCTCATGGTGATCTGCTCGATGGCGGGAGTGGGGCGTCGATGCCGGTTGAGGCTCATGTGAGCGGCAGGGCGTCGGCGTGCTATTAAGATGATGTTCGTAATCTTATCTGTCAACATTTTTGATTATGATCAACATCTATGTATAGTGGCGGTCAGCTAATCGACACGACTTCAGGAGGCATAGCACTATGCGAGTGAGCAAAGCCCAGGCTCAGGCGAACCGGGCGTTGATCGTGGAAACGGCTTCGCAGCTGTTTCGCGAGCGCGGCTATGACGGTGTGGGCGTCGCCGACCTGATGGCGGCCGCCGGCTTCACCCACGGCGGCTTCTACAAGCACTTTGGCTGCAAGGCCGATTTGATCGCGGAGGCGGCGGCCAGCGGCATCGCGAAAACCCTCGAGCGTACCCAGGCGGTGGATGCGGCGCAGTTCTTCGATTTTTACCTGTCGCGCCAGCACCGCGATTCTCGCGATGCCGGTTGTACGCTCGCCGCTCTTGGCGGCGATGCGGCGCGCCAGCCGGACAACCTCAAGGCGATCTTCGCCGACGGCATCGACAGCCTGCTGGCCACCCTGGCGGGTGAAGCGAACGGTGCCGATAGCGACGCGAGCCAGGAGCAGCGCGCCCGGCTGATGGGCCAGTTGGCCCAGGCGGTGGGCGCTGTCTTGCTGTCACGGGCGTGCCCCGATGATTCGCCGCTGGCCGACGAAGTTCTCGACGTGTGCCGGGCGCAGATTCTTGCGGCGAAGTGAACCCATCACCTGACTGGCGCGGCGGCGCCGTGCAGAAACGGAGGCTGAAATGACTCTTTATTACCTCGACGACCTGGCACCTGGGCAGCACTTCAAGGGCCATACCCGAGCACGCGTCGAAGAAAGCGCGATCAAGGATTTCGCCCGCGAATTCGATCCGCAGCCTTTTCACCTGGATAACGCCGCAGCCGGTGATTCGATTTTCGGCGCCCTGGCGGCCAGTGGCTGGCACACCGCGGCGCTGACCATGCGCCTGCTGGTGGACAGTGGCCTCGAGTTGGCTGGTGGTCTGGTCGGCGCCGGTTTCGACGAGTTGCGTTGGCCGCTGCCGGTCAGGCCGGGTGATGAGTTGCGCGTCGAGATCGAGGTGCTGGAGGTCAGGCCATCGAAATCCAGGCCCACCCAGGGGCTGGTCAAACTGCGTACCACCACCCTGAATCAGCATGACCAGGCCGTGCAGATTTCCGTGGGTACCCTGGTAGTGCAGCGGCGCAGCTAAACCGCCAGCGGCCTGCACCGGATAGCCTGCTTGCGGCGTGTTTTGCGCCGGGCATCGCCAGCACCCTCTACGGACGGTGCGTCCATGACGCACGCCGAGCGAGCCAATTCTCTGCGTAAACAGTATGCTGGCGTATAGCTATGTCGTGCCGCCAGGCATGACGTTTTGCATCGTCGGGAGAGGGCATGGGCACGGATCCGCTGAGCAAACTGCAACTCAAGGAATTGGTGCGACGGGTGATCGTCGCCCAGGGCAATGCGTTCATCAAGGAGCTGCTGCGCGGCACCACCGCCAGGATCGGTGCGAGCAAGGAAGACTTCGCCGCCAACCTCGACGCGGCCATCGACGCCGGCGAGCTGACCCAGGAAAAGCTCGAAGCCTGGCTGGCCGAGGTCGAAGGCTGGGGCGACCAGCATCTTTACCTGATCGAGCCGCCGCAGATCGAGCCGGCCGCGCTCGCCGCCGGCATCGCCGGGAGCGTTCATGCCGGCGTGCTGAACGCCAGCGCCAGCCTGGACTTTCCACAAGCACTCGAGCTCAAGCACATTGCGCTGGCCGACGCAGGCCTGTCACTGCTCTGGCATCAGGGCAAGGCCGGCTGGAATCGTTTCAAGGCCAAGGACTTCAGCCTCGATGAAGGGCTCGAGCATTACCGTTTCGACGCCTACCGGCAGCGCCTGGATCGCAGCGTGGTGCGCTTCGAATGGCGCTACGCCGATCCGTACTGCCTGGTGCTGATTCATCGCAACCCGGAGATCGACCACAAGGCGGTCTTTGCGGATGTGCGCCTGAGCCTGGCGGCGATTGGCTGCCCGGACGCCGCCCTGCAACCGATCCCCCTCAACCAGGCGGTAAAGGTCGCCGCGAGCAAGGGCAAGGGTGTGCATTCGACCCGTTTCGAGCTCGACGGTGGCTACGTGGAAATGGCCTCGACCCTGGCCGACGGTGGCATCGACGCCGTCGAGCCGGTGCGTGTGGTGCTGCAGGCGGTGGACACCGGCCAGTTCGACCGGGCCCAGGGCATGCTGCATTTCGCCGCCGAAGAACACGGCACCAGCCGGCGCATCGCCGTGCAGGTCTATGGGCGTGAAGGGCGGCTGCGCATCTGGGCGCAATGCAAGCGTGAAGACGTGCTGCGTATCGTCGAGCTGCTCTGGGAGTACAACGGCGCGCCATGAATGCTACCTGGTCAGATCGCTGGCAGGCCGAGATCGAGCGCCGCCTGGGCGAGGGCGTCGAGTTGGAGTTCACCCTGGGGCAATTCGCCCAGGCGGTCGAGGCGGCCGATGCCGATGGCGCGCTGCAAGCCTTTCTCGACGGCCTGGTCAGTGCCTCGATTGCCCTGCGCCGCGACGTCTATCGATGCCCCATGGGCCCGTGCGCCCGCGTGCTGCCGGCCGGCATGGCCAATACGGTCTGCCCGTTCTGCCTGGCGGACTATCAGCAGGAGGGCGTGGCGCCCGAGGTCGAGCCCGGCTATCGGCTGCTGGGCGAAAGCAGCCGCGACATCCGCTGGGTGATCGTCATCCACGGCATGAACAGCCGCGCCAAATGGCAGGAAGCGTTCAGCTGGGAGATCGCCAACCGGCTCAGCTATTCGGCGCCGGTGCTGATCTACAAGTACGGTTGGGCGACCATCGACGTGTTCGCCCGCTGGCTGCACAAGCGCCTTGCCAGGCGCCTGGGCGAGCGCATGCGCATCGCCATCGAGCAGGCGCAGAAGAGCCGGCTGCCCACCCGCCCCGACATCATCGCCCACAGTTTCGGCACGCTGCTGCTGTCGCGGGTGCTGGAGAGCCCGGAGTTCGCTGACCTGAGGTTCGGGCGCATCATCACCGCGGCGAGTATCGTGCGCCCGGATTTCGACTGGGATCGGCTGATCGAGCAGGGGCGCGTCGAGGCCGTGCTCAACCATGTGGGCGGTCGGGATCGCGCCGTGCCCTGGGCGCAGTACGCCATTCCCGGCGCCGGGCCGGGCGGAACGGTCGGCTACCTGGCCGCCTCGGCGCTCAACGTGCGCGCCGACCACTATGGTCACTCGGGTTTCTTCATCCCCGAGAATCTGGGCGTGGCCATTTCGCGGCACGGTGTGTGGCAGGCCTTCCTGACCCGGCCCCTGGCGCATTTTCGTCCGCTGGGGGCTTTCGTCCCTGGGCCGCATTGGCGGCCCGCGCCGTTGCTGTTGCGCTTGTGCACGCGGGCGCTGGCCTATGGCGTGTTCTGGGTGCTGGCACCGTTCTCGTGGTTGCGGCGCCGGTTCGACCCATAGCGGGCCGTCAGGGGTAAGACCTGACGTATCGCGGGATTTGCAAGGCAGTGGGCGCCGTTGCGGCGCCCGCTTGCTCAGTTGCTCGGCCGCTGTTTGGTCGAGTCCAGCTCGGTCTTGCTGGCGGTGGTGATCTCGGTGATCTGCGCGGATTTGGCGATGGCGTAGTCGAAGGTGTCCTGCATCTTGGCGATCGCTTCGGTCGGCGTGCCTTTCAGGCCGCCACTGGCGGCCCAGTCGAAGTTCCAGACCCCGGACAGGTCATCGGCACCGGCCACGTCGTGGGTCTCGATGGCGGTGAATACATCGGGATGACGCTGCATGTACCTGGCCGCCTCGACCACAGCGTTCGGCACCTTGCCCGAGGTGTCGTTGGCCAGCTGGGCCACTTGTTCCTTGGTGATCGCCTGCTTGCCGTTCTGGCGCATGTAGTCGGCAATCGTCTTGCTGGATTTGGCGATGTCCAACTTGGCATCGAACGCGGTAGTCGACGGGCTCGGCGTATTCGGGTTACCGCCGGTAGGTGATACGAACGTGGACATCGGCTCTGCTCCCTAAGTGATGATCGGCTTGTGGCAGGTCTAGGCGCCCGCGTCACTGACGGTATCAGCGCGGAGCTGGGCGAAGCACATTGCCTTCACAGCAATTCGCAACTATTGGAAGATTTCACAGCCTTTCACAGTGGCCGGGAGGGAGCGAAAAGGCACCTCACCCAACCCCTTGGCAGGGTTGGGCGAGGGGCTACGCACTTGACGACAGTGGGGAGATGGCGCTTTGCGACGGCTTAGAGGCGCGGCGCGCTCTTTATCGTAGAGAGGGCGCGTTCGATGGCTTCATGGGGAGTCGAGGGCAGTGGCTGCTCGACACGGTTGTACTTGCTGTTGTCCAGAATCAGCATCTGGGCCTTCTTCGCCAGCTTGTCGACGTCGTAGCCCAGGTCGATGCAGGCGCCCAGCATGGCCATCAAGGCCTGCTCCAGCACCCTCTCACTCTGTGTAGCCATTTGCGCACCTCGGTAGTGGCCAGTCGCGGCCTGTATGAGCGCAGATCATTCCACGCCTTACTGATGAGATATGACTGTAGGCGAGGTGGAAGGATTCAGCAGAAGTTGGTTGCGCCGCCCTGCCTGCCGATGAATGACCGGTCGCGGCGCAGCAACGAGGCCGAACCGCCGGTTTGTCGAGAAAACAGAGAGCGCTCGCACAGTGCCCCGTGGTGCAGGGTGCTAAGATTGCCGCCGCCTTTCGCTGCACCGCGCGCCTTGCGCCAGGCCAGGAAGGCCGAACACTCCCATCATGGATATGCATTGAGCAGACGATGAACAAAATAGCAGCAGTAGCAGTAGGGCTGGTGGCGGTTGGCGCCCTCAGCACGGCCGGCGCCTGGTACACCGGCACCCAGTTGCCCGGTGTGCTTGACAACCTTATCGATGAGGCCAACAAACAGGGTGCCGACGCGCTGCTGGGCACGGGCGTTTCCACCAAGCTCGAACTGCTGTCGCTGGAAACCCGGTTGTTCAGCAGTACCGCGCACTACCGCTTCTCCCTGGACGCACCGGCCAAAGACGGCGAGCCGCGGCATGTCGAGATTCTGCTGGTGGATAATATCCAGCACGGCCCGCTGCCGGCCTCGCGGCTCATGCGCCTGAACCTGTGGCCGGTCATGGCAGCCAGCAATTACCAGTTGGAGGCCAACGAACTCACCCAGAAGTGGTTCGATGCCGCCAAGGGCGCTGCACCGCTCACGGGTACCGGCGTTCTCGGCTACGACGGTTCGACCCAGGGCACCCTGGTGCTCACGCCACTGGACTTTGCGCCTTCGCCAACTTCCGCGGTGAAGTTCTCCGGCATGACCCTCGATATCGAAGCCAGCAAGAATGCCAAGCAGGTACAAGTCAGTGGCGGCATGGACAGCCTGCTGCTCAGCAGCAGCGATGAGACGCCAATGCAGGTCGACCTGCGCGACCTGACCCTGAGCAGCGAGCAGCGCCTGGGCAGCGGCGATTTCTATGTCGGTGACAGCAGCATCAAGCTGGCCACCGCGCAGATCAAGGTCGGTGACAAGCCCGCTGTGCTGCTCAAGGATCTTGCCCAGGTCGGCAGCCTGCAGGAGAGCGGCACCGCGCTCCACGGGCAGATTGGCTATGACATCGGCAAGATCAGTTATGACGGCAAGGAGATTGGTGGCCTGCGCACCCTGTGGGCGATCAAGAACTTCGACAGCGCGGCGCTGCAATCGCTGATCAAGCTGTATCAGGACAAACTTGTCCCGGTTCAGCAGGCCCAGGCCCTGGGCGAGGAAGCACCGCAACTCGACCTCTCGGCCGAGGACGAAGCGCGCCTGAAGGCGGATCTCGAGAAGCTGCTGGCCGGCAAACCGCAGCTGGCGCTGGACAACTTCACCCTCACCACGGCCCACGGCCAGGCCTCGCTGCGTGTGGTGCTGGATCTGGACAAGCCGGAGTCCTTCGAGCTGGCGCCTGACGAACTGGCCAGGCAGATGATCGCGAAGCTGGAGGCCAAGCTGTCGGTCGCCAAGGCGGTGATCGGCGACGGTGTGCGCATCCAGGCGATGGTCGAAGGCGTCACCGATGCCAAGGCCATCGAAGAGCAGGCGACGATGATGACCGAGATGGGCAGCGGCATGGCGCTCGGCACCGGCCTGCTGACCCTGGAAGGCGACACCCTGCAATCCTCGCTGCATTACGCCGACAACAAGGTGACCTTCAACGGCCAGGACATGAGCGTCGACGAGTTCGTCACCCTGGTAATGTCCAAGACCGGCGGCATGGGCGGCGGCCTCGATGGTGAAGCATCGATGTACGACCCCCAGGAAGGCATGGGCGAGGATGACCGCGCCGATGGGCAGGCGCCCGATACGGCCGAGTAAGCCGTTCGCCTGATGCAAGAAAGCCAGTCCTGCGACTGGCTTTTTTGTGCGCCGGGTATTGGCTCAGAAGCTGTACTTGGCGGTCAGCATCAGGTTGCGCGGGGCGCCGTAGGTGTCGCCGCCGTACTCGATGGAGTTGGAAATCGACGCGTAGTACTTCTTGTCGAAGACGTTGTTGGCGTTGAGCTGCAGATCCAGATTCTCGTTGACCGCATAGCCTGCCATCAGGCTGGTGAGCGCGTAGGCGCCTTGCTTGAGGCGGTAGCTGCTGCCGTCGTCCAGCGCGATGTCGTTGTAAAGGCGGCTCTGCCAGGAAACGTTGCCACCGACCCGCAGTTTTTCCAGCGGGCCCTGGAAGCGATAGACCGTGGAGAGCTTGAACAGGTGCTCCGGCATGTCGGTGTCGAAGCGCTGGTTCTCGTTCTGCGGGTTGGCGGCGTCCTTCAAGGTGTGCACGCGGGCGTAGGTATAGCCTGCGCCAAGTTGCCAGTTCTCGGTCAGTGCGCCTTGCAGTTCCAGGTCGATACCCTGGCTGCGCACTTCGCCGGAGGCGACATAGCAATTATTCGGGTCGGCACAGTTCTGACGGTCGCTCCCGGTCACGGCAACGGCGCGGTTTTCCTGGTCTACTCGGAACAATGCGGCGCTGGCGTTAAGCGCGCCATCAAAGTATTCGCCCTTTATGCCCACTTCGTAGTTTTTGCCACTAATCGGCGTGATCGGAGTTGCCGACCTATCTTTCTCCGCTTGTGGCTTGAAGATATCGCTGTAGCTGACATAGACCGAGTGGTGGTCATCCAGGTCGTAGATCAGCCCGGCAAAACGGGTGACGTTACGGGTCACCTTGTAATCGGCCGTCGAGCTTTCCTTGTCGTCATAGTCGTACCAGTCCAGGCGCCCGCCGAGGATCAGTTTCAACGGGTCGGCCAGGCTCAGGCGGGTGGTCAGGTACACGCCGTCCTGGGTGGTGACGGTGCGGCCGCTGCCGGTACGGGTGAAATCCGGCTTGCCGCCATCGACCGGCCAGTTGGTCACATAGGGGCTGTAGCTGTGGGTGTTGGTGTCGGCGATGCGCTTGCTGGCGCCGATCACCAGTTCGTGGGTGCGCCCGAGGGCCTCGAACGGGCCGCTGACGAAGCTGTCCAGGCCGAGCTTGTGCTCGTCGTACTTGGCTTGCCAGACGGTTCGCTCCAGCGGTCTGGCTGGTTGTTGGAAGCGCGACTGGTAGGAGCCCGAGAACAGCGCATTGAGGTCGGAGTAATCGGCATTGACCTGCAGCTTCCAGTCATTGGCCAGTTGCTGGCGCAGTTCGGCGAACAGCGTATTGGTTTGCTGATCCTTGTTTTCCCAGTCGCTTCCCGGATTGTAGGAACGTGACAGGTCCAGGTGGCGGCCATCGAGGCCGATCATCGAGGCACCCCAGAAGTTGTTGGTCTTGTCCTTCTGGTGAGAGAAACCGACGCTGAGGGTGGTGAAATCGCTCAGGTCCGCCTCGGTGATGGCGTAGAACAGGCCGTGATCTTCCTCGGCACCATCGACATAGCTGTTGGCATCGCGGTAGGAGGTCACCACCCGGCCGCGCAGGGTGCCGCTGTCGTTGAGCGGGCTGGAGGCGTCGATTTCGCCACGGTAATCGTCCCAACTGCCAGCGGCGCCGGTCAGGGTCACGCGCTGATCGGCCAATGGGCGCTTGCGCACCATGTTGACCGCTGCCGAGGGGTTGCCCGCGCCGGTGACCAGGCCGGTGGCACCGCGTACCACTTCCACCCGATCGAACATCGCCAGGTTCGGTTGCACGCCCACGCCTACGCCGTTGTAGCCGCTGGGAATGCCGTCATACATCAGGTTGTCGATTTCGAAGCCGCGGGCGTAGTAGGTCTGCCGGCCCGGGCCGCTGGCATAGCTGAGAAACACCCCGGGTGTGGCGGCGATGGCATCGTTGATGCTGGTCATGCCCTGGTCATCCATGCGCTGGCGGGTGATCACGGTGGTCGCCTGGGGTGTTTCGCGCAGGGTCATGGGCAGCTTGGTGGCGGTGGCCATGGCGCCGGTGGTGTAGGAGCGCGAGCCTTCGGTGGTGCTGCCCAGCTGGGAGTTGGTGATTTCGGTGGCGCCCAGTTCCAGCACGCCGCTCGCGGCGCCCTCCTGCACGTCGAGGCGTTCCTGGGCCAGGGCCGGGGTCAGGGTGGCCATGCAGATGGCCAGGGCCAGATGATTGCGGGAGGCAACGAAGCAGCGGGGTGGGGTGAGACGCGACATGGAGGTTCCCTGGCTAGTGAGTGGTAAGCGTGATGATTGTGAGAATTGTTATTATTATATTGTAAAAATTTATCCGAGTGACCAAGGGCGCTGCGCGAATTAATCGACTGATCAAGGGGTTAGCGGTGGGAAACAGCGAGTGTCAGCTAGCCGGCGCGCTGAAGGGAGGGCAGCCAATGGCTGGCGCGCCAGAGAGCGTCGCTTCGCAGCCAGTGCTGAGGCCGGCGCGGGCCACCGACATTCCGGCGATCTACCGGGGCGAGCTGGGCTATATCCGCCAATGGGAGCCGCAGCACGAGCAAGCCTGGCAGACGGCTGCCGAGCGGCATCTCGCCAGGTGGGTCGAGAACTTCGCGCGACTGACCGTCGCGTGTCTCGAGGATCAACTCGTCGGCTATTCGCTATGGGCCGATGAACTGGGGCATGCGCAGCTGTGCACCCTGCATGTCAGCGAGGCGTATCGGCGACGGGGGATCGGCCGGGTGCTGGTCACGGCCTATATCGAGAGCGCCCGGCAGGCGGGCTTCGAAACGTTGAGCCTGCATGTGCGCAGCGATAACCCGGCCCGGCGGCTCTACGAGAGGACCGGGTTCAGCCAGGTCGGGGTCAATGCCCGCGGCTACCTGCGCTATGAACTGCAGACGGCGGGTTAGCGGCCTGCGGGGGCTGGCGCCTGGGGCTTGAGCGGTTGGGTGCGTGGCAGCAGCGCGGTGGCCAGGCCCAGCAGCGGCAGGAACGACACCAGGTGGTAGACCCAGACGATGCCGTGCACGTCGGCCAGCTCGCCCAGCGCCGCGGCGCCGATGCCGCCAATGCCGAACATCAGGCCGAACATCAGCCCGGAAACCATACCGACGCGCCCTGGCACCGCTTCCTGGGCATAGACCACCAGGGCAGCGAACGCCGAGGACATCACCAGGCCGATCATGATCGCCAGCACCGCCGTCGCCGTGGCGCCGACGTAGGGCAGGGCCAGGGCGAAGGGCGCCACGCCCATGAAGGAGATCCAGATCACTGCCTTGCGGCCGATGCGATCGCCCACCGGGCCGCCGGCGAAGGTGCCGAAGGCCACCGCGGCGAGGAAGATGAACAGGTAGATCTGGCTCTGCTGAACGCTCATGGCGAAGCGCTCGATCAGGTAGAAGGTAAAGAAGTTGGTGAACGCGGCGATGTACACGAACTTGGCGAACATCAGCACGCAGATCACCGCGATCGCCTGGATCACCTGGGCGCGGTTCAGGCCGACCGTCTGCCTGCCGGCCAGGCTCTTCAGCTTGGCCTGGCCGTGGTTCACGCTCCAGATGGTCAGGCGGCAGAGCACGAAGATCGCCAGCGCGGCGGCCAGCATGAACCAGGCGATGGCGTGCTGGCCGTAGGGAATGACGATGGCGGCAGCCAACAGCGGGCCCAGGGCCGAGCCGGAGTTGCCGCCAACCTGAAAGGTCGATTGCGCCGTGCCGAAGCGCCCACCCGAGGCCATCCGGGCGATTCGCGAGGCTTCCGGGTGGAAGGTCGCCGAGCCCACGCCGACCACCGCCGCCGACAGCAACAGCATCTCGTAGCTGCTGGCGAAGGCCAGCAGGGCGATACCGATAAAGGTCATCAGCATGCCCGAGGGCAGCAGATAGGGCTTGGGGTGCTTGTCGGTGTACATGCCGATCCACGGCTGCAGCAGTGACGCGGTGATCTGGTAGACCAGACCCAGCCAGCCGATCTGCGCGAAGCTCAGGGTGAACTGGCTCTTGAGCATCGGGTAGACGGCGGGCATCACCGACTGGATCAGGTCATTGAGCAGGTGCGAGAACGCGGCGGCGCCCACCACCGGCAACAGAAAGCCGTGGGCCTGGGTGGACGGTGCGAGGGCCGGATCGGCAGGGCGGTCGGCTGTGCTGGTTTTCATACGCAAGGCTTCATGTGGCTGCTGGGCCTGCTGGCAATCGGCTGCCAGCCCGGCCGGAGGGTGGGACAGGCCGCCAAGCTTACGGGCGCCGGCGGCGCCTGTCTCGCCCGATTCGGCAACGGGTTAAACTTCCGAGCCGCCGCGCCGGTCGATTTTCGGACACACCGCAACCGACGGCGAGGGCCAATGCACAGCAGTCACCGCACCACCCAGGCGACCTCGAGGCACCCAGGCGCCAGGCTTGGCGCCCGCGGATCGGCAAGCCGATGAGCCGCCGTGACGCGGCAACGCTGACCACCCCCGACCGCCGCTACCTGATCGTCAGGGGCCGGCTGTGGCGGTTATCCAACCCCGAACTGAGCGAGCCACAGCGCCAGGCGCTGGTCAACCAACTGATGGACGCTCGGCGTCTGGTCAAGGCCGCCAAGGCGGCGGACGACCGCGCTTCGCTCAAGCAGGCGCGGGCCCAGGTGCAGGAGGCCAAGGTCGCGCTGGGCGAGCGTGGCCCGGTGTGGTGGCGCGATGGCGCGCCGGACTACAACCGCCACCTGGTCAGCAACAGCCCCTACGCCGACTGGTTCGCCACCCTCCAGGGGCAGGGCGCTGGGCCACAGGGGTTGGGGCGAACCTGAGCGAAACGGTGTTTACCCGGTTAGGGGGCTGGGCGCCGGGCCCATCTGTGCGTACGCTGTGCGCGCCAGCACCGGCAGCGGGACTGTCGAGCGACAGCCGGGGCGGCAACCAGGGTGATTCAATGGCGCAGCGGCGAGCAGAGGTAACCAGCGGTGGATGATTCCGGTCGGCGACAGTTCGACCTGTCTTCGGGCGCCAGCAATCCACGGGGCCTGCTGATCGGCGCGGTGATTTTCGTCTGTGGCGTGCTGTTGCTGTCGACCGCCCTGCACGTGCGTTGGGACAAGTCCCAGGCCATGGCCAAGAACACCGAGGCCATGCAGACCCTGGCCGCTGCGCTGAACAGCCAGGCCGAATCGACCATTCGGGTCGCCGACACCCTGCTCACCGCGCTGATCTCCATGCACCGCTCCGCGGGCCACGGCGAAGCCAGCATCCGCGAGCTGAATCAGCTGGCGAAAACCCAGATAAGCGAGCTCGGTGAACTGGACGGCCTGTACATGTCCGACGCCAGCGGGCAGTACTTCCTGGCCACCAATGCTCGCGCCCAGCGGCTGAACAATTCCGACCGCCGCTACTTCCAGCACCATCGGCAAAACCCGGGCAACGCGCTGTACATCGGCCAGCCGATAAGGGGCAAGAGCACCGGGCAGTGGGTCATCACCCTGTCCAAGGGCATCTACGACGCTGACGGCACCTTTCAGGGCGTTGCCCTGGCTACCCTGAGCGTCGAGCGGTTCCGCACGCTCTACCGCTCGTTGCCGCTTGGCGAGCAGGGCATCGTGGTGCTGGCCAAGCGCGACGGCACCATCCTCGCCCGCTCGCAGAGCGATGCGCAGACCTACCTGACCAACATTTCCCAGAGCCCGATGCTGCAGGCCATCAACCAGGGCACGCCGAGAGGGGCGGTCACCCTTAACGCCATCGTCGACGGCGTGCGGCGGGTCTACGGCTTCGACGCCAGCCTCAATTACCCGATACTGGTGGCGGTGGCCGCGCCCGAGGAGCAGGCGCTGGCGGCCTGGCGGCAGCGCGCCTGGATGATGTGGAGCTTTGCCCTGGCCGCGGTGCTGGGTGTCGGCATCATGGTTCTGCTGGTGCTGCGCGCGTTGGGGCGGCAGTCGGCCATGGCGGTCGAGCTGCAGGCGGCCCACCAGTCCCTGGCCACCGCCAACAGCACCCTGAAAACCCTCGCCGCCGAAGACGGCCTCACCGGCCTGGCCAACCGCCGGCACCTCGACGCCTACCTGGCCAGCGCCTTTCTGCGCGCCCGACGCGAGGACACCTCGCTGGCCTTCGCCCTGGTGGATGTGGATTTCTTCAAGGGCTACAACGATGCCTATGGGCACCAGCGCGGTGATCAGGCGCTGATCGAAGTCTGCAAGGCGATGCGTACGCGGATGCGCCGCGAGGGCGATCTGGTGGCCCGCTATGGCGGTGAGGAGATGGCCATCGTGCTGCCGGGCATGTCCGCCGAGCAGGCGCTGGGCATCGCCGAACAGGTGCGCGAGGCGGTGCAGCGCCTGGGCATCGAGCATCGCCAGTCCGCCTATGATCAGGTCACCGTGAGCATCGGCGTGGTCGCAGGCGTTCCGGGCAAGCACATCACCACGGTCGAGGACATGGTCGCGGCCGCTGACCGGGCGCTGTACGCCGCCAAGGGCCAGGGCCGCAACCGCGTGGTGCTGGCCACGCTTTGATCGGCCGATCCGTTCCCCGTCACACCCTCATGAACGCGCCGGCCCGGCCTCGACCTGCTCGCGCAGCAATTGCAGGTAGCGGCGCGCGCCCAGCCCGAGCGGGCGGCTCTTGTACCAGATCACATCGACCCACAGGCGGATCTGGCTGGCCATGTTGTCGAACTTCACCGCGGCCAGCACACCCGAGTCGATCATCGGCTGCACCAGCGGATGGGGCAGGTAGGCCCAGCCCATGCCGGCCTGCACCAGGTCGAGGGTGGCCATGTAGCTGTCGGTCAGCCATACCCGGTGGGACAGCACGATCTGCGGCTCCGAGGCCTTGGGGTCGTCACTGGCCACCACGATCTGCCGGGTGTCGGCCATCTGCCCGGCGTCCAGCCGCTTGCCTTCACTGTCGAACGGATAGCCGGGCGCCGCCACTGCGGTGAGCAACTGGCTGCCGGCCTCGGCGAAGGCTTCGCGTTCGTCGATGCCGGGGCGCTCGAACATCAGTGCCACGTGCGCGCTGCCGTCATGAATCATGCGCACCGCATCGGTCTGCGTGGCCGAGCGGATCTCGATCTCCAGGGTCGGGAATTCCCGGGCCAGGGTGGTCAGTGGGCGACTCCAGGCGCCGGTCTGCAGCTCCGGTGCCATGGCCAGTACCAGCCGGCGCTCCAGGCCCTTGTGCAACTGCAGGGCGTGGGCGTCGAGCAGGTTCAGCTGGCTGGCCACCTGCCGGGCCTGGGGTTCCAGGGCGCGGGCGGCCGACGTGGGCAGCGCCTTGCGGGTCGAGCGGTCGAAGAGGATCAGGTCGAGCTCGGCCTCCAGTTGCGAGACCGCCATGTTTACCGCCGAGGGCACCCGGCCCAGGGCCCGGGCCGCCGCGGAAAACGAGCCGTGGTCGATAACGGCGAGAAATACCCGCAGCGATTCACTGGTGAAAACCATGGTTGTCAGTTTTCCTGATAATAGTTGTCTTTTTGTATCAGATTTATGCGCCTAGCATCCACTCCATCGAAACCTGTGCGGTGAGGTGGATATGTTCAAGACGATGGCCAACCAAGTGGCGTTGATCAGCGGTGCCGGCAGCGACAGCGGCATCGGCATGGCCATTGCGCGCCGGCTTGGCGCGACTGGCGTGAAGCTGATCGTGACGGCCAGCAGCGCGCGTATTGCCGAGCGGGTGGCCGAGCTGCGCGCCGCCGGCTTCCAAGCCGAAGGCCGAGCGGTCGACCTCACCGACGAAGCCCAGGTGCAGGCCTTCGTCGGCTGGGCCGAAGCGTGCTGGGGGCGGATCGACATCCTCGTCAACAACGCCGGCATGGCCATGCAGGGCAGCCCGGAGCCTTTCGTCGAGGTTGCCAGGATGAGCCTCGAGGTGTGGAACCTGTCCATCTCGCGCAACCTGACCACCGCCTTCCTGCTCACCCGCGCGGTGTTGCCGGGCATGCAACAGCGCGGTTATGGCCGGGTGGTGCACGTCAGCTCGGTAACCGGCACGCGGGTCGGCAATCCAGGGGAGGCCGGCTACAGCGCGGCCAAGGCCGGGATGCTCGGCCTCAACCTGTCGCTGGCGCTGGAGGTGGCCGGGCAGGGCATCACCGTCAACTCGGTAGCGCCGGGCTGGATCGCCACCGGCGCCAGCCAGCCGGAGGAACAGCGCGCCGCCGCCTATGTGCCGGTGGGCCGCGCGGGGCATCCCGAAGAGGTCGCTGCCGCAGTGGCCTTCCTGGCCTCGCCCGAGGCCAGCTACATCACCGGCGAGACGCTGACCATCGACGGTGGCAACAGCCTGATCGAAAACAAGGCGCCCTGGCAGGCCGTGTGAAAACTACTGCGCTCGGTCATGCGGCGTTGAAAATCGACTCAAAATGCTCATTTACCACTTGTAAACTGCGCTTTTTCGCCGATTTTCGCCTTGCCTGCCCTTCGCTCGCTACGTTTTCACACGGCCTGCTGCCAGCCCCTCTTTTTACCCTCTCAAGCGGCCTGCGGGCCGAGGAGTGAACCGATGCAACCCGTCGTTCTGATTACCGGTGCCCTGGGCGGCATCGGCGAGGCCATGTGCGAGCGTTTCACAGCGGGCGGCTGGGCGGTGTTCGGCACCGACCTGGACGCCAGCGCACTCGCCGCCCGGCAAGCCGAGGGCAAGCTGGCCGGCGCCCAGGCTGCCGACATCCGCAAGCCCGACGTCTGCCGCGAGGTGGTCGCCGCGGCGCTGGCCAGCCGCGGCCGCCTGGATGCCCTGGTCAACTGCGCCGGGGTATGGCGCGAGGGGCCGGTGGAGTCGTTCAGCGAAGCGGACTTCGACATCGTGCTGGACGTCAACCTCAAGGCCACCTTCTTCATGTGCTCGGCCAGCATCCCGGCGCTGCGCGAGAGCAAGGGCGCCATCGTCAACCTCTCCAGCGATGCCGGTCGCCAGGGCAATCGCAATGCCGCCGCGTACTGCGCCAGCAAGGGCGCGGTGACCCTGATGACCAAGGCCCTGGCGCTGGACCTGGCCCCCGCTGGGGTGCGCTGCAACAGCGTGTCACCGGGCGATGTGCAAACCCCGATGCTCAAGTTCCAGGCCGAGCGCTACGGCAATGGCGACCAGGCCGCCTATTACCAGGAGCTGCTGGCCAAGTACCCGCAAGGCGAAGCGGCGCGCTTCATCCAGCCCGGCGAAGTGGCCGACCTGGCGTTCTTTCTCTGCCAGAGCGGTGCGCGGTCGATCACCGGCGCCGACCTGGCCATCGACTGCGGTGTGTCGGCCGGCAACTGAGCGTTGCACCGACCCGTTTGACAACAACAGGAGCTTCCCATGTATCAGAGTGGCATCAACGATAAAGCCGTCGAAACCTTCGCCGCCGGTGAGCGCGAGCGTTTCCTGCAGCGCAACCCGAAATCCGTCAAGCTGGCCAAGCGTGCGCGCAAGTCGCTGTTCGGCGGCGTACCCATGCACTGGATGAGCGACTGGTCGATGCCCAGCTCGCTGTTCGTCAGCCATGCCAAGGGCGCGCGCTTCCATGATGTCGACGGCCACGCGTACATCGACTTCTGCCTGGGCGACACCGGCAGCATGTTCGGCCATTCGCCGGACCCTATCGCCAAGGCCATCGCCGAGCAGGGCGCCAACGGCCTGACCACCATGCTGCCTGGCGAAGACGCGATCATCGCTGGCGAACTGCTCGCCGAGCGTTTCGGCCTGCCGTTCTGGCAAGTGGCGACCACCGCCACCGACGCCAACCGTTTCGTGATTCGCTGGGCCCGTGCGATCACCAACCGCAAGGTGCTGCTGGTGTTCGACGGCTGCTACCACGGCACCGTCGACGACGTGATGGTGCGCTGCAAGGAAGGCCGCACGGTGCACCGCGGCGGCCTGATCGGCCAGGCGCGCAACCTCGCCAAGACCAGCCGCGCCGTGCCGTTCAACGATGTCGCGGCGCTGCAAGCGGCCCTCGCCCAGGGCGACGTGGCGGCGATTCTCTGTGAACCGGCGATGACCAACATTGGCATGGTGCTGCCCGAGCCGGGCTTCATGGACAAGGTTCGCGAGCTGAGCAAGCAGTACGGCAGCCTGCTGATCATCGACGAAACCCACACCATCTCCACCGGCCCCGGCGGCTGCACCCGCGCCTGGAACCTCAAGCCGGACTTCATCACCCTTGGCAAGCCGATTGCCGGCGGCGTGCCGTGCTCGGTGTACGGCTGCAGCCACGAGATGGCCCAGGCCATGCGCCTGGCCCAGCAGCACGCCAGCGAAACCAGCAGTGGCCATGGCCATAGCGGCATGGGCACCACGCTGTCGGCCAACGCCCTGGCCATGCACTGCATGCGGGTGAACCTGGAGCAGGTGATGACGCCTGCCGCCTACGAGCACATGCTGCCGCTGGCGGCACGCCTGGCTGCCGGGCTGCGCGGGCTGATCGGCAAGCATGGCCTGAACTGGTCGGTCACCGAGCTGGGCGCGCGCTGCGAATTCCAGTTCTGCGCCACCTCGCCGAAAACCGGTGCCGAGGCTGAAGCGGCCTTCCATGACAGCCTGCAGATGGCCTTGCACCTGTACCTGATCAACCGTGGCATTCTCATCACACCGTTCCACAACATGACCCTGTGCTGCCCGGACACCACCGCCGCCGACGTCGACACACTGCTCGCCACCCTCGATGAGGGGCTGAGCGAACTGCTGGCGATCCCCGGTGCCCGTGGCTGAGCCCTGATGTCGAGCGCCCGGCGTGATCCAGCGATCGCGCCGGTGTTTCCTGCAATCCCTTACGAGTACTGATCATGCAATTCGCCGACATTCAGGAAGCCCGCGACTTTCTCGCCGCCCATCCCGAGGTGCGCAGCATCGAGCTGATGCTGATCGACGCCAACGGCATTCCGCGCGGCAAGCTGCTGCACCGTGACGAGCTGCTGGCGATCTACCAGAACGGTCGCCCGCTGCCCAGCTCGATTCTGGCCCTCACCGTTCAGGGTGAAGACGTCGAAGCCACCGGCCTGGTCTGGGAAGTGGCGGACGCCGACTGCTGGACCTACCCGCTGCCCGGCAGCCTGACCCTGCAGCCCTGGCGCAGCACGCCCACCGGGCAGTTGCAGGTGAGCATGCACCCGACCCAGGGGCTGCCTGCCGCGCCCGCCGACCCGCGGCATGCGCTGGTGCGAGTGATCGAACGCCTCAAGGCCGACGGTTTGCATCCGGTGATGGCCGTGGAGCTAGAGTTCTATCTGCTCGACAAGCAGCGCGACGGCAACGGCCGCCCGCAACCGGCGGTGCAGATGAACGGCGTGCGCCCTGAAGCGCCGCAGGTGTATGGCGTGTACGAGCTGGAGCAGCTGCAGCCGTTCCTCGACGACCTCTATGCCGCTTGCGAGGCGCAGGGGCTGCCGGTACGCACGGCGATTTCCGAGTACGCACCGGGCCAGCTCGAGCTGACCCTGGAGCACCGCTTCGACGCGCTGCAGGCCGTCGACGAGGGCGTGCGCTACAAGCGCCTGGTCAAGGGCGTGGCCAACCGGCACGGCCTGCAGGCCTGCTTCATGGCCAAGCCGTTCGGCGACCTGGCCGGCAGCGGTATGCACCTGCACGTCAGCCTGGCCGACGAGCAGGGCAACAACCTGTACGCCAGTGAAGACCCCCAGGGCACGCCGCTGCTGCGCCACTCCATCGGCGGCATGATGGCCACGCTGCTCGATTCGCTGGCGATCTTCTGCCCCAACGCCAACTCGTTCCGCCGCTTCCAGGCCAACAGTTACGCGCCGCTGGCCAAGAGCTGGGGGGTGAACAACCGCACCGTGTCGTTCCGCGTGCCAGGTGGCCCGGCCGTCAGCCGCCATATCGAGCACCGCATCTGCGGCGCCGATGCCAACCCGTACCTGGCGGCCGCGGCAATTCTCGCCGGCATCCACCACGGTATTCGCGAACAGCTCGACCCGGGCGCCGCCATCGTCGGCAACGGCTACCAGCAGGCCACCGAGTTCCTGCCCACCGACTGGCTCACCGCGTTGCGCGCCCTGGAAGGATCGAGCTGGGCCCGCGAAGCCCTGGGCGAGGAATTCCTCAAGGTGTTCCTGGCGATCAAGAAAGCCGAGTACCGCCAGTTCATGGCCGAGGTCGGCGAGCAGGACTGGCGCTGGTACCTGAACCACGCCTGACCCCGATTATCCGGCGGCGATGATCGACGGGCTGTTCGCCAGCGCTAGAAGCTGGGGGGCAAGGGCAGGGCGGTGGTCGACTTGATCCGCTCCATGGCGAAGCTGGAGCTGACGTCGGCGATGCCGGGAATCTCGATCAGCCGCTTGTAGACGGCGTCGTAGCCTTCGATGTCCGGCACCACCACGCGCAGCAGGTAGTCGGTCACCCCGGCCAGCCGGTAGAAATCCACCACCTCGTCGATGGCTGCCACCTTGTGGTGGAACTGCTTGAGCCAGTCGGCGTTGTGCTGATTGGTGCGCACGAAGGCGAATACCGTGACCGGCACACCGACCTGGCGCGGCTCGAGCAGCGCCACCCGGGCGCGGATCACCTTGCTTTCCTCGAGCTTCTGGATGCGTCGCCAGCAGGCGGTGTTGCTCAGGCCCACGCGCTCGGCCAGCTCACCCAGCGCGAGGGTGCAGTCATGCTGCAGGAGACCAAGGATGGCGTGGTCGAACTTGTCCATGGGGGCTCTTCAGGGTGATTGAGCAATAAGCAAAGCACGCAAACGGCTAAGCATGAAATTATTTTCCGAAATCCTGGTGTTTAAAGAAACCTGGTTGCGTATTTGCCCGCAGGTGGCCGCCAAATATCAACCTGTTTCTGGCTTCCTTCTCTTAGCATATTCACTCTGGACCGCCGTCACCGGCGGCATCTCTTCGATCTGCAAGGCCGTATCCCATGACAGAGCGCTATTTCGACTATGCCGCCACCACCCCCATCGACGATGCCGTGATCCAGGACATGCTGGCCCATATGGGGCGCGAGAGCACCTTTGGCAATCCGGCATCGGCCTCCCATTCGTTCGGCCAGGGCGCACGCCGCGCCGTGGAAAAGGCGCGCCGGCAAGTCGCCGAGCTGGTGGGTACCAGCGCCGACAACCTGGTGTGGACATCCGGTGCGACCGAATCCAACAACCTGGCGCTCAAGGGCCTGGCTGCCGCGGCGCAGGGGCGCCGGCACATCGTTACCAGCAGCCTGGAACACAAGGCCGTGCTGGATACCGCCCGGCAGCTGGAGCGCGACGGCTTCGAGGTGACCTGGCTGCAACCGGACGCCGAGGGCCTGATCCAGCCCGAGGCCGTGGCGGCGGCGCTGCGTGACGACACCCTGGTCGTGTCGCTGATGCGCGTCAACAATGAGCTGGGCACCCTCACCGATATCGCCGCGATTGGCGAACGGGTGCGTCAGCGTGGTGCGCTGTTTCATGTGGACGCCGCCCAGGCCACCGGCAAGGTGGCGATCGACCTGGCGGGCCTGGCGGTGGACCTGATGTCATTTTCCGCCCACAAGAGCTACGGCCCCAAAGGCATCGGCGCGCTTTACGTGGGTGAGCGCGCGCGCCCACTCATGCAGGCACAGATCCACGGCGGCGGGCATGAGCAGGGGCTGCGCTCGGGCACCCTGGCCACCCACCAGATCGTCGGCATGGGCAGCGCGTTCGCCCTGGCCGGCGAGCTGATGGGCGAGGAGAACCAGCGTATCGCCGGGCTTGGCGCGCAGCTTCGCGAAGGCCTGCTGAGCCTGCCGGGCGTGCGCCTCAATGGGTGTGCCCGGCAGCGCGTGCCGCACACGCTCAACCTGTGCATCGACCACCCCTTCTTCAATGTCCAGGGCCTGGGCCGCAGCCTGGCGTTCTCCTCCACGTCGGCGTGCAATTCGGCCAGCCGCGCCCCATCGCACGTGCTGCTGGCGCTGGGGCTGGACGCTACCCAGGCGTACAGCAGCATCCGCCTGAGCCTGGGGCGCTACACCACCCTCGCGGATGTCGAAGCGGCCATCGAGGCCGTTCGCCAGTGTCTGCCGCAGTGAGCGAGCACTGTGGCGGAGTCTAGCCGCCGGGGTCGGGGCAGTTCTCGAAAGCGTCCGTTGACGGGGCGTAGAGCATGGCAGCAGCGCCATCTAGCAGCATGTCGGTGAAACCGTCGGCATTTACATCGGCGAAGTGCACGTTGGTTTTGGTGCTCAGTTGGCAGAACGTCCTGCCGCGTATGGCCAGCACGTTGAAGTCTTCACTGCCACCGCTCCAGAGCCACTGCTCGCTGAGGTCATAGTGGTGCTTGTAGTAGCTGTGCTTCAGCGTGGGAATCGCCTGCACCATCAGGCCCAGACACGCCAGCAGGCCGACGAGCCGGTACTTGCGCGCTGCCCCGGTGGGCCGGGGCTCGTGGCGAACCATGCCAATCAGGAACAGCACCAGGGCCGGCAGCACCACCAGCAGCGTGCCGGCGACCAGCAGCGCCAGGTAAGCCAGTTCTTCGTCCTGCAGGTAGAAGGCCGAAAGGCTGTCGAGATAGAGAAACACACTTGTCAGCACGTACAGGCCAACCAGCAGCAGGTACCGCGCGTTCCGTTTGAACATGGCTTTCCTTGTCGCTGTCCGGGGGGAGGGCAGTTAACACCGGCCGACGCCATTCACGAAGTCTTTTTAGCCGGTAGCCGATCTGCCATGTCGCAGACACGTGCGACGCATTGGCGCAGGTGAATCCATAGGCCCATATCGAGTAGCCTTGCGCATCTGTTTTCGCAGCGGCGCTAGGAGTCGACATTGAGTCACAAGAGTAAAGCGATTCTCTGGGGCAGCGTGGGCCTGAGCCTGTTGCTGCTGGTTGTCGCGCTGCGGCTGTTCTTCGTCTGGGCGACCACCTTGCCGCTCGATGCGCCGGTGCGCCTCGATCAGGGCGAAACCGTCGAGTTGCCGGTCAAGGTGCGTACGCTGGAGTTCGACACCCTGGCGGTGGTGTTCTCTACGGGCGAGCTGCCGCTGTTCACGGTGCGCAAGCTGTCTGGCGGGCCGATCTGGGAGAACGAGCAGTGGGTCGAATACCCACCGGCGCCGATGACCCTGGCGTGGAAACTGTTCACCCCGGCCGGCGAGCTGGTGTCCGAAGGGCAGGGCTCGGTGGCTGACGAACTCACCAGCTATGGCCGCGACGAAATCACCCGCGCCGTGGCGCGCATTCCCCTGCAGCCTGGTGATTACCAATTGCAGGTGAAGGCGCTGACGCCGGATGCACGCTTCGGCGAAGTGAAAACGCGCCTGGTATTCGTGGCCGCGGGCAAGGGCCAGACCTGGGAGAGCGGCGTGGCCTTGTGGGGCTCGATCATTTCCGGGGTGCTGCTGATTCCGCTGGTGATCATCTGCGGCCTGTTGACCCTGCACCACTTCGTGCGCTGGCGCTACGGCGCGCCCGCGGCGGACTGAACCGCTAGCGGGCGGCCATGGCGCCGCTCGCCTCACAACCTGTTCACGATCCTTATGTGCCTGAAGTGGCAGGTACAAAGCAGAAGCGGCCTGTCGTAGGGTGGACGACGCTTCATCCGTCCACCGCTCTGCGATCGCAATGGTGGATGAAAAGAGCGTCATCCACCCTACATAGAGAACGGCCGCTCCCGCCACTTTGTTGCCGAAATCACCGAACCTGGACCGAAGGATCATGAACAGGTTCTCAGAACCTGTTGCTCACATCGGTGGCCAGCAGCGCCTGCTCGAAGCGCTCGAGAAACACCGCTTCGGCATGGGTGCGCTTCTGGTCGCGGTTCCACAGCAGGTACACGTTCACATCGATCACCCCCTCCGCCGGTGGCAGGCGCCACACTTCGCCGGCCTGCACGTCCTTGGCGACGACATGTTCGGGCAGGCAGCCGATGCCGTAGCCGGCTGCCACCAGGCGGCGGATCTCGTCGAGGCTCGACGAAGAGGCGACGATACGCCCGGTGAAGCCCTGCTGGTCGCGGAAAATGGTCAGCGGTGACAGGTTGCCGCCGATCTGGTCGCTGGTGAAACTCACGAAGTTCTCGCTTTTCAGGTCCGCCAGCTTCAGGTGTTTGCGGCCGAACAAGGCGTGGCGCTTGCCGCAGAAGAACGCGTAGCGCTGCTCGAGCATCACCCGTTGCTCAAGGCGTGGCTGCGGCGTGCGGCACAGGCTCAGGCCGAAGGATGCGGTCTTCTGCAGCAGCGCGCTGACCACGTCGGAGCTGCGCAACACATCGAACTCGAATTCGACCCGCGGGTAGTCGACGTGGAAGTTGGCCAGGAAGTCGTCGTAGAAGCGCGACTCGATACGGCTGATCATCAGGATGCGGATCTTGCCGGCGACGGTTTCCTCCGGCGCGTCGAGTGCCGGGCCCAGGCGCGATACCGTGCCGTACAGCTCGGCGGCGATCTGCATGACTTCCTCGCCAGCCTTGGACAGCGCGATGCGCGGCCCGCTGCGGATCACCAGGGCGCTTTCCAACTGCTCCTCGAGGCGCTTGAGCGCCTGACTCACCGCCGGCTGGCTCAGGTGCAGGCGCGCCGCAGCGCGGCTGATGCTGCCTTCCTGGCCGATCACCAGGAAGGTACGCAAGAGGTTCCAGTCCAGCCGGTCATTGAGAAAACGGCGCGCTTCGGCGTGACGGTAACCCGCGTTCATAGGCGTTTAAGTATCCGTTTTACTTATACTTGAGTATTGATATTAGAAGCTTTGCTTAGCATAGGGGTGGGGGCATGATCTGGCAATGCACCGCCAGAGTGCGACCGATCCCACCTGGGATGTGCTTTTTCTCCTGCCTATAAAAACCAATCCGGGAGCCTGCGATGACCACCCCTACCTCCACGCCGCGTCGTGCCGCGGCGGCCGCCTTCATCGGCACCACCATCGAGTTCTACGACTTCTACATCTATGCCTTCGCCGCCGCCCTGGTGCTCGGGCAGCTGTTCTTCCCCAGCGACAACGCGGTGCTGAGCACCATGGCGGCCTTCGCCACCTTCGCCGTCGGCTTCATCGCCCGGCCGTTCGCCGGCGTGGTGTTCGGCCACCTCGGTGACCGCCTGGGGCGCAAGAAGATGTTGCTGTTCACCATGGTGCTGATGGGCGTGGCCACCACCTGCATCGGCCTGCTGCCGACCTATGCCCAGGCCGGCATCTGGGGGCCGATCGGCCTGGTGGCGCTGCGTTTCCTGCAGGGCATCTCGGTGGGCGGCGAGTGGGGCGGGGCGGTGCTGATGGCCAGCGAACACGCGCCCAAGGGCCGCAAGGTGTTCTTCGCGTCGTTCGCCCAACTGGGCAGCCCGGCGGGCCTGCTGCTGGCACTGATCGCTTTTCGCGCCATCAGCGAGATGGATCAGCAGGCGTTGATGAGCTGGGGCTGGCGCGTGCCGTTCCTGCTCAGTGGCGTGCTGATGCTGGTGGGCCTGGCGATTCGCTTCGGGGTGCCCGAGTCGCCGGAATTCGCCAAGGTCAAGGAGCAGAAGCAGACCTCCGAGAGCCCGGTCAGGGACGTGCTGCGCCACAACTGGCGGCAGATCCTGTTCGCCGCCGCCGCGGTGACCATCGGCTCGGGCGGCTTCTTCTTCACCAACACCTTCATGATCACCTACGTGACCCAGTACCAGGGCATCTCCAAGTCGACCATTCTCGACTGCCTGTTCCTGGTCACCATCCTGCAGTTCCTCTCCCAGCCGTGTTCGGCGCTGCTGGCCGAGCGCTTCGGCGAGGGGCGCTTCCTGAAGTGGGTGGCGGCGCTGTGCATGCTGGTGCCGTACCCGATGTTCCTGCTCGTGCAGACCGGCAACCTGGTCTACATGACCGCCGGCATCGCCCTGGCCGTGCTGCTGCTGGCGGCGCTGTATTCGGCGATCGCCGGGTACATGGCCGAGGCCTTTTCGGCCCAGGTGCGCTACTCGGGCATTTCCATCGCCTATCAGCTGGGCAGTGGCCTGACCGGCGGCCTCACGCCGCTGATCGGCACTTACCTGGCCGGGCAGTTCGCCGGCCAGTGGCTGCCACTGGCGCTGTTCTTCAGCGGGCTGGCGCTGATGTCGCTGGTCGGCGTGATCGGCCTGGCTCACCTGCGGGATAAAGAGCGCCATACCCTGAGCCCGTGCCACCCGGAGGCCGTGACCTTATGAGCAAACCCGAGATCATCAGCGATGCCGAATGGCAGGCGCGTTGCGACCTGGCCGCCCTGTACCGGCTGGTCGCCTATTACCGCATGACCGACCTGATCGACACCCACATCACCCTGCGGGTGCCAGGGCCCGAGCATCACTTCCTGATCAACCGCTACGGCGTGGCGTTCGAGAAGATGCGTGCCAGCGACCTGGTGCTGATCGACCTGCAGGGCAATGTGGTGGATCGCCTGGGCGGCGAGCGGCGGGTCAACGCTGCCGGTTTCGTCATCCATTCGGCGATCCACGAAGCCCGCCCGGACATGTGCTGCATCGTGCACACCCATACCGCCGCCGGCATGGCCGTGGCGGCCCAGCGCGATGGCCTGCTGCCGCTGACCCAACATGCGCTGAAGTTCCATGGCCACCTGGCGTACCACAGCTATGAAGGCATCGCCCTGTCGCTCGAAGAGCGCGTGCGTCTGGTGGCGGACCTGGGCAGCCACAAGGCGATGATTCTGCGCAACCACGGCCTGCTGGCCGGCGGGCAGAGCGTGGCCCATGCCTTTCACGAGATCTATTTCCTGGAGCGCGCCTGCCAGGCGCAGATCCAGGCGATGTCGGCAGGCGTGGCGCTGAATATCCCCAGTGAGGAAGTCTGTCGGCATACCGCGGCGCAGTTCGCCCGCGATGGCATCGACAGCATCATCGACCTGGCCTGGCAGGCCGCCCTGAGCCTGATCGAGGAGCAGCGCGATGACTGGTGCCGCTGAACCCGTGCCCAGCGTCGTGCTGCTGTGCCGCGAACGGCCGCTCGAGGACTGGCTCGCCGAGGTATTCGCCCGCCACGCACCCGAGCTCAAGGTGCTGCGCCCGCATGAACCGGGCGCCGAGCGAGCCGCGGTGGCCGCCTGCTGGTACCCCGCCGAGGGCAGCCTGGGCCGTTTGCCGGCCCTGCGGCTGATCCACTCGATTGGCTCGGGCGTCGACCACCTCGAACATGATCGCTCCAGGCCTGCGGGGCTGCCCATTTGCCGGGTGGTCGACCCCGACCACTCACGGGGCATGGCCGAGTACGTGCACTGGGGCGTGCTGCATTTTCACCGCGGTTTCGACCAGGTGTTCAATGGCCGCGCGAGCCAGCGATGGCAGCGACCGCTGCAGCGCGCCGCGCGGGATTTTCGGGTCGGCGTGATGGGCCTGGGCGCCATCGGCACGCCGGTGGCCGCGCGCCTGGCCGAGGCCGGTTATGCGCTGCGGGGCTGGGCGCGCACACCCCGCGAACTGGAGGGCATCGCCACCTTTGCCGGTGTCCAGGCGTTGCCCGGCTTTCTCGATGGCCTCGACCTGCTGGTCAACCTGTTGCCGCTGACCGCCACCACGCGCGGTCTGCTCAGCAGCGATGTGTTCGCGCATATGGCCGAGGGCGCCACGCTGATCAACTGTGGCCGTGGTGAGCATCTGGTCGAGGCCGATCTGCTCGACGCGCTGGCCAGCGGCCAACTGCGCGGCGCGCTGCTGGATGTGTTCGCTGAGGAGCCCCTGCAGCGCGACTCGCCACTGTGGCAGGCGCCCGGCGTGTGGGTCACGCCGCATATGGCGTCTGCGGCATCCGATGCCTGCATCGCCCGGCAGATCGCCGACAACCTGCAGCGCCTGCAGGCCGGCCTGCTGCTGAACCATCAAGTCGATCCCGGACTGGGTTACTGAATCGCCGACGGGCGCGCGCCCGTCGGCCACGACTACGGATAATCGCCATGAAAACCTTTTTCCATCCTCAGCAACGCCTGCATCACCCGCGCAGCTACCTGTCCCGCGGGCAGATGCGTGAGCCCCAGGAAATTCCGGCGCGCATCGACCCGCTGCTGGCCATGGCCCGCCAGCTCGGTTTCACGGTCAGCGAACCGGCGGATCACGGCCTCGCGCCGCTGCGCGCGGTGCACAGCGACGCTTATCTGGACTACCTGCAAAGCGCCTACGCCCAGTGGCACGAGGTCGACGAGGACTGGGGCGACGAGGTGATGTCGAACATCTTCATCCGCGAGAACAACCCGCTGCGCGGCATTCTCGGCAAAACCGCGCGCTACCTGGCCGACGGCAGTTGCCCGATTGGCGAGCACACCTGGACGGCTGCTTACTGGTCGGCCCAGGCCGCCGTTGCCGCCGCCCTGGCGGTGCGCGATGGCGAGCCCCAGGCCTATGCGCTGTGTCGCCCGCCGGGCCACCACGCGCGGGCCGAGGCGGCCGGCGGCTTCTGCTTTCTCAACAATGCGGCGATTGCCGCCCAGGTGCTGCGCGCCAGTTTTGAGCGCGTCACCATCCTCGACACCGACATGCACCATGGCCAGGGCATCCAGGAGATCTTCTACGAGCGCGATGACGTGCAGTACGTTTCCATCCATGGCGACCCGACCAATTTCTACCCGGTGGTGGCCGGCTTCGATGACGAGCGCGGCGCGGCTGCCGGCCTGGGCTACAACCTCAACCTGCCGATGCCCCATGGCGCCAGCGAGGCGGATTTTTTCAGCTACCTGAGCCAGGCCGAGCAGGCGATCATCGCCTTCGCGCCGCAGGTGCTGGTGCTGTCGCTGGGCTTCGATATCTACGAGGACGACCCGCAGTCCAAGGTCGCGGTCAGCCATGCCGGTTTCGAGCAACTGGGCCGTCGCATCCGCGCTCTTGGCCTGCCGTGCGTGGTGGTGCAGGAGGGCGGTTACGACATCGCCACCCTCGACGAAAACGCTGCGCGGTTCTTCAAGGGCTTGCTGGGCTAGTCAGGCAGAACGGCGTCATGCGCGTATTCGCAGTGGCGCCTGCCTCGCATGATCCGGCGGGGCCGGCAACGGCGGATCTTTCAGGATATTTCCGCCCGGAAATGGAGGTGAACTAACGTTCTCGTCGCGCAATCTTCCCCTATGCGCAGTCAGCGCGAGCCTGACCGGCCGGTGCCTTCGCCGGCTGTCCGCACCGCAATCGCTGAACGATAACGTTAAGGAGCCACCGTGACCGTTACCACTCACCCCGACTACCGATACAGGCCAGGGCCGCTGCACGCGATGCTGCTGGCCGGCACCGTTCCGCTGTTCATCGGCGCGCTGCTGAGCGATATCGCCTACCAGAACAGCTTCCAGATCCAGTGGGCCAACTTCGCGGCCTGGCTGATCGCCGGCGGGCTGCTGTTCGCCGGTTTGGCGCTGCTGTTCGCCCTGGCCAACCTGATCGGTGCCGAGCGCAAGGCCGGTCGCCCGGTGCTGTATTTCCTGCTGCTGCTGGTCACCTGGGTGCTCGGGCTGATCAACGCCTTCGAACACGCCAAGGACGCCTGGGCGATGATGCCTACCGGCCTGGTGCTGTCGGCCATCGTCGCCGTGCTGGCGGTGATCACCGCCTGGCTGGGCCTGAGCAACCTGCGTTCGGGAGGTGAGCGATGAGAACTGCAGGCACACTGACGACCCTGAGCATGGCGCTGCTGCTCGGCGCCTGTGGCGGCGAAGCGGACTCCACCCTCGAGCGTGGTCCCGACCCCAAGCTGCCGGAACCGCAACGCGGCCTGTTGCCGAGCATGAAGATCGCCGAGCCGGCGGAGTGGGGCGATAAAGTACCTACCGTACCGGACGGCTTCAGCATCACCGCGATCGCCACCGACCTGAAGATTCCCCGCCAGACCCTGGTGCTGCCCAATGGCGACATCCTGGTGGCCGAAGGGCGTGGCGGCAACGCCGCCAAGCTCAAGCCCAAGGACGTGATCGCCAGCTACATCAAGGCCCAGGGCAATACCAAGGTCAAAGGCGGCAACCGCCTGACCCTGCTGCGCGACGCCGACGGTGACGGCAGCTACGAGACCCAGACGGTATTCGCCGAAAACCTCAATGCGCCCTACGGTCTGGCCTTCCACGAGGGCAACCTGTACGTGGCCAACCAGGACGCCGTGGTGCGCTTCGACTACCAGGACGGTCAGACCCAGGCCAGCGCCGCGCCGACCAAGGTCACCGACCTGCCGAAGGAGATCAACCACCACTGGACCAAGGCGATGACCATCAGCCCCGATGGTCGTTACCTGTATGTCGGCATCGGCTCGAACAGCAACATCGGCGAGCGCGGCATGGAGGTCGAGGCCGACCGCGCGATGGTCTGGCAGATCGACGCTGCGAGCGGCATGCACAAGCCCTATGCGACCGGCCTGCGCAACCCGACCGCGCTGACCATCCAGCCGGAAACCGGCCAGCTGTGGGCGGTGGTCAACGAGCGTGACGAGCTGGGCCCGGATCTGGTGCCCGACTACCTGACCTCGGTGCAGGAGGGCAAGTTCTACGGCTGGCCCTACGCCTACTGGGGCCCGAATGCCGACACCCGGGTGCAGCCGCACAAGCCGGAAATGGTCGACATCAGCATCAAGCCGGACTACGCCCTTGGCTCCCACGTGGCGGCGCTGGGCGTCGACTTTTCCATCCCGGAGATGGGCGAGCAGTTCGCCAACGGCGTGTTCGTCGGTGAGCACGGCAGCTGGAACCGCGACAACCCGGTGGGCTACAAGGTGATCTTCGTGCCGTTCGCCGACGGCCGCCCGGCCGGCGAGCCCGTCGACTTCGCCACCGGTTTTCGCGGCGATGACGGCAAGACCCGTGGCCGCCCGGTGGGCGTGACGGTCGACCCGAAAGGTGCACTGATCATCGCCGATGACCTGTCCAATACGGTCTGGCGTGTGACGCGCGACCAGTGATCCAGACGTCTCGGGGCGGGCAGCCGCCCCGAGACGCTGCGGTTGTCGGGCGCTGATCATCCCAGCCGGCGCCCGGTACCGCCCCGTCGTCGCAAGCTGCGTACTGATGCAATGTCAGTGCTGTCGTCGTCATGTATTCCCCCTTGATCGAAGAACAGGCAGAGCGCCTTTCGCTGCCCGAAATTCAGCGAAACGTACAACCGTCGGGCGCGCGAAAGCGCTAGGGTCTGTTGCCGTTTCAACGCGAGCCGCGTTGTCGCGAGAAATCTCGCCAGGCCGGGCGGCGATCCGCTAGGCGGAGGACGCAGGTAATGGACTAGCCGTCCGCGTTTTCCCTTGCCAAGTCCTCCAACGACGCATGGCGAGATTTCCCGCACAACCTAGGCGGCCCCACCCGTAGGGCCGGGCCTGTTTTGTCGCGATGCTGCGTTTCTCGCCGGCTCATTTAGCTAGCTAAACTTCGCGGCTCGTGCCTTACCTCGCGACAAAACGGGCTCCGGCGCGGCCGTGCGTGAAACGGCAACAGACCCTAGGCTCGCCGAGCAGATTGACGATCATTCAAGGGGCATCAAATGGCGGAAAAGCAGCATCAGTACGACGTACGCGTGACCTGGACCGGCAACCAGGGCAGTGGCACCGCGTCCCATCGCGGCTACAGCCGTGCGCACAGCATCGAGGCGCCGGGCAAGGTGCCGATCGACGGGTCATCCGACCCGAGTTTTCGCGGTGATCCGGCACGCTGGAATCCCGAAGAGCTGCTGGTCGCTTCGTTGTCCGCCTGCCACAAGCTCTGGTATCTGGGCTTGTGTGCCGGCGCTGGCGTCGTGGTGACCGACTACGAGGACAACGCCCAGGGCGCGATGCTCGAGCAGGCCGACGGCGCCGGGCAGTTCACCTCGGTGGTTTTGCGGCCAAAGGTCACCCTGGCTGCCGGTTCCGACCTGCAAAAGGCCCGCGCGCTGCATCACCAGGCCCATGAAATGTGCTTTATCGCCCGCTCGGTGAATTTCCCGGTCAGCCACGAGCCCGAGTTGCTGATCGACACCAGCGGCTGAAAATAGCTAGGCCGCCCCATGTGAGGCGGCCTGTATTTGGCTAACGGCGGCGGAAGATCATGCCGCCGTGGTGCAGCGTGTCGTGGTCGACGAACTCGCCATCGGCGGTGAAACCGGTGTCGTCCCAGTAGTCGATATGCGTGCCGTTGATCTCATAGCGGCCCTGATAGGCGCTTTGCCGAGTGCCGCGCGCTTCGTCGTAACGATTGTTGGGCAGCAGTTCATGGCGAATCTGGCCGTCGTCGGTGACCCACATGCCCACGTAGGGATGCTCGGACATGGCGTTCTCCTGGCTTGGCGGCGTGGCCGCCGTGGTTGGCTGGGTGGCGAGCACCGTACTGGGTGGCGCCAGAAGGAACGCGCCCAGCAGCAGGGCGCGCAGGCAGGTTGCTCGGCAGCTCATGGCCATCATGCCGGGTCGGGGATGCGCTGCAGCACATCGTCATAGGCTGGCAGGTCGAGGTAGGCCGACACCTCGTAGGCCTTGCCGTCGCGCATGCGGAAGATCCACGCGTAGCTGTTGCGGTAGGGCTGGCCATCGCGGGCCACGCCGGTGCCATCCCACTGGATGATCACATGGTCGCCATCGGCCCAGACCTGCTTGCTGACCGGGCGCACCGGCTCGGACAGGCGTGCGGCGAACGGCTGTACCGCGTTACCCACGAAGGCGTCCACGCCGCGATGGGTGCCGGCGCTGGGCCCTGAACCCTTGATGGTCCACACCACGTCGGGCGTCAGGATGTCGCGAAAGAAGGTATTGCCGCCGGCCGCCCAGCGATCGAAGGCTTCGCTGACCGCCTGCTTGTTGCGGGCTTCGACAGCGGCATTCGCGTCGGCCTGGGCCAGGCCGGGCAACAGGGCGCCGAGCAACAGGGCTCCGTACAGGGCGGCGACGCGGGTGTTACGCAAGGTGGTGGTAAGCATGGCTGAACTCCTCTTCACTGTTTGATCTGCCTGAGCGGTGTGGCTGGCCTATGCTGGCCGGTGTCTCCGTTTGCCGGGCCGCCTGCCTGATCGTCCGAGCCGCTGGGGCTGTCGAGCTTCGCTCGGGTGAGGCAAGATGGGCGCTGCACAGGCTCGCCTGGCGATCCGTCGTGAACGAGTCTGCCCGCGCAGCATGCGCTGCCCGTAGCTGGATCGTCGCGGATACTTACCTGATCATCCGCTTGAAAAACCTTGTAAAACCTTGCTTGAGCAAAGGAGAGGTCATGGATTCGCTGCACAAGCTGGTACAGATCATCGGCCGACATACGTCGGGTGACGGCATCCAGCCGACGCCGATCGCCGGCGTCAGCCTGGTGCGTTCCGCCACGCCGACCGTGCCGATGCCGGTGGTCTACGAGCCGACCCTTTGCCTGATCGTCCAGGGCCGCAAGCGGGTGACGGCTGGCACCACGACCTATGTCTACGATGCGGCCAATTACCTGGTCGCCTCCGTAGACGTGCCGGTAATGGGCGCGGTGATCGAGGCGAGCGAGGAGCGGCCCTACCTGTGCCTGGTGCTCGATCTGGACATGACCGTGCTCAGCGACCTGGTGCTGCGTTACCCGGCGGACGCCAAGAACGGCGCGCCCGCCGCCGGCATCCAGCTTGGCGAAACCACACCGGAGCTGCTCGATGCCGCCGCCCGGCTCGCCAGCCTGCTGGACGCGCCCGGCGATATCGCCGAGCTGGCGCCGCTGACGGTGCGCGAGATTCTCTACCGCCTGCTGATTGGCAGTGGCGGGGCCATGGTGCGGCAGATGGTCAGGGCCGACAGCCGCCTGAGCCAGATCGCCAAGGCCATCGTCTGGTTGCGCAGCCATTACACCGAGGCCTGCCGGATCGATGCCATGGCCGATATCGCCGGCATGAGTCGCTCGACCTTTCACGCCCACTTCAAGGCCGTCACCGCCATGAGCCCACTGGAGTTTCGCACCCACCTGCGCCTGCAGGAGGCCCGCCGCCTGATGGTCGCCGAAGCGCTGGATGCCGCAGGCGCCGGCTACCGCGTGGGCTACGAAAGCCCGTCGCAGTTCAGCCGTGATTACACGCGCCTGTTCGGCCTGCCGCCGGCCAGGGATGCCAGCCGCCTGCGGGGCAACGCCTGGGCACCAAGCGACAAGCCAGAGAGCATTCGGGAAAGCGCCTGAAATAAATTTTTCCGCGCCTGATGGGAACTTTTAGGCGCATTTGCCGGGTGTTCGCCTCGTTATAATTTGCAACGAGTCGCCCCTTGAGAACCGCGCAGCGCCTGCTAGATTGGCGCTGCGACGCCGGGCCCCTCTGACAGCTACCCAGCTGCCATGTCGGAGTTGCAGTTTGTACAACTCTGACTTAGGAGGGGCTCATGAGCACCCTAGTACCGTTCCTCACCGCCGACTTCCTCGGCACACCAGCCTGGTTTTGGCTGATCTTCATCACCATCGTCGTCAGCCTGTTGGTCTTCGACCTCGGGGTGCTGCACCGTGAGCACCGCGAAATCGGCGTCAAGGAAAGCCTGCTGCTGTCCGGCGGCTATATCACCGCGGGCCTGCTGTTCGGCCTGTGGGTGTGGCACATGAAGGGCGCCACCTCGGGTATGGATTTCTATACCGGCTTCCTGATCGAGAAATCGTTGTCGATGGACAACGTGTTCCTGATGGCGATGATCTTCAGCTTCCTGGCCATCCCGCGTAAGTACCAGCACGAGGTGCTGTTCTGGGGCATCCTCGGGGTGATCGTGCTGCGTGCCCTGATGATCGGCCTGGGCGCCGCGCTGATCGCGCAGTTCAGCTGGATCCTCTACGTGTTCGGCGCCTTCCTGCTGCTCACCGGCGTGAAGATGCTGTTCAGCAAGGTCGACGACCACCCGGACCTGTCCGAGAACAAGCTGATCAAGTTCGTGCGTCGGCACATGCGGGTTACCGACCGCCTGCACGAAGGCCGCTTCTTCGTGCGTCAGCCGGATGAGCAGGGCCGCATGGTGCGCTGGGCCACGCCGCTGTTCCTGGCGCTGGTGCTGATCGAGTGTGCCGACCTGATATTCGCCATCGACAGCGTGCCGGCGATCTTCGCCATCACCCAGGACCCGTTCATCGTCTACACCTCGAACATCTTCGCGATCCTTGGTCTGCGTGCGCTGTACTTCGCCCTGGCGGCGATGATCCATCGCTTCGCCTACCTCAAGTACGCCCTGGCCCTGGTACTGGTGTTCATCGGCGGCAAGATCTTCCTGGTCGGCATCATCGGCAAGACCCCGCCAGTGATTTCCCTGAGCGTGACCCTGGGCCTGCTGATCGGTGGCGTGCTGCTGTCGCTGTGGAAAACCCGCAACGACCCGCCGGCCCTCGACGCAGAAAAGACCCCGCACTGACGTTGCAACGCCCCGGCGCCGCCGGGGCTTCTCACCACAGGAGACGAGCCATGAATCCATCCCCCCTTTCCGCGCTGGCCCTGGTCGCCGTGATCGGCCTGACCCTGGCCGGCTGCGAGATGGCCGAAGAATCGGCGCAGAAGTTCACCGAAAAGGCCGAGCAGGCCGTGCAGGAAATCGCCCGCGAAGCGGTCAGCGACACGGTCACTGCCTTCAACAAGCAGATCGACGAGGTGCAGAAATCCACCAACGAAATGCTCGGCAAACCGGAGAAGGAAGGCGCCAAGGAAGAGACCGAGCAGGCCCAACCTGAGCCCGAGCATGAACAACCGCGCACGCCTGGCATGGGTGGCGTAGAAACCTGAGACAGTGGCCCAGCAGCTATCAACCACAAGCAGGGAAGGGATGCCCTCTAGCAGTCAGCCCACGCGGCGTTTTTCATAGCGGACATCGCGCTCGTCCACCTTGGCAACCCGAGCCCACCCATGGCGACGGTAAAAACCGTTGGCACGAACCGCCTCGTGGCCATCGGTCACCAGGTAAATGACCTCATGGTTAGCGAACAATGCCTGCTCGGCAGCTTCCAGCAGCAGTGCGCCAAGCCCCTTGCCTTCGCACTGCGGGCGAACGAACAGGGCGAACAGCTCGCCGGCCTCGGCATCGACCATGGCAAAGCCCCCGGCAGCGCCCTCCAGCTCCGCCACCCATACGCACGCTGATTCTTCTATCGCCTGTTGCAGAGCGGCAGCCGTGATACCCAGTTCATCCAGTTGTTCACGGGAGAGATGGTTCTCGATGACGCTGGTACGTATATCGAACAGGGTGTCGATATCCGCGCAGGTGGCCAGGCGGATGGTTGCGGTCATGATGAAGCTCCCTTTCGCTATCGGTCGCCGATGTTCAGCTGATTGCCTGGCCGATGATCTCGTCCACTTCGTGGTAAACGAGCAGCGCTTTCTCTTCCGCCAACGCCACCAGCCGATCCGCCTGACTGGATGCGCCGGCCACCCGCAACAGCGCATCGCAGCGGCCGAGCAGCAGCTGCCCATAGCGCTCGGCATCAACCGCTGAATCTTCCTCCCCAGCCCGCGTCGGCCAGGTTGCCGTGACCGGCAGGTGGCCGGCCTGCAGCAGCCTGGTCGCGCAGCTTTGCACCTCGTCATCGGCGCCGGCCAGCAGGATCATCAGCGGCGTGGCGGGCATCAGCGTATTCAGGTACTGCAGCAGGATGATGGTCTTGCCGTCCATGATGCGGCCGTCTTCGACCATCGCCAGGGCCTCGGCGAAAGGCAGTTCCAGCACCTCGATGTCTTCGCCTTCCTCGGCCAGGCCGCCGCCGTCGGTAACGCGGTCCTCGGGCTGATACTCGCCGATGAAGAAGTGCACCCGTTCGGTCACCGAGCCGGGGCTCATGAAGGCCTCGAAGAGCTTGCGCACCGATCGCACGCGGTAGCCGGTTTCCTCTTCGGCCTCCAGACGAATGCGTTCCTCGGGGCTGGCATTGTCCAGCAGGCCGGCGGCGGCTTCGATCAGGTAGCCGTGGTGTTCGTTGACGAACGCCGGGATGCGAAATTGTCGGGTAAGAATCACGCTGCGCCTGGCCCGGTTGTACAGGCCGATGGTGGCGCCATTGCCGCGGTCGTACACCTCGCGGGTCTGCGTTTGCCAGCTGCCGTCGCGGCGCTGCAGTTCGAAGTCGATCTTCTTCAGTACGTACCAGTTATCCGAAAGCAGGTGCTGCTTGAGGATGCGAACGTTGCGGTTGCTCACCGGCAGTGTCCTCGTGGGTCATCGAAGCGCTGCAGTGTTTCACAATCAAATCAACGCCCCAAGTCCGTCGTCAGCTGCCACAATCGGCCAGAGGTGACCGGGCTGCAGACAGGGGCAAGCGATGGCGGACAGACGCAGTTTCAGCGAGACGCTGCAGGGGCAGAACCTGCGTTTCGTGGCGGCGAACAAGGATGCTTCGCGGCAGACCCGCGTGGGCTTTCTGCTGCAGGAGCACTTTTCCCTGCCGGCCTTCACCCAGGCGCTGGACGTGCTGGTGACCGCCAACCTGATCGAGCGCGGTTTGTTCGTCACCCGCACCTTCAGCCTGGATGGCCAGGCGGTGACCAGCGACCTGGGCATCGTCATCTGCCCGGACGCCGAGCTGACCGGCAAGGACCTCGCCGAGCTGGATCTGTTGGTGATCTGCGCCGGCCTGCGCACCCCGCTGCGACCCACTCCCGCACTCAGGCAACTGCTGCGCATGGCGGCCGACAAGCAGGTGGCGTTGGCGGGGCTGTGGAGTGGCGCCTGGTTCATCGGCCAGGCCGGGCTGCTGGATGGCTACCGCTGTGCGATCCACCCCGAGCATCGCGCGGCCTTGGCGGAAATCGCCCGGCACAGCCAGGTGACCTCGGAAAGCTTCGTGGTCGACCGCGACCGGCTGACCGCGGCCAGCCCGACCGGCGCCTTCCATATGGTGCTGGAGTGGATCGGCACGCTGCATGGCAATGACCTGGCCGAGGGCATTGTCGGCATCCTGGCGTTCGAGGAGTCGCGCTACAAACGGGTCAAACCGACCCTGCACGCGAAGATGAGCGAGCCGCTGCGCACGGTCATCAACCTGATGAGCGCCAATATCGAGGAGCCGTTGAGCACCGACCAGCTGGCCGCCTACTCGGGCCGCTCGCGGCGGCAGATCGAGCGGCTGTTCCAGCAGCAACTGGGCACCACGCCGGCGCGCTATTACCTGGAGCTGCGCATCACCGAAGGCCGCCGCTTGCTGCAGCACTCGGACCTGCCGGTGCTGGACGTCAGCGTGGCCTGCGGCTTCGTCTCGCCGAGCCATTTCAGCAAGTGTTACACGGCGTATTTCGGCAACTCACCGTCCAGGGAAGTCCGTCACGGCAACGTGAAGTCGACGCGTTAGGGCGATGGGGCGTCTGCGCAGCCGGTTTTGCTGCGCGGCTCAATTGCTCTGAAACAACGTCGAGATGGTCGAGCGTAACCAGCGGTTGCCCGGGTCCTGGTGGTAGCGGGCGTGCCAGTGTTGCTTGACCAGAAAGGTCTCGATCGGCAGCGGGCAGGTGTGCACCTTCAGGCCGTGGGGGCGGGCCAGGGTTTCGCCGATATGCCGCGGCAGGGTGGCGATCAGGTCGGTGCTGCCCACCACGGCGCCCAGGCCGAGGAAGCCCGGCAGCTCGAGGACGATCTGCCGCTCGATGGCATTGCGGGCCAGGGCGGCTTCCAGCAGTTTCTGGCCGGTGCCGGCACTCACCAACACATGGCCTTCGCGCACATACTCATCGAGCTGCAGCGCCTCCCCGATGCGCGGGTGGTCTGGGCGGGCCAGGCAGACCCAGTCCTGGGGGAACAGCACCTGCTGGTAGATGCCGCCGCCCAGCCAGGGCACGAAACCTATGGCCAGGTCGGCCTCGCCGGTTTCCAGGGCGCGCTCGGTATTACCGTCGATACGCGCGACTTCCAGGCGGATGCCAGGTGCGTGATTGCGCAGGTACTCGAGAATCTTCGGCAGCAGGGTGATGTGGCTGGCATCGCTCAGGCACAGGCGAAAGCGCCGCTGTGCGCTGGCCGGGTCGAAGCCGATCTCCCAGGCGGTCAGCCGGCGCAGTGATTCGAGCACCTCGCGGCACGGGGTGATCAGAGCGTCCGCCTGGGGCGTGGGCGCCATGCCGGTGGGCGTGCGCACGAACAGCGGGTCGCCAAGCTGTTCTCGAAGTTTGCCCAGCCACAGGCTGATGGTCGGCTGGCTTTGCCCCAGCTGTTCGGCCGTTCGGGTCACGCTGCGGGTGTCGTACAGCACATCGAACAAGAGCAGCAGCTTGGGCTCCGGCAAGGCATCGATCTTGGTCATTATTTAATTTTCTGATGGAGCTATTGGTTTCATTGTATAGCTCAACATTGGGGGCGTGTTTAAGGTGAGAAAAAAAGCGGGAGCGCCTCACCTTGAAAATCTGCATCCTCGGCTCCGGTGCGTTGGGCAGCACCTTTGGCGCCGCCCTCAGCGAGGCAGGCCATGAAACCTGGCTGCTCAACCGCGCTGGCGCGCACATAGACGCCATCAGGCAGCACGGCCTGACGGTGATCGAAGCAGACAGCGAGCGCAGCGTGCGCATCAAGGCCACCTCGCGTGCCGAAGAGGTCGGCCCCGTCGACCTGCTCATCGTGCTGGTCAAGTCGTTCGCCACCCGCGAGGCCGTCGCCGGCGCCACTGCGCTGCTCGGGCCACAGACCGTGGTGCTGTCGCTGCAGAACGGCCTGGGCCACGAGGACCTGCTCGCCGAGGTGGTCGGGCGCGACCAGGTGATCGCCGGCAAGACCTACGTGGGGGGCGTGCTCCTGGCGCCAGGCCGCATACGTTGTGGCGTGGCGGGCAAGCAGACGTTCATTGGCGAGCTCGATGGCCGCGCCAGCGCGCGCATCAGCCACATCGCCGAGGTGTTCCGCGGTGCCGGCCTGGACACCACAGTCAGCGAGAACATCCTCGGCACCATGTGGGACAAGCTGCTGGTCAACGTCGCCACCGGCGCGCTGACCGGCATCACCATGCTCACCTACGGCCAGCTCTACAGCGAGCCGCTGCTTCGCGAAACCGCCCTGGCCGCGGTGGCCGAAGCCATCGCCGTGGCGAAAGCGGCCGGCGTGGCCCTCAGCCTCAGCAAACCGGAGCAGGCCTGGAACCTGGCGAGCGACGGGCTACCGGCCTCGTTCAAGACCTCCATGCTGCAGAGCCTGGAAAAGGGCTCGGTCACCGAAATCGATTTCATCAACGGCGCCGTGGTGCGGCTCGGCCAGCGCCATGGCGTCGCCACGCCCGTCAACGCCACGCTGGTGGCGTGCGTCAAGGGCATCGAACGCGCCATGGGCGATCAACAACAAGAGGAAGCCAAGCGATGAGTATTCCCAAAGCCTACCTGGAGCACGTGGCCTTCTGGGTCAGCGATATCCACTGGTACATCACGTTCTTCCATGACGTGTTCGGCATGACCATGCGCGAGGTGCACGGCACGCTCGAGGAGCCGACCCAGTACTGGACCCTCGGCGGCATGCAGTTCATCAGCCAGCCCGGCTTCGCCGGCCCGGAAGGGCGCATGGGCCACCTGGGCATGATGTGCGAGGACATGGAAGCGGCGTTGGCCGCCGCCCTGGGTTTCGAGGGCGTGACCGTGATGCCCCAGGGCAGTAACTGGCTGCGCCTGCCCGATGGCCTGGCGGTGGAGTTCATCCAGGCCTCGCCGGCCAGTGCGGTGGCCGAAGCCCTGGCGGTGAATGCCCGCGTGGAGGTGCCGGCATGAGTATCGTCGAGAAGTACTGGGACGATGCCCGCGAGGGCGACCAAGCCATCACCCCCAGCTACACGGTGACCAAGCAGCGCATCCTCGCGTACGCCGACCTGACCGGCGACCACACCCCGGTGCACGTCGATGAGGCATACGCCAAGGCCAGCCATTTCGGCGGCCTGGTCGCCCATGGGCTGATGGGGCTGTCCATCGCCGATGGCCTGAAGACCCAGTGCGGGTACCGCTTCCTGCCCGGCATGTCGCTGGGCTGGACCTGGGATTTCCTGCTGCCCATCCGCGTCGGCGACGTGCTGCACGTGAAGATACGCGTGGGCTCGATGCGTGCCAGCAAGAGCAAACCGGGCTGGGGCATCGTGGTGCTGCCCTCGGAGTTGATCAACCAGAAGGGCGAGGTGGTGCAGCGCGGTGAGCACCGCCTGATGGTGCCGCGCCGGGAGGCCAGCGTATGAGCCAGCCACTGCCGCTCAAAGGCATCCGCGTCATCGACTACAGCCATTTTCTCGCCGGCCCCTATGTGGGCCGTTGCCTGGCGGCCCTGGGCGCCGAGGTGATCAAGGTCGAGCGGCCCGGCAGCGGTGATGCCGGCCGGCAACACGCCTTCGTCCTCGATGACCAGCAGAGCGGCTACTTCCTGCAGCTCAACATGGGCAAGCAGGGCGTCAGCGTGAACATGAAGGACCCGCGCGGCAAAGCCTTCATGCACAGGCTCTGCGACAGCGCCGACGTGTTCATCGAGAACTACCGCCCCGGCGCGCTGGACAAGCTCGGCCTCGGTTACAAGGAGCTTTCCGAGCGCAACCCGAAGCTGGTGTATTGCTCGATTTCCGCCTACGGCCACACCGGCCCGGATGCGCACCGGGCCGGCTTCGGGCTGATCGCCGAGGCCAAGAGCGGCATCATGCAGATGGTCGGCACGCCCGGCGAGGCACCGCCGCTGCTGCGCATTTCACTGGGCGACATGTACACCGGCATCCATGCGGTGGCGGCCATCAACGCTGCCTTGCTGGGGCGGGTGAGCAGTGGCAAGGGCCAGCACATCGACATGGCGCTCTACGACACCCTGGTGTCGATGCACGAGTACGCGGTGCAGTGCTACACCCTGTCCGGCGGGCAGATCCTGCCGCAGCAGACCGGCCATGACATGCCGACCTCGACGCTCTACGGCGTATTCCGCGCCGCCGACGGCGACCTGGTGATCGCCGCCCAGGTCGACGATTCCTGGAAGCGCTTCGCCGCCCTGGTCGAGGCCGATGCCGGGGTGGCCGGGTTCAGCAGTGACACGCGCTTGCATACCCCCGGCGGCCGCAACCAGCACCGCGAAGAAATCCTCGCCATCGTCCGTCGCTGGGTGGGCGCCAACCCTGTGGCGCGCCTGCTGTCGCTGCTCGACGAGGTGGATGTGCCAAGCGCCAAGGTGCAGCGCATCGACGAGGTGGTCAACGACCCGCAGATCCAGGCCCGCGGCATGCTCATCGAGCAGCAGCACCCACGCTACGGCACCCTGAAATTGCCGAACCTGCCGTTCCGTTTTTCCGACTGCGATACCACGGTCACCCGCGTGGCGCCGGACCTGGGTGAACACAACGCCGAAGTCGCCGCGCAACTGGGCTTCAGCCTCGAGGAAATCACCCGGCTGCAGGCAGATGGTGTGCTGTACAGCCATGGAGAAAACCCATGACAGACCAATACGCCGTGATCGGTAACCCCATCGGTCACACCAAGTCGCCGCTGATTCACGGGCTGTTCGCGGCAAGTTGCGGGCAGCAGATCGAGTACAGCGCCATCGAAGGCTCGACCAGCGATTTCGCCGCTGATGTGGCGCGTTTCCGGGCCCAGGGCGGGCTGGGCATGAACATCACCGCGCCGTTCAAACTGCAGGCCTTCGAGCTGGCCACCCAGCCCAGCGAGCGGGCGCGCCTGGCGCGGGCTGCCAATGCCTTCAAGTTCGTGGGCGATGCGCTGCTGGCCGAGAACTTCGATGGCATCGGCCTGCTGCGCGATATCGAGCACAACCTCGGCCAGCCGCTGACCGGGCGCCGGGTGCTGCTGCTCGGCGCCGGTGGTGCGGTGCGCGGCGCGTTGCTGCCGTTCCTGTGCGCCGGCCCGGCGCGGTTGGTGCTGGCCAACCGCGATATGCACAAGGCCAGGGTGCTGGAGAGCGAGATCAATGATTCGCGCCTGTTGCTCAGCACCTACGAAGACCTGGCCGGGCAGTCGTTCGACCTGGTCATCAACGCCACCTCGGCCAGCCTCACTGGCGGGCTGCCGCCGGTGCCGGAATCGGTGTTCGCCAATGCGGCGCTGGCCTACGAACTGGCCTACGGCAAGGGCCTGACGCCGTTTCTGCAGGTGGCCAAGAAGGCCGGCGTGAACACCCTGGCGGATGGCGTGGGCATGCTCGTCGAGCAGGCGGCCGAAGCCTTCGCGTGGTGGCGTGGCGTGCGCCCGCAAACCGGGCCGGTGATCCAGCGACTCACCGTGCCGCTGGTGTGAGGGGCAGGCGATGAAAGTCCTCATGCTGCACGGCATCAACCACAACATGTTCGGCAAGCGCGACCCGGTGCAGTACGGCACCATCACCCTGGAGGAAATCGACGCGCGCCTGGGTGAGCTGGCCGAATCCCTCGGCGTGCAAATCGATAGCTTCCAGAGCAACTACGAAGGCGCCCTGTGCGAACGCATCCACCAGGCCTACCTGGAGGGTACGGATGCGGTGCTGATCAACGCCGGCGCCTGGACCCACTACAGCTACGGCATCCGCGACGCGCTGGCGATCCTCAGCGTGCCGGTGGTGGAAATCCACATGTCCAACATCCATGCCCGCGAGGCCTTCCGCCACCACTCGGTATTCGCCGACGTGGTGCGCGGGCAGATCAGCGGCTTTGGTGTGGACAGCTACCTGCTGGGCTTGCGCACGGCGGTGGCGACGGCCCGCGGTGAGCAGGTGTGAGCTGCGGCAGAGCACGGCTGTGAACCTTGCGCAGGGCGGCGGTCGAATGGGCTGCATGACGTGTGGCCCAGTCGGTTTTCACGCGGCTGCCGGCACGCCAGAATGGCGGCCGCCTCTTCAGCCACTGCTCGGCCCTTCGAGCAGCCCTTCAGCAAGGATTGCCCATGAGTTTTTTCCGCAAGTTGTTCGGCCTGTCATCCAAACCCTCCGCCGAGGCTGAATCGTCAGCTGCCCATAGCCCGGAAATCCCTGACGGCGACAGCGCCGCCGAGGCGGCCAACCAGGCAGCCCGCGAGGCCAGCGCCGGGTGTCTGGATCGCCACTGGCAGGGTGTTGGCGCCGTCGAGCAGGACGTGCTCGGTTATCTGATCAGCCCCAGCTTCACCGGCGGCCCGCAGTGGCCGTCGACCCGCCAGGCGTACCGCGTGGTGCGCCGTGGCGAGTCCATCCTCCTGGCGACCGACGGCCTCTCCGATCCCTTCGATGACGTGGAGGGCACGGGCAACGGTTTCGAGATGGAGCTGTTCCTGGAAACCGCCGACATCCCCGAGCACGCCCGGGGCAAGCCGGGCGAAGTCGACCCGCTCAAGTACAGCTGGGCCTTCGAGCTGCTCCAGCACGTGGCCGGCACGGTCGCCGGTGCCGGCGGCATCGTCGAGCAGATCGAGCAGCATGGCGTGCTGTCCCTGGAACTGCCGGGCGTGAGCCAGTCGCAGCACATCGGCGAGCAGCTGACCGCGCACTTCGTCAGCGATGACGACACTGTTGGCGTACTGCTCGGCGGCCCCCCGGCGGACTTCCCGACGCGCCTGGGCGACATGCCGCTGTCGCCGGTCAGCCTGATTGCCGTGGTGCTGATCACCGCCAGTGAGCTCGACTACGTGCGCGCCGGTGGCCGCGCCGCCCGTGAGGAGCTGGTGCAGCGCCTGCAGGCCGCCGGCGTTGGCCACCGCAGCGACCTGCAGCGCGCCAGCGTGGTGTAAGCCGCGCGCCGCGCAACGACCCTGCTGGGTGCCGCTCGATTGGTCAGGCGTTCTGGTTGCCCGAGCGGGTAAAGGAATAGCGATCGATATCGCACCTGAGCTGCCAGCCTTGGCTTTGCCAGTAATGGGCGGCGCTCGGGTTGGTCTTGAAAACGTCCAGATGGCATTTGTGGATGCCGAGGTTCTCGAGGCTCGAAAGGCAGCGTGCTACCAGCGCATTCGCGATGCCCTGGCGCCGATATTCCGGGCGCACGAGCAGGTGCTGCAGATACCCGCGGCGCCCGTCATGCCCGCACATGACGCACCCGCACAACAGGCCTTCGACCTCGGCAACGAAGCTCAGCCCCGGGTTTCGCGCCAGGTAGCGTGCGGTCGCGTCCCGCGAGTCGGCATCGCGCAACGAGATGCCGGGCGTCGACCTCATCAGCTTGATGACTGCGTCGTAATCGTCCAGGGTCATCACCCGAATATTCAACATTGGCGCCTCGCTTCAAGAGGGGGCTGGCTCGTCAGGCTAGCATTCGAAAGCGGCGGGTTATTTGGGGAAACTGTTCGGGGTCGGCCAGAAGAAGCCGTTAGGGCGAGCTACCGACTGGCTGTCACTGCTCATTGCCGTCCATAGCAGCACGCAGCCCTGTAACCTCTCTAGGTCCAAGAGGAAAGCGCGATAGGAGTAGAGCCTAGGCAGACCGCAGCGCATTTGATGCTTGCTCTACGTATCGCCTCGGCATCCTGAAACGTGTTGGGAGCGCTTTGGCTCTGCAGTGTCCCGGAAGAATCGGAGGTATCGAGTATCGCTCTCACCACCGCAAAATCCGCTCGGTCAGCGTTAGGAGCTAGGCGATACCAATAAGCAGGGCTTCCGCTCTCGACTTTGGCAAAAGCGCTGTACAGGCCTGTTCTCTTTTCATGCTTCACAACGTACTGCGTCGAGCTGCGATCAGCGAGCTAAGCGTGCCAGCGCTGGAGATC
>NZ_JAVHZV010000008.1 GCF_031119625.1 Pseudomonas sp. G34
CAGGAAGAAATCGAGATCGTTGGTCTGCGTGACACCACCAAGACCACCTGCACCGGTGTCGAGATGTTCCGCAAGCTGCTCGACGAAGGTCGTGCTGGTGAGAACTGTGGCGTTCTGCTGCGCGGCACCAAGCGTGACGACGTAGAGCGTGGTCAGGTTCTGGCCAAGCCGGGCACCATCAAGCCGCATACCAAGTTCGAAGCTGAAGTGTACGTTCTGTCCAAGGAAGAAGGTGGTCGTCACACCCCGTTCTTCAAAGGCTACCGTCCGCAGTTCTACTTCCGTACCACTGACGTGACCGGTTCGTGCGAACTGCCGGAAGGCGTTGAGATGGTAATGCCGGGCGACAACATCAAAATGGTTGTCACCCTGATCAAGCCGATCGCCATGGAAGACGGCCTGCGCTTCGCCATTCGCGAAGGTGGCCGTACCGTTGGTGCCGGTGTTGTAGCAAAGATCGTCGAATAATCGATTGATCTGTCCCCGTCAGGCCGGCATAATGGTCGGCCTGATTTTGTTCTAGGTCAGTAGCTCAATTGGCAGAGCGACGGTCTCCAAAACCGTAGGTTGGGGGTTCGATTCCCTCCTGACCTGCCATTTTCTAACGAATTTGGCGTGTCTTCTCACAGGATCCTTGTTCATGAATGTTAAGGCTGAAGCCAAAGACTCTCGTTTTGATCTGCTCAAGTGGATCGCGGTGGCCCTGCTTGTGGTCGCTGGAGTGGTCGGTAATCAGTACTTCTCCGGTGAGCCGATCCTGTACCGTGTCGTTGCCTTGCTCGTGCTGGCGGTTGTCGCTGCACTGATCGCGCTGCAAACGGCAAAAGGTCAGTCCTTTTTCGGGTTGGCAAAGGAAGCTCGCGTCGAAATTCGCAAGGTTGTCTGGCCTACCCGTCAGGAAACCACGCAAACCACGCTGATCGTCGTCCTGGTCGTGCTTGTCATGGCTCTGGTGTTGTGGGGGCTCGATTCGCTCCTCGGTTGGCTTGTGTCGTTTATTGTAAGTTGAGATAGGGTGTCCCGTGGCTAAGCGTTGGTACGTTGTGCATGCTTACTCGGGTTACGAGAAGCATGTAATGCGTTCGCTGATCGAGCGCGTAAAATTCGCCGGAATGGAAGATCAGTTCGGCGAGATTCTGGTTCCCACCGAAGAAGTGGTGGAGATGCGTAATGGCCAGAAGCGCAAGAGTGAGCGCAAGTTCTTTCCAGGCTACGTGTTGGTACAGATGGAAATGAACGAGGCGACTTGGCACTTGATCAAGGATACGCCGCGCGTGATGGGCTTTATCGGTGGTACTGCCGACAAGCCGGCGCCGATCACCGAGAAAGAGGCTGACGCCATTCTGCGTCGTGTTGCCGACAGTGGTGACAAGCCCAAGCCCAAGACGCTGTTCGAGCCGGGCGAGATGGTTCGTGTTGTCGATGGCCCGTTCGCTGATTTCAGTGGCGTCGTCGAAGAAGTGAATTACGAGAAGAGCCGCATCCAGGTGGCAGTGACCATTTTTGGTCGTGCCACTCCGGTCGAGCTGGAGTTCAGTCAGGTCGAGAAGTCGTAACTGACACACGCATCCCATACCCCGCAGTCATAGGCTGCGGGGTTTTGTTGTCACTGGGATAAACAGGCAATAGTCGGGGAGCCGCAAGGCGCTAGAACCCGTAACTGGAGTAGCTAATGGCTAAGAAAATCACGGCTTATATCAAGCTGCAAGTAAAGGCCGCTCAGGCCAACCCGTCGCCACCCGTCGGCCCCGCTCTGGGTCAGCACGGCGTCAACATCATGGAATTCTGCAAGGCGTTCAACGCCAAGACTCAGGGCATGGAACCTGGTCTGCCGACTCCTGTGATCATCACTGTTTACAGTGACCGTAGCTTCACGTTCGAAACCAAGAGCACCCCGGCTTCCGTGCTGCTGAAGAAAGCAGCTGGCCTGACCAGTGGCTCGGCTCGTCCGAACACCGTCAAGGTCGGTACCGTTACCCGTGCTCAGCTCGAAGAGATCGCCAAGACCAAGCAGGCCGATCTGACTGCAGCTGATATGGATGCAGCCGTGCGCACCATCGCCGGTTCTGCTCGTAGCATGGGCCTCAACGTGGAGGGTGTGTAAATGGCTAAGCTGACCAAGCGCCAAAAGGCTATCGCGGCCAAGATCGAGCCGGGCAAAGCCTACAGCTTCAACGACGCTGCTGCGCTGCTGGCCGAAATTTCCGCGGTCAAGTTCTCCGAGTCGGTCGATATCTCGATCAACCTCGGCGTTGACCCGCGTAAATCCGACCAGGTCGTTCGTGGTGCTACCGTTCTGCCCAATGGCAGCGGCAAGACCGTTCGCGTCGCTGTCTTCACCCAGGGTCCGGGCGCTGAAGCTGCTCTGGCCGCCGGTGCCGACCGCGTAGGCATGGACGATCTGGCTGCTGAAATGAAAGGCGGCGACCTGAACTACGACGTCGTCATCGCTTCCCCGGACGCCATGCGCGTTGTTGGCCAGCTGGGCCAGGTTCTCGGCCCGCGCGGTCTGATGCCTAACCCGAAAGTCGGCACCGTGACGCCAGACGTCGCCACTGCAGTCAAGAATGCCAAAGCTGGTCAGGTACGTTTCCGTACCGACAAGAACGGCATCATCCACGGTTCGGTTGGCAAGGTTGGCTTCGAAGCCGACAAGCTGAAGCAGAACGTGGAAGCGCTGCTGGCCGATCTCAAGCGCCTGAAGCCGTCGACCTCGAAAGGCGTCTACGTCAAGCGCGTGACCCTGAGCACCACCATGGGCCCAGGTCTGCTGATCGACCAAGGTTCGCTGGACGCTTAATGCATGACGGCAGGCGCACTGGGTGCGCCTGCCGCGAAAAAATTGGGGTCCCTGCCTGGCGGGGGCTATCCAAGACCGTAGGGGGCGCAAGCCTCAAACCCGAAGAGCGATCTTCAACCCTACGCAGATGGTGCTCCCGATTCTTACCGAATCAGACACCAAAACGCCGTCCGGCTCAGGCCGGGCGAAACGGTAACATCCAGGAGTAAACCCGTGGCAATTAAACTCGAAGACAAGAAGGCCATCGTCGCTGAAGTCAACGAGGCTGCCAAAGCTGCCCTGTCCGCTGTCGTGGCTGATGCCCGTGGCGTGACCGTAAGCGCTATGACCGGACTCCGTAAAGAGGCCCGCGAAGCTGGCGTATACGTACGTGTTGTACGTAATACCCTGCTCAAGCGCGCCGTTGAAGGCACTCAGTACGATGTGCTCAACGACGTGTTCAAAGGCCCGACCCTGATTGCGTTCTCCAACCAACACCCGGGCGCTGCTGCCCGTCTGTTCAAGGATTTCGCCAAGGGTCAGGACAAGTTCGAGATCAAAGCCGCTGCGTTCGAGGGCAAGTACCTTGCAGCCAATCAGATCGACGTACTGGCAAGCCTGCCGACCCGCGACGAGGGTATCGCACAGCTGATGAGCGTTATCCAAGGCGCCACCAGCAAGCTCGCTCGCACTCTGGCAGCCATTCGCGACCAGAAAGAAGCTGCTGCTGCCTAAGGCCGCGTAGCACCTTTCGAAATCACATGTTTAATTTGATGGTCGCGTAGGCCGTCACCCCAATACAGGAATTCATAGTCATGTCTCTGACTAACGAGCAAATCATCGAAGCGATCGGCCAGAAATCCGTCATGGAAATCGTCGAGCTGATCAAGGCGATGGAAGAAACCTTCGGCGTTACCGCTGCCGCTGCTACCGTTGCTGCTGCTGGCCCGGCTGCTGCCGCTGCTGAAGAGCAAACCGAGTTCACCGTCGTTCTGGCTGAAGCTGGCGACAAGAAAGTGAACGTGATCAAGGCTGTTCGTGAACTGACCGGTCTGGGTCTGAAAGAAGCCAAAGCAGTGGTTGACGGCGCTCCTGGCGTGGTCAAAGAAGGCGTGTCGAAAGACGAAGCCGAAGCTGCCAAGAAAGCTCTGGAAGAAGCAGGCGCCAAAGTCGAGCTCAAGTAAGCGACGACCTTGCGTCTACAGCCCGCGCAACTCGCACAAGGCTGACGGCTGGTGGCTCTTGCCACCGGCCTTTTTCCGTTCTAGCTCGGCTGTCCACAGCCCCGGCACGGGACGTGAAAGACCCACCAACGAGGTGGCGCAAACCTAGGGTTTGCACGAGTTTCTGGCTACTCCCGTCGGAGGAGCCAAATAAGCAGGTGACCAAGCTGGGGAACGCTGATGGCTTACTCATACACTGAGAAAAAACGTATCCGCAAGGACTTTAGCAAGTTGCCGGATGTCATGGATGTGCCTTACCTCCTGGCCATCCAGCTGGATTCGTACCGCGAATTCCTGCAGCAAGGCGCGAGCAAGGAACAGTTCCGCGACATCGGCCTGCATGCGGCCTTCAAATCTGTATTCCCGATCATCAGCTACTCCGGCAACGCTGCTCTGGAATACGTCGGCTACCGCCTGGGTGAGCCGGCGTTCGACGTCAAAGAGTGCGTGCTGCGTGGCGTGACCTTTGCCGTTCCGCTGCGCGTGAAAGTGCGCCTGATCATTTTCGACAAAGAATCGTCGAACAAAGCGATCAAGGACATCAAAGAGCAGGAAGTGTACATGGGCGAAATTCCGCTCATGACCGAGAACGGTACCTTCGTCATCAACGGTACCGAGCGCGTGATCGTTTCCCAGCTGCACCGTTCCCCGGGTGTGTTCTTCGACCACGACCGTGGCAAGACCCACAGCTCGGGCAAGCTGCTGTATTCGGCGCGCATCATTCCTTACCGTGGTTCCTGGCTGGACTTCGAGTTCGACCCGAAGGACGCGGTATTCGTGCGTATCGACCGTCGCCGCAAGCTGCCGGCCTCGGTACTGCTGCGCGCGCTGGGCTACAGCACCGAAGAAGTGCTCGATGCCTTCTACACCACCAACGTGTTCCACGTGAAAGGCGAAGGCCTGAGCCTGGAGCTGGTACCGCAGCGTCTGCGTGGTGAGATCGCCAGCCAGGACATCAAGGATGGCAGTGGCAAGGTGATCGTCGAGCAGGGCCGTCGTATTACCGCTCGCCACATCAACCAGCTGGACAAGGCTGGCATCAAGGAGCTGGACGTACCGTTCGACTACCTGATCGGCCGCACCACCGCCAAGGCGATCGTGCACCCGGCTACCGGCGAAATCCTCGCCGAGTGCAACACCGAGCTGTCGGTCGAGCTGTTGGCGAAGATCGCCAAGGCCCAGGTCGTGCGCATCGAAACCCTGTACACCAACGACATCGACTGTGGTCCGTTCATCAGCGACACGCTGAAGATCGACAGCACCACCAATCAGCTCGAAGCGCTGGTCGAGATCTACCGCATGATGCGTCCTGGCGAGCCACCTACCAAGGATGCCGCCGAGACCCTGTTCAACAACCTGTTCTTCAGTGCCGAGCGTTACGACCTGTCCGCTGTTGGCCGCATGAAGTTCAACCGTCGTATCGGGCGTACCGAGATCGAAGGTTCGGGCGTGTTGAGCCGCGAAGACATCGTCGAAGTGCTCAAGACCCTGGTCGATATCCGTAACGGCAAAGGTATCGTCGATGACATCGACCACCTGGGTAACCGCCGTGTACGTTGCGTCGGCGAGATGGCCGAGAACCAGTTCCGGGTTGGCCTGGTGCGCGTCGAGCGTGCGGTCAAGGAACGTCTGTCGATGGCCGAAAGCGAAGGCCTGATGCCGCAGGATCTGATCAACGCCAAGCCGGTTGCGGCAGCGGTGAAGGAATTCTTCGGTTCCAGCCAGCTTTCCCAGTTCATGGACCAGAACAACCCGCTCTCCGAGATCACCCACAAGCGCCGTGTTTCCGCACTCGGCCCGGGCGGTCTGACCCGTGAGCGCGCAGGCTTCGAAGTCCGCGACGTACACCCGACCCATTACGGCCGCGTGTGCCCGATCGAAACGCCGGAAGGTCCGAACATCGGTCTGATCAACTCCCTGGCCGCCTATGCCCGCACCAACCAGTACGGCTTCCTGGAAAGCCCGTACCGCGTGGTTCAGGAAGGCAAGGTCACCGACGAGATCGTGTTCCTGTCCGCCATCGAAGAGGCTGATCACGTGATCGCCCAGGCTTCGGCCACGATGAACGACAAGAAGATGCTGATCGACGAGCTGGTGGCTGTTCGTCACCTGAACGAGTTCACCGTCAAGGCGCCGGAAGACGTCACCCTGATGGACGTTTCGCCCAAGCAGGTCGTTTCCGTTGCTGCCTCGCTGATCCCGTTCCTCGAGCACGACGACGCCAACCGTGCGTTGATGGGTTCGAACATGCAGCGTCAGGCCGTTCCGACCCTGCGTTCGGACAAGCCGCTGGTGGGTACCGGCATGGAGCGCAACGTCGCCCGTGACTCCGGCGTCTGCGTCGTGGCTCGCCGCGGTGGGGTGATCGACTCCGTCGATGCCAGCCGTATCGTGGTTCGCGTTGCCGACGATGAAGTCGAGACCGGTGAAGCCGGTGTGGACATCTACAACCTGACCAAATACACCCGTTCCAACCAGAACACCTGCATCAACCAGCGTCCGCTGGTGCAGAAAGGTGACGTGGTGGCACGTGGCGACATCATGGCCGACGGCCCGTCCACCGACATGGGTGAACTGGCGCTGGGTCAGAACATGCGCGTCGCGTTCATGCCGTGGAACGGTTACAACTTCGAAGACTCCATCCTGCTCTCCGAGCGCGTGGTTCAGGAAGACCGCTTCACCACGATCCACATCCAGGAACTGACCTGTGTGGCCCGTGACACCAAGCTCGGCCCAGAGGAAATCTCTGCGGACATCCCGAACGTGGGTGAAGCTGCTCTGAACAAGCTCGACGAAGCCGGTATCGTCTACGTTGGCGCCGAAGTCGGCCCAGGCGACATTCTGGTTGGCAAGGTCACCCCGAAAGGCGAGACCCAGCTGACGCCAGAAGAGAAGCTGCTGCGTGCGATCTTCGGTGAGAAGGCCAGCGACGTTAAGGACACCTCCCTGCGCGTGCCGACCGGCACCAAGGGCACCGTCATCGACGTACAGGTCTTCACCCGCGATGGCGTCGAGCGTGATGCCCGTGCGCTGTCGATCGAGAAGAGCCAGCTGGACGAGATCCGCAAGGACCTCAACGAAGAGTTCCGCATCGTCGAAGGCGCGACCTTCGAACGTCTGCGTTCCGCCCTGGTTGGCAAGATCGCCGAAGGCGGCGCTGGCCTGAAGAAAGGCGCTGCGATCACTGACGAAGTGCTCGACGGCCTGGAGCGCGGCCAGTGGTTCAAGCTGCGCATGGCTGACGATGCACTGAACGAGCAGTTGGAAAAGGCTCAGGCCTACATCTCCGACCGCCGTCAGCTGCTCGACGACAAGTTCGAAGACAAGAAGCGCAAGCTGCAGCAGGGCGATGACCTGGCGCCGGGCGTACTGAAGATCGTCAAGGTTTACCTGGCTATCCGTCGTCGCATCCAGCCGGGTGACAAGATGGCCGGTCGTCACGGTAACAAGGGTGTGGTCTCGGTGATCATGCCGGTCGAAGACATGCCGCATGACGTGCATGGCACGCCGGTCGACATCGTCCTCAACCCGCTGGGCGTACCGTCGCGTATGAACGTTGGTCAGATCCTCGAAACCCACCTGGGCCTCGCGGCCAAAGGTCTGGGCGAGAAGATCAACCTGATGCTCGAAGAGCAGCGCAAGGTCGCTGAGCTGCGCAAGTTCATGCAGCAGATCTACAACGAGATCGGTGGGCGCAAGGAGAACCTCGACGAGCTGAGCGATCAGGAAGTGCTGGCCCTGGCCAACAACCTGCGCAAAGGCGTGCCGATGGCGACCCCGGTGTTCGACGGTGCCAAGGAAAGCGAAATCAAGGCCATGCTGAAACTGGCGGATCTGCCGGAAAGCGGCCAGATGCGCCTGATCGACGGCCGTACCGGCAACCAGTTCGAGCGCCCGACCACGGTCGGTTACATGTACATGCTGAAACTGAACCACTTGGTGGACGACAAGATGCACGCTCGTTCTACCGGTTCCTACAGCCTGGTTACCCAGCAGCCGCTGGGTGGTAAGGCGCAGTTCGGTGGTCAGCGCTTCGGGGAGATGGAGGTCTGGGCTCTGGAAGCTTACGGCGCCGCCTACACCCTGCAGGAGATGTTGACCGTCAAGTCGGACGACGTGAACGGCCGTACCAAGATGTACAAGAACATCGTGGATGGCGATCACCGCATGGAGCCGGGCATGCCCGAGTCCTTCAACGTGTTGATCAAAGAGATCCGTTCGCTCGGTATCGATATCGATCTGGAAACCGAATAACACGACGTGAATCGGCAGCGGGGCTTCACTCCCGCTGCCTGCTCCGCCAGGAGGAAAGGCCTTGAAAGACCTACTGAATTTGCTGAAAAACCAGGGTCAAGTCGAAGAGTTCGATGCCATTCGCATCGGTCTTGCTTCGCCTGAGATGATCCGTTCGTGGTCGTTCGGTGAAGTTAAAAAGCCGGAAACCATCAACTACCGTACGTTCAAGCCTGAGCGTGACGGCCTGTTCTGCGCCAAGATCTTTGGCCCGGTAAAGGATTACGAGTGCCTGTGCGGCAAGTACAAGCGCCTCAAGCACCGTGGTGTGATCTGTGAGAAGTGCGGCGTTGAAGTCGCCCTGGCCAAGGTTCGTCGTGAGCGCATGGCGCACATCGAACTGGCCTCTCCGGTTGCCCACATCTGGTTCCTGAAGTCCCTGCCGAGCCGTATCGGCCTGCTGATGGACATGACCCTGCGTGATATCGAACGCGTTCTCTACTTCGAGAGCTATGTCGTTATCGACCCGGGCATGACCACCCTCGAGAAGGGCCAGCTGCTCAACGACGAGCAGTACTTCGAAGCGCTGGAAGAGTTCGGTGACGACTTCGACGCCCGCATGGGTGCCGAGGCCGTTCGCGAGCTGCTGCACGCTATCGACCTGGAGCACGAGATCGGCCGCCTGCGCGAAGAGATTCCGCAGACCAACTCGGAAACCAAGATCAAGAAGCTGTCCAAGCGTCTGAAGTTGATGGAAGCCTTCCAGGGTTCCGGCAACCTGCCCGAGTGGATGGTGCTGACCGTTCTGCCGGTGCTGCCGCCAGACCTGCGTCCGCTGGTTCCGCTCGACGGTGGCCGTTTCGCCACTTCCGACCTGAACGACCTGTATCGCCGCGTCATCAACCGTAACAACCGTTTGAAGCGCCTGCTGGATCTGTCCGCTCCCGATATCATCGTGCGCAACGAAAAGCGCATGCTGCAGGAAGCGGTCGACGCACTGCTCGACAACGGTCGTCGCGGTCGCGCCATCACCGGTTCGAACAAGCGTCCTCTGAAATCCCTGGCTGACATGATCAAGGGCAAGCAGGGTCGTTTCCGTCAGAACCTGCTCGGTAAGCGCGTTGACTACTCCGGCCGTTCGGTAATTACCGTTGGCCCGGCACTGCGTCTGCACCAGTGCGGCCTGCCGAAGAAGATGGCCCTCGAGCTGTTCAAACCGTTCATTTTCGGCAAGCTGGAAATGCGTGGTCTGGCGACCACCATCAAAGCGGCCAAGAAAATGGTCGAGCGCGAGCTGCCGGAAGTATGGGACGTTCTCGCCGAAGTGATTCGCGAACACCCCGTACTGCTCAACCGTGCACCGACCCTGCACCGTCTGGGCATCCAGGCGTTCGAGCCGGTGCTGATCGAAGGTAAGGCCATCCAGCTGCACCCGCTGGTCTGCGCCGCGTACAACGCCGACTTCGACGGTGACCAGATGGCCGTTCACGTGCCGCTGACGCTGGAAGCCCAGCTCGAAGCGCGCGCGCTGATGATGTCGACCAACAACATCCTGTCGCCTGCCAACGGTGAGCCGATCATCGTGCCGTCCCAGGACGTTGTATTGGGTCTGTACTACATGACCCGTGAGGCCATCAACGCCAAGGGCGAAGGTCGCGTATTCGCCGACCTGCAGGAAGTCGACCGGGTATTCCGCGCCGGCGAAGCGTCCCTGCACGCCCGCGTGAAAGTGCGTATCAACGAAGTCATCAAAGACCGTGACGGCAGCATCACCAAGAACACCCGCATCGTCGACACCACCGTCGGCCGTGCGCTGCTGTTCCAGGTCGTGCCTGCTGGCCTGTCGTTCGACGTGGTCAACCAGTCGATGAAGAAGAAGGCGATCTCCAAGCTGATCAACCAGTGCTACCGCACCGTTGGCTTGAAAGACACCGTGATCTTCGCCGACCAGCTGATGTACACCGGTTTCGCCTACTCGACCATTTCCGGTGTGTCGATCGGTGTGAACGACTTCGTCATCCCGGATGAGAAGGCGCGCATCATTGACGCCGCCACCGAGGAAGTTAAAGAGATCGAATCGCAGTACGCCTCCGGCCTGGTTACCCAGGGCGAGAAGTACAACAAGGTGATCGACCTCTGGTCGAAGGCCAACGACGAAGTATCCAAGGCGATGATGGCCAACCTCTCGAAAGAGAAGGTCATCGACCGCGACGGCAACGAAGTCGATCAGGAGTCCTTCAACTCCATGTACATGATGGCCGACTCGGGTGCTCGTGGTTCCGCCGCGCAGATCCGTCAGCTGGCCGGTATGCGCGGCCTGATGGCCAAGCCGGATGGCTCGATCATCGAGACGCCGATCACCGCGAACTTCCGCGAAGGTCTGTCGGTACTGCAGTACTTCATCTCCACCCACGGTGCGCGTAAAGGTCTGGCGGATACCGCACTGAAGACCGCGAACTCCGGTTACCTGACCCGTCGCCTGGTCGACGTGGCCCAGGATCTGGTGGTCACCGAGATCGATTGCGGCACCGAGCAGGGTCTGCACATGACCCCGCACATCGAAGGCGGCGACGTGGTCGAGCCGCTGGGTGAGCGCGTACTGGGCCGTGTCATCGCCCGTGACGTGTTCAAGCCTGGCACCGAAGACGTCATCGTTCCGGCCGGTACCCTGGTCGACGAGCAGTGGGTCGAGTTCATCGAGCTCAACAGCATCGACGAAGTGGTCGTGCGTTCGCCGATCAGCTGCGAAACCCGCTACGGCATCTGCGCCAAGTGCTACGGTCGCGACCTGGCCCGCGGTCACCAGATCAACATCGGCGAAGCGGTCGGCGTTATCGCTGCCCAGTCGATCGGTGAGCCGGGTACCCAGCTGACCATGCGTACCTTCCACATCGGTGGTGCGGCAAGCCGGACTTCGGCTGCCGACAGCGTCCAGGTGAAGAACGGTGGTGCGGTTCGTCTGCACAACCTCAAGCACGTCGAGCGTCTGGACGGCAACCTGATCGCGGTATCGCGTTCCGGTGAGCTGGCCGTTGCCGACGAGTTCGGCCGCGAGCGCGAGCGCTACAAGCTGCCGTACGGTGCGGTGATTTCCGTGAAGGAAGGTGACAAGGTCGACGCTGGCGCCATCGTCGCCAAGTGGGACCCGCACACCCACCCGATCGTGACCGAAATGAAGGGTACCGTTACCTTCGTCGGCATGGAGGAGGGCATCACCATCAAGCGCCAGACCGACGAACTGACCGGTCTGACCAATATCGAGGTTCTCGACGCCAAGGATCGTCCGGCTTCCGGCAAGGACATTCGTCCGGCCGTCAAGCTGGTCGATGCAAACGGCAAGGATCTGATGCTGCCGGGTACCGACGTACCGGCGCAGTACTTCCTGCCAGCCAACGCCCTAGTCGGCGTGGCCGATGGTGCGCAGGTTGCGGTCGGTGATGTTATCGCCCGTATCCCGCAGGAAACCTCGAAGACCCGTGACATCACCGGTGGTCTGCCACGCGTTGCCGACCTGTTCGAAGCGCGTCGTCCGAAAGAAGCCTCTATCCTGGCGGAAATCAGCGGCACCATCTCGTTCGGCAAGGAGACCAAGGGCAAGCGCCGTCTGGTCATCACGCCGACCGATGGCAGTGATCCGTACGAAGAGCTGATCCCGAAATGGCGTCACCTGAACGTGTTCGAAGGTGAACAGGTCAACAAGGGTGAAGTCATCTCCGACGGTCCGAGCGATCCGCACGACATCCTGCGTCTGCTGGGCGTCAGCGCGCTGGCCAAGTACATCGTCAACGAGATCCAGGACGTTTACCGTCTGCAGGGCGTGAAGATCAACGACAAGCACATCGAGACCATCCTGCGCCAGATGCTGCGCAAGGTCGAGGTGTCCGAGTCTGGCGACTCCAGCTTCATCAAGGGCGACCAGATGGAGCTCACTCAGGTACTGGGCGAGAACGAGCGCCTGGCCGAAGAGGACAAGTTCGTTGCCAAGTACACCCGCGTCCTGCTGGGTATCACCAAGGCGTCGCTGTCCACCGAGTCGTTCATCTCGGCGGCCTCCTTCCAGGAAACCACTCGCGTCCTCACCGAGGCGGCGGTTACTGGCAAGCGCGACTTCCTGCGTGGCCTGAAGGAGAACGTGGTCGTGGGTCGTCTGATCCCGGCAGGTACCGGCCTGGCCTATCACAGCGAGCGCAAGCGCAAGCGTGAAGCCGACAAGCCGATGCGCGTAAGCGCCAGCGAAGTGGAAGCAGCGCTGACCGAAGCGCTGAACTCCAGCGAAAATTGAGAGCGCGACCCGGCTGCCTGGCAGCCGGGACACGTATCTTGACTGGGGGGGCGAGTCTCTTTAGACTCATGCACCCCTAAATATGGCAGGGCATCAGCCCTGCCATTTATTTATGGTGTAAATAAATAGCGTCGAAAGACGGACAGTGGAGCTAGTAGATGGCAACTATCAACCAGCTGGTGCGTCAGCCGCGCAAGCGTATCGTCGAGAAATCCGACGTGCCTGCGCTGCAGAACTGCCCCCAGCGTCGTGGCGTATGCACTCGCGTGTATACCACCACGCCGAAAAAACCTAACTCGGCACTGCGTAAAGTTTGCCGTGTTCGCCTGACCAACGGTTTCGAGGTTTCCTCGTACATCGGCGGTGAAGGCCACAACCTGCAAGAGCACAGCGTCGTGCTGATCCGTGGCGGTCGTGTAAAAGACTTGCCAGGTGTGCGTTATCACACCGTTCGCGGCTCGCTGGACACCTCGGGTGTCAAAGGCCGTAACCAGGGTCGTTCGAAGTACGGTACCAAGCGTCCGAAGTGATCGGCCGCCGGTATTCAATGCAGTTTCTAATTTTATTGAGTCGATAAGAGTAAGGTCGGGCGTAACCAGATAGTTACAGTCCCGGGCTAACCTGAAGACCGTTTGAGGGCTTATCAAATGCCAAGACGTCGTGTAGCAGCCAAGCGCGAAGTGCTTGACGATCCAAAATACGGAAGCCAAATCCTGGCCAAGTTCATGAACCACGTAATGGAGAGCGGCAAGAAAGCCGTTGCCGAGCGTATCGTTTATGGCGCCCTGGACAAGGTTAAAGAGCGTAAGAACAGCGATCCCCTGGAAATCTTCGAGAAAGCTCTCGACGCCATCGCTCCGCTGGTCGAAGTGAAGTCGCGCCGTGTAGGCGGTGCTACTTACCAGGTTCCGGTCGAAGTTCGTCCGTCCCGTCGTAACGCCCTGGCCATGCGCTGGTTGGTGGATTTCGCCCGTAAGCGTGGCGAGAAATCCATGGCCCTGCGTTTGGCTGGTGAGCTGATGGACGCCGCCGAAGGCAAGGGCGCCGCCGTCAAGAAGCGTGAAGACGTGCACCGTATGGCCGAAGCCAACAAAGCGTTCTCGCACTACCGTTTCTAAATCCGGCATCACTCAATTTGCGAGGGCTTTATGGCTCGTAATACAGCAATTAACCGCTACCGTAACATCGGTATTTGCGCGCACGTCGATGCGGGCAAGACCACGACTACAGAGCGGATCCTGTTCTACACAGGTCTCAGCCACAAGATGGGTGAGGTGCATGACGGTGCAGCCACTACCGACTGGATGGTGCAGGAGCAGGAGCGTGGTATCACCATTACCTCCGCTGCCGTTACCACCTTCTGGAAGGGTTCGCGTGGTCAGTACGACAACTACCGCGTAAACGTCATCGATACCCCCGGCCACGTTGACTTCACCATTGAAGTTGAGCGTTCGCTGCGTGTACTCGACGGCGCCGTCGTGGTGTTCTGTGGTACCTCGGGCGTTGAACCGCAGTCCGAAACCGTATGGCGTCAGGCCAACAAGTACGGCGTTCCGCGTATCGTCTACGTCAACAAGATGGACCGCGCTGGCGCCAACTTCCTGCGCGTCGTCGGTCAGATCAAGAACCGTCTGGGTCACACCCCGGTTCCGATCCAGATCGCCATCGGTGCAGAAGAGAACTTCGAAGGTCAGGTTGATCTGATCAAGATGAAGGCCATCTACTGGAACGACGACGACAAGGGCACCACCTACCGCGAGGAAGAAATTCCGGCGGAGCTGCTCGAGCTGGCCAACGAATGGCGCAGCAACATGGTCGAGGCTGCTGCCGAGGCCAATGAAGAGTTGATGAACAAGTACCTCGAAGAGGGCGACCTCTCCGTCGAGGAAATCAAAGCCGGTCTGCGCCTGCGCACCCTGGCCAGCGAAATCGTTCCGGCTGTCTGTGGTTCCTCGTTCAAGAACAAGGGTGTTCCCCTGGTTCTCGATGCGGTCATCGACTTCCTGCCTGCTCCTACCGAAATCCCGCCGATCAAGGGTATCCACCCTGATCTGATCGAGAAGCCGAAAGAAGACCTGGTAGACGCCGACTACGACGAGCGTCACGCTTCCGACGACGAGCCGTTCTCGGCGCTGGCGTTCAAGATCGCCACCGACCCGTTCGTCGGTACGCTGACCTTCGTGCGCGTCTACTCGGGCTTCCTGAGCTCCGGTGACTCCGTCATCAACTCGGTCAAGGGCAAGAAAGAGCGCGTTGGTCGTATGGTGCAGATGCACGCCAACCAGCGTGAAGAGATCAAGGAAGTGCGCGCTGGCGACATCGCTGCACTGATCGGCATGAAGGACGTCACCACCGGTGACACCCTGTGCAACGCCGACAAGCCGATCATCCTCGAGCGTATGGACTTCCCGGAGCCGGTTATCTCGGTAGCCGTTGAGCCGAAGACCAAGGCTGACCAGGAAAAGATGGGCATCGCACTGGGCAAGCTCGCTCAGGAAGACCCGTCGTTCCGCGTCAAGACCGACGAAGAGACTGGCCAGACCATCATCTCCGGTATGGGTGAGCTGCACCTGGACATCCTCGTTGACCGCATGAAGCGCGAGTTCAACGTCGAAGCCAACATCGGCAAGCCGCAGGTTTCCTACCGCGAGAAGATCACCAAGAACTGCGAAATCGAAGGCAAGTTCGTTCGTCAGTCCGGTGGTCGTGGTCAGTTCGGTCACTGCTGGATTCGCTTCGCGCCGGCCGACGAAGGTCAGGAAGGTCTGGTATTCGTCAACGAAGTCGTGGGCGGTGTGGTTCCGAAGGAATACATCCCGGCCATCCAGAAGGGTATCGAAGAGCAGATGAAGAACGGCGTCGTTGCCGGTTATCCGCTGATCGGCCTGAAGGCGACCGTGTTCGACGGTTCCTACCATGACGTCGACTCCAACGAGATGGCGTTCAAGGTGGCAGCTTCCATGGCGACCAAGCAGCTGGCCCAGAAGGGCGGCGGTGTAGTGCTTGAGCCGATCATGAAAGTAGAAGTTGTAACCCCTGAGGACTACATGGGTGACGTGATGGGTGACCTGAACCGTCGTCGTGGTCTGATCCAGGGTATGGAAGACTCGGTTTCCGGTAAGGTTATCCGTGCCGAGGTTCCGCTGGGTGAGATGTTCGGTTACGCAACCGACGTTCGCTCCATGTCCCAGGGTCGCGCAAGCTGCTCCATGGAATTCTCCAAGTACTCCGAGGCTCCGGCGAACATCGTCGAAGCTCTGGTTAAAAAACAAGGCTGATTCAGCCCTTTAGGCAAGAGGTTCACTGTCGTGGCTAAAGAAAAATTCGAACGTAACAAACCGCACGTCAACGTTGGCACCATCGGTCACGTTGACCATGGTAAAACCACTCTGACCGCTGCTCTGACTCGCGTCTGCTCCGAGGTTTTCGGTTCGGCCAAGGTCGACTTCGACAAGATCGATAGCGCCCCGGAAGAGAAGGCTCGTGGTATCACCATCAACACTGC
>NZ_JAVHZV010000009.1 GCF_031119625.1 Pseudomonas sp. G34
CCATGTTGTTTCAACCAGCGGTGATCTGGTCTAAAAGCGCCAAACGGACTCATAGCTCAGCTGGATAGAGTACTCGGCTACGAACCGAGCGGTCGGAGGTTCGAATCCTCCTGAGTCCGCCATATCAAAAGGGCCTGCAGCGATGCAGGCCCTTTTTCTTTGCCTGGCGTTCCTCCCCTAGCGTTTACCGGTCACGCAGTCGTTCTGGTCGAAGGTGACGGTGCGCCGCTCGTTGTTGTGCCTGCTGGCGTAGTGGTAGGTGGTCTGGCCGTTACGCGTGCTGATGCGTTCGGGCTTGCCCAGGGCACTTTCCACGTCGCTGCGTGTCATGCCGGCGCGCACCTGCTTTCTGATGATCGCCTCGCGCCTGGCGTTGCCGGTAACGGCGTTGTCGCAGCCGTCCTGCCGGCCGCCAACCACGGTCAGGCTGTTGTCGCTGCTGCTGATCCTGGGGGCGCCATCGTCGCTTCGCGGTGTTGCCAGCGGAACGGCTGCGCCGCTTCCGGGTCTTGGATTATGGGCACGCTGCTCGCGCTGTTGCTGATTTTCGCTGCAGCCATGGCGGGTGAAGGAAACATGGCCGTCGCTGTCCTCGCAACGAAACACGCTCGAGGCGGGTGAGGGGGTAGGGCAGAGCAAGATGGCGCAGATAGCTGCGCCGTGCATCCAGTGCATGGTGGCGTCCTCCTTGGCCTGTGCGGACAAGCTTAGCGGATGTCTTCGCAGCTGCCAGGTGTGGCAGCGTCGCAGCAATCGGACTCGCAAAAGCATCTCAGGAAAATGCTGCAAGCGCTTGTCTTGCCATGCCTTTGTCACTTACGTGGTCGATTGGCATGCTATTATTCGCGCCGTCAGCCCCGCCGGGGCTTGTGGATCCCTTCCATGGACTTACCCAGTAGTAACTCAGAATTCCAAGTGTGCAATCACGTATTGACTGATTGACCCTCGCTGGCGCGCGCCGCCGCTGGGGGCGGAGTGTGCCATGACCGAAGTAGAAGCCAAGAAGCCGCAAGAAAGCCTGCAGGATCGACTCGCTCAGGTCGTCGAACTGTTGCAGCGGCATCGGCTGGTCGAAGACCTGACCCATCGCCAGGACGGCCCGCACCACGACCGCGTCGAGGGTCTGGTGCACCGGCAGAATCTCGCCGAGCTGCAGCGCAAGCTCGACGAGCTGCACTCTGCCGACGTTGCCTACATCCTCGAAGCCCTGCCGCTGGAAGATCGTCTGGCCATCTGGCAGCTGGTCAAAGCCGACCGCGACGGCGATATCCTCCTCGAAGTATCCGATGCCGTCCGTGAAACCCTGCTGGCCGACATGGAGGATCACGAGATCCTCGCGGCTGCCAAGGAGATGGATGCCGACGAACTCGCCGACCTGGCCTCGGAGCTGCCGCGCGATGTCGTGCACGAGCTCATGGAAACCCTCGATGCGCAGCAGCGTGAGCGGGTGCGCTCGGCGCTCTCCTACGAGGAGGAGCAGGTCGGTGCGCTGATGGACTTCGAGATGGTCACCATCCGCGAGGACGTGAGCCTCGAAGTGGTGCTGCGCTATCTGCGTCGCCTCAAGGAGCTGCCAGGGCATACCGACAAGCTGTTCGTGGTCGATTACGACGGTGTGCTAAAAGGGGTACTGTCGATCAAGCGTCTGCTGGTCAATGACCCGGAGAAGCAGGTCGCCGAGGTCATGGCCAATGACCCGGTGAGCTTCCACCCTGACGAGGATGCCTACGACGCTGCCCAGGCCTTCGAGCGTTACGACTTGATCTCGGCGCCAGTGGTGGACAAGAACGGCAAGCTCATCGGTCGTCTGACCATCGATGAGATGGTCGACCTGATTCGTGAGGAAAGCGAAAGCGAAGTCCTCAATATGGCGGGTCTGCGCGAAGAAGAAGATATCTTCGCCTCGGTCTGGAAGTCGGTGCGCAACCGTTGGGCCTGGCTGGCCGTCAATCTGGTCACGGCGTTCATGGCCTCGCGGGTCATTGGTCTGTTCGAGGGTTCCATCGAGAAGCTGGTGGCCCTGGCCGCGCTGATGCCTATCGTGGCCGGTATCGGTGGCAACTCCGGCAACCAGACCATCACCATGATCGTGCGTGCCATGGCGCTCGATCAGGTCAGTACCGGCAATGGCAATACCTCACGGCTGATCCGCAAGGAGCTGGGCGTGGCATTGATCAACGGTCTGGTCTGGGGTGGGGTGATCGGGGTCGTGGCCTACGGCCTGTATGACAGCTGGTCGCTGGGAGTGGTGATGACTGCGGCGATGACCCTCAACCTGTTGCTTGCCGCCTTGATGGGCGTGCTGATTCCCATGACCCTGATGCGCATGGGGCGTGACCCGGCGATGGGCGCCAGTGTGATGATCACTGCGGTGACCGACAGTGGCGGCTTCTTTATTTTCCTGGGCCTGGCGTCGCTGTTTCTGCTCTAGGGGTCTGTTGGCTGCCAACAAAAAAACCGGCCTTGAGCCGGTTTTTTTCATCGCCCGCAAGTGGCGTCAGGGGCGTTCCCCGAGTGGTGCCGGTGCCGAGCTAGTCGTCGTTGCCGGCGGCCATCTCGGCGTCGTGCGCGATCAGGGCGACGAGGGCGTTCTGCTGGCGGCGCGACAGCTGTCGAAAACGCTGCAGCAGCTCTCGCTCGTGCAGCGACAGTTCGGGGCTGTCGAGGCGGACGCCGAGCTCATCATCATCCAGGGCACCTTCCTGAAGCATGCTCTGCTCCAGGCGAGCGATGATTTCGGAGTTCATGCTGCGATGGTGTTGGCGAGCCACATCAGCGATGCGTTCGCGCATGCCGTCGGGCAACCGAACGACGAATTTGTCAGCCGTGCGGCTGGAGTAGATAGCCTGTTTCATAGGGCGCATACATCAACCAAATTAGTTCAGGGAAACGAAGCTGTAATGGCATATAGCTACGGAAGGTCTGGGTTCTGACCATCTTTCGCGCCTGCCGTTCAACGACGTCGGCATTTTGTCTGGTGATCGTACATCTTTACATCGGATATTTGACGCCAATTACGTGTCGTATTCTGGCCTGTGTACCGGCTTATTGCCAGCACAACTTATCGAAATTGATTCCGATTGCGCGCAGCGTCGCATTTCTTGTGGATGGCAGTGGGCCGCACTTGGCAAATTTCGCGCGTTATCGAGATAAAAAATTCGTTTTTATGCAGGTGAGTGCGCTGTCAGCTCTTGTGCCGGCGAACTGGGTATCATCGATGGCGCCGTGTCGATCATCGCCAGCGGCGATGCAGGCGGTTCGATGCAGGTGAATTTTCGCTCGAGATGAGGTGTGCGCATGAACGAGGGCAGGCTGGTCTACCTGATGGGACCTTCCGGTGCCGGCAAGGACAGTGTGCTTCAAGGTTTGCAGCAGCATCTGCATGGGCGCCGCTGCCGGATTGCGCGCCGCGTCATCACACGGTCGGCCGAGGCGGCGGGCGAAGAAGCGCTTGCCGTTTCAGCGCAGGCCTTCGACGACCTGGAATCGGCTGGAGCATTCGCCATGGTGTGGCGTGCCAATGGCTTGGCCTATGGCATTCCCAGGGAAATCGATACCTGGCTGCTGGAGGGTTATCAGGTGGTGGTCAATGGATCACGGGGCTACCTGGAGCAAGCGCGCAAGCGCTATTGGACCCTGCTACCAGTCCTGCTGGAGGTCGAACCCGCCATCCTCAGGGCCAGGCTCAATGCGCGCGCCCGTGAGAGCGCCGATCAGATCGAGGCGCGGTTGGCGCGTAGCGCTGCGTTCACCGATGACCGCTCGCTACGTGAGGATCCGGGCATCGTTCGGGTTGATAATTCGGCAAGCCTCGAGGTCACGGTGAGGCGGCTGCTGGAGATCATCGAAAGCCACCCGACCGCTGAGGGATAAGCCGGATGGTGCGCTTTTCAGCGCAGCACAGGGTCGAACTTGACGCGCTTGCCAATCAGCAAGGCCACTGCCAGTGCCACGCCGCTCACCGCCAGGGTGATCTTGGCGGCGGCCATGAGCCATTGAGCTTGATCGGGTACGGCCAGCAATCCGGCGGATAGAAACGCGATCAGCAGAAACGCTACAGCGGGTTTAGACATCATGTGCTCTCCTCGCGCGGCAGGGTTGCCATCTAGAAAAAGGGATCGTGGGGGCCATTGTGCTCATCGTTCGAGTTGTGCGGTGGGACGCCATCCGCGAGCCCATCGATCAGCCAGATGGCAGCACAGGTAATGGTGGCCAGTAGCAGGACGAAACCAGGGAAGAATACGCTCCACATGATCAGTGCTCAGAACGTGAAGCGCTGTTGTGGACGAGGCTGCCATTCACCGGTGGTCAGCGGCTTGGCCGCGAACTGGCCGGGCTCGACCGTGGTGGCGTGCTCGAATTGCACCGGGGTGGCGCGCATCTGCTGCACCAGCTGCATGGCGGTTGCCTGTTGCTGATTGTTCTGGAAGTTGGCGAATGCGGCCCCTGCAAGCAAGGTCAGGGCGATGGCGGTGGCCAGGGCGATGAGGCTGTTCATGGGGTGGGTTCTCGCATTCGAATTCTATGCAAGTGAAATAGCAGTTCCCGTGCCAGGAATTTAATTAAAAAATATCCTTTAAAATCAATATCTTGTAATTGTTTGGGGTGGCTGTCTCCGTGCATCTTGCAAGGTGGCCGAATTGCCGCATTGCAAAATGCAAGATGGGCCGGACAGCTCAATCCAGAGGCAGTTCAGTGGTGCGCTTGACTTCGCTCATCGCGATGCCTGAATGGGCCTCTTGAACGTGGGGTCGTTGCAGTAGCTGGTCGCGCAGAAACCGCTCGTAACTGGCGATATCCCGCGCTATCACCTTGAGCAGGTAGTCCGAGCTGCCGGCCATGGTGTAGCACTCGATGACCTGAGGGTACCCGGCAATCGCGCGCTCGAATTCATCGAGGTTGCTGCGCCCGTGGGCCGACAGTTTGATGCTGACGAATACCGTGATGGTGAAGCCGAGACGCTTGTGGCTGAGCAGCGCCACCTTGCGCTCGATGAAGCCCTCTTCCTGCAGGCGATTGATCCGGCGCCAGCACGGCGACTGGGAGAGCTCGACCTTCTTGGCGATTTCCGCCGCACTGAGATCGGCGTTGCGTTGCATCAGGCGAAGGATGCGGCGGTCGATGACGCTCAGGGAGTCATGCATGTTCGTTTCCTATTTTTGCTTATTTTCGAAACGTTCATGTGCAGTATTGGCATTGACGGCATAAATGGGAAAGAAAAAATCATCCTGCTCCGGTCTATGCTTAAGACAGCCATCCACACAGTGATACTAGGGTCTGTTGACGTTTCACGCACGGCCGCGCCGGAGCCCGTTTTTGCGCGAGGCAAGGCACGAGATGCGAAGTTTGGTGGGCCAAATGAGCCATCGAGTAACGCCGCATCGCGCAAAAACGGGCCCGGCCCTTCGGGTTGCGCGAGAAATCTCGCCATGCGTTGTTGGAGGACTTGGCAAGGGAACAACCATTGCCTGCGTCCTCCGCCTAGCCTGGCGAGATTTCTCGCGGCAACGCGGCTCGCGTTGAAACGTCAACAGACCCTAATGGATGCGGGCAGGTGATTAACCGTGTCACCTGACAGGTCGCTATAAAAACAACAGGAGCGCCGTCTTATGTCTCTGGCCGAAATCCGTCTGGACGACAAATACCGTCTCGCGACGGGTCATTTGTACCTCACCGGCACCCAGGCGCTCACGCGTCTGCCCATGCTGCAGAAGCAGCGGGACGCGGCCGCCGGATTGAACACCGCCTGTTTCATCTCCGGCTATCGCGGCTCACCCCTGGGTGGGCTGGACAAGAGCCTGTGGGAGGCCCGCGAGTTTCTGCAGCAGAACGCCATTCATTTCCAGCCGGGGGTCAACGAGGAGCTCGGGGCCACGGCGGTGTGGGGCAGCCAGCAGACCAATCTGTTTCCCGGCGCTCGCTACGACGGCGTATTCGCCATGTGGTACGGCAAGGGCCCAGGTGTGGACCGCAGCGGCGACGTGTTCAAACACGGCAACTCCGCTGGCGTATCGCCCCATGGTGGCGTGCTGGTGTTGGCCGGTGACGACCATGGCTGCAAGTCCTCGACCATCGCACACCAGAGCGAGCACGCCTTTATCGCCGCCTCGATGCCGGTGCTCAACCCGGCCAACGTTCAGGAAATTCTCGATTACGGCATCATCGGCTGGGAACTGTCGCGCTACAGCGGCTGCTGGGTGGCGCTGAAAACCATCGCCGAAAACGTCGACTCTTCGGCGGTGGTGGATGTCGACCCGCAACGTATTCAGGTCACTCTGCCAGATGACTTCGAGCTGCCCGAAGACGGCGTGCACATTCGCTGGCCCGATCCGCCCCTGGCGCAGGAAAAGCGTCTCAACGTCTACAAGATCTACGCGGCCCGGGCCTTTGCCCGTGCCAATGGCCTGAACAAGGTGATGCTCGATTCGCCCAACCCGCGGCTGGGGATCATCACCACCGGCAAGTCCTACCTGGACGTACGCCAGGCGCTCGACGACCTGGGACTGGACGAGGCGCTCTGCGCGCAGATTGGCCTGCGGGTATTGAAGGTCGGCATGAGCTGGCCGCTGGAGCCGGTGTCGGTGCACGGCTTTGCCGAGGGCCTGGACGAGATTCTCGTCGTCGAGGAAAAACGCAGCATCATCGAGGATCAGCTGACCGGGCAGCTCTATAACTGGCCGGTGGGCAAGCGGCCCAGGGTGGTCGGTGAGTTCGACGAGCAGGGCCAGTCCCTGCTGCCCAACCTCGGTGAGCTGACCCCGGCGATGATCGCCCGGGTCATTGCCCGGCGCCTGGCGCCGATCTACACCAGCGCCGCGATCGAAGCGCGCCTGGGCTTTCTCGAGGCCAAGGAAAAGGCCCTGGCGGCGCGCAGTTACAACACCGTGCGCACGCCGCATTTCTGTTCCGGCTGCCCGCACAACAGCTCCACCAAGGTGCCCGAAGGCAGTCGCGCGATGGGTGGCATCGGTTGCCACTACATGACCCAGTGGATGGACCGCAGCACCGAAACCTTCACCCAGATGGGCGGCGAAGGGGTGACCTGGATCGGCCAGGCACCGTTCACCGATACCCCCCACGTGTTCCAGAACCTCGGCGATGGCACCTACTTCCATTCCGGGCACCTGGCGCTGCGCGCCGCCGTCGCGGCGGGGGTGAACATCACCTACAAGATTCTCTACAACGATGCGGTGGCCATGACCGGCGGGCAGCCCGTGGATGGCGAGCTGCGTGTCGACCAGCTCAGCCAGCAGGTGTTCGCCGAGGGGGTCAAGCGCATTGCGGTGGTCAGCGACGAGCCGGACAAGTACCCGAGTCGCTCGACCTTCGCGCCGATCACCAGCTTTCATCATCGCCGCGAGCTCGACGCCGTGCAGCGCGAGCTGCGCGAGTTCAAGGGCGTGTCGGTGATCATCTACGACCAGACCTGCGCGACCGAGAAACGTCGCCGTCGCAAGCGTGGCAAGCTGGTCGATCCTGCGCGCCGCGCATTCATCAATGCCGCGGTGTGCGAAGGCTGCGGCGACTGCAGCGTGAAGTCCAACTGCCTGTCGGTGCTGCCGCTGGAAACCGAATTGGGGCGCAAGCGGGAAATCGACCAGAACGCCTGCAACAAGGATTTCAGCTGCCTGGATGGTTTCTGCCCGAGCTTCGTCACCGTGCACGGCGGCCAGCTGCGCCAGCCCCAGGCGCTCGGCGCCGGGGCGCTGTTCGTGGCCTTGCCGGAGCCGCGGCAGCCGTCCCTGGAGCGGCCCTGGAACATCCTGCTGCCCGGTGTCGGCGGCAGCGGCGTGACCACCGTGGGTGCGCTGCTGGGCATGGCCGCGCACCTGGAAAGCAAAGGCTGCACCGTGCTCGACCAGGCCGGCCTGGCGCAGAAGTTCGGTCCGGTGAACACCCATGTGCGCATCGCCGCCCGGCAGGCGGATATCTACGCCGTGCGTATAGCGGCCGGGGAGGCCGACCTGCTGATCGGCTGTGACCTGGTGGTGGCCGCCGGTGAAGACGCCTTGGCCAAGCTCAACGAGAAGGTCTCCCACGCGGTGATCAATGAGCACGAAGCCGCCACCGCGGAATTCACCCGTAACCCTGACGCCCAGGTGCCCGGGCCGGCCATGCGCCAGGCACTGATCGACGCCGTCGGGGCGGAGAAGACCTGGTTCGTCGATGCCACCAACCTGGCAACCCGTTTGCTTGGCGACAGTATCGCCACCAACCTGTTCATGCTCGGCTACGCCTATCAGAAGGGCCTGGTGCCCCTCAGTGCACAGGCCATCGACAAGGCCATCGAGCTGAACAACGTGGCGGTCGAGTTCAACCAGCAGGCCTTTCTGTGGGGCCGCCGTGCCGCCTATGACGCTGCCGCCATCGAGCGCCTGGTGCGCCCGCAGGGGGCCGAGAGCAAGCGTTGCAGCACGCTCGATGCGATCATCGAAGATCGCGTGGTGCGTCTGACGGCTTACCAGAACGCCCGCTATGCCGAGCGCTATCGGCAGTTGGTCGGGCGCGTCCGCGCCCGCGACAATGATCCGCAGCAGCGTCTGAGCGAGGCGGTGGCGCGCTATTACTTCAAGCTTCTGGCCTACAAGGACGAGTACGAGGTGGCGCGCCTGTACAGCGATGCGGCATTCAGCGAGGCACTGCATGCGCAGTTCCAGGGTGATTTCCGCCTGCAGTTCCACCTGGCACCGTCCTGGCTGAGTCGCACCGATCCGGTCACGGGAGAACCCCGCAAACGCAGCTTCGGCCCCTGGATGCTCAGTGCCTTCAAGGTACTGGCCAAGTTGCGCGTACTGCGAGGCACCTGGCTGGATCCGTTCGGGCATAGCGAGGAGCGCAAGCTGGAGCAGGCGTTGATCGGCAACTACGAGCGCAGCATCGGTCAGTTGCTGGAGGCGCTGGATGCCAGCAATTATGAAACCGCGCTGGCCATCGCCGAGCTTCCGGAGCAGATCCGTGGCTATGGCCACGTGAAGGAGAAGGCGGTGCAGCGCATGCGCACGCAGGAGCAACAGTTGCAGGCGAGGCTCGCGAGCGGCAAGGCAGTGGTCGTGAAGCTGTTCGAGCCCGCCGCCTGAGTTACTGCACTGACATGACAAATCCGGCTGCGCTGGGTAACATGCCGGCCGGCGCCCTAAGGGCGCCGGATCGATCGGGTCTCCTTAGTTCAACGGATAGAATAAGCCCCTCCTAAGGGCTAGATGCTGGTTCGATTCCAGCAGGGGACGCCATGATCCGCATGCCCGACCTCAATGGCGGTCGTGTCGCCAGTTTGCGTTAGCCTGAAAAAAAGCAAAAAAAGACCCGGCAAAAAGCCGGGTCAATAACCGTGATTAGCCTGATGAGGAGATAAACTGGAAGCAACCGACCAGGAAGCATTCAGATTATCAACCAGCCTCGCGGCTGGTGATGTAGATAATACTCATTCTCGATTGATAGTCAATAAAAATAGTTCTCATTTATTCTTTTCCTTGCCGTTGATTTTTTGTGTATTGAAAATCAGCGACTTGCATGCGCACTAAATCCGCTTCGTGCATGTCAACTTCACCGCACTCAGGCTACGCTAGGGCAATCCCCAGCCTGGTGAACGACATGAGCGAAGACAGCGACGACACTTCCCGCCCCGAACCGTTGACTGCCGCTGAAGCGCGCATCCTGGGCTGCCTGATCGAAAAGCAGGCCACCACCCCTGAAGCGTACCCGCTGACCCTGAATGCGCTGGTGCTCGCCTGTAACCAGAAAACCAGCCGTGACCCGCTGATGAACCTTACCCAGGGTGCAGTAGGCCAGGGGCTGCGGAACCTGGAGGAGCGCGGTTTCGTGCGCCTGGTCATGGGCAGCCGTGCCGATCGCTGGGAGCATCGGATCGACAAGGCGCTCGAACTGGTGGCGCCGCAGGTGACCTTGCTCGGTCTGTTGCTGCTACGGGGGCCGCAGACCACCGGTGAGCTGTTGACGCGCAGCAGCCGCCAGTATGATTTCGACGACACCCAGCAGGTGCAGCACAACCTCGAGCGAATGATCGGTCGACAGCTGGTGGCCCTGGTCAGTCGTCAGGCGGGGCAGCGTGAGGATCGTTATGCCCAGCTGCTCGGTGATCCCGAGCAACTGCAGGCGCAACTGCAGGAACGGGCGCAGCGCCAGGAGCCGTCGAGTGCTGGCTCGACGGAGCGCCTTGAGGGCCTCGAAGCGCGTATCAGTGCCCTGGAGGCGCGCCTGGCGATGCTGGAAAGCAAGGCTGCCGACTGAGCCGTGGCCAATTGCTCGCACGGTGCTTGAAATGAGTGAACTGTGCCCGGCGGGCACCATCCATATGGCACAGCGGCAGCTTGGTAGCCCTGGATGCTGGGCGGCTTGCCAGCGCGCCCGTCGAACATAGGCCTGCTCTCAAAGCGGGTACAAGGAGTTGTTGCAGCCCAATGCGCCTGATCTGGAAATCCTTCAGTTCCCTCTATATCGCCACCGTCCTGATGTTGCTGGGCTCCGGCCTGTTGAGCACCTATCTGGCGTTGCGCCTGGCCGAATCCGGTGAAGGGGTATGGGCCGGTGCGCTGATGGCGGCCAATTATTTCGGCCTGGTGCTGGGCGGCAAGATCGGCCACCGGTTGATCGCCCGGGTCGGTCATATTCGCGCCTACGTCGCCTGTGCCGGCGTGGTGACGGCGGCAGTGCTTGGCCATGGCCTGCTCGACTGGTTGCCCGCGTGGCTGGTACTGCGGGTACTGGTCGGCCTGGGCATGATGTGCCAGTACATGGTGATCGAGAGCTGGCTCAACGAGCAGGCGGAAACCAAGCAGCGTGGCCTGGTGTTCGCCGGTTACATGGCGGCGTCCTATCTGGGTCTGGTGCTCGGCCAGCTGGTCCTGGTGGTGCATCCGACCCTGGGGCTGGAGCTGCTGATGCTGGTGGCGTTGGCGTTCGCCCTGTGTCTGGTTCCGGTGGCGCTGACCCGACGCCTGCACCCTGCGGCCTTGCACCCGGCACCTTTGGAGATGCGCTTCTTCTTCAAGCGAGTGCCGCTGTCGCTGACCACCATCGGTGTGGCGGGCCTTATGATTGGCTCCTTCTATGGCCTGGCGCCGCTCTACGCGGCCGAGATGGGGCTGGCGACCGAGCAGGTCGGTATCTTCATGGGGTGCTGCATTCTCGCCGGCCTGATCGTTCAGGCACCGCTTGGCTGGCTGTCCGATCGCTTCGACAGGGTCAAGCTGATCCGCGGTATGGCAGGGATCATGGTGGTGGTCGCCGCACCACTGGCCCTATTGTCCGAGGCTCCCTTGTTGTTGCTGATTTCGGTGGGTTTCACCGTCAGCATGCTGCAGTTCAGCCTCTATCCGCTGGCCGTGGCGTTCGCCAACGACCACGTCGAGACCGATCGGCGCGTGTCGCTGACCGCCATGCTGCTGGTGACCTTCGGCGTCGGTGCCTGTATCGGGCCGTTGCTGGTTGGCGTGCTGATGCGCTTTTTCGGCGCCAACATGCTGTATGCCTTCTTCTGCGTCTGCGGGCTGTTCCTGGTCTGGCGGGTGCGTTCGAACATCGTTACCCACCTGCACCAGGTCGACGATGCGCCGCTGCACCACGTGGCCATGCCGGTGAACATGACGGCCTCGCCATTGATTGCTGCGCTGGACCCACGCGTCGACGAGCTGGACGTGCAGGAGCAGATGCAGGAGCCCGTGGCAACCGAGCATGCCGAGGGCGAAGAGAGCGCATCGGAGCCGCCAGCAGCAGCTCCTCAGGCTTGATTCCTAGAGAAAGGTATCGCTCTCGAAGCGCCGTGCCTCGCGTTGCAGCTGGTAAACGAAGCGTTCGATCAGCCGTTGCTGCAGGCCGCTGAGGTTGTCGAAATGCAGGCCGGCAAAGGTGACGTCGAGCTTGTCGTCGTAACGCACGTGGCGCAGTTCGATGGCCGTTTCCAGCTTGCCGACCGGCAGTTGTGCACAGAACGTCTCGTAGATCTGCCCGGGCTGCAGCTGCTTGCTGACGTCGCCGGCGAAGCGAGCCTTGCAGCCCGATGCCGAGATATCCAGCATCAGGCCGTCGAGGGGCGTGCGCAGGCGTGTTCCGCCGAGCTGCACCTTGACCTGTTCCGACTGCTTGAGGGGGGCACGAAAGGCGTTGCGGCGCTGGTGGTAAAGCACCTCGCCAGGGATGGCGCCAACGTAGCAGCGTTCTCCCTGGTGCTCACCTTTACGCATGCCGGCCGGGCAATCCCAGGCGATGCGTACGCCGTCATGTTGCGACTCGACGCTGAAGGCTTCGCCATTTTGCAGATAGCGTTCGCCATCGCTGGGAATCATCTCATCGAGAACCAGCAGGTTACGCTCTCGATCAATCTCGATCACGTAGCTCTGGAAGCGCTGGTTGCGCTCATGGAATGTAAGGGTCAGCGGGTCATGGTGTTGTTGCAGGATACGGAGGTTGGCAATGATCTCCACGGGCGCCTTGAGCACCTTGGGAGGTTGCGGCCCACTGTCCTGAGCGAAGGGGTTGGACACGGTCCAGTGATCTCCGGGGGCAAGGTACTGCAGCGTTAGGTGAAGCACTGTGTGCATCACCGCGCATCTTGTCGTTATGTCAGGCCTGACTGAGCGGGCGCTTGTTGCCGATCTTAGCGGTACTGCCGCTGCTGTCATAGAGGGACGGCGTTTCGGCGCCACGCAGAATGCCGAGCATGCCGGCCGTGGACTTCTGGCTGGAGCGAATGACTCGGCCATTGCGCAGGTTGGCTTCCTGGCAGCGTTCGAGCAATTCGCTCAACCGCTCGCTGAGCTGGAGCAGCTCGTCACCCTTATCCGAGCGCTCGGCGAGCGCTTGCAGGCCTGCCCGATCAGGGCTCAATTGCAGGCTGAGCAGCGCTTGGCTGCGGTTCCTGCCGTGTTGCTCGAGCGTGGCCAGCAACGGTTGTTTGCTGGCCAGAATGTCCTGCAGTTTGCTCAGGTCATGTTCGCCAAGGGCGTCATATTCGGCGTCGATCAACTCAAGCAGTTGCGCTGCGTGGCCGATATCCTCGTTGAACAGGTCGAGCAGGGGCGTGATGTTCATGATTCAGGCTCTCTGGGGTGAAACCTCCAGGCGCGTCTACATGGCAGCAGACTGGCGTCAGGTTGGTTTCCGGGCGTCCAACACCCCAGAGCGAGCCGAAGACTAGCGCTGGGATTCGAAGTTGAGCAGCTTGCTGGCGACGCGCTGGCTGTCGACCTGGTAACTGCCGTCAGCGACCGCCTGTTTCAGCTTGGCCACTCGATCACTGTCGACGGTAGGCTGGTCACGCAGCTTGTCGACGGTTTTCTGCAACTGTTGTGCTTCGCTGCTCAGCTGCACGGACTCGCCGCTCTTGCTGCCTGCAGCTGTCGGCTGAGCCGCAGCGGTGCTGCCGGCGGCCTTGTTGTCGATGGCTTCGTTCTTGCCGCCCTGGGTGCTGCCTGCACGGGTCGTGCTGGCTGGCGTGGAGCTGTTGAGTCGGTTGAAGTCGATGACCATGATGCAAAACCTCTGACGGTGTGTGGACGCTTGCCTAGTGTGTCGGCTGTGCCTGGAAAAACTTTAGGCAAAAAAATTCGCGTCGCTGACACAGTCTAAAGCAGCCTTGTCCGCTCGTCAGCCAGTGCGTTGCGCGAGCCGTTCTCACATCGATACTTCCACCTGCCCGGGGCCCACCACGCGCGCGCGCACCACCCGTTGCGAACGCTGGTTGCGCACGCTGATCTGCTTGCCCACCGTGCCATCGGAAAGCGCTTCGCCGGGCATGCGCACGCTGATTCCGCCGCTGCGTGCGCTGATCACCACCTGATCGCCACGGCGGATGACCTCCGCCTGGCGGATGAAGGTGGGTGACAGTACCTGATCGGGCTGCAGCGGGCGGGTGGTCTTGCGGCCAAGCGCCTGCTCCAGGTCGATCAGATAACCCTGGTTGAGCAGGCCGACGTCGCGCTCGGCGAGCGTCAGGTCGCCTTCGCCGAGTACCCCTTCACGCTTGACTGGGCGTACCACGGTGACCACCTCGCGGTACAGGCGCACCTGGCCGGGAACGAATACGGTCCAGGGGGAGGTGCCATCACAGCGCACCCGCACCGTGACCCGACCAACGGGTTCGGCCGGTGTTTCCAGGGTGGGCGTCAGCGGCTTGTCGCACAGCGGCAGGCGCAGGCGCGGGTCGAGGCGATTGATCTGCACCTCGTGGCGCGCCTGGATACTGCTGCGCTGCAAATAGTCTGCAACTGCCTGCTCAAGAAAGCGCTGGGTCTCGCCGATAAGCTGATCGGGCAGGGTGACGGAGGCAGTTGTCAGCGTGCTATAGCCGAGCGCCAGCAAAGCAGGTAAAACTGCCAGGCAACGAAGGCTCTTGGCTTTCGCGCGTCGGATAATTGTCATTTGTGCATTCATGTCTGGTTCGAAGCAAGGCGCGTGCCGCCTGCTACGCTAACCAAATCTGATGTGTTACTGGAATCTTGGGAGCCCGTACATGGCCGGTGTGATGGATTCGGTCAACCAGCGAACTCAGCTGGTTGGGCAAAATCGCCTCGAACTGCTGCTGTTTCGTCTCGACGGCTCTCAGCTGTACGGGATCAACGTCTTCAAGGTGAAGGAGGTGTTGCAGTGTCCGAAACTCACCATCATGCCCAAGTCGAGCCCGGTGGTGCGCGGCGTGGCCAATATTCGCGGCGGCACGATTCCGATCCTGGATCTGTCCATCGCCACTGGCAAGCGGCCGCTGGCTGACCTCAATGGCAGCTTCGTGATCATTACCGAATACAACACCAAGGTGCAGGGTTTCCTGGTGCGCTCGGTGGAGCGCATCGTCAACATGAACTGGGAAGAGATCCACCCGCCACCCAAGGGCACCGGGCGTGATCACTACCTGACGGCGGTTACCCGGCTGGATGACAAGCTGGTCGAGATCATCGATGTCGAGAAGATTCTCGCCGAGGTGGCGCCTACCTCCGAGGCGATTTCGGCAGGTGTGATCGATGACGAAGTGCAGACCAAGGCCGTCAGCCAGCACGTGCTGATCGTCGATGATTCTTCGGTCGCCCGTAAGCAGGTGATGCGCTGCCTGCAGACCGTTGGCGTCGAGGTCACGGCGCTCAACGACGGACGCCAGGCGCTGGAGTTCCTGCGCACGATGGTCGAGGAGGGCAAGGCGCCGGAGCAGGAATTGCTGATGATCATTTCCGATATCGAGATGCCGGAAATGGACGGCTATACCCTGACCGCGGCGATCCGATCCGATCCGCGCATGCAGAAGCTGCACATTCTCCTGCATACTTCACTGTCTGGCGTATTCAACCAGGCCATGGTGAAGAAAGTGGGGGCCGACGACTTCCTGGCGAAGTTCCGCCCGGATGACCTGGCTTCCCGCGTGGTGGAGCGCATCAAGGCTGGCTGAGGTTTTAGCGTTATCAGGGCTGGCGTTTAGCGTCAGCCAAACCGGCGAGCGTTTCATGGAGCGTTCGTCGTATCCGATTCAGTAGATGGGCGAGGCCTCACGAGTGTCTTCAGGTAATTTGGATTTTGAGCAATTCCGGATCTTTCTGGAAAAGGCCTGTGGCATCGTGCTGGGCAGCAACAAGCAGTACCTGGTCTCCAGCCGGCTGAACAAGCTTATGGAGACCGCCGGCATCAAGTCCCTGGGCGAGCTGGTGCAGCGCATGCAGAACCAGCCGCGCAGTGGTTTGCGCGAGCAGGTGGTCGATGCCATGACCACCAACGAAACCCTGTGGTTTCGCGACACCTATCCCTTCGAAGTGTTGAAGAATCGCGTGTTGCCCGAGCTTATCAAGGCGTATCCCGGGCAGCGCCTGCGCATCTGGTCGGCCGCCTGCTCGTCGGGGCAGGAGCCCTATTCGCTGTCGATGAGCATCGATGAATTCGAACGCAGCAATATCGGCCAGCTCAAGGCGGGCATCCAGATCGTGGCCACCGACCTGTCGCCCACCATGCTGAACAACTGCAAGTCAGGCGAATATGACAGCCTGGCCATGGGCAGGGGCCTTGCCCAGGAGCGTCTGCAGCGTTATTTCGACCCCAAGGGGCCGGGGCGCTGGGTGGTCAAGCCGGCCGTCAAGAGCCGTGTGGAATTCCGGCCGCTCAACCTGCTCGACAGCTACGCCAGCCTTGGCAAGTTCGACATCGTGTTCTGCCGCAACGTGTTGATCTACTTCTCGGCCGAAGTGAAGAAGGACATCCTCACGCGTATTCACGCCATGCTCAAACCGGGTGGTTACCTGTTCCTTGGTGCCTCGGAGGCGCTTAACGGCCTGCCCGAGAAGTATCAGATGGTGCAGTGCAGCCCAGGCATCATCTACAAGGCCAAGTGATCTAGCTGCAGCGTGAAAAAACGGGAGGCCTTGGCCTCCCGTTTTGTTTGGCTCACGTGCAGTTCGGCTGACAGTGTTCTGTCGCCGCCGCGTCAGAAAAGCGGCAAGTCCTCGTTGATTTTGCCGCTCCCTCCTTGCCAAACGGCGGAAAAGCTTTGCCGCCTGGCCTCTCGAAGCCGCCTGTTTTTCAGCGAACAGCCTGATTTACAAGTAAAAAAATAAATTGGCACGTGCCTTGCTGTGGTGTTTGCACGAAAACAGGCGAGCCGCTACGGCAAAGGTTCCTGAGATGAGCATCAGTTTCGATAAGGCACTTGGCATCCACGAGAAGGCATTGGGCTTCCGCGCCCAGCGTGCCGAGGTATTGGCCAACAACATGGCCAACGCCGACACCCCCAACTACAAGGCCCGCGACCTGGATTTCGCCTCGGTGCTGGCACAGCAGGCAGCCAAGGGCAGCAGCACTGGCAATTCCGGGCTGCAAACCACCAACAGTCGGCATATCGCAGCAGAAGGCGTGCCAATGGGCGATGCGGCCCTGGCTTATCGCATCCCTACTGCTCCATCGATCGACCAGAACACCGTCGATGCACAGGTGGAGCAGGCCAATTACGCCGAGAACGCGGTGGCCTTCCAGACCAGCTTCACGCTGCTCAACAGTAAATTCAAAGGGCTCATCAGTGCCCTGCGTGGTGAATAAAGGAGCCTGATATGTCCCTGACCAGTGTGTTCAATATCGCCGGAACCGGCATGAGTGCCCAAAGTACGCGCCTCAATACCATTTCCAGCAACATTGCCAACGCCGAAACCGTCTCGTCGAGCATCGACCAGACCTATCGCGCCCGCCATCCGGTGTTCGCCACGGTTTTCCAGAATGCCCAGGGCGGTAACAACGGTTCGCTGTTCGCCGATCAGGATCAGTCCGGTGCCGGCGTGCAGGTGCTGGGCATCGTCGAGGATCAGAGCAGCCTGATGCCGCGCTACGAGCCCAATCATCCGGCGGCCGATGAGGCGGGCTACGTGTACTACCCCAACGTCAACGTGGTCGAGGAGATGGCGGACATGATCTCCGCCAGTCGTGCCTTCCAGACCAACGTGGAAATGATGAATACCGCCAAACAGATGATGCAGCGCGTGCTGACCTTGGGTCAGTGAGCCGGGAGTGAACGATGAGCACCGTTGATGGCGTAGGCTCCAGTTCCGTACTGGACAAGTACCAGGTCAAGCAGGACAGCACGCAGAACAAGGAGCTGGGCAAGGACCAGTTCCTCAACCTGCTGGTGGCCCAGCTGAACAACCAGAACCCGCTGGAGCCCCAGGGCAACGGCGAGTTCATCGCGCAGCTGGCGCAGTTCAGCACCGTGGAGGGGGTCGAGAAGCTCAATTCGAGCATGGAGACCATCCTGTCCGGGTACCAGTCTTCCCAGGCGCTGCAGGCGTCCTCGCTGGTCGGTCGCAAGGTGATCGTGCCGGTCGACAAGGCCGTCGTCGATACCAGCGAGAGCTTCAAGGCCAGCGCCGTGCTGCCGACCAGCAGCAGCAACGTGTACGTCAACGTTTACGACAGTGCCGGAACGGTGGTCAATCGCATCAACCTGGGCGAGCAAAAGGCCGGCAACGTCAGCTTCATCTGGGACGGCAAGGACTCCAGCGGCAACGTGATGAAGCCGGGTACCTACAAGTTCGAGGCCCAGGCCACGTACGGCAACGAAACCAAGGGGCTGTACACCATGCTGCCGGCCAACGTCGACAGCGTCACCCTGGGTGGCAACGAATTGATGCTCAACCTGGCGGGGATCGGCAACGTGCCGTTGTCGCAGGTGCAGGTCATTGGTCAGTAACTAACAGGCTGTAACTGCCGGGTTTTCGGCAAGGAGAATTTTCATGTCGTTCAATATCGGTCTTAGCGGCCTGCGTGCTGCGACCAGTGACCTCAACGTGACGGGTAACAACATCGCCAACGCCGGCACTGCGGGCTTCAAACAGTCGCGTGCCGAGTTTGCCGACCTTTATGCTTCGTCGATGCTCAGCAGCGGCTCCAACCCGATCGGTAGTGGTGTGCTGCTCAGTGACGTTTCCCAGCTGTTCAGTCAGGGCAACATCAACTACACGAAGAACTCGCTGGATCTGGCCATCAACGGCAGCGGTTTCTTCCGCACCAGCAACAACGGCGATATCAGCTACACCCGTGCCGGCTATTTCGGCACCGACCGTGAAGGCTTCATCGTCAACAACTTCGGGCACAACCTGCAGGGTTACGGGGTGGATGCCAATGGCAACCTGCAGAACGGCATCATCGGCGACCTGCGGGTGGAAACCTCCAGCCAGGCGCCGCGCTCGACCAGCACCATTACCCAGCCGTTCAACCTGAACTCGACCGAGACCGTGCCGGTACTGCGCCAGAGCGCGTATGACGGTGCCTACCAGACGGCGTTCAACGGTTCGCTGTTGCCAGGCAACCCCAACCCGACGCCGGCGGAAATTGCCGCAGCGACCGCGGCGGCTACCCCGGCACAGCTGGCAGCTGCCAATGCGGCGGGTGCTGCAGCGGGCACCACGGCGGCCAACGCTTCGTTCAATCCAGCGGACCCGACCAGTTACAACCGCTCCACCTCGGTGAACATCTATGACGCCCAGGGTAATGCGCATTCCTTCACCCAGTATTTCGTCAAGACCGGGGCCAACAACTGGGACGTGAAGATTCTGGTCGACGGCCGTAACCCGCTGAACCCAGCCAATACCCAGCCGCTCTCGGCCAACATCAGCTTCGACGCTGCTGGCAAGTTGCAGACCGTCGATCCGGCTGGCCTGAGCGCCGGGCTGAGTGTCAATCCGGACGGCACCATCAGCATGAACGGCTGGATTCCGGCGGCGCCCACCAATGCCGAAGGCACCACCTGGGCCGCCAACGGCTCCGAAGCCAGTGACGCGGTGAAGTTCGACTTCCGCGGCTCCTCCCAGTACAACAGCACCTTCTCGGTGGCCAAGGTCGTCCAGGACGGCTACAGCACGGGTGAGCTGGCGGGCCTGGAAATCGACGAGAGCGGTGTTCTTTTCGCTCGCTACACCAACGGCCAGACCAAGGTGCAGGGCCAGCTGGTGCTGGCCAATTTCGCCAACATGCAGGGCTTGACCCCGGTCGGCAAGACCGCCTGGGTGCAATCCTCGGAATCCGGCGAGCCGGTGGTTGGCACACCGCGGAGCGGCACCCTGGGTAGCCTGCAATCGGGCGCGCTGGAGGACTCCAACGTCGAGCTGTCAGACCAGTTGGTCAACCTGATCGTGGCGCAGCGCAACTACCAGGCCAACGCCAAGACCATCGAAACCGAAAGCGCCATTACGCAAACCATCATCAACTTGCGCTGATAGCGTCAGGGAGCCGTTGCCGGAACCGGCAACGGCTCGCCGAACGACAAATTACAGGCTCCCTCGGGAGCCTTTTTGTTTTATTGAATTCCTTTTAATTCAGCTGCTTAGCTTTATTTTTGCGATGTGGCACGTGTATTGCTTTTGAGGTGTGGACAGAGCCGCGGGCACGTTGCCCACCTCGGAGGAAAACATGGACAAGATGCTGTACGTCTCCATGACTGGTGCCCACAACAATACGTTGGCCCAGCGTGCCCACGCCAACAATCTGGCGAACATCTCCACCACCGGTTTTCGCCGTGATTTCGAGCAGGCGCGTTCGATGCCGATTTTTGGCGAGACCCAGCCTTCCCGTGTATTCGCCATGAGCGAGCGGCCAGGCACCGACTTCACGCCGGGTACGCTGCAGGAAACCGGGCGTGACCTGGACGTGGCCATCGGTGGCAAGGGCTGGTTGGCCGTGCAGGCGCCGGATGGCACCGAAGCCTACGTGCGCACCGCGAGCCTGAACGTTGACGCCCAGGGCATGCTGCGCACCGGCAATGGCATGCCGGTGATGGGCAATGCCGGGCCGATCGCCGTGCCGCCGGAGCAGAAGATCGAGATCGGCCAGGACGGCACCATCAGCATCCGTGCCCTGGGCGAGGCGCCCCGCGTGCTGGCCGAGGTCGACCGCCTGCGGCTGGTCAATCCCGATCTCAAGCAGATGCAAAAGGGTACCGACGGCATGATCCGCTTCAACGGCCCGCAGCCGCCGGAAGCAGATGCCACGGTGCAGATCACCTCGGGTTTTCTCGAGTCGAGCAACGTCAATGCGGTCGAGGAGATGACCTCGATCCTGGCGCTGTCCCGGCAATTCGAGCTGTCCGTCAAGATGATGCGCACGGCAGAAGATAATGACACCGCCATGGCGCGCGTCTTGCAAATGAGCTGATAACCAACACGCGGTGCCATGAATCCGGCACCCGAGGAGAACGCTATGCTTCCGGCACTTTGGGTCGCCAAGACGGGCCTGTCTGCTCAGGACATGAACCTGACGACCATTTCCAACAACCTGGCCAACGTGTCCACCACGGGCTTCAAGCGCGATCGTGCCGAGTTCGAGGACCTGCTGTACCAGATCCGTCGTCAGCCAGGCGGCCAGTCCAGCCAGGACAGCCAACTGCCGTCCGGCCTGCAGCTGGGTACCGGTGTGCGTATCAACGGCACCCAGAAGATCTTCACCGCCGGCAGCCTGCAGACCACCGAGCAACCGATGGACATGGCCGTCAATGGCCGTGGCTTCTTCCAGGTACTGATGCCCGATGGCACGGTGTCCTACACCCGTGATGGCAGCTTCCACCTCAATTCCAACGGCCAGGTGGTCACCTCCCAGGGTTTTGCCCTGGAGCCCGCCATCGTGCTGCCGCCGGAAGTGCGTACCTTCACCGTTGGCGAGGACGGCACCGCGTCGGTCACCACCACCGGTAACCCGCAGCCGCAGGTCGTCGGCAACCTGCAGATCGCCGACTTCATCAACCCTGGTGGTCTGGAAGCGATCGGCAACAACCTGTTCCTGGAAACCGCTTCCAGCGGTGCGCCGCAGGTCGGTACGCCGGGCCTCAACGGCCTCGGTACCACCCTGCAGAACACCCTGGAAAATTCCAACGTCAGCGTGGTCGAGGAGATGGTCAACATGATCACCACCCAGCGCGCCTACGAGATGAACTCCAAGGTCATCTCCACCGCTGACCAGATGCTGTCCTTCGTTACCCAGAATCTTTAAGACCCCGGGGTAGGGCACCGGCCCGCCCTCTGATACGCCTGAACGCTGTGAGGTAGTGGTTATGAACCGCTTGGTGTGTGTGTTCTCGATGCTCGGCAGCGTAGTGCTGAGTGGTTGCGTGGCGCCTGTCGCCAAGCCCAACGATCCCTACTACGCACCCGTTCTGCCGCGTACGCCATTGCCGGCCGCGCAGAACAATGGCTCGATCTTCCAGTCCGGGTTCGAAAACAACCTGTACGGCGATCGCAAGGCCTTTCGCGTGGGTGACGTGATTACCATCAGCCTCAGCGAGCGGATGCAGGCCAGCAAGAACGCCAGCTCGCAGATATCCAAGGACAGCAACGCCAACATCGGCCTGACCTCGTTGTTCGGCGGTGGCGTATCGATCGACAACCCGAGCTCCGGCCTCAACCCGCTGAAGGCCGAGAACCTCGGGCTCAGCGCCCAGTACGGCGCGCAGCGCGACACCAACGGCTCCGGCCAGGCGGGGCAGAGCAACAGCCTGACCGGCTCGATCACCGTGACCGTGGCCGAAGTGCTGCCCAACGGCCTGCTGGTGGTGCGCGGCGAGAAGTGGATGACCCTCAATACCGGCGACGAGCTGGTGCGTATCGCCGGCCTGGTGCGCTCCGATGACGTGGCTCGCGACAACACCGTGGCCTCGACCCGTATCGCCGATGCGCGCATCACCTATTCCGGTACCGGCGCCTTTGCCGATGCCAGCCAGCCAGGTTGGCTGGACCGCTTTTTCGCCAGCCCGCTGTTTCCGTTCTGAGGTTCATGACCATGCGTAAATGGATCATCACCGTTGCTGCGCTGTTGCTGGCCTCGACCGCTCAAGCCGAGCGGCTCAAGGATCTGGCCAGCATCCAGGGCGTGCGCAGTAACCAGTTGATCGGCTACGGCCTGGTGGTCGGCCTCAATGGCAGCGGCGACCAGACCACCCAGACGCCGTTCACCGTACAGACCTTCAACAACATGATGGCGCAGTTCGGCATCAAGGTGCCGGAAGGCGGCAACGTGCAGCTGAAGAACGTCGCGGCGGTGTCCATCCATGCCGACCTGCCGCCGTTCGCCAAGCCCGGGCAGACCATCGACATCACCATTTCCTCCATTGGTAATGCGAAGAGCCTGCGCGGTGGCAGCCTGTTGATGACGCCCCTCAAGGGTATCGACGGCAACACCTACGCCATCGCCCAGGGCAACCTGGTGGTGGGCGGCTTCGACGCCAGCGGCGCCGACGGCTCGCGCATCACCGTCAACGTGCCGTCGGCCGGGCGCATCCCCGGTGGCGCCACGGTCGAACGCCCGGTGCCGAGCGGTTTCGATCAGGGCAACACCCTGACCCTGAACCTCAATCGCCCGGATTTCACCACCGCCAAGAACATCGTCGATCACATCAACGAGCTGCTCGGCCCGGGTGTCGCCCAGGCGCTGGATGGTGGTTCGATTCGCGTCAGCGCGCCGCTGGATCCGAGCCAGCGGGTCGACTACCTGTCGATCCTGGAAAACCTCGAGGTCGATGTCGGGCAGGCGGTGGCCAAGGTGATCATCAATTCGCGTACCGGCACCATCGTCATTGGCCAGAACGTGCGGGTGCAGCCTGCCGCCGTGACCCACGGCAGCCTGACGGTGACCATCACCGAAGACCCTATCGTCAGCCAGCCGGGCGCGCTGTCCGGCGGCGAGACTGCGGTGGTGCCGCGCTCGCGGGTGGGCGCCGACGAAGAAATGAAGCCGATGTTCAAGTTCGGCCCCGGCACCACCCTCGACGAGATCGTGCGGGCGGTGAACCAGGTAGGCGCTGCGCCTTCCGACCTGATGGCCATCCTGGAGGCGCTCAAGCAAGCCGGCGCTCTGCAGGCCGACCTGATCGTGATTTAAAGGACACGCGACATGGATACTCGACTCTCGGCCGCCGGCACCAGCACCGTTGATAGCGGTGCCTACACCGATCTCAATCGCCTCAACCAATTCAAGGTGGGTGGCGACAACGAAGAGAACATTCGCAAGGTTGCGAAGGAGTTCGAGTCGCTGTTCCTCAACGAAATGCTCAAGACCATGCGCTCGGCCAACGAGGTGTTCGGTGAAGGCAACTTCATGAACAGCAACGAGGCCAAGACCTACCAGGACATGTACGACCAGCAACTGTCGGTGACCATGGCCGGCAACAAGAACGGCATCGGCCTGGCCGACGTGATGGCGCGGCAGATGTCGAAGATGAAGAACACCAGCGAGCGGCCCAACCCGTTCGCCCAGGTCGATGCGCCCGTGCCGGCGGCGCCGAGCAAGCCGCTGGCACGTGGCGAGGCGGCTGCCGATGTGGCACCGACCCGAGTCGAGAAGATCACCGCCGCGGTCGACCCTGAGCGCAACGACGTGACGCTGATCAACCAGCGCCGCCTGTCGTTGCCAGGCAAGCTGGCCCAGCGCATCCAGGCCGGCATCGTGCCGGGCGCCGAAGCCGCTACGGCGACCACCGTCGCCAATACCCCGGCTGGCGACGCCGTTGGCAAGCCACTGGCCAAGGGCGACTGGCTGCCGGCCAAGGCCTACGCCGCACCGGCCGAGCGCCGCCTGAACATCAACGGCAGCGAAGAGATCGCCAGCCGCACCTCGTTCAAATCGGCCAAGGAATTCATGGAAACCATGTTGCCGATGGCCGAGAAGGCCGCGGCCAAGCTGGGCGTCGACCCGACCTATCTGGTCGCACAGGCGGCGTTGGAAACCGGCTGGGGCAAGTCGATCATCAAGCAGGGCGATGGCAGCAGCAGCTACAACCTGTTCGGCATCAAGACCCACAACACCTGGAGCGGCGATTCCGCTCGGGTGATGACCACCGAGTACCAGAACGGTAAGCCGGTGAAGGAAGCGGCCTCGTTTCGCTCCTACGAATCCTTCGCCCACAGCTTCGAGGATTACGTGAGCTTCCTGCAGAGCAACGGACGCTACGAAAAGGCGCTGAGCTCCACCGCCAACCCCGAGCAGTTCGCCCGCGAACTGCAGAAAGCCGGCTATGCCACCGATCCGCAGTACGCCCGCAAGGTGTCGCAGATCGCCCGCAAGCTGTCGACCTACCAGATGATCGCCGCCAACGGCGCGCCCTCGAACCGGGGATGATGAAGCATGGCTGACTTACTGAACATTGGCCTGTCGGGCTTGGCGGCGAACAAGACTTCGCTGGCCGTTACCGGCCATAACATCACCAACATCAACACCCCCGGGTTCTCGCGCCAGGACACCATCCAGGCCACGCGTACGCCGGAATTCAGCGGTGCCGGCTACATTGGCAGCGGCACCTCGCTGGTGGACATTCGCCGCAGCTACAGTGAGTTTCTCACCACCCAGCTGCGCAGCAGCACCGCGCTGAGCAGCGACGTGAAGGCCTACAAGAGTCAGATCGACCAGCTCGATGCGTTGCTGGCCGGCACCACCACGGGCGTTACGCCGTCGCTGCAGAAATTCTTCTCCTCATTGCAGACGGCCGCCGAGGATCCTTCCAACCTGCCGGCCCGGCAGTTGGTGCTGTCCGAGGCAGAGGGCCTGAGCCGGCGTTTCAATACCGTCTACGACCGCCTGAGCGAGCAGAACAGCTTCGCCAACAAGCAGATGGGCGCCGTTACCGAGCAGATCAATCGGCTTTCTGGCTCCATCGCTCGCCTCAACGAATCCATCGCGATTGCCCAGTCCAATGGCAGCCAGCCCAACGACCTGCTGGATGCGCGTGAAGAAGCACTGCGCCAGCTGTCGACGTTCGTGGGCGTCAACGTCGTGGCGCAGAACGACGGCACCCAGAACGTCTTCATCGGTTCCGGCCAGCCGCTGGTGATCGGCAGTAACGCCGCGCGCCTGGAAGTGGTGCCCGGCGCCAATGATCCGAATCGCGCCGAGATCCAGTTTATCGTCGGCGCCTCCCGGCAAACCATCACGACCCAGGTGACCGGGGGAGAGCTGGGCGGCCTTCTGCGTTATCGCGAAGAGGTGCTGGACAAGACCTTCAACTCCCTCGGGCGCCTGGCGCTGTCGATCAGCGACCAGGTCAACAGCCAACTGGGGCAGGGTCTGGACCTGAAGGGGCAGGTGGGTACCAAGCTGTTTGGTGACTTCAACGAAGAGTCGCTGGCGCGCTTGCGCGTGTTGCCGTCCACCACCAATAGCAGCAATGCCTCACCGATCCTGAACATCAGCGACAGCTCCGTGCTGACCACCAGCGACTATCGCCTGGAGTTCGACGGCACCAATTATTCGGCCCGTCGCCTGAGCGACAATCAGCCGATGACCGTGACGCAGAACCCTCCCGGTACCCTTAGTTTTCAGGACAGCGGTGGGCGCAACCAGGGTTTCCAGGTCGTGCTCGGCACGCCCGCACCAGCGGCTGGCGATTCGTTCGTGCTGCAGCCAACCCGCATTGGCGCCTCGACCATGTCGACAGTCCTCGACCAGGCCGATCAGCTGGCCTTCGCGGCGCCGATTCGCGCCGAGGCCAACCTGCAGAACCGCGGTAATGGCGTGATCAGCCAGCCGACGTTGCAGTCCAATGGCAGCAATATCGATCCAGCGGCCCTGCAGGCTACTTTCCCGCCACTCACGCTGACCTACGACTCGGCCGCTGGCAACTTCACCGGTCTGCCTGCCGGTGCGACGCTGACCCGTGTCGACAATAAAGGGCAGCCGATCACGCCAGCGCCGACGCCTCTTTTCACGCCGGGGCAGCAGAACAACTTCCAGTTGACCATGGCAGACGGCACCAGCGTCAACATGAGCCTCAGCGGCCGGCCGGAAAACGGTGATCGCTTCAGTATCGGCTTCAACCAGAACGGCGTCTCCGACAACCGTAACGCCCTGGCGCTGGTCGGCCTGCAGAGCAAGCAGGTGGTGGGCGTCGATCCCAGCGTAACGGGCATCGCCACCGGCTCCAGTTTCACCGACAGCTATGGCGATCTGATCGAGCGGGTCGGCACCCTGACTGCCCAGGCGCGGCAGGATAACGACGCCACCGGTGCTATCCTCAAACAGGCGCAGGACAACCGTGACTCGCTCTCCGCGGTCAACCTCGACGAAGAGGCGGCCAACCTGATCAAGTTCGAGCAGTACTACAACGCCTCGGCCCAGGTGATTCAAGTTGCCCGCTCTTTGTTCGATACCCTGATCGGGGCATTCAGGTAGTGGCGTGAACGCGCTCGGCTGGTAGGGTGGGCTTCAGCCCACAAACACACGATCAACCATCCAGCGCTGGCCGGATGGTGAACAAATCCCCAAGCGGGTGCGGCGCTGGCAAACAGACCAGGTACCGCTCGAGAAGGTGAGGCAGTTATGCGTATTTCCACTCTCCAGGCATTCAACAACGGCGTTCAAGGCCTGCAGCGCAACTACGCCAATGCCATTCGCACCCAGGAGCAGATCAGTACCGGCAACCGCATCCTCACGCCTGCCGATGATCCGGTGGCATCGGTGCGCCTGCTGCAACTCGAGCAGCAGCAGAACGTGCTGACCCAGCATAAGGAAAACCTGAATGCGGCGGATAACAGCCTGGTTCAGGAGGAAAGCGTTCTGCAGTCGGTAAATACCGTACTTAACCGGGTACAGGAGCTGGCTGTCACTGCCGGTAACGGCGCACTGGCTCCCGAGCAGCGCAAGGCGATCGCCGCGGAATTGCGTGAACGTGAAGACGAACTGCTCGGCTTGATGAATACCAAGAATGCCCGTGGTGAATATCTTTTCTCGGGTTTTCAAGGCAAAGCCGAGCCTTTCGTACGCAATGCCGATGGCACTTACAGCTATCAGGGTGATGAAGGGCAGCGCAGGCTGGAAATTGCCAGTTCGCTCAGCGTACCGATCAGCGACAACGGCAAGAAGGTCTTTCAGGACGTTATCAATGCCGGTCGCCTGGATGCAGCCGTTGCCGCCCAGCCTGGGTCGACCCTGCGTGCCTCCACCCCGCTGGTTCAGGATGAGGTGGCATTTGGCGCTACACCGCGTTTCCCGGATGGGGGCGTGGATATCGTCTTCGGCAACCCGGATGCCAATAGCTACGAGGTGTTTGCCGCTGGAACCACCGCCCCGGCACTGGCCACCGGCGCCATGGACGACAAACCAGAGGATAGCGACAAGCTGGTATTTCGCGGCGTGGTGATCAACTTCGATGGAGCCCCTGCGGCAGGCGATACGGTAACCGTCACCTCCGACCCCAACCGACAGAAACAAGGCGCGCTCGATACCATCGCCAGCCTGCGCAAGTCGCTCGAGGAGGCGCCGGCAACGCCGGAGGGTAACCTTCAGATTCGCGATGCCGTCGCCCAGGCGATGACCAACCTGTCGCATGCCAGCGTCACGGTCGACGCCACCCGTGGCGACATTGGTGCGCGCCGAAACATCATCGAAAGTACGCTGACCAGCAACGAAGACACCGCCCTCGCCAACAAGTCGGTGCAGGCCGAACTGCGTGAGCTGGACTATCCCGAGGCGCTCTCGCGCCTGTCATTCCAGACGCTGATTCTCGAGGCTGCGCAGCAGAGCTACGTGAAGATCAGTAGTCTGAATCTGTTCAATAAGCTTTGATCCCTCCGCGGGTAGTGCCACATTCTGCTTTTGCAGGTGGCAATCAGTAGCAGCTTCTCTGCAGTTGGCTAATCTTTTGCTTGATTGCCTTTGAATGTCGGAAGATTGACGCAGAGTCGATCGCCAGTGGCGCGTCGCGCCTACCATGCCCGTGTGGAGAACGAATGAGCACTCAAGGCCGGATAAAAGGAACCAACATTCCTATCGACTACGAGGCTACACAGGCCTTTTTCGAGGAGAGAGGCCGGCGAGAATATGCCAGTGCTCTAAGTACCACGATGTATCAGGACAATGACCCCGAGCTGGTCATGCAGCGCGATCAGGCCGAAAAAGCCGTGCTGGCACCACAGCTGCAGCTTCCTGCAGCAGCCCGGGCTCTCGATATCGGCTGTGGGGTTGGGCGCTGGGGCTGGTTTCTTCATCAGACCGCTCCCGGCATCGACTACCTGGGTATCGATTTCTCGGCAGCTCTGATTCAGAAGGCCAGGCAGGAAGCCCAGCAGCGGGGGGACAACTCGTTGCGCTTCCAGACCATGTCGGCCATCGATATCCAGCCAGACGAATTGCTGGTCAGGCCACCCTTTGATCTGGTGATCATCTCGGGGCTGCTGATTTATCTCAATGACGATGACTGCATAAAGGTGTTGCGTTCAGCCTGCGAATTATGTGCGCCCGATGGAAAGATCTACCTGCGCGAACCCGTGGGTGTGCAAGAGCGCCTGACGCTTGATCGATTCTATTCAGAAGAATTGAGGTACGAGTATTCGGCCATTTACCGCACGGTTGCCGAGTTGGAAGAGTTGCTGGCGCAGGCGCAGCTCTTGCCGGCCTTTGCTATCCAGGTATCTGCATGCCTGTTTTCCGCTGATCTGGAAAAAAGAGCGGAAACTCGGCAGCACTATTTCATCCTTCAAAAAAGTTGAGCGCTATGGCCACAGCCTATTGCTTCGATCTCGATGGCACCCTGACTCAGCAGGAGCTGCTGCCATTGATCGCATCGTCCGTCGGTTTGGAGGATGAGATATCGGTACTGACCGAAGCGACCATCAATGGAATTCTCCCATTCGAAAAATCCTTCAAGCTGCGCGTTCGCTTGCTGCGTGATGCGAATATCGACTGGATTCACTCAGCGCTTCTGGAGCAGGTCGAATTCAACGCGGACATGATCAAGTTCATCGCCAGCCGACCTGATCAGTGCTTCGTGGTAACAGGCAACCTCGATGTGTGGGTCAAGCCCGTACTTGATCGCCTGGGTATTCAGAGCTTCACGTCGATAGCGCAGATGAACGGTTCCCGCATCGAAGGGATCGAGCATATCTTGCACAAGGGCGATGCCGTCCTTGGCCTGCGCGATCGCTTCGACCGTATCATCGCCGTCGGCGATGGCATGAACGATGTGCCGATGTTCGAAATGGCAGACTGGCGCATCGCGTTTGGCGGTGCCCACAGCCCGAATCACCTCCTGGTGAAGTTGAGTGACTTTGTCGTGAACGACGGAGGTGCGTTGTGTCGCCTATTAAACACGTTGTAATCAGCGCCGCCGGGATTGGCTCCAGGCTGGGGTTGAACAAGCCCAAGTGCCTGGTCGAAATAGCAGGGCGCACGCTGCTCGACTATCACCTCGAACGCCTGAGTTGGGCGGAGAATATCTGGCTGGTTGTCGGCTTCGAAGAAACCGACGTCATCCGCCACGCAATGTCCTTGCGTAACGACCTGATCATCGTTCGCAACCCGGACTACGCGAGGACCAATACGCTCCAGAGCATCCATCGTGTATCGCGGCATTTGCAGGAGCGATTTCTGGTCATCGATGCCGATACCGTCGTCGAGCCGGCATCATTCAACGCCTTCATGGCGGCAGCCAACGAGTGCACGCAGTTGATCGGTATTTCCCGTTATACGACCAGCGATGGTGTTCGCGTGCTCCTCGACGAAGCCGGCGCGTGCGTCACCGCGTTCACGCGGGCGCCAGAGCATGCCTGGGAATGGACCGGCATTGCCGTCATCGATCCGACGGTTGTGGTGGACAAACCCATCTACGTCTACCAGGCACTTGAAGCGTCTCTGCCCATGCGCGCTGCCGAGATCAAGGCATTCGATATCGACACGATTGCCGACCTTGATATGGCGCGCCAGGTTCTTGCAGATGGATGGCTCGATAGAGATAACTATGCATAACGACTCGATCAACACCGCCAAAAAGCACCTGTTAATCCTTCATCAACTGCCTGAGTCCTGGGCCAATGTACGGTCCGTCTGGGAGGCCGCTCGGGCTGACGATGCAGTCGACGTCTCGGTGATATTGCTGCCATTCATCCATCGCGATTACCAGTGGCAGCGCGACCAGGCTGAGGCGCACCTGCGCGCGCTTGGCGTGCCGTTCGTGCCGTGGGATACCCATGTGCTCGATGGCGAGCGGATTGACGCCGTGCTGTACACCTCGCCTTATGATGAGACCAGGCCGGCCGCCTATAAATTTGCCGAGCTTCGCCAACGTGTGGGGCTTACCGCGTACATCCCCTATGGTCTGGAAGTGGGGGGCGGCGAGCAGAACTACGTCTACCAGTACGGCCAGCCCGTCACCGCTCATGCGGATGCCGTTTTTGTAAGGTCGCAAAGTGTTCGCGAGATGTTCGCCCGCCATTGCCCGACGGGTGCCGGCCATGTCCACGTCACCGGGCATCCGCGTATGGATGGGCTGGTCGATATCGCGCAGTTTCCAGTGGACCCAGCGCTGCTGGCGGCGATTGGCGAGCGCAAGGCCGTGCTGTGGAACGCGCACTTTTCATTCGATGGCGACCTGTGGTCGACCTTCGATCAACTGGCGGCCGGCATTCTCGATGCGTTCGCCTCGCGTCCGGATCTCGTGCTGCTGTTGCGCCCCCATCCGCTGTTATGGAAAAAGCTGATCAACCTGAACATTCTGAACGAGCACGAGATAGCGGATCTCAAGGTGCAGTTGAGCGCGTTGGGCGTGATCATCGATGAGCGCTCTGATCACCGCCATGCCTTCGCCGCCAGTTCGGCGATGATGAGCGATGCCGGGTCTTTCCTGATGGAGTACCTGGCGACCGGCAAGCCGGTGCTGTACCTGAAAAACCCCCATGGCCTGGGTCTCAATGAAGAGGGCGCTGCGGTGGTACGTCAGTATCAGAGCGCTGTGGATACCGAGCAGGTCGCCGCGTTTCTCGATCAATTACGGCGAGACGAGGATCCACTGCTCCACAGTCGCAGCGCAGCGATCAGGCACTTCTTCCACCAACTCGATGGTGGCGCCGGGCGCCGTGTACTGGACGTGCTCAAGGGGCTGATGGCATGACAACCCTTCATCCGCTCGCGGACATCCAGAGTCGCCAGATAGGCGATGGCTCGCGGATATGGCAGTTCGTGGTGGTCTTGGCCGATGCCGTCATCGGTCGTGACTGCAATATCAACGCGCATTGCTTCATCGAGAATGATGTGGTGCTGGGCGACCGGGTCACATTGAAATGCGGCGTTTATCTGTGGGATGGCCTGCGGGTCGGTGACGATGTGTTCATTGGCCCGAACGTCACCTTCACCAATGATCCGTTTCCACGCTCGCGGCAACGGCCCGAGCGCTTCCTGCCGACACACATCGAGGCCGGTGCTTCGATCGGAGCCGCGGCGGTGATCCTGCCCGGCTTGACCATCGGTGCCGGGGCGATGGTCGGTGCCGGCTCGGTCGTCACCCGGGATGTGCCCGCCCATGCGCTGGTCGTCGGCAACCCTGCACGAGTCGTGCGTTATCTGGATGATCGCCATGCGCCCGTTTCTTGACCTGAAAGCGCTCATGGCGCGCGATGAGCATGCCCTGCATGCGGCATTCACCCGTGTTCTACATTCCGGGTGGTACGTGCTGGGGCCTGAGGTCGAGGCGTTCGAGCACGAATTCGCGCAACTGTGCGGCGTTGATCATGTGGTCGGGGTGGGCAATGGCCTGGATGCCCTCACGCTGATCCTGCGCGCCTATCGCCAGCTCGGACGGCTTGCTCCGGGCGCGGAGGTGATACTGCCAGGCAACACCTTTATCGCCACGGCGTTGGCCGTTACCGAAGCCGGCCTGGTTCCGGTGCTGGTCGAACCTCAGGAGAGCGACTTTGCCATTTCGGTTGCCGCCGTCGAGGCCGCGATCACCCCCCGAACAGGGGCGGTGATCGCCGTTCATCTCTATGGGCGACTGGCTGATATGCCTGGCTTGCGGCAGCTGGCGCAGCGGCACGATCTGTTGCTGATCGAGGATTCGGCGCAGGCCCATGGCGCATGTGACGAGCACGGCCGTGTGGCGGGTTCGCTGGGGGATGCCGCGGGATTCAGTTTCTTTCCGGTGAAGAACCTGGGTGCGCTTGGCGATGGTGGCGCGGTTGCCACCAATGATGGCGTGCTTGCTGAGCAAGTACGCAAGTTGCGCAGCTATGGCTCCTCCGAGAAATACGTTCACGACGCGAAAGGCGTGAACTCGCGCCTGGACGAGCTGCAGGCGGCGTTGCTGCGGGTCAGGTTACGCAGGCTGGGTGAAGACGCCGAGCAGAGGCGGGCCATTGCGAATCGCTACCTGGAGGGCATAGCCCACCCGGCGATCACCCTGCCGAGCCAACCTTCGTGGCCGCTCAGCCATGTCTGGCATCTGTTCGTGCTGAGCTGCGCGCAACGCCAGTCGCTTCAAGCGCATTTGCAGCGTTGTGCAATTCCCACCCTGATTCATTACCCCGTGCCGATTCATCGACAGGCTGCCTATTCCGAGCTTTCCAGCCTTTCCCTTCCAGTGGCGGAACGCATGGCTGGGCAAGTGCTGAGCCTGCCTCTCTATCCCGGGATGCCAGAGGACTACGTGGCGTCGGTGATCGATGCGTGCAACGATTTTCCGCATGACGAGAGTGGAGAGGGTTCATGTCGCTAAAAGATTGCAAGATCATTGATCTGCCAAAGATCGAAGACCCGCGCGGCAACCTGACTTTCGTCGAAGGCGGCCGGCATATTCCGTTCGACATCCAGCGTGTCTATTACCTCTACGATGTGCCGGGTGGCTCCCATCGCGGTGGCCATGCACACAAGGGGCTGCACCAGTTGCTGATCGCCATGTCGGGCAGCTTCGATATCTTGCTGGACGATGGCCGCACCCGATTCAAATATCACATGAACCGTTCCTACTACGGCCTCTACATTCCGCCCATGATCTGGCGTGAAATCGACAACTTCTCCAGCGGCTCCGTGTGCATGGTCATGGCTTCGCAGTTCTACGACGAAGATGACTATTTCAGGGATTACGATGCATTCAAAAAGGCGTTACAAGGACCTTCGGCATGAGCTCTGTCAGTTCTAACGTTCCACCACTCGAGCGTTTGCTCGATGGGTTGGCGAGTCTCAACGGGCTGAAGGCTTCACGACGTGGCCAGGCGGGCATTCGCTACGATGTCGATGTCACCGTTACCGTCATGTCCTATAACAATGCCCCCTACCTGGCGCAGACGATCGAGTCGGTGCTGTCCCAGGAAGGCGTAAGCCTCGAGCTGCTGGTCTTCGATGACCGCTCCACCGATGACAGTGTCGAGGTGCTGAAGGGCTACGTTGGCGATCCGCGCTTCAGTTTTCAGGTCAACCCGGTCAACCTGGGGATGGCGGGTAATTACAATCGCTGCGTTCAATCGGGAAGTGGCCGGTACCTGGTGGTTCTGGGCTCCGATGATGTTCTCTATCCGGGCCATCTGGCATCCCTCGTGGCGGCCATGGATGCCTGCCCGGGTGCAGCGCTCGGGTATGCCCAGTGCAACTGGATTGATGAGAATGGCACGTTCATCCGCTACGCCGATCATCCGGGCCACCGCCAGCAATCCTACTCCGGCGGGCGTGACGAGGTCGCGGACCTGCTGACCTTCGACAGTTACATCACCCCCTCGGCGGCGATCCTGCGACGCAGCGCGCTGCCTCATGTCGCCTTGCCCGAAGGGGGGATCCACCGGCACGACCTGCTGGCGGGTGATTGGGAGCTGTGGATTCGCCTGGCGCGCCAGTTCCCTGACTTCGTCTTTCTGCGCCAGGCGAGCGTGGGTTACCGCATTCATTCCGGGCAGATATCGAACAGCTTTTACGGCAGCGAGCGCCCGCTGCGCGAACACACCGAAATTCTGGAAATGAACCTCGCCGATGCGCCTACGCGCAGGCGCATGATCGCCAACGGTGATGCCATCTGGGCCTTGTATCAGCAGCGGATAAACGCTTATCCGGCTGAAACCACGGCGTCCTATCAACGCAGAATTGATGCGATACATACTGCGCTGATGGCCAAGGGCGAATTGTCCATGGCGCCATCGCAGTTCCTGTTCTCGATTGTCATGACCACCTACAACAGGCGCGAACTGCTGCGCTTCGCGCTGGACAGCGTCAAGGCTCAGACGCTGCAGGATTTCGAGGTCATTCTGGTGAATGACCATGGGCAGGGTGTCGAGTCGCTTCTGGAGCAGTATCCCTACTGTATTACCTACCTGCGCCAGGGGCGCAATGCCGGGCCGGCGGCGGCGCGCAATGCTGCGCATGGCCTGGCCCGCGGTCAGTACCTGGTTTATCTCGACGACGACGACATCTTTCTGCCGGACCACCTGCAAGCCCTGGCAGACGCGCTGCAGGAGCACCCGGGGGAAGTGGTGTACAGCGACGCCTTGTTCATTGCAGAGCGCGTTGAGAACGGGGTGCGCCACATCGTCAATCAAGAGCAGCGTTATCCCCATGGGGCTTACTCGCGCGAACGTCTGCTCGTCGACAACTACATCCCGATCAATACCTTTGCCTGGCCGCGTTCCGCTGCGCTGGAGGTTGGTGGGTTCGACGAGACCTTGTCAGGCCTGGAGGACTGGGATTTTCTGATGCGCCTCGCCGCGCGGCTGCCGTTCCACCACCTGCAGCAGGAAACCGTGCAGGTGCGCATGCGCGCTGACGACTCGTCCGCCGAGCGACGCTCTCAGCAAGCGCTGAAGGACTATCCGGCGTTGTATATGGAGATGTACCGGCGCCACGCCGACGCGGGCAGTGCTGCGGTCAAGGCGGGTCGGGCGAACCTGCTGCAGCGCCTTGGGGTTGAGGTCGAGGTCACCCGCCAACCGCCAAGCATGCAGGCATGGCTGCAGCGGCGCGCCTTGACACCTGCTCAGAAAACCCTGGTGGACGAGCGCCTGCAAGGGCAGGGCGGGGCGCCACACTTCGGTATCCTGATCGTCGATCTGCAAGGGGATCATGCAGCACTGGCACGTACGCTCGCCTCCCTGAACAGCGCGCGCAACAACTATGAGCGGCTGCAGGCATTGGTGCTGACCAGCGCTGAAGGCAGCGTCAATTCGGCATCCTGCCAGGTTTTGACGGTGCGGCCTGATGAATGGATCGCGCCCCTTAATGAGCTTCTGGCTGCCTCGTCTTTCGACTGGTGCCTACTGCTACGCGCCGGCGATGAGCTGACCCCTTCAGGCCTTATGATGGCGGGGCTGGAACTGCTGACCGCGCCGGATTGCCGTGCGATCTATTGCGATGAGATGTTCCGCCAAGATGGGCAGCTAGCAGCCGCGTTGCGGCCGGCCTTCAACCTCGACTATCTGTTGAGTTTCCCGGCGGGAATGGCCAGGCACTGGCTGTTCCGTCGAGACGTGGTAGTGGCTGCCGGCGGCTTCGACCCTGCCTTCGAGCAGGCGGCAGAGTTCGAGCTTATCCTCAGGCTGATCAATGAAGGCGGCCTCGATGGTCTGGGCCATGTGGCTGAACCCTTGCTGATCACCGAGGCTCCTGCACTGGCCGATAACGCTGCCGAGCAGCGGGCGATCACCCTGCATCTGCAGCAGCGCGGGTATCAGAATGCCGTGGTCAGCTCCAGCAAGCCCGCTCGCTACCAGATCGACTACCGGCATGGGCAAGCTCCGCTGGTGTCGTTTCTGATTCTCCCCGAGGAGCGTCTCGAGCACCTGCAGCGTTGTGTGGAAAGCATTCTCGAAAATACCCGTTACCCGAACTATGAGTTGCTGTTGATTCAGCAGCATCGGCAGGCTGATGAGGTCGGTACCTGGCTCAGCGCGTTGGCCTCCCTTGGCGAAGCGCGTATTCGGGTACTGCCTGCCGGGCAGCAGGCGCTGGCGCCTCAGGCGCTGCTCAATCAGGCTGCCGAGCAGGCGCTTGGGGATTACCTGCTGCTGCTGTCGGCCGAAACGGCGGCGATCAGCGAGGACTGGCTGGACGAGCTGGTCAATCACGCACAACGTCCGGAGGTGGCCTGCGTCGGCGCCAAGCTGCTGTCGGCAGACGGGACAATCGCGCGGGCCAGCCTGATCCTCGGGCTCGAGGGGCCGGTGGGCAAGCCCTATGTCGGTGAGCCCCTGGATGCGCCGGGTTATATGCAGCGCCTGCAGGTGGCACAGAACAGCAGCGCCGTCGGCCATGAGTGCCTGCTGGTTGCCAAGGCCGTGTTCATGCAGCAGGGTGGGCTGAGCGAGGACGAGATGCCGTGGCGCTATGCGGGTGTCGACCTCTGCCTGAAGGCGCGCCAGGCCGGCTATCTGACCGTGTGGACACCCTTCTCGCAGTTGATGCTCGACCCGCTAGACAGCACCCGGGGCACTACCGCCGAGCATGACGCCCTGTATGCCAGGTGGCTGCCGGTGCTGGCCCGCGATCCTGCCTACAACCCGAACTTCTCGCTCTCCCAGCCGGGGGGCTTCAAGCTGGCCGACACGGCGTTATCGTGGCGGCCCCTGTCGTCATGGAAGCCGGTGCCCACCGTGCTGGCCCATCCGTCCGACAACTACGGTTCGGGGCACTATCGAGTGATTCAGCCATTTACCGCCTTGCAACAGGCCGGGTTGATCGACGGCGGGCTGTCGCCGGGGCTGATGCACGTGACGGATCTGGAGCGCTACGACCCGGACGTGATCATTTTGCAGAAGCAGATCGGCGATGAGCGCTTCGATGCGATGCGCCGCATGCAGGCCTTTTCGCGCGCGCTCAAGGTCTATGAGCTCGACGACTACCTGCCTAACTTGCCGGTAAAGAGCGTCCACCGCGCGCAGATGCCCAAGGACATCCTGAAATCCATGCGTCGCGCCCTGGGCTACGTCGACCGTTTCGTCGTGTCGACTCAGGCCCTGGCCGATGCCTGCAGCGGCTTGCACGACGATATCCGGGTGATCGAGAACTGTTTGCCGCCTGCCTGGTGGAAGGGGCTTGCCACCGGGCGAAGCCGCTCGGGGAAACCCAGGGTCGGTTGGGCGGGAGGCATCGGGCACACCGGTGACCTGGAGATGATTGCCGATGTCGTGCTGGCCCTCGCCGATGAGGTCGATTGGGTGTTCATGGGCATGTGCCCCGACAAACTGCGGCCTGCCGTCAAGGAGGTTCACGAGGGTGTCGATATCAGTGTCTATCCGCGGGCATTGGCAGCGTTGAATCTGGATCTGGCCTTGGCGCCACTGGAAGAAAACCTGTTCAACGAATGCAAGAGCAATCTGCGCCTGCTGGAGTACGGGGCCTGTGGATTTGCCGTGGTGTGCAGTGACGTGCGCAGTTATCAGGGAAACCTGCCGGTGACCCGGGTCAAGAACCGTTATCGGGACTGGGTAGAGGCCATAAGAATGCATGTGGCCGATCTGGACGCAACGGCTCGCGCCGGTGAAGCGCTGCACGCGCAGGTCATGCGTGACTGGATGCTGGAGGGCGACAACCTGCTGGCCTGGCAGCGCGCCTGGCTGCCTGACTGAGACGTCGATGCCTTGGCGCGGTTTTAATGGCGGGCTCAAGGAATCAACACAGGTGCCGATACGCTATTCAGGAAGAGGTTGAAGGATGATGGCTCCCGGGTTGTCAAGGGAGTCGCAAAAAAATCAACTTCTCTCCTAAAGCTTCGCAGAGTCAGGTCGATAAAGAGTATGAAAGCGAACTCAATGTTGCCTGAGCATTGCAGGCCAGAGTCGCAAGCCCAGGCAAACAGTTAGTGTCCGATGGAGGACAAACATCATGGCTTTGACCGTAAACACCAACATTGCGTCGTTGAACACTCAGCGCAACCTGAACACCTCGTCCAACGCGCTCAACACCTCCCTGCAGCGTCTGTCGACCGGTTCGCGCATCAACAGTGCCAAGGACGATGCGGCTGGCCTGCAAATCGCCAACCGTCTGACCAGCCAGGTCAACGGCCTGAACGTTGCGGTGAAGAACTCCAACGACGGCATCTCCATGGCGCAGACCGCTGAAGGTGCCCTGCAGCAGTCGACCACCATCCTGCAGCGTATGCGTGACCTGTCCCTGCAATCGGCCAACGGCTCGAACAGCGAAGGCGAGCGTAAGGCACTGAACTCGGAAGTGACCGAGCTCAAGAAAGAGCTGAACCGTATCTCCAACACCACCACCTTCGGTGGCAAGAAACTGCTCGATGGCAACTTCGGTACCACCACCTTCCAGGTCGGTAGCGCCGCCAACGAAACCATCAGCGTGAAGATCGACGAAATGAGCACCTCGTCGCTGAAGGGTAAGTACTACGAAGGCTCCGTTGCTGCTGCTACTGGTACCGCCAGCGCTTCGGGCACCATCACCGTTTCCGGCACCGTAAACGGTACCGATTTCTCGGTTGAAGTTGCTGTTGCCAGTGGCGCCACTGCAAAAGAGGTCAGCCAGTCGGTTGCCACTGCGATCAACGATGCCAACATCGGTGTGGGTGCGTTCGTGGACGATGCTGGTGCTACCAACCTGATCTCCGGTCAGAATACCGCTGGTACCGCCAACGCCCTGTCTTCCCTGAGCATCAGCGGTACGGTGGCAGGCATCACCAACGGTGCTTACACCGCTGCAACGGCTGTAACCGAAACGGAAATGACCAACATCGACGTCAGCACCGTGCAAGGTGCCCAGGAGTCGGTCATCGTCATCGACCAGGCGATCTCGGCGATCGACAAGCAACGTGCCGACCTCGGTGCTGTGCAGAACCGCTTCGAGAACACCATTGGTAACCTGCAGAACATCGCAGAGAACGTTTCGGCAGCACGTGGTCGGATTCAGGATACGGACTTCGCGGCAGAAACTGCGAACCTGACCAAGAACCAGATCCTGCAGCAGGCCGGTACCGCGATCCTGTCCCAGGCCAACCAGCTGCCGCAGGCGGTGCTCAGCCTCCTGCAGTAAGCCGAATCGGCTAGGCTGCTCTAAACTCCGGGGGGAAGTGCATAGCGCTTCTCCCCGTTTTGCCTTGCGAGGTAAAAGAAATGGATATCGCAGTAAACAGTTTGTCACCGGTGCTGGCCAAGCCTACTGGCTCGCCTGTCTCCGGTACTTATGCCAGAACGGGGGCTTCTGCTGGAGCAGCTGGTGATAAGCCTGCTGCAAGTCAGGGCCAGGCCCCGACGGAAGATCCTGAGCAGATTTACGAGCAGGTGGACAACGCGGTCACGTCCATCCAGAGTTTCGTGCAGAACATCCGGCGTGACCTGAATTTCAGTGTCGATGATTCAAGTGGCAGGGTTGTGGTCAAGGTGACTGATCGCGCTTCCGGCGATGTGATTCGTCAATTGCCTTCCGAAGAGGCCTTGCGCCTGGCGGAAAGCCTGGAAGAAGTGCGAAGCCTGCTGTTCAAGGCCGAAGCCTGACATGGCGCGGTTTTTGAATATGAACCACAGGATTGCAGAAACTCGCGCAGGAACGTCAACATCGTGACGGAGTAGAATTTATGGCTATTGGTGGAATTCAGACGGGCATCAACTCAGGGCTGCCGATCGGTGACCTGGTCAAGGCGATGGTCGATGCCGAAAAGGCCCCCAAGGAAGCGCAACTGGCGCGTCTGTCGAGCTCGACTACCGTCAAGCTGACCGGCCTGGGCAAGCTGAATACCGCGCTTGGCGAGTTTCAGACTGCGCTCAAGGATCTCAATAGCCCGGCACTGTTCGAGAAGCGCACCGCCACATCCTCCAATACCAGTGCATTGACGGCCACTGCCGGAAAAACGGCATCGGCTGGCAACTACCAGGTTGAGGTGAAGAGCCTGGCTTCGGCCAGCAAGGTCGCGACCAAGGCGCTCGACGGTACCTTCACGAGTGGCGGCAGTGACGAGGTACTGAGTGTCAAACTCGGTGAGAGTGGCACCGCTGTCGACGTGAAGATCACTGCAGGTTCTGACCTGGCCAGCATTCGTGATCAGCTCAATACCGCGCTCAAGGACAAGGGCGTAACCGTCAGCACCATCAACGATCCTGCCACTGGCAAGTCTCGCCTGGTGTTCAGTGGTAGTGAGACGGGTGACGGCAAGGACGTGATCGTTTCCGGGAATGGCGACCTTGCCGCGCTTAGCGTCGATGGTCGTACCCAGCTCGCAGCCGGTGATGCTTCTGCTTCGGGGTATATCGTGCAGGCCGCCAACGCCAAGTTCTCCATCGATGGTCTGGCGCTCAGCAGCCCTACCAACACGGTCAAGGGGGCGATTGCCGATGTCAATTTCGACTTGCTCGCCACTACCGAGGCCAACAAGCCACTGACCCTCAAGGTTGGTGAGGATAACGCCGGTGTCAAAGCGGGTATCAAGAAATTCGTCGAGGCCTACAACAAGCTGATCAACACCACCAACGATCTGACCCGGGTGACCAAGGTCGGCGAGGATGGCACTCCGCTGGTCGGCGGGCTGGTAGGTGACTCGACAGTGCGAAATCTTGTCGGCGGTGTTCGCAACGAATTGGTGAACCCGGTTGGCGGCGATGGCGTGAGGGTGCTGGCGGATCTCGGCATCACCACCCAGAAGGACGGCACCCTGAAAATCGAGGACACCAAGCTCGATGCGGCGCTGAAAGACAACTTCGATGCCGTCGGTTCGTTTTTCCTCGGTGATACCGGTTTGATGAAGCGTCTGGATGGGCAGGTGGCGTCCTACAGCCAGACCGGTGGGATTCTTTCCCAGCGCATGTCGGCGCTGCAATCCACCGATGCCGACATAAAGAAACAGACCGAGGATCTCAAGCTGCGGGTCGACAGCATGCAGAAGCGATTGCTCGCCCAGTTCAACGCGATGGATTCTCTGGTCGGTCAGTTGAACGGTACCAGCAATCAGCTGCAGAACACGCTGTCCAATCTACCTGGCGTCGTTAGGAAGAATAATTAAATGAGCGATCCCATCGATACCTACAAGAGTGTCAAGACCAGCCAGGTCGTGACGCCTTACCAGGCGGTAAACCTGCTGCTGGACGGCGCCATCGAGCGAATCTCCCTGGCGCTTCTGGCCCAGCAACAGCACAACCCCGGTCTACGCGGGGAGGCGGTCAGCGGCACGATCTCGATCATCGCGGTGTTGCAGTCGAGCCTGGACAAGGACCTCGGCGGTGAGCTGGCGCAGAATCTCGACAATCTGTACGACTACATCAACCGTCGCCTGGTTGGCGTAGCGCTCGACGATACGCCGCGCCGCCTGGAAGAGGTGCAGGAGCTGCTGACGCAGATCCGCGATGCCTGGAAAGCCATCGGCCCTGAGGTCGAATCTGGCGGCGAGTGAGCGGACCCGCGCCTACGGCTGACGGTGATGCGCCGCCAGTATCGATTGTCGCCATAAGCGGGGCTTGCGCCCCGCTTTGCTTATGCTGTGCGCCATTCGCACCCTCTGCCGCGGTGCCCATAGCGACATTGATGATTAATCTTTCCTAAAGCTCAGGCCCCTCGTGCCGATACATGAAGTATTCCCGCTGTACACTGGAGTACATCTGCATGAATGCCATGGCCGCTATGCGTCAGTATCAAAACGTCAACACTCAGGCTCAGGCTGTAGATGCCAGCCCGCATCGTCTGATCCAGATGCTGATGGAAGGTGGCCTGACTCGCCTTGCGCAAGCGCGTGGCGCCATGGAGCGCGGGCAGTTTGCGATGAAGGGTGAGTTGATCGGCAAGGCCATTGGCATCATCGGTGGCCTGCGCGCTGGCTTGAACCTCGAAGAAGGTGGGGAGCTGGCCGAGAACCTGGACAACCTCTACGACTACATGAGCCGCCGTTTGCTCGAGGCTAACCTGAAGAACAGCGTCGAGCCGCTCGATGAAGTGGCAGACTTGCTGCGCAACGTGAAGACCGGCTGGGATGCAATTGCCCAGTAATCGGCATGCTGTAAGGAGTTTTCCATGAATACATCTGTTCAGCGTCTCCAGAATACCGGTACGGCCATGCGCCAGGCATTGTCGACCCAGGACTGGGCAGCCATTGGCGAGCTCGATCTGCAGTGCCGGCAGGCTGTCGAAGAGGCGATGGTGGATGCCGCCGATGAGGACGGTGCCCTGCGTGCACGCATGCAGGAGCTTCTGGATCTCTACAAGGATCTGGTCAGTGCGTGTCAGGCCGAGCGGCAACGTCTGGCCAACGAGCTCGTGCAATTCAACCAGTCACAGCAGGGTGCCAAGGTCTATCAGCTTTTTGGCTGAGTGACCTGTCAATCCAATCTGGCTGTGCTAGGTTTGCTGCGTTGATGGTGTTTTGCTGCTTTTCCCCTGCGCTCTCGAGTTCTCGAGGGCCTGCCCAAGTGGGCATGGTCAGCTTCTTGCAAATATTCCCGCCATAAAATTGACTAAGCGCCAATAATTTACTTTACTGCTGGCCATATGCCGGCGCTTTGGTGGTCGGTGGCTTTTTCTTTCTGGGCCGAACAACTATGTGGCGTGAAACCAAGCTTCTGCTAATCGACGACAACCTTGAACGTCGCCGTGACCTGTCGGTGATTCTCAATTTTCTCGGGGAAGATCATCTCGCTTGTGGCAGCGGCGACTGGCGCAAGGTGGTCGAGCAGATCGATTCCAGCAGAAGCATCCTGGGTGTGCTGCTTGGCGAGGTACAGCTCAAGGGCGGTGCATTGGATCTGCTCAAGGAGTTCGCTGCCTGGGACGAGTACCTGCCCGTGCTGATGCTGCATGAACATGCCACTCATGAGTGGCCGGAAGAGTTCCGCCGTCGCGTCTTGGCGACCCTGGAAATGCCGCCCAGCTACAACAAGCTCCTTGATTCCCTGCACCGCGCCCAGGTCTATCGCGAGATGTATGACCAGGCCCGCGAGCGCGGCCGGCAGCGTGAGCCCAACCTTTTCCGTAGCCTTGTCGGCACTAGCCGGGCCATCCAGCAGGTCAGGCAGATGATGCAGCAGGTGGCCGATACCGAAGCCAGCGTGCTGATCCTCGGTGAGTCGGGTACCGGCAAGGAAGTGGTGGCGCGCAACCTGCACTATCACTCCAAGCGACGCGAAGCGCCATTCGTGCCGGTCAACTGCGGTGCCATTCCGGCCGAGCTGCTGGAAAGTGAACTGTTCGGCCATGAGAAGGGCGCCTTCACTGGCGCCATCACAACCCGGGCCGGGCGCTTCGAGCTGGCCAACGGCGGTACGCTGTTCCTCGACGAGATCGGTGACATGCCGCTGCCCATGCAGGTCAAGCTGCTGCGCGTTCTGCAGGAGCGCACCTTCGAACGGGTGGGCAGCAACAAGACCCAGAATGCCGATGTGCGCATCATTGCCGCCACCCACAAGAACCTCGAGAGCATGATCGAGGGCGGCAGCTTCCGTGAGGATCTGTACTACCGCCTCAACGTGTTCCCCATCGAGATGGCGCCGCTGCGTGAGCGCATCGAAGATATCCCGCTGCTGATGAACGAGCTGATCTCGCGCATGGAGCATGAGAAGCGCGGCTCGATCCGCTTCAATTCCGCAGCCATCATGTCGCTCTGTCGCCATGACTGGGCGGGCAACGTTCGTGAGCTGGCCAACCTGGTCGAGCGCATGGCGATCATGCATCCCTATGGGGTGATCGGTGTGGGTGAGCTGCCGAAGAAGTTCCGCCATGTCGATGACGAAGACGAGCAACTGGCGGCCAGCCTGCGTGATGAGCTGGACGAGCGCGCGGTACTGACCTCGCCATCGCCCGCGTCGATGTCGCCGGCGATGCTGCCGGCCGAGGGCCTGGATCTCAAGGACTACCTGGGCAATCTGGAGCAGGGGCTTATCCAGCAGGCGCTGGATGATGCCGGCGGTATCGTGGCCCGCGCCGCCGAGCGCCTGCGCATTCGCCGTACCACGCTGGTCGAGAAGATGCGCAAGTACGGCATGAGTCGCCGCGAAGATGAGGTTGGCGACGACTGAGTCGCCGGGGTGGGCGAACGCCCACCGGTTCCCCGAGCATTGCCGTTCTACCAGTCAGTCGATTGACGGCTCGCCCTCGATTAAATACTTATCTTTTTGAAAATAAAGGCTTTTATTTTCAGGCATGAGTATTGCTATCTCCTTGGCAAATGACCGCCTTCTGACGGCTCGCCACGCGAGAGAGTGCAATGAAATCAAGCCCGCAACGCCATGTCCCTCTGGATGCCTCATCGCCGGTACAGGCGCAGCGTGGGGATCTTGAGCAGTCGCTGGCCTTGTTCGAGCAGATGTCGAGCCGGCTGGGCAACTCCTACAGTCTCCTGGAAAACCGCGTCAATGAACTGACTGGGCAACTGGCCCAGGTCAGTGAGCAGCGCGTGCAGGAGTTGAACGAAAAGGAGCGCCTGGCTCACCGCCTGCAAAGCCTGCTGGACCTGCTGCCCGGTGGCGTGGTGGTCATCGATGGCCATGGCGTGGTCCGCGAAGCCAACCCTGTGGCGCGGGACATGCTGGGTGAGCCGCTTCTGGGGCGCCTGTGGCGTGATGTGATCGCGCAGCGTTTTGCCCCCCGGCGCGATGACGGCCATGAGATCTCCCTGGCCGATGGCCGGCGGCTGTCGATTTCCACCCGCTCATTGCAAGGCGAGCCGGGGCAGTTGGTGCTGCTGACCGATCTGACGGAAACCCGGCGCTTGCAGGATCAACTGTCACGGCATGAGCGGCTGAGCGCCATGGGGCGGATGGTCGCTTCCCTGGCTCACCAGATTCGTACGCCGCTGTCGGCGGCGCTGCTGTACGCCAGTCACCTGACCGAGCAGGTGCTGCCGGCCGAGCAGCAGCAGCGTTTTGCCGGTCGCCTGAAGGAGCGGTTGCATGAGCTCGAGCACCAGGTGCGCGACATGCTGGTATTCGCCCGCGGTGAGCTGCCGCTACCCGATCGGCTCGATCCTGTTCAGTTGTTCGAGGCGCTCAGGCATGCCGGTGACTCGGTGGTGCAAGGCGTCAATGTTCGCTGGCAGTGCGACGCCCGGCGTGGCGAGCTGGTCTGCAACCGCGACACCCTGGTGGGCGCGCTCCTGAACCTCATCGAGAATTCGATCCAGGCGGCGGGGCAGGGGGTGCATCTCAAGGTGCACGCCTACCGCCGCGGCGCCACGTTGCGCCTGTGTATCAGTGATAACGGCCCCGGTATCGACGCGCTGACGCTGGCACGCCTGGGTGAGCCGTTCTTCACCACCAAAACCACCGGCACCGGTCTCGGGCTGGCGGTGGTCAAGGCAGTCGCCCGTGCCCACCAGGGCGAGCTGCGTCTGCATTCACGGCCAGGTCGCGGTACCTGCGCCTTGTTGATTCTGCCGCTGATCACCCCAGCGCGCCCCACGATTCAGGAGTGACCCATGGCTGCCAAAGTCCTGCTGGTTGAAGACGATCGCGCGCTGCGCGAAGCCCTGGCTGACACCCTCGAGCTCGGTGGCCACGATTACCGCGCCGTCGACTGTGCCGAGGCGGCGCTGCTCGCCATTGCCGAGGAGCCGTTCGGCCTGGTGATCAGTGACGTGAACATGCCGGGCATGGATGGTCATCAGCTGCTGTGCGCCATCCGCGAACGACAACCGCAGTTGCCGGTGCTGCTGATGACCGCTTTCGGCGCTGTCGAGCGTGCTGTCGAAGCGATGCGCCGTGGCGCGGCCGATTACCTGGTCAAGCCATTCGAGCCCAGAACACTGCTTGCGCTGGTGGCGCGCCACGCGCTCGGGCGGGCCAGCGAGGTGGAGCAGGATGGGCCGGTGGCCTTTGAACCGGCCAGCTTGCAGCTACTCGAGTTGGCGGCGCGGGTCGCTCGCAGCGATTCCACCGTGCTGATCACCGGCGAGTCCGGAACCGGCAAGGAGGTGCTGGCGCGTTATCTTCATCAGCAGTCTGCGCGGGCCAAGGGGCCGTTCATCGCCATCAACTGCGCGGCGATCCCGGACAACATGCTGGAGGCTACCCTGTTCGGCCACGAGAAGGGTGCCTTCACCGGCGCCGTTGCCAGCGCGCCGGGCAAGTTCGAGCTGGCCGAGGGCGGCACCATCCTGCTCGATGAAATCTCTGAAATGCCGCTCGCCCTGCAGGCCAAGCTGCTGCGTGTGCTGCAGGAGCGCGAGGTCGAGCGGGTCGGTGCCCGCAAGCCGATCAGCCTGGATATCCGCGTGCTGGCGACCAGCAACCGCGACCTGGCGGCAGAGGTGGCGGCAGGGCGTTTTCGTGAAGACCTGTTCTATCGCCTTTCGGTTTTTCCCCTGGCCTGGCGACCGCTGCGTGAGCGCCCGGCGGATATCCTGCCGCTGGCCGAGCGACTGCTGGCCAAGTATGTGAAGAAAATGAACCTGGCACCGCTGCGCCTTTCGGCCCAGGCGGTCGCCTGCCTGACCAGCCACGCCTGGCCGGGCAACGTGCGCGAGCTGGACAACGCCATCCAGCGCGCAGTCATTCTCCAGCAAGACGGTGTTATCGAACCCCACGACCTGTGCCTGACCGCGCCGATCGGTTTCGCTCAACCGTCCCAGCCTTCGCTGGCGGTGGTGCCGAGCATGGCGATGCCGGCAGTGCCGGACACCATCGTGGCGGATGGCGCGCTGGGCGAAGACCTGCGGCGCCGCGAATATCAGGTGATCATCGATATCCTGCGCGCCGAGCGCGGGCGTCGCAAAGAGGCGGCCGAGCGGTTGGGCATCAGCCCGCGAACCCTGCGCTACAAGCTGGCACAGATGCGTGATGCCGGAATGGATGTCGAGGCTTATCTGTACGCCAGCTGAATAGCGGGTCGCCGGGGTTGAGCGAATCGATACCCGGGGCCAGCAGCGCTTCGCGGGCATGGCCCGCTCCCACAGGGCTGCTTAGCCCGATGGGTCGGGCCGCGTAGGTGAAACCCATCAAATGGCGGGTGTGGATTGCCCCCGGCACCACGGATTGCACGCGTTTCGGCGGGCAATAAAAACCCGGCCTGTTGGCCGGGTTTCTTGAGTTTCGCCCCGTGACCTTGACTCGACAGCGCAGTTAAGTGCGCTTCAGCCAGGTAGCCTGGGTTGAGCGAAGCGATACCCGGGACAGCTTGTGCGGGCTTCGGATCGCTTGGTGGGTTACGCGCCGCTCCGAGCAAGTGGCGCCAGTTATGGTGTTGGCTGGCGGCACTCACCCACCCTACGGATTGCAAGCGTTTCGACGGACAATAAAAAACCCGGCCTGTTGGCCGGGTTTCTTGAATTTGGCTCCGCGACCTGGACTCGAACCAGGGACCCAATGATTAACAGTCATTTGCTCTACCGACTGAGCTATCGCGGAACAACGACGCGTATCCTACTGATTACGAAGGGGAAGTCAAGCATCTGCCGACTTCCCCCGGCAACTTAGAGAACGGCGGCAATCGCCTTGGTCACCACCGGCAGGTTGCGCGTGTTCAGGGCGGCCACACAGATGCGGCCGGTGCCCACGGCGTAGATGCCGAACTCGCTGCGCAGGCGCTCGACCTGTTCGGTGGTCAGCCCCGAATAGGAGAACATACCGCGCTGCTCGGCGACGAAGCCGAAGTCGCGCTTGGCGTTCAGGTCTGCCAGCTGCTCGACCATGGCCAGGCGCATGGTGCGGATGCGATCGCGCATTTCGCCCAGCTCGGTTTCCCACATCACCCGCAGCTCGGGGTTGTTGAGTACGGCCGCAACCACGCTGGCGCCATGGGTCGGTGGGTTGGAGTAGTTGGTGCGGATCACCCGCTTGACCTGGGACAGCACGCGGCTGCCTTCATCCTGGTCGCCAACCACGATGCTCAGGGCGCCGACGCGTTCGCCGTACAGCGAGAACGACTTGGAGAACGAGCTGGAGACGAAGAAGGTCAGGCCAGATTGGGCGAACAAACGTACCGCCGCGGCGTCTTCTTCAATACCGTCGCCAAAACCCTGGTAGGCGATGTCGAGGAAGGGCACATGCTCGCGTTCGCGCACGATTTCCAGCACCGCCTGCCAGTCTTCGGGCGTCAGGTCGACGCCGGTCGGGTTGTGGCAGCAGGCGTGCAGCACGACGATGGAGCGAGCCGGCAGGTTCTTCAGGTCTTCGAGCAGGCCGCCACGGTTCACGCCATTGCTGAAGGCGTCGTAGTAGCGGTAGTTGCGCACCGGGAAACCGGCGGCTTCGAACAGGGCGCGATGGTTCTCCCAGCTCGGGTCGCTGATCGCCACGGTGGCGTCGGGCAGCAGACGCTTGAGGAAGTCCGCGCCGGTCTTCAGGGCGCCGGTGCCGCCAATGGCCTGGGTGGTGATCACGCGGCCTTGCTGGATCAGCGGCGAGTCGTTGCCCAGCAGCAGCTTCTGCACGGCCTGGTCGTAGGCGGCAATGCCTTCGATCGGCAGGTAGCCACGTGGCGCGCGGGCGGCGGTGAGTGCCGCCTCGGCTTCGACCACGGCGCGCAGCAGCGGGATGCGACCTTCTTCGTTGGTGTAAACACCCACGCCAAGGTTGACCTTGTCAGGGCGTTTATCGGCGTTGAATGCTTCGTTGAGGCCCAGGATGGGATCGCGCGGAGCCATTTCGACGGCGGAGAACAGACTCATGGGGGCGGCAGCTCTGTGGTGGGGTGAGTATCGAGCAACCCGGCAACTGGATTAGGGGTTGCGCAAGCGGGCCGTTAGTATAGCGGCCCATATTCGGTGTCGCGACAGCGTACATCAGGTATGACGCACGTGTTGTCGTGGCGTCACAGCCTTTGCAGAGGTATTTATGTCCGAGTTCCAACTGGTCACCCGTTTCGAGCCTGCCGGCGACCAGCCCGAGGCGATCCGGCAGATGATCGAGGGCCTTGAAGCCGGGCTTTCGCACCAGACGTTGCTCGGCGTGACGGGCTCCGGCAAGACCTTCAGCGTGGCCAACGTGATCGCCAAGGTGCAGCGCCCGACCCTGGTGTTGGCGCCCAACAAGACCCTGGCGGCGCAGCTGTATGGCGAGTTCAAGTCGTTCTTCCCGAACAACGCGGTGGAGTACTTCGTTTCCTACTACGACTACTACCAGCCCGAGGCCTACGTGCCTTCGTCGGACACCTTCATCGAGAAGGACGCCTCGATCAACGACCACATCGAGCAGATGCGGTTGTCGGCGACCAAGGCGCTGATCGAGCGCAAGGACGTCATCGTAGTCTGCACCGTTTCGTCGATCTACGGCCTGGGCAGCCCCGAGGAGTACCTGAAAATGGTGCTGCACCTCGACCGCGGCGACAAGATGGATCAGCGCGATCTGTTGCGCCGCCTGGCCGAACTGCAGTACACCCGCAACGACATGGATTTCGCCCGGGCGACCTTCCGGGTACGTGGCGACGTGATCGATATCTTCCCGGCGGAATCCGATCTGGAAGCCATCCGCGTCGAGTTGTTCGATGATGAAGTGGAGAACATCAGCGCCTTCGATCCGCTGACCGGTGAGGTGCTGCAACGCCTGCCGCGGTTTACCTTCTACCCCAAGAGCCACTACGTGACGCCCCGCGACACGCTGCTCGAGGCCATGGAGAAGATCAAGGTCGAGCTTCAGGAACGTCTGGATTACCTGCGTGGCGCCAACAAGCTGGTCGAAGCGCAGCGTTTGGAGCAGCGCACGCGCTTCGACCTGGAGATGATTCTCGAGCTGGGTTACTGCAACGGCATCGAGAACTACTCGCGCTACCTGTCTGGCCGCCCCTCGGGAGCGCCGCCACCCACGCTCTACGATTACCTGCCGGCCGAAGCGCTGCTGGTGATCGACGAGTCCCACGTCAGCGTGCCGCAGGTCGGCGCCATGTACAAAGGTGACCGTTCGCGCAAGGAAACCCTGGTCGAGTACGGCTTCCGTCTGCCCTCGGCGCTGGACAACCGCCCCATGCGTTTCGAGGAGTGGGAGGGGGCCTGCCCGCAGACCATCTTTGTTTCCGCCACGCCCGGCCCCTACGAAGCCGAACATGCGGGCCGGGTGATCGAGCAGGTGGTACGGCCCACCGGCCTGGTCGACCCCGAGGTCGAGGTGCGCCCTGCACGTACCCAGGTCGATGACCTGCTCTCGGAAATCCACAAGCGCGTGGCCCTTGAGCAGCGCGTGCTGGTCACTACCTTGACCAAGCGCATGGCCGAGGATTTGACCGATTACCTCGGTGATCACGGCGTCAAGGTGCGCTACCTGCACTCGGACATCGATACCGTCGAGCGGGTGGAGATCATCCGTGACCTGCGTATCGGCACCTTCGACGTGCTGGTCGGCATCAACCTGCTGCGCGAGGGCCTGGATATGCCCGAGGTCGCCCTGGTGGCGATTCTCGATGCCGACAAGGAAGGCTTCCTGCGCAGCGAGCGTTCGCTGATCCAGACCATCGGCCGCGCCGCGCGTAACCTCAATGGGCACGCGATTCTCTATGCCGATCGCATCACCGGCTCGATGGAGCGGGCCATTGGCGAGACCGAACGCCGTCGCGAGAAACAGCTGGCCTTCAACGAGGCCAACGGCATCGTGCCCAAGGGCGTGTTCAAGGACGTCAAGGATATTCTCGAAGGCGCCGTGGTGCCGGGGGCGCGTAGCAAGAAGCGCAAGGGCATGGCCAAGGCGGCCGAGGAAAGCGCCCGCTACGAAGCCGAGCTGCGCTCGCCTGCGGAAATCACCAAGCGCATCCGCCAGCTCGAGGAGAAGATGTACCAGCTGGCCCGAGACCTCGAGTTCGAAGCGGCGGCGCAGATGCGCGACGACATTCAGAAGCTGCGTGATCGGTTGTTGGCGGTATGAGAGCGGCAGGTCAGCCCAAGGTCTACCTGGCCGGTTTCGACGTGTTCAGGAGGGATGCCGTCGAGCGGGGCGAGTACCTCAAGCGCCTGTGTCGCAACCAGGGGCTCGAAGGGCTCTATCCGTTCGATAACGAGGTGCCCGAGGGCCTGGCGCCCGCCGAGCGGGCGGCGCGGATCTGTCAGCTCAACCTGGCGATGATCCGCGGCGCCGATGCCGTGCTGGCCAACCTCAACCCCTTTCGCGGCTTCGAACCGGATTCCGGCAGCGCATTCGAGGTGGGGGCAGCGGTGGCCCTGGGCAAGCCGGTGTGGGCGTACTTCCAGCCCCAGGGCAGCATGCGCCAGTGGATGCCCGGTGACGAAGCCGGCCGTGATGCCGAAGGTTATTTCATCGAGGATTTCGGCCTGCCGCGCAACCTGATGCTCGCCTGCTCCTGGGCCGGCTGCAGCGCCAGCGTGGAGGAGGGCGTCGCGGCCCTGCGTCACTACCTGGATGGCGCCTCCGGCGCCTGACGCGGCGCGGCGCTGGTCAGCGGCAGGCCTCCCGGTTCGCTGGAGCCAGCCGGGGCTGGCCTGTTAATATTCGCTCCCTTCGCTTTCTCGCGTCATCCATGGCGCCTGCGCCGGTCGCTCACGCTGCCGCTCGCAGGCCCGGCCCATGCCATTTTCAGTCTTACTTGCTCGGGACTCCCCATGACCACCGTTCGCACTCGCATCGCCCCGTCGCCCACTGGTGACCCTCACGTCGGCACTGCCTATATCGCCCTGTTCAACCTGTGCTTCGCCAGGCAGCACGGCGGCGAGTTCATCCTGCGTATCGAAGATACCGATCAGGTGCGTTCGACCCGCGAATCCGAACAGCAGATCTATGACGCTCTGCGCTGGTTGGGCATCGAGTGGAACGAAGGCCCGGACGTGGGCGGCCCATACGGCCCGTATCGGCAGAGCGAGCGTGGCGAGATCTACCGCAAGTACGCCCTGGAACTGGTCGACAAAGGCCATGCCTTCTACTGCTTCTGCACCCCGCAAGAGCTCGACCAGATGCGCGCCGAGCAGATGGCCCGTGGCGAAACGCCGCGTTATGACGGCCGCGGCCTGCTGCTCTCCGCCGAGGAAGTGCAGCGTCGCCTGGCGGCCGGCGAGCCCCACGTGATCCGCATGAAGGTGCCGAGCGAGGGCGTCTGCGTGGTGCCCGACATGCTGCGCGGCGACGTGGAAATCCCCTGGGATCGCATGGACATGCAGGTGCTGATGAAGACCGATGGCCTGCCGACCTACTTCCTGGCCAACGTGGTCGACGACCACCTGATGAAGATCACCCACGTGCTGCGCGGCGAGGAATGGCTGCCGTCGGCGCCCAAGCTGATCCTGCTGTACGAATACTTCGGCTGGGAAAAACCGCAGCTGTGCTACATGCCGCTGCTGCGTAACCCGGACAAGAGCAAGTTGTCCAAACGCAAGAACCCGACCTCGATCACCTTCTACGAGCGCATGGGCTTCCTGCCGCAAGCGATGCTCAACTACCTGGGCCGCATGGGTTGGTCGATGCCCGACGAGCGCGAGAAATTCACCCTCGACGAGATGATCGCCAACTTCGACGTGCAGCGGGTTTCCCTGGGCGGGCCGATCTTCGACCTGGAGAAGCTGTCCTGGCTCAACGGCCAGTGGATGCGCGACCTGAGCGTCGAGGAGTTCGCCGCTGGCGTGCAGAAATGGGCGTTCAACAGCGACTACCTGATGCAGATCGCACCCCATGTGCAGGGCCGGGTGGAAACCTTCAGCCAGATCGCCCCGCTGGCCAGCTTCTTCTTCGCCGGTGGCGTGCAGCCGGACAAGGCGCTGTTCGCCCACAAGAAGCTTTCCGACGACCAGGTGCGCCAGCTCATGCAGTTGATCCTGTGGAAGCTCGAAGCGCTGCGCCAGTGGGAGAAGGAGCGCATCACCGCTTGCATCCAGGCGGTGGTCGAACACCTGGAGCTGAAACTGCGCGATGCCATGCCGCTGATGTTCGCCGCCGTCACCGGCCAGGCCAGCTCGGTGTCGGTGCTCGATGCCATGGAGATTCTCGGCCCGGATCTCACCCGTTTCCGTCTGCGCCAGGCCATCGAATTGCTCGGTGGCGTATCGAAGAAAGAGAACAAGGAGTGGGAAAAGCTGCTGGCCAGCATCAACTGACCGGAGCCGGTTTCCAGGCCGCCGGTCGCCGTGGCGGGCTGGCAGCCCAGGGTTTGCGGTAAGTGTTTGTTATGTCAGTGAAAAAAAATTAGCCGCCGACTAATTTTTTGTTGACAGGGTGAGGGGGCGCACTTAACATGCGCCCCGTCCTCGAGATGGGGCTATAGCTCAGCTGGGAGAGCGCTTGCATGGCATGCAAGAGGTCGACGGTTCGATCCCGTCTAGCTCCACCAATCTCGGATGCCACAACCGGTTCCTCGGAGCAGGTTGAGTTGTAAAGAAGGGCATTTGCGTCCCCTTCGTCTAGTGGCCTAGGACACCGCCCTTTCACGGCGGTAACAGGGGTTCGAGTCCCCTAGGGGACGCCATTATTTCCAGGTGCAGTGCCTCGGCATTGCAGCCAGACCGCAAGGTTCTGGGGCTATAGCTCAGCTGGGAGAGCGCTTGCATGGCATGCAAGAGGTCGACGGTTCGATCCCGTCTAGCTCCACCAATCCACGACGGGCCAGCCTAGTGCTGGCCTTGTTCTTCGAAGGTTTCGTCCCCTTCGTCTAGTGGCCTAGGACACCGCCCTTTCACGGCGGTAACAGGGGTTCGAGTCCCCTAGGGGACGCCATTTTTGCCCGCTCTGCGGGATTTTTAAGGGTCACTTCTCACGAAGTGGCCCTTTTGTTTTTGTGCGCTCGAAACGTGCTGGCCGGTTTGTCGATGCAGTCCTTGCGTTGCAGCAGGCAAAACTCCTAAGGTCAGGCTCGTTCCATCGCCAAGGGAGGTCACCGCATGAAGCTGACTCACACTGCTGCATCGTTGCGCGCATCCGCGCCTGGGCGTCTGTCGTGAGCTGGGATCGCCCCGATCCGTTCACCATCGACCTGGTGGTCGGCGGCGAGGATATCGACGGCCTCGGCCACGCCAACAATGCGGTTTACGTGACCTGGCTGGAGCGCTGTGCCTGGCGGCATTCGCAGTCGCTGGGGCTGGATCTGGTCGAGTACCGGCGCCTCGATCGCGCCATGGCGGTGGTACGCCACGAGATCGACTACCTGAGCAGTGCCTACGAAGGCCAGGAGCTGGTCATGGGCACCTGGATCGTCGAGTCCGACCAGCGCCTGAAGATGGACCGTTGCTTCCAGCTGGTGCGCCCGCAGGATGGCACCACCTTGCTGCGCGCCCGCACCACCTTCGTGTGTATCGAACTGTCCAGTGGGCGACCCAAGCGCATGCCCGCCGAGTTCGTCGAGGGCTATGGCAGGGCGTTGCTTCCCGCCTGATGGGTCATGGCTGCGGCGCCAGAAACAGCTTCTGCTCTTCATAGACCGCCTGGTAACGCCTGGCCTCGCCGGGTTGCAGCAGGATCGACTGGCTGCTTACCAGGCCGATCTCGGCGCAGAAGCCTTCCCGCGAGGGTGTCAGAACAACGGTTCTTTCGCCGCTGGGCACGTCCAGCGTGACGCTTTCGCCGGCTGGCAGGGCCACCACCAATTGCTCGTCGACGCGCAGCTGCAGGTCGCAGGCATTGGGGGCATTGCGGTCACGGCTGACGATCAGCTTGGCCGCGGCGGCGGGGTCGACGGGCACGCCTTCGGAAATCGGCGTGACGGCCAGGGCGCTGCTGGCAACCAGCAGCAGGGCGAGCGGTGTGCCGCGCAACAACAATAGGCTCATGGCGATTCCAGTTCGGCAGTGGTCACTGCAGTGGACTACTGGCCGTGGCAGGTGTTCAGCCAGCGCCGCTGGGCTGATGCGAGTCGCGCCGCTACACTACGCGCCGTTTTCCTCCGGCATGCCGATGCCGCCACTATCTTTTCGAGAATACCGCCATGCAGATCGCCCTGGCGCCCATGGAGGGGCTGGTCGATGAAATCCTCCGCGACGTGCTGACCCAGGTGGGCGGCATCGACTGGTGCGTGACCGAATTCATTCGCGTGACCGATCGCGTGCTGCCCAGGTCGACCTATCGCAAGCTGGCGCCGGAGCTGTTCAATGGCGCCCGCACCGCTGCCGGCACGCCCCTGCGCGTGCAGCTGCTCGGCTCGGATCCCAAGTGCCTGGGGGACAACGCCGCCTATGCCTGCATGCTCGGTGCGCCGGTGATCGACCTGAATTTCGGCTGCCCGGCCAAGACGGTGAACAAGTCCCGCGGCGGGGCGGTGCTGCTCAAGGAGCCGGAGCTGCTGCATGCCATCGTGCGTGAAGTGCGGCGCAGCGTGCCGGCAGCCATTGCCGTGACAGCCAAGATGCGCCTGGGCTTCGACCACAAGGACCTGGCCCTGGATTGCGCGCGGGCGCTGGCCGAAGGTGGCGCCGCGCAGATCGTCGTGCATGCGCGCACCAAGGTCGAGGGCTACAAACCGCCTGCCCACTGGGAATGGGTGGCGCGGGTGCAGGAAGTGGTTGCCGTGCCGGTGTACGCCAATGGCGATATCTGGTCGCTGGATGACTGGCGGCGCTGCCGCGAGGTGAGTGGTGCGCAAAACTTCATGCTCGGCCGTGGCGTGGTGGCGCAGCCCGACCTGGCCCGGCAGATCGCGGCGGCCAAGGCCGGCCAGGATGCCGGGGTGATGACCTGGGCGCAGCTACAGCCGCTGTTGGCCGAGTTCTGGTTGCAGGCACGCCGCAAGATTTCCCCGCGTTATGCCCCGGGGCGGCTCAAGCAGTGGTTGGCGATGCTCACCCGCACTTACCCGCAGGCGGTCGAGCTGTTCGCGCTGGTGCGGCGCGAGACCAGCTGCGAGGCTATCGACGCGCTGCTCGGGGTGAGTGTTACCGCGACGGACTTGCAGCGACTGCATGCGCCAGCGGCTGCTGACGAGGGCTTCAGCGACCGCCGCTGACGTCCAGTAGCGAGCCGGTGGTGTAGGAGGCCTGTTCGCCTGCCAGCCACAGGATGGCTTCGGCCACCTCTTCGGCGCGCCCGCCGCGCCCCAGTGGGATGCTGGCCGCCACGCGCGCCACCCGCTGTGGCTCGCCGCCGCTGGCGTGGATCTCGGTGTCGATCACCCCCGGGCGCACCGCGTTGACGCGAATGCCGTCGTCGGCGAGTTCCTTGGCCAGGCCCACCGTCATGCTGTCGACCGCGCCCTTGGCTGCGGCGTAATCGATGTATTCCCCGGGTGCGCCGAGCCGTGCGGCAATCGACGACACATTGACGATCGCGCCGCCGCGGCCGCCCTGGCGGGTCGACATGCGCGCTATCGCCTCGCGGCTGCACAGGAAGCTGCCGTACACGTTGGTGGCGAACACCCGTTGCCAGCGCTCCAGGCTCATCCGTTCCAGGCGCATCTGCTGCTCCAGCATGCCGGCGTTGTTGACCAGCACGTCCAGGCGCCCCAGGCGCTCATCGATCGCGGCGAACAGCCGGCGAACCTGGTCTTGGTCGGCGACATCGGCCTGCACCGCCAGGGCCTCGCCGCCCAAGGTGATGATCGACTCGACCAGCGCGTCGGCGGCGTCACGATTGCGCTGGTAGTTGACTATCACGCGGTATCCCTGGCGCGCTGCGAGCCTCGCCGTGGCCGCGCCGATGCCACGACTGGCGCCGGTAATCAGCATCACCTTGCTCATCGAAAAAATCTCCTTTTTCAGGCCCTTGAAATTTTTTCCGGCATCCACATTTTTCTCACCGTGGGATGCCGAAGACGGGTCCCGCACCTTATCACTCGCTGACTAATCAGGAGATTTACCATGAGCACTGCATTTTCCATGACCCCGCTGTTCCGTCAGTCCATTGGCTTCGACCGTTTCAACGACCTGTTCGAATCGGCGATGCGCAACGAGACGAGCAGCAGCTACCCGCCCTACAACGTCGAGAAGCATGCCGACGACCAGTACCGGATCGTCATCGCTGCCGCTGGTTTCCAGGATGAAGATCTGGATCTGCAGGTCGAGCGCGGCGTGCTGACCGTGACCGGCGGCAAGCGTGCGGGCAATGGTGAAAATGTCACCTACCTGTATCAGGGCATCGCTCAGCGTTCGTTCAAGCTGTCGTTCCGCCTGGCCGATCATATCGAGGTCAAGAGCGCCAACTTGGAGAACGGCCTGCTCAATATCGAGCTGGAGCGCCATGTGCCGGAAGAGGCCAAGGCCAAGCGCATCCCGATCGGGGCGGCACGTCCGGCATTGGAGAACTGATCGGCAACGCCGGTACACCGGAAAGGCGCCCTCGTGGCGCCTTTTCCGTTTCAGTGCGGCAGGCGCTGGTCGCCGTGGATGAGCAGGGCGCGGAACGCCGGCAGCGGCTGGGGGCGGCTGAACAGGTAGCCCTGGTAGCAGTTGCAACCCTGGCTCTGCAGGAAGTCCAGCTGGCTCTGCTGTTCGACGCCTTCGGCGATCACCTCCAGGCCCAGGCTCAGGCCGAGGGTCACCACCGCACGGATGATTTCCGCATCGTTCGGGTTGCTGGTGGCATCGCGCACGAACGACTGGTCGATCTTCAGTACATCCACCGGCAGGCGCTTGAGGTAGGTGAGTGACGAGTAGCCGGTGCCGAAATCGTCCATGGCGAAACTGACGCCCAGCTTGCGCAGGCGGTTCATCTTGGCGATGGTGTCGTCGATGTCCTCGATGACGATGCCTTCGGTGATTTCCAGCTTGAGCATGCCCTGGGGCAGCCTGTTCTGGCGCAGGCAATGCTCGACGCGCTCGACGAAGTCGCCCTGGCGGAACTGCCGCGTGCTGATGTTCACGCACAGGCTGAAGCGCTCGTCGATGAGGCCTTCTTCCAATAGCTGGGCGCAGGCGTGGCAGGCTTCGACCATCACCCAGGCGCCGACCTCCAGGATCAGCCCGCTTTCCTCCAGCACATGGATGAACAGCGCCGGCGATTGCTGGCCGAGGGTCGGATGGGCCCAGCGCAGCAGCGCTTCGGCGCCGATGATCTGATCGGTGCGGGCATCCACCTGGGCCTGGAAATACAGCTCGAATTCACCGCGGCTCAGGGCCGTGCGCAGCTCGTTCTCCAGGCGCAGGCGTTCGCTGGCGGCGTGCTGCATGGAGCCGTGGAACAGCTGGATGGCGTTGCGGCCGGAGTCCTTGGCGCGGTACAGGGCGATGTCGGCGCGCTTGAGCAGGTCGGCCGGGGTCTGGCCGTGGTCGGGAATCAGCGCGATACCGATGCTCGGGGTGACCTGCAGGCGATGGCCCTCCAGCAGCATCGGTTCGCTGAGCAGGGTGCGCAGCTTTTCGGCGGCCTGGCCGGCGTGGCTGATGACCTGCTCCAGGGGGCCCTCGAGGCCGGTCAGCAGTACCACGAACTCGTCACCGCCCAGGCGCGCCACGGTATCCTCTTCGCGCACGCTGACTTCCAGGCGCGCGGTGATCAGCTTGAGCACCGCATCGCCGAACGGATGGCCGAGCGAGTCGTTGATGTGCTTGAAATGGTCGAGATCGAGGAACAGCAGCGCGCCACGCAGGCCGTGGCGCTGCAGCAGGGCGATCTGCTGGGTCAGGCGATCCATCAGCAGGGCGCGGTTGGGCAGGCTGGTCAGCGGGTCGTGATAGGCCAGGTGCTGGATCTGTTGCTGGGCGGCCTTGAGTTCGCTGATGTCACGGGCGGTAACCAGCAGGCATTGGGTATTGTCCAGCTCGATCGGTTCGAACGAGATTTCCACTTCCAGGTGCTTGCCGTGGCGATCGCGGCCGCTCATCTCGATGCGCTGGATATGGCCCTGCTCGCGCAGGGTGGCGAGCAGTTGCTGACGTTGCTGCTCGTCGGGCCAGATACCCACTTCGGTCGAGGTACGGCCAATGACTTCCTCGGCGCTGTAGCCGGTCAGGCGGGTGAAACCATCGTTGATCTCGATATAGCGGCCGGTGTCACGGGTGGTGATGGTGATCGCGTCCGGGCTGGAGTGAAAGGCCTTGTAGAATTTCTCCTGGCTGGCCTTGAGCGCCGACTCGGCGCGCTGCTGCTCGGTGATGTCGCGAAACTTGCTGAGCACGCAGGGCTGGCCGGCGAGTTCCACGCGCCGGCAGGACACGATGCAGCTCATCAGCTGGCCCTGTGGGTCGTGCAGGTCGATGCGTTCGTCGGTTAGGTCGGTGCCGTTGAGAATCTTGGCGCGCAATGGCGAGTCCTCGGGCAGCGCCTGCCAGGGTGCGAGCTTGAAGATATTGCGCCCGGTGACTTCCGCCGGGCGCCAACCGAAGGCCTGGGTGAACGCCGGGTTGACATCCAGAATGCGCCCTTCGGGCAGGGTGGTCACGCAGATCGGGTCGGGGCTGGCCTGGAACAGCGTGGCGAACTTGCGTTCCGAGGCCTGCAGGCGCTGCTCGCGCAGGGTGCGTTCGCTGGTGTCGATCATGATGCCGGTCATGCGCATCGGCTGGCCCTGGGTATCGCGGTGCAGTTTGGCGGTGCTCTCCAGGTAATGGGTCTGGCCGTTGGCGTGCACCGTGCGGTAGGTCACCTGGGAATCCTGGCCGTTAGCGGGCAGCAGGTCGCGATAGGCCTGGCGCAGTGCCTGGCGGTCCTGCATGGGCACATGGGCAAAAAAATCCGGAAAGGGGCCCTGGAAGGGCGCGTTTGGCAGGCCATGCAGGACGGCGGCGCGCGGCGAGGCGAACATGGTGTCGCTGGGGATGTGCCAGTCCCAGGTGCCCAGGTCGGCCGATTCGAGGGCCATGCGCAGGCGCTCCTGGCTGTCGGCGAGGGCCTGTTCCTGTTTGCGCTGGCGGGTGATGTCGCGCATCACGCCGAACATCCGCTGCTGGCCGCCTTCGCCAGCCTGCAGGCTGCCGGTGATCTCGATCCAGCGCAGGCTGCCGTCCGGCAGGCGAATGCGATGCCGGATCGGCTCGCTGGTTGGTGAGCCGTCGATGACTGCCTGAAACAGGCGCAGCACTTCGCCGCGCTCTTCTTCGGGAATCAGCCCTATATAGTCGACCGGCGCGCTGAGTGGTCGGGTAGGGTCGAGGCCGAAGACCTTCTGGGCGCCGCGTGACCAGCTCACCTCACCACTGTCGATGTTCCAGAACCAGGCCCCGAGCCCTGCACCGTTGAGTGCCGCCAGCAGGTGCTGGCTGTCGTGCCAGGTCTTTTCGAACTCGGCGGGATCAAGCACTGGTATGTGGGGCAATGGTGGGCGTTTGTCGTTGGAGTTGCCCATTGACCCTTCCTCTATATAAGCCTTGCCAGAATCGTGGTCGGGCTAACGGCAGGTACGCCGAACGAATGCCGGCCAATGGCCGCTATGGGTGCCACGTTAGCTGGTGCCTTAGCGCTAAGGCAAGCTGTCACGCTGGTCGTCGAGCAGTTGCATGAAGGCCCTGGCGGCATTCGACAGGGTACGCTCGGTATGCACGATGTAGCCCAGCTGCCGCGACAGCTGGATGCCTGGCAACGGCAGGCGGAAGACCTGCTCATCGAGCATGGTGCGTGGCAATACGCTCCAGGCCAGACCAATGGACACCATCATCTTGATGGTTTCCAGGTAGTTGGTGCTCATGGCGATGTTGGGTGTCAGGTCTTCGGCCTCGAACAGGCGCTGGACGATATGGTGGGTAAAGGTGTTGCCGCCGGGGAACACCGCCGGGTGCAGGGCCACGTCGGCGAGCGTCACCCCCGTGCCCTGGGCCAGAGGATGTTCGGGGGCGGTGACGAAATCCAGCGGGTCGTTCCATACCGGTACGGCGCGCACCGGGTCGCGGGTATCGGGCGCCAGGGTGATCACCGCCAGCTCGGCACGGCCGTGGAATACCTCGTCGTAGGCCACCTCCGAGTCGAGAAACTGGATGTCCAGCGCCACCTGCGGGTGCGCGCGGGTAAAGGCGCGCAGCAGCGGCGGCAAGCGGTGCAGGCCGATGTGGTGGCTGGTGGCAAGGGTCAGGCGGCCGGTGATCTCGCCATTGAGGTTGGTCAGCGCCCGGCGGGTGTCTTCCAGCACATTGAGAATCTGGTAGGCGCGGGGCAGCAGGGCGCGACCCGCTTCGGTCAGGCTGACCTCGCGGCCCAGGCGGTCGAACAGGCGCACACGCAACTGCTGCTCCAGGCTGGCGATGCGTTTGCTCACCGCGGGCTGGGTCAGGTGCAGGCGGATGGCAGCCTCGGAAAAGCTGCCGAGCTCGGCGATGGCGATAAAGGCATTGAGGGTGGCGAGATCCATGGGGCTTCCAGAGGCGATCAGGGGGTGTTTATCGCGCGATGCTATATGAATTCCGTTCGGGAATCTTCTGGATGAAAAATATGAATTTGAGTTATTCACTACCGAGGCATAGCATTCTCCCCATAAGCCAAAGGGCTATTGCCCGGGCATAGAAATAAAGGTGAGGAACAGGCTGATGACCGGCAAGACGCTCTACGACAAGTTGTGGGAAATGCACGAAGTGAAGCGGCGCGATGATGGCTCGTCGCTCATTTACATCGACCGCCACATCCTTCACGAAGTGACGTCGCCCCAGGCCTTCGAAGGCCTGCGTCTGGCCGGGCGCAAGCCGTGGCGCATCGATGCCAACATCGCCACGCCGGATCACAACGTGCCGACCACCCGCGCCGAGCGCCTCGGTGGCCTGGACGCCATCGCCGATGAAGTCTCGCGCATTCAGGTCAAGACCCTGGACGAGAACTGCGACGATTTCGGCATCCTCGAATTCAAGATGAACGATGTGCGCCAGGGCATCGTTCACGTGGTCGGCCCGGAGCAGGGCGCCACCTTGCCCGGCATGACCGTGGTCTGTGGCGACTCGCACACCTCCACCCACGGTGCATTTGGCGCGCTGGCCCATGGCATCGGCACCTCCGAGGTCGAGCACGTGCTCGCCACCCAGTGCCTGGTCGCCAAGAAAATGAAGAACATGCAGGTGCGGGTCGAGGGCAAGCTGCCGTTCGGCGTGACCGCCAAGGACATCGTGCTCGCGGTGATCGGCAAGATCGGTACCGCTGGCGGTAACGGCCATGCCATGGAGTTCGCCGGCAGCGCGATCCGTGATCTGTCCCTGGAAGGGCGCATGACCATCTGCAACATGTCCATCGAAGCCGGTGCCCGGGTGGGCCTGGTGGCGGTCGACGAGAAAACCATCGCCTACGTCGAGGGCCGTCCTTATTCGCCGAAGGGTGCGGACTGGCAAAAAGCCGTGGCCGTGTGGCGTGACCTGGTGTCCGATGCCGACGCGCATTTCGACACTGTGGTCGAGCTGCGTGCCGAAGACATCAAGCCGCAGGTCAGCTGGGGTACCTCGCCAGAGATGGTGTTGGCCGTCGACCAGAACGTGCCGGACCCGGCCCGTGAAAGCGACCCGGTGAAGAAGGACTCGATCACTCGCGCCCTCAAGTACATGGGCCTCGCCGCCAACCAGCCGATCACCACTATCCAGCTCGATCGCGTGTTCATCGGCTCGTGCACCAACTCGCGTATCGAGGATCTGCGCGCCGCTGCCGAAGTGGCCAAGGGCCGCAAGGTCGCCAGCACCGTCAAGCAGGCTCTGGTGGTGCCGGGCTCCGGTCTGGTCAAGGCCCAGGCGGAAAGCGAAGGGCTGGACAAGATCTTTATCGAAGCCGGTTTCGAGTGGCGTGAACCCGGCTGCTCCATGTGCCTGGCGATGAACCCGGACAAACTCGGCAGCGGCGAGCATTGCGCCTCCACCTCCAACCGCAACTTCGAAGGCCGCCAGGGCGCTGGTGGCCGTACCCACCTGGTGAGCCCGGCCATGGCTGCCGCTGCAGCGGTGACCGGTCGTTTTATCGACGTTCGCGAATTGATCCAGGCCTGAGGAGCACGACATGACACCTTTTACTCAACACACCGGCCTGGTCGCACCGCTCGATCGCGCCAACGTCGACACCGACCAGATCATCCCCAAGCAGTTCTTGAAGTCGATCAAGCGCACCGGCTTTGGCCCGAACCTGTTCGACGAGTGGCGTTACCTGGATGTCGGGCAACCGAATCAGGACAACTCCAAGCGCCCGATCAACAAGGACTTCGTGCTCAACTTCCCGCGTTATCAGGGCGCCAGCGTGCTGCTGGCGCGGGAAAACTTCGGCTGTGGTTCGAGCCGCGAGCACGCGCCCTGGGCGCTGGACGAGTACGGTTTCCGCACGGTGATCGCGCCGAGCTTCGCCGATATCTTCTTCAACAACAGCTTCAAGAACGGCCTGTTGCCGATCGTGCTGGCCGAACAAGAAGTCGATGCGCTGTTCGAGCAGACCGAGGCCACCGAGGGTTACCAACTGACCGTCGACCTCGCTGCGCAGACCGTCACCCGGCCGGATGGCGTGCAATACCGCTTCGAAGTCGATGCATTTCGCAAACACTGCCTGCTCAATGGTCTCGATGATATCGGCCTGACCCTGCAGGACGCCGACGCGATCCGCGCGTTCGAAGTCGGCTATCAGCAGCGTCAGCCGTGGTTGTTCGGCGCCATCAAGTAAGCCGGCCGCGCCGCCTGGCGGCGTGGAAAAATAAGGTTACGTGTTATCGGCGAATGGGCCCGTAGCGCCTTGACCCCGCCCGAACGGACGCCGAACATGGCGCCCCTCGCGGCATTGGGTGATGGCCACGGGCCTGTTCGGGTTTTTACAGGTCGCGCACGGCAAGGCCGGCGGCCCGAAGGTATGAAGGAAAACGTATGAGCAAGCAGATTCTGGTTCTTCCCGGCGATGGCATCGGCCCGGAAATCATGGCCGAAGCGGTCAAGGTATTGCGCCTGGCCAATGACAAGTTCGACCTGAACGTCGAGTTGTCGTTCGACGAGCTGGGCGGCGCTGCCGTCGACAAGTACGGCGTGCCGCTGGCCGACGAGACCCTGGCGCGTGCCCGCGCGGCTGATGCGGTACTGCTCGGCGCCGTCGGTGGCCCCAAGTGGGACAAGATCGATCCGGCCATTCGTCCGGAGCGCGGCCTGCTGAAAATCCGCTCCCAGCTCGGCCTGTTCGCCAACCTGCGCCCGGCCATCCTGTACCCGCAGCTGGCCGACGCCTCGTCGCTCAAGCCGGAGGTGGTGGCTGGCCTGGATATCCTTATCGTCCGCGAGCTGACGGGCGGCATCTACTTCGGCCAGCCGCGCGAAACCAAGGTGCTCGATAACGGCGAGCGCATGGCCTACGACACGCTGCCCTACAGCGAGAGCGAGATCCGCCGCATCGCCAAGGTCGGTTTCGACATGGCCAGGGTGCGCAACAAGAAGCTCTGCTCGGTGGACAAGGCCAACGTGCTGGCCTCCAGCCAGTTGTGGCGCGCCGTGGTCGAGGAAGTGGCCAAGGATTACCCGGATGTCGAGCTGAGCCACATGTACGTCGACAACGCGGCCATGCAACTGGTGCGTGCGCCCAAGCAGTTCGACGTGATGGTCACCGACAACATGTTCGGCGACATCCTCTCCGACGAAGCCTCGATGCTCACCGGCTCCATCGGTATGCTGCCGTCCGCCTCGCTGGACGCCAACAACAAGGGCATGTACGAGCCATGCCACGGCAGCGCGCCGGATATCGCCGGGCAGGGCATCGCCAACCCGCTGGCGACCATTCTGTCGGTGTCGATGATGCTGCGTTACAGCTTCAACCAGGCTCAGGCCGCCGATGCCATCGAGCTGGCAGTCAGCAAGGTACTGGATCAAGGCCTGCGCACCGGCGACATCCATTCCGTCGGTACGACCAGGGTCGGCACCGCGGCGATGGGTGATGCAGTAGTCGAAGCGCTGCGTAGTCTGTAATCTTCCAGGCCGCTGGAAGCTGTCCGGCGGCTTGTTCATATAGGTGTAGTGGTTATGAAACGTGTAGGTCTTATCGGTTGGCGTGGCATGGTCGGTTCCGTGCTCATGCAGCGCATGCTGGAAGAACAGGATTTCGATCTGATCGAGCCGGTGTTCTTCACCACCTCCAATGTCGGCGGCCAAGGCCCGGCCATTGGCAAGGAAACCGAGGCGCTCAAGGATGCCTACAGCATCGACGAGCTCAAAGGCCTGGACGTGATTCTCACCTGCCAGGGTGGCGACTACACCAGCGAAGTGTTCCCCAAGCTGCGTGAAGCGGGTTGGAAGGGCTACTGGATCGACGCGGCGTCGTCGCTGCGCATGGCTGACGATGCGGTGATCGTGCTCGACCCGGTCAACCGTCGGGTCATCGATCACGCGCTGGATGCCGGCACCAAGAACTACATCGGCGGCAACTGCACCGTCAGCCTGATGCTGATGGCCCTCGGCGGCCTGTACGAAGCCGGCCTGGTCGAGTGGATGAGCGCCATGACCTACCAGGCGGCCTCTGGTGCCGGCGCGCAGAACATGCGCGAGCTGATCAAGCAGATGGGCACCATCAACGCCACCGTGGCCGATGAACTGGCCGACCCGGCCAGCGCCATCCTCGACATCGACCGTAAAGTGGCCGAAGCCATGCGTGGCGATGCCTTCCCGGTCGACAACTTCGGCGTGCCGCTGGCCGGCAGCCTGATTCCCTACATCGACAAGGAGCTGCCTAACGGCCAGAGCCGCGAAGAGTGGAAGGCCCAGGCGGAAACCAACAAGATTCTCGGCCGCTTCAAGAATCCGATTCCGGTCGACGGCATCTGCGTGCGCATCGGCGCCATGCGTTGCCACAGCCAGGCGCTGACCATCAAGCTCAACAAGGACGTGCCGCTGTCGGATATCGAAGGGCTGATCAGCCAGCACAACCCCTGGGTCAAGCTGGTGCCGAACCATCGCGAAGCCAGCATTCGCGAACTCGGCCCGACTGCCGTCACCGGCACCCTGAGCGTACCGGTCGGCCGTCTGCGCAAGCTCAACATGGGCTCGCAGTACCTGGGCGCCTTCACCGTGGGCGACCAGCTGCTGTGGGGCGCGGCCGAGCCGCTGCGCCGTATGCTGCGCATCCTGCTGGAGCGCTGATCGGGCCAGGGTGCGCCGACAGGTGTGCCACGAGAGGGGCGGGTAGAGGGTGGTCGCTTGCGATTGCCGTCGCCCGCCCCTCGGCTTTTCGGTAGAGTGCCGGGTCTGTTTCAGTTATCGAGCATCAGGCTCCCTTCATGACTTCTACCTTTGCTATCGCCATCGTCGGTGCCACCGGCAGTGTTGGCGAAACCCTGCTGCAAATCCTCGAAGAGCGCGACTTCCCGATCAGTGATCTGCATCTGCTGGCCAGCGACGAGTCGGCCGGCCGCACGCTGGCCTACAGAGGCCGTAACCTGCGCGTGCGCACGGTAGACGGTTTCGATTTTCGCACCGTGCAACTGGTGTTCTTCGCCGCCGACCCGTCGGTGACCCTGGCGCATGCCGAGGCGGTGCGCAAGGCCGGCTGTTCGCTGATCGATGTAACCGGTGCGCTGCCCGCTGACGTGGCGCCGCGCGTGGTGCCGGAAGTCAACGGCGCTGCGATCCGCGGCGAGGCACCCTTCGCGGTGACCAGCCCGTCCTCGGTGGCCGTTGCCGTCAGCCTGGTGCTTGGCGCGCTGCGCGAGCAGGTGCAGCTGCGCAGGCTGGTGATCGATGCCGGGCTGGCAGTCTCCAGTCGTGGGCGCCAAGGTGTGTCCGAGCTGGCGCGGCAAACCGCCGAGCTGCTCAATGGGCGGGCTTTCGAACCGCAGCTGTTCGACCGGCAAATGGCATTCAACGTGCTGGCCCAGGTTGACGAACCGGATGCCGAGGGCCACGGCCGCCTGGAGCGCCGGGTCAATGCAGACGTCAAGGCGCTGTTCGCTGACCAGGCGCTGAATGTCGCGGTCAGCTGTCATCAGGTGCCGGTATTTTTCGGCGATAGTTTGAGTGTCACCCTACAGGCGTCTACACCTGTAGAGCTGGACAAGGTCATTGCCGCGCTGGATGCCGCCGCTGGCATCGAACTGGTGGATGCCGGGGATTACCCCACGGTTATCGGTGATGCCGTCGGCCAGGATGAAGTCTACGTAGGCCGCGTACGCCGCGGGATCGATGACCCCTGTGAGCTCAGTTTGTGGATTGTGTCTGATAATGTGCGAAAAGGTGCTGCTTTGAACGCCGTGCAACTGGCCGAGTTATTGATAAAACACCATCTGTAAAAGATACTTATCCGGAAGTCTGCATATCTATTCGAGCTTGGCAAATACTGAGCGCGCTGATCGTTGGCTGGGGGGCCTGCAAAGGGGCAGCCACCGATCATCTATCCTCTCGTCTTGCGAGAGCAGTTAACACAAAGGAAAAGGCTATGGTTCGGGTTCGTAAACTGGTGCTGGCTATCGCTGCGGCGACGGCGCTGTCTTCCGGTATGGCGCATGCGCTGGGTGTCGGCGAGCTGACACTGCAGTCGTCTCTGAACCAGCCTTTGGTGGCGGAAATTGAACTGCTCGACGTGCGCGACCTTTCCGCCGCGGAAATGCGCCCCTCGCTGGCCTCGCCCGAAGAGTTCAACAAGGCCGGCGTCGATCGTCAGTACTTCCTGACCGATCTCAAGTTCACGCCGATCATCAAGCCCAACGGCAAGAGTGTGATTCGCGTCACCTCGAGCAAGCCGGTTCGCGAGCCGTACCTGAATTTCCTCGTCGAAGTGCTGTGGCCCAATGGCCGTCTGCTGCGCGAGTACACCCTGCTGCTCGACCCGCCGCTGTACTCGCCCCAGGCCGCTGCCGCCCCGCAAATGCCGGTTGCCGCGCCGGCGCCGGTACCGCGCCCGGCACCGAGTGCCGCCCCGCGTGCTACTGCCCCGGTTGCCAGCGCCCCTGCGGCGCCGCGCGCCGCCAGCGCCGGTGGTGACTACCGCACCAACGCCAATGACACGCTCTGGGAGGTCGCCCAGCGTGCCGGCGGCAGCGGCAGCGTGCACCAGAAGATGCTGGCCATCCAGGATCTCAACCCGGATGCGTTCATCGGCGGCAACATCAACCGCATGAAGAGCGGCCAGGTGCTGCGCCTGCCCGATGATCAGCAGATCGCCCGGCGCAGCCAGTCCGAAGCCCTGGCCCAGGTGGCCGCGCAGAACAGTTCCTGGCGTCAGGGGCGTAGCGCGCCCGCCGCCGCCGGCACCCGGCAGATCGATGCCACGCGGCGCAGTAGCGCTGGCGCGGCGCCAGCCGAGGTGACCGCCGAAGACAAGCTCAAGCTGGTCGCTGCCGAAGCCGGCAAGGCCACGTCGGGCAGCGAAAGTGGCACCGCCAACAACGCCGCGCTGGCCAATCAGCTGGCCGTGACCCAGGAAAGCCTGGACTCGACGCGCCGCGAGAACGACGAGCTCAAGGATCGCATGGGCGACCTGCAGAGCCAGCTCGACAAGCTGCAGCGACTGATTCAGCTCAAGGACAACCAGCTCGCCAAGCTGCAGGCCGATGTATCGGCACCTGCGGGTCAGGCCAGCGCCGGTGCTGCGTCCGCGCCGACGCCTGCTCCGGCTGAGCCGGCAGCAAGCCCTGCTGGCGAGGCACCAAGTGGCGCAGCCCCAACAGCTGAGGCGCCCGCCGCCAATGAAACCGCGCCGGAGTCGGCTCCGGTCGACCCGGCGGCTCCGCCAGCGGGCGAGCCGGCCGCCGAGGCACCGGCTGCCGAGAGCGCCCCTGCGCCGGCCCCTGAAGCGGCCACGCCAGCCGAACCGGCCGCACCCGCTGCCGAAGCGCCTGCCCAGGCGCCAGTCGCGGCAACCCCCGAGCCGGTCGAAGAAGACAGCGCGCTGGACAACCTGCTGGCCAACCCGATGATGCTCGGCCTGATCGGCGGCAGCCTGCTGCTGGCGCTGTTGCTGGTGCTGCTGATTCTGTCGCGCCGCAATGCACGCAAGGCCGAAGAGGAAGAGGTGAGCCTGTCGACCTATGAGGAAGACACCCATCGCTTCGACAGCGACCTGGAACTGCCGGCCGACAGCCTCAACGATCTGCCGGATGACCAGGTGGCCCTGTCGCCGTCCGTTGAAGAGCGGGTGACTGCCCAGACCGGTGATGCCCTGGGTGAGGCGGACATCTACATCGCCTACGGTCGCTTCAACCAGGCGGCCGAGCTGCTGCACAACGCGATCAACGATGAGCCGCAGCGTACCGACCTGCGTCTGAAGCTGATGGAGGTCTACGCCGAGCTGGGTGACCGCGAAGGCTTTGCCCGTCAGGAAAGCGAACTGCGCGAGATCGGTGGTGCCAATGCCCAGGTCGAGCAGTTGAAGAGCCGTTACCCGGCGATGATCATGCTCGGTGGTACCGCGGCCCTGGCCAGCACCGCCGCGGCTGATGACCTGGACTCCTTCAGCCTGGACGACCTGACCCTGGACGAGCCAGAGCAGCCGGTGGCGCCACTGCAGCCGGCCGCTGACGATTCCTTCGATCTCGACCTGGATGCCCTGGAGGCCGAGTTCGCCGCGGACCCGCTGCCCAACGCCGAGGACGACCGTGCCCGTTTCGACGAGATCGACACCCTGGGCCCGCAGTCCGATTTCGATCTGCCGGCCGAGGCGCCGCTTGCCGGCAAGGATGCGCCCCTGGACTTCGATCTGGACCTGGGTGACGAGCCGGTCAACCGTCAGGAGCCGGGCGGTGAGCTGGCCGATTTCAATCTGGACCTGGACACACCGGCCGCTCCGGCTGCCAGCCAGGACGACGACTTCCTGTTGAGCCTGGACGACGATGACGACAAGCCGGCCGCCGATCTGCCGGACCTCTCTTCGGCCCTGGATGACGACAAGGGGGATGATTTCGGCCTGCCCGCCGACTTCGACCTGTCGCTCAATGACGAGCCGGCTCAGGCAAACAGCGGTGCCAGCTTTGCCGCCCAGCTCGATGACGTGACCGCCGAGCTCGATCAACTGGCCGAAAGCCTCGAGCAGCAAGGCCAGGCGCCGCAGGAACTGCAGACCGAGCCGGTATCGCTCGACGAAGACGATGACTTCGACTTCCTCTCCGGCACCGATGAAACCGCCACCAAGCTGGATCTGGCGCGCGCCTACATTGACATGGGCGATACCGAGGGTGCCCGTGACATTCTCGACGAAGTGATCGCCGAAGGTAACGATGGTCAGCAGCAGGAAGCACGCGAGCTGATCGGCAAGCTGGTTTGACGAGCAGTTGATCGACATTGACGGCAGCCCGGTGGGCTGCCGTTTTTGCATCTACAGCACACAACTAAATCGGCAGCTGGCATGGCGGCCTCCCTGGGTGGCGGTATAATTGCCGGCTTTGCAGCTTTGATCTGGTCATGACCCATTGATTAACGAACCAATGACGGCAGCCGAAATGGCTGCCGTCGGCCTTTACAAGATTGCCCTGGGTGTCGAGTACCGTGGCGCCCGTTATCGCGGTTTTCAGCGCCAGCGCGACGGCGTGCCGTCGATCCAGGCGGCCCTCGAAAAAGCCCTGTCCAAGGTTGCCGGTGGCGCACCGGTCACGCTCAGCTGTGCCGGGCGTACCGATGCCCTGGTGCATGCCAGCGGCCAGGTGGTGCATTTCGACACCAGGGTTGAGCGCTCCATGCATGCCTGGGTGATGGGCGCCAACATGAACCTGCCCGGTGACATCAGCGTGACCTGGGCCAAGGCCATGCCGAGCCACTTCGATGCACGTTTCTGCGCCATGGCGCGGCGTTATCGCTACGTGATCTACAACGACCAGATCCGCCCGGCGCACATGGCCGAGGAAGTGACCTGGAACCACCGGCCGCTGGAGATCGAGCGCATGCGCGAGGCCGCGCGGGTATTTCTCGGCACCCATGACTTCAGTGCCTTCCGCGCCCGGCAGTGCCAGGCCAAGTCGCCGATCAAGACGGTTCACCATCTCGAGTTGCTGCAGCACGGCCGTTTTATCGTCCTGGATATCCGCGCCAACGCGTTTCTGCATCATATGGTGCGCAATATCGCTGGCGTGCTGATGACCATCGGCACTGGCGAGCGGCCGGTCGAGTGGGCAGGGCAGGTGCTGCAAACCGGCGTGCGCCGTACCGGCGGCGTGACGGCTCACCCGTATGGGTTGTATCTGGTGCAGGTGGATTACCCTGAAGAATTCGACTTGCCGACCCGCTATCTGGGGCCGCACTTCCTGTCGGGCCTGGAAGACGTAGCGGCAAGGTAGGAGGGGCAGGGCGCGGCAATTAATGGCGCGTCTTCGCCGGTCATTTGTTACCATCCGGCCTTTCGCGGAGGTATTCGTCCTTGTCAGTGGTTCGCAGCAAGATCTGTGGGATTACCCGCCTTGAAGACGCGCTGGTTGCGGTGGCGGCTGGTGCCGATGCAATTGGCCTGGTGTTCTATGCGCGCAGCCCGCGAGCTGTGTCTGTTGAGCAGGCGCGCGCCATTCTGGCCGGCTTGCCGCCATTCGTGACCACCGTTGGCCTGTTCGTCGATATGCCACGTAGCGAAATCGACGCAGTGCTGGCGAGCGTGCCGCTGGACCTGCTGCAGTTCCACGGCGACGAAACCGCCGCTGCGTGCGAGGCGCTCGCAAGGCCGTACATCAAGGCGCTGCGCGTTCGTGCAGGGGATGATGTGGCTGCGCTTGTCGATGCTTACCCTGGTGCACAGGCGGTGTTGCTCGATACCTATGTCGAGGGCGTGCCAGGCGGTACGGGGCAGGCGTTCGACTGGTCGCTGGTTCCGGCAACGCTTAGCAAACCGGTGATTCTGGCTGGTGGGCTGACGGCGGATAACGTCGCCGCCGCCATCGCGCAGGTGCGTCCCTATGCGGTGGACGTCAGTGGCGGTGTCGAGGCTGGCAAGGGCATCAAGGATGCCGCCAAGGTCAACGACTTCGTGCGCGCTGTGCGTGCGGTTGGAGCGTCGATGTGACGGCGCCGTGCAGCGAGCCGTCCATACTGCTATCGCCGCGAACAGTGCGCGCTTTTTTCGTGGTCGAAGCGGGTGGCGGGCAATCTGCCGGCCCCTGGGGCGACCACTTTGTGAATTCGCTTGTCATGTGCAGCAAGCATGTTGAAGCCTACAGCGTTGGAGAATTGAAAGCATGAGCAACTGGCTGGTAGACAAACTGATCCCCTCGATCATGCGTTCCGAGGTCAAGAAGAGTTCGGTACCCGAAGGCCTGTGGCACAAGTGCCCATCCTGCGAGGCGGTGCTGTACAAGCCCGAGCTGGAAAAGACCCTGGACGTTTGCCCCAAGTGCAGCCACCACATGCGCATCGACGCGCGTGCCCGCCTGAACATCTTCCTGGATGCCGATGGCCGCGAAGAGATCGGTGCCGATCTGGAACCCTCCGATCGCCTGAAATTCCGCGACAGCAAGAAGTACAAGGATCGCCTGGTTGCTGCCCAGAAGCAGACCGGCGAGAAAGACGCACTGATTTCCATGAGCGGCAGCCTGGAAGGCATGCCGGTGGTGGCCTGCGCATTCGAGTTCGCCTTCATGGGCGGGTCCATGGGCGCCATCGTCGGTGAGCGTTTCGTGCAGGCGGCCAACGTGGCGCTAGAAAAGCGTTGCCCGTTCATCTGCTTCGCCGCCTCCGGTGGCGCGCGCATGCAGGAAGCGCTGATCTCGCTGATGCAGATGGCCAAGACTTCGGCCGTGCTGGCGCGCCTGCGTGAAGAGGGCATTCCGTTCATCTCCGTGTTGACCGACCCGGTATATGGCGGCGTTTCCGCCAGCCTGGCAATGCTCGGTGACGTGATCGTCGCCGAGCCCAAGGCGCTGATCGGCTTCGCCGGCCCGCGGGTGATCGAGCAGACCGTGCGCGAGAAGCTGCCCGAAGGCTTCCAGCGCAGCGAGTTTCTCATCGAGCACGGCGCCATCGACATGATCATCCACCGTGCCGAGCTGCGTCCGCGTCTGGCCCGCCTGCTGGCGCAGTTCACCCACCAGCCGTCTCCTGCCGCTCTGCCGGTCAGCGCATGACCCAGCGCTCCCTGGCCGAGTGGCTGGCGTACCTGGAGCGTCTGCATCCAAGCGCCATCGACATGGGCCTGGAGCGCTCCCGCGAGGTCGCGGTACGCCTCGGCCTGTCCCGGCCGGCACCGCGGGTGATCACGGTCACCGGCACCAACGGCAAGGGCTCGACCTGCGCCTTCGTCGCCGCCTTGCTGCGCGCCCAGGGCCTCAAGGTCGGGGTGTACAGCTCGCCGCACCTGCTGCGTTACAACGAGCGGGTGCAGATCGATGACGAGCCGGCCAGTGACGCCAGCCTCTGCGAGGCATTCAGCGCGGTCGAAGCCGCCCGTGGCGAGACCTCGCTGACCTATTTCGAGATGGGCACCCTGGCCGCCTTCTGGCTGTTCGAGCGCGCCGAGCTGGATGTGGCGGTGCTCGAAGTCGGTCTGGGCGGGCGCCTGGATGCCGTCAACCTGATCGATGCCGACCTGGCGCTGATCACCAGCATTGGCGTCGATCATGCCGACTGGCTGGGCGATAGCCGTGAGTCGGTGGCCTTCGAGAAGGCCGGCATCATGCGTGCAGGCAAACCTGCGCTGTGTGGCGACTTCGACCCGCCGTTGCCGCTGCTCGAGCGCGTCATCGAACTCGATTCGCCGTTGTTTCTGCGTTGCCGGGATTTCGACCTGAGCGTCAACGAATCAGGCTGGAACTGGTATGGCCTGACCGCCACCGGCGAGGTGCTGCGCCTGCAGGATCTGCCACTGCTCGACCTGCCCATGGAAAACGCCGCGCTGGCGTTGCAGGCCTACGCCTTGCTCGACCTGCCCTGGGATGCCAGGCAAATCGCCGACGCCCTGCAGGCCACCCGGGTGACCGGTCGCCTGGATCGTCGTCACTTGAACTGGCGCGGCAAGTCCCTCACTCTGTTGCTCGACGTGGGGCACAATCCCCACGCCGCGCAGTTTCTTGCCGGTCGCTTGCAGGCGCGCGCCACTGCCGGCAGGCGCCTGGCCGTATTCGGCCTGCTGGCCGACAAGGAGCTGCCCGGCGTGGTGGCGCCGCTGCTGGCCGACATCGCACACTGGGCGGTGACGACGCTGCCCAGCGAACGCTCGCGTCCTGCTGCCGAGCTGCATGCGCACCTGGCATCCCGTGGTGCCCAGGTCGAGGCCTACGGCGATGTCGCCAGTGCCCTCGAAGCGCAGTGCGAGCGTGCGGCGGCAGGGGATGAAATTCTGCTCTTTGGGTCTTTTTTCTGCGTGGCCGAAGCCCTGATGTGGCTGGAGCGCTACGCCCAGGAGGATGTGCAGGATGGCAATGCTCGATAGTGCAACCAAGCAACGTATCGTCGGCGCGCTGGTGCTGGTGGCGCTGGCGGTGATTTTTCTGCCGATGCTGCTTTCCCGTCCCGACGAGTTGCGGCATGTGGTGGTCGATGCGCCGAGCATCCCCGCCAAGCCGGTCACGCCTGAAATCGAAATGCAGCCGGTGATCGTGCCCGATCCCCAGGAGCTGCCCCAGGAACCGGTGCCGGTCGACAGCTCGCCCAGCGATCAGGCGCAGCCGCCTGTCGAGCAGCCCATCGTCGAGCTGCCGGCCAGCGAGCCTCCGGCGCCCACGCCACCGCCGGCTGCGCAGCCCACGCCCAGCAAGCCTGCGGAGGTGACGCCGCCACCGCAGAAGGCGCCGACCGAGCGCCTGGATGTCAACAGCCTGCCGGTCAGCTGGTCGGTGCAACTGGCCAGCCTGTCCAGTCGTCCCGGTGCCGAAACCCTGCAGAAGACCCTGCGTGCCCAGGGCTACAACGCTTACATCCGCACGGCCGATGGCATGAACCGGGTGTTCGTCGGGCCGCTGGTCGAGCGTGTCGAAGCCGATCGCTTGCGTGATCAGCTCAACCGCCAGCACAAGCTCAATGGCTTCGTGGTGCGCTTCCAGCCGGAAAGCAACTGACGCCTCGCACGTATCTGCGCTTAACCGATGGGCAGGGCTCTGCTAAAATGCAGCGCCTCTTCCATCGGTAGCCTGCATCGTGGCATTCACCTGGGTTGATTGGGCGATCATCGCCATCATCGCCGTTTCGAGTCTGATCAGTTTGAGCAGAGGCTTCGTCAAGGAGGCCCTGTCGCTCGTCACCTGGATTATTGCCGGCGTGGTTGCCTGGATGTTCGGTGGTGCACTCTCGCAGCACCTGGGCGCTTATATCGAAACTCCGTCTGCCCGCGTTATCGCTGCCTGCGTACTGTTATTCGTTCTGACGTTGCTGGTCGGCGCGCTGATCAATTACCTGATCGGCGAGCTGATCCGGGTGACCGGCCTGTCTGGCACCGATCGCTTTCTGGGCATGGTGTTTGGCGCCGCGCGCGGCGCCTTGCTGGTGGTGGTGGCGGTCGGCCTGCTCAGCCTGGGGCCTGTGCAGCAGGATGCCTGGTGGCAGCAGTCGGCCTTGCTGCCGCATTTTCTACTGGTGGCAGACTGGTCGAAGAATCTCATATTGGGTGTGTCCAGCGAGTGGCTGGCAAGCGGTATCCGCGAGCCGGTCGAGCTGCCATTCAAAGAGGTGCTGCAGGGGGCTTCTCCCCTCGGTGCCGGTAAATAGTCGTTTCACTGAGTAGGGGTTGCGTCACATGTGTGGCATTGTCGGTATCGTCGGTAAATCGAACGTCAATCAGGCGCTGTATGACGGCCTCACCGTCCTCCAGCACCGCGGCCAGGATGCTGCCGGTATCGTCACCAGCCATGAAGGCCGCCTGTTCCTGCGCAAGGACAACGGCCTGGTGCGCGACGTGTTCCAGCAGCGCCACATGCAGCGCCTGGTCGGCCACATGGGCATCGGCCATGTGCGCTACCCGACCGCGGGCAGCTCCAGCTCGGCGGAAGCCCAGCCGTTCTACGTCAATTCGCCGTACGGCATCACCCTGGCGCACAACGGCAACCTGACCAATGTCGAGCAGTTGGCCAAGGAGATCTACGAATCGGATCTGCGCCACGTCAACACCAACTCCGACTCCGAGGTGCTGCTCAACGTGTTCGCCCATGAGCTGGCCGTGCGTGGCAAGCTCAACCCCAGCGAAGAAGACGTGTTCGCCGCGGTCAAGGACGTGCACAAGCGTTGCCGTGGCGGCTATGCCGTGGTGGCGATGATCACCGGTTACGGCATCGTCGGTTTCCGCGACCCGAACGGCATCCGCCCGATCGTGTTCGGCCAGCGCCATACCGACGAAGGCGTCGAGTACATGATCGCCTCCGAGAGCGTGGCCCTGGATGTACTCGGCTTCACCCTGATCCGCGACCTGGCGCCGGGCGAAGCGGTGTACATCACCGAAGAAGGGCAGATGTTCACCCGCCAGTGCGCGCCCAACCCGCAGCTCAAGCCGTGCATCTTCGAGCATGTGTACCTGGCGCGCCCGGATTCGATCATGGACGGCGTGTCGGTGTACAAGGCGCGCCTGCGCATGGGTGAGAAACTCGCCGACAAGATCCGCCGCGAGCGCCCGGAGCACGACATCGACGTGGTCATCCCGATTCCCGACACCAGCCGTACCTCGGCACTGGAGCTGGCCAACCACCTGGGCGTCAAGTTCCGCGAGGGCTTCGTCAAGAACCGCTACATCGGCCGGACCTTCATCATGCCGGGCCAGGCGGCGCGCAAGAAGTCGGTGCGTCAGAAGCTCAACGCCATCGAGCTGGAGTTCCGTGGCAAGAACGTGATGCTGGTCGACGATTCCATCGTGCGCGGCACCACCTGCAAACAGATCATCCAGATGGCCCGCGAAGCCGGCGCCAAGAACGTGTATTTCTGCTCTGCGGCCCCGGCCGTTCGCTACCCGAACGTGTACGGTATCGACATGCCGAGCCCCCACGAGCTGATCGCCCATGGCCGTACCACCGAGCAGGTGGCCGAGCTGATCGGCGCCGACTGGCTGGTGTACCAGGATCTCGACGATCTGAAGGAAGCGGTCGGTGGCGGCAAGATCAAGATTGAGCAGTTCGACAGCGCGGTGTTCGATGGCGAGTACGTCACCGGCGATGTCGACGAGGCCTACCTGAATCGTATCGACCTGGCGCGCAACGATGGCAGCAAGGCCAAGTCGCAGGCGGTCAGCGAGATCATCGATCTGTACAACAACTGATCGACAATACAGCGTAAATATCCGGGCCCATGTGGCCCGGAATGGTTTCTGGACGAGGACGCGATATGACGCAGGAATGGGATGCTGGTCGGCTGAACAGTGATCTGGAGGGTGTCGGCTTCGACACGCTGGCGGTACGTGCCGGGCAGCACCGCACGCCGGAAGGCGAGCACAGCGAGGCGCTGTTCCCGACCTCCAGTTATGTGTTCCGCACCGCTGGCGATGCCGCGGCGCGTTTCGCCGGTGAAGTGCCGGGTAACGTCTACTCGCGTTACACCAACCCGACGGTGCGCGCCTTCGAAGAGCGCATCGCCGCCATGGAGGGCGCCGAGCAGGCGGTCGCCACGGCCTCGGGCATGTCGGCGATCCTGTCCATCGTCATGAGCCTGTGCAGCGCCGGTGATCATGTGCTGGTCTCGCGCAGCGTATTCGGCTCCACCATCAGCCTGTTCGAGAAGTACCTCAAGCGCTTTGGCGTGCAGGTCGACTATGTGCCGCTGGCCGACCTGCAGGGCTGGGCTGCTGCGTTCAAGCCCAACACCAGGCTGCTGTTCGTCGAGTCACCCTCCAACCCGCTGGCCGAGCTGGTCGACATCGCCGCGCTGGCAGCCATTGCCCATGAGCGCGGCGCGCTGCTGGCGGTGGACAACTGCTTCTGCACCCCGGCCCTGCAGCAACCGCTGAAGCTGGGCGCGGATATCGTCATGCATTCGGCGACCAAGTACATCGATGGCCAGGGCCGGGCGATGGGCGGCGTGGTGGCCGGTAGCGCCAAGCTGATGACCGAGGTGGTCGGCTTTCTGCGTACCGCCGGGCCGACCCTCAGCCCGTTCAATGCCTGGATCTTCCTCAAGGGCCTCGAGACCCTGCGCATCCGCATGCAGGCCCATTGCAGCAGTGCGTTGGAGCTGGCGCGCTGGCTGGAGCAGCAGGAGGGTATCGACAAGGTCTACTACGCAGGGCTTGCCAGCCATCCGCAGCACGAACTGGCTGCGCGTCAGCAAAGCGCCTTCGGTGCGGTGGTCAGTTTCGAGGTCAGGGGCGGCAGGGAGGGTGCCTGGCGTTTCATCGACGCCACGCGGGTGATCTCCATCACCACCAACCTGGGTGACACCAAGACCACCATCGCTCACCCGGCCACCACCTCCCATGGTCGCCTGTCGCCCCAGGAGCGCGAGAATGCCGGGATCCGCGACAGCCTGATTCGGGTGGCCGTCGGCCTGGAAGACATCGCCGACCTCAAGGCCGACCTGAGCCGCGGTCTGCAAGCGCTGTGAGCGCGGGCAGTGTCGAGCAGCAGGGGCGCGTCGCGCTGGTCTCCGGTGCTGCCCGCGGCATCGGTGCCGGCATTGCGCGCTGGCTGTTGGCCCGTGGCTGGCGGGTGGCGCTCTGCGATCTGGCGGACAGCCAGGGCGACGCGCTCGCGGCAGCCCTTGGTGACAACGCGATGTTCGTGGCCATGGATGTGGCCGACGAAGGTCAGGTCGAGCGCGGCGTAGCAGCGGTCATCGCACGGTTCGGCAGGCTCGACGGTCTGGTGTGCAACGCCGGGGTGGCCAGCCCCCATAACGGCCCGTTGGAAGACCTGGCGCTGGCGCAGTGGAACCAGGTACTGGCAATCAACCTCAGCGGGCCGATGCTGTTGGCCAAGCACTGCACGGCGCACCTGCGCGCCAGTGGTGGTGCCATCGTCAACATGGCATCGACCCGCGCCAGCCAGTCCGAGCCGCAAAGCGAAGCCTATGCCGCCAGCAAGGGTGGCCTGGTGGCCTTGACCCATGCGCTGGCCATCAGCCTCGGCCCGGACATCCGGGTGAATGTGGTGAGCCCGGGCTGGATCGATTCCCGCGATCCGGCGCAGCGTGCCAGTGAGCCGCTGAGCGCTGACGAGCATGCCCAGCATCCGGTTGGGCGGGTGGGGCAGGTGGACGACGTCGCGGCGCTGGTGGCCTGGTTGCTGTCGGCCGAGGCAGGCTTCGTGACGGGCCAGGAGTTGATCAGCGACGGCGGTATGACGCGCAAGATGATCTACCGTTGAAGAACCGTCGCACGCGCCGCGTCTTTTTTGAAAAAAATTCAACGGCGGCCTTGACTTAGGTTGGGTGCCCGCGTAAATTTCGCCTCCTCGCAAGGCCAAGGGTGATTAGCTCAGCCGGGAGAGCATCTGCCTTACAAGCAGAGGGTCGGCGGTTCGATCCCGTCATCACCCACCACTTGCCTTGAGAGAATCGGACGCAAGTCCACCGACGCGCAGCGGTAGTTCAGTCGGTTAGAATACCGGCCTGTCACGCCGGGGGTCGCGGGTTCGAGTCCCGTCCGCTGCGCCATATTTTCCATCTGAGATTGAGTTCTGGGATGTGATGGGGAAGCCAGGCTTGCCCATCTGACGAAGCACGAGTTCCATGGACGCAAGTCCACCGACACGCAGCGGTAGTTCAGTCGGTTAGAATACCGGCCTGTCACGCCGGGGGTCGCGGGTTCGAGTCCCGTCCGCTGCGCCATATCCACCTGCCTCGAGCAGGTTTCCTGAAAAGCGACCCTTGGGTCGCTTTTCTTGTTTCTGCCTTTCGGTTGTGCATCCTCGCCTGGCAGCCGAATGCGGCAGTATCGCAGCGCCGCCGACTTCCCTGGCCCTGGTGCCCGCCCTTTTCACGATGATTACCGATGGCTCTTTCGGCCTTCGGTCTGAATCGTCGATTTAGTTCGAATTCCAACAGATTTCTGGCTTTACCGCTTCACTAGCGAGTGATATTTTCGCAAATGAAAATGTCACATAATTGTCACATTCGCCCGTGCAGCTAAAACAAGAACTGGAGCCTTTGGATGTTCGCCTTCTTCCGTCCTGCCCCCCATCGGGAGCCTCTGCCCGATGATCAGATAGACAGCACCTACCGTCGCCTTCGCTGGCAGATCTTCGCCGGTATCTTCATCGGCTATGCCGGCTACTACCTGTTGCGCAAGAACTTCTCGCTGGCCATGCCCTACCTGATCGAAGAGGAGGGCTATTCCCGTGGGCAGCTGGGCCTGGCGATGTCGGCCATCGCCATCTCCTATGGTTTGTCGAAGTTCCTCATGGGGCTGATTTCCGACCGCTCCAATCCGCGTTATTTCCTGCCATTCGGCCTGATGGTGTCGGCTGGGGTGATGTTCGTTTTCGGTTTCGCGCCCTGGGCAACCTCCAGCGTGACCATCATGTTCATCCTCCTGTTCATCAACGGCTGGGCCCAGGGCATGGGCTGGCCGCCCAGTGGCCGAACCATGGTGCACTGGTGGTCGCAGAAGGAGCGCGGTGGCGTGGTGTCGGTGTGGAACGTCGCACACAACGTGGGTGGTGGCCTGATCGGCCCGCTGTTCCTGCTCGGCATGGGTCTGTTCAATGAGTGGCATGCGGCGTTCTACGTGCCGGCTGCGGTCGCCATGCTGGTCGCCGTGTTCGCCTTCGCGACCATGCGCGACACGCCGCAATCGGTCGGCCTGCCGCCGATCGAGAAGTACAAGAACGACTACCCCGAGGGCTACGACGACAGCCACGAGAAGGAATTCAGCACCAAGGAAATCTTCGTCAAGTACGTGCTGCGCAACAAGATGCTGTGGTTCATCGCCCTGGCCAACGTGTTCGTCTATCTGCTGCGCTACGGCGTGCTGGACTGGGCGCCGACCTACCTCAAGGAGGTCAAGCACTTCACCGTCGACAAGAGCTCCTGGGCCTACTTCTTCTACGAGTGGGCGGGCATTCCCGGTACGCTGCTGTGCGGCTGGATGTCGGACAAGGTGTTTCGCGGCAACCGTGGCCTGACCGGCGTGGTGTTCATGGCCCTGGTGACCGTGGCCACCGTGGTCTACTGGCTGAACCCGCCGGGTAACCCGATCGTCGACATGGCGGCGCTGGTGTCCATCGGCTTCCTGATCTATGGCCCGGTGATGCTGATCGGTCTGCACGCGCTGGAACTGGCACCGAAGAAGGCGGCAGGTACCGCGGCCGGCTTTACCGGTCTGTTCGGCTACCTCGGCGGCTCGGTCGCGGCGAGCGCGGCGATGGGCTATACGGTCGACCATTTCGGCTGGGATGGCGGCTTCGTGCTGCTGGTCGGCGCCTGCCTGCTGGCCATCGTGTTCCTGATCCCGACCTTGTGGCACAAGCAGATCCCAAGCGAAGAGCGCGCGACCTGATCGCACAGCCCAACGCGCGGCAAGCGCCGCGCGTTGGGCAGGTTGTGCTGGCGAAGCTTGCTGCCAGCCCGGCCCATGCCGAAGCGCAATGCTCGGCAGCCAGCGTTGCTGCAGACCGTTTCCAACCTACACCGATGGCGTGCCGATCATTCAAGCGCGTGATGGCCTAGGCTACGCCCCATGATTGCGATACTGGCTGGGCGGCATGCCGAACCAGCGCATGCTCGCCTTGTGGAAACTGCTCTGATCGCGGAAACCCAGGGTCGCCGAGATGTACTTGAGGCTCCGCGTGGAGTTGCGCAACAGATTGTGCGCCAGCTTGAGGCGTGCCTCTTCCTGCAACTGGATGAAACTCACCGCTTCGCGTTCCAGTGCCTTCTGCAGGCCGCGCTTGCTGATCTGCAGGGTATCAGCGGCTTCGCTCAGATCCAGATTGATGCCCAGGGTGAGCTGCTGCGCGAGCAGACGTGCCACGCGCGCGGCGATCGAACCCTTGACCAGATCGTCGAGGCGCGATTGTGCGTACTCCTGATGCATGACGTGCAGTGCCGCATCGGCCGTCGGCAGCGCGATGGCACCGTCGCGCGCCTTGAAGATCAGGCTGTTGTGGGGCGCCGAGAAGCGCAGGTTGTCGCCGAACAACTGGTGCAGGTGGCGGGTATCGGCCGGCTGCGCATAGGTGAACTCGGCGCCCAGCGGCTGGGGGCGTTGATGAGGCGTCAGCCAGTGAATGACGCCGAGGGTCAGTGCCGCGCCGGCATCGATAAAGGCGCGCGGCGCCGGTAGGGGCGAGGTGCCGACTTCCAGGCCGATCAGCTTCAGGGTGTCCTGGCGTTGTTCGAGCAGGTAGTGCGAGCCATTGGTGACCAGTGGATGGTAGTCGACCATCAATTTCAGTGCGCTGCCCAGGGTCGGGCTGGACATCAGTGGGTAGCACTGAGCACCCAGGGCACTGGGATGGGCGTGGGCATAGGTACCCAGGCCGATGTCGGGATTGCCGGTCTGTTCGCTGGCCTGGCTGAACAGGCTGTACACCTGGGCCAGGGTGACCGGCGTGCCGCTGCTCAGGGCCAGGAGCAGTTGCTGGTCGAGCTTGCGTGGGTCGACGCCTTGTTCGACAAAGCTCTTCGCCATCACCTGGAAGCAGTTGCTGGTCACTGTGTACATCGCGTGTCCTGGAAAGCCGCTGGCGCTGAGATGAGCAGCACATGCATGTGCGGACAACAACCGGGCGCCTGGGAACACTGGTCATTGCCTGGGTGCGCTGGGAACATGGCCGCCTGTAAACCTTGCGAGGCCGCTTCAGCGCCGGCCTTGGCGCTCTTTGCGAAGCCGCAGAACGCCAGCAGCGTGTGAGTCGCTACCTTGCCCAATCGGCGGCGCAGTGGCCGTGCACCCTTTCTCAGTTTGGATTGCGATTTTAGCGAATAGCCTCGGCGAGCAGCCATAAGCAAACGTTTGCGAGGTGGCGATCTAGCGGACCAGTTATGGACAACAGGTAATGCCCTCGATGTTTGCCGCGCACCCACTGCTCAATCTGGATGCCCTTTGCGTGGCCACTGCTGCGGCTGACGAGGTGCGGGTGCGGCATTTCTACCAGCAACTGCAGCGCGGCCGCTTTCACCTGGCCTTCCAGCCGGTCAGGGCGGCGGCTGATACCGAACGCACGCTCTATCAGGAGGGTCTGTTACGCAGCGACGGCGAGCCCCTGGGCTTCAACCCGTTCGCGGTGCTGGAGCGCCGGCACTCGATGCGCCGCCTCGACCACTGCGTCGTCGAGGCGCTTATCGACCTGCTGCAGGGCCATCCGGCGCTGACCCTGGGCTGCAACGTTTCCGCCCAGAGCGCGACGCTCGATTATCACTGGGAGCAGGTGCTGCAGCGCCTCGCCGACAGCGGCATCGCCTCGCGCCTGGTCATCGAGATCACCGAAAGCTCGGCACCGATCAGCCACGATCAGGCCGTGGAATTCGTCCACCAGCTGCGCAGCACTGGCTGCCATGTGGCCATCGACGATTTCGGCTCGGGGTTCGGCACCCTGGCCTTTATCCAGCAGGCACAGCCCGACATCATCAAGATCGACCAGGGTTATGTGCAGCGCGCCCGCCGCTCCTCGCTGCATGCCAAGACCCTCCGGCACCTGATAGGGCTGTGCAACAGCCTGGCCGCCCATGTGGTGGTCGAGGGTATCGAGACCGCGGCCGACCTGGCGATCAGCCGCCAATGCGAGGCCCAGTGGGTGCAGGGATTTCTCTTCGCCCGCGCGCAGAAGTTGATCCCAGGGCTCGCTACGCCCTGTGTGCTGCAGGCCGACTGAACAGGCGAGTGCGCGCCGATGGCTGCGTGTAACCCCGCTACCCCATTCCCGAAAGGGCAACCGATAACGAAAGGGCAGGATTGATGTCGCTCAGAAATATGAAAATTGGCTTGCGTGCCGGTATTTGCTTCGCCGCCCTGGCGACCTTGCTGGTGCTGCTTGGCGTCATCACACTGTCGCAGATGCAGCGCATGGACAGCATGAGCGACGCCATCGAGACCAAGTGGTTTCCATCCACCCTGGCATTGAACGACCTGGGTGTCTCGGCCATGCGGGTCAGGGCACTGACCTTGCGCTTCTATGCGCTCGACACTGACCAGGCAAGGCGCGCCGCCCTGCCCGGGCTGGACGCTACCAAGGCGGACCTGGCCAGCGCACAGAGCCGTTACCTGGCGCTGGTCGAGTCCGACGCCGAACGGCTGGTGTTCGAGCAACTGCTCGGCATCAAGGATCGCTACCTGCAGCACCAGAGTGAGGCGGTCGAGCTGATGCTGCGCGGCGAGCGCATGGCTGCCGGGCAGATTCTCACCGGGGTGATGGCCGAGGAAGGGGACCTGCTGGTCAGAAAGCTCAAGGAGCTGACCGAGTACAACCGCCAGGGCGCCACGCAGGCCTTTGGCGAGAGCGACGAGGTGTACGAGCACAGCACCAGTACCGTGGTGCTGGTGGTGATCGTCGCGACGGTGCTGACCATCCTGCTGGCGATCTACCTGACGCGCAGCATCGTCAAACCGCTCGGCAGGGCGGTCGAGGTCGCGAAGACCATCGCCGCCGGTGACCTCACCGGTAACGTCGACGACCACGGCCGCGACGAGCCTGCCCAGCTGCTGCAGGCGCTGGCTGCCATGCAGCGCAGCCTGCGCGACACCCTGCAACGTATCGGCGAATCCTCCAATCAGCTGGCCTCGTCGTCGGAAGAGTTGCATGCGGTAACCGAAGATGCGACCCGCGGTCTGCACCTGCAGAACGAGGAAATCGAACAGGCGGCCACGGCGGTGAACCAGATGACCGCCACGGTGGAGGAGGTGGCGCAGAATGCGGTCAGCACCTCCGAAGCGTCGCGCCAGTCGGACCAGACCGCGCGCCTCGGGCAGGATCAGGTGCGCCAGACCGTCGATTCCATCCACCTGCTGACCCAGGACGTCAACGCTACCTCCGGCGAGATCGGCAAGCTGGCTGGCAACGTCCGCGAGATCAGCCAGGTGGTCACGGTGATTCGCGCGATTGCCGAGCAGACCAACCTGCTGGCCCTGAACGCCGCCATCGAGGCAGCCAGGGCAGGGGAGCAGGGGCGTGGTTTCGCCGTGGTGGCCGACGAGGTGCGCGCCCTGGCGCATCGCACCCAGCAGTCGACCCGGGAAATCGAGCAGATGATCGAGGGTATCCAGCGCGGTACCGAACAGGCGGTGGCGGCCATGCACAACAGCAGTTCACGCGCCGGCGCCACCCTGACCCTGGCCCAGGCCGCGGGGGATGCCCTGGAGGCGATCGTGCAGGCCATCGCCGCGATCACCGAGCGCAACCTGGTGATCGCCAGCGCTGCGGAGCAGCAGGCGCAGGTGGCTCGCGAGGTCGATCGCAACCTGGTGAACATTCGCGACCTGTCGCAGCAGACCTCGGCCGGTGCCAACCAGACCCGCGCGGCGAGCCAGGAACTGTCGTGCCTGGCGGTCAGCCTCAATGGCCTGGTGACCGCTTTCCGGGTCTGACCCGCGTTACCGTGCGCCGACAGCCTGTTGCGCTTGGCGCGCCAGGCTGCGGCGGAACGCCGGGTCATCCAGGTAGGCCACATTGAGGCGCGTCCAGGGTACCGGCGTCTGCCGGTTGACGGCGAAGATCGAGCCCGGTGCAAGCATCACCCCCTGGGTCAGGCAATGTCGTGTCAGGGCGTTGGCGTCGTCGATGCCGGGAAAACGCGCCCACAGATAAAGGCTTTGCTCCGGCCTGCAGAACACCTCGGCGCCCAGCTCGTCGAGCACTTCGAGGCCGCGTTGCGTGGCGGCGCGCAGGCGATCCTGCAGGCGTGACAGGTGACGCAGGAAATGCCCCTCGCCGAGGATCACCTCGATGGTGCGCTCGCTGTATTCGGCGCCGCTGTTGTGCAGCAGCATCTTCAGGTCGGCCAGCTCCTCGATGCGCTGCTTGCTGCCGGCGATGAAGCCGACGCGCAAGGCGGCGGAAATCGATTTGGAAAAGCTGCCCAGGTACAGGGTGCGCTCGCACTGGTTCAGTGCCGTCAGCTTGGTTGCCGAGCTGGGCTTGAAGTCGGCCATGGCGTCGTTCTCCACCAGCAGCAGGTCGTGCGCTTCGGCAATCTGCAGCAGGCGGTGGGCCTTGGCGGGGGAGATGTCCGAGCCGGTGGGGTTGTGGCCCACCGACTGCAGGAAGAACAGCCTGGGTCTTGCCCTTTTCAGCACCCGCTCCAATGCATCCAGATCCGGTCCGTCAGCCTCCCGCGGTACGCCGAGCATGCGCGCGCCCTGCAACTGCAATTTGCCGAACAGCGGGTAATAGCCGGGGTCTTCGACCAGCACCGTGTCGCCGGGAATGACGTAGCGGCGGATGATCAGGTCCATACCGTGGTTGGCGCCCAGGGTGGTGACCAGTTGCCGGGGCGAGACGGCGATGCGGTAGTCCGCCAGCTTCTGCGCCAGGCGCTGGCGCAGGCCGGGGTTGCCCAGCCGTGTGCCGTAGCGAAACAGGGTGGTCACCCCGCCGCGCACCACCTGGCGGTGGAATTTGTCCAGGCGCATGTCCATCAGCCATTGCACCGGTGGGAAGCCTTCGCCAAGGTGCGAGTGGCCGGGGTCGCGGACGAACTGCTGGCGCATCATCCAGATGGTGTCCAGCGCCCTCGTGTAGGGCTGCGCCTCGTCGTCCTCGACACTGGCGCTGACGCTCGTGCAGACGAAGAACCCCTTGCCGTGGCGTGCCTCCACCAGCCCCTGGGAGGCCAGGTGCTCGTAGGCGGTAATCACCGTGTTCTTGGAGTGCCCGTGCAGGCGCATGTACTCGCGCAGCGAGGGCAGTTTGCTGCCTGCCGGCAGGGCACCATCGGCAATCTGCCTGGCAATGGCGTCGGCGACTTTCTGGGCGAGGGTCTGTCTGGGCATGGCGCAAATCCCTGGGTACAGGAATGAAGTGTCCGGGCAAACTGTACCTTCTTTCAGGGATACAGTGAGGATAACGTTCGCCCCAACCAAGAACAAACGACTCCCCGAGGAGCGCCCATGTCGATCGATTCCCGCCTGCCCGATTTCCGTAACCTGTCCCCCGCGCAACGCCTCGAGCATGTGCAGCAATTGCTTGGCCTGTCCGCCGAGGACACCGCGCTTTTGCGTGACGCCGGTGCGCTGCCGCTGGAGATCGCCGACGGCATGATCGAGAACGTGATCGGCACGTTCGAGCTGCCCTATGCGCTGGCCAGCAACTTCCGCATCAACGGCCGGGAGATGCTCATTCCGCTGGTGGTGGAAGAGCCTTCGGTGGTCGCTGCGGCCTCGTTCATGGCCAAGCTGACCCGGCCGGCCGGTGGTTTCCAGACTTCCAGCAGCGCGCCACTGATGCGTGCCCAGGTACAGATCATCGGTGTCAGCGATCCCTACAACGCGCGCCTCAGCCTGCTGCGCAACAAGGACGAGATCATCACCCTGGCCAACAGTAAGGATCAGCTGCTGAACAGCCTGGGCGGCGGTTGCCGTGATATCGAGGTGCACACCTTCATCGACAGCCCGCGCGGGCCGATGCTGGTCGCGCACCTGATCGTCGACGTGCGCGACGCCATGGGTGCGAACACGGTCAACACCATGGCCGAGGCCGTGGCGCCGCTGATGGAACAACTTACGGGCGGCAAGGTGCGCTTGCGCATCCTTTCCAATCTTGCCGATCTGCGCCTGGCGCGGGCCCAGTTGCGGATCGCCCCGGAACACCTGGATACCGCCGAGTACAAGGGCACGGAGGTCATCGAGGGAGTGATCGATGCCTATACCTTCGCGGCCATCGATCCGTACCGCGCCGCGACCCACAACAAGGGCATCATGAACGGCATCGACCCGCTGGTGGTGGCTACCGGCAACGACTGGCGGGCCGTGGAGGCGGGCGCCCATGCCTATGCCTGCCGCAATGGTCATTACGGCTCCCTGACCACCTGGGAGAAGGATCGCCAAGGCCATCTGGTCGGCACCATCGAGATGCCCATGCCCCTCGGTCTGGTCGGTGGCGCCACCAAGACCCACCCACTGGCGCAGCTGTCGTTGCGCATTCTTGGCGTGAAGAGTGCCCAGGAACTGGGCGAGATCGCCGTCGCCGTCGGCCTGGCGCAGAATCTCGGGGCCTTGCGTGCCCTGGCTACCGAAGGCATCCAGCGCGGCCACATGGCCCTGCATGCGCGCAATATCGCGCTGTCGGCCGGTGCCCGGGGCGATGAGCTGGACTGGCTGGTCAAACGCATGGTCGAGACCCGCGACGTACGTGCCGACCGCGCCGAGGCGTTGTTGCGCGAAAAGCGCGGGCAATGAGCATGAATGCCGTACGGCTGGTGGAGGTCGGTGCGCGGGACGGCCTGCAGAACGAAGCCCTGACCCTGCCGGTCGAGGTGCGCGTGGCGCTGATCGAACGGCTGGTCGCGGCCGGGCTGCGAACGCTTGAGGCCGGTGCGTTCGTGTCGCCACGCTGGGTGCCGCAGATGGCCGACTCCGACCAGGTGTTGCGCCGCCTCGGGCAACATCCGGGGGTGACCTACACGGCGCTGGTGCCCAATCTTCAGGGGCTCGATGCCGCACTGCAGGCCGGGTGCCGGGAGGTGGCGGTTTTCGCCGCCGCCTCCGAGGCGTTTTCGCAGAAGAACATCAACTGCTCGATCGCCGAAAGCCTGCAGCGCTTCCAACCGGTGCTGGGCAAGGCGCTGGAGCAGGGTGTGGCGGTGCGCGGCTATGTCTCCTGCGTACTCGGTTGCCCGTTCACTGGTGAGGTGCCGGTGGCGGAGGTGGTGCGGGTCGCCCGCGAGCTGCACGCCATGGGCTGCTACGAGATCAGCCTTGGCGACACCATCGGCCGAGGTACCCCGGGCAAGGCCAGAGCACTGATCCAGGCCTGCGCCAGCGAGGTGCCGATCACCGCACTGGCCGGGCATTTCCACGACACGTACGGCATGGCGGTGGCCAATGTCCAGGCTGCTCTGGAAACCGGGGTAAGGGTGTTCGACAGTTCGGTTTCCGGCCTGGGTGGCTGCCCGTATTCGCCCGGGGCCACCGGTAATGTGGCGACCGAGGAGCTGGTCTATCTGCTCGAGGGCCAGGGCCTGCCGACCGGTGTGGATCTGTCGGCACTGCTCGAGGCCGGTGCTTTCATCGACGCCGCGCTGGGTAAACCGTCGGCTTCGAGAGTGGCCACCGCCCTGCGCAACAGGGCGCATTGAGCCAATAGAACAACAACCCGGAAAGGGTGCGGGCCCGCTGCGACAGCCATCAGGTCGCATTGCCCGGATCACTCCGTCAACTCACTGTACGAGCGTACCTCGGCTCTTTCATGGCGGCGCTCTGCGCCCCCGGCGACGTACCGACACAGGAGAACCCATGAGTTCACTGACCGATGCACCGGCGAGCTTCGCCAGAACGGCCGGCCCGCTGAAGGGCGTGACCATCCTCGACCTGACCCGTGTTGTCGCCGGCCCCTACTGCGCCATGCTGCTGGCCGACATGGGCGCCACGGTGATCAAGATCGAGAACCCCGCCGATCCCGATCTCACCCGCGAGTTTCCGCCGCTCAGTCGCAGCAGCAGCGAGCCGGTGAGTGGCTTCTTCGCCCAGTTCAACCGCAACAAGATGGCGGTCGGCCTGGACCTGAAGAAGGCCGAGGGCAAGGCCACCTTCCTGGACATGGTGCGCAAGGCCGATATCGTCATCGAGAACTTTCGGCCCGGCACCATGGCCAGGCTGGGGCTGGGCTACGAGGTGCTCAGGGAGGTCAATCCAGCCATCGTGTTCACCGCCATCAGTGGCTTCGGCCAGTACGGCCCGAACTCGCTGCGCCCGGCATTCGACAGCAGCGCCCAGGCCAGCGGCGGGCTGTGGTCGATGAATGGCACGGTTGAAGAGCCGATGCGCGTGGGCACGGTGCTGGGTGACCTGTCCGCTGCGCTGTATGCGGCCATCGGTACCCTCGGCGCATTGCGTGAAGCGGAGCGCACCGGCCTGGGCCAGCTGGTGGACGTGTCGCAGCAGGATTCGATCGTCTCGCTCACCGAAAACGCGCTGGTGACCTACACCGAAACCGGCAAGGTCACGGTGCCCGAGGGCAATGGCCATCCGTTCGTGCGTCCCTACGGACGCTACGCCTGCAAGGATGGCTACGTGTTCTTCGGTGCCTACACCGACAAGTTCTGGCGCGAGGCCTGCCTGACCTTCGGTGACGAGGCGACGGCCTCGGACCCTGAGCTCGACAGCATGGCCAAGCGCTTCGAAACCGACGTCTACCTGCGCAAGGTCAAGCCTGCCGTGGAGCGCTGGCTCGGCGCCCACACCAAGGCCGAACTGGAAGCCATGACCGGTGATCGCTTTCCATTGTCGCCGATCAAGAGCATCGATGAAGTGGTGGCCGATCCCCACCTGCGCGAACGCGACATGCTGGTGCCGGTCGATTGTCAGGGTGCCCGCTTCGAGGTTTTCGGCAACCCGATCAAACTCTCCGGTGGCACCCTGGAACGCGGCGCCAGCGCCCCCGCGGTCGGCGAGCACAACGCCTCCATCTATCGCCAGTGGCTGGGCCTGGACGAAGCCGAATACGCCGAGCTGGTCAGGCTGGGGGTGATCTGATGACGGATCTGATCAGCGATGCGGCCCGGCGCAGTATCGGCACCTCGCTGCCGCCGTCGCGCTTCGAGGTGAACCGTAACGACATCAAAAAATATGCGGTGGCCACCGGGCAGCGTCAGCGCCGTTATCTCGATGGTGACGAAGCGCCGCTGCTGTTCCTGTTCAGCGCGATGATGCCGGTGCTGCCGCTGGAGCAACTGCTCGAGGACGGGCACAAGCCCGACGATGCGCTGCTTCCCGAGTTGCCGCTCAAGCGCATCATGGCCGGCGGCAGCGAGTACCAGGTGCACCGCAGGATCTTCGCCGGCGACGTGCTGTTGTGCCGGCAGACCCTGCTGGACATCTACCAGAAACAGGGCGCCGAAGGGCCGCTGATCTTTCTGGTGTTCGAGAACCGTTTTGCAACCGAAGCGGGCGAGCCGGTGGTGACCGAACGCCTGACCCGGATCGCGAGGTGAGCATGGCCAGGCAGATGATCAGAGCAGGCCAGCGGCTGCCCGAGCGCGAGTACCGGCCCGGCACCGTGCAGCTGTTTCTGTATAACGCGGCGATCTGGAATGCCCACCGTATCCACTATGACCTGCCCTATGCCCAGCAGCGCGAGGGGCACCCGGCGCTCTTGGTGGACGGCCCGTTGCAGGGCGACTGGCTGACCCAACTGGTGTACGACTGGATGGAGGAGGGCGACGAACTGCTGAGCTTCCAATACAGCAATCGACGCGCCGGTTATGTGGGCGATGTGCTGACCGCCGCCGGCGAAATCGTCGCGGTAGAGGCCGGGCGAGTGAACCTGGCGCTGCGCCTGAGCAACCAGACGGGCCAGGTGATCACCCGGGGAGGCGCCAGCGTACGCCTTGCCGGCGCGGCATGACCAACAGCGACACAGGCGCCATGGCCGGCACCTGCAGTGCACACGAAACCGACCTTGCGGTCGTCAACCAGCTGCTTCCTCGATAACAACAAGAGCCCGAAAGGGCGGGGGACACCATGAGCCAAGAGCTTGCCAGAATCGCCGCGACACCGCCCAGCGCGGACGCGGCGCGTAACACCGACAACCTCTACGAGGTGTGGGGCGATACCGTCGATGCCCGGCACCTGGTGCTGGCCATCATCGTCAGCGCCATCGTCAGCCTGGGTGCCTATGGGCTGGCGCTGTTGATACTCGGCGGCCTGGTCGAGTCGGCGCAGATGGCCAAGGCCTACGCCATGCTCTTCGGCATTCTCGGTTGCCTGGGCGGTGGGGCGATCAGTGCGATGCTGTTCAAACCCAAGCGCGATGTGGTCGAGCACGTGGCGGATCCGGCTTTTCGCGAGCAGGTGGTGGGTGACCTGCTCAAGGAATACGGCAGCCTCGGCCGTCTCGAGGACACCTCGCCCGAGGTGGTCGCCGAGCTCCACGAACTCGGCCTCTATGAGCTGTTCCGGGATGCCCAGGCCCGGGAAGAACAGGCGCGTGACAATGGCCCCGTCGAAGCCGATGCGGACACGCGCGATGCCCTGGCGCTGAGCGGAGGGCGTTCGTGATGGAGGGCCTACTCTACGAAATACTCATGGCCCTGGCGCTTGGCCTGTTCGGCGCTGTGCTGTTCTCCGCCATCGGCCTGGTATCGGGAACCGACGAAACCACCACCCTGGCGCCACTGACCATGCTGGTGGTGCTGCTCGGCGCGCCGCCGGCCGGGATTCTCACCTTCTTCCTGGCCGGTGCGGTGGCCAAGCACATGACCCACGCGGTGCCCACTGCGCTGCTGGGCATTCCCGGTGATACCTCGGCGACCGCGCTGATCGGTGACGCCAACCATCTGCGCCGCCTTGGTGTGCCCCATGTGGCGCTGCGCAAGATGATTTCCGGTGGCGCCGTGGCAGCCGTCATCGCAGTGCCGCTGGCGGTGCTGTTCGCCGTGCTGCTGGCGCCGTTCGGTGACGTCATCAAGCAGTTCGCCCCCTGGGTGTTTCTCTGCGCCGCCTTCACCATCGCCTACTTCTCGGCCGGGCGCTGGGCCTCGGTGCTGGCCTTGCTGCCCTTCGTGCTGGTGATCGTCGCCCTGCAGACCCTGACGGCCCAGTACGGCGTCAAGCTGGCGGTCAGTTACTTCCTCGGCATCGCCGTGGCACCGCTGATCACTTCGCTGTTCTCGATGCTGGCGCCAGCCGAGCGTGAACGCATGCGTCGCGACCAGTATCGGGTGTTCTCCCTGGCGCCGGACATGAAGGGCTGGCGCGGCTACTTTCCCAACCCGTTGCGGGTGATCAACAAGCGCCAGACGCGCATGACCGCCATGGCGGCGAGCGTGACCAGTGCCACCTTCGTGTTCAGCCCGGTGGCCATGACCGTGATCATGGGCGAGCTGATCGGCGCGCGCATCAAGCAGGCCTACGAGCGCCTGACCACGGTGATCACCGCCCGTAACGGGGTGACCGAGTCCACCTACATCGCCGAGGCGCTGATTCCGCTGATCGCCTTCGGTCTGCCGCTCAGCCCGGTGGCTGCCGGCCCGGCCGCGCCGCTGTTCAACGCACCGCCGCGCTTCACCGTGGACAGCGTCAGCGGTGAGGTCAACAACCTGCATAACCTGCTCAACAACTGGGAGTTCTTCGGCTACGGCATGATGGCGGTGCTGGTGGCCATTCTGATCGCCTATCCCTTCACCATGAACTTCGCCCACCAGGCAGCTTCTTTCGTGTCGCGCAGGATCAGCCACGAAGCGGTGATCGCCACCTTCATCGGCCTGGTGCTGGTGGTCGGGATCTGGGAGGGCGGCCTGCTCGGGCTGCTGGTGATCGTCACCATCGGCCTGCTCGGCGGCCTTCTGGGGCGCTTCCTGGGCTTCAACATCGGTGTGCAGTTCATGGGCTACTACACGGCGGTACTCAGCGTACCTGCGTTGATCGCCTTGCTGAACTGAATGACAAAGGGCGTGCGGCTTTTGCCAGCACGCCCCCTCTCATCAGTGCTGCAGGGGTGGCGATAGAGCCGCCCTGGCCACGCCATCGTCCGTCCTACCCGCGGACAATGAGCGCCGCAGGCTCGGCGCGGCCATGGCCTTACTCCGCCTTGTGCAGCGGGTGATGGTCGGTCTGCTTGGGCTTGGTACGCAGCAGCGACAACACCCAGACGAAGAAGATCGGCACGAAGATCACCCCCAGCAGGGTCGCGCTGAACATCCCGCCGAGCACCCCGGTGCCGATGGCGCGCTGGCTGGCCGCGCCGGCGCCGGTGGCGATCACCAGCGGCACCACGCCGAGCATGAAGGCCATGGAGGTCATGATGATCGGCCGGAAGCGCAGGCGTGCGGCCTCGATGGCGGCGTCACGCAGCGAGTAGCCGTCTTCCCACAGGTCCTTGGCGAACTCGACGATCAGGATGGCGTTCTTCGCCGCCAGGCCGATCACGGTGATCAGCCCGACCTTGAAGTACACGTCGTTGGGCAGGCCGATGGCGGTTACCGCCAGTACCGCGCCAAGGGCGCCGACCGGCACGATGAGCAGGACCGCCAGGGGAATCGCCCAGCTCTCGTAGAGGGCCACCAGCAGCAGGAACACCACCACGATGGCCAGGGCGAAGAGCATTGTCGCCTGGCCGCTGGCGACCTTTTCCTGGTAGGAGAGGCCGGTCCATTCGTAACCGATGCCCGCCGGCAGCTCGGCGACGATGCGCTCCAGCTCGGCCATGGCCTCGCCGGTGCTGACCCCCGGGGCGGCGTCGCCGGAAATGCGGATCGACGGGTAGCCGTTGTAGCGCGCCACCTGCACCGGGCCTTGTTCCCACTGGGTGGTCACGAAGGCGCTCAGCGGCACCAGGCTGCCGCTGTCGTTGGGCACGTGCAGCTTGAGCACGCTGTCCGGCGTCATCCGTGCGGCCTGTTCGGCCTGCACCACCACGCGCTGCTGGCGCCCGGCGTTGGCGAAGTCGTTGATCACCGCGGAGCCGAAGGCGGTGGACAGCGCATTGCTGATCGACTCGAAACTGACGCCCTGGGCGCGCGCCTTGTCACGGTCGATGACCAGGCGCAGCTGGGGCGCCTCGGCCAGGCCTTCCATCATGCCGTAGAGGAACAGCGGGTTGCCGTTGACCTTGCCGAGCACCTGGTCGCGCGCCGCGAGCAGCGCCTCGCGGCCGAGGCTGCTGCGGTCCTGCAGGCGCAGCGAGAAGCCGCCCGAGTTGCCCAGGCCGTCGATCGGTGGCGGTGGCACGGCCATCATCGCGCCGTCGTCGAGGTTGGCGAAGCGGCCGTTGACCGCAGCCGTCTCTGCCTCGACCGATTGCTCCGAATCACGCTCGGACCAGTCCTTGAGCAGCGGGAAGGCGATGGCGGCGTTCTCGCCCATGCCCGAGAAGCTGAAGCCCAGTACCAGGAAGGAGGTCGCCACGGCCTCGCGGGAGGCGAGAAATTCCTCCAGCTGCTTGCCGGTGGCCGAGGTACGTTCGCGCGTCGCGCCGGGTGGCAGCTGGATATCGACGATCATGTAGCCCTGGTCCTCGACCGGCACGAAGGATTCCGGCAGGCGCAGGTAGAAGAAGCCCATCAGCACCACGATGCCCAGGTAGATGAACATGAAGCGGCCGGCGCGCGGTACCAGCTTGCTGTTGAGCTTGGTGTAGCGCCCGGTCAGCCCGGTGAACGTGCGGTTGAACCAGCCGAAGAAACCGGTTTTCTCGTGATGCCCCTGGGGAATCGGCTTGAGCAGGGTGGCGCACAGCGCCGGGGTGAAGGTCAGCGCCAGGAAGCCCGAGAACAGGATCGACACCGCCAGCGACAGCGAGAACTGCTGGTAGATCACCCCCACCGAGCCCGCCATGAACGCCAGGGGCAGGAACACCGCCGACAGCACCAGGGTGATACCGAGGATCGCGCCGGACACCTGGCCCATCGCCTTGATGGTCGCCGGCACCGGCTCCAGGCCTTCTTCGGCCATGATCCGCTCGACGTTCTCGACCACCACGATGGCGTCGTCGACCAGAATGCCGATGGCCAGCACCATGCCGAACATGGTCATCATGTTCACCGAGAAGCCCAGCAGGTACATGAAAGTCAGGGTGCCGAGCAGGCACACCGGCACCACGATGGACGGGATCAGCGTGTAGCGCACGTTCTGCAGGAACAGGAACATCACCAGGAACACCAGCACCATGGCCTCGACCAGGGTCATGATGACCTTGTCGATGGCCACGTCGACGAACCGCGAGGTGTCGTAGGGCACCGAGAACTGCACGTTGTCCGGGAAGTTGGCGGATAGTTCGGTAAGGCGCTGCTTGACCGCTTCGGCGGTCTGGATGGCGTTGGCGCCTGGCGCCAGCTGCACGGCGGCGGCCACGGCCGGCTTGCCGTCCTGGCGCGAGCCGAAGTTGTAATCCTGGCTGCCGACCTCGATGCGGGCGACGTCGCCCAGGGTCAGGCGCGTGCCGTCCTGGTTGGCGCGCAGCACGATGGCGGCGAATTCCTCGGGATTGTCCAGGGTACCCTTGACCGCCAGGGTCGCGGTCAGCTCCTGCTCCGCGCTGCCCGGCGTGCTGCCGAAGGCGCCGGCCGGCACCTGCACGTTCTGGGCGCGGATGGCGTTGTTGACGTCGTCGATCGACAGGCCGTAACCGACCAGCTTCTGCGGGTCGATCCACACGCGCATCGCCGCTTCGGAGGCGAAGAACTGCAGCTTGCCGACACCGGCAACCCGGCGGATCTCATTGTTGATGTTGCGCGCTGCATAGTCGGCCAGGGCCGTGGTGTCGTCGTTGGCGCCGCCATCCTTGTAGGTCAGCGAATAGATCAGCAGAAAGCCTGCAGTGGCCTGTTCGGTCTGGATGCCGAGGGTCAGTACGGCCTGGGGCATGCGTGCCTCGGCCCGTTTCAGGCGGTTCTGCACGTCGACCTGGGCCAGCTCCGGGTCGGTGCCCGGCTGGAAGGTCACGGTGATCTCGGCGATGCCGTTGGCGTTGCTGGTGGACTCGAAGTACAGCAGGTTCTTGGCGCCGTTGAGTTCTTCCTCGATCACGCTGGTGACCGAGTCGGTCAGCACCTGGGCCGACGCCCCCGGGTAGGTGGCGGTGACGGTAATCTGCGGTGGCGCCACGTTGGGGTACTGGGCCACCGGCAGGAAGGGAATGGCCAGCAAGCCACCCATGGTGATGAACAGCGCGACCACCCAGGCGAAGTTCGGGCGCCGGATAAAAAACAAGGACATGTCGGTGCTCCGGCTTATTGCGCCTGGGAAGTGGTGTCGTTCTGGGCCTCAGCGCCTGGCTTGCGCGGTATCACCTTGGCGCCGGGGCGGATGGCCGACAGCGAGCTGGTGATCACCTGGTCACCGGCCTTCAGGCCGTCGGTGATCTGCCAGCGGCCGCCCTGCATGGCGCCGGTGGTGACCGGCCGCGCCTCCACGGTGTCGTCGGCACCGAGCAGCATCACGCTGGCCTTGCCATCGGCGGCGCGCTGCACGGCGCGTTGCGGCACCAGGATGGCGTCCTGATCGAGGCCCTGGGGCGTGCTCACGCGCACGTACATGCCGGGTAGCAGCACCCCGTTCGGGTTGTCGAAGCGACCACGCAGGGCGATCTGTCCGGTGCTGCGATCCACCGAAATGTCGGTGAACAGCAGTGTGCCCTGGCTTTCGATGTCGGTGCCGTCGACGCGCAGTGACAGGGTCTTGTCGCCGTCACCGGAGACCTTGCCATCGGCGATGGCGGCGCGCAGGCGCAGGGCATCGGCAGCCGGCTGGCTGAAGTCGGCATACACCGGGTCGAGCTGCTGGATACGGGCGAGCAGGGTGGTCTCGCCCTGGCCAACCAGTGCGCCTTCGGTCACCTGGGCACGGCCGATGCGCCCGGCAATGGGCGCGCGCACCTGGGCGTAACCCAGGTCCAGCTTGGCGGTTTCCACGCTGGCCTGGGCCGAGCGTTTGTCGGCCTGGGCGCTGCGCAAGGTGGCGCGGGCCACGTCGAAGTCCTGCTGGCTGACCGCGTTGATCTTCACCAGCGGCTCGTAGCGCTTGACCGTGGCCTGGGCCTGGAACAGTTGCGCATCGGCGCGTGCCAGTTCGGCCTCGGCGCGCGACAGCGCAGCCTTGAACGGGGCGGGGTCGATCTGGAACAGCAGGTCGCCGGCCTTGACGTCGGCGCCTTCCTCGAAGGTGCGCTTGAGCACGATGCCGGCGACCCTGGCGCGGACCTCGGCGACCCGTACGGGCTCGATCCGCCCCGGCAATTCGGCCACCACGGTGAAGGGCTCGGTCTTGATGGTCAGCACGTCGACCTCGCGAGGCGGCGCCTCGCCCCAGCCTTGGTCGCCTTTGTCACAGCCGGCCAGGCCGATGACGATTGAAAGGGTGATCGCCGATACGACGTGACCTGTGCGAATCCTGCTCATGCTTCACCTGGGGCGATGGCCCAATCCAGTTAGTCCTTGAAAGGCGTGAATGGTCGGTTATAGATGCAGGTGAGTCAACATTGTCTCATTTGCATTTTTTGTGACTAAACTTGCCAGCCCTTTGGAACAAATGGGCTTTTCCTGCACAATGACGCGACTACCGAGAAGAGCCGATAGATGCCAAGACCTGTTGCTGAAGAAAAACTGCTCAAGGCCCTGGCCGTTGCCATGGTCGAGCAGCCGCGTGGCACCTTCAAGGAGATCGCGCAGGCGGCAGGTGTCAGCAAGGCAACCCTGAACCGGTTCTGCGGCACTCGCGACAACCTCATCGAAATGCTCTTCGACTATGGCTCCGAGGTCATGAACCAGGTCATCGCCGAGGCCGACCTGCAGCATGCGCCGCTGTCCGAAGCCTTGCAACGCCTGGTGGACGGGCATCTGGTGCACCGCGACCTGCTGGTTTTCCTGATGTTCCAGTGGCGCCCGGACTCGCTGCACGAGTGCGGCGAAGAGGCGCGCTGGCTGCCGTACACCAATGCCCTGGATCAGTTCTTCCTGCGTGGCCAGCAGGAGGGCGTCTTTCGTATCGACATTGGTGCGCCGGTGCTGACCGAGCTGTTCGCCTCGCTGCTGTTCGGCCTGGTCGATGGCGAGCGCCGTGGGCGGGTCGCGCGGGCCAGCATGGGCTCGTCGCTGCTGCAGTTCTTCATGCAGGGCGCGGCGACCTGACGGCGCCTGGCACACGGCATGGATGCCGACGAGCGCGTCGGGTCGGAGGGCTGGTAGTATGCGGCTCATGTTGTGGCCCTGAGCCGGATTACGCAGAGCGACGCTGCGCCTCGCGGAGAACCCAAGCATGAATGTACAAGTGATCGAGCGTGACGGCGAACCGGAATACGCGGTCGTGCCGTGGGCCGATTATCAGGCGCTGCTCCAGGCCGCTGGCCAGGGTGGCGCGACACCGGCGAGTCGGCCGGCTGTCGACGCCCCGAAAGCGCTGACCGAGCTGAGCGCGCTGCGCGAGGCCAAGGGCCTGAGCCGCGATGAGCTGGCGCGGGCCGTGGGCATCAGCCCGCATTACCTGGGCATGATCGAAAGCGGCGAGCGCCAGCCCGATGCGGCCATTCTGCGTGCCCTGGCCTGGGTGCTCGGCATCTCCGGTTGGCAGGCATGAGCGTGCGCATCAGCCGGGCGCACTGGGAGGCGCTGCTCGCGGCTCTCGACGATGCCCGCCGCCAGCGCCACCTGCTGACCTACCGCGCGCTGATCGAGCGCCTGTCGCTGCCGGCGCCTGCCATGCAGACCCTCACCGCTGCGCTGGAACACCTGGCCGCACTGGATGCCCGCAGCGACCGCCCACTGCGCAGCGCCCTGGTGATCAGCCAGGGTGCCAGCCGCCTGCCGCGCACCGGCTTCTTCGAATGTGTATCGCGCCTGGGCCGCTTCGACGGCGCGCCCGATGGCATCGCCGCCGCCTCCTGGCATGCTTCGGAAGTGGCCCGGGTATTCGAGTTCGATTATCCCGCCGATGCCTGAGCAGGGCGCTCCTGCAACATATGGGTGTCGATCACGTGCAGGCTGTAACCCGGTATCGCCTTGGCCTGGCGCTTGGCTTCGGAGGCCAGGCCAGCCAGCTCGCTGGCGTCCAGCTGCGGGCAGTGCTGCGGGTGCAGGTGAACCACGCCGAGCGACAGTGACAGCAGCGCGAACTCCTCGCGCTGGCCCTGGCGGTTATGGCTGATGAAGCAGCCGGCGTCCAGGTGTTCCTCCAGGTAGAAGCGTCGACACTGGCTCTGGAAGTCTTCGAGCAACTGGTTGAGGCGCGCGCGCCAGTCCCGCGAGCCGAATACCAGCAGGAAATCATCACCGCCGATGTGGCCGACGAAATCCCGGCTGGGGTCGATGCGCTCGTTCAGGCAATGCGCCAGGCACAACAGCACCTCATCGCCCTTGGCGTAGCCGTACAGGTCGTTGAAGGGTTTGAAGCTGTCGATGTCGACGTAGCAGACCGCCGCTTCGCGATTCTGCTGCAGCAGACGGGCCAGGCACTGCTGGATCGGCACGTTGCCCGGCAGCAGGGTCAGCGGGTTGGCATAGCGGGCCTGCTGGATCTTCAGCTCGGTGATCAGCTTGAGCACGTCGATCACTCGTCCCAGGCCCTGGTAGCAGCCCTCTACGGTGATCACGAAATCCTCTTCCATGCGCTGGCGCGCGCGGCTGGTCAACAGCCGGCTGACCTGCTGCAGCGAGGTGGTGATCTCCACGGCCAGGAAGTCGTTGCTCATCAGCCGGCTGATCGGCTTGCGCGCGTACAGCTCGGTGGCGAAGGGCTTGAGCAGCACGTCCGACAGCGAATGGCGGTGCACGATGCCCACCGGGCGCTGTTCCTCATCGAGAACCGCCAGGGAGTTGAGGTTGGCCTGGGCGCGAAACGCCTCCAGCACGTCGGCGGTAGGGGTGGCCGTGGAGACCGCCTGCTGTTCGTTGAGCAGCGCGGTGAGATCGCTGCCTTCCTCGCCCAGTGGCGTCGGCGCCTGGCCCAGGGTGGGCAGCATCTTGTGTACGTCGGTGGGCGGCTCCTCCTGGGGGCGGCAGAGCAGGTAGCCCTGTAGCAGGTCGACGCCCATCTCGCAGAGTACGGTGAGTTCTTCCTCGAGTTCGATGCCTTCGGCGATCACCCTCGAGCGCGAGGCCTTGGCCATTTGCAGGATGGAACCGACAAACTCGCGTTTCACCGCATCACGGTGGATGCCGTCGATGAAGTGGCGATCGATCTTCACGTAGTCGGGGCGCAGTTCCGACCACAGGCGCAGGCTCGAATAGCCGGCGCCCAGGTCGTCCAGGGCGATGGAGAAACCCATGTCGCGGTAATGGTGCAGGGCGGTATCGAGCAGGTAGAAATCGTCGGTGGGCGATTGCTCGGTCAGTTCGATCACCACCCGGCTCGGGGGGATACCGTAGGCCTGCAGCAACTGCAGGGTGCGGCCTGGCTGGTGATTGGCGTCGAGCAGCGAATCCGGCGAGACGTTGAGAAACAGCAAGCCATCGAGTTGCAGCTCGCTGAAGCGGCGACAGGCACTCTTGCGACAGGCCACCTCCAGTTCGCTGAGCAGCCCGGTCTGGCGGGCGGCGGCGAACAGCGTCAGCGGCGAATGCAGGGGGCTGTTGGAAGGGCCACGGGTCAGCGCTTCATAACCGAGAATGCGTCGTTCGGCGACCGACACGATGGGCTGGAACAGGCTGTGCAAGTCACCGTGGGCGAGAATCTGCCCCAGCGAGCTCAACTGATCGGTGACGGTCATGGTGAATCTCTATGCGTATCGGAAAGCGGGAGATGGCGATTGGCCAGGATGGGGCGCCCCGCTAGATGAGCATGATTCGACTACAGAATGATGACCGATTGATGAATATGGCCGGGCGTCAGAAATAAATGAATGATTTTCTGGCACCGCTCAAGCAATAAAAAGGGCGTCGCAGTGGCGACGCCCTTCGGGTTACCGCTGGCCGGTGATTACTGCTTGGCCAGGCGGGTATTGAGCTTGAGGTAGTCGATGAGGATGTGGCCGGTTTCCGTCAGGTAGGCATCGTCTTCCGGCTTGGTCTTCTTGTCTTCCTCGGCCTGTGCCAGCACGTCGTCCTCGTCTTCCTTCTTCAGCTCCTTGAGCGGCTCTTCGCCTTTGGCGGTGCGACGAGCATTCTCGATCGCCAGTTGGCGTTTCTCGATGTCGGCCTGCTGAGCGCGGCGCTTGGCTTCGTTGAGGCTGACGGTCTTCTCGGCCATCAGCTCGCGGGACAGGGCCAGGCGGTCGCGGGCAAAGTTGAAGTCCGGGTTGTCCGCGGTGCGGGCGTCGTAGCGGTTCTTCAGTTCGGTGAGGAACGGCTTGATCGGATCCAGCTCGGGCTTGATCGCCGGGCGGATGCTGTCCCATGGCATGGCCTCGGGCAGGGCGCTTTCACCGATTTCCTTGTTGTCCATCACGTCCGGGTAGGCGATGTCCGGCACCACGCCGCGGTGCTGGGTGCTCTGCCCGGAAACCCGGTAGAACTTGGCCAGGGTCAGCTTCAGTTCGCCATGGTTGAGCGGCTGGATGGTCTGCACGGTGCCCTTGCCGAAGGTCTGGCCACCGAGGATCAGCGCGCGGTGGTAGTCCTGCATGGCACCGGCGAAAATCTCCGAAGCCGAGGCGGACAGGCGGTTGATCAGCACGGCCATGGGACCTTTGTAGAATGCGCCGTCCTGTTCGTCAGCCAGCACGTCGACTCGTCCATCGCTGTTGCGCACCAGCACGGTCGGGCCCTTGTCGATGAACAGACCGGTCAGTTCGGTGGCTTCCTGCAGGGAGCCGCCGCCGTTGTTGCGCAGGTCGATGACGATACCGTCGACCTTTTCGGCCTGCAGTTCGGTGATCAGTTTCTTGACGTCGCGGGTGGTGCTCTTGTAATCCGGGTTGCCGGCACGGAAGGCCTTGAAGTCCAGATAGAAAGCCGGGATTTCGATCACGCCCAGCTTGTAGGCACGGCCGCCCTGCTCGAGCTCGAGGACGGATTTCTTGGCCGCCTGCTCTTCGAGCTTCACCGCTTCGCGGGTGATGCTGACCACCTTGCTGGTCATGTCGTTCGGCGCATTGCTGGCCGGGATCACTTCCAGGCGTACCCGCGAGCCTTTCGGGCCGCGGATCAGCTTGACCACTTCATCGAGGCGCCAGCCGATCACGTCGACGATTTCGTCGTCGCCCTGGCCAACCCCGACGATCTTGTCGGCAGGCGAGATCTGCTTGCTCTTCTCGGCCGGGCCGGCGGGTACCAGGCGCACCACCTTGACGTGTTCGTTGTCGCTCTGCAGCACGGCGCCGATGCCCTCGAGGGACAGGCTCATGTTGATGTCGAAGTTTTCCGCGCTGTCCGGCGACAGGTAGTTGGTATGCGGATCGTAGGTCATGGCGAAGGCGTTGATGTAGGCCTGGAACACGTCCTCGCTGCGGGTCTGCTGCAGGCGCGCCTGCTGAGCCTTGTAGCGCTTGGTGAGCAGTTCCTGAATCGCCTTGGGTTCCTTGCCGGCCAGCTTCAGGCGCAGCACTTCGTCCTTCAGGCGCTTGCGCCACAGGTCGTCGAGTTCGGCGACGTCCTTGGCCCAGGGGGCTTTCTCGCGATCGACCAGCAGGCTTTCGTCAACCGTGAAGTCGATCTTGTCGACGCCCTTGGCCAGCAGCCCCTGCACGTAGTTCAGGCGCTCCTGCTGGCGTTCGAGATGGCGCTTGTAGATATGGAAGCCGGGTTCCAGGTCGCCCTTTTTCAGCAAGTCGTCGAACTTGTCTTTCCAACGGTCGAATTCGGCGATGTCGGCGGCGGTGAAGTAGCTGCGCGCCGGGTCGAGCATCTTCAGGTAACCCTGATAGATCTTTTCCGACCGGGCGTCGTCCAACGGAGGCTTGCTGTAGTGATGGCGCTGCAGCAATTCGACCACGTTGAGGCTGGCGATCACCTGCTCACGATCGGGCTGCAGGTATTCCCACTGATCGGCCTGGCTGGTTTTGGCGGCGAGGGGTAGAGCGCCCAGCCCGAGAACGAGGGCCAGGGTGGCGCTGATAAAGGATCGCTTCATGCTGATTCGACGTGGGGACAGTTGATAACGCATATTAGGCCGTCTTTGAGGGCGCCAGGTTCCATCGGCGCAATGCAAAGGCCCGTCGCTGAGCGACGGGCCAGGTTCAAATGCACTATGGAGGCACCGTGAAAGCATTGCAAGGCGTTGAAGGGCAGGTGGAATGGGTCGATCGTCCCACGCCTGCCTGTGATGTAGGGGAAGTACGTATTCGCGTGGCGGCAGCGGGCCTGAACCGCGCCGACCTGTTGCAGCGGGCCGGTAATTACCCGCCGCCGCCGGGCGCCAGCGATACGCTGGGCCTGGAGTGTGCGGGTATCGTCAGTGAAGTGGGGCCGGGTTGTGATGACTGGCAGGTGGGCGATCGCGTTTGTGCATTGCTGGCTGGCGGCGGTGTAGCGGAACAGGTGGTGGTCGATGCGCGCCACGTGCTGCCGGTGCCGGAAGGCCTGTCGCTGCACGAGGCCGCTGCGCTGCCTGAGGTGTACGCCACCGCCTGGCTCAACCTGTTCCAGCTGGCCGGCCTGAAACCCGGCGAGAAGGTGCTGCTGCATGCCGGCGCCAGTGGCGTCGGTTCGGCGGCCATCCAGCTGTGCAAGGCCTTCGGCAGCAGCTGCTGGGTGACCGTCGGTTCGCAGGAGCGCCTTGCCTACTGCGAAAGCCTGGGCGCCAGCGGCGGCGCGATTCGTGGCAAGGACGGCCTGCAGGTGGCGGATGATTTCGGCCCGTTCGAGGTCATTCTCGACCCGGTTGGCGCCAGCTACGCCACGCTCAACCTCAAGCTGCTGGCGCTCGACGGCCGCTGGGTGAACATCGGCCTGATGGGCGGGCGCAAGGCCGAAATCGACATGGCGCAGGTGCTCGGCAAACGCATCCAGCTGATCGGCTCGACCCTGCGCAACCGCGATGACCTGTTCAAGGCCGAACTGCTGCGCGACCTGCGCCAGCACGTGTGGCCGCTGTTCAGCGAGGGTCGCCTCAAGCCGCAACTGGCCCGCACCTTCCCGATTGCCGAAGCCCACGAAGCCTACTCGACCCTGGAAGGTAACCAGGTCAACGGCAAGCTGGTGCTGGTCATCGATGACAGCTTGAGCTGAAGCCTGCCCGCCAGCGTCCACGCGGGTGGACGCTGGTGGGTATCCGCGCTGGGGCAGCCCCACGGCACGCTGATCAGACGGCGCGGGTCACGCCGCCATCCACCCGAATGTTCTGGGCGGTTGCGTTTCTCGCCGGCTCATTTAGCCCGCTAAACTTCGCGGCTCATGCCTTGCCTCGCGGCAAAACGGGCTCTGGCGCGGTCGTGTGGAAGTGTCAACAGGCCCTAGGCCTGTGGCACACTTGAGCGCCAGTGAAGCCGGGTTGTGAAGCGGCGTGTGTCGCTCGCCCGTGCACCGGTGCCGCCGGCCCTTTGTCGCGGTCAGCCCGGCCATCGCCAACAACAAGAGGAAGCAGCGTGCATAACGTCGTCATCAGCGGTACGGGCCTGTATACCCCGGCCAACAGCATCTCCAACGACGAGTTGGTGGCGTCCTTCAATGCCTATGTGCAGCAGTTCAATGCGGACAACGCCGAGGCCATCGAGCGCGGCGAGGTCGAGGCGCTGAGCGAATCGAACAGCGCGTTCATCGAAAAAGCCTCGGGCATCAAGAGCCGCTTCGTGATCGACAAGCAGGGCATTCTCGATCCACGGCGCATGGTGCCGTTGATCCCCGAGCGCGATAACGGGCAGTGGGGCATCCTCTGCGAGATGGCCGTGGCGGCTGCCGAAGAGGCGCTGGCTCGCGCCGGCAAGACAGCCGCGGACATCGACGGGGTGATCGTCGCCTGTTCCAACCTGCAGCGCGCCTATCCGGCGGTGGCCATCGAAGTGCAGGCGGCGCTGGGTATCCAGGGCTTCGGTTTCGACATGAACGTGGCGTGTTCCTCGGCCACCTTCGGCATCCAGGCGGCGGCCAACAGCATCCAGCTCGGCCAGGCGCGGGCGATCCTGATGGTCAACCCGGAGATCTGCACCGGGCACCTGAACTTCCGTGACCGCGACAGCCATTTCATCTTTGGCGATGCGGCGACCGCGGTGATTCTGGAACGCGCGGATCTGGCGACCTCCGAGCATCAGTTCGAGATCGTCGGCACCAAGCTGCTGACCCAGTTTTCCAACAACATCCGCAACAACTTCGGCTTTCTCAACCGCGCTGCCGACGAGGGCGGCTCGCTGGCCGAAGGTCGACTGTTCGTGCAGGAAGGGCGCAAGGTGTTCAAGGAAGTCTGCCCGATGGTCGCCGAGCTGATCGCTGCCCATCTGCAGGAGAATGGCCTGGATGTGGCCGAGGTGAAGCGCTTCTGGCTGCACCAGGCCAACCTCAACATGAACCAGCTGATCGCCCGCAAGCTGTTGGGTCGTGACCCCGAAGCCCATGAGGCGCCGGTGATTCTCGATACCTACGCCAACACCAGTTCCGCCGGTTCGGTGATTGCCCTGCACAAGCATCAGGATGATCTGCCGGCAGGCAGCCTGGGCGTGCTCAGCTCGTTTGGCGCTGGCTACTCCATCGGTAGCGTGATTCTGCGCAAGCGCTGATTACGTGTGGAGGAGGGGGCGCGAGGTTTACAAGCGCTGAGGAGAAGCTCCCGCCGGTGGCAGGAGCTTGGTTCATCAATTACGGCTTGGCCCATTTCAGGAAGGCGCTGCGGCTTTCCGGCGTCAGCAAATTCCACATCTGCTGCAAGGTGGTCAGGGTGGCGTCGTTGTGCGGCAGGGCTGCAGCCTGGGCCGGCGCGGGATGCAGCGCCACGGGCTGTGCGGCTTGTGCGGGAGCACTGCCCAGCGGGGCGACCGTGGTGGGCTGAGCGGCGATTTCGCTGGTACCCATCAGGGCTGCGAGTGCCGAGACGTTGCGATTGCCCTGTTGGGCCTGTTCACGTTCACCGGTGCGAGTGTTCACCGCCCAGGCCTTGAATTCATCTTCGAACTTCTTGGCTTCGGCCAGGTTCTCCGGGCGGTCGAACTCCAGGCGCCAGACATCGCCCGCTTTGCCGTCAATGTCGAAGATGGCGGTGCGGCCGCGCACTATTTCATGGCTGATGCCACCGGCAACGTCGAAACCGTACTTGTAGAAGGCTTGAACCTGATAGGCACCCGGCTGCAGCAGCAACTGCTTGTCATCCAGGTTGTAGGCAGCATTGGCCGCCGTATAGGGCTGGCCGTTGATGCTGCGGATTTCCAGTTCGCCAGGTACCACGACAGTCAGCACTTCGCTCTGCGGCTGAGGTGCACCGGGATACAGCTGAACTTTGGGCTGCTGGGCGCAAGCGGCCAGCAGACCGGCCAGGGCGATAATGAACAAGCGGCGCATGAAAACTCCTAGGGGCGAAGACCCGCCGATGCCCGGCGGTGTGGGGACGGTTACATTTCGAAAACGAGAATAAGACGGGTAGGTGTCAGTTAAATGACAAGCCGGGCTGTCCTCAGAGAACAGCCCGGCTTGTTTTCATTCCGATCCGCGAATGGGATCAGAAGTCGTAACGCAGACCTACGGTGAAGCCAGAGGCTTTCTCGCCCAGCGCGCGGTTTACCTCAACACCATTGACCGTCTCGATCGACTGGCCGGTAGGGTTGGCGGTACGCGACTGGCTCCACGGGGTGTAGGCAACCAGATCATCGTTGTCTACCACGGCGTAGTTGGCATAGACGCGTACGGCCTTGTCCAGCTTGTGCTCGACACCCACGACCCACATGGTGGCATCACGGTCCTTGGCATCGTTGTTATGGGTCATCCAGGTGGCTTTCAGCGCAGTGTTCTTGGCAACGGCGAATTCGCCACCCAGACCGTAGACGTCGAAAGTACCCTGATCACGTTGAGCGGAGGTGGTGGTGCTGACGCCTTCGAAATCAGTGGTCTGGTAGAAGCCGACCAGCTTGAAGTTGTCGACGATCTTGTAGGCGACAGCGGCGCGAATGGAGTCGGCCTCGCCACGCAGGGTGTCTTCTTCCACCTTCTCGTAGGCCAGGGAGGCTTCCAGCGGGCCGCCGATGTAGTTCAGCGAGGTGCTGAAAGCGTCGCTGTCTTCGTTGTTGCCGGTGTCGGTGATGTTCAGCGATTGGCCCTGATACATCGAGTAAGCCACTTTGACGTTGAAGCCAGAGAAATCCGGAGTGGTGTACTGGATGGTGTTGTCGTAACGCTCGTCGAGGCGGCCGGAGGTGACGCGAGCGAGGTTGTTCATGTCGCCGACCTGGTCACCGAACAGGTTGAACGGGCCGCGGGCCACCTTGAACGGGCTGTCGAAACGGCCAACCTGAATGGCGCCAAAGTTGCCGCCCAGGCCTACGAAGGTGTCACGGGTGGCGAAGCTGGTGCCGCCGCTGGAGGAGCCGGTGGTGAAGTTGATCTGTTGTTCGATCTGGAAGAAGGCTTTCAGATCCGGGTTGATTTCATGGTCGCCTTTGAAGCCCAGACGCGAGGAGTTGCTCGACAGGTTGGTTTCGGAATAACGGGCACCGTCATCGAGGTAGTCAACCGATACGTGCGCACGGCCGTAGATGCTCACGTCTGCCATTGCCACAGCAGGTACCGACAGTGCAGCACCAACAGCAACCGCAATCAACTTCATCTTCATTGAAAAAAGCTCCTTCGTTTATGAAACGCCGTCAGTGCCGGTGGCATGACATCGTCGGTTTGGACGGAGGCGATTATGGAAATCGGATGTGACAGATGGCTTGCTGTGGCGTGACATTTTCAAGTCTGTGGAACTTTTTTAGAATCAAACGGTTGCGTTATATGAAAGGCATTTTTGGCGGGCGCCGGCAGCGCTGTCGAAGAGGCGTAATTACGCGGCCGAACCTTATAGGTCGATTATTAAAGTTTGAGGATGACGGCGGTTGTGGTCGCCAGTAGGCGACGGCATCATGCTGGGCAACTGCCAGGGCTTGCCCTCGCTGGCGCGTTGCTGCAGCGCACCGGCCCCAAGATATTTTCTGCTGGAGCCTTGCCATGATCGTTCTTTTCGCCGATTCCTTGAACGGCGTGCCGCCTGCGAGTTGGGATGCGCTGTTGTCCAGCGACCAACCGTTTCTACGCCATGCCTTTCTGACCAGCCTCGAGGACAGCGGCAGCGTCGGTGGGCGTAGCGGCTGGCAGGCCGCGCACCAGGTGTTACTCGGTGCAGAAGGGCAGCCCCTGGCCGCGCTGCCGGCTTACGTCAAGCACCACTCCCAGGGTGAATACGTGTTCGATCATGGCTGGGCCGATGCCTGCCGGCGTGCCGGGATCGGCTATTACCCGAAGCTGCTCGGCGCGATTCCATTTTCACCGGTGACGGGCCAGCGCCTGCTGGGATCGCCCGAGGCGGCAGGGCAACTGCTCGATGGGGTGACCGCGACCCTGGAGGAACAGGGGCTATCGAGCCTGCATGTGAACTTCACCGACGCCGATAGCGATGCGCTGCTGCAGGGCCGTGATGGCTGGCTGCAACGCCTGGGCTGCCAGTTCCACTGGCACAACCGCGGCTACCGGGATTTTCAGGATTTTCTCGACACCTTGAGTTCGCGCAAGCGCAAGCAGATGCGCAAGGAGCGCGAGCAGGTGGCCGGGCAGGGCATCGTGTTCGACTGGCGCGAGGGCCACCAGTTGAGCGAGGCAGAGTGGGATTTCGTCTACCACTGTTACGCCAATACCTACCACGTGCGTGGCCAGCGGCCGTACCTGACCCGGGAGTTCTTCAGCCTGCTGGCCGAGCGCATGCCCGAGGCGATTCGCGTGGTGCTGGCCTGCCGCGGTGCCCAGCCGGTGGCCATGGCCTTCAGCCTGCAGGGGGGCGACAGCCTGTATGGGCGTTATTGGGGGTGCCTGGCCGAGTTCGATCGGCTGCACTTCGAAACCTGCTTCTATCAGGGCATGGAGCAGGCGATCGCGCAGGGGCTGCAGCGCTTCGATGCGGGTGCCCAGGGCGAGCACAAGTTGATTCGCGGCTTCGAGCCGACCATCACCCACTCCTGGCACTACCTGGTGCACGAGGGGTTGCGTGATGCGGTGGCGGGTTTTCTGCAGGAGGAGCGGCTGGGTGTGCTGGCCTATGCCGAGCAGGCGCGGGACATGTTGCCTTACCGGCAGGCGTGAGCGGTGCGCTGCGGTTGCCCGCAGCGCGCCAGCGCAGCACACGACCGATCAACCATCGTAGCGGCCGCCCCACTCGAGAAAACGCATCTTATGGGTCTCACCCTGGCTGTCGGTGAACACCATGATCACCGGCACTACGCCTCGCTTGTCGGAAACGTCGGTGCGGTACAGCACCTTCTGTACATCGACCTTCATGCCGTAGTGGTAATCCTCGGTCGGCAGGCCGGCACCCGGCTCGGGCTGGATGTTGGCGGCGAATACGGCGGGGGCGAGACTGGAGAGCAGGGCGGTGACAGCGGTTGCAACTTTCATGATGGAGTCCTCGATTGTTCGATGACCGGCAGCAGGATCGACCTATTCGATTGCGTTGCCTGGTGGACTCATATGACCAGCAAAGCCGAAGCGGCGGAAATTGATGGTCGTATTAGTGGGTATCATGAAAATTGATATTTGTTAGCTAGCTATCTAGTTGCCCCGACCGGCCCCGCCGAGCCGAGGTGCACTCGCCTCAGTCGACGCCGACGAAACCGCCGGTCTGGTGCTGCCACAGGCGCGCGTAGAGGCCGCCGCGCTCGATCAGCTCGGCGTGGGTGCCGGTCTCGATCACCTGGCCCCCGTCGATCACCACCAGGCGATCCATGCGCGCGATGGTCGACAGGCGGTGGGCGATGGCGATCACCGTCTTGCCGTCCATGAGGCTGTCGAGACTCTCCTGGATCGCCGATTCGACTTCCGAGTCCAGCGCCGAAGTGGCTTCGTCGAGCACCAGGATCGGTGCGTCCTTGAGCAGTACCCGGGCGATGGCGATGCGCTGGCGCTGGCCGCCGGAGAGTTTGACGCCGCGCTCGCCCACCTGGGCCTCGAAGCCCAGGCCACCCTGGCTGTCGTCGAGGGTGGCGATGAAACCATCGGCGCGGGCTTTGCGGGCGGCGGTCCACAGCTCTTCATCGCTGGCGTCGGGCCGGCCGTAGCGCAGGTTGTCGCGGATCGAGCGGTGCAGCAGGGAGGTGTCCTGGGTGACCACGCCGATATTGGCACGCAGGCTTTCCTGGGTCACCGTGGCGATGTCCTGGCCGTCGATGAGGATGCGCCCGCTCTCCAGGTCGTAGAGGCGCAGCAGCAGGTTGACCAGGGTCGACTTGCCGGCGCCGGATGGGCCGACCAGGCCGATCTTCTCGCCAGGGCGGATCGCAATGTTCAGGCCGCTGATCACGCCGCCTTGCTTGCCGTAGTGAAAGTGCACGTCGTCGAAGCGCACGCCGCCTTGCTGCACCTGCAGCGGCTTGGCGTCTTCACGGTCGAGCACGTGGCGTGGCTGGACGATGCTCTGCATGCCGTCCTGCACGGTGCCGACGTTCTCGAAAATGCCGTTGACCACCCACATGATCCACTCGGCCATGTTGTTGATGCGGATCACCAGGCCCAGGGCCAGGGCGATGGCGCCGGTGCTGATCAGCGATTCGCTCCACAGCCACAGGGCCAGGGCGCCGGTGCCGACGATCAGCAGGCCGTTCATGCAGGTGATCAGGAAGTCCAGGCTGGTGATGGTGCGCGACTGCAGACGGAATTTGTCGAGCAGCTCCTGCATGGCCTCGCGGGCGTAGCTTTCTTCCTCGCGCGAATGGGCGAACAGCTTCAGCGTTGCGGCGTTGCTGTAGCCATCGACCACCCGGCCCATCACCTTGGAACGTGCTGCCGAAGCAGCCGCCGAGCGCTCCTTGATGCGTGGCACGAAGTACCAGAGGGCCGCGCTGTAGCCGACGATCCACAGCGTCAGCGGCACGATCAGCCGCAGGTCGGCCGCGGCGAACAGGTACAGCGCGCTGCCGGCGTAGACCACCACGTGCCACAGCGCATCGATCACCTGCATGGCCGAGTCGCGCAGCGACGGCCCGGTCTGCATGACGCGCTGGGCGATACGCCCGGCGAAATCGTTCTGGAAGAACGTCAGGCTCTGCTTGAGCACGTAGCGATGGTTCTGCCAGCGGATCAGGTTGGTCAGCCCCGGGTTGATCGCCTGGTGGGTGAGCAGGTTGTGCAGGCCGAATACCAGCGGGCGGATGACCAGCGCCACCAGGGCCATCCACAGCAGCTCGCCCTGATGCTCGGCAAAGAAGGTGCGGGCATCGGCGGTAGCCTGGGCCATGTCGATCAGCTGGCCGAGAAAGCTGAACAGCGCCACTTCGATCACCGCCGCGAGGAAGCCGACGATCAGCACTACCACCATCAGCGGCCATACCTGCTTCAGGTAATGGGCGTAGAACCGCAGCATGCCGCTGGGCGGCGCCACGTCGGGGCTGGGTTTGAAGACGTCGATGAGGCTTTCGAAACGGCGAAACAACATGGGGTGCAGTCTGCTCTGGCGAATGATGGGTAGTGGCGTATGGAGACGGCTGCCGAGGGGCAGGAGCGCAGGGCACTGAGGTAACCCATGCGCTCAGGTGCGTGGGTTACCGGGGGAGGGTAGCAGTGTCAGAGGCGTTTGGCGTCGAGAATCACCACCGGGTCGACCGGCACGTTCTGCTGGCCGGCGCGGTTGGCGGTGCGCACCTGGGCGATACGGTCGACCACTTCCATGCCACGGGTCACCTTGCCGAATACCGCGTAACCGAAGTCGCGCGAGCCGTTATCCAGGAAGGCGTTGTCAGTGTGGTTGATGAAGAACTGGCTGGTGGCCGAGTCACGTACCTGGGTACGCGCCATGGCCAGGGTGCCGCGCACGTTGTGCAGGCCGTTGTCGGCCTCGTTCTTGATCGGTGCCTTGGTCTGCTTCTGGCGCATGCTCTCGTCGAAGCCGCCGCCCTGCACCATGAAGCCCGGAATCACGCGGTGAAACACGGTGCCCTTGTAGAAGCCGCTGTCCACGTAGGCGAGGAAGTTCTGGGTACTGATCGGCGCTTTCTGCTCGTCGAGCTGCACTTCGATTTCACCCAGGCTGGTGGTCAGCAGCACGGTGGGGTTTTCCGCGGCCATCAGGTGGGCGGTGAACAGCAGCGAGCAGGCGGTTAGGGCGAGTTTCTTCAGCATCGGGTCTAGTCCTTGGATGGGGTGGCGGCAGTGTTTTCGACTTCCAGCAGAAAGGCAAGCAGGCTGCGCTCGAACCGTTCGCGCAGGTCGAGCGGCGTGGCACGTGGAAAGCCGCTCATTACCCGCAGGCGGGTGCAAGGCAAGCCTTGGCTATGGACCTGCAGGTGCGACCGGCCTGGGCACCCGCGTAGGACAGGTGATAGGGCGCAGGCGTTCCGGTACGCGCCAGGCCGTGCAGCGCTGCTCGATATGGCCATTTACAGCGCTCAGGCCGGCGAGTCGGGCGCTTCGTCGAGCGGCGCCGCATCGAAACGCTGGATCAGGTCGGTGAGGATCTGCGTGGCCGGGCCCAGCGCCTTGTCCTTGCTGGCGTAGAGAAAGAACACCGGCTTGCGGTTGCCGCCCTTGTCCAGGGGCAGTGGCTTGAGCAGGCCATCCTTGAGTTCGCGCTCGATCATGTGCCGCGGCAGCCAGGCGAAGCCCAGGCCGCTGCCGACGAAGGTGGCTGCGGTGGCCAGGCTGCCCACCGTCCAGCGCTGCTCGGCGCCGAGCCAGCCCATATCGCGGGGCTGATGACGCCCCGAGTCGCGGATCACCACCTGCATCTGGGTTTCCAGGTCCTGGAAGTTGAGCTCGCGCTGCAGGCGATGCAGCGGGTGATCGGGATGGGCCACGGCGAGAAATTCCACCGGGCTCATTTCCGAACCGAGAAAGCCGGGAATGCTGTAGGCGCTGATCGCCAGGTCGGCGACGCCTTCCTTGAGCACTTCCTCGACGCCGGACAGCACTTCCTCGCGCAGGCGCACGCGGCAGCCACGGCTCTGCGGCATGAAGGCGGTCAGGGCGCGCACCAGGCGCGCGCTCGGGTAGGCGGCGTCGACCACCAGCCGCACCTCGGCCTCCCAGCCTTGTTCCATGTGGTGCGCCAGGTCTTCGAGCTGGCTGGCCTGCTTGACCAGTTGCCGGGAACGGCGCAGCAGCACGTCGCCGGCTTCGGTGAGCACCGCCTTGCGCCCGTCGATGCGCAGCAGCGGCACGCCCAGTTGCTCCTGCATGCGTGCCACGGTGTAGCTCACCGACGATTGCGAGCGGTGCAGCACCTCGGCCGCCTGGGCGAAGCCGCCGTGATCGACCACGGCCTGCAGGGTGCGCCATTGATCGAGGGTAACGCGTGGAGCCTTCATCTGTTCTCCTTCACCAGCGGCTGTGCACGGCCAGGCACTGGCTCTAAACTGACGGCCCACCTCGGAGGCTGGCCATGAAAAAATTCTGTTGCGCACTGCTTGCCTGCTTGCCCCTGGCTGCGCAGGCGTATCCCATCGAACTGGAAAAGCAGTTCAACGGCGCCGAAGTATCGGCGAGCACCCAGGAAATCGATCACAACATGGCTGCCGTACGGGTGCAGAACTACGGTCAGCGGGCTGCTTCCTGCAAGGCGGTGTTTCGCAACGGCCCCGAGGCGCCGCGCACCCGCAGCGTCAACCTGGCGGCCGGGCAAAGCGGCAACCTCACGGTAAAGTTCGCGCGCAGCATCATCCGCCTGCGCGTGCAGCTTGATTGCCAGCCCCAATAGGCTGATCAGACTAGGGTCAGCCGCCGGACAAATCAACTTAATCGATAGATAAGCGCTGATAATCATCGCTTTTTATCAAGATGCATCCCGCCGGCTCATGAGCCGGCCAGCCGTCACGGCGGCGGCGTGCCGGGTGGATTGTCTAGCGGCCGGCGAACCGTTATGGTGCGCCGCCCATCCGTGCAGCGCCGCGTGGCCCGCGCCGTCGCCGCAGCCCGAACGCCTTGGCGGCTGAACGGCACAGGGCGACTTTCCTAGTTTCGAGGTGCGCGATGACGCTTTCCGGACCCGGCGTGCTGTTCTCTGTCAGCGCCTCGATCCTTTTTGCCCTGATTCCCGGCTACGTACAGATGCTCACGCCGCTGGACGGCTTTCAGGTGTTCGCCCAGCGCGTGCTGTGGTCGATTCCGGCCGTGCTGCTGTTGCTCACCCTGCTGCGCCAATGGCCATTGTTGCTCAGTGCCCTGCAGCGCCTGCGCCGTGAGCCGCTGCTGCTGGCCGCCTTGCCAGTGACGGCGGCGCTGCTCGGCGTGCAGTGGTTCCTGTTCGTTTGGGCGCCGCTGACCGGGCATATGCTCGACGTGTCCCTGGGTTACTTCCTGCTGCCGCTGGCCATGGTGCTGGCTGGCCGGGTGTTCTACGGCGAACGCCTGCGCCCGCTGCAGAGGCTCGCCGTGGCCTGCGCCTTGGCCGGGGTGCTGCATGAGTTGTGGCAGTCCCAGGCATTTTCCTGGGTCACCCTGGTCACCGCGCTGGGCTACCCGCCGTATTTCATGCTGCGCCGCTGGATGCGCCTGGACGCACTGCCGGGGCTGATTCTGGAGATGCTGGTGATGGCGCCCCTGGCGATCTGGCTGATCGTCTACTGGGCGCCGGCCGGCATGTTCGCCGAGTACCCGCGCCTGTGGTGGCTGGTGCCCGGTATGGCGCTGCTGGGCACCATCGCCCTGGCGGTGATGATGGTCTCGTCGCGGCTGCTGCCGCTGGGCCTGTTCGGCATTCTCAGCTATGTGGAGCCGGTGCTGCTGTTTATGGTCAGCCTGGTATTTCTCGGTGAGCAGTTCGATTCCAAGCAGTTCCTCACCTACCTGCCAATCTGGTTGGCGGTGCTGCTGGTGGGCTGGGACAGCGCTCGCCTGCTGATCAAACAGCGGCGCATGCAACGGGCGGCCTGACGGCTTTCGCTGCTTATGCAGAGAAAGCATTCGGCCCCGAGGCGCGAACGCGGTAACCTATGCGGCTGATTTAGCATTTGCATCGAGGTTGCCCCGTGTTTGCCCAATTTGCCCTGCATGAACGCCTGCTCAAAGCCGTCGACGAGCTCAAATTCACCGAGCCCACCCCCGTACAGGCCGCTGCGATTCCTCTGGCGCTGGAAGGCAAGGACCTGCGGGTGATCGCCCAGACGGGGAGCGGCAAGACCGCGGCCTTCGTGCTGCCGATGCTCAACCGCCTGCTCGGTAACGGTAGCTCCAACGCCCGGGTCAGCGTGCGTGCGCTGATTCTGCTGCCGACCCGCGAACTGGCCCAGCAGACCCTCAAGGAAGTCGAGCGCTTCGCCCAGTTCACCTTTCTCAAGGGCGGGCTGATCACCGGCGGCGAAGACTTCAAGGTGCAGGCTGCCATGCTGCGCAAGATCGATATCGTCATCGGCACCCCTGGCCGGCTGATCGAGCATGCCAATGCCGGCAACCTGTTGTTCGACGATGTCGAGGTGCTGGTGCTCGATGAGGCCGACCGCATGCTCGACATGGGGTTTGCCGAAGACGTGCAGCGCCTGGCCGAGATGTGCGGTCGTGAACACCAGACCCTGCTGTTCTCCGCCACCAGCGGTGGCGCGGGCCTGCGTGAAGTGGTCGCCAAGGTATTGCGCGACCCCGAGCACCTGCAGCTCAACCGGGTCAGCGAGCTGGCCGAAGGCACCCGCCAGCAGATCATCACCGCCGACCACAACTACCACAAGGAACAGCTGGTCGAGTGGTTGCTGAGCAACGAGACCTACGACAAGGCGATCATCTTCACCAACACCCGTGCCCAGGCCGACCGCCTGTACGGCAAGCTGGTGGCCAAGGAATTCAAGACCTTCGTGCTGCACGGCGAGAAGGATCAGAAGGACCGCAAGCTGGCCATCGACCGCCTGCGCCAGGGCGCGGTGAAAGTGCTGGTTGCCACTGACGTCGCGGCACGCGGCCTGGATGTCGACGGTCTGGATCTGGTGATCAACTTCGATATGCCGCGCTCGGGCGACGATTACGTGCACCGCACCGGGCGTACCGGCCGGGCCGGTAACGAGGGGCTGGCGATCTCGCTGATCACCCACAACGACTGGAACCTGATGTCGAGTATCGAGCGCTACCTCAAGCAGCGTTTCGAGAAGCGTACCATCAAGGAACACAAGGGCATTTATCAGGGGCCGAAGAACCTCAAGGCCTCGGGCAAGGCCGTGGGTGCCAAGAAGAAAAAGATCGACCCGAAAACCGGCAAGAAGATCGCCAAGAAGCCCGCAGCGAAAACCCCGGCCAAGCGCAACACGGTGAACAAGCCGAAGAGCGATGCGCCGACCCTGGTCAGCCAGGACGGGCTGGCGCCGCTCAAGCGCAAGGCGCCGTCGACCGACGCCTGATCCCGGCAGCGCTTATCGACGGCCACGGCCGTCGGCAAGCGCTCAATCCATCCGTTCCTCCACCTCGCCACCAATCTCTTCCAGTTCCAGCAGGCGCTGATCATAGGCGTCGCAATCGCTGGTGTGCTCGCCGGCGCCTTGCGGCGGCGCCTGCTTGAGCTCCTGGCGCAGCAGCGCCGCCCGCTGCGGGTCGCGCTGGGTGATTTCCTCGATCTTGGCCGCCAGTTCCTGGGCCTTGGCCGTCGCCTCGTCGGCCGTGCAGGCTTGCGCCTGGCCCATCCCGTAGAGGGCCAGAGCCAGGCCGCAAAGCGCTGCGAGGTGTCTGCTCATGCTCGAATCCTCACGTTTGGCAGGGTCAGGTGTGGGCGGTTGAGTGCCTGCCGGTGGTGAAGGTTCAGGGCTTCTTACGGCTTGCTGTCCAGGCTTCTGACGGTCAGATCCAGGGCCTTCTGCATGTCCAGCCGGGCGGAGCGGCCGATGTCCTTGTCGTTCAGGTCGAAGCCGCGCTCCGAGGGCAGGATCGGTGCGGTCAGGTCGTCGGCGTCAGTGGGCTCGAAGTCGAACTCCTCACCGATGGTCATGGCGCTGCGGCGCAGCAGCATGCGCAGCTGATCGGGGTGCAGGTCCGGGTTGATCGACATCAACGCGGCCACCACCCCGGCTACCAGCGGGGTGGCGTAGGAGGTGCCGCAATGCACGCTGCCCTGCTGATTTTCCTCGGCGGTGGAGGCACGCACGCAGGCGGCGGCGGTGATGTCCACGCGGGTGTCGACGTTCGAGGAACTGCGCCGTTTGACGTAGGCCGGGTCGTCCACGGCCACGTCCTTGCGCTCGCTGCGCTGGTGGCCACCGACCACGAACAGCTGCTCGGTGACGAACGAGGAGGGCAGGCGATAGTCGTCGGCACCCGAGAACGAGGCGCCATTGCCGGCGGAGTTGACCACCACCACATCCGGGTGCTCGCGGCGCAGCCACAGGAAGAATTCCTCCAGCAGCTCTTCGTAGCCGCTCATCGCCACGCCGGAGCGCACCAGCGAATCGATTTCGTCGCCATGAATGTTCTTCGCGCCGATGCGGTGAATGCCCCAGCTCCAGTTCAGCACCCGCACGCCGTCCTCGACCAGGTTGACCGAGGCGGCGATGTTGGCGGTGATGCCGGCATCGGAGTTGCGGTCGACGATCACCTCGAAGCCCGGGCCGGCGCCGTCCAGGCCGCGCAGGAAGCCGGTGTTGCCGCCATCGTTCCAGCGCGCGGCGAGGATGCCGGCCACGGTTGAGCCATGGCCATCCGGCTTGTCGGCGTCGCGGCTGTACAGGCGGGTATGTGGCGTGTGGCCCTGGCGCTCGGCGGCGCCGAGGTAGTCCCGGAAGTCCGGGGCATCGAAGTCGACGTTGCGTTCGATCAGGCCGATACGCACCGGCTTGGTGTCGATAGGGGCGCGCTTGGAGGGAATGCGCCGCTGGTAATAGTTGACCGCATCGACGAAGCGGTTGGCCGCCCATTCTTCTTCGCCCAGCTGTTGGTCTGCCGTCGCGCCCGCTGGCGCTTCCTGTTCCTCGGCGGAGGATTCCTCGATCACCACGGCATCGACGCCCAGCTCGCTGCCCAGGCGCAGCACCATGGCGTCACGCTGGATCAGATCCTTGGCCGGCAGCCGTAGCTGATAGGTATTGAGCGGCGCAATCGCGCCGACCACCTCGGCGCCATACTTCCTGGCCAGCGCCTTGGCGGTATCCAGGCCGTGGGCATCTTCCTCGATGACCACACTGACCAGGTCGACATAGGTGTTGAGGCCGTCCATGTTCTCTGCCACTTCGCCTGGCTTGGCGGCCACTACGTGGCTGCCCGCCATCGACAGCCATACCGGGTTGCTCACCTCGTCGCCCTGTTGCAGCCACAGCGGGCCGCTCTGGTAGCGCTTGCTGTCGAGGGTGATGCGCAGCCCATCTCCACGCTTCACGGCGCTGGCGGGCAGCGCCTTGCCATCGAGCAGTACCTGCAGCTGGCCGTCGGATACGCCGCGTGCCGAGAGGCAGAAGGTCTGGCGCTGGGTGTCGAGCACATCTTCGCAGCGATACAGGTGCTTGAGCCGCAGCGGCTCGGCCGCCAGTGCCGATGGTGCGAGGCTCGCCACGAGCAGAGCGCTGAAGACGGGGCGCAGCAGGGGCCGGCGAAGCATGGCGAAGATCCTTTGTGCAGGGGGATGCGCCTCAGACTGGCGGCGCAGGCCTTGGTTCAGGCGGCATTCGGCAGATAGCCCGAACCTTGTTCACGGCGCAGGCGTCACAGCTTGACAGGCGCGCTGAGCGCCGACGATAAAAGGAGACGAGGCGATGACGACTCACCAGCAAACCCACAACTGGGATCTTGTCGAGCGCATGCTCCACGAGGTGCAAAATGGTGCCGGCCAGCCATTCATGCCACGGCGCTGCGCCGAGGAACTGGCAGACGCGCTGCAGCAGGCCGGCAGGCCGATCGACAACCTCGATTCGCTCAAGGCCCAGGCCGATGACTACGAGGCCACGCTGCTCGACGGCGGGTTCATCGCCCCACGCCCCGAGGCCGAGGGCGGCAATGGCGAGAACTTCGTGCTCACCCCGCGCGGGGCTCAGCTGCTGAGCATGATCGACAGTACCTTCCCGGGCGAGGAACACCCCCGTGAAGTGCTCGACCGCCATGGCCTGGCGGCGTTGACCCCCGAGGTGTTCGACGGGCTGGCGCCACGGGCGACGCTGGTCTGATACCCTCCTGCGCCCTGGCTGCCAACTGTGCATGCACGAGCTGACCTGCCAGGCTTATGGGTAGGGTCAGCGCGGCGAGGGCAGGTTTGCAATGAAAGGCTGGGTAATCGGGCTGTTGCTGGTGGTGGCGATCAATGCCAGCGCCGATGAGCTGCGGATCGGCTTCGGAACGCACAAGCCGCCCTATATCTTCGAGGGCGAGCGCAAGGGGCTCGAGTACGACATCGTGGTGGCCGCTGCCCGTGCGGCCGGCATCAGGGTGGTGCCGTCCTACGCGCCGATGGAGCGCCTGCACCGGGCGCTGGGCCGTGGCGAGCTCGACGGCATTGCCACCACGCGCAGCCAGAGCGGGGTGACGAGCTTCTATTCCCAGCCCTATATCCGCTACGACAACGTGGCCGTGGCCTTGAAATCCCGAGGTTACCGGATCGAGCGGATTGCCGATCTGGGCAGCTATTCGGTGCGTGCCTTCCAGCGTGCGCGGGTGCTGCTGGGCGAGGAATTCCAGCGCATGGCCGAGGCCAACCCGCGCTATCACGAAGAAGCCCAGCAGATCGCCCGTAACCGCCTCCTGTACGCCGGCCGGGTAGAGGTGGTGGTCGCCGACCGGCGGATCCTTCGCTACTTCAATCGGGACGTGTATCGCCAGGTGGATGTCAGCCAGCCGCTCACCGAGTACCCACTGTTCCCGCCAACCCCTTACCAGCTGGGGCTGCGTGATCGCTCGATGCGTGATCGTTTCGACCGGGGGCTTGCCGACATCATCGCCAGCGGCGAGTACCAGGCAATCGAACGCCGCTACGCCATGTACTGAACCGCCCCGTCACTGGGTCAGTTCTTCGGGTTCTTCTTCGACCTTGGCAGCCAGCATCTCGGTCTCGATGGGGCGCGTCTCGACGCTGAAATCGCTAATTTCGATGGAGCCCTTGCCTTCGCCGACCAGGTGGAAGGAGAACGCCTTGCGGGTGTCCAGGTTGTCGAAGGCGAAGCTCAGCTGCACTGGCTGGCCTTTCTTCAAGCGCGGTATCTCCGGGACGTTGATCAGCACGTCACGGTCGAATTCCTTGGTCTTCAGGCGCAGCGTGGCGCCGGCTTCACTCATGGACAGCGCATTGATCTTCAGGGTCACGCGGGTTTGCGTGCCCTTGGGCAATTCCAGGTACTGGGCGCCGATCAGGTTGTCGGCCCAGTCATCGCCTGGCGTGGTGCGCAGGCGAATGCGCTCGTTGCTGGCGAACTGCAGCACCTGGTTGCCCTGGCCATCGCTCAGCGAGCGATCCAGCAGCTCGGCGCGCAGGCTCACCTGGCGCGCCGGCTTGCCGCTGACGCGGCCCAGGTACTCGGCGTGCTCGGCGATAAACCCCGGGCTGGCGTAGCGTCGGCAGACCTGCTGGAAGTTGCACTCGGTCAGCGTGCCCTGGCCGTCGTGCTCGCGCAGCAGGCCATTGGTGTAGGAGATGATCTGGCGGCCATGGGCGTAGTCACGCAGCATCGAGCGCCCGGCGATGTCGGCCGGCAACGGCAGGGCCAGGTAGTCGAGAATCGAGGCGGTCAGGTCGATATGCCCATAGACGCCGCCCTTGAGCGACGGCAACTGGGCCTGCTCGGGCGCCAGCATGAGATTGAAACCCCAGGCCGACGCCAGGCGCACGTTCTCGATACCGTGGGATTCGTCGGAGGTCACCACCACCAGGGTGTCGTCGAGCACGCCGCGCTGTTGCAGGCCGTCGAGGAAGTCGCCGATGGCGTCGTCGAGGTAGGCGATGGCGGCTTGCTTGGCACTGCCATGGCGCTCCAGGTAGTCGGCTGGTGCGGAATAGGGCTGGTGCGTGCCGACGGTCAGCAGGGTCAGCATCCATGGGGTCTTCTGCTTGCGCAGGCCATCGACGTAGCTCAGTGCGCCTTCGAAGTACGACCTGTCGTCCATGCCCCAGGCGAAGTCGAGGTACGGCGTGTTGCGGAACCAGTCGCGGCCCAGGGTCTTGTCGAAACCCATGCGCGGCATGATCTGATCCTTGGCCATGAAACGCAGCCCGGCGCCCTGCAGAAAATGCGTGCTGAAACCGTTGTCGCGCAGCTGGGCCGGCAGGCACTGGGCGGCGCGTTCGGCATTGCCCAGCAGCTCAAGGCCCTTGGGCGTTCCCGAGGCCAGCTTGTCGTAGTCGCCACAGAGCATCGCGTAGAGGCCACGAATGGTCTGGTGGGCGTGCAGCACGTAATCGCTGGTGAGCATGCCGCGCTCGGCCCAGGCGCTCAGGCGCGGCATGAGATCAGCCTGATAACCGCTACCGATAGCCTTGCGGCTGGCGTCGATATAGGCGCCGGGAATGCCTTCCAGGGTAATGATCAGCACGTTGCGCGCGCGGCCTGGTTCGCCCAGCAGCGGTGTGCCGTCCATATCCAGGCGGGTCAGGCCGCTGACATCCGGTGGGCTGTTGGGCTGGCCGCGGCTCAGCCAGTCCTCGACGCCCAGCTGGGCGAGGCTGACCCCTTCGGCCAGCCATTTGTGCGGCAGGTTGAACTGCACCCACTGGTCCGCTTCGCTGGGGCTGCGGTACTGGTAGACGGCGTGGGTGGCGAGCAGCGCCAGGGGCGCCAGCAGCCAGGCCAACGAGGGTTTGCGCACCGGCGGCCGAGCGCCGAGCACCAGGAGGAACGCCAGGACCGCCAGGATCGACGCGCCTGCCAGCCAGGGATGGGTAAGGCCGCCGCCCTGGGTCGAGTGGCTGAGGAACTGGGCGTCGGTCAGGTAATGCAGGTCGGCGGGCTCGGGCATGCGGCCCACGGCGCTGACCAGCTCGACGGTGCCGAGGTTGAGCATCACCCAGCCCACCGCCAGCGGAATACCCAGCAACAGCCGGCAACGCAGGGCCAGCCAGAGCAGCAGGCTGCCAATCGCCAGGTCGGAGAGGTAACCGAACGGGTGGGACCAGCCCAGCGAGTAGCGACCGAGCAGTGGCAATGCAATGAACAACACAACCAGTGCCAGCAGAACGCTGGTCGGCCGCTGCAGCCAGGGGCTGAGAGAACGCACGTGTCTTCCTTAAACGATGATCGAGACGATTGCTTTCAGCCGGCCTTCACATCGACGAAGGACGCAGGTGCTGAAAAATCACTGACATCATTTTGAAACATGCGTGTGCTCATCGCCAGCAACAAGCGCTGAAGACGGCGAATAAGTCATTCAAATCATTGCCCGGACGGGCGAGGGGAGGGACTGCCGACCTGGCGCCCGTGGTCAGGCGCTGCAGGTCGATACAGAAAATTACTTTTTGGAAATGGTGATGTGCCGGCTGGCGGGGCCATTGGTCTGGCCGCTGACGCCTTTGGCGATCTCTTGGATCTTGCCGCCAGACTTGAGAAACGCCGCTACTTGAGCGTCGATCGATTCACTGGTTTCCACCGCGGGGGCAGGTTTGGCTTTGCTGTGGGATGCTTTGACGCGCATGACGGTCATATTGCCTACTCGAGTCATCAAGATGGCCGCCCATTGTATCACCGCTGCGCGCTTTACTGTTCATTCGATGACCAATGGGCGAAGCGGCTGGTAGCCGGTCGGGTTTCGCGGCGGCGAGTCGGGTACACTGCCGGCCTGAAAACGAGGGTAGGTACCATGGCTGTTATCGGACGTATGAATTCCTTGCAGGTCGTCAAGCACACCGACTTCGGTCTGTACCTGGACGGCGGGGCGGACGGCGAGATTCTATTGCCCAAGCGTTACATCCCCAAGGACACGCCGAGTGAGGTGGAAGACTGGCTCAACGTCTTCATTTACCTGGACAGTGAAGACAAACTGATCGCCACCACCGACAAGCCCAAGGTGCAGGTCGGCGAGTTCGCCAGCCTCAAGGTCGTCGACATCAACCGTGTCGGCCTGTTTCTCGACTGGGGCCTGCCCAAGGACCTGCTGCTGCCGCACTCGGAAGAAAAGCGCCCGCTGCAGATCGGCGACTACTGCGTGGTGCACGTGTTCGTCGACAAGCGCAGCCGCCGCATCACCGCCACCGCACGGCTGGATCGCTACCTGGACAAGCTGCCGGCCACTTACACGGCAGGCGAAGAAGTTGACCTGCTGGTGGTCGAGCCCACCGACATGGGTTTCAAGGCGATCATCAACGGCAAGCACTGGGGCCTGATCCACAAGAACGAAGTGATCGGCTTCATGCGGCCCGGCATCCGCCAGCCGGGGTTCATCAAGGAAATGCGCAGCGACGGCAAGATCAGCCTCAGCCTGCAACCGGTCGGTCAGCAGGTTGCCGACGGCCTCGGCGAGCAGATCCTGCAGCGCCTGCGTGACAGCGGCGGCGTGCTGGAGTTGAGCGACAAGAGTTCGCCGGAACGCATCAGCGCCATGTTCCGGGTCAGCAAGGGCAACTTCAAGAAAGCCATCGGCGGCCTGTACAAACAGGGTTTGATCAGCATCCATGAAGAACGCATCGAACTGATCAAGTGAGCGGCCGGCGCTGGAGCGGCCAAAAAGCACTTGAGTGGCACGCTTGGGCTGCTGAATAATGCGGCGTCCCGCCGGTGTAGCTCAGTCGGTAGAGCAGCGCACTCGTAACGCGAAGGTCGTAGGTTCGATTCCTATCCCCGGCACCAGTAATGAAGAGCCCGCATCGATTGATGCGGGCTTTTTTTGCGCGGCGAGAACGTCTCTGAACCCCGCAGGCGGCGCCTGTGGCAGCGAACGCAGGGGCAGGCGCGTCGTTACCGAGCCCATTGCGGATCGGTGGTGAAGGCGATGGTCAGCCAGCGGTTGGGGCCGGCGTCGCCAATCGCTTCGCCAATGGCGTCGCGTAGCCGGTCCCAGTCGTCCAGGGTGCGTGCCGGCCAGTCGGCGGGCACGATGAAGTACAGCTCGACCTGCAGCGCGCGCCCCACCTTGGCCACATAGGCTTCGTAGCCGATGAACCCCTCCTGTGCCACCACGGCCTCAGCCACCTCATCGACGTGCAGCTTCAACGCCGGCGGCGTGGCGAGCAGAATATCGGCCAGCGCCTGGCGGATGGTCAGCAGCGGCAAGGGCAGGATCACCAGGCAGATGATCGCCAGCACCGCCGGGTCGACGTAGGGGGCCAGCCAGGCGTACTCGGTACTGGCACTCAGCTCCCCGAGCAAGAAGGCGATCAACAGCGCCAGGGAGATACTGCCGGACATCACCCAGGCTTTGGCATCCAGGGCCACGAAGTCGGAACGGATCGCCCGGTTGGCCCGGAACTCCAGAGCCGCCAGGCTGAAGCAGGCGATGGTCGCCACCAGCGCGTAGATGATCGCAAAGCCGAAATCCAGGGATTTGCCGCCGGCCAGCAGACTGCCGAGCGCATTGATCAGGGCATACAGGGTGACCCCGCAGAGCAGCGTGCCGTTGAGCGCGAGAACCATGGGTTCCAGGTGCCAGAAGCCCATGTTGAAACGTTCGGCAAGGCGGCGGCTGCTTTCGCCCGCAGCGGTGTGCTTGCTGATCAGCGTGGCGACGATCAGCGCCAGGCCGCTCATGCTGGCATCGGCGAGCGAATAGACCCCATCGAAGACGATCGAAAACGACCCCGACAACAGGCCAAAGAGGATACCGCCCCCCGCCAGCAGCAGGGTGACGGCGATTGATAGGCGCAGAATGCCTTGTTCGGTTGCCATGATCACTCACCAGGTACAGGAGCTCGATGCCCGCAGCCGCGCCGCCGCTGGCGTTTCGCAAGGGTAGCGCCCGGCTGCTCGGCCAGGTGCGCAGGCGCCCGGGCATCGGCTGGTTGATAGCTGACGGCCAGTATAGGTTAGTGTTCGTGCATGAAAAATCGGCGAAATAGCAAGCCTTCATTGCGTTTGCGCAATGTATGACCTTGCTCGGGCGATCCTGCGCGGGGCCAGAATGCCGTTACTAGAATCCGGTTTGCCGCACCAGCGCTGCCACCAGGATCCCGGCCGCAATCGCGGCAAGCGGCTTCTTGACCAGCAGCATGACGATGGCGGTGCTCAGCAACGCCAGCCTGGCGCCGTTGTCGCCCTCCAGGGCCAGCGGTGCGAGCAGGGCCACCAGCACCGAGCCGGACATGGCGCTGATGAAGTTCTGGGTTCTCAGGTTGATCGGCACGAAGGACATGACGAACACGCCGCCCCAACGGGTGGCCAGCGTGACCACGGCCATGACGAGCACGACGATCAGGGCGCCGGAACCAGCGGTCTCGAGCATCATGCTTTTTTCTCCATCCACAGTGCGCCGAGCGCACCACCGACCAGGGCGCCGACCACCACATGGCTGTTGCTGGGCAGGTACCAGTAGGCCAGCAGCGACGCGCTGGCGGCGACTGCCCAGATGATCAGGATGCGCAGGTTCTTCTGGCCGCCGACCACCATGGCCAGCAGGAAGCAGCCCATGACCATGTCGAGGCCGAAGCCCACCGGGTCGTCGATGGCGCTACCGAAATAGATGCCCAGCCAGGTACCCAGCAACCAGGCCAGCCAAAGCGCCAGGCCGCCGCCAAGCAGCAGGCCGAGCCCGGGTTTGCCCGCGCCAAAGGCCTGCATCGACATTGCCCAGTTGGCATCGGACGCCACCAGCATGACGCCGTAGCGCTTGGCCGGCGGCAGGCTGCTCAGCCAGGGATAAAGGGTGGCGCCCATCAGCAGGTGGCGGGCGTTGATGGCGAAAACCGTCAGCGCCAGGGGCACCAGCGGTATGTGCGTGCCCCACATATCCAGCGCGGCGAACTGCGAGGCGCCGGCAAATACCAGCGCGCTCATCACCAGGCTGGTTTCGCTGCTGAGCCCGGTTTGCGTGGCGGCCAGGCCGAACGCCAAGCCGAACAGCACAACGAACGCCGAGATCGGCAGGAACTGGCGAAAGCCGTCCCAGGTAAGTGCGGCAGTGAGTGCTTGCAGCTGCTTTTCATCGTGAACGGGCATAACGATCCTGATTGTTGCATTAACACCGCCGGTCGACGGCTTTCCCTATCCATGGTGCAGGTTTCGACAGCTGTTGATCGCCTGCTGGAAGGCACCGGGATTGGCATAGTCTACCAATCCCGTGTGCGCTCGCGCGCTTACAGTGGCGGGGTGCGCGGCGGAATCTGCCGCTTGTTGCCGGTTGCTTCGAAGGCCGCGCCCAGTTGCAGCAGGGCGTTGTCGGCGTAGGCGCGGCCGGCGAAGGTCAGCCCGACCGGCATGCCGATATCGGCCATCACGCCCATCGGTACGGTGACCGTCGGCACGCCCAGGTGGCGAATGGCGAGGTTGCCGTTGGCGACCCAGATGCCGTTGCTCCAGGCGATATCTGCGGACTGCGGATTCACATCCGCATCGGCCGGGCCCACGTCGGCAACGGTGGGGAACAGCACCGCGTCGAGCTTGAGCTCATCCATCCATTGTTCGAGGTCGAGCTGGCGGGTCTTTTCCAGGCCGCGCAGGCCGTCCGGTACGCTGGCGATCTCGTTCCACGGGGTGATGCCGCGTTGGGCCATGCGTACGTACTCGTCCATGCCAGCGGCCAGGTCGTCTTCACGGTTGGGCAGGGTGCCGGGGTCGTGAGGGAAGATCTGCGGGCCGTCGACGTCGGCCAGGCGATTGAGTTGCGGGTCGTTATTGGCGCGCAGGAAGTCATCGAAGGCCCAGCCCGACAGCTCCCACAGCTCGTCATGCAGGAATTGGCGGGAGACCAGGCCGCGGTTGTACACCGTCGGCGCACCGGGGCGGTCGCCCTCGCAGTTGGAGACCAGCGGGAAATCCACCTCGACCACCGTGGCGCCAGCCTGTTCCAGCGCGGCGCGGGCCTGTTCCCACAGCGCGATCACCGAGGCGCGGGTGTGGATGCGTTGCCCGGTCGGGCCGCCGATGCCAGGCTTTTCGCTGCTGCCGGCCAGTTCATCCTTGTTGATGTACATGCGTGGCACGCCAAAGCGCTTGCCCTTGAGCGCATCAGCCCCTGCGGCCAGTTCGAGGTAGGAGGCGGGCCGCACGTCGGACGCTTTCGGGATCGGCACCCAGGGCTGCAGGCGCCACAGATCGCCACGGGTGTCCGGATCGTCGGCCACGACAACGTCGAGGATCTCCAGCAGGTCCGCCATGGTGCGGGCGAAGGGCACGACCACGTCCATGGTCGGGGTCAGCGGCCAGTTGCCGCGCACCGAGATCACCCCACGCGAGGGCGTGTAGGCGCACAGGCCGTTGTTGGAAGCCGGGCCACGACCGCTCGACCAGGTTTCCTCGGCCAGACCAAAGGCAGCAAAGCTCGCCGCGGTGGCGGTGCCAGCCCCGTTGGAGGAGCCCGAGGCGAACGGTGCGGTGAGGTAATTGGCGTTGTAGGGGCTTTCGGCGCGGCCATACACGCCGCGCTGCATGCCGCCATTGGCCATCGGCGGCATATTGGTCTTGCCCAGGCAGATGGCACCGGCGGCGCGCAGGCGCTCGATGGTGAAGGCGTCACGCTGGGCGACCAGGTCCTTGAATGCCGGGCTGCCGGAGGCGGCGGTCAGGCCCTTGACCAGGTAGCTGTCCTTGGCGGTATAGGGAATGCCGTCCAGCGGGCTCAGGGTTTCGCCGCGAGCGCGACGGGCATCGGAGGCTTCGGCCTCCTGCAGTGCATCCGGGTTGCGCACCACCACGGCGTTGAGCCTGGTGTGCGTATCGGCGCCATCATAGGCGTCGACCCGCGCCAGGTAGGCCTTGACCAGTTCGACCGCCGTGGTGCGGCCGCCCTCGAGCGCAGCGCGCAGCTCGGCGATGGAGACTTCGGTTACCTCGAACATGCTGTCACCCCTGATGGCTCGCGGGCAGGCGACGTTGTTTGCGTGCCTCGTGCCCGTTCGAATGGCGGCTCTGGAGCCGGTTCGCGGTCGATTCTAGTGCTACTCGTGCAGAAGAGGCAGCCCCGGGCGTTCAATTTTTTGCACAGCCACGATGTTGTACATTGACGCCTGGATTCCAGTGAGGTGCCGCGATGCACGATTCGATCAAGCCCGTAAGCCTGGACAAGGCTTACCGACTGCTCAGCCACGGCCCGACCGTGCTTGTTTCTGCCCGTCATGCCGGTGTCGATGGGGTGATGGCCGCTGCCTGGGCCTGTGCCCTGGATTTCGAGCCGCCCAAGCTCACCGTGGTGCTCGATAAAAGCACCGCTACACGCGTACTGGTCGAGCGCAGCGGGCAGTTCGTGATCCAGGTGCCCACGGCCGCGCAGCTGGAACTGACCTATCAGGTCGGCTCGCGTAGCCTCAATGATGAGCCCAGCAAGCTGGCCGATAGCGGTGTCGAGCTGATCGCCCTGGGGGATCTGGATCTGCCGTTCGTTGCCGGCTGCTCGGCGTGGCTGGCCTGTCGGCTGATCGACGAGCCGCATAACCAGCAGGCGTACGACTTATTCATCGGCGAGGTCACCGCGGCCTGGGCGGATGAGCGAGTGTTCCGCGACGGCCGCTGGCACTTCGAGGATGCCGAGCCAAGCTGGCGCAGCATTCATCATGTGGCCGGCGGTCACTTTTACGGCATAGGCGAGGTGCTGACCCGCAAATGATCCGTGTCTGGCGTTGTCTCAGGCAGACATGCAGCGCAGGCGCATCGGCGCCGTGATTGGAGTTCGCGATGAAAACAATGATTGGTCTTACCCTGGCGCTGGCCGTTCTGGCCTGTGGCGCTGCAGCGGTGGCGGACGAGCGGGCGCCGCAAACCATCCGGGTGATTCCCAAGGCTTATGTAAGCCCAGGGGCGAGTGGCAGCGTCGACACTTATGAGCGCCAGGAGCGCTACAACCTCTATGGCGGCCAGCGCATACCGCAGGGCATCGATTCGCGCCGCTATGAAAGCGGGCAACGCAGCTCGACGTTCGAGACCCGTGGCGGTATTCGCCAGAGCACCGAATACCCGAATGGCTACGAAGTGCAGCGTTATCCGGGGCAGGGCACGCAGCAGTACCAGCAGCGGCGCTAGACGCCAAGCATTAGACTTTGGTCTAGAAAGCCGGGGGCTTCGACTAAGGTCGTCTGTTGCAAGTTGAGCGCTGACATAGAGTTATCCGTACCAGCATCCTGCTGTGGAGGATAACAATAAAATGAACGACAGCATTTACCGGCGGATCGAGCAAAGTCCGCGCTTCCGGGAGCTAGTAGCCAAGCGCGAGCGATTCGCCTGGATACTCTCCGCCATCATGCTCGGCATCTACGTCGGCTTCATTCTGCTCATCGCTTTCGTGCCCGGTTGGCTCGGTACCCGCATCAACCCGGATTCGCCGATCACCTGGGGTATCCCCGTCGGCGTCGGCGTGATCCTTTCCGCCTTCGTGCTGACCGGCATCTACGTGCGCCGCGCCAACAGCGAATTCGACAACCTGAACCAGGCGATCCTGGACGAGGTGGGCAAATGATCGGCCGTATTCTCTCCACGTTGGCCTTGATGGCCCTGGCCCCCGCATTGTGGGCCGATGCGCTGGCCGGCGAAGTGCAGAAGCAGGCGGTCAATACGCCTGCCATCCTGATGTTCCTGGCCTTCGTCGGTGGCACCCTGTGCATCACCTACTGGGCCTCCAAGCGCAGCAAGTCGACGTCCGATTTCTATACCGCAGGCGGCGGTATCACCGGCTTCCAGAATGGTCTGGCGATCGCTGGCGATTACATGTCGGCAGCTTCCTTCCTGGGTATTTCCGCGCTGGTGTTCACCTCCGGCTACGACGGCCTGATCTACTCGATCGGCTTCCTGGTCGGCTGGCCGGTGATCCTCTTCCTGATCGCCGAGCGCCTGCGCAACCTGGGCAAATACACCTTCGCCGACGTGGCGTCCTATCGCCTCAAGCAGAAGGAAATCCGCACCCTGTCGGCCAGTGGCTCGCTGGTGGTGGTGGCCTTCTACCTGATCGCGCAAATGGTCGGCGCCGGCAAGCTGATCCAGTTGCTGTTCGGCCTCGACTACCACGTGGCGGTGGTGCTGGTCGGCATCCTGATGGTGATGTACGTGCTGTTCGGCGGCATGTTGGCCACCACCTGGGTGCAGATCATCAAGGCGGTGCTGCTGCTCTCCGGCGCCTCGTTCATGGCCTTCATGGTGATGAAGCACGTCGGCTTCAACTTCAACACGCTGTTCACCGAAGCGATCAAGGTTCACGCCAACGGCGAAGCCATCATGAGCCCGGGCGGCCTGGTCAAGGATCCGATCTCGGCGATTTCCCTCGGCCTCGCGCTGATGTTTGGTACGGCTGGTCTGCCGCACATCCTCATGCGCTTCTTCACCGTGGGTGATGCCAAGGAAGCCCGCAAATCGGTGTTCTACGCCACCGGTTTCATCGGCTACTTCTACATCCTGACCTTCATCATCGGCTTTGGCGCGATTCTGCTGGTGAGCACCAACCCGGCCTTCAAGGACGCTGCCGGCGCGCTGCTGGGCGGCAACAACATGGCGGCGGTGCACCTGGCCAACGCGGTGGGTGGCAGCATCTTCCTGGGCTTCATCTCGGCCGTGGCCTTCGCCACCATCCTTGCGGTGGTAGCCGGCCTGACCCTGGCGGGCGCCTCGGCGGTATCCCACGACCTGTATGCCAGCGTGATCAAGAAGGGCAACGTCAACGAGAAGGATGAGCTGCGGGTTTCGAAGATCACCACCGTGTGCCTGGGTGTCCTGGCCATCGGCCTGGGCATTCTCTTCGAGAAGCAGAACATCGCCTTCATGGTGGGCCTGGCCTTCTCCATCGCAGCGAGCTGTAACTTCCCGGTGCTGTTCCTTTCCATGTACTGGAAAAACCTGACCACCCGCGGGGCGATGATCGGCGGCTGGCTGGGCCTGATCACGGCCGTGGTGTTGATGGTGCTCGGCCCGACCATCTGGGTCTCGGTACTCGGCCACGAGAAGGCGATCTTCCCGTACGAATACCCGGCGCTGTTCTCGATCGCCGTTGCCTTCATCGGTATCTGGTTCTTCTCGATCACCGACAAGTCCAAGGCGGCCGAAGGGGAGCGCGCGTTGTTCCTGCCGCAATTCGTGCGTTCGCACACCGGCCTGGGGGCCAGTGGCGCTTCGGCTCACTGATTGCGCACCGGGTAAACGAAGGGGCGGCCTGCGGGTCGCCCCTTTTTTTTGGTTATTCGCATTTGCGCATGGAGGATGCACTTGATACCGGACTGGCAAGTTTGTGTGCGTATCACTTACTGGCTTGGCGCTATCCATTACCGCGTCTACTGAACCATTGTGTTTCGCCCCTTACGGGCGCCACACCTTGATTCGCTTCGCTCACCCTTCGGGCCAGCCTGCGGCTGTTACTGCGCTTCGCTACGTCTCTTTGCTTGCCCAAGAAAGGTGTGCCAAAGAAGGGCACCCCGACATCCGGGGTTCGCTGCGCGAAACTTGATTCGCTGTGCTCACCCTACGGGCCAGCCTTTCGGCTGTTACTCCGCTTCGCTGCGTTTCCTCGCTCCGGCGCCGCTCCGGGGGGCGGCTTACATGGACCATCCTTGGCCCATTAAGCCTCTCGCCGCATCCATGCGGCTCGCTCCCCTACGCAACACCTCCACTCGGCCTCCTGAAGGGGACTTGGGCGTCGTCTGCGAGATCGGGCTTCAAGAGCAAAAGCCAAACGCTACCGACTTTGATCTTGCGCAGATGTCGCAAGCTCGCGACATGGTCCCCTTCAGGAGGCCGAGTGGAATCACCGTGGAAGGGGTTGAGCGACATGGATGTCGCGAGAGCCGCGATGGGCCAGGGATGGCCCTTCGCGGCGTGCCCCTGGAGCGGTGATGGAAGGAGGGAACCCCGGCGCAGCCGGGGCCGTATGTAGGGGTGTGTTTCTTTGCTTACTTTCTTTGCACAAGCAAAGAAAGTGAGTCGCCCGTAAGGGGCGAAACCCACCCAGCCAGGCGGCGTGCTGATGGAGAGTGCCAAGTCATCGACAGCGAACACTTATTTGCCAGTCCCGGGGGCGGGCTGATGGCCTGGCCGGACAGGCTCGCCGGGCTTGGGGGCGGCGTGGAGTGGAGAGTCTGCTGCCGCCTTCGCTAGGCCAATGCCGCCACCTGGTAGGTGTCGATATGGATGCGGTTGCGCCCGGCGCGCTTGGCTTCGTAAAGCTGATGGTCAGCGCGTTGCAGCCAGTCCTGCCAGCGTTCGTTGGCGTACAGCACGGCGCCGCCCATCGACACCGTGACCGGCCCGCCCGGGCTCTTCAGATGCTCGGCGATCTGCGCCTGCAACTGCAGGGCAGCGGCGCGCAGGCCCTTTTCGTTGGTGTTGCTCAGCAGCAGCAGAAACTCTTCACCGCCAAAGCGGAACAGCCGGTCTTCATGGCGGAAACAGCGATTGGTCAGCGCGACGAAACTCACCAGCACCTGGTCGCCCACCGCATGGCCGAAGCGGTCGTTGACCTGCTTGAAATGGTCCATGTCGATGACCAGCACGGCGCTGCTGATCTGATGGCGACGCTTGTTGGCGACGGCGATCTTCAGCTCCTGATCCATCATCCGGCGGTTACGGGCGCCGGTGAGTGCGTCGCGGGTTGCCCAGGACTGCAGCTGCTTGCGCTGGTAGCTCGCGCGCTGGGCGAAGATGAAACTGAGGATACTGGATAGCATCGCGGTGACGATGAACGACAGCATCTGGTAATCGCTTTCGAATACCGTGCCCGGTATCAGCCGCGAATAGGCCACCAAGGCGACCAGTACCGCGGCGGTCGCCAGCAGCGCCAGCAGCGGTGGCACCATGAAGAAGTTGAGAAGGATCAGTGGATAGATCCAGAACAGGCCGTTGATGCCCAGCTTGATGACGATCAGCGTGGCGCACAGGGAGGCGACGACCATCAGGCACAGGCCAGGCTTGCGCGTGTCGCCGGTTCGCCAGGCGTAGCCCATGGCAAACAGGGTCGACAGCACGATGATGGTGTCGGCGATACCGACCGCGTAGCTGCCTTGCGACAGGCGATAGACGGCGTAAGGCGAGATACCGAGTACCCCGAAGAACCCCGTCAGGGTGATGATGGAGAGCTGGAAGTCCTTGCGCAAACGCGCCAGTACACGCTTGAAACGTCTGCCCATGGCCTATTGTTCTCATTGGTCGCGCGGTCGCCTGGCAGCAGTGCTCGCTTGTCGATAGCGCTCGCGTCCATTGTAGTGGGCCATGGGTGCGGCAAGGGCTAGCGCGAAGCGAGGTGGCTTGAATACCCCGTCACATTACCCCTTATGAGATATCAACGTGCCATGACGTTCAATATCTTTTTCATTTTGTAACGCCGCAAACGTTGCGCCAGGGCTTCTGGCGGTTGATCGCAGGGTTCGAAGCCCTGGCGCTGGTAGAACGGCTGCAGATCCGGGTGGCAGAACAGCCAGACCGGTGTGTCGATGGCTTGCAGGGCGCGCTCGATCAGCGCGCTGGCCACGCCCTGGCGGCGCTGCTCGGCATCGACCAGCAGGCTGGTCAGCCACTGGCCGTGAGCCATGGGCTGCAGGCACAGGGCGGCGATGATCTGGGGGCGTTCGGCCACCCATACCTGGTGGGCCGCCCGGGTGCGCATGGCCGAGCGCTGGCTGCGGTAGAACTTGTCGGCCAGGGGGCGCAGGTGGTCGGGCAGGCAGCGAAACTCGGTCATCGAAGGGCGGCAGTGGCGGGCGGGGCGCCAGTCTACGTTTCAGGCGCGGCGTTGCAACAGGCGTACGGCACTGATTTCCGGCAGGTCATCACGGCGCAGGTAAACCCGCAGCGGTTCGCTGATGGCCAGGCGCTCGTCGATGCGCAGCTCGACCAGCAGGCGCAGGCGCTCGCGCTTGAGCGTCATCAGCGCGCTGTTGTCCGCGGCATGCCAAACGAACTCGCTGGCCGGGGTGATGCTGTCTTCGGCGACGTCCAGGCCAAACGAGTCCTCGCTGAAACGGACGATATGCCGACCGCTCTTGCGGTTGAAGCCGACGAAACCTTGCAACTGGTCGGCAGCGGCGCAGATGCCGGCAGAGGTGATAGCCATGGTGAGCCCTCGCGAGAATGGAGCGGCTCAGGCTAAGGGTTGGGTTGGCAACGGCGTTGCCGTGGATCAATGAATCGGTGACAGGCGCGCTGCGCTGCTGCCGCAGGGGCTGGCTGATCAGCCTTCCGGCAATACGCGCGGCTGCGGGCCGACATCGCGGATCGAATTCGACACCCGGTAATTGGGCGCCTGCAGGGCGCTGCGAATCTTCTCGTAATCCTCGTACGGCAGGCCGCTGCGGCTGAGCATCTCCAGGGCGAACTGCTTGATCTCGGCGTCGGTATAGGGGCGTTCGGCGGCCGACTGCGGGGTGGCGCAGCCGGCAAGCGCGAGGGTAACAAGGGTGAGCAGAACGAGCAGTGAACGTTGCATGGCGGGCACCTGTAAGCGAGACCTTTGATAGCTCATAGGCTATTGGCTGGCCGCGTGGCGCAGAAATCATTCACTTCGATAGTGGCTATCGGTGCCCGAGAGGCCGAGATGTGCTCAGTCGTGCGGCCAGAGCAGCGGCAGTACATGCAGGCGCAGCAGCGGCGCCAGGTCGTCACCGCGCGGGTCTTCAGCTGCCAGCCAGCGCAGCTCCTCGAGCTCGGCCGCTGGCGCAACCGGGTGGCAGAGGGCGGCGCGAAAGATATCGGCCTCGACGCGGGTATCGGCTTCGTTGGCGGCCGTTTCGTTGAAGTGGCCCAGGGGCGTGAACGCCGCCTGGGGTAGCTGCAGGTTGAGCTCTTCATCGAGCTCGCGGGCCAGGGTCTGCAGGGCGCTTTCGGCGGCTTCGCGTTTGCCGCCCGGCAGCATGAACATCCGGGTGCCGCGTTTGCGCACCAGCAGCAGGCGGCCCGCATCGTCGAGCAGGCAGGCGGCTGCGATGTTCAGGGTGCGCGACATGCTCAGCGCAGGTGGCGGGGCGGGGTGTCGAGCAGGCCGACCTTGACTGCCATCAGCGGCGAGTTGTTGATCCACACGTCGTCGATGACGATGGTGCGGCCAATGTCTTCCTTGTCGGCGGCTACCAGCAGGTAGTAGGTGCCGTCTTCCGGCGCCTCACCATCCCAGCCCATGCTGGTCATGCCGATCACCGTGGAGGGGCGGGCCGGCTTGTTGGGGATTACCGTGCCGTAGGCGTCCATCAGCACCGCACGGGGCTTCAGGGCGAACTTGTTGATACCCAGGCAGGTGTGGTCACACAGCGAGTTGACATTGAGGCGGTAGCGCTCACCCTGCTTGAGCTTCAGGGAGTAGACGCGGTAATTGGACAGCGAGCTGCCGAACTGCATGTTGGCATCGCTGGCCAGGCCACGAGGCACTTTGCTGTTCGGGTCGAGGGGCAGCGGCACGACCTGGGCGTTGTGAATCGCCTCCAGGTTGCTGCGCACGATGCTGTCCTGGTCGGCCGGGAGTGGTGCCGGCGACGGTTGTGGGGCGCTGCTGCAAGCTCCGAGCATAAGGCAGGCGGCGAGAATGAGGGACTTGTGCACGATGAAGCTCCTGTAAGGCTGTGTTCCGCTTTGCCATTGATCGGCAAAGAAGGAAGCCGGACAGTATACCGGGTTATTGCGGCAATACCGTGATCGATTGCCGCAATTCGCCGCTTCGGCCCGATTAGCCGGCGAGCCCCACGTAGACGTTCTGTACGTCGTCGTGGTTGTCGATGGCTTCCAGGAAGGCTTCGACTTCTTCGCGTTGTTCGGGGGTCAGGCTGGTAACCGGGTTCTTCGGGCGGTAGCCCAGGTTGGCCGAGTTGACGGTAAAGCCTTGCTCGGGCAGGGCGCGGCTGACCAGGTCGAGGTCGGTCGCCTCGGTGATGAACAGGGTGTTGCCTTCGTCGGCCTCGTCGAAGTCCTGGGCGCCGGCTTCGATGGCGGCAAGCTCAGGGTCGGCGGCGCTGTCGCTGGAGGCTTCGATCAGCCCGACATGGTCGAAATCCCAGGCCACCGAGCCGCTGCCGCCCAGCTGGCCCTTGCGGAACAGCACACGGATCTCGGCCACGGTGCGGTTGACGTTGTCGGTCAGGCACTCGACGATCAGCGGCACCTGATGGGGGGCGAACCCTTCATAGGTGGTGCGCTCGAAGTTGACCGTCTCGCCGCTCAGGCCGGCGCCTTTCTTGATGGCGCGATCGAGGGTGTCCTTGGGCATCGAGGCTTTCTTGGCCTGGTGGATGGCCAGACGCAGCTTGGGGTTCATGTCCGGATCGGCGCCATTGCGCGCGGCGACCATGATCTCCTTGACCAGGCGACCGAAAATCTTGCCCCTGGCGTTGGCGGCGGCTTCTTTAGGTTTGGCTTTCCACTGGGCGCCCATGTCTGTTCTCTCGGCTGTGCGGATGATGGCGTGGCGCAGCCTTCAGGTGACCGGAACAGGCTGTGCGACGAATTAGGGTGGCAGATTTTAATGCCTTGGCGCGCTGCTGGCACCGACAAATCACATTTTACTGCTACCCGGCACCCATCGCGCAGGGCCGTGCTGCCACAAAACGCTCGGCGCGGGCCGGCTGCGGCGCAATCGCCACGACGCGCCGAGAGCCGCTCAGGGCATCTGCACCAGTTGGTCGACCAGTTCCAGGGCTTTCTCGAACGAGGGGTAGCCACTCTTGGCGACATCCAGTTCGGCGTAGTCGGCGCGGTATTCTTCGGCGCGGATCGGGTCGGCTTCATCGACCAGGTAGGGCTGCGACCAGATCCGATAGAGCAGCGCCACGGCGTAGGGCTGCTGCTTGTCGGCGGCGGCTTCCAGCTTGCCGAGCACCTCCTCGGTCTGCGGGCCCTCGCGGATCATCAGAATCGCCTGGTAGAACTCCACCTCGCCACGCTCGTCCTCGCTTGCGGCACGGCGCAGCAGGGCATTGGCCAGCTCATGGCTCTCCAGGTCGCCGGACATCACCAGCATCTTGGCCTGCAACATGTCGTTCTGGTACAGCAGCTGACGTTCGCGGCAGCTGTCGCCGCTCAGCGGCTCGTCGCAGGTGGTCGGTGAGGCACAGCCCGCGAGCATCAGGCTCAGCAGCAGGCAGCCAACGCCGTGTCGGCGATCAATCATAGGTATCCCCCAGGCAAATCTGATGTATCGACCCGCGTGCCGCCTTCAGGTTCGGCTCGCCGGTGTTTTTCGGTTTCAGCGCAGCGCATCGACCGCGGCGCCGATGAAGGCGTAGGTTTCCATTTCCCGTTTGTCCATCTCGGGTTTCGGCCAGGTGCTCCACACCACCGCCACCACCTTCTCCCTGGGGTTGATGTACAGGAACTGGCCAAAGATGCCCTGGGCCTCGAAGGCGCCACCGCCGTGGTTCGGCAAAGCGCCAGCGCCAACCGGAAACAGCCACCACTGGTAGCCATAGCCCAGCGCGTATTCGCCGTCGTACAGCTTGCCCGGCTCCAGGTGCGAGCCTGGTGCGGCGCGGGTGGCACGTTGCAGCCAGCCGGCCGGCAGAATGCGTTCACCGTCGATCACCCCGTCAGCGAGGATGAACTGGCCGAAGCGGCCGTAATCGCGCAGGGTCGCCGACAGGCCGCTGCTGCCGATCTCCTGACCGGCGCGGCTGTCGAGCTGCCAGAAGGCGTCACGCTCCATGCCCAGGCGCGCCCAGATGCGCTCGGAGAGATAATCGCTGGCGGTCATGCCGGTCGCCGCGCGCACCAGTTCGCTCTGCAGGTGCGATTCGCCGGTGCTGTAGTTGAACGTGGTGCCCGGCGCTTGTGCCCGCTTCAGGCCGGACATCTGCTTGAGCAGGGCGCCAGGGTTGTTGGCCAACTGCAGCTCGAACATGCGGCGCCGGTCCGATTGCGGGTCGCGGTAGGTTTCGTCCCAGGCCACCCCGGAGCTCATCTGCAGCACCTGTTCGATGCTCACGCCATCGTAGGCGCCGCCCTTGAGCTGCGGCAGATAGCGGGTGATCGGTTCGTTCACGCTGGCGATCTTGCCCTGCTGCACGGCGGCGCCGATCAGCGTCGAGGAGATCGACTTGACCACGCTGAAGGACGTCCAGCGCGTACTCGCGTCGTTGCCCATGGCGTAGCGTTCCAGCGCCACCTGGCCGTCCTTGAGAATCAGCAGGCCGCTGACCTGGTTGCGCCGCATGAATGCATCGACGCCCAGGCGCTGGCCGTCAGCCTGGTACTCGACGGCCACTTCACTGCGCGTCGGCAGCGGATAGACCTGTGGCCCGCGGGGCACGGTGCGGGTGAAGAAGAGCTCGTCCATATGCCGGTAGGTGCCGGCCTGGTAAGCCTGGGGCAGCTCGTAGAGATCCTGCGCCCGACCCATGCGCTCCGGCTTGTCGGCAGGCGGCGTCGGTGCGCTGCTGCAGGCGCCGAGCAGCAGGGCGATGGCGGTTGGGATAAAGGCGCTGCGGCAGTATTGGACGGTGCTCATGGGGCGTCCCCAGGGAATGGTCGATCGCTCAACCATAGCCGATAACCGCCTCACGCAGCGCGCTTGCCTTGCGGCCGAGAGGTTGAACTGTCGTTTGCGGGCGCGGCTCTACACAGCACCTACCTGATGGAGAACCCCATGGAACTGCCCAACAAAGACCTTGGTACCCTGTTCGAGCAACTGGGACTGCCGTCCGACCCCGCCAGTATCGATGCCTTCATCGCCAAGCATTACCCGCTGCCCGACGATGTGAAGGTGTCCGAGGCGCAATTCTGGAACCAGGCCCAGGCCACCTTCCTCAAGGACGAACTGCTGGAAGATGCCGAATGGGCGCCAGTGGTCGACGAGCTCAACGTGCGCCTGCACCAGAACAAGCCCGCCTGAGGCGCATCACGACGTCGTCAGGCGCTGCAGTTCGCGCCTGACCATGGCCGCATACTCCGGCGGCGAGAGCCGGTACAGCTCGCTGGCCACCCAGGTCAGCCAGCCTGCGCCAAGGCTGGCCTGGCGATCCAGCAGGCGCTGGGCTTCGGCGCTAGCCTGCGCAGCATGGTGCTGGTGGAAGTCGGCGCGCTTCATGAAAGTCTCTTGCTGATTGGCACGATGCGCCCATTGTCCCCGGCCTCGGGTGCTTGGTAAACCGGGCGCTGCGCGTTAGGCTCGCGGCTTGGATGCCAGATCGAGAGCCGGACGATGCCTGCAGCGGTGAATTTCAAACAGCGAATCTGCGCGTTGCGCCCTGGTGATCAGGCCGGCGGCGATATCGATCTGCTGTATGCCTTCGAAAGTGACCGCGGGCGGATCATCAACTCCGCGGCCATTCGCCGCCTGCAGCAGCGCACCCAGGTGTTTCCCCTGGAACGTAATGCCGCGGTGCGCAGCCGCCTGACCCATTCCATGGAGGTGCAGCAGACCGGGCGCTTCATCGTCCGCACGCTGTACGCCCAACTGGGCGAGCGAGCCGCCGACTACGGCCTGGATGGCCTGCAGGGCGCCCTGGAAAGCCTGGTGGAAATGACCTGCCTGATGCACGACATCGGCAACCCGCCGTTCGGGCATTTTGGCGAGTTCGCCATCGGCGAGTGGTTCGAGCGAGCCCTCGACGGGCTGTTCGCCATCGCCGTGCCGCAACACGTGGCCGACCCCGAGCTGCAGGCACGCATGCGCGCCGATCTGCGCAACTTCGAGGGCAACGCCCAGGCCGTACGTCTGGTGGTAAGCCTGCAGCGCCTGCGGCTGACCTACACCCAGACCGCCGGCCTGCTCAAGTACCTGCGCCCGGCCTATCAGCCCAGGCCCGGCAAGGGCACGGCCGGTGCCTACCTGAACAAGAAGCCCGGTTTCTATCTCTGCGAAGAGGGCTTCGTTGCCGAGTTGCAGCAGGTGCTCGGCCAGGCGCCCGGTACCCGCCATCCGGTGGCCTACATCATGGAGGCGGCCGATGACATCTCCTATTGCCTGGCCGATATCGAGGATTCGGTAGAGAAGGGCATTCTCAGCGTCACCGAGCTGGCGCCGCTGCTGGTGTCGACCTTCGCGAAGCTGCAATCCCCGGACACGCCGATTCCCGGCTCGCCGCAGTCCTTTCGCGGTCTGGTCGAGCAGGCCCTGCAACGCTATGACCAGGAAGAGATCAACAAGGCCGGCGAGTTCTTCGTCAAGCTGCGGGTCAGCATGATCCACCCGCTGGTGCAGCACGCCGCGCGGCAGTTCATCGACAATATCGAAGCGGTGCATGCCGGCACCCTGGATCGTGCGCTGATCGAGGATGACAGCCTGCCCCACGCCATCGTGCAGACCTTCAAGGATGTGGCGATGGCCCGGGTGTTCTGCCACCGCGAGGTGGAAACCCTGCAGTTGCAGGGTCACCGCATCATCCAGGGCTTGCTGGACAGCTACGGTGCCTTGCTACGGGTCGATGCCCAGACCTTCACCGAACTGACCGAAGGCAACTGCCGTCGTGAGGCCTATTTGCAGATGCTGGTGCGCCGCCTGCCCAGCCAGCTGATCAAGGCCTATCGCCAGGCCGTGCGCGAGTGCGGCGAAGCGGATCGCGCGGCCTGGGAGTTCTACCACCGTTGCCGGCTGGTGCAGGATTTCATCAGCGGCATGACCGACCAGCATGCCCATGACGAGTACCGCACGCTGTTCGCGCTGTAGGCGCGATTTGGCTAGAGCCTGTTCTTGATCTTTCCAGGTTCGTTGATTTTGGCAGTTAGGTGGCGGGAGCGGTCATCGGCGCAGTGCCTGTGGGAGCGGGCCATGCCCGCGATTTTTCGCGCGCATGGCGCGCTCCCACAGTGGATCGGCGAACGGCTGCTATTGCCTTGTACCTGCCTCTTTTAGGCTAATAACCGTTAACAGGTTCTTAGATGTTCTTCCAGATCAGCTGCAGCCCGGCCAGCAGCATGCCCAGCCGGGCGATGCGGTAGAACCAGGTGTGGTTGATCCGCGATTGCAGCCACAGGCCCGTCCATACGCCCAGCGGCACGACGGGAGCGAGCATCAGGCTGAGCAGCAGGTTTTCCCGGCTGAACTGGCCGAGCCAGGTGTAGGGAATCAGCTTCATGGCGTTGGTCAGCAAGAAGAACAGGTTGATGGTCGCCACGTAGCGTAGCTTGTCCAGCTGCTGGGGTAGCAGGTGCATCATCACCGGCGGCCCGCCGGCGTGGGCGACGAAGCTGGTGAAGCCGGCAATCGAGGAGAGGATGAGGCCGCGTTTGGGTTGCAACGGGCGCGGTTTGCTGTCGGCCCTGAATAGGCCCAGGAGCACGAAGGATATGGCGATGACGCCGATCAGCAGGCCGATCAGGTTCTCGTTGAGCAACTCGAAGGTCAGCGAGCCGATGACGATGCCGATCAGTGCGCCTGGCAGCATGACCCTGAGGTTGGCCACATCCCATTTGCCCCAGTAGGCCTTGAGCCCGACCACGTCAGCCAGGCAAAGGATCGGCAGCATCACCGCCACCGCCTGCATCGGCGAGGTGGCCAGGGCCAGCAGCGGTACGGCGATGCCGCCCAGGGCACCGCCAAAGCCGCCCTTGGACAGGCCGGTGAGAAACACGGCAGGAATGGCGAACAACAGCAGGTCGGCGAGGGTCATTGCAACAGCGCTCATTCAGCGAGTGCGCAGGGTAGAGGCTGTGGCCGCTGCCTCGCAAGCCAGCCGATCACCTCATCTGATTCGGGAGCATCTACCCCCATGGCCGATTTCCAGCAGCCCAGCCTCGACGGTGAACAGCTCGACGCCCGCTATGCGTTCGCCAAACGGGTGGCGAAGGAGGCGGCCGAACGGGCCATGGCCTTCTACGTTCGGCGCGCCAGCCTCGCCGTGGCGCACAAGGGCGACGATCTTCAGGATGTGGTGAGCATCGCCGATCAGCAGGTGGAGGCGTTCATTCGTGGCGAGCTGGCCCGCCACTTTCCAGACGACGGCATCGTCGGCGAGGAGGGCGGCAGTGATGGGCTGCAGGCGCGCTGCATCTGGGTTATCGACCCCATCGACGGTACTGCCTGTTTTCTCAATGGCCTGCACAACTGGTGCGTGTCCATCGGCCTGCTGGTGGACGGTGAGCCCCTGCTCGGCGCGATAGCCGATCCCAACCACGACGAGCTGTTCCATGGCGTGGTCGGGCGCGGCGCCTTCGTCAACGACACCCCGTTGCAGGCCCACGCCGCCAACCATGTGCGTGAAGGGCTGGTCGGCGTCGGCACCACCCATCGCCCCGGCAAGGAGCACTTTCTGCCATTCATCAGCCGCCTGCTCGACGAGGGCGGCATGTTCGTGCGCAACGGCTCCGGCGCACTGATGACCGCCTACGTGGCTGCCGGGCGCCTGATCGGCTACTACGAAACCCACCTGAAAAGCTGGGACTGCCTGGCCGGCCTGGTACTGGTACGCGAGGCCGGAGGGCGCTGCAACGATTTCCTGCGTGGCGATGGTCTACTCGGCGGCAATCCGTACCTGGTCGCCGCCCCTGGCGTCTATGAGCAACTGGCGGCGATGATCGGGCCGTCCCTGGACGCGCCGTGAATCAACCCTGCTCGAACTCGGCGAACACCTGCTCGCCGGTCAGCTCGCGGGTCTGGTTGGCGAAGCAGTAGTACGCCGGTCTGGATTCGACGAAGATCTGGCTGTCGAACTGCCAGTCGTCATACCCATCGAGCAGGCCGACCGGCACCGCATGGTGGCCATTGCTTTTCAAACGATAGAACAGGTGGCTGCCGCACTGGCCGCAGAAGCCGCGCTCGGCCCAGTCCGAGGAGTCATGGATGCGCACCTGCTGCTCGCCGCGCAGCTGCGTCAATTGTCCTTCGGCCACCAGCAGCGGGCCGCCGCCCCATTTGCGGCAGGTGGCGCAGTGGCAGGCGCTGACGCTTGGGTTGGTGATGCGCAGGGTCAGGCTGACGGCGCCACACAGGCAGCTGCCGTGTCTGTCTAGATGAGTCATACAGGGTTCTCCTTGAACGTGGCCGTCAGGCCATCACGTGATGGGCGAGGCCGCCTCGACGACCCGATGAATGAACTGCAGTTTGCCGACTACCGCGGCGGACAACACGAAAGGATAGACATCCTTGTGGCCCATGCTGCGCGCCAGCTCGTTGAGCATGGCGGCGAGCTCGATCCAGGCATTGATGAACTGCAAGAACTCTTGCGCCTGGGGATCGTCCGGGTCGTACAGCGCAGCCTTGGTGAAGGGGCGGAACTCCAGCTCCACGTCGCCGGCACGCATGCCGAAGCTCAGGGCGGTATCCAGGGTATCCATCATGTGCAGGTAGTGGGCCCAGGTTTCGGCCCAGTCTTCCCAGGGATGCATGGTGGCGTAGGCACTGACGAACGACGCCTGCCAGTCGGCCGGCGCGCCCCGTTCATAGTGGCGTTGCAGGGCCGCGCGGTAATCGGCGCGTTCGTCACCGAACAGCCGGCGGTAATCGTCGAGCCAGGCGCTGCCGGCGATCAGCCGGTCCCAATAGTAGTGGCCGACTTCGTGGCGGAAGTGCCCGAGCAGGGTGCGATAGGGTTCGTGCAGCTGGATGCGCGTCTGCTCGCGCACATCATCGTCGGCTTCGGCGATGTTCAGGGTGATCAGGCCGCTGGCATGCCCGGTCATCGGTGGCTGGCCGTTGAGATCCGGGCCGAGGAAGTCGAAGGCCAGGCCGCGGTTGAAATCGGCGTATTTGCTGAGCAGCGGCAGGCCCAGGTTGAGCAGTTGCGCGACCAGCCGGCGCTTGGCCATTTCCAGGCGCGCCCAGCGTTGTTCATTGCCGGGGATCGACAAGTCGGGAATGGTGCGGTTGAGCTGGCAGGCGATGCACAGCTGCGCATCGCTGGCGTGCGGCAGCAGCCAGTTGCAGCCGGCGGCGGTATGCAGGTTGGCGCAGCGTCGGTAGGCTCGGGCGTCGCCTTCGATACGCCAGCTTTGCGCATCGCCCTGGCTCAGGGTCACCACCCGGCCGCGTTCGGGCTCGTAGCCCAATGGCGATTGGCACGCCAGGCACTGGCTGTTGCGAAAAAAGATCGGTTGGCCGCAGGTGCATCTGCCCAGGGCTTTCTGACTGGGCGTGCGAGTTTGCTTGGCCGAGTCGCCAATGCGCAGGCCAAGGGCCTGGAAGAACCGGTTCATGTGAGGGCCTCGCCCACGCGGATTGACGCAGCGATAGAGTGTAGGCAACGCCGGGGGTTCAGGGCTTTTCGACAGCAGGTGAGCAGACGTGCTGCGATGCAAGCGCCTGATGCCATTGCGGCACCAGGCGCGGCGTGAATCAGTCCTGGCGGCTGGTCACTTCGAGCAGGTGATAGCCGAACTGGGTCTTCACCGGGCCCTGCACCACGTTGACCGGGGCGCTGAACACGACAGTGTCGAATTCCTTGACCATCTGGCCGGGGCCGAACGAGCCGAGGTTGCCGCCGTCACGGCTGGACGGGCAGCTGGAGTTGTCCTTGGCGACCTGGGCGAAATCGGCACCGCCTTCGATGGCAGCTTTCAGTTCGTTGCACTTCTCTTCGGTGGCAACCAGGATGTGGCGGGCAGTGGCTTTGGCCATGGGAAAACACTCCGTTCAAATGAGCTGCCGAGCCTACCGGATTCGCCCTGCGATTCAAATCACTTGAGCCTCGACGAGAGCTCGGCAGCGAGTGCCGATTGCACCGCAGCCTGGGCTAAGGCCGCCAGTCGTCCCGCAGGTTCTGGGCTACATGGTCGACGAACGCGCGCACCTTGGGCGTCAGCTCGTAGCGGTCGCGCACGCACAGGTAGTAGTCGAGTGGTTCGATCAGGGCCTGGCCATCGGCTCTCCCAGACTCGACGAACAGCTGCTGCAACTGCCCGCTGGCCAGCAGCGGTTCGGCGACGAAGGCAGCCAGGCGGGTGATGCCGCCACCGTTGACCGCCGCTCTGGCGAGCACATCGATATCGTCGCTGATCAGGGCGACGCGAATCGGCGCCTCGAAACGCACGCCGTCACGTACGAAGCGCCAGGGCATCAGGCGGCCATCCACCGCGACCTTGAAGGCCAGGCAGGCGTGCTCGCGCAGTGCTTCGGGGGAGTCCGGCACGCCGGCCTTGTGCAGGTAAGCGGGCGAGGCGCAGTAGATCGACGGCACGCTGGCGATATGTCGCGCCACCAGGCCGTCCTCGAGCTGCTGAGGAATGCGGATGCTGATATCCACCGATTCCTGGATGTGGTTGACGCTGCGGTCCGTGGTGCTGAGTTCGCAGGCGATGCGCGGATAACGGGCAGTGAAGGCCGGTAGCATCGGCGCCAGCACATAGCGCCCGAAGGCGGCGCTGGCGGCAATGCGCAGGCGGCCCTGGGGATGGTCATGCTGCAGGGTGGCGTTGCTGCGCGCCAGTTCCAGGTCGCGCAGCACGTTGCGCACCTGGGCGAAGTACAGCTCGCCGCTTTCGGTCAGTGCCAGGCTGCGGGTGGTACGGGTGAGCAGGCGAATGCCCAGGGAGGCCTCCAGCCGGGCGATGTTCTGGCTCGCCGCCGCCGCGCTGATGCCCAGCAGGCGCGCACCAGCGGCAATGCTGCCGCTTTCCACCGCCTTCACGAAGCTCTCGATGCCGCGCAGGGTATCCATGCTCAATCTTTCTACTGATCATTGAATTGATAAGTTTTGCTTGGTACTGACCTTATCCGCAGTGCGCTACACAGGGCAACGGGGTGCCGGGATAATCGCCGCTCTCGCCGTATGCCAACGGCGCTCAATCAAAGGACTTTGCCAATGCCCGAATCCATATTCAGCCCCAGCCGAACACGCTGGAAACTGCCGGCCAAGCTAGCGCCGGTGGCATTCGCCTTTTTCATGTCGAGCATCATGGCGTTTCTCATGTGCCTGGTGATCACTGCCACCAACCGCGGCCTGAGTGACGGGTACCTGAGCGCGGTGTTGGAGGCTTACCGCCTGGCCATGCCGGTGGCATTCGTCTGCGTGATGGGCGTTCGCCCGGTGGTCATCTGGTTGGTGCGGCTCACCGTCAGGGTATGAATGAGCGTGCGGAATGTGAGATGTATCCAAAAATTACAGTGAGTTACTAAATAATTCCGCGATGAATGCTAGGCTGGCGCACCGAAATTCAGCCGCTCTCATGGAGTTACAGATGTTCTACAAGGAATTGTTACTGGCCGGCATGCTGTCGGCCGTCGCCCCGTTGAGCTGGGCCACTCAGGCGTCAGACGCCCAGGACGTGCAGGAAACCACGGCCTCGCAAGTGGCTGAAGGTGAGCCCCTCAGCGAGGCGCAATTTCTCGACAGCCTCAATTTCCGCTCCGGCAAGGTGGTGGTCGGCGATAACCTGGCAACCCTGAACCTGCCCGACAACATGGTGTTTCTCAATGGCGACGATGCCGAGCGCGTGTTGGTCGAAGCCTGGGGCAACCCGCCGGATGAACAGCTGCCGCTGGGCATGATTCTGCCCAAGGGGGTGTCGCCCCTGGCCGATGAGTCCTGGGCGGTGACCGTCGAGTACGAGGAAAGCGGCTATGTGTCCGACGAGGACGCTGCGGATATCGATTACAGCGACATGCTCAAGGACCTGCAGGACGGCGCCAAGGCCGACAACGAGTGGCGCGCCGAAAACGGCTACGAGCCCATCGCCATCGTCGGTTGGGCCTCGGCGCCGCACTACGATGCCGCGGGCAAGAAACTGCACTGGGCCAAGGAAGTGAAGTTCGGCGACAGTGACGAGCACATCCTCAACTACAACATCCGCGTGCTGGGCCGCAAAGGCGTGCTGGTGCTCAACTTCATCGCCGGCATGCACCAGCTGCCACAGATCGAGCAGAACGTTCCGGCGGTGCTGGCCATGACCGACTTCAACGATGGCAATCGCTACGCCGACTTCAACCCGGACCTCGATGAGGTTGCCGCCTATGGCCTCGGCGCGTTGATCGCCGGCAAGGCCGCTGCCAAGGTTGGCCTGTTCGCCGCGGCCCTGGTGCTGCTGAAAAAACTGTGGATTCTGCCCGTGTTGCTGATCGGCTGGGTATGGCGACGCATCACCAGCAAGAAATCCGAGCCGCAGCCGGCGCCGATCGAGCCTCGGGTGCAGCCGCAGGCCCCGGCCGAGCGTGCCGCGAACGAGCCGCCGCCGCCGGTATCCAGCGTGATGGATCTCAACAACCCGCCTGACGACAAGAAATAGCCTCGTTGGGCCCCGGCATCGACCGGGGCCTTTGCATTTCAGCGCCCGGGCTGTCCGCCGCTTACAGGAACATGGCGATGGCGATGAACAGCCAGAGCAGGATGCCGGGCAGCATGCACAGCCAGTTGGCCAGGCTCAAGCGGTTGTTCTCTTCGCCCGCGCTGTCGCCACTGGCCAGGTTGGCCTGGTGCTGGATGGTTGCCAGCGGCCAGGCGGTCACCAGGGTGGTCGCGGCCAGCAGCACGATGTCCATCAGCGGATTGCCAAAGCTCTCGACGCGGGAAAGCCCGTTGCCGACGAAGACCAGCACGATGTACGCCCAGGCGATGGCACTGTATTTCCACTCCCCGAGACCCTTGGCCAGCAGCTGACCCTGGATCAGCCGGCACAGCGAATGGATGAAGAAGATATGAAAGATCGAGCGCGCGGCCGGGCTGATCTTCTTCGGTAGCATGCTGGCGCGCTGGCGATCCCAGTGCTTGTATGCCCAATAGATCGAGTAGAAACCAAGGGTGAAGAAATACAGCAGGTACAACTTGCCGGTGGCGGTGACGAAGAAGGTGTTGCTGGCGCGCTCCCGGGGCAGGAGATCGGCGCTGGGGGGCTGATAGATATTGTCCATTCTGGTGTCTCGCAGGCACTGTCAGGGTGAGTTCGCCAGGCGAACGGCTCCTCCAGGAGCGCGAGCGATTTTACCGGGTGTTTGCAGAATGTGACATGTCACCAGCCTGGGAAGGTGGGCCATGGCGGCCCACCGGGTGAGGTGCTCAGCAGTAGGTGTCGAGCAGTTCCTGCTTCTGGGCGCGAGGGCGGGCCCAGTCGTGTTGCAGGGTGTTCAATACGTTGCCGATGAAGTGGCGGTCGGCGGCAGCGCGGCGGCCAACGTAGCCCTGGCCGCGGCGGTAGGTGCGCAGGCGGGTGCGCATGTTCGGCCGTTGGCTGACGAACTCCTGTTCCGGCTGATCCGCCGGCAGGCGGTCGATACGTACTTCACCCGATTCGCATACCCACAGGATGTGGTTGTGCAGGCTGTCCTTGTGCTGGGAGAACAGCTGGGCGAGCTCGTCGATGGTCGGTTGCTGATTCAGGTTCATGGCGTTACCCCTTCATTCTCTGATCTGTCTAGGGCGACCGCTGCAGTGCGGCCGTCATTGCCCGTGGCGTTTGAGTGCTGCCAGCTGCCGTGTAGTGATGCGTGAGTATCGCTACGCAGCGGCGGCCAACCGAGGTCGAGGTTGCCGGAGGGAGATCAGCGAAGACGGGGCCGGATGCAGGTGATCCGCAGGATCAGCCACAGGCATCATGACAATGTCTCGCTAACGCTCTCGTCCTGGCAGGACGCTCGACTTCATCAATCTGCCTTGTGGGCAGTACATATCGTGGAACGCTCGGCTGGTATTACCGAGCTTGCCCAAGTGCCCTTGTCAGGGCTCCCGTCAGGGGAGGCAAGTCCATCATGCAAAAGCGCGGAGGGGGCGTCAATAGTTTTGTAGTGATTTTTTTATAGCACTACAAAAAAGCTTCGGATCCCTTGCAAGGCGTCTGGCACGCCGAAAAATGACCCTCTGGTCACTCGGCGAGAAGACGTCCGTCGCGCTCGCGCTGAGCATCGCGTTGCATCGATTCGAGGTTCTTTTCGATGGTTTCGCACAGCGCGTCCATCTGGATCTGGTGCTCGCTGGCCTGGAACGGGCTCTGCAGGTCGCTGCCTACCCGCTCGATCGCCAGCAGCATGAAGCCGACTACCGTCGAGGCCAGCGGCGTGTACCACTCCAGGCTCTCCACCAGGCCGATCGGGACGATCACGCAGAACATGGTGATGAACAGGCGCGGGAAGTACACGTAGGGGTAGGGCAGCGGGGTGTTGGCAATACGTTCCAGACCGCCCTGGCAGTTGGACACGTCGACCAGCGTCGACTCCAGGCGGGTAAGGCGAATGCTGTCCAGGCGGCCCGCCTTGTATTCGCTGGCCAGCATGGCCGCGGAGCCGTTGAGAATATCGTTGGGAAAATTGTTGGTGGTGCCGCGTCGCTCGAACTCCTCGGCCGCGACGAAGGCGCGCACCTCGTCGTCGCAGGGCTGGTTACGCAAGCTGGCGGACAGGCTTCGGATGTAGGCGACATGGCGGCGCAGCAGCACCACTTTGACGGGGTTGCTGCCTTCATGGTCGTCGATCAGGGTCAGCACCTGGCGGGCCAGGCTGCGCGAGCTGTTGATCAGCGCACCCCAGATGGTGCGTGCCTCCCACCAACGGTTGTAGGCGCTGCTGTTGCGAAAACTGATCAGCACCACCAGGGCCGAGCCGAGCAGGGTCAGCGGCATGGAGGGCAGGCTGATCTTGCGTTCGAGAAACAGCATGTAGTCGACCGTGACGATGATGTCCCAGATCAGCAGCCAGAACAGCGACCAGCCGACATAGCCGAAGGTCTTGAGAAGGTAGCGATAACCACGGGTAAAAGATCGCGTCACGTGGAGTTCTCCGCGAGCAAGGAAGGCGAAAGCGCAGAAGTTCGAACGTGGGGGCGGATGAAAGGTTCGCCGGGGCCGGTGAATCAGCCTCGTTGGCGCGCCGTTGCCAACGCGCCGAAGAACGCGACGTACTGGCGCGGGCCATCGGTGAAGAGGGTGCTCAGGCGCAGCGGATCATCGGCATCGCTGATCCCGGCCAGTGCCGGCCAGGGGGCGTCTGGGTGGTCGCGCAGGTAGTCGGCGTCGACGCCGGGGCGCTGCACTTCGCCGCGGCTGCTGTCGACGTACAGCACCAGGTTGTGCTGCCCGAAGGCCTTGCCCAGTTCCTGCACCAGGGTAAGGAAACCGCGGTCGCTGCCGCCGCGCAGCCAGTGGCTGCTGCCATCAGCGGCCGTGGCGGGCGAGCTGGTCAGGGTGTCGCCAACGCCGACCAGGCGCGGCATGTGGCGGGGCTCGAAACGCTCGACCGCCAGTTGCAGCAGTGCCTCGAGGCTGGCCGGTGCCTGGCGCACGTTGAAGTCTCGGCCCAACGGATAGGTGCCGGTACGCTGCCCGTAGTAGCGGTTGAGGATCACCAGCACCCCGGCTTCCTTGACGGCGCCGCGCAGCATCAGTTGCAGGTCGGTAGTGCCGGCCGCGCTGCCTTGCGCCGGCCGCAGGCGTTCGCGGCCGTCGCCGTCACGGCCGAGATTGGGGGCGTAGTGGACGAAGAACGACTGCGCCAGTCCCTGCGCAGCCGCGTTGTCGAGCAACGCTTGCAGGAGCGCGGCGCCGTCGGCCTGCAGGTGCGCATACAGCGCCGGCTGGTCGCGCCAGTGGTGGTGGAAGGCGTTGAGGTTGAGCGTGGGCGACACCGGGTTGTCGAGTACGCTGCTGGCCAATAGCCGATCGATAGCGCTGGCGGCCAGGTTGTAGGGCGCCTGTTGCAGCAGCGTCTGCAGTGATGCGTTCAGGTGGGCGGGCGCCGCGGCGAGAAACGCCAGTTCGGCGGCGCTGACACCCGGATGGGCGATCCGCCCGTAACGGTCCTGCACCTGCACGCCACCGGCTGCCAGCCCGGGCAGATACAGGCCCTGTTGCTGGCAGCGCTGGGCGTTGCCGATGGCGCGCTCGACCAGGCCGTTCACCCCGCGGCTGCCGATGTGTTCACCATTGGTCAGCACCTGGAAGTGGCCATCCAGGGCGCGGGCGGCCTGCAGGTAGACGGTCTCCAGGGTGCGGCTGAGGGGATCGCGCACCAGGTCCATGCACACGCCATCCAGATCCTGGATGATCAGCAGGTTTTCGCTGCCGGCGAGGGTGTCGAGTAGAGAACTGGGGTCGAGCGAGTACGCGGTTTCGGTCACAATCATGGGCCCGAGTCTAACGCGGTTCCACCCGCTGGGGCGATTGGCTGAAGCATTTGGCCCAAGTGGTTGTCCATCAGATTGGCAGAGCGGATTGAGAGGAAGCACGGATGAATGATTCACCCAAGCGGGTTCGGCAGATCGTCGCGGCAGCGTTGCTGCTTTGCGCGAGTGCCGCAGGGACTGCGAGGGGCGATGAAGCCACGCAATTGACCAAGTTGATCAACAGCTATCGCGAGGCGGGGCAGGGCTGTGGTGGGCAAGCCAGCCCGGCGGCCGGCCCCTTGGCGCCCGACCGGCGCCTGGCCGGGCAGCAGGTCAATTCATCCGAGCAGCTGCAGCAGGCCCTGCAACAGGCCGGCTACCAGGCCGCGGCCGTGCAGCTGATCCGTGTCACCGGCCCCGATACGCCCGAGGCGGCCATGGCCATGCTGCAGCAGTCGTACTGCAAGCAGCTGCAGGATGCACAATTCGCCGATATCGGCGTGCTGCACGAAGGCAACAGCTGGCAGGTGGTGCTTGGTCGCGCGCTGCTACCGGCGCGCCTGGGTGACTGGCAGGAGGAGGGCAAGGCGATTCTCGAGGCGGTCAACCAGGCCCGGGGTACGCCGCGCCAATGCGGCGATCAGCCGTTCGATGCGGCCGAGCCGTTGAGCTGGAGCGATGCCCTCGGCCAGGCAGCCCTGGCCCACAGCCGCGACATGGCGATGAACAGCCTGTTCAGCCACCAGGGCAGTGATCGCAGCCTGGTCGGCGCCCGTGCGACCGCAGCCGGCTACACCTGGACGGTGATTGGCGAGAACATCGCCGCCGGCCAGGGGCGTGCCCAGCAGGTGGTCGAGGGCTGGCTGGCCAGCCCGTCGCACTGCTACAACCTGATGAACCCGGACTTCCACGAAATGGGCGCGGCCTATGCCAGCAACCCGCAGAGCCAGGCGACCATCTACTGGACCCAGGTGTTTGGCGCGGCAGGGCGCTCGGGGCTCTAGGCGGGTTTGATCTTGTGTTGTTGATGGGCTGGCGTAGATCTGCGCCCAGCCACATTACCTGTGGGAGCGGGCGGGAACGCCCCGGATGAACAACCTACTGAGAGATCACACCTAGTCCATGCCCGCGATTTCGCGCGCATGGCGCGCTCCCACAATAGATTTCCCTTAAAACCTTAAGCCTGACGATCACTCAACAGTGGCGGCATCGGGCAATCCAGGGTGTCGGCGACGGCGCGCATCAATTCCGCTTCGCTGGCACTGATACGCCCGTCGTGCTCGATGCAGCGAGCCATGGCCTTGAGCAATTGAGGCTTTTGCAGCGGGCGCATCTGGTTGAGGCGGTTGAGCGCGTCGTTCAGCTCGCTGATCCCGGCGCGGGGCTGTTCAACAAACGGTCGGGCGCTGAACGGCAGGGTACTCCAGGCCGCCAGGAAGGCCTCGCTGGCCGCCTGCTCGGAGGTATTGCCCGCACGCGCCAGCGCCGTCAGTAGCACGCAGCTCTCATTACCCAGCGCGGCCAACGGCAGGCGACCCTGCACGGAGCGCTGCATGCCCAGGTTGCGTTCGACGATGCGCAGCAGCGCCCATTCCATGAAGCCCAGTTGCCCGGTGCTGATCAGCAGGGTGCCGACATCGCGCTTGAGGCTGACGAAGTCCTGAGGCTCGAGTTGCTTGAGCGCGGGAATGATCAATTCCAGCAGCGGCAGGCGGCGCCCGGCGGGCAACTGTTGCAGCGGCGCGGCAAGTTCCAGCAAGCGGTCGGCCAGCAGTGGCGGCAGGTTGGCCTGCATCCAGGTCATGCGCTGCTGGCGGGTGCCGTCGTCGGTGCCGAGCAAAAGGCCGTAGAGAATCGCCAGGGCGCCATGCGGGTCGTGGGCGGCGCTACGCAGGTGCTCATCGATCTGCGCCAGGCTTTCGCGGGCTTCTTCCAGGTGCACGGGTTGTGGCTCGCCGATGCTGGCGATGGCGGCGTTTGCGGCGGCGGCGCTGAAGCCTGCGACAGCCTCCTGCCGAGGCGCGGTGGGCGCCGCCGGTGATTCGAACACTTCGTCGCCGAGCACCACGCCTTGCCAGTCCGGGTCGATGCGGCGGATGCGCTCTTCCAGCGGTGGGTGGGTGGCCATCATCTTGCTCAGGGCCAGGCCCTGGCCGAAGTACATGTGGCTGTATTCGGCGGCGTGGCTGGCTTCCAGGCGCGAGCCGGCGCCCAGTTTCTTCAACGCACCGGCAATGCCATTGGGGTTGCGGGTGTACTGCACGGCCGAGGCGTCGGCGAGGAATTCACGCTGGCGGCTGACCGCGGCCTTGATCAGATTGCCGAAAAAGGTCCCGGCGTAGCCGATCACCAGCAGCGCCAGGCCGACCACCATCACCAGTGCGACGACATTGCCACGGCCCTTGTCGTCCGAACGGCTGGAGGCGCGGGCTCCTCCGCTATGGCCGACGCCGCGCATCAGCAGTTCGCCGATCAGGCCGAGCAGCAGGATGCCGTTCAGCACCGCCACCAGGCGGGTATTGAGGCGCATGTCGCCATGCAGGATGTGGCTGAATTCGTGGGCGATCACCCCCTGCAGCTCATCGCGGTTGAGCCGTTCGATGGCGCCGCGGGTCACGCCGATCACCGCGTTCTGGGGGCGCAGCCCGGCGGCGAAGGCGTTGATGCCAGGTTCTTCGAGCAGGTAAACCGGCGGTACCGGCACGCCGGCGGCCAGGGCCATCTCCTCAACCACATTGAGCACACGCTGTTCGTGCAGGCCCTCGGGCTTGAGGTTGAGCAGGCGCCCGCCCAGGCGCTCGGCGACCACCTTGCCACCGGCGCGCAATTGCACGGCCTTGAATGCCCAGCCGAGGATCACCACGCCGACCACCACCGCGGCCACGCTGAACAGCAGTTCCTTGCTCAGCGCCTCAAGGCTGTAGTTGCCGTATTGGTAAACCTGCCAGGCAACGGCGATCACCAGCGTGGTGCTGAGCACCAGGGTCACCACCGCCAGAATCAGCAGGATCACCAGGCGTGAGGTATTACGCCTGGCGCGATCCTGATGCTCGAAGAAATCCATCCGCTAGGCCCCTGTGCTCAGAAGGCGACTTTGGGCGCGTCCTGAATCGCCGCGCTGTCGGCGAACTCCAGCAGTGCCGCATCGCTGCCGTGGCCGAAGGCGCCTGCCAGCACCACCGGCGGGAAGCTCTGGCGGTAAGCGTTGTAGGCGGTGACCGCATCGTTGTAGGCCTGGCGGGCGAAGGCCACCTTGTTCTCGGTGCTGGAGAGTTCTTCGCTGAGTTGCTGCATGTTCTGCGAGGCCTTGAGGTCCGGGTAGGCCTCGACGGTCACGTTGAGGCGGCCCATGGCATTCTTCAGCACGCCCTCGGCATTGGCCAGCAGGTTCATGCTCTGCGCATCGCCGGGGTTCTGCGAAGCCTGCTTGAGGCCTTCGACCGCGCCGTTACGGGCGGCGATCACTGCCTCGAGGGTTTCCCGCTCGTGGGCCAGGTAGGCCTTGGCGGTTTCCACCAGGTTGGGGATCAGGTCGTAGCGGCGCTTGAGTTGCACCTCGATCTGCGCGAAGCCGTTCTGGTAACGGTTGCGCAGGCTGACCAGGCGGTTGTAGACGCTGATCACGTAGAAGACCACCACGACCAGTACGGCGATGATGATAAGGGTGGAGAGATCCATGAGATGTCCCTATCGGTTGTGAGCGTGGCCGCATGGTAACGGAAAGTGCAGAGCCTTGGGCGCCCCAGGGGCGGGCAGCCCGTGGGGATGTGCGGTGGTTCCGGTTACTGGGCGTCGGGCTTGCTCGGGCTGGGCGCCGTCATCTGGATGGTCAGGCGCGGCGTTGCCAGGCTCAGGCCGGACTCGTCCAGGTGGCGCTTGAGCGCCAGGTTGAAGGCCCGTGACACCTCCCACTGGCGGATCGGCGCGGTCTTGAAGCGCGCGCGCAGCACGGCGTTGCCGGACTCGAAGCTCTCCACGCCCTGGATCTCCAGGGGCGACCAGATGTTGCGGCGCATCAGCACGTCGTTGCGCAGCTCGGTGGCCACCTCGCGCAGCAGCTTGATGGCCTCGTCGATGTTCATGTCGTGGGGCACCGCGACGCGAAAGATGGCGTAGCCGAATTCGCGCGAGTAGTTCTTGATGCTCTTGATCTCGCTGAACGGGATGGTGTGCACGATGCCGTCGATGTCGCGCAGGCGCACGGTGCGGATGGTCAGGCCCTCGACGGTGCCCAGGTGGCCGCCGACGTCGACGTAGTCGTCGATGGCCAGGGAGTCTTCGATGATGATGAACAGGCCGGTGATCAGGTCCGCCACCAGCGATTGCGCACCGAAGCCGATGGCCAGGCCGATCACCCCGGCACCGGCCAACAGCGGCGTGACGTTCATGCCCATGTTGGCCAGGGCGACGATGGCCGCGATGATGAAGATGCTGACGAACAGCACGTTGCGGATCAGCGGCATCATGGTCTGCGCGCGGGCGTTGGTCTGGCCCTTGCGCGAGCGGGTCAGGGCGTGGTGCACCGCGGTGTCGGCGAGGATCCACACCAGCCAGCCGCAGGCCAGGGTGGCGCCCAGGCCGATCAGCTTGAGGCTGATCTCGTGGCCGTCGCCCTCGGCGAAACGGATCAGCGACAATCCCCACACCCGCAGGCCCAGCTCGATGAACAGCAGCCAGATGGCCAGGCTGAGCATGGTGTGGAAGAAGTTCTGGAAACGCTCGAAATACGCGGCATGCCGGCGGTGGCGCGAGCGGCTGCGGAACAGCCGCCGCCTGATCAAGCCGTTGATGACCATGCAGGTCACCAGCAGCACGGTGCACACCAGCGACTGGCGGAAGGCGGTGCTGGTGTCACCCGCGGACACGAAGGTGGCCGACAGCGAGATGGCCACCAGGGCCAGGGCCGGCAGGTACCAGAAGCTGCCGAGCAGCTCCACGGTTTCACTGATGCCGCGCTGCCTGAGGCGGCGCGCCAGGGGCTGGTTGCGGATCAGGTGGGCGATCGGGCGGCGAAAGCGCAGGATGAACAGGCCGGTGCACAGCGCCGCCAACACGTTGGTCAGGGTCGCCGTGGTGTGCGCCAGGTTGGCGCCGAGGCTGGCGACCAGACGTGGATCGTTGAGCGCCTCGCCAAAGGCGGCGAAGCTGCCGATCAGCCACAGCGGGCGAAACGCGCGGCGGCGCAGGATGTTCAGGGCGGTGCGCCGGTGCGGCCCGTCGAGCAGCGAGAAGGCGATCACGCAGATGGCCGAGAAGCAGGTGCCCACCACCAGGGCATAGGCCAGCACCATGGCCAGGTCGCGACCCAGTGAGGCAGGCAGCACGTAGCTCAGGTAGCCGGTGATCAGCAGGGCGGCGAACCAGGGGCCGAGCTTGCGCAGGGCGAAGCGCAGCAGGTCGCTGGGACGCGGGTTCTGCGGCAGCTCCTCGGCCAGCCCGAAGCGCAGGCGCACTTGGTGGCTGAGGGCGCGTAGCCCGAAGGCCAGCAGGCTCCAGATGCCGATGATCAGGGCGAAATTGCTGATCAGGGCGAAGCGCTCGCCCGCCTCGGGCAGCAGCGCCGCCAGCTCGCTGCGGCTGCGCGACAGCTCCAGTTGCCAGCGCGCCAGGGGGCTGTGGTCACCGGAGAACTGGCTTTCGATACCGGTCAGCGTATTGCCGATCAGTCCCAGCACACCGTCGTGGCTCTCGGGTTGGGCCTTCTGGGTGGTGTCGCGCAGGGTCTTCAGGTCATTGAGCAGCTGCGCACGCTGCTTGTCGTTTTCCAGCGACTGGATCACTTCGTCGAGGGAGCGATCCAGTGGCTGATCCGCCTGGGGCTGGGCGCTGGATTCACTGCTGCTGCCGAACAGGGTGGGGATGCCCGCCGCCTGGGCAGACGAGCAGACGAGGGCCAGTAAGGTAAGCAACAGCAGGCGGCGCAGCAGGGCGTTGAAGCAGATCACGCGCGAACTCTCCATCACGCGGGTGAGTATCATGGCGGCGCCAGGCGACGCCGCCCCGGGCTCAGGCGTAGTTTTCCGGGCTGAGACGGCGCTCGACCAGTTCGATGAGGATATGGATGACCTTGATGTGCAGTTCCTGGGTGCGATCGGCGAAATCGCCGCCCGGCGCGCAGATGCACACGTCGGCCAGGCTTTCCAGCAGCGAGCCGGGCTTGCCGGTCAGGGCGATGACCTTGATGCCCAGGGCTTTGGCGGCTTCGGCGGCCTTGACCACGTTGGGGCTCTTGCCGCTGGTGCTGATGGCCAGCAGCACATCGCCTTCGCGGCCGTGGGACTCCACGTAGCGCGAGAAGATGTGGTCGTAACCGAAATCGTTGGCCACGCAGCTGATGTGGCTGGCGTCGCTGATCGATACCGCCGCGATGCCCGGGCGGTTCTTGCGATAACGCCCGGTCAGTTCCTCGGCGAAGTGCATGGCATCGCACATCGAACCGCCGTTGCCGCAGGAAAAGGCCTTGCCCTTGGCTTCGAAACTGTTCACCAGCAGGTCGCCGGCGCGTTCGATATTGGCCAGCGTCTGCTCGCTGCCGATAAAGGCATCGAGGGCGCGCTGGGCTTCGATCAGGCTGTTGCGGATATGTTCGATCATGGTCGCCTCAGGGCAGGTCATGGCTGTTATAGAAGGCGCCGAGTACTTTCACCAGATGCGCCAGATCCTGGCTGCCGGCCAGTTCGCGAATCGAGTGCATGGCGAAGGTCGGCAGGCCGATATCCACGGTGCGCACGCCGAGCTGGCTGGCGGTGATCGGGCCGATGGTCGAGCCACAACCCATGTCGCTGCGGGTCACGAAGCTCTGTACCGGCACTTCGTTTTCCAGGCACAGGTGGCGGAAGAAGCCGGCGGTTTCGCTGTTGGTGGCGTAGCGCTGGTTGCTGTTGATCTTGATCACCGGGCCGGCGTTGAGCTTGGGCCCGTGGTTGCCGTCGTGCTTGGCTTCATAGTTGGGGTGCACGCCGTGGGCGTTGTCGGCCGAGACCAGCAGTGAGCGCTGAATGGTGCGCACGAAGTCGTCGCCCTGGGGCAGCACACGGCGCAGCACCTGCTCGAGCATCGGGCCGTCGGCGCCGCACGCCGAGCTGGAGCCGACCTCCTCGTGATCGGTGCACACCAGCACGCAGGTTTCCTCGTCACCGGCGTCGAGCAGCGCCTGCAGGCCGGCGTAGCAGGACAGCAGGTTGTCGAGGCGCGCACTGGCGATGAAGTCCTGGTTGAGGCCCACCACCGCGGCGCTCTGGGTGTCGTAGAAGCTCAGCTCGTAGTCGAGCACCGCATCGGCGTTGAAATCGTGCTCCATGGCCAGCTGCTCGCTGAGCAGGGCGCGGAAGTCTGCGCCTTCTGCACCCGCGAGTTGAGCAAGGATAGGCGGCAGCTCGTTCTGCGCGTTGATCGCCCAGCCCTGGTTGGCTTCACGGTTGAGGTGAATGGCCAGGCTGGGGATCACGGCGATGGGCTGGTAGAAGTCGATCAGCGCGCTTTCCACCTTGCCGTCGCGGCGGTAGGTCACCCGCCCGGCGAGCGACAGATCGCGGTCGAACCAGGGCGCCAGCAGGGCACCGCCATACACCTCGACGCCGAGCTGGAAGTAGCCCTGGCGCTGCAGCTCGGGGTTGGGCTTGACGCGCAGGCAGGGGCTGTCGGTATGGGCGCCGACCAGGCGCACGCCACCCTCGACCGGCGAGCGGGTGCCGAGCTTGAAGGCAATGATCGAGGAATCGTTGCGGGTCACGTAATAGCGGCCACCGGCTTCGGTGTGCCAGGGCGCGCGCTCGTCGAGCTGGCGGTAACCGGCGGCTTCGAGGCGCATGGCCAGGCTGCTGGTGGCATGGAAGGGGGTAGGGGAGGCGTTGAGAAAGTCGAGCAGGCCTTGATTCAAATCTTCGCGCATGGGGCACTCCGGACGGCAATCTGCCGAGTTTATCGGATTTGCCCTGGCGGCGGTGGGACGCGATGCGTTCGGCCACTGTGGTCACATTCTGTCACGACTTCGTCGAGCCCCCGAGTCCGGCGCAGTCGGCTGCCAGGCCCGGTCTAGCAGGGCCTCCTTGCACCGCGCGCCTGGTCATGCGACTAAAGTCGAACAGCGGGGTGGTGCAAGGCTGCTAGCTTCAAAATGCCATTAGAACAATAACAACCCGAGGAAAAATCATGGCCATGTCCAAGCAAGAGGCCGCCACGGCCTATTGGAAGGAGAACCTGCGGCTGATGCTCTGGCTGCTGGTGATCTGGTTCGCCGTCTCGTTCGGCTGCGGCGTGCTCTTCGTCGATCAGCTGAACACCCTCAACGCCTTCGGTTTCCCCCTGGGATTCTGGTTCGCCCAGCAAGGCTCCATCTACGTGTTCGTGCTCGAGATCTTCTTCTACGTCTGGAAGATGAATCGCCTCGATCGCAAGTACAACGTCCACGAAGAATGAGGCCGCGAACATGAGTACGCAATTTCTGATCTACCTGTTCGTCGGGGCTACCTTCGCGCTCTATATCGGTATCGCGCTATGGACACGTGCCGGCTCCACCAGTGAGTACTACGTGGCCAGCAAGGGCGTCCACCCGGTGCTCAATGGCATGGCCACCGGCGCGGACTGGATGTCGGCGGCGTCCTTCATCTCCATGGCCGGCATCATCGCCTTCGCCGGGTATGACGGCTCGGTCTACCTGATGGGCTGGACTGGCGGTTACGTGCTGCTGGCCATGTGCCTGGCGCCGTACCTGCGCAAATTCGGCAAATTCACCGTGCCGGAGTTCATCGGCACCCGCTACTACTCGCAGACCGCACGCATGGTTGCAGTGGTGTGCGTGATCTTCATTTCCTTCACTTACGTGGCTGGGCAGATGCGCGGGGTTGGCATCGTCTTTTCGCGTTACCTGGAAGTGAGCATCGAAACCGGCGTGGTCATCGGCATGGCCATCGTGTTCTTCTATTCCGTGCTCGGCGGCATGAAGGGCATCACCTATACCCAGGTGGCGCAATACTGCGTGATGATCTTCGCCTACATGGTGCCGGCGATCTTCATCTCGATCATGATCACCGGCAACCCGATCCCGCAACTGGGCTTCGGCAGCGAGGTCACCGGTACCGGCCAGAGCGTGCTCGAGCGGCTCAACGGGCTGGGCGCGGAGCTGGGCTTCACGCCGTACACCGATGGCAGCAAGTCGACCACCGACGTGTTCTTCATCACCATGGCGCTGATGGTCGGCACCGCCGGCCTGCCGCACGTGATCGTGCGCTTCTTCACCACGCCGACGGTCAAGGACGCGCGCAAGTCGGCGGGCTATGCCCTGCTGTTCATCGCCGTGCTGTACACCACCGCACCCGCGGTGGCGGCCTTCGCCCGCACCAACCTGCTGACCAGCATTCCCAATACCAGCTACGAGGAGGCGCCAGCCTGGTTCAAGACCTGGGAGAGCTCGGGGCTGATCGGCTGGCTGGACAAGAACAACGACGGTGTCATCCAGTACGGCCCGGGCGCCGCGTTCGCCGGCAAGCCGACCTACAGCGCCGAGCGTGGCGATGTCGGCCAGCGCATGCTCACCAATGAGCCGACCGCGGCGGGTAACGAGCTGTACGTCGACAACGACATCATGGTGCTGGCCAACCCGGAAATCGCCGGCCTGCCGGGCTGGGTGATCGCGCTGATCGCCGCTGGTGGCCTGGCGGCGGCCTTGTCCACGGCGGCCGGTTTGCTGCTGGTCATTTCCACGTCGATTTCCCATGACCTGCTCAAGAGCAACCTGATGCCGACCATCAGCGAGAAGAAGGAGCTCCTGGCTGCGCGCATCGCCGCGGGCCTGGCGGTGGTGATTGCCGGTCTGTTCGGCATCTACCCGCCGGGCTTCGTCGCCCAGGTGGTGGCATTCGCCTTCGGGCTGGCGGCCGCCTCGTTCTTCCCGGCCATCGTCATGGGTATCTTCTACAAACGCATGAACAAGGAAGGGGCGATTGCTGGGATGATCGTGGGCCTCACGTTCACTTTCTCGTACATCATCTACTTCAAGTTCATCAACCCGACGGCGACCGCCAATGACTGGTGGTTCGGCATCTCCCCGGAAGGCATCGGCACCCTGGGGATGATCTTCAACTTCCTCGTGGCCTTCGTGGTATCGCGCATGACTGCGCCACCACCGGAGCACATCCAGCACCTGGTCGAGGACATTCGTGTTCCCCGTGGCGCTGGCGCTGCAGTCGATCACTGATAGCGGGAGCAAAGCAAAACCAGGCGCCGCAACCGGCGCCTGGTTTTTTTATGCGCTCAGTTGGCGATCGGCACCAGGCTCAGCAGGCGGTCGGCAACCCTGCTGTACAGCCCCGTCAACTGGCTGCCGGCCGGCCAGTCGGGGCCCAGCGACTGCAGCAGGCGCAGGGTCGCGGTGCGTTGCGGCGCATCGATGCTCAGCAGCTCGGCCTCGTGGAAGTAAAAGCGTGTGAGCACCAGGGGATAGAGCGCCTTGAACAGGCTTTCCTTGAGCGAAAAGGTCAGGCTGATCCGCCAGGCACGCTCCTGCGCGGCAAGGCCTTCGAGGCGCTGCATTTCCGCGGCGGTGAGAATTTCCCCGGCCAGCCGTTCGGCCCGTTCGCAGGACAGTTGTTGCTCGACATCCAACCCCAGGCCTTGCCAGTGCTGCCGCGGTGCAACGATGGCGGCCGCCCATTGCTGGCCGTGGGTGATCGAGCCGCTGACCTGAGCGGGCCATTGCGGCGCGCGGTCAGCGCCCACTGCCGGCACGCTGGCAATGCCGGTAACGCGCCGCAGCGCCTCGCGTGCGCAGACCCGCCCGGCCAGGTGTTCGGCCTGGCGCTTGGCCACGGCCTGGATCGGCGTCACGCCGGCTCGGGGGAAATCGTTCTGATCCAGCAGGGCCGGGTCGAACGAGGTGCTGATCAGTTGCACGCCGGGCAGCGCCTGGGCGAAGGGCCAGTCAGCGTTCAGCGGTGTGCAGCAGCGGGGCAGGTAGATCTCGGTCATGGCCGGCATTCTGCCGCGCCGGCCGGCCGCTTACCAGCGGGCACGTCGGGCATGGCCGGCAGCTTGCGGGCGATCTTGGCGGCCGCACTGGTGGGGCACGTGGCAATCCGGGCGGGTAGCGCGCCCGTCGTTCAGGTGAGGTTCAGCAAGGGTTCAGGAGGGGTTCAGTCACCGTCAGGCAGGATGATTCTCGAGTTTTTCATTAACCCACTGCCATTCGAGAGGCATCTCCATGAAAGCGACTCTGACCAAACTGGCTCTGGCAACTTCCCTGGTATTCGGCGCGGCGGCCACTGCCCACGCCGACAACAATTTCGCTGGTTTCACCTGGGGCCAGACCAGCAACAACATCCAGAAGTCCTCGGCGTTGAACGCCAACCTGGGCAACCCGAACTTCGACAGCGTGATCAACAACGAAAGCACCTGGGGCGTGCGTGCCGGTCAGCAGAACGACGTCGGCCGCTACTACGCCACCTATGAATACATCTCCGGCAGCAACGATGGCCTCAAGCTGCGCCAGCAGAACTTGCTCGGCAGCTACGACGCCTTCCTGCCGCTGAACGAGAACGGCACCAAGCTGTTCGGTGGTGGCACGCTGGGCCTGGTCAAGCTGGAGCAGAACAGCCCGGGTGTCTCGCGTGACACCAATGTCGGGTATGCTGCCGGCTTGCAGGCGGGCTTGCTGCAGGAAGTCAACGAGAACGCCTCCATCGAAGGCGGCTACCGTTACCTGCGCACCAATGCCAGCACCGAATTCGCCCCGCAGGGCGAAGGCAAGGTCGGCTCCCTGGATCTGCATAGCAGCGGGCAGTGGTATCTGGGTGCCAACTACAAGTTCTAACTCACCATAATCAGCTGCGCGTCGGCCCTGCGGCGTTAAAAGTAGGCTCGGAAAGCCGCTTGCGGCTAACGCACTTCAGTGCGGCTCCGGAGGAGCGAGCGAAGCGAGTAGTGCTCATGTACAACAGTACAGTCGCCCGCGACTCCGACCGCTCCTTGCCTACTTTTGCCTTGCAGGGCTCTAGCTCGCAAGATTATTAAATCAATGGTTTGAGTTTCTTGCCGTTTCATAACGAAGAGGGCATGCAACGATGAAATTGCTGGTCGTGGAAGATGAGGCGCTGCTGCGTCACCATCTGTATACCCGACTCGGCGAACAGGGCCACGTGGTGGACGCGGTCGCCAACGCCGAAGAGGCGCTGTATCGCGTCGATGAATATCACCATGACCTGGCAGTGATCGATCTCGGTCTGCCAGGTATCAGCGGGCTGGATCTGATCCGTCAGCTGCGCAGCCGCGACAAGACCTTCCCCATATTGATTCTCACCGCCCGCGGCAACTGGCAGGACAAGGTCGAAGGCCTGGCCTCCGGCGCTGACGACTATGTCGTCAAACCCTTCCAGTTCGAAGAGCTGGAAGCCCGTCTCAACGCCCTGTTGCGCCGCTCCTCCGGTTTTATCCAGTCGACCATCGAAGCGGGCCCCTTGCTGCTCGACATGAACCGCAAGCAGGCTCTCATCGATGGCGCGAGCATGGGCCTGACCGCCTACGAGTACCGCATCCTCGAGTACCTGATGCGCCACCATCAGCAGGTGGTGCCCAAGGAGCGTCTGATCGAGCAGCTGTACCCCGATGACGAGGAGCGCGATCCCAACGTGATCGAAGTGCTGGTCGGTCGCCTGCGTCGCAAACTGGAAAGCTGTAACGGCTTCAAGCCGATCGAAACGGTACGCGGCCAGGGCTATCTGTTCACCGAGCGCTGCCGGTGATTGCAGCCCTGCGGCAATTGAAACGGCGCTGGGTTTCGTCCCTGCGTCTGCGCCTGATGTTCGGCTACACGGTTATCGCCGTGTTGTTCATGCTGGCGCTGTTGCCGGCCTTGCGCGGCGCATTTCTGATCGCCCTGGAAAAATCCGTCGAGAAGCGCCTGGCCGCCGATACCGGTGCGCTGATCTCTGCCGCCCGTACCGACGATGGCAAGCTGCGCATGCCCAGCAAGTTGCCCGATGAGGAGTTCGACCTGCCCGATGCCCAACTGCTGGGCTTCATCTATGACCGCGACGGCCAGCTGGTGTGGCAATCGCCGTCGACCCGGGATATGTCCGTGTCCTACCTGCCGCGCTATGATGGGCGCGGCGACGAGCTGCTGCGCACCACCGACCGCCAGGGCCGCGAATTCTACATCTATGACGTGGAGATCAAGCTGCTGCGTGGCCAGGACGCGGCGTTCAGCATCGTCACCATGCAGCCGGCCAGCGAAACCCAGGCCCTGTACGACGATTTCATGAAGCAGCTGTATCTCTGGCTCGGCTGCGCGCTGGTGCTGCTGTTGGGGCTGTTGTGGTTCGGGCTGACCTGGGGCTTTCGCAGCCTGCGCGGTTTGCGCGAGGAACTGGACGACGTGGAGAGCGGTGCCCGTGAGCGGCTGAGCGACGAGCACCCGCGCGAGTTGCTGCGCCTTACCGGCTCGCTGAACCGCCTGCTCGACAGCGAACGTCAGCAGCGCGAACGTTACCGGCATTCCCTGGATGACCTGGCGCATAGCCTGAAGACACCGCTGTCGGTGCTGCAGGGCGCCACCGAAGTGATTGCCGCCAAGCCGGAAAACCGCGAGCAGGTGCACATCCTGCAGGCGCAGATCGAGCGCATGAGCCAGCAGATCGGCTATCAGCTGCAGCGCGCCAGCTTGCGCAAAAGCGGCCTGGTCCGTCACCGGGTGCCGCTGGCGAAGGTGGTGGACAACCTCTGCGAGGCGCTCGACAAGGTGTATCGCGACAAGCAGGTCGATGTTCAGCGGCAGTTCGACGCCTGGCTGGAAATCCCCATGGAGCGCGCCTCGCTCCTCGAATTGCTCGGCAATCTGCTGGAGAACGCCTACCGCCTGTGCCTGGGCCAGGTGCGGATCAGCGCCACCATCGCCGATGGCGCCTGCCATCTCTGCGTCGAAGACGACGGCCCGGGCGTGCCGGTGGATCAGCGCGAACGCATTCTTCGTCGTGGCGAGCGTCTCGATGCCCAGCATCCGGGCCAGGGGATCGGCACTGCCGTGGTCAAGGACATCATCGAGAGCTACGACGGCGAGCTGTTTCTCGAAGACTCCGAGCTGGGTGGGGCGGCGTTCCACGTGCGGATCTGAGCGGCGCATCGGCGATCTTGGTGGGATTCCGCCACGCGCTTGGTGGGCCCCGTGCGGAAAACCGCCATTGGCCTGCAAAGGCAGCCGGTTTTCATCCTTAAAAACACCTTGAATCAAAGGTTTATCCTCTTTTTCTTTGTATGGCATGACGCTTGCTCTTTCAGTCGCAAGCTCGCTTGACGCGCGCCGATAACAAATCCCTCCAGGTCAGGAGGGTTTGCGCCTAAACAAGAAAAGTGGTGCGGACGTTGCTGGATGTCATTGCCGCGCCCAAGAGGATTCACCATGACTGCCACAACGAATGACGTTGTCCGTCAACCGTTCTACAAGATGCTCTATGTCCAGGTGCTGGCTGCCATCACCCTCGGCATCATTCTCGGTCACTTCTATCCCGAAACCGGCGTTGCCCTCAAACCGCTTGGCGATGGTTTCGTCAAGCTGATCAAGATGGTCATCGCGCCCATCATCTTTTGCACCGTAGTCAGCGGCATCGCCGGCATGCAGGACATGAAGGCCGTCGGCAAGACCGGCGGCTACGCGCTCATGTACTTCGAGATCGTTTCCACCATCGCCCTGATCATCGGCCTGGTGGTCGTCAACGTGGTGCAGCCGGGCGTTGGCATGCACGTCGATCCGAGCACCCTGGATGCCAGCAAGATCGCTGCCTATGCCCAGGCGGGCGAGGCGCAGACCACCATCGGCTTCCTGCTCAACGTGATTCCGTCCACCGTGGTCGGTGCCTTTGCCAACGGCGACATCCTGCAGGTGCTGTTCTTCTCGGTGATCTTCGCCTTCGCCCTGCAGCGCATGGGTGAGTTCGGTCGCCCGGTGCTCGAGTTCATCGATCGCATCGCTCACGTCATGTTCGGCATCATCAACATGATCATGAAGCTCGCGCCCATCGGTGCCTTCGGTGCCATGGCCTTCACCATCGGTCAGTACGGTGTCGGTTCGCTGGTCCAGCTGGGCCAGCTGATGCTGTGCTTCTACATCACCTGCTTCTTCTTCGTGCTCGTCGTGCTCGGCGGCATCTGCCGTGCCCACGGCTTCAGCGTGCTGCGCCTGATCCGCTATATCCGTGAAGAGCTGATGATCGTGCTGGGTACCTCGTCGTCGGAGTCGGCGCTGCCGCGCATGCTGACCAAGATGGAGAAACTCGGTGCCAACAAGTCGGTCGTCGGCCTGGTGATTCCCACCGGCTACTCCTTCAACCTCGACGGCACCTCGATCTACCTGACCATGGCCGCGGTGTTCATCGCCCAGGCCACCGATACGCCGATGGACATCACCCACCAGATCACCCTGTTGCTGGTGCTGCTGGTGGCCTCCAAAGGTGCTGCTGGGGTGACCGGTAGTGGCTTCATCGTGCTGGCCGCCACCCTGTCCGCCGTTGGCCACCTGCCGGTTGCCGGCCTGGCGCTGATCCTGGGTATCGACCGCTTCATGTCCGAAGCCCGCGCCCTGACCAACCTGGTGGGTAACGGCGTGGCCACCATTGTGGTCGCCAAGTGGTGCAAGGAGCTGGACGAAGACACCCTGCAGCGCGAGCTGGCTTCCGGCGGTCGTCCGGAGGTGCTGGCCGTGCCTGCCGATAGCGCTGGCAAGGTTTCCTGATACCGATGTCGTCGACCTTCCCGCTCAGGGAAGGTCATCTGCCCGCCCTCGTGGCGGGCTTTTTTATGGGCGATTGAACTGCAGCAAGGCTGGCACTTGGCCGTTAGGTAACCTGTGCTATTGAGCCAGGCTGCGTTCGGTATGAGGATTTTCCTGCAGTCAGCGTTTCGCGAGGCCGATGGTGTTTTGCTGCGTAGCGCTGCTCATTACTCCAACGAACGGTGAGGTTTCCATGAAATACGGCATGAAGAAAACCCGCTCACGCAGCGTGAAGCTGGCCGCAGTTCTGCTCGCGGGTATCGCATTCAGCGGCACCGCCAGTGCCTGGACGTTCGAGCATGGCTGGAGCTGCCAGAACAAGTGGTACCAGATGGGCCTGATCGAGCTTATCGCCTGCGGTGGCGGTGGCGAGGGCTGAACCGCACACGATCGGCCCGCGATGTTCCGGCTGCCGAGGTTTCCCCAGTGGCCCGCCCGCGAGCGGGCTTTTTCATGCCGTACAGGAATCAGCCATATGGTTGGCGAACGCGCTGTCAGCCGCAAGGCTCGAGATGCGGATGGTTTCGGGCGAGATGGGGAGGGGCCAAAACGAAAAAACCGGCCACGAGGGCCGGTTTTTCTGGGATTTGGTCGGAGAGACAGGATTCGAACCTGCGACCTTCTCGTCCCGAACGAGACGCGCTACCAAGCTGCGCTACACTCCGAATTCGCCAAATTCTACTCAAAAACTTTTGCAACACAAGGGGTTAGCAAAAATTTTTAATCGGGGCGCCGCGCTTGGCGTGCGCCCCCCAGAACAGCGGGGCGCTTACAGCTCCTTGACGGTACGAACCTGATCCTTGTTGACCTTGGTGCGCTTGCCGTCCAGCTGCTCGAACTCGTAGAAGCCGGTGTCATCGTCAAAGTCAGGACGATCTACAGTCTGGATTTCACGGCCATCGTTGAGGGTGATCACCGATGGCGTGGAGCAGCCAGCCAGGGTAACCAGGCCGAGGGCGAGTAGAAACGCAGCGGTAGTCCGTTGCTTCATGGCATGTCTCCTTAAAGTCGAAGCTGAGTGATTACCTTGGCTCAGACGGGTACACCGCGACCAAGTTCCACCCTATTTATCCACCCGGGGCGGCCTTACCGCAAGCGTTCAGCCGAGCAGGTCGGCTGAGTTGAGGTTGCTCAGGCGCGGATCGTCGGCCTCGCAAGGCAGCGCAGCGGGATCGTGCGCCCGTAGCCAGCGCTGGGTGCTGCGCTCGCCGGCCTGCCACGCTTGCTCCAGCGACGGCAGCAGGCGGCGAGGGATGACGGCGAACAGCGGCTCCCAGTAGCCGGCGCGTTGCGCCATCACCGGGCGATCCCCAGCCAGGGTCAGCAGGTCCTCGATCAGCACACGGTCGACCCGCGGGGCGTCGCAGGGCAGCACCAGCAGCAGCGGATGACGGGCGACCTGCAGGGCTGCGCGGATACCGGCGAGCGGGCCGGGAAAGTCGGCACTGTCGTCACCGACCAGGCGGTCGGCGTAGGCCCCATAGGCCTGCTGGTTGCGGTTGCAGGAAATGATCAGGTCGTCGGTGAGTGGCCGCACCACCTCGTGCAGCCAGGCGATCATCGGTCGCGCCCGCCAGTGCACCAGGCCCTTGTCCAGGCCGCCCATGCGTTGCCCTCGGCCACCGGCGAGGAGGACCACGGAAAGGCTTTGCGGTGGGGCTGCAATGGGCATGGCAAGGGGCTCCGAGGGTGGCGCTGTGGTATAACACCGGCCATTGTTGACGACAACTGGAAGCCTGCCATGAGCCACAAGGCCGATGCGCCATTCGTGCCCCTGAATATCGCCGTACTGACGGTCAGCGATACCCGTACGCTGGAAACCGATACCTCCGGGCAACTCTTCGTCGATCGCCTGAAAGCCGCAGGCCATAACCTCGCCGAGCGGGTGCTGCTCAAGGACGACCTGTACAGGATCCGCGCCCAGGTCGCCACCTGGATCGCCGAGGACGTGGTGCAGGTGGTGTTGATCACCGGCGGTACCGGCTTCACCGGCCGTGACAGCACCCCGGAAGCGGTGGCCTGCCTGCTCGACAAGCAGGTCGACGGCTTCGGCGAGCTGTTCCGGCAGATCTCCACCGCCGATATCGGCACCTCGACCATTCAGTCCCGGGCGCTGGCCGGCCTGGCCAACGGCACCCTGGTGTGCTGCCTGCCGGGCTCGACCAATGCCTGCCGCACCGGCTGGGACGGCATCCTCGCCGAACAGCTCGACGCGCGCCACCGTCCCTGCAACTTCGTGCCGCACCTGAAACGCGCGGCGCCCTGCGAGAGCCGCGGATGAGCGAGCAGCATGCGCCGCTGATGCCGGTGGAGCAGGCACTGGCTCGGCTGCTGGAGCTGGCCGAGGCCACGCCGATCACCGAGCAGGAGATGGTCGACCTGGCCGCAGCCGATGGCCGGGTGCTGGCCGAGCCGATGGTCGCCGGCCTTGACCTGCCGCCCTGGCCGAACAGCGCCATGGACGGCTACGCGCTGCGCCTGGCCGACTGGCAGGGCGAGGCGCTGCCGGTCAGCCAGCGCATCCTCGCCGGCATGGCGCCCGACCCGCTGCAGCCCGGCACCTGCGCGCGCATCTTCACCGGTGCCCCGGTTCCGCAAGGCGCCGATACGGTCGAGATGCAGGAGAACGTCAGTGTCGGCGACGACGGCCGCGTGCATTTCAAGCAGGCGCTGCAGCTGGCGCAGAACATTCGTCCCCAGGGCCAGGAAAACCGCAAGGGCGAGACCCTGCTGGCTGCCGGTACGCGCCTGGGCCCAATCGAACTGGGGCTGGCGGCATCCATTGGCCTCGCCAGGCTGCCGGTGCGGCGTCGGCCGCGGGTGGCGGTGCTGTCCACCGGCGACGAGCTGGTCGAACCTGGTCACGGCCTGGGCCCGGGGCAGATCTACAACAGCAACCGCTATCTGCTGGTCGCCTGGCTGCAGCGCCTGGGCTGCGAGGTCATCGACGCCGGCATCCTGCCCGATGATCTCGAGCGCACGCGCCAGGCCCTCGGAGAACTGGATGATGTCGACCTGATCCTGTCCACTGGCGGGGTGTCGGTGGGCGAGGCGGATTTTCTCGGCATCGCCCTGCGTGAGGCCGGCGAGCTGGCGCTGTGGAAGCTCGCCATCAAGCCGGGCAAGCCGCTGACCGTCGGCGAGTTCCGCGCTCGCCCGGTCATCGGCTTGCCAGGTAATCCGGCCTCGACGCTGGTGACCTTCGGCCTGCTGGCGCGCCCCTATCTGCTGCGCCGCCTGGGTGTGCACAAGGTCGAGCCCCTGGGCTTCCCGGTGCCGGCGGGTTTTACCTGGGGCAAACCGGGCAAGCGCCGCGAGTTCCTGCGCGCGCGCCTCGAGAACGGCCGCGTGGTGCCATACTCGAACCAGAGCTCCGGCGTGCTGCGCAGCGCTGCCTGGGCCGAGGGGCTGGCACAGGTGCTGGAAGGCACCACCCTCGCCGAGGGCGACCTGGTGCAGTTCATTCCGATGAGCGAACTGCTCGGCTGAAGCGTAGGGGCGGCAGGCTGCGAACCAATGACGGCGAGCGTGATTATTTCGCTCGCGTGTTGTCTGGATAAGCAGCCCTGTCTTCAATCCCGTTTCCGGAGCCGTTATGCAAGAGCGTAAAGCGCTGTTGATCCTTCATGGTAAGCAGTCCCTCAACGATGAGGTGCGCACTGCGGTGGCCAGCCAGCGTGAGCGCGGCTGGGATCTCGCCGTGCGGCTCACCTGGGAGGCGGGCGATGCCCAGCGCCTGGTCGGCGAGGCTCTGCAGGCGGGCTACCCGACCCTGATCGCCGGCGGCGGCGACGGCACCCTGCGTGACGTCGCCGAAGCCATGGCCAAGGCCGAAACCGATGCCAGCCTGGTGTTGCTGCCGCTGGGAACCGCCAATGATTTTGCCCATGCGGCAGGCATACCGCTGACGCCCGCCGATGCGCTGGCGCTGCTCGATACGCCCGCGCAGCCGATCGACCTCGGCGAGGTCGATGGCGAGCTGTTCCTGAATATGGCTACGGGGGGCTTCGGCTCCAACATCACGGCCAATACCTCCGAGGATCTCAAGCGTTTCCTGGGTGGGGCGGCTTACATGCTCACCGGCCTGACCCGCTTTGCCGAAGTACGCTCGGCCTTTGGTCGCTTCAAGGGCCCGGATTTCCAGTGGGAGGGCGATTTCCTCGCCCTGGGCATCGGCAATGGCCGGCAGGCCGGCGGCGGGCACGTGCTGTGCCCCCACGCCCGGGTGAACGACGGTTTGCTGGACGTGTGCATCGTGCCGGCCGCCCACGACGTGGTCGGCACCCTGGGCACGCTGCTGTCCGGCGGCCTGAAGGGCATCGAAGGCGTGGCGATCAGCGCGCGCGTGCCCTGGCTGGAAATCGATGCCCCGGAGGGCCTGGACCTGAACCTCGATGGCGAGCCGCGTGGTGGGAATCGTCTACGCTTTGCTGCAAGGCCCCAGGCGCTGCGCCTGCATTTGCCGGAGCACTCACCTTTGCTGCGCGACTGATCGGCTGGTGCTGGTGTAGCGCCGCGCGCTGGTGCAAGATGGCGTTGCGCCATGCCGCCTACAGTAATTGCACGACTGGCCGATAGCTTCATACGAACACTACGCCTCACAGGAGCGAATAATGGCCGGTATTCTCGACACCGTTGATCAACGGACGCAGCTGGTAGGCGAGAACCGCCTGGAAATTCTGATGTTCCGTCTGGCGGGCCGGCAGCTGTTTGCCATCAACGTGTTCAAGGTGCAGGAAGTGCTGCACATGCCCAAGCTGACCTTGATGCCGCATCGCCATCGTTTCGTCTGCGGGGTGATTCACCTGCGTGGCCAGACCCTGCCGGTCATCGATCTGTCCCAGGCCATCGGCATGCGGCCGATCGTGCCGGATGAGCGCAGCACCATCATCGTCACCGAGTACAACCGCTCGATCCAGGCGTTCCTGGTCGGCGGCGTCGACCGCATCATGAACCTCAACTGGGAGTCCATCCTGCCACCGCCGGGTGGAGCAGGGCGTCAGCATTACCTGACGGCGATCACCAAGGTCGATGACCAGTTGGTGGAAATCATCGACGTGGAAAAGGTGCTGGCCGAGATCGTGCCCTACGACACGCGCATTTCCGGTGACCGTCTGGCCGATCCGCTGCTGGAAAAAGCCCGTGGTCGTGAAGTGCTACTGGTCGATGACTCCAGCGTGGCCCTGGCGCAGTTGCGCGATACCCTGTCCCAGCTCGGCATGAAAATGCACGTCGCCACCGACGGGCTCAAAGGCCTGCACATGCTCAAGGCCTGGGCAGACGCCGGCGAGGTCATCACCGACAAGCTGCTGATGATGTTCACCGACGCCGAAATGCCGGAAATGGACGGCTACCGGCTGACCACCGAGGTGCGTCAGGACCCGCGCCTGCGTGACCTGTACGTGGTGCTGCACACCTCGTTGTCCGGCAGTTTCAACGACGCCATGGTCAAGAAGGTGGGCTGCGACAACTTCCTGTCCAAGTTCCAGCCCGACAAGCTGGTGGATGTTATTCGTCAGCGTCTTGCCCTGGACGAAAAGTAACGCGCTGGCGGCTTGAGCCATCACGGCGGTTTGCGTATAACCGCCGTTTCGCTCACCTCAGGACGCCGCGCCATGCACCTCTCCGCGCTGTACCGCTTCCCCCTCAAGTCCGCCATGGGTGAATCCCTGCCCAGCCTGCAGCTCGACGGCCTGGGCGTGGCCGGTGATCGGCGCTGGATGTTCGCGGACGCGGAAACCGGGCGGTTCATGACGCAACGCACCTTCCCTCGGATGAGCCAGCTGCAGGCGCGCTGGAATGCCGCTGGCGGCCTGACTCTCGAGGCGCCCGGCATGCCGGCGTTGCAGGTGGCGTTGCCGGAGCCGGACCAGGCGCTGCGCGGTGTAATCATCTGGCGCGATACCCTGCGGGTGCCGGATGCCGGCGACGAAGCCGCTGCCTGGGGCAGCGAATTGCTGGGCAAGGCCTGCCGCCTGGTGCACGTGCCGGCGGAGCGGGCGCGTTTTATCGAAGGCAACGTCAATGGCGACGAGAAGGTCGGTTTCGCCGACGGCTTCCCGCTGCTGTTGATCGGCCAGGCCTCCTTGGACGACCTGGTGGCCAGGGTCGGCCGTCCGCTGGAGATGCTGCGCTTTCGCCCCAACCTGGTGGTGCAGGGCAGCGAGCCCTATGCCGAGGACAACTGGAAGCGCATCCGCATCGGCGATGTCGAGTTCACCCTCGCCAAGCGCTGCTCGCGTTGTGTGATCACCACCATCGACCCGCAGACCGGTGAGCGCAGTGCCGACCGCGAGCCGTTGACCACCCTGCGCAGCTATCGCCAGGGCGAAGACGGCATCCTGTTCGGGCAGAACCTGATCAACCACGGCAGCGGCGAGCTGCAGGTCGGCATGGCGGTCGAGGTAGTGGCTTAGGTCACTATGCTGGGTAGCCCGGGTCGAGCGCAGCGACACCCGGGGCGATTGCCTCGGATGCCGATAGGAAGACGCGATGCAGCGCCTCTACTGATCGAAGTAACGCTCGTGCCAGCCCACCAGCGGCTGTGGCGCGTTGAGCTTGTCGCCGTAGATCACCGCATAGGACAGCACGTTCTGCACGTACTGGCGGGTTTCGTTGAACGGAATGTTCTCCACCCACACGTCATAGGACAGGTGATCGGCGCCGCGCAGCCACTGCCGCACGCGCCCAGGCCCGGCGTTGTAGGCGGCCGACGCGAGCACCCGGTTGCCGTTGAACTGGCCATAGATCTGGCTCAGGTAGGCGGCACCCAGCTGGATGTTGACGCTGGGCAGCAGGGCATTGTTGGGGTTGCTCAAAGGAATGCCGAACTTGCGCGCGGTTTCCTTGGCGGTGGCGGGCATCACCTGCATCAGGCCCATGGCGCCGACGGGGGATTTGGCGTCGGCCATGAAGCCGCTTTCCTGGCGGGTGATGGCGAACACCCAGCTCGAGTGCAGGCCGCGTTTCTTGGCCTCCGCGGTCAGTGGCTCGCGATGGGCCATGGGGAAGCGGATATCCAGGTCATCCCAGTATTTGGCCTGGCTGATGGTGCGGATCGCCGGGAAATACCACTGCATGTCGTAGGCCAGGCGCGCCTGGGCAACCAGCTCGTCGCGGTCGAAATGGCGGCTGGCGTGATACCACTCGCGGCGACCTTCGACGATCTGACCGCGGTCGTGGAATTCCATGGCGCGGCGGATGCCCGGCGCATTGCGTACCTTCTTGATCACCGCGGGGCTCAGTTGCAGCGGTGCGTTCTTCAGGAAATAGGGCTCCTTGACCTGATCGGCGGCCATGAACCCGTAGAAGTCGCGCTCCTTGGCCAGCTCGTGGAACAGCGGCTGGGCGGCCTTGCTGTTCGGTTGCGCCAGTTGCAGGCTGCGCGCCTGCCAGTAGCGCCAGCGGTTGGTGCTGGCCAGGGACTCGGGCATGCGGCTGATCAGCTTGTGGGCTTCGTCCCAGCGGCCCAGGCGCAGCAGCAGGCGAGCACGCCATTCGCTGACGGTGTCGTCGCGCAGGTTGGGATCGTATTTGGCCATCACCTCGAGGGCGCGCGGGTCGAAGCGGCGCGCCAGGGTCAGGCCGATCTGGTTGGCGATGGCGACCTTTTCCTGCTCGGAAAAGCGCATGCGCTGCGAGTAGCCCTCGAGCAGGCTCAGGGCCTGTTCCGGATCCTGGCGGGCGAGGCGGCGCAGGCCGAGGCTGACCACATCGCCCATGGCGTCGTCGGCCGGCGTGAAGCGTGCGGTCTGGGTGAGCATCTGCGGTTTCTGGGCGACGTCGACGAGCAACTTGCCGTGGTTGCTCAGGGTTGGCAGATCCTTGCTCAGAAAGGTCGCCAGGCTGTAGTTGCGCGCTTCAGCGGCCAGCTTGGTGCGCTGCCAGCGGCGTTGTTCGGTCAGTTGGCCTTCGGCGGCCCAGCGGTCGAACAGGCGGTCACAGGCTTCGGGCTGGGATTTGCCGACCAGCCAGAGTTTCTCGGCGGTGGCATAACCTTCGGCGGTCTGGCCCTGGGCCAGCTGGCGCTGGCCATTCAGGCAATCGAGTTCGGTGAAGTTCAGCCCCGGGTCGTAGTAGTTGGCGAAGGTCTGCCATTCGCCACGCTCGGCCAGCCAGCGCAGCCAGCGCAATTTCATCCAGCTGGCCTGGGGCAGGTCGCCGTGGGCGGCGAGGAAGCCTTCGATTTCCTGGTTGCTGGCCGACTTCAGGCGGGCGGTCAGCTCGTCGTAGGCCAGGTAGGGAGTCAGCGGATAGTCGCGCAACGCGCTGGCGTAGCGCTGGTAAGGCCCCTTGTCGCCCTTGGCGAGCGCCGCCTTGGCTTCGTCGTAGTACTGGCGCTGCTGCTGCAGGCTGGCGGCCTGGCTGAGCGTGGAGGTGGCGGCGCAAAGGATCAGGCAGGACAGCAGACTGGGCAAACGACAGCGCATGGCTCTTCCGGGGTCATCTCGTGAGCGGGCGCGACCTGGCTGATGCCGGTCGCCTGATGTGCCCTTGGGGCGGTTACCGGTGTGCGCCGCGGCGATACGGGCATCGTCCGGCGCGGCGGCGGCAATGGTCGCTAGCTTAGCCTTTTGCCGGCGTGCCGCGAAAGGGCCGCTGGTGCCTGGCGCATGTCTGTTTATGTCACATCGATGGCCGGTGCCGAGGCTGACAGACGCCGACGGTCTTCTCGGTTAGAATACGCGCCCGTTTTTGGCTGGCGCACGCGTCGGCCAGATCAGTTTTCGTGGTCGGCAGCAGCGAGCCCCAGGTCGCGCCCCAGGCTTTCGCCCACCACTCCCGTGTATTGTCGAGGCAACCCTGATGACCCTGCTCAAGTTCACCGATGTTTCCCTGGCCTTTGGCGCCATGCCGCTGCTGGACAAGGTGTCTTGGCAGATCGCCCGCGGCGAGCGGGTGTGCATCATCGGCCGTAACGGCACCGGCAAGTCGAGCATGCTCAAGCTGGTCAATGACCAGCAGAAGCCCGACGATGGCGCGATCTGGCGTGCGCCGGGGCTGAAGATCGGCGAGTTGCCCCAGGAGTTGCCGGTGGCCGATGGCCGCACGGTATTCGACGTGGTTGCCCAGGGCCTCGATGGCGTTGGCGAGCTGCTTGCCCAGTACCATCACCTGGCGCAGAACTGCGTGACCGAGGACGACCTCAACAAGCTCATGCACGTGCAGCAGGAGCTGGAGGCAAAGGACGGCTGGCGCCTGCAGCAACTGGTCGACAGCACCCTGAGCCGCCTGCAGTTGCCGGCCGACAAGACCCTGGCCGAGCTTTCCGGCGGTTGGCGCCGGCGCGTGCTGCTGGCCCAGGCGCTGGTCAGCGAACCCGATCTGCTGCTGCTCGACGAGCCGACCAACCACCTGGACATCGGCGCCATTGCCTGGCTCGAAGAAGCCATCAAGGAATTCCAGGGCGCGGTGCTGTTCATCACCCACGACCGGGCCTTCCTGCAGAGCCTGGCCACGCGCATTCTCGAGCTGGATCGCGGCGGGCTGATCGACTGGAACGGCGATTACGCCAGCTTCCTGGTGCACAAGGAGGCCGCCCTGGCCGCCGAAGAAACCGCCAATGCGCTGTTCGACAAGAAGCTGGCCCAGGAAGAAGTGTGGATCCGCCAGGGCATCAAGGCCCGTCGCACCCGTAACGAAGGCCGCGTGCGTGCCCTGAAGGCCTTGCGTGTGGAGCGCAGCGAGCGTCGCGAGCGCACCGGCAAGGCCAATATCCAGCTGGACGTGGCGGACAAGTCCGGCAAGCAGGTGATGGTGCTGGAGAACGTCAGCTTCGCCCATCCGGGCGGCCCGCTGCTGATCAAGGATTTCTCCATGGTGCTGCAGCGCGGTGATCGTATCGGCCTGCTTGGCGCCAACGGTACCGGCAAGACCACGCTGCTCAAGTTGATGCTCGACGGCTTGCAGCCGACCGCCGGCAAGGTGGAGCAGGGCACCAAGATCGAGGTGGCCTACTTCGATCAGCTGCGGCACCAGCTCGATGTGGAAAAGACCGTCATCGACAATATTTCCGAAGGCCGCGATTTCATCGAGATCGATGGCCAGAACCGCCACGTGCTGAGCTACCTGGGCGATTTCCTGTTCAGCCCGCAACGCGCGCGCACGCCGGTCAAGGCGTTGTCCGGCGGTGAGCGTGCCCGCCTGCTGCTGGCCAAGCTGTTCAGCAAGCCGGCCAACCTGCTGGTGCTCGACGAGCCGACCAACGACCTCGACGTGGAAACCCTGGAGCTGCTCGAGGAAGTGCTGGCGAACTTCAAGGGCACCGTGCTGATGGTCAGCCACGACCGGGCCTTCCTCGACAACGTGGTGACCAGCACCCTGGTTTTCCAAGGCGAGGGCAAGGTGCGCGAATACGTCGGCGGTTATCAGGACTGGCTGCGCCAGGGCGGCTCACCGCGCCTGCTCGGCGTCGGCGAAAGCAAGTCGGGCAAGGCCGAGCTGAACTCGGCGATCGTCGAAACGGCCGTGGCCGAAGCGCCGCCCGCCGAGGCTGCAGCGGCTGCGCCAGCGGCGAAGAAGAAGCTCAGCTACAAGCACCAGCGTGAACTGGACGCCATGCCGGAGCAGATCGATGCCGCCGAGCAGGCGATTGCCGCCCTGGAAGCACAGATCGCCGATCCGGCCTTCTATCAGCAGTCGGGCGAGCAGACGGCGGTGGTGCTGGCGCAATTGCAGGCCAGGCAGGAAGAACTGGATCGTTTGGTCGAGCGCTGGGCTGAGCTGGAAGGCTGATACCCATCCGCTGAGCTGAAAACGCCGGGCGTTTGCCCGGCGTTGGTCGCCTTGCCGCAGGGGATCAGGCCGAGGGTTTCTTGAGGCTCACTGCCAGTACGTCGCACGGCGCGCCATGCAGCACGTCGTTGGCGGTGGAGCCGAGCAGCAGGGCCAGGCCATGGCGGCCGTGGCTGCCGACGATGATCAGGTCGCAGTGCTGTTCGGCGGCCAGGCGGTGAATTTCCTGGCGCGGCTGGCCGTAGGCCAGGTGGCGGCTTTCTGCGCTGAGCTGCGGGTATTTGACGGCAAACGCGTCGAGGCGCTCCTTGGCTTGTTCGAACTGCTGCTGTTGCAGCATCGACAGGTCCATCGGCACGTCGCCACCGAAGGCCATGGCCATGGGTTCGACGATGTGTACCACGGAGAGTTTGGCCTGGGTGCTGCCGGCCAGAGCCTGGGCGCGCTTCATTACCGGGTCGCACTCCTCGGTCAGATCGACGGCGACCAGAATGTGCTGGTAGGACATGGGGTGTCTCCTTACAAGGGTGACCAGTGATTTCAAGTATGGCTGGTTTGAGCATTTACCACAGGTTGCGCAGTCGAGATAGAAATTATGACGGGATGGATCGTTCTGGCCCTACTGGTCCTGGCCCTCAGCCCGCTGGTCTGGCTGGTGCCATCGCGGCGCCAGCGCGGTCAGATGGACGTGCGCATGCAGGCGCGGCGCCTGGGCCTGGCGATGCAGCTGGCCCGCGAGGAGTGGCCGTACTGGCTGGCCAAGACGCCGCCCAACCCCTGCCCGCAATACCACCATCCACGGCCCCGCGGGCGCCAGGACAGCTGGTGCTACTGGCAGCGCGAGCCGGGCCAGTGGCTGAACAAATGGCAGGAGCCCTGCGCCGACACGGCACTGGCCGCACAGCTCGCCACCCTGCCGGCCGACGTCTACAAGGCCGAGGCCACGCCGCAGATGATCGCGCTGTTCTGGGGCGAGCGTGCGCAGCCCGAGTCGCTGCCGGCGATCGCCGCCTTTCTCAAGGGCCAGGCCTGACCCGGCTGTCGAGCCGGCGTCGCACTGGCTCATGACGCGCTGCCCGATTGCGCGTACAGCGCGTCGACGTCCGCCAGGCTGCGGATGATGCTGTCCGAATACTTGCTGACCAGAAAGGGCACGCTCTTCTCGTTGTAATTGCGCAGCGAACTCTCGATATATCGCCACTTGGTCGCCACGCCATCGAGCGTGGTGTTGACCGCCGCACTGTTGGCTGCCTGGTTGCGCAGCGCCGCCAGGCGCGTGGCAAAGTCGCCGACCAATTCCTCGATGGGCCGCTCGCTGCTGTCTGCGGAGAAGCTCGCGCCCACCGAAGCGCTGCGCGCGGCGTAGTTCACGGCGATGCTCTGCATCAACAGGCTGAGCTGCCGGACGGCGCTGGCCTGCTCGCTGACGGCGCTGCCATCCATGGGTTGCAGCGCTTCGTAAAGCGCCTGGGCGGTCGCCAGTACCTGACGGTTGCGCGAGGCCATGTCCGCGACCGGCTGCAGATCCGTGTAGCCCTGTTTTTGCAGGGCTGTCATCAAGCTCGTCAACTCCAGGTCGTAGGCTTGCCATTGCTCCTGCAGCTGGCCTTGCAGGCGCGCGGCACCTGCGTCGGGCAGGTTCGCCAGCTTACCCAGCTGCTCGCGTGCGCGCTGGCGGGAGGCATCGATCATTCGCGCATAGCGCTGGTCGCCTTCCATGCCGTTGTACATGTAGAAGTCGCCCAGGCTTTTCTGGGCGGCAAGATGGAAGTTCTGCAGGTGCTGGAGGTCGCCAGTGGTGTTGGCGGATACCGCCATGGGTATCAGCAGGGCAGCAAGCAGAAGGGCACGCGGAGAGAAGGTACGCAAGTGAGTGGGCATGCGGGAACCTCGGTGTAGTCGCTCGTTCTTGTTGTTTTTGGGCATTCGGTGGCAGCCGAATGGGCGCGACTCTACCCGTGCCCCGGGGTTTTGGCTAGCGCTGGCGAACGGGCCGGCGGCGCCTGCCGAATGATGGGATATCGACGCTGATGATAGGCTTTTCGCGACGGGCCAGCGTGACTGTATGGTCTGCGTAGTGCTTGCCGCACCTGGCTACATAACGCCAATTGACAATCGCAGGCTTTTCCGTGAAGGTGTGCTCACCCAAATCAAACGGGCGTATGAATTGAGTGTTTGCCTTGCCGGCAGTGCCCAATTCAGTCCGAATACCGCATCGGTGGGTAGCAGATTTTCGTCTACGTTGTCTGGTGGCGTGAGTCAGCCTGTTGGCTCCGGTGTGTACTGTTCAGATTCCCTTAGCGTGGAGATCAGTTGATGATTTACGAAGGTAAAGCCATCACGGTTAAGGCTCTTGAAAGCGGCATCGTCGAACTCAAGTTCGACCTCAAGGGTGAGTCCGTCAACAAATTCAATCGTCTGACCTTGAGCGAGCTGCGCCAGAGCGTCGATGCGATCAAGGCCGACGCCTCGATCAAGGGCGTGATCGTCAGCAGCGGCAAGGACGTGTTCATCGTCGGCGCCGACATCACCGAGTTCGTCGACAACTTCAAACTGCCCGAAGAGCAGCTGGTTGCCAGTAGCCTGGAAGCCAACAAGATCTTCAGCGATTTCGAAGACCTGAACGTACCCACCGTGGTCGCCATCAACGGCATCGCCCTGGGTGGCGGCCTGGAAATGTGCCTGGCTGCCGACTACCGGATCATGGCCGAGGGCGCCAAGATCGGCCTGCCCGAAGTCAAGCTGGGTATCTACCCGGGCTTCGGCGGCACCGTGCGCCTGCCACGCCTGATCGGTACCGACAACGCGGTCGAGTGGATCGCCTCCGGCAAGGAAAACCGCGCCGAGGAAGCCCTCAAGGTCGGTGCAGTAGACGCCGTGGTCAGCGCTGACAAGCTGCAGGCCGGTGCCCTGGACCTGATCAAGCGCGCCATCTCCGGCGAGCTCGACTACCAGGCCAAGCGCCAACCCAAGCTGGAAAAGCTCAAGCTCAACGCCATCGAGCAGATGATGGCCTTCGAGACTGCCAAGGGGTTCGTCGCCGGCCAGGCCGGCCCGAACTACCCGGCGCCGGTCGAAGCGATCAAGACCATCCAGAAGGCCGCCAACTTCGGCCGCGACAAGGCCCTGGAAGTCGAAGCAGCCGGGTTCGCCAAGCTGGCCAAGACCTCGGTCGCCGAGAGCCTGATCGGCCTGTTCCTCAATGACCAGGAACTGAAGAAGAAGGCCAAGGCTCACGACGCCATCGCTCACGGCGTGAAACTGGCTGCGGTACTGGGTGCCGGCATCATGGGCGGCGGCATCGCCTATCAGTCGGCTTCCAAGGGCACGCCGATCCTGATGAAGGACATTCGCGAAGAAGGCATCAAGATGGGCCTGAACGAGGCCTCCAAGCTGCTCGGCAAGCGCGTCGAGAAAGGTCGCATGACCACCGCGCAGATGGCCGAGTCGCTGAGCGCCATCCGTCCGACCATGTCCTACGGTGATTTCGGTCACGTCGACATCGTCGTCGAAGCCGTGGTCGAGAACCCCAAGGTCAAGCAGGCCGTGCTGGCCGAGGTCGAGGCTGCAGTCAAGGAGGGCACCATCCTGGCGTCCAACACCTCGACCATTTCCATCAGCCTGCTGGCCAAGGCCCTCAAGCGCCCGGAAAACTTCGTCGGCATGCACTTCTTCAACCCGGTGCACATGATGCCCCTGGTCGAAGTCATCCGCGGCGAGAAATCCAGTGACGAGGCGGTGGCCACCACCGTGGCGTACGCCAAGAAGATGGGCAAGAACCCGATCGTGGTCAACGACTGCCCGGGCTTTCTGGTCAACCGCGTGCTGTTCCCGTATTTCGGCGGCTTCTCCAAGTTGCTGAGCTTCGGTGTCGACTTCGCCCGTATCGACAAGGTCATGGAGCGGTTCGGCTGGCCCATGGGCCCGGCCTACCTGTCCGACGTGGTCGGCATCGACACCGGCCACCATGGCCGCGACGTGATGGCCGAGGGCTTCCCGGATCGCATGGCGGTGGAAGGCCGTACCGCGGTCGACGTGATGTACGAAGCCAACCGCCTGGGCCAGAAGAACGGCAAGGGCTTCTACGCCTACGAGACCGACAAGCGCGGCAAGCCGAAGAAGGTCAGCGACCCCGAGGCCTACGAGCTGCTCAAGCCGATCGTGGCCGAGCAGCGCGAGCTGAGCGATGACGACATCATCAACATCATGATGATCCCGCTGTGCCTGGAAACCGTGCGCTGCCTGGAGGATGGCATCGTCGAGAGCGCCGCCGAGGCCGACATGGGCCTGATCTACGGTATCGGTTTCCCGCCCTTCCGTGGGGGGGCGCTGCGTTACATCGACAGCGTCGGGGTTGCCGAATTCGTGGCCCTGGCCGACAAGTACGCCGATCTGGGTGCGCTGTATCAGCCGACCGAGAAACTGCGTGAAATGGCCAAAAACGGCCAGACCTTCTTTGGTTAATCGCGCAACGATTGGAGCGAGAGTGAATTTATGAGCCTGAATCCAAGAGATGCAGTCATCGTCGACTTCGGCCGTACCCCGATGGGACGTTCCAAGGGCGGCATGCACCGTAATACCCGCGCCGAAACGATGTCGGCGCAACTGATCAGCAAACTGCTGGAGCGCAACGACAAGGTCGACCCCAAAGAAGTCGAAGACGTCATCTGGGGTTGCGTCAACCAGACCTTGGAGCAGGGCTGGAACATCGCGCGCATGGCGTCGCTGATGACCCAGATCCCGCACACCAGTGCCGGCCAAACCGTCAGCCGCCTGTGTGGCTCGTCGATGAGCGCGCTGCACACCGCCGTGCAGGCCATCCAGACCGGCAACGGCGATGTGTTCGTGGTCGGCGGCGTCGAGCACATGGGCCACGTCGGCATGATGCATGGCGTCGACCCGAACCCGCACCTGTCGCTGTATGCCGCCAAGGCCTCCGGCATGATGGGCCTGACCGCCGAGATGCTGGGCAAGATGCACGGCATCACCCGCGAAGCCCAGGACCAGTTCGGCGTGCGCTCCCACCAGCTGGCCCACAAGGCCACGCTGGAAGGCAAGTTCAAGGACGAGATCATCCCGCTGCAGGGCTACGACGAGAACGGCTTCCTCAAGGTCTTCGACTACGACGAAACCATTCGCCCGGAAACCACCCTGGAAAGCCTGGCCAACCTCAAGCCGGCCTTCAACCCCAAGGGCGGCACCGTGACGGCGGGTACTTCCTCGCAGATCACCGATGGCGCCTCCTGCATGATCGTCATGAGCGCCCAGCGCGCCCAGGACCTGGGCATCCAGCCGATGGCCGTGGTGCGTGCCATGGCCGTGGCCGGTGTGGATCCGGCGATCATGGGCTACGGCCCGGTACCCTCGACCCAGAAGGCGCTCAAGCGTGCCGGCCTGACCATCGATGACATCGATTTCGTCGAGCTCAACGAGGCCTTCGCCGCCCAGGCCCTGCCTGTGCTCAAGGACCTCAAGCTGCTCGACAAGATGGAAGAGAAGGTCAACCTGCACGGCGGCGCCATCGCCCTGGGTCACCCGTTCGGTTGTTCCGGGGCGCGTATCTCCGGTACCCTGCTCAACGTGATGAAGCAGAACAACGGCACCTTCGGCGTGGCGACCATGTGCGTTGGCCTGGGTCAGGGCATCACCACGGTGTTCGAACGCATCTAAGAATCCGCCGCCACCTTTGAACGGATTCGCGGTACCTGTTGCACAACCGGGGCTTCTGCCCCGGTTTTTGTTTTTAGGAGCCTGCCTTGTTGCATGGGGCAGCCTGGTTCGGCCCGTGGCACGAAATGCCGGCCGACCTTTCTATCGAACGAAAAATATTTCCAGGAAATTGAATGATGTCGCTGCAACCCGGTCTCTACCGTCATTACAAAGGCCCCGAGTACCGTGTGCTGGGCGTGGCCAGGCACTCGGAGAGCGAAGAGGAAGTGGTCGTCTACCAGGCGCTGTATGGCGAGTTCGGCCTTTGGGTACGGCCGCTGGCGATGTTTACCAGTGAGGTCGAACTGGACGGCGAGCGGGTTCCACGCTTTGCTTTGGTCGAGGCCGAGGCAAGCGTTCTCTACCATCCCTGAGCGCACTTCAGGAAGCGCTCGCCCTTGACCTTGCCTTGACCGCCACTATATATAGCGGGGCCAAAGCTGATCGCAGGGCGATCGGGATCGTGTAAAACGCCACTCCGATCCGCGGCAGCACCACGCTTTTTGCGTCCGCTCTATCGAGCGAGCGCCTTCATCGTCGACGTGACAGGCGTCGACTCGATACGCCCAACAGTGTTTTCAGGCGCCTGGTCGCCATTCACCTACCGAATTTCAGGAATTTTCCAATCCATGGGTAAATCGCTGGTCATCGTGGAATCCCCGGCCAAGGCCAAGACCATCAACAAGTACCTGGGCAGCCAGTACGTGGTGAAGTCGAGCATCGGCCATATCCGCGACCTGCCCACCAGCGGCGGGGCGGCTACCAAGGAACCTGCCAAGCGTGGCAAGGCAGCAGCAGGCGAAGCGCCGGCGCTGTCGCCGAAGGAAAAGGCCAAGCGCCAACTGTTCGCGCGCATGGGTGTCGACCCGGAGCACGGCTGGAAAGCCAAGTACGAGATCCTGCCCGGCAAGGAAAAGGTGGTCGAGGAATTGCGCCGCCTGGCCAAGGAAGCCGACACCATCTATCTCGCGACCGACTTGGATAGAGAGGGGGAGGCGATCGCCTGGCACCTGCGCGAGTCCATCGGTGGCGATGACAGCCGCTACAAGCGCGTGGTGTTCAACGAGATCACCAAGAAGGCCATCCAGGAGGCGTTTTCCGCCCCGGGCGAGCTGGATATCAACCGGGTCAACGCCCAGCAGGCGCGTCGTTTCCTCGACCGCGTGGTGGGCTACATGGTCTCGCCGCTGCTGTGGGCGAAGATCGCCCGCGGCCTGTCGGCCGGCCGTGTGCAGTCGGTAGCGGTGAAGCTGGTGGTCGAGCGCGAAAAGGAAATCCGCGCCTTCGTGCCCGAAGAGTATTGGGAAGTGCACGCCGACCTCGGCACCGCCAAGGACGCCCAGGTGCGTTTCGAAGTGGTTCGCGAAAGTGGCGCTGCCTTCAAGCCGTTGAACGAAGCCCAGGCCATGGCCGCGCTGGCGACCCTCAAGGCGTCGAGCTACAGCGTTGCCAAGCGCGAGGACAAGCCGACCAGCAGCAAGCCGTCGGCGCCGTTCATCACCTCCACCCTGCAGCAGGCGGCCAGCACGCGCCTGGGCTTCGGGGTGAAGAAGACCATGATGATGGCCCAGCGGCTCTACGAGGCCGGCTACATCACCTACATGCGTACCGACTCGACCAACCTGTCGGCCGACGCCATCGAGATGGTGCGCGGCTTCATCGACAGCGAGTACGGCAGCAAATACCTGCCGGAGAAGCCGAACTTCTACTCCAGCAAGGAAGGCGCCCAAGAGGCGCACGAGGCGATCCGTCCCTCCGACGTCAACCTGCGGCCGACCCAGCTGTCCGGCATGGAGCGCGACGCCGAGCGCCTGTATGAGCTGATCTGGCGCCAGTTCGTGGCCTGCCAGATGCCGCCGGCCGAGTACCTGTCGACCACCGTCACGGTCAACGCCGCGCAGTTCGAGCTGCGTGCCAAGGGCCGCATCCTCAAGTTCGATGGTTACACCCGTGCCCAGCCGCAGATGAGCAAGCCGGGCGACGATGCCGTGCTGCCGGAAATGAAGGAGCGCGAGTCGCTCAAGCTGATCAAGCTCGACCCCAGCCAGCATTTCACCAAGCCACCGGCGCGTTACTCGGAAGCCAGCCTGGTCAAGGAAATGGAAAAGCGTGGGATCGGCCGTCCGTCCACCTACGCGGCGATCATTTCCACCATCCAGGATCGCGGCTACGTGGCGCTGCATAACCGTCGCTTCTATTCCGAGAAGATGGGCGACATCGTTACCGAGCGCCTCAGCGAAAGCTTCTCCGACCTGATGGACTACGGCTTCACCGCCGGCATGGAAGAGAACCTCGATGACGTGGCCCAGGGCGAGCGCGAGTGGAAACACCTGCTCGACGAGTTCTATGGCGACTTCAAGAAAAAGCTCGAAGTGGCTGCCGACGGTGACAACGGCATGCGTGCCAACACGCCGACGCCGACCGACATTCCCTGCCGCGAATGCGGCCGGCACATGATGATTCGTACCGCCTCCACGGGCGTGTTCCTGGGCTGCTCGGGCTACGCCCTGCCGCCGAAAGAGCGCTGCAAGGCCACGGTCAACCTGGTGCCGGGCGACGAGATCGCCGCCGATGACGAGGGCGAGTCGGAGTCGCGCGTGCTGCTCGGCAAGCATCGCTGCCCGATCTGCGCCACCGCGATGGACGCCTACCTGCTGGATGAAACCCGCAAGCTGCATATCTGCGGTAACAACCCGGACTGCGCCGGTTACGAAATCGAGCAGGGTCAGTTCCGCATCAAGGGCTACGAAGGCCCGAGCCTGGAATGCGACAAGTGCGGCAGCCAGATGCAGCTCAAGACCGGCCGTTTCGGCAAGTTCTTCGGCTGCACCAACAGCGAATGCAAGAACACCCGCAAGTTGCTGCGCAATGGCGAGCCCGCGCCACCCAAGATGGACGCGGTGAAGATGCCGGAGCTCAAGTGCGAGAAGGTCGATGACACCTACGTACTGCGCGACGGTGCGTCGGGGCTGTTCCTGGCTGCCAGCCAGTTCCCGAAAAACCGCGAAACCCGTGCACCGCTGGTGCTCGAGCTGCTGCCGCACAAGGACGAGATCGATCCGAAGTACCACTTCCTGTTCGATGCGCCGGCCAAGGATCCCGAAGGCCGTGCGGCGGTCATCCGTTACAGCCGCAAGACCAAGGAGCAGTACGTGCAGACCGAAGTGGACGGCAAGCCAACCGGCTGGAAAGCGTTCTACGACGGCGGCAAGTGGAAGGTCGAAGACAAGCGTTGATCAGCGCCCGGCACGCTCTCCTGGAGCGTGCCTGACGTTCTCTGGAGAGTGCATATGGCTGGTGAACTGTATACCCGCACCAATCAGAAGATTTTCTACGCCGGGCTCTGCCTGGAGTCCTGGCGCAAGGCCGAAGAGGGCCGGGCGATGAATGCCCAGGCACTGGTGCAGGCCGAGCGCGAGGCCACCCTGTTTCATCTGTACGGCGCGTTGCTGGGGCTGTGCCATGAGATCGCCGGCTTCTATCGCCTGGCCAATAGCAGCGCTGCGCGTGCCGAGCTGCTGCTGGATCGCCAGAATCTCAGCGCGGCGCCAAGCCCTGAGCTGGCGGAGCTGGTCGAGCTGGCCGAGAACCGGCACACCTGGCTGGGGCAGCTTTTGGCCGCTCACGCCGAGCTGTTCAAGCCGCCACGTGCGCCGCGGGAGCCGAAGGGTGAGCCTGGCGCCGCTGGGCTTATCGAGGCCGTGAGCGTTGACCAGGAGCCAGCGCCGCTTGCGCGCGAAACCCTGGAAAACTGGCGGCAGGAACTCAAGGCGCTGGCCCAGCGCTTTCGTGTCGGGCTCAGCGAGTGGTAAACACGCCGCTCGATTGAGCGCCCGTTCGGCAATTGGCGGCTTTTTCGCCAAGCGATCAGCCAGGCTGGCTGTTACACTGGGCAGCCTTTCGTGGAGAACCCGAGTTATGCCTACGTCTTTCCTTGAAATCGTCGAATTGCCCGATGGGCGCATCGCCCTGCGTCGAGCCGACGATGAGGAAGCACTGGTGGTGCTGGACTTCTCGGAAGATGCCAAGGCGTTCCTGCAGGGCCAGCATGTCGAGGTCGCCAAGGCGATGCTCAATGTCGGCGTGCAGATGGCCGGTCGGATGGCAGAGGGTGATTTCGAGCACGAGGAAGACGAGCAACCGCGCGTTCTTCACTGACAGGCATTCGCCTGAGCGAACGCAGAAAAACAAAAGGCCAGCTTATTCGCTGGCCTTTTGCTTTTCTGCTCGACGGTTAGCCGACGGCAGATCTCAACCCAGGCTGATGTTCAGGCTTTGCGCCTTGCCGGTGCGCGCCGCTGCTTCCAGCTGCTGCCGTGCGTGCTGGGGCAGGGGGTGCAGCCAGCTGACCACGGTGTGGCTACGGCCAAGCTTCAAGGCTTCCTGGGCCAGTTGCAGCGGGCTCTGGTTGTGGCGTGGCTGCAGCAGCAGGATACGCTCACGGTTAAGACCGGCGTCGCGCAGCCAGCTCTGGGTCAGGCTGGCGGGCGGGGCGATCAGGGTCAGCCAGCGTTCGTCATCCTTCTCGCTCAGTTCCCGCAGCATGGGCGCCAGTAGCGTCAGGCAATGCCCGGCGGCACCACGCAGCGACACCTCGCTGAAGGTGTCTTCCTGGCTTGCTGGATCCTCTACGACTGCGATGGTCGAGGCCAGAAAGGCATCGAACAGGGGCAGCTGGTTACGGCTCAACGACTGGGGGAACTGCATGACGCCTCCAATTAGCGGCGGATGACGCCGACACTCAAACCTTCGATGATCAGATCCTGCTCTTCCAGGTTCACTTCGATCGGCGCGAACTCCGGGTTTTCCGCCAGCAGCCAGACGGTATTGCCTTCACGCTTGAAGCGCTTGACCGTCACTTCGTCGTCGATGCGCGCCACCACCACCTGGCCGTTGCGAGCCTCACTGGTGGTATGCACGGCGAGCAGGTCGCCATCGATGATGCCGATGTCCTTCATGCTCATGCCGCGTACACGCAGCAGGTAGTCGGCCTTGGGGCGGAAGAAGTCCGGGTTGATCCGGCAGGCCTCTTCGATGTGCTGCTGCGCCAGGATGGGTGCGCCGGCGGCGACACGGCCAATCACCGGCAGCCCGTCTTCTTCGTCCTGATTGGGCTCGAAACCCGGAATGCGAATGCCGCGCGAAGCGCCCGGGGTCATCTCGATGGCACCCTTGCGGGCCAGCGCCTTGAGGTGTTCCTCGGCCGCGTTGGGCGACTTGAAGCCCAGGGCCTGAGCGATCTCCGCACGGGTTGGCGGGTAGCCGTTGTCTTCCAGGCACTGCTTGATGAAGGCGAGAATTTCGCCTTGGCGGGGCGTCAGCTTGATCATGTGGGGCGCTCTGGCTTTTTATACAGTGACTGGGATTATATACAGTAAACCGTGCTTGGCAATCGCTTGATGGCAGCGGCGTGCCGATAGGGGCAGGGCAGCGGATGGGCGGTTGCCCGCTTCGCGCGGGCGACGATGCCGAGGTAGTGTGCGACGCTATCGCCAAATGATGACCGAGCATCCAGAATACGCCTTGCGCGACTTGACAGTGGCACGCGCTGAAACGTATGTTTCAAACACTTGTTTGTCTGGTGGAAGTCATGGCGCAATCGGAAACCGTTGAACGCATTCTCGACGCGGCGGAGCAGTTGTTCGCGGAGAAGGGCTTTGCCGAAACGTCGCTGCGCCTGATCACCAGCAAGGCCGGGGTCAACCTGGCTGCCGTCAATTACCATTTCGGCTCCAAGAAGGCCTTGATTCAGGCGGTGTTCTCGCGCTTTCTCGGGCCTTTCTGCAGCAGCCTCGAGCGCGAGCTGGACAAGCGCCAGAGCAAGCCGGGGGTCACCTTCAGCCTCGAGGAGCTGCTCGAGCTGCTGGTCGAGCAGGCCCTGGCGGTCAAGCCGCGCAGCGGTAACGACCTGTCGATCTTCATGCGTTTGCTGGGTCTGGCGTTCAGCCAGAGCCAGGGTCACCTGCGCAAGTACCTCGAAGAGGTCTACGGCAAGGTATTTCGCCGCTACATGTACCTGGTGCACGAGGCGGCACCCGGCATTCCGCCCCTGGAACTGTTCTGGCGCGTGCACTTCATGCTCGGCGCCGCGGCTTTCAGCATGTCCGGTATCAAGGCGCTGCGGGCCATGGCCGAGAGCGACTTTGGCGTCGACACCTCGATCGAGCAGGTGATGCGCCTGATGGTGCCGTTCCTGGCGGCCGGCATGCGTTCGGAAAGCGCGGTGACCGATCCGCGTCTGGCCACTGCACAGCTCATCCCGCGCCACAAAAGCGCTGCCGTCACCAAGCCCTGAGCCGGGGCAGCGCTTGCCCGCTGGTCTTGGCTGCCCCTAAGCTAGCGGCCTTTGACCTAATTGCTTTATGCGCTGCATGGCCCGGTACGGGCGGCCGGGAACTCCGGGCTGCGCCACTGTCCCATGGCCGTTGGGCGTGAAGCTTCTATTCAAGGAATATCCGTTGTGACGACTCCCCTGTATGGCTCCCTGATGGTGGACATCGCCGGTACCTGGCTGACCGCCGAGGATCGCCAGTTGCTGCGCCAGCCCGAGGTCGGCGGCCTGATCATCTTCGCCCGCAATATCGAGAGCCCGCGACAGGTGCGTGAATTGTGCCAGTCCATCCGTGCGCTGCGTCCCGACCTGCTCCTGGCGGTGGACCAGGAAGGTGGGCGGGTGCAGCGCCTGCGTCAGGGCTTCGTGAAACTGCCGGCGATGCGGGCGATCGCCGGTTGCGCCGATGCAGAAAACTTGGCGCGCCAGTGCGGCTGGTTGATGGCCACCGAAGTGCTGGCGGTGGGGCTGGACCTGAGCTTTGCGCCGGTGCTGGATCTGGATCACGGGCGCAGTGCGGTGGTCGGCCACCGCGCCTTCGAGGGCGATCCCGAGCGGGCCACGCAACTGGCGGGTGCCTTTATCCGCGGCATGGCGGAGGCGGGCATGGCCGCCACGGGCAAGCATTTTCCCGGTCACGGCTGGGCCGAGGCCGATTCCCACGTGGCGATTCCCCTGGATGAGCGCAGCCTGGAAGAAATTCGCCAGAAGGATCTGCGCCCGTTCGCCGCGCTGAGTCGCGACCTGGCCGCGGTGATGCCGGCCCACGTCATCTACCCGCAGGTCGACAGCCAGCCGGCCGGCTTTTCGCGCCGCTGGCTGCAGGACATTCTGCGCGGCGAGCTGGGCTTCGAGGGGGTGATCTTCAGCGATGACCTGTCGATGGCCGGCGCCCATGTGGTCGGCGATGCCGCCAGCCGCATCGAGGCCGCGCTGAGCGCCGGCTGCGACATGGGCCTGGTGTGCAATGACCGGGCGGCGGCGGAGCTGGCTTTGTCGGCGGCGCAGCGCCTCGAGGTCGTGGCGCCCAAGGGATTGGCGCGTATGCGTCGGCGCGCTTTTCCGGGCGTTGACTACCGCCAGGATCCGCGCTGGGCGCAGGCACTCTCGGCGCTGCGCACGGCGCAGTTGGTGGAGTGAGGGGCGGCGGGCTGGCCGCAAAGTGGCGGTAGCGGCCTTTCGTAGGGTGGACGACGCTTCATCCGTCCACCGCTCTGCGATCGCAATGGTGGACAAAAAGAGCGTTGTCCACCCTACGGTGGGAGCGACCGCTTCTGCCTTGTAGCAGCCGTTATAGGGCAACAATCAGGCTCGGCGTATTGGTTCGCCAGGGCCACGCTATAAATGATCAGGGCCGCATAAGCGGCCCTGATCGTTCTGTGGGAGCGGGCATTTGACTCGATTTATCGAGCTGGCTGCATAGTGGCGATAGCGGCCTGTCGTAGGGTGGACGACGCCTCACCTACGCGGCCCGACCCGTCCACCGCTCTGCGATCGCAATGGTGGATGAAAAGAGCGTCATCCACCCTACGGCTGAAGCCCACCCTGCCCAAGATGCGCGGCTGTAGGCTGTAGGGTGGGCTTCAGCCCACCAAATCGAACGTCCGCTTTTGCCTTGTAGCAGCCGTTATAGGGCAACAAGCAGGCTCGGCGTATCGGTTCGCCAGGGCCGTGTCATAAACGATAAGGGCCGCATAGCGGCCCTGATCGTTTTCAGCTCTTGACCGTCGCCAACAGCCGCTCAAGCAGCGCTTCCAGGGTATTGAAGCGTTCCTCGGCGCGTTCCATCGGCACCGAGAAGCGGAACAGCGTGGCGCCTTCGAACTTGTAGCGGTTCGGCGCGCTCTGGATCAGCTTGATCAGCGTCAGTGGATCGACCGGGGTTTCCGCGGCGAACTCGATGCGCCCGCCCTGCGGCCCGGCATCGATCTTCTTGATGCCCAGCCGTTCGGCCTGCAGCTTCATCAGCGTGATGCGCACCAGGTTCTTGGTCGGCTCGGGCAGCAGGCCGAAACGGTCAATCATCTCCACCTGCAGTTCCTTGAGGCCGTCCTCGTCGCTGGCGTTGGCGATGCGTTTGTAGAGAATCAGGCGCGCGTGTACATCCGGCAGGTAGTCCTCGGGGATCAGCGCCGGTACCCGCAGGTTGATCTCCGGGCCACCGCCCAGGGGCTGGTCGAGATTGGGCTGCTCGCCCTTGCGGATCGACTTGACCGCACGTTCGAGCATTTCCATGTACAGGGTGAAGCCGACTGCCTGGATCTGCCCGCTCTGGCCGTCGCCGAGCAGTTCGCCGGCGCCGCGGATTTCCAGGTCGTGGGTGGCCAGCACGAAGCCGGCACCCAGGTCCTGAGCATTGGCGATGGCTTCCAGGCGCTTTTGCGCGTCGTCGGTCATCTGTTTGCGTGGCGGTGTCAGCAGGTAGGCGTAGGCCTGGTGGTGGCTGCGGCCGACGCGCCCGCGCAGCTGGTGCAGCTGGGCCAGGCCGAACTTGTCGGCGCGCTCGATGATGATGGTGTTGGCGCTCGGTACGTCGATGCCGGTCTCGATGATGGTCGAGGCGATCAGCACGTTGAAGCGCTTGTGGTAGAAGTCGCCCATCACCTGTTCCAGTTCGCGCTCGTGCATCTGCCCGTGGCCGATGCCGATGCGCGCCTCGGGCACCAGTTCGGCCAGGTCGGCGGCGCACTTCTCGATGCTCTTCACGTCGTTGTGCAGGTAATACACCTGGCCGCCGCGCAGCAGCTCGCGCAGCAGCGCCTCCTTGATGGTCGGCTTGTTCTGCTCCATGACGAAGGTGCGCACCGACAGGCGCCGCGCCGGCGGCGTGGCGATGATCGACAGGTCGCGCATGCCCGATACCGCCATGTTCAAGGTGCGCGGAATCGGCGTGGCGGTCAGGGTGAGGATGTCCACTTCGCTGCGCAGGGCCTTGAGGACTTCCTTCTGGCGTACGCCAAAACGGTGTTCCTCGTCGATGATCACCAGGCCCAGGTTCTTGATCTTGACGTCATCCTGCAACAGCTTGTGGGTGCCGATGATGATGTCGATCTTGCCCTCGGCCAGTTGCTCGATGGCGGCGCTGACTTCCTTGGCGCTCTTGAAGCGGCTCATCACCTCGACGGTTACCGGCCAGTCGGCGAAGCGGTCGCGGAAGCTGTTGTAGTGCTGCTGGGCGAGCAGGGTGGTGGGCACCAGGATGGCCACCTGCTTGCCGCCATGCACGGCGATGAACGCCGCGCGCATGGCCACTTCGGTCTTGCCGAAGCCGACGTCGCCGCACACCAGGCGATCCATCGGTTTGGCGGCGAGCATGTCCTCGCGCACCGCCTCGATGGCGCTCTGCTGATCCGGCGTCTCCTCGAACGGGAAGCCGGCGCTGAAGGTTTCGTAATCGGCCTTCGGGTCCCTGAACGCATAGCCTTCGCGGGCGGCGCGGCGTGCATAGATGTCGAGCAACTCGGCGGCGACGTCGCGCACCTGCTCGGCGGCCTTGCGCTTGGCCTTCTGCCAGGTTTCCGAGCCCAGTCGGTGCAGCGGCGCCAGGGCGTCGTCGCTGCCGGTGTAGCGGGCGATCAGGTGCAGGCTGGCCACCGGCACGTAGAGCTTGGCTTCCTCGGCGTACATCAGGGCGAGGAATTCGGCGGCCTGGCCGTCGAACTCCATGGTCACCAGGCCCAGGTAGCGGCCCACGCCATGGTCGATATGCACCACCGGTGCGCCTTCGCGCAGCTCGGTGAGGTTCTTGATCACGTTGTCGCCGGCATCGCGGGTCTTTTCGCGGCGGCGGCGCTGCATGATGCGCTGGCCGAACAGCGGGCTTTCCGCGATCAGCGCTATGTTCTCCAACTGCAGGCCTTCATCGAGTGGCGCGATGGTGATGCCCAGGCGCTCCTGGCTGGCGCAGAACTGCGGCCAACCGTCGACTTCCTTCGGCTTGAGCTTGAGGCGCGCAAGCAGTTCCAGGAGCACTTCACGACGCCCGGCGGATTCGGCGCAGAACAGCACGCGGCCTGGGTATTCCTCGATGAAGCGGCGCAGCGCAGCCAATGGTTCGCTGGTTTTCGCCTGGATGGCCAGGTCGGGCAGGGCGCTGGCCTCGAAACGGGTGCGGCCAACGCCTGGCTCGACATCGTCAGCGCTCACCACCACACGCGGCCAGTCCTTCAGGCGGGCGAAGCAGTCCTCGACCGGCAGGAAGATGTCGGTCGGTGGCAGCAGCGGCCGCTCGGGATCGACGCGGCGCTCCTCGTAGCGGTTACGGGCGTCCGTCCAGAACTGCTCGGCAGCCTTTTCGATACCGGGCAGCGAGAACACCTGGGTGTCCTGGGGCAGGTAGTCGAAGAGGGTGGCGGTCTCCTCGAAGAACAGCGGCAGGTAGTACTCGATACCGGCGGGGGTGATGCCGGTGGACAGGTCCTGGTAGATCGGGCAGCGGCGGAAGTCGACGTCGAAGCGTTCGCGGAAGCGGCCACGGAAATCGGTGACGGCCTTTTTCTCCAGCGGAAACTCGCGGGCCGGCAGCAGCTTGATCGACTCGACCTTGTCGATCGAGCGCTGGGTCTCCGGGTCGAAGGTGCGCAGGGTTTCGATCTCGTCGTCGAACAGGTCGATACGAAACGGCTGCTTGCTGCCCATCGGGAACAGGTCGATCAGCGCGCCGCGCACGGTGAATTCGCCATGCTCGTAGACGGTGTCGACATAGCGATAACCGGTGGCTTCCAGGCGCGCGCGCATGTCATCGACATTGATGCGCTGACCGACATCCAGCACCAGGCTGCTACCGAGCAGAAAGCGCCTGGGTGCGAGGCGATGCAGCGCGGTGGTGATCGGCACCACCAGAATGCCGTGCTTGAGCTCCGGCAGGCGGTACAGCGCGGCGATGCGCTGGGAGATGATGTCCTGGTGCGGCGAGAACAGGTCGTAGGGCAGGGTTTCCCAGTCCGGGAAGTGCAGCACGGGCAGCTCTGGCGCAAAGAAGCTCAGTTCCTGCTCCAGGCGCTCGGCGCTCTGGCTGTCGGCGGTGAGCAGCAGGGTGAAACGTTTGGCGGAGTTGGCCGCCTCGGCGATGGCCAGGCTCAGCGCGGCACCGGGCAGGTTGCCCCAGTGTTGTTTACCGGCGGTGGCCGGCAAGGACGGCAGACGCAGTACAGGCACGGGTGGCTCGCGATTGGTAACGATTTGGCCCCCGATTGTAACTATCCGCGAGGATGGCTGTCAGTGTTTCGACCGCTGCAGATTGCCGACCCCTGGCTGGGTCGTCATAATGTAGCCCCTTTTTTCAGCCCCTACATGTGGAAGGTATTGCCGTGACTCAGAAGCCCGACCAGTGTCTTGGTGAATGGATTGACCGTGAAGCTCTCGCCGAGGCGATGATTCCGCTGATTGGTCAGCTGTACCGCAACAACAACGTGGTGCTGTCGATCCATGGCCGCAGCCTGATCAACCGCTCGGTCATCGAGATTCTCAAGGCGCATCGCTTCGCCCGTCACCGTCAGGCTGATCAGGATGGCCTGGCCGTTCATGATTCCTACGCCGTGCTCAAGGCCATGAGCGAGCTCAAGCTGGGCGCTGCGTCCGTCGACCTGGGCAAGATGGTCGGCAAGTTCAAGGCTGAAGGTAACGGCCGCAGCATCGAGCAGTTCGTCAAGGACGAGCTGGCCGACGTCGCCAACCAGCAGAACGCGTCGCCACGCAAGGGCACCGACGTTGTCCTTTATGGTTTCGGCCGTATCGGTCGTCTGCTGGCACGCATCCTGATCGAGCACACCGGTGGCGGCGACGGCCTGCGTCTGCGCGCCATCGTCGTGCGCAAGGGCGCCGAGAACGACCTGGTCAAGCGCGCCAGCCTGCTGCGCCGCGACTCGGTGCACGGCAAGTTCAATGGCACCATCACCATTGATGAAGAGAACAGCACCCTGACCGCCAACGGCAACCTGATCCAGGTGATCTACGCCAAGGACCCGTCGGCCATCGACTACACCCAGTACGGCATCAAGGATGCGCTGCTGGTCGACAACACCGGGGTATGGCGTGATGCCGACGGCCTCGGCCAGCACCTCAAGTGCCCGGGCGTCGACCGCGTGATCCTGACCGCACCGGGCAAGGGCGCGCTGAAGAACATCGTGCATGGCATCAACCATGGCGAAATCACTGCCGATGACAAGATCATCTCGGCCGCCTCTTGCACCACCAACGCCATCGTGCCGGTGCTCAAGGCGGTCAATGACCAGTACGGCATCGTCAATGGTCACGTCGAGACCGTCCACTCGTACACCAACGACCAGAACCTGATCGACAACTTCCACAAGGGCAGCCGTCGTGGCCGTAGCGCCGCGCTGAACATGGTCATCACCGAAACCGGTGCGGCCACTGCTGCTGCCAAGGCGCTGCCGGTGCTCAAGGGCAAGCTGACCGGCAACGCGATTCGCGTGCCGACGCCGAACGTGTCGATGGCGATTCTCAACCTGAACCTGGAGAAGGCCTGCAGCCGCGAAGAAATCAACGAGTACCTGCGCCAGATGGCCATGCACTCGGACCTGCAGAAGCAGATCGATTTCGTCAGTTCCCAGGAAGTGGTGTCCACCGACTTCGTCGGCTCGCGTCACGCTGGCGTGGTCGATGCCGAAGCCACCATCGCCAACGACAACCGCGTCGTGCTGTACGTCTGGTACGACAACGAGTTTGGCTACAGCTGCCAGGTGATTCGCGTGATGGAAGAAATGGCCGGGGTCAACCCGCCTGCGTTCCCGCGCTGACATCGGCTCGGTCGCGGTCGAGCAACTCGGCCGGTGATCGTGCAGCTTGATCGATGCCTTCGTCCCTGGACGGGGGCATCGTCGTTTTGGCCGGGCGAGTTTCGCGGGCAGCCTTGATCCGACGGTCGGCCCGGCCCCAGTCTCGCGCGGGTCGTCGCGCGGCGTAGAGCGCCGGGCTCAGCGGCCCGTTGTCGCGTCCTGTAACGGAAATGGCAAAAAAGACAAGCGCTTGGGTGGCGTCGAGTTGACGCACGTCTTTATAATCCCGGCGATTTGTTATCTACGTTCGACATCCTTACGTGCCAATTGCGACGCCTTTGGTACACGGGCGTCATTTGCTTCACGTTCGAACGTACTTCTAAAAGCTCTAAAACCAGTGGTTAGGCAAACCTATGATCAAAATAAAACATGGGCTCGACTTGCCGATAACAGGCGCACCGGCGCAGCAAATCGAAGCGGCCAGGCCAGTGCGAAGCGTTGCCGTCATAGGCTTCGATTATCAGGGCATGAAGCCCACCATGTCGGTACAGGTGGGTGACCGGGTCAAGTTGGGGCAGGTTCTTTTTGTCGACAAGAAGAACGAGGGAGTGAGCTACACCGCGCCTGGCGCCGGTGTGGTCAGCGCCATTCACCGCGGTGAGAAGCGTGTACTGCAATCGGTGGTCATCGAGCTCGATGGCGACGAGCAGGAGACCTTTGCCCAGTACGCGCCCGAGCAGCTCGCCAGCCTGGACGCCGCCCTGGTACGCGAAAACCTGCAGCGCTCGGGCCTGTGGACCGCGCTGCGTACCCGCCCGTTCAGCAAGGTGCCGGCTGTCGATGCGGTGCCCAGCTCGATCTTCGTCAGCGCGATCGATACCCACCCGCTGGCTGCCGACCCTGCCGTGATCATTGCCGAGCAGGCCGCCGATTTCGAAAATGGCCTCAAGGTGCTCGTGCGCCTGGCCCCGGTATTCCTGTGCAAGGCCGCGGGCGTCAGCCTGGCGGGCGAGGGCGTTGCCGGCGTGACCAGCGAAGCCTTCGCCGGGCCGCACCCGGCTGGCCTGCCTGGCACGCACATCCACTTCCTCGACCCGGTCAGCACCAGCAAGAGCGTCTGGACCATCAATTACCAGGACGTGATCGCCGCCGGCAAGTTGTTCGCCACTGGCCAGCTGTCCGTCGAGCGTGTGGTGGCCCTGGGTGGCCCGGTGGTCGAGCGTCCGCGCCTGCTGCGCACCCGCCTGGGTGCCAACCTCAGCGAGCTGACCGCGGGCGAGCTGGTTCCCGGCAACAACCGCGTGGTTTCCGGCTCGCTGCTCGGCGGCCGCGTCGCCCGCGGCGCCTGCGATTACCTGGGCCGCTATCACCTGCAGGTGTCCTGCCTGCAGGAAGGCAACGAGCGCGAGGTGATGCACTACCTGCGCGCCGGCGTGAACAAGCATTCGGTGATGAACATCTTCGTTTCCAAGTTCAATGCCGCCAAGCGCTTCGCCTTTTCCACCAGCACCAACGGCAGCCCACGCGCCATGGTTCCGGTCGGCAACTACGAGGCGGTGATGCCGCTGGACATCCTGCCCACCCAGTTGCTGCGTTACCTGATCGTCGGCGACACGGAAATGGCCCAGAAGCTCGGCTGCCTCGAACTCGACGAGGAAGACCTGGCCCTGTGTACCTACGTGTGTGCCGGTAAATATGAATATGGCCCGATCCTGCGGGACAACCTCAGCCGTATCGAAAAGGAGGGTTAACTCGTGGGTATTCGTGCATTCCTCGACAAGATCGAGCACAACTTCGAGAAGGGCGGCAAGTACGAGAAGTGGTACGCGCTCTACGAAGCCGTGGACACCTTCTTCTATCGCCCCGCCAGCGTCACCAAGACCACCGCCCATGTGCGTGACGGCATCGACCTCAAACGCATCATGATCACCGTCTGGGCCTGTACCTTTCCGGCCATGTTCTTCGGCATGTGGAACACCGGTTACCAGGCCAACCTGATCTTCGCCCAGAACCCCGAGCTGCTGGCGGCGCAGGATGGCTGGCGCTTCGGGCTGATCGGCTCGCTGGCGGGCTTCGACCCCAACAGCCTGTGGGACAACTTCATCCAGGGGGCGGCCTACTTCCTGCCCGTGTATGCGGTGACCTTCATCGTCGGTGGCTTCTGGGAGGTGCTGTTCGCCTCCATCCGTCGCCACGAGGTCAACGAAGGCTTCTTCGTCACCTCCGTGCTGTTCGCCCTGATTCTGCCGCCCAGCATTCCGCTGTGGCAGGTGGCCCTGGGCATCAGCTTCGGCGTGGTGATCGGCAAGGAAGTGTTCGGCGGTACCGGCAAGAACTTCCTCAACCCGGCGCTGACCGGCCGTGCCTTCCTGTTCTTCGCCTACCCGGCGCAGATGTCCGGTGACGCGGTGTGGACGGCGGTGGACGGTTTTGCCGGCGCCACCTCGTTGAGCCTGGCCTCCTCGGGCGGCATCGACAACGTCATCAACAATGGCGTGACCTGGATGGACGCCTTCATCGGCACCATGCATGGCTCGATCGGCGAGACCAGCACCCTGGCCATTCTGATCGGTGGTGCGGTGCTGCTGTTCACCAAGATCGCCTCCTGGCGCATCGTCAGCGGTGTGATGATCGGCATGATCGGCCTGAGCACCCTGTTCAATGCCATCGGTTCCGAGACCAACCCGATGTTCGCCATGCCGTGGTACTGGCACCTGGTGGTCGGCGGTTTCGCCTTCGGCATGATCTTCATGGCCACCGATCCGGTTTCGGCATCGATGACCAATACCGGCAAATGGATCTTCGGCATTCTCATCGGTGTGATGGTGGTGCTGATTCGTGTCGTCAACCCGGCGTTCCCCGAGGGCATGATGCTGGCGATCCTGTTTGCCAATCTGTTCGCACCGCTGATCGACCATTTCGTCGTACAGGCCAATATCAAGCGGAGGCTGGCACGCAATGTCTAGTCAAAAAGAATCCACCGCCCGCACGTTGCTCGTGGCGTTGCTGGTCTGTCTGGTTTGTTCGGTATTCGTGGCCGGTGCCGCGGTGGCGCTCAAGCCCACCCAGCTGGAAAACCGCCTGCTGGACAAGCAGCGCAGTATCCTGGCGATTGCCGGGCTGGGTAATCCGAACATGCCGGGCTCGGCGGTTCGCGCCATGTTCGAGACCACCATCCAGGCGCGCCTGGTCGATCTGGAAACCGGCAAGTTCTCCGACAAGTTCGACCCGGTGACCTTCGAGCCCCTGGCAGCCGCCAAGGACCCTGAACTGTCGCGCCGTCTGTCGGCCAGCGAGGACATCGCCTCGATTCGTCGCCTGGAGCGCTACACCACTGTTTACATCGTGGAAAAGGACGGTCAGCTCGACACCGTGATCCTGCCGGTTCGCGGCTATGGCCTGTGGTCGACCCTGCATGGCTTCATCGCCCTCAAGGGCGATCTCAACACGGTGGTCGGCATGGGCTTCTATCAGCACGCCGAAACCCCCGGTCTGGGTGGCGAGGTCGACAATCCGAAATGGACCGGCCAATGGCCAGGCAAGAAGATTTACGATGAGAACGGCGAGCTGCAGATTCAGGTCGTCAAGGGCAGCGTTAACCCGCAGAGCCCGGATGCGATTCACCAGGTCGACGGCCTGGCGGGCGCCACACTAACCGGTAACGGCGTGGATCATCTGCTCAAGTTCTGGCTCGGCCAGGACGGTCTTGGTCCGTTTATCGCTAACCTGCGCGCAGGGGAGGCTTGATATGGCACAGCCAACTATCAAAGACGTATTGCTCAACCCGATTTTCAACAACAATCCGATCGGCCTGCAGATCCTCGGTATCTGCTCTGCGCTGGCGGTCACGTCGAACCTGAAGACCGCGCTGGTGATGTCGGTGGCGCTGACCCTGGTGACCGGGTTCTCCAACCTGTTCATCTCGATGATCCGCAGCCAGATCCCGGGCTCGATCCGCATGATCGTGCAGATGGTGATCATCGCCTCGCTGGTGATCCTGGTCGACCAGTTGCTCAAGGCCTTTGCCTTCAGCCTGTCCAAACAGTTGTCGGTGTTCGTCGGCCTGATCATCACCAACTGTATCGTGATGGGCCGTGCCGAAGCCTTCGCCATGCAGAACCCACCGGTGCTGTCGTTCTTCGACGGTATCGGTAACGGTCTGGGCTACAGCGCCATGCTGATCGCCCTGGGCATCATCCGTGAGCTGTTCGGCGCCGGCAAACTGATGGGCTACACCATCATTCCGGTGGTCAACGACGGTGGCTGGTACCAGCCCAACGGCATGCTGCTGCTGCCGCCTTCGGCGTTCTTCCTGATCGGCCTGTTCATCTGGGGCATCCGGGTATGGAAAACCGACCAGGTCGAGAAGCAAGACTTCAAGATGGCGCCTCAGGTTTCCAATAAGGAGGCCTACTGATGGAACATTACATCAGCCTGTTCGTGCGGGCGGTGTTCGTCGAGAACATGGCCCTGGCGTTCTTCCTGGGCATGTGTACCTTCATCGCCATCTCCAAGAAGGTGGAAACCGCCATCGGTCTGGGCGTGGCCGTTATCGTGGTGCTCGGCATCACCATGCCGGTCAACAACCTGATCTACGCCAACCTGCTCAAGGACGGCGCGCTGGCCTGGGCCGGCCTGCCGGACGTGGACCTGAGCTTCCTGGGCCTGTTGACCTTCATCGGGGTGATCGCGGCCATCGTGCAGATCCTGGAAATGACCCTGGACAAGTACGTACCCGCGCTCTACAACGCGCTGGGTGTGTTCCTGCCATTGATCACCGTGAACTGCGCCATCATGGGTGGCTCGCTGTTCATGGTCGAGCGCGACTACAACCTGGCCGAGAGCACGGTCTATGGCGTGGGTGCCGGGGTCTCCTGGGCGCTGGCCATCGCCGCGTTGGCCGGTATTCGCGAAAAGCTCAAGTACAGTGACGTGCCGGCGGGTCTGCAAGGGCTGGGCATCACGTTTATCACCATCGGTCTCATGTCGCTGGGCTTCATGTCCTTCTCCGGCGTGCAGCTTTAAGGGTGGGATGAAGGGATGAATTACGAAGTATTTATCGCGATCGGCATGTTCACCGGCATCGTCCTGGCGCTGGTGCTGATCATCATGGCGGCACGCGCCAAGCTGGTCTCCAGCGGCGACGTGAACATCGAAATCAACGGCGAAAAGACCATCACGGTGCCGGCGGGCGGCAAGCTGCTGCAGACGCTGGCGGCCAACAACATCTTCCTCTCGTCCGCCTGTGGCGGCGGTGGCACCTGCGCGCAGTGCAAGTGCATCATCGAGGAGGGCGGCGGCGAGATGCTGTCTACCGAGGAATCGCACTTCACCAAGCGCGAGGCTCGCGAGGGCTGGCGCCTGTCCTGCCAGGCTTCGGTCAAGCAGGACATGAAGATCGAAGTGCCCGAAGAGGTGTTCGGCGTCAAGAAGTGGGAGTGCACCGTCGAGTCCAACCCCAACGTGGCGACCTTCATCAAGGAGCTCACGCTGCGTCTGCCGGAAGGCGAGAACGTCGACTTCCGCGCCGGTGGCTACGTGCAGCTGGAGTGCCCGCCCCACGAAGTGCACTACAAGGACTTCGACATCCAGGAGGAGTATCGCGGCGACTGGGACAAGTTCAACCAGTGGAAGTACGTGTCCAAGGTCAACGAGACGGTGATTCGTGCCTACTCCATGGCCAATTACCCGGAAGAGCGCGGCCTGGTCAAGTTCAACATCCGTATCGCCTCGCCACCACCGGGCAAGGATCATCTGCCGCCCGGCCAGATGTCGTCCTATGTGTTCAGCCTCAAGCCCGGTGACAAGATCACCGTGTACGGACCCTTCGGTGAGTTCTTCGCCAAGGATACCGACGCCGAGATGATCTTCATCGGCGGTGGTGCCGGCATGGCGCCGATGCGCTCGCACATCTTCGACCAGCTCAAGCGCCTGAAGTCGACCCGCAAGATCAGCTTCTGGTACGGCGCGCGTTCCATGCGCGAATCCTTCTACAACGAGGAATACGACCAGCTGCAGGCCGAGAACCCGAACTTCCAGTGGCACCTGGCGCTGTCCGACCCGCAGCCGGAAGACAACTGGACGGGCCTCACCGGCTTCATCCACAACGTGCTCTACGAGAACTACCTCAAGGATCACCCGGCACCGGAAGACTGCGAGTTCTACATGTGTGGTCCACCCATGATGAACGCCGCCGTGATCAAGATGCTCACCGACCTGGGTGTGGAGTCGGAGAACATCCTGCTCGACGACTTCGGCGGTTAAGCATGAGGTTAGCGGTACTCCAGCCCGTTATCGCTGTCGCCCTGGCGGCAGCCCTAACGGGCTGCTTGCATTCAGACAAGATCGAAAGCTTTGGCGGCCCGACCATGGGCAGCACCTATTCGGTGAAATACGTACGGGCCGAAGGGGTCGCCCCCAAGGCCGAACTGCAGGCGGCGACCGAGGCGATTCTCGCCGAGGTCGACGAGCAGATGTCCACGTACCGGGCCGACTCGGCGATCGAGATCTTCAACCGTGCCCCGGCGGGCAACTGCCAGGACATGCCGAACGGCGTGCTGGAGCTGGTCGCCGCGGGCAATCGCCTGCACGAGGATAGTGGCGGTGCCTTCGACCTGACCCTGGAACCGCTGCTCGACCTCTGGGGCTTCGGGCCCAAGGGCAAGGGCGAGGCGGTGCCCAGCGACGAGCAGTTGGCGCAGGTGCGCCAGCGCGTGGGGCAGGGGCATCTGCGCATCGACGGCCAGCGCCTGTGCAAGGACGCCGACGTGCAGGTCGACTTCAACAGCATCGCCGCCGGCTACGCGGTCGACAGGATCATCGCCCGCCTCGGTGAGCTCGGCGTGCGCAGCTATCTGGTGGAAGCCACCGGTGAGCTCAAGGCGGCGGGGCGCAAGCCCGACGGCAGCCACTGGCGCATCGGTCTGGAGGCGCCGCGTGACGATGAGCGCGTGGCCCAGCGGATTCTGCAGCTCGACGGCTACGGCATTTCGACCTCTGGCGACTACCGCAACTACTTCGAAGAGAACGGTCAGCGCTATTCCCACACCCTGGATCCAGGTAGCGGCAGGCCGGTCAATCACAAGTTGGCAGCGGTAACCGTGGCAGATCCATCGACCCTTCGCGCCGATGGCTTGTCCACTCTATTGATGGTGCTCGGGCCTGAAGCAGGCAAGCTGTTCGCCGAGCGGCATCAGATTGCGGCATTTTTCGTGACCCGCGAAGGCGAGGGTTTCGTCACAGAAAGTACGCCTCAATTCGAGCAGCTATTCGCTGCGGGAGAAGAGCAATGACAATGACATTCTTGATCGTATTCATGGTCATGGCGCTGGTGGTGGCCATGATGGCCGTCGGTGTAATGGCCGGCCGCAAGCCCATCGCCGGTTCCTGTGGCGGCATCGCCAACCTGGGGATCGAAAAGGAATGCTCGATCTGCGGCGGTGACCGCCAGAAGTGCGAGGAAGTCAGCGGCGATCCGCAGGACGCCGGCGACGCGGGCGTGCAGCGCTTCGACCCGAACAAGCGCTGATCGCCAATCGGCGTTGGGGGCGTTACCCTAGGCGCCTTTGCAACACGTTGCGTGCCAGGCCGCCTGTTCGGCCTGGTTCTGCCGATAACGCGCGATAAGCGTTACGGCGTGATCTGAGGAGTAAACATGGCGGTCTACAACTACGATGTCGTGGTATTGGGTTCCGGCCCGGCGGGTGAAGGGGCGGCGATGAACGCGGCCAAGGCCGGCCGCAAGGTGGCGGTGGTCGACGACCGTCGCGAAGTGGGCGGCAACTGCACCCACCTGGGCACCATCCCGTCCAAGGCGCTGCGCCACTCGGTGCGGCAGATCATGCAGTTCAACACCAACCCCATGTTCCGCCAGATCGGTGAGCCGCGCTGGTTCTCCTTCCCTGACGTGCTGAAAAGCGCCGAGCGGGTGATCGCCAAGCAGGTCACCTCGCGCACCGGCTACTACGCGCGCAACCGTATCGACGTGTTCTTCGGTACCGGCAGCTTCGCCGACGAGCAGACCATCGAAGTGGTCTGCCCCAACGGCGTGGTGGAAACCCTGTCGGCCAAGCAGGTGATCATCGCCACCGGCTCGCGCCCGTATCGCCCGGCGGATGTCGACTTCAACCACCCGCGCGTCTATGACAGCGACACCATCCTGACCTTGAGCCACACCCCACGCCGCCTGATCATCTATGGCGCCGGGGTGATCGGCAGCGAATACGCCTCGATCTTCAGCGGCCTGGGCGTGCTGGTCGACCTGATCGACAACCGTGACCAGTTGCTGAGCTTCCTCGATTCGGAAATCTCCGACGCCCTGAGCTATCACCTGCGCAACAACAACGTGCTGATTCGCCACAACGAAGAGTACGAGCGCATCGAGGGCCTGGACAACGGCGTGATCCTGCACCTGAAGTCCGGCAAGAAGATCAAGGCCGATGCCCTGCTGTGGTGTAACGGCCGTACCGGCAACACCGACAAGCTGGGCCTGGAAAACATCGGCATCAACGTCAACAGCCGTGGCCAGGTGCAGGTCGACGAGCATTACCGCACCGAAGTCCCCAACATCTATGCTGCCGGCGACGTCATCGGCTGGCCGAGCCTGGCCAGTGCGGCGGCCGACCAGGGTCGTTCGGCGGCGGGCAGCATCGTCGACAACGGCAGTTGGCGGATCGTCGACGACATCCCCACCGGCATCTACACCATTCCCGAAATCAGTTCGATCGGCAAGAACGAGCACGAGCTGACCAAGGCCAAGATCCCCTACGAAGTCGGCAAGGCGTTCTTCAAGAGCATGGCGCGGGCGCAGATCTCCCACGAGCCGGTGGGCATGCTGAAGATCCTCTTCCACCGCGAGACCCTGGAAGTGCTCGGCGTGCACTGCTTCGGTTACCAGGCCTCGGAGATCGTGCACATCGGCCAGGCGATCATGAACCAGAAGGGCGAGGCGAATACCCTCAAGTACTTCGTCAACACCACCTTCAACTACCCGACCATGGCCGAGGCTTACCGGGTGGCAGCGTTCGACGGGCTCAACCGGCTTTTTTGAGCGGCTCCGGCCGGCGGCCTGAGCCGGTCGGGGATCCGTTCGCCGACTCCCGCGACTGGCGCTGGCCAAACCGCGAGAGCGTCTGAGCAGGCCAGAAGACCGATCCCTTGTGGATCGGTTTTTTTATGGGCGGTGCCAGGTCGGTTTCAGCTGCGGGCTTGCAGAGAGGCCGCCACGTGCTCGCCAAGCAGCGCCAGTGCCGCCTGCACCGATAGCCGGGCGGTATCGAGGGTCAATGGCGCATGCGCCCAGGGCTGGTACTCATGGGCCATGACCGATTGCCAGCCGGGTACCCGCAGCCCGGGCACGTCGCTGACTCTCGACTCCACGCGCTGGCGATGCTGAGCGCTGTCCGAGCAGATGATCTGCACGTTCAACAGGGCGCATCCGGCCTTTGCTGCGGTGTCAGCCCAGGCCTGGCGGCTTTGCGCGACCGGGTTGACGCAATCGGCGATCACATGGCGGCCCGCCTTGAGGTTGTCCAGGGCAATGGGGTTGGCCACCTGGTAGCCGCTGGCGTCGACGTCCTGCCTGAGCGCGCCACTGTTGCGCAATGCCTGCTCGATGCTGTCGATGCGCAGGTACACGGCCTTTAGATCAGCAGGCAGGGCTTTGGCGAGGGTGGTCTTGCCGGTGCCGGGCAGGCCACTGAAGACGATCAGCATGTTCGATCCTTCTGATTCTTGAGCAGCACTCAGGCTTATGTGGGAACGGGCCATGCCCGTGATTTCGCGCGCATGGCGCGCTCCCACATGTTGCATAAGTCACCGCGCTACTGCGCTTAGCCGCGCAATGTGCTGACGGCGATACCGGGAAAGTCGGTGATGATGCTGTCGGCACCGAAGTCGGCGAGGCGGCGCATCAGGGCGGGTTCGTTGACCGTCCACACCGACACGTGCAGGCCGGCTTTCTGCGCCTTGAGCAGGCGTTCCGGGGTGCACAGCGTCCAGTTCAGGGCCAGCAGGTCGCAGCCGTAGTTGCGCGCCACCTTGATCGGGTCCAGCCAGGCGTATTCGGCGACCAGGCCGCGGCCCAGGTGGGGAGTCAGGCGCTGGGCGGCGCTCAGCACTTCGCGGGAGCTGGAGGTGATGGTGATCTTGTCGTCCAGGCCAAAGCGCCGGCTGAGCAGGGCGATGGCCTCCACGGTGCGAGCGGCGCGCACCTTGGAGGCGCTCTTGACCTCCAGTTGCCAATGTTCGAAATCGCACTGCTCGAACAATTCGCTCAGCCGTGGAATCGGGCAGGGGTGGCGCCAGCCCGGGCCGCCGCGGCGGGCATCGTAGTGCACCAGTTCGGCGGCATCGTGCTCGACCACCTTGCCGCGCTGGCCGGTGGTGCGCTTGAGCGTTGGGTCATGGATGACCATCAGCTCGCCGTCGCGCGACAGGTGCAGGTCCAGTTCGCAGCGGCGCACGCCGTGCTCCAGGCACTGCTGAAAGCTGACCAGGGTATTTTCCGGGGCTTCGCCCTTGGCGCCGCGATGGCCGTAGATCAGGGTCACGGTTGCTCCTTACTCGGTGGCGGTGGTGCGCGGTTGCAGGTGGCGCACGCTGTTGATCACATGGTCGTATTCGAAGTAGACGCTGAATTCGCGGTAGTCCCAGCGGGTGATCGGCGGCTTGCCGACCGCGGGGTGTTCTTCATCGGCGAGGCCGAAGCGCTCCAGTACCGCACGCTTCGACTGGCCCTTTTGTGGCAGGTCGGTGAGGTCGGCGCCTTGCTGGCCGATGGGAATCGTCAGGGTGTCGGCCTGGGCTGCCAGGGGCAGCAAGAAGATCAGCGAAAGCAGCAGTCGGGACGGGTTCACGTGAGTTCCTCGCGGGCCTGGCGGCGCTCCTGCGCCTGACGCTGCAGGATATGCCGGGCCAGCAGCTGGCGCTGTGCGTCAGTCAGCGCTTCGAACTCGGCACCGATCTCGAACTGCCCCTCACGCTCGTTGCAGTGCAGCACCTTGGCGCGCAGCAACAGGCCGAGCGCCTGGGGCATCAGCACCATCTTCATGGCCAGGTGGCTGTCGACCGTTACCGGTTGTGGGTGAAGAAAACTGATGCCGCCCTCGGACAGGGTGACCCGCTTGGGCGGGCCGATATCGCGCAACAGGCTCTGGGCCATGGCCTGGCCGAGCAGGTCGATGCGTTTGTTGACCACCTTGAGGTAGCCCGCCAGGGTGCGGTCGCGCTCGCTGATGTTGCGCAGCAGGTGCTGGGATTCGAAATCCAGCAGATGCAGTTCGCTGAGCAGGTTGAACAGCGGCGAGGCGTCGTGAAGCTCGTCACCGGCCAGGGCTTCGGCGCCGGCCAATGGGGTGAAATCCAGTGCGATCGTGTCCTCGATACGGTAGTATTCGCGGCGATCATTTTCGTCTTGAGTCGACATGGCGAACCCATGGCAGCAGTGGTGGTCAGAGTGTAAGGCCGCTCGCCAGGCCCCGCCACAAGGACGTTTCTCTTTCCCTCGAACAAGCGCCCCACATGTTCAGACCCCTGTCCGTTTTTCTCGGTACGCGCTACACGCGGGCCAAGCGTCGCAACCACTTCGTTTCGTTCATTTCCCTGACCTCGATGATCGGGCTGGCACTCGGCGTGCTGGTGATGATCCTGGTGCTGTCGGTGATGAACGGCTTCGACCATGAAATGCGCACCCGGGTGCTGGGCATGGTGCCCCACGCGACCATCGAGAGCGCCACGCCGATCACCGACTGGCAGCGCCTGGCCGACCGCGCGCTGAAGAACCCGCAGGTGCTCGCCGTGGCGCCGTTCAGCCAGATGCAGGGCCTGCTGACCAACGACGGCAAGGTGCAGAAGGTGCTGATCAACGCCGTGGATCCGGTCGAGGAGCCCAAGGTGTCGATCATCGGCGACTTCTTCCGCCAGGGCCGTCTCGAGGATCTGCAGCCCGGCAGCTTCGGCATCGTCATCGGCGACAAGGCAGCCGACAAGCTCGGTGTCGGCCTGGGCGACAAGATCACCTTCGTGGCGCCGGAAGTCACCGTCACCCCGGGCGGCGTATTTCCGCGCCTGAAGCGTTTTACCGTGGTCGGCATCTTTCATGTCGGCGCCGGTGAAATCGACGGTTTCATGGCCATGACCCATGTCCAGGATCTGGCCCGCCTGCAGCGTCACAAGCCAGATCAGGTGCAGGGCATCCGCCTCAAGTTCGCCGACCTGTTCCAGGCGCCGCGCACTGCCTGGCAGCTGGCCCAGAGCTTTGGCCAGGATGATTACCTGGCCCGCGACTGGACGCGCACCCATGGCAACCTGTACCAGGCGATCCGCATGGAGAAGGCCATGATCGGTCTGCTCCTGCTGCTGATCGTCGCGGTAGCGGCCTTCAACATCATTTCCACCCTGGTGATGGTGGTCACCGACAAGAAGGGCGATATCGCCATCCTGCGTACCCTCGGTGCCACGCCCATGCAGATCATGGCCACCTTCATGGTGCAGGGCACGGTGATCGGCGTGATCGGCACCCTCATCGGCGCGGTGCTGGGCATTCTCGCGGCGCTGAACATCAGCGCCATCATCGCTGGCGTCGAGCGCCTGCTCGGTTTCAAGTTTCTCAATGCCGATGTGTATTTCATCGACTACCTGCCGTCGCAGCTGATGCTCGCCGACGTGGTGCAGGTCTGTGGTGCGGCATTGGTGTTGAGTTTCCTCGCTACTCTTTATCCGGCCTGGCGCGCGGCGCGCACCCAGCCCGCGGAGGCATTACGTTATGAGTGATCCGGTCGTGCAGGCGCAGGCGAATGCCGTGCTCAGCTGCCGCAACCTGAGCAAGCGCTACGAAGAAGGCCCGCAATCGGTCGTGGTGCTCGACGACCTGCAGCTGGAGCTGTTTCCCGGCGAGCGCGTGGCCATCGTCGGCAGTTCCGGTTCCGGCAAAAGCACGCTGCTGAACATGCTTGGCGGCCTGGATACGCCGAGCAGCGGCAGCGTGTGGCTGGCCGGTGAGCAGCTGTCGGCGCTCAACGAAAAGCAGCGCGGCCTGCTGCGCAACCGCGCGCTGGGCTTCGTCTACCAGTTTCACCACCTGCTGGCTGAATTCACCGCCCTGGAAAACGTCTGCATGCCGCTGCTGATCGGCAAGACGCCGATCAGTGAGGCGCGCCAGCGCGCCACCGAGCTGCTCGAACGCGTCGGCCTTGGCCATCGCCTGAGCCACAAGCCGGCAGAGTTGTCCGGTGGTGAGCGTCAGCGCGTGGCGATTGCCCGGGCCCTGGTCAACCGCCCTGGCCTGGTGCTGCTCGACGAGCCTACCGGCAACCTCGACAACCACACTGCCCAAGGCATCCAGGAGTTGATGCGTGAGCTCAGCAGCCAGTCGCAGACTGCCTTCCTGATCGTCACCCATGACCTGCAGCTGGCACGGCAGATGGACCGGGTGCTGAGCCTGGAAGACGGCAAGCTGGTGCGCGCCTGATGTTTCGCCCGCTGAGTGTCTTCATCGGCCTGCGTTACACCCGCGCCAAGCGCCGCAATCACTTCATCTCGTTCATTTCCCTGACCTCGATGATCGGCCTGTCCCTGGGGGTGCTGGCGATGATCGTGGTGCTCTCGGTGATGAACGGCTTTCACCGCGAAATGAGCTCACGCATCCTCGGCATGGTGCCCCACGCGACCATCGCCGGCGCGCCAGCCCTGGCCGACTGGCAGGCGCCGGCCAAGGTCGCGCTGCAGAATCCGCAGGTCGAGGCGGCCGTGCCGTTCGCTGAGCTGGAGGGCATGCTCTCCTACCGCGGCGTGATGCAGCCGATCCAGCTGCACGGCATCGACCCGGCGCTCGAACCCAAGGTTTCGATCATTGGCGATCATATGGTGCAGGGTCGTCTGAGCGATCTGCGCGAGGGCGAGTACGGAGTGATCATCGGTGAAATCACCGCGCGGCGCTTCCAGCTGCAGATCGGTGATCGTCTGGCCCTGATCGTGCCGGAGGTCAGTTCGGTACCTGGCGGTATCACGCCGCGCATGCAGCGCCTCAACGTGGTCGGCATCTTCAAGGTCGGCGCCGATCTGGACAGCTCCCTGGCATTGATCAACGTCGCCGACGCGGCGCAGATCCAGCGCCTCGACCCGGGTTCGGTGCAGAGCATTCGCCTCAAGCTCAAGAACCTGTACCAGTCGCCCCAGGTTGCCGCTGCGATTGCTGCGCAGCTGGGCGAGGGCTACCACGCCAGCGACTGGACGCAGACCCAGGGCAGCCTGTTCAGCGCCATGAAAATGGAAAAGACCATGATTGGTCTGCTGCTGCTGCTGATCGTCGCGGTGGCCGCCTTCAACATCATCGCCACGCTGATCATGGTGGTCGCCGACAAGGGCGCCGATATCGCCATCCTGCGCACCCTGGGCGCCACGCCGCGGCAGATCATGGGCATCTTCATGGTGCAGGGCACGGTGATCGGCGTGATCGGCACCCTGATCGGCGGCGTGCTCGGCGTGCTGGCCGCGCTCAACGTCAGCGAGCTGGTGGGCTGGCTGGAGCGGGTCAGTGGCCAGCACGTGTTCAGCTCCGACGTGTACTTCATCAGCACCTTGCCGTCGGAGCTGCAGGTCGCCGACGTGGTGCTGATCTGCAGCGCCGCGCTGACCCTGAGCTTCCTCGCCACGCTGTATCCGTCCTGGCGCGCGTCGCGTACCCAGCCGGCCGAGGCATTGCGTTACGAATGACGGCCGCCGCGTCGTCATCAGCCTGCTAGGCTCGAAAGGCCGCTATGAAAATAGCGGCCTTGTGCTTTCTGCCCCTTTGATTCCACAAGCGGGACGCCCATGGACGGGACGCGAACAGGCGACTTGCGCAGCGCGTTACTGGCACTGGCCGCCGGCCTTGTGCTGCTGCGCTTTGTGCCGCAACTGCCAGCTACCTCGCTGCTGCTGGCGTGCGCGCTGCTGGGGCTGATCCTCCTGCCGTTTCGCAGTTACCTGATCGGCCTGTTCCTGCTCGGGTTCAGCTGGGCGTGCCTGTCGGCCCAATGGGCGCTGGACGATCGCCTCGATCCGGCCCTGGACGGCCGCACGCTGTGGCTGCAGGGCAGGGTGGTGGACCTGCCGGATGTGCGTGAAGGCGTGGTGCGCTTCCACTTGGCCGCAGCGCAGTCGCGCCGGGCCGAGTTGCCGCGCTTGTTGCGTCTGGCGTGGTACGACGGGCCGCCGATGCGCGCCGGTGAGGTGTGGCGCCTGGCGGTAAACCTCAAGCGGCCCCATGGCTTGGTCAACCCGCAGTCCTTCGATTACGAGGCCTGGCTGCTGGCGCAACGTATCGGCGGCGTCGGCACCATCAAGTCCGGCCAGCGCCTGCAGGAGGCCGGCGGCAGCACGGCATGGCGCGACCGGCTGCGTCAGCGCCTGTTGAGCGAGGATCCTCACGGCCGTGCCGGTGGGCTGGCGGCGCTGGTGCTCGGCGATGGTTCGGGGCTCTCGGTCGACGATTGGCGTGTGCTGCAACACACCGGCACGGTGCACCTGATGGTCATTTCCGGCACGCATGTGACCTTGGTGGCCGGCATGTTCTACGGTCTGGTGTTCTGGCTGGCGCGCCTGGGCTGGTGGCCGCGCGCCGTGCCCTGGTTGCCGGTGGCCTGCCTGTTGGGCTTTGCCTCCGCGCTCGGCTACAGCCTGCTGGCGGGCTTCGAAGTGCCGGTGCAGCGCGCCTGTACGATGATCGGCCTGGTGCTGTTGTGGCGCTGGCGGTTTCGCCACCTGGGCGTCAGCCTGCCATTGCTGATGGCCATGACGGCCGTGCTGGTGCTCGAGCCGCTGGCGGTGCTGCAGCCCGGCTTCTGGTTGTCGTTCGGCGCCGTGGCGCTGCTGGTGCTGATCTTCGCGGCGCGTCTTGGCCGCTGGAGCGGGTGGCGCACCCTTGTCCGTGCCCAGTGGGCCATGGCCCTGGGCTTGCTGCCGATGATGCTGGCCCTGGGCCTGCCGATCAGCCTCAGCAGCCCGCTGGCCAACCTGATCGCCGTGCCCTGGGTCGGCTTCGCGGTGCTGCCGTCGACCTTGCTGGGGACGCTGCTGCTGCCCGTGCCCTGGCTGGGCGAGGCATTGCTGTGGTGGTCAGGCCTGGCCCTGGACGGACTGTTCCGCCTGCTGGCGGCGATTGCCGAGGGGCTGCCGGCCTGGCTGCCCGGCGCCTTGCCGCTATGGAGCTGGTTACTGCTGGCACTGGGGGTGCTGTTCATCCTGCTGCCCAGCGGTGTGCCGCTTCGCGGGCTGGGCGTGATTCTGCTGCTGCCGGCGCTGTTCACCCCGGTGCAGCGGCCGGCCGAGCAGCACGCCGAGGTGTGGATGCTAGATGTCGGCCAGGGCCTGTCGATGCTGGTGCTCACCCGGCGCCACGCACTGCTCTACGACGCCGGCGCCCGCTTTGGTGATTTCGATATCGGCGAGCGTGTGGTGCTGCCCTCGCTGCGCGCGCTGGATGTGCGAGCACTGGACATGCTGCTGATCAGCCACGCCGACAACGACCATTCCGGCGGCGCCGAAGCGGTGGCCCGCGGCCTGCCGATCAGCCGTGTCGTCAGCGGCGACGTTGCCGCGCTGCCGGCGGTGCTCGGTGCCGAGCCGTGTGGCGAGCAGCGCTGGAACTGGGATGGCGTGCAGTTCAGCACCTGGCGCTGGGCCGCGGCCAGTGACAGCAATCAGTCGTCCTGCGTGTTGATGATTGAGGCCGCCGGTGAGCGCATGCTGCTGACCGGCGATATCGACACCCCCGCCGAGCGCGCGCTGATCGACAGCGGCCGCGACCTGCAGGCGCACTGGCTGTTGGCGCCCCATCACGGCAGCCGCAGTTCGTCGTCCTGGGCGCTGCTCAAGGCGGTGCAGCCTCGAGCGGTGCTGTATTCGCGTGGCAAGCACAACGCCTACGGGCATCCGCATCCGACCGTGGTCTCCCGTTATGAGGCCGTCAATGCCCGGGCCTACGACAGCGTCGAAACCGGCGCACTGCGCATCGACCTCGGTGCTTTCGGCGAGCCCTTCGCACTGCGAGAAATACCGCGTTTCTGGCGGGAAAAATGAGAACCGCAACCGTCGGCGACACCACGCCCCTATGCTAGAGTGGCGCCACTTTTGCGAAGGGGATTTGCCACCGTGTGGGAACTGGTTAAAGCTGGCGGCTGGGTGATGCTGCCGATCATTCTGTGTTCAATCGCCGCCCTGGGCATCGTTGCCGAGCGCTTGTGGACGCTGCGCGTCAGCCGTGTCACGCCACCCCAGTTACTGGGCCAGGTGTGGCGCTGGATCAAGGACAAGCAACTCAACAACCAGAAGCTCAAGGAGCTGCGCGCCGACTCGCCGCTGGGTGAAATCCTCGCCGCCGGCCTGGCCAACTCCAAGCACGGCCGCGAGATCATGAAGGAGTGCATCGAGGAGGCCGCCGCCCGTGTGGTCCACGAGATGGAGCGCTACCTCAATGCCCTGGGCACCATCGCCGGCATCACGCCGTTGCTGGGCCTGCTGGGTACGGTGATCGCCATGATCGACATCTTCGGCTCCTTCGTGGGCGGCAGCACCGCCAACCCGGCGTTGCTCGCCGGCGGCATCTCCAAGGCCCTGATCACCACCGCATCGGGCCTGGCCGTGGCCATTCCGGCGCTGTTCTTCCACCGTTTCCTGCAGCGCCGCGTCGACGAGTTGGTGGTGGGCATGGAACAGGAAGCGATCAAGCTGGTGGAAATGGTCCAGGGCGAGCGTGACGTCGACCTGGCCGACGAGCCCAAGCCGGCCAAGGGGAGCAAGAAGGCGTGAAGTTCAGACGTAGACAGCGCGAGCAGGTCGAGATCAATCTCGCCTCGCTGATCGACGTGGTGTTCATCCTGCTGCTGTTTTTCGTGGTGACCACTACCTTTACCCGGGAAACCCGCATGCAGGTCGATCTCCCCGAGGCGGCCAGCGGTACGCCGCCCGAGCAGAGCGAGCTCAAGCTGCTGGAAGTGGTGATCTCCCCGGATGGTGCGTTCTCGCTCAATGGCCAGGCGCTGGTCAAGAGTGATCTGGACACCCTGATGGCCGCGCTGCAGAAGGAGTCTGGTGGTGACAACAGCCTGCCGCTGACCATCAGCGCCGATGCCAAGACCAGCCACCAGTCGGTGGTCACGGCCATGGACGCCGCCGGCAAGCTGGGCTTCGCCCACCTGCGCATCACCACGGTCGAGACCCAGGCCGCGCCCTGATGGCGAGCCTCTCCGACCGCCTGCTGCGGGCCTGGTACCAGGGGCACCCGGCACTGGCGCTGCTACGCCCGCTGGAGGCGCTGTACCGTAGCGTGGTAGCAGGCAAGCGCGCGCGCTTCCTGGCGGGCGACGGCGAGATTTATCGCGCGCCGGTGCCGCTGATCGTGGTGGGCAACATCACCGTGGGGGGCACCGGCAAGACCCCGCTGATTCTCTGGCTGGTCGAACAGTGCCAGGCCCGTGGCCTGCGTGTCGGCGTGATCAGCCGCGGTTATGGCGCCAAGCCGCCGAGCCTGCCCTGGCGGGTTCGTGCCGAGCACAGTGCCGAGCAGGCGGGGGACGAGCCGTTGCTGATCGTGCAGCGCAGCGGTGTGCCGCTGATGATCGACCCGGACCGCGGTCGTGCCGCTCGCGCCTTGCTGGCCGAGGAGCCGCTGGATCTGCTGCTCAGTGATGATGGCCTGCAGCACTACCGCCTGGCTCGTGATGTGGAGCTGGTGCTGATCGATGCCGCACGCGGCCTGGGCAATGCCCGCTGCCTGCCGGCCGGGCCGTTGCGCGAGCCGGCCGAGCGCCTGCAGAGCGTGGATGCCTGCCTTTATAACGGTGCACCCGAGGATCCACCCGGTGGCTATGCCTTCAGCCTGGTGCCCAGCGCGCTGATCAACCTGCGCAGCGGCGAGCGCCGTCCACTCGATCATTTCCCGCCCGGGCAGGCCGTGCATGCGGTCGCCGGTATCGGCAACCCACAGCGTTTCTTCGCGACCCTCGAGGCGCTACACTGGCGGCCTGTCGCGCATGCCTTCGCCGATCACGCCGCCTACAGCGCCGAGCTGCTGAATTTCTCGCCGGCGCTGCCGTTGGTGATGACCGAGAAGGACGCGGTGAAATGCCGGCCCTTCGCGCCTGATGACTGGTGGTATCTGGCCGTCGATGCTCAGCCCTCTGCGGCGTTCCGGGCCTGGTTCGATGCTTGCCTGGTGCGTCTGCTGGGCGAGCGGCAGTAACCGCGTCACGCGTTTACCTCTTGTCTTCAAGGATTTCCCATGGACCCGAAACTGCTCGATATCCTGGCCTGCCCGATCACCAAGGGCCCGCTCAAACTCAGCCAGGACAAGACCGAACTGATCAGCAAAGGCGCCGGTGTGGCCTATCCGGTTCGTGATGGCATTCCGGTGATGCTGGAAAGCGAAGCCCGCACCCTCACCGACGACGAACGCCTGGACAAGTGACATGAGCAACGCCTTTACCGTGGTGATTCCGGCGCGTTATGCGTCCACACGCCTGCCGGGCAAACCGCTGCAGGACATCGCTGGCAAACCGATGGTCCAGCACGTCTGGGAGCAGGCCTGCAAAAGCAGCGCAAGCCAGGTGGTGATCGCCACCGACGATGCGCGCATCGTCGAGGCCTGCCAGGCTTTCGGTGCCAAGGTGCTGCTGACCCGCGTCGACCACAACTCCGGCACCGACCGCCTGGCTGAAGTGGCTGCTGCCCTGGGCCTGGCTGCCGATGCCATCGTGGTCAACGTGCAGGGCGACGAGCCGCTGGTGCCGCCAGCGATCATCGACCAGGTGGCTGCCAACCTGGCCGGCAACCCCCAGGCGGGCATCGCCACCCTGGCCGAGCCCATCGACGATGTCGCTGCGCTGTTCAATCCCAATGTGGTCAAGGTCGCCAGCGATCTGAATGGCCTGGCGCTGACCTTCAGCCGCGCGCCGCTGCCCTGGGCGCGTGATGCTTTCGCTGCCGATCGCGACAGTTTGCCGGCAGGCGTTCCCTATCGCCGGCATATCGGTATCTACGCCTACCGCGCCGGCTTCCTGCAGGACTTCGTCGCCTGGGGCCCGTGCTGGCTGGAAAACACCGAGTGCCTGGAGCAGCTGCGCGCGCTCTGGCACGGTGTGCGCATCCATGTCGCCGATGCGCTGGAAGCGCCGCCCGCGGGTGTCGACACCCGGGAAGACCTCGAGCGTGTGCGCCGGTTGCTGGGCGCCTGATGCGCGTTCTGTTCGTTTGCCTGGGTAACATCTGCCGCTCACCCACTGCCGAGGCGATTTTTCGCCAGCGGCTGCAGCAGGCCGGGTTGGCCGAGCGTATCGAAGTCGACTCCGCCGGCACCGGCGACTGGCACGTCGGCAAGGCGCCGGACTCGCGGACTCAGGAAGCTGCCAAGCGGCGTGGTTATGACCTGTCCAGCCTGCGCGGTCGCCAGGTTTCGGTCGATGATTTCGCGCGGTTCGACCTGGTTCTGGCCATGGATATCGCCAACCTTGGCGATCTGCAGCGATTGCGCCCGGTCCAGGCCAAGGGCGAGCTGGATCTGTATCTGCGCCGTTTCGGCCTGGCCGAAGACGAGGTGCCGGATCCGTATTACGGCGGCAGCGAAGGCTTCGAGCAGGTGCTGGACCTGCTCGAGCAGGCCAGCGATGCCTTGCTGGCCGAACTCAAGGGGCGGTTATGAGCCTGCAGGTTCGCGCTGCTGTATCGCTCAAGGCCCACAACACCTTCGGCGTGGACGTGGCGGCGCGCTACTTTGCCGAGGCGGATGACGATCAGCAGGTGCGCCAGGCGCTCGACGCTGCTCGCCAGCGACAGGTGCCATTGCTGGTGCTGGGCGGTGGTAGCAACCTGCTGCTGACCGCCGATGTCGACGCCTTTGTGCTGCGCATGGCCAGCCGCGGTATTCGCCTGTTGGCCGACGACGGCCAGCGCGTGGAGATCGAGGCGGAGGCCGGCGAGCCCTGGCACCCGTTCGTGCAGTGGACCTTGCAGCAAGGCTTTGCCGGGCTGGAAAACCTCAGCTTGATCCCCGGTACGGTCGGCGCTTCGCCGGTGCAGAACATCGGCGCCTACGGCGTCGAACTGAAGGATTGTTTCCTCGGCCTGACGGCGCTGGATCGGCGCAGCGGCGAGATCCGCGAGTTCGATCTGCAGGCGTGCGCCTTCGCCTATCGCGACAGCCGCTTCAAGCGTGAAATCGGGCGCTGGATCATCCTGCGCGTACGCTTCGTCCTGAGCCGCAATGCAGCGCTGCATCTCGATTACGGCCCGGTGCGTCAACGCCTGGCGGAGCAGGGCATCGAGTCGCCGAACGCCAGTGATGTCAGTCGGGCCATCTGCGCCATCCGCAGCGAGAAGCTGCCGGACCCTGCCGTGCTCGGCAATGCCGGCAGTTTCTTCAAGAATCCGCTGGTGCCGGCCGAGCTGGCGCAGCGCCTGCAGGCCGAATACTCCGACCTGGTGGCCTATCCCCAGGCAGACGGCCAGGTAAAGCTGGCAGCCGGCTGGCTGATCGAAAAGGCTGGCTGGAAGGGCTACCGTGACGGCGACGCCGGCGTGCACCGGCTACAGGCCCTGGTGCTGGTCAACCATGGCAACGCGACGGGGCAGCAGCTGCTCGGCCTGGCGCAGCGCATTCAGGCGGATATCGCCGAACGCTTTGGCGTAAGCCTGGAAATAGAGCCGAACGTGCTCTGACTCCTCTGCGTAGCCCCGTCCCATGGCGGGGCTCGCATCTCCCTTGTCCCCGGGTATCGCTGCGCTCAACCGCGGGCTACATCGCGCCTGTCCGTGCGCTGAGTGCGGCTTCTCGTAGCCTGGGTTGAGCGCAGCGATACCCAGGTCGGTCCAGCCGACAGACCAAGTCTCGAATCGCAGGCAATAAAAAAGGGATGCCGAAGCATCCCTTGGTCTTTTGCGTGTTACCTATCAGGCTTGCGGCTTGGGCGCATCCTGATCACGCTGAGCGCTTTCGTCGACCGGAGTAACGATAACCTCGGCTTGCTCGGCTTGCTCGGCTGGCGCGCTGGCCGGCTGAGTGTCGGCAACGGCTTCGTTCTCAACTGCCGGAGCAGTTTCCACGACCGCTGCAGCCGGAGCAGCCTTGGCGGCCTCTTCAGCTTCGCGCGCCAGGCGCTCTTCTTCACGCTTGCGGCGACGGACTTCACGCGGGTCGTTCGGCGCACGGCCGTTGCTTGCCACCGGTGCGGCGGCGGCAACTGGCTCTTCAGCTACCGGAGCTTCTGCCGCTGCTTCTTGCACTGCCGGAGCAGCTTGGGGAGCCGTGAAGGTGGTCTCGGCGACCGGTGCTTCGATGCTCTCTGTTTCGGCAGCAGGCGTTTCAGCGGCAGGCGCTTCAGTAGCCGGCGTTTCAGCAACAGGTGCTTCGACAGCCACTGCTTCGCTGACCGCTTCAGCAACCACGGGCGCTTCCTGCGGTGCGGCTTCGAATGCCGGCGCGGAAGCGCGAGGGCGTTCGATTTCCGGCAGCGCTTCGATCACTGCATCGGCACGCTCGGCAACTGCTTCGGCCGGGGCCTCGGCAACGGCGGGAGCTGCTTCTACCGGAGCTGCGTCGGCCGGTGCTTGTACCGCTTGCTCGGCTTCGACAGCGACCGCTGCCTGCTGGGCAGCGACAGGTTCGGCGGCTTCGGCAGCGACAGGTGCGCTGGCTTCGGCTGCTGGCTGCTGCTCGGCAGGCTGCTCGGTTTCCGCGATGACGGCAGCAACGGTGGCGGCAGCGGCGATGCTTGCAGCCGCTACCGGCTCTTCGTTGTTGTCGTCACTGCCTTCGATCGGGTTGCCGTCGGCATCACGCTGACGTTCACGACGATTGCTGCGGCGACGCTGGCCACGGGAGCGGCGACGTGGGCGATCACCACCTTCGTTACCGTCCTGATCGTCGTCCTGCTGCTCTTCGTTGTTCAGCACTTCTTCTTCAGCGCTGTCGGCCTGCGCCTGCTCGGCACGTGGCTGACGCTCTTCACGGGGCTGGCGTGGCTGACGCGGTTCGCGTTGCGGGCGCTCGGCACGGGTTTCTTCGCCGACGACAGCAGCATTTTCGTTCTGCGCTTCGGCGTCCAGCGGGGCACGCAGTTCACGCGGCTGACGCTCTTCACGCGGGCGACGCTCGCGACGGTTTTCCTGGCCTTCACGGGGCGGGCGGGACTGGCGCACTTCCTGAGGCTCGCGAACCTCCACGTTCTCACGTGGCTGGCGCTCTTCACGCGGCGCGCGTGGTTGACGCTCTTCACGTGGGGCGCGTTCTTCACGAGGTGCGCGCTCTTCACGGGCGGCACGATCCTCGCGCGGCGCGCGTTCTTCGCGTGGCTTGCGGTCATCGTCGCGGCGGTTGCCACGGTTGCGGTTCTGCTGGCGACCGTTACGGCGCTCGTCGCCGCGCGGCTGACGCTCGCCCGGCTTCTTCTCGACCACGGTCGGCTTCTGCGGCTCTTCGGCGCTGGCGAACAGGCCCACCAGGGATTTCACCAGGCCTTTGAACAGGCCGCCGGTGGGTGCTGCAGCGGCTGCAACCGGGGCGGCTGGAGCGACTTCAGTGACCGGAGCTGGCGCACTGCGCGGCGGTGCGGCCTTGATGGCGGCTTCCTGGCGAACCAGGGTGCGGGTAGCGGCTGCCGGTTTTTCTTCCTCGACTTCGACCGTGGCCATTTCGTAGCTGGTCTGGGTGCTCTGGGCTTCCGGGCTGTCGTCACGGATGCGCTGCACTTCGAAGTGCGGGGTTTCCAGGTGATCGTTCGGCAGGATGACGATGCGCGCACGGGTGCGCAGTTCGATCTTGGTGATCGAGTTGCGCTTCTCGTTGAGCAGGAAGGCGGCGACCGGGATTGGCACCTGGGCACGTACTTCCGCGGTACGGTCTTTCAGGGCTTCTTCTTCGATCAGGCGCAGAATCGCCAGGGACAGCGACTCGACGTCACGGATGATGCCTTGACCGTTGCAGCGCGGGCAGACGATGCCGCTGCTTTCGCCCAGGGACGGGCGCAGGCGCTGACGGGACATTTCTAGCAGGCCGAAGCGCGAGATGCGGCCGACCTGCACGCGGGCGCGGTCAGCTTCCAGGGCTTCACGTACTTTCTCTTCGACGGCGCGCTGGTTCTTGGCCGGCGTCATGTCGATGAAGTCGATGACGATCAGGCCGCCGATGTCACGCAGGCGCAGCTGGCGGGCGATTTCTTCGGCGGCTTCCAGGTTGGTCTGCAGCGCGGTTTCTTCGATGTCGCTGCCTTTGGTAGCGCGCGCCGAGTTGATGTCGATGGACACCAGGGCTTCGGTCGGGTCGATGTAGATCGAACCGCCGGACGGCAGTTTCACTTCACGCTGGAAGGCGGTTTCGATCTGGCTTTCGATCTGGAAGCGGTTGAACAGCGGCACGCTGTCTTCGTACAGCTTGATCTTGCTGGCGTACTGCGGCATTACCTGGCGGATGAAGGTCAGGGCTTCTTCCTGGGCTTCGACGCTGTCGACCAGTACTTCGCCGATGTCCTGGCGCAGGTAGTCGCGGATGGCGCGGATGATGACGTTGCTTTCCTGGTAGATCAGGAACGGGGCAGGGCGGTCCTGGGAAGCTTCCTTGATGGCGCTCCACAGTTGCAGCAGGTAGTCGAGGTCCCACTGCATTTCTTCGCTGCTGCGGCCCAGGCCGGCGGTGCGCACGATCAGGCCCATGTCGTTGGGGATGTCGAGGCCGTTCAGCGCTTCACGCAGTTCGTTGCGCTCTTCACCTTCGATGCGGCGGCTGATGCCACCGGCACGCGGGTTGTTGGGCATCAGTACCAGGTAACGACCGGCGAGGCTGATGAAGGTGGTCAGGGCTGCGCCCTTGTTGCCACGCTCTTCTTTCTCGACCTGAACGATGACTTCCTGGCCTTCCTTGAGCACGTCCTTGATGTTGACGCGGCCTTCGGGGGCCTTGCTGAAGTATTCGCGGGAGATTTCTTTGAGGGGGAGGAAGCCGTGACGCTCGGAGCCGAAGTCGACGAATGCCGCTTCGAGGCTGGGTTCTACGCGGGTAATGCGACCTTTGTAGATGTTGGATTTCTTCTGTACACGGGCCCCGGACTCGATGTCCAGGTCGTACAGGCGCTGGCCATCTACCAGCGCAACACGCAACTCTTCGGGTTGAGTTGCGTTAATCAGCATTCTTTTCATGTGGTACCAGTGGTTTCCGGTGCTGCCGGAAGCCGCGTTAGGCACACACGACGCTCAGGGTCGGTGTCAGGTGCGTCAGAAGCGGGCGTAAATCGCTTCATTGTCTAGCGGCAGCAGCCAGTTGTGCTGGGCCGCGACGGACGTCTCCTGCTTGCTGTATGTGACAGAAAGCACTCAGAACTCGCTGGCGATCGGCTAAGCATGGCCTGCTGCGTTAAACCGGCTTGGAGTGCTCGTTTACATCCGTAAACTTCGCGTCTTTGCCTGCCTCGAAATGGAGGCTGTGACTAACGTAGCGTCTTGCATGGCGCTAACTTGCGAGACCGTAAACAGGTTCTCAGTCAGGAGGAGGAATCAAGGGTCGGTAGCGGACGATATGAAGCGTCTCTGATAAAGCTTTTTGCTACGCAGGCCGACCGTTGTGCATCTCCACCCTACACGTATCGCTGAAAATCGGGTGCCGCTCACGAAAATCCGCAGCGGGTTGGCATTACCGCGACCGTCCAATTGGGCAGGTCACGCATCTGTGTCTCAGGCCTTATTTCCGGGTTTCTCGAGCAGCCATGCCGGCCTATTGCTCGCTGAGATGCCCGTCGGACGGCCTTACGTCCTGAATGGGTTGCTCGATTCGCGATGGCGGTTTGGCAACATCCGCGAATCAGGCCGCTTTTGGCGGCATTCGCGACTATAGCAGCAATGATTAAGTGCTTCAAATGCATAAAAATTGTATGATCGCCGGCATGACGACACCTACTCCCCCAACCTCCGGCGTCCAGCTGCTCGAGGTCGCGCCTGAGCTTGCTGGTCAGCGCATCGACAACTTCCTTCGCAATCAACTCAAGGGCGTTCCCAAGACCCTGATCTACCGCATCCTGCGCAAGGGTGAGGTGCGGGTCAACAAGGGTCGCATCAAGCCCGAGTACAAGCTGCAGGCCGGTGATATCGTGCGGGTTCCGCCGCTGCGCCTGGCCGAGCGCGACGAGCCCGAGCCGCTGGCCCAGGGCCTGTTGCAACGCCTGGAAGCGGCCATCGTTTACGAAGACAAGGCGCTGATCGTGCTCAACAAGCCGGCCGGTATCGCCGTGCATGGCGGCAGTGGCCTGAATTACGGGGTGATCGAGGCGTTTCGCCAGCTGCGCCCGGACGCCAAGGATCTGGAACTGGTGCACCGCCTGGACCGCGATACCTCGGGCCTGTTGATGATCGCCAAGAAGCGCAGCATGCTGCGTCACCTGCACGAGCAATTGCGCGGCGACGGGGTCGACAAGCGCTACATGGCGCTGGTGCGTGGCCACTGGGCGACCGCCAAGAAGCAGATCAATGCGCCGTTGCTCAAGAGCAACCTGCGTTCCGGCGAACGCATGGTCGAGGTCAACCCCGAAGGCAAGGAAGCGCTGACCCTGTTCCGCGTGCTGCGCCGTTTCGGCGAGTTCGCCACCCTGGTCGAGGCCAAGCCGGTCACCGGCCGCACCCACCAGATTCGCGTGCATGCCCAATACGGCGGGCACTGCATCGCCGGTGACAGCAAATACGGGGATGACGACTTCAGCCGCGAGATTCGCGAACTGGGCGGCAAGCGCCTGTTTTTGCATGCCTACGAGCTGAACATCCCGTTGCCCGAGGGTGGCGTGCTGAAACTCGAGGCGCCGGTCGACGAGGTGTGGGCGCGCACCGTGGAGCGCCTGAGTGCGTGACTACAGGCTGCTGATCTTCGACTGGGATGGCACCCTGGTCGACTCCATCGCCCGCATCGTCACTGCCATGCACCAGGCCTCCGATCTGTGCGGCCTGCCGCGGCGCAGTGACGAGGCGGTCAAGGGCATCATCGGCCTGGCGCTGCCCCAGGCGATCACCACGCTTTATCCGGAACTCGACGAAGCGGCGCACGTCGAACGCTTCCATGCCAGCTACAGCGACTGCTACGTGGCCCTGGACCAGACGCCTTCGGCGTTCTTTGCCGGTGTCGAGCAGAGCCTGGCGGGCTTCCGTGAGCAGGGTTACCAATTGGCGGTTGCCACCGGCAAGAGCCGACGTGGCCTGCAGCGGATTCTCGATACGCTGGGCTGGCAGGACTATTTCGATATCACCCGCTGCGCCGATGAAACGGCCAGCAAGCCCGATCCGCGGATGCTGCACGAGATTCTGCAGCACTGCGGGGTAACGGCCGAGCAGGCGCTGATGGTCGGCGATTCGTCGTTCGACCTGCTGATGGCACAGCGCGCGGGTATGGATTCGGTGGCGGTAGGCTATGGTGCGCAGACGCTGGAGGCATTGCGCCTGTACGAGCCGAAGTTGTCGATCGAGCATTTCATGCAATTGAGTACCTGGCTGAGCTGCAGGGTAGCCGAGACCCGAACCGAGGAGTGTGAGCATGTGGGGTGAGAGAAAGACGTCGTCGGTCTCCGAGAGCGACCCGAAGAGCTGGAAGCTCCTCGAAAAGACCTTGCTGGCCAGTGTCCACGAGCAGCGCCGGTCGCGCCGCTGGGGCATCTTCTTCAAGCTGCTGACCTTCATTTACCTGTTTGGCGCCCTGGCGCTGTTCTCGCCGCTGATCAGCACCCAGAGCGGCAGCAGCTCGCCGCACACCGCGGTCATCGAGGTGCGTGGCATGATCGCCGACAAGGAAGCCGCCAGTGCCGACAACATCGTTGGCAGCCTGCGCGCGGCCTTCAAGGACTCCAACACCAAGGGCGTGATCCTGCGCATCAACAGCCCGGGCGGCAGCCCGGTGCAGTCGGGTTACGTGTACGACGAAATCCGCCGCCTGCGTGGTGAGCATCCGGACATCAAGGTCTACGCGGTGATTTCCGACCTCGGCGCTTCGGGTGCTTACTACATCGCCAGTGCCGCCGACCAGATCTACGCCGACAAGGCCAGCCTGGTGGGTTCCATCGGTGTCACGGCGGCCAGTTTCGGCTTCGTGGACACCATGGAGAAACTCGGCGTCGAGCGACGCGTGTACACCTCGGGTGAACACAAGGCGTTTCTCGATCCGTTCCAGCCGCAGAAGCCGGAAGAGGCGGCGTTCTGGAAAACCGTGCTGGAAACCACCCACAAGCAGTTCATCGACAGCGTCAAGAAGGGGCGTGGCGATCGCCTCAAGGATGCCGAGCATCCCGAGCTGTTCTCCGGCCTGATCTGGTCCGGCGAGCAGGCCCTGAGCCTCGGCCTGATCGATGCACTGGGCAGCACCAGCTATGTGGCCCGCGAGGTGATCGGCCAGGAAGAAATGGTCGACTTCACCGTGCAGGAAAGCCCGCTGGATCGCTTCACCAAGCGGCTGGGAGCCAGCGTGGCCGAACACCTGGCATTGTGGATGGGCTTCCAGGGCCCGACCCTGCGCTAACGGCTGTACCCACAAAAAAGCCCGGCTTCTTGGCCGGGCTTCTTATTGGGCGATCACCTGGGCATCAACGCTCGTCGAGGGCGAAGGCCGTCAGGCTGTAGGTGGGAATACCCATGTCTTGCAGTCGGCGGGAGCCGCCGAGCTCGGGCAGGTCGATGATCGCCGCGGCCTCGTGAATGCTCGCGCCCATGCGCTTGACCAGTTGCACGGCTGCCAGCAGGGTGCCGCCGGTGGCGATCAGGTCATCGACGATCAGCACCTTGTCGCCTTCGCACAGGCTGTCGGCGTGGGCTTCCAGAAAGGCTTCGCCGTATTCGGTCTGATAACCCTGGCTGATCACGTCGGCCGGCAGTTTGCCTTGCTTGCGAAACAGCACCAGCGGTTTGTTCAGCTCATAGGCGAGGATCGACCCGATCAGGAAGCCGCGGGCATCCATGGCGCCGATATGGCTGAAGTCCGCTTCGACGTAACGCTGGATCAGGCTGTCGATGACCATGCGCAGGGCACGCGGGGACTGGAACAGCGGCGTGATGTCACGAAAAACCACGCCCGGCTTGGGAAAGTCGTTGACCGGGCGGATGAGGGTCTTGATGGTGAATTCATCAAAGATCATGGAGGCGTGAATCCTTAACGGGAGTATCAGCCGTTAAGGTTACCACCGGCCAGGGCGCAGAGCTCGATCGGGTCGAGAATATGCACTTCCTTGCCCTCGGCTTCGATCAGGTTGCTCTGCTGGAAGCGGGTGAAGACCCGCGACACGGTTTCCACGGCCAGGCCCAGGTGATTGCCGATTTCGTTGCGCGACATGGCCAGGCGGAACTGGTTGGCCGAGAAGCCACGGGCGCTGAAGCGCGCGGAGAGGTTGACCAGAAAGGTGGCGATGCGCTCGTCGGCGGTCTTCTTGGAAAGCAGCAGCATCATCTGCTGGTCGTCGCGAATCTCACGGCTCATCACGCGCATCAGCTGACGACGCAGTTGCGGCAGGCTGACCGACAGCTCGTCGAGGCGCTCGAAGGGAATCTCGCAGACCGAGGTGGTTTCCAGCGCCTGGGCCGACACCGGGTACAGCTCGGTGTCCATGCCGGACAGGCCGACCAGTTCGCTGGGCAGGTGGAAACCGGTGATCTGCTCCTCGCCGGCATCGCTCAGGCTGAAGGTCTTCAAGGCCCCGGAGCGCACCGCGAACACCGAGTTGAAGGTGTCGCCCTGGCGGAACAGGAACTCGCCTTTCTTCAGCGGGCGGCCGCGTTTGACGATGTCATCGAGTGCGTCCATGTCCTTGAGATCCAGCGACAGGGGCAGGCAGAGGCTGGCGAGGCTGCAGTCCTTGCAGTGTGCCTGATGAGTTGTGCGCAGCTTGATGCTTTCGGACATCGCCCTTATCCCTAGGTAATCACTCAGAAGTTGTAAGGGTAACGCACCAGAGGGGGGCGCGGCCAGCTGCCGCAGGGTGCTCAAGTGTCGCAGGCGCCTGCCGATAGACCTGTATCGATCAGTCAGAGGCAGGGAGCGGTGTGATGCAAGTAGCAACCAATGTGTCGAGAGAGCGTAGCTATGTGGCGGCCGGCGCGGCGCCCGTAGCTGCAACGGCATCCACCGAGACGGCAGAGCAGGCCGCTGCAGCACCTGCCGAAGACGCCGGCACCGCACCGGGCGTCAAGGTGAGCCTGTCGGAGGTTGGCCTGGCGCGTTCCAGGGAAGCGGAAAACAACAACGCCGACATCGACGAAAGCAATTTGCCCGACGAGGTAAAGCAACTGCTCAAGATGATCCGCGAGCTCAAGGCCCAGCTGGCCGAGAAGATGGCCGAGCTGCAGGCGCTGATGGCCCAGGCCGACATGGACGACGACGCGCAACAGGCCAGGGTACGTGCCCTGCAGACCGAAGTCGGTTCGATTGGCGGTGCCCTCAGCACTGCCAACGCCCAGCTGGCGCAGGTCATGCGTGACCAGAAACTGAGCAGCGAGCAGGGCGCCACCGTGTGCGCGCTGCTGGCCAAGTGAGGCAGCGGGCAGGGCATCGCCGCCCTGCCGGCTACGATGCTCAGATCACCCGCGAAAAGCGCTGCTGGTTGGTCTCACCCAGGTAGCGGTCGAACAGCATGCACAGCGAGCGCACCAGCAGTCTTCCCGCTGGCAGCACCTCGATGCCGCCCTCTGCCAATTCGATCAGTCCGTCGCGGTGCATCTGCTGCAGTGCCGGCCAGGTATCGGCGAAGTAGCTGCGAAAGCTGATGGCGAAGCGCTGCTCGATGTCGGCGAAGTCCAGCTGGAAGTGACAGATCAGCTGCTGGATCACCGCGCGGCGGATCCGGTCATCGTCGTTGCAGCCCAGGCCACGCCCGGTGGCCAGCTGTCCGTTGTTCAGGCTGCCCTGGTAGGCGGCCAGATCCGAGCTGTTCTGGCAGTACAGGTCACCGACCTGGCTGATCGACGACACGCCCAGGCCGATCAGGTCGCAGTGGCCGTGGGTGGTATAGCCCTGGAAGTTGCGTTGCAGGCTGCCGTCTTCCTGGGCGCTGGCCAGCTCGTCGTCGGGCAGGGCGAAATGGTCCATGCCGATATAACGATAGCCGGCGCTGGCCAGCTGCTCGATGCTGCCCTGCAGCATGGCCAGCTTGTTCGCGGCACTGGGCAGTTGCCCGCTGTCGATACGCCGCTGCGGCATGAAGCGCTCCGGCAGGTGGGCGTAGTTGAACAGCGACAGGCGATCGGGCTGCAGGGCGATGACCTGCTGCACGGTGTGGGCGAAATTTTCCGGTGTCTGCTGCGGCAGGCCGTAGATCAGGTCGATGTTCACCGAGCGAAATTGCAGGGTACGCGCCGCTTCGATGATCGCGCGGGTTTCTTCCAGGCTCTGCAGGCGGTTGATGGCGCGCTGCACCTTGGGGTCGAGATCCTGCACACCGAGGCTGACGCGGTTGAAGCCCAGCTCACGCAGCAGGCCCATGGTCGACCAGTCCGCCTCACGGGGGTCGATCTCGATGCTGTAGTCGCCGCTGTCGCCATCGAGCAGGCTGAAATGCTCGCGCAGCTTGCTCATCAGCTGGCGCAGCTCGTCATGGCTGAGAAAGGTCGGGGTGCCGCCGCCCAGGTGCAGCTGCTCGATGCGCTGACGTTTGTCGACATGCTGGCCGATCAGCGCCATTTCCCGTTCGAGTGCCTGCAGATACGGCTGAGTGCGCCCGCGATCCTTGGTGATCACCTTGTTGCAGGCGCAGTAGTAGCAGATGTTGGCGCAGAACGGCAGGTGCAGGTACAGCGACAGCGGGCGCAGCGCGCGGCGACTGGCGCGCAGGGCGTGCAGCAGGTCGAAGGAGCCGACGCCGTCATGGAACTGCACGGCGGTGGGATAAGAGGTGTAGCGCGGGCCGGCCTGATCGTAGCGGCGGATCAGGTCGGAATCCCACTGGATGGCGTCGAGCATGGCGAGTTCCGCTTCAGCAGTGAATGCTCGGCAGTCTAGGCAACGCAGTGGTGGGGCTTTTTGATCTGAGTCATGGGGTCGCAGCGGTGGCGCGACCGTTGGGTCTATCAGCTCGGTAGCCTGGGTGAGCGCAGCGCAACCCGGGAGGCGCTTGCCCTGGGTGTCGCTGCGCTCGACCCAGGCTACAAAAGACGGGCGTCAGTGCCCCATCAGCCAGTGCTGGTGCGGCCCGGGCAGCGTCCACAGGCCGAACAGCATCACCAGCAACCCGCCGGCGACACGCACGCCACGCTTGCGCAGCAGGCCGACCAGGCGCTCGGCCGCCAGCCCGGTGGCCAGCAGCACCGGCAGGGTGCCGAGGCCGAAGGCGAACATCAGCGCGGCGCTGCGCAGGGCATCACCCTGGCTCGCCGCCCACAGCAGGGTGCTGTACACCAGCCCACAAGGTAGCCAGCCCCACAGACCGCCGAGAATCATGGCGCGGGGCAGGCTGGTGATCGGCATAAAGCGTCGGGTGATCGGCTGCAGGTGGCGCCAGAGGCCGCGGCCCAGCGCTTCGATGCGTGTCAGGCCGCTCCACCAGCCGGCCAGATACAGGCCCATGGCGATCAGCAGCAGCCCGGCGATGCTGCGCAGCACGGTGGCCAGCGGGCCGCTGGCCAGGGCCCAGCCGGCCAGGCCGAGCAGCAGGCCGGCTGCCGTGTAACTGAGAATACGCCCGGCGTTGTAGGCGACCAGCAGGCGCAGGCGCTGATGGCGTCGCTCGGCTGGAATGGCCAGGCTCAGCGCGCCCATCAGCCCGCCGCACATGCCCAGGCAATGGCCGCCACCGAGCAGGCCGAGGATCAGCGCGGAGATCAGTTGCGGCAGCAGGTCAGTCATGGTCTTTGCCGGCGGGCTCGTGCTTGGCCTGTTTCACCGCCGCCTGATGGCGCGGGTCGTCGTCATCGAAGAGGATGCGGTGCGCCGGGCTGTCGAGGTCGTCGTACTGGCCGCTGTCCACCGCCCAGAAGAACAGCCACACGGCGAAGGCGACCAGCAGCAGGGCAACGGGAATCAGGATATACAGGGCGGTCATGGTGCTTTCCCCAGGCGCAGTGCGTTGAGTACCACCAACAATGAGCTGAGCGACATGCCCAACGCAGCCCAGATCGGGGTGATCCAGCCCAGGGCGGCGAAGGGCAGCACCAGGCCATTGTACAGCCCGGCCCAGGCCAGGTTCTCGATGATGATGGTGCGGGTGCGACGCGCCAGGCCCAAGGCATCGACCAGGCTGGTGAGGCGGTTGGAGAGCAATACGGCATCGGCGCTGGTCTTCGCCAGGTCGGAGGCCGAGCCCATGGCCACGCTGATATCGGCACCAGCGAGTACCGGCACGTCGTTGACGCCGTCACCGAGCATCAGCACGCGGCGGCCTCGCGCCTGCAGGTCGCGCAGGATGGCCAGCTTGGCATCCGGGGGCAGCCCGCCGCGGGCCTGCTCGATACCCAGCTGGCGGGCCACCTCGCCGACCATGGGCGAGCTGTCGCCGCTGAGCAGCAGGATCTGCCAGCCACGCCCGCGCGCCGCCTCGACCAGGGCCGGCGCATCGTCACGCAGGCGGTCGTCGAGTACGAACCAGGCCAGCGGCCCTTGTTCGTCACCGAGCAGCAACCATTGGCCCTGTTCGCCGGAGAGGGTGGGCGCAGGGCAGCCGCTCAGCGCGCTGACGAACCCGGCCTGGCCGATACGCAGGCGACGCCCCTCGACCACAGCTTCAAGGCCCAGGCCCGGCACGTTCTGCAGCGCCTCGACCCGCGCCGTGGCGCGACCGAAGGCGCGGGCGATCGGGTGTTCCGACTGGCTTTCCAGCGCGGCGGCCAGGGCCAGGCAGGTATCGCCATCCAGTGCGCCGAGCGGGTGCACGGCGCGCAGGGTCAGGCGGCCTTCGGTGAGGGTGCCGGTCTTGTCGACGATCAGCGTGTCGATCTGCTCCAGGCCTTCGAGCACGTGGCCGCGGGTCAGCAGCATGCCGAGCTTGTGCAGGGTGCCGGTGGCGGTGGTCAGGGCGGTGGGCGTGGCCAGGGCGAGGGCGCAGGGGCAGGTGGCGACGAGCAGGGCGAGCACCACCCAGAATGCCCGCGAGGCATCGAGCTGCCACCACACCAGGCCGACGATGGCCGCCACCACCAGCACGATCAGCAGGAACCACTGCGCCACCCGGTCGGCGATCTCGGCCAGGCGCGGCTTCTCGCCCTGCGCCCGCTCCAGCAGACGGACGATGGCCGACAGCCGGGTAGCGTCGCCCAGCGCCTGCACCTCGACGGTCAGCGGCCCTTCGACATTGAGGGTACCCGCGGTCACGCCATCGCCGACCGTGCGGGGTTGTGGCAGGTATTCGCCGGTGAGCAGCGACTCATCGACGCTGGACTGTCCAGCCAGCACCTGGCCGTCGGCCGGCAGCAGCGCACCGGGCGGCACCAGCACGCTGTCGCCGACGCGCAGCTCACTGAGCAGGATGCGCTGGCTGTGGCCCCACTTATCCAGGCGCAGGCACGAGGCCGGCAGCAACTTGACCAGTTGCGCGGTGGCAGCGGCGGTGCGTTCCCGGGCGCGGCGCTCCAGGTAGCGACCGCTGAGCAGGAACAGGGCGAACATGCCCACGGCATCGAAATACAGCTCGCCATGCCCGCTGACCGTCGACCAGATGCCTGCTCCATAGGCGCCGCCGATGGCCAGTGATACCGATACGTCCATGCTCAGGTGGCGGGTGCGCAGGTCACGCAGGGCACCGCGAAAGAACTGGCCGCAGCAGTAGAAGACGATGGGCGTGGTGAGAAACAGGCTGACCCAGCGCAGGATGCTGTCCAGCTCCGGGCTCAGGTCGACGTTGAACTCCGGCCAGGTGGCCATGCTGGCCATCATCACCTGCATCCACAGCAGCCCGGCCACACCCAGCTGGCGCATGGCGCGGCGGTTTTCCCGGGTCAGTTGCTCGGCGGCGGCATCCGCCTGCCAGGGGTGGGCGGCGTAGCCGATGCGGCGCACCTCGCCGAGCAGCCCGCTCAGGGGAAGGACGCTGGCGTTCCAGCGTACCCGCAGGCGATGGTTGGACAGGTTCAGGTGCGCCTCGGCCACGCCGGGCAGGGCATTGAGGTGTTTCTCGATCAGCCAGCCACAGGCCGCGCAGCTGATGCCCTCGATCAGCAGGCTGGTTTCGCTCGACTCGCCCTGCTGTTCGACGAAGGGCTGCTGCACGTCGCGGCGGTCATACAGGGCCAGCTCGTCGGGCAGCGCCTGGGGCAACTGTTGGGGGTTGTTGGCCGTTTCGCTGCGGTGGCTGTAGTAGTGCTCCAGGCCACTCTGCACGATGGTTTCGGCCACCGCCTGGCAGCCCGGGCAGCACAGCGCGCGCGATTGGCCCAGCACCACGGCCGTGAAGCGGCTGCCCGCCGGGACTGGCAGGCCGCAGTGGTAGCAAGGTGCCGGGCTGCTGCGCTCGAGTGGCGCGCCGGTGGCAAGCGAGGTGTCGATCAGCGTTGATCCCCGAGTTGAATGCGCTTGCCGGGTTGCAGGGTTTCTTCCTCGAACAGGCGCCAGTCCTGGCCGCCTTCCTGGCCGATCAGCTCGACGAAGCGCCGGCCTTGCACGCTGTCCTGCAGGTTGCCGCGGTACAGGCCCTGGCCTTGCTGCTGCAGCACCACGCGGCGATCGCGCTCCGGCTGGGTCGGCGACACCAGGCTGAGCACCAGTTGTGCGGGCGCGCTGGCACCATGCAGTTGCAGCTCGGCGATGCCGCGTTCGTCATCCAGATCCAGCGTCGCCTGCAGCTTCAGGCGCAGCGCCAGGTTCTCGCGCTCCAGGGACTGGTTGATGCCCTTGCCGACGTCGTAATAGTCGTCGGAGATCAGCCCCGGCGGGTTGCGTGTGGCGATGGTCAGCAGGGTCAGCCCCTGGATCACCGAGTAGCCGAGCAGGGCGATCAGGAACCAGGGCCAGAACTGCTTGTACCAGGGGGCGGGTTGGAGGTCTTCGTTCATGGTTGGCCTGCTCTTTCATTCGATTTGGTGGGCTGAAGCCCACCCTACAGTTGTAACTCGGTAGGGTGGGCCGGGCAGCGATCCGCGAAGCCCAGCGGCCTTCGTCTATCTCACGCTCGGGCCGATAAAGCGGCTGCTGGCGTCGTTGTGGATGCTGGCGTCGTCGGTGGCGCGGATATGGAAGGTGATCTCGTTGGTGCTCGAGGGCAGCTTCTCGGCATCGATGGACAGCTCCACCGGGATCGCCAGCACCTCGCCGGCCAGCGCGCGCACTTCGCGGCGGCCTTCGTAGACCAGGCCGTCCAGGCCGTCGGCGTCGATGCGGTAGACGACGTCCTGCTGGGCCTTGTTCATGATCTTCAGGGTGTAGACGTTCTCGATCCGGCCCAGCTCGTTCTCGCGGTAGAGTACCCGATCCTTGAGCACGTCCAGCTCGACCAGCGGGCGGTTGCTCACCGCCCAGGCGAACACCGCCAGCATGGCCAGCAGGGCGATGGCGTAGCCGATCAGCCGGGGGCGCAGCAGGCGGGTCTGCTGCCCCGAGAGGTTGTGTTCGGTGGTGTAGCTGATCAGCCCGCGCGGATAGTTCATCTTGTCCATGATCGCGTCGCAGGCGTCGATGCACGCGGCGCAGCCGATGCATTCGATCTGCAGGCCGTCGCGGATGTCGATGCCGGTCGGGCACACCTGCACGCACAGGGTGCAGTCGATGCAATCGCCCAGGCCCTGGGCCTGGTAGTCGGCGCTTTTCTTGCGTGGGCCGCGGGCTTCGCCACGGCGCGGGTCATAGGAAACGATCAGGGTGTCCTGGTCGAACATCACGCTCTGGAAGCGCGCATAGGGGCACATGTGGATGCACACCTGCTCGCGCAGCCAGCCGGCATTGCCGTAGGTGGCGAGGGTGAAGAAGGCGATCCAGAACAGCGCCCAGCCGCTGGCCTCGAAGGTGACCAGCTCGGCGAGCAGCTCGCGGATCGGCGCGAAGTAGCCTACGAAGGTCAGTGCGGTGGCCAGGGAAACGCCCAGCCAGATGCTGTGCTTGGCGAAGCGGCGAACGAATTTGTTGGCACTCATCGGCGCCTTTTCCAGCTTCATGCGCTGGTTGCGGTCGCCCTCGGTGACCTTCTCCGCCCACATGAAGATCCAGGTGAACACGCTCTGCGGGCAGGTGTAGCCGCACCATACCCGGCCGGCGAACACGGTGATGAAGAACAGCCCGAAGGCAGCGATGATCAACAGCGCCGAAAGCAGCACGAAATCCTGGGGCCAGTAGGTGGCGCCGAAGATGTGGAACTTGCGCTCCGGCAGGTTCCACCACACCGCCTGGTGGCCGTTCCAGTTCAGCCACACGGTGCCGAAGTAGAGGATGAACAACAGGGCCCCGCCAGCACGCCGCAGGTTGCGGTAGAAACCGCTGAACGCGCGGGTGTGGATCTTCTCGCGACTGGCATAGAGGTCGATGGTCTCGCTAGGCGGCGTGACGTTCTTGACGGGAATCTGTTGGCTCATCGAGGGCTACCACAACGGTTGGTCGGGCCTGCCGCGACCGATACGTGCCGGTCGCGATCATTCGCTGCGCCGATGGTACGCCGCCGTGCCGGATCGGGCTTGCGGCTACCCGTCGCAGGGTAGGTGCAGGGCCATGCTAGGCCCGGCATGGCGAAGCCGTCCTGACCCAGGTCAGTGCACTCAATCTTTCTCCCGGTTTTCCGGCGGCGCTGGGGCCTTTTCCCGCTGCGACAGGCTGTACACGTAAGCCGCCAGCAGGTGCACCTTGTCGTTGCCGAGAAACTCCGCCTGCGCCGGCATCTGGCCGCTGCGCCCGAAGCGAATGGTCTGCTGCACCTGGGCGAAGCTGGAACCGTACAGCCATACCTTGTCGGTCAGGTTCGGCGCGCCGAGCACCTGCATCCCCTTGCCATCGGGGCCGTGGCACATGGCGCAGTTGCTGGCGTAAAGCTGTTTGCCCTGGTTCATATCCACGGCTATGTCCGCTGGGTTTTCGAGGCCCGAGAGGCTGCGCACGTAGCCGGTCACGTCGCGTACGCCGTCGTCGCCGAGAATGGCCTGCCAGGCCGGCATCGCGCCCTGGCGGCCCTGCATGATGGAGGTCTTGATGGTTTCGGGGGCGCCGCCGTACAGCCAGTCATCATCGGTCAGGTTGGGGAAACCGAAGGCGCCCTTGGCATCGGCGCCGTGGCACACCGCGCAATTGTTGGCGAACAGGCGGCCGCCGATTTTCAGCGCCTGTTCGTCTTTGGCCAGCTCGCCAAGGGGCGTGGCCGCGTAGCCGGCGAACAGCGGCCCGTAGCGTGCGTCGGCGGCGGCCATTTCGCGCTGCCATTGGCCGACCTGGGTCCAGCCCCCGTCATAACCCGGCAGCAGGCCCTTGAAGTTGCCCAGCCCGGGGTAGAGCAGCAGGTAGCCGAAGGCGAATGCCAGGGTGCCGAGAAACAGCAGGAACCACCAGCGCGGCAGCGGATTGTCATATTCCTCGATGCCGTCGAAGCTGTGCCCGGTGGTTTGCTCGCTGTCCTCCGGGCGCTGGCCCTTGCGGGTGGCGATCAGCAGCCAGGTCAGGCCCAGCAGCGTGCCGAGGGTGGCCAGGGCGATGAACAGGCTCCAGAAGGTGCTCACGGTTTATCGTCCCCAGCCTTCTCGTCACGCGGGCTGGCGCTATCCGCTTCGTCGGCGAAGGGCAGGTTGGCCGCTTCGTCGAAGCTGGATTTGCGCTTGTTGCTGTAGGCCCAGAGCACCACGGCGACGAAGGCGATGAACACCACCGCGGTGCCGATGCCGCGGATGGTGCCGATGTCGGTCAAAAAGGCTGGCATGGTGTCACCGCTTGTTGTGGATCGCGGTGCCGAGCACCTGCAGGTAGGCGATCAGTGCATCCAGCTCGCTCTTGCCTTCTACAGCTTCACGGGCTCCCGCGATCTCGTCGTCGCTGTAGGGAACGCCGAAACCCTGCATCACCCTGAGCTTCTCGGCGCTGAGGGCGCCGTCGAGTTTGCGCTCGGCCAGCCAGGGGTAAGCGGGCATCTTCGACTCCGGCACCAGGTCGCGCGGGTTGATCAGGTGCACGCGGTGCCACTCGTCCGGGTAGCGCCCGCCGATCCGCGCCAGGTCCGGGCCGGTGCGCTTGGAGCCCCACAGGAAGGGGTGATCCCACACGCTTTCACCCGCCACCGAATAATGGCCGTAGCGCTCGGTCTCGGCGCGGAACGGGCGGATCATCTGCGAATGGCAGCCCACGCAGCCTTCGCGGATATAGATGTCGCGGCCCTCGAGCTGCAGCGCGGTGTAGGGCTGCATGCCGGCCACCGGCTCGTTGACCACATCCTGGAAGAACAGCGGCACGATCTGGGTGAGGCCGCCGATGCTCACGGCGATGACCATCAGCAGGGTCATCAGGCCGAGGTTCTTTTCGATCAGGTCGTGCTTCATCGGCCGGCCTCCCCAGGTTGCGTCACGGGGATCCGCGCGTTGGCCTCATAGTCGGCCGGCTGGGCGGCGCGAATGGTGCGCCAGGTGTTCCAGGCCATCAGCAGCATGCCGGCGAAGAAGATTGCGCCGCCGATCATGCGCACCACGTAGCCCCAATGGCTGGCCGCTACCGACTCGATAAAGGAATAGGTGAGCGTGCCGTCCTCATGCACCGCACGCCACATCAGGCCCTGGGTGATGCCGTTGACCCACATGGCGACGATGTACAGCACGGTGCCGATGGTGGCGAGCCAGAAGTGCAGGTGGATCGCCGCCAGGCTGTGCATCTGCTCGCGGCCGAACACCCGGGGGATCAGGTGATACAGCGCGCCGAAGGTGATCATCGCCACCCAGCCCAGGGCGCCGGCGTGCACGTGGCCGATGGTCCAGTCGGTGTAGTGCGACAGCGCATTGACGGTCTTGATGGCCATCATCGGCCCCTCGAAGGTCGACATGCCGTAGAACGCCAGGGACACCACCAGAAAGCGCAGGATCGGGTCGGTGCGCAACTTATGCCAGGCGCCGGAGAGGGTCATCATGCCGTTGATCATGCCGCCCCAGCTCGGCGCCAGGAGGATGATCGACATCACCATGCCCAGGCTCTGCGCCCAGTCCGGCAGGGCGGTGTAGTGCAGGTGGTGCGGGCCGGCCCAGATGTACAGGGTGATCAGCGCCCAGAAGTGCACGATCGACAGCCGGTACGAGTAGATCGGCCGGTTGGCCTGCTTGGGCACGAAGTAATACATCATTCCCAGGAAACCGGTGGTCAGGAAGAAGCCTACGGCGTTGTGGCCGTACCACCACTGGATCATCGCGTCCGTGGCGCCGGCATACACGGAGTAGGACTTGAAGGGGCTCACCGGCACGGCGGCGCTGTTGACCAGGTGCAGCATGCCGGTGACCAGGATGAACGCGCCGAAGAACCAGTTGGCCACGTAGATATGCCGGGTACGGCGCTTGAACAGGGTGCCGAAGAACACGCCGATATAGGCGAACCAGACGATGCCCAGCAGGATGTCGATCGGCCATTCCAGCTCGGCGTATTCCTTGCTGCTGGTGTAGCCCAGCGGCAGGCTGATCACCGCGGCGACGATCACCGCCTGCCAGCCCCAGAAGGTGAAGGCTGCCAGGCGGTCGGAGACCAGCCGCACCTGGCAGGTGCGCTGCACCACGTAATAGCTGGTGGCGAACAGCGCGCAACCGCCGAAGGCGAAGATCACCGCATTGGTATGCAGCGGGCGCAGGCGGCCGAAGCTGGTCCAGGGCAGGTCTAGATTCAACTGCGGCCACACCAGCTGCGCGGCGATGAACACCCCCAAGGCCATGCCCACCACGCCCCAGACCACGGTCATCACCGCGAACTGGCGCACCACCTTGTAGTTGTAGGCAGCCGGGCTGCTTGCTGGGCTCATGCTGGGTTCCACGCTGGGCTGGGCGCTGCCGCGGGGCGACAGGCATTTCAGGCGGCGCGAGTATCCCCGACCGGCAAGGGCGGTGCAATGCGTGGGAAATGTGGTGCAAGGGTTCCGCCAGCTATCACAAGTGGCGTTGCGGCGGTGCTTGGGCGAGCGGGGAAGGATTGGGGATGGGTTCCCGGGTTTAGCTGCGCTCAACGCCAGGCTATGGAATTGACGATGGGACTTGTAGCCTGGGTAGAGCGAAGCGAAACCCGGGATTACCCCTGGGTATCGCTGCGCTCAACGCCAGGCTACATGGTTACTTGGCTGCTTCTTTGCTGCGGCTCAAACTCAGCACATAGGCAGCCAGCAGGTGCACCTTGTCGTTGCCCAGGTACGGCTCCTGGGCCGGCATCTGGCCGTTGCGGCCATAGCGGATGGTCTGCTGCAGTTGCGCCAGGCTCGAGCCGTAGATCCAGCCACCCGGGTGAGTCAGGTCCGGTGCGCCCATGGCCGCCGTGCCGGTGCCCGCCGGGCCGTGGCAGGCCACGCAGGTGGTGGAGAACAGCTGCTTGCCCTGTTCCAGGTCGACGTTGCTGCCCTCGGCCAGCGGCAGGCCCGCCAGTTCATGGCGCACGTAGCCGGCGACGTTGCGCACGCCGTCATCACCGAGCACCTGGCCCCAGGCCGGCATCACGCCGATGCGGCCGTTGAGGATGGTGGTCTTGATGGTCTCGGCATCGCCGCCCCAGCGCCAGTTCGCGTCGGTCAGGTTGGGAAAGCCCACCGCGCCCTTGGCGTCCGAGCCGTGGCAGATCGAGCAGTAGGTGGCGAACAGCCGGCCGCCCATCTTCAGCGCCTGCTCGTCCTGGGCCACCTGCTCCAGGGGCATGGCCGAGTACTTGGCGAAGATCGGCCCGTACTGTGCGTCGGCCTTGGCCACCTCGCGCTGCCACTGGGCGACTTGCGTCCAGCCGTCTTCATAGCCCGGCAGCAGGCCCTTGAAGTTGCCCAGGCCTGGATACAGCGCCAGGTAACCGGCGGCGAAGATCAGCGTGCCGAGAAACAGCATGAACCACCAGCGCGGCAGGGGATTGTCGTATTCCTCGATGCCATCGAAGGAATGGCCCATGGTCTGGTCGGTGGTGTTGTTGCGTTCCCCCTTGCGCGTGGCGAACAGCAGCCAGAACAACGCGACCAGGCTGCCGAGGGTCAGCAGCGTGATGTACCAGCTCCAGAACGTGCTCATGGGGTGTCTTTCCTTACTGCTGCTTTGTTGGGTTCATCGGCGAAGGGCAGGTTGGCCGCATCGTCGAAAGCCTTGGCGCGTTTGCCGCTATAAGCCCACAGCGTCACGCAGGTGAAGGCGATCAGTACCAGGGCGGTACCGATGCCACGCAGCATGCCGATGTCGATAAAGTCGAAAAGCATGGAATCACCTCTTGTTCTTCAAGGCAGTGCCGAGCACTTGCAGGTAGGCGACCAGGGCGTCCATCTCGGTCTTGCCCTTCACCGCGGCGCTGGCGCCGGCGATGTCGTCATCCGTGTAGGGCACGCCGAGAAACTGCATGGCCTTGAGCTTGGCCGGGGTGTCCTTGCCATCCAGCACGTTCTCGACCAGCCAGGGGTAGGAGGGCATTTTCGACTCCGGCACCACGTTGCGCGGGTTGTAGAGGTGCGCACGGTGCCACTCGTCCGAGTAGCGGCCGCCGACCCGGGCCAGATCCGGGCCGGTGCGCTTGGAGCCCCACAGGAAGGGGTGGTCCCACACGCTCTCGCCAGCCACCGAGTAGTGGCCGTAGCGCTCGGTCTCGGCGCGGAACGGGCGGATCATCTGCGAATGGCAGCCCACGCAGCCTTCCTTGATGTACACGTCGCGGCCTTCGAGCTGCAGCGCGGTGTAGGGCTGCATGCCGGCGACCGGCTCGTTGACCACGTCCTGGAAGAACAGCGGGACGATCTGCGTCAGCCCGCCGATGCTGACGGCGAACACCATCAGCAGGGCCATCAGGCCGACGTTCTTTTCGACGATTTCGTGTTTCATCAGTGGGCTCCCTCAACCGAATACAGGGCGGCAGCTTCGATTTCTTCCGGCTTGCTGGCGCGCACGGTCTGCCAGGTGTTCCAGGCCATCAGCAGCATGCCGGTGAAGAAGATCGCGCCGCCGATCACCCGCACCACGAAGCCGGGGTGGCTGGCCTCCAGTGCCTCGACGAAGGAGTAGGTGAGCGTGCCGTCGCTGTTCACCGCGCGCCACATCAGGCCCTGGGCGATGCCGTTGACCCACATCGAGGCGATGTACAGCACGGTGCCGATGGTGGCGAGCCAGAAGTGCGCGTTGATCAGGCCGATGCTGTGCATCTGCTCGCGGCCGAACACCTTGGGAATCATGTGGTACAGCGAGCCGATCGACACCATGGCGACCCAGCCGAGGGCGCCGGCGTGCACGTGGCCGATGGTCCAGTCGGTGTAGTGGGAAAGGGCGTTGACGGTCTTGATGGCCATCATCGGGCCTTCGAAGGTCGACATGCCGTAGAACGCCAGGGACACCACCAGAAAGCGCAGGATCGGGTCGGTGCGCAACTTATGCCAGGCGCCCGAGAGGGTCATCATGCCGTTGATCATGCCGCCCCAGCTCGGCGCCAACAGCACCAGCGACATCACCATGCCCAGGCTCTGCGCCCAGTCCGGCAGAGCGGTGTAGTGCAGGTGGTGCGGGCCGGCCCAGATGTACAGGGTGATCAGTGCCCAGAAGTGCACGATGGACAGGCGATAGGAGTACACCGGGCGCCCGGCCTGCTTGGGCACGAAGTAGTACATCATGCCCAGGAAGCCCGCGGTCAGGAAGAAGCCCACCGCGTTGTGGCCGTACCACCACTGGATCATCGCGTCGGTGGCACCGGCGTACAGCGAGTAGGACTTGGTCATGCTCACCGGCACTTCCAAGTTGTTGACCACATGCAGCAGCGCCACGGTGAGGATGAACCCGCCGAAGAACCAGTTGCCGACATAAATGTGGCTGACGTTGCGCTTGATGATGGTGCCGAAGAACACGATCGCGTAGCTGACCCAGACGATGGTGATCAGGATGTCGATCGGCCATTCCAGCTCGGCGTATTCCTTGCTGCTGGTGTAACCCAGCGGCAGGGTGATGGCCGCCAGCAGGATCACCAGTTGCCAGCCCCAGAAGGTGAACGCCGCCAGCTTGGGCGCGAACAGCGTGGCCTGGGAGGTGCGCTGTACGGCATAGTAGCTGGTGGCGAACAGGGCGCAGCCGCCAAAGGCGAAGATCACCGCGTTGGTGTGCAGGGGCCGCAGGCGGCCGAAGCTGGTCCACGGCAGGTCGAAGTTGAGCCACGGCCAGGCGAGCTGCGCTGCGATAAGCACGCCGAGCCCCATCCCGACTATGCCCCACACCACCGTCATGATGGCGAATTGGCGAACCACCTTGTAGTTATAGGCGGAACTGGTTGTTGTGTTCATGTCTGGGTTTCCATCCACGGTTATGGGCAGATCATCTGCAGCCCCCGCGCACGGATAAATCCGTACACGAAAAAGGGCTTTTTTATGAGCGAGGCAAGCATGCGAGAAGGGCAGCGAAGCGGTATTGACGCCGGTCAACAGGCACAGGAAAGCCCGGCAGCAGCGCTGCGCTGGGATCGGCCGACGGGCACCAGCCTGGCCACGCTGATCCTCGCCCACGGTGCCGGCGCGCCGATGGACAGCGACTTCATGAACCTGATGGCAGGCAAGCTCGCCGCCCGTGGCGTAACGGTGGTGCGCTTCGAGTTCGCCTACATGGCCGCACGCCGCCAGGACGGCAAGAAGCGCCCGCCCAACCCCCAGGCCAAACTGCTCGACTGCTGGCGCGGCGTGCATGCCGCCGTGCGACAGCAGGTCACCGGGCCGCTGGCCATTGGCGGCAAGTCCATGGGCGGGCGCATGGCCAGTCTGCTGGCCGACGAACTGGATGCTGACGGCCTGGTCTGCCTGGGCTACCCCTTCCACGCCATCGGCAAGGCCGACAAACCCCGCACGGCGCACCTGGCCGACCTGAAAACGCCGACCCTGATCGTGCAGGGCGAGCGCGACACCATGGGCGACCGCCACACCGTGGCCGGGTATCAGCTATCGGCGGCCATCGAACTGTGCTGGCTGACGGCAGGCGACCACGACCTCAAACCGTTGAAGGTGTCCGGCTACAGTCACGAGCAGCACCTGGAGGCGGCGGCGGATGCGGTCGCGGCGTTTCTTAGAACCTGTTAACGATCCCTATGTAGATGAAGCGGCAGCTACAAGGCAGAAGCAGCCCCCTCGTAGGGTGGACGACGCTTCACCCGTCCACCGCACTACTAGCGGCTGCTCAACGATCCATTGTGGGAGCGCGCCATGCGCGCGAATCGCGGGCATGGCCCGCTCCCACAGGTACTGCACCGATGTCCGCTTCCGCCACTTAGCTGCCCGAATCGGAACCTGAGCTGAAAGATCATTCGGATAGTACCCACGCGGAGCGTGGGAACGATCAAAAGGCAGGAGTGGACATCGGGCTCTGCCAGTTTTGTAGGAGGGGCTTTAGTTTGTAGGGTGGACGACGCTTCACCCGTCCACCGCTCTGCAATCGCAACGGTGGATGAAAAAAGCGCCATCCACCCTACGGGCTGACCAAGGAGTGGAACAGGAGTCGCTGCGTCGGCGCCCTGATCCCGTAAAGAGCGCTATTGCATCAACCTCTGGCCACAATGCAGGCAGTTCGCGGTCGCCGGGTCATGGTAGTCACCAGCGCGTTCGTCGAACCTATGATGGGGCGTTTTTCGACAGCGGGGGCAGCTGTAACGCACCAGCAACTGATGCTGGCGATACAGGTTGAGCAGGCCGCCGGCAATGATCACGGCCAAGCCGATCACCACGGCGTCAGGGGCGCCGAAGATCACCAGCACGAACAGCGCGATCACCAGTACGCCAAGCAGCGACTGCAGGAAGTCCACATGATGGCGCAGGCGGTTGTAAGCGTTCTGATCCATGGCAGGGCGTCCTTGTTATCGGGTGGCCGTTGCCAGTTTGGCGTCAGTTACACCGTCATGTGCCTGGTGGAAAACAAATGAAGCAGTTTGAGGTTACTCGGTTGTGCTGGTCGGGCTTTCGGCTGCCTCGGCTTCCAGCTTCGCCCTGTCGGCCTTGCTGATGTATTTGGGCTTGCTGCTTTTCGGTGCCAGCTTGGCGTTGGCCTTTTTCGCGTGGGCCTCCAGCAACTGCTTGATCTTCTTGCGGCGATTCATGGTGCTACCTGCGTCTCGATCGGTGGTTTGGTGTGTGGCTCAGCCTGCGTTTTTGGTCAGCCCCATGCCCTGGCTTGCCGGTGCCGTCAGCGCAAAGCCGAACTGCTGATAGAGGCGATACGCCTCACCGTCGGCGATCAAACTGACGTACGCCGATTCTGGCACTTCGCGAGCGATGTAATCGCTGATTGCGGCCATGATCTGCTTGCCCAGGCCACGCCCTTGATGGGCCGGCAGCACGGCGATATCCACCACCTGATAGAACGCGCCGCCGTCACCGATCACCCGGCCCATGCCGACAGGCTCGCCAGCGCAGAGGATCTGCACGGCGAACAGGCTGTTGGGTAAACCACGGCTTGCCGCCTCGACGGTCTTGGCGCTCAGCCCGGCTGCAGTGCGCAGATGGCGGTAGGTCTCCACCGACGGGATGGCGTGCAGGATGGAGTAGGCGGTGGCGTTTTCGGTCATGGGAGAAATTCCTGAAATCACTGCAGTGCTACAGCTGGCGTGTGCCAGCTCAGCAGCAGTGTCTGGCTGCCGCCGTCTTCTGGCAAGGTGTCGATAAGCGTCATGCCAGCCTTGCTCAGCACCCGCCGGGAAGCGGCATTGTCCGGCGCGACGGTGGCGATGATCTGCGTCAGGCCCAGCTGCCGGGCCGCGTAGGGTAGCAGGGCGCACACCACTTCGCTGGCATAGCCATGGCCCCAGTGCTCGCGGGCGAAGGCGTACTTCACCTCGGGTTTGTCCTGATCATCGGGGTGCACCAGCCCGCAGAAGCCGATCACCGCGCCGCCGTCGCGCAAGGTCACCGCGTACATGCCGTAGCCGCGCTGCCGGTAGTTGTTCGCCGTCACGTCGAGCCAGTTGGCCGCCTGTTGCGGCGTCAGCGCCACGCCATCACCGACCCAACGCATGGCCTCGGCATCGCCGTAGATCCGCAGCAGCGGCTCCACGTCATCAGGCACCCAGCGCCGCACCAGCAGGCGCTCGGTCATCAGCACGAGCGTGCCATCGAGTTCCTTCACGGCTGGTCGCCCTGTGCGGTGAGGTAGCGTGCCAACAACAACGGCAAGGCCTTCTCGCGCCAGAAGACCAGGCTGATTCCACCCGACGACATGCCGCCATGGGCGTGCCGCTCGACGAATACGGACGACTGCTCCGCGTATGGCGACAAGCCAACCAGGCGCTCGAAGGTGGCATCTAGAATTTCGGCCAGCTGCGCTTCGCTTCGCGGAAGCGGCAAGGCGGCCAGCGCCTCGCTCATTTCCCGCCACAGATAGGGATCGCCCCGCAGACCCCACTGGCTGGGATCAGGCTGGAAGAGGTCGGATAGGGTAGTGCTGGACATCGATTCAGGTGATCTCTGCTGTGGTGTACGCGTGATGTCAGTCGACATCGGTGGCGTTGCGCAACCTTATCGCCCGGGCCGCCATATAGACGCGGTTCGAGGCCTCATCCAACGACTCCATGCCGACAATGAAGCGGCCATTTTGCCACGGCGCGTAATCGTTGAAGCTGCCCATGCCGCCGTAAACGGACATCACCGAACACGCCAGGCCGGTCAGCTCATCCCCATCGTAACGGCTGCCCGCCAGCGCTCGGGCAGTCGCCAGGCAATTGCGGAAATGCGTGCCCCAGTGGCTATCGGGGTCGAGGGCGAGAATCTCGGTGAGCGCTTCAAGGTGAACGATTAGTTCGTTCAGCTGGGTTTGCGGATTGGTCATGGTGCGCCGGGTTGTGGGTCTGTATCGAACGAGGAGTATGCCTCAGGCGTTTCCACGTTGAGGCTCCGTCCCATGGATAAACACCGTGTAGGTATCGGCGGGCCGGTGCTGTCAGCCAGGTCAAGAGCATGGCTGATGGCGCCGCGATGATAGGTGCCGTGGTTGACCAGATGGAAGATCGCTACTTCACGGTTCAGCATGCCCTGCTTGCCATCCACGAAAACAAAGCGAATAGGCTCCTGAAATTGCGCAGGTTCAAGGCCTTCAAGGTACTCAGCTTAGTAGGGTGGACGACGCTTCATCCGTCCACCAATTTCAGAGTGCAATGGTGGATGAAAAGAGCGTCATCCACCCTACTTGCTGCCAGTGCGTTACCACGCGGAGCGTAACGATAAGACCGGACGGTTTGAATATTTGTTAGGGCTACAGCGAACCCATTTTGGGAAAGGTAAGTGTATTAAAGAGTCGGTAGTGCCAATTTAGGAGATCTTTTATTTCACCCAGAATTGTTGCGTGCTTTATAAGGACGTAATTTAGTTCGCCGTTAATGTATTCTTTCCATAAGCGCTCCGTGTACTGATGGTCAGAGTGTTGAAGAATTCCGTTGTAAATGTAGCCAAACTCGCATTCAGCTAAGATTTTTCGAACTGCCCGAACTCTCTCCGCGAGACTGGCCCTGAATTCGGTCGTTATATCTTTGCCATTCTCGTGTTGAACGGTAATGGAAAGATATCTTGTTGGGTCGGCACCAAGTTTCTTATGGCACCAAGCGTGAATGTTCTGATAGTGGACGGAGTCCCCCTGGTTCTGGATGATCGGGCGATACTCATTTAACACATGCTTAATATCGTCGATGTTGTTTGGGAAGTATCTGCCTTTGTGCTCTGCGATATTTACGCTATCTACTGTAGGTAATGATTCATACTTCGTGACGAAGCAAAAAGACTGAGCGCGTTCAAAGTCCGTAAGTACATCCAGGGGTGCGCTTATTACGTAGCGAAACGATATATTTCCTGAGATTATCGTCGTGAGTTCTGCGTGCCCCTTCTCAATGATGCGCACGATGTCTTTGTTAATGGCATCGAATTTGGCTTGAATATCTGCAGGGGATTCCTTCTGAAGAATATTCATTTTTGCAACCCTAACTGATTAAGCTAAGGGGCAGGCTTTAGCCCATCCCAGTGAGCGAAACGAACGATTTGAGCGCATTGTTAGCAGTTTTGGCCTACTAGCGGGTTTGCGGCTTCAAAGCAGTCTGTGCCTGGCATTTGCCCTTTGAAGAAACCTTCGAAAACCAACATGAATCGCTCTCTAACTTCATACACCTCGGTACGTTTTAAATTCTTAAACCTGTAGCTATCTCTTTTGTCAAAATGACAGCTAATAGAAAGTAGAGTGTAGCTAAATATTCGGAACGTACGCCACTGTATGTCAGGTGATCTACTGCCGACGAGTTCGTACAGTGCCCACTCTAATTCCCAATACTTATCCATAGACCAATGCTGTTTTTCGTGAAGCTGTCCTGTAAATGATGTGTCTTCGTATTCATCGCACGATGCGAAGTTTTTAGCGAGTACGGATTCTGGGGTCATGGCAGCTAACGTTTGGCTAAGGGGTCGGCTTCGCCGGTCCCGAGTGAGCGGAGCGAACGACCTGAGCCAATTGTTAGGCTGCGGGGCCGCTGGCTTCGATTTTCTGTATATGCGCCGATACCGAACCGTCCCAGAAGCACTTCAGCTTAGTAGGGTGGACGACGCTTTATCCGTCCACCAATTCAGAGTGCAATGGTGGATGAAAAGAGCGTCGTCCACCCTACTTGCTTTGTCCAGATAGATTAATGACTCAAAAATCCCTTTCTTATTCACGACTGAGTCCTCTAGGTGAAATTCCGCTAACGCTGGCAGCATGCGCACGCACGGAATGAAGCTGAAGACGCGATGTAGTGGGCGTCGCTGTACCTGCCCTGGTTAGGCATTTCTGTAATGATCCTCAAGCCAACTCAAGGCCTCGTCAGCAGTATAAATAGTAGGATCATAGACGGCGTAGGCATTGCCCTCATGAACAATGTATTTGCCTACGACCTTGACCTCTCCCGAAAACCCAACCTCGTTTAACTTTCGACAAAGCTGATCCTCACCGTGCTCATACACCACGCGTGTATAGTCCATCACGGTGTCAGAGACTATTCCATGCCGGTTAAAGCTTGCCATCGCCTCAGCAACATCTACAGATGAAATATTTTTGATCGTCTCTAGCACTTCATGGAGTGAATCGCTCGATATACTGCTCATGAATTGCGCTCAATTGCCTACCGATTAAACCGCGCCACCAACGAATACTGCCCCTGCGCCGTACTGGTCAGTTCTTCACTCAACAGCGCCGTGCTCTGTGCCTCGCCCGCCGTCTGGTCGGAGAGTTGGGCGATGGTGGTGATATTGCGGCTGATTTCGTCGGCCACGGCGCTTTGTTCTTCGGCGGCGGCGGCGATCTGGTCGGCCATTTCGTTGATGTTGGCGACCGCATCGCTGATGCCGGCCAGGGCTTGGTCGGCCTGTTGCACGCGTTCGACGCCTTCGTCGGCCTGTTTGCGGCCGATGTCCATGGTCAGCACGGCTTCGTCGGCGGTGCGTTGCAGTTTGGCGATCAGGGCGTGGATCTGGCCGGTGGATTCGGCGGTGCGTTGCGCCAGGGAGCGGACTTCGTCGGCGACCACGGCGAAGCCGCGGCCCATTTCGCCGGCGCGGGCGGCTTCGATGGCGGCGTTGAGGGCCAGCAGGTTGGTCTGGTCGGCGATGCCCTTGATCACGTCGACCACGCCGCCGATTTCGTTGCTGTCCTGGGCGAGGCGGGTGACGGCTTCGCCGGTTTCCCCCACCGACAGGGACAGGCGCTGGATCGCTTCGCGGGTTTCACTGGCGATGGTGCGGCCTTCCTGGGTCAGGCGGTTGGCCTCCTGGGTGGCGATGGCGGTGCGCGCCACGTTGTTGGCCACTTCCAGGGTGGTGGCGGCCATTTCATTGACGGCGGTGGCGACCTGGTCGGTCTCCTCGCGCTGGCGCTGCAACCCGGCGGAGCTGTTATGAGCCAGCACGTCGGCCTGCTTGGCTTGTTTGGCGAGGTTTTCGGCGCTGTCCTGCAGGCGGGTGAGGCAGGTTTTCAGGCGTGCTTCCTGGCTGAGGATGGACAGTTCCAGGCGGCCTTCGACGCCACGGTTATCCGTGTACATCTGCGCGATCAGCGGGTCGGACGTCGTTTGTTCGGCCAGTTGCAGCAGGCGCTTGGTACCGCGGCTCTGCCACGCCAGGCCGAGCAGGCCGAGGGGAATCGACAGCGCGGCGGCGGCGGCGAAGCCCCAGGTGCTGTCCAGCCAGGCGCCAACCAGGAAACCGACCTGGCTGACCAGAATGAATGGCAGCCAGTTCTGCAGCACCGGCAGCCAGCGGTCACGGTTGGGGATGGCGGCCTTGCCGGCATTGATACGCGAGTAGAGGGCCTGGGCGCGCTGCACCTGCTCGGCGGTGGGTTTGCTGCGCACCGACTCGTAGCCGGTGACCTTGCCGTCATCCAGTACTGGCACCACGTAGGCGTTGACCCAGTAGTGGTCGCCGCTCTTGCAGCGGTTCTTGACGATGCCCATCCACGGGCGGCCGGCTTTCAGGGTTTCCCACATATGGGCGAACACCGCGGGTGGCACGTCCGGGTGGCGCACCAGGTTGTGCGGCGCGCGGATCAGCTCGTCGCGGGAAAAGCCGCTGATCTCGACGAAGGCATCGTTGCAGTAGGTGATCTGGCCCTTGAGGTCGGTGGTCGAGATCAGGCGCTGCTGCGCCGGGAAAGTCCGCTCGTTACCGGTGATGGGCTGGTTGTTACGCATGGCATCTACCCTGATGTCAGTGCGATGCCTGGTGGGAGCTAGGGCAGGCTGGCGACGCGTCGCGGTGCCTACAGACCATGGCCTTGGGCCTGGACCCGTTGCAGCTGAGTCGGCCGATCCTACAGGCAACGCTTTTTTTGGTTATCGCTTACGCGTGGCAGGGCTGCAGTGTAACCAATATTCGAGGTTCGTCACATTTTGACGCCGGTAAAGCGGCAGTCCGTTGGTAGGGGGGTGTAGCAGACATAAAAGAAACCCGGGTGTCGCTGCGCTCGACCCGGGCTACGGAGAGGCCTGCGCAGTGCCGCCAGAAGCGACACCGCGCGGGTGATCGTCAGCCGGCGATCAGCTGGCGCAGCACGTAGTGCAGGATGCCGCCGGCCTTGAAGTACTCGACCTCGTTGAGGGTGTCGATACGGCAGAGCAGCTCGACGCTTTGCTGCTTGCCGTCTTCGCGGGTGATCTCCAGCGTCAGCGGCATGTGCGGGCGCACCTCGACGCCGTCCAGGCCCTTGATCGCCAGGGTTTCCTTGCCGGTCAGGCCCAGGCTCTTGCGATCCGCACCGTCGGTGAACTGCAGCGGCAGCACGCCCATGCCCACCAGGTTGGAGCGGTGGATGCGCTCGAAGCTCTCGGCGATCACCGCTTTCACGCCCAGCAGGTTGGTGCCCTTGGCCGCCCAGTCGCGGCTGGAGCCGGTGCCGTATTCCTTGCCGGCGATCACCACCAGCGGGGTGCCTTGCTCTTGGTAGCGCATGGCGGCGTCGTAGATCGCCAACTTCTCGCCGCTCGGTACGTGCAGGGTGACACCGCCTTCCTCGCCGTCGAGCATCTCGTTGCGGATGCGGATATTGGCGAAGGTGCCGCGCATCATCACTTGGTGGTTGCCCCGGCGCGAACCGTAGGAGTTGAAGTCGCGCGGCTCCACGCCCTGCTCGCGCAGGTAGCGACCCGCCGGGCTGTCGGCCTTGATGTTGCCGGCCGGGGAGATGTGGTCGGTGGTCACCGAGTCGCCGAGCAGCGCGAGGATGCGTGCGTTGGCGATATCGGTGATCGCCGGTGGCGCCTGGTCGATGGCCTCGAAGAACGGTGGGTGCTGGATGTAGGTGGAGTCGTTCTGCCAGGTGTAGGTGTCGGCTTCGGGCACCTGGATGGCCTGCCACTGCTCGTCGCCGGCGAACACCTCGGCGTACTCCTTGCGGAACATGGCGGTACTGACCTTCTGCACCGCCTCGGCGATTTCCTTCTGGCTCGGCCAGATATCGCGCAGGTACACCGGCTTGCCGTCATGGTCTTCACCCAGCGGCTCTTCGGCGATGTTGATGCGCACGCTGCCGGCCAGGGCGTAGGCAACCACCAGGGGCGGCGAGGCCAGCCAGTTGGTTTTCACCAACGGGTGCACGCGGCCTTCGAAGTTGCGGTTGCCGGACAGCACCGAGGCGACGGTCAGGTCATGTTCCTGAATGGCTTTCTCGATGGGATCCGGCAGTGGGCCGGAGTTGCCGATGCAGGTGGTGCAGCCGTAGCCGACCAGGTCGAAACCCAGCTTGTCGAGGTATTCGGTGAGCCCGGCAGCGGCGAAGTATTCGGTCACCACCTTGGAGCCCGGCGCCAGCGAACTCTTGACCCAAGGCTTGCGCTGCAGGCCTTTTTCCACGGCCTTCTTGGCCAGCAGGCCGGCAGCCATCATCACGCTCGGGTTGGAGGTGTTGGTGCAGGAGGTGATCGCGGCGATCACCACGGCGCCGTCGCTGATCGGGTGTCGATGGCCGTCCATCTCGTAGTGGATTTCGTTCTGCGCGGCGTTGCCGACGGCCACGCCACCGCCGCCTTCGCTTTCCAGGCGACCTTCCTCTTTACGCGGCGGCTTGAGTTGCAGGCCGAGGAAGTCCTCGAAGGCCTGGCCGACCTGGGGCAGGGCGACGCGGTCCTGCGGGCGTTTCGGGCCCGCCAGGCTGGCTTCCACCTGGCCCATGTCCAGTTCCAGGGTGTCGGTGAACACCGGCTCGCTGCCCGCCTGGCGCCACATGCCCTGGGCCTTGGAATAGGCTTCGACCAGCTTGACGGTCTCGTTGGGGCGGCCGGACAGGCGCAGGTAGTCCAGGGTGATTTCATCGACCGGGAAGAAGCCGCAGGTGGCGCCGTATTCCGGGGCCATGTTGGCGATGGTGGCGCGGTCGGCCAGGGGCAGTTCGGCCAGGCCGTCGCCATAGAACTCGACGAATTTGCCGACCACGCCTTTCTTGCGCAGCATCTGGGTGACGGTCAGCACCAGGTCGGTGGCGGTGATGCCTTCCTTGAGCTTGCCGGTCAGCTTGAAACCGATCACCTCGGGGATCAGCATCGACACCGGCTGGCCAAGCATCGCCGCTTCCGCCTCGATGCCGCCGACGCCCCAGCCGAGCACGCCGAGGCCGTTGATCATGGTGGTGTGCGAGTCGGTGCCGACCAGGGTGTCGGGGTAGGCGTAGGTCACGCCATCTTCTTCCTTGGTCCACACGGTGCGGCCCAGGTACTCCAGGTTGACCTGGTGGCAGATGCCGGTGCCCGGCGGCACCACGCTGAAGTTGTCGAAGGCGCTCTGGCCCCAGCGCAGGAACGCATAGCGCTCGCCGTTGCGCTGCATCTCGATCTCGACGTTCTCGCCAAAGGCCTCGGGGCTGGCGAACTTGTCGACCATCACCGAGTGGTCGATCACCAGGTCCACCGGCGACAGCGGGTTGATCTTCTGCGGGTCGCCGCCGGCCTTGGCCATGGCGTCGCGCATGGCGGCCAGGTCGACCACCGCCGGCACGCCGGTGAAGTCCTGCATCAACACCCGGGCAGGGCGGTACTGGATCTCGCGGTCGGAGCTGCGCTTGTGCAGCCAGTCGCTGATGGCCTGCAGATCATCTTGCGTGACGGTCTTGTCGTCCTGCCAGCGCAGCAGGTTTTCCAGCAGCACTTTCAGCGACACCGGCAGCTTGTCGATGTCGCCCAGCTGTTTGGCGGCGTCCGGCAGGCTGAAGTAATCGTAGGATTTGCCGTCCACCTCGAGGGTGCGGCGGCAGTTCAGGCTATCGATGGAAGGCATCGTGCATCTCCTTATGGCTTGCACGGTACAAGCCGTTCTGGTTTGGCAGAGCTTCTGCGACTCTGCGCGAGTGTTCCCTGGGCCGGCTCGTGTGGCGTGCGGTGAGCCGTCGCCTGATGGTGCGCCTGTCGAGCATAGTCCGTCGGCGCAGCTGGCGATGCCGGGATGCTGTTCTCTGGACAGGGAGCAGAGGCCCCGGGTTCCAGTTTTCGCTATCATGCGCGGCCTAAAGAGGAGCCCTGATGAAGACTTTGTTACTGCACTGCCGCCCCGGCTTCGAGAACGAGGTGTGTTCGGAGATTTCCGAGCATGCGGCGCGCCTCGATGTGCCCGGTTACGCCAAGGCCAAGCCCAATAGCGCCTGCGCCGAATTCATCTGCAGTGACGAGGCGGACGCCGAGCGGCTGATGGCTGGGCTGCGCTTCAGTCAGTTGATCTTCATTCGCCAGTGGGCGCGCGGTAGCTTCATCGAATTGCCCGAGAAGGATCGTATCAGCGTGTTGCTCGAACACCTGGCGCCGCTGCCGACCTTCGGCAGCCTGTGGCTGGAGGTATTCGACACCAACGATGGCAAGGAGCTGTCCGGCTTCTGCAAGAAGTTCGAAGGCCCGCTGCGCAAGGCCCTGATGGCTGCCGGCCGGTTGGCGGAGAACGCCCGCGCGCCGCGCCTGCTGCTGACCTTCAAGAGTGGCCGCGAGGTGTTCCTCGGCATGGCCGAGGCGAACAATTCGGCGATCTGGCCGATGGGCATCCCGCGCCTCAAGTTCCCCCGCGAGGCGCCCAGCCGCTCGACCCTGAAACTCGAAGAGGCCTGGCACACCTTCATCCCCCGCGAGCAGTGGGACGAGCGCCTGTCGGACGAGATGACCGGCGTCGACCTGGGCGCCGCACCGGGCGGCTGGACTTACCAACTGGTGCGCCGCGGCATGCTGGTGACTGCCATCGACAACGGCCCGATGGCCGAGAGCCTGATGGACACCGGCCTGGTCAAGCACCTGATGGTCGACGGCTTTACCTGGAAACCCAAGCAGCCGGTGGACTGGATGGTCTGCGACATCGTCGAGAAGCCCGCACGCAGCGCCGCGCTGCTGGAAACCTGGATCGGCGAGGGACATTGCCGCGAGGCGGTGGTCAATCTCAAGTTGCCGATGAAGCAGCGCTATGCCGAGGTGCAGCGCCTGCTCGAACGCATCGCCGAAGGCCTGGCGGCGCGCAAGGTCAAGGCGAGCATCGCCTGCAAGCAGCTGTACCACGACCGCGAGGAAGTGACCTGCCACCTGCGCCGCCTGAGCAAGTAAACAGGTTAGATAAGTGCGCCATCGCTGCCGATGGCCACTCCATAAAAGTGCAAGAATGATGACGCGGAGCCCGTGATGCTCGATTCGACCCCTGACGATACCCTCGACGCCACCGGCCTGTTCTGCCCCGAGCCGGTAATGATGCTGCACAACAAGGTGCGCGACCTGCCCGCCGGCGGCCTGCTCAAGGTGATCGCCACCGACCCCTCGACCCAGCGCGATATCCCCAAGTTCTGCGTGTTTCTCGGCCATGAGCTGGTGGAGCAGGCGCAGGATGCCGAGACCTACCTGTACTGGATCCGCAAGAAGGTCGATTGAGGGGTTGTGAGCGAAAGCGGCTATCGGCCCTGACATGTGTGGGAGCGGGCCATGCCCGCGATCGATTGGATGGGGCGCGACGGAGTCGGGCTTGATCGGGTGGCCTGAAGTATAGGGCGACGTGCTGTTGTAAGAACCGGGCGCGTGTAGTCCATGACTACCATTCGCGGGCATGGCCCGCTCCCACGGTCGGCCGCTTTACGCCCGGTTCGTACCACGATTCGTGGCCGGCACTCCAAGTGCGTACTGCCTCGCGAACGGAACGCCGCCCGGTACGCCCATAGCTGAATTCGCAACAAGGTTGGTTGAGCGGTTCGAGGTAATGGCGGCCGGTCACTGGCCTTTGTGGGAACGGGCCATGCCCGTGAAAAATCGCGGGCATGGCCCGCTCCCACAAGTGATCGCTGAGATGGCTACTGTGACCTTCTTGCGTGCCCGTAGGGTGGGCGACGCTTTTCTTGTCCACCATTGCGGATGACGCGGTGTTCATTCCACGGACTGGTAGCCAGGGTTGAGCGACCGCTAAGCCACCGCAGCCACCTGCTGCATCCGAATCCGCCGGCTGGCGCTGATCTTCAGGCGCAGCGTGAGCATCAGCGCCGCACAGGTCAGGCCGACGATCAGCCCTTGCCACAACCCCGCCGGGCCGCTGGCGGCGCCGAGCAGGTCGGTCAGGCCCAGCAGGTAGCCGACCGGCAGGCCGATGCCCCAGTAGGCGAACAGGGTCAGGATCATCGTTGCCCGGGTGTCCTGATAGCCGCGCAGCGCGCCCGCGGCGGTGACCTGAATGGCATCGGAAAACTGGAACAGCGCGGCGTAGATGATCAGCGCCACGGCCACTTCGATCACTTCCGGCGCCGAGGAGTAGATGCGCGCGATGGGCTCGAGCATCAGCAGCATGCAGGTGGCCGATAGACAGGCGTAGGCCAGCGCGGTGACGATGCTCACCCCGGCCGCGAAACGCGCTTCACGGGGGTCGCCACGGCCAAGCGCCTGGCCGACGCGCACGGTGGCGGCCATGCCGATGGAGTAGGGGATCATGAACACCAGCGAGGCGAAGTTCAGGGCGATCTGGTGCCCGGCGACCACGGTCGCGCCCAGGCCGCCGATCAACAGGGCAATGACCGCGAAGATGCTTGACTCGGCAAATACCGCGATGCCGATCGGCAGGCCGATGCCCAGCAGACGCTTGATCAGTGTCCAGTCCGGGCCTTCGAAGCGCTGCAATGGCGTGGTCGCGGCGTAGGCCGGCGCGCGGCGAATCCACCACAGCATGCCCAAGAGCATGAACAGCATCGCCAGTGCCGTGGCCCAGCCGCAGCCGGTGCTGCCCAGGGGCGACAAGCCGAGTTTGCCGTAGATCAGCACGTAGTTGAGCGGAATGTTCGCCAGCAAGCCGAGCAGGCCCACCACCATGGCCGGGCGGGTGCGGCCCAGGCCATCGCTGTAGCAGCGCAGTACATGGAATAGCGCCACGCAGGGCATGCCGAACGCCACGCCGTGCAGGTAACCCATGGTCGGCTCGATCAAGTCCGCGTCGACCTTCATCAGGTGCAGCACGAACTCGGCGTTCCACAGCAAGCCGCCGGCCAGGGTGCCCACTGCCAGGGCCAGCCACAGGGCCTGGCGCACCAGGGGCCCGATCTCGGCATGCTGGCCGGCGCCGAAGCGCTGGGCCACCTTCGGCGTGGTGGCCAGCAGGATGCCGGTCATCAGCAGGAACACCGGCACCCAGATCGAGTTGCCAAGGGCCACGGCGGCCAGGTCACGGGCGCTGTAGCGCCCGGACATCACGGTGTCGACGAAACCGACGGCGGTGTACGCCAGCTGCGCGATGATGATCGGGGTAGCGAGGGCCAGCAGCGTGCGCAGTTCGGTGCGCACCCGCTGGAGGCGAGGTTGTACAGGCATGGGGTTTCGCAAGGCAGAGAAAACCGCCTAGTTTACGCGTTGACGGAGCCAGGCGCAGCGCAGCACTTGCAGGTAGAATGCCCGCCGGTTTGTGGAGAGCTGCCATGCGCATAGTTGCCGACGAAAACATTCCCCTGCTCGACGAGTTCTTCGCCGGTTTCGGCGAAATTCGTCGCCTGCCCGGGCGCGCCATCGACCGCGCAGCGGTTGCCGATGCCGAGCTGCTGCTGGTGCGCTCGGTCACCGCCGTCGACCGCACGCTGCTGCACGGCAGCCCGGTAAGCTTCGTCGGCACCTGCACCATCGGCACCGACCATCTGGATCTCGATTATTTCGCCGAGGCCGGCATCGCCTGGAGCAGCGCCCCGGGTTGCAATGCGCGCGGGGTGGTAGATTACCTGCTCGGCAGCCTGCTGGTGCTCGGTGAGCGCCTGGGCAGCGACCTGGCGCAGCGCACCTATGGCGTGGTCGGCGCCGGCCAGGTCGGTGAACGGTTGATCAAGGTACTGCGCGCCCTGGGCTGGCGGGTGCTGGTCTGCGATCCGCCCCGGCAGCGCGCCGAGGGCGGCGATTACGTGAGCTTGCAGCAGATCGTCGAGCAGTGCGACGTGATCAGCGTGCACACCCCGCTGACGCAGGGCGGCGAGTTCGCCACCCGGCATCTGTTCGACGCCGATCTGCTCGAGCAGCTGCGCCCCGGCACCTGGCTGATCAACGCCAGCCGGGGCGCGGTACTCGACACCGGGGCGCTACGCGCGCACCTGCAGCGCGGCGCCGATCTGCATGTGGTGCTCGACGTGTGGGAAGGCGAGCCGCTGGTCGATCTCGAACTGGCCGCGCTGTGCCATATCGCCACGCCGCACATCGCTGGCTACAGCCTGGATGGCAAGTTGCGCGGCACTGCGCAGATCTACCAGGCGTTCTGCCGACACCAGGCTATCGAGCCGGCCATCTCGCTGGACGCCTTGACCCCGGCGCGCTGGCTGCAGCGCCTGAGCATCGCCGCGGGCAGCGATCCGTCCTGGGCATTGGCCACGGTATGCCGTGCGGTCTATGACCCGCGGCGTGACGATGCGGATTTGCGGCGCAGCCTGGTAGCCGACGAGCAGGCGCGCAGGGCCGGTTTCGACCTGTTGCGCAAGGGTTATCCCATGCGCCGTGAGATAGAAGGGCTGGAAGTCGAGCTGCTCGGCGTGGACGAGCCGCTGGCGGCGCTGATCAGCGCGCTGGGTGCGCGCGTGATCGACGCGAGATGATCACGCGTGCGCCGTGCTGGCCCGTCAGTGGGAAGCATCCTGCTGACTGGCTGTGGCAGCCTGGTCGAGCTCGCTGCATGCCTGCTGGATCATGCTTTCGGTAATCGGAATTTCCCGGCCGCTAGGGTCGATCAGCGCGCCGTGGGCGAGCTCGCAGTCGCTGTCTGGTTGCGGTGCCTGTTGCTTGTCGGGGCTGCTCATTGTGGTCTCCTCAGCAAGTGGTATGCGCATTGTCGAATGGGCATCCCTGCATGACGACGTTATCTAGTGATGGGGGCATCCCAATAAGGCTTCAACCGTGCCCAGCCATACTGTCGCAAAAAATTACCATTTAAAGAAGAGTGCCCGTCGAACGGCTCAGGTCATGAAAGGAGTCGTGCAGTGCTGAGAGCGTCATTGTTGTTGCTGGGCTGCCTGATGAGCCTGCAGGTGGCGGCCATCGAGCCTGCACGCCTGGTGAGCGGGGCCCGCGAGCAGGTGGGCGTGACCCTGGCCTACGATCCCGCCTACCGGCGCATCGCCTATCCGGGCGGGGACGTGCCGGTGGCAACCGGGGTTTGCACCGACGTGGTGATCCGCGCCCTGCGCCTGCAAGGCCTGGATCTGCAGAAGGCGGTGCACGAGGACATGGCGGCGAACTTCGCGGCGTACCCACGGCAGTGGGGGCTCAAGCGCCCGGATCGCAACATCGACCACCGCCGTGTGCCCAACCTGATGACCTGGTTGCGGCGCCAGGGCATGGCCCTCAAGATTGGTCGCCAGGCCGCCGATTATCGCGCGGGTGATATCGTCACCTGGGATCTGGGCCGTGGTCAGACCCATATCGGCATCGTTTCCGATCGCCTGTCTGCCGCGGGCGAGCCATTGATCCTGCACAACATCGGCGCCGGTACCCGGGAGGAGGCCATCCTGTTTCGCTTTCCCGTCATTGGCCATTACCGCTTCTAGGTGCAGAAACGACGAAGCCCCGCGCCTTTTCGGGCTACGGGGCTTCGGTTGGGGCAGCTATCAGGCGTGGTGATAGCTGATGACGCTGTCCTGTTCCTTGAGGACCTTGCGCATGTCTGCCGGAATGTTGCCGGCCCTGACGGCCAGTTCCAGGCGGATGTCTTCGAGGCTCTGGGCAAACGCGTTCGAATCGTTGATCTGCAGTTTTTGCAAGACCCGGCTGTAGGCGGTGGTGTCCGCTTCATCGATCAGGGAAAGAACGATGCTACCGTCCGGGCGAGGCCGACTGAAGGTGGCACGTAGTGGGGCGAATAGCTTCTCGACAAGCTGTCGATTACCATTTTCCATTGACGAACTCCAGTTTACGTAGGAACTCCTATGAGTGACTGGAACTCATTTAGTTCGACGATGGCCGCTATTTCGTGCACTTATCGTGATGAATTTCGCATTTGCCCCGCTATTTAGCGGCGCAGCGCCTGGCGTGTACGCTCGATCAGGCCTGGCAGCGTATCGGCGCAGTATTGGCCCGGGTAGAGGCGCTGGGTGTGCTGAGCCACGCCGGTGTGATCCACCACGGTGAAGCTGAAGCTGCCCTTGCGCGCGGCCAGAATATGGCAAGCCAGCGGGGCGAAAGCGTTGGAAAGGGTATGGATAGCGGTTTGGATTTGTTGATTGGTATTCATAATCGGGTGTTTCCTGATACTGCAGGCGCATGATCGCGCCATAAATAAAGGGCTCCGGTCGCGGGCTCATGCCAGCGGGATTGGTTATCGGAGCGAGCTGCGCGCTTTTAAGTTCCACCTTTAATAGGTGGAACCAGCGGGTCGTTGAGCGCCTGGGCGAGGCAGCCAGTGCAAGACGAAGGCAGGCAGGAAAGCGCAGTTTACGAGCTGTAAATGAGCATTTTCGAGCATGGCTTCAACGCAGCAATGGCAACGCCGATAGTTTTTCAACGGCTTGCTGGAGCGGGTCTGTACGTCGGAAGGCTGGCCAAGGTCGACGCGTGAGCGGGACGGCCAGATCAGTCAGCGGAGGGGGTCTTGGCGGTTATGCGTGCATCGTTTGGATGCCGATTGCCAGGAAACCATCGGGAAGGCCTTGAGGCCGAATGACTTGCAGCGTGGTACGAACGGGGCGAACTATACCTGCCTGTATAAAAATTAGCCAGCCCGGATTCGATCTTTTTATGTCCGCTGATCGGCGTCGCACTGGTTGGTCGATTTGAGCTAGCATTAGCGCTCTTTTGCTTTCCTCTGGCGACGGTTTTCAATGAGTTATCAGGTTCTTGCACGCAAATGGCGCCCGCGTTCGTTTCGCGAGATGGTCGGCCAGACCCATGTGCTGAAAGCGCTGATCAACGCACTCGACAGCCAGCGCCTGCACCACGCCTATCTGTTCACCGGTACCCGCGGGGTGGGCAAGACCACCATCGCGCGGATCATCGCCAAGTGCCTGAACTGTGAAACCGGCATCAGCTCGACGCCCTGTGGCACCTGCTCGGTGTGCCGGGAGATCGACGAAGGCCGTTTCGTCGACCTGATCGAAGTCGACGCCGCCAGCCGCACCAAGGTCGAAGACACCCGCGAGCTGCTCGACAACGTGCAGTACTCGCCAAGCCGTGGGCGCTTCAAGGTCTACCTGATCGACGAAGTGCACATGCTGTCTACCAGCTCCTTCAATGCCCTGTTGAAGACCCTGGAAGAGCCGCCACCCCACGTCAAGTTCCTGCTCGCCACCACTGACCCGCAGAAGCTGCCGGTCACCGTGCTGTCGCGCTGCCTGCAGTTCTCGCTGAAGAACATGCCGCCGGAGCGGGTGGTCGAGCACCTGAGCCACGTGCTGGGCGCCGAGAACATTCCCTTCGAGGACGACGCCCTGTGGCTGCTCGGCCGCGCCGCCGACGGTTCGATGCGCGACGCCATGAGCCTGACCGACCAGGCCATCGCCTTTGGCGAGGGCAAGGTGCTGGCTGCCGACGTGCGCTCCATGCTCGGCACCCTCGACCATGGCCAGGTGTATGGCGTGCTGCATGCGCTGATCGAAGGCGATGCCCGTGGCGTGATCGAAGCGGTGCGTCAGCTCGCCGAGCAGGGCCCGGACTGGAGTGGCGTGCTGGCCGAGATGCTCAACGTGCTGCACCGCGTGGCCATCGCCCAGGCGCTGCCGGATGCGGTGGACAACGGCCAGGGCGACCGCGAGCGGGTGCTGGGCCTGGCCCAGGCACTGCCGGCCGAAGACGTGCAGTTCTATTACCAGATGGGCCTGATCGGCCGTCGCGACCTGCCGTTGGCGCCAGATCCGCGCAGCGGTTTCGAGATGGTGCTGCTGCGCATGCTGGCGTTCCGGCCAGCGGGCGAGGGCGACGTCCCGAAGGTGGCGCTAAAGCCGCTGGGGGTCAGCCAGGCCAAGGCTGATCCCCAGGCAAACCCGGTGGCCGACGCAGCGCCCGCTGCGTCAGCGCCTGTCGTCAGTGCTGCACCACAGGCGCCGGTCAGCCCGAGCCAGCCGGCGCCGGCCGCCGTCGTGCCGCCGGTTGCTGCGCCGGTTGCTGCGCCCGCTGCTGCAGTACCGGCAGCGGTGGCGCCGGTTGCCGCCGCGCCGGCCGTCACTCCGCCCTGGGAAGATGCCCCGGTCGAAGCCGAGGTTGCCGCGCCCGCAGCACCAGTCAGCGAAACACCCGCGCCGGCTCCCGAGCCGGTTGCCGAGCAACCTGCGCCGCCGCAGCCCGCTGCCGAAGCGCAGCAGGAGCCGCCGGCCGAGCTGCCCGTTCCAGAGTTGGCTGACGTGCCGGTGATCGACACCAGCGACCTGAACCCGCCCGACAGCGATGACGAGCCGCCCCCCGGCGACTACGACTACGTGGCGATGGACGCCGACAACCTGGATTACGATTTCGCCGATGCCCTCGGCGATGATCAGCCCCAGGCCGAGCCCGAACCCGAGCCGGCAGCGATGCCGGCCACCGGGCTGGCCGCCGAGTGGCTGGAGATCTTCCCCAAGCTGGGGCTGAGCGGCATGACCGGCAGCATTGCCGCCAACTGCACGCTGATCGCCGTCGAAGGCGACAAGTGGCTCTTGCACCTCGACCCCGGGCACAGTGCACTGTTCAATGCGACCCAGCAGCGGCGCCTGAACGAAGCGCTCAACGCCTACCAGGGTCGCGAGCTGCAGCTGAGCATCGAGCTGATCAAGCCCGAGCAGGAAACACCGGCTCAGGCCGCCGCCCGCAAGCGTGCCAATCGCCAGCGTGAAGCCGAGGCCTCGATCCAGAACGATCCGCTGGTGCAGCAAATGATTTCTCAGTTCGCCGCCTCCGTGCGTGCGGGCAGTATCGAACCTGTCGATAACATCGTTAATCCCTGACTACCGAGGACAACATCATGATGAAAGGTGGCATGGCCGGCCTGATGAAGCAGGCGCAGCAGATGCAGGAAAAGATGCAGAAGATGCAGGAAGAGTTGGCCAACGCCGAGGTCACCGGCCAGTCCGGTGCCGGCCTGGTCAGCGTGGTGATGACCGGTCGTCATGACGTCAAGCGTGTCAGCCTCGACGACAGCCTGATGCAGGAAGACAAGGAAATTCTCGAAGACCTGATCGCCGCGGCCGTCAATGACGCCGTGCGCAAGATCGAGGCCAACAGCCAGGACAAGATGTCCGGCATGACCTCCGGGATGCAGTTGCCACCCGGCTTCAAGATGCCGTTCTAAAGCAGTCGATTTTGCTGGGCTGAAGCCCACCCTACGGCCCACGCGCATAGGTAGGGTGGGCTTTAGCCCACCGAATCGAACGACTGCTGCCGCCGTGAAGCCTCCGTAACAACGCCTTCCCCTATCTCTCCGCTTTCATCGTCGAGCCTCGCACCATGAGCTTCAGCCCCCTGATCCGCCAACTGATCGATTCGCTGCGCATTCTGCCCGGCGTCGGCCAGAAGACCGCCCAGCGCATGGCGCTGCAACTGCTCGAGCGCGATCGCAATGGTGCGCAGCGGCTGGCCCAGGCGTTGAGCCAGGCGATGGAGGGGGTGGGCTATTGCAAATCGTGCCGCAGCCTGAGCGAAAGCGAGCTTTGCCAGATTTGCGAGGACCCGCGCCGCGACGACAGCCTGCTCTGTGTGGTGGAAGGCCCGATGGACGTGTATGCCGTGGAGCACACCGGCTTTCGCGGCCGCTATTTCGTGCTCAAGGGCCACTTGTCGCCGCTCGATGGCCTGGGCCCGGAGGCCATTGGCATTCCTGAACTGCTGGTGCGTATCGAGGCGGGGCAGTTCAGCGAAGTGATCCTGGCCACCAACCCGACGGTGGAGGGCGAGGCGACCGCTCACTACATTGCCCAGCTGCTTGCTGGCAAAGGCATCATCGCCTCGCGCATCGCCCACGGCATGCCGCTCGGTGGCGAGCTGGAGCTGGTCGATGGCGGCACCCTGGCTCACGCCCTGGCGGGGCGGCGGCCGATCACCCTCTGAGTGGTGTCGCGGCGTGCCGGTGTGTGCGACACCTGGTCCACACGGTGAGTAGTCAAGAATTTATATAATTTGCTTCTGAGAAGCATTACCATCCGTTCGGTTTCCACGCACGGTAATGGTGTGCTCGATGTCGCTCGTTTCTTCCCAACAGTCCCTGCAGCAGCTGTACCGCGAGCACAGCAGCTGGCTGAACGGCTGGCTGCGCAAACGCATGGGCTGTACGGAAAACGCTGCGGACCTGGCCCAGGACACCTTCGTGCGCCTGCTCAGCAAGCACCGCGAGCTGGCGTCGCTGCGCGAGCCACGCGCTTATCTGTCGACCATCGCCCATTCGCTGCTGGTCAATCACTGGCGCCGCCAGGCCATCGAGCGCGCCTACCTCGACGCCCTGGCCCTGCAGCCGGAGCCCCACGCGCCTTCGCCGGAAACCAGCGAGCTGATCATCGAAACCCTGCTGGCCATCGACGCCATGTTGCTGCGCCTGCCGGCCAAGGTGCGCGAGGCGTTTCTGCTCTCGCAGCTCGACGGCCTGACCTATGGGGCCATCGCCACGCGCCTGCAGGTGTCCGAGCGGATGGTCAAGAAGTACATGGCCCAGGCCATGCTGCAGTGCCTGCTGTTGGCCGAGGGCTGAGCCGTGGCGCCTGATCACGCTGCTCTGCAGCAGGCTGCCGAATGGTTCGCAGTGCTTGCCGATCCACCGGTCAGCGACCGGCAGCGACGAGCCTGGCAGCACTGGCTGTCAGCGCGGCCCGAGCATGCCGCGGCCTGGCAGCGGGTCGAGGCGATCAGCAGCCAGTTCGCCAGGCTGCCGGCCGACACCCAGCGTCGCGCTGCGGCGCAGGCCTTGCGCCACCCAGTGCGCAGCCGGCGGCAGGTGCTCGGGCTGTTCGCCGTGCTCGGTGGCGCAGGCTTGCTGGCTGCTGCCGGGCAGGGCAGGCCGTGGCAGGCATGGCTGGTCAGTGAGCGCACCGGCACCGGGCAAATCCGTGATGTGCGCCTGGCTGATGGCAGCCATCTCTGGCTGGGCAGCCGCACGGCAGTGGATGTCGACTACAGCGCTTCGACGCGGTTGCTGCGGCTGCTGCAGGGCGAGGTATTGATCGACACGGCAGCTGATCCGCGGCCCCTGTTGCTCGATACCCGGCACGGGCGGCTGCAGGCCATGGGCACGCGGTTCAGCGTGCGCGAGGGCAACGACTTCAGCCAGCTCAGCGTATTCGCGGGGGCGGTGCGTATCGAGCCCTCGGCCGGGCGTGCCGCGCAGGTGCTGGAGGCCGGCCATCAGGTGCGCATCGGTACTGAGGGTATCTCGGCCAGCGCGCCGGCAGACCCGGCGCGCCAGGCCTGGAGTCGCGGCGTGTTGCTGGCCAATGACCGACCCCTCGGCGATTTCATCGAGGAGTTGGCCGATTACCTGCCGGGTTACCTGGGCTGCGACCCGCGGGTCGCCGATCTGCGCCTGGTCGGTGCCTATCCGCTGAACGACCCCGAGCGCATTCTCCAGGCCCTGGCCGGCAGCCTGCCGATTCGCGTCAATCGGCGGCTGCCGTGGTGGGTGACGATAGAGCCGCTGGCCGGCTGATGCCCTAGGGTCTGTTGCCGTTTCACGCACGGCCGCGCCGGAGCCCGTTTTGCCGCGAGGCAAGGCACGAGCCGCGAAGTTTAGTGGGCTAAATGAGCCGGCGAGAAACGCCGCATCGCGACAAAACGGGCCCGGCCCTTCGGGTGGGGCCGCCTAGGTTGCGCGAGAAATCTCGCCATGCGTTGTTGGAGGACTTGGCAAGGGAAAACGCGGACGGCTAGTCCATTCCCTACGTCCTCCGCCTAGCGGATCGCCGCCCGGCCTGGCGAGATTTCTCGCAGCAACGCGGCTCGCGTTGAAACGGCAACAGACCCTAGCATGCAAAAAACTTGCGAGGGCGGTTCCCCTTTTTCGATCTCGTCTGGCCTCTGTGTATCCGGCCCTTGCGCACCCTGCGCGGGCGATGTCTCGAGGACTCCTGCATGTCGTCACCGCTCCGCTTCCCGCCCCTTGATCTGCGCCGCTCGATCCGCCTGGCCACCCTGGCCCTGGCAGCCTGCTCACCGCTGCTGGTGCAGGCCCAGGCTATCGTTGCCGGCAGCCACCAGCAGGCGGCGCGCAGCTATCAGATTCCGGCAGGCTCGCTGGCGGACGCGCTGAGCCGTTTCGCGGCGGAGGCGGGGGTGCTGCTGTCGGTCGATGGGCGGCTGACCGCCGGCAAACAGAGCCCGGGGCTGCAGGGCGAGGCGGGGGTCGACGAAGGCTTCGCCCGGCTGCTGCAGGGCAGTGGCCTGCTGGCCGTTGCCGATGGCCACGGCGGCTACTCGCTGCAGGCCGCCGCGCAAGCCGGCAGCACGTCGCTGGAGCTGGAAAGCACCGATGTGCGCGCGTTCGCCCTGGGTAACGCCCTGGGCAGCATGGACGGTTACAACGCCACCCACAGCAGCGTGTCGACCAAGACCAGCAAGGCGCTGGCGAAAACCGCGCAGAGCGTGTCGGTGGTCACCCGTGAGCAGATCGAGCGCCAGGGCGCGCTCAGCGCCGCCGATGCCATGCGCTACAGCCCGGGCGTGCTGACCAACCCCTATGGCAACACGCATCGCTACGACTACCTGGCGATTCGTGGCATCAACGATGGCTCGGTGGACAACATCACCATCGATGGCCTGAAGTCCATGGGCGATCCCGGCTCCTACAGCAGCCTGCAGATCGACCCGTACTTCATCGAGCGCATCGACATTCTCAAGGGCCCGTCTTCGGTGCTGTATGGCCGCAGCAACCCCGGTGGCCTGGCGGCCATCAGCACCAAACGGCCGGAATTCACCCAGTCCGGTCGGGTGGACCTGTCCTATGGCAACAACGCCCGCAAGTCCCTGGGCTTCGATGTCACCGGGCCGCTGAACGAGAACATCGCCTACCGCGTCGTCGGCCTGGCCAAGGATGCCGATGCCCAGGCCGATCACGTCACCGAGACGCGCTATGCGCTGATGCCCAGCCTGGCGCTGAACCTCAGCGACGACACCTTCATGACCCTCTATGCCTACCTGCAGGACGATCCCAACGGTGGCTATCACGGCAGCCTGCCGGCTTCCGGCACCGTGCACAAACGGGATGGGCGGCGTATCTCGAGCGGCTTTTTCGAGGGTGACCCCGGCGTCGAGGAGTTCACCCGCACCCAGCAGATGGCCGGCTACGAGCTCGAGCACCGCTTCAACGACACCTGGAGTGCGCGGCAGAACTTTCGCTACGTGGATGCCCGGGTGTCGAACAGCCAGATCTGGGCCTCCGGCTACCTGAGCGACACCAGCAACGAGCTGTATCGCGGCTACAGCGGCGGCCAGGAGCGTTTGCACGCCTGGATCGTCGACAACATGCTGCAGGCCGACTTCGCCACCGGCGCAGCCCAGCACACTCTGGTACTGGGCCTGGACTATCAGTATTCGAAGAACAAGATCGCCGACCAGCGTGACAACTCGATCCTGCAGCCGCCGGGCTCGGTCACCCCCATCGACGTGTTCGATCCGGTCTACGGCAACAACGCCCTGAGCTCCATCACCCCGGTGACCGACGCCCTGCGCCGGCAGAAACAGACCGGCCTGTACCTGCAGGATCTGGTCGAGATCGGTAACTGGAACCTGTCGTTCGGTGTGCGTCAGGACTGGTATGACGTGTCCATCGATGACGAGATCAGTGGCAAGGACGATAACCAGGGCGAGAAACTCAGCGGCCACGTCGGCGTGCTCTATGCGTTCGATAACGGCGTGTCGCCCTACGTCAGCTACTCGACCTCGTTCAACCCGACGTCCAACTATTCCAGTGGCGCGCAGATTCTCGACCCGACCACCGGCGAGCAATGGGAAGCCGGCCTCAAATTCCAGCCGCCAGGCACGGACGACCTCTACACCCTGTCGTTCTTCAACCTGGAGATGGAGAACCTGTTTGCCAAGGAAAACAGCCTGGTCACCGACAGTTTCTACAAGGGCGTCGGTGGCATTCGTTCCCGTGGCGTGGAGCTGGAGGCGCGTTTCAAACCCGTCGACAACCTGCAGCTGATCGCCAGCTACACCTACGCGGACGTGTCGTACAGCAAGTCCTACTTCGTCAACGCCGGCAGTGCCGTGGTCGACGCCAAAGGCAATACCCCGCCACAAACGCCCGAGCGCATGGCCAGCCTGTGGGCCGACTACCGCTTCAGCGACGGCGCGCTGGCCGGCCTCAGCGTCGGCGCCGGTGCGCGCTATGTCGGCCAGAGCGAGGGCAGTGAGCTGAACGATTTCGACGTGCCGTCCTACACCCTGTTCGATGCCTCCATCGGCTACGACCTGAGCCAGGTCGGCCTGAACGGCACATCGCTGCGCCTTACCGCCAACAACCTTACCGACGAGTACTACGTGGCGTCCTGCTATTCGGCGGTGGCCTGTTACCTGGGTGAGGAGCGGACGGTGACGGCGACCCTTACTCAGCGTTTCTGAGAGACGGCTTTGTCGCTGCGTTCGGATTCATCGACGCGGGCTGCAAAGCGGCGGGAGCGGCCAGTCGCCCCCGTTAGGGTGGCTGGTGATTATCTGTGGGAGCGGGCCATGCCCGCGAAAAATCTCGGGCATGGACTGGGCGTCCCCGCTCGTACCGACATGAGTCCGCCAGCATTACCGAGTTGTTTATGTGCTCGGTTCCGCTCTGACGAGCGGGTTTCTTTTGGCATCGCCCGGATGGCCGGCCCCGCCAAAAGAAACCAAAAGGTCTAGCCCCGGCATCCGGCCCCAGCTTCGCCGGGGTTCCCTCGCTCCATCATTGTTCCGAGGGCCCGGCCTAGGCGGCCCCCCCACGAAGGGCCATCCTTGGCCCATCGCGGCTCTCGCGACATCCATGTCGCTCAACCCTCTCCACAACGATTCCACTCGGCCTCCTGAAGGGGCGATTGGCGTCGTCAGTTACTTTTGCACGAGAGAAACATAAAAAAGCCAAAGCGCTGGATGCCGCTTCTGCCTTTTAGCAGCCCATTTACGCTCAACCCGCGTTGCGTAGCCGCAGCATGTCGCGCAGCGGTGGCGCGCCGAACAGGCGGCTGTACTCGCGGCTGAACTGCGAGGGGCTTTCGTAGCCGACGCGGAAACTCGCCGAGGCCGCTTCCAGGCCTTCGCTGAACATCAGCCGGCGCGCTTCCTGCAGGCGCAGCTGCTTCTGATACTGCAGCGGGCTCAGTGCGGTAACTGCCTTGAAGCGATGATGCAGGGTCGAGGCGCTGAGGTTGACCTCGCGGGCCAGCTCCTCGATGCGCAGCGGCTTGTCGTAGTGGCGGTTGATCCATTCGATGGCGCGGGCGATACGGTGGCTCTGGCTGTCGGCCATGACGATCTCGCGCAGGCGCTGGCCCTGGGGGCTGCGCAGCAGCCGATAGAAGATCTCGCGCAGCGCCAGCGGCGCCAGCATGGCGGCATCGCGCGGGGTGTCGAGCAGGCGCAGCAGGCGAATTACCGCATCGAGCATCGAGGCGTCCAGGCGGTCGACGAACAGCGCGCGCTTGGCGCCGGGCGCCGGCAGACCGATCGGGCCGGCGGCGGCGAGCAGTTCGCTGATCAGCGCCGGGTCGATGTCCAGGCGCACGCTCAGGTAGGGTTGCTCCGGTGTCGCCTCGATCACCTGGCCGGTTACCGGCAGGGTCACCGAGGCCACCAGGTAGTTGAGCGAATCGTAGTAATACTGCTCGGCGCCGAGGCGCACTTCCTTGCGGCCCTGGGCGATGATGCACAGGCAGGGCCGATAGAGCGTCGGCATGGGCAGGCTGGGCGCCGTGGTGTAGGCCAGGCCGAGACCGTCAATGAGGGTCTCGTGCATGCCCTCGCTTGGGGTTTTCTGCTGGATCAGCTGGGCCAGTTCACGCTGGCGGGGAGCCAGGTCTTCGGGCTGTTCGACGTGCATTGGCTGTTCACTCGCGAAGTTGCGCGGATTTTGCGCGAAGCCTATCCGGGAATTGCCCAGACGTCCTGCGTGGCGCTGGATGTTCGGAGTATTGGGCAAGCTTGAAACAGCAATAGGCAATCTTGCTCGCCACACGCCCCGCGGCGCCGCAGTGATGACGCCGGCCGTACGCAGATCTGCACGATCAGGCAAGAATGTTCCAGTATCCGGCTAACCAGAAATGGCCCCCGGCTCCTACTCTGGACCCATCGCGGCGCAGTGAGCCGCACTGACCAGAGGATCGGACCATGAACAACATCCAGGAAAAAGTCGTATTGATCACCGGTGCCAGCAGTGGCATTGGCGAAGGCTGTGCCCGCCTGCTGGCCGAGAAGGGCGCGCGGGTGGTACTCGGCGCCCGCCGAGTCGAGCGCCTCGAGCAACTGGTGGCGGATATCCGCACTGCCGGAGGCCAGGCCATCGCCCGCCGTTTGGACGTCACCGACGCCGCCGATGTGCAGGCCTTCGCGGACGCCGCCATGGCCGAGTATGGGCGTATCGACGTGCTGCTCAACAATGCCGGCGTGATGCCGCTGTCGATGCTCGAGGCGCTCAAGCTGGACGAGTGGAACCGCATGATCGACGTCAACATCCGTGGCGTACTGCACGGCATCGCGGCCGCCTTGCCGGTCATGCAGAAGCAGCGCAGTGGGCAGATCATCAACGTGGCGTCGATCGGTGCCTACCGGGTATCGCCAACCGCTGCGGTGTACTGCGCCACCAAGTACGCGGTGCGGGCGATCAGCGATGGCCTGCGCCAGGAAGTCGGCGGCGATATCCGCGTCACCCTGGTGTCCCCCGGGGTGGTGGAGTCCGAGCTGGCCGAGAGCATTTCCGATGAGGGCGCCCGCGAGGCCATGCGCGAATTCCGCAAGGTGGCCATCAGCCCGTCGGCCATCGCCCGTGCCGTGGCCTATGCCATCGAGCAGCCGGCGGATGTCGACGTCAGCGAGCTGGTCGTACGCCCCACCGCGAGCATCCACTGAGCCAACGCGGCGCCACGATCTGGCGCCGCCTCCCGAACACCTTTGGAGGAGAACCCTGTCCATGCAGACCCACATCACCGTGCTCGAAGCCGCTCCAGGTCGTTGTGAGGAACTGGGTGGCTACCTGCGTGACCTGCTGGAGCCGACGCTGCGCCTGGAAGGGTGCCTGGCGTTCGAGCTGCGGCAGGATCGCCGGCGCTGGCAGTTGCACAGCCGTTGGCGCAGCCGCGCCGATCTGGAGCGCTATTTCGCCCAACCGTTGCTGCAGGAAGTGTTGAATAGTGCCTGGCGGAGCGGGGCGGTTCAGCAACTGCAGAGCCGCGCCGCCTGAGCGCAAAACGACAACGCCCCGGCACTGGCCGGGGCGTTTTCATGCTCGCGGTACGCGCTTACTCGACCAGGGTCAGGGTCACGTCGATGTTGCCGCGGGTGGCGTTGGAGTAGGGGCAAACGATGTGCGCCTTGTCGATCAGCGCCTTGGCTTCTTCACGGTCGAGGCCCGGCAGGGTGATCTTCAGCTCCACCTCGATGGCGAAACCGGTGGGCACGGCGCCAATGCCGACGATGCCTTCGATCCAGCTGTCCGGCGACACCTTGTGCTTGTCACGGGCGGCGACGAACTTGATCGCGCCCAGAAAGCAGGCCGAATAGCCGGCGGCGAACAGTTGCTCGGGGTTGGTGCCCTGGCCGCCAGCACCGCCCAGCTCTTTCGGGGTGGTCAGCGCGACATCCAGCACGCCGTCCGAGGAAATGGCACGGCCTTCACGGCCACCAGTGGCTTCAGCGTAGGCGCGGTAGGCAACGGTTTCGATCGACATGGTGAAATCCTCGTGATTGATTTGTGCGATGTTTGTTAGTGCGCAATTTAACTGCTCGAGGCGAACTCTAGTCGTGATTTATTTAGCGCGCAAGGTATTTTTTGAGGGAAGGTACAAACGGTCGAGTCCGGCGTCCTTTGCGGTCTACTCAGTGTAGACCCAGGCCGTTACCTGTCGATTGCAGGCAGGTGCTCAGAGGCTGTCCTGCAATTGCTTGCGCAGGGCGGTCAGCTGCGCGGTAAGGCTGGCCAGGCGCTCGGCCGTTTGTGCACTGGCATCGAGAATGCACCCGGGAATCTGCCGGGCTTCGCTGTGCAGGGCGCGGCCCTTGTCGGTGAGGTACAGGTGCACCACGCGCTCATCACTGCTGCTGCGCTTGCGGTCGATCAGCCCCTCGGCCTCCAGGCGCTTGAGCAGCGGGGTCAGCGAGCCGGGATCGGTGAGCAGGCGCGCGCTGATCTCGCTCACGGTGATGCCGTCGCCTTCCCATAACACCAGCATCGCCAGGTACTGCGGATAGGTCAGGCCGAGCTTCCTGAGCAGCGGCTTGTAGACCTTGGTCATCATCAGCGAGGTCGAATGCAGGGCGAAGCACACCTGGTTGTCGAGCAGCAGATCGGCGCAGGTGTCATCGGTGGTCATGGAGGCTCCAGGGTGAGGGCAGGGCAGGCAGGCAATTTAGCGCGGCGATCCGGTCGATGCCAGCCAAAGCGGCAAACGGCGAGCCTGCGCTGCTGCTACCGTCTGTCGCAGGCAAATATCGAGGCAGCCGCCACGTGCCGTCAGCTATCTGGCATACAATGCCTCGCCGCCTCGTTGTACAGCTGTGGCGCCGAGCGGACGCAATGGAGTGAATACATGAAGATCCTGATGGCCGGTTTCGCCGCTGTGCTACTGCTGAGCGGTTGCACCAGCCCCGGCAAGCCTGCCGCGCTGCAAGCCCCGGTGACCGGCAAGAGCAACCCGACCCGCGTGCAGGTGACCCCGAGCGACGCCGATATCGAGGCAGCCAAGGCCAGCCTGTTCACGGCGATCGATGCCGAGGGCGTCGAGTTCGATTCGCTGTTCGGCACGGCTACCAATGCGGCCGGCGATGACCTGGCGGTTTGCGGTTTTGCCAGGCACAACGACCAGGAGCAAGCGCTGTATTTCGCCTATTACAACGGCGAACTGCTGCTCTGGGATGAAGCCGCACCCCATGGCACCAGTACCGAAAACCAGTTTCTGGCGATGATCTGCTCCTCCCGCTGAACCGCCGTTCTCAGTCCAGCAGGCGCCGCGGCGGCGGCAGGCGCTTGAGCGTGGCGGCCTTCTTGCCGCGCGCCGCCATGCGCCGTTTCGCCGGGCAGATGCCGGTCACGCCGCGAAAGATGCCCAGCGCACCGGCAGCGATGTCGGTCAACCCGAACACGCCACCAATCGCCAGGCCCTTGCGAATCAGCAGCGCGCCACCGGCAATGGAAATCACCCGCTCCATGGGCGCCAGGTTGATCGCACTGCGGTGCTGGTCATGGTCAGGCATGGACGCTCCGTTCAAGAGGCTTTCTTAAGAGCGCTGACCAGTTCGGCCTTGCGCATGCTCGAGCGGCCGCTGATCTGCCGGGCGCGGGCCAGGTGCAGCAGCTCCTGCTTGCTCTGCTTTTCCAGGGGCCGGGCCGGGTGCGCTTCGCCACGCCGGCTGGCCGCTGCCTGGCGAGCGGAGTCCTGGCGGGCGCCGGCCTTCTGCGCCTGGCTGGTCTGCCGCCCCGAGCCGCCGGCTCGTTCGCCGCCACCGGATTGCTTGTTGACGGTCGCCCAGGCCCGAGCGCGTGCTTCGTCCTCGGCAACGCCGCGTTGTTCATAACTGGATTCGATGGCCGTGGCCTTGCGCTTCTGGGCAACGGTGTACTTGTCCTTGCTTCCACGTGGCATATCAGTTCTCCCGATCGGCGAATGGATAGTGTTGTGGCAGGTTTGTAATCAATCGGGTTCAAGGTGCTGGATGAGTGGTAGTCGGCAATTGGGCAGACGCATTGAACTCTGCCGCAGGTGCCGGACTCACTGCTAAGTGCTTTTGGGGCAGGGCGCGCCGAGCTCTGGCGTGCGCCCCCCAGCCGCTGAACCTTATTCGAGGAGATCGATGATGAAACGAGATTGGGAACTGATCCGTGAACTGCTGCTGCAGATCGAAGCACTGGAAACCGGACATCACTTCTACCCGCAGCAGGTCGGCGAGCACAGCGCCGAATCGGTCAGCTACCATATTCATTTGATGTGCCAAGCCAATCTGATCGAGTGCTCCCAGCACCATCCCTGGAATGGTGCACCGGTCTCCATCGCCAACGGCCTGACCCTGACCGGCCACGACCTGCTCGATGGCATCCGCGAGGAGTCGCTGTGGGAAGCCAAGAAGGCCTATCTGCAGGCCCGCGCTGGTGGCATCACCTATGAAGGGCTGAAGAACGCGCCGACCGCGGATTCCATGTTGTTTGCCAGCCGCGGCAGCGAAGAGGGTCATAACGGCCACGTCTACAACTGATTCAGGGAGCTAACTCCGCAATGGCCGAGGAAACAGTGAAAGCAACAGACAACGTCGATACTTTCAAACAACTGATCCTGGCCAAGCTCAGGTATTCGGTGGGCAAGGATCCAGGCAATGCCTTCGCCCACGACTGGTTCGAGGCGGTCGCCCTGGCCGCTCGCGATCACCTGATCGACCACTGGGAGGATGCCTCCCTGCAGGTCGACCGCCAGGAACAGAAGCGCGTCTATTACCTCTCGCTGGAATTCCTGATCGGCCGCCTGCTGGTCGACAACCTCAGCAACCTCGGCCTGCTGGACACCGCCCGCGAAGCGCTGGCGCAGCTGGACGTGGATTTCGAGCAGATTCGCAACCTCGAGCCGGATGCCGCCCTCGGCAATGGCGGCCTCGGCCGCCTGGCAGCCTGCTTCATGGAAAGCATGGCGACCCTGAACATCGCCGCCCACGGCTATGGCATTCGCTACGAGCACGGCCTGTTCCGCCAGGTGGTGGTCGATGGCTGGCAGCAGGAGCACACCGAAACCTGGCTGGATTTCGGCAACCCCTGGGAGTTCGAGCGCCCGGAAGTCAGCTACAGCGTCGGCTTCGGCGGCAGCGTGGTGAACCTGGCCGACTCCGGCGAGGTATCGCGCCACGAGTGGCAGCCCAATGAGCAGGTGCGCGCCATCGCCTACGACACCCCGGTGGTCGGCTGGCGGCATTCCAGCGTCAACACCCTGCGCCTGTGGCGGGCCCGCGCCGAGGAAGACCTGCAGCTGGAACGCTTCAATGCCGGCGATCACTTCGGCGCGGTAGCCGATGTGGTCAGGGCGGAAAGTATTTCCCGGGTGCTGTACCCGGCGGACAGCACCGAGGCTGGTCAGGAACTGCGCCTGCGCCAGGAGTTTTTCTTCGTCTCGGCGTCGCTGCAGGATCTGATCGCCCGGCACCTGGAACTGAATCTCGACATTCATTCGCTGCCCGACCGCGTTGCCATCCAGCTCAACGACACCCACCCGGCGATCGCCGTGGCCGAGCTGATGCGTCTGCTGGTCGACGTGTACCGCCTGGAGTGGTTCGAGGCCTGGAAACTGACCACCGCGACGCTGTCCTACACCAACCACACCCTGCTGCCCGAGGCGCTGGAGTCGTGGCCGGTGTCGTTGATGGAGCGCCTGCTGCCGCGGCACATGCAGATCATCTACCTGATCAATGCGTACCACATCGATTCGCTGCGCGCCAAGGAGATCCACGACTTCGACCTGCTGCGTTCGGTCTCGCTGATCGACGAAGACCACGGCCGCCGGGTGCGCATGGGCAACCTGGCATTCCTTGGCTCGCACAGCATCAACGGCGTCTCGGCGCTGCACACCAACCTGATGCGCAAGAGCGTGTTCAGCGACTTCCATCGCCTGTACCCGGAGCGCATCAATAACAAGACCAACGGCGTGACCTTCCGCCGCTGGCTGTACCAGGCCAACCCGCAACTGACCGAGCTGCTGGTCGGCGCCCTGGGCGAGGGCGTGCTCGACGCCCCGGAAACCACCTTGCGTTCGCTCGAGCCGTTCGCCGCCAAATCCTCGTTCCGCAAGCAGTTCGCCGCCCAGCGCCAACACGCCAAGCGCGCCCTGGCCGAGCTGGTGCGTGAGCGCATGGGCATCAGCCTGGACACCCAGGCGATCTTCGATGTGCAGGTCAAGCGCATCCACGAATACAAGCGTCAGCTGCTCAACCTGCTGCACACCGTGGCGCTGTACCAGGCGATGCGCAACGACCCGGCCACCGACTGGGCGCCACGGGTGAAGATCTTCGCCGGCAAGGCCGCGGCCAGCTATCATCAGGCCAAGCTGATCATCAAGCTGGCCAACGATATCAGCCGCACCGTCAACGCCGACCCGACCTTGCGCGGGCTGCTCAAGGTGGTGTTCATCCCCAACTACAACGTCAGCCTGGCCGAGGTGATCATCCCGGCGGCGGATCTTTCCGAGCAGATCTCCACCGCCGGCCTGGAAGCCTCCGGCACCAGCAACATGAAGTTCGCCCTCAACGGTGCGCTGACCATCGGCACCCTGGACGGCGCCAACGTGGAGATGTCCGAGCAGATCGGCCGCGAGAACATGTTCATCTTCGGCATGACCGCCCAGCAGGTAGCCGCGCGTTCGCGCCGTGACCTGAACATGAGCGCCGAGGTGGCGGCCTCCGAGCGGCTGGCCGGCGCCCTGGAAGCGATTCGTTCCGGGGTGTTCTCGCCGGACGATCCGGGCCGCTACACCGGCCTGATCGATGGTCTGCTGGCCCACGACCGCTTCCTGGTCTGCGCGGATTTCCAGGCCTACTGGGATGCGCAGCGCAAGGTCGACATGCTCTGGCGCACGCCTGATCGCTGGTGGCAGGCGGCGGTGTTCAACACCGCACGTACTGGCTGGTTCTCCTCGGATCGCACCATCCGCGAGTACGCCAGGGACATCTGGAAGGTCGCCGGCATCGACGACTGATCCCGCGTGGTCGACAAAAGCCCGGCGTGGTTCACCACGCCGGGCTTTTGCATGTCTGGGGCATGTCGCAAGGCCAGTATGCCGTTCGTCTTGCGGCGGCCCTGTTACCTGGTAAACAAGCCGAACGTCCCGGCACCCATGCCCTCACATTCTCAGGGGCGTTGATCCACGTTTGCCTGAGCGTGGGCGCCCAGATCCCGTTCGCGATGTCACTCGATCGAGCTGGCGGGCCAAAGCATTACCGAGGAGATAAGGATGCAAGCTAAAGACCAGGGCCGCAGCAGTGAGCTCGCCGGAACCGACACGCCGGACCGTAGCAACAGCAACAAGAAGCTCGAACAACTCGAACGCTTTCGTGAAGACGCCACCGGGCAGGCGCTGACCACCGACCATGGCACGCGCATCGCCGACAACCAGAACAGCCTGCGCGCGGGCGAACGCGGCCCGTCGCTGCTCGAAGATTTCCTGCTGCGCGAGAAGCTCACCCACTTCGACCATGAGCGCATCCCCGAGCGTGTGGTGCACGCCCGCGGCGCGGCGGCCCATGGCTACTTCCAGGTCTATGAAGACCTCAGCGAGCTGACCAAGGCGGATTTTCTCACCGACCCGAGCAAGCAGACCCCGGTGTTCGTGCGTTTCTCCACCGTGCAGGGCCCGCGCGGCTCGGCCGATACCGTGCGTGACGTGCGCGGCTTCGCCACCAAGTTCTATACCGACGAGGGCAACTTCGACCTGATCGGCAACAACATGCCAGTGTTCTTCATCCAGGACGCCATCAAGTTTCCGGACTTCGTGCACGCCGTGAAGCCCGAGCCGCACAACGAGATCCCTACCGGCGCCTCGGCCCACGACACCTTCTGGGATTTCGTGTCGCTGACCCCGGAGTCGGCCCACATGGTGCTCTGGACCATGTCCGACCGCGCCATTCCGGTAGGCTTTCGCGGTATGCAGGGCTTTGGCGTGCACACTTATCGGCTGGTCAATGCCGAGGGCCGTGCGCACTTCGTCAAGTTCCACTGGCGGCCGGTGGCCGGGGTGTTCTCGCTGGTCTGGGACGAGGCGCAGAAGCTCGCCGGCAAGGACCCGGACTTCCATCGCCGCACCCTGTGGGACGACATCGAGAACGGTGACCCGCTGGAGTGGGAGCTGGGCCTGCAGGTGATCCCCGAGGAAGACGAGCACAAGTTCGACTTCGACCTGCTCGACGCCACCAAGCTGGTGCCCGAAGAGCAGGTGCCGGTGCGCGTGGTCGGCAAACTGGTGCTCAATCGCAACCCGGACAATTTCTTCGCCGAGACCGAGCAGGTGGCCTTCCAGATGGCCAACATCGTGCCGGGTATCGACTTCACCAATGATCCGTTGCTGCAGGGCCGGCTGTTCTCCTACACCGATACCCAGCTGCTGCGCCTCGGCGGGCCGAACTTCAACGAGATCCCGATCAACCGCCCGGTGTGTCCGTTCCACAACAACAACCGCGACTCCTTCCACCGCCAGACCATCAACAAGGGCCGCGCTTCCTACGAGCCGAACTCCATCGATGGCGGCTGGCCGAAGGAAACCCCGGAAGCACCCAAGGGCGGCGGCTACGTCAGCTACCCAGAAGAGGTCTCCGGGCCGAAGATCCGCAAGCGCGCCGAGTCGTTCGCCGATCACTTCTCCCAGGCCCGGCTGTTCTTCAACAGCATGAGCGCGGCTGAGAAAGCCCACATCGTCGCGGCCTACAGCTTCGAGCTGGGCAAGGTCGAGCGCATGCACATCCGCAAGCGTCAGGTGCACGAGATTCTCGCCAATATCGACCTGGACCTGGCCAAGCAGGTGGCGGCCAACATCGGTGTCGACGCGCCAAGCGGGCCGACCGTGCAGGTGCCGGAGATCTCGCTGAAAGAATCGCCAGCGCTGAGCCAGATGAACCTGCTGCCGGGCAACATCAAGTCGCGCAAGGTGGCGATCCTGATCGGCGATGGCGTCAAGCAGGCGGATATCGATGCGCTTACCGCCGAGCTCGACAAGCAGGGCGCGCAGTTCAAGCTGCTGGCGCCGAGCGCCGCGCCGGTGAAAAGTGATGCCGGCAAGGAGCTGGTACCCAACGACTCGATGCAAGGCCTGCCGTCGGTGGCCTTCGATGCGGTGTGGGTGCCGGGTGGTGCGAACTTCGCCAAGGCCCTGGAAGGCGATGGCGTGGCGCTGCATTACCTGCTCGAGGCCTACAAGCACCTCAAGGCCGTCGCCCTGTGCGGCGAGTCGGCTGATCTGCTGAAACTGCTGCGCCTCAAGGAAGACGAAGGCCTGCTGACCGGCAAGGCCGGTAGCGCACTGGTGCAGCCGTTCACCGCGGCCATCGCCAAGCACCGCGTGTGGGCGCGCGAGCCGCTGACCAAGGCAATTCCAGCCTGACGTAAAAAAGCCCCTGCACCGTGAGGTACAGGGGCTTTCAGTTGATTAAGAGACTGGGTGTTAGAACCTTTTTCACGATCTTCCGGCTGGATTTCAGCGCTTTGCCTGCAAAAGGCAAAAGCGATCATTGAGCTGGGCTTCTGTGGGAGAGGCTTTAGCCTCGATTTTGTTTGGTTGAGGTGAGAGCTCGGGGCTAAAGCCCCTCCCACGAGTCGCCGGCCGTCCGCTTCTGCCTCGTAGCAGTGCCTTTGTGTCGCCTGAAAAAGATCGTGACCGGTTCTTAGCTGGTCAGCACATGGGCATGTTGCTGGCAGGTACGCTGCGCACGGGCCCGCAGTTTGGCGCGACGCGGCGCATGCTGGCGCCGCCAGACCGGGTCGCTCGGCGAGGCGGGCAGGGAGGGGAATTCGTCGGCCAGCTGGGCTTCGAGCTGATGACGTTTGAGTAGCCGCAGCATGCCCCAGAGCATGGCTGCCGATACCAGTAGCCAACCGGAAATCATCAACAGGATATAGCTTTCAGGACTCATGGTGCCTCCTCGGCCTGCTGGCGAGGGCCGACGTGCAAGCGCTGCTTGACGTTCGTTCCCTGCAGGCAGTGGTCTATCACGCTGCAGGCGTAGTGTTGCAGCGTGATGATTGCTATCGGCTCAGTACCGCCATTGCCGGGCGCATCGACGAGCGTCCAGGCCAGTGGCGATTTGTGCAGGCTGTGTTGCAGGTGTTCGAGCTTTTCGGCCGGCAGGCCGTCGTCGTGATCCAGCCAATGGTGCTCGCCGATCAGTAGCAAGCGCTCCACCCCGGCGGTGGGCAGGCCTTCGAGCAGCGCGATGATGGCGTCGTAGCTGCGCTCGAAACCGCCGATAGGCAGCGAGCGACTATTGAGTACCACGATCACCGCATCCACACCGGCGACGCTGCGCGCCACGCTGTCGGCTTGCAACGGCGTGCCGCTCTTGGCTGCCAGCCCAGGGCGCGCGGCGATGTCGGTCGGGTCGTCGACGATTACCAGTACCTGCAGGCCGCGCTCGAGGAGCGCTTCCTGCAGCGCATCGGTGATGCGGTCCGGCGCACCGTAGAGGGCAATTTTCTCGATGGGACGTGGGTCGCTCATGATCTGGCTCAGGTCTGTCGCTGTTGACCGGGTTCCTGCTCGGCCGAGTCGCCCAGGGGTTTGACCTCGATATCGGTGATCTCACTGGGCAGCTCACTGCTGTGCAGCGATTCGATGTGATAGCGGGCCTGCTCGGGCGTCAGCACCGAGGCAGCGGCCTGCACCTCGGTGGATTTCTTCTGTTTGCCAAGCCGGTAGCTGACGAGGAAGTAATGATTTCTGGACATCCGAACCTCTGATCGTCGGGCGCGCTGGGCGCGTGGCGGCGTACTTGCCTGTCATCACAGCAGACTGGCCGGCGTTGCGCCGCGTTCAGGTTTTTCGCCCAGCGGTCAGGCGCCAAAAAAGCCAAACCTCTGGTTCTCGCCATGGTCGATAGCCAGGGCGCAGGCGAGTGCGCGGTGCCTATCTGGATCGAATCGACGGGAGCAACCGACTTGAGTTTCTGGGACGTGGTATTGGCCACGCTGGCCAACGAATTTTCCGATCTGAACAGCCCAGAGCAATTCACCCAGGTCACCCTGCGCCTGTTGCTGGCGGCACTGCTCGGCGGGCTGCTGGGCCTGGAGCGCGAGACCAGCGGCAAGGCCGCCGGCGTGCGCACCCATATGCTGGTGGCCATCGGCTCGGCGATGTTCGTGCTGGTGCCGGCGCAAATGGGCGCCGAGCACGACGCCATGAGCCGGGTCATCCAGGGGCTGGTGGCCGGTATCGGCTTCCTGTGCGCGGGTACCATCCTCAAGGGCGACTCGATGAACGAGGTGAAGGGCCTGACCACCGCCGCGGGCATCTGGTTGACCGCCGCCATCGGCATCACCATCGGCATGGGCCGCGAGGCCACCGCGGTGCTGGCCACGCTGGTGGCGCTGTTCATCTTCAATACCGTGCCGCACCTGATCGCCTGGCTGGAGAAGCGCGCACGCTGAATGCGGGAACGTCTTGGCGGCGGTCGCGCTCCTATGCGGTATCGGGTGAATCAAGGGGGCCTGGTATGTTCCGAGACTTCAAGGAATGCATTGCCTGGACGGACGCCATGAAGGATGGCCAGCATTACGTTGGCCTGATCGAGTACCAGCCCAAATGTGCAGGCGCCGCCGTGCAGCTACTCTGGGTGCCGGCCCTGGGCTCGGTGTGCGAGAGCGAGGCGGAGACCGCCGCCGACAATCTGCTGCGACAGATCCGTGACATCACCATCGACGGCGACGTGATCTACCGCGACGGCGTCGCCCTGTAGCTACCCCTTTCTTGCGGTGCGCTGCCGCGCCGCCGCCGGGCCCTCCGGCGGAACACTGAAACTTTTGTTTTCACCGCCCAGTCACCTGTACAGATGCTTATCACGGGAGACGGCGGTATGGCGCGTGCAATCTGGAAAGGGGCGATCAGTTTCGGGCTGGTGCATATTCCCGTATCACTGGTTTCGGCGACCGAATCCAAGGGCATCGACTTCGACTGGCTCGACGTACGCAGCATGGAGCCGGTGGGCTACAAGCGCGTCAACAAGGCCACCGGCAAGGAAGTCGACAAGGAGCACATCGCCAAGGGCGTGCAGGTGGAGAAGGGCCGCTACGTGATCATCAGCGAAGACGAGATCCGCGCCGCGCACCCCGAGTCGACCCAGACCATCGACATCTTCGGCTTTCTCGATGCCAAGGACATCCCCCTGCAGAACATCGAGCGGCCCTACTACCTGGCGCCCGACAAGCGCGGCGAAAAGGTCTACGCCCTGCTGCAGCAGACCCTCAAGGATTCCGGCAAGGTGGCGCTCGCCAACGTGGTGTTGCACGTCAAGCAGCACCTGGCGGCTGTGATGGTCGACGGCGACGCGCTGCTGCTGGTGATGCTGCGCTGGCCCGATGAGGTGCGCGGGCTGGACACCCTGGAACTCGGCACGGCGGTCACCGGCGCCAAGCTCAGCAAGGGCGAGCGCGACATGGCCAAGCGCCTGGTGCGTGACATGACCGTCGAATGGTCGCCCGACGAATACCAGGACACCTTCCGCGACGAGATCATGAAGCTGGTCGAGAAGAAGGCCAAGGCCGGCAAGATCGAAGACGTGGAAGGCGGCGAGCGCAAGCCGGCCGGCAAGAGCGCCGACGTCATCGACCTTACCGACCTGCTCAAGCGCAGCCTGGAAGGCAACTCCAGCAAACCGGCGCGCAAGCGCTCGGCCAAGTGAGGTGAGCGGCCATGGCCAAGGCGACCAGCGATTACAACCGCAAGCGCAATTTCGAGTCCACCAGCGAGCCCCGCGAGACCGGCCGGCGTAGCCGTGCCAAGGCCGGGGCTCTGCGTTTCGTGGTGCAGAAGCACGATGCGCGGCACCTGCATTACGATTTTCGCCTGGAGCTGGAGGGCACCCTGAAAAGCTGGGCCGTGCCCAAGGGCCCGAGCCTTGACCCCAAGCAGAAGCGCCTGGCCGTGCACGTCGAGGACCACCCGCTGGCCTACGCCAGCTTCGAAGGCAGCATCGCCGAGGGCAATTACGGGGCGGGTGATGTGATCGTCTGGGATCAGGGCATCTGGCAGCCCGAGGGCGATCCCGTGGCGGCGTACGAGGCCGGCAAGCTCAAGTTCAGCCTGGTCGGCGAAAAGCTCAGCGGCGCCTGGACGCTGGTGCGTACGCGCCTGAAGGGCAGTGGCGACAAGCAGCAATGGCTGCTGATCAAGGAGCACGACGACGTCGCCAGGCCCGCCGACGAATACGACATCGTCAGCGCCTTGCCGGCCAGCGTGATCAGCGGCGAACTGGTCGGCGGCATGGCCAGGCCGGCGGCCAACCAGGCCGCCAAGACCAGGGCGCGCAGCAAGGCGCCAGCCAGGGCGAGCAAGGCCAAGGCAAGCAAAACGGTGCCGCCGGCCATGCCGGACACCCTGTCGCCGCAGTTGGCGACCCTGGTCGAAGCGCCACCGGCCGGCGACTGGATCTACGAGATCAAGTACGACGGCTACCGGATCATGGCGCGCATCAAGGACGGTCAGGTGACCCTGTTCAGCCGCAACGGCCACGACTGGACGGCGCGCATGGCGCCCCAGGCCAAGGCCCTGGCCAAGCTGGGGCTCGGCGACAGCTGGCTGGATGGCGAGGCGGTGGTGCTCGACGAGCAGGGCATGCCGGATTTCCAGGCCCTGCAGAACGCCTTCGACGAGGCGCGCAGTGGCGACATCCTGTATTTCCTGTTCGACGCGCCTTGGCTCGATGGCATCGACCAGCGCGAGTTGCCGGTCGAGCAGCGGCGCCAGGCCTTGCAGGGCAGGCTGCCGAAACGCAAAGGCCCGCTGCGCTTCTCCGAAGCGTTCGAGGCCGATCATCAGAGCGTACTGGGCAGCGCCTGCGCGCTGGGCCTCGAGGGGGTGATCGGCAAGCGTGCCGGCAGCCCCTATCGCTCCTCGCGCGGCGCCGACTGGATCAAGCTCAAGTGCCGACAGCGCCAGGAGTTCGTGGTGGTCGGCTTCAGCAAACCCCAGGGCAGCCGCTCGGGGTTCGGTGCGCTGCTGCTGGCGGTCAACGAGGCCAAGGGCCTGCGCTATGCCGGGCGGGTCGGCACCGGCTTCAACGAGGCGCTGCTCGGCAGCCTGCACAAGCGCATGAAGGCGCTGGCGCGCGACGCCTCGCCGCTGCACAAGCAGCCCAGCGCGGCGCAGCGCCGTGGTGTGCAGTGGATCGAACCGCTGTTGGTGGTCGAGGTGGCGTTCGCCGGCTGGACTCAGGAGGGCCTGGTGCGCCAGGGCGCCTTCGTCGGCGAGCGCAGCGACAAGCCGGCCGAGCAGATCGTCAAGGAGCAGGCGGCGCCCGCCAAGGCGGTGGAGAAGGGCGCGTCCGCCAAGAAGACGGCCAGCAAGGGCGCCGCGCGCCAGGGGCGTGAGCAGATTGGCGAGGTATCGGTCAGCCACCCCGAGCGGGTGATCGACGCGCAGAGCGGCACCACCAAGGCGCAGCTCGCGCGTTTCTACGCCGAGATCGCCGACTGGTTGCTGCCCGAGCTGCGCAACCGGCCGGTATCACTGCTGCGTGCGCCGAGCGGTGTGGGCGGTGAGCAGTTCTTCCAGAAACATGCCGAGCGCCTGGCGATTCCCAACATCCGTCACCTGGATGCCGAACTGGATCCCGGCCATGACCGGCTGATGGCCATCGACAGCGTGCCGGCCCTGGTCGGTGCCGTGCAGATGGGCACCATCGAGCTGCACACCTGGAATGCGGCCTACGCGAGCATTGAGCGGCCGGATCGGCTGATCCTCGACCTCGACCCGGATCCGGCGCTGCCCTGGCGCGCCGTGCTGGAGGCCACGCGCCTGAGCCTGTCGGTACTCGACGAGCTGGGCCTGCCAACCTTCGTGAAAACCAGTGGCGGTGCCGGCATGCACCTGGTGGTGCCGCTGGCGCGGCATGTCGACTGGGACACGCTCAAGGCCTTTGGCAAGGCGATCTCGCAATTCATGGCCAATGAACTGCCGGATCGCTTCAGCGCCCGCATGGGCCCGAAGAACCGCATCGGCAAGGTCTACCTGGATTACCTGCGCAACGGCCGCGGTGCCAGTACCGTGGCCGCCTATTCGGTACGCGCGCGGCCGGGCTTGCCGGTGTCGGTGCCGATCAGTCGCGAGGAGTTGGGGCAATTGCGCGACTCGAAACAGTGGCATATCGGCAACCTGCAGCAGCGCCTGGAAAAGCTCGAGGACGATCCCTGGGCCGGTTACGCCAACCGCCAGCGCATCACCGCGGCGATGTGGAGGAAGCTCGGCGCCGACGCTCTCTGAGCGCTTGCCTTCAGCGCCTTGGCTGCAAAATGCGGCAGCGGCCAGTCGTTCTGGTGATTATCTGTGGGAGCGGGCCATGCCCGCGAAACAATCACGGGCATGGGCTAGGCGCCCCCGCCTATTCCCACAGTGAACCAGCGATGTCTGCTTTTGGCTTGAAGCACCCTATTTAATGTTGCCTTAAAAGATCATGAACAGGTTCTGAGGCGTATTGACCTCGCCTCGGAAACTCTGAACTTTGCCGGAGACGCCAGGTTCGGAGATAGACAGGTCGCAGCGCCAGGGAACTTTCTGCCACCGCGCACGCTAGAGCCGTTTCAACCGGGTGGCGCACTCGTGCAGCCTGTAGTGAAAGGCCTGGAGCTGCGCCGCTTCGCATTCAGGTACGCATTCGCGTACGGCCTCGTGGCATGTGCCATGGGGTGAACAGCTTATACGTCTGCCAGGCGTGAGGAGCCCGTTTCGATGCCATCTGCTTATCTGCAAGAGCCCGATCGTTTGAACCATCGCGAATTGTCGCTGGAGCGCGCGCTGCAATTGCCGCGCCTGGCCATCGAAGAGGTCGAGCCGCAGGTCGAGCAGGGGCGCTTCGCTGCCAAGGCGATAGCCGGGGATAAGGTCACCGTCAGCGCGCTGATCTTCGCCGATGGCCACGACAAGCTGGCCGGCGAGGTGCTGTGGCGTGACGTCGGCGCCACCGACTGGCACCGCGAACCGCTGGTGGATGTCGGCCTCGAGCGCTGGCAGGCCGAGATCACCCCGCAGCGGGTCGGCGAGGTGGAGTTTCTGATCGAGGCCTGGTGGGACGTGTACGCCAGCTACTGCTACGAGCTGTCGAAGAAATTCGGCGCCGGGGTGACCATCAACCTCGAACTGCAGGAAGGCCAGGCGTTGCTGCGCGAAGCCGCCGAGCGCGCCGATGGCGAGCTGGCCTTTACCCTGCAGGCGCTGTGCGACGAGCTGCAGGAATTGCAAAGCCTGGATGAGCGCGTGGCGCTGTTGCTGGCCCCGCAAACCGTGGCGCTGGTGCGCGGTGCCGAGGGCCACCCGCATCGCACCCGTAGCGCGACCTACCGGCTCGACGTGGAGCGTCCGCTGGCGCGGTTCGCCAGCTGGTACGAGCTGTTTCCCCGTTCGGAAACCGATGACCCGGCGCGCCATGGCACCTTCCGTGACGTGATCAAGCGCCTGCCGGCGATCCAGGCCATGGGCTTCGACGTACTGTATTTCCCGCCGATCCACCCCATCGGCACCACGCACCGCAAGGGCCGCAACAATTCGCTGAGCGCAGGGCCGGATGATCCTGGCAGCCCCTACGCCATCGGCAGCCCCGACGGTGGCCATGAGGCCATTCACCCGCAGCTTGGCACTCGCGAAGATTTCGTCGCGCTGGTCGAGGCGGCCCGTGAGCATGACCTGGAGATCGCCCTGGATTTCGCCATCCAGTGCTCGCCGGATCACCCCTGGCTGCAGCAACACCCGGGCTGGTTCAGCTGGCGCCCGGACGGCACCATCCGCCATGCGGAAAACCCGCCGAAGAAGTACGAAGACATCGTCAACGTCGACTTCTACGCCAAGGATGCCGTGCCCGACCTGTGGCTGGCGCTGCGTGACGTGGTGCGCGGCTGGGTGGAGCTGGGCGTGTACCAGTTTCGCGTCGACAACCCGCACACCAAGCCGCTGCCGTTCTGGGAGTGGCTGATCGCCGATATTCGCAAGAGCCACCCCCAGGTGATGTTCCTTGCCGAGGCGTTCACCCGCCCGGCGATGATGGCGCGCCTGGGCAAGGTGGGCTTTACCCAGAGCTACACCTATTTCACCTGGCGCAACACCAAGGCCGAGCTGGAAACCTACCTGACCGAGCTCAACCAGGCGCCGTGGCGCGATTGCTACCGGCCGAACTTCTTCGTCAACACGCCGGACATCAACCCGTACTTCCTGCACCACAACGGCCGTGCCGGCTTTCTGATCCGCGCCGCGCTGGCGACCATGGGCTCGGGCCTGTGGGGCATGTATTCGGGCTTCGAGATCTGCGAGTCGCTGCCGGTGCCGGGCAAGGAGGAATACCTGGACTCGGAGAAGTACGAGATCCGCGTTCGCGACTACCAGGCGCCGGGCAATATCGTCGCCGAGATCGCCCAGCTCAACCGCATTCGCCGCCAGAACCCGGCGCTGCAAACCCACCTGGGCTTCCAGGCCTACCCCTGCTGGAACGACAACATCCTGTTCTTCGGCAAACGCACCGCCGATCGCGAGAACTTCATTCTGGTGGCCGTCAGCCTCGATCCGCACAATGCCCAGGAAGCGCACTTCGAGCTGCCGCTGTGGGAGCTGGGCCTGGATGACCACGCCACCACCCATGGTGAAGACCTGATGACCGGCCATACCTGGCACTGGTACGGCAAGACCCAGTGGATGCGCATCGAGCCCTGGCATCAGCCGTTCGGCATCTGGCGCATCCGCGTGGCGAACTGAGGAAGCGGTCGATGGCACGCAGAACCCGGCGCGGCACCTTTCTCAACGACCCGCAGTGGTACAAGGACGCGATCATCTATCAGGTCCACGTGAAGTCGTTCTTCGATGCCAACAACGATGGCATTGGCGACTTCGCGGGGCTGATCGACAAGCTCGACTACATCGCCGACCTGGGCGTCAACACCCTGTGGCTGCTGCCGTTCTACCCATCGCCGCGCCGCGACGATGGGTACGACATCTCCGAGTACCGCGGCGTGCACCCGGACTACGGCACCATGGCCGACGCCAAACGCTTCATTGCCGAGGCGCACAAGCGCGGTTTGCGGGTGATCACCGAGCTGGTCATCAACCACACCTCGGACCAGCACCCCTGGTTCAAGCGGGCGCGGGCCGCCAGGCGCGGCAGCAAGGCGCGGGACTACTACGTGTGGTCCGACGATGACCAGAAGTACGACGGCACGCGGATCATCTTTCTCGATACCGAGAAGTCCAACTGGAGCTGGGACGCCGAGGCTGGCCAGTACTACTGGCACCGGTTCTATTCGCACCAGCCGGACCTGAACTTCGACAACCCCCAGGTGCTCAAGGAAGTGCTGGGGGTGATGCGCTTCTGGCTCGACATGGGCGTCGACGGCCTGCGCCTGGACGCCATCCCGTACCTGATCGAGCGCGACGGCACCCACAACGAGAACCTGCCGGAAACCCATGAGGTGCTGAAGAAGATTCGCGCCGAGCTGGACGCCAAGTACCCCGACCGCATGTTGCTCGCCGAAGCCAACCAGTGGCCCGAGGACACCCAGCTGTACTTTGGCGGCGACGCCAGCGGCCAGGGCGACGAGTGCCACATGGCCTTTCACTTCCCGCTGATGCCGCGCATGTACATGGCCATCGCCCAGGAAGACCGCTTCCCGATCACCGACATCCTGCGCCAGACCCCGGAGATTCCCGACAACTGCCAGTGGGCGATCTTCCTGCGCAACCACGATGAACTGACCCTGGAAATGGTCACCGACCACGAGCGCGACTACCTGTGGAACTACTACGCGGCCGACCGCCGTGCGCGCATCAACCTGGGCATTCGCCGGCGCCTGGCGCCGCTGGTCGAGCGTGATCGCCGGCGTATCGAACTGCTCAACAGCCTGCTGCTGTCGATGCCCGGCACGCCGACGCTGTATTACGGCGACGAGATCGGCATGGGCGACAACATCTTTCTCGGTGACCGCGACGGCGTACGCACGCCGATGCAGTGGTCGCCGGATCGCAACGGCGGCTTCTCCCGCGCCGACCCGGCGGGCCTGGTGCTGCCACCGGTGATGGACCCGCTGTACGGCTACCAGAGCGTCAACGTCGAGACCCAGTCGCGCGACCCGCATTCGCTGCTCAACTGGACGCGGCGCATGCTCAACATCCGCAAGCAGCACCGCGCCTTCGGCCGTGGCGCGCTGAAGATGCTCACCCCCAACAACCGCCGCGTGCTGGCCTACCTGCGCGAGGGCAGCGACGCCCAGGGCAACCCGGAGCTGATCCTCTGCGTCGCCAACCTGTCGCGTGCCGCCCAGGCGGTGGAGCTGGAGTTGTCGGCCCACGACGGCAAGGTGCCGGTGGAAATGGTCGGCGGCTCGTCGTTCCCGCCCATCGGCCAGCTCAATTACCTGCTGACCCTGCCGCCTTATGGCTTCTACTGGTTTCTGCTCGCCGAGGAGGCGCAAATGCCCAGCTGGCACGTACCACCGGTCGACCGCATGCCGGAACTGACCACCCTGGTGATCAAGAACGAACTCGGCGAGCTGTTGCAGTTGCCCGCCCGCGCCACCCTGGAGCAGGAGTCGCTGCCAGCCTACCTGCCCAAGCGCCGCTGGTTCTCGGGGCAGGGCGAGAACCCCGGTGAGGTCAGGCTGCTGTATGCCATTCCCTTCGGCACGGCCGAGGAGCCCTATGTGCTCAGCGAAGTACAGGTGGCCCGCGCGTCGGGGGCCAGCGAGCACTATCAGGTGCCGCTGGGTTTCGTTGGCGAGCATGAGGCGGGCAGCAGCGTGCCCCAGCAACTCGCCCTGGCACGGCTGCGCCGCGGGCGCCAGGTGGGGCTGCTGACCGATGGCTTCACGCTGCCCGGCTTCGTGCGCCATGTGATGCGCCAGTTGCAGGCGCGCAGCGTGCTGGGTTGGCAGGGCAGCGAAATCCAGTTTCTGCCTACCGAGCGCCTGCAGGAGCTGGGTGATCTGAGTGATGCCGAGATCAAACTGATCTCCGCGGAGCAGTCCAACAGTTCGGCGATCATCAACGAGCAGGCGGTGCTTAAACTGGTGCGCCGCGTGCTGCCCGGCATTCACCCGGAGGCGGAAATCGGTGGCTACCTGACCGCTGCCGGCTTCCAGCATATCGCGCCGCTGCTCGGCGAAGTGCGCCGCGTGGACGAGCAGGGCGTGCCCCATACCTTGATGATCCTGCAGGGCTACCTGAACAATCAGGGCGATGCCTGGCAGTGGACGCAGAACAACCTGGAGCGCGCCATCCGCGACCAACTGGCTGGCGGGCTCTCCGAGCAGGAGAACCAGTACACCGCCCTGGCCGAGCTGGAAACCTTCGCCGGCTTGCTGGGCAAGCGCCTCGGCGAGATGCACGTGGCCCTCGGCCAGGCCAGCGACAATGCGGATTTCGGCTACCACGAAACGGGCGAGGCGCAGGTGGCCGAGTGGTCGCAAAGTATCGCCGCCCAGGTGCGCGAAGCCCTGCAGGTGGTTGCCGAAGGGCGCGGGCACTTGCCGGGCGAGGGGGCCAACCAGGCCGATTGGCTGGCGGCGCGGCACGACCAGATCATCGCCCTGGTCGACGACCTGGCGCGGCGCTCGGCCGGTGGTATCCGCATGCGCGTGCACGGCGATCTGCACCTGGGCCAGGTGTTGGTGGTGCAGGGCGATGCCTACCTGATCGACTTCGAAGGCGAGCCGACCCGCACCCTGGAAGAGCGCCGGGCGTTCTACAGCCCGCTCAAGGATGTCGCCGGCATGTTGCGCTCCTTCGACTATGCCGCCGCCATGGCCATGCGCAGCGCCCAGAGCGCCGATGTAACGGCCGAAGCCGAGCAGGCTCGCCAGCATATCGCCGGGCTGTACCGCAGCCAGGCCAGGACGGCATTCAACGAAGCCTACCGGCTGGCGGCAGCGGATCTGCCCCACGCCTGGCACGACCGCGAAGGTGAAGTGGCAGCGCTGGCGCTGTTCTGCATCGAGAAGGCGGCTTACGAAATTCTCTATGAAGCGCGCTATCGTCCCGATTGGCTGGAAGTTCCGGTGCAAGGGTTGATAGAGCTGACCAAATATCTATTGGGGAGCGGTAAACGATGAGCAATGGAGAAACCGAGCGCCAGGTGGCGGGTATCGAACGCGCCGCCGTGGAGGCCCTGATCCGGGGCGAGCATGGCGACCCGTTTTCGATTCTGGGCCCCCACGCATTCGCCCACGGGCTGACGATTCGCGCCTATCTGCCGGGTGCCCTGGGTGTGGAGCTGATTCACGCAGTGAGCGGTGAAGTGCTTGGTACCCTGGAGCAATCCAGCGTGCCGGGGCTGTTCAGCATCCGTATCGAGCAGCAGGTGCCGTATCGCTACCGCATCACCTGGAGCTCCGGCGTTCAGGAAACCGAAGACCCCTACGCCTTCGGCCAACTGCTCGGCGAAATGGATCTGTACCTGTTCGCCGAGGGCAATCACCGCGAGCTGGGCAAGAGCCTGGGCGCCCAGTTCACCACCCATGAAGGCGTGCAGGGCGTGCGCTTTTCGGTATGGGCACCGAATGCCCGGCGGGTGTCGGTGGTCGGTAACTTCAATGGCTGGGATGGCCGCCGCCACCCGATGCGCCTGCGCCAGCCCAGCGGTGTGTGGGAGCTGTTCATCCCGCGCCTGGCGCCAGGCGAGGTCTACAAGTACGAGATCCTCGGTCGCGACGGGCTGCTGCCGCTCAAGGCCGACCCCATGGCCCTGGCTACCGAGTTGCCGCCGGCCACCGGCTCGGTGGTCTCCGCGCCGCTGCAGTTCGACTGGCACGATGACCATTGGCTCGCGCAGCGCCAGGCCCAGCACGGCTACCAGGCACCGATGTCGATCTACGAGCTGCACGCCGCCTCCTGGCGCCGCGAGGGCGGCGAAGACGGCCGCCTGCTGAGCTGGAAGGAGCTCAGTGAACAGCTGATTCCCTATGTACAGCAGCTGGGCTTCACCCATATCGAGCTGATGCCGATCATGGAGCACCCGTTCGGCGGCTCCTGGGGTTATCAATTGCTGTCGCAGTTCGCGCCCACGGCGCGGCATGGCAGCCCGGCGGATTTCGCCGCGTTCGTCGACGCCTGCCACCAGGCCGGCATCGGCGTGATCCTCGACTGGGTGCCGGCGCATTTCCCCACCGACGCCCACGGCCTTGGCCAGTTCGACGGCACCGCGCTGTACGAGTACGCGCACCCCTTCGAGGGCTTCCACCAGGATTGGGATACCTACATCTACAACCTGGGCCGCAACGAGGTGCACGGCTTCATGCTGGCCTCGGCGTTGCACTGGCTGCGCACCTACCATATCGACGGCCTGCGCGTGGACGCCGTGGCGTCGATGCTCTACCGCGACTATTCGCGCAAGGACGGCGAGTGGATCCCCAACCGCTTCGGCGGGCGCGAGAACCTGGAAAGCATCGACTTCCTGCGTCACCTCAACGACGTGGTCGTCCAGGAAGTGCCCGGTGCCCTGGTGATCGCCGAGGAGTCGACCGCCTGGCCAGGCGTCAGCCGGCCGACCCAGGAAGGCGGCCTGGGCTTCGCCTACAAGTGGAACATGGGCTGGATGCACGACAGCCTCAAGTACGCTGCCGAGGATCCGTTGCACCGCCGCCATCACCATCACCAGCTGACCTTCGGCCTGCTGTATGCGTTCTCCGAGCATTTCGTGCTGCCGATCTCCCATGACGAAGTGGTGCACGGCAAGCGCTCGCTGCTCGACAAGATGCCCGGCGACCGCTGGCAGAAGTTCGCCAACCTGCGCCTGTACCTGAGCTTCATGTGGAGCCACCCGGGCAAGAAGCTGCTGTTCATGGGCTGCGAGTTCGGCCAGTGGCGCGAGTGGAACCACGACCACGAGCTGGACTGGTACCTGCTGCGCTACGGCGAGCACAAGGGCGTGCAGCAACTGGTCAGCGACCTCAACGGGCTGTACCGCCACGAGCCGGCGCTGCACCAGCTCGACGGCAGCCCCGAAGGCTTCGCCTGGCTGATCGGCGACGACGCCGCCAACAGCGTGTTCGCCTGGCTGCGGCACGACAAGGACGGTTCACCCTTGCTGGTGGTGCACAACTTCACCCCAGAGCCGCGCAGCGGCTATCGCATCGGGGTACCGAAAGAGGGCGCCTGGCACGTGTTGCTCAACAGTGATGCCGAGCGCTACGCCGGCTCCAATGCCGGCAGCCAGGGCGGGCTGTTCAGCGAGGCGCTGGCCAGCCATGGCCAGCCGCAATCGCTGAGCCTGGATCTGCCGCCGCTGGCCACGCTGGTGATCAAGCCGCAGTAGAGGTCAGCGCGGGATGGCCAGCGTCCTGGCCATCCCGGGTTGGTTCCAGTCGGCCGGCTGCAGCGGCTTGCTTCATCTATTCGCCTGGGCAAAAAATCCCCATCTCCCTCCTGTATTCGCGTGAGCGCAATTTCTTTGCACTCGATGCGTACGGCGAAGCATTGCCGAGATCCCGTTTAGTGGCGCTGCCCCTTTTCTGGCACGCCCGGACGAATGTATCTAAATATTTTCTGTGCGCGCTAAAGTTAGCGACTCGAGCGCCGAAAGCATGCTGTCTTTGTGACATCCTCGTGTCTTTTTTAATAATCCTGTCTGCATCTGAATCCGTCAGGCCTCCTTCCAGGAATGGCTTGCCCTAGGGGTAGCTTCGTGTTCAACAAACTCAGCATTTCGCAAAAGCTTTACCTCAGTTTCGCCATCATCGTGGTAATCATCGCCATTCTCGTGGTGAGCGCATACCGTGGATTCGACGCTGTGCAAAGCGCCACCAATAGCAACATCCACACGTACAAGGTGTTGGGAGATGCACAGGACGCCCTTGAACAGCTGATCAATATTGAAACCGGTATGCGTGGCTACGTGATCGCCTCGCAGGATGCGTTTCTGGCCCCCTTGCAGGCTGGTGAGAAGGTCTTCGACGAGAAACTCCAGTCGCTCAAGCGTCTGACCGCCGACAACCCGGAACAGCAGCAGCGCCTGGCCAACCTGGGCGACACCCAGAAGCGCTGGCTCAGCGAAGACATCGATCCCATCCTGGCCATGCGCAAGGATCTGACCGCACGCAACCAGTCCGATGAGCCCTTGAACCAGCGCATTATCTCTGGCGCCGACAAGGCCAAGATGGACAGCATGCGCGCCATCCTGGACGAGATTACCGACGCGGAAACACGGTTGCTGGAAATACGTAGCAAGAGCATGGCCGAGGCCCGCCAGTTCGCCCTGATGGTGCTGCTGTGCGGCGGTATCGCCGCGGCGGTGCTTTCGGTCGTGCTGGCCACCAGCCTGGGGCGCAGCACCACGGCGCGCCTGCGGTCGGCCATCGACGCAGCAACGGCCATCGCCAATGGCAAGCTCGACACGGTGATCGACACCAGTAGCCATGACGAACTGCCCAAGGCCTTCGAGCGCATGCAGAGCCGTCTGCGCGTGACCATCCAGCAAATCAACCAGGCGGCCAGTCAACTGGTGCTCGCCGTGCAGCAGATATCCGGGGCTTCCACTCAGCTTTCCGGGGCGATTCAGGAGCAGTCCACCTCAGCCTCGATGATGGCGGCCACCATCGAGGAACTGACGGTTAGCATCCACCACGTTTCCGAGAACGCCGACGAGGCGCACCAGATTGCCAGCCAGTCCGGTCAGCAGTCCCAAGAGGGGGCTCAGGTCATCGAAAGAACCTTGTCGAGTATGAGCGGCATTGCCAAGACCGTGCAGCATTCGTCTGCCCAGGTCGCCGACCTGGGCCAGCACTCCGAGCAAATTTCCTCGATCATCAGCGTGATTCGCGGCATCGCCGATCAGACCAACCTGCTGGCACTTAATGCGGCTATCGAGGCGGCGCGGGCCGGTGAGCACGGGCGCGGATTTGCCGTGGTGGCCGACGAGGTGCGCCTGCTGGCGCAGAACACCGGCAAGTCGACCATGGAAATCGCCGGCATGATCGAGAAGATCCAGGCTGGCGTGCGCGAAACGGTGGACACCATGCGCAGCGGCGTCGAAGAGGTGAACCAGGGGGTGGAAATGGCGGGTACTGCCGGCCAGGCGATCGTCAGCATTCGCAACAGCTCCGCCAAGGTGCTGCACGTGGTTGATCAGATTTCCTTCGCCTTGCGTGAGCAGACCGCAGCCAGCCAGGACGTGGCGCGCAGCGTAGAACGCTCGGCGCAGATGGCCGAACAGAACAACCTGTCGGTGCAGGAATTGCTCAAGACCAGCGGCAGCCTCAACAGCCTGGCTACGGCACTGCAGCGTGAGGTGGCGGCATTCCAGATTTGAAGGCAGTCAACAGGCGTTTGCCGAGCCTTGAGGTTGATTGGGAAAACACGAGGGGGTGGATCGATTGTTCGGTCCACCCCCTCGTCGTTTAGGCTCGGCTCGATGCCCGCGGCTATAGGGCAGTGTTCAGTGTCATACGTATGGCTGGGCGGCGAACCCACGCGGCAGCCGATTACGGCTGGGCAGATCGGTCAGGCGCTGCTGCCAGGAGGTACGCCAGTCGGTACGCGGTTGCGCGACCTTGGATTTGCGGGCGGCTCGCCGTGCGGCGTTGCGGGTATCGCGGCGCGCCTGCTTGTACACCTCGGTGTTGCGGCAGTTTCGGCATCTGACCTGGTTCAGTTCCTTGCTGGAGGCGAGTTTCTCGCCATGGGTGCCGCAGGCGAGATGACCGTCGATCTTGTAATGGGTAACCATGGGTGGATCTCCTTGCTGCTATCGATCCTGGAGCGCAACTCGCCCCGCGTCCGCAGGCCAGGCAATACGGGCCGTCGTGAGGGGTAGACCGCTTCGCTTGGCGGTCGGTTCGATACCGTTTGCCCTGCCGAAAAGCGCAGCGCGCAGGCAGGCGCTGGAAATAATCGCGGACGGCACGGCGCTGGCGTTGTCAGAGGCTCAAGCCTGCCCATCCCAAGGAGTTATTGGTGACCTCTGTTTTCCTGCGTTCATCCGCTGCGCTGCTGGCCCTGCTGTTGGCTGGCTGCGCCACCCAGCCGCGTGAGCCGGCGCCCAAACCCGCCGAAGTGCGCGCGCAGATCGTGCGCCTGATGCCGATGAACACCCCCGATCGTGAAGGCTGGGCCGCCGATATCTATGCGGCCTTCGCCGCCCAGGAGATCGCGCCGAGCACCGAGAACATCTGCGCCGTGCTGGCAGTGACCGAGCAGGAGTCGACCTTTACGGTCGACCCGCAGGTGCCGGGGCTGGCCAGGATCGCCCGCGCTGAAATCGACCGCCGCGCCGCCAGCCTGCATATCCCGCGGCTGCTGGTGAACGCCGCGCTGAGGCTCGAATCGCCGACCGGCAAGAGCTACCAGCAACGCCTCGACAACGTGCGCACGGAAAAGCAGCTGAGCGAGATTTTCGATGACTTCACCGGCATGGTGCCGCTCGGCCGCCAGCTGTTCGGCACCCTCAACCCGGTGCGCACCGGCGGGCCGATGCAGGTCAGCATTGCCTTCGCCCAGGCCCATGCCGAGGGCTATCCCTATCCGCCGGACGGCTCGATTCGTCGCGAAGTGTTCAGCCGCCGTGGCGGCATGTACTTCGGCATCGCCCATCTGCTGGGTTACCCGGCCAGTTACCCGAAGCCCCTGTACCGTTTCGCCGACTTCAATGCCGGCTGGTACGCCAGCCGCAACGCGGCGTTCCAGAACGCGGTCAGCAGCGCCTCGGGCATTCCCCTGGCGCTCGATGGTGACCTGATCATCCATGGCAGCAGCAAGGCGGGCTCCACCGAGCTTGCCGTGCGTTCGCTGGGCAAGCGCCTGGGCATGAGCGAGCGGGCGATTCGCCGGGATCTGGAGCAGGGCGACAGCCTGGATTTCGAGGAGAGCCGCCTCTACGAACGGGTATTCGCCCTGGCCGACGCGGCCGAGGGCAAGCCCGTGCCCCGCGAGCTGCTGCCCGGCATCGTGCTGAAGAGCCCGAAGATCACCCGGCGCCTGACCACCGCCTGGTTCGCCGAGCGTGTCGATAGCCGGCATCAGCGCTGCATGGCGCGGGCGCGCTAGGGCTGCACAAACCTTCCAGAATCTGCAGGGCGGCTCAGGTAGCATGGGCCAACCGCAAAGCACGGCGCTGGAGCAGGCATGAGCGCGCAGAGTTGGGTCGATCTGGCCCAGGACGAAGACACCGGTATCGAGACCATCCGCGCGCATTTTCGCGGCCACGCCTACGATCCCCACTGGCACGACGCCTACCTGGTCGGCTTCACCGAGCAGGGCGTGCAGCAGTTCCATTGCCGCAAGCAATTGAACAGCAGCCTGGCGGGCCAGGTGTTTCTGCTCGAGCCCGGCGAGCTGCACGACGGCCACGCGCCGGAGCCGGAAGGCTTTACCTATTCGATGCTCTACCTGGATAGCCAGTGGTTGGAGCGTGAGCTGCGCAGCCTGTTCGAGCAGGCGCCGACGGACTGCCTGCCGGGCTTTGGCGCCACCCTGGCCAGCGATCCGGCGCTGTTGGCGGCGGTAGCCGGGGCTTTTGGCGCGCTGCACCGCCAGGAGCTGCGCATGCTCAGGCAGGCCTCGCTCGATGCCTTGCTGACGCGCCTGACCGAGCACCTGCATTGGCGCCGTCGCCTGGATGTCGACCCGCGTCTGCCGCTGGTGGCGCAACGGGCGCGGGATTTCCTGCATGACCAGCACACCCGCGACATCGGCCTCGACGACCTGGCGGCTGTCTGCGGCGTCGACCGGTTCCGGTTGAGCCGCGCCTTCAAGGCCGCCTTCGGCCTGGCGCCCCATGCCTACCTGGTGCAGCTGCGCCTGGCGCGTGCCCGCCATCTGCTGGCCCGTGGCGAGCCGCCGGTGCAGGTGGCGGCGGTGCTCGGTTTCGCCGACCAGAGCCACCTGGGCCGCTGGTTTCGCCGCGCCTACGGGATGACGCCGGCCCATTACCAGCGGCGCTGCTCAAACCTTCCAGACGCCTGAGCCCGCCAGCTTCACCATCAGTGCTCGCCTTGTCTGGAGCCTGTCCATGAGCCAGTTGTTGCCCTTCATGCTGTTCGCTTTCGTCGCTTCCATCACCCCTGGGCCGACCAACGTGCTGGTGCTCGGTAGCAGCGCCCGGCATGGCGTGGCCGCGACCCTGCCGCTGGTGATCGGCGCCTGTGTGGGCGCGGCGGCCATCGTGGTGGCGGTCGGCCTTGGCCTCGGTGAGTTGTTGCAGCAGCACCCGCGTCTGCAATGGGCAATGGCCTGGTTCGGCGTGCTGTGGCTGAGCTACCTGGCCTGGCGGATCTTCAGCAGCCCGGCGGCGCCGTTGGATGGCCCGGCGGTGGCGGCGCAGGAGAAGCGCCTCGGGCTGTTCGCCGGTGCGGCGCTGCAACTGGTCAACCCCAAGACCTGGATGATGGCCCTGGCGGTAGTCAGCGTATTCGCCACGCCGGGGCCTGGGCAGGGGCTGCGGGTGACGCTGCTGGCGGCGATCTTCCTGGCCATCTCGCTGCCGTGCCTGGGCTGCTGGGCGCTGCTCGGTCGCGGCGCCGCCCGGTTGTTCACCTCGGTGCGCGCCATGACCCGTTTCAATCAGGCCATGGCCCTGTTGCTGCTGGCCTCGGCCTGGCTTGGCGCACCGCTTCAAGGGGCATGACCGCCAGGATTGTAGCGAAGGCGAACCCCTGTGGGAGCGGCTTTAGCCGCGAGGTTTCCAGGGCGCTTAGGTGAAGCCCAGTTAGCGGTGATGGGTTTCACCCATCCTACGGGCTATGGCAACGGCATACCCATGTGGGAGCGGGCGGGGACGCCTAGTCCATGCGCGCGAAAAGATCGCGGGCATGGCCCGCTCCCACAGGTATGGTGCACGCGGCTGCATCAGCTCCATGGGGCGGGGCGCGTAGTTGAAACCCAGCTAGCGTTGATGGGTTTCACCCATCGTACGGGCCTTACCCCTGCAGGAACCTTCAATTACCGGATGCGCAATTCTTCCAGGCGCTGACGCTGCTTGCCTTGCTCATCGAAGTTATCGGGTGACAACCAGCGCTGCAGGGCATCGCGGTGCTGTGGCCATTCGCTGTCGATCATCGAGAACCAGGCGGTGTCGCGGTTCTGGCCCTTGATCACCGCATGCTGGCGAAACAGCCCCTCCTGGGTGAAGCCGAGTCGCCCGGCGGCGCGCATCGAGCGTGCATTGCGCGCATTGCACTTCCATTCCAGGCGGCGATTGCCGAGGTCGTCCATGGCCAGGCGTATCAACAGCCAGATCGCTTCGGTGGAGGCCGGCGAGCGCTGCATGGCGCGACCAAAGGCGATATGGCCGATTTCGATGCAGCCGTCGGCCGGGGCGATGCGCAGAAAGCTGAGCAGGCCCACGGCCCGCGCGGTGGCCTTGTCGATCACCGTGAAGAACAGCGGGTCGCGGCTGCCTTGCTTGTCTTGCAGCCAGTCATCGAACGCACTGCGTTCGGCGAACGGGCCGTAGGGCAGGTAATCCCAGAGGGCCGGGTCACTGTCCGGGCCTTGCAGGGCGTGCCACAGATCATCGCCATGGCGCGCCACATCCAGCGGCTGCACCGCCACGTAGCGGCCGTCGATCGGCGCGTGTGGCGGCGGTGGCACGGGTTTCCAGTCGAGCAGGGTATCGGTCATGGAGTGGCTCCTGATTACAGCTTCTTGCGGTATTGCACGAGGCCGGGGCGCTCGGCGATCCGGTCGTACAACTGCATGGCGGTGGTGTTGCTCTCGTGGGTCAGCCAGTGCACGCGTGAGGCGCCGGCCAGCCTGGCCTGAGCGTAGACGTGTTCGATCAACCCACGCCCCACGCCGCTGCCACGCACGCTTTCGTCGACGAACAGGTCCTGCAGGTAGCAGTAGTCGCCATCCGTCCAGCAGGAGCGGTGGAAGATCCAGTGCACCATTCCCACGGCACGGTCGTCCTGCCAGGCCAGGGCCGCGTGCATCGGCTCCTCGGTGGCGAGAAAGCGCTGCCAGGTCTGTGCACTGGTGGTCTCGGCGATCTCGGTGGCGTAAAAGTGCTGGTAGCCCTGCCAGAGTGGTAACCAGGCGGCGTGATCGTCGGCGCTTACGGCGCGTATTTGCATGCTTCAGTCTCCTGTTGTCGATCGGTCATGCGCTGCGCCAGGGCGCGGTCGCGGGGATCGAGGCTGGCCTCGAGGCCACGCTGTACGCCGGCCTGATCGGCCTCACTGCGGTTCTGGCCAAGCTTCCACTTGCCCTCCAGGCGCTCGATGGGCAGGGCGAAGCCGACGATGGCGCGCAGCATGCCGTCGATGTAATCGCGCGGTGCGTCGTCGATGCTCCAGGGCTGTGGGCGCGGTTGCTCATGGTGGTCGGTCAGCGCGCCGAGCAGGGCCAGCAGGCGCTCGGCGTCGCCGAACACCTCGGCGCGGCCGTAAGCGTGCACGGCAATGTAGTTCCAGGTCGGCACCACCTTGCCGTGCTCGGCCTTGGCCGGGTACCAGGAGGGGCTGACGTAGCCATCGGCGCCATTGAATATCACCAGCGCCTCGCCACCTTCTAGCGCCTTCCAGTGCGGATTGGCCCGTGCCAGGTGCCCATAAAGCGTGCCGTGCTCGCCTTCTTCGGGGCGCAGCAGCAAGGGCAGGTGGCTGGCCTGCAGGCCGTGCTCGTCGTGGCTGACCAGGGTGGCCAGGCGGCAGGCGCGGATCTCCCGATGCAGGGTGGCGAGGTCGTTCTGGCGAAAGGCGGATGGTGTGTACATGGACCGATTCCTGGTGGGGACGACGCCATCCTAGAAGTGTGATTGGTCTGTTGTAAGATCCATTTCTCGTGACTTTCATGGAACCAATCAATGGCGACCTCAGCTCCGTTGCCCGTCGACCTCTCGGGCCTGTGCCTGCAGCCCGGCGCCGGCCTGTCGCGCCAGCTGTACCAGGCGTTGCGTGAACGCATGCTCGACGGGCGCCTGCCAGGTGGCACGCGGCTGCCGGCCAGCCGCCAGTTGGCCGAGCTGCTGGGGGTGTCGCGCAACACCGTCAACCGGGCCCTGGATCAGCTGTATGCCGAAGGCTACGTGCAGGCGCGGGTGGGCGATGGCACCTACGTGGCCGACCTGGCCAGCGCCGCCCCATTGCCAGCGGCGATGCCGGCGAGCGAGCTGAGCAGCAGCGCCTTGCAGCGGCTGGCGAGCGCTCATCTGCCGGCGCATTTGCCGGGGGCGCCGCGAGCGTTTCGGGTCGGCGTGCCGGCCTTTGACCTGTTTCCCTTTGATACCTGGGCGCGCCTGTCCGCACGTTTCTGGCGGCGGCCGGCGCCAGCCCGGTTGGGCTACGGTGACCCGGCCGGCGATGCACAGCTGCGCGAACTGATCGCCGCCTACCTGCGCAGCAGCCGCGGCCTGCAGTGCGATCCCGGGCAGGTCATCATCACCTGCGGTGCCCAGCAGGCGATCAGCCTGTGCACCCAGCTGCTGCTCGAGCCTGGCGACCGCGTGGCCATGGAAGACCCCGGCTACCGCGCCGCTGCCCACGCATTCAACGTCGCCGGGGCCCGCCTCGCGGGTATCGGCATCGACGCCGAGGGCCTGGATGTTCCGGCGCTGGAGCAGGCAGGGCGGTGCCGGCTGGCCTATGTCACGCCCTCGCACCAGTACCCCACCGGGGTGACGCTGTCGCTGCCCAGGCGCCTGGCCCTGCTCGACTGGGCCGAGCGCAACGACGCCTGGATCATCGAGGACGACTACGACGGCGAGTACCGCTACAGCGGCACGCCACTGGCACCGCTTGCCGCACTGGATCGCGGGCAGCGCGTGCTGTACGTCGGCACCTTCAGCAAGGTCGTGTTTCCGGCGTTGCGCCTGGGCTATCTGGTGGTACCCGCGCGCCTGGCCCAGGCGTTCGCCCGGCGGCGGGGGGTGGATATGCGTCACTCCGATATCGGCACCCAGGCGGTGATGGCGGAATTCATTGCCGCCGGGCATTTCCAGCGGCATATCCGCCGCATGCGCAATGCCGCCCGGGCCCGTCGTGATGCCTTGCTAGCGGGTTGGCCCACGGCCGTGCCCGGTTGTGCGCCGTTGCCCGAGGTGCATGCCGGCCTGCACCTGAGCGTGCGCTGCAAGAGCCTGGCCCGCGAGCAGGAGCTGATCACGGCGGCAGCCAGGGTTGGCGTGGAGATCAATCCGCTCAGCGTGCAGTGGTTGCCGGAGGGGGAAACGCCGCCGGATCAGCGTGCCGGGCTGGTGATGGGTTTTGCGGCGGTGCCGGAGCAGGCCATCTCCGAGGCGCTGCAGGCGCTGCGCAGGGCGTGGAAATTACTGGGCTGAGGGCGGCGGCGCTTCACGGTTGCCACTGTTTGGGCTGGTGAGCCTGATCGGCGGCTCGATGCCCCGGCTGCCGTTCAGGCACCCGTATTCGTCGAACAGCTCAGGGGGCAGGTGGCCCTTGACCGGGATCAGGGACGATCCCGGTCAAGGGCCGGTGGTCAGGCGGGGCGCGGCTCTTCGCTGTTTTCCTGGTCGGCGTTCTGGCGCAGCTTCTTGGCGCGTTTCTCCAGCACCAGGTACACCACGCAGGCCACCGTCAGCGGCAGCAGGAAGTAGATCGCCCGGTAGCCGATCAGCGCGGCGACGATGCTGCCCTTGGACATCTCGTGCTGCAGCATGGCGATGAACACCGCTTCGATGACGCCGAGGCCGGCCGGGATATGGGTGATCACCCCGGCGATGCTGCTGATCATCAGGATGCCGAGAATGGTCGGGTAGAAGGCTTCCTCGGGCAGCAGCAGGTAGATGATCAGCGCCATCAGCGACCAGTTCAGGGCGCCCAGGCCTGCTTGCAGCAGGGCCATGGGCAACGCGGGCAAGGTCAGCTCATGGCCACGGATGGTCCAGCTGCGGCGTTTGGAGAACTGGCAGGCCAGCAGATAGCCGATGCCGATGGCCAGCAGCGCCAGGCCGATGATGCGCAGGCCGGTGGCGCCGATTGCCCAGCCCTCGGGGAGCTTGAGCAGGCCAAAGGTGAACAGCACCCCAGCAAGCAGGATGTAGCCCAGCCAGTTGGTGATCAGGCTCATGCTCAGCACCCGGGTGATGGTCGAGACCTTCAGGCCCAGGCGCGAATACAGGCGATAACGCAGCGCCACGCCGCCGACCCAGGAGCTCAGGTTGAGGGTGAAGGCGTAGCACACGAAGGTCAGCGGCAATACCTGGCGCGTCGGCAGGCCATGCTGGGTATAGGCGCGGCCGATCAGGTCGAAGCTCGAATACACCGCGTAGCTCAGCGCCGTCACGCCGACCGCGGCGAGCAGGATGGTCGGGCTGTAGCTGCGCAGCGCCTGGCTGACCTCCTGCCAGTCGAGGTTCTTGACCAGCATGAACAGCAGCACCGGCACCAGGATGAAAAAGCACAGGGTCAGCAGGCGCTTGGCCCAGCGCCAGGCCGGTTTGCCCTGTTTATCGTCGGCTTTGCTCACGAAACTTTCTCCTGGTCGACCTGCATGGTGCCGCACTGCGGCGCTTCTACATCGGGTTTGAGCAACTTGAGCCGCGGCGAGTGAGCCGGGAACCAGCCGGCGATGGCCGGGAAATGGCGCAGGAAGTGGAAGCACAGGAAGATCAGCGGCGCGCGCCACCAGTAGCCGCGCATCACCCGCTTGAGCGGTACCGACTTGCAGCTCGAGGCAGCCAGCTCCGAGAGGTGCTCGTACAGGCGGCGGTTGAGCGCCGCGTCACGCATGATCACGTTGGCTTCCAGGTTCAGCGACAGGCTCAGCGGATCGAGGTTGCTCGAGCCCACGGTGCACCACTCGTGGTCGGCCAGGGCGACCTTGCCGTGCAGCGGCCGCTGGCAGTACTCGTAGATGGTCACGCCGTCGCGCAGCAGGTAGTTGTAGGTCAGCCGCGAGCACAGGCGCACCAGCGGCATGTCCGGCTGGCCCTGCAGGATCAGCGTCACCTTCACGCCACGGCGGGCGGCATTGCGCAGTTCGCGCAGCAGGCGATAGCCGGGAAAGAAATAGGCGTTGGCGACGATCAGCCGATGCTGGGCGTTGCGAATGGCATCCAGGTAATGCTGCTCGATGGTGTTGCTGTCATCGCCGTTGTCGCGGATGGTCATCAGCAGGCGGCTGTTGCCGGCATGCCGGTGCTGGCTCGGTTGGTTGATCCGGCGCCTGGCCATGTCGCGGTCGTCGCGCGCGTCGAGCAGGCGTTCGGCGGCGGTGTGCAGGTCGGCGACGATCGGGCCGCGCACGCGCACGGCGTAGTCCTGCTTGGCCATCGGCCCGTAATCGCCCAGGTGGTCGGCACCGAAGTTGATGCCGCCGATGTAGGCGATCTCGTTGTCGACCACCACGATCTTGCGGTGCAGGCGGCGGAACAGGTTGGTGCGCATGCCGAGCAGGCGTTTGCCGGGGTCGAACATGTGCACGCGCACCCCGGCGGCGGCCAGCGCGGCCACGTACTCGGTGGACAGATCCGCGGTGCCGTAGCCGTCCACGGTGATCTCCACGTTGGCGCCGTTGTGAGCCGCGGCGATCAGCGCCTGCTGCAGCTCCATGCCGACCTTGTCTTCGAAGATGATGAAGGTTTCCAGCAGCACTTCCTGCCGGGCGTTGCGGATGGATTCGAACACGGCGGGGTAGAACTCCTCGCCGTTGATCAGCAAATCGACCTGGTTGCCATCACGCCAGTCGTACTTCATAGCCGTATCTCCACAGCCAACGGTGCATGATCCGACAGGTGCGACCAGGGGCGGGTCGAGAGCACCTGCGGGGTGTGAGTGGTCGCGTTGCGCACGTAGATGCGATCAAGGCAGAGCAGCGGCCAGCGTGCCGGGAAGCTCCTGGCCGGCTTGCCGTATTCGCTGACGAACGCCTCCTTGAGGCCGCTGGCAGCCAGCAGGTCATCGGCGCGCTGGCGCCAGTCGTTGAAGTCGCCGGCGACGATCACCGGCGCATCGGCTGGCAGGCGGTCGATCACCTTGCAGAGCAGACCCAGCTGTTGCTTGCGATGGACCTCGCGCAGGCCCAGATGCACGCAAATGGCATGCACCTCCGCGTGGCCCGGCACGTCGAGCACCGAATGCAGCAGGCCGCGTTGCTCCTGGGTGCCGATCGACACGTCGAGGTTTTCGTGGCGCAGGATCGGAAACTTGGAGAGCAGGGCGTTGCCGTGATCGCCGTGGGGGTACACGGCGTTGCGCCCGTAGGCGAACTGCGGCCACATGCTGTCGGCGAGAAATTCGTATTGCGGCGTTGGCGGCCAGTCCTCGTAGCGCTTGGCGTGGTGCTCGTGGGTGCCGTGCACCTCCTGCAGGAACACCATGTCGGCCGACAGCGTACGCACGGCATCGCGCAACTCCGGGAGGATGAAGCGCCGGTTGAGGGCGGTGAAGCCCTTGTGGGTGTTGACGGTGAGAATCTTCAGCGAGTGAACCGCGCCGGCCAGCTGCGTGGGTGGCGGTTGATGAGTCGTCATGATACTGCTCCTGGCGACCGGCCCGGCGCGTTGGGGAGCGCCTTGGCCAGGTTGAACTTCTCTAAAAGCGAATAGGCGTCGTAGGGCGCGCGGACCTTGAGGTCGTTGTCGAAGTAGCAGTAAACGTCGCGCGAGGCGCATGCTCGCGGCTTGTGCGCGTCGACCAGCCGGGCATCGCCGGGGTGCTGGCCACGGCTCCAGGTGGCGATGCGCTGGTGCCAGTGCTCGAGCGCCTCCTCGTCGTAGCCGCTTTCGTAGAGCTTGTTGTTGCCATGCAGGCGCAGGTACACGAAATCGCTGGTCAGGTCTTCGGCGTACGGCCACTTGCCGGCACTGTCGGCGAATACCAGGGCGACCTTGTGCTGGCGCAGCAGCTTGATGAAGGCCGGGTCGAGGAAGCTCGCGTGGCGAATCTCCACCGCGTGGCGCAGCTTCTGGTGATGGGGCGCCTCCAGGCCACCATCCTGCTGACGATCCGCCTGGCGGGCCTGGCGCAGGGCCTGCTCGGTGTCCTTCGGCAGCAGGGCGAGAAACTCGCCGAAGCGCTGCTCGTCGAAGGCCATGCTCGGCGGAAATTGCCAGAGGATCGGCCCCAACTTCTTCCCCAGCTGCAGCGGTCCCGAGGCGAAGAAATTGGCGATCGGCGTGGCCACGTCATCGAGGCGGCGGATATGGGTGATATAGCGCGGTGCCTTGACCGCGAAGCAGAAGCCGTCGGGCGTTTCGCTGGCCCAGCCGGCGTAGCGCTCGGGGGTTTGCAGGGCATAGAACGAGCCGTTGATCTCGATGCTGCTGACCGCCCGCGAGGCGAACGCCAGTTCCTCGCGCTGCTTCAGCCCCTCGGGGTAGAAGTCGCCGCGCCAGGGCGCATAGCGCCAGCCGGAAATGCCGATATGGATGCGCTTCACCAGCATTCACCAGGCGGCACGGCCCCAACGCGCAGGTAGCTGCACGCGGGGCGCCGTTGCGTTGCTTGGGGCATCGGTCAGTGCGCGCCGGTAACGCGGCGCAGCAGCTCGGCACTGGCCTGTGGGTCGTCGCTCAGCGCCAGGTTGCCCAGGGAGACCACGCCCACCAGGCGCTTGTCGCGGTCGAGTACCGGCAGGCGGCGCAGCTGGTTGTCACCCATGTTGCGGGCCACCTCGCGGACATCCTCGTCTTCGAAGCAATAGCGGATCTCGCCGCTCATCACTTCGGCTATCGGCGTTTCGCCTGGCATGCCGGTGGCCACGGCGCGAATGGTGATGTCGCGGTCGGTGATCATGCCGACCAGGCGGTCGTCCTGGTTGACCAGCAGGGCGCCGCAATCGATGCGCGCCATCATGGCGGCGGCTTCGTGGATGGTCTGGGTCGGCGTGACGGTCTGTACGCCGCGGGTCATGATATCGCTGACTTTCATGCTGTCCTCCTGGCGATGGTCGCGGTAGTTCAGCGAGGGGCCCGGGCGCGACAAGCGCGCGGGCGTCGTTAAATTCCGACTGGATCGGCGAGGAGGCGGTTCAAGGTTTTTGCCGCCGTGCGGCGGGTTTAGAGCAGCGAGCGCAGGTAGTCGCCGAAGCCGCCGCGGGCGCGGCAATCCAGGCGCGCGCTGGTGTACACCCGGGGCAGGGCACTCCAGGCGATGCGTGCACCAAGGCGCTCGAATGCGGCGACCAGCTGCACGTCCTCGTCGACGACGATGTCCTGAAAACCGCCAGCACGGCGGTAGGCCTCGGCGCTGAACGACAGGTTGGCACCATGCACATGACGATGGCCGTCGTGATCCTGGTAGGCGCTCAGGTAGCGGTTCTGCACGCCGTCATCGAGCTCGCCCCAGTCGGCAACCTCCACGGTGCCGCAGACCATGTCGGCTTCGAGTTGTTGCTGGCGCAGGAGCCAGTCAGGCGCTACCTGGCTGTCGGCGTCCGAACAGGCGATCCAGCTGGCGCCCTGGGCCAGTTGCCAGGCCACGCCTGCCGCGCGCGCGCGGCCGACACTGCGCGCCTGCACGACCAGGGTGTCGACCGGGTAGTTGGCCGCCACGCTGGCCGAGCCGTCCGCACAGCTGTCGAGCACCACCAGGATGCGCACCGGTACACCCAGCGCCGGGTGGCTGGCGGCCACCAGCAGGGCGTCGAGGCAGGCATGCAGGCTCTGCTCTTCATTGTGGGCAGGGATCACCACGCCGATCATTACCGGGGCTCCGCTGCGTTGTCCGGGGCGAGGCCCTCGCGCTGGGCGACGGAGGTGGCCTCGGTGCCCCATACCTCGAGCAGCAGGTCGGCATCCTCGTGGCGCAGCAGGCGCGGCAGGCCAAGGCGCTGTTGCAGGCGCAGGTGCACCTGATCGCCGTTCAACGGGCATTCGTCGATGGGCCAGCGCCAATGGCAGGCGAGCAGGTTGCCACCGGGATTGAGGGCGGCCCGGGCACAGTCGATCAGGTGGTCGAGGTCCTGCGCGTCGAGGTAGTAGCACAGCTCGCTGAGCACGATCAGGTCGAAGCGCCCGGCCGGCCATTGCTGCGGCAGGCGGGTCTGCAGCAGGCGCACGTTGCTGCGGTGGGCCAGGCGATTGCGCGCCAGCTCCAGGGCGATGGCCGAGGTGTCGCTGCACAGCAACTGGGTGCAGCGTTCGGCCAGGCGCGCGCTGAGTTCGCCATTGGCGCAGCCCGGCTCGAAGATATTGCCGTAATGGCTGCGGGGCAGGGCGGCGAGCGTCAGGTTGCGCTTGCGCTGCTCGTACCAGCGCTCGCGGAACGACCAGGGGTCTTCACTGCCCTTGTAGAGTTTTTCGAAGTAATTGTCGGCGACGCTCATAGAAACACCACCTCGAACGGCTGCTGCAGGCGTTCCACCGCAGTGCTGGAAAGCACCGGCGCGTGACCGCTGTCGGGATCGTCATACAGCTGGCTGGCAAAGGCCTGGATGGCGTGACGCTTGCGCGCCTGCGCCCATTTGTCGAGCTGCAGCTTGCGGGCGCGCTGCCAGGGGATGCGCGGATCCTCGGGGCTCGCCCAGTGCCAGGCCCAGATCGGAAGCTCGTGGGCCCGGGCGCCGCATTCCTGGGCGGCGGTCAGGGCCGCGCGGCCAACCGCTTCATGATCGGCATGGCCATCTTCGCGCCAGGTGGCGAACACCACGTCGCTGGGCTGCAGGTAGGTCTTCAGAAAGTCCCGCAGCTGCGTCTCGGCAGCGGCGACGCCGGTATCGGCAAAGCCACCGTGTACCCACTGCACCTGGTTGGGCGGCAGGCCGAGGCGCTTCAGGGCATCGGCGCTTTCCTGGGGGCGCACGATGCTCAGGCGTTGCGGCGTCCAGTAGGTAGAGCCCGGGTGGCTGGCGGCCCCGTCGGTCACCGAGATCAGCAGAATCTGCCGCTGGGCCTGGGCCAGCAGCTGCAGCAGGCCGCCGCTGCCAAGAACCTCGTCATCCGGGTGCGGGGCGATGATCACCGCACGGCTGCCTTCGGGCACCAGCTGGGAGCACTCGATATCGGCCACCTGGGCCAGGCTTCGCGAGGCTTTCCAGGCTTGCGGCGAGGTGCCCTGGCCCTGAATCGGATTGGCGCTCATAGCGTCCAGCTCTCTTGTGGTTGGCGTGCGGCGAGCCCGCCGAGGGCTGCCAGGTCGCGCTCGGCGTGGCTCTGGCGCAGGAACACCGGCAGATCGGCCAACAGCCTCGCCGCGGCGGCATCGCGGCAATAAGGTGCCGCGCCCAGGGCGCGGCCGACATGCTCGATCACCGCGCTGGCGCTGTGCTCGACGATGGCGCGTACGCGGCGCACCGGCAGCTCGGCATCGGCTTCGGGGTTGGCGTCGATCCAGGCGGCGCAGTCGCGCAAGGCACTGGCCGCTGCCGTGAGGGTGCAGTCCACCTGGCCAAGGTGAGCCAGGGCATGGGGCTCGTCGCGCTCGGCGCAGTGCTTGCGCAGCGTCTCGGCCAGGCGACTCGCCGCACCGTACCAGCAGGCGGCGATGCCCGCGCCGCCTTGCCAGAAGCCGGGTCTGGCAAGGTAGCCATTGGGTGGGCCGACGGGCTGGCCAATGGCACCATCGAACAGGATCTCCACGCTCTGGGTGGCGGCCATGCCCACGGCCTGCCAGCCATCCTCGGTAACCTGCACGCCGGGCTGCTGCAGGGCCACGGCCACCAACTGCTGTTCGCCGTGGGCGTTCCAGGCGGTGAGCAGGCCGTGGCTGAGCACCGTGGCGCCCGAGCACCAGGCCTTGCGGCCGTGCAGGCGCACGCTGCCGTCGCGCTGCTCGGTGTCCAGCGTCACCCGGGCCTGGGGTGGCTCGGCGGCCCACATGCCCCAGGTCGCCTGCGCCGGCACCTGGGCAGGGTAGTCCTGGAAAATCGCCAGGGCGTCGGTGTGGCCTTCATAGAGTTTGCACAGGCTCAGGTCCTGTGCGGCGACCGTGGCCAGCGCCTGCCAACGTTGCAGGGTCTGGCCACCGCCGGGTCGGGGTAATTGGTCGAGGCCCGCGTCGCACAGCCGTTGCAGGCTGCGCACGAGGGCCGCGGGGTGATGCGGAGTCGGGTGCGGCCATTCGTCGAGCAGGGCGCCAAGGCGTTCCAGCAGACGAGTGCCGCTCCCGGTCATGCCACTTTTTCCTTCTGCAGCTCGAACAGCACCAGCGAACGGTGGGTCACGGTGAACTCGTCACCGAACTGGAACACTTCATCGCCTTCCGGCTCGTCGACACGGTTGGTGTCGAGCATGCATGTCCAGTGGCTGCCCTGGGCCACTTCCGGCAGGCGGAAATTGACCACGTCATGGTGCGAGTTGACCACCAGCAGCAGCGTCGCGTCGGCGCCGCTACGGCGGATGCCGGTCGGCTGGGCGCGGCCATCGAGCAGCATGCCCATGCAGCGCGCATGCGGGTCGTGCCAGTTTTCCTCGCTCATTTCCTCACCGTTGGGCGCCAGCCAGGAGACGTCCTTGACGCCCAGCTCCTCGTTGTAGGCGCCAACGAAGAAGCGCCCGCGCCGCAGGATCGGGTAGCTCATGCGCAGCTTGATCACCCGGGTCACGAAGGCCTGCAATTGCTTGCCACGCTCGCTGAGGTCCCAGTTGATCCAGCCGATCTCGCTGTCCTGGCAATAGGCGTTGTTGTTGCCGTGCTGGGTACGCGCGAACTCGTCGCCAGCCACCAGCATCGGCGTGCCCTGGGCGAGCACCAGGGTGGCCATGAAGTTGCGCATCTGCCGGAAACGCAGGTCGTTGATGGCCTCGTCTTCGGTCGGGCCTTCGACGCCGTGGTTCCAGGACATGTTGTTGTTGCTGCCGTCCTGGTTGTTCTCGTCGTTGTCCTCGTTGTGCTTGTCGTTGTAGGAGACCAGGTCATTGAGGGTGAAGCCGTCGTGGGCGGTGATGAAGTTCACCGACGAGAACGGCCGACGGCCACGCTGGTTGTACAGGTCGCCCGAGGCGGTCAGGCGGCTGGCCAGTTCGGCCAGTTGGCCCTCGTCGCCTTTCCAGAAGCTGCGCACGTTGTCGCGGAACTTGTCGTTCCACTCCGCCCAGCCCGGCGGGAAGCCGCCCACCTGGTAGCCGCCGGGGCCGCAGTCCCAGGGCTCGGCGATCAGCTTGACCTTGCTCAGCACCGGATCCTGGCGGCAGGCGACCAGGAAGCTGTGGCGCTCGTCGTAGCCGTCATGGTGGCGGGCGAGAATGGTCGCCAGGTCGAAACGGAAACCGTCCACCCCCATTTCGGTGGCCCAGTAGCGCAGCGAGTCGGTGACCATCTGCAGCACGCAGGGGTGGCTCAGGTCGAGGGTGTTGCCGGTGCCGGAATCGTTGATGTAGTAGCGCTTGTCATCGGGCATCAGCCGGTAGTAGCTGGCGTTGTCGATACCGCGCATCGACAGGGTCGGGCCCAGCTCGTTGCCTTCGGCGGTGTGGTTGTAGACCACGTCGAGAATCAGCTCGAGGCCGGCATCGTGCAGGTGCGCAGCCATCTCCTTGAACTCGTTGATATGGCCGCTGGCCAGGTAGCGCGGGTGCGGGGCGAAAAAGCCGATGCTGTTGTAGCCCCAGTAGTTGTTCATGCCCTTTTCCAGCAGGTGCTGGTCGTTGACGAAGGCATGGATGGGCAGCAACTCGACCGACGAGACGCCGAGCTTGCGGATGTGCTTGATCACATCGGCGTTCATCAGCCCGGCGAAGGTGCCGCGCTTGTCTTCGGCCACCGACGGGTGACGCATGGTCAGGCCGCGCAGGTGGGCTTCGTAGAACACCGTCTTGTCCCAATCGACGCGGTGGCTGCGGTGCTTGCCCCAGGTGTACGCCGGGTCGATGACCTTGCACTTGGGCACGAAGGGCGCGCTGTCACGCTCGTCGAAACTGAGGTCGCCATCGGGGTGGCCGATCTCGTAGCCGAACAGCGCTTCGGACCATTTCAGTTCGCCAACCAGTTGCTTGGCGTAGGGGTCGATCAGCAGTTTGTTGGGGTTGAAGCGGTGGCCGGCTTCCGGCTCGTAGGGGCCGTACACGCGGTAGCCATAGATCAGCCCCGGGTGGGCGTCGGGCAGGTAGCCGTGCCAGATCTCGTCGGTGTACTCCGGCAATTCGATGCGCTCGATCTCTTCCAGGCCATCGGGATCGAAGATGCACAGTTCGACCTTGGTGGCATGAGCCGAGAAGAGCGCGAAGTTGACGCCCAAACCATCCCAGGTCGACCCCAACGGAAAGGGTTGACCTTCGGTTATACGCGAGCGTGGTTGACTCATTCTGGGTGGCTCCTGGTATCAGGCCTTGGGCTTCTTGGCGGCAGGCTTGGGGGTAGTGCTGGGCTTGGCCTTGGCGGGTGCCTTGGCAGGTTTGAGCAGGGCGGGTTTCTCGGCTTCGGCCTTGGGGGCTGCCTTGCTGGCGCGGGGTTTGATCGGTGCGGCAGGGGCTGCTTCGCCAGCGTCGGCCTTGGGCTTGCTGGCACGCTTGGGCGCAGCCTTGCCAGGCGTCTGCTCGGCTTCGACCAGCTTGGTGGCCATTTCCCAGTGGCGTTTGGCCTGGCCGTGGGGTTTCCCTTCGGATTCCCAGATCTGGTAAGCGAACTCGCGGATACGATCTTCTTTTGCGCTCATGGGTGTGACTCCTGAGATGGACTATGGGCGATCAGCAAATTGACCGGGGTGGCGTGCAGCACGTCGCGTAGCGCGAGGTAGCCGCTATGGGCGAGCGGGGCAGTGCTATCGAAGGCGCTGTGCAGGGCCTGGTCGGCCAGCACGGCAGGCAGGGCGATACGGGTGTCGCCCCATTGTTCGGCGGCAATCAGCGGCATGTGGCTGTCGCCGAGCAGCTTGGCGCTCAGGCGCGGTACCACCACGAGGGCATGCTGCTCGCCCAGGCTGCGCATGAAGGCGACGACCCGATCAGCGTGCTCACCCTGAACCTCGAGCGGCTGGTAGTCGCCGGCAGCGAACAGCTGCTGGTGGGCCTTGCGAGCCTGCAGGGTGGCGGCGATCAAGGTCTGCTTCACCTGGCCGTCGTGCCAATGCTCCAGGGCCTGGCCGAGGGGCTGGGCCGCTTTCAAGGCCTGCTGGCGAGCGGCGTAATCCACCGGGCGGCGGTTGTCCGGGTCGACCAGGGAAAAGTCCCAGAGCTCGCAACCCTGATACAGATCCGGCACGCCCGGCACGCTCATGCGCAGCAGGCTTTGGGCCAGGCTGTTGAGGGCACCAGCGGGCGCGATCTCGGCAGCGGCATCACGGATCTGGGTGCGCAATTCGGCGCCCTTGTCACTGCCCAGCAACGCCTGCAGGTAGTTTCTGCAAGCCGCTTCGTAGCCTTGGTTGGGGTTGCTCCAGGTACTGCGCAGCTTGGCTTCGCGCACCGCCTTTTCCTGCCAGGCAGTCAGGCGCTCGGTGAGGCTCTGCAGGCCTTCGGCGTCATCGCTTTGCAAATCCAGCGGCCAGCAGGCCAGCAGGATCTGCAGCAGCATCAACTCATCACCTGGCGAGGGTGCGAGGCCGTCGTCGAGTTCTTCGCGCAGCGGCGCCGCCAGTTCGCGCCAATGCTGGCAACGCTCGGCGAACCATTCGGCGCGCTCGCTGAGTACCGCCAGGCGGGCGCGGGTGTCTTCACCGCGTTTGTGGTCGTGGGTGGCGGTAGTCAGCAGGTTGGCCGGGAAGTGCCGGGCGCGTTCCACGCAACCGTCATGGAAGGCCTCGACAGGTGCGCTGAACTGCTGCGGGTCGAAGCCCACGTCATTGCGCGACAGCAGCACGGCGCTGCGGTAGCAGGCGGTGTCTTCCACCGCCTTGGCCGCCGCCGGGGAGGTGAGTTGCTGGAAACGCTCGATCATCTTTGCCCGGCGCTTGCGCTGCGGGCTCGGCGGCAACTCGGAAAGTGCCTGGCCACCAAGCCAGCAATCGAGGTGCTCGAGCAGCGGCCAGTCGCCTTCGGCGAGCGTGCTGCGGGCGCCTTCCAGGGCCTGGTCGAACACCGCCTGGTCGGTGCTGCTGCGCCCGGCGGCCGACACATAGGTGCGGTACACCGAGAAGTGCACGATCAGCTCCAGCAACGCGCGGCGAATGGCCCCCAGGGTCAGGTCGCGGGTGGCGATATCGTCACGGGCGACCAGCAGCAGGCCCTGGGCCAGGGCTTCCAGATCACCGGCCAGGGAGGTGGTCAGCACCAGTTGGCGTGCGTCGCGTACTTCGGCCATGAAGTCGGCATCGCGGCCGCTGGTTTCACTCCACAGCTGCGCCAGGATTGGCTCGCCCTCAGGCGCATGCTGCAGCAGCGACACCTGGTTCATGAACTCGTAGCCGGTGGTGCCATCCACGCCCCAGTCACGGGGCAGCTGTTCGCCTTCGCCGAGAATCTTCTCGACGTAGATCGGGAAGCGGCTGCCCTGCAGCTCGGCCGGGCGCTTGGCCAACAGCCGTTCGACGCGGCGGCGCAGCTTGCGGCAGTAAGCACGCGGGTTGGCCAGGCCATCGACATGGTCGATACGCAGGCCATCGACCAGGCCATTTTCGATCAGCTCGAAAATCTTCGCGTGGGTGGCTTCGAATACCTCGTGGCGCTCGACCTTCAGGCCGCCCAGTTCGTTGATGTCGAAGAAGCGCCGCCAGTTGATGTCGTCCGCTGCGGTGCGCCAGCTGGCCAGGCGGTAATGCTGGCGTTCGAGCAACTGGTGCAGCGCCTCGAAGTTCTGCCCCTCGGTGGGGCGCAGGCTGGCCAGCGCGCGTTCGATGGCGTGCCCGGCCTTGCTGGCCAGGGCCACCAGTTCGCGAAACAGCACGCCCGCCTGGCGCTGGCCGTCGGCGCTGTCGTCCAGCGCCGCGAAGCGCTGGCCCAGGGCCTGCAGCTCGGGGTGGCCGCTGTGCTGCAGGATATCGCCATAGGTCGGCGGGTTGATCGGGAAACGGTGGTCGTAATGCCTGGCGTAGAACAGGCCGCGCCTGGCATCGAAATGCAGCTCGATTTCGCCGGCGGCCAGCACTTCGCCGTAGTCGCTGCGCAGAAAAGGCACCAGCAACTGCCCGCGCAGCAGCGGGTCATGGGATTGCCAGTGGATGTCGAAGAACTTCGCATGGGCGCTGCCGGTGCCCCATTCGAGCACGTCCAGCCACCAGGGATTGGCATCGCCGCCGACCGCCATGTGGTTGGAGACGATATCCAGAATCAGCCCCATGCCTTTGCCGCGCAGGGCGGTGACCAGGCGCTGCAGGGCCGCTTCGCCGCCCAGCTCCGGGTTGACCCGGGTCGGGTCGACCACATCGTAGCCATGCATGGAGCCCGGTCGTGCGGTGAGCAGCGGCGAGGCGTAGATATGGCTGATGCCCAGTTGGGCGAAATAGTCGACCAGGGGCACGGCGTCGTCGAGGGTGAAGCCCTTGTGGAACTGCAGGCGTACGCTGGCACGTAACTCAGTCATGGCCGATGCCCTCGACCAGGCTGCGCGCCCACTGCAGGCGCTGCAGGCGATGGGCGACCTGCGGTGCATCGAGCATCTCGGCTGCATCTTCGGCCCAGCGGCGGCGCCAGTTCGGGTGTTCGTCGCCGGGGCCCGGCAGGTTGGGTTGCTCGCTGGCAGCCATGGCGTCTTCCAGGGGCAGCAGCACCAGCGGCGCCGGTGTGCTGCCGATAAAGGCGATGCTGGCGTCCAGCTGCTGGCCGTCATCCATCTGTTCGGCGGTGGCGTGGCCATGCTCATGCAGGGCTTGGTGCAGTGCTCGGGTTTCCTGGGCGCGCAAATGATGATCCTGATTCGTGTAGTCGTCGCTGCGGTGGCCCGCAGCCTGGCGCCAATGAATGTCGCGGGAGGCGAGCCAGCCGCGAATGCTCGGCAAATCATGGGTGGTGGTGGTGGCCAGGGCGTCGCGTGGCCAGTGGGCCGGGGCGTGGAAGCGGCCATTGCTCTGCTCGAAAAGCAGTACCCGCATGCCGAGGATGTTGCGCGCCGCCAGCTCTTCGCGCAGGCCGTCAGGCACCGTGCCGAGGTCTTCACCGATGATCAGCGCGCGGTGGCGCTCGGCTTCCAGGCACAGGAGGCGCAGCAGGTCTTGCGACGGGTAGTTGAGGTAGGCACCGGCGGAGGAGTCCTCACCCTCAGGAATCACCCAAAGCCGGCGCAGGGTCATCACGTGGTCGATGCGCATGCCGCCGGCGTGGGCCAGGTTGGCACGCAGCATTTCGATATAGGCACGGAAGCCATTCTGCTGCAGGCCCTGGGGCGAGAAGGCTGACACCCCCCAGTTCTGCCCGGAGCGATTGAGGATGTCCGGCGGTGCGCCGACGCTCACCGCCTGCAGCAGTTCGGCCTGCCGGCCCCAGGCCTGGCTGCCGGAGGCATCGGCGCCGACTGCCAGATCGGCAATCAGCCCCACGCACATGCCGGCTTCACGGGCGGCGTTCTGGGCGCCGTGCAGGCAGCGGGCGATCAACCACTGGGCGAAAGCGTGGAATTCGATCTCGTGCCCATGGCCTTCACAAAATTGCTCGACGGCCTCGCTGGCCGGGTCACGGTACTGCTCGGGCCAGGCACGCCAATCCACCGGCAAGCCGTTGAAGTCCATGAAACCGCGCAAGGCCTCGAAGCGGCAGTGCTGGCGCAGGGCCTCGCCACCCGCTTGGCGGAAGGCCTCGAAATCGGCCTGCAACGGATGAAGGCTGGCGGCGAAGTCGGCATGCAGCTGACGCAGGATCTGCATCCGCGCGCTGGCCACGCCGGGCCAGTCGATCAGCTCCAGACCTTCCAGGCGCGCCAGTTCCTCGCCCAGCCCGCAGGTGCGGATCGCCTGCTGCACGGCCGCTTCACCGAGCACGCTGGCCGGCGCGGCATGCAGCACGTTGAAGAACAGCCGGCTGGACGGCGAGTAGGGGCTGTAGGTGTGCAGGTTGGCGCTGAACATGGCGTGCATCGGGCTGATCGCCAGGGCATCGGCGCCCCGTGCGGCGGCGCTGCGTACCAGCGATTCCAGTGCCTGGGTATCGCCCAGGCCGCCATCGCCCGGGCGGCGCAGCGAATAAAGCTGGGCGCTCAGCCCCCAGATCTTGGCATCGGCACGCTCAGCCAGTTGTGCCACGCTCGGGCAGGCGGGCGGCGCCACGGCGAGGGTCACTTCGCCGCCGGCGATGCGCAGCAGGTGGTAGCCGGTGGTGCCGATCACCGGCAGCCGGCCACTGTCATCCAGGCGGCCTTCCAAACGTTCGCCCTGTTCCAGCTGGATCTCGAACGCAGTGCCGGGTGGGAAGTAGCGGGTCAGGTCCAGCGCCTGCTGCTGATCGAGGGTCACCAGCGGGCCAAGGGCCAGGGTGTCGTGGCGATGTTGCAGTTGCGCCAGGCTGGCTTCGATCTGCTCGTCGTCCGCGGCCGGGTAGCCAAGGGCCTCGAGCAGGCGGCGTTGATGTTCGGGTTTGACCGATTGGGCGTTGCCGTCGGCGTCGACCCAGTCGACGCTCAGGCCAGCGGCCTTGCTCAGTTCTGCCAGGCGTGCGTCGCTCATTGGGCGCCCTCCAGCACAACCCGCACGCTGTGCGCCGGCAGGTGATTGCCCTCGCTGCGATAGCTGTACAGGGTACGGGCGCCTTGCGCTGCCACGGCGTCGACCGGCTCGCGTCCCAGGTTCAGGGCGATATGCAGCACCTGCCCATCGCCGAGCTGCCAGCTGGCGGTGACCGCGGCTTCGCCCAGTACCCTGCTTTCCAGGGCCTGGCTACCGGGCAGGCGCGGCACGATGTGCTGGTGGCGAAGGCTCAACAGCTCGCGATAGAACGCCTGCCAGGCGCTGCCATCCGCCGTGTCGCGGTTGTGGTAGTCGGGCATCGAGGTCTCGAAGGTGCTGGCGTCATTCGGCGCGGGAATCGCCTGGCCGGAGAATTTGGAAAAGTCCTTGAATTCGTTCTGGCGGCCCTTGCGTACCGCTTCACCGAGCTCGTCGTTGTGCGAGGTGAAGAACTGGAAGGGTTGCTCGCTGCCCCATTCCTCGCCCATGAACAGCAGCGGAATCATCGGGCTGAGCAGCAGCAGGGCGGTGGCGCTCTTCAGCGCGTGGTCATCGGCCAGCGTGCGCAGGCGTTCACCGACCGCGCGGTTACCGACCTGGTCGTGGTTCTGCAGGAACAGCACGAAGGCGCTTGGCGGCAGGTGGCCGCTGCTGCTGCCGCGGGCGGTGCCGTGGCGGGTGGTTTCACCCTGGTAGATGAAGCCCTCGCGCAGGCAACGCGCCAGCTTGTGTGTGGCGTCCTCGGCGAAGTCGGCGTAATAGCCTTCGTGCTCGCCGGTCAGCAGGTGGTGCAGCACGTTGTGGCCGTCGTCGTTCCACTGGGCGACAAAACCCTGTTGCAGCAGTTCGGCGTCGTTGTGCTCGTTCTCCAGCACCAGGTGCAGATGGCGCGAGGCGGGGATCGAGGCGTGCAGGCGCTCGGCCATTTCGAGCAGGAAGTCGCGCTCGCCGATGGCGTGCACGGCATCGAAGCGCAGGCCGTCGATGCGGTAGTCCTGCACCCACATCAGCGCGTTATCGATGAAGTAGTCACGCACTTCGCGGCGCCGAAAATCGATGGCCGGGCCCCAGGGGGTGTGCACGTCTTCGCGGAAGAACGCGCTGGCGTACTGGCCCAGGTAATTGCCATCGGGGCCGAAGTGGTTGTACACCACGTCGACGAACACCATCAGGCCCAGCTCGTGGGCACGGTCGATCAGGCTGCGCAGCTCGTCTGGCGTGCCGTAGGAGGAGTCCGGTGCGTACGGCAACACGCCGTCATAGCCCCAGTTGCGGCCACCGGGAAACTCGCCCAGCGGCATCAGTTCGATGGCGGTGATACCCAGCTCGGCCAATGCCGGCAGTTTCTCTGCGACTGCCGCGTAGCCGCCCAGCGTGCCTACATGCACCTCATAGAGCACCGTTTCCTGCCAGGGGCGGCCTTGCCACTGATTGCTGCGCCAGTGGTAGGCCTGTGGGTCGATGACGCGGCTGGGGCCGTGCACGTCGTTGGCCTGCCAGCGCGAAGCGGGATCGGGTACCCGCAGGTGCCCGTCGATCAGGTACTGGTAGTCAGTACCAGCCGCCAGCGGCAGGCTCGCGGTAAACCAGCCATCGTCGTTGGCGCTCATTTCATGCTGGGTGTCATCTTGCAGGGTTACGGCGACGCGCTTGGCGTCTGGCGCCCACAATGCGAAGTGGGTGTGACCGCTGACATTCAGCCAGGCGCCATGTCTTGGTTTTGCTTCAAGCATCAGACCAGTTTCCCACCCGATTTCTGCGCAGCCAGCAACTTGCGATAGAGCGCCGCATAGGGCTCCACCGACTGCTTCCAATACAGCGGCGAGGCCATGGCGTGAGCACGCATGGCGTTAAGCAGCTCCCGATTGCGGAACACCGCCATGGCGCGTCGTACCGCGGCCAGGTAGCTGTCACTGCTCGGCTCCTGGAACAGGAAACCGCTGACGCCGTCTTCGATGGTGTCAGCCAGGCCGCCAGTGGCACGGGCGATCGGCAGCGAGCCGAAGCGCTGGGCGTACATCTGGCTGAGGCCGCAAGGCTCGAAGCGCGAGGGCATCAGCAGGAAGTCGCTGCCGGCGAACATGCAACGCGCATCCGCCTCGTTGAAGCCGACGTTGGCGCCGACCTTGCCGGGGTGGCGGCGGGCCAGTTCGCGTACGGCGTCCTCGAGGTGCTCCTCGCCGCGGCCGATGATCGCGATGCGACCGCCCTCGGCAACGATGGTGTCGGCGATCTCCAGGGTCATGTCGATGCCTTTCTGCTGCACCAGGCGCGAGACCACGGCGAACAGTGGGCCGTCGCTCTGCTCCAGGCCGAACATCTGCTCGACGTGGCGGGTGTTGGCGCGCTTGCCTTCCCAGTCATGGGCATCGAAGCCCTGCACCAGGTGCGGATCCTTGAGCGAGTCCCAGCTGTCGTCGATGCCATTGGGAATGCCGCTGAGCTGGTTGAGCTGCACCTTGAACTGCAGCATGCCTTCCAGCCCGCAACCGAATTCCTGGGTGGTGATCTCGCGGGCGTAGTTCTCGCTCACGGTGGTCACATGGTCGGAATACACCAGGCCGGCCTTGAGGAACGACAGGCGGCCATAGAACTCCATGCCCTGGTGGCCACAGGCCGAGGAGGGCAGGCCTAGTTCCGGGCTGCATTCCAGGCTGCAAAGGCCCTGGTAGGCGAGGTTGTGGATGGTGAACACGGTGGGCGTCTGCAGGCCGCGCCAGCTCATGTAGGCAGGGGCCAGGGCGGCCGGCCAGTCGTTGGCGTGAACCACTTCCGGGCACCAGCTCAGGCAGGCGGTGCCGGCGGCGATCTCGGCAGCGGCCAGGCCCAGGCTGGCGAAACGGATGTGGTTGTCCTGCCAGTCGCGGCCCTGGGCATCGGCGTAGGGCGTACCGTCACGGTCGTACAGCTCGGGGCAGATCAGCACGTAGACGATCAGCCCATCGGGCAGGGTCATGCAACCGATGCGTGCCGGGGGCAGGGCCGCATGGCCCGGCACGCTGCCAACGTCACGGATCGCGTGACCGCTCTGCAGCACCTGGCGATAGCCGGGGATTAGCACCCGTACATCGTGATCCGCGTTCATCGCCCGCGGCAGCGACGCGGAAACGTCACCCAGACCGCCCACCTTGATCAGGTCGGCCAGCTCGGGGCTGACGAAGAGGATCTTCTTCTTGGCCGCGTGCAAATTGGTAATTGTATTGTTTGCCTTTAGGGGTGTTTCTACCAATACCGATTGGTCAAACCGTGTTGCCGCAACAGCGTTTCCCATACCATCCTCCGCTCGATTCTGTCCTTGACCCTGATGTTTCTCTAGCTTGCTCGCCGACGGGAATATGCCGCCCTGTCTTTCCAGTTGATTGCCGTGTCGGGGCAGGAGGAAAAGCTGCTTGCTGGTGATTAATTCCCACCTAGTTCATGACCTAGCTCACGAATAAGAAGTTTCGACTATTTTTGGGAGTCTGCCGGGTTACCGGGGAACTATTTGATGGCGGTGGGTTTTCGCTGCCAATAGCCGGTAAGTAGCGGCTTTTCGCCTGCTTTTGGCGGACACCTCTGGAGCTTTTGGCTGCTCTGGGGTGGCTCTATGAGGGGCTTTTCAGCTTTTTCATCGCGGCGGGGCGACAGGCGGTCGTGTTCTGGCCACTCGACCGCCTTGTACAGAAGCTGGACAACTAAGGTGCACAAGTAAAACAGAGCGAAAGTTGCATTTATTTTGAACGTTCGAACAATTATCTAAGTGTGTTACTTGGCTGTAACAACCGCTGTTCGATATTTCATGGCGGAAACAAAAGTGCCATCAGTAGTTGGGTCGCCAGACGATTACCCCGCCCCCGCACGCAAGCCTTTCAAATACCCGTTTCATGGGATGCCGCTGGCTGAAGGCAGCCATGTCGCGCTGCGGCAGTGAGGTGATGCGTGTTGCAGATTGCGAACGCTCGCCAGGGGCCGCGTGCCTGGTTGGCTTCTGATACTGTTGCCAGGCCTCAACCAGCGTGCGCCGGCCATGAACCTCGACACCCGCATCAAATTTCGCCACCTCACCTGCTTTCTGGAAATCGCCCGGCAGCGCAGCTTCGCCAAGGCCGCCGACGCCCTGGCCGTCAGCCAGCCGGCAATCTCCAAGACGCTCAAGGAGCTGGAAGACATCCTCGAAGCCTCGCTGTTCGAGCGTGGCAAGGCGGGAGTCAGCCTGACTTCGGCAGGGCTGGCCTTCATGCGTTACGCCGGCCCTTGCGTACAGGCGCTGCGTGACGGCGTGAACAGCCTGCGCAGTGGCGAGCATGACGCCGGCCAGGTGCGTGTCGGCGTGCTGTCGACCGTGGAGAGCCTGCTGATTCCCGACGTGGTGCGGCGCCTGCACGAGCGCCATGCGGCGCTGGTGGTCAGCATCGCCACCGGGCCCAGCGCCTACCTGCTGGCGCAGCTGCGTGTCGGCGAACTGGACCTGGTGGTGGGGCGCATGACCGACAGCCCGGAAATCCAGGGGCTGACCTTCGAACACCTGTACAGCGAGTCGATGAGCCTGGTGGTGCGCCCCGGCCACCCGCTGCTGGCCCTGGGCGATGGCGGCCTCAGCCGGCTGGGCGACTATCCCGCGGTGCTGCCATTGGCCGGCACCACCATCCGCCGCTATGCCGACAGCCTGTTCGTGCAATGCGGCGTGCCCCAACCGCGCCAGCGCCTGGAAACCCTGTCCCCGGCGCTCAGTCGCCGGTACGTGCAGCAGAGCGACGCGGTGTGGGTCGCGCCACTCGATGCAGTACGTGTCGACCTGCACAACGGCGACCTGGCCGAGCTGGCCCTGGGCATCCGCGAACCCGGCGGCTCGGTGGGCATCTGCAGCAACACCGCACTGCCGTTGTCACTGGCCGCGCAGTGGTGCTGCGAGACCTTGCGGGAACTGGCCGGCGAGTACCGAGAGCGGCCCGGGTCGGGCTCGGTGGTGTAGCCTGCCGGGCAATGCTGATCAACCAAACTCGATCAACACCTTGCCCACCTGCTGCTGCGCCGCGAAGTAGGCATAGGCGGCCGGCGCGTCTGCGAATTTGAAGGTCTTGCTGATCACCGTTTCGATGCGGTTGGCTGCGGTGGCACGTAGCAGCTCAAGGAACATCTTGCGGCTGCCGTTGGCGATGCCGCGGATGGTCACGTTCTTGAGGATCAGCGAGAGGTAGTTCGGAATCGGCGATTGCTGCCCGGGGGTTACGCCAATCACGGCGATGCGTGCGTTGGCGGCGGCTGCGGCGATGGACTGGCCCAGGGTGTCCTGGCCGCCGGTTTCGATGATCACGTCGGCGCCGCCGTTATCCGTCAGGGCCATGAGTTGGGCGGCCCAGTCCGGATGCTGGCGATAGTTGATGGTGATGTCGGCGCCCAGCTCGCGGACGATCTGCAGTTTCTCGTCGCTGGAGGAGGTGATGGCGACGCGCGCGCCGCGCAGCTTGGCGAGTTTCAGTGCGGCCAGTGAAACGCCGCCGGTGCCCAGGCACAGCACCAGCTCGCCCGGCTTGACCTTGCATACCTCCACCAGCGCGTTCCAGGCGGTAAGGCCGGCCGAGGCCAGGGCGGCGACGTCCTGGTCGGCGAGCGAAGCCGGTACCTGGATAACCGCCGCGGCGGGCAGCACGACCCGTTCGGCCAGCCAGCCGTCATGGGAGATGCCAATGTCATGGGCGAATACGTCGGGGCGGAATTCACCGTCCAGCCAGCTGGGGAAGTGCCCGCAGACCACGCGATCGCCCGGCTTGACGTTACCCACACCTGCACCCACCGCGATGACCTCACCGGCCCCTTCGGAGACCGGGATCCGCTCTGGCGCCTGGCGGGCACCGTAAACGCCGCGCAGCAGTTGCACATCACGGCTGATCAGGCCGACCAGGCGCGGCGCGACCAGTACCTCGCCAGGGCCGGCGACGGGGTCGGGGCGGGTGGTGGCGGTCAGGCTGTCCAGGCCTTGCTGGTTACCGATTTGAAAGGCTTTCATGCAGATGATCCTTGTCGCTGGAAAATGTGGGGCTTTTCATGGCCCGGGCGTCGAGCGACATGGTGCCAGATAGTGCTTTGGCGTGGTCAAGGCTTGGCGGTGCCGACGCCTTTCGACCCCGCTCCATGCCGCGGCTACCTGGCCGAACTGGCGCCCGATAGCGCAAGCCCGTTAGCTCCGCAGGCATCTGCAGCAACGCCGCGCTGTGGCTGTTTCTGGCGGCGCAGCGCACGCCGTCCCGACCTTATCCGCTCGAACACCTTCAGCGATTATCTGAACTCCCCAGGCCGCCTCGCTTTCCACTTTCTACACCCATCAGGCAGGCCTTCGATGCTCCCACACAGCCAGCAGGGCCAAGGCCCGATCACCTTCGTGCTGATGCACTTTCTCGGCGGCTCGCACCGTACCTGGGGCCCGACCATTGCCTATCTGGATCGCCAGTATCACTGCGTCGCCCTCGATACGCCGGGCTTCGGTGATGCCAGCGCGGTGCCCGGTCATACGGTCAGCGCGATGGCCGATCAGGTCGACCAGAGCATCCGCGAGCTCGGTCTCGAGCGCTGCATCCTCGTCGGCCATTCGATGACCGGCAAGGTCGCGGCGGTGCTGGCCTCGCGGCGCCCCGACTATCTCCATGGCCTGGTGCTGGTGGCGCCGTCGCCCCCCGGCCCGCAGCCGATCAGCGACGCCGACCGCGATCGCCAGCGCGCCTACGACGCTTCCCGACAGCAGGCCGAAGCCTTCGTCGATGAATCCAGCTTCCACCGCCTGCCCGACGACCTGCGCGAAGTCGCCATCGCCGACGCCCAGAGCGTGAACCTCGCGGCCTGGCGTGCCTGGGTCGATCACGGCAGCCGCGAAGACTGGCAAGAACGCATCGGCAGCCTGCCTTACCCGGCGCTGCTGATCTGCGGCGCCGACGACCGCCAGGTGCCGGATGCCGAGGAGCAGGGCCGTACCACCCTGGCGCATTTTCCCCGCAGCGCCGTGCTGACCTTGCCCGGCGCCGGGCACTTGATGCCGCTGCAGACGCCCCGCGCACTGGCCGAGCAGATGCTCGCGTTCGCTCACTTGATCGCGACTCGTATCGCTGAAGGAGAAGGTTGATGGACTTGGGCTTGAAAGACCGTGTGGCACTGATCACTGGCGCGGCAGGCGGAATCGGTCTGGCGACCGCGCGCCTGTTGGCAGAGGAGGGCGTGAAGTTGGTGCTGACCGACCGCGAGCAGGACGCCTTGCTGCAGGCCGCGGCGGACCTGGGCGGTGAGCCGCTGTTGATCGCCGCGGACATGACCCGGCAAGCCGAGGTCGATGACCTGATTCGCCAGGCCCAGGCGCGCTTCGGCCAGGTCGATATCGTGGTGCACACCGCCGGCGTGACCGGCGCCAAGGGCGACCCGCTGGAGCTGTCGGACGCCGACTATCAGGAAGCCTGGGACACCGACTTCTTCAGCGCCGTGCGCATTGCCCGGGCAACCGTGCCGGCCATGCGCAAGCGCGGCTGGGGCCGGCTGGTCTGCATCACCTCGGAAAACGCCGTGCAGCCGTACTGGGAAGAGGCCGTGTACAACGTGGCCAAGGCCGCGCTGGCGGCCTTCATCAAGAACCTGTCCTACAAGGAAGCCGCCCACGGCGTGCTGTGCAACACGGTCTCGCCCGCGTTCATCGAAACCGGCATGACCGACGGCATGATGGAAAAACGTGCCGAAGAGAGGGGCGTGAGCTTCGAGGAAGCGGTACAGAGCTTCCTGAAGGAGGAGCGCCCGGGTATCGTCCAGCAGCGCCGCGGCCAGCCGCACGAAGTGGCAGCGGCGATTGCGTTGCTGGTCTCGGCGCGCGCCTCGTTTATCAACGGCAGCAACCTGCGCGTCGATGGTGGGTCGGTGCAGAGCGTGCAGAACTGAGGTGACGGGTGAATCACCGCGCGTGGCCTGAAGGGCAGCACGGCGGTTTCGAGTTCGGCATTGCCCTTGGTTGACGCACCGATCCGGCGATTGTCCGGCGTGTGCCGCTGTGGCCATGCTTTTGCCGAAAACGACAACGGGGCAGTCACCAGCCGTGACGGCCCCGTTACAACGGCCAACTTTCGGATCAGAAGGTAAGGGCGAACATCAGCTGGGTATAGAGGTTGCGGTCATTGCTGCCCAACTGGCTGCCACCGTTATCCGCGCTGTTCTTCGGCTGGTAGAGGCCGACCAATGGAATGACCATCAGGTTGTCGCTGAGGCCCCACTGGGCATACACGTCGAGCTCGCGGCCCGAGAGGTCGCCGAGTTGGTTGTCGAGGGTGTCGTAGTCGAACCACAGCGCGCCCAGGGTCAGGTTTTCCAGTGGGGTGACGCTGGCGCCGACGTGGTGAATGCGGGTGTTGCTGTTGAACGGGCCTGCATAGTTGCCGGCAACTTCGCCCTGGAACCAGGTGCCGAAGCCACGGTTGAGACCGTAGAACAGCGGGTCGTAGCCCTCCGAGAAGCGGCTGTAGCGGTAATTGATGGTCGGCGCCCAGGCGACCTCGGAGAAGGTCCAGCCGGCTTCCAGGTACCAGGCGTTTTCGTCATCGACCTTGCGCTTGTCCTGGCGGGCGTATTCGGCAGACAGGAACAGGTCCCGCACGCCGGCATTGCCCTGGGCGCGCAGGCTGTAGGTCTTCATGCCGTCGCGGTCCAGTTGCGCGGGCGAGGCGTATTGCGTGTCGACGTCCTTGACGTCGATATAGGTCAGGCCCAGGGTGCCGGCTTCGGCGACATGTTCCAGAGTGCCGACGTACATCTCGGAGCGCGCCTGGGCGCGGTTATCGGATTTGATCCACATCAGGTCGCTGCGCCAGCCTTGCTTGCCACCCAGGCGCAGCACGGCGGTCTGGTCGAAGCTCTTGCGCGCGGCGAGGTAGTAGCCGCCGCCGCGATTGAATTCACCATCGGCCACGCCCTTGCCGATATTCAGGGCGTCGCCATTGATCAGGAAGCCATCACCGACCACGATGTTCTGGCGGCCAAAGGACAGATCGACGCCATCTTCGCCCAGCGCCGTAAACAGGTCTGCCGAGCGCCAACCCAGGTACGCGTCTTCGATCTTGGTGGTGCGCTCCGAGCCATCGGTGAAGCTGGCCGCATCGCCATCGCCCCAGGTGCCCGAGGAGAGCAACGCGAACGCGCCATATGCCGTGCCGGCGCCGCCAAGCCCCTGGTCGGCGTTGATGCCGTACTTGAGGTAGCCCTCGCGCCAGGACGCCGAACCGGCTCGCGTGGCGCCCGTGGTGGCGTAGCGCTCCTGGCTGTGGAAGATGCCGACCACCGCTTCGAGGGTGGCGTTCAGGTGGCTGTCATCATCGCTGTAGAGCTCATGGGCACCCGCCTGGGAGGCGGCGCCGATCAACAGGGCGAGAGCGGAGCGTTGCAGCACGGAGCGCTTGGACATGGTTGGCTTCCCTGGTTTTTTCTTATGGGACGAAGGCTAGCGGTTTACCCAGGCCAGCCCTTGAGCATCCTTGCCATTCACTTGTCTGCCCTTGCCAACACTGGCTCAGTCTCCGCCAGGAGCGCGTGCTTGGTTCGAGCTCCGAAGAGCGTGGGGGCATCGCTCACTACGCGCGACCAAGGGGGCTTATCCATAACCATGCGGTTATGTGTTGGTCGCGCTTTTTCATTAGGCGGCTCGCGCTTGCTGGCCGATCATGGCCCGCAGAGCCTGCGGCGCCTTGGCGCGCGGCAACGCCACAATTTCAATAAACAGGAGCGTCCCATGTCCGAGGACAGCCGTTTCATCATCCGTGATCGCAACTGGCACCCCAAGGCCTTCACCCCCGATTACAAGACCTCCATCGCCCGTTCACCGCGCCAGGCGCTGGTAAGCATTCCGCAATCGATTTCGGAAACCAGCGGGCCGGACTTCAGCCACCTGAAGATGGGCTGGCACGACAACGACCTGCTGCTCAACTTCGCCAACGGCGGCCTGCCCATCGGCGAGCGCATTCTGGTCTGTGGGCGGGTGATGGATCAGTACGGCAAGCCGATTCCGCATACCTTCGTGGAAATGTGGCAGGCCAACGCCGGTGGCCGCTATCGCCACAAGAACGACCGCTACCTGGCACCGCTGGACCCCAACTTCGGCGGCGTCGGCCGTGCCCTGACCGACAGCGAGGGCCATTACAGCTTCCGCACCGTCAAGCCGGGCCCGTACCCCTGGCGCAACGGCCCCAATGACTGGCGCCCGGCGCACATTCACTTCTCCATCAGTGGCCCGTCGATCGCCACCAAACTGATTACCCAGCTGTATTTCGAAGGGGATCCGCTGATCCCGCTGTGCCCCATCGTCAAGGCCATCGCCAACCCGGACGCGGTACAGACGCTGATCGCCAAGCTCGACATGAGCATGGCCAACCCCATGGACTGCCTGGCCTACCGTTTCGACATCGTGCTGCGCGGCCAGCGCAAGACCCACTTCGAGAATTGCTGAGGAGCCCGCCATGCCTGTAGAACTGTTGCCCGAAACCGCTTCGCAAACCGCCGGCCCCTACGTGCACATCGGCCTGGCGCTGGCCGCCGCCGGCAACCCGACCCGTGACCAGGAAATCTGGAACCAGATGGCCAAGCCCGGCGCCCCGGGCGAGCACATCACCCTGATCGGCCATGTCTACGACGGCAATGGCCACCTGGTGCGCGATGCCTTCCTGGAACTCTGGCAGGCCGATCACCAGGGCCGTTACGACGCCGAGTACGACCTCGACAAACCCTTCAATGGCTTCGGCCGTACCGCCACCACCTTCGATGCCGGCAGCGAGTGGACGGTGCACACCGTCAAGCCGGGTGTGGTCAACAACGCCGCCGGTGTGCCGATGGCGCCGCACATCAACGTCGCGCTGTTCGCCCGTGGCATCAACATCCACCTGCACACGCGCCTGTATTTCGAAGACGAAGCCGAGGCCAACGACAAGGACCCGGTGCTCGGCCTGATCGAGCAGCCATCGCGCCGCGAGACCCTGATCGCCAGGCGCTGCGAGGTTGACGGCAAGCCGGCCTACCGATTTGATATCCGCATTCAGGGGGACGGCGAAACGGTGTTTTTTGATTTCTGACAGCGCACTGGATGCGCCCGTCGAGCAGATCGACGCGCGCATCCACCAGGGTTTCAGCGCGGCGCTAGAGGCCCGTGGGTTTCGCGCCGACAGCCAGCAACAGCAGGCAATCGATACCCTGGCGCAGTGGCTGCAAGGCTGGTGCGCCGGGCGTCGTGGCTGGCTGCGCAAACCGTTGGCTGGCGTCTACCTGTGGGGTGGCGTGGGGCGCGGCAAGAGTTTCGTGATGGACGCCTTCTTCGCCGCCGCACCGTTGCGCGCCAAGCGCCGGGTGCATTTCCACGCCTTTTTGCAGGAGCTGCAGCAGCGCATGCAGGCATTCGCCGGCCAGCCCGACCCGCTGGTGCTGGCCATCCGCGCGCTGGCCCAGGACATTCGCCTGCTGTGCTTCGATGAATTCCACGTGCATGACATCGGCGACGCCATGCTCTTGCGCCGCCTGCTCGACGTGCTGGTCGAGGAGGGCGTTGGCCTGGTCATGACCTCCAACTACCCGCCGGCCGGGCTGTGCCCCAATCCGCTGTACCGCGAGCGTTTCACCCCGGCCATCGAGATGCTCGAAAAGCGCTTCACGGTGCTGGCGCTGGATGCCGGTACCGATTACCGCGAGTTGCCCGGCAATGCCCAGCAGTGGGGTGAGTACCTGTGGCCGCAGTCGTCGGGCGGCGTGGCTTACCTGCAACGCTGGCTGGCGCTGGATGAGCAGGCGCAGCGCGACCCGGTGCTGACCGTCAACCACCATCCGCTGCCGGTGCGCGCCCTGGCGCCCGGCCGTGCCTGGCTGGAGTTCGCCGAGCTGTGCGGCAACGCCCACTCCACGGCGGATTTTCTCTGGCTGCTGCAGCGCTATCCGCGCCTGGCCCTGACCGGGGTACCGACCCTGGATTCACAGCCCACCGATGCCTGCCAGCGGTTTATCAACCTGGTGGATATCGCCTACGATGCCGGCGCCGAATTGCTGTTGTGCAGCGAATTCAGCCTCGAACGCCTGTGCCGCGGCTCCGCCCATCAGGATTTCGTGCGAACCCGCAGCCGCCTTGGTCAATTGCACAGGCGAGAACTGCTGATGACCTAAGGTCTGTACGAAAGGTCTCCGAGCGAACGACAAGGAACGCTGAAACCGTGCTGCAAATCCTCCAGATCACCGCGCCGATCTTCCTGCTGATCGGCCTGGGCTACCTCGCGGCCATGGGCGGCCTGCTCAACCGCGAGCAGGTGCGGGGTATCGGCGCCTTCGTGATCACCTTCGCCATGCCGGCCTTGCTGATCAAGACCCTGGGCACCGCGCCGATCCAGCAGACCCTGCTGCCCGGTTACCTGCTGGCCTACGCGTTCGGCTCCCTGGCGGCCTTTGCTGCGGCCTTCAGCGTGTCGCGCTGGCTGCGCGGCGACAACCTGTCCGGCTCGGCGATCAATGCCATGGGCATGTCGGTTTCCAACAGCGGTTTTGTCGGCTACCCGCTGGTGGCGGCCGCCATCGGCTCGCCGGCAGTGCTCGGCATGGCGATGGGCATGCTGGTCGAGAACCTGCTGATGATCCCCCTGGCGCTAGTGCTCGCCGAGGCCGGCAAGCAGCAGGGTGGTGGCGGCCTGAGCGTGCTGGGGGTGATCTTCGGGCGGCTGCTGAAGAACCCGGTGATCATCGGCATCCTCATCGGCCTGGGCGTGTCGCTGCTGGGCATCGAGATACCGCCGCTGCTGTTCAAGCCCATAGACATGCTCGCCGGCGTGTCGGCACCCTTGGCGCTGTTCGTGATCGGCGCCGGCCTGTTCGGCATGAAGGCGCGGGGCGTGTGGGTCGATGCGGCGTGGATTGCCAGCGGCAAGCTGATCGTTCATCCGCTGGCGGTGCTGTGCGCCTTCCTGCTGGTGCCGGGCATCGACCCGGTGATGAAGGCGGTGGGCGTGCTGTTCGCCTGCTCGCCGATGATGAGCATCTTCCCCATCCTCGGCCAGCGCTTCGGCCTGGAAGATCGCTGCAGCGCGACCCTGCTGGTCGCCACCGTGCTGTCGTTCTTCACCATCAGCCTGGCGCTGGTATTTATTGGCGCAGGGACGTCCTAAGAGCGCTTGCTTGCGTAGTGTGGGTCGGGCCGCGTAGGTGAAACCCATCTCGATTTGATGGGTTTCACCTACGCGGCTTGCTTCTCGTGGGAGCGGGCGGGGACGCCGAGTTCATGCCCGCGAATGCGTGCGTACGAACCAGTTGCAGGATGGTGCGGCCTTTCCCCTATCCCGTGGGAACGGGCCATGCCCGTGATTTTTCGCGGGCATGGCCCGCTCCCACAATGAACCAGTCGCAGGGTGGACGACGCCTCACCTACGCGGCCCGACCCGTCCACCGTTCTGCGATCGCAATGGTGGATGAAAAGAGCGTCATCCACCCTACAGCCCACCCTACCCAAGATGCGCGGCTGTAGGGTGGGCTTCAGCCCACCAAATCGAACGTCCGCTTGTGCCTTGTGGCAGCCTCTAACGTGTGCGTACGAACCAGTTGCAGGATGGTGCGGCCTTTCCCCTATCCCGTGGGAACCAGTCGCAGGGTGGACGACGCCTCACCTACGCGGCCCGACCCGTCCACCGTTCTGCGATCGCAATGGTGGATGAAAAGAGCGTCATCCACCCTACCCAAGAGGCGCGGCTGTAGGGTGGGCTTCAGCCCACCAAATCGAACGGCCGCTCTTGCCTTGTAGCAGCCTCTTTGATGTCGCCTAAAAAGATCGCGAACAGATTCTACTAATCAAACCCTGCTACCCAGCAACTCGGCGCGGCGTATCCAGTTCTGGCGCTGGTTTTCCGAGGACGGGCGCACCGGCGTGAATTGTTCGAGGCGGCGCGTCTTGATGCCGCAGAAGCCGAGGATGGTGCGCTTCATCTGCCGATGCGCGGGCGCGCCGTAGATCCAGCGAAAGTACCAGCTCGGGGTGTCGAGGGTGACCAGCAGGTCGGCGCTGCGGCCGCTGAGCAGCTTGTCCCACTGCTGCGAATTGCTGCGGTACTTGAAGGCGAAGCCGGGCAGCAGTACCCGGTCGAAGAAGCCCTTGAGCTGCGCCGGCAGGCCACCCCACCAGACCGGGTAGACGAACACCAGGTGCTGGGCCCAGTGGATCTGGCGCTGCGCTTCGAGCAGATCCGGCTCCAGGGTCTGGCTCTGGCTGTAGCCCTCGTGCAGCACCGGATCGAAGCTCATTTCGCTCAGGCGCATCTGCCGCACCACGTGGCCTTCGGTGCGAGCGCCGAGGGCGTAGGCCTCGGCCAGGGAATGGCAGAGGCTGTCGCTTTTCGGCGAGCCGATGATCATCAGGATCCGCTTGCCATCACCCTCCAGTGGGGTGGCGCCGCTCTTGGCGCTGTCAGTCATGGCGCCCGGCCTCCAGCATGGTTTCCGGGCGCACCCAGGCGTCGAACTGTTCTTCGCTCAGATGCCCCAGCGCCAGTGCCGCCTTGCGCAGGGTGGTGCCCTCGTTGTAGGCCTTCTTGGCGATTTCCGCCGCCTTGTCGTAACCGATATGCGGGTTCAGCGCGGTGACCAGCATCAGGCCGCGTTCCAGGTGCTCGGCCATGCGCTGGGCGTCGGGCTCCATGCCCAGCACGCAGTGCTCGCGGAAATTGCGGCAGCCGTCGGCCAGCAGGCGGATCGACTGCAGCACGTTATGGATGATCACCGGCTTGTAGACGTTGAGCTGCAAGTGCCCCTGGCTGGCGGCGAAGCCGATGGTCACGTCATTGCCCATCACCTGGCAGGCGAGCATCGACAGCGCCTCGCACTGGGTCGGGTTGACCTTGCCAGGCATGATCGAACTGCCCGGCTCGTTGGCCGGCAGGCGCACTTCGGCCAGGCCGCCGCGCGGCCCGGAGCCGAGCAGGCGCAGGTCGTTGGCGATCTTCATCAGCGCCACGGCGAGGGTCTTCAGGGCACCGGAGAGCGCGGTCAGCGGTTCGTGGCCGGCGAGGGCGGCGAACTTGTTCGGCGCGCTCTTCAGCGGCAGGCCACTGAGGGCCGCCAGTTCCGCGGCAATCGCCTCGCCGAAGCCGGGTGGCGAATTCAGGCCGGTGCCCACCGCCGTGCCGCCCTGGGCCAGCTCGCAGACCGCCGGCAGGGTGGCGCGAATCGCCTGCTGGGCCATCTCCAGTTGCGCGACGAACGCCGACAGCTCCTGGCCAAAGGTGATCGGCGTAGCATCCATCATGTGGGTGCGGCCGGTCTTCACCAGGCGGTCGTGGCGCGCCGCCTGGTCGGCCAGCGCTTCGGCGAGTTCGGCGACCGCGGGCAGCAGGTCGTTCTTGACCGCGCCAGCGGCGGCGATGTGCATGGCGGTGGGGAAGCAGTCGTTGGAGCTCTGCGCACGGTTGACGTGATCGTTGGGGTGCACCGGGCTCTTGCCGCCCCGTGGGTTGCCGGCCAGCTCGTTGGCGCGCCCGGCGATCACCTCGTTGACGTTCATGTTGCTCTGCGTGCCGCTGCCGGTCTGCCAGACCACCAGGGGAAACTGCGCGTCGTGCTGGCCGGCGATCACCTCGTCGGCGGCCTGTTCGATCAGCCGGGCGATATCCTGGGGCAGGTCGCCGATACGGTCGTTGATACGTGCAGCGGCTTTCTTGATCAGCGCCAGGGAATGCACCACCGCCAGCGGCATGCGCTCCTCGCCAATCGCGAAGTTGATCCGCGAACGCTGGGTCTGGGCACCCCAATAGGCCTCTTCAGGGACTTCGATAGGGCCGATGCTGTCGGTTTCGGTGCGGCTCATTGCGGGACTCTCCGTCGCTGTTCAAGCTCGTTAGGCTGCGCCGGCAGCGACACGTTCCAATTACCAGCGCGTGCGGTTGGTGCCAATCCAGCCCGGTGCCGCGCGCACCGGCACGCGTTCGCCCAGGGCATTGCGCAGCAGACCGTCGTACTGGCCAAACCACTCATGGGTGTCGGCATACAGCAGGCCAAAGCCGAGGCGCGGTTTGGCGGCATGGGCATGGCGCGGCGTGAAGGCGAGGTCGACCTGGCCGTCCTCGGTGCTCAGCTGCCAGGGCGCCAAGGGCGACTGGCGCGTTTGGCGGATCTGCACGGCCTGCTCCAGGTGCAGCAAGGCGCCACCGAACCACAGGGCGTTTTCCGTCAGCCCGCTGTGCTCGGTCCAGCCGCTGCCGAAGTTGCCACCGATGCCGCCGGGCGCCGCGAACACCGCGCGCGTCCACTGGCTACGCAACGGCCAGACGCCGCGGCCAAAGTCCATCGAGGCGAAGCTGTGGCCGCTGGCACATTCATAGTCCCTGGCGCCCAGGTGCACGCTACCGGTGACCGGCAGACCCACCTGGCGGCAGGTGGCGTGAAAGCCCTGGTTGCCGAACGGCACCACCAGGTTCACCGACTCCAGGTGAGCGGGGCGCTGGATGTCCAGCGCCAGGTGCAGGGGCTGGCCACCGATGTTCGGTGAGGTGGCGGTCAGCCTTACGCGGCCGGGGTATTCGTTGAAATGCAGCTGCAGGCGCGGGTGCTCGAAGGCGTGGCCGCCCTGGGGCGTGTCCGGCAGGTTGCAGCCGCGGGCGAGCAGGCTGAGCTGGTTGAGGGCTGCATGGCGGCTGCTGCCCAGGTCGAGAAAGTAGGCGGCGCCATAGCCAACGTAGTCGAGATCGGCCTGGATCAGCGACAGCGTCCAGTCCGGGGTGCTGATGTTCCAGTGATTCCAGCGTTTGCGACGCCCCAGGTTGCCCGGCAGCGAGCAGTCGACCCGCGGCTGCGATGACCAGCCGATGGCTTCGGGGTTGAGCCGCCCACGTGCGTCGCACAGGGGGATCGGCACTGGTGGAACGAAGGGGCTATTCATTTGGCACGTCCATGTGTGCATGAAGAGAGCCGCCGAGCATGCAACTGTCCGGCGTGGCGGGCAAGTGCTGGCAGTTTGAACTGCGTCGCAAGGGTGCGCCAGTAGGCATTTCGCACTAGTTGGTGGCCATTGCCGGGGGCAGCAAGGCTGCGCGCGCCCTGCGAAAAGGCTTGAGCAGCTTGGCGCCGGGGCACAAAATGCGCCGCTGTCGGTCAAAGCACCTCACCCTAGTGATCAGGAGTACCCCGATGTCCCGTATCCCCGCGCTCTGCATAGCCGCTCTGATGGCCGTCGGCAGCACCCAGGTGCTGGCCGACGCCCGCAGCCATGCCGCCGATGCCGAGCGCTTCCTGCAGCTCGCCCACGCCGACAAGCTGGCTGTTCCGGTTTACGCCCAGGTGCAGCAGATGTTCGCCCAGCGCTTCGCCGAGACCAAGGCGCCGGAGAGCAAGAAAGCCGTGCTGGAAAGCTACCAGGCCAAGGCCAACGCCGAGCTGGACAAGGCCGTCGGCTGGGACAAGCTCAAGCCCGACATGGTCAAGCTGTACACCAGCAACTTCAGCGAGCAGGAACTCAAGGATCTGATCGCCTTCTACGAGTCGCCGCTGGGCCAGAAGGTGCTCAAGCAGATGCCGGCGCTGACTGCCCAGTCCGCGCAGATCACCCAGGCCAAACTGGAAAGTGCGGTACCTGCGGTCAACAAGCTGCTGACCGACATGGGCAGCGAACTGGGCGCCAAGAAGCCCTGACCCCCGACGTGGCCGGCAGCCAGCCGGCCACGGTCCCTTGCCTGGAGCCACCGATGCCCAAGATCGACCACCTGCGTAGCGCTTTCGCCGCCCTGCAACCCGAGCACCTCGAGGTGCTGGATGAAAGCCACATGCACAGCCGTGGCCTGGAAACCCATTACAAGGCCGTGATCGTCAGCCCGCAGTTCGATGGCCTGAATGCCGTCAAGCGCCACCAGAAGGTCTATGGCGTGCTGGGCGAGCTGATGGGCCAGGTGCATGCGCTGGCATTGCACACCTATACGCCGCAGGAATGGGCCGCCCAGGGTGTGGCACCGGATTCGCCAACCTGCCGCGGCGGCAGCAAGCACGACCACTGATTTCAGCCAGCCCCACTATTTCTGCTTCTGCAGGGTGGTGATCGTCAGTAGCAGGATCTGTTCGAGGCGCAGCCCTGGGTATCGCTGCGCTCAACCCAGGCTACGTTGCTCGACACGGCTACGCGGCATCCTTTACCACTCGACCACTATCTTGCCGAAATGGCTGCCGCTCTCCTGCAGGCGAAAGGCGTCTGCCAGCCTGTCCAGCGGGAAACGCTGATCGATGATCGGCCGGATGCCGGACTGCTCCAGGGCGCGAATGTAGTCCTGCTGATGACGACGGCTGCCGACGATCAGCCCCTGCAGGCGCACCTGCTTGGCCATCAGCAGCGAGGTCGGCACGTCGCCCTGGCGGCCGGTCAACACGCCGATCAGGGCGATATGCCCGCCCACCCGCACCGCCGTGATCGATTGCGCCAGGGTACCCGGGCCGCCCACTTCGACCACCTGGTCCACGCCGCGGCCAGCGGTCAGTTCCAGCACGCGCTTGCCCCAGTCCGCTGTCTGCCGGTAATTGATGGTGTGCTCGGCGCCCAGCTGGCGCAGGCGCTCGAGCTTTTCCTCGGACGACGAGGTGGCGATCACCGCGGCGCCCATCATCCTGGCGATCTGCAGGGCGGCGATGGACACGCCGCCACTGCCCAGTACCAGCACGCTGTCACCGGCCTTCAGCCCGCCGTCTACCACCAGCGCGCGCCAGGCGGTCAGCCCCGCGGTGGTGATGGTCGCCGCCTCGGCGTGGCTCCAGCCCCGCGGCGCATGGGTGAAGGCAGTGGCGGCGCGCACCGCGTACTGGGCCGCGAAGCCGTCGATGCCATCGCCTCGGGGTGCCGGCGAAATTGCTGACCGGCGCGCCCGCGTCGCCGTCCGGCCACTGCGGAAAGAAGCCCGACACCACGTGATCGCCCACCTGGAACTCGCTGACCCCTGCGCCCACGGCCTCGACCACACCGGCGCCGTCGGCCATCAGCACGCGACCATCAGCGCTTGGGCTACTGCCGTTGGCCACCAGCAGGTCGTGGAAATTCAGCGAGCTGGCATGCAGGGCCACGCGAATCTCCCCGGGGCCGGGCTGGCCGGGGTCGGCGATGTCGACCACTTCGATGTTGTTCAGGCCAGCGGGTGTACGCACGACGACGGCTTTCATGGCTTGCTCCTCCAGGGTCTGTTCGATGGCAGGCCAGCGCCTGCCGTTGTTTTCTCGACCACCTCCCTTGCCGAGCGTTCCGGCTCGCGCACTACACCTGAGCGGCCAACACCAGTAAACTGCACGGCCCATTTCTCCACAGCACCTCACCCCATGCCCAGGTGACACCTCCGGGCAGTGCGATGCTTTGCCGAAACGGCTCACATTCTAGTACCCGGTCCGCCCTTTGCGAGGGCGACTACTGAAGGACATCTGCAATGAACGACAACACCATCGTCGTGGCGGCACTCTATAAGTTCGTGTCCCTGCCGGACTACGAGGCGCTGCGCCAACCGCTGCTCGACACCCTGCTCGCCAACGGCATCAAGGGCACCTTGCTGCTCGCCGAGGAGGGCATCAACGGCACGGTTTCCGGCAGCCGTGAAGGCATTGACGGGCTGTTCGCCTGGTTCGCCCTCGACCCGCGCCTGGCCGATGTCGACCACAAGGAATCCTACTGCGCCGAGCAGCCGTTCTATCGCACCAAGGTCAAACTGAAGAAAGAGATCGTCACCCTCGGTGTGCCGGGCGTCGACCCCAACACGCGTGTCGGCACCTATGTGCAGCCGCAGGACTGGAACGCGCTGATCAGCGACCCGGAAGTGCTGCTGATCGACACCCGCAACGATTACGAAGTGTCGATTGGCACCTTCGAGGGCGCCATCGACCCCAAGACCAAATCCTTTCGCGAGTTTCCGGACTACATCCGCGCGCACTTCGACCCCAGCAAACACAAGAAGGTGGCGATGTTCTGCACCGGTGGCATCCGCTGCGAGAAGGCTTCCAGCTACATGCTCAGCGAGGGTTTCGAGGAGGTCTATCACCTCAAGGGCGGCATCCTCAAATACCTCGAGGAAGTGCCCCAGGAAGAAACCAAGTGGCAGGGTGACTGCTTCGTGTTCGACAACCGGGTGACCGTGCGCCACGACCTCAGCGAGGGTGATTACGACCAGTGCCACGCCTGCCGTACGCCGATCTCGGTCGAGGATCGCGCCTCGGAATTCTTCAGCCCCGGGGTCAGCTGCCCACACTGCTGGGATTCGCTGCCGGAGAAGACCCGCGAGGGTGCTCGTGAGCGGCAGCGGCAGATCGAACTGGCGAAAGCGCGCAATCAGCCCCATCCTCTGGGAAACAATCCCCGTCAGAAAACCGAGGCCTGAGCCATGGATGCGCGCCTGCTCTACGTAATGGACCCGATGTGTTCCTGGTGCTGGGGCTTCGCGCCGGTGGTCGAAGCGCTGGCCGCCCAGGCCGCCGAGCGCGGCGTACCGATGCAGCTGGTGCTCGGCGGCCTGCGCCGTGATCAGGTGGCCATCGACGCCGCTGCGCGGGTGCGTTACCTGGGTTACTGGCAGGCGGTCAACGCCAGCACCGGCCAGCTGTTCAACTTCGATGAAGGCTTGCCGCTGGGCATGCGCTACGACACCGAGCCGGCGTGCCGTGCCGTGGTCACGGTGCGCGACCTCGATGCGCAAAGTGCCTGGCCGATGGCCCGGCGCATCCAGCAGGCCTTCTACCAGCAAGGCGCCGACGTGACCCTGCCGGCGACCCTGGTGCAACTGGCCGAGGAGGTGGGCGTCCCGCGGATCGAATTCGCCGAGGCCTTCGACAGCGAAGCCGCGCACCGTGCCACCGCCGCCGACTTCACCTGGGTGCAGGATCTGGGCATCGCCGGCTTCCCGACCCTGCTGGCCGAGAAGGGCGGGCGCCTGGCGCTGCTCACCAATGGCTATCAGCCGCTGGAGGTGCTGTCGCCGTTGCTCGGGCGCTGGCTGGAGCACGCCGTCGATGGTTGATCGCCTGAGCTGGGCGGAAATCCGTCGCCTGGCCCTGCGCCACAAGCGTGCGTTGATCCTCGCCAACCTGGTCGCGGTGCTGGCGACCCTGTGCAGCGTGCCGATTCCGCTGTTGCTGCCGCTGCTGGTCGACGAGGTGCTGCTCGGCGACGGCAACACCGCGCTGCAGGTGATGGACAATTTCCTGCCCGCGGCCTGGCAGGGCGCGGTGGGCTACATCCTGCTGATGCTGGGGCTGACCTTCGTGCTGCGCGGTGGCGCGCTGATCTTCAACGTGGTGCAGGCGCGGCTGTTCGCGCGGCTCTCCAAGGACATCGTCTACCGCATCCGGATCCGCCTGATCGAGCGCCTCAAGCGCATTTCCCTGGCCGAGTACGAGAGCCTCGGCGGCGGCACGGTGACCACCCACCTGGTCACCGATCTCGACACCCTGGACAAGTTCATCGGCGAAACCCTCAGCCGTTTTCTGGTCGGCGTGCTGACCCTGGCCGGCACCTCGGGGATTCTGCTGTGGATGCACTGGAAGCTGGCGCTGTTGATCCTGCTGTTCAACCCGCTGGTGATCTACGCCACGGTGCAGCTGGGCAAGCGCGTCAAGCATCTAAAGAAGCTCGAGAACGACAGCACCTCGCGCTTCACCCAGGCGCTGACCGAAACCCTGGACTCGATCCAGGAAGTGCGTGCCGGCAATCGCCAGGGCTACTTTCTCGGTCGCCTCGGCGGGCGTGCCCGTGAGGTGCGCGACTACGCCGTGGCCTCGCAATGGAAAACCGACGCCTCGAACCGCGCCAGCGGCCTGCTGTTCCAGTTCGGTATCGACGTATTCCGCGCCGCAGCGATGCTCACCGTGCTGTTCTCCGACCTGTCCATCGGCCAGATGCTCGCGGTGTTCAGCTACCTGTGGTTCATGATCGGCCCGGTCGAGCAACTGCTCAATCTGCAATACGCCTTCTATGCCGCCGGCGGCGCGCTGACGCGCATCAACGAGCTGCTGGCGCGACGCGACGAACCGGACTACGTCGGCGGCGCCGACCCGTTCAAGGGCCGCGAAACGGTCGGCATCGAGATCCGCGACCTGGCCTTTTCCTACGACGAGGAACCGGTGCTGACGGGGCTCAACCTGTCCATCGCGCCGGGCGAGAAGGTCGCCATCGTCGGCGCCAGCGGCGGCGGCAAGAGCACCCTGGTGCAATTGCTGCTGGGCCTTTATACGCCCCAGGGCGGGGTGATTCGCTTTGGCGACAGCAGCCAGGAACAGATCGGCCTGCCGGTGATTCGCGAGCATGTGGCGGTGGTGCTGCAGCACCCGGCGCTGTTCAACGACACGGTGCGCGCCAACCTGTGCATGGGCCGTGAGCGCAGCGACGAAGCCTGCTGGCAGGCCCTGACCATCGCCCAGTTGGCGCAGACCGTGCGGCAACTGCCGCAAGGGCTGGATACCCTGGTCGGGCGTTCCGGCGTGCGCCTGTCCGGCGGCCAGCGCCAGCGCCTGGCCATTGCCCGCATGGTGCTGGCCGACCCCAAGGTGGTGATTCTCGACGAGGCCACCTCGGCCCTGGACGCCGCCACCGAATACGCCCTGCACAAGGCGCTGGCGCAGTTCCTCAATGGTCGCACCACGCTGATCATCGCCCACCGCCTGAGTGCGGTGAAACAGGCCGATCGGGTGCTGGTGTTCGACGGCGGCAGCGTCGCCGAAGACGGTGACCACCGCCAGCTGATCGCCGAGGGCGGGCTGTACGCCAAGCTCTACGGCAATCTGCAGCACTAGGCCAGGTGAGCTAGCCGCACCTCTCCGTAGCCTGCGGTTGAGCGCAGCGATACCCAGGGCTGTCACCGGGTATCGCTACGCTGAACGCCGGGCCACAAGAACCTAATCTTTGGGCAATTTGCTGCCCCACTGCTGGATCGCCTTGGTGCGCTGCACGCTGGCGTTGACCGCCTTGTCGATCTCCTCGTTGTAGTCGCTCAGCCAGCTGCGTGAGCCGGGGATCATGTCCGCCAGGTCGCGCATGCCATTCTTCAGCGCCTGCAGGCTCTGCTGGTAACTCTGTTCCTGGCCGAGCAGGGTGCGGCCCATCAGTTTCAGGGCGGCGATATCCTGGGCGGGTGCCGCCGGAGCGGCAGCGGCGGCCGCTGCGGGAGGCGGCGCTGGTGGCGTAGCGGCGAGTTTCAGCAGGGCGTCCTGGCGCTTCTGGTCTTCCTTGAGGGTATTCAACTCCGTTTCCAGTTGCTCGGCGCGCTGCTGCAGGGCGGCGAAGGCTTGCGGGTCGAAGGGCGGCGGCTCATCGGCAAGCATCTTCACCACGGCCGAGGTCGCCAGGCTGGAGAGGATGATGAACAGCAGCAGGGCCAGGGCGAAGATCAGGATGCGGTTGAAGCGATTGGCCTTTTCCAGCCTGGCCAGGCGCTCCTCGTCACTGGGTGGTGCCAGGTCGAATGCCGCGGTTGCGCTCTCTGTTTCTGCAGGCTTTTCACTGCTCATGACGGCCTCATTGTTATGGCGCTGATGAATGCTGTCATTCTGGCAGCGTTTTCACCGATCTGCCTGTGCATTGCCCGTATCCGTTCGGCAGATTAATCGACCGCCTTGTAAAGAAAGGTTTACAGGTGCGGCCAGGCAATGGGGCGGTAGGTGGCGATTGCTGGCCCGTTGGCCCGCCATGTATCGAAGCCTTGCCAGCGTCGGGCGGCGTGGCCTCTAACAACGAGCTGGGCGGCCTTGTTCGCGTTCGGCGCCTCGATTGTCATGGAGGCATAACGACAACGAGGATCACCCCCCATGAACGCCGTGTCCAGAATCGAGCAGCACAACCCCATCGGTACCGACGGTTTCGAGTTCGTCGAATTCACCGCGCCCACCCCCGAGGGCATCGAGCAGCTGCGCCAGCTGTTCACCGCCATGGGCTTTACCGAAACTGCCAAGCACCGCAGCAAGCAGGTGTGGCTGTTCCAGCAGCACGATGTGAACTTCGTGCTCAACGGCAGCCCGACCGGGCACGTGCATGCCTTCGCCGAAAAACACGGCCCCAGTGCCTGCGCCATGGCCTTCCGGGTCCGGAATGCCGCCCAGGCGGCTGCCTATGTGAAGGAGCAGGGCGCCACCCTGGTCGGCAGCCACGCCAACTTTGGCGAGCTGAACATTCCCTGTGTCGAAGGCATCGGCGGCTCGCTCCTGTACCTGGTCGACCGTTATCCCGACGACAGCGGCGCGCAGAGCATCTATGACGTCGACTTCGAATTCATCGAGGGCCGCTCGGCCAACGACAACGCCGTCGGCCTGCAGTGCATCGATCACCTCACCCACAACGTCAAACGCGGGCAGATGGACGTCTGGTCCGGCTTCTACGAGCGCATCGCCGGTTTCCGCGAGATCCGCTATTTCGATATCGAGGGCAAGCTTACCGGCCTGGTCTCCCGGGCCATGACCGCGCCGTGCGGCAAGATCCGCATCCCGATCAACGAGTCGGCCGACGACAAGTCGCAGATCGAGGAATTCATCCGCGAGTACCACGGTGAGGGCATCCAGCACATCGCCCTGTCCACTGACAACATCTATGCCACGGTGCGCAAGCTGCAGGCCAATGGTGTGGCCTTCATGAGCACGCCGGATACCTACTACGAGAAGGTCGACCAGCGCGTGGCCGGCCACGGCGAGCCACTGGACGTGCTGCGTGACCTCAACCTGTTGATCGACGGCGCGCCGGGCGACGACGGCATCCTGCTGCAGATTTTCACCAACACGGTGATCGGCCCGATCTTCTTCGAGATTATCCAGCGCAAGGGCAACCAGGGCTTTGGCGAGGGCAATTTCAAGGCCCTGTTCGAGTCCATCGAAGAAGACCAGCTGCGTCGCGGTGTGATCAGCGAGGAGTAAGGCCATGAGCCGCAAATGGATCAGCTTTCCCCTGCGTGAAGGCGAGCACTCGCGCCAGGCCCACTGCGACTTTCCCGCCGATACTTACGAGCGGGAAATGGGTCGTGAGGGTTTCTTCGGCCCGGTCACGCATCTGCACCACAAGCATCCGCCCACCGGCTGGGTCGACTGGCAGGGGCCGTTGCGGCCCCATGCCTTCAACTTCAACCAGATTCCCAGCGAGCACGGCTGCCCGCTGGCGGCGCCGCTGACCCTGCACAACGCCGACATCCGCCTGCGCGTGTGGAAGACCGCCAGCGCCATGGGCCACCTGGTGCGCAACAGCGATGGCGACGAGCTGCTGTTCGTGCACGACGGTGCCGGGCATTTCTATTGCGACTTCGGCCACCTGGAATATCGCGATGGCGATTACCTGGTGATTCCCCGTGGCACCGCCTGGCGCATCGAGCCATCAGCGCCCAGCCATTTCCTGCTGGTCGAGAACACCGACGGCGCCTACCAGCTGCCGGACAAGGGCCTGCTCGGCGGCCAGGCGATCTTCGACCCGGCGGTGCTCGATCACCCGCATATCGATGATGCCTTCAAGGCCCAGCAGGACGAAAACACCTGGCAGATCCGCATCAAGCGGCGTAATCAGATCAGCACCGTGACCTATCCCTACAACCCGCTCGACGCGGTGGGCTGGCACGGCGACAACACCGTGGTGCGGGTCAACTGGCGCGACATCCGCCCGCTGATGAGCCACCGCTACCACCTGCCGCCCTCGGTGCACACCACCTTCGTGGCCAAGGGCTTCGTGGTCTGCACCTTCACGCCGCGGCCGGTGGAGTCCGACCCCGGCGCGCTCAAGGTGCCGTTCTTCCATAACAACGACGACTACGACGAGGTGCTGTTCTACCACCGCGGCAACTTCTTCAGCCGCGACAACATCGAGGCCGGCATGGTCACCCTGCACCCCTGCGGTTTCCCCCATGGCCCGCACCCCAAAGCGTTGAAAAAGGCGCAGACCGACCCGGCCACCTTCGTCGAGGAAGTGGCGGTGATGATCGACACTCGCCGTGCCCTGGAGGTGACCGAGGCCGCTGCGGCAGTGGACGTTGCCGAATACGTGAATTCCTGGCGTGCGCCAGGCAAGGAGTCCTGATGAAACTGGCATCGCTGAACCAGGGCCGCGATGGCGAACTGGTGGTGGTATCCCGCGATCTATCCCGCGCCGTACGCGTGGCGCAGATCGCCGCGACATTGCAGGCCGCACTGGATGACTGGGCGAGCAAGCGCCCGCAACTGGAAGCGGTGTACCAACGCCTCAACGACGGCCTGGAAGCGGCAGCCTTCGACTTCGACCAGGGCGCCTGCCACAGCCCGCTGCCGCGCGCCTATCACTGGGCCGATGGCAGTGCCTACGTCAACCATGTCGAACTGGTGCGCAAGGCGCGTGGCGCCGAAATGCCGGAGTCGTTCTGGCATGAGCCGCTGATGTACCAGGGCGGCTCGGATGCCTTCATCGCGCCCCATGGGCCGATTCGCCTGGGCGACGAAGCCTGGGGCATCGACCTGGAAGCCGAGCTGGCGGTGATCACCGACGACGTACCCATGGGCGCCACGCCGGCCCAGGCCGCTGGGCATATCCAACTGTTGATGCTGGTCAACGACGTGTCGCTGCGCAACCTGATTCCCGGCGAGTTGGGCAAGGGCTTCGGCTTCTACCAGAGCAAACCCTCGTCGAGCTTCTCGCCAGTGGCGGTGACGCCGGACGAGCTGGGCGACAGCTGGCGCGACGGGCGTGTGCACCGGCCGCTGGTGTCGCATATCAATGGCGCGCTGTTCGGCCAGCCGGATGCCGGCACCGACATGACCTTCGACTTCCCGACCCTGGTCGCCCACGCCGCCCGCACCCGGCCGTTGGGCAGCGGCACCATCATCGGCTCGGGCACGGTGTCCAACTACGACCGCAGCGCCGGCTCCAGCTGCCTGGCCGAGAAGCGCATGCTCGAAGTGATCGAACAGGGTGAGGCGAAGACGCCATTCCTCAAGTTCGGTGATCGGCTGCGCATCGAGATGTTCGATGCGGGTGGGGTGAGCATCTTCGGCGCCATCGACCAGGTGGTCGAACGCTACGACGCCCACTGACCCGTGGGAGCGGCTTTAGCCGCGATGCTGTTGGCGTGTTCGAGACTGATCCCACCCAGTTGTATGTTTAGGAGTCCGCAATGCTGACGCTCTATGGCTACTGGCGCTCCAGCGCCGCCTACCGGGTGCGTATCGCCCTCAACCTCAAGGGCCTGGCTTACCAGCAAGTGCCGGTGCACCTGGTGCGTGATGGCGGCGAGCAGCATGGCGAGGCCTATCAGGCCCTCAATCCCCAGGGCCTGGTGCCGCTGCTGGTGGACGAGGACAACGGTGGTGCGCGTATCGCCCAGTCCCTGGCGATCATCGAGTACCTGGAGGAAATCTTCCCGGTGCCGGCCATCCTGCCGGCCGACCCCGTCGAGCGCGCCCAGGTCCGCGCCGTGGCGCTGCATCTGGCCTGCGACTTGCATCCGCTCAACAACCTGCGGGTGCTGCAGTACCTCAGCCGTGAGCTGGGGGTCGACGATGCCGCGAAGAACGCCTGGTACCGGCATTGGGTGGCCGCCGGCCTGGCAGCGGTGGAGCAGGGGCTGGCGGCGTATGGCGATGGATTTTCCCTGGGCACGCGGCCCGGCTATCTGGAAGCCTGTTTGATCCCACAGGTGTACAATGCGCGCCGTTTCGACTGTGACCTCGATGCGTATCCACGCATCCTCGCGCTGACCGCCCGTTGTCAGGCCCTCGAAGCATTCCGGCACGCCGCGCCGGATGCCCAGCCCGACGCGCAGTAAGCTGCAAGTACCCCAAGCCATTCCGCAAGGCCACGAGCCAGGCGGGTTCGATCCCGTCACGGTCGATCACCCACAGGTGACAGATGCCAAGCGAAATGCTCCAGACCGGCCCGCTCAAGCGTGGCCTGAAGAACCGCCACATTCAGTTGATCGCCCTGGGTGGTGCCATCGGCACCGGCCTGTTCCTGGGTTCCGCCGGGGTGATGGCCTCGGCCGGGCCGTCGATGATCCTGGGTTACGCGATCGGTGGGTTCATCGCCTTCCTGATCATGCGCCAGCTTGGCGAAATGATCGTCGAGGAGCCGGTGGCCGGCTCGTTCAGCCACTTCGCCCATCGCTATTGGGGGCCGTTCGCCGGCTTTCTGTCCGGCTGGAACTACTGGGTGCTCTACGTGCTGGTGGGCATGGCCGAGCTCACGGCGGTGGGCAAGTACGTGCAGTACTGGTGGCCGGAAATCCCCACCTGGGCGACCGCGGCAGCGTTCTTCGTGTTGATCAACGCCATCAACCTGACCAACGTGCGGGTGTTCGGCGAGGCCGAGTTCTGGTTCTCGATCATCAAGGTGGTGGCGATCATGGGCATGATCCTGCTCGGCTGCTACCTGCTGTTCAGCGGCGCTGGCGGCGAGCAGGCGTCGATCAGCAACCTGTGGAGCCACGGTGGCTTCTTCCCCAACGGGGTGTCCGGGCTGGTGATGATGATGGCCATCATCATGTTCTCCTTTGGCGGCCTGGAGCTGGTGGGCATCACCGCCGCCGAAGCCGACCAGCCGAAGACCGTGATCCCCAAGGCCATCAACCAGGTGGTCTATCGCATCCTGATCTTCTACATCGGCGCACTGACCGTGCTGCTGTCGCTGCACCCCTGGGACGACCTGGTGGCGACCCTGACCGCCGGCGGTGACTCCTACGGCAGCAGCCCCTTCGTGCAGATCTTCTCGCTGATCGGCAGCGACACCGCCGCGCACATTCTCAATTTCGTGGTGCTCACCGCGGCGCTGTCGGTCTACAACAGCGGCGTGTACTGCAACAGCCGCATGCTCTACGGCCTGGCCGAGCAGGGTAATGCGCCCAAATCGCTGCTCAAGGTCGACAAGCGCGGCGTGCCGGTGCTGGCGATCTTCTTCTCGGCGCTGTTCACGCTGATCTGCGTGGTGGTCAACTACTTGGTGCCCAAGAGCGCACTGGAGCTGCTGATGTCCCTGGTGGTCGCCGCGCTGGTGATCAACTGGGCGATGATCAGCCTGGCCCACATCAAGTTCCGCAAGGCCATGCAGGCCAAGGGCGTCGAGCCGTCGTTCAAGGCCTTCTGGTTCCCCTTCGCCAATTACCTGTGCCTGGCCTTCGTGCTGTTCATCCTCGGCGTGATGCTGTTCATCCCCGGCATCCGCCTCTCGGTATTCGCCATTCCGTTCTGGCTGCTGTTCATCTGGGGCTGCTACCAGATTCGCCAGCGCCGCCAGGCGCGCTGAGTGACATCCCCCACCCGCGGCGCAAGGCTGCGGGTGGCATTTGTGCCGAATCGTCGACTCGTCCGCCGGTTCTGCAACCTTTTGTCGCAGGTAACGGCATGTGCGTGGGCATACGCCGGTATAGTGGCGACTTGATGGCGCCAGTAATCGGTTTTTTCGCTCAGGCTTTGCCGCACGCGGCCGATTAACTTTCTGAAGCCAGGGGGCGCGCGATCACGAGGCGCCTGCGTACCGCACCTATAAAAACAAATGGAGCCGCTTGGATGTTGCATTCTGCCACTCGACTGTTCGTTGACCTTTCCGTCGGCAAGAAACTTCTGGTCGGCTTCGGCCTGGTACTGATGTTGACCGTTGCCGTGATGGCCAGCGGCTTCGTCGCCGTGCAGGCGGTGCTGAAAGGCCACGCCCAGTCCGCATCGCTGTCGACCATCGACGCGCAGATTCTCGGCGCCCGTCGCATGGAGCGCGACTACGCGATCAGCCACAGCGAAGCCGATGCCCAGCGCATGCGCGAGCAGCTCGCCCAGGTGCGCGCCGGGCTTGCCGAGCAGATGGCCGCTGCCACGCCTGCCGAGCGCGAGCGCCTGCAGGCCATGGACCTGGCCACCGCCGACTACCTGCAGCAGTTCGATACCAGCGTGCAGCATCAGGCACGTGCCTACGAGGCGCGCAAGCAGATGGACGATGCCGCCCAGGAGGCGCGTAGCCAGTTCGAGATGATCGAGCTGGATATGTACGACGCCGTACGGGAATTACGCCTGGCCGGTGATCAACTGCGCGGCAGCGACCCGCTGACCCTGGCGGAAACCGCCTCCAACCTCAGCAAGCGCATGCTCGAACTGCGCAGCCACGAAAGCCGCTTCATCATCGACGGCTCGGCCGCTGCCCTGGAAGACTGGAATTTCGTCAGCTACGACCTGCAATCCGCGGCCAACGGCCTGATGGTCTGGCTCAATGAAGATCAGAAACGCGCCATCGAAGCAGCCCTGGTGGCGCTGACCAACTACCAGCAGGCGTTCACCAATTTCCAGCAGGTGCACGAGCAGAGCCTGGCCAGCGACGCCGCCATGCTCAAGCAGGCCGATCAGGTATTGGCGCTGTCCGAGCAGGCCAAGAACATCGAAGAGCAGGCCATGGGGGACGACAGCCGCAACGCCCTGTTGCTGCTCGGCAGCATGGGCCTGGTTGCGGTGCTGATCGGCCTGTTCGCCGCCTTCACCATCAGCCGTTCCATCGTCGCGCCGCTGCGCCAGACCGTCGAGTTCGCACGGCGTATCGCCGGCGGCGATCTGAGCCAGGACCTGCCGCAGAACCGCCGCGACGAGCTGGGCCAGTTGCTCGAGGCCATGCAGGGCATGACCCGCAGCCTGCGCGACCTGGTCGGGCGGATTGGCAACGGCGTCGGGCAGATTGCCGCGGCCGCCGAACAGCTGTCGGCGATCACCGCCCAGACCAGTGCCGGCGTGCAGAACCAGAAGGTGGAGACCGAGCAGACCGCCACCGCCATGCACGAGATGGCCGCCACCGTGCAGGAGGTGGCGCAGAACGCCGAGCAGGCCTCCCTGGCCGCTGCCGACGCCGACCGCGAAGCGCAGCAGGGCAACCAGGTGGTGCAGCAGGCCATCGGCCAGATCGGCAAGCTGGCCCAGGAGGTCGAGCAATCGGCCGAGGCCATGCAGGAGCTGAATCAGGAGAGTGGGCGGATCGGCAGCGTACTGGAGGTGATTCGTGCGGTGGCCGAACAGACCAACCTGCTGGCCCTCAACGCCGCCATCGAGGCCGCTCGTGCCGGTGATCAGGGCCGCGGCTTCGCGGTGGTCGCCGACGAGGTGCGTGCCCTGGCGCGGCGCACCCATGATTCGACCCAGGAAATCGAGACCCTGATCGCCAACCTGCAGCGCCTGGCCCATGGCGCGGCCACGCAGATGGAGGGCAGCCGTGAGCTGACTCAGCGCACCGTGGCCCTGGCGGGGGAAGCGGGCGATGCCCTGGGCCGCATCACCCAGGCGGTGAGCACCATCGAGCAGATGAACCAGCAGATCGCCGCCGCCGCGGAAGAGCAGAGCGCCGTGGCCGAGACCATCAGCGAAAGCGTGACCCGGGTGCGCGATATCGGCGAGCAGAGCGCCAGTGCCAGCCAGCAGACCGCCACCTCGAGCGCCGAGCTGGCGCGCCTGGGCGTCGAACTGCAGGGCCTGGTGCGCCAGTTCAGAACCTGAGGCCGCGGTGCCTGGGAGAAGGTTTCCCGGGTATCGCTTCGCTCAACCCAGGCTACGGGTTGGATCCATTTCGCGGGCTGGATTGGTAGCCCGGGTTGAGCCTGCGATACCCGGGGAGATTTCCCGCCTATCGCAGCAGTAGGCCGAACGCCGTTAAAGCGCCGGATCGCCTTTATCGCTTGCGGAGCTGGCGGCTTTGCGGCCCGGGGCCAGGTCGCTGGCGGACGCGTCGCCACCCTGCGGATCACGACTCAGCTCGCTGGCCCACAAGGCCAGCGGCACCGGCGTCGCCGGCTGCCAGATGCGCTGCCAGAGCAGGGCCAGGCGCTGCATGTCGCCGCGCTCCGAGGGCCAGCGCTCGATATAGGGTTGCACCTGCCAGGCGCCGTTCTGCCAATGGGCGAAATCGAAGCGGAACGGGTGATAGCCGGTCATGCCCAGGCGAATGTCGGTGACCACCAGGTGATCGCCAATCCGGTCGTAGCGCAGCACGTCGTTGGTGAACCACTTCAGCCGCTGATGGGCATGGGAGTCCTCCAGCGCCGTGGCGAGCGCCGCACCGCGCGGCATCCTTTCCAGTACCGGCGCTGCGCTGTCGAACCAGCCGACCAGCGCTTCGTGGTAATCCTCGCCCTCGATCGCCACCACCCGCCACAGCAGCGTGTTGAAGGGCGTCGGTGAGCTGAAGATGGCCTCGGCCTCGATACCCTGGCGCGCCAGTTCCTGCTCCACGCGCTGCTCGGCCATGTATTTGCCGCCCAGCGTCGAGGCCAGATAGACCGTGGAGAACGCCAGGGCCCAGTTGATCACCGGGTTGGCCTTGTTCTTCAGGCCGGCGATCAGCCCGTAGATCACCGCGCCCAGCAGCGGCAGGCTGTAGATCGGGTCGATGATGAAGATGCTCGACCAGGCCGCCGGCGTCGGCGCGAACGGCCAGAGCAGCTGCGTGCCGTAACTGGTGAAGGCATCGAGTAGGGGGTGGGTGATCAGCACCAGCCAGATCGCCAGGAACAGCCTTCGCGACGAGTAGCCCGGGTTGGGCCGCCATTGTCGCAGCAGCCAGGTGAGCAGCAGGGCGAACCCGGTCAACACCAACAGCGAATGGCTGAAGCCGCGGTGGTAGGTCATGGCCGCCACCGAGTCACCGTAGTCGATGACCACATCGAGATCCGGCAGGGTACCCAGCACGGCGCCATACAGCAGGGCCTTGCGCCCCTGCCAGCGGCCCAGCAGCGCGCCCTGGATGCTGGCGCCAAGTACGGCCTGGGTAATCGAATCCATGGTTGTTCTCGTGAGCGGTTGGAGGCGGTCGCTTAACTTACTTGAGCGCCTGGCGGGGCGTAGAGGGAAATTTCAAGCAAAGGTTTCAGCCATGCTGGCGTCTACCCTGGGCTATCCTGCACGCCCACCGGAAACAAGGCACCCCATGCTGGTCATCTCCAACAGCGTTCATCTGCCCGAGGATGAAATCGAACTCACCGCCATCCGCGCCCAGGGCGCCGGCGGGCAGAACGTCAACAAGGTGTCGAGCGCCATGCACCTGCGCTTCGACAGCCAGGCGTCGTCATTGCCGCCGTTCTATAAAGAGCGCCTGCTGGCCCTGCGCGACAGCCGCATCACCGCCGATGGCGTGGTGATCATCAAGGCCCAGCAATACCGTACCCAGGAACAGAACCGTGCCGACGCCCTGGAGCGCCTGGCCGAGCTGATTCGTTCGGCCGGCAAGACCGAGAAGGCCCGCCGCCCGACCAAGCCGACCCTCGGTTCGAAAAAACGTCGGCTGGAAGGCAAGGCCAAGCGCGGGGCGATCAAGGCGGGTCGGGGCAAGATCGACTTCTAATAGCCTGTTAATGATCCTTCAGCCCAGATTCGCCGATTTTGGCAGTTAATTGGCGAAAGCGGCCTGTCGTAGGGTGGACGACGCCTCACCTACGCGGCCCGACCCGTCCACCGCTCTGCGATTGCAATGGTGGATGAAAAGAGCGTCATCCACCCCTACGGCTGAAGCCCACCCTACCCAAGATGCGCGGCTGTAGGGTGGGCTTCAGCCCACCAAATCGAACGTCCGCTTCTGCCTTGTAGTTGCTGCTTCAGGCGCATGAAGATCGTGAACAGGCTCTGAGCCGGGCATTCAATCCCACTGCGGGGCGAAGTCGGGATTGGCCAGGCGCTCGCCGCGCTCCAGCCCCGCGATGGCGGCCATCTCCTGTTCGCTCAGCGTGAGGTTCAGGGCGCCCAGGTTGCTTTCCAGGTTGGTGCGCTTGGTCGAGGAAGGGATCACTGCGAAGCCCTGCTGCAGTGCCCAGGCCAGCGCCACTTGGGCCGGATTGGCAGCATGGCTGGCGGCGATCTGCTGGATAACCGGATCGCTCATCACCTTGCCGTAAGCCAGCGGCATATAGGCGGTCAGGTGAATGCCGTGCTCCTGGGCGAACGCGACTACTTTGCGGTTCTGCAGGAAGGGGTGGATTTCCACCTGATGGGTGGCGATCTGCTCGGCACCAACCACTTCCATGGCCTGCTGCAGGTGTGCATTGGTGAAGTTCGACACGCCCAGTTGTGCGGTCAGGCCGGCAGCCTTGGCCTCCAGCAGGGCAGCCATGTATTCGGCTACCTGGATTTCATCCTTGGGCGACGGCCAGTGGATCAGCGTCAGGTCGACCTTCTCGAGGCGCAGCTTGTGCAGGCTCTCCTTCAGGCTGGGGATCAGCTTGTCGGCACCCAGGTTGTCGGTCCAGATCTTGGTGGTCACGAACAGCTCGCTGCGCGGCACGCGGCTTGCGGCGATGGCCTGGCCCACTGCGGCTTCGTTGCCGTAGATCTGCGCGGTATCGATATGCCGGTAGCCGAGTTCCAGGCCGTTGCGTACCGAGTCGATGGCTTGCTGATCCTTGAGGCGAAAGGTGCCGAGGCCGAGGGCGGGAATCTGTGGCATGGGAGTCTCCTGTGAAATGGCTGGCGGTCTGTAGCTGACAGCGCTGCCTTGGCGTTGTTGCGCTGGATTGGAACCAGTATGTGCCGTGGACTTATGCGGAAAAACCGCGTCTCATGCAGAACATATTTGCGCTCAACTCACGAATGCCCGCCATGAAAACGACCCTCGATGAACTCCTCGCCTTCAGCACCGTGGTGGCCAGCGGCTCGATCAGCGCGGCTGCGCAGCAACTCGGGCAGACCGCCTCCGGCATCAGCCGCGCCCTCAGTCGGCTGGAAGAAAAGCTCGATGTCACGCTGCTGCAGCGCACCACCCGGCGCCTGGAGCTGACGGAGGAGGGCAATGCCTTTCTGGCCCAGGCGCGGCGCATCCTCGCCAGCGTCGAAGAGGCCGAGGAGCAGATGCGCGTGCGCCGGCAAACGCCAGCGGGGCGGCTGCGGGTGAACGCCGCGGCGCCGTTCGTGCTGCATGCGGTGGTGCCGCTGATCAGGGGCTTTCGCGAGCGCTACCCGAACATCGAGTTGGAGTTGCACAGCAGCGACCAGATCATCGACCTGATCGAGCAGCGCACCGACGTGGCCATCCGCATCGGCCCGCTGCGCGACTCGACGCTGCATGCGCGCGCGCTGGGCAGCAGCTGTCTTCGCGTGCTGGCCAGCCCGGCCTATCTCGCCGCCCACGGTGCGCCCGACAGCGTCGAGGCCTTGCACCAGCACAGCCTGCTCGGCTTCACCCAGCCCGAAACCCTCAACCAGTGGCCGCTGCGCCATGAGCAGGGCGACAGCTTCAGCTGCGTGCCGAGCCTGCACGCGTCCAGCGGGGAAACACTGCGCCAGCTGGCGCTGGAGGGCGTGGGTATCGTCTGCCTGGCGGACTTCATGACCCACCTCGACCGCGCGCGTGGCGACCTGGTGCAGATCCTGGCGGCGCACACCGTCGAGGTACGCCAGCCGATCCACGCCGTGTACTACCGCAACACCGCGCTCACCTCGCGCATCACCTGTTTTCTCGATTACCTGAGCAGCGAATTGCGCAACATGGCTTGAGCTTTCTGCCGATCCGAAATGGCCTTGCCACGGCTTTCTCGCGCGCGGCTGCAGGCCCCGTAGGCACTGGCCTGCAGGCCAGGGCGAACAAGGTGCAGATATAGGCGGAACTGGCTGTGTGCCACATGGGTCTAGGATGATGGTTGACAAGGAGATACCAAAATGACCAAAACCCCGTTCTTCCGTCGTCTGGCTGCCATGCTGGCAGTGTTCCATGTCCTGATGATCGCCCAGGTTCCACTTGCCAATGCCGCGATGATCGGCACGGGTGAAGTGCTGACCGAACAGCAGCAACAGGTCGACCGTCAGCAGCTGCTGTCGATGCTCGATGATCAGCAGGTCAAGGACAAACTGCTCGCCATGGGTGTGGAGCGTGATCAGGTAGAGAACCGCATCAACAACCTGACCAGTGCCGAACTCGCGCAATTCAACCAGCAACTGTCCGAAGCCCCGGCTGGTGCCGGTGTGGTCGGTGTGATCGTGTTGTTCTTGGTGATCTTCATCATCACCGATATGCTCTGCGCCACCGACATCTTCAGTTTCGTGAAATGCATAAATCGCTAAGACTGCTCCACGCTGCACTTCTGCTCGTCCTGCTCAGCGCATGCGCCAGGTCGCCGGTGTTGTCACCGGAGACCGAGCGCTTGCCTGAGCGGGTCGAGCTCAGCAGCGTTCCCTTCTATCCGCAGACCGCGTACCAGTGTGGGCCGGCCGCCCTGGCGACCATGCTCAACCAGCGCGGTGTGCTGACCACCCCCGGCTTCCTGCAGGACCAGGTCTACATTCCCGGTCGCGAAGGCAGCCTGCAGGTCGAGATGGTCGCCGCCGCGCGGGCCCATGACCTGCTCGTCTACCCGCTCAAGCCCAGGCTCGATTCGCTGCTCGCCGAAGTGGCTGCCGGCAACCCGGTGCTGGTGCTGCAGAACCTGGGGTTCGACTGGTACCCGCAGTGGCATTTCGCGGTGCTGGTGGGCTATGACCGTCGTGAAGAGACGCTGATCCTGCGTTCCGGTACCACACCCCGCTGGGTGACCGCGTTCGCCGCCTTCGACAAGACCTGGGCCCGTGGCAATCGCTGGGCGGTGGTGACGTTGCCGCCGGACACCCTGCCGGCCACGGCCGAGCCGACCGTGTGGCTCAAGGCCGCGGCGGATCTGGAAGAGGTTGGCCGCAAGGATGTCGCCCAGCACGCCTACCGCACCGCCACCCAGCGCTGGCCCGAGCAGGCAGTGGCCTGGTTCGCCCTGGCCAACAGCCGTTACGCCGGTGGCGACCTGCGCGGCGCCGAAGCGGCGTTTCGCGAGAGCGTCAACCGCCAGGCCGATTTCGCGCCCGGCTGGTTCAACCTGTCCCAGGTACTCGACGAACGCGGCTGCAAGGCCGAAGCCGCCAGCGCCCGCCAGTGCGCCCAGCGCCTGAAGCCGGACGACCAGCGCTTCACGGTCACCGGCAAGCAGGGCGCAGCCAGCGAGCAGTGCACGGCGATGCCCATGGCCTGTCCGGTTCAGTAGCCATTGATGCAGGAAAACAAACGGCGCTCATCGAGCGCCGTTTTTGTTTGTGTGGCGAAAGAGCCGAGCGCAAGCCTCGCTAACCTGGAGATCACTGCCCCCTGTGAGCACGCGCCATGCGCGCGAATTTCGCGGGCATGAACTAGGCGTCCCCGCCCGCCCAACAGGTAGCGATGCCCGTAGGATGGGCGCAGCCCATCAACTGATCGCGCCGCGCTCCAGCAGGGTGGCTTGGGTTTTGGCGCTCCGCGCCCGCTTGCGAGCCCGGAGCCGCAGAGCGTCCCGCGATGCATTCCCACGCGGAACGTGGGAACGATCATTAAATCACCACCCCCTGTGAGCGCGCGCCATGCGCGCGAATTTCGCGGGCATGGCCCGCTCCCACAGTTAAAGAGTTGTTAATCCGTAGGATGGGCGCAGCCCATCAACTGATCGCGCCGCGCTCCAGCAGGGTGGCTTGGGGTTTTGGCGCTCCGCGCCCGCTTGCGAGCCCGGAGCCGCAGAGCGTCCCGCGATGCATTCCCACGCGGAGCGTGGGGAGCGATCCTCGTAGCCTGGGTCGAGTGAAGCGATACCCGGGAACAAGAGCCGGCATTCCCACGGTGAGGGGCAGGGCGGCTGCGCACCTCAAACCCAAAAAACTCAGTTTTTTTAGTCAGTTAGCGAAAAAAGATGTTGACTCTTTTTCGCGGCTCCGTAGAATGCGCACCCACAGCAGGCACATAGCTCAGTTGGTTAGAGCACCACCTTGACATGGTGGGGGTCGTTGGTTCGAATCCAATTGTGCCTACCAAATTCTTTAAATGGTCGCTTCGGCGGCCATTTTTTTTGCTCGTCGTTTTGGCGTTCCGGTCGTGGTCGCGTCCGGCGCTGCGGAAGTTTTCGAAGATGGCCGGTTTGCCTTGTCAGGCCCGCTCGATTCTGAAAGCATCCACCGTTTCACATCCTCCAGTGACTGCGGTTCGTTCTCGGCTGGCCTCGCGGCCCCTGCCTCTGTATGGCAGATACGCCACCGGATCGCTTACTGGCTCATCCCAACCCATGTGGCCTTTGGTAGAGGTCACCACTAGGAGAGGAGGCGCCATGCCCACCATTACTCTTCCCGATGGCAGTCAGCGTTCGTTCGATCACCCGGTTTCCGTACTCGAGGTGGCGCAATCCATTGGTGCCGGCCTGGCCAAGGCCACCGTTGCCGGCAAGGTCGACGGCCGTCTGGTCGACGCCTGCGACCTGATCGAAAGCGATGCGACCCTGCAGATCATCACGCCGAAGGATCAGGAGGGTGTCGAGATCATCCGCCACTCCTGCGCCCACCTGATCGGTCATGCGGTCAAGCAGCTGTACCCGACGGCGCGCATGGTCATCGGCCCGGTCATCGACGATGGCTTCTATTACGACATCGCCTACGAGCGCCCCTTCACGCCGGATGACGTCACCGCCATCGAAGCGCGCATGAAAGCGCTGATCGACAAGGAGTACGACGTCATCAAGAAGGTGACGCCGCGCGCCGAGGTCATCGACGTGTTCACCTCGCGCGGTGAAGACTACAAGCTGCGCCTGGTCGACGACATGCCGGACGAGCAGGCCATGGGCCTGTACTACCACGAAGAGTACGTGGACATGTGCCGCGGCCCGCACGTGCCCAACACCCGCTTCCTCAAGGCATTCAAGCTGACCAAGCTGTCCGGCGCCTACTGGCGTGGCGATGCCAAGAACGAGCAGCTGCAGCGCGTCTACGGCACCGCCTGGGCGGACAAGAAGCAGCTGGCGGCCTACATCCAGCGCATCGAAGAAGCCGAAAAGCGCGACCATCGCAAGATCGGCAAGCAGCTCGACCTCTTCCACCTGCAGGAAGAGGCGCCGGGCATGGTGTTCTGGCACGCCAACGGCTGGACCGTCTACCAGGTGCTCGAGCAGTACATGCGCCAGGTGCAGCGCGAGAACGGTTACTCGGAAATCAAGACCCCGCAGGTCGTCGACCGCATCCTCTGGGAGCGCTCCGGCCACTGGTCCAACTATGCCGAGAACATGTTCACCACCTCGTCGGAAAGCCGTGACTACGCGGTGAAGCCGATGAACTGCCCGTGCCACGTGCAGGTGTTCAACCAGGGGCTGAAGTCCTACCGCGACCTGCCGCTGCGCCTCGCCGAATTCGGCGCCTGCCACCGCAACGAGCCGTCCGGCGCGCTGCACGGCATCATGCGCGTGCGTGGTTTCGTGCAGGACGATGCGCACATCTTCTGCACCGAAGAGCAGGTCAAGAAGGAAGCGGCCGACTTCATCAAGCTGACCCTGGATGTCTACAAGGACTTCGGTTTCAGCGATATCGCCATGAAGCTGTCGACTCGCCCGGCCAAGCGCGTGGGCTCCGAAGAGCTGTGGGATCGCGCCGAAGGCGCCCTGGCCGACGCCCTGAACGAATCCGGCCTGGAATGGGAATACCAGCCGGGCGAGGGTGCCTTCTACGGCCCGAAGATCGAGTTCACCCTGCGCGACTGCCTCGGCCGTAACTGGCAGTGCGGCACCCTGCAGTACGACCCGAACCTGCCGGAGCGCCTGGACGCCAGCTACATCGCCGAAGATAACAGCCGCGTGCGCCCGGTCATGCTGCACCGCGCCATCCTCGGCTCGTTCGAGCGTTTCATCGGCATGCTGATCGAACACTACGCCGGCGTGTTCCCGGCCTGGCTGGCGCCGACCCAGGCGGTGATCATGAATATCACCGACAAACAGGCCGATTTCGCCCTCGAGGTGGAAAAAACGTTGAATCAGAGCGGATTTCGTGCCAAGTCAGACTTGAGGAACGAGAAGATTGGCTTTAAAATCCGTGAGCATACTTTGCTCAAGGTTCCCTATCTGCTCGTCATCGGGGATCGTGAAGTGGAGACGCAAACTGTCGCTGTGCGCACTCGTGAGGGTGCTGATCTGGGCTCCATGCCCATCGCTCAATTCACTGAATTGCTCGCGCAAGCGGTTTCCCGGCGTGGTCGCCAAGAATTGGAGTAATCATTATTAAGCGTGATATGAGACAAGATAAACGAGGCGCCCCGAAGGCTCCGATCAACGAGAATATCTCGGCACGCGAGGTTCGGTTAATTGGCGCTGACGGTGAGCAAATTGGCATCGTCTCTATTGATGAAGCGCTTAGGATCGCGGAAGAAGCCAAGCTGGATCTGGTAGAAATTTCCGCGGACGCCTTGCCGCCGGTTTGCCGGATCATGGACTATGGCAAGCACCTCTTCGAGAAGAAGAAGCAGGCTGCCATTGCCAAGAAGAACCAGCACCAGCAGCAGATTAAAGAAATCAAGTTTCGTCCAGGGACGGAAGAAGGGGATTACCAGGTAAAACTACGCAACCTGGTACGTTTCCTGATGGAAGGGGACAAGGCCAAGATCTCTCTGAGATTCCGTGGTCGTGAGATGGCCCACCAGGAGCTGGGGATGGAACTGTTGAAGCGGGTCGAAGCTGACCTCATCGAACACGGTACCGTCGAACAGCATCCTAAGATGGAAGGACGCCAGCTAATGATGGTCATCGCTCCCAAACGCAAGAAATAACCTCCAGGGCACGGCAGGCCTTATGGTTATCTATATCAACTGAATGCGGAGTTACGAACATGCCAAAAATGAAAACCAAGAGCGGCGCTGCCAAGCGCTTTCTCAAAACGGCAGCGGGCTTCAAGCACAAGCATGCTTTCAAGAGCCACATCCTGACCAAAATGTCCACCAAGCGTAAGCGTCAACTTCGCGGTAGCGAACTGATGCATCCGTCGGACAAAGCTAAAGTCGAGCGCATGCTGCGCGTTCGTTAATCGGTCAAGATAGAGGAAATTACTCATGGCTCGTGTTAAGCGTGGCGTTATCGCTCGTGCTCGTCACAAAAAAATCCTGAAACTGGCTAAAGGCTACTACGGCGCACGTTCGCGTGTATTCCGTGTTGCCAAGCAGGCTGTCATCAAGGCGGGTCAATACGCCTACCGTGACCGTCGCCAGAAGAAGCGTCAGTTCCGCGCTCTGTGGATCGCTCGTATCAACGCTGGTGCGCGTATCAACGGTCTGTCCTACAGCCGTCTGATCGCTGGCCTGAAAAAAGCGTCGATCGAAATCGACCGCAAGGTTCTGGCTGATCTGGCAGTGAACGAAAAAGCGGCGTTTGCTGCGATTGTCGAGAAAGCGAAAGCCGTACTGGCTTAAGTCCCCGACAATCACCGGGTTTCCCGGTGCAGTAGAGGCGACAGGCGTAACCCGCAGGTCGACTCTAAACGTCATCGACAGGGGAAGAGCCTTCAAGCTCTTCCCCTGTTTCGTATCTGGAGTCTGTAAATGGAAAATCTGGATGTGCTGGTCTCGCAAGCGCTCGAGGCTGTCAGTCACACCGACGATGTGAACGCCCTGGAACAACTGCGGGTTCACTATCTGGGCAAGAAAGGCGAGCTGACCCAGGTCATGAAGACTCTGGGCAATCTGTCTGCCGAAGAACGCCCCAAGGCGGGCGCGCTGATCAACTCGGCCAAGGAGCGCGTGCAAGACGCCCTCAACAGCCGTAAAGAGATTCTCGAGTCGGCTGCGCTGAGTGCCAAGCTCGCGGCCGAACGTATCGATGTCACCCTGCCGGGCCGTGGTCAGGCATCCGGTGGTTTGCACCCGGTCACCCGTACCCTGGAGCGCGTAGAGCAGTTCTTTACCCGCATTGGTTACGGCATCGCCGAAGGCCCCGAAGTGGAGAACGACTACCACAACTTCGAGGCGCTCAACATTCCGGGCCACCACCCGGCGCGTGCCATGCACGACACCTTCTATTTCAACGCCAACATGCTGCTGCGCACCCATACCTCGCCGGTGCAGGTGCGCACCATGGAGTCCCAGCAGCCGCCGATCCGTATCGTCTGCCCGGGCCGTGTGTACCGTTGCGATTCCGATATCACCCACTCGCCGATGTTCCACCAGGTCGAAGGCCTGCTGGTCGACGAGGGCGTGAGCTTCGCCGACCTCAAGGGCACCATCGAGGAATTCCTGCGGGTGTTCTTCGAGAAGCCTCTGGGCGTGCGTTTCCGTCCTTCCTTCTTCCCGTTCACCGAGCCGTCGGCCGAAGTCGACATGCAGTGCGTGATGTGCAGCGGCAAAGGCTGCCGCGTGTGCAAGCAGACCGGCTGGCTGGAAGTGATGGGCTGCGGCATGGTGCACCCGAACGTGCTGCGCATGAGTGGCATCGACCCGGAAAAATACTCCGGCTTCGCCTTCGGCATGGGCGTCGAGCGCCTGGCCATGCTGCGCTACGGCGTCAACGATTTACGGCTGTTCTTCGATAACGACCTGCGGTTCCTGGCGCAATTTCGCTAGCCCCCAGCAGTTTTGTAATCGAATTCGATCAGGAGAACAGACAGTATGAAATTCAGTGAACAGTGGCTGCGCAGCTGGGTGAGCCCCCAGGCGACCCGTGACGAACTGGTCGCGCGCCTGTCCATGGCCGGCCTGGAAGTCGACAGCGTCAGCCCGGTGGCCGGTGCCTTCAGCGGCGTGATCGTCGGCGAGGTGCTGAGCACCGAGCAACACCCGGACGCCGACAAACTGCGCGTGTGCCAGGTCAGCAACGGCAGCGAAACCTTCCAGGTGGTGTGCGGCGCGCCCAACGTGCGCCCCGGCCTGAAGATTCCGTTCGCCACCATCGGTGCCGAACTGCCCGGCGACTTCAAGATCAAGAAGGCCAAGCTGCGCGGCGTCGAGTCCAACGGCATGCTTTGCTCGGCGTCCGAGCTGCAGATCAGCGAGGACAACGACGGCCTGCTCGAGCTGCCGGCCGATGCGCCGGTGGGCCAGGACATCCGCGAGTACTTCGAACTCAACGACGTCAGCATCGAAGTCGACCTGACCCCCAACCGCGGCGACTGCCTGTCCCTGGCTGGCCTGGCCCGTGAAGTCGGCGCCCTGTACGACGCGCCGGTCACCCGCCCGCAAGTCACCGCAGTCGCCCCGGTCCACGACGAAGTGCGCCCGGTCGAAGTGCTGGCCCCGCAAGCCTGCCCGCGTTACCTGGGCCGCGTGGTGCGCAACGTCGACCTGTCCAAGCCGACGCCGCGCTGGATGGTCGAGCGCCTGCGCCGCGCCGACGTGCGCAGCATCGATGCCGCCGTCGACGTCACCAACTACGTGATGCTCGAACTCGGCCAGCCGATGCACGCCTTCGACCTGGACGTGATCCAGGGCGGCATTCGCGTGCGCATGGCCGAAGAGGGCGAGAAGCTGGTGCTGCTCGACGGCCAGGAAGTCACCCTGCGTGCCGACACCCTGGTGATCGCCGACCACCAACGCGCCCTGGCCATCGCCGGCGTGATGGGCGGCGAGCACAGTGGCGTCAGCGCCACCACCCGCGACCTGTTCCTGGAAAGCGCCTTCTTCGACACCATCGCCGTGGCTGGCAAGGCTCGCTCCTACGGCCTGCACACCGACTCCTCGCACCGCTTCGAGCGTGGCGTGGACTCGCAACTGGCCCGCGAAGCCATGGAGCGCGCCACCGCGCTGCTGCTGGAGATCGTCGGTGGTGAAGCCGGCCCGATCATCGAAGCGGTCGATGAGGCGCAACTGCCCAACATCGCACCGATCAGCCTGCGTGCCGAGCGCGTCGAGCAGATGCTCGGCCTCAAGCTCGAAGATGAGGTGATCGTCAAACTGCTGGGTGCCCTGGGCCTGGGTATCGAAGGTGGAGCAGGGCAGTGGCAGGTCAAGGTGCCGAGCCACCGCTTCGACATCAGCCTGGAAGTCGACCTGATCGAAGAGCTGGCTCGCCTGTACGGCTACAACCGCCTGCCGGTGCGCTACCCGCAAGCGCGCCTGGCGCCGCAGACCAAGGCCGAGGCCGTGGCCGACCTGCCGGTGCTGCGCCGCCTGCTGGTGGCCCGCGGTTACCAGGAAGCGATCACCTACAGCTTCATCGATCCCAAGCTGTTCGAGCTGTTCAGCCCGGGCGTGCAGCCGCTGACCCTGGCCAACCCGATCTCCGCCGACATGGCCGCCATGCGCGCCTCGCTGTGGCCGGGGCTGGTCAAGGCGGTGGAGCACAACCTCAACCGTCAGCAGTCGCGCGTGCGCCTGTTCGAAAGCGGCCTGCGCTTCGTTGGCCAGCTGGACGAACTCAAGCAGGAGCCGATGCTAGCCGGTGTGATCACCGGCAGCCGCCTGCCGGAAAGCTGGGCCCATGGCCGTGATGGCGTGGACTTCTTCGACGCCAAGGCCGATGTCGAAGCCCTGTTGGCCGCTGCAGGCGACGCGGGCAGCTTCGCCTTCGTACCGGGCGAGCACAGCGCCCTGCATCCGGGCCAGACCGCGCGCATCGAGCGCGAAGGGCGCCTGGTCGGCTACCTGGGTGCCATCCACCCGGAGCTGGCCAAGACCCTCGGTATCGATCAGCCGCTGTTCCTGTTCGAGCTGCTGCTGAGCGAAATCACCGCGGGCCGCATGCCGGCATTCAAGGAGCTGTCGCGCTTCCCGGAAGTGCGCCGTGACCTGGCGTTGCTGGTCGACCGTGACGTGCCGGCCAAGAACCTGCTGGCCGATATTCGCGAGCAGGCTGGCGAGTGGCTGACCGACCTCAGGTTGTTTGACGTTTATCAGGGTAAAGGTATTGATCCGCTTAGAAAAAGCCTGGCGGTCGGCTTGACCTGGCAGCATCCATCGCGCACTCTAAACGACGATGAGGTGAGTACAGCCACGCAAAACATCCTCACCTCCCTGGAACAAAGGTTCAACGCCACGTTAAGGAACTAGCGTATGGGGGCACTGACGAAAGCTGAGATGGCCGAACGTCTGTACGATGAGCTGGGCCTGAACAAACGAGAAGCCAAGGAACTGGTGGAACTCTTCTTCGAAGAAATCCGCCAGGCACTGGAACTCAATGAGCAGGTGAAGCTCTCAGGCTTCGGTAACTTCGATCTGCGCGATAAGCGTCAGCGCCCCGGTCGTAATCCAAAAACAGGGGAGGAAATCCCGATCACGGCCCGCCGTGTCGTGACTTTCCGCCCCGGCCAGAAGCTTAAAGCCAGGGTTGAAGCTTATGCTGGAACCAAGTCATAACGACGAACTGCCTGTCATACCCGGCAAGCGGTACTTCACCATCGGCGAGGTCAGTGAACTCTGTGCGGTCAAACCGCACGTGCTTCGTTACTGGGAGCAGGAGTTTCCACAGCTCAACCCGGTCAAGCGTCGCGGCAACCGTCGGTACTATCAGCGCCAGGATGTGCTGATGATCCGCCAGATCCGCGCCTTGCTGTACGACCAGGGCTTTACCATCGGTGGCGCACGCCTGCGCCTGACCGGCGAAGAAGCCAAGGACGACACCACCCAGTACAAGCAACTCATCAAACAGATGATCGCCGAGCTGGAGGATGTACTCCACGTCCTGCGCAAATGAATTTGTAGAAAAACCTTCCACAATTCAGATGCTTAGTTTATAGTCTCTCCCGCTTTCGGCTAACGCCAAAGGCACCAGCAACACCCGTCGGGGCGTAGCGCAGCCCGGTAGCGCACTTGCATGGGGTGCAAGGGGTCGAGTGTTCGAATCACTCCGTCCCGACCAAATAATCCCAACATCGAAGCTCGATCAGAAATGGTCGGGCTTTTTTGTTTGCGTGGCAGTTGTAGCACTACGCAAGTGCGATGCGGCTACGGCGTATCCAGAACACCAACTAAATAAATCTGTCCCCTTTTCCGCTTTTCCCGCTAGGGCTGATTACCATGACCAGGCCGGGCAAGCCCAATAGCCGATCGCAGTGTTACTACCTGACAGGGTTTGGTAAACAAGTGGCTAGGCTCTGTACGAAAAGTCTCCGAGCGAAGGTCAGGCGAGGCAAAAATCGGTGAGGACGCGGAGTTTACGAGTTGTAAATGAGCAGTCCGAACCGATTTTTAACGAAGCATCACCGAGCGCAGGTACTTTTCGTACAGAGCCTAAACAGGAATGAGACTGTAGAGCAGTCGCTGCCTCTCGCTTGAACTCGGCGGAAAATGTACGTCGTTGCTTGCTTATCACTGATTGATGCGGATCTGTATCGAGCCTACTGAGCGGAGCAGGCCAAGGTGCTTTTGCGGTTAGCCTGGTGGGGCGTCTGCACGAGTGTCCAGATTGGGGGCAACTGGCAGACTGCTGGCTCGACCTGGTTCGCCCACGCTGGGTGGAGTCTTGCCATTCAGAACCGGTCGCCATATGGCGTATGGCTATCACGGAGCCTATAATTCAAGATAGCACTGAACCAAAAGGTCTAGCTGGCTGCAGCATTAAGTATTGCGCTTATGAGGCCTCTTGTGGGTTATTTATAGAAAGGACATGAGTACGAGACAAAGGAGTAGTCGTGGCGCGTCCCCTTCGTAAGATCAAACTTGATGGCACGCTGTATCAGCGGCGTCCGGCCGTTGAAGCCGAAATTCATGATTTGACGGCCGTTAGCCCCTCCGAACTTGAGCGCAGAGCGGCCATTTGCTCTCGCACCTCCCCTGACTTTGTCTCACCGGAGGCGTTGGTGCACTTTGTACGCAATGCAGGGGGTGGCCCGCATCGCGAGAGGCTAACTGAGCGGCTGCTCCACCGAGTTTTCCTTCTCGCGCCTCGCGCCGAGGACTCGGACGGAGCCACAGTCTCACTTACCAAGACGAACATCCGGGATGATGTCGTCGACCATTTCATCGATTTGTTGCTTAGCGATCGGACAGCGTATGACGATCGCCTGGACTACTACGAAGTCAACTTCAATTCGGCCATCGCCAAGGATCGGAAGGATGCCAGTGATCGCCACTGGAAGCGTGATCGCCAGAGTGAAGAGCTATGCATGGACGAGGATGGTGTTTCCAACGTCCTGGAAGCAGCAATCGATGGCTACGACCCTTTTGATCCTCGAGTGCTCGACGAAAAATTTTACCGGTTACGGCTCGACGAAGAGATTGATAGTCTGCCTGAACTCCAAAGAAGAATCGTCGAAATGTGGCGCCAAGAGATTCCCATCGACTCGCAAGACCCCTCTGCTGTCACCATAAGCAAAGTACTAGGCAAGAGCGAGAAAACCATCCGTACACACCGCGACAAGGCCTTTGCGACTCTGCGACTGCGCCTTGAACGCAAGGGAAAACTGTGATGATTAAGCGTTCACCAATTTCTAGCGAAGACGTCATGAACGCTTTCGCGATGGATTTCGAGCCAGGATCCGAGGTGCTCAAAACGTATCTTGCCGACTATCCTCAGTTCTCTGCCGACCTTGTCGATCTCGCCAGAGAGCTTTCCCGGCAAGTCGACGAGGACCTTCCGCTCAGCGTACAAGAGCTCGCCGCCGTGAGCGCTAAAATGGGCCGGCTCCGCGAGTCCGTAGTCACGGTGGAAATCCTGCAGGCCGCCTCGCCAAGAACCTTCGCTGCAGCAGCCAAAACTCTCGGATTACCCATGCAGGTCGGCGTCGCCATTCGCGAGCGCCGAATAGATGTTGCGACGTTGCCAAGCCGGTTCCTCGGGCGCTTAGCCAACGCGCTACAAACATCAGTCTCTGTTGTTCAGTCGTTTCTCCTCTTGCCTGCGCAGGCATCAGTGCTTCGTGCAAACAAGTCGGATGACAAGCCAGCCCCGGCCGAGAAAGTCCCGCTTGAACGCCTTTTAAGAGAGGCGGGGATGGATGAGGAACGCATTTCACTACTGCTCCACGACGATGACTGACCATGGACCAACTAGAACTCGCTCGCCAGCACGCGAAGCGCTTGCATCATGAAGCAGTCGAACACGGCAGCGATCCATGGTCTCCTTATCAGTTCGCCGAATACATAGCGGAGAAGCTGGGCATCACGGTTGAAAGGTGCCTCCCTGGCGCTTCAATCCTCGACGGGGCGCGCGCAACGTTTGATGCTGCCTTGCAGCTGATTGTTCATGAGGACTTAGGGACACCGTTCGAGCAAGCCTTTCTCGTCGCCCATGAAATCGGGCACGCCGAGCTAGGTGATGGTGAGGAAGAGGAGGAATCAGCATTTCAGGTCGATCCAGCGCGAACCTCTGAGGCTGCGCCAGTTGGCATGGAGCGCGTAGTCGATTACAGCCGACGGCAGCGCCGAGAAGTCCAGATGGACCTCTTCGCGAGAGAATTGCTGCTGCCACGGTCGCGAGTCTTTGATTTGCACGTTACTCAAGGCCAGACCTGCTCGGAGATTGCAAACCGGTTGGGTGCCCCCTTCGAGGTCGTCGCACAGCAGATGCTTGATGCGCTTTTGCTCCCCCCTGTGCCAGTAGTTGCAGTAGAAGCGCCTATCGAAATTCCACTCAACGAGAAGCAAAAAACGGCAGCCAACCATCGCGGGGACGCGTTCCTTCTCCAAGCTGGGCCAGGCACCGGAAAGACCCGCACGCTGGTGGCGCGAGTTGAGAGCTTGTTGGATGAGGGGGTAGATCCAAGACGTATCCTTCTCTTGACCTTCTCGAACAAGGCCGCTGCAGAGATGTCCGAGCGGATCGCGCTGAAGCGGCCAGCGGAAGCCGCAGCGCTCTGCATTGGGACCTTCCATAGCTTTGGACTGGACATCCTCAGACGATTCAACGACCGATGTGGCCTTCCGGTCGATCCCCGCCTGATGGACCGAACCGAAGCAGTAGAATTGCTTGAAAACGAATTTCCTCGGCTAGGCCTCACCCACTATCGCAACCTTTATGATCCATCTCAGACGGCTGCTGAAATCCTGACCGCGGTCTCACGCGCCAAGGATGAAGTTGTTGATGCAGCGGGCTATCTTGCGCTAGCCAATGCAATGGCTAACGCGGCGAGTAACCCCAGCGAGGTGGAGGCTGCGGAGAAAGCGGCAGAAGTTGCCAAGGTCTACGCTCGCTATGAAGAGCTCAAAACACTCGCTCAGTGTGTCGACTTTGGCGACCTGGTTATGCGCCCGGTTCAACTACTGGAGAGCGATGAAGCCGTTCGAAGGCAGTTGCAGAGCGACTATGACCACATTCTGGTCGACGAGTATCAGGACGTGAACCACAGTAGCGTTCGGCTTCTTGCGACACTGAAGCCGTCAGGCAATAACCTCTGGGTGGTGGGGGACGCCAAGCAGTCGATCTATCGGTTCCGCGGCGCCTCTTCGTTCAACATGGCCCGCTTCGGTTGCCAAGATTTCCCTGGCGCGGTACGGGACAGTCTGAAAATCAACTACCGTTCCACCCCTGAAGTTGTCCATGCCTTTTCTGCTTTTGCTGCAGGTATGTCCGCAGCTGCTGGAGAAGAGGCCCTTGAGGCGGATAGAGTTCCAAGCGGAAAGCTGCCCGAAATCATCACAGTTGACAACACCTCCCTGCTGACCTCGGCCATCGCTGACGGCATTCAGGAGCTTCGTAAGTCGGGCTATCGGTATCGGGACCAGGCAGTCCTTTGTCGGGGCAACGATCGACTTTCGGACGTCGGACGTGAGCTCGAGCGTGCCGGCATTCCAGTGCTTTTCCTGGGCAGCCTGTTTGAACGTCCGGAAGTAAAAGACCTCGTCGCGGTGCTGTCGCTACTCGTGGATCGGCGCGCGATGGGGATGATCCGGACGGCTTGCTGGCCAGAATTCGCCATGAGCTTGGAGGACGCTGTTTGTGTCTTCGAGCATCTACGAGGTACCGACTCGGAACCTGGCGCTTGGCGACTTAGCATTCCAGCTGAGCTGACACCCGCTGGTCAGACTGCTCTGTCTTCCCTCAATGCAGCTCTCGCAGGTTTCGACGCCACCTCCCAACCTTGGATCGTGCTGGCAACCCTTCTGCTCGACCGGACTAGACAAGCAGCCCGCATCGCTTCTTCAGCCAGCGTCTCGGACCAGGCTCAGGGCATCGCAATCTGGCAGTTCATGAACTTCGTTCGGGCACAGCCGAACGGCCAGGGTCTCCCGATCCAGCGGCTTTCTGATCGCGTGAGGAGACTGCTGCGCCTTCGGGACGATAGAGACTTGAGGCAGCTACCCACGGCAGCCCAGGGGATTGATGCGGTTCGCCTGATGACTATCCATGGCTCGAAAGGGTTGGAGTTTCCAGCGGTTCACATTGCCGGCGTCAATAAGGACTCCATCCCAGGGGCGCTTCGGACATCAAAGTGCCCCCCACCCGCAGGCATGGTAGCAGGTGGTCAAGGGAGCGCAGAGGACATTGCACGGGCGGCCCACAACGAAGAGCAGGAGTGCTTGTTCTACGTCGCAATGTCCCGGGCGAAGACACGCATTGCATTTTACGGAGCGACCTCAACATCGAATGGGCGTGCCAGGCCGCTATCGCAGTTCCTGGATCGCATTGGTCCAGCTCAACGGCGCGCCGTCACGCCCACTACTGTATTGCCTCCTGCCCCGGACGATACGCAAATACCCATCGTCTTCTCGGGAACCCCGCGGTTCAGCTCAGATGCGGTCGCGCTTTACGCATCGTGTGCACGGCGATTCCTCTACACACACTTGCTTCAGGTAGGTGGCCGGCGCGGCATGAGTTCATTTATGCATATGCATGAAGCGATTCGGGAGGTCTACCGGAAGATCGTCGCGCAGGGCAACTCTAGTGCTGAGTGGGAGGATCTGCTTTCTCAGGCCTTCGCGGCTCAGGGGCTTCATGAACATGGCTATTTCGATGACTACCGTGCGATAGCCTCCACTATGCTCCAATACTTCCTGGCATCGAGGGCTGGCGCACAGGTTGAAGCTCCGACCCCGCTGCAAATTGTGTTAGACGGCCATGAGATCGAAGTAACACCGGATGATGTCCTCGTGAAAGACGGAAAGCGGGCCATACGCCGGGTGAGAACTGGCCATGCGCCCAGCGGTGACAGCAAGGACGTCGGTGCCGCTGCATTTGTACTAGCGGCCCAGGCGAAGTTCCCGGGCGCCGAGCTGGAACTGGTCTACCTAGCTGATGCTGAAAGCAAGCCGTTGAAACTCAGTCCCAAAGAGTTGAGCAATCGCCAAGAAAAATTGGGCGAGATTTTCCGCGGCATCCGAGGCGGCCAGTTCCGAACAAATACTTCGGACGCCACTTGCCCGAACTGCCCGGCCTTTTTCGTGTGTGGTGCAATCCCCCCTGGAACCCTCTCAAAACAATTCTGAAAAAAGTTTACCGGCGGCAGTCGCTGGGTCCGATTAGAGAGTTGAAGGCAGAAAAAACTCTGCCGCAACACTTTAGAGGACCATATGAAAAACTCTCCGTTTGACGACGTTGGTGACGCGATCCGCGAGGATCGTCCACTGCGAGAGGCCGGCGCCTATCGCATCCGCTTCGGCTTGGAAGGACTGACCTTCCGCAATATCGACGTGCCTGACCCGGTACCCACCGGCCGGCAAATCCTGGACAGCGCGGGGCTCGATCGCCGAAGCGACTATCTACTCTATGCACTTCTCGCCTCGGGCGATTTTGAGGACGTTCGTCTCGACGAGACAGTGGATCTGCGAGGCAAGGGTGCTGAGCGCTTCATTGCGTTCAAGTCCGACCGCGACTTCAAGTTCTCCTTGAACGATCGCCAGATGGCCTGGGGTCACCCGGAGCTGCTGGGCAGCGTCTTGTATGACCTGGCCGAAGCCCCGCCCGAAGAGGCCATCTTCCTGGAAGTACGGGGCGGCGAGGATATCCTCATCGAGCCGGATGACAGGATCAATCTCGACAACCCTGGTATTGAGCGGTTTATCACCGCCCTAAGGCCGCAAAAGGGCTACGTCATCGTGGTCAATGCTGTCGAAGAGATTGTGCCGGACAAGCATGTCACCTTCGAGCAGGTGGTCAAGTTATCCCATCCGAACGCGCCGGCAGAGACCAACGTCAAGTTCTCGATGACATACCGCAATGCTGCCTCGCACCCCCGCGCTGGTGAACTCGCTGAGGGTGGCTCCGTTGAAGTCAAAAAACAGGGGACAATTTTCAATGTCACACGAACTGTTCAGTCGTAATGCTGACCTGGCCCGGTTGCGCACGGAGGGCTACTTCGTTCGCATTCAGGGGAGTCTCCTAGTCATGCTGGAAGTGCCCTATGTCGACGCTCAATGTCGTGTGCGCACCGGCACCCTGGTGTCCAACCTTGACTTGGCTGGGGACCGGACGCGCAAGCCAGAGACACACGTAATTCACTGGGACGGCGACTTCCCCTGCAGCGCAAATGGAACGCCCTTGCCAGGCATCTCCCATGCGTCGCCCAACACCGACCTTGGTTACGGGCTCACCGCAAGGCACAGCTTTTCCAGTAAACCCAACTCGGATGGCTACCCGGACTACTACGCCAAGATGGCTACCTACGCGACCATCTTGGCCGGCCCGGCGGCCGTCCTGCAGCCCGGTATCAGCCCACGGCTGATCCGTGGCGCTGATGATGAGAATGAGCCCAGCGCCTTCAACTATCTCGATACAGCATCCAGCCGGGTAGGCCTGGGCGCGCTAGCTAGCAAGCTGGAAGGTGAGGTGGTGGGCATCCTCGGCGCAGGTGGTACCGGTGGGTACATCCTCGATCTGGTCGCGAAAACGCCGGTGAGGGAAATCCGGCTCTTCGACGATGACGACTTTCTTTCCCACAACGCGTTCCGCGCGCCCGGGGCGCCATCGCTCGAGGAGTTGCGGGACGCCCCCAAAAAGGTGCACTACCTGAAGGGCATCTATGAACGGATGCATCGCGGGATCGTGGCTCACCCCGTGAAGATGAAAACGGAGACGCTGGGGCTGCTTGACGGCATCACGTTTGCGTTCATCAGCATGGACGCGGGTGAGGAAAAGCGCGCCGTGGTGGCGAAGCTCGAAGCGCTTGGTGTGCCATTTATCGAAGTTGGGATGGGGCTTGAACTTAGCAACGGTAGCTTGGGCGGCATTCTGCGGGTGACGACGAGCACGCCGGCGAAACGCGAGCATGTCCACGCAGGGCGCATCTCTTTCGCTGGTGGCGGAGGCCAGGACGTGTACGCATCCAATATCCAGGTGGCCGACCTGAACGCCTTAAATGCTTGCCTCGCAGTCGTGAAGTGGAAAAAGCTCCGCGGATTCTACCGCGACCTAGAGAGCGAGCATCACAGCACGTACACGACCGATGGGAGCATGTTGCTCAACGGAGACCAATCATGATGCGCCATCTGAGTCTGGAACATAGTTTTGTGCGAAACGTTCCACGCGAGTTGGAGCCTGGCATCTTGTACATCTCGATGGACTACGCAACCGCAGTGCACTCGTGCTGCTGCGGTTGCGGGGACCGCGTGGTGACCCCATTCACGCCGACCGACTGGCGGATGACGTTCGATGGTGAGTCCATCTCGCTTCATCCCTCCGTAGGCAACTGGAATCAGAAGTGCCGGTCGCACTACGTGATCCAGCGGAGTCGAGTTTTGGAGGCGGGGCCATGGTCGCAAGGCCAGATAGAGGCGGAGCGTCTACGCGATAAGAAGGCCAAAGCTGCGCATTATGGCTCGCTGCATGAAGCGCGTCGTGAGCTCCCCGGATCCGCTACTGGTGGCCAGAGTGCGACTGCGCATTCCCGTAGCATCTGGACTCGGCTTAAGGCCTGGCTCAACCGCCGACCATGACTGCTGAAGCTCCTCCGCAACCAACGGGACAATAAGCAGTTTGAACAGTGTCCCGTCTCTGGTTCTGGCTTCGCTCTGGAGCAACTAAGATTTTTAGATTCTAGAGTTGGTGAGGGAGTGTGTGGCTGGTGTCGGAGGGATTAGCTTGCGATTTAAAGGCTAAGTGTATTTAGTTTTACTTATGACTGGAATGTCGGTTTTTAAAAGTGGGAGGGGCGATGAGCGAGTCAAATCAATATAGTCGTAAGCCGGACTTTGAGGTTTTGCAGAAAAAAAGAGAGTTAAGTAATAGGTTGTCGGCTTTGTTTCATGTGTCGCTCATTGCGGTGCTGATCCTGTTGGCGTCATTCTGGAAAGCAGAGGATAGTCCCGACGCAGCTTTGTTTCTAATGGTTGCTTTCGTTTTTTTAGGATTATATATTTTTGTTGGTGTGATGGAGGTTACATTGCTGCGTGATCTAATGGGGTTGCGAGCATCATTGACTGCCTGGGTTGTTTTGTTTGCATATTTTACATATGTCGCCAAGGCAAAGGCTATGAGTGATATTAACTCCATCTTTCATATGGATGCGACATTGCTGCCCATGACGCTTGTCGCGGCCACCGCTTTGCAAGTATTGAGTATGTTGTTTTGGCCTGTGCTTGTGATTTCTGTTTTAATTTTGATCGTGTCCTATTTCTGGCGTGACGAATTCGTAGGTGGGCATGAGGGACTTACCATTTTGGTCTCGCTTTTTGTAAGTGCAATTGCTCAGCTTTTTTTAGTGGGGCTTATTTGGGGGTGGGTGGATTCAAGTGATCAGCGCAAGTCGACTATATATCGCCTTGCGCATTTTGCGGACTTTAATTCTTCGTTTCGGTGTAAGGGCATAGATGAGCATGAATTTAGTGTTCTGTTTATTGATCCTGCCAGAACTCAAGTGGTTGTTGTGCCAAAAATTCCTGAGCTGATATTGGGCTTTAGCTCCAAGGCGACATGGTTGCAGCCAGTAACCATCCCGACAGAGTATCCGCATAGACCATGCTTGCCTTAATAGGCAGGAATTTGATGAGTGGTTGAGTTGTTGTTGGCCGCGCCGCTACCTAGCACCATGGTAAGTTAGTCTCGGAAGTGATGCTGTTTTGATTTGGCCATTATCAGTTCATTGAATGCCTGCTGGGTTTAGGCTGGCTTAAGTTTCAGCTTTGACTTCATCTCAGAAGGCTTCTGCTAGGTGGCTAGTCGGATTGTTCAGTTGATAAGAGCTTTTCTAACTTGCTCCCAAGAAGACGCCAAGCCTCGGTTTTCTCCTTGGCATAGTCGTGATGCAGATAGTGTCGGCGTACCTTGGATCCTCCCAGTAAGTGGTTCTGGCAGCGATCAATGATCTCCAGTGTTACCCCCAGCTCTTGCATCATGGTCGCGCCAGTCCGGCGTAAGTCATGTGGTGTCCATTCACCTTGACACCATTGCTCAGTACTAACGAGTCGTCATGATGGCGGCCGGCCAGAGGCTTGCGGCGGTTCTTGAAGCGACACTGTCGGTCTCCGACGAGCTGGCTGACCGTCTTGGTGTCGACGCGGGTTTTGCCATCCTTGCTGGGGAAGCAGAACGGCGTATTGCTGGTTTCTTTGTGTAGCCGGATACCCTCATGGAAACGGACGGCAGTCCTTTGATTAGGCGATTGCTAGGTTCGGTAACCTTGCTTTGCCGTGAAGAAGCTGCACTCGTAGAAACGGAACAGATTTTCTGTTCCGTTTCTACGAGCTTCTCACTGCTCAGCGGTTCTAATTTCAGATGCGGTTGTTGATGGCAACCGTTGATCTTGCCCAATGCCCGTGGGCACAGCGTTAAGTTACTCGGCTAGACGCTTCCCTCCAGCTTCTGCTGAATCCGACTGATAAACGCTACCTCAAACGCTTTCCGGTCCGTCTCTTCCAGTAGTGCATCCCGCTCGAAAATCAGTGCAGCCCATAACCAACGGCTGCGCTTGCCGTTGAGCCAGCGTTCTGCAGCGCGAATGCCTTCATGAAAAGCCGGGCGGCAATCCTTTGCCCAGGCGATCTGCAGGCCTGGGTAGCCGTCGTTGGCGGGCAGGGTGGTGGTCACGCCTTTAGTCATGGTGATTGCCTTCCCGGTTTTCGCAGCATGCTCGGCGGTAAAGCACCGTCAATTCGTTGAGCAGTTCCTGGGCGGCGAAGCAGGCCATTCGCACCCGTAGCGAGTCAGGCCGGTTCCGTTCCTTGCGCAGAAGGTCTTCGAACAACTCGTTCAACAGTGCGGCGCGCAGGTCGGCATCGGCCAGTGCGCTTCGGGTCTGGAAGTTGGCGCCCGTAATCGGGCTTGGGCGTCTGGGGAAGTTGAGTACACGGCCGAGTGGGTTAGCCATGGGGCACCTCCGGGGTGGAGGTCTGTGGGCCGTTGGGGCGAGCAGGGTGGTGCCCTGGCGTAAAAGCTGGATAGCGCATTTTCCTTATGCTCCTCGGACAGCTGAAGAGCCACCAATGCCGTTTCGACTCGGTTATTGGTGGCGAACCGTACGGGGGTCGAAATACCGGCGTCCGAGGGAACCGGCCAGGCGTGAGCCTGCCCCGCACGGCCCGCCATAGAAATGCAGTAGCCCGGTGGCGAACCACCAGCTATTGGCTATGACGTTGCTGCGTCCTCAGACAAAACGGGTTTCGACTCCCGGTCGCGGGATTGACCACGACCCGCGCACTCTAGCCCGCAGGTTTGCAGATGGCAACCCGGCTGGTTGTACTAGGTATTACCGCTACCAGCATGCCTGTGGTAATGGCAAAATGATCCCTCTTAAAGGATGTTACGGCATTCATCCGCCTTGGGGGCGTAGATGGATGCGGTACGAGCATATGCAAGGAATGTATGATTTCGATCCAAGTAGATGGTCAGGACAAAAGCGCAGAAATTGCCAAGTGGTGGCTCTGTAAAGACAAACAAAAGAGGCTTCAACTCTGTTGCTCTTACGCAGATAAAAGCAGAGACGAATTTCTGCTAAGCGACTGCAATATCGCTCCCATTCGTGAATTGGGCGAGATGTTATTGACCAAGCCCGGTAGTTCGATCATCACGCCCATTTCCAGGGCCACGATCTACGGTGAGCGATATGCCGTCGTGCGTTACGCGGGGTCTGACGAGCCCTATATCTATAAGGTCGAAGATATCGGTTTCACCGAACCTGCAGCGATGAAGGACACCCCGGTTTTCAATTACCTCATCGCGGTGGCGAAGGCTCGGCAAAGCCTCGCGAAATCGAAGGCGGATCTTGAAATCGCCGCCAACGTGGTGCGTCAGCTAGAACGCCTACCTGCTAGTGCCGATACCGCTTTGCATGCCTACTGCACGGCCCAAAATGGGATGCTTGCTGCGGGTGAAGGTCTGATCTTTCCATTCGGCTTGAACGAGAGCCAGCTTGCCGCTGTGGAGCGAGCCTTCAGTGCGCAGGTCAGTGTGATCGAAGGTCCGCCAGGAACCGGCAAAACCCAGACAATCCTCAACATAATTGCCAATATACTTTTACGTGGGCAAACGGTTGCAGTGCTTTCCAACAACAATGCAGCTGTCGAGAACGTCTACGAAAAATTGGAGAAATGCGGCCTCGGTCATTTAGTTGCCAAGCTTGGCAACGGGGATAATCGCAAGGACTTCTTCGCTGATTTGCCAGCATGGCCATCGACTGAATCTGAGCCTGCTCCGACTCTTGAAGAAGTTCAGGCTCAGCTGGCGCACTTGAAGCAGTACTTGCAGGATCACAATCGAGCTGCGCAGTTGGAGATGGAGCTTGATGAGCTGGCCGTTGAGCAGCGCTACTTGCAGCAGTGGCAGGAAGACAGCGGGTTGCAGGCCACTGCTTCGCTGGAAAAGTACGGGCTGACGCCCCGCAAGACGGCAGACCTGATGGCTTATCTTGCCTACCTAGGTGAGGGGCGTATCCGGCTCAAGGATCGCATCGAGCTACTGCTCAATTTCAAGATCCTCCGGGCTAAGCCATTCGCCCAGGGTGATGCGCGCTTGTCCGTCTTCCATGCATTACAGATGCACTATTACGACAAAACGCTGATGGAGAAGCAGGCGGAGCTTCAAAAATGTCGTGACTCGCTTGCCCGTGGCAACTTCGAGGCCTTGCTGGATAAATTGAAAGCGGGCTCGATGAAGCATTTGAAACAGCACTTGCACAATAAGGCGCGCCCCTCAGACAGCTTTGATGCCAAGACGTATCAGCAACAGTTCGACGCCTTTGTGCAGCGTTTTCCAATTGTGGGCAGCGGCACGCATTCCATCGTCAATTCACTTGCTCGGGGAGCCATCCTCGATTATGTGATCGTTGATGAGGCTTCGCTGCAGGATATCGTGCCGGGCATCCTGCCGATGGGCTGTGCGAAGAACCTGATCGTTGTTGGTGACAACCGTCAGCTGGCGCATATTCCCAAGGTGCTTGGCCTCCCGGCCCCTGCCGAAGCGTACGATTGTGAACGCTATAGCCTGCTTGATTCATGCATCGCGGTATTCCAAGACGCGCTGCCTAGAACGCTTTTGAAAGAGCATTACCGCTGCCATCCCAGGATCATCCAGTTCTGCAACCAGCAGTTCTACGACAACGCATTGGTGCCAATGACCAAAGACAACGGCGAGGAGCCGTTGCGTTTGGTCATTACGGGCAAGGGAAACCACGCGCGTAAGAACACCAACCTCCGTGAGTTGGACTCTTTACTCAAGGTGCTCGATGACGAAGGCGAACCCTTTGGCATCGATGAAGACGGACGCGGTTTTATCGCGCCGTTCCGCGCACAGGTCACCCTCTCCGGTGCACATTTGCCGGAAGATTTCATCAAGGACACCGTGCACAAGTTTCAGGGGCGCGAGTGCGACGAGATCGTCTTTTCTACCGTGCTCGACAAGAAGCAGTACAACCAGACGCGTAACCGTTTGGACTTCGTTGATGACCCTCGGATGATCAACGTAGCGGTCTCACGCGCCAAGCATCGTTTTACGTTGGTAACCGGTGACGAGGTATTCGCTAGCAACAACAGCCATGTCGCGGCCTTGATGCGGTACATCGCTTATTACGCTCAGGACGAGCAGATCGTGCGTGCCCCTGTGGTGTCTGCCTTTGATCTGTTGTACCGCGAGTACGATCAGTCGCTGGCGCAGTTGGAAGGGCGTTTGCGTAAGGAGGATTCGCGTTACAAGTCTGAACAGATTGGTGAGCAGCTATTGCGTGAGGCACTTGCTGTTCCAGCGTGCCAAGCACTGAGTTATCACAAGCAGGTCAAGTTAAACCAGGTCGCTTCGCCGACCAATCCAGATTTGACGGAGCTTGAGCTGGCGTTCATGACGAGAGCTAGTTGCGATTTCGTTGTTTATTTCAAGGTGGGTAAAACCCCCTTGGGGGTGATCGAGGTGGATGGTGGTTTTCACGACCGCCCCGATCAGGCTGCGCGGGATGCGCGGAAAAACAGCATCCTTGAGAAAAGCGGTATTCCTATCCTGCGTTTACGTACGGTTGAAAGTCGCATTGAGGAGAGGATTGCCGAGTTCGTTGCGCAATGGGCAAGCCCGGCAACCGAAGCTCAACCTGGATAAGACCGAGCTTCGGTATAGCCCGCGATGTCGGCGCCTCCATGATTTTCAAAGGTTGACCGTCGATAGAGCTACATCGTTTGCTAGGCAAGTCATTGGTTACTACGTGTGGCATTCGCGTGCTTTGGAACAATTGTAAAGAGGAGGGGAGGCGTGAGGCGGATACTATTCGTAATCGGCGGTTTCTTCGTCGCTTTAGCTGCAGCGGTTGGCCTGTATTTCACATTCGGGCTCCGCGCCATCAGCTTGGGCTGCCGCGGCTTTGGTGCAGACTGTTACATTCCGGCAGCTCAGTTTTCGAAAGATATGCAGGCGCTCGCAGTGATGATGTTTCTGGGCACTGCAATGCTTCTGTTCGGCTACGTAACTTTTTGCCTGTGCTCTCGTGCTTGGAGTTGGGCCTTCAAGAAATAACCTTGCTGACCTTAACCCCACCTTCGCTGGCGAATACGGACATCTATGTGGTGATTGTCTTCGCCGAGAAGGCATCTGGGGTTGTCAGCGCCTAGCACGCCCCTACCTCCGCGCCACATCCGAAAAGTAAAACTTGTCGAGCGTATGCCGGGACTGGGTGTACTCGAACTGTCGGCCATCCTGCAGAAAGGTCTGGTTGCTGACGACGATCACGTGGCTCTGGTCGTCCAGGTCGAGGTGCTTGAGGTCGTCCGCGCCGCGGGGCACGGCCTCGATGGTGCGTTGCGAGTAGCTGATCTGCAGCTGCAGGGTCTTTTCGATGTAGTGGTAAATCGAGTGCTCGGCGATGCGGCGATCCAGGCCGGGGATCAGGTCGGCGACGAAGTGGTTGATATCCAGGATCACCCGCCGGCCATCGATGCGCCTGACCCGCTTGATGCGGGTGATCAGGGTGCCTTGTTCCGCCTGGATGTGCTCGCAGAGGCTGCCTTCCAGCGGTAGCTGGCTGAGCTCGACCACCTCGGTGCGCACGTTGCCGCCCAGCCTGGGGTAGGTCTCCTGGAAGCTGACGATGCCGCCGAGCTGGAACTCGATGGGCGCGCGCGACAGCACGAAGGTGCCCTTGCCGTGGATCTTCTGTGCGAAGCCGCGTTCCTGCAGTTGCTCGATGGCCTTGCGCACGGTGCCCCGGCTGGTCTGGTAGCGCTCCATCAGCTCGGTTTCCGAAGGCAGGCGGGCGCCGCGCTCAAGGCGTTCGCTGGTGATGCTGGCAAGCAGATCGCTGTAGATCTGGCTGTATTTGCTCATGTGCAGGGCTCGATGCCGGGTTGTCGTCAAGCGAGGAACCTTAGGGAGCGCGTGGCGGTTTGTCTATCGTCTGGACATGGGGGCGAGGGCGGCCGGGCATTTGCTGGCTGGCCGGCAGGTTGGCAAACAGGGCTTGACTGGTCTATACGAGTTATTGATTTAACTCGTATGTACGAGTAAGGTCTTTTCAGGTTGCTACCTATGCCGCTCTCCAAAAACAAAATCCTCGAAGGATAAAAAGCGCATGAGTCACGATTATTCAGCCATTGCCCGCGACGTGCTGCAGAGCCTCGGCGGCGTCGACAATGTCGAGCAGGCCGCCCATTGCGTGACGCGCCTGCGCCTGTCCCTCAAAGACCCCAAGCAGGTCGACGTGGGAACCTTGAACCAGATCGATCTGGTCAAGGGCTCGTTCTTCACCGGCGGCCTGTACCAGGTGGTGATCGGCCCCGGCGATGTGGAGAAGGTGTATGCCGCGCTGCGCGAGCAGACCGGCCTGGCGGCCATGACCATCGCCGATCTCAAGCAGCAGAGCGCTGCCAAGATCAACGGCATGCAGCGCCTGGTGCGCATTCTCTCCGACGTGTTCATGCCCATCCTGCCGGCGCTGATCATTGCCGGCTTGCTGATGGGGGTGAACAACCTGATCGGCGCCAAGGGCATGTTCATCGAAGGGGTCACCCTGCTGGAGGCCTACCCGTCGCTGGATGGCGTGTGGAGCCTGATCAACCTGATGGCCAATACCTCGTTCGTGTTCCTGCCGGCGCTGGTCGGCTGGTCGGCGGCGAAGCGCTTCGGCGGCAGTGAGATCCTCGGCATCGTGCTGGGCCTGATGCTGGTGCACCCGGACCTGCTCAACGCCTGGAACTACGGCAAGGTGGTCGCCGGCCTGGGCGATCAGGGCATGCCGTACTTCGACATCTTCGGCTGGTTCAAGATCGAGAAGGTCGGTTACCAGGGGCAGATCCTGCCGATCCTGCTGGCGGCCTATGTGATGAGCGTGATCGAGAAATGGCTGCGCGCCCGGGTGCCCAATGCCATCCAGCTGCTGGTGGTGCCGATCACCACCATCGTCATTACCGGCGTTCTGGCGCTGGCGCTGATCGGCCCGGTAACCCGCCACCTGGGCATTCTGATCACCGAGGGCGTGGTCACCCTGTTCGATTTCGCGCCGCTGATTGGTGGGGCGATCTTCGGCGTGTTGTTCGCGCCGCTGGTGATCACCGGCATGCACCACATGTTCCTGGGCGTGGACCTGCAATTGATCTCCACCCAGGGTGGCACCTTCATCTGGCCGATGATCGTGATGTCCAACCTGGCCCAGGGCAGCGCCGCGCTCGGGGTGTTCTACATGACCCGCAACGTGCGGGACAAGAGCATGGCGTCGACCTCGGCGATTTCCGCGTACTTCGGCATCACCGAGCCGGCGATGTTCGGCATCAACCTGCGCTACAAATTCCCGTTCTACGCCGCCCTGATCGGCTCGGCCATGGGCTGCATCTTCCTGTCGCTGAACAAGGTGCAATCTTCGGCCATCGGCGTCGGCGGGCTGCCCGGTTTCATTTCCATCATGCCGCAGTACATCCCGGTGTTCATCGTGGGCATGGTCATCGCCATCGCGGTGCCGTTCCTGCTCACCTGCGCCCTCAGCGTCAAGATCGTCCGCCCCGGCTACCGGGTGGCCTGAACCATCGCTTGGCGAGCGGCAGCGTGATGGCGTGCCGCTCGTTGTTCTAAAACAGATGAAGGAATAGCGCCATGCAAGACTGGCAGCGTTCGGTGATTTACCAGATCTACCCGAAGAGCTTCTACAGCCAAGCCGGCAACCCCACCGGCGACCTGCTCGGTGTGGTGGCCAAGCTCGACTACCTGCAGTGGCTGGGTGTCGACTACCTGTGGCTCACGCCGTTCTTGCGTTCGCCACAGCGGGACAACGGTTACGACATCAGCGACTACTACGCCATCGACCCCAGCTACGGGACCATGGCCGACTGCGAGCTGCTGATCGCCGAGGCGGGCAAGCGCGGCATCAAGCTGATGCTCGATATCGTGGTCAACCACACCTCCATCGAGCACGTGTGGTTCCAGCAGGCGCGCAGCAGCCTCGACAGCCCGTACCGCGACTTCTACATCTGGCGCGACCAGCCGAACAACTGGGAGTCGAAATTCGGCGGCTCGGCGTGGGAGTACGAAGCGCAGACCGGGCAGTACTACCTGCACCTGTTCGACCACACCCAGGCCGACCTCAACTGGGACAACCCCAAGGTGCGCCAGGAAGTCTTCAGAATGATGCGCTTCTGGCGCGACAAGGGCGTGGGCGGCTTCCGCCTGGACGTGATCAACCTGATCTCCAAGCCGGCCGATTTTCCCGAGGATGCCAGCGATGGGCGCCGCTTCTATACCGACGGCCCGAACGTGCATGAGTACCTGCAGGAAATGCACCGCGAGGTGTTCGAAGGCCACGAGCTGATCAACGTCGGCGAGATGTCTTCGACCTCGCTCGAACATTGCATCCGCTATTCGCGCCCGGACTCGAAAGAGTTGTCGATGACCTTCAACTTCCACCACCTGAAGGTGGACTACCCCAATCTGCAGAAGTGGGTGCAGGCCGATTTCGACTTCCTGGCGCTCAAGCGCATCCTCTCCGACTGGCAAACCGGCATGCAGGCCGGCGGCGGCTGGAACGCCTTGTTCTGGTGTAACCATGACCAGCCGCGGGTGGTGTCACGCTTCGGCGATGACGGCAAGTACCGTGTGCAGTCGGCGAAGATGCTCGCCACCGCGCTGCACTTTTTGCAGGGCACTCCATTCATCTATCAGGGCGAGGAACTGGGTATGACCAACCCGGGCTTCGACAGCATCGAGCAATACCGCGATGTCGAGAGCCTGAATATCTACCGCCTCAAACGCAACGCTGGCGAAAGCCCTGCAGCGATCATGGCCACCATCATGCAGAAGTCCCGCGACAACGGGCGCACGCCGATGCAGTGGAATGGCGAGGCGAACGCCGGATTCAGCACCGCCGAACCCTGGATCGGCGTGCCTGGCAATGCCAAGCAGATAAACGTCGCCAACCAGTTCGACGATCCCACGTCGGTGCTGCACTACTACCGCCAGCTGGTTGGCTTGCGCCGCCGGGAGCCGCTGATCCAGCAGGGCGTCTATCGCCAACTGCTGGCGGAGCATGAGCAGGTGTGGATCTACCTGCGCGAAAGTGAAAGCGCCCATGAACGGCTGCTGGTGGTGAACAACTTCTATGGCACCGCGTGCGAAGTCGAGCTGCCTGAGCGGGTGATCGACACCGCCAGCAGCCAACGGCTGGTGATCAGCAATTACCCGGACTGCGAGCCGCGGGGGCGCCAGTTGTACCTGAGGCCTTATGAGTCCTTCGTGTTGCACCTTGCAGACAGCTGATCGAGGGCCGCGCCGCGCATGCCCGAGTCGCCGCGCGGCGCTCGACCCCGAGCAACCCAGTTACGCCATGCATTCCAAGAATAAAACCGCAGGTGAAGCCATGACCGTACCTCAACCCTTGCAATTGCTGGCACCGCTCTCCGGGGTGCTGGTGCCCCTTGATCATGTGCCTGACCCGGTGTTCGCCAATCGGGTGATCGGTGACGGCCTGTGCATCGACCCCACGTCGCAGACCCTGTGCGCGCCCCTGGCGGGCGTGGTCAGCGACCTGCAATCCAGTGGCCACGCCATCACCATTACCCATGAGGGCGGCGCGCAGATTCTGCTGCATATCGGCCTGGATACCGTGAACCTGGCCGGCAAGGGATTCACCGCGCTGGTCGAAAAAGACCAGCGTGTCGAGGCCGGCCAGGCGTTGATCGAGTTCGATGCCGACCATATCGCCGTGCATGCGCGCAGCCTGATGACGCTGATGCTGGTGGTCAGCGGCGAGCCGTTCAGCATGCTTACCGGTGACAGCGCCAGGGTGGTCGGTGGCCAGCCGTTGCTGGAGCTTGGCCACGTCGGGCTGGTGGACGATGCGCCGGTGAATGAAGGTGAGGCGCTGGTCTCGCAGCCGATCAGCCTGCCCAATGCCAATGGGCTGCATGCCCGGCCGGCAGCAGTGTTCGCCCAGGCCGCCAAGGGCTTCAAGGCCGATATCCGCCTGCACCGGCAGCAGGACAGTGCCAACGGCAAATCCCTGGTGGCGATCATGGCCATGCAGCCGGCCCTTGGCGACGTTCTGACCATCAGCGCCACCGGCGAGGATGCCGCTGCGGCCATCGAGACGCTGGCCGAGTTGCTGGCCGATGGCTGCGGAGAGTCCGTGGCACCGGTTGCGGTCAGCGCACCGGCCATCGAAGCGGCGCCGGCAGCGAAGAGCTCGGCAATGTCGTTGCAGGGCGTCTGTGCTTCAGCAGGCTCTGCCCTCGGGCAGGTGGTCCAGGTGGTGGAGCGCAAGCTGGAAATTGCCGAGGCCGCCAGTGACCCGCGCGCCGAGCTGCAAGTGCTGGATCATGCATTGGCAGAGGCGTTGACTGCCTTGCAGAAGCTGCGCGACGAGGCGGGGAGCGAGGCCCAGGAGGAGATCTTCAAGGCCCATCAGGAACTGCTGGAAGACCCGAGCCTGCTGGAGCAGGCCCGGCTGCTGATCAACCAGGGCAAAAGCGCCGCCTTCGCCTGGAACTCGGTGACCGAAGCGACCGCCGAGCTGTTCAAGGCCAGTGGCAACCGGTTCCTGGCCGAGCGTGCCCTGGATCTTGCCGATGTCGGGCAGCGGGTGCTCAAGCTGATGCTGGATGTGCAAGACAGCGCCTGGGAGCTGCCCGACCAGGCCATTCTGGTGGCCGAACAACTGACCCCGTCGCAGACCGCGGCACTGGATACCAGCAAGGTGGTGGGCTTTGCCACGGTTGGCGGCGGGGCCACCAGCCACGTCGCGATCCTGGCCCGTGCGCTGGGGCTGCCGGCGGTCTGCGGCCTGCCGGCCGAGGTGCTTGCCCTGGCCGACGGCACCCGGGTGCTGCTCGATGCCGACAAGGGCGAACTGCACCTGGATCCCGATCCCGTTTCCATCGAGCAGTTGCAGGCCCAGCGCGAGCAACGAGCCCTGCGCCAGCAGCGCGACCTCGAGCAGGCCTCGCTGGCCGCCACCACCCGCGATGGCCATCGCTTCGAGGTCACCGCCAATATCGCCTCGCTGGCGGAGGCCGAGCAGGCCATTGAGCTGGGCGGTGAAGGGGTAGGGCTGCTGCGTTCGGAGTTTCTCTACCTGGAACGCAGCAACGCGCCCAGCCAGGACGAACAGGCGGCCACCTATAGCGCCATTGCGCGTGCCCTGGGCCCGGAGCGCAACCTGGTGGTGCGCACCCTCGACGTTGGCGGTGACAAGCCGCTGGCCTATGTGCCGATGGAGGCCGAGGCCAACCCGTTCCTCGGCATGCGCGGCATTCGTCTGTGCCTGGAGCGCCCGCAGCTGCTGCGCGAGCAGTTGCGCGCCATCCTGGCGAGCTGCGCGCTGGCGCGTCTGCATATCATGTTGCCGATGGTCAGCCAGTTGTCCGAATTGCGCCTGGTCCGGCAGATCCTCGAAGAGGAGGCGGCGAGCCTCGGCCTGACAACGCTGCCCAAGCTCGGCATCATGATCGAGGTGCCGTGCGCGGCATTGATGGCCGATGCGTTCGCCCCGCAAGTCGACTTCTTCTCCATCGGCACCAACGACCTGACCCAGTACACCCTGGCGATGGATCGTGACCACCCACGCCTGGCCAGCCAGGCCGACAGTTTTCACCCCGCGGTGCTGCGCTTGATCGCGACCACCGTGAAAGCCGCCCACGCCCATGGCAAATGGGTCGGCGTCTGCGGCGCCATGGCCTCCGAGCCGCTGGCCGTGCCGCTGTTGCTGGGCCTGGGGGTGGATGAACTGTCGGCCAGCGTGCCGCTGATTCCAGCCATCAAGGCAGCGATTCGCGACGTGCAACTCAGCGATTGCGAGGCCATCGCCCGCCAGGCGCTGACCCTGGAAAGCGCCGGGCAGGTTCGCGAAGCCCTGCTGTCATGGCGGCCATCGTCGTTACCCCTGTCACCTGTGCTGGAGAGCTGAGCATGTTCGACAAATTGCAAAGTGCCTTCTGGAAGGCCCTGACGCCGGATCTGGTGCCGGACGAGCCCAGGGTGAGCGCGGCGACCGCAACACTGCTGCCGGCCAATGTCGTCGAGGCACTGGGTGGCGAGAAGAACCTGACCTCGCAACAGCGCGTCGCGATTACCCGCATCCGCGTGCAGCTACGCGACGCTGAACGCCTCGACGAGCCGGCGTTGCAAGCGCCTGGCATGCCTGCGGTGATGGTGCTGGGTAACGGCGTGGTGCATGTGCTGACCCCGGTGGCGGCGCCGCTGGCGGAAACCGGCTGAGGCGTTGCTGCAGTCAGGTGGCGCTGGTTCTTGTCATACTGGGTGTACTGCCCATGTCGGGCTGGGGCTTGGCGACAAAAGCCCATGAACACCAAGACGAGGTACATGGTTGATGGACAGAAAGCCGGCGTGGCCGTTGACCCTCTATTTTGACGGCGAGTGCCCACTCTGTGCCCGGGAGATAAACACCCTGCGCGGGCGTGCGGCTGCAGAGCGTCTGCGTTTCGTGGATATCCGCGAGCAAGGTTTCGAGCCCGAGTCCATGGGCCTCACCTTTGCCCGGATGGAATCATTGCTGCACGCCAGGTTTGCCGACGGCAGCTGGGTCACCGGCCTGGACGCCACGCTGTGGAGCTGGCGCGCGGCTGGCCTCGGCTTCTGGGCTGCACCGCTGTCGTGGCGCTGGGCCAGGCCGCTGCTGAACGCGGCCTACCGGCTTTTCTGCCGCTGGCGTCCGCACCTGGCCTGGCTGCCTCATCCTGATGGAGCCGCCCGCTGTAACGGGGAGCGCTGCGCGGTTCCCAAGAGCGCCGATATTCCCCCCGAACGGCCCTAGACCTTGAACTGATCCATCAACGCCTGCTGATGGTTGGCCAGGGCATTCAGCGAGCGGCTGACCTGGGCGGATTCGTCCGCCTGTTCGGCCAGCGATTCGGTGACGTCGCGAATGCCGGCCACGTTGCGGTTGATTTCCTCGGCCACGGCGCTCTGTTCTTCGGCGGCGCTGGCGATCTGCAGGTTCATGCTGGTGATCACCGAGACCGCGTCGCCGATACGCTTGAGCGCGCTGACGGCGAGGGCAACGTGGCTGACGTTGTCCTGGGCCTGGAGGTGGCCGTCGTGCATGGATTCCACCACGTCGCGGGTGCCTTGCTGCAGGCGCTCGATGACCTGGCGGATTTCCTCGATCGACACCTGGGTGCGGGTGGCCAGGCTTCTGACCTCATCGGCGACGACGGCGAAGCCACGGCCGGCTTCACCGGCACGCGCGGCCTCGATGGCGGCGTTGAGGGCCAGGAGGTTGGTTTGCTCGGCGATGCTGCGAATGGCTTCGAGCACCGAACCGATCTGCTCGCTGCTGGCCGCCAGGCCTTCGACGTCGCGCATGGCGGTGCCGAGGTCCTGGGCCAGGCGCTCGATACGCTGGGTGGTCTGGTCGACCACCTGGAGGCCTTCGCGGGTGGCTTCGTCGGCGCTGCGCGCGGCGGCGGCGGCCTCGGAGGCATTTTGCGCGACGTCCTGGGCGGTCGCGCTCATTTCATTGGAGGCGGTTGCCACCTGTTCGACTTCGCTGAGCTGCGCTTGCATGCCCTGGCTGGTGCGGGCGGCGATGCCGGCGGATTGATCGGCGGTCTGGCGGGCGGACTGCACCGAGTCCTTCACCTTGGCCACGATCGGCTGCAGCTTGTCGAGGAATTGATTGAAGCCATCGGCCAAGCGGCCCAGTTCGTCCTGGCGCGGGTACTGCAGGCGGCGGGTCAGGTCGCCTTCGCCGCTGGCGATATCGTCGAGCATATCGGCGACCGACAGGATGGGCCGAGTGACGCGCCGCGCCATGATGTTCATGAGCACCAGGCCCAGCACGATCGCGCCGATGCCCACCAGCCAGGAGATCATGCTGTCGCGGGTGCGCTGCGTCTCGAGGGTGTCGGCGAGTGCCAGTGCGCGGGTGAGCACCACCGATTTCGGCGCCTGGATCAGAACGCCCCAGCTGTTGGCTCCGGGAATGGGCTGCACGGGCTGCATGACGCCGATCGATTGCTCGCTCGACACCACCGACGGCTGGCCAGCCTGCAGGGCCTGTCGCAATGCGCTCGCCTGGGCCTGGTCGGCGTTATCCAGGGGCTTGCCGAGCTGGGTGGCGTCTCGGGTGTGCGCCGCCAGCAGCCCGGCCGGGCTGATGATGCTGATTTCGCCCTGGCCTTCATACAGGTTGCGGTTCGCGGATTCGGCCAGCGCTTGCAGCGCGGCCAGGCTGATGTCGAGCCCGATCACGCCGATCACCTTGCCGCCGTCCTGCAGGGGCAGGGCCACGCTGGTCATCAGCACGGGCTGCCCATCCACCCGGTCGACATAGGGGTCGAGCAGGCACGCCGCCGCGCTCTTGAACGGGCAGCTGTACCAGGCGTTATAGGCCGCGCCGCTCGGGCCGGGGGAGGTGTCGGCCAGATCCTCTTCGCTGATCACTTCGGCTGCGAACGCGCCCGGCTTGCTCTGCGTCCAATACAGCGCAAAGCGGCCCGTCTCGTTACTGCCCGCGCCGTCGTTAGCGATGAAGGCTGCATCCTGCCCATCCAATCCGTTGGGCTCGAAGGCAACGTAGATACCGAGGGACTCGGGGCGCGCCTTCAGCGCATCGCCCAGCACGGCGGTCAGGTCGCTACGCAGCGCCTCGGCGCTTAGCACGCCCTTGGCGTGCTGGTTGCGCAGCAGGTCGACCTGCTTGGCGACGCCGAGGCCATACAGGTATACCTCGAGGAATTCGCTGCGCGTACTTTGCGCCTGTGCCTCGCCGATGGCCTGCAGACGCAACTGGGCGGAGTCGCCCAGCATCTGGAAGCTGCTGCCCTTGACCACTTCGCTGCTACGCGCCGCGTAAAACTGCGAGACGAGCACGAGCAGGGTGACGACCAGGAACAGGCAGAGGCCGGCGAGGGCGGTCAGTTTGAACTGGATGGAGAGCCGATTGAACATGGGAACAACCATTCGGAGAGGGGTTGGCACGTTATCGGCGGCCCTGCGAATAGCTTCAGCCGGTTATATAACCATCTGTATCAGAACCGGGTCAGCGTCGCTGCGGCTTATCCGGAGTCGGCCCTCTGCAGCCCCTGAAGGAGCGGCAGGGAAGAGCCGATTTCTGCATGTTCGCCGAGGCTGTAACCCCCCGGCGCCAGGGCCAGGCCTGCATACGTTGGTGGCGCCACGATTCGCCCAGGCGTGCAAGCCGCTGCCACTCGATATCGAGCGCGCTCGTTGCCGGAGTTCAAGCCACCAATGCTGACCGAAATCTGTTAAAGCCAGCGGTACCCGTAACGTGGTTCGATACGTGCTTTACTCAGCGCTGGCAATCACTGCCATCGTTACTCAATCACTGGATCCCGGCATGCGATTGTCCACCTTTATCGATAAAAACATGGAGCCCATTCTGCAGGCCTGGGAGGACTTCGCGCGGACGATCAACGTCCCCGGCAGGGCGCTGGATGCCGAGGCCCTGCGCGACCATGCGGGGCATATGCTGCGGGCCATCGTCGAGGACCTCGATACGCCGCAGAGCAGGCAACAGCAGCGGGACAAATCCCATGGCATTGGGCCTGTCAATGATCAGCAGACGGCCGCCGAGACCCATGCCATCACGCGGCTGATGGCCGGCTTCACGCTCGATCAGATGGTCTCCGAGTACCGAGCGTTGCGAACCAGCGTGCTGAGCTTGTGGATGTCGCGGGTAAAGGCGGGGGAGGCGCTGGATATCGAGGACACGGTGCGTTTCCACGAAGCCATCGACCAGGCGCTGGCCGAGTCGATTGCCAACTATTCCCGTGCCCTGGAGGTTTCGCGCACGCTGTTTCTGGGAATATTGGGGCACGACCTGCGAAACCCGCTCAGCGCCATTCTACTGGGGGCCGACATGCTGCAGCGCAACGCAAACCTCTCTGATAAATCCGCCCATGTCGCCGGGCAGATTCATGCCAGTGCCGGGCGCGCCAACCGCATCGTAGGGGACTTGCTCGATTTCACCCGCTCTCACCTCGGATCGACTTTGCCGGTGCGTCTCCAGGCGGTCGACCTGGTTCCCGTGTGCCATCGGATCGTCAGCGAGGCGAAGGCTGCGCATCCGCTTTCGGACATTCGCTGCGATGCAACCGGTAGCGGTGTCGGGCGTTTCGATGAGGCGCGCATGGAGCAGGTCTTCTCCAACCTGATCAGCAATGCCGTTCATCATGGTGATGCTGGCTCGCCGGTCACGGTAAGTTTCACGTCGCGGGTCGAAGAATTGATCTTCACCGTTCATAACTGGGGCCAGCCCATTCCCGATGACGTGTTGCCCTTCATCTTCAATCCGATGGGGCGGTTTTCCCAGCACGCGGTCACTGACCTCGGGCCTTGCGCCGGCATGGGGTTGGGGCTGTACATCACCTCGCAGATCGTCGTGGCGCATAACGGCGAGATCGACGTGAGGTCGACGGCCGAGCACGGCACCGTCTTCGAGATCCGCTTGCCCCGATAGGCCGGCGAAACCGCGCCGGCAGTGCATCCGCACGGGCCAGGCACCCGAGCTGAGCGAGGGTTGCTGGCCCAGGCCCGGCGTGGCGCGCCGCCGTTGCCGGGCCGCCTCCCATCTCTGCTGCCGCCAACCGAGGCTCGTGCTGAGGGCTGCCGCCTGTCGTAAGCATTGCACTTGCGCCATTCACGGCCTTTCAGAGCTGTATACGCAGATGTCCTGCGTGGTTACGGGAGTGTGGTCATGGCAGTCGAACATAACGAATCAGAATCCGCCTTCGAGTCTTCCAGCGACAAGGAAGTGGATACCGGCGCAGGGCACGGCTCGGGGCTGGAAAAGGCCAAGTCGGAGCCCAAGCAGGGCAGCAACGAGGCCGAAGCCAAGAAGAATCGTGTGGAATGGAACCCGCCGGCGGGCAACCCGGGCTCGGATCAGGACGCGCTGAAAGAGCGTGATATCGGTTCTGCGAGAACGGATGAGCGTTAAGTGCTTGTTCGTGGCCGGCAGGGGCTGGTTCGTTGGCGATAGCCGGGCCAGTCGATCATCCAGATGGGGGCGGGCAAGGGGCATCCAGGCCACGCCGATGATTTCGCGCGCATGGCGCGCTCCCACGGGAGCAGGTCGGCGTGCGTGATGCCGGGCGTGGGATGGGTCGGGGCGCGTAGGTGAAACCCATCAAAATCATGATGGGTTTCACCCATCCACAAACTGCGGATTTATCAAATGTGGGAGGGCGCCATGCGCCCGATTCGCGGGCATGGCCCGCTCCCACAGGATAAGAGGTTGGTCAACTGTAGGATGGGTCGGGCCGCGTAGGTGAAACCCATCAAAGTCACTGCGGGCTTCATCAAGCAAGCGACTTTCCTCTCCGCTGTCAGGCCGCCGTTTCTGGCCGCGCCATGCCGGTCGGCTGGCTTGTTGAATCTTTGCCGGTGAGCGGCATCTTTCAACATGTAACGGTCAGCCATGGCCGGCCTGCAGGCGGCTGGCGCCGCAGCTGTGCAACTCCAACAGGACGTGAACCATGCCCACCGCCAATACCCCGCCCAACCCGACCCTGAAGCGCGCCATCACGGGGTCGATGCTGACGCTGTTCATTCTCGGGGACGTGCTGGGCGCCGGTGTGTATGCGTTGGCCGGGGTGATTGCCGGGGAGGTGGGGGGCGCGGTGTGGGTGGCCTTGCTGGTGGCTCTGGGCTTTGCCCTGCTCACCGCCGGTTCGTATGCCGAGCTGGTCACCAAGTACCCCCATGCCGGCGCGTCTGCGGTGTTCGCGGCCAGGGCGTACAAGTCGCCATTGGTGTCGTTTCTGGTGGGTTTCTGCATGCTGGCGGCGGCGGTTACCAGCGCGGCGGGGTTGTCCCTGGCGTTCGCCGGGGATTACCTGGCGGCCTTCGTCGACGTTCCTGCCCATGGCGCGGCGCTGATTTTCCTGGTGGTGATCGGCCTGCTCAATGCGCGGGGCATCAAGGAGTCGCTGTCGGCCAACCTGGTGATGACCACCATCGAGCTGTCCGGCCTGCTGCTGGTGATATTCGCCGCGGCGTGGTTCCTGCGCGGCGGTGAGGGGGATTTCAGCCGGGTGGTGGAATTCAAGGCCGGGGTCAATCCGGCCTTTGCGGTGCTGGGTGCGGCGCTGCTGGCGTTCTATTCCTTCGTGGGTTTCGAGACCTCGGCCAACCTCGCTGAGGAGATTCGTGACGTGCGCAAGACCTACCCGCGGGCGTTGTTCGGTGCGCTGATCATCGCCGGGGCGATCTACATGGCGGTGGCCGTTGGCGCTGCGCTGGTGATGCCCGTCGAGCAGTTGGCCAACTCCACGGCGCCGCTGCTGGAGGTGGTAAAGGCCTCGGGCCTGGGCATCCCACCGCAGCTGTTCGCCTTTATCGCGCTGATCGCCGTGGCCAACGGTGCGTTGCTGACCATGATCATGGCCAGCCGCCTGGCCTATGGCATGGCCCACCAGGGGCTGCTGCCGAGCGTGCTGGGCGGCGTGCTGGCCAAGCGGCGCACGCCGGCGGCGGCCATCCTGGCGACCACGGCGGTGGCCATCGTGCTGACGCTGACCGGTTCGCTGGCAACCCTGGCGCAAACCGTGGTGCTGCTGTTGCTGTTCGTGTTCATCAGCACCAACCTGGCGGTGCTGGTGCTGCGCCGTGATCAGGTGGCAGAGGAGCACTTCCGGGTGCCGACCTGGGTGCCGGTGCTGGGGGTGGCCTCGTGCCTGCTGCTGATGACCCAGCAGGATGGGCAAACCTGGCTGCGTGCCGGCGCGTTGTTGCTGGTCGGCGTGGTGCTGTACGGCATCACCCGGGCCGGCGGGGTGAGGCCGCTCAAGGCCGAGGATTACAAGGTGGTGGAGCGTTGAGCGGGGGTGAAACAGCACCGGTAATTAGAGTGCCATTAGCACGCCTGTGCTAATGACCGGGCCTCGATGCGGGGTTATGGTTCGGTGGTATCTCCAACGTTTTCAAGCCCTTGCGCCATTGCGGCGAGGCGACCGTTCGTTGTGGAGCATCACTATAATCCCAAGGAAGCACACCATGAAACTGCATTCCCCGGTCACCACTTTCGCGCTGCTCGGCGTCCTGTTCGTCGGCCTCGCTGGCTGCAGCAACATCAAACCATCGGAAGACAAGCTCAAGTCGCTGGCCGAGACCAATCTGGGCGAGTCGGTCAGCAGCATCGGCAATGTGCGCAACGATTCCATGCAAACCTACTTCGTGGCGCGCACCAGCTCCGGTGACTACAACTGCACGGTACCCAGCGGCGCCAGTGGCGGCGCGGCCACCATCGCCAGCTTTGGCATGATGCAGCCCCACGCGGTTTGCCAGCGCAAGGGCACCGGCAGCGGTACGCCAGCGCCGTTCGGCCAGTAGCCCCACGGGCCCCTGGCCCGAAATCCGTGCCCCAGCGAAAAGCCCGACCAGGGATGGCCGGGCTTTTTCACGTCGCTCGCCTGGCTGCAGCAGCGGACAGGGCGTACCTGTCAGGCCGTGGGCCAGCCTTGCGGCGGGTTATTCGAGTTCGTGGAGCAGGGTGACGCCGAAGTACAGGCCGATCACCAACAGCGCCAGGAATACCACTGCCGAGCCGATCAGGAATGTAGTCATGCTGCGGGCCTCTTCTTCGTTGGGGCGCCGTGTTGTCGGCGCGATAGAACGATAGAAGCTTCTCGGTGCCGATCCGTTCAGGTGATTTTGCCCGGGCAGGGCACGCGGCTGGGTGCGCTGCCCTCAACGCAGCCGTTCGTGGCTCAGCGCCGGCGACCAGCTGCGCTGCGCACAGCGCGGGCAACAGGCCTGCTGCCCGCTGCTCATCGGTTGCGTGTAGCCGCAGCGCACGCAGGCATAGGTGCCCGCTTCCGGCACCTGCTGGTGTTCGCTGCGATGCGCGCCCGGCAGCACCGAAAGGCCGGGCTTCACCTCGTGTGCGGCGAAGAAGTACAGGCTCATGTCGCCATCGGTTTCCAGAATGCCAAGGCGCACCTGGCCGAGGTGCTCGACGCCTTGCTGGCGCAGTTCCATGAAGAATTCGTCGGAGGAGATGTTCAGGTGGTCCAGGCTGTTCAGTTCGTAGAGCCCGTCCTTGATGATGGTCACGGGCTTGCCTTCCATCCAGTCGGAAAAGCGCTCGCTACGGCGCATCGTCATCACCGTGGCGCGGTACAGCACCAGCAGGGTGACGAAGACCATGGCCACTGGCAGCAATGGCACGTCGTCGTAGAACGACACGTCCCCGGCAGCCGAGCCCAGGGTGAGGATCACCACCAGCTCGAACAGCGACAACTGGCGGATACCGCGCCGGCCGCTGACCTTGAGGAACACGAACACCACCACGAAGGCGAACAGCGCGCGAAACGCCACTTCGCCTAGAAACAACAAGGGCATATCAGCCAGCAGCATGCGCTGCCAATCGAACGCGCTCATTTTTTTTCGCTCCGTGAGCCTGCCTATATGGGCTCAGACCGCCGAGTGACCGATTGGGTCGAACTCAATCACCGCGGGGGCTGCAGCTTGGCCAGCCGGCTCATGGCAAGCGCCGACGCGGCGCCCGTGAGCAGCGCTCCAGTGCCGCGCGCGACAAATTGTTTGAACCAAGCCGGGCAGGCTTACGTCAATGCGATATCAATTTGATATCGCGCGGTTCTGATGATCTCTGTGTAGCTGGCGCTCCACGGGACGACAGGCTGGCCGTTCGATCCGGTGCACCGGGAACGACAGAGTTCCGGGCACTTTCCTGATTATCCTTTCGAGTAGTTGGAGCATCCATGAATACGTGGTTTGGCAATATCAGCGTCACCCTCAAACTGGCCCTGGGCTTTGGCCTGGTGTTGCTGCTGACCATGGCCCTGGCGCTTGTCGGCTGGAACAGCCTGGGCAGCGTGGTGCAGCGCAGCGAGCGCATGGCGGATGTCAATGGAATGACTCATACCCTCACCGATCTGCGCGTCGCACGCCTGCAATATCTGCTCGCCAATGGTGGCGACGAGGAAGGCAAGGAGGTGCAGCGACAAATCCAGGCGCTTGTCCAGCGCCAGCAAGACATGCTGCCGCGCTTTCGCAACCCCGAGAACCAGCGCCTGATCAATCAGCAGATCGAGCTGATGACTCAGTACCAGCAGGCATTCGAGAAAACCCAGGCCGCCTACCTGACCAGCCGCCAGACGCGCACCTCGATGGTCGAACTGGCCGATCGCGCCAGTGAGCTGATCGACCGTGTTCGCGAGCAAGTGGGCCGCTCGGCTGCGGGCAGCGAAACCGGCTTTGCCCGTTATCAGGCCATCGCGCGCACCGAGGATGACGTGCAGACCCTGCGCTATAACGTGCTCACGTACACCGCCGATGTCAGCGCGCAGACCGAGCAGGCGCTGAATCAGCAGATCGAGCGAGTCGATCAGGGCCTCAATGGACTGACCAGTGTGTTCACCGGCGAGTACCGCGATGAGATCCAGCAGCTGCAGAACACGGTAAACGACTACCGCAGCCTGTTGAACACCTACCGCACGGTCACCGAGCAGCGTGTGCAGATGCGTGAAGCCATGACCGAACAGGCACGGGAAATCGTCAACGGCAGCGAGGCGCTGCTGGCCATGCAGGCCACCTTGCGTGACCAGGACACTGCTTCGGCCAACCAGATGATGATCGGCGCCACGCTGCTCGCGCTGCTGGCGGGCATCCTCTCGGCGTGGCTGATCACCCGTCAGATCACCCGGCCGCTGCAGGAAACCCTCGAGGCTGTGGAGCGCATCGCCGGTGGTGACCTCAGCCAGACACTGCAGGTTACCCGCCGTGACGAAATGGGCGTGCTGCAGCAGGGCATCCAGCGCATGGGCAGTACCTTGCGCGAGTTGATCGGCGGCATTCGCGATGGCGTTACCCAGATCGCCAGCGCTGCCGAGCAACTGTCGGCGGTAACCGAGCAGACCAGTGCCGGGGTCAACAGCCAGAAGGTGGAGACCGACCAGGTGGCCACCGCCATGCAGGAAATGTCCGCCACCGTGCAGGAGGTCGCGCGCAGCGCCGCCGAGGCCTCCCAGGCCGCCGCCGATGCGGATCGCGAGGCTGGTCAGGGTGATCGTGTGGTCGCCGAGACCGTCGCCCAGATCGAGCGTCTGGCTGTCGAGGTGAGCCGCTCCAGCGAAGCCATGGGCGGGCTGCAGAATGAAAGCAAGAAGATCGGCGGGGTGATGGACGTGATCAAGGCAGTGGCCGAGCAGACCAACCTGCTGGCCCTCAACGCGGCCATCGAAGCGGCACGGGCCGGGGAGGCCGGGCGCGGTTTTGCCGTGGTGGCGGATGAGGTGCGCGGCCTGGCGCAACGCACGCAGAAGTCCACCGAAGAGATCGAAGGCTTGATCGCCGGCCTGCAGCAGGGCACCCAGCAGGTCGCGGCGATCATGCAGGGCAGCCGCGAGCTGACCGACAGCAGCGTGGCACTGGCGCGCCGTGCCGGTGATGCCCTGGGCGCGATCACCAGCCGGGTATCCAACATCCAGGCGATGAACCAGCAGATCGCCGCCGCGGCCGAGCAACAGGGTGCGGTGGCCGAGGAGATCAGCCGCAGTGTGGTCAACGTGCGCGACATCTCCGAGCAGACCGCCGAGGCCAGCGAAGAAACCGCTGCGTCGAGCGTCGAGCTGGCACGCCTGGGCAGTCAGCTGCAGACGATGGTCAGCCACTTCCGGGTGTGACGGCCGATCAGGAGCAGGGAGCGGCGGCCGTTCGCCGCTTCGCTTACCACGCACCGGCTCTATCGGGTAATAAGCATTGCCTATCAAGGCTTTGGCTTTTTCCAATTTAGCGAAGCGGCGAGCCTCTCGTAGTTTGGTGCGAGCGCATGACGCGCGAGTACTCATAAAAACGACGAGGATTCACCGATGAAACCCACGACCACATGGGCGCCCGCCCTTGGTTTGCTGACTGCGGCCTTGTCCGCTTCGCTATTCAGTCTGTCGGCCCAGGCCGCGCCGTTGACCCGCGACAACGGCGCACCGGTAGGCGATAACCAGAATTCGCAGACCGCCGGCGACACCGGCCCGACCCTGCTGCAGGACGTGCAACTGATCCAGAAGCTGCAGCGTTTCGACCGCGAGCGCATCCCCGAGCGCGTGGTGCATGCCCGCGGCACCGGCGCCCATGGCGAGTTCACCGCCACGGCGGACATCTCCGACCTGACCCGCGCCAAGGTGTTCAGCAAGGGCACCACCACCCCGGTGTTCGTGCGTTTCTCCAGCGTGGTGCACGGCAACCATTCGCCGGAAACCCTACGCGACCCGCGCGGCTTCGCCACCAAGTTCTACACCAGCGAGGGCAACTGGGACCTGGTCGGCAACAACTTCCCGACCTTCTTCATCCGCGATGCCATCAAGTTCCCGGACATGGTGCACGCCTTCAAGCCCGACCCGAACACCAACTACGGCAGCAACCGCACCCAGTTCGACTTCTTCAGCCACGTACCGGAAGCCACCCGCACCCTGACCCTGCTGTATTCCAACGAGGGCACGCCGGCCAACTACCGGCAGATGAATGGCAACAGCGTGCACGCCTACAAGCTGGTCAACGACAAGAACGAGTACCGCTACGTCAAGTTCCAGTGGCGCAGCCTGCAGGGCGTCAAGAACAACGACCCCAAGCAGACCGAGCAGATCCAGGGCAAGGACTTCAACCACATGAGCCGCGACCTGATCACCACGATCAACGCCGGCGACTATCCCAAGTGGGACCTGTACATTCAGGTGCTCGAACCGGCTGACCTGGCCAAGTACGACTTCGACCCGCTGGACGCCACCAAGATCTGGCCGGACGTGCCCTACCAGAAGATCGGCCAGATGGTGCTGAACAAGAACCCGGACAACGTGTTCCAGGAAACCGAGCAGGTGGCCATGGCGCCGTCCAACCTGGTGCCGGGCATCGAGCCCTCCGAGGATCGCCTGCTGCAGGGCCGGCTGTTCTCCTATGCCGACACGCAGATGTATCGCCTGGGTGCCAACCACGCGTTCCTGCCGATCAACCAGGCCAAGGTGCCGGTCAACAACGGCAACCAGGATGGCGCGGCGAACAGCGGCCACACCACCACCGAGGTGAACTACGAGCCCAGCCGCATCAACCCACGGCCGGCCAGCGAGCATGCGCGCTACAGCAACCTGCCACTGAGCGGCAGCACCGAGCAGAAGAAGATCCAGCGCGAGCAGAACTTCAAGCAGGCCGGTGAGCTGTACCGTTCCTACGACAAGAAGATGCAGGGCGACCTGATCGCCAGCCTGGGCGGCGCCCTGGCCGAGGCCGAAGACGAGAGCAAGCACATCATGCTGTCGTTCTTCTACAAGGCCGATGCGCAGTATGGCGAAGGCCTTGCCAAGGTAGCCGGTGGCGACCTGGCGCGGGTCAAGGCGCTGGCCGCCAAGCTGCAGGACTGAGCCTGCATTGCAGGCGTGCGGCTCCGAGCGAGCCGCACGTCGCGACCAGACGCGGCCAACGCCGCGCGGGAGGATCCTATGTTGCGTACTTTCTGTTTCGCCCTGGCGCTGAGCGCCGCCAGCCCGTTACTGGCCGCCACGCCCGCCCCGGATGCCGAGCGCATCCAGGCGCAATTGCGCGATTACTACTTTCAGGCTGCCCGCGAGGGCAACGTGGCGATGCTCGATGAGTTCATCGCCGCTGGCTACGACCTCGATACGGCGGACGAGAAGGGCTACACCGCGCTGATCCTGGCGGCCTACCACGGCCATCGCGACGCGGTGGAGCGTTTGCTGGCCGCCGGGGCGGACGCCTGCGCCCAGGATCAGCGCGGCAACACGGCGCTGATGGGCGCGATCTTCAAGGGCGAAGTGCGCATCGCCCGGCGCCTGCTCGACGCCGACTGCAGCCCGGACCAGCGCAACGACAGCGGCCAGACGGCGGCCATGTATGCGGCATTGTTCCAGCGCCAGGCGATGCTCGAGGAGCTGGCCAAGAAGGGCGCCGATCTGAACGCCGAGGACGCTTTCGGCAATTCGGTAGAGGGCCTGGATAACGGTGAAATACGCACGCGCTGGTCGGCCAAACAGCCCTGAGCGACGCGCCCTGGCCATCTTCTGGCCAGTACCCATTCGTCAGAAACCGCGCGCTAAAGCGGGTAGGCGGCATTCAAACGGCTACAAAGTGAGAACCTGTATCAACTGCAGGGGGCTAGAAAAAGCCCCACGCGTTGAGTTGCCATTAGCCTGACTGCCGCCATCAGCTAAGGACGCCGCACCGATGCCCGACTTCGCCAAAGCCGATCCCCAGGTAGTGCCCAGCCTGCTCCAGGACATGGAGCAACAGGGGTATGCCGTTATCGAAGGATTTCTCACCGACGAGCAGCTGCAGGCTGCCCGAGCGCACGTCCATCACGAAGTGGAACGCCACGAGCACGAGTATTTCGCCCTGCAGGGGCTGGACGCCGTGAAGGGCAGCATCTTCGAGCAGATGAGCGTCTCGCCCCAGGTCAAGGATCTGTTCCGCCAGCTGTACCAGGGCGGGGTCGGCCAGCCGCCGCGCTCGCCGGATATCTTTCCCGCGCTGCGCTGCCTGCAGGGGCTGACCGGCAAGCGCGAGTCGTACTACTTTCACTACGACGCGGCGGCGCTGACGGCGTTGATCCCGCTGGTCACGCCCACCGAGGGCCGCTACTGCGGCGACTTCATCTTCTTCCCCAACCTGCGCAACATCCGCGCCAACCTGTATGTCAACATTCTGGAAAAGGCGCTGATGCAGAACACCCTGACCCAGAAGCTGATCACCTTCGCGGTCAAACGCGGCTGGCTGAAACCCGCCACCATCAAGATCGTGCCCGGCAACGCCTACTTCTTCTGGGGCTACCGTTCGCTGCACGCCAACGAGCCCTGCGACCCCAAGGCGCTGCGCTCCACCGTGCTGCTGCACTATGGCGAACCGCACAGCCGCGACAACCTGGCCTCACGCCTGTTCCTGGGCTGGAATTTTCGCCGCGCGCGGATCAGCAACGAGCGCACCACCCGCAAGGATGTCGGCTGAGGGGCAGGGCGGGCGTTCTTCAGGGTAACGCGTGGGCGCTAAAATCCGGCGCGACGTCACACCTCGTGGCCAGGCTCTGTCATCATTCGCCGTCTGATTCTGCACCCAGGAACCCTGCATGTCGGCGCTTAACCCCGGTCTGATCGTCATCCATGGCAACCGCCTCGAGGAGCTGCGCGCGCTGGCGGTGGAATGGATGCGTCGGTACCCGCTGCGCCCGCTGGAGAACGAGGTGCTGCTGGTGCAGAGCAACGGCATCGCCCAGTGGCTCAAGCTGGCGCTGGCCGAGCAGGAGGGCTGCGGCATCGCCGCGGCCACCGACGTCAGCCTGCCGGCGCGCTTTCTCTGGCAGGCCTACCGCACGGTGCTGGGCAGCGCGGCGATTCCCGAGCAGTCGCCGCTGGACAAGGCGCCGCTGACCTGGCGGCTGATGCGCCTGCTGCCCAGCCTGCTCGACGAGCCCTGTTTCGCGCCGCTGCGGCGCTTTCTGGCCGACGACGCCGACCTGCGCAAGCGCCACCAACTGGCCGAACGCCTGGCCGATCTTTTCGACCAGTACCAGGTGTACCGCGCCGACTGGCTGGCGGACTGGGCTGCAGGCCACGATCAGCTGCGCAACGCCCGTGGTGGTGTGAAGCCGCTGGATGAAAGCGCGCTGTGGCAGCCGCTGCTATGGCGCACACTGCTGGCCGATGTCGGCGAGGAGCATCTGTCGCAGAGCCGCGCCGGGGTGCACCCGCGCTTCGTCGCCAAGCTGGCGGAACTGGATGCGCCGCCCCGCGGCCTGCCACGCCGGGTCACGGTATTCGGCATTTCCTCGCTGCCGGCGCAGATGCTCGAAGCCCTGGCGGCCATGGCGCGCTTCAGCCAGGTGATGCTCTACGTGCACAACCCGTCGCAGCACCACTGGGGCGACATCGTCGAAGACAAGGACCTGCTGCGCCACGAGTACCGCCGGCAGAAACGCAAGGCCGGCGGGCAGCCGGGGCAGGTCGGCCAGCTTGGGCTGTTCGATGTCGAGGAGTTGCACCAGCATGGCCAACCGCTGCTGGCGTCGTGGGGCAAGCAGGGCCGCGACTACATCAACCTGCTCGACCAGTACGACGAGCCGCAGCGTTACCGCGAGCAGTTCGAGCGCATCGACCTGTTCAGCGCGATGAGCGAAGACACGTTGCTGGGCCAGTTGCACAACGACATCCTCGACCTGCGCCCGGTGGAAGAAAGCCGCACCCATTGGCCGGCCATCGACCCGGCCAGGGATCATTCGCTGCGTTTTCATGTCGCCCACAGCGCCCAGCGCGAAGTCGAGGTGCTGCACGATCAACTACTGGCGGCGTTCAGCGCAGACCCGACCCTGCGCCCGCGTGATGTCATCGTCATGGTGCCGGACGTGAACACCTACGCCGCGCATATCCGCGCGGTGTTCGGCCAGTTCGCCAGCGACGATCCGCGCTTCATTCCCTTTACCCTGGCCGACCAGGGCCTGCGCGGCAAGGAGCCCCTGGTGATCGCCCTGGAGCACCTGCTGCACCTGCCCGACAGCCGCTTCAGCGTCAGCGAGATTCTCGATCTGCTCGACGTGGCCGCGGTGCGCGCGCGTTTCGCCATCGCCGATGAGCAGTTGCCGTTGCTGCGCCGCTGGCTGGAAGGCGCCGGTGTGCGCTGGGGGCTGGATGCCGAGCAGCGCGAAGGCCTCGGCCTGGGCGCCGGGCTGGAGCAGAACAGCTGGCGCTTCGGCCTGCGCCGCATGCTGCTCGGCTACGCCGTGGGCGGTGCCGGGGCGCGAGCGGGCATCGAGCCCTTCGACGAAATCGGCGGCCTGGATGCCGCACTGATCGGCCCGCTGACCCGTCTGCTGGATGCCCTCGAACTGCACGGCGAGAGCCTCGCCGAGAGCCTGCTGCCGGTAGTCTGGGGCGAGCGCCTGCGGGCGCTGCTGGAGGACTTCTTCCTGCCCCAGGACGAGCGCGACGAGGTGCTGCGTAACCAGGCCCAGGATGCCCTGGAGGGGTGGCTGGAACTCTGTGAGGCGGCCAGCCTGGAAGAAACCCTGCCGCTGGCCGTGGTGCGCGAAGCCTGGCTGGGCGGGCTGGATCAGGGCGGCCTCAGCCAGCGCTTCCTGGCCGGCGCGGTGAACGTCTGCACGCTGATGCCGATGCGCGCCATTCCGTTTCGTCACCTGTGCCTGCTGGGCATGAACGATGGCGACTACCCGCGCAGCCAGGCGCCGCTGGACTTCGACCTGATGGGCGGCGACTACCGCCCCGGCGACCGCTCGCGCCGCGAAGACGACCGCTACCTGCTGCTCGAAGCGCTGCTGGCGGTGCGCGAGCGCCTGACCATCAGTTGGGTAGGGCGCAGCATTCGCGACAACACCGAGCGGCCGCCGTCGGTGCTGGTCGGCCAGCTGCGCGATCACCTGGCCAGCGCCTGGCGCCTGGCCGATGGCGGCGATCTGCTCCACGCCCTGACCACCGAACACCCGCTGCAGCCGTTCAGCCGCCGTTATTTCTCGGCCGCAGGGCCGCTGTTCAGCTATGTGCATGAATGGGCCGCCTCCCACCGTGCGCCGCTGGCGCAGGCCAGCGAGCAGCCACTGGGCGCCTACGTCGCGGATGACGCGCTGAACCTGGAAACCCTGCAACGTTTCCTGCGCGACCCGGTGAAGCAGTTCTTCACCGGGCGCCTCAAGGTGCACCTGGACGAAGCCGAGCAGGCCGAACTGGATGCCGAGCCGTTCGCCCTGGATGGTTTGCAGCGCCACCAGATTCAACAGGCGTTGCTGCAGGCCGCCGCCCTGGCCCTGCAAGAGAACCAGGATGTCGATGCGGCCCTGCAGCGGGCCGCACGGCGCATCCAGCGCAGTGGCCTGCTGCCGGTGGCCGGGTTCGGTGAGCGCCTGCGCGCGCAATTGCTGGAACCCTTGCCGGCGCAACTGCAGGGCTACGCCGCGCTGTTGGCGCGCTGGCCCGAGCGGTTGCCGTCGCCGATCCGCCTGAGCTTCGCCCATGCCGATCTGGCGCTGGAAGACTGGCTCGGCGATCTGCACGCGAACGGCGACGCCCTGGCGCGCCTGGAACTGCAGCCCGGCGGGCTGAAGCGCAAGGATCGCTCCTATAAATGGCACCGCCTGCTCAGGCCCTGGGTCAGCCATGTAGCGGCTGCCGCCTGCGGCCATCCGCTGACCACCGTGCTGGTCGCCGAAGACGTGCGCCTGGCCTTCGCGCCGTTGCGTCAGGCCGCGGGTGAACAGCTGCTGCGCCAATGGCTGGAGGCCTATATCGCCGGTATGCAGGCGCCGCTGCCGGTGGCGATCAGAACGGTCGCGGCCTGGTTCGCCCAGCTCGACAAGAGCGAGGATGAAGAGCGCGCCGCGGACGCTGCCCGCAAGGTCTACGAAGGCGATGGCCACAGCACCGCGGGCGAAGTGCAGCAGAGCGCCAGCCTGGCCCGCCAGTACCCGGATTTCGACGCGCTGCTGCGCGACGGCCAGTTCGCCCACTGGGGCGCCGTGCTCTACCAGTCGCTGCTCGACGCCGAGATCGCCGAACTCCAGGATGATCAGCCATGAGCCAGCCAACACGTCCCTTGGCGCTCAGCTTTCCGCTGCACGGCAGCCGCCTGATCGAGGCCAGCGCCGGTACCGGCAAGACCTACACCATCTCGGCGCTGTACCTGCGCCTGATCCTGCGGCACGGTGGCGAGGCGGCCTTCCGCGAGCCGTTGCTGCCGCCGCAGATTCTCGTTGTGACCTTTACCGATGCCGCCACCCGCGAGCTGCGCGATCGCATCCGCGCGCGCCTGGTGGAGGCGGCCACGGTGTTTCGCGGCGATGCCGAAGGCGATGCCTTGCTGGCCACCCTCAAGGCCGACTTCGCCTCCGCCGAATGGCCCGAGTGCGCCCGGCGCCTGGAGCTGGCCGCGCAGTGGATGGACGAGGCGGCGGTGTCGACCATTCACGGCTGGTGCCAGCGCATGCTGCGCGAGCACGCCTTCGACAGCGGCAGCCTGTTCAGCCAGAGCCTGGAAACCGACCACAGCGAACTGCTCGCCGAAGTGGTGCGTGACTACTGGCGTCAGCATTGCTACCCGCTGCAGGGCCTGGCCCTCGACTGGGTGGCGGAAAACTGGGGTGAGCCGGACGTGCTCGGCCAGCGTATCCGCCCGTTGCTGGGTGAACACGCTGACGGCGCCGCCCTGGCCCTGGGTGACCTGCTGGACTTCACCCTGCAGGATCGCCAGCGCGCCCTGGTCGCGCTGAAAGAGCCCTGGGCAGCCTGGGCCGAGGCCCTGCAGGGCCTGCTCGACCAGGCTGCGGCCGAGAAGCAGGTCGATGCCCGCAAGCTGCAGGCGCGCTACTACAAACCCTGGCTCGACAAGCTGCGCGCCTGGGCCCAGGGCGATGACGAGGTGCTGGATATCGGCACCGGCTTCAGCCGCCTGACCCCGGACGGCCTGGCCGAGGCCTGGAAGGTCGGCGCGCCGCCCACGCATCCGGCACTCGATGCCATGGCCAGGCTCAAGGCCGAGCTCGATGCGCTGCCTGCACCGAACGATGCCGCACTGCGCCACGCCGCCGCCTGGATCCGCCAGCGCTTCGACCGCGAGAAACGCCAGCGCGCCGAGATGGGCTTCGACGACATGCTCAGCCGCCTGGACGATGCCCTGCAGGGCGACAGCGGCCCGCGCCTGGCCGAGGTGATTCGCCAGCAGTTCCCGGTGGCGCTGATCGACGAATTCCAGGACACCGACCCGCTGCAGTACCGCATTTTCGACACGCTCTATCAGGTCGAGGCGAATCGCGACGACTGCGGCCTGTTCATGATCGGCGACCCCAAACAGGCCATCTATTCCTTTCGCGGCGCGGACATCCACACTTACCTGCGCGCCCGCCGGGCCACCGCTGGCCGGCACTACAACCTGGACACCAACTTCCGCTCCAGCGAGCCCATGGTGGCGGCGGTCAACGGCTTGTTCGGGCTGGCCGAGGCCCGGGAGGACGGGCAGGGCGCCTTTCTGCTGCGCGACGACCTGCCGTTCATCCCGGTCGGTGCCCAGGGCCGCAAGGAGGTCTGGACGGTCGAGGGCCAGGCGCAGCCCGCCCTCAATCTCTGGCACCTGCCCAGCGAGGAGGCGATTGCCAAGGGCCGTTATCTGGAGGCCCTGGCCGCCAGCGCGGCAAGCGAGATCGTGCGCCTGCTGGTGCTTGGCCAGCAGCAACGCGCCGGCTTTCTGCAGGGTGACGAGCTGACCGCACTGCGGCCCAGCGATATCGCCGTGCTGGTGCGCGATTTCAAGGAAGCCCAGGCGATTCGTGGCGAGCTGGCGGCCCGCGGGGTGCGCAGCGTGTACCTGTCCGACAAGGACTCGGTGTTCGCCACCGTGGAGGCCCATGACCTGCTGCTGTGGTTGCGCGCCTGCGCCGAGCCCGATCAGGATCGCCCGCTGCGTGCGGCGCTGGCCAGCTCCACCCTGGGCCTGAGCCTTACCGAGCTGGAACAACTGAATCTCGACGAGCGCTTCTGGGAGGCGCGGGTCATGCAGTTTCGTGATTACCGCCAGCGCTGGCAGCGCCAGGGCGTGCTGCCGATGCTGCGCCAGTTGCTGCAGGATTTCGGCCTGCCACAACGGCTGATGAGCCGCCCTGACGGCGAGCGGGTGCTGACCAACCTGCTGCACCTGGCCGAGCTGCTGCAGCTGGCCGCTGCCGAGCTGGACGGCGAGCTGGCGCTGATCCGCCATCTTGGCGAGTCGCTGGCCGGGCGTGGCCAGGCGGCCGAGGAGCAGGTGCTGCGCCTGGAAAGCGACGACGCCCTGGTACGGGTGGTGACCATCCACAAATCCAAGGGCCTGGAATACCCGCTGGTGTTCCTGCCCTTCATCTGTTCCTTCCGCCCGCTGGACGACAAGAAACCGGTGCAGGTGCACGACGGCGAACGCCGCCGCCTGCTGCTCAAACCCGATGAAGAAAGCCTGGCCCAGGCCGAGCAGGAGCGCCTCGGCGAAGACCTGCGCCTGCTCTACGTGGCGCTGACCCGGGCCCGGCATGCCTGCTGGCTGGGCATCGCCGACCTGAAGATCGGCACCGCCAAGACCTCGCGCCTGCACCAGAGCGCCCTGGGTTACCTGCTCGGCGCTGGGCAGCCACTGGCGCAGAGCGTGCAACTGAACGAGTGGCTGAGCCCGCTGGCCGATCCACCGCGCTGCGTGGCGTTGCCGGCGCCGGCCGCCGGTGATCAGCAATACCGTGCACAAGATGCCGAGGCGTTCGAACCCCATTGGCGCACGCCATTGCGCCGCGCTGCCGAGCACTGGTGGATCGCCTCCTACAGCGCCTTGCGCATGGAAGAGGGCGAGGCCGGTACGATCGATCGCCATGACGACGTGTCGCCGGACAGCTCGGCCGTACAGATCGCCAGCGACGATGAGAATCCTGCATTGGCGCTGGAGCAGATTCCTGTTTCGGCCCAGGGCCTGCACCGCTTTCCCCGTGGGCCTAACCCCGGCACCTTCCTCCACGGCCTGCTGGAAATCGCCGCCGCCGAGGGCTTCGCGGCCATGGCGGCAGCGCCGGCGGTGCTGCGTGAGCACCTGGCGCGACGTTGCCAGCGGCGCGGCCTGCAAATCTGGATCGAGCCGCTGTGGCTGTGGCTGCAAGGCCTGCTGGTGCAGCCCATGGCATTGGGCAATGGCCAGTCGGTGAGCCTGGCGCAGCTGAGCGAATACCAGGCGGAGCTGGAATTCTGGTTCGAGGCCCGCCGCGTCGACGTGCTGCGCCTGGATGCCCTGGTGCAGCATTTCGAGATGCCGGGCGTGGCGCGGCCGCTGCTCAGTCCGGACACCCTCAACGGCATGTTCAAGGGCTTTATCGACCTGGTGTTCGAGCACCAGGGCCGCTACTACGTGGTCGACTACAAATCCAACTGGCTGGGCGCCGACGAGCAGGCCTATACCGTCGAAGCCATGAGCGCCGCCGTGGCCAGCCATCGCTACGACCTGCAGTACGTGCTCTACGTGCTGGCCCTGCATCGCCACCTGCGCCTGCGCCTGGCTGATTACGACTACGACACCCATGTGGGCGGCGCGCTGTACCTGTTCCTGCGTGCACCCGGCGCCGGGCAGTACCTGGCGCGCCCCGAGCGGGCGCTGATCGAACGACTGGATGCGCTGTTTCTCGGCGAGCCGGTGGAGGAGCTGGCATGACGCCGATGCTGGAAAATCGCCACGCGCTGTTCGAGCTGCTGGCGGCCTGGAGCGAACGCGGCTGGCTGCGTGAGCTGGACCGTACCCTGGCGCATTTCTTCGCCGAGCTCGACCCCCAGGCATCGCCCTTGCTGTTGCTGGCAGCGGCGCTGGCCAGCCATCAGCTGGGCCAGGGCCATGTGTGCCTCGACCTGCAGACCACCCTGGCCGATCCGGATTCGGCGTTGTCGCTGCCGCCGGAGGGCGAGGACGCCGAGGGCGTCAGCCTGCTGCCTTCCGAGGTGCTGGCCGGCCTGAGCGTCGATGCCTGGTTGGCGGCCTGTGCCGGCAGCGCCTTGCTGCACGACGCCGAGGATGAAGTTGCGCCGCTGGTGCTGCGCGGCAGCTGCCTGTATCTGCGTCGTTACTGGGATTACGAGCGCAGCGTCGCCGAGGATCTCGGCGAGCGCCTGCAGGGGGCGGATGCGCCGGCCGATCTCGCCCAGCGCCTGGCCGTGCTGTTTCCCGAGCCGCTGCAGCTGGCTGGCGTGCGCCTCACCGACTGGCAAAAGCTGGCCTGCGCCCTGGCGGCGCGGGGGCGCTTCACGCTGATCACCGGCGGCCCCGGCACCGGCAAGACCACCACCGTGGTGCGCCTGCTGGCGCTGCTGCAGGCCGCTGCCCTGGATCGCGGTGCGCCGCTGCGCCTGAGCCTGGCCGCGCCTACCGGCAAGGCCGCGGCGCGGTTGACCGAATCCATCGGCGCCCAGGTGGCGAGCCTGCCGGTCAGCGAGGCGGTGCGCGGGCAGATTCCCAATACCGTCACCACCCTGCACCGTCTGCTCGGCAGCCGACCGGACAGCCGGCACTTTCGTCACCATGCGGCCAACCCGCTGCCATTGGACGTGCTGGTGGTCGACGAAGCCTCGATGATCGACCTGGAAATGATGGCCAATCTGCTCGACGCCCTGCCGCTGCATGCGCGGCTGATCCTGCTCGGCGACAAGGATCAGCTGGCCTCGGTAGAGGCGGGCGCGGTGCTCGGGGATCTGTGCCGCGATGCCGAAGCCGGTGGCTACAGCGAGGCCACCCGTGCCTGGCTGGCGCAGCAGACCGGCGAGCGCATCGAAGGGGCCGGGCTGCAGCCGGGCGCGCAGGCGTTGTCCCAGCATATCGTCATGCTCCGCCATTCCCGGCGCTTCGCCGGCGGCTCCGGCATCGGCCGCCTGGCCCTGGCGGTGAATCGTGGCGCGGCGCTGGAGGCCCGTGAGGTGCTGGCGGCTGGCGGCGCGGACTTGCACCAGTTGCGCCTGACCGGCGAGCAGGACCGTGCCTTCGAGCGCCTGCTGCTCGATGGCTTGCCCGGTGGCGAAGGGCGCCCGGTGGGCTATGCCGATTACCTGCGCGTTGTGCGTGAGCAGCGCCCGGATTTGCAGGATGGCGAGGCGCGCTGGAATGCCTGGGCGGCCGCGGTGCTGGCGGCATTCGACCGCTTCCAGTTGTTGTGCGCGGTACGCAAGGGCCCCTGGGGCGTCGAGGCGCTCAACGGGCGCATTGCCCATGCCCTGTTGCAACGCGGGCTGCTGGAACAGGAGCACGGCTGGTATGAAGGCCGCCCGGTGCTGGTCACCCGCAACGACTATGGCCTGGGCCTGATGAATGGCGATATCGGCATCGCCCTGCGCCTGCCCGAACCGGCCCTGGAGGCGGGCGGCCCGGTGCGCTTGGCGCTACGGGTGGTGTTCCCGCGCAATGACGGTTCGGGTGAGCTGCGCTCGATCCTGCCCAGCCGCCTGGGCGCGGTGGAAACCGTGTTCGCCATGACCGTGCACAAATCCCAGGGCTCGGAGTTCGCCCATTGCGCGCTGGTACTGCCGGATACCCTCAACCCGGTGCTGACCAAGGAGCTGGTGTACACCGGCATCACCCGCGCCCGGGATTGCTTCAGCCTGATCGAAAGCCGCGCCGGCATCTTCGAGGCGGCCATTGGCCGGCGAGTCGAGCGGCGCAGCGGGTTGTGGGAGCGGTTGGTTGGGGATGTGTACATTGATTGATGGGTTGCACCTGCGCGGCCCGACCCATCCGGACTGCTCCTACTGTGGGAGCGGGCCATGCCCGCGAATCGGGCGCATGGCGCCCTCCCACAGGATAAAAGGTCGGTCAAACTGGATGGGTGCCAACCCATCAACCAGCCCCTCTGAGCTCAGGGCACCTTCACCCCGACCCTGTCGAGCATCTCCACCAGGCGAATCAGCGGCAGGCCGATCAGGCTGTTGACGTCGCTGCCTTCGGTGCGGCGGAACAGGCTGATGCCAAGACCCTCGGCCTTGAAGCTGCCAGCGCAATCGTAGGGCTCTTCGGCCTGCAGATAGCGGGTGATCTGCTCGGCATCCAGGGTGCGAAAATGCACGGTATAAGGAATGCAATCGACCTGGCAGGCGCCGCTTCTGCTGTCGAGCAGCGCCAGGCCGGTGAGAAAGGTCACGCTCTTGCCGCTGGCGGCGCTGAGCTGGGCATGGGCCCGTGGGAAGTCGTGGGGCTTGCCGAGCACCTGGCCGTCGAGCACTGCCACCTGGTCGGAACCGATGATCAGGTGTGCGGCGAATTGTCCCGCCAGCGCCGCGGCCTTTTCCCGGGCCAGGCGGCGCACCAGTTGTTCGGCCGGCTCGCCGGCCTGGCGAGATTCATCTATGCTCGGCGCGGCCCACTCGAAGGGCCTGCGCAGGCGGCTCAACAGCTCGCGGCGGTAGGGGGAACTGGAAGCGAGAACCAGGGGCAGCATGGGCATTGACCTCGTGCGGAACGAGCCGCCGATTCTAGTCGTCGACAAAGGGCCTGGACAGGCGGAATTTCCTTTGACAGCGCCCGGTTGCATCCATAGAATGCGGCGCCTATGTCAAATGGCCCGATTCCACCTCACGTTGATCCACGCAAACTCGCTGACCGCGGCGCCACTCTTCAGGGTGAGTTGCCGTTAGCTGATTTGTCGAGGCTCTGCGATCCTCTTGCCGATAATGGCGGCAACGTGCGCGTGAAGCTCAGCTTCGAGCGTGACGAGCGCCATGCTGTGGTCATCCACAGCCAGCTTGAGGTCGAAGTCAAGATGGTTTGCCAGCGGTGTCTGGATCAGGTCACCTTACCGATCCTCAGCGAGTGTGATTACGCTGTGGTGAAGGAAGGCGCGAATACCCAGTCCGTGCCGCAAGGCTATGACGTACTGGAAGTGGGTGAAGATCCTCTGGATCTGTTGGCCTTGGTCGAGGATGAGCTGTTGCTCGCCTTGCCCATCGTGCCGATGCATGACCCGAAAGATTGCCAGCAGCCGGCGGGCCTTGATGAGCCCGAATCGAGTGAGGACGGGGTGACGCGGTCCAACCCGTTCAGTGTATTGGCACAGTTAAAGCGTGACCCAAACGTTTAGGAGTTTACTAGTATGGCTGTTCAGCAGAACAAAAAATCCCGTTCCGCCCGTGACATGCGTCGTTCGCATGACGCGCTCGAGGGTAACGCTCTGTCCGTTGAGAAGAGCACCGGTGAAGTTCACCTGCGCCACCACGTATCGCCGGAAGGCGTTTACCGTGGTCGCAAAGTGATCGACAAGGGCGCTGACGAGTAAATCTTGTCCGCTCCGATCATCGCGATTGATGCAATGGGTGGGGACTTCGGTCCCCACTGCATTGTTCCAGCCAGCGTCGCCTGTCTGGCCGAATTCCCCTCGCTGCACCTGGTCCTCGTCGGCCAAGCTCCCCTGATCGAACAATTGCTCGCTGCTAGCCCCGGTGTGGATCGCGCACGTCTGCGCGTCGAGCACGCCGGTGAAGTCGTCGAGATGGGCGAGCGCCCTGGCCAGGCCCTGCGCGGCAAGCCCGATTCCTCGATGCGCGTGGCGCTCGAGGCGGTGCGCGACGGGCGGGCCCATGCCTGCGTGAGCGCGGGCAATACCGGTGCGTTGATGGCGTTGTCGCGGCATGTGCTGAAAACCCTGCCGGGCATCGATCGGCCGGCGATGATCGCTGCCATTCCCAATCGCAAGGGCGTATGCCTGCTGCTGGATCTGGGCGCCAACGTCGATTGCACGGCCGAGCAGCTGTGCCAGTTCGCGATCATGGGCGCGGTGGCGGCCGAGGTGCAGGGCACCAGGGCGCCGCGCGTCGGTTTGCTGAACGTGGGCAGCGAAGAGACCAAGGGCAACCAGCAGGTCAAGCAGGCCGCTGCGTTGCTCGAGGGGGTCGAAGGCCTCAACTATGTCGGCTTCGTCGAGGGCGATGGGCTGTATGGCGGCGAGGCTGACGTGCTGGTGTGCGACGGCTTCGTCGGCAACGCGTTGCTCAAGTCCAGCGAGGGGCTGGTGACCATGATCGTGTCACGGCTCGAGGCGCTGTTTCGCAGCAGCCTGCTGGGGCGTGTCGCCGGGCTTCTGGCCTTGCCGCTGCTGCGTCGTCTGCGCGGCGAGCTGGCGCCGGCGCGGCACAATGGCGCGAGTTTTCTCGGCTTGCAGGGCATCGTGGTGAAGAGCCACGGCAGTGCCGGGCCGGATGGTATAAAGAGCGCCATTCGCCGAGCGATGACCGATGTGCAGGAAAATTTACCGACGCGACTGGGTGGTCGAATCGAGCACTTGATCCGTAATATGTGACCGCTCGGGATGGTCCGCCATCCAAGGTGTCAGATTTCCAGCGCTCGCCACGGGTGGGCGTAACTTTTTCGACGAGAAGATCACTAAGGGAACCGTTCCATGTCTGCATCCCTCGCATTCGTCTTTCCCGGTCAGGGCTCGCAAGCGCTGACCATGTTGGCCGGACACGGCGCCGAGCACGCGCTGGTCCTCGATACCTTCGGCGAAGCGTCGAGCGCCCTGGGTTATGACCTGTGGGCGCTGACCCAGCAGGGCCCGGAAGAGCAGCTCAACCAGACCGACAAGACCCAGCCCGCGATCCTCGCCGCTTCCGTCGCCCTGTGGCGTCTGTGGCTGGCCGAAGGTGGCGCGCGTCCGGCGTTCGTTGCCGGGCACAGCCTGGGTGAATACAGCGCGCTGGTCGCCGCCGGTGCGGTCGGCTTTGCCGAGGCGGTCAAGCTGGTCGAGCTGCGTGGCCAGCTGATGCAGCAGGCGGTACCGGCCGGGCAGGGCGGCATGGCGGCGATCATCGGCCTGGAAGATGCCGAGGTGCAGGCTGCCTGCGCCGAAGCGGCCCAGGGTGATGTGGTCAGTGCGGTGAACTACAACGCCCCGGGGCAGGTGGTCATCGCCGGCTCCGCGGCTGCCGTGGCGCGTGCCGTCGAGGCCTGCAAGGCCCGTGGCGCCAAGCGTGCACTGCCGCTGCCGGTCAGCGTGCCGTCGCACTGCGAGCTGATGCGCCCGGCGGCCGAGCGCTTTGCCGATGCCGTCAACGCCATCGCCTGGCAGGCACCGCAGATCCCCCTGGTGCAGAACGTCAGCGCGGCCGTGGTGGCCGACCTGGATACCCTCAAGCGCGACCTGCTGGCTCAGCTGTACAGCCCGGTGCGTTGGGTCGAGTCCATCGTTCGCCTCGGTGAGCAGGGCGTTACCGATCTGGTCGAGTGCGGCCCGGGCAAGGTGCTCTCCGGCTTGAACAAGCGTTGTGTCAAGGGCGTCAACACCCACAACCTCGACACCCCCGAAAGCTTTGCCGCTGCGCGCGCCGCACTGGCCGACGTACAGTCCTGAACAAGGGAGAATGCTATGAGTCTGCAAGGTAAGGTTGCACTGGTCACTGGTGCCAGCCGTGGTATTGGCCAGGCCATCGCCCTGGAACTGGGCCGTCAGGGCGCCGTGGTGATCGGTACCGCCACCTCCGAGGCGGGTGCCGAGCGCATTGCCGCGACCCTCAAGGAAAACGGCATCGAAGGCACCGGCCTGATGCTCAACGTCAGCAACGACGAATCCGTCGCCGCCACCCTGGAGAAGATCCAGAAGGATTTCGGCCAGGTGCTGGTGCTGGTCAACAATGCCGGCATCACCCGCGACAACCTGATGCTGCGCATGAAGGACGACGAGTGGTACGACGTGATCGATACCAACCTCAACAGCCTCTATCGTCTGTCCAAGGCCGTGTTGCGTGGCATGACCAAGGCGCGTTTCGGGCGTATCATCAACATCGGTTCGGTGGTGGGTGCCATGGGCAACGCCGGGCAGGTGAACTATGCAGCCGCCAAGGCCGGTCTGGAAGGTTTTGGCCGTGCGCTGGCCCGTGAAGTGGGCTCGCGTTCGATCACGGTAAACGCCGTGGCACCGGGTTTTATCGATACCGACATGACCCGTGAATTGCCTGAAGCGCAGCGTGAAACGTTGCTGACACAGATTCCGCTGGGCCGTTTGGGGCAGGCGCAAGAAATCGCCAACGTGGTTTCTTTCCTTGCTTCCGATGGTGCAGCTTACGTTACAGGGGCTACTATCCCTGTGAACGGCGGGATGTACATGAGCTGAATTGAAGGGGCGCTGTCGGCGAACGTCTGCGATCCGGTGCAAACATGGTGATGAAGCTGTAAGTTTGCATACCGAATCGTTGGCGTATTTCCGTGGGCGCCACTGGCTTTCAGCTTGAAAAGCTGAAAACCCTTTCTATACACTTGCCGGCACAACCAGCTGGCTGGATTTGTCCAATAGGAGTGATAACACGTGAGCACCATCGAAGAACGCGTCAAGAAAATCGTTGCCGAGCAACTGGGCGTGAAGGAAGAAGAAGTAACCAACAGCGCTTCCTTCGTTGAAGACCTGGGTGCCGACTCGCTTGACACCGTTGAGCTGGTGATGGCTCTCGAAGAAGAATTCGAGACCGAGATCCCGGACGAACAAGCCGAGAAGATCACCACTGTTCAGGAAGCCATCGACTACGTTACTGCTCACGCTCAGTAAGCAGTTCGTCGCTTCCCGAATCGGAAAAGCCGCACGTCTGCAAAGGCGTGCGGCTTTTCTTTGACGGTTCGCTGTAGAAGTTTTCAACAACGCCCCTGGGCGTCGTTCCGCTCGGGTACCGGCTACCCTGAGCCAATCGCCGGATGATCAATCGCCTGGGCAACGGTTTGCCAGGTGCATCGTGGCGTCGAAAAACCTGATATGAGGAGATTGCTGTGTCGCGTAGACGCGTCGTGGTTACCGGGATGGGCATGTTGTCGCCGCTGGGTAACGATGTGCCGAGCAGCTGGCAGGGCATTCTGGCCGGCCGCAGTGGTATCGGCCTGATCGAACACATGGATCTTTCCGCTTTTTCGACCCGCATTGGCGGTTCGGTGAAGAATTTCGATGTCGAGCCCTATCTGGCGCCCAAAGAGGCCCGCAAGCTCGATCTGTTCATCCAGTACGGCATGGCCGCCTGCTTCCAGGCTGCCCGCGATTCCGGGCTGGAAGTCACGGATGCCAACCGTGACCGTATCGGTGTGGTGATGGGCTCCGGCATCGGCGGCCTGACCAACATCGAGAACAACTGCAAATCGCTGCATGAGCAGGGGCCACGGCGCATTTCGCCGTTCTTCGTGCCGGGTTCGATCATCAACATGATCTCCGGCTTCCTGTCCATCCACCTGGGTCTGCAGGGCCCCAACTACGCGATTTCCACGGCGTGCACCACCGGCACCCACTGCATCGGCATGGCGGCGCGCAACATCGCCTATGGCGAAGCGGACGTGATGATCGCCGGCGGCGCCGAGATGGCGGCCTGTGGCCTGGGCCTGGGCGGTTTCGGCGCAGCGCGGGCGATGTCCACCCGCAACGACGAGCCGACCAGGGCGAGCCGCCCGTGGGACAAGGAGCGTGACGGTTTCGTGCTGTCCGACGGCGCGGGCGCCCTGGTGCTCGAAGAGCTCGAACATGCCAAGGCCCGTGGCGCGACCATCTATGCCGAGCTGATCGGCTTCGGCATGAGCGGCGACGCCTTCCACATGACCTCGCCACCCGAAGATGGCGCCGGTGCCGCGCGTTGCATGGCCAACGCCCTGCGCGACGCCGGTATCGAGCCGTCCGCGGTGCAGTACATCAACGCCCACGGCACCTCGACCTCGGCCGGTGACAAGGCGGAAGTGGCAGCGATCAAGACCGTGTTCGGTGATCACGCATACAAGCTGGCGGTCAGTTCGACCAAGTCCATGACCGGCCACCTGCTGGGCGCCGCCGGTGCGGTGGAGGCGATCTTCAGCGTGCTGGCACTGCGTGACCAGATCGCACCGCCGACCATCAACCTGGACCAGCCCGATGAAGGCTGCGACCTGGACTTCGTGCCCCACGAAGCACGCCAGATGCCGATGGACGTGGTGCTCTCCAACTCCTTCGGCTTCGGTGGCACCAACGGCTCCCTGGTATTTCGCCGGTACGCCGACTGATGCTGCACTGGGTCGACGGTCAGCCAGCGGCGTCGCTGCCGCTGGTGGACCGCGGCCTGGCCTACGGTGACGGCCTGTTCGAGACCATGGCGGTGCGCGGTGGCAGTCCTGTGCTGTTGGAGCGCCACCTGACACGCGTCACTGCCGGGTGCGCGCGCCTGCGTATCGAGCTGGATGCAGGCCGCTTGCGTCGCGAACTCACGGCCTTTTGCGCCGAGCTGGGGCAGGGCGTCGCCAAGCTGATCGTTACCCGGGGTGATGGCCAGCGTGGCTATGCGCCGTCAACCGGGGCGCCGCGGCATATCCTGCAGTCCGCCGCGATGCCGGCTTACCCGCCGCAGCATGCCGAGAACGGCATTCGGCTGTTCCCTTGTGAAACACGCCTGGCCGAGCAGCCGCTACTCGCCGGTCTCAAGCACCTCAATCGCCTGGAGCAGGTACTGGCTCGCGCCGAATGGCAGGATGCCGCGCATGCCGAAGGATTGATGCGCGATGTGTCAGGGCGAGTGATAGAGGGCGTGTTCAGCAACCTGTTTCTGGTACGTGATGACGTGCTCTCGACACCCGAACTGAGCCGCTGCGGCGTGGCCGGGGTGATGCGTGCCGAGCTGCTGGAGCAGGCGCAGGCACTGGGCATCGCCTGCCAGGTTCGCGACATCGAGCTGGACGAACTGCTGGGCGCCGATGAAGTGTTTCTCTGCAACAGCCTGTATGGGGTGTGGCCGGTGCGTCAGCTACAGGCGCATCACTGGCCGCTGGGCCCGCTCACCCGTAAACTGCAGGCCCTCGCCCGTCATCTACTGGACCGCTGATTCGTGATGCGCAAATTACTGTTGATGCTCGAAATCGTCGTGGTGCTGGCCGGCCTTACCCTCGGCCTGGTGGCCTGGCAGCAGCATCGCGCGCTGGAGCAACCGCTGACGCTCGACGAGGAGCGCCTGATCGAGGTGCCGGTCGGTGCCACGCCTGGTGGTGTACTCAATCGCCTGGAAGCCGACGGCGTGATCGACGGCGCCTTCTGGCTGCGCCTGTACTGGCGCTTCAACCTGAAGGACCAGCCGCTGCACAGCGGCGAATACCGCCTGACCTCCGACCTGCGGGTGCGCGACATGCTCGACCTGTGGCGCCGAGGCGAGGTGGTGCAATACAGCCTGACCCTGGTCGAGGGCTGGACCTTCCGCCAGGTTCGCGCCGCCCTGGCGCGCCAGGACAAGTTGGAGTTGACCCTCAGTGAACTCAGCGATGCCGAGATCATGGCCAAGCTCGGCCAGCCTGGCGAGAACCCCGAAGGACGGTTCTTCCCCGATACCTACCGCTACGTGCGCGGCATGAGCGACCTGGATCTGCTCAAGCAGGCCCACAAGCGGCTGCAGGTGGTGCTCGACGAGGAGTGGGAGAAGCGCGCCGAGGGGCTGCCGTACAAGGACGCCTACGAGGCGCTGATCATGGCCTCGATGATCGAGAAGGAAACCGGCGTGCCCGAGGAGCGCGGCGAGATCGCCGGGGTGTTCGTGCGCCGCCTGGCCATCGGCATGCGCCTGCAGACCGACCCCACGGTGATCTTCGGCCTCGGCGAGCGCTATCAGGGGCGCATCACCCGTGCCCACCTGCGTGAGCCGACGCCTTACAACACCTACACCATCGACGGCATGCCGCCGACACCGATCGCCCTGGTCGGCCGTGAGGCGATCCATGCGGCGCTGCACCCGGTGGAGGGCAAGACCCTGTATTTCGTGGCCCGCGGTGACGGCAGTCATGTGTTCTCGGAAACCCTCGAAGCGCACAATCGCGCCGTGCGCGAATACCAGTTGAAGCGCCGCGCGGACTACCGTTCCAGCCCGGCGCCCATTCCCCAGATCAGCGATAAGGACACCCAGTGAGCGGCTTGTTTATCACCCTGGAAGGCCCCGAGGGCGCCGGCAAGAGCACCAACCGCGAGTACCTGGCGGCGCGCTTGCGCGAGCAGGGGATCGACGTGCTGCTGACCCGCGAGCCCGGCGGCACGCCACTGGCCGAGCGCGTACGCGAATTGCTGCTGGCGCCCAGCGATGAAACCATGGCCAGTGATACCGAGCTGCTGCTGGTGTTCGCCGCCCGTGCCCAGCACCTGGCCCAGGTCATAGTGCCAGCGCTCGAGCGTGGTGCGGTGGTGCTCTGCGATCGCTTCACCGATGCGACCTATGCCTATCAGGGCGGCGGCCGCGGCCTGGATGTTGCGCGTATCGCCCAGCTGGAAGATTTCGTCCAGGGTGCGTTGCGCCCGGACCTGACCCTGGTATTCGACCTGCCGGTTGAAGTAGGCCTGGCGCGAGCGGCGGCGCGTGGTCGGCTGGACCGCTTCGAGCAGGAAGGCCGCGCGTTCTTCGAGGCGGTACGCAGCACTTACCTGCAGCGCGCCAAGGCCGAGCCGGCCCGTTATCGCATTCTCGATGCGGCGCAGTCCCTCGAAGCGGTGCAGCGTGACCTCGATGCCCTGCTGCCACAATTGCTGGAGCTGCAGCGTGGCTGACGTCTACCCCTGGCAGGCGACGCTCTGGCAGCAATTGGCCGGCCGTACCCAGCATGCTCATGCCTACCTGCTGCATGGCCCTGCCGGTATCGGCAAGCGAGCGCTGGCCGAGCGCCTGATGACCCTGCTGCTGTGCAAGTCGCCGGTGGACCTGCAGCCCTGCGGGCAGTGCAAGTCGTGCCATCTGCTGGCGGCTGGCAGCCACCCGGACAACTACGTGCTCGAGCCGGAGGAGGATGGCAAGGCCATCAAGGTCGACCAGGTGCGGGCGCTGGTCAATTTCGTGGTGCAGACCGCGCAACTGGGCGGGCGCAAGGTGATCCTCCTCGAACCCACCGAGGCGATGAACCTCAACGCTGCCAACGCGCTGCTCAAGAGCCTGGAAGAACCCTCGGGCGATACCGTGCTGCTGTTGATCAGTCACCAGCCCAGCCGGCTGTTGCCGACCATCCGCAGTCGCTGCGTGCAGCAGGCGTGCCCGTTGCCCAGCGAGGCGATGAGCTTGCAGTGGTTGAGCGCGGCCCTGCCGGACTGCGCCGAGCAGGACATCCGCGAGTTGCTTTACCTGGCGGCAGGCTCGCCATTGGCGGCGACGCGCCTGCATGCCCAGGGCGTGCGCGAGCAGCGCGCGCTGGTGGTCGACGGGGTGAAGAAGCTGCACAAGCAGCAGGTCTCGGCCAGTCAGTTGGCCGAGGCCTGGAAGGAGGTACCGCTGCCGCTGCTGTTCGACTGGTTCTGTGACTGGGCGCAGCTGATCCTGCGGTATCAGCTGACGCAGGACGAGCAGGGCCTCGGCCCCACGGACATGGCCAAGGTCGTGCAGTACCTGGCGCAGAAGGCCGCGCAACAGAAGGTGCTGAGTATTCAGGACTGGCTGCTCCAGCAACGCCAGAAAGTGCTGGGCAATGCCAACCTCAACCGTGTGCTGCTTCTCGAAGCCTTGCTGGTGCAGTGGGCAAGCCTGCCTGGACCGGGCTAGAATCGACCCCACGTCACGACTTCAGGAATCACGCATGAACTTGCCACCTAATCTGGGACCCCGTAACGGCATCCTGTCCCTGACCATCAAGGACAAGTCCGTGCTGTATGCCGCCTACATGCCCTTCATCAAGCATGGCGGCCTGTTCATTCCCACCAACAAGAGCTACAAGCTCGGTGATGAAGTGTTCATGCTGCTCAACCTGATGGACGAGCCGGAGAAGATTCCGGTGGCCGGCAAGGTGGTATGGATCACCCCAAAGGGCGCCCAGGGTAACCGCGCCGCTGGCGTAGGCGTGCAGTTCAACGAAGGTGATAACACCGCCCGCAACAAGATCGAGACCTACCTGGCTGGCGCCCTCAAGTCCGATCGCCCCACCCATACGATGTAACAGCGGCTCATTCGCGCAGCTCTGGCAGGCTTGTTTGCCTGCCGCGTCACCTGCGCATCCCGCCTGCCGCTCAAGGTTCTGATTTATGCTCATCGACTCCCACTGCCACCTCGATCGTCTCGACCTGGCCGCCCATGGCGGCTCCCTGGACGCCGCGCTGGCGGCCGCCCGTGCCCGCGGTGTTGGCCACTTCCTGTGCATCGGCGTGAGCGCCGACAACGCCGCTGCCGTGCGTGAGCTGGCAGGGCGCTACGCCGATGTCGACTGCTCCGTTGGCATTCACCCGCTGGATCTCGAGCCGGGCAGCGCGCCGGCGCTGGACTGGCTGCTCGCCGAGCTGGACCACCCCGCTGTGGTGGCGATTGGCGAGACCGGCCTGGATTATCACTACGAGCCCGAAGCGGCCGCGCTGCAGCAGGAGGCGTTTCGCCTGCACCTGCAGGCCGCGCAGATCACCGGCAAGCCGGTCATCGTGCATACCCGGGAAGCCCGTGCCGATACCCTGAAACTGCTGCGCGAAGCGGCGCTGCCCCAAGGCGGCGTGCTGCACTGCTTCACCGAAGACTGGGAGATGGCCCGGGCGGCGCTGGATATCGGCTTCTACATCTCGCTGTCCGGCATCGTCACCTTCCGCAACGCCGAAGCGCTGCGCGAAGTTGCCCGCCAGGTGCCCGCCGACCGCCTGCTGGTGGAGACCGACTCACCGTACCTGGCGCCGGTGCCGCACCGTGGCAAGCCGAACCTGCCGGAGTACGTGCGTGACGTCGCCGAGTACCTGGCGACCCTGCGCGGGGTCAGCTTTGACACCCTGGCGCAGCAGACCGGCGACAACTTCCGGCGGTTGTTCCCGCTGGCGCGAGTGGCCAGCGGCGCCTGAGGCACCCAGGAAAACCGCGAGCGGTTCTGCCGTCGCTTGCGCCCCTGCAAAGGCTGGCTGCCAGCGAGTGGGCAAAAGGTTCTTCGCATTTTCTCGGGGAGGATAGGCTTGACACCGGACTGGCAATTAAGTCTTAGTTGTCGATAACTTGGCACTCTCCATTAGCGCGCCGCCTGGCCGGATGGGTTTCGCCCCTTACGGGCGAGTCACTTTCTCTTGCTTGCCCAAGAGAAAGTAACCAAAGAGAAGGGCACCCCACCATCCGGCCCCGGCTGCGCCGGGGTTCCCTCATTCCATCCCCACTCCAGGGGCACGACCGGATGCGGCCCACTGACGAAGGGCCATCCCTGGCCCATCGCAGCTCTCGCGACATCCATGTCGCTCATGGCTGCCCGCCCGGCCCCTTACATGGCGATTCCACTCGGCCTCCTGAAGGGGACTTGGGCGTCGTCTGTTCGACCGCAGCTCAAGAGCAAAAGCAAAACAGACGCCGCCAAGCTTGAGCCCGAGGACATCTCGCAAGCTCGTGCTCCGGTCCCATCAGGAGGCCGAAACGTAGCGAAGCGGAGTAACAGCCGAAGGCTGGCCCATAGGGCGAGCGCAGCGAGTAGTGAAGGTGTTGCGTAGGGGACGAGCCGCATGGATGCGGCAAAATACCGATGGCGGCCCCGCTTAAAAGGCCATGGACGGCCCTTATAAGCCGGCCCCCGGAGCGGCGCCGGAGTGAGGAAACTCAGCGAAGCGGAGTAACAGCCGAAAGGCTGGCCCGAAGGGTGAGCGAAGCGAATCAAGGTGTGGCGCCTGTAAGGGGCGCAACACAAAGGTTCAGTAAACGCGGTAATGGATAGTGCCAAGCCAGTAAGTGATACGCACACAAACTTGCCAGTCCGGGATCAGCCCTGGCTTGCCCAAACTATGCGAAGAGGCAAAAAAAACCCGGCTTCGGGACGGAATCCGGGTCAAGACCATTAGGAGTCGAACGAAGTGCGCGGTCCTCGGCACTTCGGCCGCTGCGACACTTGGGGGAATATGCCGCACCGGTACGATTGAGTATTGGTCATCCGTGGCCATCGTCCACGGCGTCTTTAAACGGATTTGGAATACTCCTGCCGACTCTGAGTGCCTATTGGCTGAGGATCGCCCGCACGCGCTGCAGGGTGTGCTCGATTACCCGTGCTTCGGTATAGAAGTGCGGCGACAGGCGAATGCCACCGCCACGCTGGGCGCAGATGATCTGTTCGGCCTTGAGGCGTTCGTGCAATTGGCGGTTGTCCCAGGCGTCTGCCGTGAAGGTGACGATGCCGGCGCGCCGGTCGGGCGCCTGGGCGCTGAGCAGTCGCACGCCGGGCATTTCCCGCAAACCATCGAGCAACCACTGCACCCGCTCGTGCAGCGCCCGTTCGACCTGAGGCATGCCGACTTCCTCGAGCAGCGACAGGCTGGCCTCCAGGGCCATGGCGCCGAGCATGTTGGGGCTGCCGCATTCGAAGCGCCGCGCGCTGCGCGCCGGTTGCCAGTCGTCGCGGTCATAGTCGCCGGCATGTTCGAGCATGTGCCAGCCGTATTCGTGCAAAGCCAGCCGCTCGCGCAGATCCTGGCGGCAATAGAACACGCCCAGGCCTTCCGGGCCGAGCATCCACTTGTGGCCGTCGGCCATGGCGAAGGCGCAGCGGCTGCGCTGCACATCCATGCCAAGGGCGCCCAGTTGCTGGATGGCGTCGATGCACAACAGTACGTCGCGTTGTTCGCAGCCAATGCCCAGGCGCTCGAGGTCGAGGCGCAGGCCGCTGGCGTACTGCACGGCGCTGATGGCCATCAGCCGGGTGCGCGGTGTGCAGGCGGCGAGCAGGGCGCCTTCGGCATCGCCGCCCTGCAGATCGACCTGCACCACTTCCACGCCGCGTGGGCGCAACGCTTCCCAGACGATGCGGTTGGAGGGAAATTCCTCGCTGCTGATGATCACCTGGTCGCCGGCCCGCCAATCCAGGCCGAAAGCGACAAACGACAGGGCCTCGGAGGTGTTCTTGACCAGCGCGATATCGGCCCGTGACGAAGCATTGAGCAGGCGCGCCAGGCGCTCGCGCAGGCTTTTCTCTGTTACCAGCCATTGCGAATAGTCGCGGGCGCCGGTAGCGATATTCTCCCGCGCGAAACGCTCTACGGCCCGCGCGCTGCGCGCTGGCCAGGGGGCGACCGCAGCATGGTTGAGGTAGTAGAGATCGGCCGGCTGGGGAAACTCGTCGATGATGGCATTCATGTCGCGTGATCCGTGCAATTTGGCGTTAGTTGGGCATAATAGCGGACTTGAATTCCGACCTTGTCATTTCCCTATGCAGAAAGAACCCCGCAAGATCCGTGAGTTTCGCCGCCGCGAGCAGGAGATTCTCGATATCGCTCTGAAACTCTTCCTCGAGCAGGGTGAGGACAGCGTGACCGTGGAGATGATTGCCGACGCCGTGGGCATCGGCAAAGGCACCATCTACAAGCATTTCAAATCCAAGGCGGAAATCTACCTGCGCCTGATGCTCGATTACGAGCGCGACCTGAACGAGCTGCTGCATTCGTCCGATATCGATCGTGACAAGGAAGCGCTGTCGCGGGCCTACTTCGAATTCCGCATGCGCGATCCGCAACGCTACCGCCTGTTCGACCGCCTGGAAGAGAAGGTGGTCAAGGGCAACCAGGTGCCCGAGCTGGTCGAGCAGTTGCACAGCATTCGCGCCTCGAACTTCGAGCGGCTGACCCAGCTGATCAAGGGCCGTATCGCCGAGGGCAAGCTCGAAGACGTGCCGCCGTACTTCCACTACTGTGCTGCCTGGGCGCTGGTGCATGGCGCCGTGGCGCTCTACCACTCGCCGTTCTGGAGCAATGTGCTCGAGGATCAGGAAGGCTTCTTCCAGTTCCTGATGGACATCGGCGTGCGCATGGGCAACAAGCGCAAGCGCGACAGCGAAACGCCTCCCGCCTGAGTGCCTGCGCGGCCTGCCTGGGTCGCGCGGGTCTCCTGGCGCGAAACCTGCTTAAAGCAGTCATTCGCCGGTTTTCCGTCGCCGGTGTCGGGAGAAATTCACATGCGTAACCTGTTCGCCCTGGCTCTGCTGCTCAGCCTGGCTGGCTGCATGAACGTCAGCGACATGGCCGATGGCGCCACCTATCACCTGCGCGATGCCGGTGTGCTGGACTACAGCAAGGTTCGCCGCTCGGCTTCCTGGCGCCTGCAGCCCGACTCGTTCATCTATATCGCCCAGGGCCCGTTCACCCCGAATGGCAAGCATGCCTATCCACGGCCCAACGTGGTGGCCGAGGAAGCCTTTCGCGGTTTCGTCGAGTACTTCCCCATGGTGAGGAGGGCGAGGGCACCAGTCGGCCTCGACGAAGCGCTGGGTGAAGCGCGTGCCGCCGGCGCCCATTATCTGCTCTACACCCGCTTCGCCTACGCCGATGACCGTATCGGCACCGTGGAGGAGTGGGAGGATCAGGAAGAGTTCGAACGGCTGGGCACCGACCGCAGCGTGCTGCAACTGATGCTGATCGAAACCAACACCCGTTTTCTGGTGGACACCGCGCGCATCCGCAGCCGCGGCGGCTTCCTGACGTTCTACGACGCGAGGCCCGAAGACCTGATCCGGGCGCCGCTCGAGGATTATGCGCGTACACTTCTGGGTTTCAGCCGATAACTCGGGAGCGGCGATGAGCGAGGGCGACAAGGCCGGTGATCTGCTGGCGCAGATCCCTCCGGCAGGCAGCAAGGGCATGCCACCGGTGCATCTGTGGAATCCGGATTTCTGCGGTGATATCGACATGCGTATCGCCCGTGACGGCTCATGGTTCTACATGGGCACGCCAATCGGCCGGCCGGCGATGGTGCGGTTGTTCTCGACCATCATTCGCCGCGACGGCGATGACTACTTTCTGGTCACCCCGGTGGAGAAGGTCGGCATCACCGTCGATGACGCGCCCTTCGTGGCGGTGTCCCTGCAGGTCAGCGGGCAGGGCGAAGAGCAGGTGCTGCGCTTCGTCAGCAACGTCGGCGACGAGGTCGAGGCCGGTGCCGAGCACCCATTGCGGGTCGAGCTGGATGCGCAGACCCAGGAGCCTTCACCCTACGTGCATATCCGCGCCAATCTGGAAGCGCTGATCCACCGCAACGTGTTCTACCAGTTGGTCGAGCTGGCGCAACCCCGTGAAGTCGACGGCCGGCCCTGGTTGGGTGTGTGGAGCAGCGGGGTGTTCTTTCCCATCGGGCCGCTGGAATAGCGGCCAAGAAAAAGGCTCCCGAGGGAGCCTTTATTTCGCGTTGTAGACGGGCATGCGAGCTAGAGCCCTGCAAGGCCTAAGGCGGCCCCGCAAAACAGGCGAGGAAGCGGAGTGTATGCATTACTCGCTTCGCTCGCCCCTTCGGGGCCGCACTAAAGTGCGTTAGCCGCAAAGCGGCTTGCCGAGCCTGTTTTTAACGCCGCAGGGCCGACGCGCAGCTGGCCGTAGTCACATGTTGGGGTAGTTGGGACCGCCCGTACCTTCCGGCGCCACCCAGGTAATGTTCTGGGCCGGATCCTTGATGTCGCAGGTCTTGCAGTGCACGCAGTTCTGCGCGTTGATCTGGAAGCGCTTGCTGCCATCGTCGTTGGCCACCACCTCGTACACGCCGGCCGGGCAGTAACGCTGCGCTGGCTCGTCGTACAGCGGCAGGTTCTTGTCGATCGGAATGCTCGGGTCGGCGAGCTTGAGGTGGCAGGGCTGCTCCTCCTCATGGTTGGTGTTGGAGAGGAACACCGAGCTGAGCTTGTCGAAGCTGAGCTTGCCATCCGGTTTCGGGTAGTCGATCTTCTTGCAGTCGGCGGCCAGCTTGAGGCAGGCGTAGTCCGGCTTGTCGTCGTGCAGGGTGAAGGGCAGCTTGCCGGCGAACAGGTTCTGGTCGACCCAGTTGATGCCGCCGCCAATCACCGCGCCGTACTTGTGGATCGCCGCGCCAAAGTTGCGGCTGCGGAACAGCTCGTCGTACAGCCAGCTGGCCTTGAAACCGTCCACGTAGTTGCGCAGTTCGTCACCACCTTCGCGACCGGCGGCCAGGGCTTCGGCGATGGCTTCGGCCGCCAGCATGCCGGACTTCATGGCGGTGTGGCTGCCCTTGATCTTGGCGAAGTTGAGGGTGCCCAGGTCACAGCCGATCAGTGCGCCGCCCGGGAAGACCATCTTCGGCAGCGAATTCAGGCCGCCCTTGGCGATGGCGCGGGCGCCGTAGGCGACGCGCTTGCCGCCGTCCAGGTACTGCTTGAGTACCGGGTGATGCTTGAGGCGCTGGAACTCATCGAACGGCGACAGGTGCGGGTTGGCGTAGGACAGGTCGACGATCAGGCCGACCACCACCTGGTTGTTCTCCAGGTGATAGAGGAAGGAGCCACCGGTGTTTTCGGTGCCCATGATGTCCATCGGCCAACCGGCGGTATGCACCACCAGGCCCTGCTGGTGCTTGCTGGGGTCGATGTCCCAGATTTCCTTGATGCCGATGCCGTAGTGCTGGGCGTCGGCTTCGCTGTCCAGGTTGTACCTGCTGATCAGCTGCTTGCCGAGGTGCCCGCGGCAGCCTTCGGCGAACAGCGTGTACTTGCCGCGCAGCTCCATGCCGGGGGTGTAGTAGCCTTCCTTCGGATTGCCTTCGCGGTCGACGCCGAGGTCGCCGGTGACGATGCCGCGCACCACGCCGTTCTCGTCGATCAGGGCTTCCTGAGCGGCGAAGCCGGGGTAGATTTCCACGCCCAGGTTCTCGGCCTGCTGGGCCAGCCAGCGGCACAGGTTGCCCAGCGAGATGATATAGTTGCCTTCGTTGTGCATGGTCTTGGGCACGAAGAAACCCGGCACCTTGACGGCGCTGTCGGCATCCTTGAGCACATAGATGTCATCACTCTTGACCGGGGTGTTGAGCGGGGCGCCCAAGGCTTTCCAGTCGGGAAACAGCTCGTCGAGGGCACGCGGTTCGAATACCGCGCCGGACAGGATGTGGGCACCCACCTCGGAGCCTTTCTCGACCACGCAGACGCTGATTTCCTGGCCAGCCTCGGCGGCCTTCTGCTTCAGGCGACAAGCGGCGGACAGGCCGGCAGGGCCAGCGCCGACGATGACGACGTCGAACTCCATAAATTCGCGTTCCACGGGCTATCTCCTCATCAAGGCTCTCTAATTTTCATGGCGGGCCGGCATCCTTCCCGAGGCGCGCCCGCGCAGTATATAGCGAGCCCGGATCAGGGCCAATACAAACGTTTGTTTGAATTTTCTGTAGGCCTGCTAGAATCCGGCTACAACACGAATGGCTCGCAGCCAGTCGTATTGACCGAGTTGGGTCGTAGGGTCAAGATACGGGCGGTTTTGCGCTCGCCGTCTGAGCTGAAGGTCGCTCGCGTCCTGCTTGTCTGCATCACCCGCATGCTCGCTTCTGGCGACATTCCTATTCACCGGAGAGTAACGAGGAATCCATGAAGGTTCTTGTAGCTGTCAAACGAGTGGTCGATTACAACGTCAAGGTTCGCGTCAAACCGGACAACAGTGGCGTCGATCTTGCCAACGTCAAGATGTCGATGAACCCTTTCTGTGAAATCGCCGTGGAAGAAGCTGTTCGCCTGAAAGAGAAGGGCGTCGCCAGCGAGATCGTGGTGGTTTCCATCGGCCCGACCCAGGCGCAGGAGCAACTGCGTACCGCCCTGGCGCTGGGCGCCGATCGCGCCATCCTGGTCGAGTCGGCCGACGAGCTGAACTCCCTGGCGGTCGCCAAGCTGCTCAAGGCCGTGGTCGACAAGGAGCAGCCGCAGCTAGTGATTCTTGGCAAGCAGGCCATCGACAGCGACAACAACCAGACCGGCCAGATGCTCGCTGCGCTGACCGGCTACGCCCAGGGCACCTTCGCCTCCAAGGTGGAAGTCAGCGGTGACAAGGCCAACGTGACCCGTGAGATCGACGGCGGTCTGCAGACCGTTGCCCTCAATCTGCCGGCCATCGTCACCACCGACCTGCGCCTCAACGAGCCGCGCTACGCGTCGCTGCCCAACATCATGAAGGCCAAGAAGAAGCCGCTGGAAACCCTGACCCCTGACGCACTGGGCGTTTCCACCGCGTCCACCGTCAAGACCCTCAAGGTCGAAGCGCCCGCGGCACGCGGTGCCGGTATCAAGGTCAAGTCGGTTGCCGAACTGGTCGAGAAACTGAAAACCGAAGCGAAGGTGATCTAATGTCTATCCTGGTAATCGCTGAAAACACCAATTCCGCGCTGGCACCGGCCACCCTGAACACCGTTGCCGCTGCCCAGAAAATCGGTGGCGACATCCACGTGCTGGTCGCTGGCCAGGGCGTTGGCGCCGTTGCCGAAGCCGCTGCCAAGATCGCTGGCGTCGCCAAGGTACTGGTTGCCGACAACGCCGCATTCGCTCACCAGCTGCCGGAAAACGTCGCGCCGCTGGTGGCTGAGCTGGGCAAGGCGTACAGCCACGTGCTGGCTGCCGCTACCAGCAACGGCAAGAACATCCTGCCGCGCGTCGCTGCGAAGCTGGACGTCGACCAGATCTCCGAGATCGTCTCCGTGGAAAGCCCGGACACCTTCAAGCGCCCGATCTATGCCGGTAACGCCATCGCCACCGTACAGTCCTCGGCTGCGGTGAAAGTGATCACCGTGCGTGCCACCGGCTTCGACCCGGTTGCTGGCGAAGGTGGCTCGGCTGCCATCGAAAACGTTTCGGCCGGCGGCGATGCCGGCAAGTCGGCGTTCGTCGGTGAAGAGCTGGCCAAGTCCGACCGTCCGGAGCTGACCGCTGCCAAGATCGTGGTTTCCGGTGGTCGCGGCATGCAGAACGGCGACAACTTCAAGCACCTGTACACCCTGGCCGACAAGCTCGGTGCAGCGGTTGGCGCCTCCCGTGCGGCAGTCGACGCCGGTTTCGTGCCCAACGACATGCAGGTCGGCCAGACCGGCAAGATCGTCGCCCCGCAGCTGTACATCGCCGTCGGTATCTCCGGCGCGATCCAGCACCTGGCCGGCATGAAGGACTCCAAGGTGATCGTCGCGATCAACAAGGACGAAGAGGCGCCGATCTTCCAGGTTGCCGATTATGGCCTGGTGGCCGATCTGTTCGAAGCCGTACCTGAGCTGGAAAAGCTGGTCTGATCCGCTTTTCCCCGCAATGAAGAAACCCGCTCATCGAGCGGGTTTTTTATTGCCTGCCAGAGCGTTACCGGGGCTGCGACGGCTTGCGCTGCTGGGCCGCCTGGAGACTCGCCTGGTCGATGAACGTCAGGTAGTCGGCGGCGCTTTGTTCCGGGCGCTCGAGTATGGGCGCGTGGCCGCAGTCCTTTATGATCACCACGCTCGCATTCTTGAGCAGCGGTTTCATGGTCTCGATGCTCGACACATCCAGGATTCGGTCCTGGTCACCCCACAGCAGCAGGGTGGGGGCTTGGATTCTCGGCAGCTCCGGCTCCAGTGGCAGATAACGCTCGCGCAGGTGCTCGAATATTTCTCGCTGATGGCTGCTGTCGGCCACGGCGCGTTGCGCCAGGTACTGATGCAGGCGCTCGGGAAACTGCGGTGGGGCGACGAACAGCCAGTCGAGCAACTGGTCGAATTGCGGCTCGCTGTCCACCAGCAACGGATTGTCGCCCTGTTCCTCGAGGCGCTGGAAGAACGCGCTGCGCCGCGGCGCGTTGACCCCGGCATTGGCGATCAGCGCCAGGCTGCTCACCTGATCGGGGTAGCGGGCCGCGTAGAGCGCGGCGATATGCCCGCCCATGGAGTGGCCGGCCAGGTGCAGGCGGCGGATGCCCAGGGCGTCGACGAATGCTGCCAGGCGCTCGGTCTGGGTGCCGACGTCATAGCTGCCGTGTGGCCGGTCGCTGGCGCCGAAGCCGGGCAGGTCCACGGCGATCACGCGATAGCGTTCGGTCAGCGCCCGGGCAAACCACAGCCAGGTGCTCTTGTCGGCGCCGAAGCCATGCACCAGCAGCACGGTCTCGGCGCCCTGGGGGCCACCTTCGTAGTAGCTGACCTTGAGGTCGTTGACGTTGACGCTGCGCTCGTGCAGCCCGGCACGCCATTGCTCGATGCCCTGATAGGCACTCAGCTGCGCCGCTGGCGACAGGTACAGAGCGGCCCCGGTGGCGGCGGCGAGGAGAACGAATGCGGCCAGGATCAATTTCTTCATGCGGCGTCTTATCGCTGATTATCGAGATGGTATGAGCTAGCATGTCATGAATCTCTGGTCGGTGGACGGCCTGCTGTTTCTGAATCGAGAGTGTGCCAATGGGTGAGCGAGGTTTGGGCTGGGCTGGACTATGGGTGTGCGCCGCCATGTTGCTGGCAGGTGGTGCACAGGCCGCCGGCAAGTGCGAGCGGCTGGTCGCCACGGGCAACCCGGAGTATCCGCCATACCTGTGGCGTGACCCGCAGAATCCGGAGAAGCTGATCGGCGCGACGGTCGATCTGCTCAAGGCGGTGGCCGAGGATCTCGGCGTCGGCATCGAGGTGATCTATGCCGGGCCCTGGTCGCGCGCCCAGGAAGAGGTGCGCACCGGGCGCGTCGATATGCTGGCCGGCGCCTTTCTGACCGTGCCGCGCCTGGAAACCATGGATTTTGTGCACCCGGCATTCCTGTCCACGCCGAGCGTGGTGTGGGTGCGCAAGGGTCACGAATTTCCCTACGCCAGCTGGGCCGACCTGCAGGGGCGTACCGGCGATACCCTGGTCAACAACAGTTTTGGCCAGGCCTTCGATGCCTATGCGCGTGACAACCTCACCCTGGAAGGCGTTTCCAGCCTGAGCCAGGCGTTCCAGAAGCTGCTGCTCGAGCGTACCGATTACGTGCTCTACGAGCGCTACCCGGGCCAGGCGCTGGCCTCGACCCTGGGGTTGCAGGATGACCTGCAGGTGCTCGACCCGCCGGTGTCCAGCGAGGGGCTGCACCTGGCGCTGTCGCACAACTCGGCGTGCAATGACGCCTGGCTGCGCGGACAGCTGGCCAAAAAAATGACAGAATTCACCGCCGCCGGCGTGCCGCAAACCCTTCTGCAGCGCAACTTGCAGCGCTGGAAGGAGCAACAGCCCGCACCGGCCGCCAGTGTTCCGAATCAGTAGGACGTACCCGTGATCTATCGATATACCAGCGCCGCCCTGGCGCTGCTGTTGCTCCAAGGTTGTGCCAGTGATCCCGCACCAACCGAGCAGATGCGTCTCACCGAGCAGGTGGTCGAGCAGGCGCGTACCGTGGCTGCCGGTGAACGCGTTGCCGAGTTGAGCCAGGCCGAAGAAAAACTCGCCCAGGCCCAGGCTGCCATGGCCGCGGGCGCCTACCGCACGGCTCGCGTGCAGGCCGAACAGGCCGAGCTGGATGCGCGTCTGGCTGAAGCCCGGGTACTGACGCTGCGCAGCCAGGCGCAATTGACCGAGCTCAATCGCCGTATCGGGCGTTTACGTGACCAGCTGGGAGCCATGCCATGAGCCTTCTGCGTGTTTCCGCGCTGGCCCTGGCTGGGCTGACGCTGGCGGGTTGCGCCGGCTTCGGCGCTGAGCACTCGGCCGAACTCGAGGCGGCCCGGGCCAGCTTTCAGGCCGTGAAGGAAGATCCAGAGGTGCTGCGCAGCGCACCCAAGGACGTGATTCGCGCCGGCGAGTCCCTGGGCCGTGCCGAGCGGCTTGCGGGCTACTGGGGCAGCGGCGACGACGTCGCCCACTATGCCTACCTGAGCCAGCGCTACAGCGACATCGCCCGCGAGCATGCCAAGCTTGCCCTGGATCAGGAGCGCGCGGCGCGCCTGGAACTGGATCGTCAGCGCCTGCAATTGGCCTTGCGCGAGGCCAAGCTGATCAGCGTGCAGGAGCAGAATGCCTGGCTGGAAGAGCAGATCGTCAACCTGGCCACGGCGCAAACCGACCGCGGCCTGGTGATGACCCTCGGTGACGTGCTGTTCGATGCCGGTGAGGCGCGCCTCAAGGCCAGCGCCAACCGCACCGTGCTCAAGTTGGTGCAGTTTCTTCAGCTCAACCCGCGGCGCACCGTGCGTATCGAGGGCTACAGCGACAGCAGCGGCAAGCGTGAAGAAAACCTGGCGCTGTCCAGGGCGCGGGCGCAGACCGTCGCCGATGCGCTGACCGACCTGGGCATCGATGCCAAGCGTATCGAGGTGCAGGGGTTCGGCGAAAGTTTCCCGGTGGCGGAAAACGCTTCGGCCAAGGGCCGGGCGCAGAATCGCCGCGTGGAGATTCTGTTCTCCGATGAGCAGGGGCGCCTGGGCGCCACGCGCTGAGTCAGTTGCCGCGAAACCCCGCCACTGGATAACAGGGCGGGGTTTTTTATTGCCTGTGAAATGAGTGTATCGTCCAGATATTTCAGCGCTGTACCGGTACAGAAACATTTGCTTGGGGTACTGTTATGGTTCAGTACCGGGAAGAGACTGCCATGACCAATCTGTTGCTTTACCAGCGTATCGCTCAACAGCTGGCGGATGATATCCGTCGTGGCGTCTATCAGCCCGGCGAGCGGGTGCCCTCGGTGCGCAAGATGAGCGCGCAGCTCAGCGTCAGCCATGCCACGGTGCTGCAGGCTTACGCCAACCTCGAGGATCTCGGGCTGATCCGCGCCCGCCCGCAGTCCGGCTTCTACGTGCACCAGACACCAGCGCTGACCGCCGATACGCCGGACATCGCCCGGGTCGAGCGGCCTGGCCTGGTGACGCGCAGCAGCATCATCAACCAGGTGCTCGGCGAAGCGCGCCGTGAAGGCGTGTTCCCGCTCGGTGCCGCGGTGCCTCACGTCGACTACCTGCCGGTGCGTGCGCTGCACCAGCAGTTGGCCAAGGTCACCCGCTTCCAGAGCCCGCGGGCGTTCAGCTACATGTTCAGCCCCGGCTTCGAGCCGCTGCGCCGGCAGGTGGCGATTCGCATGCGCGATGCCGGTGTGCTGGTCGACCCTTCCGACGTGGTGATCACCCACGGTTGCGTCGATGCCCTGCAGATGAGCCTGCGGGTGCTGACCCGGCCGGGCGACCTGATCGCCACCGAGTCGCCGACCTACTACGGCTTGCTGCAGCTGGCCGATCTGCTGGGCCTCAAGGTCATCGAGATTCCCAGCGATCCGACCACCGGGATCAGTGTCGAGGCGTTGCAACTGGCGGCCAGCCAGTGGCCGATCAAGGCGTTGGTGCTGACCGCACGGCTGAGCAACCCGCTGGGCGGCACCATTCCCGAGGCTCGGCAGAAGCAGCTGCTGCGCCTGGCCAGCGATTTCGATATGCAGATCATCGAGGACGATATCTACGGCGAGCTGATGTTCGAGCAGGGCCGTACCAAGGCGCTCAAGGCCGGCGACCTGGAAGGGCGCGTGGTGTATTGCTCGAGCTTCTCGAAAACCCTGTCACCCGGCGTGCGGATCGGCTGGATCATCGCCGGCAAGTACCAGGACGAGGTGCAGCGCCTGCAGATGTTCACCACCCATTCGGCGTGCAGCGTTACCCAGATGGCCGTTGCCGCGTACCTGGAGAACGGCGGCTATGACCGTCACCTGCGGCACATCCGCCAGGAGTACCGCAAGAACCTCAGTGCCTTCCAGCTGGCCATCCAGCAGTATTTCCCCGAAGGCACGCAGATCACCCGGCCCACCGGTGGTTTCATCCTCTGGGTCAGCCTGCCGGCGCGGGTCAATACCAAGGACCTGCACGTCAGCGCCTTGCAGCAGGGCATCAGCATCGCCCCGGGGCTGATCTTCAGCAACACCGAGCAGTTCAACCACTGCGTGCGCATCAACTGCGGTATCCCGTGGAATCGCGAGGCGGAGCGGGCGCTGATGACCCTGGGCATGCTGGCTACCCAACTGTGCCAGGAAGCGAGCTGAAGCAGCAGATAGTCGCGTAGCGTTAACCCGAATGGCCGCCCACCTGCGTCTACTGGATCGAAGCGCTCTTTCGATCCAGGAGAAGCACCATGAACAGTCGTTCCCCTATCTTGTTGTGCGGCATTGCCGGTGGCGTCGCGTTGGCCCTGGCCGGCTGCCGGGTCAGCCAGGAGCCGTCGCTTGACTCGCCGTCAGCCGAGTCGGCGGCGAGCGTCCAATCCCTGCCGGCCGGCCCGGCCATCGTGCCTGCACCGCTGATGACGCGCATGGCCGCGCCGGCCGCCCGCGAGCGCTGGCCAGCGCCGCCGGCAGCGGCCAGTCGCGAACAGTATCAGCGCCTGGCAGCCAACCCCGTGCAATCGGTTGCCGAGGCGCCGGTGTCGACCTTCAGCATCGACGTCGACACCGGCAGCTACGCCAACGTACGCCGTTTCCTCAACGAGGGGCGCTTGCCACCCGCCGAGGCGGTAAGGCTGGAGGAGCTGGTCAACTACTTCCCCTACGCCTATCCCTTGCCCACCGGCAATGCGCCATTCGGGGTCGGCACCGAGCTGGCTGTAACACCCTGGAATGCGCAGAGCCGCCTGCTGCGCGTCGCCATAAAAGCCTCCGACATGCAGGTTGCCCAGTTGCCGGCCGCCAACCTGGTCTTTCTGGTCGATGTGTCCGGCTCCATGGATCGCCCCGACGGTCTGCCATTGGTGCAGAGTACCCTGAAGCTGCTGGTCGATCAGTTGCGTGCCCAGGATCGCGTCTCGCTGGTGGTCTACGCCGGTGACGCCAGCGTGCTGCTGGAGCCGACCTCTGGCTCCCGCAAGGCGGCTATCCGCGCGGCTATCGAGCAGCTGCGCGCTGGCGGTTCGACGGCGGGCGAGTCGGGCATTCAGCTGGCTTACCAACAGGCCCGGAAAGGCTTTGTCAAAGGCGGCATCAATCGCATCCTGCTGGCCACCGATGGCGACTTCAACGTCGGAGTCAGCGACTTCGAGAGCCTCAAGGCACTGGCTGCCGACAAGCGCAAGAGCGGTATCTCGCTGACCACCCTGGGCTTTGGTACCGGCAACTACAACGAGCAGTTGATGGAGCAGCTGGCCGACGCGGGCGACGGCAACTACGCCTATATCGACAACCTGCGCGAGGCGCGCAAGGTGTTGGTCGAGCAGCTCAGTTCGACCCTGGCCACGGTGGCCCGGGACGTGAAGATTCAGGTCGAGTTCAATCCGGCGAAGGTCAGCGAATACCGCCTGCTCGGCTACGAGAATCGCGCCCTGCAGCGCGAAGACTTCAGCAACGACAAGGTCGATGCGGGCGATATCGGCGCCGGCCACAGCGTGACCGCGCTGTACGAGGTCGTGCCGGTCGGCAACCAGGGGTGGCTGGAGCCGCTGCGCTATCGGCAAGCGGCGCAAACGCCTGCAGGCGACAGCGAACTGGCCTGGCTGCGCATCCGTTACAAGACGCCCGAGCAGAACAGCAGTCGTCTGCTGGAAACCGCCATTCAGGCGCCGGCGTCTTATGCGCCAGTCAGCAACGCCAGCGAGGACCTGCGCTTCGCCGCCGCCGTCGCGGCGTTCGCCCAGCAACTGGGCGGTGGCCGTTACACCGGCGGCTTCGACTGGGCGGCTACCGCCGCGCTGGCGCGGGGCAGTCGTGGCGATGACCCATTCGGCCTGCGCAACGAGTTCGTGCAACTGGTGGAACTGGCGCAAAGCCTGCAAACTGGCGACTCCCGCACCTCTGGAGCCGAGTGAGTGTGACTGTCCAACCGCCCAGCGCCGAGCCCGGCGACGCCGACCTGCTGCGTCGCTACCGGGCTGGCGACGCCGCCGCCTTCACGCAACTCTACGAGCGCCATCGCCTGGGGTTGTTTCGCTTCCTGATCGGCTTGTGCGGCGATCAGGCGATCGCCGAGGAGGTGTTCCAGGAAACCTGGATGAGCCTGATCCGTAGCGAGTCGTTGCAGCGTGAAGCGGCGGTGCTGTTCAAGACCTGGCTTTATCAGATCGCGCGCAATCGCCTCATCGACCACTGGCGCAAGCAGGGCAAGCGCCAGCAACGCGAAGAGGTGTTCGACGAGCAACTGCATGACCAGGCCATGGCCGAGCCGGATCCCGAGCGGCAGCTCAGCCTCAGCCAGGATCAGGCGCGCCTGCAGGCGGCGCTCGCCGACTTGCCGGCCGAGCAGCGCGAGGTATTCCTGCTGCGCGCCCATGGCGACCTGGAGTTGCACGAGATTGCCGAGCTGACCCGCACGTCGGCAGAAACGGTAAAAAGCCGCCTGCGTTATGCGCTGCAGAAAATGCGCCGCCTGCTCAGCACGGCCGAAGAGGTAGCACCATGAATGATCACGACGACGAGCCTGTGCTGCGCCATATCCGTGAGCACAGCCGCGAGCAGCCGGGGCCGGCGCTGGACGCGCGAATCCTGGCCGCTGCTGGCGAGGCGGCCGCGGCCAGGCGCCGTCAGTCGCAGGGTTTCTGGCCGCGGCTGCGCCACGCCCTGGCGGCTGCCTCGGCGCGTGGCCGCTGGTCAGCGGCCTTTGGCTGCCTGGCGCTGCTCGGCGTTGGGCTCGGCTTGAGCCTGCACACGCTGGAACAGCCGCCGACCCGCTACGATGCCCCGGCCGCTGCGATGCAGCGCCAGGCGCCCATGGCCGTGCAGGCGCCTGCCAGCCCGGCACCGATGGCCGAGATGAGCGAGGCGCCCCGGGTCATGGCACGCATGGCGGCGAAGGCCGCGCCGCCGCCAGCGGAGGTGCTGGCCGCACTGCGCGAAATTGCCGAGCTGCGTGCACGTGGCGAGGCAAGGCAGGCCCAGCAACGGATCGAACGCCTGCAGGCAGAGCACCCGGAGCTGGACGTCGAGGCACAGCTGCGCCGTCTGCCCGAGCGCTGACGGCGCCTGGACGACGGGCGGCACTGCCATTCGGCAGACTGGCTGGCGTTCTCGCCCAGTCGTTTTAGAATGGGGAACTACCGTTACCCAAACCGATGCGAGGATTTCGATGCGCTATCTGTTGTTGCCGCTGTGTCTTGCCGTGCTGCTCAGTGCCTGTGGCTCCGATGAGCAGGGCAAGGATGTGCCGCGCAAGAACAGTGAGCCGGCAGTCGCCGTCGAGCCCGCCAAGCCGGCCCCGCAACCTGAGCCGCCAGCCGCCCAGGCCGAGGCGCCGGCTGCCCAGCCAGAGGCCGTCGAGCCCAAGCCGCAAGCCGCACAGAAATCCCTGCCCGCCGAGCCGAAGAAGGCCGCCCAGCGTGCCAAGCCCGAGAAGGCCCAGGGCAAAGTGGCGCAAACGCCACCCAAGACCAAGCTGGATCTCAGCCTGCCGCCAGAGCTGGCTGCCGCCCTGGACGCCGAAGACAAGGCCGCGACCGATGGTGCGCCGCCGATCCTGCCGTCGTTCTTCGAGGCGCCCAAGTCCTCGCTCAACCCCTTCCAGGTCAGCGGCAAGCTGCTGACTGGCGAACTGGGCTCCGAATACTGGAACGCCGTCGAAGGCGCCGAGCTGCAGTTCGAGTTCCGCCGCTAGCTGTTTGCTAGCGCCTAGACGATACGCAGCGGGTAGCTCAGCAAGGTGAAATGCACCAGGTTGACCAGCCCGTGCAGGGCCATCGCCACGCTCAACCGCCCACTGACCTGCATGGCCAGGCCGTAACCGAGCCCGGCAACTGCTGCTACCAGTGCAAAGGTCGGGCTGAAGGGGATATGCACGGCGCCGAACAGCAGCGCCGTGAGCAGTATGCCCGGCCACATTCCTAACCAGCCCACCAGGCGCGTTTGCAGCAAGCCGCGAAACAGCAGTTCTTCGGCCAGTATTGCGACGGCCAGGTTGACCGCCAGCCAGGCGCCGAGCATGTCCGGCCACTTCGGCTGCCAGGCAACCACTCCCAGTAACAGCGCAAGGCCCGGTACCGCCAGCAGCGTGACGATAAAGATCGGCAGCATGAGCCTGGGCCGTGGCGCCGGCCTCGGCGGCAGGCCCAGCCACCAGGCGAGCAGGGTGCAGCCCACCAGCAACTTGTCCCACGCGAGTCTCAGCTGGTAAGGCGGGGCATCGGCGCTGATGCGCTGCGGCTCCGTGATAAGCCAAGGGGTGAAGCCAGGCAGCAGATGGGCCGCCAGCAACAGGCTGGCGACTATTACCAGGCCAGTCCAGAGCCACTGCGGCAGGCGCATCGGCGCCAGCACGAGGGTGATGAACAGGCAGGCCAGCAGCAGGCCGATGGGCTGGATATGGCCCATTAGCACACCCGCCAATAGCGGGCAGCAGGGCAGTAGCAGGCGAGGAAGTAGCGGCATTGCGCCTCCTGGGTGGAGGCGCAGTTTACGCTGCGGCGGGATCAGCTGGGGCTCGCGTGATCAGCGATCTTGCGCGTCCTTGGCGTTCTGCTCGATTTCGCGTTCATGAATACGCTTGAGCTGCTCTTCACTGAGCGGCAGCTTCTTGGCACTGTCTCGCAGCATCAGCAGGCCGCCGACGATGGAGCCGATCGCCAGAATCAGGATCAACCAGGCATACCAGGGCATGTGCGACTCCTTCTATCGAGTGATGGGCCTCGCTTCGATCAGCGCATGAGGCCCTGTGCTGAAGACCGCCCGTCGATCCGCTTGGTTCAGGTTAACGCGCCGTTCAGCGGCGCACCTGCTTGAGCGTTTCGGCGATCATGAACGCCAGTTCCAGCGACTGATCGGCGTTCATCCGGGGGTCGCAATGGGTGTGATAGCGGTCCGACAGGCCGGCCTCGGTGATCGGCTTGGCGCCGCCGATGCATTCGGTCACGTCCTGGCCGGTCATCTCGATATGGATGCCGCCTGCATAGCTGCCCTCGGCGTGGTGCACGGCGAAGAACTGCCGCACCTCGGCGAGGATCTGCGCGAAGTCGCGGGTCTTGTATCCGCTCGACGCCTTGATGGTGTTGCCATGCATCGGGTCGCTGCTCCACAGCACCTGGCGACCTTCACGCTGCACGGTACGGATCAGCCGGGGCAGGCCGGCTTCGACCTTGTCGGCGCCCATGCGCACGATCAGGTTGAGGCGGCCCGGGTCGTTGTCCGGGTTGAGGATGTCGATCAGGCGGATCAGGTCCTCGTCGGTCATGCTCGGGCCGACCTTGACGCCAATCGGGTTGCCCACGCCACGCAGGAACTCGACATGGGCGCCGTCGACCTGGCGGGTGCGGTCGCCGATCCACAGCATGTGCGCCGAGCAGTCGTAGAAACCGCCGGTCAGGCTGTCGCGGCGCACGAAGGCTTCTTCGTAGTTGAGCAGCAGGGCCTCGTGGGCGGTGAAGAAGCTGGTTTCGCGAACCTGGGCGGCACCGTCCATGCCGCAGGCGCGCATGAAGGCCAGGGTCTCGTCGATGCGGTCGGCCAGCTGGTGGTATTTCTGTGCCAGGGCCGAGTTGGCGATGAAGTCCAGGTTCCACTGGTGCACCTGGTGCAGGTCGGCGAAACCGCCCTGAGCAAAGGCGCGCAGCAGGTTCAGCGAGGCGGTGGACTGGTGGTAGGCCTGCAGCAGGCGCTGTGGATCAGGCGCGCGGCTGGCCGCATCGAAGCCTATGCCGTTGACGATATCGCCGCGGTAGGCGGGCAGGGTGACGCCGTCGAGGGTCTCGTCATTGGCCGAGCGCGGTTTGGCGAACTGGCCGGCCATGCGGCCGATCTTCACCACCGGGCAGCCGGCGGCGAAGGTCATGACGATGGCCATCTGCAGCAGCACCTTGAAGGTGTCGCGAATCTTCGCGGCACTGAACTCGGCGAAACTCTCGGCGCAGTCGCCGCCTTGCAGCAGGAAGGCGCGGCCCTGGGTCACCTCGGCGAACTGCTTGCGCAGCTCGCGTGCCTCACCGGCGAATACCAGGGGCGGAAAGCTGGCCAGGGTCTGCTCGACCTGGGCGAGCTTGGCGGCGTCCGGGTACAGGGGTTGTTGCTGGATGGGGCGGCTTCTCCAGCTGTCGGGGCTCCAGGGCTGACTCATGGCGGCATCTCTTGTTGGCGATGGGCCATGGTAACCGATCGTCGACTGGCTCCGAGCATGCCGCCCGGGAAAAGCCGAGGGCATTTAACGCGTGACCTGAGCGCGCCCCATCGCCGACAATCAACGGCCAGCCCGGCCGCAGCCGGGCAACGCGATGGTGGAGAATCTGCGCATGCCTGGCTTACCTCCGGTGGAGGACATGAAGGACGAAGTGGTGCTGGCCGAGGTGCGCGATGCCTTCGGGGTGATCCGCGTGGTCGAGATCGGCGAATACCGCTTTCTCGAGTTCGGTGAGGCGATCGAGCAGAGCTGCGTGTTCACGGCTGACCCGAGTTGGCTGGAATACGACTACACCCGCGCGATGTTCATGGGCGCCTTGTGCCACGAGGCGCCGGAAACCGCGCTGTTCCTCGGGCTCGGTGCTGGCAACCTGACCCAGGCATGCCTCAGGTTCCTGCCCCTCGAGGATGTCGAAACCATCGAGCTGCGCCCCGATGTACCGCGCCTGGCCATGCAGTACCTGGGCCTGGAAGATGATCCGCGCCTGACCATGCGTATCGGTGATGCCATGGAGCTGCTGCCCAGCGCGGAAAGCGCGGACCTGATCTTCGTCGACCTGTACACCGATACCGGCCCCGGCGTCGGCCATCTGGCCTGGCGCTTTCTCGACGACTGCCGGGCCAAGCTCAACCCCGGTGGCTGGCTGATCATCAATCAATGGGCTGGCGATGATGGCAAGCCGCTGGGTGCTGCGCTGCTGCGTGGCCTTTATCACCGCCATTACTGGGAGTGCCCGGTGGTGGAGGGCAATGTGGTGGTGCTGGTGCCCGCCGAGCTGGATCAGCAGTTCGATCACGAGGCGGTCAGCCAGCGCGCTGCCGCGCTGCAAGCGCAGCTTGGTTATACGCTGCAGCCGTTGATCGACGCCGTGCGCATGTCGAGCTAGCCAGGAATTAACCGCCAGCGGCGCTGTCATTTCAGGGCCTCGGGCATTGCGCGCAGCTGCCAGCAGCCAGCGTGATTGCCGGAAACCTTCAAGCCAATTGCAACGGAGCCCTGCCATGAGCGATCACCCTCTTGCTGCGCTGTATCGTGCCTACATCGAATGCCTGAATCGGCAGGACTGGGCGAACCTCGGGCAGTTCGTTCACGATGATGTGGTGCATAACGGCCGGCGGCTGGGGCTCGGCGGCTACCGCGAGATGCTCGAGCGCGATTACCAGGAAATTCCCGACCTGCAGTTCAGCGTTCGCCTGCTGACCTGCGAGGAATCGATGGTCGCCAGCCGCCTGGATTTTCACTGCACGCCGAAAGGCCGCTTTCTCGACGTGCCGGTCAATGGCCGCAAGGTGGCCTTCAGCGAGAACGTTTTCTACGCCTTTGGTGATGGCAAAATCGCTGAAGTCTGGTCGGTGGTCGACAAGGCGGCGATCGAGGCGCAGCTCGCCAGCAGAGCCTGACCGTTCGATCAGAACCCGGGCGGCTGCGACATACTGTCGCGAGTCGGCCGCTCGCTGCCGATCGACTACTTTATTGTGTGAAAAAGCGCACACGTCTGTATGAATTCCGGTATAGTACGCGCCGGTCAATTCATGGCCACGTTCAAGTAGTGCAACTCGCCCGGAAGCTATTTTCGGCAGCCAGTCCGCCAAGCGGGCTATCTTGACGATTCATTATCACCACGTTTTCGCAAATCCCCGCCGACATGGCTGCCAGGGTGACCCACAAGGTCCTACATGGCATGCGCAGCTTTGGAACATGGGTCTTTGCGGATGCACTAGAGGCAGACCCATGACCCAGGAAACCGGCGGCTTCGCCGCACTCGGCCTTCACGCCAATATTCTCTCCGCCCTGACCGCTGTCGGCTACGAAGAGCCTTCGCCCATTCAGTACCAGGCCATTCCGGTAATTCTCTCCGGCCAGGACATGATCGGTCAGGCCCAGACCGGTACCGGCAAGACCGCCGCATTCGCCCTGCCGATCCTGTCCAAGATCGACCCGGCCAAGCGTGAGCCCCAGGCGCTGATTCTGGCGCCGACCCGCGAGCTGGCCCTGCAGGTGGCCACCGCCTTCGAAACCTACTCCAAGCAGATGCCCGGCCTCAACGTGGTCGCCGTCTACGGTGGCGCGCCGATGGGCCCGCAGCTCAAGGCCATCCGCCAGGGCGCGCAGGTTATCGTTGCCACCCCGGGCCGTCTGGTCGACCACCTGCGTCGCGACGAGAAAGTGCTGTCGACCATCCAGTACCTGGTACTCGACGAAGCGGACGAAATGCTCAAGCTGGGCTTCATGGATGACCTCGAAGTGATCTTCGAAGCCATGCCGACAAGCCGCCAGAGCGTGCTGTTCTCCGCGACCCTGCCGCACTCGATCCGCGCCATCGCCGAGAAGCACCTGCGTGAGCCGCAGCACATCAAGATCGCTGCCAAGACCCAGACCGTTTCGCGTATCGAGCAGGCGCACCTGATGATCCATGCCGATCAGAAGACCAACGCCGTGCTGCGCCTGCTGGAAGTCGAAGAGTTCGACGCGCTGATCGCCTTCGTGCGTACCAAGCAAGCCACACTGGATCTGGCCAGCGCGCTGGAAGCCAAAGGCTACAAGGCCGCTGCGCTGAATGGCGACATCGCCCAGAACCAGCGTGAGCGGGTGATCGAGTCCCTCAAGGATGGCCGTCTGGACATCGTTGTTGCCACCGACGTCGCTGCCCGTGGTATCGACGTGCCGCGCATCACCCACGTATTCAACGTCGACATGCCGTACGACCCGGAATCCTACGTGCACCGTATCGGTCGTACCGGCCGTGCCGGTCGCGATGGCCGTGCGCTGCTGCTGGTAACGCCGCGTGAGCGCCGCATGCTGCAGGTGATCGAGCGCGTCACCGGCCAGAAGGTTGGCGAGGTCAAGCTGCCGAACGCCCAGCAAGTGCTGGATGCGCGCATCAAGAAACTCACCAACGGCCTGGCGCCGCTGGTGGGCGAAGCCGAAGCCAGCCATGGCGAACTGCTCGACCGTCTGACCGCCGACATCGGTTGCAGCCCGCGTGCCCTGGCCGCTGCGCTGCTGAAGAAGGTCACCAACGGGCAGCCGCTGGATCTGGCCACCGTCGAGCGCGATCAGCCGCTGGTGCCGGGTGTCAGTGGTGCGCCGCGTGAGCGTCGTGAGCGTGATGGCGAGCGCAGCAGCGAGCCGCGTGAGCGTCGTGCGCCGATGCCCTTGGGCGAAGGCCGTGCCCGCTGCCGTACCGCCCTGGGTGCCCGTGACGGCATCGCTGCCAAGAACCTGCTGGGCGCAATCCTCAACGAAGGTGGCCTGGCCCGTGAAGCCATCGGCCGCATCCAGATCCGCGAGAGCTTCAGCCTGGTGGAACTGCCGGAAGATGGCCTCGAGCGCCTGCTGACCAAGCTCAAGGACACCCGCGTTGCCGGTAAGCCGTTGAAGCTGCGTCGCTATCGCGAAGACTGAGCCACGGTGCAGTACTGATTCGGGGGAGCCAATGGCTCCCCCGAGTCGTTTCTGGAACCTGAACCGTCGCTTGCCAGGCATCGGGGCCTAGGACGATCCGGCCGGCGGCTCTACAATCGGCCGTCCTCGTTTGTGTGATGTGTCGAATGCCTACCTGTCTTGTCCACCCGCTGCCCTATCAGGCCGATCCCGCCGTGTATTTCCAACGGGTGCGCCAGGCGCCGGGCGCGGTGTTGCTCGATGCGGGGCGGCCGGCGGCGACGCGTGGGCGCTATGACCTGCTCAGCGCCTGGCCCCTGGCTGCATTGGCGCCGCTGCCGGAGGAGACGGGGGCGGCGTTTTTCGGGCGTTTGCGCGAACAGCTGTCCTCCCTGGGCCGGGCCGAGCTGCCTGCAGGCATTGATCTGCCGTTTGCCGGCGGCCTGCTCGGCTATCTGGCGTACGATTTCGGCCGCCGTATCGAGGTGCTGCCCGACCAGGCCCGGGACGACCTGGGCCTGGGGGATGCGCTGTTCGGCCTGTATGCCTGGGCGTTGATAAGCGATCACCAGGCGCGCACCAGCCAACTGGTGTTTCATCCCGGCTTGCCTGGGGCCGAGCAGGCGCGCCTGCTGGCGCTGTTCGAGCGTCCGCCGGCAGACGGCGACGGCGCGCCATTCGCCTTGCTGGCGCCGTTTCAGGCGGCTATCGAGCCGCCGCGCTACGCCGAGGCCATCGCCCGGATCCAGGCCTATATCGCCTCCGGTGATTGCTACCAGGTCAACTATGCCCAACGCTTCCAGGCCGGTTACCAGGGCGATCCCTGGCAGGCCTATGGGGCGCTGCGAGGCGCGTGCCCGACGCCGTTTTCCGGCTACCTGAGCCTGCCCGGTGGCGGCGCCTTGCTGAGCCTGTCGCCGGAGCGCTTCATTCGCGTCAGTGGCGGCCAGGTGGAAACCCGTCCGATCAAGGGCACGCAGCCGCGCGGCCGTGACGAGCAGGAAGATGCCCACAACGCCCAGGTGCTGCTCGCCAGCACCAAGGATCGCGCCGAGAACCTGATGATCGTCGACCTGCTGCGCAATGACCTGGGGCGCAGCTGCCGTATCGGCTCGGTGCGCGTGCCCGAGCTGTTCGCCCTGGAGAGCTACCCCAACGTGCACCACCTGGTCAGTGCGGTGACCGGGGAGTTGGCTGCCGACAAGGATGCCCTGGACTTGCTGTTGGGCGCCTTTCCGGGGGGCTCGATCACCGGTGCACCGAAGATCCGCGCGATGCAGATCATCGACGAGCTCGAGCCGACGCGGCGTGGCCCTTATTGCGGTTCGCTGCTGTACCTGGACGTGCGCGGCGAGATGGACAGCTCCATCGCCATTCGCAGCCTGCTGGCCAAGGACGGCGTGATCAGTTGCTGGGGCGGCGGCGGTATCGTCGCCGACTCGGCCTGGCAGGCCGAGTATCAGGAGTCGATCACCAAGGTGCAGGTGCTGCTCAGTACCCTGGAGCAGGGCTGCCTTCAGGCAAAGCTGTAGATATCCATGCCCAGGGCACCCAGGGTGAAGCCCTGGTGCTCGATGGCAAAGGTGCCACCCGCGCCGCGGGCGAAGAACAGCGGCAACAGGTGTTCGTCACTGGGGTGGTTGCGCCGCGCGTGTGGCGCCTGGCGGCGGTAGTCGAGCAGTGCTGGCAGGTCGTCCCGTTGCAGCTTGTCGACCATCCAGTCGCGAAATTCCAGTGCCCAGGGCGCGGCCTCGTCGCCGCTGGAGCGCCAGTCCAGCTCGCCCAGGTTGTGGGTGATGCTGCCGGAGCCGATCAGCAGCACGTTGCGCTCGCGCAGGCCCGCCAGGGCCTGGCCAACCTGCAACTGCAGGGCCGGGCCCTGGCGGCTGGGCAGGGAGACCTGCACGACAGGAATGTCCGCCTCTGGGTAGAGCAGCGACAGCGGCACCCAGCTGCCATGGTCGAAGGGGCGGCGATCATCGGTTTGCCCGCCAAGCCCGGCCGCCTGCAGGCGCTGGACGATATCCTCGGCCAACTGCGGACTGCCTGGCGCCGGGTACTGCACCTGGTAGAGTTCGGCAGGAAAGCCGCCGAAGTCGTGCCAGGTTTGTGGTTGGGCGTTGCTCATCACCCGCAGCGCTTCGCTTTCCCAGTGGGCCGAGACCACGACGATTGCCGCCGGGCGTTGCAGCGCGGCGGCGAGGCGGGTGAGGGCGGGGCCACTGGCGCCAGGTTGCAGGGCAAGCATGGGCGAACCGTGGGAAATGAACAGGCTGGGCTGCATGGTGTTCTCCTGATGACGCCACCATGATCCATCAGACAAGTTGGTCTAACAACGGCTAAAGTCTGCTCGGTGTTATCTGTTTTCTTGATGGCTTGAGGGAAAAACATGCAGGAATCATTCTGGCTGCAACGCTGGCACGCCAACCAGATCGGCTTTCATGCCCGCCAGGTCAACGACCTGCTGCGGCGACACTGGGCCACGCTGGCCACTTCGAGCGAAGCACCGGTGCTGGTGCCGCTGTGCGGCAAGAGCCTGGACATCGCCTGGCTGGCGGCGCGTGGCCACAGGGTTATCGGTGTCGAGCTGGCCGAGGTGGCGGTGGCGGCATTCTTTGCCGAGCAGGGCGTACAGCCGGTGATAAGCGAGGAGGGCGCCTTCAAGGTCTATCGCCATGGGCATGTGGAGCTGCGCTGCGGCGACTTCTTCGCGCTCGAGGCTCAGCACCTGCAGGGTTGCGCATTGTTCTACGACCGCGCGGCGCTGATCGCCTTGCCGGCCGAGATGCGCGAGCGCTACGTCAGCCACCTCTGTAGCGTACTGCCCGCTGGCAGCCAGGGCTTGCTGGTGACGCTGGATTACGACCAGGCGTTGATGGACGGGCCGCCATTCTCGGTCAGCGATGCCGACGTGCAGGGTTGGTCCGCCAAGGTGTGGCGCAGTGAGCTGCTGGAAAGCCAGGATGCGCTGGAGCCGCGATTCGAGGCGCGCGGCCTTGCCTGCATGACTGAGCGCGCTTACCGCCTGCAGCTCCTTTGAACGGAGTGACGGGCATGAAAAAGGCGACCCGAGGGTCGCCTTCTTTACGTGCGCTGCGATCAGTTCAGGCGGCGCAGGGCTTCGATGCGCTCTTCCAGCGGCGGGTGGGTCATCAGCAGGCCCGCCAGGCCGTTCTTCAGGCCGCCATTGATGCCGAAGGCGGTCAGGCTGTCGGGCATCTGCACCGGCACGCCCTGTTCGGCACGCAGGCGCTGCAGGGCGGCGATCATTGCCCCCTTGCCGGCCAGTCGTGCACCGGCTTCGTCGGCCTTGTACTCGCGTTTGCGCGAGAACCACATGACGATGATGCTGGCCAGGATACCGAGTACCAGTTCGGCGAAGATGGTCGCCACGAAGTAGCCGATGCCGTGGCCGCCTTCGTTCTTGAGGATCGCCTTGTCGACGAAGTTGCCGAAGATACGCGCGAAGAACATCACGAAGGTGTTCACCACGCCCTGGATCAGCGCCAGGGTGACCATGTCGCCATTGGCTACGTGGCCGATCTCGTGGGCCAGCACGGCGCGCACTTCATCGGGTGAGAAGCGCTCGAGCAGGCCCTGGCTGACCGCGACCAGCGCGTCGTTCTTGTTCCAGCCGGTGGCGAAGGCGTTGGACTCGTAGGCCGGGAAGATGCCCACTTCCGGCATCTTGATGCCGGCCTCGCGCGACAGCTCTTCGACGGTCTGCAGCAGCCACTGTTCGTGGCGGGTACGCGGTTGGGTGATGATTTCGGTACCGGTGCTCATCTTCGCCATCCATTTGGACAGGAAGAGCGAGATCAGCGAGCCGGCAAAACCAAAGACGGCGCAGAAGATCAGCAGGCTGCCGTGGTTCTGGCCGGTGAAGCGATCAACCCCCAGCAGTTTGAGGGTGATGCTGGCGATGACCAGCACCGCCAAGTTGGTAGCCAGGAACAACATAATGCGCATCATGGTGTGAAACGACTCCTCACGGGAAATACAGGCTCAATACGGCGGCTATATAAGGGCGCGCCCTGTGGTGATTCAACCGAGTCACTATTTCAAACTGTGTCGCCCGGCTCGTCCGCTGCAAACGGTCGCGTAGGAGCGCCAATGCTTAGATGGGCTTTTTCGCGTTTATTTCAAGCGTGGCCGAGAAAAACCGCTGCCATCGCGCCGCGGTCGTTGGCTTGCCCACGCTCAGCAAGGCGCAGCCGGGCGCTGTTCGAATAGCTGGCGCGTCAGCCGGGCAATCCGTTCACCATGTTGCTGGGCCAGCGCGTCGCGCAATTGAAAGGCCAGGGTCGCCTGCACCCTATCCACCGCAGGTGGTAACGCTTCGCCTTCGTTGACTGCCCGGGGAATGCCGCGTGACAGGCGCAGGAAGCCCTTTTCGGTCAGCACCGCCTGGTCGAGGGCGTCGTAACCGATGGTGGATTCGTAGCGCAGGTAGCCCTCGTCAGCCAGCCACAGCAGCGCGCCCAGGCAGGCCTGGTGGCGTTTGCTCGGCAAGCCGAACTCGTCCGGCTCTTCGCGGCCGATCAGGTCTTCCACGTACAGGGACGCTTTGCGCGGAAAGGCCTGGTAGAGGATCAGCAAGCCGCTGGCGGCGTCCTTGTAGAAGTCGTCTATCTGCAGGTCCATGGGCATGTGCTCTGGCGGCGAGGGAAGCGGACGCCCGGGTGGGCATCCGCCTTGGCGAGGGTTACTGGCGGTAGGTCTTGAGGAAGCTGCCGATACGGCCGATGGCTTGTTCCAGGTCGTCGACGCGGGGCAGGGTGACCACCCGGAAGTGATCCGGCCATGGCCAGTTGAAGGCGGTGCCCTGGACGACCAGCAGCTTCTCGGAGAGCAGCAGGTCGAGGACGAACTTCTCGTCGTTGTGAATCGGGCAGACCTTGGGGTCGATCTTCGGGAAGGCGTACAACGCGCCCATGGGCTTCACGCAGCTGACCCCGGGAATGTCGTTGAGCAGCTCCCAGGTGCGGTTGCGCTGTTCCAGCAGGCGGCCGTTGGGCAGCACCAGGTCGTTGATGCTCTGGTAGCCGCCCAGGGCGGTCTGGATCGCATGCTGGCTGGGCACGTTGGCACACAGGCGCATGTTGGCCAGGATGTCGATGCCTTCGATGTAGCTTTTCGCGTTGTGCTTGGGGCCGGAAATGATCACCCAGCCGGAGCGGAAACCGGCCACCCGGTAGGATTTGGACAGGCCGTTGAAGGTCAGGCACAGCACGTCCGGCGCCAGGGAGGCGGTGGAGATGTGCTGGGCTTCGTCATAGAGGATCTTGTCGTAGATCTCGTCGGAGAAGATCACCAGGTTGTGCTGGCGGGCCAGCTCGACGATATCCAGCAGCACCTCGCGCGAATACACGGCGCCAGTCGGGTTGTTCGGGTTGATCAGCACCAGCGCCTTGGTGTTCGGGGTGATCTTGGCGCGCATGTCGGCGATGTCCGGGAACCAGCCGGCCTGCTCGTCGCACAGGTAGTGCACCGGCTTGCCACCGGAGAGCGCCACGGCGGCGGTCCACAGCGGGTAGTCGGGCGCCGGGATCAGCACTTCGTCGCCATTGTTGAGCAGCGCCTGCATGGCCATGACGATCAGCTCGGACACACCGTTGCCCAGGTAGATGTCCTCGATGCCGACGCCTTCGATCTGCTTCTGCTGGCAATACTGCATCACCGCCTTGCGCGCGCTGAACAGGCCCTTGGAGTCGCTGTAGCCCTGTGCGGTGGGCAGGTTGCGAATCACGTCCTGGAGAATTTCCTCGGGGGCTTCGAAGCCGAATGGCGCGGGGTTGCCGATGTTCAGCTTGAGGATGCGCTGGCCTTCCTCTTCCAGACGCTTGGCGTGCTTGAGCACCGGGCCACGAATGTCGTAACAGACGTTGGCGAGCTTGTTGGATTTGCTGACCTGCATGGTGAAAAATCCCGAATCGAAGAAGGGCGGCCTGCAATGGGCCGAGGCGGCGGCGCGCCGTGGCGGGTTGAGGTGTCGAATCATACGTGTCAGCCTGGGTCGGGCAAAGATACAGATAGGGCTTTTTTATCCCGAGGAGGACGGCCTGTGAGCAAGCTCGAAAAACCCCTGGAAACCTGGCGCGAAGAGCTGACCGATACGCAGTTCAACGTCTGCCGCCTGGGCGGCACCGAACGGCCGTTCACCGGCGAGTACCACGACAGCAAGGAGCCGGGCATCTACCAGTGCGTGTGCTGCGGTACGCCGCTGTTCGATTCCGATGCCAAGTTCGATTCCGGCTGTGGCTGGCCGAGTTATTTCCAGCCGCTCAACGATCAGGTGATCACCGAGCTGGAAGACTTCAGCCACGGCATGCACCGCATCGAGGTGCGCTGCAGCAACTGCGATGCCCACCTGGGCCACGTGTTTCCCGATGGCCCGCGGCCGACCGGCCTGCGCTACTGCATCAACTCGGTATCGCTCAAGCACGTGCCTCACCCGGCGTAACCCGGTCGTACCCATCATTCGGCCCGCTGTTGGCGGGCCTTGTTTTCATCAAATTAGATTGTGTGCAATTTAATCGCTGGCTATTCTTTCGCCTTCATCCACCGGCGAGCGTCCCCTCATGAGCCAACAGTTGCTGGACATACCCTGTACCACCATCAGCGGTGAGCAAAAGCGCCTCGGCGACTTTGGCGGCAAAGCCATTCTGGTGGTCAATACCGCCAGCCAGTGCGGCTTCACGCCGCAATATCAGGGCCTGGAAGCGCTGTGGAAGCGCTACCGCGACAAGGGGTTGGTGGTGCTGGGCTTTCCCTGCAACCAGTTCGGCAAGCAGGAGCCGGGTGACGAGCAGGCGATCTCCAGCTTCTGCGAGCTGAACTTTGGCGTGAGCTTTCCGCTGTTTCGCAAGGTAGAGGTCAATGGCGCCGCCGCCCACCCACTGTTCGTGCAGCTCAAGCGCCAGGCGCCTGGCTTGCTCGGCACCCAGCGGATCAAGTGGAACTTCACCAAGTTCCTGATCAGCGGCGATGGCCGTCAGGTCACGCGCTACGCGCCGACCACCAAACCCGAGGCGCTGCAGGCGGCGATCGACGCGCTCGTCGATGGATGAGCTCAGCCTCGACCGCCAGCTGTGCTTCAAGCTGTACGCTGCATCCCGCCAGGTGGTGCGTGCCTACAAGCCGATGCTCGATGGCCTGCAGCTGACCTACCCGCAGTACCTGGTGATGCTGGTGCTCTGGGAGTGGGATGAGCGGGCGCCGCCGCAGCCGACGGTCAAGGCCCTGGGGGAACGCCTGCTGCTCGATTCGGGCACCCTCACGCCGCTGCTCAAGCGCCTGCAGTCGGCCGGCTTGGTGGCGCGGCGGCGTAGTACCCAGGACGAGCGCGAGATGCACCTGGCTGTCAGCGCGCAGGGGCGTGCGTTGCGCCGCCGCGTGCCGGCCCTCAAGCGGCAACTGCTGTGCGAGCACGGCATCGAGACCGAGCAGCTGGAGCCGCTGCGTGCACAGCTGGACGCGCTGCTGCGGCGCATGGCCGAGTTACCTAGCTAACCGCTGTTCGGCTGTCAGGCGGGCAACCACTGGTCGAGCAGGGCGAGCAGCTCTTCACGGCGAAACGGCTTGGCCAGGTAATCGTTCATGCCGGCGGCCAGGCAACGCTCGCGCTCGTCCGACAGCGCATTGGCGGTCAGGGCGATGACCGGCAACTGCTGCCAGGCCGGGTTTTGCCGAATGCGGCGACTGGCCTCGTAGCCATCCATGACCGGCATGTTGCAGTCCATCAGCACCAGCTCGAAGGGGCCTTCCTGCAGCTGTTCGAGGGCCTGCTGGCCATTGTTGGCCAGCACCACCTCGAGGCCCTGTTTGGCCAGCATGCCCTTGGCAACCAGCTGGTTGACCGGGTTGTCCTCGACCAGCAGCACACGTGCCGGCTTGCGATTGGTGGCGGCCGCTGCAGGCACACCGGCTGCAGCGTTGCATGGTTGCATCAGCGCGTGATTCAACGCCTGCAGCAGGTGCTGTCGGGTCAGCGGCCTGGCCACCTGCTCCAGCGGCGCGAGCGCAGTGGCCTGTTGGCTATCCAGAAAGCTGCCATAGGCGGTGACCAGGATGATCGGCGTAGCGGTTTGCTGGCGCAGCCTTTCCATGCAGCTGGGGCAGTCGCTGATGATCACGTCGGCCTCGATCGCCTCGACATCCCGGGCGCTGTCCAGACGCCGGTAGCCCAGCCCCCAGCTGCCGATCAGCAACGGCAGCAATTCGGCCAGGCCGCTGTCGGCAGCGCAGATGGCCAGCACCCGCCCGCTCAGCTGGGGTGCCGGTTGCGGCGCCTCCAGGGCCGGCAACGGCAGGACGGCACTGAAACGACTGCCGCTGCCCGGGGTGGATTGCAGCGCCAGGGTGCCCTGCATCGCCTCGCACAGGCGCCGGGTCAGTGCCAGGCCCAGCCCGGTGCCGCCGAACTGCCGGGTGATGTTCGCGCCGGCCTGGGTGAACGGCTGGAAGATGCGCGCCTGGGCATCCTCGGCGATGCCGATGCCGGTATCGCGCACCTCGATACGAATCTGTTCGCCCTCGGCAGCGATACGGATATCGACACGCCCTTCGCGGGTGAACTTCAGGGCGTTGGACAGCAGGTTGCTGACGATCTGGCGAACCCGCGTGGGGTCGCCGAGTACCTGGGCAGGTAGCGCGGGGTCGATCAGGCAGGTCAGCTCCACGCCGGCCTGGGCATTTTGCGACAGCAGGCTGGCGGTGCCTTCCACCAGCGCGCCGAGGTCGAAGCCGATGCGCTCCAGCTCCAGCTGGCCGGCCTCGAATTTCGACAGGTCGAGGATGTCGTTGAGCAGGTCGACCAGCACCTTGCCCGAGTCGTGGGCAATCGACAGCTGCTGGCGTTGCTCGCTGTTCAGCGGGCCTTCCAGCGACAGGGCGAGCATGCCCAGCAGGCCATTGAGCGGGGTGCGGATCTCGTGGCTCATGTTGGCCAGGAAGATCGAGCGCGCCTGGGCCATGGCCAGGGCGTCGCGGCGGGCCTGTTCCAGCTCGTGGTTGGAGCGGCTGAGGTGGCTGTTGGCCGCTTTCAGCTCGACGGTACGCGCCGAGACGATGGCTTCCAGCTCGCCCAGGTAGTCGGTCAGGCGGTCTTCGGCGGTGCGCCGCTGCTCGATCTCGGTGGCGATGCTGGCGAACTGACGGTTGGCGACCCTGACCAGCACGCCGATCTCGTCGCGCTCATGGCCGGGCGGGCAGGGCAGCGGCGTGCGATCGGGCGTGCGCAGGTCGCGGCCGGCGAGCGCCTGGATCACCTGGGTCAGCGGCTTGGTCAGCATGAAGTAGAACAGCACCAGCAGGATCACCGACATCAGCAGGCTGCGGGTGAAGCCATTGACCATGGTCAGCACCGAGCGCTTGAGGAAGTTGCTGCCAAAGGCATAGGTGTCGATATCGAGCTGCAGCATGCCGAGCTGTTCGTCCGGCGCGTGCTCGACCGAGAGATTGGTCTCGAAATGGCGGCTGCTGCCGAACAGGAAGTCACTGAACAGTCGGTAGCGGCTCTGCATGGCCGGCTGGGTGGCGCTGGCCAGTACCTCGCCGTTGCTGTCGACGATGCGTGCGCCGATGACCGCGGGCGAGCGCCGCAAGCCCACCACCAGCTCCTGGGCGAGTTCGGCATCGATGTTGTAGGCGATTCGGGCGGCAGGATTGTGGCTGATCTCCATCAGCGCACGAATCTCGCGGTTGATGGCCGCGTCTTCACTGGCATAATCGACGCCGATCTGCACCAGGCTGAGCAATGCGCCCAGAATGAACGCGACGAGAACGGTAAGGCCTGCCTGCTTGAATGACAGTCGCTGTCTGAGTGGTATTTCCATATTGGGGGCGCTGTCTCGTTCCGTTCGCTGCCCAAGCATAGACGATCTGGCCTGTTTTTCGGCACACCTGCCGTACAGACTGAATATTCGAGGAGCTGCTAGTGGATTCCCGTTTTACCGATTTCCTGGCGCACGCCGAGCGTGTGCTGACTCGCCTCGAGCCGCTGTTGCCGGCCATCCGCGAGCCGCTGGAGTGGCGCCACACCCTGGCCGCACGCTGGCAGCGCGAGGGCCGCTCGGGCTACCTGCAGGCGCTCAAGGTGAGCCTGGACATGAGCCTGGCCGACCTGATTGGCGTCGATACCCAGCGTGAGCAGCTGGCGCGCAACACCCGGCAGTTCGTGCAGGGCATGCCGGCCAACCATGCGCTGCTGTGGGGCGCGCGCGGCACCGGCAAATCGTCGCTGGTTCGCGCCCTGCTGGCCGAGCATGCCGGCGCCGGGCTCCGGCTGATCGAGATCGAGCGCGATCACCTGGCCGACTTGCCGCGGGTGGTGGAGCAACTGATGGCGCTGCCGCAGCGCTTCATCCTGTTCTGCGACGACCTGTCGTTCGAAGCCGGCGAGGGCGATTACCGGGTGCTCAAGAGCGTGCTCGACGGCTCGCTGGAGCGTTCCCCGGAAAACGTGCTGCTGTATGCCACCTCCAACCGCCGGCATCTGGTGCCGGAACGCGAGAGCGATAACGCCAACACCAGGATGGTCGACGGCGAGCTGCACCCGAACGAAGCCGTCGAGGACAAGATCGCCCTGTCGGATCGCTTCGGCCTGTGGCTTTCCTTCTATCCCTTCACCCAGGAGCATTACCTGGACGTGGTGCGCCACTGGATCGAGGTTCAGGCCGAGCAGGCCGGCCTGCAGTGGCAGTGGAGCGAGGAGCTGGAAAAACTCGCCGTGCGCTGGGCTACCGGGCGCGGTAATCGCAATGGCCGCTGCGCCTATCAGTTCGCCCGCCAATGGGTCGGGCTGCAGTTACTGGAGACATCCCGATGATCGATTTGAGTCAAACCGCTGCCGGCCTGGACGGTTACCCCCTGTTGACCGCCCAGCTGGAGGCCCTGCTGTCTGGCGAGCGGGACTTCATCGCCAATGCCGCGCAGTTCAGCGCCTTCGTCTATCACGAGTTGGAGGGCTTGAACTGGGCCGGCTTCTATCTGGTGAAGGATGACGAGCTGGTGCTCGGCCCGTTCCAGGGCAAGGTGGCCTGCGTGCGCATCGCCTTTGGCCGTGGTGTGTGCGGCGCTGCGGCGGCATCGCGGCAAACCCAGCGGGTGGAGGATGTGCATGCCTTTGCCGGGCATATTGCCTGTGACAGCGCCTCCAACAGTGAGCTGGTGGTGCCGTTGCTCAAGGAAGGCCGACTGATCGGCGTGCTGGATCTGGACAGCCCGCGGGTAGGGCGCTTCAGTGAGGCGGATCAGCGCGGTATCGAAGCACTGGCTGAGGTGCTGCTGCGCGCCAGTGATTGCTGATAAAGGCTGAAGCCCGAGCGGCGCGGGCCTCTCAGTCGTAGAGGGCCTTCTTCTTCCAGTCGCCGTCGTCTTCCATCGACTTGAGCCCTTCGTTGAGCTCGCTGTTGGCGTCATCAGTGGGCGCCTGGGCGCTGACCAGCATGGCATTGACGCGCTCGAGCTGCTTCTGGAACTGCGCCAGGGTCGCTTGGTAACGGGCAGTGTCGGCCTGCTTTTGCAGGAACTGCACGCCACGCTCCAGGGCCAGCCGCGCGTGGCCGGTTTGCTGCTGCTGCAGCGCCTGCTTGGCCTGGTTGCTGTACAGGTCTACATACAGCTGCACCAGCATGTGGCGAATTTCCTTGGCCCAGCCCTTGGCTTCGTCCACGGGCAGCATGCCGCTCTGCGCCAACTTGCCGACCTGGCCATGCAGCGCCTCCAGCTGGGCGCGAACCTGGGTGGCCTTGGCGTCATCGGTCACGTGGAAGGGGGCGTTGCGTACCGGGATGTCCTGGCCCAGGGCGATCAGCTTGCGCAGTTCCGCGGCCATGGTCAGGTAGACGCTGTCCTGCTTGTCCACTTCCAGGATGCGCTCGGCGAACTGCAGCTGCAGCCGGCACAGCAACAACTTGAGTTCGGGGCTCATGAACTGGCCGGCGAACTGCTCGTTGAGATCGGCGATACGCCGATAGCGTTCGGCCAGGTCAGCTTTCAGGCGCGACTTCTTGCGCTTGTTGTTTTCAGCCAGCTGATTCAGATAAGCCAGCAGCACCAACAGCGTGATACCGCCGATTATCGCCATGGTGATCACGAGCGAGGACATCGTCTTAACCTCTTGAAGGCCGTTGTGCAGGGTGCAGCGACCCGCAAGGTGGGGGCTGCCAGTCAATGCCGATCAGTTTACTCGCGTTCTGCCATCATTGCGCGCATTAGGGTCTGTTGCCGTTTCACGCACGGCCGCGCCGGAGCCAGTTTTGCCGCGAGGCAAGGCACGAGCCGCGAAGTTTAGTGGGCTAAATGAGCCGGCGAGAAACGCCGCATCGCGACAAAACGGGCCCGGCCCTGCGGGTTGCGCGAGAAATCTCGCCATGCGTTGTTGGAGGACTTGGCAAGGGAAAACGCGGACGGCTAGTCCATTCCCTACGTCCTCCGCCTAGCGGATCGCCGCCCGGCCTGGCGAGATTTCTCGCGGCAACGCGGCTCGCGTTGAAACGGCAACAGACCCTAGGCGAGGGTCGCGCCGTCGGCCTGTTGCATTAAAGCAGGCGATATTGGTTGGCACTGCGCACGAGATCCCGGAATCCGGGTGAAGTCGTTGATTTTAAAAAATTTTATATGAGAGGTTGACGAGTGTTGAAAGGCTCCATAGAATGCGCGCCACTTCCACGGTAATGCTGAAAAGCACAGCGGGGAAGCCGGAAATTCCGGGCAACGTCCCCTTCGTCTAGTGGCCTAGGACACCGCCCTTTCACGGCGGTAACAGGGGTTCGAGTCCCCTAGGGGACGCCACTTCCAAAAGAAGTGGGGCAGTAAAGATTGCGGGAATAGCTCAGTTGGTAGAGCACGACCTTGCCAAGGTCGGGGTCGCGAGTTCGAGTCTCGTTTCCCGCTCCAGATTCTGGATTCAGCCTGGCAGCTGAATCGCGGTAAGAAGTTCCAGGTCCCCTTCGTCTAGTGGCCTAGGACACCGCCCTTTCACGGCGGTAACAGGGGTTCGAGTCCCCTAGGGGACGCCAATTCGTTGTAAATGCGGGAATAGCTCAGTTGGTAGAGCACGACCTTGCCAAGGTCGGGGTCGCGAGTTCGAGTCTCGTTTCCCGCTCCAAATAAACGAAAACGCCGCTCAATCGAGCGGCGTTTTCGTATCTGCGTTTCGGCGCTGAAAAACTGCCAGCCGCCAATCACGCCAGTCATTACGTGGCCAGGGTGATTGGCGGTTTTGCGTTTTATCGCCTTCCACGACGCTCTGCCACGTCCGCTGTGTTTGGTCTATACGCCAGGAAGACCACGCGCCGTGGCAAGGAGCTTGCTCGGCGCGCGGTATGGCAGATCACCAGTTGAAGTTCACCGAGGTCAGCAGGGTGCGCTCGTCACCGTAGTGACAGGTGGAGAAACTGCACTGCGCGTAGCGCTTGTCGGTCAGGTTGCTGGCGTTGACGGTCACGGCCCAGTTGTCGTCGATCTGGTAGCGCGCCATGGCGTCGAACAGGGTATAGGCTGGCATGGCCGAATCCATACCCGAGGCCTGCGTGGTGCCCATGTAGCGAGCGCCGGCGCCTAGGGTCAGTTGCGGCATGCCCCAGTCGACGAAGTCGTAGCTGGTCCACAGGGCGGCCTGGTGGTAGGGCGTGTCATCGGTGCGCTGACCCACTTCATCGGCAATCGCGCTCTTGGTGGTGCGGGCATCGGTATAGGCGTAGGTGGCGATCACGCTGAGTGCTGGGGTGACATCCGCCTTGGCTTCCAGCTCCAGGCCGCGGGAGCGTACCTCGCCGGTCTGGCGGAACTCCTCGGTGCCTGGATCCTGCTTGAGCACGTTGGTCTGGGTCAGCTCGTAGACTGCTGCGCTGAGCAGCATATTGCTGTCCTTGGGCTGATAGCGCACGCCTGCTTCGTACTGTTTACCTTCGGTGGGGGTGAAGGTCTGGCCGGTGACTTGCGCAACGGAAACCGGGAAGAACGACTCGCTGTAGCTGATGTAGGGTGCCAGTCCGTTGTCCGCCTGGTAGACCAGGCCCGCGCGGTAGGTAGTGGCTTCGTCATCCTGGCTGGCTTTGGCGCCATTGCGATGCGCGGTCTGCTGCTGATCGGCCCAGTCGTGGCGACCACCCAGCAGCAGGGTCCACTTGTCGCCGAACTTGATCTGATCCTGGAAGTAGACACCTTTTTGCAGCATATCGAGCTGCGAGCCGCGATCCCGGCTGCGATCCTTGTTTACTACTACCGGTTGCCCATAGTCGTAGCGACTCAAGTCCAGGCTGGGGGCTGCAGCGCGGAAGTTGTGCGAGTCGTAGGAGGTGTCGTAACCATCGAAGCCGACCAGCACGGTGTGCTCGACACTACCAAGCTGCCACTTCGACTCGATATTGGTATCGCTGGCCCAGGTTCGCGCGCGTTCACGGCGATCACTGTATTGCCGGGCGAGAATGCCGGTATTGGCGGCATTGCGGATAGCGGTTGCCGATGTCTGTACTTGCAGGTAATTCCACTTCACATCGGATTCGTAATAACGCAGCTTATTGTTGAGCGTGAAATTTTCGTTGAAGTGGTGTTGAAACTCGTAGCCCAGCGTCGACATCTCTCCATTCATGTCGTCGTAGTCCGGCTCGCCGACAAAGTCGTGGCGGCCGATCTTGAAGGCGCCGTCACCCACACCCTTGACCAACTGATAGGGCAGGGTGGCGGGGAAGCGGGTATCGGTCTTCTGGTAGAAGGACAACAGGGTCAGCGAGGTGTCTTCATTGGGGCGCCAGGTCAGCGCCGGGGCGATATAGAACTTGTCGTCATTGAGATGATCCTGCTGGGTGTCACTGTCGCGACTGAGTATCGTCAGGCGATAGCTCAGGGTATCGCTGCCGGCCAGTGGGCCGCTGAAGTCGGCCGAGAGCTGCTTGCGATCGTAGGAGCCGACTTGCAGGTTCAGCTCATGGAAGGGCGTTTCGGTCGGGCGCTTGCTGACGCCATTGACCATGCCGCCAGGTGAGAGCTGGCCGTAGAGCACCGAGGCCGCGCCGCGAATGACCTCGACGCGCTCCAGGCCGTAGGGTTCCTGAATGCCGTCGTAGGAGTTGTTCTGCAGGCGCAGGCCGTCCCGCAGCGAGCCGCCGGTGCCGGATTCGACCTCGAAGCCGCGGATGCGGAAGCGGTCCGCAGTGCGGTTGAAATTGGTCGAGCTGCTGGTGAAACCTGGCGTGTAGCTCAGCGCCTGGGCCATCGTTTCCGACTGGCGATCGCGGATCTCATCGCTGGTCACCACCGACAGCGACTGTGGCGTCTCGGTGATCGGTGTGCTGGTCTTGGTGGCACTCATGTTGCGCTTGGCTACGTAGCCGACCACATGCTCGGTGGGTTGTTCGACGCTTTGCCCGGTCACGTTGATGGCGTCGATCTCCACGGCTGCAGCCGTGGGTGCCTGGGTGGTCTCGGCGGCATGCAGGTTGCCTGAGCCCAGGCTGGCCATGGCCAGTGCTAGCGCGGTAAGGCTGAAGGCTGGGCGTCGGGCGAAACGTTCGGGGCTTAGGTGCGAAACCTGGCACATGACGAAGGAATCCTTTGGTCTTCTGGTATGTGTGCGCAAGGCGGAGGACGTTCTGTGATCCTTCGCGCCGGTGCGCCGTGGCAGTCAGCAGTAGCGCGTGAACTCTACATCTAAATGAGAAATATTTGTACTAGCGCACAATTTATTGTCACCACTAAGCTATTACTGCAAGCTACGTATAAATGTTCAAGGCCTGGGCGCTGCCTGATAGGCAGTGTCCACCCTGAGCTGGACGAGATTCGCGGTGAATCCGCATGCCCGACAAACCGCGCTGGCCCCTGAGCAAGGCGGCGCTGGCGCTGTGGTTCGAATTCGAGTGTGTACATGTTGAAAGCGATGGGACTTCAGCTTCAATTCGACGGATTGAAGGTGCTGGATGACATCAGCCTGACGATTCCCGAGGGCTGCTTTACTGCATTGATAGGTGCCAATGGCTGCGGCAAGACCACCTTGCTCAACGTGCTGGCGCGCATGCTGCGGCCAGCCAGCGGCGACGTACTGCTGCAGGGCAAGCCCCACGTTCAGCTCTCGCGCCGTGATCTGGCCAGGCAGATCGCGCTGCTGCCGCAACGCACCGCTTCGCCTGCCGGGATCACCGTGCGCGAACTGGTCATGCAGGGGCGCTACCCCTGGCAAAGCTGGTGGCAGCAGTGGAGTGACGCCGATCAGCAGGCGGTCGACCGCGCCGTGGCACTGGCTGATGTCGGTATGCTGCTGGATCGCACCCTGACCAGCCTGTCCGGGGGGCAGTTGCAGCGCTGCTGGATTGCCATGACCCTGGCGCAGGAGACCCCGGTCATCCTGCTCGACGAGCCCACCACCTTTCTCGACATCGCTCATCAGATCGCCTTGCTCGAACTGCTCGCCGAGTTGCGTGACCAGGGGCGTACTGTCGTGGCGGTGCTGCATGACCTCAATCAGGCCGCGCGCTACGCCGACCAACTGGTGATGTTGCGCCAGGGCAAGGTTCACGCCCAAGGCACGCCGGCCGAGGTATTCACCCCGGCCAATCTCAAGGCGGTGTTCGATCTGGATGCGCACATTCTCATCGATCCGCATTCCGGTGATCCCTTGTGCGTGCCGGCATCGCCTGCCCGCATCCGCGCACTCGACAGCCAGGTAGCGCTGTGACGGGTGGGTGGCGCTGGCCGATCTGGTTATCGATCCTGGTCGGCGTCGGCCTGGCGTCGACGCTGCACCTGGCGGTGGGGGCCAAGTCGATCCCCTGGAACGATGTCTGGCAGGCGCTGCTGGCCTATGACCCGAGTAATGCGGATCACAGCGTGATCCGCGGCTCGCGCCTGCCACGCCTGTGGGTGGCGATGGTGGTGGGCGCCTGCCTGGGGCTGGCCGGCACGGTGATGCAGGCAGTGGGTGACAACCCGCTGGCCGACCCGGGCATTCTCGGCATCAACAGCGGCGCGGCCTTGTTTGTGGTCATCGGCTTGCTGGTGCTGCCCGGCAATGATATGAGCATGATCCCGCTGTTCGCCTTCAGTGGTGCTCTGGTGGCCGCCATCGGCGTCATGCTGCTGGCCGGTCGCACGCCCAACCCGGTGCGCCTGACGCTTTCCGGGGCGATGATGGCTGCGCTGTTCGGCGCCATCACCGCGATCCTGCTGCTGCTCGATCAGCAGGGGCTGGACAGCCTGCGCCGTTGGCTGACCGGCTCGCTGGGGATCAGTGGGGCCAACCTGCCGACCTGGCTGTGGCCTTATGTCGCTGGCGGCATGCTCTTGTGCCTGGTCAATGTGCGGGCATTGAATGCCTATCGGCTGGGCGCGCAGGTGGCCTCGAGCATGGGCGTCAATCTGCTGCGCATGCGTCTGCTCAGCCTGGTCGCCGTGGTGCTGCTGTCCGGTTGCGCGGTGGCGCTGGCCGGGCCCATCGGGTTCGTCGGGTTGGTGGTACCCCATGCGGCGCGGCTGCTGGTTGGCCACGACCTGCGCCAGTTGCTGCTGGCCACGCCGCTGCTGGGCGGCTTGCTGCTGGTGCTGGCCGATGTCGTGGCGCGCACCCTGGTGAGCCCGTATGAACTCAATACCGGCATCGTCACCGCGCTGATCGGTGGCCCGGTATTCGTCGCCCTGGTGCTGAGGAAGCTCAAGTGAGTCGCTGGCTGACCACGCCAAGGCGTTGCCCCGGCTTGCCCTGGGTCGGCCGACCCATCGATGTGTTGGCGGCGTCAGTGCTGCTCTTGTTGCTGACGGGGCTGACACTGTACGCGGCGAGCGTTGGTAGCTACTCCACCAGCATGGCCCAGCTCTGGCAGAGCCTGTTCTCCGCCGAGGCGACTGCGGCACAGGCCAACGTGCTCTGGGAGTTGCGCCTGCCGCGCATCCTGCTGGCGATTCTCGGCGGTGCGGCGATGGCCCTGGCGGGTGTGCTGATGCAGTCACTGACGCGCAACCCACTGGCGGCGCCGGGATTGGTCGGGGTGGAGGCGGGCGCCAGCGTCACCATGCTGCTGATCCTGGTGCTCTGGCCGCAGGCCTTGCCGCTGCCGCTGTATCCCCTGGCGGCGCTGCTCGGTGGCCTGGCGGTGGCGCTGTTCATCGTCGCGCTCTCCTGGCGCGGTGGCATTGCCCCGCTGCGTCTGATTCTGGTCGGCGTGGGGCTGACGGCCATGCTCGGCGCCGTTGCCGATCTGCTGATCACCTACGGCAATATCGATCGGGTCGAGTCGGCGCTGATGTGGCTTGGCGGCAGTCTGCATCGCAGTGATTGGCCGCAGGTGCAGAGCCTGCTTATCTGGCTGCTGGTGGCGGGCCTGCCGCTGTTGTTCTGTCACCGCCAGCTCAATCTCCTGCAATTGGGCGAGGGCGTGGCGCTCAGCCGCGGCCTGAATACGCCGCTGATCATGCTCTTGCTGTTGCTGTGCAGCGTCACCCTGACCGCGGCAACGGTGGCCAATATCGGCGTGATGACCTTCGTTGGTCTGGTCGCGCCGCATCTGGCGCGGCAGTTGTGCGGTGACCGGCATGGCGCGTTGTTGCCGCTGTCGGCCCTGTTCGGCGCCGTACTGGTTCTGCTCGGTGACACCCTGGGGCGCGCCTTGCTGCCACCGTTGCAACTGCCGGCCGGTCTGGTGGTGGCGATTATCGGTGCGCCTTATCTGTTGGTTTTGCTGGCGCGGCAACGCAACCGTTGACGCGTCGTCATTGAAGGACATGACGAAGATGATGGTGAAGTTAAAAGCTCTTTCCCTGATGGCCTGGGTACTGCTTGGCCTGAGTTCGATGCAGGCTGTGGCGGCCGACACTCGGGTGTTCGAGAACCGTTTCGGGCGTGTCGAAGTGCCGGTTGCACCGCGTTGCGTGGTATCCCTGCATGACCTCAGTCTGACCACCCAATTGCTCGAGCTGGGCATAACCCCGTGCGGGTCCACCGGGCGCAAGAAGCTGTTTTCCGATGCCTTGTTCCGTGGTGCTCAGCAACGCTTCGATGTCTCCGGCATTCGCTATGTCGGTTCGCACCAGGCGCCCGATCTCGAGGCCATCGCGGCGCTCAAGCCGGACCTGATCGTCGGGCTGTCCTATCACCAGGACCTAAAGGAGCGCCTCAGCAGCATTGCCCCGGTGGTGCTGCTACCGGCGCGCGAGGCTGACATCAAGACCTACGCCAAGGAACTGGCCGAACTGGTAGGCAAGCAGCAGCGCTATGAGGAGATGCTCAAGGAATACCAATGGATCGTCGGCGAATTCGCCAAGCGGGTGAAGGAGCCGGGGCGCATAACGGTCACCACCCTGGAGGTCTATCCGGACGGTTTTCAGCTGATCGGCCGGTCCGGCATGGATGATGTGATCGCCGACTTCGGCCTCGGGCGCGTGGCGGCCTACAAGGAGGCGCGGCAGAACGTGCCGTACAGCCTGGAGCGCATTGGCGACTTCGACAGTGATTTCATCATCGACACCTATGAGGAAATGCTCGGCTCCGAGGCCAGCACCGAGGCCTTCCGCCGTTCGCCGCAGTGGCAGAACCTGTTCGCGGTGAAGAACCATCAGTTCCTGTACTTCAACCGTAGCCGCTTCGCCGACACCATGCAGGGCATGATCGGCTCGGCCTACCTGCTGCTGTCGCATATCGGCGAGCGTGAATACAACCTGCAGGGAAAATGACCCGTAGCCGGCCTTTGCGAGCAGGCTGAATAATGGCCAGTTAATGGCTCCAGGCCAGTTGATTCGCGGCCTGCGCTGCTGCAACAAGCACATAACGGCTTATGCTTAAATAATATTAATTCTTGTTTGATAGTGAGTGCGTTTTGCGATAATTTGGTGCGCCTTATCAGTAGCGCCAAGGAATCCAGATGCTTACCGATTCGCTCAGCCGTGCAGACCAGTCACCGGTTCATGCGGGTGTCGAGGGACCGCTGCCCTTCGTGTTGCGTGCTCCTGTGCCAGGCGACTCCTGGCGCGATCATGCAGAGCTGATCAGGCGCGCAGTCGACAGCGACCTGCAGACCACCGGAGGCATCCTGTTTCGCGATTTCGCCTTCCGCGACACCAACGACTTCGAGGATTTCGCTCGCAGCTTCGGTCACGAACTGCTGACCTACGACTACGCCTCCACGCCGCGCACCAAGCTCAACAGCCGCGTCTACACCTCCACCGAATACCCCGCTCACCAGGTCATTCCGCTGCACAACGAGCAGTCCTACTCGTTGAATTGGCCGATGAAGATCTGGTTTCACTGCATCCAGGCCGCGCCGGTCGGCGGCGAAACCCCCATCGCCGACAGCCGCCTGGTCTACCAGCGCATCGATCCCGTCATCCGCCAGCGTTTCGCCGGCAAGCGCCTGATGTATGTGCGCAACTACGGCAATGGTCTGGATCTCACCTGGCAACAGGCGTTCAGCACCGAAGACCGCAACGAGGTCGAGCGCTTCTGTCGGCTCAGCCACATCGACTTCGAGTGGAAGGACGACGGCGAGCTGCGCACGCGCCAGGTCTGCCAGGCCGTGGCGCAGCACCCGGTCACCGGGGAGTGGGTCTGGTTCAACCAGGCGCACCTGTTCCACATCTCCAACCTGCCTGCCGCACTGCGCGAAACCCTGGTGTCCATCGTTGGCGAGGAGGGTGTGCCGCGTAACGTCTTCTACGGTGACGGCTCGCCCATCGAGTTGGAGGCGCTGGAGCATGTGCGCGACGTGCTGCAACGCACCCAGATCAGCTTCCCCTGGCAGGCGGGCGATGCGCTGATGCTCGACAACATGCTGGTCGCCCATGGGCGCTCCACCTTCCAGGGGCCGCGCAAGGTGGTGGTGGCCATGGCCGAGCCTGCGCCATTGGGCTGACGCCCTCACTCTCTATGCCGCCGCGAAGGCGGCAGAACTCGACTCTGCAAGATGAAGGACGACATATGCTCGATCGCCTGATGCGTGATTGCTGGCTGCGCGGTATTCGCCTGTCCGCCAGCGAAGGCCGCCTGATGATTTCCGCTGGCTTGCCGGAGGCCCTGAGCGCCGAGCTGGAGCAGGAACTGCAGGCGCGCACTGCCGAGATTCTGCCCTGGTTGGCGCGCCACCCGGACTACTTCCAGGCGCGCCCGCTCAACGATAACGAGCAGGCCCTGTGGTTCCTGCAGCGCATGGAGCCGAACAGTTGCGCCTACAATATCGCCCTGGCCGGGCGGGTGAGGCCGCAGTACCTCTGGGCCGATCTGCCGCAGCGTCTGGAGCGGGCCTGGCAGACGGTGCAGCAGCGTTATCCGCATCTGTGCAGTGCCTATGTCGAGCGTGATGGCGAGTTGCTGCAGTGGGATAGCCGCCCGCAGCCTACCTCAGTGCAGTGCGAGACCTGGCAGGACGCGGATGCGGCCAGTGTGCAGCGCCGCGTGATCGAACTGGCCGACAAGCCCTTCGACCTCGCTGCCGGTGAGGTCAGTCGGCTGGTGCTGTTGAGCAATCAGTTGGGCGAGCGTGTCGAGCACACGGTGTTGCTGGGTATCCACCATATCGCCTCTGACCTGACCACTTTCGATGTGCTGTTCGCTGAGCTGTTCGCCCTAGTCGATGGCGAAACGCTTGCCGATGTCGACCCCCAGGCCTATCGCAACTGGTGCAGCACCCTGCATATCCGCAGCGAGGCGATCGAGGCCGAGGAGCTGGCCTGGTGGCAGGCACAACTGGCCGATGCACCGACCCTGGAGCTGCCCACCGACTTCGCCCATGGCAGCACCCAGGGCTTCGAGGGTGGGGAGCTGTCGTTCCATTTTGGCGCGGACGACAGCGAGCGGCTGCGTGCGGTGGCCAAGAGCCTGGGCGTTACGCCCTACGTTTACTGGTTCTCACTGTTCCAGCAGTTTCTCGGCGTGCTGTCCGGGCAGGATGATTTCGTCCTCGGCACCCCCAGTGGCTGGCGCTTGAAGCGCGAGCAGGCCGAATTGCCGGGCTATCTGGTCAACCCCTTGCCGGTGCGCTGCCGGGTGCGTCGCGACCTGTCCAGTGCTGACTGGGCCAGGCAGGTGGCGGCCAATGTCAAACAGGCGTTGCGCCACCGTCACTATCCCTTCGCGCGCCTGGCCAAGCACCTGGATCTGCCACGGCAGATGGGCCGGGCGCCGGTGTTCCAGCACATGTTCACCCTGAACAAGGAGCGTGACGTACCCTTCGAGCGCTACATCGAGCGCATGATTGGCGAGCAGCGTGGCGCGGCCCACGAGCTGAACCTGGTGATCATCGATGACCTGCCCGAGTTCATCGGCCGTTGGCGCTACAGCAAGGCGTTGTATCGCCGCGAGAGCGTCGAGCGCTTCCAGGCGCAGTTCCTGGCCCTGGTCATGGCGGCCATGGAACAGCCGGACGTGCCTTTCGCCGAGTTGGACTGGCTGCCCCGCGAGCAGCGTTCGCAACTGTCTGGCGAAACCCTGCCGGTGCCGGAGGAGGGCGCCTGGCAGGCCTTCGCCAAGCACTGTTTGGAAAAACCCCAGGCCATCGCCCTGGAGGATCGGCAGGGTCAACTGACCTATGCCGAGTTGGCCAAGGCCGTGGTCGCCCGTGGTGAGCGCCTGCAAGGCTCGCTGAGCGCCCTGGGCGATCGGGTTGCCCTGTGCCTGCCGCGCAGCCGTGAACTGGTGATGCATATGCTCGCTGCCTGGCAGTGCGGCGCTACCTATCTGGCCCTCGACCCGCAGTGGCCCGAGTCGCGTCTGCAGGACATCTGCCAGGATGCCACGCCCAGGGTCTGCGTGGGCGAGGGCGCTCGGCCACACTGGTTGCCAGAGCAGGTGCAGTGGCTGGCCGTGCCGGGCGAGGCGGCATTTAGCGATGCACCGCTGCGCACCAGCGTGCCGGCGGACTTGCCGGCCTATGTGGTCTACACCTCCGGTTCCAGCGGGCGACCCAAGGGCGTGGAGGTGACCCAGGGCAACCTCGTGCACTACGTCAGCGCCTGCCTGGCGCGACTGCACCTGAGCAGCGATGCCAGCCTGACGAGCCTGGCCAGTTGCGCCACGGACCTGGGCCACACTGCCTTGTTCGGCGCGCTGCTCAGCGGCCGGCGCTTGCGCCTGCTGGACGAGGCGCTGGCCTTCGATGCCGAGGAGCTGGCGGCGCTGCTCGGGCAGCAGCCCGTGGACATGCTGAAGATCGTGCCCTCGCACCTCAACGCCCTGCTGGTGGCCAGCGAGCCGCAGCGCCTGTTGCCGCGCCAGTGCCTGGTGCTCGGTGGCGAAGCCCTGGGCGCCGAGCTGCTGGCACGGGTGCGCGCCCTGAGCCCGCAGCTGCGTATCGTCAACCACTACGGGCCCAGCGAAACCACGGTGGGCGTGCTGACCCACGAAGTCGAAGGCGAGGGTGACGCACCGCTCGGCCGGCCCCTGGGCAACGTGCGCATCAGCGTGCGTGGGCCGGATGGCGCGGTGTTGCCGGCTGGCGTCAGCGGCGAGCTGTATATCGAAGGCGCCACCGTGGCGCGTGGGTACCTGAATGCCAGCGAGGCCGATCGGGCGCGTTTCGGCGAGCAGGGTTACCGCACGGGTGACCGGGTACGCCTCGATCATCTGGGGCGGGTGCTGTTCCTCGGCCGCCTGGACGAGCAGGTGAAGATTCGCGGTTATCGCGTCGAGCCTTCGGAAGTGGCGGCGCAATTGCGTGCGCTGCCCCAGGTGGCGGACGTGCGTGTGCTCAACGCACCGACGCCGTTGACCGGCAACCGCCTGGTGGCCTTCCTGGTCGCCGCGCCGAGCGCGCTGGCGGATATTCAGTCCGCGTTGCAGGCCCGCCTGCCGGACTATATGCAGCCGGCGCAGTGGTATTGCCTGGAGGCCATGCCGCTGCTGGCCAATGGCAAGGTCGATCGTCAGGCATTGTTGAACCTGGCCGAGCAAGCGCCACGCAGCGTCGAGGCGCGTGCCGAACAGCCGCTGAATGCCGTGGAAAGCACCCTGCTGGATATCTGGCGCGAGTTGCTGGGTAACCCGGATATCGGCCCCGACGACAACTTCTTCGCCCAGGGCGGCGACTCGATTCTCGGCCTGCAGATCATCGCCCGTGCGCGCCAGCAGCAGATCACCCTTACCCCCAAGCAACTGTTCGCCGAGCCCAGCGTGCGGGCGCTGGCGCGGGTGGCACAGACGCCACAGCGGGCTAGGCTCGAGCGCCTGTTGGCGATTGCCCGGGAGATTCTGGAAAAGCCCGACCTGCAAGCCGACGACAACTTCTTCGCGGTCGGCGGCGACTCGATCCTCAGCCTGCAGATCATCGCCCGCGCCAAGCAGCAGGGCCTGCAGCTCAAGCCCAAGCAGATCTTCGAGTTCCCTTCGGTCAACGGCTGGGCCGAGCAGGCCGTGGACCTCGCCAGTGTGGCCGAGCAGGCCAAGGCCGACAGCGCTGAGCCGAGCGCCGCTTTCCCTCTGACGCCGATCCAGGCCTGGTTCTTCGATCAGCAGCAGAACACCCCGCAGTACTGGAACCAGTCTCTTTTGCTGGCCGTTAGGCAGCCGCTGGAGCCGGCGCGCCTGGCCCAGGCGCTGGCGACCTTGCTGCAGCGTCACAGCAGCCTGCGGCTGATCTTCGAGCACAGCGCGCAGGGCTGGCAGCAACGCTATCAGCCGCTATCGGCGGACATGGCCGGCAAGCTGCTGCAGGTGGTCGAACAACCGCTGGACGACGCGCTGCTGGAGCAGTGGCAACAAGGCTGGCAACTGGATCGCGCGCCATTGATCCGCTGGGTGTATTTCACCGGCAGTGGGCACCTGCTGTGCACGGCGCATCATCTGCTGGTCGATGCGGTGTCCTGGCAGGTACTGCTCGAAGAGCTGGAAAGCCTCTACCTGGACCCGCAGGCCGCGCTGCCGGCGGTTTCCACGAGCTTCCATGGCTGGAGCGGGGCCTTGCAGCAGCATCGCCAGGCCGCCGAGGTATTGGCTCAGCGCGACTACTGGCAGGCGCAGTTGGCCGAGGAGGGCGAGGTCGCCCGTGACGTCAGCCTGTATGGCGAAAGCCGCACGCTGGAAACCAAGCTGTCCGTCGAGAAAACCGAACTGTTGCTGGGCGACTGCCATGGGGCCTACGGCACCCAGGTGCAGGATCTGCTGGTCGCCGCCCTGGCTGGCGTGATCGGCCAATGGCTGGGACGCGAGCAGGTCACCCTGGAGATGGAAAGCCACGGCCGCAGTGGCTGGGAGCAGGGCCCGGATCTGTCGCGCTCGGTGGGCTGGCACACCAGCCGCTACCCCTTGGCCGTGCCCGCTGCCGAGCAACCGGAAGAGGCGATCATCGCCGCCAAGGAGGCCCTGCGCCGCGTACCGGAGCAGGGCATCGGCTACGGCCTGCTGCGCCTCGATCCCCAGCACGGGCTCGGCGCCGCTTCGCTGCTCACCTTCAACTACCTGGGGCGGGTCGACCAGTGGCTGGGTGGCTCGCGCCTGTGGCGCCTGGCGCAGCCGCTGTGCCCGGCCATGCGCGCCCCCGATACCCGCCGCACCCATCTGCTCGACGTTACCGCCCTGGTCGACCAGGGTCAGTTGCACATCGAATGGCGCTACGCCCCGCAGGTGCATGAGCAGGCCCTGATCGGCGCGCTGTCGCAGCAGTTCCAGCAGCGTATCGAAGCCCTGCTCGAACACTGCCTGGATCCCGAAGCCGGTCGCGCCACCGCTGCCGACTTCGCCGATTCGGGGCTTTCCGACGACGAATTCCTCGGCCTGCTCGAGCAACTGCAATGACCATCCCTGGCGCCCCCACATCCCCAGCCCACGGCAAGGAGACCCTCGGCATGAACGACAAGGTCAAGGCACTTTCCCGCAATATCGAGGCCATCTACCCGCTGGCGCCCATGCAGCAAGGGCTGCTGTTCCACAGCCTGATGCACCCGGGCAAGGGCATGTACCTGCTGCAGTACCGCCATGTCATGGTGCTGCCGCAGCTCGACCTGGACGCCTTCCGCCAGGCCTGGGCACAGGTCGTGGAGCGCCACGAGCTGCTGCGCACCTCCTTCGTCTGGAAGCAGCAGAAGCGGCCAATGCAGGTGGTGCACAAGCAGGTCGAACTGCCGATCACCTACGAGGACTGGTCGGCTATCGATGAGGCCGAGCAGCAGGCGCGCCTGGAGCATCTGCTGGCCGAAGAGCGCCGCGAGGGGCTGGATTTCACCCAGGCGCCGCTGATGCGCGTGCGCCTGTTCAAGCTGGCGCCGGACACCTACCAGTTCGTGCGCAGCTACCACCACATCCTCATGGATGCCTGGTGCTTCTCGATCATCATGATGGACTTCCTCGACGGCTACCGCGCCGCGCGCGAAGGGCGGCGCCTGGAGCTGCCCAAGCCACGCCCCTACCGCGACTTCATCCGCTGGCTGGAACAGCAGAAGCCCGAGGATCATCAGGCCTTCTGGCAGCAACGCCTGGCCGGTTTCGACACGCCCACCACGTTCGGCTTCGGCCACTCCGGCCGCGTGCTTGATGCGCCGGAGCCGGTGGAGGATTGCGTCGAGCACCTGAGCCTGGCGCAGACCCAAGGCCTGCAGCAGGCTGCCAGCCGCCTGGGCATCACCCTCAACACCCTGGTGCAGGGCGCCTGGGCCTTGCTGCTGGGGCGCTACAGCGGCAATCGCGACCTGCTGTTCGGGGTCACCGTGGCCGGGCGCCCGGTGCACATGCAGGGTATGGAGAGCATCGTCGGGCTGTTTATCAACAGCCTGCCGCTGCGCTGGAACTGGCAGCCGCAGCAGTCCCTCGGTGCCTGGCTCAAGGCCCTGCAGGCGGAGAACCTCAGCCTGCGCGAGCACGAAAGCGTATCGCTGGCACAGATCCAGGGCTGGAGCGAGGTGCAGCGCCAGGATCTGTTCCAGAGCCTGTTCGTCTTCGAGAACGCGCCGATTTCCGCCAGCCTGCGTCAGGGCCAGTTGGACTACCTGATCAGCGACATGGCCAACCGTACCCACACCAACTACCCGATCACCGTGGTGATCGTGCCCGGCGAGCGCCTGCACCTGCAGTTGACCTACCAGACCGACTGGTTCCTGCGCGAGGAAGTCGAGCAGATGCTGCGCCACTTCCGCACGCTGCTGCTGAATATGGGCGACGCCCTGGCCCGCGATATGGACATGCCGCTGCAACGCCTCGCCATGCTCGATGCGGCGGAGATCGCCCAGCAGCATGCCTGGGCCGCAGGTGGCCTGGCAGCGGATGAAGCGCAGTTGCAGCCGCTGTACGTCGAGCGCGTGCAACGGCAGGTGCGCCGCACGCCTGAGCGAATTGCCGTGGTGCATGGCGAGCGCAGCCTGAGCTTCGATCAGCTGAATCGGGCGGCCAACCGCCTGGCCCACCACCTGCGCGCCAATGGCGTGCAGGACGGCGACCTGCTGGCGCTGCTCGATGAGCGTGGCCTCGACCTGGTGGTGATGATCCTCGCCGTGCTCAAGGCGGGCGCCGGCTGGCTGCCGCTGGATCCGCGCAACCCGCCGCAGCGCCTGGCCCAGGTGCTTACCCAGAGCCGTTCGCCGCTGCTGGTCCATGGCCTGGAGCAGGATGAGTTGGCCCTGCAGGCGTTGCAGCAGATGGCCCAGCCGCTGGCGGCGATCCGCTACGAGCCGGCGGCCCTGAGCGGTTACAGCGATGCCGACCTGGACATTCCCGTGCATGGCCTGTCGCTGGCCTACTGCATCTTCACCTCGGGCTCCACCGGCACGCCCAAGGGGGCGATGGTGGCCCACGCCGGCATGCTCAACAACATCCTCGGCAAGTTGCCGGGCCTGGGCCTGAATGAGCAGGACGTGATCGCCCAGAGCGCGCCGCAGTGCTTCGACATTTCCGTCTGGCAGACCCTCGCCGGCCTGGTGCTGGGCGCGCGCACGGTGATTCTCGGCGACTGCGTGATGCAGAACCCCATGGCCCTGGCCGATGCCATCGCGCGGCATAGCGTAAGCATTCTCGAAGCGGTGCCGTCACTGATGCAGAGCCTGCTCGACGCCGGCCTGGAGCGCACCGCACTGCGTTGGGTATTGGCCACTGGCGAGGCGCTGCCGCCGGCGCTGGCGCGGCGCTGGTTCGAGCGCTACCCGGGCATTCCGTTGATGAACGCCTACGGCCCGGCCGAATGCTCCGACGACGTGGCCTTCCACCCGCTCACCGAGCGCCTGGCCCAGGCGCGCAGCAGCGTGCCGATTGGCCGTGCCACCCTGAACAACCGCCTGTACCTGCTGGATGCCGAACTGCAGCCGGTGCCGCTTGGTGCGGTGGGTGAAATCTTCGTTTCCGGTGTCGGGGTTGGCCGTGGCTATATGGCCGACCCGGCGCGCACGGCAGCGGTGTTCCTGCCTGACCCCATCGCTAACGACGGCAGCCGCCTGTACCGCACCGGCGACCTGGCGCGCTTCCTGGCCAATGGCGAGCTGGAGTACGTCGGGCGTACCGACCACCAGGTGAAGATTCGCGGCCACCGTATCGAGCTGGACGAGGTCGAGGCCTGCCTGACCCGTTATCCCGGCGTGCGTGAAGCGGTGCTGCTGGCCCGTGACGACCTGCAACGCGCCAAGGTGCTGGTGGCCTACCTGGTAGCCGAGCCGCAGCCCTCCATTGAGGCGCTGCGCGAGTTCGTCGCCGCCAATCTGCCGCCTTACATGCTGCCCAGTGCCTTCATGCTGCTCGAGCGCATGCCGCTCAACGCCAATGGCAAGATCGATCGTAAGGCCCTGCCGGCACCCGACTTCGCCGCGCAGAGCGAGGCGCGCTACCTGGCGCCACGCAGCGAGCTGGAAGCGCAGTTGGCCGAAGCCTGGCAGGGCGTGCTGGGGCTGGCGCGGGTCGGCATCCAGGATCACTTCTTCGAGCTGGGCGGGCATTCGCTGCTGGCCACGCAACTGATCGGCCAGATCGGCAAGCTCAGTGGCAAGGAGCTGCCCCTGCGCGTGGTCTTCGAGCGCCCGACCATCGCCGCCATGGCCGAGTGGCTGGAGCAGCAGCAGGCAGGCGAGGGCAACACGCCGAAGCGCCTGCCGCGTCCGCAGAGCCTGCCGCTGTCGTTCGCCCAGCAGCGCCTGTGGTTCCTTCAGCAACTGCAGCCTGAAAGCCCGGCCTACAACCTGGCCGGCGCGGTGCGCATGAGCGGCGACCTGCATGTGGCTGACCTGCAGGCAGCACTACAGGCTCTGGTCGATCAACACGAAGTCTTGCGTACTCGTTTCGTCAGCGACGGCGGCGAGCCGACGCAGGTCATCCTCGCCAGAGCCGAGCTGGCCCTGCCGCTGATCGAGGTGGCCAGCGAGGCGCAGTTGCACGAGCTGCTGCGCCAGGACGCGATGACCCCGTTCGCCCTGGACAGCGCGCCGCTGCTGCGCGCCTGCCTGTATCGTCTGGGGCCGCAGGCGCATGTGCTGGCGCTCAATTGCCACCATATCGTCGCCGATGGCTGGTCGCTGCAACTGATCATCGACGGTCTCTGCGCCCATTACCGCGAGCTGCGCCAGGGACGTAAGCAGGCGTTGGCCGAGGCGCCGATGCAATACGCCGACTATGCCCTCTGGCAACGCCAGTGGATGGACAGCGCCGCCTGCCAGAGCGAGCTGGCCTACTGGCGCGAGCAGTTGTCCGGCGAACTGCCGGTGCTCGAACTTGCCGCGGACTTTCCCCGTCCGGCCCATGCCAGCCAGGCCGGTGGCCGCGTCGAGCAGCGCCTGCCGGAGGCAATGGCGGCGCGCTTGCGGGCATTCAGCGCGAGCCACGGCTGGAGCAATTTCATTCCCATGCTCTGCGCCTTCCAGCTGCTGCTGCGCAGCCGCAGCGGCGAGCACGACATCCTCGTCGGGGTGCCGGCAGCCAACCGTCATCACGCGGCCTTGCAGCCGCTGGTGGGCTGCTTCGTCAACACCCTGGTGTATCGCCAGAAGCTTTCCGGCACGACCAGCCTGTTGCAGCACATGAACGCCTTGCAGGCGCTGTCGGTGGCGGTGCAGTCGCATCAGGACCTGCCCTTCGACTACCTGATCGAACAGCTCGGCGTGGCCCGCCAGGTCAGCTACAACCCGCTGTTCCAGGCCATGTTCAACTACTTCCCGGGCCATGCCCTGGAGCGTTTCGAGCTGACCGACCTGATCGCCGAGCCCCTCGACAATCGCCCGGACAGCGCCCTGTGCGACCTGCATCTGGACGTGCGCGACAGCGAGCACGGCATTGCCCTCAGTCTGCAGTACAGCAGCGAGCTGTTCCGCGAGCAGACCGCCCAGGCGATGCTCGATCAGTACCTGGCGCTGCTCGACGCCGTGCTCGAACAACCGCAGCAGGTGCTCGGCGAACTCGCCTGGCAGCCCGAGCAGCGCGCACTGGCTCGCTTGCACGGCGAGCCTGCAGAGGGCCGGGAAGACATCCTGCAGGCCTTCGCCCGGCAGGTCGCCGAGCAGCCCGAGGCCATCGCCCTACAGGCCGGCGAACGGCGCCTGAGCTATGCCGAACTGAACCAGGCCGCCGAACGCCTGGCCGCTGCCTTGCAGGCCCGTGGTGTCGGTGCCGAGGATCGTGTGGCCCTGCGTCTGCCGCGCGATGCGCGTCTGCCCATGGCCATGCTGGCCATTCTCAAGGCGGGCGCTGCCTACGTGCCGCTGGCCGAGGACACCCCGGCCGAGCGCGGCCGTTACATCCTCGCCCACGCACAACCGCGGCTGTGCCTGAGCAATGCCGAGGCCCTGGCGGAACTGGCCGAGTGGGGCAGCGATGTCGAGTTGCTGGATATCGATACGCTGAGCACTAGCGAGCCTTACCGTGCGCCTAGCGTGCATCCCGCCCAGCTCGCCTACGTGCTCTACACCTCGGGCTCCACCGGCCAGCCCAAGGGTGTGGCCATCGCCCGTGGCAACCTGATGAACCTGATGCTCGGCGTGCAGCAGGTGCTGCCATTGACGGCGCAGGACAGGGTGCTGGCACTGACCACCGCAACCTTCGATATCGTCATCGTCGAGCTGCTGCTGCCGCTCGGTCGCGGGGCCAGCATCCTGCTTGCCGACCGTGAGCAGGCACGCGACCCGCAAGCCCTCGACCGCCTGATTGAGACCGGCCAGCCGACGGTGATGCAGGCTACCCCTGCCACCTGGCGCATGCTGGTGGCGCACACCGGGCGCAGTTGGCAGGGCGTGCGCGCCATTTCCGGTGGCGAGGCCCTGCCGTGCGCGCTGGCCGAGGCCATGGAGCAGCGTGGTGCCCGGGTGATCAACGGTTACGGGCCGACCGAGGCCACCGTCTACAGCACCTTCGAGCCGCGTCAGGGCGAGAGCGGCGGGGTGGAGGTACCGATCGGCCGGCCGCTGGTCAATACCGCCGCCTATGTGCTGGATGCCGATCTGCAGCCCGTAACGCCGGGCGTTTCCGGTGAGTTGTACCTGGCCGGGGAGAACCTGGGGCGCGGTTATTTCGCTGCGCCGGGCCTGACCGCCGCCAGCTTCCTGCCTGATCCCTTCGTGCCGGGGGCGCGCATGTACCGCACCGGCGACCGCGTGCGGCGCAACGCCAATGGCAGCCTGGACTACCAGGGGCGCCTGGACTTCCAGGTCAAGCTGCGCGGCTTCCGTATCGAACTGGGCGAGATCGAGGCCCTGCTGGCGCGCGTCGCCGGGGTGCGCGAAGCGGCCGTGGTACTGCTCGGCAGCGGCGACAGCGCGCGTCTGGTGGCCTACTACTCGGTCACCCAGGCGGCAGAAGAGCTGACTGATGCCACGCTGCGCGCGCAACTGGCGCAGCACCTGCCGGATTACATGCTGCCGAGCCAGTTCGTACGCCTCGACAGCTTGCCGCTGAGCCCCAGTGGCAAGGTTGAGCGCAAGGCGCTGCCGGCACCCACCCAACATGAAGGCCAGCGCGACGGCGAGCTGAGCCAGCCCTGGGAGGCGCAACTGGCCGAGCTGTGGTGCGAGCTGCTCGGTTGCAACGCGGTGGGCGCCAGCGACAACTTCTTCGCCCTCGGCGGCCATTCGCTGCTGGCGGCACGGCTGGTGGCGCGCATCGCCGAGCGCCATGGGCGGCAACTGCCGCTGCGCAGCGTGTTCGAGTGTCCGACCCTGGGCGCGCTGGCGGCCAGCCTGGCCACTGCTGAGGGCGCAGACGAAAGCATCCTGCGACCATTCGGCGAGGTTGCGGCGCCGTTGCACTTCACCCAGCAGCGGCTGTGGTTCCTCGACCGCTTGCAGGGCGACACCCAGGCCTACCACCTGTCCCTGGCCATGCACCTGCACGGCACCCTGCACGCCGAGGTACTGGAACGCGCCCTGGCGCAACTGGTGCAGCGTCAGCACAGCCTGCGCACTGTCTTCAGCGAGACTGAAGCCGGCGCGCGGCAGCAGGTCGTGCCGTTGCTCGGCCCGCTGCTCAGCGTCGCATCCTTGCCGCAGGATGTGCATGCGCCGGCCTTCTCCCGCACCTTGAGCGAGGAGGCGCAGCACGCCTTCGACCTGAGCGCGACGCCGCTGTGGCGGGTGCGCCTGTATAAGGGTGAAGGGCAGAGCGTGCTGCAGGCCACTTTGCATCACATCATCGCCGACGCCCGCTCGCTGGAGATCTTCTTTGACGAGTTGCAACGCCTCTACCAGGCCGAGCTGAGCGGAGAGCAGGCGACGTTGGCGCCGCTGCAGCTGCAGTTCAGCGATGTTGCCGCCAGTTGGCAGAGCCCGGCCGGGCAGGCACGCATCGACGCGCAACTGGACTACTGGCGGCAGGCCCTGGCCGGCGAGCCGCCGGTGCTGGATCTGCCCACCGATCTGCCGCGTCCTGCCGAGCAGGGCTACCACGGGCGGCGCCTGCGTTTCGAGCTGCCGTTCGAGTTGGTCGAGCGCCTGCGCAGCACCGCGCAGCGCCACGGCCTGACCGCCTTTGCGCCGCTGCTGGCGGCCTGGAAGGTGCTGCTGGCCAGGCATTCCGGGCAGCGTGAGCTGTGGATCGGCCTGCCGGTGGCGCAGCGTCAGCAGGCACACACCGACAACCTTATCGGCTATTTCGCCAGCACCCAGGTGCTGCGCAGCCAGATCGACCCGCTGCAATCGGTGGCCTCGTTCTGGCAGGCGTTGCAGGCCACCCACCTGACCGCCCAGCAGCACGGCGACGTGCCCTTCGAGCGACTGGTGGAGGCCTTGCAGGTACGTCGCGATTTGAGCCACACCCCGCTGTTCCAGGCGCTATTCAACCTGATCCAGCGCGACGACGTGGCGGCGGTCGGCCAGGGCTTCGCCGGCCTGCCGGCGCAGCGCCTGGATGTCGAGAGCGACAGTGCCCTGGTGGACATCGGCCTGCATATCGAGCAGCACGGCAGCGCCTGGCACTGTGTGCTGGAGTACAACACCGAACTGTTCGTCGCCAGCACCATGCAACGCTACGCCGACGAGTACCGGCACCTGCTCGAAGGCATGCTGGCGCGACCCGAGGCGCGGCTGTGGGACATAGATCTGGCCAATGCCGATCACGCCCTGACCCGCCGCCCGTGGAACCTGCCGGCGCACGCGCTGAGCGAGACCGAGGATCTGATCGCGCGCTTCGAGCGCCAAGTCATGCAGAGCCCGGACGCACTGGCGGTTGATTGCCAGGAGCAGCGCTACAGCTATGCCCAGCTTAATGTCCAGAGCAACCGCCTGGCCCACTGGCTGCGCGCCCAGGGTGTCGGCTGCGACGATCTGGTCGCCCTGTGCCTGAGCCGTGGCCCCTGGCTGCTGCCCAGCATTCTGGCTATCCACAAGGCGGGCGCGGCCTACCTGCCGCTCGACCCACAGCAACCGGGCGAACGCCTGCGCTTCATCATCAAGCATGCGCGGCCGGCCCTGGTGCTCAGCGAGCGGGCCTGTGTCGAGGTGCTCGGCGCTGTCGACAGCACGCTTGTCGAGCACCTGCCGCTGGCCGTGCAGCCGGCACACGACCTGGCCTTGCCGGTGGCGCCGCAGCAGCGCGCCTATGTGATCTACACCTCGGGCTCCACCGGCACGCCGAAGGGCGTGCAGGTCACCCGTGGCAACCTGAGCAACCTGCTCGCCGGCCTCGACCGTCAGTTGCCGCTGAGCGCCGAGGACGTCTGGCTGGCCAGCACCACCTACGCCTTCGATATGTGCAAGCCGGAGCTGTTCCTGCCGCTGCTCAAGGGCGCGGGCATCCTCCTGGCGCGCCGCGAGCAGGTGGTCGATGGCCACCGCCTGTTCGAGCTGCTGCGCCGTGCCACGGTGTTCCAGGCTACCCCGGCCGGCTGGCAGCTCCTGCTGGAAACCGGTCGTGACGACTGGCCGGCCCTGCGCGGCCTGATCGGCGGCGAAGCGGTGCCGGCCGAGCTGGTCAAGGTGCTGCAGGCCAGGGGTGTGCAACTGATCAACGCCTATGGCCCGACGGAAACCACCGTCTGGTCGACCACCCAGTCGCTGCGTGAGGTGCCGGCGGGTGTCGCCGATATCGGCATGCCGTTGCTCAACACCCGTTGCTACGTGCTCGACGAATGCCTGCGGCCGGTGCCGCTGGGCAGCACCGGCGAGCTGTATATCGCCGGCTGCGGGGTGACCCGTGGCTACCAGCGGGCGCCGGCGATCACTGCGGCGGCGTACCTGCCCGATCCGTTCGCCCGCGAGTCAGGTAGCCGCATGTACCGCACCGGCGATCTGGTGCGCCGGCGCAGCGATGGGCGCCTGGCCTATGTCGGTCGTGCCGATTTCCAGGTCAAGGTGCGCGGTTTCCGTATCGAACCGGGGGAGATCGAATCGCTGCTGCGCCGTTACCCCGGCGTGGAAGAGGCGGTGGTCATGCTTGATGCACGCAGCCACAGCCTGTTCGCCTGGCTGCAGGCCGTGAGCCCGGTGGACGAGGCGGCGCTGCGCCGTCATCTGGAAAGCCTGCTGCCGGCCTACATGGTACCGGCCGGCTTTATCCAGCTAGCGCGTTTCGCCCTCAATGCCAACGGCAAGATCGACCGCAAGGCCCTGCCGGCGCCGCAAACGCAGGCCGAGCAAGGCGTGGCGCCGCGCACGGCACTGGAGCGCGAGCTGGCCGAGCTGTGGCAAGAGCTGCTCGACCTGCCGCAGGTCGGCGTGCTCAGCAGCTTCTTCGAGCTCGGCGGCCATTCGCTGCTGGCGATGCGCCTGATGACCCGGGTGGAGAGCCGCTTCGGGGTCAAGGTCGAGCTGCGCAGCCTGTTCCATAACCCGACCATTGCCGGCCTGGCCGAACAGATCGAAAACCCGCAGCGGCCTTCGACCGACCAGGCACTGGATGAGATGCAGCGTTTGCTGGCAGAGATGGAAGACTGAAGATGAATGCGACCAACCAACAGGCCTTCGTCGAGATCGCCCAGCGCCTGGCCTCGCTGCCGGCGGACAAGAAGCAACTGTTCCGCCAGCGTCTGGCCGAGAAGGGCATCGATAGCTGGCGCCTGCCCATAGTCCCGGCTGCCGACGCCAGCGCGCCGCTGGCCCAGGCGCAGTTACGTTTTCTCTCGGCAGAGGCCCTGAGCAGCCGCGCGCTGTACAACCTCTGCTCGGTGCTGCGTTTCGATGGCCGCCTGGATCTGGCCTGCCTGCAGCAGGCCATGCAGCAACTGGTGGAGCGCCACGCCATCCTGCGCACCCGCTACCTGGTTGATGCCGAGGGCCGTTTGCAGGCGCACTGCGAGCCCTGGACGGCGGGCCTGCCGGCGGTCGAGCCGTTGCCGCCACAAGCCGTTGCCGATCCACAACAGTGGTGCGCCGACGAATATGACCGACAACTGGCCGAGCCCTTCGAACTGAGCCACGAGATGCCCTGGCGCTGGCGTGTGTTCAGCGATGCCGAGCAGGGCAGCACCTGGCTGTTCTTCACCATCCACCACGTCGCCTACGACGCCTGGTCGGCCCAGCAACTGACCCGCGAACTGGCCGAGGGCTACCGTGCCCTGAGCCTGGGTGAGCCGGCCCAGTTGCCGCCGCTGAGCATCCAGTACGCCGATTACGCGGCCTGGGAACACGAATGGCTGGCCAGTGACGCCTGCCGCCAGCAACTCGATTACTGGCGCAATCAGTTGGCCGAGGCGCCCGGCCCGTTGGCACTGCCATACGATCATCCGCGGCCGCCCGCCAACCAGCGTCGCCATAGCGGCGCGGTAAAGGTACGCGAACTGCCGGCTGCCTTGTCGGCGCAGGTGGATGCGGCCATCCGCGAGCAGGGCGTGACCCTGTACATCTTCGGCCTGACCGCCTTCGCCTGCCTGTTGGCACGCTACAGCGGCGAGCGTGACCTGTGCCTGGGCACCTCGGTGGCGCAACGCGATCGCCCCGAATTGGCGCCGCTGATCGGGCCGCTGCTCAACACCCTGGTGATTCGCCAGCGCCTGGAGGATGACCCGGACTTTCACAGCGCCCTGCTGCGCACCCGCGACAGCGTGGCGGCGGCGTTCGACCAGCAGACCCTGCCTTTCGAGAAGGTGCTCGAAGCCCTCGACCGGCCCCGTTCCAGCCCATTGTTCCAGGCCATGTTCGTGCAGGTCGAATTGCCGGAAAGCCGCAGCCTGAGCCTGCCGGGAGTCAGCGTCGAGGTACTCGACCCGCCGCAGCGCCATGCCCGTTTCGACCTCACCCTGCGCCTGGTACGCAGCGCCGACCAGCGCCTGCGCTGCGAGCTGGAATACAGCGACGAGCTGTTCGAGGCGGCCACCATCGAGCAACTGCTCGACGATCTGCAGGCCATCCTGCAGGACGCATCAGGCAATCCCGCACAGCGTCTGTCGGCGCTGCGCCTGGCTTCGCCGCGTAGCGAGCTGCAGGGCCCGGCGCTGGACGCCGCTGTCGAGCCGCTGGATCGCCAGGTGCAGCAGTGGGCCGTGCGCACGCCGCAGGCGCCCGCCCTGTGCGAGGCCCGACAGACGCTGACCTATGGCGAGCTGGGCAATGCCGTGCAGGCACTGGCGCTGCGCCTGGCCGAGCAGGGCGTCGGCCCGGGTCAGGTGGTGGCCCTGTGCATGCCGCGCAGCGCCGAGCAGGTGTTGGCCATGCTGGCCTGCTGGCAACGTGGCGCTACCTGCCTGTTCCTCGACCCGGCGCAGCCCGTGCAACGTTTGCAGCAACTGCTGCAAAGCAGCGCGGCGAGCCTGCTGCTGACCCTGGCCGAGGCGCCGGCGCTGAACGGCGCGGTGGCGCGTCTGCAACTGAGCGCCGCCGATCTCGCCGCGCCCGCCCCGCAGCAGCCGGTGGCCAGCCTTAGCCAGCGCGAGCAGGCCGCGTACCTGATTTACACCTCGGGCTCCACCGGCCAGCCCAAGGGCGTTCTGGTCAGCCATGCCAACCTGGCGCACTACGCCGCCGCCGTCAGCCAGCGCCTGCAAGCCAGCGCCGGCAGTCGTTGGGCGACCCTGGCCACGGTGGCCGCCGACCTGGGACTGACCTGCGTATTCGCCGCGCTGCACAGCGGTGATCCGCTGATCCTGCCGGAGGCCGCGCTGGCCTTCGATCCACCCGGCTGGGCCGATTTCCTGGCGCAACATCCCGTGGACTGCCTGAAGATCGCCCCTTCGCATTTGCGTGGCCTGCTGGCGCTGGACGATGCCCAGCGCGTATTGCCCCGACAATTGCTGATCTTGGGCGGTGAAGGTTTCGATGCGGCGCTGTTCGCCCGCATCCGCGAACTGGCGCCGGAACTGCGTGTGTTCAACCACTATGGCCCGTCGGAAACCACCGTCGGTGTGGTCTGTGGCGAGGTGACGGAGGCCGGGCAGGGCGCTTACCTGCCGCTGGGCCAGCCATTGGCCGGTGCCGAGCTGCGTATCGTCGATGCGGCGGGCCAGCCGGTGCCGCGTGGCGTGGCGGGTGAGTTGCTGATCGGCGGCCCCCAGGTCGCGCTGGGCTATCTCGGCCAACCCGAAGCCACGGCCGCTGCCTTTATCGAGGACGCAGGGCGACGCTTCTACCGCAGTGGCGACCGCGTGCGCCTGGATCACCATGGGCGTCTGGCGTTCCTCGGGCGCCAGGACGATCAGGTGAAGATTCGCGGTTTCCGCGTCGAGCCCGGCGAGGTCAGCGCCTGGCTGGGTCGGCAGTCGCGGGTGCGTGACGCCGCCGTGCTGGCGCGCGAGATCCAGGGCCGTCTGCAACTGGTGGCCTATGTTGCGCCGCGCCTGAGCGCGGACGAACTGAGCGCCATCCAGGCGCAGGCCAGGGCGCAACTGCCCGAACCACTGCAGCCGTCGTATTGGTCGAGCCTGGACGCCTTGCCGCTGACCGCCAACGGCAAGCTGGATCGCCGTGCCTTGCCCGAGCCGCAAACCAGCGTGGTCGTGGATGAGAGCGGGCAGGCGCCGCAGAGCGTCAGCGAGGTGCTGTTGGCGCGGCTGTGGTGCCAGGTGCTGGGTTGCGCCTCGGTCGGGCGCCAGGAGGATTTCTTCGCCCTCGGCGGCGACTCGATTCTCAGCCTGCAACTGATTGGCCTGGCCGCGCGCGAAGGGCTGCGCCTGCAACCGCGCGATGTGCTGGAACAATCGACCCTGGCGGGCATGGCAGCAAGTGCCGACTGCCGTGCGCAGCCGCGTCTGGCCAGCATTCTGGCGGCCTTCCGCGAACTGCTCGGCCAGCCGCAACTGGGGCTGGACGACGACTTCTTCGCCGCTGGTGGTGATTCGATTCTCAGCCTGCAACTGATCGCCCGGTTGCGCCAGGCCGAACTGCGCCTGATGCCGCGCCAGTTGCTGGAAAATCCCACGCCGCGACAACTGGCGGCTGCGCTGGAGCCAGCGCCTGCCACCCGCAACGAGCCGGCAGCGGCGCCGCCAGCACAGGTCAGCGCCGTGGCGCGCCTGTCCCATGCCCAGGAGCGGCTGTGGTTTATGCAGCAGCTCGAACCGGAGGCGACCGCCTACAACGTCACGCAACTGCTGGCCTTGCACGGCGAACTGGACGTACCCCGCCTGCGCAGTGCCTGCCTGAGCCTGATCGACCGTCACGAAGCCCTGCGTTGCCGCTTCTTCGAGGACAACGGGCAGGTGCGTCAGCGTCTGGACGCGGCGCCCGAGACCAGCTTCGTCCTGCACGATCTGCGTGCAGCGTCGGCAGAGGCGCGCGAGGCGGCGATTGCCCAGGCCGCGCAGCGGGTGTTCGACCTGGCCCAGGGGCCGCTGGTGGCCATCGACCTGTTTCAGTTCGCGGAGGACGACTATCGCTTGCTGTTCAATGCCCACCATATCGCCGTGGACGGTTGGTCCATGGGGCTGCTGGTACAGGATCTGGCCAGTCTCTACGAAGATCGCCAGGCGGCGCCGGCCACGGGCCTGCTGCAAGTGATCGAAGCGCAGCGCCAGACGCTGGAAGGGAATGCCGGCCAGGCACTGCTGGATTACTGGCAGCAGCGCCTGCAGGGCTTGAGTGATGAGCCGCTGACCCTCAGCGAAACCCCGCGCCCGGCGCTGCAGACGTATGCCGGCGCCCGTGAGCAGTTCCCTTTGCCGGGCGAGCTGACCTCGGCAGTCGCGGCCCGTGCCAGGCAGCTCGGGGTGACCCCCTTCGTGCTGTATTTCGCCGCGCAGCAACTGCTGCTGTGGAAACATTCCGGGCGCCGCGATTTCGCCATCGGCCTGCCGGTGTCCGGGCGCGAGGCGGCGGACAGCCAGGCGCTGGTCGGCCTGTTCGTCAACACCCTGGCCTACCGCGTGCAGCTCGACGAGCTGGAAATCCTGGAGCATTTCCTGCAACGCCTTGGCCAGCGCCTGACGGATGACCGCGCCCACGAGCAACTGCCGTTCGAGCGCCTGCTCGAGGTGCTTCAGGTGGAGCGCAGCCTCGACCGCACGCCCTTGTTCCAGACCCTGTTCAACTACCAGGTCGATCACCTCGGCGAGCGCAATCTGCACCTGCCAGGCGTTACGGTCGCGCCGCTGGCATTGCCGCAGGGTGCGATCAGCGCCAAGTTCGACCTTACCTTCAACCTGTTCAGCCAGGGCCGTGGCGAGGAGGCCAGCAGCCAACTGATCGTCGAATATGCCACTGCGCTGTTCGACCCGGCGCGCATCCAGTGCCTGGTGGACGATTACCTGGGCGTGCTGGCCAGCCTGGCGCATCTGGATCTGCAGCGGCCGCTGCTGGACTTGCCCTTGGCGTCGGTCCAGCGCCTGTCACGTGCTGGCGACGCTGCCGAGCTGGATGTCGAGGCGGATTTCGTGACCCGCTTCGAAGTGCAGGCCGCCTTGCATCCCCAGCGCACCGCGCTGTTCTGCCGCGACCGGCAACTGAGCTATGGGCAGTTGCAGGCGCAGGCCAACCAGCTTGCGCACTGGCTGCTGAGCCAGGGTGTAACGGCGGAATCGACTGTTGCCTTCTGCCTGCCGCGCGACGAGCGCCTGCTGATCTGCCTGCTGGGCATCCAGAAGGCCGGGGCGCAGTACCTGCCGCTCGACCTCCGCCATCCGCCTGCGCGGCAGGCGGCCATCCTGCAGCGGGCACGACCGCACCTGTTGCTGTGCGAACGTGAGGATGAGCACTTCCCGGCCGAGCTGCGTTGTCAGCGTTGGCAGGATCTGGCCTTGTCGGCGCAGCCGGTCGATTCCCCGGCGTTGCCGAGGCACCTGCAGCAACTGGCCTACACCCTCTATACCTCCGGCTCCACCGGGCAGCCCAAGGGCGTGCAGATCAGCCGGGGCAACTTCGCCAACTTCCTCCTGGCGATGGAGCGCGCCTTGCCGCTGGACGGCGTGCAGTGCTATCTGGCGTTGACCACCGTGACCTTCGATATCAGCGGCCTGGAGCTGTGCCTGCCGCTCGTGCGTGGCGGCAGCGTGGTGCTGGCCGATGACGAGCAACGCCAGGACCCGCTGCTGCTGGGGCAACTGATCCGTGAGCGTGAGGTGGAGCTGATCCAGGCCACCCCGGCGACCTGGGCCATGCTGCTGCAGGGCAACCGCCAGGTGCTGGCCGGGCGCATCGCCCTGGCCGGTGGCGAGGCCCTGGCGGCGGAAATGGCGGGCGAGCTGAAGCAACTCGTCGGCTGCCTGATCAACGTCTACGGGCCGACCGAGACCAGTGTCTGGTCGACCCAGGCGCCGGTAAATGAGCTGAGCCAGCCGGTGGTGCCCATTGGCCGGCCGCTGCTCAACACCCGTTGCCATGTGCTCGACGAACACCTCTGCGAAGTACCGCCGGGCCGTGTTGGCGAGTTGTATATCGCTGGTGAAGGACTGGCCCGTGGTTATGCCGGGCAGCCGGGATTGACCTCCGAGCGTTTTATCGCCGACCCGTTCGGCGGCGCTGGCGGGCGCCTGTACCGCACCGGCGATCTGGCGCGCTGGCAGGCTGATGGACAGTTGTACTACCTGGGCCGCAGCGACGATCAGATCAAGCTGCGCGGCTTCCGTATCGAGCTGGGCGAGATCGAGGCGGCTTTGCTCAGCCATCCAGGGGTCGCCCAAGCGGTAGTGGCGGTGCAGGGCGAGCACCTGGCCGCGTTCTGGGTCGTGCAGCCTGGTGCCGAGCCGAGCGCAGACGAGCTGCGTGAACATCTGCAGGCACGCCTGCCGGTTTATATGCTGCCGACCCATCTGCAAGCGCTGCCGACCTTGCCGCTTAACAGCAATGGCAAGGTGGATCGCAAGCAATTGCCACAGATGAGCAGCGCGCCTCGGAAGGCAGGCAGCGAGCAGCGGCCGATGAGCGCCAGCGAGACCCTGCTGAGCGAGCTCTGGGCGCAGGTGCTGCAGCTCGAGCAGGTACCGCTTGATGGGCATTTCTTCCAGCTCGGCGGGCACTCGCTGATGGCCGCGCAGGTGCGTTCGCGGCTGCGCGAGCAGGGTTTCGAGGTGCCGCTGCGCTGGCTGTTCGAGACGCCCGTGCTGACGGAGCTGGCAGCACGCCTGGAGACCCAGGCCGCCGCCATCGACCCGGCCACATTGAGCATCGCGCGGGTCGATCAGCACATCGACCAGCCGCTGTCGCCTGCGCAGCAACGGGTCTGGCTGATGCAGCAACTGCAGCCGGACGACAGCAGCTTCAACATGAGTAGCAACGTGCGCCTGCGTGGCCAGCTCGATGTCGAGGCGTTGCAGCGAGCCTTGCAGCGCGTGGTACGGCGCCATGCGATCCTGCGCACTACCTACCATCAGCAGCAGGGCGAGGCGCGCCAGCGTATCCATGCGCAGTCGGCGCTGACGCTGCAGGTGGAGAGCAGCAGTGAAACCCGGTGGGCCCAGGCGGCTCATGAACTGGCCACGCGCCCGTTCGACCTGAGCGTGGAGGCGCCGCTGCGCGCGGTGCTCTATCGCCTGGGCGAGCAGGAGCATGTGCTGCAACTGGTGCTGCACCATATCGCCTCCGATGGCTGGTCCGGCTCGGTGCTGATCGGTGAACTGGTGGAAGGTTACGAGGCCTATAGCCAGGGCCTGGCACCCGTGGAGCACGAACTGGCGATCCAGTACGTCGACTATGCCGCCTGGCAGGGTTCGCCGGCGCTGCGTGCCCGTCAGCGCCAGGGCCAGCAGTTCTGGCAACGTACCCTGGCCGGCATACCAGGCCAGGTGCCCTTGCCGTTCGACTTCCAGCGTGGCGAGCGCGATGGCAGCGGTGGCGCGGCATTGGACTTCCAGTTGCCGGCGGCGACGCTGGCACGCCTGGAGGCCTTGCAGCGGGACAGCGGCCTGTCGCTGTTCATGCTGCTGCTGACCGTGTATGCCGCCGTGTTGCAGCGTGAAACCCAGGGCCGCGATCTGGTCATTGGCACCGACGTGGCCAACCGCGAACACCCGGCCACCGAGGCGCTGATCGGCTTCTTCGTCAATCTGTTGGCCTTGCGCATCCGCGTGCAACCGGAGCTGAGTTTCCGTGAGCAGGCGGCGCTGGTGCGCGATGTCTGCCTGGATGCCTTCGCCTGGCAGGACACGCCATTCGAGCAGGTGGTGGAATGCCTCGACCTGCCGCGCGTGGCCAACCAGCACCCGCTGCTGCAGACCCTCTTCGTGCTGGACAACACGCCGCGTCAGCCGCGCCGCCTCGGCGACCTCGAGGTAACGCCGCTGACGGGCGAACAGCAACACTCCAAGTTCGACATGGCGCTGTTCGCCAGTGCCGACGGCGATGCCCTCAGCCTGCGCTGGGTGTACCGCACCAGCCTGTTCCGCCCTGCCACCATCGAGCGTTTGCGCGACAGCTTCCTGGCGCTGCTCGACGCTGCGCTGGGCGCGCCGGACAGCCCCATCGATGCCTTATCACTGCCTTCCAAGGGAGCCGCTGCCATGTCCACCCCCACGGACAACCCGATGCAACGCAAGATGAGCAAGCTCGGCAAGCTGCGCCAGAACGGCCCGGCTGCCGCTGCCACACCGATCGAAACCCGGCCGCTGCGTGCCGGCTCCAACTTCCCCCTGCTGGTGCAACTGCGCGAGCGCGAGCTGGCGCCAGCGGTGTGGGCCGAAGCCAATCGCGAGCAGGTGGAAAGCTGGCTGCGCGAACACGGCGGGATTCTTTTCCGCGGCTTCGATCTGCCCACCCCGGCAGCCTTCGAGCAGTTCTGCCAGGCCTTGTGCCCGGAGCTGTACGGCCAGTACGGCGATCTGCCGAAGAAGGAGGGCGGCAACAAGATCTACAAGTCCACGCCCTATCCGAAGGATCGCATGATCATGTTCCACAACGAGAGCGCCCACCAGCATCGCTGGCCGCGCCGCCAGTGGTTCTATTGCGAGACGCCGGCTGTCAGCGGCGGGGCCACGCCCATCGTCGACAGCCGTGAGGTGTACCGCGAGCTGCCGGCCTGGCTGCAGGCCAAGCTGTGTCACAAACAACTGATGTACGTGCGCAATTTCAGCGCCAGCCTGGATGTCAGCTGGCAGCACTTCTTCCAGACCGAGGAGCGTGCCGAGGCCGAACGCATCTGCCGTGAGGGTGGTATCGAATTCGAGTGGCGCGGTGCCAACGAGTTGCATACGCGCCAGGTGTGCCCGGCGGTGATCCTCCATCCGCTGACCGGCGATGCCAGTTTCTTCAACCAGATCCAGCTCTACCACCCGGCGTTTCTCGATGCCGATATCCGTGAGCAATTCCTCAAGGGGCGCGATAGCGTCATGCCCCGGCAGGTGTTCTACGGTGATGGCAGCGAGCTGGAAGAGGCCGCCATCGAGGCGATCAACGCCGCCTACGAGCGTTGCGCGGTGCGCTTCGACTGGCAGCGCGGCGATGTGGTGATGCTCGACAACATGCTTGCCGCCCATGCCCGCGATCCCTTCGAGGGCGAACGGCGCATCGTCGTCGCCATGGGCGACATCTATCGCCGCGATCAGGTCGCAGCGGCACCGGCCACGGCCGAGCAAAACGCTCTGGAGATGACACCATGATGGACCTTGGTCTGCCGCTTTCCCCGGCCCAGAAACAACTGGCCGAAGCCAATCCGCAGGGGTATCGCTGGGTGCGCATGGCGCTCGCCGGTGTTGCCCCGGAGCGGGTCGAACAACGTCTGCGTGATCTGCTGAACAGCCATGAAGCGCTGCGCTTGCGCTACCAGCGCCCACTCGGCGCCACAGGCCTGCGCCAGCGCGTGGCCGAGCCGGGCGAGTTGCGCCTGGACTGGCGCCAGGCCGCTGCCGGCACCGATGCGGCGGCCTGGCAGCGCGACGCCCAGGCCCAGTGCCAGGCGCAGCAGCCCGACCTGCTGGCCTGGTGGCGCGACGAGCAGCTATGGCTGGCACTGCCGGCCTACTCGCTGGACCTGCGCAGCCTCGAGCAACTGCGCCGTGAGCTGCTGGGGCAGGGCGCGGCACCGCAGGCCGAACCGATGCAGTACAGCGATTACGCCGAGTGGATCGCCAGCCTGCAACTGGACGAAGACGCCGAGCAGGGCATGCAGTTCTGGCGCAACCTGGCCTTGCAGGAGGTGCCGGGGCTGCGCCTGATCGAACGCTATGGCATGGCCAGCGGTGCCCGTGGCTGCGTGCAGCAGCTGCTCGAACCTGCCTTGTGCGGTGCCGTGCAGGCACTGGCCAAGGGCGAGGCGCTGGCCGTCGAGCCGCTCGCCCTGGCAGCCTGGGGTGCCTTGCTCGGCCGCCTGAACGGTCAGCGCCATGCGCAACTGGGCCTGCAGCACGACCCGCGTGACGACTATGAGGAACTGCAGGGCGCCTACGGGCTGTTCGAGCAGACCCTGCCCATGCAGGTGCATCTGTCCGAGCACGCCAGTTGGGTCAGCCTGGCCCGGCAACTGGCCCGGCAACTGGAAAACGCCGTGCTCTGGCAGGAGTACCTCGGCCAGGCCGAGCTGCTGCCGGAGTGGCGCGCCAGCTATCAGGCCGGGCTGCGCGTGCAGCATCTGGCCGAGGTACCGGCGCTGCAGGCCCTGTCGCTCGACACACCGGTGGAGCTGCAACTGCACTGGCTGCTGGATGAGTCCGGCCAGGGCCAGTTGGCGCTGGTGTACGACACCGGGCTGTATCGCCGTGAGCAGATGCAACTCCTGCTGCGCCGCTACGCGCATTGGATCGGCCAGCTGCTGCAGGCACCGCAAGCGCCGCTGGACAGCCTGGATACCTTGCTGGCGGAAGAGGCGCAGCCGGTGGCGACTGGCGGAGAGCTACCAGCGGACATGGATATCGTCGAGCGCTTCCGTGCCCATGCGCGCAACCAGCCGCACAGCCCGGCGCTGCGCGATGGTCGGTGGGTGCTGTCTTACGCGGAGCTGGACGAGCTGAGCGAGCGGGTGGCCGGCAGCCTGCAGCAGGCCGGCGTTGGCCCGGATCAGGTGGTGGCGCTGCTGCTGCCGCGCGGCGCGCAGATGCTGGTGGCCATGCTGGCCTGCTTCAAGGCCGGTGCGGCCTACCTGCCGCTGGATCCGGCGCTGCCACCGCTACGCCTGGCCAGCATTCTTGACGATGCCAGACCAGCGCTTGTGCTGTATCTGGATGAGCTGACAATGGCCTGCGAGGTGCCCAGCCTGGCCTGGTCGCAGGCCAGCAGCGCTGCGCCACTCGCGGCGCCTGTAGCCAGCGCGCCGCAGCACCTGGCCTATGTGCTCTACACCTCGGGAACCAGCGGCAAGCCCAAGGGCGTGCAGATCGAGCAGGGGCAGCTACGCCACTATGCGAGCCAGATCACCCATGCCCTGGATTTGCCGGCCGGTGCTCACTACGGGCTGGTGTCCTCGCTGCTCGCCGACCTGGGCAACACCGTGCTGTACCCGGCCTGGTTGCAGGGCGGCTGCGTGCACCTGCTGAGCCAGGCCAGCGTCACCGATGCACAGGCCTTCGCCGAGGAGCTGCGCGAGCATCCGCTGGATGTGCTGAAGATCGTTCCGTCGCACCTGGAAGCCTTGATCGGCGAGCATCCGCTGGAGGGCGTGCTGCCCCGTCAGGTACTGGTGCTTGGCGGCGAATCGGTGGGTGAGAGCCTGCTGGCGCGCCTTGTACAGGCAGCAGCTGGCTGCCGCCTGTACAACCACTACGGGCCGAGCGAAACCACGGTCGGCGTGCTCTGGCGCGCCATCGATATCGAGCAGGGGGCGAGCGGCACGGCCCTGAACCAGGTGCTCGGCAACAACCGCATCTACCTGCTCGACGAACAACAGCGCCCCGTGCCCTGCGGGCAGGCGGGCGAGCTGTGCGTGGCCGGGGCGAGTGTCGGCCGTGGCTACCTGGGCAATGTCGGTAGCTCGGCATTCGGCCAGGACCCGCTGTCCGGCGCGCGCCTGTATCGCACCGGCGACCTGGCGTTGCGCCAGGCCGATGGCGCCTTGCGCATCCTCGGGCGCAATGATCAGCAGGTGAAGATTCGCGGTTTCCGTCTGGAACTGGCGGAGGTCGAACAGGCACTACGTGACCTGCCGGGCGTGCAACAGGCGGCGGTGCTGCTCGATGGCGAACGCCTGCTGGCCTTCATCGTGGAGGAGGAGGGGCAGAGTCGGGCAGCGAACCTGCTGCGCGATGACCTGGCCCAACAACTGCCGGACTACATGCTGCCCGCCGGCATCTTCGCCCTGAAAGCCCTGCCGCTGAACAGCAATGGCAAGCTGGATCGTCAGGCGCTGCTGGCGCGTGCCCGGCAGCGCATGCAGGGCGCGCGGGTTGCCCCGGTCGGCGAACTGGAAAGTGCGGTGTTGGAAATCTGGTGCCGTGTGCTGGGTGTCGAGGATCTCGGCGTGACCGATAACTTCTTCGCCATGGGCGGGCATTCCCTCGCGGCGATCAAGGTGGTGGCGCTGATTCGCGAGCAACTGGGGCTCAACCCGCCAACCAATCTGCTGTTCGAGCGGCAGACCGTGCGCGAGCTGGTGCAGAGCCTCGATCAGGGCGCGAGTGGCGAGGGCTGGCAGGTGCTGAACGAAGTGGCCGGTGACGCGCCTGCCTTGCTTCTGGTGCACGGCGCGGAAGGCCACCTGAAAGACTACCGACCGTTGCTGGCGCAACTGGGCGAAGGCCAGGCCGCTTATGGTTTGACGGCATTTGATGAGGGTTGGCAAAGCAGGGATCTGGACGCGCTGCTGCAGCGCTATGTGCAGAGCATTCCCGAGTCGCTCAAGCAGCGCCCGCTGGTGCTGCTCGGCTGGTGTCTGGCGTCGCGCCTGGCGCTGCTGTTGACGGCGCATCTGCAGGCCGCAGGCTTCAACGTCCAGGCCCTGGCGGTGGTGGATCATGATTCGCAGCGCAGCCTGGCGGGTGATGGCGACGAGGGGGGGCAGTTGCTCGCCGACCTGGTGTTCCTGTGTGGCAGCCGTGCGCGGCCGCTTGGCGATACCTTGCGCGAGCGGCTGGCCCGGCAACTGGTCGATTGCGATTATGCCGAGGGGGTGGCCCGCCTGCTGGCCGACGCCGAAGTGCGCGAGCATCTGCAATGGGAGGGTGCCGAGGCCGAGTTGCAGGCCGCGATGGTGCGCTACCGGACGATCAAGACGCGCCTGTACGAACAGGCTCTACCGATGGTCGACGTGCCCATCTGGTTGTGGCGCAGCAATGCCCACGGCGACCTGCGCGCCGCCTGGCAGGCGCACACGCGCAAGGCGCTGCATTATCGGAGCCTGGATGTCGGCCATCATGCGATCCTTGCCGAGCCGCGCCTGAGTGCGGAGCTGTTGTCCTTGCTGGCGCCGAGCATTACGCCGCAACACCGAGCCGAGAGGGTATCGAACTGATGATGTTATTGAAGGAGCTGCTGATTGATGCGCGCTGGCGCATTTTCCTGGCGGTGCTGTGCAGTGCCTTGAGTGCGGCCTGCAGCATCGGCCTGATCGGCTATATCAACCGCAGCCTGGAGCAGGGGCTGGATGACCTGAGCCAGGCGCTGGCGCTGTTCGCCGGCCTGCTGTTGCTGCTGTTCGTCAGCGGTACCCTGGCCCAGTGGCTGCTGGTGCAGATCGGCCATCGCCTGGTCTACCAGTTGCGCCTGCGCCTGGTCGGCAAGGTGCTGGGCACCGCCCTGGAACGCATCGAGCGACTGGGCAGCCCGCGCATCTACAACGCCCTGACCAAGGACGTGACCACCGTGGCCACGGCCTTCAAGCAACTGCCGATCTCCCTCTACAACGGCCTGCTGCTGGTGGCGGGCCTGGCTTACATGGCCTGGCTGAGCCTGCCGTTCTTCGCCCTGACCCTGGCGGTGATCGCCTTCGGCGTGGTGCTCGACGTGCTCCTCGGGCGCAAGGTCAAGCGCCTGATGCAGCAGGTGCGGCAGCAGGATGACCAGTTGACCGAACAGTTCGAGGCGACCATCAACGGTCGCTGCGAACTGGCCTTGAGCCGCGAGCGTCGGCAACTGCTCTACAACCAGCGCCTGGAGCCGATCGCGCAGGCCTCGCTGCAGGCCTCGGTACGCGCCGATACCCTGTGGGCGATCAACCTGAACTGGACGTCGCTGCTGGTGTTCGTGCTGATCGGTACGCTGTTTTTCCTCGGTCAGGGCCTCGGGCTGCTGAGCCAGCAGGTGGTGGTGGGCTACGTGCTGGCGATCATGTTCCTGCGTACGCCGATCTCGATGATCCTCGATGCCGTGCCGGCGGTGATCCGCGGCCATGTGGCGCTGCAGGCCATCGACGACCTGGCCCTGGGCGAGACGGTGCACTTCACCCAGCCAGCCAAGGCCGCCGAGCCTTTCCGTGAGCTGCGCCTGAGCAACGTGCAATACCGCTACCCCGGGCAGGGCGATGAATTCGCCTTTCAGCTGGGCCCCATCGATCTGCAGGTTCGCCGTGGCGAACTGATCTTCATCGTCGGCGGTAACGGCAGCGGCAAGTCGACCCTGGCCAAGTTGCTGACCGGGCTCTATCAGCCCAGCGAGGGGACGGTGGCGCTCAATGGCGTGACGCTGGATGCCGCGAACAGCGAGTGGCACCGCGAGCATTTCGCGGCGATCTTCGCCGACTTCTACCTGTTTGCCGATGTGCTCGGCGAGAACGGTCAGCTCGATGGGCTGGAGGAGCGGGTCGATCATTACCTGCAACGCCTGGGGCTGGCGCACAAGGTGCAGTTCGTGGCGGGACGGCTGTCCACCACGGCCCTGTCCCAAGGGCAGCGCAAGCGCCTGGCCCTGCTGTTGCTGATGATGGAGGGCCGCGAGGTGCTGCTGCTCGATGAATGGGCGGCGGATCAGGACCCGGTGTTCCGCCACGTCTTCTACCACGAGCTGCTGCCCGAGCTGCAGGCGGCCGGCAAGACGGTCATCGCCATCAGCCACGATGATCGCTACTTCGATGTGGCCGATCGCATCTACCGGCTCGATTACGGCCAGTTGGTGGACTATGACCGCAGCAGCGAGAGCCCTTTCCAGCGGGTCATCTAGTGGTTTCGAGCGGGTTATTCGGGCGTCTTGGCACGGTCGAGCGGGCAACTGCCGCAATAGTCGACGCCCGGTAGGCGGTAACGAATGCAGCAGATACGCCGTAGCCGCTGCGGTTCGCTGGCGCCGACGTCCTTGTAGTACACCGGGGCGAACAGCGGATTGCGCCGGCCATCGGGGCGCAGGCGGCTTTCCAGTATGGCCCTGGCCGGGGCGGAGCAATCGGCCGTCGCCAGTGGATGCCGTTCGGTTTGTGTGGTGGCGAATTCGAAAAGGTTGCCGGCGTTGCTCCAGAACACTCGTGGCGAGGCCTTCGAGACCCTGGCCATGACCTCGATCGCCGGTTCCAGGTGCCCTTGTATCAAGGAGCTGAAGCGCTCGAAGGGCGAGCAGGGCGGCAGACTGCTGCCGTCATGGGGCAGGTGCAGGCCAAGCGGTTTGCCTTCTGCCGAAAGGGCGACGCCGACATCGCTCAGGGCGATAGGCAACTCGCGCTGCAAGAGCAGGTTGGCCGCCACGGTGGGGGCCAGGAAGCAGAAATACCATTTTGACCAGATAGAGGTCAGTGCTAGCAGATCGTCGGTGCCATGGCGGGCCGCCAGGTTGCCAATGAACGCGGCGAAATAGTCCGGCTGAAACAGTTGCGAGCCGGCAACTGCCTGCTGTTGATCACTGGCCAGCTGCAGGTTTTCGCCATAGTCCGCCAGGGGGCCGCTGAACAGCGGGGCGAGACTGGGGATCACCCTCGCAGCCCCGTGTCACCGTCAGGCGGCATTACGGAATGCTTGGTGAGAGGAGTTGTAGGTCGAGGCATGGGGAGGCACTTGCTGGTGAGACTCGTTATCACTGGCGTCGCCCAGTATAAACAAACCGGATGCATGCAGGCGAACCGGCCTGTAACACCAGGGAGTGTAAGCCCATCACGATAATATGTAATGATAATTGTTATTAACCGTATTATCCTGCGTTCGCTCGTATGCAAAGCTCAGGCTGCCCTGCGAGCACGCGCATCTTCAGTGGAAACGGAGTGGAACATGAGTCTGGACAGTCCTGAAACGCGATTTTTGGTTGTGGTCAACGATGAGGAGCAGTACTCCATCTGGCCCGATTACAAGGAAATACCGCAAGGCTGGCGCACAGCCGGCAAGCAGGGCAGCAAGGAAGAGTGCCTGGGCTATATCGAGTCGGTGTGGACCGACATGCGGCCCTTGAGCTTGCGCCAAGCCATGCAGGCCCAGGATCGCGGTTGATGCATTGTGCTTCCAGCCCCTGGTTTTCGGTATTGCCGGGCGGCAGCCAGCCACCCGCGCTGCGACTGTACTGCTTCCCCTATGCCGGGGCGGGGCATACGGTTTTCCAGCATTGGCGCGCAGGGCTGACGGCCGACATCGAACTGGCGCTGGTCAAGTTACCGGGGCGCGGGGCGCGCTTTAGTGAGCCTCGAGCCGTTTCGTTGAACGAACTGGCTGAAGCCCTGGCCGCGGAAATCGCCCAGGCGAGTGCCGGTGGCGCTCCCTTCGCTTTCTTCGGCCACAGCATGGGGGCGTTGCTGGCTTTCGAGACGGCGCGAAAGCTGGCCCGGCAGAGTCTAGCGCCCACCATGCTGCTGGTATCGGCCCGCACGGCGCCAGCCGCCCACGGCTGGCGCGAGCGGGTGGCGGATCTACCGCCTGCGCAGTTTCTGGAGGTCATTCGTGGCATGAACGGGATGCCTCGGGAGTTGCTGGACAACCCTGAATGGGTCGAGCTGTTCCTGCCGATCATCCGTGATGATTTCGCACTCTGCGAAGACTACCGCTACAGCGCCGAGCCGCCCCTGGCATGCCCCATTCAGGTATTGGCAGGGGAAACCGATGCGAGCGTGCCGCTGCCCTTGCTCGAGGGCTGGGCCCGGGAAAGCCTGGGCGGCTGCCAGACCTGGTTGTTTCCCGGTGGGCATTTCTACCTGTTCGAGCACGAAGCCGAGTTGCTGGTACGCATGCAGCGACTGCTGCTCGGCGAGCCGCGCAAACAGGCGGCTGGCTGAGCGGGCGTCAATCGGTCAAGCATTCCAGCCTCATGCGTTCTGTCGTGATTGCCACTGATGGCAATCCCTATCTTTCGCGTGTTGTGCCGTATCTCTCATCTGTCCCATTTGATTAATGTAATGGTAGTAATTATCATTTGTAATATGACGCTGATCATGGCCTTGCGGGTGACCTTGCCCGGCAGCCGATAACCGCCACCTGGCATCGCCTGAGTTGGCGGATCGTCCGCTGCACGATGCACGTTCCGGCAGCGTCGCCAGATAACGCGCTATCCGCGCGACACGAGGATGCACGCATGAATGCAATCACCCCGATCACCAACACCATGGTCGAACTCCAACGCCGACACAGCGGGCTCAGCCAGCGCTACTGCCTGGACAGTACACCGGCATTGCAGCGGCAAATGCAGCGCGAGTCGAATGCGCGCAGCTACCCGCGGCGCATACCGCTGGAGTTCAAGCGGGCGCAGGGGGTGTATGTCGAGGACTCACGCGGGCAGGTGTACATCGATTGCCTGGCCGGTGCCGGTACCCTGGCGCTGGGGCACAATCACCCGGTGACCCTGGAGGCGATCCAGAAGACCCTGGCCTCGGGCATACCGCTGCACGCCCTCGATCTGAGTACGCCGATCAAGGATGCCTTCGTGGAGACGGTGTTCGAGCTGCTGCCGGGGGATTTCGCCAGGGACGCACGTATCCAGTTCTGTGGCCCGACCGGGGCGGACGCCGTCGAGGCGGCGCTCAAGCTGTCGCGTACGGCAACCGGGCGGCAGAGCATTCTGGCGTTCCATGGCGCCTATCACGGCATGACACTCGGCACGCTGTCGGTGAGCGGCAACCTGGGGCCGAAGAATGCACTGGGTGGGCTGCTGGCGGGCACCCAGTTCCTGCCCTATCCGCATGCCTACCGTTGCCCGTTCGGGCTGCGCGGCGAGCAGGCGATCGACGCCAACCTGCACTACATCCGCCACCTGCTCAGCGACCCGGAAAGCGGCGTGACCCAGCCGGCGGCCATGATCCTGGAAACCGTGCAGGGCGAGGGCGGCGTGATTGCCGCACCGGATCGCTGGCTGCAGGGGCTGCGGGCGATCACCCGCGAACAGGGCATTCCCCTGATCCTCGACGAGATTCAATGCGGTATCGGCCGCACCGGCGATCTGTTCGCCTTCGAGCGCAGCGCCATCACCCCCGATGTGGTGACGCTGTCGAAGGCCATCGGCGGTGGTCTGCCGCTGTCGGTGGTGGTCTACCGAGGCGAGCTGGATCAATGGCAGCCTGGCGCCCATGCCGGCACCTTCCGTGGCAATCAACTGGCGATGGCCGCGGGCGATGCCACCTTGCGCTTCATCCAGCGCGAAGGCATCTGCAGCCATGTACGTAACGTCGGAGCACGCTTGCAGACGCTGCTGCAGGGGCTGCAGGCCGAGTTCGACTGGGTCGGCGACGTGCGCGGCCGTGGCCTGATGCTGGGCATGGAAATCATCGACCCGGCCAGCCAGGATGGCCTGGGCCAGCCCGCTACCGATGGTGACAAGGCGCGCCAGCTACAGCGTGCCTGCCTGGAGCGTGGCCTGATCGTCGAACTGGGCGGCCGCCATGGCGCTACCGTTCGCTTCCTGCCGCCGTTGATCATCAGCGACGCGCAGGTCGATCTGGTCGGGCAGATCCTCTATCAGGCGGCGCAGAGCGTGGACCGCATTGCCGTCGCGAACTGAGGTGGCTATGCCGCGGGCTACTCGCGCTTAGTGGCGGCTGCCGGGGGCCGGCATGGCCAGCAGCTGCTTCTCCTGGTTCCAGTCGAACGGCTCGTCGTTTTCCTCGGCATGGAAGCGGCGCTCCTCGAGTTGCTGATACAGCTCGATCTCGTCGTCCGGCATGAAGTGCAGGCAATCGCCGCCAAAGAACCACAGCAGGTCGCGCGGTACCAGGTGGGCGATCTGCGGGTAGCGCTGGAAAATCTGGCTGATCAGGTCCTGGCCCAGGTACTGGCTGCGTTCGAAGTCCACCGGCAGTTCGGCGAGCAGTTCATCGTAGCGCTCGAGGAAATTGGCATGGCTGGCATCGAGGATCTGCTCGGCTTCACCCAGGGCCACCAGGATGGTGCGCAGGTGATTGAGCAGGGCGATGTGGTGGTCGAGATGGGGGCTGGCCATGTCCGGGATCCTGAAAGTAAAACGGGCGCCGGAGTATAAAGTCCACGGCGCCCGCTGTCGTCTGTGCAGTTCGACTACCTGACCTTGCCCTCGGTAGGCAGCAGCTCTTCCTTGCTGAAGTCATCGACATCGATCACCACGCGGCGGGCCTGCTCGGCGCGCTGCAACTGCTGGCCTTCCTCGGCGCTGAGTACGCCGGCGGCGACCGCCGTTTCGATCTCGTTCTGCCCGGGTGTTTCACGCACCTGGCCGGCCTTGACCGCCTTGTACAGCTTCTTCTGCAGTGGCGCGGCTTCCTGCAGCAGGTTGAGGGCGTGTTGCAGGGCACCGACCGGATCGTCGGTCGAGGTGGGGCGGAAGCAACCTTCAAGCAACTCTTCGAGCGCCGGGTCGCCGGCATTGCGGCCGATGATCGCGGCAACCTGGGCGTCGAGATGATCGTCCGGGCCCTGGTGACGGCGGCCGAAGGGGAACACCAGCACGCGCAGGGCGCTGCCCAGCAGGCGGTTGGGGAAGTTGCTGAGCAGCGCGTCGATGGCGGTTTCGGCCTTGCCCAGGCTTTCTTCCAGTGCCCAGTGCAGCAGCGGGCGAACATGCTCGGGGTAATCCTGGTCGTGGTAGCGCTTGAGCGCCGCCGAGGCCAGGTACAGGTGGCTGAGCACGTCGCCCAGGCGGGCCGACAGGCGCTCGCGACGCTTCAGCTCGCCGCCCAGCAGCATCATGCTGAGATCGGCGAGCATGGCGAACGCAGCGCTCAGGCGATTGAGGGCGCGGAAGTAGGGACGGCTGATGCGGTCACCCGGCACCTTGCCGAGCAGGCCCATGCTGAGGCTCAGGATCAGCGTGCTGGCGGCGTTGCTGACGGCGAAACCGATGTGTTGCATCAGCAGGTCGTCGAACTCCAGCAGCGCCTGGTCGCGGTCTTCACGACTGGCCAGGGCCATTTCCTTGAGCACGTAGGGATGGCAGCGAATGGCGCCCTGGCCGAAGATCATCAGGTTGCGCGAGAGGATGTTGGCGCCCTCGACGGTGATGAAGATCGGCGCGCCCTGCCAGGAACGGCCCAGGTAGTTGCTCGGGCCCATGATGATGCCCTTGCCGCCGTGCACGTCCATGGCGTGGGTGATGCATTCGCGGCCGCGCTCGGTGAGGTGGTACTTGAGGATCGCCGACAATACCGACGGCTTTTCGCCAAGGTCCACCGCATTGGCAGTCAGGATGCGTGCGCTGTCCATCAGCCAGGCGTTGCCACCGATGCGCGCCAGGGCTTCCTGGATGCCTTCGAAGGCCGACAGCGGCACGTTGAACTGCTCGCGCACCTGGCTGTACTGGCCGGTGACCAGGCTGGTGTACTTGGCCGCACCGGTGCCGACGGCGGGCAGGGAGATGGAGCGACCTACCGACAGGCAGTTCATCAGCATCATCCAGCCCTTGCCGAGGTACTCGGGGCCGCCGATCAGGTAGTCCAGCGGGATGAACACGTCCTTGCCGGAGTTGGGGCCGTTCATGAAGGCGGCGCCCAGCGGTATGTGGCGACGGCCGATGTTCACGCCAGGGGTGTCGGTGGGAATCAGCGCCAGGCTGATGCCCAGTTCGTCCTTGTCACCAAGCAGGTGATCCGGGTCATAGGCCTTGAAGGCCACACCCAGCAGGGTGGCCACTGGGCCCAGGGTGATATAGCGCTTTTCCCAGTTCAGGCGCAGGCCGACGACTTCCTCGCCGTTCCACTGGCCTTTGCAGATCACCCCGCTGTCGGGCATGGCGCCGGCATCGGAGCCGGCCAGCGGGCCGGTCAGGGCGAAGCAGGGAATGTCCTCGCCGCGCGCCAGGCGTGGCAGGTAATGGTTGCGCTGCTGTTCGGTGCCGTAGTGCAGCAGCAGTTCGGCCGGGCCGAGGGAGTTGGGCACCATCACGGTGGAGGCCAGGTCGCCGCTGCGGGTAGCCAGCTTCATCGCCACCTGTGAGTGGGCGTAGGCGGAAAAGCCCTTGCCGCCGTATTCCTTGGGAATGATCAGGGCGAAGAAGCCGTGCTGCTTGATGTGCTCCCAGGCCTCGGGCGGCAGGTCCATGCGCTGGCCGATTTCCCACTCGCTGACCATGGCGCACAGCTCTTCGGTGGGGCCATCGATAAAGGCCTGCTCCTCGGCGGTGAGGGTGGCTTTCGGGTAGGCCAGCAGCTTGTCCCAGTCTGGGCGGCCGCTGAACAGCTCGCCGTCCCACCAGACGGTACCGGCTTCGATGGCGTCCTTTTCGGTGTTGGACATCGGCGGCAGCACTTTCTGGAACCAGGCGAACAGTGGCGCGGTGAAGTGCTTGCGGCGCAGCTCCGGCAAGGCGAGCGGAATGGCGACCGCCAGCCACAGCAGCCAGAAGATCACCAGCAGCCAGCCCGGGGCATGGCCGTAGGCCCCCATGATCAGCAGGTAGGCGGCAACGATTGCCAGGGCGGGCAGGGGGGCCGTGCGGCGGTGGGCCAGATAGGCCGTACCGAGAACCAGGACGAGCAACCAGACAGCGAGCATGCAGAATCCTCCGTGATGGCGACAGCAGAACGGCGTGTGCCGCCATAATCGTAGTCGGCTTGGGTAGAACTTGCCGACAGGGGCGTAACAGGGCGCTTCCTGCAAGGGATGGCCCGCCACGTTCCCGATAGTGACCCCGTTGCAGGCCGGCGAGTTCGTATAACAAGTTGCATCCGCGGATGACCTGTTGGTCAGTTGCTGAATGGCCCCGTTAGCTGCTCCATGAACGAGGTCGATAGCCAACATCACCGCGGCTGGCTTTCATCTTGGCGGCACAGTGGTAGGGTTGTCGGCCTCTTGGCTGGCAGGACTCTGATAAGGACGGTTGGTGATGCTGAAAATATGGGGCCGCAAGAATTCCAGCAATGTACGCAAGGCGCTGTGGGCTGCCGAAGAGGCCGGCGTCGCCTATGAGCGAGTCGAGGCCGGTGGCGCGTTCGGGGTGGTCGACCAGCCTGAGTTCCTGGCACGCAATCCCAACGGGCGCGTGCCGATGATCGAGGACGGCGACCTGGTGTTGTGGGAGTCCAACAGCATCGTGCGCTACCTGGCTGCGGCCTATGCGCCGGGTAGCCTGTATCCAGAGGATCCCGCCAGGCGCGCGTGCGGCGACAAGTGGATGGACTGGACGACGTCCAGCTTCGCCGGCGAATTTCGCGATCTGTTCTGGGGCATTCTGCGCACGCCCGTCGAGCAACGCGATCTGCCGGCAATCGAGGCTGCCCGGCAGCGTTGCATTGCCCTTCTCGAGCTGCCCGAGCGGGCGCTGGGCGAACAGCCCTACCTGTCTGGCGACAGCTTCGCCATGGGCGATATCCCGCTGGGCAGCTTTATCTACGCCTGGTTCGAAATGCCCATCGAGCGCCCGCCGCAGCCCAACCTGCAGGCCTGGTATGCGCGGCTTTGCGAGCGCCCGGCCTATCAACGCGCGGTGATGAGCGAACTGACCTGACAGCGCAATTGCGTTGCAATGTTTGCCCGGCACCCCCATCTAAACCCTGTCATTTTCAATGCGTGCGTATCTTCTATGAGTACTGCTCTGTCGATCCGACAGCTGACCAAAACCTACGGCAACGGCTTCACTGCCCTGCACGGCCTTGACCTCGACGTGGCAGAAGGCGACTTCTTCGCCTTGCTCGGCCCCAACGGCGCCGGCAAGTCCACCACCATCGGCATCCTCTCCACCCTGGTGAACAAGTCCAGCGGCACGGTGAATGTGTTCGGCCATGACCTGGACGCCCAGCCGGCTGCGCTCAAACGCTGCATCGGCGTGGTACCCCAGGAATTCAACTTCAACCAGTTCGAGAAGGTCTTCGACATCGTCGTGACCCAGGCCGGTTATTACGGTATTCCGGCACGCCTCGCCAAGGAGCGGGCCGAGCAGTACCTCAACCAGCTGGGCTTGTGGGACAAGCGCGGCGTGGCCTCGCGTGAATTGTCCGGTGGCATGAAGCGCCGGTTGATGATCGCCCGCGCACTGGTGCACCAGCCACGCCTGCTGATCCTCGACGAGCCCACCGCCGGCGTCGACATCGAGCTGCGCCGTTCGATGTGGAGCTTTCTCACCGAACTCAACGAGCAGGGCATCACCATCATCCTCACCACCCACTACCTGGAAGAGGCCGAGCAGCTGTGTCGCAACATCGGCATCATCGACCACGGGCGGATCGTCGAGAACACCAGCATGAAAGCGCTGCTGGGCAAGCTGCACGTCGAGACTTTCCTGCTCGATCTGAAACGCGATCTGCTCGCGGTTCCGCAGTTCGTCGGTTATCCCGCCAAGCTGGTCGACGCCCATACCCTCGAGGTGCAGGTGGATAAAAGCCAGGGTGTTACCGAGCTGTTCCGGCAACTGGCAGCGCACGACATCGAGGTGTTGAGCCTGCGCAACAAGAGCAACCGCCTGGAGGAGCTGTTCGTGTCCCTGGTCGAGAAGAACCTGTCGAAGGTAGCCGTATGATGCACGAGCAGTCCGAGTTCAGCGCCAACCTGGTGGCCTTGCGCACCATCGTCTACCGCGAAGTGCGCCGTTTCATGCGCATCTGGCCGCAGACCCTGCTGCCCCCGGCGATCACCATGGTTCTGTACTTCGTGATCTTCGGCAACCTGATCGGCCGGCAGATCGGCGACATGGATGGCTTCACCTACATGGAGTACATCGTGCCGGGGCTGATCATGATGTCGGTGATCACCAACGCCTACGGCAACGTGGTATCGAGCTTCTTCGGCAGCAAGTTCCAGCGCTCGGTGGAGGAGCTGATGGTGTCGCCGGTGTCGCCGCACACCATCCTGATTGGCTACGTCACCGGTGGCGTGCTGCGCGGGCTGGCGGTGGGCATCATCGTCACCATCCTGTCGCTGTTCTTTACCCACCTGCAGGTGCACCACCTGGGGCTGACCGTGCTGGTGGTGTTGCTGACGGCGACCATCTTCTCCCTGGGCGGCTTCGTCAACGCGGTGTTCGCGCGCAACTTCGACGATATCTCGATCATCCCGACCTTCGTGCTGACGCCATTGACCTACCTGGGCGGGGTGTTCTACTCGATCAGCCTGCTGCCGCCGTTCTGGCAGACGGTGTCGATGGCCAACCCGGTGCTGCACATGGTCAATGCCTTCCGCTACGGCATTCTTGGCGTGTCGGATATCAGCATCGGCACCGCCATCGGCTTCATGCTGGTCGCCACGGCGGTGCTCTATGTGCTCTGTGTGCGTCTGCTGGTCAGTGGCCGCGGGATGCGCCAGTAGGCAGATCGAGCTGAGGGCACGTCGCCACGGCGTGCCCCTGTCGAGCTACAGCCAGCCGTAATGCCGGAAGCTGGCGTACAGGCCCACGCAGCCGGCGCCGATCACGCCCAGTACGGCGAAGTAGCCGTACTGCCAGCTCAGCTCCGGCATGTTGTGAAAGTTCATGCCGTAGATGCCGGCCACTGCGGTGGGGAAGGCCAGGATCGCTGCCCAGGCGGCGAATTTGCGTTGCACCACGCTTTGCCGGGACGACTCGAGCAACAGGCCGACCTCGATGGCGTGGTCGGCCATCTCGCGCAGGTTGGTCAGGTCCTCGAGCAGGCGATTGACGTGAATCGCCACGTCGCGAAAGTACGGGCGCATGTTCTTGTCGATGAACGGGAAGTCCAGGTGCTGCAGTTCCTGGCAGATCTCCGCGAGCGGGCCGATATTGCGCCGCAGGCGCAGCAGGTCGCGGCGCAGCTGCTGGATGCGCACCACTTCGCTGTGGGTCATGGCGCATTCGAGCACCGTCTGCTCGAGCTGCTCCAGCTCGGCGTAGTAGGTGTCCATCAACGGCCGGTAGTTCTCGATGATGAAGCTGATCAGCGCGTAGAGCACGAAGTCCTCGCCGTGCTCGAGCAGCAACGGCCTGGCCTCGCAGCGCTGGCGCACCTTGGAATAGGGCGCGGACTCCCCGTAACGGGCGCTGATCACGTAGCCCTTGCCGGCGAATAGCTGGGTTTCCACGAAGGTCAGCTCGCCGCCGACCTGCACCGGCGAATAGAGCACCAGAAACAGGGCGTCGCCAAAGATCTCCAGCTTGGGGCGGGTGTGCCGTTGCAGCGCATCTTCCAGGGCCAGCTCATGCAGGTTGAACTGGCGCTGCAGGTTACCGAGTTCCTGGCTGCCGGGGTCGTGCAGGCCGATCCAGACGAAATGCTCCGCCTTGCTGGCCCATTCCCAACCTTCATCGAGGTGGATGTCGCGGACCTTGCGACCCTTGCTGTAAACCGCTGCTGCGACCACTTCGCCCATGGTGTGCCCCCGTGCCTGATTGGTGGGGGCAGCTTACCTGCTTATGTCGCGGTGCTCAGCAGTCACGTGAGCGATCTGCACGGCCTGTCAGCGCTGGCGTGCTGGCGAGACTGGCGTGCAGGGAGGTGGCACGCCAGGCTGGTGCTGGCGTTACAGCGACTGCTGCTTGTCCAGTTCGATGGATTTATCGAGGGTTTCCAAGAGGGCCGCGCGCACCTTGAGCTTGGTCTTGCGGTGCGCATTCATGTTGATCTTCTTGAACTGCGCCGCGACGGCCTGGGCGGTGGCCAGCAACTGCTCGGCTGGCACGACCTTGTCGAGGAAGCCGGCATCGATGGCGCTTTGCGGGTCGAACATCTCGCCATTGATCACCGAGCGGTGGAAGGCGGATTTGCGCAGGCGATCACGGGCCAGCTCGATGCCGACGTGGTGCATGGTCATGCCGATCTGCACTTCGTTGAGGCCGATGGTGAACGGCCCTTCGACGCCGATGCGGTAATCGCTGGAGAGCAGCAGGAAGGCGCCCTTGGCCACCGCATGGCCGGGGCATGCGGCGATGATCGGGTACGGGTGGGCCAGCATGCGCCTGGCCAGGGTCGAGCCGGCGGCGACCAGATCGATGGCGTTCTGCGGGCCGGAGGTCATCACCTTGAGGTCATAGCCGCCGGAGAGAATGCCCGGCTGGCCGGTAAGGATGACGATGGCCTTGTCCTGGGTCGCGCGATCCAGTGCCGCGTTGAAGGCCTCGATCACCGCTGGCGAGATGGCATTCACCTTGCCGTTGTTGAGCGTCAGCGTGGCGATGCCGTCATCGAGTTGGTAGCTGATCAGGTCGCTCATGGTCGACTCCTTGTTGTGAAAGTGCGGCTGACGTTACCCATCCGCCAGGCTTCGGTAAAGCACCAAGGGTGACCGTAGAGTCAGTGTGGCTGGCCGAGCCAGGCGCAGAGCAGGGTGGTCGGCTCGCTGCCCGTGCCGATGATGGGTGGCGCGGATCACCACTGCCGAGTTCTCTCCGGCGCCGCCGACCAGCGCTCATGCGCCCCGGCTCGCGCTCGCGTGGCGGCGGCCACCCCGGTCGCGCTCTGGCAATGGCTTAAGCACATGAATCTTTTGAAAAAAGTTTTGCGTTTGGGAAAGCCTTCGATTACATTAGCGCGCCTCGACAGACAGCGCGTCTGGCGAGATCCGGTGAAGTGTCCGAGCGGTTGAAGGAGCACGCCTGGAAAGTGTGTATACGAGAAATCGTATCAAGGGTTCGAATCCCTTCTTCACCGCCACTTTCGAACAAAACCAAGAACCCCGAAAGCCGACAGGTTTTCGGGGTTTTTGGCTTCTGGCGTTGGCTTTCTGCGTCCTCATCTCCCTTGAGTCTCCATCGCTGGCTCGAACGCTTGGCGCTCGCGCCTGGGTGGCGTGGCCGGGTGACTGTTACCGCATTCTTTTCTCGATGCGCCCTGGTGGCGGCATCGTTCCGAGGTTTTTATGTCGCAATTGCTTGGCATGGCGCTGGGGCCCTTGCTCGGTTTGTTCATCATCAGTATCGGCAACGGCTTCATCTCCTCGCTGACCACGCTGCGCCTGGATGCGGCGGGGGTATCGGCGACGGTGATCGGTATCGTCTCGGCATCCTATTTCATCGGCCTGACCCTGGGCGCGCTGTTCAACGACCGGCTGATCCTGCGCATCGGGCATATCCGCGCCTACAGCAGCTTCGCCTCGCTGACGGCGGTGAGCGTATTGCTGCAGGGGCTGTTCTTCGATCCCTGGGCCTGGTTCGTCTTTCGGCTAGTCGCCGGCTGGTCGATTCTGGGCGTGTTTCTGGTGGTGGAGAGCTGGATGCTCCTGGCCGGCGACCAGAAGGTGCGCGGGCGCCTGCTGGCGCTGTACATGATGGCGCTGTATGGCTCCGGCATGCTCGGCCAGTTGCAGCTGGGCGCCATCGATGCCTGGGGCGAGACCGCGCCCTTTATGGTGGCTGGGCTGCTGGCATCCTTGTCGGTGCTGCCGATGGGCATCATTCCGCGGGTCACACCGCTGGTCGAGAAGGTCGAGCCGTTGCTGCCGCAGCAACTGATCCGCATGACGCCGACCGGGGTGATCGGCTGCTTCGGCTCGGGAATCGCGATTGCCGCGGTGTATTCGCTGCTGCCGCTGTACCTGCAGCGGGTGGGCATGAGCGTCAGCGAGGTCGGGCAGATGATGGCCAGCGTGATCCTCGGCGCCATGCTGCTGCAGTATCCGGTCGGGCGCTGGTCCGATCAGCATGATCGGCAGAGCGTGCTGATCGTGCTCAGCCTGTTCTGCCTGCTGATTTCTCTGGCGATCATGATTCTGCCGTCCTCCCCCGTGTTGCTGATGGTGTTGCTGTTCCTGCTCGGTGGTGGGGTGTTTGCCGTCTACCCGGTGGCGGTCAGCCATGCGGCGGACCGCGCGCCGGCCGGAGCCCTGGTGCGCATGGTGCAGGGGCTGCTGCTGATCAACTCGCTGGGCTCGGCGATCAGCCCGCTGATGATCTCCCCGCTGATGGAGCACGATGGTGACGCCGGGCTGTTCCTGGCCTTCAGCCTGCTCAATGGCTGCCTGGTGCTGCTGTTCTTCTGGCGCCGCAAGCTGCGCCCCGCGCCGCAGCCTGTGGCACCATTCGAGCCGGCGACGCCGGCCTCGATGGTCGGCGCGGAGCTGCGGGTGACCGAGGACCTGCTGCAGGGTGCGCTGGAGCACGAGCGCCAGGAAGACCTCTCCGATGTGGTGCCGGGCGTCGAGGTTGCCGAGCCGGTGGGCGATGTGATCATGGACGCCCGGCAGCGCGAAGGCGGGCTGCAGGCCTGAACTGACCAATAAGGGAAGGGCGGCTATGAGGTGGGACATTTTCTGCTGCGTCGTCGACAACTATGGCGACATCGGCGTCACCTGGCGCCTGGCGCGGCAACTGGTGGCCGAGCAGGGCGCCACGGTGCGCCTGTGGGTCGATGACCTGGCGGCGCTGGCGCGTATCTGCCCGCAGGCCGATGCCGGGGCGAGCTGCCAGCGATTGAGTGGGGTCGAGGTACGCCGCTGGGTGCCGGCCTGGCAGGCGGTCGAGCCGGCCGATGTGGTGATCGAGGCCTTTGCCTGCGAGTTGCCTGATGACTATGTGGCGGCGATGTCGGCGCGCGCGAGGCCGGTGCTCTGGCTGAATCTGGAATACCTGAGCGCCGAGAGCTGGGTCGAGGGCTGCCACGGCCTGCCGTCGATGCAGGGCAACGGCCTGCAGAAGTTCTTCTTCTTTCCCGGCTTTACCACCGGCACCGGCGGGCTGCTGCGTGAGCGTGAGCTGCTCGCCGCGCGGGACAGGCTGCAGGCCGATGCCAATGCCCGCGCAGGGTTTCTCGCCTCGCTGGGCATCACGCCGGCCGCCAATACCCGCCTGGTTTCCCTGTTCGCCTACGAGAACGCCGCGCTGGCAGGCTGGCTGGATGCCTTGGCCGCTGATGACACGCCCACCCACCTGCTGGTGCCGGAAGGTCGGATTCTCGGCGATTTGCAGCGTTGGGCGGGGCAGTCGCTCGAGGCCGGCACGCTGCTGCGGCGCGGCGCGCTGAACGTTCAGGTGCTGCCGTTCATGCAGCAGGATCAGTACGACGCGCTGCTCTGGTGCTGCGACCTCAACCTGGTGCGCGGTGAGGATTCCTTCGTGCGCGCGCAGTGGGCCGGTCGACCGCTGGTCTGGCACATCTATGCGCAGCAGGACGACGCCCACCTGGAAAAACTCGATGCCTTCATGGCCCTCTATTGCCAGGGGCTTTCAGGCGAGGCGCAGGCCGCGTTGCGCGCCGTTTGGCATGCCTGGAACGCGGGGCAGGCGATGGCGCCGGCCTGGGCGGCCTGGCGGCAACAGGCCATTGAGCTGGCCAGCCATGCCCGCGAATGGGCCAGGCGCCAGGCGGTACGTGCAGATCTTGCCGCGGCGCTGGTGCAGTTTTACCGAAATTGGCTATGATACGCGGCCTCGAATTTTGTAAATCCATTCAGATCCGGATATTCGTATGAAAACCGCACAAGAAATGAAGCCTAACAGCGTGGCCCTGATCGATGGCCAGCCATGGCTGATCCAAAAGGCCGAGTTCACCAAGTCCGGTCGTAACAGCGCCATCGTCAAGATGAAGCTGAAGAACCTGATGAACGGCTCGAAGACTGAAACCGTCTACAAGGCCGACGACAAGATGGAGCCGGTCATCCTTGAGCGCAAGGAAGTGAACCTGTCCTACATCAGCGGCGACGACTACGTGTTCATGGATCCGGAATACAACTCCTACGAGCTGCGTGCCGAAGACCTGGAAAGCGTTCTGCCGTTCATCGAAGAAGGCATGAACGACGTCTGCGAAGCGGTGTTCTTCGAAGGCAAGGTGATCTCCGTCGACCTGCCGACCACCATCGTGCGTCAGCTGGCCTACACCGAAGGTTCCGCCCGTGGCGACACCTCCGGCAAGGTGATGAAGCCTGCCAAACTGAACAACGGTACCGAAGTGAAAGTGGCTGATTTCTGCGAAATCGGTGACTGGATCGAGATCGACACCCGCACTGGCGAGTACAAGTCCCGCGCCAAGGCGCCGGTCTGATCGTCAGGCTTGCGATGTGAAAAACCCGGCCTATGCGCCGGGTTTTTTATGCCCGTGATTCCAGGGCGCGGGGCGGGGGTCACTCGTCACGGCCATCCATCATGGTGCGTTTGAGCAGCACGTAGACCGCGCCAGTGCCACCATGCTTGGCGATGCACGAGGCGAAGCCCAGCACCTGCGGATGCTGACGCAGCCAGGTGTTCACATGGCTCTTGATCATCGGTTTGCGGCCGTCGGTGCGTACCGCCTTGCCGTGGGTGATGCGCACGCAGCGAACTTCCAGCTTGGTGGCCTCGGCGAGAAATTCCCAGAGGGTGTCGCGAGCCTTCTCCACGTTCATGCCGTGCAGATCCAGGCTGCCGTCGAAGGGGATCTGGCCGAGTTTGAGCTTGCGCATCTGGCCGTCCTGCACGCCATTGCCGACCCAGTACAGGGCATCTTCAGCGCCAACGTCGATGACGAACTGGTCGGACAGGCCGTCGACCTTGATGGTGTCGGTGCGCAGTGTCGCGGCCTGGCGCAGGGTGGCCAGGCGAACGCGGTCGCTCTTTGGCTTGCCGGTGTCGGCGCGATCGTGCTTGATCGGCTTCACGCCTTGCAGCTGGGCTTTGAACAGGGAAAGGTCGTCGTCTTGCATGGGGGCCTCCGCAGGGGCACCCAGTTTACCAAGCAGCGCTGGGCCGGTCAGTCGCGTTTCTTCATCAGGTGCGGCGACATGGCCAGGTCGGCCTTGCGCTGACGCATGCGCCGGCGCGACTTGCGCCAGCCCACCACGCCGCCCCAAAACAGCAGCAGCCCGAACACCAGCAGCACGCTGGCATCGGTGGTCGAGTCGTTGAGGCTACCCAGCGCCGGTGGGCGACCGAGCAGGGTTGCCGCGCCCGCCATCAGCAGCAGGATGCCGAACACCGCAACCAGCGCCGTCAGGTAAGCGGCAAAGCGGAACCGCCAGTTGCCCGGGCGTCTCGGGCGCAGGTGGCTGGCATTGAAACCGTCTGTTTGTTTCATGCGCTAATTCCTTGAGGGATCTTCTCGCTATGACTGGCAGTGTAGTAGCGGGTTCAAACAACGCGGCGCAGTAGAACGAGTTCTTAGAGCCTCCTACAGCAGGGCGTTGGCATCTGGCACCCAGGCGGCAAAGTTGTCGGCCAGGGCGATCATTTCCACGCGGTGCATCTCGGCGGCACTGATCACCTTGCCGTCGGGGGTCGGCAGGTCGCGGGTGGCGCAGGCGGCATCGACCACCGTGCAGCGGTAACCGTAATCCTTGGTGGCGCGGATGGTGGTGCTGATGCTCGAGTGGGTCATGAAGCCACACACGATCAGGTCCAGATGGCCGAGCGACTGCAGCTTCTCGTGCAGCTCGGTGCCGGAGAAGGCGTTCGGCATGCGCTTCTCGACGACGATTTCGCCGGGCAGTGGCGCCACTTCCGGCAGGTGAGCGCCACGCGGGCCGCGCGGATCGAGCAGGCCGCCGGGAATCCCCAGGTGCTTGATGTGCACGATGGCGCCACCCTGGGCGCGCACGGCGTCCAGCAGTTTGGCGATCTCCACCAGGGCAGCGTCGAGGCCGGGCAGTTGCACCACGCCGCTGCGGTACTCTTCCTGGGCATCGATGACCAGCAGGGTCGCATTGCTCAGGTTGGCGGGGGCGTGGCCACGGCCAGTGAGCTGATAGAACGTTTGCGGGTGGGACGACATGTACGACTCCTTGCTGGCGCGGTTAACGGGGCATATTGTCCGCCTCTATGACGCCGCTGTGAACCTCTGTGTTGGTGGTATTGCAGCGCTCAGGCCCGGTGATGCGAGCAGAATCGTTTCAGCTCGCGATTGCAGGTATCAGGGCAATCCCGCTGGCGGCGCTGGAATGCCACGGCCGGCCTGCTAGACTAACGCTTTTTGCCCGGAGCCATGCTGTGACCGATGCTTGCCCAGCCCTGAATACCCGCCTGCGCACCTTGCGTGATTACATTCGTTGGGCGGTGAGCCGTTTTCAGGGCGAAGAACTGTTCTTCGGGCACGGCACCGACAACGCCTGGGACGAAGCCCGGCAACTGGTACTCGGCGCCTTGCATCTGCCTTGGGAAATCGCCGACAGCTACCTCGATTGCCGCCTCGAGGACGATGAGCACCTGCACCTGCAGGCGTTGCTCAAGCGCCGTATCGAGGAGCGCGTACCGACCGCCTACCTGCTCGGCGAAGCCTGGTTCTGCGGCTTGCCGTTCATCGTCGACGAGCGCGTGCTGGTACCTCGTTCACCGATCGCCGAGTTGATCGAGCAGCGCTTCAGCCCCTGGCTGGCCAGCGAACCGGCGCGGATTCTCGACCTGTGTACCGGCTCGGGTTGCATCGGTATCGCCTGTGCCTACGAGTTTCTCGACGCCGAAGTGGTGCTTGGCGACCTGTCCTACGAGGCGCTGGAGGTGGCCAACCGCAATATCGAGCGCCATGGCCTCGAGGAGCGCGTGTACACCGTGCAGGGCGATGGGTTTGCCGGGCTGCCGGGCCAGCGCTTCGACCTGATCGTGTCCAACCCGCCCTATGTGGATGCCGAGGATTTCGCCGACATGCCGGCCGAGTACCAGCACGAACCGGAAATGGGCCTGGCCTGCGGCGACGATGGGCTGGACCTGGTACGGCGGATGCTCGCCGAAGCGGCCGATCACCTGACCGACAAGGGCCTGCTGATCGTCGAGGTCGGCAACAGCCAGGTGCATGTCGAGGCGTTGTACCCCGAGGTGGATTTCGCCTGGCTGGACTTTGCCCGTGGCGGCCATGGCGTGTTCATGCTGTCGGCCGAACAGTGCCGCGAGCACCAGGCGCTGTTTCGCGAGCGCTGCTGAGTCGATATTTACGATCTGTTAGCTTGAAGCATGGGGCACCTCGCAGGCCGCTATGTGGCGCAAGCGGCCAGTCGCCCCCGTTAGGGTGGCTGGTGATTATCTGTGGGAGCGGGCCATGCCCGCGAAAAATCACGGGCATGGACTGGGCGTCCCCGCCCGTACCGACATGAGTCCGCCAGCATTACCGAGTTGTTTATGTGCTCGGTTCCGCTCTGACGAGCGGGTTCCTTTTGGCATTGCCCCAAAAGGAACCAAAAGGTCTAGCCCCGACATCCGGCCCCAGCTGCGCTGGGATTCCCTCATTACATCGTCGTTCCGGGGGCCGGCCTGGAAGGGCCATCCATGGCCCATCAGGCCTCTCGCCGCATCCATGCGGCTCGTCCCCCTGCACAACGATTCCATTCGGCCTCCTGAAGGGGCGATTGGTGTCGCCTGTTATTACCGTGCAGAAGAAACATCAAAAAGCCAAGGCGGCGAACGACCGCTTCTGCCTTGCTGCGTTCAGGCCTCGCGGCCGCCGCGGCGCAGCAGGTAGCTGTCCATGATCCAGCCGTTGGCCGCGCGCGCGGCAGCGCGGGTCGTGGCGATCTGATCGGCCACCTCGGCCAGCTTGCCGGCGATCAGGATCTCGTCCGCCGTGCCGACATAAGCGCCCCAGTAGATGTGCAGGTCTTCGTCGATCACATGGCGATAGCTGTCCTGGGCATCGAGCATCACCACCACGCTGTCCACTCCCTGGGGCCAGCCTTCGCGCAGGCGGCGGCCGGTGGTGATCTGCACGGCGCGGCCGATCTGGTTCAGGGGTATGCGGTGGCGCGCGGTAAGTGCCTGCACGCTGGTGATACCGGGGATCACCTCATAGTCGAGGGGCATGCCTGCGGCGATCACGCCGTCGAGAATGCGCAGGGTGCTGTCGTACAGCGACGGGTCACCCCAGACCAGAAAGGCGCCGGTTTCGCCGTCCTGCAATTGGCCGATCAGTTGCTCGAAGACTGCCTGCTTGTCGCGGTTGAGGCTGTCGATGCTGGCGTCGTAGTCCGCTACATCGCGCTGGCGCTCCGGGTTGGTCGCTTCGAGGATGCGGTAGTGGCGACCCGCTTCGATATAGCGATCGAGGATCAGGTGGCGCAGGGCGATCAGTTTGTCCTTGGCTTCCCCCTTGTCGAGGATGAAGAACACGTCGGCGCGATTGAGGGCCTTGATCGCTTGCGTGGTGAGGTAGTCGGGGTCACCGGCGCCGATGCCGATGATCAGGATGTCTTTCATGCTGCGTGTCTCGTTCTTGCGATGGCGCGCAGCATATCAGGTGCTGGTTGTTGGCTGCCTCGCAGAGCAAGGGTTCGCGATCTCTCACTGGAACAGCGTTTGTGGGAGCGGGCATGGACTGGGCGTCCCCGCACGCTCCCACGTATGCACTCCGTTCGGCCTAGGGTTAGCCTGCCGCCAGCTTCAGCACCGGTTCCGGCTCGGCGACGCCAGCCAGGAACTCATCGCCCCAGCGGCGTATATCGTTGTAATTGACGATATCGAACAGCTCGCGCAGACGAGCCTTGGCTTCGGCCTTGGGCATGTTCAGCGCCAGGTAGCAGGTTTGCGCCAGGTCGGCGGTGTCGTGGGGGTTGGTCAGCAGCGCGCCCTTGAGCTCCGCTGCCGCGCCAGCGAATTCCGACAGGGCCAGCACGCCCTGGCCTTCGAGCAGGCCCTGGGTGGCGACGAATTCCTTGGCCACCAGGTTGAGGCCGTCGCGCAGCGGGGTGATCCACATGACATCGGCCATGGCGTACCAGGCCACCACCTCGTCGAACGGGAAGCTGCGGAAGAAGAACTGCACCGGCGTCCAGCCGATCCGCGCGAAGCGGCCGTTGATGCGCCCCACGGCCTGTTCGATCTGTGATTGCAGCTCGTCGTAGATGGTCATTTCGCGGGCGGCCGGCACGCAGATGCTGACCAGGGTGATCTTCTTGTGCAGCTCCGGGTTGTCGGCCAGCAGGCGCTCGTAGGCCTGGAGTTTTTCCAGGATGCCCTTGGTGTAATCCAGGCGCTCGACCGACAGCACCAGCTTGATGCCACTGAGCTCGTTGCGCAGGTTGGCCATCTGTTCGCGGGTCTTGTCCTGGGCCAGGGCGTTGCGCACCCGGTCGATATCCAGGCCGACCGGGTGAGCGCCAAGCTTGACCACGCGGCTGCCGGTGTCCACGGCGGTGGTCATGCGCTCCAGGCCCACGGCGCAGCCGTAGGTGATGAAGCGCGGGGCGCAGTTCTGCCGGCTGACGGTCTGCAGCGGGGTGACGCCACGGGCCACGTCGACGAAGTTCTCCACCTGGCGCGGGATGTGAAAGCCGATGTAATCGCACTGCAGCAGGCTGCCGATGATCTGCCGGCGCCACGGCAGCACGTTGAACACGTCGGCCGAGGGGAAGTAGGTGTGGTGGAAGAAGGCGATGCGCAGGTCCGGGCGCAGTTCGCGCAGGTAGCCCGGCACCATCCACAGGTTGTAGTCATGCAGCCAGACCACGGCGCCTTCTGCGGCTTCCTTGGCGGTGCGCTCGGCGAAGGCGCGGTTGACCTTGAGAAACACCTGCCAGTCATCCTCGTCGAAGCGGGCGCGCTCCCAGAAGGTGTGCAGCGTCGGCCAGAAGGCTTCCTTGGAGAAGCGCTTGTAGAAGATGTCGACTTCCTGCTTGCTCAGCGCCACCCGGGCAGCGGTGAGTTTCGGATAGCGCTCGGCATCCACGGTGGTGTGGGTTTCGAACGGCTCGTCGCCTTCCTCGTCGACCGCCCAAGCGACCCAGGAGCCGGGCCGCGAATCACCGAAGAAGCTCATCAGGGTGGGGATGATGCCGTTGGGCGAGGTCGGGCGGCGGCGCTGCACCTTGCCGTCTGCGCCACGGTATTCCTCGTAGGGCAGGCGGTGATAGACCATCACCAGCTCGGCGCGCCCTGGCGTGGTCGCCGAGCGCTTCTCGGCGGCGATGCCATGCTCGCCAAGAAAGCCGAAATGCACGAAGGCCTGCAGAATGCCGCCGCAGCCGGGACGGTCGGCCTGCAGAATCCATGACTGGTGCTCGGTGGCCTTGAGCAGGTTGGGTTCCGATTCGCCCACGCACACGCCCTTGTAGGTGCCGTCGAGCATGTTCAGGTCATTGAGGGTGTCGCCACAGGCCAATACTTCGCCGTCGTCGAGCTGCAGCCAGTCGACCAGCGCCTTGAGGCTGCTGCCCTTGTTGACGCCTTTGGGTAGAAAGTCGAGGTAGCGATCCGCGGAATACAGCAGATCGCAACCTAGCCTTTCTGCGACCTCGGCCAGGGCCGGGTCGGCAGCCTGTTCGGGCGTGCAGAAGTAGGAACAGCGGCGTGCCTGGGGTACGTCCTGGCGTTCCAGGCCAAATTCTTCCAAGGCTTGGGCTACCTGGCTCTCACCCGGCCAGCGGGCATCGACCTGGCTCTGCAGCTGTTGGATGGGTTGCAGGGTATCGCCATGCACCAGGGTGGCGCCGACGTCGGCGATGATGAAGTCCGGTTGCGGCAAGGTCGGGTCGGCCAGCAGCGGCAGTACCGCCTCGAGGCTGCGACCGGTGACGTAGGCCAGCTGGATTTCCGGGTGGGCGGCGATGGTCTGATAGAGGCTGAGACGATCCTCGGGATCGCCAGCGAGAAAGGTTCCATCAAGATCGGTTGCAAGTAGCATGCGCTGTCTCCCTGTCCAAGCGCCGGCATCAGCCGACGAGCAAAAGCGGGCACCTTGGTGGCGCCTCTGTTCTGTAGGCCTGTGTGTGCCTACGATGAAGTGGCCGCGCGCTCCTGCGCGCTGCCGGGGTTATCGTTGTCCGGGCCCTTGTCATCGTCTGCCGGCGGGGCGTCGGGCATCAGTTCCAGCACGGTATGGCTGGTACGCAGCATCGGCACGAAGTGCGCCTGTTCACCGGCGACCAGGTCGCTGACGTGACGCAGGCGATAGAAGGTATAGGCCGCCAGCAGGCCCAGGGTGGCGGCGAAATACAGCGGCAACGCGGCAGCGCCGGTGTATTGCATGAGCAGGCCGGCGAGCAGCGGCCCGCATACCGAGCCGACGCCGTTGACCATCAGCAGGCTGCTGGAGCCGGACAGAATCTCGTCGCTGTGCAACTGATCGATCAACTGCGCCACGGCGATGGGGTAGATGGCAAAGGACAGCCCGCCAAACAGGAACATCAACGCCAGCAGCGGGCGCCCAGCGGGCAGCAGGCTCATCGACAGGGCCACGACCACCGCAGCACTGACCACCCAGAACAGCACCCAGCGCCGGTCGTGATTGTCGGAGAAACGCCCAATCGGCCACTGCAGCAGGGCACCGCCAAGAATGGTCGCGCTCATCATCAAACCGACGCCCGCGGCATCGAAACCGTTGAGGTTGGCATACACCGGTGCCATGCCCCAGAACGCGCCAAGGGCCAGGCCGGAAAGACCAGCGGCGGCAATCGACAGCGGTGCGATGCCGGCGATGGCGCGCAGCTTGGTGTGCAGGGTCTCCGGCACGCTGGGCTGTGGCTGGCGGGTCAGGGTGATGGGCATCAGCGCCGCGCTGATCAGCATCGCCGCCAGGGCGAACAGCAGGAAATCGGTCGGCTCGGCCAGGTTCAGCAACTGCTGCGCGGCGGCCAGGGCGCCGAGATTCACCGCCATGTAGATGGCGAACATCTGCCCGCGATTTTCGTTGCGCACCTGGGCGTTGAGCCAGCTTTCGATGACCATGTACAGGCTGACCAGCGCCAGGCCGTAGAGCACCCGCAAGCTGAGCCAGACCCAGGGGTCGACGATCAGCACGTGCAGCAGCGCGGTGATCGCGGCCAGGGCGGCGCAGAAGGAGAAGGCACGGATATGCCCAACGCGACGCACCAGCGGAATCGCCAGCCAGGTGCCGAGGAGAAAACCGACGAAGTACCCGGACATGATCAGGCCGAGCATCCCGGTGGAGTAGCCTTCGGCGACGCCACGCAGGGTCAGTAGGGTGTTGAGCAGACCGTTGCCAAGGAGGAGTAACGCGACCCCACCCAGCAACGAGCTGATAGGGGCAATCAAGGACCACATGGCGAACAACCCTAAGGAACTATGCCGGTGATGGCAAGCAGGAAGCGCGCCAGGGATCTTTGGGGTGGTTTCTATGTGGTTGATTTACATGGAATATTTTTGGGAATAAACGGCTCGCCAATTTTTTCGCGGTTTATCATGCCCCGTCATGGGGCAGTACTCGTTCCGGCAGCGGCATCAGCGGGCGTTGCTCGGCGCCGAGGGTGCGGTTGAGGCGGGCAATGAAGTCGTTGATTTCTTGCCGTTCGCGGCCCTCGTGCAGGCAGCGGTCTGCGGTGTCGCGCACGCTGCGTGCATGGCGCAGCAGCTCGCCACGTTGCTCGGTGCTGCACGGACGATGCAGCAAGTTCTTGAAGGCTTGCAGGAGGCTCACCAGAACGCTGATGTCTGTGGCGCCATAGGCCCGTATAGGGCCTAGCAGTTGCAACAGCAATTGGTCCAGCGAGAGCTCCTGGTATGACAGGCGAGGGGGTTCGTCGGGCAGCCTGGCGAAGTCTCTGTCGCCCAGCTCGAGGCGTTTGCCCAGCAGCACGCCGAGCAGATCGACGGCCTTGATTGCCGTGCCCGGGTCGTTGATGCCGGGGCTGAGCGCCTTCACCGCAATCTCCGACATCTGCCGACAGCCGAAGAAATAGTGGTTGCTGGCGTACTCCTCGATGAAGAAGTCAAAGCAGTCGAGCAGTTGCTGGCAGCTGTCCTCGTCCAGTTGCCGCTCCAGGCGGAACAGCGGATGGCCTTCGCTGACGAAGAAGCCACGATGGGCCATCACCGTCATGCGCACCTGATGGCGACGCAGCAGGGCATTGGCTTCGCTGACGTTGAGCGCCTTGAAGTAACCGTTGCGTTGCGCATTGACCGTTACCCAATCACTGTCATCCGGCCAGGCCACCTGCTGCTTTCTTGCGGCCAGGTTGCTGCTGCAGGTGTGAAGCTTTGCCAGGCTGGCGAGGTAGAGATTGTTGAGAATGTGCTCGACCTGGATCGACTGCGAAATCGAGCGGATGAAGTGCACGAATAGGCCCAGGCAGGTAATGCCCATGGCGAGGGTGATCAGCACGCCGAGGCTCGGCACCCGATCGGTGTCGCCCTGTTCGATGGTGGTAATCAGCAGCAGCGCATAGAGGATGCTGCCAAAGTAGATGCCCAGTGTCTTCTGGTGCCCCTTGCTGCTGATCAACCCCGGGATCACTCGCGGCGAGAGCGAGGCGGCGGCATTGTTGAGCACCACCATGACCATCGAGAAACTGAACACCATCAGCGAGAGGATGCCGGTCACCAGGGTGGCGAGGATCAGCCTGGCGTTCTCCGCGTTGCGCACCATGCCGATGTCGACGTTCTGCTTGAGCGCCAGCATCCAGGGACGGTATTCGAGTGCCATGGTCAGCACGCAGAGGAGAAAGAAACCGATGGCGATCAGCGTCGGGTAGAACGCCAGGCTGCGGGTAATGCGCTGATAGGCGCGAAACAGAACATTGCTGGGCACGGCCATTGGCGAATCCGTCTTGGATGGCGTTGACCGCACCATAGCTTTCGGGCATGCATGCGCGGCAGCTCATAATGACCGCCTGATGGCCACCCAGTTCACCCTCGAATTGGGTTTGGCGCGGCCAGCTGATCCAGGCATGGCGCGCCATCTGGCAGGTTGCATGGCCTTGCCGTGAGCGAACCGTCCGTCATCCGAGCAGCGGGGCGCGGTGGCTGCTCACTTGCGCCCCTCGGCAGCGCTGGCGAGCACATCGGTGCGCGCCGCCATGACGAAATCGTTGCGATGCAAACCCTTGATCGAGTGGCTCCACCAGGTCACGGTGACCTTGCCCCATTCGGTGAGCAGCGACGGGTGATGGTTTTCGGTTTCGGCCATTTCGCCCACCGCATTGGTAAAGGCCAGCGCATGCTTGAAGGTGCGAAAGGCGTAGGCCCGTTCGAGCTGCATCACGCCATCGCGGACCTCGATGTTCCAGTCGGGGATTTCCTTGATCAGCTGCGCCAGTTCGGCCTCGCTGACTTTGGGCGCATCGGCGCTGCAGGCTTCGCAGGTGGCGTTGGACAGTGCGGTCATGGGGTTTCCTCTGAACGTTGATCGTTACGGCGCGGCTACGCCGCTTTCGGTGGAAATTTCGGCGCATGCAGGCCCAGCGCCATGGCCTGCTGAACCAGGCTCATGATGTCCTGCTGTGCCAGGGCGAACAGCCGTTGCAGGTCCGGCAGCACGAAGTACAGCGGCTGCAGGATGTCGATGCGATAGGGCGTGCGCATGGCTTCCACGGGGTCGAACGGCTGGTGCTCGGGCTCGCCGGACAGACAATACACCGCCTCCTTGGGCGAAGAGAGAATGCCGCCGCCGTAGATGCGCCGGCCGGCCGGCGTGTCCACCAGGCCGAATTCGATGGTCATCCAGTACAGGCGTGCCAGGAATACCCGCTCCTGGGGGCTGGCAGCCAGGCCCAGGCGGCCGTAGGTGTGGGTGAATTCGGCGAACCAGGGGTTGGTCAGCAATGGGCAGTGGCCAAAGATCTCGTGGAAGATATCCGGCTCCTGCAGGTAGTCCAGATCCGCCTCGCTGCGGATGAAGGTGGCCACCGGAAACTGCTGGTTGGCGAGCAGCTCGAAGAAACGCTGAAAGGGAATCAGCGCCGGCACCTGGGCGACCTGCCAGCCGGTGCTGGCCTGCAGCACGCGGTTGATGTCCGGCAGCTGGGGAATCCGCTCCCGGGGCAGGGCGAGCTTGTCGAGGCCGTCCAGGTACTCCTGGCAAGCGCGGGGCTCGATCACCTTGAGCTGGCGCTCGATCAGCGTCTGCCAGGTGCGATGCTCGACCTCGCTGTAGTCGATGAAGCCGTTCGCGTCAGGCTGCCGGGCAACGTACTGGCTGGCTTTCATCTGGCGATCTCCCTGCACATCCGTTTCTGTGGCCTGAGCATGCCGCAGCCGGGCGGGCGTGGCGCGGGCGCGAGCGGCGTGGGGGAGCGGGCAGATGGCGGTTTTCGTAAAGAAAGCATTACGTCTTGCGCGAAAGCCTGTTCCTGGCTTGGCCGCTTCCTCTAGACTGGCAAGAAACCTTGACGAAAATAACAAGAGCGGCCGTCATGCGTATCAAGATCCACTGCCAGAACCGTGTCGGCATCCTGCGCGACATCCTCGAACTGCTGGTCGACTACGGCATCAACGTGGCCCGCGGCGAAGTCGGCGGCGAGCAGGGCAATGCCATCTACCTGCATTGCCCGAACCTGATCAACCTGCAATTCCAGGCCCTGCGGGCCAAGTTCGAAACCATTACCGGGGTATTCGGCGTCAAGCGCGTGGGGTTGATGCCCAGCGAACGGCGCCATCTGGAGCTCAACGCCCTGCTCGGCGCCCTGGAGTTTCCGGTGCTGTCGGTCGATATGGGCGGCAGTATCGTCGCCGCCAACCGGGCCGCCGCTGGCCTGCTCGGTGTGCGCGTGGATGAGGTGCCGGGCATCGCGCTGTCGCGCTATGTCGAGGATTTCGACCTGCCGGAACTGGTGCGTGCCAATCGCTCGCGGATCAACGGGCTGCGGGTGAAGGTCTGCGGCGACGTATTCCTTGCCGATATCGCGCCACTGCAGAGCGAGCACGATGACAGCGAAGCCATGGCCGGCGCCGTGCTGACCCTGCACCGCGCCGACCGTGTCGGCGAACGCATCTATCAGGTGCGCAAGCAGGAGCTGCGCGGCTTCGACAGCATCTTCCAGAGTTCCAGGGTAATGGCCGCGGTGGTGCGTGAAGCACGGCGCATGGCGCCATTGGATGCGCCGCTGTTGATCGAGGGCGAGACCGGCACCGGCAAGGAGTTGCTGGCCCGTGCCTGCCACCTGGCCAGCCCCCGCGGCCAGTCGCCGTTCATGGCGCTCAACTGCGCTGGCCTGCCGGAGTCGATGGCCGAGACCGAGCTGTTCGGCTATGGCCCCGGCGCCTTCGAAGGTGCTCGCGCCGAAGGCAAGCTGGGCCTGCTGGAGCTGACCGCGGGCGGCACGCTGTTTCTCGACGGCGTCGGCGAAATGAGCCCGCGCCTGCAGGCCAAGCTGCTGCGCTTCTTGCAGGATGGCTGCTTCCGCCGGGTTGGCAGCGACGAGGAGGTGTACCTGGATGTGCGGGTGACCTGCGCCACCCAGGTCGACCTTTCCGAGCTGTGCGCCCGGGGCGAATTTCGTGAAGACCTCTATCACCGTCTCAACGTGCTCAGCCTGCACATCCCACCGCTGCGCGAATGCCTCGATGGCCTGCAACCGTTGGCCGAGCATTTTCTCGACCGCGCCAGCCGGCAGATCGGCTGCCCGTTACCGGGGCTGGCACCGGCTGCGCTGGAGAAACTCGGTCGCTATCACTGGCCGGGCAACGTGCGGCAGCTGGAGAACGTGCTGTTCCAGGCGGTATCGCTGTGCGAGGGCGCGCTGGTCAAGCCCGAACACATCCGCTTGCCAGGGTATGGCGCGGCGCAGCCGCTGGGCGACTTCTCGCTGGAAGGTGGGCTGGACGCCATCGTCGGGCGCTTCGAGAAAGCCGTATTGGAGCGCCTGCATGGCGAATTTCCGAGCAGCCGCCTGTTGGGCAAGCGTCTGGGGGTGTCCCACACCACCATCGCCAACAAGTTGCGTGAGCACGGCGTGGGCAAGGAGTAGAAACAAACGAGCCCGGCAATCCGGGCTCGTCTGGCGGGGCTTCAGCGGGCGCTGACGGGCCGCGCGCGTGGCCCTGGCAGAATGCCGTTGACCGGGTTGCTGCTCAGCAGGCGAGCGCTGGTGATGCCGGCGATCTCGTGGCCGCGATCGTTGAGGCTGTTCATCACCTGATTGACCAGGGCGGTAATCAGAATCCCCGCCAGGCCGCCGCCGCTGTTCTGCTGTTGCTCGGCGGTGCTGGCCCGGGCCACGCCTTTCCACAGCTCCTTGCCGGTGCGCAGGTCGACCAGGGTGGCGCTGGCGGCCACCGCCACCTCGCTGCTGATCACCTTGTAGCTGCTGCCGTATTCGGTCACGTCGATATACAGCACGGTGTCGGCGCCAAAGATCTCGTAGAGCTTCTGCGGCGAGACTTCGCGAATTTCCTCGGCGTTGCTCATGCCGTTCTGCTTGAAGGTCTCGTTGACCACCGCCACCGGCAACACGTAGTAGCCGGCTTCGCTCAACGGCGCGGTGATTAGCGAGTACAGGCTGAAGGTGGCCTTGATGTCCGGCGATTTGTTGACCGGCGGCAGCACCAGGATGGAGGCCGGGCTGCTTTCCTTGAAGGCGCTGTAGTCGTAGGGCTGCTGGGTGGCGCAACCGGCCAGCAGGGCGAGCGCGGCCAGTGCCGCGAGTGTTCTGAGGGAGGTCAGTAGGGGCATGTCGATCACTTGGCCATATTGCGCATCAGGAAGTCCATGTACTGCGCGGACTCGGGGAACAGGGCTTTCTCGGTTTCGAACTGCTGGCGCACCTGATCGGGCTTGCCGATCTCCGCGTACAGCATGCCGAGGTGGGCGTGGAAGCCCGGCGGCAGCGTGCGGTCAGCGGCGCGGGCTTTCTGGGCGCTGGCTTCCAGCGCCGCGATCTGCTCTTCGGTGCCGGTGGTGTTCTCGAAGCGCTGATAGACCTGCTGCTGGTAACCCTCCCAGTAGTACAGGGATTTGGGTTGCTGGGCGCAGCCGGCCAGCAGGGCGCTGGCCAGTAGGGTGGTGAGCAGAAGTGGGGATTTCATCGTTCGCTCCTCGCTCACTTGACCGGGCGCCAGGCGCCGCTGTCGACACCGCTGACCAGTTTGTTGACGGCCTCGCGGATCGCCAGGTCGAGCACCTTGCCATTGAGGGTGGAGTCATAGCTGGCGGTGCCGCCAAAGCCGATGATCTCGCGGTTCGACAGGGCGTATTCGCCGGCGCCCTGGCTGGAGTACACCACCTCGGAGGTGGCCACATCGACGATGTTGAGGTTCACCTTGGCGTAGGCGATCTGCTGCTTGCCGCGGCCGAGGATGCCGAACAGCTGGTGGTCGCCGACTTCCTTGCGACCGAACTCGGTGACGTCACCGGTGACCACGAAATTGGCGCCCTTGATCTGCTGAGCCTGCTTGGAGAAGCCCGACTCCTGCTGCAGTTCGCTGAGGTTGTCGCGATCGAGCACGTTGAAGCGGTTGGACTGCTGCAGGTGGGTGATCAGGATGGTCTTGGCCTGCCCGCCAAGGCGGTCGACGCTGTCGCTGAAAATACCGCGCAGGTAGCTGGAGCGGTTGTCGAACTTGCCAACGGCAATCGGGCTGCGCGGGCCGCTGTACTGGCTGCTGGCGGTGTTGACCTTGGCGACTTCCAGGGTGCGCGAACTTTCCGTGGCGCAGCCGGCGAGCAGCACGAGCATACCGGCGAGGCCAGCGGTAATGAGCTTGTTCATACGAATCTCGTTTGCAAAGTGGGCAGGGGGAGCCTGTAACGGCAGGAATCAGCCCGGCACTTTCACGAGGGATGCGGCATGGGATGGCGACGCGCGGTAACGCGAGGCGCTTGAAGAGTCGATCCATGACGCTGACCCTGTGGCGGGTGCGGGGTGCTTCCTGCGGCGACGATTCTAGAGCGCATCAAGGCGTTTTGCCAGCAATGGCGACCCCGGGTGTGACGCGCTTCGCTTCGTGATGCTCCTGATGCCTGGTCAGCTGACCGTGCTTTGCGGCAGCAGGGTGGCGATCAATGCCCGCACGCTGCCAGGCAGCGCTTCCAGGTCACGCACCAGCATGCTGCGCTCGCGTACCGCCCAGGCCTCGTCCAGCTCGATGGTGTGCAGTTTCATGGTGCGGCGGTGCCGGCTGGCGGCGGACTCGGGGATGATGCCGATGCCGACGTTGGCCTCGACCATCCGGCAGATGGCTTCGAAGCCGGACATTTGGATGCGCAGCGAAAGGGTGCCGCCCAGGGTTTCCACATGCTCGCGCAGGAAGGTCAGCAGGGTGCTGCCGTCGTGCAGGCCGATGTGCTGGTATTGCAGCGTGTCGCGCAGGCTGACGCGCTCGCGCTCGGCCAGCGGATGGCCGTCGGGCACCACCAGCACCAGGCGGTCGGTACTGAAGTGCAGCACCTGCAGGCCGGCGGCTTCCACCGGGCCGGCGATGATGCCCAGGTCGGCGCCGCCATCGAGTACGCCGCGCACGATGTCGCGGCTCAGGCGTTCCTGCAGGTCCACCGTCACGCCGGGGCGCTCTGCCAGAAACCTGGCCAGCACCTCGGGCAGGAACTCGGTCACCGCCGTGGTGTTGGCGAAGATGCGGATATGCCCGGCCGAATCACTGCCGTATTCGGTGAATTCGCTTTTCAGGTAATCGACCTGGCGCATGATCAGCCGGGCGTGCTGCAGCAGGCGCTGGCCGGAGGGCGTCAGCTCCACGCCGCGGCTGTCGCGGTACAGCAGGCGCGTGCCCAACTGGCCTTCCAGCGCCTTGATCCGTGCGCTGGCGGCGGCGGGCGAGAGCGAGGCGCGCCGCGCACCCTGGGTCAGGCTCGGCGATTCGGCGATATGGATGAAGAGGCGCAAATCCGGCAGATCGAAATGCATGACAGCTCTGCACTCAGTGATGACGGGCGTTCAGCTTATCCGAACGCCGGATTAAATAAATGCGGATTCTCGGAACGTCTGACGAGTTGCATGCTGGCGGTACATAACAAGACAGCTGGAACCCACCATGAGCGACTCCGATTTTTCCGCCTGGATTGGCCGCACCGAACACGCCCACGATCAACTGAGCCGCAACCTGGTCAAGCGCATCGCCGCCACCCTGGGCGAAGACACGCCCGCTCACGGCGAAGCGCTGCCGCCACTCTGGCATTGGGCCTTCTTCCAGGAGCCCATCGCCGAAAGCGGCCTGGGCGGCGACGGGCACCCGGCGCGCGGTGGCTTCCTGCCGCCGGCGGACAATCGCAACCGCATGTGGGCCGGTGGGCGCCTCGAGTTCATCGCACCGCTGCGCGTCGGCGGTGAGGCCACGCGGGTGTCGACCATCAAGCACATCGAAGAGAAGCACGGCCGCACCGGCGCGCTGCTGTTCGTCACTGTGCAGCACGATTACCTGCAGGACGGCGAGCTGGCGATCCGCGAGGAGCAGGACATCGTCTACCGCGAGCCCAGCCCGCCCAAGAGCGGTACCGGTGAGGCGCTGCCGAGCGGCGACTGGCGCGAGGCCGTGGTGCCCAGCCCGACCCTGCTGTTTCGCTACAGCGCGGTGACCTTCAATGGCCATCGCATCCATTACGACTGGCCCTATGTCACCGAAACCGAAGGCTATAGCGGCCTGGTCGTGCATGGCCCGTTGATCGCCACGCTGAGCCTGGGCGCGTTCTGCCGCGCCAATCCGCAGGCCTGCCTGCGTCGTTTCGCCTATCGCGGCTTGCGCCCGCTGGTGGCGCCCGAGCCTTTCGAGGTGACCGGGCGAATAGCCGAGCCGGGCAGGGCGCAGCTGTGGGCCGGCAACCAAGGCGGCATGGCCCAGCAGGCCGACGTGGAATTCGACTGATAGACGCTTTGTAGGGTGGACGTCGCTTCACCTGCGCGGCCCGATCTGTCCACCGTTCTGCAATCGCAATGGTGGACAAAAAGAGCGTTTGCTACGCGCCCCGGTCCACCCTACGCAGCTAACGATCGTTGACAGGCTCTTACAAGAACAAGCGAGGAACCGAGATGACCCCGGAACAGAACGAAGAGCTGAATTTCATCCGCGAAGGCGTACGCGGCCTGTGCGCCGAATTCCCGGCCGAATACTGGCGCAAGATCGATGAACAGAAGGGCTTCCCGGAAGCCTTCGTGGCGGCCATGACCGAAGCCGGCTGGCTGTCGGCGATGATCCCGGAAGAGTACGGCGGCTCCGGCCTGGGCCTGGCCGAGGCGTCGGTGATTCTCGAGGAAGTGAACCGTTGCGGTGGCAACTCCGGCACCATCCACGGGCAGATGTACAACATGTTCACCCTGCTGCGTAACGGCAGCGATGAACAGAAAAGTTTTTACCTGCCCAAGCTGGCCAGCGGCGAGCTGCGCCTGCAGTCCATGGGCGTGACCGAGCCGACCACCGGCACCGACACCACCAAGATCAAGACCACCGCCGTGCGCCGGGGCGACAAGTACCTGATCAATGGCCAGAAGGTGTGGATCTCGCGTATCCAGCACTCCGACCTGATGATCCTGCTGGCGCGCACCACGCCGCTCGCCGAGGTGAAGAAGAAATCCGAAGGCATGTCGATCTTTCTGGTCGACCTGCGCGAGGCCATCGGCAACGGCCTGACCGTGCAGCCGATCGCCAACATGGTCAACCACGAGACCAACGAGCTGTTCTTCGACAACCTGGAAATTCCTGCCAGCAGCCTGATCGGCGAGGAGGGCAAGGGTTTTCGCTACATCCTCGACGGCCTGAATGCCGAGCGCACGCTGATCGCCGCCGAGTGCATCGGCGATGGTCGCTGGTTCATCGAGAAAGCCAGTGCCTACGCCCGTGATCGCGTGGTGTTCGGCCGCCCGATCGGCCAGAACCAGGGGGTGCAGTTCCCCATCGCCAAGGCGCATATCGAAGTCGAGGCCGCCGACCTGATGCGCTGGCGTGCCTGCGAGCAGTACGACCGCGGCGAAAACGCCGGGGCCAGCGCCAACATGGCCAAGTACCTGGCAGCGGAAGCCTCCTGGGCGGCGGCCAATGCCTGCCTGCAGACCCACGGCGGCTTTGGTTTCGCCAATGAATACGATGTCGAGCGCAAGTTCCGCGAGACCCGCCTGTACCAGGTGGCGCCGATCTCCACCAACCTGATCATGTCCTACGTGGCCGAGCATCTGCTCGAGCTGCCACGCAGTTTTTAAGGAGCACGTCATGAGCCATACCCAGGCCCTGGCGGGCTTCCTCGCCGACCTCAATTACGAGCAGATTCCAGCAAGCGTGCTCGATCGCAGCGAAGACCTGTTTCTCGACTGGCTCGGTTCCGCTTTGGCCAGTGAAGGTGCGCGGCCGATTCCGCTGTTCGAGGCCTATGCACAGAAGATGGGCCCGGCCAATGGTCCGGCGCGCATCCTGGTCAATGGTCGTGGCACCTCGGCGTACTTCGCGGCGCTGGTCAATGGTGCCTCGTCGCACCTGGTCGAGCAGGACGACCTGCACAACAGCTCGGTGCTGCATCCGGCCACGGTGGTGTTCCCGGCGGCCCTGGCGGCGGCGCAGGATCTCGGCAAGTCCGGCCGCGAGCTGTTGCTGGCCTCGGTGGCCGGCTACGAGGCGGGCATTCGCATCGGTGAGTTCCTGGGCCGCTCCCATTACCGCATCTTCCACACCACGGCCACGGTCGGCACCCTGGCTGCGGCGGTGGCGGTGGGCAAGTTGCTGGACTTCGACCAGAAGCAGTTCGTCCATCTGCTCGGCAACGCCGGCACCCAGGCCGCCGGGCTCTGGGAGTTCCTGCGCGACGCCGCCGACTCCAAGCAACTGCACACCGCCAAGGCGGCTGCCGATGGCCTGTTGGCGGCGTACTTCACCGCGCAGGGCTTGACCGGTGCGCAGAACATTCTCGAGGGCGAGCAGGGCATGGCCGCCGGCATGTCCAGTGATGCCGATCCCAGCAAACTGGCGGATCGCCTCGGCAGCCGTTGGGCGCTGGTGGAGACCTCGTTCAAGTTCCACGCCTCGTGCCGCCACACCCACCCGGCCGCCGATGCGCTGCTCGACCTGATGTGGCGCGAAGGTCTGCGCCACGGCGATATCGCCCAGGTGATCACCCATGTGCACCAGGGCGCCATCGATGTGCTCGGCCGCGTGGTGGTACCGCAGAGCGTGCACCAGGCCAAGTTCTCCATGGGCACCGTGCTGGGTCTGATCGCCGTGCATGGCAAGGCGCAGCTCGGCGAGTTCGAGAATCTGGCGCTGCGGGACCCGGCCGTGGCCGCCTTTCGCGCCAAGGTGCAGATGCGCCTGGACCCGGAGGTGGATGCGGCCTACCCACAGCGCTGGCTGGGTCGCGTCGAGGTGCTCACCACCGACGGCCGCACCTTGCATGGCGCCATCGACGAGCCCAAGGGCGACCCCGGCAACAGCCTCAGCCGCATGGAGCTGGAAGACAAGTTCCGGCGCCTGCTGGCCTTCGCCGGTAAACGCAGCAGCGATGAGGCAGGCGAGCTGATCGCCAGGGTCTGGCGCCTGCGCCACACCGATGATTTGAGCCACCTGGCCTGACGGCACGTATCGACTTTGCGGTGGATCGGTAGAGCGCGGACTACGCGTCCCGATCCACCCTACGGAACAGGGAACTGCACATGAACGACTCACAACAACCCCGGCCACTGGATGGCATCACCGTGGTCAGCCTGGAACACGCCATCGCCGCGCCGTTCTGCACCCGCCAGCTGGCCGACATGGGCGCTCGGGTGATCAAGGTCGAGCGCCCCGGCAGTGGTGATTTCGCTCGTGGCTACGACGAGCGGGTCAACGGCCTGGCCTCGCACTTCGTGTGGACCAATCGTTCCAAGGAAAGCCTGACCCTCGACCTCAAGCAGGACGATGCCGGCGAGGTGCTCGACAGCCTGCTGGCCAAGGCCGACGTGCTGGTGCAGAACCTCGCGCCGGGTGCGGCGGCGCGCATGGGCCTGTCGTTCGAGGCGCTGCATGCGCGCTTCCCGAAGCTGATCGTCTGCGACATCTCCGGCTACGGCGAAGGCGGCAGCTACGAGAAGAAGAAGGCCTACGACCTGTTGATCCAGAGCGAAGGCGGCTTCCTGTCGGTGACCGGCGGCGCGGGTGAAGATCAGTTGGCCAAGGCCGGTTGCTCGATCGCCGATATCGCCGCCGGCATGTACGCCTACAGCAACATCCTCACGGCGCTGCTGCTGCGCGGCAGGACCGGCCTGGGCAGCCGCATCGACGTGAGCATGCTCGAGAGCCTGGTCGAGTGGATGGGCTATCCCCTGTATTACGCCTACGACGGTGCCACGCCGCCGCCGCGTGCCGGGGCCGCCCACTCGACCATCTATCCCTACGGCCCGTTTCCCGCTGGCGACGGCGGCACGGTGATGCTCGGCCTGCAGAACGAGCGCGAATGGCAGGCGTTTTGCGAGCGCGTACTGCTGCAGCCAGCACTGGCCGGCGATGAGCGTTTCTGCGCCAACTCGAAGCGTTCGGCCAATCGCGAAGCACTGCGCGCGATCATCGTCGAAACCTTTGCGGCGCTGAGCGCCGAGCAGGTGATCGAGCGGCTGGAGCAGGCGCAGATCGCCAACGCCCATGTCAACGACATGGCCGGTGTATGGAATCACCCGCAGCTCAAGGCCCGCGATCGCTGGCGCCAGGTCGACAGCCCGGCCGGCAGCCTGCCGGCGCTGCTGCCACCGGGCAGCAACAGCGCCTTCACGCCGCGGATGGATCCCGTACCGGCGCTGGGTGAGCACACCGATGCCTTGCTCGCCGAGCTGGGGTATGGCGAGGCGCAGATAGCCGGGTTGAGGGTGAGCGGGGCGGTTTGAGAGCTGTTCGCGACAGGTCGTGCGTGGCCCACCCCCTGTGCAATGGTGCCGCCGTCGATTGGTGGGCTAAAGCCCACCCTACGGCAGGCCTGCGCGAATTGTAGGGTGGGCTTCAGCCCACCATTTACCAATTAACGAATTTCACGTCAGGAAGCCGATGCCATGACGACCTCCATCATCCGTACCGCGCTGTTCGTGCCCGCCTCGCGACCCGAGCGCATTCCCAAGGCCCTGGCCAGCGGCGCCGACGCAGTGATCGTCGACCTCGAGGACGCGGTGCAGGAAAGCCTCAAGGTCGAGGCGCGGGACAACCTCGACCGCTTTCTGACCGACAACCCGGAAGCGCGCCTGCTGGTGCGCATCAACTCGCCTGAGCACGCCGGCCATGCCGAGGACATCGCGCTGTGCCAGCGCCATGCAGGCGTTGTCGGGGTACTCCTGCCCAAGGTCGAGAGTGCCGCCCAGGTGGCACGGGTGGCCGAGGCCGGCAAACCGATCTGGCCGATCATCGAAAGTGCTCGGGGCCTGCATGAACTGCCAGCCATCGCCGCCGCTAAAGGTGTCGAGCGGCTGTCCTTCGGTGGCCTGGACCTGGGCCTCGATCTGGGCCTGAACAGCGGCACGCCGGCAGCCGAGCGGATTCTCGATCAGGCGCGCTACGCCGTTCTGCTGCACAGCCGCCTGGCCAATCTGGCCGCACCGCTGGATAGCGTGTTTCCGGCGATCCAGGATCAGGCCGGCCTCGAGCGTGCCAGCCGTGATGCCCGCGACATGGGTTTCGGTGGGCTGCTGTGCATCCATCCCAGCCAGCTTGCCGTGGTACACGGGGCACTGGCGCCCTCGGCCGAAGAGCTCGCTTGGGCGCGCCGGGTACTGCAGGCCGGCGAGGGCGGTGACGGGGTGTTCGTGGTCGACGGGCAGATGGTCGATGCCCCGGTGGTCGGCCGGGCGAAGCGCATCGTCCAGCGTGCCGGCGCGGCCGGTTAACGCTTTCAGGCCTGCGTTCGGCACGGCCGAACGCGCCTTTGCACAATGCTGAATTCCGCCGAAGCAGGTGCGGTTGTAAACAGAGTTCTACCTACCAACAAAAACAAGATGAGGTCACTCCATGCTCAAGCTTTCTCTCAAGGCGCTGGTCTGCGCTGTCGCCGTTTCCGTAGCCGGTGTTGCTCAGGCCGCCGACTCCGCGCCCATCAGTATCAAGTTCGCCCACGTGGTGGCCGATCACACGCCCAAGGGGCAGGGCGCGCTGCTGTTCAAGAAGCTCGCCGAGGAGCGTTTGCCCGGCCGGGTCAAGGTCGAGGTCTACCCGAACTCCTCGCTGTTCGGTGATGGCAAGGAGATGGAGGCGCTGCTGCTCGGCGACGTGCAGTTGCTGGCACCGTCGCTGGCCAAGTTCGAGCACTATGCCAAGCCGATCCAGATTTTCGACCTGCCGTTCCTGTTCGACAACATGGAGGCGGTCGACCGCTTCCAGGCCAGCGAGCAGGGCAAGGCGTTGCTGACCAGCATGGAAGGCAAGGGCATCACCGGCCTGGCCTACTGGCACAACGGCCTGAAGCAGCTGTCGTCGAACAAGGCGATGCATGAGCCTAAGGATGCCCGCGGCCTGAAATTCCGCGTGCAGGCCTCGGCGGTGCTCGACGAGCAGTTCAAGGTGCTGCGCGCCGCGCCGCGCAAGATGAGCTTCGCCGAGGTCTACCAGGGCCTGCAGACCGGCGTGGTCAACGGCACCGAGAACACCTGGTCGAACTATTACAGTCAGAAGGTGCATGAGGTGCAGCCGTTCTTCACCGAGTCCAACCACGGCCTGATCGACTACATGGTGATCACCAACACCAAGTTCTGGAACGGCCTGCCGGAGGACGTGCGCAGCGAGCTGGACAAGATCATGGTCGAGGTCACCGCCGAGGTGAACCGCCAGGCCGATGACCTCAACAAGAATGCCCGCGCCGACATCGTCAAGGCCGGCACCAGCGAGATCATCCAGCTGACCCCGGAGCAGCGCGAGCAATGGCGCGAAGCCATGCGCCCGGTGTGGAAGAAGTTCGAGGGCGAGATCGGCGCCGACCTGATCAAGGCGGCCGAGGCGTCCAACCAGGCGCAGTGATGGCTGGTTGAATCGCGCACAACGGAGGCCGCTTCCCTCGGGAGGCGGCCTTTGTTTTGATGGCGACGTTGATCACACGCGAGGAGAGAGGATGAAGGTCAGCCAGGCTTTACGTGAGCGTCGCAGCGTACGCGCCTTTCTCGACCGGCCGGTACCGTTGGCGTTGCTGCGCGAACTGCTGGAACAGGCGGCGCGTGCGCCGTCCAGTGGCAACCTGCAGCCCTGGCGTATGCATGTTCTGCAAGGTGATGCGCTGGCGCGTTTCGTCGCGCATATCGGCAGGCGGCTGGCGAGCGATCCAGAGCCCGATCCCGCCGATTACGCGGTGTATCCGCAACCCCTGCAGGAGCCTTACCGCACCTCGCGGTTCGAGGTGGGCGAGCAGATGTACGCACTGCTGGGCATCGGCCGCGAGGACAAGCGCGGGCGCCTGGACTGGTTCGCCCGCAACTTTCGCTTCTTCGAGGCGCCCTGTGCGGTGTTCTTTTCCGTGGACCGTTGCATGGGGCCCGGGCAATGGGCCGACCTGGGTATGTATCAGCAGAGCCTGATGTTGCTGCTCAAGGAGCACGGCCTGGACAGCTGCCCGCAAGCCTGCTGGACACGCTATCACCACAGCGTCGAGGCGTTTCTGCAGATGCCGGCCGAGCACATGCTGCACTGCGCCATCGCCGTGGGCTATGCCGACCCCGAGGCGCCGGTCAATCGGCTGGCCAGCGAGCGCCTGCCCCTCGAGGCGTTCTGCACCTTTTTGGAATGAGCAGTGTCATGCGAATGCGCAACGGCGCAACGGCGCAACGGCGCAATTGAATCGCATCTACCCATGATCCCGGGTGTCGCTTCGCTCGACGCCGGGCTAGCTGACCGTAGCCTGGGCTGAGCCTGCGATAGCCAGTGTTCCAAATCTCCCGCGCAATCATCTTCCCCCATATATCCCCTGAACCCACCCATCCCCCAGACAGTCCCTTCAAAACCCCTGAATATTTCAAAGTATTTCTGGAATTGATAACAAGTATTACGAAATGTAATTGGGCTGATCGCTGCCTGGGCAGTAATCTGCAGGGCATTCACTGCCTGGGCAGGTAATTCTCGATGCCACATTTCGACCGCGAGCGGTTCTCGCTGCAGCACTCACCCGGCCACCTGATCGCGCTGATCAATCAGCTCAAGGATCGCATGCTCGAGCGCCACCTGGTGGATCACGGCGTCACGGCCGCGCAGTTCAAGGTGGTGCTGCTGATCAGCCAGAGTCGCGCCAGCACGCCGGCCGACCTGGTGCGCCTGCTCAGCCTCGACAGCGGGGCGATGACCCGCATGCTCGACCGTCTGGAGCAGAAGGGCCTGCTCACCCGCGAGCGCAGCCATGAGGATCGCCGCCAGGTGCGCCTCATCCTTACCGAAGCGGGCAATGCCCTTGGCGTGCGGGTGCCGCAGATCGCCGCCGACGCCACCAACGAGCTGACCGGCTGCCTGAGCCTCGCCGAACTCGACGAATTCCAACGCCTGTTGAAAAAAATGCTGATGGCCGCCGACGCTTTGCCTGAGCTGCCAGGAGAATGATGAACACCATGCCGTTGCGTACCCCCCTGTCGCTGATTTTCAGCGCCCTGCTACTGGCCGCCTGTGCCTCCCAGGACGGCCTGCATACCCAAGGCCACACCCTTGACGCCGCCAGCCTGCAAGGGCAGACCTTCACCGGCAACCTGTCGCCGGCTGCCTGGCCGGCCAGCGACTGGTGGAATCGCCTGGGCGACCCGCAGTTGAGCGGGCTGATCGAAGAAGCCCTGCGCAGCAACCCGGACCTGCAGGTCGCCGACGCGCGCGCCCGCCAGGCCAACGCCGCCGTGCTGGCTGCCGATGCGCAGCGCCAGCCGACCCTGGATGCCAATGCCAATGTCACCCGTTCACGCTCCGCCCGGGTCGATGACCCCAGCGGGCAGGGCGGCCGCTACGGCACCTTGCGCACGCTGTCGCTGGAAGGTGGCTACCACTTCGACCTGTGGGGCGGCGATCGTGCGGCCTGGGAAGCGGCCCTGGGCCGCGCCCGCGCCAGCGAGGTGGATCGCCAGGGCGCACGCCTGACCCTGGCCGCCTACGTCACCCGTGCCTACAACGACCTCGGCCTGGCCTACGCCACCCAGGAGCTTGCCGAGCAGGATCTCAAGCGCAGCCGCGACATGCTCGACCTGGCCCGTAGCCGGGTCGATGCCGGCCTGGACAGCGAATACCAGTTGCAGCAGACCCAGAGCCTGGAAGCCGCCGCCGAAGCCAGCCTGACCGCCGCCACCCAACAGGTGGACAGCGCGCGCATTCGCCTGGCGGTGATGCTCGGCCAGGGCCCGGATCGCGGCGCCACATTGCCGCGGCCGCAACTGATCGCGCCGACGGCGGTGAGCCTGCCGGCCAACGTGCCGGCCGAACTGCTCGGTCGGCGTCCCGACCTGGTCGCTGCGCGCTGGCGTGTCGAAGCGGCTAGCCGCGACATCGACGCCAGCAAGGCCGACTTCTATCCCAACCTCAACCTGAGCGTGGCAGCCGGCAGCAAGTCGCTGCTCGGAGACGCCATGTTCGGCGGCGCCAGTCGCTTCTTCAGCGTTGGCCCGGCGCTGAGCCTGCCGATCTTCGACGGCGGCGCGCGGCGTGCCGCCCTGGCCGGGCGCAATGCCGATTACGACGTGGCCGTGGCCCAGTACAACCAGACCCTGGTCGGCGCCTTGGGCGATATCGGTGACGGCATCAGCCGCATCCGTTCCCTGGAGCAGCAGATCGCGCAGCAGCAACGGGCCCGTGATATCGCCCGCAGTTCCTACGACATCGCCATGCAGCGCTACGCCGATGGCATCGGCAACTACCTCGACGCGCTCAGCGTCGAGCAGCAACTGCTGCAGAGCGAACGCCAACTGGCCAACTTGCGTGCCGAGCGTATCGACGCCTCGGTGCTGCTGATGCAGGCCCTGGGTGGCGGCTTCGAAGCGCCCACCCAATCATCCACTTCCGCACGCTGAGTACCCGCCATGACTGACTCTCAAGCCAACGCCGCCAACCCGAATTCGGGCAAGCGCAAACGCCTGCTGATTGGCCTCGGCCTTGTCGTCGTGCTGTGCAGCGCGGCGATCTTCGCCTACCACGAGCTGTACGGCCGCTTCTATGAAGAGACCGACGACGCCTACGTGGGCGGCAACCTGGTGCAGATCACCCCGCAGATCACCGGCACGGTGACGCGCATCGCCGTGGATGACGGCGACTACGTCGAAGCCGGCCAACCCCTGGTGTGGCTGGACCCGGCCGACACCGAAGTGGCCCAGCAGAGCGCCGAGGCCAACCTGGCGCGTACGGTGCGCCAGGTGCGCGGGCTGTACAGCAATGTCGACAGCTACAAGGCCCAGGTGGCCTCGCGCAAGATCGACGTGCAACGCGCCAAGGCCGACTACCAGCGCCGCGTGACCCTGGCCAGCAAGGGGGCGATTTCCCGCGAGGAACTGGCCCACGCCCAGGACACCCTGAACAGCGCGCAGAGCGCACTGACCTCCGCCCAGCAGCAACTGGATACCAACCAGGCGCTGGTCGACGACACCGTGATCGCCTCGCACCCGGACGTGAAGAGTGCCGCCGCGCAGCTGCGCCAGGCCTTTCTCAACAACGCCCGCAGCACCCTGGTGGCGCCAGTCAGCGGCTATGTGGCACAGCGTTCAGTGCAGGTCGGTAGCCGCATCCAGCCTGGCGCCGCGCTGATGGCCGTGGTGCCGTTGCATGAGGTGTGGATCGACGCCAACTTCAAGGAAACCCAGCTGCGCGAGATGCGCATCGGCCAGCCGGTGACCGTCGAAGCCGACCTTTACGGTGATGACGTGACCTACCAGGGCCACGTCGAAAGCCTCGGTGTGGGCACCGGCAGCGCCTTCTCGCTGCTGCCGGCACAGAACGCCAGCGGCAACTGGATCAAGATCGTGCAGCGCCTGCCGGTGCGTATCCGCCTCGACGACGAGGCGCTGGACAAGCACCCGCTGCGCATCGGCCTGTCCACCACTGTGACCGTCGACCTGCATGACCAGAGCGGCGCGCAGCTGACCACCCAGATGCCCAAGGAAGCGCGCTTCAGCACTGCCGTTTACGACGCGCCGCTGGGCGAGGCTGACGCGCTGATCGAACGCATCATCCACGCCAATGGTCCGCAGAACGCCAATCCGGCGAAGCAGGGCTGACATGAGCGACGCCAATTTCCGCCCGGCCAGCATGCTGCTGGCCACCATCGGCATCTCCCTGGCGACCTTCATGCAGGTGCTCGACACCACCATCGCCAACGTCGCGCTGCCGACCATTTCCGGCAACCTGGGGGTCAGCTCGGAGCAGGGCACCTGGGTGATCACCTCGTTCGCCGTGTGCAACGCCATCGCCTTGCCATTGACTGGCTGGCTGGCGCGGCGCTTCGGCGAGGTGAAGCTGTTTCTCGCCGCCGTGGTGCTGTTCGTGATCACCTCGTTCCTCTGCGGCATCGCCCGCTCGATGCCCGAACTGGTGGTTTTCCGCGCCCTGCAGGGGCTGGTCGCCGGGCCGCTGTACCCGATGGCGCAGACCTTGCTGCTGGCGATCTTTCCCAGTGCCAAGCGCGGCATGGCCCTGGCGCTGCTGGCGATGGTCACGGTGGTGGCGCCGATCATCGGTCCGATTGCCGGTGGCTGGATCACCGACAGCTACAGCTGGCCGTGGATCTTCTTCATCAACGTGCCGATCGGCATCCTCGCCACCCTGGTGGTCTGGACGCAGATGCGCAATCGCCCGGAAACCACCCAGCACCAGCCTATCGACTACGTCGGGCTGATGCTCCTGGTGCTGGGTGTCGGCGTGCTGCAGGTGGTGCTCGACAAGGGCAACGATCTGGACTGGTTCGAGTCGACCTTCATCCAGATCGGCACCGCCATTTCCGTGGTGTCACTGGTGGCCCTGGTGATCTGGGAACTGACCGATCAGCACCCGATCATCAACCTGCGCCTGTTCATGTACCGCAACTTCACCTTTGGCACCCTGGCGCTGGTACTCGGCTATTCGGGCTTTTTCGGTATCAACCTGCTGCTGCCGCAGTGGTTGCAGACACAGCTGGGCTACACGCCGATCTGGGCGGGCCTGGCGGCAGCGCCGATCGGCATTCTGCCGCTGTTCCTGTCACCGCTGGTGGGCAAGTACGCGCACAAGTTCGACCTGCGCCTGCTGGCCGGCGGCTCGTTCCTGGTGATCGGCGCCTCGTGCTTCATGCGCGCCTCGTTCAATACCGAGGTCGACTACCGGCACATCGCCGAGGTGCAGGTGTTCATGGGCCTGGGGATCGCGCTGTTCTTCATGCCGACCACCAGCATCCTGCTCTCCAGCCTGCCGCCCAAGGACATCGCCGACGGCTCCGGCCTGGCCACCTTCCTGCGGGTACTGGGCGGCAGCTTCGCCTCGTCGCTGACCACCTGGATCTGGCACCGCCGGGAAATCTACCACCACGCCCAGTTGACCGAGCACGTCACGCCCTATGACCCGGCCACGCACCAGTATCTGGAGCAACTTGGCGGCGCGTCGCAATCGGCCTACCTGCAGATCGACCGGGTGGTGGAAAGCCAGGCCTACATGCTCTCGACGGTGGATTACTTCACGATGATGGGCTGGTTGTTCCTTGGCCTGATCCTGATCATCTACCTGGCCAAGCCACCGTTTTCGGCCAAGGGCGCGGAAGCCAGCGGCGGGCATTGATGACTGACTGTTCGCGGACGTCGTGGTGACCCTGCCCAGGTAGCCCGGGTTGAACGAAGTGATACCCGGGGCTGGTTTCCTGGGTATCGCTGCGCTCAACCGCAGTCTACGGTCGTTCGATCAGGCGCCTGCTTCGCTCATCCACTTCGGTTTCGGGTAACGACGATCTGATTTGCCGGCCTTGAGGATCGCACCGGGTACCTCATGGCCGATCAGCTCGGGCAAGGTCGCCGCCGCGGCCAGTAGTGCATCCAGATTCACCCCGGTCTCCAGGCCCATGCGCTGGAACATGTGCACCAGGTCCTCGGTGCAGATATTGCCGCTGGCGCCTGGCGCATAGGGGCAACCGCCCAGCCCGCCGAGGGAGGCATCGAAGCGCTCGATGCCGGCATTCAGCGCCGCCAGGGCGTTGGCCAGGCCCATGCCGCGGGTGTTGTGAAAATGCGCGGTGAACACCGCCTCGGGCCAGCGCTGCAGTGATTCGCGGCAGATGCGTTCGACCTGGGCCGGATCGGCCATGCCGGTGGTGTCGCAGAGGGTCACGCCCTGCACGCCGAGGTCGAGCAGGCGCTGGGTCAACTCGTGCACGCGTGCCTCGGGTACGGCACCCTCGAAGGGGCAGCCAAAGGTGGTCGACAGCGAGGCGTTGATGAACACGCCGCTGCCGCGAGTGACCTCGATGATCTCGGCGAACTGCGCCAGGGACTGTTCCGGCGTCATGCGCAGGTTGGCCAGGCCGTGGGTGTCGCTGGCCGACATCACCAGGTTGATCTCGTCCACCTGGCACGACAGCGCCCGCTCACAGCCGCGCACGTTGGGCACCAGCACGGTGTATTCAACGCCCGGCACGCGCTGGATGCCACGCATCACCTCTTCGGCATCGCGCAGGTTGGGAATCGCCTTCGGCGAGGTGAACGAGGTGACCTCGATCTTCGCCAGGCCGGTTTGCGACAGCCTGTCGATCAGGGCGATCTTGGCATCGGTGGGCACGAAGGCCGCTTCGATCTGGAAACCGTCGCGGGTGGCGACGTCCTGGATATAGAGGCGTTTGGTCATGGCTGAATCCTACGGTTGGAGTGACAAGCTACAAGCTGCAAGTAAAAGCTCGTAGGGTGGATGACGCTCTTTTCATCCACCATTGCGACCGTAGGGCGGTCGCTGGAGAGAAGTGTCAGCTACGCGCCCTGGTTTTTTCTGAAGCGCGGCGAGGGCTGGTGGACAAGCTTCGCGTTGTCCACCCTACACAGGGCTTCAGATAATCCCGCGTTCGCGCAGGCCGGCGACCTGTTCGGCGCTCAGGCCCAAGCCGGCCAAGACGTCATCGGTGTGTTCACCCAGTTGCGGGCCACCTTCGCCGATGCGGCCGGGGGTGCGGCTGAGTTTGGGCAGCACGCCGGGAACCTTCAGCGGGCCGGCACTGGTCTGTACCGTCTCGATCATCTGCCGCGCCAGGTAATGGGGGTCACTGACGATGTCGGCGGCGGTATAGGGATAACCGGCGGGCACGCGGGCGCCCTTGAGCGCCTCGATCACTTCATCGCGGCCGCGCTGGGCGGTCCATTCGCCGATGGCGCCGTCGATCAACTCGGCATGCTGGCTGCGCCCGTCGTTCTGCGCCAGGCGCGGGTCGTTGCCCAGGTCGTCACGGCCGATCAGGCTCATCAGGCGCTTGTAGATGCTGTCGCCATTGCCGGCGATCAGCACGTAGCTGCCGTCATTGCAGGGGTAGGAGTTGGACGGGGTGATGCCGGGCAGGGCGCTGCCCGCCGGTTCGCGGATATAGCCGAAGGCGTCGTACTCGGGCACCAGGCTTTCCATCATGGCGAACACCGACTCGTACAGGGCGACATCGATCTCCTGGCCTTGGCCGCTGCGGGCACGCTCCTGCAGGGCGAGCAGCACGCCGATCACCCCGTACAGCGAGGACAGCGAGTCGCCGATGCTCACCCCGACCCGCACCGGCGCCTGGCCGGGGTAGCCGGACAGGTGGCGCAGGCCACCCATGGCTTCACCGATCACGCCGAAGCCGGGCAGGTCGCGGTAGGGGCCGGTCTGCCCGTAGCCGGAGATGCGCAGCATGATCAGCCGCGGGTTGATCGCTTGCAGCGCCTGATAACCCAGACCCCAGCCTTCCAGGGTGCCGGGGCGGAAGTTTTCCACCAGGATGTCGGCTTCGGCCACCAGCTGGCGCACGATGTCCTGGGCTTCGGCCTGTTTCAGGTCGAGGGTCAGCGAGCGCTTGTTGCGTGATTGCACATGCCACCACAGCGAGGTGCCGTCCTTGATCTTGCGCCACTTGCGCAGCGGGTCGCCGATACCCGGCGGCTCGATCTTGATCACCTCGGCGCCGAACTCGCCAAGCAGCTTGCTGGCGAAGGGGCCGGCGATCAGCTGGCCCATTTCGATGACCTTGAGGCCGGCCAGGGCCATGGGTGCAACAGTTGGATTGGCAGACATGCGCGAATTCCCGGTGACTTGGGTCGATGGCGCCGAGCATCGCCCACGGCGGGCCTGGCCGCAATCAGTCAATCGTCAAGTCTGGCTTCGTGCTACGCGAAGGCTTATGGTGGCGGCGCCCCGACATGGCTTTGCCGATGGGCACGATTCTTTCGCCAAATACGAAGCGGAGCCTGCCATGCGCGTGGATTTCACCACCCTAAAGCTGTTCGTCGCCATCGCCGATGAGCGCAGCCTGACCCGTGCCGCCGAGCGTGAGCACCTGGCGCTGGCGGCAGTCAGCAAGCGCATCAGCGACCTCGAGGCGCACCTGCGTACACCCTTGCTGTATCGCCAGCCCAAGGGCGTGGCGCTGACGCCCGCCGGCGATGCCTTGCTGCACCATGCGCGTAACCTGCTGGACAACATCCAGCACATGCAGGCCGACCTCAGCGAGTTCAGCGAGGGCATCAACGGCCATGTGCGCATCCACGCCAACACCTCGGCGGTGATCGCCTTTCTGCCCGAGGACCTGGCGGCCTTCAGCGCCCAGCATCCGCAGATTCGCATCGACCTGGAAGAGCGGGTCAGTAGCGAGATCATCCACGCGGTGCGCGAGGGGCTGACCGATATCGGCATCTTCGCCGGCCATGTGCAGGCCGATGGCGTGCAGGTGTTTCCCTATCGCCACGACCGCCTGGTGCTGGTGGTGCCGAACGAGCACCCGCTGGCTTCACGGCAGCGGGTGACCCTGCTGGAAACCGTCGGCTATGACTTCATCGGCCTGCAGAAGGAGGCCTCGCTGCACGCGCTGCTCAGCGAGGCCGCGCAGCAGGCCGGTGTGCATTTGCGGGTGCGCATCCAGGTGCGCAGCTTCGAGGCCATCTGCCGGATGATCCACACCGGCCTGGGCATCGGCGTATTGCCGGAGCAGGCGGTGCGCACCTACCTGCCGAGCATGGCGGTGCGGGCGGTGGCGATCGAAGATGCCTGGGCGATCCGCGAGTTGAACATCTGCGTACGCCACTACGACAACCTGTCGCTGATCGCCCGGCAGATGGTCGACCACCTTGCCTTCGGCAATGGCGAAGGCAGGCTTGGCCAATCAAGAATGTAGTCGCGCTCGGCGCTGCAGTAGAGTTCGCCGTACACAAAGGCATCCGGACGGGCGATGGCCCGCCGTACCAATAACAACAGGAGATCGCCTCATGTCCCGCGTCTTTCGTCGCAGCCTGTCCTGCGTCCTGCTTTCCACCGCCATGGCCTTCGCTGCTGCCGTGCAGGCCGAAGAGATCGTCATCAAGTTTTCCCACGTCGCCTCTGACCAAACTCCCAAGGGGCAGGGCGCGTTGATGCTGCAAAAGCTGGTCAAGGAACGCCTGGCCGGCAAGGCGCGGGTGGAGGTCTATCCGAACTCCTCGCTGTTTGGCGATGGCAAGGAGATGGAAGCCCTGCTGCTCGGTGACGTGCAACTGCTGGCGCCGGCCCCCGTGAAACTGGAGAAATACCAGCCGCGGGTACAGATCTTCGACCTGATGTTCCTGTTCGACAACGCGGCGGCGTCGCAGCGTTTCGAGCAATCGCCCAAGGGCCAGGAGCTGCTGCACAGTTTCGAGAACAACGGCATTCTGGGCCTGGCCTACTGGCTCAACGGCATGCGTCAGTTCACCGCCAACAAGCCGCTGCATGTGCCGAGCGACGCCCGCGGGATGAAATTCCGCGTGCAGCCGTCTGACCTGCAGGCCGCGCAAATCAGCGCGCTGCGTGCGGTGCCGCGCAAGATGGCCTTCGCGGAAATCTATCAGGGCCTGCAGACCGGGGTCATCAACGCTTCCGACAATCCCTGGTCGAACATCTACAGCCAGCGCCACTATGAAGTGCAGCAGTACATGATCGAATCCAACCATGCCGTCGGCAACTACATGCTGATCACCAATGCGAAGTTCTGGAACGGTTTGCCAGACGATATTCGTGGTGAGCTCAAAGGCATCATCGATGAAGTCACCCGCGAGGTGAACAAGCAGGCGCTGGCGCTGAACGAGCGGGACAAGCAGCAGATCCTTGCCGATGGCAAGCGTGAGCTGATCGTGCTCACCGATGCACAACGCCAGCAATGGCGTGAGGTGATGCGCCCGGTGTGGAAGGAGTACGAAGGCAAGATCGGCAGCGACCTGATCGAGGCGGCCCAGGCGGCCAACGCTGCCGGCCAGTAAGCAGAGCGCAAAGAGGAGGCTGGCATGCTCGACCACCTGGATCATCTGGTACTCACCGCCACCGATGCCGAGGCGACCACGCATTTCTATACTGAGGTGCTGGGCATGCGCCTGGAAACCTTCGGCAACGGTCGCAAGGCGTTCTGTTTCGGCAACCAGAAAATCAACCTGCACGTGCGTGGCCAGGAGTTCGAGCCCAAGGCTCATCTGCCGGTACCCGGTGCGCTGGACCTGTGTTTCATCGCCAGCCAGCCGCTGGGCGACGTGATCGCGCAGCTGCAGCGGGTCGGCTGGCCGATCATCGAAGGGCCGGTGATGCGCACCGGCGCTACGGGCCCGATCCGCTCGGTGTACCTGCGCGACCCCGACCTGAACCTGATCGAGATCTCCGAGCTGGTGTGAGTTTTGCGATGTTTGAAGGCTGCCAGGTGGCGAAAGCGGCCGTTCTCTATGTAGGGTGGATGACGCTCTTTTCATCCACCATTGCGATCGCAGAGCGGTGGACGGATGAAGCGTCGTCCACCCTACGACAGGCCGCTTCTGCCTTGATCTTGCCGATCCTGGCGCTTCGACAGCACTGAGCGACGTCCGGCGTGAGCTATTCGCCAAGACCGAAGGCCGCGTTTACTAATCGTGAATATCTGCCCGCTAACGTCGGGTTTAGAGTCGGCTTGCCAAAACAATTACAACAACCCTCTCTGGGAGACCGCTGATGCAAGCTTTGTCGCGCCTGTGGAATCGCCTCGAAGAAGTCGCCATCGCCTTTCTTCTCGCTGCAATGACCCTGGTGACCTTCTCCTACGTGGTATTCAACAACCTCTACGGGGTTTTCTATTCCCTGGGGGACTCGTTGCCCTTCGCCAACGATGCGATGTTCGCCATCGGCGACGCCATCCTCTACGTCGCCCAGGAAATGACCTGGAGCGTGGCCCTGACCAAGGCCATGTTCGGCTGGCTGATCTTCGTCGGCCTGGCCTGGGGGGTGCGCATCGGCGCGCACATCGGCGTCGACCTGCTGGTGCGCCAGTTCAGCCCCGCCAACCAGCGCCTGATGGCCATCCTCGCACTGCTCATCTGCCTCGGCTACTGCGCACTGATGACCTACTCCAGCGAGCAGTGGGTGGCCGTGCTGTACAGCGTCGGCACCGGCGCCGAGGATCTGGACCGCTTCGGCGTTCGCCAGTGGCACATCGTGATGATCGTGCCGATCGGCTTCGCCCTGATGTTCGTGCGTTTCCTGGAAATCTTCATTCGCGTGCTGCAAGGCAAGCAACAAGGCCTGGGCCTGCACAGTGAAGTGGACGATGCCGTGAAACTGGCTGAAACCGACAAGGCGGAGACCACCAAATGACCATTACCTTCCTGTTCGTCGCCTTGTTCGTGCTGATGTTCATCGGCATTCCGGTGGCGATTTCCCTGGGCTTGTCCGGGGCCATGACTATCCTGTTCTTCAGCAACGACTCGGTGCGTTCGCTGGCGATCAAGCTGTTCGAGACCAGCGAGCACTACACGCTGCTGGCGATTCCGTTCTTCCTGCTGTCCGGTGCGTTCATGACCAGCGGCGGCGTGGCCCGTCGCCTGATCGATTTCGCCAACGCCTGCGTCGGCCATATCAAGGGTGGCCTGGCCATCGCCGCGATCATGGCGTGCATGCTGTTCGCCGCGCTGAGCGGCTCGTCGCCGGCCACGGTGGCCGCGGTCGGCTCGATCGTCATCGCCGGCATGGTGCGTTCGGGCTACAAGCAGGACTTCGCCGCCGGCATCGTCTGTAACGCCGGTACCCTGGGCATCCTGATTCCGCCGTCGATCGTCATGGTGGTCTATGCCACCGCGACCGAAACCTCGGTGGGCAAGCTGTTCATGGCCGGTGTGGTACCGGGCCTGCTGCTCGGCCTGGTGCTGATGGTGGTGAT